>NZ_CP033920.1:602500-5459074 GCF_003815695.1 Chryseobacterium carnipullorum | reverse complement strand
ACAGATGGTTTTCATCGCTTGTGAAGAAAGGTGGGGGAATTATTCTGGAAGGTTTCAGTAAAGAGCATTCTAAATTTCAAGACGAAAATCCAAATGCAGGCGGACCAAAACATTGGGAAATGCTTTATGATTTAGAAGAACTGAAAACTGATTTTTCCGATTTCGATTTTCAGGAAGCATATATTTCCGAAACCATACTGAGTGAAGGCGCTTATCACAAAGGAAAAGCTTCGGTTGTACGCTTTTTTGGTACAAAAAGATAAAGAAAAGTATGGATAATTTATTTAAAAACTGGAACTTTGTAAGGTTGCTTCGTCTGGCAATGGGAATTTTCCTTGTTGTAGAAGCCACACAATCTGGAATGTGGATTTTGGTGGCTGTCGGAATGGTTTTTGTTGTAATGCCACTATTCAATATCGGCTGTTGTGCTGCGGGAAACTGTTCTGTCCCAACAAGAAATTCAAAAAAAAATGGGGATAAGGTTGAATATGAAGAAATCAAATAAAATCTGAAAAATGAATAAATTTCAGGAACTAATCAGTCAGGAGAAACCCGTATTGGTAGATTTCTTTGCAGAATGGTGCGGTCCATGCAAAATGCAGGCGCCTATTCTTCAGGATCTCAAAAAGAATATTGGTGATGTAGCAAGCATTGTTAAAATTGACATCGACAAAAACCAGGCGGTTGCCTCGCAATTCGGAATCCGAAGTGTTCCTACTTTGATGATCTTGAAAAATGGAGAAGTAAAATGGAAACAATCCGGTGTTTTTCAGGCGGATGAACTGGAAAGATTAATCAAGCAAAACCTTTAAAATGTATAAAAACCTAATCGTTGTATTTTTTCTCATCGCAATTACAGGATGCGGAAAAGCTCAGAGTAACAAAAGCGAGAGCAGTCTTCCTGCCAAAGAATTTTCTAAAAAATTGGACCAGACCAAAGATGCACAATTGGTTGATGTAAGAACACCTGGAGAATTTCGTAACGGTCATCTTAAAAGTGCAATGAACATCGACTGGAATGCAGATGACTTCACAGAGAAAGCAAAAGCGCTCGATAAGGATAAACCTGTATTTGTGTATTGTATGAGCGGACCCAGAAGTACGGCCGCCGCTGCAAAACTTCAGGAAATCGGTTTTAAAAATGTATATGAAATGCAGGGAGGAATGATGAAGTGGAGGAACGCTGAGCTTCCGGAGATCAAAGCATCAACTGCTACAGGAATTAGTCTTGCCCAGTATAAGGAAATGTTGAAAAGCAATACTCCCGTTCTGGTGGATTTTTATGCAGAATGGTGCGCTCCCTGCAAAAAGATGGAGCCTTACCTTAAAAAGATGGCTGCTGAAATGCCGGATAAGGTGAAAATTTTAAGAATAGATGCAGATGCAAATACAGAACTCTGCAAAGAACTGAATGTTTCTGCACTACCGGTCCTGAAGCTGTATAAAAACGATAAATTAGTCTGGGATAATTTAGGTTTTGCAACAGAGCAGGAAGTGAAAAACAAGATTGCACAATAATGTATTTCATATAAATTCTGTTAATGTTTTTGACCTTAGTAATTAAAAATTTATATTTGCAGGAATGACTTATCAGAAATTAAATACCAATCATATAATGAAAAGCGTTATTGCAATGTTTTTCATTATATGTATTTTAATTTCTTCCTGCGCTGTAAAATACGGTATCAAAAACCTACTCAGTCTGCAGCCTTCCGCTAAAAGTCATACCTCCGCACCAAAGGAGAAATTTACCACCAACACAACCACGGCCTCTGTCTGCAACTTTTGCAAGGAAAGAGAAATTACCGCTAAAAATGATACCCATTTTTCAGTGGCGGAATTTCAGGAGCTTGCTGCATTTACATTCATTCTATTTGCAGGGGCATTTCTGTTTATAAATCTTAGAGAACATCCATTTTACAGTACTTCCAAAATTGGAATTACGGTTCCCATCTTCATACAATACCGCAAACTTATCATTTGATTTAAAATTTAATTGGTCTCTTCTTGTAGAGACTCAAACGATTGATTTTAAATTTTTATTAATCCTTATCGGAATCATTTCGGTAACTGTTAATCTTTCATACAATGATAAGAAAAAGTCTTTCAGTCCTTATTTTTGGGCTGATTACTCAGAAGTCTGTCCTTTATGCCCAGCAAGAATCACTTTTGGGTAAAATATGGACAGAAACACAAAAAAACTATTCAGGGATCCGTGCAGCCGAGTCTGCAATAGAATCTTCAGAATATAACGAAGAGACAGTAAAATCCAAGGCATTACCACAGGTAAAGCTTCAATATCAAAATACCTACGGAACATTAGAGGGAAGCAGTGGTGGTTTTTTCCCACAGTCCGGTTTTTTTAATGTTTCCGGAAACAGGAATTCGGGCTCCTCTTTATCCTCAAACAATTTCGGCTCAGCCATTGCGGAGTACGAGATCTACAACTTCGGGCGTCAGAGATCCGAGGAAAGATCAGCAAATGAGTTCACACAAAAGCTCAGGACAGATAAAGAATCCTATTTGCTGAGGCTCAAAAAATTGCTATCACAACGTTATCTTGACTATGTCTTTAATGGCGCCAAGCTCAGATGGGCAGAGAGAAACTCGACGAGGCTCGAAGAAATCCACAGTTCAAGCAAAGCCCTTTCGCGTGCCGGTCTCAAACCGGAAGCAGATTCTGTACTTACCTATTCATCGTACGTTCAGGCATTGGCAATGCAAGATAATTGGTTTGGAAAGCAGCAGGCAGCCACAGAAAAACTTAAGGAATTTTACATTGATAATTTTAAAGTAGAGGATTACCAGGTCAGTCATTTTCTTGACCCTGAAATAAATTCTTTTAACAGTGAGAAGGTTAATCCATCACATCCTTTTTTAAAGTCCATCCATCAGGAGTCCGAATACTATCAGACCAAAGCGGAAACAGAGAGAAGATCATCACTTCCGTCGCTTAAGATCTTGGGAGGTTATGCTTACAGAGGTTCAGGATCCGATCCATATGGCAATGTCTCAGGGAAATTTACCGATGGTTTCTCCAATTCTGCCAACAATGCTCTTGTTGGACTTGGATTGACGTGGAATATCAGCAGTCTTCATACGAACAGGCAAAAAGCCAATATGCTGTCAAAAGAAGCGGAACGTCTGGGTTATCTCGAAAACCAGTATCAGCTATCAATGCAGACTGAGATTAAAGCCCTTGAAAGCAGGATTGTAGAACAGCAAAAACAACTTAAGAAAGAAAGTGCTTCTGTGAAAGGCGCATCAGATGCCTACGAAATGTATGTAGCAAGATACAAGAGTGGTCTTATTACCCTCACTGAACTGTTACAGATCCGTCAGATTCTTGAAAATGCAGAAAAAAGTCAGATCGATGCCGCAAAAGAATTCTGGGAGCAGGTCATAGCAAAGGCTGAACTCACCGGCGATTTTGATTATTTATTTACCCAACTTTAAAATTTTAGAATGAATTTAATACGTTTTGCGCTCAGAAAGCCCATTGCCGTCATGGTCGTTTTCCTGTCGGTCATTGTGCTTTCGCTTACAGCTATAAAAAAAATAAAAGTAGATATTTTCCCGGAGGTAGAGTTGCCGTCAATGTATATTGCGATGCCTTACGGAGGGCTTTCACCTCAATATATGGATGGTTTTATGTCCAATGAATTTCAAAAAGTTTTACTCTTTGTGAATGGTGTCAAGAATATTGATTTCAAAAGTGTTCAGGGACTGACCTTAATGAAACTGACCTTTTATCCAGGCACCGATATGGCGCAGGCTGCAGGTGAGGTTTCCACGCAGGTTTCACGGGCAATGGGATTTTTACCACCCGGTGCAGTACCGCCTATGGTTGTGCGGTTTGACGGTAATTCACTCCCGGTCGGTCAACTTGTCTTTGAAAGTGACAATCACTCTGTAACAGAGCTTCAGACAATGGTCCTAACCAAAATCCGGCCGATGTTTGTTGAGATTCCCGGTATTACGGCTCCGGCACCTTTTGGGGGTAACATCCGTTCGATCGTTGTAAATATTGACCCGGCTGCAATGCAGAGTAACGGACTAAGTCCGGAAGAAATTACTTTGGCGATCACAAAAAGCAGCCATCCTTCGCCAGCAGGAAATATCAGAATGGGCGAAACGAATTATATGGCACCGATCAATTCCATAGCCAAAGATCCTGCGGAGTTTCTTAAAATCCCGATAAAGACCCAAGACGGTAGAACTCTTTACGTGGGTGATGTAGCCAATGTTCAGGATGGAGCTGACCAGACATCTGGATATGCATTGGTCAATGGGAAACGCTCTGTGTATCTCCCGGTGATCAAAAAATCAGATGCTTCAACACTGACAGCAGTTGAAAATCTAAAAAAAGCAATGCCAAAACTGAGAGATCAGCTTCCGGATGATGCGAAGGTGAGTTATGAATTTGACCAGTCAAAATATATTGAACGTTCCCTTTCAAATCTAATTCATGAAGGACTTTTGGGTGCACTTTTTACAGGACTGGTCATTATTCTTTTCCTTGGTGACCTTCGAGGTGCACTGATCGTGGTCTTTACAATTCCCATAGCAATATTAACAGCCGTCTGTGTGCTCTATTTTGCAGGATATACTATTAATATAATGACCTTGAGTGGGTTAGCCCTATCCATCGGAATTTTGGTAGATGAAGCTACGGTCACGATCGAGAATATCCACCAGCATATGGAAATGAGGAAAACCAAACCCAAAGCCATTCTTGATGCAGTACTTGAAATTTCCATTCCGAAGGTGCTGATATTATTATGTATTCTGGCCGTTCTTACGCCTGCCTTCATTATGACGGGCATTCCAAAAGATATGTTTCTTCCGCTTTCTTTTGCAGTTGCATTCGCAATGATAGCTTCCTTTCTGGCATCCCAGACCTTCGTTCCGATCCTGGCTAACTGGATGATGAAGAATAAGCATATTGAGAAGCATTATGTTAAAAACAGGAGTTTTTTCTATCGATTCAGAACGGGCTACAGTCACAAAATGAGAAAATGGTCGGGAAGGACTTTGGTATTGTTTTCGGCCTATATCATTTTCTCGGGCCTTTTAATATTTTTAATGATGCGCTCATTGGGAACCGATATTATGCCTCTTTCCAACAGCGGTGATTTTCAGATGAGAATTGATGCGCCACAGGGAAGCCGTCTGGAGAAAACTGAAAAGCTGGTGAAGGATATTCTCAAAGATATTGAAGGTATTTTGCCGGAAAATGCGGTCAGCATCAGTTCGGCCTATGTCGGTTTACATCCGGCAGCAACGCCGATCAATCCCATATTTCTTTTCACCAACGGAACACACCAGTCTGTTTTGCAGGTTTCTGTAAATAAGGAGATCTTTTCAGGGTCTATGGAAGATCTGAAAGAAAAGATCCGCAAGAAGATTGCTGAAAAGCATCCTGAAGCACAAATCAATTTTGAACCGATGGAACTTACCGAAAAAATTATTGGACAGGGATCGATGACCCCGATAGAAATCAAGGTAGGATCTCCGAATCTGAAACTGGCGGCATCTCACGCAAAAAAAATAGAGGAAAAGCTGAAAAGCAACGATTTCCTGCGAGACGTCCGCATTGCAGAGCCACTTCAATATCCGACGTTACAGATCAACGTAGACCGAAATCTCGCTGCGCAGTTCGGACTGACGATGCAGGATGTGACACGCAGTCTTGTGACCGCTACCTCTTCAACCCGCTACACCGACAAGAACCTCTGGGTCGACCCAAAATCAGGACTTGTCTTTCAGACACAGGTCCAGATTCCAGAAAGTATAATGAACTCTGAAGAGATCCTGAAATCACTTCCACTGAAAAAAGACAGCCCGAGACCCGTTCTTGAAGATATCGCTACAGTTAAAAAAACGACCGCACCTGCACAGGTCAACCGAAAGGGACCTATGAGATATGTAACAATTATCGGAAATGTGTACGGAAAAGACCTGGGCTCTGCTTCCAAAGCGGTAAAAAATGCCATCAGTGAGACCGGAAAACCTCCAAAAAGTGTTTCTGTCTGGACAGAAGGCACACTGCAGCTACTGGATGATACACTCGACAGTCTTGCAATGGGACTTTTGGCGGCAGTACTAGCGATATTCCTAATGCTTTCTGCTTATTATCAGTCATTTAAAGTACCTTTTGTTGTTCTTTCCGTGATTCCTTCCGTGATCGTGGGAAGTCTTGTTTTGATTTTCATTACCGGCAGTACGCTCAACCTCCAGTCATATATGGGGATGATTATGTCCATCGGTGTTTCGGTTTCAAATGCCGTATTACTTATCAATCAGGCAGAGTACTACCGTAAACATTACCATATCAGTGCGCTTCATTCTGCGAGAATGGCAGCGGCGTCCAGACTCCGCCCTGTACTGATGACCGCTTTGGCGATGCTTGCCGGGATGATTCCTATGGCAATCGGTATCGGGGAAGGTTCTGAGCAGGTTGCTCCACTTGGTAGAGCTGTTATCGGTGGTATCATCGCATCCACTCTTACCATTCTGCTTTTGGTTCCGCATTTTTTTGCAGCAGTAATGTCCAATGCAGGACATTCAAATCCTTCCTTGGATCCGGAAGATGAGGAAAGTAAATTTTTCGTACAATCTTAAATAATTAAAAAATAATGAAAATCATCAATAAAATAAAATACATCTTCATTCCGGTCGTTCTTTTGGGAATGGCTTCCTGCTCGGGCGAAAAGGAAAGTAAAAATGAAACAAAAAAAACAGTTCAGCCTGCTCGGTCTTTCGTGACCACAGAAATCAAGCTGATAAATCCCACTTATCAGATTTCCGTTCCAGGCGAACTGAAACCTTATGAATCGGTGCAGATCTTTGCGAAGGTTGCCGGATTTATCAAGAAAATTTATGTTGACAGAGGTTCAGTTGTGACCAAAGGTCAGCTTCTTGCAGTTCTGGAAGCACCAGAAATGAATCAGGATTACCTATCCGATAAATCTTCACAGCAGAAAACATACACCGACTATCTTTATGCTAAACAGGCTTTTGAGCGATTGCAGGACGCGGCCAGTACAAAAGGAGCTGTTGCCGACATAGAACTGGATAGGGCTAAAAGCATTATGCAGAGTTCCAAAGCAACATACGAGGCATCAAAAGCGGGCACCGGTAGGTCTTCACAGATGAATCAGTACCTTAGGATCACGGCACCTTTCAGTGGTGTGATAATGGATAGGAATCTGTCGGTAGGAGCCTTGGTTGGTCCCAATTCAGGAATGGCTCTTTTCAGTATTGCTCAGAAAAATAAGCTGAGACTGACGGTATCTCTTCCTGAAAAACATGCATCAAGTGTCAATGAGGGGATAGTGGCGCAATTTACGGTCAAGTCTATCCCGGGAAAAAATTTTGAAGCGCATCTTTCAAGGAATTCCGGTGTTATCAGTCAGGAAAACCGTTCGATGACCCTTGAGTTTGACGTTCCAAATCCGGGCACTGTCTTAAAAGGGGGGGAATATGCACAGGTCCAGCTCAATCTGAAAAGAAGTGCACCTACATTTTTTGTACCCACGAAAAGTATTCTGCAGACTCAATCCGGAACCTTTGTGATGACCTTCAATGATAATACGGTAAGCAGAGTTGCTGTGAAAGAAGGAATCACCTACGAAAAAATGACCGAGGTCTTTGGTGCACTATTCGGCCATGACAAAGTTCTAGTAAAACCTTCCGAAGAAATTGAGGAAGGAAAGATATCAACCCCAAAAAAAAATAAATAATGATAACGACCTTAAAATTTAAAACACCTATTTTCATTCTTATGATGACCCTGTTTTCTTTTTCTTTGAGTGCGATGCAATCAAGAGTTGAGAATCAGGATGGGCCCATCCCACAAAATAATGTAAATGATAATGAGGATATCATCTTAATCGATGAGAACGGAAAGAAAATTGCTTTGAGTGAACTGAAAGGGAAGGTGGTCTTTGTAAATTTCTGGGCCACATGGTGCAGGCCTTGTGTCGAAGAAATGCCGAGCATCAGAGACCTGAAAGACAAATTCAAGGGAAATGACAATATCGTTTTTGTCCTTCTCAATGTGGAAGCCAACCTGACAAAGTCTAAGAAATTTATGAAGGATAAAAACTACGATCTTCCGGTGTATGTAGCAGCAGACACTATTCCTTCGCAGTACTTTCAGGGAGCAATTCCGACGACTTTGATCTTTAATAAAAAAGGAGAACTCGAAGCACAGATGCAGGGAGGGCAAGATTTTGACCGACCTGAGATTTATGAAGCGCTGAAAAAGTTAACCGGACAATAATTTATTAAAATAAGAACAATGGAAAAATTTAAAATATGGCTTCGGAAGAACTGGAGTACGGCACTTTTGGTGTCAATATTCATCGTGTTGCTTGTGAGTCCCGATGCAAAAGCCTGGCTGATGCGCCAGATCATCTCTACCGGTCTTATGAACTCAAAGATTGAAGAAAAGGAAACAGAGCCGGCCGTTGAGTCGACTCCTTTGTCCAGTACTGAAAACTTCAGTGTCAGAAATGATAAAGGTGAGATCATCAATACTTCTGACCTCAAGGGAAAAGTGGTATTTATTAACTTCTGGGCGTCCTGGTGCCCGCCTTGCCGTGCGGAATTCCCTTCGATTCAGACATTCTACGTCCGATTTAAATCCAATAAAGATCTTGTTTTTCTTACAGTCAATCTGGATGAGCAGACCGCCTTGGGTAAGATGTATCTTGAAAAAGAACAATTCACTGTTCCGTTTTTAGTTGCAGAAGGTTCGATTCCAACTGCTTTTTTTAATGGTTCACTTCCTACGACCGTCGTTTTGGACAGATCAGGAAAAATTAGGATGCATCATGCGGGAATGGCAGACTACAGCAAAGAATCATTCTATCAAGAAATCAATCAACTTTTAAATGAAAAATAATGAAAAACTTAATTAAGATATTGACCTTCTCAGTTTTCCTGACAGGGTTTATGGGTTTTGCGCAAAAGGCAACAGTTTACGAACCTGCAAAATCTATTAATAAGGAGTACAAGGCTTTGTATGTGATCAATGAAGGTGATGACCAGAAAATCAGAGTCATTATCAGAAATATCAATAACGCGATGGAAGATCCCAGGCTGAAAGGCAAACTGAAGGTCGAACTGCTGGCCTTTGGGGGCGGAGTGGAAATGTTCAGAAAGAAAAACCCCTACGGGGAACTTCTTACAGGTCTGCAAGATAAGGGGGTAGTGATGGTACAGTGCGAAAATACCCTTCGTGAAAAAAAGATCGAAAAGTCCGAATTATTTGAGTTTGTAAATTACACCCCCAGCGGAAACGGGGAAATGATTTTGAGACAGGATGAAGGATGGGCAATAGTTAAACCCTAAAATTGGAAATTATGAAATTATCAATAGGATTCATCAACGATGTGCACGGCTATATGGAACCCCATCCAGAGCTGTTTTATGACTATCAGAAAGAATATGTTAAAAGTGCAGGAGGTTATGCCAGAATTCAGACCATCTTCAAAAAGATCAGGGCAGAAAATCCGAACGCATTGCTCTTTGACGGAGGGGATACGTTTCACGGAACAGTTCCGGTGGTACAGTCGAAAGGAGAGGTCTTGATTCCCATACTTAACCAACTTGGATTTGATGCAATGGTAGGACACTGGGACTTTGCCTATACACCAAGACATCTGTTAAAACTGGAAAGCCAGCTCAATTATCCCGTCTTGGGCTGCAATGTTTTTGATGAGCAGGGAAAACGATTTCTACTACCTTACAAAATATCTGAAATTGGAGGACTCAAAATTGGTATAATCGGGATCTGTTCCAATATTATCGATAAGACAATGCCGGAGAAGTTCAGTGAAGGCATAACGGTGACCGATGGAATTGAAGAGACGAATCAATGCGTCAGAGAATTAAGAGAGGATGCTGTGGACATTATTATTCTTTTGTCGCACAATGGTTATCCGCAAGATATCGAACTGCTCAAAAAAGTGGAAGGAATCGATATTTGTCTCAGTGCACACACCCATAACAGGATGTACGAAGCAGAAAAAGCAGGAAACTGCATTATCATCCAATGTGGCTGCCACGGATCATTTGTAGGAAATCTAAAGCTTGATGTCAAAATGGAATGATTACACATTTTGATTACAAGATCATTGAAACTGACGACAGTATTGATGAAGATGTAGAAGTTAAAGATCTGGTGGAAAAAAGTCTACAGTCTTTTGCTGAAATGAAAAGTACAGTATTGGGGACGACAGAACATATTTTGCACCGCTATTCCACGCTGTCTTCTACTATGGATGACTTTCTTCTGTCTGCCGTCAATTTTGCGACGGACGTTGAGATCTCCTTTTCCAACGGATGGCGCTATGGTGCACCTATAAATGTCGGAAATATTACCCTCTGGGACTTATACAAAATCGTGCCGATGAATCCGCCTATTTCCACCACAGAGCTTACTGGAAAAGAGATCTTTGAAATGTTAGAAGAAAATCTGGAGCGGACCTTTTCCGCAGAGCCGATGAAACAAATGGGAGGTTATGTTAAGCGTTGCAACGGATTGAGAATTTTGATGCGCATTGAAAATCCGCCGGGTTACAGAATTCAGGAAATCTATTTTCAGGGAAGACATTTACAAAAAGACAAGGTTTACAAAGTTGCTTTCCTCACCGAGCAGGATGTTCCAAAGAAATATGGGAAAAACCGCACAGAGACAGGATCTAATGCCATAACAGCAATGACATATTATCTTGAGAATAATTTTCACATTGAAAGATCTGAAGATTCTTTTCTTTTGGTCTGAAATAAAGGCAGAAGATCCGAAGATCCTCTGCCTTTTATTTTATGTGCTGGGCAATTACGATGATTGAATGTTGCTATAAGATCAGGCTGTTGATAAAGTTTTCCAGATTAGTAAATCCTGTTAGAGTGATGACTGATCCGTCTGCGGCATCATTCAAGTTCAGTCTGTTTTATTATTAATATAATCTAAAAATATTTGTAAAAATAAAGTAGGTTTTATATCGTAGGAAATCTGTGAGATATTAATCGTTCAAATTGAAATTTTCCACAATATTTTTTTAAGAGATAAACTACAACGAGTCTCTAGTAATAAACTTCCTATAAAAATCATTGAACTCAAAAATATTATATGTAAAAAATTCGTGTAAGTATTGCTCTACCCTTTCAATTTTTGTCATTGGCTTGTAAGTTTATTTATAGATTTAGATTACCAATCCATATTTGCTGAGTTATCAAATATTCCCTGCAAATGATCACAAAATTTTTCCATAATATCATTATCGTGCATTGCAGATTCATACATCCCATTGCTTGCATAAGGTAATATTGTGATCAAACCTTGCCCTTGGGTATATGTGAGTGCAGGTTTTAAATTGCTGCTATTCATATCAGAGATAAAAGATTCTATCAAACATATAACTTCATTATCTTTAAATTCCAGTGTGCCTTGAAAAGAAAACCTATTTTTAGTCTTATTAAAGTTCATCATTACTGGTACAGCACCGGCTCCGGAATGAAAGTGGAATGCATTGCCGTCTTTTCCAAATGCACCGTGAGCAACAAAGTTCCTTACCTGATTCCTTATCATCAGTAATTCAATATAATATTCCTTTAACATATCGTCAGATATGACAGTATTGAATTTAGTTTTCCATTCGGCATCGATTAATTTTGTGACTTCTTCCCCTGTTTTTATTTTTTGTGTAAGGATAGCAAGATGAATAAATAGATGTTCTGTCCAGCTAAAAAATGATTCAATAGTTGAAATTGCTAACCATTTTGTGCTTTGCCGTATCTTGTAGTAATTTTTGGAACCTAGAACAAAAGTGCCATCAATAGAAATCCTTTCTTTAGATAATTTTTCTAGTTTCTTATTTTCTGATTTATATAGATTTAGAAAATAGTTAAATCGTTCAAATAAATATCCATTATTATTTACAATATTTATTTCGGAACTCTTGATAGCCTCTGCTGCCAAGTGGTTAAAATATGGTCTTGAAGATTTTATCGCACCGTTAATTTTCTTAGTAATTATTTTCGCATCTTCTTCATCTTCCTTATTTTGAATAAAAACCCCAACTCCCATTTTCCTGTGTTCAATCAGAAATGCTTTACCATTAAAATCAATTGGAATAGACCAAGCCAGCTTTTCAGATCTTCCTGTGTCTTTGAAACCTAATAAATTTACAAATAGAAAATAAACTAAGTAGTAATCCTGTATCTCCCTTCCTGCATCACTTCTTTCAGCAAAAAATAATAGTTTTTCGTTTGCTTTTGTATTATCATCGACTTGCTTTATTGGAAATAATATTTTCAGGGCATTTTCTTTGTATTTTTCAATATTCATATTCTATTTTTATGCAGGTAGTTGGGTTTTCATTTTCCGGCTTTAAGCATCTTCAATGATTTAGATAAAATAATTTTAAACTATTTTAATGTGTTTTTTATATAATAAATCTAATGTATCTAAGTTCAAAATTCGAATTAATTCTTATCGATTCAACTGGCGCATTAAGATATTTGGCTAGGACTGTCTTTAATCCATTTTCATTATACCCATCAATATAATACTTCGATATTTCTTTTTTAATATCATTTCCGTTAAAGATTATTGATTCGATCACCTGGACTATTCTATCTCCAAAACCATCGTTTGTTGTTTTTTGGCTGCATTTAATTTCAATATTTATTGTCTGCGAATTTGGTAAAAATAATACAGAGTAATCCTGTTGAATTAAAATACCATTTATGAAATCGAATGATTGATTGAATGCTGGATTATCTCTTAATTTAAAAATTTCTTCTCTATAATTTCCTTTAAAATTATTAAATCTGAATTCACCTTTGCTGTCGTAATACATTTCAAATAGAATTCCATTTAGAATATGATTCTCGGAGTTTATTTGAAAATCTAGTAGTGACCTATTAAGATTTTCAAAAAATGTCATAGCGGAATTTGCCCCACCAATAGCGCATTGTAATAAATTTCTTCCTAAAATGAACATTTGGTCCTTATCTAATTGACTTACTGGTATTGTTATTAAATAATCAATTGCAGGATTTTGTTTGTACCAATTGTAGGTCTTTAGTTCTTTAATTTTTTTGTAAAATTCTGAATCTTCATAATAATTTTCATCTTTCAAAACATTCGGATTATAAGGTAGGCTTAAAATATTTAGCTTTTGATGTTTGTAAAAGTAAAAATCACCAATTAATGAGGTGTGTTCCCAAGTTGTTTGTCTTCCTCCTGACAATGCAAAAACTGTCTTTCTTACAGATTTAAATAGATCTTCGACAGCTATCCTTTCGGACGAGAGGTGCTTTATTAGTGAGCCCGTATAAATACTATTATTCTCATATCCGACATCTAAAGCACCTTCATTTGGAGATGTTGAAAATGCTATTAGTGATCCTTTAGGAGCTATAATTGGACTAAATCCAAGTGCAGTCCCGCGACCAAATGATCTTCTGCAAGCATCTAATATCACTATGTTTAATTTAGTAGGATTTTGCCTGTATATGTCAAATAAATCATTTAAAGTAATACAATTTTGTTTTGCCACATATTTATTTTCAGGAGGAATTTGCGAATCGATACTCGCCAAAAAATTCTCTCCATCTACTTCGAATCCGTGACCTGCAAAATAAAAAATAGATGCATCAAAATCTTTTAGTAAGTCGCTATATTCTTGTAAAATTTCAACTATGTTTTTTTGATCGATATTTAGATATAATTTTACCTCATAATTGTAATCTTTAAAGATTCCAGCAATTTGATTTGCATCATTTTCTCCGTTAGTTAATTCATTTCCTTTAAAGTAGTTGTTATTGCCAATTATAATTGCTAATGTTTTCATATATCTAAGTCGATTTTGGATGTTTTTAAAATATTCGTTGATAAAATGTAGAAAATTAGAATTTTGCAAGCTATTCTGATTACCTAAAAGGATAACCTTTAAACAATCAACTTGTGTTTTTCGATATTGATATTCTCCATCACTTTAGACCTCAATATACAAAAGATATTGTTAGAAAATTACGGTTTCCTCTCAATATGAAAAAAGTTTGTCGCGACAATAACGCAACCAGAATATTTAAATTTGGCAAAATAAAAGAATTGTGTTTTACTAATATGCAAGGTAACACACAGTAATAATATGAGCCGGTCTTATTCTTCTAATAAACCTGAATTTTTGGTAAGAAAAACTTTTATAATTTCATCTGAATTAAAATTATCAGAATTGTGTGTTTCCTGATTGTTGTTACTCCCTTCCCTTGAAAGATTTTCATCAAAAGTTAAATTGAGTTTTGAAGTCTTTCCCTTAGTCATAACATTTGAAGATAGATCTAACTTTTCATAATACTTTGCAATTCCTTGTGGCTGTGTTTCAGCGAAAATTAATGGTGGGCAAAGTGAATAAATTAATTCTTCACCCTGAAGTAAAACTTCATCTTCTTTATGGCAAGGTATGTAAAACTGAATGTACGAATCTTGGTAATAAAGTTTAATCCAGTGAGAAGGCAATTTACTTTCTAAATTTCTTTTTTTGAAAATTAATACATAGGGAAATTTTACATTAAAACCAGATGCCCCCCTATGAATCTGTTTGGCATGCTGTACAAAATAAGCCTCATTGTTATTTCTCATCAGAAAATCAAAACAGAATTTATAGTTGTCTACTTCAACATCAGGAATTACAGTCAAGGCAATTTTCAGTAAACATTTAAAAATGTTAATCGGTATATAAGGATTATGTATAACGTTAAATTCTATAATACCTCCATCTAATTTTTTTTAATTACCCCTTGTTTATTTGATTCTATATCAATGCCATGAAAACCATTAAAACTATTTTTTTTAGCTACAATATTACCATCGTATGATTTAAATGTTGGAGGAGTTTGTGCTCCTAAGGCATTAACACTTCTATTCAAACCTAAAAAATTTGCCATATCACTTTCGAAACCTGAGAAATGATTGTTACACTTATCACATTCGTAATCTGACACCCCAGAATTATTTCCAAATAATCTTGAAATAATGTGAGGCTTGCTTTTAAAGGTTGTTGCATCGGACTTTTTACCACAGAAGCGACAGATTCTTTCTGATATTTTTTTTAGAGGACGCCTTTGATTATTTATTGGAGGAGTATACATACTTTTTAATTGATAATCCTTATCAAAAGCTTTTAGATGCTCAATATTTCCAGAGTATGTATATATGTTCATTAGTTATCCGTATTATTTTTCATTAACTTTAAATAACTTCGATTTTTACTACCTCACTACTAACCACTTTTGTATTTGTATCATTCATCTTCTGTCTAATTGTAACTTTAATTTTATCATTCTTAGGAGTAGGAAAATTCATTAAATCTGAAATATTTTTAAAATCAAAGGCTTTACAAAGTAATGTTATATGACGAGTAGAATATTTATGTCGCTGTGTTAATGACTCCACATTACTAACAAAACTTTTGGCCAAACCCATTTTTAGGCTAAGCTGATCTTTGCTTAGTTTTTTTGCTTTGCGAATGTTTCTTACGTGATTAATAAAATCCAAATCGAATTGTGTTGTTTCTAAATAAGTAATTTGTTCCATATATTTTTAAAAAAAATAACCCAATATGTTGGGTGTTAAATAAATATTTATTATTTTTGCTTTAGCGAATAAATCATTAACCTTCAACAAGGTAAAATGAACGATGTATCTCGAATCAAAAAGACCAATTTTCCATCGAGAACCTCGTGAAATCGCTCCATGTCTAAAAGTTTCTTACTTTTGTATACGGCATGCGAGCGGTTCTCACGTATACTTTAGGTGGAAACTTTAATCTTCGGTTTAAAGTGGGTTGGTCGCCCTGATTCTAGAGTGTGAGACCGCCGCATGCTATTTTTGCGTATAATTCTCATATCTAAAAGCATCGTTCCATATATAAAAATAATATTTATGAGGACGACATTTTCAACCATTCTTCTAATTTGCCCACCGGAGTAGTCCGCCAGCATAACAGAAAAAAAATACGGCTTTATGCCAGTTTTGCTTGCAAAATGCTGGATTGGTATTACCTGGCTATTATCGACAAACTCCGAAATTCCTTTAAAAGTAAAAGGAAAGCCAGACTACAATTTAATCTCGCACATTAAAAGTACTCGCTTTCTTTTGATATTCCAAATTATTTTCAGAACGAAGGGAATTTAATACTGAAGACAAAAAAATTCAACGGTCTGAATAATGCAGATGGTTACGGCTGTTTTTAGATTTCAATAGAATGTTTTCTTATTAGAAATGACACTTTACAATGAGTAAACTCATTGCGGCTTTACAGCTTACACGGGACACAATTTCATTCATATTATTTCAAGATGTGCTTGGGAAGGAGGTTTTGATATGTCCTTACTGAAGCTTCCTCCCAAGCATCATCAAGTAGATACGCTGAAAACATATTCAAGAAACAGAAAGTAGAATGTAACCATAGAAAAACAAAAGCCCTTTCCACAAAAGTTGACCGCTAGCGTAGGAAAGAGCAAAGTCTAACGAATTAAACCTATTCAAAAGTATGAAAAAAAACTTTTGCAGCCTAAGTCATCTTCAATTGGCTTTTGGCTTCACCTTGCTCGTCTCCGGCGTAGCAATAGGGCAGATGCGCACCATTACAGGCACTGTCTCGGAAAATAACCAGCCAGTCAAAGGAGTTTCCGTATTCCAGGAGGGTAGTGAAGAAGTGGCTGTGACCAATGCAGCAGGCGTTTACCGTGTTCAGGTATCGGGAGAGAAACCCGTAATTATTTACCGCCATCCGGACTATCCCGAACGAAAAATCACTTTAGGCAGTAGGATAAACGTCAATATCTCATTAGGTAAAGAAAAAGAGATAGAGGAAGTCGTTCTCAACGCAGGGTATTATAAAGTCAAAGACAAAGAAAGAACAGGAAGCATTGCCAAAGTCTCTTCAAAAGACATCGAAAACCAACCTGTTATCAATGTGCTTTCCGCTGCACAGGGTAGAATGTCGGGCGTGAGCATTACCCAAAATTCAGGAGTTCCGGGCGGAGGATTTGATATTCAGATCAGAGGGAAGAACAGCATCCGAAGAGAAGGAAATGAACCATTGTATATTATTGATGGTGTTCCAATTCTTTCAGAAACTCCCTCGTTGTACAGTGCTGCAATTTTACCATACGCTACCATAAATCCTCTAAATTCCATCAATCCCAATGATATAGAAAGCTTCGAGGTATTGAAAGATGCCGATGCCACGGCAATCTACGGATCACGAGGTGCCAACGGAGTCATCATTGTGACGACCAAAAAAGGAAGAAAAGGAAGAACCGATTTCAAGATTAATACCTCTTATTCTCTCAGTACGGTAGCCAACCGATTGAAGCTGCTGAACACTGATGAGTATATTAAGATCAGAAAAGAAGCATTTCAGAATGACGGCATCTCCACAATTCCTGCGGCAGCGTATGATTTCAACGGTGTGTGGGATCAGACCCGAAACACCGACTGGCAAAAAGAACTCATTGGTAATACGGCAGATGCGTCTGTAGTCCAGCTTTCTTTAAGCGGAGGTTCTGAAAACACCTCCTACTTAATCAGCTACGGACATAACGAACAGACAACGGTATTTCCTGCAGATTTCAGATACAAAACTAATAATCTAACAGGGAATTTCAGTTACAGAACACCTGATAAAAAACTGGAAGTCAATCTCAGCAATACCTTTTCGTTTCAAAGTAACAATGTCCTGAATGATGATTTAACAAAGAGAAGTTTAACTCTTAGTCCGAATGCTCCAGCACTCTACAATCAGGATGGTTCATTGAATTGGGAGAACAATACGTTTACGAATCCTCTGGGTGTTTTTAAAAGCGAGTATCTCAATTCTTCCAACTTTATAAACAGCGGAGCGCAGATTTCGTACCGCTTATTTCCGTTCATTACACTAAAATTCAACGGAGGTTTAACGTATCAGAATTTTGAAGAGTTTTCACTCAAGCCCCATACGATGTACAATCCCTCATCAGGATTGACGAGCGCAAGTTCCACTTCATTTAAAAACAGCAGTTCCACATTCTCTTATATTCTGGAACCGCAATTGGTTGCCAATCAAAGCTGGGGAAACCACAGCCTCGAAATGTTGTTGGGAACCACATTACAGCAATCTGAAACCAATCAGGGTTCAATACAAGGTTATGGCTTTGAGAGCAATGCCCTGATTCAGAATTTGGGAGCAGCCAAAACAAAAGTCATCAGTGATCAGGTTAGAAACCAGTATTACTACAATGCTGCGTTTGCAAGAATCAATTATCAATTCATGAAAAGATACATTGTCAACCTTACAGGCAGACGGGACGGTTCAAGCCGTTTTGGTCCCGACAACCGTTTCGGAAACTTTGGTGCAGTGGGTGCAGCGTGGCTTGTTTCAGAGGAAAGCTGGATGAAAAATATCCCGTGGTTAAACTTTGCCAAAATCAGAGGAAGTGTGGGAACTTCCGGCAATGACCGGATTGGAGATTATCAGTATCTCAATACCTATACGATTTCATCCAATATCTACAACAACATCACCGCTCTGAATCCTTCAAGACTGTACAATCCCAATTTCAGCTGGGAGAAAACACTCAAAAAAGAAGTAGCACTGGAATTATCATTTCTGAAAAGCAGAATTAATTTTTCAGCGGCGTATTACAACAATACATCATCCAATCAATTGGTCGGTATTCCATTGCCTGCGACGACAGGGTTTGTTACGATACAGTCGAATCTTCCTGCAAAGGTTCAGAATACAGGCTGGGAGTTTGAAGCATCGATGCAGGTTTTGAGACAAAGCAAGTTCAAATACGACACGTCATTCAATCTTTCTGTTCCGCAGAGTAAGCTACTGGAATTTCCCAATCTGGAAGGATCAACCTATGCCAATCAGTATGTTTTAGGATATCCGATGTCACTTGTTAAAGTCTATCAGTTTGAAGGGGTTAATCCGGCAACAGGATTATACCAATTTACCGACTTTGACGGAGACGGAAAGATCAATTCTCCCAATGACAATAAAGTGATTGAAAGAATAGGCGTGAGATTTTTCGGAGGCTGGTTGAGCAATTTCCGCTACGGACAATGGTCGGCATCATTTCTTTGGCAATTTGTGAAGCAGAGAAACTGGAATTATAATCGTCAGATGCTGGTACCGGGTTCTATGAACAATCAGCCTGTAGAAGTTTTGGATGTTTGGTCACCTTCAAATCCTTCGGGAATGTATATGCCGTACAGTTCAGGAGCGAATGCGCAGAAAAATGCTTCGCACGTTTTGTTCCAAAATTCTACTGCTGCCATTGGCGATGCATCATTCATCAGACTGAAAAATGTACAACTTAATTACAGCATTCCCGTTCAGAAATTCGGAATCAGAGAAGCGATGATTTATGTGCAGGGACAAAACCTCTTGACCTTTACTAAATATTTTGGGGTCGACCCTGAATTTGTACTGACAGGATATTTACCGCCACTGAAGACCTACTCACTAGGCTTTCAGCTAACCTTTTAAAATGTTAAACTTTTTAGAATCTGACAATGTAAAAAGGTAAAGTTTTATAGAAGCAATAATTAGATACTGTAAAATTTAATCCTTTAAGAACTTGAGACTTGTTGAATGTAGGTTTTCTGTGAAAATTAAAAGTCAGATGATGTAAAAATTTCACATTCTAAGAATTGAATAAAAATTAAATCTTTAAAAAATTGAAAAAATGAAAACAAGAATAGAACATATTATTGTGGCAGCAATATTATCTGCTGTACTAACTACCACAATTTCCTGCGAAAAATTTGTAGAAACCGATTTTCCCAATAACCAGCTTCCGACAGAAGTTGTTTTTGAAGACGAGCAAACCGCTGAAGCGGCATTGGCAGGACTGTATGCAGGACTTTGGACTAACTCACTTATTTCGGGAGGCATCGACGGGATGGGTGCTTTGATGGGGACGTATGCTGATGATCTGACTTGTGTGTACACATCAGGATCAAACGGTATTTTAGATATAGCAAACAATCAGCAGGTGGCTACAAATACCGTTGTAACGACGGCTTGGACGAATGCTTATGGGCAGATTTATGCTGCCAACAGCATCATTGAAGGGGTAACCAATTCAAAATCATTAAGCCAGGCATCCAAAGACCGAATCAAAGGTGAAGCATTATTCGTGCGCTCTATCATCTACTTTAATCTCTATCAGATTTTTGGAGAAATAGCTTACACAGAAACAACCAATTATGTCATCAACAGCCAATTGGGCAGAATGAATAAAGATCAGTTACTCATAAAACTAGAAACCGATTTGTCTGAGGCGGTTAATCTTTTACCATCCGCTTACAGAAATGCAGAAAGAATCTATCCCAACAAATTTGCAGGATATATGGCATTGGCAAAGATGAAAATGCTACTGAAGAAATGGGCGGAAGCAGAAGTGCTTTGCAGTACGGTATTGCAATCATCTCAATATACATTTCAAACCGACCCTTCAAAAGTATTTCAAAAAAATGGAACCCATATCATTTGGCAATTGAAGCCAAAAAACACGAATGATGCGACCAAAGAGGCATCACTGTATAACTTTACAGGCGCACCTTTATCGTTTGTTCTCAATCTGAATCTCATCAATACATTTTCTTCGGGAGATTTGCGGAGACAGCATTATATCACGGCAGTACCTTTTAACCAACAGCTCAATTACCGCTCTTCAAAATATAAAAACCTTGCGGTCAATAATCCCAATGAATATTCAATAATCTATCGTCTGGACGAAGTCAATTTCATGATGGCGGAAAGCCTGATCGAGCAAAATAAAGCAGTAGAAGCCGTTCCGTATATCAACCGTTCCTGCCAACGGGCAGGATTACCAGCATTGAGCACTTCACTGACGGTTTCAGCAGCAACCGCAGAATTGAGAGAAGAAAAACGCAGGGAGTTTTTTGTGGAACACGGCATCCGTTTTTTTGATTTGAAAAGATGGGGATTGCTTGATCAGTTGATTCCTGTAAAAACCAATTGGAAAAGCTACCATGCTCAATGGCCGATACCCCAGAAAGAACTGCTGCTTAATCCAAACCTTAATCCCCAAAATACAGGATATTGATGATGAATAGAAATTGGAAAAATATGATGAAGAACAGGGAAAACATACTTGAAAGTAATAAGACAGTAAATACGATTCAAAAAATATTGTTGCTCCTCATTGTGTTTACTTTTCTATTGTTACCACTACCACTCAACGGGCAACATGATTTGAAAAAATTGGAAGCATTGGCAGAAAAAGCTGAAGTTCCTGATTTTCTGAAAATGTCTGATGACGGAAAATGGGTAAGCTGGCTGATGAAATATGAAAGTAAATCGCCGATGTACATTTTACAAAATGTACATGATAAGACTCAAAAGTTTGAACGAAAATCAATCAGGACTTCATTTTTTATGGGTAGTGAAAAATTCGCTTTTTTGAGTGGTGAGCAATTAGAACTAATTAATCTAATAGATCAAACTATTGAAACAAAAGATCATGTAAAGACGATTGATCAGATGAAACCGCAATCTTTATTTTTGATTCATTATGATGAGCATCAAAATAACAGACTGGAAGTTTACGGTAAAAACGGCAGAAAGATTCATGAGTTAGAAAATGTTATTAGATATAGCACTGTTGATGAAGAACTCATTGTTTTTCAGAAAAATGATCAAAATGAGACTGACGTTTTGAGGGTTGATACAAAAAATAAAAAGATCATAGCCCGCGCGTTCGATGAAGTCTTGAAAGTATGGAAAGGCACTGCTACGGAAGGAGGATATACCGTCTTTGGTAAAGACAAGCATGAATATACATTGAAGCATTGTGTTGATGGTTTACAGATTCCTCGAAACCTTGATTTGATGCGGAGTAAAAATTACCATTACGTAAATCTTGACTATTCATCAGATCCTGATGCATTATTTATCAAGCTAATCAGAAAGATTCCGAAAGAAAAAAAACTTTTAGAGTTTTGGTACGGCGTTGAAAAAGATCTCACTCATCATATTAAAGATATGCAGGTTGAAGAAAATTTTTTGTGGTATCCCCAAACAGGTAAAGTAATTCCGATGGATTCGATGTTTCATACAGAAATAGCGATTGGAAATTCCGGTAATTTTTTGAAGATAAAGAAAGACCAATCATTTGTAGATAAGAAAGATGATTTTTTCATGCCCAAAAGAGATTCCTTGTTTGTATGGAATTCAAGATCAAATGAACATCGTTTTCTTTGCGTGATTGATGAAAGACTGTATGTTTCACCTGATAGAAAATGGGTTCTTACGGCTGATAATAATGGCTGGAATCTTGTAAACACATTTACCCTGAAAACTAAAAAACAAATATCAGATCCTGAAGCTTCGCCATACTTTAAAGGAACTGAGCTTATTACCTGGGTAAAAGGTAATAATGTATGGCAACAAAATATTTTGAACGGCAAACTGGAGAGGAAAGTAACTTTAGATGGTGACAATGTTGAAATTATCAACAGTCAACACCAAAAGATTACGGAAGGGCTTCCTAGAGAAATTATTTCAGTGCCTGACAATAATTATTTATTTCGCATTTCAAAAGGTGATTTGTTGAAATCATATGTAGAGTGGGATCATCGTACAATAAAAAAAATTATAGCTGAAACTACAGATAAAATACGAAATTTCACCTATACAGATAATCATTCAAATTTTGTGTGGACGAAAGAAAATTACAATGAAGCGCCATCCATTGTATTTAAACAAAAACGAAAGAAAGATCATATCGTATTCACTTCCAATGCTCATGACAAAACTGCAGAAAAAATAAGAAAAATTCAGCTGTTTTACAAAGGAGCAACAGAAGAATCTTTAACTGCAACTTTATTTTTACCACATGATTATGATCCGGGTAAAAAATATCCTGTCGTACTTAATATTTACGAAAAACAGCAGAAAGGTACATCAGCCTTTTTGCTTCCGACATTAAAAAACGGGAGAGGCTTTAATGCAAGGTTGCTATTGGAATCAGGCTATATGGTGCTCATTCCGGATATTACATACGCAGATAAAGGATCAGGTCTTTCAGCACTTGAGTCTATTCATAATGTTCTGGATGAATTGGTAAAAATAGAACAAGTAGATGCGAGGCGAATTGCATTGACAGGACAGTCTTTCGGGGGATATCAGACCAACTTTATCGCAACGCACTCAGATCGTTTTGCTACATTTATTTCGGGAGCATCGGTGTCGGACATTGTTCATACTCCTTTTTCTTTCAATTACGATTTTGGAAGTCCTGACTATTGGCGGTATGAATATGGTCAAATGCGTATGGGTGGCAGCTTTGTAGAAAATAAACAAAAATACATGGATAACAATCCGTTGTATTTTGCTTCGGAGGTTAAAGCACCCATATTACTTTGGACAGGCGAAAAAGATAGTAATGTAGACCGTGAGGAAACCCGCTCATTATTTGTTGCTCTAAGAAAATACCGCAAACCTGTGATAGCATTGTTCTATCAGGAAGAAGGTCATTCGCTTCTTCAACAAATTGCACAAAAAGATTTATCTGTAAGAATGCTTGAATGGCTGGATTATTTTCTGAAAGGTAAGAATGGTGTTGAATGGATTGATAAACAAATGAAGGGTGCGTTGTAGCACCCTTCACCTTTTTAATTAGTTAGGAATTTCATACAGTGGATTCCCGCACGAGGTTCCGCCTGCATTTTGGAATAGATTATGAGTGTTGACTCCGTCTGACCAGGTACATACTTCACCTAAAATATCAGCCTGACATGACTTTTCCGTCATAATACATTTTTCAACAGGTGCTAACGGATCAAAACGATAACCGTTTTCCACTAAACTGTTTTTTTTCACAACGCTTGTAGCGTACGCACTCCCTGCGCCTAAAAGCAAAACTGCTAAGGGCAATGCGATTTTTCTCATTTTTTTCATGATGTAAAATTAAATTTGGTGCCTACTCTTGGTTCAGGTTTTCGGCTTCCCCTGCAATGAAATGTTGAGTGATGTTCTGCGCAAAACGATATTTAATGATTTCATTTCCTGTTAATACATAAAGATGCTGATCTGTAATATGAAACTGTACCTTTTTTTCCTTTTTGGGATTTGGTAGATAAAAACTTCCGATATATCCTTGTTTTACAGTTGAATAAACATCAATAATAAAAGAATTTTTCCATCGGTCCCTGTCTTCAAATTTTCCGATGAGATTTGATTCTATGAATAGCAGACCTGCATATACAAATGCTTTTTTATTGACTTTCAATGGGGGTTTGCTCATCTTCTTTTTTCCGTCCGAAAGTTCAGAAACCTTAATCTGCGGAATGCTTATCGTATCAATGGTTTTATACTTCGCTTTGACGGTAAGATGGTCATCCATTATCAAGAGCTGGTTTTTGTAATAGTGTACATAAACAGCAATCTGAGTGAGCGGGTCAAAATGTAGTTGTCCATCAGTATCAAAGATTCCGTCATTGGTTTTTCCAAGAATTCCCGATTTCAGATTCAGAGGATTTTTCTGCAAAGGATTCAACAATCCTAAAGTCTGCTTTTCTGAATCTTTGAAATAAGTGCTGATTGCAAAGGCATCTTTACTGATATTCACCAATTGGCTAAAGTACGCCTGTCCTAAGCTCAAGGTCTTTGCTTGATGATTTCCCAAGATTCCCTGATAGATTACAGGAACACTTCCGTCATACAGATAATAATTCTGGGCATTCACTTTCAGCTGTACTCTTTTAAAATCAAAGTTGTAACGATCCGGTAATACCCTGTTTTCTTTCGTTGCTTTAAAATTCAAATCAGTTGATGTCAGTAGAAATGGAGCGGTATAGTTCCCCAGATATACTGAATCTTTTGAAATGCCCGCAAAGTAATAGGAGTTGATCTGAAGATTGGACCGTTTTTCTTCTGTTATCGGATGCTGTAAAAACCTTCGTGTAAAATTATTTTCCTTTTTGATCATAAATTCTGATTGTCTGTACATCAGAATAATTGCTGAACAACTTACTATTGATAAGACGAGCAGCAGACTCACAGATTTAAAAATCTCCTGTCGTTTAGAATCTGAATATAAAATAACTGCAAAAGCAGCTATGATAACAGTGGCAATATTAAAGATCAGATGGGTTTTCCAATCCATTTTTTCTAAGATTCCACCACAAGAGCAAGGAATAAACTCGCTATAGTTCAGTATCATGTAGATATATACAGTGAATGAAACCATCAGAACAAAAGAACTGTATAATCCGATTTTTCTGGATCTCTCAAAGATCAATAAAATACATATTGCAAGTTCAATGACTAGAACTCCGTAAGACATGACATTTGAAAATGCACTCAATAGGGGAGATTGTGCAATCTGAATCTGAAAATTTTCAAAATCCATTATCTTACTGATGCTGGCGTAACAAAACAGCAGTATGAAAAAATAGCTTGTGAATTCTACAAATCTTGTTTTGATGGTTTTCATAATCTTAATATTTATCCTTTTCTGACTAATATCCATTTGACATTTTTCCCACAGTAGGTGGACAGTACTTCGCCTTTTGAAAGGTAAACTACGGTGCTTATCCTTCCTTCAACCTCCCATTCTCCACTTTCCGTACATCTCTTTCCGGTGCTTAAGATCACTTTCTGATTTTCCATTTTTTGAAACTGTATCAGTTAAGCAGAAATTATCCTTACCAGATCGTGTCCTGCGCCATCCTCCAGTGCTGCTTATCTTTTTTCGGTTCATCATCATCACCTGTATCCATATTGTCAGAACCTTTTTCTTCTGCAATGCCATTTTGAATCCTTGCAGATTCTTTATTGCTTTGAACTTTCATATTTTGTTGTTTCTGTTCTGTTGTATTTAAATCAGACTCAGATCTTTCACAAGACTGCATACAGAATGCAGTTATTAGACTTAAAAGTGAGATATACTTTTTCATTTTTTTAACAATGGTTTTAAAGTTATCCCGGCCGGTTTTTGATATTGATTAGAATTCTGATGTCGAAATTAGGAGGGTTAGGGAATTAAAAAAAACTATTGTTGCATCGATTGATACATTAAATGTAACTATTGATCAATCCTACCAACAAAATTAAGGTGTATCGTATTAATAATCAGTTAGTTGTTTTGGGTGTAAAGTTTGAACAAGCGTTTGATTGTGGTTTTTTTGTTAAATTTGTATATATCTTATCATAATGCATTATTATAATGGAGTTTTAACGCTATTATTCACTTTGTTTGTGTTTATGACACAAGGTCAAGAGATACAGCAACAATCTTACAAAGAGATTTCCCGATTGATCGATTCTTATTCTGAGAATGATGAAAGGGCAATTGTTTTTGTCAAAATGTACATTGACAAAGCAAAAAATGACCATAACCTTAAAAAATTGATCCGAGGTTACGAAGAAGCCATCTATTACAGCAAAGAAACCAGCAGGAAATTATCTTATGCTGACAGTGCCATTGTCACCGCTGTAAAATCAAACGACCAGGATCAGATTGCGAGAGCCTATGCAGGAAAAGGAATTATTTATTACTATAATCTAAGACAATATAAAAAAGCTTTAGAAGAATATCTGATAGCGTTCAAATATTCAAAAAATTCAAAAGATGGTTACCTTAAGAATAAGATCATCTATCATTTGGGAATGATCAAAAGCTATTTGGGATACTATAAGCAGGCAGCTGTACATTTTTCAGAGGCAGCTGATTTTTTTGAAAAAAATGCCAAAGAGAGTTTAGATCGGAACATTAGGTACAATAATGAATCAGGTTATTTTAACAGTATTTATCGCTTAAGCACTTGTTATAAAAATCTAAGACTATATCATAAGGAAGACTCTCTGATTAATATTGGGCTGGAAAGACTTCATAACAATAACGAGCTTGTAGTTGAGTTTGGATATTTCCAGAAAGGAAAGGGTATTCAGCTGCTGAGAAAAGGAAATACAGATGAAGCCTTAAAGCGATTAAAACTCTCACGTGATATTTTGATCACCAATCAAGATTACGCATCATTGACGAGCGTCTATTTTAATATAGGGAAACTATATAAGTCGATTGGCAATAGAGCTGAATCGTTAAATTATTTTAATAAAGTTGATTCGCTGGTCAATAAATTTTGGTTTATTACCCCTGAGATCAGATCAAGTTACCTGTATCTGATCGATGATGCTAAAAAAAATGGAGATACTGAAAGGAAGATGTATTACGCGGACCAGTTGTTAAAGGCTGACTCTATTATTAATGCTGACTTTGTGATACTCACGGACAAAATTTATAGTGAGTATGATACGGACAATTTATTAGAAGGGAAGAATCAGGAGATCAGAGACCATCAGGTCATTTTATATTCTTCCATTGTTGCAGGATTGGTAATCTTGTTTTTTCTCATTTGGAGATTCCGGAAAAGAGAAAAGGAATTGAATGCGAGGTATCAGGAAGTGCTTGAAAAATTAAGTACCTCAAAAGAAACCATTAGTTTCGACTTCATACCACCCGCTTCATCTGATGAAAACAGTTTAGACTTATACAGTTCAGAAATTATCGAGGACATCAAAACAAATCTGAAGATTTTTGAAGACGAAAAACAATTTCTTCAGCAGAATTTAACACTTGACATTGTTGCCAAAATGATAGGAAGCAACCGAACCCATTTATCGTATGTACTTAATGTACACTTTGATGTAACATTTCCAACATACCTTAAAGCTTTAAGAATCAGATATATCACCAATTTACTTGTAGAGGAAACTATATATCTTAGTTATAAAATTGAAACACTCGCCAAAATATGCGGGATGGCGAACAGGCAGATCTTCTCAGCACACTTTCTCGAGATCAACAGTATCAGGCCTAGAGATTTTATCAGAATGAGACAGGAAGAATTAAAGAAGACCTGACTTTTTTATTTTTTAGCCCGATTTTTACGTTAACAATAAATTGAAAAACGTATGAACGGACAAAATTTTAAAAAAAAAGTAGATCAACTTTGGAAAGATCTTACAACAGCAGTAGATCAGATCAACAGAAGTGAGAATGATGTTGTGATTCGGGCAGAAGAAATTCTGATGGAAACAGACGCTGCTGTAAGACAATTGAAAGACCTATTGCGCCAATATCAATTTCCGGACTGGAGTAACGAAATATATTTCTTTAAAAATACCAAACCGCAGTTCGTAGCAGTATATATCTACTATTCCAAAGTGTTAGCCATAGAAGCCTCAAAACCCTATGCTGATTCGCAGGCGTTAAGATCGTATTATGAAAACGAGAGATCCAATCTTTTATATTTCTATAATGAGCAAAGAGAATTTATCAGTTATTATCGTCGTAAATCGACATACTTAGACAAAAAATATTTCGTTCGGTTCAAATTTGATTTTAAGTTAAAGCTCAGTCCGGAACTGTACAGTTATGATGAGGAATTTTCCACCTCCCACGACCATATTGTGTCTCAAATATTGGCAAATGATCTTTTAGAGCAATATTTAACAAATAAAATTGATTCAAAAGACGGTAAAGACAACTCTATTGACCATATTAAGAATCTGGAATGGACGGCTCCGAAAGTTGCCCTTATTGAGCTGTTGTATGCACTTCATCAAACGAAGTGTTTTAATGGAGGTCATTCAGATCTGGCGGAAATTTTCCGTTGGGCAGAAAATTCACTAAATATTAATCTGGGTAATTATCACAAGACTTTAGGCGAAATACGGTTAAGAAAAATAGACAGAACTAAATTTTTGTCATTGCTTCAGCATAATTTTAATCAGTATTTGGATGATTTAGACCTATAGGAGAACAATTAGTTTCTACACAAAATTCTCCAATTTTAAATAGGACCATATACTATTTTCACTAATTAAGACTGTATTGGTTTTTATGTGGCTAAACATTAATATGTATTAATGTAGAGTCTTTCATTATTCATAATTCAACTTAATTTATGAAAATAGAGTATTTCATAGGAATTGTAATTGTAAATCTTTCGGTAGTATCGATAAGCTACCGAAAGATCTTCTGTGTGATTTATCATAGAGCAGCTTGATATACATCAATATCAGCGAGATTTCTACTTAGATGATCGTTAAAAGTACTTCAAGCTAATTTGAATTCGATCAATATAACTCTTAGAAATATCGGCAAAACAATAGCCTTAATGGGACAAAATAAAAAATTTAGATAAATATTGAATTATAATCCAGTAAAAGTGTTGCTTATCGCAATGCATTGGTTGTTTTTTTCCAATTTCAAAAAAATTAAGTTGAATCATCAGTAACCATTGATCTAAAACTCTTTATCCAAAGGGTGTACAAGAGAATTTTTCGGTAGTACCGAGAAACTACCGAAAGATATTAAGCGTGATTTTGAAATTTTGTCGAACAAAATAATTGACAAATGGCAATATCTATTATCACCAAGGAAGACCTTCAGCAATTCAAAATTGAACTATTGGAAGGCATTGAAATATTACTCAAGGGTAAGACGACAGAGCAAAAATTATGGCTTCGGAGTTCTGAGGTCAAGAAGCTGCTTAACATATCTTCAGGAACCTTACAAAATCTGAGGATCAACGGAACATTATCGTACAGCAAGATAGGGGGCTCCTTGTATTACAATTATAAAGACATCCAAAAATTACTCGCGGATAAAAAACAATAATTTTTAATACGGAATTATGAAGAATAATAAAAATATCATCGGCTTTTTTGAGCGTGTCATTGAAGATGATCGATTGTATCCCTCTCACATCAGTATGTATGTTTCACTTTTCCAATTCTGGAGTTTGAACCGGTTTCAGAATCCTTTTCGGATTAGCCGGGAAGATGTGATGAAGTTAAGCAAGATCAGGTCAATCGCTACCTACCATAAATGCATCAGAGAACTTTATCGCGCAGGATTTATACGTTATTCACCAAGTTATAACTCATACAAAGGAAGCTTGATTGAGATCATTGATTTTGACAGTGAAAAAGTAGGTGAAAAAAAAATATCTCAAAATCAAAATTTCTTACTACAAGATGAGATTCGGTTTTTAGTTCCGATGTTCAATGAAGTTGAGTTATATTTTACTGAGCGGGATCTCCCATCTGCTGAAGCAGATTGCTTTTTCTCTTTTTATCGATCTAAAAACTGGAAATTGAGTAATGAGAAACCAATGAAATGCTGGCGGGCTGCTGCGAGGAATTGGATCTCTGAATTGAAAAAATCTATAAATTAAGAACAGATGAAGAATATCGATCCTAGAACTCCGATATGGCGACTAACTGTTGAAGAATTTTTGGAGGTTTCCAAAAAAATTAATTCGGAAAAAAAATATGAATTTGGATTGAAAGGTCTGGCAAAAATGCTGGGATGTTCTATTTCGAAAGCCTCGGAAATAAAATCTTCAGGACTGTTGGATGATGCCATCATTCAAAACGGAAACATTATCATCATTGATAAGGAAAAGGCATTAGCGCTTTTTGCACAAAAATAAGGATGCATTACCTTGAATTAATGCGGCGGTTTTGGGATTTTAACCAAAAAACATCAATTGGAACAACGGGAATTTCAATGTACTTATACCTGCTGAAAATTGGTTCTGACAATGACTCTTGTGATTTTCAAATTTCTGATGTTGTCATAAGCATAGAATTAGGGGTGACTAGAAAAACGGTAAAATCCACTAAAGAAAAACTCCGAAATTTAGGATTAATTCAGTACGAAGCAAAAAGCGGACTTGCTTGTAAATACAGGTTAATAGGAGATTATCCTTCACAAATTTCTAGCCCTGAAATGATGAGTAAAGAAGAAATTGGAAAGGAGGAATCTATTCAAAAAACAGTAGAATCCGGAGTTTCATTACTTACAGATCGTCCCGTTCAAAATTTTTCTGAAAACACCAGTGATCAGGAAATTGAAAGCGATTTATCGCAAACAATACAATCCTCAAAACCACAACCAACCACTCAAAAAGGGAACGATGAAAATATTCCGTCTTTCGAAGAATTTATAACGTATGCGGAAACATTAAAAATTTACGTGCCTGAGTTAGATTCTGAAATACAATCGAAATATGAGAATTGGAAAAACAATGACTGGAAAAATAGTTCTGATAGACCTATTACCAATTGGAAATCTTCATTGAAAAGTACATTACCTTTTATGAAAGGTCAAATGGAAAGTCATCAACTTTCACTTCAATCCATTCCGGATATAAAACGTCCAAAATCCCAAAACGGCAACCTTTGAAAGGCCGACAAATGTCTACGATAAAAATCCATTAAAAAAAATTGAATTATGACACTATCAGATTTAAAACCCGGTCAAAAAGTAACCATCAACGGAATGCTTGCCGAGTACAAAGGAATTCAAAAAGTGAAGATCCCAAATTTCGGTAAAGTCGAGAAAAGGGTCTTTCAAGGCGAAGGCATCAACATCTACAAGTATTATAATCTCAATGACGGAGCTAAAACCCTCAAAAGCGAGAAAATCGAGTTGGTATATAATTGCAAATCGATTAATCATTGAAATTTATCAAGAAAAATAAAAATTTCAAACCCAATTTAAAGCAATGTTATGGCTGTCCCGGAAAAGGATTTACGGTTAATCCGCAAGGAATTTGAAAATAATGATGAAATAAATCCTGAGAGAATTCGCTTGGGAAACCGTTTCGTGGACGATTTCATTTTCGAAGGTCACGAGGCTGCGGATATTCCCATCAATGCGCTTCGGGTAATATTTAATATTGTTTCTATCATCAGCAATGAGCAATTTCGTCCGGAAGACCGACCTAAACAACTCTCCTTGTTTGATGAGGAGTTTGAAACCGAGAACAATATTTTCGCTTCCTTAAAAATCAGGAACAATAAAATTTCGCCAAGCGGATCTTCAAAGCAGGTGGTAGATGCTTATGAATTTCTTACAAAGTTCAAAATGAGCTGGTACAAATCTACTAATTCCAAAGGTAAGGAAATCAAAACTTTTGGTGGACTAATTTCTATACCTAGTTATGACCAGAGAGGTTACACCACGTTTCTAATCAGTAGTTATTGGCTTAAAAAACTAATGGTTATTCCGGAATACAATTACGTTTTGTACAATTTGGTGTACAATATCAGGAACAATAAGCATATTATTTTCGCTATCTGGCTTGCAAAACTGCCTGAAAACGGAGCCGTTTTAAAACTCTCCACACTGAACAAGAAATTTGGATTGAAGTATAAAACTTCCAAGGATTTTTGTTTCAAATTTTTAAAACCTGCAAGAATCAGTTTGAATACATTCAATACGCTTTCCTTCAATTACAAGTATAGAGGGGATTCAATTTTTATTATTCCTTATTTAACTAAAATCATTTTGAACAACAATTTATCCCAAAACACAAGAGAACAATTGGAATCAAGCGAAGTGTATCTTGAAAATAGGGAAAAAATTGCCCAAAGATTAAGTTACATCAGAAAAAGATATGGTCTGCACGAAAATGAAATGCTCCAGTTTTCCCATCAATACAGAAACGTTCCACAAACAAGAGTTTTGATAGAAAAGGCATTCCATGCATTTATCCGAACAGCTCGATTGAAAGAAATTAAATCTACGGAATTTCAAGGAAAATTATTTCTAAATGAAATTCAGGAACACATCATACAAATTTATCGGCGTACAAAAATGGGAGAATTATTACCAAATGGTTACCCGATAATTATTTGAATTCGGAATTGCGCTCACCTGGAATTCGGAATTGCGGTCACTGAAGTTAAAAAATTGTTAAAATTCCGAAACTTTTGATTGAAATTTCGGAATTGCGCTCACTCCGAAATTCAAAACCACTAAAAATATGGATAACCATAAAAAAATGTGGATAACTACGAGTATTGTATTAAAAATGAATGAAAATGGAAAGTTGAATTCGGAATTGCACTCACCCGAAAACTGTTGTTTTTTCGGAATTGCGGTCACTCAACTTTCGGAATTGCGCTCACTGGAATTCGGAATTGCGCTCACCCAAAAAGTGGCTCAAAACCTTTGCCATAAGAGGATACGACGCCTCATTAAAAGTATATTAAAAGTAATTAAAAAGTCTTTTTTTTATTAAAAAGGAAAATGTGGATAAAAAAATTGCTTTAAAAAAGAAAAAAATGAATTGCGAAGAAGTAAAAGAAAAAGTGAATATAAGAACAGTTTTGGAATCGTTCAGCCTTTTTCCTGTTAAAGAGAATCGGAAAACTGCATTGTACTTTGCGCTTGACAGGGAAGAAAAAATCCCGAGTTTTTCGGTTGATTTCGTTAAAAATAAAGCATTTGATTTCGGAACCGGGAAAAGTTATGATGTGATTTCAATCGTTCAGCAAATGAATCGATGTTCAGTTTCTGATGCTTTGAAGTATCTTGAAAAATTTGACTTCTCAGTTCAAAATCATATTCGGATTGAAGATACTGTCCAAGTAAAAAATTATCAAATCATAAAAGTAAATGAAATTAAGCACCCTGCTTTAATTCAATATTTAAAATCCCGAAAAGTTTGCGAACAAAAAGATTTGGTAAAACAAATTGAGTATATGTTGAATGGTAAGAAATATTTTGGAATCGGATTTTTTAATAATTCAGGAGGAGTTGAAATCCGAAGTAAATATTCAAAAATCTGTTTGGGCAAAAAAGATGTCACTTTGATAAAAAATGATTTGAATACTTCCAATGAAATTGTAGTTTTTGAAGGTTTTTTTGATTATCTGACTTTTAAAAATTTGGAAAGTGCAGAAAGTTCAATTTCAGATTGTTTGATTCTCAATTCTACGGCGATGCTTTTCAGAGTTGAAGAATCGTTGAAAGAATATGATAGAATTTCACTTTTCTTGGACAATGACCCAAATGGAAATGCAACTAGAGAAACTATTCAAAAAAAGTATAAAAATGTAGAAGATTGTTCTTTGGTGTACAAGGATTTTATAGATTTGAATGAATGGTTTTGTATGAATACTACGGAAAATAAATTTTAATTTAGGCGTTCATTATTTTTATTCCGTCAAAGAAATAATTCAAAATATATTTATCAAATTCGTCCAAATTATTTGTTTTTTCAATAGTCATTTCTTTTCCTATTTCGTTAAATTTTTCAACTACTTTATGTATGGTTAAATCACTATCATAGAAGTCAATAACTTTAGATTCGTGAATTTTTTTTGAAATCATTCTAGGCAAACCATATTCTTCAAGTTGGAATACAACTTTAGGTAGAAATGCGTTTGAACACCACTTTATGAATTTAGAAATATCATATTGCTTATTTTTTAAAATTCGTTTTTGTAACGTATTTAAATCATTTAAAAGTGCTGAAAATTTATATGTGACATTTCTTTCTAGTAGAAAAAAAGTATCAATCCCAACATCATAATCTTCAAGTTCTTTTAGCAGTTCGGGAATAGATTTAGTCCAATTGTAAGCCATTATTTTTATAAATTCGACAAAGGTTTTATAGCTACAATCCCAGTTTCCTGGTTGTAACTTTATCACTTTATAAAGAAGTCTATCCCAATTTTCAGGCTTAAATTCATTCAAGTAATATAAGCCATTCCATTCGTCAGGATTTTTAGTCAAATCAATTGCTATAGCCTTTATCAAATCAGAGTTACTCGATTGAAAAATGGATTCTGATTTTAGTTCTTCATAGACTTTAGCTCCAACAAGCTCAGCCATTTCATCATTATAGAACTTTAATTTTGCAACTTGCTCTTTAGTTAATAATCCATCATATTTTGATTCTTCTAAATCTCCTAGTATTTCATCTGGAAAGGGAATGCTTAATTGAGTTAAGCCTTCTTCTGGTGGTTGTTCTAAAATGTAAATCTTACCTATAAAGTGCTTAAACATTCTGCCACCTCTTCCAATAATATTTTTATAAGTGAAATCGTCCAATTTTGCACTTCCTTTTCTATTTCTCCAAATTATCACGTTTTCAGCAGATGTATTAACGCCTTCTATGATTGAAGATGTTGAAATTAAATTTCGTATTCCCTCTCCTTCTTCAAATAGTTTTACTTGGATTTGACTTAAAGAACGATGTAGTCGGCCATTGTGAACGCCAATTTCGCGACTAACTAATTTTGTTAAGCTCCAATTGAAATCATAATTCTTAGAAAGCCAATTTGCAAACATTTCAAGAAGTTCATTTTTAACTGGCTCATATGTCGCAAGAAATAAAATAGTTAGGCTATCAATATTGGAATATGTACCAGCATAAATCAGAGATTTTCCTTTATTTTTAGATAGGATTTCTAAGAGTACTTCGCTTTTTTCATCATTATTCTTGATTTGATTGTATAGTTCGTGTTTCTCTAAAAAAACGGTATTAAAATCAAGCCTTATAAATTCCATATCGTCTGTAAATGGATTGTTTTCTAATGACGTGATATTTGGAGCTAAATAATACTTTTGATTTGATTTTGCTCCAAGTTTAATCATCGCTCTAATTAAACTTGGCGACCTTTCTTTATCAAATTTACTACTGGCTTTATAGAATTCATCAACTATCATAATGTCAAATGACTCCACGATGTTAATGTAATTCATAGCTCTTTCCTGTGGAAATATGAATATGTTTTTATCTGACAATTCAACATCAGAGGTTGTTATGATTTTATACTCGTGAGCGAATTTTTTATATAATCGTCTTCTAGTTTCGTCTGTTAGTGCTAATGTTGGAACTATTATTAAAACATTATTTGGTTTTTTAATTTTAATATACGCATCAATTACAAAGCTTTTACCGAAACTTGTTGGTGCACTTACAGCAATATTTTTTCCTTCCAAAAGCTTTTTAAGTAAAAAAGATTGTTCTCTATGTAGAGTTAAGGGATTTTCTTCGCCGACATCAACTTTAAAGGCATTATAGATAAATCTTTCTTCCCAATTAGAGGTTTCTAACTCCAAGTATGGAAAAAGACCTGTTTCTCTTATTAAATGATTAACTAATGGATTGTAAGCTAATTGATTAGTGTTGTGAAAATCTAACAATTTAATGAGCTCCTGTCTTGCTTCATTTTCTTGGTTATCGATTAAAAGTCCATTAATTATATGGCATCTGTCAAAAACTTGTTCTTGCATAACTAATCTCTATAAGCTTTAGCGATTTGAATAAATTTATCTACGACTTTTTCCTTGTCTGCAATTGGAAATAAAATTATGTGAAAATTAATTTTTTCATATAAATGTACGTCAGCACATTTCTGAATTTGTTTCTTAAAATATTGAGTTGCTCTGTCTTTGTGATAATCAATAATACCTTGTTTATATTCTGCGGTCAAACTTGTTCCAAGTTTTGTTTGTTCACATTCATACAACAATAATATTGGAATGTTTAATATTGGCTTTATGTTGTCAATTGATTCCTCTTGTGAAAGACTAGCTTTTATTTTAATTCTCAAATCTTCAGAGATTTCATCAAAATCATTGATATCACTTAAATTCGTTATTATGCTATTCTCTTTTTTGATTTTATCTAGACTTATAGAGTCTTTTACAGAAGCAACAATTGTATCTAACCTCGCATTTTCTATACTGTTATAAAATTTTGATTCCCCAAACCATAATGAAAAAGAATCTTCTGACTCCACAACAATATGAACGCTATCTGAACCTTTAGCTTCATCTTTTAGATTTTGCTTGTAAAAAATTTTAGGGACAATTGGCAATGCAGAATAGTGATTTTTCATTATTCCGTAAAGTACAATTTCTGCAATCTCACTACCTCTTCCAATTGCATCAACAGACTCAATTAAACGTAATTTTTTTGCAGATTCTGTTAAAATTGAACCTTCTCCATCATCCAAAAGTGCTTTCCTTTCACTATGACTTAATGCAGTTTCCTTTATGTTGTTCCATATGAATTTTTGAAATTTATCATATCTCCATTCTCCATTTTCAAAATCGTTAATTATTCCAAGAACTGATTTGTTGTTGGTGATTTTTAAAGTGTCGTCTAATTTGACGTCATCAAAAATTTCATTTAGTAGAATTTCAAATTTCATTCACAGTGTAATTTTATTATGATTTATAGCTCATAGAATATATCAAAGGCAAAAAACTAGTCAAGTTAAAAATCAACATTGATTTTTAATACGATGGTAAGTATTTGAATATTCATAAATCCAGCTATCTATTTGTGATTTTGACAAATATAATCAAAGTAAGTGAGAGAAAATTAAGAAAATCCGTAAAGTAATAATAAACTCCGTAAAATTTATCAAAAAAGTATTTTTATTCAAGAATTATTAACCCAAAATTAAATGAATATTGCAATTCAAATCATTAGACAAACTAATTATCGAATGTTTTATTTTGATTTTACCGGCGTCAAAACCGTCTAGTTAATCACTTCTAACTGATGTTTGGCTTTTTACTATTGCAAATGTAGGACAGCATCATTCACCTAAAAAAATATTTTTGGGTTTCTATAAAAATTCTTTCCACGAGTTCCAATAATTTTTTCAGACACTCCTGAATCCTTCGGACAAAAATATTTCGAGCCACAATCCTCCAAAGCTTTGGAGGATTGTGGTTTTATATGCCTGTTACTTTCCTATGATCATCGGCAAAGAAAAAGACGGAACCTCAGTTATACGAATCAATTAAATCGAAGACGGTCATTGACATCAACGGAAAAAAAACAAAACAACAACAAAGAATACTGTTTTCCAATTGGATATAAGCAGAAAAAAGAAAAAAAACGAGTGTCCTCGAAACCAAATCAATTTAATCGAAAATTTTACAATTAACAACAAATCAATTATTAACAATCAAAAATTAACATTATGAACATCGTTGGCAGAATTACAAGAAACGCAGAAATCAACCATTTAAAAGACGACAAGCAGGTCGTTAATTTTTCAGTAGCCATCAATGACAGCTACAAGACTAAGCAAGGCGAACGAAGAGAGCAGACCACCTATTACAACTGTTCTTATTGGCTAAGTCCAAATGTTGCTAAGATTTTAACCAAAGGAACTTTAGTTGAATTGACAGGCAGGGCGAGTTCGAGTGGGTGGATTGGAAAAGATGGAGAAATAAAGTCGGGACTGAATTTTCATACTTCAAACATCAAAGTACACGGAGGTGGGAAAAAGTCTGACACAGATGAACAACCAGCTTCACAACCACAGAAATCCAATGTTTTTGCAGAAGATACAGATGATGATTTACCATTCTAAAAGCATTCACAAATATGGAAGCACAATATAACTTTCAGATGAAGCCGAAAAGTGATAAGAATGATTGGGAAAAGGTGGAGGTCTTTTCCCAATTCTATTGCGAGAGAACGACAGCAATACGGTATGCAAAAAGTCTTTCAAGAAAATTCAAATCAGAAATCCGTCTTACAGAGGGAAAAGACCCTTTGAAAACGAGTGGAACATACATTTACGAAAACAACAATTAATACAACAAATATTATGGCAAATTGGTGCAACAATAAAGTAACATTCAATGGAGATAAGGACAGTTTAAACAAAGTTTTGGCTTTGTTTAAAGAAATGATTGAAAAGGAAAGTAAAGGAAATATCGGGCAGTTACCCGATTTTATTGAGAGCAAAAACGGTTACTTCTTTGAAATTTATTGTGATGAGACTGATGAATGTTCTTTCCATTATGAGACAAGATGGAGTCCAAATATTGAATCGTTATGGATGGTTGCAACTCACTACAATGTCGGATTTGTATTGGATTACGAAGAATCTGGCTGTATGGTTTACGGCAAGACCATTTACGAAAACGAAATCTTACAGGATTATTTTCTCAATCAATGTGACTTTCAAGACTGTATCTACAATGTAGATACGGATTGTTACGAATTTGAGGGTACAAGCTATGATTACCAAGATGAGATTATGAGAATCCTATTAGACAGGAAAATAAATAATAACAAACAAAAAATTGCATAAATGAAAAGATCACTTCAACAAACAGAATATTTACTGATAAAAACAATGACCAACAGCGGATGGGATAATGGCGATTTTGCCATTATCCACATTACGGGAGAATGGAAAGAAACCCAAAAGAAAAGGCTCGAAGCTGTAAAGCCTTTGGAAAATGACTATGATTTAAAATGGCTGAATTATGCTGATACCAATGTCGAATTTTTCAGGTTTTCGGAGGAAACACACCCCGAAATAGAAGAATGGCTTTCTGAAAAAGACAGCGTTTTCATTGAATTGGAAACTGACGAATTAAAAAAACTCCTTCAACCCGAAAATAATCTAAACTGTTATCAAATGCAGGTATTCAAGAATGGAAACGCTATTTATAATGCTTTTGGAAAATATACAGGGGAAGAGTTTTGGACTAAAGAATTTTCATTATGGGAACTGACAAAATAGTCCAAACAGGAAACATCAACAACCATCAACTTTAAACCTACAATTATGCAAACCAATTTTTTCAGACAGATAGCCAAACTCAATCTTACAGGAGATTTGCAAATCACACTCCGACCGACCACAGAAAACAACTTTGTTCTTTCCGTATTGCTCACCAATGAGCAATGCGGAGACGATGCAAGGAAAACGATTCCGCCCCTTAATTTGCGTGGGACAGCAGAAGATTTGGACAATGGATTTTTTGAGAATATTTCCACTCCATTACAAACCGCATCGGGTTTAATGGTAGATATGGAAAGTTTTATGAAACAGGTCGAAGAAGCCAAGAAGAAATCGGCAATGGAAAAAGAGAAATCTGATAAGGAGAAAAAAGAAAAGGAAGTCAAAGATAAAAAGTACGGCGAAGCCTTACAGAAAGCTGAAGAACTCGAAAAGGAGGGCAAGTATAAAGAAGCGTGGTCTGCACTTCCGAAAGGTTCGGAATTTCCTGAATATGCTGAGAAAATCCGCAAAAAGCAGGATGAATACGAAGGGCATTTTGCCCCAAGTCTTTTCTCTGAAAATCAACCTCAATCAACCGAAATTTAAACTAAAAATCAAAAATTATGTTACTCGCAACACTATTAGACAGAGTTTTTATATTAAAAGATAACGGGCAGGAAATCCGCTTGACCGACCCCGAACCAAAATGGAGTGTAGAAGCCGTAATGAATTTTTACGCCAACACATACCCGATTCTAACCACTTCAAAAATTTCAGCACCGAAAATCAAGGATGATGCCGTTGAATACCAATTTGAGAGTGTAGTTGGAACAAAAGGATAACAGGCAAATGGTGGATAGCTTTTAGATTAACGAAATGAGAACTGTATAAAGCCGTCCGCCAAAAGCTGTTGCTAAAAGGTTATCAACTATCAACCAACAACCATTAACAAAAAATGAATGCAACGAAAAACAATATCGGGAACAATTCAACCACCCGAAGAAAAAAAACAAAAACAACTGCACCGACAACTAAGGGAATACGCAGAGTGGATGCATCAAATGAAAGACAGCTCGGAAGTTCAGAAAGACCAACGGAAATCAGTTCCAATCTCTCAACTTCCGATGCTTTTCTGAAAACCTGCTTTATGCCGAAATTAGAGGAGAATGACATAACCATAAAACAGACCAAACGTAAGTCTGCTAAAATAGAAAGGGATTTTTATAAGTCCCTTTCTCAATTAGCAAAGCATTATGATATAACTACGATGCCGACACAGCATTTTAATTATCCTTATAATATCAGCCTTGCTTTGAGAGATATTGAAGCGCAGTTGAAAACCAAGAGTGAAAATTGGCAGAGTATCCGACTGATAGAAAAGGCTAGTAAGACCTACTTCGCAATAGAAGAGAGATGCAACACAGGGGCAACCTTGTTTTATGTTCCTGTCGTACCGCTTTATCAATTTCTCCACAATAAGGTACACAGAAAAGCAGCCTGTTTACTGTTATCAGTATGCGCTTATCTGTATAGAAATGCAGATATTCCATATTATAGGCAGGAGGATTCTTATCTCTATTATAATTACGAAATGCTTAACGATTGGCTTCAACAGGACGAAGAAATAGAGGATAGTCACAACCGCAAAAAAGACCTTCAACGTGCAGAAATCATCGGAGATATGATGGGACAAAAGATTGCCGACTGCAGAAATCTTATCTTTTTTGAGCAACGGCTGAAACGTTTTAGACCGAAAAACAGGTTTGATAAAGAATGCCTTCAATTGGCAGAAAAAGCCTTTAAACTTTATTGTGATTACCCTAATGAAAGCATTTTCAGAAATGCCCACTATAACAATGCGGTCAAATCCGAAGATATGGACGAAGATGACTATTACAACGAGGAAACTGTTATCGCAATGGATAAATATATTTCCTTTTTTGCCGAGAGTGACGGATTAATTTATGATAATCTAACGAGTATGGTCAATAACGAGTTCAACGAATATGCTGAAACACAGGAACCAATGATTTTTAAAACATTTAACGGAAGTGATATAACCGATAAAAATCTTGATTTTGAAAATCAGCTATTTAAGGTCTTGAACGAATTGTGTCGATTGCTTAACTAATCTGTCAAACATATAAATAAAGCAAATTATAATAACAAGCTATGAGAAATACAATCAATACAACTGAAAATGAAGAAACTGACATAACCAATAATTTTGGAACACTCTACCATCCTAAATCAGCATTGGTCTTTTATGAGACAGAAGATTATAATCCCGATGGTTATGTTGAACATTTTGATATTGACCGCAATGGAAATCCCATCAATTCCCATCCTTTGACCTTAAGGGAAGCACAGCGTTTATCGAAAATGCTGAATATCCAAAATAAGAAAGACAAAGATTTTCTAAGACCAAGTGGAGTTATTTCTGAAACTATACTTTTAATAGATACGTCGGAAAATGGAAAAGTGGTCTGGTACACAAAAGCACAGGAACGACATTTATTATTTACCGAGAAGCTTTCGATTCCAAACGGATTAGCGAATGTGCCACCTTTGGTATGGTGTGCTAATAAGCAGGGAATGAAAATATTCGCATTGGAGACAGACCAACGCCCCAATACAGATACACCACTATTTCACGCTCCGTTCTTTAATGTTTACGAAAGCGGAAGTGTTTGTATGGGAACGGTCGACGTAAACATTAAAAGTTCCGCATCACTCGAAGAGTTTACTAAGAAATGGGAAAACTATTTTTTCAATTCTTATTTCAGCCATTTGGTCAACAGCCATAATCCGATTAAAGGAAACTTGGTAATCCTTTGGAAAAGCCTTATTGATTCAAAAGAGCCGTTTCCGACAGATATTCTAATCAATTCAAATCTAACTTTAAAAAATCTACTCTAATGATACAATCTGAAAAAACAAAAGTCCATTTTACCGATGATAGCCTTTTAAATCCTACCAATCCTGTAATGGTAAACCTCATAGGTGCAGGTGGAACAGGTTCAAAAGTATTGACCGCCTTGATGGAAATGAACCATTCATTGATTGAATTGGGACACGCAGGATTACAGGTGCGGTTGTGGGATGATGATATTGTCACAGAAGCGAATCAAGGCAGACAGCGTTTTGCAGAATGTGAAGTAGGATTACCAAAGGCAGTTGCACTGATAAATCGGGCAAACCGATGGTCTGGAACGAATTTGAAAGCCGAAGTCAGAAAGTTTGAAAGAGATTCTTTAGGAAGAATCCAAGAGAATATGCAGTCCGCAATTTATATGTCGTGTGTTGATAATGTCAAATCACGATTTGAAATTGCTGATATTCTGAATGAATTGAAAGAGGGTAGGAGATTATACAGAAACCAGGCTAAATATTGGATGGATTTTGGCAACAACCGATATTCTGGACAGGTTTTGCTTTCTACAGTTGAGAATATAAAACAACCTGATTCCGAAAAATATCAAACAACGTCGAATCTTCCTTATGTGACGGAAGAATTTGGAGAACTGCTTTTGCAGTCTGAAACGCAAGATGATACACCAAGTTGCAGTTTAGCAGAAGCATTAGAAAAGCAGGATTTGTTTATTAATTCTACATTAGCACAAATGGGATGTTCTCTATTGTGGAACTTGTTTCGCAACGGACTGACTGAAAACAGAGGTTTTTTCCTTAATCTAAAAAATTTCCATTCTCAACTGATAAAAATATAAAAAACCGCCTGACCAAAAGTTGGGCGGCAAAAATGCAATTCCTCCCTGCGGTCGGAAACGTATTTTTGCGGAAAGCGGAACAACCCCATTTCTAAAACAATTCCGGACTTTGGCTTTGGTTTGTTTTAGAAAAAAGGTTGTAAGTATTAACTGACTATAGAAAACTCGTTGTGCATAGTTTCAATTAAGCATTAAAATAGTTAGTTGAAACTATGCACTTTCAGTGCAAGAATTTCAGTTTCTATAAATTTTTTATTCGACACAGATGCACAGATAATAAAATGAATTTTTTAATATTTTATTATCTGTGCATCTGTGGAGTTTTTTAAACGAATTTCATTCGTTGTTCAAATCTATGGACTGAAAGTCCATAGTGGTTTAGTTATTTACAACAAGCATTTCCCTCTTGAATAGGTGGGCACTTTACTGTACCGTAACTACAAAACACGCAACAATCTCCCTTTATAGGTTTTAGAGTTGTTTTGCAACTCTCACACTGATAGAAAAATTGACAAGCATCAGTTGGCATTTCTTCGGATTTCTTATGTCCGCAGGTTGGACAAGTTATTTCGGATATTAAAATGATGTCCATTATGAAATAATTTTGCTTTTTAGTGATTTGTAACCAGTAGAGTTGATAGCTTTTTCGATTTGCTCGATGCTGGTTTGTTTGTTGTCGAACTTTACAATTGCGTTGCCTTTTTCGTAAGAAACAATAACTTCAACAATGCCTTTTAGTTTGCTAATTTCTGTCTTTACATGATGTTCACATCCTGAACAAGTCATTCCTTTAATAGTAAATTCAACTTTCTGAATTTTAGAAGTCGAAGTAACAATTGCCGTGATTTTTGTCTTCGGAACAAAGATGTGAGCATAACTCGGAAATGATAGAAGTAAAACTGATATTACGGTAATACTTCCTAACAATGATTTCGTTTGCATAAAATTTTGTTTTTGATTTGTTTCACAATTACAGTCAATTTGTTTTTGAGGTTTCAGTTTTTGATACCAAGCAAAGCCAAGAACTAAAACAGTCATACCAATAAAATAAGGTCGAAAAGGTTCGAGCCACGAAAAGGTAGAAGCAATTCCGCTTGAACCCGCAACTATAGCCAAAATTGGCGTAATACAGCACAAGGACGAAGCAATTGCTGTCAAAAGTCCTGCACCGATTAATTTTTTTTCTGTTTTCATATTGCTTCCAAAATTTTGTTTTCGTTAAGGATTTTGAAAAAAGGTTTGAGCATTTTTTCATACTCTTTTGCCAACGAATAGAAAATAGTTTGCGCTTGTCTTTCCGTTTCAATGAGTTTTCTGTCTTTGAGTTTTCGCAAGTGCTGAGAAACTGCCGAAATGGTCATACTGAGAATATCGCTTAGGTCGCAAACACAAAGTTTCTTTTCTTCATAAAGAAGAAAAAGTATTTTCAGTCTTACATTGTTACCCGCTAACTCAAGTCCGCTGGATAAATAATCAACTGTTCCTTTGATTTCACTAATCCGGTCTTTGCAACGCATTATCTGCTTAACGTCCGCCTGCTGCCTTATACAAGAAAGATTATCCATAAGTACAAAGATAAGCAAATTGTTTATTTAAGCAAATACTAAAATACAAAAACATCTTTTTATACATTTTCATAAAAGGATAAAAGATTTCCGTATAAGTCTAATGCTGCAAATTCTCTTGTGCCATAATAGGTACTTTCTATCTCTGTTTTTTCATTGTGAAGCACCTCTTTTTCTTTTAGCTCTTTATACAGCTCTTCAACTCCTTTTACTTCAATTCTGCAACTGTGTGTTCCTGCTAAAAAGCTTTCTGCCCCACTACTAATCGGTTTTAGAAATAGAAAAATGCTTTTCCATTTCCAACTATAATTGCAGGAAGCCCACAAATGCAGTTCTATGTTGCCCCGAACCAAAATTGCAAAAGTGTCTTCCTTGTGCCGACAATCAAAACCAAATTTGTCTTTGTAAAATTGAACTGCTTTGTCAATTTCCCTGACAGGAAATGCGGGTGTTGCCTTTATCAGTTCTATCATTGTCATGTGCAATTTTAAATTGTAATATTGTGGTATATAGTTGAGACAGCTCAAACGGATTGAAAAAACGTTTTCGGTTTCCTGGCTTAGCTGTTTATCCTTTGTTTTAATAATTTAAAGATAACCCAATACCCCAGCCCATATCGCTATCATAATGTGTACGAATACCCACATTTTTATTGATAATATATTTTAGCTCTGTCATATATTCCATATCGGTGTTGACCATAAAACCAGCCCTCAATCTCTTTGTGATGGGAATATCTTCACGCATTAAAGAAAGACGTACAATTCCATCGTGATATACCTCTGCCTGAAAGTTTACTAACATTGGTAATGTGTACATAAAGCCCAAGCTAATAGCTCTACGTGTATCTTTTTCATTTTTCTGTCCGAATAAATTGGTTTCGTGTTCATCCATACCCATTTTACGATACCTCCAATCAAAACCTATAAACGGCATAAACCATTGCATTTTTCCAATGTACCTTCCTAAATGTGTTTCTACTTCATAACCGTGCATATCGTTATAGCCTAATCGCCATTCTGTCCCTAAACTCCATCTTGAATTCTGAAGCATCGCATCACCATCATTTCCATTGCTAGCAAAATCATTCTGAGCCATTAAGTGTGGCATATTGCTTTCTCTTTGCAACATATTATATGCTTGTTTTTTGTTAGGTAAATTCGGATTTTGATAATCGTCAACTGCAAATACCCTGTTCATTCCTGACATCATATGATAAAGGATATGACAGTGGAAAAACCAATCTCCTTCTTCGTTTGCTAAAAACTCAATGGTATCAGTTTCCATTGGCATTATATCTATAACATTTTTTAGTGGTGATTTTTCGCCTTTGCCATTGATTACCCTGAAATCAAAACCGTGCAAGTGCATTGGATGGCGCATCATTGAGTTATTATGAATGGTAATTCGAAGAATTTCTCCTTTTTTCACAGGTATTTTATCAACTTCTGAAAGTATTTTATTATCCATACTCCACACATAACGGTTCATATTTCCGGTAAGGGTAAATTTCAATTCTTTTACTGGCGCATCTTTAGGAAGTTCCGTATTGGAAGGAGATTGTAGCATTGCATAATTCAGCGTTTTGATTTCTCCCAAAGCATTTGCATTGTAACGGTTGGGATCATTTTCCATATTCATATTGTGTTGACTATGGTCTTCTTTTGGTTTTGCCTCTCCAGTAATTTCAGGATACATTACCACGTTCATATCCATTTGGTTCAGGCTCATTTTCATTCCCATATCGTCCAAATCTCCATTCATCTTCATCATATCGTTCATCATCTTCATCCCTTCAAAATATTTTAATTTAGGAAGTGGTGATATTAATTGTTTGATGCCATTGCCCACAAAATAACTTGCGGATTGTGTTCTGTCTTCAGTAGTAGCTAGAAACTGATAAGCAACACCATCTTCAGGAATTGTTACTACAATATCGTAAGTTTCAGAAACCGCAATGATTAATCTATCTACTTCCACAGGTTCTACATCATTACCGTCATTTGCAACTACGGTAATTTTACCGCCTGCATACCGCAACCAAAAATAGGACGAAGCACCACCGTTTGAAACTCGCAATCGTACTTTATCGCCCGCTTTTAGCGTTTTGCCGTCCACCTTTTTTAAATCGGTCGTATGGTTTCCATTGATTAAAATTTTGTCATAATACACATCGCTTACATCCATTGCCAACATCCGTTTCCATTCGTTGGTTAGTTTTGTTTTGAAATGTCCTTCTCTAATAGCTTCTGCATAAGACTGTGTTGCATTTTTTTTAATAGCTGCCCAATCGTTGGCATTATGCAGCATCCTGTTGATGTTGTCGGGATTAAGATTTGTCCACTCGCTTAAAATGATGGGTACAGTCGGCAAATCGTCAATTCCTTTTCTAAAGGTTTTATCATCATCCTTTTTCTTCATTATAAAACTGCCATACATCCCAATTTGCTCCTGCAAACCAGAATGTGAGTGATACCAATGCGTTCCGTGTTGGATAATTGGGAAGCGATAGGTATAGGTTGTGCCTGCCTTAATAGGTTTTTGTGTAAGCCAGGGCACACCATCTTCTTTGTTGGGCAGGAACACTCCGTGCCAATGCAATGAGGTACTTTCTTTTAATTGGTTATGTACAACGATTTCGGCTGTATCGCCTTCGGTAAAAGTGAGCGTTGGCATTGGTATTTGACCATTTACGGAAATGGCTCTTTTTTCTTTGCCTGCGTAGTTTACAAGCGTATCTTTTACATACAACTCGTAACGAACTACTTTTTGTGCAAAGAGAGATTGCGAACATAACAGTATAAAAACTGCTTGCAGCAACCTGATCGTAACATTTTTAGGTATATTCATTTTGATATTTTTTTTCTTGAAACTTAATCCTGCTCTTTTAGCCAATTGGTTAAAACTTTGATTTGCTCATCATTCAGTTTTGTGTTTTTATGCATCATTGTATATGATGCTAAGGGCATTTGTTTAGTTTCGATTTGTTCTTTAATTGAGTTTAATAATCTTTCCTGCTTCCTATTTGAGTATGTACCCCATTCGTTGAAATTCAAACCTCTTTTGCGTTTTTTATGTGGTTTTCTACTAATGCTCTCATAGGTTGCACATAGTCGTACCAAACATAATTAGTATTGTTACTATGACAATCGTAGCAAGAGGTTTGAAGCATCGCTTTTACTTCAACAGGCATTTTATACGCTTGGGTAAAATCGGTTGTGTAAACCTGCCCTTTATCTACATTAAGGGCAGGCTGATAAAATTGAATAGCAATAAAAATAAACAGCACTATTGTCAACATTATCTTTAATACTCTCTTCATTTTTAGAACTCTTTTTTTACAGAGCCACATGTAAGCATCTTGCTGCCATAATAAGGATTTTTGATAGTCTTAGCTTCGTTAATCCAAACCGCACCTTTACCATCATTGTACATTGGGCAGTAGTCCTGATATAATTTTTGGGTAGTTCCAAATAATGTGATAAGGTCAGAAACGTCTTTACTTAGCGATGCTAAATGCTCTCTCTGGTGGTCTATTTTACCAGCATTGTCACTAATATGCTCTGCATTTTCTTTGGCATTTTCCGCTATTTCCATATATTCTTTATGTTTATTCGCTGGGATAGCGTTCATATCCACATTTTTTAAGGTAGTAAACAATTGCTTTCCTGCATTAGCCGCTGCTTTGTCATTATCTGCAACAAGTGCATTTTTTAAAGCCAAATAATCCTTAATTATAGGTGCGACAGTAAACTTTTGAGCTTGCTTCACATCGGACTTTTCTGCCTCTTGAGAAGATGTATCCGTTGAAGTAACAGTTGCTACCGTATCATTGTGTGTAGGTGATTGTAACTCCGGAGTTGCAGCAATTGTTGTGCTATCATTAGCTTGCTGGTCGCTATTTTTATTTGAAGATTGATTGCAGGAAATTGTTACCGCTGCAACTGTTACTAATGTAATGATTGAGAAAATTATATTTTTCATTTTATTTATTTTTGATATTATTGAAGAAATTTGTCTTATTTATTTGTTTTCAAATTCATTTAGCTTACGCTTCATAAATTCGATTTCTTGTGCCTGTGTTTCCAGTATGTTTTTTTGTAACTGTATCAATTCGGGGTCGGTAAGCTTAGCTTTTTCAGACATCAATACTGCTGCTGCGTGATGTGGTATCATACCTTTTACAAACTCTTTATTTCCCACAAATAATTGCTCCCGAATACCAAACCAAGAAAAGATACCAATCGCAAGGGAAACCGTTATGATTGCCCAGTTGATTTTTTTGCTTTCATACATTCCTTTCATTATCAATAGTTCTATAATCAACATTGCAGAAACCATCAGCAAAGTCATATACAAATTATTGATGTTCAGGATAAGGTTCTGTAAGCCGTCAATCATAGCATACATAATGAAGTACATAGCTATGAACATAGCAACAGCCATTACAGCAAAGCGTTTGTACATTGCTAAAGAGTGATTAGTATTATGCTTTTCATTCTTATGGTTATGTTGCATTTCGTGTTGGTTTTCCATACTTTCCATAACAATAGCGTTTTATTTGTTATTAATAGTTTCCTGTACGCTACCGCAAGTAAGCATTTTGGAGCCGTAATACGGGTTTTTAATTGCTTCTTCTTTGCTTAGCCAATTTGCTCCTTTACCATTATTGTACATTGGGCAATGTTGATAATAAACAGGTGTTTCTTGTTTTGAAACTTTGGCTAATTCGTACATATTATTAGCCAGTAAAGCGAAAATTTCTCTTTGTTTGGTAACATCTTTTGCTATAGCAATTTTTTCTGCATTAGCAGTTAAATCTTTCATTACTTTCATCCAAACGGTATGTTCTTCGTTGGAAAGTTTTGTCATTTCTACTGCTTTAATGGCTTTTACCAATTCGGTAGCTTTTGCGGAAGAAGTACCTGCATCAGTTTTTACCAACGCATCTTTCACTGAAAAATAGTTATTGAAAACGGCTTTTAATTGCGGTACATTTTGTGTTTCAGTGGTATTTTTTTGAGCCATATCGCTTTGGTTATGGTTGGCGTGTTCATTTTTCATATCCATACCTGCATCTCTGGTTTTTGCAACTGGTTTTAGTTCCCTTTTATACTGGCAACAGTCGGATAATTTTGCATATACATCATCTGGAGCCAAAAATTTCTCACTGTCATAACCTGCTAAGGCAATGCGTTTCAATATTTCGTCCTGATTTGTTTTTTTACCATCATAGTTGAGTGTAGCAATCTTGGTATCTTTATTCCAATCTACCGTGGCTACATTTTTTAAATTTCCTGCTTTTTCGATGGTTGTTTTACACATTTCGCAGTTGCCATATATTTTTACAGTTTCTGTTTTTGCATTTTTGATTTGTGCAAAACTGTTTACGGCTGATAGTAATACGATGATTACCATCAATATTTTTGATATTGATTTCATTTTTATTTTTTTTAATTTAATAAGATATACGAAGAGTTTGCGAAAACTGGATTCAGCTTTCGACAAGGCACACGTATGGCTAACAAGCCATCGTTTTAGCTTATTTTAGGTGGTTGCCAAATGGAAGAGTAGCCTGAAGAATAGTAGGCTTCTTTGAAACCGAATTTTTGCTTTTTAATTTCAGCAAAAGGGTTAGCTGTTTTTAAATCTATTGGTATTGGTAAGCTTACAGAAGATGAAGAAGTGCTACATCCACATGAACTGTGCTTACAATTGCCGTCGCAGTCGTGACCATTTTTGCATTTTTTACAGGACTTGTCCTTGCAACTGCTTTTATGTTCTGCTTTTGCAGATTGATCTTTTGAGCAGGACTTTTGCTCTGTCTTAGTTGTTTTTTTTGCACAAGCATAGCTTATGCTTGGCATTAGGAAAAAGCCCAAACATAGTAAGATGACAAAGCTGATATGTTTACTCAAATTTTTCAACACTACAAAATTATGAAATTATTTCTTTTAATTGCTATATTTTGCACTTTCGTGAACTGCAAACACAGAATTATAGATAAAATATCTAAATCACTAGTCTGCATAGTCCTTTTTATGCTTATTAAAATAAATATACAGTTAATTACCTAAAGTGTTTGTTATAAGTTAAATAACTAAACAGGTTATTAGGATAAGGAAATTATCTTTGTTTAATGGTTCTATCTTAAAACCTGCTTTCTGTACAGTTTCAATTACCTGTTCTTGTGTAATTCCTTCTGATTTTACGGTAAGCACCTTGTCTTTAGTTGTATCTACTTCCCAATGGCATATTATACCATGGTATTATCCAAATGAGGTTTTACAGATGCTACACATCCACCACAGTTAATATTTGTTTTGAATCGTAAGTCTTGATTATTCTTTTCCATTTTGTTTATTGAATAATTCATTTAAAGTTTAAAACTGCGTAATCGCAATGCATTTACGATTACCGATACAGAACTTAAAGACATTGCTAAAGCTGCAATCATTGGAGATAATAAAATTCCGAAAAACGGATATAAAATACCTGCTGCAATTGGAACACCAAGCACATTGTAGAAAAAGGCAAAGAATAAATTTTGCTTGATGTTTTTCATAACAGCATGGCTCAAATTTTTTGCTTTAACGATACCTAATAAATCGCCTTTTACTAAAGTTATTTTGGCACTTTCTATGGCTACATCAGTTCCAGTTCCCATAGCTATTCCGATATTGGCTTGTGCTAATGCCGGAGCATCATTTATACCATCACCAGCCATAGCTACAATTTTCCCTTCTGCTTGTAAACGTTTAATTTCGTTGAGTTTATCTTCGGGTAAGCATCCTGCTTTATAGGAAGATAAACCTAATTCATCCGCTACTGCTTTGGCTGTATTAACATTGTCGCCAGTAAGCATAATTACTTCTACACCTTGGAGCATTAGTTCTTTTATCGCTGCTGCACTCGAAGTTTTTATCGCATCGGTAATTGAAACAAAACCAACTGTAACATCATCAACAGCAATGTAAGAAACCGTTTTACCAAGTTTTTGTTCTGCAATAATTTTGGTTTCTAAATCGTCAGAAATAGTTGCCTTAACCTGTTCCATTAGTTTTTTATTGCCTAATGCTACTTTTCTATTGGTAACCGTTCCTGTAACTCCTTTTCCTGTAACATTTTCAAAATCTTTGACTCCAATTAATGAAATAGATTTTGTTTTGGCATAATTGACTACTGCTTGTGCCAATGGATGTTCACTGTATTGGTTTAAGGAAGCTATATTTTGCAATAAATCATCCTCGTTATTAGTTGATGCGTAAATTTTTTCTACAGAAGGTTTTCCCTCAGTTAGCGTTCCTGTTTTATCTGTTATTAAAACATCCACCTTATTCATATTTTCTAAGGCTTCGGCATTTTTAATTAATACTCCAGATTGTGCTCCTTTGCCCACACCCACCATCACAGACATCGGCGTGGCTAAACCTAAAGCACAAGGACAAGCTATGATTAAAACTGCAATGGCATTTATAAATCCATAAACCTTCGCTGGTTCTGGACCAAATAGTGCCCAAACAAAAAAGGTAATTACTGAAATGATTACTACAATGGGTACAAAATATTTAGAAATACTATCGGCTAATTTTTGAATGGGTGCTCTTGAACGAGAAGCATCGTTAACCATTTGTACAATTTGAGAAAGTAATGTTTCAGAACCTACTTTTTCGGCCATCATTACAAATGATTTGTTCCCGTTGATTGTTCCCGAAATTACATTATCGTCTTTCTTTTTGTCAACGGGAATTGGTTCTCCTGTAATCATTGCTTCATCAATACTGCTTTCACCATCGGTTATTTTTCCGTCAACTGGAATTTTATCTCCTGGTTTTACGCGTAATAAATCACCTTTCTTAATATCATGAATGGAAATCACTTTATCGCCCCCTTCACCAATCAAAGTAGCTTCGGTTGGTGCTAATTGTAATAACGCTTTTATAGCTCCACTGGTTTGGCTATGTGCTCTTGCTTCTAACAATTGTCCCAACAAGACCAGTGTAATGATTACTGTTGCTGCTTCAAAATAAAGATGAATGGTTCCGTGTTCGGTTTTAAATTCTTCCGGAAAGATATTCGGAATCAGCATTCCTACAATACTAAACAAAAATGCAACTCCAGTTCCTATTCCGATAAGGGTAAACATATTTAGATTCCAAGTGATTATGGATTTCCAAGCTCGTACAAAAAACATCCAACCAGCATAGAAAACAACAGGAATTGAAAACAGAAATTGCACCCAGTTCCACATGTTGCTGTCCATTATTTGAAATAACGGATTGTTATGTACCATTTCCATCATGGCAATAATAAAAATTGGCACCGTAAAGAGGGTTGCAATTTTCATTTTTTTAAGCAAATCCAGATAGGTTTTTTTTTCTTCGGAATCGCTTGGTTCCATGGGTACTAAATCCATTCCGCATATAGGACATGAACCCGGACTATCTTGAATAACTTCGGGATGCATTGGGCAGGTGTACATCGTTTTCTTTACATTCAATTCTGCTTCTTTTACCAAATGCATTCCACAAACAGGGCAATCGCCAGCTTTATCATAAGTTTTATCGCCTTCACAATGCATTGGACAATAGTATTTGCCTTTTATATTGCTAGTCACTTCGATTGTTTTTTTATCATCGTGAGAATGAGCAGAGCAGCAGGATTTTGCCACTGGTTCATTTGTCGTGGTATGTTGTGGGCTTTTGTTATTGCTCATTTCTATGGTATATTTTCCAACAACGGTTAATGCTTTTTGCAATTGTGTAGTTGGAATGTGTTTATCCATTGTCAGGGTAGCTGAGTTTTCATCTTTTGAAACTTCAACATTTGTCACATTTTCAACCTTTAATAAAGCTGATTTCACCTTTGCTTCGCAACCTCCACAGGTCATACCTGTTACTTGATATTTGTGTACCATTTTGTATGAGTTTTATGATACAAAGTTCCGTATTGTTTCCATTTTTTCGTTGTGGAATTTTGGGAATGATTTGTAAGATTTACTTAGACCTTATCCAAAGGTTTTCTTTTATCCTCTCGTATTCGCTTGAAATAACTTGGGGTAAGTCCTGTTACCTTTTTGAATTGGTTGCTTAAATAGGCTACACTTGAGTAATTTAAACGGAAAGCAATTTCACTCAAAGATAGTTCATCATATACCAATAATTCTTTTACCTTCTCTATTTTTTGGGCAATAAAATATTTTTCGATAGTAGTGCCTTCAATTTCTGAAAATAAATTAGAGAGATAATTATAGTCGTGGTGTATCTTGCTATTTAAAACATCCGACAAATTGTATTTTGTTTCGCCATCCTGATGATGAACGAGGTCAATAATAATATTTTTTATTTTTTCTATAATTCGGCTTTTTTTATCATCTATTAATTCAAAACCTAATACAGTCAGTGCTTGCACTAAATTGGTTTTAACGTTTTCAGCTAATTCTTTATCCAAGGTAACTTCTCCCAGCTTTATATTTTTCACAGTCAATCCAAGCTTCTCCAATTCATTCTGCACTACCATAATACAACGGTTGCAAACCATATTTTTTATAAAGAGTGTTGTCATATATTTTGTGCTTTATTTGAAATTAGCTTAAAATAAGCTCTATAAAATTACAATTAATATTTTCTTGTAATTGTAGAACAGTTGTCAATTGATGTATTTATCCACTGCGTTGTCCAATTCTTCATTTTTAATATTGCTTAAATTTATATCTGCCAAATGGAAAACTGGTCAAGTAGTTTGCTGACTTTCTTTATATCATTTCTTTATTCAAAGCATCAATGAGCATTTTGGTCATAATATTTCTTCTTTAGCCACAAACTTGCACGTACCAATAATATCAGTACAGGAACTTCCACCAATGGGCCGATAACGCCCACAAATGCCTGTGGCGAATGAATACCGAAAACCGATATTGCTACGGCTATTGCCAATTCAAAATTGTTTCCTGTGGCTGTAAATGCGATGGATGCGTTTTTATCGTAAGGAACTTTAAGAGATTTATTGATAAAGAAGCTCACGAAAAACATAAGTATAAAATAGATGATTAACGGTATTGCTACTTTTACTACATCCATTGGCAACTCTACTATTTTATCGCCTTTCAGACTGAACATCAATACTATAGTAAACAGTAAAGCATACAATGTAATGGGCGATATTTTGGGTACAAATTTCCGGTTATACCATTCTATACCTTTTGATTTTACAAGGATGTATCGGCTTAAAAACCTGCCAAGAAAGGAATACCTAAATATATCAATACGCTTTCGGTAACATCTTTCATTGATACGCTTACATTGAAATTGGCTAATACTAATTTTGCAGGTAATACGTTGATGAATAACCATACTAAAAAACTGTAAGTAAATATCTGGAAGATACTGTTTAATGCAACTAACATAGCTGTATATTCTCTGTTTGCTTTAGCTAAATCACTCCAAACGATTACCATTGCGATACATCTTGCCAAACCTATCAGTATCAAACCTGTCATATAATCGGGTTCATTCCTTAAAAATAAAACGGCTAACCCGAACATTAGCACTGTACCGATAACCCAATTCAGCAATAAGGATATACCAATTACTTTTTTATCCTTAAACGCCATAGGCAATAATGAATAATCAACCTTTGCTAATGGCGGATACATCATCAATATTAAACCTATTGCCAACGGAATATTTGTAGTGCCTACGGATAGCGCATTTGTAATTTTTGAAATACCGGGAAAAATATATCCCAATCCTATACCTACTGCCATTGCAAGGAATATCCATAAGGTAAGGTATCTGTCTAAGAATTTTAGTTTTGGTTGCATCGGCTACATTTTAATCATTGAAAAAACATAGAACATTTCCGTTGCTATCTGTAAACTTCTATCAGCATAGACCTTTGATTGTTCCGGTGTATTGTCTGAAATTTTAGGGTCTTCAAATGTGATAGGTATTCTCTTTTCTGCTCCTGCAATAAAAGGGCATCCGCCGTCTGCCTGTGAACAGGTCATAATAGCTGCAAACGCTGATACAGGATTGAAAGGGCTATCATATTTTTTGGAGAAACCAACAATCGGCAAAGAATTATCACTATACTTTATGGCATATACAGGATTGTCGGTATCTGCTATTTTGAAAATACTTAATCCCTGATGTGTCAATGTTTCTGCCACTTTCGGGAATAATGCCGTTTCTTCTGTACCACCCGAATAACAATGTACCTTTGGGATAACATAGTGTGCTGCTGCTACCTGTGCCCAAACCTGCGATAAATGGCTTCTTCGGGAATTGTGGGTACAAATGAAGTTGATACTTATTTCCTGACTATTGTTTACTTTTTGCTGTACAAAATCTATCAGTGGTCGTAATATATTTTTGCGTTCTTCACTGATGTTTTGAAAAGTAGTAACATTGTTTATTGTTTCAACTAAATTCTTATACATTTTGATTGATTTAAAGGGTTTAACAACATCCTGAATTAGGTGTGCAGGAAGCATTATTCAACGCTGATAATTTTATTTTTTGCTTTTCGACAGGAATACCGCAAGCATCCTGAGCAAGACAAGCTGTTGTTTTACTTTTCAGTACGAATGTTTTTCCGTTGAAATCCAAATCATATTTCCCGATAGTATCAATTTGATATTCTACTTCAATTTCGGCATCTTCCATACCTAATTTTTCTTCGGATAGTTTGATGATATTTAATAGTTTGGTTGGCTTCAATCTATGTTCGTAATCGTCAGCATTCCATAATTGGAAATTGACAACTTTTTCATTGCGGATTACACCACCACAATCAATAAAAATTTTATTGATTTGCCCAACTTCGGTAACGTGGAAATGTTCGGGAACAAACGTTCCGTTCTCTAATTGAAATTCAACATGCTCTAATGTTGGTAAGATTTCTTTGATTTTTGATAGTTTCATAATTTCATTATTTAATTGTTATATTGCATTATTACGATTGATTTGGTTAAAATAAATGCTTAGCAACATTTATCAATACCTATATCGTCAACAAAGAAAGTATTGAGTTCCTTCTTAATCTGCTGCCAGACATTTTCATCAATGCAGTAGCATACACTGGTTCCCTCTATATTTCCTTTGATAATACCAATGTTTTTTAGTTCTTTCAAATGCTGCGAAATGGTAGCTTGTGCCAATCCCAATTCCTCTACCAAGTCATTACAAATACAGGCATTTTGTTTAATGATATATTGCAGGATAGCTATGCGTGCAGGATGAGCCAATGCCTTTAGCGAAGTTGCTAAACGGTTCTGCTGTTCCGTGTATATTTCAGTTTTTGTAACTCCCATTTTTATCAAAAATTATACATCGCAATATTACGATTAATATTTTAACTACCAAAATTGTTTAAAAAAATATTTAGTGAAGTTTACCCCTGTTGCACCAAATGTTGCAAATTCGGATCATTTTTTTTATCCGCTCTTTTTCATTTTCAATAATATTTACAATGTTTATTTTTATCTGGCGGTAATTCAGTAAAGATATCCTGTTGTTGATTTCCGGGCAATGATGGCGGTTGCTTTTAGGGTTGGTTTTGTTGGATGTCCTTTCAAAGCCACTTCGCTTTTTTGCAAAACGCAATTCCAAAGTCTAAAGTCCTACGTTTTTCCGAACAAAAAAGCTTTGAGGGGATGTCAGGTTCTCTTCCCTTTTTTAATTTGACGGAATGTATTGTGAACTCTGCTGTAGCTTTCCCTGCAAACTGTATAAAAAGGATTATACTAGTCATCAACCTGCATAAAATAAATACAGCTTTAAATTCATACCTGTGTAAATAAGATACAGATCATCATCATAAAATAGAATCATGCCGATCATCAAACCTGCGTAATACACATACAGCTGGAGTTCATACCTGCGTAAATCATATACAGGTCACCTGCTTAAGATAAGTACAGGTCAAAATCCTTACGATTTGATCTACAATACGATAGATAAATTATCACTTTGAAAGGATTTATTATTTACTTTCGTATGCTCAGACTTCACTTCCACACATTTCCAATAAAAACAATAAAAGAATCAAAACTGCTGATTATCAATACTATTAATCGTTTTTCAGAACTCCGAAAAATAAGCGGCTTTTTTTGAGCAAGATGTGTCTTTGTATATACAAACTTTTCAAGTTTTATATCCAAAGACGATCTTGCCTTTTTTTCAAAAAGGGGAAAAAAACTGCGGAACTTGTTTTTTTGTTTTTAATTAAATTTTGGTACAAGAATCCAAATTAATCCAAATCATTCTTTTTTAATCCTGGGAAGTTTCCAAACTAATCCAGATTATTCTTATTTAGCCCAAACCCATTGAATACTATTGTTTTAGAAGGTTTTAACGCCCAATTTTGTCACAGAATTTTTAATCAAAATACTAATGAAAAAATTGAGTCATCTTCTACTGGCATTAATAGTAGTATCAATCCAAGGTCAGGTCGGCATCAATACCGAAACTCCAGAGGCGACTTTAGAAGTGGTAGGAAAACCAAATGATGTCAATCATTATGACGGAATTATTCCTCCACGAATTACAGGAAATCAACTCGCTGCAAAGACATATTCATCTACAAAAAAAGGAACTGTCGTCTTTGTAACATCTCCGGCTAACAATTTATCAGGACAAGTCATTCAAATAACTGAACCCGGATTATATTATTTTGATGGCAATTTGTGGCAAACATTTTCAAAAGAAAAGCAACCCACTGAATATAGAATTCTATTGACGTTTGACCATACCAGTACTGCGGCTCTTAGTGCAACTTCTACATGGTCCGCTCCGGTTAATTATAATGGAAATACAAATAATTATTTAACCGCTTCTAAATACTATACCATTGGGACCAAAAATTATGGAGGCTTAAAAGGATCCGTATCATTCAGAAAAGTTAATGGTATCGTCAATGTAAAATTTCAAATATTCAGGTCGACTGATTCAGAACCAATTACTTCCGACGCACTTATAAATATTCCGGATATCTTTAGTGACATAGGGTATATTCCTAACCAGATTGTTTTTTTACATCCTGAGAATTCAACAATGCTTATTCCTGCCTTGCTTGAAAATTTCACCATAAAAATTCCTCAAGCTTCTTTAGGCGCAATATCAACATCATATTATACTTATGGAGAAGTTCAGGGCTACTCAAATTGGATCAGACCCTATCTACACTAGGACGCTAAAATTATAGCAATTAATACAAATTATACACAGTTAATACGATTCTTAAGACCAAATGAATTTTAATAAAAAATAAAATGAAAACATTAATTTATTTTTTTCTGCCTTTCATAGCAACAACAATACAGGGACAGATTGGCATCAACACCCAGACGCCCGAGGCTACTTTAGAAGTTGTAGGGAAACCAAATGACACCAATCATTATGACGGGATTATTCCTCCAAGGATTACAGGTAACCAACTCGCAGCAAAAACATATTCATCTGCAAAAAAAGGAGCTGTCGTGTTTGTAACATCTCCAGCTACTAATTTATCCGGTCAGGTTATTCATATCACAAAGTCCGGGTTGTATTATTTTGACGGTGATCTATGGAAGTCATTTATAAAAGAAGACCCACTAAATACAGTTGCACTCAAGGGCAACACTTCTACGGTTGAACTTATTGTCAAGAACAGTCTGCATCTTAATTTTGATGAGAAAGAAAATTACATACTGGGAAATTCCAGAAGTCCAATCACCGGTGACTACAATTCTATTTTTGCAACCGACTCTAATATAACCTCTGGAAAAGGAAATTCCGCTAGTGCTTATGCAATGTCTCAAGGAGAAGTTACAGGCAAACTTAATTATGCTGCAGGAGTTTCTGCTTTGAATGGCATCGCAAACGGCGTAATCTCCGGTAGTAGAAATATTGGAATTGGTCCGGGAGCTATGTCCTACATTACTTCAGGAAATGATAACATCTCTATTGGCTATCTGTCAGGAACAGGAAACCGAACAGGGTCTAACAATATTTTCATCGGCATTGGCGCTGGTAGCCCGGCCACAGGAAACAGAAGCGTAAGTAATAAACTAGCTATACATTCAACCCGCGTTACAACAAGTTCAACCAGCTTTTGGGATAGTATCACGAACAATTATACGGATTACAAATTTGCTTTGATTTCGGGGGATTTTTCTGAAAGATGGTTAAATATCAATGGCAAGCTCAGCGTTACACCTTCCCAAATGCCCAATGCAGACGGAGATTCATCCTATACGAAAAAAGTAGTTGCCAAAACAGATGGTTCATTTGGTTTTGCAACAGAGATAGTTCCAACTCCGCCTGCTACCGGAACATATATTCTAAAAAGCGTAAACGGTTTGACAAGTTGGGTAACACCTTAATCATAAACTATGAAAAACTTTTTCAAATTTTTATGCCTGATGATCACTCTTTCACTAACATCTTGTAGGTCTATTGTTTCGAATCCTGGCAAACCATTAAAAGATAATTCTTTAGCATTAAATCACAAATATGACGTTCAGGATTTCACTGCAAAAATCCACAAAATAAAAATCACATCAGTTGATGGCAACAATATTTATGGTATTTCCAAAAAAGGAGAGACGATTTCAATAGATAAAAAACAAATCAGGGAAGTGAAAAAAGTAAAAGTCGTTAGTTCTATCGTTGTAGGCATTATGGCAATTGCGGCGGTCATCTTTGTTCCAATATAGAAAACAACATTTTTAAAATCAAATTTGAATTTGAAAGATGAATATTGATGAGCAAAAAGATGAAGTTATTTTTTTCAGAATTAAGAGTGAAAAGAAGAAAGATTGGAAAAAAATCTGTTCCAATAAACAAATTTCCCTGACTAGTCTAATCATCAATTCCGTAGAGAATAGAATGATGGATGACGAGAGACGAAAAGTATTGGCGTTCATTGAAAAACAGGATAACATCTTCGGAAAAATTGAAAATAATATCAATCAGGTAGCAAAAATAGCAAATGGTCAAAAATTTATCAGCGAAAATAAACTCAGAAATTTTTCGGATAAGTTATCAGAGATCATAATTCTGAAAAAAGAACAGAACGAAATCTTTACAAAAATCTATGCAAAGCTATCAAGATGATTGTTAAGATCATGGATCCGGCAGGTCCGAGTTTTCCAGGAGTTCATTATAACGATAAGAAAATTGATAAAGGCATTGGAGAATTAATGCTGATGAAAAATTTTCCTTCATTCATTAACGAATCAAGCAGCAAGCAAGAAGTAAGAAACTATTTAAGAGCTATTTCAATCGGGAATAAAAAAGTGTTGAAGCCTCAATTTCACGCGATGATCTCTACAAAATTTCAAGGGCATTCGAAAGAAGAGCTTACTAAGATAACGGAGAATTTTATGGATGAAATGAAATATGGCGAACAGCCTTTCATTGTGGTTTTTCATAAGGATACAGATAATAATCACGTACACATTGTTTCAACCCGGGTTGATAAACAGACAGGGAAAAAGATCAATGACAGTTATGAAAGGCTTAAAGCCCAAAAAGCATTAAGCGTTACAATGGAAAAATTATATGGTCAGAAACCGGAAGAAGAACTGGAAAAGCTGCTGAACTACAAAATAAGTTCGCTTGATCAGTTGGAAACTCTACTCAGCAGAAATGGTTACAAGATAGGCAAAAACACAAGTGATGAAAATTCTTTTAACATTTTAAAAAACGGAGTAAACCAAAAATCTATTAGAGGGGATCAGATTGTTTTTGATAACAGCAAAAATGAAAAAAGGGCTAAGCAGATGAAAGCCATATTAAGCAAATACAAAGAATTGTATTCCAATAAGGTTTTTAAAGTGGTGGATAATAGAAAAAATGAAGCAGTGCTTCCAAAAGAGAAGACTACTGACGGAGGAAATGATTCAAAAATGAAGATTGCCTTTGAAAGCGAGCTCCAAAAAAAGCTGAAAGATGTTTTCGGGATCGATATGGTTTTTCATCATAAAGAAGATAAAAATCCTTTCGGCTACACCGTGATCGACCATAAAACAGGAGAAGTATACAAAGGAAGTGATATTATGAAAATGAATGAAGTATTTGAATTTACTTCTGACAAGGTGGATAAGAAGACTTTTGAAATACTGAAGGATTATAATATTCGCAGCCAGGAAACAAAAAAGATCCTGCTTGAATTTTTTAAGAAGAATAATCCGGAAGCAGAAATCAAGGACTTTATGCTTTTTGAAAACCGAGGGAAGAAAGATTTGGAAACCTACCGAAAAGTCCAGTTTGAAGTAAAGGACTTTATTAGAAATAACAAAAACACAAATGATGAAAAAAAAGATATTTCTATAACAAAAGGCGAAGATGGAAAGCTGTATGCTGTTCATACCAGATTTCATTACGTGGGTGAACTTCAACCATTAATCGGAGAAAAGGAATATCAAAAATTTCTGAATCCCATAAGCGTCAATGAAGTGCAGACAGAAAACCGGACTGAAAATAATGAAAAAACAGAATTAAACAAAGCCGTCAACGAAATGCTTTTTGAGTTGATGAAAAGTTCGGGAACTGCAAAAGACCCTGCCGAAAATGAACTCAAAAAAAGACGAAAAAAGAGACGATAAAGTTGATGGAAAAATCATCTTCAGTCCAATAAAAATCAACTAAAACCTATGATCATCACATTTGCTACCCAAAAAGGAGGAACCGGAAAAACGACATTAGCCATCGCTTTTGCCAATTACATTACCGCACTTTCAGAAAGAAAACTCAATGTTTTCGATTTTGATTATCAGAAATCATTCTATCACAAATGGAAAGAAGATGAGCTATTGGACATTCCAAAATTGTACGATGTAGAAATTATTGGCGAGGAAGAAGAGCAGCCTTTTTCAGACTTTGAAACTCTCATTAATTTAAAAGAAAGCGATGAGATCAATCTCTTTGATTTGGCCGGAACGCTCGATGCAAAATACAGTGATTTGCTCATATACAGTGATTTTATCGTAACACCTTTTGAGTATTCCGATGTTTCTGTAAAATCGACTTTGGTCTTCATCAATATGCTGGGACTACTGGAAAGTGAGGCCGAAAGAATATTTATCCGTTCCAAATATGATAAAGGCTACAAGTATCTGAATCAGGAAGCAATGGACATTGAGCTCGCAAAATATGGAATGCTGCTGCCAAGCCCGGTATTTAAAAGAAACTGCCTACAAACTATTAATACCAGAAGCCTTATAGGCAAGCAAAAATATGCAGTAGAACATACATTCGATGAACTTATAAAATATATCAATGAAACCTCAAAAATCAAAATACAAGTGATTAAAAAGAGGTAAAAAATCAAAGATTCAATACCAACAAACGACAACGATTGACTGACAACTAAATCAATAAAAAATGATAAAAATTTCACTTACTATTCTGGCTGTTTACGTGTTGTATTATGCAGGTAACATTGTATACGATCTGTTTCTGAAGAAAGAAAAAGAAACCTACAAAGAAGAGACGGAGGAATTTTCTTTATCCGAAATTTCCGAACAGTACGAAGATCTTACTGCAACTATAGGGATTGAAGATGTAGAAAATCTCAACACTCCCAAATCCTTTAATAAAAATCTAATCCATTCTGATTACACTGAAGGAAATGAAGAAAGACAAGATCTGGAATATTTGAGGGGACTATTTGAATCTGAACAAGATCTGGATGAACCGGACAATGCACCCAAAAAGGATTTTACCGAAATTGAAAACCAACCTGATCCTGAAAATGCTGAATCAAGCGAAGCGTATTTTGACCAAAAGGAAAAAATATCAACAGAAAAGGAAAATCAGAAACCTAACGAAGTGATTAGCGAAAACCCAATCACGGTTAGTGCAGACCAGGAAACTTCCAGAATAAAAGATTGGAAGGCGATGCTTAATCTTTCTGAAACCTTGGTTCAAATGGTTGCGAACTACGACGGATACAAAGTTTATCAATCCATTATGTAGTTAGCCAACTTAAACAAAATCTAACGTACTGATTATTAGACTTAACAGCGGATTCCCATCCGTTGTCCGGGACTCCTATTCCCAAAATTTAACACTCAATTGATTATTAACCCTTTATAAATTTTTTGAATTATGATGAAAAATTTTTTCACAAAAAACGTGACAACAAAAAAAGTTCTAACCCTAGCCTTGGCAATTATGGCGATAACTCCCGCATTTGCCCAAGGTGGAGCAACGGCAATCTCGAATGCAGCAAGTGATATCACTGATTATTGGGATCCGGTCAAGCTGATCTTGAAAGCAGTAGGAGGATTGGTCGGTTTTATCGGAGGTCTCCGAGTGTATAATAAATGGACGAATGGTGACCAGGACGTAAACAAAGAGATCCTTGGTTATGGAGGAGCAATGATCTTCCTGATTGTCGTTCCGGAATTTGTAACAGCATTCTTTGCATAGGATGGGATTCTACCTTTATAAGGGGCTGAAAAAGCCCCTTGTATTCTTCGGACTCAAAGGGAAATACATCTTTTACGCAGTCGGTGTTATCGGTGGCGGGGTCATTTCAGCATTGGTACTCTCAAAGTTCGGTCTCTTAGGCTCTTTACTTGGTCTTGCAGTCACCGCAGGCGGAGTTTATCTCATCTTCAGAAGACAGGATAAATATGGTTTGTATGACAAAACCAGAAACTTCGATCACATCTTAATTTTTCCAAAAAGGTTAGGCAGTAATAAACTTTTAAAGAATGGCAACAACAAAAAAACAGGCATTTAGCATTCCTTTTATAGGTTATGATTATGGAAAGGATTTCAATTGGGATTTTGATGTTCTTTTCGGACAATACGGAAACCCTATTATCGGGATCAAGATAAAAAACATCGTAGAACAGTACTCGGCGGACCCGGATAGCTATCTCAACTTTCACACGGTTTTAAATCAGGTGGTATCGATCATTGGAGAGGGGAGAATCGTTCAGAAGCTCGATATTTTTTCCAAAAAAAAATACACCGCTGAACAATCCAACCAATTTCTACAACAAAAATATTCGGAACATTTTGACGGCAGACTTTTCAAAACCATCGAAACGGTGCTTTTGTTTACAGATATCATCGATGATAAACTGAAAAAGAAAAGAAAGCAATACAATTTCTCCGATAAAAGCTATAAAGAACTTCGGGACAAATGCCAAAAAGTATTGATGCTTTTGAAGCAGAATGACTGCGAACCTCAGTTTTTATTTGAGAAAGATTTTGAATACTACATTTCGGGAGTTCTGTCGATGCAGTTTACCGAATCTCCAACATTCGATAATATAAAAAGCACCAACGAATTTTTGCAGATCGGAAACAGATTCGTAAAAAATATTTCTTACGTGGATGTAGAAAACATTGATTTGCCCTCAGAAATTGAACCTTATTCTGTTCTCGGCGGTAACGGTGCAGCTGCTGAAACAGCAGTTGATAATTTTAGTTTTATCAATGAACTGGAAGATTATGAGACCATTGTATACAATCAGATTATTACTATTCCAATTCAGGCGCAACAGCAAAGGGAGCTTGATAAAAAGAAGAAAAAGCACGAAGGAGCAGCTAACAATTCTCCTTCCAATGCGATTATAGCAGATGAAATTCAGACTCTGCTTCATAATATTGCTGTTGATGGGCAATTGGTGGTCAATGCTCATTTTTCAATATTGTTTTCAGCCCAGACACTGGAAAAAATGGAAAACATTCAGTCGATGATTGAAAATAAGCTTTTCACAAAAGGAATCATTGTTTCTAAAAATGCCTACAACCAGTTAGAACTTTGGCGGTCGGCAATTCCGGGCAATGGAACAGAACTTAGGGAATATGATCTTTTTATGACGACAAGCGAAGCGGCCTTGTGTTTTTTTTTTAAAGAAAGTTACCCCGTCAATGAAGAATCCAATTTCTATTTAAGATTTACCGATAGACAAGGCGTTCCGCTAAAAGTAGATCCTTCGGATTTACCGATGAAAACAGGAAGAATTAATAACAGAAATAAGTTCGTTCTCGGACCTAGTGGTTCAGGCAAAAGTTTTTTAATGAACAATATTATCGAGCAGTACTTGACCTACAATTATGATGTAGTGATTGTTGATACAGGAGATTCCTATTCAGGAACTTGTAAATATAAAGGAGGAAGATACATTCAATATACCGAAGAAAAGCCCATTACAATGAATCCTTTTCTGATGGATAAAAAAGAATTTAATATCGAAAAAATCGAATTTTTAACCAACTTGATTTTCTTGATTTGGCAAGGTCCCGATGCTGCAATGTCATCCGCTCAAAAATCCATTTTAGATAATGTGTTGATGTCGTATTACCATCAGTATTTCAACTCAGGAACACAGTGGTATGAAAATAAAACTTCTGAAGAACTCATTCTCTATCTAGGTAAATACAACATTCACGAAGATGATCTTTTTTCTGAATATGAGAATGAAGCCAAAGGACAGCATACTTACTATGACATTTTGGGAATTACTTTCGATGCCAGTTCCGATGAAATAAAAGAAGCGGGAAGAAAATTGTTAAAATTCTATCATCCCGATAAGAACATCAATAATCCTGAATATGAAAGTGAAAATTTCTATAAAGTCTATGAAGCGTATGACACGCTGAACGATGAAGAAAGAAGGAAAATATACAATGAGACACAGTTAATTTTAATCAAGTCGAATGACATCATCAGGCAACCCAGATCAGCTGAAGAATGGAATGAATCCTTTAGAAAAGCCATTATCAGAAAAATAAAAGAACTGGAAGAAAAGCTGGTTGTAACAGAACTTTCGTTCAATGGGTTTTATGATTATTGTGATCAATTTCTTCCTATTTACCTAAATAATAAAAAACACAATATTATAGAGAAGGAATTCAATCTGCGCACCTATTTATTTGTCCTGAAAGATTTTTACAAAGGCGGAAGGTATGGAACGACTTTAAATGAAAGTGCCGATAATACGCTTTTTGACGAATCTTTTATTGTTTTTGAAATTGATAATGTGAAGGATAATCCCAAACTGTTTCCGATAGTAACGCTCATTATTATGGACACCTTTATTCAGAAAATGAGGTTAAGAAAAGACCGTAGAAAAGCACTCATCATCGAAGAAGCGTGGAAGGCCATTGCGAGTAAACTGATGGGAGGATACATCCTTTATTTGTACAAAACGGTGAGGAAATTTTGGGGAGAAGCGGTGGTGGTAACGCAGGAACTGGATGATATTATTGGAAATGCGGTGGTTAAAGATTCCATCATCAATAATTCGGACACTTTTATATTGCTGGATCAGACGAAGTTCAAAGATAATTTCGACAAGATAGCTTCGCTTCTTTCACTTAATAAAGTAGAGCAAAACAAGATTTTCACCATCAACAATCTCAACAACAAATTCGGGCGAAGCCGATTCAAAGAATTCTATTTAAAGAGAGGTTCGAAAGGAGAGGTCTATGGGAATGAAGTATCTCTGGAGCAATATTTAACCTATACCACAGAAAAACCGGAGAAATCGGCAGTTGAATATTATGTACATCAATATGGCGACTATGATGAAGCATTGCGCAGAATAGTTGGTGATCTCAAAGTCTTCGGAGACAGTCTGGAAAACTTAGTGTCACTCGTGAACTTATATCAAAATCCATTAGATAAAAAAATCAATTCTTTCTACAGAATAATGAAAAAAGAACACAAAGGGAAGAATGTTTTCAAAGTCATCTCACAGGAATTAGAAGACCGCCAAATCACTTTTTCAGAATTAATCAGTAAACAAAATTACGCTTATGAAAACCTTTAAAGCTATAAATTTTCCAAGAGGATTTCGTTACGTTTCATCTCTGGCGAACCACATTAGATTGAAGGTTTTTCTACTCATTTTCTCCCTATGGGGGACAATTGGATTCGCTCAAAACACTTACATCGACCCTACCGTAACGGCGGCAATGATTCTGTATTCTGAAAATCTAAAAGCCAAACAAAATGAAGTAATCGAAGAGACCTCAAAGTTAAAAGATGCTCAGATCTGGGTAGGAACACAGATGGTGGCAGCCAATGACATTCAGAATAAAATTCTGAAAGGCTTGAAAGAAGTTTCAGGAACATTACAAAACGGAATTCAGGCACAGGAGATCTACTCAGATCTCAATAAATGTTATAGTTATTCCTCACAAGTGGTACAACTAGCATCAGAACATCCTGAGTATGCCATTTTTGGGGTGAAAGCTTCACAAAAGACCTATGAGCAAAGTCTAAAGATCGTGACAGATGTATCTGATATTCTCGCATCCGGAGAGCTGAATCTGGCTACTGCAGGAGATCGATATAAAATCTTGCATAATATTTCCGGGAACGTCAAAAATCTGAAGCTTTGGCTTTTGGCGATTAAATTAAGACTGGAAAAAGCCAATCGACTAGGATTCTGGAATTCCATTAATCCATTTGCAGGCTACATCAATACAGACAAAGCTATTGTTGAAAATATAATGAACAGGTACAAACGGAATTTTTAAAAAATTACAAAATGTTAAAGAAGATTCTTCTTAGCCTATCTATTCCGGCTGTTTATCTTGTGTTGACATCCTCCGGTGGTGGTTCTACACCAGCATGGCAACAGGAAAATGTATCATTTCCGATGATGGATATAGAAATCAATGCCACGATGAAAGAACACGACAGGCAAAAAGAAATGCGACAAAAACAAATTGCGAATGCCACCGTAGAAACGGCCAATAGAAACCAATGGAACAATTTTAAAGAAAAAATCACCAAAGTTCAGGACAGATTGCGAATTGTTTCATTTGCCATTCAAGCCATACCAACAGGAATAGCAATGAGCAGGGAAATAACAAAAATAACCAACAATCAGACTGCTATTATCAATGAAATAAACGATGCTCCTTATTCCATTATATCCGTTTTGCCTTCCCAAGTTCAGTTTGTTGATGATCTGCAAATGGTAACACGGCTTGTAACCGGGATCATTTTGTCTTACGGAGCCATCAATCAAATGGAAAAATCAGAACGTAAAGTATTATTAGAATATGCTTTGGGCGAAATAAAAACATTGAGCAGGAATTCCACGCATATGCTTCTGAAGATAAGGGATATTAAAGCCAAAGTAAAACGCAATAAAAGAGCCTTTCAATATTATGTCAACAAAGATAAGCAGGTGGTTGAGAACATAATGAGTCACATCAAATCTTTCTAAAATGAAAAAAATATTTCTTTCCGGAGTTTTATTCTTCTCCGTTGCATCGGTAAAAAGCCAGCAAATAGTCATTAATGATAAACTCCTTTCGCAGATCACCGTAAATCACGGTGTTCGATTGGGAAGCGAACAAGCTTTTTTGGATTCCTATGAAAAGCAAAAAGAATTGTATGATGACATCAACAATAAAATCACGCAGATCATAGCCATTCAGGAGTATATCTATCAACAACTGAAAAATGTGAATTCAGCTTTGACCCAGAGCAAGAAACTTATTTATCTCTATCAATATTTAGGTAAAATAGTGACGAACTCCAATAAAATGCTGGATCTATCAGCGCAGCATCCTGAATATTCCGTACTCATTTCAAAATATTATGTTGAAATAGGCAAGCAGACGATGAAGCTTCAGCAGGAAGTTACCCAGGATATTCTCAATGAAGACAAAGATTTTCTGATGGATGCAATGGATAGGGAAATGCTTATTGAAAAGATATTTACCCGTGTCAGAAATATCAACGGAAATATTCTGTACATCAATTTACGGTTAGAGAATGCCAAGAAAATCCCTTATCTGTATCAGGTTCCGGTTCTCCGCAATTACATCAATATAGACAAAGCCATTGTTGGCGACATCATCACTAAATACCATTACCTCTTTAATTAAAAAATTATGGGAAATCTACTAAAAAAAATCAGTCTATTTCAGTTGCTCTTTTTTACAGCCACTGTGTTTGGACAATTGAGTGTAAAGAGATTGAATGACCCTTCCATTGTTGCTCAACATAAAAGAATTGTCTTTCAAGATTGGGGAGATTGGAGACCATATCCAAAATATTTTTTGGGAATCCAAACCAATTTTGCCTACGCAACAGTCTGGGGAATATGGGCTCCAAAGATCAACAGGGATTATAAAGACGGTGAAGATATTCGACCATTAAAACCTACAGGGGTGCAAAATCAGAGATTCGCCCAGTTAAAATTTCAGGAGGAAGAAGCAAAAAAAATAAAAGCAGCTTCAGATACCATTCATAAAAGAAGTGTTCAGGATTTTGCCCATTGGACGTCCGCTACTGTTGATGCCGATCCTCTTTGGCTTTTGTATTACAAACGAATGTTAAAACCAATTACCGAATTCCCCGACCATCCACAAAATTTTATTGAATGGAGATTGAAAGACCAACAAACGTTTGAAACGCTCAATACGACAGGAACCATTAGAAGGCTTAAGGAAGAGCTGGATCTCATCAAAGAAAAATACGCAATGTCCAGAAGTATGGATATGCCAAGAGGAAAACGGTTCATTATGTACCACGAAACCCTTATTAAATGGAGAAAATTTGTGCGAGAGTTAAGGGATTACAATAACAAGACAACACTTCTTACAGATTACAAAAATATTTTAAAGAACCATTCAAATTATGCTTTGCCACCTGGTTGGACACCCGCTTCAGACCAGCAAATTGTTCAAAATTTGATGAATCATTATAAACACCGATTTTAAAAATGAATAAAACGATAACATTAACTTTTTGCTTATTAACAATTCTTTTACCTGTTATGGGTTTCGCCCAGACAGACGGTGATTACAGCAATCTACTCCAATTTTTAAAGGGAGATGGTGCCTTTGAAAAGTGGTTTATGGAAGTTTTTACAAAACTGGACAACAGTGTGCAGGATAGCGCCGCCGGTTCAGCTTTGGTAGGAAAAGCAATAGGCGGTTTAGGCGCTCTGATGTACCTCGGGTACATGGGTTGGCAAATGGCAGCCGGAGATAGAGAATGGGAAATCACACCGATGTTGAAACCAATTCTTATCGGATTTACCCTTGTTTACTGGAGTGGATTTGTCAGTATGATTCAAGCGCCATTTGAGGCCATTGCCGAACCCGGAATCTCAATTTTCAACGATATAGAATCGGAAGTCAATGATTTACGGGTCGAGAGATTTAAAAAGCAGCAACAATTACTGGATGCTGTCATCAAATTAAAGGCGGAAGAAGATGCCAAACAGGAAGTCATTGAGAATACTACTGAAGATGCGGATGATTCGTGGTATGACATCAGCGAAGGATTGGATAAACTCATTCAGCCCATCAAGGAATGGTCGATAAGAATGGAGTTCCAAATGCAAAAATTAGTAGCAGAACTCATTGAATTTTGTTGTCTTTCCATTCTTCGGATTTGTGTATATCTCATTTTCTTCATTCAAAAAATATGGTCTTACATTTTAATTATTTTGGGGCCGATAGCTGTTGGAATGGCTCTTATTCCCGGATTTGAAAATTCATTATACAGTTGGGTATCAAAATTCATCAACATTAATCTTTACACTTTTGTTGCCTATACGATCATCAACATCGGTCAGCAATTGATCGCTTCCGGTTATACAATGGAGATCGAAAGGTATGATACCTTATTATCCAATGGAACCATTACCAACTTAGACGCTTTGATGGTCTATGTGAGCAACTCCGGAATGATCTACAATCAGCTTTTCACCTGTGTTGCCTATGTTGTTACGGGAATCGGAGTACTAATGACCCCAACCATTGCAGACAGTATTGTTTCTGCAGGAGGGGCGGGAGCAATGACGAAAATGAAAAGTGCAGCAGGAAAAATGGCAAGCAGTGCTAAAACAGCAATATTGGCTGCCAAAACAGGAGGAGCTTCTGTAGCAGCAAGTGCAGCAGCAGGTTCAGCATCAGGCAGAGTTCAAAGAGCGATGAAAAAAGGAAAATAAATGTTGTACGAATGACCAACAACCAAACATTATCAACCAACAACTAAAATAAAGATGCTTATCAAAAATATAGAACAAAGAATCAAGATCAACAAGGTCATTTCTTTATCCACCATTGCTTTTGCTGTTTTCATTGTCATTGCCGGATTTTTCTTTGCATACAGAATGATCGAGGATTCCAGAAAATCAATTTACATTTTAGACAATGGCGTTCCGGTTCTTGCCAAGCAGACTGATGTCCTGCTGAACCGACCTGTTGAATATAAAGCTCAAATTGAATTATTCCACAGATTGTTTTTCACACTCGCTCCCGATGATACCTATATCAAGGATAATATTCAAAAGTCATTGTATCTTATTGATGACAGCGGAAAAAAGGAATATACGAACCTAAGGGAAAAAGGATTTTACAATCAAATAATAGCTTCCAGTTCGATGGTCAGTATCCATACCGATTCGATTACGCTTAGTATGGAACAAAAGAAATTTAGCTTTTTCGGTAAGCAGATGATCACAAGAAAATCTTCTGTCATTACGAGGAAGCTCATCACCGAAGGTTTCTTTGAAGACATCATCAGAAGTCCCAATAATCCTCACGGTGTGATTCTTAAAAACTGGCGAATCATCAATAACGAGGAACTGTCCAATCAAAATAAAAATTCTTACTAAAATGGAAACTACATTAAAACAAAAGGGTCAGAAATGGCTGCAGTGGGCAGTTCAAAATCCAAAGAAATTCTTCACGTATTCAATGATTCTACTGTCGGTTTCATTTATAGGGTCTCTAATTCAAGGTATCTTTTTCCCTTCCGAAACAGCATTTAAAATAAGACCTCCGGTTCTCTATTCTAAAAATAAGTCGAGTCAAAATCTATCTGTCAACAATGATAAAGAGATGGAAAAAATAGTACAAGAACTGAAAACTTTAAAAGTGAAAAGAGACAAAAACGCACTGAAAAAAGAAGACAGTTTACGAATTGACTACTTGTTCAACCAATACCAAAAATTAAAAAATGGACATTAAAAAAATAAATTTTAAAGAAAAAAAATATGTTCTGCCTCTTTTGGCTCTGCCATTTCTTTTTCTTTTCGGCTACGTAGGAGCACAGTTTCTCAAAGAAGATACTTCTGAAAAAAATAAACCAAAAGAATTGTCACTATCACTCGGCGATACGCAAGATTCCATTATGACCAAAAATGATGCGTATGATGCTTTTTTCAAAAAAGAGGATAACAGAACGATGCTTGGTGGTTTGGATAAAGAAGAAGATAGTTTATTGAACTATGATGACCAATTGTCACTGGACCAAAAAAGAAAAATTGACTCCTTAAAAGCAGAAAACGGAAGACAAAACAGATACCAGGCAAAAGAAAATCAATCCTCGTATTACAAACCAAATCAATCACAGAGGGATGACAAAGATTACAACAGGTCTTCAGAAATCATTAAAATGCTGAATGACAAATCTTACGGGAACCAAGAAGATAAATACGCAGATACACCAAAAGAAAAGACACAAAGTGTCCAACCAGACCCTGTAAAATATCTGAAAGAACAAATGCTCGTGATGGATTCTTTAGAAAAATCCCGTGATCCTGAGTACCAAAGTAAACTCGCAGCAGAACAAAAACTGAAGTCCAATAAAGAGAAAATGGAAGATTTTCTTAATTCAACTTTCAATGTGAGCAAATCCGGAATCAACAGTGGTTTCAATGCTTTCTATAAGGAGAAAGAAAACAGCTTTATCAAAGCGGTCATTGACGAAAATAACAAAGGCTTTCTTGGAAGCAGGATTAGGTTCCGATTGTTGGAAGACATCTTTGTCGGGAACAAAAAAATAATCAAAGGTTCGATATTATACGGACAAATCTCAGGATTTTCAATGCAGAGAGTCAATCTCAACATTGTATCTGTATTCACAAAAGGAGAAATCTATCCTGTCAATCTTTCGATTTATGATGTTGACGGGATGAAGGGATTGTACGTTCCGCAAAGCGTTTTCAGAGATATGATGCGGGAAATGGGAAGTAACTCAGTACAAGGAACTCAGATGGATATGGGCGGAAAAGGATTTTTCTCAAGCATTGGATCCAGCCTGTTTACATCAACATCTAAATCTATTGCCAACCTGATCAAAGAAAATAAAGCAAAACTGAAATACAACTCATATGTCTTTTTGATCGACGAAAATCAATTGAAAGATTCACAAAACCAACAAAAAAAATAAAACAATGAGAACTTTATTATACACCCTTTTAATATTCACAGCTCAATTTTTCACGGCTCAAACTGCAACCAAAGAACAGATTGTTTCCGATTTACCTGAGATTGAAATTACCGAAGGCATCAACCTGCATATTATCTCGCCTGAGCCCATTCAGTACGTGGATTTGTCAACAGAAAAACTGACTGGAGATTTGCCTTCTACAAACATTGCCAGAATAAAGATCACAGACCATCCTGATTCTGACGAGAAAGGAAAAATCAATATACCTTCCGTTTTTGTTAATGGAAATACTATTGGGATCATTACCGTTGTCGCACAATCTTTCATTGCACAGTATAAAGTGGTGCATAGAAATCAGGATAACCTCAATACGATTACCAATATTCATATACAGCCCGAAGCGATGCAGCCTGTAGAATTTGATAAAATGGTGTTCTCTAATCTTGAACTGAGAAAATTTTCGATGGATATTATTCGAAAAAAATCTGAAAAAAATCCGATTAGAGAAGAAAAAAATCTAAAACTCAGCTTCCAGCTCAATAATGTCTATGTGATGAGTGCTTATATTTTTTTAGATATGACCATCAAGAATAATTCTAATCTGAACTATGATATTGAGGATTTGAAATTCTCCTTGGAAGACAAAAAAATACACAAAGCCACCAATAACCAAAGTGTAGATCTAACACCCATTTTACAGCTCAATCCGCAGAAACACTTCAGAAAAAATTTCAGGAATATTTATGTTTTCAAAAAATTCACTTACCCAAACAGTAAAGTGATGATGATTCGCTTGATTGAAGAACAGCTCTCGGGGCGCACCATAGAAATGAAAGTCAACTATTCAGATATTCTGAAAGCAGATACCTTTTAATATTAAGACTATGGAAAATTTTACAGTTATGCTGTGTTTTGCACTGGTGATATTACTATTTACCTACCATTCTGTTGCTATAATTATTATTTATAAAAAACGAAAAGAATTTATCATTGCCTATAAAAGGGTGTTAAACCTTAAAGATTGGTGTGATAAAATATCTGAAGAGCCAGGTCACTCATACATTATCGAGAGTGTCGAAAAAAGAGGAAATGAATTAATAAATAAATTGAATCTGTTGAATGCCAAACTTGTTAAAATACAGGAACATCATAAAAATTTGCAGGAACGGCAACAGAAGCTACACGATAGTTTACTGGAAGAACACAAATTACTGAATCAATATTTCGAAAATTATTCTTAATGCAAGAGCAACAACACCAAATAAAGATCTATGGCTTTCTACAAAAAGCGGTGTACGCAGTCGTAGCACTCGATTGTGCTTCGCTTTTCTACCTTAATGCCAATGTTCCGGTAGTATCAAACTTGTTGAAAAATTTTTCAAAGTTGAGTTTTATCTACCCTCCTATCAATGCCAAATTTGCAACATTGATTCTGATTGGATTAGTGGCTGTCGGAACAAAAGCCAAGAAAAAGAAAGACCTTAATATTAGTAAAGAGATTATTGCTCCTATGATTTTGGGATTGCTGATGATTTTTTCTTCACTGGTTTGGCAGAATGAGGCAGGAAATGAAAAACTTCCAAGAGTGTTTCCCGGATTTAATCTCTATCAGGGAATCTATGCAGTTCTTTCTTTTTTAGGGGCAGTTATTCTTCAAATGGGTGCAGATAGTATTTCAAAACTGATGCAGCAGAAAATGGGAAAAGACCGATGGAATGTTGAAGAAGAATCTTTCGACCAAAATCAGGAATTGGTAACATCGGATGTCACAATCAATATTCCATACTTGTTCCGTTACAAAAACAAAAGCAATAAAGGTTGGATGAACATCAATCCTTTTAGAGGAACGATGGTCATTGGAACACCAGGTTCTGGTAAATCTTTTGGTGTGATCAATCCTGCCATAAGACAAATGATTGCAAAAGGTTTCTGTCTCTGCATCTACGATTTTAAATTTCCTGATCTAGCACAGATTGCATACTACCATTATTTGTTGAAAAAAAGTAAGGAAGCAGACTACGATTACAATTTCCACGTCATTAATCTGAAAGAGGTTGAAAAATCAAAACGAGTCAATCCATTTCACAAAAAGTACATCCAAACTTTAGCAGAAGCCCAGGAAATGGCAGAATCAATGGTTTCATCTCTACAGAAGGGAGGTTCGAGTTCCGGAGGTGGTTCTGAAGCTTTCTTTACCCAATCCGCCATCAATTTTCTGTCTTCCTGTATTTATTTTTTTGCAACATTTGAAAATGGAAAATATTCTGATCTGCCTCATATTCTTTCCTTTATGAACCGCAGTTATAAAGAAATTTTTGACACACTTTTTACCAACGAAGAAATTTTCTCTTTGCTTTCGCCTTTCAAAACGGCGTATGACAACAAAGCGTTTGATCAGCTGGAAGGACAAATTGGAACTTTGAAAATATTCCTTTCCCGATTGGCAACTAAAGAAAGCTTTTGGGTGTTTTCGGGAGATGAAGTGGAATTGAAGATTACTGATCGTGAAAATCCATCCATTATCATATTAGCATCAGATCCGGGAACACAGGATATTAACTCAGCCCTTTATTCCTCGGTGTTAAACAGGACTTTAAGATTGATCAATTCCAAGCACAATTTACCGGGAGGAATTATCGCAGACGAATTTCCGACGATTTATATTCATAAAATTGATAACATCGTGGCCACTGCAAGAAGCAATAAAGTTGCTGTAATGCTTGGATTACAAGAAATTCCGCAGCTCAGACAGTTCTACAAAAAAGAAGTTGCAGATACTATTTCTGCGATTGTTGGAAATATTATTTCCGGTTCTGCCAGAGACAAAAATACATTGGATTGGTTGGAAAAACTATTTGGGAAAATTAAACAGAAATCATACTCACAATCAATTTCACAGCAAGGGACGACCACCAGTATTAATGAAAAGATGGACAATATGATTCCTGCCGGAAAAATTGCGGCTCTGAAAACCGGAGAAATGGTTGGAATGATCGCACAGGGAGAAGAAAATGATGCTGAGGAATATAAAACGTCTGCAATTAGTGGTAAAATTAACCTGGATATGAAAGCGATTCAAGAAGAAGAAAAAAACTATGTTAAAATGCCATCTTATTACTCTTTTGTAGATAAAAAAGGGGTTAACCGCAAAGAAGAAGTGCTGATGACCAACTTTAGAAAGATCAACAAAGAAGTGGAACTCATTGTGAATGAAAATATTAAAGCTGCGTAAAATGAAAAAACTAAAATACACATTTACATTGATGGCGCTGTTTTACAGCTGCTTATGCTTTGCCCAATTCAATACGATTACACCAACAATACCGAAAAAATCTGAAAATCCAAAGGTATCCGAAAAATCTAATATTGAAGATCCGGTAAAACAAAAGAAGGCTAAGAAATCTTGGAAGCAAGTTTTAAATATCACCACAAAATCAGATTTAAAAAATGAAACCAAAGGTTCGACGAAGTGGTTAACGAGTCAAATAGATTCACTGAAAACACTGATTAAAGAGTATAGCAGTGTAAAAGAAATACGAAAAAATGAGTTTGAAAAACTGAAAGATTCTTTGATGCTGCAAGCACAAAATAGAGTAGAAGAAACAAAGAAAGCATCAAAAAAACAAAACTTTTTTACAACGTATGATTTTGTAGACGAACCTGCAGCATCTTTTTCAAAAATTGTAATGCCTCTTAAAAACAAGATCACCATTACATCTTCTTATGGGACAAGAACTCATCCTATTTTCGGAACAAAAAAAACGCACAACGGCATCGACCTTAAAGCCAGTTATGAGAATGTCTATTCTGTAATGGATGGAATTGTTACAGCAACCGGTTGGGATTCTAAAGGCGGAGGGAATTTCATAAAGGTAAAACATTTTAACCGTTTCGAAACTTCCTATCTACATCTTTCAGAAATGTATTATCGAGCTGGAGAAATAGTAAAAGCTGGATTTGTCATCGGAAAAAGCGGGAATACCGGAAACTCCACAGGACCACATCTGCATTTTTCGGTGAAAGAATTCGGACAAAACATCAATCCTTCTCATTTTTTAAATGACCTCATAAAAGTAAACAATTTAATAGCAACATACAATGAATAACATAACCTTACCTACCGATGAACTGAAAAAATACGGAATTATTAATGAGGATAATTCTTTCTCTAAAAAGCTAAATATAGAGGATGTTCAGAAATTTCTGCAAGGATATACCATCGTTGCAGACCACGACAAAAACAGGGCGACTTTTCAGCTGACTGATAATAATACTAAACTGAAGGTCATCTTTTTGGAAAGAGATAAAAGTATTTCTGACATCCTCGAAAACAGTAAAAATAATATTCAATATACTGATGTCAAGAATGTTTCTAAATCTGAAAATGAACTGAGTTTCGAAAAAAAAGCTTTCATTTTTGACAAAGAGACCGAAAAAGTAGTTGAATTTGATTTCATTAAAAATGCAAGAGAATTGACCGCAATTATTGCAGATAAAAAAAATACAGAAGAACTTAACCGTTACATAGCAGAACTTCTAAAACTTAAATCTTTTCTGCAAGATAAAATTGTTCAGTTCCCAGAAATGGCAAAAGAAATTACGAATGATTTGAATATTGTATCCAAAGAATTTAATACAGTTGCTGGAATCTCTGAAAAGCAAAATCACTCTCAAAAGCAGGAAAAATCAGATTTACAACTAAATGTGAACGACCCTGATGTCTATCAGGATGCCAATCGAATGAGAGATGAGGAAAGCCAAGAGCAGGACGAGGAAATACCAAAGTCAAGAGGTTTTAGAAGATAGCTTAATAGGTGGAAAAAATGGAAGACAATCTAACCTGGTTTGATAAGAATATAGTTCCCAGAACGAAGGCTTATAAAAATTTTGTGAAGGAAATTGAAAACACTTCACCTGAACAGTTTTTTCGGGACGGAGAGAGGCTGTTTACCGATAGAGAGAAAAAGTTTATGGCAATTCATCAATCTAAGGGAAAAGAATTTATTCAAGGTTCAAATTTTACATTGAAAACATTTTTCAATTCAAATCAGGGTTTCCCTATTGAGGATAAATTTAATACTACCGCTGAATTAGTCAGATTTATTGAAAAGCAGCAACTAGCCAATAAACATTTGATTTTGCAAAATAACAGGGAGTCTACTGAAATTGCTATAAGTAATGAGTCCATAAAACAGAAATTTCTCTCTGATCTCTGGGCTCAGGAATTGGAGAAAAAAACTGATTTAAGTTCCGGATTGACCTATACGCAAATTGATGAAAAGCAAGCTCATCATTATCGAAATTATGAAGTTGAAGCTGTAAAGTTATCATTAGAAGGGGTTCATCAAATTGAAATGACTGATCTGGAAGAAAATGCAGACTTTTTTTCAGATGAAGGCTTTGAAGAAAATTTAACCCCTGCATCTGACCTTCCGGACGGCTGGACCTGGAACGATTACGATGATGGGAGTGGCTCGCTGAAGAGTCCAAGCGGTCATAGGTATTACAGCTATGATCTGCAAACTCAGGAATATACATTACCGTACGGTCGGCGAGAATGGACAGGTATGAGAGATTTTTATGATGCTCCAAAAAGTTTGAACGAATTCAAAAGCTATGTCGAAAACGACTTAAAAGCAAAAGCGGTGCAAAATAATCTTTATCCGAAACTTTCCGAAGAGGAAAAAAATGATATTCTCAAATACAGGATCTTTATGAAAGAAAACGAATTCATACTGGAGAACTTGCAGATCACAGCGAGCCAAAGAAAAGCTTATTCAGAGAAAATGGAATTCGGAACAACAGATGGAGATTATTCTCTTACAAAGGCACAAATGGACACAATCCCAAATGTTATTGATGGTCATACGTTGTCAAAAAATGACAAATACGAATTGGCTTTCGGCCTATTGGAAAAACAGCTATATGGGGAATCCTACGAATTATTGGATAGCGGTGAAATTCTAAAAAATTATCTGGATGAAAATGTTTTTTCAAGAAACAGAATATTAACAATGAATGATATAAAATTTAACAATCAAACCCCAAACATTATGGAAACACAGAACGAATATGAACCATCTCAGTATCCGAAATTTCAATTAAAATATCTTGGTTTCGGAGAAGGAGAACAACTGCACAAAGATTTAGAAAACGGAATTAATGCTCCCGAAAAAGAGTTCGAAATTAAAACCACTTCCGACAAAACGATGCCCGGAAATGAAATGGAATTCACGTTAAAATTCAATAAGATAGAAAATGGAAGTGTCTTTATGAATTTTTATAATGCTAAACTCACTAAAGCAAATGGCGACGTTATCTCCCACAATTTTCCTGTTAACAGGGTGAATACATTTACTGCTAAAGAAGCAGTCAACCTTTTGGAAGGGCGTACGGTAAAAATACAATTTCACAATCCGAAAACAGAAAAAATAGAACCTGCATTTGCCAAACTGAATTTTAACGAACCCAAAACCGAAAAAGGAAATTACAATTTCCAGAATTTTTACAAAAATTATGGAGTTGATACGGCTCAGATCGTAGAAAAATCCAAACTGATCTTCGATAAGCCGGAATGGAAGGAAAGTACCATAAAATCTTTGGAAAAAGGAAATATCGTGAAGGTAAAATTTGAATTGGATGATAAAGTAATAGAAGGCAAAGCGGTGCTGAATCCGCAATACAAAAATCTGAATCTGTATGATTCTGATATGAACAGAATCAATACCAACAAGCCTTTAGAAGGTTTGGAACAAGACAACAAGCACGAAAAAAATAACGTGAAAGAACAAAGTATTAAACGATAGATAACACTTACAACCAATCATTTATTTCCCAGCGGTAAGTCAAATTAATTAGGCTGCCGCTTTTTTAAACCCTATATCTATGAAAAAACTTTTAATACTACCCAGCTTGTTTTTTCTTTTTGTAAGCACTTCCTGCCACAAAGAAATCAAATCCGAAAAAGGAGGAATCGATGTTGTCTCCAATGTATATTTTGATGTTTCCAAAAATCTGAACAATATCCAAAGTTTTCATTTGTCAAGCCTTAATTATTCAGGAGATTCCATAATAGAAAGGATTCCGGATGTTGATGCTCCCGAAATAACCCAACAGATTTATTTCATTAAAGATTCATTGTGCTATACTATTGAAAATGAAAATCCCGGCAAAATTATTCTGTCAGACATCATAAAGAAACAAAAGCCGCTTTCGGTTGAAAAGAAAAAAGGAGGAACATTGTTTTCTCAGGAAAAAATCCCCAATTACAGAAACAGAAAAAATCTGAATGATACGGTTTTGTTTAAGAAAAAATACAAACGATTTGAAATCAACTCACCTTGGATGTACACCCGGTTTTACATTTATCCAACGGATACTATTTTACCGTACTCTATTTACAAACACGCGGAAAAGGACTACCACGGAAGGCTCGAAAGGATTGATTCTTACAATAAAAAGACGGACATATTCGTGACGCTTCAATTAATATCAAGAAAAAACTGGGACAGTGAAGCCAAAGAAATTTTTGAATTTAACCACTTCATAAAAAACAGAAAAAAGTGAAAGATGAAGATTTTTTTAATGAGATAAATGATGACATTTCTGTAGTTGAAGGAAATAAAAAGGAACTTATTGTTTTCACAAACAGTAAGGATATGCTTTCATTCTTGGAGCTTCTTCAATTGAACAAGCAAGTCAATAATAGAACAATTATTACCTTAAATTCCGGTTCCAATAGCAAAAAGTTCCTCAATAGATACCAGAATTATGATGGCAAAATGTTTTTATGTCTGAGCGGGGACAGAACAGGAAATGCAATAACCAGAAAAATTCTTACAGAATTTAATGGCAAAAATATCAAAGACGTTCGTCCGTTGTATGAAATTTCTGAAAATGGGAATCAAGACCTGACCGAATATTTAGAGAATAAACTCAATTTTCAAGATAAAAATACTAATTTAGTTGAACCAAAAATTTCTGAAAATGAAAGCAATGCAATTGAATCCGGAACAACATCCGATCCTCAGCAAGTGGGAAACGGAACACCTGAACAAAACACTGGAGAACTTGGCTCAAAAATCCAATCCGAGCAAAACGGAAGTTACGAAAGCGGACAAGCAGTGGGCAGCAACAATGCTGGAAATGGACTTGCAGGCACAGAACGGAGCGATTTGGGAAACCGAAACCGAGGAAGAGGATCCAATGGAGGAACACAACCGCAAAATGATGAAAAAAATGAGGGAAGAGAATATTCCTTGGGCGGAATCGTATCCGGGAGAGCTATATCCGATAGAAGAAGATCCGATAGAAGACCTTCCGAGGTAAGTGAAAATTCAACAAATAAGGTAGAGCTAGATGTTCTCATTTCAAAATATAAAGGGCGAAAACTTAATAATGAACAAGTTGCGGAAGTAGTTTCTGCAGCTTGTTTTGTTTCTAATGACAACAGAATTCTTCTCAAAGAAAATCTGAAAGTCACGGATGATTTAAAAGAAATCTGCAATCAATTCCAAAGTGGCGGAACCGCAAAAGAAGGCAGAGGGATTTTAGATGAATATTACACACAAGATAAAATTGTCGATGCAGTCCGCAATTTAATCAAAGACCATTTCAAAACTCAAAAAGAAATTTCTGTTTTAGAACCCAGCGTTGGTACAGGAAATTTTATCTATGCCACTCGCGAATTATCTGTAAATTCTAAAATTACAGGCTTTGAAATCAACGAAACCACGGCGAAAATTGCAAAAATTCTACATCCCGAAGTCGAGATCAACCTTCGTTCGTTTGAAACTGAATTTATTGATGACAGAGGTAATAAAAAAGACTCAAAAGATTTTTCAGAAAGATATGATTTGGTCATCGGAAATCCGCCTTATGGCGAACATCGTGGGCTTTACAAAGGATTAGGCGAAGAACCTAAAATTTCAAAATACGAAGATTATTTTGTTAAACGGTCATTAGATTCTTTGAAACCCAACGGCGTTTTGGCGATGGTTCTTCCATCAGGTTGGCTCAACCGACAAAAGAATTTACAGAATGCTAGTGTTTTGGAAGGTTTCCGTTTACCCAATGGCGCTTTTGCAGGAACACAAATCGGAACGGATATTATCATTCTCAAAAAAAACAATCACCAGATTTCTGCGGATATTTCCAAATATTTTGAAAATAATCACACAAGAGTTCTCGGGGAAAACCGTGAGAAAACCAATCGTTTTGGGCGTTTGGAAAATTATATCCACGGAAATTTGGATGAAGCTCTCTTTAAGATTGAACAATTTAAAAATAAAAAAGAAACCGAGAGAATCGGAAATCTTTTTGAAGATTTGTTTTTAGAAAATACTGAGTCCAATTCTGTTACAAAAGTTCCTGTAAAAAAAGAAATTATTGCGGAGAAAATAGATGAGTTGAATTTAACAGAAACTCAAGAAAAAATTGAATTGGTACTTTCTAAACTCAATAACATCAAGTTTAAATCTCCCACCATTACGACTGAAATAAGAAAGTATGAAAAACTGCGCGAAGATTTAATCACAAAACCAGCATCGTTTTCAGAAGAAAAATTAAAAGAATTGATAGAAAAAAGTGATAGAATAATTTCTATTCACAATACGAGAACTGAGAAGGAATATAAAGTCCAAACGGAGCCTTCCATAAAGAAAGGAATTTTAAAATATCAATTCTCCAAACAGGATGAAATTGTAAATACTTCCTTGCAAAATAGTTCAAACATTACGAAAGAACAAATTGAAGCATTCAGAGATACATCTTACGATGGAACGCTCAACAATCACGAAAAACATTCCAAATTTTCAAATTATTCTGATGGAGTTTGGATTCACGATTTTTATTATGCAGAAGGAAATATTTATGCGAAGTTAGAGCAGCTCGAAAAAGATTTTGCAGATAAAAATGCTGTTGGTGGAACGGAAAATCAGTACGAAAAACAAAAAGCATTATTAGAAAATGTTCTACCAAAAGCGAAATCTTTAGATGAAATTTATATCAGTCCGAACCACGAGTTCGTGCACAAATTTGAGTTAGGCCAAATAGAAAAAGACCAATATAATCATATTACAAAACGTACCGAATCAGTCATTGTAGATTACAATCTTGCGGAAAGATTCAAAGACTTTGTAGGCACTTTGTCAAGTGAAGCCTTTGCGGGTTCTTCAGCTTGGGAAGTGCGAAGCTTTGTAGATAATGAAACGGTTACAGGAAGCGATAAAGAGCGAAATGCGTTAGTCAGAGAAAGACGAAAAGCTGCTGCGAATGATTTGTTTTACAAATTTGTACGTGAAGAATTATCAGATGACATTAGAACTCGTTTTGTAAAAGATTTTAACCGCAATTACAATAACATCCACGTTCCGGATTATTCTAAATTCCCATTGTTTTCAAAGATTCATAAGAATTTCAAAGGAAAGGAATTTAGATTAGCAGAGGTTCAGAAGGCGGGAATCGGAAGACAGACCACAAAAGGCGTAGGACTTTTAGCGCACGAAGTGGGTTATGGAAAAACATTGTCCGGAATCCTTTCAATGCACGAAGCAATGGAAAGAGGAAATGCGAAAAGACCAATCATCGTAGTTCCGAATGACAGCATTATGAAACAATGGGTGGAAACGATTTTTGAAACGATTCCCAACGCGAAAGTTAATGTTTTAGGGAATTTGGGGAAAGATTATGACCTTTCAAAATTTGATAATAAAGACGGAGAAATAACCATCGTTACTTATGAAGGTTTTAACAATATTGGATTTTCATCAGAAATAACCGAAGAACTTTCGTCAAAATTCAGTTACATCTCTGCAAGTGAAATGAAGGGCGTTACCAATACCGAAAGAGACCTCCAAATTGAGTTTCAGAAAGAAAAGGAGATTGAGGGAAAAATGAAGCGTGGTAAAATCTATGACTGGGAAGATTTTGGATTCGACCATTTGACTTACGACGAAGTTCACAATGCCAATCATATTGTAGGAAAAGTAAAAATTGAGGACCGAAGATTTGCGTCCGATTTTAGAAGTCAAAACCAACAGACTTCCAAACTGGGAATCAATACCTGGATGGCAGCTCAGTACATTCAAGACAAAAACGACGGAAGAAATGTGACCTTGCTTTCCGCAACGCCTTTTACCAACAAGCCTTTGGAATATTATTCCATTCTTTCTTTAATAGCAAATAAAAGATTAGAAGAATCGGGATATTTCAACGTCAATACTTTCTTCGAGACCTTTATGGAAGCGGATAATGATATGGAAATTGATGCAAAGGGTGATGTGAAATTTAAAGCCAACGTTCGGAGATTTAAAAATAATTCGCTGTTTCAACAATTACTTTCGGAATTCATTGATATAAAAGGAGAAGAAGACAATCCTGAATTAATTCGTCCCAACAAAATTAACAAAGAATATAAAATTGAACAGAATGATCTCACAAGAGAACAGTATGAGCTGCTCAATGAAAATTTCAGTGAGACTGAAAAAGGAGCAATTTTAACACATATTCTCAATGCCAGATTGATTGCTATTTCACCGTATTTATCGCCATTTTATGATGGCGAAGAACCTTCAATAAAAAAATTCATAGAAAATTCTCCGAAGTTAAAAGACACGATGGATTTGATAAGGCAGAACAAAAAAGATCTTCCTGACTCAGGACAAATTGTGTATTCTGAATTAGCAGTTGCTCAGTTTCCAAAAATAAAAGAATATCTCATAACAGAAATTGGTTACAAACCCGAAGAAATCGGAATCATTACCGGGGCGACCAATAAAAACCAAAGAATTTCTATTCAAAATGATTTTAATGAAGGAAAAATAAAAGTAGTTATTGGAAGTGAAGCCATTCAGGAAGGAATGAACCTTCAGGAAAACACAACCGATGTTTATATGCTTACGTTGCCATATAATTTTACGTCACTCCGACAAGTGGAAGGACGAGCCTGGAGGCAAGGAAACAAGAACGAAAATGTGCGGGTTAATTTTATGCTGACCAATGACAGTATTGATGTGTTTATGCTTCAAAAACTGCAATCCAAACAGGCAAGATATTTAGAAGCAATGAAAAAAGGAGCCGATGTTTTGGATATTTCAGACATCAGGACTCAAGAATTAAAAACCTCCATCATTACCAATCCCGAAACCAGAGCCAATATCGAAATCGAACTCATTAAAAAGAAGATTGAAAGTGAAAAAAATAAACATTTGGCCGATAGTGCATTTGTTCTGAGAAAATATGAAGATGTTTTGAAAGTAAAAGAATTGGTAACCCAAGCCGAGCATTCATATAATAGAATTGAAGGCTATTCGAAAAATGGCGATGCAAATGCTGAATATTGGGCAACCCAATTACCATCATATCAAAAAACAATTGAACTTCATAAAGTTCAAGTACAAGAAGTAATTGAAAATTTAGCTCAGAAAGGAATAGATGTTACTCAAATTGAATATCAAACCAAAATGACTGAAGATAAAATTGCGGAACTGGATAAAAAGCTGGAAGAGCTTCCAGCAGTTAGAGAAAATTTAGTAGTTCAATACAGAATAGAAAAAGAGGAACAGCTTAAAGCGAATGAAAATAGAAATTATGTGAGAGAAAGAGCGAGGGAAAATACAGTTTTATATAACAATTTAACAACAGTAGATTTTATAGATAAAGTATTAAACCAAAAAGAGAATATTTACTTAGATAATTTTCAGAATGTTGTCCGAAGAAGGTAGTTATTTATTTGTATATAGCTTAGTAAGATATATTTATATTGATTGTTTAGTACGGATTATTAAAAGAGATTTGTGCTTTGTAAGATACTGTAGTATAAATAATTTTTTTTAAAAGTCTTGTTAGTAATAAATTTTAAAAAAATAGATAAAATTTAATATATATTTATAAATATAAAATAATTAACTTTGTCGCATGAATTTTCTAAGATTGCTTTTTACAGTCTACTTCATGGCATTATCATTAATGCCATGCATGGATGTTGCAAAAGCGCAATCAAAAAATGAAAATGTATCATATTCCTATATAAAATCTGAGCAAAACGATGCTCATTCAAAAACAGATTCTTGTTCTCCTTTTTGTTATTGTAATTGCTGCAGAATCAGCGTTACTTCGCTCAAAATAAATCCTGTTTTAGAATATCGTAAACAGATAAAAGAGTACTATTCTAAAAAAATTCTTTTCATAAAGAATGACTTTGCATATTTGGTGTACGATCAGATATGGCAACCTCCTAAAATATAATTTTTGTTAATCAGACGGAAGAATTGTCTTTCGTCAAAACAGTTATGGAAACATTGCAATAGCATTGCGTTGTATTCTTACTCATTTTTGTCGCTCGATTTTTAGAACAAATAGTTGTTCCAAAAGGTAGTTGTGACATTCAATAAAAATTATATTCTCATGTTAGATAAAATCATAAGATTTAGCATCAAGAACAAGATTGTCATTGGTATAATGACCTTGTTGTTGATTATTTGGGGAGTTTGGAGCGCAACCAAACTTCCGATCGATGCCACACCCGACATCACCAACAATCAGGTTCAAATAATCACGGTATGTCCTACTTTGGCCGGTCAGGAAGTTGAACAGTTGGTGACATTCCCTATAGAACAGAGTATTGCTAATGTTCCTGATATTGAGGAGACCAGAAGTATTTCACGATTCGGTTTGTCTGTAATCACTGTTGTATTTAAAGAAGAGGTTGACGTTTATTTTGCCCGCCAATTGATCAGTGAAAAGCTGAAGCAGGCTGCTGAAGAAATTCCAAAAGGAATTGGCACACCAGAGTTGGCTCCGGTAAGTACAGGACTTGGGGAAGTATATCAATACATCCTTCATCCAAAGAAAGGAAGTGAGAAAAAATACGATTCCAAAGAACTTCGTACAATGCAGGACTGGATCGTTCGAAGACAGCTTAATGGTACTCCCGGAGTTGCAGAGATTAACAGCTTCGGAGGACAGCTAAAACAATATGAGGTCGCTGTTAACCCTGATCGTCTACGAGCGATGGGAGTTAGTATTTCTGATATTTTTGCAGCTCTTGAAAAAAATAATCAGAACACAGGCGGAGCCTACATTGACAAAAAGCCTAATGCTTATTTTATCCGTGGAATTGGACTTGTGACCTCTCTTGAAGATGTTGGGAATGTTGTAGTTAAAAATGAAACAGGGAGTGTGCCTATATTCATTAAAGATGTTGCTGAGGTTCGTTTGGGAAGTGCGGTTCGATATGGTGCCATGACATTTAATGGTGAGGTGGATGCTGTAGGTGGAGTGGTGATGATGCTTAAAGGTGCTAATAGTAATGAGGTAGTGCAATTAATCAAAGAAAAAATACCAACTATTCAAAAATCTTTACCTACTGATGTGATTATTGAGCCTTATTTAGACAGAACTAATCTAGTTGGCAGAGCTATTGATACTGTCGAGAAAAATCTTATCGAAGGAGCGTTGATAGTGATTTTTGTGCTGGTAGTATTTCTCGGTAATTTACGAGCCGGTCTTATTGTGGCATCTGCCATTCCGTTGTCCTTACTCTTTGCTTTGGGAATGATGAACGTTTTCGGAGTAAGTGCCAACTTAATGAGTTTAGGGGCGATTGATTTTGGATTAATTGTCGACGGAGCTGTTATTATTGTTGAAGCGACTCTTCATCACTTAGGATTGCGGAAAACAACACGTCTTCTTACCCAGTCTGAGATGGATGAAGAGGTATTTCTTTCAGCTTCTAAAATCAGAAGCAGCGCAGCATTTGGGGAGATTATTATTTTGATTGTCTACATTCCTATTTTAACGTTAGTAGGTGTTGAGGGTAAGATGTTTACTCCGATGGCTAAAACTGTAGGTTTTGCAATCTTTGGTGCATTGATATTATCATTGACCTATATTCCAATGATGAGTGCACTTTTTTTATCGAAGAAAATCTCGCATAAAGAAAATTTCTCAGATAAAATGATGAACCGACTCCAAAAAATCTATCAACCTCTACTAGAGAAAGCTTTAAAAGTAAAATATTGGTTAGTAAGTGTTACTGTTGCATTATTTGCAGTTTCATTATTTATATTTGGAAGAATGGGGGGCGAGTTTATCCCTCAACTCCAAGAAGGTGATTTTGCTTTTCACTGTATTCTTCCACAGGGAAGTTCATTAAGTCAGAGTATTGAAACCTCTATGCAGGCCTCCAGGCTGATCAAGCAGTTTGACGAAGTTAAAATGGTTGTAGGGAAGACCGGTGCTGCTGAAGTGCCTACTGATCCAATGCCTCCTGAAGCTACTGATATGATGGTGATCTTAAAACCGCAAAGTGAATGGAAAACAAAAAAATCATATGATGAATTAGCAGATGAGATCTCTGAAAAGCTTGAAGCTATTCCCGGGGTATTTTTCGAAAAAAATCAACCGATCCAGATGCGTTTCAATGAGTTGATGACAGGAATCAGACAAGATGTAGCGGTTAAAATTTTCGGTGAAAATTTAGATTCTTTAGCGATATATGCGGATAAAACAGCAAAAATTATTCAGTCTGTTAATGGTGCGAGTGCTCCACAGATCGAACGTGTTAGTGGTCTTCCGCAAATTAATGTTGAATATGACCGCACAAGAATGGCTAATTACGGGCTGAATATTGAAGACGTAAATACTGCTGTAAGTACTGCTTTTGCAGGTCAGGCTGCAGGTCAGGTATTTGAGAATGAAAGAAGGTTTGATCTGGTGGTTCGTTTGGATAGTTTACATAGAACCAGTATTGATGATGTCAACAATCTGATGGTGTCTACGAAGACAGGAATACAGATCCCGCTTTCACAGGTGTCCAATATCAATTATAAACTTGGCCCCGCACAGATTAGTCGTGAGGCAGGTAAAAGGAGAATCGTCATTGGTTTTAACGTAAAAGGCCGAGATGTAGAAAGTGTAGTAGAAGAAATCCAGCAGAAGCTTAATAAAGAAAAATTACCATCAGGATATTATTATACATATGGCGGACAGTTTGAGAACCTTAAAGCTGCCAGTAAACGACTGACCATTGCTGTTCCGGTATCCTTATTCCTGATATTTATGCTGTTGTATTTTACGTTCGGCTCATTAAAGCAGGCTACGCTAATCTTTACTGCAATCCCGATGAGTGCGATTGGCGGCGTATTTGCGTTAATGCTGCGTGGCATGCCTTTCAGTATCAGCGCAGGAATTGGCTTTATTGCCTTATTTGGAGTAGCTGTACTTAATGGAATTGTTTTAATCGGAACTTTCAACCAATTAGAGAAGGAAGGTGAAACCAATATTTTAAAGCGTGTGATGGAAGGAACTAAAACTCGTTTAAGACCTGTTTTAATGACCGCTACAGTTGCTTCATTAGGGTTTTTACCCATGGCAATTTCAACTGGAGCCGGCGCAGAAGTTCAGAAACCTTTGGCTACCGTTGTAATCGGGGGACTGGTAACAGCAACCTTCTTAACTCTGTTTGTTTTACCGATGTTATACATTATCTTTAGTACTAAATTAAAGATCAAAAACATTTCAGGTAATAAACCCCTGACTGCTGTTTTAGTTTTAGGTTTCCTTTTCTTTGGACAAACCTTCAATGCACAACAGGGTAACCCTTTAACAGTTGCGGAAGCAACGAACATCGCATTAAGCAACAATAATTTAATGCGGTCGAGAGATCTGGATATTAAGGTAACAGAAGCACTGAAACCTACTGCTAAAGAACTTCCAAAAATGAGTGTAGATGCTCAGTTAGGGCAATATAACAGTAAAAAATTCGATCAGTCTTTTTCTATATCTCAAAGTATTCCATTTCCAACATTGTTCAAAGCTCGAAGAGAGCTCATTGCGGAACAGATTAAAGGAAAACAAATCAATAAGGAGATTTCAGCCAATGAACTTGCGAGACAGGTGAGGACTTATTACTATCAGATCGAGTATCTGCAATTTAACCAGTCAAAATTAAAAAATCTGGATAGTTTATATCAGGATTTTATAAGAATTGCGACGGTCAGATTTAAATCAGGAGATATAAAAAAGATTGAAATCAATACTGCAGAAACTCAGAAAGGTGAGATCAGTTTACTGTTAAAACAAAATGAAGTTTATTTGAATAATGCATATAAAAACCTAAAAACATTATTAAATACTTCGGGGGATATCTCAGTTCCTTACAACACAAATTATGAACCTTTGAAAGCTAATTATGTACTTGACAGCACTTCGATAGCAAATCATCCAACGGTAAGATCTTACTATCAGGAGATGGCTATAGCAGAAAAAAATAAAAATGTTGAGAGGTCTTTAGGTCTGCCTGATTTCAGTATCGGTTACACCAATCAGTCCTTAATCGGTACTCAGACGATCAATGGTATGGATCAGAATTTTAATGCTGGAAATAGATTTCATGCGGCAACAATTGGCGTTACGATCCCTCTCACTTTCGGTGCTACGAAAGCGAGAATCCAGTCTTGGGAGTTTCAAAAGCAAGTAGCGGAATCTAATGCAAAATTGCAGCAAAAACAGCTGGAAGCACAACTGCAAAATGCTTTGAATCAATATCAGCAGGATGTAGAGCAGTACAACTATTATGTTAATCAGGCAATCCCCAATGCTGAGAAAATAGCTAAAGCCGGACAATTAGGATATAAAACAGGAGAAATTTCCTATGTTGAGCTTCTTTTTGCGCTTCAGACTTCCACGAATATTCAATTAAAATATCTGGAATCCATTCAACAGGTTAATCAATCTGTTATTACCATTAATTCAATCATAAACAAATAAAATGAAAATTAAATATAATTTAATATCTGCGCTGTTAATTTCTTTTTTAGCCTTAAGCTGTGGAAAAAAAGAAGCTTCTGAGGAAACGGAAGTAAAAGCAAAAACCGAACAGGCAGAGGAGGCTCATGAAGAGGCACCGCAAACAATCGCCACATTAACTGAAGAACAAATGAAAGCAGTCGGAATCTCTTTAGGTAAAATTGAGATGAAAGATTTGGCTTCACTTGTTAAAGCCAATGGTGTCTTGAGTGTTCCTAACAATAGAAAAGCCACAGTAACCTCTTTGTATGGTGGGGTGATCAAGACATTAAATGTTCAAATAGGCGACTATGTCAGAAAAGGGCAGGTCATTGCATCCATTAATAATCCTGAGTATATTCAGCTTCAGGAGCAATATCTTACAGTGAACAGCAGGATCGCGTTTGCTGAACAGGAATATAGAAGGCAACGTGAACTATTTGATAATGATGCCGGAGCAAAAAAGAATCTGCAAAGCTCTGATGCTGAATTAAAAAGTTTAAGAACCCAAAGATCATCACTACAGAGACAGCTCCAGCTTATGGGGATCAGCCCGGGTAAAGTAAGCAATGGTAATCTACGATCTGGGTTGGTTATAACTTCACCGATCAGTGGAACCGTAAGCAGTATCAATGCGCAGATTGGAAGTTATGTTGATGTGGCATCACCAGTTCTTGATATTATTGATAATAGTTCTATCCATTTAGATCTTCAGGTTTTTGAAAAGGATCTACCTAAAATGAAAGTTGGACAAACTGTACAGTTTAAGCTGACCAATAATCCGGAAACTTTGTATAACGCTACCGTATTTAGTATCGGGTCGTCATTCGAAAATGAGAGTAAAACGATCTCTGTACATGCGAGTGTTACAGGAAATAAAGTGGGGTTGATCGATGGGATGAATGTTACCGGAATGGTAAGCCTTGGAAACTCAAGCACCGCTGCCGTTCCTGATGAAGCAATCGTGGAAGCTGACGGTAAATTCTATGTTTTCATACAGACTTCTAAAAAGCCTGAAGAACATGCTGAAGAGGAAGAAGGGGGTGAGAAAGAGGAAGGTACAAAAGAGGCAGCGCATACCAAGAATCAAGGAAAAACATTGAATTTTGAGAAAATAGAAATTGTTAAAGGTTCTTCAGATCTAGGTTATACTGCAATCACTCCAGTGACCAAAATTGCACCTGATACAAACATTGTGGTAAAAGGTGCATTCTTCGTCAATGCTAAATTATCTAATTCAGGAGGGCATGAAGATTAGATTTATTATTACGAAAGCCTTTATATAAAAGTTTCAGCTGTAATAAAAAATAACATTATGCTACGAATCGAATTAAATCGTGAACTACGTATCATAATGTTATATCAAATCTATAAACAAAAGTTATGTTACTAAACAAGAAAATTTCAATCTGGTATTTTATTGATCAAATTAAAAGCCAAATATTACTGATTGTTATACTTGCTGTAGGTATAGGTTTGTTGGATCTGCATCCTATTTTCAAAAAAATATCAATTCCATTAAGCATTCCCGCAATTTTAGGAACTGCTGTATCACTGCTACTTGCATTTAGGACGGCGCAGTCATACGAGAGATGGTGGGAAGCAAGAACCGTTTGGGGTGCTATTGTTAATGATTCCAGGTCTCTTATCCGATTAATTATTCAGTTCATTCCTCAGGATAGTGCGGACGTTAAAATATTTGCAGAAAGACAAATCGTATGGGTCTATGCGTTAGGCGAAGCATTAAGAAAACAGCCTTTTTCCGGTAAAGTAGGGGAGTATTTGAATATGCATCAGATTAACGCTGTTAATATACCCAATGCAATTTTGGATGAACATTCTTATCACTTAAGACAAATAGCCGAAAAAGGATTGGTATCAGATTTCAAGGAGGTTCAGCTTAACGAAGTTCTCATGAGGCTGTGTGACAATATGGGAAAATGTGAAAGATTGAAAAATACGGTATTTCCACGTGCCTATAGTATTTTACTGCATACTCTTATATATGTTTTTGCTTTTATACTCCCTTTCGGATTGGAAGATTCCCAGCTCACCTTGGAAATTATTACAACGATCACTATTCCTCTGCTATTTATAGCCATTGAGAAAACAGCAATCATCATGCAGGATCCTTTCGAGAATACTCCTGTGGATACGCCAATGACATCTATTGCACAAACTATAGAAATCAATATTTTACAGATGATCAAAGAAAATGATATTCCTGTTAAAAAAGAAAATAATACTTACTTCGAAATGTAGAGTCAATCTAGTAAATACATAAAATTATGAGCGACACAAATAAACAGACTGGATCTGCATCAAGCAGACATAAGAAAAATTTACTCATCGTCCTAGCACTAAGTGGTACTTATCTTATTGCTGAAGTCATTGGAGGAATTGCAACAAAAAGTCTTGCATTGCTTGCGGATGCTGCTCACATGCTAACAGATGTTGTCGGTTTACTCCTAGCATTTATTGCAATCAAAATTGGTGAGAGAAAGGCTAGTCCTGAAAAAACATTTGGGTACTATCGCACAGAGATTTTGGCTGCTGTGATTAATGCTGTTGTGCTATTGGGTATCTCATTATTTGTTTTATATGAGGCATTTCAAAGATTTAAAAATCCTCCTGAAGTGCAAAGTGGCTCCATGATGATCGTTGCAGGAATTGGTTTTGTGGTCAATATCATCGGTATCCTTATCATAAGAAAGGACTCCAATGAAAGTCTTAATATGAAAGGTGCTTATTTTGAGGTCTTGTCGGATATGCTGACATCCGTAGGAGTAATGATCGCAGGTGTGATAATGCTGACAACACAATGGTATTACGCAGATCCGATCATTTCTGCGGCAATAGGTCTATTAATCATTCCCAGAACCTTAAAGTTGCTTATGGAAGCGGTTAATGTCTTATTGGAAGGTACACCGAAAGATGTAGATATCAGCAAGCTTCGATCTTCACTGGAAGAACTTTCGGGAATCAAGGAAATCCACGATCTACATGTCTGGTCGCTTACATCAGGCGTTAATGCCATGAGCGCACATGTGATTGCAGATGATAACAAAAATCGCAATGAACTCCTGCAAATATTAATAGATAAAGCAACGACAGATTTTAAAATAACCCATACCACTTTTCAAATCGAATATGAAGGTTATGATGAAACTGAAATACACTTGTAGATGAATGATCAGAATAGATTGAAAATGAAATGAAATCTAAATGATTATTTCTATATCAAATAAAATTGATTTCTAAAGAATTAATGATGTAATCACTTATAAAACTTGTTTATGAAACTAATTAAAATTAAGCGAAGCAGTTATAGCCTGCTCATTAATTTTTTCTTATTATATATAATTTTTTCCTTTGTCCTCAGGATAGGATTTTCTATTGCCAGCCTTCAAAAGGCAGAGATTAGTTTTCTTTCATTGCTGAATGTATTTGCTCTGGGATTTTTATTTGATATAGGGGTAGGGGTGTTTTTTGTGCTACCGTACAGTCTGTACCTGCTTTTATTTCCTCAGAAATATAATAATTCGCTTTTCAATAGAGCTATGACTTTTTTTTGCTTTAATGTAGCTGTGCTTATATTGTTGTTTTCATTTTTTGCTGAAGTAACATTCTGGCAGGAATTTGAAAGCCGGTTTAATTTTATTGCAGTTGATTATCTGGTTTATACCTATGAAGTAATCAATAATATTAATGAATCATATCCTTTGCCATTGCTCATTACAGCCATGTTAATAATGACTTCTTTGGTGTTTTTACTTTTCTATAAAAGGCATTACTTCACAGATAATTTTAAGGGCAGTACACCTTTTTTACAAAGATTCTTTATCTTTTTCGGATTGCTTTTCATTTCAGTCATTTATGCATTTTTTATTGACAACAGTTTAGCAGAGAATAGCGAAAACAGGTATCGGAATGAGCTGTCAAAATCAGGAATCTATTCTTTTTTTTCTGCATATAAAAATAACGAGATCAATTATGAACACTTCTATAAACTCATCGATAATAGGGTGGCGTTTAATATTGTGAGAACTGATCTCCAGGAATCTAACTCAGATTACTTATCAAATGATTTCTCAATCTTACGTAACATTAAGGGAGCTGACTCCTATGAGAAGCCCAATGTTATTATGATCACATTGGAAAGTTTCAGTGCAGACTTTATGAAAACATTTGGCAACAATCAGAATCTGACACCTACGTTGGACTCATTGGCGAATCAAAGCATTTTATTTACCAATATGTATGCTACCGGAACAAGAACCGTGCGAGGAATGGAGGCACTTTCACTTGCCGTTCCGCCTACACCGGGGAATAGTATTGTCCGCAGGAAAGAAAATGATAATCTGAGCACTGTAGGATCGATCTTCAGTCAAAAGGGATATGATACTTCTTTCTTATATGGTGGTGATGGTTATTTTGATAATATGAATAATTATTTCGGTAATAATGGATACACAATTGTAGACCGGAAAAGAAATTCTTTTGTAGGGGAAGATTATCAGTCTCCAAGAATACCAATAGAAGACAAGGAGGTCACTTTTGAAAATGCCTGGGGTATTAGTGATGAAAATCTTTATGATCAGGTGATAAAGCAAGCAGATCAAAAATTTGCAGCGGGGAAACCTTTTTACGATTTTGTAATGAACACTTCCAATCATCGTCCTTATACATATCCTGAAGGAAAGATTGATATTCCCTCGGGATCGGGAAGGGAAGGCGCCGTGAAATACACAGATTATGCGATCGGTCAGTTTTTTAAAAAGATAAAGAATAAATCCTGGTACAAAAATACCATTGTTATAATTGTTGCAGATCATTGTGCCAGCAGTGCGGGCAAGAACGATATCGATGTCGCAAAATACCATATCCCTGCAATGATTGTCAACCTGAACGACAACGAACCATTCAGAATTGAAAAAATGTGCTCTCAGATCGATTTGTATCCAACACTTTTCGCACTTTTAGGTTGGACATATCAGAGTAATCTTTATGGTAAAAATGTTTTAGGCGAAAGCTATATTCCAAGAATATTTGTAAGTACCTATCAGAAACTTGGATATATGGAAAACAACAAATTGGTTATTCTAGGTCCACAGCAAAAAACAGAGACGTATTTGTATGACAAGGAGAAAAATAAACAAAATCCAGAGATGCTGTCTGAACAGTATGTAAAAAAAGCGATAGCAAATTATCAGTCGGCCTACTATCTTTTCAAGAATGAAGGATTAAAACAGAAGCGGATTAAAAAGGGAAATATAACCACAACTAGATAAAGTGATATAAAATGGATCTAAAATTTGAACTTTTACTTGCCGGAAAATTATTATTAGCACTGTTTTTTGGCGCGATAATAGGTTTCGAAAGAGAAACTGCCCATAAAGATGCAGGGGTTCGCACTTTTGGCGTTCTCTGTATGGCTTCTTGCTTATTTGTGGCAGTTGCCTCGCATCTTACAGATGATAAATCTGCAATAGCGAGAATGTTGGCGGCGATACCTGCCGGTTTAGGATTTATCGGAGCTGGACTGGCATTTAAAGATAGTTCCAAAAGCATGCAGGGGCTTACAACATCCACTGCTTTATGGGCTGCATCGGCAATAGGATCTGCCCTTGCACTGAACATGTTTTTGTTATCTTTTTTAGCAACTGTTCTTACCTTGTTCATCTTAAGTATTAACAAATTTGGCTGGTATAAAAAAATTCTAAAAACCGGAAGACAATCAGACCAGGATATATATATAAAGTAACCTAAAAATCATAAAAATATTATTATGGAACATAAACACATCTACGACGAAAATGGAAAGCAGCTCTGCTGTACTCCACAGGAAGGCAAAATCTATAAAGATGCTGGAGCCAAAAAATTAGTTGAAGAAGACGGATGCTGCGCTCCAAAGAAGAAAACGGAAGATCATCAACATACAGATGATGATGGACATGATCATGCAGAAACTGATAAAACAGCGTTTCAGATGTTCTTGCCTGCGATTATTTCTTTGGTATTGTTATTAGCAGGCATTGCATTGGACAATTACATTAAGCCTGAATGGTTTAAAGACTGGGTACGTATTGTCTGGTACGGTGTTGCTTATCTACCGGTAGGCCTACCGGTTTTAAAAGAGGCATTTGAAAGTATCAAACAAGGTGATGTGTTTTCAGAATTTTTCCTTATGAGCATTGCAACGATAGGGGCTTTCATTATCGGAGAATTTCCTGAAGGAGTAGCGGTTATGTTGTTCTATGCAGTAGGAGAGGTTTTTCAGACTCTGGCTGTGTCGAGAGCTAAAACCAATATTAAGGCTCTTTTAGATCAACGTCCTGATGAGGTAACGATTATTGAAAATAATCAGCCTAAAAAAATCAAAGCTGCCGAAGCCAAAATCGGGGATACGATTCAGTTAAAATCAGGAGAAAAACTGGCATTGGACGGAGAACTGATCTCCGATTCTGCGTCTTTCAATACCGCAGCGTTAACAGGAGAGAGCAAACCTGATTCTAAAAATAAAGGTGAAACAGTTTTAGCCGGAATGATCAATATGAACAGCGTAGCTTTGATTAAGGTTAATACAGCTTATGAGGATAGCAAACTCAGTAAGATCCTTGAACTGGTACAAAATGCAACAGCTCAAAAAGCTCCGACTGAACTTTTTATCAGAAAATTTGCAAGAATTTACACCCCAATTGTGGTTGCATTAGCTGTTTTGATCTGCTTAGTACCTTATTTCTTTGTTGATGATTATGTTTTCAGAGATTGGTTGTACAGAGCATTGATTTTCTTAGTTATATCTTGTCCGTGTGCATTGGTGATCTCTATCCCGCTTGGCTATTTTGGAGGTATCGGAGCAGCGAGCCGCAATGGTATATTATTTAAAGGAAGCAACTTTTTGGATAAGATCGCTGAGATTCAGAATGTGGTAATGGATAAGACCGGAACTATGACAGAAGGTGTTTTCAAAGTTCAGGACGTTACCATTAAAGAAGGATTTGACAAAGATGAGATTCTCCAATTGGTCAATGTTGTTGAAAGTAAAAGTACCCATCCTGTGGCTACTGCTGTTCACGAGTTTGTAGGAGAGATCAACAATTCGATCAATTTAGAGGATACTGAAGAAATTGCAGGGCATGGGCTTAAAGCGAGAGCTAATGGGAAGGAAATCCTGGTGGGTAATTTTAAACTATTGGATAAATTTAAGATCGGTTATGATGTAGACCCATCCAAAATCGTATATACGGTGATAGCTATCGCATATGATGGAAAATTTGCAGGATTCATTACGATTGCCGACCGAATCAAGGACGATGCAAAGCAAGCAGTTGAAAAACTTCATAGCTTGAATGTAAAAGCGACTATGCTAAGTGGTGACAAGACAACTGTAGTAAAATATGTGGCTGAGCAGATCGGTATTGACAATGCTTTTGGAGACCTGCTTCCGGAAGATAAGGTCAACAAGGTCAAAGAAATCAAAGCAAGAAATGAAAGTGTGGCTTTTGTTGGTGATGGTGTAAATGATGCGCCTGTAGTAGCATTAAGTGATGTTGGAATAGCAATGGGTGGACTTGGCAGCGATGCGACCATCGAAACTGCCGATGTTGTGATCCAGGATGATAAACCATCAAAAATACCTATGGCGATCAATATTGGAAAGAAGACCAAAAGGATCGTCTGGCAGAATATCATTCTTGCCTTTGTTGTAAAAGCCATCGTGCTCGTACTTGGAGCTGGTGGACTGGCTACGATGTGGGAAGCTGTATTTGCTGATGTGGGAGTTGCTTTGATTGCAATACTCAATGCAGTCAGGATTCAAAGAATGAAATTTTAAAAGAGATTATCACAGATAAAAATAGAGCAAATTCTAGTATCCTGTTTCCTTAGGATATTACAATTCTAAGGAAAATTTGCCTCCACTCATATTATTAAGATTGAGTTCCCATAAAAGATGGGAACAGGGAAGTTACATCCAATTTTACGATATAAAATTGAATACTATTAATGTTAGATCCGAACAATAAAAATCAGAAATATAATTTTTATGTGGACTTATGTAAAAAAAAACTCAATACTAATCCTTTTACTGAAATTCTCTCTAAGTATTTATGCTCAGGATAGTTTGTCATTGCAAAAAACTGCTCAACAAGATTCTTTAATAATAAGAGATGATACTTTGGATTATAAAAAACTTATTGTTCCGGTTAGCTTGATATCGGCAGGTGCAATTGGTTTTACAATTCCTGAAATCAAAAAGTTTGATTATGATGTGAGAAGGGAGGTAAACGATCATACATTAAACAATTCAAAATTAGACAACTATACCTTATTTGTACCAGCTGCGCTCGTTTATGGTTTAAACATAGCGGGTGTTCGAGGGAAACATAACTTAAAAGATCGAACGATCATTTTAGCAACATCACAAGCTATCTTATTGGCAATAGTTATTCCTTCAAAATCATTGATCGGCAGGGAGCGGCCTGATCAATCAAATTATATGTCATTTCCCTCAGGTCATGCAGCGATCGCATTTTCAACTGCACAGTTTATGTTCAGAGAATATAGGGACAGCAATTATTGGATCAGTCTGTCAGGATATCCGTTTGCCATTTTTACTAGTGTGTACAGAATCATCAATAATAAGCATTGGGTTACAGATGTCCTGTCTGGTGCTGGTATCGGAATTTTTTCTACTGAGATAGCATATTGGTTATATCCAAAGATCAAAACTTTATTTAAAAGTAAGAATGAAAAAACATTATCTATGATTTCTCCTTATTTCCAGAAGAGTTATCAGCAGAAAAGTTTGGGTTTGAATTACCAGCTATTTTTTTAAATGAGAAATTATGGGATTTAAAAGACGATTTAGGAGACGAATAATCAGGAGGGGAAAGCATCGGCTTGCGTCAGAAGATATATTCTATTTGATAGTTTTTAGTATCCTGATACTATCTCTTATAACATATGGATTTAAGAAATATTTTCATCCTGTCAAAGACCATCATTTTAAATATCATCAAAGTAAAAACTAATCAATCTACTTCCTAAAACGATCAATAGTTAACTATGGACAGATAGAAATAATATTTTTTTAGAGTAATGTTTTAACATATCACGTTTTTAAAGGACATTTAAAATTATTTAGATGTTTGAAGCAATATTGTTTAAAACAATGGAAAGTATTTAAAATCAGTAGATTATAGCTTTGTTTTGGCATCTTATTTGCCTTTCACAAATAACAACATATATAAATTAATATTCACCTTTAAATTAAAATGTTATGAACAGCGAAGATCAAAAAAAAGAGACACACGACCATCCAGAACATCACGAACACAAAGAACATCATCCGCACAAGGAACATCACGAGGGTCCTGAACATGCAGATGAGCCGGAGCATCACGATGAGGCCGAGCATCATCAAGAAAAAGAACATCACGATGAGAAAGAACATCATGATGAGAATAAGAAGTAAATAGCATAGTTCTTATAAATACTGAATTTCAATACTGGAATTCAGTATATTTTTAATAATATAATGTACCGTATTTTAATCTTTCTTCATAAGTGAGCATTTTCAAATATTAATATTTAATTGAGTCGTTATGTATAAAATCTAGATTGAATTCGCTAATTCCAGTAATCCTACGAAACAGTCTTTCTTGCTTTTTGTCCCTTAACAAAAACATAAAGAATATCCACGGAGTATTAACTCAAGAATGACTTTTTGCTCAATCCTAAGATCTGCGGAGGCAAATTATTAGAAATACGTTGAAATACCAAAGCTGAAGCCTACAGTTTTTGCCGCAGGGTTCGCAAAAATGTCTTTCTGTTTCTGAAATCTATAATTAAGTCTAAAAACAGTTTGTGCATTGGGTCTAAAACTGATTGCAGGCATAATACTCCATAAATCTTCTCCAATTTTGCTGTTGTCTTCTCTGAAATGACCTACGTTCCAATCTACATACTCTAAACGGCATGCAAGATTAACGGTTGCTCTTTCCCAATCCAAAATTTTTCTTTTAATTATTGGCTGAACAATGTCTATAAATCCTCCATGCTGCCTGTCTCCATATTGTTGTGTATAAGTTTCCGGGACATCTACTTTAACCCAAGCCCATTCTGCAGTAATTAAAGTTCCAAGGTTTGGAAGTGTATTATTATAATCCAATGCAAATACCCGAACCCTTCTTTTATCGTCAACCTGAAGACCTTCATCCTGAAATTTATTATAGATTCCTCCCATATAAGAGACTCCAAATTCTCCTGCTTTTTCATGTCTTGTGGCAATTTTTGCTGTTAAAAGAGGAACACCGCTGTTAATTTCTTCAAAACGTTCAGGATTACTTTTGGCAGCAGGTAAGTACGTTTTGTTTTGATTATTGTCAATAATTGAATTATCAAAATTTCCTGATAGATATACCTCGTATCCGAACATCCACTCGGCTTTATACATTTTTCCATAAAATCCGAAACCAGCATTACTGAATGTAGCAGGCAACATTTCTGTAGCAGATATAGGACGATCGGTAAACTCCCATTTCGGACCGTCATGATTTTGGTTGAAAGCACCAATTGGATTCATAATAATTCCTCCTCTCAAATTAAGCAAGGGATTAAACTCTACATCAATGGCAGCAAATTCAATATTAATCTCTTTACCTCCTTCTTCTAATTCTATTTCACTCAGAAATTTAATTTTTGAGGAAATTGTAGAAGATACAAAAAGTGTCATCCTACGTAATTGAAATTGATGTCCATCAGATATACCATCAGTGCTGATATGCTGCCAATTGGCTTCCGCATAGCCACCAATAGAGACAGGCACTTTCCCTAATCCTAAGAAGGGACGCTTGTAAACGGCATCCATGTTCAAAGAGCGAGAACTGTCTACAGGTATTCTTTTTAGTAATTCAGAATCTATCTGTGCTGTGGCTTCCTGAAAAATTAAAATTATAATTAGATAGATAATTTTTTTCATACCGGTTTTTTTAAAGAAATTTTCAAAAAATCCGATTCTATGTATACTGGAAATTTTCTTAAGGTCTGATCAGCAGGACCGTTTTGTACTAAACCTTGGTTGGAAAATTCACTACCATGTGCAGGACACTGTAGCTTATCTCCAAATACTTGTAACTGGCTACCCTGATGGGTACATTGCATCCATAATGCTTCATACTCAGTTTCCGAAAAACGAAATACACAAATGGGATATTTGAGAGATTCATTTTGAATAATTACATAGGATAATTTTTTGTCAGGATATTTTGTATCCATAAAATCCTCCAAAGGCAATATGATATAATCGTCTTTAATCGCTCCTGAAATCATTTTATTGCTTATACACCCTGAAAGAATGGGAGGAATTGCAGTAAAGCCTAAACAGACCAAACTGCATTTTTTGAGAAATTCAAGTCTGTCCATAATTATAAGGATTTCAAAAATTTAATAATAGCTTCTTTTTCTTGGACTGGTAATTGAGTGTAATTGGTTCTGCTGGTTGCAGCCTCTCCCCCGTGAAGCTGTATTGCTTCTTCTATACTTTTTGCCCTGCCATCATGCATTAAGAAGTATTGACCGCCTTGTGATTTTGGAGATAAACCTAACCCCCACAGTGCAGGCGTACGCCATTCATAAGTTTTCGCAGTGCCTTCCGTATAGTTGTCATCCAAAGAAGCACCCATATCATGAAGTAATAAGTCTGTGTACGGATAAAACTTTTTATTGGATAATGGTGAAATTGAGGAGGATGAAGTTTTCAGTTCCGGGACATGACATTTATTACAACTTATCTGAGAAAATATAGTCTGACCTTGTTTAATGATACTATTTTCTGCGTCTCGCTGAATAGGTGTTTTCAATGTACGAAGATAAAATACAACATCTGCGATGGTCTTATCAGAAACTTCGGGATCAACATTCATTCCTGAATAAACATCGTGAGGATTAAAAGTTGAAGTAATGCCCATATCTTGATTGTAAGCATTAACGGTTTGTTGTAGTAAACTGTATGTGGATGCCTTTTTACCAAATCTTCCGATATACTTCCCTCCTTTTGTTACAGCAAAGAAGAATGGTGCTTGATATGCCGGAAGATCAATATAATTGGGGACTCCTGAGATGCCATCATTATTTGTATCACAAGGGTCAGCCATTGCCAAAATATCCATATCAGAAACCAATTCAATAAAACCTAATCCGGTATTGGCAGGCGGAGTAAATTTAGAAAATGTTGCTCCGGGAGGAATTGCTTCCGGAGTATAACCTGGTATCGCCCTATTTTGCAATTGAGGACCACCTAAAAGCAAAAATAAATTTCCTGTTTCGTCAGTCTGTCCAAAACGTATAAGAGTAGTAAAGGGAGTCCCTTTTCCATCACCAGCATGACAGCTTCCACAACTTGTTGCCACGAAGGTTGGACCAAGACCTTTCCCGACCGTGAAGGTTTCATCGTTAAAGGCGATATCCCCTCGCAAAAATTGTTGGTTTTCAGCATATGATAACCCCACAATGGAGCCATCAAGTAATTCACTCTCATCTATCGCTTCAGGCTGAAGTTTATCACAAGCTTGTACGATCAGAAAAAGAAGATAGAAAATTATAATAATAGGTATATATCTCTTGCTCACGTTTTTTTTTCAAATATAATAAAAAGTTAGATTAATCTAACTTTTTATTTCGCTATGTCTAATTATTTTTATGACTGCTGTGCATTTATAGCAAACACTATAAATAAAGATTAGATAATTTGAAACGGAATTTAATCTCAGGATATGTGCTGTTAGGATATTTTTCTTGAAAAACAATAACCTTTATCGCATAGTAAATTAATGTGGATATTGAACAGTCCTAGTGTACAAATTTTAATAGCCAGACGAAACAGTTGGTTGCCAAGTGCTAAGGTTGACCGTCTTAATAGTAGTAGGTAATTATTTTTTGTAAATTATACAATTTTACCATCTAAACTTACCAAAGATAAAAAGGATGATAGTTCATTAATGATTTTTGGTTTGGGGATTTATATCAAAAGCGAAAAATGATTAGGGCAGGGTATATTTGTTATTTGAAAATCTGTGGATTATGGAAGAGATAGAAAAAAGATCTACATTTATTTGTGAAAAATAAAAAAAAACATATCTTTGCACCAGTAAAAACGACGCACTCTATTTTTGTTTATTAAAGTGACCTATTCGGTGACCTAAAAATAAGAGAACGACATAAAGCTTATGGATAGGGAGTTTTTCAAATAAGAACAAGTCCCGTCCGGATCGCAAGATCTTTTCAACCCCTTCAATTGTTTGAAGGGTTTTTTTATTTGTGTAATTGCATTGAAAAACAAATTAAGCCATTATTTATATTGTAATAAGCTTGGTGTAAAAAGTTAGAGAAAGAATCATCTGTTTTTAGCGCAAAGCCAAATTCTGACAATAAATACAATCAGGATACTAAGAGGAAAGTTTCTTAGCCCCATTTTTTATTTATTCCGACCAGAACAATTTCTACGAAACAATATACTCCACAATAGCTTCACAGTGTATCTTTGTCGTATCAAAAACAGGAACAGAAATATCATCCTGACTGATTAGTAAAGGAATCTCCGTACAACCCAAAATAATACATTCTGCTCCGCTGTTGACAAGGTCTTCTACAATCGAAATGTAACTGGCTTTTGTTTCCGGATTAATGAGGCCCACTCCCAGTTCATCTTTTACAGTCTGCTGAATATAATCTCTTGTTTCCTGATTTTCCGGAACGAGAACTTCAAGTCCATATTCTTCAAGTTTATTTTTGTAAAATTCCATTTCCATGGTAAACTTTGTTCCGATTAATCCAGCCTTTTTAAAACCTGCTTTTTGTATAGCCCTTGCGGTTTCTGTTCCTAGATGGATAATCGGCAGTTTTAGGGTATTCTGAAGCTCATCAGCAAAGAGATGAGCGGTATTCGCACACAGAACAATGCTATCGGCTCCGCTGTTTTTAAGGTGCTTGCAGGCATTCAGTAATAAATCGAAGGAATGGACCCAGCTTTTAGCCTGGATATCTCCAAAATTCAGAGAGTAGATCATGCATTCGGCGGCATTCAGTCCTCCCAGTCTTGTATTGACTCCTTCATTGATGAACTTATAGTAATCTAATGTAGATACCCAGCTTATTCCGCCTACCAATCCTATTTTTTTCATGAATTTTCCAATTTACCGTTTATGACAAATCTAGACAAAAGTTTCCATTGTATCCCGTACATTTGTTGGTGTATTGATGATTTCAATGATGGATGAGCCGGTTGAAACTTTTAGATCTGTTAATCCATATCCGTACACTGCTCAGGTATCTATGTTGATTGAGTTTGAGTTATCGGCAAATAAAAGTTCGTTCTTTTTCAAACGAGTGTTTGCCAGGAAAAGAGATATGATAGTACCCTATTTATAGTTATTTTTGTTCAGAAGAAGCATCGAACCAAACGATTTATTGTTATAATATTATTGAAAACTATAAACACCAACAATGTCAAGAAGAAAATTTATTCTGCTTTCCATCCTTAAAACCTGGTTTATTGCTACCATTATTTCTACAGTGATTCTGATGGTTTACATGATGATTACGGAAGTTCCGAATAAACAAACCAGAACCTGTGATATGAGCGGCCTTGCGTATAGCCTTCTGATCATGTGGATTTTGTCTTTGGGTATTGTTTCCTTCAGCAGTCTTTTTTCTCTTTTAAAAGTTTTTCATGGAAAGATAAAAAGAGGGCTGTGCTGGTTTTTACTTCCCATACTTACGGCGGGATATTTTTTTATAGCCATTTCTGAGGGAAAAATCGATGGGGAAGGAGTGATCTATTTTTTGATCTCCAATCTTCCGTGGTTTCTTCTGTGGGGATTTTATTACTCCCGATTTAATTTTTTGTTTAAGTCATCATTAACAACACCATACAACCGATAAAAAAATGAAAAAATTGTTTTTGTTCCTCGCAATTATGCTGTATACCTTTGTCCTTAAAGCTCAGCCACTCACCTTAAAATCTGTCGACGCAGATAAAGAATTCAGGTTAAAGCTATATTACGGAAATGCTGGTAAAGGAGCTTTTGTGCAGTATGAAGGAAAGAAAGGCATTATTCCACTGCGGGTTAAAAGTTATGTATTAGATACCCTTCAGGCAAGGAATAACCAGCCGGACCGTCATTATTTTGTATGGGAAGAGATGGTGAATGGAAAAGTACACGGAACATATCAATTGCTGCAAATGAATCATCTGATTGCTGATGCATCTTACATCAGGGAACAAGATCGAAGACATTTCTTACTTGATCTTGCAGAAATTCATAATGAAAAAGAGGATGGTAATGATCAATACCTTTTGCATGGTGCATTAATCTCATTTAATCATTTTTATAATAGTAATTTGCTGATCGAATATCCGGATGGAAAAAAAATGACTGCCGAGCTTCCTTTTCCGGACAATCCTGAGGCAGCCCAACAAAGCATCATTGAGGATTATAACTTCGATGGCTATGATGATCTCGCCTTCACGATTCCCGATGCAGGAATGGGTGTATACCACAGGTTTACGATTTATCTGTACAATCCGAAAAAGAAACGGTTCGAGAAATTAAAGGAACCGGATTACTCACGTTCAGACTGTTCGTGTCTTTGCGATGTTGATGCAAATAAAGAAAAGAAATTATTACAGACCGGTTGCCGTGGTGGTGCTTCATGGCATCAGGACTCATACCGTTTTGACAAAAATGGAATGTTACAATGGATTGGTAAAAGGGATTTGTCCGAGGAGATTGAGTAAATGAGTAGTGATCTTTGGAGAAAAGGATAAGAACCTTAACTCCCTCTGCAGTCAACATCTGAAAAATCTCAAACCGTGAAACGCTTCCAAGTCGGAAGCATACTCCAAAAAAACAACATTCCCAATCAATATCCAAAAAAAAAAATTACTGCCCAAAAAGACAGTAATAGACAAAGATCAGCTGATATGATATTTCACACAGTTTGCGGTTTTTTTTACTACAGAAACTAATTTCGTTATTGAGAAAGCTGATCTCTAAGGGCTGCTTTAATCCGGCCGCTGTTATTGAATATTTTCAGTCTGAACTGACCCTCATGGGCGGAGTTATTTACGATAAAAACTTGATGTTTGAAATCTACCTTAACTTTGACCGAATCGTTTTTTGGCAGCTCCTTTATTTCACGGTTATTGATGACATATTGAAGTGGGTCTTTCTGCGAAGAATTGTATAAAACCACTTCGAGATTCTCCTTTGATGAATTTTTAATGTTTAGATTTTTGTAGGCAGGAATTTTCCATCCATTGCGGTAAAGATGTCTGCCACGGGTAATCTGAAAAGAAGATAGAATAATAACAAAAACTGCTAAGAAGATAAATAGTGAGCAAAAATAGATATTTTTCATTTTTCGGACTATTGATTTGTTTTGGTACAGAACCGACTTTATTTTTGGTAAAATTATATTACGTCATTTTGATAACCGCTACACTTTTGTGTAGATTTGCTTAAATAGGATAAAAACTACACTTTTGGGTAGTGATTGACCGGTTGATTAACAAAGGTATGGAAGAAATCAATAAATTTTTTAATAATAAAAATAATGTACAAAGCGATGCAGCAATTGATCAAAGCCAGGTCGGAGATTATTTGCAGGCCGTAAAGGCATTTTCCAGACTCACTTATCAGAGCCTGTATGTCATCGATTATCAGACCAGAGCTTTTGAATATGTATCTGAAAATCCGCTGTTCTTGTGTGGTAAATCTTCGGAAGAGGTCAAAGAATTGGGCTATGCTTTTTATTTTCAGAATGTAAAAACTGAAGATGTGGAATTGCTGATCAGGATCAATGAGGCTGGATTTGAGTTTTATGAAAATATTCCGGTGGAGGAGAGAAAACTGTATTCTATTTCTTACGATTTTTATCTCATCAACAACAAAAAGAATATGGTTCTGGTGAATCATAAACTCACCCCGATGTTTCTTACTGAGGAAGGGCAGATCTGGAAAGCTTTATGTATTGTTTCTCTTTCAAACAGTACCTCGTCCGGTAATGTTGTCGTCAGCCGGGAAGGTTCGGATGAACTTTGGAAATATGATCCTGTAGCGAAAAGATGGGGGAAAGATGAAAAAATAAAGCTTTCTCAGAGAGAATATGAAATTCTGAGATTATATGCGAGCGGGCTGACGATTAATGAAATTGCAGAAAAACTGTTTATCTCTGCTGATACTGTAAAATTTCACAGAAAAAAACTCTTTGATAAAATTGGAGTTAATAACATTGCTGAGGCGCTTTCTTATGCTAAAACTAATAAGTTGCTGTAACACAATACTCTTCGGTACCGTTTTTTTACGGTATTTTTTATAATGTCTTTTATGATTCAAAATTAGGTCTGATATTTGCAATGGGTAATCAAACTAAATGACCTGTTTTATTTATGAAAAACATATCTGTGAAGAAATCATTTTTATACGCATGTATCTGTGCCACGTTCATGGTCTCATGTAAAAAAGAAATTGAAAAAGTAAGCGATACTTTTAAAGATACCATGTCTTCGTCCGAAACACCATTTGTTGAAAAAGACTCTATTAAGAAAGATTCAGTCATTCAAAAAGAATCTGTACCTCCGGCAATGCAGGAAAACGGTTTTTATAACGCATTTGTACTTCCCAAGGACAAGAAGCTCAGAGACTCTGTTTATGCAGAATTCAGCAAAAAATACAGTGAGAAAGAGCGTTATGCTATTCTGGCCCTGAACAGACTTGATTCTAAAAATAGATTTAACGCTGATACCTTAGTGGTTCCTGCTAAAATAGATACGACGCTGATGTCTTACTCACCTTTCCCGATGCAGTTGGATATTCTGAGCGGAGTAAAAAAGTTTGTGATCTTCTCCTACCCAATTCAGGCTTATGGAGTGTATTCTAACGGAAGCCTTGTCAAATGGGGGCCTACAAGTATGGGGAAAAAAGCGGCCCAGACCACGAGAGGTCTTACTTTTGCCAACTGGAAAAAGAAACTGTCAATCTCAACGGTTAGCAGCGAGTGGAAACTTCCCTATAATTTCAATATTCACAATATCGGTGGTATCGGATGGCACCAGTATGATCTGCCGGGTTATCCTGCATCACACTCATGTTTACGTCTGCTGATGAAAGATGCCCAATGGTTATACTCCTACGCAGACACATGGATTCTAAATCCGGGAGGGGCAACCACCAAAGCTAAAGGAACAGCGGTAATGGTCTTCGGAGATTATAAATGGGGGGGACGAAAACCATGGAAAAAGCTTTTGGATGATCCCAATGCAAATAATATTTCAGTGGAAGAAATGACCAAACTCCTGGAACCTAGTGTTGACAAAATGATCAAAGAACAGGACAACAGAGAAAAAGTATCAGATTCTATCAAAGCCGCCAAAGCTATGGCAATGCCGGCCCAGAGTGAAAAACCTGCAGAAATTCCTGCTAACTGATTTTCTTCTCAAACTGTGAAGTAGATTCTTCAGCAAATCTTCTTAGCTTAAGCATTTCTTCTTTGCCCTTATATTGTCCGAACCGGGCAGCTACATAAGTAAGAAGAATGAAAAACAACATAACAAATGAAGCGCTCAGGGCCCACGGGAACTCAGCGCTTTTTATCTGTTTTTCCACGTAGAACATCGTGAAAAATGTCATCCAGAGAATAGAAAATGAAAAATACAGGAACATAAAGAACGTCCATACTGCAGAGCTGGGACCAAATATTCCCCGTATGGCAATATCATCCTCCTCAACCTCTATTCTTAAAGAAAGACGGGGTTTCCAGTAATTATCATATTTTGTTTCTACCCAGATGGTAGCTACTTCCTTGTTGATGTTTCCCGAAAACTCATCCTTATGTTCCGCAAGGTATTTTTTTAATTGCTCTGCATATTCATCTTTGGTAAGATGGGTAAACATTTTGAATCTCGGGCGGGTTCTAATTTTATCTATTGTGCTTTCTTTAGTTTCCATATTTATTCTTGATAGGGTATAGGATCTTCCAATACAAAATTAAAGGTCATTTCTTTATTCTTTCTCTGAATCACCATGGTGATGTTTTTTCCTTCTTCAGATTTCATCAGGTCCATGATTTTTTCCATCGTCATATCTGCAGTCTTGCTTCCGTTAATAATTAATACACGGTCATCTTTCTTCACTCCTGCTTTAAAGGCTGGGGAGTCCTTTCTGACGCCGGCAACAGAAAAAATAGGTTTTAAGGTGAATTTATACTGGAATTTATTGGTTACCGAAATTTCTGTACCAGCTTCCGATAATTTTTTCGGTTCAATTTTTACACGGTCTTCCTGCCATTCCAGTCCATCCTGTTTAAAATCTAATCCACTCATATTAAAATGAAAAGGATCGTCAAAATTCTTGTTTTTTTTAAGATACAATTTTCCGCCCGTATAATCAAAAATTACTGAAAATCTGCGCATGATTTCTCCACCTAAAGATCCCTTTCTGTCCGCGACCAGATTCACGTGTTGGATAGAATATTCATCAGGCATTGCTGTGAGCGGTTTTTCAAATTTAAAGTCCTGCAGATAAAAATTATGGATTCTGCTTCTTTTACCATAAATGTCTCCATTGAATCCCCGCCCCAGATAATCTTCAATATTAGGTCTGTTGTACACAAAATCTTTGATGAGGGCAGGGAAGAGCCAGATGGCATCACTGTTTCCAAGATCAATCAACAGTTTTGAACTTTTTTTGTCATTGGTCATCTCAATATCTGCATAAAGATAGGGTTTATCTTTCTCTATGCTTAGGGGGAATTCCGTATACTTTCTGATCTTCTTTTTAAGTATATCACCATTTTCATAAACGGTTATTTTTTTTGCCGTATAATCTATTGAAATAGGATGGTTTTTGAAAAAATGGTACCCGATCACTCCATTCACTGGAATTCCTATATGAGAGGAAATATTAAATTCTTCATCGGTGATAATGAACAAAAGCATGGAAGAATTAATAATCTTGTTACCTATTTTCGCAAGGTTACGGTCAGATTTAAAACCGTCTATGCTTACGTTTCCTCCTAATCCCGAAAATTTTATTTTCTCAACATTTTCAAACTTGATTTCTTTATTGTCAAGACTGAAAAGAATGGTTTCTGCCACCCCCGTATCCAACATAAAAGTAAGGTCTGCACCGTTGACATTAATTGGTATGAAAATGAGATTATTAATAAGCTTAAAAGGAATAACCGCTTTTTTTACATTAACCAGCTCAAAATTGTTCTGAGCATCAATAAAAATGCTAAAGAATATGGTCAGTAAAAAAAGCTTAAGTTTCATTTACTGAATTTAGTGAAATAATTCTTACTGTAAATAAAAAAACATTCCAAAAACAGGAATGTTTATATCAACTGCAATGAAACAGCAGTAAGTTTGAATTTTATTTAAAATAGATGCTGGTCTTATTTCGAAAAGAAATCCATCAGGTCCATATAGTTTTTCTGATTTACGCCGTGTCCGCTCATATATTCTCTGAATGTAAAATAGCAGCTCAGGTCATACAGAAGATCTGCCGCTTTTCTTCCCCATTCCATAGGGATCACCGCATCATCTGTTCCGTGGGATACAAAAAAGCGAAGACGTTCCAGTTTCTTTTTGTCCTTTACAATACCGTCCAGCAATTTTTCTTCCGGATAACTGCTCAGACAAGCCACATAACTAAACATATCAGGATGTTTTAATGCCAAAGCATAACACAATATTCCACCCTGACTGAAACCACATAAATGCACTTTACCTTCTGTCAGCCCATAATGATTCACAACTTTCAATATATTTTCCAACACGCCATCCAACGATTCCTTAGCCTGAGCAACATCTATGAAGTTTTCAGGATTATTAAAATCTATGTCAAACCAGGAATACCCTTCAAACTGAGTATCTCTTGGTGCTCTGAAACTTACAATAAGCCAGTCAGCGGGAAGAGTCTCCCTGAAGCTGAAAAGATCCTGTTCGTTACTGCCGTACCCATGAAGCATAAAAAGTACAGTAGTATTAGGAGTGATATGTTCCGGTTCTCTTACTATATAATCTAAATTCATACAGCAAATATAATTAATAAATCACATTGTAAAATTCAAAACATGATGCTGTATTTTAATATTTCATCATTAGTGGTTTGTTAGCTTAAAAAGGGGCTGATCCTGCAATTGTGCTTTTTGCTGATTTGATATTATTTACAAAACATTGTTGGAAATTTTTCATAAAAGTTATTTTTATATTAATAAAAAACTTATATTTGAAACATTAAAAATCTATTTGGAGAAATGAAGCAATTTTACAAATCAAAAAGTTTACTTAGACTTTCTTTTTTATTCGTTCTATTATTTTCTGTAATGACCGTGTTGAATTCTTGTAAAAAGGATAATGATGAAGAAGAGTTTGCAGATCATGTTGTTCAGTTTGAAGTAAAAACAACTACCGGAGGTGTTATCAGAGCTATTGTAACACAAGTAGGAACCGTTAAAACTGATATTTTCGATCCTGTAGGAACTACCTGGGCAAGCGGTGAATTTTTCGTAAATTCCAGCCAGGCACAGTTAAACCTTGATGCTAAGGCAGATCTTCCTAGTGCAGATTCAGAACTGGTGGTTAATCTTTATATAGACGGGGAAATCGTAAGAACCAAAAAAATGGTTGGAGCAGGTCCTTTAGTAGCTTCTATTGATTACAGCTTCTTAGAATTATAAGTATCATTTACTTAATATATATAAAACCGCTTTCAGAGCGGTTTTTTTTATATACCGTTTTCAATCATATTCTGCTGGATGGCCCGGTGAATAAGCTCAGTAGAATTTTTCGCCTGAAATTTCTGCAGCAGATTTTTACGGTGGGTATCTACAGTAAGTGGACTTAAAAAAAGTTCATCTGCAATGATCATGCTGGTTTTTCCTTCTGCTACCATTTGCAGGATCTGCTTTTCTCTCTTTGTCAGCCTGGGTATCGGCAGATCATTTTGAGTAGGCTTGCTGATCATTTGTCTGGTCTCATTGCAGAAGACAATATCTCCGGAATAGGCTCCCTGAATGCATACCACCAGTTCATCTATCGATGTGTTCTTAAGAATATAACCGCTCGCACCGTTTTGTATAGACTGCATGATAATACTTCTTTCAGAACGGTTACTGAACATGATCACCGAAGTTGCGGGTGATATCTTTTTAATTTCTCTGCAAAGTTCTGTACCATTGGCATCAGGAAGGGTAATATCCAGAAGAATAATATCCACTGTATGGTTCCTCATAAATCCAATGATCTCTGAACCTGTGGTGAAACTTGCGGAAACGCTGAAACCGAGCTGAGTGCTTAACATCATTTTTAGCCCTTCTATGACAATAGGGTGATCGTCTACAATGGCAATATTTATTTTTTTATTCTCCATCAATCTTAAGTTCAATATTAATAGTTGTACCCTGCGGGTCAGAGCTGACCTCCATTTTTCCTTTCAGGTAATTGACCCTGTTTTTTAAATTACGCAGTCCCATACTTTTAGTATGTTCAATCCCTGTATCAAATCCCTTTCCGTTGTCTTCAATGGTAATCATAAAACGGTCATCAGATTGTGAGCATTGGAGCAAAATACTGGTAGCTTCGGCATGTTTCAGGGCATTCGCCAGTAATTCCTGAACGATTCTATAGATATTAAGCTGAATAGGTAAAGGTATTTTTTTTTCAATATCAATAGCCTGAAAGTCAATGTCCAGATCTTTTCTCACATAAAATTCACAAAGATCATATAAAGCCGTTTCCAAACCAAAATTCAAAAGTGATTCGGGCATTAAGTTTCTTGCGATATGACGAAGTTCACTTACAGAATGGTCTAGCTGTCCCAGGATCTTATAAAACTCTTTATCTTTTTCAGCCGGTAAATGATGGGAATACCATGTAGAGAAATTAATTTTAACTCCGGCAAGCATTCCGCCTAAACCATCGTGCAGGTCTCTGGCAATACGTTCCCTTTCTCTTTCTTCACCATCAAGAATAGCTCTTGTTAGGGAGAGTTCCTCCTTTTGTTTAATGTCGTTGATTCTTTGTTCGGATATTTTTTTATTTTTTCTAAATAAGATAAAAAGGAAAATCAAAAGGCTTAAAACTAATAATAATATAAGACTAAGTCCCCACAGATACGAATTTTTCTTATTTACTTCCAGATTTTTCTGGTTCCGTTCAGCATCTAAGATGGCTATTTTCTTTTCTTTTTCAGCGGCATTGAATTTTGCCTCAATTTTATTGATCTCAAGCCTTACATTCGCACTGCTCAGGCTATCATTGAGTTTCGAATACTTTTGTTCCCATACCAAAGCTTCCCGGACATTTCCCATTTCTTCATTCAATGCAGAAAGTTGCTTATAGATGGTTTTTCTGTTGTTAAGATCGATGGCAAGAGATTTCTCTGCTAAAATATTTTCCAGTACATTTTTGGCTTCACTGTATCTTTTCAATTTCTTTAAAATATCATATTTGTTGAAATAGAACATTTGTGCCTGGAGATTCTGATTGAATTTTTTGGTATAATAGAGCCCTTTTTCAATAATGGGTAATGCCTCTGAATTTTGCTGTTTCGTAATTAAGTAAAGGGTTTTACCATAATAAAAAAACGAGTTGGCTGAAGACTCAGGATAAGGAATAATCAATTTTTCAGCTTTATCCAGAAACTTTTTGGCTTCATTTCCTTTCGCCTGATAACAGAAATTGCTGGCAGAGTTGAGGTAGGTATAAAATAATTCAGCAGAATCAGGATAATCTTTTTCAAGAATTTTTATAGCCTGTTTGTTGTAGTTTCCAGCCTTTTCAAACTGTGCATTATAAGTAAGGATGATCGCCAGTTGAGTATAGGCAAATCCTAAGTTTTTGCTGTTTCCATATTTTTTTATCAATGGAATACACTTTTCTACCACGGTTTTCACCAAAAAAGGGTAGCCCTCCTTATCTTTTTGGGTAACTCCATAGCCATACCAGGCCAAAGATTGATAGAAGTCAGATTCCCTTGTTTTTAATTTAGATAATACCTTAATGGCCTGTTGATAAGCATGAGCGGCTTTTTCTTTATTTCGGTCCAGATGGTATTGACCTTCGTAGTAATCATATTTTCCGGTAAGAAAAGCATCATGGGTAATGAACGTTTTTCCATGTTCCAGGTATTTTTTGCTTAAAAGAGAATCACTGTTTCTGTAATAATTAGATAAAAGAAAAGATGCTGTTGCTTTTGAAGCATGGGCAGCTGTACTTTTTGTAACATTCTGTAAGCTGTCTAAATATAATTTCTCATTAAGAGAGAAAACTTGCTGGGACTGTAAAGCAAAAGATAATAATATGCTTAGTAGAATCAGTAATCTCTTCATTGGGTATCAGTTCTGTAAATGGATTTGGATGCTCAATTTAATTAAAAATTTCAGTAAATAAAATACCTGATTTTAGGTAGAAAAAAATACACATTTTTCAGGATTGATAAAGTTGGATCACTCTGATAGCTTTGCAGGTACCAAATCGTTGATCATAGAATATTAAATAAATAACTTACATTTTAAACAAAAAGATTATGAAAAGAATGAAATTGAACCAGCTGCTTAGAGGAACATTGGCAGTATTGCTGACAACCCTGTTTTTTGGATTGGTGACCTCTTGTAGTAGTGATGATGACGATGACAACAGCCCGGCAAAGAAAAGTCATAAAGTTGTTTTCAAAGCTATAGCGTCCTCAGGAAGTAATATCGATGTAGCGGTATATGGAATTGATGGTAATCCAACCACGGCTTCAAGCCTTAGCGGAACAACATGGACCAGCCCGGAGGTAACGTCAGAACCAGGAGCATATAATGCGAATGTTGCGGTCAATGCAATCGGGGCAAATGCCTCTTCTACATTGAAGGTTCAGATATGGGTAGATGGCGAATTGAAAAAAGAAGGATCTTCCAGCGGACAGTATTTATCGGCTTCTGCCAGTTATGTATTTTAAAACTAAATAACTTTCATGAATAAAAACCGGCGCTGAGATCAATCTCAGCGCCGGTTCTTTTATTTTTATAAGGTATTGAAATTAAATAACCTTTACAATGAAATAGCTTTTCTTACCTTTTTGAAGCAGTAGAAATTTACCATCAATAAGGTCACTTTCATTGGCAGTATACGTGTCATTTACTTTCTCTTTATTTACAGAAATAGCATTTCCTTTGATCTCTCTCTGAGCTTCACTTTTAGATTTTAAAAATCCTGATTTTTCAGAAAGAAGATCAACAATGTTAATGCCCAAAACATCAGTTTTCGCCACTTCTTTTTGTGGAACACCGTCAAAAACTTCAAGGAAAGTTTCTTCATCCAGACTGACCAGATCTTCAGCAGTAGAACGTCCGAAAAGAATTTCCGAAGCCTTCAGAGCTTTTTCATATTCTTCTCTGCCATGTACCCAAACCGTTACCTCCTCAGCCAGTCTCTTCTGAAGTTTTCTTTCGTGAGGAGCGGTTTTGTGCTCTTCAACTAAGGCTTCAATTTCTTCTTTTGCTATGAAAGTGTAGAATTTAATGAATCTTTCCGCATCTTCATCCGTAGCATTCAGCCAGAACTGGTAGAATTTGTACGGCGATGTCTTCTTTTTGTCCAGCCAGTAATTCTCTCCGCTTTCAGACTTTCCGAATTTAGAACCGTCAGCTTTAGTGATCAGAGGAACCGTTAATGCAAACGCTTCTCCCTGAGCCTTTCTGCGGATCAGTTCAGTACCGGTAGTGATATTTCCCCACTGGTCAGAACCTCCCATCTGAAGCTTTACATTATTATTTTGATACAAATGAAGGAAATCATATCCCTGAATAAGCTGGTACGTGAATTCCGTAAAACTCATTCCGTCTGCTCCGCCATCTCCCGAAAATCTCTTCTTAACAGAGTCTTTCGCCATCATATAATTAACCGTGATGTTTTTCCCTACATTTTTAGCAAAATCAAGGAAAGAAATATTCTTCATCCAGTCGTAATTGTTCATCAATTCTGCTTTATTAGGACCATCACCCTCAAAATCCAAAAATTTTGACAGCTGGTTTTTTAAACAGTCTACATAGTGAAGAAGAGTCGCTTCATCCAACAGGTTTCTTTCTGCAGATTTTCCTGAAGGATCTCCGATCATCCCTGTAGCACCTCCCACCAAAGCAATCGGCTTATGTCCGTGCTGTTGGAAATGGGCTAAAATTTTGATCTGGATAAGACTTCCGATATGCAAAGAATCAGCAGTCGGGTCGAAACCAATATATGCAGTAGTTACCTCTTTATTCAGCTGTTCATCGGTTCCTGGCATCATATCGGCAAAAAGACCACGCCATTTTAGTTCTTCTATAAAGGAATTCATCTATACTTTTCTTTAAAATTTTATGGTGCAAAGATAGTAAATTCAGGAGTATCGGTAATCGATGAAACAAGGCAAAAAAAACAAAGGATAAAAAGGCGGATTTGCCCCTTTGCCCTTTCACTTAAAAAAATTATATTTGTTAGTAATGAACGACGAACAGCTATTTCTGCTTATTCAAAAGGCAAAAGAAAAGGACCAGAAAGCCCAGACCAAACTCATCAATGTTTTTTGGGTGGATGTTTTCTCTTTTGTGATGAAGAAAGTAAAAGATGAAAATGATGCAGATGAGATCACGGTAAATGTTTTTTCAAAAGTGCTGTCCAAACTGGATATGTACGATCCCCATTTTCAGTTTAAAACCTGGATATTAACCATTGCCCAAAATACAGTCATAGATTTCTGGAGAAAAAGAAGTCGTGAAAACCAGGACCCAACCGAAAATCTGGATGAAGTTAAAAATCAATTCGCAAAATCTCCTGAAGAATTGATGATTTCGAATGAAGAGCAGAAAAAGATCATCAAAACCATAGAATCGCTGGATGCCAATTACCAGGATATTATCAAATTAAGATTCTTTGAAGAGAAAAGCATCAAAGAAATTGCAGAAGAGCTCGGGATTTCCGTGGCCAATACAAAAGTAAGGGTCATGCGTGCCAAAAAAGTCCTGGCAGAATTACTGAAAAACAATGAATTTGATGATCACTAGAATATCAGATCGTTAATTTTTTCTATCAATTCAAAGTGAGTTGTTTTAATTATTGTAATGACTTAATAAAAATTTGAACTTTCAAAATGTTAGAAATAAACTTCTTCCTTTGTCTTTGGAAGAACAATTTTTCTTTGATCCTTTTGATGTCTGTTTTGCAGATCGATCTTTAATCCCTTTTTAATATAAGTTTCCTGCTTCGACTTCCCATATTCTTTGGTGTTTTCTACCTCCTTTTTATAGTTAAGCTGACCTGTAGAAAGGTTGAAATCTACTTCTGCCCAGTAATCTCCCGGTCTTCCTGATTCTGAAGAATAGCCTATCAGTTCAAAATGTCCGTTCTGAAACCTGTATTTATCTGTGTAACCCCATTTCCAGCTGCTTCCGCCTGCCTGAGTGATGCTTAAAATTCCTTTTGAAATCGTTGTACTCTGATAAGGGTCGCCCATCATACCTCCGCCGGCACTTTCTAAAATAGCATTTCTTGATTTGCTCAGAATCATCCAGGTACCGCCACTTTTCTTCAGAATCTGAATTTCGCGGATCTTGCCCAGTTCACCCTCATCTGCTGTAGTATAAATAACCACCTTTTCAGGAATTTTATCACCATCCAGATCGCCCTCGACAGTTTCAATGATCTCCGAACCTGCAGGCTGAAGTTCTTTTTGAGCAAAACAAAATGTACTGATCATAACGGATAGAGTAAAAAGAATCTTCTTCATAATTTAAATTTGGTATTTTAAAAGTACAATTATATTTTGAATTATCTGTTTCATCAATTTCTCCGGTAGATGGTTTCCATTAAAAATTCCTTAACTTTGAACTTCAATTTTAGAAATGGAAAATTTAGTTCAAGATACTACCGTTCAAAAACCAAAGTGGATCCGTGTAAAACTTCCTACCGGAAAGAACTACAGGGAGCTTAGGACTTTGGTGGACAAATATAAATTAAATACCATATGCCAGAGTGGAAGCTGTCCGAATATGGGAGAATGCTGGGGAGAAGGAACGGCGACGTTCATGATCTTAGGAAATATCTGTACCAGAAGTTGCGGATTTTGCGGGGTAAAAACAGGAAAACCGCTTGATGTCAATTGGGATGAGCCTGAAAAAGTGGCCCGTTCTATCAAATTGATGAAGATCAAGCATGCTGTACTTACTTCTGTAGACCGTGATGACCTGAAAGATATGGGTTCTATCCTTTGGGGTGAAACGGTGAATGCTGTAAGAAGAATTTCTCCGGGAACAACAATGGAGACTCTTATTCCGGATTTCCAGGGACTTACCAAACATATTGACAGACTTGTGGAAGTCGCTCCTGAAGTGATCTCTCACAATATGGAAACCGTAAAACGTTTGACACGAGAAGTAAGAATCCAGGCTAAATATGAGCGTAGCTTGGAAGTATTGAGATACTTAAAAGAAGCAGGCCAGAGAAGAACAAAAACCGGAATGATGCTTGGTTTGGGTGAAACTAAAGATGAGGTTTTCCAAACAATTGAAGATATCAGAAATGCTAATGTTGATGTGATCACCCTTGGGCAGTATCTTCAGCCAACTAAAAAACATTTGCCGGTGAAAAGATTCATTACACCGGAGGAGTTTGATGAGTTGGGTGACTTTGCAAGAAGCTTAGGTTTCAGACATGTGGAGAGCTCTCCACTAGTCAGAAGTTCTTACCACGCTGAAAAACATATTCACTAAAAATACAGCCGCTTCAGAAACGAAGCGGCTTTTTTGTTTAAGAATTTAAGGCATTAATAGATAGGAGCTTCAGAAGCCTCATTCACCACTGATTTTTTCAACGTTAAAAGTCGCAAAAGTTTTATAACACTTTAGTTATTTTTAAGTTAAATACTTTGCAAATAGGAAGTTCACTTAAGTTTTTTGACAATCGAAGATTTTCGTGATGACAAAAATATGTCGGAGCTGAATTCCCCTCCCTTGGAGGGGTGGCAAAAATTCAAAGAATTTTTGACGGGGTGGTCCAGCACTTATCCATTCTGAAGCGGCTTTTTTATTTAAAAATTTGAAGGATTACTAAATGAAAAGGGATTTGGTAGTTTCAGTCCTCAATGATTTTGTCAACTACAAAAGTCGCGAAAGTTTTTAAACACTTACGATATTTTTAAGTTAAATACTTTGCAAATAGGAAGTGCACTTAAGTTTTTTGACAATCGAAGATTTTCGTAATGACAAAAATATGTCGGAGTTGAATTCCCCTCCCTTGGAGGGGTGGCGAAAATTCTTTGAATTTTTGACGGGGTGGTCCAGCACTCATCCATCATGAACCCAAAAAAACTACTTCCTCACCTCAATATTCCTCAAATACTTTTTCCTAAATTCCGAAGGCGTTTCACCCGTATGCTGCTTGAATAATTTATTAAAATAGGACAAGCTCTCGAAACCCACCTGAAAACAAACTTCCGTTACAGAGTAATCTTTCAGCAGAAATATTTTAGCCTGATTGATTCTGTAATTATTCACAAAATCGGTGAACGTCATATTCGTCTGTTTTTTAAAATAACGACAAAAAGCAGGTGTGCTTAAACTTACAATTTTTGCAATTTCGTTGACGTTGGGCTTTTTATCATAATTTTCATGAATATAATCATAGATGGTTCCCATTCTGATTTTATCGTTCAGAAACCACTTAATCCTTGTATCTTCTTTGTTCAGTTCTTTGACCTCATCGGAGGAAGCGAGAATTTGTAGAATTTCAATCAGTCCGATCAGAGAATCGAACGAACATTTTTCCTTGATTTCATGAAGCTTTTCAACGACTTCTTTTTTGGTTTCTCCTGAGAATGAAAGCCCCAGGTAAGATCTTTCCAGAAGTCTTTTAATATTTTCAAATTCCGGAACGGGCAAAATAATATCCTGGAGAAAATTTTCTCTCATCTGCAGAACCATCTGTCTGCATTCTGTCTGAATGCCGTAATCAAAATTCAGATGAGGAACATTGGAACCAATCAGGACCAAATCACTCTCTGTAAAACCTGAAATATCCCTTCCGACGTGACGAATTCCATTAATGGCTTCTACATACACCAATTCTATTTCAGGATGATGATGCCAGAAAAAGCAGTTCTTTAAAGACGGTGAAAAAAGTTTAAAAGATTTGCCGTTTTCAAATTCTATAACCTCTTTCTGGATTTTCATCTTGTTCTCATTTGATTGTTTCTGATTTTAAAATTACACAAAAAGGTTAATATGGAGCAAATTTTTATCATTTCAAGAGAAGTAAAAACCAATATTTCTAGCGATTTTTGCACTTTCAAATTAATAATGGACAACCTTTTTTAATGTTGGAAAAAATCGTTTAAAATTAAATTCGAAAAAAGAAGTTTACTCACAATGAAGATTGATAAAAGAATTATACCGCTGGCCATAGGCGGACTGGGAATCGGAACTACGGAATTTACCGTTATGGGACTCCTTCCTGATATTGCCAATACCTTAAAGATCACCATTCCTGAAGCAGGACACCTGATTTCGGCTTACGCAATGGGAGTCGTGATCGGAGCTCCCATCCTGATCGGATATTCTGTGAAATTTCCACCTAAAAAAGTCTTGATGGTTTTAATGATCCTCTTCACTGTTTTTAACGGACTTTCTGCGATAGCTCCTGACTATACCAGTATGCTCATCATCAGATTCATGTCCGGACTTCCTCACGGAGCATTTTTCGGAGTAGGAACGGTAGTGGCATCCCGGATGGCAGGAAAAGGGAAGGAAGCATTTTATATATCCTTAATGTTTACTGGACTTACGGTCGCCAATCTGGTCATGGTTCCGCTTGTAACTTACATCGGACACGCTTATCATTGGAAACTCTATTTTGCAATTGTAGCATTGATCGGCCTTTTCGCCATATTGTTTTTGAAATTGTGGCTTCCTGCGATAGAAACAAATCAGGATACCCACTTCCTCGAAGAACTGAAATTTCTAAAAAAGAAGCAGTCGTGGCTGGTTCTGGGAATTACAGCCATTGGATTTGGTGGACTTTTCACATGGTTTAGTTACATCACTCCTTTAATGACAATCGTTGCCGGAATCCAAAGCAACCAGATGGCTTACGTGATGGTGCTGGCGGGTGCGGGAATGGTTGTTGGAAATCTTGCCGGAGGATTTATTTCCGATAGGCTAGGACCCGAAAAGACATGTGCATTATTGATTTTTCTGATGATGATCTCCCTTGGAGGAGTATTTCTGTTTGCAGAACATCAGAATATAGCCCTTATTCTGACATTTGTTTGTGGAGCATTGTCAATGTCTGTGGCGGCACCTATTAATATCATGATGATGAAGGCAGCTCCAAAAAGTGAAATGATGGCTGCGGCATTTATGCAGGCTGCTTTTAATATTGCCAATGCAATGGGAGCATTTTTAGGCGGAATTCCTTTAGAATACGGATATTCATTCAAGTATCCTTCATTAGTGGGCGTTGGAATGACCTTCATTGGTCTGGCAATAAGCTTAAGATACAGATATCTGTATGGAAGAGAGACTCCTTCTGACAATGACACAACTGTGGAATGCGTGCCCTGTGATAAATAAAAAACAGGAAAGCAGTAAGGTGAATCAAATCAATTGACGATTTCTGCTTTGTTTTCTGAGCTAAATTATCTGATGAATTAAAGCATCAATAATATAAATGAGACCCAGAAAAAAGACTTTGTTCAAGTAGATGAACAAAGTCTTTTTTGATGATGAATTACGTTTACACCTCTACTTCATCTCCATTTTTACACCAATACAGTGCGTTGTATAAATTCTCTTTAGGGAAAGATTTAAACTCTCCCGGCATCAGAACACTGAAAATATCGGTAAAGTTCTGTACAGCTTCTTTGTCTGTAACAATGGCCGCGCGATTCCACTTGGAAAGATTTTTTAGTCCTAAAAGAGCATCTTGAAGCCATGCTCCCATTGTAAATTTATCCAGATCCGTGTCCAAGTATAAAAGGTAATTCAACTCTCCGAATTCGTCTACTTTCTCTTTTACATGAGGAATGACAAGGTTTTCAAAATCTTCTCTCGTTATTTCTCCCGTTGCATTAAATGCGGCAACATTTTCCGGAGCTTCTGGAATAATCGTTATCATAGTAAATTATTTTAATGTGGTTGGATTTTAAAACTGGGTACAATAATTGCACCATAAACTGATAATAAATAGTTAAAATACTTATAAGTGTTATTTTTTTAAATATAATATTCAATTATGGATCTAAAATCAAACGAACCTTTCTGGCTCATAAAGAATGGACTTATAGAGTCTTATCCGTCACTGAAATCAAATGAAGAATGTGATGTTTTAATTATCGGCGGAGGTATCACCGGAAGTCTTATCGCCCAGCAAATGATAAAAGACGGTTATAAAACAATCCTGATTGATCGACGTGAAATCTGTAATGGGAGTACTTCAGCTACCACTTCGATGCTGCAATACGAAATTGATGTTCCCCTTTATGAACTGATTGAAAAGATCGGGGAGAAAGGAGCGGTCGAAAGTTATAAAGCCTGCTCTGATGCAATAGATACTCTTGAAATGCTTTCTAAACTGATTAGATCTGACGCAGGGTTTAAACGAAAAAAGTCATTGTATTTCGCGGCAAAAAAGAAAGATGTAAAGTGGCTCAAGGAAGAATATAAGGCAAGGAAAAAGGCTGGATTTAATGTGAAATGGCTGGAAGCAGAACAAATTCTAGATCAGTTTGGGTTTGAAAATACCCATGGCGGTATTCTGTCTAAACAGGGAGCCAGTATCGATGCTTTTAAGTTTGCTCATGAGCTGTTTACCCATAATGAAAAAAAAGGATTAAAAATATTCGATAAAACTGAAATGAAAAAGGTAGAATATCATAAAGGTTTTAATCTGGTGACAGTAGACAGCGGTTATCAGATCAAAACGAAAAAGATCATCTACTGTATCGGTTATGAGAGCAAAAACCTGATCAAAGAAGACTTCGTAGATTTAAAAAGTACCTTCGCCGTTGTATCAGAAATTGATGACGATAAATTTAAAAATATAAGCAGCACACTGGTTTGGAATACCGATGAACCCTACATCTATATGCGGACAACAGATGACGGAAGGCTTCTTATCGGTGGCGGTGATGAAGATTTTAATGATGCTCAAAAACGGGATGCTCTTCTCGATAAAAAAGAGAAAGAGATCCTGAAAAATCTAAAGAAAATAAAATCGGATTATCAGTTTTATACAGATTTTGTATGGGCCGGAACTTTCGGAGAAACTAAAGACGGGTTACCCTACATCGGAGAGCATAAAAAGTTTAAAAATTCCTATTTTGTCCTTGGTTTTGGAGGAAATGGAATTACTTTTTCTGTAACCGGAATGGAAATGGCTTCCCAGTTTATGAAAAATAAAAAACACTTGCTTTCTGAATATTTTAAGTTTGGAAGATAAAAACCTGATGGCTTCTAAGCCACCGGCACAGGAATAAATTAAAGAAAAATGGTGGCTGAAAAGCCACCATTCCTGTTATTTGGAAGTATATCCGCTCATTTTTGCCCGCTCCAAAATTGATTTCTCAATCGCTTTTCCAAGATCGTCGGAATCCGGATTTCCCCGTTTTTTCATTTCGGTATCAATATATTCCTGACGTTTTCTGGAAAGTTCTTCAATCTCCTTCTGAATCTTTCCACGTTCTGCAGATTTTCCGGCCACCGCTTTTATAATGTCTTCCTTACTTTTACCCTTTAGTTCAGCCGGAAGTGCATCATCTTTTACGGTGGCAATAAATCCGGCATCCTTTTCAGCTTTGTCTACCAAATCCCAGTGATCATTTTTATAAGCGTTTTTCTTAGACTTCGCAACCGTTCTTTCTACATAGTTGGAAACCGATTGTACTTCCGCATTTCTGTCCTGTGCAGCCTGTTTTTGTTTATATTCAGAGCCATGACTTCCATAATAGAGGTAAGTATCGTTCAGTTTTGTATTACATTCTGAAATTCTCACATCGTAAGGCGTTTCAATGTAAACGACTTTCCTGTCACTGTCGATATTGAAATATTTTCCGCCACCAACTACAGCTCCGTTTTGCCAGAATGTTTGGGTTCCTTCCTCTCTGCTTCCACAGAAAATGGTATTGGTGTAAATATTTTTGCTTTTCGCTTTGGAGATCACTTCTTTGTAATTCACTCTCCCCTGATCAAATGGTTCATTGCCGGCAATGTAGATTAGTTTCATGCTCTTTTCGTTGCCGTCCCAATTCAGATTCATCGAGGCGTCGCGGATTACAGCACCACAGTATTCACTTCCGCCATTGGTTCTCAGAGCAAATAATTTCTCAGAAACCAGATCCAGATCCTGCGTAAGAGGAGTGACCTGACGAATATAGTTATCATCACGGATGCCGTCATTTCCATATTCATAAAGAGCAATTTCAATCTGTGGAGCCTGTCCGTTGTACTTCAATGTTGTTAAAGTATTCACGATATTCCAAAGCCTTGATTTGGCCTGATCAATCAATCCGTCCATACTGTTGGAGGTATCCAGCAGAAGCGCAACCTGAATTTTGTTGTCCTTTGCTGGTGTGGATCGCTCTGTAACAGAAGCATTCTGTACCACTACAGCGCGGTCTTTTGTATGGCTGCCTGAGCAGCGGATGTCTGAAAAACTGCCTGAGCTCAAAAAAGCGGTAACAGCGGTCAATGCTAAGATTTTTAAAGTTGTCATATTATTTTTTTTATTGGTTATCTGCTGTAATATTGAATCTGCATCTCTTTCGGGTACTTCACTTCATAAGAGAAATTGATTTTATCCGAACCTCCGCTGCTGATGTTTCTGTTCCAAAGGATACTTCCCGTTTTGTCATCAAGACTTCCGTTTCCGATCTCTAATGCTTTTACCAGGATTTTTGAATTTTCACTGATTGGAAGCTGATCAAGAATTTCCAGTTCGATGCTTTCTTTCGTATTATTTCTGATGCTGATCTGGTAAGATTCCGTTTCCCATTTATTGCTGTTGAAGTTTTTCTGAGAAGTTTTATCTTCCAGTTTGATCCTTTTTACTGTGATTCTTTCGTCCACACCCAGAGAAATAGGGAATTCATCTTTCGCGTAATTGCTGGCGATGTTTGTTTTTCCAATATAATTATCATCAAAATAAATATTGGCTTCTCCGGAGATCAGGTTCAGATTCTGCCAGTTTTTAATAAAGGCCATCAGGAATACCTGATTGTTCAGTTTTGGAACGGTGTGGTACTTGTACGATGCATCAATCTGTTTTTTATCAAGGATCACATACTGTTCTTTTTCCTGGCTTAAGATCGTTTGGTTATAATTAAGCTCATACATTACATTCATCTGACTATCCGAAACGGTGGCCACAGGGATTTGGCTTGGCTGAGCGGCAGCTTCATCTCTCATCTGATAGGAATTCACTTCTTTTGCAACAGCTTTAAGCTTGTAGCCCGCAGTTTCAGCCTGAGCATTATAAGCAGTATATTCAGCGACATAAAGTGGAGATAAAATAGGTCGGTCCTGGTTATAAGAAGGTCTGTAGGTAGAAACAAACAGTTTTATATTGTTCCAGTCCTGTCCGGTTTTTTGATAGATCTTTCCTTTATAAACCATTTCAAGAGGTTTCTTAACCGATTCTGCACGAAGATCATAAGAAGGAACCCAGCCTGCATCAGAAACGATATAACTTACTCCTAAATTCAGACTCGTTTCATTGTCTGCAAGAATTTCCAGAAGAAGCTCTTTCCTGTTGGTGTTTTTGTGGGTCTGCTCTTCTGCAAACTGATGATTTATTTTAGCAATACCTTCGTCCAAAACTGTTTTCTGTTCGTTCAAAACAAAAACCTGATTGTCGATTTCCAGCATTCTTTTTCTGTAAAACTCGGTCAGTCTGATCAGTTGTTCCTGCGGAGTGGATTTGTCGTTGGTAGAGACCTTTAAATTGTCATTAATGATATTCTGTTCACCGGTCAGGTTCTTGATCTGGATATTCAGTAAATTAACCTGTCTCTGTAATTTTTTCCTCTCGCTATCCAGTTTTTTCTCTCCATCAGACAAATCCTCATTTTTCAAAAAATGGCTTTGTGGAGTAATGGAAAGAAGCGTTGTATTTTTTTCAAGATTGATCCTGTAGGTATTTTCGTCCAGATTGTTGGGAAGGTTGACGATTCTCACGCTGTTTCTTCCTTTCTGCAGAGTGACGGTAGTGCTTCCAAACACTTTTGCCCCCTGAAGGAATACAGTCGCCTGTTTTACATCGATTTCTTTTTTTATTTCCTGTGCTCTTAAAAATGAAGCAGAGAATACGATGAGTAATATTAAATAGCGTTTCATAGTATATTATTTTAAATTCCTGAAGTAAAATTATCGGTATTTAAGACTGAAAACCGGGAGACTTGGTGAAACATGACTTTCACTTGGTGAGTTTTTAAATCAACTTTAAAAAAAAAAAACAGCCCTTTCGGACTGTCTCTTAAATCTGTTACTTCTAAAGGATTTCGTATCTGGTTTTGATGCTGTATTTCAGTTTGATATTCTCAATATTATCGAAAGAAAAATCTACTGTTGCGTCGGCGGCTTCCAGCTGCATATTTCTGACACTGCTTTTGTAGGCTACAGGAAGAACCATATCGCTGGTGTAGTCTTCAATTTCCACGATCTCAATAGCAGCTCCGGTTTTTTTACCCATACTTTCCAACAGATAATCTGCCTTTTCTTTGGCTGCCTTTAAAGCATTGATTTTAACGGTCTTCTTAAAGTCTGCAATTTTGGTATTCTTCACTTCCGCAACATTCAGATTGCTTACCCATTTCTGGTTAAGGTCTTCAAATATTTTGCTGATATTTGATTTTGTACTCGCCTTGAACTGATAGCTTTTCGTGAATTTTCCATTTTTAGCATAGATATTCTGGTACATGGATTTAAATTTGATGTCTTCGTTCTTCACGCCAGCATTCTTTAGCGTTTCAAACAGTTTCTTTTCATTATCCGCCAGATCGTTTTTGTTATCCGCTTTTATGCCGATACTGAAGATGATCTCATCCGGTTCCACTTCCATTTCTGCAATCCCTGTTACTTCAATAGCATTTTTCTTTACCTCCTGTGCATTCACAAAACTTCCCAGGGTAAAGATTCCGATCAATAAAAAATGTCTTAATTTCATAATTTCTTGTTTTAAATTCTGAAGTAAAATTACTGCGATCTGAAACCCGAAATTGTGAGACTTGGTGAATGGAGGTTTTGACTTGGTGGATGGCCAAAAAAAAGATAATTCCTTTCGGAGTCGTCTTTTAAAAGTTTTTTTGTAGTATGATTTGAATGATGATAAAAATTTTTAAGTTTTAAAGAACACTGTTGGATCATATAATAATGAACCCGATAACAGAGTCTGTTGCTTAATTGTTACCACTGGAAAATTGAATGATCAGCTTATTCATCAGCTAACTTGGTGAAACAGAGTTTTGACTTGGTAAAGAATAGAAAACGATACCTAAAGTTTTACTTACTTTGCAGTAAAGATTTGAAATCCGTGAAATTAGTTTTTAAAATACTGTTGATCTCTGTTCTTGCTGCCGGAAACTTCTGTACAGCACAGGATTCCACGCGGGTTACCCAAGCCTATAAATCTGCGGCTAAGCTTAAAAAAGCAGTAGACAATAATGATAATAAGGGCGTAGCCGACTCTTACGTAGGGATTGCCAGCGGTTATTACAATCAGGGAAATTATGCTAAAAGCGAAGAGTTTTTAGTTAAAGCCAGAAACATTTACAAAAACCTCAACGATAAAAAGAATCTGGAAGCTGTCACCCGGAAAATAGCCCAATCACAAGAGAAGCAGAATAAAATAACACCGGCTATCAGCAATTACAGCATGGCCGCTGAAATGAGCTACACTGAAAAAAGCAGGGCGGTGAATACTAATGATGCTGCGAGGCTTTCTTCTCCTACATCGGAGCAGAAGGTAGAGGCCATTCAGGATAACATCAATATAGGTCTGAAAGAAAAGGATAAAGGGGATCTAGCGGCGAGCTACAGCCAGATGGCCGATGTGAATATTCAGCAGAAAGACATTCCCAAAGCAGAAGAGAATTTGAATAATGCTTATAAAGTTTCCAAAAAAGCAGCCCCTCAGCAGGCTTTGGAAATCAATCAGAAGCTGACCAATTTTTATGTTGAAAACAGAAATTTTGAAAAAGCCATTGAAGCTAAAAAGAAAGTTCTGAAAGAAGATTTTGTCAAAGAGAATTCGCAGGAAAAAGTTAATCAGATTCAGGAGCTGGCAGATATTTATATTAAAAAAAATGATCCAAAAGAAGCGGCTACTTTATTAGAGAATGCCTACAAAATCGCTTTGGAAAAAGGACATACACTGGAAGCGCAGAAAAGTGTAAAAAGACTGGACAGTCTTTATGATAGAGCAGGTAATACAGATGCCTCAGTTTCGCTGTACAGAGATTTTCTGGGGAAACTTCCTGACCTTGTATCTAAAGACAGAAGTCTGGTAGACAATAAGATACTGGAAGATACCGAACAAAGGATTTCTCAGCTTGAAAAGGAAAAAGAACTGAAAGATGCACTTATCCATAAGAAAAATGTATTCAATTACAGTCTTATTGCGGTGCTGATTCTCCTTACCGGTCTGGTTATCTTTATTTTCAGAATGCTGAAAAAAGTTCAGATTAAAAATAAAAAAATCGCACTGCAGTCGCTACGCCGCGAAATGAATCCTCACTTTATCTTTAACAGCTTGAATAGCGTCAATCACTTTATTGCGACGAATAACGAGCTGGAAGCCAATCAGTATCTGACGAAGTTCTCAAAGCTGATGCGTGGTGTTATGGAGAACTCTGCCGAAGATTTCATCCCTTTCCAGCAGGAACTGGATCTGCTTCAGAATTATCTTGCATTAGAAAAAACACGTTTTGCAGATAAATTCGATTACGAAATTGAAGTAGATGAAAATCTCAATATGCATATCCTGAAAATTCCCGGTATGCTTGTTCAGCCTTTCCTTGAAAATGCAGTCTGGCACGGATTGCGTTACAGAAGTGATAAAGGATTTTTGAAGCTGAGTTTTGAAAAAGAAGACCAGCTCTTAAAGATCACGATCGAAGATAACGGAATTGGGATTGAAGAAAGCAAAAAACAGAAAACCCAGCACCAGAAGAGCAGGGAAGGTCGCGGAATGAAAAATACCCTGGAAAGGATTAAGCTGCTGAATGACCTGTATAAAAAAGAGATTCATTGTGTCATTATTGATAAGGAAAACAGTAATGGGGTGCTCGTTAATATTAAAATAAAACTAGGGTAAAGAACAAAAGATGAAGAAACATATATTAATCGGAATACTGATGTGCTCATGGGCAGGAATATTACACGCACAGGAAATCAATCTGACCCGTTTTGAGAATATAGTGAAGAGCTTAAAGCTTGATAAAACAAGGATCAAAGGAGAATTCTGTACCGAAAAGAAAATGCCGAACGCAGAAGATTCCTATATCGCTGTTCTCCCCATTCTTCAGGGAAAAGAAGAAGAAGATTTTTTCGTGGTCCGTAATTATATTGTCATTACAGATGAAAACGGAGCCATCAAAAACCAGTATGTCGATCCTGTGGGAATTACTTCAGATGCTATTATGCTGAGAAGTATAGCAATAGATACCGGATTGTATACCATCAGCAATGGAATTCGCGCCTTTGGTGTAAAAGTGAGCGTTCAAAATGGTAGCCAGCCCAATCCCTATTCCTCAGAAACGATCTCCCTGTATTATCCGGCGGGAAAAACACTAAAAAAAGTGTTGAATGAATTTGAATTAAGCAATTACAGTGCAGAATGGGATACCAGATGCACAGGCGAAGCTGAAGATAACCATTCTTTCATTATGATGGATAAAACAAAAACCAATAACTTCACGGATCTAAAAATCAAAACTATTTCTAATGCTAAAAATAGCAAGGAGGTCAATGGAGATTGTAAGGAAAATGAAACCTCAAAAACTTCCTACCGCATCTTAAAATTTAAAAACGGAAAATACCATTAACTGATTGACTCACCCAACACCTGCTCCTTTTTATCTGCAACCTCTAACCTGAAAAAAAATGAAAATAAAATCCGTAATTGTAGACGATGAGATTATTGCAAGAGAAGTTCTGAGAAACTACCTTACAAAATACTGTCCGCAGGTAGAAATCCTGGGCGAGGCTGAAAATATTAAAGAAGCCGTTCCGCTGATTGCCGAAAAGCAACCTCAGCTGGTTTTTCTGGATGTAGAAATGCCATTTGGAAATGCCTTTGATGTATTAGAAGCTACTAAAGAATTTTCTTACGAAACGATTTTTATCACCGCATTTTCACAATATTCGCTCCAGGCACTCAATAAATCCGCCAGTTATTATATTTTAAAACCAATTGATATTCAGGAGCTTATTTTGGCAGTGAATAAAGTAGCAGAGAGCCTTGAAAGTAAAGAAGAACTCAATAGAAATAAAATTCTCCTTGAAAATTTAAAATTAAAACCTGAAAAACAACAGCTGATCCTTCCCACACTGCAGGGATTCGATGTTGTCAAAACAGAAGATATCCTGAGGCTCCAGGCAGACGGAAACTTTACACAGGTTTGCCTCACCGACGGTTCAAAAAAGATGGTCTGCCGTTTCCTGAAACATTTTGATGACCTTCTGGAAAATCCATTTGTCAGAGTTCATCGTTCCCATATCATCAACATCAGATTTGTAAAATCCTATCATAAAAGTGGGACCATAATGCTTTCTGACAATACGGAAATTGAGGTCTCCGGTAGTTTCAAAGATCAATTCCTAAAGGTTTTTTCTTAGAATTTATTCTTTTTAAAAGCTTAAAGGCACTGTTTTTGAAGTTTTCATGGCAATCATTCAAATATATCCAACTATGAAAACGTTTAAGAAAATTGCTATTCCAGTAGCTTTAGGTGTTTTAGGCCTTATTGTTTACAGTTCATGTTCTACAGGAATTCCAAAAGGAGCAGCAGCTGTTACTAATTTTAACGCTAAGAAATATCTCGGAAAATGGTATGAAATTGCCCGTTTTGATTATAGATTCGAAAAAAATATGGACAATGTCACTGCCGAATATTCGGAGAACCCTGATGGTTCCATTCGTGTAGACAATAAAGGCTATGATTATATAAAAAAAGAGCACAAAGAATCGATCGGAGAAGCCCGATTCGTAAATGACAAAACGGAAGCCCGTCTTAAAGTTTCATTTTTCAAACCCATCTGGGCCGGCTATAATGTTATTGATATCGACGAAGATTATCAGTATGCATTAGTTGCAGGAAGCAGCTTGAAATACTTATGGATCTTGTCAAGAACACCCTCTATTCCGGATAGTATTAAGCAACGTTTTATTGAAAAAGCAAAAAAAATCGGCTATAATACCGATGAGCTGATCTGGGTGAAACATAATTAGGCCTTGATAGAGTCAGGAATCAAGATTCTTGATGAAAGATATCAGATATTAGACGTCAGATATTAGATATCAGATGTCAGACATAACATCAAACATTCAAATAGTATTACTGGTGGCTGAGGTACCCGAAGCCACCAGATATTTTTCTGATTCAATATTTCAATGTCAGGCTTCAGATTATTTAAATGGTATTTTTAGTTACTGCCAACCAGCAACTTTTTTTCACACACTCAAATCCCTGCAAACTCTTTCCACTCTTCAAAACGCTGATCAACAAGCGGTTTTATAAGATCATAGTTTTCATAGGTATCTTCTACATGGTAGAAAGATTCGTATTCAAAATCATTTTCTTCTGCTTTTCTGTCAAAAGTTTCTGAGTAATCATCTGCAAAAGAACTGAGTTTCTTCCCAAATGCTGTATCATCATTATAGTAAGCCTTCGCAAAACCATTGCCCTGAGTATTGAGATCATACTCGCTCAACTTTTCATCGCATACATCAATCAGGAATTCTCCTCCTGTCATTTCCCGTCTTTTCACCCTTTGGATCTCATCTGTAGAATCTTCCGCCAATTCTTCAGAGATCAGATCGTTGTTGATACACCAAGCCAGAAACATTCCGATATGGGTCGCTGCATTTTCATCAGGTAAATTTTCCGGATATTCTCCGCCATAGTGCCAGGAAGCATCATCATATTTTGCCATCGCCGAATAATTATAGTTTTAAACAGTATCAGCCAAAGATAGAAAAAATCATTTTATGTTGTCGCAGCCGTAGATTTTCCCGTCATTTGCAGGAGATTTTCTTTCAAGAATTTATATATGGAAAAAGCAGTTCTGATTACTATCGGTGACGAAATCCTTTCCGGAAACACCGTTGATACCAATTCTAATTTTATTGCCACTGAACTTAAAAATATAGGCATACAGGTTATACAGATTTTCACAATTTCAGATGAAATCGGGACCATTAAAAAAACTTTAAAGGCTGCTTTTGAGATAGGTGACCTGATCATCACCACTGGTGGCTTAGGGCCGACACGCGATGATAAAACCAAAAAAGCACTGGCCGAATATTTCAATGATGAAATTGCGCTTGATGAGGTGACCTTCAACCACCTTAAAAAATACATGGAAAGACGGGGCCGTACTGATATCCTTGAAAGAAACAGAGAGCAGGCCTTCGTTCCTACGAAATCTGTGGTTTTTCAAAATCATTTCGGGACTGCACCGTGCATGATGATGGAGCAGGACGGGAAATTATGTTTCAGCCTTCCCGGTGTTCCTTATGAAGTAAAACCACTGATCAGAGACCAGATTGTTCCGTATTTAAAAGAAAAATTCAACCTTTATTATATCTATACAAGAATTGTTTCTGTAGTGGGAATTCCAGAGAGTATTCTCGCAGATACCATTGAAGACTGGGAACTTGCACTTCCTGAAAACCTTTCATTGTCCTATCTTCCGGTAGGAACACGCGTAAAGCTCAGACTCACTGCCTCCGGAGATGATGAGTCTGCCCTGAAAAAGCAGGCTGAAGAGGAGATTCAAAAACTTCTTCCTTTGGTAAAAGACCATGTCATTGCAGTCACTGAAGATAAAATAGAGAAAATCCTTGCAGAAATTCTTATGGAAAGAAATCTGACCATTTCAACTGCAGAAAGCTGTACAGGCGGTGAGTTGGCAAAAATGATTACCTCCACTGCCGGAAGTTCAAAATATTTTATTGCAGGTATTATACCGTATGCCACAGAAAAGAAAATAGAGATTTTAAAAGTTTCTCAAGAGACCGTAGACGAGTTTACCGTAGTCAGTGAACAGGTGGCCAGCGAAATGGCAAAAGGTTGTCAGAGATTATTTGATACCGATATTTCCATTTCTACAACAGGAGTGGCAGGTCCCGGAAAGGGAGAAGATGGCAATGAGGTAGGAACTGTTTTCTACAGCATACGCATCAAAGATCACGAAGTGACTTCAAAATTGTATATGCCACATTTAGACAGACTTGATTTCATGAATTTTGTTTCACAGAAAATTATTCAGGATTTGGTAGGGCTTCTTATCAATAGATAACAACCAGGTATTTTTTAATTTTATTTTAATTAAAATGAATGCCCTTTTTCACGCTTTTTGAGATGTCTGTAATAAATTTCATAACGTGAAAGACTCAAAACAGATTTTTCAGACTGACAGTAAAAAACGCTGGAGAAGCGTACAGTGGGGAAGTCGTATTTTTATTTTCGTGGCCGTATTGCTCATTCTTGCTTTAGGGGTGATGATGAAACTGGAAAAAAGCCCGAAAATTCCATTTAAAGAAGATTATAAAGCAGTAATTACCGCCAGTAAGCCTTATCTTCAGGAAAATAAAATATCCAAAGAATATAAAGGTTTCAGAAGTTTTATTTCTGAAAAAACAATGCATACCAGTCTGGCTAAAATCCAGCAGGCAAGAGCCGAAAGGCTCAAAAACCAAAACAGAAACTGGTCCCAGTTTCCGGGTGGAATACGCTCGGCATTCTACGTAGCCTGGGACCCACAGTCACTGATGTCTCTGAAAAGAAATATCAGACACATCAACCTCGTTTTTCCCGAATGGTTTTTTCTCGATCCTAAAACAGGAGACTTAAAGACCAACATCGATCCTGAAGGCTACAAAATCATTAAAAGAACCGGAGTCGCAGCAATGCCAATTTTAAGTAATAATTCTGATCGTGAATTCCGTTCTGAAGGTCTTGGGAAAGTCCTGAAAGATCCTCAAAGAAGAACAAACCTTATCCAGAAACTTACCCGGCAATGTCAGAAATTCCATTTTAAAGGAATCAACATTGACTTTGAAGATATGAACCTGGATTCTGATGAATATCTTATCGCCTTCATGAAGGAACTTTCAGAAACTTTCAAACAGAACAAACTGCTGGTTACCATGGATATTATGACGGATAATGATGACTATAATATCCAAAAACTCAATCCTTATGTAGATTACTTCATCCTGATGGCCTATGATGAATATGCCGCAGACAGTGATTCGGGGCCCGTTTCTTCACAAAAATGGGTTGAAGCACAGACTGAAAAAATCCTGAAAAAAACATCTCCTGAAAAAATAATTCTGGGATTGGGTGCCTACGGATATGACTGGAGTACCAATAAAGATGACAATACCTCCGTTACTTATATGCAGGCTATTACAAAAGCCAGCGCGAGTAAAGCAGTTATTAATTTTGATGATAATACATTCAATTTAAATTACTCCTACACAGATTCTAAAAACAATACCCACACGGTATTCTTCAACGATGCGGCTTCCATTTTCAATACCATGCGTTTCTCCTCTGAATATCCTTTGGCAGGAACTGCAGTTTGGAGATTGGGTAGTGAAGACAGCAGAATCTGGAATTTCTATGATAAAGATCTCTCATCCGCCGGTCTTCCTGCGTTTAATTTAAAAACTTTAGAAAACGTAAAAGGGCAGACCATGGTAGACTACATCGGAGACGGAGAAATACTGGATGTTCTGAATACTCCTCATGACGGAAAAATTGCCCTGGAAATAGATCCGAAAGAGAAAATAATCACAGACGAAAACTATATCACCTATCCAAGTTCTTACGAAGTGAAAAAATATGGGGAAGCACCCCAGAAAGAGCTGGTCCTGACCTTTGATGACGGTCCGGATGAAACCTATACTCCGCAAATTCTCGATATTCTGTCAAAATATCATGTGCCTGCCGCATTTTTTCTTGTAGGACTTAATGCCGAAAGAAATCTTCCATTGGTTAAAAGGATATACCGTGAAGGTCATGAGATCGGCAACCATACCTTTACCCACGAAAACGTAGCGAAAGTAAGTCCCGAAAGAGCACTGCTTGAAATGAAACTCACAAGACTGCTTATTGAATGTGTAACAGGTCACAGTACTATTCTGTTCAGAGCACCTTATAACGCAGACTCCGAACCTACCACTTCTGAAGAAATCATACCTGTGGCCCTTGCAAGACAGCAAAATTATCTCGACATCGGAGAAAGCATTGATCCAGAAGACTGGCAGCCAGGAATAAAATCAGATGAAATCATCAAGCGCGTACTGGCAGGGATCAAACAGGAACGGGGAAATATTATTCTTCTGCACGATGCCGGAGGAGATACCAGAGAAGAGACCGTTAAAGCCCTTAAAATTTTAATTCCGATGCTTCAGAAGCAAGGCTATCACTTTACGAACCTTTCCAGCATTCTGCATAAAAACAAAAATGTACTGATGCCGGAAGTTCCTAAAACTAGATCGTATTATGTGATGCAGCTCAATTTGGTTCTGGCTACAGCAATCTACGGATTAAGTCATTTTCTGGTGGCACTTTTTACCCTCTTTATTGGCTTAGGTCTTATTAGATTGATGTTCATGATGTATTGGGCTTTTAAAGAAAGAAAAAGAGAAAAGTTGCTGGGCGATTTTCCTGCTTTTGAAAACTATCCGAAAGTATCCATCATTGTTCCTGCTTATAATGAAGAAGTGAATATTATTTCTTCCCTGAATAATTTATTGAAACAAACTTATCCGAATTACGATATCATTATGGTGGATGATGGAAGTAAAGATTCAACGTATGAAAAAGCAAATGAAGCATTCTCAAACCATCCTAAAATGAAGATTTTCACCAAATCAAATGGTGGAAAAGCAACCGCCCTGAACTTCGGAATTTCCCAAACTGATGCGGAATATGTAGTCTGCATTGATGCGGATACCCAACTTCAACAGGATGCGGTAAAATATCTGATTGCAAGATTTTTAAACTCAGATCCTGAGGAAAAGATAGCCGCCGTTGCAGGTAATGTAAAGGTAGGAAACACGGTAAACTGGCTCACCAGATGGCAATCGATAGAATATACTACCAGTCAGAATTTCGACAGGTTGGCTTATGCTCATATCAATGCTATTACAGTGATTCCGGGGGCAATCGGAGCATTCAAAAAATCAGTGATCACTCAAGCGGGAGGCTATTCTTCCGATACGCTGGCAGAAGACTGTGACATTACAGTAAAGATTTTAAAAGCCGGATATACCGTTGCTAATGAAAACAGAGCTGTTGCAGTAACTGAAGCGCCTGAAAGCGTAAAACAATTTTTAAAACAACGATTCCGCTGGACCTATGGGATTATGCAGATGTTCTGGAAACAACGCCAGACCTTCCTCAATCCGAAATATAAGGGACTTGGTCTTTGGGCGATGCCGAATATTTTACTGTTTCAATACATCATTCCTTTCTTTTCACCTTTGGCGGATGTGATTATGTTCTTTGGAATTTTATCAGGAAATGGCGGAAAAATATTAACGTATTACCTGATCTTCCTTCTGGTAGATGCTTCCCTGGCACTGGCGGCATTTATTATGCAGCGGGAAAAACTAACGGGCTTGCTCTATGTGATTCCGCAACGTTTCGGATACCGATGGTTGATGTATATCGTGTTATTCAGAAGTTTAAGAAAAGCTTTGAAAGGGGAAATGCAGGCATGGGGATTTTTAAAAAGAACCGGAAATGTAAAAGAGATGGCAACTTCCTGATATTTGTTTAAATTTGTTATTTATAAAAAGTAACAAATCATAAAAAAAAGAGACCTATACTATAAATTTGCTATCATAATGAAAAAACTAACGCTTTCTTTGTTTTTATTGGCAGGTGTTTGTTCACTTAATACCGTGAACGGACAGTCTAAAGCCGTGAAAACAGCAGTTAACAGCACCGATAAAGGCTTAGATATGAGCCTTATGGATACTTCTGTACGTCCGCAGGATGATTTTTATAACTACGTAAGTGGAACTTGGATGAAAACAGCCAAAATTCCATCCGATAAGCCAACTTGGGGTAGTTTCAACAAACTGGCTGAAGATACAGACAACAACTCCATGACTATTTTAAACTCTCTTCTGAAAGATAAATTTGCCGACGGAAGTGAAGGGAAAAAAATTCAGGATCTGTATGCTTCTTACATGAATATGGAGAAGAGAAATGCAGATGGGATCAAACCTATTCAGGCTAACCTGAATAAAATTGATGCGATTAAAAATCTTGCCGATCTTCAGAACTATTTGATTTCTGTAACGAAAGACGGAGAAAATACGTTATACGGATGGGGTGTGGATGCAGATCTTAAAGACTCTAAAATGAATGCCGTTTACTTAGGAGATGCTTCTTTAGGTTTAGGAAGAGACTACTATCAGAAGGTCAACGAAAAAAATACAGAAGCTATTGCTGAATATCAGAAATATGTAGCCTCTATGTTGACTGAGTTAGGGTATAAAAATGCTGATGCAGCGGCAAAAGGAATCGTAGATTACGAAAAAAGCATTGCACAGACTTATCTTACCAACGAGCAGAGCCGTGATAACACGCTTCAGTACAACCCACGAACAATGGCTGAGCTTTCAACACTGGTAAAAGGGGTTGATATTCCTGCTTATCTTAAAAAAGTAGGGGTCAATACAGATAAAGTAATCATTGGAGAAATCGGTTATTATAAAAACTTTGATAAATTAGTCAATGCTCAGAATCTTCCTGTCATCAAGGATTATTTAAAATTCCACATGATTCACGGAAGTGCTTCTTACTTAAGTGAGAAACTGGGGAATATGAGATTTGGTTTCTATGGTAAATATTTAAGAGGCCAGCAGGAGCAGAGAGCATTGAACAAAAGAGGCTTTGAGCTTATCAATGGTTCTCTTGGTGAGGCTTTCGGTAAATTATACGTTGAAAAATACTTCCCGGCTGAAGCAAAAGCTCAGATGGTGGAATTGATCGACTATTTAAAGAAAAGTTTCGCTGTTCACATCAACAACTTAGCATGGATGTCTTCTACAACGAAAGAAAAAGCAATGACTAAACTGAACAAGTTTACTGTAAAAGTTGCTTATCCGGACAAGTGGAAAGACTACTCAAAATTAGAGATCATTCCTGAAGCTAAAGGTGGAACTTTATACAAAAACCTTCAGAACATCAGCGAATGGCAGTACAATAAAGATTTAGCAAAAATTGGAAAAGCTGTTGATAAGACAGAATGGGGAATGACGCCACAAACGGTTAATGCTTATTATAACCCGGTAAACAACGAAATAGTGTTCCCGGCTGCCATCCTTCAGCCTCCTTTCTTCAATCCTAAAGCTGATGCTGCCGTGAATTTCGGAGGAATCGGAGCCGTTATCGGTCATGAAATGAGCCACGGATTTGATGATTCAGGTGCTCAGTTTGACGCAGACGGAAACCTGGTAGACTGGTGGACGCCGGAAGATAAAGCCAACTTCGAGAAAGCAACAAAAGCTCTTGCCGCTCAGTATGACAAATACGAGCCGGTAAAAGGAACGTTCGTAAACGGTACTTTTACCAATGGTGAAAATATCGCTGACTTGGGTGGAGTAAACATTGCTTACGATGCCCTTCAGATGTACCTGAAAGATAAAGGAAATCCAGGGAAAATCAGTGGATTCTCTCAGGATCAGAGATTCTTCTTAAGCTGGGCAACCGTTTGGAGAACTTTATCAAGTGAGAAATATATGGTGAATCAGGTTAAAACTGACCCGCATTCTCCGGGATACTTCAGAAGTTTTGGTCCATTGATCAACGTTGACGCATTCTACAAAGCATTCGATGTGAAAAAAGGAGACAAACTATACAAAACGCCGGAAGAAAGAATTAAAATCTGGTAAAAATAAAAGGCCGCTCAGCAATGAGCGGTTTTTGTTTTTTAGGTAGGAGGTGATAGGTGTTGGGAGTTATAGATTAGGATCGGAAGAACGATAATTGTAATAACAACTTCCATCATTTCCCTTTTCCGGAGAGGTGGCGAAAATTCAAAGAATTTTTGCCCGGGTTGTTTCCCCATAAATCTCAACTTCGTTTATATTTCCAAAAGATATCCTATAAACTTTAAATTTTTAATCAAATCATCAATTTCCCACTTCATATATCAATTATCATTAATCATATATTGTTAAAGTTTGTATATTTGGTAAGTTTGTATACAATCAAAATTTTTTTTAATGAAAAAGCTAAATATTGGAATACTTGCCCTTTCCGGCATTGTATTTTTAAACTCATGCGGAACGGCTAAAACTGCTGGTACAGAAACCAAATCTGAAACTACGGCTGTCGTTGCAGAACCTATGAAAGAAGAAGCAAAAGAAGAGGGAATCAATTTATCGTATATGGATAAAAGCGTTCGCCCGCAGGATGACTTTTTTAGCTATGTGAATGGAAATTGGGTGAAAACTACTCAGATCCCTTCAGATAAAGCTAGCTGGGGTTCTTTCAATGCGTTGAGAGAAAATGTGGATGATGCTTCGTTGGATATTTTGAATAAAATTTTATCCGAAAATTATGCTGAAGGCTCAGAAGGGCAGAAGATCCAGAATCTGTACGCATCTTTCATGGATGTAAACAAAAGAAACGCAGAAGGACTGGCTCCGATCAAAGGAGATCTCGCAAAAATTGATGCCATCAAAAACCTTAATGACCTGCAGAAATACCTTCTTGAAGCAACAAAATTAGGCGACAATTCATTCTACGGATGGAGAGTAAGCGCAGATATGAAGAATTCTAAAATGAATGCAGTATATCTTGGTGGTCCTGATCTTGGATTAGGAAGAGATTACTATCAGAAAGTCAATGAAGCCAACACCAAAACTCTAGCAGAATACCAGACTTATGTAGGGAAGCTGTTCGGAGTTTTAGGAAATAAAAATGCAGGACAGGCTGCACAGAATGTAGTGACCTTTGAAAAGCAACTGGCTAATTATCTGTTGACTCTTGAGCAAAACAGAGATGCCAACTTGCGATACAATCCAAAGAATGTAACTGAACTTTCAGGACTCGTTAAAAATGTCAATCTGGCAAAATATCTTAAGGAGGCAGGCGTAAATACAGATAAAGTAATTATCGGCGAACTGAAATATTACCAGAATATGGATCAGTTCATCACTGAAAAGAACCTTCCGCTTCTGAAAGATTACCTGAAATATCATTTAATTAATGGCAACGCCAGCAACCTGAATGACAGTCTGGAGCAGATCAGATTTGATTTCTATTCAAAATACCTTCAGGGCCAGAAAGAGCAGCGTCCTATGGACAAAAGAGGACTAGCTCTTGTAAACGGAGTTCTTGGGGAAGCTTTCGGTAAATTATATGTTGAAAAATATTTCACACCTGAAGCAAAAGCTCAGATGGAGACCTATATTGACTACATCTTAAAATCATTCAAAACCCACATCAATGATATGGACTGGATGTCTCCGGCTACCAAAGTGAAAGCTCAGGAAAAACTGTCTAAATTCACCGTAAAGATCGCTTATCCTGACAAATGGAAAGATTATACCCAATTAAAAGTGGAATCTCCAAAACAGGGGGCAACGTTGTATTCCAATCTTCAGAACGTATCTGCATGGCAGTATCAGAGAAGTCTTGATAAAGTAGGAAAACCGGTAGACAAAACAGAATGGGGAATGTCTCCACAGACTGTGAACGCGTATTACAGCGGATCAAATAATGAGATTGTTTTCCCAGCAGCTATCCTTCAACCTCCTTTCTATAACCCTAAAGCAGATGCAGCGGTCAACTTCGGAGGGATCGGAGCCGTTATCGGTCACGAGATCTCTCACGGATTTGATGACAGTGGTTCCCGTTTTGACGGTGATGGAAACCTTAACAACTGGTGGACAGACGAAGATCGTAAGAACTTCGACGCTAAAGTAGGACAGCTGGCAGCTCAGTACAGCGCTTATGAACCGGTAAAAGGAAGTTTTGTCAACGGTAAATTTACAAGCGGTGAAAACATCGGTGACCTTGGTGGAGTAGCAGTGGCTTATGATGCTCTTCAGATGTACTTAAAAGATAAAGGAAATCCGGGGAAAATCAGTGGATTCACTCAGGATCAGAGATTCTTTATGAGCTGGGCTACGGTATGGAGAACAAAAGCTACCGACCAGTATATGATCAACCAGGTGAAGACAGATCCACACTCTCCGGGAGTGTTCAGGGCATTTGGTCCACTGGTAAATCAGGATGCCTTCAACAAAGCATTCGATATCAAGCCTGGTGACAAAATGTACAAAGCGCCTCAGGACAGAATAAAAATTTGGTAGAACAACCAAAAATTGTTAGAAAAGAAAGAATCCGTCTCCATTCAGTGGAGATGGATTCTCCTTTTAATAGGATTTCTTATAATTCCGGAGAACAAACTTGATCCCGGTTTCTATAATGTCACCCATGGTTTTACAATACTTGAAATTGACATCGTAAGTGAGTTTTTGTAAAGCTGTTTTCAGCTCTGTAACATGGGCTTCCGGGGCAATATTTTCTTTTTTCATAATAGAAATGAGCTCATCGAATCTGTTTTGGCTGCTGGTCACTCTTTTTACAATCTGTGAGCGTACTTCTTTACGATACTGTTCTATAGAATTAGGCTTCAGTTTTTCTAATACCATACTTACCATTGGGCTGTTTTCTTTGAAATACTGGGGAAGATATACTTTCAGATTCCCTTCATAACTCTGCTGATCAAAATCGATGGGACGTATTCTGTAAATAACCTGATCAAAATCGTGTATGGGAATGATAACATAATTGTAGGAGCGCATGTCACCCAGCAGCCCAATGAGACAACGTTCATTGAATTTTACAAATTCCTTGGAAATTTGTGCCTTTTCCGATTCTGTGCAATTCAATAGATGTTTCTTGATAAAAACATCTCCTGGAATTCCCAAGATATGCTCTTCTATCAAAGTGTTTTTGTAAATTAAAAAGTTGATTCGGTTGGGAGAAAGCAGGTCTTCTATTTCCAATCCGTAGATCCGTGAAGCATCGGCCTGTTTAATGTAAAAATTGGTATAATTGTCGTTCAGAATATTTCTCACCCGAATTCGAAAAGGTTTAGAGTTTCCGAACGTACAAAAGTCGATCGTATCCACTTTCAGATAAGGTAAAGTAGCCTCATCTCCGTCAGAATGCAGAAGGGTATAAATCTTATTTAAATTAGCTTCTATTTCTTTAAACTCATATTCAGAATACAATACACCAAGCCACAAAGTATCTTTGCCCTCCTTATCCAGAATATTGACACTGTCACTGAATCTCAGCAGGTCCTCGTACAGAAACTGAATCTTGGTCGTTCGGTTATGTTTTTCCAAATACAACTCTAATGCTTCTGAAACGGGATATATTGGTTTTCTAAAAGCGATCTTTACATCTTTCATGACTCTGTTTATTTTACTTAAAATATAAAATGAGTTCGGGGTAAGATCTGTTTATTTTAATGATGGTCATGAAGTTTTACTTGGATCTGAACACTCATGCTATCCTTGTCAAGGTTCTGAACCTTGACAAGGATAATTAATAACTCCCATTCTCCTTTTTCCAGTTTTACCATCTAAATTTTATTATCCCGGAATCAGGTTAAATATAAAGAATATTTTTTCTTCTCCTCATAGGAATTCTTATTTTAACAGGTGTTTGATGTTTTTTAATCAATGCAAAATGCACCAGGATTTTATTTTATCACGCTATGGTTGATTTTATTTATTTTTTCATAGTTTAGTGATATCGTAAAGTCATGATTTTACGTTATATATATAATGGGTTAAATTAAATAATTCAAGAAAAATCTTGACAAAATTTTGTATGTTACAGTTTTTTTTTAAATTTAAACATTGGATTGGTAATTTATTTGATTCATCGGTAAATTACTCAAAGACAGATCCAAACCAAAATCAACAATCTCAAAATAACAATAATATGGCAATGTTTAATTATGGTGTTGGCGGCAACGAGGTAAAAGTAGACGCTAATGAAGCTATTCAGGAAATACAGGAGAATAAATCGCTGATAGTGAGCCAGCTTACTACCGAAGAATCTTATACCCCTGAAATCATCACAGGATTAAAGTCAGTGGATGATGTCTTCAGACATTTTCAGCCTTCTGTAGCCGTACAGCACGAAACAGAAGATGGAGGTGTAATAGAAGAAGAATTCCGTTTTCAAAATCTTGCAGACTTCACTCCTAAAAATCTTACTCAGAAATCAGACTATTTACAACAGCTTAGTATGGAGCAGGAGCAGTACAATAAAATCGTACGTCAGCTGAAAACCAATAAAATTCTGCGTAATATGCTTGAGAACGATCAGACCAGAGCTGCGTTTATCGAAGTATTGAAAGATGTGGCACAAGAACTTGAAAAATAATCATTTACACTAAATCAAATCATGGATAGCAAATTACAGGCACAAGAAAGCCAACAGCAGGGTCAGCAGCAACACTCAGGGCAGCCGAAAGGCAACCCGCTTGCAGAGCTTAATAAAATGGGAGGTTTTGGCTTTGTTGAATCCGTTGTAGACGGCATCGCCAATATGAACCCTACCAGAAAAGCAAGGAAAGAAATTTTTCTTACTGATAGCAATAAAACAGATGAAAGAAAAGAACTTCTTCAAAAAATAAACCTTTGGGTAAGTCTTTTGGAAGGAAATGAATCTGCAGATAAAATGGCGGATACCTGCAAAACTAAAGCGCAGGCAGCCGATCAGAATTTAAAAACCAATCTAAAAAATACACTTGACGCAGTACGTTTGTTGGAAACCAACTACAGAACCGTAGCCCAATTCTACAAAAATACAGAATTGGATAAAGTGGATAACGTAAGCATCGTTAATGCAAGCCTTGAACAGGTTTCAGATCTTGATAACCCTTTATTCATCGATGCTATTTCCGAAGAATTCAAGAACTATTATGACCGTCTGGATCTTAGAGACAACTATTCTATCCTGGCAATCCCCGGATATTTAGGGTCCAACAAAGTCATTGAAAAATGGGCAAAGATCTGTAACGAGAACAAAGTCATGATGGTTACCGATTTCGCCAACCTTGATAAGCCGGATGACGTAGTAGACTTATTCCACTCGGCTAACCTTACAGGAGGTGAGCTACACAGAAGTAACGTGATTATGACGTGTAACTGGCTTGTAGGAAGAGGAAGAGCCGAAGAAGTAGGAGAAGAAGAAAACGTAGAACTTCCACCTTCCACTTCATTGGCAGGAAAAATCCACAAAACCCTGATGTCTCAGGTAGCAGCAGGTAAAAAACATGGGAATATCAACGAAGTAGATGCCGTAAAATTCGAATTGAAGAAAAGTGAAATTTCTCAGTTGGAAAAAATGGGTCTAGTTCCAATGGTGAACGAGTACGGAAAGATCATGGCATTCTCTGCCAAAACATTGTTTACAGGAGATAATATCGGTCTTCAGACCTATTCAGTAGTACGTGTATTCGACTATGTGACTAAGGTTTTATTGGATTTCCTGAACAGAAGAGCTTTCGAAAACTGGAATGCCAAGAATGAAGATGATCTGAGAAGACAGATCGTAACATTCCTTGATAACATCAAAGGTCCGGATAAATTGATTGAAAAGTTCAAAATCGTTCGTTTCGAGCAGGACAGAGTCAATAAAGACAGAGTATGGCTTGATATCCGTATGACCCCTTATTTCCCTACAAAAAGTTTCGTTATTAAATTAGACGGGCACAAAGGAGATGATGGTAACGAATGGGATGCACAATACACTCAGGAATAATAAGAACCTAATTTTAAATAACAAACCGATGCATTTTTACATCGGTTTTTTACTGCCAATTCATATGAAAATTAATGTGATCAAAAAAAGTCTAAGCTTTTTCCTGCCGGTATTCTTGCTGATTGTATTATCAGGATGTGAAAAAAAATACGAAGCGCCGGATCATTATGCAGTGGATCTCTTTAAAGACGAGCGTACAGAAGGAAAAGCCTACATCATGAACGAAGAAGAATGCTTTGACGGCAGTGAGCTGGTTATCGCAAGTGGAAATGTAAAGCTGACCGACAGTTCAAAAGGAAGAGGAAAAACGTTTTTTCTCTACAAAGTAAAATCTGGAAAGATCATGAAAACAATAAGAGACTCAGTCGTAGACTATCCATTCATGTTCCTTTCTGATCAAAGACTTAAGCTTAAAAATGACTCCATCTATCTTTATCTGAAAAAACTTGAAGGATACCGTTTTATTGCCGCAGAAAGAAACCTTAAATATCAGTGGCTGAAAGCAGCTCCGGTATACTCCGTTAAAAAGGATAAATAATTTTATCTTTGCAGGAGGGAAATTAACATCTGCTACATTTCCGTTGCAAGTCAGTTACTAATATAAACTTCTTATGTTGGACGAAGTCGAAGCATGATAAAAAATAGTGATCGTTAAGAATTCCCTCAAAATCATTTAAACAGACTAAGGTTGTTGGAAAGAGATAATAAAAGTTCGGATTTTCTCCATATTGGATATAAATTGTTGAACTGGTACGGAAAAAATGCAAGAGATCTGCCTTTCAGACAGACAAAAGACCCTTATAAGATATGGATCTGCGAAATTGTTTTTCAGCAGACCAGGATCAGTCAGGGACTGAATCATTATAATAATTTCATTAAAAGATTTCCGGACGTCAGAACTCTGGCTGGTGCTGAAGAAAATGAAGTGCTGCTTTATTGGAAAGGACTTGGATATTATTCACGGGCCATTAATATCCATAAAGCTTCACAACAGATCATGAATGATTACCACGGCGTTTTCCCTGCTGATTATGAAGAAATTTTAAAATTAAAAGGTGTTGGGAAGTATACCGCTGCTGCAGTCTCAAGCATCTGCTTTGGAGGCAGAATGCCGGCGGTTGATGGGAATTTTTACAGAGTTTTAAGCCGTATTTTTGCAGATGATTTTGATATTTCCAGCTCACGCGCATTTTCCTATTTTTCTCAATTGGCCGCATTGATCATGCCGGAAAATGTAGGCGATTTTAATCAGGCCATGATGGATCTTGGCTCAGAAATCTGTAAACCTAAAAATCCACTTTGTGGCGAATGTCCCGTTAATGATGACTGCCTTGCCTTTTCTCTTGATAGAATATCGGATTATCCCGTAAAAACAAAAAAGGTGAAAGCACAGGATCTCGCGTTGAAATACTATTTCGTCCACAGAAACGGAAAGTTTTTGATCCGGCAAAGGAAAGATGACTTCATCTGGAAAAAATTATTCGAGTTTCCGGATACTATTTCAGAAGATCTGGAGCCCTTCATCAGGAATGTAAAAACGGTTACCCACAAACTTACCCACAAGAATCTGACCATTGAAATTTCAAACGTTGAGGTGGATTCAGAAGTCGTTTGGGGCCGTTTCATAGCACAAAATCATTACCTCATTACAGACTTTGAAGACTCTCACGATAAATCTTTTCCCAAGCCTTTGGAAAACTACATTCAAAACGCACTGAAAGACTGAAATTTGTCTCCCAAAATCTAAAATCTAATTTGTACTTTTGCAAAATGATAAAAAACGTCATTTTTATTTTCGTGTCACTGCTTTTAATTTCGTGTGGAAAAGATCATGTTCCAAAACCGTATGGTGAACTCCGTCTGGAATATCCGGAGCCGAAATATCAGAAGTTTGAAAATAACTGTGCCTATACCTTTGAATATTCAGATTTTGCATCCATTAGTGATGCTAAAAGGCCGTGCTGGTACTATATCAACTACCCGAAAATGAAAGCAAAGCTTTTTGTAACGTATTACCCGATACAGAATGATTTTGCAGACCATATCAAAGAAACTGAGAAAATGGTCTATGAACATACCGTAAAAGCAAGTTCCATAGATACCAAGTCATTCGAATACCCTGATAAAAAAGTATACGGGAATTTCTATGAACTGAAGGGACAGACTGCTTCCAATCTTCAATTTTACATTACAGACAGTACGAAACATTTCGTGACTGCTTATTTATACTTTAATACAAGACCGAAACCGGATTCTTTGGCCCCGGCAGTAAACTATATCAAAAATGATATGAAACATCTGCTGGACACTTTTGAATGGAAAAAATAATTGACTTTAAAATACATTGAAAAATATATGAAACTTTTAGTTGTAGGAAGCGTTGCATTTGATGCGATCGAAACACCATTTGGTAAAACGGATAAAATTTTAGGAGGTGCAGCCACTTATATTGGTATCACTTCATCTATTTTAGGGGTTAAATCCGGTATTGTTTCTGTTGTTGGAGGAGATTTCCCACAGGAGCACCTTGATATGTTCACAGACAGAGATATTAATATTGAAGGAATTGAGATCGTAAAAGAAGGAAAAACATTTTTCTGGTCTGGGAAATATCATAACGATTTGAATACCAGAGATACTTTGGCTACTGAAGTGAATGTTTTAGAAAATTTTGATCCGAAAATTCCAGATTCTATGCAGGATGCAGAAATCCTTCTGCTTGGAAACCTACACCCTGGCGTTCAGTTATCCGTATTGGAAAAGATGAACAACCGTCCTAAATTGGTTATCTTGGATACCATGAATTTCTGGATGGATTCAGCTTGGGATATTTTAATGGATATGATCGCTAAAACAGACGTTATTACGATCAATGATGAAGAGGCAAGACAGCTTTCAGGAGAATATTCTCTCGTAAAAGCAGCTAAAAAGATCCACACCATGGGTCCGGACTATGTGATCATCAAAAAAGGAGAGCATGGAGCATTACTTTTCCACGACAATAAAGTATTTGCGATCCCTGCGCTTCCACTGGAAGAAGTTTTCGATCCTACCGGAGCCGGAGATACTTTTGCCGGAGGTTTTGCAGCGTATCTTGCTAAAAAAGGCAAGGTTGATTTCGAAACCATGAAGTCAGCTTTGATCGTAGGTTCTGCGATGGCTTCTTTCACCGTTGAGAAATTCGGAACTGAAAGAATACAGGAAGTAAAAGAATCTGATATGTTCGACAGATTGAGACAATTCAAAGAATTAACCACATTCGATATCGAACTGCAATAAATAAGTCTTTTTAAGAAATATTTATAATAAAAAATTTAGACTAATTCGTTAAGAATTCTAAATTTGCAACTTGTTTAAAATAGTAAAATGACAAATAAACTAAAAATCACTTTTCTTCTTGGGATTTTCATGATGATATTCTCTTCAAACATGAATGCTCAGCTAAAACCAGGAGAGTTAGTGGATGGTATTGCTGCTGTTATCGGTGATGAAATTGTTTTGGAATCAGATGTGAATGAGCAGATGAACTATGCCAAACAGCAGGGAGCCTCTGAAACTGACAAATGTGAGTTCCTTGAAAACCTGATCAGCAACAAACTTCTTGTATACGAAGCCAAAAAAGATACATTGATTGAAAACCGTTCTGCGGCCATTAAGGAGCAGGCCAATGCGAAATACCGTCAGTTGCTTTCTCAATTCCCGGACGAAAAAACAATGCTTACCGCATATAAATTCAGAAACGGATTTGAAATGAAAAACGCGATCGAAAAGATCGATATAGACCAGTATTACGGACAGGCAAAATATCAGCGTATCACTGAAAAGGCAGATGTAACGCCGAACGAGGTGACAGACTTTTATAACCTGTATAAAATGCAGCTTCCGCAGGTAAAAGATGAAATTTCTTTAGCTCAGATCATGATGTATCCGAAGCTCACCGAAGCTCACAAGGAAGATATCATTAAAAGACTAAAGAAAATCAAGCAGGATATTGCAGGCGGAGAAACTTTCGAAAGCCAGGCAAGGATTTATTCTGAAGATGAAGGATCTGCAGCGAACGGAGGTCTGTATAAAAACATCTACAAAGGACAAATGGTTAAGCCATTTGAAGCCGCGGCTCTAAACCTTCAGGAAAATGAAATCTCAGATCCAATTGAATCTGAATTCGGATATCATATTATACAGCTGATCAAAAAATCAGGTAAAGTATATGATGCAAGACACATCCTGTTAAAGGCGACCCCTACAGATGACGAAATTAAAACGGCAAAAGTAAAACTAGACAGTATCAAAGGTCTTATCGTGGCCGGGAAGATCACATTTAAAGATGCTGCTTTTAAATTTTCAGATGATAAGAAGACCAAGTTCAATGCAGGAATTATTGTGGGAGCAGACGGTTCTGATAAAATTGAAAGAGAAAGTATTCCTGGATCTATCAGCTATGAATTGGCAGGTCTGAACAAAGGAGATATTACCGCTGCTTTCGAAGATGAAGACAATAAAAGAAAAGTGGTTAAGATCATCAAGCAGGAAGATGTGATTCCTGCACACCAGATTACAATGGAGACAGATTATAACAGAATCAAGCAGATGGCGCTTAACAAAAAGCGTAATGAAATGATTGAGAAGTTTGTCAACTCAAAACTACCGACAACCTTTATATCGATTGACGGACGTTATGATAACTGTAACTTCAAAGCCAACTGGAAAAAAGAATCAATCAAAAAATAAATACAAAAACCTTCAGAATTTCTGAAGGTTTTTTTTTGGTATGCAGATTCGTTTTCTGAAAAATTCTATATTTAGATAATAAAATCATAACGCAATGGATGAACATTTTTATCAGCAGAAATTTCAGGAAGCTGTTGATACCATTTCGGCAAAAGACTTTGATGATGCCGGACTTCACCTTTCTGTCAACCTCATTCTTGAATCCGTTGCATTAAAAATATATAAGCCAGAATGGGCCAGTAATGAACAATCTCCTTTGAATGCTCCAGGCAGAATCTTTTTTTCGGTATGGGTGAGTGAAAAATCAATTAAAGAAGGGAAGCTATATTACAATATCCATGCATTAAAATTAAGAGCGCTGAAAGCCTATACAATCCCGGCAAGAAGTTTCGCTGAAGAATTTAGAATTCGTTTTGAAGAGGACAGAGAAAAATGGGACAATGTCAGCGTAAAATACGGACCGTTGACCTTAATGGAAGGCTGGGTTGTATTATGATCTGATCATCTCCCGGATAACCTCCGGAAGCTGGCTCATCAATTTTTGACCATAAGCCCTGTCATAGATGAAGTACTCAATAAGTACCGCTTAAAGCTATAACTAATATCAAATAATTTCCCCCAATTTTTAATGACTGAAAACCATTGTTTTTAGTATTTTTACGCATGAGCAATTTTATAGATTTCAATTCAGCAAAAAAACTTCACGAAATGAAGACAGGTCAAAATAGAATTACAGAGCTTTTTAATATACAATATCCTATTATTCAGGCCGGAATGATCTGGCATTCAGGTTGGAAATTAGCTTCAGCGGTTTCTAATTGCGGAGGATTGGGAATTATAGGGGCAGGAAGTATGTACCCTGATATCCTCAGAGAAAATATCCAAAAATGTAAAATGGCTACCAATAAGCCTTTTGGCGTGAATGTACCTATGCTATATCCTAATCTTGAAGAGATCATCCAGATTATTCTCGAAGAAGAAGTAAAGATTGTTTTTACCTCTGCAGGAAATCCTAAGACTTATACAGAAACACTTCAAAAAGAAGGAATAAAAGTGGCCCACGTAGTTTCGTCTACCAAATTTGCCGTTAAATGTGAAGAAGCCGGAGTAGATGCCATCGTCGCAGAAGGCTTTGAAGCAGGAGGACACAACGGGCGAGATGAGACCACAACTTTCTGTCTGATCCCGAATGTAAAAAATCATATTTCTAAACCCTTAATCGCTGCAGGAGGAATTGCGCTCGGCTCCCAGATGAAGGCTGCCATGATTTTAGGAGCTGATGGAGTACAGATCGGTTCAAGATTCGCTGCAACCGTTGAAGCAAGTGCCCACGAAAACTGGAAAAAGAAAATTACAGAACTGAATGAAGGAGATACTCATCTTACTTTAAAAGAACTGGCCCCCGTAAGGATGGTTAAAAATAAATTCTTTAGCGAACTGGAAGACATCTACCAGTCCGGAAGAGATAAAGATGCTTTGATCGCTTCATTGGGACGAGCCAGAGCAAAACGCGGAATGTTTGAAGGAGATATGGAAGATGGCGAGCTTGAAATAGGTCAGGTTTCGGCTTTGATTAATGATATTCTTCCGGTAGAAACTGTTTTCAGGAATTTACTGAAGGAATTTGAAGAAGCGACTGCGCCGGTATTGTAACAGAAGTTTGGATAAATGGAAGAGAGAATACTGGAAGTAAGAGGTCAGAAACTTTATACAGCATATCATCATTCATTTGAGGGAAAACCTGTTATTGTTTTTCTACACGATTCCTTAGGTTGTACTCAACTTTGGAGAGATTTTCCTGCAAAACTCTCACAAGCTACCCACTGCAATATCCTGGTATATGACAGATTAGGCTATGGAAAATCAGATCCGATGCTTACCCATGAGAGACCAGTCAATTATATGGAATTGGAAGCCGATCTGTTGAATGATCTGCTTGCGGAACTTCATATTAATAATGCTATTCTATTCGGGCACAGTGATGGCGGAACGATTGCCTTGATCACCGCGGCTAAATATCCGGAAACAGTAAAAGCGGTTATCTGTGAAGCAGGACATATCTTTGTAGAAGAAGTGACGCTGAAAGGAGTTTATGACGCCTGGGATGAATATAAAACAACCAATCTTCCCGAACGTCTGCAAAAATACCACGGTGACAAGGTAGAAATGCTCTTCAAAGCATGGACAGAAACCTGGACCCGCGAAGACTACAGAAGCTGGAATATTGAATACCTCTTAAAAAATATTCAATGCCCTTTACTGTTCATTCAGGGAGAAGCTGATGAATACGGAACATTGGAACAGGTTGAAAAAACAGTAAATCAGGTAGCCGGGACTTCAGAAAAATATATAATTCCCGCAATAGGACATACACCACACAAAGAAGTTCCGGAAATAGTTCTCAATAAAGCAGCAGCATTTATAAAACAGAATAGCTGATAAAACAATACTTACAATACGAAGCATCTTGATTGAACAAGGTGCTTTTTTATTCAAAATCAACTTGTTCTGATGTGTACAGATTTAAAGATAAGTCACCATTTTGTACAGAAGTTACATATTATTAAAATAATCACATCAATTTTCAAGCGTATTGAATGGAGATTTTACCAGGCTTATTATTCTTATTTGTATAGATTTTAATGAAAATAAAAAAATAGATAATTTGTGTTCAAAATAAAATATAAATCTGTTTCCTTAAATTTTTTAAAATATTTAAGTGTCTTTCAGAGAGGAATAAACCTTTACTATCATTGGCTTTAACAGTATTTGTCGATGCTTAAATTACATAATACACGCAAATAAAATCACTTTATGGTGATATTTAAATGTCTATTTTTGAAATGTCAAATGGTGATGCAGATGATTCTAAAAACAAAAATGATGAAAAAAATATCTTAAAAACGTACGAATGTTTTTCAATTCATCCTGGGTGTTAGAATGTGAAATAGTTGTGTTAGAAATGGTTTGTGTTTGAATGGATGTTTTGATGGAGATGTGGCGTTTGCTGCATCTCTTTTTTTATATGATATTCACAGAATCTTAAGTTCTTCTGCCATATTTTTTTTGGACTTAAGCTCATATTTTCCCCTGAATTCATCTGTTTTAAAAACACTTTCGAGCTCCAGAAAATGTTTTAGCACTTTTTTTCTTCCGGGTTTATAAAGCAGATCCGGATAAATGAAATATTCTTTTCTTATTTTGCGGGTATAATCCAGATAGACCTCCGGATCTTTTCCCAAAATAGAAAGGTCAGCATCCAAAAGATAATTTGTGTCTGTATCTTCAGCCTTTTGATGTGTTTTTGTAGCGATAATCTGAGTGGTAATTTTTGAAATAAGATCTTGAGGCAAACCCAGATTTCCAAGTCTTGATTCAGCATACGACGCGCTTTTCTCTTCATTTGATTTTGAAGAGGCATTGTAAATAATATCATGATAAAACACAGCGAAAGAAACAGCGGTGAAGTTTTTAATACGATCTTTTACAGAATCCAGCTCTCTGAACATATTTTCCAGATGCAAAAGGTCATGATAATGCCGGCTTTTTTCAGAATATTTTGTCTCAATTTCATGCCAAAAGTGATTGATAAGACTTTCATCTTTTGAAAAAGGAAGGCATAGCTGTATGAAATTTTCTTTCAGATCCATCATAAATAAGATAAAAAAAGGAACTTTAAAAAGTTCCTTGATTTGATTCCAATACTGCTTTAAGCTCAGCCCAGCCTCCGCCGTTATAACCGTCTTTCAAGCCTTGTCCGTTAAGATATTCCAATGCTTTTCCACTTCTGTTTCCACTTCTGCAGAATAAGATGACCGGTTTTTCAACAGATAAGATCTCGTCTTTTCTGTCTTCTACTTCACCAAGAGGAATGTTTTTAGCTCCATCTATATTTCCGTCCATTTCAAGCTCCATTGGCTCGCGGACATCGATCAATTCATAGTTTCCAGATTGTATTACTTCTATTAAAGACATAACTGTTTAATTTTAGATTAAAAAATAAGAACGAAAATACGCAATTTTTTCCTTAAAAAGCTCCTAAAAATTTACCTTTATCCACTCCTGAATTCAAAAGAGAAAGATTGGTAAATTAATCTTAATTTTGCAAGGTGAAAATTCTGAATTCCAGTGCCGAAAAATATTCCCAACTCATCAAGTCCAAAGCAGAACGTTTTGGGTTTCAGAGCTGTGGTATTTCCAAAGCTGAGTTTTTAGAAGAAGATGCCCCCAATCTTGAAAAATGGCTTAAAAATAATTTTCATGGTGAAATGAAGTACATGGAAAACCATTTTGATAAAAGATTAGATCCAAGACTGCTTGTCGAAGGCTCAAGGTCTGTTATTTCACTTTCCTATAACTACTTTCCAAAAGAAAAAATTTCAGCATTAGAGAATTATAAAATCTCCAAATATGCCTATGCAGAAGACTATCATGAAGTGGTAAAAGAAATTCTTCGCGAAATGGTTTCAGAACTTCAGGACGAAATTGGAGCATTCGGATTCCGGGTCTTTGTAGATTCAGCGCCCGTTATGGAAAGAAGCTGGGCCAGAAAGTCAGGAATAGGATGGGTAGGGAAAAATGCCAATCTTATCACCAGACAAAACGGTTCCTTCTACTTTTTGGCAGAAATCATTTGTGATCTTGAGCTGGTTCCCGATCATGCGACAACAGATCATTGCGGAACCTGCAGGAAATGTATCGATGCATGTCCTACAGATGCCATTGTTTCAGAAAAAATTATTGACGGAAGCCGTTGTATCTCTTACGCGACCATAGAACTTAAAAACGAAATTCCGGACCACTTCAAAGACAAAATGGAAGACTGGATGTTTGGCTGTGATATCTGTCAGGATGTATGTCCGTGGAACAGATTTGCGGCCCCCAACAAACAGAGCAGATTTGCTCCCAATGAATCGTTGAAAAATTTCAAAAAAGAAGAATGGAAGGAAATTACTCAGGAAATATTTTCTGAGATCTTTAGGAAATCTCCGGTGAAGAGAACAAAATTTGCTGGTCTGAAGCGGAATATTGAATTTTTGGAAGGCTCTTCAGGTAAAATCTAGCGCAATTTTTTGGTGACGAATCCTTATCTGGAATTTTTGAGTTCCAAAACCTGGTGGATAACTGGCCATCCCTTAAGCCATACGTCTTAAGGAGGATAAGATTGAATTCAGTAAGAATCTTTTGAAAACTTTTCCTAAAAAGAAAAATTGACTTTCATGAGACAAAATCCCACAGAAAATCAACGTTTTTTTTGTACTCTTTTAGGAGCAATTTTCACTCTTACTTTAAATCTTTTTTGTGATTTTACATTTTTACGCATATTTGTGAATATTTCGTAATTAAATTTAATCATTTTTTCGATTAAAACAAATACTTTTACGGAAAATTGAAGATTAAATTGTATTAAAATATGACTGCGAAAATTGTATTAGGATATATCCTCAAAACCATAGGAGTTATTTTAGGAATTGTAGTGTTCTACATTATTTTAGGCCTTGTGCTTCCACTCATAGAAGTTTCTGCAGAGGACGACGGGCAACCGAAAGATATTCCCATCTATATTTATACAAACGGTGTACATACCGACATCGTAATGCCCGTAAAAAATGATCTTCAGGATTGGGGGGCAAAAGTTCCGTTTTCCAATACCCAATCTAAAAGGACAGATTACAACTATATAGGAATAGGCTGGGGCGATAAAGGTTTTTATCTTGATACTCCCACATGGGCGGATCTAAAGGCTTCCACTGCTTTAAAAGCGGCATTCTGGCTCAGCGATTCTGCGATGCATTGCACTTATTACAAAACCATGAAAGAAGGGGAAGACTGCAAAATGATCATGATCAGCAGAGACCAGTACAAAAATCTCGTCAAATTTGTGGAAGATAAATTCGACAGAGATCAGAACGGAAATTTTATTGTGATTCCTACCAACGCTGTTTATGATGTCAACGATGCTTTTTATGATGCCAAGGGAACCTACAGTTTCCTTTATACCTGTAATACATGGGCCAATGATGCTCTCAAGGCGGCAGGACAGAAAGCGGCATTATGGACCCCTTCTGACTTCGGGATTTTCAGACATTACAAATAATTTTCAATGAAGATTGTTGCAGTAATTCTTGCTATTCATCTTATATTTTCCTGTAATAAAAAGCCCGATGAAATTAAGACGGCTCCCGAAAGTTCTGTGGCAAAAGAAGAAAGAAGACCCGAAATACCCGTTTCTGAAATGGCAGATAAGGCAGAAAAAGCTTTGCAATTCTGCATTTCAAAAAAACTCAGTACAGATTTTTGTATTCTCATCGACATGAGTCTTCATTCAGGAATTAAACGATTTTTTGTGTGGGATTTTAAAACGAAGTCTGTTTCTAAAATGTATCTCGTAGGACATGGCTGTGGAATAAACCCATGGAGTAGTGATGGTTCTAAAAACAACCCGAAGTTCAGCAACGAAGACGGAAGTCATCTTTCATCTTTAGGAAAATATAAGCTGCAGGGAAGAAGTCAAAGTGAGTGGGGAATTCATATTAAGTATCTCATGCATGGTCTGGAAGAAACAAACAGCAATGCATTGAAAAGATATATTGTTTTTCATTCATGGGATCAGATGAGTGACGACGAAGTTTTTCCGAAGGGTTCTCCTGAAGGTTGGGGCTGTCCCACCGTTTCCAATAAGGCGATGAAAGAAATTGATCCTATGATTCAAAAAGCAGGGAAACCGGTTCTCATGTGGATTTATCAATAACTATCTTCAATTAAAATATTACAGAGTTTTATAAAAATATTCCATTAAAATAAATCTAAAAAAGAATTGGGTCTTTGAATTGTTTCAAAGACCTTTATTTTTTAATGATATAAAACATTATTTAAGTTTTTTTAACATTCACAATACCACAGAACCCACCTAAAATTCATAGTTTCGCGGAACTATCGTTTTTACTATAAAACCAAAGCTTTTCTTATTGACATGGCAGGTGTAAGATCACTTATCTTTTTTTATTTCATATTGGTTTTTACCCTTTTCAATTCGAAATGGGCAGAAAAATCAGTGGGAAATATTCCCTGTGTACCGACAATAGGGAATATCCATATTCTGGATTTTTATGAGGAAGCAGACATGAACACTCATGCGCTGCCTTCTCTATCGAAAATCGTAAAACATTCACTCCGCAAAGATGAGGTAGCAACTGGAGATTTCTCGGGAATTCTTAAGATTACCTCCAGAATCAGTCTTCCTGATATCGCGATTTCCATTATCTGCGGCGTAAAATCCTTTCTCCATCTTTTTCAGTTGTATTAATTTAAGTTGTTGAAAACCAGTTTATTTTAACGAATTTTTTATAACTTAAATACTTTAAGATGTATTCTAAAAACGTAATAATTTGCATTTTTGCAATATTATTCGCTGTGTCATGCAGTAAAAACAACAAAAAAAACAAAGCGAACGAAAGGGAAGTTCCTGTACTTGAAATCAAAGAAAAAGATACACTTGTCAACAACCAGTTTGTCACCGATATTCAGGCAAAGAAAAATGTTGATATCCGTTCCCGGATCGGTGGAATCATTCAGCATATCTATGTGAATGAAGGGCAGTTTGTCCACCAGGGCCAGACCCTTTTCAAGATCAATGATGCAGAACTCCGGATGGAACTTCTAAAAGCAGATGCTACTTTAAAACAGACTGATGCCGACGTACGCGTGGCAGAAGTAGAATTGAAACAGATCCAGAGTCTCCACGCCAAAAAGTTTGTCGCAAATAATGAACTTGAAATGGTAAAGGCTAAACTTTCATCAGCTAAAGCAAAACACGCTTTTGCAGATGCGGAAAGAAAAACAGTGCTGCAAAAGATCAGTTTTACAAGAGTAACAGCTCCTTTTGACGGTGTTATCGACGTTATTCCTCATAAAGAAGGAAGCCTTGTAGAAAACGGAACCCTGCTCACCACTTTATCCCAGCTGAATGAAGTCTATGCCTATTTTTCTATTCCTGAAAACCTGTATTTCGAACTTCTTGCCAATGATAAGATCGGAAATCACCAGAAAATAGAACTTACACTTCCCAATGGAGTCAATTATGAATTCAATGGAGCCTTGAAGACCGCCGAAGGAGAAATCGACAGAACTACTGGTTCTATCCGGTATAAAGTATTGTTCCCGAACCCTGACCGCCTGATTAAACATGGTACTTCTGGAAAACTTATTATTTCCGAGCATCAGGCCAATGCGATATTGATTCCTCAGAAATCAACATTCTCTATCCAGGACAAGACCTATGTTTTCGTTGTCGATAAAAATAACAAAGTGAAAATGACCAGTATTAAGATCGGGACGACCCTAAGAGATTCTTATGTGGTAGAGGGTGGTCTTAAAAAAGGAGATGTAATCATTTATGAAGGGACGCAGTCTTTGAAGGATGGTGATATGATCAAAATTAAAAAGAAGTATTAACCTTTCATCTTTAAATCAACTGACATGGTAGAAATGTTTATAAGACGAAAGGTGCTTTCGTTGGTGATTTCCATTGTATTTGTATTGCTGGGAATTATGGCATTAATGAAAATGCCCATCACCCAGTTTCCCGATATCGTACCGCCTTCTGTCACCGTGACCGCAAAATATACCGGAGCCAATGCTGAAGTTTCAGCCAACGCTGTTGCTCTTCCTTTGGAACGGGCCATCAACGGTGTTCCCGGAATGACGTATATGTCCACGGTGACTTCCAACGATGGACTTACCTTAATTCAGGTATTTTTCGAGGTGGGAACAGATCCTGATGTGGCCGCAGTGAACGTCCAGAACAGAGTGACAACCATCCTTGATGAACTTCCTGAGGAAGTAATCAGAGCAGGAGTAACCACTGAAAAGGAGGTGAACAGTATGCTGATGTATCTGAATATTACCAGTGCAGATCCCAGCCAGGACGAGCAGTTCATCTATAACTTTACAGATATTAATGTACTCCAGGAATTGAAACGTATCGATGGAGTAGGACGTGCCGAGATCATGGGCCAGAAAGAATATTCCATGAGAATCTGGCTGGATCCGCAGAAAATGGCCGCATACAGTATTTCGGCTGATGAGGTGATCAGTTCTCTGCAGAAACAGAATATTTCAGCTGCACCGGGAAAAGTAGGAGAGACGTCCGGAAAAACGTCCAGTCAATTACAGTATGTAATCAAATATAAAGGTAAATTCTTTGAGCCCAAACAGTATGAAGAAGTTCCCATCAGATCAGACGTGAACGGAACCATCCTGAAGCTTAAAGATATAGCAAAGGTTGAATTTGGTGCCATGAATTACGGAATGGTTTCCAAGACAGACGGAAGACCTTCAGCGTCTATTATGATGAAGCAAAGACCGGGCTCCAATGCATCCGAAGTCATTGAAAGTGTAAAGGCAAAAATGGAAGAATTAAAAGTCACTTCGTTTCCTCCCGGAATGGAGTATAATATGGCGTATGACGTTTCCAGATTCCTGGATGCTTCTATCAGTGCGGTATTGATGACTCTTATCGAGGCATTTATTCTTGTAGGAATTGTCGTGTTTATTTTCCTTCAGGACTGGCGTTCTACTCTGATTCCTGTGCTGGCTGTACCGGTAGCATTAATAGGAACCTTTGCTTTCATGAATATGCTGGATTTTTCAGTGAATTTATTAACCCTCTTTGCTCTTGTTCTCGCCATTGGAATTGTGGTGGATAATGCGATTGTCGTCGTGGAAGCCGTCCATGTGAAGATGGAACAGGGCATGGAACCTCTGGAAGCCACAATCAGTGCGACAAAAGAAATTGCAGGCGCGGTGGTAGCTATTACCATTGTGATGTCTGCTGTATTTATTCCTGTAGCTTTTCTGGATGGGCCTGTAGGAGTGTTTTACAGACAGTTTTCATTGACATTGGCTATAAGCATCGTCATCTCTGGAGTAAATGCCCTCACCCTGACTCCGGCACTTTGTGCTATTATTTTAAAACCTCATAACCACAAGAAAAAGAAAACTGTGGTTGACCGGTTTTTTCAAAGTTTCAACAGAGGTTTTGAAAAACTGACCGAAAGGTATGTTGGTATTTTATCAAAATTTGCTACCAGAACAGTAGTCACATTTGGTATTCTGTTTTTATTTATTATACTGACTGTTGTTACCAGTAGATTTCTTCCCACCGGATTTATCCCGATGGAAGATCAGGGAATGGTTTACGTCAGCGTTACAACCCCTCAGGGCGCCACTGTTGAAAGAACAGAAAAAGTACTGGATGAGGTCACTGGTATTGCAAAGAAAATAGAAGGGGTAGAAAATGTGACCACACTTGCGGGATACAGTATTGTGACAGAAATTGCTGGTTCTTCCTACGGTATGGCTATGATCAATCTGAAAGACTGGAAAGAAAGGAATATTTCAGTCAATGAACTGATTGCTGATCTATCCGAAAAAACGAAGAGCGTTGCAGATGCACAGATCGAAATTTTCGCTCCGCCTACAGTTCCCGGATTTGGAAATACCAGTGGTTTTGAGCTTCGTCTTCTCGACAGAACCGGAGGGACTATTGAAAATACGGATAAAATCACCAAAGATTTTGTTAAAAAGCTGAATGAGGCCCCCGAACTGCAGAACAGTTTTACCAGTTTTGATGCTACTTTTCCCCAGTATATGATCCATATGGATTATGATATGGCAGCGAAAAAAGGAATTTCAGTAGACAATGCCATGTCAACACTTCAGACAATGCTGGGTTCCTATTATGCTACCAATTTTATCCGTTTCAGCCAGATGTATAAAGTAATGGTACAGGCAGATCCGGAGCACCGCGATACTCCTGAAAGTATCTTGAATTTATATCTGAAAAATGACAAAGGCGAAATGGTGCCTTTCTCTACCTTCATCACCATTGAAAAAGTATATGGTCCTGAGGTTTTGACCAGGTACAATATGTATATGTCAGCCATGATCAATGGAGAACCTGCAGAAGGTTATAGTTCCGGGGATGCTATTGCAGCGGTGGAACGTGTCGCCAAAGAAACGCTTCCAAGAGGTTTTGATGTAGAATGGTCCGGGATGACCAGAGAAGAGATTCTGTCAGGAAACCAGACGGTCTATATATTTATGATCTGTCTTTTGTTTGTCTATCTTTTATTAGCAGCACAATACGAAAGTTTCCTTCTTCCGATGCCTGTACTGCTAAGTCTTCCGACGGGTATCTTCGGATCTTATATCGCATTGGTTCTTACCGGCCTGGATAATAATATCTACGCACAGGTAGCTTTGGTTATGTTAATCGGACTTTTAGCCAAAAATGCCATCCTTATTGTTGAATTTGCCGTAGCAAGAAATAAAGAAGGCTATGATATTGTTCCGGCCGCCATTGAAGGGGCAAAACAGCGTCTTCGTCCTATTCTGATGACTTCCTTTGCTTTTGTAGCAGGACTTATTCCGTTGTGTATAGCCTCAGGAGCGGGAGCGATCGGAAACCGTTCTATTGGTACCGCCGCAGCGGGAGGAATGCTTATCGGAACTGTATTTGGCCTGGTGGTTATTCCGGGGCTGTATATATTCTTTGCAAAACTTGAAAATAAAAAGAAAAATGAAGAGATCAAACCATAGAAATATAGGGTACGGAATTGGAATATTCAGTTTAATGTCATGTACCGTTCCAAAAGTAACTGAACTTAAAAAAGCTCAGACAATGCCTGATATCGTTACCACTGAAAATACAGCAGAAACAGATTATTTTCAGCAAATCAACCTTAAAAATTATTTTACGGATTCTCATTTGCTGGAACTTTTTGATCAGGTGGTTCACGCCAATCCTGACTTCCGGATCGCTCAGCAGCGGGTAGACATTGCGAATAGCTTTTTGCAGCGTTCCAAAATGGATCTGCTTCCTTCTCTTGAAATTGGCGCTTCGGTTTCGGGTGACCGTTATGGAAAATATACAATGGAAGGAGTTGGGAATTACGATACCAATCTTTCACCCAATATTACAGAAGATCAGAAAATCAACCGGGACTTTACCCCGAATTACTGGCTCGGAGCAAGAAGCAGCTGGGAAATAGATGCCTGGGGAAAACTTAAAAATAAAAAACTGGCAGCCCAGAAAAAATACCTGGCTTCTGAAGAGGGGTTGAGACTGTTGCAGGTAGAATTGTTTACAGATATTGCCAATTTATATTATCAGCTGGTAGCACTGGATAATCGCCTGGCGATTTATCAGAAAAACTATCATCTTCAGCAGAGGGCCTTTGAAATCGTACTTGCCCAGCGTGAAGTTGGGAAAGCAACGGAGCTTGCTGTTCAGCAGTTTAAGGCGCAGAACAATAACTGGCTGGCTGAAATTGAACATATAAAAGTTGAAATAGTGACGGTGGAACAGGCTATGACTACTTTAACAGGAAGTTATGGCGGTGAAGTCAAACGTGGAAAGTTACTGATGCCAACGAATATGGAAGTCCTGAATAAAATGATTAATGTAGAAGCGGTGATTCATTCCAGACCGGATGTAGCGGCCAATTATTATGTACTGGAAGCCTCGCAGGCAGATGCTAAAGCGGCAAGAGCTGCATTTTATCCAAAAATTGATCTTGGAGCGAGTTTCGGGCTGAATGCTTTTTCTGCCGGAAATTTTTTCAGTCCTGCTTCTCTCGCAGGACAGCTGTTGGGAGGTTTAATGGTCCCTGTTTTTAATAAGGGACAGTTGAAACATGAATTTAAAGTAGCAGGGAAGGAACAGGAGATTGCCTTTCTCAATTATCAGAAGAGTGTGACCACCGCATTCAATGAACTTCAGTCCATTTTAAAACAAACCAAGATCTATGAACGCATGTTGCAGTTAAAATCTGGAGAAGTGGATTTCTTAGACCGCGGTGTTGAGGTTTCGAATGATCTCTATCTGACGGGCTATGCCAATTATTTTGAACTGATCAATTCTCAGAAAAGCAAACTGACCGCCGAACTGGATCTGCTCCGGTTTCAGCATCAGAATACCAGAAATAACGTACTGCTGTTTAAAGCATTGGGCGGAAAACTGGATTGATTTTTACTTTTTTTTACGATTAAAGCCGCCCTCAGGGGCGGCTTTCTTTATTGTTTTTACGAAATCTGCGAATGAAGCAGATCTGTTATAGTAAAGCTAAAGCTTTGATTATTTAACCAACTGGATATTAACCGCAGAGAATCCTTTCGGAGATTTTTCTTTCTCGAAAGATACTTTGTTCCCTTTTTTTACAGGGTGCGCACAACTGTTGTTGTGAAAGAAAACATTTTCCTTGCTGTTGTCTTCAGTAATGAAGCCATAGCCTTTTTCACTGTGGAAAGTGATGATTCCTGTCTTTCTTACATCTTCCTCCATAATCGGAGCTGCACCAAGCTGGATCTCATCAATGTTTACTTCCTGTCTTTCTCTGTCTTCAGGAGGAGTAGAGGTAAGTCTTCCGAATTCATCTACATACATGAATACATCTTCTGCACCTTTGTTGTTATTCGTCTTACGATCTTCGCGTCTCAGCGCTTTTTCTTTTTGCTTTTGAATTTTTTTCTTGAAATTTTCTTTTTTAGAAAAAGAGTCTGCCATAAATTATTCTAGTATTTAATTTTATATTGTAATATTTGTTTACCTGATCTGCCATATGCTATGTAAAGCCCGCAGTCATCCGTTTGTTCATCTTTATCGAAGGAAACGTCGAAAGCAGTTTTGTTTTTGGCGTTCATCAGTAAAAGAAGTGATTTTTTTAAAAATGGGGCATCTGAAAAAGCGGGAACTGATAAGAAAGAATGTCTAAACTATACAGAGAGCAAAGGCAGAGGCCTGTTAATTAATATACAAATATACGACAAAAAACTGAATAAACCTATATTAAATCATTGATTATCAAAAATGTATTTTCCCTTCTTTAAAAGGAGGATCTATTTCATTCAATCCAGAGGTAATGATAAAAAAAATCCCCAGTAAACTGAGGATTATGGAAAATAATATATTATAAGAATGAAGTGGTGTATAATATGATTGGCAGAGTTGCAAATGCCGTGCCTAAAACTCACTTATTTTAGACTTCTCTTGAAAAAAAGTTGAATTCCAGGGCTCTTGAAGGGTGTATCCAATTGGTATGTAATGGGATATATCCTTGTGTGGTAGATGAAAAAAATGCATTTTTTTCAATCGACTCATTTTTGAGGGGAGCAAATTCAGGAAATTCGTAATCCGGTACAGTTTCCGAAAGATTCACCATGTTGTACTGGCATTCATTATTGATCTTTGTTTCACTAACAATTTAAAGTAATCATAATGTCAACACAAGAGGTCAAAGGAAAAGTAGTATTAATTGCCGGAGGTGGCAAAAATTTGGGTGGACTGCTGAGCAGAGACTTTGCAGCTAAAGGTGCAAAACTGGCTATTCATTATAACAGTGAAAGCTCAAGAGCAGACAGTGAGAAAACACTGGCCGAAGTTCAGGAACTGGGAGCAGAAGCATTTTTGTTTCAGGCAGACCTTACCAAAGTAGACAATATATCCAGGTTTTTTGATGAAGCTGTTTCTAAATTTGGAGGAATAGATATTGCGATCAATACTGTTGGAATGGTGCTTAAGAAACCGTTTGCAGAAACTACCGAAGAAGAATATGATACCATGTTCAATGTGAATTCAAAATCAGCCTATTTCTTTCTTCAGGAAGCAGGTAAAAAACTGAATGACCATGGAAAGATCTGTACCATTGTTACCTCCTTACTGGCAGCTTATACCGGGCTTTATTCCACTTATGCCGGGGCAAAAGCTCCGGTAGAGCATTTTACAAGAGCCGCTTCCAAAGAATTTGGATCAAGAGGAATTTCGGTAACAGCAGTAGCGCCAGGTCCAATGGATACCCCTTTCTTTTATGGTCAGGAAACATCAGAGGCAGTCGCTTATCATCAATCTGCTTCTGCATTGGGAGGATTAACGGATATTAAAGATATTGCTCCGCTGGTTGAGTTTCTTGTAACAGAAGGCTGGTGGATCACCGGGCAAACGATCTTTGCGAACGGCGGATACACAACAAGATAGTGGCGGGAGGAAGAAAGAAGATAGAAGTTTAAAGTATACAATCAAAAGTGATCATTTTATAGTGACTTCTATCTTCGTTCTTCTCCCTTCTCCCTTCTTTTCTTTTATATACATTTTTAAGCTGTTGATATACAGTGGTTCTCATTCTTTTCAGTGTTTCTTTAATTTGGATTCATGAAAAAGAATTTTTATATCCGTTCTGTGCTCTCTGTTATTTTATTGATGCACAGTGTAGCTTCTATTTTCAGTGGTGACGTTAATAATTTTGGGCGCCTTTATCTGGATACTATAGGTTTTAGTCCTTTTGGGCTTTATCTGGCCTGGGCGGTGAAACTGATTCATCTTTTTTCAGTAGTTCTGATCTGGTCAGATCGGTATGTAATGGGGGTTGCGTTATTCAATATTCCGGTTCTTATTTTAGGAATCTACTTTATCCACTGGCAAAACGGATGGTATGTAGTCGGTGGCGGAACCAATGGAATTGAATTCAATGTGCTGTTGATCTGCTGTTTTTTACAGTTGGTCTTTACAGAATATCCATCACCAAAGAAGTAAAAAGCAGTTTGTAGACCGATCCTTTCGTTTGGCAGGTATCTATTTTTATTTTTCACTGAAAGATAGTATTTTGCATGGTAAATCCTATCACACTTGAAGTCAGACAGAAAATCAAAAGTATATGTTCATCTGCTCTTTTGGGTACTGTACTATATTCTGGAAGTGTATCTTGACTTTTACTGGTCGAGATATCAGTTTCCTGATATGGCATGGCAGATAAGACTTCAGAATACAATTGTTCTGGAACTGGGCTACCTTTTGATTAAAATGCCGCTGGCCTATTCACTGCTGTATGTCTATGAGAAAACCACCATCAAGAGGTTTCTTACCTATGTTTTCTGTTGTTTTATTATTGTTACAGCCGTTCTCATTCACAGGTTTTTCACTCACTATATCATTTATCCACACATTTATGGAGTAACGGAAACGCTTGATGGAAAACAGGCTTCAGGGTTTATCAACGGATTGGTGGCTTTTAATTCTTTTATGGACCTCATTTTTATGGCGGGTCTTATTTTTGGCGTGGAAATTACAAGACAGAAAAGCCTTCTGAAAGAACAGATTTCATTATTAAAAACAGAGAAACTGGATCAGGAACTTAGCATGCTGAAAGCACAGATCAATCCTCATTTTCTCTTCAATACCCTCAACAATATTTATGGAATGGCGCTTAAGAAAGCGGATGAAACTCCGGATGTCATCCTGCAGCTTTCCAAAGTGATGAGATACAATATTTACGAAGCCACTGAAAAGTATATTTCCATAGATAAAGATGTTGAAAATCTCAAAGATTTCCTTCAGATTCAGCAGATCCGTCATCGTGATCTGGTGATTATTTTTAATGAAGAGATGGATCATCCTATTCAGGAAATTTCTCCGCTCATTCTGATCCAGTTTGTAGAAAATGCTTTTAAACATGGAGTTTCTGAAACCTTAGGACAGAGTTTTCTTCATATTGACCTCAAATTAAATAATGGAGTTCTTCATTATCATATTGAAAATTCAAAAGAGGAAAAGCCGCACGGAAACTCTACAAAAATAGGTTTGAAAAACATACGAAGACAGCTTGAACTGCTTTATCCCAAACACAGTCTCACCGTTGAAAGTACAAACGACAGGTATATTGTCAACTTAATTATTGATTTTAATGACTCATCCCGCTTCTAAAAAATACAACTGCATCATCGTGGAAGATGAACCTATAGCCGGAGAAATTCTGGAGAATTTTGTGTCAAGGAACGAACAACTTCACCTTTTGGCCAAATGTTCCGACGCTGTTTATGCCGGAAACGTTTTGAACAGGCATGAAATTGACCTGATGTTTCTTGATCTGCATCTTCCCGTTGTGAAAGGTTTTGATTTCCTTAAAAAACTGAAAAACCCGCCTCTTGTAATTGTGACTACTGCTTATCATCAGTACGCTGTGGAAGGGTATGAACTTGATATTGTGGATTATCTGATGAAGCCGATTCCCTATGACAGATTTACAAAAGCGGTAGAAAAATTCAAATATCTGATGAATGCTGAAGAAGCTCTTCTTGAAGCGGCCGACCGCGAGCATATTTTTATCAGCAGCGGAAAAAAACAAATTAAGATTGTACTTCATGATATTTTCTATATTGAAAGCTTGAGAGAATACATTCATATCCATACCAAAGCAGGAACAGTCACTGTGAAGATGCCCATCAGCAGGATAGAGGAAAGCCTTGATCCGAAACTGTTCATCAGAATCCATAAATCCTACATTATTTCCAAGACCAAAATTGAAGTGCGTTCTGCAAGTATGGTACAGGTGAACGGTAAGAAATTGCCGATTGGAAGGACCTATAAACCTTTAATAGAGTTTTAGATTTATACGTTGTTGGTTGGTCCAATTTGACCATTAAATTCCTTCATAGACCACAAAGTTTATTTGATAGCTGTTTTTTTTATTCCTGTTCTATTTTGAGCACTTTTGAATCGTTAAATAAAATAGATATTCCAATTGTCAATAAATATTTGAAGAAGAAGACCAATTGCAATCATTAGAATATTTATGTGGATGTTAGTATTCTGGCTGAAGAATACGGATTGGCTTAATGATCTTAAGCCAATTTTTATTATCCATAACTCAAAAAAAAGCCTCTGAAATGATAGGTTTCAGAGGCTTTTTAAGTCTATATTTTGAGGATTATGAAACTTTTATTTCCTTTTTCTCCCGGATACTTTTAATAATAAAGAACAGTCCGAGAAATACAAAGGGGATGCTTAAAATCTGCCCCATATTCAGGCTCATTCCCTGTTCAAAATCAACCTGATCTACCTTGATAAATTCCACAAAAAAACGAACAACGAAGATCAGCAGAGTAGTGATTCCAAAGTAAAAACCTTTCCCAACTTCAAAGATGTTTTTCCTATAAATAAAATATACCAGAAGGAAGATCAGCAGATAAGAAATTGCTTCATACAGCTGGGCAGGATGTCGTGGAGTATTATCTACATGTCTGAATATAAAAGCCCATGGAAGATCAGAAGGGGTTCCTATGATTTCTGAGTTCATCAGATTACCCAGCCTGATAAATGCCCCGGCTAAGGGAGTTGCAATAGCAATCACATCCAATACCGTCATAAACTTGATAGAAAATTTTCTCGCATAGATCAGAAGCATAATGATAAGTCCGATTCCTCCACCATGGCTTGCCAGTCCTGCATATCCTGAAAAGTGATAAGCTCCGTCAATTCCTTTTTGGATCGGAAGAAATATTTCAATAGGATGCTGGGAATAGTAGTCGAAATCGTAAAAAAGACAGTGTCCCAATCTTGCTCCAACCAAAATACCAATGAAGGCATAAGAGAAAAGCGCGTCATGAGCCTGATGGCTTAAATTTTCCTTTTTATAAATGGTTTTTAAGATGTTGTAGCATAAAACAAGTCCCGCAAGAAATAACACACCATAATATTTTAGGGGAAACCCACCAATAGTAAAAATTTCGGAATTTACATCCCAGTTAACATATAATAAATTCATTGATAATAATTGTAGAATTACTTTTTCGGGGACAAATATAGCAGGATATGGCCGTTTTAAAGGAACATATGCCAAACTTTAGGATATTTTGGGGGAAAATATCATGTTTTTAGCAGCGATGATCAGTTTTTTTTGCAGATGAAATTTTACCCTCAATAGCCAGCTTCAATTTTCTTAAACAAAGAACCTCTCACATGAAGCAAGAGGTTTTTTTAACGGAATCAAATAAAAGTATTGCTACTGATCATTCAATGTTCGCTCAATTGTATATTCAAATTATGCTAACTTTACGTTAACTGCATTTAAACCTTTGTCGCTTTTTTGTACTTCGAAAACTACTTTATCGTTTTCACGGATAGATCTTGTATCTAAACCTGAAGAGTGTACAAAAATATCTTTACCTCCGTCTGCTGGAGAAATGAATCCGAAACCTTTTGCTTCATTGAAAAATTTTACGGTGCCTTCTTGCATTGTAATTATTATTAAAAATTGTTGTGTTAATTATTTGATGACTTTTCTCCGGAATTTCTCTCGGAAAGAGTCCATCTATTTTGTTGTGATTTAATGAATATAGTGAAGTTTCCCGACAGGCATAATAAATCCTATCAGCTTTTGAATATTGCTTAAGTCCGAGCGTTCCCCTTCGTCACAAAAAGAAACGGCAGTTCCTTTGGTCCCCGCTCTTCCCGTTCTTTCAATCCGGTTCACGTAGGTTTCCGGAACATCCGGAAGTTCATAATTGACAACATAAGGAAGTTCCTCCATATCAATTCCTCTGGCAGCGATGTCGGTGGCTACTAATACGCGAATCTTGCTGTTTTTAAAATCTTCTACAGCCTGCTGTCTTGCGATCTGAGATTTATTCCCGTGAATAGCTGCAGCAAAGATTCCGGTGCGTTCCAGTTGTTTTACCAATCTGTCTGCGCCCTGCTTGGTTCTTGTAAAAACCAGTGAACGCAAAATCGATACATCCTGCAGAATATTGATCAGCAGATCTGTTTTCTTGGTCTTTTCAACAAAGTAAACGGATTGATTAACACACTGCAATGGTGATGGAATCTGGTCTACAGTGACTTCAACAGGATTATTCATCATGGCGTCTGCAAATTTCCGGACCTCTGAAGGCATTGTTGCAGAAAAAAATAAAGTCTGCCTCTTCTGAGAAATAAGTTTTAAGATCTTTTTTACGTCCTCTGCGAATCCCATATCAAGCATTCTGTCAGCTTCATCCAAAACCAGAATTTCGATCTTAGAAAGATCAATAGGTCTCTGGCTTACCAGATTAAGAAGTCTTTCCGGAGTTGCTATCAGGATATCTACTCTTTTTCTAAGAGCGGCGAGCTGGCTTCCAGACAATACACCTCCAAAAATAGAAAGCTGTGAAAGGGGTAAATATTTGCTGTATACTTTAAAACTCTCCTCCAGCTGCTGAACCAATTCCCGTGTTGGAGTTAATATTAAAGTTCGTATTTCTTTATGATCTGGTGTATTTCTTTTGAGTAACTGCAGAATAGGCATGGCAAATGCCGCAGTTTTTCCTGTACCGGTCTGAGCATATCCTATAAAATCTCTTCCTGCTAAAATAGGGGGAACCGCTGCATACTGGATTTCTGTAGGTTTGGAATATCCGGCTTCTGTAACAGCGCGGACTATAGGGTTTATTAAATTTAAATTTCTAAAACTCATTGTAATCTACCGGACATCCGGTTCTGAGTGGCCAAATCCTGTAGGATCTGAATTGTTGTCTTGTTTAAAAATAAAGATTATCAAGCTGGATAAGCATTATCTTTAGTTATTATTTTACTTTGCATTAACTTTGACAATAAATTCAGTTGGGAATATATAGGCTGAGTTTTGCAATATCGTATCGTTCTCATTCGTAGAAGCAGGAGTGTGATCATCCGTACCGTCCTGAATTTTATAACTGCTTTTTTTAACCTGAAAACCAAGGAAGCAGTATTAAAAATTATTTAAAAAATAAGTTTTAATTGGGCAGCTGAAAAAGCAAAACTGAAAGAGAAAAATGAATTTTAAACTATTACAGAATAGCAAAAGGCAGAGACCTGTTTTTATAAATGCATTGCAAAAATACGATAAAGAAATCGAATAATAATTGCTTTAAATGATTGATTGTCAAAAATTTATTCGTAGCTTCCGCACGTTAACAGAATTGTTTGCCCAAAGCGGATGATTTTAAATCCGTTCTTATGCAGACTTCCGCTCCTTCTACCAGCCCCCAATCACAAACTTTAGAGTCCCACTCCGATCAGCATGTGAGAATTGCCTACTTTATTATGGTCCATCATAAACCGGAAGTATTCAAAACCATGTTTCAGAAGATCTATACCAGGGATCAGTTTTATCTCGTCCACATTGACAGGAAAGCCAAAGAGGAGATTACGGATGAAATCCAGATGTATCTGGTCCGGTTTCCGAACGTTTATATTCTCGAAAGCATCAACATTGTTTCCGGTGGATTCAGTATGATTCAGGCCGAACTTGATGCCATGGAGTTTTTGCTTAATGTCAGTCAGGAATGGGATTATTTTGTTAATCTGAGTGGGGAAGATTCACCTCTTAAGTCTCAAAATGTGATCCGTCAGTTTCTTACGGTGAATAAAGGGAGGAATTATCTTTTCTATTATGATCAGAAGTTTTACCGTCCTGATACTCTTCAGAGAATACAAAATCATTTTACCGAGCTGTCTTATAAGATTTCATCTTTTATGTATAAGAGAGAATTTATGAAAGACGTCACGCCTTATATTGGAGGGAAGTGGGTTATTTTTACCAGAGATACCTGTGCCTTTCTGGCGAATAATAAAAAGGTAATGAATTTTGAAGACTATTATCTTCACACTTTACTGCCGGCAGAATCTTTTTTTCAGACTGTTCTTATGAATACTTCTTTCAATGATCTTATTGTGAATGATGACAAAAGAGCAGTCATTGAAAAACCGATATTTGGAAAAAAGCAGACTGCGGAAGATCTTATTCTTTTTTTAAAAGCGACCAACCATCTTTTTATCAGAAAAATAAATGAAAAAACGGATCCGGAGGTTCTGAAATACATCGAGGAAAGCTATGATTCACCTCTGCCGGAAATAGACGAAGTGGAACGGGAACTGAAAATAGACAGACGGCAGGATAACTAAATTTCATTTTTAGTCATAAAATAAGCCATTCATTGTAAATGAACGGCTTAAATCAATATAATTATTTAAAAATTATTTAAATTTTTTCAGGATGTAGAAAACATCTAAACTGTTGAGAAAATAAAGCTGAGGTAAGTCAGTCTCAGATAGCACCCATGACATACATATTCTCCATTGTAGGAGCTACACTGCCGCCCTGTTTTTCAAGAGTTATGGCAAATGCCTGTGCTTTAGGAATATTAGCCAGAGGGGTTTTACTGTCTTTTTCTTCGGTATACATTCCGGCACTTACAGGTTTTCCGTCTGCGATCGCCCAGAGCTGATATTGCATACCTTCAGGAGCCTTTGGCAGGCTTTCAGCATTCAGATAAACTTCCTTTGTCTTTTTATCCCAGAATACCATTGCTTTTGAATCGGTATGTTTTTCTACCCCTTTCAGCATCACCATCTGCATGTCAGGATTGGAAAGCATGTCCAGTTTCTGATTCATTTTTTGCATGGCAAGATCCTGATTACTTTTCTCACTCTGTATTTTAGCAATCTCTGCTTTAGTTTTGGACTGATCGTTCATCCAGAAGAGATTTCCGGCAGCACTGATCAGAAATAATACGGAAGCAGCTACTGCATAGTTTTTCCAGTTGCTCTTTTCCTGAATTTTGATCTCTTGCTGATTCCTTTCAACAGGAATCTCTGTAATCACCGCAGGTTTTACTTCTTCAGTATGCTGTTCCTGCTGGATCTTACTCCAGATTTTTGATTTTAAATCTACTGGTGGTGTCACGGCTTGACTGGTCGCCAAATCTTCCAAAGTTTTTTGTGCTTCTTCAAAAGCAGCATATACTTCAGCATTGTTTTTCATCACACACTCCAAAATCCCTGCCTCCTCGGGAGAAGCAAGACCTAGAACATAAGATTCTATGATTCCGGATGATATGTATTCTTTAGTGTTCAATTTATTGATAATCTTTTAGCAAATCCTTTAATTTCATCAGCGCATTCCGCATTTTGGTTTTCACCGTCCCAAGGGGTATCTTCAGCTTTTCAGATATTTCGTTCTGAGTATATCCCTGGTAATAAGCTAAGTCGATAAGTTCTTGTTTATCAACCTCCAGACCTTTAAGCACATTCCTAAATCCAATAAAGTCGGATGAATTGTTTGTCGTTGAAAGTTCTGCAGAGTTATATACGAAATCTGGAAGCGGTTGGTTTTTAAGTTCGTTTTGGAAACCTTTTGATTTTAAATAATCTATTGCCGTATTTCGTGCAATATTGATCATCCAGGTGTAGAATTTGCCTTTTGAAGAATCATACTGACTAATCGCATTCCAGATCTTTACAAAAACATCCTGAATGATTTCTTCAGTATACTCTTTTGACTGAACGATTCGGAGAACCACCCCATACAGTGCTCCTGCATAGTGGTCGTATAAATAGTGAAAGCCTGATTCGTTTTTTTCTTGTAGTAAAACGATAAGCTCTTCTTCCGAATAGGTTGTTTTAATAGCGTATGATTTTCATTCCAAATGTAATAAAATAAAATATATACTACAAACAACATCCGAAAAATATTTTACATCGTAAATGATTTTAAATAATCATAGAAATCAACAGATATGAAAAGATTAATCATAAAAACAGCTTTTACTTTTTTTCTGGTTACCATGGCTGGAAAAAGTTGGGCACAGTCTGGCAGTTTTAAAGCAAAAAATCCCTATTACTCCCGTACGGTAACCACCCCTTTGAAAGTGAGCAATGCGGAATGGAAGAAGATTCTCAAGCCTGAACTGTATCAGGTAGCCAGAGAAGGAGCAACAGAAACAGCTTTTACAGGTAAGTATGATGAATTTGATGAAAAAGGAACTTATTTCTGTGCGGTTTGCGGAAATCCACTGTTTATTTCGACTTCAAAATTTGCGACAACATGCGGATGGCCTTCTTTTTATCAACCGCTTACTAGGAATAGCGTTAAATACAGAAAGGATACTTCATATAATATGGTAAGAAGTGAAGTTTTGTGTGGAAGATGTGATTCTCACTTAGGACATGTTTTTGATGACGGTCCAAAGCCTACCGGGAAAAGGTTCTGTATGAATTCCGTATGTCTTGATTTCGTTCCCAATTCCAAAAAGAAATAATAATTTTTAAATTTTTTAATAATAAACCATTTTTTTAAATCCAAAACAGAACCAACCTCGTAAATGACTCTAAGAACACAAATAAATTACTCATTAACTTAAAAAATAAATAAAATGAACACAACCTCAAAAATCGCAGTATTCGGAATGGTGGCTTTATCATTCGCTTTCAGTGGGAAGGTAACTGCACAAACGATGAAAGAAAAAACAGTAATGGTGGGCGGTGCGCCGATGTATCCATCTAAAAATATTATTGAAAATGCTGTGAATTCCAAAGATCACAAGACTTTGGTGGCAGCAGTAAAGGCAGCAGGTCTGGTAGAAACGCTGCAGGGAGCAGGACCTTTCACTGTGCTGGCACCTACCGATGCGGCCTTTGCAAAACTTCCGAAAGGAACAGTGGAAACCCTTGTAAAACCTGAAAACAAAGAAACGCTTACTAAAATTTTAACGTATCATGTTCTTGCAGGAAAATACAGTGCGAAAGATATCTGGGCTGCAGTAAAAGCTGGAAACGGAAAAAGCATGATGAAAACGGTAGAAGGGGAAGGATTGACTTTCTGGACCAAAGGAAAAGATCTTTATATACAGGATGCAAAAGGAAATAGTGCAAAAGTGACGATAGCTGATGTAAATCAGTCAAATGGTGTGATTCATGTAATCGATACGGTGTTGATGCCGTAATGTTTTAGTTTTCAAAACAGCATAGTTATTATGCTGTTTTTTCTACTCTTTTGAGAATTATATAACACTCAAACCAATAATATTATGAAAAAAACTATTAATGTTTCTAACCAGGGAGCAACTCTGGATACAGGCAGAAGAAATTTCTTGAAACTGGGCGGTATAGGACTGGCTATGGCAGGACTTACGCTGATCGGTTGCGATGATGATAATGATTTCGGAATGACAGACAACGGTCCCGTTTTCGATCTGGGAACCGGAGATGTAGGCGTTCTGAATTACGCGTATGCATTGGAACAGCTTGAAGCTGATTTTTATACCAAAGTAGTTAATAATTTTTACTCCGGAATTTCAAGTGTTGAAAGAGATCTTTTTACAGACCTTTATCATCACGAAGTTATTCACCGAGACTTTTTTAAAGCAGCGATCACCGGGGCAACAACCAATATTTTACCTACCCTTGAATTCAAGTATCCTAATGTGAATTTTAACGACAGAAATTCTGTTCTTGCAACGGCCAAGGCTTTGGAAGATACAGGAGTAGCAGCGTATAACGGTGCAGGAAAATACATTACCAATGCGGCTTATTTAGTGATTGCCGGGAAAATAGTTTCTGTGGAAGCAAGACACGCTTCAGCAATCAGAAATATCATTAATCCCGGATCTACTGATTTTTCAGGAGATGATGTCATAGATGCCAATGGATTAGATCTTGCCAAAGAGCCTAAAGATATTGTCATGGTTGCGGGAGGATTTATCAAAACTCCTTTCACATGGAAAGAAAGAGGAATCAGCTAATTATTCATTTTCAAAATCTACAATTATGAACATTCTTAAATTACTAGATAAGCTTTCTAATGATAAATTCTTTACAACGGAAGCTACAAGATTAGAAACGATTACCAATATTTCTACATTTGGTAAAAAAGCAGCAGTAGCATCGATCCCTTTAGGATTGGGAGCATTAATGTCAACCCCTGCTAAAGCAGAAACTTTAGATACCGCAGCCTCTGCAACTTTTTTTAAAAGTGCTTTAACGGACGCTTTGCAGTTGGCATTGGTTCTGGAATATCTTGAAAATGAATATTACGCAATAGGTCTGGCAGCAGCAGGATTGATTCCCAATTCAGACCGACCTGTTTTTATGCAGATCTCAAAACATGAATCCGCACACGTAGGATTCCTGAGAAATACACTGACTTCCTTAGGAGAAGCGCCAAAACCAAAGCCTACTTTTGATTTTACCGCTGGCGGAAATTTTACGCCTTTCACAGATTATAACCAATTTCTCGTTCTGGCTCAGGCTTTTGAAGACACCGGAGTTCGTGCGTATAAAGGACAGGCTGGAAATGTAATGTCTAATAAAGCAGTATTACAAGCCGCCCTTCAGATCCACTCTGTAGAAGCAAGACACGCTTCACAGGTGAGAAGAATGAGAGCGAATAAAGGCTGGATAGAACTGGCCAACGGAGGAAATATGCCTGCTGCTACCAATGCTGTGTACGCAGGAGAAGATAACACAAATCAGGCAGGATTCAATACTGCTAATGCTTTCGGAGCGGCGGCGGGATCTGCAGCTTATGATGAAATCCTTACAACAAGCGAAGCACAGACTATTGCAGGTCTGTTTATTGTCTGACATAATTTTTATTATTTAGGTGTGAGTCCTATCCTTAGAAACTTTCTGGGGATAGGATTTTTGTTTAAAATCTACTGATTGAAGGGGCTGTATTTTTGACTTTTCAAAAAGTTTTGTCATTGAAGTATATAAGATTTCTATGGGAATATGGGGTATGTTGAATCCTGTGAATAATAATGTATGCCTGAACTTTTCGGTACAGACCAATTCATTTTAAGCATAAGAAGAATGGTGGAAGATGATGTTTTGAAGAATGAATCTTTTGATAGATTATATTAAATCAATAAAAAACCTCTGAAATCATTGATTTCAGAGGTTTTTAGTACCCAGTACCAGAATCGAACTGGTACATCTTTCGATACTAGAGTTTGAGTCTAGCGCGTCTACCAATTCCGCCAACTGGGCTTGTTTCAAATCGGTGTGCAAATATATAAACTTTTTTTAATGTTCAAAAGCTTTTTGGAGGAAAAATTTTAAAATTCTATCTCCAAACCATCGTAGGAAAGATGTATTCCTTCCGGAAGCTCCTTATCTTCAATATCATGCAGTCCCAGGTGGTGACTGATGTGGGTTAAAAATAATTTTTTAGGCTTAAGCTCGTTAAACAGGGCGATGACATCAGGAAGGACAAAATGGGCAGGATGCGGATCAAATTTTCTGATGCAGTTTAAAATCAGCACATCCAGATTCTGCAGTTTTTCTTTTTCAGTGTCTGAAATGAAATTGGCATCCGTGATATACGCGAGATTTTTAAACTTATAGCCAAGGATCATAATTTTGTAATGGGTCACTTCAATAGGCGTGATTTCCGTATCCAAAACATGGAAAGGCTTATTTTCAATTTCATGAAGATCAAAAGCCGGTGCTCCCGGATATCTTTCATCAGCGAAAGCATAGGGAAAGCGTTTCTTGATCTCCTGACCAACCCTTTCGTTGCAGTAGATGGGCATGTTTTTCCCACTTTTAAAAATCAATGGACGCATATCATCAAGCCCGATCACATGGTCATTGTGCTCGTGGGTCAGAAGTGCAATATCTACGTTATTTTCGTGATTGAGGAGCATCTGCTCTCTGAAATCCGGTCCGCAGTCGATCAGTATTTTTCTGCTTTCCTCTGTAGTAATCATTACTGAGGAGCGGAAACGCTTGTCTTTTGGATTTTTGGAAGTACATACTTCACATGTACAGCCTATAACGGGTACACCTTGGGAAGTACCAGTTCCTAAAAATTTCAACTTCATTTTCTTTTGAGGTTGGTTTAATTTTGGTAAATTTACGAAAAATTTTACGTCCTAATGTATCAGAAACTAACTCCTAAACAAAAAGCATTAACAATTAATCTAGATCCTACTATTTATGGTACTTTCGCAGAAATTGGAGCAGGGCAGGAGACTGTTCGTCACTTTTTTAGAGCAGGAGGGGCTTCCGGTACAATTGCTAAGGCGATGTCTGCTTACGACAAAGATTTTAGTGATGCCATTTACGGAAAAGAGGTGAAAAACAGGTATGTCACCCAGAACCGACTCCGTAAAATGCTCCGTTATGAAGTCGCGTTGATCGAAGAAAGGATTTCAAGGGAAAATAATCCGAACAGAAAGTTTTTTTCTTATGCCAACACGGTAACGACGATTAATTTCGACAAGACACTCAAAGGCCACGGCTGGGTAGGAATCCGTTTCCAGACTAAAGAAAACGAAGATTACAACGAAATCGTGATCCATGTAAAATTTAATGAAAATGATGCTACATTACAGCAGGAAACTTTAGGAAACCTTGGGGTAAACCTTATCTTCGGAGCTTTCAACTACTACGACAATCCCAGAACTTTAATCGAATCTTTATACGACGACATTGCCAAAGACGGTCTTGAAATTGACATGATCGATTTCAGTGGTCCTGCTTTTGACTATGTTGATAACCGATTGATGTCGCTGCAACTTGTAAAACATGGAATGACAGATGCCGTAATCTTCAATTCCCAGGGGAGTAATATGCTTCCTGCCGACGTTCTGTACAAGAAGAATATATTTGCCGTACGAGGAAGTTTCAGGCCTGTAACGAAAGTGAACATCGATATGCTTAAAAACGGTCTTGAGATGTTTCAGAAAGATGCGACCTGTACTCATGAAGAAACAGAAGTCCTGATTGAGATCACCATTTCAAATCTTAGGGCAGATGGCGATATCGACGAAAGAGACTTTATGGACAGGGTAGATATTCTCGGACGACTCGGTTATACCGTGATTATTTCAAATTTCTCGGAATATTACAGACTGATCGATTATTTTGCTTCGTACACAAGCGGAGATATCGGTGTTGCCATGGGAGTGAATAACCTTCTGATGGTATTTGACGAGAAATATTATAAAGACCTTTCAGGAGGGATTCTGGAAGCATTCGGAAAGTTTTTCAGAAACGGGATGAGAGTATATCTTTACCCTTACAAAGATCCTGAAACTCACGAATTACTGGATTCTGCCAACCTTAAAGTAGAAGAAAATCTTAAAGAGCTGTACAAATATTTCAAACACAACAACCGTATTGTAGATATTACGAATCATAATCCGGAATTTTTGGAAATTTATTCAAGAGAGATCCTTAGAAAAATAACATGCTGCATTAAAGGCTGGGAAAACCAGGTTCCTGAAGGGGTGGCAGAAATGATAAAAGAGCGTGGAATGTTTGGCTACAAAGAAGAACATTCCTTCAAACAATTCTCCTAAAAAATAAAATAAAATGTCAGAAATAAAGAAAAGACTTTCTTCCATTCTTGAAAGTCCGAAACATAACACAGAAGAGAAACTAGAGAAGGTATGTCACTTGTTGGATCAGGAAATTTCTTACTTCAACTGGACCGGATTCTACTTTAAAAACGGAGATAAAGATGAACTGAAACTGGGTCCTTACGTGGGAGCTCCTACAGATCATACCATCATTCCTTATGGAAAAGGAATTTGTGGGCAAGTTGCAGTTTCCAATGAAACCTTCGTAGTTCCGGATGTTCATCAGGAGAGCAATTATTTAAGCTGTTCTATTGATACAAAAGCTGAAATTGTAGTTCCTATCTTCAAAGATGGCCAGAATGTGGGTCAGATCGATATCGATTCGCATACGGTAGATCCGTTTACAGATGAAGACCGTGAACTTTTGGAATGGCTTTGTCATGAAGTTTCCAAAATTTTGTAATTGAAATTTTAATAAGAAATATAAAATATGAGCTCCGATTTAAAATCGGAGCTTTTTTTGTGTAAAGGGTTGTTGTAAGAGATGGTTGGCAGAGGGGAGAAGAGAGTGGGGGATGACCACCCCGTCAAAAATTCATTGAATTTTCGCCACCCCTCCAGGAGAGGGGAATTTTAGGCAGAAGAATTTGTCATGATGAACATCTTTCATTTTCGCACAACTTAAGTGATCTTCTTTTCAAAAAGCTTTTTAACTTAAGAATAACTGAAGTGTCTAAAAAAAACTCTTGTGTTAAAAAAATCAACGTTGCATTGCATGAATTTCATCCAGTAATTCTTTAAAATAATTTTCACACTTTGCAATATGGGTTCCGTACCAGGAAAACGCTTCTCCATCTACAATCATTATCTTCTTATCAGGATAGAAAGTCTTCATCTCCTCTATATGTTTTTCTTTGAAAGGGAAAGGTTCAGAAGAAAGCATAATAACTTCTGCATCAGCAAGGTCTTCCATTTGGATTTCAGGATAGCGCGTTTGATCCTTAAAAATATTTTCAAAACCTATCTCTGCCAGAATTTTATGAATGAAAGTATCGGAACCTATCGTCATATAAGGATTTTTCCAGATGAGGTAGGCTGCTTTTACCGGGAAATCAAGTTGAGCCTGCTGTAAAACATCGTAGATCTTCAGGTTAAACTGTTGGGCTCTTTCCTCCTTATTAAAGATATTTCCGAGTGTTTTAAGAAGGTAGTAATTGTCTTCAATATTTTCCACATTAGTCACAAGTACCTTAAAATCGGCCATTAATGCTTCTACCTGTTCTTTGATATTTTCTTCTCTGTTGGCCAGGATAATATCCGGTTGTAAAGTTTTAATCTTATCAATATTGATGTTTTTTGTGCCGCCGATAACCGGTACATTTTTTATTCTATGTTTAGGATGGATACAGAATTTTGTTCTGCCGATGACTTCATGTTCAGTAAGGCCAAGATCAAATAATGCCTCTGTAATAGACGGAACTAGGGAAATGACTCTCATATTAAATTTAAAATGATTTGTTGTTTATTCAAATTTAAAAATATAAAACTCTTCAGGCGGCAGCCAAATAATGCTTTAGAGATTATTTGATTTCCATAACCGGACCTTGATTTTTTTTACTGAAAACAAATTTTTCTCTAAGGTTAGTCGTTGGTACTTCAAAGAACTTATAGATTATGATTGAAAATATAATCGTAAGTGCCCAATAGAGAAAATAAAAGACAGGCAATATAATATTATAATTAGTTGTAAAATCTGTCCAGGGAATACTTTTTAAAATAATTCCTTTGATAAGTGCCATATGCGTTAAATACATGGAGTAGGAGATCAGGCTAATAATAGTGATCAGATTTCCTATCTTGTATTTTGATTTTTTAAAATTGGAAAGGAAAGGAAGCAGTAATAGTGTAGCTATTGAGGTCAGGCTGTATTCAAAAACAACATTATAAAGCAGCAATGGCTCAGGAAACATATTTGAAACAAAAATCCACTTTTGAATTAAAAATATAGCGATACCGGATATGAGTAAAATTGTTGGGATTGATTTCCATAATTTAGAGTAATAATAGCTGAAATATGCTCCAATAACGCCATACATGATACTATCCAGTCTGAAAAGTACCTGATGATTAAAAGATAATGCCTTTTGAAGATCTTTTTCAGCATAAATCATATACCTCAAAAAACTGATAAAAAATAGAATGGTTAAAGCTGTGATCAGCACTGAAATTTTAGGCTTTAATTTAAAGAAAATTGTCAGGATAAAAATCAGAAAAGGAACTGTAAGATAAAACCATTCTTCTACACTCAGGCTCCATGATTCTGTGAAATAATCAGGAGTAGGATAATAAAGGTTCTGACAGAAAAAATAGTAATTTTTTATAGTTCCAAAAGAGAATTTGGGATCTGTGAAAGTATAGCAAATAGTGAGAATTGTTAAAATTAAAAAATAAGCAGGTAAAGTACGGAACCACCTTTTGACCCAGAAATCCAAAAGTAATGAAAATCTGGGGGTATTGTTTTCAAGCTGCTTAATTAAAATACCACCGATCAGAAATCCACTTAAAACAAAGAAAATAGTAACTCCATCAAATGTGATATATGTAAAAAAGCGATCTACCTTTTCCGAAAATATAAATCGTCCGTGAGAGATAATTACGGTGGTAATAGCAAAAAATCTTAGTATGTCCAGTCCAAAAATTCTGTTGAGGCTTAGTTCTTTAGAAAATAATGAATACAGGCTATCTAATTTAATTATACTGAATTTATTTTTCATTCACTTGTGTTTGCTGATTGTTAAGAAATAATTTCCAAATAAACTGAATTTATGATAAATCTTTATTTAATCGTGTTGAATATTACTTACTTGTAGTTGTTTATTTTTATTTATTGCAGATGTTGTTTTGAATTATTTATTTTTTTGATAATTGTTAAAATATCTAGCATTTATTTAAAATTACAAAAGTTTTCCTGTTAAGAAAAGTCCGGCTACGGAAAAATAAATAATAAGACCGGTAACGTCTACCAGAGTGGCTACAAAGGGAGCAGAAGAAGTAGCAGGGTCCAGGTTTAATCTTTTCAGAATAAATGGAACCATAGAGCCTGAAAGTGTTCCCCAAAGAACGATCATAACGAGAGAAACTCCTACGCTTAAACCCACATAAGGCCAGTACATTCCATAATTGAAGAATCCTGCCTCATGCCATACCATGATCCTTAAAAAGCCGATGACACCAAGAATACTCCCAAGCGCTAAACCGGTAAAAATCTCCTTTTTCATCACATACCACCAGTCTTTAAGACCGATTTCCTGAAGAGCCATCGCACGGATAATAAGCGTTGCAGCCTGAGAACCGGAGTTTCCTCCACTGGAAATAATAAGGGGTACAAAAAGGGCAAGAACCACCGCCTTTTGAATTTCATCCTCAAAATATCCCATCGCAGAAGCAGTAAGCATTTCAGAGAAAAAAAGAATGATCAGCCATGTTCCTCTTTTTTTGACCATTTCCAAAAGAGAAGTCTGCGTGTAAGGATCATCAAGAGCTTCAAGACCCCCGAATTTCTGAATATCTTCTGTGTTTTGCTGTTCGATCTGGTCCAGGATATCATCAATAGTTACGATGCCTACAAGAACACCAGCTTCAGTAATAATGGGAAGCGCAGTTCTGTCATATTTTTCAAAATAGGTTACTGCGTCTTCCTTTGAAGTGGTGGTCATGATTGCGACAAAGTGATTGTCCGTCATATCCGAGATCAGAGTATCTTCTTCAGCCAAAAGAAGGCTTCCTAAAGCAATATCATCAATCAGACGGTTTCTTTCATCCACTACGTAAAGATGATTCATGGTTTCCACTCTTTTCCCGACCTTTTTGATCTGCTGAAGACATCTTTTTACCGTCCATTCTTTACGGATCTGGATGTAGTAAGGAGTCATCAGACGGGCAATAGAGTCTGAATCGTAGCCCAGAAGCTTCAGGGCAATTCTTCTTTCCTGAGGATTGAGATGATTAATAGAGTACTTGATCAGTTCATCCGGAAAATCTTCAAAAAGAGAAGTTCTGTCATCCGGAGTCATCCCGTTCAGGATCTCAGAAACCTCTTCGCTTCCGATACTTCTGATAGTATCCTCCTGAAAGTCAGGGTCAAGGTGAGAGAAAACGTCCGCTTTGTATTCTTTCGGAACCTTCAAAAACGCAAGAAGCCTCTCGTCAGCAGGAAGGCTGCTAAGAGTTTCGGCAATGTCGGCGGGATTGAAGATAAGTTCGTCTCTGGAATTCAAAACGTGAATTTTTTGGATATGCAAAAATAATTCAAAATTTTAAGACTAAAAAAGAAACGGGCAAAATTAAGGATTAATTAAAGTGTAAAGTAGAATTGAACGTCCTTTACAGTGAAAAAAAACATCTGCCGGAGCAGATGTCAAAAAATTAAATTTTAAAGCATAAATACCTATGTTATTTCAAGAATAGGTCCGCATAAAGGATAGTAGGGTGAGGGCATACACATTCCTCCGTCACAGCATTCCTGGAATCCACACTGATTGTGGATCTGGCATTTTTTTATCATACCGCCACCCTGGATTTCCTGTTTTTGTTTTCTGTTCAGTTTTTTTAGATTTTTCATATTAACTGGTTTTAATCAATACAATCATATTCCATACAAAGGCCTCGACAGCAAAAACCTATGAAGCATGGTCTGGTTTCACTGCATTTGTTAATACCTCCGCCATTGATTTGTCTTTGCTGATCTCTGTTGAGTTTTTTCAATTTTTTCATACGAATAATTTAGATCATTACCTATAAGATTAAAATTCAATGCATGCATATTCTTTGCAAACGCCATCACAGCACCATCCAATACTGCAAGGCTTTGTTAGGCTGCACTTGTTAATAGCACCTCCATTAATTTGTCTCTGCTGCTCTCTGTTGAGTTTTTTTAAATTGTTCATACTGTATAAATTTTTAATTTGTTGAACTAAAATAGTAAAAAATATTTAATTATTCATCAAATGGTGAAAATATTTATCTAGTAATCAGTATGTTTGGATGTTGTTTTAGTTTTGTGAAGAGATTTCCCTGCGCAGCAGAATTGACATTTCACGCTCAAAGAATATTGGATGTTTGTGAGTCGTCAAAGATAATTTTTACCATCGTCCAAATTGACAATTTCCCTGCACAGCAGAATTGCCCATTCACGTTCAAAGAATGTTGGATGTTTGTGAGTCGTCAAAGATAATTTTTACCATCGTCCAAAATTGACGATTGCCCTGCGCAGCAGAATTGCCCATTCACGTTCAAAGAATGTTGGATGTTTGTGAGTCGTCAATGATAAATTTTACCATCGTCCAAATTGACAATTTCCCTGCGCAGCAGAATTGCCCATTCACGTTCAAAGAATGTTGGATGTTTGTGAGTCGTCAAAGATAATTTTTACCATCGTCCAAAATTGACGATTGCCCTGCGCAGCAGAATTGCCCATTCACGTTCAAAGAATGTTGGATGTTTGTGAATCGTCAATGATAAATTTTACCATCGCTCAAAATTGACCATTAACTTGCAAAGCAAAATTCACTTTTCACCTCTAAAGCTCTGCTCCTTCCGAATGTTTAAGTTTCCGTAGTTTTTTCAGAATGCCTTTTATGGCGCCATCGGTACCGATCTTTATAGAATTTTCCGTAGAACCCAAGAGACGCATATTTTTTCGGTAGGTGTCATAATCCGTCTCAGTAACCAGATTTCCTCCTGCATCGAAGAGTTTCATGCTTACCACGACCTGATTGGAAAAGACATACTTACCAATGCCTACCTTAAAATATCTTACTTTGGGAACAATGGCAAAATCAGCATCGTTATTGACACAGTAATCGGTGATGGTTTGTTTTTCTATGCTGTCAAAAGGGATCTGAACCTCGGCTCTGAGCATTTTATTTCTTCTTCCGCTGAAATTATCAGAAACAGCGCTGAAGAAAGCGTGATTGGTAGGTTCTTTAATTTCTTCAATATCAGGTTCTACCTCGGGATTGAAGTATAAGATTTTTTTTACTTTGTTATCTGCATTTTTCTGTGCTTTCACTGAAATAACACCGATCAGTAAAAAAGAACTGAGTGCTGTAAAGAATATAATTTTTCTCATTTGTAATTCGTATGCAAAATTACTGCCTTTTCGTTGGATGGCATACAATTTATTAAGAAATTTTTAACATTTTTTTCTATCAAATTTGATACATGAAATCAATAATGTTTTGCTGAATTAAAAAATAGTTGTAATTTTGCAGCCGTTACATAATAATCATTAAACAATATTGGAATGTACTTAACAACAGAAAAAAAGCAGGAAATTTTCTCAAAACATGGAAAATCTGCAACAGACACAGGAAGTGCTGAAGGACAAGTTGCTCTTTTCACTTTCAGAATCAATCACTTATCTCAGCATTTAAAGGCTAACCGTCACGATTTCAACACAGAGAGATCTCTAGTGAAATTGGTAGGTAAGAGAAAAAGTTTACTAGATTACCTTAAAAACAAAGATATCGCAAGATATAGAGCAATTATTGCTGAACTAGGTTTAAGAAAATAATCTACAAAGATTTTCAAAATAAAAGCAATCTCGAAAGAGGTTGCTTTTTTTATATGCCTAATTTTTATCTTTTCCAATTTTCCCCAAATGGGTATTCTGAAAGCTGTCCGGGTATTTCAGTCCGTAGCCTAAGATCCGGTCAAATGAAGAGTGGGAGAAAAGGATGGCTCCAATCATTTGTACATACGGTAAATGAAGGGCTATTCCGGTAATATATATAAGGATGGCCAATCCCAGATGATGAAAGAGATTATAGAAAAATGCTCCGGTTTTGCTGTTTACCGCATATCCCAGCATGGAAATATCAGGAGCAAAAAACAACGCTGCAAACCACCACCACGAAAGTTCAGTCCGCTCAAAAGCAAACACTCCCAATACCAAAAAGGCAAAATACTCTAGCTTTAGCTGAATCTTCATAATCAAAAGATAGTAATTACCGGATAAGTACTTTATTCCTTGTAAAAGTTACATCTTAAATCATACCTAAAAACAAAAGTGAGACATTTTAAAAATATCTCACTTTATAGTATTGATTAAAACAGTGTATTATTTAAGTGTAAATGGTCAATTTTGCAGGGCAGTAAAATTCACCATTGGCAATTCACCATCTTTTATTGGCCGGTTTAATGTCCCGATTTAGCGTCAGTAGTTTCCACATGTCCTAAGTATTTCGTGCAATACGCTCCGAAAATCAGGATCACCAGATAGCAGAATACAGGAATAATAAATGAGTGCTGTACCCCGAACTGATCGGCAAGATATCCCTGGAAAATAGGAACGATAGCACCCCCCAGAATAGCCATCACCACTAATGAAGATCCTTGGCTGGTATATTTACCCAAACCGGAAATTGCCAACGTATAGATATTGGAGAACATGATAGAGTTAAAGATCCCAATTCCTAAAATACTGTACATCGCCAGCTCGCCATGATTCACCATTGCAGAGATTAGAAGCACCACATTCACGGCTGCAAAAATAGACAATGTTCTTGCCGGAGCTGATTTACCGATAAAGAACGCCACAAAATTAAGCGCGATGAATACTAAGAAAAAGCTGATCTGTGAAAAGGTCAGGTCTACGATACTGAAAATAACCAGGAAAACAGCGGCGGCGGCTCCCAGCATATAGATTGCTTTTTTGCTTTGGCTTAAGGATTGGTTTAAAGAAATAGCCCCAAGAAAACGTCCGATCATGGCACCTCCCCAATACAGCGAAAGGTAATTTTTACTGATAATTTCATTAAAACCCATGATCTGTGGCTGCTCCAAAAAGCTAATAATAAAGCTTCCTACCGCTACTTCTCCACCTACATAACAGAACATGGCAAAAACACCAAATTTAAGATGACTGAACTTAAGAGCACCCCAACCTTTTACAATCTCTTCTTCCTGGGTCTGGAAAGAAGGAAGTTTGACTCTTGAAATCAATAAAGCAACCAATAAAAGAATTCCCGCAAAAATCAGATAAGGGATTCTGGTGGCTACTGCGCTGAAAGAACCGTCCGGAGCAGAGAAAAATTCAAAAATCAAATGTCCTCCCAATACCGGTGCAATGGTTGTTCCGAAAGCGTTAAAAGCCTGCGTCATATTCAGACGGCTGGATGCTGATTCTTCGCTTCCAAGTAAGGAAACGTAGGCATTTGCGGTGATCTGAAGTACTGTAAAACCAAGTCCAAGAATAAACAAGGCACCCAGAAATAAAGGATAATAAGAAAAAGTTGCTGCCGGATAAAACAGAATACAGCCAAAGGCCGCGAGAAATATACCGAACATAATTCCTTTTTTATAACCTGCCTTATTAATAGGATCTCCTTTGGTAATAGAAATCAGGAAATAAATCAGTGAACCGATAAAATAAGCCCCGAAAAAGCAGAACTGTACCAGCATCGATTCGAAAAAGGTGAGTTTGAAAAGCTGTTTCAGATAAGGGATCAGGATATCATTCATACAGGTGATAAATCCCCACATAAAAAAGAGCAGTGTGATCGTGATTAACGGGATCGTATAATTTCTGCTCTGTGTTTTTACTTCTTTATTGATCATAAACATTTATTTATTAGAAAAGAATTGTTAAGCTCTTTCAGTTGGTTTCGTCTGCTGCATATATATTTTGAGAAGCGTGGCAAATATAAGGCAGTCGCCTGTTTTTCTGCAACTTTTCAGGTGTTTTTTTCTGTAAATCGGTGGTCTTTGTGAAGATAAAAATAGTATTTACTTTTTTTGAGACAATAATACGAAATTGGTCGGATTCTTTGATGAATTTTCTTTGGAAAAAATCTTTTTATTGATGAAATATGATAAATAAGTTGAACATTTTGTAAGTAATTCTTACTTCATCGATAAAATAGGAGAGGAAAATCTTATAATCCCGCCTGTTATTTCTGAGATTGAAAATTTAATATCTCATTATTATACGTTATCTTTGCAAACGAAAATTTAGACGAACTATCAATAATTAAAGCACTCAATACGGAGTGCAACACAAAACAATTTATGAGTATACCTCAAGCAATTACAGAAACGATTACTCTTGCAGACGGCAGAGAAATTACAATTGAAACAGGAAAATTAGCAAAACAGGCTGATGGTTCTGTAGTCGTAAAAATAGGTGGGACCATGCTTTTAGCAACGGTGGTAGCCAGTAAAGAAGCCAAAGAAGGAGTAGATTTCCTACCCTTAACCGTAGATTACAGAGAAAAATTTTACGCAGGAGGTAAAATTCCTGGAAATTTCTTTAGAAGAGAAGCGAGACCGTCGGATCAGGAGATCTTAACGATGCGTTTGGTGGACAGAGTTCTTAGACCATTATTCCCTGAAGATTTCCATGCGGAAGTTCAGGTGATGATTTCATTAATTTCTTATGACGGAGAGTCAATTCCTGATGATTTAGCAGGTCTTGCAGCATCTGCAGCAATCGCTATTACAGATATTCCTTTCAACGGACCAATGTCTGAAGTAAGAGTGGTAAGAATCAACGGAGAACTTTCTGTGAACCCTAATTATGCAGATCTTAAAATTGCCGACCTTGACATCATGGTAGGAGCAACGAAAGATTCTATCGTAATGGTAGAAGGGGAGATGAAAGAAATTTCTGAGCAGGAAATGCTTGAAGCGATCCAGTTTGCTCACGTAGAAATCAAAAAACAAGTTGAAGCTCAGGAAAGATTAGCTGAAAAAGTAGGTAAATCATTTCCAAAAAGAGAATACAGCCACGAAAATCACGATGAAGCCATCCGTGAAAAAGTGTGGAAAGAAACATACGATAAAGTATATGAAGTAGCGAAAACTCCTTCAGGAAAAGAAGAAAGAGGTGAAAAATTCAAAGCTGTTTTGGCTGAATTTTTAGCTCAATATGTTGAAAATGCTGAAGAATTAGAAAGAGTAACCCCTTTCGCCAAAGTATATTTCCATGATGTAGAGAAAGAAGCGATGCGTCAGATGATTTTGAATGATAAAATCCGTCTTGATGGTCGTGATCCTGAAACCATCCGTCCAATCTGGAGCGAAATTGATTATTTACCTGGAGCTCACGGTTCTGCCATCTTCACAAGAGGTGAAACTCAGTCTCTAACTGCGGTAACGCTAGGTTCTGTGAAAGATGCGAACATGGTAGACAGCGTAATGGTCAATTATGACGAAAGATTCTTCTTACACTATAACTTCCCGCCGTTCTCAACAGGTGAAGCAAGACCTTTAAGAGGGACTTCAAGAAGAGAAGTAGGACATGGAAACCTGGCTCAGAGAGCTTTGGCAAACATGATTCCTGAAGAAAACCCTTACACCATCCGTATCGTTTCTGATATTTTAGAATCAAATGGTTCATCTTCTATGGCCACTGTTTGTGCAGGAACTTTAGCGTTAATGGATGCAGGTATTCAGATTACAAAACCAGTTTCCGGTATCGCAATGGGATTGGTAACAGACGTTAAGACTGGAAAATTTACGGTTCTTTCTGATATCTTAGGAGATGAAGATCACCTGGGAGATATGGACTTTAAAGTAACCGGAACAGCAGACGGAATTACCGCTTGTCAGATGGATATCAAAATCCAGGGACTTTCTATGGATATTATGGAGAAAGCGCTTTTACAAGCTAAAGACGGAAGATTACATATCCTTAATAAAATCACTGAAACCATTGCAGTACCAAGAGAAGACGTGAAACCTCACGCTCCGAAAATGGTAATGCTTGAGATCTCTAAAGATTTCATCGGTGCTGTGATCGGACCTGGTGGAAAAATCATTCAGCAGCTTCAAAAAGATACAGATACGGTTATTGCTATTGAAGAAGTAGGAGAAATCGGAAGAATCGAGATTTCTGGCGTAAGCAGAGAGAAGATCAATGCTGCAATCGCTAGAATCAACGAGATTACATTTGTACCGGTAGTAGGGGAAGTATATCAAGGAAAAGTGGTTAAAGTAATGGATTTCGGAGCTTTTGTAGCCATTGCAAAAGGAACTGAAGGATTACTTCACATTTCTGAAATCGAATGGGCTCGTCTTGATAAAGTACCTTACAACGAAGGAGACGAAGTGGAAGTGAAATTCATGGGTTATGATGACCGTAAGAAAATGAAACTTTCAAGAAAAGTTTTGTTGCCAAGACCTGCAAGACCTGAGTCTAAACCAAGACCTGAAGGGCAAGACAGACCTCAAGGTGACAGAAGACCAGAAAGACAGGACAGACCAGAAGGGGATAGAAGACCAGCTGATCAGGCTCCAAAGGAAAATCAAAATCCTTCATCTGAAGCTTAAGATTTAACATCTTAAATAGATATAAGAAATCCCTCAATTTGAGGGATTTCTTTTGATTTAATAATAAGTAGTAAAACCATGAAATAGGTTTCTGTCTTTTTTAAGCAAAGTTTTTACCTAATCCTTTCTTTTTACTGATTAGATCAAGAGAGGCTGTTGGTATACGCAAAGCGCGCAAAGTTTGAAAAATGTTGATGTTTTTAAGACGCAGGACAATCGAAGATTTTCAGCAAAGTTTAGCAGATTTTACTTGTTGTTTATTTTGCTGATCATGTCGTTGATAAAATTTTTATCATCAGCTTAAAAGATAACCTATACCGTTTTAAATAATGTATCTACCTGCTTTTTTGTGGCTGCGTCAGGACAGATTCTATAAAACTCATGAAGCAGAGCTACCGAAGATGGTTTTCTGGGATAGTGATTGTTCTGAAGGAAATGCCTTAATGCCTTATTTACCTGCTCTTCTCCAAGCAGTTCACTTAATCTAACCATTGCTACAGCGCCTTTTGAATACGCTATATGCGGAAAATCACCTGTTGCTTTATAGATAGGCACATTTTCAGAGAGTCCCTTTTCATTGTCGTAGATTTGCTGATGCATGGCGATCCTTTCTTTCATTTTTTCGGTGCCGTGCATTTTTTTATAAAGCATCATTTCGGTATACATGGCCAGCGTTTCCGTAAGCATGACGTTACCTTCTCTGTCATCCGGATCGATTTGGCTGTTTCCCCACCACAAATGGGAAAGTTCGTGTCCTGCAAGTTCATTGATAACATCCTGCTCTTTATCAGCATTGATATTGGCATGGAAAATCATATCTTCAGGCATAAAGATCGCCGATGGATACGCTGTTGCTGCAAATCCTCTGGTAAAAGATGAGACTTCAGCAAAACTGACTGTTTTAAAAGGATATGTTCCAAAATTCTGTTCACAGTAATCCAGCGTAATTTTTGCGTTGTCAAGAAGATGGTCTACATTTTCGAAATGTTTTTTGTGGTAGAAAATATTCACTGTAATGCCTTTATACACCACACTTTTGGTTTCATAATCTGCAGACGACACTGCAAAACGGAACGGAATACTTTCCGCTTTGTACTGAAAATAATTTCGTCCTGACTTTTTCCATTTTTTAACCAGATCTCCGGTGCCAATAGCGGTCTGGTTGTCTTCCGTGGAAACCGTCATATCTAAATGGATAAAATTCTTTTCAAAGATTCCCGGATCTTCCGGTTTTTTTAATTTTGGAAGTTTTGCGAGGTGATTTTCCTTTCGCAGTTGTTCATCCTGAATTTCTTCCCCTTTCTGATATCCGATCGTAGGATAATATCTGCTGATTCTCATAAAGGAACCGTTTTCTATAATGGCATTAAAGGATTGATGCCCATTCACAGCATACCATTTATACGAAAGTTTAAAATTCAGGTAAGCTTTTTCTCCAGATTTAATAGGTTTCTTTATCTTAACTTCTGAGGTGTTTTTATTTAATTTTATTATTTCAGAACCTGCACTGAAAATAGCGGATTCAATCTTGAGATCCGGATTAAAATTAATGAGGATTTTGTCAATAGGATGATCCGTAAAGTTGGTCAGGATATACTTTCCAGAGATCTGATATGAATTTTCTGAAGGATATAATGCAATTTCCGTAGTCACATCGGTAATTTGTGGCTGAGGAAGATTTTCATATTGTTTACAGTCATTTTCGTACTGAGCCGCTGCTGAGATTGTTTGTTCTTCATTTTTCGGAATATAGCCGTGCATGAAAAATGTTCCTGCGTAAATTCCTGAAATAAGCAAAAGAAGGCCGGGAATAAAGGTAGTCAGATTAAATCTTTTCGCTCTGACGATAGTATTGATCATCCATAAAAATGAAATCAATCCGGCTCCGAATAAAAGTCTTTCTGCAAAAGCATAGGTATAGACTCCATATCCGCTGAAGTCGCTGTAACTCCCTTTAAAATCTGAAAATATTCTGAATAGAGGATAGGGAATTAATTTCCCGGAAGCAGGACCCGTCAGCAGAAATATGATAAGAACGCAAATCCCTAGAGCAATAAATTTATTCCGGATATGATGATTGATGAACAGCAGGAGTCCTGAGAAGAGAATCAAAGGAAAGGTGTTGAAAAGAAAGACACTCAGATAAGCATTCCAATCGATAGGGAAATACTGATAAGCCGCCTGAAATAGTATACCTTCAGTAATTAAGATCATGGTAAAAAGAAAAAGAAGAGCACTGATAGAAATGAAATGCCCTGCCGCTTTGCTTTTTGAAAAGAAAGTACTGTCTTCGATCAGAGAAAATCCGGAAGAACGACTCCTCCCATATAAATCATTAATAAAATAAGCGGCAAGAAGAAATCCAAACAGCGGAAAGTTTTCTGAAATAGTGGTGGCCATGAGACCGGAACTGGCATACTTCTGCGGAAGACGGATTCCTTTTTCAATCTCCGCATACATTTCCATTCCTACGAAGAAAAGCAGAAGTATTGAAACTGCAGGAATACTGATGCTTCTGAAAAGATAAAATAAATCAATCTTTGCAAAGGAAAACATGGAGCGGAGAGCATTTTTTTTACCAAAACCCAATTCTGATATCGAATAGTGGGCCGAAGAAATGCTTTGGTTTTCAGCACAGGAAACTGCTTTTTTTACTTTTTGTTTTGAAACCGATGAAAAAAAAATAAACGGTAAGTAATCAGAAGAAATAGAGCAGCCATCGTGAGAAAAACAAGTCTGTTGATGAGTAAATATCCTGTCATATATACGATTGAAGTGTTTTTTTGATGAACAGAATACGTTCTCGCTTCAAAGAAATAAGATGACAATCCAAACGGATCTGCAAGGGCGGAAAATTGCTGGATCTCAACAGACTGAGGTAAACTTCCTGCCATAAAAGGCGAATTGGAAAAGACTAAAATGACCATATACAGAACATAAAGCAGAAGCCCGCCTACGACAGTCAGTAATTTTTTCTTCGCTGTCAATGAAATGAAAAATAGAAAACTGCATACAAAAAAACAGTTAATGAGACCAAAAATAAGCACAGGATACAGGTAATAGCCTCCATTGAAATAGCTCTGCATTTCACTTCCTGTCCGCAGGATCTGGCCTGAAAGAAAACCTGCCATTAACAAGAAAAAACTTAAAAAAGTCTGTAGAAAATAGATGCTGAATTTCCCATTTATATAAGTCCATCTAGACAAAGGAAATGAAAAAAGCAAAACATCAAATTTTGAATCTGAGTCTTTGAAAAGCAGCTGTACCGCAAAAATAACCGCAATAAATATAATGGAAAGACTCATCATTCCTGTCATAAAACCAATGGTATACGGTGAGTTCAGATAGATTCCTTCCCCTACAGTGAGATTGAATGTATTGCCGCAAAAGCCTCCGATACCTATCAGAATAAAGGCTATAAGATAAGCTGGCCAGTGCTTGGTGATGCGTCCGGCTTCAAATAAAAATAGGGTGTTCATGATTAAGGTTTTTGGGTGAGAGTATGGAAGTAAACGTGTTCCAGAAGGGGAGTGACAGCATTGAAATCTCTTGGCTGTTCTTCTGAAAATACAGTAATGTGGAGTTCTCTTTCGATCAGCTGGCGGCTGATGATGTCATAACAGGAAAGGTAATTTTCCAGTTCGTTTTTGTCAATTGGTTTGGACCAGATTCTGTTTTCCAGTTCGGAAATGAGTTCCGCCGGTTTTCCTTGTCGTAGAATCTGTCCATTATTCATAACAGCCATTTCCGAGCATAAATTCCGGACATCTTCCACCAAATGGGTTGAAAGAATAACGATAACCTCTTTGCTGATGTCATTCAGAAGAGAATTGAAACGGTTACGCTCTTCAGGATCAAGGCCAGCAGTCGGTTCATCTACAATAATGATCTTGGGATTCCCCAAAAGAGCCTGTGCCACCCCGAAACGCTGTTTCATGCCTCCGGAAAAAGTATGAACTTCTTTTTTTCTGAAATCCGAAAGATTGACTTTTTCAAGAAGACTCAGGATTTGTCCTTTACGCTCCGTACTGTTGGTAATTCCTTTTAAAACAGCGATATGCTCCAGAAGATCATACGCGGAAACTTTCGGATAGACGCCAAAATTCTGGGGAAGAAACCCCAGATTCTGTTTAATGAAATCAGGGTCTTGGGAAATATCTGTTCCATTGAAAATGATCGTTCCTGAAGTGGGTTTCTGCAGTCCAACGATGGTTTTCATTAAAGAAGATTTTCCGGCTCCGTTCGGCCCAAGTAAGCCAAACATGCCATTGCAGATCTCAAGCGATATCTCTTTAACCGCCTGATAGCCATTTTTGTAAATGAGGCTGAGATTGTTGATAGATAAAGTATTCATATGATAAGGTTGGGATAATAGAAGGGTAGGGCAGACCGTTGTGGTTGCTTATTTGTAGATATTAGATTTCAGATATAAGATATCAGACGTCAGATTTTAGGCTGAGGGAATGAATGTCAATGGTGAATTTTCGAGACAAGAGACAAGAATCAAGATTTTAGATACAGGACGATGATTCATTAGCTTAATGACTACCCAGCTAATAACCAGCAACTGACAACCAAAATTCATCCTCAAACTCTCCGATTCTCAAACACGAAACACGCACCCTATTCCCTAAACTCCAAAATATCTCCGGGCTGGCATTCAAGAATTTTGCAGATCGCTTCCAGGGTATCGAAACGGACCCCTTTGGCTTTTCCGGTTTTAAGAATGGAAAGGTTTACAGGGGTAATTCCTAATTTTTCTGCCAGTTCTTTACTCTGCATTTTTCGCTTGGCTAGCATGACATCTAAGTTGACTATGATCGGCATTATATAAATAGGTCTTGTTCGTTTTGCAAATGTAGTCCTTGCTTGAAGATATTCGCAAGAAACAGACAGAAAATTCCAAGCATAAAGTGAATAAACACCAGTCCCCAGATCATACTTTCTACTTCCACAAAGAAACTTGCTATGATAACTATCGGAAGTGGAATGAAAATATTATACAGGTAAAATCTCGTAAGCTGAAGTATATTTTCTTTTGTAAACAGTTTTGACTGAAAAAATACTTTGAAAACCTTTGCTGAAAGCCAGAAAAAAATCCCGTAGGAAATTAAAACCAATAAGAACGAGAAGATGATATAAGAGCAGTTACGTTCAATATTCAGAAACGGCTGCTCTGTAAAAGGATAGTTGATATGCAAGAACATATTATCCTTATACGGGGTAATTGCAAAACCGGTGAGCAGGCATACCATTGAATAGACTAAAGTAATCAGATAACCTGCGGAAAGCACAATGCAGAGATAATACAGAATTCTGGAAATAATTTTGGTCTGGTTCATGGCAATAATTATTTAACTATTGCAAATGTATAATTAATTATCGTAAAACAATAATTATTTTAAATAAAAAAATATTTACTGAATCTTAAATGGAATTTGAAAATGAAAAAATATGCGTTGTTTACTATGTTTTTTGCCTAAATTTAAATGATAAAATTATTTCTCATGGCATATAATATTGAACTGGCGGACAGAGTTCGTGAACGGCTTTCGGAAATTTCTGATCTTGAAATTAAGGAAAAGAAAATGTTCAGTGGATTAGCATTTTTGGTCAATGATAAAATGTGCATTAATATAAGCCATGATAATCTTATGTGCCGTTATGATCCTGATCTGGAAGAGGAAGTTTCAGAAAAAATAGGTTTTCTTCCCATGATCATGAAAGGAAAGCAGCTCAAAGGATATTGCTATGTGGAACCTATAGGATTTCAAAAACAGGCTGATTTTGAATTCTGGATAAAAATAGGCCTGGATTACAATGCAATAGCTAAAGCATCAAAGAAAAAATAACCTTAATATTCCTAATTTTTTTAAACCATTAAGGTGAAATTGAGTAATTAAGAATATTAAGATTTAACAATATAATTTTTCACGGATCTCTATTAAGATTTTCTCCGTCTTATTTATATCCGGATAATCGGGGAGAGTAGAAACTGAATGATGAAGTTCTATAGACTCTATCAGATTTTCAGCTTTCTGCATGACGGCTTCATAAGACCAGTTTCCTGCTTTTATATCTAATAACTCATCCCGATTTTCTACACGAATATTTAAGGAATTTGTTTTGAAAATCTGTTCACAAGACTGTAGCAAACGAATGGTGTGCATCATGTTTTTGCTGTCGTAGTTCTGGCCATGTTCCTGATTGACATTATAGCGGTCTTCGTTACGTTCAGAAACCCATTTCCAGTATTCTTTATAATCTTTACAATAGGTGGAGTAGGCATCAAGGTTGCAGTACAGATAAGCGGTTGGTTTTTCATCTTTAGGAACGGAAGACAGAGAAACCTGATTGGCTTCCTCATGCTGTATGATTCCCTTATAACCCAGGCTTCCTGAGTCATCATAAAAAAGGGCATGCATTCCTTTGGTATTCCCGATATTGGTAAGTCCACACTTTTCCTGAACTTTACTATTTTCTGAAAGCCATTTTTTAAGAGGAACTGATCCCGGGCCGTAGAGAATATAACAGAAATCAAGAACCGATTTTCTTTCTTTTTCTATGGGATTAAGGATCTTTTTGTTGAGCCCTTTGGCTTTTTTTATTTGTGAAACAGCGTATCCTGCAAAGGTATCTTTACATAATTTAGATAAAAAATCCTCAGGACGAAGCAGGTCCATCAGTGGTTTTTTTTGAAGAATACAGTCTTCCGGACTTGCCAGCATTTCCAGAATATTGGGATTGTTTTTCTGCAGAAGTTCTACCAATCTTCCGATCTCATAATAGGTAATATCATTGGTTTCATTAGAAATCTGCGGGATATAGTTCAGGCCGAAAAAAACTTCTTTCGGCAGATAATAAACCCCACGGATATCCGTATCCGAGTTTTCTGTGGCCAACCCGAAAGCGCGGCTTCCTGAGATGGCTTCGAAGAGGATGAGGTTGTTGGATTTTAAGTCTTGGATGGTCATGGTTGAAATTGTTCAGTAAGATAAAAAACAGTGTCGATGAAGAATAAATTTCCCTGAAAAGTAAGAACATTTTCATCATGTAAATCTTCAAGGATAATTCCTAATTCAGGATGGTTGTAATCATTATTCCTATGATTAACAAAACCGTTGGAAAGCAGAAAAAGTTTTACATGTTCTAAATCCGTAAGCTTATCGGATTCTATAAAATCTTGTTCCACAACAGCATACAATATGTTTTCAGATTCATGGAAACCAATAAGTTCGTAAGCTGTATCAGGAAAAAAATAATTATTCAAAAGAAGATTGTTCAGGTAATCCAGCCATTTTTCATAATAAATCGAATCGTTGAGCTTTATGACCTTGTAATTATTGAATAAATATACTTTTTGTTCTGCTCCGGAAGATACAAAACTGCTGATGTCAATGGTATCTATCCAAAAATTATGCTGGTTACAATATTGTTTTAAGAGCGCTGCTTCTTCACTTTTGACCTGCTTGCCTGTTCCAGACGTTTTGCCTGTGCTTTTGCCTGCTCTAAGGTAATGGGAGACTTTTTGGATAGCATCTCCATGCCTAACCTGGCTCTTTCCTGAAATGATATTTTGTAATTCATCTTTCATGTAATTTATACAAAGTTACTAAATTTTTAAAACCGTAAAATACGATTGTTATAAGGAGTATATGAGATATGTTTTTACATTCATTCGTTTCATTTTATATGAACCCCCAGTAATTTTTCTGTCTGTCTTTTATTTACTTTTCAGGATACTGTTCAAAAATAATCTATAATCTTCTCTTATCGGTATTTTTGTTTCGAGATAAAGTTCATTTCTCATACATTCCAAACTCAACTGTGTTACAGGATTAAAACCTTGCTTAACTACTTCTTTGGAATACATTCCCACACCACGTTTCTGCCAGACAGGGAGATCATTATAATTGATCCCGAACTGATATAGCAGCTCATTTTTATCAGATTGCGACATTTTTTCAATTTTTGTAGCAGCCTGTTTAGCTGTGAAATTATTTTTTATCAAAGTCCAATAACAATAGGCAGAAAGAGAATTTCTGTGAGAATCTTCCTGTCTCCAGCAAAAGTAATCGAGAATCATATCATGGTTAGGAATGGCAATCGTTCTACAGTCGAAAACACCAATCTGCTGAAACTGTAAACTGAAGAATGCGCTTGCCTCTCCTGCCAAAACCGAGTTAAATTTTCTTACTTTTCTGCTGAATGTATTTTCATCCTTGTGGATCAACAGTGAAATTTCATCGCTTTGTGTGTAGCCGTAGATGACTCTAAATCCCACCATAAAGAGATGTTGCATGGTTGCTGCCATTGCAAGATGAAATCTTTCATCGAAAGGCTTTTCAAGTTCCAGCTTTTCTTTGGTCAGTTTTGTAAAACCTTTTCCGTCTAATCTCACAATAATAAAATTCTCCGGGAGAATATACTGCTCAGATAAGGCTTCGTTTTTTCTCATTAAAACTTCAATTTCTTCAAACTTCATAAGTGGTGATTATAAATTCATTATCGATAATGTTTACAGTCCGGATATGATCAAACCCTTCCTCATGCAGAGGCTTTTCCAATTCCTTATATTTTGTTTTTATACCAGCTTCATTAATGGATTCCTTTCGGTTTTTATTTCTTTCCAAAGAATTCTGAATAGTACTTTCAAAATAATATCCAATAATCTCATATTTGTTTTGTTTGGCCAGTTCAATATATTTCTTCCTGCCTTCCTTTGTAACATTTGTATTGTCAATAACCATTTTGGATTGCGTTTCAAAACAGTACCGAAGTAGTTTTCCTTCCTTATTTCTCGTATTGAGAAGATCCATGCTTATTCTGATATGAGAATTGAAAAAAAACTCCTTATATAAAGAACTTTTTCCACTGGCTGGGATCCCGATGAAAATAATCATTTCCATTATTATTAAATAGTTAATTCAGTTGATTAAAAAGAACTCCGGAAACCATTAGTTTTCCAGAGCCTTAATATAATGAAATACTTTATCGCTCCATCCATTGATCTCTGCAGTCCAGTTTCCTGTTTTTATACCGTGGGTATGGGTTGAGATATCAATGATATATGAGGTTTTATATGGTGAGGTATCCGGTTTTCTGACCAGACCGTAATGAGCGTCGATATCCTGACTATCAGAAATAACGACCAGTCTTTCGGCATCTTTTGCATAGCCATTTTCCTTCAGCCATTCACAAAGCTGATACGTAAAAATACCTCCACCACCCATTTCCATAGCGATTTTGCTATAATTGGTGAATAGTCCCAAACCTTTGGATCCGTTCCAGATCATATGCTTACCCATTCTCTCAGCATCGCTTCCGGCAGTAAATACAAGGATAAGATCTTCAAAAATATACGAACCTGCAGCGGCCATAGCAAATGCAAGATCCATTCTTGAAAACTTGGAATTGGACGAGGTTATCCTTCCCATACTTCCGGAAACATCGATAGCCAGAATCGTAGTTCCTGTAATCTTCTCCTGGACGAAACAGTTTTTCATGGCTTCATCAATAGCTGCGGTATAATCCGGAGCATTTCTCTGAGCGGCCAGAAAGTTCAATGGGGTAAGCCAGTAACTCGCTACCTGCGATATGGCAGTTCTTATATCGTTTCTTGAAAGTCCTGCTTCAGTCATATTTCTCAGGTTCCTCAGGATGGCCAGAGAACCCAGACTTTTTTCAGCGATCATTCTTTCAAAAGTCTCTTTTTTATCAGCACCTTGTGACAGGGCTGTTTCCCAAGTATTGGCAGGCTGTAGAGTATCTTCCACAAGCCCTTTCAGAGCCAGTTCATTTTTTTTGGTTGGTTTTGGATGTACAAGATTCACAACGTCTACCAGAGAAACATCCATATTGCTTTTTCTATATTTCGCGATCTGGTATTCATCGTAGTTATCAAAAGCTTTTGCAAGACCTTTTTTAATCGACTTGGACATTTTATACGAACCGTTTCTTACCTTCAGCATCTGAAGAACGTCAATGGTCATATCCGGTCTGTTGGCAATTTTAGCCAAAGCATCTTTCACAGAAACGTCATGAATTTCACTCGCAAGAATCAACAGCCATAGCGGGGTATGTCTTAATTTTTGTTCAAAACGGCATTCCAGAGCCAGTTCGATGATTTTTTCTCCCTCCACCTTATAGCAAAGGTCTTCGATCTGTTTCATGATCTCGTCTGCAGGCTGATAATAATCGGATTCAAAAAGCATATTGGCCAGTGTCACCCTTCTCAGCAACTCATCTTCTGAATATTTTCCTGCTGTATCTGTCAATTTTCCAGCGATGATGCCGAAGTCAAACCCAGTTTTTCTTGTGTTAAATTTTGACATATTCTTAGTTTTTTTATTCATTAAAAAGAAGCGGTTAAAAATTGATTAAGGCGTTTTTTTGAATCGAAGTAACCTAAATCTCGCACCGCTTCAATCAGGGAGGCTGACCGGACTCGAACCGGCGGCCTACGGCGTGAAAAGCGAAGTAACTTTATGGATCACACCTGCCTAAGCAGATTAAAATTAGTATAAAGTGTTTTTACGTTGCTCTACCATCTGAGCTACAGCCTCCTTATTGATGATGCAAAGTAAGAGTATGAGTGCGCAATGTTTTTGCGTAGAATTATTTTATAAAAAAAATAATTGAGAAAAAATAAATATTTTTATAAATATTTGATTTTGTGTGTATTAATTATTTTTTTTTAATTTTATTTTAGGAAGTAAGATTTAGAAATTTGCTTAAACAAAAAAAGTCCCTTAAAAAAGGAACTTTCTTTATTTATAGGAGTCAGTTGGGTAAACTAATTTTATTTCTAATATCAGATTCTGTTAAAAAGGAAAGTTCTTATTTTTCTCTTTTTCATCCAGTAAATTTTGGATAATATCTTCCAGTAATTTAAAATCTTCCAGCTGTTTATATTGTATGCCAGCCGTTGTTTTATAAAGTCCATTAAAACTGGGATAATTCTGACCTACATATCCTTTCATTTCTGTGTTAAGGATCAGATTCTCATAATCGAAATTAATCGTGATCATAAGTTTTTCACCGGAAGCTTTAAATTCAGCATAGCATTGATTGATGAGATCAAAGTCAATAATATTGCTTTGAAAGGAATCATTCTTTAGATCGAACTCAAATTTTGCCTCGTCTAATTGTTCCTGTAAGATTTTCAAATCCGCATCTGCACCATATACTTCTTTATAGCGGTTTACAACCCATTGAATAAATTTTTCATTATAAAAAACTTCAAGAAAATCATTTTTAAAATGCCAAAAAAGACTGTAATAATAGTTGTCTACCGGAAGATTGAAACGAATCAGGCAGTCAATAGAAGACTGGGGAATGACCAAACCAAATTCCTCCTTTAAAAGCTGGCATTGCTTTGTAAAAGGATGAATAACAGATTCAGGAGTTTTGATCTCACTGTTGAACACCGAAGATCTACTTTTCCATTTAAAAAAATCAAATATTCCCATTATTGATAACTCATAACTATTTATAGTGCCAATATCTCCCTGAAAACTCTCTCCATCTCACCTTTATCCACTTTTCCTCCAGTCAAGTTCTTAGCTTTTTCTTCATTATCCTTAACCATACTTTCCAGAAATCCAAACAATTCCCAGTCATTAGAATGATAATAAGATTCTCCTTTTGTAGCTTTTAAAGCAACAAGATTTTCTATTTTATTTCTAGTAAAATCATCAACTAAAACCAGCAATTCACTGAATAAAACCGGAGGAACCGTTCCTTTTTCGATGATCCATTTTCCGGTCAATGCGGTTCTTAAACAGTAAAAATAACTTTTCAGTTTCACTTCATCGCTTCTGCAGGCTTCCAGATATTTTTTACTCATGCTCAGATAGTGGTAAGAAACGGCTATTGGCGAAAAACAAGTATCTGCTATGGGAGTAAAAAGTTCTACAAACTTCTCGTTCTTTTTGTAAACGATAGGCGAGTAAAACCAGCTCAATAAAGCCGCATTCGATTTTAGCAAAAGATGAAAAGTCTTTCGAAGATCCCATCCGGAACCGTCAAGATCATCCTCAGTCATGAATTCTATTGTCTCGTCTTTATCCCAGGGAGAAAGATACCAATCTTTTTCATGTCTGTAGATAAAACGTATGTCATAATCGCTGTCCGGAGATGCAAAACCCCAGGCTCTGCTTCCTGATTCTACGGCCAAAAGGACTTCTATCCCTCGTTCGGCCTCTATTTCTCTTATTTTTTCAAGTATTTTTGGTGTCATGTTGTTCAATTTTAATGCAAAGTAAAAGTAGCAGTGCGCAGTGTTTTTGCGTTGTGGCGTTCGGATTCGGATTTTGAGTTTGAGAGTTTGAGAGTTTTAGAGTTTACGATTTTGTAGATGTTGGATGAGGGGTTAAAAATAGTTAAGGCGATAAATTTTCAAAATATAAAAAATAGTTGTCGACATGATCCTTAATCTTGCTCAATCTCAATCTTTTCCTTAACCTAGAGTCTCATGTCTGAAATCTCGTGTCTCTGATCTTCCCATCTTCCTTCTTCCCATTCTCCCTAATTTCACTAATATTGCAACTTCATAATTTAACTAAAACTACCTGTACATCCATGTTAGCAGAACAATTACAACATACAATAGATTTTAAAACGAAACCTTTGGGAGCATTGGGCCATTTGGAATATTTGGCTAATAAGATCGGGATGGTTCAAAAAACGGTTGCGCCGGAACTTTTAAACCCGCATCTAGTCGTTTTTGCAGCAGACCATGGAATTGCGACAGCGGGCGTAAGTGCCTATCCGCAGGAAGTTACCTATCAGATGGTGATGAATTTTTTGGGTGGAGGGGCAGCGATCAATGTGTTTTGCAGACAGCATCATATAGCCATTAAGATTGTGGATGCCGGAGTGAATTTCGATTTTCCTGAAGATTTGGAATTGATTGATAAAAAAGTCAGAAAATCAAGCCGTAATATCCTTGAGGAACCTGCCATGACGGTTGAAGAATATCAGCAGGCGTTGGAAAATGGAAGATCGGTTGTTGCTGAGATTGCTGAGACCAGATGCAATATCATTGGTTTCGGTGAAATGGGTATCGGAAATACCTCTGCTTCTTCCCTGATGATGAGTCAATTATTTGATTTACCGATTGTAAGCTGTATTGGACGTGGGACAGGTCTGAATGATGATCAGTTACAGAACAAGATCAATATTTTGTCTGCTGCCATAGAAAATTATCCACGGATATCAGCTCCTGATGACATTGCTCAAACGTTTGGAGGACTGGAAATTGCCCAGATGATAGGGGCCATGGAAGAGGCTTATCGTCAGAATATGCTGATCATGGTAGATGGCTTTATTGCAACCGTTGCGGTAGCCACTGCTTGGAAAAAGAATCCTGAAATAATCAATCATTGTATCTTTTGTCATGTAAGTGATGAAAAAGCTCACCTTCAATTGATCGGGTTATTAGGACAGAAAGCATTACTCAATCTGAATTTACGTCTGGGAGAAGGAACAGGTTGCGCACTGGCGTATCCACTGATTCAGAGTGCGGTTAATTTTATGAATGAAATGTCAAGTTTCGAAGATGCTCATGTTTCAAATAAGCCATCTTAACCTTTTTTCTATGACTTATCTAACCAGTGTAGTGCCATTAAAAAATGAACTTTCTGAAAATAAAAAAGGGGCAATGAAGCCCCTTTGTCTATTATTTAACTAACTCTATTAATAGGTTTTGGCAATATCTTTACCTGTGAACATCATTCGTACATATTTATGCTGAACAGCATCTTCATTAAAATTATAGGTATTGAATATTTGAGTGGTAGGAATGTATCTGTATAATCCATCGTCTACCATATACATTTTGCCGTCAGTATTTTGTACGAGTTGAGTGGATGAATTGATGTCAGCTCCTCTGGTACCTGTATAATTTTCAATATCAACTTTCAATATCAGCCAATCTTTGGGCTTACCGTTTCTTGGGTTAGGCTTAAAATCAAATAATCCATTAACAACGGACCAGGAATCAATACGTCTTAAGGTACTTTCAAATACAATATATACCGCTCCTGTTTTATTATCCTCGAAGAAAGTTCCGTCACGAACTCTGAAAGGTTTAGGTCCTGATTCTTTTAAGTAGAAAGAAATTCCTTCATAGACAAATCCATCTTTTCCATTTCCTAATTCATTATAATCCCGGGTGTAAAAGTGAGTCTTGTTACTGGAATTGGAATATCTGTAAATTGGATAACTTCCGGGTTCATCACCATTATAACTTGTTCCGACATCTTTTTTCTGCCAGTGACTTTGTCCGTTCAACTCATTAGGGTCGGTCGTTAATACCAAATCATTATTAACTGTATTGAACCAACTTGAAATGACAGGACCATTTCCGTCAGCTGATCCTAAGAATCTATCCATACCATAAAAACCAAGGCCAGGGTATGATTTAGGAAGTTCGGAAGCTAAAGGAGAATTTCCGTACAGATATTTTTTGGTGTAATTACTGTAAAAACCATAAATCGTGTTGGTGATGTAGATAGAGGTAGACCATATCCCGCTGGGAGGAGTATCTTCAGTGGGAGTTGAAGGATCTCTGAAACCCCCTCGCGCTAATTCATTCTTATTATTCAGTTTGTCAGGACTTTGCAACTGATCTTGTTCTTTAGAATTGAGCAGATCGTCATTAGTACCTGAACAGCTTGCCAGGAATATAAGGCATAATCCGGTAAAAAAAGCTTTTTTCATTTGTTTTTTTTAAGGTTATCAGTTGGCAAAAGTAAAATATTACAAAAGTAAAAAGTAGTTATTGCAGATGATAACCCTCATGTTTTCCATTTTCCTATTGATCTTTTAATGGCAAATAGTGATTTAATATTGTTAATTTTACTGACCTTTAATAAAGATAGATGAAAGTCATAAAAAACGAAATAACCTATTTCGCCACTGCATTGATGTTTTTTACGAGAATCCCGGTTCCTTTTAAGGTTCCGTATTCAAGTGAGATAATGAATAGATCTCAAAAATATTTCGCCTGGGTAGGATTGCTGGTGGGATTGATTAATGCGTTGATTTTATATTTATCGGTTCAGCTTTTTAATCTGGAAACAGGTATTGTTCTGATGATGATTGGCAGTGTTTTGCTGACCGGGGCTTTTCATGAAGACGGTTTCACGGATATGTGTGACAGTTTCGGAGGGGGATATGGAAAAGAAAAGATCCTTACCATTATGAAAGACAGCAGAGTAGGAGCCTACGGAACGATTGGTATTGTTCTTCTGTTTGCACTGAAGTTTTACAGTATTCAGGCGCTGGGAACCGTAGATTTGTTTAAAGTTTTGGGTATTATCGTCCTGGCTCATACGTCAAGCCGGTTTATTTCGGGAACGATGATCTATACTCATGAGTATGTAACAGATATTGATACCAGCAAATCTAAGCCTCTAGCCAATAAACCTTTGAAAGGGAATGCATTAGTAACAGGATTTATAAGTGTTCTGGTTGCTTTTGCTCTTATTCCGGACTGGCGTCTGATCTTCGCTTTTACACTGGCCTACTTAGGAAAAAGCTATATGGGATGGTATTTTAAAAAACAGATCGGAGGATATACCGGAGATTGTCTGGGCTCTGTACAGCAGGTTTGCGAAGTTTTGTTTTATTTAGGAACAATGATCGTATGGAAATTCATTTAATCCGACATACAGCTGTAGAAAATCCTGAAAATCTGTGCTATGGTTTTTCAGATATTCCTTTACGAAATAATTTTGCAGAAGATTTTAGAGCTTTGGACCTTGATGAAAACTTTGATCACATAATTTCAAGTCCTTCCGGCAGATGTACCCTTTTGGCAGAACATTTTAAATTGAATTATAAGACAGATGAAAGGCTTCGGGAAATGAATTTCGGCCGCTGGGAAATGAAAAAATGGACTGATATTCCCGAAGAAGAAATCAATCCCTGGTATTACGATTTTGTCAATGTAAAAGCTGCCGGAGGAGAAAGTCTTCTCGATATGAAGGCTCGTGTAATGAACTTTTGGAATGAATTTACTGCCGAGAACAATATGGATAAAGCTTTACTTGTTACCCACGGCGGAGTCATCCGTCTGATTATACAGTCAATTTTAGAGTTTCCTTTGGAGAATTTATTTAAGATACAGATCGACTACGGAAAGAAAGTGATTATTCAGGTGAATGAAGGAAATTTTTCTGTGAAGAAGCTGAACGGATGATTCGATAAAAAATAAAAAAAGAGGCTGTACACATAAGTGACGGCCTCTTTTCAATAAAATTAAATTCTAACTACTTTCAGGTTTTAAGCAGTAATCTGCTTTGGACCATTTCCTTTATCTTCTTCTTTTTTATCTAATTTCTCAGATATCTTTTTTACGATATACTCTATCGCAATAGGCGCTATAATTGCAATCAATGCTTTAAATATTCTTGATTTCATAGTATGATTTTTTTAATGTGCAGATTAATACAATTTCTGAGCCATTTTGAAATTATTAGTGGTGGTAAGTGTTTTAAAGTTTACTTTGAACCACCCCGTCAAAAATTCTTTGAATTTTCGCCACCCCTCCACGGAAGGGGAATTTCACTCCGGCAAACTTTTTTCATCATGAAAATCTTTGATTTTCAAAAATCTTAAGTGAACTTCCTATTCTCAAAGTTTTTAACTTAAAATAACTCAAGTGTTTAAAAAAAATATCTCTTTTGCGGTTTAAAAATTCAGGAAGAATTAAATTAATCCTCATCCGGAATTTTTAAATTCTCATAATTTTTAGATCCCGCCCTAAACTTATCCTGCAGTTTTAATCTCAGTTTTCTTGGCTTGTGAACGATCAGGGAATCTCCAAATCCAAGCAGCAGTCTTTCCAGTTCAAAGTTAAGTTGTACACAGACCTTAAATAATGTGCCTTTTTCTGTTTCGCTGATGATTTCCTGACTTTTATGGATGGGTTTTGTTTTCACGTACGGGGCATTGTGAGAGTCTACAAAGAAAATGACATTTCTTGGAGCCATGGTATCTGAAACGGTTACTCCGACAATATCTTTAAAATACTCATCACCATCCAGATCTTTATCAATATACACAACATTTTCTTCTATGCTAATGCTTTCCATACGGTCCAGGGCTAAATTGTACATTTTGCCTTTATGCTGACAGATCAGGAACCAGCGGTTATTGAATTCCTTCAGAAGTTGAGGATGAACCACATAATTGCTGGATTCTTTGGCCGTAAAACTTCGGTAGAGAATATTCAGAACTTTTTTGCTGGAGATACTTTCGTAAAGAATGTCGATATGTTCAAGCCCTTTCAGCTGCTCATTTTTATCCAGATGAATAATAGATTTCTGGCCTGTAGAATGGATGGAATCTTCCAGTTTCTGAATTACCCCGTTCATCTCTTTAAACATAGAGAAATCTTTGAACTGCTTCAGGATCTGAACAGCATTATTCATCGCTTTCAGATCGCTTTCATTCACGGAAATATTGTGGATACTGTACTCAGAGTCGCTGTATCGGTAGTATTTCCTTTCATATACCTCAATCGGCGCTTCATACCCGAATTTTTCACTTCGCATATTTTGCAGGTCAAGCTGAACAGTTCTCCTGCTGACATAAGATTCTTTTCCTTCAAATTCAAAAAGAGCATCAGAACACGCATCAATAAGATCTTCCAGTGTATACTTCCGGTATTTGTTCTTAAGGCATTTGTCTAATGTTTTGTAACGGATCAGTGCGTTTTTATTGGATGACATGGTGGTGTGGTTTTTTGGATGGGTGAAATGTCAATTGTGAATAGTGAATGGTGAATGGTGAATTTTGCTTCGCACATCAATTTTTTAATCGTTTTCATAATTTATGATTCCCTTGCGAAGCAAATTCACCATTCACTTATCTAAAACTATTTCTCTTTCAATGCTTCTCCCTCAAAAGAAACACCTTCCCACCCATATTCCATAAAGTTTCTGATGTTTTGATGATCCATTCCTTCAGGATTTTGCAGAACATCTTCTCTGTAAAATTCTCCGAAAAGGGGAAGTACCTGCTCTTTTGAAAGTCCCTGAAGCTTTGCAAAACTGAATACTTTGCATGAACCGTTATTCTGACCCGCTTCATTTACCGTAGTACCATTTTTAAATTCTGTAGGGGTAAAATCATAGTGTTCATCGATATAGGCAATAACTTCTTTGAACTGAATGGCTTCAGGATTGTTTTTGAGTTGTTCTACTAACATAATTTTTTAATTTTAAGAATTGAATTGTAATAAGCGATGGCTTTCTCCACTTTTTGACAAAAATAATTAAAATAATTTTATCTACGCAGAATTATTGCGCACTTGTGGTATTACTTTGCACTATCAAAATGACAATACAAATGGAATTTAACGGAAATCACCTGATTGAATTAGGGTACAGACCAGCCAAATGGTTTAAAGATGCCATTACACATATCAACGAAAATAATCTGGACGAAGTTCAGATCAAAGAATATCTTGATCAGTTTAAGCAGCCCGATATCATTCCCCTTCATGAAACCGCAAAAGATTTTATCATCAACATCAGAGCTGAGCATGAAAGTGAAACTGATAATGTGGAAAAAGTCATCAACACGATGAAAGTATTAATGAAAACACCTACGCTGACGGCCGGTGCTCTGATGCCGGATGCCTGTCCTACAGGTCCCGAAGGACTGATTCCCGTAGGTGGAGTGGTGGTGGCTAAAAATGCCATTCACCCTGGATTTCATAGTGCAGATATCTGTTGTTCTGTGATGTTGACGGATTTTGGAGATGCTGATCCTAAAGAAGTGCTGGATGCAGCTCATTCAGTGACGCATTTCGGATATGGAGGAAGACCGAGAGGAGAGCAGATGCCGATGTCTCAGGAACTGATGGATGCTTTCAGAGAAAACTACTTCTTAAGTGATGAAAAACTGATCAGTATTGCCCGTTCTCATATGGGAACTCAGGGAGACGGAAACCATTTCCTGTTCGTAGGAACGTCCAAAAATACAGGAAATACGATGTTGGTTACCCATCATGGATCAAGAGCTCCGGGTGCTGCTCTGTATGATAAGGGAATGAAAGTGGCCAATCGTTTCAGACAGGATATATCTCCGGAAACCTTGAGAGAAAATGCATGGATCCCTTTCGATACGGAAGAAGGACAGGCTTATTGGGAAGCCCTTCAGCTCATCAGAACATGGACGAAGGAAAATCATGTCAATATTCATGATGCAGTTTTAAATAAACTGGGGACTGAAAAGCAGGATAGATATTGGAATGAGCATAACTTCGTTTTCAAAGATGGTGATCTGTTTTATCATGCGAAAGGAGCCACTCCGCTGGATGATAAATTTATGCCGGATATCACAGGACCGAGATTGATCCCACTAAATATGTCAGAGCCCGTTTTGATTGTTCAGGGAAAAACAAATGAAAGAAACCTTGGTTTTGCGCCGCACGGAGCCGGAAGAAATTTCAGCAGAACGCAGCATAAAAAGTCATTGGCCCATAAAACAATTGAAGAGATCTTTGATGAAGAAACCAAAGGACTTGATATCCGTTTCTTCTCCAATGAAATTGATATCTCCGAACTGCCAACCGCTTATAAAAGTGCTAAAAATGTAAGAGCACAGATTGAAGAATACGGACTTTGTGAAGTTCTGGATGAGGTGATGCCTTACGGATGTATCATGGCAGGGGATGTCGGAAAAAATGCACCGTGGAAGAAAAAGAAGAAGTATAGAAAAGCATAAAGTAATATCAAAGAAGACAAAATACAACGCAAACATCTGCGTCATCTGTAAAATCTGCGGGAGAAATTCCCATATTTAGCAGAGATGCATCTTAAATTACTGCCATTTTGATTCATAGGATCAGAGTGGCAGTTTTATTAAATTCTATCAGATAAAATCATAAATTCCGTTTTTCCAGCCTAATACTTTGGAAGAATCTGCCTTCAGCCAGTTTTTGAGAATCGTAGCATACACTTTTCTGAAATCTTCGGTATAGATCAGATCCCCTTCATTTAGTTTTTGCAGATCCGGAAGCGCGTTGAGCATTCCTTTCTTTTTAAGACCACCGCTGATAAAAAACATCTGATTGGCCGTTCCGTGATCAGTTCCATTGCTGGCATTTTGAGCTACCCGACGTCCGAACTCTGAAAAAGTCATCAATAGTACATTATTGAAAATACCGTTACTTTTTAAGTCAGCCACAAATGACTTTACCGCTTCATTAATGTCGCTGAACAGCTTGGTCTGTCTTTCATTCTGGTTCACATGGGTATCAAAACTTCCCACAGAAAGATAATAAACCTGAGTATTAATGTCAGACTTGATTAATGATGCCACCGTTTTAAAATCCTTTCCTAGTTGTGAATTGGGATACGTCTGATCTATTTTTTTTAACTTACTTTTTTCAAATATATAATCTGCATTATTGATCGTGGAACCCAGCGTCTGGTATAAATAAGAAACCGTTTCATCATCGTGATGGTGATCATATAAAGATTTGAAATACTTCTCCTGACTGGTCTGATAAAGCCTTTTGGGATCTTTAAATGCAAAGGCCTTATTGTTTTCTCCCTTCAGTGCCAGACTCAGCATATCATCTACTTCCAGTGCCTGGGTGGGATGTTCACATCGGTAGCATTCTTCATCCAGAAAACGTCCCAGCCATCCTGTTTCCAGAAATTCGTCACTTTTACTGGCAGAATGCCAGATGTCCATACTTCTGAAATGAGATTTATCCGGATTGGGATACCCTACATTATTCATTACAGAAAGTTCACCATTGTCGTATAGTTCCTTAAAATAAGACAACGCCGGATTGATTCCCGTTTCGTCATTCAATGGTAAAGAATCTTTAATGGCAATATGGTTTCTTTCTTTAAAGTAAATGTCATTTTTTGACGGAATAATCGTATTCAAACCATCATTTCCACCCGTAAACTGAAGCACAACAAGGATTTTCTGATTCGGCTCAAGAGCTTCATTCAATGTCATGGCTCTCAGAAAATTGGGCATCATCAGCGATGCAGTAGCTAATGAACTTATTTTGAGGAAATCTCTTCTTTTGATTAGCATAATTTTGTTTTTAGGTTAAATTAAAGGTGGCAGCTTGCAGGTGACAGGTGGCAGGGCTTGACTGCGTTTTTTTAATGGTGGATGTTTTTTATTCACTGATCTGCTATCTAACACAACTGATATTCCGGCGTAGACATCAGGTTGATAATATTCATTTTAATACTCTTATCCGAAAAATTCTTTACAGAATCCATGTCGAGAGTTTTGGTATTCTGAATAAGGTATTCTTCACAGTTTTTATCGGCAAAAACCTTTTCCAGCCTGGCCCAGTCAATCGTAATATTGGGGTTTTTAAACGATTTGTTCATGGCTGTTTCACGCGATTTCATGCCCATGTCGATATCATCATCCTGTCGCGGACTGTATTCCAAAGGGCGCAATCCGGACCATATCTGCGGAATCTGAAGTCTGACCATCAGGGTAGAACTGTCTATCCATGATTTTCCGTTGGGCCATCCGGCAACGTTCGGTGGATAGAGAAGCATCTGGCCAAGCAGTTTCTGATAAACGATGAGGTTTTCCGGGTTTTGAATGTTCATTGGGAGCATCCGCATCATTCCAGCCATTAGTTCTATCGGAGATTTTATTCTGTTTCCAATATTTTTTTTATCATAAAACCAGGAACTCGAAAATATATCAGACATGAGTTTTCTGATGTCATATCCTGATTGATGGAAATTCGCACTCAATTGGTTTACAATATTCTCATCTACCTTTTCATTCACGAAAAACTTATATATTTTAGTCGTAATAAAGGCAGCAGTCGCTTTTTGTTCAAGGATGATATTTAAAATATCGGTTCCGGTGAAGTTTCCCGTTTTTCCCAGAAATGTTTTGGTTCCGTCATCGTGAAGGTTTTTTCGCTCTTTAAAATTACCCTCTTTATCATATCCCCAGCCCGTAAATGCTCTGGCTCCTTCTCTGATATCTTTTTCCGTATAATTTCCCCTTCCCATCGTAAACAGTTCCATGACTTCGCGGGCAAAGTTTTCATTCGGATGATCTTTTTTATTCTGTTGATTATTGAGGAAATTCAGCATGGCAGGTGACTGGCTCACTTCGAAAAGGAGTTCTTTAAAATTACCCAGCGCATTCTTTCTGATCGTATTCAAAAGCTGTTTACTGAATTTTGAATTGTTGACCCTCGATGCAAAATGTCCGTGCCAGAAAAAGGCCATCTTCTCTCTCAGCTGATCCTTGCTGTTCACCATCTGATTCAGAAAATTCAGGTTCAGTTCATTGCTTTGTTCCCTGATGATCCGCTGCATTTCCTTTTTCTTATCAGCCGGAGTTCTGCTGTCCATCATATCATCTGAAATTACAGTATCAGGCGTGTCATAGTTGATTTCTGTATATTTTTGTTCTTTAAATAATTCATTAGCAAGCGTTTTTAAGCTGATATTTTTCAGATCCCCGATCTGGTTGATTCCGGCTCCGAAACCGGCACGCCAAAGAAGATGTTTATTGTGTAAAAGTGAGTCGGCCATGTTAAGAGAATTTAATTTTTTGATGATAAAGAGAGATAAAGGTTAAAATGATAACGGTTAAGAATTCGCAATCGTATGAATTTTAAGATTTAACTTAAACAATCATTTAATTTTAATATAAATTAACATATTGATAATCATTGTTTTATATTTGGGTTTAGTGTTAAAATCCAACGCTAAACGTCCCTTGGCACGATTTTTACATCTTATTGGATTAGTAAAATTTAAAATTAGAGTTATGAAAATGTTAAAGCAAACAATATTACTGGCTGGAATCTTAACAGCAGGTATCGCAAGTGCACAAAGCTCAAAGATGAACAATATGATCAAGGTAGGTGCAAATGTTGGTTTAGCAGTTCCTTCAGATAATCTTTCTGCAGCTGCAGGGGTGGATGTATCATATCAGAATTTGATCACTCCAGGATTTGGATTAGGTATTGCAACAGGATATACTCATTATTTTGGAAAAAGTAACAACGGTTATGATAACAATGACGTAGGGGTAGTTCCTGTAGGAGCTTTAATCAGAATTTATCCTAAACAGACTGGTTTCTACTTTGGAACAGACTTAGGATACGGTTTCCTTGTAGGGGATAAAAAAGTAGCTTCCAACAGTTCTGCCGACAGACCAGACGGAGGTTTCTACATCAAACCGGAAATCGGATACCACAACAGAGACTGGAATTTCTTCGTACAATACCAAAAAGTTTTTGTAGGAGATAAAGGCGATATCGCTGGACAGGACTATAATGTGGGGAATATCGGACTTGGTTTCGGATACAATATTCCATTAGGAAAGTAGTTAGATTTATATATAAACAATTATTAGCCAAAACCTTTTTATTAAAATGAAAAGGTTTTTTGCTTCCCTACAGGATTTACGAAAACTATTATTATATTTGATAAAATTTGAGGTTATGATTTTGAATCCAAAATTTCCGCTTTATTTACCAGGAGTAGAGAACAGTAATAATGATCATGTGACAATCATTGGAGCAAGTCTCCGTGAAGATATAACCATCTTAGGCTATTTTGTTTCCGGTAACGGAGGTCTTGAGATAAAAATTCAGAATGACTATAGTACGAAAGACTATGCGTCATTTTCTGATATATTAAGAAAATTCATTCAGGATAATCAGCTGGAGAATGTAAAACGTCTTTCATTAGCTGTTCCCGGACCAGTAATTGATGGGAAAAGCAGTCCTGCAAGGCTAGGTTGGGACTTAAATATTGAAGAATATACCAGAGATTTCGGGTTTGAGAAAGCGGATATGCTGAATGACCTTGAAGCTTCTGCCTATGGAATGGGACTTCTGGAAGATAATGATTTGGATCCCATCTATACCAGTGGTCATCTTGAAAAAGGAAATGTAGCCATCCTTGCTCCCGGAAACGGACTGGGGGAAGCCGGATATTTCTTCGACGGGAAATACCTGAGACCTTTCGCCACTGAAGGCGGGCATTCAGAATTCTCTCCGAGAACGAATGTTGAAGTTGAATTTTATCAGTTCCTGAACAATATCTATGGTATTGTAAGCTGGGAGAACGTACTGTCTAAAACAGGTCTTTTCAATATCTACAGATTCTTAAGAGACGTAAAAAGACATCCTGAGCCGGAATGGCTGGCAGAACGTATTTCTGGAGGGAATTTCGTTCAGGAGATTTACAAAGCTGCTGTAGAGGAAGACGTACTCATCTGTAAAATTGCCTTAGATACCTTTATAGAATTTATGGCAAGAGAAGCGAACAACCTTGTGCTGAAGCTTAAAGCGACCGGAGGATTATTGATTTCCGGAGATATTCCACAGACCATCAGAGAATATATAGACAAGGGAAAATTCTATGATAAGTTTAAAATAAGTGACAAGATGGAAGAGCTGTTGAAAAGCACGCCGATCTATCTGGTTAAACAAAACCATACGGCATTGAAAGGCGCCGCATTGTACACCGCTTATTATCAAAATTAAAATACAAAACTCCGAAACTTTCGGAGTTTTTTTATGGGATGATATTATTCATAAAAATAATTACTTTTATTGATATACATCAATGAAATCTATCGGATAAGTTGGCTACATTTGCAGCATTAAACAAGTAAATAACTTTATTCAAATGAAAAAAATATTCTTATTAGCAGTTGTTGCCAGTGGTTTGGCATTCGGACAGTCAAAAAAAGTAGTAGCGTCTGATGTTCACTGGTGGGGATACAAAGTAGCTAAATCTGAGGCAAGCTCTCATGACGGGACGGTAAAAGTAAAGTCCGGAGATATGATCATGAAAGGAAATAATCTTGTAGGAGGAAGCTTTGTATTGGATATGACTTCTATCAACGCAACTGATCTTTCAGGAGAATATCAGCAGAAATTGAACGGACACCTTAAGAACGGTGACTTCTTCGAAGTTGAAAAATTCCCTACTGCTTCTTTCAAAATCACTTCTGTAAAGAAAAACAGCGATAAGATTTACAACTCTTTAGTAACAGGAAACCTTACCGTGAAAGGAAAAACAAGCCCAATCACTTTCCCTGCAAAGATTGCTTACAGCAAAGGAGTGGTAAGTCTGGTTTCTGATAAATTCGCTTTCGACAGACAGAAATTCGACGTTGCTTACAAATCTACAATGCAAGATGTTTTTGTGAAAGATGACATCGAAATGATTGTAAAGGTGACTGCTAAATAATTTAATCAAAAAAAGATTGTTAAAAGTGTAGAAGTTCTACACTTTTTTTTATTTTTGTTGAATTGTAAATAAAAAAGAATGAAAAGATTACTATTGTTTGCTATGGTGTGCGCGAGCATATCATTTGTTTCTGCACAGAGGAAATTTGATAAGGTTTCAAAAGTGACTTCATCAGAGATCAGGTGGTGGGGATATAAAGTCGTTAAAACTGAGGCTTCTTCGCATTCAGGGACGGTAAAGCTGAAAAGCGGAAAATTCAATTTCGATAAAACAGTTCTGGTAGACGGAGAGTTTATTATAGATATGAGAAGCATGATGGCGGGAGATATTTCCGAAGAAGATCAAATCAAGCTTACCAACGAATTGAAAAGCACCAATTTCTTTGAAGTTAAAAAATTTCCGATCGCGAAATTCCACCTGACTAAAATAATTCCTTTAGCAAACAGTGAGTACAATTCAACGATATATGGTGATATTACCATCAAAGGAGTAAGAAAAACGATCACCTTCCCGGCGAATGCTTATGTAACTCAGTTTACAGTGGTGATTGAATCTGCTAAATTCTCATTAAACAGAAGAGACTTTAAAGTATTCTACCAGTCTTCGCTGAAAGATTACTTCATCAAGGATGAAATGGATTTCCAATTCAAAGTTTCTACAGAAAAACTGGATAATGATAACAGGGTTCCTGTGAAGAAAAAGAAATAGGTAAGATATACTATCAAAATACGATGGGCAGTTTTTATAAACTGCCCATTTTTTATGCCTTTAATGGATTGATAAAACGGGCTGCTGGAAGAAATAGATAATAGGTTAAACAACTTGAGCAATCACATGATTCGATAACTCAGTTATTGGTGCAGCGGCAGTTCTTTGCTTTCCTTGTTATAAAGACTAAGGCAAAAACTTTGCGTTACAAAAGCATACAGTTAAAGCAAAATCTCTCTTTATATTCTAAAACGTCCCGTATTCTTAAAAATTAAAAATGCGGTACATGTCAAATTTAATCTGTTTCTTTTCCTTCGTTTTTCCTAAATTAGTCCTATGAAAATTTATGTAGTAAGTGGCCTCGGAGCAGACTTTAAAGTATTGGAAAGACTGGAATTTCCCGAGAACTGTGAATTAATTTTTATAGACTGGCTTATTCCCCACAAAAATGAGCCCTTTTATTCCTATGTTGAAAGAATGGCGGAGAAAGTAGATGATTCAGAGCCGTTTTGCCTGCTGGGTTATTCTTTTGGTGGGATTATGGTTCAGGAGATCAATAAACTTAAACCTGCCCAAAAAGTGGTTATCATGGGAAGCATCAGGTCAGATAAAGAAAAATCTAAATTGATCAGGACAGGGGAGATTACAAAAATTCCGAGAATACTTCCTACAGGGATGTTCAATGACAAAGCGGCGAATGTTTATTCTGTAGTGAGAAAATTGTTTGATCCGAAGAATCCAAAAATTCTTCAATACTTTCAGGTTCGGGATCCCTACTATCTGAAGTGGTCTGTGGAAAAGGTCTCAGAATGGAAATTTGAGGAAATTCCGGGGGTTATCCAGATTTTAGGAGATAAAGATATTGTATTTCCTATTAAATATTCAAAACCGGATTATGTCATCAAAGGGGGAACGCATCTTTTTCCGGCCACAAAATACAAGGAAGTATCCAAAATATTGAAGGAGGTTTTTGTTTGAAATGATAAAATTTACGATTTAGTGTATTTTTTTAAGGGTTAGTGGTTTAAAATAAGTGTTTTTATAAAATTTATATTTAATTTTGATAGGGTTAAATGTAAATTGTATGAAAGTTGGTTTAAAATGGATTGTTTCATTCTCTGTCATTACCCTGGTGGCATTCGGAGGATTATTCTGGAGTCCGATCGTTGATTTCCCCAATACGGGAGAGTTCCTTAGTGAAGATAAAATCGTAGGTGCAGATGTCGCATGGATTCTGGCAGCAGCAGGTCTTGTCCTTCTGATGACCCCGGGACTGTCCTTCTTTTACGGCGGCATGGTAGGGAAAAAAAATGTGATTTCCACGATGCTCCAAAGCTTTATTGCCCTGGGTGTTATTTCAATTTTGTGGGTTGTTGTAGGGTTTTCTTTATCTTTTGGCGATTCTTTAGGTTTTGAAGTGGATGGGGTTCATTACGGAATTATTGGAAACCCTTTAAGTTATCCATTTTTCAGCAGGGTTGGGGTTCTGCCTCACAAAGCAATGGCTTCTACGATTCCGTTTGTTCTTTTTGCCCTTTTTCAGATGAAATTTGCCGTTATAACACCTGCGTTGATTACCGGTTCTTTTGCAGAACGCGTACGTTTTATCTCTTATCTTTTGTTTATGGTGCTTTTCAGCATTTTCATTTATACACCACTTTGTCATATGGTATGGCATCCGGACGGACTTTTAAATAAATATTTTGGCATAAAAGATTTTGCGGGTGGAACTGTGGTCCACATGAGTGCCGGTTTTGCAGCCTTGGCTGGTGCGATGGTTTTAGGGAACAGAAAAAATCCTCACCATGAACCTTCCAATATTCCTTATGTCCTTTTAGGAACCGGAATGCTCTGGTTCGGATGGTTTGGGTTTAATGCCGGATCAGCACTCAGCGCGAATGCATCGGCAGCTATGGCTTTTGGAACCACTACGATTGCATCAGCTTCTGCCATGATGACCTGGATATTTTTTGACCGGATCAACGGGAGAAGTGTTTCTGCATTGGGGGCGTGTATCGGAGCGGTTGTAGGGCTGGTAGCAATTACTCCCGGTTGTGGCTTTGTCAGCATTCCGGAAAGTCTTTTTATCGGATTTGCAGCGGCGATCGTTTCTAATCTCATGATGAACTGGAAAGCGCTGAAAAAAATAGATGATACGCTGGATGTATTTGCCTGTCACGGAGTAGGTGGGATTATGGGAATGATCCTCACGGCTGTATTTGCCCACGGTGAAAATGCCAGTCTTCTTCATGGGGGAATTGAAGTTTTTGCTCATCATATGATTGCTCTGGCTCTTGTTTCGGTTTTCACATTCTTTGGTTCCCTGCTTTTGTATAAGATTACAGATTCTATTATTACCCTCAGAGTTTCTGAAGAAGCAGAGTCTATGGGGCTCGATCTTTCCCAGCATGAGGAAAGTCTCAAGTGATGATTGCTAAAAGAAAAACAGGGCATAAGACGTAAAGCTAAATGCCCTGATTGGAATACTCAATTAAAAGGATGTTTCCCGATCTTATTCAATGGATTGGATGGCGTTGAAAATTTTGTTTTTTGACTTTTCAAATACTTCGCCCCCAAACTCTTCATTATCTAATGAAAAAATGGTCATATCTTTCACTCCCATGATTCCGAAAATGTGTTTCAGATAGGTGGTTTGAAAATTGATATGTCCGTTTTTTTCATTTTCTCCGTATCCAGTATCGCCCCGGGCAGATAATATAAATGCTTTTTTGTTTTCAAGCAAACCTACGTAGTCGCCATCCGGAACTCCTGACCTGAATTTCCAGGTTTCATTGATCCGCATCACCTGGTCTATATAAGCTTTTAGCCCACTGGGAACGGCCCAGTTATACATGGGAGTTCCAATGACATAGATATCATGTTCTTTGAGCTCTTGGACCAGCTCATTGCTTATCTGTAATGACTTTTGGTTTTCTTCTGTCCTGTCTGACGGTTTTTTAAATGCTCCTGCAATCCAAGATTCGTTAATATTGGGAATACTGTCAATCCCCGTTTCTCTGTACGTAAATACATCTGCGGGATATCTGATTTTCCAGTTTTCAACAAAAAGTTGGGTTAATTTTCTGCTGTAAGATCTTTCATTTCTTACGCTTGCATTAATAATCAGTACTTTCATTACTATCAATTTAATAGCAACAAAATTCCTGATTATTCAGTCCTTAAAAATTGATCTAGTTCAAGAGGATTTATTTTTTTTTCGTATTCTGCTTATAAATTCTGCCGATACACCTAAATAGGAAGCAATTAAATATTGAGGAACCCTGGAAGCAATATCAGGATAGGTCTCGAGAAAATCATAATACTTCTGTTCCGCTTTGTACATGTGGTTCCAGACAATTCTCTTCTCAAGAGTTTCCAGATAGCCTTCTAAAATAATCCTGAAGTATCTCTCCAGGGAAGGGATTTCCTGCAGCATTTTTTGAAAATTCTGATGACTGATCTGTAAAAGATTTGTTTTTTCTACGGCCTGAATATTGTAAATGGATGCTTTTTGTTTAGAAAAACTGGAGATATCGGTAGCCCACCAATCGTCAATAGCTAAGAAAAGAATTTCCTCATTTCCATTGCCTGAATTGATACAAAAAGCTTTTAAAACCCCTGAAATAATATAACTGTCATATCGGCAGGTTTCACCGTTTCTTAGAAGAAATTCGCCTTTTTCCAATGTTTTTTCTGTCCAGAAACTTTTAAAAATGGCAATTTCCTCCGGACTTAACCTGACATGCTTTAAAATGTTCTTAATTAATGTTTCCATTCAAAATGATTAGAAGGAGAGAAAATTGATATCAATAGGTTTAGAAGACAACACGGATTAGCTAATTTACAAAAATACTTATTATAAAGGCATCTGATGCCGCGTTAAAGGAGTATTAATTCTAAGATCCCGGGATGCTTTTATTGGGATTTATCATGTATCTTTGTTTTCGAGGAAAAATGAAGAATCATCTATGGAATCAATATCGGTTTTTGAGATTATTAAAGTAGGAATAGGCCCTTCCAGTTCGCACACAATGGGTCCCTGGAATGCAGCTTCTGCATTTATCAGAATTATAAAAAGGGAAAGATCCATCGCGGAAGTGAAGGAAGTTTTTCTTGAATTTTTCGGTTCTTTAGCTAAAACGGGAATTGGACATGGGACAGATATTGCCGGAATGCTTGGATTGAATGGTGAAGATTTTACCACCATCAATACTTCAAAAATTGATGAAAAAATAGCGAAGATCAAAAGTGACCAGATCATTAATCTGGGTGGAGAAAAAGAAATTCCTTTTATCTACGGGCATCATCTGGTTTTAAATATGCAGAAATCCCTTGATTTTCATCCTAACGGAATGATTTTCAGAGCTGTTTTTGAAGACGGAACCGAGCTTGTTCAGGATTTCTATTCTGTAGGAGGTGGTTTTATTGCCAGCCAGGAGAAAAACTCTATAGAAAAACACTGTGTCCGTACACTTTATCCTTGTCATCATGGTTCAGATATTGTAAAATATTGTGAAAAACTGGGATTCAGCAGATTTTCAGATCTGATCATGATCAATGAAGAAAGCTGGAGAACTCCTGAAGAAACCAGAGAACAGGCATTGTATATCTGGAAAAATATTAAAGAATGTATCTATAAAGGAGTCAATAAAGAAGGTATCCTTCCCGGAGGTTTAAATGTAACCAGAAGGGCCGCAGGAATCAACAGGAAACTTTTAGGAGATAAGATCTATAAAAATATCGACGAATGGTTTAAGCTGGTTGTGGATGCGGAAGAAAACTTTACCAATATCAATAAATGGATCGCGTGTTTTGCATTAGCAGTGAATGAAGAGAACGCGAGTTTCGGAAGAATTATCACGGCACCTACCAATGGAGCCAGCGGTGTTATTCCGGCAGTATTAATGTATTCGCAGGCATTTACAGAATGTGTAAGCGAAGATGATATTGTGAGGTTTTTACTGGTTGCCGGAGAAATCGGAACGCTGTTCAAGAAAAATGCAACCATTTCTGCTGCGATGGGCGGATGTCAGGCCGAAATCGGGGTATCATCGGCGATGGCAGCGGCAGGGCTTACCGAAATTTTAGGAGGAAGCATCGGTCAGGTATTAATGGCGGCAGAAATTGCTATGGAGCATCATCTCGGCCTTACCTGCGACCCAATCAAAGGACTGGTACAGATCCCATGTATCGAAAGAAATACAATGGGCGCCATGAAAGCGATCACAGCAGCCAATATTGCCTTGGAAAGTGATCCTTCCAAAGCGAAAGTAACCTTAGATGAAGTGATTCAAACCATGTGGGAAACGGCTTTATCAATGAGTGACCGTTTTAAAGAAACGTCAGAAGGTGGACTTGCTATTGCAGTGAACGTTCCTGAATGTTAAAAGAAAGCATTTTGTTTTGAAATATAAAATCCTTAGGCCGCAACCTAAGGATTTCTTTTGAATATATAGCGTGTTTTTATGGCTATGCTTTTATTTCTTATCAAACAGATAGGTTTTTCCTTTCTGAATGAGTTGCATTTGTTTGCTTTCAGGAATAAAGAGAATGGTGATACCGCCTTTTTCAAACTGGAATTTATTTTTTTCCATCTTTTCCAGAGGGAATTCCTGTTGTCCTTTTCCTTGCGCAAATAAAGATCCGTTTTTAGAAAATACAGTCAAAGGAATCGGGATTTCTTTTGATTCATATTCTCCTTCATATTGTTTTAGTTCGGGATCTGATTTTTCTGCGTCAAAAGATGGGTATTGGTAATTTCTTCCATATAAAAGATTTAAAATACCAAGATACAGATCATTATGGGACAGATTTTCTCCGTTAATGGTCACTGCAAAAGAGAGTTTATCATTCGGTTCATACGATAGAATAGAGTGAGATCCTGCTGTATCACCACCATGTCCGTAGGCAATAATGTTGTAGAAAGGCACTTTCATAATTCCTGTTCCGAAAAATTTTTCCTCTTTATTGGAAGTCATCATTTCAAGAGTTTCTTTTTTAATGAATTTTCCGGTGAATAAAGCATCAATGAAAGTATTCATATCCTCTGTAGTAGAAACAATATCTCCCAATCCAATACAGTTATGGAAATCAAAATCAGGAACTTCTTTCCAGCTTCCGCCTGTCAATTTGTAAGATTTAAATACATTCTTTGGATGGTCCAGTACTGAAAAAGTATGGTGCATTCCTGCTTTTTTCAGGATATTTTCCTTTAAAATGATATTATAAGGTTGACCGGAAATTTTTTCCAGAATTCTGCTAAGTAGAAAATAAGCTGAATTGGAATATTTGGTTTTCTTTCCCGGTTCAAAGCTGCCGCCCTGTTTTTTGATCTCCGCAACAATGGCTTTATCACCTACCGCCTTTCCGAAAAGCCAATTATCTTTTTCTTCACCTACATAATCGCCCAATCCGCTGGTGTGGTTCAGCATTTGTTTTATGGTGATTTTTTTAGCGTTAGGGATCTCGGGATAATATTTTGAGAGTTTTTCATCCAGTTTAAGCTTCCCGCTTTCAACCAGCTGCATCAGCATCACTGCTGTAATCATTTTACTGACAGACCCTATTTGATATTGCGTGTCTTTATCATAGGTCACATTGTTTAATTGCTGTTGGCCGAAATCTTTATGGTATTCCTGAATGCCGTTTCTGAAAATAGATACACTGCCGATTCCCTGGTTTTTCTCAGCAATATAATTCAGGAAATCATCTATTTTTTCTTTATTAATTGCTTTTCCATTGAGGTACGGAACATCAGAATTTTTAGAAACAGGAAGATGTCTGAATAGGTCTAAAGGAAGTATTTTCCCATTCTGGGTAAAGTTCCCTTCAAAATGATCTTCTTTAAAAACTCCCTTATAGCTGGCATTGATTTTTTTGATGCTAAAACTAAGTTCGTTATTCGTGAAAGCCGTTTGGTCTACAGTGATATCATTTTTGCTCTGTTTGGGACTGTTGAGCAGAGAGGAATAGCCTTCCGGATCTTTTTTGATCTTCAGTATCAAGGGTAGTTTCATCATCTGGGTGTCGATTTCTCCGTTCCAGGTGCCTTCAATTTGGGCGTGACAAAGGTGTGCCAGAAAAACCAGCACCAATAAAAATTTGATTTTCATGATGTTTAGAAGTATTTAGATAGTAATATTTGGCATATCAAAGTCGTGATCATAGATGCCGCGGCAAAAAGTACGATATGCTGCCATTTTTTGATATTGGTTGCTGTTTTAAAGCCATTGTAATAAAGGGTTATACTATAGATCAAAATAATAATAGTGACTGATGCCATTGTGAGCATAATGGCAATGTCTAAAACAGGTAACGGATCAGAAGGGTGTTTCTGATGCGCGATCACTTTTTTAGGAGCCTCTTTTATAAAAGATATTTTGTCTGTGGCTTGAAGAATAACAAGCAAAAGCTGTGAAATTAATACGGTATTGGCAATATCAATAAGCCGTGTTTTGCTGTTTAAAATTTTACCTAAAATGAAAAGAACGGCTATGGCAGACGAAAAACTGATTAAGGTGGGAATAGCAACAGCCTGGAATGTCACCTTATCTAAACTGTTAATCCTATAAATACTGCTGAAATAGGTACCTGTCCAATAACCCACTAAAATAGCCAAAATTGTTGCTAATATGCCAATACCTAGCAGCAATTTATCATCAAATCTTTCAAAAGGATTAAATATGGTTTTCCAGTTCATCTTGTTGAGTTTAGAGGTTCGTTTTTAGTTGTCCTACTTTAGTGATCAGGTCGTCCATTTTATTTCTCATGGTCGGATAGGAAAGTCCGGCTTGTTTGGCCATTTCTTTGATGCTTCCGCTGGAAAGAAAGAAATTCAGAACAAATTCCTGCTCTTCACGGTTCAACTTGAGAAGAACGGGAAGTTCGTAATCGCCACTGACTTCTGTTTTGCAGCTCGGGCATTTCATCTGACTTACGTTTAAAGTACTGTCACAACTTGGGCAAACCGTCGGAAGTTTCATTGATTATATTTTTTACGAAAGTAATACTTTTTTTTAATAAAGTTAAAATGTTTTTTAATTTTATTAAATTTTTTTTATGAAATGATCTGAAAGTCCAGGATTTTAATGGTGAAAGGAGAGAAAGAATTAGAGGGCGGGTGAGTAATGAACTAAAAGATTCAACCACCCCGTCAAAAATTCTTTGAATTTTCGCCACCCCTTCGGAGGAGGGGAATTGTCACGTTTTTTATTGAATTGTTCGTGAGGATCCGTGAAATATTTTTTGAGAGGGTAGATTAAGTACTCAAGAATTTTTGCTTCTGTTGAGTTGGCCCGATCTTCAAGGAGAAGTTAAAAGGATAGTGGTTAAAATAAAAAGCTGAAAAGAAGGAGTCAAGGTGGTTATTTATCTCTTGTCTCCTTCTTTCAGCTTCCTGTATTTTAATATTGGTTACTTCTGATTTACCTTAATATACCTCTGATCCTGTTCGCATTGGTAATAAGTTCTTCAAGGTATTCATAGTTTTCTTTTTCTAGTGCAGCCTTAAATTTTCTAAGCTGGGTAATATGTTCGTTCAGAACATCCAGAACATTTTCTTTGTTTTGTTTAAAGATAGGAACCCACATTTCCGGGTGTGATTTTGCAAGACGTACCGTACTGGAGAAACCGGAACTGGCAAGCTGGAAAATCGTTTCCTCTTCACGTTCTTTTTCCAAAACAGTATTGGCCAGAGCGTAAGAGGTAATATGAGAAATATGAGAAATATAGGCCGTATGAATGTCGTGGTCTTCTGCATTCATGTAGATCAGGTGCATATCAAGGTTTTCTGCCACTTTTTCGACCAACTGAAGAGCGTCGGGTGCCGATTCTTCCTTGTTGCAGATAACGCCTGCCTTTCCTGAAAAACTGTCGGAAACAGCAGATGCAGGACCACTGTTTTCCGTACCCCACATGGGGTGAAAAGCCACAAATCTGGAACGTTTCGGATGGTCTTTAACTGAATTGACGATCCCTGCTTTTGTAGATCCGGCATCCATTACAGTTTGGTGGTCGGATATTAAATCCAGAACATCAGGAAGTAACTTTCGGGCTGCATCTACAGGAACGGCAATGATGATAAAATCAGCATTTTTAACCCCGTATTCGAGATCTGTACCCGCATCAATAATTTTAAGTTCCAGTGCTTTACTGATGTGCTGCTGATTGTTATCAATTCCATAGATAAAATCTGCAATGCCTTTTTCTCTTAATTTTAAAGCCATTGAACCTCCGATTAAACCTGCACCAATAATACTTATTTTCATCTTTTTAAATTTTTTAAAATAAAAAACCCCGTCCTAGGACGAGGTTTATATGTTTATGTTCATAAGAATCCCTATCCCAGATCTGAGTTAAAAATTCTATAATAATATGTCGTGTTATTGAAATTCACAGAGCAAAGGTATAAAACATTTTTTTAAACTCAATATATTTTTGACTTAAATTATTACGGTGTTTCTTCGCCGGTTTAATCTGCGCTGTGAATAATGATTCTTTTAACGTCTTTATCCATTTGCTCAAGACTTAAGGTCGTTACTCCGCCTTCAAACTGAAACTCAATCTCTGTTTTCTTTGGAGAAACCGTGTAGCTGATGGACAACAGGCCGTCTTTATTGATTTCTTTGGTGGTATTTTCTTTGGGAAGGTCCGGCAGTAAAAGTTCTGCTTTTTCTATCTCCTGATCTTTTATGGTAGCTTGGTAGACTTCATTAACGTCTTTATTTTTAAAGATACATTCCACTTCGGTTTCATATTCAACCTGTTTTTCCGTGCATTCTTTCAAAGTGGGAATTTCCTTCGTTTGCGGAGTGATGGTATTTGCTGAAGGTGCTTTTGCAGTGATGGTATCCTTTGTAGTTGCTGTGGTCTCAGTACGCTCTTTTTTGGAATCATTTTGACAGGCTGTAAAAATTAACAGACTTAGGCAGACGAAACTTATTTTTTTCATTGATGGAATTTTAAATTTACTTTTTAGAATGGTTCAAAAATAATGAATATTCATCTTTGAAATGGACTCAGTCTGCAATTTTAAAATGTTTGTTTTTGTAAATTTTTGAATATCAGTTGAATTTTTGTTTAGGGATTACTTTTTAATACGTAAAATAATGGTCAATTTCAACTGGCTTTTTCTGGTAGAAGAGCATTGTAATAGTCGTCTTTTTGTACTTTTGTATGACGAAGCTTTTTTTTAAAAATAACTTCACTGAATCGTATCCACTTGATCATTAAATCTAAATAATATGAACTATCTGAAAAAAGTAACCTTCATGATATGCTTTGCCACAGGCATCTGTCACGCTCAGCAAAAGAATACAGACGCGAATTATAGTTTTAGCGGTTTTATCAACCAAAAAATCCCTGTTGAACTAAACTTAAGTGTTTCAAAGAATGTCGTTTTAGGGAACATCAGATATGTAAAAACTAAAGAAAAGAAACCCATTAAAATAATAGGAACGGTGGATTCCGGAAACCATTATCATTTGGAGGAATTTGAAAACGATGGGAATATCAGCGGGATTATTGATGCGGTCTTAAAAAATGGAAAATTATCTGGATCATGGTCTTCCACAAAGTCTGAAACAGTTTATCCCATGACACTTGATATCCAGACTAAAGTCCATCCGAAACCGGAAATATTTGCACCTGTTCCGTCTGATCGTTTTGAAGGAACGTATACGTATCAATATGGAGAAAACGGGTATCAGGGAAGTATCACGATTAAAAAGCTGAAAGATCAGATGTATTCCTATGACATTGGTTCTGTAACGGGGGCTCCGGGCAGAAATATTGCAGATGCATCGGGAGAGGTGATGATTAAAAATAATCAGTTTACAATTGATATCAATAAATCATGTTCATTCGTCGCGACTTTTTATAATGGATTTTTATCAATTACACAGGTTCCGTCTGTGCAAACATCAGATTGTGAGTTTGGAATGAATGCAACGTTGGAAGGAACTTTTCTTAAAGTGAAATAGATTCTTGAATACACTTTATTGAATCACTCCCGGAAAAATAAAAACTAACTTTTAAAAGTTGGTTTTTATTATAGAATGCACCAATGAGCCACCCTACAAAGGTGCATTATCATGAGGATTAACTAACTTTGTTACCCAACAGTAAATCAATATCGCGGCAATATACAATGATCATGAAGAATTGTTTTTATCTTTTACTGGTAGTAATTGCTGCCATACAGTGGAGTAATGCGGGAACTTTCACAACCGAAACTGGAAATAGGCAGCTTTCTACATCTGATACGATAAAGATCAAAGAATCATTCAGGGAAAATGATATTGTCGTCAACGAATATTTAACAGATAGGCTGAAACCAATCCGTGCCAATTTTAAAAGGATCAATTCTAATACAAAATGGAGTTCCATTACAAAGAGAGACATAGAAGGAGAATCCGCAGAAGGCGGGGAAGCTGTATTTTATGAGCAGAAGGGGCGTTTGGAAAAGATAACGGCAAGACTTTACGGCGAAATGGGGCAGGTACTTACCGAATATTATCTTCTTAATGGAAATCTATCGTTTGTTTTTGAGAAGATATATATCTACAACCGGCCGCTTTTTTATGATGTAAAGGCTATGAAAGAAAATAATGATACCGAAGCTTTTGACTTTAAAAAATCAGAGATTGAGGAAAACAGAAATTATTTTGAAAAAGAAAAACTGCTTCATGTAACCAATAGTCTGGATTGTGGTGCACCTTTCAGCAGTGATTATATTGAAGGAGAGCAGAAAAGAATTTCTGAGACATTTCAAAAACTTCTAAAGCTCAGGAAGGAAAAATAATGTAACAATATAACAATGTACCAGTTTATCAATCATTTAATCAAGCCGGATACTACAAATATCTATTATAATATCTTGGGATTATTCTATTGTTACATTGTTATACTGCTACAGTGTTACATTAATTCTATGGGTTCGAGATAATCAATGTCGAAGGAATATCAGACAGCCAAAGGCTCTTACTGTCGATCAGGTTTTTCCAGCTTTTGCTGCTGACCAACATCAGATCCTGTGAGTTCAGGAATTCTTTCTCGATCTTTTTCTCGTTATATAAAGTGATGTGATTCGGGGCTACCTGTTCAATACTTCTGATCAACTCTTTCACTTCGATATTATGACGGATCTGTCCGGCAGCATCCAGGATAATAATTTGTGAATTGTTATTGTTGATCAGTCTTTTCGCATACTCCAGCAGATAGAAATCGCTCAGGTTAAAAATAGGGACAAATACTTTATCCGCTGATTTGAAATCTTTTTCTACCATAATACCTACCGGAATTTGGGTCTTATCTAGGATCTGAAGCGTAAAATCGTCAAAAGGAGAATTGTTGAAAATATTTCCTTTCCCTTTTACCGTATTCAGAAGTTTTTCAGGATTGATAATTTTGGTGGTGAACCCAAGCAATCTTCCCAGTAAGCTTCCTTCATACATTGACTTCCCAAGCATAATCAGGAGAAGATCATAATTTCCTTTATTTGAAATCCCTGCAAGATCGTTTTGAATATCAGTAGACGCTTTGAAAAGGGTCGTAACTTCCAGTTTCAGATCGTGTGATGTTTCGATGACGTTTTTGAACTGCGCATCTTCATATTCATCGATATCATAAGCGTGCATTTCGTCCACGGGAGCAATATTCATCGCCGTAATGCTTTTATTACCGTTCATTTTATTGGTAAAATCGTGAGCCAGCTTCAGAAGCGTGCTTCCGGATTCCGGTTTGTCAAAAGAAAGCAATACGCGGTATTTGGAATCATGACCATCATGCATTTCTTCGTCGCTTTTTTTAGATTTAAAAATAAAATTAATAAAGTCTAAAGCAGGCCCCGTCATAAATGTGGTAAACAAAGCCATAATAACCAGCATCGCAAAAATCTCCGGGCTTAACACGCCCAGATCATACCCGATATTCAGGACGATAAGCTCCATTAATCCTCTTGTATTCATCAATGCACCAATCGTTAAACTTTCTTTCCAGTTGATTCCTACAAACCTTGCAGTGAGTGCACTTCCTATGAATTTTCCTGTGACAGCCGTTAAGATGATAAATCCTGCCGTCATCCACAAATGACCATCATTCAGTAATCCTATTTGCGTACGGAGACCTGTAAAGACAAAGAATAACGGAAGGAGAAGGACTAAAGCAACATCTTCAACCTTATCGATGAAAAGGGTTCGGAATTTTGCATTTTCCGGCATGATAGCTCCGGCCATAAACGCTCCGAATAATGCATGGATACCAATGACTTCAGTAGCATAGGCAGAAAGGATCAGGGTCAGGAAGAAAATAGCGACCATCGGTTTGCTGATGGTTTTTTTGCCCGCCTGAAGATCACCGATTCTTTTTAAAAATGGTCTCACGATCTTGATCATTAAAAACACATAGGCAATAGCCATAATGATCACATAGATGGAACTGGTGAAAGATCCTGCTTTTACAATGGCTATTACAGCGGCAAGGATACACCATGCCGTAATATCATCAGCTGCTGCACAGGTAATAACAATAGTTCCCAGCTTGGTTTTCTGAAGATTTCGCTCCTGAACAATTCTGGCCAATACCGGAAATGCCGTAATACTCATTGAAATAGCAATGAACAAGGCAAATGATGTAAACTGAATGCCTTCCGGTGCAAATTCCTGATACACATAATAAGAAAGCCCAATTCCTAGTGCGAAAGGAATAATGATACTCGCATGACTAATCACTACTGCATCGTGAGCTTTTTTTCTTAATACACTCAGATCCAGCTCCATTCCTACAATATACATAAAGAGGATAAGGCCTATCTGACTCAGAAATTGTAAGTTACCTAAAGATTCTTTCGGAAAAAGAGAAGCGGAAAATTCAGGAAAGTACATCCCAAGTAGTGATGGCCCCAAAACGATCCCAGCAATCATTTCACCAATTACCGTAGGTTGTTTGATTTTCATACAGATCCATCCGAAAAGTCTTGCGACCAGAATAATGGTGACAATCTGTGCAAGAAGCAATGCCAGCGGATGGTGGAGGTTGGCTTTAAAAGATTCCTGAAAATTCTCCCAGGTAGAGCCAGTATTGGTTTTTCTAACGATATTTTCTCCGATCTCCAGCGTCTGTCCTTCTATGATGAAGAAGTACATCAGGCAGGAAAAAAAGGCAATGGTCAGAATGTAAAAAATTAAATTTCTGTATTTTCCCCAGTTCATGATTCCTAATATTTTAATGCAAAGTTGATGAGAATATATTGATGTTAAATACCCTTCTTTCTAAAATGTAATAAATGTTCTAAAAAATGTAATAAAAGTCTATCTGAAAGAATATCCCAGCCCGAGCCCTGCTTTCCAGGCTCCGTTTTCTGCAGATGTTTTTGTATTGTAATAAACCGGTATCTGAAGAGCGATCTTTTTGTACACTACGGTAAGACCTGCGCCCAGGTTTGGGGTGATCGGACTGTTTTTTGTTCCCGGAGAATGATCTTCTTTGATCCGCAGCGAAGGAAGCATTCCGGCGATAAGTTTCAGACCTTTATGGGTAAAGCTGACATTCGGGCCTGTAAAGTTGATAAAAGCTCCATGATCTACATATCCGGCCACTACAACTCCATCAAAAAAGGAGGCTTTCACCTTTGAACCTGTTTCCTGAGAAAAGCAAAGTCCGGATATGAGAATTCCTGCTGCATACACACAATTTTTCATTATAAAATCATTTAATCTGCAGCAAAAATACACAGGATTGATGGGTCAAAAGGGAAGGATGTAATGAAACCATTGTATTTTGCAGTGAAACCGCAAACGTCTGAAAGATCTACTTTCCGAACAGTTCCATCAGTGAATTTTTATAGGCTTCTCCAATTTGAAGCTTGAGAAAATGATCGTTTTCCGCCTGAATGGTCGTAATGATTTCGTTGGTAGAAAATACTTTGATGGATGCCAGAGCGATGATCTCTTTTTTATTCACCTGGGCAAAATCTTTGGAAGGAAGCATTTCAAGAAGTGTTTTAAAACTGAGATTTTTAAGGACAATGGTCGTTCCGTCGTTCAGAATAATATCTTTATCACGGCTGTCGATCTCCGATGTTTTAATGTAACCGATCTGTTCTGTAAAAATAACGGTCCTTCCGATATTGGTATTCCATTCAATCAGATCTTTTTTATGGGGAATGTCTACCAGTTCTTTTGCTTTTTCGAAGGCCTGGATCAGCCTTTCTTTTTTGATCGGTTTTCTTACATAGTCTACCACATTCAGATCAAAAGCTTCTGCTGCATACTCTTTATAAGCGGTGGTGAAGATGATCTTTTTGGAACCGGAAATAATTTCTGCTACCTGAAGTCCGGTCATTCCCGGCATCTCAATATCAAGAATGCACAGATTACAGTCGATGTTATCTATTTCACTTAGAAAAATTTTAGGATCATTGAATGCCTTTACCACTTCTACATTTTCGATCTGTTCGCATAGAAGTTTTAAATAGCTGATCGCCAGCAATTCATCATCGAGAATAACGCATTTTATCATAGAATTCTCCTAAATTGATTTTTAATTCTGCGGTGAAGATACCGTTTTTCGAATTTTTCTCAAGCTGGTAATGATTGCTGTAAATCATTTTAAGCCTTTGATCAAGGGACTGGCTTCCAAAACCGCTGTTTTCCTTTTCCAGAATATTCTTTAAAGAAGATTTGTTGCTGACTTTCATGGTGAAAATACGGTCTTCAAGTTCCAGATGGATCGAGATAAAAGAGTCCTGAGCGAGAAAATCTGTATGTTTGAAGGCATTTTCAATAAGGTCAACAGAGATCAGCGGAGCAAAAACCTTTTCTTCATACACCGCATCAGACTTATTGATTTTGGACTTGATTCTGAAATCAAAAAGAGGATTGATCTTTATTTTATTGATCTCAATAAGGCTTAAAGCAAAATTCAGTTCCTCTTTCGGACTTACAAATTTATTATTGCTTTCGTATAAAATATAATCCAGGACATTCGCCAGCTTATCCAGAGACATATAAGTCTGGTAGGCGTGCGACTGCACAGAATTCAGAATATTCTTAAACAGATGGGGATTCAGTTTTGTACCGATATGTTCCAGCTGAACTTCATTGAGCTTTTGTTCAATGATCTTATTGGCTTCAGACAGTCTGGTGTTTTTTTTCCTGAAATTGCTGTTCTGGCTGAACAGGTAAATGCTGACTGTGAGCAGAAAGAAAATAGCAAAAACTCCAATGAATATCAGATAATCGTGGATCATATAGTAATTGCCTTCCATAAAAATAACGGTTAATGATCTGTAAACAAATGTAGCAAAAGATCTTCAGGATTATTTAAGTTTTTTAAGACTGTTTATATTAACGGTTTCTTCACACTTTTCAAAAGTGATCTCATAAGAAGGATTTTTTTCAGGATAAGTGATAACATAGTCTGGACACGGCTTTTTCTGGGCATGACTTCTGTCGAAATCTACTTTTCCGTTGGTAATGATACTGTCTTTTATAAATTTCTCATCAATTTTATAAGTGCTCATTCCGTTTTTGACGTCTTCAGAGTACTTGAACTCTTTAGACAGAGTTTCTGCGATCACACGGCTGTTGGGAAGATATCCGCTGCAGCTCGCGCCTTTTTTGTTTAAAATAAAAAATACAAGAATCAGCCCCGGAACAAGGCCTATTAAAAAGAATTTAAACTTTTTCATTAGAAAATTAAAAGATTGATATCATGGTAAGTAAGTCCGAAACGGTCGCATATCACTTTTTTGGTATGTCGTCCTTTATACATATACAGACTCTGCTTCATTTCATTTTTGCGGATCAGCATATTTTCAAAACCGCCTTCTTCATCATAATTCAGAATATAGGAAAGGAAGAAATTGGAAATTGCTTTTGTGGTAGTTCTCGGCATTCTTGAGGTAAGATTCGGAAGTCCGCAATGGATAACACCGTGTTTGATGATATAAGGATCCTCCATCGTTGTTAGCTCGGATGTTTCGATCACTTTACCGTTGTCTATGGTAATATCAATAATTACGCTGCCCTTCTTCATTTTCGCGACCATTTCTTCGGTAACGATAGGGGTCATATTTAATCTTGGAAGTGCCCCGATCACTACATCTGCACGTCGTAATGCTTTGCTTAATTCTTTCGGATCAATAATAGAGGTCGGAACCCTGCTGTCTACAAGAGTATGGAGTCTTCTCAGTTTTGAGAGTGAGTTATCAAAAACCCTTACGCTGGCTCCAAGTCCGATAGCTGCTTTTGTGGCAAATTCTCCCACAATTCCGGCACCTAAAATAACAACTTCTGCAGGTCTCACACCCGTAATACCACCCAGCATTAAGCCGTTTGACAAGGCGAGAAGTTCAGATGCATACAAGACAGACACTGTTCCTGCAATTTCGCCGACCAGTCTTACCAGAGCAAGCTGTTTGTACTCGTCAACAATAAATTCAAAAGCGATGGCATTGATCTTTCTTTCCGCCAACTTGAGGAAATAATCCTTATCCCTAAGGTTGATCTGAAGAGCTGAAACCAGATAGGTATTAGGTTTCATATAATCAATCTCATCTTCTGTAGGAGGATTAATTTTAAGAATAAGATCCTGCCCGAATGCTTCTTTAGGATCATTGGTGATCTTTGCTCCGGATTCAGAATACTGTAAATCTGTAAAAAAAGAACCTTCTCCGGCACCTGCTTCTATAATGAGTTCATGGCCGTGTTCTACCAGTACCTGTACTGCATCGGGAGTAATGCACGTTCTCCTTTCGTTAAGACAGGTCTCCTTAGGAATTCCAATACTGAACTGCTTTCCTTTCTTTATAACCTCCAACTTTTCTTCTTTCGGCATCAATTCTTCTTCAGTAAAAGGAGTAAAAATATTTGTAGTACTCATTCTTTAAATAAATTATGTCTTACAGGTTGTTGTTTTCAATTGAATTTATGAAGCAAAGATACATAATATTTACTCGAATGAAATTTCTCTTTCATCCCCTGTATTCACGATGCTCATTGTGTGGTACTTAAGCCCGTATAGTTCTTCTTCGTATACTTCCGGCCATTCTATGATGCATAGAAACGCATGATCCAGGTATTCTTCAATCCCGATATCATAGACTTCTTCGATGTTTTTTAAACGGTAAAGATCAAAGTGGTAAATCTTTCCTTCAGGCGTAGTGTATTCGTTGACAATAGAGTAGGTGGGAGAGTTGACTTCATCCTGACTTCCCAGATTTTTGAGAAGAAACTGAGTGAATGTCGTTTTGCCTGCGCCAAGGTTTCCTTTTAAAAGAAGGATGTTATGCTTTAAGTCAGGAATGATCTTATCGACAACTTCCTGCCATTCATGTAAGGACTGTATTTTCATGCTGCAAATTTAATTCTAAATTATATAATTATTGTCAATAGTTCATGATTTCACCTAAAATACTCTTTAAGATTTGACCCTAAAAAACCGGCTGAAAGTATCTTTCAGCCGGGCTTATCAATTAATCATACAAAAACTACTGTTTAATGATCTTATGGATAACAGTCTGACCATTATCGAGTGCTACCCTAAGAATATAAAGTCCCGAAACTAAATTTTCTAGAGATACTTCCTGTACCTGACCTCCTGTTTTTACAATCTGTCCGGAGATCGTATACAGTTCAAAAGATTTTACTTTCTCTTTAGAATCAATCCTGACAAAAGATACCGCAGGATTAGGGTAGATTCTTATTTTGTCTTTTACGGTTTCAAGAGTAGAAAGATTACCTGCTTTAATTTCAAAATTGTCAAAAGAAAGATCAAAATCTCCCGCCGTCCTGTTGGCATTAATTCTAACTTTTACAAACTGGTTTTGATAAGCGGCGAGAGAATATGTTTTTTTGATATAATTTCCTGTACCGGGTTCATTATTTACGGTTCCTATTGTAGTCCATGTAGCTCCGAAATCTGAAGAAATCTGTACGTCAAAGTTACCCCAGGCTGCTAATGGTGCAAATGGACTGTTGTAACTGCTTTGCTTGTAATAAAAGCTTAGTTCATAATTGGAGGTATTCAATGGTCCTACATTAACCGTGCTGAATGTTCCTGAGGCGGTACTTCCAAAAAGGTTTTTATATAAGTTGGTCGTTGTAGTTCCATGTCCTGTTGCGCCTCTGTCAGTTCCTGATATGAAGGATTGCGGGCTAGTTCCATTCGTCCAGCCCTGTGGGAAAGCTGAGGTTGAGAAATCTTCTTTCCACGGAGCCGGAGTAGTAGGAACCGTAGAAAAGGCTATCGTTTTCCATGGGCTTTTTTCGCCTGGTGAACATGCCCTTCTGATCCAGAAATTATAACTGCCGTTTGAAAGACCTGATAGGTTCACAGAATGAGTTCCTGACGCTAAGGTTACAAAGCTGTTGGTGTTTGCGGGTGGCGTATTGACAGCAGAAACAAAATATTCATAGCCTGATCCGGGCTCCTGATTGTTAACGTTAGTCCACGAAATAGTCGCCCCATTATAAGTTTCTTCATTTAATGTCACTGAAGCAAGTTCAGTACAGCTCGGTGCTGCCTCCCAGATGACATCATCCACATACATGTACGACCACGTGCTTCCTTCTACTCTTCTTATTCCCAGATGATTGGCGGCTCCTGAGTAATTATTCAGGTAAACCACATATTCCTGGTATGTTGTGGTCAAAGGGAGTGTTTCAATGATTTCAACATTGGCAGAAGATGTATTTCCTGTTAAAGCTACAATTTGAATTTTTATATCTGCTGAAGTTCTTTTCGCCTTGAAACGAAGCCTGTGTGTTCCGCTGTTGATGTTGGTCAGTTCCGGACTTACCAGAATGATTTTCGTGGCTGCTTCTGTTGTGGCCGCTCCGTTTCCGTAAAAACTGATATTGTTTGGTGATGAGTTCGCTTCTGTGGTTGTTAAACTAATGGTAGGTGTAGAACCATTATTGGAAGTCAGGATTTTACCCCAGCAATTCGGGAGATTATTTGCTCCTGAAACAGAATCAAAGTTTTCGTACAATGAAGATGTGGGCGGACAGGTTGTATAAATACTTACCGTTCCGGAATATGAGCTCTGACATTGGGTACTTACTCTTTTTCCACGGATAAAGTATTGAGTATTCGGCTGTAGTCCTGAAATAGGCTGAGATAAAGCAGAAGCTCCCAGGGTAAAAGGTGATCCTGCCACCATTGACATAAAATTACTGTCCGAAGCCACTTCAATAACCGTATTGATGGGTAATGCGTTTCCGTTTTCGGAATCGGACCATGTTATATCAAATGAATTGGTGTTTACATTGGAGGTCGTGATATCATTTACGGAAGCTGGACAGCTAATGATAGAACTGCTTAAAGGATTCTGTGTATTGTACAAAGGCCCGTTCATACAGTTTGAATTCACAGCATAAACAGTGTAGGTATACTGATTATTTCCCCGGATTCCGTGATTATAATTGTTTTCAAAAGTTGTATTAGATCCGTAATACACTACATAAGCATTGAGAGAAGCATTTTCGCCGGTAGTGTAGGCCGTTCCGTTTGCCGGTGCATTAGGTGATGTTCCGTTTGCATTTCTCAGAATAAGATATTTATCCGCTGCAGGAGAGCTGGCTGTAAAAGTTCCGTTAATGATCATTCCTGAATTCGTTAAAGCTAAATTAGATGCTTGTGATACAGGTACAATACAGGCAGTGGGGGCAATCCAGGTAAACGTCAGACCCTGTGTTGGAAGAAAACTGTAGTTAGTTGTGATACCCGCAGAGGAGTTAGTTCCTGCTACCGTATTATTCCAATTGCTGGAAGCATTTCCTGATGCAGCTCTGTTATTATAATCACTGTTGGTCGCTCCTCTCAGACCAACTTTGGCACTGGATGCGTTGGGTGATCCCTGAGAAGCCATGCTGTACACATACCTGATACTTCCGTTTTCATGCAGTCTCGCCTGGAAATTCCAGTCATGATGAGAGGTAGACGTAGCTGCTGTCGATGAATAAGGTCTGAAATGACTCCACTGAACAATAAATTCGCGGTTGGGAGCACTACCGGCAACTGTATAATCTATCGATCCTGTCAGGCCGTTTACATTAAAAAGAGATTGAAGGTCAGCAGACGATGGTGAAACAACTCCTGCGTAGGCAGTTCCTGAACCTATAGGGTCGGAAGAACTGGTGACAGGGCTTCCAAAGCTGATGAATCCGTTGGCATGGACCTTTATAGAATTAAATGTACTTCCGTTAAAAGGAAATGAAAATGGAATAACAGTATTCAGTGGATAGACATTGTCGTCCAGGACTCCTGAACCTGTAGATGCCGTAGCTTTTGCAATATTGGTGGAATTGGAAATAGGAATATAAGTCCCTTGGTTTTGTGAGAATGAATAAGATGAGATCACCTGTGCATCCAGAGAAGTATACACGAACAGCACGAAAGCCGCGATCATACCTGGTTTTACCCGTTTGAGTAATGTAAAGAATTGAGTTGTAATCATGCTTAATGGTTAAAAATTTTCAATGCAAACATATTATTTTATTTAGAATTGATTTAAATAAGATCGGTGATATAAATCATTCTTTTTGCGGAAGTTTTTTTCTTCAAACTAAATATTTAATTTTACGGTATGATTTCCAAACAGACCATAGATAAAATTTTTTCAACGATACGGGTAGAAGAGATAGTAGGAGAGTACGTGCAGCTGAAAAGAGCAGGGTCTAACTTCAAAGGACTCAGTCCTTTTCACGATGAAAAATCTCCGAGTTTCGTCGTTTCGCCGAGCAAACAGATTTGGAAAGACTTCTCAACAGGTAAAGGAGGAACCGCCATCTCATTCCTTATGGAGATTGAGAATTTTACCTATCCTGAAGCCCTTCGACACGCCGCTAAAAAATACGGGATCGAAATTGAAGAAGATCAGCGTGAGTTTTCTGAAGAAGCAAAACATGCACAGACCGAAAAAGATCAGCTGTATAAAATTCATGAAGTTGCCAACACATATTTTCAGGAGATTCTTTGGGATTCGGAAGAAGGGAGAAGTATTGGTTTGGCCTATTTCAGAGAGCGTGAGCTGAAAGATGATATCATCAAAAAATTTCAGCTTGGATATTCCGTAGAAAAGAAGAATGCCTTCACTGTTTATGCCGAGGAAAAAGGTTATACGAAAGATATTCTTGAAAAATCCGGACTTTCTATATTTCCTGAAAACACACCATCCGGAATCGACCGTTTCAGAGAAAGAGTTATTTTTCCTATTCATAGTTTTTCGGGCAGGGTTTTAGGTTTCGGAGCCAGAATTCTTAAGAATAATGTCAAGACAGCCAAATACCTTAACTCACCGGAAACAGAGATTTACCATAAATCCAATGTTCTTTACGGGTTAAATCAAAGCAAACAGGCAATTTCCAGAAAAAACAACTGTCTTCTTGTAGAAGGCTATATGGATGTGATCGCGCTTCATATGTCAGGGATCGAAAATGTAGTGGCCAGTTCAGGAACGTCTTTGACCATCGAGCAGATTAAACTGATCAAAAGGCTGACGGAAAATGTAACGATTCTTTTTGATGGTGATAATGCAGGAATCAAAGCCAGTTTCAGAAGTATTGATATGCTTTTGACAGAGGGAATGAATATTCGTGTCCTGCTTTTCCCGGAAGGTGATGACCCGGACTCATTTGCCAGAAAGCATCCGCAGGATTATGTAGAAAAGTTCATCGAAAATGAAGCGACGGATTTCATTGACTTTAAAGCAGATATTCTTTTAAAAGATGCCGGAAATGATCCCATAAAAAAAGCCGAAGCCATCCAGAATATTGTAAAATCGGTTTCTTTCGTACAGAATGCCCTGAAAAGGGAAGTCTATCTGAAAGAGGTTTCCAATAAATTCGGATTGTCCGAACAGAGTCTTTTCAACGAGTTGGATGTTCAGAAACAGATTACTCAGAATCAAACCCAGCACATTCAGCAACAAAAAGAGAAAACTCCGGCTAAGCTTGAAATTGTACCTCTGGACGAGGAAAAAGAAGATCCTTATCTCTACGACGTTTTGTTTATGGAAAGCAAACTCGTCGATCACATGCTGATGTTTGGTGATATTGTGTTAAAAAGAACCAACGATAAAAACGAAGAATATCAGATTACCGTTATTGAAGAAATCCTTCTGCATTTTGAAGAGGAGCAGTATAATTTTTTAGTAAAAGGCAATGAAATTATCATCAACCAGGTGAAAGAAGGAATTCAAAAGGATGAACTGAGAAGCGGAAACTTTTTTGTGGCTTTTATGGATGAAGAAATAACTTCAAAGGTAGTAGATGCCCTGATTCCTCTGGATGAACTGGAAAACTGGGGTTCCAGAAATATTTATCCGCCCAATTATGGTGACAAAATAGCGGAACAGGTTCAGGGAGATGTTTTGCTGCACAAATACAGATATATTGATTATCTTATTAAAGAAACTGCAAAACAGCTGGACCAGTACAGTGAAACGGATGAAGTGAAATATTATGAGCTGATCAAAAAGATTACCCTGCTGAAACAAGCCTCCATCAGATTGAGCGATATTATTGAATATTCCCCTATCAAAGGTATTTACGTAGATAGAAAAAGATAGATTGCAGACATACCGCTGATCATCAGGCCGGAATTCTCTGACAAAAAGTCCTATAAAATTTTAGGAATAAAAGTTGTAATTTAAACTTCGAAAAATATTTAATAATACATAATAGAAATATGGACATTAAAAAAGAATTCAGAGATTTCTCTGTAAAACATTTAGGAAATAACGGTCTTGCTACCGATCAGTATATGGGAATGTATGGTCCAACCAATCTTACGCCATATATCATGGAAGAAAGAAGATTAAACGTTGCCCAGATGGACGTATTTTCACGTCTGATGATGGATAGAATTATCTTCTTGGGAACAGGAATTGATGATCAGGTGGCCAACATTGTAACTGCTCAGCTTTTATTCTTGGAAAGTTCTGATTCTGCCAAGGATATCCAGATCTACATCAACTCTCCGGGAGGAAGTGTTTATGCAGGGTTAGGAATCTATGACACAATGCAGATCATCAAACCGGACGTAGCTACAATCTGTACAGGAATGGCAGCTTCAATGGGAGCGGTATTACTTGTAGCAGGAGAAAAAGGAAAGCGTTCAGCGCTTAAGCATTCAAGAGTAATGATTCACCAGCCTTCAGGAGGTGCTCAGGGAGTAGCTTCAGATATGGAGATCAACTTAAGAGAGATGCTTAAATTAAAGCAGGAGCTTTATGAGATCATCGGTCACCACTCAGGACAAACTTATGAATGGGTAGAGAAGTCTTCAGACAGAGACTACTGGATGACTTCTGAGGAAGCGAAAGGCTACGGAATGGTAGACGAAGTTTTACAGAGATCTACAGAGAAAAAATAATTTCCTTTTCAGGAATATTGAAAAACGCACCGAATTTTCGGTGCGTTTTTTTATTGCTTGATTTTTATCTTAATCACAAAAGAGACAAAATCTTTTTTTACACTTTAGTTTATTTTTAAGTTTAAAAGCTGTACGAAAAGAAGGTCACTTAAGTTGTATGAAAATCTTAGATTTTCATAATTACAAAAATTCGTCGACTCCAATTCCCCTCCCATGGAGGGGTGGCGAAAATTCAAAGAATTTTTGACGGGGTGGTTCAAAAAAACACACTACTAGATGTGCATTTCATTTATTTCTTAATCATCTTATGAACCATCGTATTCTTCGATGTTTTAATTTCCACCATATAAATTCCGGTTTTCAAGGCCTGAATATTGATTCTTGCAGTATTTGCAGTCAATACCTTTTCTCCTGAAACAGCGTAGATGTTCACTTCTTTAATACTTTCCAAAGTTTCTATCTGGATAAAATCACTTGCCGGATTTGGGTAAATACTCAATTCTTTTTTACGGATATCAGAAACACCTAACGTCAGGTTCGAAGCTTCTCGTGGAGTAAATGGCAGTCTCTGTCCGAAGCTAAGGCCCAGCCAGTCGTTATTCCCCAACTGAATCTGAGAAAGATTGGTCTGTCCTCTCCAGCTTGAAAGGTCTTTTCCTTTGTAAAGCTTCCAGGTATTGGTTCCGGATGCATTTCCTGTGAAGTTATTGAGAGAAAGGGCATTGATCTGGTTGCTGCCTGATGTAAAATTAAAATAAGGAGCTTGTGCATGAATCAGCTGAAGAGCTTGTTCAGCGGTTAAACTTCCGTTATATTTAATTCCAAAAACAAAAGAATGAGCTTGTCCGGCAGAACTGCTGGTTCCAAAATCGATAACGATAAGACTTGTATTGCTTCCTGTTCCGATCCAGTTGGTAATCTGCGATGCATTATACCATGCAGAATGATAAGCAGCCACTGGAGCCGAAGGATGGGAAAGTGGTGGTGTAGTAGAGGTAAATCCATATCCGAAAGAAAGGCCGTACCATTTTCCATTAACTAATGGATCATTGTTGACCCCATTATTTAGATTCATATTCTCAGCAGTTGGGCCGGACCACGTAGACCAGTAATCTTCCAGACTTGGAATGTGATGGTTGTAATTGAAACTGTAAAGAAAACCAGAAGGAACTTCTGCTTCTATTTTAGGTTCTGCTGCAGCGATAGCATTGATGAGGTCTTCCATCGTGAGATTATTCGCATCATAACGATAGCCCCAGGCATACGATGTGGGATTGTCACTGTCATTAAAATCGGCGATGAAATAAGCCTTTTTGGAGCCCGTTCCTACCCAGAATTTAATGTCATTCTCTGTAAACTGCGCTGAAAATAGCTGCAAACATAGCAGCAGAAAAAAAAGATAGATCTTTTTCATAATATAATTAAATTAAAGTTTTATTCCCGAAACTTTCCCACAGGACAAAGAATACAGAACTCTTTTCAGATTCTTCTCTTCCTGAAGCGAATGCAGATAAGGCAGGTCTCCTGGCTTGCTTCTCAAAGTACGCCTTCCCGGACTTGGATCCAGTGGCCTTATGTACTCAAAGTTTGATACAGCTTACAGTTGCGGGTACAGCCCAAGCATTGAATTTCTTCTCACTTGATTCCCTGTTAATGAACAGATGTTCAGCCTTAACTGTTGCAAATATATTATATAAATTTTTGAAGCCGTTTTGTGAATTATCGTGTCTTTTCAGTCTTTTGTTTAACGGTTGTCAGACTTTTAGAAAGATGATTTTTTGATTTAATAAAGAATTAAAAGAAAGATTGATAATATTCGGGTTATTTCGGTGTTTAAAATAAATTCATTTAAAGATCTTATTGTTAAAATACAATTGTTATTAAATTCAACATCAGTTTACAATCAATGTATACTTTCGCGGCATAAAAGTAATTATGAAAAAACTGCTGTTATCGGCCATCATATTCACAGCGCTCGTATCATGTAAAGATGACGACAAGATGAATAACCAGGATGTCAATTATACCAAGCTTCCTCAGGAATTTCCTTTTTCCAAATTAGCAACAGTGAATGGTGTAGATATCATTAACGGTGGGTTTGGTTCCGGTGCAGCGGCACATCCTACCAGAAAGGGTGAGTTTTATGTGATCACAGACCGTGGTCCCAATACAGACTATCTGAACGGGAAAAAATTCCCGGCTCCGAATTTTACCCCAACCATTATGCATTTTAAAATTAATGCAGAAGGAAATATCGAGATCATTAAATATATTAAGCTTAAAAATCCTTCCGGCCAACCGATTACCGGTCTTCCCAATCCTGCAGGAATGGGAAGTACAGGAGAAACAGCCTACGATGCATCAGGGAATGTTTTGGGAACAGACAATTACGGGCTGGATAGCGAAAGCATTGTAGCAGCGGCAGACGGAACCTTTTGGGTTTCTGATGAATATGGTCCCCACATCGTTCATTATAGTGCAGAAGGAGTGGAGTTGGAAAGAATAAGTCCGATAGGCGTTAATACCGGGCCAAGAAAATTACCCGCTGTTTTGGCAAAACGAAGAGCCAATAGAGGAATGGAAGGATTATGCATCACTCCGGACGGAAAAATGCTGGTTGGTACTATACAGTCTACGATGTATGTCCCAACAAAAGCTTTGGCAACGAATACCACTTTAACCAGAATTGTCTCTTTCGATATAGCGACAGGACAAACAAAACAGTATCTGTATAAGCAGAATGGCGGTGCTTCAGATTCAGTGTGTGATATCACAGCCATCAGCAGTACGGAATTCCTTGTGATCGAAAGAGATGGCAACTTTGGCTCTCAGGGCGGAACCAAAAAAGTATACCGGATCAATATAGCCGGAGCTTCAGATGTAAACGGAGCTGATATTACAGCTGTTGATGGAATGAAAATCAATAATAAAGCCTTAGAGCAGTCTACATGGGATGAAATTACCAATGCAGGCATCAAGCCGGTGTCCAAAATTTTAGCCGTGGATCTGGTGGCAAAACTAGGATACGAACATGACAAATTTGAAGGAATCGTTTATTTAGGAAACAATAAACTAGCCGTCTTCAATGATGATGATTTTGGAATTTTAGATGACGGAAACGGAAATCCGAAAGCCAAGATCCTTCCTAAAACAGGAAAAGTTGACAAAGGAACGATGTATGTAGTCGATATTCAATAATTAGATTTTTTTTAAGAAAACGGCGGCATCGAAGATGCCGCCGTTTTTGATTGTATATCGTTTGAATGAATTCAATAAGAATAAGCTTTAGCCGGAACCTACGAATTAAAACCTTCAATAATTTTAGAAAAATCCTCTAATTTTAAAGCGGCACCTCCGATCAGTCCACCATCAATATCAGGCTGAGAGAAAATCTCTTTTGCATTATCAGGCTTCACAGAACCTCCGTAAAGAATAGAAATTTTGTCCGCAACTTCCTGTCCGTATTTGGCAGCAATGATGCTTCTGATGTGTGCATGAATCTCCTGAGCCTGCTCCGGAGAAGCAGTTTCCCCTGTTCCGATCGCCCAAACTGGTTCGTAGGCGATTACTACTTTTTTGATTTCTTCTGCAGAAAGGGTGAAAAGAGCGACTTCAGTCTGGTTTTTTACCACTTCGAAATGTTGTCCTGCCTTTCTTTGTTCAAGCGTTTCACCGTTACAGTATACTGGGATCAGACCTTTGTCAAGCGCCAATTTGATCTTTCTGTTGCAGTGAGAATCCGTTTCGCCATGATATTGTCTTCTTTCAGAGTGCCCGATTAATGAACCAGTTGCATCGATAGATTCAAGCATATCAGCAGAAAGTTCGCCCGTATAGGCACCGCTTTCATGCTCGCTCATATCCTGAGAGAATACACCGATCTCATCTTTTTCGAAAATATCTTTAGCCATCATCAGATATAAAGAAGGCGGCGCGATCCATACTTCGCACTGGGTGGTATTACTATTTTTATAGCTCAGTAATTGAATCATTAACTGTTGTGCGTCAATGACATTTTTGTTCATTTTCCAGTTTCCTGCAACTATTTTTCTTCTCATAGTCTTATATAATTAGGTAAATTATTGTTTATTATTTTTATTTCGCGCAGATTTTAATGATTTAGCAGATTTAAAGATTATTAACGACTCTTTTTATACTATCTATAATATTTGTTGTATTAAAATTAATTAGTATTCCTAATTTTTTATCAGATAGTTTTAAATAAGTGTAAAGTTGTTTGTAGTGAATAGCTTCTAATTCTTTTACTGATTTTAGTTCCAAAACTACCTTCTCTTCTACCAAAATATCGATTTTAAAGTTTAAATCAAATTTTTTATTGTCGTAATAAACAGGAAGTTTAACTTCTGATTTTACATTTAATCCATTTTGCTCTAGTTCGTATATAAGTATATTTTGATATATAGATTCAAGCAAGCCAGGACCTAATTGATTATAAACATTAAAAATACATTTTCGAACAATGTATGAAATTTCATTTTCTGTCATTGTCAATCTGCAAAATTCGCAAAATCTGCGTGATATTTAATTATTTATCAATCCCTTCCAGTTTAAACATGAAAGCATACACCAAAGCAATATCCTTCAGGTAATCAAATCTTCCTGAAGCACCTCCGTGGCCGTAATCCATGTCAGTTTTTAGAAGCAATACATTCTTATCCGTTTTCATATCCCTGAGTTTGGAGACCCATTTTGCAGGCTCAAAATATTGTACCTGAGAATCATGAAGCCCTGTTGTTACCAAAAGGTTAGGATAATTTTTCTTTTCGATATTTTCATATGGAGAATAAGACTTCATATAGAAATAAGCTTCCTTATTGTTTGGATTTCCCCATTCGTCATATTCATTGGTTGTCAGGGGAATACTTTCGTCAAGCATCGGTAACCGTTGCACAACTCCTATTTTTCAAAACTTATAAATAAATATGACCTCTTTAGAAGCGATTTTAGAGAGGTTTTTGCTTTTTTGGCAGGTAGATTTTTAATATTTTGAGGCTCTTAATTCAGAGATATAACACTCGTATTTTGCAGTTTGGACAAAAACCAAGACTTTACTTTGGGAAGGTCTTGAATTTGAGCTTTGATTTTTACTTTTCGGGCAGAAAATTTCAGTAGTTTCTTTAAATTATAAGATAATGCCGCCATCAAAACATGCTTGTTGGCAGATTTTATGCCGCGAGCATTGATGCGTTTCATCGAATGATGATTGATAAGCGTGCCTAAAACAGGCTCCACCGTAGAACTCCGGCGTTTGGTGAGGTATCTTGTGTAGTTTTTATCTCTGTTCAGCTTTTCGTGCATGGCATCGTAAAGGGGTTTATGAATGCTGTCGTCAAGCTTTTTAAATTTCGTCACTTTACCACAACAAACCTCTCTAAGTGGGCATTTCCCACAATCTTTTTCGCTGCTTCGGTAGACTTTTTTTCTGTAGCCTTTAGAATCAATCGCTTCTTTTTTGAATGGTAAAAAAGCCTTGTTCCCTCCTTCTTTTGTGCATTCGTAGCGGTTTTCTGATTGGTTAAAAACAAAACCATCACGATGAGATTTGTACTGTCCAAAATTGGGGATAAAAGCATTAATACCGCGTTTTTGACAATAGCTTAAACTTTCTCCACTGCTGTAACCCGCATCGGCTAAAATTTCATCGGGTTGTAAGTGGTTTTCTTTAAAATTGGCTAAAGTCTGATCCATAATTTCATTAAAAATTGCTGAATCTTTACTCCCAGAAGTACTTCCGCAGGCTCCTGTAATCACGTGATAAGCATCGTCTACTGAAACTTGTCCAGAATAATTCAACTGTCTGGCTTTCCCTGGTTTTACAGAGATTTTTGCATCGGGATCTGTGGGAGAATAATGCGTATGGTTACTTAAAAATTTGGGCCTAATTGCGTTACCATCTTCATCTTTTCTTTCGCTTTTAGTATTACCAGGCATGCCTTTATAAGCTTCTTCTTTCCAGCTATGGTGCTGATTGACGAGTTTTTTACGCGTGGTCGTCACTTTATACTCAGAATTTTCTTCCAGTTCATTAACAAAAGCACTCGCATCGTCTAAAACTTCTTTCTCCTCCAAACTATCCATACTCGCATTGGCTTTGATGAAAGCGGAGTCTACCGCCTGACGTTTGCCTCTCACCATTCCTTTTTCTATACATAAACTCAGGATTTTCCGGAAAAGCTGAAGGAAAACATCCTCTCCCAAAAGACCTCTTGTACGAGAAATAGTGCTGTGCCAAGGAAGTTCTTCATCCAGATCATATCCTAAAAACAACCGCACATCTAAGCAATTACTACAAAAGCGAAGCAAAGCCCTGTCGCTATTGATATTATTGAGGTAACCTACCAATAAGATTTTAAAAAACACAACCGGATCAATACTTTGATGACCTTCTGTGCCGTAATATTTTTTGGTGCTTGAATATAGAAATTGAAAATCTAATTCAAAACTGATTTTTCTATAAAAATTATCCATGGGAACCAGCCGATCTAAGCTGAGTTCATAGAATAATTGTGGTGTAAAATTTTTTCGTCCCTGCATATATAAATTTACCAAAAAAACATCACAACACAAAGAGTTTTTTACTATATTTGAGTTGTGCAACAAGCACATCGTATTGACCACATCTACGAAAGGAACCTGTGAAATCATACCGTTCCATAAATTCGGACTCATATTTGCAACAGCACCCATCAAAAGTCCTCCTGCGCTTCCGCCCTGAGCATAAAGATGTTTGGGTGAAGTATATTTTTCTTTAACCAGATACTCTCCGGCATCGATGAAATCGGTGAAGGTATTCTTCTTTTTCATCATTTTTCCGTCTTCATACCATTGCCTTCCCATTTCCTGGCCGCCACGGATGTGTGCGATAGCAAAAGCAAAACCTCTGTTCAGAAGACTTAGCCGCGTACTGCTGAAAGCCGCATCCATTGAACTTCCGTAAGAACCATATGCATAAAGAAGCAGCGGGCTGTTCCCATCTTTTTTAAATCCTTTTTTATACACAATGGAGATCGGAATTTTTGTGCCGTCCTTTGCTGTGGCGAAAAGTCTTTCGGTCGTATATTCATCTTTAGCATACCCGCCAAGAACTTCCTGTTGTTTTAGCAACGTTCTTTTGCCGGTCTTTAAATTCTGCTCAAACTGAGAGACAGGCGTAATCATTGAAGTATAGCCAAAACGGAAATTATCCGTGTTGTATTCAGGGTTTTCCAGTGAAGAAATGGTGTAGGCAGGTTCATCAAATGTCAACGCTTCCTTTTTAGCCGTCTTTCTGTCATAAATAACGAGTTGAGTAAGTCCATTCTGTCTTTCACTGAACACAAGATAGTTTTTAAACGCACTCACAGACTGCATTAATACATCACTTCTGTGCGGGATGAAATCCTTCCAGTTTTCAACACCTGTTTTATCTAAAGGCGTTTCTGCAATTTTAAAATTGAGTGCATCCTTATTCGTTCTGATCAGGAATTTATCTTCTAAAGGCGTGATCGAATAGAGAACATTCTTCATTCTCGGCTGGAAAACTTTGAATGTTCCGTTTGGATCATCAGCATTTAAATATCTTGTTTCAGAAGATGTCGTAGCCCCTGAATAGATGAGAATGAATTTTTGATTTTTAGATTTGTATACCGAAATATAATTGGTGTGGTCCTTCTCCTCATACACGGTCACATCTTTGCCTGGATCAGTTCCCAGCGTATGTTTTTTGATTTTTTCGGACAAAAGAGTCACCGGGTTGTTCTCTGTATAAAAAATGGTTTTATTGTCATTCGCCCATTCTGCTGAACCTTCTGTGTTTTTAATGCCCAGATCGATTGTTTTTCCGGTCTTCAGGTCCTTTAAAAATAAAGTATACTGTCTTCTGGAAACATCATCAACGCCATATACCAGTTTACTGTTGTCCGGGCTGATACTGAAACCTGTTGCATTATAATAAGGGTGCCCTTCCGCAAGTTGATCTACATCCAGAAGGATTTCTTCAGGAGCAGTAAGACTACCTTTTTTTCTGCAGTATTTGAAATATTGTTTCCCTGCTTCTGTACGGGTATAATAAAAATATCCGTTGTCAAAGACAGGTACCGATTCATCTTTTTCCTTAATACGGGCTTTCATTTCCTGAAAAAGTTTTTCTCTGAAAGGTTCTGTATCTTTCATCATGCCTTCCCAATAGGTATTTTCAGCTTTCAGATAATCAACCACTTTCGTAGAATCTTTTCCTTTTTTAAAATAATCGATCATCCAGTAATAGGGATCATTCACTTTATCCCCGTGAATTTCCCGGATGTGTGCCTGCTTTTCAGCAATGGGAGCTTTAAGAGCAGGGAATTTTTGAGATTGTATCGTAGAAGCACTCATAATTAATAGTCCAAGATAAAATTTCGTCATCATGTATTTTGTTTTTGGTGGTTTTTCTATGCTAAATTCCACAGATTTTTCAACAGCTTGTAGAAAGTATGCTCTTCGTCAGTGACTTTATTGTCAGCTTTAATCAGTGTTTTAGCAAATTGAGCAAATTTTACGCGTTCATCTTCCGTAGAATCATCATGGAAACACCTTGCATGGAATTCAAAATGATCTTTCCATTCTTCAGGCTGTAAAAGAGCCAGCGTTTCCAGTTCATTGTCAAGATTCATTCTGAAGGGAAATTCGTCTGCCATATATTGCTGAACCAGCATTCCTTCTTCAGGAGCAAATTCTCCGTCTACAGAAGATAAAATCATTAAAAGATGATAACCGGCGATTGATTTATTTGATTTTTGCATTGGTAAATGTATGTTTTAAGTATAGTGTTTAATTTTTGATTTCAAGGAATAAGTTTGGGAATTGACGAGTTTTTTTATTCACCATTCACGCATTGACCATTCGTTATATCCGTCCTAATCGACATAATCTTTTGCAGGCTGTTTGTCTACGATTTTTCCTTTCTCCAGTATGACTACAAACGGATTGCTTCTCGCTATCGTTTTGATAGCAGTTCCGTCCATCATCGCATTTTTAATGGTTTTAAAAGTGTTCTGATCCGTAGAGACTCCGTAGATGACAGCTCCTTTCTGGGTATTCACTTTAGCCTCAACTTTCTGCATAAGATCAGCAGGAACTTCTTTCGGATGATAAGAAAAAACGAGTACTGCTTTGGGAGCATTGATGATCTCATCGGTAAGATCCATGCCTGTAGGATCTTCAATTTTGAATTTTACAATTTCAGATTTATAGCCTTCTTTTACCAGAACCGATTCGTTTTTTCCTTCCTCAATTTTCCATGGAGAACCTTCCGCCCAGTATTTTGTCTCTTTAATATAATCATCCTGATTCACCTTCAAAACTTCTCCTGTTTTCTGGTTTTTAAGAGAGTAAAAAGTTTTGTATTCAGAAGGATTTTTATTAATTTTTTCCTTTTCAGTTTTGATATTCGTCCCTATTTTATAATCACGGAAATCAATCAATGGTTCATGCATGATTCCTTGAGCCATAATGTAGATCATGATCACAGAAAAAAGGCCCAGAAGTGCATATCTGAACTTACCAGATGATTCTTTTGTATTGTCGCTGCTGTATACGTCTTTTTTACGGAATTCCTTTCTGTAAAGGATAAACACGATAATAAGACCGACAAGAAGCACAATATCTTTAACAAAGCTCTGCCAAGGGGTAAACTTAACGGCATCTCCAAAACATCCGCAATCCGTTACAACATTGAAATAAGCCGAGTAAAAAGTAAGGAACCCAAAGAAGATACAAAGGGCAATTAACGCTGAAAGTGTAAATTTAAGCTTCAGTTTCAGTAAAAGCATAAACCCTAAGAAAAGCTCCAGGACGACCACAATGATCGAGAATAGAAGCGCAAATTTCTCCAGGAATGGCATGTTGAAAACGGACGGAGCAAAATATTCTTCCATTTTGAAAGAAAATCCTACCAGATCCACAGCCTTTACAAAGCCTGAAAGAATGAAGATAACAGCAATAATAAAGCGTAATACACCTTTGATCATAGTAAATTATTTTTTGGGTTCGGAAATATTTTCTTTTTCAGAAAACTTAATCAGGCAGAAAACAGCATAGTTCAGCATGTCGAAATAATTCGCATCCAGTCCCTCAGAAACAATCGTTTTTCCCTGATTGTCTTCAATCTGCTTTGTTCTCAGTACTTTCTGATAAATAAGGTCAGTAATAGAAGAAATTCTCATATCCCTCCATGCTTCACCGTAATCGTGATTTTTTCTTTCCATTAAAGCCTGAGCAGCCTGAGCATATTGATCATAAAGGTTCAAAACTTCCTCCTTATTTTCGTTAAAATCATTGGAAAGACCTTTCTCAAGCTGAATAAGTCCGATGATAGAGTAGTTGACGATAGCAATGAATTCATCCTCTTCGCTTTCATCTATCATCTTTTTATCTGTCATCTGCAGCGTACGGATTCTGTTCACTTTAATATAAATCTGATCCGTAATAGAACTCGGTCTCAAAACCCTCCATGCTGCCCCGTAATCTTGTAATTTTTTACTGAAAAGATCACGACACTGACTAATAACTTTTCCGAACTGTACTGATGTTTCTGACATAAATTTTCTTAATCTCCCAAATATACGAATTAGGTTTTAGGTAGCAGGAATCAGGAATTGATTTTTGTCAGAGTTTAGGCGTTTGGTTTAGAGAGTGGGAGGGTTTTAGAGTTATCATGGTTGTCAGTTGCTGATTTATTGTCTGGAAAATTAACAACTACCAACCAGCACCAAACAAAAATCATGAACTCCTACATTCCACAATAAATCTTAATTTTGCAGGACAGTATCACTTATCAATCATCAATTATATCTATGTCCTCAAACTCCCAAACCCTCAAACCTTCCGACCCTCCAACTTCTAAACCTTTCCATTCCATCAACTGCAACGGAAGGCTGTTGGAGCTCAGTAAACCAAAAATCATGGGTATTCTCAATCTTACCCCGGATTCCTTTTCTGATGGCGGAAAGTTTAATAGTGAAAAAGCAGCGTTAGAGCATGCCGGAAAACTTCTGAAAGATGGGGCAGAGATCATCGACATCGGACCGCAGTCAACCCGTCCCAATGCTGATTTTTTAAGCTGTAAAGAGGAGATTCAAAGAATAGGAAAAATGATTTCCCAAATCAAAAAAGAATTTCCGGAAGCATTAATTTCACTGGATACATTTTATGCCGAAACCGTAAAATTTGGATTTAATGAGGGGATTGATCTGATCAATGATATTTCCGGAGGGCAGTATGATGATCAAATGTTTGATGCTGCGGCAGAAACGAAACTTCCCTATATTCTGATGCATGTCAACCCGTCTTATGATACCATGCATGAAAAAGTCAAGTTCGAAGACATTACCTTGGAAGTTAATCGATATTTTTCTAAAAAGACCAATGAACTTCTTGAAAAAGGAGTGAAAGATATTATTCTCGATCCCGGTTTTGGTTTCGGAAAAACAGTAGAAGATCAGATGAAAATGATCGGTGAAACACAGTATTTTGGTTTTGAAAAGTTTCCTTTACTGATAGGGATTTCCCGAAAATCTTTTATCTATAAACCACTGAGGAAATCTCCTCTGGACATCAGTGAAGAAACGCAGAAACTTCATATGAAAGTTTTGGAGCAGGGAGCTAAAATTCTGAGGGTACATGATGTGGCGGAAACTGCAGTAACCATCAATGAATTTTGCGAAAAAAATAAAAAGTGGTAAAAAAACTTGCTCAGTAGTTAAAAATTAATACATTTGCAGTATGAATTTTACGAATCAAAAAAATATTATTGTCATTTCTAGCATTATTGTTGTCATTAACAGTAGTAAGGAATCGGCATTGTAAAATATTTTCATTTAAATTATATAAGCCGTTTCATATTGAAGCGGCTTTTTTTATTTCAGAAATTATGAATCAGTTATTAACAGTTATTATTATCGTCATTATTATTCCCTTGCTTTGGTGAGAAGGATAGAGTATGACTATACATATTTGAGCCCTCTCACATCGTGAGAGGGCTTTTTTTATACCCATTTGTTAATTTAAAAACCCTAAACAATGTATTACACTGACAAAACGATCGTTTATTTTGATGGAAATTTCTTAAAGGCTGGAGAGGCAGGAATGGACCTTTACGGCCAGTCACTTCATTATGGTTATTCTGTTTTTGAAGGTATAAAATCCTACAGCACCGATCGCGGCACCAAAATCTTTAAGGCAGAAGAACATTATGAAAGATTGAAAAGATCGGCAGAACTGATGCACATCCCGTTTGATTATTCAGTCAGCCAGCTTACGGATATTACTTATGAACTTTTAGAACGTAACGGATTCAGCGATGCTTATATCCGTCCATTGGTCACCTGTTCTCCCAATATGTCCCTTTCAAAAGGACAAAAATCATATCTGTCTCTGCTTGCCTGGGAATGGAGCAATGGCTATCTCGCAGACAAAATGAAAATCATGACGTCCCCTTTTCAACGTCCCAATCCCAAAGCCTTTAAGATAGAAGCCAAAGTAGGAGGACATTATGTGAATTCTATCCTGGCTTGTCAGGATGCCAAAGACAAAGGTTATGATGAAGCACTTCTGTTAGACGAGAATGGTAATGTTGCTGAAAGTTCAGGCGCTAATATATTCTATGAAAAAGATGGGACATTATTTACGCCTGCAAAAGGAAGCATACTGCCGGGTATCACCAGACAGACCATTTTTGAAATATGCAGTGAACTGGATATACCCGTTGAAGAAACCTTTTTCAAACCCGAAGAAATGAGAGGAGCTGATGCCGCTTTTTTCTGTGGTACGGCAGCTGAAATTGTAGCTCTGGATTCTTTGGATGATGTTCCTTTTACCAAAAACTGGAAAGATACAGCGAGTGACAAGGTGCAGCAGGCCTATCAGAAACTGGTAAGAGTTCGGTCATTGTAAATTTTAGTAAAGTAAATGATTTAATATCAGGTAATTATATCTTTTTTTTAAACAGTTGAGTATTGTAATTTTCATAAAAGTGAAAATGAAAAAGAGATTACAAGCTGTAGTTTTGAACCAAAATTAAGTAAAACTTCATTGATGAACTTTGAAAAAAATAAAATTTTTGATACCACATTTAGTGATGATAAGAAAAGCAAATGCAGGATAATATGTTAAATAAATATTCAAAAACATTCACACAGAACACAGAACAGCCCGCCGCAAAAGCAATGCTGTACGGAATAGGTTTCACAGATGACGATATGCAGAAAGCCCAGATAGGAATAGCCAGTATGGGGTACGATGGGAATACCTGCAATATGCATCTCAACGATCTCGCCCAAGTCGTAAAAAAAGGAACCTGGAATCACGGTCTTGCAGGATTAATATTCAATACAATAGGCGTAAGTGACGGGATGAGCAACGGGACAGACGGAATGCGGTATTCACTGGTGAGTCGTGATGTGATCGCAGACAGTATTGAAGCCATCTGCGGGGCACAGTATTACGATGGAATCATTGCATTACCGGGCTGTGACAAAAATATGCCGGGAACCATTATCGCTATGGGAAGACTGGACAGACCGTCCATCATGGTATATGGAGGAACAATAGCTCCGGGATGCTATAAAGACGAGCCACTTAATATTGTTTCAGCCTTTGAAGCTTTAGGGAAAAAGATTGCAGGTGAAATTTCAGAAGAAGATTTCAACGGAGTTATCAAAAATTCATGTCCCGGAGCAGGAGCATGCGGAGGAATGTACACCGCGAACACAATGTCTTCAGCGATAGAAGCATTGGGGATGAGCCTTCCGTACTCATCGTCTAATCCTGCACTGAGCAAAGAAAAACAGAATGAATGTCTTGAAGCAGGAAAGTATATCAAAATATTGCTCGAAAAAGATATCAAGCCATCAGATATCATGACCCGTAAAGCTTTTGAAAATGCACTTCGTCTGATCATTATCCTTGGAGGAAGTACCAATGCTGTTTTACATTTCATTGCGATGGCCAAAAGCGTAGGCGTTTCCGTAACTCAGGATGATTTTCAGAAAATGAGCGACATCACCCCGGTACTGGCAGATCTTAAGCCAAGCGGAAAATACCTGATGCAGGATCTTCATAACCACGGAGGAACGCCAGCCGTAATGAAATACTTACTGGAAGCAGGATTGTTGCACGGCGACTGTTTAACAGTGACCGGAAAGACCATCGCTGAAAACCTTGAACATGTTCCCAGTCTTGATTTTACAAAACAAAAAATTATCAGACCCTTATCAAATCCTATCAAGGAAACAGGTCACCTGAGGATATTGTATGGTAACCTAGCCGAAAAGGGAAGTGTGGCAAAGATCACAGGAAAGGAAGGTGAAAAATTTTCAGGAAAAGCCAGAGTGTTTGACGGAGAAAAAGATCTCATCAAAGGAATTGAAAACGGTAGAGTACAGCATGGAGACGTTATTGTCATCCGACATGAAGGACCCAAAGGCGCACCGGGAATGCCGGAAATGCTAAAACCCACCAGCGCTTTGATCGGAGCCGGGCTGGGTGGAAGTGTTGCTTTAATTACCGATGGAAGGTTCAGTGGCGGAACCCATGGTTTTGTAGTGGGACACATTACTCCGGAAGCCTATGAAGGTGGTCTGATTGCTTTTGTAAAGGATGATGATCTTATCGAAATCGATGCAGTGAACAACACGATACAGTTGAACGTATCCGATGAAGAAATTGCACGGAGAAAAAAAGGATGGCAGAAACCTGAACTTAAGGTTAAAAAAGGACTGCTTTACAAATATGCACTCACCGTGTCATCAGCTGCCGAGGGTTGTGTAACAGACGAAATCACTTAATAAAAAATATAATGAAGAATCTTAATGTATCCATAGAAACAGAAATTAGCGGAAGCCGGATCATCCTTGAAGCATTTCTTCAGGAAGGAGTAAAAACAATATTTGGATATCCCGGAGGAGCTATCATCCCTATTTATGATGCCCTTTACGATTATAAAGATAAGCTGGAGCATATTCTGGTCCGACATGAGCAGGGAGCAGTTCATGCGGCACAGGGGTTAGCCAGAGTTACTGGAGAAGTGGGAGTTGTTCTGGCCACCAGCGGACCTGGTGCAACCAATCTTGTGACGGGATTAGCAGATGCATTGCTTGATAATACCCCTGTCGTATGCATCACAGGACAGGTTTTTGGACATCTTTTGGGAACCGATGCTTTTCAGGAAATAGATGTAATGAATGTAACAAGCCCCGTTACAAAGTGGAATTATCAGGTAACCGATGCAGACGAACTTTCCGAAGTATTAGCTAAAGCATTCTACATCGCAAGATCAGGAAGACCCGGCCCTGTATTGATTGATGTGACAAAAAATGCCCAGCTCCAGAAGGTTTTGTATAGAGAATATACACCGTGCGATTCTTTAAGAAGTTACAGACCTGATCCGGTTCCCAATAGGGAAAATATTGAAAAAGCAGCGGTACTCATTAATCATGCAGAAAAACCATTTATCATTGCAGGACAGGGAATTATACTGGGAAAAGCTGAAAAAGAGTTTATACAGTTTGCTGAAAAATCAGGAATTCCGGTAGCATGGACCGTTTTAGGAATGAGTGCAATTCCAACGAATCATCCACAAGCTGTAGGAATGGTGGGAATGCATGGAAACTATGGCCCCAATATTCTTACCAATGAATGCGATGTTCTGATTGCGGTGGGAATGCGCTTTGATGACCGTGTGACCGGGAGGCTGGATCAGTACGCAAAACAGGCAAGAATCATTCATCTGGATATTGACAAGGCAGAAATCAATAAAAATGTAAAAGTGGAAGTTCCGGTTCTGGGAAACTGCAAAGAAACCCTACCTCTTCTTACCCAGTTGATAGCACCGAGACAACATTCTGACTGGCATCAGAAGTTTAAAGATTGCCATGAAATAGAGAATCTTAAACTGATAAGTCATGAACTCTATCCTACTGAAGGAGAAATTACAATGGGAGAAGTCATCCGGAATCTGAATGAAATGACCCGGGGAGAAGCTGTAATTGTCAGTGATGTTGGACAGCATCAGATGGCCACCTGCAGATATTCAGATTTTAAACATACCAGAAGCAGTATCACAAGCGGCGGGCTGGGTACGATGGGATTTTGTCTTCCTGCTGCCATAGGGGCTGCTTACGGAACTGAGCGTACGGTAGTGGCGGTCATGGGAGATGGCGGTGCTCAGATGAACATTCAGGAGCTGGGAACATTGATGCAGTATCAGCCGGATATTAAGATTTTGATTTTGAATAACTGCTATCTGGGAATGGTGAGACAGTGGCAGGAACTGTTTCACGAAGAACGGTATTCTTCGGTAGATATTCAGAGTCCGGATTTTGTACAAGTGGCCAAAGGCTATCATATTCCTGGAAGAAAGGTTATGCAGAGAGAAGAACTGGAAGCTGGTCTCAGTGAAATGCTTCATCATAAGGGAGCGTTCCTTCTGGAAGTAATGACAGGAAAAGAACACAATGTTTTCCCGATGATTCCTCAGGGCAAGAGTGTTTCAGAGATCGTACTGACTCATAATAAAGTTTAAAATATTAATTGAAAAAAGATGAAACCAGAAAATAAAGAATACACCATCACAGCCTACACAGAGGATTATCTGGGACTGATTGGCCGGATCAATGCTATTTTTTCAAGAAGAAGAATCCCAATTGTGAATTTCAATGTAGGCCCTTCCGAGATGGAGAAAATAAAAAAGTTTGTAATCGTCATTAAAGAAACGGAAGAATCTGTACAGAAAATCACCCAACAAATAGAAAAACAGGTAGATGTGCTGGAAGTACATTATCATAGAAATCCATACCTGACAGCAGTATTACATGCGAGCTGAATAAAAAGACAATCAAAATATAATCATTAACAACAAATAAAAATTAAAAGAAGATGGCAAAATTGAATTTTGGCGGAGTAGAAGAAAACGTAGTGACAAGAGAAGAATTTCCATTACAGAAAGCTCAGGAAGTATTAAAAGATGAGGTGGTAGCCGTAATTGGTTATGGAGTACAGGGACCTGGACAGGCACTTAACCAGAGAGATAATGGGGTAAATGTCATTGTCGGTCAGAGGAAAAATTCAAAATCCTGGGACAAAGCCATTGCAGATGGATTTGTACCCGGAGAAACATTGTTCGAAATAGAAGAAGCTTTAGAAAAAGGAACGATCATTTGCTATCTGCTGAGTGATGCCGCTCAGATCGAATACTGGCCTAAAGTAAAACAGCATCTTACCCCTGGAAAAGCATTGTACTTCTCCCACGGTTTTGGAATCACTTTTAATGAACGTACCGGAATTATTCCCCCGGCTGAGGTTGATGTATTTCTTGTAGCGCCTAAAGGTTCAGGAACTTCATTAAGAAGAATGTTCCTTCAGGATCGTGGACTGAACAGCAGTTTCGCCGTATATCAGGATGCCACCGGAAAAGCAAGAGAAAGAGTGACTGCATTAGGAATAGCTATCGGAAGTGGTTATTTATTTGAAACCGATTTTAAAAAGGAAGTGTTCAGCGACCTTGCAGGAGAAAGAGGAACATTGATGGGTGCTGTACAGGGAATATTCGCAGCCCAGTATGATGTCCTGAGAAAAAACGGTCACAGCCCTTCTGAAGCTTTCAATGAAACAGTTGAAGAACTGACCCAATCATTAATGCCATTAGTGGCAGAAAACGGAATGGACTGGATGTACGCGAATTGCAGCACGACAGCCCAGAGAGGAGCATTAGACTGGTGGAAACGATTCAGAGACGCCACTTCGCCTTTGTTTGAAGAATTGTACGACAGTGTGGCAAAAGGAGATGAAGCGCAACGTTCCATCGACAGCAACAGCAAACCCGATTACAGAGAAAAACTGGAAGTAGAACTTACCGAGCTTAGAGAAAGCGAAATGTGGAGAGCCGGGAAGACCGTCCGAAGTCTCAGACCTGAGAACAATTAACCCTCATAAAAATGATGAAAGAAGAAACGTATCCATCTGTTTTGAACAGTGTCTATAAGGCAGCTGAAAGGCTTAGAAATGTAGTGGTAAGGACCCCTTTGGCCGTCAACAACAATCTTTCCACTATTTATAATGCCAGAATAAGCTTTAAAAGAGAAGACCTGCAAAGAGTAAGGTCGTACAAAATCAGAGGAGCTTATAATAAAATGGCAGTAATGTCTCCGGAAAGTCTGGCAAAAGGTGTGGTTTGCGCAAGTGCCGGAAACCACGCTCAGGGAGTTGCTTTTGCATGCAGTACGATGCAGGTGAAAGGAACTATTTTTATGCCTTTGCCCACTCCGGGACAAAAACTGGAACAGGTAAAGATGTTCGGAGGAACTTATATAGATATTGTTCTTTACGGGGATACTTTTGATGAAGCAAAAGATGCAGCCGTGAAGTTCTGTGACGACAACGGAGGAATATTTATTCATCCTTTTGATGATCAGAATATTATTGATGGACAGGCTACGGCAGCGCTGGAAATCCTTGAACAGTCGGATGAACCTATTGATTATCTTTTTGTTCCTGTTGGAGGAGGAGGACTGGCTGCTGGCGTATGTACAGTATTCCGCCAGTTGTCTCCACAAACAAAAATTATTGGAGTGGAGCCTTCAGCAGCGGCAAGCATGAAAAAAGCACTGGAAAATGGAAAGCCGGTGCTTCTGGAAAAGATCAGCCGTTTTGTGGATGGTGCTGCGGTGCAGAAAGTAGGTGATCTCAATTTTGAACTGTGTAAAAGTGTATTGAAAGATATGGCTTTAGTGGATGAAGGGGTGGTTTGTGAAACCATTCTTTCCCTCTACAATAAGGACGCTATTGTGGTGGAACCTGCCGGAGCTCTTTCGGTGGCTGCGTTAGGGAAATATAAAGATCAGATTGAAGGAAAAAATGTGGTATGTATTATCAGTGGAAGTAATAATGACATTACGCGTATGGAAGAGATCAAGGAAAAAGCGCTTCTCCATGCAGGATTAAAACATTACTTCCTGGTAAGATTTGCGCAGCGCCCGGGAGCCCTGAAAACCTTTGTGATGAATGTGTTGGGTCCCAATGATGATATTACTTTTTTTGAATACACACAGAAAAACTCAAAGGAGAAAGGTATTGCTGTTTTGGGTATCGGATTGAGGAATAGTGAAGATTTTACGCCACTGCTTAACAACATGAAGAAATATGACTTTTTTGTCAATTATCTGAATAATGATCCGTCTTTAATGAATCTGCTTATTTAAAGTAACGAATATGATCAATGGTTGGTAATCTAATTCTAAAATTTGGAGAAAATTGAATTTGCAACCTAAATATCTGACCTAGGAAAATGGAGCGTCAAAAAAATCAATCCTGTGAACGTTAAGAAAATTCTACTGTCCGAAGCGCGGGACTGTAATTGAAACGAAGAAGAAATAATAAATCTGCGCAAGTTTTAGAATTTTTAGAGAACAGGATTTATTTTTAGCGGAAGTTTCCCAGTCTTGAATTTTTGATTTTTTTGTTTCAAGACAAAAGAAGAATAAAGAATATTTGCAGAATTTGTGAAGCAGTGAGAAGTAATTTTGAGAGTAAAGAATAAAGAATAAAGAATAAAGAATAAAGAGATTGCTTCGTCGCTACGCTCCTCGCAATGATAAAGAATACTAAGTTTAACACGGATGATTTATTGTAAAGTTTGGGAAAAATAGAATTTGCAACCTAAATATCTGACCTAGGAAAATGGAGCGTCAAAAAAAATCAATCCTGTGAACGTTAAGAAAATTCTACTGTCCGAAGCGCGGGACTGTAATTGAAACGAAGAAGAAATAATAAATCCGCGCAAGTTTTAGAATTTTTAGAGAACAGGATTTATTTTTAGCGGAAGTTTCCCAGTCTTGAATTTTTGATTCTTTTGTTTCAAGACAAAAGAAGAATAAAGAATATTTGCAGAATTTGTGAAGCAATGAGAAGTAATCTTGAGAGTAAAGAAGAAAGAATAAAGAGATTGCTTCGTCGCTCCGCTCCTCGCAATGACAAAGAATACTAAGTTTAAGACGAATGATTTATTGTAAAGTTTGGGGAAAATTGAATTTGCAACCTAAATATCTGACCTAGGAAAATGGAGCGTCAAAAAAATCAATCCTGTGAACGTTAAGAAAATTCTACTGTCCTAAGCGCGGGACTGTAATTGAAACGAAGAAGAAATAATAAATCCGCGCAAGTTTTAGAATTTTTAGAGAACAGGATTTATTTTTAGCGGAAGTTTCCCGGTCTTGAATTTTTGATTCTTTTGTTTCAAGACAAAAGAAGAATAGAGAATATTTGGGAGAATGTAGTTTGAAGCTATGAGAAGTAATCTTGAGAGTAAAGAATAAAGAATAAAGAATAAAGAATAAAGAATAAAGAATAAAGAATAAAGAATAAAGAATAAAGAATAAAGAGATTGCTTCGTTGCTACGCTCCTCGCAATGACAAAAAGTAGAATCGGCGGCCCGAAGGGCCGCCGATTCCTTTATCTCTCAAGCGTAAAATTCGAAATCACTTTCGGACGTTCAGCCTCATTGGATACTTTCCATGATGTTCTGTACATCCATTCCGTCATTTTATAAAGCTTTTTATAGTTGATATTCTCAGATTCATCCTGAGGGGTATGATATTGATCATGCAGTACGCTGGTGAAAAATATAGCGGGAATACCAATTTTTGCATATGGCAGGTGATCGCTTCTGAAGTAGAAATATTCTGCGTGGTTAGGAGAATCCCAATCTTTCAGGTATTTGAACTTTGTACTTTCATTATTGGCATCCTCAGCCATTTTTACCAGTTCTTCAGAATTTTTATGGGGTGCGTTTCCTCCCAGGAGAGCCGCTTCATTATTATCATTTCTTCCGATCATGTCACCGTTTAACACGGCTACTATCTTTTCTTTTGGAACTACAGGGTGCGCTGCGTGCCATCTGGAACCTAGCAATCCTCTTTCTTCGGCTCCATGGAAAACAAATAGGATACTTCTTTTTCCGGGTTGCTTTTTGTAGGCTCTGGCCATGGCAAGCATAGCCACACAAGTACTGGCGTTATCATCAGCACCGTTGTAGATGGTGTCATTTTTTACAGGATGTCTGATTCCGTCATGATCCTGATGTCCGCTTAGTAAAACGTATTCTTCTTTAAGTTTTGGATCTGTACCTTCTATCTTTCCGATAATATTCACAGAAGGATATTTGTAGGTTTCCGTGATGAGGTTCAGCGATATCTTAGAATTATTTTTTACCCAACCTGCATTTTCTCTTTTGATCCATAAAACAGGGATATTATTCGTTATTTTTTCTCTCAAACCTTCTACACCGTAAGTTCCTCTTGTCATTTGAGGAAGAACTTCTACCCAGCTTTTTTCGGAAATATCGTCTGTGATAAAGATCACTGCTTTTGCTCCCAGTTCATAGGCTTTGTTGTAATATTTGGTTCTTACAAATCCTGGATATCTTCTTACAAAAAGAGTCATTTCCTTATCAATATTTTTATCAGAAGCATTGATGGCAAGTACTTTTCCTTTGATATTCAATTTAGAAAGTTCTTCAGGTTCTGCCGTTCCTGCATAAACAATCTCAGCATCAATAGCGGCATTCACCGGTTCTGCAACCAGGAAATCTTTCCATAATTTCAGGCTGCTGTCTCCGATTTTCAGACTGCTTTGAGGAATTACCTGATGTCTGTACATATCAAAAAACTGGAAAAATGTACCGTTGTCGCCGGCTGGTTTCATTCCAGCTTCTTTGGCTTTATCTGCCAGCCACATGGATACTTTTAATTCATCTAAGGTTCCGGCTTCACGGCCCCAAAACTGGTCCGCAGCGAGTTCATACATATCTTTTCTCAGGTCGGCTTCCTTGATGGCAGAGACCAGAGGTTTTTTATCATTCTGAGCATTCCCGAAGCTGAAAAGGAAAATACTTAATAGAGAGAATACGTAACGTTTATTCATCTAAAAAAAAATTAATTGAAGTTAGCCAATTTATCTGAAAACTGTTTTGAAAATTCCTTTCGGTCTTCCTCAAGCTTTTCCTGATTAGCGGGAAGGATATAATTAAAAAGAACTTTATCTTCATTATCCAGAAATATAATTTCCTTTTCATTACCATCAATCATTTGGGAGAAAATTTCCCACATCGGGGTGTCTTTCAGTTTTAATAATTCAAAAAACTGTTCCGCTTTTATTTCTATTCGCTGCATATTCCGTTTTTTTATATGTTTATGAATTTATGAATTTATGAATTTATGATGTTACTTAAATTTCGTTTTTCTTTGAGAGAATTGATGTTTCGATAATTAAAATTCTAGTACTTTCAACTTAAACTGAATGGCAAAATTCTGTTTAAAATTGGGAGTGGTGTAGTATCCTACTCTATAGAAAAGTCCTAAATTGAAGTACGTGGAAAGGAAATTATTCCATTCAAGGCCGACTTCCTGATACAGATGGTCCAGTTTTCTGAATCTGAACTCATGGTATTCCGGATGCTTCATATCTCCGATGGTTCCTCTTAATACAAAATCGAAGCTGGAGATATTCTGTCCGAAACTTTTGAAATACAGCGGAAGTTTATGAGTGAAGTAGTAGGCTACAAACTTATCATTGTAATATTTACCACCTTCCAGTGTGGCAAAACCCAGATAAGAAGTAAGGTTGAAATTAAAATCCTTGCTCGGAGACGCCAGCCCGTTCATTGTAAAATGTTTCCAGATAGGAGCTTCCCCCAACACGATTCCCCCATACAATCTGAATCCGGTGGTTCCTAGCATCGTCTTAAAGTTATGAACGAAAAGCGCATCAAAACGGGTGTAGTTGAAATCTCCGCCTAAAACTTTATAACTCTGTTCATAGTTCAGATACAGCTCAGGATATTTCTGATCGATGATCGATTTTCCCTGAGGCGTCATGATATTCGTAGAATTGGGAGAATATTTTAAGGTAAAGAGGGTATTGAAATTATCAAACTGGCCACCTTTTCCTCTGAACTGATAATCAAATTTAGCTTCTTCAATATTTCTCTTGGCAGCAAAAACCAGGGTAAGTCCATTCGTTACATCATTCAGATAGGATAGAGAAGCTCCTCTGTACTGATAGTATTTGTCATTGTTGATGTTGTTCCCGTAATTCATCGTTCTCATCTTGAAATTCCACAGTCTTCTGTAGAATTCTCCTGAAGCTGTCACATCATTATAGTATTCAATTCTGAAGAATGAATTTTTGTCCAGTGTGGTTTTCATGTCCAAACCGATTCCGTACTTCCATTTGTCGTCCTTGAAACCGTAAGCAAAATAATAATCCGGTGAAAAGTAAGGATTGAAAGTCTCATTCAGTTTAGCTTTTAAGCCTACTCTGAAACCTTCATACAAGTTGAAATTCACGATCTCATCTACCGCAAAATCCACGATACCCATTCTGATCTGCCCGTTGATAAGTCCGGTCAGAATTTTTGCCTTGCTGTCGATATTGTATTTTTTGCCTAAACTATCGATGGTGGTGTAGGTATTGCGCTCTCTTTCTGTCAGAGGATCAGTTCTGTATTGATCCAGCAAATGTCCGTCAGCATTTTTTACGGAGAAAGTGTAGCCTTTAAAATGGTTTGGGTTTTCTTCGATAGGCGACTTGAAATCAAAATAGGTGGAAGTAAGGAAAGCATAGGTCCCGAAACTGGTCCTTTCCTTTTTTTCAGGATGCTCTTCCGTTTTCTTTTTCGTATCCTCTTCCATGGCAACTTTGCTCATTCTCAGTTTTACCTTTTCCTGAGCCAGAAACCATTTGTTGTTATAAAAAACCCAGGTACTTGTGATAATACCGTCGTTTTTAGTCTTGCTGAAATTTTCGATCTTCTGGATACCGTAGGTCTCCGTGTCTATGTAGATAACACCGTTGTACTTTCTTTTTTTGTCCTGCTTTTTGTAATTTACTTCACGGAAACGGATGACGTAAGTCTTCCTTCCGCTTACCTCAATGGTATCCGAAAGAAAAAAGCGGTAAAGGCCTCTGTTTTCCTGTTTGATCTGGTTGGGGATTTTATCCCTGTTGCTTTGCTGTACAGCGATCATTTCATAGATAGGCTGCTTAAGACCGGAAATTCTGTTGTCCAGAATATTGATCTTCTCGCCATATTGTTTAGAATACAAAAACTCCTGGGCTCTTTCCCACAGGAAGAGTTTACTTTTTGAAAAGATTTGTTTTGCCGAAATAGTGCTTAATGAATCTTTTTCTCTTTTTTTCTTTAAAAAATCAGGCGTATTAAAAAACTGGTTAAACTGGGTAATGCTGTCCTGATCTATATCGAGAGAGATTTTTTCATAAGATTTAAAAGAGTAAGATCCCAGGCTTTTGGGTGAATTTTCCCTAAACAATCTATTGACTTTTTTAAGAATCTCCAAAGCCCTCGGGTCACTGCGGTCTTCAATCACGACCGCTTCAATATCAGTCGTTTTTGATGGTTTTTTTTGCATCGAAACTTCCATTTCGGCCTCTGCAGTGGCTGTTTCTTTCAGGTAATTTTCCGCCTGGATTTCTATGCTGTTGCATGATGCTTTAAATTCCAGTATGCCCTGGATGTCTGTAAAACCAATGACTTTTCCATCACAGGAGATTTTTGCATGAGATATGGGTTTCTGGTCAGTTTCATCTATAACCCTGATCTTTGATTGAGAATAACCAAAGAAATACATCAGTAAAAATAATAAAACTAAAAACCTTTTCATGTAAAAAACTAGGTCAAAAGTAATGATATTTCTTGTGTTAAGAAAGTTTTTATGATATGTTGTGACATTGATTTGGTCTAAATTTTTGATAGAAAAATGCAGTAAAAATACCGATGAAAATAATCAATATAACTTGCGAAAAACACGATTATTTTACTGATCATCCAACGCATGCATGAAATCTATTATTTCATCTGTTTCTTTGTCGGTAAGTTGTAGAGGGGTGTCGGAAAGCGTTTGGTTTTCTACTTTAAAGCCGAAGCCTTTTCCGCCTCCTTTATTATAAAAATTCATGACTTCCTTCAGTGTTTTATAGCCACCGTTATGCATATAGGGAGCTGTTTTGCTGATATTTCTAAGAGTTGGGGTTTTAAAAGAATGTTGCAAAGCCTCAACCAGTTCATGGAATTTTCCTCTTCCTAAATCCTGATCAAACATCTTGTTGTCACCATTCACAGCAGTTCCCAGGACCTCCTGTTCTGTTTTTTTGAAATTGGGAGGAACCGTTCCATTGAATAAAGGAATGAAATGACATAAAGCACACTGACCTTTTCCTACAAAAAGATTAAACCCCCTTTTCTGGCTTTCCGTCATGGCAGATCTGTTGCCCCTCATGTATTCATCGAAATTAGAATTGAATTTTGCCAGAGAACGGATGTAACTTGCCAGTACATTCTGAAGCTGCCAGGTTTCAGCTTTTGACGTTTTATAGATTTTCTTAAACTCCGGAAGATATTTGGTGTCCCGATTGATTTTACCAAGAATAAGATTCAGGTCGCCGTGCATTTCCTCTTTATTCGAGATCACGTCTGAACTCTGGCCTTCCAGATCATCTTTTCTCATATCCCAGAATTGTCCGTGCTGAAAACCTGCATAATTTAACGATGGTGCATTTCGATGCAATTCTGCATTCTCCAATGACATCGACTTGGCGAGACCGTCTGTAAAAGCCTTTTCAGGAATATGACATGTTGCACAGCTTCTGTTATTGCTGTTGGAAAGAATATTGTCGTTAAACAGTTTTTTTCCCAGCGCTGCCTTTTCATCAGAGAATGCAAATTCTTTCCCGGGAACAAAAGCATTCGGATTGAAAGCGTTTTTTGAAAAAAAGGTTGCAGCATTCTTGCTTAAGGCAGAAGTTACTTCAATATCGGGAATATTTTCCTGCTTTTTAAATTCCAGCAGTAAAGAAGAGATTGTATTGAGATGAGCTGGAATAAAATTGACATAATCAAAACGATCTCTGTCTGTATTTTTCCTTAGAACAGTAATGGCTGAATCAATTGCAGTATTGATATTCTTCAATACTTTATCTTGGGGCTGTTGCGTAGAAATCTGTTGTAATGTCAGTTTAACCGATTCCAGGGAATAAGGCATTTCCCTTAAAAAAGTTCCCGATACGGGGGTGTCAAAACCGGAAATTCCCAGACTCGAAATTCTGAAAATCTCCTGTCTTACTGCATCAAAAACCTGATCTCTACTCACAGAGATTGCCTGAAAATTGACCTTTATCGTATTGCTTTTATTGGTCAGTTTCTTCAGAAACCGTACAGCTTCATTTTTATTTTGAGGAGTGTAGGGATAGAAAAGTTCTTCCAAAACCTGAAGGCCTTCTGGCTCAAGTTCCGTATGCTCATCCATTTCAATTTCAGGAAGGGCAGGACCGTTGATAAATCTGGCAGAATTCGGCAGGAAATATTCTACCGCCCATTCCATTTTTTTATACGTTATTCTGAGATCTTCAAATTTCTGTTGAATCGTCTTTTCCTCTGCATTGTCTGACACAAGAAGCAACAGCTCACTGATCTGTTTTTCAAATAAAGCATTGGTTTTGGCTATTTCACTTTTTACAACACTCAGATCTTGATTAATGGGTGCATGTTTGTCATTTTTGCATTGAAAAAAAATAAAAAGAACAATTACAGTGAATAAAACAATAAGGACCGGATATTTTGAAAGTATTTTCATAGGTATGAAAAAGTACCAACGGGAATTTTCCTGCTGATACTTTATTATTTACTGGATATTTAAAAACTATTTCTCTACGTTTCTGATGATGACGATCTGGCCGCCTTCCTTGTTCGTATTTACGCCTGCACCGTCTGCATTCTTGAACTTATCCTTCTGCCATGTATGCGAATGAATATTAACGGTAAAAGTGTTTGGAATTCCGATGATATCTGAAATATCCACCATCGCTCCATATTCCCATGAACCAAACTTCTGAAGGGTTCCGGATTGATTATACGCGGTCTGCCAGGCTGTATCCAATCTGTTGTGTTTCATATTCAGCCATGGTTTGTATTGTTTTGTCGCAATGTTGAGCTGCCAGATATAAGAATCGTGAGCTGCTGCTGTATAATAAGAGTCGCCGTCTTCCTGAATATAGACAAAGTTTTCAGTCACGCATAAATTATCAGGATTGATCAGGTTATGACCAGGATTAGAATCTCCTTCTGCGGCTACTTCCAGTTTTCCGGTAAGCATATTATTTTCATTAAGGACCAGCTTGTAGACTCTTCCCCACATCGTCAATCCCGGCTTTGGCGTGACACCGTCTGAAGATTCTCCCGTTGCCGTAAAGTAAATTTCTCTTCCTTTTCCGGCTCCTTTTCTATAATCTACATCTTCAACTCTTGAAAAGCGGATCGCATTATTATCAATATTTTTCTGATTGATTTGTGCACCTGTGAGGTTTTTAGCATTTGGAATTTCCACGAATTCAACATCGTAAGAACTGCCTTTTACCATATCCGTTTCTGTATAATTGCTGTTGGTTCTTTTTAAAGCATACAGTTTCCCGTTATCAAGGTCACCCTGCGTTGTGGAAACATACATGATCAGCTGTCCTGCAGACTGGTGTGAAGAAGAATAAGACTGATCTTCACCAATCATAATATATGTTTTTCCGCCTGAAATATCTTTAGGAAGCGGAACTGCGTTTTCCATAGAAGCTTTTCCCAAAGCCGGCTTTACTCGTGTCTGGTCAGAGGCCTGAGAAGCAGGGGCCAATGGATTAAGAGCATGTACCATACTTTCTTCGCCAGATTCACCAGCGGTAAGAAACGCGCTAAATCCGTGGGTTTCAGGGGTAGCCAGTGTAGCAGAGCATAATCTGGTCATACCGCCCATTCCGTTCAGGATGTATTCTCCTTTGAAAGGCTTAAATGTTTTATCTAAATAAACTCTGGAAACAGATTGGGTGATCTCATGGTTGGTGATCATTAAGTAGCCGTCAGAATTAGGATCTTTCATGATTCCCATGCCGTCCGGCTGTCCTGCGAAAACAAAATTCGGAGTTCCTGAAAGTACATCAGAACTTGAGATCAGGGTCGTGATGTTCAGATTTTCAAATCCCGTCATTCCATAAACGAAGGCGGGTTCCTGTGAAAAATTTTCAATCTTGATATTCTGATTGACAGGATTGGTTTCCTGCTGGTCGGTGTTGTCGTCATTACAACCCTGAAAGGCCATAGAAGCAAACAGCAGAGCTCCAATAGTTTTGTTAATTTTCATAATTACTTATATTGATTTTGATAGTAGCAAAGCTAAAGGTCTATTGTGAATTGTATTTTACGAGGACGAAACCAATAGTTTAAGTTTAGGTAATGGTTTGTTAAGATAAGATCAATAATTAGACAGAATATAAATAAAAAAAACTCCTGAAATTTTTCAGGAGTTTTTACTGTTTTTATGATAAAGGACGTTTGATCCTAAATATTTAAAGCCTTTTGGTAAGCATTTTCCAAACCGTCAAGATTTTTACCTCCTGCGGTGGCGAAGCCCGGATTTCCACCGCCACCGCCCTGGATCTCTTTTGCCAGGTCTTTTACGATCGCTCCGGCCTGGTAATCTGCTGCAAGATCATCAGAAACACCAACAGTAATCATTGGTTTTCCATCGGCATCAGAAAGAATGATCGTTACGGAAGTCGGGATTTCTTTCTTCAACTGGAATACGATATCTTTTACGGAACCAGCATCCAGAGACGTTTTCTTCACCAATAGCTGTTTGTTTCCTTTTTGCTCGTAAGCATTTTTCCATTCGCCGATCTCACCTTTCGCTTTTTCTTTTTTAAGAGCTTCCACTTCAGATTTTAAAGAAGCATTTTCTTCCATCAGTTTCTCAATAGATCGTACCACATCTTTAGATTTCAGCAATTGAGAAAGCTCATGAATCTGGTTTTCCAGGTTTTTGAAATATTCCTCAGATTTATCTCCGGAAATCGCTTCTATTCTTCTGATTCCTGCCGCAGCAGAACCTTCGGAAGTAATTTTGAAATGACCGATCTCAATGGTATTTTTTACGTGAGTTCCACCGCAAAGTTCCTTGGAGCTTCCGAACTGGATCATTCTCACACTGTCCCCATATTTTTCACCGAACAAGGCCATTGCGCCTTTATCCAAAGCCTCCTGAATGGGAATACTTCTGAATTCCTGCAAAGCAATGCTTTCCTTGATTTTATGGTTTACTTTTTCTTCTACCAATGCCAATTCTTCCTCTGTCATTTTATTGAAATGAGAGAAGTCAAAACGAAGATAATCAGGGCCTACATAAGAACCTTTCTGCTCAACGTGAGTTCCTAAAACCTCTCTTAATGCCTCATGTAAAAGGTGAGTCACAGAGTGGTTAGCCTGAGAGTTTTTTCTGTCCGTAGCATTTGCTTTAGCATAAAAAACAGCGCCTGCGTCTTTTGGAAGACCGTTGATCAGAGAGATGATCAGTCCGTTTTCCTTTTTAGTTTCTAAAACTTCAAAGCTTTCAGTTGCATTCTCAAGAACCCCTTTGTCTCCAACCTGGCCACCGCCTTCGGGATAGAAAGGAGAACTGCTCAATACCACCTGGTAGAATTCTCCGTCTTTATTTTCTACTTTTCTGTATCTGGTAATGTAGGTTTCAGATTCGATCTGATCGTAGCCGACAAAGTTTTCAGGTTTTGTTTCTAAAGTGACCCAGTCGTATACTTTCTGAGCAGAATCAGCCTTTGAACGCAGTTTTTGCTTTTCCATTTCAACTTTAAATCCAGCTTCATCAATGGTAAGACCTTTTTCCTCTGCGATAATTCTCGTTAAATCATCCGGGAATCCATACGTGTCATATAGTTCAAAAACTTCTTCGCTTGGCAATACCTTAGAACCGTCTGCAATCGTCTGTTCAATTAATTTTTCAACTCTTATCAATCCATTTTCAATGGTTTTTAAGAATGAATCCTCTTCACTTTTAATAACTTCAGTGACCAGATTGCCTTGTTTTTCCAATTCAGGGAAAAATGCGCCCATCTGATCTTTAAGAACAGCCACCAATTCATAAAGGAAAGGTTCTTTCATATCCAGGAATCGGTAAGAATAAGAAATGGCTCTTCTTAAAATTCTTCTGATCACATATCCTGCTCCTCCGTTGGAAGGAAGCTGCCCATCTGCAATGGCAAACGAAACCGCTCTGATATGGTCTACCACAACACGGATCGCAATATCTTTTTCGTCTTCTAAAATTCCGGTATATTTCTTTCCCGAAATTTCTTCAACTTTAGCAATAAGCGGTGTGAAAACATCAGTGTCATAGTTGGAAGACTTACCCTGAAGTGCCATACAAAGACGCTCGAAGCCCATTCCTGTATCCACATGCTGTTGAGGCAGTTTTTCTAAACTCTTATCTGCCTTTCTGTTGAATTCCATGAAAACCAGGTTCCATACTTCAACCACCTGAGGGTGATCGTTGTTAACCAGGTCAAGCCCTGAAACTTTAGCTTTTTCTTCAGGTGTTCTCAGGTCAATATGGATTTCTGAACACGGTCCGCACGGTCCGCTTTCCCCCATTTCCCAGAAATTATCTTTCTTATTACCATTGATAATTCTGTCTTCAGAAATATGTGATTTCCAGAAATCGTAAGCATCCTGATCTCTTTCAAGATTTTCAGAAGCATCCCCTTCGAAAATGGTTACATATAAATTTTCTTTGGGAACACCGAATACTTCAGTCAGTAATTCCCAGGCAAAAGCAATAGCATCTTTTTTGAAATAATCCCCAAAAGACCAGTTTCCTAACATTTCAAACATGGTATGGTGGTAGGTATCTCTTCCCACATCATCCAGGTCATTATGCTTTCCGGAAACTCTGAGACATTTCTGCGTATCGGCAATTCTTGGGGCCGTAGGCGTTTTGTAGCCTAAGAAAAAATCTTTGAACTGCGTCATTCCTGAGTTGGAAAACATAAGGGTAGGGTCGTCTTTCAGAACAATAGGTGCTGAAGGAACGATCAGGTGGTCTTTACTTTTAAAATAATCTAAAAATTTTTGACGTATCTCTTGTGATGTCATAGTATTGCTTTGCTTTTAAAACTATCAAATTTTTGATAAGATGCAAATTTAATGTTTTTAAGCGATTTGTAAATCATTTTATGCTATGTTTTGAATGGGGCAGGACTTGAATTTTTTATAGAAAGACATTTCAGCTAATTTTGAATCGGATAGAGAATTCTTCGATTAATGCAAGGGCGCAAAGGTTCTTAAATATGAAACTGTTTTTAAGTTGCGATAAAACTGAAGATTTTCAGCAAATATTAAAGCGTAAGTATTCACTGCCGCGATACAAAGTTTCTGTCACTTTCTAAGCTTCTTTTAATTCCCTTAATCTGAACTCGGAATAAGTAAATATTTTTTTTCACCGTTGGTTCACAATGGCATGCGTAATAAAATTTTTGCAGGTTATGATTTAACTTTTTATATTCGTTTTAATATTAGAATAAAGACTCAATAGATTTTACGATTTCGAAAGACTGCATTATTGTCTGAACACATTGGAAAAATTAGTTTTTATCATAGTAAAGAATAAGAAATGACGAAAAATGAAGTGCTGAAAAGCTGGGTAGAGCAGTATTCCGGACCTCTTCTGAAAAGAGCAGCGTATGTACTTTCAGATAAAACAGAAGCAGAAGATATAGTACAGGAAGTTTTTATCGCTGCATTTTCGTCCTATGATTCCTTTGAAGGGAAAAGCCAGCCGCTCACCTGGCTGATGGCTATTTTAAATAGAAAAGCCGCTGACTTTTACCGGAGAAAATACAAATCAGAACCACAGATCAGTCTGGACCATTTTTTTGATGAAACCGGATCCTGGAAAAATAACGGTGTTTTGAATGACTGGAATGTTTCAGATAAAGAATCTGAACTTTTAGACAATCATGATTTTAATAAAACGTTAGAAGATTGTATTCAGGATTTACCCTCCAGATGGAAAATTCCATTGAAAATGTATTATCTTGAGGAAAAAAAAGCACCGGAAGTGAGTCAGGAACTGGATATTTCTGCGACTAATCTTTGGAAGATCCTTCAGAGAAGCAGAATGCAGCTGAGGGAATGCCTTGATGTTAACTGGTTTGCCAACTTATAACCGTATCATACAACATGTTGAGAAAATTGATTCATATTTTGTTCCTGCCTTGCAGCAAAGCTACGATGCTGATGGAAAAAAGGAATGCACAGCTCATCTCCCGGAAGGAAGACTGGCAGCTTTCTATGCACTTGAAAATTTGTAAATGGTGCCGTGCTTATGAAGAAAAACTGAAAATTTTAGATGATATTTTAAAAAGAAAGCTTTCTCAAAAAGAAAAAAATGAAATTAACACTTCTGATATTCAGGAGTTTAAAAATAAAGTTTTGGAAAAGCTGGATCTTTAAATAAAATACTGTCAGGATTTTGAATTTGTTCCGACTATACTTTTGAAAATAATAAAGTATCATTCAAAATCTTAAAGACATGAACGGAACATCACCACTTAACCCCGGATCAGGGACGTACAAATCAGGATATTATATTTCACTTTTCGGAGCAGCATTGATTTTGCTCTGGATCGGAATATTCAAATTTACACATACTGAGGCTGCGGCCATTAAACCCTTGCTGGAAAACCATTTTCTTACTTTCTTCGTATATAAAATAGCAAGTGTGCAGACGATATCAAATACTATCGGAGTGATAGAAATTATCATTGCCCTATTATTGATGTTTAGTGTGAAATTTGCATTTCTAAAGAAGTATGCCGGAATAGGAATGATCGTCACATTTCTGGTCACATTAAGCTATCTGTTTACGACTCCCGGAATTTGGAAAATAGTAGATGGCGTTCCTGTCACGGATTTCTTTATTCTGAAAGATCTCATGTTATTGGGATTCGGGTTGATGATCGTTCAAAACAATAAATAATAATGGATAAAAAGAAAAAAATGAAAAATATATTTATCGTACTCGGAATTATTCTGGGTATCGCAGTTTTTGCTGCAGGATCGAGGCTATTTAAAAATACTAAGTCCAAGGAATTAACAACAGAAAAGGAAAATGAGAAAATTATGGATAATAAAAATGTCAGAGAAATCTATTTTGCAGGCGGATGCTTTTGGGGAACGGAGCACTTCTTTCAGCAGATCCGCGGAGTCGTGGGAACTGAAGTAGGATATGCCAACGGAAATACTCAAAATCCAACCTATGAAGAAGTGGTAAGCCATACCACAGGTTTTGCGGAAACGGTAAAAGTAAAATATGATCCTGAACAGGTTGATCTTAAACTGCTGATCGATCTTTATTTTAAAACAATAGATCCTACGACTCTTGATCAACAGGGGAATGACAGAGGAAACCAGTACAGAACCGGAATTTACTTCTCCAATAAAGCAGATGAAGAAGTAGTGAAAAATGAGGTTTCAAAATTGGCTAAAAATTACTCAAAACCTGTAGTGGTGGAAACCGTTGCTTTGAAAAATTTCTACAAGGCTGAAGATTATCATCAGGATTATCTGGATAAAAATCCAGGCGGCTACTGTCATATCGAGCCGGGACTTTTTGAAATGGCCAAAAATGCAAACCCTCTTCCTAAAGCAAAATATCAAAAGCAGGATAAAAAAGCTTTAAAGGAAAAACTGACTGCAGAACAATACAATGTAACGCAGGAAAATGGAACAGAAAGACCTTTCCAAAATGAATACTGGAACGAAACCCGTGAAGGTATCTATGTAGACATCACCACTGGTGAACCTTTATTTATTTCTACCGATAAGTTTGAATCAGGTTGCGGATGGCCAAGTTTTTCAAAACCGATTACTAAAAAACTGATCGATGAGAAAATGGATAAATCAGCTGGAATGATCAGGGTGGAAGTAAGAAGTAAAACCGGAGATGCTCACCTTGGACATGTTTTCAACGATGGTCCTACGGATAAAGGAGGACTTAGATACTGTATCAACAGTGCTTCACTGAAGTTTGTTCCAAAAGCTGAAATGGAGAAAAAAGGCTACGGAGATTATCTTCCGTTGTTGGATAAAAAGTGATATGAAGGAGAGACCGCCGAGAGGCGGTCTTTTTTTATTTACACCCAAATGTACAACTTATTATATCCCGCAGATAACGCAGCTGTTTTAGTACCTTTAGTAATGGACTTGAAACCTTTCTTTAATACTGAACATTGAGATATTCAGTAGAAATAAAAATCCGAAGATAATATAAAATGCCTGTTTAGGTAGATTTTTTATCACATTTTCTGGATCTGAAAAATTCATGGTTTCTCTTTCTTTATAGTAAGGATCTGGTCCTACATTATCATTGGCTCTGTCCATTTCATTAGGATCTTTATAAAAATGGACAGCAAAAAAATGACCTGTTCTCTCTACATCAATTGCATAAGATTCCTGTTTGGCGAGCTGCATGGTATTTATGAGTCCTATGAAATCCTGATAGCTGTTATGATCATCAATGACGAACTCAATTCCGGTTTCTCTTTCATTTCTTGTTTGAAGTTTCTTTAATTCAGAAATATAATATCCTTGATTTTGGATGAATGTATTAGGCTTTACAATGATTTTTTTATACTTCCAATTTCTAAAAGGTTCAAAGGTATTCCTCGGATTGTAGGCTTCTTTTGAAGGAAGTGCAAAATCCAGAACCGTATATTTTGGCTGTACCCTCTGGCTTCCATAGTACCAGAATAAAAATGGAATTAATACAGCACTGATCAATCCCGGAAAGTAATAGATCTTTTTCATGCAAATGTTTTTCTTTGGATCTGAAGGTTTTCTTTAATGCTAAACATGGAGATATTCAGAAACACTAAAAAACCAAAAATGATGTAGTAAGCTTGTTTAGGTAAATCGAGTAGATATTTAAACTTTTCAATCCCTTTATAATGATGATCTATCCTGTAAAAAACAGTAGCATCTCTGGTTCCGCAGTCCATTCTATGAATTTTTTCAACTCCATTAGGGTCTTTATAAAAATGGAGCGCAAAAAAATGATTGGTTTTATCCATATCAACTCCATAACTATCCTGGTCTGCAAGTTTCATAGCGTCTATTAAAGCAATAAAATCCTGATAATTATTGTGGTCATCTATGACAAATTCAATGCCTGTTTCTTTTTGATTCCTTTCCTGGAGCTTTTTTAGCTCAGAAATATAATATTTTTGGTTTCGAAGAGCCGTATTGGGTTTTACAACAATCTGTTTATACTTCCAGTTTCTGTAGGGCTCGAATGTATTGTCAATTTCAGGATTAAATATATGTTTGGCAGGAAGTCCTAAATCTACGATTGTATATTGGGGCTGTACCCTTTGGTTTCCATAATACCAGAATAACACTGGAATTAATACAGCGCTGATTAGTCCCGGAAAGTAATAAATCTTTTTCATTTCCATCATTTTTATAAAATTAATGAAAAATTGAATACTTTAGTGCTTAGCCACTATTTTTAACATAGCAGCTGTAAAAAACAAAAAAGTGATCCAAAGGACCACTTCATTATTTAATCTTTTAAATTCTTAAATCTTTAAATCTTTCAATATCAAATATCTACCAATCCCTTTTTCTCAGGATCCAGTAAGAGCCCAAAATAAAGACGATAGACCAGACGATACAGGCGATCATACTTTCTGTAGGATAATGAGCTTCATATTTTACGCCCATTACCTTTACAAGATTCAATCGCATCAGTGGGTTTGGGATTAGATTAGACATGCTTTCCAAAGGCAGAAGGTTGGTAATGAAGAAATCATTCTCAAGCACTGCTTTTCTTTGCTCACCTTGCATTCCGGTTAATTTCTGATAAGCTTCAATTCCAGCTAAAATCTTTTCAGCAATCCAGTAGGCAAAGAAACCAAGGAATACAAACATTGATTTTCTCAGCAATACCGAAAGGAACATCAGGAAAGAAAAGAAAGTAAACAGTTTCACAAAGTAATTTCCAATATAGTACACCTCCTCATACACTTTTGGGGAGTCGGTAACTTTAGAATATTGGTGGCCTAAAAACATAGTGATAATAAATACAATCAATGTGGAAACAATTGTAAATATCGTAATAGTCAGAAGCTTTGATCCAATAAATTCCTTTCTGCTCAGACCGTCGATCGTATTTTGTTTAAACATTCTGTTCGTAAATTCCTGTGAGATCGAAAATACAATGATCAGCCCCAGAAAAATTTTCAATAGTGCGACAATCCAGGTGGTGAAATTCCATATTTCAGGGAAGTTATAAATTCCCTGTTCCTTTAAATTGATGGTTCCTCCAAAAATATCCAGATCTACCAATCCTATGAACAGAAGAGCGATCAGGATAGCAAAATATAAGATGGTGAAAACCTTGAACGGTCGGTAATTCAGGTTTTTATAGTATTCAAGTTTGAGTAATTTAAGCATGGGTATTCGTGTTTTTTACAAGTTCAAGGAATTGAGTTTCAAGAGAGAGTTTTTTCTTCGTTAAGTGCGATAGAAAAATTCCTTTTTCAGCAAGCTTCTGATTCAAAGCCGAAGCAGATATAGAAGCATCTTCGCGGATTTGGGCTTTAATGATTTCTCCATCTATTTTTACAGCGCTGAACCATTGAAGTTCTTCCAAAGTACTTAAAAGTACAGTATTGTTGTCTGCTTTCAATTCAAAATATCCGTTGTTGGCCGTCATTTCATCCACTCTTCCGCTGTAGATGGCATTTCCTTCTTTCAATACGATCACGTGGCTGCAGATCTTTTCGATCTCATCCAGAAGATGGCTGGCAATAATAATGGTAATGCCCTGTTTTGCAATATTACTGATGATCTCTCTGATTTGGATAATACCTTCAGGGTCCAGGCCGTTGGTTGGTTCATCCAGGATCATCACCTCAGGATTGTTCAGCATCGCCGAAGCAATGGCGAGACGTTGTTTCATTCCTAAAGAATACGTTTTGAAAGTATCATTTTTTCTTTCGAAAAGACCTACTGTTTTCAGTACTTCTGCAATTCTTGTATAAGGAGTTTCTTTGATCTCAGCTACAATCTTAAGATTCGTTTCAGCATCCAGATAAGGATAGAAATTAGGCTGTTCAATAATCGCTCCTATTTTTTTCAGCGTATCAGGCTCCGTTCCTTTCTTTCCAAACCAATACCAGTCTCCGCTGGTAGGATTGATGGTAGACAGCAACATCCCGAATGTGGTAGATTTTCCGCTTCCGTTAGGTCCCAATAAACCATATACATTTCCTTTTTCTACATCAAAGGAGATATTGTTGACTACTGTTCTTTTGAATTTTTTGGTTAAATTCTTTACTGACAAAATTTTTTCCATGTAATTTGTTTTACATAGTAGTAGTCTATGTAATTGAGAGATTGTTACAAATTTTTGATATTTTTTCAGATCGCATAGAAATAACTTTCTTTATATTCAAAGTAATAAGATTCACCAGGTCATTGTTTTATCGGTGTAACTATTTGTATTGGTGAAAGACCCATTGACAAAGTTTCCGCTTTAAAATTTTTCAACCCCATCAAAAAATAGAACTATGAAAATTGCTAAATGGCTCAAAAGAATAGGGATGCTACTCCTTTTAATTGTAATTCTGGTCTTAATGACAGGATTTATTTTTGAGGAAATATCCCGTTCAAAAGCTGAAAAAATTCATCCGGACGGTCAGCTGGAGGAGGTAGACAACCACAAAATGCATTATCTACGGAAAGGAACGGGCGGGCCGACCGTAGTTTTTGAAACGGCTTTCGATCCGGCGGGCCATTTGCAATGGTATCATATCCAGCAGAACCTTCCCCAAACCTTCACTACCTTTTCCTACGACCGGTCAGGAATTTTATGGAGCGAAAGAGGAACTAATGCAAAGACAGGTGAAAAGATAGCAGAAGAACTTCACACATTGCTGGAAAATTCTAAAGTACCCAAACCTTATATCCTTGTAGGACATTCTTTTGGTGGAATGCTGACGAGATTTTTCGTTAAAAAGTATCCTGAAGAGGTTGCAGGAGTAGTATTGGTAGACAGTCAATATCCGGCTGATGAAAAATATCTGTCACCGGAATTATACACTATGGTCAACCAGGGACTTCCCGTTGGCTTTTTAAAATTTGCGAATACTTTTGGAGCAGCAAGACTGATGTTCAGCAATATGTTTCCGGCCACTGCCCAATATCAATACCAAAATTCTCTCATGCCTGCATTGCTTTATAAAAGTGCCGATGCCACGCTGGAAGAACAGGATCAAATGAAATCTATAAAAACAGAAGCCGCTAAAATCAATTCTTTTGGTTCCGTTCCTCTTTTTGTTATTACAGCAGGAGATCAGACAAGATATAACAGTTTCATTAAAGACCAAAAAATAAAAAACGAAATACTGACAGCCTGGGACAAAATGCAGAAAGATCTCTTGAATCTATCGACAGACAGCAGGCAGATAATAGCAGAGAAAAGTGGTCATTACATTAATCAGGACCAGCCTGAAATTATAGCAGATGCAGTGAATGATATGGTGAAAAAAATCACAGCCAAATAAACAAGCTTCTGACTTATCATCTAAAGCTCAAGCGAAATCTTCCTTAAACAAAGTCTTCAGCTACCTTTTTATTTTAATGAATTTTCAATAGATTTTTAAGATTAAAATATTAAATTTGATAGAATTAATCGGTAGTTTATGAAGTTAATTGAGTTAGCAAAAGAGCTTAATGTTTCGGCAGAAGCCATTAAACAGTTTATTCAGGATTTTGATCTTGAGCTGGGAGTTTGTATCAGTACCAACTTTGAAGTAAAGCCAGATTTTGAAAAATTTGCCCGTGAAAATCTGGATTTCCTAAAATTATATGAAAAAGATCTGGACAAAAGTAAAACCCTGGAACAGATCGCTGAAGTAATCAATCAGCCTAAGGAAAAAGTAGAAGAGGCCATCAAAGAAGATAATCCCAATATTTTTGATAACGGATTTTTCCGTTCATCAATTTCAAGCTATGGAATTGATAATAAGCTCGGCGGCAATTATAAGTTCGTCTATGATTATTTTGGACATAAAACCAGCCTGCAACATCGGGATTTTATTGGGTACAGAGACCTTTTCTTTTACATATCAGCGGTTTTAGAACCATTCCTGAATCCGCAACAGATTAAAGACTGGGGAATCCATAAACCAGCAGGAATCATTTTATACGGACCTCCGGGAAGCGGCAAAATTTTCTGGGCTACCAAAATTGCTGAAATTATCGGTTATCAGTTCAAAGAAGTAAAAAAACATTATCTGGGAACGTCTTTTATTGACGGAAATCAAACCAATTTTACTGATTTTCTGCTTACGATGATGAAAGAAAAAAAAGTTCTGCTTTTTATGGATGATTTCGATGAAATTATGATGGAGAGAAAAGCAGAAACAGATCTCGCTTCCTGCAATCTTGAAACCCAGGAACTCATCCTTCATTATATCGGAAAATTTGAAAAAGAAGAATTACTGATGGTAGGTTCTGCCAATACGGTCTCAGAAATCGACGAAGAAATTCTTGCTCCGGGAAGATTCGATGTCATGATTCCTATATTTCCACCCAATGCAGCAGAACGCTCTGAAATTATCCTTTATGCGATGACAAGAGATCTTGAAGAAGATTCCCTTCTCTATAAAATCCTTAAAAAGAACCAAGCGGATAAAGTCCCGTTCTGGCAGGATATTGCTTCCAGAATGAAGGCATTCAGCAACACGATGCTGATTGATTTTACACAGAGTCTTAAAAAACGTCTTAAAAATCAGTATCAGAAAACCAAAAATGAAAACCTGAAGATTGATCAGAATCTCCTGAATGCAGCCTTAAGAGATGCAGGCGGAAAGCTTACCGAAGAATATCTTGACCAGGTGGCAAGATTCCTTGCAGATGCAGTTATCAATAACTTTGACGATTTTAAATTAAGAATTCAGGCTCTTAAAAAAGAACTGGAAACCTACAGAGTTGTAGAAAAACCTGCAAGAGCAATCGGGTTTCACCATAATGGTGAAAAAAAAGATGATAGTGCACAGGGGTGAAACGGGGTGCGGTTTTTCGGGTTAAGAGATTCAGCATTCGCATAATGTGGAAGAGTTTTAGAGTAGGAGAACTTGAATATCAGTAAGTCTGAAATCTGAGATCTGAAATCTCAAGTCTTTATTCTAGGCTCTTTACTCTTACCATCTCATTAACAAATACCTTTTACATTTAAATAAAATGAACAGCATCTGGGAACTTGAAACCTTTTACAGAAAAAGAGATATCGTCATCATCGGTTCTGGATTTTCGGGACTTTGGACTGCGGTATCCGTTAAGGAAAAATATCCTGAAAAATCTGTTTTAATTATTGAAAGAAATACCATTCCGCTTGGAGCTTCAACACGAAATGCAGGATTTGCCTGTTTTGGAAGTCTTACGGAAGTGATTGCCGATTCTCAGAAAATGGGTTGGGAAAAGACATTGGAATTGGTAAAGATGAGGTTTGACGGACTTCAGAAAATAAGGAGATATTTCAAAAATGATGAAATAGATTTTGAACTGAATGGAGGGTTTGAAATTTTAAATTGTAATGAACCTTTGCAGCAGCTGGATACGGTGAATGCAAAGTTGAAAGGAATCACCGGGCTGGACACCACCTATTTCCTGAATCAGAAAAAAATCAAAGAATTTGGTCTGGGAAAATCTGAATTTCTGATTGAAAATCCGTGCGAGGGAAGTCTGCATTCAGGCAAGCTTCTGCTTAAACTTCTGGAAAAATGTTATGAACTGAAAGTTGAGTTTCTTTTTGGAACAGAAGTAAAGGACATCGATGAAAAAATGAATGAAGCAGAGGTTCATCTTTCAGAGACTCTTTCATTAAAGGCTGACCAAATTATTTATTGCACCAATGCTTTCAGCTCAAAATTTCTGGAAAAGGAAGAAATCATTCCTGCACGGGGACAGATTCTCTTGACTGAACCAGTTGAAGGCTTAAAACTTAAAGGAACATTTCATTACGATGAGGGTTTTTACTATTTCAGAAATCTGGGGGATCGTGTTTTGCTGGGCGGCGGCCGAAATCAGGATTTTAAAACGGAGGAAACCACAGATTTTGAAACTACAGAATTTTTACAGGATCATTTGGAAAGTTTCCTGAAAAAAGTAATTTTGCCGCATCAGGAGATAAAGATTTCCCTCCGATGGTCGGGTATTATGGCAATGGGCTCAGAAAAAACACCGATTGTCAAGCAACTTGCAGAAAGACAGTTCTGTGCCGTAAGGCTTTCAGGAATGGGAGTGGCACTGGCTCCGAAAATTGGGGAGATGGTGGTGGAGATGATTTGAATATTTGTAAGGTGTTTTTATTAAAAAAATAACATTATTTTTGTGTAAATTATATTACTCCTCGTTTAAATCGAGTCTAATGAAAAAAAAAACACTTTGGCTATTCCTTTTTTTAACTAACTTAGTATCTTATGCTCAGATTACTTTAAATGAGGGATTTGAAGTTCCTGCAACTCCGGCAGGATGGACCTACTCAAGATTTGCTAGAATCACCAACTCTAATGGGTATCCTTGTACAGGCGGCGGTGCCCTTTTATCAAATCTGATTTATGATATAGGATCATCTGCAACAGCCTCAATGGTTTATTCTTCTAACAATTCTAATGGAAATCAAATTTTAGTATCCTTCAAATACAGACCTGAAGAAGGAAATAGTTCGAATCCTATAGTAACTGGGATTATTAATGTTGAATATTCTAATAATAATGGATCAACATATAATTTAATAGGCTCTCCAATTTCTGTAACTGGTTCTACAACTTGCTCAACTTTTACAGGAACGATTCCCACTGGAGCAGTTCCTGCAGGTACAAATTTTAAATTTAGAATTACTGGAAAAAATTCGGGTTCTGGCTATTGGATAATGACAATTGATGATGTAATATTATTACAAGCAGCAACCTGTAGTGTACCATCAGGATTAAGTATGTCCAATATAACTTCTACAGGTGCTCAAGTAAATTGGTCTTCGACAAATACCCCAACTAATGGGTATGATGTATATTATAGTACTATTAATACGTCTCCTACATCTTTAACTACACCAAGTATTACAGGTATTTCAGCTACGTCTGTTAATATAGGCCCACTTTTATCTAATGAAGCTTATTATATATGGGTAAGATCAAACTGTGGTTCAAATATCAGTTCTTGGAGCAATGTACAAACATTTTCAACACCTTGTGGGATATATATATTACCGTATAATGAAAATTTTGAAACAACGACACTAAGTACAATACCTGTATGTACAACTCAGCAAAATGGTACATGGTGGTCATATCCAGTAGAATCTGGAATAGGCTTTAATCAAGGGCGGGCATTAGCATATAACTTTAGTAATTCATTAACAACCAATACATGGTGGTATACCCCTCCATTTAATTTACAAGGGGGTGTTACATATGCTTTAAAGTTTAAAAGAGGAAATAGAAATATTAATGCGGGCAATACTCAAAGGTTAAAAGTGGCTTTTGGAACTTCTGCTAATTCTTCTGCGATGACTAACATTATTAAAGACTTTTCAGATCCTATTATATCAAATTCAATTTCTGAAGTTCTTTATTTTACACCGTCTGCAAACGGAATATATAATTTAGGTTTTAACGGATATACTTCTTTAGGAGTGAGTGGATATGAAAATTTATTAATTGACGATATTGTTATAGAGCAGGCTTCTAATTGCAAAACTCCGGGAAATATTACAATTAGTTCAATAACACAAACAACAGCTACGGTAAATTGGGATGCTTCTATTTCTAATCCGGCAGAAGGATATGATTTATATTATAGTACGAATGATACCCAACCGACTTCTGGGACAGTGCCTACCTATCAGGGGATTTTTGGTTTGTCTAAGGATTTATCTTCTTTGTTAGTGGGAAGAAATTACTATATTTGGGTACGAAGCAGATGCTCTTCTTCAGAATTTAGTGATTGGAAACAAGCGATATTTAGCACAACTTGTGCTATATCAACTATAGTACCTTATACAGAAAATTTTGAAAATAGTTTTTCTGGCTCTCTGCCACTTTGTACATCAGTTGAAAATACTTCAACAGGAACTAATTGGATTATACATAATTATTATCAAGCATCTGATTTCTGGCCAGGAGGTAAAACTTTATACTTGTTTTTTAATTCTACAACCATTCCTAATTCTTCATGGTTTTATACTCAAGGAATATATTTAGAGCAGGGAAAACAATATAAAATGAACTATTTATATGGTGATAGAAATACTACTGGTGCAGGCCCCGTTAAATTAAAAGTCGCTTATGGAGTTACCCCTAATTCTGCATCTATGACAAGTATTTTATCCGATCATCAAACTATGCCCAATCAAGATCAAAACTCTGCTCAGCGTACTTTTACAGTGCCTTCAACAGGTATTTATTATTTTGGATTCAATGGGTATTCTGTAGGAGCTATAAACTTTATTGCAGTGGACAATATTACAATAATAGAAGATAACATATTGGTCGTAGAAGATGTTAATAAAAAAGATAATATAGCTATTTATCCAAATCCATTTAATGACAAATTGAATATTATCAATATTAAGGATGTTAAATCCATCACAATCAATGATATTTCCGGTAAATTAGTTAAAAGTCTATTTCCGGAAAAAGAACTTAATGTACAAGATTTAAACGATGGAATTTATATTGTTTCTTTGAAATATAAAGATGGTACTATCAAGACATTCAGAGTTGTAAAGAAATAAAAAAATGATAATAAAATAATGAGCGATAGTGAAAACTGTCGCTCTTTTTTATCAATATTCAGAAAAAATATGACTCGTTGCCAATTAATGATTACTCCTAGAACAAATTCCGTATTTTTGTATAAAATAACAAATTCGTGATCAACAACGACCAGATAAAAGAAGTTCAGTCCAGAATCAAAGACTTACATAAATACCTTCAGATCGAAAAAAAGAAGATCGAAATATCAAATGATGATGAGAAAACAGCTGCTCCCGAATTTTGGGATAGTCCGAAAGAAGCAGAAGTTTTTCTAAAGCAGCTCCGCTCTAAAAAGAGATGGGTAGAAGATTATGAAGAGATCAGTACCCAGTTTGAAGACCTGCAGGTACTGGCAGAATTTGCCAGAGAAGATCCGGACTCTGAAAAAGAACTGGATGAAACATTCCCAAAACTTGTGGAAAAAATAGAAGACCTGGAATTTAAAAACATGCTTTCCAATGAAGGAGACGAGCTTTCTGCCGTTCTTCAGATTACTGCCGGAGCAGGAGGTACGGAAAGTTGTGACTGGGCTTCCATGCTGATGAGAATGTATACCATGTGGGCGGAGAAGCAAGGGTATAAGATCCGCGAGCTCAACTATCAGGAAGGGGAAGTTGCCGGAGTAAAAACCGTTACTTTAGAGATTGATGGGGAATACGCTTTTGGATATTTAAAAGGAGAAAATGGGGTACACCGACTGGTGAGGATTTCCCCTTTTGACAGCAATGCGAAGCGTCATACCAGTTTTGTTTCTGTGTATGTATATCCTTTGGTGGATGATACCATTGAAATCAACATTAATCCTGCAGATATTTCATTTGAAACCATGAGATCATCCGGAGCAGGAGGACAAAACGTGAACAAGGTGGAAACCGCCGTACGTCTTCGCCACGCACCAACGGGAATCATCATTGAGAACTCCGAATCCCGATCCCAGCTTCAGAACAAAGAAAAAGCCATGCAACTCCTTCGTTCAAGACTTTATGAAATGGAACTTGAAGCCCGTATGAAGGCAAGAACCGAGATTGAAGCCAATAAGATGAAAATAGAGTGGGGAAGCCAGATCAGAAATTACGTGATGCATCCATATAAACTGGTAAAAGATGTTCGTTCTGCTCACGAAACTTCAGATGTGGATTCTGTGATGAACGGAAATATCACGCCATTCCTGAAAGCCTTTCTGATGGCCGATGGTACCGCCGTTTCAGACGATGATATGGACTTGTAAAATATCATGTATCTATTTTAGTTAAAAACTTATAATTAATTTTTGTTTAACACATTTTACGCTTACTTTTGTTTTTAATCGTTATATATGGAAGATTTCAATAGCTGGAGAGATTTACTGAACCCCGAGTTTTATATTAAAATGGGTGGGTTCTGGCTTATTTTATTTATTGTTTTTGCTGAAACAGGTCTTTTTGTAGGGTTTTTCCTGCCCGGAGATTCATTACTGTTCGTGTCAGGAATTTACGCTGTAGAAATCATCAAAGAGACTTTTGGCTCCACAGGGAGCGACTTCCTGGATACAACCATTCTGGCTTCATGTGTAGCTCTGGCTGCCATTGTCGGAAATGAGATAGGGTACTACTTTGGAGTGAAAGCAGGTCCTGCCTTATACAAAAAGCAGGATACTATGCTGTTTAAAAAGAAATACCTTTATCAGGCTCATGACTTTTTTGAAAAACACGGGGCACTGGCAATTATTATGGCGAGATTCTTACCTGTAGTGAGAACATTTACTCCCATTGTTGCTGGTATTGTAAAAATGGATAAGAAAGAGTTTTTAAGAGATAATATTATAGGAGCTGTTCTCTGGTCATTTATCCTGATTTTTGCAGGACATTATTTAGATAAATTGTTTCAGGAGCAGTTCGGGATCAATTTGAAAGAGAAACTTGAAGTGATTATCATTATCATCGTTCTGGTAACAACGCTTCCGGTGATCATTAAGTTTGTTTTCGGAAAAAAAGAAGATCACTCTAAGTACGAGAACAAAGATTTAGATTAATACATAATTACAAAAACATATTGATAACCTGCTTTCCGGCAGGTTATTTTTTTATCCATTCCAGAATGTTGGGATAGATAATACTGTCTCTTTTTACTTTGCTGAAAAATCTTGGAGCATGACCTGTTCTTTTCATAAAGATCAGTTTGTGGGGAATATTCTCTTTGGTGAGTGCAGAATCCATGGATAATCCCTGATGCGGATTCACCAGAAAATCATTGTTCCCCTGAAACAGCAGGGTAGGAACGTTGGATATATTAGCGATGGGGCTGGCTTCTTTAAAAGCTTCAGCTATATTCTTCCGGTCGAATTTTGTTCCAACTACCTTCTGGAATGTAGGAGAGGTATATTTTGAATAAAATGAATTGAGGTATTCCGGGCTGTAAAAATCTGTAGGACCGCTCAGTGAGATGATCTTTCTGACTTGTTCAGGGTGTCGGTAGCCATATAGAAGAGCCAGATGTCCGCCTGCACTTTCGCCTAAAAGGATATAATTATTCGGCTGAAGTTCTGCTTTTTCAGCCAGAGAGTTAAATTTTTCAATGGCAAGGCCAATATCTTCCAACTGCTGCTTATACGTAATGCTTTTTTGTTTGGAAACCAGCCTGTAATTCATACTGATACTTGGAATCTTATGTTCAAAGAGCATTTTCTGAATCTGAATCATGTGTTCTTTTTTTCCAAGCGTCCAGGCACCGCCATGTACGATCAGTACTACAGGTGTATCTTCGGCGTAGTCCAATGGAAGAAAAACGTCCATCTTCTGCCTTTTATGCTCGCCATATTTCAAATTATAGATTTTCTGCTGTCCGTCTGTACCTACCCATACCCTGAATTTTGTATGGCAAGACTGCATCAGGAAGCTTAGAGATCCTACAACAAAAAAATGGTATCTGAGAACAAGCTTTTTCATAAGATAAATTTACGGAATATTATCTGCCTATATAAGGCTGGAAAAATGATTTTTATGATCATAACTTTCTTTTTCTGCCAGTTGTTTTTAATAAGAGCGTTCCTCCTTTTTTATAAACTTCCATTGTCCGGCGATGTATTCGAATGTATAGGAATAATGGCCTTTGGGAATATTTCTGATTTCGACACTGACTATATTCTTAGCCGCATAAAGTCCGAAATTTACTTTTAACCTGGTATTGTAGGGATGAAATTCAGCTTTCTCCTTATTGCCACGATCATAATATATCATGATATTTCTGTTGAGTTCAAGAGTTTGCGGAAAACTTTCTATAAAACCGTAATAGCCTCCCTGTCTGTAGTCATTCAAGAGATCAGTGTCGATCGGCAATTTTCCAAAATCATAAGTGGGGAAAAGGTTTTTCTTTAATTTTTTTGCAACATAATCAAACGTATCTTTTGTCCAGAAAAGCTGGTCAAGAAATAGACTTTTATTGAAACCTAAGGTAGATTTGGAGGCACAGTTGCTTATGTTATCATTAATAAAAGTATAGGTATGTATACTTACCGATATATTGTTTTTGGGGAATAATTCTCTTGGAATATGGTTGAATATCACTGTTCTCAAGGCTTTAAACTTTTCTTTTTCCAGGATGTGTTTTTCTTTAAATTCTTTTAAAATTTCAGCTTCCTTTTTGAAAAATTCATCACATTTATTAGAAGGACATCCGTTGGCCTCCGGAACTCCGGGGAGCGTAGGACAAGCGTCATCCTTATCCTGGATTCCGTCGCCGTCCGTATCAGGCCAGGGACAGCCGTTATTTTGAGCATCGCCTTTTTCATGGGGACAGGCATCTTCTTTATCATTGACACCATCTCTGTCATTATCCGGCCACGGACAGCCTGAAATTTCTGAAAAGCCGCTTTCTTTCGGGCATTTGTCCAGATAGAAAATAACACCATCTTGATCTTCATCCGAAAGGCAGATCTTTTTAGAGTATTGTTTTTTACATTTTCTGAACACTTCTTTGTTTTTTATTTCCTGAGAATGTAAACAGAGCGCTGAAAATAGTAAGAGTATAAAATATTTTTTCACTTTTTTAATCTTATCTGGTTGGAGACCCATTTTGAACTTTTCAGGTTATAGTTTCTCTGCCGTTTTTGAGGAAAGTCCTTTTTTGATGATGATAACATCTTTTTCATCCTTTTTGAAAATGAAAGAGATTTCTGTGTCATCATCCGGAAGGAAGAATACATCCTCTTTTTCAGCCAGCATTCTTATCTTAGGATCATTATTATTCTGAATAAAAAGCTGTCCGTTTTCGTTTAAGATATGGATGACAGTATCTTCGGAAAGCTCATAATTGCCTGCATACTTTTTCAGTACAGAACCATCCAGAGTGATCTCTTTCTTAGGTTTGGGAAGGTTATAGGGCTGGTCTAAAAGTGCCGCCAAAATAGTATTACCTGCTTTCTCCAGTTTCTTGCTCGTGATATTATTAAGAAGTATAATACAAATGTCATCATCAGGAAGCATCGCAAAATAACTTGTAGAACCTTCTATATTCCCTCCATGATTGATCAGTTTTTTTCCATACAGATCATCGATGAACCAACCGTAGCCGTAGCCACTTAGATAAGGGGTTGTGGCTTTTTTTAAGCTTTCTTTAGAAACAATGCTGTAGTCCCTGAGCCCTTTGTAATATTTGTACAGATCTTCTGCGGTACTGTAAATTTGTCCTGCAGGTCCGGTTAATTCCGGATTCCAGATCTCTGTTTTTTCCTGTTTTGTTTTTGACAGATAAGAGTATGGGATTGTTTTGTAAGGACTTTTCAAAGAGGGATAATCAAAACCCGTGTGAGTCATTTTCAGAGGATGTAAGATCATTTTTGTTACCGCCTCTTCATAGGTTTGGCCTGTGATCTTTTCAATGATTATTCCCAGAAGAATATAGCCCGAATTGGTATATGAAAATTGCGTACCCGGTTTAAAATCTAACGGTTCATCTTTAAAAAATGAGATTTCTCTGCTTTTCGTAATGGGTTCTGTGGTGTGAAGCAGACGGAAATACTCTTTGTTCCTCAATGCCTCATAAATTCCCGAAGAGTGGGTAAGGAGATGTTCAACCGTAATTTCACTTACTCTCGGATAATCCGGAATAAATTTGGAAACAGGATCTTTAACGGACAGCTTTCCTTCTTCGCATAGTTTTATGATGGTAAGTGCGGTGAAAGATTTGGTTAAAGAAGCTATCTGGTAAATACTTTTGTTTTGATTCGGGAGCTTTTTTTCTGCATCCTGCCATCCGTAAGACTTTTCGAAGAATGTTGTATGCTGGTAGTGAACCAGAGCAGTTCCGTTGAACTTGTTGATAGATGCATACGCTTTTATGATGCTGTCTATTTCCTGCTTCTTTTTTTCCTGCTTTATCAGATTGATATCCGTTGTATTTTGGGCTTTGAATGGAGAACAGTATATAGTGAATAGAACAGTCAGACATCCTAAAAAAAGACTATAATATGTAGGTCGCATGGTATCGTGTTTAAAAAAGTTAAAAGTAAGCAGAGTTTCGCTCAGATGAGCAGCCATGTATAGAAAATATTTAAAATTAATATTCAGAAACAAATAAAAATAGATTTTAATAATTATTTTTGCTGAACTTAACAAAGATTAAAAAAATATTAAAATATATGGCATCTGGTTTTTTTGCGATTTTGGATGATATTGCAGCGTTGATGGATGATGTGGCAGTGACGAGTAAAATAGCCACACAGAAAACAGCAGGCATCCTTGGAGATGATCTGGCAGTGAATGCAGAAAAAGCGACAGGCTTCATTTCCTCACGGGAAATTCCCGTTTTATGGGCTATTACAAAAGGCTCTTTTATCAATAAGCTGATCATTCTTCCTGTTGTATTCCTTCTCAACTGGCTCTATGCTCCGGCCATTAACTATGTGTTGATTCTGGGTGGATTGTATCTGGCCTTTGAAGGGGTTGAAAAAATCATAGAATTTCTTTTTCACAAAGACAAAAAAGGCCACGAAGTGGTAGAAGAAATTGTAGAAGATGAAAAGAGTGATCAGGAAATAGAAAAAGCAAAGGTAAAATCAGCCATTACCACAGATTTTATTTTATCTGTTGAGATTGTTATCATTGCTTTGGGAACGGTTTTGGAAGAAAGTCATCCTTTTATTACCCAGATTCTGGTAACCAGTCTGGTTGCTTTTATAGCTACAGTAGGAGTGTACGGAATTGTTGCTTTGATCGTAAGGATGGATGATGCAGGATTCAAATTAATCAAAAAGAGTAATGACAAGGGTTTCTTTGGAAAGCTTGGACACTTTTTGGTGAAAGCTTTACCTGTTGTTATTAAAGCTTTGGGTGTTATAGGAACTATTGCTTTGATTATGGTAGCCGGCGGTATTTTTGCCCATAGAATAGAATTTTTCCACCATATTTTGCCTTCCTGGTCTTCTAACGAGTTGCTTACTATTTTAAAAGAAATTATTCTCGGACTGATAGGAGGCTTATTTGCCGTAGCCCTATTTACGATGGGGAAAAAAGCTTATTCACTTGTGGTTAAAAAGTAAATCTGAATAACATGATAAAACAAAGCCGTATCCCATCTGTGGATACGGTTTTTTTAATGCCTTTTCTAAACACTTTTTACATTGAAATTAACAGATTGTTCAATATTTCATTTGAATAAAGATGATCGGAAAAGATTTTGGTAAAGGAAAAGTTATATTTGCAAAAAAAAATAAACATGATAAAAAAACTATTCTATGGAATCTTTTTATTCTCTTCATTATTTTCAAGTGCACAAACCTTGGATACTACTTTTGGTATAAATGGCTTTAACTTCACTAATCCGTCAACAGTTTTCGACAAATCTGGTGATTTTCTCATCGAGCCGGATAACAGCATGGTTGTCCTTGGAAACGTTGGTCCCGGATCAAAAAGAGCGATTTATAAAGTAAACTCCAGTGGAAATCTGGATACATCATTTGGGACTGCAGGGGTTCAGATTACTCAGAATCAATCTGTCCATTATAAAGTCATTAAATTAATCTCGGGTAAATATTTAACGATCGGAAGTGTAGGCCATACGTACAATCAGAATTTTTTTATTGAAAGGTTTAATGCAGATGGTACTTTAGATGCAACTTTTGGAACTGGAGGCGGGCTTGCTGTCAATATGGGGTATCCGGCAGATGTAGAAACCATTGATGTCGCTTACAGTGCTGTAGAATTATCAGATGGAAAAATTATAGTGTGTGGTGGGGCAGAATATGGATATCCAAAAAGGAGAGCCTGCTTATTAAAATTGAATCAGGATGGTTCCGCGGACACCTCCTTTGGAACTAATGGACGACTTTATCTTGCTCTAAACACTGGAGTATCTCAGGAAAGAGTAAATGCCCTGAGTATTCTGGTAGCTAACAATAAGCTAATTATTGCCGGAATAGGAAGAATTACCGATACCACAGACAATGTAAACGGGCGCAGTGACGTGTATGTTGTAAGATTAAATATGAACGGTACCATTGATACAACTTTCGGAACCAATGGTAAATTGATTTTCAATTTTGGAAATCCTTTTGAGTTTGGAAATATAGTTCAGGATCCTAACGGAAATTTTTATATAGTAGGTTCTGCATTCAATAATGGTATCAGGGACTCCTGGGTGGCAAAAATAAATTCTGATGGCCAGTTTGTCAATAGTTTTGGAACCGCAGGTATTGTAAAACGAAAGGTGGTCAACATTCCGAATGTAACAAGTGAGGTACCGAACTCTATACTTTTAGGTGATAATGGGATCTATGTAGGAGGTACATTTTATTTTACAGGAAGTTATCTGGATTATGACTGGATGTTTTTGACCAAATTTAATTATGACGGAACTCCCAACCTATCGTTTGGAACTAACGGATTATTCAGACTTCCAACTTCCAATTCTATTCGAAGATTATCAGCAATGAAATTTGACAGCAGTAGAAAAATCCTCATTTCAGGAGATTCTACTCATGATGACAGACAATTTACCTTAGCCAGAATTACTATAAACAATGAATCTTTAAATATAGGAGAAGCCGTGAAAAAAGAAGAACTCTCATTCTATCCGAATCCTGTTACGGATTTCCTCTTTATTAATGTGAATTCTGAAACTACACCGGAAAATTTATCCCTGTACGGTATGGATGGAAAGCTCATTAAAAATCTTGAATATGTAAGACAGGGAGATAAAGTGAAGATTGATCTTCAAAACTGTGTATCCGGAACCTATCTGATTCGCATGACATACGATAAGAAAGATCAGACTCTAAAGATTATAAAAAAGTAAATTTAAAATAAAAACAGGTTTCAATACTTTTGAAACCTGTTTTCATTGTTTGACTTAAACTGTAAAAAAGAGGCTTTTTAAAAGCTTCTTTTTATATTTTAGTTGAATAAATCTTTCACTTTATCAAAAAAAGTTTTTTCTTTTCCGGAAGGTTCTGCCACCATATCTCCGCTTGACATCTGTTTTTCAAAGAAATCTTTCTGCTCTTTATTCAGTTTCTGCGGCGTCCATACATTGATGTGGATGAACATATCTCCTTTTCCATAGCTGTCGATGCTTGGGAGTCCCTTTCCTGCCAGTCTGAGGATCTTTCCGGACTGTGTCCCCGGATCGATGGTAATTTTCACTTTACCGCCTACTGTAGGAACTTCTTTCTTGGTACCCAATGCAGCTTCCGCATATGAGATGTATAATTCCTGGTGAAGATTGTCCCCTTCTCTCTTGATTGTTTTATCTACTTCCTCTTCAATAATAACCAATAAGTCTCCCGGAATACCTCCAAACGGAGCATCATTTCCTTTTCCTCTTACATTAAGCTGGATACCGTCTCTTGCACCAGCCGGAATATTGATTGAAATTTCTTCCTCATCTTTGATCAGTCCCTGAGCATTAGCTCCTGCAGGAATTTTATCAGCAACTTTTCCGATTCCCTGGCATGTACCACACGTAGTCTGTGTTTGCATCTGTCCGAACATCGTATTCATTACTTTCATCTGAACACCGGAACCATTACAGGTAGGGCAGACTTTGGAAGTGGCACCATCGGCCATCTTCATTTTTTTTACTTTGATGGTTTTTTGCGTTCCGTTCACCATTTCTTCAAGGTTCAGTTTGATTCTGATCCTAAGATTCGAACCCTTTACCTGCTGGCGTCCGCCGCCACCACCAAAACCACCGAAGCCTCCTCCGCCTCCGAAAATATCTCCAAACTGACTGAAGATATCTTCCATATTCATCCCTCCACCGAAGCCTCCGCCTCCGAAACCACCGCTACCACTCATTCCGGCATGGCCAAACTGGTCGTATCTTGCACGTTTCTGATCGTCGCTCAGTACTTCATAGGCCTCTGCAGCTTCCTTAAATTTTTCCTCAGCCTCTTTATCTCCCGGATTTTTATCAGGGTGAAACTTGATGGCCATTTTTCGGTATGATTTCTTTATCTCCTCAGCCGATGCAGATTTACTGATCTCAAGAACTTCGTAATAATCTCTTTTTGACATATTCTTATAATTGATTATTGATAAATGATAATTGATGCCTATTGCTTATGGTTTAAAAACCCGCTGTCAATCAATTATCTATCATCATTTATCATTTATTTACTATTAGTTTCCTGTTACTACTTTAGCAAAACGGATCACTTTATCACTTAAAGTATATCCTGTTTCGATAACATCTACGATTTTGCCTTTTAGATCTTCCGAAGGTGCAGGAATCTGGGTAATTGCCTCATGGAAGTCTACATTGAATGTATCACCTGCCTTTACTTCCATCGCTTTTAAGCCTTTTTCGGTAAGTCTGTTTTTAAATTTCTGATAGATCAGTTCTACTCCCTGAAGATCGGATGGATTTCCGTTTTTAGCAATTTCTTTTAAAGCTCTTTCAAAATCATCCAGAATTCCAAGCATAGAAATCATCAAATCCTGGTTGGCATACTGGAAGAACTCCATCTTCTCTTTTGCCGTTCTTTTTTTATAGTTTTCGAATTCAGCGTATAATCTGATGTAACGGTCTTTCTCTTCTGCCAAAAGTTCCTCTGCAGAAGGTTTTGCTGTCACATTTTCCTCAGCTGCCACTTCGTTCTGAATGTTGTTTTCTTCCTGATTATTGATGCTTTCTTCGTTAATATCCTGATTTTCCATAATTCAATATTTATTTAAATAGTTGTTTGACAAAGAGCCTGCCAAATAGAAAAAATGGACATTAAGGCAGAAAAAACCGAAGCTAATTGTCAGTTTTGACGGTAAGTAATTCACGATTTTTAAATGTGAAAAGTGAATTCTGCATCGCAGGTCAAAAGGTGACTTCAGGTCGTAATTATCATTTACTATTGACGATTCACCATTCACCATTATTTCTAGTGTGAAAAGTGAATTCTGCTTCGCAGGTCAAAAGGTCACTTTAGGTCGTAATTATCATTTACTATTGACGATTCACCATTCACCATTATTTCTAGTGTGAAAAGTGAATTCTGCATCACAGGTCAAAAGGTGACTTCAGGTCGTAATTATCATTTACTATTGACGATTCACAATTCACCATTATTTCCAAATGTGAAGGTCAATTCTGTTTCGCAGTTCAAAGGTCAATCCGGGTAGGGGGCATTTATTCTCCGTTTCCCAATTTTCTATTACGCAAATGTCTGATACAAAAGGTATAGGTTTAAAACAATGATCACAATAGAAATAACCCAGACACAGATTTTCAGGAATGGCTTATTCACGAATTCTCCCATTTTAGCTTTATCATTAGTAAACATAACGAGAGGAACGACAGCGAAACTCAGTTGCATCGATAAGATGACCTGACTTAAAACCAATAAGTCGGTGGTTCCCTGTTCACCATAAAGAATAGCTACTATCAAAGCTGGAATCACGGCAATCAGTCGTGTGATCAATCTTCTCAGCCATGGCTTTAGTCTGATATTTAAGAAGCCTTCCATGACGATCTGACCTGCTAAAGTTCCCGTGAGCGTTGAGTTTTGTCCTGATGCCAGCAAAGCAATTGCAAATGCTATACTTGCCATAGAAGCCCCCAGAATAGGAGTAAGCATTTTATAGGCATCATGAATATCTGCCACATGCTCATTTCCCGTAGTATGAAAAGTAGCAGCAGCCAGAATAAGGATGGCTGCATTGATAAAGAAAGCCAGCATCAATGAAACGGTGCTATCCAGTGTGGCAAATTTTATGGCCTCTTTTTTTCCTTCCCGGTCACGCGTATAATCTCTGGTCTGAACAATACTGCTGTGCAGATACAGGTTGTGCGGCATGACCGTAGCCCCTAAAATTCCGATAGCAATATACAGCATTGCCGGATTTTGGATAATCTCCTTCTGAGGAATCAGGCCACCCAGTATTTCATTAAAAGCAGGTTGTGAAATCACGATTTCATAAATAAAGCATGCGAGAATAATGAAAATAAGGCCGCCAACAATACTTTCTATCCATCGGAAACCTTTAGCCTGAAGCAAAAGTATGATCAAAACATCTACGGTGGTGATGACAATTCCCCAGGTAAGCGGAATATGAAAGAGGAGATTTAAAGCAATGGCAGAACCAATCACCTCGGCGAGGTCGCAGGCAGCAATCGCTATTTCACAAAATACCCAGAGCATAAAATTGGTTGTAGGACTAAAGTGATCACGGCATGCCTGTGCTAGGTCCCTTTCGGCAACAACTCCTAATTTTACAGAAAGGTGCTGTAAAACCATGGCAAAAATATTTGAAATAAGAATAACTGAAAGCAAGGTATAGCCGAACTGAGCACCACCTGCAATATCTGTGGCCCAGTTTCCAGGATCCATATATCCGACAGCAATCATCAGTCCCGGGCCTGCAAAAGCCAGATATTTTCTCCAGAATGATCCTTTTTTAGGAACTTTTATAGATGAATAGACCTCCGGAAGAGAGTGGGCTGTTTTATCTTTACGCCAGGCGTTATTTAAATTGAAATTCATAAATGTTAGAAATGACTAACAAATCTACTTAAATAAATGTAAATACGAAAGTCAGGTGAAAAAAAAATCCCGAAAACTAATTTTCGGGATCTTATTTTTATGCGTTCTAAAGATCTACTTTGCAAATCTTACAGACATTTTTCTATCTGCAGCTCTTTCTGCATCAGAAGCTTTAGGATCAACCTTAGCAAATTTGCTTCCGTAACCTTCTGCTTCCAGAACCTGAGTTCCAACTCCAGCTTTAGCTAAAGCAGCTTTAATAAACTCAGCTCTTGCTTTAGATAATTTTACGTTGTTGGCTTCGTTTCCTACTTTATCAGTATAACCTCCGATTTTGATTTTTGCCTCCGGGAACGCTTTTAAAATCGCTACTAAATTGTCAAGCTGCCCTTGAGAACCTGCCTCCAGTTCAGTCGAACTTCCCATTTTGAAATTCACATGGTCAAAATCGTACCATTTATCTTTTAATGCAGCGTCATCCGCAGCATTTTTATAATTCCCTGATTTAAGGAAAGTAATCATCTGATCTTCCATACCTCCTTTATAACCTTTAAGCATTACACCGTTAAGATCGATGTTTTCATCTGTCTTAGCCATTGGTGTTGCAGTAGATGCAGAGGTATCTGCAGGAGTCATAGTCGCGGCTGTATCCGTTTTGGATGCGCTGGAATCAACTGTAGTTGTCGTCGTAGTCGTCTGTTTCTTGTCACATTGTTTCCAAAGGAAATAAGCGGCGGCAATCAAAAGTAAAAGCGGAAGCAACCATTTCCAGATTGAACCTCCGCCTTCATTATTATTTCTGTCAGGATTGGTTCCTGTAGCTGTCGTACTTCTTGTAACTTCTATTTTAGGCTCTTCGCTCGGTGTTGGTCTAACAGCATCGTTGTCATTATCAAACCTGTATCCTTTAGCCCAGTCACCGATATTCAGAGATGCCAGAGAAAGTCCTGCTGGAAGAAGCGTAGAAACAATTCCTTTTTGCTCACCCAACAGATTAGAAATTCCTGATTTATCTAAATTATTATCAGCAGCATACTTTCCGATAGAACCTACCGTAGCCCCTGTTACTAAATTCAACAGTGAACTTGACGAATTATTGCTGATTCCTGCATAAGTAGCAATAGCATTTACTATTCCACTGATTTTGTCTCCAAAAATAGAGGTCAACAAATTGGAAATAACAGGGCTGCTGGATGCACCTCCTATTAAATTTCCTAAAATTCCGCTCGACGAGGCGTTGGTAATTGCATCCAAAACTCCCGGCTTGTCAGAATTATTTGCTAAGCCTCCTACAACTGCAGGGAGTAACCCTCCAATTGCTTTTGAAATACCGGATTCACTTTCCCCAAACTGAGAAGCTGCTTGTGAAACCAAAGCGGGACCTAATTGTCCTTTAATTAAATCAATGACATTTAAAGACATAATAAATTATTTTTTTTGATTAATGTTAAATAAATTTAAACAAAAATCTGTCCAAAAGTCACTTTTTCTTGAAGATTTATTTATTTTCCCGCAAATATTTTCAAAATCAGCAAAAGTTTTTAATACGCTTTTGCGAATAATACTCGTCTTTTAGACGGCTTTCCAGTTACTAAAGAAATACCTTCTTCAACATCATCATCCAAAGGAATACATCGGATTGTTGCCTTCGTTTCATCCTTGATTTGCTCCTCTTCTTCTTCAGTTCCGTCCCAATGCGCATAGATGAAACCTCCTTTTTCTTCAAGAACCTTTTTGAATTCTTCATAAGTATCAACTTTTGTGATGTTATCCTGTCTGAAGTTGAATGCTTTTTCATAAAGATCTTTCTGAATGGTCTGCAATAATTCTTCGATATAGGTATCAACACCTTCAATAGAACGAAGTTCTTTAGTCAGGTTATCTCTTCTTGCAATTTCCACAGATTTGTTTTCCAGATCTTTAGGTCCAAGAGCGATTCTTACCGGAACACCTTTTAATTCATATTCAGCAAACTTCCACCCTGGTTTGTTATGAGTATCGTCATCAAATTTTACTGAAATGCCTTTTGCTTTTAATTTAGCGACAATATCTAATGCAACTTCACTGATCTGTGCCAATTGCTCTTCTCCTTTAAAGATCGGAACAATAACCACCTGGATTGGAGCAAGGGTAGGAGGAAGTACCAATCCGAAATCATCAGAATGGGTCATGATCAAAGCTCCCATAAGACGCGTGGAAGTTCCCCATGAGGTAGCCCATGCATGTTCAATCTTACCTTCTTTATTGGTGAATTTTACATCGAAAGCTTTCGCGAAATTCTGCCCTAAGAAGTGAGAGGTTCCTGCCTGAAGCGCTTTTCCGTCCTGCATCAATGCTTCGATACAGTAGGTATCATCGGCTCCTGCAAATCTTTCAGATGGTGTTTTTACCCCTTTTATAACCGGCATTGCCATGAATTTTTCTGCAAAATCGGCATATACATTATTCATTTTTTCAGCTTCTTCCAGTGCTTCATCCTTGGTAGCGTGAGCTGTGTGACCTTCCTGCCATAAAAATTCTGCAGTTCTCAGGAACAAACGGGTTCTCATTTCCCAACGCACAACATTAGCCCACTGGTTAATAAGAATCGGAAGATCTCTGTAAGACTGGATCCAGTTTTTGTAGGTATTCCAGATAATTGCCTCAGAGGTTGGACGAACGATCAGCTCTTCTTCCAATTTAGCATCCGGATCTACAATAAGCTTGTGTGGATTGTTCGGATCTGTTTTTAATCTATAATGGGTAACTACTGCACATTCTTTAGCAAAACCTTCTGCATTTTTCTCCTCGGCCTCAAACAGGCTTTTGGGCACAAAAAGCGGGAAATAAGCATTAACGTGACCTGTTTCTTTGAATCTTTTATCCATTTCATCACGCATTTTTTCCCAGATTGCATAGCCGTATGGTTTGATCACCATGCATCCTCGCACTCCAGAGTTTTCAGCTAAGTCAGCTTTTACCACCAACTCATTATACCATTTGCTGTAATCTTCGCTTCTTGAGGTTAATTTTGCCATTATTTTTTAAAATTTTTTTAACTTTTGTACATTATTGTAATCTAAAAATAAAAATCTATTTTTGATAGATTTTTCTACCAGTGTTTTGGTACATTTTTGGTACAGATTGCAAATATAATTTAAATTAAAAATCTTTACGTTATCATGAAAAAAAATATACATAAAAATTTGCTCGGTTTGTTAAAGTCCAAAGGGATTTTGGCAATATCAGGTGGATTGCTGCTGATGTCTTGTGGCGTCCAGATGGGAGGATATACAGAGACAGATGGGGTATACTACGACCCTAATAAAGATACGCTGCCAGAAGGGGTGATCATCAATAATGGCGGAAACAGAGTTGGAGAAAACTATGATTACTATCAGGACTCTAATGTAATACAGAATGCACAGGCAAATTCCAAAGAGCAGGAAAACAAATACAGTACATGGAGTGACAATAACTGGAATACCAATGCTACCGACTCAGACTGGGGTGCTTTTGCAGGAGCTCAGACCAATTTTTACGACAATTCCTGGGGATCTCCTTGGGGATGGTATGGTGGTTATAGTCCTTATTGGGGGATGAACCGTGGCTGGGGCTGGGGTGCATCATTCGGTTGGGGCGGATCATTTGGCTGGGGTGGATCATTCGGCTGGGGCTGGGGAGGCTCTATGGGCTGGGGAAGTCCTTACTGGGGATATGGATATTCTCCTTATTGGGGTGGATATTACGATCCATTCTGGGGAGGAGGTTACGGTAACCCATATTGGGGCTGGAATGGCGGCTACTGGGGTAACAGCTACAGACCTATTTACAGAAGAAGCAGTGGCGGAGGATTCAGTAATCCTGGCTTGACTAATGCAGTGTACAGAACAAATACCAGCAATGGTGGCTTCAGAAGCAGTAACGGAAACGGTTTTCAAAATAATAACGGAGGCTTCAGAAACGGAAGTACCAACGGTGGTTTCAGAAACGGTTCCAATAGCGGATATAGAACCAATGGTTCAAATAATGGAGGTTTCAGACAAGGAAATATGAATGGAGGTTACAGAAATCAGCCACAGTCTGGTGGATTCCGAAATTCAGATTCTCAGCCAAGACCTAATTACAATTCTCAGCCTAACTATAACAACGGAGGTTTCAGATCCAATGATGGAGGTGGCTTCAGATCTAATGGCGGTTCTTCCGGCGGTGGTTTTAGAGGCGGCGGTTCTTCCGGTGGTGGTGGCGGTTTCAGAAGTGGCGGCGGAGGCGGCGGCTTCAGAGGCGGTAGATAATTTCAAACTTAATAACTAACTATTAAAAAAATAATGTTAAAAAAATCTTTAGTATTAATGAGTGTTTCTGCAGCATTTTTTGCGCAGGCTCAGGATGTTTCTATATTAAGAAATACTGTAGATGTTTATTCCAGTACTCCAATGGTGGGTTCGTCGAAATTTAATGCAATGGCTGGAGCTAACGGAGCATTAGGAGGTGATGCCAACTCACTGCTTACGAACCCTGCAGGTTTGGGTGTTGCCATTTCCGGAGAAGTTTCCGGAACGTTGTCTATCGCAGGAAATAAAAATAAAAGTACATGGGCCGGATCTACTGTTGATTACAGTAAAACCAATACAGACCTCGGAAATGTAGGAGCAGTAATGTCTTTCCCTTTAATGACAGAAACCGGATGGAAATTTATTAATATTGGTATTAATTATTCCAATCAGTCTCTTGATAATTATGTAGAATCTCCGGGAAGTAATGATGTAATCAAGGATTTCACTGACAAGAGTGCGTCATTTGCAGGTCATGCTTACAACCGATACGGAAACCTTTCTAAGACAAGTTTTGGGGTAGGGGCAAACTACAATCATAATCTCTACATTGGAGCAGGATTGAATTTCTTCAATGCATCTATTGATCAGTATGATACCGCAGCTTTTAAATCATTGTCTGACGGATCTATGGAATATTTTGACAGACAGAATACACCTTTGTTTGAAAGATCTTCAGGTTTTTCTGCCTCTTTAGGGGTGATTGGGAAGCTAAGTCCTAACTTCAGAATTGGGGGTGCTATCGAAACGCCTACATTCTGGCGTATAGACAGAGATTACAGATTCTATAATGATCCGGACTTTGGAGACGGTACAGGTACAGAAGCAAGAGATCTTACTACACCGCTGAAAGCGACAGTGAGTGCTGCATTTGTAGCCAGTAAAAACTTTTCATTGAACGTAGATTATACACTTGGGTTAACAAGACCTAAATATAAAGTCGTTACAGGGATTGAAAGCGAGCTGAACAGCTTCTTCAAAGATAACTATAAGAATGTATCAGAAGTAAGAATTGGGGCAGAATACAGAGTGAGCCAGTTTAGATTGAGAGGAGGTTATTCATACGTATCGAATCCTTTCGATGCTTTAACAGTAAGTCAGGTGAATCCTGATGCTTCTACATCTGACCAGTCTTACAGCAATATGATGCTTAACAGCAGAAATCTTGCTTCAGTAGGTTTGGGATATGATTTCAAATCATTTTATGTAGATGCATCTTATCAGTATATCACCTCTAAATATAGCAATCCTTTCTTAAGAGGTATTGAAACTGGAAATCCTGCTACTGATACAGCTTATTATTCTCCAGACAGAATACTTTCATCTGATTACTTTGCCGTTTCAGAGGTAAAAAACAACAGAAATAACTTCTTTATTACATTCGGCTGGAAGTTCTAATTCCAGATTGTGTAATGAGTGATTAAATGGAGGCTCCGGATCTTACGATCCGGAGCTTTTATATTTTCGTTGAATTAAATTGAACTATTTAATGAGAATGTCCCGCCACAGGATGATGATGGAAAAGATGCATGATCAGCGCTAAAGAAACACCCAGGATCACAAGTCCTATCTTTACCCAGTCGATATTATGATTCTTATTGCTTTCAAAAATAATCACTGAAGAAATGTGCAGGAAGATTCCCCCTACGATAGCCAGAAAATAAGGCTGAAGATTAGGATTGAAATAGTTTCCAAGCAGCATTCCCATCGGAGAAGCAAGAGCAAAAAGAGCAACAATCAGTAGAGAAGGATAAGGTGAACTTTTCGATTCATTTTTCCTGTTGAACAAAAAGGCTCCAAGAATAAAAGAAATAGGGAGATTGTGAAATACAATTCCCAAAAGATAGGGTGATAATGCTTGCTTTTCATTAGCCAAAGGAATTCCTTCAATAAAAGCATGGATAAATAAGCCTACCATCAACGCCATAGGAAGAATGTTATTTTCACTGTGATGGTGAAAATGTCCATGCTCGAAACCTTTCGTTAAAGCTTCAAGAATCATCTGAAGAAGAACACCGGCGATCACGAAAATTCCCAGGCTGCTTCCTGCTTCGGAAGTATAGACCTGTGGGAAAACTTCATTAAGGCAGATGGTAATCAGAAATCCGGCACTAAGGACCAGTAGATTCTTGGCCAGCTTTTCTTTTTTTCCGAAATGCTTACCGAGAAAAACTCCTGTAATAACGCTTAATATCAGTAAAACGACTGTTATCATGCCTTTTTCTTAAATAAATTGATACAGCGTGGTGAAACCTCACGGTCAAATTCATTCAGTTGATAATCACCCCAGATTTTCACTCTTTCAAAACCGCAGTCAGTTGCATAGGAATGAATAGTTTCCAAAGTATGAAGTTTTACTTTTTCAAAGAAATGAAAAGATTTTCCCTCCGTTTCAAAACGAATATCCTTGATAATATGTCTGCCTTCAATCTTTTTCAGGATCTTAAAGTCGATATCACCACGGGTTATAGTGGTTTCCGGCACTATATTTTTTCTTACAAATTCTTCATTCAGATAATCGAGAACAAAATATCCTCCCGGTTTAAGAGCATTATAAACCGACTGAAATACTTTTTTATCATCGCTTTCGTTATCAAAGTATCCGAAACTTGTAAATAGGTTGAACACAGCATCCATAGGATCTGCATCAATCGGGTTTCGCATATCGTGAACATTGAAAAGAAGCGTTTGGGTTTCAAACTGTTTGTCGAATTCAATACTTTGTCTGGAAAGATCAAGTCCCAATACATCGTATCCCAATTTATTCAAAAAAACAGAGTGTCTTCCTTTTCCACATGCCAGATCAATAATCTTGGATGAAGGCGGTAACTGAAGGTCTTCAGTAAGCTTCGTAATGAAATTTTCGGCTTCCGTATAGTCTCTGTTACTATAAAGAAGATGATAATAAGGTGTATCAAACCAAGATTCAAACCATTCCATAATGCAAAAATAACTAAATTTGTGCGGTTAAAAGCAATGTATTTAAATATTGAGAGATCGAAAAATTCAATTTATTGTAAAATTGAATATATAATCTTTTAGTTATTAAGTTGTTAAATCTTTTAATTATAATTTATGGACACAGAAAATCTAAAGATTCAGATAAAGACATTCTTCGGACTGGAGCAGATTCTTGCTGAAGAAATCAAAAAATTAGGCGGAAAGAACGTTGAAATTAAAAACCGGGCAGTCAATTGTGAAGGCGACCTTGGTTTTCTTTATAAAATTAACTACTCTGCAAGAACAGCATTAAAAATATTAATTCCTGTTTTTGAATTTAAAGCATTTAACCAACATCAGTTTTACAACAAACTTTCTGCCATTGCATGGGAAGATTATATGAGTGTAGATCAGTCTTTCGCCATTGATTCTACTGTAAATTCTGAAACATTCAAGCATTCGCAGTTCGTAACTTTAAAGATGAAGGATGCTATTGTTGATTATTTTCAGGATAAATTTCACAGACGTCCTGATGTAGAAACGAAAAGTCCTGATATCAAATTCCATCTTCATATTGACAGAGAATTAGTGACTATTTCTTTAGATTCTTCCGGAGATCCTCTGTTTAAGAGAGGATATAGAAAAGATCAGGGTGAGGCACCTATCAATGAAGTATTGGCAAGCGGAATGCTTCAGCTGGCTGGCTGGGATGGAAAAGGAAACTTCCTTGATCCGATGTGCGGTTCAGGAACTCTTCTTATTGAGGCTGCTATGATTGCAATGGATCTTCCGGCACAGATTTTCAGAAGAAGATTTGCTTTCCAGAACTGGGCAAATTATGATGCAGATCTTTTTTCAAAAATCAAAGAAGTTAGGATAAACAGAGTAAGAGAATTTACAGGAAAGATCGTTGGGTATGATATTGACAGCGGTATGCTCTATGCTGCCAGAACGAATATCGAAGCGGCAGAAATGGAAGATGTGATCGAATTGAAAACAAAAGATTTCTTTGAATCCAAAAAAGAGCTTTTCCCGCTATTAATGGTTTTCAATCCGCCTTATGATGAGAGAATATCCATTAACGATGAGGATTTTTACAAAAAGATAGGGGATACATTCAAGACCAACTATCCTAATACATTAGCCTGGCTGATCTCCTCTGATCTGGAGGCTGTGAAGAAAATTGGGCTACGTCCTTCAAGAAAGATCAAACTTTTCAACGGAAAGCTGGAAACGAGATTTTTACAGTATGAAATGTACGAGGGCACGAAAAAGCTTCATAAAATCGAAAAAGAATAATTTTCAAATAGAAACCTTCCCGTTACGGAAGGTTTTTTTATTTTTGTTTAAACTCAAATTAAAAATATGGCCTGGGAACTTCTCGAAATTTTAGGAAATGTCTTCAATCTGCTGGATCTTCTTCCCAACGGCTCATCTTCTGCGGACCTGAACTATGGTGACAGAAAAATAAAAAAGAAAAAATCGAAATATTTTACTGAAAAGGTAAGTTTTGCTTTTTTAGCGGTCTCCTCGGTTTTGCTTTTTTTTGTGTTTAAGGACCCATTGCCTGCGGAACATTATACACAGACTTTAGGGGTAGCTTCTCTGATAGGGATAGCCATTTCAGGGGTGCTGTTCTTTCTGCTGTATATTATGGAGCTTTATTATTTTAAAAGCCTTTTCAAGCTTTTGTTTTTCAGTGGATCTGTCATCTTGTTTTTTATTTCTCTCACATTGTGCGTTTACTTTAAATCCGGCTTGTTTATCTAGGAGTAATCGTACACGTCAGTACTTTTGCTTACCATTTTAATTTAAAAATAAAAGCTCCCTTTTAAAGGAGCTTATGAACTTTTTTATATCTTATCACCACAAATCTATAATGTCGTCTTTGTAAACATCTGTACAGACATATATCCTCTTCCCCAATTGAAATTCGGATCTACCGTAGACCACATATTGAATCTTATGGTTGAAGTATCTGCAGTGGGTTCTACATAGCCATTTAAAGCATAAGTTATATTGACTGGTGACGCTGTATTGTTGATAACCGTATCACCTACAGTAGCATTTACAGAAGCCATTCTTGAACTGGCATTAGTCGAAACTGCAGGAACCGTATATTTTCTTGAACCTGCGGGAAGTTCTGTTCCATTCTTTAAAAATCTGATTCCAAAGTATCCGCCGAAATTCGTAGATACGGTTGTTGTACCCATAGGAACACTATAGGTTGTTACCAGTTTTGCCTGTGTGAAAGCGGGAATAGTTATGGTGACACTTAATCCTAAATTAATATTGTTCACCGAAGTTGTCGCTGTTACGACCTGATCGATAGGTGCGGTGGCTGTAACATCAAACACATTGTCGAGTTTCCAGGCGGTCTTGTCCCGTTGCTGATACGTAATCCACTGAGGTGCAGCAGGAGTTCCGTAGTTGGTATAGAAACCTTCTTCCATGTTGGTGGTAACATTGGTGTTATATACAATAAGACCTTTGGCCGGAGATGGAATGGTGGTGCCGTCATTAGGTGCTGTCAGAATGACGCGTGGAATAAGCATTCCTTTGTTGGTAGCATCGATCTGAAATTTGGCAGACGAATCTAAATTGATAGTTCCCAAAGCGGCAGAGCCGGTACTGGTAACAATAAAGTCATTGGCTGTTTGAGCTGCTGTGGGAGAGGCTGCATTATCTTTATTACCGTCTACGTGAAAAGCTCCGTTAGGATTATTGGTTCCTACGCCAACCTGTGCATACGAGAGAAAACTGAAGACTAATGAAATTGCTGCTAAATTTGCTTTCATAGATTGTGAATTTTTATTAAAACTATACGTGTGTTGAATGTTAATCTGTTGATTATATGTCGAAATTACCAAAATTCAGTCAATAATAAGCCCTTATTTGCGCATTTTCTTTAAACTTTTTAGACAAAGAAAATTTTCGATAATCTATCGCAAACCGTTTGCGGGTTCATCAGCGAATAAGTAATTTTGAAAAATTTTCAATTTGAAACCTACTATTTCCATCATTGTTGCTATTTTCAACCGAAAAGATGAACTTTTTGAACTGCTGAATTCGTTGACTTTTCAGACAGATAAAGAGTTTGAAGTTATTATTGTGGATGATGGTTCTCTGATTGATCTTAAGCCGACCATTCAGAATTTTGAGGAAATATTAGATATTGAATATTTCAGAAAAGACAATTCAGGACCTGGATTGAGCCGGAATTATGGTGCCAGGAGAGCCAAGAATGAATGGTTAGTTTTTGTAGACAGCGACGTGATCGTTGAAAAAGATTATATCGAGAATATCAAAAGAGATGTCGGGACCATTCCGTGTGATGCTTTCGGAGGAGCAGATAAAGCTCACAAAGGTTTTAATCTGATGCAGAAAGCCATTTCCTATTCAATGACCTCTGTTTTTACGACAGGTGGTATCAGGGGAAGTAAAAAAGCTGTATCCCGATTTCAGCCGAGAAGTTTTAATATGGGGGTCAATAAAGCTGTTTTTGAAAAGGTGGGTGGTTTTTCAGAAATGAGAATCGGAGAAGATCCGGATTTATCAATGACGCTTTGGGAAAATGGTTTTAACACTGCATTTTTTGATGATATCGCTGTGTATCATAAGAGAAGGGTAGACCTGGGGAAATTTTCTAAGCAGGTGTATCAGTTTGGATGTGCAAGACCGATTCTTAATCAGCGGCATCCCAATTATGTCAAGATCTCATTTGCATTTCCTACCCTGTTTATGTTAGGTTATATTCTTGGTTTTGCCGAATATTTTATTCTGGGAAGAGGAATTATTCTAGCTTTTTACGGATTATATACTTTTATGGTATTATTTCACGCGATGATGGTGACAAAGAATATCAGCATCGCCGGAATGGCAGTGATCTCTACCTACATTCAAATGTTTTCTTACGGGTATGGTTTTCTTAAATCATGGGTTCTTCTGAATATCTTAAGAATGAAACCTGAAGATGCCTTCCCTAAGCATTTCCATAAAAAATAGATTAAAAAATAAAAGCTGTCAGAAATTCCGGCAGCTTTTATAACAATAAATTAGGATATGTATAGAGTTTCATGGTTGAGAACGCCTGTTTTTAGCATACATTCCCGCATTTTTTCATAAGTTCTGGCGATATCATGGTCCAGACCGATTGAGAATCTGATCAATCCATCCGATATGCCCATCGCTTCACGCTCTTCTTCCGGAATCTCCGATGAAGTGGAACTTCCCGAGCATGAAAATAAAGTTTTGTAGAATCCTAAACTTACAGCCAGATACCCTAAGTTTTCACGCTGCATCATTTCCATCAGCTCATTTGCTTTGTCAGTTGTACCTGCATCTACGGTAAGAAGTCCTCCATATCCATATTCCTCATACATCATGCTTTTCATCAGTTCATGGTCCTTGTGGGATTTCAGTCCCGGATAAGAAACTTTAAGACCATCTTTTTCAAACCTTTCAGCAAGATACATCGCATTGTGGCTGTGCTGTTTCATTCGGATGTGAAGTGTTCTCAGGTTCTTTAAAATGCTTGCAGAACGGAAACTGTCCATGGTGGGACCCAGCAGCATACAAGCTCCGTTGTTGACATTCTTCGTATCATTGATGAATTCCTGAGTTCCACAATATACGCCACCTACCGTGTCACTGCTTCCGTTAATGAATTTGGTTAAACTATGAATGACGATATCGGCACCTAATAAGGTCGGTGAAACAGAAAGAGGAGAGAAAGTATTATCTACAATCAGTTTTAAATTATGTTTTTTACAGATTTCAGAAAGTTTTCTAAGGTCTGCCACTTCAAGAAGCGGATTGCTTACACTTTCGCAGTAAATAACTTTAGTATTGGGTGTTATAGCATTTTCTATAGATTCAAAATTGCTTATATCTACAAAAGTAGTGTCAATATGAAAAGGAGGAAGGAAATTTTTAAGAAACGCATAGGTTCCACCATAGATGGTTCTGCTGGAAATAATATGGTCACCACTTTTACATACCTGCATTAAAACAGAGGTAATGGCACCCATACCAGATGCGGTAACATTGGCCGCTTCAGTATTCTCCATTTTGGCCAATGCCTGAGCAAGGTAAAGATTCATCGGTGATGAATGTCTGGAATATAAATAACATCCTTCAGCATTTCCTTCAAAGGTGTCGAACATCGTTTTTGCTGAAAGGAATGTGTACGTAGAACTATCTGAAATCGATGGGTTTACTCCTCCGAATTCACCAAAATATTGCAGATCCTGGATCTCATTAGCCGCATTAAAATTTTCCATAAGCTTAGATTTTATTTATCGGCTTAAATATGATCTGTTTTCATAATTATTACAAGAGATATTTAAATTTACAGAATATAAATCTATATTTGGTTATTCTAATAGAAAATATGTTTGCTATATTTGCTTTTGTTAAACTTTTGCCAAAAAAACATCTATGAATTTTGATGAAACTGATAAAAAACTGCTCCTATTTCTGCAGGAAGACTGCAAACAAACCACTAAAGAACTGTCCTACAAGCTTGGATTGTCGGTAACTGCTGTGTATGAAAGAATAAAAAAGCTTGAAAATCTGGGGGTGATATCAAGATATGTGGCATTGCTTGACCGGCATAAGATCAATCGCGATTTTATAGTTTTATGCCATATCAAACTGACACAGCACAAAAAAGAATTTGTGTTGCAGTTTGAAAGGGAAGTCATGAGCCTGCAGGAAGTTACGGAATGCTTCCATGTAAGCGGTGATTACGACTATATTCTTAAAATTGGAGTGAAAGACATGGAGGACTACCGGAATTTTATGCTGAGTAAATTAACGGCACTTCAGCACATAGCAAGTACTCACAGCTCTTTTATGATCTCTGAAGTGAAAAATACAACGGCTATTGTCCTTTAGATTTATACTAAAACTCCGTTTTTGGATGAAATAGGATCCGGAAGATCTGTTTCTCCTCCCATTTGTAGAAGATCAATTTCTATAGCTCTGCAAATAGAAAGCATCGGGACGTCAAACATTAATCCTCCAAAAGGATTTTCTGAATAATCACCCACCAGTTCCATAATAATATAGATCCATCCGATAATGATACAGAAAGGAATGGAAGTCCAGATTCCCCAATCCCCCAATTTGGCAAATTCATTCACCAAACCCAGCGGAAGTAAAAGAATAAAAAGGATATTGAATACAAATGCTGTACTCGCAAACTGTCTTGGGGAAGGGAATTTTTTAATTCTTTCGGCTTGTCCCTGATAATTGTAGAACTCGTTTAAGGCATTTTGAAGCTGTACCTGATTAAATTCTGAAATGATCTTTTTATTTTTTAATTCATTGATCTCTTTGGCTTGCTTTGAGATCAGATAAGTGGCGAAATTTTTATATTCCGATTGCAGTTCAAGCTCTTCTTCGGAAAGGTATTTATGTAAAAAGATAGGCGTTCTTCCATAATCAGGAAAACCTGCTTTGATCAGTCTGTGACGTTTGAGGTCAATACTTTGAAACTTATCCTCTTCATTGCTGATGTGTTCCCATTCTGCAGGAACCAGAAGCTGTTCACGGAAAGCATAAAGCCATGCGATATGACGGTAAACAATTCTTTTCCTGCGATCTTCCAGTTCAAAAGCTCCCATTTCTTCCTGTTCAGTATCAAAAGCATACACCATGGAAGCAAAAGAACGGCTTGAGTTCACGATTCCACCCCATATTTTTCGGGCTTCCCATAATCTGTCATACGCCTGATTGTTTTTAAAACCCACCAAAAAAGCCTCTGCTGTACCAATCAGCGCGACAGGAACCCACGGAATGATCATCCAGTCCCAGTTAAAAAAATAAAAAAGTGTGGTAATTAAGGTACACCAGATCGAAATCCAGATTAAATGAATACCGGATAAGTTTAAAACCTGTTTGTAGTTGACGTATTTTGTGGTGATCATAATGCTGTGTGAAATTTCGTGTGCATATAAACAAAAGAAATACCAAAATGATATATTCTAATGCTTATTAAATGTAATAAAAAAAACCTCTAAAAAATTAGAGGTTTATATAATATTTTTAAAGCTGATTAATAGTTCAGCATTTCTTCAATTTTTTTGCTTAGTTTTTCAGCATTGGGAAGCATTTCTTTTTCCAGCACTAAATTAATAGGAACAGCCGGAACATCCAGAGATCCCATTGTTTCTACCGAGGCATCCAGATACCTGAAGCAGTTTTTCGAAATACGGTGTGCAAACGCCTCAGCAAATGAATTATTCAGTTGTTCTTCTGTCAGAACGATGCATTTCCCGTGTTCTTTTACCCTTTCAAAAACAAGTTCTTCATCAAGAGGAATCAGCGTTCTCAGATCGATCACTTCCACTCTTCCGTTAAAATTCTTAACTGCCTCCTTTGCCCAGTAAACTCCCATTCCGTACGTGACAACCAGTAGAGTTCTTCCTTTTTCAGTTTCATCTTGGTCAGCTTCAATGATCACCTTGCCTTTTCCAAAAGGAAGGATATAATCTTCTGCTGGTTCAATGGTTTTAGCATCTTCAGTTCCCGGAACTTTACTCCAGTATAAACCTTTGTGCTCAAGCATAATCACAGGGTTCGGATCATAATAGGCGGCCTTTAATAAACCTTTGAAATCGGCAGCGTTGCTAGGGTAAGCAATTTTAATCCCTTTAATATTGGCTAAAATACTTTCCACACTTCCACTGTGGTAAGGTCCTCCACCTCCGTAAGCACCAATTGGTACACGGATGATATTACTTACAGGAAATTTTCCCTGACTTAAATAACTTGATTTTGAGATTTCAGTGATCAGCTGGTTGATTCCAGGATAAATGTAATCGGCAAACTGAACTTCTACGATAGGTTTTAATCCTACAGCACTCATCCCGGCCGTTGACCCAATGATATAGGCCTCCTGAATAGCGGTATTGAAAACTCTCTTGCTTCCGAATTTTTTTCCTAAAGTAACCGTCTCTCTGAAAACACCTCCGATTCTTTCTCCCACATCCTGCCCGTAAAGAAGAGCTTCAGGATGCTTCCACATCAGTTCCTGAACCGCATGGATAGCAGCGTCTACCATGACAATCTTTTCACCACCTGCAGGTTCGCGTGTTCCCGTTTCTTCCGTAATCGGAGTAGGCGCAAAAACATGCTGCATCACAGTTTCTGGTTTTGGATCTTCAGCATTTTGTGCTCTTTCAAAAGCTTCTTCAGCTTCAAGGCGGGCTTTTTTAGTGATCTGTTTTAGCAGATCTTCATCCGTGCCTGATTCCAGCAATTGTTTTCTAAGGATCTCACCCGGATCTTTAGCCCTATGTTTTGTTAAATCTTCTTCGTCTCTATAGAATTCTCTTCTTACCCCTGATGTATGATGACCGATAAGGACCGTTTTAGCACAAACGACTATTGGTTTTCTTTCGTTTCTTACGAAATCTACAGCCTTTTTCATCGCCTCGAAACTTTCTACGAAATCAGTTCCGTCTACACGCATTCTGCTAAGACCTGTAAATCCTGCCACGAAATCATAAGCATCACAGGTTCTTGCTTCTTCTTTGGTTACAGAAATTCCCCATTCATTATCCTGTACAAGAAATAGAATCGGAAGCTGATGAAGAGCAGCAAACTGTAATGCCTCACTTACTTCACCTTCTGTTACAGAGTTGTCTCCAAGACTGCATACCACGACAGGATTATTTTCAAAAGTCTCTAAATTGAAATCCTGAATATATTTTATGCCCTGCGCAACCCCTGTAGTTGGGATGGTCTGCATTCCTGTAGCAGAACTCTGATGGATGATTTTAGGTTTGTTTTCATCACGGCTGGAAGGGTGAGAATAATACGATCTTCCACCTGAAAAAGGATCCTCTGCTTTTGCCAGCAGCTGAAGCATCAATTCATAAGGTTCAAAACCGATACCCAAAAGAATACTTTCGTCTCTGTAGTAAGGAGAAACCCAGTCTTCTTTTTTAAGCTGATAGGCAGTGGCCAGCTGAATGGCTTCGTGACCTCTTGAAGTACTATGAACATATTTACAGATGTTTCTGTTTTCTTCATAGATATCCGCCATCGCTTTAGCCAGCATCATGTGATTGTACGCTTTAAGCAAAATATCCTGAGAAACTTTTTCGTGAAGTGTATTTTCCATAGGAAGCAAATATACACAAAAAAACAAAATACTAACAAGCGTTAGTGTTTTATGAGAAATCTGTTTTCAGTAACGGTTATCTGTTGATAAGTACTAGTAAAATAGTTCTTTTCTTACAGAAGATTAATAAGTGTGCAGAGTTCTCCTTTATAGAGTAATAATCTGAAAAAAATGAAGTAACTTTACATTCTCTTTTTTAAAAAAGTTAGAAACTTATATGTATTTAATTTTTGACACAGAAACAACCGGTTTACCTAAAAATTTCAATGCACCCCTTTCAGACTCAGACAACTGGCCAAGAATGGTTCAGATTGCGTGGCAGGTGCACGATGATGAAGGTAATTTAATTGAAAATCAGGATTATATAATAAAGCCTGAAGGGTATGATATTCCCTTTAATGCGGCAAGAATTCACGGGATTACCACCAAAATAGCCAATGAAGAAGGACGCGATCTTCAGGAGGTTTTAGAAGAATTTTCTAAAGTTCTGGACAGGGTAAGGGTAGTTTCCGGACACAACGTAGAATTTGATTATAATATTGTTGGAGCAGAGCTTTATAGAAAAAATTTAAAAGACAATCTTCAGGATAAACCTAAAGCCGATACCATGGTTTTAGGAACGGACTACTGTAAACTTGGCGGTGGAAGAGGAGGTAGATATAAATCTCCCAAACTGGAAGAGTTGTACGAGAAGCTTTACGGTCACAAATTTGACGAAGCTCACAATGCTGCTGCCGACGTTAATGCAACTGCAAGGGTATTCTTTGAAATGATGAGGATAGGAGTTATTCCTGCCGAAGTACTGAAGATTTCCGAAGATCAGCTGGCCTATTTTAAGACCCTTTATCCTGACCCGATAAAGCCCTTTAATATTGTTATCAGAAGACAGGTTGCGGATTTTAATAACAAGAAAAAACAAGCGGATACCGGGAATATTGACGAAGTTGATATCGGAAAATATTTCAATTTTAACAGTCACAGTGTTTTTTCTACCCTGATGGCGACATCCAGCATTAATGATCTGATCAAAAAAGCTTCCGATGAAAACTTTCCTGCTGTAGGAATGGTGGATATCGGGAATATGATGGGAGCTTTTAAATTCGTTTCGGCAGTGGAATCTGCCAATTCTGACCGCTCAAAAAAGCATAAAGAGTTCCTTGCCAGAAAGCAGGAGGCTGAAGAAAACGGAACGGAGTTTACAGAAGAAGAACCTGTTTCAGAGCCTCTGATTCCGATTGTAGGCTGTGAATTTTACATATCAGAACGTTACGAGCAGAAGCAGTTTACCAAAGATGATCCGGACAGAAGAACTCAGATGGTTCTTTTGGCAAAAGATTTTAACGGATATAAAAATCTGGCAAAACTATCCAGTATAGGATTCTTAAAAGGTTTCTACTTTGGAGTACCAAGGATCAGCAGAGAGCTTATCGCTGAGTATAAAGAAGGTCTTATTGCGGTAACTTCGGGAATTCTTGGAGACATCCCGGATGCTATTCTTAATACGGGGGAGCAAAAAGGGGAAGAACTTTTTAAATGGTGGAAAGACACTTTCGGAGACGATTTTTATGTACAGCTTCAAAACCACAAGTTGCCTGAAGAAGAACACCTGAATGAAGTTTTGCTGTATCTGGCAGATAAATACAATACGAAGATTCTTGCTCAGAATGAAACTTTTTATACCCATAAAGATGACGCCAATATTCAGGATATTGTAAGTTGTATCAAAGATGGTGAAAAATTAACGACCCCTGTCGGCAAAGGTTTTGGAAAACGAAGAGGATTGACGACGGGAGAGTATTATATTAAAAACAGTGATGAGATCAAAGAAGCATTTCTGGCTTATCCGGATGCTTTCGAAGCTTATGAAGAATTTCTGGGCAAATTCAGCCCGTATACATTAAAAAGGGATGTTCTTCTTCCTAAGTTTGATATTCCGGAAGAATTCATTCATGTTGAAGATGCTGAAGATGGAGGCAAAAGAGGCGAGATGGCTTATCTTACTCATCTGACTTATGAAGGGGCCAGAAAACGATATGCAGATACAGGAATTACAGATGAAATTAAAGAACGTCTTGACTTTGAGCTTGATGTAATTGCCAATACCGGTTATCCGGGATATTTCCTTATTGTACAGGATTTCTGTAACGAAGCCCGGAATATGGGCGTTTGGGTAGGGCCTGGAAGGGGTTCCGCTGCAGGTTCTGCGGTAGCCTACTGTATTGGGATTACCAATGTTGACCCTATTAAGTATGATCTCCTTTTTGAGAGATTCCTGAATCCTGAAAGGGTTTCAATGCCCGATATTGATATTGACTTTGATGATGAAGGACGGGACAGGGTGATTAAATGGGTAATCGAAAAGTACGGACAAAGCCAGGTAGCACAGATCATTACATACTCTGTTTTAGGTGGTAAATCTGCCATTAAAGATGCAGGCCGAGTACTGGATCTTCCCATTCCTGATACCAATAATATCGCTAAACTTATTCCTCCCAGTCCGGGAATGAATATTGCCAAAGCTTTGGCTAAATACGATAAACTGAAGCCTGAAGATCAGATGCTTGTGGATGAAATGAGAATGGTGCTGAGTAACCCGGATGATCCTCGTTTCGACGTACTGGCAAGTGCCAAGAAAATGGAAGGATGTATCAGAAATACAGGAATCCATGCCTGTGGGGTAATCATTACGCCTGAGGATGTAAGTAATCTTGTTCCCATAACCATTGCAGCGAAAGATGCCGATATTCTGGTCTCACAGTTTGACAACTCGGTGGCGGAAAGTGCCGGGCTTCTGAAAATGGACTTCCTGGGTCTGCGTACCCTCACCATTATTAAAGATGCCATGAAGCTGGTCAAACAAAGACATAATATAGATCTTGATCCGGATGAAATTCCGCTGGATGATGCGAAAACCTATCAGTTATTTAAAGAGGGGCGGACGATCGGGATTTTCCAGTATGAAAGTCCGGGAATGCAGAAATACATGAGAGAGCTTAAACCTACGGTTTTTGCCGATCTTATTGCCATGAACGCACTATATCGTCCGGGACCCATCAAGTATATCCCGAACTTTATCAACAGAAAGCACGGGATTGAAGAAATTGTTTACGATTTACCGGAGACAGAAGAATACTTAAAAGAGACTTACGGGATTACCGTTTATCAGGAGCAGGTGATGCTTTTGTCCCAGAAGCTGGCCAACTTTACCAAAGGTGAAGCCGATACGCTGAGAAAGGCAATGGGTAAAAAGCAGATTGACGTTCTGAATAAAATGTATCCGAAATTCATCGAAGGAGGACGGAAAAACAATCTTAATGAAGAACGGTTAGAAAAAATATGGAACGACTGGAAAGCCTTTGCAGAATATGCCTTCAATAAATCTCACTCTACATGCTATGCGCTAATTGCTTACCACACGGCATATCTTAAAGCTAATTTTCCGGCAGAATATATGGCGAGTGTAATGAGTAATAACATTAACAATACTGATTCTATCACCCTGTTCATGGAAGATTGTAAAAGTATTGGAGTAGATGTTTTAGGACCGGATGTTAACGAATCTCAGTATAAATTCTCCGTAAACGAAAAAGGACAGATTCGTTTCGGCTTAGGAGCCATTAAAGGAATTGGTGAAGGACCAAGTGAGGCGATTACAAGAGAACGTGCTAATGGAAGATTCAAAAATATCTATGATTTCTTCGAAAGAATACTGCCTTCTCAAATGAATAAAAGAGTAGCGGAAAGTTTAGTTTTGGCTGGTGCTTTCGATGAATTAGGTTCTTATCACAGAGGTCAGTATTTTGATATTGATATGGCTGGAAAAACCAATCTTGAAAGGCTGATCAGATACGGACAGAGTTTTCAGGAAAGTAAAAACGAAATGGAGCACTCGCTCTTTGCTGATTTTGCCGATGAGGTACAGATTGAGCAACCTAAATTGCCACCTTGTCCGGAATGGCCGAATATGCATAAACTTAACAAAGAAAAAGAAATTATTGGATTCTATCTTTCTGCGCATCCGCTGGATGAATTCAAGTATCATTTTCAGTTTATGCAGGGACAATTGTCCAAGAAGTCTGTACTGGAAAAGGACGAAGAGGAAAAGCTGGTGACTGATGAAGTTCCGATTTTAGAAAAGGATTCTCAGGATGAAACGGTAGATCTTATCGAAATTGTTTCTGATGAAATGTCTGTAGGTGAAGAAGAAATCATAGAAGAGGTTACGAAAAAAGCTGAACCGAAAGGGAATTTTATGTTTTTAAATCTCGATGAGGTGGATGCTTATAAAGAGCAGGCTTTTGCCAATAAACAGGAAGAATTGTTTGAAGAAAAAAAGAAAGACTGGAAGACCCTTCAGAAAGAAAGAGAAAATGGGGGAGGCGGAAAAGAATATACCGTGGCCGGACTGATCACTGAATATAGGGTTCAGGATGGTTTCAGAAGTGGGGAGAAAGTAGCTTTCGTTACACTGGAAGATTATTCCGGGTCTTATTCTTTCAGGTTGGGAGACCGTGATTATATGCGGCTGAAAGAAAAACTGGAGGTTCAGAGATTTGTGATCTTCAAAATAAAGTTTGCACAGGTTAAGGACGGAAGAGTCTTTGTGAATGTAAATGACGTTATTGAACTTCAGGAAGCTTTTGAAAGATTCGCAAAAAGCATCTCTCTGGTGATGGATGTCATGGATGTACGCGCCGAAGATCTGGACTTTTTCCGTACTGTTCTGGATCGTAATAAAGGAAACCAAAAACTTAAATTCTTTATTAAAAATATAGAAGATGATTCTCAGATTGAAGTTCAGTCTATGAAACATTCCGTTGATCTCAACGGAGATCTCATTAAAGAAATACAACTCTTAAATAAATATGAATTCTATCTGAATTAAGAATCAGGACATACTAAAGTATAAAAGCGGCATTTTGCCGCTTTTTTTATGTAAATATTAAGTCGTTGTCAAGTGAAAAAATATTATTTTTTTTTATGTTAAATTGAAAATTAATCTATTTTTAGTGACTTTTTATTTCATATTAATGTATTGAATATTAATGCTTTATATATTTTTCTGGTATTGTTGATTTAATATTAAAATTAAACACATATTTGATTTTATGTAAACAATGGATTGTTTTGTGATTTTATTGTTAATATTTTATGATAATTTTTGATTTTCAATAGAATATTTGTTTACTTTTACCCTCTAATTTATTTTTACTACGTATGAAAAAACTTCTACTTTCGTGCTTAGTTTCCATGAGTATGGGAGCTTATGCACAGGTAGGTCCACCACAGGCTACTAATCCAAATACCAATAACGGGTATGGATTTGCGCAGAATAGTGGAACCTATACTCCGCTATCAGCTGGTCGAACTATTTGGCAATCCGGCGCAACATTAGGAACAGATGCTGTGTCTGCAGCGATTAACTTACCATCAGCTTTTAAGTATAATGGTAAATCTTATTCGAGCATTTACATTAGCAATAATGGTTTTATAACACTTGGTACACCTGCTTTGGCAGCTACCTATTCAGGCCTTTCTACGGATACCACCACTCCTTATGAAGGAGCATTTGCTGGTTTTGCAGCGAACCTTAGACATGCAAGTACGACAACGTCTGAAATTTCATATGAAACAGTAGGATCGAAATTTGTTGTTCAGTTTACAGATTTACAAGGTAATACGGCTGCTGCTGCACAGCTTATTAATTTCCAGATACAGCTTGATTTAACATCAAATACCGTTAATATTGTATATGGTAACTGTGTTTCCGGAACTGCTACTTTAACCGGTCAAGTAGGGATCAGAGGGTCTGAAAGTTCAGATATGAATAATAGAACCGGGACTGACTGGACCGCCACAGGGATCGGGACATCAACAACATCCACCTGTACTTTAGGAAGTACTAACGGAGTTACTGTTCCAGCTTCCGGTCTTACCTTTACATTTACTCCCGGAACATGGCTTTCTACAGCTCCTGCTTATGCAACATTACCTTTCACTGAAAGTTTTGGAACATGGGCAAATGGTAACTCAACGGGAGATCTGCCCAATGCAGCTAATTGGAGAACATGGCCTGCAAGAGGCGATAACTCATGGAGAGCAAGTGATATTTCTCTTTCAGGGTTTTCAAGTGCTTCAGGATGGTCTGGCACAGGGGGAAGCAATACCGTTTCAGCGCCTGCTGTAGCAACGACTGCAAGATTTCATTCATACAATACTGTGAATGCATCCGGGTATATGGATTTATATGTTAATTTATCCACTGGTGCAGGAAGCAGAATTTTAAATTTTGATTATATTAATCCAACCGGAACCGATAATCTAAAAATACAAATTTCTACTGATGGAGGAGTTACATTTAACAGTGTAGGATCCACTTACGGAGTTTCTGCTTCATGGTCTACCAAATACGTTGACTTAGGAACCACCAGTGCAACTGCTGTTGTAAGATTCCTTGCGACAGGTGATAATGGAAGTGATGATATCTATGTTGATAATGTAAATATTAATGCACTTACGTGTTTAATGCCGGATACAGTTACGGTGGGTACTTCAACAGCTACAACAGAATCTGTAAGCTGGACGATGGCAAATCCTGCCCCTGCATATGATATTTATTATAGTACAACCAATACAGCTCCTACAAGTGCAAGTACCCCTAATGTAGTGGGTGCTACAGGTACCACTGCTACATTGATAAACCTTGCACCGCTTACCACCTATTATGTGTGGGTAAGATCCCGTTGCAGCAGTTCTGATCAAGGTCTCTGGGTTGCAGGGCCATCATTTACAACGAAAACATTTTGTCCGGTAGTATCTGCTCCTGCTTCTTCAGCAGTTAATGTTCCTGTGACCCCTACGTTTACATGGGCAGCCAATGCGGACGCAACTGGTTATAGAATTACTATAGGAACTACATCCGGAGGAACAGACGTATTAAACAATGCAGATGTTGGTAATGTGACCACTTACACTTTACCTACTCCTCTAAATACCTCGACGACCTATTACTATACTGTAAATTCTTATAATGCTGGGGTAACTTCTTCATCATGTACCGTAAGAAACTTTACAACAGTATGCGGTGTGATAACACCTGGTTATACAAATAATTTTTCGAATCTCCCTGGCACATGTTGGGGACTGGCTAATGGCGGAACACCTGCAACAGGACCGGGTACAGGTACTACAAACTACTGGGTTGCCGATGGATTCTTAAACGTAGGAAGCACCGGTGCTGCTAAAATTAATCTTTATACCACAGGAAGACAAGGATGGTTGAAATCTCCGGCTTTCAATTTATCTGCTGGTGGTTATAGAGTTAAATTTGATTATGGTGTAACTACCTATAATGCGACAACTGCCAGTCCTATGGGTTCTGATGATGTGGTGCAGCTTGTTGTTTCTACAGATGGAGGAACTACATGGAGCGTGTTAAAAACTTGGGATGTCAATAACGCACCTAGCAATACTTCAAACACTTATGTTTTCGATTTAGCGAATTACTTAGGGGCTAATACTATGTTTGCTATCTATGGAAGCGATGGTACAGTTGATGATACTCCTGATTATGAATTCTTTGTTGATAATTTTGTGGTAGAATCTATTCCTGCTTGTGATGCTCCTGTAAATCCAAACATTTCACTGGTTACCGATTCTTCTGCTACAATTTCCTGGACAGCTCCGGCGACTGCTCCAGCAAATGGATATCAGTATTATTTTTCAACAACTAATACAGCTCCTACGTCAGGAACAGCTACTACAGCTACTAGCCAGATTCTGACTCCTCTGCAGCCTCTAACGACTTATTACTATTGGGTAAGATCTATGTGTGCCGGAACACAAAGTGCTTGGGTATCCGGATCTTTCACAACATTGGCTGTTCCGCCTGCAAATGATAACTGTTCTTCTGCTGTAAATCTAGTGGTTGGAGGAACATTTGCTCAAAATGTAGTAAATGGAACAACTGTAGGTTCTACTAATACTCCTGCATTAGCTGCCAGCTGTCTTTTAGCGCCAACAAATGTGGCAGGAAATGTATGGTATAAAGTAGTGGTTCCCGCTTCCGGTAATGTCACTATTGAAACAGATACTGCTACAGGTACAGCTTTAACAGATACCGTACTTTCAGTTTTTGCAGACTGTACAAGTACTACTTCTATCGCTTGTGATGATGATAATGGTAATGATAACTTCTCTAAGGTTTCTTTAACAGGACAGACACCTGGTGCAACTTTATACGCTAGTGTATGGAGATACTCAAGCTCAGGAGGAGGTACAGACGGTACGTTCCGTATTTCAGCTTACGATTCATCACTTCTAGCAACTTCAGAAGTTTCTGCAGCTAAAAATGAGATCAAAGCGTATCCAAATCCTTTTGCAGAAGTCTTGAATATCTCTGATATCTCTAAAGTAAAATCAGTATCAATTGTTGATCTTGCCGGAAGACTTGTAAAAACCATCGATAACCCTTCTTCAACTCTTCAGTTGGGAGATCTTAAACAAGGATTGTATCTGGTAACGCTTAACTTGAAAGACGGATCAAAACAAACGATCAAGGCCATTAAGAAATAAAATTTTATTGACCGTATTATTATATAGAATAGCAGCTGAAAGGCTGCTATTTTTTTTACCCACTGATGATCAGTTTTTAATAATATGAAAAATAAATGCACTTAAAAATACTTTATCACACCCATTGCAAAAAGCAATTAAACCTATTTGATATAGATAACTGGTAGAGAGCCATCTATATTTTAAATAAAAAAATAGTTATTGTGTTTTTTTTATTAAATTAGCTAATACCATAAAATAAATTTATATGAAAAAGTTTTTACTTGCGAACTTACTAATGATTGGCACATGTGCATTTGCTCAGACCTATTGTATACCGGAATTTTCCAGCGGGTGCGATGGCGGCGATATGATTGACAGTTTTACCATTCCTTCAGCTGGATTCAGTCATTTGGATACCGGATGTTCTCAGGGAGCTTACGGAGATTATACAGCGCAGACCATTAATATGAACGCAGGGGTAAATTATGCCTTTTCTGTAGTTCATGATTATTCCAATCAAAACGTACGGATCTGGATTGATTTTGATAACAACGGAACATTTGATGATGCGGCACCGGAGCTTGTTGCAACAGCAAGCAGTACAGGTCCGGATAATAATTCTATTACCAACGGCAGCATCTCTATTCCGGCTACAGTTACACCGGGAACTTACAGAATGAGAGTAGGCGACCGGTATTCCAGCCAACCGGAACCTTGTAATACAGCCGGATATGGAGAAGCGCACGATTATACAGTGATTATAGGAGCAGCTCCAAGCTGTCTGGCACCTAGTAATTTATCTTCAAGTACAGTAACTTCCAATTCAGCATCTATTTCATGGACAGCTTCTACAAGTACCGTTGGAACAGGCTATGAATATTACTATTCTACAACAAACACTGCCCCTGCAAGTACTACTGCAGCTACAGGAAGCGTAGCAGGATCCTCTACATCTGCTCAGCTTTCCACATTATCTTCCGCTACCACGTACTACGTGTGGGTAAGATCTGCCTGCAGTGCTACTGATAAAAGTGCATGGTCTTTAGGAACATCCTTTACAACAGAATGTGCCGTTGTGGTACCCACAGTAACCTATACCAATAATTTTTCAACATTTCCGGGAAATTGCTGGGAGCAGGCTTCAGGAGGTGATGCATCTACAGGACCTACCGATACTGACGAATTATGGTATAGTGGTGACTTCCTGAATTCAGGGGACAATGCTGCCAAAGTAAATCTTTACTACACCGATAATCAAGCGTGGCTGAAGACCGTACCTTTCAATCTGTCGGCAGGAGGATATAAAGTTAAATTTGATTATGGAGTTACAGAGTTTTTAGAAACCACTCCTTCGGCGATGGGATCTGACGATGTGGTTCAGTTTCTGGTTTCAGGTGACGGAGGAAGTACATGGACCGTTCTGCAGACCTGGAATGCTGCCAACGCACCGTCTAATACTTCGACGACCTATTCTTACAACTTGACTTCTTACACAGGAGCCAATACAGTCTTTGCATTTTATGCCTCTGATGGAACAGTGAACGATCCGGAAGACTATGAATTTTTCGTCGATAATTTTATCGTAGAATCTGCATCACTGGCTACATCTGAAGTTTCCAAAGCAAAAGAAGATATTAAAGCCTATCCAAACCCGTTCACTGAGGTGCTGAATATTTCAAAATCAGACCTTGTAAAATCGGTTTCAGTCTCTGATGTTTCCGGAAGATTGGTGAAAACCATTGAAAATCCATCTTCTGCGCTTCATTTAGGAGATCTGAAGCAAGGATTGTATTTTGTGACACTGAATATGAAAGATGGTTCCAAGCAAATGATCAAAGCGATCAAAAAATAAAAATAAAAAGAAAATAATCCCAATTGATAGAAAAAGACGGCAATTTTGCCGTCTTTTTTATGTTACTTATCATTCATCACGATCATTTGTTGGGTACCGGCTGTATATCTCCTGTATTCATATGTTCAAATATGGTAGGGAAAAACATGACTAGTATGAAATAAATAATGATCATTAATACGACTAAAGAGAAAAGGATAATGACCAGACTGTTGGGCTTGTTTTTCTTTTGTGGTTCCATGATTTTTGTGGTATTGGGTTAATAGATTAATATCAATACCAGATACTAAGCTAATTTCTTGCCACACTGTTTGCAGTACCTCGCATCGTCATCAATATCTTCATTGCCGCACTGGTCGCAGATCTTTTCAAGATTCTGTCTTTTGTTCCGCATTTCTGCTGTTACAATTCCTGTTGGAACGGCAATGATCGAATAACCGGCAAGCATTAAAATAACAGCAAAGAATTTACCCATCGGCGTAATAGGGGAGACATCTCCATACCCTACCGTCGTCACAGTAACTACGGCCCAGTAAATGGATTGTGGAATCGTTTCAAATCCGGGTCTTCCGCCCTCTACCATAAACATAAGGGAGCCGACGATCACTGAAAAGATGATCAGGAACAAAAGAAAAATATAGATCTTTCTGGAACTGTGTTTTAAGGCCCGAACGATGAGGTAGCCATCATTCATGAAGTCAAGGAGATTAAAAATTCTGAAAATCCTCAGCATTCTCAGCATCCTGAATATCAGGAAGTATTTTGTAACAGGAAAGAAGAAACTCAGATAAAAAGGAACAAGTGCAAGAAAATCAATGATTCCGAAAAAGCTGAAAATGTAGTTCTTTTTATTCTTTATAACACTGATTCGCATCCAGTATTCAACCGTGAAAAAAATAGAAATAATCCATTCAAGAATCAGAAAAGAGTAGTGAAACCTTTTATCAAGTTGGGGTACACTTTCCATCATGATGATGGCTGTACTGATAAGGATCAGAGATAATAATGTAATGTCAAATAACTTCCCGAGTTTAGTATCGGCACGGTAAATGACCCTGTAAAGAAACCTTTTCCAAAGCTTATCTTCAGGAACAAGATTATGTTCTCTTTCCATTTTTAATGTTTTTTAAAATTAACAAATTATCGTTATTTTCGTAGCAAACATACAGAATAAAATGACAATAAGCGAAGTAATTTCAAAAATAGAGAACCGTATTCCCCTTCAGCAGGCGGAAGATTTTGACAATGTAGGACTTCTTTGCGGAGTTCCCAGCAGAAATGTCAGCGGTATACTTGTCTGCCATGATGCGTTGGAGAATGTCGTGGAGGAGGCTATTCAGAAAAACTGTAACCTGATTGTATGTTTTCATCCTATTATTTTCTCAGGATTAAAATCTCTGACAGGAAAGAACTATGTAGAAAGAGCAGTGCTGAAAGCGATTGAAAATAAAATCGCCATTTATGCCATACACACAGCATTTGATAATGACTTATTCGGTGTTAATCACGGGATATGCAGCCATTTGGGATTAAAAGATCTCAAAATTCTTCAGCCCAAAAAAAATAATCTGAAACAATTGACCGTTTTTGTCCCTAAAGAACATTCTGACAAATTGAAAGAAGTCCTGTTCTCTGCGGGTGCCGGAAATATTGGCTTTTATGATGAGTGCAGTTTCACGCTCAACGGAAACGGGACTTTCAGACCGGTGGAAGGATCCAATCCATTTTCGGGACAACAAAACATCCGTGAAAATGCAGATGAAGACATGATCTCTGTTATTTTTGAAGGCTATAAACAGAATGCTATTATTTCAGCCATGAAGACAGCACATCCCTATGAAGAAGTAGCTCATCAGATCTATCAGCTGGATAATGAAAATCAGCACTCAGGTTTGGGAATGTATGGCGAACTTCAGGAGGAAATGGATGAAAAGGATTTTTTAAGACTTGTACAGGAAAAATTCGGGCTTGAAGTTATCAAACATTCAGATTTTACCCGTAAAAAAATCAGAAGAGTGGGGGTTCTTGGGGGATCCGGAGCGAGTGGAATAAAATCAGCTTTGTCAAAGAAATGTGACGCTTACCTTACCGGAGATATCAAATACCACGATTATTTCATGGCGGAATCCAAAATGCTGATCTGTGACATAGGTCATTATGAATCAGAACAATTTGTAACTCAACAATTATTTGAAATTTTGTCACAAAAATTTAGTACATTTGCAATTTCAAAATCTATTGAAAAAACAAACCCAGTAAATTATTTCATTTAAGATATGGCAAAAACCAACGATATTTCAGTTGAAGAAAAATTAAGAGCTTTATACGATTTACAGATCATTGATTCAAGATTGGATGAAATCCGAAATACCAGAGGAGAATTGCCAATTGAAGTTGAAGATCTTGAAATTGAGATTGAAGGACTTGAAAAAAGAGCTGAAAAATTTCATGCAGATATCAAAGATCAGGACGACCAGATCAAAACAAAGCATGAAGTGATCAACCATGCAAAAACTTTAATTGAAAAATACAAATCTCAGCAGGATACGGTAAGAAACAATAAAGAGTTTGAAGCATTAGGAAAAGAAATGGAATTCCAGGAGTTGGAAATTCAGCTTGCTGATAAAAGAATTAAAGAATTCGGAGTTAAAATTGCTCACAAAAATGAAACTTTAAGCGAACTTAATGGGAAAATCAGTGATTTAAAGAACCATTTAAAATTCAAAAAAGAAGAATTAAGCGGGCTTGTTTCTGAAACTCAAAAAGAAGAAGAATACTTAATAGAGCAGTCTAAAGAGTATGCAAGTAAAATTGACGAAAGATTACTAGCTTCATATAACAGAATCAGAAAGAGCTCTATCAACGGATTAGCTGTTGTAGGATTAGAAAGAGGGGCACCAAAAGGTTCATTCTTTACCATTCCTCCTCAAAAGCAGATGGAGATCGCACAGAGAAAGAAAATTATTATTGATGAGCACTCAGGAAAAATTCTTGTAGATGACGAATTGGTAATGGAAGAAAACGACAGAATGAAATCGGTGATTAAATTTTAATTGCGATTTTAAATCATATAAAATGTGTTTCAGAAATGAAGCACATTTTTTTTGTGATGATATCTTGTCAATGATTGGATTTTCTTTGATAACAAAATTCGTTTGTACTGTCTTGAAGTTTTGCTATTAATAAAAGTTTTAGTTCGCTATGTTTAAAATAAAAAAGCTGCTTCATTTCTGAAACAGCTCCTTGTATTTTTATTCGTGATGTTCGTACATTTTATTGTACAGATCCATAAATTTCTCTTTGACCGCTTTTCTTTTCAGTTTTAAAGTGGGAGTAAGCAATCCTGTTTCAATGGCCCAGACTTCGGGAGTGAGCTCAATTCTCTTGATCTTTTCCCAGTTTCCGAGATGTTCGTTGATGCCTTCAATCTCCTTTTCAATTCTTTCTTTTAATTCCTTACTTTTTGCAATTTCTGCCGGGGTAGAACCTATATTCAGATTATTTCTCATGGCCCAGCTTTTAGCAAATTCAAAGTCGGGTTGTACCAATGCACACGGCATTTTTTCACCATCACCTACCACCATGATCTGTTCGATAAACTTTGAAGCTTTTGCTTGGTTCTCAATCATTTGCGGAGCAATGTATTTTCCTCCTGATGTTTTGAACATTTCTTTTTTACGGTCAGTGATCTGTAAAAATCCTTCAGCATCAATATGTCCTATATCCCCTGTTTTGAAAAATCCATCATTGGTAAACGCCTCTTTGGTCATTTCTTCAGCTTTAAAATAACCTTTGAAAACAGAAGGTCCTTTCACGGTAATTTCACCATCTTCCTGGATTTTTACCTGTAGATTATCCAATGGAACACCTACTGTTCCTACCTTCATTTTGTTAAAACTATTGACTGCAATAACCGGTGAGGTTTCAGTTAATCCATATCCTTCCAGAATAGGAATTCCGGCATTCTGGAACATCATATTTAATCTTGTGGACAAAGCCGCAGAGCCGGAAACCAACGTGATAATTTCACCGCCCAAACCTTCTCTCCATTTAGAGAAAACCAGTTTGTCCGCGATGATTTCCTGCAGTCCGGACGGTTTTCCAATGACTTTCTTTTTGCTGATTAAATTTAAAGCCCAGAAGAATATTTTTGATTTCAGACCGCCGGCAGACGAACCTGTGTTGTAAATTTTATCATACACTTTTTCCACCAATCTGGGGACCACCGTCATATAATGAGGCTTCACTTCTTTTATATTTTCGCCCATTTTATCAATGCTTTCAGCGAAATAGATTGAAAATCCATTATACTGGTACAGATAGAAAAGCATTCTTTCAAAAATATGACAGATCGGAAGGAAGCTTAATGCTCTGGAATCCTTGTAATCAAGGCTTTTTTTCTTTGGAATTCTTGGAATAGCCCCCAAAACGTTGGAAACAATATTATGGTGAGTAAGCATTACTCCTTTGGGTCTTCCTGTAGTTCCGGAAGTATAAATAATAGTGGCCAGATCTTCAGAATTGATCGCATTGGAAAGATCCTCTACTTCAATTTGGGTAGAATCATCCTCTCCGAGATCCAGAATTTCTCTCCAGTTGGCAGCCCCGCTTATATTGTCGAAGGTAAAAATGCCTTGAAGGGAAGGGATATTATGTTTCACCTTCATCACCTTGGTAAGAAGTTCCTTGTCAGATACAAAACAGTACTGTATTTCGGCATTATTAAAGATAAATTCATAATCTTCAGCCGAAATACTCGGATAAACAGGAACCGAAACCACCCCTATCTGAGACAATCCAAAATCCATCACTGCCCATTCTGTACGGGAATTGGTAGTGATCAGAGCAATTTTATCTCCCGGTTTTATGCCCAGTTTCAAAAGTCCTCTGGATATTTTATTTCCCTGATTGATAAACTCTAACGTCGAAGTTTTTTTCCATTCGCCCTGATATTTGGTTACAAACATGTCCGTTTTAGGAAATTTTTCTAAAGCGTAGTGTGGAATATCGAATAATCTTTTGATTGCCATGATTTTTTAAGTAATTTTTAAAGAATTTTAAATATAAGCATTTTTTTTAATTGTTGTAATTACAAACGCCCAATTGGGAATTAATTGAATGTTTGCCATAATATCCACCGCTTTTCAGCGATTGTACTGCTAAAATTTGAAACTACCAACCGCTAACTTCTAACTTCTCATCTCTAACTTCTAATTCTATTTTCAGATTTCGTTAAAAAGTGTAAATTTACAGCTATCTAATTATTATTTTTTATGGACTTTAATTTATCGGAAGAACAGCTGATGATTCAGCAGGCTGCAAGAGATTTTGCACAAAATGAACTATTACCCGAAGTTATCGAAAGAGACCGTGACCAGAAATTCCCTACAGAACAAGTGAAGAAAATGGGTGAAATGGGACTTTTGGGAATGATGGTAGATCCTCAATACGGAGGTGCGGGTATGGACAGCGTTTCTTACGTTTTGGCCATGGAGGAGATCGCAAAAATAGATGCTTCTGCAGCTGTTGTAATGTCTGTAAACAACTCACTGGTATGTGCAGGTCTTGAAAAATTTGCTTCCGAAGAACAGAAAGTAAAATACCTTACTCCTCTTGCCAGCGGAAAGGTGATTGGAGCTTTCGCATTATCTGAGCCTGAAGCAGGTTCTGATGCTACTTCTCAGAAAACAACGGCAGAAGACAAGGGAGACTACTATCTGTTAAATGGTATTAAGAACTGGATCACCAATGGAGGAACGGCTTCTTACTATATTGTGATCGCACAGACTGATCCTGAGAAAAAACATAAAGGAATTAACGCTTTCATCGTAGAAAGAGGATGGGAAGGTTTTGAAATCGGTGTGAAAGAAGATAAATTGGGAATCAGAGGAAGTGATACCCACTCTTTGATCTTCAATAATGTAAAAGTACCGAAAGAAAACAGAATCGGAGAAGATGGTTTTGGCTTCAATTTTGCAATGGCTGTATTGAATGGAGGTAGAATCGGTATTGCTTCTCAGGCGTTAGGGATTGCTTCAGGAGCTTATGAATTAGCTTTAAAATATGCTAAAACAAGAAAAGCGTTCAAAACTGAAATTATCAATCACCAGGCTATCGCATTCAAATTAGCAGATATGGCCACTCAGATCACAGCAGCAAGAATGCTTTGCTTCAAGGCAGCTGTTGAGAAAGATGCAGGTAAAGATATCTCCGAGAGCGGTGCAATGGCAAAATTATACGCTTCTCAGGTAGCAATGGATACAACGATCGAAGCAGTACAGATCCACGGAGGATACGGGTACGTGAAAGAATACCATGTGGAAAGAATGATGAGAGATGCGAAGATCACGCAGATCTATGAAGGGACTTCTGAAATCCAGAAAATTGTGATTTCAAGAAGCATCGCAAAATAAATTAACATAAAACACACTACTTATTATGAAAAAAACTTTGTGGATCAGTCTGGGAGTAGTCCTTATTCTGGTAAGCGTATTGGTATGGTATAAATACTTTTTCGTTTTTGGAGAGGGCGTAAAGTCCGGCTACCTTAATTATGCCATAAAAAAAGGCTACGTTTTCAAAACCTATGAAGGAAAATTAATCCAGGAAGGTTTTGGAAAAGGGAAAACAGGAACCATTACAAGCTACGAGTTTGAGTTTTCTGTCAATGATCCTGAAGTTTTTAAGCAGTTGGAAACCAACAGTGGTAAAACTTTTGATCTTCATTATAAAGAATATAATGGAGCACTTCCCTGGAGAGGAAACACAAAGTTTGTTGTAGACAAAGTAGTCAATATGAAATAGAGAAAGGCTCCCAATGGGGAGCCTTTCTATTTACAAACCACTTACTTTAATAATATATGAGCGCTTTTTCAAGCGATATTATTCTTTAATCTTTTATAGAATGATCAACTGATCTGATTTCGGAAACTTGTCAATGATATCGCTGGCAACACCGAAATTACTTTTCAGAATATCTTTTGGGTTTCCACTGATCCAGCTGCTAAGATCTATTTTTAAGATAATTTTCAGCCCCATTGAAATATATCCTAACATCACCTTTTTCAAAGTCATCTTTTATAAATTAGCCTTCAGCTGGAAAATTACCCATTTCTAAATGTCCCTGGATATAATAGTGCTGTTCGTCGGCATTATTATTTTAAATTGGGACGTGCTATCCATAGATTTAGATGTTTGTCTTAACAAGATAAATATAAGAAGAAGAATTGGGTTTAATTTTTTATAGTCATTAAAAAAATATTAAAAAATCCATCTTTCGATGGATTCCGATCTATTGAGGATTGTTGTCAGTTGTTTTTTTATTTTTCTTCTTATAAAAATAATAAGCTATGCCTCCGATGAGAAGTAGGGGCCAGAGTGGGAGTATGAAAAGAAAGACAGAAGTAATGACACCCCAGCCGGATGAAATGGCTGCGAGTGATTTTCCACCGAAAGTTTTAGGTTCTTTTTCAATATCGGATTGATCGGTAAGGGTCACTGTTATAGTACATAGTGTATTATCCGTATAATGATTGCCGGAAACCTGAATGTTTTTATTGTCTACCTCCCCAATTCTGCTCAGATCATTCATTAAATCATCAAAATTCCGGATAGGAACCCTGATATCCATATAGTAGACTTTCTGGTTTGTTTCGGGATAGGCAGACTCGTGTCTTACGGGCTCTGCAGAAACATAAGAAAGCTCTTCACTTTTTACATATCCGTTGTTTTTTATCGTTTCCTCTTTTACGAGTTCTTTTACGGTTTCTGCATTGTCTGCTTTTACAGAAAGCAATCCGGTTTTTACCATTATGTTTTTAGGAGCATTCAACTCATAGCTGTCATTTTTTGATTGATTTCTATAAATGATCTTGGTTTCTTTGATCACCTTTGGAGCCGGGACGTTAACAACTACCTTTTCAGTTTTTTTATCCGCCGAATCTTTTTTCTCGATTTTTGATTCCAGTTTTGTGGATGCAATTTTATCAGATAAGGAATCTACTATTTTGGCAGTACTTTCGATCTTCTGCTGAATTTCTCCTTTGCTATCTTCAAAATCTTTTATTTTGACATGAGCCGAATCCATCATTTTGTCTGCCGTTTGATTGATAGAATTCACGGTTTCATGAACTTCGGTTGCCGCACTGTCCACAGCATGTAAAGTATCTTCAATCTGAGAATGTGCTGCTTCACTCTTTTTACACATGATAAAAGTGCTTGATAAAGCAACCATTAATACGAACTTTTTCATAACATTATTTTTTGATGAAGTAAAATTAGGAGTGGTGGCCAGAAATTAATTGTAAATAGAATGTATTATGCCAGTAAAATTTTATTCAGTTGAAAATCAATTGACTGAGCTCATTTTACAAAAGATTTACAAAACAGGATGTATAAAATTATTGATTTTTATATTCTTTTCTATAGTCATGCCTATCAGAAATAGAGAGCTCATTCAAAGTAAATATCTCATGTTACCTGAATCAACTGAGGATAAGAATATTTTTGTAAATAAACTCTGATAACTTTACAGGACCTGATGCATAATAAGTTGCTTATAGTTTCGTTTTTATAAAGGTAAATGTTTGGATAACTGCTTTTGTATGTTAATTGATCATTTATTTTAACAATTATGTAATTTTAACGACTCATTACAAGGTTTTGGGGTAGATTTGTGTTTATTGAATAATTTTTTTCGAAAAAATATTCAAAATGCTAAATATGAATATTTACATTTGCATATTAATATTTTCATAATGAAAAGAGTATTTTTGTTAATCTTTCTGTTGTTTTTGTTTGGATTTGGAGGTGGGGCAGGTTGCACAAACATTTCTGCTACAAAAAATGTCGTTAAAACAGAGTCAGGAATGAGTAGAAATAATAATGAGATAAAATTTTCGGAAGTACGAAGGCTGAATAAGAATATACTTTTAAAAGAGTATACCTTAGTACAATCTTTTGAGGAAACAGTAAAATTATACAGCGTAATGGAAGATAAAAGATTTTCCCGGTCGCAGCCAATTCCTACATTGTCTGAAAATGAATTTCTTCTTGTACTGAAACCTCAATTGAAAACAAAGGAATATGGAGATATTGAAATAGAGAAGATAGAAGAGGAGAAATCTTTTCTAAAGGTCTATTATAAAGAAATTGATAACGAAGAATATTTATTGAATAAAGAAAAGAATCCCATATTGATTCTTAAAATAGAAGGGAAAGTTCCTTCAGGTGTTAAACTAATAATCTTTTAATTTATAAAAAAAAGTAGATGAAGAAAAAATTACTGGTTTTGGGGACCTTGCTCATGTTTTCGGCAGTAGGGTTTGCTCAAAAAAATCATTGGAAAAAACCTGACTCAAAAATCAACAGTGAAATTCGTGAAACTAATGTAAGGATTACTGATTTCACTTTGTTTAAACTTAATGTCAGTGACATTCAAAATCAACTCAAAAATTTACCGGACAGTGATCTGCATTTGTCTAAAAAAGGAGTACTGATGGATTTTCCAAACCTTGAAGGAGGCTTTGATACCTACGAGGTTTTTGAATCTTCAACCATGCATCCGGACCTTCAGAACAGATATTCTGAGATCCGTTCTTTTACCGGCTTCAAAAAAGGGGACCAATCAGCCACTTTAAAGTTTACCATAGATCCTTACTTTGGATTTAACGGGATGATCAGAAATAATCAGGGAATTTATTATATCGATTCTTATACAAAAGATAATAAGATTTATAAACTGTATGATCGGAAAAATGCCTCATCTCTCAGTCAGTTTGAATGTCTTTTTAATGGAAATAATGAACTGGATGAATCCGCTTTAAGTGCCCAGAAAACAGTTATTGACGGATTAAACAGAAAGTACAGGCTTGCGATTACAACGACGACAGAATACACTGCTTATATCGCAGGTCAGGCTGGTGTGGGATCAGGAACGGATATTCAGAAAAGAGCGGCAGTTCTTGCGGCTGTTAACCTTGCTGTAACAAGATTAAATGAAGTATTTGAAAGAGATATTTCAGTAAGATTACAGCTTATTCCGAATACAGATTCTTTATTCTTCATCAGTACAGATACTTTTAATACTCTGGATGCAGGACAGATGTTAGGTGAAAATATCACGGTTACCAACACTATTATCGGTGCTGCCAATTATGATATTGGTCACTTGTTCTTTCAGGCCAATGCTGGGAACGATAATGGCTTAGCGGCTACTCCTGCCATTTGTGGAAGTAGCAAGGCGGGTGGAGTTACCGGGTCTGCAATTCCGGTGGGTGATCCTTTTGTAATAGATTATGTAGCTCATGAAATGGGACATCAGTTTGGGGCCAATCATACGCAAAATAATAACTGTAACAGAAATACGCCTACATCCATAGAGCCGGGAAGTGCCAGCTCTATTATGGGATATGCAGGTATTTGTGCTCCCAATGTACAACCCCACAGTGATGCATATTTCCATGCGGTAAGTATTGCTGAAATGTATACCAGGCTAACTTCAGGTTCTACCTCCAACTGTGGGGTTAAAACCCCGATTGCCAACACAGAGCCAATTGCCAACGCAGGACCGGACAGAAGCATCCCGAAGAGTACTCCATTTATGCTCACAGCCACTGCAACGGATGCAGATAATGATGCTCTTACTTATACCTGGGAACAAACTGATTTTGGGGTTGCGGCTATGCCACCTCAACCGGTTAATGCAGTAGGACCTCTTTTCAGGTCTGTAATGCCTACAGCATCACCTTCAAGATATTTTCCCAGACTGTCTACGATTGTTTCCGGTTATGATCCTGCCATTGTAGCTCCTGCAGATGTGAAAGCATGGGAGAAGCTCGCTTCAAGAGGAAGAGATCTTAATTTTTCAGTTCTTGTAAGAGATAATAATCCTCTGGGAGGCCAGACTGGACGTGATAATGTGAAACTTACCGTTGTAGATGGTGCAGGGCCTTTCTTGGTTACTTCACAAAATACAGCAGGAGTTGTCTGGAGTGAAGGTCAGTCCTATGCCATTACCTGGGATGTGGCCAATACAACAGCTGCCCCTGTAAGCACGCCTAATGTAACAATCCTTTTGTCAAAAGACGGCGGTCTTACTTTCCCAACCGTTTTGGTTGCAAGTACACCTAATAATGGTTCTTATAATTATACGGTTCCGGGTGGTCTGGGAACGATTTCAAACAGTGCCAGAATTATGGTGAAAGCTGTGGAGAATGTATTTTTAAATGTCAATTCACAAAACTTTACAATTAATTCTTCAGCAGTAGTAGTTCCGGGTCCAAATCCTGGAAATCCGGTAACAACCCCTACAAGAATATACCAGGGGCTGATGATCTATCCTGTGCCTTCCAATGATGGGTATGTTTACATTAAAGCCGATTTCCCTAGACAAATTCCGTTGCGTCCTTACGTTATTACTTACGAAATATTTTCAATGGACGGAAAACTGATTGTGCCTAAAAAGACCAAATATATTTTTGATCAGGATCTGCAACAGATCAATTTAAAACATTTACCTACTGAATCCTATATGATTCATGTTACCGTAGATGGAGAAAAAATTGTTAAGAAACTAATGATGATTCCTAAGTAAATCATCCCAATAGATTCAACAAAAAAACCGTTCAGATGAACGGTTTTTTTGTACTATAACGTAATGATTAATCATTATTAAATTCACTGATAAAATGCAGTTTTACATTCGGGAATTTTTCCTGGGTCATATGAATTGTGAATGATGAGTCTGCAAGGAATACAAGCTGGTTGTATTTATCTCTTGCAAGGAATCGCTGCTTCAGCCTTGCGAATTCTTTAAACTCTTCAGATTTTTCATCAGCTTCTATCCAGCATGCCTTATGCATCGAAAGGGGTTCGTAGGTACACTTTGCACCATATTCATGCTCCAGACGGTATTGGATGACCTCATACTGAAGTGCCCCCACAGTTCCGATGATTTTTCTGTTATTCATTTCCATGGTAAAGAGCTGCGCAACCCCTTCATCCATCAGCTGATCAATACCTTTTGCCAATTGCTTGGCTTTAAGCGGATCACTGTTGTTGATATAACGGAAATGCTCAGGAGAGAAACTAGGAACTCCTTTGAAGCTTAATTTCTCACCACCGGTCAATGTATCTCCGATTCTGAAACTTCCCGTATCATGAAGACCTACGATATCTCCGGGGAAACTTTCATCTACCACCTCTTTTTTATCAGCAAAGAATGCATTGGGAGAAGAGAATTTCATCTTTTTGTTTTCTCTTACCAACAGATAATTTTCATTTCTTTTGAATGTTCCTGAAACAATTTTCACGAACGCAAGCCGGTCTCTGTGTTTAGGATCCATATTCGCGTGGATCTTGAAAACGAATCCCGTAAAATTATTTTCTTCAGGTTTTACAAGACGGGTATCGCTTTCTTTAGGCTGAGGCATCGGTGCAATTTCGATGAACGCATCCAGTAACTCACGGACTCCAAAATTATTTAAAGCCGAACCAAAGAAAACGGGTTGTAGATCACCCGCCATATATTCTTCACGGCTGAATTCAGGATATACAGACTGTACAAGTTCAAGCTCATCTCTAAGATTTTGAGCCGCTTTTTCCCCGATCACCTCATCTATTGAAGGATCATTGATGTCGTCAAACTTAACGGTTTCACCTACTTTCTGCTTCTTTTCTTCCAGGAAAAGCTGAATATTGTTTTCCCAGATATTATAGATTCCCTGGAAGTCACTTCCCATACCGATAGGAATAGACAAAGGAACTACTCTTAATCCCAATTTCTGTTCTACCTCATCCAAAAGATCAAAAGCATCTTTACCTTCACGGTCAAGTTTATTGATGAAAACCAGCATAGGAATATTTCTCATTCTGCAGACCTTCACCAGTTTTTCAGTCTGTTCCTCAACCCCTTTTGCAACGTCAATTACCACGATTACAGAGTCTACAGCAGTCAAAGTTCTATAGGTATCTTCAGCAAAATCTTTGTGACCCGGTGTATCAAGGATGTTAATTTTGTGATCTTTATATTCAAAAGCCAATACAGAAGTCGCTACAGAGATTCCTCTCTGTCTTTCGATTTCCATAAAGTCGGAGGTAGCTCCTTTTTTTATTTTATTGGACTTTACCGCACCGGCTTCCTGAATCGCACCCCCGAAAAGAAGTAATTTTTCTGTAAGGGTTGTTTTTCCGGCATCCGGGTGGGAAATAATCCCGAAAGTCTTTCTTTTTTGTATTTCTTTGATTAAGTCTGACATAGTGTATTTTGAAGTTGCAAAAATCGGGATTTTTTATGAGGTTTCAAATAATTTACAGGAATAAATGGTTGAGAGTTTTGAATAAAAGCTGCAAGATTATGGATAAGGGGATTCCTCGGTAAAATGATTGGAGTTTTAAAAGAAGTACTTATCGTATGAATAAAGAAATTTTGGTAATTTAAGAATGTGGTTTAGAAACAATAAGTGTGAAGCTTATTAATACAAACGTTCATGGTCTAACCTCTAATTTCTAACCTCTAAATTCAATTTCAAAAAAAGCACCAACAGATATAATAACCCAAAAAGAACAGCCATGAAAAGAAGGGTGGCAAGCCATTCAAAGCCTTTCCGTTTTTTAACATAACTTGTTTCGTCTGTCAGATTATATTCTTCAAGGGTATATTGTTTAATGGTAATGTCCGGTCTGAATATTTGTATTCCCTGCAGAAAATGTCTTTAGAGTTCAGGCTTGTTTTTAAATTGGTAATAGCTGTAATTAAAATCAATAAAAGTTGTGTCAATTTGATTTGACTTATTCTTCCTGAAGATTCTTAATGATTTGGTAAAGGAGGGCTGTGTACTGGTGTTGTCACTGACATCAGGGAGAAAAGGATCATCAGATTTACATAAATCGGAATATAATGTGTTGTCAATGAGTTCTTTTTTATAATTGTAAGTGTGAGCTCCTTTTGCATCAACCACAATTTTTTTGAAATATTTATTCTTTGCATCAATGATATGGATGATCAGAAACAGACAACAGGAAATAAGGATAGCTTCGGCAATAAGAATAACAAAAAAATGACCGCGATCAGACGAAAAATCATTGAAGCCATGATCAAAAAGTTTATAAAAAAGCAAAACGATTACAGCGATTATGATGGTGATCGTCAGCCATACCAAACCAAGCGCAACATAAGTTAGAGGCCAGTTGATCTCCGATTCCATTATTTTAAATTTCTCCTTCATATCTGTTATTTAACCAAAAGAAAATACCAACCAAACAATAAGCCCGCAGAGAAGGAGCGCGGCTAAAAGGATGATTAAAAATAAATATTTTCCCCCTTTTTTATTCACTTGCCAGGTTTCAGGATCAATAAAATAATTATTAAAAACCTGTGGGGCGATTTTCAGGTCCGGTCGGAAAACACTGATTCCTCTCAAAAGATGGGCATATAATGTATAACGGTCTTTGACCACATGCAACGGAAGATTCATTTCGATACGCAAAGGTTTCGCGGCTTCTTTTTCAGATTCGGTAAAGACTTCAAGCAGAGGCATAATTCCGCTGCTTCCGGTACTTACTGATAAAACATCATACTCTTTGCCGGAAAAAACAAGATCACTGTAAAGAATTTGATGGACAACTTCACGTTTTGAATTACAATACAGGATTCCGGTTTCATCAACGATGATTGTGCTTGCGATAAGATTCCTTTTGAGTATATATTCTTTTACTGTAGGAATCAGAATACCCAATCCTACGGGAAAACAGATTAATGCAGGAAAAAGCATGACTTCAATACCTCTCTTGTAAATTCCATAAGCAGGAAGAGCAATAAGAAAGGCAAAGCCTAAAAGTAACATACCGTAAACCAATGTCTGAAGCATGAATGTAGGAAACAGACTGATTTTAGATTCTATCCTCGGAAAAGGCTTTTCGGGGTTCATTTTTTAATGTGATTGGGATGAGTAGGCGAAAATAAGTATTTCCTTTTTTAGTTGCTTAAGGCTTTCAAAAAAATTATCTTTGTTTTTACAAAATTTTACAGAAAAAGCATGGAAAATAGCAGATATCCGAAGTTTACTTTCACATGGATCGGAGGTCTTGTCTTGTTGGCGGGATTATTCATAGGAACAATGGCTGTATCTTTTTTCGGCAGTTTCTGGAAAATAGCTTTCAGAGAAAATCTCGAACTGAAAGACTGGTTTTTAATGTTGACCAATGCAGCCGGATTTTTGACTGCGATCGCCTTTTTTGATTTTTTTATCGTGAGGCCTTCAACAGGAAAAAAACTGAATTTTAATTTTTCTCCAACGAATTTTTATACCTATCTCCTTATCTTTCCTATGATGATCGGGATGATGTTTATTTCAGAATTCATCACCTCTCTTATTCCCATCACAGGACCATTCTGGGGGAAATACTATGAATATTTCTCACAGCTGATGGAGCAGCTGACCTTTGAACCAGTCATTATGATCATCATGACCGTGATCATGGCGCCTATTTTCGAGGAAATTATTTTCAGAGGAATTATTCAGAAAGGACTGGTGAATAAAGGCGTAGATCCCCGAAGAGCGATTTTGTATGCATCCATCATCTTCGGACTGGTTCATGGAAATCCATGGCAGTTTGTAGGCGCGGTATTGCTGGGTTGCGTGCTGGGACTAGTGTATCAGAAAACAAAGTCTCTGTTGCTGCCGATGTTGCTTCACGGATTTAACAACCTGTGTTCTTCAATGCTCGTCACTTATACGAAAAGCGAAAGTTTCGCAGACGCTTTCAAAATTTCCGAATGGATTATTCTGGTAATAGGAATTGTACTTTTTTCTTTATTCTATTATTTGTTTATGAAAAAGTATAAAGTACATTATTCTGAAATTTAGGACAAAGAAGAAATAAAATTAACCGTAATATGAGGTACGGACAAAAATGAATTGAGCAAAAATAAATATAAATATGGAATTATTAGTTGCCACTCACAACATACACAAGAAAGAAGAGATCCAGCAGATCCTTGGAAATGATTTTACAGTAAAAAGCCTCACAGATTATAATATTCATGAAGAAATTGTAGAGGATGGTGATTCTTTTAATGCCAATGCTCTGATCAAAGCGAAATATTGCTTTGAGAAAACGGGAATTCCAAGTTTGGGAGATGACAGCGGCCTTGCTGTAGAAGCTTTGGATGGCAGACCCGGAATTTTTTCGGCACGTTATGCAGGAGATCATGATTTTGCGAAAAACATGGAAAAGGTTTTAGGTGAATTGGAAGGGGAAGACAACAGAAAAGCTTATTTCATTACAGTTTTATGTTATTATGACGAAAATGGAGCCCGATATTTCGAAGGAAGAGTTCATGGAAATATATTAACAGAAAATAAGGGACATAAAGGTTTTGGCTATGATCCTATATTCGTTCCTCAAGGGTATGACAGAACTTTCGCAGAAATGAATCCGGATGATAAAAACAAAATAAGTCACCGCAAGCAGGCGTTGGATCTGTTTCTGGACTTCCTGAAAGTAAAAGATTAATCAATCGAACGCAAAACCGTAGATTTTTATCCAACTTAAGCTATTCTTTGCAGTTTTATACGCGCTTTAATGCTTTCAGTATTCAAACTCTTCTACAGCTTATGTATTTTTAGAAATCCTATGCTTTTCAGTATTTAAAATTAAATCTAAAATATATGTTTAGATTTTCTGTCGTACATTTGTTATAATAAACTATTGATTTGAGTACTTATTTAACGATATTAGGCTTTAATTCAGCTATTCCGACAATTAATTCTTCGCCCACGGCCCAGTTGCTGGAAATAGAAGAAAGACACTTTCTGATCGACTGTGGAGAAGGAACACAGGTACAGCTGAGAAAAGCAAAAGCAAGATTTTCAAAGATCAATCATATCTTTATTTCTCATCTTCACGGGGATCATTGTTTTGGTCTTCCGGGGCTTATTGCCTCTTTCCGTCTTCTTGGAAGAGATATCCCCCTGCACGTTTACGGTCCCAAGGGAATCAAAAAAATGCTGGAAACCATTTTTCAGATCACAGAAACACACCGCGGCTTTGAAGTGGTTTATCATGAGCTGGATAAGGATTATTCTGAAAAGATCTATGAAGACAGCAGGGTAGAGGTGTATACCATTCCATTGGATCACAGAATATACTGTAACGGTTATCTTTTTAAAGAAAAACCAAAAGACAGGCATCTGAATATGAAGGAAATTGCCAAATACAGTGAAATAGAATCCTGTGATTACCACAATATAAAAGCAGGAAAAGATTTCGTATTAAGCGATGGTTATGTTCTTAAAAATGACGTGCTGACTCTCGATCCGACACCTCCTGTTTCATATGCTTTCTGCAGTGATACCCGCTACCTCGAAAGTGTACTTCCGATCATTAAAAATGTAACGGTTCTTTATCATGAATCAACATTTCTGCATGACCTGAAAGAGATGGCCGATTATACAGGGCATTCAACGGCTTTGGAAGCTGCAACAATTGCCCAGAAAGCTGGAGTAGGAAAACTGATCCTCGGGCATTTTTCCAACAGGTACGCAGACCTTACCGTATTCACCGATGAAGCGCGAAATGTTTTTCCCAATAGCTACCTCCCAAAAGCTCTTGAAAGCGTAAAAATTTAAAACCTGTATGCTTAATTTTGAAGAATTAAAAAGCTTTTTGAACGAAAAAGCAGATCAATACAACAGTCCCGATTTCATTGAAGATGATCCCATACAGATTCCACACCGATTTACTTTAAAACAGGATATAGAAATTGCCGGTTTTCTGGCCGCTACGATTTCATGGGGAAACCGAAAATCAATTATTAAATCTGCGGATAAAATGCTTGAGGTCATGGGGAATTCACCTTATGATTTTGTGTTAAACCATTCAGAAAAAGATTTGGAAATCCTTCAGAACAAAAGTATCCACAGAACTTTTAACGGGGAGGATTTTGCTTATTTCATCAGACAATTCAGTAAGATCTATAAAGACAATGAAAGTCTTGAAAATTTATTTATCGTCAATCACCCGGAGACCAATTTTCTTCATGCTATTGAAAGATTCAGAAAAAGCTTTCTCGAAACAGAAAAACACAGAAGTCATAAACACGTCAGCTCACCTTACAAAAACTCGTCTTCCAAAAGAATTATTATGTTTCTCCGCTGGATGGTCCGAAAAGATAAACATGGCGTAGATTTTGGTATTTGGGAAAACATAGATCAGAAACACCTGTCGATTCCTTTGGATGTACATACGGGAAATATTTCAAGGAAGCTTGGTCTGGTGTCCAGAACCCAGAACGACTGGAAAACAGTGGAAGAACTGGATGCAGCCATCAGACAATTTGATGAGACCGATCCTGCCAAGTATGATTTTGCCCTATTTGGACTTGGAGTGACGAAAGAACTTTTATAACATAGGAAGGATGAAAAAAGAAACAGAAAAAAAAGAAGTGTTAGAAAAAATAGCGAATGGGATTACCTGGTGGGTAGGTTCTATACCCTCACTCATCGTTCATACTTTATTCTTTATCACTTCATTTCTCTTGCCGATGCTCAATCTTGTTGAGTTCGACAAAATGCTTTTGATCCTTACCACCGTGGTCTCCCTGGAAGCAATATATCTCGCCATTTTTATTCAGATGTCTGTTAATAAAAGCCATGAGAAAATTGAAGATATCCAGGAAGATATTGAGGAAATTAGTGAAGATATTGAAGATATTCAGGAAGATATTGAAGAGATCAGTGAAGACATTGAGGAGATCAGCGAAGATATTGAAGAGATCAATGAAGATATTGAAGATATCCAGGAGGATATAGAGGAGATCAATGAGGATGAAGATGATGAAGATCACAACGAAAGAGCCAAAAATGTTATACTTAAAAGCAATGTGAATTCCAATAAGAATGAAATCAAAGCTTTAAAGGATGTCATCAGCCAGCTTCAAAATGAAATTGATCAGTTGAAGAAATAGCAAGCAATAAAATAAGATATTAGGATAGTGAAAATATAAAAAAGCAGACCGGTTCATGTACAGTCTGCTTTTTTTAGGGTATTTTTTAGTTAAAATTGAACTCTACCATTTTTGTGGATTATATAAATATAAAATGTATTTATTGTGAATGTGTGTGGTGAATTATTTGAAAATGCTTAATTAGAATGGTTTTTAATGATATTTTTGCTACATTTGAACAAACAATAATAAAATGTTCAATTATAGACTGAATAATTACTTTTTAATTACAATGTTTCTACTGGCTTCTGTTTCTGCTTTTTCACAGAGAATGGAAAGAAAATCAAAGCCTGAAAAGTTTAGTGCGCAGAGTAAAAAGGCAGGTGCATTTATAGATGTCAATGTGCCCACTTATGTACCATCAAGCTATACTATAGAACAGCTTGTAAAAAATGTACTGATCTCGGGTGGATCTGTCTGCGCGGCTCCTAATGTCAGCAATGTGACCATATCTCCGAATCAACTGCCAACAGATACAGATAGAGCCTGGGGGTATTTTCATAAAGGAACTACCAATTTTCCTTTTAATGACGGATTGCTTCTTGTGACCGGTAAGGCCAGAAGAGCAGGAAATGCTTTAGAGGGACCGGCTGCATTAGGAGATGTTGTCCCCGGAGCCGGAATGAATGATCCGGATCTGGTAGCAGCGATCAACCCTCCGGGTAATCTGAAAGACGTGGTCTCCTTAGAGTTCGATTTCGTCCCGAACAGCAACCAGGTTAAATTTAATTACTTATTTGCTTCAGAAGAATACACAAGTGGGTATCCATGTGGTGATTTTGCGGACGGTTTTGCGCTCCTTCTTAAAAAAGTTGGTGATCCAACTTATACCAATTTAGCAATTCTACCCAACGGAGATGGACCGGTAAGTGTTCTTAATATTGTACCTCCCGGCGTAGGATGTGATGGAGAAACGATTAATGAACAGTACTTCGGAGGACTGAATACTTTGAATGTCGAAACTAATTTTATAGGAAGAACCATTCCTCTTAAAGCCACTGCCACTGTAATTCCCGGCCAGACCTATCATTTTAAAATGGTTCTGGCAGATGCAATTGATAATGGCTATGATTCTGCGGTATTTCTGCAGGGAGGATCTTTTGATATCGGGATGACGATCGTCGACGGCAACGGAAATCCTCTAGGAGACACTTTGAATATGTGTGATAACACCCCACAGACTTTAAAAGCTCAGGTGTCTGCCGTTCCTGGAATGACCTATAAATGGTATAAAGATGGGGTACTTATTCCTTTTGCAACCAATGCAGTGTATGTAGCCAATTCACCGGGAGTATATGAAGTGAAAACTTTTGTAGGTGGGACAGAATGTCAGAAAGCCACCATTACCATTATAGGCGGAACTTCTCCTGCTGCTCAAAATGCAACGCTGAAGCTCTGTGCAACTCCAACGCTCAGTACTTTTAATTTAGACTCTGCAAAGCCACAGATCAGCACAACACCAGGAGCTGTATTCCGATTTTATGCTACTCAGGCTGATGCACAGGCACAGAATAACAGTTTCATTACCAATACCACAAATTATAATGGTACAGACGGACAAGTGATCTACGTATTGGTTTCAAACGGAGCTTTCTGTAGCAAGATCGTCACATTAACCTTAAGAAGAGAAGAGACTCCTGTCGCTACGCTTAACGCACCGAGATTGAGAATCTGTGAAGGAGAATCTCTCATTATAACGGCTTCCGGCGGAGTAACCTATCAGTGGGGAGATACATCCAGTACAGGAGGAGTAAGAACAGTAAGTCCAACTCAGACGACTACCTATACCGTATATGCTATTGGTGCACAGGGATGTAAATCTCTGCAATCGGCAACCATTACCATTGATGTAGTGCCGGCTATTGTATCTTCTCTGAAAGGAGGACAAATTTGTGAAGGGGATATGATTCTTTTAGATGCAGGATCAGGACCTGGATATATTTATGAATGGAATACAGGTGAAACGACTCAGGCTATTACTGTGGGAACTCCGGGAGAATATACCGTCAAAATCAGCAATGGCGTTTGTTCAAAAGAGTTTAAAACCCAGGTGATCCGTGCAGTAGTTCCCCAAATCATAAAAGTGGATTATAATGTTAATGGAACGATGGTTCTCACGGCAAGCAATCCCAGCAACGGTACACTGGAATATTCAGTAGACAATGGTTATACATGGCAGGCTTCCAATGTATTCTCCAATGTTCCTAAAAATACGGTGATATCCATCCGTGTTAAAGTGAAGAATACCAGTTGTGAAGGATTCTTAGAATACTTTACGTTCGTGATGAAGAATGTGATCACGCCAAACGGAGACAACGTTAATGATATCATTGATTTTAGTGGAGTAAGCAGCTATAAAGACTTTAAAGGTTTTGTTTTCGACCGTTACGGAAGAGAAGTGTTCAAGGCTGGTAAAACCAGACCATATTGGGATGGATTTTTCCAGGGGAAACGTTTACCTACTGCCTCTTACTGGTATCAGGTGACCTATCAGGATCCTGCAAGTAAAGAGACCGCCGTGAAAACCGGATGGATTCTTCTTAAAAATTTAGAATAATTATATAAATGATATGCAGAAGGGCTGGCGTAATGGCCGGCCTTTTTTATTATTTTTAAATAAAGTGAATTTATATTGCAGAATAAATAAACTTGTATGAATGATAATGTAAATTGTGTTAAATTAAGTTTCAATCAAAAAAAATAGTATTTTTGTTTAAAATACTATAAAATGTTAAATAGGAGGATTGGAAATTTATTTTTGATGTTATTTTTTGCATTCATCGGCAGTTTTGTTTTTGCTCAAAGCATAGACAGAGCCACGATTCCTGCGAAAAAAGCTAACGCAAATTCTATGAAAGCAGGTCTTTTCATAGATGTAAATACCCCCAATTATCCCGAATCTAACTACAGCGTTACGCAATTGGTCAAAGATGTGCTCATATCCGGAGGAGCCTGCTCTACATCGAATGTAACCAATGTCAACGTTTCCCCTAATTTAGCCGTCAATGATGCCGGAAGAAGCTGGGGTTTTTTTAATAAAGGAACTACTGGTTTTCCATTCGAAAAAGGAATCGTTCTTTCAACGGGCTATGCTGCAAAAGCAGGAAATAACTATCAAGGACTTTTAAATGATGGTTTGAATACCCCGGGAGATGTAGATCTGGCCACTGCTTTAGGTATCAATGATTTGGAATTGAGAGATGCAACCTATATTGAATTTGATTTTGTACCAGCTTCTACAGAAGTTTCATTCAGATACTTATTTGCCTCCAAAGAATATGCACCGGGATTCCAGTTTGCCTGTACCAAATCAGACGGATTTGCATTGCTGTTAAAAAAGGCAAGTGATCCTACTTACACCAATCTCGCAGTGCTTCCCGGAAATGCAGGACCTGTAAGTGTGACCAATATCCACCCGGCAATTCCCGGAGGTTGTGGCGCGGTAAACCCAACTTATTTCGCAGGAATAAATAATCCGTTGGTTGAAACTAATTTTGATGGCCGAACGGTACCTTTAACAGCAAAAGCTACTGTAATTCCAGGTCAGACCTATCACTTCAAAATGGTTTTAGCTGACTTCAGCGATAGAAATTACGACTCAGCCGTATTTCTGGAAGCAGGTTCATTTGATATCGGAGTGAAAATTTTAGATCCTGCCGGAGTGCAGCTTCCTTCATCGATTAATATGTGCGACAATGCTCCTCAAACCTTTACCGCTTCAGTACAGGTTCCTAATGTTACATATCAATGGTTTTTAAATAACAATCCTATTCAAGGCCAGACCGGACCAAGCTACACAGCTACACAGCCCGGAGTATACAGTGTTCAGGTATTCATTCAGGGAAATACATGTCCGGGAACGGGAACCATTACCGTAGTGGGAGGAACTTCTCCTACCGTCCAGAATGCAACCCTTACAGCTTGCTATTCTGCGGGAAATGCTACTTTTAATCTCCCTTCAGCGCAGGCTTCTATAAGTACAACTCCAGGGGCAACATTTGCGTATTATCTTACCCAGGCAGATGCCCTTGCAGGAAATACCAACACCATTCCCAGCCCTGCGACCTACTCAAGTCCGGGAGGGCAGACCATATATGTTCTTGTCAAAAATGGCTTCTGTTCCAAAGTTGCTCAGTTACAGCTGGTAAAAGCTCCTCAAATGACTGCTTCGATTTTGCCTCCGCCGGTATTAACCTGCGTAAGCTCACAGGCAACATTAAATGCGTCAGCTTCAGTTTATCCTGCAGGATCTGTTTTTAGCTGGACCACCACAGGAGGGAATATCGTTTCAGGTGCAAATTCATTAAATCCGGTGATCAATGCTCCGGGAACTTATACCTTAACCATATCAAATACCTATCAGCCGGGAAGTGTAATCTGTACTGCTGTTGCTAACGTAACGGTTACAGGAGACAGTGCTCCCCCTGTTACAGGACTTACAGCCAGTAAAATACAGATTTGTAACGGTGAATCGGTTGTTTTAACGGCATCAGGAGGTGCTACCTACAACTGGACAGCCCTTCCTGGAACAGGAAATACACAGACAGTATCACCTACTACAACCACTACCTATACCGTAACTGCTGTAGGAGCTAACGGATGTGTATCACAGAATCCGGCAACGATAACTATTGAAGTTTCGCAGCCCATCACAGTACAGAATGCGATATTGCATAAATGCTATGCTCCGGGATTGACCTATGATCTTACAACTGCCCAAAGTCAGATCACTTCTGCCGGGCCTGGTGTTACCTTTACGTACTATATTCTTCAGGCTGATGCGCTTGCAGAAAATAATAATTTTATCGTAACCCCTACGTCATATGCTCCACCCGCCAATCAGACCATCTATGTTTTGGTGAAAAACGGAGGATGTCACTATGTGGTTTCACTTCAATTGCTGAGAACAGCTGAAACAACGCTTACCATAGCTGCACCGCAGCAAATTACCTGTACAGCACCTCAAACTACATTAAATGCATGCGCTTCCGTAGTACCTGCTGGATCCACCATTGCCTGGACAGCAGCAGGAGGGGGGAATATCGTATCAGGGGCCAATACACTGAATCCTGTCGTTAACGCAGGAGGAGTTTATACCCTTACAGTTTCCAATGTATCGCAGCCAGGAAATTTAACATGTACCTACACCGCTACCGTTACAGTAACTCAAAATACAGCACTGCCAACTGCGACCCTGGTATCATCACAACCTAGAATATGTTTAGGGGAATCAGTAACATTAACAGCTTCAGGAGGGGTAACCTATAACTGGACAGGACTTGCCGGAAATGGTGATACCCAGATCGTTTCTCCAACGACAAACACAGTATACACGGTATATGCAGTAGGTGCCAACGGATGTATTTCTGCAACACCTGCCACCGTTACTGTTTTGGTGGGACCACCTACCGCGGGAATAGCGGCATCAAAAACAAAAATATGTGCAGGAGAATCCGTTACTCTTACGGCTACCGGAGGATTTACCTATAATTGGGTAGGTCTTCCTGGAAATGGAAATACACAGGTAGTTTCTCCTACCGTTACAACAGAATACTCTGTATTTGCATTGGGAGGGAATGGCTGTAGCTCTCTGCAGGCTGCAAAAGTAACCATCGAGGTGGTACCAGCCATTGTATCTACACTACAGGATGTATATGTATGTGCAGGTGATAAAGGTATTCTAGATGCAGGTGCGGGCCCGAGTTATACCTACCTATGGAGTACGGGGGCAACGACACAGACGATATCGACGAGTGTTCTTGGAACCTATACCGTGACCATCAGCAATGGGGTTTGTTCTAAGGTTTTCACCGCAAAATTATTGAATCCTGATCTGCCTCAGTTTACGAATGTAGTATATGATAATCATGTGCTTACCCTCACGACGAGTAATCCTACAGGAGGTGTTTTGGAATACTCTATAGACGGTGGTGTCGTTTGGCAGAGTTCTAATATGTTTTATAATGTTTTAAATAATACGAACTACCATTTGATGGTAAGGGTAAAAGATGCAAACTGCAGTACATCATTAGATTACTTTACATTTGTTATCAGCAACGCCATCACACCTAATATGGATGGAGTCAATGATACAGTAGATTTCTCAGGACTTAGAGGATATAATAATTTTGCAGCATCAGTCTTTGACCGGTACGGAGCAGAGCTCTTCAGAGCAACCAAAACAGACGCTGTCTGGAGAGGATCTTTAAAGGGGATGAATCTGCCTACAGGCACCTACTGGTATAAAGTACAGTGGGAAAACCCGGCCAGTAAAAAACTGGAGCAACGTTCAGGCTGGATATTGCTAAAAAATAGGAACTAACAAACAAACCTTCCATATTTGGAAGGTTTGTTTTTTTTATCTTAAAAAAAAATTAAAAAATGAAGGATTTATTTGAAAATAAATTAAATTTGTTAAAACAAAAGTATTATGCGAAGAAATCTCTTATTTTTTTTATTTTTCTTAGTCATCTCGACGTTTTCATATTCTCAAACTGACGGGCCTAGAAAGCCTCCCAAAAATAAACCCTCAGGGTCAGCTGTTCAAAAAGTAGGTAATTTTATTGATGTCAATACACCGGGCTATACGCAATCTTCATATTCTATAACGCAGCTGGTGAAAGATGTACTCATCTCATCAGGAACAAATACTTGTGTGACTCCTACTGTATCCAATGTAAAGATAACACCCAATCACGCTGTTACAGATGCTGACAGGTCCTGGGGATACTTTAATCAGGGAACCACCAATTTTCCTTTCAAAGATGGTATTGTACTTTCTACCGGAAAAGCCAGAAGAGCGGGAAACAGCTAGGAAGGCAACCTGAGTGATAACAATGGAGGAGGAACAGATTCTGATCTTGCACAGGCAATAGGAGCAACCGGAACATTAACGGATGCCGTTCTTTTGGAATTTGATTTTGTCCCTACCACTTCCCAAATTAAATTTAACTATCTGTTGGCATCAGAAGAATATTATGGGTCATATCCTTGCTCATATGCAGATGCCTTCGCCATTCTCCTCAGACCCACTTCAGGAGGACCTTACCAGAATATGGCGGTATTGCCATCGGGAGCAGGACCTGTAAGTATCACGAATATTCACCCCGCTATTTCAGGGTTTCCAGGATGTGCTGCTATTAACGAACAATATTTTGGCGGTTATAATACAAACCATGCCAGTCAGATCAATTTTGAAGGAAGAACAATTCCCCTTACTGCAACCGCAACCGTAGTGGCAGGTCAGGAATATCATTTTAAAATGGTGGTAGCTGATTATTCTCCAGGTAGCTTCGAAGACCACGCCTATGATTCTGCGGTATTTTTGGAAGGAGGATCGTTTAATATAGGGGTGGAACTTTTAGGGCCTAATGGGATTAAATTACCCTCTGATATTAATGTATGTGATAACGTACCCCAGGTGATCACCGCATCAGTAAGTGATCCTAATTTATTATACCAATGGTTCCTCAATGGAACGCCAATTTCAGGGGCAACCACTAATAGCATTACAGCCGTACAGCCAGGAATATATACTATTGAAGTAAGTGTTCCCGGAAATCCTTGTCCGGGAAAAGCAACCATAGAAATTCATGGGGGAACTACTCCTCAGGCACAGAATGCAACATTGCTTCTTTGTACTACACCAGACATTACCACTTATGATCTGACCAATGCTATGTCGTCTATAAGCCCTACACCCGGAGCTGTATTCAGATTCTATGTCAATCAGGCCGATGCAGTGGCTCAAAACGGGAACTATATTCAGAATGTTTTAAATTATAACGGGACAGATGGCCAGATTCTATACACCGTGGTTTCCAATGGAGGCTTCTGTAGCAAAATGATAGAATTAAAACTTCTGAAAGAAGCAACTCCTGTAGCAGGTATAAAATCTTCAAGGATAAAAATTTGTCCGGGAGAAACCTTGACTCTTACTGCTGAAGGAGGGGTAACTTACCAGTGGGTAAACTTCCCGGGTACAGGCAATACGCAGACAGTGACCCTTCATCAGACCACCACATTCACGGTGTATGCGGTAGGAGCGAAAGGATGCCGTTCATTAAACCCTGCGACCATCAAAGTAGAGGTAACCCCGGAAATCACGTCCCCTTTAAAAGACGTGGAAATGTGTCTGGGGGACCGTATTACACTTGATGCAGGGGCAGGTCCCAATTATAAATATTTATGGAGCACGGGCGCTACAACACAGACTATAACTGCAGACAGCTGGGGCGTTTACACTGTGGAAATAGATAATGGGTTCTGTAAAAAGATCTTTACTGCGAAAGTTGGAGGAGCAGCAACCCCTTATGTGATCGGCATCAATTATGAAAGTGCAAAAAAAACAGTCACGATCATTGCCGAGAATCCTCCGATGAACAATACCCCAAGTACGTTAGAGTATTCAATAGATAATGGAATCACATGGCAACTGTCCAATGTCTTTACAAGTCTTTTAGATAATACCAATTATACGGTATTGATAAGAAGGGTAGGAACCCATTGCGTAGGAACATTTGACTTCTATACACTGCAGATCAATAATATCATTACCCCTAATGATGACGGTATTAATGATGTTCTGGATCTTAAAGCACTTGCAGAATTCAAAAACTTCACAGGATCTGTTTATGACAGATATGGAGTGGAAATGTTCAGATTCTCTAAAGAAAAACCGGTATGGGATGGAACAGTAGGAGGTAAAAGACTCTCTACCGCTACCTATTGGTATAAATTTAATTTTGAATATCCTAAATCAAAAGTTCAAATGAACTGGTCCGGATGGATCATGCTGAAGAACAGGGAATAAAAATAAAGCATACACAAAAAAGCCTTTCAAGAAAATTTGAAAGGCTTTTTTATTTTTAAGATTGTTTCTATTGGTTTTGTTTCCAGAGATTGGCAAAGCCGATAAAATCGAGAACACTAAGCTCTTCCGCTCTTTTGTCTAAAAATTCATGAGTCTTTAAAGCTTCAGGAATGTTGAGTACTTTCAGTGAGTTTGAAAGTTTCTTTCTCCTCTGATTGAACCCTGCTTTCACAATCTGTTTAAAAAGCACTTCATTTCCGGCTAGACCTTCCTTTGGGTTTCTGGTCAGTCTGATCACTCCGGATTTTACTTTTGGAGGCGGATTGAAAACGTTTTCATGAACAGTGAACAGATAGGTCACATCATAATACGCCTGAATCAAAACTGATAGAATACCGTAATCTTTAGTTCTCGGTACGGCAGCTGTTCTCTCGGCAACTTCCTTTTGAAACATTCCGACCATTTCAGGGACCTGCTGATAATAATCAACAATCTTAAACAGAATCTGGGAAGAAATATTGTACGGGAAATTACCAATAATGGCGATCTCCTCTCCATTGATAAAGTTAAAGTCCTGTTTCAGAAAATCTCCCACAAAGGCATTTTCGATGATCTTTGAATAATTCTTTTTCAGGTATTCAATAGATTCGGTATCGATCTCTGCAAGGTAGATAGTCTGATCCTTGTCGAGAAGATATTTGGTAAGGACCCCCATTCCGGGACCTACTTCCATGACATTTTTATAGTCTTCATAGCTAAGACCTTCCACGATTTTTCTCGCGATATTTTCATCTGTCAGGAAGTGCTGTCCAAGATGCTTTTTTGCTTTTACACTCAACGTTTTTTATGATTTTATTAACAATGATTTTCTTTATTTCGTCCCAAATTTCGGAAGTTTTTTTCTAATTTAGCCAAAAATTTTAATATTAATGGCTAAATCTGTAGATGAGTTTAATAAGAAAAGGCTTCGGTCCAGCAATATTACTGTAGTAATAAGTATCGCATTAGTGTTATTTTTGTTAGGATTAATGGGGCTTATTTTAATCAATGCCCAAAAGTATTCTGACTATATCAAAGAGCAATTGGTAGTCAATGCGTATTTTGATGAAAACTATGATGCAAAAGATTCTGTAAAAATTGCAAAACTAGAGGAAGAAACTTTTAAAAAGGTACAGACGTTAGCTCCTGTAAAAAAAGCGACCTATATCACGAGAGACATGGCTGCGAAAGAAGCCAAGAAAACGATGGGGATAGACAGTGATGCGCTTTTTGAAGAAAACATTTTCCCTTCATCGATCGAAGTGGCATTAAAACCTGAGTACGTAGACCCTGCAAAGATTGACGGAGCCATTAAGATTATAAAATCGGTTCCTGGTATTGTAGATGTCAAAAATGACAGTACTTTGATGGTGGATGTTTACAACAACCTGAGCAGAATTTTGAAATGGATCCTCGGATTCTCTATTCTCTTTCTGATCTTGGCGGTGGTACTGATCAACAACTCCATCAGACTGAAAATCTTCTCCAAAAGATTTAGCATCAAAACGATGCAGCTGGTAGGAGCAAAAAGAAGGTTTATCCTTAAACCATTCATCGTAGAGGCGATCATCCTGGGTGCTATCGGATCTGCGATTGGCCTGATGGCGCTGGGTGGAGTATGGTATTATTTTACAAGCCAGATTGGTTCAGCTTTCGTACAGGACAATAACCAGTATTTCTGGCTGATTGTTTTAGTACTTGGAGTCGGAGTCTTTATTTCTGTCTTAAGTACTATTTTCGCTACATGGAGATTCTTAAAATCAAACGTTGACGATCTATATTATTCTTAATAATGAGCAAAAAAACAAATAAATTGGCCGCTTCAGAATTTGGCAAAGAAACCGAAGTAGTACAGGAAAATACCTTTTATTTCGGACAGCAGAACTTCAGGTGGATGCTGATAGGTCTGGCGTTTATCGTCGTAGGATTTCTACTGATGATGGGTCCGGATGCGAATACAGTAGACGGTAAATTTGATCCCAATGTATGGAATGACGATATTTTTTCCATTCGCAGGATCAGAATTGCACCACTGTTTATAGTGATAGGCTTTGTGATAGAAGTGTATGCTATTTTAAAAAGAAAATAAATTTAAACCTTATTTAAAGATTAAGAGATTGAGAGATTTAGGATATTCTAAATGTCAAAGTCTCTTAATCTTTTAATTTTAACAATATTATGGATCTAATTAAAGCGATCATTATTGCTATTATTGAAGGACTTACAGAGTATCTTCCTATTTCTTCTACCGCTCACATGGGATTTGCCGCCAACCTTATGGGGCTTCAGGAGGATGAATTTCTAAAAATGTTTCAGGTATCTATCCAGTTCGGTGCTATTTTATCCGTTGTGGTGGCTTATTGGAAAAAGTTCTTTGACCTCAAAAATATCCGGTTTTATTATAAACTTGCTTTTGCGGTAATTCCTGCATTGGTTTTAGGGTATCTTTTTGATGATAAAATTGAAGCTATTCTTGGAAACCAGATTGCGATCTCTTCTGTATTGGTACTGGGAGGTGTGGTATTGCTTTTCGCAGACAAATGGTTTAAAAATCCCAGAATCGATGATGAAAAAGGAGTTTCCATAAAAAGCGCTGTTACCATAGGCTTCTGGCAATGTCTGGCGATGATGCCGGGAACCAGCCGTAGTGCAGCCTCTATTATTGGAGGAATGTCACAGGGTCTTACCAGAAAAGCTGCTGCAGAGTTTTCATTCTTTCTTGCAGTTCCTACCATGCTGGCTGTTACCGTATATTCTGTTTTCCTTAAAACATGGGGAAAAGAAACCGCACATCCTCAGAAAGGCTATGAAATGATTATGGCATCGAATGATCATATTATGATCTTTATCATCGGAAATATTGTTGCCTTTATTGTCGCATTGATTGCCATCAAGGCATTCATCGGAGTTTTGAATAAGTATGGCTTCAAACCTTGGGGCTGGTACCGTATCTTTGTTGGGATTGCATTACTCATCTATTTCTATTTTTTTAAATAAGCGTATGAAAACTAATATTTTAAAGATACTGGCTTTTTCAGGAGTCATCGTTTCTTGCTCACCGGCACATACGCTGTTGGTAAAAAATAATAGTGGAGAAAGGATCGAGTTTTTTGTTGAGCTCAAAGAGAAATACCCAACCGAAGATTTATTGATCTGTAAAGAACTGGTACCGGACGAAAAACTGGAACACAAATCTTTTATTGAATACAGAAAGGAAGGAAAATGTTACAGCCAGAAAGTGACAGCAGTAAGTAAAACCAGCTATAAATTTAATTTGCCTGAAGAATATACTGTAAATATTGTTCCGAATAACTCTGTATACCCATTTAAAAACATCTATTATTTCATCGGAGATAAAAAATGTTTTGTCAATGTTGAAAACGGCCCGGAATGCAGGCAGAAGGTTAATAAGCTGCCAAGCTTAGTAAGTATCACCGAAATTTTAAAATAATGACAGCTGAAGAACTGCAATCAGGATATGTGTTTTTATTGGATAAACCATTGGACTGGACCTCTTTTCAGGCTGTCAATAAAATGAAATATAAACTCAAAAGAGAGTTTAATCTTCCTAAAAAATTTAAAATTGGACATGCCGGAACTTTAGACCCCAGAGCAACAGGGCTTCTTATTGTTTGCTGTGGAAAATTTACCAAGAAAATCCCCGAAATTCAGGATGCTCCCAAAGAATACTGGACCGAGATTAAAATAGGAGTCCAGACAGAATCCTATGATACGGAAAAACCTGAAATCCTTCAGACGGATATTACCCATATTTCAGAAGACAAGATTCATGAAGTTTTGGAGAAGTTTGTTGGAGAAATAGAGCAGAAACCTCCAGTATATTCAGCGATTAAAATAGACGGACAGAGGGCGTATAATCTGGCGAGAGCAGGAGAAGAAGTAGAAATGAAATCCAGAAAAACTACGATTTTCTATATTAAAGATATTACAATTGATCTTCCACTGGTAAGCTTTACCGTGGGGTGTTCGAAAGGGACTTACATCAGAAGCTTAGCTCATGATATTGGTCAGGAACTTGGAGTTGGCGCTTATCTGACACAGCTGAGACGTACAAAAATTGGGGAGTATACAATTGAAAATGCTACGACTGACTTTCTGGAGAATGAATACAGATTTGAAAGTTTACAATAAAGAAAAGTATTTTTACTCACAACAGGCAATAAAAAATTATACAGGTTACGGAGAAGACTAATGGAAAAAACGCGTATTAATAAATATTTATCAGAAGTAGGGTACTGTTCGAGAAGAGCAGCAGATAAACTTCTGGAAGAAGGAAGAATAACAATTAACGGGAAGATCCCAGAAATGGGGACAAAAGTTTCAGATGAAGATGTTGTAGAGGTAGATGGGAAACCTATCCGTGAGCCGCAGGATAAGCCTGTTTATATCGCTTTTAATAAGCCTGTGGGGATTGTCTGTACTACAGATACCAAACGCGAAAAAAACAATATCGTTGACTATATCAACTACCCGAAAAGAATTTTTCCAATAGGCAGACTCGATAAACCCAGTGAAGGATTGATTCTGTTGACCAGCGATGGTGATATTGTCAACAAAATTCTCCGGGCAAGAAACAACCACGAAAAAGAATATATCGTCCGCGTAGACAAGCCACTTTCACCCAGATTTCTTGAAAAGATGAGAAATGGGGTCCCGATTCTGGATACAGTCACCAAAAAGTGCGAAGTAGAAAGAATCGATGATATGACCTTCCGTATTGTCCTTACTCAGGGACTGAACAGGCAGATCCGTAGAATGTGTGAATATCTTGGCTACGAAGTAAAAAAACTGAAACGTATCCGTATCATGAACATTAAACTGGATCTTCCGGTGGGGAAATGGCGTGACCTTACAGAGGCGGAATTTACTACGCTTAACAGCTTGCTTTCTGATTCTATCAAAACAATCGATTAAGATTATATCATTAATAATAAAAAATTAAGCAGGAAATATTTTCCTGCTTAATTTTTTATATCTATTATATTGTTAAATAAGTGAGAACTTCTATTTCCGAGTAATCTATCTGAAGAAAAATAAAAAATACTTAAAATGTTACCATTTAGTAATATTCACACATTGGTGTTATATTATTGGTTTGTTAGTTAAAATATATTATATTTATATAGTAACTACTAAAACTAAAAACCATGAAATTAAAATTTAACTTACTTTCTGTTATTATTTTAATGACATTTTCTAATTGTCAAAATGATAACCATAATCCGGATCTTCCGCACGATTCTTCATTTTACATTGATTATAGAAGCTTGAAAGGATTATCAGATGGAATAGCTGTAATTGAACTTGATCCTGAAGCCCCAAATTTTGGGCATATTAGTAGCAAACTTGAATTAGGTATTGGTGTCCTGCCTCATCATCTTTATTATAATCAGAATGCGGACAAATTATTTACCACTGCTTTAGGGGGGAATTATCTCTACCAGATAAAAACGGAAAAAGACAAAAACGGACAGCCAAAATTAGTTAGTGCAACACCTATTGATACAGGGGAGAATACAGTAGGGGAAAATTTGTTTTTTACCAACGATGGAAGATATTTTATGACTTTTATGGGAGGGGCAGGAGGACCAAAAGATGGTAGCATAGGTGTTTTTAATGCAAATAACAACCAGCTTATTAAAACTATTAAAGCGCCGGTTCAAACCAATCCAAATCAATTTATTATGTATCCGCACGGTATTTCTGTTAATGAGGAGAAAGGAATAATGATGGTGACCTCAACCATTCACCCGGATCTTACTACTGGAATGGGAAATACTTGTACTTTATTAGATCTAAATACCTATGAATTAAAAGAAACTTACCTGGTCGCAGACTCACAAACGGATATGTCCAGTCCTGTTGAGGTCCTATTGCTGCGTGGAAAATTTCCACAGTATGCCCTTGCAACGACAATGCTAGGTGGCGATATCTGGATTGCTCCATACAATGCTATAACCAAGAAGTATGATACTTTTAGTAAAATATTTGATGGAAGTACACAAGGATTAGGCTGGGCGCTCGAAATGTACATCGATGATAACAGCAAGCTTTACGTAAGTTTTGCTGATCCCGGAAAAGTTTTGGTCTTTGATATAAGTAATCTTCCCCAGCTAAAGCTCTTAAAAACCCTTACGGCAGATAAAGGAGCACATCATATGGTTTTCTTTAAAACTAAAAAAGGAAAAGAAGTTGTAGCAGTACAAAATAACCTTTTAGATATTCCAAACTTAAATTCCGGGACTATTAGTGTTATTGAAATCCAGACCGGGAAAACATTAGGTACCATTGATTTACGAACCAAATATGGAATACTACCTGAATCTATTGAAGGAACCAATGGTCCCAGCAATTATATGCATCACTAAAACTTAAAATAGTACGCAGAGTAGAAACGATCCAAAATAGCCCCTATTATTTTGGGGAGTTTTTATATGGTTCCAGTTATTTTAAATATAATTTCATTCTTTCTTCATACTCAGGCTTTAATTTTAAAAGCTTCAGAATTTTTCTATCATCCGTGTAGGTAGTCCGGTAGAATATGATCTTATCCGCAGAATATTTGAAGTAGGGATGGTCTTTCAGCCATTCTTCAGGAGCTTCTGTTAAAGTATATTTAGGAACATTTGAAATATCTAGTGGAGCAATAGAAATTAATTTTTGAACCAAATTTTTATCAATATTGTAGGTATCTAAAATTTGTTGTTTATTGACAAAACCTCTCAGTTTTTTTCTGAATCCGATCATCGATCCGGCACTTTTTTCATCTAAACCAAATTCCAGCAACTGCTTGAATGTGATGATATTTAAATCAACTTTTGAAAAATCGGTTTCCTGTTTTTGGATAGGGTTTGTATTCGTATTGAGTTTAATATAAGGACTTAGTTCCTCGAATTTTTCCTTAGAAATAACAAAACACTTCTTTATATCTTCAAGTGATTTAAAACTTCCTCTGAGATTTCTGTCACGGTAATTAACAATCGTATTCGCCTGCTTTTCTGAAAATCCTAAAGCTTGCCAATCTTCTGAATTCAAAGAATTAGGATCAAAATTACGGTAGTGAATTTTTGACTGTACAGTATAATTTTTACCATGACTTTTAAAACCCTCAGGAGTTTTTGCCGGAAGGATTAAATAAGATTCAAGCTTAGTATAGCTTGCTGGAGAAATAATAAAACATTCTTTGAATTTTTCTTTACTGATGAAACTTCCACCCAAATAGTTTTTATACTTTAAAATAGCTTCAGCCTGTTTTTCACTGAAACCCATTCTGATCCATTCAGCAGCAGAAAGTCTATCCGGATTGAATCTTCCGGAAATACGGATCTCTTTCTTTTCATATTTATCAAATTTTTCAAAATGGTGGTCTTTACCGGCTTCGGGAAGCATAATATAGGATTCCAGTTCACTGAATTTTTCAGCAGAAATAGCATAGCATTTTTTTAGCTGATCTTTTGATCTAAACTGACCTCCTACCATTTTTTTATAATTGAGAATGGTAGAAACCTGTTTTTCGGAAAATCCTAAATGCTCCCATTGCATGGCATCGAGATCATTCGGATTAAAGTCCGTTAGATTCCATGACGTGGAGCGGGTGGTAATAAATTTTACTTCAGGAAAACTATCTTTTTCCCTACCTGTGTAATTTTGAAAGGCCAAAAGCACGATCAGAAGCATTCCCATAAATGCCAGTTTCTGGTAATATTTTTTTCTCATCATACAGTAAACTTATAAATAAAAATAAACCGAAGCAATGGTGAAAAGCAGAAGGAATTGTTTTGTACAACAAATTCTTTCAAATGATTTTTAAATTACATTTGAATACTTTTTTTTAAGAATTATTTGAAGGAATACAGGCCAAGGATTTGAGCCAAAACAAAAGCATCACTTAAAGATGCTTTTTATGATTGGGTACTATTTATTCTGAATCTTTATCTGCTAGAGAAGCTTTCAGTTTCTGAAGTTCAGCTTTTATAAATTCAAGACGGTCAATAATGGTAACGGTTTCTGAAATTTTACTGTTGGTGGTCAAAGCAATTCTTGCTCCATCAAGGGTATATCCTTTTTCTTTTACCAAATGGTAAATCATTTGCAGGTTCTTGATGTCTTCAGGAGTAAAGTAGCGGTTACCCTTTTTGTTCTTTTTAGGCTTGATGATAGGGAACTCTTGCTCCCAGTAACGTATTAATGAGGTGTTTACATCAAAAGCTTTGGCAACTTCTCCTATTGAATAATACAGTTTATCAGCTAAGTTTATCTTCATTCTATGAATCCTAAAAGCCAAAGATAAAAATTTTTTAAATTCTAACACAAATATGCGCTGGTAATTAGTCCTGAATAAAATTCTTTTTTAAAATTAAAATAGATGAAGTTGAATAATTGAAGTATTAAATACTTTAATTATATACATATGATGTATTTTTTTTATGAAATTTAAATATGTAGTGAATGCCCGCAATTTATTTCGATAGGTGGTGGGTAATTGCCATAAAATGAGTGTTTTGTGTGGTTGTTTTTTATTAATTTAGCAAAGATCAAAATACTTTTTTATGAAAAATTATTTCTTTCTTTCCATGCTGCTGATTCCTTTTTTAGGATATTCGCAATGGACCAAAACAACAGTGAGGTCGCAAAAAGTAAAGCCGTCTCAGGAAAAGCTGGAGTATGCAGCTCTTTATTCATTGGATGCAGCTCAACTTAAACTTACACTGAAAAATGCACCTGAGCGTTTTTCAGGATCAAAAGGAGTGATCATTTCTCTTCCAACAGCCGGAGGTAAAATTGAGAAGTTTCAGGTTTGGGAATCTTCCAATATGGATCCGGCCCTTCAGGAAAAATACCCGGACATCAAATCATATGTAGGCACAGGAGTCAATGATCCTTCTGTTTATTTAAGATTCAGTATGTCACCTATAGGATTTTCATCCATGATCACCAGATCTGGTATTTCCGAATTCATTGAGCCTTACACCGAAGACAGAGCAGTCTATGCTGTTTTCGATTCCAATGCGAGGAGAGGTCACGACAAAGAATCTTTTGAATGTGCTACACCAGAAAAGGTAGTAGCGAAAGATTCTGAAAAAAAAAATAGTGCTGTAAATAAAAAATTAGCAGGTTTTAATGTGTTCAGACTTGCTATAACATGTACTGGCGAATATGCACAATACCACCTCACGGCCACCGGAACTCCTGCCACGGCCACAGAAGCTCAAAAAAAAGCAGTAGTCCTTGCAGCTATGAATGCCTCCGTAACCCGTATGAACAGTGTTTTTGAAAAAGATCTTTCACTACATTTCAATCTGGTAGCCAATAATGACGCGATTATCTATGTAGATCCCGCAACAGATCCCTATGCTGCTTCAGGTGAGCAAAATCCACAGGCTCAAACAACAATAACCAGTATTATCGGTTCTGAGAATTATGATATGGGCCATATTTTTGATAAAGAAGACGGAAATGGATATGCACCCGGGGATATTTGTGATAACGGTACAAAAGCTCAGGGATGGACAGCCAGCAATTTTCCTGAAGGAGATACTTTCGATATTGATTATGTAGCTCATGAAATGGGACATCAATTGGGCGCAAACCATACATTTAGTTATAATACAGCGTCAGGTAATATCGCATCACTAGTGGAACCCGGCAGTGGATCCACAATTATGGCTTATACAGGAATAACGGTTAATTATGATGTTCAATTCAATTCTGACGATTATTTTCACGGCTTCAGCGTTGACGAAATTAGAACCAGAATAAACAGCGTCACATGCGGGACCAATACTCCTTTTGCCAATCCAGCACCCAATGTAAATGCTGGCACAGACTACATTATTCCTAAATCTACAGCATTTGTATTAAAAGGGACTTCTACAGATTCTAATACTGCTTCTTACACCTATACGTGGGAGGAAATGGATTCAGGTTCTGCTCAGACAGGCGCTAATTCAATCCCTTATCTGAACAAGCCTACCGGTCCTATATTCAGATCTTTGAATCCGGTAAATACTCCTGTGAGATATTTTCCTGATTTTAATAAAGTGTTAGCTGGTGTACTTACTACACGTTGGGAGACTGTTTCAGGTGTTGGAAGAAATCTAAATTTTATGCTGACCGCTAGAAACAATAATATTACAGCACCACAGACCGGTAAAGATGCAATGGCTATAACGGTAAATTCAGCATCAGGTCCGTTTAAAGTTACTGCACCAACTTTTGGACAGGCAGCAGTTTCAGGAGCAGCACTAAATGTAACATGGGATGTTGCCAATACAAATCAGGCGCCTGTGAGTACTGCCAATGTAAATATTAAATTATCTACAGACGGAGGACAGACCTTTACAACGGTGGCAGCTAATACTCCCAATGACGGTAGCGAGCAGATTACCATTCCTTCCGGATCTACTGCTGCCAATGCCTATATTCTTGTGGAGGCCGTTGGGAATATCTATTATACAGTGAGTCCAAGCTTTGTCATTGATTATACCGTAGCAGGAGAAACCTGTACAACTTACAATTATCAAGGTCCGGCAGTCGCTATTAAAGACGGTCCGGGCGGAAATGCTGGTATTGCATCCCAAAAAGTTTTGGCTCCTTTAATGGTGACCAATTCCGGAATTATTACTAAAATTAAAGTCATTCCTTCCATTACTCATACGTATGTTAAAGATTTATCAGTAGGAATAGAGGGACCTATGGGTACATCAGCTCTTGTTTGGAACAGACAATGCACCAATCAGGATAATATCACCGCGACATTCAGTGATGCGGGATCTGCTGCTGTATGTGTTACTCCAATTCAGGGAGAAGTAAAGTCTAATGAATCACTAGGAATTTTTGTGGGACATCAGGCTCAGGGACAATGGAAATTATTTGCCTCAGATAATTACACCGGCGATGTTGGAAGTATTAATGGATGGTCCCTTCAGGTATGTACCCGCCAGACACAGGCTTTAGGGGTACAGGATGCCGTTTCTCCGCTGGCAGATGATATCAAAATTTATCCTAATCCAAGTGACGGTAACTTCTTCATTAAGTCCAGAAACTTAAAAGGAGAAGTAAAAGTAGGCATGTTTGATGCCAGTGGAAGATTGGTGTTTTCATCGGCTTATCAAAGTGAAGGAAACAATACAAAAGAGTTCAATGTTAACGTTCCAAAAGGAGTGTATGTCATCAGCATTAACTCTTCAAAAGGAGCTTATAACACGAAGCTTGTAATTAAATAAAAGCTTGTAATTTCTGAATACAGGACCTGTGAAAGCAGGTCCTTTTTTTATGCAGATTTGCGTTATGATTCTTTTTACAGTACTTTTATACATTAACTAAGATCTGTTTTATTATCAGTAATGAATTCTATCTCTGTCCTTCATATTGAGCTTTTCCAGTCCGGCAGGAATACCTCAGATTTTTATTTCAATAATATGAAAGAACATCTTGTTGTAGGACACTGGCATATTGAAAAGCCACACCGGCATGATTTCTATGCAGCTGTTCTTTTTACAAAAGGAAAAGGAACTCATGAAATAGATTTTCAGAAATATGATGTTTCTAAGGGAAGTCTTTTCTTTCTGTCTCCGGGGCAGATTCATAGCTGGGAACTTTCTGACGATATTGACGGATATATTTTTTTCTGCTCACAGGAGTTTTATGAGATGCATTATGTGAGCCAGAAACTGCGGAATTTTCCTTTTTTCGGTTCAGTCTCTTTTCCCAGAAAATTGCAGCTTGATGCTGATGAGCTGGAAAAAAACAACACGATATTTCAGGAATTGGGAAAAGAACATCAGTCTCAGAATGCGATGAAAGAAGGACTGATCCTTTCTTTTATGTCTCAGATTTTCATTAATGCTACCAGACTGTTTTCAAAAGATATTGATCTACGTTCTTCCTCTGCGAGTCTCTCTTATTTTAAACATTATCAGGAGTTTGAAAACCTTATAGAACAATATTTTAATGAGCAAAAATCCATTTCTTATTATGCGTCTTTACTCGGTATTACTCCAAAGCATCTGAACAGAATCGCTCAGACAGTTGTTCAAAAAACAGCGACCGATGTCATTACCGAAAGAGTAGTGCTGGAAGCTAAAAGAATGCTGATGTATCTGGATGAAAGTCTCGTGGAGATTGCTTTCAGACTTGGATACGAAGAATATTCCTACTTTGTAAGAGTATTCCGGAAAAGTTCCGGAATGACTCCTACTCAGTTTATGAGAAAATACAAGGTTTAAAATTATTTAAAAAAGATGGTAGAGGAAAGGCTGAAGATGGAAGTTACCGGAGTCTCTTATCTCATGTCTCAAATCTGACATCTCCAAATCTTGTCTCTTGCCTACAGCGTCAGTTTAAACGGTCCTTCAAATGTGGTGTCAAACGAGTCCAGCATTTCACCCTTCTCATCAAAAACGCCAATCACCATATTTTGCTTCGAAAACTTAATATCTTCTTCAGGGAAGCTGATATTGATATTTCCTTTCAGAATTTCATCACCTTTTAATATGATTTTCTCTGAACCAAAATACGTGATTTCTGCATTGGTTGGTGTCATTACTTTAATGGTCAATATCTTTTTCTCGTTGGATTTGTTTAAAAGGGTATAAATAAAAGTATTCGTTATCTTACCGTCTTTGACAAAAAAGGTAGAGCCTGCTGGTTTGATAAATTTTGCTTCCATAGATCCGCGGTCATACATTAAGAATCCTAAAAATCCGATCAGTAAAGCAAGAAATACAGTGGTAGCTTTCATTCTGGAGGTAAATTTGAAAGTTTCCTGATTTTCAATTTCGGCTTCCGTAGCATAGCGCACCAATCCTTTTGGAAGTCCCACTTTTTCCATTACCTCATCACAGGCATCAATACAGGCTGTACAGTTGACACATTCCAGCTGCTGTCCGTTTCTGATATCAATACCGGTAGGGCAGACTACAACACACTGATGACAGTCGATGCAGTCTCCTTTTCCTGCTGCTTTACGGTCTTCATTATTTCTCCATTTTGAGCGGCCTTCTCCTCTTTTGAAATCATAATATACATTAATAGTCTGTTTATCAATCAGTACTCCCTGAAGTCTTCCATATGGACACACCAATGTGCAGACCTGTTCGCGGAGCCATGCAAAAACAAAGTAGAAGGTCATCGTGAAAAATAACATGACAAGGAATTTCATGGAATGATGTTCAGGACCTTCAGCCATGATCCGGAATACTTCCTTGTAACCAACAATGTACATGAACATGAAATGGGCAATCGTTAATGAAATGAATGCAAAGGCAGACCATTTTAATAACCTTTTTCTGATTTTTTCGGCATCCCATTCCTGTCTGTCTAGTTTCATTTGTTTATTCCGGTCACCTTCAATCCAGTATTCAATTTTTCGGAATACCATTTCCATAAAAAGCGTTTGCGGACAAAGCCATCCGCAGAATATTCTTCCGAAAACTACCGTGAACAGCATCACAAAGATTACAGAGGTTACTGCTCCCAGCGCCAGGATAAAGAAATCCTGAAGATAAAAAGGTTGTCCGAGAATAAAGAATCTCCTGTCGATCACATTAATTAGCAGAAACGGATTACCGTTGATCTTTACAAATGGCAGTCCGAAAAATATAGCCAGCATAAGATAACTCGCGTAATTCCTGTAGTTGGTATATTTTCCTTTAGGTTTTCGGGGAAAGACCCATTTTCTTTTCCCCGTTTCATCCATGGTTCCCACTGAATTCCTAAACGTGTCGTTTTCTATTTCTACAAATTTGCTGCTGCCGGATTCTGCACTCATTGCGGTACTTTTGTTAAGTTAAAAAAAGTATTAAGGTGATATTTGAGGCCGGATCAAACTGTTTTTTCAGTCAGTTTTAAAAAGGAAAAAGGAGTATTGATCTTACCATGGCAAAGGTCAGGATAAAACCGTTTTTTAACTAATACCATCTGCTTCAAAAATAGGACAATTGAGACATTGGTTGTTTTTGCTTTTAATACATCAAAGTGAGAAAATATATTTGATTCTTAGAGGTGATGTTGTAACTTGCCATCATTAAAAGGTGAAGAATGAAAAATATATGCAGAATAAGCATGGTTGGTTTGGTTTTCGCATTGCTAAACTGTCAATCAGTAAATTACAACAAAATGTTTTATGAAGATGCACAGCCGAAGAAGATTTCGGACCGATTCACTTTTACAGAAGGACCGTCTTCGGATAAACAAGGGAATGTTTATTTTACTGACCAGCCTAACGACAAGATCTACTACTGGGACTGGAAAACCAATAAGGTGATAGAGTTTTTAGGAAAAACAGGCAGGGCAAACGGTACCCACTTCGATAAAGATGGAAATCTGATTACCTGCTCCGATGATCAGGGCGAGATCTGGAAAATTTCAAAAGATAAAAAAATAGAAGTTATTCTGAAAGGTTTTGAAGGAAAAAGACTCAACGGGCCCAATGATGTATGGAATGATTCATCCGGTGGAATGTATTTTACAGATCCTTTGTATGAAAGAGATTATTGGGTAGATTTTAAACAGGAAATTGCCCATAAAGGCCTTTATTACAGAACCAAAGAAGGAAAGACTGTTAGACTGGAAACCTTTACACAGCCGAACGGCATAGTAGGAAGTGAAATATTTAAGAAACTCTATATTTCAGATATTGATGCAGGAAAAACCTACGTATACGATATCCTTGGCGAAGGAAAACTTTCTGAAAGAAGACTGTTCTGTGAAATGGGTTCAGACGGTATGACTCTGGATAAACACGGAAACCTTTATTTAACAGGCAAGGGTGTGCATATTTTCAATCGTAAAGGAAAAAAGATGTATCATATTCCGATAGAGGAAGAATGGACCTCCAATGTGACTTTTGGAGGTGAAAATAATGATGTATTATTCATTACAGCCTCACAATCTGTTTATATGTTACGAACCAAAGTAAGAGGAGTGAAATAGGGTTGTTGAAATCATGATTGAATTGAAGCACTATTTGATCATGCCTTTATTTCAGAATTTTAATAGATCACGAATATGTTTGATATAAAAAAGAAGCCGTCTCACAACTGAGGCGGTTTTTTTCTTGTTAAAAAGTAAATAATTTTTATATATTTTGATTTGTTTTTTTTGTATATTTATTTGGTAATCAATTATATGTATGGCTTTTAAGCATTATAATCAAAATCAGCTGGTTTTATTTCCGCATACTTTTGACGATCTGATTCCTATGGATCATTCTGTACGGATTGTAAATGAAGTTTTAGATAAGATCAACATCAGCACCTTATTAGATGCATACCGCAAAGAAGGCAACCCTAGCTATCATCCCTTGATGATGCTCAAAGTGATGGTTTTTGCATATATGGAAAATATTTATTCCTCCCGTAAGATAGAAAAGGCCATGCGGGAAAATGTTTTGTTCATGTGGCTTTCCAATATGAATATTGCCGATCATAATACCATTGCCCGTTTTCGGAGCCAGAAACTGCAAACTGCATTTAAGGATGTCTTTACACAGGTGGTTTTGCTGTTGGCGGAAGAAGGTTTGATAACTTTAAAGCAAATCTATACCGACGGAACTAAGATTGAAGCGCAGGCAGGGCGCTATACCTTTGTGTGGGGGAAATCGATCAAAACCAACAAAGAAAAAATGCTAAAGCAGCTGGAAGAGTTATGGGAGTATGCCCAAAGCATCGCTTCGGATGAAGATAAAGATCCCGAACCTCCGGAGTTCAGAGAAATCAACAAAGAGAAAATCCAAAAAACGGTAGAAAGCATCAACCAGAAACTGAAAGGAAGTAAAATCGCTGATAAGAAAGGGGGAGCTAAAGCTAAAGCCAAGCTGAACTACATCAGGAATAATTTTGAAAAGAATCTTGATAAATACCAGCAGCAGGAAGAGATTCTCGCAGAGCGTGGCTCTTACAGCAAAACCGATACAGATGCTACTTTTATGCGGATGAAGGAAGATCACATGAAGAACGGACAGCTCAAGCCTGCTTACAATACGCAAATCTCCACCGAGAACCAGTTTATTCTGAATTATACGCTTCATCAAACCCCTGCCGATACTAATACTTTAGCTTCCCATCTGGAAAATTTTAAAGACAACATAGGCCAGGAAAAATTCTACGAAATAGAATCCCTTACCGCCGATGCAGGTTACGGAAGTGAAGAGAATTATGAGCTTTTAGAGAAACTTGAAATAGAGGCTTTTGTAAAGTACAATACGTTTGATAAAGAACAGGACGAAAACTATCAGAGTAAAAACAAAACCTTTAGCAAAGAGCATTTGCACTACAACCAGGAGAAAGACTTTTACGTTTGTCCAATGGGACAACGGATGGAAAAAACCCACGAAAGCAACAAAACTACCAAGACCGGTTTTGAGCAGACCTTATCGCATTACAAGGTCAAAAACTGCCAAGGGTGCCCATTAAGAAGCATGTGCCATCAATCCAAAGAAAACCGAAGCATAGAGAGAAATCACAATCTGGAACGTCATAAAGAACTCACACGAAAGCGACTGAAAAGTGAAGAAGGGATAGAAAAACGTAAAAAAAGATGTTACGATGTAGAGCCTGTGTTTGCCAACCTCAAACACAATCACCATTTTAAGCGATTTATGCTAAAATCACTAAAAAAAGTAGAAATTGAGTTCGGTTTACATGCTTTAGCACACAACTTAAGAAAGAAAGTGGCATAAAAAGGTACTCCAAATCAAAAAAATCATCCTAAAAAAATAATATTGACAGTTTATAAACAAAAACCGCCTCAAGGAAAATGAGACGGCTTCTTGTATTTTTAACGGTTTGCTTATTATTAATAGGCAACTTCCATTTTTACTTTTTTACCTTTCAGTTTTTCAGTGCTTAATTTCTTCAAAACAAAACTCACTTTATTTCTGGAAACCGCAACGTATGAAGTAGTATCTTTCACTTCAATAATTCCGATATCTTCTTTCTGTAATTCTCCTTTTTTGATAAGGTAGCCTACAATATCCACTTTATTGACTTTATCCTTTTTTCCCGCACTGATATAGATGGTCTGAAAAGGTGTTTTTTCAGGAACTGTATTAAAATCAGCAACACTTTCTTCCGGTGTATTGCTTTTAATGAATGGAAAATTTTCGTCTTCAGTCATGATCAGGTAGGCGAAACCTTTTGCATTCATTCTTGCTGTACGGCCATTTCTGTGAATAAAGGCATCTTCTTTTGAGGGAAGTTGATAATGGACGATAGATTCCACTTCAGGAACGTCAAGTCCACGTGAAGCCAGATCGGTAGTAATCAAAATTCTTGCAGAGTCATTTCTGAATTTCAGTAAGGCACGCTCTCTTTCGTCCTGTTCCATTCCCCCATGGAAAGTTTCTCTGTCGATTCCTTTGTCAGCCAGAAGGTCAGAAATACGGTCTACCGCTTCACGGTGGTTACAGAAAATCAGTGTTCTTTTATTTCCTATTTTACAGATCAAATGAAACAGAGTATCTAATTTTTCTTCAGAAATCGTCATTACTTTTCGCAATTGAATATCCGGTTTTGCGTCTCCTAACTTTAAGAAATCAATGATCTTCTCATTTTTCAATCCTGTGAACGTAGGAATTTCGTCCATAGCAGTTGCAGAAGTCAGAATCCTTTGGGACAGGCCTCTTAAAGAACCGGTAATGAATTCCATATCTTCATGAAAACCTAATTCCAAAGCTTTATCAAATTCATCTAAAACTAAAGTCTTGATCGTTTTAGGATCAAAATTGTCATTTCTTAAATGATAGGCAACTCTTCCGGGAGTTCCGATCAAAACCGCTGGAGCCTCAATTAAATTATTGACTTCAATTTTTTTATCATGTCCGCCATAACAAACAGAAACTTTAAAATCTGTCCCCATAGATTTGAAGACCTGCTCAATCTGTAATGCCAACTCTCTTGCAGGAACTAAAATAAGTGCCTGAATTCCTGAACTCTCTTTTTTCAGATTTCTAAGAACCGGAAATAAAAAAGCAAGGGTCTTCCCTGAACCCGTAGGAGACAGCAAAACAACATCGGTATTGTTCTCCGTAGTTTTATATGTAGATTTCTGCATCTGATTCATATCCTGAATCTGCAGTTTTTGATAAATTGATTCTAATTCCATGGTGCAAAGGTAAGAGATTTTGTTTTTTATTAAAATTTCAATCAATAATTATTTAAACTACGGTTTCCCATAATTTTTCATTACTGATTGATAATATTTTTGAAGCATAAATTTTTTTAAATATTATGCCATGAAGCTATATCAAACACTTGAAAATCAAATAAAAAAAGAATCCAATTATGTTTCCGACAATGGAGAAGTTAAAAAATGGGTGGTACTCAACAAAGCACAAAATTTTGATGAAGAATTGATTGAATTGTTATTACACGATTCAGATTTGAAAGAAAAATTTTTTATTATGGTAAAAGATGTTTTAGTATTTAAGCAAAATCTTTTCATCCAGTTTCTTGAACAGAAAAATTATCTCAACGACAGCTATACACAGTTTAAGAATAAAGTTGGGTTATCGATTGATGGTCAATATCTGAAACAGCGCAACGAAGTAGCGTTGGTTTGGCCATTTAAAGATTGTGTTCTGGAAGGGGGGCAGAGCCGTGAAGAGGATAAAAGAGAAGAAATTTTTTTTAATGAAACTTTAGCACAGGACGAGATTACCGAATTACTTGATCCGAAAGTTTTTACCAATGCCAAAGTATTTGATAAAGATGGCGAAAAGAGTTTTGATCAATTGAATAGAAATGAAAAAGGAACCATTACGGATAACCTTATTATCAAAGGAAATAATCTTTTGGCATTACACTCTCTAAAGAAAGAATTTACAGGAAAAGTGAAGTTGATTTATATTGATCCGCCTTATAATACTGGAAATGATGGTTTTAAATATAATGATACCTTTAATCATTCTACTTGGTTGACATTTATGAAAAATAGATTAAATGTTGCAAAAGATTTGTTAAGTGATGATGGGGTTATTTTTGTTCAATGTGATGATAATGAGCAGGCCTATCTTAAAATTTTAATGGATGAAATTTTTGGCAGAGATAATTTTATCAGCAATATAGTTTGGAAAGGCAGAGGAGGAAGACAAGATAGTAAGTTTATTGCACAAATTCATGAAACAATCGTTTCTTTTTCAAAGAATATTTCAAGATTAGAACTTTTTAAAGTTACGATTGAAGATAATTCTAAATATTCCTTACAAGATGAAAAAGGAAAGTATAAAGTTCAATTAATTAGAAAATGGGGAAGTAATAGCAGGAGAATTGATAGACCTAATTTATATTATGGTATAAATTTTAGAGATGAAATTATTTTTCCTATTCTTCCAGATGGAACAGATGGTTGTTGGAGATGGAGTGAGGTTAAACTTAAAAAAGCAATTGAAAATAATGAAGTGATTTTTGTTGAAAAAGAAGGCAGAAAGGAGTTGTATGAAAAAATATATGAAAGAGACGGAACAAAACAAGTGGTTTTTAATTCGTGGATTGAAGAATCTTTTTCTGGTCAAGGAGCTAAAACTCTTCAAAACTTATTCAACAAAAAAGTATTTGAATATCCTAAACCAGAGCAACTAATTGAAAAAATTATAGAAATTTCGACTTTGGAAAATGATATTGTTTTAGATTATCATTTCGGAAGCGGAACGACTGCTACAACTGCCCATAAAATGAATCGTCAATATATCGGAATTGAACAGATGGATTATATAGAAACCGTAGCTGTTGAACGTTTAAAGAAAGTAATCGATGGCGAACAAGGTGGCATTTCCAAATCCGTCAACTGGCAAGGCGGCGGTTCATTCATTTACCTCGAGCTCAAAAAATACAACCAGATCTTTATCGAGCAGATAGAAGAAGCTAAAGATTCTGAAAGTCTCTTGAAAATTTGGGAAGAAATGAAAACCAAATCCTTCCTCCATTACAATATTGATATCAAAAAACAAGAGCAATACCTCGAAGATTTTAAAGCATTACATCTGAAAGAGCAAAAACAGCATCTTTGTGAGCTGCTCAACAAAAACCAACTATATGTGAACCTCTCTTCACTTAACGACGAAAATTTTGAGTGTACACCGGAAGAAAAGAAAGTAACAAAAGATTTTTACCAAATAAAACACTAGCAAATGGCATTTCTATACGATACACTTTTACAGGAATTCGGAAAAAGAGCCATATCTCAGGTGACCGTTCCAACGCACATTTCAGGTAACTTGAAATTTGGCCAAAGACCTTATCAGCAAGAAGCATTTCAGCGTTTTATTCTCTGTCATTCAGAAAATTTTGTTGGGAAACCCAATAAACCACTTCATTTACTGTACAATATGGCAACAGGAAGCGGAAAAACTTTGGTAATGGCAGGTTTGATGCTTCAGTTGTATGAAAAAGGATACCGGAATTTTTTGTTTTTTGTGAACAGCAACAATATCATTCAAAAAACGAAAGATAATTTTCTCAATCCGCAAACCTCTAAATATCTGTTTAATGATAAAGTTGTCATCAATGGGAAAGAAGTCTTTCTGAAACAGATTCATAATTTTGATGAAGCCGATCATGAGAATATCAATATCAAATTTACAACCATCCAACAGTTGCATATTGATTTGAATAATACCAAAGAAAACAGCATTACTTACGAAGATTTTACAGATAAAAAAATAGTAATGATTGCCGATGAGGCGCATCACTTGAGCAGTGGTACAAAAGCTGGAAATCTTTTTGGAAGTTGGGAGGAAACTGTTTTAAAAATACTTCACCAGAATTTTGATAATATTTTGTTGGAGTTTACGGCAACGCTTGATTATGAAAGTCGTGAAATTATCAATAAATATAAAGATAAAGTAATTTATAAATATGACCTTTCACAGTTCAGAACAGACAAATTTTCTAAAGAAATCAATCTTGTCCGGTCCTTGTATGACGAAAAGGAACGGATCATTCAGGCATTGATTCTTAATTTATACCGTCAGGAATTGGCAACTACTAATAATATTAATTTAAAACCCGTTATTCTTTTTAAAGCGAAGAAAACGATTAAAGAATCGGAACAGAATAAAGACAATTTCCACAAACTCATTGATGATTTATCGGAGCAGATGATCGAAAAGATAAGGAAAACTTCTACGGTTCCCATTGTACAGAAGGCTTTTCAGTTTTTTGAAACCAAAAATATTTCATTGAATGAGGTAGCACAGCGAATTCATATCAATTTCCGGGAAGAAAATTGTCTGAGTGCGAATAACGATTCTGAGGCTGAGAAAAATCAGATTTTACTCAATACTTTAGAAGATGAAAATAACCCGATTCGTGCTGTATTTGCGGTCCAAAAACTGAATGAAGGCTGGGATGTTCTTAATTTATTTGATATTGTAAGGTTATATGAAGATCGTGACGGAAAGGATGGGAATCCAGGCAAAACAACGCTTTCGGAAGCTCAATTGATTGGGCGTGGAGCCAGATATTTTCCTTTTGCACTGGAACAAGGCGACGATAAGTTTGTCAGGAAATATGATGATGATGTTTCAAACGATTTAAAGATTTTAGAAGAATTATACTACCATACCAAAGAAGACAGCCGTTATATTTCAGAATTAAAAAAAGCATTGGTAGAAACAGGAATTTATGAAGATGATATCAATCTCGAAACCAAGAAACTTACCCTAAAGCCAATATTTAAAAATTCTGAATTATATAAGAAAGGGTATGTTTTTTCTAATAAAAAGCAGCCTAAAAATTTTGATAAAGTAAAATCGTTTATGGATTTGGGAGTTACCAAAACAAATTATCGACATCAGCTCTCTTCTGGAGGCGGAAGAGTTTCAAATGCGTTTTTTGAATTAGAAAGTCTCATCTCTTTTGATGAAGTAATAAAGCCTCAGGATATTCAACTTAAAGATATTCCAAAACATGTTATCGGATACGCATTAAGCAGGAATCCTTTTTATTATTTCGATAACCTTTCTCGGTACTTTCCTAATATCAGGTCACTTTCAGATTTTATTGAGGATAAAAATTATCTGAGTAACTTGGAAATTACATTTCTCGGAAGTTATAACCGTCTTCAGGAGATTTCGCATTTTGATTACCTTCAGGCATTGAATGGACTTCTGCAAAGTATAGAAGTTGAAATTAAAAATAACTCTACGGATTATGAAGGTTCAGAATATTATCCGCAACCTATTCATCAGGTATTCAGGGATAAGGAAATCAGGGTAAATAAATATAGCGAAAGAGCAAAAAGTCAATCAGAAACTAGCGATAGGTTTAGAGTCAATTTAGATAAAGAAGATTGGTTTTCTTTCAACGATAATTTTGGAACGATTGAAGAAAAGGCGTTTGTCTCATTGTTCTCCAGACGTTTTGAAGGTTTCAGTCACAAGTTTGAAAATATTCATCTCATTCGGAACGAAAGAGAAATTAAAATTTTTGATAAATACGGTCGTGCATTTGAACCTGATTTTTTACTGTTTTGTAGCGAACGAGCCAACAAACAGCTAACTTTTCAAGTATTTATAGAGCCAAAAGGAGCTCACCTGATAGGATATGACAAATGGAAAGAAGATTTTTTGAAGGTTATAGGAAACGAACAAAAATCTATCAAAATTTATACAGATACCTACAAAATTACGGCGGTTCCTTTCTATAATTATGGTAATGAAAATGAATTTAAGAAGGTTTTAGAAAGTACATTTGAAAAATAAATTTATTATACTTATCTTAAATAAATTTCATATCTTTGCACCCACTTTTGTGTGAAAGGTTTGATAAGGTAAATTATTAAAAATTAATTACTTCCGTATTTTTTAGATCCACATTCATTCAGACCATTAAAAAAGAAGGAATACAAATTTTATTAGAAAATGTCAAAAGAGACAAATTCAGCAGAGGTTTTATTAAACCAAAACGTAGCACCAGAACAATTTGATTGGGATTCTTTCGAATCAGGTCTTGATGCAGACGCAAGAAAAGAAAAAAGCGATTTAGAAGAAATCTACAATGGATCTCTTAGCAGTTTAAATGATAACGACGTTATCACTGGTAAAGTTGTAAGATTAACTGATAAAGAAGCTATCGTTGACATCGACTTCAAATCAGAAGGTGTTATTTCTCTTAACGAATTCCGTTACAACCCAGGCCTGAAAGTAGGTGATGATGTGGAAGTAATGGTAGACAGAAGAGAAGACAAAACTGGACAATTACAGTTATCTCACAGAAAAGCTAGAACGCTTAAAGCTTGGGATAGAGTAAACGAACTTCACGAAACTGGAGAAATCGTTAACGGTTTTGTTAAGTCTAGAACTAAAGGAGGTATGATCGTTGACGTTCACGGAATCGAAGCATTCTTACCAGGTTCTCAAATTGACGTTAAGCCAATTAAAGATTACGATCAGTTCGTAGGTAAAACTATGGAGTTCAAAGTTGTGAAAATCAACCCTGAGTTCAAAAACGTAGTAGTATCTCACAAAGCATTGATCGAAGCAGATATCGAAGGTCAGAAAAAAGAAATCATCGCTCAGCTTGAAAAAGGTCAGGTTCTTGAAGGTACTGTTAAGAATATTACTTCTTACGGGGTATTCATTGACTTAGGAGGTGTTGATGGATTGATCCACATTACAGATCTTTCTTGGTCTAGAGTGAACCACCCATCTGAAATCCTTGAGGACGGACAGACTGTAAAAGTTGTTATCCTTGATTTTGATGACGAGAAAACAAGAATCCAGTTAGGTATGAAGCAATTAGAAGCTCATCCTTGGGATGCTCTTTCTGCTGACATGAAAGTTGGAGATAAAGTAAAAGGAAAAGTAGTAGTTCTTGCTGACTATGGTGCATTCGTAGAAATCGCTCCAGGGGTAGAAGGATTAATCCACGTTTCTGAAATGTCTTGGTCTACTCACTTAAGATCTGCAGGTGATTTCGTGAAAGTAGGGGATGAAGTTGAAGCTGAAGTACTTACTTTAGACAGAGAAGACAGAAAAATCTCTTTAGGTATGAAACAATTATCTAAAGATCCATGGGAAAATATTGAAGCTAAGTATCCTGTAGGATCTCAGCATGTAGGAACGGTAAGAAACTTCACTAACTTTGGTGTATTCGTAGAGTTAGAAGAAGGTATCGACGGTTTGATCTACATCTCTGATCTTTCTTGGACTAAGAAAATCAAGCACCCATCTGAATTCTGTGCAGTAGGTGATAAATTAGATGTTATTGTTCTTGAATTAGATATTCAGGCTAGAAGATTATCTTTAGGTCACAAGCAATTAACTGAAAACCCTTGGGATAAATTCGAAACTAAATATGCTGAAGGTACAATCCACGCTGGTAAAGCTGTAGAAGTTCACGATAAAGGAGCTTCTGTGCAGTTTGAAGACGTTGAAGTAGAAGCTTTCTGCCCATCAAGATTATTAGAGAAAGAAGATGGATCTAAAATCAAGAAAGGGGAAGATGCTCAGTTCAAAGTAATCGAATTCAACAAGGAATTCAAGAGAGTAGTAGTTTCTCATACTGGAATCTTCAGAGACGAAGAAAAGAAAAATATGAAAGACTCTTCTTCTAGAAACGTATCTTCTTCTTCAAACAACGAAGAAAGATCAACTCTTGGAGATATCGATGCATTAGCAGAATTGAAAAGAAAAATGGAAGAAGGTAAATAATCTTTAACCCATTTGAATATAGGAAGCCGCTCGGAAGAGCGGCTTTTTTTGTTTCTGGGAAAAAGGGGATTTTGAGCGTAATCCTCTGATGGTATGTGGGTTGAGTTTCCTTCGTTTGTTATTTTTTTTATTTCTCATATAGTTTTATTGTGAATTGTTTTAATTTAATTGATTATTCTTAAATTATTTCATCAAATAGAGAAAAAAATATTATTTTTAGCCAACTAAATTTAAATAATAACCATGAAAAAAACATTCTTATTTTTCGTCGTGGCATTTATCATGTCATGGAATAATTTTAATGCCCAGCAATCCTCAGATTATATTATTATGCTCGATAATGGAGGATCTACGACTAATGATAGCTACGCTCACATGAAACGCGGCGCAGTTAAACTGATAGAGCAACTTTTAGCCTGTAATCCCAGAAACAGAGTGGCTGTTGTACAATACGGGGCAGGAATATACGGAGATCCCGCCGGAGCAAATAAAGCCTTGATTTACATTGAAAGTGATTTTACCAATGATGGTTTCATCGCACAAAACTTTAAAAGACGTCTTGATTTTGGGGATTATTTTAATGAATCCTTGGATCTGATTGGAACTGCTTTCAACGGAGCTTTTACGCCGGATATTGTAAGCAGTCAGAATACCTTAAATCTTAGTCAGCCTCTAAAGATTGTCATATTTACTGATGCAGAAAGGAATTCAGGAACCCCTAACGATTCATATCTTGTCAATTATAATAATACTGGCTTAAATAGCCCTTTGGCATTTGAGGATGTGGTGAAGTTTAAAGTTGACTATCAGACACAGTTTACAATGATTCATGCCAATACAGATACTCAGGCATTACAGGCGGCTGCATCTATTTCCAGTGCAGGTGGCTTATATAGTGGACCATTGGAAACCAATATTGCAGATCCTGATAACGGTGCTTTGTCAAGACTCTATTATAACAGACCCAATGGCTTTTCTGTAGGGCATACTGAAGTAGATTACTGGAAGGAGCTGGCAACCAATATCTGTGACCCAGGTAGCTTAGCGACTGTGAATTTCAGATATGAACCGGGAGAATGTATAGAGAGTACATCTGGTATTGGTGGGTATTACAACCTTCCTGCAGGAGCTACTTTGGTGAATTTTAAACTGGAGATAGTAAGTGTAGAGGATGGAACCGTGTTTCCAGTAACATTTAATCCTTCCTTTGGAGCCGGTAATTTTTTCAATTATTATTTTCAGCCGTCGGATTTTAATTATCCGGTAAATAATGGAGCAACAGGCGAGCAGAAGTTCAGATTGAGTATGGTGTATCTTCAAAACGGATCATATAAGATTGCGTACAGCTGGAATAACTATCCTTATTTTGATTACGATATCACAATGAAATGTCCTCCTGTGCCGAGAGCTGCGAAGCCATTGGCAGGAGAAAAGATCTTCAAACTGACACCCAATCCTACTACCGGACTGTTTAAAGTTATTTTGAAAAATAAACTTGAATCAGCAAGATTGGAAATCAGAGACTTGAGTGGAAATGCAGTGTACAGTAAAATGCTGCGTAATGAAAAAGAAATAGACATCGATATCAGTTCCCGAAAAGAAGGAGTTTATATTGTTAATGTTATAAATAATAAAAACGAAATCTATTCAGAAAAGATCATCAAAAAATAGAAAGGTTAAGCTGTCTTTTAAGGCAGCTTTTTTTATGAGACGATGTAGTACTGCCTGTTTGCATAAATGATAAAAATCCCTGTAATGAGATTTCTTTTGTGTAATTATTTTATTTTTCTAAATAATTTACCTAAAAAACGAATTAATTGTGAATTATTTGTACATTAGCGCCTTTATTAGTAAAAATGAAAAAGATAACTCTACCTCTTTTATTTGCTGTATTCGCAGTATTTCCTTCTAGTTTATTTGCACAAGATAACGAGAAGTTAGTTAAAGATTATATTTCTCAAAACAAGACAAGAGAATATAAGAAGAATGATCTTACCAATTTCGTCATTGATAATATTGATGCTTCAAAATCAATGAACGGAAATGTTGTAAAGTTTCAGCAGACTTATAATGGACTGCCTGTTTATGGTTCTGCAGGAACGGCCTTGATTCAGGATAGTAAAATTACGTATTATTCAGATAACTTTCTCAAGGACTATAAAGGGTCAACTTCCAATACTGTAGGAATAACAAAAGAGTCAGCGTTGCAGAAAATAGCTGCTGATTTAGGAACTGATGCTATTTCTGATCTTCCGATTTTTGCTTTTTTTGAAAAAGGATCTAATAAATTAACTGTTGCTAAACAGAGACTGGTATATACTACGGATGAAAGTCAAAACCTGAGATTGGCATATGAATTCTTATTACACGAGCCTAAAACAACAAATCACTGGAATATTCTTGTCGATGCGAATACAGGGAAGATTTTAAGTAAGCTTAATTTAAACCTTTCATGTAATTTCCACGATGAAGCGTATGCTCATGACGAAAATACAGTGGCTTCATTACCTCAGGCTGAAAGTGCTTACCGTATGAATACTGGCAATTTGGTTACTTTAGCACCAGACAATGCATCTTACAACGTTTTTCCTTTACCGATAGAAGCACCTACCTTTGGATCAAGAGCTATTGTAAATAATCCTTGGATTCTTTCCTCCTCTCCGGAAGGTTGGCACTCCAATGTCACAACACATTATACTATCACACGAGGAAACAACGTATATGCTTATGAGGATAAAGATGCCAATGAGCTAACTTTTGGGATCTCTCCGGATGGAGGAGCAGCCAGAAATTTCAATTTTCCTTATGATCCGAATGCTTTAACCTACAATAACTTATCTGCAGCTACGACGAATTTATTTTATATAAATAATATGATGCATGATGTTTTCTATAAATTCGGATTTACAGAATCAGCCAGAAACTTCCAGAGCAATAATTTTGGAAACGGTGGTCTGGATGATGATGAGGTTTTTGCACAGTCACAAGATGGAGGAGGTTTTAATAATGCCAATTTTGCATCTTATCAGGACAATTATAACCCGGTTATGCAAATGTATCTGTGGTTAGGTTCAAATCGTAAATTATTTTATAAAGCTCCATCTGATGCAGTTGGCCGTGTTGTAAATGCAGGGGTTGCTCAGTTTGGACCTGCCTTAAATGATGTTGGAATAACAGGAGATGTAAAGCTGGCAAGTATTATTGACGGATGTACAGCCTTACCGGCAGGTGAAATGGCAGGCAAAATAGGACTGATCGAAAGAGGTGGTGGAACCAATTGTGGTTTTACGGTGAAAGTGAAAAATGCACAGAATGCAGGAGCTATTGGCGCAATCATTTATAATAATACAGCCAATGGCGCTACCATTGGAAATATGGGAGGTACTGATGCTACAATAACAATACCTTCAATATTGATTACCAATGCTGAAGGAGAATTTATTAAAACAAAACTGGCTGCAGCTACCACGGTAAATGTAGACCTGAGAGCTGATACAAAATATGACGGAAGTTTCGATAACGGAATTGTTGCACACGAATATGGTCACGGAATCTCCAACAGAATGACAGGAACTGGTTATAACTGCTTAAATTCAAATGCAGATAAAGAACAGATGGGCGAAGGATGGTCTGATTTCTTTGCATTAATGCTGACCAACAGGCCTGGAGATAATGCGACGGTAGCCAGAGGAATTGGGACATATGCTAGCGGACAGACAACTACAGCCCTTGGAATCAGACCTGCCAAATATTCACCTGATTTTGCTGTGAACAACTATACCTATGGAAGAACCAATGGAATGGAGTACACCAATCAGAATGGAGTTTTGGTCCCGGATGTTCACTCTATCGGATTTGTATGGGCAACAATGCTTTGGGATCTGAACTGGAAATATGTTGAAAAATATGGCTATGCATCTGATGTAACTGCTAATGCGAATAGTGGAAGCGCAAGAGTGCTTCAGCTGGTAACAGACGCATTAAAACTGCAGACTTGTAATCCAACTTTCATTGATGGAAGAAATGCAATACTTCAGGCAGAATTGGCAACAACGGGAGGAGTAGATAAATGTATGATCTGGAGAGTTTTTGCTAAAAGAGGTTTGGGATCAGGTGCTACTGCAGGATCGATGACGAACATCAATGACCAGACAGAAAGCTTTACCCTTCCTGAAGGATGCTCTGCATTATCAACAGAAGAAGTAAAAACGGCTAAAAATAGTATTTCTATCTATCCGAATCCTGCTAGAGATGAGTTCTATATCAACTTCCCAAGCAGTACCATAGGAAAGGTAAGCCTTGAAATCTATGATATGTCAGGAAAGCTCGTTTCTTCAGAAGATAAAATTTCTCCTGCAGAGAAGAAAGCTGTCTCTACAAATAACTTAGTGAACGGAACCTATATGGTAAAAATAAAAGGCCTTGGTTTCGAAGCTTCATCCAAAGTAATCGTTAAGAAATAATTATTGACATCAATAATTTTTGAGAATCGCCGCAAGCTTGCTTGCGGCGATTTTATTTATCTATCATATTGACGTCTCCGGGTATTTCCATTATTATGTCGTAACTTTGCGGGCTGTAAAAAAAATTATGAAGAAGAAAAATATACTCAAGGGAGTGTTATTCGTAGGGATCGGGGCCAGTATATACGGAATGCTGGCTACATTTGTAAAAATGGCTTATCATGATGGTTATACCACCTCAGAAGTCACTACTTCTCAGTTTTTACTGGGCATTGTCGGACTTCTGATCCTGAATTTTATTCAGACGATCACATCAAAACAGAAACTTTCATCACCGAGTTCCAAAGAAGTGAAGATGCTGATGATCGCAGGGACATCTTTAGGCTGTACCAGTCTCTTTTATTATATTGCAGTTCAGTATATCAATGTTTCTATTGCCATTGTGCTGTTGATGCAGTCTGTCTGGTTTAGTGTAGTGGTAGAAAGTTTTATAGCAAAGAAATTACCAAATGCCAGAAAAGTGGTTTCTGTGATTATTGTATTGGTAGGAACTGTATTGGCTACCAATCTGATCAATATGGATATAGAATTAGACTGGCACGGAATTTTTTGGGGCCTGATGGCTGCCGCTTCATATACCATGACCATGTTTACCTCCAATACGTTGGCTACTCATCTTCCGGTATTCAGGAAAAGTATTGTCATGCTTTGTGGTGGATCAGTCGTGGTCTTTGCATTTTTGTTTTTTGCTCAGATCGGGCCTATGTATTTTGACGGTTTAAAATCATTATACCTTAATTTTACAGAAAATACAGAGCACATTCATTCCTTTAACTATTCCATATTCTGGACCTATGGATTTGTATTAGCTTTGTTTGGAACCATTGTTCCTCCGATCTTATTCAATATCGGTTTCCCGAATGCGGGACTGGGTTTGGGAAGTATTGTTTCATCATTGGAACTTCCGGTTTCAGTAACGATGGCTTTCGTTTTATTAGGGGAAAAAGTACTGCTCATCCAGTGGGGAGGAATTATTCTTATCCTTTTTGCTATTGTTCTGATGAATCTGCCTTCAAAAAAAGAATTGAAAGTAGTAGAAGCTGTTTAAAAAATAATCCATAAAATAATAGTAAAAACCGTTCCTTTTGGATCGGTTTTTTTAATTTTAGTCTTTAAATAAATTTTCACATGAAATATTTCAGAAAGGCAATTGTCGTGAGCATGCTCTCAGCTTTCCCGGTGTTCGTATTTTCACAGATAAAGCCATTGGATGCCATGTTGTCCAACTATCAGTATCCTTACGAAGTGCATTTTATTGATCTTAAGTCTCAAAATAACAATCTGAAGATGGCTTATATGGATGTACAACCCCAAAAGCCCAATGGAAAAACAATTATGCTTCTCCACGGGAAGAATTTTAACGGGGCTTATTGGGAAAAAACGGCAAAAGATCTTTCGGAAAAAGGATTCAGAGTCATTATTCCGGATCAGATAGGATTTGGAAAATCTTCAAAACCTCAAAGTTATCAGTTTTCTTTTTCGCAGCTGGCTGAAAATACAAAAGCTATATTGGATCAGTTGCAAATAGAAAAAACAATAGTTCTCGGGCATTCTATGGGCGGAATGGTGGCAACAAGATTTACCCTCCTGTATCCCGAAAAAGTACAGAAGCTTATTCTTGAAAATCCTATAGGTCTGGAAGATTATAAAGCTTTTGCGGGCTATCAAACTATAGATCAGGCCTATCAGTCGGAACTCAAAAATACGGCTGAAACCTATAAAAATTATCAGATGAAATTCTATTATGACAACAAATGGAAAGCTGAATATCAGCCCTGGCTTGACCTTATTGCCGGATGGACTTTACATAAAGAATATCCTCAGGTAGCATGGGATGCCGCCCTCACTTCAGATATGATCTATAACCAGCCTGTCTGTTATGAATTTAAAAATATAAAAACACCCACATTGCTTATCATCGGAACAAGAGACAGAACAGCAATAGGAAAAGACAGAGCGCTTCAGCCTAAGATGGGGCAGTATCAGGAATTGGGTAAAAAAACGCAACGTGAAATTGCAGGTTCAAAATTAGTGGAACTTGAAAATGTAGGGCATCTTCCCCATATAGAGGTGTATCCAAAGTTTTTTAGTGCGCTGTATGATTTTATTAAGTAACACCGTCATTTTATCAAAATAAAAAGAGACTACCTGAATTAGATAGTCTCTTTTTGTATGTATTGTTGTCTGAATTACTTTTTCTTGTAAGCAGCATCCTTGATTCTAGCTTTTTTACCTCTAAGGTCTCTGAAGTAATAAATTCTAGATCTTCTAACTCTACCTCTTCTGTCAACTTCAATTTTCTGAAGTGCAGGCATGTTGATAGGGAATACTCTTTCTACACCTACATCACCACTCATTTTTCTGATAGTAAATGTTTTGGTAGCTCCAGTACCTCTCAATTGGATAACGGTACCTTTGAAGAACTGAGTTCTTGTCTTTTGTCCTTCTTTAATTTCGTAATACACAGTAATTGTGTCTCCTGCTTTGAATTCAGGGAAATCTTTTTTAGTAATGTACTGATCTTGTACGTACTTTAATAAATCCATTTTTAATAAAATAAAATGTTAAAGCTAAGCAACTTACACGTTCTTCGTCAGAGGTTGAATAACAGGTCGCAAAGATACAAAATACTTTTTAATTCCACCAAATAATTACTGTACTAAAAACTATAATTTTTTCACCCCGAATCCGGCTTAAAGTTAACAGTTCCTTTAAATTCCCGACAGGCACAGTTTATATACGAAGTCTACTTTTGCCCGAAATTAAAAAATCAGCCTATTTCTTTTTTAATAGCCTGATTTACAAATCAAAATAAATCTATACAAAAGTAAACTATTATGAAACATTATTTCTTCTTTTTCTGTTTTGCCGTCCAGATGGCATTCGGGCAGGCCTTGTTTCCCTACCTGCAGAATCCGACGCCGAACTCGATGATTGTCAACTGGAAAACAGCTTCAGACAATGAAACAACCGTTATCTACGGAACATCTCCAACCAGTCTGAATGTAACGGTGACGGGAACAACCCATATTTTTTCCGATATCGGTTATAATAACAACTATTACTATCATACAGCAAAAGTGGCAGGACTTCAGCCGAACACCAAATACTATTATAAGATAAAGACCGGGACCAGCGAGTCATCGATCTATAACTTCAGAACACTTCCTCTGCCGGGACAACCTGCTACTGCAGATGGAAAAATACGTTTCCTGATCATGGGAGACAACCAGATCAAGGCAGAACCCAGGTATGATTCCCTTACTTTGAATGCTTTTAAAAAATTAAAGCAAAAGTTTGGAGCCGGCTCAGATCCTTCAGATAATATTGCCCTTACTTTTATGGTTGGAGATCAGGTGGATGTCGGTACGCTCGATCATTATGAGAACGTCCATTTTAAAAAGAACATCAAATTATCCCCTTATCTTCCTATTCAGACAACGGTAGGAAACCATGAGACCTACGGAACTCTTGGGATGAATTCCTACTATGCCCATTTCTATATTGATGAGATTAAATATAAAAATATCGCATCAGGAAATGAAAACTATTATGCACAGCAAGCAGGAAACGTTTTGTTTGTAAGCTTAAGTTCTGAACATACCGGTACTGCACAACAGACCTGGCTTTCTCAGATCCTGAACGAAGCCAACGGAGATCCTACTGTAGACTGGATCATTTCTTTAAGCCACAGACCGTATCAGGCAGAGCAGTATGTAGGCGATATTTCGACCTGGGTAAGAAACAATGCAGTGCCGTTGCTGACGACTTCCAATAAATATTTAATGCACGTTGGAGCTCACCATCACCTGTATCACAGAGGCCAGTTGAAAGAAACCCCTAATTACCAGATTATTTCCGGAGGAACGGCATGGGATCAGTATTGGGGAATGTCTAACGAAAAGGATTTTGATGATGTACAGAAAACCCTTACAGACTGGACTTACCAGATCGTGGAAGTAGATGTACAGACCGGAAAGGTAGATATAGAGTGCTACTCGATAGGAGGAGTCTATAATAGAAAATACAATGAACTGGTAGATACTTTCCACAGGTATAAAAATCAGCCAAAACCTTCAAAACCTAGTATTGCCAATACTTTTTCAGCTCCGGTAACATTACCTTTAACCCTGAACGGAAGTGCTTTTGCATCATCCAACGGAGAGCTCCTGAACACCACCCAGTTTCAGATCAGTAAAGCAGCTAATTTTTCAGTCATTGAAAAAGAATTCTACCGTGATTATGAAAACTGGTTCGGAAAAGACGGAAACGGAACTCCGGATCATACGAAAAACTTAAATGCAGGAATTGATATTACCAAGGCTACCATTGCGGCAAACTCTATTTCAAACGGAAATTATTATGTAAAAGTCCGCTACAGAGACAGAAACCTGGAATGGAGTGACTGGAGCGAGGTAAAACAGTTTGAGGTGACCGGAAGTGTAGTTTCAAACCCCACATTTACATTAGATAAAACAGAATACACACAAGCTGAACCCATCACGGCCACTTATACCGGAGGTCCCGGAAATCAGCAGGATTGGGTAGGAATCTATAAAAAAGGACAGACCCCTGCTACAACGACTTCCCAGGGATTTATTTATACGAATGGACAATCTGCAGGAACAGCCGTTTTCACCAATGGCCTGGCCAGTAAAGGCCAGTATTTTGCAGGTTTCTTCGCGAATAATGGGTATACTGAAATTACGGGTAGAAAAAACTTCTATGTAGGCCCGAAAGTACAGCTGCAGGCTACCGCAGACACTTATCCGGTAGGAGGAACAGTAGTCATCAATTACAGCAACGGACCGAATCTGGTGAAAGACTGGATCGGGGTTTATAAAATGGGACAGACTCCCGGAACCAATACGGCTATTCAATGGAGCTATGTAACAACGCCTTCAGGAACACTGAATTTTACAGGCCTTCCGAAAGGATATTATTATGCCCAGTATCTGCTTGAAGACGGGTATACAGGAATCGGAGATAAAGTATTCTTTAAAGTAGGGGATATTGTAACAGACCTATGGATCAACAAACCGGTCTATACATTAGGTGAAAATATTACCGCTTCATGGACGGATTCTCCTGGAATTATCAAAGACTGGCTGGGAATTTATCCTCAGAATATTCAGACTCCTGATGATAATTTTGTTTCTTATACGTATTTCGATGGAGTTACGCAGGGAACAAAAACAATCCAGGGAACAGCGCTTCCCGCCACTCCGGGGAACTACTATATGGTGATGTTTACCAATGACTCTTACACTGAAGTTTCAAACAGAAAACAATTCCAGGTGACCTCAGGATCACTGGGAACGGATGAAGTGAAGAGTACAGAAAAAAATGTGGTTTTATATCCGAATCCTACAAAACCGGGGGAACCTACCTTCATTAAGAGTGATTACCCGATTGAGAAAATAGAACTCGTTTCAGCATCAGGGCAGTTGTTGTATGAATCAAAAAATATCAACAACCAACGCTTTTCTCTGGTCAATGAAAACCTTCCGAAAGGCATATACTTCGTGAAAGTTCATACAAGAAAATTATTTACTTTAAAACTGGTAATACAGTAATATTGTAAAAACATATTTGGAAAAGCGGGAAAATTACTTCCCGCTTTTGTGATCATTCCCAATATATAGGAAACAAGAGCTTTAAAATAACTGGCGATCCTTGACTTATCGAAGAATTGTCCTACCGCCCAGGAAAAATAAACAAATACAATCACTGCAGCAATCTGCATTAAAGGATATTTCGTTACCCCTTCAAAAATGGCAAAAACAGAAAACATCAGCATTTCCATTCCCAGGATAAAACACAGGAGGATTAATATTTCAAAAAAATTGTAATCATATTTTTTGAAAAATATTTTTAACCAAAAAGCAATAAATCCGCCCATAATTATATTGGAATACCCATAATGACTTTGAACCCAATGATTGATGGTGTTGAGCTGCATCCCTTTTGCAGCATCTATTTTTATATAGCCTTCTTCGATATGAAAAAAATGACTGATAATCGTATAAATAAGGGATGTGACAATAATAAATAGTACAGGCTTGACAAGCCTGCTCCTGTTCTCACTGATAAAATTTCTGATGTTTTCTCCAGGTCTGATCAGTAATTCTCTTATGGTATATAAAATACCTCTGTCGAAATGTAAAACATGTTCAATTTCATGGAGGATATAATGTCCGTCGATCCGCTTAGGTTTGATATTTTGTTTACAGTTCGAGCAAAATTCTTCATTCATAGTAGTATAAGTTTTAAATGCAAAAAACGATAAATGATTTGAAATATGCTTTACACTTTTGTTTAGTTTTTGGTACTGAAAATGTCACAAAGCAAAAATCGGCCATGACAAACAACCGATTTTCTGCTAATATTTAGGTGATATATTTTTTAAAACTCGTAAAGAAGATCATCTTCCTGTAAAGTCGTACTCGAAGCATTATAAAGATCCTGTGGTTCGGTATCTGCAAGAATTTTTGAATCCTGAATAAGCTTTCCTTCTGCAGTATACACTTTTAAAAGAATCCATTTTCCGCTACGTTCCATTTCCTTTAAACCTGATTCTGTTTTATACTTTATTTTTCCACTCTGAAGGATTCCTTCTTTTACAACGGATTTATTCCCGGGCTTTCCTTTCACATACTGTACAATCTGCGCAGTGAAACCTTCTCCTTCTTCCAAAGGGTGGGTGTAGGTATAAGCAATTCCTCCTTTTTCATCATAAACAGTAGAATCATATCCCGTCTGCTTGGCATTCAGTTTTTTCTCTGATTTTATTTTTTCGTCTTCTCTGAAAGATTTTGAAAGGACTAAAATACCCTCTTTATACTGCTGTTCATTAAGTTCTTCAAACAAAGTTCCGGTGTAAGGCATATCATCTTTGTACGTTAGGGCTCCTTTAAGTCTTCCGTCCGGATGATAATATTTGATCTCCTGGATCATATCATCTTTTACTACTTTTTCAGAAGATAGTTTTCCGTCTTCATCAAAATATTTATTCAGTACAACCGAACCGTTTTTGTACACGTCAATCACACTGTAGCCGGAAAGATCATAATTAAACTGATAATCTTCACCATCCTGAGGCTTGTAATAGTTGGATTCCTTCTCGTAAACATAGGTTAAATTTCCTATTTTCTTACCTGTTTCATCATAGGTTGTCTTGTAGCCGTCTTTTTTGTTTTTCTTTTCTTCCTGGAGTATTTTACCGTTTTTTGAATAGATGATGCTCTCCTTTATTGTTCCGTCACTTTTCTGTTTCTCGATTTTGGATACCCTCATCGGATGATAATAATACTCAACGAGCAGATTGTCATCCGAACTGTTCGCATTGCTGGTACCAATATGTTTTCCCTTATCGCCGTAATATTTAGTTTCATACTTTCCTTTACTGTCTGTCGTGATCTCGTACCGTATTCCTTTAATATCCTCATCATAAGCTATTGTTTTGAAAGTATCAGAATTCTCATAAATCGTAACGCTGTTATAAAAAGAGGATAACTCCGGATCTTTATAGACGTACATTTTTCCCTTAAAGGTACCATCCGCTTTATACACAAGATCCTCCACAGGTCTTCCTTTCTCATCAAACGTCTGAGCCGGTCCTATTTGCTTTCCTCCGGAAAAGGTTGCGGTGCTTAAGATTTTACCTTCAGGACTGTACCAGATCACTTTACCTTCATAGACTTCGCTGCCAGGAATTGTATTGGATGCGAGACCCTCCATCTGAAGTTTGCCGTTTTTATAAAAATCTCTGATTAAAGTGAGTTTGCCTTTATTCTCTGTTTCACGGTAGAATTCCATTTTATCCTGAGTGGTTTTTTCCCAGTTTTCGTCAAAATAGACTTTTTCCTGTGCACCGACACTGATGCTGAGAATCAGGACCAAAATGGCTGACGTAAATAATTTTTTCATGTTTTATTAAAGTTTAAATGATTCGGTAATTAAAAATATAAAATAGGATTGGAAATACAGAAACGGTCGTAGAATACAGTCAGATTTTACAGGATCAAATATAAATCAATTTACTGAGAAATAGAAAGCGCTGACAGTATTTTGGATCCGTAAAAACCCGGAATTTTTCATGATTTGTCTTGTTGATTGTTCTTATGAAAAACAGTACGAATTCCGTTCTTAGGATATTTGATAAAATTTATTAAATTTAACGGACAGAAAAATCTAATATTTCATGATAGATAAAAGAGTAAAAAATGCGAAGGAAGCCATCGAAGGAATTCAGGATGGAATGACTTTAATGCTGGGCGGATTTGGTCTGTGCGGTATTCCTGAAAACTCAATCAATGCTTTGGTAGAGAGCGATGTGAAAGATGTAACGTGTATTTCAAACAATGCAGGGGTTGATGATTTCGGATTAGGATTACTGCTTCAGAAAAGACAGATCAAAAAAATGATCTCTTCGTATGTAGGAGAAAATGCAGAATTCGAAAGACAGATGTTGTCAGGAGAACTTGAAGTGGAACTTACCCCACAGGGAACTTTAGCGGAAAAATGCAGAGCGGCACAAGCTGGAATTCCTGCTTTTTATACACCTGCAGGTTACGGAACTGAAATTGCAGAAGGGAAAGAAGTGAAAGATTTTGACGGAAAGCCTCATATTCTGGAACATGCTTATAAAGCTGATTATTCTATTGTAAAAGCCTGGAAAGGAGATCATGTAGGAAACCTTATTTTTAAAGGTTCAGCAAGAAATTTCAACCATCCAATGGCCGGTGCTGCAAAAATTACCATCGCTGAAGTAGAAGAGCTCGTAGAACCGGGAGAATTAGACCCTAACGAAATCCATATTCCGGGGATCATGATCCAGAGAATTTTCCAGGGGGAGAATTTTGAAAAGAGAATTGAGCAGAGAACAGTGAGAACAAAAGAATAAAATTCCTGTTTTTAACCACAAAATTCACAAGAAATTGATCAGGTTTACTCCAATGAAAATCTTATATTTTCTAACAAAGGTAAGTGTGCTTGATCCTTACTCTTAATTGAATGTTTTAGGGTTAAAATTTGAATAAAAACAAAAGCGCTGAACGAAAGTTCAGCGCTTTATTTGTATTATGCTTCCGGTGAAATGAGCATTTTTCTTTCCCCGATCTGCTGTCGCCACATGGCGTAGTACAAGCCTTTTTCAGCAATCAGATTATCGTGAGATCCCATTTCTATTACTTGTCCGCGTTCAAGCACATAAATCCGGTCTGCATGCATGATTGTACTGAGACGATGCGCAATAAGAACCGTGATCTGTTCCTTTTCTTTTGAAATATTTTTAATCGTAGACGTGATTTCTTCCTCGGTAATACTGTCCAAAGCTGAGGTAGCTTCGTCAAAAATCAATAAATGAGGTTTTCTTAAAAGGGCTCTTGCGATGGCGATTCTTTGTTTTTCTCCGCCACTCAATTTCAGTCCGCCCTCACCAATCACCGTGTCTATCCCTTTTTCAGCTCTTTGTAACAATGCAGTACAGCTCGATTTTTGTAATGCAATTTCCAAATCCGATTCTGTAGCCTCAGGATTCACAAAAAGAAGATTTTCCTTAATGGTTCCTGCAAAAAGTTGGGTATCCTGAGTGACAAAACCAATTTGATTTCTCAGTTCATCAAAATCAAACTCTTTTCCATTAATGGTATTGAAGAAAACATTGCCTTCCTGAGGTCTGTACAGCCCAACCAGCAATTTAACCATTGTACTTTTCCCCGATCCGCTTGGTCCCACAAAAGCAATGGTTTCTCCGTTTTTAACATCAAAGGAGATATTATTCAGGGCTTTATATTGAGCAGACTGGTGTTTAAAAGAAACATGTCTAAACTCCAATTCTTCAATAGCCCCAATTTGTTTGGGATGAAGAGGCTTTTCTTCCACCTCTTTTTTCATTAACTGATCGAAATTCTGAAGAGAAGCTTCAGCCTCGCGATAAGAAATAATAATGTTCCCTATTTCCTGCATTGGTCCGAAAATAAAGAAACCATAAAACATCAGAGACAGATACTGACCCGGAGTGACAATATTTTTAAAAATCAGGAATAACAAGGTCATGGTAATGGTCTGTTGAAGAAAATTGACCATCGTTCCCTGAATAAAGCTTAATGAACGGATACTTTTGACTTTTCTCAGCTCAAGCCCCAGAATCTTATACGTATTATTATTTAGACGGATCACCTCTTGATTCGTTAACCCCAAACTTTTGACAATTTCTATATTTCTTAAACTTTCTGTAGTACTTCCGGCTAAAGCCGTCGTTTCTGAAACAATATTTTTCTGAATGCCTTTTATCCTTTTACTTAATAAATTAGTGATGAAGGCAACAAGAAAAATTCCGCAGATATAGACAGGCATGATTGACCAATGCAACCGAATGGCATATACAGACACGAAAATAATACTGACCAGGATTCCGAAGAAAATATTAATGAAACTGGTGATGAATTTTACAGTATCTTCTCTCACTTTTGTTAAAATTGATAAAGTTTCTCCACTTCTCTGATCCTCAAATTCCTGATAAGGCAGTGCCATTGAATGCTTTAACCCGTCTGTGAAAATTTTTGCACCAAACTTTTGTGTGATAACGCTTACCGCATAATCCTGAAAAGCCTTGGCAATTCTGCTTACCATTGCTGTTCCGATAAGTAATCCCAGAAAGTAAAAAACACCGTGATAAATTCCGCTTCCGTATAAATATTCATTCAGATTTCGGGGTAAGAGTTTTTCCTTATCAAAAAAATTGGGATGCGTAACCAGCTGATCCAGAATATTCCCTGTAATAGCCGGAGCAAATAAAGAAAAAACCTGATTAACGGTTGCCAGTAGTAAAGAAAGAGCAATGAGCCATTGGTAGGGCTTAAGGTATCTTAAAAGTATTTTCATTCTAATAAATAATGATGCAAAATTAGAGATATTATTTTGACTTACAGTATTAACCTGAGCTCTGGTTAAAAAAAATAATATAATGACGATAAAAGCTGATAGAAACGAGCGAAAGACGATATCCCTGGCAAGATCTTAAACCTTGTCAGAGATACTTCCTGTATGCTTTGCTTCGGTACATCATTACATTGTCCCGAAATCAGGGAAATCTTAATAATTTTCAGTAACAAAGGCCTTTTGTATTCAAGTGAAAAGATTTAAATTGCAGTTTAAGTTTTTATTATGCTTACAAAAGAACAAATTGCTAAAAGGATTTCAAAAGAACTGAAAGACCGTTATTATGTAAACCTGGGAATCGGAATCCCAACTTTGGTCGCTAACTACGTTCCAGAGGGTATTTCCGTAGAATTCCAGAGTGAAAACGGAGTTCTCGGGATGGGACCTTTCCCTTTCGAAGGTGAGGAGGATGCCGATATCATCAATGCCGGAAAACAGACCATTACTATTCTGCCTGGGGGGTCATTTTTCGACTCAGCCTTCAGTTTCGGGATGATCCGCGGTCAGAAAGTAGATCTTACCATTCTGGGAGCGATGGAAGTTTCAGAAAACGGAGATATTGCCAACTGGAAAATTCCCGGTAAAATGGTCAAAGGAATGGGCGGGGCGATGGACCTTGTAGCTTCTGCTGAAAATATCATCGTAGCCATGATGCACGTAAATAAAGCCGGAGAAAGCAAAATACTGAAAAAATGCAGCCTTCCGCTTACAGGGGTTAACTGCGTGAAAAGAGTAGTGACCGAACTGGCAGTGTTAGATGTAACTCCTGAAGGATTTAAACTAATAGAAAGAGCACCGGGGGTTTCAGTAGAACATATTGTAAAATCAACCGAAGCAGATCTCATCATCGATGGTGAAATTCCTGAAATGCAATTTTAATATAATTGAAGACGCTTCGTGAATTTCATTCATAAACCTTCAATCTATAAATCAGAATAACACTGCTGAAAACTGACTGTTAACGATGACAGATCGTACCGGAAATATCATGCTGAGCATAGTCGAAGCATATAAAATAATTTTCGTTTCAGAGCAAAAGAAAAGGCTGTTTCAGAAATTGAAACAGCCTTTTTTATATTTTAATGTCTGATAAATTTTAAACCTCCAATGAGAAGTCTCATATCCGACATCTATTTCGCATCCTGAGCGCCAAAAACCTTCTGTAAAATAGAAGTTGTTCTCATAGCCGGAGTATTTCTGATTCCGCTTTCTTTGTCCGCTACCATTTTGAAAACACCGTTGATGGTTTCTGTCGTCACATACTCATTAAGATCCGTTGTGACAGACTGTCCTGTAAACGTGTTGTATTTGGTGATCAGGTTTTTCCAGACGGTATCAGCACCTACTTTTCCCAACGAAGCTTTCACTTTAGGCTGGAAAGCTGTAAACAACTGGCTTTGCGTTTTGGTCTGTAGATAATTCGTAGCCGCATTGTCATTGCTTAATAATATATTTTTAGCATCAGTGATGGTCATGGAGGTGATCGCTTTTGTGAAAATAGGAGCAGCTTCGGTTACAGCATCCTCAGCAGCTCTGTTCAATAACTTTACCCCTTCATCCGCCAGGCTTCCCATTCCCAGAGAACGCAAAGTCGTATCAATCTTTCTTAATTTTTCAGGCATTAAAATTTTAACCGCTTCATTTTTAAAGAACCCATCTGTTAGTGCCAGTTTTTTTACCCCATCAGTAACTCCAAGACTTAAAGCTTCCTTTAATCCTGAAGAGATCTGTGTGGAAGTAAGATTTCCAAGGTTCACCGGAGATGTTTTGGCTGGAGTTGTGGTCGTACTGGTTGTCGTTGCAGAACTATTAGTTTTTGACGGATTGTCAAGATCAACCCCTGTTTTAGTTTTAACAGTAGATTTAATGATATCTAAGAGCTGTGCCTGCGAAGAAACTGAAAATAATAATCCTGCGGCCAGTAAAATGCTTTTTCTCATTGTATTTTTTTGCAAATTTAGATGTTTTATTATTTAATAGGTTAAATACGTAAAAGAGTTTTGGAAAATAATTATATTAGCTAACACCTTAATTATACTCAAATGCGACGTTTTCTTTTTGTATTTTCTGTTCTTTTTTTCAGTGTTTTTTCCGCTCAGACAAAACCAAATTTAGTTCCTTATCCCCAAAGTGTTGAGTTTTCAAAAGGAGAATTTATTTTAAGTAATACAACAGCTGTAAAAGGCAATGAAAAGTCTTTTGAGTATCAGTTTTTTCTTAAATCTTTAAATAAAAACTATCAGTTGGATCTGTCAAAAAATGAAAGAACTCATGGAACAGATGTCATTTTTGTATCTGTAGATAAGGACAAAAAAGAAGATTATGAAATTAATGTAGCAGAAAACTTTATGTCTGTGATTGGAAAGGATGATGCAGGGCTTTTTCACGGTATTCAAACGATGCTTCAACTTATTCAGAATTCTAAAGACGGTAAAATTCCTGCTGTAAAGATCAAGGATTATCCAAAATTTGCCTGGCGCGGAATGCATTTGGATGTCTGCCGCCATTTCTTTAACGTTGACGAAGTGAAGCAATACATCGATTATCTGGCCATGTACAAGCTGAATACTTTTCACTGGCACCTTACAGATGATCAGGGCTGGAGAATTGAAATTAAAAAATATCCAAAACTTACAGAGATCGGTTCAAAACGTAAAGAATCAATGGTGGGTGCGTATGTTGACAATACTTTTGACGGAAAACCTTACGGTCCCTATTTCTACACTCAGGAGCAGATCAGGGATGTCGTTAAATATGCCCAGCAAAGACATATCACTGTCGTTCCGGAAATTGAAATGCCGGGACATGCTTTAGCCGCTTTATCAGCATATCCGGAACTGGCCTGTACAAAAGGGCCATTTGAATCCGCTACAAAATGGGGTGTTTTTGATGATGTTTTTTGTCCGAAAGAAGAAACATTCACCTTTCTCGAAAATGTTCTCGATGAAGTCATGAAACTTTTCCCTTCCCAGTACATCCACATCGGCGGCGATGAATGTCCGAAAACAAGATGGAAAGAATGCGCCCACTGTCAGGAATTAATTAAGAAGAATAATCTGAAAGACGAACATGGCCTGCAAAGCTATTTCATTCACAGAATTGAAAAATATGTAAACAGTAAAGGCAGAAAGATCATCGGCTGGGACGAAATCCTTGAGGGAGGTCTTGCTCCAAACGCCGCTGTCATGAGCTGGACGGGTATAAATGGAGGAATAGAAGCCGCAAAATCAGGACATTTCGCAGTGATGACGCCTGGTGCGTATTGCTATTTTGATCATTATCAGGGAGATCCACAGTCGGAACCTAATGCTTTCGGAGGTTTTACACCTTTGGATAAAGTCTATTCGTATAATCCCGTTCCCTCAGAATTGAATCCGGAACAGGCAAAATACATTCTGGGGGTTCAGGCCAACTTATGGACGGAATATATTACAGATTTTAAGCAGGTACAGTACATGATATTCCCAAGACTCATGGCACTTTCCGAAGTAGGATGGGGAACAGCAGATCCTGAAAATTATAAAGAATTTGAAAGCAGGGTCATTGGCCAGTTCAAAATTTTGGATGGAATGAAGGTTAATTATGCAAAAAGCATTTACAATATCTCCGGAAAAGTAGTTCCTGCCAATGAAGGTATTGCTTATGAGCTCACCGTATCACAGGATCCGGCAGGGATAAGATATACCACTGACGGAACAGAACCTTCGCTGGATTCACAGGTCTATCAGAATCCTGTCAGAGTTAAAAAGTCGATGACGGTGAAATCCGCCTATTTTGAGGATGGAAAACTGAAAAGTGCAGTTTCTTCACAGGAATTTACAGTTTCCAAAACCACAGGAAAAAAAATCACATTAGAACAGCAACCAAGTGAAAACTATTCTTTCGGTGGTGCTTTTACCTTAGTAGACGGAATAATCGGGAATACAAGGCAGTTGGGTAAAACATGGCTGGGCTTTCAGGGTAAAGATGTTGTGGCAACTATTGATCTTGGTCAGAAAACAAGCTTCTCGGAAGTGTATTTTAATACCCTGGAAAATAAAGGAAGCTGGATTCATCTGGCAAAATCTGCACAAGTTTTTGTTTCCGATGATGGCAGGAATTTTAAAATGATTAAGGAGATCGGAACACAAGAAATTCAGGATTCAAAAGGAAAAATAACACTGAACGTAGGAAACCAGACCTCACAATACATTAAGCTGATCATTGAAAATGCAGGCATTATTCCTGCCGGAAATCCCGGTGCCGATTCAAAGGCCTGGCTTTTTGTAGATGAAATTGGTGTAAATTAGACTTAATAGATCAGACTTCATGCAGAACGATATCCTTTCCTCAGAATTAATTTGCCAATTCACCCAAACTTGTTGAAAAGCTCTACCAATATGGCATAGCCAAAACCTACTGTGAAGGAGACCGTATTCTGGATGAAAATGCTTCAATACGCTCTATCCCGATCATCATGAAAGGAATGATCAAAGTCATCAGAACAGAGGAAGACGGACGGGAGATTTCAAACAATTGGAAGAAGCCGGAAAACTAAAACTCGGCAGAAACCGGATTATCCTTCTATAAATAAACCTATAATTTCCCGTTCCCACGATAGTCATTCCCCTCCCGTGGAGGGGTGGCAAAAATTCTTTGAATTTTTGACGGGGTGGTTCAAAAAGAAAATAATTTTGAAACGCAAGAATAATCATCAGAAAATCCCTGATTTTCAAGAAACCAGAACTATTTTTCCTTTAAAACTTTTGTAAAAAAAAATCACCAAAAACACCTTATGTAACAAAAGTAGCTGTAAGTCTCCCCAGTTATTCCCATTTTTACTCAGAATTAAATTAAGACAAAATAAATGATTGACATTATAAAAGAACCATGGCCGTGGTATGTAGCCGGACCATTAATAGGACTTACCGTTCCTGCTTTGTTGATTCTGGGGAATAAATCCTTTGGAATCAGTTCTTCTTTAAGGCATATTTGTGCTGCATGCATTCCAGCTGGGATCAGCTTTTTCAAATATGACTGGAAAAAGGAAGCCTGGAATCTTTTTTTTGTACTGGGAATTTTCTTAGGAGGAATGATTGCCTCCCATTTTCTGCTCAATACCGCTGAAATTACCGTTAATCCCCAACTTAAAACCGAATTGGCAGGCTATGGAATTACTGATTACACCAATCTGGTGCCTGTACAGCTGATGAATTTTGAAAGTCTGCTGACCTTACGAGGATTTATAATGTTGATCGTGGGAGGATTTATGGTAGGCTTTGGAACAAGATACGCAGGCGGATGTACCAGTGGCCATGCCATTATGGGACTTTCCAATCTGCAATGGCCGTCACTGGTGGCAACAGTATGTTTTATGATTGGCGGTTTTATAATGGCGAATTTTATTTTGCCTATCATTCTTTCCCTTTAGTTCAATTTTAAACAGAATAATAATGACAGACCTTAAAGAAACCGATATTCATCAGGATACAGCCTGTACCAATGAAAGCAGTCTGAATCGTCCATGGTATTATTATATCAGATACCTTATGACCGGAATTATCTTCGGAATTGTTTTTGTGAAAGCTGAGGTCATCAGCTGGTTCAGAATACAGGAAATGTTTAGACTCCAGTCTTTCCATATGTACGGAATTATTGGGAGTGCCGTTTTCGTTGGAATGATTTCAGTATGGATAATTAAAAAATTCAGGATTAAAACATTAGATGGTGAATCTATCAATATACCCTTTAAAAAATTTAGTAAAGGCCAGATTTACGGTGGCTTGATCTTTGGTTTTGGTTGGGCAATGACAGGAGCGTGCCCCGGACCACTTTTTGCACAGATCGGAACTGGTGCATTGGCAGTGAGCATGACCCTTCTCAGTGCCATTGCAGGAACGTGGGTATATGGTTATGTAAGAGATAAGCTACCTCATTGATGATAAGAAAATAATATAAATACCATAGACCGCTTACCGTGGTCTTTTTTCTTTTCTGCTAGCGGGAAATTTGCTAATTTGGGAGGCAAATACATCTTACATGCAAAGTAGACGAAACTTCATCAAAAAAACGGCCGCTGCTTCTCTGGCACTTGCCGTAAACCCACTGGATCTCATCGCGAAAGATCTGCCTGATAATCATAATAGAGTAGGTAAGCCCATCGTTCTTTCCACCTGGAATTTCGGACTGAAAGCCAATGAAGAAGCATGGACTATTCTTGGAAAAGGCGGAAAAGCTCTTGATGCAGTAGAAAAAGGAGTTCGTCTTGTAGAGCTGGACCCAACTGAAAGAAGTGTAGGATACGGAGGGCGTCCGGACAGAGACGGAAGGGTGACTCTGGATGCCTGTATTATGGATGACAACTATAATATTGGTTCAGTGGCATGCTTGGAGCATATTAAAAACCCTATTTCCGTAGCAAGATCTGTTATGGAAAAAACGCCGCATGTGATGTTGGTAGGAGATGGAGCGCTTCAGTTTGCTTTATCACAGGGATTCAAAAAAGAAAACCTTCTTACTCCGGAATCAGAGAAAGAATGGAAAGAGTGGCTGAAAACCAGCGAATATAAACCTATTGCCAATATTGAAAATCATGATACTATAGGAATGATTGCTCTGGACGCCCAGGGAAATCTTTCCGGAGCCTGTACCACCAGTGGAATGGCGTTTAAAATGCATGGTAGAGTGGGAGATTCCCCAATCATTGGTGCAGGTTTATTTGTTGATAATGAAGTAGGAGCAGCCACAGCGACCGGACATGGTGAAGAAGTTATCCGTACCGTGGGGACCCATCTTGTGGTTGAATTGATGAGACAGGGCAGGAATCCTCAACAGGCCTGCAAAGAAGCCGTAGAAAGAATTGTCAATATTACTAAAAGAAGAAATAAAAATTTAAAAGATATCCAGGTTGGCTTTATCGCTTTGAATAAAAAAGGGGAGTACGGTTCTTACTGTATTCAGGACGGATTTAATTTTGCCGTTCATGATCAGAAGGGAAACCGTCTTGAAAAGCCGGAATTTGCCTTGAAATAAAAATATTTTTCTTACCATTCAATAAACAATAAATGTCAAAAATAGAAATAGCGTGTTTCAATCCTGAATCTGCAATCATAGCTTTTGAAAACGGAGCAGACCGAATAGAATTATGTGACGGATTAAGCGAAGGCGGAACAACTCCGGATTTTGAAACCTTAAAAGATCTCAGAGCAAAAATTAATATCCCAATTTTTGTAATGATCAGACCCAGAGGCGGTGATTTTACCTATTCAAACGCTGAGTTTGAACAAATGAAAACGGATTTGATCTATTTAAAATCGTTAGGGGTTGACGGTTTTGTTTTTGGTATTCTCGACGGAAATGATGAGGTAAACCTTGTGCAGAATAAAACATTAGTAGAATTGGCAAATCCTCTTCCATGTACCTTTCACCGGGCTTTTGACAGAGCTAAGGATCTTGAAAACGCTCTGGAAAAGGTAATCGGATGTGGTTTTAAAACCATTCTTACTTCAGGTCAGAAACCCAATGTTTCAGAAGGTAAAGAAAACCTGAAAAAACTCGTTGAACTTTCTGCGGGAAGGATCGGGATTTTGGTTGGAGGCGGACTTCGTTCATCCAATATTAAAGAGATCCGCGAATTCACCAATGCAGACTATTTTCATTCATCAGCGATTACAGATGGTGGCGCTTTTGCGAGCGCGGATGAGGTGGTTGCCTTGAAAAATAAATAAATTCGTTTTTTAAACGCAAAGTTTTTACGTAGATAACGGTGAGTTTTAAGGAAGACAAAGAATGCGACTTTGTCGCTGATGAAGTTGAATGGAGCGTCCTCTTAATCGAATCAATGCTAATTGATTCTTTCTTGGCAGGCTTAAAGTATGCCGTTTTAAAATTAATCTTTGTTATATTTTAAACGCAAAGTTTTTACGTAGATAACGGTGAATTTTAAGGAAGGCAAAGAATGCGACTTTGTCGCTGATGAAGTTGAATGGAGCGTTCGCTTAATCGAATCAATGCTAATTGATTCTTTCTTTGCAGGTTTAAAGTATGCCGTTTTAAAATTAATCTTTGTTATATTTTAAACGCAAAGTTTTTACGTAGATAACGGTGAATTTTAAAGAAGGCAAAGAATGCGACTCTGTCGCTGATGAAGTTGAATGCATGAGCGTCCGCTTAATCGAATCAATGCTAATTGATTCTTTCTTGGCAGGCTTAAAGTATGCAGTAGTAAAATAAGCCTTTGCGTCAAAAAATAATAAGAAACAAAATATAAAAACACAAATGAATGACAGAAAACGAATTGTCCTACAAGATAATAGGAGCCGCTATAGAAGTCCATAGAAATCTTGGTGTCGGATTATTGGAAAATGCCTATGAAGCAGCTCTTGCGTACGAATTGAAACAACAAGGAATGGATGTACAGCAACAGAAAGCTTTGTCTTTAAAGTATAAAGAAATTACAGTAGAAAATGCCTATAAAATTGATTTAATCGTGGAAAATAAGGTGATCATTGAAGTAAAAGCTGTTCTTGAACTGGATCCTGTTTTTTACTCACAGGTTTTGACCTATCTTAAACTGACTAATATCAGACTGGGACTTCTTATCAATTTCAACAGTGAACTTATCAAATACGGTATTCACAGAATTGTAAATAAACTTATTAATGAATAAATCGATCCTGCTAGCTTTCCTTTTGATCCAAACCATGATAACTGCACAAATGACAGAAAGAAGTTTGTCTTCAGAGAAATGGCAGTTCAAAAATACAAAAGAGCAGAAATGGTTGCCTGCAAAAATTCCGGGTACCGTTCATCTTGATCTGATGGACAATAAAATCATTCCCGATCCTTTCAAAGATGAGAATGAAAAAAAAGTACAGTGGATAGAAAATGAAGACTGGGAATATCAAACAACCTTTAAAGTTTCAGCAAATGAACTAAAAAATGATCATATTGATTTGATTTTTAATGGTCTCGATACCTTTTCCGAGATCTACCTGAATGGAAAACTGTTGAAGAAAACAGACAATATGTTCAGGAAATGGAATGTTCCTGTGAAAGAATTCCTGAAACAAGGGGACAATGACTTACAGATTAAATTCAAATCGGCCGTGAAACAAGGCAAGGAATTGGCGAAAAAAGTTCCGTTTGCTATGCCGGAATCACCCCGCAGCTTTGTAAGAAAGGCCCAATATCAGTTTGGTTGGGATTGGGGACCCAGACTGGTGACCGCAGGAATCTGGAAAGAGATACAATTGGAACTCTGGAATTTCGCGAAAATTGAGAACGTTAAATACCATCAGAACTTTTCAAATGAAGTTTTGGATTTTAATTTTGAAATTGAAATTAATGCACAGGAAGCCGGGGATTATCGTTTGAATATTAATCAATTGAACAAAACCATTGCTCTCAAAAAAGGAATCAATACAATTCGTGTTCCTTATAATGTGAGCGGTTTCAAACTCTGGCAACCCAACGGATGGGGAGAAGCCAATCTCCATGATTTTAAAATTGAACTTTCCAAAAACAGTAAAGCGTTAGATCAAAAGAATATAAAAGTTGGTCTTAGAACGGTAGAACTCGTTCAGGAAAAGGATGCTGCTGGAAAATCCTTCTACTTTAAAGTCAATGGCCAGCCATTGTATGCTAAAGGAACCAACTGGATTCCTGCTGATAGTTTTTCACCCAGAATAACCAAAGAAAAATACCGGAAGCTCATCAAAGATGCCAAAGACGCCCATATGAATATGATCCGTATCTGGGGCGGTGGAATCTATGAAGATGATGAATTTTATAAAGCCTGTGACGAAAACGGCATTTTAGTCTGGCAGGATTTTATGTTTGCCGGAAGCTTTTATCCGGCTGATGAAGCTTTTTTAAACAACGTAAAAGAAGAAGTAAAAGATCAGGTTAACCGACTGCAGAATCATCCCTCGATTACTTTGTGGTGTGGAAATAATGAAATTGATGAAGCGATTGTCAACTGGGGATATCAGAAGCAGTTCAAATACTCAAAAGATGACTCCCTTCAGGTCTGGAAAGACTATAAAAAATTGTTCCATGAAGTGATTCCCAATGCATTGAAGGAGAATCTTACTCCCGATAAAAATAGATACTGGCCGAGTTCGCCATCCATTGGATGGGGACATAAAGAAAGCCTTACAGAAGGAGACTCCCATTATTGGGGCGTTTGGTGGGGAGAACAGCCATTTGAGATCTATAACGAAAAGGTGGGCCGCTTCATGTCCGAATATGGTTTTCAGGGGATGCCAGGTCTTGAAGCTGTAAAATCCATGTTTTCGGGAACTCCTGATCTGAATCTTCAAAATCCAACGATTAAAGCCCATGAAAAACATAGCAGAGGCTGGGAGATCATCAATGAATATATCAAAAGAGATTATCCGCTTCCCGTAGATTTTGTAAAATACAATTACATTTCCCAATTGCTTCAGGCAAGAGGGATGAGAATCGCTGTAGAGGCCCATCGCCGTGCAAAACCTTTTAATATGGGAACTTTATACTGGCAGCTGAACGACTGCTGGCCTGTTGTTTCATGGTCTTCCATTGATTATTCAGGAAACTGGAAGGCGCTTCAATATCAGATGAAGAGAAGTTTTGAACAGCAGGTTATTCTGACGGAAGAAAAAGAAGGAATGTTAAACTTTTATGCGGTTAATGATGGACTGAATGATGTCAATAGGGTCAGCTTGAAAATCGAAGTTTTAAATTTTGAGGGAAAGGTTTTAAAAGAAATCAGAGGCGTTTCAAAAGAGCAAACATTGGGAAGCATTCTGAAATTTGATCCGGTTGAAATTAAAAATGTACTGAATGAATCCGATAGAAATACAATCTTTTTACAACTTACCCTGAAAGATAACGGTGGAAAAGTCATTGCGGCCAACCAGCATTTCTTTGCCAGGCCTAAAGATTTACAACTTTCAAAACCTGCCATTAAGATGAAAAGAGTGGCAGCAGATGAGATTGAAATTTCTACAGATGTTTTGGCAAAAGACGTCTATCTGATGGGAGATACGCATTATAGTGATAACTTCTTCGACCTCCTTCCCAATACCTCAAAAAAGATCAAACTTTCAAAACCTTTACAAAACATTGAAGTCATGAGTCTTTGGGATACGATGCAACATCAATAATGCGTCTGAAAAAGAAAAGCCTTCCACAACTACGGAAGGCTTCTTTTATATAAAATAATGTGGTGCTGTATGATTATTGAACATAGGCTACATAACTCTCATTAATGGCTCCGTTAGAGGTTTTCGCAAAGAATGAATAGTCGATCCAGAAATGTCCGCTGCTTCCCCATGACGGCCCCCATGAATTCTGAACCTTAAACGCCTGCTTGCTGTCGTCATACCCGACAACACAAATGGCATGTCCGCCATAATTCTGTCCCGAATGGGCTTTCCAGATCCATCCTGTACTTCCCATATTGTAAAAACTGTCATCCACGCTTACTGCAATAATGACAGGAAGATTCATGCTTAGTAAATTTTTTACCCCTGTGATATCCGTTTTATTGACGGTTCCCCAGCTCGTAAACTTATGCGTACTTGCTGCAGCCTTCTGTGTTGCATTAGGTTGTGTGGAACATCCGGCATCCGTATAAGGCATTTCATTCCAGCTGCAGACTCCCTGATTTTTTATCAGATTAAGTCCCGCAGTAACATAGGCCCCCTGAGCACATGTTCCCACTTTGATCTGGTTGTAAACATACTCAGGACTTCTGCTTTGAGTAACCCCTTTAAAGTTGCGTTCAAGTGAACTTGCCGCCGCGTACGCTGTGGCCCATGCAACGCAAGAACCTTCGGAGCCCTGATTTCCCACTGCTGAACTGGGAATCGTGTAGCTGCCTGGAAGAGCAACTTTAGCAGCATCCAGACTTTTTCCTTTAAATTTCAGTGTCAATGCCTCTATATCTGCTTTTTGATAAGAGTTAAACGTCTGCTCATCTACAAGTTTTGCTCCCAATGCATATTGCTTTTGGGGAGTAGGCTCAGGATTTGAAGTGGTGATGTCCTCATTGGAATTGCAGGAGGACAGGAATAGCACGCTTAGTGCTAAAGACATTAATTTACTTTTCATATTAAATATATTTTGTGGTTAGTAAATGTAATAATTTATTCAATATTTTGTGATTTATTTAGTAAAAAATATTAAAATTTAACATAAGTTCTTTAGTTTATTTTGTAATTAAAGGAGAATTAAATAGTATTAAAGTATTATGTTTATTGAATTATATGGATGCTATTCTCTCTGAAATTATTTTAAATAAAATTGTTTTTTTGAGTCTGTAAATAAAAAATCAACCGTAACTTCGTATCATATTTTAAAATAGTATGGTCAATTTTGTTCTGATTGCAGTATGCATTATAGCCGGAATGGTATTCAAAGCAACAAAATCTATCCATCCCGATGCTCATAAAGGCATCAATACCTGGATTCTCTATCTTGCGCTGCCCGCAGTGTCCTTTAAATACCTGCCCAAAGTAAAATGGACCACAGAAATGCTGTTTCCGATTGCAGCTACCTTCCTGATTTCCGTTTTCTGTTTCTTCTTTATGCTATTTTACAGTAAAAGCAAAGGCTATTCGAGGCGTTCAAGAAGTACATTGGAATTAACAAGTGGTTATAGTAATACTTCCTTTATAGGATTTCCGCTGATCAGTGCTTTTTACGGAGAAAGCCTTTTAAGTATTGCTATTATTTGTGATCAGACCATGTTTTTTGCCCTTTCTACCTTAGGAATCATTGCCGCAGTAAAAGGAGGAAGCAGATCCGGAAAAGTAAGTGCTCTGTTTATTCTTAAAAGAGTGATTACCTTTCCGCCACTGGTAGGCTGTATCGCAGCACTGACATTATCTCAGTTTATTGATTTTACAGCGGCTGAACCGTTTTTTGATAAACTGGCTGCCACGGTAAGTCCATTGGCATTATTCTCTGTAGGACTTCAGTTGAAATTCAACGGATGGAAAAAACTGATCCCGCAGATGTCTGCTTCCATGTTGTATAAATTGATCTTAGCTCCGGCAATCGTTTTAGGATTGGCACTGCTTCTCAATATAAAAGGAGATGTAGCGAAAATTACCGTGTTTGAAGCCGCTATGCCTACCGTGGTTACCTCAAGCATTATTGCAGAACAGTTCAGACTCAATACCAAGCTTACCAATCTCATCATTGGTTTCAGCATTATAGTGGGATTCCTTACTTCAGCAGGTTGGTATCACATCACCGAATGGCTTTTCTAAAATCAAAATTGAGTCAGATACTTATCATTCAGAGCGAAGCGAAAGTATCTCAAAAAGAGAATTGATTTTTTGATGCCAGGATTAATTTTAAGACCTTGTTTTTAGTTAAACAAAGAGTCAAACTAATGAGCCCTGATTTGATTAAGCCAACGTTTTATCAATAAAGCTTCATCAACAATGCAGCCAGACGCATTGCTTTCCTTAAAATTAAAAGCTTTCAACATCAGACTTTGCGTTTGAAAAACTACATCGTATTATATTTTGAAATAACCTCCCGCAGATTGCATAGATCTTGCAGAGATACACATTATTTTTAATCTGCTTAATTTGCTAAATCTGCGAGAAACAGAAAGCCTTCTGGTGCCATTTAAAATACGAGAAAAAGATTTTTTACTTTATTTAAGTTAACCTCACTACACCTCCTTACAATGACAGCATACAATCTCAATAAAAAATTGCAGTTCTCTAAAGAAAAATCTAATTTTACACTTTAAAAATTTCCCTTGCAGTACGCTCAAATCGTTTTACCACTTAATTTAAAAGGATCTTTCACGTATAAAGTTCCGGAAGAACTAATAACTGATATCCAGCCGGGAATGCGGGTATTGGTACCGTTTGGAGGGAAGAAAATCTATACAGGAATTGTTTTTGAACTTCACGACAATACACCTGAGAATTTTGTGGCTAAAGAAGTGATCAGTATTTTGGATGATCAACCCATCGTGCCTGAAGAACAGATCAATTTCTGGAACTGGCTTTCAGATTACTATCTGTGCAAATTGGGTGAGATCTACCGTTTTGCCTTTCCATCCTCTTTAAAACTGGAAAGTGAAACCTATCTCAAGTTAAAGCCCGGGATTACAGTTGATTTTGAAAATCTTGATGTCAATGAAATGTATTTGATCCAGGCGTTGGAAGTACGCCAGTTGATCAACCTTACCGATATTGAAGCCTTTGTTCCTAAAAAAGATATTATTAAAACCATCAATTCACTGATCGATTTGCAGTATATTGAAATTGATGAAAAAATTGATGAAAAATATAAAGCAAAAGAAGTAGCCTACATAAAAATCAAAGATGAGGTTTTAGGCAACCAGAACCTTACTGAAATTCTTCTGAAACTGAACAAGGCACCCAAGCAGAAAGACCTTTTTCTGGCGATTTTGGAAAAGCAGACGGAACATCCCGATATTCCTATAAAAAAGGCTGAACTTTTTGAGGATGGATATTTCGGCAGCTCCCATTTTAAACCACTTACCGATAAAAATCTTGTCGAGGAATATTACATGCAGAAAGACAGGATCGAAAGTTACGAAGGTGAAATTGAAGCGCTGGAAGAACTTTCCGAACAACAGAAGGAGGCCAAAGTTGAAATCGATGAAGCCTTTGATGAAGGTAAAAATGTATTGTTGCATGGCGTGACTTCCTCTGGAAAAACCCATATTTATTTAGAAAAAATAGAAGAATGTATTGAAGAAGGGAAAAATGTTCTCTTTCTGCTTCCTGAAATTTCGCTTACCAAACAGATTACCCAAAGATTAGAAAAGAAATATGGAAGACAGCTTGGTTTCTATCACCAGAAACTCACCGATTTTGAACGCGTAGAAGTCTGGAGGAGAATTAAGCAGAATGATATCAAAATCCTTATCGGAACACGGAATGCGTTGTTTCTGCCTTATCACAATCTCGGATTGATCGTGGTGGATGAAGAACATGATTCCGCTTACAGACCCAGAGAAGCTTCACCCAATTTTAGCGCAAAAGATGCAGCCCTGGTTTTGGGAAATCTTTACGGTGCCGGAGTCATTCTGGGGTCAGCCACTCCTTCTGTAGAAAGCTATTATAACGCCAGAAAAGACAAAATAAAATATATTTTCCTCAATGAGAGATTTGGGAATGTAGATCTACCTGAATACGAACTGATTAATTTTAAAGAAGCCCAGGAATCTAAAAAAGTTTCCGGTAATTTTTCTTTACAACTCATTGATGAGATCAAAAAAACACTTGATGAAAAAAATCAGGCCATCGTACTTCACAACCGTCGTGGCTATGCCAATGTAATCGAGTGTGAAAGTTGTGGCTATGTCAATTACTGTTCGAACTGCGATGTCGTGATGACCTATCACAAAGCAGCCAATGAAATGAAATGCCACTATTGCGGGCAGAGAGCATCAAAGCCCAAAAGCTGCCCGAAATGTCAGTCGGAAAAGCTGAATGAAAGAGGAGTAGGCGTAGAACAGATTCACGAGGAAGTTTCCAAGCTTTTTCCCGACAATGAAGTAGACCGGATGGATGTAGATTCCATGCGTAAGAAGTTTGCTTACGAAAAGCTCTACGAAAAGATAGAAGAAGGCGAAACAGATATTATCGTGGGAACACAGATGATTTCTAAGGGCCTTGATTTTGACCATATCGAACTGGTTACCATTCCCAAAGCTGATTCATTGCTGTATGTACAGGATTTCAGGGCTGAGGAAAGAGCGTACCAGCTGATCACTCAGGTTTCAGGAAGAGCAGGAAGGGTTTCTGGAAAAGGTAAAATTTTAATTCAAACCTATAATCCTGAGCATTCTGTTTTTCAGCTGATCAAGATGAATAATCCTGCCAAAATCTATAAATATATTCTTACGGAACGTCAGAAATTCCATTATCCGCCATTCACAAAACTTATCATGATCGAGCTTAAGCACAGAAAAGAGGATAAGGTGAACCGTGCTTCCCAGTTTTTAGGGTCTATTTTAAGAAAATATCTGCCGGATGAATGTGTTTTAGGACCGGAAAGGGCTCAGATTGCAAGGCTTAATAATCTCTACCAGTTTCAGATTATGCTCAAACTTCCGCGGGGGAAAAACTATGATCCGTTCAAGAAAATGGTTTTGTTAAGTTTGAATGAATTTGATGAAATTACTGCTTATCAAAGTATTAAAAAAGATGTTATTGTAGATTTTTAACAGTTTTTAACAAACTTTACGGTCTTTTATAAGACCTCGGTACCCCTTTATATGACAATAATTTCTACTTTTGGTCGTTGATTAAGTGTTTGGCTCTTTAATTGGATGATTTAACTTATCCTTTTTTACGGTGTCAAACTATTGAAACAAAAAAAAGATCGATGGTAAATTACAGAAAATATATTTCAAGTGCAGCGGTATTGGCTTCTGGTTTTTTCCTTGCTCAATCTACCGTTTCTACAGTTCTTTACTCACAGGCCTACGACAATCAAAGGAGTACTTTGAATTTGCCTTCTCCCGTTACTTCGGTAGCAGAGAAAACATTTTTGTCGGCCAAAGAGCTTGTAGACATTAATGTAAACACAATGATGACGGATCCTGTGCTGAAAAATGCAACCTGGGGATTCGTAGTGTATGATCCCAAAACGAAGAAGATCATCTCTTCGTACAACGAAAATACTCCTTTAGTTCCAGCTTCTACCACCAAATTATTAACAACAGAAACAGCTATGAACCTTTTAGGGGAGAACTACCGTTGGATGACGCAGCTGGAATATTCAGGGACTATTGATGAAAATGGAGTTTTAAATGGAAATTTGTATCTGATCGGCAGTGGTGATCCTTCCTTAGGAACCAATAAAGCCGGAGCATGGTCTTACAGAGACATTATTTCAGACTTCATGGGCGGACTTTCCCGCGAAGGTATCAAAAAGGTAAATGGTGATATTATCATTCAGACAGCGCTTTTCAAAGGCAATATTGCAATGCTTCCGGAAAATGTTGTATGGCTTGAAAACAATAATTACTATCTGCCCGTAGGAACTACCCGCGAGATCAATCCAGCCAACGAAAAACTGATCGTCAAAAAATCAGGTTTTACTTCTGATAAAAAGTATTTCTATGTTTCTCCTTACGTAAAACAGATGGTATATGCTGAAAAGTATGAAGGAAACGGAACTTTAACAACCAAACTTCCAGATGCTCCGGCATATCTTGCCAATACTTTAAGAACGACACTGGTAAAGAGCGGAATTGGAGTGACAGGAAAAGTAACCCCTAAAATGACGGATGCTACCCCTGAAACCAGAAAACTTGTTTCAGCATATAAATCTCCAACATTAGGTGATATTATATTTTATACCAACCAGCACAGTGACAACTCTTTGGCAGAAGCGCTCCTGAAAACGGTAGGCTTCCAGAAAATGGGAGATCAAACTTCAGAATCAGGAAGAGTAGTGGTAACAGAGCATCTTAAGAATGAAAGTTTCGACATGATCGGGCTGAATTATATGGATGGTAGCGGACTTTCAAGAAGCAATAATGTAACCCCGATTTCTCAGGTGAAGTTTTTGACCTCATTAATGGATGAGAAATATTATAAAACGTATTTAACATCACTTCCTGTAGGAGGGCAATCCGGAACATTGAAAAGAATGTTCATCGGAACCGGAAACGGACAGGTTTTTGCTAAAACAGGAACTTTAAATAAAGTAAAAACCTTAGCAGGATATCTGAAAACCAATTCAGGAAAGACACTGGTGTTTTCTTTAATGGTCAACAACTACGCAGGATCTGTAGACATGGTAAAGAAAAGAATGGAAAAAATTCTTGAGCCGGCTCTGGATCTTTAAAAAATAATAATTTCAACAGTATAAAAACCTTTTAATCCATGATTAGAAGGTTTTTTTTATCTTTGATTAAATCTAATATCCTGAATATGAGAAAATTTTATCTTTTAATTCTGGGGCTTTTCCTTTCCCAGCAGTTCTCCGGCCAGATACAGGAAAATATTGAAATGAAAGGACTCATTGCGAAAGAAATGAATACTTTTTCGAAGAAAATGATTGCCTACAACATCAATCCCAACACCTTAAACTATGATCTTCAGTATCAGAGAATGAATCTGAATCTTGATCCTGCAGTATATTATGTTTCAGGTTCAGTGACTTCTCATTTTAAGCCCAATCAGAATATGAGCAGCATTTACTTTGATCTGTCCAATGTTCTGGTAGTTTCACAGGTGCAGTATCATGGAGTTGATCTTACATTCCAACAGCTGGCGACCAAAGAAATCAAAATAGATTTTCCGGCCTCGATTCCTGCCAATACACTGGATTCATTAACGATCCATTACTCAGGAGCTCCTGTAACGGGAAATGGTTTCAATACGACCACCCAAAGCGGAATTCCTATCCTCTGTACTTTGAATGAGCCTTACTGGGCACAGGACTGGTTTCCCACCAAACAGAGTATGAATGACAAAATTGAAAGATTTGATTTCAAGATCACCACTCCTTCACAATATAATGTGGCAGCCAACGGAAAGCTGATGTCTGAAACTGCTCTTCCCGGCAGTCAGAAACTTACGTTCTGGAGAACAGCGTATCCTACCGCAGCCTATCTGATCGCACTCTCCATTACCAACTTTGTTAAGCTAAATGATACCATAGGCAATCCGCCATTTCCCTTTGTCAATTATGTATATCCCTCCACCAATGCCAATGCAACAAGCATGGCGAATATAGAATGGACCAAACAGGTCATGAATACTTTCGAGACCTATTTTGGTCCGTATCCTTTCCGTAATGAAAAATACGGGCATATGGAATTCAAATTCGGAGGTGGTATGGAGCATCAGACCATGTCGTCCATGGGAAGCTGGAGCAAAGGTCTTATTGCTCATGAGCTGGCCCATCAGTGGTTCGGCGATAAAGTGACATGCGGGGCATGGAATGATATCTGGCTGAATGAGGGGTTTGCCACGTTCGGAGCTACCCTCGCAAATGAAAAATTACTCATGACCAGTGCTGAATTTAAGAATTTTCTGCTGGGAGAGATCAATAATATCACTTCTGCTCCGGATGGACCTACCTACGTTCCGGATGCTGAACTTTCCAATGTAAGCAGGATATTCAACAACAGACTGACGTATGCAAAAGGGGCTTATATTTTAAGGATGATCAAGTGGATTCTTGGTGATACCGCTTTCTACCAGGCTTTAAAAGACTATCATGGCAGACCCGCTTTAGCCTATAACTATGTAAGAACGGTAGATTTCAATGCGTCACTGCTGCAGTCTACAGGAAAAGATTTTACAGGATTTTTTAATGATTGGCTGTATGGAGAAGGTTATCCGACTTATGCGACAAGATGGAGACAGACAGGAAATCAGATCCTTTTTAAGGTTTCACAGACGCAGAGCAGTCCTTCCGTAAGCTTTTTTGAAATGCCATTACCGATCAAGGTGAACGGAACGGGAGGACAGACTGCCCGTTTTGTGTTGAATCATACCGCTAATAATCAGAGTTTCGTGGAAACGGTTTCTTTCCCGGTCGCCAGTGTTGAATTCAATGATGAATACCAGATCCTGGAGAAAAACTCTACGGTTGTTCAGGATAATACATTAAGTGTGTCCTCTGTGGAAAAAGAAGGCTTTACGTTGTATCCGAATCCTGCAAAAAATGAATTATATCTGAAGGGAGTTTTGAAATCTGCCGGGTATTCAATTCATGCTCTGGACGGCCAATTAGTAATGAAAAATAAGTACCAGCCCGGGAAAGCCATAAGCATTTCAGAACTTGTTCCGGGAACTTATATTTTGAGTATTCAAGGTCAGCAGATCAAATTTATAAAATATTAAAAAATTACAATAATATAGGAATTATGTTTAATAATATCTAACTTACTGTTGCTATTTGTTAATTTAAATGTAGAGTTTCTGTAATTTTTGATTTAAAAAATTATGTATTATTGATAATATGATGAAATAAATATTATTATCATTATAAACTTTCATTGTTTTTTATATAAATATCTATATTTGCGAAAAATTAACCTTTTAATCATTGATTGAAAGGTTTTTATCTATATTTAGCGCATAATTTTATCGGATATGAAAACACTTTATCTTTTGATTCTGAGCCTCTTGCTTCCGCAGGTATTCTACAGCCAGAATAAACATGATCACAATATTGAAAAAAAAGGATTGGTTGCCAGGGAAATGAAATCCTTTTCTCAAAAAATGACGACCTATAATATAAGCCCCAATACTTTAAATTATGATCTTCAGTATCAGAGAATGGATATTGCGTTGGATCCTGCAGTGTATAATATTTCAGGTTCCGTAACCTCTCACTTTAAGCCCAATCAGAATATGAGCAGCATCTATTTTGATCTTACGGATGCTCTTACGGTTTCTCAGGTGAAATACCACGGCGCTAATTTAACGTTTCAGCAGCTTCCAACAGATGAAGTGAAAATAGATTTTCCTGCTTCTATTCCTGCCAATACACTTGATTCTCTGACGATTACTTATGCAGGAGCTCCTCCTACCGGGTACAATGCTTTTTTTAATGGCACTCAGGGCGGAGCGGCTGTTCTTTCTACGTTAAGTGAACCTTATGGCGCACAGGACTGGTTTCCTACCAAGCAGAGTCTTAATGATAAAATTGAAAGATTCGATTTTAAAATCACAACACCTTCACAATATAACGTTGCAGCGAATGGTAAGCTGATGTCTGAAACGATACTTCCCGGTTCCAAGAAACTTACTTTCTGGAGAACGGCTTATCCTACAGCAGCTTATCTGATTACCCTTTCCGTTACCAATTATACAAAAATCACCAGCACCATCGGAAATCCTCCTTTTCCGTTTGTGAATTATGTATTCCCGTCCACCAATTCCAATACAACAAGAATGGCTAATATTGAATGGACTAAACAAATCATGAATACGTTTGAAACCTATTTTGGACCCTACCCATTCCGTAATGAAAAATACGGACATCTGGAATTTCAGTGGGGTGGTGGCATGGAACACCAGACGATGTCTTCTATGGGGAGCTGGAGTAAGGATATTATTGCTCATGAGCTTGCTCATCAGTGGTTTGGCGACAAAGTTACCTGTGCCACGTGGAATGACATCTGGCTGAATGAAGGTTTTGCGACTTTCGGGGAACATGTAGCCAACGAAAAACTTCTGATGACGAATGCTGACTTTATGAATTATCTTGTGGGTCAGAAAAACTTAATTACAAGCAGTACAGGTGGTAGTACCTATGTTTCAGATGGAGAACTTTCCAATTCCAACCGTATCTTCAGCAGCAGGCTTTCCTATGCGAAAGGTGGATATATCGTAAGAATGATCAAATGGATATTGGGAGACGACGCTTTCTACCAGGCAGTGAAAGACTATCACGCAAGACCGAATTTAGCGTACGGCTATGCCAGTACTGCGGATTTTAAAGCTTCATTTCTTCAGTCGACCGGAAAAGATTTTACAGAGTTTTTTAATGACTGGTTATATGGACAAGGGTATCCTACGTATTCCATTAAATGGAGACAGACCGGAAATCAGATTTTGTTCAAAGCAGGACAGACTCAGAGCAATGCTTCTGTAAGCTTTTTTGAAATGCCGCTTCCGATCAAAGTAAACGGAACAGGAGGACAAACCGCTTATTTTGTTTTAAATCATACTTCTAATAATCAGGGATTCCTGGAAACAGTACCTTTTACGGTTGCCAGCGTTCAGTTTAATTATGAAAATCAGATTCTGGATAAAAACTCTACCGTGGTTCAGGATAATACATTGAGTGTCTCTTCTGTAGAGAAGGAAGACTTTGCCCTCTATCCAAACCCTGCAAAGAATGAAATGTACCTGAAAGGACTTGACAAGCCGGCTGATTATTCCATTCACTCTATCGATGGAAGACTGATCAGAAAAGAGGCATATCAACCTGGAAAAGCAATTGGAATTGCAGAGCTTGTTCCGGGAACTTACATCTTTACCGTTCAGGAGAAAAATATAAAGTTTATCAAACATTAAAAATACTTCCACTTAAACAGCAAAAACGGACCTAAGGACCGTTTTTGCTGTTTTCGGGCAAGAGCCGGATAAAAATTTGATTGGTAAAAACCAAATTGGATGAAGATGCTCACAAGCCAGAACAAGGCAAAAAAATTGGATAACAGAAATAGTGAGAACGTTCAGAGCATGTTATGGCATACAATAATTCCATCGTTAAAATAATTTATTGATTAAACATCTATTGAGGACGCTTTCAGATGATAAAGCTTTTTTGTTTTCTGGTAGCCCGTACAGCTCTTTTTCTGGCGGTTTTTACTTTGTACCTGAACCATTTTTCCTTAAAGATTTTGCGCATGATGTTGTCAAAATTCCTTGTCACCACCATGTTTTTGAAACCACGCCACTTCTCCAGAAGACTGGAAGGAAGAGCTCTTACAGAAACTGAATAGCCTTCGGTTTCGTATTGAATGTAATGCCACCATCCGGAAGGAATATAAAGAGTTTCGCCCGGATTAAGGACTGTTTCATAGCCGTCTAAATAAAGCAGTGCGGGAAATTCTCTGTAATCGGGATCTTTGATATTAGGCAAACTGTGGAAATTATAGGGAAGTTTGTACATCAGATCCGACTGCTCCCATGGGAAAAGCCAGATTCTTTTAATACCGTGAAACTGGGTAATAAACACATGGGACATATCGATATCAATATGATTTCTGGTGATCGAACCTTCACCACCAAAGAACATAAAAGGCAACCATTTGATGAGTTTGCCGTTGGTGACATCGTTATAGTGAAGATCATCTTTAAGCTCGGTTCTGATATTGAGGAGATTAAATAAAAAAAGCCTGTGTTCTGTAGGGGTCGTACTGATCAGATCAAGATATTTTGAAAATGTCGTCTGTCCGATAGGGCTGCTGGCCACTCTGTCCAGAGATTCCAGTTCACTTCCATAGATATTAACCTTGTGATCACCAGCTATTTCTTTGAAATATTCATAACTCCACTTTTTAAAAGCAGGACTTTCCGGATCGATAAAATCTTCCATGACTACAGGTAAGCGCGGCTTCATGTAATGGGTGTTGAAGTTTCTCGTACTTATTTTGCTTAGTTTTTCTATCGGAGTCAGTCTCATATTCCTGAAATTTAAAGGACAAATATAAATATTATCCTACTAAATTAGTGGACTAATAGTGTTAAAACTGAATTTGAATTCTATTTTTAGAATAAAACTCATAAAAGCTGATATTTTACCGCCTTTTTATTAAATTAGCGCATCTAAAAATTTACTAAAAAATGATCTCTGAAAAATATCTTCAACATTTACAGAACGAACTGCAAAACATTGAAAATGACGGTCTTTATAAAAGAGAAAGAATCATCACTTCCCAGCAGAGTGCGGAAATAGAAGCTAACGGAAAAAAGCTTTTGAACTTTTGTGCCAATAATTATCTGGGGTTGTCCAACAATCCGGAGGTGATGAAGGCCTCTCGGGACATGATAGAATCTCATGGTTACGGAATGTCATCTGTACGTTTCATCTGCGGAACCCAGGATATTCACAAACAACTGGAGAAAAAGATTGCTGATTTCTTAGGTCTTGAAGACACCATTTTATATGCTGCATGTTTTGATGCGAACGGAGGGGTTTTTGAACCTTTGTTTACTGAAGAAGATGCGATTATTTCAGATGAGCTGAATCACGCTTCAATCATTGACGGAGTACGTCTTTGTAAGTCAGCGAGATACCGATATAAAAACAATAATATGGCTGATCTGGAAGCACAGTTGATCGCTGCTTCTGAAAAAGATCACCGTTTCAAAATCATCGTTACAGACGGCGTTTTCTCTATGGATGGGATTGTAGCTGACCTGAAAGGTGTATGTGACCTTGCGGATAAATACAATGCTTTGGTGATGGTAGATGATTCTCACGCGACAGGTTTTATCGGAAAAACAGGCCGTGGAACCCATGAAGCCAATGAAGTAATGGGCAGAGTAGATATCATCACTTCAACTTTAGGAAAAGCTTTAGGAGGTGCTCTGGGAGGATTTACTTCCGGTAAAAAAGAGATCATCGATATGCTGAGACAGCGTTCACGTCCGTATTTATTCTCCAATTCACTGGCGCCGGGTATCGTAGGAGCTGCCCTTAAAGTTTTGGATATGATCTCCGATGATACTTCACTTCGTGACCAGGTTATGGAAAATGCGGAATATTTCAGAACAGAAATGATGGCAAAAGGATTTGATATTCCTGAAGGCGATGCCGCAATCGTTCCCGTGATGTTATATGACGCTCCTCTTGCTCAGAAAATGGCTGAAAAGCTTATGGATGAAGGGATTTATGTCATCGGATTCTTTTATCCTGTCGTACCTAAAGGAAAAGCGAGAATCAGAGTACAGCTTTCTGCAGCGCACACAAGAGCACACCTTGACAAAGCGATTGCTGCTTTTGAAAAAGTAGGAAAAGAACTTGGTGTTATTTCTTAATTCAACACCTAATCATTTAAAACAGGTTTTATGAAAAAATTACTCTTGATCATCGGTTTTGTATGTTTTCAGAGTTTCTCTGCACAGAGCATTATGGATTTCGATCTTAAAAATGTAGAACTGCAGGGGATGAAACCTGCGACAATAGATAAAGAAATGAAAGATATCGGGATTACAAAGATTCCTTTTGTGACGAGTGATCCCGATATTATTTCAAAAATAGAAGGCCCTGAAACGGCAGCGACCATCAAAAATTTCTACACTTTCACCTATAATAACCCAAAAGGAGATGACGGTGGCGTGATGGTGTATGAGTTTAAAACAAAACCCGATCTGGAGGTCTTTCTTGCGAAAAATTTTGAACAGTCCAACGCCCGGATTTTAGTGAAAGGATTGTTTTGCATTAACATCTGGAGCGACTACAGCCTGTATGTAAAAGGAAAAGAGAGCAGCGAAGATCATCTGAATAAACTGGAGAAATACTACGTCAATCTGGGCGCGAAAAGAGTAAAACTACAGGAAATGCAGCCCATCGACGCTACAGATCAATAATTTTTATATTCACTCATGCTTTATACCATAATCAAAGCACTGCATATCATCTTCATGGTAAGCTATTTTGCGGGAATTTTTTATCTCGTAAGAATTTTCGTTTACTATAAAGATACGGACGAGTTTGCAGAAGAAAAAAAGAAAATCCTCAGAGAGCAGTATACTTTCATGGCCAGAAGGCTGTGGAATATCATTACAGTTCCTGCTGGGATCATTATGGCAGTCTGCGGAATTGTCATGATTTTTCTGAATACAGGGTTGATGAAAATGCCGTGGTTTCATTTGAAGCTGACTTTCCTGATTGGTCTGGCTGCCTATCACTACTGGTGCTGGAAAAAAGTGCTTCAACTGAAGGAGCTGAACGGAGCAACAATCGAAACACCCAACATCAAACTTAGGCAGGCGAACGAAATCGCTACTTTCATTCTGTTTCTGGTGGTTTTCACAGTGATCCTGAAATCTTCCGTGATTGAATACTGGTGGCAATTAATTACCGGATTTTTCGTTCTTGTATTTCTGATCATGATGACAGTAAAACTCGTTAATAAAAATAAAAAAAACAAATAACTGTTGAAAGTAGAATGGGTACATGAATGCATTTTACTTTTTACATTGTACAGAAAAACTATGATTGCAATTTTAAAAAAGGAACTCTGGAGTTACTTTGGCAACTGGAGCGCGTGGGTCATTATCGGCGCATTCAGTTTGATAACGGCTCTTTTCCTGTTTTTTTTCGAGAATGATTCTAATATTTTCGATATAGGAATGGCTTCTCTGCAAAGCTATTTCGTACTGGTTCCATGGCTGCTGATGTTTATTATCCCAGCACTATCTATGAAAACTTTTGCGGAAGAGCAGCAGACGGGAACGCTGAACTGGCTTTTTTCACAGCCTTTAAAGGTTTCAGATCTGGTAGCAGGAAAATTTCTTTCGGTGTGGATCGTTGGGGTTTTATGTCTTATTCCCTCACTCATTTATCTTTATACCGTCTATGTTTTAGGGGTTCCGGCCGGAAATATTGACCTTGGAATGACCTTCGGAAGCTATATTGGTCTGATTGTTTTAATTGCTGCTTTTTCAGGAGTCGGGATTTTAGCTTCTTCAATTTCGCAGAACCAGATCATGGCTTACCTTTTAGGCGTTTTCATGTGTTTTATCATGTACTTCGGAATAGAGCAGCTGGCGAGCTATAAATTGTTGGGAGGGGCAGATTTTATTCTTCAGAATGTAGGATTTTATCAGCATTTTCTGGGCTTTACCAGAGGGCTTATCGATCTTACGGATGTGGCTTATTTTATTCTGATCATCGGTGCTACACTCTTATTGTCCAACCATTTTATCACTAAAAAGAAGTAGCATTATGAAGAAGTTCAATATCAAATCTCCATTAGGAATTTTCCTTATTGCAGTGGTTCCTTTGGTTATTCTGCTTGCCTATTCGGGAATCAGATTAGACTTAACAAAAGAAAAAAGATACACGCTTTCGGACAGTACGGTAAAAGTACTGGAGTCGATGAAAAAGCCGCTTACCGTAGATGTTTATCTTGAAGGTGACTTCCCGGCAAGCTTCAAGCAGCTTCAGAGCGAAACCAGATTTATGCTGGAAGAGTTCAGGAAGATCAATCCGAAGATCGATTTCAAATTCATCGATCCTATAAAAACAAAAATGTCTCAGGATACCCTGATGGCGATGGGGATGCAGCCTTCTGTTCTTCCGGATATCAAAGACGGGAAGATTTCACAGATCACGCTTTTCCCTTATGCCGTTATAAAATATGACAAAAGAGGCGTTTCTATTCCGTTGGTGGTACAGCAGGCAGGAATAGATGCAGATCAGCAGCTGACGAGATCTATAGAAGGTCTGGAGTACAGTCTGGTTTCCAATATCAAAAATATCGCAGCAGATAAAAGAAAGAAAGTAGGAATCCTGGTGAATCAGGATGAGCTTGGTCCTGAAGAGTTCCATGGTTTTATGCAATTGGCAATGGAAAATTATGATGCAGGTCCCGTGGTCCCAAAAAATCAGACAGAACTTACACTGGAGGATCTTCCTTTGCTAAAACAGATGAGCGCTCTGGTGATTGCAAAACCCAGAAAAGCATTTACAGATAATGAAAAGGTTATTCTTGACCAGTTTATTATGAATGGCGGGAAAACGCTTTGGATGATTGATGCAGTGAATGCTGAAATGGATACGCTGACAAGATCTCAGAAGGTAATGCCTTTCCCGGTAGATATCAATATGACGGATTTCTTTTTCAATTACGGAATCAGGATCAATCCGGCTTTGGTGAAAGATGTAAAGAAATTTGCACTATTGAAACTGGTTACCGGTGAAGTAGGAGGGAACCCTCAGTATACCAGCCTTCCGTGGCCGTATTTCCCACTGGGAATTTCGGAGAATGATAATCCGATCACGAAAAACATCAATCCTGTAAAATTTGAATTCCCGACTTCTATTGATACTTTGGGAGGAAGAAAAAATATTAAAACAAAGGTTCTTTTTGAATCCAGTGAACGAACGCTTCTTAAGCAGGTTCCCAATTATGTGGATCTTAAAGAAATTGCAAGCGTAGACAGCCTTGGCCAGATGGAAAAACCAAGTACGCCTAAAATTTTCGCTGTTGCGCTGGAAGGAAAATTTACTTCCGCCTATGCATCAAGAATTGAAAGAAAAGGATATCCGGGCTTCAAAAGCCAGAGTCCTGAAAATAAAATGATCGTGATTGCTGACGGAGATGTCGGAAGAAATAAAATGCATAAAGGTGAGCCGCTTCCGATGGGAATTGACCGTCTTACGAATCAGGAGTTCGGAAACGAGCAGTTCCTGAGAAATGCTTTAGATTATCTTCTGGACGACAGTAATCTGATGGCGCTCCGAAACAGAAATATTGAAGAAAGGCTTCTGGACAGAAACCGTATCACGGAAGAAAAAGCAAACTGGCAATGGCTGAATTTACTGCTGCCTTTAGTAGTGATTGGCCTGCTGGGAGGCCTGTTCTTCTGGATGAGGAAAAGAAAGTTTGGATAAAAATAAAAAAAGAGAAGCCGTAAGGTTTCTCTTTTTTGTTTATCGGGGAATATCAAATAAGGGTTGAATTTGATACTGATTTTTTACGTATTTGGATATTTAAACGGAAGATGGACGATGTCAATTACTTTTTCGCCACGGTTATTTTTCCCGGCTTCCCATTTAATATTGTACGTGGCTTTTTCAGCTGCTTTTTTTACTTCTGTATTGAATGCTTCATTCCCTCCGTAGGTGGAAACATTCACTACATTGCCTTCTGAATTCACCTTCAGGATGATTTTTGTTTTTAAATCCTTACCAAGATTTTTTAGAGCGCTGGCATCTAAATTCTTTTTGACATTGTCAATAAATGCCTTATTACCTTTAGGATACTGAGCGGGAAAAGCGACCATTGGAGGCGGAGGAACAGACAGGTCCTGAGGCTGCCGCGATTCAAATTTATCTTTTACCTTTTCTTCTTTTTTTACTTTTTGCGCATACCCAATTCCGAAGATCAGCATCAGGATGAGTAAGATAATTTTTTTCATAATAATTGTGATTGTTGTGGAAATGACAGAACTCAATAGGGAATTAAAAATAAGAGAAGAATGAATAGCCTTCTGAAAAACTATTCATTCTCATGCTTTTAATTAGCACCAAAATCCACCTCCGCAGGCGTAATTATGGCAGCTTGTTCCTCCTGTTGACGCAGGACACATTCCCCAGCCATAACTGCCGTCATCGTTGGCATGGCATAATTTCCATCCGTCACAAGGTGCTTCGATTGCTGCTGCTACTGCCCCGGATAATGATCTCATTTGGTCTCTTGAAAGTTTTTTTAAGTTTTTCATGGTATTTAGTTTTTTGGTTTTCCTACTCTTTTAAAGCTTTTCGGATTCCGCTTATCTAAATCCTAAGGTAGTGAATTTATGATTCCGTTTTTACTTTTTTTACAAAATTCATTAAATAAATTCTTATGTAAGGTGTTGTAGTGTAGTGTTTTATCGTGTTGATGGTGTTTTAGGTAGGTAATGATTAATTTGAAAAAAATAAATGAGGCAGCGGAATTTGCTGCTCGTTTTTGTAATGATTTTTTGGCAGGAAAAGGTGCAGTTTTTATTGAGGAACAGGAGTTTTGTATAGCCTGTAAAAAGAAAAACTACTGCTTTTTTGCAGTGGTTTATTATATATTCTGGTCAAGAGAATTATTTTACCTTTTAGACTTTAATTTCTTATTTTCTTCCTTTAAAGCTTCTATCTGCGCTTTTAAGACCTTGATATAATCCTGAAGATTTTCTACAATATCACCTGGAATATTATTATAGTGATTAAAGTTTCCGGAGTTATCATTATAAATTGGATTTTCATTATTTACAATGCCGGATTTTCTTTCTTCTTTGATCTCCTGTACCGGAACATCAAGTGCTTTGGCCAGCTTTTCCCATTCGTCATCATATATTCTGACATCACCGCTTTCCTTTCTGCAGTAGTTGGAAACATCGGTTGAGATGATTTTAGACATATAATCCTGAGTATATCCTCTTTGTTTTCTTAGATTTCGTAGCTTTTCCATAATGATATTTTATCTGTGTTTTGTACAAATATAAATAAAATGAGTCGAAATTTTTAAGGTTAGGAAATAATAAATTTAGCTTAGCTGAAATGGTTTTCTCAATTAAATAGCTTCCTGAATTCCACGGGCGACTGATTGATCTTTTGCTTAAATAACTTACTGAAGGATTGCGGATGCTCAAAACCCAGTTCATAAGCAATTTCACTTACCGAGAGGTGAGTGGTGCTGAGGTGTTCTTTGGCTTTTTCTATGAGTTTATTCTGGATGTGCTGCTGGGTGTTTTGCTGCGTATGAATGCGCAATAAAGATCCAAGATAGTTGGGCGAAATATTCATCTCTCCGGCAATGGCTTTTACCGAAGGAATTCCGCTTTCGATCAGGGTTCCACTGTCAAAATAACGCGAAAGGACCTCATCAAATCTTTCCAGAAGTTCGTGGCTGGATTTTTTTCTGGTGAAAAACTGGCGTTCATAAAATCGTTCAGAATAGATCAAAAGGAGCTCAAGCTGGGCGGCAATAAGTTCCTGCGAGAATTTATCGATGTTCGACTGGTATTCCCGTTCGATATTTTTCAGAATATCCACGACAATTTTTTCTTCTTTATCCGAAAGGAAAAGCGCTTCATTGATGTCATATTTGAAAAAGTCATAAGATTTTATCTTTTTCGCAAGTGCAGTATTCCACAGAAAATCGGGATGAATGACCAGCAGCCAGCCTGTGGGTTCCACTACCACTTCCGGTTTTATTTCCAGTTTCAGAAACTGTAGCGGGGAAACAAAGCACAAAACTCCGGAATCAAAATCATACTCCTGCTGGCCATAGTTGAATTTTGCATTCACGTTACGCTTCAGTCCGATGGAATAAAAATTCTGGATCCATTTCAGTTCAGTGTCATCCGTGGGGTAGTTCACCTTGCTGTAATCTATGAGGCTGATCAGCGGGTGATCAGGATTCGGAAGATTGCAGAAGGCGTGAAACTCAGAAATTGAATTAAAGCGGAATGGAGGTTTCATTATGCTAATTTAATTTTTTTTGTACAATACACTATGTTTGATGTGAAAAGTAGATCTGTTGTTGATTGAAGCAGTTAATAAAGGCTTCGACTCCACTCAGCCTGATACGCAAACTAGACATTGCTATGAGTAATAAAGCCGTGTAGAGCAGCATTGTCATCCTGATTGAAGTCGAAGGATTTTGGATTTAAAAAAACTATATCACCGTAGACATGGTCAGTGTTTCCCATTGTTTTGCATCAGCGGTAATGGTTTTCATTTTATGATCCAGAAATTCAGCAGTGCCGCTTCCCAATAAAAAGTGAACCGGTGGATTCTGTTCTTCACTGAGTGCGATCATTGCTGCGGCTCCTTTTTCCGGATCATTGGGCTGATTGCCGTTAATTTCATTCAGATGGGCATGCTCGGAACTTCTGGCTGTTTCATAAACCTGAATCGGATTGGCCGGTGTTTTTACGGAATCTTTACTTAAAAAATCTGTGCGGAAGTATCCCGGATACACTACCGTGGCATGAACTCCGAATTCTTTGATTTCTTCGGCTAAAGCTTCAGTAAGTCCGGCTACTGCAAATTTGGTTGCACAGTAAATTCCCCAGCCCGGAAAATTCCCGGCATAACCTCCGATAGACGAGATATTGAAGATGTGTCCGGATTTTTGCTCACGAAGATAGGGAACAGCATTTCTGATCACATTCAGGGTGCCGAATACATTGACATCGAAGTTGGCTCTGGCTTCCTGATCTGTAAGTTCTTCCAACGTACCAATCTGCCCATATCCTGCATTGTTGACCACCACATCAAGCTGACCAAAATGATCTATAGTTTTTGAAATCGCTGACTGCACCTCTTCGTTATTGGTTAAATTGAGTTCAATCGGTAAAAATACTTCAGATCTCTTTCCGATTTCTGCTATTAAGGATTGTACATTTCTGGAAGCTGCGGCTACCCGGTAGTTTTTTTCTAATAATTTTTTCACTAAGGCCTGTCCCAGGCCTTTTGAGGCTCCTGTTACGAACCATACTTTCTTTGTTTGCATTGCGTTGGTTTTTAATAATGATACAAAGATCGTGGGATTGGTAAGAGTGTACGTAGCCCAATCCATGAATGATGTAACCAGATCGTGGATTGGGATGATAAAGGAGAATTTTACCAAAAGGGAAAATCTTCATAAAGGCCTGTCCTTTTTTTTAAATTGAATAGGAATTGAAGTGGACAGTGATATTAGTATTTTTCAGGGTTTAACCGGATTTCTACTTAAAGGTCTTTGCTTTTTTTAATTAAATGTTATTGTATAATTTTCCTTGCCCATTAATATCAAAATAATATTCATCATGGTCGGCATTATCAATCTGACAAATAAAATAGTTAAAATTATATTTTATTTGAAATTCTTCTATCCAGTCTTTTAAATAGTCAAGGCTCATTTTAAAGTTAGATTCCTTCAAATCCTTTAAATCAAAGAAAAATAAGATTTCAATTTCGTCATTATTTCGTCCTAAATTAATAAATACCCTAGGAATAATTTTCCCCCTTATATCTAAAAAATCTGTACTCATCACCAAATCACAATAAGAATTTGAATTGATTACATTCATTATTTCATCGAAATCTTTGATTGAATTAATTTCAGAATCATTAAAACGAGCTTCTTTTGCAGTTAACAATAATTTTTTTAAAAAATTAAAATTCAAAGTAGGGTACAATCCTTTACATATTATTTCTATTAACCTATTTTTCATTTTATCGTGAAGGTTGTTCTGTTTTTAAGAAAATATTTCTGATTAATTGTACTATACTGGAAATGATCATCAGTTATTTTTATGCGTCTTCATTTTGGAGAGTTGCTGCCATCCAAACCGCGATATTTACTCTTCCAGTTGTAAAATGTTGGCTGGCTGATGCCGTTTTCTCGACAGATCTTTTGTCGCTTTCCCAGATTCATATTCTTTCAGAATATTGATAATCTGATATTCTGAAAATTTGCTCTTTTTCATAGTCTTCCAAATTTAAAAACTATATTTTTAAATGTTCCGGTTTTTGGGGAAGATTACACCCCTAAAAATGTAACATCTTAGAGGCATTATATTTTAAAATACTTTATTTATTAGTATTGTAACTTTTAAAAAATGTATAACTACCATTCTTCACCCTAAATATGTCAAAGCTTTTTGTGTTATATTCTTTGGAAATGGAATCACCAACTTTTAACGTATTGAAGCCTTTCCCTTTTTGAAGACTTTCCCTTTTTCAAACAGTTAATAAATATAAAATACACTCTAATACACTAAAACTTCTTTAGCATACAGCCAAGGACTAAGTCCATTTAACGATTTATGCGGATGATTACTGTTGTAATCGATCTGCCACTCATAAGCAATTGCATTTACTTCTATTAAAGATCCGAACAGATATGCATCTAAAACATCTTCTCTGAATGTGCGGTTTAAGCGTTCAATATATGCATTTTGTGCGGGCTTCCCCGGTTGTATATATTGCAATTCAATGTCATTATCTTTACAGAAGTCCACAAAAACCTTGGATAAAAACTCAGGACCGTTGTCGGATCTTATGCGCTTGGGCTTAGTTCTGTATGTGATTAATTCTTTTAATCTTTGTACCAATCTGACACCTGGAATTGAATAAAATGCTTCATTAACCAATGACTCCCTATTATAATCATCAATGACATTCAGAACCCTAAACCTTCGTCCATTAGACAAAGCATCGCTCATGAAGTCAATTGACCAGGTCTCATTGACTGCACCTGGGACAATCTTCTCTTTAATCCGACACGGAATACGACGTTTGCGCTTAACTCTTAGTTTTAAATTAATATTTCGATAAACACGGAGGACTCTTTTTCTGTTCCAAAGCAGACCTTCCAAACGTATCTTACCATAATAGGTTTCAAATCCCCTTGTAGGATACCTCGCTGCCAAATCCAGTAATTTTGAGATAACGGGTTGGTCGTCTTTTTTATGCCCATAATAATACATACTGCGGCTCATGCAGACGATCTTGCAAGCCCTATGAACACTGATTCCTGTTTCGCTAATAACCCCCTCTGCCAGTTCTTTTCGTTCACAGAGCTTTAAAGCTTTTTTTCAATGATATCCTTTAAGATACGATGATCCAGGCTCAGATCTGCAAACATGCGTTTAAGACGTACGTTTTCCTCCTGTAGAGCTTTAAGCTCCTTAAGATGCTGCGCATCCATTCCTCCATACTTTTGCTTCCATTGATAGAAAGTAGGTGCAGAAATCCCATGTTCTCGACAGATGTCTTTTGTCGCTTTCCCAGATTCATATTCTTTCAGAATATTGATAATCTGATGTTCTGAAAATTTGCTCTTTTTCATAATGTTTAACAAACTAAATTTAATAATTTTAATTGGTCTGAAAAACAGGGAAGTTTACCCATAGGCCATTAGCGCTCTCATATTTTTAGAACCGCTACCTGCATAAAACCACCATAAAGATGCCTGTGGCGCATTATATTCTTCTTCCTGTCCTGGAGCCTCTGCCTTTCTACCATCCGGATCAATAAACATGACAGGATTATTTAAAGCATAGTTATAGGGAGAGTACCTTCTCATTTGCTCTGCCAAAGGATCTATGACGCCCCATCTTCCCAGATCAGACATATAGAACCTGGCTCCATAATCATACATTCCTGTCTCTTGGAGTTCCTTTCCATTGTATTTATAGCTTTGCCAGCTTCCAAAACCTGAACTGTTGATTCCGTTTCCTCCGGTATGATTTAAACCAAAAGGGTAGTAGTTGTTGGTATCTAAAATTTCAGGAGCGCCTGCGCTGTTTCTGGCGAAACTTATTTAATTTAGATTAGGGTATTGATTTCAATACCCTAATTATTTATAATGCCTCCAAATTTAGAAAATAAAAAAAAATGTATAACTTGCTGTTATACAAAATATAACATTTTTATTTTTTATTATCTTCACCGTATATCTTTTTTAAATTTTCAATTTGCTTAGCTTTCTGTAGAGAATCTTCTCTTCTTTCTCTTGCTACAATCTCTGGAGTATAAGGACCAGTTTGATCTTTTCTAGCTTGTTGGTCCAAACAGTAGAATGAAAAAATAAAATTCGCAATTATTAAAAAAGTTACTCCAAAAACTACCCAACTTCCAATCATATTTTTCTTTTTGGATAATTTATCAAATTCCTGATTATATCTTTTCCATGTATCTAAGTAATCTAAGGAATAATAATTAAAACTGAGAATAATAATTAAAGGTATATATATAATTGGCATAAAGATCGATAGTTCTATTTTCGTTTTAGTTATAATAGAATAATAAATTCCTATTGATGAGACAAGCCAAATTTCTAAGGCTATCATTACTAATCCTGCTTTGAAATTGATTAGATGGTCTCCAAAAGGAGCAGATGCATATTGAATTGCTTTGTATATTTTATAGAAAAAATAATAATAAATTTTATTGAACATGATTTAAAATTTTTGTGAACCATATGGAGCTGTTATAAATCCAGGAATGATTGCTGCATTTTGAGATTGAATACTTTGGTAATCATTACCGTAACCTTCCCATCCTCCAGGATAAAAAGCATCTACCCCAAAATACAATAGTGCAGGTATAGTACCAGCTCCAGTTAAGCCATAAGCTCCAATTGTTGTATTTAATCCAGCCTTTGCAGGGTGTACTTTATTTTCAGAATCTGGATTGTAATAATAATTATAAACACCTATGCCATCCATAACAACACCAATACCAAAACTTGCTTTTCCTGCAAGGCTTCCAAATTTAGTAAATTTAGAAATAGGCAGAGATGCTTTTGTTGGCGGCATTTTTCCAAATAGACTAAGATTTCTTCCAGTTAAAGCATAATTTTCAGATAAACCTCTTCGGAGACCTTCTCCATACATTCGTTCTGAATTTAAACCTCCTTTTATACCAGCTAAAGCGGCTCCAGCACCAAAAAACCAGTTTCCTTTTCCTCCAGAGCCATACCAGTCACTATTTTCTATTAGTGAAATTTGCTTTTCAACGTTTTTCATAACTCTTTCAAACGCTATCAACATAGCATTCATAACAGCTTCAGAATTAAAGGTTCCTTTCTTGCCTGTTATAACAACTGGATCAAGATTAACATTCACACTACCATCATCATTAGAACTTGTTGTGGCAGATCCTGTATCACCACCTCCTGAAGAGTTTGAAGATGAAGATGAATTTGAAACTCCTCCTGAGCTTTCCATAATCTTCATTATGTTTTGAAATGATCCGACTCCATTATTCTGTGCAATAAAATCTATAAGAGCTGTAGTGTCTTTCTGTCCTCCTTGCATAAAGAAGCCCCAAAGTGATTTTGGATACATAACCGATGCTTCTTCAGCATCATGTGTCCGTGGCTTTCTACCATCCGGATCTATAAAACTTACCGGGTTGTTGAAGGCATAGTTATAGGGAGAGTACCTTCTCATTTGCTCTGCCAATGGATCTATTACACCCCATCTTCCTATATCACCCATGTACATCCTTGCTCCAAAATCACTCCAGCAAGTTTCTTTTTGGATTTCTTTTCCACCGAACTGTTAATTATAAGCAGGATTACCTACAAGTTGATTATAGCTATTATGCGTCATTTATCCTATAATCCATAAGTCTTTGTGCGATTTCAGAATGTGACATATTTTTATATGTATTAACATAGTCTGTTGCCATTTCCTGAACCATTTCTAAAGGGAATAACTCAATAAATTTTACGCCATCCTTCTCAAACATAAGTTTTCCATCTGTTTCTTCAATTCCAAAAATTGAAACTTCTGAATTTATATCTAATGAATCTTTTAAACAAGCAATAAATGCTTCTGATTCTCTATCTACATTAAGCTCAGTTAATAAATTATCAAGTTTTTCAGGACTAATTAAATAATCAATAAAGTTTATGAAGTTCATTTCTATTTTTATTTGTTAATATTATTTGTAACCACCTCCCCAAATAGACATTCCTCCTTTACCTCCAGGGTGTAAAGTATTCCAAAAAATACCTCCAGGTATATTTGGATGTTGACTTTTAGGAACCAACTGCATAACTCCTTCTCCAACATCATGATGCCATACCCAATTGGTTGGACTTTTCCCCAAAATAGTACCTGTCGATGATTTAGGAACAACTATTCCCAATTCAGACATAGCTTCCGCTGACATTCCTGCTTCTAAAGCGGTATTAGCTGTTTTAAAGTGCATATATGAACTCACGCCAGGATACATATCATCAGGTAATACCATTTCAAAGGCTGTAGAATAAAAGTTTCCGTTTGCAACTGCTTCTTCTGCGACTTCTACAGCACCTGCAGCATTTTTAAATGATCCATATCCTCCAAACATTAATCCGCCACCACTTCCTTCATCTCGCAGTATCTCCATATGAGAACTGTTTACATTTCTGGCAAATCTATCAAGCCAACTTTCTCCTGCGTGATATGATGGGTTATCTCTCCAACTTCTATACTGTTCTAATGGGCTTTCACCATTAGCGTTTACATTTGCATTTCTAATAAGTCCAAACAATGCTGTTTGTCCATAGCTCATCGAAACCCTCTCCACTTGCCCAACTTCTAGCCTTCCTGCTTTTTTCTTCCCCCCAAACAGCCAACTTATAAATCTTTCTATAACTCCGGGACCTGTGCTGCTTTTTGGAGTGGGGGCACTTCCTCCACCGCCACCTTCTGCAGAATTTACCAAGTTCTGAAATGATCCCACTCCATTATTCTGTGCAATAAAATCTATAAGAGCTGTAGTGTCTTTCTGTCCTCCTTGTATAAAGAAGCCCCAAAGTGATTTTGGATACATAACCGATGCTTCTTCAGCATCATGTGTCCGTGGCTTTCTACCATCCGGATCAATAAACATGACAGGATTGTTTAAAGCATAATTATAAGGAGAAAATCTTCTTGATGCTTCAGCTAAAGGATCAATTACGCCCCATCTTCCCAGATCAGACATATAGAACCTGGCTCCATAATCATACATTCCTGTCTCTTGGAGCTCCTTTCCATTGTATTTATAGCTTTGCCAGCTTCCAAAACCTGAACTGTTGATTCCGTTTCCTCCGGTATGATTTAAACCAAAAGGGTAGTAGTTGTTGGTATCTAAAATTTCAGGAGCGCCTGCGCTGTTTCTGGCGAAGCTGACCCTCGTATTGCCTAAGTGGTCTTTATACTGGTAAATATAACGGTTTTCTGTGAAACTGTAAAAACCTTCTGCTGTAGGCACAAAATCAAGCTTCCATTCCGGTGCTCCACCACCGGGAATTACCATTTTTTTATATGCCTGTTCTTCATAGGCTGATTCTGTTCGGCAGGTCAGACAAGGTTGCAGACCTCCTCCCAGATCGTTGTAACTGTACTGGAAGCCATCCAGATAGTCGGTTATACTGGTCGTATCTGAAGATCCTCTTCTGCTTGATGGTGCGAAATAAGTTTTTCTCAGCTTTGTTCCGTCTGCACGGTACAGATAATCAAGACTGTAGGAGTTGGTTCCTAAAATGGTAGTTTGTGTAATAGCGTAGTGATCAGGCAGATTCAGGAAGTTATAGCCAATACTTTGGATTCCCTTATCCTTCATGGTGGTCATATTGCCATTGACATCATAGTCGATCACATTATTTCCCCCTTCGTAGCCGGTATCGTTCATGGCATTTTCAATCACTTTATCCAGTCGGTTTCCGGTATATTCGTACACCAGATTATCAACCAGGGTAGAGGTGGTTCCAAAAACAGGGAAGGCATTTCTCTGCAGGGTTTTGATATTTCCATGCAAATCATAGGTGACGTATTCATTATAATTATTGTTATGCGGAACGGTAGATCCGGGCTCTGCATAAATAGCATCTTTCAGCCTGTTCAGAGGGTCGTATACATACGAATATCTTTTCAGGATGCCATCTGAAGCAGACTTCCAGTCTACTTCAGAAATATTCCCGTTGCTTTTCCCCGGAGCTACGTTGGCATATTCCGGATTCTGGTATTTTAATGAATACCCGAAAAGCCTGGTTCCCAGAGCAGCCGGATCATTGACCTTTGTAAGCGCCCCGCGGATGTCATACTGATAATCTATACTCTCCAAACCGCCACCTACTTTTTTATTGGAAAGCTGGGAAAGTTCATTATAGGTATTTTCTGTTAAAAGTTCTACAGGACCACTGTCTACCTGATGACGGTGTTTCATCATCCGGTTTTGGTTATCATACTCAAAACTCTGGGAGATTACCTTTTCTGTGTCTGTAGTAAGCCTTTTATGGTAGACTTTGGACTGTTTGGCGACTCCTGCAAAATCCAGTTCTGTTTCTGTTCGGGTATATCCACCCAGATGATTAATGGTATAGGTACCTACAGATCTTCCTTTTTTATCATAATACACATAACTTTTAGTCCAATTGTCGTCCTCCATATTTTTCACAAGACCTAGGGTAGGCATTGCCTGGGTATTCACTGAAGCGTTCTGGTTGTCAGTCATGATGGCCTGTCCCAATATTGTAGTAGGAAAAGCAGGATTAAAGCTGTAGTTTGGATAAGTATCGTAATAGTTAACACTTAGAATAGACTTTGTATCAGAGGGAAAATAATCGTTTGTATAATAAACAGTCATTCCACTTTGGGTAAAACCTCCGGTGTTCAAAGATTCTGTAATCACTAGATCTTTGATCAGATTTTGTAAAGTTATTCTTTCTCCACCTGTAATCATTCCTGTATAAATTACTCTTCCCCATTTATCATACTTGGTCAGAGTCCATTTATTTTGTGATTTCATAACAGCATCTTGGGCAAGAATCAGCCTGTCTGCTTTGTCGTAGACCATATATTCCCAACCTTTCCCCGGAACTTTTTTCTCCACGAGCCTTCCCAATCCGTCATAGCGGTACTGGTAGCACAGCTTATCCAGCAATGCCTGATCCGGAATGGTCTCCGATACTGCCAACGGTGGAATCACATAAGCCAGTTGTCCAAATTCATTGTAAAGATAGTAGGTGTCTACATTTTGCTGTCCATCATTTTTCCTCACCAGAATCGTCTGTCCTTCACCGTTCTGGAATTCTGTGGTGGTATTTCCATCCTGATCGGTAATAGAGGTTTTATTAAGCTGGTTGAGGGCATAACTTCCCGTTAAACCGATTGCAGAATTGGTTCTGCCTTCTGTCCAGTCGGTAGTGAGTACATATTTTTTTACTTCACCGTCAGCATTGGTATTATACGTCATATTAACAGGTTTCTGGGACCAAATGGTTCCAGCAGAAACCATTTGATTGACCCTGCCTGTGTAGATGTTGTCATAAATCTTTTCGGAATAGATCTTTTCATTTCCGTATCCTGCTGAAGAGGCATTGCCTAATGGATTGGTATAGATGGCTCCGTTCATCGTTCCGGCCTGAGGAACCGGAAGGTAGCTTTTGGCCTCCCTGCCTTTGGAATCATATTCTACAGGCATCACCACATCTCTTCCAAGAGGTGTTGCTTTAATGGCTACAGTCTGGATGGGTCTTCCTAATCCGTCAAAATATTGGACAGTTTCTGACTTTTTGATACAGTCTGCATCCAGACAGTTTTTGGTATAAACATAGTTCTCAGTGGTGCTGAGATTGGTTTGAGCAAAAACCGTGGTGAATGAAAAGAGAAAAGTGAAGAGTGAAAAATGATTTTTCATTTTTATTTTTTCACTTTTCATTCGGGTTTGGGTTTTTATTTTTTCATTAGGTGTAATCATTTGTTCAGTTTTAGTTTTGAGGTTTTAATGCTTGCTACCAGCATACTGACAAGCTCATGGCTTTGTTCCGAATATGTTCTAAAGCGATCATCACCCATATAATGGGTTTGGTGTAGAAGTTCAAGCCAGTAATGGGTTTCATTGGCTTCTTTTAATGCAATCGAAAGTTTACTGATAAAGTCCGGTTTGCTTTGGGCAAATTCTGCTTCTCTTATTAATGCTCCTACTGCTGTTCCGCGTCGAAGGAGTTGCTTAGACATGACGAATTCTTTATTTTCAGTCAATTTTTTATACAGTTCCACCATACCAATGCTGAAAGAAAAACTCTTATCTTTCAATACATTCTTACTTTTCATTTTTAATTCTTCATTCATCATTTTCATTAGTGTTTGTAGTTGTACTGGCTTTCCTGTAATGTTTTCCCTTCTGCATCGGTCACTTTCACCAACCTGTTAGCGTTATCATATACATTAATAGTTCTGATCCCGTTGGCTGAAATAGAATGGGTTACCCCTATCATAGGGTCATACGTTGTGGCTGTTACGCTGTAATTTTTCAGTGCAGGATCTTTTCTTAACGCTTCCAGGGCTTGCAGCAGGGCAGGTTCGGTTGCCGGGTTATCACGGTCTGCATTGGATGCCGCGATAGCAGCAGTCACCGTAGCAAGGGAAGCGATCTGGGAATAGGCTGCTCCTGAAATCACGGCAATAGGTTTGGTCTGGTAATATCCCCATATCGTTGTGGTAGGAATTCCATTTTTTCCGGTGATCTGGACAAGGTTTCCTTTGCTGTCGTACAGATCAAGCGTAGACGCAGTAAAAGGGCTTTGGGTCTGCATATTGTAACCAATCACAGAGGTAGGGTAGAGATGGGAAGAATCATCAAATTTGGTTTCCGCTTTCCCAACCAGCTTTCCGTTTCTTTTGGTAGAGGTTTCCAAAGGGATGTCTATCATGTTAGCAATGAGTAATTTCTGTACTCCTTTGTCTGCCGGATAAAGAAGTGTTTTTTCTACAACTGTGCCATCAGATAATATTTCCTTAGAAGAAGTCATATTATTGTACGTATCTTCAAAATTGCTTTCAGAGCTGGAAACCAGTTTTTTTGCCATCCCTGAAATATAGTTTTCTGTGGTAGATCCCTGTTTTGAGATTACAATCTTTTTTACAGGCACAGGAGGAGACAGATTCTCTAAAATATTAGCTAATGGAACTTCCTTAAACTGATAACTCATTTCTGTCTTTTGAAGCAGTTGACCTTCGCTATACGTTTCTTTCTTCTGAAGAAGGCCCATATCACGGAGGTAAGTATTCATTTGTTCATCCTGCCACAAATAGGAAGGAGTAATGCCGGGTGTAATATCATCCGGATTCTTAAAATAATATTTGGAATAGCTGCCGTTGATCATATCGGTCACCTTGATATTGGTATACCCGATAGGTTTCACTTCATTTCTGGATGCTTCCATGAAGTTTAGTTCCATACTTTGATCCAATATGGTTCCACTGGAACGGAGGGGATTGTCGAATAAGTTATATTCATACTTCGTATAGCTTAATGGAGAGGAAGCTCCGGAATTGAAGTTTTTAATGCTTTTGATTCGCAGGCCGTGTCCATAATCATTTTCATCAATACGTATTTTTTTAAATGCATAAAGCTCTATCGTTCCTTCACTTTTCCCCTGAAATGTAAAATTAAGGGTTCCTTCCCCCTCAAATGTCAACATCCCGTTCGGACAATATAAGTTGTTATTGTTACCGTAAGTATACGGCTGAGGTTCTACACCGTTGATATATATGGAATATTCAGGAGTTCCCGGTCTAACTGGGGGACCATAATGTAAAGCATCAATTTTTACCATGGCTACCCTATAGTCTGCCGGTAGGGTAAAAGGTGCAGGATATTCTCCGGGTTCGGTACGGTACGTTATGGTCTTAATTTTTTCAAAAGGATAATGATCATAATAATTAGATGGACTGGAATTGTTATAGGGCAATGCCTGGGATTCAAATTCATATTCTGTTCTTCCTCCCGAAGGAAGCGTAATGCTTTTTAAAGCTCCATAGCTACAGGCATCCGGGTTTCTTGCATCCGGTGAACGAAGAATACCACTGTCAAAATCACAAGCTTGGTATTCACTTGGATAACCAAAAGGATCTGTTCCTCCCGCATTTCCTTGGGAATTATATTCAAAAGAAAATTTCTGGATCTGGTTGCCGTTTTTATCAAGGTTAATGAGTCCCATCAATTGATCTCCGGGTCTTTCAAAAGCATATTGATTGACGACCGCATTTCGGGTATCTTTAAGAACAAGTTTATCCACAATATACCAGTCTCTGTCCTTTTCAGCACTTAGTAATGGAGCAGGTCCTGTGTGCCTGTAAAGGTATTCGATAGTTCCTTCACCAGGAACTGTAATTTTCTTAATCTTCTGCTGCTGTAATAATATAGCCTGACTAAACTGCTCTGTCGTCGTCTCATATTCAATAGTAGCGACTTCTTCATTTCTGATATTGAAGATCTTCGAAAGGAAAAAACCACTGTTAATCAATTTGGTAACCGGAGTGATCATTTGTTCCACATTCATTTTATTGATATTCAGCTTATCAAAAAGATAGGTATTACCCTTGGTATCGGTAATGGTAAAAGATTTGATTTTACCTTCCTTTGTATCTTTGGTTATGGTTATTTTATCATTCGACGGAGAAGCATGTACCGCTGTCAATTCATGGGTGGCATTATTATCTGTAATAAAGAATTTTCCCCCTCCCCCTGGATAATTGTACGAAAAAACATCAGAATCCACCTTGCCATTACTTGCTTTGTAATAATCTTCTGCCATACGGGTTTTGGCTCTTACAATACTTCCAATACTGGAAAGGTTCCAGCCCTGGCCTACATCACTTACTAAACTGAAGCGGGCAAGGCTTTCAGTGGTGTAATTGACAGACAGATTTATGCCAATACCTGTTGTGGGAACGTCCAGACCCATCAGCGGAAGACCTATATTAGGAATACCCTGGAATACATTGGCATCACCATTCGTGACATAGTCATATTTCTGAAGGCCTATTTTATCCTGTGCGGAAATGCTGATATTTCCTAAAAGAGCAGTTAATAAAAATGCACTAAGAATTATTTTTTTCATCTTTGTTTTATTTCTTGATTAGTTTTGCGTTGGCTGTTTTATTCGTATCCGTTTTTATCGTCACCAGATAAGCCCCCTGAATCAGATTCTGAGTATTAATTTTGGTCACCTTGTTTTTGGTTTTCACTGTCTGAAGCTGTCTTCCACCCATATCGTACAGCACTATATCAGCCTCTTTGAAATCGTAGCCTATTTCTACATAAGCATACTCTGATACCGGATTCGGATAGATCTTCATGTTTTGTTTCTCGATTAACTGATCGATTTGTTTGTCACCCAGCTTCACAATCTTCCAGTTTTCTTTTCCGAGTTCTTGAGCGCTTGTTCCTGCCAGAATAATGGAACCGTCCCGGTTGAGTTTTAAGTCTGAAAGTCTCTCCTCTCTCTGTCTCTTGTCTCCTGTCACATGTTTTCTCCACTGCTCATTTCCGTCCTGATTCAGATAGAGCATCCAGAAAGTTTCATCCTCTGCTTCAATCCGGCCTTCTGCCTGGGTGTATCCTCCTAGTAAAATCCCTTTGGTAAAGTCTTTATTCTTTTCTCTTTCATCCTGGCTCTGAATCACACTCATTCCCATTAAAATATCACGGTTCTTGAAATTGTAAGATTTTTGCCAGATCTCTTCGCCCCTTTCATTTAAAGAAATAAGCCATAGATCTGTTCCTTCTTCAATTCCAACGGTTTTATTTCCTGATCTTTCTGATCTTGATTCTCCACCGATGATGTAACCAGTCGAGGTTAAGGCCAGCGTTCTCAAGTGGTCATCGCCTTTTCCACCGAAGTTTTTTTCCCATTCTACCTTTCCGGTTTTATCAAGTTTTATTATCCAATAATCTCCTTCACCATAGTTTTCAGTTTTCTTGGAACCTCCAATATTGCTTCTTGAATAGATTCCCAGCAAAGCACCTCCATCTTTCGTAGGAATCATTTTCTCGACTTCATCCAGACCTTTTCCTCCTAAAATAGATTGTGAGAGTTCTTTTCCGTTCTTATCAAGTTTTACAATCAAAACATCCTTTGAACCATACCCGCTGGTTGCCTGAGGCTCTCGAAGGGAACTCTGTCTATTTCCGGCCACAAAAAATCCCAGATCAGTGGTTTGGATAACAGCTCTGGATTCTTCATCGGAAGAAGTTCCCAGGGTCTTTTGCCACAGTTCATCCCCGAATTCATTAAGCCTTATGAGCCAGATGTCTGATCCTCCTTTGGAATCCTCTTTTTTATCAAGACCTTTCCCTGAATACGAAGTGCCTGAGACTAAAAAACCTCCGTCCTGCGTAGCAACGGTTGCAGACAGATAGTCATGATTAGCTCCGGAGAAGTATTTTTCCCAAACCTGTTCGCCTTGCTGGTTGAGTTTTACCAAATGGAAATCGTAGCCATTGTTTTGCTTTTTTTCCGTTGAAAATTTCTGGGATTGGATCGAGCTTCCTGTAATTAGATACTGTTGATCAATGGTCGTAGTCACCTGGCTTAGAAAATCCTGTGTAGAAGATTGGATATCTTTCTGCCACAATACTTCCTGGGCAGAAAGCCCAAGGGTAGTGCATAGAATACATGCACCAAAGTAGAATTTATTCATCTGTTTGTGTATTTAAGTTAATGATAGTTTTTATATCTAAAACGCAAATTTAACAATATTTAACACATCTGCAAGTCTCAGACATAAGATTTAATGTGAATTTTACCACTTGCTGAGGTTGTTTGTCATGTGTTATTTCTTAATGATACAAAGATATTCCGGTAAGGCGACAGAACCTGACGTATTATCAGATTAGTAATTATTTTCTGATTTTTGAGATTCTGTAGTCTGGCGAAATGAAATTTCGAAATAGTATGTGATATCTTTATGCAAATGTGTGGGAAATGGTGCAAATTTTTTATTGATAAAAATGTATTATCTTGAATAATCTATAATATAAAAAAGAGAAGCCCGAAAGATTCTCTTTTATATAATATGTATTAAATTATCAGCTTTTATTCTTTAATAAATTACGAATCCCGTTCTCCTATTTTATAAAGGTAAAGCCCCTTTGCAAGAGTTTCTACATTTAAAGAAAAGGTATCATCCTGATTGGTGAATGTCTTTGATAAAATCAATTTCCCTGTGGTATCAAAAACATCTACTTTATCGGTGCTGTTTTTAGGATTTGCGATCTTCAAAACCGTTTTAGCAGGATTAGGAAATGCTATTAATTTATTTTTTAAAGTAGCAATTTCTTCAGTCGCAAGGGGAGAGGTAGGAAGCGAATAGATATATGTTATGTTGGTAGTACGGTTTAAGAGCTTTATTTCATTCAAGTTATGAGTAGGATTGTGGTATACCTCCATATCTGATGAATGATAGATGCCTGAAAAATCTTTTATAATAGTCTTGTCTTCATCAATGATCTGGACCTTGGAAGTCTCTGGGCCGATTATTGGAATCAAAAAAGAAAATAAATTCTATTTTATCATTGGTATTAAAGATATACTTATAAATTGGAAACCCCTGTTTCATTGTTCATATGTACGGTATCATAGCCAGAAGGAATAGTGATATTTAATGTCTTGATTAAAACAAAATTGGAGTTGTAGATTTTACGGGCTGATCCCAAATCTGGGTAATGTAAAAAAATTGGTTTCCACTTGTGAAAATCGTAGCGTCATCATTTTGTGGAAACAAGTGCTTTAATGTAAGTTGGCTGAAACGTAAAAGTATTTTTGAATTTTGGTTTTCATCACGGTGTTATAATAGTTTTTGGGTTTGCTAAAATAAAGAAAAAGCATTGATTTTATGTGCTAAAAGTACTAAACATATGTTTGTTAATTTTTTATTTAAAATTAAAAATTTTAGCGGGTAATAAAAAAAGAGAAGCCCTTGGTTTCTCTTTTTTGAAAAACTGTTATTTACCAGATAATAAAGAATTTAGCTTCTCTAAAACGGTATCTTTATACAGATCAAGTTTTGATGTTAGGTTAGTAACATATACCAAGTCGGAACTTTTTCCATCCTGGCCACCTACATAGGTTCTGAATTGATCACCTTTTACCGCATTATAAAATTCTTTTTGATTAAAAATCAACAGGGTATTGAGATTACTTTCAGTAAGATTCTTTTCATTCTGCAAAATAGAGTTTTTGACTTCACTATAATATCTGTTTTGCAGGTCTGCAATACGACTGTGTGAATAACTTATAGCATGATGGGTTTCAACAAATTTTTTTTCTTTTTTAGCCTGTCCGCTTATAAGGGATACAGAGCCGGCGATACATAAAAAACAGATTATTTTTTTCATGGTATTGACATTAATATTACTGGTTGTGATGCTATAATTCAGCTTAGCCAATTTATAAAAAAAAATCTATATAAGAATCCTTAACGTTCTAAAACAGGAATAATATGTTCCCAATTCAGTTGTTTTGCATAATCCAATGCTGTTTTTCCCATTTCAGATTTTATATTTCTGTCGGCTCCGGCATCCAGTATAATTTTTACAGAGGTCAGGTTTCCGGCAATGGTTTCTTTGTGAAGGAGAGTAAGGCCCTTTTCATCTGCATGCGTAATTTCATCAGGATAGTCCTTAATAAATTTAATAAATTCCCCTTCCATATTTTTGCTCATTGGATGTTCCACCAGATTTTCCGGTTTCTCTTCCTGGTCATTCACGACAGGGATCTTATTGAAATCTCCGAAATCAAGCTGCCACGCATCATCATGCTCTTTTCTTTCATCCTCAGGCATGTCAGCACGCATTTTATGAATGGTAAATCCACCATAAGCTCTTGGTATTACCTGTTCGGGAGATGAAAACAGTTTAGATAATCCTTTCGGTTTCTGTTCCGCAGGAGTGATGGCAAAAAGCCAGTCACTGATTTCGTTCAGTGGAATTTCAAAATAATCTCCGGGCTGTATATTGGTGAGATTGTTCGGTTCATTCATCAGGAATCCACTCACGGTATCACCATCAAAATCAATTTCATTGATCCACATGTGCTCTACCGTATTCTCTCCTGTTTCAGGATCTTCCTGACTGAATGAGGCTTTTACACAGGCAAGATCCAGCGCAGGTATAATCCTCCTGTTTTCCCAGGACTGCTCCCGCCAGAAATATTTGAACGTTTCTCTTGCTTTTTCATATGCTTCGATCATTTTAGGGTCTGTCCCATCAGTAAATATAAACGAATTCTCTTCCATTGTGATTGGGTTTGGTAAAGTTAGAATTTGATGTTGATAATGATGCCGGATTTAAAAGTGTTCTGTAACGCTTTTAAACCCGGCATTTTTTTATTTTGACTAAAATACAAAAAAATATAAACAGATGTTTGGTTTTTTCGGGAAATTTTCAATGTTTTCTATTCTTTATCGACCGTTTTGGGGAGTAGTGCTGCTGTTTTATAATAGCTTATATCGGTGTCTATATGATTCTGAAGATTCTTAAAAGTAGAATATTCATAATGTTCCCATTCCAGATCATTACCCGGATTGGGAGTTTTGTCTATGGCAAGTTCAAGCTTTCCGTCTTCCTGATAACTAAATTCAATGGCTGCATATTTTTCTCCGTTTTCATCAAGCGTATACCAGCATTTTGTGGTTCTTTCCGGTATGGGTTGTAATGTTTCATTATCAAGAATTTGCGAGCAGATAAAGTTTTCAGGATCATCGTGATAAAAAACAGTTTTTGAAATCAAAGGCTGCTCATCTACCGATAAAGAGTACATCTTGTTGGTGGCAATAATAAAGTCTCCCGCAGATTCTCTTATTTCAATATCGAAAAGGTCAGATTTTTCTTTCAGATAATTAACGATCTGTTCTTCATCTTCATCCGGGCTCATAAAATAATTAATGCTGTATATCTCATCTTCGGTAAGAAATTCGATTTCTTTAAGTACCTCAGTATCTTTGTCATAATAGTATAAATGATAGTCGTCCAATTTCTCAGCTTTCGCTTTTGAAATCACTTCTCCAAAAATGTTTTTATATACTTTTTTCATGTTTAGTGGTTTAATGTAAGGTTGTGTTATCATAGTGTTTGTACCAAAGTAAACTTGGGATGATCTTACCTATACTGAATTCCGCAGTCTTTAGATAAAATTATCATCCTTTGGTTAAAGTTGACTTCAGAAAAATATGCACAGTTTAATGCAGTATTTTTTCAGGATTATTTTCCTGAAGTTGAAAGCCGTTGATATGTACAGTTGTGAGAGAAATTCGTTGATAGTGGATACAATACCTCTATCTTTAGCGGAATCTTCATCCGCTGAAGGTATGATTAACGTTTTATTCTGGTAGTCTGTATAACATACCATTTGTACTTTTTCCCATAAGTATGGATGCTGTCCATCAGTTTAAAATTTTTACCTCTGTAATCAGTTTTCATGGGGTTGTTTTTTTGTGAGTTCAAATATATTTAAAATCAGAGAATTAAGGAATTATATCTGAATTTTTATAATAAGGATTTTTTGCTAAGAAGCCGGGACATAGTAAATCCATCTCAGAAGCATAAATATAGGGAATCTCCGGGTTACGATTTTCAATAGCGGAAAATTCACCTTTTTCATTGTATAAAAGTTCAAAATGGTAGGAGATCTGTTCATCGAAATAATACTTACGTACCACAACTTCGGATCCTCCTTTAAAATAATTTTCCTCCTTTTCATAGATCATCATTCCATTTTTGTCATAAAGGCAGGTAATATAGAATTCATCAGACTTTCCCTTTGTATAGCCTGCACTAAACTCTTTTCTGTATTCTCCGATATTCTCACCTCTGATCAGCGTAAAGTCTATTTCGCTGAATGTTTTTACAAGAGACAAAGCTATTTCCTGTTCAGATTCGTATTCTTTCAGATGATAGCAGAACTCCGTTCGGTCATCTAAAATGGTCCGGTCAAAAGGGGGTGAATGTATAAAATTTTTCCATAGTAAAAGGATTTCTGTGAATTCTGAAAAATGAATTTCCTGAAGATAAGATCTATTGATATCCGTATCTTCAAACACGACAGAAGTATCCGTGTACCTCATGGTAAGAAAATGAAGATAGATTTCTTCGCAGGATCCAGGATCATAGAAACCTTCTGAAATAATACAATCGATCTGGGTAATGATTTCATCGATAGCTTCTTCATCAGGGAAAGAGTTCAGAAAATATCCCAGAAAATCATTTTCAATACGGTGTATCGCTATTTTTTTATTAACCGTTTTGTCACCGGGAAAAGTGAACGGGCGGTTGACAAATAAAAGCTTATATTTCTCTAAAATATTGACATATTGAGTGGTCATACCTTAAAAACATTTAAAATGTATTCTAATTTTCAGTGATCATACAAAGGTAAAAACGGATTAAACGTCCTTGATAAAATCTTCATATTCATAATAAAACCGCTCAAAACCATCCATTTTTTCCCAGAAAAATTCGAAAATTTCCTGCCACGAATTTTTATTGAATATTGAAACATCATGTTTTTCAATCCAGATTTTACTGATTACTTTTCCATTGTCCAGCGTAAAATATTCATCTTTATGAAAATCTCCGATGAAATCCTGAAGAATATCTTCCAGAGACCAGATCTTTTCATAATAAGCATTCCGGAAAATTTCATCCTTCATTTCTATATCCAATGACACTTCCGCCTTTTTATTATCGGCATTAAATTTAAATGAAAAATCCTTGATCTTGGTATCATACAGGAGCCATTTTCTTGGAAAAGACTTTCCAAATGCCGTCCAAAACTCCTTTTTTAACTGCTGTGCTTCTTGTTTACTGAACATATGAACAAACTTAAGGATTTAATGGGAAAAGGGCAAAAAGGCACATACCATACCTGTGAATTTTACTGTTTTTATTTTTTTACCTTCTTTGCCGGTGAAACTACATTGATCTAATTCAAAGTATTTTCTTATTTTTGCTATAATGCTTTCAAAAAAATCTCAATATGCTTTTAAAGCGCTTTCGTACCTTGTAGAGAAAAGGAATGATGGCCCGGTCCTTATTTCCGAAATTGCGGAACATAAGAAGATCCCTTTAAAGTTTTTAGAAAATATTCTGCTGGAATTAAAAAAGGCGGATATCCTTGACAGTAAAAAAGGAAAGGGAGGAGGATACTTTCTTAGGGAAAATCCTGAAAATGTGAAACTTGCAAAAATTATCCGTTTGGTGAACGGGCCTATTGCCATGCTTCCATGTGTAAGCTTGAACTTCTATGAAAAATGCGATGACTGTAATGAAGACCATTGCGGGCTGCATGATGTACTGATAGAAGTCCGGGATGCATCGCTGAATATTCTGGAGAGTAAAACTTTAATGGATCTGGTCGACTGACCCGGTCCTTTTTTTTGAATAATTAGTCTACTCATTTGGTAGGATAATATTTTTATTTGATATTTGCAGTGCACCAAATGACTCAATCAAATTGAAAACTCTTCTCCTGAAGGCTTTTAAAGGTTCAGACCAATAGATAAAGGAAAGTATCTTATCTAAGAACCAGAATTGTAGATCAAGGGCTGTAATGATATTGTGATATGATAATTTCAAGAAAAATCCAGATAAGACTCAATGTATTCTTTATTACAGCGGCAATACTGCTGATTGCAATGGTATCCATGTACGAACTAGGTTATATGGATGAGCTGCTGAATATTTTAGCCAAAGACCATTATATTTTTTACTGGATGCTCCTGGTCGGTGTATTTGCAGAAATCGTAGCCGGATCCATGGGAATGGGATATGGGGTGATCTGTACGACCACCCTTTTGTTTCTGAATATTCCGCCTCATATCGTCAGTGCCAGTATCCATTCTGCAGAAAGTTTTACCACAGCTGCCGGAAGTTTGAGCCACATCAAACTGAAAAATGTAAGTAAAAGTCTGGTTAAAAAACTGGCCATTCCTGCCGTGATTGGAGCGGTCATCGGGGCATTAAGCCTTACGTATCTGGGAGAGTACTATGCGAAGATCACGAAAACACTTATTGCGTTCTACACTCTTTATCTGGGAATTCAGATCCTTTCCAACGCGTTTAAAAAGAAACAAAACAGGGCCATGAAAAGAAAGACTCATCTGACAAGGCTTGGTTTAATTGGTGGATTTATAGATTCATTTGCCGGAGGAGGCTGGGGACCACTGGTTACCGGAACCCTTATTAAAAATGCATTTACCCCAAGATTTGCAGTCGGCAGTTCTACTGTAGCCAAATTCATACTGACCATAACAGCGGCTGTTACTTTCTTCCTTACTTTGGGAATCCAGCACTGGAACATTATTCTTGGCCTTCTGATAGGCGGGATTATCACCGCTCCATTTTCTGCGATGCTCACGGCAAAGCTTCCTGTGAAGAAAATGTTTCTGGTCATCGGGATCCTTGTTATTGTCATGAGTTCTATAACTATTTATAAATCAGTTTTTAATTAAAACAAATGAAATTCGTGAAAAAATAAAAGCTTCAAAAACATTTTTAGCTTCGAAAATATTTACATTTACATCATTAAATAATAGACAATGAATTTACATGTAATAGCGCTTTTTAAGTTTAACGAAAACTATCTGATGGACGCTGTAGAATTGTTTCAAAATCTTGTAAAAGAGACGAGAAAAGAAGAAGGATGCCTTCAGTACGACCTGATCGAAGACAAAGACAATAAAGGAACTTTTTTTATGGTTGAACTTTGGGAAAGCGTTGAGCATCACAACAGACACAATGGACAGGATCATCTTCTGGATTTCCGTAAAGATGCTTCAAAAATCATGGAAAGTGCTGTAGAAGTGTATAAAGGGTTTAAAATTTATTAATTTTAAAGAGGTAAGCATTTAAAAATTTAAAGAGGCAGGGGTTACAAAAATTGTTATCTTTTAATTCTCTAATCTTTCAATCTTTGAATTAAAAATACCATATAAAAGGCGGTTTCAGAATTCTGAAACCGCCTTTTGATTAGAAAAAATAGAAAGTATTAAAATTTTGAGTTTATTTTACGATAAGTTTCTTTGTTTCCGTACTGCCGCCAAAAGTGATTTTTACCAGATAATTTCCTGCAGTAAGGTGGGATAAGTTAAGATCCTGCTTGTAGAAACCAGCCTGATTGGTCAGTTCTGCAGTATAGACTTTTTTTCCTGTAAGATCATAGACTTCTATGCTCCCTTTGTTGTTGGCTTTTTCTTTAACATCAAAAAGAACAGTTACTTTTTTGTCTGCCGTCGTTGGGTTGGGATAGATCCCGAAAGAAGCTTTTTTGCTTACTTCTGTAATTCCCAAAGTGGCGGTGATCTTTTTGTATTTGAAATACATGTCTCCTGTAGTAGCGCCTCCGTTGGTTGTGAAGTACATTCTGTAATAGTCATTCCCTTTTTTCACGTAATACACTACATTGTTGTAAACGTTTCCAATCCCTTTCCATGAATGACCTATCGTGGTAAGATTTGATGAGAAATTGGTGTCAGCAGGAGTCGTAAAAGTCGCTGTTTCCTGGGTTTCAGACTGCACTTTGGCTACTTTTACACTGGGTCCCTGAATAGCCCCGGTAAGAGGGTACATCATCATGTTGTTATAGAAAGTATAATATTTGGTAAACATAAGATCCCAGCCGCTTTTAGAAGGTTCCATGTTAGGAACTTTTGCTCCTGTCGTGAAGGAGAAGTAGTTAAAGTACGCATCATCCGATCCGTTGGCAAGGGTTCTGGTTTCAGTAGGGCCCCATGCTGTTCCGTTCCATTTTGAATATTTAAAAGTGTATCCTGCAAAAGCATCTTCAATAGCAAATTTTACGTAGGTATTGGAGGTGGTATATTTCAAAACAAAAATTGCTTTCCCTTCAATGTGGTGATTCAAGCTGTTATATACTCCCCAGCCCGTTGAAGGAAGAGTAGGATGGGTAACAGGCCCTTGTTCAAAAGCTCCCTGGCTTATGTCTGTCGCCTGATCGGGATTGTATAAAGGCTCACCCCAGCTTCCTATATTGCTGATGTTGATATTATCCCAATCTGCCATGTTGGTAGAAGCAGTATATACTTCGATACTCATCGCATCATTCACTCTCGAACCAAATGCAAAGTTGGAATTTCTGTAAAAAGCAACATCCCACGTATTGGCTGGCTGAGAAACCATATTACCGTTGGCAAGATTAAAAAACACACGATTCTGGTATGAAGGGCCCATCGTCATATTTGCCTGCATATATCCTAATGCATCAGTTTGTGCTAAAACAGTCTGTTGAACAGAAAGAGCAAGAACTGAAGCCAATAATAGTTTTGTTTTCATAACTGATTTTTTAAATTATTATTTAGAATGATTCTACAAAAGTATATAATTATTTTTAATCAGTCTAAATAAAAACATGACATTTGTCTTGTTTCATAATAATCGATCGAAAAAATAATTGTTTTCAGTACAAAAAAAGCCGGCTGGAAATCTTCCGGCCGGCTTTGTAAAGGGATATACAGTCTGATAAATCTTATTTTTTAATGAACTTAGATTGAACTGCTGATCCTTCAGCGGTTTCCACAAGCATATAATAAACTCCTTTCTGAAGAGTACTGATGTCAAATTTCTGTCCTTTTAATTTTCCTTCAGCTACTTTTTGTCCTGCTGCAGAGTAAATCTCAATATTTTTAGGTTCTGTTCTGGCGATAAATTCTAAAGCAGTATTGTCAGAATTTACAGCAAATTTAAAGTTCTCTTTTATTTTAGAAGTATCATTGACTGCCAATGAGGTACTTGGCTTATAGGCTACATCATCAATCTGGATAGCGACGTGCGTAGCCGTTGGAGTAAATTTAAAAACAATATAAGAACCTGTAGTCGAAGGAATATTAACACTGATGTTCTGAATAACTCCAATGGTCGTTACATTGATAGGAGTTCCTACCCCCACAAAAGTGGACATATCGCTAGGGCTTGTTGCTAATCCTATCTGAATCGTTCCGGGCCCTGGAGATGGAGATACCAACGTAGCTGTAAATGTCAAAACCTTATTTCCTGTTAGATTTTCAATCAGAGGAGTAACAAGATAAGAAGGAGTGGTCGCGTTATTACCCGCATAAGATTGGATAAATCTCTGTGTATTATCATTTTCCAGAGCAGCTACAATCATTCTTGGGGGTGCCGGTGGAAATGCACCTGTAATAGGAGCTACTACTGCGGACCAGCCTCCCTGAGGAAAAGTAGTCGTTCCGGTAGTAAAGTTGTTGAAATTTTCATTAAGCGTCGCTACTTGTGCATTCGCTGTAAAAGCCGTCAGCATTAATGTTCCTAAAAGTAGTTTTAATTTCATAACGTTATTTTTATTTAGAATTATTCTACAAAAATAAGTATTTATTTTTAACTATTCTAAATAAAGCATTATATTTGCCAAAATTTTTACTCTATGAAGAAGAAGGTGCTTTCCGTTCTGTCACTATCCATTGCCTTTTGGATGAACGCACAAGAAAAAGATTCTCTTACTAAAAATAAAATAGAGGAAGTTGTCATTACCGGGCAGTATACCCAGCAGTCCATCAACAAATCAATATATAAAGTTGATGTCATCGATGCCCAACAGATCAAAAATATGGCGGCAACCAATGTGGCAGATGTTCTTAATCAAAGTCTTAATATCCAGATTACGCCAGACACCCGTTCGGGTAATTCTACAGCCAATATGATGGGACTTGATGGAAATTATGTAAAAATATTAATTGATAATATTCCGGTAGTTGGAGATACAGGACTTGGAAGTAACATCGACCTTACCAAACTCTCTCTGAACAATATAGAAAGGATTGAGATTGTCAAGGGAAGCATGGGAGTGGAGTACGGGAATGGAGCAGTAGCAGGAGTAATCAATATTATTACAAGAAAAACAAGTGCAAAAAAGGTTGCAGTAAAAGCATCTCTTCAGGAAGAAACGGTAAGAAATAACTACGACCTTAAGAAAAAAGGAAACGGTAGACATATTCAGAACTTTAACGTAGATTATAATATAGATTCCAATTGGTTTGCGAATATCAGTTTCAACCATAATCAATTCATGGGATATGAAGGTGAGAGCAGAGGGTATAAATATTTCGGAACAGATCCTGAAATAAAAAGAGGCTATGAATGGAATCCGAAGGATCAATATGATGCTTCAGCATTGATAAGATACACCAAAAACAAAACTTCATTCTACTATAAGCTTTCTTATCTGAACGAAAAATTTAATTTTTACAATCCGGAAATGAGTAGAATTCCTCTGAACGACGGGCTGGGAGGTGTGGTGTATCAGAGCAGGGATAGAGAATACAATACCAACCGATGGATTCATCAGTTCAACATCCAGGCAAATTTAGGAAATATCCGCTATATGGGAGACTTTTCTTACCAGACGCAGGATAGAAAATACTTTGATTACAACTACGATATTCCTAACAGATCGGTTACAAGTAAGGATGAAAAAAGATCTTATTATCAAACCGATATCGTCTATTCAAGAGGAATGTTCAGTAATTTCCTGAACAATAAAACCTTTGATTTTCAGCTTGGTTATGAATTAGATTATACGAACGGTCAGGCAGCCCTTATTGCAGGACAGTTTTTTGGGGATTCTGTGAAAAGAAATATCTTCACTTACTCCAATTTCGTTTCAGGAGAATGGAACATTTCAGATCAATTCTCAGTAAGACCAGGAGCCCGACTTTCGGTCAGTGATAGGTTTGATAATCAGTTTAATTACTCTCTTTCCGCAAGACTTAAAACTTCTGAAAATTCAAATCTGAGAGCTGTTGCCGGTACGGCCAACCGTTTTCCTACCTACGACGAGCTGTTTACCTACTTTGTGAATATTAATCATGACCTTCAGGGAAATCCTGATCTGAATCCTGAAAAAGGTTTTTCGGCGGGTCTTTTCTGGGATCAGAATTTTTCGGCGGGTAACGATTGGAAAATAGCGTATGGCGTTAATGCACTTTACCTTGACGTACAGGACAGAATAGAAATGGTGATGGTGAAAAAACCTTCCACCTATAAATATATGAACCTCAATACTTATAGAAACATGCTTCTATCTGCTAACGTAGATTTTAGAAAAGACCAGTTAGCATTTTCTTTAAGAGGTTCGGTTAATGGGACTTCAGTATCAATGAATGAATTGGAGCACACTTCTCCTACAGATTTCCAATATCTTGTACAGGCAGGAGCATCGGCCAACTACAAACTGAAAAATTCAGGGACAGGCTTTTCATTGTATTATAAATATACAGGGCCTGGAAGAAATTATGTGCTGGAAAGTGATTCCGAAGGCTTCAGACTGGGTAAAACAGATGGTTTTCATATGATGGACTTCATTGTCAGTCAGCCTTTCTGGAAAGATCATCTGGAAGTTTCGGTGGGGGTTAAAAACATCTTCGATGTTACCAGTCTGAATTCTACAGCCAATGCAGGATCGGCTCACACTGCCGGGGCAGACCGTATTAATTTATATTACGGAAGAAGCTATTTTGCAAGATTAATCTATCAATTTTAAAACATAAGCGATCATTATGAACTATTTAAAAATTCTATCCCTTCTTTCTATTGTTGCTTTGCAGTCATGCCTTGCAGCAGATGAAGATCCGGTGCCGGTGGCTCCCCTTACAGGATCAATAGTAGATGTTGCCGTTGGAGGACCTACAGAACCTAATCAGGTGTGGATTGATTTAAGTGATTACCAGAATGCTGCCACCAATACCAGAACCAGCTGGGATCTTGGGTTTTACACAGGAGATGCATTCCGTGTAGTGATCAATGGATCTATAGCGATGACCGTTGCCAAAATTCCGAATGCTACAGATATCAATCTTGTAAAGGAATCAGACGTTACTGCATTGAAAGCAGAAGCTCAGGTTGGAACATTCAGTGTATCCAATATGCAGTATGTTGATAATCCAATTGGAAATTTCCTGACCCAAACCACAGGAATTGATGCCATTAAAGAAAATGATGCAGAGAACCCAATCTATCTCGTCAACTTAGGAAGAGATATTCCACCTTCAAATAACATCGGAGCCGGATCTGTCAGTTTATCCGGAGCTTCAAGAGGCTGGAAGAAAATTCAGATTTTACGTGCCCTGAACGGCTATAAAATAAGGTATGCTGATGTATCAGCAACGACTTATCAGGAATATGTTATTCCAAAAGATACCGAATATAATTTTAGCTATTTCAATCTTAAAACAGGTACTCCTGCTAAGGTACAGCCGAAAAAGAAAAAATGGGATCTGGCCTTTACAACGTTTACCAACGAAGTATTCTCTGCCCCCACTACAAGCGCTGGAAGCTATTTCTACGCTGATTTTATTATCACCAATACTTTAGACGGAGTTGGAGTATATCAGATCAATGCAGGAGGTAATCTTGAACAGGCTTATAATGCATTCAAATTAAGCGATGTAGATCAGTCTAAATTTATTTTTAATGATCAGCGTGCGCTTGGAGATAAATGGAGAACCACTACAGGAACGCCCGATATACCACAACCCTTTGTATACTCAGACCGTTTCTTTGTCTTAAAAGATGCAGAAGGATTTTATTTCAAACTGAGATTCAATGCCATGAAAGACAAAAATGGAAACAGAGGTTCTTCCAATTTCGAATTTGATCCTTTATAATCAATCTAATAATAGTATATCATGAAAAAAATTATCCTTGCAGCTTCCATTCTGATGGCAGTCTATTCATGCAAAAAAGAAGAAGGTGCTAAAAAAGAAAATACAACAGAAACATCTGCTGAAGCTCCGAAAAGCAACAACAAGATCGTTACATTGAGCGGTGGAGTTACAGAAATTGTAAGTGCACTGGGCCATGAAAAAGAAATTGTTGGAACAGATGTTACCAGTACGTATCCTGAAACATTAAAAACTACAGCCAAAGATCTTGGTCATGTAAGATCTATGACGATCGAGCCGATCATGGCGGTGAGTCCCACTTTAATTTTAGCTTCAGAAAAAGATATCAATCCTGAATTAATGGCTAAAATTAAGTCTTCAGGGATTAAAACTGAGGTTTTCAAGCAGGAATTTACGGTAGAAGGAACCAAAAAGCTTATTGCCGATGTAGCCAAAGCAGTAGGGAATACAGATTATCAGAAATTGAACGATAAAATCGATGCGGATTTAAAACAGGTTCAGCCCATTGCTAAAAAACCAAAAGTATTGTTCATCTACGCAAGAGGAAACATGCTGATGGTTTCAGGGACAAAAACTCCAATGGATGCTCTCATCACCCTTGCCGGTGGACAAAATGCAGTAACCGATTTCGAAGATTTCAAACCTTTGACACCGGAAGCAGTAGTAAAAGCTAATCCTGATGTTTTATTCTTCTTCTCAACAGGACTTCAGGGTGCCGGTGGAAATGAAGGAGCCCTTAAAATGCCGGGGGTAGCTCAGACGAACGCAGGTAAAAATAAGAAGATCATCGCAATGGACGGAGGATTGGTTTCAGGTTTTGGACCCAGACTAGGAGAAGCAGCAGTAGGATTAAACAAACTTTTAATTGAGAACACAAAGTAAATTATACTTTTATCTGACTATAGGTGCCGTACTGCTTGCGATCATAGCAGTACTGGCACTTAATACAGGAGTCTACGACTTTGGAGGAACATCACCCTTCAAAGTTTTATGGCAATACATAAAAGGTGATCCGGGCTTATCTTTAAGCGATCAATATGTAATTTGGGAAGTAAGAGCATCCAGAATTGTCATGGCTATTTTAATAGGAAGCATGCTCGCAGTTTCAGGGACGAGTCTGCAGGGATTATTTAAAAATCCTTTGGCAACCGGTGAAGCAATAGGTCTAACTTCCGGGGCAACATTACTTGCGGCAATTGCCATTGTTTTAGGAGGACATTTCAAGCAATATCTTCCTGAAGTGGTACAGTTTTCACTCGTAGGTATATCTGCTTTTGCAGGCGCCTTACTAGCCATGATGCTGGTATACAGGATTTCTACAAGCGCAGGGAAAACCAATGTTGTCATGATGCTGTTAAGCGGTGTCGCCATCACATCCATCGGCTTTTCGATTACAGGCTTTTTGATTTATATTTCAAAAGATGAACAGTTAAGAGACCTTACGTTCTGGAATATGGGAAGTCTTGCTGCAGCTACCTGGACAAAAAATATAATTTTGGCGGTAGTGATCGTTATTTCTTATGCGATCTTACTTCCGAAAGGAAAGGCACTGAACGCGATGATGTTAGGAGAAAGAGATGCTCAGCATTTAGGAATAAACGTTGAGAAACTGAAAAGGCAGATTGTGATTATCACCTCTTTGATGGTAGGAACCTGTGTGGCATTTTCAGGAACGATTGGTTTTGTAGGTCTTATTGTTCCTTATATTTTAAGGCTTTTATTTAAATCAAATTATGTGTTTATTTTACCATTATCCGCAGTTTTAGGAAGTATTTTACTGTTGATCGCCGATACCTTCAGCCGAAGTATTGTGGCACCATCAGAATTGCCGATCGGTATTTTGACTTCATTAATCGGAGGACCTGTTTTTATTGCTATTTTAATTAAATTTAAAAAATCACTCTAATGATAAAAGCACATCAGATCAATTATCTTCACAAGGATTTCCATATTCTTGAGGGCGTTGATGTCTCTTTAGGCTATGGGGAATTTTTAGCGATTGTTGGACCCAACGGAGCCGGAAAGTCAAGTCTGCTCAGTATTTTGGCTAATGAAATAAAACAGGGAAAACAGGAAATTTTATTCAAAGACCAGTCGATTGCAGAATGGGATGTGAAAGAATTATCTAAGCATAAGTCTAAATTTTCCCAGCACAATTCCAACGAGATTCCTCTCGACGTAAAAGACGTAGTCATGATGGGACGCTATCCGTACTTTGATTCACAGCCCCGTAAAGAAGATTTTGAGGCGATGAATACAATGATGAACGAAACAGATGTTGAGCATCTGAAAGACAGAGAATACAATACACTGTCCGGCGGTGAAAAACAACGGGTTCATCTTTCAAGAGTAATGGCCCAGCTGGAAAATAAAATCGCCCATAAACTGGTATTTCTGGATGAACCTCTGAATAATTTAGATGTAAAACATCAGTATAAAGCTTTGGAGATTATTAAAAACTTCACCAGGAAAGGCAATAGCGCGATCGTTGTGCTTCATGATCTTAATCTTGCAGCGCAGTTTGCAGATAAAATTTTATTAATGAAATCAGGAAAGGTATCTGCTTACGGAACACCGCAGGAAGTCTTTACCGCTGAAACAATCAGTGAGGCGTACAATTTTCCCTGCACCATTTGCGGACACCCTATTACCAATAACCCAATGATCATTTTTGGATAACCATGGAAAAAGATGAATTAAAAATCCTCGCGCAGAATCTCGCCAATCCACAGGGAAAAAAAGGAATAGAGATCGGTGAGATGATGAATGCCACCAACATCAGCATGACCTTAGAAAGCATCAAAACGCTTTTGATAGAAGATGATGAGTACATCCTTGAAATAGGACACGGAAATGCCGGACACCTTAAAAATATTTTAAGCAGAGCTCAAAATCTGAAATATACAGGCGTTGATATTTCTCAAACCATGCATGATGAAGCTAAAAGGCTGAATGAAGATTTTAAAAGCCAAGCTGATTTTGTATTGTATGAAGGAAAAGAACTTCCCTTTGAAGACCAAACTTTTGACAAAATATTTACGGTCAACACAGTCTATTTCTGGGAAAATCCGGTTGAGTTTCTCAATGAAATTCATAGAGTTTTAAAGAAGGACGGCATCTTCGTTCTTACTTTCGGACAGAGACAATTCATGGAAACACTACCGTTTACGGAATACAATTTCACTCTATACAGCAACTCTGAAATGGAAGAGCTGGTTTCTGAAAGCCACTTCAAGAGAATGAAAATTTCCGAGAAAGAAGAAGATATACAAAGCAAGTCAGGAAAAGAAACCATCCATAGAATTTATACAGTTTTAACCATAAAAAAATAAAATAATGAGCACGTTAGTGAATGACCTAAAGGAAAAATGGGAGGCTCTGAAGGCAGAAAATCCACATATCAGAATACGAAATGCAGCAGTACAGTTAGGCGTAAGCGAAGCTGAATTATTAGCCACCAGCATAGGAGAAGGCGTAACCGTTTTAAACCCTGAATTTCCGGCTATCCTTACCGAGGCAGAGAAACTAGGAAAGGTGATGGCGCTTACCCGTAATGACGAATGCGTGCACGAAAGAAAAGGAATTTATCAGAATGGAGACTTCAGCAGCCCGCATGCACAGCTTTTTGTAGGCGAAGATATTGACCTCAGAATATTCCTGAACCACTGGAAATCTGCATTCGCAGTTGTGGAAGGAGACAAAAAAAGCCTTCAGTTTTTCGGAAAAGACGGTCTGGCGCTTCATAAGATCTATCTGACAAAAAACAGTAACGAAGCCGCTTTTGATGCGATTGTAGAACAATTCAAAGCAGAAAATCAAAATGATGCTCTAGCAGTTGAGGTAGTAGCTCCAAAAGCACCAGAAAAGGCAGACTCTGAAATTGATGCTGAAGGATTCAAAAAAGCATGGACAGAATTAAAAGATACCCACGACTTTTTTATGATGACAAGAAAATTCGGGGTAAGCAGAACTCAGGCTTTAAGATTAGCACCGGAAGGATTTGCTCAAAAGATCGACAATGCTAAAGTGGTGAATGTTCTTGAAGATGCTTCAGAAAAGAATATTCCGATCATGGTATTCGTTGGAAACAGAGGAATTATCCAGATTCACACAGGAAACGTAAAAAAAACACTTTGGCACCAGCAGTGGTTCAATGTCATGGATCCTGACTTCAACTTACATTTAGATGTTACCAAAATTGCTGAAGCATGGATCGTAAAGAAACCTACTGAAGACGGAGAAGTTACAGCTATTGAAGTTTTCAACAAAGAAGGAGATTTTATCGTTCAGTTCTTTGGGAAGAGAAAACCGGGAATTCCTGAGCTGCAGGAGTGGAAAGATCTTGTAGCAGAATTAGAAAAATAATAATTAGGTGATTTTGAATGGGCCGTTTTGTTTTTTTATTCAAGGCGGTCTTTTTGTTTTGATGCAGATCGCTGGATTTGCTAAAGAATAAATCAATTGTAATTTTTTTAAACCACTAAAGTCACAAAAGTTTTTATTTAAACACTTTAGAGCACTTTAGTTTTAAAAGTTTTACCATCCTGAAAATAATAAGAGCACATAAGCTGAAAATCAAAGATTTTCATAGAACTTAAGTGTACTTCTTGTACGTAGTGTATTTAACTTTCGAAATAACTAAAGTGTTACAAGTCTTTTGTGACTTTTGTGGTTTAGAATCAACATAAAAAATGGTGATATTTGTAAAAAATCATTTGTGTAATTTGTGTTTAAATAAAATAAAAATGAAAAATATTTTCATAGCCATTTTACTGGCTGGTTTCTGTTCATTAAGGGGACAGGATTTCAAAGCTTACCAGTTTTATGACAAAAAAGGAAAAGGAGTAAAAACAGACCAGCTGATTAAAGAACTGACGGAATACGATGTCGTTTTCTTTGGTGAAAATCACAACAGCTCTATCAATCACTGGCTTCAGCTGAAACTGACAGAAGGTTTGTTTGAAAAGAAAAACGGTCAGATCATTCTGGGGGCGGAAATGTTTGAGAGAGACAATCAGGGTCAGCTGAATCAATATCTGGAAGGAAAATTTGATGCTAAGACATTCAAAGATTCAGCCCGTTTATGGAATAATTATGCGACGGATTATAAACCATTGGTAGATTTCGCTAAAGACAAAAAAGTGAAATTCATTGCCACCAATATTCCAAGGAGATATGCTTCCCAAACCGCAAAAGAGGGACTGCAATCTCTGAATGCATTAAGCGATAAAGAGAAAACCTATATTGCTCAGCTTCCTATTAAAGTAACTTTGGACACTCCGGGTTATCAGGAAATGAAAGCGATGATGGGAGACCATGCGGAAGGAACAAAAGTGATGAATTTCATTTCAGCACAGGCTACAAAAGACGCTACCATGGCTGAATCTATCCTGAAGAGTATGCAAACAGGAAAAACATTTATTCACTATAACGGAAACTATCACAGCAAAGAATTTGGTGGAATCTATTGGTATATTAAGCAGCAGAATCCGAATCTGAAAATGGCGGTGATCTCGGTTTTTGAATCTGAAGATCCGGAACTGAAAGTACCTGCTAAAGACTATATCCCTACAGATTTCAATCTAATCATTCCGACTGATATGACGAAAACATTTTAAAATTCAATAGAAACGGGCTTAGGTCCGTTTTTTTGTTTAAAATATTCTGGCGAGTTGTATAAAACTTCTATTCCACTTATCTGTTTAAAGGGACATTATCTATCTTTGTAACTCCAAATAATAAAAATGAAAAAAATACCTTTTCTGTTCATCCTTTTTATCGGTTTTATCAATGCGCAGAAACTGACTTCCCATGAGATTTCTCTGATCAACAACGGAGATGTCAATACGGCACTTCCTATTTATCAGACTACAGACGCCAATCAGCATAACACATTATTAAGCTTATCTTCAGAGATTAATCCTGTTGATCCGAATACCGCAGTTTTAGTGAAAAGAATGAAAGAATCCTTTTTGTCTACAGACGGTGGAGTAGGCATTGCAGCCCCTCAGGTAGGAATCAACCGCAAAATCATCTGGGTACAGCGTTTTGATAAAGAGGGAAATCCTCTGGAATACTTCATCAATCCTGTCATTGTCTGGAGATCAGAATTGCAGAATCTTGGCCCTGAAGGAGACTTATCCATTCCCGAATTCAGAGACCAGTTTTACAGAAGTAAAGTGATTCAGTTAGAATATGTGGATCTGAAAGGGCAGAAGTATTCAGAAATCGTAGAAGGTTTTACTGCGGTAATCTTTCAGCATGAAATTGACCATCTTTTTGGAATTTTAATTTCAGATAAAAAGGAAAAAGAAAAGAATGATTCCTATAAAAAAGTAGATGCTTTTAAGAAGAGTGATTCTGTAACGAGATAATGGTTTTGTCTGAATATCACTTCAATCTTTCGTTGCGTTTTTTATCCTGCTTTTTGAGTAGATTGGTTACTTTTTATTTCTTGTATACTTACATCTTGGAAAATTTATACATCCCAAGAAAACGCCATACTGACCTCTTCTCTCCATAAGATATCCACCACAGTTGGGGCATGAAATATTTTTATTCGTGTTGGAATTAGCTCGTAGTGCTTTATCTTTATTTCGACGGTTTATTTTTGCAGCCAGAATTTTTGCGACAATTTCTTGCTTAGTGTATTCGTTAATGTGATCGTGATCATACTTTTTAATTGTTTTGACCAACTTATTGATATAAACAACATCTGTATAGGTTTTGGTTTTAAGCGTTGCTCTTTTTGTAAAGGTAATGATGGAATAATACCTCAGATATTGATAATTTTTCAATACGTGTTTTAAAGCATAAATATGCCCTTGATTCTGTAAAATAGGGTTATAAAACTTACGTCTGTATTTATAAATAGCCTGAATCCAGGATTTATCTTTTTCATACCCTAAAATCCAACCTTTGTAATTCTTGGTTTCAATAACAAATATTCCATAATTTGAAACAATAATATGATCGATCTGTGAAGAGGAACCTTTAATCTTCAACTCAATATTATTCAGAACAGTATATTTTTCAGTATTCAGCCTTTTGAGAGCCTTTGAAGCTTTATTCTCACCAATATATCCTTTTATTTTTGGACTATAGTATTTAATTGCCAAGAATACAATCACTAAAAGACAAATAAGTAAAAAACTATGATCCATGATATTCATATCCTATTTCTGTTGATGTTTTTTGGTTTTATACTTGGATGAATGGAAAGTTGTTAGATGGATGTCATTAAGTTGACCAGGAAATTCCAGTCCTGTTTGCTCTGGTTATGATTTATAATATAAAATAAGGCCTGTTTTTTTGTTTTCCATAAGTAAAGAAAAAATCTGTCTCCAAAGAAACAGATTTTTTATTAAAAAGCAATTGATCTTAGTTATTCGTTACTGCAAGCTTCACTTCAATATTACCTCTTGTTGCATTAGAATAAGGGCAGATCTGGTGAGCCTGGTCTGTTAATGCCTGCGCTTCTTCAATAGATACGCCCGGAATATTAACATCCAATTCTACGGCTAATCCGAAACCTCCGTTGTCAAGTTGTCCAATGCTTACCTGAGCAATGACCGTTGTTTCTCCTGTTTTTGCTTTAGATAAACTGATTACTCGGTTAAGAGCACTGTCAAAACAAGCTGAATATCCTGCTGCAAAAAGCATTTCAGGATTCGCAAAGTCATCATTACCGCCACCAAGGGCTTTAGGCATTCTTACTTCAACATCCAAAACTCCGTTTTCACTTTTTACGTGTCCGTTTCTTCCTCCTTGTGCTGTTACTTTTGTTGTATATAACGTTTTCATTTATTTTTCTATTTTGTTTAATATTTTTAAGATGGTTTCTTTAAGGTGTAGCAGATCTTCTGTTTCTATCCCTATTTTAGTTTGAATTTTTCCCGGAATTTCACAGGCTTTCTGTTGAAGTTGTCTTCCTGACTCCGTTAGAAATACTTCGACCACTCTTTCGTCCTCTTTTTTTCTTTTTCTATCGATGATTCCTTTAGCCTCAAGCCTTTTCAGAAGAGGCGTTAAAGTTCCACTGTCCAGAAAAAGCTTTTCACCAATATGGTTCACTGCAAGACCGTCATTTTCCCATAACACCATCATCACAAGATATTGTGGATAGGTAATATCAATCTCATCCAGGAACGGACGGTAAAGTCCGGTAATCTCTTTCGCAATCACATAAAGCGGAAAGCAGATCTGGTTTGATAATTGTAACGATTTTGAATTTTCCATAAGATTGAAGATGAAAGAATAGAATGAGTATATTATTTTTTAATGATGAATTCCTCCATAGGAACTCTTACTTTCTTCATGGTAGAAAGCCAGTCATTCGCTGCATCTCTGTAACCAAGATATAACAGGCTTACGCTTTTTAATCCTAAGTCTTTAAGATTAAGAATTTCGTCAACTACTGCATTGCTGAAACCTTCTGCCGGTGTACTGTCGATTTTTAATTCTGCAGCCTGAGCCATCGCTAAACCTAATGCGATATAAGTCTGACGGGCCGTGTGAGCAAAATGCTCTTCAGGAGTCTGAGCACCATACATTTCCTTGATCTTATCAGTATAACTGCTGAAACGTCCTCTCGGTAAGTCTCTTACATCGGTATGATGATCATATACTTTATCAATTTTTTCATTAGAATAACTGTCCCATGCAGCAAATACCAAAACAAGTGAACTGTCTCTCATCACTTCGGGATTAAGGGCTCCCTGTACCATTTTTTCTTTTAATTCCTGGTTTTCTACCACCACAACTCTGAATGGCTGAAGCCCGGACGAAGTGGGAGCCAGTCTTGCAGCTTCCAGAATAGTGTTAAGATCTTGTTCTGATACTTTTTTTGAAGGATCATATGCTTTTACAGCATGTCTCCATTGTAGGTCTTCTATTAATGACATTTCTTTTATTTTAGATTATATTTATCTGTGTTTATCATTTCCGAAATTAAGTTCGCTCTAAATGACAACACAAATGTAGACTTATTTATATTGTGCGCAATTTAATTTTGATAGATTTAATTGATGGCAATAGTAGAGATTAACTAAATAATAAATATATTACTGATAATCAGTGTGTTGTTTGCCTTTTTTTTCTTTTACAGAGCTGAATTAAAAATCCCCATTATAAAAGCATAATGGGGATTTTAATGAGGTTCATCTGATTATTTTAGTCAGTTTTTTTCAGTGCAGTATATTTGAGCAAAAAAGAAACTATTTAGTTGAAGGAATTTCATTAATTTGCTTAATAATATTGGTGTTTTTTTCAATACCTATATGGTATGCTTTTCCTTTTTTATGGCTCTGACTTGTTTTTTCAAGAAGAGTTTTATAATCATCTGCTTTTTTAGACAGATAAAAAATCTGAGGACTTATGCCAATAGATACCCGAGTGAATTCTTCCGGTTTTTCCGGATCTTCTGCTACATTGGTGATAACTGAATGATTATACCAGGTCAGGTTCTGCGAACTTGAACTGCCGGAACAGGATGTGATCATAAATAAGATTAATAGGAGATAAGTCCAGACTTTCATAGAAAAAATATTTGATAAACAGCCCCTGCAGCTTTTGATGATAAAAAAATACAGGAGCTGTATAAGTTAGTTAGAATCCGCAGCCTCCAACGTTTGGAGCTGGTGAAGGAGAGCATCCTGAAAGTGATGAGAAGATATTCAGTACACAATTGGTGTTCACTAAATTGTTATCATACAGATAAGAGGCAGTAGGGCTTCTGTAATAGACATTTCCTGCTGTATTGGCATAAGAGGATACAGAGGCAGATCCGCAGCTTGTATTGATGCATGCATTTCTCCATGCGGTATCTGTAACAGGTCCGCTAGGGAAGAGCGATGGATCAATAATTCTTTTTTCAGTAACCCCTGAAGCATTTTTGTAGCTTACAAGGATTGCAACGTGATAGCTCCATGATACACAACAAGTTCCTGTTGATGCTCTCAGGTTTCCGTAAACAAACTGCTTCTCACAGTCGTAGCCATTGTTGATCAGGATTTGTCTCATTTTGTGAGCTCTTGCATAACATCCGTCTACAGGATATCTGAAGGTGATGCATGGTGAAGACGCCGTTGAAGTACCGCAAGCCTGGTTTTTAATCAGCGTAAACATGCTGTTGAGGGTAGCAATGTTAGGAAGAACGCTTGTTAACTTATTGGCTTCATTTTTAGCTTCTTTCGTAAAAACAGATTTGAAATAACGGATATCATCCTCGCTTCCTTTTTCTACTTTTGCAATTTCATGCGTGTTAGGCTTGATAAAAACCTGGATAGGAGATTCGTTTTTCAGCGCTTCTCTGATCAGGCTGATGTACTTTTCATTCTCTTTGGTAGGGGTAATTGTATAAAACTGTGCAGTAACAATAAATGATACTTTCAAAGTTCCATTTTCATCTTCTATCCCTACCGGAACCGTTTTCCCAAGATCCGTAAGATTTTTACTGATGGTTTCATTCTGACTCATTTGCTGTTCCGCGTTTGAATCATTACAGGCATTAAATGACAGGGCTGCCACAAATACCATCATTGATAACAGAAATTTTCTCATAATTTTCATAGTTTGGTGGTTAATAATAAAATATATTAAGTTTTTGGTGTGTTTTGCATTATTTTCAATGAAATACAGGGCGAAATAGTTCACTTTAATGTGATATTAAAAGTAAACAAAAATAAAATACCAACAAATTATTTTATGATAAAAAAATAAAAATTTTAACATATACTTAAACAAAACCAATGTTTTAGGGCTTTACAGTATGGGTTCGTTACCGATAGGTTAATAAAATTTCAGTAATGATAAAAAAAATCCCGCCATTTATTTGTGACAGAATATTTTTATAGTAGGAGCAAACTATCGATCAGTCTTTGCCCAATCGCTTCTTAAAATAAAATCTTTGATCAGAGTTTCATAATAATAGAATAGACGACTGTCTTCACTCATCTGATTTTCAAGAACAATAACACTTACATCCGAACCGGGAATGTATATGTTCAAAGAAGCGAAACCATCACCCAAACCGGTGTGCCCCAGATAAGAAATACCCTGGTCTTTAACGATCCGAATATTGTAACCATATCCCATCTTATCTTTTCCAAATACATCATGTTGTGACAGGATAGAAGAAGTCGTCATGAGCTGGTACGTTGTAGAATTTAAAATTTTTCCTTTATGAAGAAGGGAATTCCATAATGCCATATCTTCAGCGGTCGAAATTACACCGTCAGCAGGCATATTTTCATCATTGATAAATGAATTTTCTACGGGAGTGAAAACATGATCTTTATTCATATGGCCGGAAACCAGGTTTCTGCGGTTATTTTTTGAATAGCAGAAGGTATTGTTCAAATGAAGTTCTTTAAACAGATCGGTTGCCAATTGGATATAAGATTTACCTGAAACCTGTTCAATGATCTTTCCTAAAAGGATATTTGATAAATTACCATACTTAAATTCTGTACCGGGTTTAAAGAGCAATGGTTTTTCTGTATCCACAATTCCGTGGCTATGATTGAGTAGGTGGTGAACCGTGACCGAATCTGCCCATGGCTGTGTCAGAGAAGGAATATATTTTTTGATTGGAGCCTGAAGATTCACATTGCCTTTCTCAAACTGTTTTAGCAATAATACAGAAGTGATCTGTTTGGTATTGGACATGATTTCAAACTGATCCTTCATTTTTAAAGGGACTTTTGTTCTGCTGTCTTCAAAACCATAGGCTTTGGAGTATTTTATTTTTCCGTTTTGGGTAATCAGAACCACTCCGTTGAAAGGTCTTGGAGACGCAGGAGATTCTATTAAACTGTCGATCCGGCTTTTATAATCGTTTTTACTTTGGGCGCATGATTGAGTTGCCGTGAAAAGCATTCCCGCAGTGAAGAGAATTCTGATAAATGATTTCATTTGGTTTTTTAACTTAAAAATTACAGGTGATATAAAAAATTATAGAAGCATCAAAAATAAGTTTTAAAATAATACATTGAATGAAAATTTTGAATTTTAAGCGGTCACTTATAACTCGTCTATTGTTACAAATGAAAAAGACCGACTGTAGAATCACGGCCGGTCTTTATTTCTATTGTGGAGGTACTTATTTCTGAATAAGCTCAGCTCCGAAAACATCTGCAAAATGCCTTCTGATATTTGCTTTAAGATCTTCCACTTCCCCGGTGGTCAGTTCTCTTTCAAGTTCTCTTTTTACAGAAGTCACCTGTTTGTCTTTGATCCCGCAAGGAATAATGTATTCAAAATATCGCATATCGGTATTCACATTCAAAGCGAAACCATGAAGAGTTACCCATCGTGAAGCTTTTACCCCCATCGCACAGATTTTTCTGGCGTAAGGTTTTCCCACATCCAGCCATACTCCGGTTTCTCCCGGTGAACGTTCCCCTTTAAGACCAAAATCACCAATCGCTCTGATGATCACTTCTTCCAGATTTCTCATATACAAATGAATATCCGTAAAAAAGTTTTCAAGGTCCAGAATAGGGTAGCCCACAATCTGTCCGAAACCATGATACGTGATATCACCACCACGGTTAACTTTCACGAAAGTAGCATCAATCTCTTTCAGTTTGTCAATCCCGGCAAGCATATTTTCTTCGTGACCGCTTTTTCCTAAGGTATAAACATGAGGATGTTCTACCAACAAAAAATGATTAGGCGTTGTGATATGCTCTTCTGCAGGTAAATCACGGTTTTTTATTTTAGTATCAATGATATTTTTCATCAGACTCTCCTGATAATCCCAGGCGGGCTGATATTCTTTGATACCCAGATCTTCAAATTCTACCGATTTATTTTGATTTGTATTCATACGTTGCTGTCTGTTTTCTTAATGGACCAATGGAATTGCCATTTCCTGCCATTTTTTGGACATACAAATTTAGTGAATTTTAAGCTTTTATAGAATGGATAAAATCTATGGCAGCATTCTTCCAGTCTTTATGGTTTAACAGCGTATGAACGAAGGCTGTTCCTATAATTCCTCCGTCTGCTTTTTCGGTAACATTCTCAAAATCTTCTTTTGATTTAATTCCAAAACCAATCATCACAGGATTCTTAACAGGAAGGGAAGCAAGTCTTGACAGGTAGTTTTCATTTTTAAGAACGGCATTTTCATTTCCTGTGGTGGATGAAGAACTTACCGCATACAAAAATCCGGAACTTAAAGAATCCAGATACAGAATTCTTTCATCTGAAGTTTCAGGGGTCACCAGAAACGTAAAATTAAGGTTATACTTTTTTAAAATCGGCTGATAATTGCTTTCAAATTCAATTGGAGGAAGATCCGGAATGATCAGTCCTGAAACTCCACTTTCCGAACATTCACGGCAAAATTCTTCAAATCCGAAACTGAGCACAGGATTGATATATCCCATCAGAATTATGGGAATCTGTATTTTGTCTTTAACGGTTTTCAGCTGGGAAAAAAGTTTTTCAATCGTCATTCCGTTTTGTAAAGCCTGTTCATGAGCCTGCTGGATCACCGGACCATCTGCTACGGGATCTGAGTAAGGCATTCCGATTTCCATCATATCGGCACCGGATTGCTGGATCAGTTGTATAATATCAGCGGTATCTTCCAGTTGCGGAATTCCTGCTGTGAAGTATATGTTGAGTTTTTTCATTTTTTATTGTATTAATGTATAGAGTCAAAAGTACAAAGTATAATGTACAAAGTAATAGGTAGAGATACATGGTACATTTTACATCCGACATTTTACAGATTCTTCAAATACGTTTCCATATCCTTATCTCCACGTCCGCTCAGGCAGATCACGACAATATCATTTTCATTGAATCTCTTTTTATCTAAAACTGCCAGGGCGTGAGAACTTTCCAGCGCTGGAATAATTCCTTCCAGTTTCGTTAATTCAAAAGCAGATTGTAAGGCTTCCTCATCATTAATACTGAAAAATTCAGCTCTTTTTTCCTTAAATAAATGCGCATGAAATGGCCCGATTCCAGGATAATCAAGTCCTGCCGAAATAGAGTGGGGTTCAATCACCTGTCCGTCTCCGGTTTGCATCACAAGACTTTTGCTTCCATGCAGAACGCCTAAAGTACCAAGGAAGGTTGTAGCTGCGGATTTTCCGGAATTAACCCCCAGTCCACCGGCTTCTGCTGCAATTATTTTCACGTCTTTTTCTTCTACGAAATGGTAAAAAGTTCCTGCAGCATTACTTCCTCCTCCCACACAGGCAATAACATAATCAGGATTTTCTCTCCCTATTTTCTCTTTCAATTGTTCTCTGATCTCCTTTGAGATGATGCTTTGAAATCTGGCTACCAAATCAGGAAAAGGATGAGGCCCCACCACACTTCCGATGACGTAATGCGTCGTTACAGGATTATTGATCCAGTCTCTAAGCGCTTCGTTTACTGCATCTTTTAAAGTTTTGGAACCTGAGGTAGCAGGAATCACTTCTGCGCCAAGCATTTTCATTCTTGCTACATTCGGCGCCTGTCGCTGAATGTCTATTTCACCCATGTAAACAATGCATTCCAGCCCCAGTAATGCGCAGGCTGTAGCAGTGGCTACACCATGTTGTCCGGCTCCTGTTTCTGCAATAATTCTTGTCTTGCCGAGACGTTTGGCCAATAGCACCTGCCCCAAAGCGTTATTGATTTTATGGGCTCCGGTATGGTTGAGGTCTTCTCTTTTTAAATAAATCTGAGTATTGTACTTTTGACTTAAATTCCTTGCAAAGTAAAGCGGGGTAGCACGTCCTACATAGTTTTTAAGCAGGTCCTGATACTCATTCTGAAACTCTTCAGATTCTATGATCTGAAGATAGTTTTTCTGCAGTTCATCTACATTGGGATAAAGCATTTCAGGGATAAAAGCGCCTCCGAATTCACCGTAATATCCGTGTTCATCAGGGTTTTTATAATTCATTTTTTATTCTTTATTAATTAAATAAGCTTTTTTTTCAAAAAATGGGAAGGGTTCTTTGTACTTCCCAAAGGTTTAGAATATGTTCTGTTTCGTGATCTGTCAGTTCATCTGTTTTTTTAATTTGATATTTCATCGGTCAGACTGCTGATAAATTGAATATTATAATTTCGTTGCTGTCTTGTGATCAGTTTTTTATGATGCATGAATTCAATTTTACTGATCAGATCAATTAATGTCGCCGTATCTATTTTCGAGTCATACATGGTAACAGCAATTTCCAGATTGTCAATTAAAAAATAAGGATCTGAAACTTCATAAAGCAAAAATATCTTAGCATAAATCTTTCCAAGATCATATTTAACATGCTCTCGCACATGACTGTCCAAAAATTTGTCAGAAATAATGACCAGATAATAGCTGTTCCAGAGATTGATCCTTTCAAAGAAATACTGAATATCATTTTCATCAAAGCTTTTGATGATTCCAATGAATTCCTTTAGCGGTCCGTCCAGAGTCCAGTATTCCGTATCACTGTCATTTTGAGAAACAAAATTATACAGCGACTGGATTTTTTTATTTCCAAACTTGGGCGGAAATAAGGTTTTATAAAATGTTTTTTTTAACAGATGGATGTTCATCATCTTTATATGTGTAATTTTTTTTAAGAGAGTCCCAAAGGGACGATCTAACCTTCAGTAAAGGATTTTATCCTTATTCTTATCATTCTGCATCAAATTCAGTCCCAGATCTATTTTTCATTATATTCAACATCATGTTTTTTTTTTGTGTTTTTGTTTTTTAATGGGACTGCGTTCAATTTTTTGTTAAATCGTCCCTTTGGGACTCTTTCGAAATGAATTTTTTTATTTTTTCAAGGTCTTTATCTCCTGGTTTCAGCTCAAATTTTGAGTTGATATCGATAGCAAATGGCTGTTGGTTCAAAAGACAGATATTTTCAATGTTTTCCTCTGAAATTCCACCGCTCAGAAAATAGGGAAGTGGGATTTTGAATTCATTCAATAAGGTCCAGTCGAACTGTTTTCCGGTTCCTCCAAATGCTTTTCCGTCTGTGTCGAAGAGGAAATAATTGACCAATGAACGGTAAGAATTGAGCGTGCATTTTATTTTCTCCCGGGTTTCATCGTCATTGTTCCCAATTCTGATCACCTTTATAAGAGTAACGTCCGGCTGCAGTTTTTGTTTTAATTCAATCAGAAAATCTTCACTTTCATCGCCATGTAACTGAATTAATTTCAATCCCGCCTTTTCTGTGATATCCGTAATCTTCTCAATTCCGTCATTGACAAAAACCCCTGTTTTTCCCGGATGACCGATCTTCAAAATTTCCTCTAAACTCAATCTGTCCAGAACGTATCTTGGTGATTTTTCATAGAAGATGAAACCAAGAAAATCCGTTTCCATGGAAATCAATTCATGAATTTGATTTAATTGAGTCAATCCACAAACTTTTATTTTTGGCTGCTGATTTCTATTCATTGCTAGATTGATAAACTGTTACATTGCTACATTGGAAATAAATTCAGCGAATTTGTCTGCAGGATTTTCATTCTTCATAAAATATTCTCCCATCAGAAATCCGTCAAATCCTTTTTCCTTTAAATATTTAAAATCATCGATATGATAAATGCCGCTTTCTGCTACAGATAAAACCTCTTTTGGAAGCTGGTCTTTTAAAAGAACCGAATGCTGAAGATCAACTTTGAAATCTTTTAAATTTCTATTATTAATCCCTACAAGGTCAATTCTAGTATTGAAATGCTTCAGTTCTTCTTCTGTATGGATTTCCAGCAGAACCTCCATATCCAAATCATGCGCCAATTCTGTGAATTCCTGAACCTGATCCGGAGAAAGGCAGGCTGCAATCAGTAAAACAGCATCTGCACCTATACTTTTAGCTTCATAAAACTGGTATTCATCTACCATAAAATCTTTTCTAAGAATCGGAATATTGATGTGCTTTCTTACATTCAGAATATCATCAAAACTTCCTCCAAAAAAATCACGGTCGGTAAGGATTGAAATTCCTGATGCCCCAAAATTTTCGTAGGCAGAAGTCACTTCCAAAGGCTGAGCCCGATCATTGATAATCCCTTTTGAAGGAGATTGTCTTTTAAACTCAGCAATAATTCCGCTTTTATTTTTTAGAGATTCTTTCAGAGAAAAACTTTTTCTTCCAAAAAACTCAGAATTTTTTAGATTTTCAATTGAAATTTCTGCTTTTGAAATTGCAATCTCTTCTCTTTTTCTTTTAATAATTGTATCAAGTATTGTCATTTTTTTAAACTAGAAGTTAGATTGTAGACGTTAGAAATCAGAGGTGTCGGGAAATAGTTTAAAGATTACAATATCAACTGTTTATTAATGATTCAAGGCTTCTTAATGCTTTTCCACTCTCAAGACTTTCTTTGGCTGCTAAAACACAATCTTCGTAGCTTCCGAATTTTTTGGTATGGAACAGAGCTGTTGAGGAATTGGCAAGAACCACAGAATTTTGCTGTAATGAGCCATTTCCTTCGAGAATATTTCTGAATATTTTTGCAGACTCCTGCGGGGTTTCGCCTCCTAGTATACTTTCCGGATTTACAGAGTCAAATCCAAGATCTTCTGCTGAATAAATCTCTTCCCCGATTTTCGTAATGATCTTGCTGTCCTGAGTAAGGCTTATTTCATCATATCCGTCCAAACCATGAACCAGAATAAACTCCCGTTCTTCTTTTTGCAGAAGGTATTGATAGATCCTTGCAATTTCCATGTTATAGACTCCTATGACCGAATATTTTGGTTTGGCAGGATTTACCAATGGGCCCAGAAGATTGAAAAATGTTCTCAACCCCAAAGCCTTCCTTAAGGCACCCACAGACTGAAGGGCAGGATGAAAATAGGGAGCATGCAGAAAACAGATGTTGGCTTTCTCAAGATCCTCATTCAATTGGTCTGAATTATTTTTGAACTGATATCCCAGTTCTTCCATGACATTTGATGATCCTGTAGTAGCAGATGCTCCGTAATTTCCGTGTTTGGCAACTTTCTGACCAGCTCCGGCAACTACAAAGCTTGCCAGTGTTGAGATATTGATGGTGTTTTTCCCATCCCCTCCGGTACCAACAATATCCAAGGTATCTTCAGAGTTAAGATGTACAGGAACCGCCATCTGTAATAGAGCTTCCCTGAAGCCTTCCAATTCTTTTAAAGTAATATTCCGCATCAGAAAGACACTGATGAAAGCAGTAACCTCGGCGGTATTAAATTTATTCTGAGCAATCTCGATCATCGTTGCTTTTGCCTCAGATTTGGACAAAGTGTGGTGATTGAACAGGTATTGTAGTATTTCTTTCATTTGTGGCGTTTTTATGGTTGTCGGGTAATCGTTTTCTATTGGTTTCATAACTGATGGTCAACAAATTGAATTAAAGCTTCGGTGCTGAACTGAAATTGAGTTTCTCTTAATCTTTCGCTTGCCAGCTTTATTTTAATTAAGCAAAAAATTTCTGATAATCACTTCTCCATCAGGAGTTAAAATGCTTTCCGGGTGAAACTGAACTCCGTGTACATCATAAGTTTTGTGTTGCAGGGCCATGATCATTCCGTCCTTATCCACCGCTGTGATTTCAAGCTCTTCCGGGAAACCTTCCGGATTAACTGCCCAGCTGTGATATCTTCCTACTTGCATTCCTGAAGTCAGATTTTTGAAAATTTTAGTGTTTTCTTTAATCAATTCAGCAGAAGTGGCTACACCATGGAAAATTTCTGAAAGATTGATCAGGTTTCCTCCGAAAGCTTCTGCAATAGCCTGTTGTCCGAGACATACGCCCAGAATACTTTTAGTAGGAGCATATTCTTTAATCAGTTCCAGTAATATTCCAGCTTCTTCTGGAATTCCAGGACCTGGAGAAAGGATAATTTTGTCATATTTCCCGATCTCTTCCAACGTGATCTGATCATTTCTTACGACATCTACTTTTTGATTTAAAATTCTTTCAATGATTTGAACCAGATTATATGTAAAGCTGTCGTAGTTATCAAAGACCAGAACTTTAAGTTGAATAGATGTTGATGGTTGGTTTATATTGTTGCTCATTTTTTGTTTTTTTAATTGTTGGATAGTAATTGTTAATTGATCAGTTATTACTTTTAACTCATCACTATTTTGCCTGCTTTGTCTACCGCTTTTTTCAGTGCATTCAATTTGTTATTCACTTCCTGTAATTCATTTTCAGGGATAGATTTTGCCACTAATCCTGCTCCCGCCTGATAATAAAGGGTATTGTTTCTGCTTAGAAAGGTACGGATCATAATCGCCTGGTTGCACGTTCCGTTTAATCCGATCATCCCGATACATCCGCCATAATACCCGCGGGAATCTTTTTCATATTGATCGATAAGTTGAAGAGCTTTGTGCTTAGGTGCACCGCTTAGAGTTCCCTGAGGGAAAGTTGCAGACACCATGTCAAGAGGATTGATGTTTTCCGGAAGGTCAGCGGTCACTTCACTTACCATATGAATGACGTGGGAAAAGAGTTGGATCTCTTTAAGTTTGGTAACGGTTACATTTTTGCCTAATTTTCCAAGATCATTTCTGGCAAGGTCTACCAACATCGTGTGTTCCGCATTTTCTTTTGGATCATTTTTTAATGCTTCAATCGATTCAAGGTCAGTTTCCAGATGCCCGGTTCTCTTGAATGTTCCTGCAATAGGGTGGATGATTGCTTTATGATCTTTAATAATTAACTGGCTTTCAGGACTTGATCCGAATAATTTGTAGTTCCCATAATCAAAAAAGAAAAGATAAGGGGAAGGATTGATATTTCTAAGCGCGCGGTACACATTGAATTCGTCTCCTTTGAATTTCTGTTCAAATCGTCTGCTTAGGACCAGTTGGAAAACATCACCCCGCATACAGTGTTTCTGAGCAGTTTTTACCAGCTCAATATATTCTTCATCTGTAAGATTAGAAGTTTCATCGCCGGTTTTCTCGAAAGGGTAGACCGGAGTGTTTTGATTTCTGATCAGATTTTCAAGCAGATAAAGTTCGGACTTTAAACCGGGGATTTGATTTTCAATAATATGCATTTCATCATTGTAATGATTAATAGCAATAACATATTGGTATAATCTGTAACGGAGAATAGGAATTTCTACTTCAGGACTCTGTGGTTTTAAATGGATGCTTTCAAAGAACTGTACCGCTTCAAAACTAGTGTATCCAAAAAGGCTCTGAGCCGTCTGTTCAATAGGATCGTGAGTGGTTTCACATTCGAAAACACTTTGGAAATCATCAAAAATATCAGCAATATTACGTTCTCCGATCAGTTGTTTCACAGGATCTGAACCCGGGAGCTTGATTTCAAACTCGCTAAGGTTCTTCACTTCAATTCCTGCAACGGCATTCACGGCAATAAATGAAAAGTTATTGTCAATATTTTTAGAATCTGAACTTTCCAGAAGGATTGTATCCCGGAATCTGTCTCTGATCTGAAGATAGATATTCATCGGAGTATAAAGGTCTCCCAATGTTTTTTTAGAATCTGTCTTTATTTTAATTTTTTGAATGGACATCTTACTTGTATTTTTTTGTTTTGGATTAAATAAAAAAAAGGCTTCAACGGAATCCGTCAAAGCCTATATATTGTGTATTTTAATTATTCTGCTCTATCTTTAGCAACATGACAATACCTCCAGACCCGACGAAGAGTTTGAAAGCCACCACCAAATATTGTTGCTCATATTAAACATGGGACAAATGTAGAAATTTTTTTATTATTAAAACAAGAAAAATATAGAAAATTAAAAAACTTAAAACGAAAATCCTTTATTTAAGGTGTTTCAGCTCTGCTTTTAATTCTTTAATTTTTACTTTGTACTGTTCATTGTCATAGTTTTTTACATAATCTTCAAGGGCGGCAATATATTCTTCAGTAAATTCTTTATTCTTGCGATCTGCTTCATACTTAATTTTTGCAGAATTCACTGGAGCTAGTTTTTCATATTCTAATAAAATTTTCCCCTCTATAGATTGGTCATAAAGCATGACTATGTTTTTTTCATATCCGGGAATATATTTTACAGGAAGATCCTTTTGACTAGGGATTCTGATTGAATTTCTGATAGGGTAAATCGTCGCAGTAGTAGTGGAAAAAAAAGTTGTCGTGTATTTTCCATCCTGTTTCTTTACAATGGCTTCATAATCATGAATATACATGTCATTCAATGTGGAATTTGTTTCTACATCAGAAGTGATAATAGCGGTACTTTCAACGCCGTATTTGTTTAAAAACCAAGCGTTAAGGTATTGTCCTGCAAAACCATTCAGAATAGCTAAAGGGATGATAGGAGCAAGAAACCATGCTTTTTTGGTGACAAAAGAAAGCAGCCCGAAAAATATAAACAATAAGATCACCGTGTAAAAACCGTGATGGCTGGTGAAAAACAGAATTTTAGAGATCAATATCATAGCTTAAATTTAAAATTATTGATGCACATAATCATTATCTAATCATTAATTTTTCGGAAAAATATCAGTAATGGGAACATTTGTCATGAGTTTAAAAGCTTATTTTTTATATTTTTGTCTAAATTTTATAGAAAAAATAATGAGAAAAGTATTAGCAATTGCATTCATTGGAAGTTTATTAGTCGTAAACTGTTCTAAGAAACCAGATCAAACATTACAGGACAGCAACACGATGCTTGAAGAGCCTGAAACTACCACTGTAGTAGACTCAACAGCGAAGAAAGCTGCTCCGGCTGCTGCAACAACTCCTGCACCAGCTACTCCTGAAGCGGCTAAAACAGATTCTACTGCAGCAAAAAAATAATGAAAAAACTCCTTTTGGCAGGAGCTATGGGATTGTTAATCCTTTCCTGTTCTAAAAAAGAAAATACGGAGGCACAAGATGTACCCTCTGAAACATCCGCTGTTTCGGAGCCGGTAAAGACTAATCTTTCAGGTGATCAGATCATTGAAACATTAGACTGTTCAGGATGCCATGCTGTCAATGAGAGAATGATAGGACCTTCTTACAAAGAGATTGCAGAAAAATATTCTGATAAGGATATTGAAATGCTGGCCTCGAAGATTATAGAAGGCGGAAGCGGAGTTTGGGGAGGTGTTCCGATGGCTGCCCATCCACAGGTGTCTAAAGAAGATGCTAAAAAAATGGTAGAATATATTTTGAGTCAGAAAAAATAAATATGACTACTGAAAAATCAAGTCTGCACACAAGAAATCTGCATCGCAATCCCTATGATTTTGATCAGCTTATTTCTTGTGTGCCAGAACTGAAACACTATGTTTTTGTTAATGCTTACCAAACGGCTACCATTAATTTTAGCCTTCCGAAAGCGGTTAAGCTTCTTAATCATGCATTACTCTTACATTTTTATAACATTAAAAACTGGGATATCCCCGAAGCCAATCTTTGTCCTCCTATTCCGGGACGCGCAGATTATGTGCACTATATTGCAGATCTTTTAACAGAACATCAGAATAAAATCCCTACCGGAGCTTGTATATCAGGTTTGGATATCGGAACAGGGGCAAATCTTGTATATCCTTTACTGGCTCAAAGATCTTATGGCTGGAAAATGCTGGGAACAGATATTAATCAGAACTCATTGGAAAATGCACAACGTATTTTAGATCACAATACGGATTTATTGCCTTTTATTCAATTAAAACAGCAGCCTGATCCCAATCATATCTTCAAAAATATTATTGAGGATGGAGACCGTTTTGCCTTTTCAATGTGTAATCCTCCTTTCCATGATTCCGAAGAATCTGCTCTGAAAGGAAACCTTAGAAAGACAAAGAATATTAATAAATCAAAGGCTAAAAAGCCTTTACTTAATTTTGGCGGGCAACAGTCTGAATTATGGTGTGAAGGCGGTGAAATTGCTTTTATCTCTAAAATGATTCAGGAAAGTGCTCAGTATTCCTCACAGGTCCTTTGGTTTACCTGTTTAGTATCTAAAAAAGATAACCTATACAAACTCACCACACTTTTAAAGAAAGTCAAAGCCTTAGAGATCAAAACCATTGATATGGCTCAGGGCCAAAAAGTAAGCAGAATGCTGGCATGGTCGTTTATTCCTCAACGGGACCTGAAAGATTGGCTTTAAAATTCAATGATGAATTAAAAAAAAATCACGGCGAAGCATATTCACAATTGACCATTCACTTTTAACCTGCTAAGAAATAGACCGCATAGCAAATTCCCAATTCACGTTTCATCCGGTAGTAATATCCGCTAAACCATTCACTGCGAAGCAAATTCACAAATCATCATTGACAAATCACCAAAAATGCCTAAATTTGTACGCTTTTAGAAAAATAAGAAATGCAATTATCAGAACAAGAAATCATTAGAAGAGAAAAGCTGAATAAGCTTACTGAAATGGGAATTAACGCATTCCCTGCGGAAGAGTATACCATTACAGATACTACAGAATCTATAAAACAGGATTTTTCTGAGAATAAACAGGTGAAGATCGCTGGTAGATTGATGTCCCGCAGAATTCAGGGAAAGGCTTCTTTTGCTGAATTGCAGGACTCTAAGGGTAAGATCCAGGTTTATTTCAATAGAGACGAGATCTGTCCTGGTGATGATAAAGAATTGTACAATGAAGTGTATAAGCACCTTTTGGACATCGGGGATATTATTGGTATTGAAGGAACTTTATTCACTACTCAGGTAGGAGAGATGACGATTTTAGTAAAGAACTTTACGCTTCTTACTAAAGCGCTTCGTCCGCTTCCTCAGGCTAAAACTGATGAAAATGGAGTAGTACACGACGGATTTACAGATCCTGAACTGAGATACAGACAGCGTTATGTAGATTTAACGGTGAATCCGCAGGTGAAAGAGATCTTCGTAAAAAGAACAAAAATGTTCAATGCGATGAGAACTTTCTTCAATGACGCGGGATATTTTGAGGTAGAAACCCCTATTTTGCAGTCGATTCCAGGAGGAGCGGCAGCAAAACCGTTTATCACACACCATAATGCTTTAGATATTCCATTATATTTAAGAATCGCTAACGAACTATATCTGAAAAGACTGATCGTTGGAGGTTTTGACGGAGTTTATGAGTTCTCTAAAAACTTCAGAAATGAAGGGATGGACAGAACCCACAATCCTGAATTTACTGCGATGGAGATTTATGTAGCGTACAAAGACTACAACTGGATGATGGATTTCACGGAAAAACTTCTTGAATTCTGTGCGAATCAGGTGAATGGAAGTTCAGAATCTACTTTTGGAGAACATACCATCAACTGGAAAGCGCCTTATCCAAGAGTTTCCATGACAGAAGCCATTCAAAAATATACAGGTTTCGATATCACGGGTAAAACTGAACAGGAACTGTTTGATTTTGCTAAATCTATCGGAATTGACGTCAATGAAACGATGGGGAAAGGAAAATTAATTGATGAGATCTTCGGTGAAAAGTGTGAAGGAAACTTCATCCAGCCGACATTCATTACAGATTATCCGATCGAAATGTCTCCATTGACAAAGAAACACAGGAGCAAGGAAGGCTTAACAGAGCGTTTTGAATTAATGGTTTGCGGAAAGGAGATTGCCAACGCATATTCCGAGTTAAATGACCCTATTGATCAGAGAGAACGTTTTGAATCCCAAATGGCTTTATCTGAAAGAGGAGATGACGAAGCAATGTTCATCGACCAGGATTTCTTAAGAGCATTGGAATACGGTATGCCTCCAACTTCCGGATTAGGAATCGGGATGGACAGACTGATCATGTTCCTTACAAACAATGCATCGATCCAGGAAGTTTTATTCTTCCCTCAGATGAGACCGGAAAAAACGGTTCCTCAGATTGAATTGGGTGAAGATGAAAAAGTAATCCTTGAGATCCTTAATTCTCAGGAAGAGCCATTTACATTAGCTGAAGTAAAAGAAAGAAGCCAGTTATCCGGTAAAAAATGGGATAAAGCATCAAAGACTTTGACTAAAAATAATTTGGTAAAAGTGGATAAGATTGAGGATGTCCTTATGATTAAACTGGCTTAAAATAAAAAATATTTTAAGTTTAGAAAAGTGAACGTAAGTTAGCTTTTTTTTGTTCCCAACATAAAGAATTAATCTATATTTACATTCAATAAAAAACACAAATTTTGATGAAAAAAATTATTACAACAGGCTTCGCCTTTTTTTGTGCATTATGTTCCGCACAAATTACTCTTACAAAAGATGTAAGTTTCGGAAATAACGGGACTGTACAATTAGGAACAACCGATATTTCCAGTTACCATTTGTCTCATTACAATGCGCCTATATTTCAAGGTAATAAACTGTTTGTTAATCAACCAATTTATGATGCTTCTGGAAGTTTGGTTGGTCGAAAATTTTACAGACTTAACCATAATGGGAGCTTAGATGCAACATTTGGAACTAACGGAGAGGTTACCGTCCCAACAACAAATTATAATTCTAATAACTTCTATGCAGACACGAATAAATTTTACTTAGATTCCGGAGAAAAATATTTTTCTAACGGATTGCAAGATACAGGATTTGGAAATGTTAATACTCCTTTAGCTAACAATGATTTATCGCACTATAAAATAGTTCTTCCAGATGGTAAAATAATTGCAAGAAATCCGCAAAATATAAAAAAATATTTATCAACAGGAGCTCCAGATACAACTTATGGAAATAATGGAGTTGTAGCTCTTGATCCATCATTAGAGTTCACTTTAGACAAACCTGGTGGTCTTAAATATTTTGATCAAAATTTTTTGTATGAAGTTGTGTTAGATGTTGATAATCTACCTGCATACATTAGAAAAATAAATGTCACGACAGGTAATTTAGACTTGTCTTATGGGCAAAATGGGAATTCATATTTTTATGGCACTTTAACCTCTCCCATTTATTCTCTTGGAAGTGCATACGTGCCTCAAAGTAATGCCTTATTTATACATAATACCGACGGTACAATGAGTGGAGTTGGAATGGCTGGACAGCTTACTCGTACCAACGCTGCTGGTATTTTGGATACTAGTTTTGGTGTAAATGGAGTAATAAATTATCCTTCTTTTCATACATTTAATGGAGACGATTATATAGTTACAGTAAATGATCCTATATTATATGAAAATTATATTTTTATACTTTTTTCTAGTTTTGATAATGCAACTGGAGATCAAAAATTTGAACTTATGAGTTACGATTATTCAGGGAATCCAACTACAATTAATAATAATCTTCACCATATATTTCAAATTTTTTATAATACTAATAATTTTTATAAAAATTTGGTTTTAAAAGTTAAAGATAATTATTTATATGCCTTTGCTGAGAACAAGATTTCTAGATATATCATTTCCAATGCAACGCTTTCTACTTCAGAAAATATAGAAACAAAAGAATCGCTTCAGTTTATCAACCCTTTCCAAAACGAACTTAATTTCACCTCGAAAGAAAAAATAAAATCTATAGAGATTTACGACGAAACTGGACGTCTGGTTTTGGAAGGTAAAAATTCTACATTAGATACTTCTGCTTTAGAAAGGGGTGTTTACATGATTAAAATTACCATGGAATCCAACAAAGTAGTTTCTAAAAAAGGAATTAAAAATTAGGCAATAGGACATAGCTGTAAAAAATAAACCAATACAGAATCATTCTGTATTGGTTTATTTTTTATAATTGGATCGTTTATATCTTACGGTATCAAATACTCATTTTCTCTGCCTGCTAAACGAAGCCATCAGATAAAACAAAAACGGCAGAATAAACAGAGAACCAAGCATTAATGCCCATCCTAATGCATCAATTGTTTTTGGTGGCGCCCTATGTTCTAGTAATGAAAGATGTTGTCCATTTCCTAATAAAATAATATCAGGATTATGTTGATAGGTAGCGGCAACCAGGATCATTACCATCTGAAAGCCTGCCAGTGCTCTTACAGGAAGAAGTTTTCGCTGATGGAGGGCGCGAAGAATCAAGGCTAAAGCTACGGTAGCAAAAGAGATTGCCATGACCCCTAATGGTTTGGAAAATACCCACATCACAAGAGGAATGTCGGAGATATAAGCTGTAAAAAATACCAGCACCCCTGTGATCACTACAAAAACCATTGTCTGTCTCGATTTTTTGATCATCAATGTAAGGTCAGCTTTGTCACGGGTTTCTCTTAATGAAAAGATAGAGGCAAGGTAAGCGCATAACGCCACAGTAAACAGTCCAACCGAAACACCAAACCAGTTTAACCAGCTGAAAATATATAAGTCTACAAATCCTACAGCATCAGGATTGATGGAATGAGAAACCGTAGCGGCTGCAATCAATCCTAAGAAAAATGGAGTAAGCAGGCTTGCGTAGTAAAATATCTGTGTGTACACGACCTGCATATTATCTTTTACGGCATCATAATGCCTGAAGGTAAATGCGGTTCCTCTGGCAATAATGCCTAAAAGCATCAACACCAAGGGAATGTGAAGGTAGGTGGACATTGTTGTGTAGATCTCCGGAAATCCCACAAAAAGAATTACGATCGCAATAATCAGCCACATATGATTAGCTTCCCATACAGGCGCTATCGATTCATACATAAGCTCCTGGGTTTTGTGACGCGCTTTTTTATGCGTGAAAAGTTCTACTATTCCGGCTCCGAAATCAGCGCCGCCCAGAATGATATACAGGCAGATAGAAAGCCATAGAAAACCTATAACAACGTAGATCATGATTTTTTGTTTTTATCGTTAAACTGAGCGTCTGTAGGATCGTAAAGTTTCGGTACCATCTGAATCTGTCTCCTTAGAAGAAAGATAATAATCAGTGATAATGACACGAAAATAGCGGTGAAAAAGTAAAAAGAGTACTGAATTCCTGGCATAGGCGTCACCGCATCAATTGTTCTCATGACTCCATAGATGATCCATGGTTGTCTTCCCACCTCGGTCACCGTCCATCCTGCTTCCAGGGCAATATATCCAAAAGGCGTTGCAATCAGAAAAGTTTTTAAAAGCCAGTTTTTATTCAGCCATTCCTTTTTGAAGAAGAAAGAATAGAGATAGATACTTCCAATACAGATCATCACAACCCCGAAGAAGATCATGATCTGGAAAGCATAATGAACAACCGCTACCGGAGGCCATTCGTCTCTTGGGAAATCATTTAATCCCTTGACTTCATGATTGAAATCGTTGCTCACTAAAAAGCTTAATACTTTTGGAATTTTAATGGCATATTTCACTTCTCCTTTTTCCTGATCAGGAATCCCTCCGATAATAAAAGGTGCTCCTTTCTCCGTTTCAAAGTGGGCTTCCATTGCGGCAAGTTTAATCGGCTGTCTCTCAGCAACAGATTTTGCAGCCACATCACCACTTAAAGGCGCTCCAAACGCCCCGATTAAGGCAAATCCGGCCGCAATCCTGAACGCTTTCGTATGGAATTCCACATTCTTTTTCTTCATGATTAAAAAAGCGTGAACCCCTGCAACAACAAATCCTGTAGCGCAGAATGCCGCCACCGTCATATGAAGCGCCTGAGGAAACCAGGCATCGTTGAACATTGCTTTAATAGGATCTATATTAACATATTGTCCGTTGATATAATCAAATCCTGCAGGTGAATTCATCCACGCATTGGCAGCTACCACGAGAATACCCGAAGCCAGGCCGCTTAATCCCACAAGAAATCCGCAGAACCAATGGAACCATTTATTAAATTTATCCCAACCGTATAAAAAGAACCCGATGGCAATCGCTTCAATAAAAAATGCAGTTCCCTCTAAAGAAAACGGCATTCCGAAGATCGGTCCTGCATGTTTCATAAATCCCGGCCACAGAAGCCCAAGTTCGAACGAAAGCATCGTTCCTGAAACCGCACCGGTAGCAAAGAGGATCGCTACGCCTTTACTCCATGCCTTAGTAAGGCCTTTATATACTTCATTATTGGTTTTAAGATATTTCCAGTGGGCAAAGGCCATTAAGAACGGCATTACCATTCCCACACAGGCGAAAATGATATGAAAGCCCAGCGACAGGGCCATCTGCGCGCGGGCTGCAATAAAATCATCCATATTATCAACTTTTGAGTAAATAAATTTAAGCATAAAATACGGATGTATAATATGATTTAATACAGTTGACGTTTAAGAAATAGATCATAACTTTAAACCTTTTTGTGTGTTAGAAGTTCTTTATTTCTACTTTGAAATGGATTATTTTTAATGTCTTGCTGCAAAGGATATTTTACTTAAAATAAAGGATGTTTTAGAATATAATTTATTTTGAAGAGGAGTTTTATTTTTCTGCCCTAAAACTTTATATTTGTTATTATGATTGACACAGATATGCAAAATAAAAAAATACATCAGGGGAGAAATATCAAGCGTTTCAGAGAAATGCTCGGCATTAAGCAGGAAGCACTGGCTTTTGAACTGGGGGAGGACTGGAACCAGAAGATGATTTCACTCCTTGAGCAGAAGGAAACTGTAGAAGCCGATATTGTAGCAAAAGTTGCGGGTATTCTCAAAGTTCCTGCTGAAGCTATTGAGAATTTTGATGAAGAGCAAGCAATCAGTATAATTTCAAATACAGCCTCTTTTGATAATTGTCAGCAACCAGCTTTTTTTAATTTTCAACCTACATTCAATCCTATTGATAAAATTGTGGAATTATATGATGAAAAAATTGCTTTGTACGAAAGAATGCTGAAGGAGAAGGATGATATGTTCGGGAGACTTGAAAAATTGATCGAAAAGAAGTAAAGGTCACGATGATCATTTAAAATGATAAAAAATTGATCCTGAAAAACATAAAGTTCGTTGGTACAGGAACCATCAAAAATAGAGCAGGCCAAGGTCTGCTTTTTTATATTGAAAACAATCCTTTTTTGACATATTTTAACTTTCATAAGTCGAAAAAAATCACGATATTTGTAGGTCTTTGCATTAGGCAAAATTTATTAATTTTATATGAGTCAAAAACAATATACAGCTAGTAGTATCCAAGCCTTAGAAGGGATGGAACACGTTCGACTAAGACCATCAATGTACATTGGAGATGTAGGAGTAAGAGGTCTTCATCATTTGGTTTATGAAGTAGTAGATAACTCTATTGATGAGGCTTTGGCAGGGTATTGCGATACCATTCTGGTAACCATCCACGAAGGAGAAAGCATCTCTGTAAAAGATAACGGTAGAGGGATTCCTGTAGATTTTCACGAAAAAGAACAAAAATCGGCTCTAGAGGTTGTCATGACTAAAATTGGAGCAGGAGGAAAATTTGATAAAGATTCTTACAAAGTATCCGGAGGTCTTCACGGAGTGGGGGTATCGTGTGTGAACGCGCTTTCCACTTTATTGGTGGCTACAGTAAGCCTTAACGGTAAATTATATCAACAAAAATATTCAGAAGGTAAAGCCCTTGCAGATGTTGCGGAAATTGGAACTACCGACGAAAGAGGAACAGAAGTTTTCTTTCAGCCGGATGCTACCATCTTTCAGGAAACGGTTTATAACTATGATACCCTGGCTACAAGACTACGTGAACTGGCTTTCCTTAACAAAGGAATTACGATTACGCTAATTGATGAAAGAACACCTAACGATGACGGATCATTCCCAACGGAAGTTTTCCATTCTGAAGGTGGTTTGAAGGAATTTGTTGAATTTATCGACGGAAACAGAGAATCGATCATGGAGAATGTAATCTTCATGGAAGCAGAAAGAGATGATATTCCGGTAGAAGTTGCCATGCGTTACAACACGTCATTCAGCGAGAACCTTCACTCTTATGTAAACAATATCAACACGCATGAAGGGGGAACTCACCTTGCGGGTTTCAGACGTGCTTTGACAAGAACATTGAAAAAGTATGCTGATGATTTAGGAATTCCACAAAAAGAAAAGGTAGAAATTACAGGAGATGACTTCCGTGAAGGATTAACAGCTGTGATTTCTGTAAAAGTAATGGAGCCTCAATTTGAAGGACAGACCAAGACCAAATTAGGAAACTCTGAAGTTTCAGGGGCTGTAGATAAAATTGTAGGGGAAATGCTTTCTAATTTCTTAGAAGAAAACCCTAATGAAGCGAAAATTATTGTTCAAAAAGTAGTTTTAGCAGCAAAAGCAAGACAGGCAGCGAAGAAAGCCCGTGAAATGGTTCAGAGAAAATCTCCAATGGGAGGTTCCGGACTTCCGGGGAAACTATCTGACTGTTCATCCAAAGATCCGGCAGAATCTGAATTGTTCTTGGTAGAGGGAGATTCCGCAGGTGGTACGGCTAAGCAGGGTAGAGACAGACATTTCCAGGCTATTTTACCATTGAGAGGTAAAATTCTGAACGTTGAAAAATCAATGCTTCATAAAGTATATGACAACGAGGAAATTAAAAATATCTACACCGCTCTTGGAGTTTCTGTAGGAACTGAAGAAGACAGTAAGGCCCTGAATATGGCTAAACTGAGATATCATAAAGTAGTGATCATGACCGATGCCGATATTGACGGATCTCACATTTCGACTCTGATTCTTACGTTCTTCTTCAGATTTATGAAAGAACTTATTGAGAACGGATATATCTATATTGCTCAACCTCCTTTATATCTATTGAAGAAAGGAAACAAAAAAGTATATGCTTATAACGAAAAAGAGCGTGAAGAATTTACTTTAGAAATGGCTCCGGACGGAAAAGGAGTAGAGGTTCAGCGTTATAAGGGTCTTGGGGAAATGAATCCTGAACAGCTTTGGGAAACAACTCTAAATCCTGAACACAGAATCCTGAAACAGGTAACGATTGACAATGCCGTAGAGGCGGACAGTATATTCTCAATGTTGATGGGAGATGAGGTTCCACCAAGGAGAGAGTTTATCGAGAAAAATGCAAAATATGCTAAGATTGATGCATAATTGTTATTAAAAATATATTGAGAAAAGCTTCTATTTATTAGAAGCTTTTTTTATATTTGGTGCAAACCAATAAAAAATATTACAAACAGCCCCTTATGAAGGGGTTGATGCAATGTCCGGTGCCGCTGCTGCAAGACTGGGAATGGGCTCTATGATCTTCGGATTGCTCATCTATTTATTTTATGGATACTGTATGTATAAAATATTTCAGAAAGCGGGAAGAGAAGATGCATGGGCAGCTATTGTTCCGATCTATAATATCATTGTACTGCTGGATATTGTTAAAAAGCCGATCTGGTGGTTCATCTTATTCCTAATCCCTTTCGTTAACCTTTATGCCTCATGGGTGGTTAATGACAGATTAGCAAAAGCTTTTGGAAAAGATACCCCGGTTTATACCATTCTTTTGTTTTTCTTCGGCTTTATTTTCGTCCCGGTTCTTGCTTTCAGTAATGATAAATACGATAGTAGCAGAATCCCAAATGATCAGTAAGTAATAAAAAATAATACAAGACTTCAGCAATGGAGTCTTTTTTTGTGTTTTACTCTGTAGTTGAAAATAATTAATATCGTAATTCTGAAAAATGAATTTTATGAAAAAATTACAAAAAATCCTTATTTAGAGAGATATTATAGTGAAAATGTAATATAAAAATATTTTATTGGTGAAGCTTTTTCTGTGTCATAAGTATTTATATTAAAATAAAAAATTAACATTTATTAAGATTTTATTATTTTTGCTCAATTTTAATAACCATGATGAAAATTTTAGTTATAGGTGCTCTGTCTACTGCCTCTATATATTTCGCACAAACCTATCCGGTTTCGGCCATCCCTGAAAACTTAAAGAAAAATGCTGACGTGGTCATCAGAAAGGACTTTACAACAGTTCTAATCAATAAAATCGATGAAATTAAATACCAATATAATACAGTAACGACAGTTTTAAATAAAGATGGTGATTCTAAAGCACTCATTTATATCCCCTACAAAAAAGGAGATAACATTTCTGATGTGAAAGTTACTGTTTATGATGAATCCGGGAAAAAAGTAAAAAGTTTTTCAAAATCTGATTTTGGAGACTTTGCTAATAATGCTCAAGGCGTTTTTTATTCAGATAACAGGATTTTAGCATTGTCTTATACTTCCGCCTATTATCCGTACACCGTTGATTTTTCTTACCAAAGAACAGATGAGAATACCATTTTCATTCCTGATTTTGTGCCTTTTTCTTCTCCAAACGAATCTTTGGAAGAAGCCCAGTTTAAAATAATCAATAAATCCGGGATTGACCTCAGAACCAAAACCTATCCGTCAAAATATAATTACACCTCAGTTTCTATTGCAGATAATGGGAATGAAAAGACCTATTCCTACAAGAATGTTCCGGCTATTGATGATGTCCTTATGCTACCTAAGCCTGAAAAAATATTACCGAAAGTAAGTTTTGCTCTGGCTAAATTCAACCTGGAAGGTAAGCAGGGAACTCTGAACAACTGGACAGATTTTGGAACCTGGTATTATACTAATCTTGTGGAGCCGGTTTCTGCATCTACTCCTGCAATTAAAGCTGAGGTCGCTGCCTTGAAACTCGCAGGGTCAACAGAGGATAAAGTAAAGAAACTATATCAGTATATGCAGTCGAAAACCAGGTATATATTTGTAGGGCTGGGAATAGGAGGGTGGCTTCCTATGTTTCCTGAGGAAGTACAAAAAAAAGGGTATGGAGACTGTAAAGGACTGACCAATTATATGAAAACCTTGCTGAATGAGGCAGGAATTCCATCGCATTATTGTGTCATCAATTCAAGCTCATCCCAGATTTCCTTTGATCCGGACTTTCCATCGATGGGAGGAAATCATGCGATTCTGATGGTGCCCACTGAAAAAGGAAATATCTGGCTGGAAAATACGTCACAGCAGACTGCCTTTAACCATTTAGATTACTCGACTACGGATAGAAATGTTCTTGCTGTAACCAAAAAAGGAATTGAACTTATCAATACTCCAACATACACAGCCGAGCAAAATAGAGAAAAACAGATCTTAAAAATTAATCTTACGGAAGACAACAGCATCAATGGAGAAATTCAGTTTGCTTACACCGGAAGCCAGTACGATAATAATCTGCCTTATACTTATCTGTCGCCAAAAGAAAGAATTGAAGCAATGAAAAAGAGGTTTGATGTCCTGAATTTTGAAAAAGTGGAAATGAAAGACTTTGTCAACGATAAAGACCATGCAGTAGTAAAATTCACTATGGATTTTAAAGCTAATAATTATTCTAAAACAACAGGGGAGAATTTGATTTTTAGAGCGGTTCCCATTTTTACCAATAATTATTATAAATCAGATGAGAACAGAGAGTTGCCTTTTGAAGTGGGGCAATCCTTTGAAGATGAATATGAAATCGACTTTATCATTCCTAAGAACTATAAAATTGACGAGGTTCCGGAAAATGTGACCGTCAATTCTGAATTTGGAACCTATAAGCTTACTGTTCTGAAAAACGGAGAATCATTAAAAGTAACCCGATTCATTAAAGTAAACAAAGGAATATTTCCAAAAGAAAAGTATAACGACTATGTCAGCTTCAGAAAAAAGACCTTAAACGGTGATAACTCTAAAATCTTATTGACTAAAATTTAAGCATAATTATGAAAAAAATATTTTTAACAGCCTTCTTTTCAGGAGTTTTGATTGGTGTCAACGGTCAGAAACATGAATTTTTGGATCCTCCCAAATTTGACAATGCTGATTTGACGAAAACAAAGTCCTCTCTTGATGAGAATGCACCTGCAGAAATCATTTATAAATCTGTACATTTTGCGATTGATAATTCAACGGGAGATCTTCGCAAAAATGTTTTTTACAGAGTAAAGATTTATGATAAAGATAAAGCAGAAGACTGGTTGAATCTTGAGATTCCATTGCATAAAAACTCCGCTGGTGATGAAGAGCTTCTGAATAAGATGAAGGCTTTTGTATATAATCTTGAAAATGGTGCTGCAGCAGCAACAAAGGTTGATAAAAGCTCAAAATATAAGAGTAAAGAAAGCAAATATACAACCATAACGAAATTTGCTTTTCCTAATGTAAAAAACGGTTCCGTCATAGAATATCAATATGAAGTTTTATCTCCGTTTTTATATTCAATACCGCAGATTGTCATAGAATCTGATACCCCTTCAAAATATGTGGAATATATTCTGGATTCCCCTTCCTACGTGGCTTACAATGTAAATTATACAGGTTCATTAACTCCAAAATACAGGATGGTAGAGGACAAGACAATGTATGGAACCTTGTTTAAAACGTATAGATTCGCCTACGAAAACCTGAAAGGATTCAAAACGGAAAAATTTGTAAAGAATGACAGGAATTACCGTACAAAAATAAGTGCAGAACTTCATTCTTCCAATTTTGGACAGTTGAAGATGCATTCTTCTTCATGGGAGGAAATCAAAGAAAAACTCTATAAAGACGAAGATTTTGGCGACGAACTCAAAAAAACAAAACTGGCTAAAGAAAATATGCCTGCGACAGTTTCTGGGTTGAAATCTGACGCAGAAAAAGCAGACGCTATCTTTAATTATGTGAAAAATACATTCACCTGGAACAAAGACCGGGGAATCTATACCGAAAACGGAATCAAAAAACTATTAGAAACCAAAACAGGAAATGCTGCTGAAATCAACCTTTTCCTGATCATGATGCTCAGAGAAGCCGGATTAAAAGCAGAACCGCTTCTTATTTCTACAACAGACAACGGTTTGATCAACCTGGTTTCTCCAAGTATTGTAGGAATGAATTTTGTGATTGCGGCCGTTAAAATAAAGGAAGGATTCAACCTCTATGATGCCACCTCAAAACAGTCTTCTATGAATAATCTTCCCCCTAGAGACTGGAATCAGTACGGTGTGCTCATCGCTAAAGATAAAGCATTGTTAATGCAGATGGGAAATGCCACAACCAGTTTCAATTACCTTACCACAGAAGCAAAGATCAACGATGACGGCAGTATTTCCGGAACCTATTCAGATAAAGATACCGGTTCATACGCAATGGCTGTCAAAGAAAGTTATGATGAAAATGCTGAAAAATATAAAAAACAGTACAAAGAAAATTATTCAATAGATTTTACAGGAATTGATTCTAAAATTTTGGAAAACGGAGATTTTGAAAGTACGATGAAATTTTCCTCAGACAATCTGATTGATAAAGTAGGAAAGAAAATGATCATCAATCCTATGCTGTTTTTAAGCAAAAGTTCCAACGAATTTGATCAGGCAGATGAAAGAAAATATCCCATCGATTTTATTTCTTCATTTACTAAAGTTAAAAAAGTAATTTTGGAAATACCGGAAGGCTATGTGATAGAAACGATGCCTAAAAATAAAAAAATTGTTACAGATGATAAAGAAATTGAATACAGTTATGTTGCAGAGCAGAAAGGCAACAAACTTGAAGTCATTTCCACTATAAAAACGGCTAGTCCGGATTATCCTAAAGAATATTATCCTGCATTCAAACAGATTTGGGGAACCGCTTCAAAAAGTGAAAATCAGGTCATAAGTCTGGTTAGAAAATCATAAAAATCATTTAGAATTTCATATTAAAAAGAAAATTTGCAAAACCATTCATTTTTTGAATGGTTTTTGCATTACTATCAAAAATTAAAATTATTAAAAATACAATTGCCGTTCTGGCAGTTTCTTCTCTTATTGCTTTATCAGCATGTAAAAAAGGTGAAAATACTGCTGCTGCTACTGATAAAACAGAAGCCTTGCAGCCTGAAAAACTTGTGGTGGATTCCGTTAAAGTCAATGACTCTGTAAAAATAGCAGATTCTCTCACTGTACGTTTCACTTCCAAAATGCTCGTTTTTCCAACCCTTAAAGACAAGACTCTGCTCGACAGTATTTATTTTCATCATCAGGGAATCAAAGATTTTTCTAAAAAAGGAATCGAAGCTTATCTTGATAAGGATAAAAACGAATATTTCAAGTCCGTTAAAACAGACAGTAAAGACTGGCTTTCAGATATTTCATATGCCCAGAGCTGGTATGCAAATTCTCAAATGAATCTGGTCTCCACTGATCATGATTTTATGCACATCGAATATGTATCCAGTGCCTATCAAGGTGGAGCACATGATAATTTTGGATTTTCAGAAAGGGTTTTTGACCTTAAAAATAATAGAAAACTGGAGCTCAAAGACATTACTTCAATGCCAAAAGACAAACTTGAAGCTTTGCTGATGAAGAATCTCAATAAAGAAAATAGCGGAACAACAGACAGTGACGGGGATGTAAACAATTCTGAAATGCTTTTGGTAGACGTCATTCCGGCCACAAATAATTTTTATTTTGATCAGAAAAACCTGTATTTCCATTACAGTCCTTATGAGATCGCTGCTTTTGCTGCCGGAGACATTGTGATTCCGGTTTCGTGGGACGAACTGAAGGGCACACTGAAAGAAGAATTTAAAGAAAGAATGAAAATAAAGTAAATTAATGCTTCCGGATCAGGAAGCATTTTCTATTTTTGCGGTAATGGAAAAAGCAGCTTTTATCATTAATCCCTTTTCGGCCAAAAAAAATTATCAGCCGTTTCTTGACGAACTTAAAAAAAAGGTTGACAATCCTTTGTATTATATCTCTGAATCTATTCCGGGGACAGATGATTTTATTAAGGAACATTTTGACAAGGTAGATATCTTTGTGGCCATCGGTGGTGACGGAACGATCTCTACCGTAGCCAGGAAACTGATTAATACCGATAAAATTCTGGCCATATTTCCTGCGGGATCAGGGAATGGTTTTTCCAATGAGACTAAATTTAATAAGAATTTAGATGAGCTTCTGGAAAAGATTAAAGCCAAAGCATACAGAAAGATTGATACTTTTACTGTTAATGGGAGACTGTCGATCAACGTTTCAGGAACCGGATTTGATGGAAAAGTAGTCAAAGAGTTTGAAAAAACGAGCCGCGGATTCAAAAATTACATCAAAGTGTCCTTAAAGACATTCTTTAATTATAAACCCATCAAAGTTCAGTTTTTAGATGAAGCTTACCAGCAGTATAACGGAAGATATCTGATGTTGAATATTGCCAATACACGCCAGTTTGGAAATAATGCCTACATTGCTCCCAATGCAAGTAAAAGCGACGGGCTGGTAGATATGGTTCTGGTGAAAAAATTTCCGCTGACCTATTCAGCGCTTTTTGCTTTCAGGATGTTCACCAAAAGATTGAAGGATGATGAATATGTTACCTATCTTCCGGTTTCAGAAATTTCTTTTAAAGTAACCACCAAAAACTGGCATCTCGACGGTGAGTTTAATACAATAGAATCACCTGTGCATGTGAAAGTATTGCCTGCCAGTCTGAATATTTTAGTGTAGACTAAGGTCATTGCGAGGAGCAAAGCTCTGAAGCAATCTCAAAAAAAGGGAATCATTTTTATTAAAATAACAATTCCCATTCGGTTTTCTTTTGCCTTAAAATAAACTCTTTTTACGAGAAAACTTGAGCCTTTACGCTTAACCAAAGCTAAAATCAACCTTTAGATTTTCGGGAGAATTCTTCCAAAAGTATCAGACCTCCAGTTTCTTCTCAATTTCAGCAGGATGATCAAGACAATACTGTAACTGCTTTTTATCCAGTTGTTTTTCCCAGTTCGCTACGACTACCGTCGCTACAGAATTCCCGATCACATTGGTTAAAGCTCTGCATTCACTCATGAATTTATCGATTCCCAGAATCAAAGTCATCCCCGCGATCGGGATTTCAGGAACAACGGCTAATGTTGCTGCCAATGTCACGAATCCTGCTCCTGTAACTCCTGCGGCACCTTTTGAACTTAACATGGCGACCAAAAGCAGCATCAATTGTTTATCAAGAGGCAAATGGATATTCAGAGCCTGAGCGATAAATAAAGAAGCCAGAGTCATATAAATATTGGTACCGTCCAGATTAAATGAGTATCCGGTAGGAACTACAAGCCCTACAATAGCTCTTGAACAACCCGCTTTTTCAAGCTTTTCCATAATTCCCGGAAGTGCTGATTCTGACGAGCTTGTTCCTAAAACCAATAAAAGTTCCTCTTTCAGATAAAACATCAGCTTAAAAATACTGAATCCGTTATACCACGCTACCGATCCTAAAACGATGACCACAAACAGAATAGAAGTAATATAAAATGTTCCTACCAAAAAGATAAGATTCAATACCGAATGCAGACCATATTTACCGATAGTGAATGCCATCGCACCAAATGCGCCGATCGGTGCCAGCTTCATCAGCATATGAACAATTTTAAAGATCGGTGTAGAAAGATCCTGCAGGAAATCTGTTACTTTCTGGCTTTTTTCTTTGGTTAAAACCAGAGCAACACCCATCAGGATCGCAACCAAAAGAACCTGAAGTATATTTTCACCCACTAACGGACTGAATAAGGTTTCAGGGATGATATTCATGATAAAACCTGTCAGCGTAGTATCATGGGCTTTTTGCTGGTATTGCGAAACATCGCCGGATAGGGTAGCAGGGTCTACATTCAAGCCATGTCCGGGCTGTAAAAGGTTTCCTACAATCAATCCGATAATCAGAGCCAGAGTGGAAAACGTAAAGAAATAAATCATTGCCTTTACTGCGATACGACCTACTTTTTTAAGGTCAGTCATATGAGCAATTCCTAAGGTTAGGGTAATAAAGATCACCGGAGCAATGATCATTTTCACCAATTTAATGAATCCGTCGCCCAGTGGCTTCATTTTTTCACCCAGTTCAGGATAAAACCGTCCTAATAATATACCCGCTGTTATTGCAATAATCACCTGGAAATAAAGCTGCTGGTAGATTTTTTTCGTTTTCAATTTTTTTAATTTTAAAGACAGGAAATTAAGAATTTTTATCTTAACTCATGGTGAATGTCAGTTTAATTGAAGATTTTAGCAAAGAAAATGATAATAGTAAAAAGAGTTGTTAAAGTAGATTTTGTTAGCTATTAAGGTATATGATTAATATTTACAATTGTTATGGGTAGTGTGTAGAGATTTTTCCTGTAAAAATTAATTTTAGCTTAATTAATAAAAAATGCTTCGGCTTGGCTCAACATGGCAACTTTGATAATAAGGTGTATTATGCTGAGCGAAGTCGAAGCGCAGGTGTTAGAGTTTTATATCTCAATTACTCGACTGCAACAGAATCATCGCCACGGCCATCGGCCACCGCATGGATATTTCCATTGTCGTCCATCAGGATCAGTTCTGTTTTTCCGATGTATTTTATTTTTTCAATCACATAGTTTTTATTTTTAAGCGCTGTGATCGTACTTTCAGGAAAATTATTTTCTACCGTAATCTTTTCCGGAAGCCACTGATGGTGAAATTTTGGCGCATTGACGGAGATATTCGCATTCAGTTTAAAATCTACCACATTGACGATAGACTGGTAAACAGAAGTTGGAATCGTGGTTCCACCCGGTGTTCCAACGACCATATACGGTTTGCCATTTTTAAGCAGGATCGTTGGAGTCATCGAAGAAAGCATTCTTTTATTAGGCCTGATAGAATTGGCTTCTCCGCCTACAGCTCCAAACATGTTGGGAACTCCAGGTTTAATGGAAAAATCATCCATCTCATTATTAAGAAAGAATCCGGCTCCTGAAACCACCACTTTACTTCCGTAATATCCGTTGAGAGTAGTTGTTACAGAAGCGGTATTTCCATCTTTGTCTATCACAGAAATATGAGTAGTCTGTGTTGATTCATTCGGCTGCGAGATAATTTTTCCAACTTCAGAACTTGGCGTTGCTTTGCTGAAGCTGAAACTTTTCCATCTGCTTTTTAAATAAGCGTCAGAAGTAAGGTAAGCAGTTTTGTCTTCAATGAAATCGGGATCACCCATGTATTCTGCCCTGTCTGCAAACGCTCTTCTTTCAGCTTCAGTCATAATCTGTACAGCCTCCGTTGAGTTTTGCTGGTATTTTTCAAGATTTTCATAGCCCGCCATTGTCAGCATTTGGGCAAGTAATACTCCTCCGCTTGATGGAAGAGGCATGGTAACCACACGGTTTCCTTTATAATCAAATTCCAGCGGTTTCCTTTCTGCGGTCTTATAATTTTGAAGGTCATCCAGGGTAATGATTCCGTTGCCTTTTTTCATCTCAGAAACCATCAGATTGGCCGTTTTCCCTTCATAAAAACCCTTTTCTCCCTGTTTTTGAATTAATCTGAGTGTCGCAGCCAGTTCTTTCTGAATTAAAATATCGCCGGCTTTCCATGGGGTATCTTTTACAAAAGCGATGGAAGAGGTATTGTTTTTAAGGAATTTCTCTTTATGGGTATTCAGCATTTCGGCTTCCATTTCAGTGATGGCAAATCCTTTTTCCGCCAAATCAATCGCTGGCTGAATGATTTTGTCCATCGGAAGTTTACAATATTTCAGAGTGGCAAAAAAACCGGAAATACTTCCCGGAATACCTACAGCCAGTCTTCCATATTGAGAAAGATCCGTGTTCGCCTTTCCGTTTTTATCTACATACATATCCCGGGACGCCTTTTTCGGAGCTGTTTCCCTGTAGTCGAGTGTAAATTTTTCACCATTATTTTTAACCCCTACCAAAAAACCACCGCCACCGATATTTCCAGCCTGAGGATACACTACAGCGAGAGCGTACTGTGTAGCAACAACAGCATCGTAGGCATTTCCTCCCATTTTCATAATCTGTGTTCCGGCTTCGCTGGCAAGTGGATGGGCAGATACAACCACACCTTTATTTTTTACTTTTACTTCTTTTACAATATTGAAAGCCGTAAACTGAGCCCAGTAGGCATTACCTACCAACAGAACTGCCGCAATGAAAAACTTCTTCATAAGATTTTGTTTAACACAAAAATAGCTATTTTTTTAATGTAAACAGTTGCAGATTAATCGGGTGGAATATTTACGTCTGATAGTATTAATAGAGAAATAAAAGGTAAGGCAAGGTATGATTGAGAAGTTTTTATGGAATGATCATTATCATTGATTTCTTGTAAATAATACTTCTTTTCTGGCTGATGTGAATACCTGTTTTTTTAGCGCACCTTTTTTATTATGATAAGCTTGATTTTTTTACTTTTGTACAACTCTAAAAAAAATATCTAAAAATGGAATCCTATACGGAAAGAATACTGATTACAGGTGCTCTGGGACAGATCGGCACCGAGTTAACGAACAGACTTGTTGAAATTCACGGAGCTGACAATGTTGTAGCATCAGGACTGGACAGATGGCAGAAGGGAATTACGGCTGCAGGACATTATGAAAGAATGGATGTTACCAACACCCAGCTGGTAAGACAGGTTATTAAAGATTATGAGATCACCACAGTGTATCATTTGGCTTCTCTTTTATCAGGGACTTCGGAAAAACAGCCTGTTTTCGCGTGGAAACTTAATCTTGAGCCTCTTCTTCATTTTTGTGAAATGGCAAAGGAAGGGCTTCTTAAAAAGATCTTCTGGCCAAGTTCTATCGCTGTATTTGGGAAAGGAATTCCGAAACAAAATGTAGCGCAGGATGTTGTTTTAAATCCTACCACAGTGTATGGGATTTCTAAAATGGCTGGAGAAAAATGGTGTGAATACTATTTCGATAAATATGGAGTAGATGTAAGAAGCATCAGATATCCCGGACTTATTTCATGGAAGACCCCCGCAGGAGGTGGAACTACAGATTACGCCGTTGAGATTTTTTATGAAGCGATAGAGGAGGGGAAATATACAAGTTTCATTTCTGAAGATACAGGAATGCCGATGCTTTACATGGATGATGCCATCAATGCAACATTGAAATTAATGGAAGCTCCGAAGGAAAGTCTTACCGTACGTTCGTCTTATAATTTGGGAGGAATGTCATTTACTCCGAAAGAACTCGCAGAAGAAATCAAGAAAGAAATACCGGAATTTACGATCGATTATAAACCTGATTTCAGACAGGCGATTGCAGATTCATGGCCGGCTTCAATTGATGATTCTGTAGCAAAAAAAGACTGGGGACTCACCTACGATTTCGGAATTTCTGAAATGTCAAAAGACATGATCAAGAATCTTAAAGTGAAACTGAGTAAAAACTAATTACTTAAAGTTTAAGTTTAGATGTATTTTATTTTAACATCTGATTTTTAATTAATTAAATCTATTATCTAAAATTTAATTTAAATGATTTTACTAACTTTTAACATCGTTAATATTGAGGCTGAAGCCAAAAAAAGCCTACAGATTTCTGATGAAGAGAGACTGAAAGTCACCGAGGGCAATACCAAAGCCATTCTTCGGATTTTAGATATTCACGACATAAAAGCAAGTTTTTTTGTAGAGATTTCCATTGCAGAAAAACTTCAGAATTTAATAAAAGCAATTTCATCCAAAGGGCATGAAATTGCTTTTTATAATTTGAATTCAGATCTTCAGGATATTGAAGAAGTCAAAAAAAATATTCAGAGTCTTCTTGAAAAACAGGTAAGAGGAATCAGGCAAAAAGATTTCAAACTCGCTCCGGAAAATTTGAAATTGCTTGAGTTCAATTATGTGTCCAATATCGATCATGCAGATCTCCTTTTTCCATTCAAAAGACTGAAAAGAGATACAGAGATCAACGAACAAAATGGACTTAGTATTGTGCCTGAAAGTATCTCTCCTTATTTTCAATTACCGTATAATGATTTTATGTTTCAGATCCTGCCCATGAAATATTATAAGAATATGGTATTTGAAACATTGAAGAATGACGACTTTGTATTAATCTATATTAATTCTTGGCAGTTCACAGATTTTAAGAAATATCAGTTTGACGTGCCCTACTACAGAAGCTTGTTTTCGGGCAAAAAAATGGAGGACAAACTAGATGCCCTCCTTAGCTGGATCAACGAGAATGACATGGCCACTTCGCGTATGAAAGATTATATTTTTTAGCTTGCAGGTGATAGCTTGCAGATCATAGAGATTGCGACGCAGTTTGAAGCGCTGTCTTTTGATTGGGGATTCAGACGTTATTGATGTTGTTACTGGTGTCAATGGTGAATTTTGCTTCGCAAGTGAAAGATGAATTTTTAAGAATAAAGATGCTACTGGACTACTTGTAGCTTTTTAAAGAAAAAAACACTATCTTCAACAGTGATCAGCATTTATCTATTTCATTCTCAGACTCTAAACCCCTAAAACTTTCCGTGCCACGCAATTCGTAATTAGCTCAACTCAAAGAGCGTAATTTCCGGCAATACACCCACTCTTCCCGGATAGCCCAGAACTCCAAAACCTCTGTTGACATACAACATCTTTCCTTCACTCTCATAAAGATCTGCCCATTTTGGATAACGGTACTGTACCGGCGACCATTTGATGTTTTTCAGATCCAAACCGAACTGCATTCCATGGGTGTGTCCCGAAAGGGTCAGATGAATGTTCCCAGGGTGTTTTTTGACTACATAATCAAAATGGGTAGGGTCATGACTCATCAGGATTTTAGGAGCAGATTCCGGCACTCCTTTTAAAGCATCATCGATTTTTCCAAATTGAGGGAATGGTTTCAGTCCCCAGTTTTCGACACCGAGAATGTAGAGTTTTTCCCCATTTCTTTCGATGACTCTGTTTTCATTTCTCAACATATCAAATCCGGCCTGTTTTTCATATTCGATCAGCGTATCCAGGTTTTTCTTCTTAGCATCCGGTGAGGTCCATGTTACGTAATCACCATAATCATGATTTCCCAGGACTGCCAATTTTCCGTCTTTCGCTTTGATTTTTGAGAATAAAGGGATGAAAGGTTTGAATTCGTCCGATACATTATTCACCATGTCCCCGGTGAAAAGCACAAGGTCCGGATTTTGTTCATTAATCAAATCAATAGCGTGCTGAAGCTTGCTTGGATCTGAAAAACTACCGCTGTGAACATCGGAAATCTGGATCACTTTATATCCTTCAAAGCTTTTCGAAAGGCCTGGAATCTTTACTTTTATTCTTCTTACCGTGTGCCTGTACTTTCCAAACGTAATCCCGTCAATAAAAAGAGCAGAAAGAACACCGCCGAGGCCCAATCCTACAATACTCAGGAATTTTCTTCGCTCAGGGAAAAAGTTTTCTTTCGGTTGGGTAAATCCTATTAAATACCCTCCGGTTCTGAAAATATCATCAATTAATAAAAACAGAACTACGAAAATTTTAGGAAGAATGAAGATCAGAAACAACGAGATCATGATTTGAGCCCTCATGGTGCTCCTGTCTGATCGCTGGAAATGAGTTACTTCATAGGCGAAGATTCCGTAAACAGTGAAAGATAGCACCCAGTATCCGAGTCTTACCCAGAAGTTGTCGGTTAATGTTTTGATAGCCTGATAGATATATACCTCTAGAAAGAGGAAGATAGCGGCAATGATTAAAAAATTTCTCTGCATGATAAATCTAAAAAAAGCACAAAGAATATGTTTCCCTGTGCTTTATATTTTTTATTTATTAAATATTTTAAGGAAATCTGTAAACGATAGCATTGATGTTCATTCCGGCACCTACCGAAGTCATCACAATGTTACCTTTATCTTTAAACGTTTGACCCTCCATTTTTCCTTTAATGATTAAATCATACATCGTAGGAATGGTTGCTACAGAGGTATTTCCAAGGTTCTGAATGGTCATAGGAGAAATGGCATGGTCGTAATCTTTCACATCATAAAGCTTGTGAAGTCTTTCAATCATGGCATAATCCATTTTTGCATTGGCCTGGTGAATCAGGATCTTGTCAATGTCTTCCAGAGAAAGTTGGGCATCTTCAATGGTTTCCTTGATGGCTGAAGGAACATTTTTAAGCGCATATTCATAGATTTTTCGTCCCTGCATTCTTACATAAAGACGTCTCTGATCTACGTTGGCGTTAATAGAAGGTGCATTTTCAAGGTAATTGAGCTCAGGACCGTTATCACAGATCGTATTTCGGGAAATAATCCCTACATTTTCCTGGTCGGTAGCCTGTACAACAACTGCGCCGGCGCCGTCAGCAAAGATCATTCTGTTTCTGTCATGCGGGTCCGTAACACGGCTTAACGTTTCTGCTCCTACCACAAGAATGGTTTTGGCAGCTTTTGCTTTGATCAGATTGTCTGCAAGGATCATGGCTTCCACCCATCCCGGACATCCGAAGATCATATCATAAGTAATGCATTTTCTGTTTTTAATGCCCAGCTTATTTTTTACTCTCGCTGCCATATTCGGCATGAAATTCACATATCCGTCTACAGTAACTTCTCCAAAGTTGCTTGCGTAAATGATATAATCCAGTTCTTCGCCGTCTACTTTTGCATCCTCTAGGGCCGCTTTGGCAGCTTTAGAACCGATCTGTGAATTGGAAAGATCGTCTTCTATAAATCTTCTGTTTTCTATTTCTGTGATTTCTACAAACTTAGCGATGGTTTCTTCAGCAGGTTTTTCAATCTTAACTCCGTCTTCAGTGTAGAATTCAGAATCCATGAAATAATCTCTACCAATAACTCTGTTAGGAATATAGGATCCGGAACCTATAATGATCGTATTCGGCATTCGTTTAAATGATTTTTTAGAGATGCAAAGTTAATAATTAATATTAATAACGAAGAATTAAAAATATTATTAAATTTGCAAAAATTGTACTTTACAAGCGTATGAAAAACAACTCGTCCTTAAAAGGCTTACTTATTGCAGCTGTGGTGTTTATCGTTGCCTTTGGGGTCTACTTCTTTTTCTTAGCCAAGAAAAACTATTTTGTCGTAGACAATCCTACCCCCAATACTTATTATTTTAAGATCAATAACGGTTCCGAAGGAATTATATCAGCAGGACAGTACGTTCATGTAGATGTGAAAAAGGGCAAAAATTCGATCAAGGTTTTCGACCAGAATAAAAAAATGCTCTATGATTCTGCCTTTGAAGTGAATAAGATTCGTGGGCTGATTAACATCGCTCATCAGGATTATTATATTAATGATCAATATTATGGGTACAATCTTAAAAAAGATTCATTACTTTTGGCCCTGGACAAAATCACCATTGACGGAAAAGATTATTTCGGAGGCGCAAAACGCTTCAACAAGCTTTATACTGAGGATTTTTATTACAATGTAGATGAAGATTACGACAAGGTAATCAAAAACATCCAGCAGGTAGAATCAAGATCAAAGATCTTCAGAAAGCAGGATTTCCTAAATTATTACAAAGAATATTACAAGTTTTAAGTTTTGACAAAAGATATTACCAAAGTTACTCCCTATAATTCCGAGGCTACCAAGAAGAGCCAGGTAGAGGATATGTTCGACAATATTGCACCGAAGTATGACCTTCTGAATCATGTTTTATCTATGAAAATTGATGTTTTATGGAGAAATACATTGGTGAAAATGATGAAAAAAGACAACCCGCAGGAAGTGCTTGATGTGGCTACAGGAACGGGAGATTTGGCCATCACCATTGAAAAAGGAACCGATGCGAAAGTAATTGGTTTAGATTTATCACAACAAATGCTGAATGTTGGCGTTATTAAAATAAAAAAACTTAAATTAGACGGCAAAATTTCCATGCAAAAAGGAGATGCAGAAAATTTACCTTTCGAGGACAATAGATTCGATGCTGTTTCCGTTGCATTTGGAGTGAGGAATTTTGAAAACCTTACCAAAGGTTTGGCAGAATTAAGAAGAGTAGTTAAAGATAACAAGAGTGTTTATATACTGGAGTTTTCAAAGGTTGAGGGGTTCTTAGGTCCATTTTATATGTTTTATTTCAGAAACATATTACCTGCCATCGGCAGACTGGTTTCCAAAGATAATAGGGCGTATACATACCTTCCGGATTCTGTAAATGCTTTTCCTTTCGGGGAAAAGATGAAGCAAATTCTTTTAGATACAGGATTTAAGAAAGTAGAATATAAAAAGCTAAGTTTAGGTATAGCCACAATTTATAAAGCAACAAAGTAACCTATGAATAAATTTCTATTAAGAGCACTGGTTTTAGCCTCAGTTAATATTGCAGTTTTTGCAGATGCACAATTCAGAACCCGAAACAGAATGGATAAGTTGGAAGACTTTGACGAGCAGAAATTCAGTTGGGGTTTTTATCTGAACGGCAACAGGCTAGACTACCGTATCGTCCTTCATCCAAGATATGGTGCGGAAGGTAATCAGAATCTTGTTAAATCTAGAGAAAGCTACAGCTTCGGAGCGGGATTGATCGCCAAATGGAGACTGAATGACTATCTTGATTTAAGATTGGAGCCAGGCTTGCAATTTGCTCAAAGGCAGTTGACTTTTAATACCCAGTCTAATGACCAGTACGCTGCTGGAACATTGACTAATCCACCTTTCCTTCCAATTCCTTTAACGGAAAAAGACAAAGTAAGAGAGATCAAATCTACTCTGGTAGATGTTCCCGTTTTGCTGGAACTTCACGGCCAGAGATGGTACAATTCCAGACCTTACATTGCAGCAGGGGTGAATTATATCGTGAACCTTCAGTCCAATTCAGATTCGGAAGATGATAACTTGCAGCAGGTATTCAGATCTACGACGCATAACTTTGCATGGTCTGCTGAATTAGGAATCCAGTTTTATTTCAATAAATTCAAACTTACGCCAGCGGTAAGAGGAACATTCTTCATGAATAACGAGAAAGTAGCAGATAATGCCAACACTCCTCCTTACTGGGCCACAGCAATGTCTACTCTTCAGACCAGAGCGGTCATGTTTGTTTTGAAATTTGAATAACAAATCGCAGTAAAAATACAAAAGGAGGTGCTTATGCATCTCCTTTTTGCATACCTGATCAAAATATAGAGACTTTTATTTTTGTTACTGTTATTATTTTTTTACTTTTGCTATTAGTTAGAATATAGAAAACCTGAAATGCTTCAAGATTTAGAAAACAATTTTTCAGAATTAGAAAAAAAGATTTTGATTTTACAAAAGAATTATAAAAATCTTACTGAAAGATTATCAGAATTAAATAATGAGCATGAAGAACTGAAAATGAAATATGATGAGGAAAGAAGAAGAAATCAGGTATTAGCAGAAGAACAAAAAAATATAAAACTTTATTCAGCAATATCAGGGAATCCTGAACACAACAGATTAATGAAAAACCACATCAACCGATTGGTAAAAGAAATTGATTTCTGTATTGCACAGCTTCAAAACAGTGGATTATAATGGATGTAAGAAGAATAACCATCAACATTGCAGGAAGGGTATATCCGCTGAACGTACCGGCCGCAGAGGAAGAAACTCTGCGTAAAGTAGGAAAGCAGATTGAAAATATGATTAAAGATTTTGAACAGAACTTCGATGTAAGAGACAAGCAAGATGCTTTGGCCATGTGCGCCCTGAAACTGGGAACCAATGCTGAAGTAGTTTCTCTCAACTACGAAAAAAATATAAATTCTACCAACGAAAGATTAGTGAAGATTAATCAGTCGCTGAATGAAATTGGGAAATAGATTTTTTTCCCGAAAAACTGCCTACAATAATTCTAACACATTTAAGGTAAACTCAACGCTAAACAATTACCGAGCAAATGTCCGCTGAATGGCGTGCCGGGTCTCCCGGATTACAGACAGTGGAAATCAGTTCAAATCGTGTTGATTAGGAGTTTACTCTCAATCCCTGAATTGTTGTAGGTTTTTTTATTTAATAAGTGTAAGACAATTAAAACTCAATATATATTATGACAACAGCCATTATAGTCGGCGTTATTTGCTTAGTTGTAGGGGCGGTAATAGGGATACTTTTCTCTAAGAGCTCACTCAATACTAAGGCAAAATTTATTGTAGATGATGCAAAGAAAAATGCCGAAAACCTTATAGAAAAAGCGAATGTTCAAGCTGAATCCATAAAGAAAGAAAAGAACCTACAAGCCAAAGAAAAATTTTTGGAGCTGAAATCTCAGCATGATGCAGATATTCAATCCCGTGAGAGAAAAATGCAGGAGATCGAAAAAAGAACCAAAGATAAAGAACACAAGCTTAACGATGAGCTTAGCAAGACCGGAAAACTTGAAAAGGATCTTGACAAACAGATTGCAGATTACGCTAAGAAAAATGAAATCTTAGACAGAAAGCAGCAGGAACTGGAAGTGGCTACCACTAAAAAAGTGGAGATTTTGGAAAAAATCGCTAATTACACTGCAGAAGAAGCTAAAGCAGAATTGGTAGAAACCATGAAAGCAGAAGCTAAAACAAGAGCTCAGGCACACGTGCAGAGTATTATGGAAGAAGCCCAGTTGAATGCTAAGAACGAAGCCAGAAAAATCGTTGTTCAGACCATCCAGAGAATCGGGACAGAACAGGCTATCGAAAATTCAGTATCTGTTTTCAACATTGAATCTGACGAAGTAAAAGGAAGAATCATCGGTAGAGAAGGTAGAAATATCCGTGCGTTAGAAGCGATGACAGGTGTGGAAATTATCGTTGATGATACTCCTGAAGCTATTCTTCTTTCATGTTTCGATCCGGTAAGAAGAGAAATTGCAAGACTATCCCTTCACAGATTGGTAACGGACGGAAGAATCCACCCGGCAAGAATCGAAGAAGTTGTAGAAAAAACAAAAAAGCAAATCGAAGAAGAAATCATTGAAGTAGGTAAAAGAACGATCATTGATTTAGGAATCCACGGATTACACCCGGAACTGATCAAGATTGTCGGAAGAATGAAGTACCGTTCTTCTTACGGACAAAACCTATTACAGCACTCAAGAGAAGTAGCGAATATTGCTGCAACAATGGCTGCTGAATTAGGATTAAACGTAAAATTAGCGAAAAGAGCAGGTCTGTTACACGATATCGGTAAAGTGCCTGAGCAGGAATCTGAACTTCCTCACGCTTTACTGGGAATGCAGTGGGCTGAAAAATATGGTGAAAACGCAGAAGTTGTGAATGCAATCGGAGCTCACCACGACGAAATTGAAATGAAGTCATTATTATCACCGATCATCCAGGTTGCCGATGCGATCTCAGGAGCAAGACCGGGAGCAAGAAGACAGGTACTTGAATCCTATATCCAGAGACTGAAGGATCTTGAAGCTGCAGCATTAAGTTTCGATGGCGTATCAAGCGCTTATGCGATTCAGGCAGGTAGAGAACTTAGAGTAATGGTAGAAAGTGGAAAGGTAAATGATGAAGTAGCCAACCAGCTATCTTATGACATTTCTGAAAAAATACAGAATGAACTGACGTATCCGGGACAGGTAAAAGTAACGGTTATCAGAGAAACAAGAGCTGTGAATATTGCAAGATAATAACAGAATAAAGATATTGTATAAAAACCTTTCAAGAAATTGAAAGGTTTTTTTTTATATACTTTGTCTAGTCCTGAAATATCGATACACAAAAAAAGCATCGTTATGGAAGAACATTTAGAAACCCAGTACGTCAAGCGTACGCAGCGAGATTACAATTTGAGTTTGAAGCTTCAAATAGTAAGAGAAATAGAAGCGGGAAAATCAGGAATTACCGACTGTCGGAAAAAATACGGTATACAAGCACGCTCTACGATTGTTAGTTGGCTTAGAAAATATGGTAACTTTGATTGGGAAAATCAAAATTCATTTACCATGAAAAAGACTCCTGAACAGCGTATTATGGAATTGGAAGCTGAAGTTAAACTGCTGGAAAAGCAGAAAGCATTTTTAGAGAAACAGGCTTATATCGCGGATAAAAAGGTGATATTTTTCGATATGATGATTAATCTTGCTGAGAAAGAATATGATATTGATATCAGAAAAAACTTATCACCCGGACAATCACCAGCTTCCGCAGTGAAGAGAAAGAAACCTTAATCTTTACCTGCGAATTGTTCGGATTGGATAGACAAGTCTATTACAGAAGTATCAAGCGGTATGAAAACTCACAAACCAAAGCTTCAAAAGTGATAAAACTCGTAGAAGATATTCGCGTAAAAATGCCAAAATTAGGAGGCAGGAAGCTGTATTTTCTATTAAAGGGAACTTTAAGATCCCTGAAAATAGGCAGGGATAAGTTTTTTGATATTTTGAGAGCCAATCATTTGCTCATAATACCCAAGAGGAGCTATCATATCACAACGAATTCTCATCATCGATTCAGAAAGCATAAAAACCTGATTCTGGATTATAGTATAAACAAATCCAACCAGGTTTGGGTGGCAGATATTACTTATATCGGGAACAGAAAAAAGCCGAGTTATTTAAGTTTGATAACCGATGCCTATTCAAAGAAAATCGTTGGATATTATGTTGCAGACAACCTTAATACAGAAAGCAGTCTCGTAGCATTGAGAAAGGCATTAAAAAACAATAACATTGAAAAAGAACCACTGATTCATCATTCTGATAGAGGCTTACAATATTGCTCAAATGAGTATCAAAGGATTTTGAAAAAATATCAATTAAAATGCAGTATGACGCAGAATTCCGATCCTTATGAAAATGCTGTCGCAGAGAGAGTGAATGGTATTTTAAAACAAGAATTTGATATCGATAAATATGATATTGAAACTTCGCTCAGAAGAAAAATAGTAAATGAAGCTATTGGAATTTATAATGAATTACGACCTCATTTTTCGAATCATTATTTAACCCCAAATCAAATGCATCAACAAAAGAAAATCAAAATGAAAACTTATAAAAACAAAAACCAAAGCAAAAGGTAGTGTCTCACTAACTGTGTAAGTTGAAAAGTTATTCTGGAAAATTTTGAGCCCTTAGAGCTCAAAAAATTTTACGGAAATAACTTTTTATTATTTTTAACATTACATAGTTATGATTGACAAAGAAGATTTATTAAACAACAAGGATTTCTACAAATCCTTTAAGAATGGGGAAGATTTAACATCCTTCTTCAAAGAACTGCACAAAAAAGCCGTGGAGCATATGTTGGATGCAGAGCTGGACAGTCATCTGGATAACGAAAAGCATGGTAAAACAACTAATGGAAATTATCGAAACGGTCATGGAACCAAAAAGATAAAATCGTCTTTTGGGGAATCCGAGATTAAGGTTCCCAGAGATAGAGAAGGTAGTTTTGAGCCCGCATTAGTTCCCAAAAGGCACAACATTATCGATGGTTTAGAAAACATCATCATCTCATTCTATGCCAAAGGAATGAGCGTATCAGACATTGAGGAACAAATCCGTGAAATGTATGATTTTGAGGTTTCTACTTCTACCATATCACGAATAACCAATGCGGTTGCAAGTGAAGCAGTAAGTTGGCAGAACCGCCCGCTTGAAGATTTGTATCTCATTGTCTGGATGGATGGGATTGTTTTCAAAGTAAGGGAAAACTCCAAAGTCATTAATAAAACAGTTTATCTGGCTGTTGGATTAAGCCGTGACGGGAGAAAGGAAGTATTGGGAATGTGGCTTGGAAAAAATGAAAGCTCAGCATTCTGGATGAGTGTTCTCACAGATTTAAAAGCCCGTGGTGTGGAGGATATTCTCATCACCGCCACCGATAATTTAAACGGATTTACCCAGACGATCCGCTCTGTCTTTCCCGAATCTCAAACCCAGATTTGTGTTGTGCATCAGATCAGAAATGCCTGCAAATATGTGGTATGGAAGGACAGAAAAGAATTCTCTGCCGATATGAAGCATATTTACACCGCTCCAACAAAACAAGCAGCTGAACAAGCACTCAATGATTTTGCAGATAAATGGGAAAGTAAATATTCTTATGCTATCCAATCCTGGAGAAACAATTGGGATGAACTTACTGTATTTTTTGATTTTCCTTTAGAGATCCGAAAAATCATTTATACAACTAATTTAATTGAAAATCTAAACGGAAAAATCCGAAAATACACCAAAAACAAAATGTCTTTTCCTACCGATGATGCCGTAATGAAATCAGTGTATCTGGCATTAAAAGAAGCTACTAAAAAATGGACGATGCCTATCCAAAATTGGGGCATTGTTCTCAATCAATTTATCCTTATTTTTGAAAAAAGGCTCAGATTATAAAATCCAAGCCTAACTTTTTAACTTACACACTTTGTGGGATAGTGTCAAGCAAAAACAAATTTGCTCTGGTTTAATTATTATTTTTGTCCTTTAATCTGTATCAGATTTTCAGGACTAGTCACTTAGATGTTATTCTAAATTATACAGCAAGCTTTATAAATCTGAAATTTATCGCAAAAATTTTAAGATTTTAGACTTTTAATTTCTTCTTTTAGTTCTTCTACTTGCTTTTTTAGATGATCAATATATTCTTCCATATTTTTTAATAAAAATTCTGGAATATTATAATTGTTATTTATGTGGGGATAATAGCTTCCTGAACTATTATCATAATTATTAATAATACTTTGAGGTACATCATCCTCTTTAATATCTTCTACCGTTGTATCCAATGCTTTCGCCATACGTTCCCATTCTTCATCTGAGATTTTAATTTCTCCTTTTTCCCTTCTTTGATATTGAGATTGTGTCATATGCAATATTTTAGCCATGTTTTCTTGAGTATATTTTTCTTTACGGACCTTTATCAACTTATTTTTTATCATAATCATGTTTTTTGTTTTACAAATATATTATTTTATGGGCTGAAATTCACATAAAATTCACATAAAAACCTTGAGCTTATTTCAACAGTGCTTGATATATTTGTTATGTCAATAAGACACAAAACAATTAAAAAAAATTATTATGAAAAATTCTCAAAAAAAAGATGCTTTGATGATTAAGTTCCAAAATTCAAGAATTGAGAGAACTAAGCTTGACAGTATTAATGGTGGAAAGCTTATACGTACTGGTAGGTCAGATGTTCAAACTGGTTTAACATCTGATGGTAATCACGATAATAATACAACTCCTTCAGATGATTATTATAACGGTACTTTATAGAAATAACTAGAATTGTATAATTCATTAAAAAAGGATAGATTTTTTTTATCCTTTTTTATTTTTAGTACTTTCTAAATTTCGTTGTTTAATCCTGATTATCTAATGAAGTGGAAATCTTGTCCCATTGAACCCTTAATACTATTACAAAAAATGCGTTTAAAACATAATTATCTATTATTAATCCTTCCTCTTCTTCTTTTCTCTTGCAAAAAAAAAGAGCCTTACCTTGAAGTAAGAAAAACTTTAGAAAAAGTCTTAGCAGATGACCAAAAGTTTAGACAAGCAAACTATGATGAGACTAAACAAAACCCAATAGATAGGAAGAATATTAAAATCGTAACAAAGATTATCGACAGCTTGGGATGGTTAGGAAAAGATAAAATTGGAAATGATGCAAATCTTGCTCTATTTGCAGTTATTCAACATGCTGATCAACTATCAACAATGGAAAAATATCTACCTATATTAAAAGAAGCAGCAAAAAAAGGGGATGCTGAAAAAGAACAAGCGGCCTATCTGATTGATAGAGTTGAATTGTTAAATAATAGAAAACAGATCTATGGAACACAATATTCAATGAAAAAAAATGGAACTGCTTTTATAGAAAATCTTATTGATTCTGTAAATGTGAATACCAGAAGAAAGTCTATGGGTCTATATCCTATTGAAAAGTATATTAGAATGATAGATTCCTCAAACAATGTAGAGTACAAAAAAAACAGCAGATTGTAAAATGATAATTATTTATACTGAAGACAATGATATTACCACAAATATTGTAATGGACTGGCTTTCCTTTCTATATAATGGTGAAATAAAAAGAATTAATACTGATTTTTTTCAAATGCCAAAAAGTGAGGAATATTTTGTTGATATAAGTGAGAGTATTGATGTAAAAGCTATTTGGTATAGACGCCCTGGAAGAAGACCGCTTCCCATAAGAACCATCCCTCAAGATTTAATTACAGAAAAAATTGATAACAAAAAATTAGAAACATTATTATTGTATTCTGCCAATAAAGAAATTGAAAATATTAACGCTCATGATTTGGCAAACACATACAAAGCAAAGAATATGTTGGGAGGCCCTATGAAATATGAAGTTAATAAATTTCAGGTTTTAAAAATTGCAAAAAATATAGGTATAGACATCCCTAAATCTATTTTGACAAATAGTAAATCCAAATTAGTAGATTTTTTTAACGAGTGTAATAGTGAAATCATCTCTAAAATGCATGATATGTTGCTGTGCGATATATATGAGACACATTCTACCTATGCAACTTACACTGAAAAAATAGAACTAAGTTTTATTAATAATCTACCTGATTATTTCTTTATAGGGCACTTTCAGGAGAAATTAGAGAAAGAATACGAAATTAGAAGCTTTTATTTAGATGGAGAAATATTTTCAATGGCCATGTTTTCTCAAAAAAATAAACAAACTAGTGTAGATTTTAGAAGATATAATAGAGATAGCATGAACAGGCGTGTTACTTACAGGCTCCCTTCCGTTTTAGAAGATCAAATTCGAATGTTAATGCAAAAACTAAATTTAAATTGTGGTTCCATAGATATTGTAAAAACAAAAGATAGATATGTTTTTTTAGAAGTTAATCCCGTTGGTCAGTTTGGTTTTGTTACCGGTGCCTGTAATTATCATCTACATAAAAAGATCGCTGAATACTTAATACAATAAATAATGAAAAAAAAAGAATTTGTAACACTTTTTGTATCTGGAAGTTATAAATATCTCCCGATTAATTATCATTTAATTAGGAATGTTTATTATACAAAAGAAGAAGTAAAACGATTTAATTTGCATTACTCAGCACACAGTGACTTTCACCAGACTAAAACATTTGATATTTTTTATAATTATAAGCCAATACTAATTCTCTAATGAATAGATTTTTTAATTTATACTCAAATTGCATTCCAGTAAAGGGGATTGAAGAAAGTATAATTGTTGATTTACAGAATAATGAACATATCAATGTTCCGAACCTATTACTTGAAGTTCTAAAAAAAACTCGCACTAGTACAGTAAGCGAAACAAAAAATTTTTACAATAATGATTTAGACGAAGGTATAGATCATTATTTTAATTTTTTGAATGATATAGATTACGGTTTTTTCTTAGATAATGTTGAAAGTTTCCCAGAATTAAATTTAGAATGGTATTCTCCGTTAAGAGTTAATAGTGCAATCTTAGAAATTCACGAAGGCTGTAAATATGACTATAATTCTGCAATTGAAGAATTAAGTTCCTTAGCCTGTTCTACTATTCAAATAAGAATAAATAATTCAAATGTTAATAGCATATTCTCTAACATAATTGATGCAACACTAAAATCAAGGATTAGGAATGTTGAAATTTTTCTACCTGAAATATTATTTGAAAAGAAATTATTAAAATATCTAGATGATATTGAAAATAGAATTACCACATTTATAATTCATAGTGTTGCAGATGAAAATTTAACTAAAGACCTTTATAAAAATTTAAAATATTTTAAAAATAAAAAATTAATTTTCACATCAAAGATTATTAATAGTTCAACCTTAGATTCTATAAGAAAGGAAAATTTTATTATTAATATGGAATTTTTTACTGAATCTCAACATCATAATGTTGCTTTAAATATGAAGATTTGTATAGACAACGACGGGAATTTTAAAAATTTTTCAACACATAAAAATACTTTTGGGAATTTTAAAGATAAAAGCATTACACAATTGATTGAAGATTCTGATTTTACTAGGAAATGGTTTATTAACAATGATAGTATAGATATTTGCAAAGACTGTCAATTCCGCTATATCTGCTTTGACAATTCAGATATTGAATTTAATGGCTCTTCATGGAGAAAATTAAATCAATGTCCATTCGATCCATATACTAATAAATGGAAAACAGAATAAAGATATTCTATAAAAACCTTTCAAGAAATTGAAAGGTTTTTTATTTTTATCAAAACTTAAAAATGAAGGAACTGTCTTTGTCTTCAAAACTGAAGTACATCTTTTCAATCCCCGTTATCATTTCAGCCCTCGGCTATTTTGTAGATATCTATGATCTGCTTTTATTCGGTATCGTAAGAATTCCCAGTTTGAAGGCCTTGGGCCTGAATCCTGATGCAGACGGAACCTTTATTCTGAACTGTCAGATGGTAGGTCTTCTCATCGGAGGAATATTTTGGGGAATCTTTGGAGACAAAAAAGGGAGACTGTCCGTACTTTTCGGTTCCATTCTGGTCTATTCCCTGGCTAATATAGCCTGTGGATTTCTGCCTTATTTCCCAAAAGAGAATCTGGTCTATCAATATGCGGGTTTAAGGTTTATTGCCGGAATAGGACTGGCCGGAGAACTGGGAGCAGGAATTACGCTGGTTTCTGAAAGTCTGCCAAAGAGTCTGAGGGCGATAGGAACTTCCGTAGTAGCTGGTTTTGGGCTTATGGGTGCTGTTGTAGCCCAATTGACTGTTGAATTGGCTGGCGGATGGAATATTTCCTATATCATCGGAGGAATTATGGGGGTGATGCTTCTCCTGCTCAGAATAAGCGTATCCGAATCAGGTATTTATAAAAATATAGTCCATAAAAATGTTTCCAAAGGAAATTTTCTTTCCTTTTTTACCAATAAAGAACGTCTGGTCCGGTATCTCAAATGTATCGCAGTCGGATTGCCTACATGGTATTGTATAGGGATTCTGGCTGTTTTAGCCAATCAATTTGCTCCTGAATTGGGAATAAAGGATATCAACCCGGGAAAAGCTATTATGTGGGCTTATATAGGTATTTCTGTTGGCGACCTTATGAGTGGTTTTATTTCTCACGCACTGAAATCCCGTAAAATGGCAATTTTTTATATGTTGCTGTTTACCATTGTGGGAGTCGCTATTATGCTTTTCGGAAATACCGATACTGAAACAAAATACTATATGTTCTGTGTCTGGCTCGGCTTAGGAACAGGCTATTGGGCCATGTTTGTGACGCTGGCTGCCGAACAGTTCGGAACCAATATCAGAAATACAGCAACCACTACAGTTCCCAATATGGTAAGAGGTCTTGTACCCGTGATGATTCTGGCCTTTGATCTTTTGAAAAATAATTTTACGGTCATCATCAGTGCAGCCATTGTAGGTATTGTGGTGTTTGGGCTCGCTTTTTATTCATCGCTCACCATTTCGGAAACGCATGACAAAGATCTTGAATTTACTGAGTAATACAACGGTTTGATAGGAGTAGATATCTTTTTAAGTATAAGTAAATGAATAAATTAACATTTTATTGTGCTTTGAATAATTAGTAATTGTTTACTTTTGAAAGTAAAGGAATCTGATTCTATTGTTTAATTAAAATCAAAACATCATGTCACAGGAAATTTTAAAAAGAGCAAAAAAGTTAAAGAAAGAAGACCTTAAAAACATTGTTGGGGGAATCTCAGGAGTAACCACTCCGGATCTTTCAAAATGTGGCTGTAGCTGTACAGGAGCAGTGACGGGCCCGTCATATTGTGTAAAATACAAAAAATGTCTGCAGGTAATAACCTGTTAGCGAAAACATTTAAGTAAAACCTTTCGAGTCATTGAAAGGTTTTTTTTAAATTAAAACTTGAAAGTCCCGGAAACACTTCACAGCCTCTTTCAAGAGATCTGTTGTCATCCTCCCCAACGCTGGGTTACATAGCAGTTAAAAAATACCAGGTAATAAAACTGTTTAAGAAATACGATGTTCATCTATTGCGTTATGCTGCAATAAAAGCAATGAAACAGGACTATTATTAAAATTTTAATTAATTATGTTGCGAATAATTAATATTTGTTTAACTTTGGAAGGTAACTAAACGCTATTGTTTAATCTCAAAACTATAACACATGAACATTATGAAAAATGCTAAAAAACTAAAAAAAGCTGATCTTAAAAACATCTCAGGAGGAGGTTTAAATACTTCCGGGACAATCGAAAATCCTAATTTGTCTCTTTGCGGATGTAGTTGCTCAGGTTCCGTTACAGGACCATGGTACTGTGCACAGTACATTGCTTGCCCACAAGTGTATACTTGCAATCAGTCAGCAGTTTAAGAACTATTTCAGTCAGAAGAATAAACATTTCCACATTTAATACGCAAAAGCCTTTTGGACCTTCCAAAAGGTTTTTGTCATTTAACTGATGATATAAATAAGACTTCCTACGCTGATCGTAATCCATAAAATAACAGCAACAGCCAGAGGTTTAACACCTATCGTTTTTAAAGTCTGAACCGACAGTGTAGATCCTATAAAAAATAAAGTAAGATGGAGTCCGGATTTTGCCAAACCAGTCACATAATTGCTCAGATCATCAAAAACAGGGCAATAAGTATTGACAAGAATAGCGAGAATAAACCATCCTATAAACCAAGGAATTTTGATTTTCGATTCCTTATTTTTAAAAATAAACATCGTGATCACAGAAACCGGAATGATCCATAAAGCACGGGCCAGTTTTACCGTTGTCGCTATCTTTAGCGCTTCATTTCCGTATTTTCCGGCAGCACCTACTACAGAACTCGTATCATGAATGCCTACCGCACACCAAAGCCCAAACTGCTCCTGAGACAAATGAAGAACATGTCCGATCGCTGGATAAATAAACAGCGCAATGGAATTTAAGGTAAAAATAATAGCAAGTCCCAGTGAAATTTCCTTTGTAGTCGGTTTTATAATGGGAGAGATGGCGGCTATAGCACTTCCTCCGCAGATCGCTGTTCCTGCAGAGATCAGATAAGCTAATTTATTCTCTAGCTTAAATATTTTCCCTAAAATCGTACCCAGAACCATGACGATCAGTATACTGGCAACCGTTAAAAAGAAGCCCGTTTTTCCTGCCGTTAACGCTTCGTTCAGCTTAAGTCCGAAACCCAGCCCTACAATTGAAATCTGCAGCAGCAGGTGGATATATTGGTGAAGATTTTTTTCAAAAGGGTTGCCTATCAAAACAGCCAGGCCAAAGCCCATAATCAGGGCAACCGGAGAAGAAATGAATGAAGTAAGACATACCAGCGCAAGTATTATAAAAATAGTTTTCCGTATCGTTTCATTTTGGAGAAAGCCTGTCATATAATCAATTTTAGACTCCAAAATTCCGAAAAATAGTATTACGAAGTATATCGTATTTTATTATGATGGATAACTTTTAGTTATGGTTTAAGACCTGTAAGTTGCTGTTTTATCATAGGAGAATTTGAGTTTCTAAAGTTTTAGAGTAGATAAGTTTGGATTGGCCAGTTGCTAGTAGAAAATAATACTTTCTTTCGGTAAAAAGCTGTAAATAGTTCAGTAGTATCTTCACTCTTCATTTTTCACTCTTTACTCTTTTTTCTCCACTCTCAAAAATTCACGATTCACTTGCGAAGCAAAATTCACGATGTACATCAATCCTTTCTAAATTCCCGATCAAAAGACAGAATCTCAACCTGCGATCTGCAAACTCATCTCTAACTCCTCACAAATCTCAGAAAAAGCTTAATCATCTCCGATTGTTCTCCCTTTGGAAGAATAAAATGAAAATCTCTTTCAATACTGAAGTTTTTGATATCTACAATGGTAAGGGTATTGTTTTTTAATTCATTCAAAATGGTACTGATCGACAAAAAAGCCATACAATCTGAATGTAGGAGATAATTTTTAATGCTTTCACTGCTTCCCAGCTGCATGACCGTATTCAGTTCTGCAATATTGATTCCTTTTTCCTTTAAACGGTTTTGGATGAATTCCAGAGTTCCCGAGCCTTGTTCACGGAAGATCAGGTGTAAACCATAGAGATCTTTTAAACTTAATGTTTTATGAGCTAGTGGATGATCAGCCTTGGCTGCAAGAACGATTTCATCAGCTTTGAAAATTTTATAGTCAAAAAACGAAGACTGTGATTCTCCCTCAATAATTCCAAGGTCGATCTTTCCTTCCTTGAGCAATTCGGAAATAATTTCTGTATTGTGGGTGATCAGTTCGATCTTAATATCTTTATAATAGCTATTGAATTTGGCCAGTATCTCAGGTAAAACATATTGGGCGACACTGGTACTGGCTCCAATGATCAGTTTCCCCTTATGCTGTTCATTGATCTGGCTGATCTCAAATTCCAGATCCCGGTAGAGATGACGGATCTTTTCTGCATATTCATATAGAACCCGTCCGCTCTGGGTAAGCTGAACAGAAGTGCCTTTTCGGTCAAACAATTTTGTACTAAGTTGACTTTCAATTTCTTTGATGTGTTTGGTTACGGCCGGCTGTGAAATATGCAGTTCCTCAGAAGCTTTGGTAAAACTCAGTCTCGATGCAGCCCTATGGAAAACTTTTAATCTGTAGTCAAACATGGAAATAACTTATGATGAACAAACTTAATGAAATTATACGGGACGTGTTTTAGAATTTGAGAGTAGAGGATCGGTAAATTTAGTGGAGTGGAGTTTAGGGTAAAAATAACATCCTAAAATTTCATTAATCTAGAGCGCTTTGTTTCTCAACTTCTCAGACTTTATAGCCCTCAGACCCTCACAGATCCGAAATAGAGCTGTCCCGGTCACGTTCAAATCTTCTGTTTTTAGCTTCTCCTATCTTTTGTTTCGTGTAAATACTGGTATGGCCGGAAAGTAAATACGAAACTACGCAGGCAATCGCGATATACACCCCGGATTCAGCTCCGAATAATTCTATTCCCATCAGCAAACAGGCCAGCGGAGTATTGGTAGCTCCGGCAAAAACGGCTACAAAACCCATTCCGGCGAGCAGTCCGAATGGTAATGGAATAATGAGCGATAAAGCACTCCCAAGAGTCGCTCCAATAAAAAATAAAGGAGTTACTTCACCACCTTTGAATCCTGCAGAAAGGGTAACGATGGTAAAAATCATTTTTAGAGCGAAATCATACAACGGAAGCTGCTTTTCAAAAGATTCTACAATCACCGGAATTCCCAATCCGATATATCTTGTAGTTCCCATCGCAAAAACTGCCAGAGCAACGATAATTCCACCCACTACAGGACGGAATGGAGGATATTTGATTTTAGATTTAAAGACAGAACCTGTCCAGTGAATGATTCTACTGAAACCTGCCGCACAGATCCCGAAAGCAATTCCGGCCAGAATACTGTATAAAACTGGCAGAAATTCTATTTTGGGAACAAAATCGATAGAGTAGTGGGTATGTTTAACCTTCCAAAGGCTGGTGACCAAATCTGCAAAAATTGCCGAGGCAAATGCCGGAAAAATAGCATTATACCGTATTCTTCCGATCAGAAAAACCTCCAGTCCGAAAACAGCACCCGCCAAAGGTGTCCCGAAAATAGATCCAAAACCTGCTGCAATGGCGGCAATGAGTAGAATTCTTCTTTCATTCTTGTCAAGTTGCAGTGGTTTGCTAAGCTGATCTGCAATAGCTCCCGCCATCTGAAGTGCGGTTCCCTCACGTCCTGCAGAACCTCCAAAGAAATGCGTAATCATCGTACCCAGATAAACAAAGGGCGCCATTTTTAAGGGAATGATCTCTTTCGGGTCATGAATACTCTCAATCAGTACATTGTTTCCTGCCTCTACATCTTTTCCGTAGTAATAATACAAAAGACCAATAAAAAACCCGGCAACAGGGAGCAAGGCAATCAGCCAGATATGACTTTCCCTGAACTGAGTGGCCCATTCCAGAGACTGTAGAAATCCGGCAGAAGCCGTTCCTACCAAACCACCAATGATTATGCTGATGCACAACCATTTTAAAATATAGGGCAGAGCAGGGTACTTTCTAAAGAATATCTTAGTGTGAAAAGTTGTTTTTCTGCGAAGTGTCCATTGTTTTTTTGACATAATAATCCTGATCAGTTATTGGTTAATAATCTCTTAATCAGGCGTCATCAGCTTCTGTAAAGCGGTTGGGTAAGGAAGAGCACCATTTCCTTTGTATCGCAAATATAATTATTCTTTATGAATTTTAAACGAAAAAGTATTCCAGTTTTATAAAAACGGTTTCATTTCATCCTCAATCTGCGTTCTTAAGTCCATCAGACGTTTTGCGTACCGTTCCTGTTGTTTTTCCTCTTCAGTCTCAGGGACCCATACAGGGACCGGTAGTTTTTTGCCATTTTCATCTACCGCTACAAAAACAATGATGCAATGGGTCTTTTTGTCGAAAGTAGGTTGCTTCAGATTTCTTGAAAAAACATTGATCGAAATATGCATGCTTGATTTTCCGGTGTAGATCACCTGCGCATCTACCCGTACAACTTCCCCGATCTTGATCGGTTCATAAAAGCGGATTCCACCCACATAAACAGTGACAGAGTAATTTCCGCTCCATGTGGTGGCACATGCATAACCTGCCTGGTCGATCCATTTCATGACGCTTCCTCCATGTACATTTCCTCCATAATTCACGTCTGAAGGCTCCGAAATAAACTGAAAAGTAATAGGCTTGTTCTGCATCTTTATAAAATTTTAATAAAGTTATTTAATTATTTCCGGAATTTTGGATTAAATCCTACTTTTGAAAGACCAAACTTCAATGAAGAAGAAAATTTAACGAACAACAGATTTAAAAAATAACAATGAAGAAAGTATTTTATCTTAATACATGTGATACCTGCAGAAAAATTTTATCTCAATTTGATCTTAAAGACTGGGAACTTCGTGAGATTAAAAAAGAACCGGTTACGAGTGAGGAACTGGAAGCAATGTATAAAAAAACAAAGTCATACGAAGCTTTGTTCAGTAAGAAATCAACACAGATCAAATTAAGAGGTTTGGATGTAAAAACCCTTCAGGAGAAAGACTTTAAAGACCTTTTACTGGATCATTACACTTTTCTGAAACGTCCGGTTTTTATTACCGACAAAGAAATATTTATAGGAAATGATAAAAATAATGTGGAGGCTTTAAGAGAATTCTTTGGAGTAGAAGAATTGTGATTTATCGTGTAGACTGAATGTAGACAACTATAAGTTTAACAATGCTTCGGCTCCGCTCAGCATGACATTTCTATTATTCACTGTATTTAGGATAACGCCATACAGAGCAGAGTTGAAGCATTTCTTCTTTTAAATAATCTTCTTGATTTTTTTTATCAATATTTTGTGATTTATTTTAAAAGATTCATTATTAAATACTTATCTTTATAATAACCAAAAAATAATATCATGAAAAAAGACTTTTTAAAAACAAAGAATCTTAAAAGATCAGCATTAAAAGAAATTATGGGAGCAGGTAAAGTTCCGGTTGTCAATTGCTTCACACTTTGTGGACCCGGAGGCGGAGTTATTTCCAACAGACCTGGAATAGGGGATGCCTGCAATCCGGACAGATCTGTATGCTGTATTTGTTATTAACCACAAAAAATAGGCTGTAATTTTTTACAGCCTATTTTATTTGTATATCTTTTTTGAACGATTATATGAAAGGAGCTTTCACTACTTTTGCTGGAATGTTCTTGTTTCTTACCTGAATAAAGATTTCAGAACCCAGTTTGAAGTGAGGTTGGTCTACATAAGCCAGACCTAAACCGATCTTTTTCATTGGAGACTGTGTTCCAGAAGTTACTTTTCCAATCACATTTCCTTCTGCATCTACTACCGGATAATCATGTCTTGGAACCCCTTTATCCTGAAGCTCAAAACCTACCAGCTTTCTCGTAATGCCTTCCTCTTTTTGCTTCGCGAAAGTATCTTTCGAAACAAAATCTTTATCAAATTTCGTGATCCATCCCAATCCGGCTTCAATAGGAGAGGTCGTATCATCGATATCGTTTCCGTATAGACAGAATCCTTTTTCCAGTCTTAAAGTATCTCTTGCAGCAAGTCCGGCAGGAACAATTCCTTCCGCTTCACCTGCATTGATAATCGCATCCCAAAGCTGTTCAGCATTCTCATTGTTGAAGTAGATCTCAAATCCACCGCTTCCGGTGTAGCCTGTGTTTGAAATAATCACATTATTGACACCGGCAACGCTTCCCAATGCAAAATGATAGTAAGGAATCTCAGAAAGATTGGTTTCTGTAAGCTTCTGAAGGATTTCCGTAGCTCTTGGTCCCTGGATTGCCAATAATGACATTTCATCAGACGCATTCGTCATTTGAGCTCCGAAAGTGTTATATTTTGAAATATGATTCCAGTCTTTTTCGATATTGGATGCATTGACCACAACGAAATATTTATCATCTTCCATTTTGTAAACAATAAGGTCATCCACAATTCCTCCGTTCTCATTAGGAAGGCAAGAATATTGAGCTTTTCCGTTTTCCAGAGCATCTACATTGTTTGTCGTAACAAACTGTAAAAGATCTTTAGATCCCGGTCCTTCAATAAAAAACTGTCCCATGTGTGACACATCAAACAATCCTGCTTTCTCTCTTACTGCAAAATGCTCTTCCGTTACACCAGAATACTGTACAGGCATTTCAAAACCTGCAAAAGGTACGATTTTAGCGCCCAAAGAAACGTGTTTATCGTATAAGGCTGTTTTCTTCATATTTAATTTTTATTTCTTTATTTTAAAGCTGTTGAAAGTTTCGTTAAATAGGTTCATATAATTTCCGTTCCAGAACTTTTGGCCACAGTTGATGGAGACAAGATACAGATCTTTGTCTTTCTGAAATGCCCTGGTGATCCAGAACAGTTTTTCTTTTTCATCAAAATACTCGTAGAAATATTCTGTGTAGCCTTTTTTACCTTTGCTTTCCTTTATTTTATTCTCAGGTTCCTGGGACTGGTAAAGGGCAAGGATAAATTTTTTCATGTCTGCTTTCGGAAGTTCCAGACCATGGTATTCAGAAATGGTAATGGCTCCCACCTCGTTGGCAGGGAAAATATTGACAATCTCACTGTCATTGGTAGATCTCCATCCTTCCGGAACCTGAATAGAGTAGCCGGGACTGTCATATATTTTTGCTTTTTGGGCAAAAAATAAACTTGCCGATAAAAAAGCGGATACAAGCAGTATTTTTTTCATCAATTAAAAATGGTGTTTATATTCTTCAAGGATAATTTTGAACCACTCCGTAAAATTTCCTGGATTTTCAGCAATTTCCTGATCAAGATCCTGCATGGAAATAAATCGAACTTCTTCCACTTCTTCCTTATTCAGATTGAAATCAGATTCATCTTCATAGTGCCCTACAAATACGTGGTCGAGTTCGTGCTCCCAAAGACCGCCTCCTACATCTGCTTTATAGATAAAATAGAATTTTTCCGAAAGTTCAGATTGAATTCCCAGTTCTTCACGAAGCCTGCGTTGAGCACCTTCAAGATAAGTTTCCCCATCTTTTGGGTGAGAGCATACAGCATTGGTCCATTGATTGGGGGAATGGTATTTTCCTGATGCTCTTTTCTGAAGAAGCATCTCACCTTTGCTGTTGAACAAAAATACAGAAAATGCACGGTGCAGAAGACCGTTGATATGAGCCTGCTGCTTTTCCATAAGGCCCAAAACGTCATCTTCAGGATTTACTAAAACTACAAATTCTTCCATTTCTACAAATGTAAGCCTAATAAATGTATTTTGAAAATTTTTGGATAAACATCATAGGATATGCAATCACGGTACAAAAAACAGATAGAGCCGTCGTAAGCAGAAAGACGAAAGCCTGAAGGTAGAGTATTGTGCTGTGATCGTTGATTAAAAAACAATAAAATTGTATAACTTTGACCCTTAGGGGCTCGTAGCCTATTTTTTCAAGCCTTAGACTTCCTTACCTGTTTGCATAACTGAAATTTTCTCCTTTCTTACAGCAGATGATGTTACCCCAAAATGCTTTTTCAGAGATTTCAAAGAAAACAGTAGGATCAGCTTGGGAGATCAATTTTAAAAACATCATCTTAAAGCCTTCATTTTTTGTTAAACAGATAACATTAGAATTAACATATAAAACGGAATAAAATTAACCATATCTGCATTAATGATAAAGTATTGTTGATTTTATTCGTTAAACAGTATTTTTTATAGCGTATTTTTAATATAAACTAAATTTGATATGGAGGTTCAATCTAAAAATTGTAACTTTGCCATTCAAATTTTAATGATGGAGTTAGAATATAAAGAGCATATAAGTCCGATTCTTAAGGACGGGGTGAAAAATTACTTAATAGACATCGACGGTACCATTACAGAGGACGTTCCGAACGAAGAGCCAGAAAGAATGGTCACCTGTGAGCCTTACCCGGATGCACTTGAAACAGTCAACAAATGGTATGACGAAGGGCATCAGATCTGTTTCTTCACATCCAGAACAGAAAACCTGAAACAGATTACGATCGACTGGCTGGATAAGCACGGCTTCAAATACCACAGCGTACTCTGCGGAAAACCTAGAGGAGGTAACTATCACTGGATAGACAACCACTTGGTGAGAGCTACAAGGTACAAAGGCAGATTTACAGACCTTGTAGAAAAGCAGGTAACCATTGAAGTTTTCAAAGAAGATTAAGAAAACATATACGAAGATTTAAAAATTGAACAATGAAAGTGTACGCACTGAAAATTCTTTAATTTTTAAATCTTTTCACTTTTTAATATCAATTGTATTTATGAAAGTTTTAGCAAATGACGGTCTGGATCAATCTGGAATTGATGCCCTGACTGAGAAAGGGTTTGAAGTGATCACTGCAAAAGTTCCGCAGGAGTTTTTGGTAGATTACATTAATGAGCATAAGATCCGCACCCTCTTGGTAAGAAGTGCCACGCAGGTAAGAAAAGATATTATTGACGGATGCCCTTCGCTTGGGATTATTGGACGTGGTGGTGTAGGAATGGATAATATTGACGTGGACTATGCAAGAGAAAAAGGAATTCATGTGATCAATACACCCTCAGCTTCTTCAGAATCAGTTGCTGAACTTGTTTTTGCCCATTTATTTTCAGGAGCAAGATTTCTTCAGGATTCCAACAGAAAAATGCCGTTGGTAGGAGATACAGAATTCGCAGGTCTTAAAAAGGCCTATACTGCAGGTATCGAACTAAGAGGAAAAACCATTGGTATTGTTGGAATGGGAAGAATAGGACAGGAGGTTGCCAGAATTGCTCTGGGATTGGGAATGAGAGTGGTTGCTGCAGATAATAATGTGGGAAAGGCAAGCATCAAAGTAAAATTCTATAATAACCAGTTCATCAATGTGGATATTGAAACTGAACCGCTTCAGGAAGTTTTGAAACATTCAGATTTTATTACCCTGCACGTTCCGGCTCAGAAAGAAGGATATATGATCGGAAAAAATGAATTTGACATCATGAAAGACGGTGTTGCCGTAGTGAATTGTTCAAGAGGTGGAGTTATCGATGAGTCTGCCTTGATCGAAGCATTGGATTCAGGCAAAGTAAAATTTGCAGGATTAGATGTTTTCGTCAATGAGCCTACACCTTCCAAAGCTATATTGAACCATTCAAAGATCTCTCTGACTCCTCACACAGGAGCCTCTACTTTAGAAGCTCAGGACAGAATCGGACTTTCTCTGGCAGAACAGATTTCAAGTATTTTACAGATTCAGTAATCACTGAAACGGATAAAAATAATGAAGCACCTCAATTTGAGGTGCTTTTGTGTTATATATTATTTTTGCTTTTTAGAAGATCTCTGATTTCAGTCAGCAACTGTTGATCTGCAGTAGGTCCTGCCGGAGCTGCCTCATCTTTTTTAATGATTTTATTGGCTCCTTTAATAATCCAGAAAAGGACCAAAGCGATACACAGAAAACTGATCAAAGCAGAAAGGAAATTACCGTAAGTGACTCCATTCCATGAAAGTTTTGAAATGTTTTCTGCACCTGCTGCTTTCAATGCCGGATTCAGCAAAAGTGGAGTGATGACATCTTCTACCAATGAGGAAACAATTTTTCCAAAAGCCCCACCGATAATGACACCGACAGCCAGATCAAGTACATTACCCTTAAAAGCAAAGGCTTTAAATTCATTAACAAATCCCATAATTTATATTTTTTTTAATTAGTATACACACAAAAATATAATTAAAAAATGTAAAAAACGTTACTTTTTAGAGTTTTTTTATTCCATAATTATTGAATTATGGACTGTAATTAAGAGTTTTTTTAAGTAGAGTTAATATTTTTAATTAAATATTTATCACAGTAATAATTTGCATGCATTTGTATAACTAAGAATAGACCGTCAAAGAAATCTTTCGTAATTTGGTTAAAAGTTTCACACTATCTTATGAAAATATTTACCGCAGAACAAATACGCCGCTGGGACAGTTTTACGATTTCGCAAGAACCTGTTTCTTCAATACAGCTTATGGAGAGGGCTTCCGAGACTTTAGCAGGCTGGATTTCCGAAAACTGTAAAAACCATAAAAAAATTGCTATCTTCTGTGGTACCGGAAACAATGGCGGTGATGGACTTGCCGTGGCGAGAATCCTTTATACCAAAGGTTTCGATGTAGATATTTTTATAAAAAACATCAGAGGTAAATTATCAGATCAGGCGTCGGTCAATTTAAAAAGGCTCAGGGATTTTTCTGGAATTTCTATTAGAGAGTTTAAAGAAGCAGAACACTATAATTTTGATGCCAGGACCATTGTTATTGATGCTCTTTTTGGGACGGGGCTTTCACGACCCTTAGAAGGTATTTATACAGAATTGGTCGAACTGCTGAACGAGCAGGATTGTATTAAAATTGCAGTCGATATTCCTTCCGGTCTGCCTGCTGATAATATATTTGAAGATCATCCGGTTATTTTTCAGGCTCATTACACTCTGAGTTTTCAATCCTGGAAAAAGAGTTTTCTTCATCCTGAAACAGGGCCATATGCAGGAACTGTCATTATTCTCGATATAGGGCTTCATACGGGATACCTGGAAACAGAGAAGGCTGAAGATTTTACAGTTGATGACAAACTTATCGATCGTATTTTTAAACCAAGAAAAGACTTCTCTCATAAAGGAACTTATGGAAAAGTAACTATTGCAGGAGGAAGTTATGGTAAGATAGGAGCAGCAGTACTGGCTACAAAATCGGCTTTAAAAGTCGGAGCAGGACTTACTTTTACTTTGGCACCAGCGTGTGGGTATGAAATTCTGCAGATCTCATGTCCTGAAGCAATGTTTATAGAAAGCGGAACAAGATTTATAGAAAATTTCAAATCGGAAGACCATACAGTATATGGTATCGGACCCGGTTTGGGCACTCATGGAGAGACAGAAAAAGGCCTGCTGGATTTCTTAAAAGAATACACCCATCCTGTGGTCCTGGATGCTGATGCATTGAATATTCTTTCAAAAGATAGTAAAAATCTGAAACTGATTCCTCAACAGTCTGTCATAACGCCGCATCCTAAGGAATTTGAACGATTATTCGGAAGCACTGAAAATTCATTTGAAAGACTGGCGCTTGCCCGTGAAAAAGCTGCAGAATTTAATGTCTATATCGTTTTAAAAGACCATCACACCCAAATTGTGACTCCGGAAGGAAATGTATTTTACAATGTTACCGGAAATGCCGGGCTTGCCAAAGGTGGGAGCGGGGATATCCTTACAGGTATTCTTACTTCATTAATAGCGCAGGGATATACTCAGGAAGAGGCTTGTATTTTGGGAGTCTGGATTCATGGCCGGGCAGCTGATTTAGCAGCTGAGAAATGCTCTAAAGAATCGATGCTTCCTACAGATGTGATCAATGAATTTGGAGCTGTTTTCGAGGAATTGACCAAAAGAACCGCAATGAAATTATGATAAAGTAAAAAAGGCATATTAGACGGTCCAATTTATAAAAAGAAAAAGGGCAAATTCGCTTCTCCGCAAATTTGCCCTTTTATTTTATCATCTGTTATTACTCAGGTTTTTCATTTTCTGCCTGGGTAATCTTGAATTTTTTAGAAATAATCATGATAACCACACCTGCAATCATAAACGGAATAGAAAGTACCTGTCCCGTATTCAGTCCTCCGATACGGATAAACTCATCGCCCTGAGGTTCTTTCAGGAATTCAACAAAGAATCTTACCGCCCAAAGGATAATGAAGAATAATCCAAAAAGCCATCCCTGCTGATATTTTTTGTTTGTTTTTCTGTACAATATCCATAACAATACGAACAATAGAAAATAGCCCGCAGCCTCAAGAAGCTGACCAGGGTAGCGGGGAACTGTAGGCCCATATTCGCTGCTCTGCTGTGGGAAAAGAATGGCAAACGGAGAATTGGGGTCCACTGCTTTTCCTACAATCTCAGAATTGAAAAAATTACCGATTCTTACAAAGGCACCTCCTAAAGCAACCACAATTCCGATCCTGTCATACACCCAGAATGGATTTTTTTTAATAATCTTAAATGAATAATATAAAGTGGTAAAAATAAGTGCTATTGTTGCTCCATGACTGGCCAGCCCGGAGAATCCTGTAAATTTCAATCCGTTTTTAGTGCTTATCGGCAAAAATACACTCCAGAAATCTTCTTTAAAAAGCTCCGGCTGATAAAAGATAACATGCCCTAATCTGGCTCCTAAAATAGTTCCGATCAGCGTCCATGTGAAAAGAGGTTCCAGATATTTCTGATTAACATTATCGATTTTAAAGATTCTCAACATTAAAACGTAACCAAAACCAAAAGCAAAAACAAACATTAAGCTATAGAAATGTAATGTAACCGGCCCTAGCTGAATCCCTTTTGAAGGATCCCATATTTTGAAAGGTGTTTCCAGTGCAACATTGTCAGACTCTGTGATGGGTTTTGCTGATTTTACTGCATATTTAAAAGCTGTAATATTGTCCTGAGTAATTGGGCTGTCAATCAGTTTAAAATGTTTATCGAAAAACTGATATTTGAAAGTCTTGTATTTCGTTAGGATGAGCGTCCCTGAATCAAAGTGTGCCGGTTCAAAATTGGAATCATTGAAGATAACCAGGACATTATTGTTAGTGGTTTTTTCCGGAAAAGCGCTGAGATCAATGATCTCGGTAGTAGAATAGATTTTTACCGGAATTCCCGCTCCGTTTACTTTCAGAGTCCCGTCAGATAAACCTCCGGGATATTCCTGGGAAAAGGCAAACTGCGTGATCAATGCAAATACGACGAGATAAATTCTGAAAAATAAGTTACTCATTTCTATTGATTTAATACTTTGTTACTGATTTATTTTTTTTGGAGGAACAGGGTCATAGCCACTGCCTCCCCATGGATGACATTTTGAAATTCTTTTGATTCCCATCCACAATCCTTTGAAAATACCATGCACCTGAAGAGCTTCCACCATATAATGAGAGCAGGTAGGTTCGTAACGGCAGTTTTTAGGAAGTAGGGGCGAAATAAACCACTGGTAGAATTTTATCAAAATTACCAAGGGAAAACTAATGATTTTATTGAATGTAAGTTTCAAAACAATGCAAAAATAGGGTAAAAAAATTAAAATTAGTTTAATTTTGTTAGAAGTTTCAGAGATCAAAAAACTGAATCTGTTTACCGAAAAAATAAATTATCTTGAGCCAAAATACTCCATTAGCCGAAAAATTAAGACCCAAAACCCTGGATGAAGTTCTTGGACAGGAACATCTTACCGGAGAAAAAGGCACGATCAGAAAGATGATCGAAAATAATGCCCTGAACTCACTCATCCTTTGGGGACCTCCGGGGACAGGAAAAACAACATTAGCAGAAATTATTTCTGAAAAATCAGGCAGGAAGTTTTATAAACTCTCAGCAGTTTCTTCAGGGGTAAAAGATGTGCGTGACGTGATTGAAGATGCTAAAAAACAAAACCTGTTTTCAGGTAAATCTCCTATTTTATTCATCGATGAGATTCACCGTTTCAATAAATCCCAACAGGATTCCCTGCTTCATGCGGTTGAGAAGGGCTGGATAGTTTTAATAGGGGCTACCACAGAAAACCCCAGCTTTGAAGTTGTATCTGCCCTTTTATCAAGAAGTCAAGTGTATATTTTGAAAGCACTCAGCTATGAAAAGCTAGAAGAATTGATTGATACTGCTTTTCAACGATACAATAAAGATGAAGGGACTCATTTTAAAGTTGCAGAAAAGGAAGCATTGATCCAATATTCTGGAGGAGATGCAAGAAAGTTGATCAATTCTGTTGAATTGGTGCTTAACCAGTACATGAATTCAAATAAAGAAGAGATCAGCAACGCAGACGTTCTTGATATTTTGCAGGAAACAATGGCGCTCTATGATAAAAATGGAGAGCAGCATTATGATATTATTTCTGCCTTCATCAAATCTATGCGGGGCGGCGATCCGAATGGTGCGGTTTACTGGCTGGCAAGAATGATTGCAGGAGGGGAGGATATCAAGTTTATTGCCCGGAGAATGCTTATTCTGGCAGCAGAAGACATAGGCCTTGCTAATCCTAATGCTTTGGTGATCGCCAATAACTGTTTCCAGGCCATCAATGTGATTGGTAATCCGGAATCAAGAATAATTTTAAGTGAAACTGCAGTTTATCTGGCCGTTTCACCTAAGAGTAATTCAACCTATATGGCAATTAATGATGCCCTGGCTCTGGTAAAGCAGACCGGAAACCTTCCAGTGCCCCTGCATTTGAGGAATGCGCCTACCAAACTGATGAAAGATCTGGATTATGGTAAGGAGTATAAATATGCTCATTCGTACGAAGGAAACTTTGTAGATCAGGATTTTCTGCCTGAAGAAATTAAGCATGCGAAACTTTATCAGCCTGGCAACAATGCTACGGAAAAGAAAATTTACGAAGAGCTTAAGAAAAAATGGAATAACAGATATTAAAGACAAAAGGATACTTTTTAAAGTATCCTTTTATTATAATGTAATTCTCTGTAATTTACTTTAGGTTGCTTGAAGTCATGAATACGGTCTTTTTTCCGTTGTAATCCTTCACTTCAACGTTGCCCATCATATCGCCGTAGATTTTCATATCGGTATCCGGAAACTCGTAGCCTTCAATAATTACAGGAGTGTTTTCAGGAAGTCCGTATTGTTCATTCAGCTGAGCAAGAGAGATTCTGTCCAAACCTTCATAACCACTTTTGATTTTAAATTCCGTAAGGCCTTTTTCGGCTATAAAACCGTATTTTTTTAAACCCTGAGGCAGCCCGGCAGCACTTTTATAGGTGTTTGAGCTTTGAACGATCGCTTTTCTGGCATTGAACATGCCTACCGTCCCCACAATATCATTGGCAACAGCAAACTTGACAGAAGGATTCTTCTGAGCAGATAATACTGAAGATGATACTATTAAAAAAGAATAAAGTATTTTTTTCATAACCGGAATATGTAACTGTTAAAAACTGGATAAATATAATTAATTTTTATAAAATGTGAATGAATTTTTATGATATTTTAAATATTGATTAGAAATAAAAGGTTTTGTTGAAGTTTTTTAATTTTATAATAACATGGTTAACTATTTAATCATGCTTCCTTAGTTTTTCTTCTCCTCTTCCTTTTTATCAACCATATTTTTAATAATATTCTTCAGTCTCTGGAATGTAAATGAGCTGAGTAATAAAATCACTCCGAGGATAATAAATGCAGTGATTCTTGAGATATTATCCATCTGCCAAACATCATAGCTGTACAATTTGAGCACCATAATTCCAATCAGGATAAAACCTATTCTGCTGTATTCGGGAATATTCTTCTTTAAACTTACATAAATGAAGATGCTTGCCAGAACAGTCCAGATGATAGGAAGGTAAAGAATGGTAAAATGTTCTTTTATTTTGTAGATACTGGAAATATCAGTTGAAGAACTTAAGATATAGGTATTGTAGAATCCGTAGCTTATTCCAATAACAAGGGAAACTGAAATCGCCAGGTAAGAGGTCTTTGTTTTATAAAAGTCCTTCATAACAGCGGCATTCCATAAAATATAGACAAAAGGAATCCATTGCAGCAGGTGGATCGTATAGAAACCGAAGGTGAGTTGTTTACGTAAGACGACCGTCACAACTTCAGATGCTGCCAAGGAAGAATTGAAAGCAATCAGGATAAGAAACAGATAAATAAGACCGACTTGGATCCTTCCGTCAATATCAAGCTTTTTCCTCAATAAAATTAATATAAATAGATAGTAGATGCTAAACAGGAGTCCGATGCTCAACATCGCTGCCCATGGCATATCCGAGATATGATAAATGATTTCCAAAAGTAACGCAATATAGATAACCCCATAACTTACAACAGCGAAAACATTTTCGAAAAAATGATCGTCCTTTTTTCCTGGCTCACTGGTTTTTTTTAATAAAAAGAGATTAAGGACCGTGGTAGAAACAGTCACAAGACTCGTTAAAAAGACAGGGTTAAAAATAATACCCATATGCTCTTTATGAAAATATTCTGTCCACGTCATCATTTGTGCAATAATCATCAGTGGAAACAAAACGTAAAAACAGGTCTTGAAAATGGGGTGTCCGCTTTTTTTCCAGAGATAAACAAGAAGGGATGCTTCTATAGCCCAAACGCTTGTAATAAGATGAGTTTTGAACTGAAGCGCTACTGCAACGGTGACGAGACTGATCGTGAGCGCTGCAAAAATGGAATAACTGAAACCAAAACTTTTCTTCCCATATTCTCTTAATAAAAGCACACCGTTGCCTGCGGCGAAAACAAGCGGAAAAATAATAACCGGTTCATAGCTTAATGTTTTAAATGTATAAACGAGCCCGATAATACTTGAAAAATTAATTAAAACAAGCATTAAAGTATCCGAAGTTGAAAGTGTATTCTTTTTGATATAGTCCTGAAGCGCAAAAATGTAGAAAATAATATAACTGATGATATAAAAGACGATGCTCAGCAGCTCCGGCTTTTCAGAAGTCCAGTAAAAAAGATACATACTTGTGAAAATGTAAGCTGTCCACCCCACACTTTTCCAGTGTTTGAGTAACGAGGTGGCAAGCATGCCAATATTTAACAGCGTCAGATAGGTAAACAGGAAAAGATAGTTGCTTTTTCCCGTGCTGATCATCAAGGGAGCAAGGAAACCTCCAAGCATCGCAAAAATAATTAAGATCTCACTTTTGTAATAATGCGCAAGGGCGATGGAAATAATAGTAATCAAAGTCGTAATCACAAAAGCTGTATTCTGGGTAAACAAATGATATTCCTGAAACCCAATTGTAGCGGTGAAATATAAAACTGAAATTCCGCCACCCGTGATGATCGAGGCAAAAACAGCATAGTTTTTCCGTAGAAAATGTCCCAGCAGCATGATTCCCGTTCCTGCAACAAAACCTATTCCTGCTCTGGAAGTTTCTCCTATCCAGTTTTTGTCGATCGCATATTTTACAAAATAGCCCAATCCGAGAACAAGCGTGAAAATACCGACGATCGTAAGAATGTTTTGTTTCAAAAAGTCAAACACAGGTTCCAGCCAGTCTTTTTGTGGTGGTGAAGGTCTATTGTCTGCAAGGATTTTCTCATGCACATCAGGTTGTTGTGCTGTATTTTGAGTTTTGATTTCCTCTACAGGTTTTTGCTCATGTTGTAAAACTTGAATTTCTCTATCTTGTAAAGGTTGATTAATTTTAGTGGTAAGATCAGATACTTCCTTCTCCAGTCTTCTGATCTTGTTATTTAGATTATTGAAGATAAAAAAGATGATGGCTATGATGAACAGGACCAATAGAATTTCACTCATTCTCTAGTTTTTATCAAATATAAAATAAATGTTTGTAACACTTGCACTACAAAAAATTAATCCACCACATATTCTGTGATGGATTAATTGTGCAGAGTGATTAATTGTATCTTTTAATTAGAAACTTTATAAATGTAGAAAGAACCGATACTTGTTCCCAATAATCCGACATCAAGAGCAGAAGATCCGGTAAGTCCAAATGAGATTTTGTCTCCGGCCTGGAACGAGTACAATGAATTTAGGGTGCTTTCTGAAATGGTTAAACTTAAAACCAGCGGAACAGTCAGGCCACTGAATACACGGCTGTCAATAAGCGTTGCCACTCCTCCTCTGGTTCGCAGAATGCCAATCCCTGGGGTATTGGTCAGGATCGCGGCCTGAAGACCTGCTCCATAACGGAAAGTAAATCCTACATGGTAAACTCCGTTGGAAGGTATAGTAAAAGTGTTGTCAGTATCGGAGAATAATGCAGCAGATCCAACTGATCTCTCAGCGGCTAAAAAGTTAACGGCTCTAAACCCTGTCGGAAAAAGACCTAAACTCAAAAGAGTGATTCCTGTAGTTTTCTTAGCAGCATACACAGAAGTATTGGTTCCAGATGCGGCGGTTGCAGCATCAATAATAACCTGTGGGTCTACTTTAGCAACCTGAAATGTGCCGTCATTCACTGCCATAATGGTGTATCCTGGCAAAGCCGGCGTCATAGGCGTGTCACGAATCTTTAATGTTCCGTTGACGTCCAATGTGGCGGTCGGGTTAGGTGTATTAATACCAACTTGGGAAAATGCGCTAACCGTAGATAAGGCTAGAATTAGGGTGTAGATTTTAGTTTTCATGTGTAAGTTTTTTAATTAGTTTTCAAGATTTATAATGCAAAAACTATGCCTTATTTGTGATATATTTAACTAAATATTAATAATATTATGAATAATTTAAACAGATGTTTATTTTTTATTATTGATTATTTCGTAATATGGTTATGGGTCTTTATTTCGCAAATTAACTCTTGGGTGAAATTAAAAAAAATATTTATATATTTCCCAATTTTATGAATAATTAATATGCAAAGATTAGCATATTAATGTCATTAAATACGCCACATTGAATGTAAATTCTGTCCGAAATTCTTAAGGAGTGTTGAATGTAGGGTTGTAAATAAAAAAAAACACTGCTTTTTAGGGCAGTGTCATGAGGGTAAGATGAATATTTTTTAACTTTCCAGAAGGAATTCTTTGTAGTTTCCAAGAAAATCTACTCCGGCATTGATTGATTCAAGTTCCAGAATGGCATTGCCATGCAGGACATCTTCCCATTTTCCTACTACATTGATGAAGAAGAAATAGTTGCCAAGACCTGTTTTCAGCGTTCTGGATTCAATTTTGCTGAGGTTCATTTTTCGCCATGCAAAAACCGAAAGAACCTGGTGGAGTCCTCCCGCGTGATCTTCCGGAAGATTGATCAGCATACCTGATTTTTCTCCTAAAACTTCAAGATGGTCATTTTCGTATTTTGTTTGATTTTTAGAGATCACAATAAAACGGGTATGATTCTGTTCAAAATCCTGAATATTTCTGTTGACGATTTGAAGTCCGTATAAGTTAGCTGCAAACTGATTGGCGACGGCAGCAATCTTCAGATCCTTATTTTCAGAAACATATTTGGCAGCAGCGGCTGTGGATGAAAAATCCTGTCTTCCTACCTCTTTATAAGTGGTATCCAGAAAATGGAAGCTTTGCGCCAGTGCCTGAGGATGTGAATATATTTTTTCAATATCCTCCATGTGGTTCTCCGGATGGATCATCAGATGGTGGGCGATAGGCATTACTCCTTCTGCTTCTATTTTGATTGAGGGTGTTTTGTATAAATAGTCCAGCGTCATCGAAACTGTTCCTTCAATGGAGTTTTCCAGGGGTACCACTGCCTTTTCAGCTTCTCCGGTATCAACAGCATTAAAACAATCTAAAATATTTGCCTGCGGCAAAAGTTCTTCCCCCGGGAAAAGTTGGGTGGCCGCCAGCTGGGTGAAGCTTGCATGAGGCCCTAAAAATGCGATCTTCATACGTATTATATATATGGGTAGATAATATTGACAATTATTTAAGCTGCAAAGATGCAAATTAGTTTAAAAATAAACCTCTTTAATTGGATATATCGTTCCTTTACCATTTATTTGCCTGCAAACTGCTCGCTATAAACTCTTGCCTAAAATTTCCCCCTTGTTCCAGTTCTCTTCAATGAGCTTCATCAGAAAATCCGGACACTTGATAATTTTATTGGTTTTTGCATCCAGAAAAAATAGAGTAGTGGATGCTTCCGTGATCTTTTCTCCTTTTTCATTATAAATTTCGTAGTCAAATTCAATTCTTACCCCGGGAATTTTTTTTACATAGGTATGGATTTCCAGTTTTTGGTCATACAGGGCCGGGCGGATGTATTTAATTTTGTATTCCGAAACCGGAAGCCAAATTCCTTGGTTTTCAATTTCATCGTATGACATTCCGATGTTTCGGAAGAGTTCTACTCTGCCAATTTCCAGGTACTCTGCATAGTTCCCATAGTACACATATTTCATAGGGTCTGTTTCTCCGTAACGTACTCGTAATGAGTTAGTTGAATGTATCATTTTTAGTCTATATTTATGCATACAAATATATTTTTAAATAATCAATACCTGCAATATTTTTTTTTGAAAAGAAAAAATTGGACCTTTGTCTTCCTTCTACAAAAAGTACTAACAAAGAATAATCGGGGCATAAATATGGATGAAAATTTAATGATGATATGGCAGAAGTGCCTTCAGTTCATGCGGGATAATTTGAACGCAGCTGAAGATAATTCTGATCTTAAGAAGCTTGAAAAATCCTTCGACATGCTATTCGATAAGGTACAACCACTTTCTTTGGTTGCGAATAACCTTACGCTTATAGTGCCGAGCGATTTTTACAAGGAATATATTGAGGATAATTACCTGTCCCTGCTTTCTGCTGCCCTGAAGAAAAATCTTGGAAAAGGAGTTAAATTGTGGTACTCAGTAATGGAAAACAGGCCTACCGGAGAGGAAAAGCCAGTGACAATGAATATGAAGGGAAAAAGCGTTCCTACACCAAAAATGCAGGAAACAATGCCGCAGGGATTCTCTGCGAATATCGTCAACCCCTTTGTAGTTCCGGGAATAAGAAAAGTAAACATAGATTCGAACCTTAAGTCTGATTATTCTTTTGATAATTATATAGAAGGAGAGAGTAATAAATTCGCTGCTACCGTAGCAAGATCTATTGCTAAAAGACCGGGAGCAACAGCTTTCAACCCATTGTTCCTTCACGGAGGATACGGAGTGGGAAAGACTCACTTGGGACAGGCTGTAGGTCTAGAAGTAAAAAGCCAGTTTCCGGATAAAGTCGTTCTTTATCTGTCTTCTGAGAAGTTTATCCAGCAGTTTATTTCTGCTGCAAAAGCGCACAAGCAGACAGAGTTTGCCAACTTTTACCAGATGGTGGATGTATTGATCATTGATGATATTCAGTTCCTGTCAGGTAAATCTGCTACACAGGACAGTTTCTTCCACATATTTGATCATCTTCACCAGAACGGAAAACAGATCATCCTTACATCAGATAAGGCGCCTGCAGATATTATGGATATTCAGGAAAGGATTGTTTCCCGTTTCAAATGGGGACTTTCTGCCGAAATCAAATCTCCGGATCTTTCTACAAGAAGACAGATCATCGTAGATAAACTAAGCAGAGACGGAATTGTTCTTCCAGGAGATATGCTTGATTTCCTTGCCGCTGAAGCTAAAACCAACGTAAGAGAGCTTATCGGAGTTATTAACTCTGTAATCGCTTACTCTACCGTTTATAAAACAGACTTGAGTCTTGAATTACTGAAAGATACCATCAACAAGATTGCAGCAAACCAGAAGAAAGTCATCAATATTCCTTACATCCAGGAAGTGGTATGCGATTATTTTGGAATCAAAAAAGAACAGCTTCTTTCTAAAACCAGAAAAAGAGAAATTGCCCTTCCAAGACAATTGGCGATGTATTTTTCAAAAGAGCTGACCAATGCTACTTTTACAAAGATCGGTGAAGAAATGGGCGGAAAAGACCATTCAACGGTAATGTACGCTTGTGATACCATCAAAGATGTGTCAAAAATCGATAAAGAAGTTAAGAAGTATGTTAAAGATCTTGCAGAAAGAATTAAAAAATAAAAATAATTTAATCTGAATAAATTGAAATGGAGAATAGTTTTATTCTTCATTTTTTTATTTAGTTTTGTTGCTTATGAAAGCGATTAAAATCTGATAATAAGTACATCATTTAACCTTTCAATGATAATAAACGGATATGAAAATATTGATGGTCTGTCTCGGTAATATTTGCAGAAGTCCTTTAGCAGAAGGAATTATGAAGACAAAGCTTCCTGAAAACTTCTTTGTGGATTCAGCAGGAACAATTTCTATGCATGAAGGAAAACACCCGGATAAAAGAGCGATAAAAACAGCGTCAAACCATCATATTGATATTTCAAATCAAAAATCAAGACCGATTACCAAAGCTGATTTTGAAACGTTCGACAAAATCTACTGCATGGATGTTGATGTTTACGGGGATGTCATCTCGAAGACACGAAATGAAGATCAACGCCGGAAAGTATCATTATTTCTGGAGGCAGCGGGCAATCAGAAAAATGCTGAAGTTCCGGACCCTTACTGGGGCGATTTGAATGATTTTGAGGATGTTTTCCAGTTACTTGACAAAGGCTGTGATGCTATAAAGAATCAAATTCTATCATAAGTGAAGTCACTCATTTTTTTGCTTCTCCTAAGCTTTAATCTCTCTTTTGCTCAGACGCAGGATGAAATTAATCTTCGTCGTCTTGCCAATGAATATACCTCTTTATTGAATTCTGCAGGAAAAGAAGAACAGCTTTATAAAATGTTCTTCGGAGACGTTCAGGTAAGTGGTATTTTTACACAGAGAAGTTTTGCTAAACGCAGAGAGCGAATACCGGATGTTTCTCAAATCTATACTCAGGACTATAAGACTTTTATTTCTGGGTTTAAAAAATACCAGTCTGAAAATAAAACAGACCACGTTAAAATAATGACAGATGGAGAGATTGCCTCTGTAGTTTCAGATTACAGTTGTTTTTATAAAGACGTCATGGAACATTGGGGTAAAGAAATTCTTACCTTTGTTAAAATAAACGATGAATGGAAAATTTCAGCCATTACATTCTCCGTTGAACTCGCTCATCATTTCAAACAACCCTCTTTGCAAGAAAGAACTAAAAAACAATAAAATGCTTTTTTTACTCCCAGCCTATTTATCTGAAAACACTTCTATTACTCATTTTTCACCCGTTCTGAAAGAATATATTATGCAGACGGACTACTTCTTTGTTGAAAATGAAAAAACAGCCAGAAAGGTTGTTAAATTCTTTGCTCCCGAAAAAAAACAGTCCGATCTTAAATTGTTCTTACTGGACAAATACACTGAAAATGCAGACATCAAAGAAGCTCAGAATCTGATGCTGCAGGGACAGGATTTTGGATTGCTTTCTGAAGCTGGTCTGCCATGTATCGCAGATCCCGGAAACCTGATCGTGAAATGGTGTCATGAAAAAAATATCAGAGTAATCCCTGTTTCAGGGCCTTCGTCTATTATCCTGGCTTTAATTTCCAGTGGATTCAATGGTCAGGAATTTACCTTCCATGGTTATCTTCCGATTGATAAGGGAGAAAAGAAAAAACAGATTCAGCGCCTCGAAAGCCTGGTACAGCAAACCGGATATTCCCAGATCTTTATGGAAACGCCCTACAGGAATAATCCGCTTTTTGAAGACCTGACGAAGTTCCTATCTCCGAATACAAAACTCTGTATTGCAGCCAATATCAACGATCCTGAACACGAATTCATCCAGACCAAAACCATCAATGACTGGAAAAAAGCAAAACCTGAACTTCATAAAATTCCTGCTGTGTTTGTCCTTGGGAAATAAGCAGGGAAGTGCAGTATGGTAACACCAACAGTCAAATCGGTAACATTCCCCCTTTTTGTACGCTGGCCTGTAACTTTCCCCAAATATTATCACGATCAATATCAATAAAGTATAAGGCAAAAGGCGAATTCTTCCTTTTGCCTTTCTCTTTTGTGCCTTTATTATACCCATTGACATCATAATAACGTTTACAATGCTGAATTTAATTCATTTTCAGGGATGAAAATTATTCTCTTAAAACATTTAAAATGAGAGAATGTGTAAATATTAGCGGTTATGTTGTTGAATATTTAATATAATTGTCATTATTTAAATGAATTTTTTATTTAAGGAAGGTTTTTTAAGAGGTTTTTATTAATTTGGACACTGATCTGAGACGTTAAAATAAAACATGCACAGGTGTATATATGAACTAAATAGACTGGGATTCCCCAATAGCTTCAGGCACCTGATTAGATTTTTCCGGCAGATTGAGCAGAGAATAAACCAAACATCTTAAATAATTACATATGATTAAACTTAGAAATTTTTTCTCAGCAGTACTTTTTTTATGTACTCTGGTCTTTTCTTCAACTCATCTCTCAGCCCATGGTTATGTGATAAGTCCTGCCTCGAGAGGCTATCAGGGGAGTCTGGATAAGACTACACTCGGGTATAACACCGCATTGGGATTGTATGGCACTGTTATTAATGAGCCGGGATCTCTGGAAGCTAAAAAAGGATTTCCGGCACTCGGTCCGGCAGACGGAATGATCGCTTCTGCTAATGGAAGCATAGGAGGGAACACGATTCTGGATCTTCAAACCGCTGACCGATGGAAGAAAAGCAATATCACAACCGGTGTGAATACCTTTATCTGGAAGTATCTGGCTTATCACGCTACGGCGAAATGGCATTATTATATGACCAAACCAGGCTGGAATCCCAATCAGCCACTTGCCCGTCAGGATCTGGAGCTTATTGGTGAGGTTGTTCACAATGGTACACCTCCCCAAGATAATACACCGCATCACATCACCATTCCTGCTAATCGTCAGGGGTATCATGTTATTCTTGCCGTTTGGGACGTTGCAGATACGGCTAATGCATTTTATAATGTCATCGATGTGAACGTACAGTCCTCGGTAACCCCTGCACAACCTTCGATACCAACAGGATTAGCCAAAATAAGCGTAACGAGCTCTTCTGCAAAAATCGGATGGACAGCTCAGGCTGACGCGGCGTCTTATAATGTTTTCCGTAACGGACAAGCGCTACAGAACGTAAGTGTTCCGGAATTTCAAGATCAGGGTCTGGCCGCCAATACCAGTTATACTTACGAAATACAGGCGAAGGGCTCTACAGGTCTCACTTCACAAAAAAGTGCACCCCTTATTGTAAAAACAGATGACCAAAATACTCCTGAAAAACCTGTAGCGCCGTCCAATCTCCACTCGATGGGAGCCACTGAAAATTCTGTTTCACTGATGTGGATGCCTTCAACTCATACACAGGGCATCAAAAATTATCAGGTCTTTGAAAATGGAGCCCAGGTTGCAGAAACTACACAAACGAGTTTCGTACGCTCAGGTTTAATCCATGATACTGAATACCGATACACTGTGAAAGCTGTTGCCCAGAACGATCAAATCTCCGATGCCAGCAACGAATTGACAATCATAACTAAAAAAATAGAAGGAGGAAATGGACAAACGTACTGCGGAGCACAGCAATATAATCCCGCAAATGCCTATCCAACAGCTCAGACAACCGTATTTTATAACTGTAAAATCTGGAAAAACAAATGGTATGCAAATCCCAATGAAATTCCCGGAGCCAATATGGTTTGGGAAGAGATCAGCGCGTGTACTGAAGGGCCGGGTTGTCAGTCAGGCGGTACTATTACCTATTGCGGCTCAACGCTGTATAACCCTGCAAAGGCATATACTGCAGCCGGTGCAAAAGTTTTTTATGCCTGCAAAATTTGGGAAAACAAATGGTACGCTAATCCGGGAGAAACTCCTGGAGATAATGAGGTATGGAAAGTGGTAAGCCATTGCAATGAAGGTCCCGGTTGTACAGTTGGTGCAGCACGTAACGGTCAGGAAGACGGTTTATCGGTGATTGTCTCAGACCAACATATTAATTTTGCACCGGAAACCTACTATGGAAAAATCAGTGAAATGTCTCTGTTTAATACCCATGGACTTCAGGTGTTATCTTTAAGAAATCCTGCCAGGAACACTATAAATATAGGTTCTCTTCAGCCGGGAATTTATTTTGTGAAAATTGATTACAAAGATGGTGGAAGCGTAACTAAAACGATCAGGAAATAGTCAGGTATTGAAACTTGAATAAAAAATAATCAACAGAAGCCGTCTTCATAGTAAGGCGGCTTTGTTGATGCTAATCGATCAGTCAGCAGATTCAAAGAAGATGTTTTTTCAATTCTTTTAAACATTTAACAGCCCTTAACATCTGCTTTGCACCATTATTGATCTACATGGTTCATAACACCAAAAAAATAAATTATGTCAGACAAGAAATTAGCAGGACTTTGGATCGATACAGAAAAAGCAATAGTAGTAAAAAATCATGATGCTCAGAATGCATTTAAGTTTTTTCTTTGCAGCCCTGTAAAAGCTGAAATACAGCATGGGAATTCAAGTGAAAATGCAGCCAATAATGCAGAACGAACCAATAGGGTGAAATTCTTCAAAGAGATAGAACACCTATTAACAAATTCTCAGGAAGTTTATATTACAGGACCCGGAACGATTCAGGAAGAACTAAAAAAATATCTCCATGATACAGCTCAGTTTAAAAATCTAACGATAACCTTAGATACTGCACAGAAAATGTCGGATGAGCAGGTTCTCGAAACTGTAAAAGATTATTTCAATGCTTAAATTATAGATAATGCAGTAAAAATCCGGATATCACTGATATCCGGATTTTTATTATTTACCAAAAAACTTGCGCTATTTTTTTCTTCCCGTTCTCCATTTTCTCCATAGATAAATAAGGATAGGAATGAGCAATAGAAACGGCCAGAATGAAATAATTCCCAATAAAAAACTCACGAAACTGTTCCAACCTTCTGTCACAGAATCCGCAAAACGGCTTCCGAAACCAATTTTTGAAGTGGCAGAACTTCTTACTTTTTCTTTATATAAACTCAGGTTAAGGGTACTGTAATTCACCCGGTCATCGATGAAGCGTAGCCTGCCCTCTGCAACATCAATTTCATCCTCCAATTCACGGATGGTTTCCTGAATCTCGATCATGTCTTTTGTGGTAGAAGCACTTCTAAGCATATCGCGGTACTTTTCCAGATAAATCTTTTTATTGGCTAGCTTAACAGAGACATCAGTATATTCTTCGGTAACATCATCAGAGGAAATATTTTTCGACAAAACAGAGCCTACTCCTTCAGAAAATGAATTGATCAGTGCGTCAAAATTTTTATGAGGAATACGGATCACAAGATCCAGGTTATCATCTAAATCTGTATTTTGAAATTGTTCATTTTGAATATAGGCCTCATTTTTCTTCAGAATATCTGCCACCTGATTCTGGGCTTTTTTAATATCTCCCACCTGAATTCTCATATTCCCGTTTTTAATGACCTTTTTGGCAATCGTGTCCAGCTTTTTGGGGGCTATGGACGGTTGGGGAGACTTATTTTTATCGGGTAGCAATTTTTCAGATATAGAATTTGGCGGTGCCACCTGATAGACTTCTTCAGCCACTTTATCTTCTGACATCATTTTGATTGCAGGTGAGTTAGCAGCTTCCATTTCGGATTTATTGCATGCACTCATTAAAAGGAGTATACATAAAGGTAAAAATAATTTTATCATGAATATTTTTTAATGTACCTTATCAAAAATTATGCTTAAAGCTTTTTTTTATTCAAAATTGGTATCGTTTTATTGAAATGATTGGGATTTAATTATTTTGAATCAATTTAAAAACAATGTGAAATCTAAATTATTTTCTATTTTTAATGAATGAAAAAAAGTCTTTTAGTATTTGCGTTTTCTCCATTTTTGATGTTTGCTCAGGAAGTTCCGAAACTGACCGATGAGATGGCTCTCAAATTATTGGAAAAACCGCTTCACTGTATCAATCAGGAATATCCAAACAAAACAGCACATATCATCAACAATGCGGGTGAGGTTACTTTAACCCCAAAAGACCTTCATCCAAGTTTCTATGGCTGCTTCGACTGGCATAGCTCGGTACATGGACATTGGATGCTGGTGAGATTACTGAAGACAAAGCCTGATCTGGCCAATGCAAAAGACATTGAAAAAATTCTTGACATTTCTTTAAATAAAGAAAATCTGCAGGTTGAAGCCGATTATTTCACAAAATTTCAATTAACGACTACATTTGAAAGAACCTATGGTTGGGCCTGGTTGCTCAAACTTGATGAAGAGCTGACCACATGGGATCATCCCAAAGCTAAAATCTGGCATCAGAATCTAAAACCTTTAACCGATAAGATTTTACAATCATGGAAAGCTTATCTTCCTAAGCAAACCTATCCAAACAGAACCGGAGTACATCCCAATACGGCTTTTGGTTTGGCATTTGCGATCGATTGGGCTAAAGCCAACCATGATCAGGAATTCGAGAATCAACTTAAAGAAAAAGCAAAGTATTTTTATGGAAAAGATCAGAAAACACCAGCTTATCTGGAGCCGGACGGATCAGATTTTTTCTCGCCAAGCCTTGAAATTGCAGACCTCATGAGACGGGTACTGCCCCAGAAAGAATTTGTCCGGTGGCTGAATAATTTTTATGAGAAAAGAAGCCTGGATAATATTGAAAAAATACCTGTTGTAAGTGATCTGAGCGATTATCAGACGGTTCACCTTGTAGGTCTTTCTTTTTCCAAAGCATGGTGCATGAAAGGAATATCAAAAGCACTTCCTGACGGACATCCTTTGAAAAAGGACTTTAAGAGAACGGCCGATGTATTTTTAGCCAACGGGCTTCCTTTATTATTTCAGGGGAATTATGGCGGAGACCACTGGCTGGCGAGTTTTGCCGTTTATTCACTCGAAGACTAAAAGGTTGTAAGCACAGATTATATTGGTTACATTTGTCTTATGTCAGCCTTAGAAAAATTTGGTGTCGAAATTTTTACCCAACATAATATTTTCGAGAGAATTTCTGCGGATAAACCTTTCCGTCCGGAAAATCCTGCCTTTATTTTTATTAAGTCGGGAACTATAAAGCTGCGCCAGCATTTCAGCGATCTGGAACTTTCCGCCAATATGTTTATGGTAACCGACCCGCAAACGATTTATGAAATGGTTTCCGTAAGTGATGATTTTCAGTCCAGAATGGTTTCTTACAAAAGAGAATTTATTTCTGCTTTATCACTAAAATTCAACAGACTGATTACGTACAGGTATTTTCGCCAGCAGATGAACAAAGGAGTTCCTTTTCCCGAAAGCGAAATGGAAGTCGTGTGGAAAAGCGTTAATTTTCTAAAGTATATTCTGGATTCCGAGACCGAAATGCTGTATAAAAAGGAAATGATAGAACATCTTTTCTCTGTTTTCTGCTATCAAATGGCGGGGATTATTTCCAAGGAAGATAATAATTCCATGAATCAGATGTCCAGACAGGAAGAAATTGTATTTGTATTCCTTACAGATCTCGCGGAACATCATCTGACAGAGAAAACCGTTGAGTTTTATGCCGAACGGCAGTCGATTACAACCAGACATCTTTCCTCAGTCGTGAAATCTATTACCGGAAAGTCTGCCAGTCAGATCATCGCCCTCATCGTCATGAACGAGGCAAAGGTACTTTTGAACTCCTCTAATAAACCGGTTTCGGAGGTTTCTTCAATCCTTGGTTTCAGTGATCAATATGCATTTTCCCACTTTTTTAAAAAACATCTTGAAGTAAGTCCCAGACAGTACAGACATCAGTTTGAAAGTTAAAATCTTACATTTGAACATCTTTTTCCAAAATTCAAACATTTGATTGAATTGGTTGCTGCTGTAACTTTGCCTTTGTAAAACAAGGTAAAATGACAAATAATGTAAAAACAGCACTATCACTAGTGATAGCTCTATTCCCTGCGCTGTTTTTTTCTCAACAGATCAAACAGATGACCGCAGGTGAGGCCGCCGATATGGCAGTGAAAAACCACCAGCAGTTAAAAGTGGCTGTCCAGAATATTGACATTGCAAAACAAAGTACAACTATTGCAAAACTTCAGAAGCTTCCTAATATTACAGCTTCTACCAGTCAGTTCTATTTGGGTGACGCTGTAGCAATCGACAAAGATTTTTCGACCTCAACCAATATTCCGATGCCTCACTACGGAAGCTCCTATGCGGTACAAGCCACGCAACTGATCTTCAAAGGAGGTCTGGTGAACAGATCCATTGAAATGGCGGGTCTTCGTGAACAGCTTTCTGAACTGGATTTAGAAAAAAACAAGCTTGATGTAAAATTTCTCGTGATCTCCAATTATCTGGATGTCTATAAAATGGGCAATCAGGAAACTGTGTTTCAGAATAATAAAAAGCTGGCACAGGAACGTCTGAAAAATATTCAGAAGTTCTATCAGCAAGGAATGGTAACCCGTAACGAGGTCATCCGTGGAGAACTGGCGATCAAAAATCTGGATCAGGGAATCCTGACCCTGATGAATAATAAAAAAATTCTTAATTATAATTTAAACATTGCCTTAGGACTACCTTCTGAAACAGAGATTGTTCCTGTTGAAAGTTTAACGGACAAAGAATCAGTTATTGGCATGGATTATTACATAGAGCTTGCTCACGACAGTAATCCTCAGCTAAAATCTGCTAAGAAAAACATAGATGTTGCCGATAAAAATATCGAAATCATTAAAACAGATCAGATGCCAACGCTATCCGGGTTTGGAGGCTATACCTTACAGCGTCCGGTCATGACAAGAAATCCTGTTCTGGATATGTATTCGGGAGGATGGCAGGCTGGTGTTTCACTGAGTTACAATATTGATAATTTATACAAGACAAAAGAAAAGGTAAAGCTTGGTGAATTACAGAAAACACAGGCAGGTGACGCCGTGACGTTGGTTCAGCAGAATGTAGATATGGCAGTGAATGCAGCGTATGTGAAATACCAGGAATCGATCCAGCAGGCAGATATTCTGAATGATTCAAAAAGACTGGCAGAAGAGAACTACAAAATCACAGAAGCCAAATATTTGAATCAATTGGCTGTACAGGCTGAAATGATTGATGCGCAGAACCAGAAACTACAATCAGAGTTGGATTTTGCCAATGCTGAGATCAATGTATTGTATCAATATTACAACCTGCTGAAGGCTGCAGGAACGCTTTAATTTTAAAACTGAAAATCAAGACAATGGACAACAAGGAACAAACTACTCAAAATACTCAGGCCGCTCCCGCACAGTCAGGGGCAGCTGTTAAAAAGAAACAGAATAAAAAAAATAAAATCAGAGCCATCATTTCCAATACGATCGTTTTTCTGGTCATAGGATTCGGTCTTTTCTGGCTGGTCCGCGAATATTTTCACATCGGAGATAAGACCTATACGGAAGCAGCTCAGGTAGAGGAGTTCATCAACCCGATCAATACAAGGGTTTCGGCTTATATTAAAGACATAAAATTCATTGAGCATCAAAAGGTTAAAAAAGGTGACACCCTTGTGATTTTAGATCAGAATGAAATATTAACCCAGTTGGGTCAGGCGGAAGCTGCTTATCAGAATGCGATGGCACAAAGATCGGCCACAAGCTCATCTGTCAATACCGTTTCCAACAACGTGAGCGTGATGGAATCCAATATCGCAGGAGCAAAAGCAAGACTATGGAATGCTGAGCAGAATTTAAACCGATATAAAAACCTGCTGGCCGCAGAAGCAGTAACCAGACAGCAGTATGACCAGATCAAAACAGAGTACGATGCACAGAAAGCAGCCTATGAGACCTTAGTGAATCAGAAGCAGTCTGCCAATCTTTCTACCACTGAGGTGAAAAGTAAATTAGGAATCAATGATGCAGAAATAAAAAGAACAAAATCAGCCCTGGATATGGCTAAGATTAACCTTTCTTATACCGTGATCACAGCACCTTATGACGGAATTATGGGACGTAGAACCATTTCTGAAGGACAATTGATTCAACTAGGTCAACAGGTAGCCACCATCGTTCTGAATGGTCAGAAATGGGTAACTGCTAATTTTCTGGAAAGCCAGATGCCTCATGTGAAAATTGGGGAAAAGATGACAATGACTGCTGATGCGTTGGGAGGAAAGAAATTTGAAGGGATTGTCACTGCTGTTTCTGCAGCTACAGGATCAAGATATTCAAGTGTTCCTACAGATAACTCTACAGGTAACTTTATCAAAGTACAGCAAAGAATTCCTGTAAGAATAGAGTTCACGGCTTCCAATAAAAAAGAAGACCTGGAAAAACTAAGCGCGGGAATGAATATGAATGTAAATATTAACTAAGACAAAAGAGATCAGATCTCAGATTTCGGACATTGGATGTTGAATGAAGATGTGAAAACGGAGTTATAAAGTCTGTTATCTGTTATCTAAAATCTGAAATCTAGTATCTAAACAACATGTACAACAAAGGATTATATAGCGACTGGGTGCCCAAACCCATACAGATGCTGCTCATTGTGCTGCTATTGGCAGTAGTGATGCCGCTTGGTGGGGTCTATACCGGAAACATCAGTTATCTGGTGAGCGGGACAGGAGCGATGACAGAATATTTTATTTGGGCCAACTATGCTACCACAATAGGAATGGGGGCCTGTATGCCCATCGTTCTGAGAATGAAAATGCGCTTCAAGGTGCGGGATAAAATGACAGTACTTCTTGTGCTTCTGGGTTTGTTGAGCTATATCAATGGAACCACAATGCAACCTATGGTCTTTGTATTTACCGCCCTGTTTATCGGGTTTCTAAAGATGATGGTAACGATAGAGCTGTTTCTGCCGCTAATGATGATGATCGGAAACAGAGGAATGTTTTACGGCCTTTTTTACACCTTTGTTTTGGTGATGAACCAGGTGGCAGCTTATTATGCTGTGGTAGTTTCTATTCACTACAACTGGCAGCAATTTTATCTGATAGCGGCGGTATTATGTTTCATTCTCGCTCTGATACACTGGATTTTTATGCATGACAAGTACTTTGCATTAAAAGTTCCGCTGCATTATATCGACTGGATGAGCATTATGTTTTTCGTTTCTACATTTATGTTTTCTGCGTATGTTTTTTCTTTCGGGAAGCAGCAGGATTGGTGGAATTCGAAAAATATTATGAATGCGAGTATCGCTGCTTTCGTAAGCTTTGCTTTGCTGGTCGTTCGCCAGTTCACCTTAAAAAGACCTTACTTATCATTTAAGATATTTACAAAAAATAATGTGCAGCATGGACTGTTTATGCTTTTGTGGCTGGGAATGTTCTTAGGAACAACTTCACTTCAGAATACCTTTGCCGTAGGAGTTCTTGGGTATGATCAGCTGACCAATGCAGGACTGAATCTGCTTATGGTCCCCGGAATTATTCTGGCAGGAGGGATTGCTGTCGTTTGGTTTAAAAAAGAAATACCATTGAAAATGTACATCTTCTCGGGATTTTCGGCGATGATGGGATATGCATTGATTATGTACTTTTCGATGGTTTTAGAATTCAATTATGAGAACTGGTACCTTCCTATGTTTTTAAAAGGATACGGAATGTGCTCATTGTTTATTTCAGTATGGTTTTATACCCTGGACAAACTTGAAATGGATGATATGTTGGCTGCAATCGGGCTTGTTTTGGTGTGGAGAACGTTTCTGGCTGTAGGATTCTTTTCAGCATTGTATTCATGGTTTCAGTACCGTTTTCAGATTACAGCAGTAGGAGATCTTGCAGTGTACATCGACGGTATGACCGTTAGTCCTCAAACATTAGCTGCGAATATGAAAACAATTCAACTGAATGCCATCCTTGTTTCCGGCAAAAAGATCTTCGGATATATTATTTTGACAGGTTTTGGAGTATTGCTGTATGTAATGACGCATCATTTTGGAAGAGAAAGATTCCAGTATTTGAGGTTCATCAGAGTTCTGGGCGGTAAATCTGTGATTGCCAGAAGAAGACTTCGGGAAAGAAAAAAATTAGTTGAAGAAATAAAAGACGCAGCCGGGCCTGCGGTTTAAAGATACCTTGTTTTTCACGAGTAAAGCTCTGCTATATATTTTTAGTGGGGCTTTACTTTTTTTTAACTAATTATTTTTATTTAGACAAAATAAAATTAAATTTGTATGAATAAAAATTAGAATATATGACAAGAATTCAAACCGGACGAATTGTTGCAGAGCTAGTTAGAAAAGAATATATCACTGATCATTACATCAGAGTGTATCTGTATTCTCCCGAAGCTTATTTGTTTAAAAACACCACTATCGGTGATAATAATAAGATTGCCGTACCTCCTTTGGGCTTGGATGAGGTCCATTTCCCCACTCTGGATGAAAACCGTCAATGGGTATATCCTCCCAAAGAAGTGGCACCTGCCATAAGAACCTACACTCACAGAGGGATTGATCTTGAAAAGAATGAACTGATCATTGATTTTGTTGATCATGGTGATGGCGGCCCCGCATCAAAATGGGCCAGAGAAGCGGGACCAGGTTCCAAATTAGGAATCATGATGCGTACGCAGGCAAAAGAAATGTATCCAGAAGTTGAATGGTACCTGTTTGCGGGTGATGCTATAGCTATTCCGGTGTTGAGTGCTATGCTGGAAACCCTCCCGGAAACAGCAAAAGGAGTCTGCATTATCGAAGTTCACGGAAAAGAAGATGAACAAATTCTTCCGACTCAAGCTGATATTGAATTCAGGTGGCTTCATAACGCTACACCCCATATCAGCAGTGAAATGGCAGATACTGTAAAAAGTATTGCTATCCCCGAAACCACTAAATTCGGATATGTGGCAGCTGAGTTTTCAAGCGTCAAGGAAATCCGTACCTACCTCAGAAAAGAAAAAAACTGGACTGCTCAGGAGCTCAATGCTTACTCTTACTGGAAAGCGGGCGTAGCAGAGAATGAATCGGAAAAGGATAGACATAAAGAGAAGGATTCGATGGGGTAGGTTGCAGATACTAGGTTTTAGGTATTTTGCAGTATAAAACGATGTTCTTTGATTTGGATTTTACACGATATGGATGTAAATGGTGAATTTTGCTTTGCAAGTGAATGGTTAATTCAAGAGCAATAAGCAAGATGTATAAGTCAGAAGCGAGATCAGGCATAGATGTCAAACATGAGACGATTATTCATTAACTTAATGACTACAAACCAGCAACAGGCAAGTAAAAACGCTGTCACTCAAACTCTGCATCTCGAATCCCGAAATCTGCAACTTGCAATCAGAACCCGAAACTCTTATCTTTGCCACTTTTAAAGACCACAATGAAAGATTTAATGGGCAAAGCAATCTGGGATTATTTTCACAACGAGAATCCTGAGGATCTGCAGACAGAAACTTCAATCTCGGAACTGGATGAGCTTCCGGTAGACTATCTTTTCAGAGATTTTGAAGATATGAATGATATTGAGCAAAAAGCACTTGAACTTGCTCAGGGAAGAGTGCTGGACATTGGTGCTGGCGCAGGCTCCCATGCTTTGTATCTTCAGAATGAAAGAGATCTTGATGTTTTGGCACTGGATATTTCACCCAAATCTATTGAAGTCTGTAAATTGAGAGGGATCAAAAAAGCAGTATGTGTAAATATGCTGGATTTTTCTGCAGATCCCTTTGATACGGTTCTGCTTCTGATGAACGGAACCGGAGTTTTTGAAAGTCTTGAAAAAATTGACACCTATCTCAAAAAGCTGCATACTTTAGTGAATGAAGGCGGACAAATCCTTATCGACAGTACAGATATTCTGTACATGTTTGACCGTGATGAAGACGGAGGCGTTTATATTCCGGCAGGTGGCTATTATGGCGAACTGGATTATATCGTTCATTATAAAGGAGAATCTGAAAACCCAATCAAATGGCTTTATCTTGATTTTGCAACCCTGAAAAATGCGGCAGAAAATAACGGATTTGCCATAGAAAAAGTAATACAGGAGGAAGATTCTTACCTGGCAAAACTGACGAAAATATAAATAGTCCTTCGTCATGGCGAACACAGCGAAACAATCTTAATACTCTTAATCACTAAACTCTTTCTTAAGGGTTACTCTTTTAGACCATTAGATTAAAATTAAGTTTTTAAGATCATTAAGTTTAAACTGCGTTTTTTAAGGACGGAATAAAAAATACAAAAGACACATGAAAAAATCATGTGTCTTTTATTCTATCTGAAATGTAGGGTTTATCCTATCTCAATACCATTTTCTACATTGCTGTCATCCGGTGTTACGAAAGACAGTTTTCCGTCTGGTTTTGTCGTTAATAAGAACATTCCCTGAGATTCAATTCCTCTGATCTTTCTCGGAGCAAGGTTCAGTAAGATCATCACCTGTTTTCCAATCAGTTCTTCCGGTGTGAAGCTTTCTGCAACCCCTGAAACCACAGTTCTGATATCAACCCCGGTATCTACTTTAAACTTCAGTAATTTATCCGCTTTTTCAACTTTTTCAGCTTCTAAAATGGTGGCAGTTCTAAGGTCTATTTTCGTAAAATCATCAAAAGAAATTTCTTCTTTCATAGGGTTGGCGTTAGGGTTTGTTTTTTTATTGTTTTGTTTCGTTTGTTCAAGCTTTTCAATCTGAGCTTCGATGACACTGTTTTCAATTTTTGAGAAAAGAAGTGGAGCTTTTTCTACAATCTTATGTCCGGCTTTAATTAGAACTTTCGAATTTTCTAATAAAGTCCAATCAAGCTGTTCAGTATTAAATATATCGTAGATTTTTTGAGCCGTAAATGGAAGGAATGATTCGGCTAAATTTCCTAAAGCAACAGAAATTTGAGCCCCAATAAACAATGTATGTTTAGTTTTTTCAACATCAACTTTAATCGTTTTCCAAGGTTCTTCATTTTGAAGATATTGATTCCCAAATCTTGCTAAATTCATGAATGCTGATAAGGCATTTCTAAATTCATAATTTTCAAGAAAATTTCTTACCTCAGATGCTCTTTTGCTAATTTCTTCAAGTTCAGGAGCATTAATATCTCCTTCAGGAATTTTTCCTTCAAAGTCTTTATTAATTAAGACAGCAACTCTATTGATAAAGTTCCCGAAAATACCTACCAGTTCAGAATTATTTTTAGTCTGGAAATCTTTCCAGGTAAAATTATTATCCTTTGTTTCCGGAGCGGATGAAAGAAGCGCATATCTTAAAACATCCTGTTGTCCCGGGAATTCTTCTACATATTCATGAGCCCATACTGCCCAGTTTCTTGACGTTGAGATCTTATCGTTCTCAAGGTTTAAGAATTCAAAAGCAGGAACATTTTTCGGCATGATATAATTTCCGTGAGCCTTCATCATCGCAGGGAAAATAATACAGTGGAATACAATATTATCTTTTCCTATGAAATGAACAAGGTCGCTGCTTTCACTCTGCCAGTAATCTTTCCAGTCTTTTCCGTTTTTCTCTGCCCATTCCTTAGTGAAAGAAATATAACCAATTGGAGCATCAAACCAAACATAAAGCACTTTCCCTTCTGCATTCGGAAGCGGAACAGGAACTCCCCAGTTCAGGTCTCTGGTCATGGCACGTGGCTTAAGACCGTCGTTTAACCATGATTTAACCTGTCCGTATACGTTAGGTTTCCAGTCATCTTTATGACCTTCTATGATCCACTCGTTTAAGAAGTCTTCATATTCATTTAAAGGAAGGTACCAGTTTTTAGTGTCTTTCAAAATCGGAACATTTCCGCTTAACATCGATTTAGGATTGATCAGCTCTGAAGGTGACAGAGTAGAACCGCATTTTTCACACTGGTCTCCATAAGCATTCTCATTGCCACAGTTTGGGCAAGTCCCAACAATATATCGGTCTGCTAGGAATTCTCCGGCCTGCTCATCAAAATACTGCTCTGAAACTTCTTCCGTGAATTTCCCTTTATCATAAAGAACTTTGAAGAAATCCTGGCTCGTTTCATAATGCTTTTTAGACGTCGTTCTTGAATATTCATCAAATGAAATTCCAAGGTCCGAAAAAGATTTTTTAATGATCTCGTGGTACTTATCTACGATATCCTGAGGAGTTACTCCCTCTTTTTTTGCTCTGATGGTAATAGGAATTCCATGCTCATCCGATCCGCAGATAAACGCTACATCTTTTCCTAATCTTCTTTGAAATCTTGCGTAGACATCCGCAGGAATATATACACCTGCCAAATGTCCTATATGAACCGGTCCGTTTGCATAAGGCAAAGCTGCCGTAATCATCTTTCTGTTTGACATTTTATAGTAAAGTTTTAACTGCAAAGATAAGGATTATCTGCCGAAAATGCCGTAAGCTTCCTGTTTAATAAATTTTTTGATCTCCGGAAACGCTTGAATATTACATTTAGTTAAACAATTGTTTAACTTATTGTTAAGTTTTAATAGTGTTATGTTTTGCATATAGTAATGCAATGTTTTGTAAAACAGATATTTAATGTTTTATCGACCAATAATTTACGGAAAATTATCTTAATTTTTGATAATATTATAATAATTCTAATTTTTTTATAAATTGCAAAGCTGATCAGACAGCTTTACTTAAAAAACGAAACTAAAAAAACGATATTGTGAAAAATTTTACAACGGTATTAAAAATTGCACCTGCTTTTCTATTGGCGGGCTCAATGATACATGCACAGACCCAAGACTCTACAACCAAGGAGAAAAAAATCGAAGAGGTTGTATTGATTGGATACGGGAAGCAGAAGAAATCTGACCTTACAGGTTCTATTACTTCAGTAAGTTCCAAAGACTTCAACGGAGGAGCTGTTTCTGCAGGACAGTTAATCCAGGGTAAAACACCAGGGGTACAGATCACCAACAACAGTGGTGCTCCGGGGTCAGGAACCAAGATCAGGATCAGGGGTACTTCTTCTTTGAGTGGAGAAAACTCACCACTGATTGTCATTGACGGGGTTCCACAGGATTTTGTTGGAATGAATGGAGTATCAGATCCTTTATCATTAATTAATCCCAATGATATTGAAACATTTGACATCCTGAAAGATGCGTCTGCTACGGCAATTTATGGGAACAGGGCTTCCAATGGGGTTATTTTGATTACGACCAAAAAAGGAAGTGCAGGAAAATTTAAGATCAATTTCTCAACAGTAGCTTCTCTGTCTACTAAAATGGGGACTGTAGATGTATTGAATGCACAGGAGTTCAGAGATTTTGTCAATACCTATGCGCCTGCTAATTACAAAACAAAGCTGGGAAATGCAGATACCAACTGGCAGGATCAAATCTATCAGATGGGATGGGGAACAGATAATAATCTTGCCCTTGCCGGAGGAATTAAAGGTCTTCCTTACCGTTTATCTGTAGGCTATAACGAGCAAAATGGTATTGTAAGAACAAATTCATTCCGCAGAACTTCAGTAGGATTGAATTTAAATCCTAAATTCTTTGACAATCATTTATCTGTGAATGTGAATGCCAAAGGAACTTTCACCGATAACCGATTTGTAGATGGCGGAGTGATCAAGGCAGCAACCTATTTTGATCCTACACAGCCAATATATTCAGGGAATTCTAACTACGGAGGATATTATGAATGGCTGGATTCAGGATCTGCAACAGGATATAATGTGAATGCAAGCTCAAATCCCGTAGCCATGCTGGCTGGTGTGCGTGACGTATCATCAGTGACAAGAGGATTGGGAAATATTCAGTTGGATTATAAACTTCATTTTCTGCCTGATTTACATTTCAATGTAAATGCCGGATATGACTATACAAAGAGTGAAGGGCATAAATTTAAAGATGCTATTTATAGACAGGGTTATGGTGATAAAGGCAGCTCGAATTTCTATTCAATGGAAAAGAAGAATAAGCTTTTGGAAACCTATTTTAATTACGTTAAGAATATAACTGCTATCAATACAGGAGTGGATGTTACAGCCGGATATGCTTATCAGGATTTCCATACCATTATTCCTGGCGCTATTACTTACAAAGGAACCGGAATCAATGCGCAGGATCTAAATTTTGAAACACAAAACACGCTGATCTCTTTTTATGGAAGAGCCATTTTTACAGTGGCAAACAAATACATCATTTCAGGATCTGTACGTAAAGATGGTTCCTCAAGATTTTTCAACGGGACAAGAGATAATGTTTGGGGTGTATTTCCTGGAGTTTCTTTAGCCTGGAAGCTTAACGAAGAAAATTTCATCAAAAATATTTCAGCAATCAGCACACTAAAACTGAGAGCAGGATGGGGAAAAACAGGACAGCAAGAATTGCCGGCTCTGAATGGTAATAAACCCAATAACTATCCTGCATTCGCAGCTTATAATCCAAGTTATCCCGGAGCAGGTTACCAGTTTGGAAATGAATTTTATTTTATGTACAGACCTGCCAATTATAATCCAAACCTTACCTGGGAGACTACTGTTACTAAAAATATAGGATTGGATTATGGTTTTTCCAATAACAGAATTACCGGATCTATCGACCTTTTCAGAAAGGATACCAAAGATTTATTGGTATATGCTGACGAGCCTGCCGGAGGTTTAAGTAATGCCAGCTGGCAGAATGTTGGAGATATGAAGAATGAAGGGATTGAAGGAAGCATTACATTGGTTCCTGTTAAAAATGAAAGAACAACCTGGGAAGTAAGTTTTAATGCTACGCACTACAAACCTATAGTGACCAAACTGAAAGACAGAGCAGATGAATCATTCAATATGGAAGTTGGAGGCATTGAAGGAGGTTCGGGAAATAAGATACAGGCTCATGCAGTGGGATATGCACCCAATTCTTTCTGGGTATTTCAGCAGGTATATGATGCGAGCGGAAAACCTGTGGACGGAGCCTATGTTGACAGGAATGGAGATGGCGCGATTACGCCAAAAGATATGTATTATTATAAATCTACTACCCCGGATGCTATTTTAGGTTTTTCTACTAAGGTATCCCATAAAAACTGGGATTTTGCTTTGAGCGCCAGAGCGGTATTGGGAAATTATGTATACAATAACGCAGCATCAAACAGTTCATTGCAGTCTGCTTCTACCAATGAATATCTTCAGAACGTATTCTATACAGCACCGGAATATAAATTCTCTTTACCTCAATATAAATCAGATATTTATGTAGAGAATGCTTCGTTTTTAAGATTGGATAACATCAATGTTGGATATAATTTTGGAGAAATTTTCTCTAAAGGCAGTAATCTGAAAATATATGGTATGGCGCAGAATGTTTTCGTTATTACCAAATATACAGGCATAGATCCTGAGGTTTTTGGAGGAATAGACAACGGATACTATCAGATGCCCAGAATCTATTCTTTAGGCTTTAACTTTCAATTTTAAATAATAATTACGATGAAACTACATACAATCAAACTTAAAAATATAGTACTTCCTCTTTCTGCCGCGTTTTTGCTTTCTGCCGCGTCATGTGTCAGCGATCTTGAAAGAGAACCTATCACAGATGTTACTTCTGCAAGTATCTATAAAGACTTTTCGAACTATAAGAATATTCTGGCAAAACTTTATGGAGGTCTTGCTATGGGAGGACAGATCAGTGGAGACGGGGATCAGCCTGATAGTGATATCAATGGGATCAACGGAGGTTTTTCACAATATACAAGATTACTCTACAATCTGAATGTATTAACTACGGATGAGGCGGTGATCGGCTGGAACGATGGAAACCTGCACACCCTTCACAAAATGACATGGGATTCTTCCAATGAATTTATTGCGGCCATGTACTATAGAGTCTATACGGAAATTGCTTTCTGTAATGAATTCCTTAGAAATCTGACCGATGAAAAACTGGCGGCTAATAATATTACCGGTGACAATCTTGCTCAGGCAAAATTAATGAAAGCAGAAGCCCGTTTCCTAAGAGCTCAGTCTTATTATCATGCTATCGATATGTTTGGGAACGTTCCTTTCGTAGATGAAACATACCTGCCCGGATCTGCAAACCCACCTCAGAGAATTGAAAGAAAAGCATTATTTAATTTTATTGAGTCCGAATTGATCGCAGTGGCAGCAGAATTGAAAGACCCTAAAACCAATGAGTATGGAAGAGCAGATAAGGCTGCAGCCTGGTCATTGCTCGCGAAATTATATTTAAATGCAGAAGTATATACCGGAACCCAGAGAAATACGGATTGTATTACCTATTGTAACAAAGTTATTGCAGCGGGTTATTCTTTGAAGCCAAAATATGATGATCTATTCCTTGCAGATAACAATATCAATAATCCGGAGCAAATTTTAAGTGTCAATTTTGACGGGATCAACACACAAACCAACGGCGGTACAACGTATATGGTTCATGCCGCAGTTGGTGGGGATATGAAGGCTTCTGATTTTGGAATCAATGGAGGATGGAGTGGCCTCAGAACGACAAAAGCATTCGTCGCTCTTTTTCCAACCAATGGAAATGATAAAAGAGGAAGGTTCTTTACTGCGGGACAGAATTTAGAAATAAACGACCTGGGATCTTTTACTGATGGGTATGCATTTATCAAGTATAAAAATATCAAAAGCAACGGATCTGTTGGTGCTCATGATAACTGGGTGGAAGCTGATATTCCTTTGTACCGCTTGGCAGATATTTATCTGATGTATGCTGAAGCCGTTCTCAGAGGTGGTGGTGGTAGTCAGGCGACTGCTGTAAGCTACGTTAATCAGTTAAGAGAGCGTGCTTATGGTAATACGACCGGAAATGTAACCTCAATCAATCTGAATTTCATCTTAGATGAAAGAGCAAGAGAATTATCTTGGGAATCAACCAGAAGATCAGATCTGGTACGTTTCAACAAATATACTACCGGAGATTACTTATGGCCTTGGAAAGGAAATGTCAAAGATGGAAAAGCGGTGGAAAGCTTCAGAAACCTTTTCCCTATTCCGAATAAAGACATTATTGCGAATCCTAATCTGATCCAGAATCCTGGATACTAACGTTTAAATACTGTTGAAAATGAAAAATATATTCAGAATATTATCTCTTGCCCTATTGGGAATCCTGGTGATTTCCTGTGAAAAGGATGAAGACAGAGCAGTTATCAATGAAACGGTAACAGGTAAAGTATCTGCTGATAAAAGTATATTGACTCTCAATGAACTTACTGCAAATGATGCTGTTATCAATTTTACATGGACGAAACCCACATTTAATATTGCTGTAGTTCCAAGTCAGGAAATAGAATTTGGAATTAAAGGAGACAATTTTAAAAAAAGCGCTGCTATTGATTTTTCCAATGATGTCACTACAGGTTCTGCTACCCACGCCGCTGTGAATGCTGCCATGTTTAATATTGGAGCAACTCCGGATGTGGTCAATGATATTGAGGCAAGATTAAAAACATCTGTAGGATCAGCGTATTTTTATTCCAATGTAATAACGCTTAAAATAACCCCTTATACTCCAAATCCGGATCTCGTCTATCCTAAAATCAATGTGCCGGGTGCCTATGCAGGGGCAGCAGGTTATGCAAACTGGACTCCGGCTAATTCTCCTAACCTGTTTTCCCCTGAAAAAAATGACAGTTACAGAGGATTTATTTGGATTAGCAATCCAACAGGTGATAACGGGAAGTACAAATTTGCGATCAATCAGGATTGGCCGGGAAATAAAGGTGATGACGGAACAAAAACCGGAAAACTGGTTGCGGACGGGGCAGATATTGTGCCGGCTTCTGCAGGAACCTTCTACATGAAAGTTGATTGGGCTGCCAACACTTATTCTTCTGTGCTTGCCAATTTTGGAGTAATTGGTGATGCAACCCCTACAGGATGGGGGTCAGATACAGATTTTGTTTATAGTCCGGCTACAAAAACCTATGTCATCAACTCCATTATGCTGAGCAGTACCGGAGTGTTTAAATTCAGGGCTAATGATGATGGGGCAATGAAATTCCAGCCTAAAAAAGATGATCAGGCTTTGGTCTCAGGAAAAGCTGTACAAACCTATTTCAATGCTGAAAATACAGTAGAAGGAGATCCGGGTTATAAAGTATCCGAAGCAGGAAACTATAAAATAGAGTTGGATCTGCACAATTCAGCGTATTACAAATTAACTGTTACAAAGTTATAAAATATACCAATTAAGTTGATAAAGTGTTGCATTACCGCAGCACTTTATCTATTTTTAAGTTTATAAATAGTCATTATGAAGAAAATTACAGTTGGAGCAATGTTGCTCTCAATGATGTTCGTAGGGGTGAAAGCACAGTCTTTGAAATCACCGGATGGAAAATTTGAAATGAATTTTCAGCTGAAACAGGGAGTACCTTATTACAATCTGAAGTATAACGGAGCTGTGGTGGTGGAAGATTCTAAGTTAGGATTAAGATTATTTAAAGACTCAGCCATTAAATTCGCATCTGAAATTGCCAAAGCAGATGATGCCAAATTTGATTTGAACAACGGATTTACCAAAACAGATGAAAAACGTGACTCCAAAAACGAAACCTGGCAGCCGGTTCTGGGCGAAAAGAAAAATTATATCAACCATTACAACGAACTTGCGGTGACGCTGGATCAGTCTTCTACAAGCAGGAGTATTGTCGTAAAATTCAGACTGTTTAATGATGGCCTTGGATTCAGATATGAATTTCCACAGCAGAAAAACCTCAATTATTTCGTGATCAGGGAAGAAGATTCTGAAATTGATTTTCCAACCGATATGAAAGCCTGGTGGATCGTGGCAGATTACGATTCTCAGGAATACCAGTATCAGGAAACAAAAATTTCTGAAATTCCTGCACAATGGGACAAAGCATTTGATGCGAATGCTTCACAGGCGTTGGTGAAAAATGCAGTACAGTCTCCGTTAATGCTTAAAAAAGAAGGCAAAGATCCTTTATATGTCAATGTTGCAGAAGCAGCCGTTTTAGATTATCCCGCTTCCCATCTTGAAGTGGATGCTCAGAATTTTAAATTCAAAACCCATCTTACTGCCGACAGACAAGGAGCGAAAGGATATATTCAAACGCCTTCAGTAACGCCCTGGAGAACCATTATTGTTTCTCCAAAAGCAGAAGAGGTGATGGAGTCTAAAATGATTTTCAACCTCAATGAACCTACAAAATATACCGATACCTCTTATATTCATCCTACAAAATATATGGGCGTATGGTGGGAAATGATCATCGGAAAATCACAGTGGGCTTATTCTACAGCTGAAAACGTTCATCTGGATAAAACCGATTTTTCAAAGCTTACCCCGAACGGAAAACACGCTGCCAACAATACAAAAGTAAAAGAATACATCGATTTTGCCGCTGAAAATGGCTTCAAGGGATTATTGATCGAAGGTTGGAATATCGGTTGGGAAGACTGGTTCGGTCATTCAAAAGAATTTGTTTTTGATTTCATTACTCCATATCCAGATTTTGATATCAAAATGCTGAATGATTATGCCCATTCAAAAGGCATCAAGTTAATCATGCACCACGAAACTTCAGGTTCTGCCACCAATTACGAAAGATGGTCAGACAAAGCCTTCCAACTGATGAATAAATATGGCTACGATGCTGTAAAAACAGGGTATGTAGGTGACATTATTCCAAGAGGGGAACACCATTATTCTCAATGGACCATCAACCATTTTTACAGAATTGCTGAAAAAGCAAACGAATATAAGATCATGGTCAATTCCCATGAATCAGTTCGTCCTACTGGAGAAAGCCGTACCTATCCCAATTATATTTCTGCAGAAGCAGCCAGAGGAACCGAATATGAAGCATTTGGAGGAAACAAGCCGGATCACCAGACCGTTCTTCCTTTTACAAGATGGATGGGAGGATCTATGGACTATACACCCGGGATTTTCCAAACCAAACTGGACTATTATTTCCCTGGAGATAAACGTTTTGTAAAAACTACCCTGGCAAAACAGCTTGCGCTGTATGTAACAATGTATATGCCTCTTCAGATGGCAGCAGACCTTCCTGAGAACTATAAAAAACATATGGATGCATTCCAGTTCATTAAAGATGTTGCGGCAGACTGGGATGATACTAAAATTTTATCTGCTGAGCCTGGAGACTACGTGATCACGGCCAGAAAAGAAAAAGGAACTGAAAACTGGTTCGTTGGAGGTATTACTGATGAAAACAAGCGTGAATATACGGTAGATTTCTCTTTTCTTGATAAAGGAAAAAAATATGAAATAACAGTGTATGAGGATGGAAAAGATGCAGATTACATCGATAATCCTCAAAGCTATAACATCTACAAAAAACAGATCAACAGCAAATCTAAACTGAATTTCAAAATGGCCAGAAGCGGCGGTTTCGCTATTTCTGTTAAGCCTGTTAATTAATAGGTAAATTTATATGAATTATGCCCCGGCTCATTCTGTCTTAGGAAAAATGATTCGGGGCATTACTTTTTTATTGCACCCAATTGACCCTGCTTTTCAAAATATAATATTAAATTGAAATCAGATTTCGAATCATGAAAAAAATATTTGTAGTCATCGCGCTTTCAATAGCTGCCACAGCTTTTTCCCAAACAAAGCCTTTAGAAAAGGTGGAACCCGCCTTTTGGTGGAAAGGAATGAAAAATCCCGAACTTCAGATCCTGGTGTACGGAAAAGATATTGCCCGTAATGAAATTGAACTTTCAGATGGAATCAAAATAAAAAACATTCAGAAAGTTGAAAACCCCAATTATGTATTTGTTACGGTCGATACCCATGAGATCAATGTCCCCAAGTTTAAAATCAATCTTAAAAAAGGAAAAAAAAGCATCAGTTCCTATACCTATGAACTGAAAGAAAGAGCACCCGGATCTGCAGACCGTGAATCTTTTACCTCAAAAGATGTAATGTATCTTATTATGCCGGACCGTTTTGCCAACGGAGATCAAAAGAATGACTCCAGACCGGATCTTATTGAAAAAGCAGACCGAAGCTTGCCAAACGGAAGACATGGCGGCGATCTTCGGGGAATCATCAACAATCTTGATTATATCCAGAACCTCGGGGCAACTTCTGTCTGGCTTACACCCGTCAATGAAGACAATGAAAAAGTATATTCCTACCACGGATATGCCCAAACGGATTTGTATAAAATTGATGGTCGCTATGGCACCAACGAAGAATACCGCGAACTTTCACAAAAACTGAACCAACGCAATATGAAGCTGGTCATGGATTATGTGACCAATCACTGGGGAGTGTCCCACTGGATCATCAAAGACCTGCCTTCAAAAGACTGGATTCATTGGTTTGACGAAGGGAAAAATGGTTTTTACCGCTCCAATTACAAAACAACGACCCAGTTTGACACCAACGCCTCAGAAATTGATAAAAAATATGCACTCGATGGCTGGTTTGATACCACGATGCCTGATATCAATCAAAAGAATCCGCTGGTCTTAAAATATCTGACCCAGAATGCCATTTGGTGGATTGAGTATGCAGAATTAGGCGGTCTTCGTGTAGATACCTATCCATATAATGATAAAGAAGCCATGGCCAGCTGGGCAAAAGCAATTACCGATGAATATCCCAAATTCAATATAGTAGGTGAGACATGGCTGTATACAGCGGGGCAGATCTCTGCATGGCAGAAAAACTCTAAAACAGGAGAAGCAGCGAATTACAATTCAAACCTGCCTTCTGTGATGGATTTTATGCTCTTCGCCGATATGCCAAAAGCCCTTAAAGAAAAAGAAGGCTGGGATACTGGAATGATCAGACTTTACAATGTTTTTACCAGCGATTTCCTGTATCCGGATATCAATAATCTTCTGGTCTTTTTTGAAAATCACGACACCGAAAGATGGAATGAGATCTTCAATGCCGATCCTAAAGCCTATAAAATGGCATTAACCATGATTTCTACGGTCAGAGGAATTCCGCAAATCTATTATGGTTCTGAAATAGGCATGAAAGGCGATAAGAACAAAGGCGGTGATGCGGATATCCGCAGAGATTTTCCCGGAGGATGGACATCAGATTCAAATAATGCATTTAATCCGTCATCACAGACTCCGGAGCAAAAAGAATTTTATCAGTTTAGCCAGAAATTATTAAACTGGAGAAAAGGAAAAGAAGTGATTCACAGCGGGAAAACTAAAAATTACGTTCCTCAGGATGGGGTCTTTGTTTATTTCAGGTATGATGATAAGGACAAGGTAATGGTTATCATCAACAATAATGAAAAAGATCAGACGTTAGACTTAAAGCGTTTTGCTGAATCTTTGGACAACGTTACCAAAGGAAAAGACATTATTTCAGAAAAAGAATTTTCTATAGAAAAAAATCTTACGGTACCTTCAAAAACTCCAATGGTGATTGAACTCCAAAACTAAATTAATTATACAATGAAAAATATAACAATGATCTGCACGATGGTGCTATTGGTACTTGGTTTTACAGGAATGAATGCCCAATCTAATAGTGCTCAATCTGAAAAAAACAAAACAGAAATAGGAATCATGCTCGATGGTTTCAATACCGCTGCTGCAAAGGCTGATTTCAATACCTATTTCAATTATTTCGCAGATGAATCTACTTTTATTGGAACAGATGCCACCGAAGTCTGGGATAAAAAAGCCTTCATGGTTTGGGCGAAACCGCATTTTGACAAAAAGAAAACCTGGAATTTCACTGCTCTGAAAAGAAATATCTATTTCAGCAAAGATGGAAAACTGGCATGGTTTGATGAACTGTTGGATACCCAAATGAAAATATGCAGAGGTTCAGGAGTCGTTGAAAAAATAAACGGGAGCTGGAAGGTAAAACAATATGTGCTTTCCGTGACCGTTCCCAATGACGTTGTTGATAAAGTAGTTGCAGAAAAGACACCGATTGAGGAGGTATTAATTAAACAATTAAAAGCAAAATAATGGAGCCACCGCACAGTTCACTTTCAAGAAGAATAAAACCCAATCTTTCCATGCCTCAGATCATCAATATGAGTATGGGTTTTTTGGGAATCCAGATGGCTTTCGGTTTGCAAAATGGTAATGCCAGCAGAATTCTGGCCAATTTGGGCGCTGATGTTCATGAACTGTCATGGTTCTGGCTGGTAGCACCCATTACTGGACTTATTGTGCAACCGATCATCGGACACATGGGGGACAATACCTGGAGTCCTTTGGGAAGACGAAAACCGTATTTTTTAATTGGAGCGATCCTTTGCGCCCTGGGTCTCGTACTCCTTCCTAATGCCGCCACGGTGACCCATCTGTTTGCTGCTAACGCACTGCTTCTTGCTGTACTATTTCTGGCGATGATGGATGCTTCCGTTAATATTGCAATGGAACCTTTCCGGGCTTTGGTAGGAGATATGCTTCCCAAACATCAGGGAACCCTGGGCTTTTCTGTTCAGACTATTCTGATTGGGATAGGTGCAGTAGTCGGATCATATATCCCGAGTATACTGACTTCATTAGGCGTGTCCAATGAAGCACCTGAGGGCTTTGTAGCAGATAATGTGATCTACTCGTTTTATGTGGGAGCCGGTATATTGCTACTGACCATTTTGTATACTATTTTTATAACTAAAGAATATTCTCCGGAGGAATTTGCAGCTTTTGAAGACGGAAAAGAGGCCCCGCAGGAATCTTCCAAATTCACGGATATTTTTAAAGATTTTGCAGGCATTCCGGCACAGATGAAAAAACTGGGTGCTGTCCAGTTCTTCTCGTGGTTTGCATTGTTCACGATGTGGGTATTTACGACAAGTGCTTTAGCCACTCACCATTTTGGCCTTTCTCCTGAAGATACCCATTCCAAGGCATTCAATAATGCAGGAGATCTGACCGGGAAACTATTCGGAATGTATAATCTTTGGGCTATTCCCTTTGCATTTTTATTAACCCCGATCGCCAAAAAAATAGGAAAGAAACAAACCCATGCATTGGCCCTTTTGTGCGGCGGATTTGGTTTGATTTCCATGTATTTTATTAAAGACATTAATTTTCTATGGATTTCTATGATAGGCCTGGGATTCGCCTGGGCGAGTATTCTTGCCATGCCTTATGCAATGCTTATTGAAGTAATTCCACAAAGGAAAATGGGAGTATATATGGGAATCTTCAATTTCTTTATTGTTATTCCGCAAATTATCAATGGTTTGTTAGGAGGCCTCATTGTAAGCAATGTCTTTGGAAATCAGGCTATTGATTATGTTGTAGTTGGCGGTGTCTGTATGCTGATTGGAGCAGTCGTTACTATGATCTTCGTCAAATCAGAAGACGAAACCCCTAAGGAAATAGAAGGAGAGATCAAGCAGGTGCATTTTTAGGGAATAGAGGTTAGAAGATGGCAGATTTTCAACTAATAGATCACAGTAAAAATTCAATAGGAGCGGGCTTTAGCCCGCTTTGTTTTATTAACGGTATTTAAATCTACTTAATCTAAAAAATAGATTTCTACATCATCTATCCCCAAACAATTTTATCGAAGATAAAATTTTAGCATCTTAAAACAGAAGAATTAGGAATAAACTTGCACCTTTGCATTTAACCAAAATAATTACATTTCTCACCTCTGCCACAGCCAAAAATCCTTTCTTAACTTACATCAACACTTTAAAAGGCCTCCAGTCCCTACATTTGTACCATAAAATAATCACAGTATGAAAACAGTATATCATAAAGCAGATTCAAGAGGACACGCAGATCATGGTTGGCTAAATAGCTACCACACCTTCAGTTTTGCCAACTATCAAAACAAAGACAGAATGAATTTTGGTGTTTTAAGAGTATTGAACGACGATACCGTTTCACAGGGAATGGGATTTGGAACACATCCGCACAGGGATATGGAAATTATATCAATTCCCTTGGAAGGAGATCTGGAACATAAAGACTCAATGGGAACTACTGCTGTTATCAAAAAAGGAGAGATCCAGGTCATGAGCGCCGGAACCGGAGTAATGCATAGCGAGTACAATAAAAATAAAGACGAAGCAGTGAAGTTTCTGCAGATCTGGATTTTTCCTCGAGAAGTCAATGTGGAACCGAGATATGATCAGAAAAGCATCAAAGAAGGTGAAAAAATCAATGGATTCCAGCAGATTTTGTCTCCTGATAAAAATGATGACGGAGTTTGGATTCATCAGGATGCCTGGTTTAATTTGGCTAATTTCAAATCAGGAAACGGCAAAAATTATATGTTGAATAAAAAAGGAAATGGAGTTTATGCCTTCGTTTTAAAAGGAAGCGCCAAAGTAGGAGACCGGGTTTTGAATGAAAGAGACGGATTGGGCATATGGGATACTCAGAGCTTTAATATCGAAGCAGTAGATGACGCTGAGATCTTATTAATGGAAGTACCCATGGACTTGCCAGCTTATTTGAAATAATAATCAAAAACATTAAATAGATAAACAATAAATGAAAGTTTTAGCAATAGCAGGAAGCAATTCAGATGCTTCAATGAACAGACAGTTGGTAGCCTATGCATCATCTCTTTTTGACAATGCAGAAGTAGAAGTAATCGATTTGAACCCTTTCGAAATGCCCATTTATAAGCACGAAAGAGAATTGACCGGAGGTGTTCCTCAGGAAGCAAAAGATTTTGCCTCAAAAATTGATGGAGCTGATCTTCTTTTGGTGTCATTACCTGAGCACAACGGAACTTATTCTACAGCATTCAAAAATGTGTTCGACTGGGTATCCAGAATCAAAGACAGAACGGTATTTAATCAAGTGCCAATGTTATTAATGTCAACCTCTCCCGGAGGCAGAGGCGGAGCTGGCGTTTTAGAAGCTGCATCGAAGCGTTTTCCTTCCCATGGTGGAAATATTGTAGAAACTTTCTCACTTCCTTTCTTTAATGACAACTTTGATAAAGCTGCACAGAAGATTTCCAATGAAGAGAAAGACAATGAATTAAAGGATAAAATAAAGAAGATAGCAGCCATTGAAACCATCCTTGAAAAATAGAGTTTGAATATTAATTTAAAATTACTATTTTTGCAAAAAGAAAAAAGATGAAAATTCAGACCACTTTTAAAGAATGTTTCTCAGAGAAAGGGAAAACTGTGGACTCTGAAATTCTGAGATAAAATAACGGCCGATAATCTACCAAGATTGTCGGCTTTTTTATTTTCAAAAATCGATATAAAAAGTAATTATAGAAATAAAATGTACCAATATATCAATGTATCAATAGACCCGTTTTTTGGTTTTCCAAACAAAATGATTGTTACATTGTTAAACTGATACATTGCTACACTAATAAAATTATTAAACATGAGCAACACTTACAAATCAGCAGGCGTAGACAAAGAAGAAGGGTACAAAACAGTTGATAAGATCAAAAAAGCAGTAGGCGAAACCCATAACTCAAATGTATTGAACCATTTGGGGAGTTTTGGAGCTTTCTATGAGATCGGAGGATATAAAAATCCGGTGCTGGTTTCAGGGACAGATGGAGTAGGAACCAAACTGAAAGTAGCTTTGGATACTAAACAATATGATTCTATCGGGGTCGACTGTTTCGCAATGTGTGCCAATGACATCCTTTGCCATGGTGCAAAACCTTTATTCTTCTTAGATTATCTGGCTTGCGGAAAGCTGGATTCAGAAATTGCTGCTGAGATCGTTCTTGGAATGGTGAAAGCTTGTAAAGACAACAACTGTGCATTGATTGGCGGTGAAACTGCTGAAATGCCGGGAATGTACCAGCCGGGAGATTATGATGTTGCAGGATTCTGTGTAGGAATCGTTGAAAAAGATCAGATTATTGACGGTTCTACCATCAAAACAGGAAATAAAATCATTGCACTTCCAAGCTCAGGATTCCACTCCAACGGATTTTCACTGGTAAGAAAAGTATTCCCTAACTTCGAAGAAGAGTTTGAAGGAAAACCTTTATACGAAACCCTTTTAGTACCTACGAGATTATATTACAAAGACATCCATAAAGTATTGGAAGAAGTAAAAGTTTCCGGTATTGCCCACATTACAGGAGGAGGTCTTTATGAAAATGTTCCGAGAATTATTCCTGAAGGACTGTGTGCTTCTATCGATGCTGCCAAGATCAAAATTCCTAGCATTATGCTTGAACTGGAAAAAAGAGGAGGAGTATCCCGTGAAGAAATGTTCGGAACCTTCAATATGGGAGTAGGAATGATCATTGTTGCTGATCCAGATCACGCAGAAAAAGTATTGCACCTTTTAGATGATGCTTACGAAATTGGTGAGATCACGGAAGGAAGCGAGAAAATTAATTTAGCAATATAACAATCGATCAATGTACCAGTGTACCAATTAAACGCATTGTTACATTGTTAAACTGATACATTGTTACATTAACAACATGAAAAACATCGTTATACTCGTTTCAGGTTCCGGGACCAATCTGCAGAGAATCATAGATACCATTGACAGCGGAGAAATCCAGAATGCAAAAGTATCTCTGGTAGTGGCAGACAGAGAATGTTACGGACTTGAAAGAGCCAAAAATCATCATATAGACCATGTTCTGATTCCAAGAGGAAAGAACTTCAGCAATGAATTGGGACAGGTGATTCCGAAAGATACAGATTTAATCGTATTGGCAGGATTTTTATCCATTCTAAAACCTGAATTCTGTGTAAACTGGACCGGAAAGATTATTAATATCCATCCTGCACTGCTTCCTAAATTCGGAGGAAAAGGAATGTGGGGAATGCATGTTCACAATGCCGTTATTGAAGCCGGGGAAAAAGAAAGCGGCGCAACCGTTCATTTTGTAACTCCGGGAATTGATGAAGGGGAAGCGATTCTTCAAAAATCATTTGAAGTGACCGCAGAAGATACGCCGGAAACGATAGCAGAGAAAGTACATCATATTGAATATGAAATATTCCCAAAGGCAATCAATAAAGTTTTAGGAAACAATTCATAGAATCGAAATTCCCCTCCCTTGGAGGGGTGGCAAAAATTCTTTGAATTTTTGACGGGGTGGTTATAAAATATTTATCCTTTGCTGAGTGAAACGCCTCTGCGTTTGTTCAACTTGAAACAGATAAAACTTAGCTTGCTTAGCGCTAAAATAATGATGGCGACGACTTCGCGCAGCCTGACCAATAGAATAGCAACAGGTTTTTTTAATGTCTGATTGAGCGAATTTGAAATATATATTAAAAGAAAACACTTTGGATTTTTGATGAAAGAATTTCGAAAAAATTAAAAAAAATCTAAGTAAATAAAAGTAAGGCCGGGGGGTGAAAGACCGGGCTACAGTTTGAAATAGCTGTGAAAAGTAAAAAATTGAAAGTAAAATGAGTAAAAAGAGAGTTTTAATCAGTGTTTCTGACAAAAGCGGCCTGATCGAGTTCGCCCAGTTTTTGGAAGCCCAGAATTATGAGTTGATTTCTACGGGAGGAACGTTCAAGTATTTGAAAGATGCCGGTTTAAATCCGATTCAGATCGATGAGGTCACCAATTTCCCTGAAATGCTGGACGGAAGAGTGAAAACCCTTCACCCGAAAGTACACGGAGGTCTTTTAGCAGTACGTTCCAATGAAGAACACATGAAAACCGTTCAGGAACATGGAATTGATCTGATCGATATGGTGATCGTCAACCTTTACCCTTTCTTTGAAAATGTAAACAAAGACATTTCTTTACATGAGAAAGTAGAATTCATCGATATCGGAGGTCCTTCAATGCTTCGCTCTGCGGCTAAGAACTTCGATTCTGTTACCGTAATTACCGATGTAGAAGATTATGCAACGGTAAAACTTGAAATGGAACAGAACGGTGACACATACATCGAAACGCGTAAAAAGCTTGCTGGAAAAGTATTCAACCTTACTTCAGCTTATGACGGTGCTATTTCAAGAATGCTTTTAGATGAAGAATATCCTACGTATCTTAATGCTTCATATAAAAAAGCATCTGATCTAAGATATGGTGAGAACCCTCACCAAACGGCTGCTTATTACGTTTCTACTTTTGAGAACGGTGCGATGAAAGATTTCGAACAGCTGGGTGGTAAAGAACTTTCTTTCAACAACCTTCGTGATATGGACCTTTGCTGGAAAGTAGTAACCGAATTCAAAGAAGAAATGGCGTGCTGCGCAGTGAAACATTCTACACCTTGTGGCGTAGCGATCGGAACTTCAGCATTGGAAACCTACCAAAAAACTTTCGAATGTGATCCTGTTTCTATTTTTGGCGGAATTGTTGCAATGAACTACAAGATCGATGCAGCCACAGCCGAAGAACTGAACAAAACATTCCTTGAGATCGTAATGGCTCCGGAGTTTGATGAAGCAGCTCTTGACGTTTTAAGAAAAAAGAAAAACCTTAGAATAATAAAAATCGTTAATCCTGTTTCCGACAAGCAAACCTGGGTGAAAATTGACGGAGGTATCCTGGTTCAGGATAATGACTCCCATTTTTCAGACGATATTAAAGTGGTAACTGAGGTACAGCCTTCAGAAGAACAGAAAAAAGCCCTTCTTTTCTCTCAGAGAGTCGTGAAGTATGTAAAATCAAACGCGATTGTTGTTTCCAACGGTATTCAGGCCTTCGGAATCGGTGGCGGACAGGTCAACAGAATCTGGGCTACTGAACAAGCCATCGAAAGAGCAAAAGAAAAATTCACAGGAGATCTTGTACTGGCTTCGGACGCATTTTTCCCTTTCCGTGACGTGGTAGATTTCTGCGCTAAAGAAGGAATTAAAGCAATTATCCAGCCGGGTGGAAGTGTAAAAGATCAGGACAGCATTGAAGCTGCCAATGAGCACGGTATCCCAATGATGTTTACCGGGGTTAGACATTTTTTACATTAATTAAAATAGAATTAAAAAATAATTTGGGATTGTATTTATAGCATTCAAAATTATATATTTGTAAAATAGACTAGATAATAAATAAAGTATGAGAATATTAATCATAGGTGAAGGCGGTAGAGAATCTGCTTTAGCAGCAAAGCTTCAGAATGACCCAAGAATTTCTAAAATGTTTTTTGCTAACGGTAATGCTACTACCGATGTAATAGGGAAAAATGTTCATTTATCAGAGATTAAAGAACTGAGAGATTTTGCCATTAAAGAAAAGGTGGATCTTACGATTGTAGGTCCTGAAGCACCTCTTGTAGCAGGTCTGAAGGATGAATTCAAAAAGCACGATCTTAAAGTTTTCGGTCCGAACCAAAAAGTAGCGAGCCTGGAAGGAAGTAAGGCTTTCTCTAAGAAATTTATGCAGACCTATGATATCAAAACGGCTAAAGCGGTAGTATTTGATTCATACAACGATGCTAAAGAATATGTTCAGACACAGCAGTATCCTTTAGTGGTTAAGGCGAGTGGTCTTGCAGGCGGAAAAGGTGTTGTTATTTGCGACAATATTGAAGAAGCTGAGGCTACGATCCACGATTTCATGATCAGAAGAATTTATGGAGATGCTGGAATCCGTCTGGTTATTGAAGAATATTTAGAAGGTTTTGAAGCTTCAATCATTGCATTCTCAAACGGTGAAAAGATTTTCCCTTGTATTGCTGCAAAAGATTACAAAAAAGCTGGAAACGGTGACACAGGACCCAATACCGGTGGTATGGGATCTGTAGCGCCAAGCCCTGATTTTACTCAGGAGCACTATGCTGATTTTGAAAAAAATATCTTACAAACGACCATTAACGGTCTGAAAGGTGAAGGATTCAGCTTTAAAGGAATCATTTTCTTCGGATTAATGGTTACTAAGAACGGAACTTACCTTCTTGAATACAACATGAGATTCGGAGATCCTGAAACTCAGGTATTAATGGCATTAATGGAAAACAATCTTCTTGATGTGATCCAGGACTGTATGGATGGAAAAGATATCGAGCTTAAGTTTAAAGACGAAAAGGCAGTATGTCTTGTGATGTGTTCCGGAGGTTACCCAAGAAACATAGAAACAGGGTACGAAATTGTAGGAGAAGACAAAATGAAACATTCTAAACTTCTATACGCAGGTGCCATAAGAAAAGCTGACAAAGTAGTTTCTAACGGTGGAAGAGTTCTGAACATCGTTGCTACAGGAGCTACCTATGACGACGCCCGCAAAAAGGTATACGAAGATGCAGCCCACATTCATTTCGATTACGGCTTCTACAGAGAAGACATCGGAAAGTTTTAAAATAAATCACGAAAAAAGATTTGGAACCTTTCCAAGTCTTTTTTTGTAAAACAGTCAATATTAGATACCAGATGCAAGATCTCAGATTTCAGACACCCAAGTCTGATATCTGACATCTCAAATCTCATATCATTAATCAATCATCAATTATCATTTACAAAATGAACAACGGTATTATCATATTAGATTTCGGATCACAGTACAATCAGCTTATCGGAAGAAGAATCCGTGAGATGGGCGTATATTCTGAAATTCTTCCTTTCAATACACCTTTGCAGGATATTCTTGCCAAACAGCCCAAAGGAATTATCCTTTCCGGAGGACCAAGCTCTGTGAACGCAGAAAATGCTCACCTGGTAGAAAAAGAATTGTATGAACAAGGAATTCCTGTATTGGGAATTTGCTACGGAATGCAGCTTACCGCTCACCTTTTAGGAGGAAAAGTAAACAAAGGTGAAAAAGGAGAGTACGGAAAAGCTCATTTGGATATTATTAAAGAAAATGCTTTGTTAAAAGGAGTTATTCAGAATTCTATCGTATGGATGAGTCACTTTGACGAAGTAGGAGAATTACCTGCAGGGTTTGAATTAAACGCAAAATCAGGGGTCATTGCTTCTATCTCCAATGAAGACAAAAAGATATACTGCGTTCAGTTTCACCCGGAAGTTTCTCATACAGAAGAAGGAGGAAAAATGCTTGAAAACTTTGTTTTCCCAATCTGTAATGCTGAAAAAAACTGGAAACTGACGAACTACATCGAAAAAACAGTTGAAGAAATCCGTGAAAAAGTAGGAGACAGCAGAGTGATCCTTGGTCTTTCAGGAGGAGTTGACTCTTCTGTAGCAGCAGTTTTAATTCACAAAGCAATCGGTGATCAGCTGACTTGTATCTTCGTGGATACTGGTTTATTGAGAAAAGAAGAAGGCCAGAAAGTAATGGATAACTATGGAGAACATTTCCATATGAACATTAAAATGGTTGATGCTAAAGAAAGATTCCTTTCAAAATTAGCTGGAGTAGACGATCCGGAACAGAAAAGAAAAATCATCGGAAACGAGTTTATTCATGTTTTTGATGAAGAGTCTCATAAAATTGAAGGGGCTAAATTCTTAGCTCAGGGAACCATCTATCCTGATGTTATTGAAAGCCAGTCTGTGAACGGACCCTCTGCAGTGATCAAGTCTCACCACAACGTAGGAGGACTTCCTGAAGATATGGAATTCGAATTATTGGAGCCTCTAAGAGAGCTTTTCAAAGATGAGGTAAGAAAAGTAGGTGAGGAGCTAGGTATTCCACATCATTTGGTACACAGACACCCATTCCCGGGCCCTGGATTAGGAATCAGGGTATTGGGAGCTGTAGACGCTGAAAAAGTGAAAATCCTTCAGGAAGCTGATGATATTTTCATCGAAGAATTATACAAAAATGATCTTTACGAAAAAGTATCGCAGGCTTTTGTAGTCCTTCTTCCTGTAAAATCAGTAGGAGTAATGGGAGACGAAAGAACCTATGAGTACACTGCTGTAGTTCGTTCTGCCAACACCATCGACTTTATGACGGCAACCTGGAGCAGACTTCCTTACGAGTTCCTGGATACAGTATCCAGCAGAATCATCAACGAAGTAAGAGGAATCAACAGAGTAGCTTACGATATTTCAAGCAAACCGCCTGCAACGATTGAGTGGGAGTAATTTTCACTTAAATTAATATACATAGATCCTGCCTCTGGTGGACTGCCCCCAAAAAGTTAGACACTTTTTAGGGGCATTTTTTATGTATAGAAAAGAAAAATTTAGCGTTGCTTTCAAATTAGAATGTATTAAACTTCACAAAAATTCTCATCGTTCGATTGAATCTATAGCAACAGAGAAAGGATTTAATGAAAGCAATCTGCGCAAGTGGATCGGTTTTTATAACAAGTACGGAACCTTGGGACTACAACCAAGAAAAAACAGGAGCTACTCGTTGAATTTCAAGATTAAAGTTTTGAAAGCCATCGAAACAGAACATCTCTCACAAAGGGAAGCATGTATCCGATTCGATATCGCAGCGCAGTCTACTGTGTTGAGTTGGCAAAGGGATTATGAAAAAAGTGGTATTTTAGGGTTAAAGAATACCCCCAAAGGAAGACCCCGCATTATGAGCGATTACAAACGTAAGAAAAGAAAGTCCGATAAGCCATTAACCCGAGAAGAAGAACTTTTATTGGAAAACGAAAGGCTGCGGGCCGAAATTGATTTTCTAAAAAAGTTAGACGCCTTAACTCTCAAAAAGAACAAACAGAGGCCATCGAAGGATTAAGGCGAAAATATGATCTGTCGGTCCTTCTGGATTGTACAGGTATGGCCAGAAGCAGTTTCTATTACCATCAGAAAGTACTTAAGAAAAAGGATAAATATGGAGAGATAAAAGCTTTGATAAAACAGATTTATCATAGGCATAAAGGACGGTTGGGATACCGTCGTATCACTTTGGTCATGAAACAACAAGGAATTATAATCAATCATAAAACGGTATTGAGATTAATGAAGACCCTGGGATTGAAAAGTATCATTAGGGTTAAAAAATACAGATCTTACCGGGGAGAGCAAGGCAGGATAGCGCCAAATATTCTTGAGAGGAACTTTAAGGCAGATCTGCCCAACAGAAAATGGGCCACTGATGTGACAGAATTTAACGTCTCGGGCAGTAAATTATACCTTTCACCGATAATTGATCTGTACAACGGCGAGATCGTGAGTTACGATCTCTCGGAAAGACCTGTTTTTGCACAGGTCATAAATATGCTCAAAAAGGGGTTTAGAAAAATCAAGAATACTGAAAACCTCATTATCCACTCTGATCAAGGCTGGCAATATCAGATGAAAGCCTATCAGCATCTGTTAAAAGAAAAAGGAATTATCCAAAGTATGTCCCGCAAAGGAAACTGCCTGGATAATGCGGTAATAGAAAACTTCTTTGGGACTTTAAAATCTGAAATGTTCTACACTAAGAAATTTAAAACCATTGATGAACTCAAAAAGGAAATAAAGGAATATATTAATTACTACAACAACGACAGGATAAGACTTAATCTAAAAGGAAAGAGTCCGGTACAGTACCGAACTCTTTCATATAATAATATTGTTTAATTTTGTCTAAACTTTGGGGTGCAGTCTATGGGCGGGATTTTTTTATGACATTGAATTTAAAATTGTTTGATACACAATAGGATCAATATAATATTAATCATAATAAGTAGAAGATACAGTAGTTTCAATAATTTGTGTTGATCAACGATTAAATAATTAAGAAATACAGAAAATCCCGAAATAAAATAAATAAAATTTTTCCCATCACGGCTATTAAGATTTGAACTGAATAATAAATTTAAATGATGGGATACGTTACCTGCCGAAGCCCCGTATGAAAAATTCAACATTAAAATTATAATAATTGTTACAGAATGAATCAGACGATATATTTTCATTTTTGAGACTGTGTTTTCATAATAAATTTCTCTGCTGATTATTTTTTCCTAAATTTAAGTAAAATTACGTCAAATGCAAATAGAAACAAGAGCCCTGACCCTTCAGGATTATGATGAATTGGTAATAACGATGAAACGCGCGTATCCGCAGATGTCCGAATCTATTTGGTCTAAAAAGAGCATCGAAAAGCTCACCAGAATATTCCCTAAAGGTCAGATCTGTATCACCGTAGATGGAAAACTGGCTGCTGTAGCACTCTCCATTATTGTGAATTATGACGAATTCGGAGATGACCATACCTATGTAGATATTACAGGAAATTATACCTTCAATACCCATCTCTCCACAGGAAATGTACTTTATGGAATCGAGGTCTTTGTAGACCCTGAGTTTCGTGAATTGCGTCTCGGAAGAAGATTGTATGATGCCAGAAAAGAATTATGTGAACTGCTTAACCTGAAGTCCATCATTCTGGGCGGAAGAATTCCGAACTATCATAAATACAGTGATGAGCTTTCTCCAAGAGAATACATCAGAAGAGTGAGAGACAAGGAAATTTACGATCCCGTATTGTCATTCCAGCTTTCCAATAACTTCCTGCCTATAAAGATCCTTAAAAAATATCTTCCTGAGGATGAATCATCACTGGAAAATGCCGTTTTGTTGCAGTGGAACAATATCTACTACAGCAAAAAGCCCAATACCATGCAGGACAGCATTATCCGTTTGGGATTGGTGCAATGGCAGATGAGGCATTTTAAAAATATCGATGCTTTTTACGAACAGGTAGAGTTTTTTGTTAATGTAATGGGGGATTACAAATCCGATTTTGTCCTTTTCCCAGAGCTTTTCAATACTCCGCTGCTGGCCCCCTTCAATAAGCTTTCAGAAAGAGACAGTATGATAGAATTGGCTAAACTGAGTGAAGAAATCAAAAATAAAATTTCTGAACTGGCCATCAGCTACAACGTCAATATTATCTCAGGAAGTATGCCTGTTTTTGATACAGATACTAATGATTTGTATAATGTGAGCTACCTCTTGCACCGTGACGGCCGCATTGATGAATACCGTAAAGTGCACATCACGCCAAACGAAAGAAAATATTACGGGATGAAAGGCGGAAACGAAATCAGGGTTTTTGATACCGACTGCGGAAAAATTGGTCTGGTGATCTGCTATGACGTAGAATTTCCGGAACTGCCAAGGATTCTGGCAGATCAGGGGATGAAAATCCTTTTTGTGCCTTACCTTACCGATACCCAAAATGCCTATATCAGAGTACGTCATTGCGCAGCAGCAAGAGCTATCGAAAATGAATGTTATGTTGCTATAGCAGGATGTGTCGGCAACCTTCCGGGAGTCAACAATATGGATATCCAGTTTGGGCAGGCTGCTGTATTTACCCCTTCGGATTTTGCTTTTCCTTCCAATGCTGTGAAAGGTGAAGCTACTCCCAATACAGAAATGACCCTTATTGTGGATGTAGACCTTAATCTTCTGAAAGATCTCCATCATAACGGCTCTGTTCAGGTAATGAACGACCGTAGAAAAGACCTCTATGAAACCTACCTGAAGTAAAAATGTTATCATTTTAAATAAAAAATATCCTGTCCGGGTGGCAGGATATTTTTTTAATGTGTACAACCTTCCGGTATAAAAATAAAAAAAGAGCAGATTAGGTTCTGCTCTATAATAGTGATTTTATATTTCCTATAGATATTGCGGGCATACCACAGCAGGGCAGATCAGCCTTGGACATCTGGGTCTTCCGTCATCCGGACAGCACTTGTTTGAACAGTTACCGATAACGATGGCGCTTCCTGAAATTCTTTTTAATTGTTCTCTTGAAAGTTTGTTGTTGCGTAAATTTTTCATTTTGTAATATTTATAGGTTAGTCTGTAATTTGATGTTTATAAAGATAAAAAAATACTTTAAACAAGATGATAAAGAGATTTTTTTTTATTTGTATTTATTTTGTTATCTGGGTATTAGAAAAAATAATGAATTAAAATTGTTATTTTTTTTTCATGATATTCTTGAAATTTACTATCTTCACTGATCAATTTAAATAAAATATAATGACAGGAACAGTAAAATGGTTTAACGAAACAAAAGGTTTTGGTTTTATTACACCAGACGGAGGCGGAAACGATATTTTTTGCCATCATTCAGCCATTCAGTCTTCAGGCCTTAGATCTTTAAAAGAAGGACAGGCAGTAGAATTTGATATTAAAGAAGGTAAAAAAGGACCTGAAGCAGACAATGTTAGAATAGTAGGATAATAACTTATTAAGATATTGTTGAAATAAAGCTGCCATATTATGGCGGCTTTTTTTATGGCTTATCTCAGGCTGCAGATTGTTCTGTTGATCGCATTAGCATTGATTCAAATTCAAATAAAAATAGCAAAAGGAACAATTTTTGGAGTAATTTGCATCAACTATCTACAAATATATGTTTGACAAACAGCAAAGAAAACTGAAAAGATCAGCCAGACTTATTTCCGTACTCAGCAAATACGGATTTAAAGATATGCTGGCAAGAATGAATACAGGAAATAAACAGGAACCGGTTTCTGCCGGTCCCGATGAAGTTGTTTCAAAAGGCACTGTCTATGAAAGAATCAGACTGGTGCTGGAAGAATTGGGACCTACGTTTGTAAAACTGGGTCAGACATTCAGTAACAGGGAAGATCTGCTTCCACCCGAGCTTATTCAGGAATTACAAAAGCTTCAGGATAAGGTAGACATGGTAGAGATGGATGTAGAAGAAATTCTGGAAAACGAATTTAATATATCCGTCAAAGATCATTTTCTTGAAATACAGAAAGAACCTCTGGCAACGGCATCTATTGCTCAGGTATATAAAGCTGTTTTGCTGGATGGAAGTCCTGTTATCCTCAAACTTAAAAAAGCTGAGGTACAGACCCTTATTGAAGACGATTTGCTTCTCATCAAGGACCTTGAAAAATTGGTCTCTGCTTATTCTGAGATAGGAGAAAAACTAAATCTTAAACAGGCGATCTCTACTTTTGAAAAATCTTTGCTGGAAGAGGTCTCTCTGATCAACGAGAAAGAAAATATCCTGCATTTTGCCAGAAATTTCAAAAATAACAAAGAAACCTATGTGCCGAAAATCTATGAAGAATTTTCGAATAACAATATTCTTTGCATGGAATTTATCGACGGGATAAAAGTAACTGATAAAGCTGCTCTTTTAGCTCATGATATCGATCCCGTAAAAGTTTCTGAAGTGGGTTTAAGACTATTCGTATCCCAGATCCTGGATTACGGTTTTTTTCATGCTGATCCGCATGCGGGAAATATTTTAGTAAAAAAGAATGGAAAAATTGTCTTTATCGATTTTGGTGCTGTAGGAAAGATACAGCCTAATGATAAAGAAATCCTTGAAAATCTGATCGTAAGTTTTGTAGCTAAAAATCCTCATAAAATAGTCCGGTATCTCAAAAAAATGGCAGTCAGTTATGAAATTCCTGATGAAAGAAGATTTGAGAGCGATGTAGAAGATATTCTGAATTTTGTTCACAGCTCATCATTGCAGGACATCAACGTTCAGGTGATCATTAATAAAATGAAGGATATTCTAAAAGATAACAGGCTTTATATGCCGGATTATTTCTACCTTCTTTTTAAAGGAATCAGCCTGATAGAAGGAGTGGGAAGAACCATTAATCCGGATCTGGATATTGTGAAAAGCCTCCATCCGTACACCAGAAAAATAGTAACAAAAAAAATAAGTCCAAAGAATCTTTTAAAGACGGGAATGGACAGGATGCTGAATTTTACAGATAATGTAGATGAAATTCCTAAAGAACTCCGGTCTGTTCTTCAGAAACTGGATGACAATAAATTCACCATATCCAGCGAGATTAAAAATATTGAGAAGACGAACCAGCTGATCAAGTCTAGTATCATCAATTTAATTTTGGCCATGATCCTTGGTGCTAATATTATTGCTACCGCTATCGTATTTACTTCAGAATCGGGACCCAAAGTAGGAGAGATGTCTTTGGTTGCTGTTTTGGGATTTGTATTTTCTGTTATATTGGTATTGGTCATTTTATTAAGAATAACCAGGAAGTAAGAAGAGTTTAGACAGGAGACAAGACATAAGATACATCATATTTCTGACTTCAATCACTCTCTTTAACTTTTCATCTTCACTAACACTAAAACATACAAATAAAATAGAGCTTTCAATCACGAAACCCGAATCCCGGAAAAAAACTATTCTATGAAAAAACTAATCTTAATTGCTGTGACTTTAACCGGTTCATTATGCATGGCTCAGGAAACTGCTGAAAACGGTATTTTGGGCGACTTTGATGGCAATGGAACGAAAGAATATGCCTATACTAAAGTAAGAGACTGTACTGATGAATGTGACGGAAAGTGTGAAACAACCATTTATTTTAGCGACAAAAAGATAAAACCTTTTATGGTTTCCCCGGCTTATGACGGTACTTTATATAATCTGGGAGATCTTAATGAAGATGGAAAAGATGAACTTGGGTTTTATCCCGGATGGTGTACCAGCTGCTGGCGCGGTTTCCTTGTGTATACCTTAACTAAAACAGGGTGGAAGACTTTAGTTCCTTCTATTTCTACCCATTGTTCACAGTGGGAAGATGAAAAATTTCCGATCAAAAAGGATCCAAAGAAGAAAGGATATGTCATCATTACCTCCAGCCAATGGGAAGATGATGATATTAGAATTAAAAGCACAAGTGTAAAGGTGAATTGAGTTTCGTGTTACGAGATGCAAGATAGGAGAGTTAGAGTGTTTTAGAGTTGGAGTGTTGCTGATTTATTGTGTTAGTTGCTGGATGGAATGTCTGAAATCTGAAATCTGATGTCTACCATCTTGGTTCTTGGCTCTTGATTCTTGATTCTCACAACTTAAAATTCACCACCGACATTAAGTTTAACCTATAAATTTAAATACCTATCTTTGCATCATGGAAAAACTCACTTTTGCGGATTTTGACCTGCCGGTTAAAATTCTTGATGTTTTAGCGGATCTGGAATTATTCGAACCTACCCCTATTCAGGAAAAGAGCTTGGGCCCTATACTTTCCGGGAGAGATGTAATGGGAATCGCGCAAACCGGAACCGGGAAAACATTAGCCTATCTTCTGCCCGTTCTTAAAACATGGAAATACAACAAAGCAGGGAATCCAACTGTTTTGATTCTTGTTCCTACAAGAGAATTGGTAGTACAGGTAGCCGAAATTGTTGAGAAACTGACAGAAAATATTACCGCCAGGGTAATTGGAATATATGGAGGGAAAAATATCAATACGCAGAAACTGTTATTTAATGCAGGATGTGATATTTTGGTAGGAACTCCGGGAAGAGTAATGGACCTTGCCATTGACAATGCCATTTCATTGAAAGAAGTTCAGAAGCTGATCATTGATGAGTTTGATGAAATGCTGAACTTAGGTTTCAGACCACAGCTTACCCATATTTTTGAAATGATGAAGCCTAAGAGACAGAATATTCTTTTCTCGGCCACGATGACGGAAGCGGTAGATGAAATGCTGGACCAGTATTTTGCCAATCCGATTGAGCTTTCATTGGCTAAATCAGGAACACCTCTTGAAAAAATTGAACAAACTGGTTATAAAGTTGAAAACTTCAATACAAAAATCAATCTTCTTGAGCATTTATTGAAGAATAATGAAGACATGTCTAAAGTTTTGATTTTTACCAATAATAAGAAAAACTCTGACCTTCTTTTTGCTAAAATTGATGAACTTTTCCCTGAAGAATTTGATGTCATTCACTCAAATAAATCTCAGAACTACAGGCTTAAAGCCATGAAGAGGTTTGAAAATGAAGAGATCAGAGGATTGATTACTACCGATGTAATGGCCAGAGGTCTTGATATCTCAAATATCACCCATGTTATCAATTTTGAAACGCCTGAAATCCCTGAACAGTATATTCACAGAATAGGAAGAACGGGTAGGGCAGACAAAGACGGTAAGGCAATTACTTTCGCCACTAAAAAAGAAGAAACTTCTATTCTGGATATTGAAGTATTAATGGATAAGGATCTTAAGTTCCATGATTTCCCGGCAGAAGTGAAAATAAATCCTAAGAAAATCGCTTCCGAAGAAGATGTGATCATTATGAAGAATCCTGCACAGGTAAAACTGTACGAAGGAGGAGGAGCATTTCACGAGAAAAAGGATAAGAACAAAAAAGAAAACTGGGGTGGTCCTTCAAAAAGAAAAGCACCTAAGAAATTTGGAGCCAACAGAGCCCAACAGAAATCGATATCAGTATCAAAATCTACTAAGAAAAAGAAATAAAAAAAGCTCCCAAAATTTCGGGAGCTTTTTTGTTACAGCTTTTTCAGAAAGCCTTTACTATTTCATATAAGGTTGCATCACTTTTGCCCATATCGTATATCCTTCCGGAGTCAGGTGGAGCATATCTTCCACGAAAAGATCTCTTCTTACATTTCCACTGGAATCTTCCATAGCTTTTGTAATATCAATAAATTCTGCATTCGGCTCTTTTTTCATGAAAGCAGCGATCTTTTTATTCGTCTCCTTCATCTGTGGCCACAGAACTTCGCGGCTGGGAGAATATTTTATTGAAATAAAATCCACTTCAATGGTAGGAAACTTTTCACGAATCTTTTTGTAGAACGTTTTAAACCTGTTGACCACTACTTTGGCTTTCAGGTCATGATTGTCTGCAAAATCGTTATCACTACAATAGATAATGATCTGCTTAGGCTGATAAGGGCTTAAAAGATCATCGGCAAAATCATTCAGATCCGTCATTCTTGAGCCGCCAAAACCTCTGTTGATAATCGTTTTGCCAGGAAAATAGCTGGCGACGTCTGTCCATTTCGTAAAAGAAGAACTTCCTATCAGAAGAATGGCGTCTTTTGGAGGTGGATTTTCCTGATCAATTTTTTTGAAATTCTGAATGTCTTGCCAGAACATTGGCTTTTTTTCCTGTGAAAAGGACAGGGCGAAATACAGCAATAGAAATGCTGAAAGAATCTTCTTCATTGTAATCAAATTTTAAATGTCTTATAAAAGTAATAAAAAACTCCCGATAAAATCGAGAGTCTGTGTTTATCTTTTGTAGGTAACGTAGATCAGATCGTCGGTACCGTCATTGTTGAGATCCGATGCTGCGAACAGCTGTGCCAGTTTCAGATCCTGACTTGTCAGCACTTCCACTCTGTATAGTCTTTCAGTGTCATTGTCATTTTTAATGCTTAGCAGTTTAGACTCTTCAGTGTAGGTATATTTACCTTCTGTTTTTCCGGCTAGCTGGCATTCAAGCCCTACTGCGGAATAAAAAGTATTACTGGTGTAATAATCAGTTCTGAAGTACAGGATATTTTTAGCTTCACATTCAGAAGGAGTTTCAGTCTTAAGTACTGTTTTATTGTCTTTTCCGGAAATAGTTTGTATTTTACTAATCTTCCAGTCTCCGCTCATCATTTCCAATTCATAAGCTTCTATGTTGTCATCTTTACAGGAAGTTAGTGCCATAGCTGAAAAGGCAAATAAAAGTAGCTGTTTTTTCATTTTCACAAATTTAAGAATATGCTAAAATATAAATAAATTTGAAATATTTACAATGAAATCCTGCTTTTTTAAACGAATGTTTATAAATAACAGGATTTTATATGATGAATTTTTGAAAGCGATGCATTTTTATGGGAGTAAATAGTCTGTTGCAGGCAATAAGAATCATATCAAAGTTGGCATACTGAGGTCAATGATCAATTTTGCTTTGCAAGTAAACAGTCAATTTTACATGGCAACAGATAAGAATAAAGAGCCTGGGTGAAAGATGTCAGACACTAACTCACTAACTTCAAACCAGCAATTGACAATCCGTCAATAGATTGACTCTTAAACGCTCTAACCCCGATCAAACAAACCTAATAACTCATTTCCACAATCTTATAAGCATCCTGAGGCGTCAGTTTTTTATACTCACCCAGGCCGGACCATTTTCTGTCTGTAAATGCTTTTTCTACTCTTTCAGCGGTACCTTTGTAATCTTCTGTATATTCGGAAAGTTTAGTTTTGATATCCAGGCTGTGGAAGAATTCTTCCATCTTTTTGATTCCTGCTTCAGCTTTTTCTTCCAAAGTTCCGTCTTTGATTCCCCATACTCTTTCAGCATACTGGGCCAGTTTTCCTTTTTTGGTTTCAAAGTTATAACGGTAGTGAGAAGGAGCGATAACTGCTAAGGTTCTTGCATGATCAATTCCGAAATAAGCAGTCAGCTCATGCCCCATAGCGTGTACTGCCCAGTCTGTGATCACTCCTTTCTGGATCAGTCCGTTCAGAGCCATTGTACAGCACCACATAAAGTTTCCGGCAGCGTCATAATTAAAATCATCAGCCAAAACTTTTGGAGCTGTTTCCTGAAGGCTGATCAGGATACTTTCCGCAATTCTTTCCTGAAGATCTGCAGAGGAAGGGGCCGTCATATATTGTTCCAGTACGTGTGTGTAAGCATCTGTAATTCCGTTGACGATCTGGTTTTTAGGAATTGTTCTGATGACTTCCGGATCTAAAACAGAAAACTGAGGGAAAAGGCCCGGTCCGCCCGAAGATAATTTTTCATTGGTTTCTCTTCTTGAAATCACATAGCCTGAATTCATCTCAGAACCAGTTGCCGGAAGCGTCAGAATAGTTCCGAAAGGCATTCCTTCCCCTTCAAATGTTCTCACTGAATTTCTAAGGATTTCCCACGGCTCCCCATCATAATTGGCGGCTGCAGAAAGAAATTTAGTCCCATCAATCACCGATCCTCCACCTACAGCCAGAAGATAATTGATGTTTTTTTCTTTAATAAAGCTTAAAGCATTGATCAGTACTTCATACTCAGGATTCGCAGGAACACCTCCGAATTCATGTATATCATGATCTTTCAGCGCCTCCTTTACCTGATCGTAAACACCATTGTTCTTGATGCTTCCGCCTCCGTAAATCATTAATATTTTGGCGTCTTTTGGAACTTCACGGGAGATCTTGGCGATTTCACCTTTTCCAAAAAGTATTTTTGTGGGATTTTTAAATTCGAAATTAAGCATTGTTCTAAATTTATTTAATTCAAATTTACGCAAAGCAATGCGAAAACTGAGTTAATGAAATTTTAAAATTACTATCACCCTATTTTATAATAACAATTTAAATTTAATTCAGGTTGGGAATAAGATGTTTGGAAAGCGATAGGGGTATGATTAAATTCAGAAGCAAGACATCAGACATCAGATTTCAGACTGAGGACTTTGAACCGTTGTGGAATTTGAATGGTGAATTTTGCTTTGCAAGTGAATGGTGAATTTATATGGTAAATATGAGATCACGGATAATATTTATCCAATGCTGAACGGGTAACCTTTAGACTCTTTTGGAATGTGAATGGTGAGTTTTGCTTTGCAAGGGAATGATGAATTTATATGGTAAATATGAGATCACGGATAATATTTATCCAATGCTGAACAGATAAACTTAATAACAATCATTTGTCAACCAATCACTTAGAATTTTCTAACTGCCCTGAGAAAGAAAAATTTTAGCGTCCCGGATAAACTTTTCTTTGTCTTTTTTTATGTTTTCCACCAATTTCTTCCTTTCATCCGGAATACCCAGATATTTTTCACCCCAGAGATTAATTTCAACAATGATGGGAATCAGGTCAATCCCTTTTTCCGTAAGGTGATACAGAATTTTTAACTTGCTATCCGGGTGATCTTTTTTATCAATAATATCTGATTCCAGTAAATGCAGCAGCCTGGAAGCGAGAATATTGGTCGCGATCTTTTCATCTGCTTTCAGAAAATCTCCATACGTGCATTCTTTCTTTAACATAAGGTCGCGGATAATCAGCAGAGACCATTTATCCCCCCAGATTTCCAGGGAAGAACTGATAGGGCAGTCCGATCTTTTTTTGCTCATAGCCATATATTTTAAATAACACTTGCGAAATGCAAGTATTTGTTTTAATTTTACTTTCGTTTTGCAAGTAAATTTAACTATAAAAAATGAATAAATCAAATGGAGAATTTTGATATTGCCGTTATCGGATCAGGACCCGGCGGTTATGTAGCCGCGATAAGAAGTGCACAACTTGGATATAAAACAGTGATCATAGAAAAATATGATACTCTGGGAGGCACCTGTACCAATGTAGGATGTATTCCTACCAAAGCTTTACTGGACAGCTCCCATCATTATGCTGAGGCATCTCATCAGTTTCGAGATCATGGGATAAAGCTGGAAACTCTGGCTGTAGATTTCCCGCAGATGTACAAAAGAAAATCTGAAGTCGTATCCAAAAATACATCCGGGCTTGATTATCTGATGAGTAAAAATAAGATTACCCGTTTAAAAGGTACAGCGAGTTTTATCAATAATTCTCTGATCAAAGTTACTGATGGAGATCAGATTATTGAAATTAATGCCGGAAATTATATAATAGCAACAGGTTCCAAACCTTCATCCATACCCGGAGTAGAGATTGATAAAAAAAGGATTATTACCTCTACAGAAGCGCTGTCTTTAAAAGAACGTCCAAAATCCATGGTCATCATAGGAGGTGGAGTGATTGGAGTAGAAATGGCATCCATATTCAGTCGCATTGGAACTCAGGTGACGATTCTGGAATATGCCGATCATCTGATTGCCGGAATGGATCATGAGTTAGGCAAAAGCCTTCAGAAAACCATGAAAAAGGAAGGTGTTGACATCCGTTTGGGCCAGACTGTGTATAAGACGGAAACTTCAGGTTCCTCTGCCAAAGTGTTTTTTAAGGATAAAAATAATGAAGACCATGAACTTGAAGCGGAATACGTTTTGGTTGCGGTTGGAAGAAGCCCTTATACAAGTGGATTAGGACTTGAAAATACAGGAATACAGATGGATGACCGTGGATTTATAAAGGTTGACGAAAAGAGAAAGACTTCCGTTTCCCATATCTACGCAATAGGTGATGTGGTTGGAGGGGCAATGCTTGCTCATAAAGCTGAAGAGGAGGGCGTTCTTGTTGCAGAAACAATCAATGGGCAAAAACGTCATATCCATTATGACCGTATTCCTTCGGTGGTATATACCTGGCCGGAAGTGGCTTCTGTAGGATTTTCTGAAGAATATTTAAAGAAAAACAATATAAGCTATCATGTTGGGAAATTCCCCTTTTCTGCCAGTGCAAGAGCAAGAGCGTCCATGGATACAGAAGGTTTTGCAAAAGTCCTTGTCGATCCCAAATACGGTGAAATACTCGGCGTGCACATCATTGGAGCCAGAGCCGCAGATTTGATTGCTCAGGCTGTCATAGCGCAGGAATATGAAGTTACGGCAGAAGATATGTTCCGGATATCCTATGCGCATCCTACGTATTCAGAAGCGTTGAAAGAAGCTTATTTAATAGCTTCCGGCCAGGGAGCCATCAATATTTAATGAAAGAAAGAGGTTGTTTCAAAAGGTTGCAGGGAAATTTTTAATCTTTTGAAACAGCATTTTTATTTGTCAATAACCTGAGCTGAAGTATTGCAGTTCTCACCTTTAAAATAAACCCCATTATTTTTTGACTCCAGCCTGCCTGTTTTTCTATTGATTTTGATGACGTAGGATTCTTTAATTTCAGGACAGCCTTTAGGTTTTGAGACATACAGGGATATATAGTTGTCTTCAATTTTATAGGAACCTCCTGCCTTATTGCTGGTATCTATGGAAAAACCATACGTTTGGGCCAGTAAAATAGCTTCCGGAAGATTATCTACCGTTCCGATAAAGTCGCGTAGTTGCTGTTCACTGGAAAAATAGACAGACCTTTCTTTTTTACAGGCAAGGATATAGGAAAAGCATCTGTTGCCCATACATTGCTGGAAAAAACCTCTCTCAGGAATCGGCTCATTGATGGTCATAAAGTCCGGCATCTGGCTTTCATAGATCACTGCTTTTTCAGGGTCAGTGTCATTGGTAAGCACCCTCCAATAACCATAATCTTTATCAGGAATAATAAACGGGTATAAATATTCTGTGGTATCCAGAATATCCGGAATCTTCCTGTAGTCATCCGGAACTGCAGTCTGTGCAAAGAACAGATGGGATAGAAGCAGCGAAGTGATGACCATGAGTTTCATAAAGTAAATACTTTACGGCAAATTTACGAAAATGAATGATGATTTATTTTTTATCCTTTAAATAATTAGCAGCATTGGTATTATCGGGATTGAGAAGCAATGATTTTTTATAATTCATAATGGCTTCTTGTTTACGTCCCAGTGCATCTAATATTTCACCATAACTGTCAAAAACATTGGAACTGTTGGGAAATAATTCCGTATTCAATTTAAAAACAGCTAATGCTTCATTTTTAAGATCACGTCCCATCATCTGATAGCCCCATGAATTGATCTCATCCTCAGACACCTTAAAGCTTTTGTTTTTCTTTTTGATTTTCTGATAAACCAAAGCTACATTTTGATAACCGTCTGCACGAGTTTGTAAGTACAGCATTTTCATGTTGGGACTGAGCCCAAAACCATTTTCAGCTTTCATATCAGGAATATAGTAGCCTGCAATTTCATCAATGAACCATTCAGGATTTGAGCCTTGCAGATTAGTTAAAACGACAATAGACAGGTGATCCTGAGGATATACAAATAGGGCAGAGCGCATACCGCCCACAGGAGCAACAGCAGGATGTTCAGTTCGTACAACAGTCGGCCATCCCAGAGCATAACCATTCGTGAGTTTATTGAAACCACCTATATCACCGTTATTGAGTTTTATGGTCGTGAAAAGTTCTCTGATGCTTTTTTGATCCTTAAGCAGTTTGCCTTCCTGTAAAGCTAGTATCCATTTGCTTAAGTCTTCTGCTGAAGACAGAATTCCTGTAGCTGTCCGGAAAAAGAGTGGGAAGTGGCATAAGCGTTGTGAAGTTTTCCATCGTTGATCCAGTGGCCGTCGTTATTGATAATGGTAGAGTAGGCCCCTGCACTGTTCTCAATGATATCGTTGGAATCTCCAAATTGAGTGACCAGCAGTTTGGAAGGTTTGAATTGATTGTCTTCAATAAATTTTGTGAAATGAACTCCACTTAACTGCGTAATTATTTTTCCTAAGATAAAGTATCCGGTTTGGTTATAACTGAATTTTTCACCGGGTGAAAACTCCATCGGGAGGGTCTTGACGATTTCCCAGTTTTTACTTTCAATGCCTTCACCCAATACCTGTTCTTTTTCATCAATATTATTGGGAAGTCCTGAGGTATTACTCAGTAGCTGTCTAATGGTTATTTTTTTCCAGTTTTCAGGAATGTCAGTGATGTATTTTGAAATAGGATCATTGGTTTTTAATTTTCCCTGCTCCTGAAGCTGCATCACAGCAACCCCAACAAAAGCTTTTGTCATTGAATTGATAGAAAATACCGTATTGTTTTTTGTCGCGATCCCATGTTCTATATTGGCAAGTCCGTAATGACTCAGGTGATCAATTTTTTCATTTCTGATGACAGCCAATTGAAGCCCCGGGATTTTCAGTTCCTTCATTTTATGGGTGATGAAGGCATCAATGCTGTCAGAACGCTTTTGTGCAGTATAGTTTTGTATCAATAAAACGATAATAACAAGAAATGATTTCAATGAGGTTTTCATAAGGCAGTTTATTCTAAGACAGTGTAAGATAGCTTTTTATTACATTGGACCTGTTCTTTTTCAATCTGACCTTCATCTGCTGCGGATTAAATTCATCATGAAGACTATTGAAGTACGATTTTATAATATCCTTTTTCATCCGTTACGTTGATCCCTACCCCTGTAAACGTTAATTTATTGATCTCAAAACCATCACAACCTCCTTTAAACTCTGACGACTGTATTGAAAAATTAAAAGACTTAATATTAGAAGAGAAAATATAATTTTTTGTTCCATTATAAGCACCTACATTTTCTAAAATGATCAGATCTTCGGAGGTTTTAGTTAATTGTACCCCAACCTGATGGTCATCTTTAATAGAATAAGCGGTAAGGGTTCCATTCGTGATCAGATTTTCATCATTGGAATTCACCAATTTAAATGCTATAGTCTGAGGAGCATTGTAGCAATCATCACCACAGCCTGTGAAAATAAAGGTTATTAAAAGGAATATAAATAGATGTTTCATTGGATGTTGATTAATTTCTATGAAAGTAAAATTAATCATTAAACTGATTTAATTCAAAATTGTTATAAAATTGAATAGTAATAATTTAAAATCTTGTTGATATTGTATTTTTTGCAGTGATGTATTTGGAAGTCTGTCGAAATTATTATCTTTTAATCTCGTTTATTTTTAAATATGTTCCATGTTGAGAACCCTTGCCTATAAAGTAGCCTATTTCAGTCCTGTAAATTTCCATATTTATCTTAAGATAAAAGGGATTAGCTGTAGCGTTTTCTTTAATGGGAGTAGTTTTTAGAAAATAGTAAAATAATTTTATTTCCGGTAATGCATTTTTTGTCATTTATCAATTCATTTAATTCCAAAATCCGTTACATTTGTTATATGATACACGACGAACGAGCAGAAAAATTCAGGCAGATCGTGGAGAATAAGTTCCAGATCTACAATTCATTATTTATGAGCCTGCCTTATGATAAAATGACCAATATTGGGATGCTTCTTCCCTTCCTTTACGAGGAAAGCCGAAACGGATACGAAGAAGGAAAAACGCCTGAGGAGATTGTTGAAGAATTCTTTAAAAACCATACCGATCTTCAGACGGAAGAGCAGAAATTGGAACTGCTTTTTAAAGTCATACAATACATCGAAAGACAGGTGGTTTTGTTTGACAGTATTGAAGATGCTGCATTCCCCAATCTTCATTCCGAAAGCGACAGCGGAACAGTAACCAATCTTTTTGAAAGGTCGTACCAGGATCAAAAACTTGAAAAAGTCCGTGAAAAGCTGGAAGACTTTACGGTAAAAGTGGTGTTTACAGCACACCCCACCCAGTTTTATCCAAGCTCGGTACAAAGAATCATCCAGGATCTCAGAGGCGCTATTACCAGCGATTCTGTAACGCAGATTGATATGCTTCTGCAGCAGTTGGGAAAAACTCCTTTCGTGAATAAAGAGAAACCAACACCCATTGATGAGGCATTGAGCATTATTTCCTATTTGAGATATGTGTATTATGATACGATCGGGGAGCTGTTTACCAAGATTAAGAAGACATTTGGAAGCAGTCATTTTCATCTTCATGAAGATATTATTCAGCTTGGTTTCTGGCCGGGTGGCGACAGAGATGGAAATCCATTTGTGACCGCGGATGTTACCAAAAGAGTCGCGGAAGAACTCCGTTCTGCCATTCTGAAATCCTATTACAGCCATTTGAAATTTATCAGAAGAAGATTAAGTTTCAGAGGTGTTTCTGAAGTATTGACTCAGTTAAGCGATGACCTGTACAGAGCCATCTTTAATGGAGATATCATTACCGCAGAAGATATTCTTAAAAAGGCAGATGAAGCCGAAAAAATACTCGTGAATGAACACAATTCTCTGTTTTTAGATCTTCTGGCTAACTTTAGAGACCGGGTGAAAATTTTCGGAACTCACTTTGCAACGCTGGATATTCGCCAGGACAGCAGGATTCATCAGAAAGTCATTGATGATGTTTTTACAAAAGTATATGGAAATACAGAGGTTTCTCATGAAGAAAAATTCAATAAACTGATTCAGCTTGATGAAAAAGTCGATGCAAATCAGTTTGAAGATATCATCAAAGATACCTTATTGACAGTTTCGCAGATTGCTGAAATTCAGGATCTGAACGGACAGCGGGGCATGAACCGTTATATTATTTCAAATTCTGATGCTGTAAAAGATGTGATGAATGTCTATGCATTTTTTAAGATCTGTGGTTATCAGGAAGATCAGATCAAAATGGATATCGTTCCGCTTTTTGAAACGATGGAAGGTCTTGCCAATTCTGAACAGGTCATGAACGAACTTTACCAGAATCCTGTTTATAAAAAGCATCTTGAAAGCAGAGGGAATCAGCAGACCATCATGCTTGGCTTTTCAGATGGAACCAAAGACGGTGGATACCTGAAGGCAAACTGGGAAATTTATAAGGCTAAAGAGGTCTTAACTAAACTTTCCGTTCAAAATGGTATTAAAGTGGTATTCTTTGATGGTAGAGGAGGGCCACCCGCAAGAGGAGGAGGGAAAACCCACGATTTTTATGCTTCACAGGGAAATACGATTGCCAACAATAAAATTGAGCTGACTATTCAGGGACAGACCATCACCAGTATTTTCGGAAATAAAGAACAGGCCAAGTACAATTTTGAACAGCTATTAACTGCCGGGGTAGAAAATGATGTCTTTAAAAATTCTAAAAAAGACCTTACAGAAGAAGAAAGAAAATTGATTGCCGAGCTGGCTGATATCAGTTATAAAAAATATTCAGATCTGAAAGCTCACCCGATGTTTGTTCCTTACCTTCAGGAGATGAGTACACTCGAATATTATGGGAAGACCAATATTGGAAGCCGTCCATCCAAAAGAGGAAGCGGCAGTGAACTGAAATTTGAAGATCTCAGAGCCATTCCATTTGTAGGTTCTTGGGCACAGTTGAAACAGAATGTTCCCGGATTCTTCGGATTCGGATTTGCCATGCAGCAGATGAAAGAACAGGGCAGACTTGAAGAAGTAAAAGACTTGTATAAAGGTTCTGATTTCTTTAAAACTCTGGTTCTTAATTCAATGATGAGTATGAACAAATCTTATTTTCCTCTGACCTATTACATCAGGAATAATCCAAAATTTGGTGCATTCTGGAAGGTGCTTTTTGATGAATATACCCTTTCAAGAGATATTATGCTTGAACTTACAGGATTCAAAATGTTGCAGGAAGAAGATCCGCTTTCCAGAAAGTCCGTGAAGATCCGTGAAAAGATTGTCTTGCCATTATTAAGTATTCAGCAATATGCACTGATGAAAATCCAGAAAGGAGAAGGGAATAAAGAAGCTTATGAAAAGCTGGTGACCAGATCACTGTTTGGAAATATTAATGCGAGTAGAAACTCAGCATAAGTCCTTATAAAGAACGCCTCTCAATTTGAAAGGCGTTTTCTTTTAAATATACTATTCCTTTAAAAATTTTTCATAAAAGCTTTTGTCCTTCATCTGAATTTTAAGATAATAAGTTCCTTTGGGGAATTCTTCTACTTTTATAGATTTCTGGCCGATGTTTTTTCTGACCAATTTCCCAAGATTATCATAGACTTCCAGGGATAATACCTCACTTTCAGAAGCAATATTCAAAATGTTTTTAACAGGATTCGGGAAAATGGCAAATTTCTCTTTTTTCACTATTTCAGAAGTATTCAACACCTGATTATAGACACTTCCAAAGTTGAGAATACCGTAGCCCATCTGGTCTGTATGATTGGGATAAAGGGAAGCCGTTTGTCTTAATTTTGTTCTCATGAGCTCTCTGTTCATCGAAGGGAAAGCCTGAATAAAACATGCCACACCGCCAGCTGCAATAGGGGTTGCAATGGAAGTTCCATTGACAGAAGTTAATGTACTGTTGTTGACTGTTGCTGAAGCAGTTCCCCTTGCACTTCCGTCAGGTTTTACAATCCCCAGCGAATTGGGCCCATAAGAGGAGAACCCTGATGAATTCCCCGTGGCATCTACAGAACCTATACTAAAAACCTTAGCATTATCAGCCGGGGTCATGAGGTAATGCCATGCCTGCTGGCCTGCATTTCCTGCCGCAGCGAGAACGAAAATCCCTTTATTTGCCGCTATTTCAGCTGCTCTTGCGATGAAAGAAGTAGTTCCATTCATATCCGAGTAGGTATAACTGTATCTCGGGTCATCAAAAATATTATATCCCAGAGAAGCTGTGATAATATCAACCCCTTTTCTATCAGCTTCTTCGGCCGCTTCTATCCAGTATATTTCCTCTTCCGGAATCTCACCAACAGCATTTTCACTGCGGTACAGATAAAAATCAGCATCAGGCGCGGATCCTACAAACACATCTTTGATGTATCCACCGATAGCTCCCAATACTGCGGATCCGTGATTACTGATCGAGTTACTGTAGACATTATTGGTTTTGGTAACAAAGTCATAAACCGCTTTGATCTGATTATTAGTCCTCAGTCTGTCAAAAGCAGATCCTGTATCTACATAAGGAAATCCTGCATCTATAACAGCAATAGAAACTCCTGTTCCTGTAAAGCCTGCCAGATGAAGAGGCCTCACATTGATCTGGTCTATTTGGGCAGAACCTGAGCCATAATCAAAAACAGTCAGTGTTTTTTGACTGTCAGTAGTGGTGTTCCATTTATTCTGAATCGCTGTTTTAGGTATGGATGGGTTGTTTTTGGCAAAACGGCCCACGGAAGATACGTAAGGCTGTGTCTGTAATACTGCAATCTGTGCCGGAGTGGCATTCACGGCCGCTCCATTTAGCCATTTAGAATAATCAATGACGGTAAAACCAAGATTCTGAAGATTCTGGATATAGGATTGTTCAATTGGGGCATCCTGATCATTCAGCGGAATACCTAGTGAAGTACGTCTGTTAAGTGATTTTTGAGTCAGTTCTGAAAGAGGATTGGCATAAAAAGCAGCTTTATTCGGTTTGCCTGTAAAATAAACAAAAACAAGCTCTGTCTGTGCATTTGCTATAGAGTAACCCACTAAAAGACAAAAGAGTAAAAGTTTTTTCATGAAGTTATTTTTTATAAAGATAAAACAAAATGAATAAAATTTTTGAAAGGATTTTAAATTCCTTATTTTTACACAAATATTTATTTATGAAAAAAATTCAGATGGTTGACTTGCAAAGTCAGTATTACAAAATAAAGAATGATGTAGATAATGCAGTTTTAAATGTAATGGATTCTGCGGCTTTTATCAATGGCCCCGAAGTGAAGTCTTTCCAGAATGAATTGGAATCTTATTTAGATGTAAAGCATGTGATCCCGTGTGCTAACGGAACGGATGCTTTACAGATCGCGCTGATGGCTTTGGACCTTCAAGAAGGAGACGAAGTGATCACTGCTGATTTTACTTTTGCTGCTACAGTAGAAGTTATTCATCTGCTTAAACTGAAATCAGTCCTGGTAGATGTAGATTACGATACATTCACCATCTCTCCCGAAGAGATCAGAAAAGCAATCACACCCAAAACAAAAGCAATCATTCCGGTACATATCTTCGGACAGTGTGCCAATATGGAAGAAATTCTGAAAATTGCAGAAGAACATAACCTTTATGTCATTGAAGACAATGCACAGGCAATCGGAGCAGAATATACATTCGCAGACGGAACTCAAAAATATGCAGGAACAATGGCAACTGTGGGAACCACTTCATTTTTCCCTTCTAAAAATTTAGGTTGCTATGGGGATGGAGGTGCCATTTTCACCAATAATGATGAGCTTGCTCACCGTTTAAGAGGGATCGTCAATCATGGAATGTATGAAAGATACTATCACGATGAGGTAGGAGTGAATTCAAGATTAGACAGCATTCAGGCGGCGGTTTTAAGAAAAAAACTTCCACATCTGGATTCTTATAACGAAGCGAGAAGAAGAGCTGCAGATTATTATGATGAGGCTTTTTCAGGTCTTACCGATATCCTTACTCCAAAAAGGTCAGAAAATTCAACCCATGTATTCCATCAGTATACACTAAGAATTACAAACGGAAAACGTAACGAGCTTCAAAAGTTTCTTACAGAAAAAGATATTCCGGCCATGATCTATTATCCTGTAGCATTGAGAAAGCAGAAAGCGTATTATCAGGAAAGCAATGATGCCGATTTTGTGAATACTGATAAGCTTTTGGATCAGGTAATATCTCTTCCAATGCATACGGAATTAGATGAAGAGCAGCTGAAGTATATTACCGATGCAGTGCTTGAGTTTATGAAATAAAACCATGCTTCACGACGAAAGAATACTTAAGAATAAGTTTGCTTATTTTTTTACAATTGTTTTTATTTTAGGGTGGATTATTTATTATGGAGTATTCGTAATTAATGTTTTACTTAAAGGTTATAGATTAGTAGAAAAGTACATTCAATTTAGAATTCCGATCTATTTTTTAAATTTCATAGCATTTGTATTATTGATTGTGACATTTGTACATGTGTTCAAAGAATCAAAAAAAATGTTTATATATTTAAATATTACAGGTGTTTCAATTATAATTTTAGGTTTAATGAGCTTTTATATTAATTATGATGAGAAATGGGGAGCGTATATTTATTCTTTTTTATTTGGACTAACTTTATTTTTAATAGGACCGATATTACTTATAAATTACTTACGGCATACGCCTACAAAGAGCGAAATAAACAACATAGGCAAACACACAGATTAAAAAAAATATTAAAAAAAAATGGCAGTACTTGTTACAGGCGGGCTTGGATATATCGGTTCCCACACAGTAGTGGAGCTACTTAACGACGGTTTTGAAGTCGTTATTGTAGATGATTTATCCAACTCGGAAAGATTTATTTTAAAGAATATCGAAGAGATTACAGGCAAAAAGCCGTTTTTTTATCCTTTTGACTTAAGACGCAGAGAACTGCTTACTCAGGTTTTTGATGCGCATAAAATCGAAGGATGTCTTAATTTTGCAGCTTCTAAGGCGGTTGGAGAGAGTCAGTTAAAACCTGTTGATTATTATGAAAATAATTTATTTACCCTCATCAATGTTCTTCAGGAGTTTAAAGAAAGAGGAATCTCTAATTTCATTTTCAGTTCTTCCTGCACCGTATACGGCCAGGCAGAGACCATGCCGATTGATGAAAATACGCCTTTGAAACTTCCTGAAAGTGTTTATGGTAAAACAAAGCAAATGGGAGAGGAGATTTTAACAGATTTTGCAAAAGCATATAACAGAAGAATTTCTCTTTTGAGATATTTTAATCCGATCGGAGCCCATCCATCAGGAAAACTGGGAGAACTTCCGATTGGTGTTCCCAATAATCTCATCCCGTATGTTACTCAAACAGCAGCTGGGATTCGTGAGAAACTTAATATTTGGGGTGACGATTATGATACGGAAGATGGAACGGCAGTTCGGGATTATATTTATGTTGTAGATTTGGCTAAAGCTCATGTAAGTGCGCTTAAGAAATTAATGCAGAGTAATGAAGAGACCGTCATTGATATCTTCAATCTGGGAACAGGAAAAGGATCATCGGTATTAGAAGTCGTGAAAGCTTTTGAAACAGCTAATGATGTAAAAGTTCCCTATCAGATTTGTGAGAGGAGAGAAGGCGATATTACAGTTGCCTATGCCAATGCTGATAAAGCTGAAAAAGAACTCCACTGGAAGTCTGAGACCACATTGGAAGAATCATTGAGAACAGTATGGAAATGGCAGATGTATCTTGATGCACAAACGGTATAAAGGATATATTGAAAAAAGATAAAAACAAATCATCGAATCATCAAATCTTTTCCCCTCAATTTCTTTTTTTTAACACTTTTAAAAAGACAGATATTGTTTCGGAATTTTAATTGAAATTAATATGAAAACACAGAAAATAGGTATTACATTTTCCTCATTTGATTTGCTTCATGCGGGACATATTAAAATGCTTGAAGAAGCTAAAACAATATGCGATTATTTAATCGTAGGACTTCAGATTGATCCGTCTCACGATCGTCCAAACAAAAATAAACCGAGCCAGACTATTGTTGAGAGGTATATTCAGCTTAAGGCTGTCAATGCTGTTGACGAGATTATTCCTTATTATACGGAAGAAGATCTGTTGGATATTCTGAAGTCATTCGTGATTGATGTAAGAATCATCGGTGATGATTATATGGATAAAGATTTTACGGGTAAACAATATTGTGAGGAAAAAGGCATCGAGATCTTTTACAATAAAAGAGACCACAGGTTCTCAACCAGTGATCTTAGAAAAAGAATCTATGAAGCAGAAAAAGAAAAATACGAAAAGGCTGAAACCGTAAAATAAAAAAATCCCGAAAATATTTTCGGGATTTTTTGTGGTATTACATTGGACCTTGCTGGTCGTCTCCAGATGCATTGGAGTTAATATCTTTTTTCCTTTTAGGCTGTTCTACCTTCTCACCCTGTTTGAATCTGTAGGTAAGAGAAACGGAGAATTGCCTTGGTTGCCATTGCATATAAGAATCCCTTACACTATTAGCTGTATAAGTCGTAGATCTCATTGCTCGGGTATTAAAAATATCCTGAACGTTGAATGCTAAAGTTCCGTCACCTTTCCAAATGGTTTTAGAAGCACCGAGACTGATGGCATACATGTCTTTTCTATCCTGATAAGCCGTTTTCTGGCCCCCTCTGTAGAATCCTTGTAACTGGAAGCTGAATGTTTTATCCACTTTAATCGTTGAAGAAAGTCTTGCTCTTGTTGAAAAACCTTTACCATTAAAATCAGCAACCGCCTGAATAGGATTGCCATTTTTATCAAAGGTGTCATATAGTGTGCTTCCTTTCGTATTGTAACCAAAAAGATCTACATTTCCTAAGAATTTCAACCAACTTGTTGCATCCCAGTTGAAGTTTAAATCTAAACCGAAACGGTCATCTGTACCCAGGTTAATAGGTTTTGTATGAGATTCTATACGCTTTGGATTAATAATAACTCCATTTTCATCTGTAGCCAAAATATTATACACTAACATTTTTGTGTCATCAGTCTGATGTCTGTAATATAGCGTAGGGTTAATCGTAAATTTCTTTTTTGAAATACTGTACCCAAATTCAAAAGAGTCTACATAGGATGGATTAAGATCAATGTTTCCGTCAAAAATATTTTGGTTATCATTATAACTCGGGTTAGGAATCATAAAGAATGATCTTGGACGGTCTATTCTTCTTGTGTAGTTTAATAGCAACTGATTATCCTTAGCGAATTCATAACTTAAATATACGCTTGGGAATAAGTTATTGTAATTTTTAGTAGTTGCAGGTACACTTTTCTTAGGGTCAAGGCTGACGTAATTAATATCTACATTCGACAATTCGTCTCTTACACCTACCTGATACCCTAATTTTCCGATTTTACTTTTGAATTGTAAATAAAAAGCATTAAAAGTCTCCTTATAGGTTGCATCGTAAGTATATGGCTTAAGAAAATCTAATGGCTTTGTTGCGGTGCTTTCACGCACATCATTGCTATAATCATTGGTATTGATATCAATTCTATATCCTGCTTCTAATTTTGAATATTCACCAATAGGCAACTCATAATCAGCTTTACCAATAACAGATCTGTTCGTGGTATTTTGATTAATGATATCTTTCAAATTATCAATAGTATCATCAATATTGGTATCATTGTATGATCGGCTTCTTTGTAAACTTAATGATAATGATAAATTTTGTCCTTTATCATCAAATTTATGATCTAACCCAAAATCACCTTGAAAAGCGAGGTTGTTGTTTGTTCCGAAAGTACTTCTGTTTGATGTATAAAAAGGATTTTTAAAAGGAGTATAAAGATAATCAATATTTCCAAAATTTTCACTGTCAAAAGTTCTTACGGTTCCGGATGCATTTACTGAGGTTTTTTCAGAAATGTCATAAACGATACCTGCAGAAGCATTATAGTTGTTGTTTTTACTTTTAGTTTCAGAGTTCGTATTTCTTTGTACCAAATCATCATCTAATACGGCATTGTTAAAATAATCATCGTTTCTGCTGGTGTTTTTTGATTCCCTGTAACCACCTCCGCCATTGAGAAACCATGTAAAGTTTCCTTTTCTCCAGTTAAGGTTGGCATTCAGGTTGGTTTGAGGAAGATATCCTAAAGTTCCGATCACACTCCCGTTGAAACCTGTCTTCTTGGTTTTCTTTAAAATAATATTCAGAATACCCGCTGTACCGCTTGCTTCAAATTTAGAAGAAGGGTTGGTAATCACTTCAATTCTGTCGATCTGGTCTGCAGGAATACTCTGAAGCGCATTGGCACCATCATCTATCCCAAGCAGGGCAGAAGGTTTTCCATTGATCAGAAACCTTACATTGGAACTTCCCCTCATAGAAACTGTACCGTCAGTATCCACAGAAACGGAAGGAACGTTCGAAAGGACATCCTGAAGATTCCCTCCTTTACTTACAATATCCTGAGAAGGATCATACGTTCTTTTGTCCAACTCTACCTTATAGGGTTTTGTAGCTGCAGCAGTGATCACAACTCCCTGGATTTCCTGAGTTTTATTACCGGCAGTACTTGTTGACTCAGCCTCTATAGACAAAGCTCCGATGTTTCCCGCGCCTGCAATGCTTTTATTGATAGTGCTCTTTTTGTAGTCGATGGCTTCTACAATAATATCGTAATTTCCAGCTGCTAATTCCAGTTTGTACTGTCCTTTTTCGTCGGTCAGCACAGCATCGCTTAACGATTTGTTCGTTTTATTGCTGAACGTCACCGAAGCATAAGGAACCGGTTGGTTGTTTTTGTTGACAATCATTCCCGTGACACCTGCTTTCTCCTGACCAAAAGCCATTACAGCGGCTGAAAGTACAAAAGTAAGGGCTAGCGTTTTTTTTGTGAAAATGTTGACAATTTCCGTCTGATTCATAGGGTATTTTTTGTGTAAAATCGTAAAAGTATAACTGTTAATATTGTGAAATTATGAATTGGGTTAATTTTCAAAATATTAAAATTATGTATTGTTTATAGATGTATAAGTCGTATAAAAGTGTTAAAAGTTAATTATGAAATTGTTAAAATAAAGTTAAATTTGGTTTTTATTTAATATTTTTAGAATTTAACCAGTCCTGGTAAGCTTTTGCATTGATGGCATGCTCTTCTGCGCTGGCTGTAAATTTGTGATAACCAAACCTTGCAGGATCAGCACACATAAATATATAATTGTTGTGTTCTGCATTTAATACAGCATCTACTGAATTTTTGTCTACCACACAGATAGGTCCCGGAGGAATTCCTGCGTTCGCATATGTATTGTAAGGAGATGGTGTAGACAAATGTTTATAAAGTACTCTTTTGATCGGTTCTTTGAAATTAGTCTGCTTATTAATGGCATAAATTACCGTAGGATCGGACTGAAGCTTCATTCCTTTTCTATATCTGTTCAGATAGAGTCCTGCAATGGTTTTCATTTCATCTTTCTTGCCTCCCGATTCTTTATAAACAATAGAGGCCAGCGAATAGATCTGATCTCTGGTAAGCCCTGACTTTTGCTCCTGGTTTTTTCTTTCGCTGGTCCAGAATTCATTGTATTGTTCATCAAACTTCTTGAAAAACTCCCTGGGACTTACCGTCCAGAAAAAATTATAAGTATCGATGAAGAAATACTTTTTTAAATCCTCTGCATTTTTATATCCTTTTTCTACCGCTACCTGATTCAGATCATTCACAAAATGTAAAGAATCCAATTCAGTCTTTTTGGTTACTTTCCCGATCATCTGGTACATATCTCCGAAATCTCCGATTCTGAAACTGTTTTCAGCCTGATTTCCGGCCTTGATCATATTCACAAGTTTCGTGTTTCCTTCCCCCGATCGGAAATGGTAACGTCCCGGTTTAAAATATTTATCCAGATCTTTATCCCTGGCTACAGCCTCAAAAGCTTCCTTATCTTTTACATAGGGAGTCACGGAATCTAGAATTTGTTTGAAATCCGCTTTGTGGGGAATCAAAACGTAACCGTCTTTCTCCACATTGTTTCCATAATATTTATTATAAAATCTCAAACCAAAAAATCCTGCCGCCCCAAAAATAATGAGAGCGATAACGAGAACCGTTTTTTTCATTCTTAAAAAATTGATTAAAAGTTTGTTTTTAAATAAGATCTATTTTACCTCTAAAAACTTGCTTCGCAGGACCTTCCAACCAAATGTTTTGAAAAGAATTTCCGTTTTTCTCAGCATGAACCTTCAGATTTCCGCCTAAGGTTGTAACTTTTACAGAGATTAGATTATGTTTTTGCAGAAAAGTTAAAGCAGAAGCTGTAACTCCTGTTCCACAACTGAAAGTTTCGTCCTCAACGCCTCGTTCATAGGTTCTTACAAAGATTTCATCATCCGTAATTTTTTCAACAAAATTTACATTGATGCCTTTTTCTTTATACTTTTCTGAATTTCTTATGCTGTTTCCTTGTGCGAAAACATTGTAATTCACCAGATCTTCTACATATTTTACATAATGTGGAGATCCTGTATTCATCACCGTATCTTCTCCATCCATCGAAGTGGAGTCTACATCAATCATTTTTAATTTAATAACCCCATTATGGATCTCCGCTTCATGCTCTCCGTCAGTCGCAATGAATTTACATTTATCTTCAAATATATCAAGGAAGAAAGCAAAGGCTACCAGACATCTTCCGCCATTTCCACACATCGTGCTTTCGCCGCCATCTGAATTATAGTACACCATTTTGAAGTCATAATCCCCTTCGTTTTCCAAAAGGATGAGTCCGTCGGCGCCAATTCCAAAACGTCTGTCACATAGTTTTTCAATAAGATCTTTCTCCTTTGGAAATTGCAGATCCCGGTTGTCGATCATCACAAAATCATTTCCAGTCCCCTGATATTTATAAAATTCCATATTCTTTTAGTGTAAAATTAACGAGCAAAATTAATATATTTAAAATGAAAAACGAACAGTGTTAGCTGTTCGTTTTCTTATTTATAATCGTTTTATCTAAATCCACCTCCGCTGTTCTGCTGTCTTGTGGAACCGCTGTTCTGCTGGGTATTGGCTGGAGTACTTGTACTGCCTCTGAATCCGCCATTAGAAGATTCTGTTGATCGGGTTGTATTTCTGTTTTGGTTCTGATTAGACTGTTGTGTATTTCTGAAACCGCCACTGTTTTGATTATTCTGAGAGCCTTGGTTATTCTGATAATTTCCGCTTTGATTTCTGAAGCCTCCGCTGTTCTGGTTGCTCTGTGGTCTTTGGTTGTTATTAGAATTGCTGTTATTCGGGTTTCTGAATCCGTTACCATTACCATTGTTACTTCCATCTACAGGCTGACCTCTGAAGCCATTACTCGGTCTCTGTGAAGTTACCGTAGTTCTCCTTTCTACATATACTTTTCTTCGGTTGTTTCCTGAATTGTAGTAATAATAAGGAATACCGTTATCATAATAATAGTTGACGTCGTTTCTGTAATAGTAGCCGTCGTTTCCGTAATAACCACCATTCCCGTAATAACCGGAAGGAGCATAATAGGCTCCATTATTATAATATGGATCTCCATAGCCATTGTTCGAATAGCCATCGCTGTAAGCTAAACATGATGACAAACTCGCAATAGCAACGATGCTGAGTGCTATTTTAAATAAATTTTTCATGACTTTATTGTATATTTTTTTCTTTTAAACTTTTTTTCCAATTGAGGTATCCAAGGATAGCCATTATAGTAAATACCAAATATTGAACCGAAGTGATTCCAAGCTCCTTAAAAATCATCATTGGGATGCATATAAAATCTCCGATAATCCAGAAAATCCAGTTCTCAATGCGCTGTCTGGCCATCAGCCACATTCCCACTAAAAATATAGAAGTTGTGATCACATCCAGCCAATTGGCCCAATCCAGATGATACAGTCCTAAGTTGGCGCCATCCATAGAAAAGTGATTGTCTATATAAGGTTTGTAATAGTAGATAAGCGTAACAAGAGCTATACTTAGTACAAAAAGAAATCCCGCGAACATTCTTTCTCTTCTTGTAGCCCAGCTTACATCCACATGAATATGATCTTTAGAGTTCTTTGACCATAAGATCCAGCCATAAATGCTCATGGCGGTATAGTATACATTGATCATACAGTCTCCCAACAGACCGAAATTAAAAAGAATGTATACATAAATCAACGTAGATATGATGCCTGTAGGGTAAACCCAGATATTCTTTTTAATTGAAAAATAGACGCTCAAAATTCCGAAAACCGTACCAGTAGCTTCCAGCAGAATTTGTACAGCGCTGTAGTTTTCATACGGCTTTACAAAAAGATCATATAAATTCATGCGATCAAAAATAAACAAAAATTAACACTTTTGGAAATAAATTAAATAAAGTGTAAATCAGTTTTTTAAATATTTTAATGTAAAATAAATCACGAAAGTTTGTCAATAAACGTTAAGGTTTGTAAAATTTTTATATTTTCGTAAATCTTTAATTAAATAAAAAAACATGTCTAAAATTTGGGTTAAGAAACCAATGAGTGCTTATGAAGCTGATATCAAAAAGAGCCAGCTGAAACGCGTTCTGGGTAAATGGAGCCTTACTGCTATCGGGATCGGAGCAATTATCGGAGGAGGAATTTTTGTACTTACAGGAACCGGTGCATATTATAATGCCGGGCCTGCACTGGCACTTTCATTTGTTATTGCAGGGATTGCCTGTGTATTTGCAGCACTGTGTTATGCAGAGTTTGCTTCCATTCTTCCGGTAGAAGGTTCAGCATATGCCTACGCGTATGGAACAGTAGGGGAAATTTTTGCATGGATCATTGGCTGGGGACTGATATTAGAATATGCTATGGGATCTATGACCGTTGCCGTATCCTGGTCAGGATATTTTGCCAAGCTCCTCAAGATGTTTGGATTGCATTTGCCAGCCTATCTTACCTCAGACCCTCAGACTTATATTGCTGCAGGAAACTCAGGATTCTCAATGAATTTACCTGCGTTTTTGATCGTATTCTTTGTGATTTCTATTCTGGTAAGAGGAACGAAAGGTGCTGCTAAAGCGAATAATTTTATTGTAATACTTAAAGTTTCCGCGATTATCTTCGTGATCATTGCAGGAGCTTATATCATTTTAAATTCTGCTGATCCATTTAAAAACTGGATTCCTTTTATTCCTGAGCCTACAACCATTACAGAAAACGGAGTCTCACATTCCGCATATGGTCTCGCTGGAGTAGTAGCAGGAGCGTCCGCTATTTTCTTTGCTTATGTAGGTTTTGATGCCGTTTCTACTCAGGCAGGAGAGGCTATAAATCCTAAAAAAGACGTACCATTTGCCATCATCGCTTCATTGATTATCTGTACCCTTTTATATATTCTTGTTTCTCTGGTATTAACCGGAATGATGCATTATACAGACTTTAATCCTCTTGGAAAATATCCGGATGCGATCAAAGCTCCTGTTGCCTATGCATTTGATATTGCCGGATACGCCTGGGCTGGATACATTATTACCATTGCTGCTACGGTAGGATTAATTTCTGTATTGATGGTAATGATTATGGGACAGTCAAGAATTTTCTTAGGAATGTCTAAAGACGGGTTGATCCCGGCTACATTTTCAAAAGTAAACCCTAAAACAGGAGTGCCTACAAAAAACCTTCTTATTTTGGGAGTCGTTATTGCGATTGTTGCTTCTCTTACGCCTATTAACGATCTGGCACATATGACGAGTTTCGGAACTTTATTTGCCTTCACAATGGTATGTGTAGCCGTTTGGGTATTGAGAGTGAAAGAACCTAATTTGCAGAGAAACTTTAAAGTTCCTGCTTTACCGGTCATTGCATGTTGTGGGATCGCGATCAATGTTTATCTGATCTTTAACCTGAGCAAGGAAGCACAGATGTATTCTTTCGCCTGGCTGATCATCGGATTTTTTGTTTACTTCCTGTACAGTAAAAAACACTCTAAACTTCAGAAAGGAGAATATGGTGAGACTTTTAAAGCTGAACAGGAGCCTTTAGAAAAACCTGATTTAGATTAAAAAAATATACACTCAAAATCCGCAGTAATCTGCGGATTTTTTATTTTTGTTCATTATGAAAAAAACTTTTTCCATTTTATTTTTAAGTCTTGGACTGTTGGTGTTTTCACAGCAAATAGAAAGCTTTACCACGATTCTGAATGATAAGATAAGTATAAGAGCTCTTGAGGTTGATGGTGACAAGGTCTGGTATAGCGGAACAGATTCAAAGTTAGGGTTCGTTGATTTAAAAAAAATCAAAAATCAGAAACAAATCAGACTCTCTGAAATAAAGCTGCAGTTCAGAACTCTTGCTCAAGACAAAGATTCACTTTATGCTGTAAATATCGAAAGTCCGGCTTACTTTTATAAGATTGATAAGAAAAATTTAAAGTATCAACTTGTTTTTACTGATATGAGTAAGGCAGCATTTTATGATGCTTTTCATTTTGTGAATGAAAAACTGGCGTTCGCATTTAGTGATACAGATGATAATAGATTGAAACTTACTAGGTATAAAAATGGAGAATGGAGTTTTTTTGAAAATAAAGTAAAATTAAATCCTGGTGAAGCAGCATTTGCAGCCAGTAATACCAATATTGCTTCAACAAAAAAATATCTGTGGATCGCTACGGGAGGAAAATCTTCACGAATTTTAAGATTAAATTTTAAAACTGAAGAAATCGAAATCTTTAACACGCCTTTTATTCAGGGAGAGTCTTCTCAGGGAATGTATTCAATAGATTTTTACGATGATAAATTCGGCGTTGCAGTCGGGGGAGATTATACAAAACAAGAGGCCAATGTCGATAACATTGCAACAACAGATGACGGTGGGCAAACCTGGCAAATACAAGCTTCAGGAAAGAATGCAGGCTATACGACCTGTGTGAAAATAAAACCTGGTTCGAAGGGTAAAGAAATGATATCAGTAGGAGATCAACATATCAGCTATTCTTTTGATTCCGGGAAAACATGGAAGAAAATTTCCGATGAAAAAGGTTTTTTTGTTTGCCGTTGGATCAATGGAACTACCATTGTTTTTGCAGGAAAAGACAGGATTTCTGTGATGAAGTTGAAATTTTAGGCCTTTAAAAATAGTAATGGCAACGGCTTGAATATCGCGTCCACTAATTATATCAGAATTTTAAATCTTACAAATAGAATTTATCATTCTTTTAAAAATCCCAGTAAAGACCGTATTTAGACTCATTATAAAATACAGGCTAATATATTTCATGGTTTAAAATTCATAAGGAATGGTTAATTTTGTACGGTGAAATTTTTTAGGCTAAATTTCCTCCTTCGATAATATTTTAAATTTTGAAATGAATTCTTTAATAGATAAGTATAATATTCCCGGACCACGTTACACGTCTTATCCTACCGTTCCTTACTGGGATGAAACTACATTTTCGCCTGAAAAGTGGAAGGAGACGGTGATCAGGTCTTTTCATGAAAGTAATGCAGAGGAGGGGATTTCTATTTATATTCACCTGCCTTTCTGCGAGGCATTATGTACGTTCTGTGCCTGTCATAAGCGTATTACAAAACAACATAGCGTTGAAATTCCTTACCTCGAAAGTGTTTTAAAAGAGTGGAAACTTTATCTTGCTCTTTTTGAAGAAAGACCAAAGCTGAAAGAACTTCACCTGGGAGGGGGAACACCAACATTCTTTTCGCCCAAAAACCTGAAAACGTTACTGGAAGGAATCTTTGAAACGATAGACATTGCAGAGCATCCAGAGTTTTCTTTTGAAGGACACCCCAATAATACAACAAGAGATCATCTTCAGACTTTATATGATCTTGGATTCAGAAGAGTGAGTTTCGGAGTTCAGGATTACGATCCTAAAGTTCAGAAAGCAATCAACAGAATCCAGCCTTTTGATAATGTGAAAAATGTGACGGAATGGGCGAAGGAAATAGGGTACAGCGGAATCAGCCATGACCTGGTATTCGGACTTCCACACCAAACCTGGGATGCGATGGAACATACGATCAGAAAAACAATGGAACTGAAGCCGGACAGACTTGCCTTTTATTCTTACGCACACGTTCCGTGGGTAAAAGGAGTAGGACAAAGAGGTTTTGATGAAAATGACCTGCCAAGTGGTGAAGAAAAACGCCGTTTGTATGAAGATGGGAAAAAACTGCTTCAGGATTTAGGATACATTGAGGTGGGAATGGATCATTTTTCTCTGGAACACGATGATCTGTACCAATCTCTGATTCATAAAAAACTTCACAGGAATTTTATGGGTTATACCTCAAGCAATACCCAATTGATGGTAGGCCTCGGTATGTCTGCCATTTCAGATTCATGGTATGCGTTTGCCCAGAATGTCAAAACGGTGGAAGAATATCAGAAAATGGTAGAACAAGGAGAAATTCCTGTGGTAAAAGGTCATATTCTGAATGAAGAAGATCTTACCGTGAGAAGACATATCCTGAATCTCATGTGCCAGCTTGAAACCACATTTAATGATAAGAATTCATTCCCCGAACTGGAAAATGCATTTGAAATGCTGGAAGAAATGGAAAGGGATGAATTGGTGGAGATCTATGACAATCAGATTAAGATTACAGAAAAAGGAAGAGCATTTACGAGAAATGTCGCTATGGTTTTTGATCTCAGAATGATGAGGAACAAACCCGAAACGAGAATTTTCTCTATGACGATATAAAATAAAGCGGTTCAGGTTGAACCGCTTTTTTATTGAAAATGGATAGAATTTCTACAACTAATAGTTTCAGGATTGAGTAAAAGTGTTATTCAATAATAAGTTTCTGACTATAAGATTTTACATCTCCTGATTTGAGGATAAGATAATAAGCTCCGGCAGGAATTCCTGTAATATCTACACTGCCATCATTTTCGATTTTCACACTATCCAAAACGATTTTTCCTTCCGTGCTGATAATTCCGGCGGTACTTTTATTTTTGCCGTCTGCAAAACCTTCAATAAATACTTTTTCAGAAGCCGGATTAGGATAAACCCTGATGGAAGGCTGGCGGCTTGATTCTTCCGTTCCCAGAGTGCCGGTGGTGATTTTAAATATTTTTCCGCTTGTAACTGCAGCTACAAAAAGCTCTTTCTGAGAATTCTGTCCGAATGTAGAAAAATTGTTCCCCGTACTTGCAGGACTCCAAACGATAGAGTTATCTGGATTTAACATTCCAATCTGGGTAGAGCAGTAGTCTGCAAAGAAATATTTCCCTTGAAGGGAAGGATATTGCGTTCCCCTGTAGACATAACCTCCAGTGATAGAGCATTTTCCTCCGGAATGATCATAGACCGCTACCGGGAAAGTCATGGTGCCCATCGCAGCACATCCTGATGTATTGTAGGCATTATTGCCTTCATAACATCGCCATCCGTAATTGACTCCGGCTTGCGTAACAGGGATTTTATTAATTTCTTCAATGGCTCCCTGACCTACGTCTGCAATCATTGCATTTCCTGTGGTAGTATCAAATGAGAATTTCCAGGCATTTCTTAGTCCGTAGGCCCAGATTTCATCAGCTCCGTCAATTGCTCCGGCAAATGGATTTCCGGCAGGAATAGTATACGGTCCGGTTGCATTGACATCAATTCTTAGCATTTTTCCCAAAAGTGAATTTTTATTTTGAGAGTTGTTATTGGGATCTCCGCCACTTCCGCCATCTCCCGTAACAATCCAAAGATTTCCATCCGGAGCGAAATGAATACTTCCCCCATTGTGATTGTCAAAAGGCTTTGGAATGTTCAGTAAAATTTTTTCTGTAGCAGGATCTGCAATGTCCGGATTCGCAGGATTTACAGAATACCTTGCTACGACAATATTTCCCGCAGTGTTGTTATAATAAACAAAGAAATATCCATTCGTTGAATATTGCGGGTGAAAGGCAAGGCCCAAAAGACCTCTTTCTCCACCATACAAAACTTTGGAACTGATATTCATGAAATCAGCTCCGTTAATCGTTCCGTTGGGTTGAATAATTTTGATAATTCCGTTCTGCTGGACCACGAAAAGCCGGGCGTCATTGGCGTTCGTAATTTCGACGGGACTGGTAAGCCCGGAAGCAAATTCAACTAAATTAATGCTTTGAGCATTAGCAATTAAAGAAGAAAAGATGCTTAAGGTAAAAAATAGTTTTTTCATAATATTTTGATATTTAGTGTATTGATAAATGAATGAAAATTTTATACCAATCAGGATTTGAAAATTTCATTACGATATGTAAGAAAAATTATTAAATCTTAAATAGAAATTAAAACCCGGATATATCTGAAAATAAACCATTTCTGCTGTTAAAAAATTCATAAAATAATAATAAAATCATTATATTTGCCGACTTAATTTAACGTAGTTATAACAAAATGCAAGGAAAAGGACTTATTACAATTGTTGCTATTGTACTAGGGTTAATTTGCTTAAATGAGCTATTACCAACTTGGTACGCCAGCAAAATTGAAAGGCAGGCGACTGCTGTTGCAGGAGACAATCCGGAAAAGTATCAGAAAGAACTTTTAAGACTTTCTAAAGATACTTTGAACCTGGGATTCACAAAACTTTATTACACTAAAGCCAAAGACAAGGAAATGAAACTTGGTCTTGACTTGAAAGGTGGGATCAACGTTCTTTTGGAAATTAACCAAAGAGACTTGGTGAATGATTTAACTAATTATTCTACAAATCCTGTGCTTATCGAGGCTTTAAACAAGACAGATGAAGTTCAGAAGAATTCTACAAAATCTTATATTGATAATTTCTTTGATCAGTTCGAGGCGATCAATAAAGCGAAAGGAACCAACCTTAAGCTTGCCGATCCGGAACTTTTCGGAAATACCAATTTGTCAGAGATCAAGTACAATACTTCTGATGATCAGGTAAAAAGTATCATCAAAAGAAGAATTGATCTTTCTGTAGGTACAGCGTTCGAGGTCATCAGAACCAGAATCGATAAAATGGGTGCGGTGCAGCCAAACGTTCAGAGAGTACCGGGTACGGCAAGAATTTCTGTTGAAATGCCTGGTATGAAGGATATCGATAAAGTGAAGAAAATGCTTCAGACTTCCGCAAAACTTCAGTTCTGGGAAGTACAGCAGGTTCCTGAAATTGCCCCTTATTTCCAGACATTGACTACCATGGTGGCAATCAAAGGTGATTCTATGGGCGTTGCGAAGAATACCAACTTCATGAATCTTTTAAACCTAGACAAATTAAGATCAAACGGTGTTGCAAGCGTGAAACTTTCAGATACTGCTGCGGTAAACAAAATTTTGAGCAGCAAAGTAGGTCAGTCATTGCGTCCTGCCAACATTAAATATACTCAGTTCATGTGGGGTTACAAGCCTGAAGCTACAGATGCTCAAAGTTTAGTATTGTATGCGATCAGAGGTAACATCAACCAGAAAGCTCCGGTAGACGGTGCTGTTGAAACTGCAAGCATTGGCTATGATGAGCTAAGCAGAGTAGTAGTAGACATGCAAATGGATTCTAAAGGGGCTAAAGAATGGAAAACATTAACAGAGAAAAACGTAGGTAAGCCAGTAGCGGTAACGTTAGATGGCAGAGTATATACGGCACCAAATGTGGTGGGCGCTATTCCTAACGGTAGAACTCAGATCTCCGGTAACTTCTCTCAGGAAGAAGCTAAAGAGCTGGTAGACGTTTTAGGAGCGGGTAAATTACCGGCAGGAGCAAAAGTAGTTCAGGCTACAGTAGTAGGACCTTCATTAGGACAAGAGTCTATTGATGCAGGTGTTATTTCATTTGCCATTGCCTTCCTGATTATTATTGTTTATATCATTTTCTATTACGGTGGAGCAGGAATCTACGCAGTAATTGCAATGATTATTAACTTATTCTATATTTTCGGAATTATGGATTCCGGAGACTTTACTTTAACACTTCCTGGTATCGCCGGTATTGTTCTTACGATGGCCATGGCGGTCGATACGAACGTAATCATTTACGAAAGAACGAAGGAAGAATTATTCGCAGGAAAAAGCATTTTAGAAGCTTATAAAGATGGTTTCAAACATGCATTAAGTGCAATTGTTGATGGTCACTTAACAACTTTACTGACAGCGGGTGTACTTTTCTTATTCGGAACAGGACCTATTAAGGGATTTGCTTTGACTTTAGGAATTGGTATATTAATGACATTCTTTACTTCTGTATTGCTTTCAAGAGTAATGATCTTCTCAAGACTGAACAAAGGAAAACACCTTTCTGTTTGGACAGCTCCAACGAAGAACCTATTCAGAAATACCTGGATCGATTTTATCGGAAAGAGAAAATATGCCTATATCATTTCTGGTATTTTAACAGTGGTGTGTGTGGCATCTATCACTATGAATGGGTTCAAATACGGAATCGATTTTACGGGAGGTAGAAACTATGTGGTAAGATTTGATAAAGCTGTAAACGCTGAAGATGTTGAACAGAACTTAGTAAAAATATTCAAAACTGAAGATGGTAAAAACTCTTCTGTTGAAGCTAAGACTTTTGGAAATGACAGACAATTAAAGATTTCTACCGATTACCTTATCGAGGATGAATCTTTAAAAGCTGACCAAACGGTAGAACAGAAATTATACGAGGGATTAAAATCAAACTTACCTGCTAATACGACTTTGCGTGATTTCAAATCTGCAGACAAAGAACACGCAGGAATTATTTCTTCTGAGAAAGTAGGACCTACAGTAGCAGATGATATCCAGACTCACGGTATTCTTGCGGTAGTAGCTGCTTTGGCAGGAATCTTTATCTATATCTTGTTAAGATTTAGAAAATGGCAATTCTCACTGGGTGCTGTTGTGGCATTATTCCATGATGCGGTAATTATTTTAGGAGCTTATTCATTGCTTCATAAATTTATGCCGTTCAACATGGAGATCAATCAGGATTTCGTTGCAGCGATTCTTACCGTATTGGGGTATTCAATCAATGATACCGTTATTATCTTCGATAGAATCAGAGAGTATCTGAGAGAGAAAAAATCTCTTACATTGGCTGGATTATTTGATGACTCTATCTCTAGTACGCTAGGTAGAACCTTCAATACTTCATTCACAACAATCCTTGTAATTTTAGCCATCTTCATCTTCGGTGGAGACAACTTGAGAGGATTTATGTTTGCAATGCTGATTGGTATTGGATTTGGTACTTACTCATCTATCTTTATTGCATCGGCTATCGCGTATGACTTCCTTAAAACAGGAAAAGAAGACGAGGTGCACGGTAAAACGACAAGTACAAAAGAAGTACTTTCTTCAAAATAAGATTAACTACAATAAATAAGTAAAGGCCGCTTCGAAAGAAGCGGTCTTTTTTGTTACTTGTTCAGGATACAAGTTGTGAAGTTTCGTTTAATATATTAGTTTCCTGATTTAAAAATTTAATACTTAAAGTTCAAAGTTTGAATTTATATTTACAAGTCTGATGTCTGAAATATAAAATCTAATATCTGATATCTTACCATTGGTCTTTCAATTCTATTCCAAAGTCGAAATTTAGAACCATTATATTTCAGATTTGATTAATTTTGCAGCATTATGAAAAACTCAAATAAAAAAGCGGCCATCAGCTTTATATTTATAACCTTACTGATTGACATCACAGGGTGGGGAATCATTATTCCTGTTGTTCCCAAATTAATTGAGGAACTTATTCATGCCGATATCAGTGAAGCAGCGAAATATGGTGGCTGGCTTGGTTTTGCATATGCATTTACCCAGTTTATTTTTTCTCCTGTTGTGGGAAATCTGAGTGACAAATACGGAAGACGGCCTATTATTTTGATCTCTCTTTTTGGATTTGCTGTAGATTATATTTTCCTTGCCCTTGCGCCAACCATCTGGTGGCTCTTCCTCGGAAGGATTATTGCCGGGCTCACCGGAGCCAGTGTAACAACAGCAAGTGCCTACATTGCCGATATTTCCACAGATGAAGACAGAGCCAAAAATTTTGGTCTTATCGGTGCTGCATTCGGGCTTGGTTTTATTATAGGACCAGTGCTGGGGGGGCTTTTGGGACATTACGGAGCCAGGGTACCTTTCTATGCAGCAGCAGGTCTATGTCTTTTAAATTTCCTGTACGGGTATTTTGTTCTGCCGGAGAGTTTGGACAAAGATAAAAGAAGGGAATTCGACTGGAAACGTGCCAATCCTGTCGGTTCATTTAAATTTTTAGGTAAACATCCTGAAATTTCAGGATTGATCTTTGCTCTTATTTTAATTTATATTGCAGGACATGCGGTACAGAGTAACTGGAGTTTTTTCACGATGTATAAATTCAGCTGGACCGAAAGAATGGTCGGGATTTCATTAGGAGTCGTGGGTCTTTTGGTTGGTTTGGTTCAGGGAGTTCTGATCCGCTGGACAACTCCGAAGCTGGGAGAGCAGAAAAGTATTTATTACGGATTGGCTCTGTATGCATTGGGAATGTTGCTCTTTGCTTTTGCTTCGGAAGGCTGGATGATGTTTGTGTTTCTCATTCCTTACTGTTTGGGAGGAATTTGTGGACCGGCACTTCAATCGGTCATCACGAAAAGTGTTCCTTCCAATGAGCAGGGAGAACTTCAGGGCGCATTGACCAGTTTAATGAGTGCAACTTCCATCATCGGACCGCCATTGATGACCAATCTTTTTTACTATTTTACACATGATGAGGCACCGTTTGAGTTTTCAGGAGCACCGTTCTTTCTTGCATTTATTTTAATGGCTATAAGCGTGGTAATGACCTATAATGCCTTTAAGAAAGAGAATAAAAATGTGATCAAAAAACTGTAAATAGATAAATTATTCCGGGCCAGCTTTAACAGTTCTGTTTTTGGAAAAAATTAAAAAATAAAACAGGGAAGCCATAAATGCTTCCCTGTTTTATTGAAAAAATCTAATAATGTGTTGAAAATTTTTACGGATAAAGTGATTTGGTACCATTACTTACCACATTACTTCCCAGTCCCGAAAAAGATACAGAAAAGTTACTGCTGTTAAAGCTTAAGGAACCTGTAGGCGTACACAATCCAAGTGCATATCTGCATTGTCCGTAGGCACCGGTTCTCTTGGTTACTTTACTTTCACTTTTAGCTTTACCTAAGCTGATATTCCCCCAGTCGCTTACATCAACATTAGAAACGCTGGAACCCGAATAATAGATCGTGATCTTATATCCTATTTCACCTCTTTTAGAACCCCAAAGCCAATTGGCCGTCCACCATTCTTTAAACCATTTAGAAGATACTTTAGCCTGAGATTCATTAGAAGAAACCTCAGAATTTCCTCTTGCATCCATCATAACAAGTCCGGCAAATACATTATCCCAGATAATCCCGGACTCATTATAAAAGCAAAGAGACGTAAATGTTTCTCCTTTATAGTTCCACGAAATTTCAAGAAGATCAGTCCCTGTTTTGATCTGCTCAGAAGCTGATTCTTTAAGGCCTTTTTGAGCTTCTGTCAATTGATCTCCGGAAAACAATACTCCGATTTTTCCAACTTTTACGGTTTCAGGATCAAGGATATTTCCTTCAGCGACAAATTGTTCTTTGTCAGAAATCAACTCCTGAGAGATTTCAATCCCTTTCTGTGTAGAAAGTTTCCCTAAAATAGTAATGCCCGTGATCTGCAGATCATTTTTCAGATACTGTTCAAGGTTTTTCTTAGAATCACTGATCTGGATCTGTACATTCTCCGGAATCGTCTTCAATCCGGGGGTAATTTCCTTTTTCAGATCAGCTGATGATGACTTAGATACAGTAGAATCCTGAATCATTTCACTGTTGTCGTCCTGACATGCAGTAAGCGTTAATACCGATATCACGGCAAAAAGCTTGAAAGTAGTAACAAGTTTTTTCATAGTGCAATATTTAATGGTTTTGTGTCTACTAAATATAATAAAATTCATCATAAATCCCATTTATTTGAATTAAATATTTATGAACTGAATGTTATAGGGAAGTTAAAAGAGTAGAGAGCTAAGATCTCAGATTTCAGATATGAGATGTCAGACATCGGATAGTAGATATTGGGCCTTACATAATTCACTCCACAACAGGCAACGCTCCAACCCATTTACCCTCTCAATCAAGCCTTCCAGCCCGGAAAAGTCCTAAAATCTTAAAATTTGTTTAAAATTTTAGTTTACTGCGAAATAAATGTATAATCTTTCGTAATTTTACCTCATGGAATTAAGCATTGGAGAAATGGCACTGATCGCGATAGCGATTGTTGTATTATTCGGTCCGGATAAGCTTCCTCAGATAGCACGTGATTTAGGCTCAGGTGTAAGAAAAATGCGCGGCGCAGTGGAAGACATTAAAACTGAGATCATGAAGGAAACTGATAATCCGGTTTCTGAGATCAAGCGTGAAATTGAGAAGGTAAAAGATGCAGCAAAAGATTTCAATCCTATGAAGGATATTGAAAAAGATGTTGTAAAGGAACCTTTAGCAACTAATGAACCTCCAAAAATAAAGCCTGCCGACGATGAGACCTACGAAGGGCCTGTAAGCAGATAATTCATGGAGGAGATCATTCAGGAAGATAAAAAGGTATTTCTGTACCTTAATAATTTGGGCGATACTTCTTTCGACCAACTGTGGATGCTCATTTCCAGTACATGGATCTGGGTGCCTCTGTATATTATATTTCTTTACTTTTTATACAAAAATTACAAACTAAAATCTTTAGTTTTCATCCTTATATTTATTGCTCTGGGAGCTACCGTTTCAGATCAGCTCGCCAGTATTTTCAAATACGGCGTCGCCAGACTCAGACCATGTCATGATCCCAGTTTGGAACATTATATGAGGATTGTAAAATGTGGAGGACAATACGGGTTTTATTCTGCCCATGCTTCCAACACATTCTTTTTAGCCGCTTATTTAAGTATTTTATTGAAAAAGAAGCTCAATTGGTTTCCATATGCTATATTTGTATGGGCTGTAGTAGTTTCTTACAGCCGAATATATTTAGGAGTACATTTCCCGATAGATATTTTGGTGGGGGCGTTTGTTGGATCTTTATTGGGAGTGATATTTGGAGTACTCGCCAAAAAAGTCATCAACAAACAAACTATAACTTCATGAAAAAAACTTTATTACTCGCAGCATTAATATGCTCCTCATTCAGCCTTTACGCACAGGATAAGAAAATAGCCGAAGAATGCTTTAAAAAAGCAGACTATAAATGTGCAGAAGAACAATATACCAAACTGGCAGAAAAAGAACAGATTCAAAAGTATCAGTCTGAATATTACAACAGTCTTGGTACAGCTCAGAGAAGGTTAGGAAAGACTGCATTAGCTTTGAAATCTTATGAATTTGCTTTGAAAGCCAATCCTTTATCAGCTCCGGTATATGCTAATCTTGCTTCGCTCAACAGTCAGAAAGGAAACAAAACAAAAGCGTTGGAATACATTTCCAAAGGACTTTCGATTGATGCTGAAAATCCCGAATTTTACCTCACCCGCTCCAAGATCTACGACAGTCAGGGCAAAAAAGAGCTCGCGATTAAAGACCTTAAGCAGATCCTTACGTTTGCTCCGGATAATATTTATGCAAAAACAGGACTGGCAAATCTGAAGAAAAACAGCGGTGACCTGGACGGCGCTTTAAAAGATTACAACCAGCTGATTTCCGAGAAACCGGAATCACTTCTTTATAATGGAAGGGCAGACGTTTATTTCAAAATGAAAAAGCCTAAGGAAGCCCTTACAGACGTTAACAAAGCAATTTCCATCGATCCTAAATTTGCGCAGTCGTATGTTACCAAAGCACTGGTTTTATTTGATACGGCGAAACCTAAGGAAGCCTGTGAAAATCTTAATAAAGCAGTAAGTTTAGGCTATGAAAAAGCGGTGCTGGCAGATTATTATACGAAATGTACGGTAAAATAATCTTATTTTGATCGTCCGTTTTTTTGCGAAAACCAATTTTAACCATAAAACTAAATAGATTTTATTCTCAGTTTTAATTATTTTGAACCCCATAAAGATATAGAGATGTTGAATATTGTTCTTGTAGAACCCGAAATACCCAACAATACAGGTAATATAGGACGATTATGTGTAGGAACAGAGAGTAAATTGCACTTGGTTCACCCGTTTGGATTTGTGATCAATGATAAGAACCTGAAAAGATCCGGCCTGGATTATTGGGTGCATCTTGATGTTACCGAATATGCCAATGTGGAGGAGTGGATAAAAAGTATTCCTGATCCGTCGCGTGTTTTCTTAATGAGTTCCCATGCTGAAAAATCATATCTGGAAAACGATTTTCAGGATAGCGACTGGCTGGTTTTTGGAAAAGAGAGTGTGGGGTTGAGTAAGGATGTTCTGGATCAGTTCCAAAATCATTTGACCATTCCGATGTCCAAATTAATCCGAAGCTTTAATATTGCCAATTCTGTAGCATTTGTCATTGGTGAAGCCAAAAGGCAGATTGGTGTAAAGGGTTAGCAGTCAATTACGGTTTTGAAAACCGGGAATTTTAGTCATTATGATAGGGTTTCCCCTGTAAAATCTGATCAGCCCGGTACAGCTGTTCAACAATAAATAAACGGATCATCTGATGCGTGAATGTCATTTTAGATAATGACATTTTTTCGTTGGCTCTGTTATAAATCTCTTCTGAAAAACCATAGGCACCTCCAATCAGGATATGGACTTTTTTTACTGATGAATTCATCCAGTTATCAATTTTCTGGGCAAATTCGCGGCTGGTGAACTGTTTTCCTTTTTCGTCAAGAATTACCACCAGGTCATTTTTATCAATATGATTGAAGAACAGCTTTGCTTCTTCCTTCTTCAAAAGGTCCGGCGAAAGATTTTTTGCATTTTTCACATCAGGAATTTCAGTGATTTCAAAATTCCAGTGTTTGGGAAGTCTGGTAAGATAATAACTGATCAGAGAAGTAATCTCTTTGTCATCTGTTTTGCCGATACAAAGTAAGCCGATTCGCATGTATAGAAAATTTCAAAGGGCAAAGATACCAATTTTACAGGTGAAAATAAATGAATAAGGATGAAAGCCGGACCTGAAATGTTAAAATAGGGAGCACTTTTCATTTTCAAGGTTTTTAATATTTTGCTCATTTAATTTTAAAATCTGTTTATTTTGGATGGATTCTATTGGTTGAGCAGCCTATGAGCTCCTGATCTGTTCAATAATTGCCATTTTTTAGCCTGGCAGGTATGGGAAAAAGGATGGATAAAATGTTTATATTTGTACAAAGACTTAGGTAAAAGCGGTAATGTTTCTCCGGTTAAGGAGATAAAAATAGGCTGTTTTTTTAAGTGAAATGCACCAAATCGATGAGTATAAAAGTTCCCAGATTTATCTTGAAGATTCAAGAGTTTTTTGAAGGTATTCATATTCCTGTTTTAGGAATATCATTATGGCAGATGTTTCAGATCTATATTTCCGGCATTTTTAAAGGAAATATAGGGAGAAAAGCAGCCGCTATTTCCTGGAGCTTTACCATCAGTCTCTTTCCGTTTCTTCTCTTTCTTCTTTCCGTTTTGCCTTATATGCCGCATTATGACAAGCTGCAGTTTTATATTTTTGAAGTTCTGATGCACAACGTTTTTCCTTCTAATATGGAAAATGATGTGAGAGGCTATATTGAAACCAATATTATCCCGAATATGAAAGGGATCAGCAATCTGACAATCGTACTTGCCCTGGTTTTTGCAACCAACGGAACTTTTTCCCTTATCAATGGATTCAATGAAAATTCAGATGAAAAACTCACAGATGTAAAGGAATTCATTCTTTCCTTTTTTATCACCATAGGCTTTATTACCATTGTTTTTCTGGCACTTTTCGGAGTCTATTATGTGGAAGTTGTGATGAAACTTTTTACCCCAGCTTACGATATTTCGTGGCTCGTAAAAAACCTTTCCAAGATCATTGGATTTGTTTCTTTTCCACTTTTCTATTTTATTCTTCTCACGCTTTTTTACTGGTTGGGAACGGTAAAAATAGCAAGATTCAGACAGGCTGTTCCCGGAGCTATTTTAACCACAGTTTTATTTGTTCTCACCACGTTTATCTTTGCGATCTATGTGAAAGATATTGCGCGGTATAACGTACTTTACGGATCCATTGGAAGCATGATCCTGCTGATGGTTTGGGTGAATGTCAATGTGTATCTTCTCCTGTTCGGAAACGAACTGAACATGGCTCTCAGAAAGCTGAGGATAGAAAAACTGATGTCCGACGAAATCAAAAGAGAAGCCGTTCATTATCAAACAAGGATTACAGAACCCAATCTGGAAAGTGATGAGGAGCACAGAAGAAAGATAGAAGAAAAGAAAAGAGATTAATTTTCTATCTCGTTCATATCTTTTTTAGAACTCATACTTAATATGATAAATCCTAAGACTGCTGCCAAGAAAGACGCGATCAGAATCGCAAATTTAGCTTCGTCCTGAATGGGAATATCATCTTTAAAGGAAAGCAGCGCAATAAAAATAGACATGGTGAATCCTATTCCTGCCAGTAATCCAACACCGGCCATTTGGGTCCAGGTACTGTTTTGAGGCAGTGAGCTTAGTTTTAATTTGATAGCTATAAAAGAAAACAGATTGATCCCGACCAGTTTTCCTAACACCAGCCCGCAGATAATACCCAAACCTAACGTACTTGTAACTCCTGCTACCATTTCACTGGTAAAAGCAATATTGGTATTCGTTAAAGCAAATATCGGCATGATGAGAAAGCTTACCGGAAAATGAAGGCTATGCTCAAGTTTTTCAAGAGGGGAGATTTCTACAGTAGACACATTGGTAGGAATTGAGAAGGCCAGTAAAACTCCCGCTATTGTTGCATGGATTCCCGAATGATGCAGGAAATACCATAAGAACAATCCTGGAATAATATAAAAAATAAGTCGGGTAACTTTTAAAAAATTGAGTAAAAACAATAAGGCCGCTGTTCCAAAAGATAGCAACAGATAAGTCCAGTGAATCTGTTCGGTATAAAAAACAGCAATCACCAGAATGGCACCCAGATCATCTACAATAGCCAATGCTGCGAGAAATATTTTAATGGAGTTCGGAATCTTTTTGCCCAGCATCGAAATGATAGCCAATGAAAAAGCAATATCTGTAGCCATGGGAATTCCCCAGCCACTGCCATATTCTGTTCCGGAGTTGAAGAATGTATAGATGACGGCCGGAACGAGCATTCCTCCAACCGCTGCAAAAATAGGCAATGAAGCATTTTTGAAAGAAGAAAGTTCGCCTTCTACCATTTCTCTTTTGATCTCAAGCCCTACCAAAAGGAAGAAAACGGCCATCAGTCCGTCATTAATCCATATGCTGACAGGATAGGTAAGGTGGAAAAGGTGAGTGCCGACTTCTTTGTCTAAAAAGTTCTGAAAACCTTCGCCTGCAGACGAATTAGCGATTAATAATGAAACAAGGACACAGAAAATAAGTATAATTCCTGATGCCTGATTACTGCTGAAAAATTTTTTAAAATATAAGGATAAATTCATGTTTATGATTGTAATCGTCTCACAATGGAAACGCCGTCGATGCTTTTAAGTTTTTTAAATGTTTCTTCAAGCTGACCTTTGTTTTTAACTTCAAGATTGATATTTCCTGTAAAAATACCATTATTGGATTCTATAGACATGCTTTTCATATCCATTCCCATGCTTCCGCTGATCACGGTTGTAATATCGTTGATCATTCCCATTCTGTCAAGACCTTCAATTTCGATCTTCACTCTGTTCTTAAAGCTCTCTGCATTCACCCACTTGGCAGGGATTACACGGTAATCATACTGTGCTCTCAGATTGATGGCATTCGGGCAGTTGTCACTGTGGACTTTGATACCGTCAGAAATGGTAATAAATCCAAAAATTTTGTCACCGGGAATTACCGTACAGCATTTCGCATAGCTGTAGTTGAGCTTTTCCTCATCCTTCCCGAAAATAATCATGTCAAGGTTTTGCTCTTTCGGCTCCTCAAAATGCTGATTTTTTGTTGGCGATTTTCTGAATCTTGAAAGTAAGTTGTTGAATACATTTTTACTTTCTATATATTTTCTCAGACTGCTGACATCCAGTTCATTGCTCTGGAATTTCAGGAACAGATCCTGAGAGGTTTTTAAATTAAAGAATTTCTGAAGCTTGTTGATCTCTTCATCGTTAAAGTTGATCTTTGCATGTCGCAGTTTTCTCTGAAGAATTTCTTTTCCTTCTTCTACCAGCTGATTCTTCTGAGAATTCAGATAACTTTTAATCTTAGACTTCGCTTTGGAGGTTACTACAAACTCCAGCCAGTCAGACTTAGGTTTCTGGTTCTGTGAAGACAAAATATCGATCTGATCACCATTTTGGAGAACATATGAAATAGGGACCAGTTTTCCGTTGATTTTAGCGCCAAGACATTTCATTCCAAGATCAGAGTGAACGGAAAAAGCGAAATCCAGAGCTGTGGCATTGGTGGGAAGAATTTTAATTTCTCCTTTTGGAGTAAATACAAATACTTCTTTAGAATATAAATTGAGTTTAATATTATCTAATAGTTCAGAGGTAGAGAGGTTTTGCTGTTGTTCAAGAACTTCACGGATCTCAGTGACCCATTTTTCAAAATTCCGGTCATCGGAGCTCTGTTTGTAGCCTTCTTTATATTTGTAGTGGGCCGCAACTCCTTTTTCTGCAATTTCATCCATTCTCTCCGAACGGATCTGAACTTCTATCCATTTTTTATCTGGTCCAAGTACCGTTAAATGGAGACTTTCATACCCTGTAGAACGGGGCTGTGTGATCCAGTCTCTCATTCTTGAAGGGTTACTGTGGTAAACATCCGTTACAATGGAATAGATTTTCCAGGCTAAGAATTTTTCATTTTTAGCATCCGATTTATAGATAATCCTGATGGCATAATTGTCGAAGACTTCCTCAAAAGAAACGCCCTGTTTAAGCATTTTTCTGTAAATAGAGGAAATGGCTTTCGCACGGCCTTTGATCGTGAAATTTAAGCCTTCTTCTTTTAATCTTTCTGAAGCTTCAGTCTTAAATTCTTCAATGTATCGTTCCCGGCTTTCTTTGGCTAATTCCAACTTTTCCGTGATCTCATTGTACACTTCCGGATTGTTGTATTTTAACGAAAGATCTTCAAGCTCTGATTTAATGTTATAAAGTCCCAGACGGTGAGCCATCGGGGCATAAATATATACTGTTTCTGAAGCAATTTTTTTCTGCTTGTCCGGAGCCATGCTTTCCAGCGTTCTCATATTATGAAGACGGTCGGCAATTTTGATCAGAATAACTCTGAAATCTTCGGATAACGTCAGCAATAATTTCCTGTAGTTTTCAGACTGTACAGAAATATTCTGATGATTCATGATAGAGATCTTTGTGAGTCCGTTCACAATGTTGGCGATCTTTTCTCCAAAAATCTTTTTCAGATCTTCGTAGGTATAGTCCGAATCTTCTACAACGTCGTGCAACAGGGCACAGGCTATGGATGTAGCGCCAAGTCCGATCTCAGTTGCTACAATTTTAGCAACAGCAATGGGGTGGTAGATGTAAGGCTCGCCGGATTTTCTCCTTTGATCCTTATGGGCATCCAATGCAATATCAAATGCCTTCCGGATGAGTTTATTATTTTCCTCATCCAGAGTTCTGTAGGTGTTAGAAATCAAGTCCTTATATCGGGCAAGGATCTCTTTGTTTTCCTGTTCTAAATCGTAACTCATTTGTGTTAATGCCTATATTTAAACGAAAATACGAAAATTTTTAAACTTTTCATACATAAAAAATCCACAGAACGATCTGTGGATTTCCGGTTATTAGATTTTATGTTTTATCAGAATTTTACTTCTGAATCCATACCGCTGCTTGATGCCTTTATTTTTACATCGGGGCTGTTATGGATTTCTGCTCTGTTTCTGGCATCGATAAATTTTCTGATGTGATCATAATTGGCCTCTCCGATACCCATATTCTCGAATAAATAGGTCTTCAGTACTGAATTTTGGCTAAAAACATTCTTAGCACCGTCAGTTTGGTTATTATCTTTTACCGCAACACTCGCCAGATACTGAGAGGTACCAGAGTCGTTATTAACATATACTATGTAATCTGAATTTTCAAATCCTGAATTTTCCAGATCAGCTTCAAGCTTTTTGTAATCGCTGTGATGTGCAAATAATCCAGCTAATATATTTGACATAAGCAATGGTTTTTAAATTATACTTAAAGGTAATAAATATTTTTTAATATTGTTGGTAATAATTTATTAAAATTTACGTTTTACTATTTTGTCTATATTTTTATGTTAAAATGTTTGAGAATATCTATTGAACAGGAGTTTAAATTTGATGAATATGTACTACTCCATAAAGACCGATAATATCTATTCATTAATTTGCATTATCCGTGAAATCTACACGAATAAAATACACATTCTTAAGTATCATTATTTACAAAAAAAACGGACCGAAGCCCGTTTTTACAGTATTGTTCAAAAATCTAATCTATATCTTTTCATTCTTAATTTCCTCCACAATTTCAGGATTCAGTAAAGTAGAAATATCTCCAAAGTTGCTGAAATCTCCTTCTGCAATTTTTCTCAGGATTCTACGCATGATTTTCCCTGAACGTGTTTTGGGAAGCCCGGAAACAAACTGAATCTTATCCAGTTTGGCAATAGGTCCTATCTGATCTGAGATCAGCTGATTGATTTCCTTTTTAAGGTTTTCCTTGTCGCGGCCTTCTCCTGTTTCTTTCAAGATCACAAAACCATACAAGGCATTTCCTTTAATGTCGTGAGGATAACCCACAATCGCAGATTCTGCAACAGCAGGATGTTCGTTGATGCTGTCTTCAATAGGGGCTGTTCCTAAATTATGTCCGGAAACAATAATTACATCATCTACACGGCCCGTAATTCTGTAGTATCCTACTTCATCTCTCAATGCGCCGTCACCCGTAAAATATTTCCCCGGGAAAGCTGTAAAATAGGTTTCTTTATATCGCTGATGGTCGCCCCAGATAGTTCTGGCAATTCCCGGCCATGGAAAACGGATGCATAGATTTCCGGTTACCTGGTTTCCTGTAATTTCGTTGCGTTTATCATCCATTAATACAGGTTGAATTCCCGGAAGTGGAAGTGTGGCATAGGTAGGTTTGGTAGGGGTAACGAAAGGAAGCGGTGAGATCATGATTCCTCCTGTTTCTGTTTGCCACCAGGTATCAACGACCGGACATTTTTTCTTTCCGACATGGTCATTGAACCAGTGCCATGCTTCTTCATTGATGGGTTCACCCACAGAGCCAATCACTTTCAAAGTGCTGAGATCATGCTTGTCAACCCATTCCGAGCTTTCTTTGGCCAATGAACGGATGGCCGTCGGTGCGGTGTAGAACTGGGTAACCTTATGTTTTTCGATAACCTCCCAGAAACGGTCCGGTTCAGGATAAGTAGGCACCCCTTCAAAAATTACGGTGGTTGCTCCGTTAAGAAGGGGCCCGTACAGAATATAGGAATGTCCGGTAATCCAGCCGATATCTGCTGTACACCAGTAGATGTCGTTTTCCTTGTAGTTAAATACATTTTTAAAAGTATAGGCGGTATACACCATATAACCTGCGGAAGTGTGAAGCATTCCTTTGGGTTTCCCCGTAGAACCTGAGGTGTACAGGATAAAAAGCGGATCTTCAGCATCCATGATCACGGTAACGAAATCAGCGGAGGCTTTTTCATAAAGATCAGCCATCCAGTGATCTCTGCCTTCTTTCATTTTGATCTCGTTGTGGGTTCTTTTTACGACCAGAATAGATTCTATGCTTGGTGTTTTCTCCGCAGCTTCATCTACGATACTTTTTAGGTCCAGAACTTTGTTTCCTCTGTAGCTTCCATCTGACGTAATGATCATTTTAGCATGACAGTCGTTTACCCTTGAAGCTACTGCTGAAGCTGAAAATCCTGCGAAGATTACAGAATGCACTGCGCCCAATTTAGCACAGGCAAGCATCGTTATCGCTAGTTCCGGGATCATGGGAAGGTAAATGCAGACTCTGTCGCCTTTTTCAATTCCCATTTCACGCAAAACATTGGCAGTTTTATTGACGCGCGTGTATAATTCATTGTAGGAAATATGTTGTGCCTGTTCTTTAGGGTCGTTGGGCTCCCAAATGATCGCTGTTTTTTCTCCTCTTACTGCAAGATGTCTGTCGATACAGTTTTTAGTGATATTTAATTTCGCATTCTTAAACCAAGTGATTTTGGCTTCATTCATATCATACTTAACAACCTTGCTCCATCTTTGGTACCAGACAAAATTTTGATCAGCAATCTTATCCCAGAATTTTTTAGGATTTTTAATAGACTTTTTGTACTCTTCAAAATAATGTGGCAGATCTTCAATTAAGTAATTTCTCATATCCCTTCTTTTTTTGAAATTTGAATTTTATTAATATTAAATATATGTTTAATTTATGGCTTAAGCCCTGTATTCATTGATTTTTTCCTGAATTTCTTCAATGATTTTTTCGTCATCTATGGTAGACGGAATCTGAAAATCTTTCCTATCGAGTAATGTTCTGATCAATTTTCTTAAAATTTTTCCTGAACGTGTTTTAGGTAAACGTTTGACAACCATCGCGTTTTTTAGAAATGCCACGGCGCCTATTTTCTCCCGAACCATACGGATAATATCCTTTTCTACATCTTTTTCGGTTATAGGAGAGCCATTTTTTAACACAACCGCAGCAAAAGGAATCTGTCCTTTCAGCTCGTCATCGATGCCTACCACAGCGCATTCTGCAACGTCGGGATGTGACGACACAATTTCTTCCATTTCTGAAGTGGATAGTCGGTGTCCGGCTACATTGATGACATCGTCAACTCTTCCGGTAATGAAAATATAACCGTCCTCATCCTGAATGGCACCGTCTCCGGAAAAATAATACCCTTTGTATTGGGACAGATAGCTGCTCTGAAAACGTTCGTTGTCATTCCATATACCTAAAAGCGCGCCGGGAGGAAGTGGAAGTTTGATGATAAGGTAACCTTCCTGATGAGCATCAAGTTCATATCCATTTTCGTCAAAGATTTTAATGTCATATCCCGGAATAGGTTTTCCGGCAGACGCTCTTTTGATTTTATACTGATCATCTAAAGTCATTAGACCTAGCATGGGCCATCCGGATTCTGTCTGCCACCAGTGATCAATAGCCGGAACTCCAATATGTTCAGCAAACCAATCCAAAGTCGCCACGTCACATCGTTCACCAGCCAGAAACTGCTTTTTAAAGTGGGAGAGATCATATTTTTTAACTAATTCTCCGTTCGGATCTTCTTTTTTAATGGCTCTGATGGCGGTTGGTGCTGTAAACATGGTAGAAACTTTATATTCCGAAATAATCCTCCAGAATGTACCGGCGTCAGGGGTCATAATAGGTTTTCCTTCAAAAATAATTGTTGTATTCCGGTTGATCAGCGGTCCGTAGACGCTAAAACTGTGCCCGACTGCCCATCCGAAATCAGATGCTGCCCAATAGGTTTCGCCGGGTTCCACACCATAAATATATTTCATGGAAAACTTCAGCGCGGTTGCGTAGCCTCCGGTATCCCGTACAATTCCTTTTGGTTTTCCCGTGGTTCCTGACGTATAAAGCAAATACAAAGGATGAGTAGATTCTACTGAAATACAATCTGCAGGTTCTGATTTTTGAACTAATTCTTCATAATCAATGAGTCCCTCAAACATTTCGTGCTGATTATCTACTAATTGTCTGTTGTAAACAATAATATGGTCTACTTTATCCTGTGCCAGTTCAATAGCCTTTTCAACAAGCGGTAAATAGGGAATTCTTCTCGCTATTTCTACGCCTGCAGTAGCGGTGATTAATGCTTTTGGCTTACAGTCATCGATTCTCACGACCAGTTCATGCGGGGCAAAACCTCCAAAAACAACATTGTGAATCACTCCAATCCTTGCGCAGGCCAGCATCGCAAAAAGAGTTTGTGGAATCATAGGCATATAAATAACAGCGGTATCTCCTTTTTTTAAACCCAATGATACAAGTCCTCCGGCAAATTTTGAAATTTCTTCTTTAGCCTGATTAAAAGTGTATGTTTTCTTCTGATCTGTAACAGGAGAGTCATAAATAATAGCCGTCTGCTCCCCATAACCATCTTCAATATGCCGGTCAATACAGAGATGGCATATGTTGAGCTTTCCGTCGGCGTACCATTGCGGATAATCATTTTTATCTTGACAAAGAATCTGTTCCGGAAACTGAAACCAATCTATTTCTTTGGCTTGTTCTTTCCAGAAACGTTCTTTATCTTCTATACTTTGTTTAAACAGAATATCTGCGTCCATATTAATTTTTTTGTTTCATGTTTTTTTTGTTTTTGCGGAGAGACGAAAGGTCAGGGTTTTGTTTTCAATCTGCTGTCTCACATTTCAGTTGTAAGTCTGAATTCCCTATCCTTGGCAAGGTTCAAAACCTTGCCAAGGATTTCTTAAGTCTCAAGTCTCACATCACGTGTCTGAAATCTGATGTCTAGCATCTAAAATCTCCCTACCCAAACATCTCCTCAATCTGCTGCATCAGTTTTTTTATAGAGTATGGTTTTGTTACATAAGCATCGGCTCCCATTTCTATTCCTTTTTCAATGTCTCTGGGGTTGTTTTTAGCACTCAGAAATATGACTTTTGTGTCTTTCAGTTTTTCCTCTTTTTTAATGGCTTCCAAAGCGCTGTATCCATCCAGGTTGGGCATCATAATGTCGAGGAGGATGACGTCCGGAACCATGGTTTTAAGAAAATCAAGAACTTCTGTTCCGTCTCTGGCGATATACACATCATAGCCATTTTTCTTAAAACTGTATTCAAGCGATATTAATATCTTGTGTTCGTCATCGGCAATAATTATCTTTCTCATAGAATGTTATTGGTTGTGTTCAACTTCATTTTTTGTTATATTGTAGGGAATGTTTATTGTAAAGGTTACGCCAAGACCGCTGTTTTCTGCTCTTATCGTACCGCTGTGTGCCTGTACAATTTTCTTGGAAATAGCCAATCCGAGTCCGCTTCCTGTAGGTTTCAGAATGTTCTGATTTTTTGACTGATAAAATTTGTCAAAGATCATTTCCAGATCCTCTTCCGGAATATGCCTTCCGGTATTGAAAATCGTAATCATCAACTGACCGTCTTTTTCAGATAATTTCGTTTGTATGGTTCCCTGCTTATCTGTGAATTTTAAAGCATTTCCCAAAATATTCTGGAAAAGCTGGATCATTCTTGCTTCATCGTGCTCCAATACAGATTGATTCAGAAGATTCACTTCACTTAAATGAATATCTTTTTGCTGGATCAGATGGAGTAGTGGGTTTAAGGCTTTTTTATACGTTTCAAGAATGTTATTTTCTTTGATGTTTAAAGCAATTTCTCCATGTTGCAGTTGATCCAGATAGAGAATATCATTGATAATTTCACTCAGTCTGTCAGATTCTGTGATGATATTATTTAAAAATTCCTGTTTAATGTCCAGTGGAATGTCATCATCGTCCGCTAAAATTTCTCCTGCTGAACGGATAGAGGTGATAGGGGTCCTTAATTCATGGGCAACGGAATCTAAAAAGTCATCTTTCTGGCGGTCTTTAACGATCAGGTTTTCATTGGCTGTCCTCAGATCATCAGAAAGTTTTTGTAATTCTTCAGACTGTTCTGTCAGTTTTTTATTGAGTGTAATATTTTCTTTAGATTCCTCTAAAATATTTAAAACTTCCTTCAAAGATATTTTATCCTCTTTGGTCACCCCTTCAATCAGAATTTTTGCTGATGCAGTTCCAATTCTCCCTGCCAGAAGATTTTCAGAAAATTTGATAAACCTTGAATCTGCAGTTTCGGTTTTAGAATCGATATTATATTTCAAATTAAAAATCCTTAAAGCCTGCTCCGTTTTATTTTTACCCAAAAACCTTTCCAGAATGTTTTTAATGTCTGATACATAGGCGGTTCCGCGCCAGATGAATGCGTTCTCATGATTTTGGATGTGTTTATCAATATCTACATACAATTCTGCAAAATTTCTTTCCCTGTAATTTCCCTTCACGCTTACGGAAATAATAGTGAAAAGGGAGGTATTGACTAACGTCGACCAGAAGAAGATTTCCGGGATACTGCTTAAAAAAGAAATATTGAAAAATCCGAAAACGTCATATATTTCCCGGATAACTCCTTTGAATTCCTGATTATAAGAAAAATAATACTGGGGAATAATCAGCCCGAAGTAGCAGATTGCCAATCCTGCAAGAAGTCCTGCTACAGCACCCTTATAACTTCCTCTTCTCCAGAATATTGCTCCGAAAAAAGAAGGAGCCAGCTGGGCAATGACAACAAACGAGATCAAACCTACAGAATCCAGCGATGTTTTAAGAATGAAATATTTATAGAAGACAAACGCCATGATGATCAGAGCGAAGATGCTGAATTTTCTGATATTAGTAATATTTCTCGTATTCTGAACTTCATTGTCAGATTTGAATTTTCCCAATAAACCGTAAGGAATGATAAGGTTATTGGAAAGCATGATGGATAAAGTGATTGCAGAAATGATGATCATAGAAATACATGAACTCAAGCCGCCAAGGAATACAAAAACGGTAATTAAAGTATTGTCAAAATGTTGTGGAATCAGAATAGAGTAGAATTCCGGATTGACCTTCTGTCCGTCGAAAATAAGTCTTCCGCCCCATGCAATAGGAAAAATAAAAATAGTGAAGATCAGTAAATAAAGCGGAAAAAACCAGATGGCTGTTTTGATGTGCTTTTCCTGTCTGTTTTCGATGATGGCCGTATGAAACTGTCTTGGAAGAATGCAAATGGCTGTAGCGGAAATCATGCAGAGAACCATCCAGTTCATTGCGCCCTCGATTCCGTTGAATGTATTTTTTTCCTTGAAATCTTCAAATCGGCTGGCTTTCTCATAGATATCCGAAAAACCATCAAATACAAAGTAAATAACGAATATACCCAGAATAATGATGAAAAAAAGCTTCAAAAAACTCTCCAAAGCAATCGCTGAAATAATTCCTAACCGTTTTTCCGATGCATCCACATATCTGGTTCCATAATAGGAGGAGAACAGTGCAATCAGAATAACGACAAATGTTGCGTTGTCAGTCAGTATATTGCTGGACATTGAAGTTTCCGTCACCAAATGAAAGGTTTCGGAAATTGCTTTGATCTGAAGTCCTATATAAGGAACAATAGCCAGCAGGCAGACGATTGTGATTATCGCACTGAAACTTCTGCTGTTTCCATATCTTAAGGAAATAAAGTCCGCAAGACTACTGATTTTGTTGATTCTGGAAATTCTTATGATTTTCGTATTGATGTAGATCCATGCAGGAATGATCATAATCGGTCCGATGTAAATGGGAAGATAATTCAGTCCGCTTGTTGCTGCAACGCCGATACTTCCGTAATAGGTCCATGCTGTGCAGTACACGGCAAGAGACAAGGCGTAGATATACGGATTATTGATCCACCGCTTGCTCTTTTTCTTCTCTGCCAGATGGGCAACTAAGAACAAAAGAGCGAGATAGATTAAGACCACAAAAAATAATGCGAAGCTACTCATCATACTTTTTTATGATTACAAAAGAAATAATGATGGAGATCGTCCAGACCGCAAACAGGTAGATCAGAATCATCGGGTAGCCAAAAACATTTTTTTCACTGTTGAATAGCAGTGAAATAGGGATGCTGAAAGCCAACATCAGTCCGATGCTCAGGATAATCAGTTTTTGTTCGTGTCTTTTTTTCATATCTATAATAGTTCTTTACCAAAGCAGACAGCTTCTTCGCGCCCTACGTATATTCCGTAGTTTTCAATTATTTTATATCCGTTTTTAAGGTAAAATGACACAGCATTCTTATTGTTCTTTCGGGTTTCAAGGTAGATATATTGGTAATCTAATTGCTTAGCTGTAATTTCGAGTGCTGAGAGAATTTTCAGACCTAATCCTTTTCTTTTTTCTGTAGAGAACATTCTTTTAATTTCACAGGTCTGTGGAAAAAGTGGACGAATACCTCCACAAGCAACAGCATCTTCTCCACATACAGCAATGATGAATCGAGCTTTTTCTTGAGTAAAATCATCTAAATTGGCACTTTTAGCTCCGTCACTTCCAGAAATATCAATAAGAGAACTATTTAATTTATTGATTAAATTAATAACTCTTTTGTCTAGTGCTGGATGTCTAACTGCTTCAATTATGATACTCATTTTTATCTATAGGTAAATTTTTATATGCAGTATTTTCTTTTTAATTTAAAAATAATTGATGAATGACTTATAAAGCATTCATCAATTATCATTTGAAATATTTTAAATCTTATCGTCCGAATACTCTCCCGTCAGCGAATAATAGCCGAAAATGGCCAGTCCGCCAGAGATAATCGGCATCAGTACAAATAAGATGATGATTCCGAATACCAGATCTTCCTGCTTTCCTGAAGTAATTTTTGGAATTCCAAGAACCGTTGTTCCGAAATATCCTACCACCAGGGCTACTGCAATCCAGAGTATGCCTAATATTTTTTTGATTCCGTTCATTTTAGTAGTTTTAAAATTAGTGAAAAATTAAGTGATTTGCTATCTAATCGTGAATATTATTATTCTTATTTTTAAGATAAAATAATCCGATGATCAGACAGACTGCGGCAACTCCAATCGGATACCAGAGTCCTTCCAGGTACCAAGTTGGATGTCCTGCATCTTTTCCCTGAGTAACAAGATACGTGGCCACTGCCGGAAGAAGTCCCCCGAACACTCCGTTTCCGATATGATAAGGTAGTGACATCGAGGTATAACGGATCCTTACCGGGAACATTTCAACAAGAAAAGCAGCGATAGGGCCGTAAACCATGGTGACAAAAATCACCTGAATGAAAACCAGAAACACCAGATACCATCTTGTATCATTGCTTAGCGTGATTGATTTTGTGACTTTGGGTTCTTCCGCTTTACCGTCTTTCATCACAGGGCCAGTTGCAGACCAGTGTACAATGCTGTCTTTTTTAATGAAAGTCCCGTCTGTGTATGTAGTTTCTTTGTGAAAAGTAATTAAGCTGTCTGATGCAATGTCTTTATGAATGGCGGCACTTCTTGTCTCTTTGATTCCGTCGCTTGCAACCGTTTTAGCTTCAATATTGACACTTTTATACATGCTGTCATAAATCGGCCTGTAGGCTAGAATAGCAACCAGCATACCGGTCATCATGATTGCTTTTCGTCCGATTTTATCGGAGAGCCAGCCGAAAAATACGAAGAATGGGGTTCCCATTAATAGGGCAGTAGCCATTAAATAATCAACCTGCATGGAGTCTATATTCATTACTTTCTGCAGGAAGCTCATGGCGTAGAACTGTCCGGTATACCAGATAACCCCCTGTCCCATGGCAGCACCGAACAGTGCCAGTAAAACAAATTTGAAATTAAATTTATTCCCGAAACTCTCTTTTAATGGGTTTTTAGATGTTTTTCCTTCACTTTTAGCCTTTGCAAAAAGCGGAGATTCTTTCATATTTTTTCTGATGAAATAAGATACACCCACCATTAAAATTGAAATCCAGAAAGGAACTCTCCATCCCCAGGAATCAAATTCTGCAGCAGATAATGTGTTTTTAGTAATTAAAATCACGATTAATGAAATGAAAAGTCCTGCCGTAGCTGTCGTCTGAATCCATGATGTCCAGTATCCTCTTCTGTGTGGCTGAGCGTATTCTGCGACATAGGTTGCAGCACCTCCGTACTCTCCTCCCAACGCTAAACCTTGTAAAAGTCTTAAAATTAAAACTAAAACCGGTGCCATGAATCCGATGGTTTCGTATCCCGGAATACACCCGATCAGGAAAGTAGAGAACCCCATGATCAGAAGCGTCACAAGGAATGTGTATTTTCTTCCGATAATATCGCCTAATCTTCCGAAGAACAAAGCTCCGAAAGGTCTTACAACGAACCCGGCTGCAAAAGTAGCCAATGTAGATAAAAATGCTGCAGTAGGATTGTCAGCAGGGAAAAACTTCGTCGCTAAAACGATAGCTAAACTTCCAAAAATATAAAAGTCATACCATTCTATCAGAGTACCGAGGGATGAGGCAGTGATCACACTCCAGATGGTGCGGTTTTTCTGCCGTTCGGTCATATTCTCGTAGTTTTCGTGGTGATTGTCGCTCATGTTGAATTGATTTTTGATGTTAATGGATTAAGATATTGAGTTCATCCTGGGTTTAAAGGTAAATCTGGAACTGTACAATGAATTCACCTTTTGAGGAAGGGCTTTCCGTAGGGCTGGTATAAACCGGTCTTGTGGAATATTGCGTAGTAATCTTGGCATGATGGCCGTCTATAAACCAGTTGGTACCTACATCGAATTGTGAAGACGACTTGTCGAATGCTTCAAAACTTTTATGCGTGTACGCCGCGAAAGGCTGTATTCTGATCTTTGGTTTTTCGGCCTGGCTTGGAAGCAGTAATCCGGCTTGGGCGTACACTACATTGCCTGTTCCTATCATCGGTTGTAGATTCCCGGGACCCGCAATAGCTCTGCTTCCTGCAAAATTGGGATCATTGGCGGCAATATTCATCGTTCCCAGATTTCTTATGTAGTTAGGACCGAAATTGTAGTTATAATATCCGGCATAAGCAGAAACGGCCATTTTATTTTTCGCATTTCCCAAAGGAATATCAGCGAAAGCATCTACTGCTAAAAGAGTGATATCATGTTTTTCGATATTGGAATTCACTGAAGTCCTTGTTCCGTCGGCCTGATGGTAGAAACCTGCACCTACATTGAACACTTTCTTGGTTCCTAAATACGAGCCCACTTTGAAAGGAAGGGTATTGGATTCTTCATCAAGAAACTGGTATTCAACATAACCGGCTTTAGAAAAGCTTGGATTTCCATTGTTGTCAACAGCTGCAGCTCTTGAAGGATCTGTAACATTAACAGGGACCAGGTCTGTCGCGAAAGGTTTGTTTAAACTGAAACGGTATTCCAGTTTCCCATACTTTCCTTTAGCGAACATCCCGAGTTGTCTTGCGAATTGATCGGAATTATCAATTAAAGGCCATGAGAAAATAGGAGAGTCTACGGTAAGGAAATTCAGGGTAGATGCCATCGTCATACGGGAAAGTCCCATGTAGTAATGAAGGCCTGCTCCTAAAGATAAACTGAATTTTCCCGCTTCTCCGGGTAAAATAACTGCGTACTCATTCCATGCATCATGAAAAAAAAGCTGAGGTTTCTTGCCGTTTCCGTAACCTCCGGTTCCTGTGGTGCCCGTAGCTCCGCCGTTGATGAAGGTTTGATTATTGATCCCAAAGTGAGCAAGGATCATGTATCTTTTAGAGATTTGGGCATACATTAAAGCACGCAATCTTCTGTTTCCCAGGTTCCAGGAATTGTCGGCAGGTTCTCCGCCAACCATACTTCCCGGGTTCATTTGGGTGTTTCTGAGCCAGAACTGGTCCCATAATATAAATCTGATGTACTTATCTCCTTCAGGATTGAGGTTTAATTTTAATCCGCCTCCGTAATCAGGAGAACCCTGTCCGTATAAAGAACTGCTTATTAAGGCTAATCCAATAAATGAAAGTAATTTCTTCATAAATTATCAATTTTTGGCGTTGTTTTTTGTGAAAGCCAAATTGTAATTAATAATTTATTTACAAAAATTTAATATATATTAGTGGTAATGATATAGTTTTTTTGTAACCAACTGGTTTTTAGTTGAGAGTTACTAGATTTGAGTTATGGGTTTTAGTGTTAGAGAGCCTGAGTGTTGGAGAGTGAATGTGTCAGGAGAAAGTTGTGAGTTGAGTTTTGATTAATAAATGACAGGTGCTTGGTGGCTGAGGCTCCCGAAGCCACCACTCCTAATGTTTGAAATCTGAAATCTGATGTCTAGCATCTTGGCTCTTGGTTCTTGACTCTAATATCTCAGCTACTTCTTAAACCTCTCCCACTTAATCAGCATATACTTATCCGCAAACTGAGTAATGATAAGTCCGGAGTTTTTGATATTTTCTTCTTTTGCGATATATTCAATTAATTCGTTCTGTTTTAGAATTTTATAGACAGGGTGGAATTCGGAATGAGGAGGTCTTGTGATGTTGTATTTCTTGATCCAGGAGCTGATCGTGACGTGGGAGACCCCAATGATTCTTTCTATTTCACGGAAACTTAAGCCTTCAAGATATAGCTGAAGAGCTTTGGTGACATAGTAGTCATCGATCTGTTTTCCCATTTTTTTAACGGTAAAATAATACGTGCAGTCTTTGCAGAGAAAACGTTGTTTTTCGTTGATAATTCCGCTTTTGACAATCTTATCGCCGCCACATTTTGGACACTTGTTTTCCATAGCTATATGTTTTTAGCAAATATATAATAATTTAGCAAAGTTATATTTCTGAATAAAGATAAAATTACCTGTGTATTTAATTTAAACAAAAAAAATATCTTTTTAATTTGGTTTTTAAAGTTATTATGCTTTAAATTTGCCAAAAAAATTAGATAAATAAATGGAAATAGAAATTTCCTCATGCGAACATCTCATGTATGTGAGTGAAATACAGCAGGAAATGTATGATTCTGCACAGCGCAGAGGAACGGGGATCGCAAAACGTTCCATCGAATATTTAACGAAAAAGATTTCGGATGGTAATGCTGTGGTTGCCACTGAAAATGGCGAATGGGTTGGCTTCTGCTATATTGAGACATGGTCACATGGTCAGTTTGTAGCCAACTCAGGACTTATTGTATCTCCGAATTACAGAAACAGAGGAGTAGCCACTTTGATCAAGAATAAGGTTTTCCAGTTATCTAGAGAAAAATATCCCAATGCAAAGGTATTTGGGTTGACCACAGGACTTGCTGTCATGAAAATTAACAGTGATCTGGGTTACAAGCCGGTGATCTATTCTGAATTGACTCAGGATGAAGAATTTTGGAGCGGGTGTAAGAACTGTGTGAATTATGAGATTTTAATGAAAAAGGAACGTAAAAACTGTTTGTGTACAGCGATGCTTTTCGTTCCTGAAAATAATAATAAAGTGAACGGGACTGAAATTCAGCAGTCCGAAATTGATGAGTACAATGGAGAAAAAGAAAGTAATCTTAGCGTTTAGCGGAGGTTTGGATACCTCTTACTGTGCTAAATATCTTAGTGAAACACTGGGATATGAAGTATATGCAGTGACTGTAAATACCGGTGGTTTTTCTAAAGAAGAAGAAAAAGAACTGGAGAAAAAAGCCTTCCAACTTGGGGTGAAGGAATACAGGTGCGTGGATGCTCAGGAGGATTACTATAATTCTTGTGTGAAGTATCTGATCTTCGGAAATGTACTGAAAAACAACACTTATCCATTATCTGTAAGTGCTGAGCGTACGGTTCAGGCGAAGGAAATAGCAAAATATGCCATTGAGACAGGTGCTGATGCTATTGCTCACGGAAGTACGGGAGCTGGAAATGATCAGGTACGTTTTGATTTGATTTTCCAGGTGATGTGTCCGGAAGTAGAGATCATCACGCCGATCCGCGATATGAGTCTGTCCCGTGAAGAAGAAATTGAATTCCTGAAAAATCATGGGTATGAAATGGAGTTTCACAAAGCACAATATTCAGTCAATAAAGGCCTTTGGGGAACATCAGTTGGAGGAAAGGAAACATTAACATCCCGAAATTATCTTCCGGAAGAAGCTTTTCCATCGCAAATTAAAGAAACACTGCCTTCAGAACTCGAAATTGAGTTTAAAAACGGTGAGGTTGTAGCGGTAAACGGACAGAGTTTTGAACATTCTGTGAAGGCGATTCAAAAAATTGAAGAACTGGCTTCCGCTTATGGAATCGGTCGTGATATTCATGTTGGAGATACCATTGTGGGGATTAAAGGAAGAGTAGGATTTGAAGCAGCGGCTGCATCAGTGATCATCAAAGCGCATCATTTATTGGAAAAACATACGCTTTCAAAATACCAGCAGATGATGAAGTCCCAGCTTTCCGACTGGTATGGAAACTGGCTTCATGAAGCGCTTTTCTTAGATCCGGTGATGAGGAATATTGAGTCTTTCTTAACAGATTCTCAGGAAACAGTCAGCGGAAAAGTATTTGTAACCCTTCATCCGTACAGATTTATTTTAAATGGGATTGAATCCAAGCATGATCTGATGTCCGATAAATTCGGAAGCTATGGCGAAGCCAACAGAGCATGGACGGGACAAGATGTAAAAGGATATACAAAAATTGTAAGCAATTCCTTAAACATATACCATCAGATCAATTCAAAATAAAGAGTTCCAACGGAAAGGCTTATCCAGGATAGGACGCAGTCCTATCAATTATCAACATCATCATATCATTAAAATATGAAAAAAGTAGGAATTGTAGGTGCCAACGGCTACACAGGAAGCGAATTGATTCGTGTACTGGCTTTTCATCCCAATGTGTCATTGAGTTTTTTATATAGCCGTTCCAATCCGGGGACAAAAATTTCAGACTTGTACCCAGATTTAACGGCAGTTTGTGAGCAGGTTTTAACAGATAAACCTGAAGACGTAGATATTTTATTTCTGTGTCTTCCTCATAAAGAAAGTCAGAATTGGTTAAATCAAAACCCTGTTGAAGATGAGACCTTAGTCATTGATCTTGGAAATGATTTCCGTCTGGATGGAAATTTTGGAAATAGAAATTTTATCTACGGACTTCCTGAAATCAATAAAAAAAATCTGGCAGAAGCAAAAAGTATTGCCAATCCCGGATGTTTTGCAACGGCCATTCAGCTGGCTCTTTTTCCATTAGCGGAAAAGGGTTTATTGAATGAAGTGTATACAACAGGAATTACAGGTTCAACAGGGGCGGGTCAGTCTTTACAGGCAACGACTCATTTTACATGGAGAAATGATAATATTTCAGCATATAAAACTCTGACGCATCAGCATGTCGATGAGATTTTACATCAGTTAGTTTCATTGAATAATAAAGAGATCAGTCTGAATTTTGTTCCATGGAGAGGCGATTTTGCAAGAGGAATTTTTACAAGTTCTACAGTGAAAACGGAATTAGTACTTTCAGATATGGTTCAGTTGTATCAGGATTTTTATGAAAAGGAGCCTTTTGTAAAGGTAAGTGATAATGCAATTGATTTAAAGCAGGTTGTCAATACCAATCGCTGTGTGATTCACATAGAAAAGAGTGGAAATGTAGCGGTCATTCACTCAGCGATTGACAATTTGTTAAAAGGAGCTTCCGGACAGGCCGTTCAAAACATGAATATAGCAATGGGCTGGGAAGAGAATCTGGGGTTGAACTTAAAGCCGATAGCGTTTTAAAGTGAATAGTCAATAAATCAGTAGTGAATTTTTAAACTCAAAGTAAAACTGACTTAGGAAAATGAAGCGTTAAGAAAATTAATTCTGTGAACGTTAAGAAAATTCTACTGTTTGAAGCGCGAGATAAATATTAAGTCGAATAACAGATGCCGAATTCGCGCAAGTTTTAGAATTTTTAGAGAACAGAAATAATTTTTAGCGGAAGTTTCCAGGTCTTGAACTTTTGTTTCTTTTGTTTCAAGACAAAAGAAATTAATTAAAAACAAAAAAATGAATTTATTCAACGTATATCCATTATTCAATATAAATCCGGTAAAAGCCCAGGGCTCATTCCTTTGGGATGACAAAGGAGAAAAATATCTTGATTTTTACGGAGGTCACGCAGTGATTTCAATCGGACACAATCATCCGCACTATCAAACTCAATTAAAAGAGCAGTTAGAGAAAATCTCTTTCTATTCAAATTCTGTTCAGAATGAGTTGCAGACTGAATTGGCTGAAAAATTAGGCAAGCTTTCGGGGTATGAAGATTACAATCTGTTCCTGTGTAACTCAGGAGCGGAAGCTAATGAAAATGCACTAAAACTGGCGTCTTTCCATAACGGAAAAAGCAAAGTGCTTTATTTCTCAGGATCTTTCCATGGAAGAACTTCTGCAGCGGTTTCTGTGACGGATAATCCAAAAATTGTTGCTCCGGTTAATTTCTCTGAGAGGTTCATTAAATCTGATTGGAACAACATCAGGCAGCTTGAAGAAATCATTGAAATACAAGGAAATGAAATTTCATCGGTGATCATAGAAGGAATTCAGGGAGTTGGTGGAATCATGATCCCAACGTTTGAATTTTTATCCAAAATTAAAGAACTGTGTGAAAAATATGATGCAGCATTGATTCTTGATGAAGTTCAGTCAGGATACGGAAGAAGCGGATATTTCTTTGCTCATCAGGAATTTGGAATTGAACCGGATATGATCACGACAGCGAAAGGAATGGGAAATGGCTTCCCAATCGGTGGCGTTTTGATACATCCTAAGTTTCAGGCAAGCAATGGTTTGCTGGGAACAACTTTCGGAGGGAATCACTTAGCCTGTGCAGCAGCCATTGCGGTTTTGGATGTCATGAAAGAGGAAGATTTGATGACAAACGCTCAGAAAATGGGTAATTATATTGAAAACGAAATTAAAGATTTTCCGCATATCAAATCGATCCGAAGGAAAGGATTAATGATTGGAGTAGAGTTGGATCAGGACTGTGCAGAAGTGAGGAAAAGTCTATTGTATGATCATCACATTTTTACAGGAAATTCCAATGACAAAAGCGTATTGAGGATCCTTCCGGCTCTAAATATCAGCAAAGAAGAAACAGATCTTTTTGTCGGTGCTTTAAAAACAGTTTTAGATAAGATTTAAACCACAAAAATCATAAAAGATATAAACACTTAAGCAATGTAAAGAAACGACTAAGCGCTTAAGAAGAACATTTTAGTTTTCTGAAAATCTTTGATTTTCATCTTATGTGAACTTAAATAAGTATCATCATTTTAAACTTACTTATGTGTTCTAAAGTGTTTAAATAAAAGAAAACTTTTCTGCCTTTTGTGGTTAAAATTATCCAAGTAATTAAAAAAAATATCCAATGAAAAAATTCACCTCTGTAAGCGATGTAAAAAACTTACAGGAAATTATAAAAAAAGCGTTACAAATTAAAGAAAATCCTCATTCCGAAACAGAAAAAGGAAAAGGGAAAACAATAGGCCTAGTATTTCTAAATTCAAGTTTAAGAACCCGTTTAAGCAGTCAGATCGCTGCACAGAACTTAGGATTAAATGTCCTGACATTAAACGCAGCTCAGGAAGCCTGGAATCTGGAATTTGCGGATGGAGCCGTAATGAATGGCGATACCGTTGAGCACATCAAGGATGCGATAGAAGTACTCAATCAATATTGTGATATCATAGCAGTACGTTGTTTTGCAGGAATGAAATCTAAGGAAGATGACGTTAATGAAAGTATTTTAAGCCAGTTTGAGCAGCATGCAAAAGTGCCTGTTATTTCTCTGGAATCGGCAACGCGGCACCCATTGCAAAGTCTGGCAGATTGCATTACCATTACAGAAAACTGGAAAGAGGACCGCAAACCGAAAGTAGTTTTAACATGGGCACCACACATCAAGCCGATTGCTCAGGCTGTTGGAAATTCTTTTGCAGAATGGATGCAGGAAATGGATGTTGATTTTGTGATCGCTAATCCCGAAGGGTATGATCTCGATAAGAAATTTACAAAAGATAGTAAAGTGATCCATAACCAGGATGAAGCTTTAAAAGATGCGGATTTTATCTATGTCAAAAACTGGTCTTCCTTCGATGAATATGCAACAATGCCGGAAGTAAAAGAAAACTGGATGCTGACCGGAGAAAAACTGAAAAACACAAATAAGGGTAAAGTAATGCACTGCCTTCCTGTTCGCCGTAATGTAGAATTAAGTGATGAAGTCATGGACGGAGAAAACTCCATTATCTATCAGCAGGCCAAAAACAGAATTTTCTCTGCACAAGCCGTCTTCAGCGAAATTTTGAATGAAATAAATTCGTAAAGAGTCCTAGTGGAACGATGTAGAAAAGGATAGGATTTAGTCCTATCAATAAAAATATAAACCGATAAAGAGTTCCAACAGAACGATTTAACCCAAGATAGGATGAAATCCCGCCAATCAAAATGAAAGAAAAATTATACATCATAAAAATAGGAGGAGCCCTGATCGACGATTCAGAGTTGCTTAACCAATTTTTAGAGCAGTTTTCTGAAATTAAAGAAAAGAAAATTCTGGTTCACGGTGGCGGAAAATTAGCAACTACTTTGGCTGATAGGTTAGGCGTTGAACAAAAAATGATCAACGGACGAAGAATTACAGATAAAGATACGCTGGATATTGTGGCGATGGTGTACGCCGGAAGTATCAATAAAAATATTGTGGCAAAACTCCAGCAGAAAAAATGCCAGGCAATAGGCTTTTCCGGAGCTGATGCGAATTTGATTAAAGCCAAAAAAAGAGAACATCCCGAAATAGATTTTGGATTTGTGGGAGATATTGAGAAAAAAAGTGTGGACAGAAAATTGATCTCAAAGTTGATTAAACTTAAACTTGTCCCGGTTTTTTCAGCCATTACCCATGACAAAAAAGGAAATCTTTTTAATACCAATGCAGATACGATAGCTTCGGTCATTGCTCAGGCTTTATCTTCAAAATACGATGTAGAATTATTGTATTGTTTTGATAAAGAGGGAGTTTTGGAAAATATTGAAGACCCTGGATCAGTTATAAAAAGTGTATCTGCAGAAGAGTTTTCTGTTTTAAAAGAAGCGGGAAAACTTCATAAAGGAATTTTACCCAAACTTGAAAATGCTCTGGGAGCTGTAAAAAATAAAGTAAATAAGGTATTCTTAATTAAAGAAACCCAATTAAAAAATCATATAGAAAACCATCATGGAGGAACTGAAATCTGTTTATAGTAAAGAAGAGCTACTGAGTCAGGCAGTTGATTTGCTTAAAAAACTGATTGCCACTCCTTCATTCAGTAAAGATGAATACAATACGTCCGTAGAAATTGAGAACTTCTTCAAGAAAAATCAAATTCCTACGAAACGTTTTAAAAACAACATTTGGGCGGTCAGTAAAAACTTTGACGTATTGAAGCCATCCATTTTACTGAATACCCATCATGATACCGTAAAACCCAATAAGGCCTATACTTTAGACCCGTTTCTTCCGGTTGAGCAGGATGGAAAACTGTATGGATTGGGAAGCAATGATGCCGGAGCATCTCTCGTATCAATGGCTCAGGTTTTTGTACATTTTTATGAAAAAGAAGATTTAAAATATAATTTAGTTATTGCTTTTACGGCTGAGGAGGAGATTTCAGGATTTGATGGAATTGAGGCCTTGTTTCCACAGCTTCCGAACATCGAACTCGCCATTGTAGGAGAACCCACGCAGATGAATCTGGCGATCGCGGAAAAAGGACTTTTGGTGATAGACGGGGAAATGAAAGGAACTCCTTCTCACGCTGCTCATCCAAATGACGATAACGCTATTGTAAAATGTATGGAAGATATTCAGAATGTTCTGAATTTCAGGTTTTCGAAAGTTTCCGATTATTTAGGCGAAGTGAAAGTGACACTGTCAGGAATTCACGCAGGCGTTCAGCACAATGTAGTTCCGGAAGCCTGTACTTTTACTTTGGATGTCAGGGTTACCGATGAATATTCCAATAAGGAAGCTTTTGAAATCATCCAGGGACAAATGAAATCAACATTGACGGCCAGGTCTTTCAGATTGAATTCATCAAAAATAGAAATGGATCACCCTTTTGTAAAGGCAGGCTTGGAAATCGGAAGGACAACCTACGGTTCGCCAACATCATCCGATCAGGCCATTATTCCATGTACATCCGTGAAAATAGGTCCGGGCGACAGCAGGCGCTCTCACACAGCAGATGAATACATCTATATCAAAGAGATTGAGGAAGGAATCGGGATTTATATAAGGATCTTGGAAAAAGTTTTATAAAGACTTCATATGTCAGATGTCAGACACCAGGTTTTCAAAAGTCTGATATCTGATGTCTGAAATCTATTATCTAAAAAATAAAGTTTTAACCCCGCTCAGCAGGCAGATCAAAGTTCAGTTTTTAATAAGGATTTATGCAAAAAAGAAAATTAAAGACGAAGACTTTTCAATGTGGAGATGTTTTTTTATAGTTAAAGATGCTTCGCTGAGCAGGTTGAAACGAATTGAATAACATACAGAAAACCAGTATAAAATCATTTTTGATTACTATTCTGGTCAATTAATACAGGTCAGGACCTCCATTATGAGGGTCTTGGAAAAATAAATAATTACCTATGAAAAAGATATGGCAAAAGGATAACCTGGCCACCAATATATTAGTCAACAAATTCACCGTCGGGAAAGATCTTGACTTCGATGAGCGTTTAGCAAAATATGACGTTAAAGGTTCTATGGCGCATTGCCAGATGTTGGCAGAAACCGGAATTATATCCGGTGAAGAATCCAAACAGATGCTTTCTGTTTTAGCAGATATTTTAAAAGATATCGAAAGTGGAAATTTTGAGATTGATACAGACGCAGAAGATATCCATTCTCAGGTTGAATCCATTTTAATTGAAAAATTAGGCGATACCGGAAAGAAAATCCATACCGCAAGATCACGAAATGATCAGGTTTTACTGGATATTAAGCTCTATCTATTGGATGAAATTCGTGAAATTACAGCTTTGACGGACGAGTTTTTCCAAATTTTAATCAAACTCGCTGATCAGCATAAAAGTAAATTACTTCCCGGCTATACCCATCTTCAGATTGCCATGCCATCTTCGTTTGGATTATGGTTTGGAGCCTATGCTGAAGCATTGCTGGATGATGTTGAACTGTTGTTTTCGGTGAAGAACATTATCAATAAAAACCCTCTTGGTTCCGCTGCAGGTTATGGTTCTTCTTTCCCTATTGATCGGGAGAGTACCACGTATAACTTAGGTTTTCAGTCCATGAACTATAATTCTGTATACGCACAGATGACGCGTGGGAAATCTGAAAAAATGCTGTCTATGGCAATGGCTACTTTAGCGGGAACGCTTGGGAAATTTGCTTATGATGTCTGTTTATATTTAAGCCAGAACTTTGATTTTATAAGCTTTCCGAAGGAATTTACAACCGGAAGCAGCATTATGCCCCACAAAAAGAATCCGGATATTTTTGAACTGGTTCGTGCCCGATGCAACAGAATTCAGTCTTTACCGAATGAACTTATTTTACTGACAAACAATCTGCCGTCAGGGTACCACAGAGACGTACAGTTGACAAAGGAAATTCTTTTCCCTGGCATCGATTCCCTGAAAGAATGTCTGGAGATTTTAAGCTATACGCTTCCTAATATTCAGGTAAAAGATGGAATTCTGGAAGACGAGAAGTACAAATATCTTTTCAGTGTGGAAAAGATCAATGAAGAAGTGAAAAAGGGAAGTTCATTCCGTGATGCCTACGTGAAAGTAGGGCAGGAGATTGAAAATAATGAATTTGAGTTTGAAGTTGGAAATCTTCAGCATACCCATCAGGGAAGCATAGGAAATCTATGCCTGGATAAAATAGAATATCAGTTTAATAAGCTGAAGAATAAATTATTGGGTTGATTTTGAACCATTAAGATTATTGAAGCTTTTAAGTTGAGTTAAGAAAATCTACGATTTTTAAAAGCAGTTAGCTTGTTAGAATTCGCTAGCGAATCCTTAATCACTTAAAGAAATCTTAATGGTTTAATAAATTTAAAAGTAGTTATTCCAGATCAATTTTAAACTTAGTCGATTTTTTAACCTCGTGAAGCACGATAGAACTGTGGTACTGGCCGATATTAGGAATGTTTGAAATCACATTGACAGCGAAATCATTATAAGAATTGATGTCTTTTGCAATGATCTTAAGCATATAATCATACTCACCGGAAAGACTGATGATCTCTTGAACTTCATCATGTTTCATAATGTTTTTCTCAAAGGTTTCCAGTACTTTCTGCGACTGTTCCTTAAGGCGGACATTACAGTAAACCACGATATTCAAACCCAGTTTCTCACGGTTCAAAAGACCGACATATTTCTCAATGATGCCCTGTTTCTCCAGCTGTTTGATTCGTTCATAAGTAGGAGTAAACGTAAGACCTATCCTTTCTGAAATTTCTTTTACCGATAGCGTAGAGTCTTCCTGAATAATGCTGAGAATCATTTTGTCCTTTAAATCCATAGGGTGGGTTGAGTTTTAACAAAAATATCAATTATAAATGAAAATAAGGAAGGAATGCCGGTTTTAATTTATTTGGAACTTTAGTTTTGCAGATTCGTAAAAATAGTATATCTTTGCACCTAATGAATAAAAGAGCATTTATATCATTAGATTTACCGGGCGAAAGCGCCCTTTACGATATTTATTATTATTAAGCGAAGATCCTGTCTTCGCTTTTTTTATGCACAAAAATTAAGAATTATGTTTACGATCACAGAACTAAGTACCGAGAGAATCAACAGTATACTGACCGAAGCACTGGCTTTTGCCAACGGGAAAACTGCAAAAATTGAAGGAGAAGTTTTCTGCTCAAATCTTTTCTTTGAAGACAGTACAAGAACAAAGACAAGTTTTGATATCGCAGAAAGAAAGCTTGGCCTTCAGGTAGTACCTTTTGATGCTTCACACAGTTCTGTAAACAAAGGGGAGAGCCTTTATGATACCGTAAAAACGATTGAAAGTCTGGGAGTGAATCTGGTCGTTATCAGAGATAAGAAAGACCGGTATTTTGAAGAGTTAAACAATATTACTATTCCGGTAATCAACGGAGGAGACGGAACAGGAAACCATCCTTCCCAATGTATGCTGGATCTGATGACCATCTATCAGGAATTTGGAAAGTTCGAAGGACTAAAGATAGGAATTGTTGGAGATGTAAAACACAGCCGTGTGGCCAATTCAAATGCCGAAGCCTTAAGAAGACTGGGCGCTAAAGTATACTTCTCAGGACCCGAACACTGGTTTGATGAAGGCGCTTTGATTAACGGAACTTATTTGTCAGTAGATCAGCTTACTGCTGAGGTAGATGTTCTGATGCTGCTAAGGATTCAGCACGAAAGACACGATGCCCAGATGAGCTTCTCAGCTTCCGAATACCACAGAAAATATGGTTTGACGAAAGAAAGAGAAAAAGTAATGAAACAAGGAGCGATCATCATGCATCCCGCACCGATCAACAGAGGGGTTGAAATTGATACAGACCTCGTGGAATGCGAACGTTCAAGAGTGTTTAAGCAGATGCAGAACGGTGTCTTTGCAAGAATGGCTATTCTCAAAGAAGCATTGGAAAAACAAGGATATACCTTTAAATAGATAAAGGGTTTTGAGATCCGGATTTCCGGTCTTGAACCTACAAAAATTCCCCTCCCATGGAGGGGTGTCAAAAAAAAAGAATTTTTTTTGACGGGGTGGTTAAAAAGAAAAAATAAAACAGAACGAGGAAGTCTAACTTCTCAATTCTTAAATCTAATATCTAATTTTTAAAAATGAAGAAAAAATTAATACTGGAGTCCGGTGAAGTGTTTCATGGAGAAGGTTTCGGAGCAGAATTGGAAACTGCCGGAGAAGTAGTTTTCAATACCGGAATGACAGGGTATCAGGAGTTGATCTCAGATCCGTCATACTGCGGTCAGATTGTTTGCATGACCTATCCGCTTATCGGAAATTATGGTATTAACCGTGATGATTACGAAAGTATCGAGCCGGCTATTAAAGGACTTATCGTAAAAGAACTTTGCGATCTTCCTTCCAATTTCCGTACCCAGATGACTTTAGAAGAATTATTTAAAAGGAAAAACCTTTCAGGAATTTCAGGAATCGATACCAGAAGATTGACCAGAATTCTACGTAACTCCGGGGTGGTAAAAGGAAAGATTGTGAATGCAGACACTGATGAAAATGCAGTGGTAGAAGAATTGAAATCTACAACTTTTCCAACCAATCAGGTGGAAATGGTTTCTACAAAAACGTCTTATGCCAATCCTGGAAGAGGATTAAAAGTAGTATTGGTAGATTTTGGTTCCAAATTAGGAATCATCAGAGAATTGTCTCAGAGAAACTGTGATATCACCGTAGTTTCACAGGACACCACAGCAGAAGAGATCTTATTGATGGATCCGGATGGAATTATGCTTTCAAACGGTCCAGGTGACCCGGAAGACAACCCTCAGGCTTTAGAAATGATCCGCGGATTATTAGGAAAAGTTCCGATCTTCGGAATCTGCCTGGGACATCAGTTAATCGGTTTGGCTTGTGGTGCAAAAACGTTCAAACTGAAATTCGGACACAGAGGAGGAAACCACCCGGTACTGGATCTGGAGAAAAACAAAGTATCTATCACTTCTCAGAACCACGGCTATGCAGTAGATCAGGAAAGTCTTAAAAACACAGACTTAGTTGAAACCCACATCGCTCTAAACGACAGAACCAACGAAGGTCTGAAACACAAGATCCACCCTTGCTTCTCCGTTCAGTATCACCCGGAAGCAAGTCCCGGTCCTGAAGATGCAAACTATTTGTTTGATGAGTTCATCGATTTAATGGAGGGCTTCAAAAAATAAGAACCAAGAATCAAGATACAAGAACCAAGACGCAAAAACAAAATTAATAGACTACAGATGCACAACTTTGAGGAACTACTTTTTTGGCAAAAATCGATTGTACTGGCAAAAAATGTTTACATTATCTGTCAGGAGGTCAGTAACGATGAAAAGTTTGGTTTGATTTCTCAAATTAAAAGATCTGCAGTTTCTATTCCTTCAAATATTGCGGAAGGTTCTGGTAGAAATGGAAGTAAAGAATTTAATCATTTTCTAACAGTTGCTCTAGGTTCAGCTTTTGAACTGCATACACAGCTGATTTTGATTAGAGAATTAAATCTTTTACCTGAAGAAAAAATAAATGCTTTACTAAGTGAAGTTTCTGAAATTCAGAGAATGATTTATTCATTTAAAAATAATTTAAAATAAAAGTCTGGAATCTTGGCTCCTGGCTCTAGAATCTTGACTCTACAATAAAAAGAAAAATGGCAAAACGTACAGATATAAAAACAATTTTAGTAATCGGTTCAGGACCCATCATCATCGGTCAGGCAGCTGAATTTGATTACGCAGGAACGCAGGCTTGTTTGTCTTTGAGAGAGGAAGGCTACAAGGTGATTTTGATCAACTCAAACCCTGCAACCATCATGACGGACGTGGAAATCGCAGATAAAGTATATATCGAGCCGATTTCTCTTCAGTTTGTAAGCCACATTATCAGAAAAGAACGTCCTGATGCTTTGTTACCAACATTGGGAGGTCAGACAGGTCTGAATATGGCAGTAGAATTGGAAAAATCAGGAATTCTTGAAGAATGTAAAGTGGAAGTTTTAGGAACTACACTTTCTGCCATCAACAGAGCGGAAGACAGAGATCTTTTCCGTGAGTTGATGAGAGAACTGAACGAACCCGTTCCTGAATCAGATATCGTGACTACAGTAGAAGGAGCCATCCGTTTTGCTGAAGAAATCGGATATCCGGTGATTGTTCGTCCTGCCTTTACAATGGGAGGAACCGGAGGAGGTATTGCCTCTACCGAAGCTGAATTGAAAGAAATTGCTGAATTAGGATTGAAATACAGTCCGGTGACGCAATGTCTTATCGAAAGATCCATTGCAGGTTTCAAAGAAATTGAATACGAAGTAATGCGTGATGCCAACGACAACGCGATTGTGGTTTGTAACATGGAAAATATAGATCCGGTAGGCGTTCACACAGGGGATTCTATCGTAGTAGCCCCTTCTCAGACGCTTTCTGACAGAGAGTATCAGCTACTGAGAAACGCTTCTCTGAAGATCATCAGAGCCTTAGGAATTGAAGGAGGATGTAATGTTCAGCTGGCTTTAGACCCACATTCATTCAACTACTATATCATCGAGGTGAACCCTAGAGTTTCCCGTTCATCAGCACTGGCAAGTAAAGCGACAGGATATCCGATTGCGAAAATTGCAGCGAAGATCGCTGTAGGTTTAACATTGGATGAGATCATGAACCCTGTGACAGGAAAAACATACGCATGTTTTGAGCCTGCCCTTGACTATGTGGTAACGAAATTCCCAAGATTCCCATTCGATAAATTCGAAACGGCGGACAGGAGATTGTCTACCCAGATGAAAGCTACCGGAGAAGTAATGGCCATCGGAAGAAACTTCGAAGAATCTTTACAGAAAGCCGTTCGTTCTTTAGAAACAGGTTTAAGACACCTGGGATTAAAAACAAAACAGGCAGCCGCTTTAACGGATGAAGATATTGAAAGAAGAATCAGAGTTTGTGACGACGAAAGACTGTTCATTATTTGTGACGCTTTAAGAAGAGGGTACGATTGGGAACAAATTGTAGAATGGAGTAAGATTGATAAATTCTTCATCTGGAAATTAAAAAAACTTGTTGACTTTGAAAAAGTAATTGCAGCCAATAAATTCGATAAAGAAACTTTAATTCAGGCTAAAAAATTAGGGTTCTCAGATCAGAATATCGCTCATTTATGGGAATCCAAGCAAAGAGAAGTTTACAATTTCAGAAAAGAAAATGGGGTGATCCCTGTTTACAAGATGGTGGATACTTGTGCCGCAGAATTTGAAAGTGAAACTCCTTATTTTTACGGAACGTATGAAGAAGAAAATGAAAGTGTAGTAACCGACAAACAAAAAGTAATTGTTTTAGGTTCAGGACCTATCAGAATTGGTCAGGGAGTTGAATTTGACTACGCAACCGTTCACTCGGTTTGGGCGATCAAAGAGATGGGGTACGAAGCGATCATCATCAACAACAACCCGGAAACGGTTTCTACAGACTTCTCGATTTCAGATAAATTATACTTCGAACCTTTAACGGAAGAAGATGTAATGAACATCATCGATCTTGAAAAACCAACGGGAGTGGTGGTTCAGTTTGGAGGTCAGACCGCGATCAACTTAGCGGATAAACTGGCAAGCTACGGAGTGAAAATTCTGGGAACTTCATTAGAAGATTTAGACAGAGCTGAAAACAGAGATAAATTTGAAAAGGCCCTTCAGGAAATGGGAATTCCACAGCCTTTAGGAAAAACGTCAACCTCAAAAGAAGAAGCTATTGCAATTGCCAACGAAATCGGTTATCCGGTTTTGGTTCGTCCGAGTTATGTACTGGGAGGTAGAGCCATGGAAATTGTTTACACTGAAAGCGAATTGTCTCACTACATGGAATTTGCGGTAGATGCAAGCCCGGAACACCCGGTTTTGGTAGACCGTTATATAACCGGAAAAGAAGTTGAAGTAGATGCCATCTGCGACGGTGAAACGGTTATTATTCCTGGGATTATGGAACACATCGAAAGAGCGGGAGTTCACTCCGGAGACTCCATTGCTGTGTATCCGCCTCAGAATGTTTCTCAGGAGGAAATAGACACTTTGGTAGATTACACCCAGAGACTGGCCAAAGGATTGAATGTGATTGGTTTAATGAACATCCAGTACGTCCTTTTCGAAGGAAACGTATATGTGATCGAAGTGAATCCACGTTCATCAAGAACAGTTCCTTTCTTATCTAAAATTACTGAAGTGCCGATGGCGAATCTGGCAACAAAAGCAATATTAGGTCAGAAACTGAAAGATTTAGGATACAAAAACGGATTAGTTCCGAATAAAGAAGGCGTCTTCGTAAAAGTTCCCGTATTCTCATTCTCAAAATTAACGAAGGTTGATATCTCTCTGGGACCTGAAATGAAGTCTACAGGAGAAGTAATGGGGAAAGATACAACGCTGGAAAAAGCCCTGTATAAAGGATTGATCGCAGCAGGAAGAAAAGTTCCGATGCACGGGTCAATTTTGTTCACAGTTGCCGATAAACACAAGCAGGAAGCTGCAGATCTGGCAGCAAGATTTCACGAAGTTGGCTTCAGAATCTGGGCAACAGAAGGAACGGCTAAATTCTTTGAAGAAAAAGGAATTCCTTGTAAAATAGGATACAAGATCGGAGAAGATGATGTCAACCTGATCGACCTGATCCAGAAAGGAAAAGTACAATACGTAGTGAATACCATGACCAAAGGAAAGCAGGTAGAAAGAGACGGATTCCAGATCAGAAGAATGAGTGTGGAAAACGGCGTTCCTTGTTTAACATCCATGGACACGGTAGAAGCTATCCTGAAAGTTATTGAAAGCATGAGTTTCAAAATGGAGACGATGTAATTTCGGATTTAAATGATATATTTCAAACCCCGTAAGTTTTCTTGCGGGGTTTTTTGTTTGGTGAAAATTAAATTTTTGTTGATTAATGGAAATTTGTATACATTCGGAAAATGATACATTGATAGAACGAAAACGATGATGCAAAAACGGGGGTATCAAAAATTAACTTAATGCTTATCGAATACAATGAAATTTTTAAAATACCTATTACCAGTTTATAGTTTATGTATAATAGTATCCTGTAATAAAGGAACAGACAATATTCCCGAAATTTCAAAAGGGACATTAACAAAAGATTGGAAGTATCACAATGAGTCAATGAATTTCACCATTCAGCTTCCGAATAGTTGGAGCTTTATTGATAATGAAAATGGATTTTCTAAATTTATACCAATGAACCAAAATGCACCCGGTACGATTCTGACGGAAGGTAAAATCAAAATATCTAAAGAACTTAATATCACTCAGGAAGATGCTGTGTATCCCTTATTTTCAATTTCGAATAATAGTTTGGATGAGGTTAAATCAGGTTTAAGAAAAGGAGATCTTGTATTTGCCGTTGTCTCTTCTCCAAGTGAGAATGCTGAAAAAGACATTAAACTCATAAAAGAAGAACTGAAAAAACAGTTTGAATCTAATTCTGATTATCTAAAGCTTAATAAAGAAAATTTAGAAGCAACAAATAATTTACAGTTTGGAAAAAATGATAAAATCCCCTATCTAAAAGTATCAATTCCTGATATAAACGGAAATATAACGGGAAACAGAATGTATGCTTTGAAAAATTATGAAAGCTATAACCTGCTTATCATCATAACTTATACCACAGAAGAAGAATTACAGAATATACAATCTCTATTATCTGAAGTTGTATAATAATTGAAAACACGAATTTCAAAATGGAGACAATGTAATAATCGAAACCAGACGATATATTTCAAACCCCGTGAGTTTTCTTGCGGGGTTTATTCTTTCAAATAAATAAAAAATACTTGTCCGTTTTTCGGTTGTACTATGAATGGTGTCAATTTAAATTTGTAAAAAAAGGAAATGAATAATTTTAAATTGGAAGCATTGAATTATTTAGATTTTGAATATTTGAATGATTTATCAGAAACTGAACTCGCAGAGAATCATATTAAAAAAATAATAGCAGATAAATTCCCGGGATTTCCATGCAGGGTTACTTTGGAAGATGCTGCGATCGGGGAGACGGTTTTCCTCCTCAACTATGATTTTCACAATGTCAACTCTCCGTATCGGGCCAGCGGACCTGTTTTTGTACGGGCAAATCAATTAACAAAAAAGTATGCACAAAATGAAATTCCCGTAATGTTCAATCATAGATTACTTTCTATTCGAGGTTATAATAAAGAGGCAATGATGATTTTTGCTTATGTTTCTGAAGGTAGGTTTCTAAAAAACAAACTTTTGCAAATTCTGGAAAATCCTAAGATTGAATATATACATTTGCATAATGCAAAACCAGGATGTTTTAATTGTACCGTAAAAAGAATATAAAAATACTTGTCCGTTTTTCGGTTGCATAAAAATAAGATCCCCAGTACTTTTGATAAAAAAATAAGATGACAGCAATTCAGAGATTCAGAGCACTGCATGAGCAGGATGATCCACTATTAATAGGAAACGTTTGGGATGCCCAAAGCGCAAGAGTATATGAAAAACTGGGCTATCAGGCAGTAGCAACTTCAAGCTCGGCCGTGGCATTTACCCTGGGATATGAGGACGGTGAGAACATGAGTTTTGATGAATACTTTTATATCATTGAAAGAATTTTGAAATCTATATCAATTCCCTTGTCCGTAGATCTGGAAGGAGGATACGGGCAAACTGCGGAGGAGATTGTTCTAAACATTTCCAGACTGGCAAATGCTGGCGTTGTTGGGATCAATATCGAAGACAGTGTCATCATTGACGGAACCAGAAGACTATTAAGTACAGAGGATTTTTTTGAAAAATTAAATACCATTATTAAGAAACTTGAAAAACAGGATATTGAAATTTTCGTCAATGTAAGGATAGATCCATTTCTGTTAGGAGTAGAAAATGCAGTAGAAGAAAGCCTTCAGCGGATGAAAATCATTGAGGAAGTGGGAGCGGATGGGATTTTTGTTCCATGCATTACAGAAGTACAGGATATTGAACACGTTATTCATGCTGCGCAACTTCCGTTTAGTGTGATGTGTATGCCGGATCTTCCTGATTTTAAAACCCTTCAGGAATTGGGTGTAAAAAGAATCTCTTCCGGTAACTTTTTAAATGGGTATATTTACGATCAGTTGGAGACTGCTGTCCTGAAAATCAGTGCCGGACAAAATTTCTCACCAATTTTTATATCATGATGAAACTGACGGAAGATAGGATGTATCAGGCATCTTTAGACAAAGATTCCTCATTTGAAGGCAGCTATTGGATGGCGGTAAAAACCACAGGCATATTCTGCCGGCCGACCTGTACAGCCAGAAAACCCAAAAAAGAAAATGTAGAATTCTTTTTTGATCCCGAAAAAGCGATAGAAAAAGGCTACAGACCCTGTAAAATATGCAAACCTTTGGATAAACTGAATGAAACTCCGGCTTATATTCATGAATTATTGGAGGAATTACAAAAGGATGCATCCTTAAAAATCAAAGACTTAGATCTTGTGGAAAGAAATATTGAACCCGTAACTGTGCGCCGCTGGTTCCTGAAAAACCATGGAATGACGTTTCAGGCTTTCCAAAGACAATTCAGAATGAATAAAGCATTTAAGAAAATAAAAAACGGGGAACGCATCATAGAGGTAGCCCTGGAATCAGGTTACGAAAGTTTAAGCGGATTCAATGAGCGGTTCAAAGACATCATTGGGACCACTCCTAAAAATACAGGCCACCAGAAAATCATTGATCTGAAAAGAATAGAGACTCCATTGGGCCCTATGTTCGCCTGTGCCTGTGAAGAAGGAATCTGCCTGCTCGAATTTACAGACCGGAAAAATATAGACCAGCAGCTTACCCGGCTCTCCAAGACAATGAATGCAGAAATCGTTCAGGGTGGAAATAAGCACTTCAAACAGCTGGAAGAAGAGCTGAACCAATACTTTGAGCGAAAAAGGACCAAGTTTGAGGTACCTCTTTATATTACTGGAACGGATTTTCAGAAGAAAGTTTGGAAGCTTTTAACAGAGATCCCCACAGGAGAAACCCGCAGCTACAAACAACAATCAGAGTTTTTGGGTAACCCTAAAGCCGTGCGTGCTGTAGGAACGGCCAATGGAATCAATAAAATTGCCATCATTATTCCGTGTCACAGGGTGATAGGTTCAGATGGAGAACTGGTAGGCTATGCGGGAGGAATATGGAGAAAACAAAAACTGTTGGAATTGGAAGGGGCTATCTTATTTTAAATAGCTTCGCTAATTAATCTTATAATAAGGTTCCGAAAAATACTTACTCGGTTGGATATACGCTGTTTTTCGGTCTGCATCAAAGATCCAGTTGAATCTTCGCAACAGATCGGCACCAAAATAATTGACCGTCTGTTTTTTTAGGTCACCGATAAAAAATCCTGCTGAAACATCTTTTAGGACACTATTTCCCACTTTCAAAAAAGGAAGTATGCCCTGTTTGGTGATGATGCTTTTCCCGCTGGAGTTTTTTAATGTCTTTTCTCCTGTGATCTTCAGTTTTTTGTCCAGCTCTTTTTCGGCAGCGAAATCATTACTGTACAACAACCCTCCTGAATATCCGGATTGAAGGACAAAATAAGCTTCCTGTTGCTTATTTCCGTCAATAACGTTATCAGCTACAATATAAAAAGCTTCATGGTCATACATCGTGTTAATAGGTTGGAAGTCTTTTACGTCCGGTGTTTTGTCATAGACAATGAACTGATTATGGTCATAATCGATCTTAAATGCTTTTCCTCCAAACAGGACTGTTCCTATCTTTCCGTCAGCCTCGTGGCCAGCCAGCTGATTATCCGAAAAACGGACATTATTAAGAGTTAATTTTCCAATCTGTACCGTATTATTTTCGCTGATTTCCTCTTTATTGAAAATAATATGATCTGCTTTGCGCTGTCTTTCCGGAGAAATGGAAGCATCTTCCATAGCGATCTGGAACATCAGATCCAAAGAATCCTTTTTATTGACCAGTGTTTTCACAATGATATTATTATGTTTGGTGATTCTGAAAGGGATGGTTTGCTGTGCATGTATGTTGAAAAGACCCGCAGAAAAGAGGAGAATAAAGCTTGTTTTTTTGAACATTGTAAAGTGATTAGTGGTTAAAATCAGGAATTTTAAAATTACCTATTATCTTTGAAACAGCAAACAGGAATGTCAAATGATTCAAAAACTACTTAATAGTGGCCTTCATTGGAGGGAAAAAGAATTCAAAAGAAATGAATTTCTCAAGATGGCAGGAAGTACAGATACCGATATTTATTTTATAGAAAATGGAAGCATCAGGATCTATATGATGGATGAAAATGAAGAACGCATCATCCGCTTCGGATATACAGGAAATATTATTGTTTCACTGGATTCATTTTTGTCCGGAAAGCCTTCCGGTTTTTATATGCAGGCGATCAAAAAAACGACTGTAAGAGTAGCGCCTCAAAAAGATTTCTACCAATTTATTCAGTCAGGTGAAGAAAATCTTAAATTTTGGAACCGTATTTTGGAGGATCTTGTGTTGCAGCAAATTGAAAGAGAAAAAGACCTGCTGATCAATTCTCCACGAGAACGTTTTAACAGAGTATTGAAAAGAAGTCCGAAGCTTTTTCAGGAAGTTCCTAATAAATACATCGCCAATTACCTCAGAATGTCTCCGGAAACTTTGTCCAGGCTCAAAAAATCTTGAGTTCGGTCAAGATTTAAGAAAAAACGGATCCCGAAATTTGTATAAAAATCATCAATGAAAATTTCTACATCACAATTATTGAATGAATTGAAAATACAGGTTCAGGAACATAGTCATGTAGCGGAAAATCTTCTGCATGAGTCTGAGGCAAAACTCAATTCCAGAGCCTCACATGAAAGCTGGAGCGTATTGGAATGTCTTGAACATCTGAACCGGTACGGAAACTTTTATATCCCTGAGATCAGTCATAGAATCTCAGCTTCCCAAACTTCTCCTGCGCCAATTTTTAAATCAGGAATTTTAGGAAACTATTTTGCTCAATCGATGCTTCCCGGGGAAAAATTAAAGAAGATGAAAACTTTTAAAAGCATGAACCCTATTAACAGCCAACTGGATAAAAGGGTGGTGGAAGAGTTCATCAGACAACAGCAGCAATTACTGGAATTACTCGAAAAAGCAAGGAATATTGATCTTAGTAAAGTTAAAACTAATATCAGCATTTCAAAATTGGTCAAACTTAAATTGGGCGATACCTTTCGTTTTGTGATCTATCATAATGAGAGGCATATTCTTCAGACAAAAAAAATGATGAAGAATTTTTAAGTACAATTAATTATAGAATTTACTTACAGGTTGAATATAAAAGAGTAAATCACCGGAACTGAGTTTCAGGAGAAGGTTTGTCTGCTGTTGCGCGAGATTCCGATGGGAGAGACCAGAACCTACAAACAGCCATCTGAGTTTTCAGGAAATCCCAAGGAAATACGTACCGTAGGAACGGCGAAAGGTATTAATAAAATTGCTATTTTGATGCCCTGTCACCGGGGTCATTGGCTCAAACGGAGAGCTGGTGGGCTATGCAGGAGGATTCCGGAGAAAGCAAAAATTATTGGAATTAGAAAAGGCTATTTTATTTTGATTTTTGTAAATTTAGGCAAAAATTTACACGTGAAAAAGTTACTATTTGCACTTTGCCTATCAGCTTCGGCTTTAAGTTTTGCTCAGGATTACTCAGTACCGGCTGCAAGTCCGCGTCAGAAGGTAGAGCAGCAGTTTTCAATGTCTAAAATCAGCATCGATTACGGAAGACCGGGAGTGAAAGGACGTAAGATATTCGGAGAACTTGTTCCTTACGGACAGGTTTGGAGAGCAGGAGCGAACTCATCTACTAAAATCACATTCGGACAGTCTGTTAATTTCGGTGGAAAAATGGTTCCGGCAGGAACTTACGGTCTTTTCATCGTTCCTACAGAAAAAGAATGGAAGGTGATCCTGAATAAAGATTTCCAGCAGTGGGGCGCTTATACCTATGATCCAAAACAGGATGTGGTAGATATTACAGTACCTGTCAATAAACTGGCGGATAAGCAGGAATGGTTTGAAATTACTTTGAACCCTACCGACGAAAATTCAGGAAACTTAGTCATTAAGTGGGATATGGTTCAGGCAGAAGTGGCTCTGAAGCCAGCAAAACCTGATGCGGTAATCAAAATTTCAGATAAACTGAAAGAAATCAAGAAAATAGAATCTGACGCAGCAAAAGCAAAAAGCTAAGCAATGAAATTTTCAATCCAACCTGTTTTAGAAAATCAGGAATACCAATTAATCCCCTTACAGCAAGGGGATTTTGAGTCTGTATATGAAGTGGCTTCCGATCCGCGGGTTTGGGAGCAGCATCCCAACAAAGACCGCTACAAAAGAGAAGTTTTTGAAAGTTTTTTTCTGGGAGCGATGGAAAGCGGAGGCGCTTTTAAAATCATAGAAAAATCTTCCGGTGATGTTTTGGGAAGCACCCGGTTTTATAACTTTGATGAAGAGGAAAACCGTATTTTCATTGGCTATACCTTTTATGGAACAAAATCATGGGGTAAGGGAATTAATCCGCAGGTAAAGAAACTCATGCTCGATTATATCTTCCAGTTTGTAGATAAAGTGCATTTCCACATCGGTAAGGAGAATTTCCGCTCCCAAAAGGCTTTGGAAAGAATTGGCGGAGAGAAGATTGCAGAAGAGGAAGTCGCCTATTTCGCAGAGCCTACAAGAACCAATTTTGTGTATGAAATTAAAAAAGAGAATCGCTCATGAAAAAATATAAAATCCAGAAATCACCCTTTGTAGTTCCTACTACAGACGGAAAACTGATCGAAGAACATTGGGGAAACTCCACAGGAAACTCTAATGTATCCATTGCCCACATGGTGGCACCACCGGACTGGAGTGAGCCGCATCAGACTCCTGAATTTGATGAATTTACCCTTATTATTTCGGGAAAAAAGCAGTTTGAAATCGATGGAGAAATTGTCATTCTTGAAAAAGGACAGAGTATTCTGATAGAAAAAGGAGCAAGAGTGCGTTACAGCAACCCGTTCTCAGAACCTTGTGATTATGTTGCTATCTGTCTTCCTGCCTTTTCTATGGAATTGGTGAATAGGGAAGATTAAAAATATACCAATTAAAAATGTACCAATATAGCAGTGTAACAATGTACCAATGATATTTCTCGGTAAAACCATTGTTGCACTGCTGCATTGTTAAACTGTTACATTGCTAGATTGTTACACTGATACACTGTTACATTAAAATAAATGAAATTTATTTCAGTATTTCCTTCAAAAATAGCAGCGTATGATTCCACGCTCTTTTTGCCATCACTTCATTATAATCAGGTGATTTCGGATCGGTGAAGGTATGCTTTGAGTGAGCATAAGTGATGATCTGCCAGTCCGCATTGCCTTCGTTCATTTCTTTGATTAAATTATTATAATCTTCCGGAGTGACTCCCTGATCGTCCGCTGGATTTTCAACTAAAATCTTCGTGGAAATAGGTCCGTTTTTTCTGGTCTGATCTTTTCCGATGCTTCCATGAATAGAAACTGCTCCCACAACCGGAAGGCTTCCTCTTGCAGATTCTAAAGCACCCGTTCCTCCGAAACAATAGCCAATCACAGCAATTTTACTGGAAACGGCTCCATTCTTTTTCAATTGGTCCAGAGCCAGAGAAATACGCTTCTGGTAGGCCTCATAATTCTGTTTGTAGTATCCCGCAGTTTTACCGGCAGAAGCATTGTCTGTTGGAATATTTCCTTCTCCGTAAATGTCGGCAATAAAGGCAATATACCCTTGCTTTTCAAGTTCGGCAGCAGCGGTTTTAGCTTCGTCATCAATCCCTTTCCAGGCTGGAAGAATCAAAACACCGGGAAGTTTTTTTCCAGCGTTGGAAGTGACAAGGCCATTTAGTTTCTGTGTTCCGTCCTGATAGGAAACGGTTTTAAGTTTCTGGCTGAAAACGGTTTCTGTGCTCATTATACAAGCGGTTAATAAAAGGGTACGTATCATATTTTGTAATTTACTTAAAGGATCAAATGCATGCCTGTTTTCATGGCGAAGAGGTCATTTGTAATGCTTGACCGTTATCGGACATAAAAAATCCTCATCTAAATTACTGAAAATAACTGATCATGAGGATAAATATAAATGTTAAAACTGCAAGCCAATCAGAGCTTAACGCCTACGTTTTCGAGTTCCTGTTTCAGATCCGTATCTGGATTGATTTTGATGGTGATAAAGCCTAGCGACTTAGCCATTTCAATATTCTTAGGATTATCATCAATGAAAAGAGATTCACCGGCCTGGATATCATATCTTTCCAATAGTACATGCCAGATTTTCGGATCAGGTTTGATTAATTTTTCTGTTCCTGAAACTACGATTTTTCCATCAAAGATTTGAAAAAAGTCATAGTTTTCCAATGCGTACGGAAAAGTTTCTTCAGACCAGTTCGTCAATCCGAACAAGTGATACTCCGTATTTTTTAAACGTCTTAAAATCTCTACATTCTCGGGAATATCACTTTTCAGCATCACTGTCCAGTTGTCATAATAGGCTCTGAGTTCCTTTTCCCATTCAGGGAATTTTGTTACCTGGATATCAGTCCCTTCAGCAAGACTTCTTCCTTTGTCCTGTTGTTCGTTCCATTCAGACTGAGCAATGTTTTCCAGAAAGTATTCCATTTTTTCATCATCATTGAAATAATCTTTAAAGAAATATCTGGGATCCCAGTCCATTAGTACGCCGCCAAAATCGAAAATGATATTTTTAATTTCCATAGATGTTTTTAAACTTTTTTAATTTTATTTAACCACAAAAGTCGCAAAAGTTTTGATATTTAAACCCTTTAGAATACATAAATTTCAAAAGATTTTTATTCTGAAAACATTAAGTTCATATCAATAGAAAATCAAAAGAAATTATAAATCTTACCTATACTATTTAGCCATAAAAGTCCCAAAATTTTTTAATGTAAAACAGTTTAGATCAATTTGGATTTAAAAGTTTTACCATCTTGAAAATAATAAGCTCCCATAAAGAGAAAATCAGAGATTTTCATGAAAACTTAAGTGTACTTCTTATGCGTAATTTATTTAACTTAAATAACTAAAGTGTGCAAACAAAAGGCTTTTGTGACTTTTGTGGTGGATAGTTGTTCTGTTTTAAACCACCCCGTCAAAAATTCTTTGAATTTTCGCCACCCCTCCGGAGGAGGGGAATGGGAGAGAGACCCGGGAATTGGTGTTTGGATTAACGGGTTTTCTTATGGTTTTAAATTTTTGTGGTTGAAAATACTAAGCGTTTACTCAGGTTTATAAAACTGATACTGTTCGTTTTCGTAATAGGCATTGATATGATGAAGGCCATTCGTAAGGATAATTTCTTTCGCTCCGATAATGGAGTTATACCGTGCAGTCTGTTCAAATGTTTTCTCTGTCAGTTTGATCTGTGGGGCTTTGCATTCGATCAGGATGATAGGTTCGGTTTTCTCCGTCACCAGAAGGTCGATTCTTTTGGTGAGGCCGTTCAGAAGGATCTTTTTTTCAGTAATGAGGGCAGAGGCAGAATACCCTTTTACCGTAAGATAATAGTGGATCCAGTGCTGGCGCACCCATTCTTCAGGAGTGAGCAGAAGGTAAGTTTTGCGGACCAAGTCATAAATAAAAAACTTATCTTTGTCTTTCTTGAATTTAAAATCAAAAGTTTCCTGAAAATTCAGTTTTGGAAGTTCCATTAATAAGATGAAAGAATTAGATTTAATCCTCAAAAATATTAAAAATAAAGAAGTTTTACCTATTTATTTTTTCCACGGAGAAGAACCTTACTTTATTGATGCTGCTGTAAAAGTGCTTGAACACGACTTTCTGGAGGAAGATGAAAAAGCCTTTAACCAGACGGTGGTGTACGGAAAAGATACTTCTTATCATGAGATCCTTTCTCTGGCCAGACAGTTCCCGATGATGGGGGACAAGCAGCTGATCATCGTCAAGGAAGCTCAGGATCTGAAATTCAATGAGGAAGAAAACCGGGTGCTGGAAGCCTATGTGGACAATCCTGTTCCTTCTACGGTACTGGTTTTTGCCCATAAACACAAGAAACTGGACAGCAGAAAAAAAGCGACAAAAGCTTTAGACAAAGCCAAAGCCCTTTTCTTAAGTGAATCCGTGAGAGATTCCAACCTTCCCAAATGGATCGCTGATGAATGTACACAATTGAAAATCAAAACAGCCCCGAATATTGCCCACCTGCTTGCAGAATATCTCGGAAACGATCTTTCAAGAATTGCCAACGAACTGAACAAGCTAAAAATCATCCTTAAAGAAGGCGAAATCCTGGACGGAACGATCGTAGAAAATCATATCGGAATCAGTAAAGAATACAATGTTTTTGAGCTTCAGAAAGCTTTAGGAACCAAAAATGCAGATGCCGCTTTCAGGATCGCTCATTTTATGGGTAAAAATCCAAAGAACAACCCATTTGTCATGATGCTGGCCAATCTTTACAGTTATTTTTCCAATGTGATTATTTACCAGACGATGTCCGGACAGTCGCCGCAGGTTATCGCTTCACAAATGGGTGTCAATCCCTATTTTATCAAAGATTATGCGGAAAGTGCAAGACTGTATCCGCTGAAGCACGCGACCAGAGTAATTTCGATCTTAAGAGAATTTGATATGAAAGGAAAAGGCCTTGGAGCGGTTAATATGGGAGAAGCGGAACTCATCAAGGAATTGGTGTATAAGATCATCAATATTGATAAAATTAAAATGAAGGTGTAGGGAGTTTTGAGAGTATTAGAGTGAGAGTGTTTTAGGGTTTTATTTTTTTGTTACGATGAGAAAAAGTTTTTTCCTGATTGTTTTAGCTTTTGTTTTGATGCTTTTTGCAGCTCAGAATCTTTGGGGACAGACGATAAAAGGCCGTCATTATGAATTAACGATTGCACAGGATCAGAAAGCGGTCCTTATTTTATTTCCCTGCTTTCCCTGTACTATTGAACATACGAAAACTGAAGCCGGATTTTTAAAAGGCATCGAAAAGAAAGGGATTACCACGATTCTTTTAGACTATAATCAGAAATTATTTTTAACGGAATCTGAAAAACAGGAATACACAAAAACGTTACACAAAATATTTAAGCGCAATGAAATTTCCACAGATCATATATACATCGGAGGTTTTTCCGGGGGTGGAAATGTCGCACTTCTTCTGGCTACTTTTTTAATTAAAAATCATGATCCTATACAGCCCAAAGGTCTGCTGATCGTAGACTCTCCAATTGATCTTGAAAAGCTGTACGATAATGCTAGAAAAGATGTAGCCAAAAATGCTGATCCCGAAGCCGTAGAAGAAGCAAAGTTTTTGACTGAACTTCTGGAAAAAGAAATAGGAAAACCGGATATTAACCGTGAAAAATATAAAACGTTTTCACCCTATTTAATGTCTGCACCCGCTGATGAAGGTAATATCCAATATCTTAAGAATATTAAAACAAGATTTTACTGCGAACCAGACCTGAAATGGCAGCTGGAAAAGAAAAACAGAACCTACGAAGAACTTAATGCCTACGTACTGGAAAAAGCCAATCAAACATTACTGAAAGCAGGAAATAAACATACGGAACTCATCCAAACCCAAGACCGCGGAATTCGGGCAAACGGAACAAAACATCCGCATTCATGGAATATTGTGGATGGGAGTGAGCTGGTGAAGTGGATGGTGGAGTAGTTGGTGTGGAGGGTTTTAGAGTGAAAAGTGAAGAATGAAGAGTGAAAAATTATATTTCATTCCCCTTAACCCAGCGATCTATATCACTTTACCCAATCTCGCACTCAGTAAACCATTCATCGACAGTCCATATATTTCATATTGACAAGTATCATTAAAAATACTTTAATAAAACATTAAAAATTACGAAATTAGCGGACTGAATTAAAATCTTTTTGAACAAAGTAAATTATGGAACAAAACATTTTAGATTGTGTGATCGTTGGATCCGGGCCTTCTGGCTTTACAGCGGCTATTTATGCAGCAAGAGCAGACTTGAAACCAGAATTATATACAGGTTTGGAGCCGGGCGGACAATTAACCACAACTACGGAGGTTGATAACTTTCCAGGATATCCGGCAGGAATTACAGGACCTGAAATGATGATGGATCTTCAGAAGCAGGCGGAAAGATTTGAAACGAAAGTTCATTACGAAATGATCACCAAAGCTGAGTTCTCCAAAGAAGAAGGTGGTGTTCACAAATTATACGCAGGAAATAAAGAGATCTTCGCCAAAACGGTGATTATCTCTACCGGGGCTACGGCAAAATATCTGGGTCTTGATGACGAAAAGAAATATGCAGGAGGCGGTGTTTCAGCATGTGCTACGTGCGACGGATTCTTCTACAGAGGAAAGGATGTGGTAGTTGTAGGAGCGGGAGATACAGCGGCAGAAGAAGCTACTTATCTTGCGAAACTTACGAGAAAAGTAACGATGTTGGTAAGGAAAGACGTGTTCAGAGCTTCTAAGGCGATGATTCATAGAGTGGAAAACACACCGAACATTGAAGTGAAATTCAATCATGAGTTAATTGGGATTGAAGGAGAGAACAGCCTGGTAGAAAGAGCGATGATCATCAACAACCAGACTCAGGAAAAATCTTCAGTTGATGTAGACGGGATCTTCATCGCGATCGGTCACAAGCCGAATACCGATATCTTCGTGGGACAGATCGATCTTGATGAAAACGGATATATCCTTACTGAAAAAGGATCTACAAGAACCAATCTTCCGGGAGTATTTGCTGCTGGAGATGTTCAGGATCATATCTACAGACAGGCGATCACGGCTGCAGGAAGCGGATGTATGGCTGCGATGGATGCAGAGAAATATCTTGCTGAATTACATTAATATCCAGATTTTTACAATACAGAGCGTACCCACCGGGTACGCTTTTTTTATGTCACTTACTCCCGATTCTTCCCACAAAAATTATAACTGGCGAGCATCACATTCCCCTCCACTGGAGGGGTGTCGAAAATTCAAAGAATTTTTGACGGGGTGGTTTAAAACAGAACAAACATCCACCACAAAAGTCACAAAAGTTTTTAAACACTTTAGTTATTTTTAATTAAATACATTACGCAAAGAAGAACACTTAAGTTCTTATGAAAATCAAAGATTTCCTTCATTATAATAGTACATCTGTTAAACCCATTTTAGTTAGCAGGGATCTACATTCCCCTCTTTCGGAGGGGTGTCGAAAATTCAAAGAATTTTTGACGGGGTGGTTTAAACAGAACAAATATCCACCACAAAATTCACAAAAGCTTTTAAACACTTTAGTTATTTTAAGCTAAGAGATTACGCATAAGAAGTACACTTAAGTTTTCATGAAAATCAAAGATTTTCTTCATCATAATAGTACATCTGTTAAACCCATTTTAATGAGCAGGGATCTACATTCCCCTCTTTCGGAGGGGTGTCAAAAATTCAAAGAATTTTTGACGGGGTGGTTTAAAACAGAACAAATATCCACCACAAAAGTCACAAAAGTTTTTAAACACTTTAGTTATTTTAAGTTAAAAGATTGCGTACAAGAAGTACACTTAAGTTTTCAAGGAAATCTTTGATTTTCTGCTTTTGTATTTTTCTTATTTTCATGCTGATAAAACTTTTAAAACTAAAGTGCTTTAAAGTGTTTAAATAATTAAAAAGCTTTTGTGATTAAATAATAATACGGGGTAACGGCCACAAACAAAAAAACTGCTTCCGGTCTGGAGCAGTTTGGATATCATGATCTGTCGTACAGATTTATTTTCTGGATTTTAATCTTTTATTTTCCGCTTTTAGGGCTTCTATCTGCTCCTTCAGAAGGTTGATATATTCTTGCTGGTTTTCTAAGATATAATCAGGAATGTTGTAATTATTGTTAAGAATTGCAGTTCCAGAATTGGTAGATGAGTCATTAAAATTGACTGTATTTCCCGGTTTATCTTCTTTAATATCCTCTACTTTAACGTCCAGAGCTTTAGCCAGCTTTTCCCACTCATCATCAAATATTCTTACATCACCGCTTTCTTTACGGCTGTAGTTGGATACATCGGTAGCGATAATATTGGACATATACTCCTGCGTATAGCCTCTTTGTTTTCTTAGAGTTCTTAGCTTTTCCATAGGGTGTGGGTGTGTTTTGTACAAATATAGAAAATTCAGTTTTAAATTTTTATTAAAAAGAGAAAAATAGGAATAGCCTATATTCTTTGATAAATAAAACCCGTTGTGCATTTTAAAATATACTTGACTTTAGATTGTTGATTTTTTTGTTTAAATAGTTTTTATTAATAAATTGAACAATTGTAAGAGCTGTAATCTTTGCTAAACCGCATGAAGTTTGTAGCCAAAAAAAGACATTTGCTGTGATGCGCAAAAATCTCTGTTTGGATAACAATACTGTTCATCTTTACATATTTTATTCCGACACTTAAAAATAATTCCTATTTTTACAAGTGATTTTTAACCAAAAATGGTCAATCTATTTTGGAATATGAAACAAAAATAGAAATGAAAATAAAAAAAATATTATTTAGCATATTAACCGCTCTTGTTTTAATGATATCAATATTCCTTTATATGAATAAGGATAAATTTGTCTATGTAGGTTCAGTAGATATTATTGAAGTCGATTGCAGCAAAAAACGTCAAATCTTGAGCGAAGTTTTAGAAAGTGACCAAAGGATTAGAAAATCAAATGAACTCATCAAATACGCTAAAGAAGATCATAGGAATCAAGAATTAGTGATTAGCATTATTGAAAAGTGTGGTATGCCAACATTGAAGGAGGTGAGTCAAAAACAAATGGATGCAATCTGGTTGGGACTGCAACATAGTACTGAAGAAATCAGAAAAAAGTATTTTCCACAAATAGAAAAAGCGGTAAAAAATGGAGACTTATCTAAACAGCAATATGCATTGATGAAAGATAGGATGTTAATGGACGAAGGAAAACCCCAAATATATGGTTCACAAATAGAAAATGGTAAATTGTATAAATTAGAAAATCCTGAAACTGTAAACGAAAGAAGAAAAGAAATGGGATTGGAACCAATAGAGGATTATTTAAAGTATTTTAATATTCAGTTCAATCCGAATTAACAACACAACATATAATCACGTAGACGACTCCGGTCATAATTATTTGGAGTTTGTCTCTCACATAAATTTTATTAAAAAAAACATCAACCTAGAGCAGGATAATACAAGAAATTGTAAATAACCAATGGATAACTTCTTTTATCTTTTATTAAAACTCTTAAATTCTTTTGATTATACCTATCAAACAAGCTGTTAAAGAACGGCTGTTAGTGAACCCAATAAAAGCGCTCTTTCAATTACAAATACGCTTGACTTTTTTGGTGTAAAAATGTAGTTGCTAATGACCTTCATAGAACCTATTATAGAGCTTGAAAATCAAAATACAACGAAATTACACGATAGACACACTGATTCTATTTTTAAATAGAGAATATGAGTCATTTATTATCAAAAACAGCAATAGAGTGTTATTTAGTAAATTTCAATTTATAGTTTGCTGATCATAGGTAATAGAGTTATTTCCGTGACTTTAGTGTTGTTAAACTTTGATATTAAAGTAATTATTATTTAGTGTAAATACTGTAGAAACAAAAATTTTGTCATACGGTTATTTTTCCCTAGCTTCATTTTTAGTATAGTTTTGCTTTTCAGAAAAAACATGCCCCTACCTAATGTATAATCCCTAAATTGATCACCCAATCAAAAAATACCATGCACAACAAAATCATAAAAATAAAACACGTCACAGGAACCTACACCATTGATGTAAAGGAGGGAAAACTGAACGAAATGCAAACCCAGCTGGACAAATGCCTGAACGATGAACAAGGCGCCATTGTGGTGAAGGGAGAAAACGGAGATCAGTTTGTATATCCGTCGGATTTTCTGAAAAATAGTTTCATTTCTATAGTAGACAGGGAAGAGAAGAAGGAAAGCTAAACAAAACAAAAGTCCCAAACGTAGTACAAAGACTGTACTTTTAGTTCCGGAACGTAATATTAGGGATCTGTTTTAAAGAAATGAGTGAAAATAATTCGCCTGATTTTAAGCTTATTATTAAGTTTTGTTAAAATTTATCAGGGAAAAGTTTTGCAGAAATATAAAATCGTTTTATATTTGCACCACTGAAAACAACGGTATCACCGGGATTCAGGAGAGATGGCAGAGTGGTCGATTGCGATAGTCTTGAAAACTATTGACTGTAACAGGTCCGGGGGTTCGAATCCCTCTCTCTCCGCTAGTTGAGAAACTAAAATAAGCTAAAACGCTGTAAACATCAATGTTTACAGCGTTTTTTGTTTTGCGCTAGAGTCAAAAAAAAACAAAATAGGTCACGATTTTTATGACCTTTTTAGTGACCCATCCTGAAAATTTGAAAATGGGTCACGAAAAATTCAGGAAAACCCGACCAATAGGCAGTCTAACGATTGTACATCTTGCAGAAAGTGGTAACAAAAAGTAAATTATTAACAATTAAGGTTACCACACTATGAACAAAACATTCAACCTGTTATTCTTTATAAAAAAGAATAAAATCAGAACCAACGGAACCGCTCCCATCTACTTGCGAATCACGATAGATGGCAAGGCAGCGGACATTGCTGCTAAGAGATATATCGATCCCCAGAAATGGGATGGCAAAGCGCATAAGGCAATGGGTAACTCTCAGGAGGCTAAGACGCTTAATGTCTATCTTAAGACTTTAGAGCAACAGGTTTACGATTCACACTACGTAATGTTAAAAGAGGATAACAATGTAACGGCAGTTGGTTTAAAATCTAAACTGCTTGGAACTGATATCGAGCAAAGAATGCTCATTCCTATCTTTCAAGAGCATAATGATAAAGTAGAAGCCCTGGTCGGTCACGATTTTGCTCCCGGAACATTGGAGCGTTACAAAACATCATTAAAACATACACAGGAATTCATTAACTGGAAGTATAAAACTTCTGATATCGATATCAAGGCTATTGATCACGCTTTCATTATGGATTATGATTTCTGGCTTCGAAGTGTACGTAAATGCGGAAACAATACCGCGGTGAAATACATTAAGAATTTCAAAAAAATCATCAGGCTCTGTATGGCACACGGCTGGCTCAACAAAGACCCTTTTCTTGGCTATAAAGCAAAGCTCAAAGCTGTAGAACGACCGTTTCTCTCCAAAGAAGAAATCCAGACAATGTATGAAAAAGAATTTGTTTCCGATAGATTGACACAAGTAAGGGATGTTTTTCTTTTCTGCTGTTATACGGGTTTAGCTTATGTTGATGTGAAGAAATTGACAAAGTCTCATATCAATATCGGCATTGATGGCGACCAATGGATATTTACCCGTCGTCAAAAAACCGACACCTCAACCAGAGTTCCTTTACTGCCGCTAGCTAAAGAACTGGTTTTAAAATATGAGAACCATCCCCAATGTATAAACTTAAATGTTCTGTTTCCTGTTGTAAGTAATCAGACTATGAATTCTTATCTCAAAGAAATTGCGAGTGTTTGTGGAATCAATAAAGAGTTGACATTTCATATCGCAAGGCATACATTTGCTACTACAGTTACATTGTCTAATGGCGTTCCGATTGAAAGTGTAAGTAAAATGCTTGGTCACACGAATATCAAAACCACTCAACACTATGCTAAAATTTTGGATAAGAAAGTGAGCGATGATATGTCGGTTTTAAGAAGTAAACTTGAGGGCAGTGAGTTTAATTGAGATTAAAATAGTTATGGAGATATTAAATGTAATCCCGCCTTGGGACCAAGACGAGCGTATCTTCAAACACTTTTATAGATGATTTGGTTCGTTTGAGCCATATTAAACATGAATTACAAAACTCTTCATTAACAAGAAATTTCTTTTAGCTAACATTGATTGCAAATTAGCTTAAAAATTAATAAAAATCTTTATTGGAAAAATCAGTCTTCATTTGGCTTTGTTTATCTTATAGTCATAACCTTCGAAATATCTAAAGGATTTGCAGAGGATTAGAACAGATTCTGAGATAAAAATAAATTATCTGTCATCTAAAACTATGAAAAGTCTATAGAGGTCATTTGAAGACATTGATGATAGTATTGTTATTAGTAATTAATAAAATGTACAAAATTCATTAATTAATTAAAACGACAATTTTTTAGTAGATTTGTTTTATTTGCATTCGTGCAAGTAAAATATATAAAAACTAATAGTACTAAAAACTAAATTAACGAATGGAGAACCAAGTTTATTATGGGCAATACTCTCTGCAACATTGGATTGACTTAATATTGAAAGAAAATATTATGCTTCCTGTTTACCAGCGATTGTTCGTATGGGATGAAGAAAAAGTGAAAACACTTATCGAAACCTTCAAAAACAAGCAGTTTGTACCGCCAATTACTATCGGTGCATATAAAAATGCGAGTAGTGTAAATCAGAATTTAATTCTAGACGGTCAGCAACGACTTACAAGTGTTCTTCTTGCACATCTTGGTCTGTACCCGGATAAGGCTACATTCCGTGCAACCATGGATCAAATAAATCTAGTAGCAGACGAAAATGATGATGAAGATAACGATCCTGTAATTCTTGACAATATTCTTGAGTGGAACTTAAAAAAACTGGTTGAAAAAGGAAGAAATAAAATGGATATTCTTTCGCAAATAGTCGCTGGTAATTATAAAACTGTGAACTTTGGTATTGATGATAACTTTTTGAAAAATACATTTCTTGGTTTTTCATATTTAGTTCCACAAACAAATGACACACAGGAACAGCAAAAATATTACTCATCTGTATTTAGAAATATCAACGTTCAAGGTGAAAGATTGTTGGCACAAGAAAGCCGTGCCGCTTTATATTTCTTAAATGAAAATTTGGCAGGATTTTTTGACCCTGAGTTTGGCAAACATATTTCCGTCAAAGTAGTGAGTCAGGAAACAAAAGCTGATTTTGTTCGGTTTCTAGCTCTGTTGTCTCAGTATGCAAAAGATGGAAATAGCAATAGAATTGCTGCGGGATATAAGCCAAAAATGGAATCCTATTATGAAGATTATATTTATTCAGTTATTGGTTCGCGAACATCTTCACTATTCAAAAACTTTTCAGCGATTTTCCCTGATGAAAATTATAAACCAAGGCTTGAACGCTTAGAAAAAACTATTGATGATTTAGGTTTTCCAAAACAATTTCCATCGATTATAGATATGGACGTTTACCTTTTGGGTTTAATTCATGTAATTGTATTTGAAGACAAAAGTATTGATCTTACTCAAAAAGATCAATTAGAACAAGCAGTAAAAGATAAAATATCCCAACTTAAAGTCAACGAGGCACATAAAAAAGCACCAAGCGCACTAAAATATCTACAGGAGCGTATTCAATCTTCAATTGAAATCTATAATAATTATACAGACGATGAGTGAACATAAAGATTTTATCCTAATGCCTATTACCAAAATACTTCACGAAGTGATTTCTGCCAATTATGCTATAGGCAATGGTATGGAAACTTTTCCCTTAAGCGAACATATTTTCCAATCAACATTTTTAAGAATGACCGGCGCACAGGAGCAAAAAATGAAATGTATCTGTTGGGAAATAGCAACAATTGATTACGAATACAGATATTATAGATATAATCAAAACACATTGGGAGAATGTTCTTCATATGCAGAAAAAAAGTCAATTTTTAAAGACTTGTTGGATGCTATACATAAGTATGAACCTAATTATGATGTCTCAACAGCAATTGGCAAATCGAGCATAAGAATAAGTACGATTGATGATGTAAAGACTGTATTCGTAAATTCTAACTTATCAATATGGGCCCAAAGTAGTTTTCTTGATTTTAAAATGAATAATAATACTTGGATCAAAGAGATTCATTTTGCTGTCGGAGATAAACTATTTGAAAATGTTTTACAAGATAAGTATAGCTTGCTTTATAGACATAGAAATAGATGTGCACATAACACTTTTTCATATCAACAAAATCTTCCAACACTAGCAGCATTGCTAAATGAAAATCATCGGTATGATAATTATGTCATGAGGTTCGCCTTGCTTATTTTAATTGATAAAATTTTTATAGCACTATATCAAAAATATTTGATTGTAATTGAATAAAAATTAAATCTGCTTATTGACATAAAATATTGACCTCTCCAATAATTTTCGATATTTAGAAAGATATATATTTTAACAATTGATATATAAAACATTAAAATTGGTTAAGAAAAATCCTAACAGTTCCATTAGAAGTGGCTATAGATATGAAGATCTATATGTTTTGCAACTCTGTATAGAATGGCTTAGCGAGCCGCAAAAGTTCAAGAGTGTTAAGATACAATACGTACCTGAAGGAACAAAAGGCTTTGCTCTTGACGATGTAGTGGTAGAATTTCCAGACAATGCAAGTAGTTTTTACCAACTAAAATACAAGCAGAATCCAGATGTTGATTTCTGGACTTTTGATCATATTTTAGAGAAAGGATTAGTAAGATGGATCAGATCATTTCAAATGTTAAACGGACGACAAAACGATAAATTTTATTTGATTACTAATGGTTCTCCAGCTGCTGATGTTAAAAAGTGCCTGAATGGGAATTATCTTGATTACGAAAAGATAAGTCAACACTTCCCGGACATATTAGAAATATTGCGCTCACAAATATCTGAGGATAATTTATTAGAAAATTTTTTTTCAAACTTTAGATTTGTTTTTAATCATCCCAATAAAAATGAACTGGAAGTAAAATTAAGAACTACACTTTATGAAGATTTAAAAGTTACAAAGGCAGGAGTTGACAGTCTTTTGATTTATTTAGCTATACAAGGTTCAGAGCAATATCCAAAGGTTATTACTCTAAATGAAATACGTAAACATTTATCATGGGACAATCCCAGAGCATTAAATCAAAGTTTTCAAGTGCCGTCTGATTTCGAATTTTTCAGTCATCATACTCACCGACAAATACTTACTGAATTAAAATCTGCTACAGGTGGTACAAAGATAGTTGTCGGTAAGCCAGGAGCCGGAAAGAGCACATACTTATCAAAACTATTTGAGATATTAGTTGATGAGAAAGTGACCGTTTTTAGACATCATTATCATTTAAATCCAAAAGATCACACTCAATTTGAGAGATTAAATACAAATAGGGTTAAAGAAGCATTAAGAGCAGAGTTCAAAAAACTTAATTCAAAAGTTCTCGAAGAGCTAAGCTGGGAGAATACAGAACATACTCCGCTATGTGATTTTATTTCTAAAATTGCTTCCTACTATAAAGACAAAGGAAAAAGCTTTGTACTTATTATTGACGGTTTAGATCATGTAATAAGAGAAGGAAACAGCGAAGCGCAATTACAGCAATTTATTAATGAGATTTTTTTTCCTCAGGAAGGATATTGGCTAGTTTTTGGAACACAAGAGCTGGCAATAAAATGCATGCCGAATGCTGTGATTAAAGCTGCTCCTGAAGAGAAGTGGATTACTATAAAAGGTCTGAGCAAAATAAATGTAGGGAAAATTCTTTCATCCAAAATACATAAGATTACCAATAAAAAAGAAGCAATTGAAAAGCAAGTTCTCCAAAAGGTTTTTGAGATTACTTCTGGCAATCCATTACATCTGCGATATGTTATTGATGAGATCGTCAATATTGATGGCTTCATTTCCACATACGATTTGGAACGCATTCCTCCCTATAAGGGGGATATTGAGATTTATTATCAAGATCTGTGGAGGAATCTCTCTGATTTGGCCAAGACATTTTGTTTTGCAATTACTGCATTAGATTTTAAGTTACATAAAGAGCAACTGATAGAGCTTGGAGCCCACCTTGCATCATATCCAACAGAGATTACAAAATGTTTTAAAGAAATAAGGCATTTATTATCGTTCGAACTATCGGGAATTTCCGTTTATCACAACAGTTTTTCTGTGTTTATGGGGCATCAACCTGAAATAGAGGAGCAAAAGAAGCTATTGTATAAAAATATTAAAAAATGGCTTTCTGATTACGATGATGAAGACTTGAAATGGTCTGAATTGGCAAAAATCGAATATTATCTGGGCAATCCATCTTTATTATTAAATATTGATAAAGAATGGGTTATCAACAGCTATCTGCAATGTAGAGATGAACATCAAATTCAGAACTTACTGGATCTTGCGACCGAAGCAGCATTCCGTTTCAAGGATATTCGTAAAACAATCTTTTTCGGAAATATAAGCATGAAATTTGCTAATAGATCTTATAATCTTTGGGATGATAACTTAAAAAAGGTTTGGGTAACATCTTTTAGGACTAATCCAGAAATCTTCATAAAATACCCTGAATTTTCTCGACTTACCTATTACCAAGCTAAAGAGTTGCTTCTCGCTTTGAAAGACAGAGGAATGATTGAAGACATTCCGGAGGAAGCAATGGATAGATTCAATGTTTTATTTCAAGAAGATTACAGTGAATCTGACAACATTGCTAAAGCTTGTTTAGAAGTTTTGATGAATTTTGAAACTGTAAGTAATCAAAGGATTATTTCATTCCTCAATCAATTTCGAAAAGATGACACTTCGTCCCGTTATTACGGATACTTCGTAAGAAAAGCACTTGAAGATTCAGAGCGCTTTGGTTATAGATTAGATCCATTATTTAAATCCAAATTGACTGCACAGGAAAAGATGAGTATAGGTTCTGAACTGATTCACGATGATCTGAGAAATGGTACATCTATATGGAAACAGCACCTGGAAAATCTTCCAAGAATTGAAAATTATAATTCTATAATATATAATTATCTGATTAATGAGCGACAACCATCAGTTTTACAGCTTAAAAAAAGAGAAGATTTCTCAGTTAAGTACGATATTGCATCTGATTCCTTAGGTGCCAAAAAGGAATGTGTTGATCTTTTTTTCGATTCTTTATTTCTAACGCTCTCTAATCAAAAGGAACAGATTGGCCAATGGCTGGAACAAAAAAATATTGATAAGCAGAGTCAAGTACTGAAGTCAATAATTAAAATGGCTGAGAAATTGGGAGATTGTCACTTAAGTCATAAACGTATACAGATTACTGAAGTGATTGATTGCCTAAATGAAGTTGATGTATTGGACTTTTATAAAGATCACGATATTTTTGAATTGCAAAGATCAGTTATTCCAGGGATTATTACCGAAGTAATTTGGATGGCCCATGTTTTTAACCGACATAATAATTTTGATCCAGAAATTCAAATAAGTGAAATTAAGACTTTATCAAGTCATTCTTGGTATTATCAGTCAAATTTATATACACTTTTACATAGTCGCAGTGTTAAACTTTCTGAAGATGCATTTTCTTTTTTTGCAGGTCAAGAAATCGAAAAACTCAATGATGATCTTACCGAATACAAGGATAAAACCGAAAGGATGGCTAATCTTGCGATATTGGCAGCTGATCTCCAAAATCGCAAAATCCTTCCGACTTTACTTTATAGAGCTGCAGAAACACTACTGGCATATGGTAATCATAAAGACATGTTGCTATATGATATCCTCGTAGGTATTGAAAAACTAAACGTGATCGAGCCTAATTTCTCCAAGCAACTATTACAAAGTATTTCACCTTATGTCTATCATATTGAAAAATTAACGGATGGTGATGAAACAGGATCTTTTATTTATACTTATTCATCGCAGCTTGCAAGAGTCGATGTTCCTGCCCTATACAATTTTTACATATTAAGCCTTCATGAACGTAGTTACTATCTAGCCGAAAGTCTATTTTCTGATCTTCTTACAACCCTTGATTTTTCAGATTCAGTCTGTCAGGCGGTTGCATCTACAGCGGTAGGACATCATTCACATATCGAGCTGGAAAGAATAGCATCTGATAACATGGCAGCCTCTGAAATACTGGAAAATATACACCAATCTCTAGGTAAGATCGATTATAGCTATAATCAAGAAAAGGAAGATTATAAAAGTATAAGTGCTAAAGATAAGACTGAATTTGATTATAGCACTGTGGAGCCAGATAATCTTAAAAAGTATCTCGACGAGATGCCAGTCAGGAACATTTACAGAAACAATGATGGATTGATATTCCTACGAAATTGGTCAAAATTTTGGATAGAGAAAGATACGTCGGATAGGCAACTTTTAGTAAAATCAATAAAGCCGATCATTCAAGAAAGTTTTGAAGAGATAGACTACGAGTTCCTTGATTACTTATATTCCCACCTTATTAATATAGACAGGAATTTTGCTTTCCAATGTATTTGTTGGGCACAATCTAATAGTGGTTCTTGGACCAGTGATTACCACTCTAAACCTGAGCAGGCTAGAACCAGGTGGTTCAAAGTCATTAAAGAATTCCCATCTAGACTTCAAGAATTTTTTGATCTTAGCATCAACAATTCGGGACTAAAGTACAGTTCGACCAAAGAAAAAAATTACACTTTTTCTGCTCCCAAGGCTATTCAGTTTTATACTGATGCTGGACAGATTGAAAAAGCGAAAGACATTGCACGATGTTATGTTGAGCTACTGCCATCTCTTTTTCCTAATGTTAACTTACCAAATCCAGATTTCTATTTAAATCAGCAAAAGTTTGAACCTTTTGATCTTTTGATAAAGCGTTTCGAATGGATAAGCCCTCTCGTAAGAGAGCGAGCTGCAAAAGGCCTGGTCAAGATTCTAAGTGAAGACAATTCTGGATATTATCATCAAAAATACTTTACATGGTTGTCGGAACAGATGTTAGAATCAATGGCTTCTCAAGGATTGTTAATATTATTGTTATCTGTAAAAAAAGAAAATAGTAATTCTCGAAAATTTGTTAACAGTAAGAATCTTGGTAATTTGTTAAGTTTGCGTTGTATGGCTACTGATCTCCTTGCAGAATCTATAGGTAAGGAATTAAAACTAGCTTTTAAATTTTCTCAAATCAACTATGTTTCTATGACATTCAAACAAAATTCAAGGACGAAAAAGGACTTTGAGGAACTGATTGGTAGGAATCTTCCTATTGTATACTTGAATCACATCGAAAATCTTCAAAAAGATTGTCCTGTAAAAGTTTGGTCATGTTGGAATACATTATTCGATGACTATGTTGATGAATTAAATTTACAATATCAAAGAGATGACGAGACTTTTAATAATGATTTTAATAATGTTATGATTGGGAGGGCAACTATTTTTTCTGAGGTACTTCGATCAACATTTTTTAGGCTTCTGGATTATTTACTTAATCAAGGCTTTTTAGATTCACAGCAACATTATTTTTTAACCATCTCTAATTTTACCATAGAACCATCTATGTGGGCAATAGATTTATCAGTAAAACCATCATGGTGGCCTCGGCAAAACAATTCAAAGAAAATCAGGTATGACGAAGAACCTCCGGCTCTTGAATTAGATATATCTGAATTACTTGCGCATAAGGATAACCAGCAGATCCTATGCTTAAAAGCAATTATTCCTAATAAGGAAAACTTTTATCACAGCGATTATTATTATAGTCTCAATGTTTTACCTTTTGCATACAAAGGAAAGTGGTTGGAAAATGATGATGCAGCTGAAATTTATAATAGGTTAGATTTTGATGCCGGATTTTATTATCCAGAAATCACCGATTTACGAAACTTTGGTGTTTTCTCAAACAAACACAGGTATATAAGTGATGAGGAATCTTACCTTATGAAAGGTAATAGAATTATACCGCTAATGATTCCGATACGACCATTGAATACTAATATGCTGCAATATTACCGAGCATTCCATAGTTTTAAACTGCTGGCACCATTCATAAAACGAAAATTGAATCTTACTATATCAAAAGGTGTTTTACAGTATTCCGAAAACGATAGGGGAGTTGGCTTTTTTTATGACTTCTTAGATGGTCTTAGAGAAGCAACAGAAATGCCCGAGCTACTGCCGTACAATTCATTTACTTCTTTGGACAAAGAGTTCTTGTCGAAAATTCTGGGTCAAGAAAATATAAACTTAGGGTATGTGATAAAAAAGACGCTTTATAAAAAAGAAAAACATGGTCGGTCAGGAAGTTTTGATGAAAGCGAGGAGTTTAGCTGTTATTTCAGGGATAAAATATAGATTGATAATAATTATTTAAACAATGCGTACCAATTATGGAAGTGCATTTAAATCCAAATTAACAGTTTGAATAAATAATAATAAGGCAAAATTCTATAGATATAGTACCTGAAAAAATTGAAAAGCTTTTGAGATAGCATCGAAAACAGTGTTCTTCGTATTTTTTAATTTGATGAGTTAGTATCAATTTGAAGAAAATCTTATTTTTAGATAAAAACTGAGAGGATATTTGCTAGTTTTACGCTCCATCCCATAGCAAAAAAATATGAAGCCCTTAATATTAGACTATAAAATTATTCGTCCTGAGTTAAAATTTGCTACAAAATATAAATACGATCATTTCGAATCGCTGAGCGTAGTCGTCTTTAACGGTAAAAAAGTTCCGCTAATTAGTACTCCAGCTGATATTATTGTAAACTTGAACACTGTGACCAAAGTCAAGTCTGAAGCTGATAGTTCTCCTGTGTCTTTTGATCTTACCACAAGAACAAAGATAGGTGGAGAAAAAGATGATTACCATTTCGATTATGTAATGTACACCACTAAGACTCTTGTGAAATTAGAAAACGATGATACCCGTACTCCTTATAACCAATAAAGCAGACATTACTACAGATTTCGTAGTGAGAAGACTTAAAGAGAGCAATATAAAATTTTATAGGTTTAACACAGAAGATTTAGGTTGCAGCGTTGAAGTCAATTTTAATTTTGAGAGTGATAGCTTTAAAATTTTTGAACGGATGACTGGTATTGAAATAGATCTTCTAAATGTTAAAAGTGTATATTTCCGAAGACCAGAATTACCTGACGACAATCAGGAGCTCACTAATGCTGAAAGTCATTTCATTAGAAATGAAATCAGTTATACTTTAGAAGGCATTTATAAAATTCTGAATTCTGCATTTTGGCTAAATAATGTAAATGATATTAGAAATGCAGAGAATAAAATTTATCAACTCCGGGTTGCCAAGAGATTAGGTTTTAATATGACAGCGAGCTTGATAACTGTAAATTCCAGTGATATTGACCACCCAATTTCAATTCAAAGTGACCAGGTAATTTCGGTTTAAATTGACCACCCTTAATTTTGATAAAAACTCTTGTTTTTCATGTGTCAATTAGTATTCAAATATAATAAATAATTACTCCCTGTTAACTCCTCTCTTTTTTCTCATAGATTCCCCCTGGAGTTCCAGGCGGTGGGACTGATGGATAAGTCTGTCCAGAATAGCATCAGCAATGGTCTTTTCACCAATAATGTCATACCAGCCCTGCACCGGGATCTGCGATGTTACAATGATGGATCCGTTGTTGTGACGGTCTTCTATGATCTCCAGAAGGGTTATCCTGTTGGCACTGTCCAAAGCCTGAAGACCAAAATCATCAAGGATGATCACATCCTGTCTTTGTATTTTTGCAAGTTCGCGCAGGTATGACCCGTCTGCTTTTGCCATTTTTAGTTTGGCAAACAGCTTGGAAGTATTAAAATAATTGACCTTGAAGCCTTCGATACAGGCCTGATAGCCCAATGCGGTTCCCAGGTAACTTTTACCCACGCCTGTACTTCCTGTGATCAGGATGTTCTCGTTTTTCTCTACGAACTCACATCCTGCAAGACGCATTACCAGATTACGGTCGAGATTGCGGGTGTCATCGAAGTTGACACTTTCAATACTGGACTTGTAATGGAACTTTGCATTTTTGATGCTTCGCTCTATGCGCCTGTTGTGCCTCTCATCCCATTCGGCATCGATGAGCATCGATACAAACTGGTCGAGGGTATAATGGTCTGTCCTTCCGCTTTCAATAGCGGTCTTAAAGGCATTGTGCATGCCGTAAAGCTTCATTTGCTTCATTTTGCTCACTGTCGGTTCGTTCATAACTGTTGATATTTAATGATAATATTGTTTTCCTCTGATGTTGCCGTGATCAGGCAGTTCCTGCTCCTTTTCTTCTTTTTCCGGATCGATCATCTGATCCAGATTGTTCTCCAATATCTTCTGTACGGTCTTAAAGCTGTAGATCTTAAAATCCAATGCCCGTTTACAGGCATTTATTAATCGTTCCCTACCTACCTTCTTTTCGAAGTTCAGGATTCCCAGGCAGCTTTTGTAGGCCTGCTCGGGATGATTCCGACTGTCGATAATTTGGAGAATGTATTCTCCCACTGCAGTATCAATACTGTTTGCCCAATCGATAAAGCGGGAAGCACTCCATCCGGCAACGAACTGGTGGGTGCTGGCTAAATGTTCTGTAATGGTTGTGTAGACATAAGGCTTGTAATTGCGTCTGTGCATTGCGATTCTGTTGTATTTGTAGTAGATCTCCACTGTGGAAGATGTGTATAGGATCTTGATCTTCTTCTTGATATACTGATACGGAACACTGTAGTAGTTCTTGTCATGGCTCAGCTGTACGTGTCCATTCTGCATCACGGTTGCAAAGGATTGGTACCTGATCTCAAAACGATGCTCAGGCAGTGGGCGCAGCTGCTGCTTCTCGTCCTCTAAGAACAGCTCATACCGGGAGTAAGGACGTCCTGTGAGCTTGCGTTTGTTATGAGAGTCCAACAAATCCCATATCTCACTATTTAGTTCATCTAGACCGCAGGCTCCCTGTTGAAGGTTGGCGTAGATCCTTCTGTACAGGATCTTGACCGCTCCCTCTACCAAGGATTTATCTCTCGGCTTGTAAGCCCTGGCAGGCAGGATGGTCGTTTCATAATGTTCAGCCAGATCGGCAAGGGTCTCGTTGATGGTGGGTTCAAAACGGCTGCTTTTGATCACTGCGGATTTTAAATTATCAGGAACGATCGCTGCCGGTGTGCCCTCAAAAAAGCGGATGGCATTTTCTACAGAACGTACAAAATCTTCCTTTTGCTGACTCATAGAGGCTTCAGCATACGTGTACTGGCTGGCTCCCAATATGGCTACAAAAAACTGAACTTCTTTAAGCTCCCCACTTTCTTTATCAATAATGGAGAGTGTCTTTCCTGCATAATCGACATACATCTTATCACCGGATTTGTGATTCATATGCATCACCGGGTTCACACGCTTGCCCCAGATCTTGTAATGATGCCGGAACTGTGAACTCTGAAAACCATCAGGATACAGTACAAGATACTGCTCCCACATATGATTTACCGTGACACCTACCTTTTTGAGCTCACGTTCCATCTTGGGAAAAAAATCGTACAGGGATTGTAGTTTGGGGCTGATGGACTCCGCGGTGGTATTGGAAAACAAAAGTTCCAGCTCGGCGTCTGTCTTGGCATTGATCGCATCAAGGTTTAAGCCCAGGATCTCATATAATGAGATGTATTTTTTTACGGTATTTCTGGAAAGGGATAAATAGCTGCTTATAAATAACTTGCTCTTTCCAGTACTGTAGAATTTTATGACTTTTCTAATCTTACTCATGTCTGTTATTTTATTTGCCATAATCCGCTTTTTTTAACGAATGTATGACGCTAACATCATGAAAAAATCAAGTCGTTTTTATCTCAAATATAACCCAGATAATAGGTGGTCATTTTGGACCGGAAAGTGGTGGTCACTTTGCTCCGAAATCAGTGGTCAATTTACTCCGAAATTAGGTGGTCAATTTGACCGTTTTTTCCACTTTTCAGGCAGATCACTGGCTCAGGATTCTATCTTTACATATCTTCCATTGGAAGAGGCTAGATTAGAGCCCTACAAAATGCAGGTCACCTACAATAAAACCTCGCACCTGCTTTTTCCTTCTCCAATCCGATATGTCGACTTGGGGAGTGATCTTCTAATTGCTAACAAAGCAGAACCTATCGGAAATGTTCTTCGGATCAAATCGGCAGTCCGGGACTTCGAAGAAGAAACCAATTTCTCTGTGATCACTGAAGATGGAAAATTTTACAATTTCGATGTGTTTTACAGTTCATATCCTGATGCACTCAGCTATGACCTTTTAAAGATGCAGAGAAGCAATGAGCGCCAGTATATTGCGGATGTCCTGTTTGAAGATCTCAGGGGAAGTTCTTCCTCCCTGACAGAGCTCATCTTGGAAAACCTATATGCAAAAAGCAGAAGAACCATCAAACACATCACTTCCAGAAGCTATGGGATCCAGTTTTCAGTCCGGGCACTGCACGTCAATGACAGCAAATTCTACTTCACCTTACAGGTTAAAAACAGCAGCAATGTGGCGTATGACATTGATCTGATCAATTTCAAAATTATCGATAAAAAGAATTTAAAAAGAACGGTCATTCAGGATAAACTCTTAGAGCCGGTTCGGATCCATTTTCCGGTGATGACCGCAATTCATCATTCCGACATTTTAGGAATTTACTTGTTAGATCAATTTACCCTTTTGAAGGATCAGGTCTTGGAAATTGAAATTCTGGAAAAGAATGGCGGAAGGCATCAGAAGGTTCAGCTTGAAAATACCGATCTGATCAATGCCAGATTGATCAGCAGTTTAAACGTAAAAACAAAATAAGATGAATAGAATTTTTTTAACAACCGCATTACTATTTACAATAAGTATTCAATCATTTGCTCAGCAAATGATCCCTAAGCAAAAAGGATTCGAAATTTCATATTCAGTATTTCCACAATCTCCTGAAAGGCAAAATTACGCTTTAGGTGCAGGTGTTATTTCTTACACCAAAAACGGTAATTACCTCTTCAGATTGGCCGAATACAGCAGAAAGTATTACGAGTATGCCCATTACGATATCCCGATTGATACTTTCCTTTTCAATGGGGGTTACAGTCTCTATGTGTGGGGAGATCTGATGCGGAATGTCAATATCAATCTGGGTTTAGGAGGGCTTGTAGGTTATCAGCAGATCAATAGGAGAAATGAAACGATCTATGATGGCTCTATTATTAATGCAACCGAGAATTTTATTTATGGTGCAAGTGGTAAACTATCTTTAGAAAGTTATCTGACAGACCATTTGGTTTTTTTGGTCAATGGGCAGCTGCGCTATTTGCAGAACAGTCAGCTCGGTGAGTTTCACGCTTTGTTTGGTTTCGGAATGCGATTTAATTTTTAAAAATGTTTAAAATGAAAAATGTGATTAGCAATAAAGTCTTGACATTATTCAAGTATTCAATGATAGTTTTATTAATCAGCTTTGTATATAATTCCTGTCAGGACAACGATCTGGAAATTCAACAGGACTTTCCTTTTGAAGTCCAAATAATGCCAGTTCCTGGTAAAATAGCTGAGAATGAAACGGTAGAAATTCGTATTTCGCTTTTGACTCCGTCTAATTTTAATGGGACAACATACAATGTTCGCTACTTTCAATATGAAGGAGCTGGTCAACTTCAATATTACAGCGATCCACCATATCTACCGAATGACGAGTATCCATTGAAGCAAAAACAATTCAGACTTTACTATACATCTAAAGCTTCCGAATCCCATCAGTTCAGTATTTGGATCAAAGATAGTTTTGGAAATGAAAGAAGAGTGGATTTTGAATTTGACAATGCATCTTAAAATTTCTAATTCACTTTTAGCGGCTTGGTACAAAACCAAGCCGCTTTTTATGAGGACATTGAAAGCAAAATAAGGTCAGGATTGTACTGAGTGAAGTCTCAGCACCATTTTACAGGAGATTGCAAATAAAAATGAATTATTTGGGATCTAAAAGAAGACTATCGGGGTTTATCTACAATGTCATTTCACATTCTATAAAACAAAAATTGATTGATTGCAGCTTCTGCGATCTTTTTGCAGGAACAGGAATAGTGGGAAACTATTTCCATGACAAAGTTAAAAGTATCATTTACAACGATAGGGAATACTATAGCTTTGTTATTAACAGTGCATTCTTTAGCAAAGTATCAGAAGAGAAATACCGGGCAATGCTTACGGAACTAAATCAATTAGATGGCAGGGAAGGATTTATATTTAATCAATATTCGGAATGCGGAACAGCTGGTAGGTTATATTTTTCATCCGAAAATGGTCAAAAAATAGATGCCATAAGGATGGATATTGAACGACGATTTGAAAGTTTTGAGATAGATCAAGATTTCTATATCCTTTTATTGGCTACCTTGTTAAAAGCGGTTGATAAAGTTGCTAACACCGCCTCCGTGTACTGCGCTTACCTAAAGATACTAAAAATAACTGCCAATAGGAACTTACAATTACTTCCTCTCAAAAGAACTTCACTATCACATCCTGACTATCAAATATTTAATGAGGACAGCAACGAATTAATTACCCAAGTGAAAGGTGACATCCTGTATTTGGATCCTCCGTACAATGGCAGAGAATATGGTTCCTATTATCATTTGTTGAATACCATTGCTTTGTATGATATCGATTTTGAGCCTCGGGGAAAGGCTGGTTTGAGATCCTACAATACATCAAAGTTCTGTTTAAGATCAGAGGTTGAAAATGTGATGTTTGATCTTTTACAAAAATGCGATTTTCAGCATATTTTCTTAAGTTACAATAATGAAGGATTTCTATCACATCCTATCATTACGAAGATGATGAATGGTTTGGGAACTTATCGTTGTTCAACGATAGAATACAAGCGATTTCAAAGTAAGCAAGCAATGGGTACTGTAAGGACAGTAGAATATCTTCATCATTTAATAAAACATTAAATCTACACAGGCTCACAACTTTTATGAAGCAGGGAGGTTTTGTGAGGCATAACATAAGAGTTGTATCCCTACTTTTTGCGAAAAGACGTTTCCGACCACCGGAAGGAATTGTCTTTTCGCCCGAATTTGAAAATACACGACAATATTTGAATTGTCGTGTATTTTGTTTAATAATATGAATTCATTTATAAATGACCTTCGTCGGCAAATGATAAATGATCGGTTGATGTCAGAATGAAATAATCCAGTAATTTAAGGTTTAAAAATTCTGATGCGCTTTTAATGCTCTGCGTAATTTTCAGATCTTCGGCAGAAGGTTTCAAATTTCCGGAGGGATGATTGTGAGCGAGTATCACAGCTGAAGCATTACAAAGCAGTGCCACCTGCAAGATGATACGAACATCGACAACCGTGGAAGAAATTCCCGATTCAGAAATTTTTCTTATCCCTAAAACTTTGTGAGCCTGATTTAAATATAAGGCAAAAAATGATTCTCGGTAATCTATTTCATCACGGTCAAAGTGCTGACGGAATACATCCACTGCGTCCCGCGAACTACTAACTAATTTTTCAGAATTTCCTTTTCTGGAATAGCTTAATTTTATCTCGTTGACAATGTTATATTTCATAGGTTTTGCTCTCGTACGGCAGAGACTTAAATTTCCCGTACATAAATTTTAAAGCTAATAGTTAATTCATGATTAAGGTCTCTGCACCAGATCGGGCAAGATTTTCACACAGGTCAAAAGCTTTTTGAGCCTTTAAGTGTGCAGTTCCTCCCAAAACGATGGACTGTAGTTTGGCTTCATTATCCTTGTAATTTCTGACATTCTGAAAATATCCTGTAACAGCATTGTAAGCGCCAAACAAAGTTCCTTTGGTTGTATCCATTTGCTGGCTTTCGCTGATCATTGCGTAGGCAAATGCATCATCAACGGTGTTTTTAAAAACTGTTGAAACGTCATCGAAATTTCCTTTCTGCAAATGGTTTAAAGTTTCTTTGTTGGGGCAGAGTGCCAATTGGATCAGCTTTTTCATCTCATCATCACCGACCTTTATTTTTGCCCAATGGTTAAAGGTGCTTTCCAAGTCAGTACTCAATTTATTCGCTAATCCCATGACCTTGTGGGCATCTTCCAACCGTTGTTTTGCCCCTGCTGTATGTCTGATTCTCACAACATTGCTCATATTTCGCAATGAGGCATTCAAGGTGTTTTGACAAACAATGCGAACAGGGGTAAATGCGGCGGTGATGCTTCCGCTCCCGTCGTGGGATGTGGTAAGAAAAATATATTTCTCGATAATGTCGTCACCGTTGCCAACACGTATATAGTCGGGTAATTTTGCGGTAATAAAAATTCGCTCACCATTTCCCAAAGCTCCTGCAGTCTCGTATAAGATTCCATCTCCACCGCCTACAATAGAATCAAAAAATGAAAATGCTTCTCGGTTTTGTACGATATGATAATCTTTTCCGACTACGCCTAAAACCGTATTGTTATCGGTGCGGATATTAGCAAAATAGTTGGGGACTTCTAGTTCTGAATCAATCATTTCTATTCCTTCGGTACTTTCGATAATTCCTTCACCTTTTGTAAATAGGGGAGACTTTTCGACCTCGTAGTCAAGTCCTGCAAATTTGATGGCTTCTTCACTTGTCGGGTACTCCTGTACGATCTGCCCTAAGTTATGCCATGCTTTTTCCTTTATGCTGAAAAATGAATATTTTCCTGTTCTATTGTTGAAATTTAAATTATGTGCCATGATGTTAATATTTAATTGTTAGAGAATTCTGTTTGATGATTTTAAAATGGTAGGTCATCATCTTTTTCGCTGTCGTTGGAATTAGAATTAGAAATTTCCTTCTTATCTTTTTTATTCGATTCAGTAAACTTGTTTTCAGTTCGTTTACTACTGCTGTGAACTTTGATCTGTGAGGTGTGGAAATTCAGACCTGCATGGGGTTCTCCATCTTTTCCCAACCATGCAGAGGTGTAGGCTCTTCCGCTTAATTCTACCAAAGTGCCTTTTGTTAAAAAGTCTGCAACTTTTGGAGAGATCCAATAGGCGCATTCAAAATAGGTGGTCTGTTCGATCCGTTCGCCCTGTTTGTTGCGATAATTGTCATTCGTAGCAATTGAAAAATTAACTACCTGTTTTTCATTTGGCAAGTTGCGCACTTCCGCATCCCTTGTCAGTCTTCCGATAATGTTCATAACCGTAGGTTTTTAAAGATTGTACATTTTGATTTGTTCTCAATCTCTTATCCGTCCTTTCTCTGAAAGCCCCTTGGGCTTCGCTGAATATTTTTCAAAAGAAAAACCGGAAAAAAGAAAGCAGATAATTTTAGCGGGCAAGGGGGAAAGCCAAAAGGAAACGGAATAATTGGAGGGCACCTTCAGGGAGGAAACCGTTTATGCCGTAGTCTTTTGGCTGGGTGAAGAATAGGATGGCCGATATACCTTAGCTGCCTTTTTACCGGTTTATTATGGAAAATTTATAAAACTGAAATAAAACTAAAGTTTTTATAAAAAGGAATTATTTTATACCTTGTAGGTAGAATATATAAACTAACTACCACGATAATATCCTTTTTATATGCTTCCTGAAATTAACTATGAAAAACCTGATTTAGAGAGCACTCTACTTAAGCCTTTGAGTTTTTCTAATCAACCATTTTCTTATAATAACTTACCGAATTCACGCAGGTTTGAAGAGTTGTTATATGGCATTTTTAGTCTGAAAATTCAGTTTAGACTTCTTGAAGATTTTGATGATGTAAATTTGATGAGTGGTGTTAGGGATAAGGGCCGAGATTGTAACTTAATTAGAGGAGGGCGTAGTTACGGACTTATACAATGTAAGCAATATGGTAAAAATTATTCTAAAAATGATTTCGGACCGGAAATTGTCCGTTTTGTTTTATATAGTTTGGCAGACAAAGACAATAATTTAGTTGCCGATTATAATGATTTTACGTACTATATAGCTGTCAGTAATGGCTTTACTGATGATTGTTTAACATTTATTGACGACTTTTCAAATAATATTACCCAAGAAGAAAAATTGCATGAATGGGTGGATAAAAATTTAGAAATGCCAACTCTTTCATCTTTAAAAGATAATTTCGATTATGATTATTTTAGAAATGTTATTTCCAAAATAAAGGTGAAAAAAATTATACCTCAAGATTTAGATAATTATTTAAATCATGTAGGTTTTGCTCATTTGATCTCGGCTTTTTTTGAAGTTAGAACAGTAGTTGATAATTCTACTGTTGAAAATTTAATCAGCACATTAAAAAATGAGAGTAATTCTTATAGTCCTCAACAATTATTAGAACAATTGAACTTGGGTTCAACAAGACTGCAATCAGAAAAAAATACTTTTCAAAATATTAATAATATTCATATTGATAGGTCTGAAACAGCCGAATTGTTCGAATGGGCAAAAGAAAACGCCGAAAAAGATGAAAATGGAATTGTAAAAAATATTTGTTTACTGGCTGGTCAAGCAGGGTCGGGTAAAACTGTTGTGATAAAAGACCTTTACAATCTTTGTAAAGAGAGTAGTATTGCCGTGTTAGGTCTAAAAGCTGATAAACTATACTCAAATTCCATTGCGGATTTGCAAGAAAAATTAGGTTTTGATTTTCCAGTATATAACACTATCAAAGAATGTAAAAACCAATTTAAGAAGGTGGTCATTCTAATAGATCAAATTGACGCTCTTTCTCAATCTATGTCCTCTGACAGAAGTTTTTTGGAATTTTACAGAACATTTATTGAGTATTTTGCAAATGATGAACAAATTAAGTTTATTATCTCCGTTAGAAATAGTGATTTGAAATATGATCCATCTCTAAAAATTTATGAAGATGTAAAAACTATTTCAATGGGACTATTAAGCCATATAGAAGTTAAGGGATTACTAGAGAAAATGAATATTGAACCTAGTCTTTTGTCACAAAAACTTTTAGAGTTATTACGTATTCCAAATAACCTTAATGTTTTTTCTCAGGTTAGAACTAATAAAAGTATATATAGCGCAAATAATATTCTTGACTTGTATATGGAATTATGGAATCAGAAAGTTGTAAAAATATTACCATTATCTCCTGTCAACAGAAAGAATCTTAAGCAGTTTTTGTATGGACTGGCTAAAGATATGTTTGCAGAACAAAGGATTTCATTATCGTTATTAAAATATGAAGATCATGAAGAGGAAATTCGCTATTTAGAAAGCCAAATGCTAATTTCTATTGATAATAGACAGCTTCAGTTTTTCCATCAAACTTTCTACGATTTTGTTTTTGCCAAACAGTTTGTAGAGAATGGCAAAAGTATACTTAATTATATTGTAGAAGGTGGTCAATCCATTCACATAAGAGCCGCTATCAAAATGATTATGAGTTATCTAAGAGATTTTGATAGTGAAAAGTATCTACAAAGCTTGGAAGAAATATTTTTAAATGAATCTATTCTTTTCCATATTAAACATATTATAGTTGTTGCGATTGCCGAGCAACAAAATCCCACAGAAGAAGAATATAAATTAATTAAAGGCATTATAAACAGTTCATTTCATTGGCAAACTATTTTTTTTGATAACGCCTCTCCTATATCGTGGCTTATATTTGACATTGAAAATGATATTGTAAATATTTTGAATAAAGAGGGTTTGGGTGATTTTTCTTTGACCGATTTACTACCAGTACATTTTGAAAAATTAAAGAGATCTGCTGAGTCTTTCTTAAATAAAGCGATACAAGAAAACAATATCAAAGCCTGGGCAATATTAAATTTACTTCAAAATGAATTTCTGATATTAAATGCCTTATCCTGCGTTTCTGATTGGGAAAATAATAATTCACCCGCATATACTATTTTTGAAAGTATAGAAAAACCGCAAGAAGCCAATTCTTATTTTTATTTCACGATTTTGGACAGCATTGCTCAAAAAAATCCTGAATATGCATTTGAAAAGATTACGGAGGTATTATCAGAACAGATTAAAGAGAATGTAAATAATAATCAAAATAATTTGATACATTCTGAACTTATTAAAACACTTGCTAATAAAGTTCCTATCTTACTATTTGAGTTTGTTTTCAAACTTATAAATTCTCATTTGAATAACAATAACTCTCAGGAATGCAATAGGATAGCTGATGACTATCAATACAAATATGTAGATTTTGAGGAAGAAGATAACTTAAGAGGATCTGAATTTTTGTATCGTTTGGTGGCATTATGTCTTAATAAGATTGCTAAAAGGGACTATAATTATTTTACTAAATTTTTTAGAGATCAAAAAAACACTTCGTCATACGCAATAATGCGATTGCTTATACATGCAATTGAAAATAATATAGAGCATTATGCTACGGAGGTATATGAATTATTTATTGTTTTTAGTAACAGGGATATGCTTATGTTCTATGACGATTTGGAATTAGATATTAGAGAATTACTTCAAAAGGGATTTTTACTGTTTAGTGATAATCAAAAAAAATCAGCAATTGATATTATAAGTAATTTTAAATCTGGAAATGAAATCCGTATTTATAAAAATGATGATAAAAAAAGATTTTATTCGAATTGGGGGCGAAGTAAATATTATTTATTAAAGCGCCTTCCTCCTGCATCTTTAAAAGGAAAATTGAGACTTCAATTTTTAGAGCTAGAAAGAAGATTTGGTAAAGATATAAAGGATACAAGTCGAAGTCGAAATGTATTAGCAGGAATAGTTCAAAGTCCAATAGCAATTGAAAATTGTTACAAAATGAATGAAAAGCAATGGTTAAATGCTTTCAAACATTACAGTACTGAAAGAGATCATTTTGCAGAAGACTATCTTAAGGGTGGAAGACAGGAGTTGGCAACAGCATTTAAATCTACTGTCAAGCAGTTTCCAAATGAAGATAAATTAAGAATTATTGAAAAGTCGTTAAGTGATGATAGTATTCCACTTCTTTTTAGCATCTATGGTTTATCAGGATGGTGTGAAAGTGAAGCTGACTTATATATTGCAATTCCCTTAATAAAAACGTTGCTGTATAGAGATTTGGGCTATGATAAATATCTTCTCTTATATATTATTTCATCGTTAGTCTCTGAATTAAAAGAAGTTGATGCAGAGTTTGTAATTTATCTAATAAAAGAATCACTAGATTTTCAAAAAGGTGATAAAAATAACTTTGCAATTGCGGAAGATTCAGAAACATCTATTAATGGTCTTGTCGGCAAAGCAATAAACACTGACTATTCGACGGCAATTATAGCATTAATCAAAATTTCTGATAAGAGATATTCCGAAATGATATTCGATACAATAAAATATGTATTTGATTACGGTCCAATTGAGTCTCGAGCAGCGGTTTTATATAAATTTGCTTATCTGATTAACTTAGATAAAATAAAGGCTAAAATTTTTTTCATAGACTTTATTAATAGAGAAAAAAATATTTACGTTCTATCATCATCCATTTGGACGTTCAAATATATGAGATATCATTGTCTGGAAGACGTATTGCCAGGTTATAACGCACTTATTAATTCTAATCTTTTTGGAAAGGATGACAGTCAATCTTTTTTTCTCAGTATTTACGGTTTATATCTTGAAGGTAACAAGAAAATGCAACCTGTTATTTTAGATCTATTTGTAAAACAGAGAAAACACTTAAGTACTTTTCTAAGGGTAATTCTTAAGAATTATTATTTTAAGAGTGTAAATGCAATTGAGTTAAATAATGATTTGCTGGATAAATTACTAGATGCTGCCGGGGAAGAGAATGAAGAAGAATTGAATTGGAGTTTTTTAAATGCCGAACATTTAAAGTTATTAGATATTTATCCTTTCGTTAAACGCTTTGTAACATCTGACTTGTTTAAATTTTCCGATTATTTTGTCGACTACATGATATTACAACTGAAGTCATCTCCCTATAAATCCATAGAATTATTCCAACTAGCAATGAATAGTAAAAAAAATAATGAGAAAAATCTTTCTTATCGAATCGAAGAAAAATGTATAAAATTTATTGTCAATGCATACAATATGCTTAATCAGAATACAGAAGAGAATAAGCTAATAAAGATTTCAATTCTCAAGTTATTTGACAAACTATTATGCGATTACAGATTTACAAAGAGTACAGATATTATTCTTGAGGAATTATTGTAAGTAATATTTATTCATAAATTATTTATTTTTATTGAATGAAAGGAAAGTTGAATAGAGTTGGAATATTAAAGTTTTTAACGTATTAAAAATCTAATTTCAAGATGATTTTTTGTAAATTTATAAAGATAACAAAACATACAAATGTCATTACACAAACTTTACTTATTTTCAAAAAATACTGACGCCTCTTCAACTGAAATGGGTTTCCAATATCAGAAGCTGAAAACTTTAGAAACATGGTTAAGAAATAGAATCAATAAATTAGATGAAGTAATATATTGTGATTACGAAGATGACATTTTTCAAAGAGATTTAGATAAAGGTGCTTCAAAGTTTAGACAAGTAAAATTATACTCATCCAATTTTTCCTTCTCTAGAGAAGAAATACAGAAAAGTCTTTTTAATTTCTTTATGCTTTTTGTAAAAGCAGACTATAAGTTTGACGATGTAGAATTCTCGTTCGAAACAAACTCCGGTATAGGAAGAGAAGTTCGTGGAAATGATGCCGATTTACTACGTGAATGGGCAGAAAATCAGGTCGCAATGAGCGAACAATTAAAAATTTATTGCAGAGAAAAGGTAAAAGGTATTATTGATGAATACATAGCAGCTGATTTTAATAAAAACGTTTCGGATGCTAACCGGGCAAAATTTGAAGAAGCCCGAAAAATTTATGAGGAATTATCGGATGAAACTTGGGACATATTCATAGCTTCCATAAGATGGAAATTTGAAGTGGTGTCACAAGATGAAGCAATTCCTCTTCTATTGGGCAAGATTACGAAACTAATCCCAGATCTTCCATTGTCAATCGATCCTGAAAAAGCAACAACATATATTTCCCTGCTGCATTTTGAGATTGCAAATAGGACTGCCCAATCAAATGAAGAAGATAAAAAGCTAACAAATGATCTATTAGATATAGTCTTGCTTACCTCAGGATCTGAAGAAAATCGCTGGTACGGTGAAACATATGCGAAATGGTCCAATGTTAACGAAATAAAATATTTTACTGTCGGCGCTTTTTATGAAGTGGTTAGTGCAGCTCGGCATTGCCGTTGGGAGCTTGATGAAAGTGGTCATCACACTTTATGGCTCTCGCTTTTAAAAAAATATATAAACTTAGCGGATATTACTTTAGCTTGTCGTAGAAAGGCAATTTACGAGTTCCTTTTTCTAACATTCTCACCAAATTCTCAAACAGGATTGCCAAGAGAAATGATTGCTGGACATGAGGAATGGATTCGTTTTTATTTTAATGAACTTGAACATAGGAATTCACTTGCAGATTTCAAAGAAGATATTTTTCTCTTGCAGAGCATCGAAGGCATTCTTGCCATTGATAGCGAAACTTCTTTGACGCAAGCAGAGATCGAGGAATGGAAGAAAGTGATTGAGCATTTTATTGATGAAAAAATAAACACACCCAGAAACAATGATGAGTTGTGTTTATCTTATGAACTAAAAGGTGATTTTATTTTTAATTTTAACAGAACGACCCCGTTACGCGAAAATGTTAAGACTGCAATTGAAACTTATAGACAAATCTTACCTCTTCTAAATGAGGCATCAACTTACAGTATATCTGGTCTTAGTGATTATCTTATTGATATTTTAAAAATACTGATTAACGAAGATGTGGAAGATGAAGTAATTGATGATATCGAAAATTTCATTAATGAAATTGAAGAATATGCTGTTAAAACTGGAAAGCAGCATAATGCGGCTCATAACTTGGCCGAACGAGGTGCTTTGTATATGAAAAAAGGTTCTTTGAAAAATTTTTTGAAAGCTTTGGATTGCTTTCACAAAGCAAAAAAATTATGGTATTTACAGGATACAAAGGACGGGTATATTCTTTCATTAATAAATATTGCCCAAATATATTTAGCATTAGGGATGAATATAGCAGCAAAATATTATGGACTTTGTGGAGTTTGGGCATCTGTACATTTTGGTGATTATACTCTTTTAAAAAGAGTTAGTGATAGTTATGGAATTGTATTCAAGGCAGACTTTCGACAAGGCTCTTGGATGAGTGCACTTGACGATTTCAAACAGTATATATTTTCAAGGTTTGAGTTCAAGACAGATAATCTTGATGAAGATGATGTTTTTACAGAATTAACGACAGATTTAGCTTGTATACTGGCTGCAATGCCATTGCTGCATCCGGAAATGACTGCCTTTATTGGCTTTGTAAAAAATAATTTAAAAGATATATATACAAACTATATAAAATATTCTGAAGAAAAATTAGCTGCCATTTTTACAAAAGAGACGAGTTTAAATAGAATTTTAAAAGGAAAATTAACAAGTAATCCTCTAAATGATGTAGGTGCTAAAAGAAGAATTGTTTTTACAACCTCGGGAATTGATTGGGAGATTGGGTTTGAAAATACAGCAATTTTAAATTCAGTTTCAGAAGGTGTAGGAGCAATAATACAGATGCTTTTATGTGAAATAAATTTGTTTAATCATGATTTTCACTTTCTACAAATTCCGATAACTATCAATATAACTCTAAATACAGATGATAAACCAAGACTTACTCAAAGACTTTCACATGAAGATAGTGTTTGGGATCTAAGTATTCCTTCACTAACATCAAGCGAAGATGCTGCAATCAAGCTTCATAATGCACATCTTATAACTACTTTGAGAATTTTGTTGAGTAATATAAGTGTTTTACAAACAGATGAATTTAATAATGCTTTTGATGAAATGTTGAAAAAGAATATGATTGCCGATAAAATTCTTGGCACAAATACTTATGAAAAGGTTTATTTTAATTTGTTGACTGCAGAGGAGTTTAATGAATCCCGTAGAGGGGATTTTTCTTCATTAAATTTTTCAAATCAAAAAATTTCTGAAAATACATTAGAACTTTACGACGGTGTTAGTGAGAAATACAACAATGAACAGTCGTTAGAGCACATTAGATTTATGTATGAAAGTACTCAAAAGAGATTATCAGTTAGTTTAACAAAATGGATTGAAGATCCAAAGTTTATTGATTTGATTAAGGCTTTACGCATATCAGGTTGGCTTGACTGGCAAATTTTAGTTGCTTTACAAAATTATGTTATAGAAGCAAAGGTGAAAATAAATTTAAGAGCAACTCCTGAAACAGATCCGGTAAAACTCAATGATTTACATAATAAAGAATTTGCAAGACTTTCTGAACTAGATGAAAAAGATTGTTACATGAGAATTCCGGCGGAGTGGTTGCAAACGGATCTCTTTAATTTTCAACTTAAGAAAATACCTACTGATACTTTAGAATCTTTTGGTCTCCAGAATGGGATGAAACATCCAAACTTTAAAGGTGTTCAGTATTTTTTGACTAAACGTTTTAATTTTAATCTCGATGATAATTCAGATAATAATCCCTTACAAAATATATAATGATAAAGATGTAAGCCTCACTTACTATGATGATTTAGTAAATCAATATTTCACTTGGAAAACAGACTATGAGTATACCTAAGAACCATCACTATATTTCTCAGGCGCATATAAAAAATTTTTTTAATACCGAGAAAAACGAGATTCATCTTTTTGATAAAATCCAAAATCGGCACTTTAAAAAAAATACTACCAAGAGCATTTTTAGTGAAAAAAATTTGAATACCAAACGTTTAGAAGATAGCACATATGACTATTCTACAATCGAAGAAGAATTGAATCAAAACTTTGAAAAAGACTTCCCGAGTTGCGTTGAGATTGTAAAGAAATTTATTGAAACAAAAAATTTAAATGATGAGACACAAGAAGCATTACTATATCTAGCAGGTTATGGTCTGATCGCTGAATTAAGAACTCCTTTTCGTAAAAAACATACTGACGATACACTTAAAAACGGGATGAAGATTATTATGGAAATGGGAACTGATGAATTAAAGGCGGGATATAAAAGATTTTTCGGCTTTGACGATGAAGTAAAATATAGTAATAGTCTTAATTACATTGAATTTGCTAACAATGTAATCAAAGCCATGGGTGATCTTATTTTATCAATTGAAGTACCTCAAAATGAAAACGATTACTTTATATTGCCAGACTTTGGAGCTGCTACAGTGCGAGAACGTATAAATAACCATTTTAACCCTGATGCAAAGGAAATAGCTTATATCGGTTTACCGTTAACTAGTAAATTGTACTTACATTTCTGTTCGTCAAAACTTAAAATCCTACCTAAGCCACCTGGAATAAATTACGTTACTAGTGAGCAAGTTTATATGCTGAACAAGGCAAATTATGAATATGCGCAACGAACAATTGCCTGCGAGAATATAGAATATTTAAAAAGCCTTGTCGAAAAATTAATTCATCATTAATTATGAAAAAATATTTAAAACAAAATCGTTTTATTTCTGTTTTAGGTAAAGTGTAAACATTCAAGTTCTGCAATTTTATTCAAATCTTTCTACAAAAGTGTTCGAAAAATACAGCTCTGGGGTAGTTCATGATATTGATTTCTTCAAAATCACTGTAGATTGAAATTAGGAAAGGAGAGTATCCTATATTGAATTGAGGAAGTGATTAACTATGAAGAGGACTGCCAAATTATTCCATTAATAACTATGTCGTCCTATCAGAGATTTTCTGACTTATTTTTAAAGAAATTTCTTTATCGATCATTAAAAGTAAATGTTGATATAGAATTTTATCCTTAAAAAGATACAAATTAAAAATTAGTTATGGAAGTAAATATCATTACCAAAGAAGACCTTCAGGAGTTTAAATCTGAATTGCTTGAAGACATTAAAAATCTGTTTAGTATCAAAATTTCAGAGCAAAAATTGTGGTTGCGCTCGTCAGAAGTCAAAGAACTTCTGAAAATTTCCACAGGAACATTACAGAACCTTCGTGTCAGTGGAACTTTATCGTACACTCGTGTCGGAGGAACATTATACTACAGTAACAAAGACATTGAAAAAATGTTGAATAGTAAAGGGTAATTCTCTTCTTAAAAATAACAAAATGAATTACATCAAACATCTCACAGGTTTCTATGGAAAGGTAGCTCAGGACAATATGCTTAATCCTACACACATCAGCCTATACCTAGCTTTATTCCAATTCTGGAATTTCAACCGTTTCCGAAATCCGGTCAGTATTTCTCGGGATGAAGTGATGCGCATCAGTAAAATTCACTCAAAAGCCACCTACCACAAATGCCTTAAGAATCTGCATTCTTCGGGCTATATTGATTACCAGCCGTCCTATAATCCATTCAAAGGAAGTCAAGTTGTTATGCTGGATTTTGCGGGGGAATTAAAACCTCATCTGAAGCAACAAAAAATAAAAAAATAGATTGTACCATACTTATTGAAATCTATATATCGGGTATTGATTATTAACAAATAATTTCAAAATCATAAATACTGATTTTCCTAAATATATAATTTTGTAAGGGCTTGCAGCTAAGTATTAAATTATGAAACACCGTCTCGTAATTTAATACTTAGAGATGTTTGAAAGTGAGTAAATTTTCAAAAAAAATTTTGCAAATCCGAACGAAAATTTCTACTTTTACTACGTAAAATTTTTATATTGGATTTTACCGCTTTTTGCAAATGTCCTATTTAAGGCCCTTCACAAGATGCTACAGCGAAATGCTTATTAATAAAGGGATGAGGGAAGGTTACAAAATCCCTCTCTCTCCGCAAAAAAAGCCTTAGAAAATTTATTCTAAGGCTTTTTTATTCCTGAAATAAGATGTATTGATCTTATCTGGTATAGTCAAAATTGTAATCGATCTGGCGCTCATAAGCAATGGCATTTACTTCTATTAAAGCCCCGAACAGGTATGCATCCAAAACATCTTATCTGTAAGCGTTCAATATATGCATTTTGTGAAGGTTTTCCCAGTTGTATATATTGCAATTCAATATCATTATCTTTACAGAAGTCACAAAAACCTTGGATAAAAACTCAGGACCGTTGTCGATTATTATACGCTTGGGCTTAGGTCTATAGGTGATTAATTATTTTAATCTTTGTACCAATCGGATGCTTGGAATTGAGTAAAATGCTTCATTAATCAATGCCTCCCTATTGTAATCATCAATGATATTCAGAACCCTAAACCTTCGTCCATTAGATAAAGCATCACTCGTGAAGTCAATTGACCAGGTCTCATTGACTGTGCCTGGAACGATTAGCTTCTCTTTAATCCGACACGGAATACGACGTTTGCGCTTAACTCTTAGTTTTAAATTAATATTTCGATAAACACGAAGAACTCTTTTTCTGTTCCAAAGCACATCTTCCAAACGTATCTTACCGTAATAAGTTTCAAATCCCTTGTAGGATATCTCGCCGCCAAATCCAGTAATTTTGAAATAATGGGTTGGTCGTCTTTTTTATGCCCATAATAATACATACTCATTACTAAAGAAGTAGAAAGACGGTCTTTAGAAAATTATTTGTTTGATAATTTTATATTAAAAAAAACTCTTTTTTGAAACTTTAATTATATGTAGATGAACCGTAAATAAAAAAATAAATTGATGTACACATGATGTATATATGATGTATATATGGTGTATGTAGGTTTTATCGGAGAAACAAAATGATTAATAATTTTGAAGGGCAATAAATAAGAAATTTTAAAAGTATGATTATTAATACTATGTTGATTGGATTTGTGATCCTACTTTATTTTCTATTTGCTTACAGTCAGATGGAATTAGAGTCATTATTTTCTTCCGTCAATTATTTACAAAAACAATTAGAAAACAAAGTAAAATAAAAGAAATGAGAAAGTTAATTAACTTAATTGCAGTAACAGGGTTAATATCTACTGCTAATATAGTAAATGCACAACAAAAACTAGGTCACATTAATTCAGAAGAAATATTGATGAACTTACCTGAAGCCAAAGAGGCTCAAGTGACTTTACAAACTTTAGGAAAGCAAAAACAGGCTTATATTGATGGCATCATTAAAGAATATCAAACAAAAGCAGCAGCGATTCAGGCAAAAGAAAAAACTTTAAGCGAAACAAACAGAGAATCTCTTACTAAGGAATTAGAAAAAGCTTATGGAGAAATTCAGGAGTTAGGAAAACGTATTGAAGATACACGAAATAAAGCATCTCAAGATATTGCTGCTAAACAAAGTGAGCTACTTCAGCCTATTCAAGCTAAAGTTGCGGCAGCTATTTCATCTGTATCTAAAGATAAAAGTTTGGCTTACGTTTTTAATATCGCAAACGGACAAAGTGGAAGTGATTTAGTATTCTGGGAAGGAGGTGAAGATATTACTCCGATTGTAAAAACTAAATTAGGTATTACTACTATAAAAAAATGATATAATTAACTACAAGTTATCACTCGCGATTCTAGAAACACAAGGTAATACTAAAAATCAGTAAAGCCTAAGGAAACTTAGGCTTTAGTGCAAAAAAAAATTTATAACACTATGCAACAAATTTGGAGTTGCTGCATTTGAACAGACAGTAAGTTAAGAAAATTCATAAAATATCAAAGCCTCTTTGTTGTATTGCTGGAGGAAGGAGTCATTTATTTTTTGAATAATAGTTGAATTCAAAATAAGAATATTTTTTCCACATGATGTATACATGACGCATGCATGATGACTATCATTTAAGTCTGATTATTCCATTTTCCAATAAATTTACACTCGTAGAAATAGTAATTCTTTTTTACTTTATAAATTAATAAAAAATGAGGAAAACAATTTAAAACCTATTGTTTAAGTATTAACGAGTTTATATAATTTGACTTAAGTTCAATCTCAGCATCCTTGACATATTGTTTCTTTCAACAAATCAATACAGCTTCTCAGGTAACCTACTTGATGTTGTTACAAACCCATTAATCTATCTAAAAAGATGGCATTACCGTACCCAGACTTACCAGACAAGAGCTTACCAATAAAGGGAATACATTATATACTGATAGTGAAAAAGATACATTAATCTATATTACAGTAAAGATATCAGTAGGTTCAAGATCCCTGTCGTGGGTTTCCGAAGTGGTAAGTGAGAAATAAAATGCAAGCCCGAATACAACTACTCCCACTATGGCACTACTTTCCACAACTGGAAAATTCCTAAACTAAATACTAACCGTTAATTAAGGTTAGTAAACACACATTTTATGAAAAAAATTAGACTGTTACTATTACCAGTCTCTATACTTACATATGCTCAAAAAAGCGATAGCATAGAGATAAAAAGCTTGCCAAGTTCACAAGTTTACACCTTAAAAGATGGTTCCGTCAGAACCTACACAAAGCCCCGCCTTTTTGACTTTATTACCAAATTGCCTAAAAATTTCATTGATATCAACAAGGATTTTGTTGCGAAGGATCATGCGTATTATTTAGGTGGCGCAGTTGCCAGTACATTAATACTGCTACCTTTCGACCAGAAATTAATTGATAATTCCAGAGATCTGGCTGATCAATGGGGAATGAACGTGGATAATAATTACAGCACAGCGGCAGGTTTTATTAAAATGCCCAAGGATATTGGTTCAGGGCTGTATCTGATTGGAAATGGATCAACGATTGTTCTTTTGGGAATTGGTTTCGGAGCGTATGGGTTTATAAAAAATGACTACAGAGCTCAGGCCACTGCAAGTGGACTGATAGAAAGCTTAATACTTTCGGGAGTTTTTTCTCAAACTATCAAAAGAATCATGGGAAGAGAAAGTCCATTTATTGCTATAGAGAACAATCATCCTGGAGGTCATTGGACGCCATTTCCAAGTTTTTCAGCATTTGCGAAAGATACCCCCCATTATGATGCTATGCCATCTGGACATTTAACTACTTTCATGGCTGGTTTGACGGTGATTGCAGATAATTATCCTGATGCGAAATGGATAAAGCCGGTAGGTTATACATTGGCTGGTGCTTTATGCTTTCAGATGATGCAGAGCCGTGTTCACTGGGCATCAGATTACCCTCTAGCTTTGCTTATGGGATATTTTATTGGGAAAACGATTTCTAAAAGTAGATATTCACAGTCAGAGGCCAGTACTAAAGGTCGAGATTATAAGATGAGTTTTATGGCATCCCGTGATCTTGGATATAATATGTTAGGATTAAAAATTTCTTTTTAGTCTATGAAAAAACATATTTTGCATGTATTTATTTACATGTGTCCCTTTTTTATAGAGGCTCAAAATTCATTACCTATTGTTGATGTAAAACAGGACGACAGAAGGTTTAGTTACAAACAATTGATTTTACCGGCAGGTCTTATCACTGCTGGAGCGGTTTTAAAGATACCTTCGGTAGAAGATGACCTTCAAAAAAGTGTAAGAGGGGCTACCGGGGAAAAATTTAAAACCAAAATAGATGATTATACACAATATGTCCCTGTGATAGCAATATTTTCAGGAGATCTATTAGGGTTTAAAGCCAGGCATAATTACAAACAAAGAGCTTTCAATAGTATCATTTCATCCCTAATTACTGGAAGTGTTATCTATGTAGGCAAATCAGGTTTTAAAAGTCTAAGGCCTGATCATTCTACTAGTAATTCTTTTCCTTCAGGCCATTCAGCTTTAGCATTCAATCTGGCAACCTTACAGTTCTTAGAATATAAAGATTCCAATATTTGGTATGCTTCTTCGGGCTATATATTTGCTGCTGCTACAGCATGTTTGAGGGTTACTAACAATAGACATTGGGTTGGTGATGTATTAACTGGAGCTGGTTTGGGGATAGGAATTGCAGTTGTAGTAAACCATTGGGGTCCACTTTCAAAATTTACACATGGAGATATCTTTAATAAACGAATTTCTTTAATTGGATACCCTGTTATAGATAAAAATGCTTATGGTGCAGGAGTTGTAATTAGTATAAAATAAAAAATGGGATTTAAAGAACCTGTAATTAATTATGTAATAATATTTCCTTTAAATATTTCATCCTAATAAAATCTGGTATGGGATATTAATTATAACGGAATTTGATTTAGGAAATTATTTATATAAACAAAATATGCCTGATATTTAATCAATTTAATAGTTTTTTTCTAAAAATATTTTTATTTTAGCATTCAATGAAATACTTTAAATACTTATTTCAATTTTTATTTACTATTGGGATTTTTTTCTCATCTGTAATGCTATTTCCCCAAAACATTAAACATAAAGAGTATGATTCAATTCTTCTAAATAAACCCAGAGAAATGGGTAATAACAATATTCCCGTAGAAAAAATCATTCTTTGGAATAAGAAAATGCTTGAAAAAGTAAAAAAAGAGGATTATAAAAAAGGAATTATTTGGGTTTATACCAGTTTAGCTGATGAATATTTAGACGTCGGTAAGTCTGACGAGGCTGTAAAGTATCTTAATACTGCAAAAAAACTTTCTGATAAGTATTCCACAGATAATTTTACTGTAGGGAGTATATATCAAGTATATTCTAGAATGTATTATGAGTTAAATCTAAATGATATAGCTCTTAAGCATAATTCTAAAGCCATTTACTATGGAAAAAATATCGAAAACAGCTATGAAAAAAAGAAATTTTTGCAATACGCTTATGCAATAAGAGGAACCCTTTATTATAATGTTGAAAATAAGGACTCTGCAATAATCTATATAAAAAAAGCAAATCAAATAGATGAAAGTCCAGGTATTCTTTCTACGATAGCCAATCATTACCTCGATTATTCTCCAAACCAAGACTCTGCAAGAAAGTACCTCAATAAAGCAGTGCAAGTGATTAAAAAAAATGGCAAAAAAATTGATTCTCATCAAATTTCTGTTACCTATTATTATTATGGAATCTATTTTATGAGAGAAAAAGATTACGCTAATGCAGTACTATATTTAGAAAAATCACTTTTATACAATAAAACAGAAAATAACAAGGATCTGCTTCAAGATATTTATAAAAATTTGGCTTTGTGCTATAAAGGTTTAGGTGATAAAAATAAAGAAAATGAAAGTCTGGAAAATCTAATAAGAATAACAGATACAATTAGTGGATTGAATACAAAAACAGCAGAAATATCCATAAAAAATATCGAAGAGGAAAAAATTGAAGAAAAGAAAACACTAAAAAAAACAATACTAATATATAGTAGTATTGTGAGTTCTTTGAGTTTAGTATTGTTCATTTATTTGTATTATCAGAACAAGAGAAAAAAGAAACTGATATTAGAAAGCAAAGAAATAATTTCCCAAAAAGAAAGCGAAACTCTGAAACTGAAAAGCAGAATTGTAGATGCGCACGAAGAAATAATGCAGTTGGCAAAGACTAATGATATTGGATTTTTAGCAAAATTTCAGGAAGTTTACCCCAATGTTTCCCAGAAACTTTTGGAAATCAATCCGGCTTTAACTAAAGATAATCTTATATTCTGTGCTTTAATTTGGTTAGGATTTTCCTCAAAAGACATTGCCGAATTTACTTTTATGCAACATAGATCCGTACAAATAAAAAAAGGCAGATTGAGAAAAAAACTCAATCTTGGATCAGATGTAGATCTTTATCAATATATTAAGTCTTTGGTGAACAATTAGTTTACTTACATCTATTTTTTAATTAGATTGTGTGATTCTGTTTTAATTTATTTCAAATCTAATTTATGTTACAGCTAACATGCTTATAATTGTCTTGTATTTATGCGGTATTTGTTTCTTATCCTTTTAAGTGATCCTGATTATAAATTTACGTCTATAAAAGTAAAACTAGTGATGCACTATCATATTAAGTTAAAGACACAGTGTGGAAAGCTTAAAAACCAAAGGAAAAGGACTATCTATAAAAAATAGAAGAAGAAAAAACTGAAGAAAGGGGAGTACTGAATAGGGATGTGCAGCATGGTTTATAAGTTCAGTATCGCTCATTTATTCGTATCATCAGAATAAGAAAAAAAAAGAAGCTAATATGGAAGCTAAGAAATAATTTCCCGGAAATAAGACGAAATAAAGATATTGGACAGACGAATTGCAGTAATGCATGAAGATCTTAATTCAATGGGTTGTTCGAAAAATTTCATGAATTTCACCGTAATGTTTTCTTATACTTTGTGCTCTAATTTGGTTAGGTTTTTCTTCCAAAGGCATTGCTGAGTTTACTTTTATGCAACATAGATTCGTCCAAATCAAAAAAGTAGATTGAGAAAAAACTCAATCTTAGATCAGATATGAATCTTTATCATTTCTAAAATCTCTTGTGGAAAACTAATATTCTTCAATTTTTTTTTTGAAATCCTGATTTTTCTTTCATTTAAAATTCTGGTAATGAGTGTTTTGTTTGGGTGATGTATTTATGCTGTATCTGTTTTTTGCTCTTGTAAGTTGTTTCAGATATACATTTGTGTCTAGAAAAACAAAACACAAAAAAGATGTACTACTTGGACACAAATTTTCTTGTAAAAAATAGGAAGGTGATTTTTCGCCTGCATTTACTCATTTTATTTTTGATGCCTGTTTTCCTTTTAGCACAATTAGCACAAAAGCAAAATAATGGTATATATCTATCCAATGATATGGTTTCGTGTGACCAAAATTCTGGAGCTGTAGAAAACCAAAAATCCCCAATTTGCATTTCTGCAGCTTCTGTCTATACTAAAGGAAACATCAGCAAGGCTGAATTCATTGCACAATCAAAAACTCAGGATAAAAATAGTTCTTCTAAACGCCAAGAGTCGATAGCAAAAATAGTTCAAAGAAAAATACTAAAAGAACAAGAACATATGGCCAGACTTAGTACAGAAATAAAAATAAATCCTGCTCCTGAAAATAAGAAATTTATCAATTTTATCAGATCAACAGGGAATAGTGCTATGGCTACTGCAAGTTATTTTCTGAAGTTTTTAGAACTGAAGACATTTTAACTTTACTAAATCCAAATTAAAAATGAAAAACGTATTTATCATTTTCCTCGTCCTCTTGTTTTCCTGTAAAACAAATACCAACAAATCAGAGTCAATTACCTTCAAGGTTGCAAAAAACTATTTTGTAAAAAATGCCCAAGTGATAAACACACCTGCCGAAAAAGTCATTACATCCAAAAAAGAGTTTGATGAAATTTTTGGGACAGCAGCCCATATGGGAGAAAACGGAATGCCAACAGCAATTGATTTTTCTAAAGAGCAGGTAATCGCCATTATGCTTCCTGTAACCAATACTTCTACAGAAATTTTTCCAGTAAAGATAGTAAGGGCCAATCCTGATGATGCTGAATTCTATTATAAAATTAAATCCGGAGAGAAATTAAGCTATGATATTAAACCCAGATTATTACTAATTATTAGTAAAGAATACAAAATAATACATTTCAATAAGGAAGATTGATCTGATATCAATACAATTGAAATAAATTAAATGATTTCTTATGGAATTTGATAAATTATTGGATAGTTTTGAAAAGTTATGTCTCAGAATTTTAACGGATTTACTGCTTCTTCCCGGAACAGTTTTTACGCTGTTCAGGAACCCTAAACTGTGTTACGACCTGGCAGAAAAAGAGGTGCATGAAGACTCGGAGTTACAAGATGATGATATATTATCTCCTGTCCGGTTCAGTATCTATACTTCAGTGGCTACAAGTTTAATTATTTACGAAAATAACCAAATTGATTTTCCGATTGCGAAATTGCTTGGATCTTTAAACTTTACAGAAAAGGCTATTATTATATTTTTTTTTAACAATATGACTGCTATTATGATGAGCCTGATCATAACGTTGCTTAATAAAGAAAGAATATCCGGATTGGGCTTCAGGAAATATTTATTTGCTTTTTTATACACTTCTATTTATATGTTATTTCCAATTATTCTATTGTTTTTTGGAATGGCAGCAGCCGGTGGAAGCCTGAATTTAAAAACAACTGTTTTTGATGGCAGCAATTCCTCTACTATAAAAATTTTATCAATTTTTATAGTTTCATTCATTTTATTTATAATGGGTTTTTACAAACTGATAAGAGCCAATTACCATATTATAAAAGAGTCACTTTTTTCCCGGAAATACCTGATTGCTATAAATATATTGGCAATAACACTGGAAATAGGGTGCATTTTGTTCCTTCAATAACACAATTTTAAAAATATCGAATCAATGAAAAAAGAAACTATTCTTCCAATTGTCTTATTTCTAACAGGATTTAGCAATGCTTTTTTTTCGCAAGTAGGCATTAACAATACTACTCCCGATGCAACCCTTGATATAACGGCCAAGAATGTTACAGGTACAGCGTCAGCAGTAGATGGACTTCTTATTCCCAGAGTAGATAGGGAAAGAGCTCAGAGTATGACCGGAGTCCCGGTTTCAACACTGATTTATGTAAATAATATTGCTACTGGCACTCTGGCAGGAACGGCTTTGAATATTGATGCTGTCGGTTATTATTATTACAACGGCACTGTATGGACAAAGTTGAATATTCCCGTTAATATCTATAATGCTGATGGTACTTTGTTGACAAACAGAACTGTAACCATGGGAACAAATACATTGCAGTTTAGAAATGGTTCAAATTCCATTATATTCAGCAACGTTGGCACGCAAAGTTTTCTAACTGCATCGGGTGCGTCAAGAGGTGCAATCCGGGCTCAGGGCGGTTCTGCCATATTAGACATGTTTGTGGATAATGCCAATTCCGCACAATTGGCTGCGTCCGGTAATGCAGCCAGTTTGAATTTAATTACTCAATCTGCAAGTCCCATCATTTTCAGCACCAATAATGTACAGCAGGCTACTGTTAGCTCATCTGGTAATTTAGGGATTAACACAACCAATCCTACCCATAAACTTCATGTAGTACCTTCAGCTAGTACCGACCCCGTAAAAATTGAAGGATTAAGGATAGCTTCAGGAACTGACAACAATGTAGTGGTAGATTTATCTACAGGAGTATTAAAATATTCACCAACCGTTGCTCAGCCACTTTTCCACGCCAAACTGGCAGCCAATCAAACCAGTCTTACAGGAACCAATACGATATTGCTTGGAACTCCGGATGCTACATCTTCCCTATATAGTTATAATACATCTACCGGGGTGATGACATTCAACAGTGCCGGAAATTATTTGGTGCAGATGCAGATGAGTTTCAGAAATGTATCGGCAAATGAGCAGGTTATTATTGGGATACGGGATGCGGGTGGAGATTTTATAGGAAGGGGATCTACCCGAATTGCGACAACTATTCCAGTTACAGCAACAGTTGGGCAAATCCATAATTACACCACCGTTATCAGTGCTACAGCTGGTCAGCAGATTACTTTTGCAGCAAACGGTGCTAACACCTATGCGCTTCTGAGAGATGAAGTGGGTACTATTGGAACAGGAAATGTAAGCAATATAACGGTTATCAAATTATAAATATTTAATAACCTTGTTTTGTATGCAACGAATGATAAGTCAAAAGGCTTTTGTAGTGTTTATTTAGAGAAAAATTAACCTTTTATAATGGGTATCATCAGTGATGTAAAACCTGATGGTGCCCTTTCTATTAATGCTTATGAATTTCAATTTTAAAGAAATACACATTGGAGAGATAATCCGGTTGCGGATTGAGGAACTGAATATTGAAGAAGAAAGGATTCTCAGTTTTCTTAAGTGCGATCAGGGGTTTCTTATGAATGTGCTGTCTTCAGAAGATATATCTACAGCTACATTGTTAAGATTATCCAAACTACTCGAATATGATTTCTTCAGATTGTACTCTCACCATTTGATCCTGTTTTCCCCTCCGGCCTCAGCTGAAAAGGATAGATCCAATAGCGAAAAAATTGGACTTCCTCAGTTCCGGAAAAATATTTATACAAAAGATATAATCGATTTTATTCTGGAATTAGTAGAAAACGGGGAGAAAACTAAATTACAAATTATACAACAATACAAAATCCCTAAAACCACTTTATATAAATGGATAGTAAAATACAAAAAGTAGGTACAAAACCGGATTATCACAAAATTTATTCAGATATCATTCGATTAAGACATCCGGAAAAAAGGAAGTATTGTGAAGACATTCTCTCTAAAGTAAATCTTTCTGACTTAGACGTTATCAAGCTGAATGATATTGTTTTTTCTCAGCAAAAGAAAGAAAGCCAGATCTTTAACCAGATGCATCGTGCTTACAATGAGCAGGCAATTTTACAGATATTAAATTATCAGAAGAAGAACAAGTTAAACAATAGCCAATTGGCAGTTTATTTTAAACTCAGTAGAAATACAGTGGCAAAATGGAAAAAAATATATAAAATTATTTAAGAAATAATAAGATGGAAGAAGGAAATTAAATAATGAAGTCATTTAAACCTTTCCATAAAAAAAAGCTTGCTTTGGCGGAGATCGTTAACTGTATCTTATACAAACTTAAAACAGGAGTTCAATGGGAGTATTTCCCTGTAAAAAGTCTTTTTGAGGATAAAGTTTTGAGCTATCAAAGTGTTTTTTATCATTATCGTAAATGGTTCATAAGTAATGTTTGGGAAGATTGCTGGATACAATTATTATCCAAAAACAAATCAAAGCTTGAGATATCAAGTGGAGATTTAGACGGCAGCCATACCTATGCTTTACGAGGAGGAGAAGATGTAGCTTATCAAGGTCAAAAAAGAGAAAGACCAGTACGTACTGCACTTTACTTTACGGACAGGCAATGATTGCCTTTAGCAATGTCTGATTCTATTTCGGGAAATCATAATGACCTTTACCATATTGAGTCTTATTTTGATCAAATCACTCAAACATTAGAAAAAGCGAATATTCCGTTATCCCATATCCCAATTACGGGTTATTTTCCCCCGGTAGGACTATTTACCCATAGCTGAACATTCATCGTAACCAGATAGATCCCGTCAGCCGATACTTTAAAAGAATTGGAAGTAGACGAGCCGGTAAATAGGTTTTCGTTGTCTATGATTTCATTGGTTAAATTTCCTACAGGCATAGCCAGAGTATTGCCGGGTATTGTAAAGTCACTTGTCATTTGTACAGATATTTCCTGGGCTACTATAAACTGGCCGTTCACAGCTATTACAGTTCCTGTGGCATTCGGAACACCGGCTAGAGTCTGCCATGAAGGAGCTGCTCCGGGGCCATTGGATTTAAGAACCTGTCCTGCTGTTCCTGCCGATCCCGCAGTAGAGGCATTACCTCCCACATTGATTTCATTGGTAACCTGTAAGCCACCATTAACATGCAGAGCTCTTTGCGGTGTACTAGTTGCTACGCCTACATTTCCTCCCACCGGGTTTAATACTAAAGGAAGGCTTATGACTGAAGCTTTGTTCTGACTGGAGATATAGGATCCAAAAGGAGCATTGGTATAGGTTCCTAGGTCTAGGGCGTGGCTGGTATTTCCATCAATTCTCAATGTGGCATTGGTATTGGCTGTACCTAATGCTGAAGGCTGGGCATTTGTGCCGGCTACCACTAATTTATTAGTTGGTGTTGTGGTGCCGACTCCTACACGATCATTGGTAGCATCCACTGATAAGGTATTTCCATCTACAGAAAAAGCATTGGTTTGTGTGCCTGTAAATGCAAGGGTGTTAGCTCCCTGTATTACCGTTCTGTTACTTGCAAGAGTACCGTCTGCTGTATAGATATTAACCGGAGTAGTTCCGGCTGCGCCTCCATCAGTAGACCTCCAGGATGAATTGCTGAAAACAAATTCGAGTACTTTATCATTAGGTATAGTAATCCCATTCAGTGTTGCTCCAAATCCTCCGGTGGTGTTGTTAAAGACAATAAGACGTTGGCCATGGTTAGGAGCAGCAGGAGCCGAAATAGCTACTGCACCAGTAGCAGCTCCTGTAAGCTGTACCAAACTCACGTTAGCCGGAATAATAACGGCATTACCCGCAACAGCTACAGCGATTTCACGGTTGGTAATCGCTCCGTTCACATCCAATGTAGTACCGGGAGTGGTAAGACCCAGTCCCAGATTACCATTAGAAGTCATCACAGATCATCTTTGGCCTGAGAAGCAGTAGGCACCCGGTTGTCGGATTATTTTTTAACCCGTCAATGTTAAATACTCCCTGAGGATTACTTGTATTAATACCCACTTGTGATTTGGCCACTAGGGGAAAAGTGGTCAGCAAGCCTGCTAGTAATAATTCCTTTATAAAAAAGATATTAATTAATATCTTTTTTATAAAGGGTTCTTTTTTGTAAGAGATAAGAAGCTTGTGCTTAAGCTATTGTTTTTTATAAGTTTAATCTAATAGTGAAAACAATATGCGTTATTATGGAACAGGTGAAGCAGTTGCTGCTCCGGTACTGCTGCCCCCTAAATCATAAACAACATCTGAAAGTAGAGACATTTGTTCATTGGAAATAATTAACAATCTGACACCCCAAGAAAAATTGGAAACACCATTAGTCGTTGCATTGGGAACATCAGCATATATTCTCCAGGTACCATTTTGCTGGAAAGTATAAATATCCGGCACCTGAAAATCATAACCGGTAGAGCTATTTTTAAATCCTGAGGTTAGAGCGGAATGATTACTCGTATCAGACCCCACAACAATAGCAGTATATTTGTTTGTTGGTATTTTGGTGTCAAAATTAGACACAAAATCTCCATTAGGATTCGAGAACGCATAATACTTGAAATACATTTTTGAAACCGGTCCTACTTTCCCCCAGTTGAACTAAACCTCCGGTAGCTTTTCCCTTCGCTGTTTTATTAACTTTGGTAAAACAACAAAAAATCTTTAAAATGGCTACAAAAAAAAATCTCCGGAGGAGTTAAGGGTAAACAAAATTCTGAACCGCGCCTCGAGCGAAGTTAGTGGTTTTGCTGAACTGCTGCAACGCTTTGAGCGGAATATTTCTATCCTGGGCAGGAGCCCCAGAACCTTTGATAATTATTCCCGTCATGTGGCGGCCCTGGCGCTGCATTTTAAAACCCTGCCTACCGAGTTGGATCCCGAACAGGTCAAAGATTATCTTTTTGAACTGCAGCGGCGGAGCAGAACCCCTTCGCAATCGTATTTTAAGCATACTGTATACGGTCTTCGGTTCCTGCTGAAAACTGAGGGTTTGCCTTATAGTTTTCTGCACCTTCCCACCATTGCTAAAGTGAAGAAACTTCCTGTAATCCTGAGTCGGGAAGAGATCTGGCGTATGCTTCAGAGTGCCGAACTCCTGAAACATAAACTGCTCATCGGTCTGATATACGGCTGTGGACTGCGCTGCATGGAAGTAAGGAATATCGAACTTCAGCATCTGGATTTTGACCGGAAGATGTTGCATGTTGTTCAGGGTAAAGGGAGCAAAGACCGTTACGTTCCCTTGTCGGAACATTTGATCCGGGGACTGAAAACCTTCATCAGTATTGAGAATCCGGTTCAGTATTTATTCAATGGAAACCATAACAGGAATATTGAAGAGATTGATGCGCTCAGCACAGGGGCTTCACGGTCTGCCAGCAAAGATTTCGATTCCCGCTACAGCCAGCGCGGTGTGCAGTGGGTAATAAAAACCATTTCTAAAAAAGCCGGCATCACCAAAGACGTTCACACCCACACGTTGCGGCATTCTTATGCCACACACCTTTTGGAAGACGGCGTTCCGATCATCATGGTACAGAAACTTCTGGGTCATGAGCGTATTGAAAGTACAATGGAATATCTTCATGTGTGCCAGCTCTCGGACCAAAAACCGCACAGTCCTTTGGATACGGTATTTACTTTATGCAGCAGGAATGCAGGCCCGAAGTAAAGGTGCGAGTGTAGCAGAAGTTCTTCGCAAAATCAATTTATCATCCCAAAACTTCAGCGTTCATCAGGAAAAGACGCTTAGGGCATTGTCCAACTGCCGGACTTCTGCCTTGGGTGGTCATATTGATACGTGTGATGGTTGCGGAAATCTTTCCATCAGCTACAACTCCTGCCGTAACCGGCACTGTCCGCAGTGTCAGGGACACAAAAAGGAAGAATGGATCCAAAAGCGCGAACAGGACCTCTTGCCCTGCAGCTATTACCATGTGGTTTTTACCCTGCCGGAGGAGTTGAATGGGCTAGCAATATCCCAGCCCCAACTCATTTACAAAGCCTTATTTGAGGCCGCCTGGGCTACTTTAAACCAGTTCGGCAAAACCGAAGGCCTTCAGTTGGGAATGATTGCCATACTTCACACATGGGGACAAAATCTGAGCCTTCATCCGCATCTGCACTGCATTGTGCCGGGAGGTGGTCTCACGATGCAGGGAAAATGGAGAAAGAAAGTAAGGACGGATAAGTTTCTGTTTCCAGTAAAAGCGCTGAGCAAAGTCTTTCGGGCAAAGTTTGTGACTTCCTTAAGAGCCTGTGGAATTACTGACCGGGATTTAATGGAGAAACTCTTCACCAAGAACTGGGTCGTATATGCCAAGCGGCCTTTTGGCGGCCCGAAACAGGTGATCGAGTACTTGGGGAGATACACTCACAAAGTCGCCATCAGCAATCACCGCATAAAAGAAGTGACGGATCAGCAGGTCCGTTTTGAGTACAAAGATTACCGCAAAGGCGGCGAAAAAAAGGAAATGACTCTTGCAAACACGGAGTTTGTCCGGAGGTTTTCGATGCATATTTTACCGAAAAGATTTGTAAGGATCCGGCATTACGGCATCCTGAGCAGCAGCTGGAAGCGTGGGAAACTGCAGGCACTGCAATCCGATTTGAAAATCAGAGTTACTGCAGCAAAACCGAAAACTTTGCTCCGGAAATGTCGAAGTTGCAAGGAAGGAAACTTAGTCACTATAGCTGTTTTCGGGCAGCGCGGTCCGCCACCGGAATTTCTTTTCGTTATCCAACCATTGTCTGCAAAATAACCTTTGCGGGTAAGGGAATTTATATGCTGCAGCGAAGAAAAACCTGCAGAAAACCACTCATAAAGGCTACCAAATGCCACAAAAAAAAGCAGTCATTCCAAAAAACTGCTTTGTTACCCTAAATCCTAAAATCGAAAACTCCATAGACGGCCAAAAAAGCTCCCGGAGCTTCCGTTCAACGGGCTTTCATCTCGTGTCCTGCGGACAAAACGAAAGCTTAGTTATTAGGTGCTGCGGTTGTTCCTCCGTTATAATAAATTCCTTCTCCCTGAGGTGACATTGCGGTATTGTTGTTATACACCATAAGTCCGGTGGCTGGGGAAGGAACAGTACTGGCATCCGATGTGGATGACAGGGATACTCTTGGCAATAAAAGACCTTTATTGCTGGAAGTGAGATCCAGCAAAGCTGAATTATTAGGAACATTGGTGCCCACTCCCACATTTCCACCCACTGGGTTTAGCACTAAAGGCAGACCCGTGGAAGCAGTTTTGCTCTGACTGGAAATATAAGATCCAAAAGGAGAGTTTGCATAGGTTCCAAAGTCCAGAGCATGGTTGGTATTCCCGTCAATTCTAAGCGTAGCATTGGTATTGGCTGTGCCTAATGCTGAAGGCTGGGCATTTGTGCCGGCTACCACTAATTTATTAGTTGGTGTTGTGGTGCCGACTCCTACACGACCATTGGCTGCATCCACTGACAAGGTATTTCCGTTTACAGAAAAAGCATTGGTTTGTGTGCCTGTAAATGCAAGGGTGTTAGCTCCCTGTATTACCGTTCTGTTACTTGCAAGAGTACCGTCTGCTGTATAAATATTAACCGGAGCAGCTCCGGCTGCACCACCTTCCGTAGATCTCCATAATGAATTGCTGAAAACAAATTCCAGTGCTTTGCCATTAGGTACAGTAACCCCATTCAGTGTAGCATCAAATCCGCCCGTGGTATTGTTATAGACAATAAGACGTTGGCCAGGATTAGGAGCAGCAGGAGCCGAAATAGCTACTGCACCAGTAGCCGCTCCTGTAAGCTGTACCAAACTCACGTTAGCCGGAATAGTAACGGCATTACCCGCAACGGCTACAGCGGTTTCACGGTTGGTAATCGCCCCGTTTACATCCAATGCTGTGCCGGGAGTGGTGTTAACGCCTACATTTCCTCCCACCGGGTTTAATACTAAAGGAAGGCTTATGACTGAAGCTTTGTTCTGACTGGAGATATAGGATCCAAAAGGAGCATTGGTATAGGTTCCTAGGTCTAGGGCGTGGCTGGTATTTCCATCAATTCTCAATGTGGCATTGGTATTGGCTGTACCTAATGCTGAAGGCTGGGCATTTGTGCCGGCTACCACTAATTTATTAGTTGGTGTTGTGGTGCCGACTCCTACACGATCATTGGTAGCATCCACTGATAAGGTATTTCCATCTACAGAAAAAGCATTGGTTTGTGTGCCTGTAAATGCAAGGGTGTTAGCTCCCTGTATTACCGTTCTGTTACTTGCAAGAGTACCGTCTGCTGTATAGATATTAACCGGAGTAGTTCCGGCTGCGCCTCCATCAGTAGACCTCCAGGATGAATTGCTGAAAACAAATTCGAGTACTTTATCATTAGGTATAGTAATCCCATTCAGTGTTGCTCCAAATCCTCCGGTGGTGTTGTTAAAGACAATAAGACGTTGGCCATGGTTAGGAGCAGCAGGAGCCGAAATAGCTACTGCACCAGTAGCAGCTCCTGTAAGCTGTACCAAACTCACGTTAGCCGGAATAATAACGGCATTACCCGCAACAGCTACAGCGATTTCACGGTTGGTAATCGCTCCGTTCACATCCAATGTAGTACCGGGAGTGGTAAGACCCAGTCCCAGATTACCATTAGAAGTCATCACAGATCATCTTTGGCCTGAGAAGCAGTAGGCACCCGGTTGTCGGATTATTTTTTAACCCGTCAATGTTAAATACTCCCTGAGGATTACTTGTATTAATACCCACTTGTGATTTGGCCACTAGGGGAAAAGTGGTAAGCAAGCCTGCTAGTAATAATTCCTTTATAAAAAAGATATTAATTAATATCTTTTTTATAAAGGGTTCTTTTTTGTAAGAGATAAGAAGCTTGTGCTTAAGCTATTGTTTTTTATAAGTTTAATCTAATAGTGAAAACAATATGCGTTATTATGGAACAGGTGAAGCAGTTGCCGCTCCGGTACTGCTGCCCCCTAAATCATAAACAACATCTGAAAGTAGAGACATTTGTTCATTGGAAATAATTAACAATCTGACACCCCAAGAAAAATTGGAAACACCATTAGTCGTTGCATTGGGAACATCAGCATATATTCTCCAGGTACCATTTTGCTGGAAAGTATAAATATCCGGCACCTGAAAATCATAACCGGTAGAGCTATTTTTAAATCCTGAGGTTAGAGCGGAATGATTACTCGTATCAGACCCCACAACAATAGCAGTATATTTGTTTGTTGGTATTTTGGTGTCAAAATTAGACACAAAATCTCCATTAGGATTCGAGAACGCATAATACTTGAAATACATTTTTGAAACCGGTCCTACTTTCCCCCAGTTAGGTGCTGCGGTTGTTCCTCCGTTATAATAAATTCCTTCTCCCTGAGGTGACATTGCGGTATTGTTGTTATACACCATAAGTCCGGTGGCTGGGGAAGGAACAGTACTGGCATCCGATGTGGATGACAGGGATACTCTTGGCAATAAAAGACCTTTATTGCTGGAAGTGAGATCCAGCAAAGCTGAATTATTAGGAACATTGGTGCCCACTCCCACATTTCCACCCACTGGGTTTAGCACTAAAGGCAGACCCGTGGAAGCAGTTTTGCTCTGACTGGAAATATAAGATCCAAAAGGAGAGTTTGCATAGGTTCCAAAGTCCAGAGCATGGTTGGTATTCCCGTCAATTCTAAGCGTAGCATTGGTATTGGCTGTGCCTAATGCTGAAGGCTGGGCATTTGTGCCGGCTACCACTAATTTATTAGTTGGTGTTGTGGTGCCGACTCCTACACGACCATTGGCTGCATCCACTGACAAGGTATTTCCGTTTACAGAAAATGCATTGGTTTGTGTGCCTGTAAATGCCAGGGTGTTAGCTCCCTGTATTACCGTTCTGTTACTTGCAAGAGTACCGTCTGCTGTATAGATATTAACCGGAGCAGCTCCGGCTGCACCACCTTCCGTAGATCTCCATAATGAATTGCTGAAAACAAATTCCAGTGCTTTGCCATTAGGTACAGTAACCCCATTCAGTGTAGCATCAAATCCGCCCGTGGTATTGTTATAGACAATAAGACGTTGGCCAGGATTAGGAGCAGCAGGAGCCGAAATAGCTACTGCACCAGTAGCAGCTCCTGTAAGCTGTACCAAACTCACGTTAGCCGGAATAGCAACGGCATTACCTGCAACGGCTAAAGCGGTTTCACGGTTGGTAATCGCTCCGTTTACATCCAATGCTGTGCCGGGAGTTGTGTTAACGCCTACATTTCCTCCCACCGGGTTTAATACTAAAGGAAGGCTTGTGGCTGAAGCTTTGTTCTGACTGGAGATATAGGATCCAAAAGGAGCATTGGTATAGGTTCCTAAGTCTAGGGCGTGGCTGGTATTTCCATCAATTCTCAATGTGGCATTGGTATTGGCTGTACCTAATGCTGAAGGCTGGGCATTTGTGCCGGCTACCACTAATTTATTAGTTGGTGTTGTCGTGCCTACTCCTACACGATCATTGGCAGCATCCACTGATAAGGTATTTCCATCTACAGAAAAAGCATTGGTTTGTGTGCCTGTAAATGCAAGGGTGTTAGCTCCCTGTATTACCGTTCTGTTACTTGCAAGAGTACCGTCTGCTGTATAGATATTAACCGGAGTAGTTCCGGCTGCGCCTCCATCAGTAGACCTCCAGGATGAATTGCTGAAAACAAATTCGAGTACTTTACCATTAGGTATAGTAATCCCATTCAGTGTTGCTCCAAATCCTCCCGTGGTATTGTTATAGACAATAAGACGTTGGCCAGGGTTAGGAGCAGCAGGAGCCGAAATAGCTACTGCACCAGTAGCAGCTCCTGTAAGCTGTACCAAACTCACGTTAGCCGGAATAATAACGGCATTACCCGCAACAGCTACAGCGGTTTCACGATTGGTAATCGCTCCGTTCACATCCAATGTAGTACCGGGAGTGGTAAGACCCAGCCCCAGATTACCATTAGAAGTCATCACCAGATCATCTTTGGCCTGAGAAGCAGTAGGCACCCCGGTTGTCGGATTATTTTTTAACCCGTCAATGTTAAATACTCCCTGAGGATTACTTGTATTAATCCCCACTTGTGATTTGACCACGAGGGAAAAAGTGGTCAGCAAGCCTGCTAGTAATAATTCTTTTTTCATAAAGTATAATTAATTAATATCTTTCTTTTATTAATTGTGTCGGTATTGAAAATAATAGTATGTTTTAATTATTGTTTGAGGGTAGAACGACATCTCTGGACTTGAATAATTAAATTTGTTTTGCGGGTTATTACTTAAGTAAGAACAAAAGAAAAACTATGCTAGGTGTATTGTTACTTTTATATTTCCTCAAGCTTTAAATTATATTCCTTGAACAAAACTAAAACTTATTACAGATTAGTGTATGTATTGCACATACATCATAGATACATCACGTGTGCATTTTATATCTTATTTTATCATTGATGTGTGAAATAGTTAATTAATTACGCATTTTTTTCTATTTTGTATTCACAATTTTGGAGTATTGAATTTGGAATTCTTTAATCATCTTCAAAGGCTTTTTATTCTTTTTTATATGACAATGTAATAGTGTTATATAGAAGTGTAGTAAAATGATTCAACAAAAGGAAAAGGATCAATAATAATTTTAATAAGCGATTTTCTTATAAGTGAAGTCTTTAACAAAACCGCTATTAATGTGCATTAATGCATATATGATGTACTTGTGCTGTATGTAATTGTTGTTTATGTTCATGTTTTCTTCTTAAGATTGCAAAAAAATATGGTAACTGAGAATGTTATACTCAAGACATCTATTATATAAATAACACAGATATTATGAAAAAAGCAATTTTTCTACTTTTCATTATTTTTATTCATTCTTGTCAGACTAATAAAAATAATTCTACTTCAGTACTTCCTTATAAAGCTGTACATAATTATTTTGTAAAAAACAATTGCGAAATTCCGGACTTCGTAGAAAAAGTAATAACTACCAAGGATGAATTTAACAAGTTTTTTGATGAAGCAGCTTTTATGGGCAATAGCGGAAATCCAACACCTATAGATTTTTCAAAGGAAAATGTGATAGTTCTTTTACATCCGGAAACAGACAGGGCAGTTGAAATAATTCCGATAAAACTGGAAAAAACCCAAATGGGCGAAGTTATTTACCATTATCAGATGAAAACTGGAGAGAAAAGGTCTTTTACTGTCATCCCAAAACTAATTATCATTGTTAATAAAAATATAGAAAAGGTAACATTCAAAACTGAATAATTATATTTTATTGAAGAATAAATTATCATGTATAGGGTATTTTGTTCTGTTCTGTAACAGTCATATATTTTGTCTAATTAGAATATACTGATATGACATATTTATTGTGATTATTTTATTTTTATAAATATTCTATTATTATTAAATAATCTATTGTTGTAATGTGCTTTTTGAAAAAAATAAATAAAACACTTTGCTTCTCTTTCATAATTTGTTGTTCAAAATTATTTTCACAACAATCTGCAGAAAGAAATATTGATTCTCTATTGATAAAAACAAACGAAGTACTTCGGACAAGGATATCAGATGATGATCTTATCCGTTGGAATAAAGGAATCATAAAAGCAGCGACTCAAATTGGCTACCGGGAAGGAGAAGCAATGGGATATGTCAATATTGCCAACCGGTTTCTATTTAAGGGAGATTTAAAGAAAGGTTTAGAATATTTAAACAAAGCTGAAGATATATCGAAGAAATGCAGGGATAATTTTCTTTTTGGTAAAATAAATCAGGAGTACTGCCAGATCTATAATAAAATAAATGTGAACAGGTTGGCTTTGGATTACAATTCGAAAGCTATGAATTATGGTTTGAAGTTGAGAAAAGATAACCGTGACTGCCGCCTATTTTTACGTTACGTTTATTCAATCAGATCCATGTGTATGTACAAGATTAAACGACCTGACTCTGCAATTATTTACCTTCATAAATGCACAAAAATTGATCCGAATCCTCTTGATGTAGCTCATATTGGAAGACACTATACTGAATATGAAGTAAAGCCTGATTCCGCTGAATATTACTTTCGGTGGGCTTTTGAACTTTTAGAAACTAAGAGCTTCAAACATAACAAATTCCAGAGAGCTGTTGTTTTACAGGATTATGGATATTTTCTGCAAAGTCAGAAAAAAAATAATCAGGCCATTATCGCATTTAAAATGTCAACTGAGCTTGCAAAGCAGGTCAACAGACCAATGCTTATTCTTTATAATTACAATGAATTATCCAAACTTTATAAAAAAGAGCACAATCCCAATAAAGAAAATGAATATCTGAACAAAGCAAACTCATTAAAAGATAGCCTGGATCAAAACCAAAATCAAGCTGTAAGTCTTTCTATTAATAAACTGATCGAAGAAAAAGAAAAGGGATGGGCTGAACTTAAAACTGAAAGTACTACGGCTTTATGGTACGGAAGTGTTTTAATGCTGTTGAGTATTTTATTCATCCTTTATTTTTATATACGCATCAGAAAAAAGAGAACCAAACTGAAAGAAAGTGAAAAAATCATTCTTGAAATAGAAAAAGAAACAAAAAATTTAAAAAGGAAGTTGAGTGAAAATCACGAAAATATTATTCAGCTTGCCAGACATAACAGCATAGGATTCCTTCCTAAATTTCAGGAAGCATATCCGGAACTATGTTTAGAGTTGCTGAAAATTAATCCTAATCTTTCCAAATCCGATCTGTCCTTTTGCGCCATGATATGGCTCGGCTTTTCTTCTAAGGAAGTTGCTCAGTGTATCTCTATGGAACACAGATCTGCACAGACAAAAAAGTATAGGATACGAAAAAAACTGAATCTGGAACCCGAGACAGATCTATATTGTTTTTTCAGATCTATTTCAGAGCAATAGATAGGTCGACTGCGAATTGCTAATAAAAGGGCTAGTCCATTCTTCATCTTTTCTTTAAATACGATTACTAACATTGGAAATCATGATGATGATATTTTTTTATAATCAAAAAATTCTTTTTGATTGTGGAAGATAAATTGTATCATTTCAAAGACCCGTTTTTTTTCATTTATCAACAAAAATGCTGTGATCAGTATTAGCCAATACACTCATCTATTTTAGTGACATGATATAGTTTAAGAAGAAACTGATTTTTTAGATAATGCAAAGATTTTGATTTAAAACACTTAAGTGTTTTTGCTTTAAAGGGAGTCTGTAAATATCTGGTTTTTATTTTGTATATAATGGTAAAATATTTAAATATCCTGAAATATAGACATAATGCATAAGTGATGTATTAATAATGCATCTGTGTTGTAGGGGTAATTTGTAAGCTTTTCCTGTGAGTAATCTACTTTTGCGTCAAATTATTTTAACGAAATTTTCCAAAAAAGAGAAAGATTTTTATTATTAACCTAAATTCTAAATGATGAAAAAAAAATTATTACTGACAGGCTTTTTTATCACTTTTTCCCTAGTGGTCAAATCACAAGTGGGCATTAATACAGCTAATCCTCAGGGGATATTTAGTGTTGACGGGTTAAAAAACAATCCGTCAACAGGAACTCCCACAATAACTCAGGCTAAAGACGACTTAGTGATGACTTCCAACGGTAATCTAGGGCTGGGTCTTACCGCTCCCGGTACCACATTGGATGTGAATGGGGCAATTACTAATCGTGAAACTGCATTAATTGTTGCGGGTAATACGGTTACTATTCCTAGTAATGTGAGTTTGATACGGCTTACCGGTGCTGCAACAGCAGCAGTAGCTATTACGGCCCCTGCTGCCCCTAATGCGGGTCAGCGTCTTATTGTCTATAACAATACCACGGGCGGATTCGGTGCTACCCTGGACGGGATTACTGTTCCTAATGGTAAGGCGCTGGAATTTGTTTTCAGTAATTCATACTGGAGGTCTACTGATGGGGGGGGCGCGAGCGGGGCCTCACCGATTAATATTTATAATGCAGACGGTACCCTTACGGGAAACAGAGCAGTAACGCAGGGAGCTAATAACCTGGCATTTACAGGCACACAAACCAATGCATTTTCTGTAGACGGAAATACCTTTTCAGTGGATGCAGCCAATGATCGTGTCGGAATTGGGACCACCACTCCTTCAAGCAAATTACACGTAGAAGGCAGCCAGTTGCTTAATGCCGCCGTTACTACAGCTCAGACTAAAAATGCATTGGACATTAATATTGGGGAGGATGGTTATAGCTATGGTAACCGTGCAGAAAATTTCGGTATCAATATGAAGTCTTCTTCTTCTTCTTCTACAGGACCCATTTCACGTATTAACTTTGGTGATGTTTCTACAAGTAGTACAACAGGCAACCGTTATCTGTCTTTTAGTGTTGGTAGGACCTCTAACGAGTTGATGTATCTTACAGATGCTAATTCCGGAAGAGTGGGAATAGGAACGGTATCACCTACTAATAAACTCGTGGTGAAAGGTGCTAATGCACAACCTTCAGCGTTAGGTATAGAAGATACCAATGCCACATTGAGAGTTGATGGGAGTACCAGTCATGCCCTTGATTTTGGAACCTATACCAATGCTCCTTTTGGATCCTATATTTCAAGCCAGAATAAAACGTCTGCAACAGGTCTTCCTTTAGTATTAAACCCGGTAGGGGGGAATGTAGGTATTGCGACAGCTTCTCCGGGAACAACACTTGACGTGAACGGAGCGATTACCAACCGTGAAACAGTACTATCTGTATCAGGTAATGCAGTGGCTATTCCCCCTAATGTAAGCCAAGTGCGGATTACCGGTGCTGCTACAGCAAATGTATCTATTTCAGCACCTGTGGCTCCTAATGCAGGGCAGCGTCTTATTGTTTATAATAATACTACAGGTGGTTTTGGAACCACACTGGATGGGGTAACTGTTCCCAACGGTAACGTACTGGAATATGTTTTCAGTAATTCGTACTGGAGATCTACCGACGGAGGTACCGCTGGCGCAGTCCCACAAAATATTGGCGATGTTAAACCCAGTTTTTCAAATTCTGATCATAACGGTTGGGTAAAATTAGATGGAAGACCGCTAGGCAATCTGACCATTACCCAAAGAGGGGCGGCAAATTCTATAGGCTTTTCATCCTACCTTCCTAACGCCTCCAACTCTTACCTTGTACAAAATAATACTGCCCTAGGAAGTATAAGCAGTAACAACAATCGTACAATATCAAGGGGTCAATTGCCTGATTTTCAGCTTTCGGGTGCAACCAGCTCTGTAGCTCCGAGTATAAGGTATGATATTATTTATAATAATGGCAAACCATCAGACAACGTACAATCACGTACATTTTTAGCAGGAAAAATAGGTACTGGTTGGAGAGAGGAAAACAACCGTAATACTAATGTACTGGCTCAAGATCAGCACAACCATACATTTACCACTAATAGTGTAAACGGCGGTGTAGCACAGCAGTCCATCAATATACAACCTCAAAGTTTAAGTGTAAATATGTTCGTTTATTTAGGAAAATAAATTATTGTACATCATCAAAAAAAATTATAGAAATATCAAAAGGCTTACAGAAACCGGGATAGAAATATTCCGGGCTGTAATTTCCAAAATTTATTAAGTAATTTTATTTACTTCTTGCTCTATGGATGACAACCTTGCTCCATAGTTATCTTTTTTTACCAATATGACAGCAATGATCATGAGTCCAATCTTAACATTGCTTACTGCCAAATTATAAAAAAAATTTACCTAAACTACTCAAAATATTTTGGTTGTTGTATCTAATTTAACAACGGCACCAGAAATTGGAATTATTATGTTCTTTAAATAATCAGAAAAATAAAAAAAAAATAATTTTAATATGAAACCAATGATAAGTACATTTTTTCTTTCGGTATTTATGACTTTAACTGGATTTATCAGTGCTTTAGCACAAAAAATTTCGGACGGACAAACTGTTGATATCAATGGAATAAATGTCTCTATAGCAATTACAAATAAAGAAACGGTTGAAATTAAAGGAAAAAACTATGAAAGGTATAAAGTAACTGCAACTGCCAAGAATAATTCCGGCAAGTCATTTTACATCAGAGAAAGCAATTATCCGGAATATTTTAATAAAATACACGGCATTGAATTTAATTGCATTAATGCAACTGGATTAAGATTAACAGGAAAACAACTAGTACTTCGTCCCAAAACACATACTGTAAAAGCTACTATACAAACCTATGATCAATCTGGGAAATCGATAAGTAAATCCTATAATATCACGGCTGGTTATTATTTTGATCCGGAGGATACTTTACAAGGAAGTGATATATTCATCGTTCCGGCAGGAGAGAAACCAGATTTTTCTGTGACAAGCTCGCTATGATATTGGCATTATATTTAAATTCAAGGTCATTTACACTAAGTTTTTGTTGTGTACTATTGTCTTTTTTAATTGAATTTAAGCATTGTTTGATTTTTTACAGCCCAAATATTAATTAACCAATTAGCACATACATAACATGAAATTTTTGTATCTGTGTATATTTCTATATCCTTTTGCAATCAATTCCCAAACCGAAAAACCGATGAAAGAAAAATTTGAAAGAGATTCTTCTTATATTAAAAGTTTTTACGAAAAAGTAGTATTAAAAATAAATGCAGATGATAAAATCAACGAATTTCATGTAAAGAATAATAATATATTGCTAAACTTTGCACCTAACATCGCGTACAAGTACAATGTATCGGCTGAATATGATTTTTTTTCCCTCTCGATTGGTTTACCGAAAAGATGGACAGGTAATCAAACCGACAATGAAAAAAAGGGGAATACGGTAGGATTTGATGTCTCCTTTACCTTTTTTAAAAACCACTGGATGCAATCTGTATATTATGATCAAACGAAAGGATTCTACATAAAAAATACTCAGGATTTCTTACCTGTCTGGACAGATGATTTACCTTATGTACAGCTACCTGATTTTAAAGTCATGAAAGTTGGTGGAAGTACTTCCTATGTTGCGAATGCGAAAAAATTATCTTTCAGAGCGGTAAACAATCAGACAGAAATGCAGAAAAAGAATGCAGGGTCATTTATTTTTACGGCAAATTATAGTTATACCCAACTTGATAATAAGCAGGATGAGCAGAAAAGTAATCAAAGGAGGTACAATATAATTCCCGAAATATCTTACCAATATAATTGGGTTTTATTAAACAAAAATTTGTTACTGTCTGGTAAAGCTGGCAGTGGATATGGTTTGAGCTATGTTCAAGATAATTCCGACCAAAATAAAGCTTACGCAACAAGGATTTTAAATTTAAACCTAAATCTAAACCTCAATTATCAGTGGAAGAATTTCTTTATGGGCATTCAGCATCAAATTAATTTTCAGAATTATAAAGAAGATGAGTTTAAAGTGAACTATATGCTGCAGTATTCCAATTTATATATAGGATATCGATTTTATGCACCAAAAATCTTGCAGAAAAGCTCTTATTGGGTGAAAAATAAAATAAATTTTTTATGAAAAAGTCAATAATTAAGGTATAAAATCAGATCGTAACTTATTTAACAAAATTAACTAAGTATTTGTATAATTAAAAAAATAGGTAAGCTGTATGTAAATGCTATAATCTTCAATTAAGATAGGATTTCGATGGATTTTTACGAATCAACTTATTAGTAAGCTTTCTTCTGTTATAATGAAAAAATTAAATTAACGGTTAATTATAATGCAATATCTCAAATTACAGAAAGTAGTTTTTATTGATGTATTTCCTTGATATTGAACTGTAGAATAATCAAATAATTAATAATACAAATATTCCTTATGTACTATTTTTCTTGATCAATATCATGCCCATATGTTACAACAATTGGGGGACTGAGATTTAATAGTAACGATGCTGATTGAAGCCTATAATCGGTTACAATACCAAATTGCACCATGCGCAAAATAGATGCGGATTTTTTTGAGACTTTAGAACTGTTAAAGGCTCATGGATAGTACTTGTTTATTGGTGATTAGTATGTGCTTAGTTATAAATGTGACCTTCCAAAGTATAAACCTTTAAAATCAGATTCCGAGTACCTAACCGGGACTATGTGGAGAAACAAGTTAGTGAAAATGTTGACGGTGGTGGTGAGTTTTGTGAAAAACGGATTTCTGTAGGTACTTTACTTTGTCTATGCCGGATCAGTCTCAAGATGCTATTGATGGATCAGTATAAATAAAAATATAAATGAAAAAAAATATGTTCTCCAATTTTCCTTTATTAACCTCTGGTATAAAAGGATGGAAACTTGCAAAATTTGCATTTTCTGACGAAAAGAAAAAATACAGAATAAAACAGCAGTATAAAAGTTTTTTCCTGGCGATGTTCAATCCTTTTTTTGCTAAAAAGTGGTTTAATAAAATTAATTCTTCAGAATTTTCTGAAATCTTATTCTTTAGACCGAGGCTATTCCTAAAACCCTTTAAAGCATATATGTCAATTACTTGGACTAAAGAACAGAAAATGAAAGTTATTATTGATACCTATACCTTTCTTCTTTCAAAAAAAGGGAAAAGAAACTTAATTTCACAGGAAATAGTCATTTCAAAATTTTTGCTAAAAGATGGAACAGAAGCGAGGGTTATTATAGGGTATGATGATCGTTACAGAAAAGAAGGTGAGATTGTTATGTCATTATTTTGCGGGGAATTGCACGGTGTGATTTCTTCCATTGCATTTTCTTTTGAAGAACAATCTCCAGACCATTGGGTTTGTTGGATTGGCTGTTTACAGGGAAGGCCTCAGACAGAAGGAACTTATGTTACAAAAAAAGCTCAAAAACTGATGTATGGTATACGGCCAAAAGCTCTATTAGTTGAATTGCTTCAGAAATTAATTAATGATTTAGATATAAAGGAGATTTATGGAATAGGAGACGGAATACAGGCTCAGAAAAGAAAGCACTTTATTCATCTTCCACGGTTGCATACTATTGCATTTTCTTACGATGGTTTCTGGAATGAACTTGGAGGAGATTATCAGAAAGACGGGTGGTACAGACTACCTGTAAAAACTGTGCGTAAAGACATTAATAATATAAAATCTCATAAACGGGCTTATTACAAAAAAAGATATGAATTAGTCAATTTGATTTTATTAGATATAGAAGAATTTCTCTCTCGGTAGAAAAAGTACTGCATATCAATTTGTCACAAATAGTGATTGAAGTAGCAACCTTTGTTAGGACACGGTTCTTATACTCTTTATCTTTAAGAGTATGAAAAAGATCAGAAAAATTATAGTTTAGAGTTTAAGATCCAAACGGCAGCAGATATGGAAGTCCTCGGATGGCTAGAGAAACCTACAAGATATTTCGACGAATCTAATTAGAAGCAAAGGCAATGAGAGCCCCACGTCGTTTTGTTACCAAACTGATTTATTCGTATATGATGTACCTATGATGTATGTTATTTAAGCTTTATCACTCCATTTCCCCATAAATTTGTACTCGAAGAAATAGTAATTCTTTATTACTTTACAAAGAATGAGAAAAACAATTTAAAATCTATCTGTTTAAGTATTGATGAGTTTATACAATTTGATTTTAAATAATCACAGATTAAACCTTACATATATTCTCTTTCGAAAAACCATAAAACTTACAAAAACTTATATGATGAAAAAATCCATTTTTTTACTAATTTGTTTTATACCGATTCTTTTCTTTTCGCAAGTCGGTATCAATACAGCTTCCCCGACAACCACACTTGATGTCGCTGCAAGTCCATCTGATTTATCTAAAAAAGATGGCATTACCGTACCCAGACTTACCAGACAAGAGCTTACCAATAAAGGAAATGCATTATATACCGGAAGTGAAAAAGGTACTATGATCTATATTACGGACATCAGTGGGGGAGATACTGTTTCTACGAGAGCTAACATCACAACAGTAGGTTATTATTATTTTGATGGCAGTATCTGGCAAAAAATGAGTCCTGATATTTCAACTCCTATGCCTGCCTATTTTCGTGTCACTGCCGATATTCCAAGCTTTTTAACTGCACAGACTGCAGGCCAAGCTACAAGAGTATTCAATCTTGCACAAATTAAAAATGCCATACCTGGCCTTACTTATAATGCATCTAATTCTACCGTTGCGTTTCCTCCGGGTACATATCAGATTACATTAGTGTATGAAGCAATACATAATGCAACAGGCTGTAACATAAGTTCGTATTATGTTGATTTTCCTGAGGGAATTGGGGCTGGCGTTACAAGAGTACACAGTACAGCTAGCCACATCGAAGGAGCAAGTTCTAATCATGGTGGTAGTATTACCTATACAACAGTGTTTACGGGGAACAGAGCCTGGCGGGTGGAATTGGGGAGAGGACAGTCCGGAAACTGTTGGGGAGACGGGATGACTCTGAGGGGGCAATCTACTCACTTGCTGATTTTTAGAATTGGAGATTAGCACCTGGTATAGACAGATAATTTTCTTTCAACAGCAGATTTCTTAATCAGACCAATCGATTTTAAAATCAAATTCCTGATCTGACAGTAAAAAAATATTAAATACAAACATAAAAAAATCAAAAAATGAGAAAGTACATTTTAATTGTATGCCTTTCTTTAGCCGGCATATTTAAAGCTCAAACTTCAAAAGAATTAATTGGCAAATGGCAACTGGTAGAAACTCAGATTAACAGCCAGCCTAAGGATATAAAATCAATTTTTGGGAGTGATACGGTGTTTCAGGATTTCATGCAAAATTCAAGCTTTGAAGCAACAATCGGAAAAAAAAGGAATAAAGGAAAATGGGAATTAACAAAAGAAAATAATGTCCAGATTTTGAGTATAACAGTTGGAAAAAATATAACAAAATTTAATGTTGATTATTTCGATGAAAATAAAAGAACAATTTCTTTCATAAACAACGGAAACAACATTTCTTTAACTTATAAAAAAATCTAAGGAAAGCACCTCAAATAATAGAAAAACCGAGTCTAATTTAGACTGGGTTTTTCTATTATTATTTTGACGGAACAGTTTGGCAAAAATTTAGTTCTGGTGTTTCTGTATCGAAAGTTAAATCTGGCTTTTGGAATTGACCCACAGATACTTTAATTCGAAATGACTAATATTTAAAGATTGTTGAATTATGCTCGAAAACAGTTAATAAATTCTCTTCATCACAGCAACAAAAAAACCGTCCCAAAAATGAGACGGTCTGCTTGTAAAATATCAATATATTTAATTAATAGGCATAGAATTCAATTCCTTCAAATACATAACCAGATGGTTTTACACTTGATCTTGAATAATAATGATCTTTACCATTCCAATATCTGTAAATAGGAACAGTGTTAGGCTGCTGGGTTGCAAATGCGTTAAACTCAATTCCCTCTTCTACATACCCCTGGTAATACCCCGGAGTTCTTGTATAATAGTGATCTTTCCCGTTGTAATATCTGTAAATAGGAACAGTGTTTGGAGCTTTATATAAGAATGCATTGAACTCTATCCCTTCAAAATAATATCCGCTATAGCTTCCCGGAGTTTTTGTATAGTAATGATCTAATCCATTGTAATATCTGTAAATTGAAATAGTATTGAATTCAAGATAAACTTTATTATCGATAAGATATTGATCTACATACGCTTTAAGCTGAGCTTTTTTAGCTGCATCTTTCACCAGATCGTAAATAATCACCAATCCGTTGTTTCCAAAATCTACCAAAACTGAATTGCTTGCATTAGAGCTGTTCTGCCAGTTGGAAATATTAATTTTAGGATTGGTCTGATCAAGGTTCAGGTCTCCTACCAATCCTTTTGAAGGATCTCCTCCTCTGGTTTTATAGGCTAATTTTTTAGAATAGTTCATGGATGATTCAGCAGTATTCACATCATTGGTAACATCTACATCAAAAATATCTTTCATTCCTACTTTCACCCCGATTCTTGCAGCACGATCACGGCTTTGGCTTCTTGTTTCTGCCTGGAACAGAACATCCAGTTTAGCACCTGTATAGATATCGAGTGCTACGTGAGTTCCGTAGTCCTGTACAATCTGTTGTGGAGTTTTTGTCTGCAGATCCTGAACAAACTCAGGAGTAAGATAATCTCCCAACATATCTGTGGTTGCATTGAATCTTAATCTTTTCTGTTTGATCGTCAGGTTATAACTTCCGTAGATGTATTTTGCATCAAACTTATTGTTTGTGGTCACTGCTGAATTGAATCCTACTGAAAGTGTTTTCTTAAACAGTGGGATACCGGCAGTAACATTTACTTTGGTAGAAACCATTTTAGAATACGACTCTGCATTTTCACCATATTCTTCAACATATTCCTGTGAGAATGTATTTTCGCTCACTAACCTGTTTGCCTGTTCTGTTTTAAAACGATCAATATCGATCACTTTAAAACCCGCTGCAGTAGCATTGGCATATTCACCGGTAACATCATAACCATGCCCTAAGACATCATAAATTCCGTCTCCTGCAAATTTGGCAGCCGACAAACGATCGGCTTTTACTTCTGGAATGCCGGGCGTTACGTCAGTATTCAGCTCTTCTGTAGAACATGAACTCATGAAAAGCATCAGTAAACTACTGACGCAAAATAAAATTTGTTTTTTCATAATATTATTAAAAGTTTCCGGCAAATATAATATTCAACAGACAGGGAAAAAATAATCACGTAATGATATATGTCATTATTTAGTGAATTTAATATTTAGTTAAATTACTGAACCTGTTTAAACTTTTAAATTCTAAAATAAGGGTCACGAAAATCACGAGCGTGTTCAGTGTCTGAAAACGGCTACTCAATTTGATGACCAGTAATTGTGACTGATAAAAGGTAATAATAGGGGAAAGTTCACTTTGTTTTTTAAGAATACTCTTTTTTGAGACCTTTATCCAGAATCAAAGGGACAAATGGAAGGACAGAAGCTATCAGATACAGCATAATTCTTTTAAAACTCCATCTGTATTGTATTGCGGCTGCTACGAGAGCTACCATAAATATCAGAAACAAAACCCCATGGATCCATCCAAAATATTTTACTCCTTCCGGAATATTAAAAAAGTATTTTAAAGGCATGGCAATGAAGAGGAGAATCAGATAGGAAAAACCTTCAATTAAAGCTGTTTTACGGTATATATTGATCATCTGAATAATTATGCGGTCAAAAGATTATTTTCTCAGACAATAATAACTTATTCCATTGGAATGGACAACAGTGGAACGCTCCTGCGGGGATGATATTGGTTATTTATAGTAAGAAAAATGATTTGATCGTAATTTTACAATAGTATCCAAGAGCATTGAGATGACGCATTTTTAATGGCTGTCTCCGCGGGGAGGTAAGCCGGGAAGTTGAAGGAAAAGGTACTGATAATCGGTTCTGGTGACTTGTGAAGCAGTTTTATTTGATTTTAGCAACGATTACTGCAAGACGCTTTCAATATTTAATGGTATATTTGCAACTTATTTTTAATGGTATTGCAAAAGGTAAAAGGGGCATTAAGTGCTCGGCAGTAATTCTCCAAATCTCCGCAGAAAAAAACTCATTCCATTAGAAGGCTAATGGAACTTTTTTATGGAAAAAAGTCACGGATACAGGATGTAACTTTTTGGAAATCATATTAGGCAGGAACTACCAGAATCCGGAGATCAGGGAAATCTTGTTTTTTGAAGCACTTTGTAAAATTTGTTTTAATGCAAATGTTTATAAAAATGCTTTATATGTGAAGGAGAACAAAGGAGTCGGTAGAGCCGTTGACAAAACGTAAGGAAAAAACACCCGCTTAAAAGAATCAATGCAATTGACTCCCTCTTTGCAGCCTTTACAATAAGCAGGATCAGAATCAAACTTTGCATTAAAAAAGTATTCTGGTAACGGAAGATCCCAGCCTTGAACTTTGGGCCTTTTGTTTGACTACGTCGAATCTTTGATTTCAAGACAAAGAACCTGTAAAAATACACCTCATAAAATCACACCCCATAAAAAGTGCATCCATTGGACGCATAAGAAGAATCTGATCATCAGATTTTAATCGTTTGATCATTGAATATAATGAAGAAGAAGGAAAGAAATGAATACTAATTTTAAACACATACTCGCCCAGAAATCGATTTATATAGCCGCTATATCGGCCTGTTTCATTGCGGTCGTTGCCTTTGCGGTACTGAGTTTCCTCATTACCCGCGACAGCCGGAAAAACAATGAAGGTTTTGCCAAGAAAACCTTTTTTCAGAAATACGAAACGCTGGAAAAAGAATTCAGGAATATAGAAGAATACCAGTACCTGCTGCGGGCCCTCATCCGGAAAGACGGATTGAAAAACTATAAAGAGTATTCTTCCGTTTTAAACAATATGAACAGAAAAGGAAGCCTGTTGCCCTACAGCTGGTATTCCTATTATGATGCAGCTTCCGGAAAATCTGTAAGCAACAGTACTTTATCAGATGTGCTGACAAAGAAATCAGCAGACGTAAGGTATACCAAAATAGAAAACAACAGATCCGGACATTTCAGAGATTTCCTGACCACACGAAAAGACACAACCTATTGGGTAAGCTACGACTCACTGGTACTGCCCAGGAAAAATAGACTCTATTACGGTTCTGCGGTAAGCCTGAACGACCTTCACGAATATTTCTCCAATATCGATAAAAGCCTGAACAATTATGCCTATGTTTTTACCAAAGAAGGCATCTGCATTTCCCATCCTGAAAAGAAATATTTAGGCAGAAATATTTTCGATTTTACAGATGTTCAACCAAAAGATACCTTATGCAGTGCAACAAAATCCGGTTACACCGAAGGAACGGGCGTTTCGGAATATCTTAATCTGGAGGTAACCCGATTCGTAAAACCATTGAAAACTGATAATTTTGATGGCTACGCGGTGGTCAATCATGTGAATTTCCTGATCGATGAAAGCGTCAGCAATACAAAAATGTATACCGTCTATATATTTCTGGCGGCCTTGTTCCTTATTGTAGCCGTTTTCATCTTATTTCACAGGGCAGCCAACATAGCTTATAAAGAAAAAGAAAAGATACAGTCCGAAAAAAACTTGCTGTTGGTAGAGAATGAAAAAATGCACAGGGTAGAAGCCCTGCACCAGCTTCAGCAGCTTAAAAATAACATCAATCCGCACTTCCTCTTCAACTCGCTGAACTCTCTTTATATGCTCATCGGGATCAATAAAGATAATGCACAACGGTTCACCATGAATCTTTCCAGGATCTACAGATACCTTATCGTACCTCCACAGGAAAACATCGTCCCTGTAGCGCAGGAAATCAAGTTTATCCAGCAGTACATGGAGCTTTTGAAAAGTAGATTTGATGAAGAACTCACCTTTGATCTGATCGTTCATCATCCCAAAAGTCTGGAAAAGCGGATTCCGTATCTGTCTCTTCAGATGGTGGTAGAAAATGCTATAAAGCACAATATCGCTACCATAGATCATCCACTGGACATTCTCATCACTGTGGAAAGCGAAGAGATCAAAGTGAAGAATACCTGGCAGCCTAAAACGGGCGAAGATGTTCAGGGAGCCAAATTCGGAATTGACTATTTGAATCAGGTTTATGATTATTTTAAAAAGAATTCTGTTAATATTTCCGTAGATGGTGAATATTTCGTATGTATTTTACCATTATTAGAATAAAAAATGAAATCCATTCACTCCCGAAAAACTACCTCTCACTCCCTAATACTGTTGATATTATTTCTTTACGTATAGTTTTGCGAGCTGAAACTGAGATATCTAATAATTTGGAATGAATCGGACTATGGTAATGAAGAACTACAGACTGGCATTGTACTTAGGATTGGCATTAGCCTCACCGGCAGTACTGGCACAGAAAAAAGACACATTAAAAACAGATAAAGAAAAATCGGAAAAAACGGAGGGTTCATCAAAGAAAGCAAAGAAAATTGATGATCTGATTAAAAAAGGTACCTACAAAAAAGGCCTTTTCAATACCATCCAGGTAAAGACCGATGTTTATTTTGAAATTCCCGACAGTTTAATGGGACGTCAGTTTTTGGTGGTCAATAAACTGTCGCAGGTACCGATGCAGGTGAACGAAGCCGGGCTGAACAAAGGAATGAACTATGAAAACAAGGTCATTTCTTTCCACCGTGATGCAGTAGCTAAAAAAGTATGGGTGAAAACGTTGGTTCCACAGGTATCATCACCTAAAAACGATGTCATCACAAGATCTGTAAAAGATAACTTTTCAGAATCTGTGATCGAGGTTTTTGATATCGAAGCCCAGAATAATGACTCTACCTCTGTAGCCATTAAAGTCAATAAGATTTTTGACGGAAATCAGAAAAGCTTTAATGATGTTTTGGCTAATGTAGGGCTTGGAGGATCTGTAAAGTCCAACCTTTCCTACATCGAAGGCGTAAAAACCTTTCCTCAGAACCTGGTTGTAAAATCCCAGCTGACCACATCCGTGAATGAAGGTGGAGTAGATCTGCCGGTAACCCTTGGAGTCACTACCAATCTGGTATTGCTTTCCAAAATACCGATGCAGCCGAGAATTGGAGATGCAAGAGTGGGTTTTTTCAGTGAAAAACACTGGACATTCAACGACCGTCAGCAGAAAATGGATGAAAAACAGTTCATCACCAGATGGCGTTTGGAACCTAAAGATGAAGATAAAGAAAAGTACTTAAGAGGCGAGCTGGTAGAACCCAAAAAGCCCATTATCTATTATATAGACCCTGCAACGCCTATCCAGTGGCGGGAGAAAATCATTGCAGGAGTTTTCGACTGGCAGGCCGCTTTTGAAAAGGCAGGCTTTAAAAATGCGGTCATCGCAAAAATGCCTGATGAGAACGATAAAGACTTTGATATTGATGACGTAAGATATTCGGTGATTACCTACGTAGCTTCACCCAAATCGAATGCTATGGGACCTTCTGTGGTAGACCCAAGAAGCGGGGAAATCATTGAATCCGATATTATCTGGTGGCACAATGTGATGACTTCTCTTCAGGAATGGATGAGAATTCAGACAGGACCAATAGATCCTAAAGCCAGAGGAAATGTATTCAGCGATGAGCACATGGGCGAGGCGATCCGTTTTGTATCGTCACATGAAGTGGGACATACTTTTGGACTGAAGCATAACATGGGATCTTCCTTTGCCTTTCCTGTAGAATCGCTCCGTTCAAAAGAGTTTACAGATAAAATGGGCGGAACTGCACCTTCCATTATGGATTATGCAAGATACAACTACGTAGCACAGCCGGAAGATGGAGTTACTGCCATCACCCCGAAAATCGGTATTTACGACAAACATGCTATTGAATGGGGCTACCGTTGGTATCCTGATGCAGCATCAGAGAAAAAGGCGCTCAGAGATCTGATAGAAAAGCATGAAGATGACCCATTGTACTTCTATGGGGAGCAGCAGAGCTATCTGGAAACCATTGATCCGCGTTCGCAGTCTGAAGATTTGGGAGATGATGCAATGAAGGCCAGCGAATATGGAATGAAGAACTTAAGAATCGTTGTAGACAACCTTCTGAAGTGGACGTATGATGACGGAAAAACGTATACCGATGCAGGAAAACTGTACATGGGCGCTATCGGGCAATGGGATCTGTACACCGGTCATGTGATGGCGAATGTAGGAGGAATTTATCTGGACAACACCGTCTTTGGCAGCAAGAAGAAAGCCTATGAAGCAGTACCTGCAGAAATCCAGAAAAGAGCGGTGGATTATCTGATTAAAAATTCAGTCAATCTTCCGGAATGGTTATTCTTTAACCCGATTACGGAGAAAACCTATTCTGTGAAAAATTCCCCGATGGGACCCTTCGAGCAGACTCCGTACACATTGGCAAGAGGAATGCAGTATGCCAATATTTATTCCCTTCTGATGGATGACAGGCTCCTCAGAATGATTGAAAACCAGTTAAAGCATGAGGTGTCAGGGTCAAAAGAACAGATTTATACCGTAGAGGACCTGTTCGACCAGTTGAGAACCGCTGTTTTCAATAAAAAAGGAAGCCTGACGATTCTTGAAAAGATGACGCAGAAAAACTATGTAGATGCTTTGATCGTTTCCGTCAATAAATTATTTGAAAAAACAGCAGTAAAAGCTTTAAAAGTAGAGAATACACTGAACATTCCGATGATCTGTAATTTCCATGAACAAGACCATACGCTGAGGAATATCAACTACTCATCTATGAAAAGAGTATCTGAAGTCACGACTTATAAAAGAGCAGAACTACAGAAAATATTGAACGTATTAAATAGAAATAAAAACAAAGGAGAGGAAGCTTCCAGGGCTCATTATGCAGACTTGATCATCCGGATAGAAGAGGCTTTAAACAAATAATCAGCTATGAAAAAAACTCTAGTACTTTTACCTCTTTTGGCGGCTCAGATTGCATTGGCCCAGGAAAAGAAGACCATTACAGGAAAAATAGAAGACGGAAATACCTCCGCTATGATTTCCGGAGCATCTGTAAAAATAGAAACACAATCTGTTTCTACAAAGACCGACCTGGTAGGAATTATTGAAAGTGTATCGGTAGGTACAGTAACCGACAGTAACGGAAAATTTATCCTTGAAATTCCTGCAGACACCAGGTCTGTGCTGGTAAGTTACCCGGGCTATGAGTCCAGGGTCATTCAGATCAGTGAAGGCCAGACCAATTATACCGTAAGACTGATCCCTGAGGTATCAGACAAAAATAAAATCCAGGAAGTCATCATTACCGGATATCAGAAAATTGAAAAGCGTAAGCAGACTTCTGCTGTTGCCACGGTGAAGATGGATAACATCAACCAGGCTGGGGTAGCCAGTGTAGACCAGATGCTTTCTGGACAGGTTGCAGGGGTTGTGGTGACGCCTCAGACAGGATCTCCCGGAGGTCCCGCAAAAATCAGAATCAGAGGAACCGCTTCTCTTTCAGGTCCGCAGGATCCGTTATGGGTTGTAGACGGTCTTCCGTTGGAAGGAAATGATGTTCCTAATTTCAGCGATAAAGATAATATAGACCAGCTTCAGAATTTTTCTATCGCAGGTTTGAACCCTAATGATATTGAGGATATCACCATTTTAAAAGATGCTGCGGCTACCGCTATTTATGGAGCCAGAGCGGCCAATGGGGTGATCTCTATTACCACTAAAAAAGGGAAAAAAGGAACCATGAGAATCAATTTCTCAGCCGACACTTTCGTGACATCCCGCCCGGATTTTAACAAGCTTAATCTTCTGAATGCTTCTGAAAAAGTAGATCTGGAGTTAATGCTGGCAAGCCGTGCCGACCTTACTTATCGTGCCGATAAAGGGGAAGTGATGAGAATTCTAATGAAAAACGGACAGCTGGATGCGTACAGAAACGGAGGCTTAGGAGCATTGAATACGTTTACCCGTCAGCAGTTGGATGGGCTAAGAAGCAACAATACCGATTGGGGGAAACTTCTTTACAGAAACGCAATCAATAAGCAATATGGAGTAAGCATTTCAGGAGGAAGCGACCGTTCAGATTATTATTTCTCATTAGGATATTATGATGAAGAAGGAACAACCATCGGGACGGGTTTTAAAAGATATAACCTGACTTTAAAAAACAATTATAAACTAAGTGATAAGTTAAGTGCAGGAATCTCTGTTTTCGGAACACAAAGTGAGCGTGAATCATTTGTAACGGATGCTGATGCCTCCATCAACCCTATCAATTATTCAAGAAACGCCAATCCTTACCTGAGCCCGTTCAATCCGGACGGAAGCTACAGATATGACCAGGATATCGATGGTTTCTCTGACCGGTATATTCCTTTCAATTTCCTGGAAGAAAGGGAAAATACAAGTTATACCCTGAAGAACCGTTCTTTAAAAGCCATATTCGATTTAGAATATAAAATAACAAAAGATCTGAAGATTACTTCTCAGTTGGGGATGCAGTATGACAGCAACAAAACAGAGAAATTTGCAGCTCAGGATACCTACTTCACCCGAAAAATGAGAGAAGGAACCCGTTATTACAAAGATGGGACATTCCGCTATTTCCTGCCTGACGGTGGCGTAAAACAAAACTGGGATAACGACTTCTTTCAGTACAACTGGAAATTGCAGGGATCGTACAGCACAAAAATCAATTCTAGACATGAAATTGATTTGATGGCCGGAACAGAAATCCGTAAAACGGAAGACAATACGACATTAACCAGAGCTTTCGGTTATGACGATACAACAAGAAAAGCAACAGCCATCGTTTTCCCGAATTCCAATGATGCTTCGGACAGAAGATATGAAACCTACCGCGAAATGCCACCGGTTGAGAATGCGTATGCTTCCATGTTTGCGACGGCTTCCTATACTTTTGACCAGAAATATACCTTTTTCGGAAGTGTAAGATATGACGGGACCAATTTATTCGGGGTCAATAAAAAATACAAATACCTGCCGATATGGGCCGTTTCAGGTTCGTGGCTGGTAACGAAAGAAAACTTCATGAAGAACCTTACGGCTATTTCTAACCTTAGACTTAGAGCTTCTTATGGTCTTCAGGGAAATATAGACCGTAATACGTCACCGTTCTTTATCGGGGAGTACTATGATGCAACAATTCTTCCGGGATCTAAAGAAAATATCATCAACGTGATCAGCCCTCCAAACGATAAACTGCGTTGGGAAAAAACAACCAATGTCAACTTTGGACTTGACTTGGGAGTGCTTAAAAACCGCGTCAACTTTACAGCGGATATCTACAGCAGAAAAGGTACAGACATGATCAGTATGAAAGAAACACCGCTTGAAACCGGTTTTGAATATACGATGATGAACTGGGGAAGTTTGACCAATAAAGGTTTTGAATTGGCTTTATCGACCAGAAACATTGACAAGGAAAATTTCAAATGGAGTACGACGATTAACTTTGCCCACAACAAGAGCAACGTTCTTAGCGAACAGCCTCGTAACAATGCCTTACTTCCTTCAAGAGAAGGGCTTCCTGTAAATGCCATTTTTGCTTTGAGAACTGCAGGAATGGATGCAAACGGAAATCCAATGTTCTGGAAAGGAAATGAAAAAATATCAGCAGAAGATTTCTTCAAATTGTATGACGTGTATGCCGATTTCCTTCCGGGTCAGCTTGTAGATACCAAATTATCCAACGAGGAGCTTAGAAATCTTTTCACCTATGTAGGAGACAGAGATCCTAAATTTACAGGAGGAATTATCAATACATTTAAAGTACGCAATTTTGATCTGACTGTTTCTGCCGCTTTCAACTTCAAGCAGACGGTGATGAGGTCGCCATCTTACCGGGGAATGGATCTGGACAGGGGAAGAAATTACACAAAAGATATCTACGAGGCCGGAACTACACTTCCGGGAATCACCAGTCCTGATATGGAAAGCAATCCGGGATGGATGGCGAACAAATGGTTTGCCGATAACCGTTCCAACGCCTACAGCTTACTGGATGTGTGGGCAAAAGAGATCAGCTACGTAAGAATCAGCAGCATTCGTTTAGGCTATACACTCCCTAAAGAGTTTACCAGTCCGATGGGAATCAGCAGTCTGAGACTGAGCATCGAAGGACGTAACCTGTTTGTGTTCAGTAATGGGTACAAAGGATACTTTGATCCGGAAACCTACGGAAATATCTATGCACAACCCATTGCAAAATCAGTTACAGTAGGATTTAATGTTTCTTTTTAAAACTTGAGAAAAATGAGAAAAATTACAACAATCATTGCGATCGCAGCACTAAGCCTTTCCAGTATCGGATGTGATCGTTTTTTAGATATACAGCCTGAAGGGAAAATTATTCCTGTCAGTGTGGAAGATTACCGTAAAGTACTTACATCAGCCTATTCAAAATATCCGGTTCATAAATCTTTAACCGCTCTGCGTACAGATGAGATGAATATCGATGAAAATGTAAATGAATTTAATGTCTACCGTGAAATTGCGATGTGGAAAGATTCAAATACAGATCAGGCGACGGCAGAATTTCCGTGGGTAAGTTTTTATTCCGTGAATTTTTACCTGAATCAGATCATCAATGAAGGAAGCAAGACCATGGCAGATTCTCCTGAAAAACAGCAGATTCTTGCAGAAGCCTATGCACTTCGTGCCTATTTATACTTTGATATGGTCAACCTATACGGAAAACCATACAATAGTGCTACAGCAGCGACAGACAGAGGAGTGCCGGTCAGTCTTGAAATTGATCTTGAACAGGTATTGAAACCTTCTTCAGTACAGGAAGTCTATAACCAGGTGAATGCTGATATTGCAAAAGCAGAAGGACTTATGATAGAAGAGAAGCAGCCTTCCGGCATCAATTACAGATTCTCAAAAGTAGCATTGAAAGCATTTCAGGCGAGAACCGCTCTTTATCAGGGCGACTGGAACAAGGCTTTAAACTTTTCAGAGCAGGTGATGACCGCGAAAGGAGACTTAAGCAATTTAAATACTGCGACGACGGCACCTAACCATTATGCTTCAGTAGAATCTATTCTGGCTTTGGATAATGCATTCAACATTGCGGTGCAGAATGTTTCCTTTGCCTCTACAGAACTGACTTCAAAATATAATACGGCGACAGACAAAAGATTTGCACTTTATTTTCAAAAGAACGGCAGCAAATATAAAGTGATCAAAGGAGGAACCACAGATTTCAGAGTGTCTTTCAGAAGTGCGGAGATGTATTTTATAAAAGCTGAAGCATTATTAAAACTGAACAGACTGAGTGAAGCCAAAGATACATTGCTTAAAGTGGTAAAGAACAGATACACTCCGGAAGGATACACTGCAGTTCAAAACCAGATCAGTTCAATGAATGCTACAGAATTCATGACTTTTATACTCGATGAGAGGTTCAGGGAATTTGCATTGGAAGGACACCGCTGGTTTGATTTAAGAAGAGCCAATCAGAAAAAAATCATTCATAATGTGAACGGCACAGAGTATATTCTTCAGCAGAATGATGTGAGATATACCATAGAATTCCCAATGAGTGCCAAGAAGAATAATCCCCTTTTATAAACATTCATATTAACAACCCCTGAAACCGCTTGAACTTAATAGTTTTAGCGGTTTTTTTGTACTTTTGTCATGTTATGAAAATTGCCATTATAGAAGATGAGTTGCTGGCTGTTAATTATCTCAAAGATCTCTTGGATAAACAAAGCATAGTCCCTGTAACTGAGACGGTGGTTCTCCGTTCAAAAAAACAGGCCATAGACTTCTTCGAAAACCATTCAGCAGATCTTATCTTTATGGATATTCACCTCGGTGACGGAATGAGTCTGGAGATTTTTGAATATGTGGAGCTTTTTACACCCATCATTTTTATAACCGCTTTTGACGAATATGCCATGAGGGTTTTCAGGCATTTTACAATAGATTATCTTCTGAAACCTTTTGAAGAAGAGGATTTGCATCAGGCATTGCAGAAATTTATCTCCATACGGACTACTTTTGACCCCGAACCCGTTCTGAAGTCAATGTCCACCTTACATCAGGCCGACGGTCCGGACGTGATGAAACGTTTTATGGTACGGGATGGAAATAAGCTTAAATCAATAGATGAAGGAAATACCGCCTATTTTTTCGCCTCAGGAAAATACCTTTTTCTCACAACGAAGGATCATCAGACCTATATTTATGATGATACCATCAAAGATGTCATCCATAAACTGAACCCACAGCTGTTTTTCAAAATCAACCGTAAGTTTATCATCAATAAAAATGCAATTGTTGAGATCATCAAACATTCCAGCCAGAAAGTAGAACTTAAACTGTTTCCTGCTCCTGAAATCAATTCAGATGTATTTATCAGCAAAAGACAGATCACGGAATGTTTAAGCTGGCTGAAAAGCTGATTCATTACGGAGTATTTTCCCTTTTTTCTGAATAGATAACCGCCCACCGCTTTTTGACAAGTTTTTAATAATTAATGAATTCCTCAGGAACTCAATTGGGTTACTTAATTTACATACAATGAATATTTTACGAAAATTATTAAGCCATTGCCTGCCCATTTTTCAAAAAGATTATCTTTACTGCATCTCTATTGATAAATATACAATGAAGCGATTTTATTTTCTGATCATAGGTTTTCTGCTCCTTGCTCATGTCAATGCCAATGCACAGACCGACAGTGTTAAAAATTATGTAGTCAGCGCTCTTGACCTTATGAAGGCTAAATCTGTCAACAAACATCGGATCAACTGGGATTCCTTGTATACAGATTCCCGCAAAAAAGCTGAAAATATTCATACCATCAGAGAAACGTATCCACTTATAAAAGATATCCTTGGAGACCTGAAAGATGCCCACTCTAATTTTTTTCCACCAGAAATGGTTAAGGACTATACTCTTGGTTATAGAGCTACAGGGCAGGAATTCCCTGTTATTGAATCAAAAATGATTGAAAACCAGATCGCTTACATCAGACTTCCCGGTATTGCCTGTTATCATTTTGCCGAATGGGATGAGTTCGTCAACACCTTTTATAAGAAAATTGAAGAACTTAATGCCAAAAAGCCCAAAGGCTGGATATTGGATCTGAGAGATAATGGAGGTGGAATGTTTTACCCGATGTTTGCGGCTCTGTCGCCGATGCTGGATAAGCAAAACGTAATCGGTACCGTAGATGCAGAAGGGCAGTATGCTTTTTTTAAGTATAACACAAACGGAAACCTTTACGAAGGGAAGCCGCTTGCCCACCATTTTAATATTAAAAAAGTTCCTCAGCAGATCACAAAGCCGATTGTAGTGATGGTCAACAAGAAAACATCAAGTTCAGGAGAATTTTGCACGGTTGCTTTTGCAGGTCAGAAGAATGTAACGGTTATCGGACAGAATACAATGGGCCTTACGTCAGGAAATCAGGAATATAAACTTTCTGATGGAGCATTTCTTGTTTTGACTACAGGAAACATCATAGACAGAAATAAAAAAGAATACTCCAAAGTAGGAGAGGGCTTTTCGCCTCAGGTAAAGTTAAAAGATTTATCAGATACCGGATACATGAAAACAGCTACAGAGATATTGCTGAAAAAATAAACTTTAAATGATTCAGAAAATTCTCTGCGCGAAGTCGAAGACTTCGCGCAGAGAATTTTACCTTCTGTTGTTTCTTTACCGGATCAGTTGTTGAAAAGAAAAATCCGACTTTCGCATGTCAATTTCATTCCTTTCTGATGCCAGTTGTGCTTCCCGCACATAGATCAGCATTTCTTCTTCATAGCTTTTAATAGCAGACTCAAGCGATTTGTAACTTTCATGGGTAAGTTTTTCGGATAATATTAATGCATCCAAACAACCGTTATTGACGTCCACCGGAATGAATCTGAAACAGCAAGTGTGGATGTAATATAGTAGGGGTAATTAGTGTCTTATAAATAATAGTCCTTTGATTTTAAAAAGCTTTATAAATTTATTCAATACAAGATAAAACTTAACTATTTTTGACCAACTAATTTTCAATTTTCAACAAATAAATGATAATCAAAACTCCCTTTTATACTGCAATCATCATAGGAATGACGTGCATTTCCCTGACTGCACAGACAAAATCCCAATTAGACAACGAAATTTCCAAAGTAGAAGCGGGATTAATACCTGCCGTCCGTTTTCAGGGGGAACCTACCTGGACGCTGGAATCCAGAATGAAGCATTACAATGTTCCGGGAGTCAGCGTTGCTGTCATCAGGAATTCAAAAGTGATCTGGAGCAAAACCTACGGTTTCGCAGATGTAGAATCTAAAACTCCGGTCAATTCCAAAACACTTTTTCAGGCAGCATCCATGAGTAAGCCGGTAACTGCTTATGTCGCATTAACAGAAGTGGAAGCTGGAAAAATCAACCCGGATGCCGATGTCAATTCTTACCTCAAATCCTGGAAAGTTCCTGAAAACGAATTCACAAAGGAGAAAAAAGTCACGTTTAAAAATATAGTCAGTCATACCGCTGGTTTTACCGTAAGTGGATTCCCCGGATATGAAGCAGGAAAGCCTGTTCCTTCTCTAATTCAGGTGTTAAATGGTCAGAGTCCGTCCAATACCACCGCTATTTTTGTAGATAAAGTTCCCGGAACACCATTTCGGTATGCAGGTGGAGGATATTGTGTACTCCAACAGATGCTTATCGATTTGGAAGGGAAAGATTTTACCACCATTATGAAAGAAAAAGTACTTCTGCCACTGGATATGAAAAACAGTACTTTTTCTCAACCTTTATTCGATATTCAGTCCCAATTCTCTGCTACGGCATATAACCAGGATGGGGTAAAAGTTTCAGGGAAATCTCATACCTATCCCGAGCAGGCTGCCGCCGGATTATGGACTACAGCTGAAGATTATGCAAAGTTTGTCATTGATATTCAGAATACCCTGAGCGGAAAAAGCAGTACGATTATTTCACAAAAGATGGCTGAACAGTTTACGACTTCCTTTATTGATCCTTTTATGGGACTAGGAGTCTTTCTGGAAGACAGAAGAGGACATATGTATTTCAATCATGGTGGCTGGAATGAAGGGTTCTCCAGCAGATTTATTGCCAGCAAAACAAGTGGTGACGGGATTGTCGTGCTAACGAATACCAATAAACCTGACTTTGTAGAAGAACTTGTGCGTTCTGTGGCAGAAGTCTATCACTGGCCTTTATTTAATGGGCCGGTTCAGAAAATAGTACCGTTAAATCAGAATGATTTCAAAAATGCAGGACGTTATAGAAATGGGAAATATGGCTTTTCCAGAGTCTATAATGAAAACGGAAAGCTGATGAGTGTTTATAATGTAGAAACTCCGGTAGAAATGATCAAAGTCGGAGAAAATAAATACGCCTTTCGGGACTGGGATTTGACCGTAAAATTTGTAAAAAATGCCGATACCGGGAAAACAGATAGGGTACAGATCTATTCTAACGGGAAAATCAAATCTACAGAAGCGCAGATGAGTACAGACGATAAAACACCTCTGGAAATGGTATTGGAAGGAAATTTCGATAAAGGTCTGGAAGCTTATAAGAAGGCCAAAACTGAAGATGCAGATGATGATCTTCTCTCAGAAGGTTATCTGAATGGAGCAGGATACAAAATGCTTGGGAATAAAGAATTTACAAAAGCCATTGATATATTCCGGGTGAATGCTGCACTGTACCCTAAAAGTGAAAATGTCTACGACAGTTTGGGGGAGGCATATCTGAAGGCCGGACAGAAGGTTAAAGCCAAAGAGAGTTACCAGAAAATTCTGGAAATCAATCCCAAAAATGAAAATGCTGTGACGGTTTTAAAAACGTTATAAAAATAAACTGCTTTCATATCTTGAAGGCAGTTATTATTTTTAATAGGCCGCAGACCATAATGAAAGTTTCTATCCAACAAAATATAAAAGTGATCCATGAGTAAAAAAGATGAATACGGACTGGGCTTTGTAAAAATAACCTCAAACGGAAATACAGGATACAACTGCATTCGAAAAAATGGGGTTGTTGATCAGAATAACCTGCTTCAGTTTTTAAGTGATTTAGATATCCTCCGTACTGAGTTTCTTTTGAAGGAAATCAATGACTATCTCAATGATACTCCAAACCATGATTGACCATCTTATGATTCGCTGGTTTTAGAGCATATTAATCTGACACTTAACTACCCGGATTTTATAATTGATGAACAGCCTCACCCCTTTCCATTGGCTGACATCAGAGATTTATTGATGGAATGGCTTTATTTCCTGCGGTCTTAGTTGTTGGTGCCATCAAATTGACATTGATTAAGTGTGATTTTTATAAGAAATAGAGACTTTTTTTGATTATAAAAATAAATTTTAAATATTTCTTTTAAAAATTGATTTATAAGTGTATATGTGTGGTATGTGGGTATAAAATGATGAAAAAATAAATGTTTTTCGGAATTTTGTGAGTATTTTTGGCGTTACTAAAATATATAAACCACAAGTACTGATTCACCCTATGATCTTAATTGTTGATGACAACCAAAGTAATCTTTACTCATTAAAAAAACTGCTGGAATCTAAAGATTTTCAGGTAGATACAGCCGACTCAGGAGAAGAAGCACTAGGGAAAGCCATAAAAAATAATTATGCATTGATTATTTTGGATGTTCAAATGCCAGGGATGGACGGATTTGAAGTCGCTGAAACTCTTGCTGACTACAGCAAAACAAAAGAAGTTCCTATTATATTTTTATCGGCAGTAAGTACTGAGAAAAAATTTATAACCCGTGGTTATGCTTCAGGAGGAAAAGATTATGTCACAAAACCGGTAGATCCTGAAATTTTATTGCTTAAAGTTAAAACTTTTTACAATCTTCAGGAGCAAAGCCTTGCGATGAAAAAGACCCAGCAAAGTCTGGAACTGGAAGTGAAAGGCCGAAGAGAATCTCAGGTGACCATGAAGTCGCAGATTGATCATTTTCAGTTAATGCTGGAATCGCTGCCACAGATTGCATTTACACTCAATGGAGAAGGAAACATAGAGTTTGTCAACCTCAAATGGTACCAGTATTCAAAAACAGATATCGATTTTCCGGAAGTTCATCCGGATGATCTGGACATCAGAGAAGAATTTGAACGCTGCAGAAAAAAGAACAAAGCTCTGGAGCTGGAAGTCAGAATAAAAAATATAGATTCCGGTGACTACCGTTATCATCTTTTACGCGTAACTCCTGTGAATGATGGGAATGGCGTTAAAAACTGGGTGGGAACCTTTACAGACATCGACGACCAGAAGAAGGTGGAAAAGGAAAAAGATGAATTCCTGAGTATTGCAAGCCATGAACTCAAAACTCCTTTAACAAGTATAAAAGCCTATGTTCAGTTGCTGGACCGTAAATTAAAACTGGATAAAGAAAGTGCCGAATCCGGTTTTATGGGTAAAGTTCAGGATCAGATCGAAAAACTGAATACCTTAATCACCGATCTCCTTGATGTTTCTAAAATAGAAAACGGCAAACTTAAAATCAACAGAAAGCCAACCAGTCTTGAAAATGTGATCAGCAACGCTGTTGAAACCATTATACAGACTCATGATGAAAATAAAGTCAAGATAAAACGACACGGGATAGATCCTGAAATCCTTATTCCTTTTGATGAAATACGCATAGAGCAGGTGCTGATCAATTTCCTGACCAATGCCATCAAATATTCTCCTCAAAATAACCAGGTGATTATCACTGCATTTGTGGACGAAGAAAATCAGGAAGTAAAAGTGAGTGTCACCGACTTCGGAATAGGAATCCCGGACTTCAAGCAGGATGCTGTATTCCGCAAATTTTACAGGGTAGAAGAATCTTCTCTACAGTTCCAGGGAATGGGAATCGGTCTGTTTATCTGTTCGGAAATCATTAAACAGCATCACGGAACCATTGGAGTATCCAGTAAATTAGAGGAAGGTTCTACTTTCTATTTCACTTTACCTTTAAATTAACTACATGCCGAAAAAAATAATCAGAAATCTTCAGTTTGGGGTCGGGTTATCTTTACTGATCTTAATTGCCAGTTCTATTGCATCCTATCTCAGTATCCAAAGACAGATGGAGCATCGGGAAAGCCTTTCCAAAAGCCGGAAGTCAATAACGGCTGTAAAAGATGTTCTTGTCGCTTTACTGGATGCAGAAACAGGAAACAGAGGATATCAGCTTACAGGAAGAGACAACTTTCTGGAGCCTTATAACAGGAGCTTAAGCGAATATAAAAAAGCTTTTGAACGCGCAAGAGCTTTAGATATTTCAGATAAAAACCAGCTGGAACGCCTAAATGCTTTAGAAAAGAATGTGAACAGTAATATTGGGAATTTAAAGCAATTTGTTCAGAACAGAAGAAGGGGAATGGTCATGACGCAGGAGCAAATCCTGATGAGCAAAAGTTATATGGACAAATGCCGTCAGATCGTTCGCGATTTCGTGCAGTATGAAGAAGCCCAGCTTGAAATTAAAAATAAAGATCTCAACCGTTCCTCCGGGACAACCGTTATGTTTATTGTCTTTTCGGCAATAGCAGCGGTAGTCGTTACGATCTTTTTCTATATTAAACTAAGGTCAGATTTGATCCGTAGAGATAAATTAGAAAAAGAACTGAGAGCCAAAGACCTTGAAATAAGCAGAAGAGTAAGCGCTATTCAGCAGATTGCCAACAGAGTCGCTAATGGTGACTACAGTCAGAGGGCAGTAGATCATTCACAGGATGACCTCGGAGATCTGGTCGATTCCTTGAATCATATGACCGATTCACTGAAGAAATCTTTTGATAAAATCAACAAAAGTGACTGGCGCCAGAAAGGTCTCGCTTTACTGAATGAATCTTTAGTAGGAAATAAATCTGTAAAGGAAGTTGCTGATGCCTCTTTAAATCAGCTTGTTGAATACGGGAAATGCATCAATGGCGCGCTTTATCTTTTTGATGAAGGAATACTGAAGCTATGTACCGCTTTCGGTCTGGAAAGCACCATGAAAAAAACTTTCGAACCGGGAGAAGGAATGGTAGGTCAGGCCTTTACCAATGAAAAAATGCAGGTGTATAACAATCTTCATGAGGAAGATTTTATGGTAAGCTTCGCCAGCAGCAGAATAAAAATAAACGGAATATTGCTAATTCCAGTTCATGCAGACGGCCACTGTATCGGAATCCTTGAGTTGGGATCAACTTCAGATTTTGATCAGGACAGACTTGATTATTTTGCCGAAAGCAGCCGCAATATCGGTATTGCTTTAAATGCCGCAAAAGGGCGTGAAAAAGAGCAGCAATTGCTTGAAGAAACCCAGGCTCAATCTGAAGAATTGCAGGTACAGCATTCCGAATTGGAAAACCTGAATACAGAACTGGAAGCCCAGACCCAAAAATTGCAGGCTTCAGAAGAAGAACTGAAAGTGCAGCAGGAAGAGCTGATGCAGGCTAATGCCGAACTCGAAGAACGCTCAAGACTGCTGGAAGAAAGAAATCACATGATTGCTCAGAGAAACGGAGAGATTCAGAAAAAAGTAGAAGAACTTGCTTTAAGCACCAAATACAAATCTGAATTCCTGGCCAATATGTCCCACGAGCTGAGAACACCGCTGAACTCAATCTTACTACTTTCCAGACTGATGGCAGAAAACCCGGATGAAAACCTGAATGAAGATCAGGTAGAATCGGCAAAGGTGATTCAAAGTTCAGGAAGCAGCCTTCTGACCCTTATTGATGAGATCCTGGATCTTGCCAAAATAGAATCAGGTAAAATGACGCTTGAATATCAGGATGTTGTTGTGAATGATGTGATCAGAGATTTAAGAAGCCTGTTCAACCCGATTATTCAGGAAAAGAAGATCAATTTTGATATTCAGATAGAAGAAGGCCTTGAAAAAACTATTGAAACCGACAGACTCCGTGTGGATCAGGTATTGCGTAATCTCTTGTCCAATGCAATAAAGTTTACGACAGAAGGAAGTATTACTCTACATATTAAAAAAGATACCGGAAACAAAGATTTTATTGTTTTCAGTGTGAAAGATACCGGAATAGGAATGCCTGAAGAAAAACAGGCAATTATTTTTGAAGCCTTCCAGCAGGCAGACGGATCTACACGCCGTAGATTTGGGGGTACCGGGTTAGGGCTTTCCATTAGCCGTGAAATTGCAAGATTACTCGGAGGAGAATTAAGCCTGAAAAGTAAAGTGGATGAAGGAAGCGAATTTAGTCTTACTATCCCCGTAAAAGCGATATCTGAAACTATTCAGCCTGAGAACGACCAGAACCTGGTAGATATCATTCGTGAAGATGTTGAAGAAATCCAGAATATTCTGGAAGAAGCAGAAGCTAAAACAGCATTGCATTTGGAGACCTTAGAAATTCCTGAAGATGTAGACGATGACAGAGACGAGATAACTCCCGAGGATAAAGTGATCTTAATCGTAGAAGATGATATCAATTTTGCCAAAGCACTTCTCAAATACACCCGGATGAATCACTATAAGGGAGTTGTGGTGGTAAGAGGAGATTATGCACTGTCAGCAGCAGTTCAGTACCATCCGCAGGCTATTTTACTGGATGTTCAGCTTCCTGTAAAAGACGGCTGGAAAGTGATGGATGAGCTTAAGTCCAACTCTGCCACCAAACATATTCCGGTACATATGATGTCTGTTCTGCAGCTTGAAAAAGAAAGTTTGATGAAAGGGGCTATTGATTTCATTAATAAACCGCTCGCTCTGGATCAAATGACAGACGTCTTCAAGAAAATTGAGGATGCCCTTCAGATGTCGCCGCAAAAAGTTTTAATTGTAGAACATAATGCGAAGCACGCCAAAGCATTATCATATTATTTAAGTAATTTCAATATTTCTTTATCTGTAGAAAATAATGTGGAAGACAGTGTTAAAGCGTTAACTTCTGACCATATCGACTGTGTCATCCTGGATATCGGAGACTCAAGAAGCAGTGAATATAAAGTCGTTGAATCCATTAAAAGTTATGAAGGACTGGAAAATCTGCCCATCATTATCTTTACCGAACACAGTTTATCCAAATCTGAAGAGCTCAAGATCAAGCAATATGCAGACTCTATTGTTGTAAAAACGGCTCATTCTTATGAAAGAATTTTAGATGAAGTAGGTTTATTCTTACATTTGGTGGAAGAAAAAAACAACTCTGTAGAGACCGCAAGGAATAAGGTTTTAGGTTCTTTAACTGAAGTTTTGAGCGGAAAAAAAATATTGATTACCGATGATGATGTCCGTAATATTTTCTCTCTGACCAAAGCCTTGGAAAAATATAAGGTGGAAGTTGTTGTGGCGATGGATGGAAAACATGCCCTGCAGCAGATCAAAGAACATAAAGACATAGACGTTATTCTGATGGATATGATGATGCCGGAAATGGATGGCTACGAAACCATACGGGAGATCAGGAAAATGCCTGCATTGGCAAGGCTCCCTGTCATTGCGATCACAGCAAAATCCATGATCGGGGACCGTGAAAAATGTATAGAAGCGGGGGCTTCAGATTATATCTCAAAACCTGTAGATATCGATCAGCTGTTATCCTTACTCCGTGTCTGGTTATATGAAAGTTAAATGATGAATAAGAAGATTTTAATTGTGGACGATGATCCACGTAATATATTTGCACTGAAACTGACGCTGAAATCAAGAGGTTATCAGATTGAAAGTTGTACAATGGCCCAGGAAGCCATTCAGATTTTAAAAGAACAGGCAATAGACATCGTCCTTATGGATATGATGATGCCTGAAATGGATGGATATGAAGCCATCAGAATGATGAGAAATACACCATCCATGAGTGAAATTCCTGTGATTGCAGTGACCGCTCAGGCTATGCCGGAAGACCGTCAGAAATGCATTGATGCAGGAGCACAGGATTATGTTTCAAAACCAATTGATGTAGATCAGTTGATGACAGCCATCGAAAAATTTTCATAAATGCTGGAGCCGAGTATTGTAAAAGATGAAGAAGTAGAATACTTGATAAAAGATGTTTATGAGAGGTACGGCTATGATTTTTCAGAATATAGCAGAGCTTCTTTTAAACGTCGGGTTAACCGTATTTGCCTCATTGATAGATTTACCAGTTTTGCGGAACTTCGGTACACCGTTCTCAATGATCCGGAATACCTGAAACGCTTTGTAGAAGAAATTACAGTGAACGTGACCGAAATGTTTCGTGATCCTCACTTTTTTAAAGCGCTCAGAGAAAAGATTTTGCCGCAATTAGGAACATATCCGCTCATCAGAATATGGGTGGCAGGTTGTTCTACGGGAGAAGAAGCGTATTCAATGGCTATTTTGCTTAAAGAAGCCAACCTCTACCACAAATCACTCATTTATGGGACAGATCTGAATCCTTCGGTTTTGGAAACGGCGCGCTCAGGCGTTTTCCCCTTACAGCAAATGAAACTCTATTCAGAGAATTATATATTGTCAGGAGGGAAAAAAGATTTTTCAGATTATTATACTGCCAATTACGACAGTGTACAATTTGATAAGAGTTTAAAAGAAAAACTGATATTATCTACCCATAATTTAGTTTCAGACAGTTCTTTTAACAGTTTTCAACTCATCATTTGCAGAAATGTACTGATCTATTTCGACCGGGACCTGCAGGAACGTGTTTTTAAGCTTTTTGATAACAGTCTTGAAAACCTGGGCTATCTTGCTTTAGGTTCAAAAGAAACGCTGAGATTTTCAAAATTAGACAAAAATTATCATCAGATCGATGACCAGAGGATCTGGAAGAAAACGGAGCATATGTAACACAAACAGATGATGGAAACAAAAAACACAAAGACAGAATTGGTCGTGATAGGAGGATCCGCAGGAAGCCTGCAGGTTATTCTGGAAATGCTTAAAAATTTAAAAAATGAAATCAGTTTCCCGATTTTGCTGGTCGTTCATCGCAAAGCCTCTTCAACGAATGTTCTGCAGACCTTACTCCAGCAGTTCGTGACCATGGAAGTGATTGAGATCGATGACAAAACTGAAATTCAAAATAATAAACTGTATGTAGTCCCGGCCGATTATCACTTATTATTTGAAAATAAAAAAATGATGTCGCTGGATTTTTCAGAAAAGATGAACTACTCGCGTCCATCAATTGACGTCACATTCAAGTCTGCGGCCGAAGTATATGGAGAAACTCTGGTAGGCGTTTTGCTTTCAGGTGCCAATGCAGATGGAGTGGAAGGTTTGGGATTTATAAAAAAAAATAAGGGAAAAGTCTGGATTCAGGAGCCCGAAACGGCTGAGGTAGATTATATGCCCAGACATGCTGTAGAAGAAGTAGATTATGATTTAATCATTAAACCCAATAATCTGGCCGATTATATCAATCAACTATAAAATAAAACATTAAAACAACTTTAAGATTTAAATAGAACGAATATGAGTACAAAGAAAATTTTGATTTTTGATGATGATACAACTATTTTAGAGGTAATTACCATCATTTTCGAAGAGAATGGTTATCAGGTCGAAATTTCAGAAACCTCTCATGATATACTGGAAAAAGTTTCAAAGTTTCAGCCGGATGTTATTCTTATGGATAACTGGATCCCGAAGATCGGTGGAGTAGAGGCTACCAAACTTTTAAAAAGTCATGAAGAGTTCAGATCTATTCCTGTGATCTATGTAACGGCTAATAATGATATCGTGAGATTGGCAGAAGAAGCTCAGGCCGATGATTATGTGGCAAAACCATTTAACCTGGATGATCTGGAAGATAAAGTAGCCAAATATTTAAAATAACAGACTTACATTAAAAAGCAGTGATGCTTTTCGATATTTATAAGATATCCTTGCACAACTGTGTAGGGATATTTTATTTAAATAATCCTTCTGAAAGGCTGCCTCCTCATCTCTTCAAAATATCTGGTTCTCTCCCGGCGAAGATCCACTGTACATCTTCCGCTGTTGATTTCAGCAATCAGAGCAGATAAGAATAATTTCAACTGAGGATGAGACCGTATTTTATCTGTAAAAGTAGTAGCGATAATGATTTTTTTAGAAACGATATTCTGTGTAAAGATATATTCGCCTTCCAAATCAACATTCAAATAAAACTGATCTGTAATACTGAGTGATAAGTACCGATGGATCAGGTCGATATTTTGTAACATATTTTCCATCTTGGTGTATTTATATAATATGCATTAATATTCATGCCATAGTTATTCTTTTAATAATTTTTTAATGGATAATTTCTGAGAAGACAGATGCTTACTGAATATTTTAAAATTAATATTATATTGCTGTTTTAAAGAAAGTTTTCAAGAATGACCAATATCAATAAATCCTGAAGTATCTATGTTAAAAGATATCATTGCCAAAGACCTTACCATTGTTTTTTGCGGAATCAATCCGGGTTTGAAATCTGCAGAAGAAGGGTATCATTTTTCGGGAAGAAGCAACCGTTTCTGGAAAGTCATGCATCAGGCAGGATTTACACCCTACCAGATCGAGGCGGAGAATGACAGAAGTATTTTGGATTTCGGATATGGACTCACCACTGCCGTAGCAAGAGCAACATCCCGTGCTGACGAACTTTCAAAAGAAGAATTTGATCACTCCCTCGAGCTATTTAAAACAAAAATAACCCGTTTTCAGCCAAAATATATTGTATTTCTTGGAAAAGCCGCCTATCAGGCTTTCTCCCAAAAGAAGCAAATTCTATGGGGACCTCAGTCTGAAGATTTTTGTGGTTCCAGGGTTTGGGTGCTACCGAATACCAGTGGTTTGAACAGGGGATTTACTCTTGATGCTTTAGTTACATCCTATAGCGGACTTTATCATGAGATTCACAGTAATCAGATCTAGATTTTTCAATCAATTTTGTCATTTTTACCCATAAAAGAGGAATCTTATTCATCAATTTTCAAATGTATGTATTAGATTTCCTATTTTTGCCAAAATCCTATTATCCATGAAGAATGTCCTGAGCTGGATATTAATTGCATTTCTTACCATTTCTCTTTTGAATAACTGTTTCAGCAACAGTGTTCAGAAAGAAATCCGGGAGAAAGCCTCATTTCTTGCTGAACTGAGGACATTATATTCTTCAGGAGATGCTTCAAAATGGCCTAAACCGATCTTAGATCCTGATGCCAGACCCTACTTTTCTGAAATAGGACATCTTCCTGAAATTCAGTACCCCTCAGACAATCCGTATTCGGAAGACAAAGCTTTGCTGGGAAAAATACTTTTCTTCGATCCCCGTCTTTCCAAATCCGAGCAGATTGCCTGCGCTTCCTGCCACGATCCGGAATTGGGCTGGTGTGATAGCCGAACTTTCTCTTTCGGACACGACAGACAGCTTGGTACACGGAATGCCATGAGCATTCTGAATGTTGCCTATGCAAGGTCTTTATTCTGGGACGGACGCGCGGCATCTTTGGAAGAACAGTCCGAAATGCCAATTCGGGATGAAAGAGAAATGAATGGACACATTGATCTGGCAGCCGGGAAAATTGCGAAAATCAAAGGCTACGAATTATTATTTGAAAAAGCTTTTGGTGATAAAGCTGTTTCAAAAGACAGGATTTCCAAAGCAATTGCCGCTTTTGAAAGAACCGTTAAAAGCGGAACTTCCAGATTTGATCAGTTCATAGACGGAAAAGCAGAAGTGTATACGGATGATGAGCTGATGGGACTGCATCTTTTCCGCACCAAGGCGCAATGCATGAACTGCCACAGCTCAGGCTATTTTTCCAATAACCAGTTTGAAAATATCGGGACTTCTTTATTAGGTTCTAAAGAAGAAGATCTGGGCCGTTATCTCGTTACCAAAAAACCGGAAGATGCCGGAAAGTTTCGTGTGCCGGGACTCCGTGAAGTCACAAGAACAGGACCATGGATGCACAATGGCTCTATGGCGACTCTCACGGAAGTCATTCAGTTTTACAGCAGAGGAAATCCTGAACATTCTCAAAAACGGGAAACTGTTCATCAGGGTGTCACACTTTCCTCAGAAAAATCAGGTTTTGTAAGGCTGCTGGATCTTACCGATATAGAAATTGCCCAGCTGGAAGCATTCCTACGGACTTTATCTACGAAACCGGAAAGAGTTTTGCCCCCTGCATTGCCTCAGTAAAATAGTACTTATTATTCTGTAATTATTAAACATTCATTGACCGGAATGTAAAGGTTTTTTGCTACATTTATCTGTCATCAATCAGCAAATAAATACCAAGATATGAACATTCAGCTTTTTTCAAAAAATGCTTTAGTGGGAGCCGCTACCCAGGGAATAGGTTTAGGAATCGCTCTGGAACTGGCAAAATGCGGGGCAAACGTCACGATAATGGCCCGTAATGAAACGAAACTTAAAAAAGTGGTGTCGTCATTACCGGTTATCCATCCTGAGCAGAAACATCAATATCTGGTCGCAGATTTTTCCAATTTTGAAGAATACAGAAAAATTATTTCTAACTATTTCAGTCATCATTCTATAGATATCCTCGTCAACAATACAAACGGTCCGGAACCCGGATTAGCACTCGATAAAAATGCAGAAGACTATCAAAAAGCATTTGATCTCCTCTTTAAAACGGTCTGTGAAACTACGCTTCTTGCTTTACCTCACATGATCCAACAGAAAAATGGAAGGATCATAAATGTTTCTTCATTATCAGTAAAAGAACCCATCAGTAATTTATCCCTTTCTAATTCCATTCGGTCGGCGGTCATTGCATGGGCCAAGACTTTATCGAACGAAGTAGCACAACATCAGATCACAGTCAATAATATCTTAACCGGATATTTCGATACCGAACGTATTCAAAACCTGATCAGTCATGAATCAAAACAAACTGGAAAGTCTGAGGAAGCAATCAAAAAAGCAAGGGAAAATAAAATTCCAATGAAAAGACTCGGTAATACTGAAGAATACGGCTATCTGGCAGCTTTCCTCGCTTCAGAATATTCATCTTATCTTACCGGAACCAGTATTCCGTTGGACGGAGGATTGAATAATACGTATTAATTCAGAAGATTATTTATTTGAGGGTTTCTGGAAAAAAAATGTAAATAAATGATATGTGTTCATTTGATGAAGCGTACAGATACTACATTCGCTTATTCAGTGGTGTAGTCACACTTCTTTGCCCACCTTGAAACTATGCCGTTACCATTAAAAACGTTGCGTTTAAAAAGTAATTTTTATCTCAATGATCAGATTGACCGATTGAGCTATCGTAAATGAAATTAAAATAAAAATCGATCAAAAACCTCCGTCCTTAGGGCATTCGTTCTTTTCGGTTCCAATGTTTTTTCGTAGTTTCACTTTCCTTTAATAAAAATACCATCACAATCTACAATGAAAAGAAACTTTATCAACCAAAAAGAACTGTCCGATAAATTCTGGAATATTGAGTGCTCCGGAAAAATACAGACCATATCTTTTGGGAAAACCGGAACCAAAGGCCGCGAAACCGTTAAAGAATATGCAGATGAAAAAGAATGTCTTCAGGAGTCTGAAAAGCTTATTGCTCAAAAGATAAAAAAAGGCTATACCGAAATTCAGGAAAATGGTGAGATTCCCCAAAAGATAGAACTTTCAGAGAATGAAAAAGCAGATATTTATTTTTGGGATGCCATAGAGAAATCCAACAAATATAAAAAGGCCCATTGGAGCGAATATGATATTGATGAGCACATCGAAAATCTGACCGATCATTTGTCCAAATTTGGCAAAGAAAGAATGATTCTTTTCGAAAAAACGCTTCAGGAAAAATTAAGTGAATTGTACACTGCTGAAATTGCAGAACTCTCCATCATTCTTGAATGTGATTTTAAAAAGGAAAATGGAGTTTATATCTTTGATGATTATCTTTCTGATGATGGATTTATTTATTTCAGATGCTGGCTGCTGTTAAAAGGAAAAGAATTTTTTGAAGACATAAAAGCTGATATTCAGTCTTTTGTAAGCGGGAAATACAGTTTTGATGTGGCAGACTGCTGGGCAGAAGGATTGCTTTATGTGGCAGATGATGCGTATGCCCAGAATCATGAAGATGAAGAATCCATTATCAAAGACACGGTGTATGAATTATATCCTGAAAACGATTACGACGGTATGAATAGAAGCATGAGCCGGAAACCCAAAGGAGGAGCTGATTTGCATACAATGTATCCAAAGCTGGTGGAAGAAATAGGAGAATTGAGAAGTAAATAAATAATAAATCTGATGAATAGCCTTAAGAAATGAAAAATGCGGTTAAAGCTTTAAGAGAGAAAAAGAATATGACCCAGACTGAACTTGCAGAAAGTTCAGGAGTTTCTTTACGAACCGTTCAGCGAATTGAAGCAGGAAATATTCCAAAAGGATTTACCCTGAAAGCTATTGCCCGGACTTTAGAAACAGAACCTGAAAATCTGATTCTGGCAAGTGAAGAAAGCCCCAATGTTGACCGCGCAAAATTAATTAATCTTGCCTCTCTGATCGGCCTTATTATTCCCTATGGAGGAGTGATATTTCCCTTGATTTTAACCTATAAAACCAGAGACCCATTGAATAAAGAGCTTGGAAAAAAGATAGTAAGTATTCAGATTATTTTAGCAGGTATCGTTTCTGTTTTAATGATCACTAGTCCGTTTATTCAAAAGGCATTATCTCTAGAAATTCCTCTTTTTCTTGTCTTTTTAATAGCTTTTATATCGATTAAACTCTTCGTTGTTATCAGAAACGGAATAGGTCTCAATAAAAACAAAGATTTGTATATTCAATTGAAAACCAGTTTCTTATAATTAAAGGCGTAATAATGGCGTAAAGATGTCGTATTATTTTTGCAGGAAAATCAGATCATTATACTGAATCTTGCAGAAAATTTTGATATGAAAATCTTTAAGAAATTAATGTTATCTGTTGCCATATTGATAGCACTTTCCCTGATTGGGGGTTACCTTTATTTTGATCAAAAATTCACGCCGCCGCAAAATAATCTGAATGTTGCTGGAATTGCAGAAAATACTAATCTAAGCTGGGATCATACTGACGGGAACTCTCACGCCGCCGTCCTTTTACCTGTGAAGATCAAAGGAATTGACAAAGTTTTTTACATGCAGCTCGATTCCGGTTCTCCCACTACTTTGTTCTATAAAAAATCATTGGAGTCCATCAGGGCGAAATTTCAGAATAAAATTAAAATCAATGAAAAGCGGAATACAATTTCAACGCAGTTTAACATAGGAAATATGACAGTGACTTCCGATTTTGAATTATTAAATTATGGAAATACAGTAGATCTTAAAAATCCTTTGGGAAAAAATATCATTGGAACCATCGGAACCGACCTGTTTGAAAAACGTATTGTCCTTCTTGATTTTAAAAATGAAACGTGCTCCTTCGTAGAAAATACTGATGAAAAGGATTTTACAACATTTGACTTCAAAAAACGGAGAATCTTAATTCCCGGAACCATTGGAGATCAAAAACTGAAACTGCTTTACGATTCAGGCACCAGCGGCTACGAATTCCTTACCAACAAGGAAGAATGGCAAAAGTACAGACTCCCAAACGGTAGCATCAAAAAAGAAAAAGGAAATTCCTGGGGAAATGTATTAACGGTTATTTCTGCGCCTGCCGATCAGACCGTAAAAATAGGAAACAGTGAGCTTCAACTCTCAGAAGTGACCTATGTAGAAGGAACTTCACAAATGCAGAATCTTCTGATGAAAACTTCCGGAATGCAGGGAATGATTGGTAATAAACTTTTCCTGAACCATACCTTAATTATAGACTGTAAAAATGAAAAATTTAAAGTAAAATGATGTTTTTTTACAGCTTGATGTAATAATTCCCTAATCTGGGTTGTCTTACTATGTATTGAAATTACATCGTATATGAAGAACTGGTCTTTTAAAAAATGGAACACCGTTTTAGGATGGGTAATGTTCACGATCGCCCTGATTACTTATCTTTCCACCATGGAGCATTCTCTCAGTTTTTGGGATTGTGGTGAGTATATTTCCTCAGCCGTAAAGCTTGAAGTAACGCATGCTCCCGGAGCGGCTTTATTTCAGATTGTGGGTTCTGTGGCCAGTATATTTGCTTTCGGAAATGAAGAGAATTATGCTATTGTCATCAATGCTATGTCTTCATTGTTCAGTGCCTTTACTATTCTGTTTCTGTTCTGGACGATCACTCATTTTTTAAGGAGATTATTAAACAAAGACCTTGAAGAAATAACAAAGCACCAGGAAATCTCTATTCTTTTTGCAGGAGCGGTAGGAGCGTTGTGCTTCACCTTCTCAGATACCTTTTGGTTCTCTGCAGTAGAAGGAGAAGTATATTCCATGGCTTCTATGTTTATCGCATTACTGGTATGGCTTGTTACCAAATGGGAAAACGAATACAAAGCAGCAGATAACGAAAGATGGGTCATCCTTATTTTCTTTATCCTGGGGCTTTCCGTTGGAGTTCACATGATGTGTATGCTGGCAGTTCCGGCTGTTTGCCTGGTCTATTACGCCAGAAATTACAAATTTACCTGGAAAAACTTTATCTGGGCGAATGCCATCACACTGGGAATTTTGATTATCGTATTTAAAATTATATTCCCACTGATCATGACGATGTTCGGAAGACTGGAAATATTCTTTGTGAACGGACTTGGACTTCCTTTCCATTCAGGAACGATCGCCGCATTTATTCTGATGACAGGAGCTTCTTATTTCATCATTAAATATGCCCGGAAAGTCAAAAAAAAACTATATCAGACCATCGCATTATCTGTGGTGTATATGATCATTGGTTTTTCATGTTGGATGGTGATTCCTGTAAGAGCCAATGCCAATCCGCCCATGAATCTTAATGATCCTGATACCGCAATTGGTATGCTGGATTACTACAATAGAGAACAGTACGGAGACTGGCCTACCATCTACGGTCAAAACTATACCGCTTTCCTTGATGCGAACGGAATGGAGAAGAATGAAGACGGAAGTTTTAAAACTGAAAAGACAGGAGAAACCTTTGAAAAGGATGAAAAAACCGGAACCTACAGAAAAACCGGAGACCGGTTCCGTTATGTTTTCAGTAAATCTCAGGTGAGTCTGATGCCAAGAATGTTTAATCAGGACAAAGATGTGATGGCCAATTACATTTCAATGTACGGAGCTCCCGATTTCACCTTCAATGATGATAACGAAGAGGTGGCAGATAATCCTCAGGCCAAACAGATCTTTGATGAACTGAGAGGGAAGTATGAAGATAAATCAATCACCGCAGCCGATTACCTGAAAGTGAAACCATACAACCTGATCAATGTTCAGAAGCCTTCACTGGCGCAGAATATGGACTATTTCATTACATTTCAAAACGGGTATTATTTCGTTAGATACCTGATGTGGAACTTCGTGGGAAGACAGAACGACCTTGAGGGGAAAATGGAAAATACGAGAGGAAACTGGATCTCCGGAATTTCTTTCATCGATAATGCTTTACTGGGAAATCAGGATAAAATGCCTACCAAATTCAAAAATGAAAGTACGGTGAAGTTTTTCTTTTTACCCTTAATTTTAGGCCTGATGGGTTTCTTCTTTCAGTTGAACAGAGACTTTGGAAGATTTTATGCCCTCCTTTCCCTATTTATTTTGACCAGTTTAGGAATTGTTTTTTATACCGGAGTCAAACCTTTTGAAGTAAGGGAAAGAGATTACGCAATGGTAGGTTCCTTTTATGCATTTGCCATCTGGATCGGAATGGGAGCAGGCGCTATTTTATGGTTCCTTCAGTCTAAAGTAAAATCTAATGCAGCCAATATCGCGTTAGGCATTATTTTATTAGGAGTTCCTTTGATGATGGGTTTCCAGAATTATACACCGCATGACCGCAGCAAAAAATCGGCAGCGCGTGACTATGCTTACTCATTCCTCAAATCAGTGCCGAAAGATGATATTATTTTCATCTACGGTGATAACGATACTTTTCCTGTATGGGCTATCCAGGAAACGGAAAGATTCCGGGATGATGTGAAAACCGTGAATTTTACTCTTCTGGCAACGCCGTGGTATATCGATCAGGTCAAAAGGAAAACCTATAATGCGACAGGCATTCCTACCCAATTAACCCACGATGATTACAGAGACGGGGTGAATGACCAGATTTATCTGATGAAAAAAGAAGATTGGGAAGGCTTTTTCTCTATGTTAAAACAACAAGGCGTTCCTGATACAGAATTCCAGGCCTTCAGAAAGTTCCTCACTCAGGATACTCTCACTCTGAAGGAAGCGGTAAGCTTTTTAAAATTCAAATCTCCTGAAAAGGATGAGCTTCTGAAAATGTACTTCGGTGAAGAAAAGTATGCAGAATACAATATTCTTCCGGTAACCAAGTTTATTCTTCCTGTAAATAAAGAAAATGCTTTAAAAGCAGGAATCATCACCCAGGCAGATCTTCCGAATGTTGTTAATCAAATCATGATCACCTACAAAGGAAACACCCTTTACAAAAATAACCTGATGATGCTGGATATGTTTGCCAATTTCGATTGGAAACGTCCGATTAACTTTTCATCAGGAGGAGTCTATGACAGTGAAAATATTTTCTACCTCGATGAATATTTGCAGTTTGATGGCTTCAGCTACAGGTTGGTACCTATCCATACAGTTCCCAATACGGATGGCAATATGGGTAGAGTCAATGCAAATTCACTTTATGATGTGGTGAAAAATTTCAGATGGGGGAATTTTAAAGACCTTGGTATTCATTATGATGAGGCCGCTACTTCAAATATCATGGGCTATAGAATGACTGCCAGCAGAGCAGCTTCTGCATTGGCATTAAGCGGACAAAAAGGAAAAGCACTGGAGATACTGGATCTGGTTTCAAAAGAAATTCCGGCTGAAAAATACAATGATCCACGTTCATTAAGTTCGATGGTAACAGGATATATTATTGCAGGACAGGAGAAGAAAGGCCTTCAGCTGGCTGAAATTCTCAAAAAAGAGATCTTTGAAGAATACGATTATTACCTGAGCCTTTCCCCGGCATTCCAGAAACAATCGGCAAGACAGATGAGAGTGAAACCTATGGAATATTCTCTCGTGGTATCAGCAGTTACGGATGCTTACAAGAAACTGGGACAGAATGAAAAAGCATATAACTACCTCATAAAATCCATAGAGCCTGTTGATAAAAAATTCAATATTTTTATCACAGCACTTCAGCAAATGGGTAAAGAAAAGGCCATAAAAGAGTCTGAGGATATACAGAAAATCACTCCTTTCTACCAATATTTATTTGATGTAATGCAGCCTTTTGATTATACTTATTCTAAAAAGAAAGAAGATCAGATCACCAGGGCAATGATTAAAATAACTCAATAATTTACAAATCTTATTGTAAAATATAGCCAAAAGGCTTCAGATTAAAATTTGGAGCCTTTTTATTTTAAATCCCAGCCAAAAAAATAGTCGAATTCTGGCCGAACCGGTATCTTTTTTGTCATTGCAGACGGATCGTTTTATCGGTACATTTGTATCTACAGAATCGGTTATGAAAACAGCAGGTAAAATTAAAGGAACGAAAAATATAGTGCTTTTGGTACTGCCGCAGGTACAGCTGCTGGACATTGCAGGTCCATGTGATGTCTTTACATCAGCCAACCGTTTTATGATGAATGACCAGCGAGATTCTGAATACAGAATCTATCTGGTCTCCGGTACTGCAGAAAAAATATTGTATTCAAGTTCCGGGATGCCAATCACGTGCGGTCATACCATTTATGATATCGATTTTCCAGTTGATACCCTCTTGGTGGGAGGTACCGATCTTACTGTCCTGGATAATATCAATACAGATATTTACACTTTTCTCCGGAATATAATGGGGAAGGTAAGGCGTATGGGATCAGTCTGTACGGGTGCATTTGTACTGGCAGGGGCTGGACTTCTTAATGGAAAAAAGGTAACAACACACTGGAAATTTGCCGATATTTTACAAAAATCTTATCCTGAGCTTGAGGTGAATGTCAACCCCTTTTTTATTCATGATCAGCAGATATATACTTCAGGTGGTGTAACCTCTGGAATGGATCTCGCATTAGCATTGTTGGAAGAAGATTTTGGTCAGCCAACGGCATCAGAAGTGGCTCGTCATCTCGTTCTGTATTTGCGAAGGCCGGGAATTCAGACGCAATTTGGAAGTGCATTGCCGGATTATGATATGATGAGCCGATTCATCAAGGAAGTACGAAATCTGCTTAAACATAGACTTGGAGAGAACGTTTCAATTGAAGACATGTCAGAAGCCATGAACATGAGTGTACGGAATTTTTCAAGGGTATTTCTGAAAGAATCCGGCATCACTCCCGGTCGGTTCCTCGAAAAGATGAGGCTGGATCAGGCGAAAAATATGCTTGAATATACGGATATAAGTATCGATATGATCGCTGCTCAATGTGGTTTCGGAAGTGCAGTATCGCTCCGGAGACTTTTTATGAAACATATTTCTCTTTCTCCTTCACAATACAGAAAGGCGTTTAAAGGTACAGAATAATCATTTTACCTTTTTAATATTCAATGGCTGATCAGGCATGATCGGTATGGAGAAGTTTTGCCTTTATTTTAAATTTAATTTTAACTCTAATTATCACCTTATGAAAGATGTACGAAACACAAAAACAGTAAATGTCGCATTTTTAGTCTATGATCAGGTAGAAGTGCTGGATCTGAATGGTCCGCTGGATGTTTTTGTGAAAGCCAATGTTTTATATCCGGGAACTTATAATTGCTATACCGTCGGGACAACGAAAGATCCTGTGAGGGTAGAAGCTAATACCATGACGGTTATTCCAACGTATGATATCAAAAATTGCCTGAAACCTGATATGATTGTTGTTCCGGGAGCCAATCCGGAATATGTAATGGCGTATCTTCAGGATGATGATTTCCAGAATACAGTATTGAAATGGGTAAAAGACGAATATGACAGTGGAACAGTAGTTTTTACAATATGTACAGGAGGTATGTTGCTGTCAAAAACGGGTATACTTGCCGGTCATGATATTACCACGCATACGATGCTGCTGGATGCACTGGAAAAGTACAATCCGGAAAGCTCTGTTAAAAGGGGAGTTCGTTATGTCGATCAGGGACAATTGGTAACAACAGCAGGAATTACAGCAGGAATAGATGCTGCATTATACCTTATTGGAAAGCATCTGGGGCAGAAAGCTGTGGATGCTATCGTGAAAATTTTTGAATACCAGCATACGAATTCGGGGAAATAGGAGAGTCAATTAAGGAATAAAGACTGATGAAAAGACGATTATTATCTCTGTTTTCGATAGATTTGAAAGTTTTTCTCAGGTTTATTTTTCATTGCAGTAGATTATTTTTATTCATTTGCTATTTTCTTTTTTTGCTATTATTCCCTTTGCTGTGGCCTAATAGATGTGAATGCGGAGATTGTTCAAACTATAAAATGACCTGTTAAGATAACGTGCCTTTGAATGATGTCAAGTTCTTTCTTCTCTTTTTAGTGATTTTTTGTTTTGTATGTAAATTATTTTTTTATTTTTGTTTTGCAATTAAAATAATTAACAACCATGAAAAAATTAACAAAACTTAAATTTGATAAGAAAGTTATCAATGAGTTAACAAAAGTAGAGCAGAGCTCTGTAAAAGGAGGTGCAGCAGAAATTGAAGTTGGGGTTTCTAAAGATTTTGATACTCCAACATTTAATGACAAGTGTTTCGACGGAGGTTCCACAACTTTCAAGAAGGCATGTACATGGTGTGGATTCTTCCACAGTACTAAGTGGTAAAAAATAGCTAACCATTTGCTGCAGATGATTTGTTTTAATTAACAGATCATCTGTGTTTTTATATGCCATAGTGCAGGGGAATTCTTAGCTGTTAATTTTATGAAAATCAAAATTTTTTTGGGAATTCTGGTTTCGGTTTTGATCGGGATTTTCTTTTTCAGTACAAAAAAGAAACAAAAAGAGGGAAATATTCTGTTCTACAATACTATTGAAGGTGTTGGACGTGATTCTTCTGCTACAGGAAAAGAGAAAGAACTTCTGGAATTATGTAAGGTCTGGGGGGCTATTAAATACCATTCATCGGACCCTGATCTTCTTCAAACGATCGATTCATCTCTGATCAGGAATTATAATAAAATCATTGCGGGCGGCACTGATTTTAATACTACGATTTCTCAAATCATTCCATTATCCTCTACCAATAAAACTACTGCTGATAAGCATTATATTGGTTTTTTTCCGGATAAAAACTGGATTGAGAATTCTCCTTTCATCCATGAAAATGATAAGAAAAAATTAATACATTTCATTACACAATCTTACCATTATTCCGAATCAAAGCTTGTTACAGCAGAAGAAAATGGCGAACTCAACTTTGAAAATGATTCTCTGTTTTATGATGAATCAAAGACAACGCCGGCAAAACGTTTTCTCGCTTTGTGCAAACTTTGGAATATCGTTCGTTATTATTATCCTTACTTTCAGACCATTTCCGGTGCCTGGAACGATGTCTTTTTTGAAATGTTGCCTCTATTCATCAATGCTGAGAACGAACAGGAGTATTATTCAGCTGTACAGATTTTTGGTGCCCGGTTGAAAGATAGCCATGTTGCCGTTAAAATGGGAGATTCTGACGAATATGAGGGAAAGTATGTGGGAAATGTTGTTTTAAAAACATTGGAAGAAAGAACATTTGTTAAAGGTTATATTGTCAACTCAATCAAAAGTGCACTGCAAAAAGGGGATGAAATACTGAGCATTAACGGAAAGAATATTGTTGTGATTCAGGACAGTTTAAAAGAAAAAAACTCAGGTTCCAATGAAATTGTCTTACGCCGGGATATTAACAGGTTATTATTGCTCTCTAAAAAGAAAACAGCAGAACTACAGATAATCCGGAGGAACAAGATCATTAAAATCCACGAACAATTAACGTATATCAACACGGCTAGGGGAGCTGAAGAAAAAGAATATAAGTCTAATGCAGGTAAAGCAGTATCTGAAATCATAGACCGGAATATCGGATACATCAGGATCAATGATATTTTTTCTGGAAATTTCAGGGTGTCTTTTGAGAAAATCAGAAATAGCAAAGCGATCATATTTGATCTGCGCGCTTATCCCAATGAGATTGCGGTGGACTTCCTGAAATATTTTGATAACAGGCCGTTTCAAACTATGAATTTATACAGAGCAGATATTCATTATCCCGGAATGATGAGGACCATAGAGAACGAAATGCATATTCCGTCTTCTAAGAAAGATGCTTACAAAAGGCCCGTGGTTCTCTTGATCAACGAATATACCCAAAGCCAGGGCGAAAGCATGCTTCTGGCCATGAAATCAATAAAAAACTCAGTTACTTTAGGCGATTATACCGCAGGAACTAATGGAAATGTCATGGTGATCACCTTACCAGGAAAAACAAAAATTCGTATGAGTGGCATCGGTGTGCTTCTGCCGGACTATGCTGCTACCCAGAGAACGGGAATCAAACCTGATATTCTGGTTCAGGAAACTCCCGTTTCTTTATTGAAAGGTGAGGATATCCAGCTTAAAGCAGCTATTAATCATATCAATAAAAAACTATGAAAACCAAACGTATTATAACCCTTTTTTTGATAAGTTTCATCACCATCAATTTATTGATGTACTTAGACTATGAAACCGTTTCATTGATAGAAATATACAGAAATTCTGAATCCACTATGGAAGTAGCATTCGGAACGTTAATACTCTTTATTGTTCTTCTGGTGATCTATTATATTGCCTATCTGATCAGAAAAAAAATACTGCATGGAAAGACGAAATGAAATCAATCAACTGATCAAAATCTGTGAAAAGGAAATTAAAGAAGATATTGTGGACCTTGGGATCTTTACCGGATATCCGGGACTGGCTTTGTATTATTTTGAGAAACACAAGCTGTTTAATGATAATGATGCATTTAAAAAGTTTGAACATTATCTGGATAAATCTCTTAACGGATTGCAGGAAGACAAAGTTTTTTCCTTATGCTCCGGTTCTGTAGGCATCTATTATCTGATCTTTTATCTCACCAAAAACAAGTACTTTGATGATCCGATAGAGGAATCGTTTGAAGAATTTCCCGAATATGCAGATGAACTTCTGGAGTACTATGCCGGGAAAAGAAATTTTGATTACCTCCATGGCTTTATGGGTGTGCTGTTTCTTTGTCTTGAGTTATACTCTTTCAGTACAGATCAGGATTTTAAACATCAGATAAAAGAAAGGATCATCACGGTGGTTTATCTTCTTAAATCTTTGTCGGTACCGGTAGACGAAGACAAAATCGCCTGGATTTCAAAAGGACTTTACAGTAAAGTGGAAGGTTTTTCATTTGGTTTTGCGCATGGAATTCCCAGTATTATAAGCTTGCTCAGCAATGTATATACAGCAGGAATTGAAAAGGAAACCATTAAAGAAATGCTTGATAAATCCTACCGTTTCATAAGATCTGTACAGGGAGATTATGACGGATCCAGTTTCCCGAATTTCATTACTGTGCGAGATGGAGAACGCATAGCCACAGACAGCAGTCGTCTGGCCTGGTGTTATGGTGATCTGAGCGTAGGAATTGCCATGCTGCATTATGGTAAGGCATTGGGTAATCAGGAAAGTATTTCCGAAGCCGAAAAAATTTTGGTAAAAACCACAGAAAGAGAATATGGAAAAACCGGAGTTGTAGATGTATTCTTATGCCATGGAAGTTCAGGACTTATCATGATGTATCATTATCTGTACAGGGTTACCGGAAATGAAGCTTTTAAAAAAGCAACAGATTTCTGGACCCATGATACCCTTGCCATCGGCAATCATCCGGAAACAGGAATGAGAACCTGGCTTGGTAGTGAAGGCTGGATAGAGCAAGATACCATTTTGGAGGGACGCACAGGACTGTTACTTCAGCTGTATGCCATAACCCATGAAAACTATAAAAACCCACTAGAAAAACTATTTTTACTCGACCATGAACATTGAATTTATAGATAAAATAATCCTGAGAACACCCGTAGGATCTATTGATGATCTTAAACCTATCCGTGAGATTACAGAGATCTCTTCAGACGGGCTGAAATTTGTGGAAAAAACCTTTACAGGACATTTCAGGCTGGCCGTTTTGTATGCTACAAAAAATTTATTTGAAGAAATTACCAAAGCATTAGAAACCGGAGATCTTCCGGAAAAAATGTTTTTTAGCTACCTCAAATATTATGTACGTTACTGCTCCAGATCTACCCCTTTCGGACTATTTTCAACCTATGGTGTCTGTGATCTTAAAGAAGGAGGTGATCAATTTTCTGTGCAGATAGAGGAGAGCGAGATCCGCATGAGAATAAGCCTTAGCTACATTTATGAATTAAGCAGAGAGATCAACGGATGTAAAAACCTTTGGAAATACAGTTTTCTGTATCCCAATCAAACAGCTTATGCTATTGCTGATAATATACGGTATAATGAACTGTATATCAGGCCTCATTCTATGAACTACAGACTGTCATCCGTTGTTACCAACGATGTTTTGGAATCCATATTTTCAGAAACGGAACAAGGGATTTATTTTGAAGATCTTTCTTCAAAACTTCAGGAAGAGGGCTATGAAAGGGAAGAAGTAGAAGAATACCTTTATGAGCTGATTGAAAATAATGTAATGCTGATGGATATTTTTCCGTCACCCGCTACCAATAATTATGTAGAGGCTTTCATTGAAAAATTAAAAAAGATCAAAACCAACGGGGAGATCATTTTAATAAAAGAAAAAGAAACAACTGTTGATCAGATGATTAATGATGTCATTAAGCTTCAGGATAATTTGAAAACAGTCATCAAAGAATCAGATGCCGGCTCGTCTGAAAAGCTCGAGAACCTGCTTTTGAATGAGATGCAGAATATTGATGTTACCAGTTTCAGAGATGGGGAAGCAGAGATCAACAGCAAAGTTTTTCACAATGTCAGAAATACGCTTCAATCCCTGTCGAACCTGAATTCGAGAAGAAAAGAAAAAGATCCTTCACTGACCCAGTTTATTGATGAATTTAAAGATAAATACGGAGAATCTGAACTGCCTCTTTTACACGTGATCGATCCTGAGCTGGGTATCTTTACAGACCGGGTAAGCAGTATTTCCACACCATTTCTGGACGGAATCTTATTTCAGACCGGAGGAGGCAGAGATTATAAATTTACCGAAGTAGATGAATATCTGTTTAGTAAATATCAGCATGCCCTGCAATTTGGTAAAGATGAAATTGTCCTGACAAAAGAAGAGTGTTCAAAATTCAAACCTTCCTATTCAAGGGTTTTCAGTCAGACGCTCAACTGTAATATGACGCTTTTTAAAGATCAGCAGGATCATACAGTAACGGCGATTCACGGGGCATTCGGTTCCAGTGCGCTTAATAATATGGGAAGATTTACCCATGGTTCTGAAAAGTTGCAGAAGCTGGCGGAAAAGATTGTAGAAATAGAATATGCCAACCTCCATGAATCGGTAGAATATGCCGAAATCGTAGACCTTCCAAGTTTAAGACATGGAAATCTGGTCGTAAGAGAAAACTATCTGAAAGACGAAATTCTCATCAATATTCCGGCCCCTTCCGATACAAACAAAAATACGATAAAACTCTCTGATATCACAATTTCCATAAGAAGTGAAGAGGTCATTTTAAGAAATAAAAATACAGGGAAGATTATTGTTCCGCGTCTCAGTAATTCTCATAATTTCCAGCTGCAGAACTTGTCTCATATCTATCGGTTTCTCTCCCTGATCCAGGTTCAATGGGATTGCTCAATCAGTTTTTCATGGGGTTTTATAGATTCTTTTGCTAAATTTACTCCCCGTGTTAAAATTGAAAAAGTAATCGTCAAAGAGGCTGCCTGGAACCTGAACCAAACCGATCTGATATTTTTAAACGCAAAAGAAGAAGAACAGGTAACAGAGTTTAGAAAATTCAAAGAAGAATGGAAAATTCCTGACCATGTTTACCTGGTGGAAGGCGATAATAAACTTCTTTTTGATCTGTCTTCTGACATTTTTATCCGCCTTTTCATTTCTATGATCTCGAAAAAAGGAAAAATTACCTTAGTGGAAGATCTGGTTAAAGCAAAATCCAACGTTCTTGATGAAAACGGTAAGCCTTTTTACTCCGAGCCGATAATTCCTGTTATCATTCAGGATGAAAAACAGAATTTTCAGTTTAAAGACTTTTCTGAAAGCAAGGCTAAACTGTCGCCACTTTCCGAGTGTCTGTATATGAATATTTACACCGGTGAGCAACAAATGGATTCGTTGATTAGAAACGAACTTTTTGAACTAAACGGAAAGTTATTTGAGAAAAATCTCATCAGCAATTTTTTCTTTATAAGATACAATGAGAAGGGTAATCATATCAGACTAAGGTATTTTATTAAAAATTATGGAATATACAACGATCTTTTTGCTCATATCAGAGAGGCGATGGAAAACTACATCGAGCAGGATATCATTAAAGCATTTGAGATTACGACTTACAAAAGAGAATTGGAAAGATATGATTATGCAGGTATTGAATTTACCGAAATCTATTTCGGCAAAGAAAGTACAATGGTCATGCTCCTGCTGAGAGAACTTGAAGAAGTAAGTTTTGAAGACAGATGGCTGGCAGGTACAGTCTTTACAGATAAGTTGCTGGATAAATTTGCATATACTCTGGACGGAAAGCTTGAATTCTTTACCCAATTAAGCACTCAGTTTAATCAGGAATTTAATTCCAATAAAGCTTTGACAAAAGTCATAGCGACTAAATATAAAACATTTGAACAGTCAATTCATAGCTCTATAGGGTTGCAAAATAGTGAATTAACGAATATTTACAGACTATTTGATTCTTTCCTCAATTCATTCTCCCTTGATAATCTTTTGAGTGAAAAAGGGAGAGAAAACCGCGATAGTTATGTTGGAAGTTTAATTCATATGTTTTTTAATCGGCTTCTTGTTTCCCAACATAGAAAGCAAGAACTGGTCATCTACAATTTTATGCTTAAATACTATAAAACCCGGTTAAACAAAGCAACAGCAAAAAAGGAAATTCCTGTTTTATAAATCATTAAAATAATTGAAAAGGCCTCCGGATCAAGGGTTCGGAGGTCTTGTTTTTTAATGATTTTTATTGATTGGAATAATCATTCGTATGAAGAGAAAGTTGCGTATTTCCAATCATTTCTTTTTGTTCCACAGGGCCATTTACTTCTTTAAATCCGATTTTTCTGTACAGATGATATGCTTTTTCATTTTTATCCGTTACTTCAAGGAAAATATCGATACCGTTAAATCTTTTCTTACCTTCTTCAATAACAGCCTGAATGAGTCTAAAACCTATATTTTTCCCCTGAAAATTTTCTCTTATGTACATCTGATAGATATTGCCTTTCCCATTTTCATCCATCACAAAAGCGCAGATTCCAACCAGTTCTTCATCGGCAAATGCTCCGAGGACAAATCTGTCATGATTCTGGTCTTCGATATCACTTTCCAGCCGGAATTTTTCGATTTTCAGTGCTTCCTGGTAATTTGCTCCAAATGATTCAGGAAATTTCTTCAGACTTTCAAGCCTGATGATTCTATATTTTCTGCTTTCATGAGACATGAGAAGACGGTAGTCGATATTTATGGGAAATAAAATTTTAAATTAATATTTTTCGCTATATATGATTTAATTGTGAAAATATTTTCTAAATAAAATCATTCTTTTTAATGAAAAATAAATTCCAGCATTTTTCAATTAATATCGTAAACAAGGATGTTTCTAATGAATCGCTTGTTTTTGTGTATTTCATTCAATTTAGTAGTGAAATTTGTGTATATTTATAACAAACTAACAACTATTTCGTTAATATATTCAATATTGATTGGTTTTTTCAGTAAAAAACTGATAAGCAGCACCTAAAGATCAATATGTACCGAGGAAAATAACTGATAAATTATATATGTGTACCATCCTATTATGAAAAAGTTGATAGTCCGTATTCTACGGATGGTTATATTAGTTATTATTGTTTCATGCACTCAGACTTCTCCTTATAGTCAAACAGAAGATTTTGATCAGCCTTTGATAGAGCAGAATAATGAAATGAATTCTTCAGGTAATTTTGAAGCACTCGTTAAACTCAATGGAATATATTTTAAAAAAGCAGCAAAATCAGGATATGAAGAAGGTAAAGGGCTTTGTCTTCTTAATATTGCCAATGTGAATTCTACAGAAGGAAACTACGAAAGAGCGCACCTCCTTTTAGACAAAGCAGGAGAAAGTCTTAAACATTCAGAAAATAGCTTTCACCGGGCCAAATTTTATGACAGTTATGCTCACTATTATTCCCACCTCAAACAGTATGATAAGGCGGTCATTTATAGTGATTCAGCCTTGTATGCTTTAAAAAAAGCGCCGGATTCAAATCTTAAAAAAAAGCTACTGCCAAGAATTTATATCAACAGAGGAACCTATTTTGCATGGAAAGGGCAGCTGGGAAATTCATTGAAGAATTTTCATAAAGGAAATGTTTTAGAAAAATCAGCTTATTCTACCTGTATGATTGCCCAGTATCACCTGTATACCAACAAGCTGGATTCAGCCGGAATCTATGCTTTGCGCGCGGAAGAAATGATGAATCGTCAGAAAACACCCGATATTGAAAAGCTATGGATCTACTATACAATAGGATACTACAATAAGGAAATCAGACATAGTGATGAGGCAGAAAAAATGTTGAAAAAGGCATTGGAGATGAGTGTTAAAACACGACTGACCTATTCTTTCCAGATAAAAGACGTCTATAAAGCTTTATCAGAATTGTATAAGATGAAAAGAGATGATGAAAAATCATACTACTACTTATCCAGGTACCTGCAGGAAGACAACAGACTGAATGAATCCAGATTTGCAGCTATCAATAAAACAACAGACAGTTTTATATCAGAAGCCAAAAAAGAAGCGGACCAAAGGAAAAATGACTTATGGATCATAGGAATACTCTCTTTTGTAACCCTTTCTGTATCCGGATTATATGTCCGGAAAAAGATACAGCTTTTAAAATACAAGAAAAAAAGCCTGAAAACAGAAACTGACACCTTGAAAAGCCGTGTTTATGAAAAAAAACTTCAGGAAGTCATTGAACTCGCAAAGAAAAATGATTCTTCATTTCTGATGAAGTTTAAAGAACTGAATCCTGAATTTATTAAAAATCTTCTGGCCATTAATCCGGATCTTGAGAACTCTGAGCTGGCTTTCTGTGCCTTATTGAAACTTCATTTTACCTCAAAAGAAATTGCAGAGTACACCTTTGTTCAGCACAAATCCATTCAGCAGAAAAAGTACAGGATCAGAAAAAAATTGAACATAGAAGGGGATCAGGATATCTATGACTTCTTTGATCGTGTAGGAAAAAACTCCAATGAATGAATTTAGGAATAAACCTTACATTTGACAGCAGACTTTGAAATTTTCACTTACATTTAAAAATATAACTAAATATAATATAAAACGTACATGATACGCTGTTTTCTTTTCATTTTACTCTTTATTTTGACTTCATGTACTTATGATTTCCACAATAAGTATGAAAATGATTTTGATTCTCCTTTACTCACGCAAAATGAAAAATTTCGTCTTTCCGGCGATTACGAGTCTCTCGTAAAACTGAACAAAACGTATTATGAAAAAGCAGAAAAAATAGGGTATAATGAAGGAAAGGCATTGTGCTTTCTGAACTTGGCCAATGTAAATCTGCCTCTGGAAAACTATAAAAGAGCAGAGTTTTTTTTTGATAAGGCCAATAAAATACTGAAGGATTCAAAAAATAATATCCATAAAGCAAAATTCAATAATGATTACGGTAATTTTCAGGTCTATCTTAAACGGCTGGACAAGTCTTTTGAGTACAATACATTAGCAATGAATTATATAGAGAATACTAAGGAATCTTCTTTCCGGAATGATGTTCTCTTTAAGATTTACTATAAACGGGGGGATTATTTTTACCGTAAAAAGCAGTACAATCAAGCGCTGGAATATTTTCGTAAAGGAGGAAAATTAGATCAATCAGGAAGGACAGAATGTGCTATCGGAGATCTTTATTTATATGGATTCAAAAATATGGACTCAGCCCGGATCTACCTATCCAAAATTGCAGAATCGTGCAACAGACAGGGGAGAACAGATGGGGTGGCTCTTAATGCCAATACGGTTCTGGGAGAATATTATTTAATCACCAAACAATACGATAAAGCAGAGGAGTCGCTGTTGAAGGCGTTGGAAATCAATAATAAAACAAAGTTTGTCTTTGCCCAATATACCCAATATATTTATACAGATCTTAAATCGCTGTATGAAAGTAAAGGAGATAAAGAAAAAGCCCTTAAGTATTTACAGGCCTATACCCACGAGAGGAGCAGGTCCGATACTGCGTTGCTGGAAGCGATTAATGATGACATGGATAGTTTTATTGTGGAAACGGAAACAGATACTAAAAATCACAGGTATACTATCATGATAATTATCGTTGTTTCTGCATTGGTTTTCGCCCTGATTGGAATCTATGCCCGGAAAATCATAAAACAGCTGAGGAGCAGAAAAAAACAGCTTAAAGATGAAACGAAAGAACTGGAAAATAAAATATACAATACCAGTCAGCAAGATGTAATTGAGCTCGCAAGAAAAAATGATCCCACATTTTTAGATACTTTTAAGAAAGCTTATCCCGGCTTTATTGAAAAAGTACTGGGTATCAATCCCGATCTTGAAAATTCCGACCTTGTGTTTTGTGCCCTGCTGAAACTTCATTTCACTTCCAAGGAAATAGCCAACTACACTTGTGTACAGCCCAGATCCATCCAGCAAAAAAAATACAGACTTAGGAAAAAACTAAATATTCCAACGGAGACAGATACCTATCAGTTTTTTGACAGCCTGATCTGATTCGTTGAAGATATTCCGATCCTTCTTCCGGAAATTCAATTTAAGTATAGACAAGACTATTGTAAACAAAAAAAACTGCCTGATCATATCAGACAGCCCTCGAAATTTTTTTTTCCATCATAACTGAAAACCCAATTTCACCACTTATTGTTTATAGTTTCAAATTTGCGCTTTTTATTAGAAAGTGAGAAAAAATATTCTACTACACAGGTACTACATCGCGATTTTTTTTCATTAATTATCGATTTATACTTAATTTTTGACATCTGTGAATTTTAATTTTTTAGTGTCTATGTGTTTGATTTTTAGAGTTTTAATAAGCTATTCATGTTATGTTTTGCAGTCAGATATTATGATGAGACTAATAACTGATGAGAAAAATTATTCTTTTTATTTTGTAAACACGTACAAGATGGTATTTTGGAGTCGTACATAAGTAGAAGGCAGATTTTTGGTTCTCAATATTTTATATAAGAAATTTGAGAAGGATAATTTTTCAATTGTTCTCGTTAGTAAAAATTAGGAATAGCTGCCCGGCTTTGTCAGGCAGCTTTTTTATTCTATGACGTTCGGGTTATCTGGTTTTTTTAAGCTGAATGCTGACCGTTATTCAAAAATTTAGGTTTAATAAGGGTATCACTTATTGAGTTGATTTCATCATTATAATCAGCGTAGCTTCTGATCAGTTTCAAATTATGTTAAATAGATGAAAAATGATTTTAAAATTTAATTAATTGTAAATCAATACATTGTATTTAAGAAGTATCTGAGTAGTACCTGATTTTATACCTGTATTAAGACGATAGTGATATTTTTATTTCCCTAAATGAATTTTCATTAATTCATGAATTTATTTCAGATAAATCAATGAAGCACCATGATTTTGATACTAGTTTATATCAATTTATTGATAATCGATAATTAGTGAGGATTCAGTTAAATTAAATTAACTATTTATTAATCAGTTTTATGAAAAAAAGAATTCTATTAGTGAGTGTTTTGGCTGCCGGATTTACAGCTGCTTATGGTCAAAGGTGGGAACCTGTAGGGCAAAAAGCATCCGAAACCAGAAAAGAAGTAGAAGTAAAGCAAGCGTACAGAGTAGATCTTGCGACCCTTACCCATCTTTTGAAAGATGCAGTGGAAACAGGAAAAGGAGCAAAACCTGTCATTATTTCGTTACCTACAGCAGAAGGCAAGATTGAAAAATTTGCAGTATACAGCGATCCTGTTATGGAGAAGTCTATGGCAGACAGATATCAATTAGGCTCTTATGTAGGTGTTGGAATTGATGATCCATCTAAGTACTTAAGATTCAGTACTTCCCCGAAAGAAATACAGTCGATGGTAATTAAAGACGGCGTTTTTCAGTTTATCGAGCCGATAACGGCCGATAAGCAGACCTACGGTGTCTTTTATAAGACTAAGAGAAATGAAGGAGATCATGGTTTTGAATGCACATCGGAAGAAAAGAACTTTAAAGATATCAAGGGTTTGGAAGCTAATGGCAAAAAAAACCTTTCTAATGTAGGCATTACAAACAGACCTGCAAGTACAAAGTACAGAACCTACAGGTTGGCGCTAGCGGTGACAGGAGAGTACACTAAAAAATTTGATCCTGCCGGAGGAACTGTCAATACGGTAGCACAGATGAATGCTACCATGAGTCGTGTCAATGGAATTTTTGAAAAGGATTTTGGAATTAAACTGATCGTTCAGGACCTTCCCAATATTATTTACACCGATCCGGCAACAGATTTTTATACTCCACCAGCAGTAGATGGAGATCCTTCGTTAAACTTACAGTTGCAACAAACATTAACTAATATTGTTGGTAACGCCAATTATGATATGGGGCATGTCTTTAATGCTGCAGGAGGAAATGGTGATGCAGGTTCTATAGGTTCTACTTGTGTAGATCCTGCAACAGCAACGACTTTAGCAAAAGGATCTGCATTCACGCAGAGTGCAAACCCTACAGGAGATGCATTTGATATAGATTATGCAGCTCATGAAATGGGACACCAGCTAGGGGCTAATCATACATTCTCTCATGTTTCAGAAGGATCAGGTGTCAATGTAGAGCCAGGCGGAGGTACAACTATTATGGGATATGCCGGAATAACAGGGGATAATGTACAAAATGTTACGGATGCCTATTTACATTATTCCTCCATTAATCAGGTGTTAAACAGTCTGGATAATAAGTTAGCTTGCGGAACATCACAGGAGATTACAACGAACACGGCTCCTGTAATTTTACCGCTTACGGCTTATAGTATTCCTAAAGGGACTGCGTATTATCTTGATGCTAGTGCAACAGATACCGATCCTGTTAAATATACATGGGAGCAGTATGACAGTGTTGACTCTTACAATTCCATTTCCGGAGACAGCGGATGGGGGTACAGTGCACAGGGAGCCTTAACAAGATCTTATTTCGGAACAGCCAGCGGAAGGAGGTATTTCCCAAGCTTACCTTTAGTCATGAACGGAATTCTGACTAATAAAACAGTTCCGGGAGCTGCTACAACGCCAAATTGGGAAACCGTATCTTATGTTCCTAGGACCTTACATTATGCAGTGACGGTAAGAGATGAGAATGCCGTTAGACCTATGCTTTCTTCTTCTGAAACTACGGTTACCGTTGGAAATGACGGACCTTTCAAATTTTCAGGACTTACAGCCTCTTCAATGCTATATAATAACGCATCCAATACAATCTCATGGGATGTTGCCAATACCAATACAGCACCATATAATGCGCCTAATGTAAAAATTGAATATACTACAGATCTTGTCAACGGGGCCACGTGGACAGAATTGGTAGCCTCTACACCCAATACAGGAAGCTATACAGCACAAATGCCGGCTTCTTTAACGGGTGCTGTGAAATTAAGGATTTCTGCCATCGGAAACGTATTCTATGCAGTATCTCCACAAGTGACGGTAGGTGCAGCGCCTACGTCTACGACTGCAGCGCCTACAGGACTGACAGCTATAAAAACAGAAATTTTTAAAACTACAGCCAGAGTATCCTGGAATAGTGTTCCAGGGGCAACATATTCAATTAACTACAGAAAAGTAGGGACAACAAACTGGTCAAATGCAACCAGCCCTACCAACTCCGTAGTGCTGAGTGCTCTTGAAGATGAAACAAACTATGAAGTACAGGTTGCTGCAGTAGTAAACACGGTTCCGGGAGCATTCTCAAGTAATTATACCTTCAAGACTAAAGGACTTACAACAGGGGTTGATTACTGCTTAATGACAACTGGTGGAAATAGTTTTGCCAGCTTTAGCTATAACAGTTATAACAGTGGGATGGCTCAAATGAACATCTCTAATTTAGCCTTTTCAGATTTAACATATAAGAATATTTTCAGCACATACAGAGATTATACTGAAGATGCAACCAAGGTGATCAATTTGACAAAAGGAACACAATATACATTGTCTTATTTCAATATAGGTAACACTGAAGGTTATAATGACAATATGGAAGTGTGGATAGATTATAACAGGAATGGGGTATTTGAAGCTTCAGAGAAAGTTGGTTCTGTAACTACCGTTCCGCCGGATAATGGTCAATATCAGGGATCACTAACATTTACCGTTCCTGCGACAGCGTATTCCGGAGATAAACTGTTAAGAATGAGAGTGGCAAACACTTTCTTTAACAAAGCTACAGGGCCATGTGGCAGCCCATCGGTGGGAGTAACCTGAGGAGGAGTGATCTCACAAGGTTCATTTAAAGATTTTTCTGTAAAAATCACTAGCGGATTAGCCGTAAATGATGTAAACGGTCCGAAAACAACTGAAATTTCTATCTATCCAAACCCTGCAGATACTTTCGTGGAGGTGAAGAACCTAAAAGGAAAAGCTGATTACAGCATTTTCAGTGCAGACGGAAGACTGGTTCAGCAAGGTGAGATTGATGCTAACAACAGAATCAATGTGGCATCATTAATCAAAGGAATGTATGTGATCACGCTTAAAGATGACAAAAACACGTACAATACTAAACTTATCAAAAAATAAAATGAGATGCTTTATATTCTGAGGCAGATAATTCATCTGCCCTGAAATGAAGACCCTATTTCATGGTACCGTTTGTGTGAGGAAAGAGCCCGGAATATCCGGGCTCTTTCTATTTTTTAATTTCCTGATCAATCGGCTCCCACAGCTGAATCTTGTTGCCCTCAAGATCCAGAATATGAAGAAACTTTCCATAATCATAGGTTTCAATTTCGTCCAGAATGGTAACGTTTTCCTTTTTTAATTCCTCTGCCAGAGCCTCCAGGTTTTCCACTCTGTAATTGATCATAAAATCTTTGGGAGAAGGTTCAAAATAGGTTGTATTTTCAGCAAAAGGAGCCCACTGCGTCAGTCCTTTTTTAGTGGTGTCTTCACTTTCGCGCCATTCGAAGCTGGTTCCGTAGGGGCTCGTTTCAAGGCCAAGATGGGTTTTGTACCATTCATTGATGGCACCGGGATCTTTTGATTTGAAAAGGATCCCTCCAATTCCTGTTACTTTTTTCATGTCTATTTTTTTATCTTTAGAATACAGGATCTTATCCGGAAGTTGATCTAGGCTTCCGTCTGATTTCAAATATATGTAAAACTTTTCATTAGAATATCCCTTTCATTTTAAATGATCAGCTTTCTCTTGGCAATCATGTCATTTTTAATAGAATATGGGGGGGCTTCTGCGAAATAAATAATTCCGTGATTTGCATACAATATTCATCATTCTGCATACATTGGCTTCGTCATTTCTTCTGAATTTTGTACTTATAAAAATCAACGATATGAATTTGAATCAGATAAAATTAGGAAGCCAGGGCCTTACCATCCCCAATATAGGTTTAGGATGCATGGGGATGACAGGTTTTGAAGATGCCCATATGTATGGTGAAGCAGACGAAAAAGAAGCCATTGCTACGATTCACCGTTCCCTGGAACTGGGAGGTAACTTTCTCGATACTGCCGATCTTTACGGACCTTTTAAAAATGAGCAGCTGATCGCCAAAGCTATGGGGAATAGTCGGGATCAATATATCATTGCAACAAAATTCGGATGGGAAATAGATGATCATGATCAGGTGACCTGGGCGATCAACGGAACTAAAGACTATGTGAAAAAAGCAGTAGAAAGATCTCTTAAAAATTTAAAAACCGACTATATCGATCTCTACTACATGCATCGTCTCGATAAAAATACTCCGGTAGAAGAAACCGTGGGTGCGATGAGTGATCTTGTCAAAGAAGGGAAAGTAAGGTATATCGGTTTATCAGAAGTATCTTCAGAAACAGTGAGAAAAGCACATACTATACATCCCCTAACGGCTGTCCAGAGCGAATATTCTTTATTTGAAAGAACAGCAGAAGAAAAAGGAGTTCTGGCAACATTGAAAGAACTTGGAATTGGTTTTGTGGCCTATTCACCGCTGGGAAGAGGCTTTTTATCAGGACAGATCCGTTCCATCAATGATCTTCCGGAGAATGATTTCCGAAGAGCGATTCCCCGTTTTCAGGAAGCCTATTTTAATAAAAATATTGAGCTGGTGAAAGCTATCGAAAGCATGGCTGCAGAAAAGAACGTAACATCTTCACAACTGGCGCTGGCCTGGATTATCAGTAAAGGGATCGTTCCGATTCCCGGAACCAAACGCAGAAAATATGTAGAACAGAATATTGATGCCACCAAAATTCATTTACAGGAAGCTGACCTTTTAAAACTGGAAAGTATTGTACCTTTAGGAACTGATACGGGCGCTCCGTACGATGAGTTCAGTATGGGACTCTTGGATTAATTTTTTAATTGTAAACTATGAATACCATCCAGTCTGTTTCTGCTTTTCACCGTTTGCTGTCATTGCCTGAGCCCAAACATCCGCTCGTAAGCGTCATCAATTTATCCGAAAGTGTATTTCTGGAGGATGAGGTCTGGAAAGGTTTTGTGAACAGATTTTACTGTGTCGCACTAAAAAGAGAGGCAAAAGGCAAAGTAAGATATGGTCAGCAGCATTATGATTATGATAAAGGAGTTCTAAGTTTTACTGCACCCAACCAGGTGCAGTATCTCGACCTTCATACGATGGAATGCGGGGAAGGATATCTGTTGATCTTTCATGAGGATTTTATATTAAAACATCCTTTAGCTCATATTATTTCCGGTTATGGATTCTTTTCGTATGCGGTGAATGAAGCTTTGCATTTATCTGAAGATGAAGAAACGAACCTTATTGAAATATTTCATAAAATAGATAAGGAATGCCAGCATATTGACAAACATACCCAGGAAATTATTCTGTCGCAGATTGATCTTTTGCTTAATTATTCCAATCGTTTCTATGAGCGGCAGTTTATTACCCGAAAAAGCAATAATCAACAATTGCTGGCCAGATTTGAAAAATTTGTAAATGATTATTATGACCAGGAGCGGTCCGCAGAAAAAGGAATCTTAACCGTTCACCTTATTGCAGAAGCGATGCACCTTTCGCCTAATTATTTAAGCGATCTTTTACGGTTCCACACAGGAATGAATACCCAGCAGCATATTCATGAAAAACTGATCACCAAGGCTAAAGAAAAACTTTCCGCTACCGAATTGTCAGTCGGTGAAATTGCCTACAGTTTAGGATTCGAGCATGCCCAGTCTTTCAGTACTTTATTTAAAAAGAAAACCAGAATGGCTCCCTTAGAATTCAGGGCGGGATTTCGGTTGAGCTGATTCCCAAAGATATTTTGTCCGAATTTTCTGAAATGCTTACATTTGAGTTTCTCCTGCATGGATTAACCTGATTATTTATGAAACAAAATAACTTACGCTTACTCCAATTTACAGGGTTTGCCTTACTTCTTATTCTGATCTGTAGCTGTTCAAAAGAAGAAAAAAAACTGATCGTAAAGAAAATAAATTCCACTGGCACTTATTCAGTGAAACTTAATGGCTGCTGAAAAATTCAAGCATGGTGGCTAAAGCTGTTTCAGAATGCATCTTGTCCCCGTTTTCCAAAGACTCTTTAATGGCTTTGGTGGCTCTTTGGCGCATCTGAGTTTCATAATGGGAAATAGCTTCGTAAAGGGTACTGAACTCATCAGAAGTCAGACATCGGCTGAGTTCCAGAGCATCAAGCATCGCCATATTGGCACCTTCTCCCGCAAACGGCGGCATTACATGAGCAGCATCACCAAGCAAAGTCAGATGAGACTGAGTTTCCCATCCCTGATCCAAAGGCATATAATAAATGGGACGGGGAATAAAGGGAACAGAAGCATTTTCAAACAGTTCATACCAGATCGTACTCCATCCGCAATATTCCTTTTTAAACCATTCCAGGACCTGTTTTCCGTCAGAAAAATCCAGACCACTCTTTGCTGCCCAGTTTTCATCGGTCCTGAAACTGGCATAAAATCCAAGATCACCACTCCCTTTCTGGCCAAGAAGAAGGTTTTTGTCATTTCCAAAGGCCATTATTTTACCGTCTTTGATCAGTTCTTTGATATGGGGAGCTGCTGTTTCGGCGTTGGAAACATTCCCCTCAAGCATTAAAATTCCCGAATAAATCGGTCTCAGATCGGTAAGATAAGGACGGATCTTTGAGTGGGCTCCATCCGCGGCAATCACAAGATCAGCATACGCTGAAGATCCGTTTTTAAAATGAAGTAACCAGCCGTTATTTTGTTTCTCCATCGAAATAAAATGACTGTCCCAGACTACAGTTTCAGGCTCTAAAGAGTCCAGCAGCATATTTCTCAATGGACCACGGTCTATTTCAGGACGGAAATCTTCATTCCCGAAATCTTTATCAGGTTTTGTTTCATAATCACTGAATACGATCTCTGCCTGTTCATTTACGATCAGTATCTTGTCTGCACCGGGACGGTAATTCTTTTTAAATTCATCCAGCAGATCTGCAGCGCGCAATGCATCCATACCTGATCCTTCATGCATATCAAGAGGGGAACCCTGTACTCTTGCATATGGATTAAGATCTCTTTCATATACTTTTACATCTGCCTGATGAATTTGTAAAAGTCTTGCAAGCGTCAGTCCTCCCGGACCACCACCTATTATCGCTATTGATTGATTATCTATTACCATTGTTATTTAATTTACTGATGCAAAATTATTTTTGTTTCAATACAGATAATAGTATAAATCGGTCATTTTTATTTTGGGATAATTCTTTCGGAGGTACACCGGAAAATTTTTTTATTTCTTTGATGAAATGATTCTGATCCGCAAAATTGAGCTCGGGAAATAATTTGCCCTCTGCGATATGCTCCAAGGATGCTCTGAAACGGAGAATAGTGCAATAAGCCTTTAGAGAGAGTCCAAACTGCTGATTGAAGTAGCGGTTGATCTGTCTGCTGCTCCAGCCTGTGCTGTCTGAGAGTTCCTTCACGCTCATCTCGCCGTTTGAGGAGTAGATGAGATCGAAAAGCTTTCGTTTTCTTTCATCAACTGTTTCAGGCAAAAGTTCTGTTATTTTTCGTGATATTTTTTGGGCAAATAAATCAAGATCGATGAGATCGTTAACAGAAAGATTCCAAAAATCATCAGGGAGAGTCCGTGCAGTATTCAGAAGATCTGCAATAGAAGTATGCAGAATATATTCAACGGCTAAAGGTCGGAAGCTGATGACAAAAGCAAGGGTGCCGGAAGGAATGGTTCTCTGCTCAGGCTCAGTTTCCAATCCGATGAGAAAAGTAGCGAAAGGTTCATCTTTTCCATTTTGCATGAAAAACAGATCGACTCTTCCATCAGGCATCACAACAACTTCTTTTGCTTGATCAGAAGGATTATGAAAAATCCCGATATTTTCTACAAAGCAGTCCAGTGACGGATCCGGCTTGATGAACTGACAGTAGAATTCATGTTCCATAAAAATGTCCCTCTTTTATTTCAAAATAGAAAATTACAAAAAAATGTGATGAAATCATATGAACTCCTTAAGATGATGATTTTTAATTAAAATTCATTTAAATCTTTATAATGTGAATAATTAAGTCTTAAAATTTGGAAAATAGGCAAATAACTGATAATTTAGTAATAAATCACAAGTATGAAATTTTGGCTTTCACTAGGTCTCCTTCTACTCACTATTACGAACCTGGCAGGGCAGGTTATTGATAAAGAAAAACTTTTGGACTACTATGAAGCCCAGAGTTATACTGAGGCTGCGCAATATCTGCAGAGTATTTATCCTCAAGATACAAAAGATATAAAAGCATTAATGCAAATGGCTTACTGCCATATGATGTCCGGAAAACTTCCGGAAGCAGAGCAATATTATCTGAAACTTAATGCTTTGGAACCGGGCAGTATTCCTCTTTTATTCAGCTTAGCCAATATCAATTCAAGGAGAGGAAATGCTGCGAGATCCAAAAACTATCTTCTGGAAATTATTCAGCTTGATAGTCTTAATTTCGGCGCTTATAAACAATTGGCGGGTTTGGGAGATATCCCTGAGATTAAACTAAAATATCTTAAAAAAGCGAATTCTTTACGCAATACTGATCCAGATATCGCCTACGATCTTTCGATGGCTTATCGCGAGCAGAAACAATATCAGAAAGCTTATGACATCCTCAAAACGGCTATTGATGCAGACCGTGACAACTTTACACTCCGGCAGGCACAGCTTCCTTTGGCGAATCAGTTGGGTAAATATAAAGAGGTTATTGAAACCGGAGAGAAGCTGATGATGATCAATACAGATGTGAATGTGATGAATGAAATGGGACAGGCGTATTTTTATTTAAAAGAGTATCAGAAATGTGCTGCTATTTTCAAAACATTGGAAGATCTTGGTGTTCAGAATGAGGGAACTTTGTATTTTATGGCTCTGAGCTACCGTGAACTGAAAGAATATGATAAAGCCACTGAATATGCGAAAAAAACCATAGATGAGGGAATATCAGATCATACCACGCTTTATTATACTGCGCTGGCAGGGATTTACGAACAGAAAAATCAGTTTTCAGAAGCTTTGGAGGCATATAAAAGAGGTCTTACGTTCACTGCCAGCAGTACTGTTTATTACCGTTTAGGTCTTCTCTATGATCTTAATTTGAAGCAATCTAAAAATGCGCTCATTTACTATCATCTGTATCTGAAAAATAAACCTGATCCGGAGAAAGAAAAAGAGCAGATTACGTATACAAAAGAAAGAATTAAAGCGCTTACATCAAAAATATAGTTCATTAGCTCAATAAATTATTTTAGTTTTACAGTAAGGTAAAACCCCCGGTATGAAATTGAAATTAGGCATTCTGGATCAGTCTCCGACCATTGAAGGAGGAAGTGCTTTGCAGGCATTGAATAACAGTATTGATCTTGCTGTATTGGCCGATAAAGCAGGGTTTCATAGGGTGGTTTATTCGGAACATCATGGGGTGGAAGCCTATGGAAGTTCAAGTCCTGAAATTCTGTCTGCCGTTGTCTTAAGCAAAACCCGGCGCATCAAAGTAGGAACCGGAGGGATCATGATGAAAAATTATTCAGCCTACAAGATCGCAGAATGGACTAAGATGCTGGAAAGTCTTTACCCCGGACGTTTTATTCTGGGTTTAGGAAAAGCTCCCGGCGGATTAAAAGATGCCGTTACCGCACTGAATAATCACAGACCTGTAATTTTAGCCAGCCAGGAAACGAAATTGGAAGAGATCATCCGATACATCAAAGAAGAAAAAGGAATCTACGACGGTCTTATTGCCCAACCTAAAAATCTCACGCACCTTCCTGAAATCCTTTGGTTAGGCTCCGGAGTTCAATCTGCCACGGAAGCGGCTGAACATGGCGTAGGTTATTCGTATGCTGATTTTATGAGAGGTGATCATGCAACTGAAAGTACCGAAACCTATTTAAACAAATTTGACCGAAATCAATACAGTCCGGATCCTTCACTGCAAGTGGCTGTTGCGGTATCTGTAGCAGAAGATCTCTCATCAGCTCAATATAATGCGTATGGAATGGCCTATCAGTTTTTGCAGGCAAGACATATTCAGTCCCCGGAAGCACTTCTTCCCCCGGAAACAGTTGAACAGAGAATATTGGGAAGTGAAGATGAAGAAGAATTCTTTAAGATCCTGGAACATATCATTACAGATACTCCGGAGAATATTTCAGCGAGACTTCAGGAAAAAGCTGAGGAGTATCATACGGATGAATTAATCATCCTCTGTAATATGTTTAAAGAAACAGACCGCATAGATACCTATAAAAGTATTATATTGGCGAACTGATAATCACATATCCCTCATGAGCTACAATATCCAGTTATTCAGCATTAAAACAAAAGAAAAAGAGAAGGCCGCCGATGACGACAGCTTTTTTGACCGTGAAGAAAACCTTGTCCCATTCACCGGAGCGCAAATGGCGGGATTGAAAGAACGCCTTTTACAATCTAAATATGCATTGGTAAGAGATGATGAAACGGGAACTCATTTCAGCCATCCTGATGAAGATTTTGGAAGCGCCTTACTTACTGATAAAAGCCTTTATTTCAATGCAAATTTGAGTGAAAGTTCCATCTTTGAAGTAGAAATGACGGCTTCTGAATTTACCGATACCGGGGAATTTGCAAAATATGACCCTCAGAATGAAGGCTGGGAGGAGTTCTAAATACTGAGACTTCAAAATATAACCTTAATGAACGACCATCAAAAACATCCAGGCCAAATATTCCTTTTAGCTATCATTCCTTTTGGATCAATTAAAAAAAAGTGTTTACTTTTTGTCAGATAGTTTGTTAAAATTCTGTAGGGTTTCTATAACTCCTTCAGGATTTTCATTCTCAAAAATACCTGACCGGTAAACCCTTTCAAAGGTTTCAGCGGTTCCGGAAGCGATGATATGTGGGAGGTTTTCACTTTTCAGCATATCGGCCAGACCTTTCATTTCATCAATTCTTCTCAGGATATGCTGTGGATAGGTAGGGGTTGTTTTCATGAGATCCTGATAAGTTCCGGGAAGAAATTCCTGAAGACTTTCATTCAGTTCATCCAGGATTCCGAAATGAGCTGCTGCTGTCATGGTTTCAAAGAAGAGAGCATTCATTCCTTTATTTACCATCGAAAACAAAAGTTTGTACGCTGATGCCGCCTCTGTTTTTTCACCAGCATCCTTAATTTTAAAAACGGGAGCAAACAACTTAATAAAAATAGATCTGTAGATACCACTCACCACTAAAACAGCATGGTCTGGAACATCCTTGGAGGCGCCCATCACAGCTCCGTTGACAAAAGGAACATCGATAGCCGAAAATAACTGTTCCATAGATAAGGAAAGGGCAGGAGTATTGGAATTTAAATCCACATAAAGAGGACGGTTGGAAGTTGTTTTCAGACAGGAAATAACAGTTTCTGCCATTTTAAGGCTTCCTTCCGGGCTGGTAAGCGAAAGAATAACATCTGCCTGCTCAACAGTATTCTGAAGAGACTGGGTATCCGTAATTCCTGAATTTCGTATATTGTCTAAGGTCCGTGCTGATCTTCCTTCGCCTGCCGTAATGACTTTAAAATTATGGTTTATAAGTGCTTTGGCAATTTGGGTTCCCATATCTCCGGGGAAAAGAACTGCAATGACGGGGTGAGTTTTCAATATTGATAATTTTTTAAAAGGATGAATAGTTTTACAATACAAATCTCCTCATTTTTTTTAAGCGGTTGCGCCTATTGTTTCGATGGTGATTATTGATAAAACCGATTAATAAAGGAAAGTGTTCGGGATTTTGCTTAATTTTGATTCTTGTTGCCACACTTTTATGATCATGAATAAGTCTTCAATTAATCACTACTTCCATTCTTTATTCGACATCAAAGAAGAGGTGGTTGGAAAAATCACAGAAACCTTTAGTTCCTTCGGGCTCAAAGCGAATGAAGTTGTCCTGCATAAAGATGAGGTCAGTACCAGGACTTTTTTTCTGGAAAAAGGCTACGTCCGTTCCTTTATTCTGAATGAGGACAATGAAGAAATCACGACTAATATCTATGTCGCACCCTGCTTTGTCAATGACTTTCTGTCCTTCTTTAGACAGCAGCCCGCCAAGGAAACCTACCAGACCATAACGGCCTGTTCTTTTTGGGAAACAGGATTAGAAAATGTACAGCACAATTTTCATAATATTCCTGAATTCAGGGAGTTCAGCAGACTTCTTTTTGTTCTTAATTACCACAGCATTCACGACCGGCTGATCGAAATGGCCAGTCAGAAAGCTTCTACGAGATATTTTAATCTGATGAAAAAGCATCCCGAGATTTTCCAGCATGTTCCTTTGAAAATTATTGCGTCCTACTTAGGAATCAAAGACAGTTCATTGAGCCGTATCAGAAGGGATATAAATAAAATGTAATCGTAAGTGTTTGAGGGTTGGAGTGTTTTTGGGTTTTAGAGTTTTGAGATACGAGTGGTATTGATTTGCAGGTTAAAATAATAGGGCTAATTAAATTGTTGCTACTGGTAGCTGGTTTGTAGGATATATTCGTAATCTCAGTCTAAACTTTGTCTGAAATCTGAGTCTTACATTTTTTGGCTCTTAAATCTTACAGCTAATTTCTTCGCATTTGTCAAGTGATAGAATCAAATTTCAATCTCATCTTTGTTAAAAATAAATTTATGACTAAGAAACATATTGTTGTGGTTGGATTGGGTGGAGTAGGCGGATATTTCGGTTTTAAAATCAACCAGAAAAATGAGTCCTCGCAGAAGTATAAAATCAGTTTCGTAGCAAGAGGAGAAACGTATCAGAAGGTAAAAGAAAACGGACTGGTTCTTATCTCGCCTGAACATCCTGTGGATCATACGCGCCCCGATGCTGTAGAGCAGAATATCAGCGATGTGAAAAATGCAGACTTAGTATTCATCTGTGTCAAAGAATATGATCTTGAAAATATTTGCCGACAGCTCAAAGAGGTGATCAGCACTGAAACCGTGCTGCTTCCCATGATGAATGGGGCGGATATTTATGAAAGAATCAGAACAATAATTCCTGATAACGTTATACTTCCAACCTGTCTGTATGTAGCTTCCCATATCAAAGAAAAGGGAATCGTAGGACATAAAGGAAAAGCGGGAAAAATGATTGTAGGAAGAGACCCTCAGCACTTCTCTGCTGAGGTGGACTGGATTGCAGATCTGTTGAAAGAAAGTAAAATTGAATTCGATTTTAAAGACAATTCTCTGACAGACATCTGGACCAAATATATTTTTATCGCCAGTTTCGGATTGGTAACGGCCAAACATAATTCTTCCATCGGAACAGTATGTGAGAATGATGAACAAAAACAGGAAGCCTCTGAAATCATGAAAGAAATAAAAATGATTGCTGACAAGAAAGGGATCGCTTTAGACGAAGATATTATTCAGAAAACCTTTGAAAAAGCCTCTGCATTTCCCTTCGAAACTCCCACTTCGTTGCAGTTAGATGTCAATTCCGGAAAAGGAAACAACGAACTCGAATTATTGGGGGGTGCCGTTTTGAATTTCGGTAAAGAGCTGGGGATACACACTCCTTTTACTCAAAAGATGTATAACGGGGTAAAAGTTAAATAGTTTTTGGAAAAGCCAGAAGAAAAATTTTACAGAAGCGGCGGATTAAAAATCCGCCGCTTCTAATTTTAACCACCAGCAAAATATTCTCACAGATTTTGCAAACCAATTTGTGATCGTTTGTGCAAAATATTTGTGGGATGAGTGTTTAAAACTAAGATTCCGTTAATGGTGTAAAAACTCCTGCCGTCCGAATAAAATATCATCGGTTTCACGATGTTCCGGATCGTCCACACAACAGTCTACAGGACAAACTGTTTTACATTGAGGTTCTTCATGGAAACCTTTGCATTCCGTACATTTTCCAGGGACAATATAGTACACATCATCAGCATAAGCTTGTTGATACGCTCCGGCATCAGCCTCAGTTCCATCCGGAAAAACAACCTTACCGGAAAGTTTGGTTTTATCCTGCCAGCGCCAGTCAACAGCGCCTTCATAGATCGCTGAATTAGGGCACTCAGGTTCACACGCTCCACAGTTGATGCAGTCATCTGTTATTGTAATAGCCATACTTATTTTAGTTTTAGAAGTTTGCTTAAAAAAAAGGGATTTCTTTTGACCAGTGATGGTTTCGGAAATCCCTCCGTCTAAACATAACTTAAATGAAAAAAAACATTGGGCTGCAAGCATTGATCGGTTCATCACTCAGGCAGCTTTCTTTTATTTTTTAGGAATTAATCGTGTGCAATTTCTATGGAAAGACCATCCATTGCTGCCGTCAGGTGAATCTGGCAAGCCAGCCTGCTGGAAGGCAGAGTCGTAAAGAGTTCAGATAGAAGAGCCTCTTCAATGTCTCCTTTTTCCGGCAGCACCGAAGTTTCATTCAAAATATAACAGTGACAGGTGGCACACATCGCCATTCCTCCACACATCGCTTCCATAGGCAACTCATAAGCTTTACAAATGTCTTTCAGGCTTAGCCCCATTTCCAGTGGGCAGATCAGCTCATGAATATTTCCGTCCTGATCCTTTACCCTTATTGTAATTTCTTCCTTCATGATCATCAGTCAATTCCAGTTATTTAATAATTTTACTTTCCTTTTACTATGCTTTTCGTTGTAGCAATATTGATCAGTTTATCGAATTTATCAGAGTAAAGGGAAGATATTTTTGTTGGGTCTTCATGATCAAACAATGCGGTTCTGATCACAGGAACACTGAAAGGAACCGGCCAGGCCCGAAGAGATTTGGCTACAGCATCCATCGTATGAATTCCCTGCATGGCATGAAGGCCATCTGCCCAGCATACAAGTCCAATCATTTTATCCGTCAGGTACGGCTGATAATGCCCGGAAGTTACTTCAAGCCAGTCCAGACAGTTTTTCATCACTCCGGGAATGCTTCCATGATACAATGGGGCAAGCCAGAAATGAATGTCAGCCTCCAGAAATAGTTGCGTCATCCGTTCTACTGCTAACGGTGTTTTTGTAAGAGTCACGTCAAAAAGAGGAATTCCCGAATCTGCCAGGCTAAAGATTTCAGTTTCAAATCCTGATTTTTCAACTCTTTCTGCAAAGTATTGTGAAATCTTTCCCGATGTTGACTCCGATCTTCTTTCCAGGGAGCCGTTGAATATAATTGCTTTCATTGTTTTTAACTTTTAAAAATGACTTTCGGTAATCCTATTTCACCATACATGAGACTTTTAACTAAAGGTTTAAGAAGCCCGGCCGCTAACAAATACAAAGCAGGATCATGATCTGCTCTTGCCCTTACCACAACTTTCTGATCTTTAAAACATTTTAAATCCGCATACATGAGACGGCGCTTCCAGAGATTGAGAAGGACCGTTTCAGCATTATTTAAATCGGCATAGACAACATAGGGAGCCAATTTTTCCATAAGCATCATCAATGCCCAGGGCGGAATAATAGCATCCACCGAGCACACAATGGCGACAGCTTTTTCATTGTATACAGAAAAATCCACGGCAGCAATTGATTCTTTAAACTCCTTTTCCTTCACAATCAGTCCCATAAAAAGATGGTCTTTGATATCCAGCTCCACGATCTCTGTAGTAGGTTTATAGTTTAAAAGATCAAGGGCAATAATTCCTGAAGCTTCTGCTTTATTGATGAAAATTTTCTGATTCATAATTGATTTTTAATCAATGTTTTAATAGACTATCTGATTTTTGATAAGGCTTCTTCGTATTTTTTTTCTACGGCTGACCAATCCAGAACTGACCAGAATGAATCGAGGTAATCTGCTCTTTTATTCTGATAAGCCAGGTAATAAGCGTGCTCCCAGACATCTATTCCAAGGATGGGGAAACCTCTGTTGACCGATTGGGTATCCATCATCGGATTGTCCTGATTCGCTGTTGAAGTGATCGCCAGTGAACCACTGAATTTGACCAATAACCAGACCCATCCGGAACCGAACTGTCCGAGACCGGCTTTTTTCATTTCAGCTTTAAAATCTTCAAGACTTCCAAAACTGGTATTGATGGCTTCTGCCAGTTTTCCTTCAGGATTTAATTTCGGCTGTGGAGAAAGAATCTCCCAAAACAGAGAATGGTTGAAGTGTCCGCCACCATTGTTTCTGACCGCCGGGCTGTATTCACTGATCCTTTGAAGAATGGAATCCAGATCGGTAGAAGTTTCTCCGGCTGACTGTAAAGCTGCATTCAGATTGTCTACATACGCCTGATGATGACGCTGATGATGAATGGTCATTGTTTCTTTATCTATAAAGGGTTCCAGTGCATCATAAGCATAAGGAAGCTGAGGCAGTGTCAATGAGTTCATTATTTTATTTTTTTTGATTAATGTGTTTCAAAGGTAATCATATATTTTAATAAAACAACTTTATGGTTGTTTTATTTAATCAATGAGATATTCATTAATAATCTGATTATTATTGAATTAATCATTAAAATTGGAAATTATAGAAAATGACTATATTTGTTGTAGGAAATAAAACAACATAAATATTGCCAAATGAAGAAACCGGCAGCAGACCGTATCCTGATGTTTTTAAAGATGAGAGGAGAGGCCACCTCACTTTTGATCTCTAAAGAACTCTCTATTACAAAAGAGGGTGCGCGAAAGCATTTACTGAACCTGGCCGAAGAAGGGCTGATCACATCTGTTTCGAAAAGTGAAGGGGTAGGGCGCCCATCTACCTATTATACCCTTACAGAAAAAGGATTATCCCAGTTTCCGGATTCCCATGCTGATGTCACGGTACAGATTCTGCGCTCTGTAAAAAATCTTCTGGGAGACAATGCATTGGATCTTTTGATCAATGACAGGGAGAAAACGACTTATCAACGGTATGAAAAAGCTTTAATCAATGCAGAATCACTCGAGCAACGTCTGGACGTATTGGTAAAAGTCCGCAGTGAAGAAGGATACATGGCGGAATGGACCAAAGAAGATGGTGCGTATTTCCTCATCGAAAATCATTGTCCGATCTGTGCCGCTGCCGCAGAATGTCAGGGGTTTTGCCGGGCCGAACTATCCAATTTCCAAAACCTCATCGGTAAAGCGTATCAGGTAGAAAGGGTGAATCATATTTTGTCCGGCGGGCAGCGGTGTGTGTATAAAATTACTTAGATAAAATTACTTAGATAAAATTACTTAGATAAAAGATAAAAGATAAAAGATAAAAGATAAAAGATAAAAGATAAAAGATAAAAGATAAAAGATAAAAGATCTTGTCGTTAAATATCTGTAAAAAGAATCACACTTGTATTTTGTGAAAAATAGTCATTCCAGGTTCCATGATCATATCCACTTCTCAATAAGGTGCAGCCAAAATGCCTTATCCTGATGAATCACAAAGACTGCTGAAGATTGGCGGTGCGTTACCAAATCGCCTGTAGTCTGAATCTCAACATAAGAGGCAAGTCCATGACTTTCTGTAGATTGAACCTCTATATTGTCAAGAACAATACTTCGGTCGGGAAATTGACCATAAGCTCCCGGGAGCCATTCTGAAAATGCAGCTAACGTAATTGTGTTATTGTTACCGCTGATCATTTTAAAATCTGAATTAAAACCAGACAGAAGCTTTTTATAAAGACTCTCCTGATCTTCTTTTCCCCGAAACCAGGCTTCGATATCTCTGTGAAATTCCTTAATTTCTTTAATGATTTTTTCGTCGTTATTCATAGGTTTAAATATATAATGTTTTGATTGAATGAGTAGTGAAATTTAGTTTTTGTTGTATTTCACCAGTTTTTTATTGATAAAGATTCCAGTGATCTGAGCCGCTGCTATTAAGAAAACGGCCAGAGCAAAAGCTTTTGGAAACCCAATCATTGATAAAGTACTGAAAAATACAGTTCCGATAATCGTACCCCCGGTTACACTGCCTATTTGTATACTGATGCTGATCAGACCTGAGGCCTGGCCTGCTTTTTCTTTATCAATCAGGCCAATTGTTTTCCGCATCATCACGGGCATGATCACCCCATGACCCAATCCTGCCAAAAACAAACTGATATTCAGGAATATTGAAGGCCTTTCATCAAGAAAAATGAATAATGAAGTCAGAGTAAATCCAATGATCAAAAGACTCAAACCTATAGAGATCAGAATAGATGAAGACAGCTTTATCCTTGACACAAGCAGCGGTCCGAGAAAAAAGGCGAGTCCGTACGGAATAATAGCAAGACCTGTTTCTACCGGATTCCAGTGCAAAAACTGCTGCAGATAGTAAGGATAACAGATAAACAGTCCCGATGTAAAATTATAAAAGAAGATGATGATAAGGCATAAAACAAAGGGAGGCTGCTGCAAAAGACCAGGATCTATCAGTACAGGCTTGTTTTTTTCCAGTGATTGAACTTCATATCTGTAAAAAACGACCAATAATAAAATTCCTGCGAAGAGGATCGCAAAAATCCACCAGGCCCAATCGTATTTTCTTCCAAAAATAATGGGACATATGATCATCATCAGAGAAGTGACGAGCAGTAATGCTCCTGTAAAATCAATATTTTGTCTTTGTTCCTCCCGGTTATTGTCCATAGTAAAATGAATACCAACGATACAGAGCAGGGTAACAGGTACATTCACCAGAAATACCAGTTCCCAGGAAAAGGCTGTCCAGTGAAGATTGAGCAGAAATCCACCCAGCAATTGTCCCGCTACAGAAGCCAGACCGAAAACAGAACTGAATATACTGACCGCTTTAGGTTGCTCGCTGCTCTTAAACAGTACCCTGACAGACGCCAGAACCTGAGGAGCCAGAAAAGAAGCTCCAATTCCCTGAAACAGCCGGGCAGCGATAAGAAAATTAATATCCGGAGAAAGAGCACATGCAAGGGAGGACAATAAAAAGAGGTACAATCCGACGGTAAATATTTTCTTCCGTCCATACAGTTCTCCTAAACGCCCTCCACAAACCACAAGTGCTGCATACGTGAGTCCGTAAATGGCAACCACCATCTGCAGCTGATGATCACTTGCATTGAAAGCCTTTTTAATGGAAGGAAGCGCCATGTTGACAATAAAATAATCCAGTGGGGAAAGAAAAGCTCCGGCAGTAAGATAACCAAGAGCCTGCCATCGTTTAGGATAGATGTTCATGTTTTTTTTTGCAAAATTAACCGCTTATTGTACCTGTAAAATTGTACTTTTGGAGGAAAAATAAGTACCGAAACATGAAGTTGTTACCCGTTGAGCGTATCGATGTAAAGGAAATCAAGCTTTATCATGAGGAAATTGATCTCAAGACCAAAACCTTTCTTTCACTGGTTTATGTTCTGAGAGGCCATGGAAAACTTACCTATGACGAACGGACCATTACTTTTAAGGAATCTAAGCTTTTTATTATTCCCCAACACCAGCGGTATCGTTTTAAAAGTGAAAATGCAGAATTGGTTGTGATTCAATGCCCCATCGAATTCATTGATAAAATAAGGTTGGAAGCCGACCGTATAGAAAGTTGCGAAAACCTTCACAAACTGCAGTACATCAGCAATAATTACCATGCACAGGCCGGATGTGTTTTCCGTAATAAAGATGATGAACGGTTTGCAGAAGTCCTTATTGTACAGATTGCCAGAGAGTACAGGAATAAAACCAACGACTATCTGATTATCCGGAACTGTATTTCCATTCTTCTTAATCTTATTGCCCGGAATATCATTGAAAGTGAAACTTCCGATCTGCAACAAAACAGAAAGGCTTTCTCTGTCATGAAGATCATTACCTATATCCAGGAACATGTAAAAGATAAAGAAAAGACCAGAATTCATGCAATAGCAGACCATTTCGGGATTTCCAGAAATTATTTCGGAGAATACTTCAAGCAGCATACAGGTATTTCTTACCAGGACTATCTGCTGGATTACCGTCTGAAACTGGTGGAAACTTATCTCAAATACAGCAGTGTCCGCCTCAGTGAAATCGCATATGAGCTTCAGTTCAGTGATGAAAGCCATCTGTCCAAACTTTTTAAAAAGCACCGGAATATGACCCCAAAAGAATACAGGAAGAGTGTTTCGGCCGAAACAGATCGGGAAGATATTTAGGCTTTGGTGTGCTAAGATGAAGGAAGATAGAAGTGATGTAGGACTGCCGATAAATATATTTCATTAAAATTTGTTTTTCCCAACTTCATAGCTTCCTTATTCAGATACTTTTCTATCCTAAGAACTTAATATTTCGTCAATATTTCCATCAGCATCAGGATCGACACCAGTTTTTTAGAAGACTGGTATTCCGGGTTCAGCTGATCCCGTATTTCCCCTAAAGCTTTGCTTAATTTATTACTTACCGTTTTGTTGCTGATGCCCAAAGCTTCTGCCGTTTCATCCACAGACATATTTCTTCTGATTCTCATATCGTACACAGTCTGCTCTGTGGAAGGAAGCTTTGAAACCACCTCATCAATCATGGATAGCAGAGTAGAGATCTCATTCTCTTCAAGAATTTCAAAATATTCTGTATCAGAAATATCCATTTCTCCTGAAGGATCAAATTCGTCAATACTAATGGTAGACGGTATCTTTTTAGAACTGTTATAATGATCGATAATCCTGTAATGCAGGTATCTCAGCAGATATCCTTTTGCACTCTCTGAATCATCGGTCTGGATGGAAGCCGTATCCTCCAGAATTTTGATCCACAGGTTTTGAAGCAGTTCTTCAGACATTTCTTTGTCTCTGGTCCTCATGAAAACAAAGCGGTAAAGACTATCCCAATACCGCTCATAAAGCAGCATGAATGCAGGACGGTCGCCTGATCTTATTTTCTTTAATATCGTGTAGTCGGTTGGTTTCATATTGGTACCGCAAAATTACCTAAAGGAAAATTAACTTTTTATGAACTTTGGGGACTTCAAGATTAATTATTTCTGAAAAAAATCCCCATAATGTGAATCAAATGTTGATAAAACAACCAATCTGCTTAAAATTATTAACAAGCTGGTTGTAATATGAATACAATATTAAGAACTGCCTGGGGAAGTTTTTCATTTTCACAGTCTTATAGATAGAAGTATCTGTGAATACCATGAAATATTTTATGAAAAGCCAACCCTATAAGAATACTGCAGCTTTTGTTTTTAAGCTCTGGCAAAGAGAAGTTTCCGAAGAAAAAATCTCAGAAAAAGAAGATGAATTATTAAATCAATGGAAAAATCAGGCAGAAAAAGATCTGGATAAAATCCATATGACACAATCTAAAGAAAGAGTTTTGTCTGCCCTGGAATTGTATTTTAGCAAACCGGTAAAACCGACCCCCATTTATCAGTTGAAAAGATACGCTTACACAGCCGCCGCTGTGGTGATACTTCTGTTGTCGGTAGGAGGAATTCTTACCTATACTACTTTATTTAAGCCTGATACTTACACCGCAGATACAGGAAACCGTAAAGTTTATCTGGCAGACGGTTCTGTAGTGACCTTACTGAAAGGTGCAGAACTTACCATTGACAAATCATTTCCCGGTTCCACAAGGATTGTGGATCTGAAAGGAGATGCCGTATTTTCCGTGGCAAAATCAAAAACACATCCGTTTATTGTCCGGGCAGATGGTTTCAGTACCAGAGTATTGGGAACCGTTTTTAAGATCTCCCAGTCCGGGAAAGATAAGTCTGTACATCTTTACGAAGGAAAAGTGGCCGTATCCTCGGCCGGAACGGAAGTTTCTTACCTGAAACCTAATCAGAAATGGACGAATTTCGGGATAGCCCATACCGCAGCAGTCCTGTCACTCACTCCGGAAAATAAATCCGGGAAACAGAAATCTGAGCTGGTCTCATTAAGCTTCAATGATGTTTCATTCAGAGAAGTAGCAGAGGTGATGCAGGCGAACTATAAAATCAAGATTGTATACCCGAAAGAGATGGCAGATAAAAGAATTACAGCGGACTTTACCGGAGGTGCTGCTGATGACAATATGGAAGCACTGGCATTTATACTGGGACTGGAAGTGCATAAAGAAGACCATATCTACACCTTGAAAAAATAAAATTATCCTACAAAATCAACCCTACAAAATAAAACTTTTAATAAGAGAACTTGAACATATGAAAAGATTGAAATGCGGTCTTACCGTTGCGGCAGTATTTTTTACGGTAGCAGCCGAAGCACAGGAACTGGTCCAGAAAGTATCATTCACTGTCCCGGCAAGCAGACCTCTCATTGAGGTGCTGGAAGATTTTGCCGGAAAAACGGGAATGCGGCTGGCTTATTCTAAAATGGATATCAAAGAACTGAAGGTGAAAGGCGTAAAATGTGAGAATACTTCTGTAAACAACTGCCTTAAAGATATTATAAGCGGACTTCCTGTAGCATTTCGTCTCCGTGGGGACCTGATTTCAATAAAATATGAAGGAAACGGCATCTCGGTTATCGGTAACGGAAAAATCTCAGGAAAAATAGTAGATGAAGTGGGGAATCCTGTTGCCGGAGCTGAAGTTACAGTAGCAAAGAAAACCATATTAACGGATAATAACGGTGATTTTGTAGTGGAAGTTCCTTCAGGAGTCTATACCCTTACCGTAAAAGCATCAAAATACAGCCCATTGAGGGTAGAAAAGCTTTCAGTCAATAACAATGAAACCAGTACGGTGTCATTTGCCATGAAGCAAGCATCGGATAAGATAACGGATATTAAAGAAGTAGTCCTTACCGCAACCCGAAAGGCAGATACCCAGGCAGGACTCCTTGCCCAGCAGAAAAAGGCAGCTCAGATGAGTGACGGAATTTCTGCCGAACAGATTGCAAAAACTCCCGATAATGATGTGGGAGGAACATTGAAAAGAGTAACCGGAATTACAACGATCGACAACAAATATGTAGTGGTACGATCTATGGGAGAGCGTTGGAATACGGCAGCGATGGACGGAATCAATCTTCCAAGTACAGAAGCGTACAACCAGAATTTCTCATTTGATATTATTCCCACAGCGATGGTGGAAAGTATTGTGGTAAGCAAAACGGCAACACCGGATATGAACGCCAGTTTTGCAGGAGGTTATGTAGAAGTGAGAACCAAAGATATTCCCAATGAAAATTTTACGACCGTAAGTGTAGGAACTTCCTATAATGATCAGTCGGCTTTTAAAGAATTTCTTACCCGTAAGCAGGGAAAATATGATTATTTCGGATATGACGACGGAACCAGAGATTTTCCTAAAGGTATGGAAGCTACAGACTGGAACAATCCGCTGTTTTTTGAACAGTCGAAAAGATTTACCAACGACAATTTCAGTACTTTCAAAACGAAAGCCGATATGGGATCCAATCTTCAGTTGGCTCTCGGAAGGACCTTTGCCCTTGACAATAACAACAAGTGGGGATTTGCCGGAGCATTTACGGTAAGAAACGAACAGAATAAACTGGATATTGACCATACAGGAAGAGGAAACTGGCTGGATACAACCGCTCCCTATGATCCTAACTGGCAGGCGAATGGAACGGATCCTATTGTATTTTATCATTTTAAAAATAAAGGAGCTTCCTATAATTACAATTCCACACTGGCGGGAATGCTGAATTTCGGATTACAGTTGGGGAAAAACAGAATTTCCTTCCGTAACTCATATACCCATATCTATGACAATACCCTGACCCGTATCACAGGTTGGAACGAATATACAGGAGGTAGCGGAATGGCTGCCAATGCTGAAGCTTCCTATAATTATTTCTACAACGGAATTATTCCGAATAATGATCCTGCACAGATTAAAAATCTGGACAAACCTTATACAGACAATACCAATTATCCTATTTACCAGACGCTTTTGCAGAATAAACTGGAAGGAAATCATAAAATACGAAATGTTGACATCAACTGGTTTGCTGCAAGAACAGGCGTGAAATCTGACACCAAAGACTATACGCAGTACCTGAGCCAGTATGATTTCGTGGGAAGCGAGATTCTTACGTATCATATGGTCTACAATTCAGCATCTAATTTTTACAGAGGATATATCGCCAATAAAGAAACGGATTATAACTACGGAACTTCCCTGAAATGGAATATAGACACAGGGAATTTTAAAACTGACATAAAGGCAGGCTACGCCGGTGTTATAAAAAATAATACCAATCAACAGCAGAAATTCTTTCTTAGGGTGGATGAAAACAGAGATGTTCCCAGTAGTGAAAAAGGGTTTATGTCGCTATATGGTTCTTTGAATCAGTGGTTTGATGGATCTAAATATGTTCCGGGAGGAATAGGCTGGCAAACAAAACCGATGTACAAAAATGACAAGTATGAAGGGAAGGTGACCCAGAATGCATTTTATGTCATGTTTGACAACAGATGGAGAAATAAACTCAGGTTGGTATGGGGAGTCCGTGCTGAGTATTTTAAGTATGACCTGATCTCCCAGCAAATGGATGATTCGGATAATCAAACTGTTAAAAAAGCACCTATTGATGATCAACCATGGCAGTGGATGCCCTCCGTTAATTTAACGTACAGTCCTACAAATAAGATCAATGTAAGACTGGCTTATAATAAAACCGTTATTCGTCCTCAATTCAACGAAAGAACCGGACTTCCTTATTTTGATCCGGTAGCTAATGGATTGATTTACAATACAGAAATGACCTCATCGGTAGTCAATAATTATGATTTTAAATTGGAATGGTTTCCCGGTCTGGGTGAAATATTCTCTGCCGGATTGTATTATAAAGATATCGACAGACCTATTGAGCGTGAAGGCCGTCTTTCGAACGAAGGAAATCTCTTTCTCTACAATGGGAATTCTAAAAATGCAAAGCTGAAAGGATTAGAAGTGGAAGTACGGAAAAACCTCGGATTTATTGCCGATGGCTCTTTGCTGGAAAAACTTTTTGTAAGCGGAAATTTCACCTACAATACAACCAAGGTAATTGCTTTTAAAGATCAGTATAAAACAGGGGAGGATAGTGAGACCTATGAAGTGGAAAGGCCACTGTACGGACAAACTCCTTATGCCTATAATTTAGGCCTGACGTTTGACGGAAGCCGCCTGGGAGCCAGTTTTTTATACAATGCCAAAGGTGACCAGTACATCACGGTAGGTTATGACTATAACGGAGAAGAAATACAGCGTCCCTACGCCGTTGCAGATGCCCAGATTTCCTATAAATTCTTAAGAAACAGAAACCTGGAAGTTAAATTCAATGTAAGAAACCTTTTCAACAGGGTGAAAGAGTTTTATAACAATTTCAATTCCTATTCCGTGCCCAACGGATCCGGAGGAAGCACCATATCAACAGACCGGGAGGCATGGCAGCTGCTTCCGGGAGCTACGGACAAATATGACAAGAATATTGATAAGATCACATTCCGCGCATACAGCGGAAGGATATTCGGGGTCAGTGTGAACTATACGTTTTAAAAGATTATAAAAAACAGAATAAAGAGCTCATTAATGCCATGTACAGGTTTCGGAAACCTGAGGACGATCCGGATCAATACTGATGATGCGCACAGCAGTACCGGATCAGATCAAAAGCCGGCCGCTGTTATTTTTTCCCGGACAGCAGCGGAAAATCAGGGAACCCCTGCAAGACAGCCCCTCCTGAAATGCAGAGTAATGATCACAACCAAATCGCAGGAATATAGAGGCGGATGTTCCTAAATATTAAAAAATTCGGACATAAAAATAATATGACCGGGTCTGCTAAAAATTATAACAATGAAAAAACTAACTTTAATTGCTGTTGCAGCATTATCTCTTACTGCTTGTCAAAACGATAGCCTTGCAGATTCTTCTACTCCGTTTGAAATGAAGCCTGCTTCTGCCGAGTATATTACAGCTTCTTCTCTTCCTGTAACTACGGTAAGCGGTGATATCACTTCAAATACAACATGGAGTGGTGTTGTAGAACTTAACGGTATTGTAACGGTGAAGAACGGGGCTACATTAACTATTCAGCCTGGAACTTTCATTAAAGCAAAACCAAACGCATCCAATACGGCTACAGGAGTTTTAGTTATCTCTAAAACAGGTAAAATCAATGCTACCGGTACAGAATCTCAGCCCATTATTTTTACAAGTTATAAACTGTTAGATGGAGATGAAAATACAACGGCTGCTCCCGGAGATTTCGGTGGTGTGATTATTTTAGGTGATGCACCTGCCAACACGCCTGATACAAAGACGATTGAAGGATTAACAGGTTCTGATTTTTATTACGGAGGTTCCAATGCAGCTCACAACGGAGGGACATTGAAATATGTTCGTATTGAATTTGCAGGATTTGATCTTTTAGCACCAAACTCAGGAAACGAGATCAACGGTCTTACTTTAGGAGGAGTTGGAAACGGGACTACTGTAGACCACATCCAGGTTTCTTATGGTAAAGATGATTCTTTCGAATTTTTCGGAGGTACAGTAAATGCTTCTAACCTGGTTTCTTTTGCCGCGGATGATGATAACTTTGACTTTGATAACGGATACACAGGAACCATTACCAATGCACTTGCTTTAGCAGATACCAACTCTACACACAGTTTAAGTGGTGGTGTTTCTGATACCAACGGTATTGAGCTGGATAATAATGCAACAGGTACTGCTACACCGCTGATCACCAATCCTGTCATCAACAATCTGACCATTATAGGATCACGTACAAATGTGTTGTATACCTCATCAACTCCTTCCGGATCTTTTTATGAAAACGGTATTCACATCAGAAGAAACGGGAAATTAACTTTGAATAATGCCGTAGTGACAGGATATCCTGTTGGAATCAAAGTGGAAGGAACAGGTTCTGAACTTACTTCAGCGTCTAACCTGAGCTCAATTCAGGTACACGGATTTGCAACTTCTGTTACAGGTACAGGTACATCAGGAATTCCTGCCGCCAGCCTATTGACAGGAACTACCGCTTCATCCTGGGGGATGAGCCAGCCGTTCTTCAACGAAGGACCATGGAACGTTTCTCCTAGAAATGGTGGAAACTTCCAGGGAGCATGGACGAAATATGACTTCTCTATTCAGGAATAATACCTAAAATGCAGGGGAAGCTTCCCATGTCTTTCCCTGCTTTTTATTTTTTCTAAATCTCTAATAATCTGTATTATGAAAAAACTATTTTTATTATCTATTGTATTGGTATCACAGGCTGCAGCAGCGCAGTTTCAGGTATGGAGCAATTCTTTTGATACGCCCGCTGATCTTCAGGGTTGGACAACTTATGACCTTAACAACAACGGAAACGGATGGGTACAGGGACAAAATATCTACTTCAACGGTACCGCACTTACGTATGGTACTTCAGGGACTCTCCGTTATTCAGTAAGTTTAGTTCCCACGGGTAATGCTCCAAGTTTTGGTACGGAAAACGACTGGATCATTTCTCCACAGATCAGTCTGGAAGGAGCATCCGGAACCATCAGTCTGGCAGCCTATATCGGAAGACAGAGAACCACACACCTTAATTTCGGACGTGATTTGTTTATTTATGTAAGCACTCCTCAGAAGCCCGTTCCTACATTGGCAGATTTTCAGGCAATGACCGTAGACGGAAATGGAAATGATGTTGCAAGTCCCTACCGAATTATTGCCGGAACGCTTAGCAATCCTTTCCCGAACGATCTGACTCAGTTTAAAGAAAATCTTATTGATATTTCTGCTTTTGCCGGTAAAAAAATATATATCGGACTGTGGTCTAACCGAAAATCGACCGGAAACAATCTGCAGAATATTAACATTGATGAAATGGCGATTTATGCTTCAACATTTTTGGGAACAAAGGATGTGAAGAAGAAAGAAAACCTAACTAAGATAACAGAAAACCCCGTGAATGAATTCCTTCAGCTTCAACTGAATCCAGGTTGTAATGAAAATAAGACGGAGGTGAATATTTATAATATGAACGGACAGAAAGTGCTTTCAGTGTCTTACAATAGATCTGTGAATGTCGCTTCATTGGAGGCTGGAATGTATATCGCAGAAGTTTCTGACGGAAAAATAACGGAAAGACTGAAGTTTATTAAAAAATAATCAGAAGTCACGATTCAACTACCTACAGAAGATTCTGCAGGAATTAACCATGAAAAATTTAATTGATCAAAGCTGATTTGAAGCTTCCCCGCAGAGAATTTTTGATCATCAACATATCCAACTTAGTTTTATTATAATTATTCTATTGTCCCGTTATCCAAGGGCGGGACAATATTTCTAAGTTAGATTTTTTAATTTAAAATAATAGAAATGAATAAGTTCATTGCCCTTTTATCTTGTATCCTATTGGTTTCCTGTGCAGACAGCAGCATTATGCAGCCATTTGACAAATCACAGAAACCTGCCGAAGTTACCATTAAAGGATATTCAAAGCCGGACATTATCCAGCTGAGACTTAACGGAACTCCGGTATCCATCAACGGAAATACTTCTTATACCAATACAATAGAAACCCAGCTTAATTTTGTTCTTGATGAGGGAGAAACAGACAGGCTGGCGATCTATAATAATGAAACGGGTGCTGAGGTAGCCCATTATAATATAACCTACGACAATATCAATGACTACAAAACCCTTAATTTTTTTAATCTTCCGGGGATCTTTCTTCAGGCTTCTGCAGTAAAACCACAGGTCAATCTGGGGAAAGTGGGATTTGAATTTATTTTCCCGAATCTTGGTGAGTATTCCGGGTCCAAACTATCCGGTGTGAAAGGAGTTCTGAAAAGAGAAAATGGAGTAGTACTTGCCGAATTCGGAAATATCGGAAAGAGAAGCTTTACGGAGGTTAAAATATATAACTATTTCAGTAATACAGCCCCGGTTTACCTTGAATTATATAAATCAGGCACTTCCACTCCTTATACCGGATCTGAAGTCATCAAAGTAAAAATAAAACAGGATATAGGAGCTAATCTGATTGTTCTTCAGGAAAAAATGGAAAATGGAGCACTCACAGTGAAAGGAGAGATCGATGTAGCGGATTATCTGTAATACAAGTCAGCGTCTATGAAAAGATATTTTAATTTTCAGTTACTGCTGCTCTTTGCAATTTCCCTCTGTATTGGATCATGTAATCCTAATGATGATGAGGGCGGTCCGGTTTTTCCGGAAGGAAGTACAGAGTCTGTCAATCTTTGGGTACAGGACAGTATGAGGCGGTACTATTACTGGGCAGATCAGATGCCTGCGAAACCGGATTACCATCTTCCGGTGAAAGATTTTTTTAAAAGTCTGCTGTCTTCTCAGGACCGTTTTTCATTTGCTTTAGATACTCAGGATCCTTCTTCCTATCCGCGTTCTGTCCGCAATAGGTATGGCTTCGATTATGCCGTGATCCAATTGGCTAATGGAGATGTTGTCACGACCGTGAAGCTTGTGATGAAGAATTCTCCTGCTTTCAATTCCGGTTTGCAGAGAGGAATGATGATTACAAAGATTAATGGCAAAGCTATTACGGCAGCTAATGCAGAAGCATTAACGTCATCGATTAAAGATCAGACGGTCATCGAACTTACGGTAGGAAACTGGAAAAATGGATCTGTTGCGGATGAAAAGAACATTATGGTGTATTATGGGTATTCTTTTGAACAGCCTTTGGAATCCAAAATATTTGAAAAAAACGGTAAAAAAACTGGCTATCTCTATATCTATGATTTTCCGGATGGAATGACGCCTGCTCTTAGGCAAAAATTTGCTGAATTTAAAGCGACCGGAGTACAGGACCTGATTCTGGATCTCCGCTATAATTATGGTGGTTCCGTATCATCAGCTGCGGCGCTCTGTTCATTGATCCCTGCTGGTATTACAGTCTCTTCACCCTTCATCGTGTACAAAGGAAATAAAAACGGAGGCGAAGTAAAACGTACCTTTGCGCAACAGATCAGTTATGATTCTAACGCCCTTGATTTCAGTGTTCTTCGGACTAATGCCCTGGGTCTGAATAAAGTATATGTTCTCACTTCCAGCAGTACAGCATCTGCGTCAGAAATCGTGATCAATAACCTTAAACCTTATCTGCAGGTCGTTCAGGTAGGAGAGGTGACGCTTGGTAAAGATATGGCCGGATTTCTTGTGGAAGATAAAAGAAAACCCAAAAAGATCTCATGGCAGCTTCATCCCGTTATTTATAAAGTTTTTAATGCCAATGGGGAAGGAGCCTACAGCAATGGAATCTCTCCACAGATTGCAGCCAGTGAATATACAAAACTGCCATTGCTTCCGTTAGGAGATTCAGAAGAATCCCTTATTTCATCAGCCCTCAATAGCATTTATTCTAAATCAGCAGGTACAAATGCTTGGGAACCCGGCGTAAAGGTTTTATTTCAGAGCGATACGCCTTTTGCCGCCATCGGAAAGTGATTTTCTTTTTAAACTTTAATGCGTAAACCAAAAACCATGCAGGGAATAGAACCTAAATTTCACAGCAGCCTTACAGACCGGATGGACTATTACCGAGTTCTGTTGAAAAAGAACGCCGTAGATTCTGATATTCAGCCTTCTGATATGATTTCGAGAATCTCGGAATTAGGCAAGTTATATGAAGATTATCTGGCCAATAAGAAGCAGCTGGAAAAAAGCATTAAAAATTACCGGCAATACCATAACGATCTGCGTAAACAGCTGACTTTGCGGGTACGGGAGCTCAGAAGAAAAACGAGACAGAAATAGTACGGGTATCCATAAAATCTTAGATATTTGTGGAAAATATATTGTTCGTCACAAAAGAGCGTTGATCATTATTTGCTCAAACAGATCCAGCTGATGGAACAAATTCTCGTGTCATACTTTTTTTAAACATTAAAATAAATGAGGAGGTAAGGTTCGTTAAGAAAAAATCAAATGATTGTGTCTTAAAGCGGAACTAAATATTTACTATTCTTAAAAACTTAACAGAATCTTAATGGTTTGAATTTCTCCTCTCGCAGATAATACGGATCAGGCAGCTGACCAAAAGTAAAAATTTTTATTATCTTCACCATCTGCGTGATATTTTAAAGTTGGATGATCTGTATCCATTTCCTTCATCAGAATCAATGAAATTGATTTCACCTTTACTTACTTTTATATAGGATACTCATTTTCTCTGCTTTAAAAAAAAATTATCTACTCCTTAGGTTTTGCCATTGATCCATTATATCGGTTCAATATTCTGCAACAATTTCCCTTTTTTTAAGGGAAAGAATTTGCTATGCCCTTAATCGGATATTGATGGTCAATTTCCAATCGTGTTTATGCTTTTGAATTTAAACCTGTTCCATCCTAAAAGTTCTTAATTACGTGAATTATTGAATTTTTTAATGAAAATAATTCTTTGCAAAAATCTCTTTGAAGTACGTTTTTTGTTTATGATTCCAGGATGAAAATAAATATTATATTGACCTTTTAAAATCAACTAAACTTTAAAAAAATAATACGACCTGATTTGTCGTCTACCGATTATATCTTTGTTATAGTAATACTTAACAGTACATAAAAACACACGGGCAAGTGACAAAAATAAGGTTAAATCTCATTGAAGAGATATTGAAGGAGTGTTGAAAATTGTTAAATTTGCGCAACTTTTATTAAAACTAACATAAACTCAAAATACACAAACGAATGAAGAAATTCTACTTTGGTGCATGTATTCTATGCACTGTCCTGGGGCTTTCTGGTCAGGAAATATTATGGCAGAAAGATATCAAATCCTCTACTCAGGACTTTCTAAGCCAGATTACCACAACTATTGATCAGCAATATCTTATTTCGGGAAGCAGTATTCAAAGCGATAAGCTTCAGGCTGGAGGCAATAAACAAAATAATGGGTATGATTTTCACTTCATTAAACTCAATCAGCAAGGCGAACAGGTTTGGGAGAAATATTTCTCCGGAGCTAATCATGATTATTTATCAGCATCGGTTGCTACGCAGGACGGAGGTTTTTTAGTTTCAGGTACTTCGTATTCCGGAAAAGGTCTTGATAAAAAAGAAGAATCAAAAGGTGGATCAGACATTTGGTTAATCAGATTAAATGAATTCGGAGACGAACTTTGGCAAAAAACACTGGGGTCAACATCTGATGAAGAAGCAAGATCAGTCATTCAGACTACAGATTTAGGATTTTTTGTGGCTGGAAATAGACAGAGTTCCCTTCGAGAACCTCAGGGAACCATCGATTATGGTTCAAAGGATGTTTTGATTGTAAAACTTGATAAGAATGGAAAAGAGTTATCTCAATCTATTTTAGGGGGAAAAGGATTGGATGAAGTAGAAAAAATGATTCCTACGAAAGATGGAGGTGCTTTGCTGGGAATCTATTCAAGAAGCAACATTGGAGGTTCCAAGAAAACGGAAAACTTTGGCGAAGGAGATTATTGGGTCATAAAACTTTCAAAAGATGGAAAAGTAGAATGGGAAAAGAACTTTGGAGGAAAGGGTGATGATCATATCAGAACATTGGCTTTGACTTCAACGGGATTTTTGATCGGTGGAGAATCCAGATCTGAAAGATCAGGCAATAAAACCGTCGGAATTGAAGAAGGAACGGATCTATGGCTTATTTCTTTAAACGAAAGAGGTGAAGAGATCTGGCAGAAGTCTTTCAATTTCAAAAACAGAGACATCCTGATGGGAATGAGCGTACTTCATTCGGCAGATGACAAATCTTCAAAAGGAATCCTCTTAGGAGGTTATACACAGGCAGAAGGAAGGATTGAAACAGATGACGAAACGTTCTGGATGTTGTATCTGAATCAGGACGGAAATGAGCAGTGGAGAAAACATGTGACAGGAGATAAGAGACAGAAAGAGGAGAGACTGTCAGACTTAAAACTCAACCGGGACGGTTCCATCATTCTGGCAGGAACCAGTGCAGAAGAATTGGGAAAAGAAAACTGGAAAATTGTGAAGCTTGGCGACAAACAAATCGATCAGTTAATCGAGAAACAAAACATCAAGATCTATCCGAATCCGGTATCGGATTACGCTTATGTAGAAATTGGCTTTGATTTTAAAGAAGCTGATATTGTATTGTATGATATGGGCGGAAGACAGCTTCAGACGGTAAAAACCAAAAACAAGGTGACCAAAATTAATACCCAGAATCTGATTCAGGGGGCTTATCTGGTGACGATAAAAACGGATACGAATAAAACTGCGAATGCTAAATTGATTAAAAAATAAACACGAATGAAAAAAACTTTAACATTGGCTGGAATTATCCTTTCAGCCTTATGGTATAGTCAAAGTAATAATCAGGATTATACTACAAATACAAATGATGCCGGAAAACACATTCCTAAAATTTCACCAACAACTCCTGAGTCATTTAAATTCAGTCAATATGGAAATATTCCCATTGGATTGTTTACGGGAGCTCCGAATATCAATATTCCCATTACAGAATTATCAGTAAGTGGAACAAGTGTTCCTATTTCTTTAAATTACTCTTCAAATGGTATTAATGTAGATGAGATGAATGGGGCAGTTGGATTAGGCTGGACTTTTATTTCAGGCGGAGTAATTACAAGAACAATCAGAGATAAACCTGATGAAGAGAGCAACTATAACAGTGGTGATGTTCCTCTGTTAGAAAATTCGTCCGCACAAATGACAGAATATCTGAAATTTTGTGAAGTAGATAATTTTGATTCTGAGCCAGACTTATACACTGCTAATTTCGCTGGAAACCATGTGAAATTTCTGATCAGCAAAACCGGAAATATCTTTATGATTGACCAGAAGGACTACAAAATAAAGAGGAATGATGGTGGGAATTTATTTTCCATTATTCTGGACAACGGAGTACGGTATAATTTTAATGCTGTAGAACATATTCTTAACAGAACTTTGAATGTAGGAGGACATCAACCTCCTTCACAATATCCGCAATCATGGTATCTTACCTCAGTTGTTACAACCGGAGGGCAAACGCTCACCCTTGAATATCAGGATGTAAGCTATACCAATACTCTTTCACAATCTCAAAGTATGTCCTACACAACGGGACCACAACAAAAATATGGAGATATTGGATCAGGACCCAATGGAGGAAATTCCTGTCCTTTGATAAATTATATATTGCCACAGGATAATATAGGTCTCATTGCGGATTCAGAACAGGAAGTATCAGGTAAACAAATCAAAAAGATCTATGATTCTGATAATAATTCAATTATTTTCACCTATTCTACTCAGAACAAAGACTATTCAAAGCTTACCGGCATTAAAAAGTATCACAATGATTTGGTTACAGAAGATTTTACTTTTAATTATCTCGCTACAAATTCTTTAAGATTATTTCTGACGGAGATCCGTAATAATAAAACTCAATCTTCTCATAAATTTGCATATTATAATCCTGAAAACTTTCCAGCAAGGCTAAGCTTTTCCAGAGATATGTGGGGGTATTATAATGGTAAAAGCAACAGTAATCTTGTTCCTCAGATTTTTAATAGTGGTAATACTTCTGCTCCACAATATAATGGCGCCGATCAAAGTATTGAGCCTGGTGTTGGATACTATGGGCTGTTGAAAAACATAACTTACCCTACAGGCGGAAATACACTATTAAATTATGAGAATCATAAAAAGAAAGATAATGTCCTGGTTCCTGCGACTAAGGCGAATATAGGAATTTCAGTTTTTAATCCTCTTGGTACTTATGAATCAAAAAAAGAAACGATTATAACTCCACAAAAAACCGGACTTGTTCAAATTGGATTATCAAGTTATTTGTATTCATATGGTACTTGTAAAAACAGCCCTACTTTACAAACAGGAAAGCAAAAAGCAAGTGTAGAAGTAGTAGATCAGGCTGGGAATTTTCTAACTTTATCAGAATATAGCCCACTATACAATACTTATTTTCCTCTTGGAACCTCAACTGAAGCATCTGTAAACACAAGTAAAAAAGTTTTTGTAAATGTTGAAAAGAATCAAACTGTTAAAGTCGTTTTAACCTCATTATTTGCTTGTGCAGATTCTTATGCTTCCATAACCTATTATAATAAAGATGATGAGACGGTTATGCAGGATGTATTATTGGGAGGATATAGAATTTCCTCAACTGTTGATGCTTCAACTGACGGGCTTCCCATTACAAGAAAATATAATTATGTAAATGATAGCGGAGAATATTCTATTCATCAAACACGAGAGCCTTTATTCAAAGAAAACAGAACCGCAGGTTCTGTATGTGTAGGAGGAGCTTTGACATCGGTAGCGCCCATTATTCTTAATTATACGGCAATAACTTCATCGAATATAGGTAGATTGTTTTCTTTTAATCCTAATATATTTTATGACACTGTTGAAGAACAAATAGAAGGAAAAGGTAAAACAGTGCATTATTTTAATTCAAATACAGATTATTGGGGAAATCCAATTAAGGGAAGCTCAATTATATCTGCTCCGTGGACCAATTCAGGCTGGAATAATGGTAAAGAAATTATGACCGTTTATAAAGACAATACCAATACAACTTTAAAAAAGATTGAATATAATTTCATAGAAGATGCGTCAAGAACTTCTTATATGGGAGCAATCAGCCGACGTAAAATATTCGAGCCAGTTTTAAATGACGGCACCTGGAATAATTTTGAGAATTTGGATGCGGTATATTATAAAAACATAAGTCGTTTTACCTATTTAAAAAGTCAGAAAATAACTGATTATTTTAACGGAATTCCTTTAAAAACGGAAACAGAGTATTTTTATAATAATCCTGCTCATTATCAACTTAACAAACAAAAAAATACTTCTCCTGATGGAACCGTTAATGAAACCTCTTACCAGTACGCTCAGGAAAAGGCAAATCAGCTGATGATCAGTAAGAATATGATTGGCATTCCTTTAGAAACTTCTACCACTCAAACCATAGGAAATACTACAAAAACACTATCAAGGACAGAATCACTTTATCCAAAGACTACTACCGAGATCACCAACAATAATTCTTCTCTGGTTCTTCCGTTGTCTGTACTTTCCTATGAGGTTCAGAACAATACGCCGTCTACTGAAGTTACGTACGATAAATATGACAACAAGGGAAATCTGCAGCAGTATACCGCCAGAAACGGTATCTCGACAACCATCATCTGGGGATATAATCAGACCCAACCTATTGCTAAAATAGAAGGAGCCAAGCTTTCAGACATTCCTCAGGCACTCATCGATAGTATTGTCAATGCATCTGTTAATGATGGTCAGCTGGGTACTGATGCATCAGAGCAATCATTGATCTCTGCTTTAGATGTATTTAGAAATAACGCTGCATTATCAGCGTATCAAATCAGTACGTACAGCTATGATCCGTTAATCGGAGTAAAAAGCATCACTCCTCCATCCGGCATCAGAGAATTCTACATTTATGATACCGCCAACCGACTGAAAGAAGTAAGGGAAAACAGCCCGACGGGTAAGATCCTGAAGGAATATAAATACAACTACAAAAACTAACACAGACATGAAAAAAATAATCATTCCTATCGGGTTGTTGCTGATCACTCAGTCAGCAAAGGCCCAGCTTACCCAGGGAGAAAACTATGTGTATTCCAAAACCTATCTCGATTATAACGGAACCAACCCCACAAAGTCTTCAGAAACCGTACAGTATTTTGATGGTCTGGGAAGGCCCAAACAAATTGTCAATGTAAAAGCCTCCCCTCTAGGCAGAGATGTGGTTACCCATATTGAATACGATGCATTCGGAAGACAGGTAAAAGACTACTTGCCTGTTCCGCAATCCGGAACCTTGAATGGTGCGATTGTTCCGACTCCATTGGCTAATGCTACCCAACCTAACATCTATGGTTCTGAAAAAATATATGCGGAAAAAGTACTGGAAAACTCTCCACTTGACAGAATCCAGCAGCAGATCCAGGTAGGAAATGACTGGGCTGGTAAACCTGTAAAATTTGATTATGCAACGAATATTGGTGAAGATTACGTTAGAAAATATAAAACCACTACCACCTGGATTGATGGCAGGACAGAAACACAGGTAGAGCTTCCTCAGTATTTCGAGCCTTCTCAACTGTATAAAAATACCGTCACTGATGAAGACGGCAACAAAACCATAGAGTTTAAAAATGGGAAAGGACAGCTTTTGCTTGTCCGAAAAGTAGTAAGTTCTACAGAAAATGCCGATACGTATTATGTTTATAATGAATATGATCAGCTGGCGTATGTTATTCCTCCTTTGATCTCTACATGGAGTACTTTAGATCAAACTACCTTAGATAATTTGTTTTATCAATATCGGTATGACGGCAGAAACCGTTTGGTAGAAAAGAAACTTCCCGGTAAGGGATGGGAATATATGGTATATGATAAGCAGGACAGATTGGTTTTAACTCAAGATGCTAATTTACGAGCACAAGGCAAATGGCTTTTTACCAAATATGATCAGTTTTCAAGACCTATTTACACAGGAATACTGGACAGTCCTCCAGGAACAATTCAACAGGTAGCAGCAGTGGAGGGTTTTGGCTCAGCTAACGAAACAAGAACAACTTCTAGTTGGAATAATAGTGGAATAGATGTTTTTTATTCCAAAAATGGATCTTATCCAGGGGCAAATTTTAAAGTATTATCCGTCAACTATTATGACACTGTTCCCGGATACGATTTCAATCCCTCTTTTCCATCAGTCATTCAGGGAGAGCCTATTTTAACAGCAACTCCAGCCGATGGAAAAAGCACTAAAGGCCTTCCAGTCATGAGTCTTGTCAAGAATATTGAAGACGATAACTGGACCAAAAACTACACCTATTATGATGGTAAAGGACGAGCGATTGGCAGTCATTCCATCAATCATCTGGGAGGCTATACCAAAACAGAATCCAAACTGGATTTTTCGGGAGTTGCACAGACTGTCATTACGAAACACAAAAGACTGACTACAGATACAGAAAGAGTCATTACCGAAAACTTCATCTATGATCAGCAGAACAGACTTCTGGTCCACAAACACCAGGTAGACAGCAATCCTGAAGAAATTCTTGCCCAGAATAAGTACAATGAACTTTCTCAGCTTGAAAACAAGAAAGTCGGGGGAATCAGCATTGGATCACCGCTTCAAAGCATGGATTATCAATACAATATTCGGGGCTGGATGACCAGGATCAATGATCCGGACAACCTTAACGGAAAACTATTCGGATACTCCATGAGATACCAGGATCCCGCTATTCCTGGTACATCAGTTCCCCAATATGGAGGAAATATTGCAGAAGTACACTGGAGAACCGCTGATGATGTTTACAAAGCATACCATTATGTCTATGATAAGCTGAACAGACTGACAGATGCCATTTACAGAGAAGCCTACACGACGGCTCCCAATAATAATTTCTTTAATGAAAACTTGACGTATGACCTCAATGGGAATATCACTACGCTACACAGAAACGGAAAAGCGCCTGCAGGAACAGCACAGCTTGTCGACAATCTTACCTATCATTATACAGGAAACCGCCTGAACCAGGTTGTTGAAAGTTCTTTAAATGACGCAGGATATGAAGGTGGAAACAATATGATTGATTATGACCTGAACGGGAATATGACCACGATGAAAGATAAAGGGATACAGGATATTGTTTACAATTATCTTAACCTGCCCAATACTTTTACGATCACCCAGACCGATCCATTCCTGGGACAGACCATCAATGCTAGCTTGGGGTATCTGTATCGTGCAGACGGAACAAAACTTCGTAAAAACTATATCAAGCAAGGCAGAAGAGGGTCACCTGGTACCACTCATAGTACAGATTATCTGGATGGCTTCCAGTATAGCTATTTTGAAGGAGGTGGTATATGTTTAACTTGTAGAACAGAGACCGCTTTTGAAGAACAGGCTTATAAAAACATCAATGATGTTCTTGTTATCGGAGGTCCCCCTGAATGGAAACTGGATTTTGTGCCTACTTCAGAAGGATTTTACAGTTTCACAGAAAACCGTTATATTTACCAGTACAGAGATCACCTTGGCAATGCCAGGGTAAGTTTTGCGAAAAACAGCGAAGGCATTCTGGAAGTTACGGATACCAATAACTATTATCCATTTGGATTAAATCATATTCAGGGAATGCTTAGTAATTCAAAGTTGGGAAGCTATTACAGTTATAAGTACAATGGCAAGGAACTGCAAGAGACCGGAATGTATGATTATGGAGCGAGATTTTATATGCCGGATATCGGAAGATGGGGTGTGGTGGATCCGCTGGCGGAAACTTCCAGACGTTGGTCGACTTATAATTACGCTTATAATAATCCTATACGTTTTATTGATCCAGATGGAAGACAAGGAACAGACTGGTTTTGGGACAGTAATAAAAAAACATTTACCTATGATGCTTCACTGACTTCAGAGGAACAGTTTAATACTCTGAAAGACCAAGGTTTAGTACAAGGAAAATATTTAGGAAAGGAAGGTAAGTTTGATGTGACTTATGGCGATGAAACGATAGGTAAAGTTGCACTTTATAGCGATGGTGATTGGTTAAATATGTCTTCAGGAGATGCAAATAGTTTTGAATATCACACCTCTGATGGTCCTGAAAGTATGAGAGGACAATTTTTCACCAATATAGAATCCAGCAGAAACTGGGGTGTACAAGTTTTAGACAAGCCTTTTACTATAGGCGTAGGTGGAGAACTTACAGTTGGTGCAGGAGCAGGATTTGAACTTGGATACTTTAGTGGTAATTATGACAGTTCAGTTTATTTAAATCTCTATAAATCTGCGGGATTGAATGTAGGTATTGGTGGAGCTTATAATGAATATACAACTCAAAACGGATACGCCCCTTTAACAACGGATAATTTAGGAGGTAACTATTGGAATATTCAGGGAGGAGTTGGCCCAATTTCAGGAAACTATGGACAAACGGCAAAAGATGCTGATGGTAGAAATGTTTCTATAGGAGGAGCAAGTGTTTCTTCTGGCATTTTGAATTTTATCAAAAGACCTAAATTATCTATAGGAGGTAGCGTACAGGCTGGAACAACATATATTAACCCAAGTAAAAGAATTAGAGAAAGTGGTAAGTAGAGATTTAGGATTTAAAATACCCGGAGCAATAGCTTTCTGTTTGGTTGTTGTTGGATATTTCTTTTATAGAGAATATCAGCAGAAGCAGCCAGAAATAGTTCGTCAAAATATTTCAAACAAGAATTTCTCAGGCATTGTGGATAGTACATTTACTGTTCATATGAATCACGAATTGACGACAATAATATTCAAGAATAAAAAAACAATAAGCGGATTACAACAGCAATACCACTATATGTTAAAAAAAAACGACAGTATAGTTAAGCGTAAAGGCGAAGACAGCATTTATATATACAGAGATGGAGAAGTAAAAGCTTACAAATATTAGATATTGACATAAAAGCCACTCATTGAGTGGCTTTTATATTACATAATGCTTTGCAATTTAGTTTTTTTAAGGAACGCATCAAGGAGAGCGAAGACGTGTTGTCTGTCGTTCTCTTTTAGTTTTTGGATGTCGAGGATTTTGGAGACGATATTTTTTTCCAAAAGAATATCCGTAGACCCGCTCTACGAAGTTTGTAACTTCGTAGCAGATAATAAAAGAACCTCGCAAATTGCGAAGTTTTTTGTGTTCTATGACGTTTTTATATTAGAAAATTATAGAAACGATCCCTTCTGCAGGAACCACACAGCTTGCTGATGATCTTACGTATCATACACAGGAGGTAAACTTCCCTGTTTTTCAGACCAATTAAAATTATTAAATTTAGTTTGTTAAACATTATGAAAAAGAGCAAATTTTCAGAACATCAGATTATCAATATTCTGAAAGAATATGAATCTGGGAAAGCGACAAAAGACATCTGTCGAGAACATGGGATTTCTGCACCTACTTTCTATCAATGGAAGCAAAAGTATGGAGGAATGGATGCGCAGCATCTTAAGGAGCTTAAAGCTCTACAGGAGGAAAACGTACGTCTTAAACGCATGTTTGCAGATCTGAGCCTGGATCATCGTATCTTAAAGGATATCATTGAAAAAAAGCTTTAAAGCTCTGTGAACGAAAAGAACTGGCAGAGGGGGTTATTAGCGAAACAGGAATCAGTGTTCATAGGGCTTGCAAGATCGTCTGCATGAGCCGCAGTATGTATTATTATGGGCATAAAAAAGACGACCAACCCGTTATCTCAAAATTACTGGATTTGGCAGCGAGGTATCCTACAAGGGGATTTGAAACCTATTATGGTAAGATACGTTTGGAAGGTCTGCTTTGGAACAGAAAAAGAGTCCTCCGTGTTTATCGAAATATTAATTTAAAACTAAGAGTTAAGCGCAAACGTCGTATTCCGTGTCGGATTAAAGAGAAGCTGATTGTCCCAGGTGCAGTCAATGAGACATGGTCAATTGACTTCATGAGCGATGCTTTGTCTAATGGACGAAGGTTTAGGGTTCTGAATGTCATTGATGATTATAATAGGGAGTCATTGGTTAATGAAGCATTTTATTCAATTCCAGGTGTCAGATTGGTACAAAGATTAAAAGAATTAATCACATACAGAACTAAGCCCAAGCGCATAAGATCCGACAACGGTCCTGAGTTTTTATCCAAGGTTTTTGTGGACTTCTGTAAAGATAATGACATTGAATTGCAATATATACAACCGGGGAAGCCCGCACAAAATGCATATATTGAACGCTTAAACCGCACATTCAGAGAAGATGTTTTAGATGCATATCTGTTCGGATCTTTAATAGAAGTAAATGCAATTGCTTATGAGTGGCAGATCGATTACAACAGTAATCATCCGCATAAATCGTTAAATGGACTTAGTCCTTGGCTGTATGCTAAAGAAGTTTTACTGTATTAGAGTGTATTTTATATTTATTAACTGTTTGAAAAGGGGAAAGTCTTCACAAGAAACTGGTTTTTATAGTTTTAAATGGAGAAATTATATGCCGGATGTCGGGAGATTCTTTAATGTGGATCCGCTCGCAGAAATATATACTCATAATAGTCCTTACGCATTTTCTGAAAACAGAGTTATTGATGCTAGAGAATTGGAGGGTTTAGAAGCTATAGATACTAATGTTCTTGCTCCTAATTCAACACATAAGAGTATTGATAATGATTTAAGTAAGAGGCTGGTAGATATTGTTAAAAATGAAATTAATGAACGAAAATAAGTTAAAAATGAAAAGGTTAACAAAAATAATTTGACACTATCCCACAAAGTGTGTAAGTTAAAAAGTTAGGCTTGGATTTTATAATCTGAGCCTTTTTTCAAAAATAAGGATAAATTGATTGAGAACAATGCCCCAATTTTGGATAGGCATCGTCCATTTTTTAGTAGCTTCTTTTAATGCCAGATACACTGATTTCATTACGGCATCATCAGTAGGAAAAGACATTTTGTTTTTGGTGTATTTTCGGATTTTTCCGTTTAGATTTTCAATTAAATTAGTTGTATAAATGATTTTTCGGATCTCTAAAGGAAAATCAAAAAATACAGTAAGTTCATCCCAATTGTTTCTCCAGGATTGGATAGCATAAGAATATTTACTTTCCCATTTATCTGCAAAATCATTGAGTGCTTGTTCAGCTGCTTGTTTTGTTGGAGCGGTGTAAATATGCTTCATATCGGCAGAGAATTCTTTTCTGTCCTTCCATACCACATATTTGCAGGCATTTCTGATCTGATGCACAACACAAATCTGGGTTTGAGATTCGGGAAAGACAGAGCGGATCGTCTGGGTAAATCCGTTTAAATTATCGGTGGCGGTGATGAGAATATCCTCCACACCACGGGCTTTTAAATCTGTGAGAACACTCATCCAGAATGCTGAGCTTTCATTTTTTCCAAGCCACATTCCCAATACTTCCTTTCTCCCGTCACGGCTTAATCCAACAGCCAGATAAACTGTTTTATTAATGACTTTGGAGTTTTCCCTTACTTTGAAAACAATCCCATCCATCCAGACAATGAGATACAAATCTTCAAGCGGGCGGTTCTGCCAACTTACTGCTTCACTTGCAACCGCATTGGTTATTCGTGATATGGTAGAAGTAGAAACCTCAAAATCATACATTTCACGGATTTGTTCCTCAATGTCTGATACGCTCATTCCTTTGGCATAGAATGAGATGATGATGTTTTCTAAACCATCGATAATGTTGTGCCTTTTGGGAACTAATGCGGGCTCAAAACTACCTTCTCTATCTCTGGGAACCTTAATCTCGGATTCCCCAAAAGACGATTTTATCTTTTTGGTTCCATGACCGTTTCGATAATTTCCATTAGTTGTTTTACCATGCTTTTCGTTATCCAGATGACTGTCCAGCTCTGCATCCAACATATGCTCCACGGCTTTTTTGTGCAGTTCTTTGAAGAAGGATGTTAAATCTTCCCCATTCTTAAAGGATTTGTAGAAATCCTTGTTGTTTAATAAATCTTCTTTGTCAATCATAACTATGTAATGTTAAAAATAATAAAAAGTTATTTCCGTAAAATTTTTTGAGCTCTAAGGGCTCAAAATTTTCCAGAATAACTTTTCAACTTACACAGTTAGTGAGACACTACCAATAATTTTAATTATTTCAGTAATTTATACAGCATTATTTTTATACTTTCAATATGATTATTTTTTTAAGTTATCTCCAATAATAGTTTTTTTACTAATAATTAATTTTTATATGATTTATAAATATGATAGTAAAGTGCTAAATTATATTTATAATGTCTTATTAATTGTTTTTTTAATAATTTGTTTCTCTTTTGGAGCTATCTTAAGACAAGATTGGTAGAGATTTGATATTTAAAAGTTTTTTTGCGTCCTGCTTTTGATATCTAATAAAATAAATAAACCGCTGATTTGCAGTGGTTTATTTATTTCCTAAGAGTTTTTTCACTTCAGCCATCATCTCAACCTTTTCCTCCCTCAAACGCTCCCATAGAAAAATTATTGAGCAGTTTGCTGAGCCTTTTTTATCCTTTCCTCAATAACCCTCCAGTCATAAAAATGGAAAACCTTCCCATTACTCATGGCGACAAATAACCCTTTGGGAAACTTAGGTCCTAAGTTGACATTCGTCACCTCTGAACCATCACTCTCACTTGTAGATACCGGGATCTCTGCAATTTTGCCTTTGGCCGGATCTTCTCTCAGATACACATTAAACGTATCTTTCTGTTGATTCGAAACCAGAATATAACCAGTTTGAGGAGATGTAGGGTAGATGGAGATGCCTTCTACGTCAGATTTAAAATCACCCCTTCCGAAAACAAGAATTTCCTCATTTCCTTTGGCCGGATCTGCATAATACTGATGCACTCCAAATTGTTCATCAGAGTAATAAATATAGCCAAGTTCATCGTCTACAGCAATACTTTCAATCTCTTTCAATCCGCTGTATTTTCCGAATTTCCGGACCACTTCACCTGTTATTTTCCCCTCTTTTTCAGACAGTTGATACTGCCACAAATAGCCTTCTGCCGGACCGGATTTTCGTCCCACAACAGCATACATTTCACCGGTTGTCGGATTTTTGTACATCGAAATGCCCATAGGACCACGGTCCGTTTCACCGTCAAACACTGTAAAAGCGCCTACTTCTTTCAGATCAGGGAGACTGTACAGTTTGACCGTATTTGTTTCCCTTTCCGTAACAGCGGCAATATCTGTTGGCTTTCCGTTCAGCATAAAACCATACTCAAGATCTACATTGTTCGGGCGTTTTAATCCCGAAACCTTGCGGATGATCTTTCCGTTCAGGTCAAAGGCATAAAGTCCACCGTCTGAATCTTTATCAGTCCCGATCACAATGCTTTTGGAAGCATCTGCCGGATTGATCCATATCGCAGGATCATCCGTGTCATGGACTACCGTTTCGGTAATCAACGAAGGTGTTATTTTTTTTCCTAATGATTGCGTGCCGCAGCTTACCACAAAAGGTAAAACTGAAACAGCCAGTATAAATGGTGTCTTTTTCATGTTTTTAAAAATCAAATTTCACTCCTAAAGTGAACCGGGGTCTGTAATATTCTACCTGGGCAGTTCTGCTCTGGATTCCCTGGTAATAACGTAACGGTTGATTCGTTAAGTTATTGGCTTCTGCAAAAATCCTCAGTTGGCTGGTAATCTTGTACGATGCATTGGCATCAAGGAAAACCTGTTTGTCATAATAACGGTCTTCAAATGCTTTTCCACCCAATTCATCAATATAATGAGAAGCGTAATTCATAGAAACTCTTGCTGAGAAACGCTTGTCTTCCCATGAAAGCGATCCGTTGAACATATGAGGAGCCGAGCCCGGAAGTCCTACATCCGTTCTTTCTATACCGTCTTCATTCGTAATCCCTTTCGCTTTTGACTTCGTATAAGTATAGTTAATATAGACGCCAAGACCTTTCCAGAAAGCTCCCGGAATAAAGTCCAGCTGTCTCTGAAGAGCCACTTCAAAACCGTAAATGTCTACATTGTCACCATTACGCTGCTGGTTAAATCTCCAGTTATCTGCTCCCGCAGGAATAGGGTTGGACTGTCCTCCAAAATCATTGGCAAAATCATCAGAAGTATAATTTCTTCTCGAATACGTATAAATAAAATCCTTCAGGTTCTTATAAAAAACACCTCCGGAAAGAATACCCACAGACTTAAAATACTTCTCCGCCATAAAATCAAAATTATAAGCATACGTTGCCTTTAAATCAGGATTTCCTGCCGCGATGGTTTCATCTGCTGAAATAACGTTAAGATAAGGAACCAGTGAATAGTAATTCGGGCGTGCTAAAGCTGTTGTAAAAGCTGCACGAAGAACAAGATCCTGAACCGGAACATATTTAAACGATAGATTCGGAAGGACATTAGTGTACGTATTGGTACGGTTGATCTTTCCTGCCAGATCCTCCTCATCCAATACATAATTTCCCGTATAGTCAATTTTTGTTGTTTCAAAACGCGCTCCCACGATCATCGAGAATTTATCACTGAAATCCTGATCCCATCGTATATAGCCGGCATAAATGTTTTCTTTCGCCGTATAATTGCTCGAAAGGAACTCTTCCGGTTTAGATTCACCTTGAAATAAATTCGGATTAAAAAGATCCAGACCGCCCATGTAAGAAGGATTGACGAAAGTTCCCGGCACATAATTCCCGGGCTGGAAATTGTGCCCGTCGAAATGAACGGTCGGAACAGACAGCAGACTTCCCATATCGTTTAAAGGTTCAAAAGCATAATAATCATTGTTTCGCTCCTTTTGCTTTAACCGTACACGAATTCCTGTACGGAGTCTTCCTTTGTGGTTTTCAATCACAGAAAAAGGAAAACGGACATTTATCTTTCCTCCAAATTCCTTTTCCTGGGTAAAACTGTTTGAATCTGAAAGGTCACTGAGTTGATAAACCCCTAGATTATCTGCCGAAAGGGGAGTGATCATTGGCCTTCCCGGATCACTCAGATCTGAAGAGAAATTCATCTTTCCGTTTTCAAACTCTATAATACGTTCGTGAGGTTTCTTTTCGCTTGCCATAGCATAGTTGATCGACCAGTCAAGATCGACCTTTGAGCCCAGAAGATGTTCCCCGCGTACAGCATAATTCTGCACTTTCTGCCTTTCAAGACGCGTATTGTCATTATCAGAATCTCCACCCTTATTCTGTCTCGTAATGCTTCCTTTCCAGCCCGTGATTGCCGTTTCATCATCATTATAAACAGGTTTTACTTTATATCCCAAAGCAAATCTGTTTTCCTTATCCGTTCTGAAATTGTACATTGCCGAAGCGTAGATCTTGTTTTTGGAATTAAATTCGTAATCCATATTCAGGTCAAAACTGTGTCTGATCCGGTGTTCATTATAATAACGAACTCCCATTTTACTGATGTAAGCAGTTTGAGCGGCATCGTTAGCAAGACTCCAGGTAGGCTCTATATTGTCTGAACCAAAATTATTATTGTTATAGGAAAAGCTGAAAACAGCGCCTAGTTTCTTGTTTAAAAAACGATTTCCATAGACGAATCCGGCGGTATAATTTCCCTTTTCACGAATCGGATTATAGCCTCCGGCTAATGTTGCAGAAATTCTCTGTCCGTTAGGTGACGCTCTGGTGATCAGGTTCACCGAACCCCCGATGGCATCGGCATCCATATCGGGAGTCAGTGTTTTGTTAACCTCGATCGTCGAAATCATATCAGATGGAATAAGATCCATCTGAACATTCCGGTTATCCCCTTCAGCAGAAGGAATCCGGTCTCCGTTTAAGGTTACAGAATTAAGATTGGGAGCCAGACCACGGATGATAAGATTCCTTGCTTCACCCTGGTCATTTTGTATAGTGATTCCCGGGACACGCTTCAATGCATCACCGATATTGGCATCCGGAAAACGCCCGATCTGATCAGCTGAAATTACATTCGTAATATTGGCGTTGTTTTTCTGTTTGTTCAGTGCTCTTGCCTGATTTTTTAATGCAGACCCTCTTACAACGACTTCAGCAATCGTAGTTTCCTTTCTGGTGAACAGAATATTCTGTTTCGTATTTTTTTCAGCTTCCACCGTGACATTGTATTCACGTGTCCCGTAGCCCATATAATCCACTTTCATCGTATAATTTCCGGGAGGAACATTCAGGAAAACAAAATTCCCGTGATCATCAGAGGTCGTATAGATATTTCCCGGTGCAAGAGAAATCTTGGCACCCGGAAGAGACAATTGAGTATCATCATTAATATTTCCTGAAACAGTACCGGTTTGGGCATAGAAAAATAGAGAGGCACAGAATAAAACGGATGTAAAAATTTTCTTCACTTTATTACTTATATTAAATCTGAGCAAAATTAAACGTCTGTTTGGAACACAAACTGAAATTAAGATTATGATTGTTTTAAGGATTTGTTAACAGTTTGAGTGCACAAGTCCCATAATTCAGCTAAACCCTATTAAGAAATCATACCCTCATTGTAAATTTCAAGCATTGAAAAGATCATGGCGGAACCAACTATTACCATAAAAAAATCTACTAATAAAAATGAGATCAGCAGTATCTATTGAAAAATCTCATTATCTTATAAATATAATTTCATCAGGTGGATTATTACTTATACCAACTTGGGAATGTGATATATAGATTGATTTGAGGGTTTTTTCTAAAGCTAAATAATCCTATCTTTGTGAATAAACTAAAACCTATGTTGAAATCTATTGTATTTACTTTAGTTCTCTTTTGCTTTTCTCAAGCCAATGCGCAGCTTAATGAAGTAAATAATGTAAAAGTCAAATACATCAACTGGCTCACAGATAATACGATCACTACCTACTCAAATCCAAGCGTAAAAGGACTGTACGACCGCTATATCCAGTTTGGCAATACGGCAGAAACCAATTTGGTGAATAATTACAATTTTTCTTCTCCCGGACCTGTATGGAATATGACCAATGGAACAGATCATGGAGCGATGGTAACCTTGGTCAACAATCATTTATTCTATCTGGTGATGTCTTACCATTTAAAAGGTCCTCTCATCAACGGACAGCCTTCGAATCCAAAATACCACAGCACCGCCCTGAAAGACTTGATTTTAAAGGTTTTCAAATATATAAAAGACAAAGGAATCAACAGTACCACTGATTTTAATTTTAGTTTAAATGCATCACAGGAAACGGTTAATATCAATAATTCCGGTTTCGGTCTGCGATGTTTTACCTACGCTGCCTGCGTGCTTTTAATGAAGGAAGAATTAGGGCAGACCGGAGAATTTTCTCACCATATGGGCGTTCTGGGTAATATTACTTCTTTTTTGGATCCGGATAATCCAAACTTTCATTTTACAAACCCAGGTTTTAATACTGATGTAGTAAGAGCATTGATAGAAACCCGCTTATGCTACGTCCTGGGACAGGAAGATGCAGATCCTGATAAATTGGCAAATATGGAGTTTCTTATTGATTTCACCGATAATGCCCTTTTGATTGGAAACGGATGGGCAGATTTTATAAAACCCGACTTTACCACTTATCACCACAGAGGTGCTTATGCCAACAGCTATGGAGGAGATGCCCTTTTTTCCATGGCGATCATGAACTATATTCTTAAAGGTTCTGCCTACGAATTGAAGCCTGTTTCTCAGACTCATCTGAAAAAAGCTTTAATGGCTTATCAGAAATTCAGTGCAGATTTTGAGATGCCACGAGGGCTGGCCGGACGATTTCCTAATTCAACAACCCCTCTGTTAGACTACCGGTATGCGTTTGCCTTATTATATGCAGCAGATCCTGTAGCTAATGCAGATGCAGGGCAGTTTTTTAAAAGAATCTATACGATGCCTCAGTCAGGATTTAGCCGGAACATAAGTGTTAAAAATCCTGTGATGGCAGGACAGATTGCGGTCAATATCAATACGGCACTTACTCCCGATTTTCCTATTACACAAGGACATTTTGGATTTCCTTACGGAGGACTGAATGTCCATAAGTATAATGGTTATCAGATTTCTGTAAAAGGAACCAGCAAACATATCTGGCATTATGAAAACAGTGCATCAGAGAATCGTTTTGGAAGATATACTTCAGCCGGGGCCATGGAAATTTTATCTGCAGGTTCTCCCAAAACACGCCTTTCCAATGGTTTGGGAGTCGCGAATGCGCAGGGTGGACTGACGGATGACGGCTGGGACTGGACGCATATACCGGGTGTTACTGCTGCATTTGTTCCGATGAACGAGCTTACATCAGGAGCCGGCAGGGAATTTAATGGCAGGAATTTCCTTGCTCACGCTTCTCTGGATGACAATGGCGTTTTTGCGATGGATTATAAGGATGTCAATTCTGTCACAGGAATGTCTGCCTTGAAGACCGTATTTTTCTTCAAAGATAAAGTGTTAAGCTTAGGTTCTGATATTAAAGACACCGGAGGAACACGCCCGGTACACACCACTGTTTTCCAGACCGGACTGCCTGATGTTTCTACTGCTACAGTCATCAATGGCACAACTCAGACGGGCTTAAATGTAAATTTTTCACAAAACACTGGCAGTGTATGGGCTACCGATGCAGTAGGGAATGGCTTTGTTATTCCTGCCGGATCCTACACCGGATCGGTGGTGGTCAAAAGAAGCACCCAGCAATCGCGCAACTATTCCAATACAGCAGATACACAGGGAAACTATTCAACAGCTTATATAGATCATGGAACAGCACCTGCTGCGGGCAGATATCGTTATGGAATTCTTCTTCAGGGAGGGACTGCCAGAACACAGGATTTTGCAGATCATCTGGCAGATTATTTCGAAGTTATCCAGCAGAATAGCCAGGCACATGTTGTTAAATTTGTACAGGATCAAATCTATAATTACGTGATTTTTGATGCGGCATCTGTTTTCCAGTCAGATGTCTTAGTTTCTGTGGATAAACCGTCTGTTGTAATGACTCAGAGTAGCAATGCAGGAAATAAGCTTAAAGTGAGCCTTACCAATCCTAATCTTGGGCTTTTGAATGATAATGAGTCGTATACCTATTCACAGATCACGGGAACAGCTTCCCGTCTCTACCGTGTACCTCAGATAAATCCTGTAAAACTGACGCTGGCAGGAAAGTGGAAGCTGGAAAATCCGATAAATACGATCACAACTGTAATAACAGGAAATAAAACGGAAGTAACTTTTAATACCATCAATGGAATTACGATCCAGACAAGTCTTATTCCGGAAACATTTTTGAGCATTTCGGACCGGGAATCTATAAAAACCAAAGAGTTGTTTAGCGTTTATCCAAATCCGGCTAAAGACCATGTGCATATTGTGCTGAAAAAGAACAACATCGAAAATATTAAAATAGTGAACAGCGCAGGAAATGATATGACTTCAAGGATTGCCGTCGAAAAGAGAATTGGTTCTTTGGATATTAATCTAGGTCATGTTGAAAAGGGAGTTTATATGATATGCATCGATGGGCAATGTAAGAAAGTCATCAAGGAGTAAACTTATTAAGATTGTGTGCTCATAATCGTTGTCATTTCTGAAACAATATTCTCCATGGTAGTGAAAGATGTATTTGCTATTTTTTGTAGTTTAGATGTTGTCAATAACTTAACTCAATTTCATGAAAAATCAACTACTGTTTCTGCCATTATTGCTAGGCATTTTTTCATGCGGTGGACATAAAAATGATTCACTGAAAAAAGAAGATCAGGAAGCGCTGTCTATTGAAGATATACCGAATAAAGATACTGTCTATGATACCATCAAGACCCAGAATATTGATGATAATACGAAGCTGATCATCTACTTGAATGGAGAACTGAAAAAATCAGGTTTTAGTTTTGAGCCAAGAGAAAAACACAGCATCTCTTACAACAACTGTGAGGAAAACAGCATAAAGATAATCGCAGGAGATGGAATCAGAGAATACTTTGCAAGAAGTAATAAACCGGAAAAGGGAACTAAGGATTTTTATCCGGATTTCGTGATCCGGGTATATGAATTTAATTCTGAGACAGAGGCTGAGATAAATTTTAAGAAACTCAGCGGAGCACTGTATTCAAAGGGTAAACATTGTAATGGGAAAGCTCCCGAAAATCTTGTAATAAATGGCAGGGAAGTGTACGGCCTTTCAACCCGTGCAGAAATGTTCAGATCGTATATAGAAAAGTATAGCAAAATAATAAGAAACTATCATTAAGTCTTATTTTATCTTTCCAGTTTGTGTTTTTTAATGAAATAATCTCCTGAAGTCGCCATATTTGAATTTTTTTTGGCAATTTTATGCATTCAAATCTACAGAGAACCCAATAATCTTTTGAAAAAGCTACTTAACCATTTAAAATTCAGATTTTACCAGATATTCAGAATCTTTAACCTTGATATGAGGATAAGTTTGCCTTTTCTGCTCGTATTCGTGGTTTTGCTCGCTGTAAAACTGCCTTCATATCATTATTATCCGGCTCTTTTTTTTATGGCAGCACTGGTGCTTCATTGCAGCAGAAAAGATATTCCTTTTTTGAAGAAAGTATTTGAAAAAAGCTGGCGAGCAGTTATCGTACTGGAATCGGCACTTATTTATACGGTTCTATTATTGGGAAATATTCATTATAAGGTAGAGGAAGCGGGTCTGTGCTTCTATATTCTCATTTTATTATTTGCATTTTTTTTTCCGAAAACCAAAATTGATCCTGCCCTGAAATGGAATTTCATACCGGATGATTTATTTGAGTGGAAAACTTTTCTGAGAAAGAATACATGGGTTTCAGTAATGGGATATGGTATCGTTCTGATGTCATCGTATCATCCCGGATTTCTGATTGTTGTTGGGCTTTTTCTGATAGACTTTATTTCAGACATCTATGAGCCTTATGAAAGCAAAGAGATGCTTGAAATGTACTTTAAAAAACTAAGTTTGCAGGAAAAGCTCAGAAAAAATGCTTTGTTTTTCAATGCTTTGCTGCTGCCTGTTGATGTTCTATTTCTTATCATCAATCCGTACGATAGTCTTTATTTGCTGTATTATTCTACATTCATGAATCTGTATTTTCTCCTGATCATTACCAGAAAATATAAGCTTTACCATTATAAAGAAAAAAGAGGCTATTACAATATCAGCGTGTATCTTGAGTATATTTTCTATAGCATAACGGTAATTCCTGCCTTGTTTGTTTTAAAAAATCAGTTGAAAAATGCAAAAAAAAATATAAGAACCTATGTTGGAGATTAAAAATTTGCAGGTTGAGTTCAGGAACCAGAAAGTGCTTAATGGCGTGGATCTGTCGTTGAAACAAGGAAGCATCATCGGAATTCTTGGAAAGAACGGGGCCGGAAAAACGACGTTATTCGATACCTTATATCAGAATAATTCATTCTCAGGAAATATTAACTGGCAAGGAAAATCCTTAAAACGAAGCTTGGTTTCTTATCTCGAAACTGAAAATTATTTTTATCCCTACATCACAGGACAGGAGTATTTATCTTATTTTTCAGGTCAAAATGAAAGTGATGTTAAAGAAGTTACGGAGAAATTCCATCTTCCCCTAGAAAAATATGTACAGTATTATTCCAGTGGAATGAAGAAAAAACTGGCCCTGATTGGGATGCTGATGTTGGATAAACCAGTGAATATCCTTGATGAGCCGTTTAACGGAGTAGATTTTGAGGGCGTTCATATTCTCTACGATATTATTAAGCAACTTAAATCAGAAAATAAAGTAGTGATCATCAGTTCACACATCATTGAGACCCTATTTCATACCTGCGATAAAATAGCGGTGCTGAAGAACGGAAGAATTGAAAAAATATATGAAAAGGAGGAATTCAATGGATTGAATACATTAAAGTTCTAATTTTTTCTCATCGTAATTTTTTTGGGTAGTATCAATTATTGAATTTAAAAAGAGATGAACCATACATTTTCAAAAGAATTAATAGAACTGGCCAAAAAAGACCTTTCCGTCAGAGATAGGCTGTTGTCAGAGGGGCTGCTTTCCGGAGGTTATCATCCTGAAATGGAAATGATCCACAGAAAGAATGCGGAACGGCTTCGGGAAATCATTAAGGAAACCGGATTTCCAACAGTTTCAATGGTAGGGGCGGAAGGCAGTAACGCAGCATGGCTCATTATTCAACATTCGATTGGCGAACCTGAATTTATGAAAAAGTGCTATAAGATGATGATTGAATACAGCAATGATATCAATCCCTCAAATATAGCCTATCTGTACGACAGAATCCAGGTTTTCCAGAGCAAACCGCAACGGTATGGAACACAGTTGACATCGGAAGGCATTCCTTATCCTGTAGAAAACAAAACATATCTTAATGAAGAACGCTTAAAAATGAATCTAAAGCCTCTTTCCTGGGAAGACATCAATAGGATTTCCGGTGTGGAAAGTATTTCTGAAATCGATGGGAAAGATGAGGATTATAACGCATGGAGAGTTAAAACAGGATGGTTTTCTGTTTAATCAGGTATGCGACAGGGTAGGAATCATCAATTTTTGTTTTTCAAAAAGATCTTTGTCCGGAGAAAATCATATAACTACTTCAGTGCAGGAAATATCATTAAAAGCAGCTATCCGAATTTTGAATAAAATCAATGAGCATATTTCGAAAAAAGAATTTCATCAACATAAACAGAATGGGAAATGGGAGTAAAGATATTAATGGAAGCTTTCAGGCAGGGAAGGTTGGGAATATTTCTTATGTTTTTTAAGTTTCACGAAAGTAATGATAAAAAATTTGAAAGTTTCTACATCAGTCAGGTATAAAAGCTTTGTCTTCGAATCTTATTCTGTATCAGAATATTGCATGTGCTATTTGTAAAGATGAAATTTAAATAAATACAGAACCCTGGCTCACCAATTTATTTTTTTTGTATAAAGACTAAAAAATATTTTGTCAGTTTTAAAAAACGTTATATATTTGCACCACTGAAAACAACGGTATAACCGTCATTCAGGAGAGATGGCAGAGTGGTCGATTGCGATAGTCTTGAAAACTATTGACTGTAACAGGTCCGGGGGTTCGAATCCCTCTCTCTCCGCAAAAAAAGCCTATAAACAACGTGTTTATAGGCTTTTTAATTTTCGGGTGCTAATTTAGGTGCTAATTTTTCTATATGAAATTTCATTTTAAAAGTCAATTCTATAACTTTAAATTGTGCAGTTATTTAGTGTGTTTGAAAAACAATAATTATCTCTTCATTATTCCTAAAATTATCTTGACACTTATAATGTAAAAAATTAAGACTGATAATAGTTTGAATAATTCATTAAAGCTTAAATTAAACTTCCATTGAAAGATTGAGATAACTATTTTATAAATTGTTATGGGAAAATTTATAATTGAATACCAATTTAAAAATATTTGATAATAGAAAAACAGAGCTATCATTACAATGTTAAAGCCCCCATATAAAGCAATAAGATAATCCTTTTTCGTTAGTATAGACTTTTCATTTTTAAAAGTAGATAATAGAATCAATTTTAAGTTGTTCATGGCATGGAAATTAAGATTAGGCTTGTTCAACAAGTCTGACAATATCCAATATCCATCAGCTCGCAAAAATGGGATTAGATTGTATAATGCTTTTACTGAAATAGCCAATGCCAAAATTTCCAGTATATGATATTTTATAAAAAAACCAATAATTAATAGTAATAAGCAAAAAATAATTTCAAAATAAATACCTGCACTATTTACTATAATTCTTTTCCACTTACTTAATCTCCATATATCCGTCACGTCTGCAAAAAATGCTGGTATGAAATACAAGTAAAAACCAAAGCCAATTCCTCCATGTCTTGCCTTGAAAAAATGGGATGCACTTGCATGTCCCAGCTCATGAAAAATAGTACTTATAAAAAGTAGCAATATAAAATATGGCACAAAAGTATTAGAGTTGAGAGTCGGATTATTATAATAATTTGTATAAATACTATATCCAAAAATAATGATTGAAAAAAAAATAACCGAATAAAAAACTTTCCTGACAAACAATAGTTTCAAGAAGGGAACTATTGTTGAAATTACTTCTGGTTTAAGAAAAATGAAACCATATTTTATATAGTCCGGAATTTTTGATTGTTCTTTTATTGAATCATCGTGACCAAAAGTTCCATACTGTTTTAGCTGACCAAAAAGCAATATAATTTGTGAATCTGAAATAGGTACTTTATGGCTTTTTTGAAAATCCATATTAATTTGTGATACTGTTCTGCTCCCATCTGCTAAACTTAATAAATCATAGTATTTCTGATTCAGTTTAGTATATTTATTAAGTTTTACATTATGCAGTAAATATTCACTTTCATTGAATTTTGAAAATTCAATATCTGATGATAGTTTATATACAGGGCTTTCCTCCATTATAGTAAAGCCTTTAATGCGTAAGCAGTAGTAAGCGTCTTACTTTTGTAAGGCTCATGGGCTTTAGGTTTAATAAAATTTTCCGCCTTCCAACTACCATTTTCATGCTGATGTTCTATTAAAAATTGTTGTGCGCTATTTTTCATTTTCTCAAGTTCAGGAAACTCTAATAAATTCATGCAAAAAATAGCAAAAGAAGTTGACAAATTTTTATATTGATTCTCATCAAAACTTCCATCAGCATTTTGGAAACCAATCAAAAAGTCTTTTATTTTCTGCTTGACAGCTCCATATTGTGTAGGAAACTCATTAAGCAACCTCAGACAAACATATGTACCATAAAGTTTACCATAGTACCATCTGCTCTCCCAATACCCTTGCTCTTTTTGCTCTGAAATAATATACTTGATTGCTTTTTCTATGGTGGACTTGTATTTTTCTGAATCTAATAAGGTTAAAGCATATACAAAGTTGGCTACAACTTCCACATCTGCCCCTTTTCCCCATTTGGTAGAATTGAATAAATCCTGTTTTTTCTGTTTTTCAGTAAGATTTACTTTAGGAAGAATCCAAGTTTCTATTCCACCACTAGGCTGTGTTCTTTCAGATACGGCAATACTAATTGCTTTTATACAATATTTATCTACCAATTTCCCATTTCCTGTTTTGATAAACTGTTGCATAATTTGCCCTAGATCGTCAATATCTGCTGCTATTTCCTGAACAGTTGGAAAATAAGACCAAGCTCCAATATTGTCCTTATTTTGTCTTCCTTCTATATATTGATTTTCTTTTTCAATAAAAACTTGAAGATTAAGATTAAAAGAATGTGCAATTTCCAACAAACAATCATTCAATAATGCTCTTTGAAAAGTATCTGAAGAATGGATATCAATTTCATTCTCGAATCCTTCCATACCTCCTAAATACATAAAATGCTTTAAATCAACATAATTTTGAAGAAAATCACTCTTAATGAATTGCAAGCCTTTAAAAAAAAAGTCTATTGTGACTTTATTAAAATCAAAAAAGTAATCTTCTTGAATTAATTTTCTTTTTGTATTTGCTTTTTCTTCTATTGTTTTGACATAACCATTAACTGAATCCTTGGTTTGAAGAATTGTTTTTTCAAAGTCGCAGATTGTATCCAGCCACAAACTATCCGGTGGCAATTTTTCAATTACTTTTTTAGCCTTCTCCAAATAATAAATTGATTTTTCAAAAAGAATAACACTTGTTCCATCTATATAAAACAACTTATTTAAAATATTTACATCATATTTATATTTGGAAAAGTCTAATGTTTTGGATAATTCATATACCGCCCAATTAAATTGTTTTTTGTTAAAGTCCTCTGTGAAATCTATAATATCATCATATAATTGAAACCCTATCGAAAAATATTTATGAGATTCGAGCAGTAAATTATAAATTTCGCTATTGTTACTATTTTCTGAAAAAATAAATAAACTATCAATAGCTACTTTTCCAAAGGCAGATTTCATATCTGCAACTTTATTATAATTCTCTTCACTTGGATTATTCCAAAGGTTTTTTTCTAATGATATTGCCTTGCGAAACTCTCTTTTTCTTGTTTCCCAAAGATTCCAAAAATTGTTACCATCTTCATATATTGTGGATAAAATTTTTATTGCATTCTCTTGTAAATCTAAAACATTAAATATTCTATGATTTTCTTGATTATCAATAACAGCATCTAATTGCAAAATAGATTGATAAAAATAAAAGCCTGCTTTTGAAAGCAGGTCTATTGTCACCTTATCTATATCTGGAAAATAATCGTGAAATAGTTTAGGATAATATTCGTAAAATTCTGGAGATTTCTTTTTATGGCTCATCAATAAATTTCTGTTCTTCTTTGGAAAGTAAAGTATTATTTTCTTTAATCTCTTTATTAGCAATATTTTCGGTTAGATTTTTATTTAAATCAATTTTATTTTTCAATCCTTTTTTATCTGATTCTAAAAATTTTTGAAAATTTATTTCTTGAATAAATGAAACGGGATACTTTTTTTCTTTGTATAGCGCATAACCTTTAATTTCGGTATAAACTAAAGCTGGTAGATATTTTCCGTCTTTTTTATAAAAATCATATTTGATATTATTTGAAGTGGCTACACCTTCGTAAGCTTCTCCTCGTTTGTTCTTGTTCTTGAACGACTGAGACATATTTGTTATATAAAGATCAAAACTACTAATGACTTTGTCTGTTTTGCTATATGTAAATTTTCCTTTATATGTATTTATTTCATCTTTTGTTTCAAAATAAATAATTTGAATGTTCTGGTTTTCTGAAAGTATTTTTGAAACAAATACACTATTTTTTGTATCATTTAAAAAACCAATAATTTCACTATTAAAAAATAACTTCTGAATAAAGTTTTTGGGAGTTATTTGAATATCTGTATTAAAGGGATAATCATTAGAAGATACTTTAGTTTTAAAATATTTAATGTTGTTAAAGCCGATTTGGACAAAAGAGTCGACATTATCTTGTGCCTTAAAATTATAGGCATTTGCTAAAGCCCATATGTCAATATTGGCTATTAAAAGGTTAATCATTTTCCCATCAATATAACCTTTTTGCTTTATTGTAGATTGATATAGAGAGGGCTTACTGTAATATATGCTTAGATAATCTTTTAAAGCATTTTGAAACATTTGCCTTATATCTATTTTGGATATTTTCACCTCTTCAATATCTTTATATAATGGCTTTAATTTTATAATAGGAGTTAAAGACTCCAATGTTAACTCTTCATATCCTTGAGCAAAAATATTCAGTGGTTTCTTATCATTTTTTAGTTCTACTTCCCCATCATCGTTACTATACAGCACCACATTATCAGACATAATTCTAACATTTTGAAGAGGTTTGTTTTCTTCAGAATCAATAATTCTTACTTTGATATTTTGAGGAAAATAAAATTGTAATGATAACCCCAAATAGGCTATTAAAAATAATATGGACTTCATTTAGTTGTATTATCTCTTTGATATATTAATGTTCTATCAAATCCATTTTGAAAATAAATCCGATTTGTAAAATTATCTCTGTAAATAACTTCTTTTTCTTTTCCAAGAGAAAAATTAAAACCACTCTTTTTTTGTGGTTTTTTAAAATCTATTACTATTTCTTTTTTGTTGCTTAATCCTAATATTGCAGTATCTTTTTTATATTTAAGAGAATCAGTATACTTTGGAAGTAACTGTGCGTTAATTTGTGAGGATATCAACAAAATTGTTGTAAAAAAAACTACTCTCATAAAAATTGAAATATAAAAACAGCTAATACATAGATTGTATTAGCTGTTACTTTTTAAAATGTCCAAGTGGCACTACCTCCAACGGCAGTAGTATTGGTTTCAATTGTTTCACCAGCATCAAACATTGTAGGTGCAGATACACTTACGTCCCAAGCCTTCATTTCAAATCTTTGTTCCAATTCTTCCATTTGGAAATTTTCTAATAATTCATTTTTTTCAACTTCTTGATCTAGTTGAGTAAAATTTTCTGCATTCATAATATTTTTTTATAAAATTTGACTATAGCAAATTTAAAATAAATTTTTAATTGTGCAATTTTTATATAAATTATTATGTATGATTTAAGACTATTAAGAATAAATTTTCAAATATTTACCGTTTTAATCTACTCTTTTGGTTCTGTTTATTTTTAATATTTTCCAACCCACTTACTATTTTGTTTTCCAAACTTTAAAAAAAATAAAGACAATAGACCTATTTAGCTTCGTAACCATCTTTGAATCTCAGGAATTTCTCCGCATCTTTCGGGTTTTTATTAATCCATTTTTGTACAAGTTCGGTGTTGTTTTCTAATTTTTGAATGTCGTCTTTAGGATATAGCAGTTTTCCATCCTTTTCAAATTCGGAAAGGATTTCCTCTCTAAGCTCGCTTTTGGAACGGATACTTTCGGAATACCATTTGAATGCAAGATTTCCACTTATTAGAATTGTCGAAAATGACAGTAAAATTGCACCAAAAATACCCCAAACAAGATTCGATTTTCGTAAAGCTTCAATACTTTGCTGAGATAATTCCGCAATAATTATTTTCGGGATTTGACTTACGGTTTTCTTAAATATTTCATTTTCTTTTTGATAAGTTCTTGATGTTTCATCGATTATATTTATCAAAGCCGATACAGATTGTTCAAGTTCTGAAGATACATTCATATAATCTTCAACTGAAGCTTTAGTTTCTGTGTTAGATTCAATATTTGCTTTACAGGATTCTATAACTTGATTCAAAATCTCCATTCCGTCTTTTTGTGTATTGTCCATAATTTTTAACGTTTAAATTTTTTATTGTTCTCTATTTTCATTTCATTATTTCTCAAATCCTCATTCCGTTTATTTTGTCTAAGAAATTCCGAATCATTTGATGTTTTCAATTGTTCCGAGCGTTTTGTTTTATCTTCAAAGATTTTCTTTATTTCCGATATTTTCAGCTTGCTAGTAATTTCCGAAAGCTTGTATCCTGCTTTATACTGACGTGAGGTTTCATCGTTGATATCTGTTTTAAGAACGATTCTCATTCCCGAAATCCCGACCTTGACATTGCTCGACAATGAAACCAAATAACCCCGATTCGACATTTCCAAAACCAGCTCTTCAAAATTTTTAGAATTTCCGATACTGGCAACCAGATTCTCATACATCTCATTTCTTTTATCAATGCCTGTTTCGATGTCTGTCTTTATACCCAAATCTCTACAGATTTCCCTTACAGCCTTACCGAAATTCTCCCCGATATTGTGGGATTTGACCGTACATTTTCCAAAAGTGTCAATCCGGTTTACCACGAAATGAATATGCTTTTGTTTCGTAGAATTGTGGACATCCAAGCGATATTGGTTGTTTTCCGAAACTCCGACTTTTGCAAGAGCCTGTATCGTGATTTTCGCCAGTTCTGCATCAGAAAGTTGGTCGCCTGTTTCTTTTGGTGGTGAGATATAACCTGTCAAAGCCCATTTTTTGACATTGGAATTTCTTTTTGCTATTGCTTTCATTTCCAAAAATTGTTCTTCAGGACTGCTTCCGAGAAGATTGTTTGTTCCAAGCATCTTCGCCGTTCCTTTGTCAGTTCCGTTGTATTCCAAAGCGATTTTGGAAATCAGTCTTGTTGTTGCCGAATTATTCATAATTCTTCATTCATCAGATTCTCCCGTTCGTGAATCTTTTGATAGAGGTATTGTTTTATCAATGTCAAAACGGTTTCGATTTCCAGCAGGATATTTTTTTTATTTTCAAAAGCAGACCATTCGGAATTTCGCAAAAGGTTGGTGATTCGGATAAAGTTATTGCCATATTCCAAAAGGATTTTATCAGTTTCAAATTCCTTAGCTTTCAACTCCTCTTTTGTTGCTACCATTCGAAGAAGGGTCGAAATTTTCAAACTGTATTTATTAGCTTCGTCCTCCAGAAACTTAAATTCCTTTTCGGTAAATCGCACGGAAACAACTCGTAAAAGATGGTTCGCACTTTTCTTTTTCAGCCCTCCTTTTTTTCCGAGTTCACGGAAGTATTGTTTCCTTTTTTCCGTCTCTTTTTTTTGTTCCTGCTCACGGGAGACTTTCAGGACAAAACTTTTCAAAAAATCATTCTCCATATTTTTGTGTATTTATTATTTATCAACATTCAGTTTGTTTTTCAAGACGTTTTTGACGATAGGAAAAAACCAAAAAGTTCCAATTTTACAATTAGCGTCCACGCTTTTTGTAAACATTGGGTACTTTTTGCACTAACTACCCACCATATTTCACCTGTGTTTATTTTACTCACCTTCTCCTGTGTATCACTTGCCGTTCATTGGCTGGATTTTTGTAAACCAGCCAATCATTCAAGTCTTTAAAATCTGAATACAAAACACGACAATCTTCTGCTATTTCATTTTCGTTTTTAATCATTTCAATAGCTCTGTTTCCTGCCTCGTCATTGTCAAAATAAAGCTCAATATTTTTATAATTTCCGAGAGAGTTTTTAATGTTGGAAATCATCGATACGGAATTCAAAATGATATAATCAGAAGTGTCTTTTTGTAAAAATTTCTCTACATTTTTAAAGGAAAGAAAATCGAAAAAACCTTCGAAAATTCGAAGCGATTCTGAATCGTTTTTTATGGTTGAAATATCTTTTTTACCCAAGCAGATTTTTGAATATTTATTGCGGATTTCATAACCGCCAGAATCGTTCTTGAAACCAATTCCGAAATTATTTTTATCTTTCATTCGGTAATGAATTTCGTATAAGAACTGAGTTTGATTTTCAACTTTCCTTTCTCTCAAATATTCCAAAAGTGCAGGGTGCTGGATTTCTTTCACGTCACGTATCTCATAATTTTCGCTAGGGTTTTCGAACTTCTGATCAGGAATATTTTGCTTTTGAAAAGAAGAAAAACTCTGCTTCTCTGCCCAAACCAAAACTTCATTGACCGAAGCGTTCAGGTACTTCTTCATAAAGTCGGTATTGTTTCCACCGATTCCTTCTGAAAATAGGTACCATTTGTTTAAACTTTTATTGATTTTAAAAGAGGCTTGGGATTCGCTGGCAAAGGGGTTGAGATACCAAGCTTCTTTTTCATTTTGTTTCGTGGGAAGGTGTCCGAGAGAAAGGAGGACTTCTTCCAGCGATATGCTGTTGAATTGTTTGCAGTTCATTTTGTAATTTTTAATGTTTTTTAGTAATAAATAGCAGGTGTCCTGTCGGTTTAAGTGGACGGGTTTGGTTTTGACTAATTTTTGATGAATTGATGAGAAAACCTTGTAATTAATTGAATTATCGTATTTTACATCCTCATCAAAATCTCATCATCTCATCAAACTTGAGATGTTTTACTCATCATTCTCTCATCAAAAACAAGGTTTCCAAAATTTGATGAGGCTTTTAATGAGAGATAACAGATTGATTTTCTTTTCATTATCTGTTAATTCATCATTTCATCAAATTTTTGGAGAATAAAATTTCTTTCTATTGTAAAATACCGCCCTGTTTTGTTCTGTTGGAAAAAACTTAAACCATAATCTAGGTCGTATTTGATATAGGCTAATGAATTGTTTTGAGGCTCAAGCTTCCAGATTTCCTTTAGGAGTTTTCGGACATCATTAACAGTCCAATAATTATTTCTGAACATTTTACCCAGCATACTGAAAATATCTTGCGGTACGCAATGAATCTTGCTGTCTTCTGTGCTTTCAAAAAATTCATATAGCAGTTCAGTGATCTTTGATTCGAGTTTATTGTTGTTTTTCCAAACCAATTTCTGAAGGGCTTTGGTTCTGATCTCGGAATCTGTGAACCACATTCTTGTCTCCTTCCGGCTGTGAAATGGTCTTTGGATTAGGTATCGAAGGAAATGGGGAATCTCATTGTTGAGATTGCGTAGAAATTCAGTGTTCTCGCTTTTGATTGATCTTACTTTAATAATCCAGAATCGGATCTCATTTTCATCAATCTGAATGAAGTTATCTTCATTGTTGGAACAGAGAATGAATTTTCCAAAGAATTCTACTTCTTCACGGTCTTTTCCTTTTGCCTCTTTCTTATCTTTATCAGTAGTGGAAAGGTATTTTAGGCGTTCGGTAATTTCCTTTTTGTCGAAGAATACTTCATCAATAGCAACAATCAACATCGATGTCCAATCCGAATTGAACTGACTGCTGAACGAATCTCCTTTGATGTAGGTCATATTAAGCCCGAAGATGGATTTCAGCCATTTAATGAATGTGGATTTTCCTGTAGATCTTTCTTTGCTTACAAGACAAAGGATTGGTAACATTTGTATGGGATATTGCAACAATATTTTAATATAGTCTAAACCCAGTTCCAACTGTTCTCCGAAAATATGTTCCATAAACTTCAAGGAAAATGGATTTTTTTCTTTTAAAGCTTCAAAGTTGATATTTTCTTCAACAGGCTGGTAAGGGATTTCATTATAAGTATTGTAGAATCCTTGAATGATCTGCTGGTATTGCAGATGGGAGGGGATGCAACAGAAGCCATCATACTTGGGAACTTTAGAAACATATACTTTTCCGTAGTCGCTGATAATGGTCTCCTTATTCCAGCGAACTAATATTGAGATCTTATCTCCGGAAATTAATGGTTTTTCAATCGTTTTATAGTACGTTGTTCCTACTCTTAGATAAGGAATTTTTTCGCTCATTTTAAAAAGATTTGCTTCCGTAAGGATGTTACGGAAAGGTTGAACAATAGTGATTCGGATAAACAAATGAGTTCGTCTATCTTTTATACTTTAGAGATTTGACATCGTTTAAAGCATTCATTAGATCCAAATGGCTGATTCGGTAGAATCGTCCGATTTGTTCCGCTTTAATGTTTCCTTTTAAAATGTGCGAGCGTACGGTCTGATAATCAAGTTTAAGAATTTCTGAACACTCTTTGATAGAGTACAGCTTCTTTTTCAACTCGATTTCAGGTTCTTTTTTAAGAGAATAAAGTATCTCTTTTACTTCCCCTAATTCATCAAGAATGGTTTGGAATGGATTGCTTGTCTGCATAACGATATTGTTTTATTTGCAGACAAAATTGTATGATTGGAATAACTAATCATACAATTCTACTCAATTGCGTAAAGTTTAATAGCTGATATTAAATAGTTTAGATAATTCCTGATAGATAATCTCTTCAAAATCATTGGGTTTCACAAGGACTGCTCTTGAAAATGTTCCTTTGTCAAAGGTGGAATTGTATTCATTTTCCATAGCTTCAATAATCCTGGTATCCTGAAAATCTGGATTAATAATATGATTGTCCTTCAAGAATCGGTGTATTCTGATAAAAGAAGATTTTTGATCTACAAGTAGATTGTGATTTTCATCAATGAATTTTTTGTCTTTCAAAAAATCAATGAAAATTTCTGAACTGTTTTCACCTATCATAATATCAGATAGGCGAATTTCTCTTTTTGTTTTGCTTTCTAAAGCAAAATATAGAAGAAGGGTAGCTTCAGCACCGTTGAGAAAATTCCCCTGCAACTTCATCATATTACTTGAACTTATTAGGGTGTTAGATTCTTTTCTGTATTGGCCTAAACAGTATTGGATCTTCTCTTCAAAATTATGATTTCTGGATGCGTCAATGTCTTTGAAGTGAAAACTGAAAAAATTATCCAACTTTTCGTACCGAATCAAAAACTCATTTTTCATTTTTTCAGTAAGAACAATTTTGCCAGCTTTCTGTTTGGCTTTGTCAATTCTTTTTGATAGCAACTTTTGAATTCTTTCTCCTCTGATCCGATAATAAATCATCATAGGATAACCTACAAATTCTTCCCAAAAGTTCCATTGTCCGTATAATTTCTTCTGATCCATAAACTAAATTAATAATTATTTAAAAACTTCGTTCATATAATTAACTTTATCATCTTCACTTGGTCTGTAATAGGCATTGAAGACCTCTAAACTCGTATGTCCTGTGTAACTCATAATCACTTTGTCCGGAACTTTATTGTTCTTCATTATCGTAATAAAGCTTCTTCGGGCGGTATGTGAAGATATTCTTTCCCAGAACTCAGTTTTCTTTTCGACAAGTTCATCCCCATACTTCATTGTCTTTTTGATATCCTCTGTGAAGTCCATTTTCTTGAAAACTTCTTTAATAAATTCATTCATCTTTTGATTGGAAATATTTGGAAGTTCATAATCGTATTTTTCAAGAATTGCTCTGGAAATACTGTTTAAAGGAATTGCCAAATTTTTGGATTTACTTTTCAGATCAATCACTCGTATAAAGTCTCCTTGAATATCTTCTTTTGAAATAGAGCTGTAGTTTCCAAAACGCATTCCGGTTACACAACCAAATACAAATAGATCTCTGACCCTTTCCAATCTCTTACTAGTGCTGAAATCATATTGATGGATTTTTTCTACCTGCTCGTAGTTAAGTGCTATCTCGTCCGTTCGGAACTTAGGAGGTTTTTTAAAATTGATAAAACCATTGTTGTAAGTGTATTTTTTGCTCAAAGTCCAATAAAAGAACGTTTTTAACAATCCCACGTTTCTATGGACGGTATTGGCAGAATGGTCTTTTTCTTCAATACAGTATTTGAGAAACTTATTATAAATCTTTTCATCGAAATTCCCTAAGCTTAATTTTAGTTTATATTCCTCTTGGAAATTCTCTAACAACTTTTTGTTATATTCATATCTGTTTTTTGTTGATTTAGATATTCCTTTTCCTGAATAATCATTTTCTTTTTCTTGAACAAATTCATCGTAGATTCTGAAAAAATCATCCTTTCTTTTGATCTTTTTAAATTCTTCATCAAATCGTTGTCTTATAATATCAATTGTTATCTCTTCTCCGATGTTCTTGTAACGATTGACAATTTCGGTGAAATAACCGATGTATCTATCGAGTTGTTTTTTTATACTTCTATGGCTCTCGGCTCTTTTTGTTCTTCCATTTAGATCGTTAGGTTGTCGGTTCTCGAAATCCCATTCTTCGGGTTTAATTTTTTCACCAGTAGAATAGATAAAATTCTTATTTTCATTTCCAAAATAAGAACGGAAGTAAATTAATGTTTCCTTTTCGCTGTTGGGTTCTTTAAGTTTGAAGGTAGAATTCATAAGGTGCTAAATTAGGTGCTAATACTTTCATAATTAAACATAAAAACAACTTGTTTTCATTGATACAAATATACTTAAAATATTGATAAATAGGATACTTATACAAAATTAGATATGTTAATTTTAACAAGGTTCATTTCCCTCACTCTCCGCTGGTTGAGAAACTAAAATAAGCTAAAACGCTGTAAACATCAATGTTTACAGCGTTTTTTGTTTTTGCGCTAGTATCAAAAAAAATCAAAATAGGTCACGATTTTTATGACCTATTCCGTGACCCATCCTGAAAATTTGAAAATAGGTCACGAAAAACTCAGGGAAACCCGACCAATAGGCAGTCTAACGATTGTACATCTTGCAGAAAGTGGTAACAAAAAGTAAATTATTAACAATTAAAGTTACCACACTATGAACAAAACATTCAACCTATTATTCTTTATCAAAAAGAATAAAATCAGAACAAACGGAACTGCTCCCATCTACTTACGGATCACGATAGATGGCAAGGCAGCGGACATTGCCGCTAAAAGGTACATCGACCCACAGAAATGGGATGTTAAAGCACATAAAGCAGTTGGCAACTCTCAGGAGGCGAAAACGCTTAATGTCTATATTAAAACTTTGGAACAACAAGTGTACGATTCTCACTACCAGATGCTGAAAGAAGAAGACTTTGTAACATCTGAAGGTTTAAAATCTAAACTGCTTGGAACTGATGTTTCAACACGAATGCTCATTCCTATTTTTCAGGATCATAATGATAAAGTGGAAGCACTGGTTGGTCAGGATTTTGCGCCTGGAACATTGGAGCGTTATAAAACATCGTTAAAGCATACGCAGGAATTTTTAATCTGGAAATATAAAACTTCTGATATTGACATTACAAAGATCGACCACGCTTTTATTATGGATTATGACTTCTGGCTTCGCAGTGTACGTAAATGCGCAAACAATACCGCGGTAAAGTATATCAAGAATTTCAAAAAGATCATTCTATTATGTATGGCGAATGGCTGGCTCTCCAAAGATCCTTTTTTAAGCTACAAAGCAAAGCTTAAGGTAGTGGAACGTCCATATCTTACCAAAGAGGAAATTCAGACGATTTATGAAAAGGAATTTGCATCAGACAGATTGATTCAGGTGCGTGATATTTTTCTTTTTAGTTGCTATACAGGTTTAGCGTATGTTGATGTAAAGAAATTGACGAAATCTAACGTCAATATTGGAATAGATGGCGATCAATGGATATTCACACATCGTCAGAAAACGGATACCTCAACAAGAATTCCGTTATTGCCTTTAGCCCAGAAGCTAATTTTAAAATATGAAAATCATCCGGAAAGTGTAAATTCAAATGTCCTGTTTCCTGTTCTCAGTAATCAGAAAATGAATTCCTATCTCAAAGAAATTGCGAGTGTTTGTGAAATCAATAAAGAGTTGACATTTCACATCGCAAGACATACATTTGCGACTACGGTTACATTGTCTAATGGAGTACCAATTGAAAGCGTAAGCAAAATGCTAGGTCATACGAATATAAAAACTACTCAGCATTATGCGAAGATCTTGGATAAGAAAGTGAGTGATGATATGGCGTTTTTAAAAGATAAATTTTAATGATAAAAATCAAAGAATATCACAGTATCAAATTTGATCCGATACTGTGATATTTTGATTGTTATATTTTTCATACTAAATATGTTATTTATCCCACTTTTTCATTTCTTTTATTTTAACTGTATCAACAATTTTTGCATAAACTTGTGTTGTACGAATACTTGTGTGTCCTAACAATTTGCTGACTACTTCTATTGGAATCCCTAGTGAGATTGATGTAGTAGCAAATGTATGTCTGGCTACATGACAAGTAACCTTCTTATTGAAACCAAGCTCTATTCCGATCTTTTTTAATACTTTATTGGTCACTTTGTTACAATACATTCTGAAAACATTGCTTTCGTTAAAGGTTTTAGAAGGAAGAAACATTTTTGCTTTTTTACTTAGAGGAATATTTACTAAATATCCGGTTTTGTGCATACGAAGATGTATAGAATTATCAATTATAGAGTCGGTCGAGAATGTTTTTAAATCTGAAAACCGAAGTCCAGTATAGCAAGCAAATAAAAAATAACCTAGAATATTTTTTTCTAATGGTTTCGTGAAATCATTCTTTGAGTAATAATCGGTAAGTCTATTTAGTTCTTTAATTGATAGGAAATCTCTTTTACCATCAACTTTTTTTATGGAAGTATATTGAAATGGATTCGTTTTTATGTAGCCGAAACGCATAGAGATATTTACAAATGTTCGCAGCACTCTTAGACTTTTACTGGCAGTATTTTCATTATTGCCTAAAGTTGTTAGCATATATTGTTTGTAATCGTTTATGAATTTTTCGTTAATATCCGAAAAGATAATTTCTTTCTTAAATTTAAGAATCTTAGAAATCTGAGATTTATATCCGAACCAAGTTTCCGACTTAAATTTTGTTTTATTTTCTTCTAAATAACTGAGAATATAATTAGTAAAACTTTGTTCTGTTAAATAATGATTTAAACCAAGTAGGCGGTCTTTGAACTGTACTAATGACAAAGGATATTCTTCATTTAAAAAATTATCCACCAGCAATTTGATGGATTTTTTATCTATAGCTTCCAGTATCATATTATACCTTCCATAATGATTATTTTGAGATTTAACCCTTTGACTTCTCAATGACCAGTCTCGCATAGGAATTTTTACAGGTGTAGCAATTTCTATTTTCTTTCCTTTTAAAAATGCTCTCAAATAAATTGGATATAACCCTTCTTTGTTCTTTTCTTTTTTTATTACAAAGCGATAGCTTATCTGTATACTCATAATTATAAGTGAAGTATTTGTGAAGTAAATAAATGTTTAAATTACAATATAGAGATATTTAAACTGATACAAATCAACAGATATGCTTACGTATATGCAGATATGGGAAAACCTAGGCCGCTAAAAAGTAATTCGGGTAAAAGTTTTCAGGGAAGCATTGTGCTTGGAAAAGGATTTATATTAACACCAGCAGAAGCTTTTGCTTTGATTAATAAAGATCCCAGAAACAAAGAAGTATTATATCCTTACCTTAATGGAGATGATCTTAATAACAGTCCTACTCAAGATCCATCTCGATGGGTAATTAACTTTTTAGATTGGTCAGAAGAGAAGGCTCGAAGCTATCCAGACTGCTTTGACATAGTGGAACGTTTAGTCAAACCAGAGCGTTTTATACAGAAAGATAAAGGAGCTAAAGAAAAATGGTGGCAGTTTTTAAGATCCAGAAAAGAACTTTATGCTACTATATCTGAGTTAGACCAGGTAATGGTTTTAAATCGTCATGCCAAATATTTATTAATTTCTATTTGTAAAAATAATATGATCTTTTCTGAGGCAACTATCGTATTTGCATTCAATACATTTTCAGAATTAGCCATACTAAACTCTTCTATCCATGATGTCTGGGCTTGGAAAAATAGTTCAACAATGGGGGCTTCTACATTACGGTACTCTGGCACGAACGCTTTTGAGACTTTCCCTTTTCCTACAGTTAAATCTGAGAAATTAAATAGTCTGGGAAATGAACTTCATCTAACTCGTTTAAAAATAATGAAGCATTATCAATTAGGTTTAACAGATTTACAAAATATATTCCATAATATTCATCTTGACAATAAAACTGAAATATACGATGATATAATTAAGCTAAGAGAGATATACAAATCGATTGATTTCGAAATCATTAAATTATATAAATGGAATGATATAGATTTGAAACATTACTTTTACGAATTAAATCATCTTCCTGAAAACGATCGCTCAAGATTTACAATAAATCCTACTGTAAAAAAAGAAATTCTGAAGCGGTTATTACTATTAAATCTTGAGCAATCTAAATCTGATAACTTAGGTAAAAAAAGATTAAGAGTTGTTTCAAAAAATTCAACCAACACTTTATTTCCCGAAGATTAAAATAGTTTCGGGAAATTGTATTTTTTCTTTTGATTATCTACCTTTTTATGATTAGGCTTAATGTTTTTTGAATTTTCAGATACTTCCTCTTTGTAACGCTGGTGATTGAGCATGAGCAGACGTTTTAGTATTTCCTTACGAGCTTTTGGGTGAATGGTGTAGCGAATTCGATCAATTTCAGGTAAATATTCAACATCATAAAAATCATTTTGTAAATTTATGTCTGTCCAACCATATTCCTTTATTACTGCTTCATCTATTAATTTATGTAAAAGGCGAAGTCTTTTAATTCCATCAATCACTTCTTCAAAAGAAGTATTTATATCTATTTTAATCAAATGATTCCGTAAGAGTTTTACTTGTTTATCATTTTCATTAATTTCTTCTGAAATACCCGACGAATGAAAAAGATTATAAATTTTTGTAAGTCCGAGTTGAGTTTTTAACATTAACTCCTTACGAGATAATAAATACGCATTTCCCAAATCTGCTAGGTTTTCGATATCTTTAGGAAATGCAAAATTTTCAAAACAGTCATTAGGTGCAAAATTAATTCCATTTGAACCTATTGTAGAAGTGTTTTTCCAAACCCAACAATCATATATCGTGGATTGTAAAATCGCAAAAATTCCTTTTTCTTCAAATGTTAAAACAACAATCTTATCCATAAAAACATTGGAAGATTCAATAAAAGTTGTTACGAAATACTTTGATACTCTCGTAATCACCATTACCTGGTCTAACTCAGATATGGCATTATATAGAGCAGGTCTTTTCTCACCATATATCCACCACTTTTGAGGTAGCGGCTTTCTTAAAGCATATGTACCTATAATTTCATTGCCATCATTGTCTTTTTTCCATCGCTGTCTTTCAGACTTAACCAACTTTTCAACAATCTCGTAACAGTCAGGATAAGATCGAGCCTTCTCTTCATCCCAGTCAAAGAAATTTATGACCCATCTTGAGGGTTTTTGTTCAGGATCATTGTTTAAGTCGTCACCATTTAAATATGGGAAAAGTACGTCCTTATTTCGCGGGTCTTTTTCTATCAGTTTTTCTGCTTCTTCTGTCGTTAAAACAAACCCCTTCCCCAATACGATACTTCCTTGGAAACTCTTTCCTTTATTCGACAACAAAGGCCTAGGTTTTCCCATCACTTCGGAATCATCCAAATAGGAGGTAATTCGATCCACAGATTTATTATCTAAAATAAACTGTTTTTTCCATTCACCTTTATGGATTGTAATCAAAGAAACCTCGACGGCAGCTTGTCCCGGCCATTTCATAGAACGAATCGCATGATTAATAACCCCATTGCTTGAACATATAACATCTAAACCGCCTTCACGTGCAGATCCCTGAGCAATAGTATTCGTAGAAATTAAAGACTGAAATCCATTTGTTTTAATTACATCAAAAATTCTCCTGAAAAAATAAGTAACTAAATCTACCGCTCCAACTGGTCTGTAGGTATGTTTTAGATACTCAAGGAAGTTTGTTCCATAATTCCCGGTAAGCTTTTGTCCTCCTAAGAATGGTGGATTACCTAAAATACAGTCAAAACCACCTTGTTGGAAAACTTCCGGAAATTCCAGGAACCAATGAAAAAATTTTTTGTGTTCCGCAATTGCCATACTTGCACCTCGATCTAAAATTTGGGTACCAGAATTCAAATAAGTTTTGTATTTACTATGTGTCGTCAGTTTTTCTTTGTTTTCTGTAGTTTTGGGAATAAAGAACTGTGCTACTTGTAAGTTTGCCAATTGCTTGAGTCTAAACCATTTTTTGCCATTGGTTAAATCGTGATAAGCATTGGCTTTTTTTTCAATCTGCTCAGAAGTACTTTCCGGCATTTGGTTAAACTGATTTATAGATTTTTGTACGTCTACAAAATCTTCATTAACGGTATTCAGATCAAAAAGTTCGCTCATCTGCGATTTACGCTCCTCGTCATTACGCTTTTTAAAAGCGGAAGCTATTGTTTTTTCGTCATCAGGAAGAGCCTTAAACGCTTCACTGGCAATGCCATTTTGGAGTTCTTCATAATGTGCTAATCCCAAAATGGCGTTACCATTTTTAATATGATGGTCTAAAAAATTTAATGGCTCACCAGGATCATGAGCTTCTAACCATAAAGCTACTTTACATAGTTCTACAGCTAAGGGATTTAAGTCAACTCCATAAATACAGTTTTTAATTACATCGCGAATTGCTATACGCAAAACAGATGGTGTAGGCTGATCTTCATTGCTTCTTATTCTTGCGAGTTCAAAGCCAATTCTTCGAGCAGCGGAAAGCAAAATATGCCCACTTCCACAAGCCACATCACATACTGTAATACTCAACATTGCCTTTTCAGGATCAGCTTCTTTTAATTTGTCGGCAATCACATGATCCAAAGAATGGATAATCAATGGTTTTACCAACTCTTCAGGAGTATAGTGTGAACCTGATGAAGACCGGGCATCTCCTTGTTTAAATCTAAATTCGGCATTTTCTACCACGGGCTCAAATTCTAACAATCCTTCATACACCGAGCCAAATTCTTCTACATCTAAATCGGCATAGTTTACCCGAATGGTATGTCTGTTTTCATTTTCAAATGTGACTAAAGATTTAAATACATTCAATACATCTTTATTATTCAATGCGGTTGATTCGATACTCGCGATAGCGTTTCTATTAAAAATTCCAGAACTTAACGCATCAATTCCTAATTCTTTGCCATAATATCTATCTTCAAAAAGCCTGAATGTTGTCATTAATGATTGCCAAAGATCCGTCTTCTTTGGATCAATATAAATGGCTTTATTGACCAGAAAGGTAAGCCGTTGAATGCTGTAATACTTGTAGTAAATATCCTTGAGCTTCTTTTTATCATCGGTTAAATTTTCTTTATAAATCAGATTACGTTCTTCGATGACTAATAGAAATAATATGCGATAAACAGATCTTAGGATATGTAAGTAGTAGTCTTTTGCGGAAAGTGTTTCTGTTTCAAAAGCACTTCTTAATTCAGTATTTTCTTGCTGTGCAAGTAATCCATTAGCTAAAGATAGTATTGAACCTTTAACAGCATCGCTTAAACGTTCACGGATGCGTGAACCTGAAGCTAAAGCCTCATTATGATAATATTCAAGCGTAGCATCTTTTCCATCTTCTTTTTTATCATTGATACGCGAAGCATGTAACAGACGGTAGAAAATAGCAAATTCAGCATAGTGCCCTTCTTCCATCATTTGTTCCAGATTGAACTCCAGATAACTTAGTCTTGAAAGTCTTGTAGCATCACGCAATACACGGAAATAGTTTCCATTAGTTACAAAGCCATAAATGTATTCAGTAGAATTAATATATTCCTGCACCAAAGAATGAGGTGATAGTCTCGGCCCACTCTCTGCTTTTTTATCCATTGATTGTTCACTACCTACAATATGTATAGGAAACCCATCTTTATTGGAAGCTCTGTGAGATATAGCATAAGATTTTCCATTGACAAGTTCCGCATTGGAAAGTGCAACCTGGTAGCCTAAAAGATTAAGAAGCGGAACAATCCAATATTTACGGGTTTCAGAAATTCCTTTATCTATTTCAGAAAATGAACTCCTTTTTTGTTTAAAGATTTGCCAATGTGTATTGAGCAGGCTCCAAGCGTTATTTATCTCATCACGGACTAATTCACTAGGTTTTAATCCAAAATCTTGGGGTTTCTGAAAACTGATATCATCCTGACGAATCTTTTCGAGAATTTCGCTTGTGAAAATATTTCCCTGTATATTTATAGTTGTTAATTTCATAGTTAAAAAAGAGATTTGGGTTTTGGCAAAAGGATATAAACACCCATAACATCAGGTGGAAGTACAGGGGTTGATTTTTCGTAACTACGTCCACCAATCAAAGTTTTAAATCTTCCGTGTGCCTCTACCAATCTATCTGCACGTTGTGTGGCAATTTCTATAAATGCATCTTTCTTATTTTCAAAAGAATTTAGTTCTACCGTTAAAAGTTGCTGTTGCTGTTCAATAGAAATATTACTTAAAGGAATAGATTCGTTTAGTAACTTATTGGATGTCTCAAAATCAACATGTTGTAAAACACCCTCATTTTCTCTATATCCCCATAGATACATTTCTTCTGCTACAGATTCATTTCTGGAACGGATTTCTTTGACGACATTTCTAACTCTAAACATAACTAAAGTCGTTTTACTTTTTACGCTTTCTGTTTGTATCACACTTGTTCTTGCTAAACCATAAGAATTACCTTTTTCCTCAAATGCATTGCTTACTATATAGTGACAAAGTTGCTCTACAAAACGATGATTTCTTCCAATATACTGGTATCCTTTGGGGGTGGGAGAATTAAAAGCAATTTTGGTTTCTGTTTTTCCTTTTAATTGTTCTGTTTTAGAAAGTAACGAAACTTGAAGATGCTTTGGAAGGTTCGTTGTCTGAACTTTATAACCGTCCAAATCAGATGTAACAGCTGCTCCTAATGATTGTAAGGCAAATACAGTAAAACTTTCAACAACTTTTGGATCACCAATAGCTTCATCTACTTCTTGCAGGTCTTTTTTAATTGCTTCAGCATCTACAGATTCCTGAGCGAAAATAGAGCGTAAGTTTTCTCCTTTTTTACGAGCCATTTCCAACTCGTTATCAATTCTTATTTTGTCTTCGGCAAAAAGAGTCAATTGTTCAGCTTCTGATGAAGTTTTTAAAATTTTCTGGGTAAGTTCTGTCATTAGCGACTTATTATTTTCGCCAATAGGAATCGTAACACCAATACTTTTTTGAATTTCACGCACTTTACGAATCAGTACTTCTAGAATAAACTTATCCATAGGATTATTTTCCCCATAAAGCATATAAGTTTTAATAATCTTGGAATCTTGTCCGAAACGGTCAACCCTACCTTCCCTTTGTTCTATTCTGTTCGGATTCCAAGGAAGATCATAGTGCAATACTGCATTAAAATGATCTTGTAAATTGATTCCTTCACTTAAACAATCTGTAGCAACAAGAACTCTTTTTTTATGTTCTCCCATTCTTTCAATTTCTTCTTTACGCTGTTCATCAGCCAATTCAGAAGTAATTGCTTGTACTAATATATTTTTAGGAAGAGCTTCTTTAAGCTTCTCTTCTACATACTTTGCAGTAGCAATATAATGACAGAAAATGATTGGTTGAAAGTCTTCCTTTAGCCAATTTCGAATCAGATCAATAGTATGCTTTATTTTAAGATCTGTTCCTGTATCTTCATTTAGAAACTCTGCCTGCTTTAACAATTGAGTAAGGCCTTCCAATTCTGCTGTTTTATAATCAACAGCATTTAACAAATCTGATCTTGAAAAATCTACTCCAAAATCATTTTCTTCAAACAAAGTGTCTTCAACAGCATCTGTGCTAATATCGATGAGTTCTTCCTCTAAGGTCAGCTTTGCTTGGCGTTTTGCCAACATTTCTTTAGCCATAGCAGGACTTGACATAGCCCCCTTAATTAAAGCAATCGCAGCCCAGGAACGCAAAAGTCTTGTATTTTCATTATCCGTTTGTACATCTGAAATTCCTCTTGCAAATGCAACTAATTCATTATAAAAAGTTTTGGTGTCTTCTGATAATGTGAAACCTACTTCTTTAGAATCTCTTTCCGGAAATAAAGTATCCTCGTTTAACCATCTACGAATATTTTCACGCTTACGCTGGATAAAATACTGTGCAATTTTTCGTCTGTCAGCTTGCTCCAGTTGCTCAAAATTTAGTTGTTGGAAGGTTGTGTTTAATAAGCCTAGAAGAGAAAGAAACTCTTCATCCTTACCACTATGTGGTGTTGCAGTGAGCAATACCAGATGTCGCTCTTTATTCGCAGCAACATCGTAAATTAAGTTATATCGCTGTTGCTGATTTCTTGATGATGCACCTTTAGGTAAAGTACAGGTATGAGCTTCGTCCACAACGACTAATTCAGGGCAGTCATTTAGAAAGATACCTCTACGTTTATCTGTTTTTATATAATCAACCGAAATCACTTGATACGGGATATGATAAAAGACAGAACGATCATCAGGTACCATGCGATCCAATCGGGATGCTGTACTGGAACGGATTATCTCTGCATCAATGTCTAATTTATCTTTTAATTCTTGTTGCCATTGTTCGCATAGATGAGGTGGACAAATCACCGCAAATCTTTTGATTTCACCTCTTTCAATAAGTTCTTTGATTATGAGTAAAGCCTCTATTGTTTTTCCAATTCCGACATCATCAGCAATCAATAGTCTGGTGACTTCCTGCTTTAGTGCCATTACTAATGGAACAACCTGATAGGATCTTGGTCTGAAGGATAATTTACCCATACTTCTAAATGGACCTGCAGCATTTCTCAAAGAAAGTCGAGAAGCGTTGTACAAAAGTTTTGCTGTCTCAAAGTTTCCGATCTGACTCGTTGTTGGTTCTTTAAAGGTGGCTTTTTCTACAGCTTCGATATCTTTGGCTAAAGGCATAAAAATACCAGTAATTTCTTCATCGGAACCTCCAAGTGGTTTTACCAAAATAATCTGATCTTCATTTGATGGGAGCACCATCCAATCGCGATTTCTATATCGTACTAAGTTGCCTGGACTATATTTGTTATTCATTTTTTATATACTTATAAACCTGTGATTTCATTAAAAGGTTATTGTACTTTTCTAAAAATATCCTTACGTCTTCTGATCAAATCTTCCAAAGACTCCGTGTAATGCCATCGTATAACATCGTGAGTTCCTTCTCTTAATATCTGATCAATCATTTGATCACGCTTTTTAACTTCTTCAAGGTCATGTATAGAACCATCACAGAATATTAATGTAAATCCGGAACTGTTCTTATAAACAAAATCTGCATTGATATAATAGCTATCCAGATTTACCTGCGCACGATCGGGAAGTGCATATCCATTTTCGTAAAGATGTTTTATGAGCTTAAGTTCTGTACTACTATTCTTATCGTATGCCTCTAGTAAATAGCGATATTGTTCTCCCCGATCATTTTTACCTCCCTGAACAATTTCAATATCACAATCCATAAGACTTTCAAGCACAGTATGAATTTCCCTTCTATCTAGTTGTTGATGGTGTATCTGATTATAGTAGCTTAATAAGTCCTGATAAGTGGCTTTAGGTAATGATTTGCCCAGTTCTGTTTCTGTCCTGGATTGAGGATCATAATGTATAATCTCATAGGAAGTTCTAAACCATTCTTTCATTTTTGGAGGATCCATTAATTGTGAAAGAATACCAAGAGAGCCTTCTGATGCTTCATGAATAAGAATATTAGGCTTTTCTTTATCTCCCATTACACTTACCGCCATTTCACTTTCTTCTACAAGAAATAATTTTTCTATCCCTCTTTTTAAAGCATAACTTAGAGATACAACCTGTTCAGGTGTAGTTCCAATATTACCTAGGGGCTGAATATATAAAACATCAGCGGTATCTTTAGTGTAAAGCATTATTTCGCTTTCCGTATTCTTTTGTAGTTCCTCGTTATTCTTAAGACTTCTTTCCTGCACCCAAACCCCATTTCTCTGATCAATCTTGAAACCAAAATTTGGTGATCTTCTCGCTTTTTTATTAAGTTTTATAAGGTTTGTTGTTTTACTGAAATATAATTGCAGTAGTTTTTCGCCACCTTTTTTTAAAACCACAGATTCAGCATTTTCAATTCCATGGGGAAAATTAAAATACGAACAAACTTCGTAACCTGCACGACTTCTTTCTTCTTCAATACAAGATATTTTTTGTAATGGAATACCTTCACATTCCGAAAACTCTATAACCTGTGTATATAATTCCATAGCATCTCCTACAAGGGGCTTCTTATTAATCGGATCAATATTAGCCATATTGATTTCTGCATTCATAAAAGCGTAACCCGTCTTACTTGAAACCTTTATCTTTTGTAGGGTATTCTCAAGATCTGAAACCATCATTCGATTAATCCTAAACTTACTTCCGGAATGATAAACCGTATTTAACGGACCAAATTCAGATAAAGCCAAAGCGCGAGGTCTCGAAATAACCTCTACGTCATCTTGATAACTTTTGCCTAGTACAGCTCGAACCGGAAGGCGAGTAAAATTATAACCGGGTAAAAATCCTTCTGCTGCCAAATAACGAAATATATAAAACTCAGAATTGCTTGAACTCTGTTGTTCTTCATTTTTTAGTAAAGCTATTTGCTTTCTCGCAAATCTTTCTTGTTTGGCAGCTTCTTTTCTCTCTGTGCTATCTGATTTATAAGTATGATTGTCCAAAATTGCCTGAGCTTTATTTCTAAGTATACAAGCATTTTGAAACATCGTTATCCAGCGTTTGAACGAAGAGTCAAAATGGACAGTGAATTTCTCAATTTTGTCCAAAATCCATAATTGAGTAAACCAACTGGTTTTATTAAGTTCAGGCAATAAAGAATACGCTATTTTTTCAAATTCTAATAATAAGTCTTTTTTCATTATAGAAATAAGATGTTCTATTCCTCCCAATATATCATGCTTTAAGAATACGTTTCTTTCATCAGATAGATCTAACACGTCTGCGACTGAAGTTTTTAGTTCTTTAATCTCAAGTTTCATCAAAAGAAAAGCATTCAGATGGGAGACAATTAATTCCTCATTAATCAAATCAATCCTGGGCGGTTGCACAATGCCAGCAACCATTTCTGCAGAATTATTGAAATAATTGACATCATGAGGAGACATAGTGGAACAATACGTAAAAACTAATGCTGTTTGTCCACCTCTTCCTGCACGTCCACTTCTTTGAGCATAGTTTGCGGCATTCGGAGGTACATTTCGCATATGTACAATATTCAGATTGGCAATGTCGATGCCTAATTCCATTGTTGGAGAACAATATAAGGTGGATATTTCTCCTTTTCTGAAAGCTTCCTCACGATTAATTCTTTCTTGGGCACCAATTTGACCGGTGTGTTCTTTGGCAATTAACTCTTTTTTGAACTCACTAAAATCAAATTGATATAATTTTTTAAAATATGGATTTGGCTGAAGTTCAAGTAATTCGTTTTGATAGTTGAGCCTTGTTTTATCAATTTCTACAATACCATCTTTATTGTGTTTCCAAATAATATTATCGACAATCAATTTATATAAATTTTGATTAGGCAATCGTTTATCATTTGTTTTTCTTATAAAATTTGTATCGCATAACACTTTCAGAATTTTATTGATCCACAACTCATATTCGTCTTTTTTCAATTTAGTTAGTCCGCACTCAATTCGTGAACGATTTAAATATTTACCTAGACTTGAGCGAACACCAATAGATGCATCGAAAATTCCTTTTATTTTAGGTTTGATAGAACCTACAACCATTACTCGTGGTTTATCTAATTTTTCTTCTACACCTAGTGACCACGGCTTATCTATATCTAATAAATCCTTTATTAATGTTTCAATATTAGCCACATCATCAAAAAAGCGATGGTCTAAAGCAAAGTTTGTTCTAAAATAATCAAGAATATTTTTTAAAATCTCATATCTCTTTGCTGCTGTTAATTCTTCAAATAGATCTATACCTTTAAATTTCTCTTGAACATTAGCTAACTTTTCAAGTTTTTTATATTCAATTTTTATCAATCCAACTTGTTCCAGATTGGGTAAAACATATCGCCACCCTCTTTTTAGGTCTTGAAATGCACGGTATAACAAAAGATATTTAATAGCATCTTTATTCCTGTCATTACCGAAATCCTCATCCTCTGAAGGGTTTCTAGCATAATCTACTTCTTTTAAATTCAATGCTTTCAATAACTCTTCTGCCAATTCATGTACTTCAATGGACTCTCCTTTATGCTTTATTGATTTAAGTAAACCTGCTCTAAAACGAACCGTATTATAGAAGTCATTAAAATGACCAGCCTGTAATGATGCATCTTGCCTATTGTCTGTAAAACTTAATAACTTCTGATCCGCTAAATCTTCATCTGATAAACTTCTTACTACGGACATCGAAAGAATTGAAGTAGCTGTGCTACGTCCTTCAGACCCTAATCTAGCTAGCTTCGTAGAGTCTTTTAAACGACTATCTTCATAAACTATAGAGCATGTGGGATCTAATACTAATGGACTAGGAATAAAATATCCTTTGATCGGAAATTTAGGCTCAAAAGAAAATTGTCCTTCACTATTGAAATATATCTCGTGAGGCATTAACATTTGATAATACGGTGACAAAGCTGTTTCTTGCTTGTTCCACCATTCAAGAGGCATTAAATCTCTGAAATCTTCATTCCAAAATTCTTCATCTTCATCCAATATAATATACCCATATTTGAAATCTCTTATATCAGGATTTTTTTGATTAATGTCTTCTCTCTTTTTATTTTTAAAGTCTTTAATAGAAGTGATAGGTAAAATTTCTGAATTATCAATGTCCAACTCAACAGTCAAAAACTCGTAACCTGAATATCTGGAAAATAATAACGGATATAGTTTTCTCTCTTTACCTTCAATCTTGACGAATGGTTCATCCGAAGAAGTTATATAGCGTGTATTTCTTGGTTCTAGCGTTACCGATATAGCCCCTGTTTGAGAAATGAATTGATGAAAACGGAAAGGAAGAAAGGATTTACGAGTTCCTTTTTTCCTATTATCTTCATTGATTCGCTCTGCCCACTTTAAGAGATCAACAACTGTATTGTGGATTTCATCTTTTGACATAGACGTTTCACAATATATTTTTTCAGTAATCTGATCGATACGTTGTGGCTTTCCTCTTTCTATTATATCTTGGTTGTACCGAAGTGCAACATTCATTTCTAACCAATTAGCAAGATCATTATTTATAAATTCTTCTTCTGAGCCATCTAAACTGATTCCGCTTCTCACAGCATTTGCGAGCTGAAAAGGATTTACTTGTTTAGCAAGTGTGCATGGCTCAAGGTATTCATTAATTACGCATTTATATGAAATTTCTTTACCAAATATTTGTGTGGTAACTTCTGCCACTTTTTTCTTTTTTTCTTCAGGAGACCCGTGTGAAGCCATTGTGGCTGAAGTACCTATAAAAATTAAATTATTCATTACAAGAGCTTGAATTCTCCTGTTTAAAAAACTTACATCAGCACCTTGTCTTCCCCTGTATGTATGTAATTCGTCATAAACTAAATATTTAAGATTTTTAGCCATTGAATCTCTTAACCAGTTCTCAGACTGTCTGGTCATTATTAATTCCAGCATCATATAATTGGTTAAAAGAATGTCGGGTGCATCATTTTTTATCTGATCCCTCTTATTACCAGATTCCTGTCCTGTATATTTTGCAAATGATATGGGAAATCTTTCTGTTGTAAGGCTTTCCAGATGATTAATGATTTCATCTAAGGTTTTATTAGATTTGTCAATATCCGGAAGAGTTACATATTTTTCTAAATAATTAATTTTATATTTCTTTATTTCCTCTTCTTGGGAATTTATTAAGGCATTCATTGGATACACCAATATAGCTTTTACCCCATTTTCCTTTCCGTTACCCCTTTTAAAAAGATCATTAAAAATAGTAGCTAGGAAAGTTAATGATTTACCTGAACCTGTACCGGAAGTTACTACGAACCCTTGATCTTGAATACCTATTTGAATTGCTTCGGATTGATGCCTGTATAATTTGTATGAGCCCAGCGATTTTGCTAAATTAGGATGTATTGTATTTTCCTGAATAAGTTCGTCAAAAGATTGACCTCTTTCAAAAGAAGGGTTGAATTGGATAAGTGGTTCAGGTAGAATATTTTTAACTAAAGTAGAATTATTAACAAAATCTGAAATTCTTTGATCTTTAATGTTTATAAAAGATTGTAAGTATGATTTGTAATCAGATATTACTTTCTCATGAGTTTTAAAGGCGTCCATTCTTAATAGCTTTTAGTAAATATAGTAATTGTGTTAAACATAGAAAAGTATTATAAATCCATACTTTCTTTATTTGCTGAAATTTTTGATGTTATTGTTTTATTTAGAGAATATTTTAACTAATATAAACTTTCCGAAATATTAGCATATCTCCAAAATGCTTGAGCGTTTAATAATCTCATTAAATGTCTTTTAGTTTATTTTGAACTAAGCTAAGAGGGGGTTTTTTAATCGATTTAAAGTCAACTAAAATATAAATAATAACTATCTATTATTTACGGTTTTCCGTAAACTACAAAAATAAAAACCATCATAAAAATTTCGAATTATTAGGAGTCAAAACAATTGGATATATGGGAGAGATGGAAACATGAAAAAATATTCTTGTTTACAAAATCGATTTGCCGCGAACGGTAAAATTGAAATATAGAAGTGGAGAGATACCTTTGTTTACGGTTCAACAAAATGAATTGATTAACACTTAATTCAAGCTGCTAATTCAAGGTTGTAATATTTTAATTTATGAATTCAAAATTTTGTATGTCAAAGCTTGTTGAAACTGTCTGATTTATTTTAATCAATTTTTCAGAATTAATGTTTAATTTGTCAGGATTTAAGGGCATTGCTACTAAATGATATTTTTTGCTTTCAGGATTGGATAAAAAAGTTTTGTCATAACTAAAAATTCCTCTTTTTGCAATTTCCACAAAATCATATATATATTGTTCTATATTGATTTGATTTTCATTATTACCTAAAATTTCTATTAAATTAGGATTTATTTGTATTTCAAATATTGGTTCTAATTGAATTAATGACTCAAAAAATGACTCATTATACTCATCACTATTGAGAAGATTTAGTGGTAAATCTCCTCCAGCTGAGGCTAAGTGAATGATTTTTTCATCATCTCTAAAGAATATATTTAAGTCTAAGGTTCTTTGTTCAATTACAGAATATGCCATATTAAGAAAATGTTATTTGACAATTTTTACAAGTTGGGATTTTTTGCATTGTCCTAGGTCTAATAGCAGGAGAGAAAATTATTTCGTTTAAATTCAAATAAGGAAGCTTTAAAAGCACATAGTTAGCAGCGTTTACTTCCGAGCAACATCCAATAAAATTACCATTCTGTTTACTAAATAAATCTCCAATACTAATTAATTTTTCTCTAAGTTTATTTGTCAATATTAACGGAGAAATTGGCTGAGATCGTTCAACTTTTTTAAAATATGATTTTCCAGCCCCAATTATTGTTGCAGGATATTGTTTCCTCATTTGTAATTTTAAAGCATATTTATATGCTTTTCTATTTAAAGTTGTATTATTCATTTCAAAATTATAAGTCTTTCAGTTAGTTTAACAAATGGCTAATTGTAATGCATTATCAATTCTATCACAGAAAAATTACTCTACTTGAAAACAACAATTTATGAAATCTTTTTCAAGAATCTCAAGGACTTCATTTTCATAATAATATTTTTCAGCTTCAATAACGTAAACTTTACTAAGATTAGTCAAAGGTTTAATAAAAGTAAAATAATTCAATAAATGTCTAGATATCGATTGTGCTCGGGTATTTTTTTTAGGTAAAATTACAAATATCAGAATCCCGGTTTTCTCAAATCTTAGAAAGTGACCTGCTTTCAATAATCCTCCTACAAAAGTTTTTCTGCTACTGGAATTTTCAGATTCTAAAATAACATAATTATTTGTTTTGCAAAGAACAAAATCAGGTTTGTATCCCTTTTCTACTTCTTCACCTTTCGTAAAAACTTCGTAGTCTTTATATTTATGTTTTAGTGATTTAAATACTCTGTCTGAAATCATTTTCTTGGTTCTACAATTACATTTAGATGCAAATTATATGGTAAAGAATCACCATATAGTGCTAAATCAATACCGTATTTAAGGTGGTCATCTCTAGTTTCTTTTAGAATCTTGAATTGAGTAGATAAAACTTTATATTTTACCCCTTCAATATCAATTTCAGTGATTTTAGTTTCATATTCTGAGTCTTCAGTTATGAAAAACATCATTTTCAATTGTTCAAACTCTTCGACATTTGCAAAAGGACGTGATTCTCCATCAAAATAAAAACTAATTTTTGTTTTAATATTGGAATTCGGTTTCATGAAATTTTAATTTTTTATTAATATTAGGATGTAAAATAAGTTCAAAAATATTAAATTTATGGTCGTAGATTAAATTTATGTTAGCACTTTTCAAATAGCAAAATAAAAGTTGTTTCTTAATTTCATTTGCGGGTTTCGGTAAACACAAAAATAAAAATCGTAATAAAATCCATTGTTAGTATTTTTACTGAATTTTCCAGCGATTATAAAAATTCTTTATAATCTATAGAAACAAAAATCCCAACTCTAGTCAGGATTTTAATCAAATCTACAGATCTTAACCGTATTTAATTATTTTAATTGTTTATTAATTGTTTCAAGTAGCTTTTTAATGTTTACAAGTTCTTCGCTTGATAATTTTGTGCTATCATTAGTTTTTGACCACCTAATAAATGCTTTTGCTAATTTATATTTTGAAAATCCTGTAATCTCCTTTGTAAAAATGTCTATTATAGGTCGAGATGGATATGCATCTGATATAGATTTAACATCTACTGAATATTCAGCTTTAGCAATTTCTATTAAAGTTTCTCTGATTAAATCTTCGATTTCAGCTTTAGGAATTCCAGAAACGTAATCTTTAGTCCTTAATATATTTTTTTGCCCTAGAGATGCAACTAAATTTTCTTGTTGCGCAGCTTGATCTCCAGCATTATCACTATCCAATAATGCTGCAACTTTTAAGTTATGAGCATGTAAGATAGTAGCATAATACACAACTTTACTAGCAGAATTAGCGAATACTAAAGCTATTTTTTCATCTAAATTTACAACATTATCATTACGAAGTATTTGTGCAATAGTTTCAATGTACCAATAATCAGTTAATCCTTCAAGAATAAGATTTCTTTGCTGAGTAAATAAACTTTGAGCTAAATCGTAGCCCAAAGCTTCTTGTAAAGGTAATAAGCCTGCAGGATCGGAAGATGAAATTGTAGTATGAACTTTTGTGCCGGTATCTCTGTCGCTTAATTCTATTACTCTAACTATATCTAGTTCATTCGGACCAACTAAAAATGGAGAATGAGTTGTGAAAATTGTTTGATTTTTTAGTGATAATTGATTTAATGTTTCTCTAAATTCTCTTTGTTTTAATCCATGTAAGCTAGTTCCTGGTTCATCCAAAAGCAGTACGGCATTCTTATGTTTATCTTGAGCTTCTGCGAAGAATACCACAAAAAAAGAAACCATCCATTGAAATCCTTCGGATCTTTGATCTAACTCTATTTCAACACCTAGTTCATCTTCCACTGTAACTTTAAGATATTGACCATCAGCAGAAATTCTTATTTTTTCGGCTTCAGGTCTGTTAGGATTTGGGTTCCAAATGTTTTTAATTTCTTTGGTAAGTCGAATACTTGCAGCATTTAATTGATAAGTTCTACTATCAAGTTTATCTTTATACGCTTTTAATGCTTCAGGATCTGATTTGTCAGGACTTTGGGTTTTACCAATATTTGATAATTCACGAGCATCAAAACCTAATAGTTTTAATAAACATAAATTACCATAATCATAATACTTATCATCTTCTAATAATTTTCTTTCTACTCGTTCTGCAAGATGCTCTAAATGAATAGATGGTTTAACTTTAAAAAAGTTGCTAAAAAGTACGAACGTGGGAACTCTCTTTTCTAATATTTTTAAAACTTCATCTTCTTGTTGATTAATTTTTAATTGAGCTAAAAGTTTATCATATCTCTCTTCTTCCTTGGTGTTATCTTCTTCAATGAGAGGATAGAATTTTTCTAAAAGCTTTATTAGTTCCGCTGATGTTACATCATCTATTAAATCATCCTCATTTTTCAGATTTGTTATTTTTAGTACCTGAGCACTCGGTTTGTTTTCTTCAGTATAATCATTTGAAGCCTCATTTTGCTTATCAAGATGAGCAAGCAAGCGTGCGACATCTTTTTTTATATCAACCAATTTTATTTTGTTAGGAGCATTATTTAAATAATGATATGCAGAATTATCTAAATGTATAGTTCTGACATATGTACAATTATGAAATTGAGTTGGTATTGATTCTTTGTCTGCATCATCCAATTCAAATTCCCCAAAAACAACTTCAATATCTTTAGCAAGAATTTTTTCAGTGGTAATATCATTATATAAAGATCTTGGATAATCACGAATAATATCAAAGCCTTCTATATCAATTGGTTTATTTAATTGTTGTAATGCTTTTAAAATTACAGTTTTACCAGCCTCATTGGGTCCAACTAAAATAGTTTTTAGTTTCTCAATATTAAAAATTCCAGTATCCTTCACACTTCTGAAATTTTGAATTCTTGCGTTTATTAGTTTCATATTTTTTATATTTAATTTGGTTATGGAGATATTAGCTGTCAATTATTTTGAAATATAATTTTTTTTAATTTATACAAATTACATTTTTTCCTAAGCTACAAAAATAAAAACCATATGAAAATCCTCGTTCAGTATTTTCACTGAATTTTTCTAGTTAATAAAACTCTGTTTACTCTACAATAATAAATCCCAACTTTCGTCAGGATTCATTACCCTTTCAACTTCTCCTTAGTAACACCGAACTTCTTTGACCAGTAGTCAAGTTCCCAGCTTTCATTTACATTTACTTTGGTTGCATCTTGTGGTCTTCTTTTACCTAAATCATTGCTCATACTAAATAATTTATTGGTTAATAAAAATAAAGGTAAGTAGATTTTGTATCAGATAAATACGGGTTTCCGTAAAGACGAAAAAATCCCAACTCTCGTCAGGATTAATTTTTTACAACTCTATTTCTATTATTTTACTAATAATTATTTTTTATCTCTGCAACATTTACATATTCCTCAATATCAAAATTAAAAAATTCGTGTAAGGTGACATTCAGCTCTCCGAGAGTTACTAATAATGATTCATATTCGAGATTGCTTTTTCACTTCTCAGTCATTTTTTTGTTTTACTATTTAGAACAATTTATTTTTTAGATTCAGATATTCCGATTATTACTCCAAAATCCCCATCGATTTGTTCCCTTTTTTTTGACGGAGCGTACACTCTAGAAACAAAACCATCTAAATAAAGAGCTTTTTTACAACCATATTCTTTAAATAGTTTAGCAAAATTGTAAAAATTAATTTCCGCTTTGGACATTGCAAAAATTAATTCTCCATTTTGTAAAATTCCAACACCATTTCTAATATTCAGATTATTAGATTCTTGTTGGAAAATCGGATTTATTTCTCCGCCATCAATTAAGAGCATTGGTCCAGATTGTGTGGCAAATATAGTTTGTGGCGTTTGTTTGTATTTTTTTGTTTCAATAATATTTGATTCTCCACTTTTGGTTAAATAGAAAATTCCATTCGGCTGTAAATAAAAGTTTCCATTTCCAGTAAGTGTATCTATATTTTTTAAAATTTTAGAATTTTCTATATAAAGACCTTTTGGCGAATTATCATTGTCAAACATTCCACCATTCATTGCAAATAGTAGATTTTGATTTTCAGATTCTAGTCGTTTTTTGAGGCTTTCGATGTTTTTAAAGGCACCATTATTTCCTTTCCAATAAAATCTGACATTTTGCTTTTGCGGATTTGTAATGTAGATTACAAAATCTTTTTCATCCGTAATTTTTTGTCTGCAGGATAAATTAATAAACAGAATAAGAAAAAGTAAAAAATCGATATTTGATTTCAATATAATTTTTAACACGGTACAATTCATTTTTCAATAGCATCTAACACTTAAATATATGCAATTGTTTTGGTGAGCGCGCATTTGCTAATAGTTAGAAATAAAAAATATTACATCTCTCTATATGTAATGTTAACAAAGCTATCACCTAGAATCCCGTGTCAGAAAACTGGCAATTTGCCCGCATTTTGCCAAATCGTGTTGAACTAAACCTCCGGTAGCTTTTCCCTTCGCTGTTTTATTAACTTTGGTAAAACAACAAAAAATCTTTAAAATGGCTACAAAAAAAAATCTCCGGAGGAGTTAAGGGTAAACAAAATTCTGAACCGCGCCTCGAGCGAAGTTAGTGGTTTTGCTGAACTGCTGCAACGCTTTGAGCGGAATATTTCTATCCTGGGCAGGAGCCCCAGAACCTTTGATAATTATTCCCGTCATGTGGCGGCCCTGGCGCTGCATTTTAAAACCCTGCCTACCGAGTTGGATCCCGAACAGGTCAAAGATTATCTTTTTGAACTGCAGCGGCGGAGCAGAACCCCTTCGCAATCGTATTTTAAGCATACTGTATACGGTCTTCGGTTCCTGCTGAAAACTGAGGGTTTGCCTTATAGTTTTCTGCACCTTCCCACCATTGCTAAAGTGAAGAAACTTCCTGTAATCCTGAGTCGGGAAGAGATCTGGCGTATGCTTCAGAGTGCCGAACTCCTGAAACATAAACTGCTCATCGGTCTGATATACGGCTGTGGACTGCGCTGCATGGAAGTAAGGAATATCGAACTTCAGCATCTGGATTTTGACCGGAAGATGTTGCATGTTGTTCAGGGTAAAGGGAGCAAAGACCGTTACGTTCCCTTGTCGGAACATTTGATCCGGGGACTGAAAACCTTCATCAGTATTGAGAATCCGGTTCAGTATTTATTCAATGGAAACCATAACAGGAATATTGAAGAGATTGATGCGCTCAGCACAGGGGCTTCACGGTCTGCCAGCAAAGATTTCGATTCCCGCTACAGCCAGCGCGGTGTGCAGTGGGTAATAAAAACCATTTCTAAAAAAGCCGGCATCACCAAAGACGTTCACACCCACACGTTGCGGCATTCTTATGCCACACACCTTTTGGAAGACGGCGTTCCGATCATCATGGTACAGAAACTTCTGGGTCATGAGCGTATTGAAAGTACAATGGAATATCTTCATGTGTGCCAGCTCTCGGACCAAAAACCGCACAGTCCTTTGGATACGGTATTTACTTTATGCAGCAGGAATGCAGGCCCGAAGTAAAGGTGCGAGTGTAGCAGAAGTTCTTCGCAAAATCAATTTATCATCCCAAAACTTCAGCGTTCATCAGGAAAAGACGCTTAGGGCATTGTCCAACTGCCGGACTTCTGCCTTGGGTGGTCATATTGATACGTGTGATGGTTGCGGAAATCTTTCCATCAGCTACAACTCCTGCCGTAACCGGCACTGTCCGCAGTGTCAGGGACACAAAAAGGAAGAATGGATCCAAAAGCGCGAACAGGACCTCTTGCCCTGCAGCTATTACCATGTGGTTTTTACCCTGCCGGAGGAGTTGAATGGGCTAGCAATATCCCAGCCCCAACTCATTTACAAAGCCTTATTTGAGGCCGCCTGGGCTACTTTAAACCAGTTCGGCAAAACCGAAGGCCTTCAGTTGGGAATGATTGCCATACTTCACACATGGGGACAAAATCTGAGCCTTCATCCGCATCTGCACTGCATTGTGCCGGGAGGTGGTCTCACGATGCAGGGAAAATGGAGAAAGAAAGTAAGGACGGATAAGTTTCTGTTTCCAGTAAAAGCGCTGAGCAAAGTCTTTCGGGCAAAGTTTGTGACTTCCTTAAGAGCCTGTGGAATTACTGACCGGGATTTAATGGAGAAACTCTTCACCAAGAACTGGGTCGTATATGCCAAGCGGCCTTTTGGCGGCCCGAAACAGGTGATCGAGTACTTGGGGAGATACACTCACAAAGTCGCCATCAGCAATCACCGCATAAAAGAAGTGACGGATCAGCAGGTCCGTTTTGAGTACAAAGATTACCGCAAAGGCGGCGAAAAAAAGGAAATGACTCTTGCAAACACGGAGTTTGTCCGGAGGTTTTCGATGCATATTTTACCGAAAAGATTTGTAAGGATCCGGCATTACGGCATCCTGAGCAGCAGCTGGAAGCGTGGGAAACTGCAGGCACTGCAATCCGATTTGAAAATCAGAGTTACTGCAGCAAAACCGAAAACTTTGCTCCGGAAATGTCGAAGTTGCAAGGAAGGAAACTTAGTCACTATAGCTGTTTTCGGGCAGCGCGGTCCGCCACCGGAATTTCTTTTCGTTATCCAACCATTGTCTGCAAAATAACCTTTGCGGGTAAGGGAATTTATATGCTGCAGCGAAGAAAAACCTGCAGAAAACCACTCATAAAGGCTACCAAATGCCACAAAAAAAAGCAGTCATTCCAAAAAACTGCTTTGTTACCCTAAATCCTAAAATCGAAAACTCCATAGACGGCCAAAAAAGCTCCCGGAGCTTCCGTTCAACGGGCTTTCATCTCGTGTCCTGCGGACAAAACGAAAGCTTAGTTATTAGCCGTAGTTCTTGCTATTCTAGTTGGTTTCCATAATCTAGTAAATCAATGTGGACGGGTGTAGCTATATAGTTTCCATTTTCCATACTCTTTATAAAATCTTCTTTGCTTATTCCAAATGCATTTGAAATATAATGAAAATGAGGTTGCCCATTTTTCCAATTTTCTTCCCCTCTCATACTTGCATATGTTACAAACAAGCAATGCCAATCCTCGTCTTTTTCAAAAAAGTGTGATACGATAGATTTTCTGTATCTAATCACATTATTGAGTTGTCCTACAGTCATTTTTGTTTCTCCAACGGTCTTAACCTTTCCATCATCTTTAATATGAATTATTGTAGGCACATCTTTAGGATCAATTCCATTGCTTAATTTTTCAAATAAGTATCTACTATAAACCATACCAAAATCTTCATATGATTTAAAAATTAAAGCCATCAATTGGTCAGGATTTAATGACTGTCCTTTTAGTAATTTTACTTGTACACTTTTCTTAGTTGTTTCAAGTAATTTTAGAAAGTTTTGAGGCACTTCAATTTTTTCAAATTGATCAAAAAAATCTCCTAATATATCTTTAGCCTTTTTTTCAAAAAAATTATCATCTAACAAAGAAGTCAAAAAAGGATTTTGAGCATATAATATATCTCTTAAACCCAAAGCTCTTTTTTCTAATTCAACTTTTTTGTAGTATTCGATAGGATTTACTTTTTCAATTTTTTCTTCACTAAATATTCTAGTAAATCCTTTTTTGTCGTCGTCCCAAATTAATCTTGTATCCATTTTTTTGTAGAATTAACACTAATGACCAAATATACGAAATTATTACACGATTTAAATATTTGTAAACTAATGCATTACGCCTAAATTCCACTCTCTATAACGAAACTTTTTGTATATTTATTTAAGCACATTATGAAAACACAAATCTACATTATTATAACAACCAACTATCATAGATTTTCCGTTTGAATTTACACATTAAAAAAAGAATTGAATAAAACAGAAAATGTTCACCATCTGTGTTAGAATAGGTTGTATAAAAGGTTGAGTAAGAATTTAAATCTTAATCTTTTTTGTTTTTTGAAACAGCATTAAGAATATTGTTTTTTTTCTTATACTCACTAAAATCAAATTCCATATCTGAGATATTTATTTTGAGCCCCGCAGCTAGTGCTATTTTTACCACTGTTGATAATAAAGGAACATTTTCCTTATTAATAAGCCTATAAACCTGCTTTCTATCAATGTTGGCTGCTGCTGCAAGATCTGCCAAATCTATATTATTGTCTTTCAAATATTCTCTAATGTAGTCTGCTACTGCAATACAAAATGTATCTTCAATATTATTCATTCAATAAATGTGACATATTTGTCAAAAATTTCATTGACAAATATGTCACAAGTCAAATAATAATGATATATTTGTAAAATAGGTTACTGAAATGTAACTTTGCGATACTTCAATGAATTATAGAAGCTATTGCTTAGAGTCTCGATCTGAAAACTGGTAATTTTTAACGTACGAGAGGATAAGCAGATAGCTCACGACCTAGGCGTGGGCTCTCTTATCTGTACGTAAGGTATACCAGTGCCCCAGATCGGATATGTAGAGTTTCCACGCCGTTTTATTTCCAATGTTGTCCGATATCATCTCTACACCCTAAGCTGCTTTCTAAAAATATAATAACAGACTGCACGATACAATGGGGTGTACAACTCATTGTGGCTTTTAAGCTTACACGGGACATAATTTTCATTCATATTAATTTTTTTACGATTGTTTGGGCAGGAGATTCTCCTCCCACAAGGAAGTCTCCTCTCAAGCATATCATTTCAAACAACGATTAAAAAAGTATTTTAAGACACAGATATTTATACTAAACATTAGAAAAAAAAAGCCCTTTCCCTCAGTTTGCAGACCACAGGAAAGAGCATAATCAGTCATTAATAATCATTAAAAACCTATTCAAAAATATGAAAAATATTTTTTGCAGGGAACTTATGTCCTTTGCTTTTACTATAATGGCAACAACCACATCCTTTGCCCAGAAAAAGTTTGTTAAAATTGGAGATCCCATTCCTGAAATTTTTTGGACAACACCTTTACAGGTTGTCAATCATCCTCAGAAAACGATTGATCTATCTGAAGATAAGAACAAATTAATCCTGCTGGATTTCTGGAGCACTTGGTGCAGTGCCTGCCTGATGAGTCTCCCTAAAATTGAAGCTTTACAGCAAAAATTTGGGGACAAGGTGAAAATACTTCCTGTAAGCAGCCAGGATAAAGCAGCCTTGGAAAAATTCTTTACCTCTCCAAATGGACATAAGTATAAGAGTATGTTGTCCACATACGGAGATAAGAATCTCCATAATTTGTTCCCACATACGGGTGTTCCGTTTATCGTATGGATCAAGGATGGGAAGCTTTTCAATACCACAGATGCCAAGCAACTCAATGAGCAAACTATCAATGAAGTATTGAGCGGACAAAAATCGTCGTTGCAAACTATCATTCAAATGAGCAGGGAGAGACCTCTAATGCTTTCCGAAGATTACGACCGTCAGAGAAATGTCCGCTTGCTCAATTATTCATTCTTTGTCAAAGGACAGATCCCCGACATCGGGGCAGGAGGGACTTACCGAAAAACAGCATCAGGAAAAATCCACGGCAGGCAGTTTACCAATCTGCCATTATGGGATATGTATTATGCCATAGGATATGAACTTTTCAAGCAACAGGATAAAACATCTTTCACGGAAAAAATGATGGTTATTGAGGTCAATCAACCTGAACAACTAATGCCCATAGAAAAAGCAGACGGTTCAAATGATGGAGCAAATCTTTACAACTACGAATTCATCATCCCAGAACAGAAGTCTGATTCTCTATACAATTATATGCTCGAAGATCTCAATCGTTATTCCGGCTATACCATAATCCTTGAGAAAAGACCTGTAAAATGTTTTGTGTTAGTAAGAACAACCACGAAAGACAAACTGGCGACCAAAGGAGGTGAGAAGCGTTCCACCTTTCCACGAACCCCATCCATTCTGAGAAATGTACCTCTTAAAAATATGGTCAATATGCTGAACGGTGAAATTAATATCAAGGAACTTTTTATCGATGAGACAGGATACACAGGCAATGTAGATCTGGAAGTTTCAGGAGTCAAAAATATTGTCACCTTAAAAAAAGAGCTTCAGAAATACGACCTTGACCTGATACCAGAAGAACGTCAGGTTTTGATGATGATTATCAAAGACCAGCGCAATTAAACATTCCCATCGTTCGAAAAACTATTGAATTTACATTAACGCAAAACTTTATCAGACTATGAATAAATTATTAGTGCTTCCCGTCATATGCTATTGTGTGCCCATTATGGCACAGCAGATGTTTACAGGAAGCGTTATCGACGAAACAACCCGCTTACCCGTAATAGGTGTAACCATCGCCATACAGAACTCAAAGACCGTGACCACGACAGATAGAAATGGAAAGTTTAGTCTCAGTACCAATGAGAAGAAAATCAATCTTGTTATTCTTGGAAAAGGATATGAAGAACAAGTCATTGTTTTGGAGCTTCCTTTGACAGAACCCTTGAGAATTAATCTATCCGAAAAGATAGCCCAAATTGATGAGGTGGTACTTACAACAGGTTATCAGAAAATCCCTAAAGAACGTTCAACAGGTTCTTTTTCATCGGTGAGTAATTCTGCCCTGAATACACAGGTATCCACCAATATCCTTGACCGATTAGCTGCTACAGCCAATGGAATTGTCATCAACAAAGGAACATCCCAAGGAGGATCACAAATTATGGTCAGAGGTCTAAGTACCATTCAAGGTCCTACAACTCCTTTGATTGTAGTAGATAACTTTCCTTACGATGGTGATATCAGCAATATTGACCCCAACATTGTTGAAAGCATTACAGTCCTTAAAGATGCTGCCGCATCGAGCATCTGGGGAGCAAGAGCAGCCAACGGTGTGATTGTCATTACAACCAAAACGGCAAAGTACAATCAGCCTGTGACAGTCAATTTCAACACCTACTTAATGACCAGCCCAAAGCCTGATTTCAATTATCTGAAAATGATGTCAAGTGCAGACTTCATCGATATGGAACAGGAACTTTTCAAAAAGAATTTTTACAACACCGATATCAATTCTACCAACCACCCCGTATTATCTCCTGTGGTCGACCTACTGAATAAAGAGAAGAAAGGATTGCTTTCATCTGAATATGTACGAAATGAAATAGAACGTCTCAAGACCATTGATTCCCGTGACCAATACCGAAAGTATATGTACCAACCTTTGGAGAACAGACAGTATTCATTGAGTATGGCGGGCGGAGCTCCTCAGTTTTCTTGGACATCATCTTTGGGGTATGATGACAATACGGGAAATCTCGGAGAAAAATACGAGCGTGTGAATCTGCGCTTCCAGAATACTTGGCAACCTCTGAAAAACCTTACCCTGAACACTGGAATCTTCTTTACCCATTCCGCAACCCAAAGCGGTCGAAGTGCGTATGGAAGTATTATTATGAAAACCAATTCCGTCCCTTATATGGAAATGGCAGATCAATACGGAAATGCATTGTCGGTTTCAAAATCTTATGAGCAGGGATATAAATCAGCATTAGGCAACGGAAAATTGCTGGACTGGAATTACTATCCTCTTACCGATTGGCAGCATAATTCCGCCAAAAGCAAAAGCTCAGAGATCATTCTCAATGCAGGATTAAACTACAAAATATTGAAAGGGTTGGATGTTGATATAAAATATCAGTATCAGACAACCTCAGGACTTTCCAATACGCTGTATGATGAGGAAAGTTACTTTGTAAGGGATTATGTGAACAGGTTCACAGTCATCAACAGTAATGGCAGTTTGACCTTCAATGTTCCCAAAGGAACGATAATGGATAAGACCAACTCGCAATTACTGATCAATAATTTCCGAGGACAGTTCAATTTTAACAGAGGTTTTGGCAAACATCAGGTTACAGCCATTTTGGGAAGCGAGGTAAGGGATTCGAATTCACAGTCTGACAATAACCGTTATTATGGCTATGACCCCAATAATCTTTCGTTTGGGATGGTAGACCTCAGCAAGAGATTCCCAATTATTGCAGGAGGTACAGCGTTTATCGACAATCTGAACTCTTTGAGGGAATCCACCAATCGTTTTGTATCGGTCTATGCCAATGCAGCCTACACATTTGATAACCGATATACCATCTCCGGAAGTGCTCGACGTGATGCCAGCAACTTGTTCGGGTTGAAGACCAATGACCAATGGAATCCCTTCTGGTCAACAGGCATTTCGTGGAATCTAGCCAATGAGAAGTTTTATTCTGTAAGCTGGCTCCCGAATCTGAAGCTAAGAGGTTCATACGGTTTCAATGGGAATATCAATCCTGCAATGGTTGCCGTAACCACGATGGCATTACTCGGTGTTTCAACATACACGCAGGAGCAGATGGCGAGATTTGACAATTACTACAATCCGCAGCTTCGTTGGGAAACGGTCAGAATGATCAATGCAGGATTAGATTTTGCAACCGAAAATAACCGGATCTCAGGTTCTGTAGAGTATTTTCAGAAAAAAGGAGAAAACCTTTTCGGGCAGGTTCCGCTGGATTATACCATCGGATTGAGCAGTCTTGTATGGAATGTTGCAGGAATTGAAGGAAAAGGCGTTGATGTGGAAATCAAGACCATCAATATCAATAAATCTTTCAGATGGCTCACCACTCTTAATTTCAGTACTTACAAAGATAAAGTGACGAAGTATTATCCGAGCAGTACCATAGCCAGAAACTTTGTACTTGCCTCTGTTCCCATATCCGGAATTGAAGGTTTACCTGTTTATTCGATGTTTGGATACCAATGGGCAGGACTCGACCCTCAGACAGGCGATCCCAGAGGGTATCTGAATGGAGAGGTCAGTAAGGATTACGCCAAGATAATGGGAGCCGATGTTAAAGACCTGCAGTATTTTGGTTCTGCAATACCAACTGTGTATGGTTCTTTCACTAATACTTTTGCTTTTAAACAACTAAGCCTTGATGTCGGAATTACCTATAAGATGGGCTATTATTTTAGAAGACCATCCATTAGCTACACCAGCTTATTCAGGGAATGGAACGGTCACAGCGATTACGAACAAAGATGGCAGAAACCAGGTGATGAAGTCTTTACCAATGTGCCTTCCAATCAATATCAAACGAATTCCAATAGGGATGCATTCTACGCAGGTTCCGCTGCACTGATTGAAAAAGGTGACCATATCCGTCTACAATACATCAATCTTGGATATGAGATCAGTAAAAGGCAATGGCATGGTTTACCACTTAAAAGTCTTCAGTTGTATGCCAATGTCAGCAATCTCGGAATACTCTGGCAAGAAAGTAAAAGCGGGATCGATCCTGATTTCAATTTAGGAAGCAACACCTTAAAACCTCCTATGACCTTTACATTAGGATTAAAAGCTAAATTTTAAAATTGATAGAAATGAGAAAAATTAAAATACTACTAACATCGTTATCATTAATTCTAATCTCGTTTGGATGCAGTGATTTTTTAGACGAAAAGTCTGATCTGAAGCTGGCGACTCCTGATAGATTGGAGGACAACCAAATGCTTCTCAACAATTATGGTTTCCTTAATGTGGATTTTGCTTCGAGTGGAGAAACGAGTTCGGATGACTATTATCTTACGGATGCTGATTACAATGGTTTGAGCTTCGAGGCTTCTAAACGTCTTCACATATGGATGCCCGATAATGTTGCTCCTCCCATCTCATCAGGAAACGATTGGTCTACCTGCTACAGGAGTATTTATATCTGTAATGCCGTTTTATTCAATATGCAGGATAAGAACTTCACAGGTGAACAGGCAGATAATATCAGAGGTCAAGCGTTGGCGCTTCGTGCATTCAGATATCTGGATGCTGCACAAATCTGGTGTCCCGCTTATAATCCTCAAACTGCGGGAATAGATTTGGGGCTTCCGTTAAGATTAGACCCTGATATGAATATCCCATCGGTACGCTCAACAGTCAAGCAGACCTATGACCAGATCATCAGTGACCTGCAAACCGCAATACCATTGCTGTTGCCGAAACAGATTTCCGGTATGCGGATATCGAGAGCCGCAGCTTATGGTTTGTTAGCTCGTACCTATCTTTTTATGGGAGATTATGATAATGCGCTTAAAAATTCCGAACAGGCATTAAGCATCAATAATGACCTTATGGATTTTAATACCCTCAATCCTAATGCTGATTATCCCATTGAGGAATTAAATAAGGAAGTCCTTTTGTGGACAGCGATAACATATGAATCTCATTTAATGCCCGCAAAGATCCCTGACCACATTTATCAAATGTATGACAGCAATGACTTACGCAGAACTATGTTTTTTAGGAAAAATACGACTAATGAGATTCTGTTCAAAGGTTATTATAATAATGTCAATGGACCGATTGTTAGTGTGACGACAGATGAACTTTACCTGATGGCAGCTGAATGCAATGTTAGGCTCAACAAGATTCAAGAAGGTATGGGGTATCTCAATAACCTGCTCGTCAAAAGATGGAAAGCAGGAACTTATGTTCCGATAGTTGCCAATTCACAGGCAGAGGCTTTGAATATTATTTTAAAAGAAAGAAGAAAAGAGCTTTTGATTCGAGGACTAAGATGGTCTGATCTAAAAAGGTACAATCGTGATGGTGCGAATATTACGCTTACCAGAACTATTAATGGGCAAACCTACACTTTGCCACCCAATGATCTGAGATATGCCATCGCTATTCCTGAAGATATTATTACGCTTACAGGAATGCCACAGAATCCAAGATAAAAAATAATAGGGTTGGCAAATTATTGCCAACCCTACTTTTAAATCCTGATTGAAAGGACTATTATTGTCTTCTCTCACTCGGATGAATAGCAAGAACTTGAGAATTAGTCATTCCTCCGATCACATCAACCAAATCCTGCCCTTCCGGAACTGTGATTGTACAAGGTTTATTTCCTGTGGTCAGACATGATGAACCTGCTCCTACTGCCCAGTTAGACTCTTGAGAGAAAGCACCTGCAGAAGTGTCTGTACTGTTGTAATAGAATTGTTGGTCGGCTGCCTTTTTTTCGATGATTTTAAAAGACATCGTAGCACCTGTAAACATAACAGCGGCAATAGCTACCGCATTTATTTTCAAAAATTGGTTGAATTTCATAATTCTGGTCTTTTTATATATCAAAAAAGATTACCATAAAAACTTTAGAAACCTGTCTGAGAAGTACGATTGAGTAGGTTGAAAAATTAATTATACCCATAGATTAACGAATCTTGTCGTACCAAAATATCCTATTCTACATATTCTCAAACAAATTGTTGTTAATAAATTCATTTTAGAGTTTCGGATTGTTAGACAGATTTCGGCTGTCTAATTCTAAGGTTAAACATTAATAACAAATTCCAATCATAATCGTCCGTAAGTAATTACGGTAACATTCTTATCTAGCAGGCCTGCTGTATTTTATATTCATTACTAAAGCTATTGCAGCGAGTAGGACGCATCCTATATTAAAAATCAGGTGCTGATTCCAGCTCATTTTCTCTAAAATTCCTCCGCAGGAACAAGGGAGCTTTTCGGTTGTACTTAATATTAGTGCAATATATCCTGTGAAGACGAGCATCAAAATGAAACTTCCTATCATTCCTACATTTCTGGTCTTCCGATAACACAATAATCCAGCAATTATCAATTCCAGAATAATGATTGCAAAAGGTAAGAATCCAGCGTATGCATTTAATAAAGGTGATTCCGAAATCTGAATCTGAAAATTTTCAAAATCCATTATTTTACTGATGCTGGCATAACAAAACAACAGTATAAAGAAATAGCTGATGAATTCTACGACTCTTGTTTTGACTTTTTTCATAATATTTTATGATTTATTAAAATTGATTTGCTGATTGATTCACTTGGAATTCTGAAGTCTAAATTACACTGACTGTGAGGTTGAGAAAAACAATAGCGGGAAAGAAATATGTTTTCTACGTAATGAAATATACATCCTTCCCACTATATTTAATTTTAACTAATTGAAAGTTAATTATTTAGGGGTTTGTTAGGAATGGAGCCGGAATCTAAGCTTGTTCAAGTACATTTTGTAATAGATTTTTCCGGTAAATTTGAATATATCATAATGTTATGCATTATCATCATAAGATTTCACTTCTGATTTTTAATTTGTTCTTCTTTTTTCTTAACGCCCAGGAATTACAAAGTTTATCATACAAGACGATTTCAGACTTGTATGAAAACTATCCTGAAAACGATTCAAGGGCAATGATTTTTGTGAATAAGTATATAGAAAAAGCAAAAAAAGAAAATAATTGGAAAAAGCAGATTATAGGTTATGAAGATGCCATATACTACACCGAAGACATCAACCGCAAATTGTCTTATGCCGACAGTGCTATCGTGGTGGCATTCAAATCTGGTGACCGTGATATTATTTCAAGGGCATACCTCGGAAAAGGCATTATCTACTATTATAACAAAAGACAATATAAGTATGCTTTGGAGCAATACCTTAAAGCTTATCAATTTTCTCGGAATTCAAGCAACGATTATCTGATAAATAAAATAGACTATCATCTCGGGATGGTAAAAAGTTATTTGGGCTATTACGAAGCAGCAGCAGTTCACTTTAGAAATACGACGAAGTATTTTGAGGAACATATGAAAGAAAACCTTCACCCAAACATAAGGTTGAATAATGAGTCAGGCTACTTTAATAGCATTTACCGCCTGAGTAATTGTTATAAAAATCTTCGTTTATACAATAAGGAAGATTCTTTGATTAGCATCGGGTTACAAAAATTGAAAAACATCAATGAGCATTTACTTGAATATGGTTACTTTCAAAAAGGGAAAGGTGTACAACTTTTAAGAAAAGGGAACACAGATGAAGCACTTAAACATTTGAAACTTTCACGCGATATTTTGGTCAATAATCAGGATTATAATTCATTAACCGCTGTTTATTTTTACTTAGGGAAACTGTATTGGCTCAAAGGAAACAGAGCAGAATCACTGGTTTATCTGAATAAAGTGGACTCTATGATTAACAAGGTTCAATTTACTACTCCCGAGATCCGGTCAAGTTATAAGTACCTCATTACGGATGCAACAGAGAACGGTAGTTTGGGTAAGCGACTGTACTATAGTGACCAGTTTTTACTAACGAATTCAACCTTGAATGTTGATTTTGCAATGTTGTCTTCAAAAATCCACGAAGAATATGATACGGAAAAATTACTAGAAGAAAAACAAATATGGGAGAATAAACTGCATAATGATTTTTACTTTCTAATTGCTACGCCAGTTGTGATTTTTCTTATATTTTTTTTAGTAATCAGACTGCGTAATAGAGAAATTAAATTTCCTGGAAAATTTATTAAACTATTGAAAAAGTTCAGGAAGTATTATTTTTTTCTAATTGCAAACAAAAAAACTTCTGAAAAGAAAAAAACACACAGTCCCGAAATCATTGAAGATATTAAAGAAAAACTCAAAAAGTTTGAAGAAGAAAGGCGATTTCTTGACAAAAACCTGACCTTACCAATGGTTGCGAAAATGTTTGGCAGAACACACTCTCAACTATCTTATGTACTGAATGAACATCTGAATGTTTCTTTCACGCAGTATCTAAAGGTTTTACGAATCGGATATATTACCAACCTTCTAATGGAAAATAAATTGTATCGGCAGTACAAAGTTGAAAATCTGGCTCACGAATGTGGAATGTCTAGCCGACAATTATTCTCAACTCATTTTTACGAAATTAACGGAATAAGACCGATAGAATTTATAAAGAACAGGAAGAAGGAAATCGATGAGAATTGATTTATGTATAAAGGGAGCATTACTCTTTTGTATGTCCTAAAGTACATTCTGCAATATAAAAAACAGCGCATTTATTGAAATATGGAAAACTCATCCCAGCTTTTCGCTCGGAGTTTCCCACATTCCAACAAAGTTTTCACAACAACAGCAAACCTTTTAAAAATTCATAGATGTGTAAAATAGATACAGGTACTCAATCGACCTGCGTAAAAAAGATACAGGTTCTTAGCTGACTTGTGTAAAAGAGATATAGGTTGGTATTTTCCTGTACAATAGCAACCTGAGTAAAAGAGATACAAGTATTCGATTGACCTGCGTAAATTAGACACAGGTTCTTGGCCGACGTGTATAAAATAATACAAGGTTAACCTGCGTAAAAAAAGGCCAGGTGTTATTTTTATCATTTGCCATCTCCCAAAACAGATTTACAAAAAATAGATATTGGTTTTCAATTAATTACGTAATAATTATGATTCTGTTTCTTTTTTTTAGAGCTCTGAAATAACATTCGTTGATTTTAACGGCAAGATGTGTCTTTGTATATACAAACTTTTCAAGTTTGATACCCATAGACTCTCTTGCCTTTTTTGCAAAAAGGGGAAAAAACTGCGGGACTTGTTTTTTGTTTTCCTTGAAATCAGATTTAAGATTCCAAAATAATCCAATTTATTCTTTTTTAATCTCCACGCTTTTCCAAATTATTCCAAATTGTTCTTATTCAATCCAACTCCCTTTAACACTCTTGTTTTAACGGTTTTGATGTTCCAATTTTGCAAAAGAAATTTTATCAAAAACAAAAATGAAGAAATTATGAGAGTAAACCTTGTTACTAAAGAAGACCTTCAGGAGTTCAAAACCGAATTGCTTGAAGACATTAAAAATCTTTTTAATATCAAAATTTCAGAGCAGAAATTATGGCTGCGTTCATCAGAGGTCAAAGAACTTCTGAAAATTTCTACAGGAACATTACAAAACCTTCGTGTCAGTGGAACCTTATCCTACACTCGTGTTGGAGGTACAATATATTACAATTACAAAGACATCGAGAAAATGTTAAATGGCAAAGGATAATTTATTATTAACAAAATGAATTACATAAAACATCTCACAGGTTTCTATGAAAAGGTGGCTCAGGATAGTACACTTAATCCTACACATATCAGCCTGTACTTAGCATTATTCCAATTCTGGAATTTCAACCGTTTCCGAAATCCGGTCAGTATTTCACGTGATGAAGTGATGCGAATCAGTAAAATCCATTCAAAAGCCACCTACCACAAATGCCTGAAGAATCTACATTCTTCAGGCTATATTGATTATCAGCCGTCTTATAACCCTTTTAAGGGAAGTCAGGTTGTTATGCTGGATTTTGCGGGGAAATTGAAACCTGTTTTTAAGAAAGGAAGAATGAGAAATTGAGCTCTACGCTCAATAGAAAGTAAAAAGTAATACAAATAATTCATCGGATAAGGATTTTTTATAAAACAGATAATTTCTTAGTGAATATAATTTAAAGTGACTTGAAATTTCAATTATTAAGAGTTGTTATTATCTAATAATCTTTATCTAAGAACTTTATAAAAATAATCAGACGGACTTTATTTGAAGAGCGCTTTCAATAGTACTATTAATTGATATATATTTTATATAAGGAGACATTGAGGTATTGTGATAGTTTCTTACCAAAATAAATTCTGTATTTGTTAGATCTTCCAATAGTTGAGGATAAGCTGGGTCATCTGCAATTAAAAGTACTTGTTCTAATTTTTCATCTTGTATTTTATCGTAAATGGAGAAGCATATTAAATCATGGGTTCGTATATAGTAAATATTAATTACATAGTTTTCAATTTCTACTAGCTCGGAGTCAAACGAATAGCTCTCAATACTATGGTAATTTGAAATGAAAATTGTCATTTCAATAAATATTTTTCCTTTTATCTCTTCTAAGTTTTTGAAATGTCCTAAGTAGCTACTTAATAATTTTAGAAATAAAGAATTCTTTACGCTTTTATTAAATGATTTTATTGTATTATCATTTTTAAGCGATCTAATAGTATTACGGATTTCATTATTTAAATAGATTCCATCAACCAAAATACTAACAGACGGTTTAACCTGTTTTATTGTTTTTAAGAAGCTAAAGTATTTTTGTCTATATGCATTTGAAGCCATTGATATTGAATCTTTGGTTGACCATGCATCGACAATTTCCAAATCTTCAATTTCATGAAATCCCTCCAACCAAATGTGATCTCCTGAAATATTTCTTACATATTCTGAAATAACTTTACAGCAGAGCTGTGGAAATTTAATAATTTGAATTTCTGCAAATCTGATTATGCCCCATCCTTTGTCCAAAAAATATTGATTTCTAATTTCATCTTTATCATCATTGGTATGAATTGGTTTTTTCCCTCTTAAGCTATAAGGTTCATCGATTTCAATATCTAAATACAAATTATACTGCGGAATATGTAATACGTAATCAGGATGGTAAGGTCTAGATTTTCCATCGTCTATTACTACATTCTTATGAACATAGTTCTTAAAATAATTTAAAATTTTTTTTTCAAAAAAACTCTCACTTAATCCTGTTCTGATGTTTTTTGCAGGTATTAAATTTTCTTCCAAAAGCGTATTTTGAGGATAAAATATGTAAGGGTACTCTTTCATAGGAAAAATTTAACAAAAACAATAATACTAAAATAAAATTGAGGCATTTAACAATAGGATATGGTTTTCCGTAATTATAAATTATTTTTTTTGATAAATTTGAGAATTGATGTACTAAATATACATTACCAAAAACTAATAACAAAAAAACGTAACTACAAATTGATTATTTCCTTTTTTGATTTATCGCAAAAACTTAAGAGAAAAAAACTGTTTCGAATCACCCTAATCAGGTGGAAAAAATGTACCATGGATTTTAATAATTCAATAACCTTACGCACATCCCAATAAAATGACTACAGAAACAAACATCCAATCCTTGGCAATCCATCAGCTCGATTATATAAAAAAGATGTATGCAGAAGAGCCGCACTTTATGCTTGAGCATTATCAATTAGAAAAAACTACAACATATGAATATGAAGGGAGGGAATTACTTGAACTTCTGCAAAATGCAGATGATGCAGCTGAATATACTTCTAATCCAAAAGTTCTAATTCAGTTAATTAATAATCAGCTTATTATTGCTAATACAGGGCAGGTGTTTTCTAAAGATGGGCTCAAATCCATCTTTCACAGTCACCTTAGTTCAAAGTTCAACCAAAAGAATCAGATAGGTAATAAAGGATTAGGCTTCAGAACAACCTTATCATGGTCTGAAAAGGTATCAATTTTAAGTGGTGATCTCAGAATAAGTTTTTCAAGTTCAAATAGTAAAAATATCCTAGATGAGCTATTTAAAATAAATCCTTCAATTGAAGAACTTATTTTAAATAAATATTTGAGGATGGAAGATGCAATTTCAATTTTCAGATGTCCGGAAATTATTGACCACATCACTTTATTCCCGGAATTAGATGGATATGATACGGTGATTATTCTAGATCTCAAAGATATTATAGTAGTGGATGGTCAAATTAAGAAAACGACAGTGGTAATTGAAGAACAGTTATTAAAAAATGTTGATCCTGAAATTTTATTGTTTTTGAATAATCTTAATGAGATTAAAATTGCAACACCTAATATAAATCAGTTAATTACAAGAAAGAATATATCTGAAGAAAAGATAATGGATGATTGTATCTTAAAAAGGATTTCGGTGTCGAATAATGAATTTCTAGACGAATGGAATATTTTTATTAAACAAGGAAGCCATCTACCAGAGTTAGGTACTGAAAAAAATTATGAGGTGGCTGTAGCATGGAGAGATGACTTAAAAGGTGCTAAGAATGTTATCCATTCATACTTCAGAACTGATGTTGTTTTCAGTTTCCCTGGAATCTTGCATGGGACTTTCGAATTAAGTAGTAATCGGAATGAGCTAATCAAAGGAAAAGGATATAATGCATTTTTATTTAAAGAGGCAGCAAATCTAATTTCAGAAGTTGCGCAAATTATCGCACGTAACATTAATGATAAGATTAGTTATTTACCGCTAAAAATAACGGATGTGGATTTTCGTAATCTCAACAGTATGATCAAAGAAATGTCTTTTGAGATGAACCTGTTAAATTCACTTAAAGAACAGGAAGTTTTTCCCACTATAAATAATAATTATATACGTTGGAACAAAGAAGAAACTTCTCCGGCTTTTTACAAAGACATTATTTTTTCTCAATATTTAGATCCCAGTACCTATGATCAGTTACTCTTACACAGTAATGACGAATTTGTAATCAATCTTCTCAAAAAATTGGAATACTGTACTTATAATATTGAGGAAATTATTGAAAGCATTGCAGAAAAAAGAAAAAGTATCAATATTCCAGATTATGCAAGATTGATTAAGGCTATTCAAGAGTGTGCTCAAGGTACTGATTTACAGAATACTAATGGTCTTTTTTACGATAAATTCCAAAATTTATTAACATTTGGATCACCTATATTTCTGCCTAATAATGGTGCAACCTACGCTGTGCCAGAAGAAGTTGGTATTAAGCTAATGGATGATGAGCTTGCAGGAGAGCTTTTAAAATGCTATGATGCTTACGACTATAAAAATCTGACTGTACAACTTGAAAACTTTAACATCAGAGAATTTAGTTTTACTGAGGTTGTTGAATCAATAATAACTTTTTATTCACACAGACCAGAAGTATCAATTACTGATGTAAAAAAAATGCATCATATCATTTTTAATTTATTCAAGGTGAATTCTGAAGATGGCAGACAATGGAAAGGTTCATCTATTAAGATGATTACTAAGAAATTGACAATAGCCAATGCAGATGAACTGTATTTTGGTAAAGATTATGATAATTTACTGAGCGAAGATCTTTATCACTACAAAACAGAAAAAATTGTAGCATCCCATAAAATTTATGGGGTTGATAAGCTTGATATTTCAACTTGGAAAAAATATTTTGAATGGTTGGGAATTGAATATTTTCCTAGAAAAATATATTGTGATGCACCACATGATTATGCTGACTACGTCATGCTGAACTATGATTATCTAAAAGGTATTGAAAATAATGTATTTATAGGTGGTTATGTAGAGTTTAAAAATTTACTGACGGTAGGATATGGAACTATAAAAGTAGTAGCTTTAGATGACTTCGATGACATTTTGAAGAACAATTCAACTGAAATGATAATTAACTGGATCGATAAGGATCCTAAGATTTTATCTATTGTCAATGAAAATATTGAAGATGATTCGTGTCTGATTAATTTTAAATTATCAAATATAAAATCTGCTCTAACAATCAGAGGTGGCAGAATGAAGTCTTATATAAAATGGAAATTAGGGCATTTTAGTTGGTTGCAAACGGAAAGTCAAGTTAAAACAGAGCCTGTTAGATGTGCCACAGCGGCATATATCAATGAAGATTTTAGAGGACTTATTGAAAAACCCAAAATCGATTATGAGAAATTAAAAAAACTAAAGGTTGAAAAAGATAAAATTGATTATATCCTTAGCCGGGTTGGTGTCCATAAATCTATAGATACTTTCCCTCCTGTTTTGATTTATTCAATCCTTAATAAATTACCTCACATTGAAGAAATAGAGAAGAAAGCCAAAACGATATATAATCAGATAGCAGTCAACTATGATGATATTTCCCTCCCTAAATTACAAAGTTTGGAAAGGGAAGCGTATATAAATAACGGAAAAGTATTTTGTAAAGATGGTAAGTTTAATTGTGTTGATGAGGTTTTTTATGTCAATGATAGACGATATGGGGAAGCAGTTATCAGGCAGTTTAATGTTATCGACATTGAACGGCGAAGAGGCAAGGATAAGATTACTAAAATATTTGGAGTAAAGCCTTTGGATAAACTTGAGCTTAGTGTCGTTGGAAGTCCGGTAATTCATCCTCTTTCTCCAAAATTTGAACAGGAAATCGAAAATTTTAAACCTTATGTTTATGTTCTAAGAAAAGAACAGGATAGCGGGAATGAAAAAAATATAATTAAGACCACAAAGTTTCAACTCGTCTCAAAATTAAAAGCAACATCAAATAAAGGACAATATGTTAAAACGTTTGAATTGAATGATTTTGAATATTTATATATTAAAAAAAGAAATATGATCTATTTAAATATTCCAGTTCATTTTAGTGAGGTCACTGATTTGAAGGAGGATATTCATTTTTGTTCCGCAATAGCAGAGATATTTTCGGCAATAATTGATGTTGATTCTCAGCGCCTACAGATTAGAGAACTGTTTTCAAAAAGCACATCTGTCAGAGATGAGCTATTGCGTTCAGAGTTAGATGACGAAAAACTGGAAAAACTACAAGATGCGAGAGAAAAGTTAGGGATTACTAGCGATCCAAAAATAGATTTTTGGATGTCATTTGTTAAGTGTTTTAAAAGTAAAAAGATGTCTTTAAAAGATAATACTGATAATGAAATTTTGACCTCGCTTTTAAAAAACTTTCCTGATCAAATTCCAGTTATTACAAATTCAATTGATTTAATCAATTATACCGATTTTAGTGATGAAGTAACTTTAGAACATATTGTATTTCTATTAAAATCTTTTGGAATTACTCTAGAGCAATTTAATAAATACCATTATCCATCAATTGATATTAGTTTATTATACGACATTGAATTTAGACGAGCTATATCAGATCATTCAGAAAGTCTTAAAAGCTTATTATATACCAAATGTTATAGAAACGATTTAAATAAAAAAGATTTTCTTAAGCTTAATAATGAGTATGATACCCTATATTGTGAGAATTTAAATGATGTTAATTTTGATGTAATTACAGATCTTAAAACTGTAGTGCAAGATCGATTTGACATCAATTTAAATGATGCATATAATTCTATCGACCTACGCCAATTGCATCGTCAAAATAAAGAAAAGTTATGGGAGTTTTTAAATATTGAAAAATTAGACAGTAAACTTTTCAACCAATTTTTGGATGATCTTGAAATACAGTCATTGCTATTGTTTGACGATGAGTTTCTAAATATACAGGAAATTTTGATGGAATGGTTAGGGAAGAATCAAAATGAATCGATTGAACCTAATAATAATTCCTCAAAATCATTCAAAGTAAGTTTTGGTAATACTCAATTATTTTACGATGATTTTTTTGATTTGAGATCACAACTTGATAATTTGCTAACTGATCATGACTTACAAAATATAATATTTGAAAACATTAAAATAACAAGGAAAGAAATTTCATCAGGAAACAGAAATTCTTCGGGTAAGAATCCTGCAAAAGGATCAAATCTCAGAAAACAGAAAGAAGAAATTGGCTTTTTAGGAGAATATATAGTATATAATCATTTACTTAAACTAAGTGAAGATAAGTCAAATGTAAGTTGGGTATCGGCTTATGCTAAAGAATGTGGGGTCAATTTAGATGGAAAAGATGGCTGGGGTTACGACATTGAATATTTGCCAAAAGGGACGAAATATAAACATTTTGTTGAAGTAAAAGTTGTAGGCTGGGATGACTCATTTCACATAACTCCTAGAGAAGTTCAAGCTGGCGAGCGTTTAAAAAATAATTATGAAATCTTTTTAGTTAGAAATTTGGAAAATATTTCCTCTGTGAAAATTGAAAAAATACAAGGAATTTTTAATTACAGAGGTCAATCTTTTTCAGATAATGATATGTTCACAGTTGTAAATGATAATTTTATTTTAAAGTTTAAGAGAGAAATCTAAATATCAGGGACTTTTTCAATTAAATGACAGAGCTCTTATGTAATTTCCAAATAGATATCAAATCATTTCCTAAATAAAAGACTTAGAAAAAATAAATGATGGGGTTTTATTAAATAAGAGCAATTAGTTAGTTTTAAGATTTCTAAAGAAACTTGGCGAAAATTCAGCAATCTTACTTGCAAATCCGAACGAAAATTTCTACTTTTACTACGTAAAATTTTTATATTGAATTTTACCGCTTTTTGCAAATGCCCTATTTAAGGCCTTTCACAAGATGCTACAGCGAAATGCTTATCAATAAAAGGACGAGAAGAAGTTACAAAAACCCTCTCTCTCCGCAAAAAGCCTTAGAATATTTATTCTAAGGCTTTCTTATTTCTGAATCATACGTACTTTTCTGGCAGTGTTACAATTATCATCTGGTACTTCGTTTAACGCTCATATGGTCTTAATTACCCTTAATTTCATTTTGAGAGAAAAAGATAGGTAACTAACTTATTTTCCATTTTACCTAAAACTAATATTATTCGGTTTTTTGATTGTCTGTCAATTCGTGTGTTTTTATGTTTTTTACTAATAATATTTTATTTTAGTGATTTTTTTTCTTTAAAATGAGGATTTAGTTTATAAATAATTATATTAGCGGCTAATTTAACGAAATATAAATATAGAATTTTTTTTACGAAATTCTTATGTCTTTAGTTTCGTGAAAAAGAATGATAGACGTCATTTTGTATCATCACAAACCGAAAAATATTAATAAAAACATCCATGAATTCACCCGAAGTAATCAGTAAAACAAAATGGTTTTCTAAATTTTCATTATCTTTTTTAGCAATTGTTGGTGCTATAAATACTGCTCTTTTTATAATTTTACCTCTTTTACCTTATAAAATTTCACAGTTTATATTTCCCATAGGATTTTCCACCTTAGGATTGGCAATACTATTCTCATTTGGTTTTTCTTTTTATTGGCACAAAAAAGAAAATAACGGAACCTTTAATTCTCTAAAATGTATTTCCTGGCTTTCAACACTGTTGCGGTACTGGATTGCATTTTTACTATTGGATTTTGGCTTTCAAAAAATATTTGAAGTTAATTTTAATTATTCATATCATATCAATGATTCTTTAACAAGCGCATTAACGGGTCCGGAATTAACCTGGAAATATTATGGGTTTTCTTATGGACTTGCTGTGATTTTGGCCTTTTTCCAAATCATCGGGAGCGTTCTTTTGTTATTCAAACGTACAACTTTACTAGGCATTGTAATACTTTTACCCGTAATGCTGAATATTGTTTTGATTAATGTTTTTTATCGTATCGGACCCATTACATTATTGACATCGATCCTGATCATATTAGGCTTAGTTAATCTGTTTTTACAGCAAAAAGTTAATATCATAAGCTTCTTTGATCAACACAAAAATAGACTACCCTCTGTAGGTAATAATTTTTTCCGCTCAATCGCTCGTGTTTTATGTATTCTGATTCCTTTATTGTTTGTTATTTACTATAATTATGACGTTCACCTTTCAAGAAAGTTTTTTGGAAAATGGAAAGTTACATCGATGACACGTAATGGAAAATTGGTTAAAGAAAATCAATGGCAGCAAGATACTTTGGCCTGGAAAACAATTTATATTGAAGAAAGAGGAAAAATGTATTATTGCCCCAATCCATATATGTATGTGGATAGTACTTCACTATTTATGAAATATCATCACGATGATAAAGGGCAGAATTTCAAGGTGATATCTTACGAAAGAAATCCGAGGAAACCTGATACAATTCCTGTTCAGATAAATAATTTTAGAAATAAATCAATGCAATGGAAAATGATTTTATACAAAGACACTATTCAAATGGAATTAAAGAAATAAAATCTTTAATAATACCAAACCTGATCGTCGTTTGATGAGAGCTCCATAGTCTTGAAAAAAGGTCTGGGGATGTAGATCCCTCTCTCTGTCAATACCTGAAATGACTTTTATAAATGTAGAAAAGCTTTTAAAGCCTGCAAATTTTTAAATTTGCAGGCTTTACTTTTTCTCATCTCTATGATTTTCATTCATTTTTTTAGATCATATCTTACACAAAGGGGGTATTGATAATTGAAATAAGACTGAATACATTTGATTCATAAAAGAAAAGAAATATTTTTTGAATCCTAAAACTTACTATATATTATTTTCTTTCAAATTAAATTTAAAGACGACAGTTTGTTGTATAAATTATATTAGAGCAAAGTCGATGTTTGGATATAGATCGGAATTTCAACTCCAATCTTCTTATAATCAAATAGATAATAATTATTAACCATAAAAATTTATATGATGTCAGATAATCAATTGATCAAAGGTTTTACAGGGGCATTTACCTGGGAAAATGTTGGACAGCAAATAGCCAACGGGCTGATCTCCGGTGGTGCTAGTTTCGCGATGGGAATTCTGTTAGATGGTCTTTTTGCCAAAAAAGAGAATATGGGGGATATGTTTCAGAAATTTGCAGACCAGATTGTTGAAAGACTTTCAGTAAAAATGCGGGAGATCGTAGATACTGCATTCTTCAAAGACAATATGCAGGAACTTATTAACCGTTCCAGATCATTGGAAACCCAGTATAGGGCATATCTGCTTGTTGAAGAACAAAATTTACTGGATGATATGGAAGAAGATTCATTTGAAATCAATCAAAAAGCAATGTCTTTACAGATGCCCGCCATTGGTATTTTTTGCATTCAAAAGGTTATACAGATTGCCATATTTGAAGAAAAAAAGAAATTCAACTCTAAATATCATCAGCTGATCGAAGTTGAAATCAATGATGCGGATAAATATATTCAGGATATGCATAGGTTAGCTATTCATAAAATTGATTCCGCATTTGTCTATGACCATAAAACCCAATACGGGATGGATGGTGAGATGGAAGCCAGTTGGGGGAACGTGTATTATGAAGGAAAGCTATTGGGTGTAGTAGACAAATTGGGGAAACATGGGAATCCATTAGATTCTGATGGCAAAAGTTTAGGCACCTACAAGTTTGAAAAATATCAGCAACTTGAAAAAGATATCATCAATCCGGCCAGGCTAATTATTAACAAACTGAAGGAAAATATAGTAAAATAGTCATATTATTATAAACAAAAACCTTAGAATAAATTTTCTAAGGTTCTTTTATTTTCAAATAGAATGGATTGGTATTTTTTAGCTTAATACCTCACATGCGACAATGCAAATCACCCACGGACATCTTTTTATTCCCGGTGGTGGGCAGCATGCTTCGGAGCAACTCAACGCTCCACCATTAATACTCTTCAACTGATCTCTTGAAATTTTCTTATAATTTTTCATAATAAAGTAATTAGGTTAAAATTAAATTTAAGGCTGGTTTCCGCCACCACATCCGTCGTATGGCATGCATTGCCATTTTCCGCTGATCAGGCACAGCTGGCCACCCGGACAGTTGATGCCTCCTTTTATTGCTTTCATTTCCTGTCTTTCGACTTTCTTTAAATTTTTCATATGAATAGGTTTGGTTCTGTTCGAAATTAATAAATTTTTCTCAACTAAAGGAAATAATTCTTAATAAATTTATTTTTAATGATTGGGCTTATGTCATCATAAAAGTTGATAATGCGTTTCAGGAAAGTATTTTGGCTGATTAATTATTCAATAGGAGACCGGTAGAATTATTGATTGAAAAAGTATAAACGACACTCAAAACCATAATCAATTGATTTGTTTTTTTGTGTAATATTGAATGAGATGACCAATTATGTATTTTAATTATCGATTTTCCATATGGTATCATACAGTCTGTTTTACCGTCACTTTATCCACCATAAATTTCATTTCGGTCAGGTGATTTTCTTTGTCAAAGGCCATATCAACTGTTTATTTTTTGTATAAAATTACGTAAAGCTTCAGTATTGATTTAAAAATACCATTTCGTCTGGTATTTATATAAGAAAGAGGGCTGAAAAATAGCCCTCTTTTATTGTTTAGTAATGAGTATCTGAGAATATAGGTTAGTTCCGTAAAAACTGACCAATATCTGCAGAATCAAAAGTAAAAGCAGATTGGTTTTCAGATTTATCTAGTTTTTTACTGATGGTCAGCGCCCATAAAACCAATTCTTTACAGAAGTTCTGATCTTCCACGCTTAATTCTGAAGCATTTTCCTCAACCACGGTTACCAATGGGGTAATGCTGTTGAGTTTAGCATAGAATTCTTCATCTGTATCAGAATAGTTCAGTTCCAGATGGTTTTTATTAAACCATTTGATCAAGTCGGTGTACGGTGTTTTTATCCCTTCTTTTTCCAGTTTGGATATCCTTGGGAATATACTTTCAAACTGGATCATAACTGCCTGGTCAATTAATATTTTCGCGACATAATCTGCGCCTTCCTGCTCACCTTCATACACCAATTCAATTTTTCCTGTAATTGATGGGATAATCGACATAAAATCCAGCAGACGAACCGTTGTTTTTTCAGCATCTGACTCTATCAAACGGAGTTTTGCCGCTGCAACAAGATTTTCCATAGCGCTGATGGTAAGACGTGCACTTACGCCACTTTTAGCATCTACATATTCACTGTCACGGGCTGCAAAAGCCACTTCTTCTAAAAGATCCTTTGCTAAATCTGGAATTTGTATCTGTGAAAGATCTTCAGATGAGATCATCGCTTCCTGTTCTGTAATCTGTCTTGCCAGAGCAATGGTTGGTGGATAGTGGGTGAAAATTTGTGATCCGATTCTGTCTTTCAGCGGGGTCACAATACTTCCTCTGTTGGTATAATCTTCCGGATTCGCGGTGAACACAAACTGAATGTCAAGAGGCATTCTCAACTGAAATCCGCGAATCTGAATATCACCTTCCTGCAGAATATTGAATAGGGAAACCTGAATTCGGGCCTGTAAATCCGGAAGTTCATTCAGAACAAAGATAGAACGGTTGGCACGGGGAATCATCCCGTAATGTAAAACACGCTCGTCAGAATAAGGAAGTTTTAATGTCGCTGCTTTGATCGGGTCTATATCGCCAATTAAATCCGCAACATTCACATCCGGTGTAGCCAGTTTTTCAAAGAAACGGTTCGAGCGGTGTACCCACGAAATCGGAGTTTCATCACCAAGTTCCTCAATAAGATCTCTCGCATATTTTGAAATAGGCTGAAAAGGGCTGTCATTAATTTCAGATCCTTTTACAATCGGCATGTATTCATCTAGAAGGTTCACCATACTTCTCGCAATTCTGGTTTTGGCCTGGCCGCGTAATCCTAAAAGGTTGATATGATGACCGGCAAGAATCGCTTTTTTTAATTGAGGGATGACCGTGTCTTCATATCCCCAAAGCCCTTCAAATACAGGCTCTTTAGCCTTAATCCGGGCAATCAGGTTTGCCTGGATTTCCTGGTTAATGGTTTTGTCGGTATAGCCGGATTTCTTTAATTCTTTAAATGTAATATCGTTTTTCATTTTCTTTTTAAGTACTAATAATTATCTGATGGACTATTGATAAATCTCAAATTTAAAGTCTGTTATCTATTATCTATTATCTATTATCTGACGTCTGTTATCTGACATCTGAAATCTATATCCTCTTTATTCTGTTTTTCTCGTAATCTTCAAAAATCATTTGCCCTAAGCCGGAAAGTCCTGTTAAAAAGGCTTTTCCCTTATTCTGAGCCGTAAAAGCTTCCACAAATTTACGCAGATAAGGATCCTGGGCGATCATAAAGGTTGTGATGGGGATTTTAAGTTTTCGGGCTTGTGCTGCTCTGTTCAGACACTGCGAAACGATCATTTCATCCAGGCCATTACTGTTCATGTAAAATTCTCCGGTAGGAAGTTGAATACAGCTTGGTTTTCCATCTGTAATCATAAAGATCTGTTTGTTGGTATTTCTTTTTCTGCGGAGAATATCCATTGCCAGTTCTAGTCCGGCAACCGTATTGGTATGATAAGGCCCGACTTTTAAATAGGGGAGATCTTTAATTTTTATCGGCCAGGCTTCATTTCCAAAGACAATAATATCGATGGAATCTTTAGGATATTTCCTGTTAATTAATTCTACCAGCGCCATGGCTACTTTTTTGGCGGGAGTGATCCGGTCTTCGCCATATAAAACCATAGAGTGGCTGATGTCAATCATCAGGACGGTGCTCATTTGAGCTTTATGTTTGGTTTCCTCTACAATAAGGTCATCCTCCGTTAGTCGCAAATCAGAAATTCCATTATTGATCTGTGCATTCTTCAGGCTTTCTGTCATATTTACGGTGGACAGATCATCTCCATACTGAAAAGAACGGTTTTCACCATCACGCTCATCACCAACGCCCGTTTTTGTGGTTCGATGATTTCCCATGCCGCTTTTTTTCAGTTTTCCAAAAATCTGATCCAATGCATATTCACGTAAAGCTGCCTCCAGTTTAGCCGTTAATACATTTTTGCCTTTCCCCGCTCCTGAATTACCTTCTTTAGGATCGTCTTCTTCCTTGATATATCCTCTTTTTTTCAGGTCTTCCTCAAAATCCTGAAGCGAATATTCATCGCTGAAAATATCATATTCTTTATCGAGCATATCAAGCCATTCAAAGGCTTCCTCAATATCACCGGAAGTATGGGTAAGCAAATCTTTGAAAACATCAAAGACCCGGTCAAAATGAGAAATATCTTCCGGAATGTGTTTACTGAACGTAAATCCTTTTTGAATATTAAAATCTTTATTTTTCATAAGATGCTGCTGCTGTTATCAGTTAACCTGATTTACTTTATTTAAGCATACAAGTTAGCGAAATATCACATCAGGACCCGCTCAGGAAAATAGAAAATACTAATGACAGCGATATGAAATGACCTATAGCTTCAACGAGCATTAACCAGTGCGGACTTTTCGTAGGGAAGATCATTAAAGACTAGTCAACATAGGCATGGATTTTATTATAAAGAAAACTCCTTGGATTAGTTCTCGTAATCAGTTCCAGCTCATGATCGGTCAGTCTCCCGGCAGTATCTGCCCACATCTGTTTATCACTCTTCTGACTGCGGACTACATAAAAATCGCTGCCATAAAGAATTCTGTCACTGATGCCACTGTCCTTTTTCAGAAGCGATTTTAGCATCGGAAATATTCGGTCATCATGAAGGATATAGCTGATGTCTGCATAAACATTAGGATATTGTAACATCATACTGTAGATAATGGCAAACCAGGTGTTATGACGCCACGAATTTTCCAAAGCCGTAGGAATGAAATTGATTCCTTTACCCTGCGGAGTTGTAAAGCCGTTTTCAGAAAGATAACGGTCACGTTCCATATATTTAGCCCATTCATCTTCGCCACCGAAATGTCCGAAACAAATTTTCAGTTCGCTGAGATTCTTCTTAAGGGGCTCATCCCGGTTCGTATATCCGAATAGTGAATTCAATGCCTCGTCATTATAATGCTCAAGCAACAGTTTCAGATAATATTCGTCCAGCAGGCACAGGTAATTCAGCGGATGGGTAAAATTATTAGAGAAATCACTATTGTTAAGTTCATAGAGTCTTAAAGGTTCCCGCTTTCCTTTTTCTCCCGTAGACTGTAAAAATACAGGATGGCTGTTCCATTCTTTCTTTTTATTTCCGCGATAATAGATGGTGCCTTTAATACAATGATTCAGTACAGGGATTTGGTTTTCACACGCCCATAACATCAGGGGAAGCAGATCTTTGTCAAAAGGATAATAGCCAAGGGCAGGGTAGGTTTTAATTCCTCTGAAATCCTCTTTGATGATACAGTTTTTCATCTCATCAAAATAGGTGCGGTCATCATTGATCCTGCGCGGATCAGCAAAGACAAAGGGAATACAGGTTTTAGATTTGATTCGCTTAAGAGCCTTGAGTTCATTAAGCTGATTCATATAGTTTGATGGAGGTGTACCGGCTTCCATATAATCCATATCCATAGGAAGAACCACGAAACGGCCATCAGAAGGATATTGCTTTTCCAGCATACGGAAGATGGTCATTTGTTTTTTATGAAACGCAAACCTGCCGATACTGATATAACGCTTCAGATAGGCTGAGGTTTCCGATCCCGGTAAAAACCGCAGAAACTGAAACAGACTTCTGGCTATAAAGATCACCAGATTTCGTCCCGATTTACTGAGTACAAAGAGCAGCAGCACAATCAAACACCTTAATATGATCTGTTCAGGCGAAGGCAAAAGAAAAATACGCTGCATAAAAGTACTTAACTCTTCCACATATCCAAACCAGGCATGGTCATTAAATTTATCGGAAAGAGTTCCAAAAAAAAGAATAAGAAGAGTGTCTAAAGTTAAAATCATTCCAATAGGAAAGGTAATATAAGGAACTTTCTGAAGAAACCAGGTGATGCCGAAACGAAGGGATTGCCATTTTTTATAGGGACGCTGATACCTCCATTTGGCCGGAATTTTATAGTACCATCTGAAATACCCTACAATCAGTTTTATAGTCAGTACAAATCCAAGTCCCAGCGGCAAAAGCTTTTTACCAAGAAATGGCGGAATATGTTCCCCGGTAAAGGTGTGGGTATGACAATTAATAAAAGGAGGTCTTTTTTCAGCAGATGAATTTTGCGTATGCAGAGGTGTTTCCGGTAGTGTTGGGATACTCATTATTCAGGGGTGTTCGTTTTGCGCACAATTTACAAACAAATATTCAATCTGAATTCTCTTTTTTATTGTCGTTGTTAAGTCACTGAAAGGGAGTTTTTTTTTTGTCCTAAAATTCGATGGCAGAGGGCTGGCTGTTTTTGAAATGGCGTTTTGATCCTGTCATTTATTGATTTTTCTGAGGGCCTGCAGGAATGAAATCAGGAATATAGGCATGCTCATTCCTCAATATCTGAACTATCATTTTGGGTAGCGATAAAATTTTATAAACCTCCTCTTTCCTGAAGTCATCATTTGTTATTTATAAAACCTAACCAAAAGAGGTGATAGGGGTGGAAAGAGGAGGAGGTAAAGTATCCAGAATGTTGTCGATCATCAGATTGGACATGAGGCCAATCTGCACCAGTGTTATTGATATTATTTTGCTCTAATTCTATTTCTTACTGGGCTTTATCCTCTGAATGTTTTTAAGTTGTTTATATCGGTTGGAAGAAATCTGATCTGGGCAGGCTGTTATTCCATTATTTTTTGCTGCTCCTTGGCTGTCTTAATTCCTGCATTGCCAAAGGAAATTGTGTAATGTGATCAAAAGGATTATTGATATTGTTTTGTTTTCATGCAGTCTGTTTTTTTATCTTTTGTTCCTTAGCGCCAGAGGACAGAACACCAAGAGGAGTCCTTTTTCATACCAAAAAATGCTTTTTCCATTTGGTAATAGTGTTTCTGCTGAGCTTAAAATAAAGAGCGGTTTGAATGTTATTTAAACGGTTAGTCTTCTGATAGTCTAAAATCTGGAGTATCGTAGATTGGTCATAAGAACGGTGTTTCTGATTGGGGATTTTGTCCTTTTCACTGTGGTTTTTGAAAATAATACTGTTGAGTCGGATCACATCCAGTGTGGAGAGGTTTTCCTTTTGCAGTAAAAGGACGCATTCGTTTTTCTTTTCAGGATGCTTGTAGAGAAGGATATCATTGAAAATTCTTTTATAATCCGGGACCGTTATTTTTCGTATTTCTTTATCCATCTGTGTAATGTTGATTTAGGGATCCTGTATTCAGTAATGATCTCCTCTTTAGTCTTTTTTTCAGTACGTACTAATTCTAATATGAATTCGATAATCTCCGGAGTATAAATATTCTTCCGGATGTTGAGCTGAGTCTTATTAACCACTTTACTGGGTGGAGTGGAGGGTGCATATAATATTAAATGCTGCGTATAAATTCTGAAAAAATCATATTCCAGTATTTTACAGAATTGAAGCAAAAGATCGGAGTCTACTGTTTCGGCTTGCAACAGGCTGTTCATATCCTTATCTGTGCAACCCATATCAGCAGAGAGATCAGAAACTTTTATTTGTAATGATTCCATCCGATTTTTTATCAAATCGCCAATATGTATGTTTTTAAAATCCATGAGTATTTTTTATAACCAATTTTCCTCATCTTATTTTAGCAGTATTAATTTTTCATAATCATAGTCATCTCATACTGCCGTGTAGAAAATTTCAGAGAATAGCTGGAAATTGTTGAGATTGAGGGTGCTGCACTTGCTGTATTATGTGAGCAAATTTATAGTATATTTTTTCTGTAACAGTGTTTTTGAGTTACTACAAAATCACTACAAAATGACTACAAGATGGTATTTAGTGTCTGTTTTTACTGTACTTGTGTTTTTTAGACGCTGATACTCTGTATAAATTGATTGATATCTAAATTACTCTGGATTCCCAGTTTCTTTTTCAGCCTGTATTTTTTGGTGTGAACTGTTTTTTCTTCTACATAGGTGTATTTGGCAATCTCTTTGTTGGAGAATCCCAACCTGATCATAGCAGCTAATATGATTTCAGATTTAGAAATGGAAGGATTGATAGCAATGATTCTTTTCGTAAATCCCGGATAGGATTTGTTAAATTCACAGATGAATCTACCTTCACTTTTGAGTAATTCTACGATTTCTGTACTGGTAATACTTTTATATTTTTCCTGGGGAGTATAGCTATTTTGTCGACATTTTAAATAGTGTGATAATAAAATATCATTGATTAATTTATTATTCAGTGCCATTCTTTTGTATTTTCTGTTAGAAAGGGTTGATTTAAAAAGAAAAAGAATGAGATAGTATAGGATGTATGTTGTTGAAATAGTGATGGATAAGAATAATAATAAATGCGGTTCTTTCATACAGTGTCAAAATTTTCGCGAATTTATAGACTTAGGTAAAAAGAACTTGGTAAATGTGTACTACAAAATCACTACATTTTCATTTCTAGACATTATTCCTCAAAATTTTGAATAAAAATATAAAGATCGTGTTCAGATGGCAGCGATATTTTTTTCCTTAAACGGTACTTCTTCATATAGATCGTTTTTGTTTCCACGAAAATGTATTTTGAAATATCTTTACTGCTCATGTCCAGAAAAATATAGGTTGCTAAATACAAATCCGACTTGGTCAGATTTGGGTATTTCTTCAGTAAATTTGAAGTAAATTTGGGGTAATGATCCTGAAATGTCTTAAAATATAAAGGATTATTCGTTTTTACCATCTCAACCAGGGACTGGTTGATCTCTAGTTTTTTATGAGTCAGGATATATTGATTTTCTATCAGTTTTTTGTTAATTCTTTCAATTTTATTTTTTTCTGTCCTGTTTTTGTATAAAATGTAGAAAAACGACAGGCCCACCATAAGAAATGAACCCATTACGAAATAGCTGTTTTTAGATATTTTGGTATGTTCATCATTGACTATTGTTTCAATCACCTGATCCATTGTATTTTTAAAATTAGTGTGAATAGAATCATTAATGATCAAATACTTATTAGAATACAGATGATACTGGGATCGATCATTGGTATTTCTGTAATTCTGCTTAAGTAATAAATAGGTTTCTCTGATGAAATGTTTCCTTTTTAAAGATTCCCATAACCGTAATGAATAATTGCAGTACGCAATGCTTGAATCATAGTTTTTCTTACAGAATAAAATCTTTGCTTTTTGAAGATAAAGGAATGCTTTGTTATCGGGACTAGGATCGATATTCACCATCTTTTCCGACTCCAGAATATAATGATCTGCTGAATCTGTTTTTTTTAATTTCTCAGCATGAAATGTTCCTATCCTGGCAGAGTTCTGAGGGGTTTTGTGTATGGAATGATTCATTTTGAGGTAATAAATCATTGAGTCATATTCTTTTCGTGCTTCAAAAATATCAATCTTATAGGTATTAATCAGGCTTATTTTTTTTGACCTGAGTTTCTGATTCTTGATTTTTCCGGCAAAGTAGTTTCCCTTATTAAGGTAGTAGATAGACTTCGAATACAGACTGCAGTATCTTAGAATTTCACCGTATTCTGTGTAATAGCCCGATAAAAGATAAGGATCATCTATTGAACCCAAGTAAGTTTCTAAAAATTTTAGTTCTTTAAAACTTTGGTCATATTGATCCAGGTCACAATATAATCCGGCGTTCAGCAAGTGTCCGTTAAAAATTCCTTTTTTGTAATTAATTTTTGATGAAGCCTTAATTAAGATTTCGTTATAATGTATCGCATGTAAGAATTCACCTTTTAATCTGTACTCTTTGTTTTTAATGGTGTACAAACTGTCGATTTTTTTTTCAGTAGCTTTTGTAAAAATGAAATAGAATAGGAATAATATTGAAAAAAAAATCTTGTGAGTCACCGCTTTGAGTTTAAGAGTAAAATTATTATAAATTGAGTGAAAAAAAGAATAGTACATTAATGTTTTTATTAATGGATTAATACGATAATTATTTATATTGATTTAGTGAATTATTAGTATATTTATACAGCGAAAATCTACCTATGGTTAATTATTTATTAGTGAAAAATTTGATTGAGTTATCCGAAATTTTTGAAAATCAAAATAAATCAGGGCTCTATGATAATGACATCAATGGTTTTTTAGAATGGACGAATAAAGAATTTAAAACTAAAGTTGCTTCAAAAGTGGAAGAACCGGACTGGGAAGGCAAAGAAGAGGGGAGAACTCCCGAAAGTGTCATTTCCACTTTATTGGTTCATCTTAACAGATATGCCAAAATGTATTCAAAGTCAGCTATTTCCGGTTCAGGTTTTACAACCCAGGAAGACTTTATTTATCTCATCAATCTTAAGGCATTTGGTGCGATGACCAAAACCGAGCTTATCAAAAAGAATATCCATGATAAACCGGTGGGTAACCTTATCATCAACAGGCTGATCAAACAGGGTTGGGTGGAGCAATGCAGCTCCAGCACCGATAAAAGAGCCAAAGTGATAAAAATCACGGAAAAGGGATTGCTTTCACTTGAAAATCAGATGCATAAAATACGCCAGGCTACTCATATCGTAACGGGTGATCTTCACTATTCTGAAAAGATGGAGCTGATTCGAATTTTAGACAAATTAGATAAATTTCACCATCCTATATTTTCCAGAAACATTGATGCCGACCATCTCATCGATAGGGTTTACAGTGAATATCCGGTTGGAAAAAACTGATGACAGGAAATTGTACAGATGCGTCAGTAAAGCACACATAAAAAGGTAAAGAACTTAAGGAGTTCTCTAAAAACCTTTATGCCAGCTGGGTTTTGATACTGTAATATTAAAAGTCTGCATGTTATAGGCAGACTTTTAATAATTGTATTTTTGAAGTCATGAGATAATCAGATTATCCATCTTAATCATTGAGTTCCTGTTATTTTTTACTATTCAGCAGCTCAATAAGTTTTTGAGCAACCGCGATTGAGGATCCCGGGTTTTGTCCGGTAATCAAATGTTCATCCTGTAAAACATAGCTGTGCCAGTCCTCAGTTTTGCTGTATATTCCTCCCAATTTTTTCAATTCGTCTTCTACCAGATAAGGAACGATGTTGGTCAATTGAACAGCTTCTTCTTCTGTATTCGCAAATCCGGTCACTTGCTTTCCTTTCACCAATGGAGATCCGTCCTCGTTTTTTACGAATCTTAGGACTCCGGGAGCATGACAAACGGCTGCTACCGGCTTACCTTTCCTGTAAAAAGCTTCAATCAGAGCAATAGAATTTTTATCATTGGTAAGGTCCCAAAGTGGTCCATGACCTCCAGGATAAAAAACAGCGTCGTAATCTTCTTCATTTACGTCACTAAGTTTCAACGTGTGTGAAAGTTTTTCCTGCAAAGCTTCGTCTGCATCAAAACGTTTGGTTGCTTCTGTCTGAAATTCCGGAAGTTCACTTTTGGGGTCAAGAGGCGGTCTGCCACCCAGTGGTGAAGCCAGGGTAACTTCTGCACCTCCTTCCGTAAGTGCGTAGTAGGGAGCTGCAAATTCTTCTGACCAGAAACCTGTTTTAAGTCCTGTATCACCTAACTGATCGTGTGATGTAAGTACAATAAGTACTTTAAAAATGGCTGTATTCATTATTTTTAATTTTAAAATTGATAGACTATTTTGTATTGGCAGTTACTTTATTGAAAGCAAAAGATACCTATTACTGATGTAGAGAAAAACGTTCCAACTAAATAATATGAATTTTCGTATCCCTCTATTTTTTCCTGTCTGTAAATAACAATACGAAGTTGAGGCAAAAAGAGGAGATTATGGTGTGACCTACATCACTTTACCGGAAGCAGGTGCTTTTTTGTGATATAGATCACTTTTTAGGATTGGTACAGGCGGCTTAAAGTCTCTCTTGAAACTCCCAGATAGGCTGCAATTAACTGTTTGGGAACAAGATGATACAATTCAGGATGTTGCATCATCAATTCTTCATACCGGCTGCGTGCATTATTATTCAAAAGAGAAAGGATTCGTTTTTGTAATCCCACATACCCTCTGTTGGAGCGCCAGCGCAGAAAATGCTCTATTTCATGGATTTCCCTGCAAGCCTTTTCCCTGTCTTCGCTGTAAAGGCACAAGGTATGGGCGTCTGCCACACAATCTACACTGAAAGATGCTTTTTCATCATTGTACAGGGCATTATAATCCGAAGCCCACCACATACGTGTTGCAAACTGGAGAATATGCATTTTCATACTGTCGTTCGTATAAAATGTTTTTAAGCAACCGTCCAGAACAAAATACTCTTGATCTACTTCATCACCTTCCCTGATCAGGGTTTCCCCTTTTTTAAAAGATTGAGGTTTAAACAAAGAAAAGAAATAATCAAACTGCTCATCGGTAAGATCGACGACTTTATTAATATGGGTTCTCAGAATTTCTTTTGCATTCATATGATGATACTATTATACAAATATACTTGATGTTGACATTTGATGGACACATTTCCTGTGATATATGGAAAAATTGTGTTTCGAAATGTAATAAAACTAAGATGGAAATTTCATATCTTTTATCAAAAATCCCTTTACTGAAAGAAATTCTCAGGTTCTATGAATTATGATTAAATAAAGCAAGATAAATTCTCTCTGTTTTATGAGGTATTTGCTATTATAATAAGACAAAAATTACTTTAACTTTGTAATTAAATGATAGAGATCCATTGCTCAGCTTTTGGCAGTGCTGTATGATCATATAAATAAAACTAAGGGCCAACAGACTTAAATAATCAGAAAATTAATTTAGCTGATAAATAGATATGAAAAGTAAATTCTTAAATTTTAAATTGAGGAAGATTGTTCATTACTCATTGATCGCTTGTATTCTATTGATACAGGTTATTATAGCCGTCTTTTTTTATAACGAATTTGTCAATGAAAAGAAACTGAATTTTATCAAAGAGCGACTGGAAGAAAGCAGAGCGTTGGGTGGATTGACGGATGATTCCAGAAAAGATTTCATGGATGCCCAAAATCACCTTCAAAAATACATGATCAGCCAGGATGATAAAGATCTCAAATTATACTTTCAGTCCATGCGAAAGCTTAAAAGCAATTTTGATAAAATAGGCGAATACGAAAGCATAAAACCAAGATTGAAAAGTAAACTGGCTTTACAGGAAAAAGATACGTTGCAGGTTAATAGACTGAAAACATTAATAGATTCTGCTTATCAGTCTTCTCTGAACCCTCCGGCAAAGGTGGATGACAAGCCTTATGAACTTAAAAAATATAAAAATAATTTCGATAATCTGAATATAGAAACCCGTACCTATTCCGATACCATTAAGAAGAAAGGCTTTATGGGACGTTTGAAAGATGCTTTTTCGGGAAAAGTGGAAGTTCAGAAACAAAGTACGGTAATCACCCTGACCAACAATAAAACGGTAGATCTGTCCAACATAAAAACTGAAATGGATAATACCATAAAATCTATGGATAAACATTACTCAGATGAAGTGAGAAAGGTTCAGTCTGATGCTGTGAAACACCAAAGAGATAATGCTCAATTTTACAGTAATTTTAGTAAGTTGTTGGTTTACAGTAATGGACTGATTAATGTCTATGAAAATGCCATCAGAGAATTTAAATCCGAATTGGAGAAAGAATACAACAAGCAAAGTTCAGACAATAATAAATTAAGAAAATATCTGGTCCTGGGATTAATGGTCTTAATGTTCATTGTATCCATTTTGATCATGTATTTTACAAGAATGGCGTTTATTTATGAGTTCAAATTAAATGCAGCCAACGGAGAGATCAAAAAGAGTCTTACTTTTAAAAACAGAATTCTGGGAATGCTGAGCCATGAACTCATGTCGCCGTTGAAAATTATTAATATTTTTATCGATAAGATCAACAGAACGACAACGGATGAGACTACGAAAGACTATCTGAAATCTATCAAATTTACCAATAGCACCTTGCTGATACAATCTAAACAGATTTTAGAATATACGAGAAATCAGGAGACCGAAAATAAATTGATCAATACCGTCTTTAATGTTAAAGATGAAATAAATTCTATTGTTAAAGCCGTTAAGCCTTATATCGAAACCAGAAATAATAAATTTATGGTGACGGACAGAATACCTGAAAACCTGATCGTCAATTCGGATCCTATCAAAATCAACCAGATCTTTATGAACATTCTGGGGAACGCCAACAAGTTTACAGAAAACGGACAAATTGATCTTACCATCGCCACAGAAACGATTGATGATCATAGAATTAAACTGACCGCAACAGTAGCGGATACAGGGGTAGGAATATCAGATTCTGATCTGGAAAAAATCTTTGAACCTTATTATCAGGGAATGATATCCGAAGAAATTGATAATTTTGGCGCAGGTTTGGGATTAAGTTTGTGTAAAGAAATTATAGAACTATTCAACGGTAAAATATCGGTTTCCAGTAAATTACACAAAGGAACAAAAGTAACATTCAGTATTAATTTAAATATCAATAATAATGGGAATTCCAATTGAAAATAAGGAGATCGTATTCCTTTTAGCGGATGATCACAGTATTGTACGCCAGGGGATGGAGATCCTGATTGATGAAATTGTTCCCAATTCCAAAGTATATCATACTTCATCTTTGCTGCAGATTGTAGAACTTGTAAAATCAAAAGAAATTGAAATAGCCATCATTGATGCTCACTTTCCGGACGGCAATAGCCTGCATATTTTACCGGAAATGAAAAATGCAAATCCTCATATTAAAATTTTAGTCTTTACCGGACTTGAAGAAGATCTGCATGTGCTAAAATTTATAAAAGCAGGGGCCAACGGATATGTCAGCAAATTAAGTGAAGAGGAGCAGATCAGACAGGCCATCTCAGATATGGTACACAAAGGCGAGTATTTTTCTGCCGTTTCCCGTAATTTAATGGTACAGTTTGTTCACAATCCTGAATTAATTAATCCTCTTAGCCGCCTGACGAACAGAGAACTGCAGATTGCAGAAATGTATGCCGATGGACTGGGGAATCTTGAAATTGCCAATCAGCTGGACATTAAGCAGAATACCGTCAGTACAATTAAAAAAAATATCTTTGATAAATTGAAAATAGAAAACCTCGTTGAGTTGATTGATTTGGTCAAAACCCATCATAAAATTTAAGTTTTCTAAAGTTCAACCTTTTCCTTCTTTGCCGGATAAATTATAGTGTCGATAAACTTCTAGGCTTTTATCGATATATATCGATGCTTCATGTGGCGTATTTTATTCTGCAATGTTGTTACTTTGTACCAGAAATAAAAACCAAATGAACACCGCACAGGAATTGAAAATACTTTAGTTTTTTTAATCCCTGGCCAACTGAAAAAAGAAGGTAGCTGTAAAGTAACACAGTATAGCTGCTTAAAAACGAAGTGATGAAATTAAAATAAGTGTATCTGTAACCTTGGCCGGACTTCTTGAAAGCCACTCTTAAAAAAACACAAAATTACAATAGAGAAGTCAAATGGGTGGGTAGGTTATTTAATACAGAAAAAAAGGGGTTGTCCAAAAGGGGTAACCTCTTTTTTGTTATAAGAGTTTCTTCGTATTTTATTCAGTCTTTTTTTCGATAAACATCTAGGCTCTTATCGATATATATCGATGCTATTTGTTCGGCAATTAATCAGGTAAAGTTGTTACTTTGTACCAGAAATAAAAACCAAATGAACATCGCACAGGAATTGAAAATACTTTAGTTTTTTTAATCCCTGGCCAACTGAAAAAAGAGAGTAGCTGTAAAGTAACACAGTATGGCTGCTTGAAAACGAAATGATGAAATTAATATAAGTGTATGCATAACCTTGGCCGGACTTCTCGAAAGCCGCTCTTAAAAAAACACAAAATTACGATAGAGAAGTTAAATAGGTTCATAGGTTATTCAATACAGAAAAAAAGGGGTTGTCCAAGAAGGGCAGCTTCTTTTTGTTTTTTAAGAGGGTTTGAAAATTTTCGGGAAAGTTTAAACGATAAATGAAATGACAAGGATGTAAAATTCTGGAATCATTTTTATTGTAAAAACCACATTTCAAAAGAACTTCCTTCTTCCTCTGAATGGTAGATTAGATAACCTCCATGGGCTTCCATAATGCTTTTCGAAAGTGTTAAGCCAATTCCCGAACCTCCGTCTCTTGTTGTAAAAAACGGAAGAAATATTTTATTTTTAATTTCATTCGTAATCCCTGAACCATTATCTGTTAATGTGAGAATAACCCGGTTGTTTTGTGACTTTATGGACGTTTTGATCATCTTTTGTTCCTTTTCAGAGACCGCAAAGATAGCGTTGAGATAAAGGTTGATAAGGCTTCGCTCAATCATTTTCACATCTGCAGAAACAAAATGTTCTTCCAGATCCAAAACCAGCTGAATATTATTCTTTTCAAATTCGTGCTTTAAAAAATTCACTGCAGATTCCGTAATTTTTTTAAGAGAGACATTTCTCAAAATTGGTTTTGGCAGTTCTGCCACCTGACGGTAATTATCAACAAAATTGAGGAGCTCTTTGGATTTTGAAGTGATGATCATCAGACTTTCTTTCATTTCTTCCTGATCTTCCTTACTCACCGTATCCTGATTACTGATGTATTCAAGATTCTGGATAAGACTGTTCACGGGAGTTAATGTATTTAAAAGTTCATGAGAAATCACTTTCATGAGGTTGTTCCAGGCCAGTTTTTCTTTTTGTTCAATGATTTTCTGAACAGATTCTAAAGTGATGATATAGAAACTATGCTGAACATTTTTCACCTGTTTCGTTCTCAAGGAAAAAGATTGCTTTGCATTTTGACGGATGGAAATATCAAGAAAGTCCTGTGAACTTTCATAATTTGTCTCCTCAATAATCCGGTAAAATTCAGGAATTTTACTGGCATACAGTTTCCATGAGTTATATTTTGGAATTTCAAGAATATTCAGGAAGGTAGGATTCACATAAAAGACTTTCCACTCCTTATCTGCTTCTGATAAAATCATCAGACCGATATCCATTTGATCTAAGATACTCTCATATAGTAGTTTATAGGAAGATAGGGAAAGGTGCTCGTTTTTACTCTGATAATATAATTGTACACTGCTGTTTATTAATTCAGAACCTTCTTGTTTGGGAAATAATGAAAAATCTTTTTTGATGATGGATTGAACGATCCTCTCTGTTTTTGCAATTTGAGATAAAAATGAAGAATTTACTAAAAGGATTAAAATTAAAGTCAGGGTAGAAAAAAGAAGCACATTAATCCACTTTTCGATCAGGAAAAAATGATAGCATAAAATTCCACTGGCAATAGCAAGTGATAGGTAAATGAAGCGGAGGTAATTATTTTTACTCATTGAAATCTAAAGATACATCAAATTATAATCCGAATTTTTCCATCCTTCTGTATAAAGCAGCTCTCGAAAGTCCCAGATCTTCAGCAGCCAGAGAGATGTTGCCCTGATGCTTTTTCAATGCTTTTTTAATCAGCATTTCTTCCATTTCTTCAATATTAAGATTGGTGATCGTGCTTTCCTGTTCTTCCAGCTGAGGCATTAACAGCTGAAGATTTTTATCATTGGATAAAATAACACTTCTTTCGATACAGTGGTCCAGTTCGCGGATATTTCCCGGCCAGGGATAATTTTTGAGCTGAGATAAAAGGGTTTCTGATAATTCTAAATTCGGCTTATGGTATTTCTGTTTGTAGCGGTCTAAAAAATAGATCGCAAGTAGATTGATATCTTCCTGTCTTTCCCTCAAAGCCGGAATATTAATTTCCACTGTATTGATTCTGTAGTATAAATCCTGACGAAACCTATTTTCTGCTACCGCTTTTTTCAGATTTTCATTAGTGGCAAAAATAAAACGAACATCCAGTATCCTTTCTTTCGTCTCCCCAATTCTGGAGAGTTTTCTGTTTTGGATCAGGCTCAGCAGTTTAGTCTGGAGCTGAAGCGGCAGATTGCCTATTTCATCCAGAAAAACGGTTCCATTCTGTGTATTTTCTATTTTTCCGGCATAATCCTGATGTGCATCTGTAAATGCTCCCTTTTTATAACCAAATAATTCAGCCTCAAAGAGATTCTCGGAAATACTTCCCAGATCAATATGTACAAAAGGCTCATTTTTCCGGTCGGACTGCTCATGAATAGACTCCGCCAGAACGTATTTTCCCGTCCCGTTTTCACCCAGAAGAAGAATGTTGGCATCTGTAGGAGAGACCTTTTTTATCTGATCAAGGATCTCCTGCATTTTTTGTGAATGACTGTCCAGCTGATACTGATTGCTTTTTTGATGGATATTTTCCCATTGGCTCAGCTTTTTGTTTTTTCGTGAAATATCCACGGCAAGATTGACAGAAGCATACAGTTTTTCATTATTCCATGGTTTGAGGATAAAATCAGACGCTCCTTTTTTTAACCCCTCAATGGCCAGTTCCACTTCACCGTAAGCCGTCATCAGAATGACAGGAAGTTGTGGTTCGAGTGTTTTTATTTCATTCATCCAGTACAGACCATCCTGACCATTTTCAAATCCTTTTCGGAAATTCATATCCAAAACAACAGTATCGATCTGGTGTTCAACGATGAATTTCAGAATTTTTGCGGGATGGCTCAGGCAGCTTACCTCCGTGAAAAATTTCTTCAGCCAAACCCTTGCAGAAAATAAAATATCTTCATTATCATCTACAATCAATATATGAGCTTCTTTTTTACGCATATTATTTTAAAAAAAATTAATTAAACAGAGAACTCATCACACAAAATTAAGGCTTAAGTGTTCATTTTCGCACAAAAAGTGTCCGATAATGAACAGTTTTTACAAACCGTCTTAACGCTTTATTTCAGATTGTCAAAGACTTACAGATTTATAATTTACTGGCATCTGGATTGTGTAATTAATTGTAAGCAAACGAGTTATCTTATTATGGATACGAAAATAGTAAAAAAGAAATCTAAATTGAAAATTGTTTTAGTCGGATTGACAATAATAGTGGCAGGATCACTGTTCAGTCTGTATTTTGTCAAACAAAAAAAAACGTATAATGTTTCAGCGGAAGACATTCAGATGGAAGAAGTCACCCGGGGAAAGTTTGAAGATATGCTGATGCTTACCGCGCAGACCCAATCTCTTAATTCCTCTCTGGTGAATGTTTTGGAAGGAGGAGCCATCAAAGAAATATTTGCCGAAGACGGACAGATTCTGACGAAGGGGCAGCCCATTGCGCAAGTCTATAATCCCAACACAGAATTTAATTATCTGAATCAGGAAACAGGAATCATGCAGCAGATCAGTCAGATGAGAAGTACACTTCTTGAACTTAAAAATCAGGAATTCGCTCAGGACAAAGAACTGTTACAGTCTCAGAATGATTACAATACGGCTTTACAGTCGTTTAATCTACAAAAACGTCTTTATGATGCTCAAATCGGAAAAAAGACAGATTATGATATCAGCCTGCAGAATCTAAATTACCAGAAACAAAGAAAATTAATCGTAGAAAATGGAGCTTTTAATGAAAAAAAATCCAGAAGCTCGCAAATATCTGCGGTGAATTCTTCAATCAGTCAGATGGAGAAGAGTCTTCAGATCCTGCATTCCAATAAAAATAATTTCCTGATCATGGCTCCCGCTTCGGGAAGGCTGTCATCATTTAATGTTTCGATAGGTGAAAACCTGACCACCGGACAGAGTATTGGTAAAATCGATTTGATGGACGGCTATAAATTAGTGGCAAAAGTAGATGAATACTATATCAATAAACTGCAAAACGGAATCAAAGGAAGTCTGGATAACGACAGTAAACAGTATAGCGTGATCATCACTAAAATTTTACCGGAAGTAAAAGACGGACAGTTTTCTGTGGAACTTAACTTTACAGATGTAAAACCACAAAACCTGAAAATAGGGATGACTTTTGGCGTTAAAATGAAACTTTCCGCAGATACCCAAAGTGTCATGGTTCCAAAAGGTAACTTTTATAAAGATACGAACGGAAAATTGATCTTTGTAGTGAAAGGAAATAAAGCAGAAAAAAGAAACATTGTTTTAGGCCGTGAAAATCCTTTATTTTACGAAGTAGTTTCAGGATTAAAAAGCGGGGAAACAGTGATTACATCTGACTATTCAGATATTAAAAAATATGAAATCCTTGAGATTAAAAACAATAAATAATTAACCCTCACCTTTAAATAAGAATCAAAATGATCAATGTTCAGAATCTTTCTAAAATCTACAAAACTGAAGACGTACAGACCAATGCTTTGAATAACATCAGTCTTCATATCAATGAAGGGGAATTTGTAGCCATAATGGGCCCTTCAGGCTGTGGAAAATCTACATTTCTTAATATTCTCGGCTTGCTGGATGATGCCTCTGCAGGTTCTTACAAATTTGCAGATGTGGAAACTGTAAAAGCAGGAGAAAAAAAGAAATCCGCTATCCGAAAGAAAAATATAGGTTTCATTTTCCAGAATTTTAATCTGATCGATGAGCTGAGTGTGTATGAAAATATAGAATTACCATTAATCTACAACGGAGTTTCCTCTTCTGAAAGAAAAAAAAGGGTAGAGGAGATTATGGAGCAAATCAATATCGGTCACCGGGCAAATCATTATCCTCAGCAGCTTTCAGGAGGACAGCAGCAGAGAGCAGCCGTAGCAAGAGCGCTGGTTACGAAACCGCAACTGATTCTTGCCGATGAACCTACCGGAAATCTTGACAGCTCCAATGGAAATGAAGTCATGAATCTTCTCGCAGAACTTCATAGAGAAGGGTCTACCATTATCATGGTAACCCACTCTTCTTATGATGCAGGTTTTGCTTCCAGAATTGTTAATATGAAAGACGGTGAAATATTTAATGAAGAACACGCTTCCCAGAGAAAAGATATTTTTGAAAAAGCGGAAGCTCAGGAAATCCGGTAGTTAGACCATTCTTTAACTCATTATATTGTCAAAAACTAGTAACCGTGGAAGCTCAGCTTCTTTGATGTCAGGTGTATTTTCAACCTGAATACGGTTGGAAATATGCCTTCATCAACTACAAAATTATACGATCATGCTAAATAACTGGCTTAAAATAGCTTTCATCAATTATAAAAAAAACTGGTTGTCTACTGCAATCAATTTATTCGGACTTACGGTAGGTCTTACCGGCTTTATGCTGATTCTGCTGCATTGGAATGATGAAGAATCATTCGAAAAATGGAATCCTAAAAAAGATCAGATTTACTATTTCCAAAGTTACTACAAGACAGATAATTCTTACGGGAATAATATCTCTGTTCCCATGGCAAGACGGGCCAAAGAAGTAATTCCGGGAGTAGAGGATTATGTTTTGTTCAATGGTTCCGGAATAGGACTTAAAATGACGACTAAATACAAAACAGCCTATCAGCAGGAAGGAATGACCGGGACGGAAAGTTTTTTTAACTTCTTTCCTTTCAAATTGGTTTCTGGAACCTATAAAAATGCTTTAAAAGGAGAGGGCGTGATTGCGTTGTCTACTATTGCGGCTAAAAATCTTTTTGGTACCACCAATGCCGCCGGAGAAAGCGTCAAATTTGACGGAAAAAATTATGTCGTTACGGCAGTTTATGAGCTGCCGAAAGATAACAGCCAGATTAAACCGCAGTTTATCATCAACCCGGTACAGCAGATTAAAGATGATGAAAAGAACTGGGGTAATTTCAATTACGGCTGCTTCTTTATGCTTAAAAAAGGAACTAATATTGACGATTTACAACAAAAATTTTTAAAAGAGATTTTTGAGTACAGAGCGAAGCTGGACAAAGATTCCTCCGGAATGACACCTCAGCAATATCTGGATCTCTATGGCCCTACCGGGAGTGTATTTACTCCCCTTGACGAAATAAAGCTTCATGCAAAAGCATCATGGTTTGGAAGCCCTGACTTTAAAACCATCATGATATTGTTTACACTTTCTGTCCTGATTGTTGTTTTATCGGCTATTAACTTTATCAATCTGAAAACCGCGCAGGCTTCTCAACGTGCTAAAGAGATCGGCGTAAGAAAAGCCATTGGAAGTACAAGATCCAATCTGATTGTTCAGTTTTTGATGGAAACCTTTGTGATTTGTATCGCTTCTTATTTGCTTTCACTGGCTTTAACGGAACTTCTATTACCAAGTTTCAACAAGTTTTTTGATAAAGAAATGAAGATGAATGACTGGCATATCTATTTCGATTCTTTCGTGATGGTTATTCTGGTGACATTAATCTCCGGATTGATTCCGGCTATGTATCTGTCCAACTTCAAAGCGATAGAAACCCTCAAAGGAAATTTCGCAAGAAGCAAACATGGAATTTGGCTCAGAAACGGAATTCTGACTTTACAGCTGATTATTTCCTCATTCTTCATTATTGGCGGACTGATTGTCAATCAACAGGTGAAATATATGATGAATAAAGACCTTGGGTACAGCGGTAAGCAGATTTTGATAATTAACTTCAGTGAATCTAATCCAAAATCATGGCTGAAGTATGAAAGACTTAGAACAGAGATGAGCAAAATCCCGGGCGTGGCTGAAGTTTCTTATGGTGAAATAGTTCCCGGAAGCAACAGGTCCAGCAGTTCAAATGTGGATTTTATGGATAAAAGTATTCAGGCTCAGCATGGATCTATGGACTACAATTACCTTCAGTTTATGAATGTAAAACTTAAAAAAGGCCGTTGGCTGGATCCGAATCTTTCATCTGACACCATCAACAATGTGTTGGTTAATGAAGCTTTTGTAAAGAAATTCGGATGGAATGATGACGAAGTTTTTAAGAATGAAATCCGCCCGGGATTTGACACCAAAAAATATAATATTGTAGGCATTGTAAAAGACTTCAATATCAGAAGTTTGAGAACCGCAATAGACCCCGTTATATTTTTTCATTACAAGGAAACAGAATGGAAAAGATTAAATGTCTATAATATTCAGCTTAAAATAAAACCTGATGATATTGACGGTACTGTAAAAAGAATTAAAAAATACTGGTCAGGATCAGTAGAACCTGGATATCCTTTCGACTATTTCTTTGTGGATCAGAAATTTGCCAAAACCTTTGAGAAATACAAGAGACAGCAGACCCTTTTCACCATTCTGAATGCGATGGTACTCATGGTGGCATTACTAGGGTTATTTGCATTGTCTTCACTCATGATCGAACAGAAGCTGAAAGATGTAGCGATTAAAAAGACATTAGGAGCTTCCGATGGAATTTTAATTATGGGGCTGACAAAACAATTCCTATGGATTACCTTAGTGGCTGTTCTTATCAGTATTCCGATCAGTTACTACCTCATGAACGAATGGCTGAAAGATTTTGCTTACCGTATTGATATGCCGGTCTGGCCATTCATGATAAGTCTTGTTGTTCTCCTTGTTTTAACATTTGCAGTAGTGAGTATTAAAGCCTATAAAGCGACAAAAGTAAGTCTTGTGAAGTATCTTAAATATGAATGATATTCATTCTGAGTATTTATTTTTCTTTAAAATCCATTTAAATTAATCTTCTGCATGAAAAATTTTATTTTCATATTTTTTGTCGGGCTATTTCCTGCGCAGCAATCATGGAACCTTCAGCAATGTCTGGATTATGCTGCGGCCAATCATCCGCTGGTAAAACAGGCAACGGTAAACATTAAAAAAAATGATCATCAGATTGCAGCCTCAAAAGGAATGTTATTACCTTCTGTAGAGGCTGGAGTAGATCATAGTTATAGTTTTGGCTCTTCCATTAATCAGTCCAGTAACCAGAGAGAAGTACTCAATACACAATACGACCAGTTAAAAGCTCAGGCCAATATTGAGCTTTTCAACTGGCGGAATTATGTGACTATTTCTCTTTCAAAACTGAACAAAGAAACCAGTTCTTACAGACTTAAGAAGGCTCAGAATGATGTGAAATTGAATGTCATTCAAAACTTTTTCAGCTACCAGAACAGTAAAAGCTGGCTTAATGTTCTGGAAACTCAGATTTCTGGAATGGAAGAGCAAATTAAACGAACAGAAAAAGAAGTGGAAATTGGAAGCCGCTCAAAAAGTGATATCTATGACATAAAAGCCAATTTAGGGACGTTGCAGGAACAATGGGTAACGGCAAAAAATCAACGCGACCTGGCCAAAATTAATCTTCTTAACGCTTTAGCCGTCACTCAGGACTCTGTAGATTTTGTGATGAATAATGAGTCGGCTTTAGCGGAAGAAGACTTTGATTATTCTGATTTTACCAAAAGATTATTAGAAAATAATCCCGCCTACCAGACCGTTCTTGCAGAAATCAAAGCTCAGGAAAAAATGGTAAATCTTGCAGCCTCAGCCTATTTTCCAACCCTTAACGGAAGCTATAGCTGGTCTACTTTTTATAACAAATCTTTAAATAATAATGTTTCTACCATCAGTTTTTCTGACCAGTTGACCCAAAACAAAAACCAGTCGGTGTTTTTTGGACTTACTATTCCTATTTTTAATAAGCTTCAGGTCAAAAACAATGTAGAAGTTGCAAAATTGAATGTCATCAATTCCACTTATGATAAAGAATTGATTGTCAATAATCTGATCCAGACCATTAATTCCATCAAAGCCCAGTTTTTAAATGCTCAGGAAAAGTACGGCCTTTTAGAATCTAATTTTGAAAACCAGAAACTCTCTTTTCAGAAATCAGAGGAAAAATACAAAGAAGGCCTCATGGATGCGTACACCTTCTTTGTGGTGAGAAACAATTGGCTTCAGGCCAATTATAACCTGATCAGCAGTAAAAATGACGTCATTCAGCAAACGGAATTGCTGAAAGTACTGAAAACCGGATTATAAGATCTTGACAAGTTCGATGAGCTGTATAGGTTCACTCATCAGCTCATCCATTTGTACTGCAAAGTTCTTAAAATGAACAGTCTCAATATGGAAGTCAAATGCTGCTTTGTCTCTAAAAGCTTCATGCATATAAAAGGTACCTTCATGATTTTTATCCTCAAAAAGAATATAATAAAGGCATCCCGGTTCGCTTCGTGTAGGATTGATAAGTTCCAGCAAAGCTTCTTTTAATGCCGTTCTTTTTCCTTCTTTAGCTTTTAAAACGGCTGTTGATGTAAATTGTTCGTTGATCATTATATTTTAATTATATTATTAATTGTTTTTTTTGAATCTTCATTTTTTGTAACCACTGCCGGTGAATGCACGAGAATTTCTCTTTCATGGAGGAATCATCGAAGATTTGCCGCGGTGGTTAAAAAAAATTAAAGTACAGGTCTTCTGATTAAAGTTTAATCCTGTAAATAAAATAAGGAGGTTTTCCCTGATCCGATTGTCCGGAAAATGCCGTTGTCGTATTCAGTTGATTCACGGAAATATATAAATAGCCGTCTTGAGAAACCGCTACATTATCCGGCCATTGCAATCTTCCGTCTTTAACGACTTCACTCAATTGTCCGTTAGGATCCAGCTTACTGATGCTGTGTCCGCCAAGATTGGTAATGTAATGATTACCATACTGATCCGTAGCAGCGCCATCACTTACAGGCTTATCTCCAAACTTTTGAATAGCATTACCGATGATCTTGTCATCAGCATTTCCACGGAAAAGCTTTGCAGGAACCTGATACCAGGAAGTACCGTTCATTGATCCAAAGAACAGGGTTTCCCTGTCATGAGAAAGGGTAATGGGATTAACGGCTACACGGGATGGTTTTCCTCCAAAATCGATTACTTTTCCATCAATGATCATATCTACATCTTCGGATTGTAAAGCTTTGTGACCGCTAAACCTTCTTGCTTTTTTCGTTTTCAGGTTCAAAGCGATAATGCCTGGATTAGCAATATCTGCAAGGTAAGCCCATCCATTTTTTTCGTCGATAGCTACGTCCTGCACAAAGCTTCCCTTAGGCGCAATGTCAGCAGGCAATTCAATTTTTTCCGTCACCATATTTTTCTTCAGATCAAAACACCACAGGCGGGTTGTTCCAAGTTCAAGACCCATGTCGATCATCCATAGACGGTTTTCTTTATCTACCGCTACCCCAAGAGGAGTATCGAACTTTTGATGATCTGCCTTACCTCCGTTTTTTTGAAGTTTTTCTGAAGGAAACGGAACTGGCTTACCGTTTACAATTTCTACAAGCTGCTGTTTAGGTGATGCTAAAGGATGAATGGTTGCAAAGACACGCCCGTCGCGGCTTACCGCCACATTTCCAGGCCTCACCTCATTGAACTGCGCAACAATTTCAAGGGGATTTCCCTGTTGCTTAAGATAACTGGCCGTTCCGTCTGTCCAGTCCTTACGCACCGGAGTGAAAAAGTCCAGGTCCTCCGTACCGTCTTCCAGGCAGAAAAACTCATGGGTGATGCCTCCAGGGATGATTAGCACACCGCCAGCTTTGACAATATGTTCTTTGTTATTCATCAAAACCCTTACACTGCCTTTCGTAATATAAGTTACCTGCTCATTAGGGTGCTGATGCGGCGGAACGTGCGCCCCTTTGTCCATTTTCCAGAATGCAAAAGTACTTTCCGCTCCCGAAACCCATTTGCGCTGTAAGCCTTTACCTACCTGCTCCCAGGTTCCTTTATTGAAATCCGTCTGCAGGACTTTTTGCTGTGCAGAGATTACACTGAAGGAAATCAGAGCCAGTGGTAAAAGAATTGATTTTCTTGTCTTCATTAGATTGAACATTTATTTTTTAATTAATTTAATACTGTGCTTTTGCTTCAGAAGTTGTCCAGGTTCTCTGATAGCCTTTATCGTTGCTGTTCGGAAGTATCACTTCGTAAGCATTTTTCTCGTCGAGCTGAACGGTAATTTTTGTATTGGAAAAATTTCCTTCTACCATATGTCCACCGCTCTTTTTATCATCTGATATAAAATGGAAATGAAACGGTGATAAATCCAGACCACCTGCATATCCGGGATTGTAAAAACCTACAAGAGTTCCCCTGATGTTCTGTTTTTTATACAGCGGTCTTGTTTTCATGAAAGAAGCAATACCTGTCGTATCCTTTTCATCTACTTTGATAGCTCCGCCTAAGGTTATACTTGTGAAAGAAGCTTCAACTTTTACGGCATAAAACCGATTGCGGGAAGGTAAAATCTTTAGTAATTTTTGCTGAAAGTCTGCAAAAGTACTGATGTGTTCCATCACAAAGGCCTGATCTTTTCTGAAGAAAGTAAATGAACCGAATGGGACTTTTCTTTGCTCATCCGCCATCTCAACGGAACCGTCAGTCGCTATTCGGAATATATTGCCGTCCAGCGCGATCAGCTCGCCATCCAGAAAATTATAAGTGCCCAATCCGAAGTCTCCTTTTTGTCTGAGTTCCTTCACGGTGACATCACCGGTATACACTCCGTTTCTCATGGCATCCATGGAAGAGTAGTGGTAAATTTTATCTTCAGTCTGCTGTGCATGCAGTGAAACTGAGAACATAGATAACAATGTTATCCTTAATAATGTTTTTGTCATAAATCAAAATGTCTATTTGATGAAGCAAAATTATACTGATTTTTAGCAGATTATTGGTATATTGTTTCTATCTTTTTGTATATTTTTGCCCTGTAGATAAAATGCCATTTGTATGAACCGCGATGTATTATACCAACCTTACAGCATTCACTTTGAAACCTTAGATGTTTTTCCGGAAAAGGAAAGCAGGAAGAATTTTTTTGAACTTGTTTTTATTTTATCTGGAACAGGGCGCCATTGTATTAATAAGCATAGCTTTTCGTATTCAGCCAATCATATGTTTCTGCTGACGCCTCAGGATTGCAGTCAGTTTTGGATCGATAGTACAACTAGATTTTTCTTTCTGCAGTTCAGCAATATCTATTTAACAGACAATCGTATTTCAAAGGAAAATATCAAGAGGCTTGAATTTATTATGGAAAATGCCAATCACAAACCCGGCTGTATTCTAAAAAATCAAAGTGATAAAACCCTCATCCGTCCGATGGTAGAGGCATTGATAAGAGAAGCGGTTAACAGAGATGTTTACCACAGTGATATCACTGCTCAGCTGGTCAATACCCTGATTGTTCTTGTAGCCCGTAATATTGCCAAATACCTGCCTCAGAAAATAGATGAAACTTCCGAGTCACGCATCATCAACATCTTGAATTATATTCAGAGCAATATTTACGAACCCGAAATGATCCGAACGGAAAGTATCAGCAAAGCTTTTGGATTTTCAGAAAATTATCTGGGTAAATATTTCAAAAAACACAGCGGCGAAACCCTGCAGTCATACGTTAATAATTATAAAACCACCCTGATAGAGCATCGGCTGAAACACAGCGACAAAAGAATCAACGAAATTGCAGATGAACTGGGGTTTACGGATGAAAGCCACCTGAATAAATTTTTTAAAGCTCAGCGCGGGAAAAGTCCGAAAGCTTTCAGACTGGAATTTGTAGAACAGTAAACCAGACATTTCAATACCCGTTACAGGGCTGTTTCAGTTGCTTTAATAGGTATTGAAATATCTGGAAAGTTAGTGGGACTGAGAGTAGAATATTTTTATGCAATAAACTGTCCTGACGAAAAGTATTCGGGAAATACCGATGTCAAGGTTTTAAGCATGACATGGGTCGTACAACAGTCCCTAAACTCGCTGTTTTAGAACTATATTATTTATTTTCTTTATCAACTCAGGTTATTTATTTTAAAAGTGGATAATCAGTATAACCTCTTGCGTCTCCACCGCCAAATAAAGTATGCGGATCTGTAATTGAATTGAGTGCAGCATTTTTTTTCACCCTTTCAGGATAATCCGGGTTGGTTAAAAATTTTCTTCCAAATCCTATAAGATCTGCCCAGTCGTTTTGCAGTAACTCTTCACCTTCTTCTGGCGTTTTATTGCCCGTAGCGATAATTGCATTTTTGAATTTCTGTCGTAAGTTTTGTCTGAATGTAATTGGTATAGCGGGAGCATCATCCCAGTCTGCTTCACAAAGGTGAAGATAAGCTATATCCAGTTCATTTAATCTTTCGGTGGCCAGCATAATAGTATCCAGAATCTCAGGATCATCCATATCTTTGAATTTAATAAAAGGAGAAAGTCTTACGCCTGTCTTTTCTTTACCAATAGCACCGGTAACAGCCTGAGTAATTTCAAGCAGGAGTCTGATCCGGTTTTCTTTACTTCCTCCGTATTCATCAGTTCTTTGATTGCTGTTGTTTCGCAGGAACTGATCGATGAGATAACCGTTTGCTCCATGGATCTCCACTCCGTCAAAGCCTGCTTTCATAGCATTGATGGCTCCCTGTTCAAACTCTTTAATCACATTCGCAATATCGGCTTTGCTCATTTCTCTCGGTTTCTCTACGGGGATAAATGTAGCATCACCATTGGGGGCTCCATCAAAAATATACACACTGGTATTGGCCGCAATAATGGGAGAGGGAGCGATGGGCTGTAAACCATTGACTCTTGAAGATGAAACCCTTCCTACATGCCAAAGCTGTAAAAAGATTTTCCCTCCTTTTCTGTGAACTGTTTCGGTAACCTGTTTCCAGCCCTCAACCTGTTCATCGGAATAAATTCCCGGGGTTCTTGAGTATCCCATTCCCTGCATCGAAACTTGTGTAGCTTCGGTGATGATTAATCCTGCTGAAGAACGTTGTCCATAATATTCAGCCATCAGTGTGACTGGAGCGTGACCCGTTACCGATGCACGACTTCTTGTCATGGGTGCCATTACAAATCTGTTTTTAAGTTCAATCGAATTTAACTGATAAGGTTCGAAAATTTTTGTGATCATAAGATTTTGTTGTATACTATTTATTGAACAAAATTGAACATTAAAGGATTAAAGAATGCTGTAAAAAAACATTCTGTTTTTGTAATAATCCATCAATAGATAGATAGATAGATAGATAGATAGATAGATAGATAGATAGATAGATAGATAGATAGATAGATAGATAGATAGATAGATAGATAGATAGATAGATAGATAGATAGATAGATAGATAGATCACTTTACCTGAATTGTTAATGGTGATTATGATCAATTGTTATTTTTTGAATTGAAGTTAAGTCTCTTTTTTATTAAGATATATCTATTGCGCTGTCTTTAAAGAGGATAAAAGATTTCGTCTGTTAAAGCACCTTTCAGGCCGATGAACATTAGAAATAAATACATAATTTCGCACGATGAGAATAGTTTTATTTGCATTGTTATGCTTTCCTCTTTCCTTTTTCTCACAGACGGCGGCAAAAGTAGTTGGGATTTCAGACGGAGACACAATCACGGTTTTATTGGATGGGAATGTTCAAAAAAAGCTTCGGCTGGCAGAGGTAGACTGTCCCGAAAAGAAACAGCCTTTTGGAAAAAATGCCAAACAGTTTACATCAGATCAGGTTTTTGCTAAAAAGATCAGATTTACAGAAACGAAGAAGGACCGCTACGGAAGATCTATAGCGAAAGTCTATTATGATAACGGGAAATATCTTTCAGCTGAAATTATAAAAGCAGGATACGGATGGTGGTATTATAGTTACTCCAAAGATGCAGATCTTGGAAAGATGCAGGAAACAGCCAAAGCCAGAAAGCAAGGTTTATGGCAGGATAAAAAAGCAGTTTCACCCTGGGATTTCAGGAAAGAGCAGCGTGAAAAAGCCAAGGCAAAGAGGCTTCAGAAACAGATGGAACAGCTTTCTGTGATAGACCAGAAATAATCTAAAGCTTGGCAGAATCAGCAGATAATGAGTGGAGAATTTCATGCCATCTTAAAATACACCATTTCGGCGATATATAAAAACAGAAACCGCTGCATAAAGAGCAGCGGTTCCCATATAATAAACATAATAATAAACTAAGATTCTGTCTTCAACAGCCCGAAGCCAGACGTTGCAGGTTCTTTTCCGAAAAGGCATGAAAAAATATTCTGGAACTCATGGATGTATTTGCATCTGATGGAGTTGCCGTATATTTTCAGCCCTTCCATTATTTTTTTAGAACTCAGGTCAAAGTCGTATTTTATAAACGTTTCGGGTCTTTCATAACGAATTCTCTGTTCTGAAATATACGTTCTTAAAAATCCAAATTTTTCAAGCCATTCCTCTGTAATCTGGATTGGTTTGATAGAGTCTGCCGGAACTGAAATACTATGAAAATCATTTTCAATTTTTACAAAATAATCATGGTTTGCCCCATGAAATATTTCAGTAATGGTGTACGTTTGATTTTTGTAATCAACTAAGTTTTTAATTTTAAGATCTGCTGCGTTCATAATATTGTGAGTTAAAAAGGTGTGTGGTCATTTATATACTTGCAAATATTATGCCCAGCATTATAGTAACTCCATTCCGCTTTTGAATATTTTGTTAATTTTTTCCATCAATAATGAATTATATGTTAAAATATTGCAGTTTTTTCTTAAAATTACGATATAATAGAAAATAAGTGTGGTACCTGTGTGGTATTTATTATTTGTTAAATAGTTTTAATATCTTTTAAATCCTGATTTCTGGTGGCCAATATAAATGAAACTACTACAGAAAAAAGCAGAACCGTTATAAAAATAGTCCAGGAAAATGCGTGAAGAATATATCCGGTACCCGTTCCAAGAATGCTGGATCCGAAATAATAAAAGAGCCAGTAGATAGAAGTGGCAGAAGATTTTCCCTGTTTGGCATGTAGCGCTGTCATCTGGCTGGCCATCGTATGAGCTGCAAAAAAAGCCAGGGTAAACAGACCCAGTCCGAAAATAACAACATAAATATTCTCTGAAAGCAACAATACCGTTCCGGACATCATAAATAGTACAGAACCTTTCAGGATAAAATTACGACTGAATTTTTTTGTTAATCTGCTGGTAATCATCGTGCCGAATACTCCGAAAATATACATGAGAAATATAAAGGCAATCACAAAATGACTTAATGAAAAAGGCTGATCTTCCAATCTGAACGTCAGGTAATTGTAGACACTCACGAAAGTACCCATCAGCAAGGCTGCAATAAAGTATAAACGAAGCATGTAGGGATCAGTGAAAAAATGCCCCATCTGTTTTATTTTGAGGGAATAATCTATTTTTTGTGGATGAAAGAATTGAGATTGCGGAAAAAATTTCCAGAAAATAATACCCAATATCAGGCTTTCTACTCCAATGATGAGCACAGCATTTCGCCACCCGAATTCTCCAGCTAATATCGTTGCCATTATTCTTCCGCTCATTCCGCCAATGGTATTGCCACTGAGGTACATGCTGATGGCGAGCGCAACCACAGAAGTATGTACTTCTTCCGTAAGATAAGCAAGCGCAACTGCCGAAACTCCGGATACTACAAACCCTTTTAAAACTCCTGTTGCAATAAGCAGACTGAGACTTGGCATCCATGCTGAGATAATGGTGAGTAAAGCAGATGAGATCAGTGAAAAGATCATCAGATTTTTTCTCGAATAGCTGTCTGCCTTGAACGCAAAAAACAGCAGTCCGGCAGCCATACCAATGGTAGAAGAAGATACCAGCAGGGAACTGTCTCCCGCCGTGGTTTTGAAATACTCTGCCACGGTGGGAAGCAACGGCTGAAAAAGATAAAGCTGCGCAAAAACAGAAAGTCCAGAAAAGAAAATACAAAGTTTTATCAATCGGAAACGTTGGCTTCCTTTTTCCGCTTTTTCAGATAGATTCATGATTTTTTTACAATTAAAAACACTCAGGTTTTTATAGAAATTAAAAGTCTTGTAAAGTTCATGATATTTTTTTAAACATGAAAACGCTTTGCTCGATAAAGTATATTGGCAAAACCAATCATAGAGACATTCTGCTGATGTATTCCGAAGGAGTGGTGCCTTCAATCTGCTTAAAGACCCGGTTGAAAGTAGACTGATTGGAAAATCCGGCTTCAGTGTAGATATACATCAAAGTTATTCTTTCCAGATCATTTTCATCAAGGAGTTTTTTTACACAGTTGATTCTGTACAGATTGAGATAATTATTAAAATTCGGGTAACCTTTGTATCGGATGGCTTTTGAAATATAGCTGCTGTTGATGTTCATTTCTACCGCTAATTTTGAAATATTGAAGCTCACATCCTTATAAAGATGCTTTTCCTTCATCAGGTTTTCAATTTTTTCAAACAGTTCCTCAGAGAAAGTGTCATGCTCCACCAAAGTGGATGCGGTTTTCTCTTCGGTCTGTAATTTTGCTTCTATTTCATTATAGATTTCTACCCGTTTGATCTTATCTTTAAAATAGAGCAGAAGTGCTATTACAGCAACATTGGAGATCACCAGAAAAGTATCACTTATCCTGATATCTTCAGGACTTTGTTTTGGGAAATCAAATGCAAAACTTCTATTGATCAGGTAGCCCATTAAAATATTAAAAAGTACATACAAACTATAAATAAGCACATACTTTCTTGTGAAAAAAACATAAGCTGCCAGTGGAATGGGGATCAGCCACATAAAACTGGCTACCGAATAGTTCCAGAAAGCCAGCATAACATAGAAATTATACAGAGAAGCCAGAATCATATATCCATGCACCAGGATGTCCACAGAATAACTTTTACGGATGATAAGATACGTGTACGTGATAAAAAACATCCCACCGTACAAGTACCACGACATGGTTCTGTAGGGAGTGATAAAGGTAAACTTCAGAGCAAACAAAAAAAGAATGACATTCATTAAGATAATATAATAGTGGATCAGTTCTCTTTTGTACTCTTCAATTCTCTCAGTTTTTATGTTTTTTTTTATTGTCATTTATGTTTAGAGGATCATTATATTTTATTTCTATACCTACATGAGTGGTCAAGTATTAAAAATGACTGGACTAAGTGATTCTTTTTTACTGTTTTCTTGGTATCTATCTTTTGTTTATTATTCTTTACTGATAAAGTTGATTCATTGCGGATCACTTGCGTTACTATTTATTAAAAAAAATCAATGACAATTGAGCTGTCCTGATATAAATTAATGTTTTGACCGTATTTTGTGGTATAAACAAAAGACAAATATAATTAAAAATGAAGAAAGTAAAATGATCTCCTGGACCTGTTTTTACAGGGGGTCTGGTTTAATCTGGTATTCATTAATAGTTATCTGGAATTACTTTGAAGATAATTGTACACGCATGTAATGACATCTATTACAGATCTCTTTTGATGTTAAAAAAAATGTCATTCCAACAATAGAAGCTGACAGATAAAATAAGACGTAAGCAGGCGCCAACCATTTCAGCATTAAAACGGGACTGTATCTTGAAAATACAACATACAGTCCCAATTTTTAGAATATAAAAACTGTTGTGGGATGTCTATCTTAATGCATCATCTCATGCACCTTGATAAGCTCTGCAATGTTGGAAACATTGAGCTTTTTAAAAATCCTCTTTTTATAGGTGCTTACAGTAGACATCTGAATCTCCAGTTTATTCCCGATTTCAAGATTTCCCGTGCCGCTGGCCAGAAGTTTAAAAATCTCATATTCACGGGACGAAAGCTTCTCAGCAGGATTACTTTTTTTATTCTGGATAATAAGCCCAATGAGTTCAGCAGGATAATAATAGCCCTTTTCTATCACAGATCTTACAGCTTCTTTAATTTCTTCTTCACTGCTCTGTTTATTCAGGTAGCCTTCAGCACCTTCCCTGATATACTGGATGGCGACATCTTTGTCATATCTTGAAAATACAAGAATTTTTAAACTTTCCTGTATGCTTTTAAGTTCAGGTATCATTTTTTTGTACTTGGTTCCCTGCATATCAATATCCAGCAGGAGAAGATCACATGGGTGGTTACTTAGATGGTTTTTTACCTGATCATAATTTTCTGCAAAATCTATTTTAAATTGTGGGTAGGCGGAATCTAACACTAAAGCAGTTCCTGCTCTTACTACATAGTGAGCATCAGCAATTAAGATTCTTTCATTCATATAAAATGGTCTTTAATAAGAGTTGTTTCAACGATACTTCCTTTGGGATGGCGGGAGGTAAAATTAATTTTGACAGATGTGAAAACATAGGCAGCATCCGGGCTTTTCCTTTAAAAAAAGGATTTTTAAGCTTTCGATTGTTTAATAGGCTGACGTAGGTATTGATCTGTTCAGAAATAATTTCCGCTCTCGTATCGGTGGTTATTGGGGTTAGTTTTTGTTTGTTTTCGTTGATATAAAGTTTGAACGCTCCATCAGGCATCTTTTGTAGAAATCTGTTGCTTTCGGAAACTTTTTCGGACAAGAAGCCATGACCGTTTTTGACAATGGCCTTTGTGCTGGGGTGCGGTAGTCCGTTGTCAGTAATGGTCCACGTGAAAGGATGACGCTGTATGTAAATGTTTAAAAACAGAATTACAAAAAACAAGGTCCAGGTTTTCATATAGGCATAAATGATCTATGCTTTCCGTTTGATTAGTACGGAGATGTATTAATAATAGTCATTGTACAAGCCGAAGTTCTTTTAAATGTTGGGAATAACTGAATCCATTTCTTTTTCATTAATATTTCTACGTTTTGTGTCTTGTCATTAAACAGATGGGTTCTGAGCTGTAAAAATAGTGATTTTATGCACATAAATTATCATAGTTAAAGATATTTGATATGAATTTTATCTAGTTAAACAAGAGAAATAAACGGAAATTTTTGTAGAAAAAATTCTATATGCTATATAATTTTAATCTACAGATTTTATTTCATCGTTAGTTGAAAGAATTTTATTTCTGAAACCAGTGATGGCCGTAACCTCAATTAACCGGGATATTCTGAAAACAGAGATGCAGGGCCGAAGGAACGATGAACTGTCTTTAGATTTAGGCTTCTCTGTTGAAAATATCAGGTATCTGGCCCCAAATCAGGCTCTATAAACAAAAAACCTCCCAAAAAATGGAAGGTGAATAAAAATTGACTGTATATTGAATAAAAATTGAATCGCTATTTATTGTTTTCAAGCCATTTCAGCCTTCGCTGATCAGGAAGATGCTTTACTTTAAAACCTTCAAAAACTGCCGTGAAACCATTTCCGTCCGGACAGGCGGCCATCAGACCAACCATCACCGGAGTATTATCCTGCAGATAAGCGTTGCGCATCATAGTATAATTTTTATCATCAAAAGAATAAAAAACCTCCACAGCATCAAGTCTCCGTACTGCTTTTATCCATACTGCGGGAGGTGCTTTATCAAGTGCGATCACACTCCAGTCACTGGTTCCGTGCGTAACCACTGTACTCAGGTTATACTTTCCGTCTACAAATTCAATGCCTGCCTTGATGTAGTTTTTCTCATCTGTTCTCAGCATAAGACCCATCTGGTCAAACCTCGCTTTGTAGTTTCCGGTGATCTTTACTTTTGCCTCAAATTCTCCACCATACGTCGTATAGTAAAAAGGCGCATCATCTACAGTGAATCCATAATGGGAAATTCTCCAGTAATCACTCTGCGGAGTGACTGACATCGATAAACTGTTGTTTTTAATTTCCCATTTCTCAGGTTCATTGAACCAGTTCATTTTTTCCAATGTCTGTGCAAAGGTCTTCTGGACCAGGAAAATAGCACAAAAACTTAAAGCCAATTTCTTCATTTCTCTTTAGCTGGGCGTAAATTGTTATTTTAGCAAAAGTAGTATTAAACCCATGTTTCGCCAATACTGATAAATAACCATTTATGGAAATCATAGAAAAACTGAACAGCCGGCTTCTGCATACAACGGCCGGAAAATGCCAGCTGGATATAGAACTGTATAAAAAGAAAGCACTGATGTATGCGCAGATGGAAGGGGCTGTATCCGTATTAAGCGATATGCAGGCTGACAAAAGCTATGTGTATAAATCAAAGGCTGCTCTTGAATTGGGTTTAAGTACAGAACAAAATCCGGCAGAGATCCATTCTATCTGGGAGGAAGAAATCATTAAAAAAATTCATCCCGATGACCGGCTCAAAAAATACATCCATGAAATGCGTTTTTATGAAATGATGGATTCTCTGGATATCGATATCAGAGCAGAGTACTGTGTTCTCTCCAAAATCAGGATGAAAAATAAAGATGATGACTATATTTTGGTAAAACACCGGATGTTCTATATCTATTCTCCAGATAACGGAAAATTGAGATTCACATTCTGTCTTTATCAGTTGGCTCTTGATCGGGCACTTCCTCTGGTTTCCAATTTTATGATTATTAATACAACACGGGGAGAGGTGGTTGTGAAAGACAAACTGGATTATCAAACTATTTTGTCTCCCAGAGAAATTGAAGTACTAAAATATGTTGGTGAAGGCTATGCCAGTAAACAAATCGCCGAATTTCTTTCTATCAGCATTAATACCGTAAGCAGACATCGTCAAAACATCCTTGAAAAACTGAACGTGAAAAATTCAGTGCAGGCATTTAAAGACAGTTTCTATTGATCAGATGATATTGGTAAAAGAAGATCAGAGAACTGGGAATGCGGAATTTGAAAGGGAAATTAGCTTTTATTCAATAAGTTATATTGACTACAAGAGATGCTCTGTTTCATTACAGCAATCCGAAAAGTTCACCATGTTTTTATTATTCTTATCTTTAAATTTATAGATTAATATTTTACGATAAACCAATGAGGATCTGGAAATGAAAAGAAGTGAAGAAATTACCATACAATATTTTGATTTTCTCGAGAAACACATTCAGGATGTAATGTCCGGAAGAGCTCCTGAATTTATGGAACTCAATGAAATTGCCGGTGAGCTTGCTGTGTCCCATAAACACCTTACAGATACCATTAAAAAAGAAAAAGGGCAGCATCCGTGTTATTTTTATGATGAAAAAATCATCAGTGAAGCCAAAGCTATGATTGCAAATTCAGATCAGTCCATTGCAGAAATTGCAAGACTGTTGACGTATGACCCGTCCAACTTCTCCAAATTCTTTAAAAAGATCACCGGGATCACACCGGGACAGTTTAGAAAGAACAGTAAATTATAATCATACAAGTCTCGGTAAGTTTTATTTGGAAATAAAAAAAATATGGGCAATAGTCTTTTTGATACCCGGGAATTTTAGTGAGATTTAAGCCCTTTCAATAAAACCAGAAAATAAGATTTTAGTAATGAGGCGATTGTGGAAAAAATGGCCTTTTTTTTGTGATTTGTTTACCTGTATTTATTTATTGTTATGTTTTTTTTGTTAAATTTAGATTCATTAAAAAAAATAACTAACCATAAAAGCTCAGTGTGAATATATTTATGAAGTTAAATAATTTGATTATCAGATTATAAGGTTAAATGTCTTATATGGTGTATAATATTTAATATAATAGATAGATTTTACAAGCTTTAAATAATCATATATTTGTTTCTTCAAACAACTAATACTAACAACTAACACTAACAATTATTAAGGATGAGTATCAATTTTGAAACAGCAACATTTAAAGATTTTGAGAATATTTCAGACTATGATATTGCTCAAAGAGCGAATTACTTTTATGAATTTCTGGACCATATGAAATCTAAAGGTCACATGAATTACAGACTGAAAAATACCTCAGGAACCAATGCAACATTAAATATCAATATTGCAAACCAAAATAATGAATACGTAAGTTTTGTCTCCAGTGATTATCTGGGATTTACACAGCATCCAAAAGTAAAACAGGCTGCTATTGAAGGGATTGAAAAATACGGAACAGGTACAGGAGCATCACCCCTTATTGGTGGATATTTTGATTACCATAGTGATATAGAAAAAAAGATTGCCGGATTTTTTGGAAGAAATGAAGAAGAAGTTGTACTTTTTACTACCGGATATGCTGCTAATAGTGCTACTTTGCAGATTCTGATGCAGAAAGAAGATATAGCAATCTTAGACATGGGTGTGCATGCCAGCGTACATGAAGGATGTGCTTTTACAAATAAAAAAACATTTCCTCACAATAATTTGGAAGCTTTGGAACACATTTTGAAGGTATGTGAAAATACGTACCGTACCAAACTTGTTATCGTAGATGGAGTATACTCTCAGGAAGGAGATACTTCACGCGCTAGCGAGATATATGCTCTTGTGAAAAAATACAATGCCTATATGATGGTTGATGATGCACATGGTGTAGGAGTGATGGGGAAAACCGGAAGAGGAGCCCTTGAAGATGATCATTTATTAGATAAGGTAGATTTTATAACAGGAACGTCCAGCAAGACTTTTGGTAACCTGGGAGGATATGTGATTGCTAATAAAAAAATAGCATCATTCCTTAAGTTTCAGTCAAGACAGCATATTTTCTCAGTAACACCACCCCCTTCTTCTTTTGGAATTTTAAAAGCAATTGATTTGATTGATGAAGAACCATTCTGGAAAGACAGATTATGGGATAATATCAATTATTTTAAAAAAGGGCTTAATGATTTAGGTTTAGATACCGGCATTACCTGCTCAGCAATTATTCCGGTGAAAATAGGAGATCAGAATAAAATGTGGGATATTGGCAGAATATTGCTTGAAGAAGGAGTATATACAAATCCGATTATGTATCCTGCTGTAGCTAGAAAAGATGCGCGTATAAGAATGACTGTAACAGCGCGGCACAAAAGAGAGCATCTTGATAAAACACTTAATGTTTTTGATGATATAAATAAAAAATTGCATATTGCAAAAAAATAATAAATTATGCCTAGAAAAGTAGTGCAAGGGCCCATTAGGGACAAAGAAAAGACAAAGCAAAAACTGCTCGCAGCAGTTGGTAAAATTTTGAGAGTAAAAGGATACTCTGGTCTGAAGGTAAGTAAGATTGCAGCAGTAGCTGGTTTCGATAAAAAGCTTATCTATGAGTACTTTGGAAGTACCGATAAGCTTATTGATGAGTATATAAAATCTCAGGATTACTGGAGCAAATTCAGACCGGATATTGAAGAAGAAGTGCAGGTGGGTAAAGGTAAAGAATCTTTAATTCAAGGAATTCTTATGCAGTTTGAAAGCCTGAAGAAAAACAAGGAACTACAAAAAATTATTCTTTGGGAGCTTTCTGAAAGTAAGCCTATACTGAAAAATATATTAAAGCAAAGAGAAGAGGTAGCTGCCAATTTATTTGAAAATGTAACAGATCCTTATTTCGGAGAAAATGCGACAAACGTAAGAGCAATGCTAGCCTTGATAGCAGCGGGAGTCTACTATCTGAACTTGTTTCCTGCATACAACGGAACAGAATTCTGTGGTATTGATATGAGAACAGATGAAGGAAGAGGTGAAGTTGAAAAAGTGATCGTTGAGATTATTGAACATTACTACAAAACAAAAAAAGCAAAAGATTAATTATTAAAAGTTTTCCAATTTTACCTAAATTCAGTTTTTGTTGATATTTGAAAACTTTTAATTTTCAGATTAAAACTATATTTCTTATTTTTGACCAATGGAAAATTTTATCGTATCTGCAAGAAAATATCGCCCCCAACAGTTTGACACTGTCGTAGGGCAATCTCATATTACGGATACGCTTGAACACGCTATTGAAGAAAATCAGCTGGCCCAGGCTTTGCTTTTCTGCGGTCCAAGAGGGGTAGGTAAAACTACCTGTGCAAGAATTCTTGCCAGAAAGATCAATGAAAAAGATGGTTCTGTTTCAGAAGACGGCTTCGCCTACAACATCTATGAACTGGATGCGGCGTCCAACAATTCCGTGGATGACATCAGGGAACTGATAGATCAAGTCCGCTTTGCGCCTCAGGTAGGTAAATATAAAGTCTATATTATCGATGAGGTGCACATGCTGTCTTCTGCAGCCTTCAATGCTTTTCTTAAAACACTGGAAGAGCCACCTGCGCACGCCATTTTCATTTTGGCGACGACAGAGAAGCATAAAATAATCCCTACGATTCTGTCACGTTGTCAGATCTATGACTTCAAAAGAATTACCATAGAAGATATTCAGGGACATTTAAGAAACATCGCTCAGAAGGAAAATATCCGGTATGAAGACGATGCGCTTTATCTGATTGCTCAGAAAGCTGACGGTGCTTTAAGGGATGCACTTTCCATTTTCGACCGGCTTTCTACTTTTTCCCAGAAAAATATCACACTGGCCAAAGCTGCCGAAGTTCTCAATATTCTGGATTACGACCAGTACCTCAATATCGTGGACCTGGCCAAAGAGAATAAAATTCCCGAAGTCCTTTTTGCTTTTAATGATATTGTCAAGAAAGGCTTTGATCCCCATATTTTCATTGCAGGATTAGGAAATCATTTCAGAGATCTGATGATGGCACAGAATGCAAGAACAATAGAACTCATTGAAGTCGGGGAGAGGACAAAGGTGAAATTTGTGGAGCAAAGCCAGAAATGGAATGCCCAGCAGCTCATCGACGGCGTTGAAATCTGCAACCATGCGGATATCAATTATAAAAACTCCAAAAACCCAAGACTTACAGTAGAAATTGCTTTGATGCAGCTGTCCTCGCTGACAGCTAATTTAGGCGATACTAAAAAAAAAAGTTCCTAATACTGGCCCCGTTTCTCAGTGAGAAACAGGAATTGAAGATCATCCAGGAAAAAGCTCCTGAGAAAAAAGAAGTCAAAGCAGAAAAACCTGCTCAGGCTGAAATAGTTCAGGAAACTACGGTTAAAACAACCAAGCCGCTGTCAAGACAGGGGATCACTTCAGGCTTTAGCATCAATTCTTTCCTGAACAAGGAAGAGAAAGAAGTGAAAGAGGAAACTGTAGCCGTAAAAACAGAAAGTCTTCCCAAAAACCATTTTACAGAAACAGATCTGCAGATGGAATGGAACCTGATGCTTAAGCAGCTTCAGAAACGAAGTAGTTTCATTTTCAATGCGGTAAAAGCATTTAAACTCGTCAAATCCGGAGAAAATACGATTAAAGTTTTATATCCTTCAGATTCTGCCAAAGTGGAATTTGATAAAATTGCCGGAGAATTCTTTAATCATTTCAAAACAAAGGTTCACAACCATGCCATTGAAGTAGATTACCAGCGCGACTTCGATAGCCTCAAGATTGAAGTCGTTACCAAAAGAAAAATATTCGAAAAATTTATTGAAAAAAATCCGGTTTTAAAGGATCTTGACGATCTGATGAAATTTGATCTGACATAAGTTTTTGTATTTATCTCAATTTTTTTTTGTCAGACTGAGTTTTTTTATATCTTTGTCAAATAATTTTGTGAAAAATAATTTTTTGACAAAAACAAATTAGATTTAAAAAGCTAAATAAACAGAAGTTTCAGAACTCAAGTGGAAAAAGTATTACTCCCATATCTGTCTCATTTTGCACCCGCTAATTACTTTAGCGGTTATTTTAGTTTTTCTGCTTTCTATTATAGAAATTTCAGAACGTATTATCGATTTTATTGGTACTGCTAACTGAATTTCTTTCCAAAAAATACAGGAGGATTAAAGTCCTTTTATTTTCCTGATTCCTTTAAACCATTTTTGAACGGCATTTTTTGAAAAGAATTATAAAGTAAATTTTATAATGAAAGGACTATTGCTGTTAATTTGAAAAATATAAAAAAACAATAAATTTAAAAGTATGAATTTAAACGATGTAAAAAACGAGTGGATCAATGAGCTTTCTCAGCCATTAATGATCGCGGGACCATGCAGTGCGGAAAGTGAAGCTCAGATGCTTGAAACTGCTAAAAGAATAAGAGAAACCAACGCTAATGTCTCTGTTTTCCGTGCAGGAATCTGGAAGCCCCGTACCAAACCAAACGGTTTCGAAGGAGTAGGAGTAATCGGTTTAAACTGGCTGAAAAAAGTAAAAGAAGAATACGGATTTAAGACCGCTACAGAAGTAGCCAATGCTCACCACGTGTTTGCTGCCCTGGAAGCAGATGTAGATGTTCTTTGGATTGGGGCACGTTCCACGGTAAACCCGTTTACCGTTCAGGAAATTGCGATGGCTTTAAGAGGAACAGATAAACCCGTATTTGTGAAAAATCCTGTCAATCCGGATCTTGCTTTATGGATCGGTGCTTTGGAAAGACTTTTAGGACAGGATATTAAAAACCTGGGAGCCATCCACAGAGGATTTTCAACCTACCAGAAAACAAAATACAGAAATAACCCCAACTGGCAGATCGCCCTTGATTTCAAAAGCCAGTTTCCCAATATTCCAATGCTGATCGACCCTTCCCACATCTGTGGAAACAGAACCGGTCTTGCAGACATTACTCAGGAAGCATTAAACGTAGGATACCAGGGAGCCATCATTGAATCGCACTGCAATCCTGATGAAGCATGGAGCGACGCTTCACAGCAGATCACTCCTGAAGTATTGGCAGAACTGATTGGCAACCTGAAAGTAAGGAATTCAGGACTGGCAGGTTTTGATAATGAAATGGGAAGACACAGAACCCTGATCTCTGATCTTGACTTCCAGCTGATCGAACTTCTTTCACAAAGAATGAAGATCTCTGAAAAGATCGGTAAGCTTAAAAAAGAGAACGATATCGCGATCTTCCAGCCTGAAAGATGGAAAGTGATCACAGAATACGCAAATCAAAAAGCCAAGGAAACCGGAATGTCTCATGAATTTATTGAGAAAGTTTTCAAAGCCATTCATGAAGAATCTATTGAAGTACAGAACAGTATTATGATTGACAGACAATAAGTCATACTTTAATACAATAGTTAATAAGCAACAGGGCTTAGGAAATAGGGAAGAGTTTACTCAGATACCGAAATCCTAAGCCCTAATTGCTTATCTTTGCAGCCAATTATCATATGAAAGGAAAAATCATTAAATCTACAGGCAGCTGGTATCAGGTCATGGAATTCGAAACCAATACAATTTTCGAAGCCAGAATCCGCGGCAAATTCAAACTCATCAAGACAAGGCTTACCAATCCGCTTGCTGTAGGAGATTTTGTGGAATTTCAGTTAGAGCAGGATGACGTAGCCTGGATCACCAAAATAGAACCCCGTACGAATTACCTGATCAGAAAATCTGTCAACCTTTCAAAAGAAGCCCATATCATTGCCTCCAATATAGATCTGGCCTGCTTCATCTTTACCCTCAAACATCCGGAAACTTCACTTGGATTCCTGGACAGATTTCTGGCTTGTTGTGAAGCGTATAATATTAAACCTTTGCTCTTATTCAATAAAATTGATGTTCTGAACGAAGAAGAGATAGAGCTTGTTAAGGATATAGAATTCCTTTATCAGGAAATAGGGTATGAGACTTTAGAAACTTCATCCTATTCCAAACTGAACTTCAACCAGCTTCAGGATCTCCTTAAGGATAAAACCTCTGTATTCTTTGGGCATTCAGGATGTGGAAAATCTACATTGGTGAATGCGTTACAGCCCGGATTGAATTTAAAAACTTCTGAAATTTCAGACTCTCACCTGAAGGGAAAACATACGACAACCTTTGCGCAGATGCACTTCTGGGATTTTGGCGGAAATGTTATTGATACACCTGGGGTACGTGAGTTTGCTATGATTGACATTGAAAAAGAAGAAGTACAGCATTATTTCCCTGAGATCTTTAAGAAGAGGGAAGAATGTAAATTTCACAACTGTCTTCATGTCAATGAACCTAAATGTGCCGTTCTTGACGCTCTTGAAACCGGAGAAATTCAGTATTCCCGCTATGCGAACTACATAAAATTGATGGAAGAGGCTGAAGAAGCGACCAGGCAATAGAAATATTCCAAATGTAAAATCGGATTTTAGTAATCTGCCGGATTAAAATGATTAATCTGAGAAATTGTCCTATCCTTATTTAGGGAAAGAACTTTTGTCACATATCCAACCTCTTCCTGTAAGATTTTTGGTCAATCAATTCAAGAGGGATCAGTCGGATCTGAATTCCAATCTTTGAATTTGATTCTGAAAAAATTTTGCTTTTAAAAAAAATCTGGTTTTTTACTCACAAAAATATTTCCACATCTACAATAACTCCACTTTTTGTCTGCGTTTTTTCTGCCAGATAAGTATTTTTTTGTCATTCCGATTTTCCTCAGAAATTAAAACTGAAAAAATAAATTTATTTCATTGATTGAAATAGAAGCAATAGTGTATTAATATGATTTTAATAGGTTTTAAAAATTATCAAATTCGCAATTTATTATTCAGATTATTACAAATAAAAAACCCAGCCGAAGCTGGGTAAAAACTAATAACCATGAAAACTCAAATTAAACATGAGAATCGTAATAGAATTAACAATTTCTGTGCCAAAAATTTTTCTGCCTTTGTTAATAAAAGTTATTTTTATGTTAAAAAAAAATTAAAATAAAAATCAAAGATATTTTTTGTAATTTTGCGCCATTAAAAAAATATACATTTATGTCTAACATTACATTCACTATGATTAAGCCTGATGCAGTAGCAGACGGACATATCGGTGCTATATTAGGTAAGATCGCAGAAGGAGGTTTTAAGATCAAAGCTTTAAAATTAACTCAGCTTACTGTAGCTGACGCTAAAAAATTCTATGAAGTACATGCTGAAAGACCATTTTATGGAGAATTGGTAGAATTCATGAGTTCAGGTCCTATCGTAGCTGCTGTTTTAGAAAAAGACAATGCAGTTGAAGACTTCAGAACATTGATTGGCGCTACCAACCCTGCAGAAGCAGCGGAAGGTACAATCAGAAAAATGTTTGCAAGAAGCATCGGAGAAAATGCGGTTCACGGTTCAGATTCTGACGAGAACGCTCTTATTGAAGCTCAGTTCCATTTTTCAGGAAGAGAGATTTTCTAAGAAAATATCCTTAAAAAATATAAAACCAGAGAATTTTCTCTGGTTTTTTTATGCCAAAATGTCTCGAAATAATATTTTACAGGTTGTTTTCTATAGCCCCAACCTTTTCCCTGTACAATTCTACAGGATCATCAAGCAATATAGCGATTACTGTCATATTTTTGTCAAGCCTTTGCTTTGGAACATCTATATAGATAATTCCAGGCGTGTCACTCCAGTACAGTTTATTATAAATTGAATGACTGATGATAGATCCCTCACCCACAATTCTGATTCTTGAAATATTATTTTTTATTCCTTTTAATGCTATTGGACCTGTAGGAGTTCCTTCTACAAAAAGATAGAGGGTTTTTCTGTCTTTTGACAATGCACTCATTCCAGGGTAATGTCCTGCTGGCAATCCTTTTCCGGTTTCGTATAAAGCTTCCGCATGTTTGCTGATCCATTGCAGGGTTTCAGGATTGGTTTTGGCTGTTTGGGGAATTTTCATGTCCTGTCCGTCGCTGGTAAGACCCGATCCATTCAGAAGATTGTTTCCGCTGTGAAGAAGGTCTGCCATATCATAAGCTGCGATTCTGGTGCTTTTGTTTTCAAGAATAGTCGTGAGAACTTGTCGATCCTTTTTTAAGTTTTCCATCAGGGCAGGAGGATTTTTGAAGACAAGCTCTACTATGGTAACATCCTGATCAAATGAAACCTTAGATAAATCAATGATAACAGTGCCTTCATTGCTAAAACTGAAATTAACTTTAGCATCACGCTCACCAACAATTTTCACCGCATCCGGTTTGTTAGCCAAACCATATACCTTTACGAAATCCTTAGCTTCTTCAAGATACAGGAATATAGATTTTTTGGTTCCTGCGACAGAAGATTTTCCTTTAAAATTCTCAAATGGAAGTCCGCGGGTTGTTCCATAGATGGCTTCTTTGTTTTTTGAGGTCCATCTTCCCAGATTTTTCAAAATTTCAATCTGTTGCTCAGGAAGGGTGCCGTCAGGTTTTGGTCCTATGTCTAGAAGTAAATTTCCTCCCATGCTGATCACATCTGCCAAAGTTCTCACGATCATATTAGGTGTTTTATAATGATGATCATCAGGTTGATATCCCCATGAATCATTCATTGTATAGCAGAGTTCCCAATATTGACTTTGTGGACTTAGGACAGGGATTCCCTGTTCAGGAGTGTCATAATCCCCGTGATTGTTAAGCCTGGAGTTAATGATGATCCCGGGATTGTATTTCTTTAGGATGTCTAATGTTTGAGGAGCTTTCCATTCTGTGGAGGAGTGTTCCCAATCCCCGTCGAACCATAACAGGTCCGGATGATATTGTGAAGAAAGCTCACTTAACTGGGTTTGGTAATAATGGATAAACTGTTCCCATCGCTTCGGATCATTTTTGATTTCGTACCGTTTTTTTGTTCTTGTGTGAATGTCATAATAGGGATGGCTCCAGTCGGGAAGAGAAAAGTAAAGTCCGGTTTTCAGTCCTGAGTTTTTAAGACTGCTGACAAAAGGGGTCAAAACGTCTTTTTTTGCCAAAGAATGAGTGGGTATTGTCACTGCTTTTTCGGCTTTTGAGTTCCAGAGTGAAACGCCGTCATGATGTTTGGTTGTTATTACTGCATACTGAGCGCCAGACTTTTTGATAAGCTCAGTCCATTCATCAGGATGATATCGGGAAGCTGAAAATCCGTTCAGCTGTTTCATGTAATTTTCATGGTTAATGTAATTATTGAAGAACGACCACGATTCAGAAATTCCATCCACCGAGTAGATGCCCCAATGGATAAAGATACCAAGTTTAGCATTTTTAAACCATTCCATTTTGCTGTTGTCAGGTGATTCGGTCTGTGCGTTAATGGTATATGATGATGCTATCAATCCTAAGAAAATGGCTTTGATCAACCTGTTCTTCATGCTCCTTTATAATTTAACGTTAAATATAAATAAAGGATATTACATTTTAGGATAATTAGAGTGATTCTGATTTTTTGTATTAAAATATCAGCAAGAACTTTAAATTTTAAAATGTCCTCTCGTAAATTGTTATATTTTTAGCATAATCATGAATGGAATACTTATTGTAAGTTCCATTAAAAAAAGAATATGAAAATTCCAGCATTAGTAATGGCCAGTTTATTGGCCGTAAGTGTATCGGCACAGACTACAAAACCTGTTAAAAAGGCGAAAAAACCGGCCAGTAAAATAAAGAAAGCAGATTCTCCGAAGTCCATAAAGACTGCTGAAACAAAGTTTGTTCCCAAAAAAGATACGATTCTCAGAACTGGTGGCGGCTGTCCTGCCTGTGGAATGGGATAATTTATGAGTAAGCCTTTATTAGGATTATCAATGATGCCGGAAGCAGATTTTGTTTCCGCGATACTTCCTCTTCTGCAGAATAATTCTGTGGATGTTTTGGAATGGTCTTTTGACACCTTCTATGATGTTAATGAGCCGGAATGGCTTTCGGGATTACTGGATTTTTATGCAGCCAATAACCGGCTTTTGGGACATGGCGTTTATTATTCCCTTTTTGATGCCAGATGGAATGAGAGGCAGGAAATATGGCTTAAAAAATTAAAAAAGGAATGTGCCAATCGAAAATACAATCATATCACCGAACATTTCGGGTTTATGAATACTGAAAATTTTCATCAGGGGGTTCCGTTGCCTGTTCCAATGCATCCCTTAACCCTTCATATTGGAAAAGACAGGCTTAAAAGACTTCAGGATGCTGTTGAAATTCCGGTTGGAGTCGAAAATCTTGCTTTTTCTTTTTCTATAGACGATGTGAAAGAGCAGGGAGTTTTTCTGGATCAACTCGTAGAAGATATTGAAGGTTTTCTTATTTTGGATCTTCATAATATCTACTGTCAGTCATGCAATTTTGGAGTAAGCATGCAGGAAATTATAAAACTGTATCCACTGGAGAAAGTGAAAGAAATCCATCTTTCCGGAGGAAGCTGGCAGGAAAGTGCTTACGCAAAGAAACCAGTCAGGAGAGATACCCATGATGACCGTATTCCCGACGAAATAGTAGAGATGTTGCCTGAAGTATTATCCCAATGTCAAAACCTTGAATATATTGTTATCGAAAGGCTTGGGCATACCTTATGTGCTGAGTCTGATAAGCTTTTCTTTTTTGCTGATTTTAATCGGGTCAAAGAAATTATCAGTAAGTCTGAAGATCGGTCTGAAGATAAGAAAGTTTGGAACAGAAGAATTGGAGTGGATTCGAAACCTGTAGAAGATATGGTGCTTTATGATGAACAGATAAAATTGACAAAGATGCTGTTTGATGAGAGTAGTGTCGCAAAAGTTAAGAATGAAGCGTTTCAGTATTTCAAACCCGAGAACTGGGATGAAGAAATGATCATGACCGCACAGCAAATCATCAAAAAATGGAATCCTTACTAGGATTTTTTTTGTTTTATATCACAAATCAAAATATATGAAAATGACAACGGTATTTTTACTCATTACTGCCGTACTTACGGCTTTGATCGCCGGGCTTTTCTATGCCTACTCATGTTCGGTCGTACTCGGACTGGGAAAACTTTCTGACACCGAATATCTGAAATCTATGCAGAATATTAATCGGGAGATTCTTAATCCCGTATTCTTTATGAGTTTTATGGGAACTGCCGTGTTGCTTCCTGTAACCACTTTTCTGTTCCGTGGTGAGTCATCTGTTTTTATCTTTCTTTTATTGGCTTCTGCTGCTTATCTGATCGGTGTATTTGGGGTGACCATTGTGGGAAATGTTCCTTTAAATGATATGCTGGATAAGTTTGATATCAGCAGTTCGACAGTAGAAGCTATTAAGCAGATGCGTGAAAGTTTTGAAAACAGATGGAATCTTTTGAATACGGTCAGAACGATATTTTCAGTCATAAGTATCGTTTTGGTAATTTGTGCCTGTATCTGGCGCAAAGAATTACCTTAATTATTTCCGGGATTAAGTAGAAATACCTAATGGAGATTCAGTATTTCTACGGATGTGCCGTATGTATTTTTATTTGCAATTTTACGTCAGCAATAACACAAGGAATCTTAAGCATTAAATCTTATAACAAAAAACTAATAACCACATAAGCTCAAATTCCGCAAGAAGAAAGGCAGCCCTCAGGAGTTGCCTTTTTCTCTTTTTTAGTCATTGTATACCATCAAAAATAGGGCAATAACTCATCTTAAAACAGTGTTTTTCCTGATGTTTTACCTCCCGGTTATTTTAATCTTTGTGCCATTAATGATTAAAATTAAAACCAATGAAACATTTAGAAGTTTTTTCTACTTTGAGATCGCTATCTCGTAAAAGTCTTTGTATAGCAATGGCCTTGAATTCAGTATTCTTAATAACAAGCTGCAGTAAGAATGATGATGAATCGATTCCTCAACCTATCGTCTATGCAGAAGAGAATCCATTAGCTAAATATCAGGAAAATGCAGGATTTACAATGACCACTAATTTTATCAATTCAGGAAATTATGAATTTGGTCTCGTGTTTTCACCGAATGTAAAAGGAAAGATCAATGCAATTACACTACGGTTGCCGGATGTAAATCCTGATTTAAAGGTGACAATATGGGATTATACTGCTAAAACGGTGCTGAGGACGGAAATGGTAAATGTGTCAGCTTCAAACACTTTATTCACAAAGGTTATTGCAGAATTAGCTCTGGAGAAAGATAAAAAGTATGTGATTACAATGAATTCCAATGACTGGTATAAAAAGACCAGGCCAGATAATAGTAATGCGGTATATCCAATCACTGCAGGCAATATTAAATTTCTGGAATACCGTTGGCTGAGTACTTCATCCCAGATTTTTCCTACTAATATTTCGCTTAATTACAATGGAGGTGATCTGAGTTTTAATTTTCAGCAGGTAGACTAGTAACCATTGTTTTACTAATAAATCAAAGGCAGCTTATCGGGCTGCCTTTGGTAGGTAAGTACTTGTTAAGTTCTTAGATTTTCAGCAATTCAATCGTTCTTTCCGGACTCTCTGCAGAGAACACTGCATTTCCTGCCACAAGAACATCAGCGCCTGCTTCGAATAGTTTTGAAGCATTTTCAAGATTGACACCACCATCAATTTCGATCAGTGCCGTTGAATTGTTGCTCAGGATAAGATCTTTAGTCTCTGCAATCTTTTTATACGTGTTTTCAATGAATTTCTGTCCTCCAAATCCTGGGTTTACACTCATTAAAAGTACAAGATCTACATCAGCGATGATGTCCTCAAGCATCAATACCGGAGTGGAAGGATTCAAAACTACCCCAGCTTTTGCCCCTCTGCTCTGGATGTGGTGTATCGTTCGGTGAAGGTGCGTGCAAGCTTCATAATGTACAGAAATAAGGTCTGCACCGTGATTGATGAATTCATCTACGTATTTATCCGGCTCAACGATCATTAAATGAACATCTACAAATTTTTTAGCGTGCTGCTGAACGGTCTTCATTACGGGAAAACCAAATGAAATGTTGGGAACGAATCTCCCATCCATCACATCAATGTGGAACCAGTCTGCCTGAGAATTGTTTAGCATTTCAATGTCTCTTTGCAGATTCCCGAAGTCTGCGGATAAAAGGGAAGGAGCGATAAGCTTCGTTTTCATTTTTACTTTTATATTAGATATTTAGAATCAGGAACCAAGAGTCAAGAGCCAATACCCAAGAATCAGGACTTTTTAAAGGTAGGAGACATTTGAATAGCTGCCCATTTACATCTTGTATCTTGGTTCTTGTGTCTTTTCGTCTCTTAATGATACTTCAGTTTCATCTCCGGTTTAATCTTCAGAAGCGTTTCGTAAATCAGTTTGATCACGTTGCCTACGTCTTCTTTAGATACCATTTCTACCGTTGTATGCATATAGCGCAAAGGTAGGGAAATTAGCGCACTTGGTACTCCACCGTTGGAATGGGCGAAAGCATCAGTATCTGTTCCAGTAGCTCTGCTGGCGGCAGCTCTCTGGAAAGGAATTTTCTTGGATTTTGCAGTATCAATGATGAGTTCTCTGATGGTATGATGAATGCTTGGAGCAAAGAAAACCACAGGTCCGTCACCGCACTTTTGGTCACCTTCTTTTTTCTTCTCAATCATTGGGGTAGTGGTATCGTGGGTAACATCTGTTACGATAGCAATATTGGGTTTAATGGTATCTGCGATCATGTCAGCGCCATACAATCCCACTTCTTCCTGTACAGAATTCGTGATATACAGTCCAAAAGGAATCGATTTTTTGTTCTCCTTTAAAAGTCTGGCCACTTCTGCGATCATAAAACCTCCGATTCTGTTGTCCAGTGCTCTGCAGACAAAATATCTGTCATTCATTTCAAAGAATTCGTCTGGGTACGTGATCATACATCCTACATAAATTCCCATTTCCTCCACTTCTTTCTTGGAAATGGCTCCACAATCGATAAAGATATTTTCAATTTTAGGAGTAGGTTCATTCTGATTGGACCGGGTATGAATGGCGGGCCATCCGAATACGCCTTTTACAATTCCGTTTTCACCATGAATATGTACCACTTTAGAAGGCGCGATGGTCTGATCTGAGCCACCGTTTCGGATAACATAGATCAATCCGTCATCTGTAATGTAATTCACGTACCATGAGATCTCGTCAGCATGCGCTTCAATCACTACTTTAAATTCGGCCTCGGGATTGATTATCCCATAGCATGTTCCGTAATGATCTACTTCGATTGTATCTACATACGGTCTGATGTAGTCCATCCAGATTTCCTGGCCTTTGTGTTCGTAACCTGTTGGAGAAGAGGTGTTTAAATATTTTTCTAAAAATTTTAAAGATTTCTTTTCAAATTTCATAAAAAGGAATGATTTTTGCGTTTAATTTTTGTTATTATAAGTGTAAAAATAATGAATTTTAGTAAGATTGTCTGTCTTTTTATCTTCTTTTTTGGAGTCAGTGTTTTTGGTCAGAAGGATTCTATTGTTGCAAAACCTCTCAATCAATATCCTGCGGAATCATTGAAAGTAGATGAGTTCGGTAATAAATATTATTATGACGAACGTCAGAAGATGAAGGTTTATGAAATTAACGGCGAGCCGGTGGTGGTGCTGGATGAGCTGGTTTTGGTGAATAAACCGAGGTTTAATAACCAACTGGATAAAAATTACTACTATTTCCTTAATAAAAAGCTGAACAGAGTCTATCCGCTGTTTGTTACTGCACTCCAGCAGTACAGAGATATTCAGGCTGATATGAACGATATGGACAGTAAAGCAAAAAGGAAATTTGTAAAAGAAAGACAGAATATGCTTGCCGATCAGTATAAAAAGCAACTGAGGGATCTTACCACAACGGAAGGCCAGGTTTTTGCCAAGCTCATGAACAGAGCTACCGGTAAGAATGTATATGAGATCATTAAAGAACTTAGAGGCGGATGGAGTGCTTTCTGGTGGAATGTGAAAGGAAAAATGGCAGATATTGACCTGAAAGACCAATACAATCCTCATAAGAACAGAACAGATGAGTTTATTGAATCTCTGCTGCAATCCAACTGGAACTCAGGCTATCTGCAGCCTTATCCGGGAGCCGGAGATTTTAAAGTCAGAAAATAAATATAAAATTCCTGTAAATTATTTACAGGAATTTTTCTTTTAACTTATCGAATACTATTTTATCTACCGGAAGCGGAAATGGATTATCCGGTCTGTCGATGTCTATCCATTCTGTTCTTTCAATACATGGATCCAGAATAAGGAAGTCTTCTTCAGTGGTAATGTTGACGATATAATATATGGTAAGCAACTGCTCATTTTCTCTGAAACGGGAAACCAGAAAATCTTCCTGGGTATAAAGGTGTTCCACAACTTCGATCTTTACATTCAGTTCTTCATCAAATTCCCTGTGAAGACATTCCAGAAGTCCTTCTCCAAATTCTAAACCGCCTCCCGGAAACTTCATTAGGGGTTCACCTGCATATTCTTCAAAAAGGGTCAGTACTTTTCTATCTTTTACTGCGCACGCATATACTCTAATGTTGACCTTATCAATCATATATAAATAATATTTTGTATCGCTAAAATAAGGAAATAAGTGGAAAAGGCGAAACCCAAAAGATAAATTTGCCATTCCCTGCTTGGTTCTTTAAGATTTAGCTTCTGCCTCTTCTTCGTTGTTTGATTCGTTTTCTTTGATTTCCATCTTTACGGCATTCATCATCTCTCTTTTTCCCGGAGGTCCCTGTTTTTTTTCCACTTTAAAATTAAGATCCTGAAGAATTCTTCGTACACTTCCTTTTGAAGAGTAGGTTGTTAATAAACCGTTAACGGACATTTTGTCGGAAACCATTTCAAAAAGCGGTTTTTCCCACAAGTCAGGCTGTACTCTTGCACCAAAGCAGTCGTAATAAACCAGATTGATTTTCGGTAAGTCTATGTCTTTCAGGGAGAAGAAGTCGCATTCGATCTTTTTAAGATGAAAACCTTTAATGATTTCAACCGATTTTCCCCAGTCTGCCTGATGAATTTTTTGATAAATATTTTTAAATTCGGGGTTATCAAAATGCTCAAAGTAGGCGAGATCATTAATTTCGGATTCATTTATGGGGTATTTTTCCAGAGAAAAATAGTTGATGACATGATTTTTGTCAGTTTTTAAATATTCATTAATTGTCACCAAAACATTCAAACCTGTTCCAAAACCGAGTTCTAAAATATTAATTTTATAATCATTTACCTGATTTAGTCCATTTTTGATAAACACATGTTCTGCTTCCTGGAGCGCTCCATGATGAGAATGGTAGTTTTCGTTTAAATCATTGATAAACAATGTTTTACTACCGTCGTTTGTGGTTTTAATCTCTCTTTTCAAGCTATTTTTTTGTCAAATTTACTCCAAAATTTTTATATTTAGAAAATTATGTTAAATTTGTAGAACATCGTAAAAATTTTTAAAAATGATAATTCAAAAAACTGAAAACTCCAGACTTTCGGAATTCGATCCGAACAATTTTTCATTTGGAAGTACTTTTATTGACCATATGGTGATATGTGAGTATGAAAATGGAAAATGGGGTGATGTAAAATTGGTTCCTTACGGTCCTATACCATTTACACCGGCCATGATGGGTGTAAACTACGGACAAGCTTGTTTTGAAGGTATGAAAGCTTATAAAGACAAAGACGGGCAGGTTTTCCTTTTCAGGCCAGAAAAGAATTTTGAGCGTATCAACAAATCAGCAACTCGTCTGGCAATGCCTGAAGTAACTGAGGAAATGTTTTTGGACGGATTAAAAGCATTGGTGGACGTTGACAGAAACTGGATTCCACAAGGAGAGGGAATGTCATTATATATAAGACCATTGATTTTTGCTACGGAGGAAGCTTTGAAAGCAAGAGTTGCCAATAAATATATGTTTGCTATTGTTGCTACACCAGCGAAAAGTTATTATTCAGAGCCGGTTTCTGTAAAAATTTCAGATCATTATTCAAGAGCAGCCAACGGAGGAGTAGGTTCAGCAAAAGCAGCAGGTAACTATGCCGCTTCTTTCTATCCTACACAGCTGGCTATTGAAGAAGGATACGAGCAGATTATCTGGACGGATGATGCAACTCACGAATATTTTGAAGAAAGTGGTACCATGAACGTATTCGTAAGAATTAACGATACTATCTACACGCCGCCGACTTCTGAAAAAATCCTTGACGGGGTAACAAGAGACAGCTTCATCCAACTTGCTAAGAAAAGAGGAATTGAGGTGAAAATAGAGCCTGTAGCAGTGAAAACGGTTGTAGAAGCTCAGAAAAACGGAACGTTGAAAGAAGTTTGGGGAGTAGGGACAGCGGTTGTAACTACCGTATTCCAGGCTTTAGGATATGAAGGCGTAAAACTTGAACTTCCAAGATTATCAGATGAGGAAAGCTATGCTGCAATCCTTAAAAAGGACCTTACAGATCTTCAGAACAACCTGAGCGAAGACTCTTTCGGATGGAGAGTAGTCGTTGAAAAAGACGTTCTGGAAACGGTTTAATTTTAACATGATTTGATTCAATAATACGACCGGCAGAAATTTATTCTGCCGGTTTTTTTTATTTTCTCGCTAAATATTGGTAATTTTTCAGAAAATTTAGAATACGATGCAATTGATGAAATTCAAATTACCTCTTGGTCTGCTTTCGGTTATCGGCGTTTTAGCTTTTTCCTCATGCAGTACTGATGATGATACAGAGCAGGCGGTAAATGACTCGGCCACAATAACCGTAGAAAATATAATTGATAGTAAAGCACTGACCCAATTCGGAACGTTCAAGAATGCGGGTTCATCCCCTGTTCTTAATCCGGGAGAATCTACTTCTTTTAGCTTTTATGCCGGAAAAGGTCAGACCATAAGTTTTGCGGCGATGTACGGAAATAGCAATGATCTGTTTTTCGCTCCTGCCAATCCTGGAATAAAATTGTATCAGGACAATGGTGATCCGGTAACCGGAAATGTTTCTTCACAGATCAGACTTTGGGACAACGGGACCCGTGTCAATGAAACTCCAGGACCCTCAGTGAATCATCCTGGAACAGTGGAAAATCCGATAAAGAATGTGGCTGAAATTGCATTAAGTGTTCCTGCCTCCCAATTGCTGAAAGCTGAGTTGACCCATGACGGAGGAACCAAGTTCACTTTGAAAATCACTAATACCTCAGGCGGGACAGCCAATGAAACACCTGTCAGTGCAGGAGTATGGGCCGTATCCCATATTTCAGGGAATACGCTTGTAAAAGAAGATCCAATTTTTACGCCGGGTAAATTATCAGCTAACGGATTGACCGATCTTGCTGAAACCGGAAAAACAACCACTCTTGAACAGTATCTTACAGGTATTACTGGACCTAATTCTCCGTTTTCACCAGTATTGGTCGTAGTATACAGCGGCAATGATAATCCTATCTTTAAAACCGGAGAAAATGACCGCGGACAAGGCCTGAAGGAACTTTCCCAGCAGGGAAATGCAGATGTGCTTGCAGCTTTTCTTAAAACCCAATCCGGCATTAAAGAAGTATATGTTCTTAAAGATCCTGCGACAACTGTTTTGCAGCCCAGAATCAACGGGAACAATGGTGGTAAAGCTTCCCAATCCATATCCGCTAGAAAAGGAGATCGTATTGCACTCGCAACGATGTACGGGCAATCTAATGACTGGTTCGTTGCATCAGTCAATAACGGAGTAGATGGTTCAACGAGAGGAGATATCTCTTCTATCATGGGGCTTTTTGATAGTGGAACACTACAGAGCTCTTTCCCGGGCGCTCATATCGGATCTCAGCCGGCGCAGGCTGAAAGCCAGCCGGTACAGCAATTAGCCAATCCCAATCCGTTTACTACTCTTCCTGCCGTACCACAGATGATTAAAGTGACTATCCAGTAATAGATCAATACCAAAGCATATAATCACCTCTTTGTGGGGTGATTTTGTTTTAAATAAGTCATTAATTCAACCACAAAAGAGACAAAAGTTTTTAATGTTAAACACTTCAGAACAGTTTTAAAAGTTTTACCATCGTGAAAACAATAAGATCACAAAAGCAGAAAATCAAAGATTTTCATAAGAACGTAAGTGTACTTACTGTGCGAAATCTATTCAACTTTAAAAATTACTAAAGTGTTTTCTAAGCTTTTGTGACTTTTGTGGTTAAATTTTTTTTAATCTTTAAATCTCCCATAATCTCATCCTCCTGAAATACTTCATCATTTTCTCCAAAATTTTTTAAAACCGATTGAACAATATTTCCCCGAAATGCGTATTTTCGCAAAAGTTTATGAAAAAATTACTCTTCATATCAGCAGTAAGTTTGTTAAGCTGCAACCGGAATGCGCCCACAGCACATCCTTCCGTAGGCGGAGTGTTGAGTCAGAAAGATCTGGATGTTTCCAAGGAAAGGATGAAGAATCTGAATACCATAGAACGAGGCCAGATTCAGGATTGGATCACCGGACAGTCTGTGAAGTATTATCCTACACAGCTTAATTACTGGGTAACTGTTGAAGGTTTTGATCAGAGAACAAGAAGAGCGGATGATACGCCGATCTCTTATTCCTACGATCTGTATGATTTTGACGAAACCAGGATCTACGATAAACCTTTTGAAAGAAGAGATGCCAGATTCGGGCATTTTGATGAACTGAAAGCGGTAGAGAATGCTTTGCGTTTTATGCATGATGGAGAGGAAGTAACGCTTTTGGTCCCTTCTTCACTGGCCTACGGGACTTTTGGAGACGAAAAGAATATAGACAACGATATACCATTGATCATAAAATTAAAAGCTCTATAAATAATGAAATTGTTTAACAAGAATATAATTCTGGCAGCGGCAAGTATCTCGCTGATGAGTTGTACCCCAATCTATAAAAAAATGAACGTAGACAAAGAAACTTACGAAGGTCTTAATGACGGACTTTATGCAAATCTTCAGACTTCTAAAGGAAACCTGATCGTGCAGTTCGAAGACAAAAAAGCACCGGTAACTGTAGCCAATTTTATTGGTCTTGCAGAAGGAAAAATAGACAACAAAGCTAAAGCGAAAGGAGTTCCTTTTTACGACGGAACTATTTTCCATAGAGTGATCAAAGATTTCATGATCCAGGGAGGTGATCCTCAGGGAACGGGAATGGGAGATCCTGGATATAAATTCGAGGACGAGAAAAACGACCTTAAGCATACAGGTAAAGGAATACTTTCTATGGCCAATTCCGGACCCAACACCAACGGTTCTCAGTTCTTCATCACTGAAGTGGCTACTCCTTGGTTAGACGGAAGACACACGATCTTTGGAAAAGTAGTGAAAGGTAACGATGTCATCGATGCAATCGCTAACGTAGAAAAAGGAGCTCAGGACAAGCCTAAAACAGATATCGTTTTAGAGAAAGTTTCTGTTTTCGGAAAAGGGGATGCTTACAAGAACTACGATGCGGCAAAAACTTTCACGGAAGGAAAAGCTAAAATCGCAGAAAATAATAAAGCATATATCGCTAAAGAAGAAGCTGACAAAAAGAAAAAAGAAGAGGAATTCAAAGCTAACCAGGAGAAAATGGTCGAAGACCTTAAAGCTGGAATGCAGAAAACTGAATCGGGATTATATTACAAGATCACAAAAACAGTGGCAGGGGCAAAAGCTCCCAAATCTGGTGATAATGTATCTGTACACTATGCAGGTAAATTAATCGACGGGACAGAATTCGATTCTTCATTCAAAAGAAACGAGCCTATTGAAATTCCAATCGGAATGGGAAGAGTAATCAAAGGATGGGATGAAGGAATCCTGTTGCTTAAAGAAGGTGAAACAGCTACCTTATTGATCCCACCAGCAATGGCGTACGGAGAAAGAGGAGCAGGAGGGGTTATCCCACCAAACGCCTGGTTGATCTTCGATGTTGAGCTTGTGAAAGTACAGTAATTGAAAATTTAAAATATTGAAAGCCGTCCGGAAGGATGGCTTTTTTTATACTCCAATTTATAATCCAAATCATATAAAATTATTGATTGGATAGTTTTAATTTTAATACAGTAATGAAATTTCCCTACTTTCGTATAAAGTTATTTCATGAAAAAAATCCTCTACACGCTTCTCATTCTCTCCACAACCACTTTTTCTGCTCAGGGAAAGAAATTCTTCAAAAGCGGAGAGGCACAGCTTCAAAATCCCGTAGAAAAGATCAACCTTAGATATGCCAATGATCTCCCTTTTGTGCAGGTAAGCATCAACGGGAAATCCTATAATTTTCTGTTTGATACCGGAGCTCCGACCGTCATTTCTACAACAGTCTATGCTGAATTGGGATTAGAGAAAAAACATAAAAGTACGGTAAAGGATTCTCAGAAAAATAAGCACGAACAGATTTTTACCATTTTGCCTGAAATGACCGTAGACCAGGCTGTTTTCAAAGATGTAGGTGCAGTGGTGATGGATTTCAGTGTTTCGGAACTGAGCTGTTTCAAAATAGATGGTATTCTGGGAGCCAATCAAATGGCAAAGCTTTTCTGGAAGATCAATTATTCAGAAAATTCACTGGAAGCTTCAAAAGACCTGGCTCAGTTTAATCCCGAAGATTATGATATTGTCATTCCTTTCAGTCCGAGAGTGCAAAAAACGCCTGTTGTAGAGACCGATCTGCAGGGCAAAAAGATCGATCTTACTTTTGATACCGGATTTTCAGGAAGACTAAAGATCACAGACAAGGCCTATGATGCCCAAAAAGCGCTGAAAAGCATAGAAGTCTATGGAACGAGTTCTGTCGGAGCTTACGGGGCCGGAAAGCCTGCTCCGGGGTATATTTTCAGAACAGCAGATCTGTCATTGGGGAATAAAAGCTTTTCTAACGAAATCATCGCTACCGGAAGTACAAGCCTCATCGGAAACGATTTCTTTAAAAACTTTATTTTCATCCTCGATTGGTCAGCAAACAAGATCTACATGAAGCGCATCAAAAACGAACCTGCCAAATTGGAATCTTTCGGCTTCGGATATAGATTTGTTGATGCCAAACCCACAGTTGCCTTCGTTTTTCAGGAAGAAAATTTCCCGCTGAAAATAGGAGATGCGATCATCAGTATAAACAATATAAATCTTGATCATCTGGACAAAGACGCTGCGTGCCATTATTTCCTTAACAGGGTAGAGAGCGGCCAGAATGCCATTCATGTAAAGATCATGAGAGAAGGTAAGGAAATGGAGATAAAGCTGGAGAAGAAGGAGTTTTTGGGAGTATAAGGTGGAGTTGGAGAGTGTAAGATTTAGGCGTTTCTCAGGTTACTCATATTTTATGATGTGGAATATGAAAATTTAAACCACCCCGTCAAAAATTCTTTGAATTTTTGCCACCCCTCCAAGGGATGGGAATTTGAGATTTCTCTGGAAATTGAAGTTGGTGTAACAGATTTTGTTATTTTTTCTTTTTTATGCTTATCTGGTCACAAAACAGATCGATGTTTTTAAGGTATGGAATGCCTTAGTGTAATTTAGTTTAAAATTTTACAAGCTTAAAAACAACTAGAACGTTTAAAAACTTTTGTGGTTAAAAAATATTTTAAAAACCGATGTTTTTGGATAAGTTATAAGATATCCAACAAAAAAACCGTTCAGCAATAGTGAACGGTTTTCTAGTAAAAATAGAAATTAAAATTATGCGTGTCTTGATTTCTTCCTCATCTGGGAAGAATTCATTTTTCCGGCCAGGGAGCTAATAAATACAAGTCCAAAGCCAAGATATGCCGCAAATGCGGTAAGGTATACTATTAAGCTGTTAAAACTAGGTTTTGAGGCATATACTAGTACGGAAAAAACGGCAAAACTTAACAAGAGCATAAGGCTCCAGATATTCATTTTTGCGGCATCTTCATTTCTCTTAAAAATCATTTCAAAAAAGTCTCTCATCATAATCACTTTTTAAGGGTTATACATCTGTTTTCCGTCCTTTCATAGAACGGTCCGGAATCACTTATTCCGTTATTGATTAAAGGGACATAGATCATTGCTAAAACCTTGCTAAGGTCATGATCAAATGGCCGTTTTATTGTTCAGTATCAGGGCATGCTTTATGCTACCCGGAAAAGTTTAATTAAAAGCAGTGTTGAATCCGGAAAGGGATTCATGAGCTTTATGACACCGTACACAGTACATCGTAAAAATGGAATTGATAAGAGGATTATCTCTTCCGTTGTATACGGTATCTAAAGAAAAAGGATCATATAAATATGATAAATAGCCTTTATCCGGCCCAGCGGAAACTGAAAATCCCGCGGCAACTTTTAATCATCGTTTGTGTTTGAATATTTTTTTTTTTCAATCATTTAGCTTGCGAATATCATGCCAAAGTGAATTTTTTAATGTAATTTTAGGCTTAAGTTGCTTTAAGTTCAAATAAAATTATCATTGATGACTCAGGACAGTTTGGAAGAAAATATACGGAGTATTGCTGTTCAACTTATACAATGGGCAGAATACCGATGCTGGAATAAAATTTCAGATCATCTGACTTTTATTGTTTCTGACTGTAATGAATTTGGCGAAAATTTTCGGGAAAGAAGAAAATTGAGGAATAAGATCAATAAATATAAAAGACCGATGCCATTAGATGCTGCTATTGAATTATTAAAAAAAGAATACCCGGATCTGTATGATATTAATCTTTACATTTTTAAAGCATTACACAAAGAAACGGTTATTGAAATTCAGTATTACAGAAAATCAAACGGGGAGCCTGATTATTATGAAAAAATAAAAGATCATCCGCCGATGCTTCACGCTAAGATTACACAGCCGGGGTATTCTTTGGAAGGAGAGAAGTTTGATATCAACTGGGAATCGGGTGGAGGATTAAGGCACTATTGGAAAAGTTTTCTTTATGAATTGAAGTACGGAAGAAAAATAAAGAAGGTAAAAAAAATAGACCACTGTCCCATTTAAAAACACAAAATTCTATTGATGGAATCACATTCCCCTCCTCCGGAGGGGTGGCAAAAATTCAAAGAATTTTTGACGGGGTGGTTTAAAAAATCCAATAAAGAAATCAACAAGTAAACTCGTAAGAATTAACTTGTTGACAAAATATTTAATAAAAAGCCTACCAGTTCTTATCAATCATATAAATAATCTGGGTCATGGCTGTAGCGCCCAAAAGAAGCTCTCTTCGATTCACCTTTTCAAAAGTATCTTCCTCCGTGTGATGGATATCAAAATACCTCTGGGAATCAGGAACCAGCTCAGCAGTAGGAACTCCCATATCATGAAGTGGATAGATATCCGTTCCCGAATATTTTCCTTCAAAATTGTAAACACCATAGGGTAGAAATAACCCCGTCCAGCTTTTGATCTGTTGTCTCTTTTCCTCATCCATTTCCAACGCGATGCCTCTTGGCGCAAAACCTCCCGCATCAGACTCTATCGCAAAAAGATGCTTTTCATTTTTTTCTTTAGCTGTTTTTCCATATTGAATCCCCCCTTTGACACCATTTTCTTCATTGGCGAAACAAACAACCCGGATCGTATGATTATTTTTAATTCCTAATTTTTTAAACGTTCTCAGGACTTCAATGCTTTGAACAATTCCGGCACCGTCGTCGTGCGCACCTTCCCCTACATCCCATGAATCAAGATGTCCTCCGACAACGATCACGTTCTGGTCTTTTTTTCCTGTGATTTCGCCGATAACAGAGTGGGAAAGTTTCTCGCCTTTCATACCACAGTTGGAATTAAGTTTTGCCGTTACTTTCTGCGTCTTTAATAGAGCTTCCAGTTCGTCTGCTGTCGTAGTGCCGATGGCTATTGCCGGAATCTTTAAAACCTGATCTTCATAACGCATTCCTCCCGTGTGAGGAACATCATCAAAAGCGGAAGACAGTGATCGGACAATTGCAAACTTTCCGCCTTTTTTAGCCGTTAATGAAGCTGCAGTTACCCTGTATTTTGCTGCATCGCTGTAGCCTCTGAATGTTTCCACAAAAGACTGACTGAAAGGGTAGTTAAAGAATACGATCTTATCCTTTACTTGATCCACGGAAAGCTTATCGTATTCCTCCATCGATTTCACGATAATGATCTCGCCTGATACATCTCTTCCGCCTGTACCTTCAGAGTTACCAAGCGAGAGCATTTTCAGGCCTTTCCATTTTCCATCTGCTGTTTTGATTTGCAGAGATTCCTTTCCTCTTGTCCATACGGGAACCATTACTTCCTGCAGCCACACCTTATCGGCACCCGCATCACGAAGTTTCTGTTCTGCCCATTTTACAGCTTTTTCGTAAGCTTCTGAACCACTGAGGCGGTGACCAATGTTTTTGCTTAAATCCCTTAGTTCTGTATAGCCTTTTCCATTGTTCAGTATTTCTGTGGAAATCTTGCTGAACTGGATAGAATCTTCTTTAGACTGGCCAAAAACAGCCATTCCCAGGCATAATAATGAAGTTCCAATTATCTTTTTCATAGTTTACCAGTTTTTATCGATCATAAAAATCAGCTGAGTCATTGCTGTAGCCCCCAGCAGAAGCTCTCTTTTATTGACTTTGTCAAAGGTGTCTTCCACAGAATGATGATAGTCAAAATAACGCTGGGTATCTACAACAAGCTCTGCCAGCGGAATATCAAGTTTTTTAAGAGGAGCAATGTCCTGTATCGCGTAGGTTTGATCAAAATCATAAATGCCGTAAGGAAGGAAATAGTTTTTCCACTCAAAAATCTGTCTTCTTCTTTGAGGGGGCATATCCAGTGAAAATCCTCTCGGTGAGTAGCCTCCGGAATCTGTTCCTAAAGCAAAAATATGTTTTTCATCTTTCTTTTTTACATAAGAAGCATACATCTCTCTTCCCTGGCCACCGTTTTCACTATTGGCATACAGGACAACCCTTATGGTATGGTTATTCGCCAATCCAAGCGCCTTGAAGGCTCTTAATACCTCAATACACTGTACAACTCCGGAACCGTCATCGTGAGCTCCTTCTGCAAAGTCCCATGAGTCAAGCTGAGCTCCCAGAACAATGACTTTAGCATCTTTATTGCCGGGAATTTCTCCAATAATATTTTGATTAATTGTTTCTCCTTTGGATTCGGCAGACATATTCAGTTTTGCCGTTACTTTCTGTTTTTTCAGAAGTTTTTCCAGTTCATCAGCAGATCTTACCCCAATGGTGACGGCCGGGATTCTTGCTTTGTCGTCCGGCTCATAATAGATCATCTTGGCGTGGGGTGTATCATCCGAAGCCGTGGTGAGTGATCTGATAATAAGGCCTTTGGCTCCTCTTTTTCCGATGACTGAAGCAGACAGCAGTCGGGATTTGGCTGTGACAAGATAAGAGTCAACGGTATTGATCACTTTTGGATCGAGAGGGGTGTTGACAAAGACGATTTTATCTTTTAACTGTAAAGATGTCAAAGCATTAAGCTCTGTTATGTCATTGATCAGTATAATCTCGGCAGTGAGATCTTTACCGCCTGTTCCTTCCGAGTTTCCAAAAGAGAGCATTCTGATATTCTTCCAGTCGCTGCTACCAGATTTGATCTGAAGAGATTCTTTTCCTCTGATCCATATAGGTACTCTGACGTCTTGTTTCCATATATTTTCTGCACCTGCTTCTTTAAGCTTTTTTTCGGCCCACTCTGTTGCTTTCGCATATCCTGGAGTTGCACTGAAACGGGGACCCACTCCTTTGGTAAGTTCACCAAGATTGTCGTACGCGGTTCCGTTGGTCATGATCTCATCCGAGATCTTCTTGAATTCATCCTGATAGTTGAACTTTGCCGTAGTAACCTTTTTCGCAGGTTTTTTAATTGGCTTTTTTTGAGAAAATAAAAATCCACTCAAAAAGAGTGGAAGTATAATGAAGATTTTTTTCATTTTTTATTTACCTTTCTTTTTCCGATGCTAAAAGTAGGGAAAAATTAGTAATTTATTAAGGTTTCATATCGTACATTAGCAGTGCTGTAACCAATTTAGGCTCAATGAAGGTACATTTTGGAGGCATGCTCAGTTTCAGATCTGAAATTTTGATCATATCGTTGAAACTCACAGGATAAATTCCAAATCCTACTTTTCCTTCTCCGTTGTCGATTTTTTCTTTTAAAGAATTAATTCCCTGAATGTTAGAGGTTCCTTTAGCATACGTAATTTTTTCCGAGCTGTCAGAATTCTCAATTTTGAGAATATTCTTAAAAATATATTTATCCAAAAGATGATGGTCAAGGTTATCCAGAGACATTTCCGTTGAACGGAGATCATGCTTTACGTGAAGCGAGTAGAATTTGCCGTCCAGATACATGGAAATATGGAATTTCTGAGAAGGGAAGTAAGATGCTTCACCTTTTTCATGAATCAGGAAATACTGATCCAGCTCCTTTAAAAATTCTTCACTTGAAAGGCCGTTCAGATCTGACAGGATTCTATTGTAATCGTGGATCTTAATGGATTGATTGGATACGATAAAACTGTACACAAAATTATACGCTTCGGTACCGTTATGTCTTTTGTTTTTCTCCTTGTGGTACTTTGCATTCAATGCGGTAGAACCAATTCTGTGGTGCCCGTCCGCAATGTAGAAAGAGTCAATCTGGTCAATGACTTCTTTGAACTGCTGAAGTTTCAGACGGTTGTCTATTCTCCAGATCTTGTGTCTGATCCCAATAGAATCTACATGATTGAAAATAGGAACATTCTTCTCTTCATGATTCATCAGAAGTTCAATCTTGGAATTGGAAGGATAGGTAAGCAGTACAGGTTCTGCCTGCAGATTTACTTTCTCCAGATAATGAGCCAGTTTTTCCTTTTTCTGAGGAATGGTGCTCTCATGTCTTTTGATCTTTCCGTTCCAGAAATCTTCAATACTTGCTAATCCAAGCAAGCCTCTGAAAATTTGTTTGTTGGGGTAGATTTGCTCATAAAGATAATAAGCTGAACTGTCCTGGACCAGTTTTTTTTCATCCAGAAGCTCTTCAAACGTTGATCGGATCTTTCTTAAATTCCGGTCAATATCTTTAGATTTACTTACAACATACGGCTTAATCATGTTGATGTAAGTATTTTCAACTTGAGCTTTCTCTGCGATCTCCTCCTGGGTGAAATTGTCCAGCGGATGGGTAGGGAAAGTACTCTCAAAGTCTTTATGAGGTCTTATTCCACGGAAAGGTTTAAAAACAGGCATATTTTATCTTATGGTTTCTTTTTGTAGCTTAATAATTTGTTCTGCAAGTTCTGCGCCGATTTTTTCCTGGGCATCCACTGTATTTCCGCCTACATGAGGAGAAAGGGATAAAGCAGGGTTCATCAGTAAAGGAAGTTCCGGACTTGGTTCGCTTTCAAACACATCCAGTGCAGCTCCCGCTACTTTTTCGGATTCGATGAAATCAATAAGGGTTACTTCATTGATCACACCTCCTCTTGCCGTATTGACGATGTAGACGCCGTCTTTCATTTTTTCAAATTGAGGCGTGTCTATAATATATTCATTTGTTTTTGGTGTATTGATGCTGATGAAATCCGTGTCTTTAAGAAAAGCATCCATATCGTTGGTAGAAGTGATCTCAAAATTCAAACTCTGTCCGTCGAAAAAGTCCAGGGTAAGAACTCTTGTCTTTGGATTTTTTGTCAGTACTTTGATTTTCATTCCTAATGCTATTCCCATTTTTACGACTTCCTGCCCGATACTTCCAAAGCCGATCACTCCAAGTGTTTTTCCTGAAAGTTCATACGCTTTGCTGAATGACTTTTTCATAGCCTCGAAGTGAGTTTCTCCCTCCAGCGGCATCAGTCGGTTCGATTCGTGAAGGAATCTTGCCAGGGCGAAAAAGTGTCCGAAAACAAGTTCGGCTACTGATTTTGAAGATGCCGTAGGGGTATTGATTACCTTGATCCCTTTGCTTTTGGCATAATCTACATCAATATTGTCCATGCCTATACCACCGCGCCCGATGATTTTCAGGCTTGGGCAGGCATCGATGATGTCCTGTCTTACTTTCGTCGTGCTTCTTACCAAAAGAATATCTACGTTATTTTCATTGATAAAATTGATAACGTGATTCTGAGCCACTCTGTTGGGCAAGACTTCAAATCCTGCTTCTGTAAGGGCCAGTTCTCCTGTTTTCGAGATTCCGTCGTTTGCTAAAACTTTCATGTGTTATGGTCTTAATAGATGGTAGAGATAAGATGTTAGAAACTAGACTTTAAAGTATGATATCCGGCATCTGAAATCCTTAGATCTTTTTAATTTTTTGGGCCGTCTAATATAAGTTATTTTATTGACTTCATAACGTCCACCAGAACCTGCACGCTTTCAATTGGTAAAGCGTTGTATAAGCTTGCTCTGTAACCTCCAAGGCTTCTGTGTCCGTTCAGTCCACTAATCCCTGCAGCCTTCCATGCGTTGTCAAATTCTTCTTTTTTGCTTTCGTCTTTCAATTGGAAAGAGACATTCATTAATGAACGGTCTTCTTTTACACAGAACGTTTCAAAAAGAGGGTTATTGTCAATTTCATCATATAAAAGTTTTGCCTTCGCTTCATTTCTTGCTTCTGCTGCTGCAATTCCTCCGTTATTTTCAAGATACTGTAGCGTAAGGAGAGAAGCATATACAGGGAAAACCGGAGGGGTATTGTACATCGATTCTTTTGAAATATGCTGAGAATAATCCAGGATAGACAACATATTTTCTCTACCTGTTTTTCCAAGAATTTCTTTTTTGATCACCACCAAGGTTACACCGGCAGGTCCCATGTTTTTCTGGGCTCCGGCATAGATAAGATCAAATTTGGAGAAATCCAGCTGTCTTGAGAAAATGTCAGAGCTCATATCACAAACCATCAAAGTATCTACTTCAGGAAAAGATTTCATCTGAGTTCCGTAAATCGTATTGTTTGAGGTGCAGTGGAAATAATCGTATTCTGAACCTACCGTATAATCTTTTGGAATGAAAGAATAATTGTCTTCTTTGGAAGAACCTACTACATCCACAGTTCCTAATTTTTTAGCTTCTTTAACAGCACCGGCTGCCCATGTTCCTGTGTCAAGATAAGCCGCTTTACCGCCTACTTTCAGCAGATTGTAAGGAACCATCGCAAACTGAAGGCTTGCACCGCCTCCTAAATAAAGTACTTCATAGTCATCACCAAGGTTCATCAGTCTTTTCACAATGGCACGCGCTTCGTCCATTACCGCAACGAAATCTTTGCTTCTGTGCGAAATTTCAAGAAGAGACAATCCAATCCCGTTGAAATCCAAAATAGCTTCTGCTGATTTTTCGAATACCTCCTGAGGTAAGATACATGGTCCTGCGCTGAAGTTGTGCTTTTTGCTCATATTTTTACTTTTTAGGTTGTGCAAGGTGGTTGGGCTTGCGGTTTATTATTGTTATTTACTAGATTTTTTGAGATTTAAAGGTAAAAAAACCGTCTCATAGTGGTGAGACGGAGCCTTTATTATTCACCGTGTAAGAACGCTTTTTTCTCAAGCAGCGCTTCTTCAGATTCTACGTGATCTTCATCAGGAACACAACAGTCTACCGGGCAAACTGCTGCACACTGAGGTTCTTCGTGGAATCCTTTACATTCCGTACATTTGTCTGTTACAATGAAATACACATCATCACTCACGGGTTCCTGCGGCGAATCTGCATCAACAGTAAGTCCTGACGTCATGGTCACTGTACCGGCCAGAGCGGTACCTTCAGAAGCTTTCCAATCTACGGCCCCTTCATATATGGCATTATTTGGGCATTCCGGTTCACAGGCACCGCAATTAATGCATTCATCAGTTATTTTAATAGCCATCGCTAATTTTTTTTAAATTTGCACAAAATTACAAAATATTCCCCAATTTAAAAGTAATTATGAATATCGAAAATCAAGTTTTAGGACTTATTAAGTTAAGCGAGTATATAAAAGAGTATTTAACAAAGAATCCGGAGGATGATAATGAGACTGATACAGAGTTTGAATTATTACTCAAAAGGTCTGAAATAGAAAACCCATGGTTTACTATTGATAATCAGAAATTTGCTCTTCAGGAGTGGGCCAATCTGCTTACTCAGGAAAATATAAATAACTGGATCAGAAACTATTCCGTTTCTAAGGTTTCAAAAAGAGTAGGATTGATCCTGGCCGGAAATATTCCTCTGGTGGGATTTCATGATGTGGTTTCCGTTGTTTTGAGCGGGCATATTCCATTGATCAAACTATCTTCAAAAGATAAACTGATGGTTCCGTTTCTTCTTGAAAAATGGAATGAGTTTTCGGGAGACGCCGTTCAGTTTGAATTGGTTGAAAGACTGGAAAATTTTGATGCTGTGATTGCAACAGGAAGTAATAATACGGCAAGATATCTTGAATACTATTTCAAAAATCATTTAAGCATCATCAGAAAAAACAGAACTTCTGCAGCGGTTTTAAAAGGGGATGAAACGCCTGAAGAGCTTCAGCTGCTGGCTGAGGATATTTTCAGATATTTCGGGCTTGGATGCAGAAATGTGACAAGAGTTTTTATTCCGGAGGATTTTGTAATCGACAGACTGTTTGAAAGTTTTGTAGGATTCCAGGATATCATCAACCATCACAAGTATGCCAATAATTATGATTATAACAGGGCGGTTTATCTTCTGAATCAGGATAAATTCTGGGACAATAATTTCGTGATGATGAAAGAAGATGAAAAACTTTTCAGTCCGCTTTCTGTGATCAATTTCAGCAGATATTCATCTTTGGATGAAGTTAAAAGTTTTATTGCTGAAAATGAAGAAAATATTCAGTGTATTGTCGCAAAAGAAGAACTCGGGTTGGACTCCATTCCTTTTGGAGATGCACAGCACCCTTCTCTGGATACTTATGCGGACAATGTAGATACGATGAAATTTTTGGAATTGGTCTGATTTTCGTATCTTAACTCACCGATTTACCCAATAACAGATAGATTATGAAAAAAATATTGTTAGGACTTACAATGCTTGCCGCACAGCTGATGTTTGCTCAGAAAGTGACCGGCGTGAAGGTTGAAAAAGTTCAGAAAGAAGCTCCGGCACAATTGAGCAAAGAGAAGATTAGTCTGTACAATGACAACTTTCTCAAGTTTGTCACAGCACTTAAAGATTCAGACCGGCCTGCCGTTGATTTGCTTCTTTCAGAAAAAGTAAAGGAAATCGTGACGGATGATGTCCTTAAAAAAGTAAAGGAAGGTTTTGATGTCAATAAAAAGCTGGAGATTTTAAAAACAGGCTATCATAAACTAATGGACGGGTCCAATTTGCCAAGCATTCATTACAAATATGCAGGAGATTCTTCTTCAAAGGAAGTGATTATGGCTGTGTTTGAAGAGGATGGAAAGATCCTTGGAGTGATGCCGGCGAAAAAAGAAAAATAATTTTATAGTAGAAAAACAAAAAAAATACTAACTATGATGACAGATGTCTTGGTTGCCCATTCCTCAGATATGGAAAAAGCAGCTTTTTACAGAAAAACGTATTTGCACGTTGCTTTATCAATTCTCGCGTTTATTGGGGTTGAAACTATTTTATTAAAAACGGTTCCTGTGGAAATCATTGCGATGATGTTCGGACAGAAATACACTTGGTTGCTGATCATTGGTGTTTTCTGGCTGGCTTCGATGTTAGCGTCTAAATGGTCGCTTTCTCAAAGCAGGACTACACAGTATTTCGGGCTTGGATTTTATGTCATTCTGGAGGCTGTTATTTTTATGCCAATGCTTTATATTGCTGCCGGAATGCAGGGTGGAGGGAATATTATTTTCCAGGCTGCCATGCTTACAATTGCTATGTTTGCAGGCCTTTCATTAATAGCATTTACTTCTAAAAGAGACTTTTCATTCTTAAGAAATATCATTATTATCGGAGGTTTTCTTTCGATAGGATTGATTGTGGCAGGAGCTATTTTCGGCTTCAACCTGGGTCTTTGGTTCTCAGTAGGAATGATGGTTTTGGCTTCTGCAAGTATTCTGTATGAAACCAGCAAACTTAAGAATACCTACACTACGGGACAGTATGTGGGAGCTTCTTTACAGCTTTTTGCTTCTATTATGCTACTGTTCTGGTACATTCTGAGAATTTTAATGAGCAGAAGAAGCTAGTTTAAATGAAGGATGTAAAGTGATGAATGAAGAGTGGTAAATTCAGATTGAATCTCTTATCAATAATAATCCTGGTGATCGTTTCACCGGGATTTTTTATGCTCTTCTGAACTTTATAAACACAAATACCCACTAATTTTTTTTTCACAAATATCACTAATGTTGCGTGTCTGTTTGGTGTTATCAGTGCAAACCATTAGTGTAATTAGTGTTTAATAAACCTTAATAAATTCAACCCAAAAAATCCTGATGACATAGACTGCACCCCAAAGTTTAGACAAAATTAAACAATATTATTATATGAAAGAGTTCGGTACTGTACCGGACTCTTTCCTTTTAGATTAAGTCTTATCCTGTCGTTGTTGTAGTAATTAATATATTCCTTTATTTCCTTTTTGAGTTCATCAATTGTTTTAAATTTCTTAGTGTAGAACATTTCAGATTTTAAAGTCCCAAAGAAGTTTTCTATTACCGCATTATCCAGGCAGTTTCCTTTGCGGGACATACTTTGGATAATTCCTTTTTCTTTTAACAGATGCTGATAGGCTTTCATCTGATATTGCCAGCCTTGATCAGAATGGATAATGAGGTTTTCAGTATTCTTGATTTTTCTAAACCCCTTTTTGAGCATATTTATGACCTGTGCAAAAACAGGTCTTTCCGAGAGATCGTAACTCACGATCTCGCCGTTGTACAGATCAATTATCGGTGAAAGGTATAATTTACTGCCCGAGACGTTAAATTCTGTCACATCAGTGGCCCATTTTCTGTTGGGCAGATCTGCCTTAAAGTTCCTCTCAAGAATATTTGGCGCTATCCTGCCTTGCTCTCCCCGGTAAGATCTGTATTTTTTAACCCTAATGATACTTTTCAATCCCAGGGTCTTCATTAATCTCAATACCGTTTTATGATTGATTATAATTCCTTGTTGTTTCATGACCAAAGTGATACGACGGTATCCCAACCGTCCTTTATGCCTATGATAAATCTGTTTTATCATAGCTTTTACCTCTCCATATTTATCCTTTTTCTTAAGTACTTTCTGATGGTAATAAAAACTGCTTCTGGCCATACCTGTACAATCCAGAAGGACCGACAGATCATATTTTCGCCTTAATCCTTCGATGGCCTCTGTTTGTTCTTTTTGAGAGTTAAGGCGTCTAACTTTTTTAGAAAATCAATTTCGGCCCGCAGCCTTTCGTTTTCCAATAAAAGTTCTTCTTCTCGGGTTAATGGCTTATCGGACTTTCTTTTCTTACGTTTGTAATCGCTCATAATGCGGGGTCTTCCTTTGGGGGTATTCTTTAACCCTAAAATACCACTTTTTTCATAATCCCTTTGCCAACTCAACACAGTAGACTGCGCTGCGATATCGAATCGGATACATGCTTCCCTTTGTGAGAGATGTTCTGTTTCGATGGCTTTCAAAACTTTAATCTTGAAATTCAACGAGTAGCTCCTGTTTTTTCTTGGTTGTAGTCCCAAGGTTCCGTACTTGTTATAAAAACCGATCCACTTGCGCAGATTGCTTTCATTAAATCCTTTCTCTGTTGCTATAGATTCAATCGAACGATGAGAATTTTTGTGAAGTTTAATACATTCTAATTTGAAAGCAACGCTAAATTTTTCTTTTCTATACATAAAAAATGCCCCTAAAAAGTGTCTAACTTTTTGGGGGCAGTCCAACATTTTCACCGGGATTTTTTGAACATTCTTTAACGGAAATAAACAAAGGCAACCGCATCAGCAATGGCATATTACAGAAGCTTTGAAGCGCGTGTTGTGAATAATATAATTAAAGAATGGAGAAAATAGAGTATTGAGGAAAGCCTCAGTAGTATTGTTTTGAATCTTTTAATTATTATATCTTTAAATAATTAAATTTGAAAAACTATTTATCAATAGATCCTAAGACCTTCTGTGCAAAAGAATTTAGAGCATCTTTTTCGCTCATTCCGTTCTGAACGCTGGCGTGTACTTCCAAGGCACCGCAGATATTGGTGATCAGTTCCCCTGCAACATTTAAATCCTCTTCACTGGTTCCTCTGAATTCGCAAAAGCTTTCCAGTACTTCTAATGTTTTTTCAAGATTTTCAGGGGTCTGATTCTGATAAAACTGTCTGATTACGGGTAATTTCATTAGTGTAATTCGTTAAAAAGGTTAATTAAACTTTCAGCCTGGTTGCTCTGTACCTGGTTCACCAATTCACCGTTTTTAAATATTGCGAAAGTGGGAAGGTTGTCAACGGTTGCTAATTTTCTACTTTCAGGAAGTTTTTCAGCATCTACATACAAGAATGGAATTTCTTCGTTTTCTGCTGCTAATTTTTTAAATTTAGGCTTCATGATTCTGCAGTTTCCGCACCATGTTGCACCATATTGAACAACTACTTTTTCGTTGTCGTTCACGATATTCTGTAAAGTATCTTCTGTTAATTCTGTATACATAAGTTAAATTTTATGAAATTTAACAATGTAGCAATTGGATAATTTACCAGTGTAACAATTATAAAATATTGAAATTTCAGATATTGGTACATTGTTACACTAATATATTGTTACATTAAAACAATTGCTACATTGTTATAGTGTTTTGATTAGTTCTTAGCTAAGTATTCTGCTGTAGAAGTTCTGTCAGCTTTCATAGCATCTTTTCCTTCTTCCCAGTTAGCAGGACATACTTCACCATGTTTTTGAACGTGAGTGTAAGCGTCAATTAATCTTAAATATTCTTTCACGTTTCTTCCAAGAGGCATATCGTTGACAGACTCGTGGAAAATTTTTCCGGTTTCGTCAATCAGGTAAGTGGCTCTGTAGGTTACGTTAGAACCTGTGAAAGTTTCCTCTCCATCTTCATTATATTCGAAATCCTGATCTACGATTCCTAAGATGTTAGCCAGTTGTCTGTGAGTATCAGCTAAAAGCGGGTAAGTTACTCCTTCGATACCTCCGTTATCTTTTGAAACGTTCAACCATGCGAAGTGTACCTCATTGGTGTCACAAGAAGCACCGATTACTTTAGTGTTTCTTTTTGCGAATTCACCTAAAGCATCCTGGAAAGCGTGAAGCTCTGTAGGACATACGAAAGTGAAATCTTTCGGATACCAGAATAAGATTACTTTTTGTTGGTTTGAAGTAGCTTCTTCAAGGATGTTGATTCTAAGATCGTCACCCATTTCAGACATAGCATCGATCGTTACATTTGGGAATTTTTTTCCTACTAAAGACATAATTTTCTGTTTTTATATTAAATTTTCTGCTGCAAAGATATCAATATTTCATCTATCGAACAAATCAATATCGATAAATAAAATCTATAATTGTTTTTAATGGAACTATAGAAAAAAAGCCCTGAAATCAGAGCTTTTTGTTTACTTTATATTAATTTTTGTTGAGTCTGATTTTAATCTGTTAATTGAAAGGAGCCAGCACATCTTTGATGCGTTTCATCGCTTCTCTCAGATCTTCTTCGGATGCTGCGTAAGAGAACCTGATGCACTCAGGACTTCCAAAAGAAACACCTCCTACACACCCTACATGGGCATTTTCCAAAAGGAACATGGCGAAATCATCAGAATCTTTAATTTCTGTACCATTCAGGTTTTTTCCGATATAGTACGAAATATCCGGGAAGAAGTAAAAGGCAGCTTTGGGTAGCAGTACTTTAAATCCTGGAATCTCTTTCATCAGGTCATACACAAGATCTCTTCTTTTCTGGAAAGCATCGATCATGTATTTGTATTCAGAAGGATCTGTTTTCAAAGCAGTAATAGAAGCTCTCTGGGCTACTGTGTTCGCTCCACTCGTCATTTGTCCCTGAATCTTTTCACAAGCTTTTGCCAGCCATTCCGGACAAGCAGAATATCCTATTCTCCATCCGGTCATCGCAAAAGCTTTAGACATTCCGTTGATAACGGCAGTTTGCTCATAGATTTCCGGAAATTGAGCAATGGAAGTCGTTTTTGTTTCGTAGTTGATGTATTCGTAGATTTCGTCGGAAATAACGGTCACATGAGGATATTTGGCAATCACTTTCGCCATAGACTTAAGTTCGTCGTAGGTATAATATCCACCGGACGGATTACATGGAGAACTGAAAAGAATTGCCTTTGTTTTATCGGTAATGGCTTCTTCAAGTTGTTCAGCTGTTATTTTAAAATCAGTAACATAAGAGGTAGGAAGCATGACTGAATTTCCCCCCATCATCTTTACCATTTCATCGTAACTCACCCAATAAGGAGCAGGAAGAAGAACTTCGTCACCGTCGTTGATCACAGAAGCAAGAACATTTAAAATAGCTTGTTTGGCACCATTTGAAACGCAGATCTGTGATGGTTTATAATCTAAATTGTTGTCTCTTTTTAATTTATGAGCTACTGCTTCACGAAGTTCAAGAAACCCCGGAACAGGAGAGTAGTGGCTGTAATTTTGGTTGATGGCATCAAAAGCGGACTGTTTGATATTATCCGGCACGTCAAAATCCGGTTCGCCAAGAGTAAGACTGATCACATCAATGCCGGCGGCCTTCATTTCTCTTGCTTTATTGGACATTACGAAAGTCTGTGAGTAACCTAATCTCTTTACTCTGTCTGAAAGTTTATCCATATGGTGTTTTTGAATTTTAACAAATATATAATAAAAACGTTGTGCCCAGAAATAAAAGTGGTACCAGAAAAAAGATTTTTGTCAGGTTTTAATTTAATCATTAGAATTCGAAATAGTATGCTTCTGAATGCTTCAGCCGTATTTTCTTCCGAAAAAAGATGGGGCGGTGATGAATGGAGATTCCAAAGCAGGGAAAATGGAAATGCATCTTAAAGACGGTTATGTTGCCCAGCTGGATTACAATGAGCTTAAAAAAGCGGAGCCAGTATGCATGCTTTGCTTGCCAGAAAGCTTCGGTTATCCGACAATCCCATTGAAAAAGAATAAATAAAGAAATGAAGACTGCCGAAAGCGGTCTTTTTTTATCTCAAACGATATATTTACAAGTCTTTTGTCTCCTGTTAAATCGTATTCTAAAACGTAATCTTTGCAAAATAAGGATTGAAAAAAGGTTCTTAAAAGCCTATGTTTTGTATCTTTAATCCATCTTAGATTAATCCTATGAAATATACTCTTCTTGCCCTGTTGATTCCTTTTGTCGGATTTTCACAAACCCGTTCAAAAGATGATGAAATAAAGAAATATGTCTCTGAAGTGCGTTCAGATTCTTTAAAATCTTATATCAATACCCTTGTAGGTTTTCATACCAGACATACTTTAAGCTCTGTTGATGGTAAAGATCAGGGAATAGGAGCAGCAAGAAATTGGGTGCTGGGAAAATTTAGAGACTATGCAAAAAATTCCGGAGGAAGAATGGAGGTATACATCCAGCAGGAAGATATTCAGCCGGATGGAAAGAGAATAGATAAGGCTGTCAACCTCGGAAATCCTGTAGCATTTCTAAAGGGAACAGATCCGAATGATCAAAGAATTTTTCTGATTTCTGCCCATTTGGATTCGCGGGTAACAGATGTGATGAACAGGGTTTCATTTGCTCCGGGTGCAAATGATGATGGCAGTGGCGTAAGTGCAGTCATAGAATCTGCAAGAATTTTAAGCAGGTCTTCATTTCCTGCATCGGTCATTTTTGTTGCTTTTTCAGGTGAAGAACAGTCGTTGCTGGGGTCAAAACTTTTTGCGGATAAAGCCAAAAAGGAAAATTGGCAGATAGAGGCCGTCCTGAACAACGATATGATCGGAAATCCTGAAGCAGGAGAAACGGGTGAAGTCAATACCCGTACGCTCCGGGTTTTCAGTGAAGGGCTGTCATACGCCAAACTGGATAAAAAAGCAATGAATATCAGGAATCTGGGACTTGAAAATGACAGCGAATCCAGACAGTTAGCGCGGAATATTAAAGAAATTGCAGAGAAATATGTGAAAGGACTTGATATAAAAATGATTTACAGAAACGACAGATTTCTTCGTGGAGGAGATCATTCCAGCTTCGTCAATCAGGGATTTCCCTCTGTGAGGCTCACCGAATATTATGAAAATTATGACCATCAGCATCAGGATATAAGAGTGGAAAATAATAAGCAGTACGGAGATCTTCCTGAGTTTATAGATTACAATTATCTAAAAAAAAATGTAGCGGCCAATATTGCTGTACTGGCCAGCCTTGCCAAAGCTCCCTCAAAACCTGAACGGGTAGAAATGAAAGTTAAGGAACTTACCAATTCTACCAGTTTACAATGGGAGAAGCCCAAGTCAGGAATGCCTGCAGGATATTTTGTCCTCGCCCGGGAGACCGATAGTCCTGTATGGCAGAAAAAGATATTTACCAAAGAACGTTCTATTAAAATTCCCCTGTCAAAGGACAACTATATTTTTGCTGTTCAGGCAGTAGATAAGAGCGGGAATTTAAGTGTTGCCGTTATTCCCGGTATTGCCAAATGATCGGGTGTTATTGCAAGAGTGAATAAAGCCAGAACTGAACACTCGATTTGAATACAATAGAAATAAAACTTATTTTTGCAGATTATAATAATTCATATGGCAATATCGTTACTATTAAAATACTTTCCGGATCTTACAGAGAAGCAGATCGAGCAGTTTACCCAGTTGGAGAAACTGTACAATGAATGGAATGAAAAAATCAATGTGATTTCCAGAAAAGATATGGAATCGCTGTATGAAAAACACGTTCTGCATTCTTTGGGAATTGCGAAAATAATGGAATTTGCACCCGGCACAAAAGTTCTGGACATCGGAACAGGCGGCGGTTTTCCCGGAATTCCACTGGCCATCCTTTTTCCGGAGACCCAATTTACTTTGGTCGACTCTATTGGAAAAAAGATTACTGTAGTGAATGCAGTAGCAGAAGGAGTAGGACTGACGAACTTAACGGCGATCCACGGAAGAGCCGAAAAGGTAAAAGAAAAGTTCCATTTTGTGGTAAGCCGTGCGGTAACGCAGATGCCGGAATTCCTCAGATGGCTGAAAGGAAAATTTGAGAAAGAACAGATTAATCCCAAGCATAACGGAGTTTTATATTTAAAAGGCGGTGATCTTGCTGAAGAACTGGCTGGAATTAAATGTGAAATCTTCAACCTTAAAAACTATTTTGATGAAGAATTTTTCGATACTAAAAAAGTGATTTATGTATCAAAAGGTAATTTTAATTCTTAATTTTAAGTAAATTAAGGGTAAATTTTACTGAATTTTTATTAATAATCAGTAAATTAGAGGGTATGAAAAATCTTTTAAATATTGGATTGTCTGTATTGTTTTCAGGATTGGTGTTCATCTCCTGTGAGGATGATGATTACCAGACCGTACAGTCCATCGGTAAAATTAAGATAGACAGTGTGAAGATCATGCAGGATACAATGGATGTCAATTCAATACAGAGCATTAAAACGTATTCTACTTATCTGTCCGAATGTGAAGGGTTCTACGGATATGATTATATTCCTTCCAGTAGTCTGGAAAGGTCTGTTACCGCTTATAAATACTCTATTGAAGGTCAATGTGTACAGAAAGCTCATGTGGGAACAAGCCAGATCAATTTCAGCCCGCGCCAGAAAGGATCGTATACTTTTAAGTTCTGGAATGGTGGCAACAACTGGATCACCAAAACAATTGTAGTTGAATAATTAATAATGAAACTGATTTCACTTTTCTGTCTGCTTGCAGTGAATGTCTTATCTGGACAGAAGATCATCTGGCAGGAAGACCGGAAGCTTGTCTGGGATAATTTTAAAAGTCCGGTCAACAGGAAAGGTAATCCCGATGTGGTCGCCTATACCCATTGCGGCTGGGAATACTCTGTAGTAAAATCCAGTAATCCGAAGTCTCCGGTTAAAATTGTAATCACCACTATTTTTAACGAAGACAAATCGTGGAAAGATACCAAAAGAATCAACGATTATATTCTGCTGCACGAGCAAAAACATTTCGATATCGCGGAGCTATTTGCCAGAAAATTCAGAAAAGAAGTAGAAGAGAAGATCAAAACCTCCGGTGATTACGATAAAAATTTTAAAGCAATTTACAGCACAATCATAAAAGATTATAAAAACTTTCAGATGTCCTATGACAAAATTACAGAACATGGGATGAATAAAGAAAAGCAGGCAGAATACAATGCCCTCATCACTGAAGAAATAGACCACTTAAAAAGTTACAAAACCTCTTGAAATTCCTCAATAAGATCATCCACGAGCTCCTCGCTCAAAATCCGGACCTCTCGGACTTTAATATTGTTCTGCCCGGAAAGCGTCCCATCGTATTCATCAGGCAGATTCTGGAAGAGAATAACTATTCAGGATTTCTTCCCAATTTTTTTACCGTAGAAGAACTGATTGACAGGATTGCAGATAAACAGCCGGTTCAGGGGATCTCTTTATGGCTTTTTGCCTATGATGTCTACCGTAACCTGGGTCTTATCCCGAAGGATGATTTTGCCGACTTTTTAAAGTGGTTTCCGACCCTTCAGAAGGACTGGGATGATATCCTGAAATTCTCTGATAGTGATGAAGCCGTGCTGCAATATATGTTTGATGAAGAACGTATTAAGGAATGGGCTCAGGATTTGGGAGAAGATGATGATGTTCCCCGGAAAAAATTCCTGAACTTCTGGCAGAACATGAATATTTTTCTTCCCGTTTTAAAGAAGAAATTACAGGAGAAAAACTGGGCAACTTCCGGAATGATCCACGAAACTGCTAAAGCAAAGATTGTAGATTTTGCCAAAAATACTTCAGAACATTTTGTCTTTTGTGGCTTCAATGCCTTTACGCCTGTGGAAGAAAAGCTGGTTAGAAGCCTGCTACAGTGGAATAAGGCGCAGTGCTTCTTTCAGGCAGACCGCTATTATTTTGATGACGAAAGACAGGAAGCAGGAAAATTCCTCAGAAATCATAAAACATGGAAAGAATTTGACGATACAAGGGCTTTTCATTGGATAGAAGACGATTTTAACCAGCCAAAAAATATAAAAGTATACGAAGTTTCGGGAAATGTGACGCAGACTAAAGTGTTGCCCGAAATTTTTAAGGAAATTGAAAATAAAACCTATTCCAATACGGCGGTAGTATTACTGGATGAAAATCTTCTTCCTGCCAGTTTGGATGTAATGTACGGTGTTGATAACCTGAATATTACCATGGGTTTCCCTCTGAAAAATCTTTCTTTTTCCAATGCCGTAAAACAGCTTTTCTATCTTCAGAAGCAGCTGGAGAAAAACAAATCTTCTTATTACTACAGAGATATTTTTCCGATCCTTGAAGAGCTTCCGAAATCAGCTGAGGATGAATTGATTATCAGTAATTTCAGGACAAAAATAGAAGAAAGGAATATTGTTTATATCTCAAGAAAGCTTTTAGAAGAACTTCTGAGCGGGCTTTCCTATTATAATCTTCTTAAAAAAGCTGACCACACGGGTGTGTATCTGGATATGCTGATCAGCTTCTGTCGTGATATCAAATGGCTTAAAATAGACGATATCCAGTACGAAAATGTTTCTCACTTTGAGAATGCATTCAGGATTATTAAAAACCAGCTGAGTCCTTATCACTTTGAAATTAAAATGGAAACCCTGGAAATCCTGATCAATCAGCATGTCAATTCTGAAAGTATTGATTTTCAGGGAGAACCCCTCCGAGGTCTTCAGATCATGGGACTTCTGGAAACCCGTCTTTTAAATTTTGAAAATGTTATTATGCTGTCTGTGAATGAAGGGAAACTGCCTTTGGGAAATTCGCAAAATACCTATATCCCATTTGATATCCGAAGGTATTTTGACCTGCATACGTTTCTGGAAAATGATAGTATTTACGCCTATCACTTTTACAGGCTGATCCAGGATTCTCGGAATGTTCATCTGCTGTACAATGCACTCAGTTCAGGAGTGAATACAGGAGAAAAGAGCCGTTTCATTACTCAGATCGAAATGGAGAGCTCTCATCCGATTGAACACCTCATTATTGAAAATTCTTCCGAGCCGATCGCTTCAATGCCGATAGAAATACCGAAGACGGAAATTGTCATGGAAAGGCTTCAGAAATGGAAAGAGAAAGTATCCGCTTCACATCTTACCAGCTACCTTTATAACCCGATCGATTTTTATCTTTCCAAGATATTAAAGACCTCTGAAACGGATGAAATAGAAGAAGAATTGTCGGTGAAAAACTACGGAAATTTAGTTCATTATTCACTTCAAGAAGTATATGAGATACTTAAAGGTAAAATTTTAAAGGAAAAGGATTTACAGAATTCAATTAAAGATATAGATCAATATATTAATGTAGCTATCGAAAAGCTAAAGCATCAGCCTGAGTTCTATGAAAAAGGAATGAATTTCATCCACAGAGCGATTGCTAAAAAAGTAATTGAAAATGTGTTGAGGCATGATCTTGAATTGGTGAGAAGTGGCAATACGCTTGAGATTTTAGACATAGAGAAGAGATTTGAAAATGTGGACTTTTATCTCGATGGGAATGACAAAATTTCATTTTTAGGATTTATTGACAGGATAGACCGCCTGAACGGGACTTTAAGAATCATTGATTATAAAACGGCAAAAATTAAAAATCTTACGGTAAAAATTGATGAGAACAACGTGACGGATTATTTTCATAACAGTGAAAGAAAGCAGGCGCTTCAGTTGTGTATTTACCATTATGTGGTACAGAATCTTCCCGAGTTCTGGGGACTTCCCATTGAAACAGGAATATGGAGTTTTGCAGAGGCTAAAAAGGGAGTGGTTTCGCTTCAGTTTGATAAAGGAACTATTGATGATGCGATGATGTCTGTAAAAAATCTTATCCTTGAAATCCTGAATCCCGATCTTAGCTTTATTGAGAATATTAAATCGTATTCCAATTAAAAATGCACCCCATTGCTGGAATGCACTCAATTTGAAATGAAGAATATACTAGTGTTATCGTATTATAGTTTTACTTTTTTGTTGACTGTTTTTCCGTCAGTATCCATCATCTGAACGATATAAATTCCTGATTCCAGACTATTAGATTCAAATTCAGGTTGATTGACTTCCTGCTGAAGAATCAATGCTCCGGAAATACTGTAAATGCTGATGTTTTTAATACCATGATCTGCTCTGGCTACAACCTGGCGATTTTTAGTGAATATCTCATTTTTATTGGCTAATGATCGGTCGTCTTGTGATTTTTTAAACTGTAGATTGTAATATTGAGTTACGATTTCAAAGGTATTGTTTTGATTGTCAATGTCTTTTGTCTCGATTCCTCCGTGAGCTGCATACTGTTCCTGAGAAACTGTTTTAAGTAAATTTTTATTGGCATCAAAAATATTGACAGCGATCAATTCTTCCTGAGGAAGTTTCAGTTTTAAAATCCCGTTGTTTTCGGATTGTATGATCTCATTTTCAGGAACTTCTATCGGGGTGTTCTTAACATAAGGAATTAATTTCTGATTATTATTTTCCTGTACTTTTAAAAGATAAACACCATCTTTTAATGTCGATAGACTGCTTTCTATCCCTGATTTATTAGCTGTTTTCTCCTGATTGAAATCTGTAATTTCAACCAGCTGCATATTTCCAAGATCCGGTTTCAGCTGGGAAGAATAGAGTGAAACAGTTTCTGCCGGCTTATTTTCCTGTTGTTTTGAAGACAATATAGCCCATTGATTCAAAAGACCACCGCTTCTAAGAGTATTGAATTTCGCATTGGATGCCAGAGTAAAAGGAACAATGCCTCCCACATGGCCTAAAGGTCCCCAGTAAAAAGAATCCAGTTTATATTTGTTCAGATCCCACCAGGCGTAATAGCCACGCTGTACATCAATTGTTTTAGAGGTGTTTTCCGGTGGAATAGCTAAGTCTACCGTAGAATGTCCCAATGTCATAGGCGTTTTGTTGTACCAGTCATAAACATCCTTAGGTTTCATGCATCGTCTGAGATTATTGTTCGGATTATTGGTGACATCGTTGACGAAACTCTGGGTGAAAAGATTCTGCCAGATCACCGGACCCCAAAGAAGACCTCCGTTATCCTGAACGACGTGGTAATTGTATTTATCAAGATATTCCGGTGAAATGACCTCTGAAATGCTTGTGTTATAGGTTTTATAGCCTGTGTTGTTACAGGTATGGAGTACATTGGCAAGGAAAGAGGTGAACGGATAGAAATCTTTTTCCAAAACGCCTTTGTTTAACGTAACCCCTGAAAAATCATAAGGTCCGTCTCCCATATAAGCATACTTGAATTTCAAATTGGCGGGATTGGAAACATTCAGCATTTTTAAAGTGGACATGGCCGCGTGCGCGCCTTGAGAATAGCCTGCCAGAAAGTATTCATCGTACCGTTTTATTCCTTGTTGGGCAAGAACCTTATTGGCAGCTGTGACGAAATCTATTGTTGCTCCGGCTTCAGTAGCGTAATCTACATAGGGATGAACTCCATCTCCAGTCCCCATTCCTACATAATCAGGAGCCATCAGAATATAGCCATTGAGTACATAAGAAAGTTCGACGACAAATCCGGCTGTTAAAGCTCCTTTAAAGTTAGAAGGGACATTATCCCTGCTGTCTGTAGTTCCGTGATCAGATACGACTGTAGAGAGCTTAAAATTCACGTTAGGGTACATCAGGAGTCCTGTTGCTTTTACCAAAACATTTTTTTCATTCTTAGTATAGTAAGTAATTTTGTATCCTTTAAGACCTACATTGAACCCATTGAGATAACTAACGAAGTCCGGAGCGTTCTGCTCCCCGAGACTGTTAGCTATGAAATTAGCAACGCCCTGTGGGGTTAAATCCAGTTTCTGTTCAACGTTTACAAGATCTCCTGCCTGTTGGGCTAAAAAGAACGGTGCTGTTAAACCAAATAAAAGCATCGAGATTTTTTTCATATCAATATTTTTTAGTGATATTAAAGTAGATGTTTTTAATAAAACTATAATAATATTAATGGATCAATAATTATTCATTGAATATAAGTTCCCCGGAAAGTGAGTAAAAGAAGGAGTCCTGCCATTCGGCCGGACTCCTGTTCTGTATATTTTGGGCTTTTAATTAGAAAGCGTTGATTCCTGTAATATCTAAACCGGTAATCAATAAGTGTACGTCATGTGTTCCTTCGTAAGTGATCACGGATTCAAGGTTGGCGGCGTGTCTCATCATTGGGAATTCACCCATGATTCCCATACCGCCAAGGATTTGTCTTGACTCTCTTGCGATATCGATAGCCATTTTCACATTGTTACGCTTAGCCATAGAAATTTGTGCAGGACTTGCTTTGTGGTCATTTTTAAGATTTCCCAACTGAAGACATAACAATTGTGCTTTTGTGATCTCTGTTAAGAATTCTGCCAGTTTTTTCTGCTGAAGCTGGAAAGAACCGATTGGTTTTCCAAACTGTCTTCTTTCCTTAGAATACTGAACCGCTGTACAGTAACAGTCAATCGCGGCACCAATGACACCCCATGAGATTCCATATCTTGCAGAATTCAGACAAGATAAAGGTCCTTTCAACCCGGTTACTCCCGGAAGTAAGTTTTCTTTAGGAACTTTTACATCATTGAATACCAGTTCTCCGGTTTTCGATGCTCTTAAGCTCCACTTATTATGCGTTTCAGGCGTGGTAAAACCTTCCATTCCTCTTTCAACGATCAGTCCCTGTACTTTTCCTTCTTCATTTTTTGCCCACACTACCGCGATGTCGCATACCGGAGAATTGGTGATCCACATTTTGGCGCCGTTCAGAAGATAGTGGTCACCCATATCTTTGAAATACGTTTCCATTGAACTTGGATCAGAACCGTGGTTAGGCTCCGTTAATCCAAATGAACCGATCATTTCTCCTGCAGCAAGCTGAGGAAGATACTTTTTCTTTTGCTCCTCAGAACCAAATTCATTGATAGGAAACATTACCAGCGAGCTCTGTACTGAAGCAGCAGAACGTACTGCAGAATCACCTCTTTCCAGTTCCTGCATAATCAGACCGTAAGAAATCTGATCTAACCCTGAACCGCCGTACTCAACAGGAATATATGGACCTAAAGCCCCGATTTTTCCCAATTCTTTCATTAAGCCCGGAATATCAGTATGATTTTGCGCGGCCTGGTCAATTTGCGGCATTACAAAACTCTCCACCCAATCTCTTACCGATTGACGGATCAGTTTGTGTTCTTCAGTAAGTAAAGCATCAATTCCGTAGTAGTCTGGAATGCTTGTAAGAGGATAATATGACATGATTTTTTGATTTGCCTAAAAGTAAGACTTTTCGTGTGGTTTGAAAAATTTTTTTGAAAATCTTTATTGTCTTTGATTTTCAACAAGATAAAACTGTATCATAAGTGTTTCAGCAAAAATATTGCTTCCTAAGATTCCTCATCATTGGAGATAGGATACTGATTCGCAGCATTGTGTACCTTGCTTTTGAACTTATACAGATAAGGAGCCTTGTTGGCAGATCCGTCATACAATTTCTCTAACCTGTCCAGTATGTTTAAACTTAATATCTTGCGCTGAAAATTATTTCTTCTGAATTTCTGACCCAGAATAGTTTCATACAGAGACTGAAGATCTTTCATGGTGAACTTCTCAGGAAGAAGATTGCTGGCTGCCACCTCTGTATTGATATTCATACGAAGATATTCCAGCCCTGTTTCTATGACTCTGTCATGATCAAAAGCCATTTTCGGAAGATTATCTACCTCAAACCATTCACAACTTTCGTTGAAAGCATCCGGAAAAGTATTGGCAATAGAGAAGTCGATAAGGCTGCAGTAGCCTACCGTAATAAACCGCTGGAAAATCCAGTGGTCTTTAGGAACCTCAATTCCTTTATTATTGAGAAGAATCTGATGGACGTTATTCTCTGTACGGTCTATTCTCCCAAACGTATGGAACTGTTTTAAGAAAAGATTCTGAAGATGGGTTCTTTCATACAACACTCTCGCAGCAGCTTCGCGAAGATCTTCATCATTGAAAACAAAACCTCCCGGAAGCGACCACAGATCCAGATCATGATACTTTAAAAGCAAAACCTTCAAAATATTATTGTGAAAACCAAATATCGTGCAGTCAACAGATACGTGTGCTACAAAATCTTTTGTATCAATAAGTTCCTGAAGGGTTTCTTTATTTTTTGTGTCTTTGATTTTCATGGGAGTAAAAATAAAATTATTTTCTATAATTTCTTTCCTGCGAGCCTAAAATATATTAAACTCACCGTAAAAAGCACAGAGACAGCAAGTAATATATACAGCGGATAATAGTTTAACAGCTGTTTTCCGAACAGGACAGACATAATAATAGAACTGACAGAGCTGCCCAGTGATGAAAAAATCACAATCAGGGAAGTAAACAGGTTGATTTTCTCTTTGTCAACTTTTGCAATCATTTTTGAATTGATAACAGGGTAGAGGGGTGACAGAAAAAGACCAATGACAGGAAATAAAAACAAAATGATACTTGAATTGACAGAATCAAAATACTGGATTCCCAAGATAGCCAGAAGCACGGCTATAATTAAAGAAACACACAAAACATAATATCTTGATAATGAGAATCTCTGGATAATATTAGCGGTGACTGTTCTACCTGCATACGAAAAAAGAGCAAGGAAAGAAGTGGCCTGCAAAGCAAAGAATGAATTGACATTCAGATGGTTTTTATAAAAGGAGGGAAGCCATGAATTGAACCCCTGCTCTACAAACACAATAAAGAAAACTACCGCAAGAAATGCAATTGTTGCCGGCTTTGCAAATACCGAAAGTTCAGAAATGAGACTCTTATTCTCTGTTTTTTTAGCTTCTGAAATAGTTAATCTTGAAAATAAAAATATCGTCACTGCGCAAAGCACTGCTATAGAAAGGAATCCAAATTTCCAGAATTCAGAATAGCGACTCGAAATCAGCCAGCCAAAACCTGTATTGACTACAAAAATTCCCGCCATAAATGTAGCTTCCACACTGTTCATCATTTTGGCCAGAGACTTTTCATCCGAAATATTATTCCGGATAATTCCGAAGACACAGATTTTTCCAACGGCGAAACAGGTTCCTATAATCGCAAACCAAACCTTATAAAACCAAAAATCTTCTACAAAAGGAAGCAGACAAGAGCAGATTCCAACGATAACAAGAGCAGAAATAAGGGCACTTTTAGTCCCTGTTCTACTGATGAAATTCACTGCAAAAAGTGAAATAAATGCAATCGGAAGATCTTTGAATGATTCCAGAAAGCCTAACTTTTCGTACGTTATTTTTGCTTCCGAAAGTTGAAGAATCACAATGCCCATGCAGTTCAGGACCATAGAGAAAATAAGAAAGGTCAGTTTCAAGGGAAGAGAGATTCGGGAAAGCTTGGCTGTCATTTTGGGGATTTTTTTATTCGTTTTTTAGGATAATTTTATGAATTATGAAGCGGATGTATGCCTTTGAACTCCCAAAAATAAACGAAAAATTAAAATAATTATGAATACAATGTTAATTAATTAAAAAAAAATATATTTTTATTGTCTCAATTTGAGAATTAAAAACTAACTGTATATGAATCTAAGAATATCAAGAAGCCTCGGGGTGGTTGCTGTGCTGTATTTTACAGCGAATTTCAGTGCGCAGACCAAGGTGAAAGATTCCGTTCCGAAAGAGAAGGCAATAGAAGAAGTTGTTCTTGTCGGGTATGGATCAGTAAAGAAACAGAACCTTACAAGTGCAGCTTCTGTTGTAAAGGCAGATGCTTTTGAAAACAGACCTCTTTACAATGTAGGCCAGGCAATGCAAGGCCAGGCTGCTGGTGTAAGTGTTGTACAGGCTTCAGGAAAGCCGGGAGCGAATATTGACATTAAAATCAGGGGAAACAATTCTCTCGCGTCATCGGTGAGTCCTCTGTATGTTGTTGACGGTATCCAGACCACAGATGTTAGCGGAATTAATACAGATGATATTGTAGATATGACAATCCTAAAAGATGCGTCATCTACTGCCATCTACGGGATCAGCGGTTCTTCAGGTGTTGTCATCATTACAACGAAAAGAGGAAAAATAGGGAAACCTCAGCTGAACTTTAATGCCTACTGGGGATTTTCTAAAGCGATGAAAAATATTGACGTCCTTAATCAGGAACAATATAAATCGTTATTAAGCGATATTAAGGTGAACGGAGGCGGAGATTATATTTCTACTGCAAATAACCCACGGTATGCAGGCATTAATACCGATTGGACAAAAGAGGTTTTTCAGACAGGTTTTGATCAGAATTACAATGTAAACTATTCTTTCGGCAATGAAAATATTAAAGCATATGCTGCACTCGGATATCAGGATATTGACGGAATAATAAAGCCTTCAAGGTTTCAGAGGACTTCAGCAAAGCTGAATTTGGACGCGGTGATTCTTCCCTGGCTGAAGCTAAACTCATCGGTGAATTACTTTATAACCAATCTTACCAATACAAACGACAATCTCAGTACAGCAAGAGGTGGTGTTGTTTTAAGTGCCTATAATACACCTACTTTTCTGCCGGTATATGGAAATCAGGTCAATATGAGTCCTGGAGATGGGGAAATATATGATGCAACCGGAGCAATAAAGGACGGGTATAAACCGGGGCAGTTTGCACCTAACCCTTATCAGTCATCATGGGAAAATCCTGTTGCTTATCAATCCAGAAAAGATAAAACTCTTTCCCAGAGGTTTTTAAGCAATTTGGGACTTGAGGTAAGACTTTTTAAAGATCTTACATGGAAGCCATCGATCTCATTTGATATGATAGATTCAAGAAATACTAAATTTGTAGATGGATTTCAGACAAGCTACGGACGGTCTAAATTTGGTATAGGATCTCAGGAATTCAGCCAGTTCCAGGAATATAACTTTGAAAATACATTAAACTATACCTTTAAGAGAGGAGTACATGATTTATCTGTACTTGGAGGGGTTCAAATCAATGAAAGAAATTTTCAAAGCAATTATTTTGGCGGAGATAATTTCCCGGCAGATACCTTTAACTTTAACTATGATCTGGCCAAAAATCAAAGCTATGATATCCGTAAAGAGATCCTAAGACAGGTTTCGTTTTTCGGAAGAGCACTTTATACACTTAACGGGAAGTACACAGTGATGGGGGTATTCAGAGAGAATGCAAATTCAGCTTTGGCTCCGGGAAATAAATGGGGATTCTTTCCAGGCGTTTCGGCTTCGTGGGTAATTTCAAAGGAAAACTTTCTTGCAGACAGTAAACTAATCAGTGAACTAAAGCTTAGAGCCGGATGGGGGAAAACAGCTAATGCATCAGCGATTCCTGCCTATTCTCATTTCAATCTTTATAATCCGTTCTGGAATAATGGAGTCCCGGTTTTTGTTAATTCCCAATCTGACAGTGGAGATCTGACCTGGGAAACTACAACAGATACCAACTTAGGATTAGATCTTGGAATCCTTGATAACAGGATCAGATTGAGTGTTGATGCTTATCAGAGAAAAACTGATAACTTAATATCTCCAATTAAATTGGGAACCTATGAATTTCAGATCTACAGAAACATTGGTTCTCTTGAAAATAAAGGATTAGAGTTTGCTCTTAATACAGTGAACATCAAGAATGAAAATTTCACATGGAATACTTCATTTAATATTTCATTTACAAAAAATAAGATAACTAATATCAGTTCATTTCTGAACACAATTCAAGCTGCAAATGTAGAAGGAATGGGAAGATTGGTTAGATTTGAAGAAGGGCAGCCCCTCGGAATGTTTTATGGGTATAAAGTTTCGGGAGTCAATCCTGAAAATGGAGATCAGATGTATGTGAATGCCAGCGGAAATGTTGTAGCCTATACCGATCTTAAACCTGAAGACAGAAGGTATATTGGCAATCCTAATCCTGATTTTACTTTTGGATTCAGTAATAATTTTAAATTTAAAAACTGGTATCTGGATACGCTGATCACTGGATCGGTAGGAAATTACATTTTCAATGCTACAAGGTTTGACCTCGAAATGATGAGTGATTATAAAAATCAGTCTACAGCAGTATTGGACCGCTGGACAACGCCAGGCCAGGTTACTGATGTGCCGAGAGCATATTCTGCTTCTGCACAGATCATCTCAGACCGGTTTATAGAAAACGGATCTTATCTGAAGTTAAAAGCAGTTACAGTAGGGTACAATTTTATGAAACCTTTTAAAGGTGTCAATAAGCTTAATTTATACGTGACAGGGCAAAATATCTTTACCATCACAGATTATTCAGGGATGGATCCTGAAGTAAATGCATTCAGTCCTAATAACGGAACTGTAGGTGCCGAAAGAGCCGTTTTTGGGATAGATTATGGAACATACCCTCAGGTAAGAACAATCATCGTTGGGCTAAAAGCTAACTTCTAAATTATTTACAATGAAAATCAATAAAGCAATATATTATCTATTGGGAGCATCAGCTCTTATGATGACCGTTTCCTGTAATGACTTTCTAGACACAGAACCCATTACAGAGCAGGCAATTTCTATTGAAAGTCCTTTGAAAACAGCCGGAGATGCAGAAAACAGGATGAATACTATTTATTCAGCATTTGGTAATGAATACTGGCAGCTTGATTATGCAATGAATGGTGATGCACAGACCGATAATGCTTACGCGGGAGCGGATAACGTACAAAGCTTTCAACAGGATGAATACCGCATCATTGCGACCAATTCCAACGTAGAAAGAGACTGGAAATACTTATACGGTTTTATCAATGATTGTAATATGATCCTGAATTATGTAGATCAAATCAATGATCCGGCACTCACAACGGCAAGAAAAACCGAAATGAAATCCGAAGCTGCGATAATGAGAGCATTATATTATTTCCATGCCGTACAGCTATGGGGAGATATTCCTTTGGTGACAAAAGCTGTAATAGGAGTGAATTCCGGCAATTTTGATGAAGTGTACAGCCAGGTTTATCCGGCAAGAAAAACAGTTCAGGAAGCCTATGATATGATTATTGCAGATCTTGAAGGTGCCCTTGCCAATGCTCCGGCAGGAAGTGAAAAATACAGAGCCAATAAAAACCTTGCTTACGGATTGTTGGCGAAAGCTAATGCATCTAAACCAAATCCGGACTGGGCAAAAGTAAAACAGTATGCATCCAATATTTCAGGGGTAAACCTACTTCCGGTCTATGATCAGCTTTTTGACGGTCTGCATGAAGGAAATTCAGAATCTATTTTCGAAGCCAACGGGAATGCTGGGAGTGTATGGGCCTGGGGTTCTTCCATGTTCTTAGGAACCGACTGGAAAAAATTCAACATTCCTTCCAACGATCTGGTTAAAACTTTTTCAGATGCAGGAGATACTCAAAGGATGAATAGCTCGATTAAATTTTCACCGGTGGCATGGTCAGATAATTACTGGCCAAGTACCAACTATCCTTTTATGTACAAAATGAGAAAGATGGACGGGACACAGAATTTCTACATTATGAGGTATGCAGATATCCTTCTGTTAAAGGCAGAAGCAGTGTAAGAACGGCAGATTATACAGGAGCAGCAGGATACATTAATCAGGTAAGAACCAGAGCAGGTTTGTCTTCTGTAGCGGTAACCTCTGAAACGGACGGAATTGCTAAAGTAATGGCGGAAAGAAAACTGGAACTGGCTTTTGAAGGACAGCGATGGTTTGATCTGAAAAGAACAGGAACTGCTGTTGCTATTCTTTCCAAGCAGAAAGACGGAAACGGAAATATACTTCCGTATGCTGCAAGTATCAATCAAAACAGGCTGCTTTGGCCTATTCCGCAAGGACAGAGAGATAACAATCAGAATTTAACCCAAAATCCAGGTTATTAAAATATGAAGTTTCACAACTTATATAGTTTCTTTTTTAAAGGTACCTCGCTGCTTTGCGGCGTGGTACTTTTTCCTTTATCGTGTGCATCCGTTGGATCAGGTAAAGAAAGTGAAGTTCAGTCATGGCTCACCAGAGGCAATGAAAGTATAAAATTACAGCAGCAGACTCCGGTCAGATTTGTGAAAAATGCCAACAACTGGCAGAATATTGAAATTGATGATACTCAAAAGTTTCAATATGTTGACGGTTTTGGTTACACCCTCACAGGAGGCAGTGTAGAAGTAATCAACAGACTTTCGTCTTCAAAAAGAAAAGCTTTGCTTCACGAACTTTTTGGAAATGATAAGAACTCTATTTCTATCAGTTACCTGCGATTAAGTATCGGGGCTTCTGATCTGGATGGAAGAGTTTTCTCTTATGACGATCTTCCGGAAGGACAGACAGATCCTTCACTTTCAAAATTCAGTCTGGCTAATGACAAGGATCTGATTGCTATGCTGAAAGAGATTCTGGCCATTAACCCCAAAATAAAAATCATTGCAGCACCATGGTCACCTCCGGTTTGGATGAAAGACAATGGAAAATCAAAAGGAGGAAGCCTAAAACCTGATTTTTACAGAGTTTATGCCGACTATTTTGCAAAATATATTCTGGGAATGAAAAAAGAAGGCATTACCATTGATGCCGTAACGCCTCAAAACGAACCTCTTCATCCGGGAAATAATCCTAGCCTTTTTATGCCCTCTGATCAGCAGAGAGATTTTATCAAAGGTCACTTAGGTCCTGTTTTTAAATCCCATAATATCAAAACAAAAATTGTAGTCTACGATCACAATTGTAATAAACCGGAATATGCCCTTGATATTCTGAAAGATCCGGAAGCCTATCAATATATAGACGGTTCAGCCTTCCATTTATATGAAGGTGATATTTCCGCTTTAAGCACGGTGCACAACGCGTTTCCCGATAAAAATTTGTATTTTACCGAGCAGTGGACGGGATCGAAAGGGACTTTTAACGAAGACCTGAACTGGCACGTTAAAAACGTAGTGATCGGTTCAATGAGAAACTGGAGCCGTATCGCTTTGGAATGGAATGTAGCGAATGATCCTCAGTATCAACCTCACACAGACGGAGGATGTACGGAATGTAAAGGAGCCATAACAGTTTCTGACAGTGAAAATTTCACCAGAAACGTTTCCTATTACATCATTGCGCACGCTTCCAAATTTGTTCCTGCAGGTTCTCAGCGTATTGCTTCCACACAGACAGAAACACTTTCTACGGCGGCATTTAAAACTCCGGCCGGAAAAACAGTATTGATTATCCAGAACGGAAACAGTACGGATGAAAGTTTTAATATCAAATATAACGGAAAGACTGCTCCCGTTATCCTTTCAGGAAATTCGGCAGCGACTTATGTTTTTTAATTTAATATCATGAAAAGAGTTTATTTCTTACTGGCATTTTCAGCATTGGGAATGAATGCTTACGGGCAGAAAACGGTTGATCAGAAGGTAGCAGAACTGCTGTCTAAAATGACCCTGGAAGAAAAGGTTGGGCAAATGGTCCAATACAGCGGATTTGAATATGCCACAGGACCTCAGCAGTCTAATTCCGCAGCAGTTTTGGAAGAAATAAAGAAAGGCAAAGTAGGCTCTATGCTGAATGTGGCGGGAGCAGAAGAAACGAGATCTTTTCAGAAGTTAGCCCAGCAATCAAGGTTAAAAATACCTTTGCTGTTCGGGCAGGATGTTATTCACGGTTATCGTACAACTTTTCCTGTCAACTTAGGTCAGGCGGCAAGCTGGGATCTTGGGATGATAGAAAAGTCAGAAAGAATTGCGGCTACTGAAGCTGCGGCTTATGGGATTCACTGGACTTTTGCGCCTATGGTAGATATTGCCAGGGATCCGAGATGGGGAAGAGTGATGGAAGGTTCAGGGGAAGATACGTACCTGGGAACACAGATTGGTTTGGCAAGAATCAAAGGATTTCAGGGAAGAGGTTTAGGAAGTCTTGATGCGGTAATGGCTTGTGCCAAACATTTTGCTGCGTACGGTGCGGCAGTCGGCGGCAGAGATTACAATTCTGTTGATATGAGTTTAAGACAACTTCATGAAATCTATTTACCGCCATTCAAAGCAGCAGCAAATGCCGGAGTAGCGACATTTATGAATTCATTCAATGATATCAACGGAATTCCAGCCACAGCCAACCCATACATTCAGCGAGAATTGTTAAAAGGAAAGTGGAATTATAAAGGTTTTGTGGTTTCGGACTGGGGAAGCATCGGAGAAATGATTCCTCACGGTTATGCTAAAGATGCCAATGAAGCTGCTGAAAGAGCCATTCTTGGCGGTAGTGACATGGATATGGAAAGCCGCGTTTATATGACGGAGCTTCCAAAACTGGTTAAAGAAGGAAAAGTAAATATAAAATTTGTAGATGATGCGGCGGGAAGAATTTTAGCCAAAAAATTCGAGATGGGGCTCTTCGATGATCCCTACAGGTTCAGCAATGAAAAGAGACAGAAAGAGCAGACCAATAATCCTGAAAATAGAAAGTTTGGAAGAGAATTTGGTTCCAAAAGTATTGTTCTTCTTAAAAACCAGGGAAATATTCTACCGCTTTCTAAGACCGTGAAGACCGTTGCCTTGATCGGACCTTTCGGAAAAGAAACAGTGGCAAATCACGGTTTTTGGTCTATTGCATTTAAAGATGACAACCGAAGAATTGTTTCGCAGTTTGACGGCATTAAAAACCAGCTTGATAAAAACTCAACCTTATTATATGCAAAAGGCTGTAATGTAGATGATCAGGATAAATCTATGTTTGCAGAAGCCGTGGAAACGGCAAAAAAGGCAGATGTAGTGATCATGACATTAGGGGAAGGTCATGCGATGAGCGGAGAAGCAAAAAGCCGAAGCAGCATTGGCTTTACCGGAGTTCAGGAAGACTTGCTTAAAGAAATTGGCAAGACCGGAAAACCAATCGTTTTAATGATCAATGCCGGAAGACCTCTAATCTTCAACTGGGCTGCTGATCATATTCCTGCCATCACTTATAACTGGTGGCTGGGAACCGAAGCAGGTAACTCTATTGCTGATGTTCTTTTCGGAGCTGTGAATCCCGGCGGGAAACTTCCGATGAGCTTCCCGAGAGCAGAAGGTCAGATTCCTGTTTATTACAATCATTACAATACCGGAAGACCTGCAAAAAACAATACAGACAGAAATTACGTTTCAGCGTATATTGATCTTGATAATGATCCTAAGTTTCCTTTTGGTTACGGATTAAGTTATACAGATTTTAAATATGATGATATGGTTTTAAGTTCAGTGAACCTTAAAGGAAATCAGACATTGACGGTTAGTGTGACGGTTTCCAATACAGGAAAATATGATGGAGAAGAAGTAGTACAGTTGTATATCAGAGATCTTTTTGGGAAAGTAGTAAGACCAGTGAAAGAACTGAAAGGTTTCCAGAAGGTACTCATTAAAAAAGGAGAAAGCAGAAAAGTAGATTTTAAGCTGACTCAGGAAGATCTGAAGTTTTTTGATGAGGATCTGAATTTTGACTGGGAAAGTGGAGAATTCGATATTATGGTCGGAACCAGTTCTCAAAATGGACAAACGAAAAGAATTAACTGGACGAAATAGAAATTCTGCAGAAAAGAGTTTTAGCAAAATTTATTAAAAATAGTACAGGTTTATCAAATCCTGATGTATGAAAATCAAATTCAGAAATATTATTCAGCTTTGTACAACAGGACTATTCGTATTTTCCTTTGTCAGTTGTGTTTCAAACAAGACAGATGCCCGGAAAAAACTGGTATGGAGTGATGAATTTAATGGAAAAGGGCTTCCAGACTCATTAAAATGGAACTACGATGTAGGAGGAGACGGCTATGGAAACAATGAAGATCAGTTTTATACCAAAAACAGGCTGGAGAATGCCAGAATGGAAGGCGGCAATCTGGTGATTGAAGCCAGAAAAGAAACCTGGGGAAAGAATGCATATACTTCCGCAAGGCTTTTAACCAAAGGAAAATTCTCATTCCAGTATGGAACAGTAGAAGTGAGGGCAAAACTTCCTAAAGGCCGGGGAACATGGCCCGCCATCTGGATGATGAGCGAAAATATGAAAGAATGGCCGGACGATGGTGAACTGGATATTATGGAACATGTGGGCTTTCATCAGGGGTATGTTCATGCTTCGGTGCATACCAAAAAATACAATCATATTCAGGGGACGCAGAAAACGGATACTCTGATGATGAAGGATGTGAGTGAAAAATTTCATGTGTATAAAGCAAACTGGACTCCGGAAAAAATAGAGGTATTTATCGATGGGCAGAAGTTCTTTACCTACGAAAATAAGGAAAAAACCTATGAAGCCTGGCCTTTCGATCAACCGTATTTTCTTATTTTAAATCTGGCGGTAGGCGGTTTCTGGGGTGGAAAAGAAGGAATCGATGATCGTATTTTTCCACAGAAGTATTATATAGATTATGTAAGAGTTTATCAAAATAAATAATGAAGCGAGGGCAGGTGAGTCCAAAAACAGAAAGAAAAAGATTATGAAAAAACTAATTGTGAGCTGTCTTACAGTGGGAGCATTATTAAATATCAATGCACAGAACTACTGGAAGAAGAATACAGGTAAAACGGCAAAAGTCATTTTAACCAATTCTAAAACCAACGAAAAGATGGCGGATAAAGGAGTGGTTAAATTTGAAAAATTTGGTCAGCCTAAAGAAACAGATGCCTGTATATTTGTGGATCCGGATTTCAAATACCAGAAACTGATTGGAATAGGCGGTGCCATCACGGATGCATCTGCTGAAACCTTTTATAAAATGCCAAAGAATAAGCAGAAAGAAATTCTGGAGGCTTACTTCGGAAAAAACGGACTGGGTTACACGGTAGTCCGTACCAATATGAATTCATGCGACTTCTCCAGTGATTCTTATACTTATGTGGAAGACAATGATATGGCTTTAAAGACCTTCAATGTTGCCCATGACGAAAAGTATAAGATCCCGATGATCAAAGAGGCTCAGAAAGCGATAGGAAAAGATTTCACTTTTTACTTCTCTCCTTGGAGTCCACCAGCATGGATGAAATCCAATAAAAGCCTGTACAAAGGAGGAAGACTGGAGAATCAGTATTACCAGACCTGGGCAGATTATTATATTAAATTCATTAAAGAATACGAAAAAAGAGGAATCAATATCTGGGGATTGACGGTACAAAATGAGCCGATGGCGACACAAAGCTGGGAGTCATGTATCTATTCTGCGGAAGAAGAAGGTGAATTTCTTAAAAATAATTTAGGGCCAACACTTTGGAAAAACGGTTATAAAGACAAAAAAGTAATGATCTGGGATCACAACAGAGACCTGATTTACCAGAGAGCAACAACGACTTTAAGCGATCCTGAAACTTCGAAATATGCCCACGGAATCGGGTACCACTGGTATGAAACGTGGAACAACAAAACACAGCTTTTCGATAATTTAGCAGAAACACAAAGAGCTTTTCCTGATAAATTCCTGGCGTTTACAGAAGGATGTAAAGAACAGTTCAAGATGTCCGGAATTTATGATGTAAGTCTGGGAGAATTGTATGGAAAAAATATGCTTAATGATTTCAACAAAGGAACCGCTTTATGGACAGACTGGAATGTCCTTCTGGATCAAACCGGAGGCCCCAACCATGTCGGAAACTTCTGTTTTGCCCCTATCATTGCAGATACCTCAACAGGAGAAGTTCATTACACGTACGAATATTACTATGTAGGTCACGTTTCAAAATATATTAAGCCCAATGCTCAGAGAATCGGAAGTTCTTCTAACAGAGCAGCTCTTACCTCCACTACTTTCATGAATGAAAATGGTCAGTTGGTGACGGTTATCATGAATGATTCCGAAAATGATATTGAAACGAATCTGTGGATTGAAGGAATGTCTGCCAAGCTATCGGCACCTGCCCATTCTATACAGACCGTTATTTTATAGCTTCATATTGATTATTTTTTATAGAACCGGCGGCCTCGTAGAGGCCGCCGGTTTATATTTGATATCAATACATCAGAATGATTATTTACTTTCAGCGTCATATTTGTCTACAACTTTCTGAGATACCCCTGTATTGCTGAAACCTCCGTCATGGAAAAGATTCTGCATCGTTACTTTTTGAGTAAGATCAGAGAACATACTCACACAATAGTTGGCACAGTCAAGAGCAGTAGCATTTCCTAGCGGAGACATATCATCGGCATATCCTAAGAAACCTCCGAAACCTTTCACGCCACTTCCTGCCGTAGTAGGAGTAGGAGATTGAGAGATGGTGTTGACACGTACTTTTCTTGCGCCCCAATAATTTCCGAAAGATCTTGTGATGCTCTCCAGATATGCTTTGTTGTCTGCCATATCATTATAATCCGGGAACGTTCTCTGAGCTGCGATATAAGTAAGGGCAAGGATGCTTCCCCACTCATTCATACAGTCTTTTTCCCACGCAACACGCATTACTTTGTGGAAAGAAACAGCGGAAATATCCCAGCCTTTTTCCAACCAGTCGTAATTCATTTCAGTATAATGCTTTCCTTTTCTTACATTTACGGACATGCCTATTGAATGAAGGATAAAATCTATTTTACCATATTTTGCAATAGCAGCATCAAAAAGTTTTTCAAGATCTTCCACAGAAGTAGCATCTGCACCTATCACCTCAGAACCTGTTTTTTCTGCTAAACCATTAAGTTCTCCCATTCTCAATGCAATAGGAGCGTTTGATAAGATAAATTCAGCACCTTCTTCATGACATCTTTCTGCAACTTTCCACGCGATAGATTGCTCATTAAGGGCTCCAAAAATAATTCCCTTTTTGCCTTTAAGTAGACCGTATGACATAATTTTTTAATGTTTATTAAATACAAATGTAGCAATAATTTGTGTTTGCGTCATAATAAAAAAGGAGCCTAATTGATTTAAGGCTCCTTTTTTTTGAAAATATTTATATGACTGAAATTTTAATTCGTTTTCTTATTCCATTCTGCTTTTACATCTTCTGCTGCATCCTTTGTTTTTTCCCATGCATCATTAGCTTTATCTTTAATGTCATCCCATGCATCAGAAGCATTGTTTTTTACTTTATCAAACCAATCTTCCTGACTTGCCTCCTGATCATTATCTCTTTTTTCATTGATATAATCTTTAGCTTTGTCTGCAAGATCTTCTATTTTCCACTTTGCATTTTCTGCTGCATTCTTTAAAGAATTCTCTGTGTTGTTTACTGCATCTTCCGCTTTGTTGTATTCTGAATTGTTCATAATAATAATATTTTATTGTTTGTATACCAGTAAATAAACAAGAACCATTCCTAAAATAAAAGCCTACTGTTAAATTTTTCTTAATATTTTGTTATAATTTTCTAAATCACAATTTCATTGTACATAAGTATAGTATAATCAGGAAATAAGACAGAGATGATCAGGAAGTGAAGAATTGTACAGAAGGATTAGTGAAAACAGTTCAGGAATTAGATATTATAAATAAACTATTTTGAAGTAAAAGGGTCCTGAAAGGCTCAATACAAATAGTTCACATGCTTTATCATATAGATATGGAATTTTTTTTTTGATTCATGCCATCTGCCATAATTTTACTCATCTATGCAAGCCTTCATAATAGCTAATGATCATGTCAAAACCTTTTTCGCCAGATCCTTTATAAATTATTTTTTATTCAATTTTAAGTGATGTTTTTTAGAAATAGTGTAATTGTAACTTACGACTTACGCATTTGAATACGCGCAAAACTGCTATGGGAGGGACTTAATATTTAGTTAATAGAGGAAAAATGTTTCATTTAATAGTGACTAAAGGCTTGTTTAATCACTATTAAGTGTATTTATTTATGGATATGATAAAAAAATAAGGTGTTTTGTTAAAAATTCGTATATTTGCACCCTCTAAAAATAGACTATCAACAATACCATGTTATCAAGACAAATTAAAGCTCAACTCATTCTTCTTCTTTCAGGATTTACTATTTTAATTCACGCACAGGTGGGGATTGGTACTCCGAACCCCGATCCATCGGCTATGTTACAAATCAATTCAAAAAATAAAGGAATACTTCTTCCCAGTGTTGCCTTGGTATCATCCACAGATCAGATAACTGTTCAAAATCCGGCGGAAGGATTGATTGTTTGGAACAATGGATCGGGAACTTTAGCAGAAACGGGTTTTTACTACTGGAGCAAATCAAAATGGAATATGATTTCTACTACTGCATCCAATAGTGGTAACGGAACCAATGGGGGAGTAAGTCCAATGTCGGTTTGGAATAGTTCAGCCACCAATAGCGGAAATTCCGGAGGGGTGAATACCAATCTGTCTTTGGGAACCAACACGTCTGATGACCTTGTTTTTAAAGTTAACTCTACATCGGTAGGAAGATTAGGGGTAAATAATTCTATAAGCTTTGGAACAGCAGCGAATGCGGCACAGAATGGTATTGCTTTAGGGAATTCGAGCAGTGCTTATCAGGGAATTGCGATCGGGACCAATACTTCGGTTACCGCCAATGAATCAGTAGCGCTGGGAGCTAATTCTAAAATTTCAGGATACCAGTCAACAGCAGTAGGTTATAATGCGAAAGTAACGGTGAATGAAGCCACAGCTGTAGGAAATAATGCAGATGCCTCTGGATTCCAGTCTCTGGCATTGGGATATAATGCTAAGACAACGACCAATGACGCCACTTCTGTAGGGAAAAACTCAACAGCATCAGGATTTCAGTCCACAGCCGTAGGATATAATGCAAAGACGAATACAAACAGTGAAACAGCCGTAGGATATAATACAGTAACGAACAACCAGAATTCAACGGCAGTAGGATCGGGAGCGAATGCTCTGGGCCAGTTTTCGACAGCAGTAGGGTACGGAGCTGTCACTTCACAGGCCAATGCAATTGTTATTGGAAATAATAATGCCAACGTGGGAATTGGGACCGCAACACCTAATACTTCAGTAAAAATAGATGTCAACGGACAATATAAACTGGGTGAAAAGGGGAGTATACAAAAAAACCAGATCAGCTTTGAAGCATGGCCGTCGGTTTCTGTAAACAACTTAGCTGCTGGAAAATCTGTAACCCTGGAGATTGCTATTCCGGCTAATCTGCAGCCAGGTTCTGCAAGAGCTGCGATCGTGGTTTCTCCGGCAGGAGATTTTGCAGGAAATACTTCTTTTTCGATATCCAATCCAAGGATGACGTCTACTTCAAGTGTGACCATCAATCTTACCAATATCTCTGGAAATACGGAAAGCCTGTACTCGGGACATTTTTATGTGATGATTAATGAGTTCTAGCAGAAAAATATGAGATTTACACAATCCATTGAAATGGGTGAATGTGTATGATGAATTTTTCCTTTGAGATTCATTGATGCGTTTTAATTTTCCCACAGATTTTATTAATAAGATACGTTTTGATATCTACAATTGACAGGTGAAAACAATGAATGCATACAAAATTAAGTTTCTATCTTGTCAAAGATGGCACCTGCTTTTAATCTTACCTATTTAAATTTTTTTAAGAAGAGTAGTTGAGTGCTTCATCTCCCAGGATATTTCTTATGGTCACCGCTTTGTTTACGGTTTCGTCTGAGATTTCAATTTTCTCCCCTAAATCTATTAATATTCCTTTATTATAATTAATACTATTGACGCTATCGGGAAGATGAATTTTTATATTTTTATCTTGAAAATAGGTCAGGTAACCAATCCATAAATTTTGTCCGCTTGTCTTAACTTTTCTTCTGAATTCGTTTGAAATAACGACCGCGTAGACTAAATCTCCAGACTTTTCTAAAGATTCTATTAGTTTTATAGAAAAATCTTTTGTGAGCGTTTTAAGAAATTCATCAGAAAATTCAATATTAATTAATGCCGTTTTATTTTTTTCAGATGCTCCTTGAGTGATGTTGATAGAAAGATCACTTGTTTCACTTTTATCTTTACTCAGGTAGAGTAGCGTGTTAAATCCTATCCAACTTTTTGAATTTTCATATAAATTTTTATCCTGTTCATTATCATTCTGAAAACGTCCTCTGCCGGGTTATATATTAATATTTTATCAAGATTTTGGACACTGAAGTTAGCGAGGTTATTTTCAAAATAAAATTTGGAATTGGTGCTGTCATCCCATATTGAAACCATTTTCAGATCACTGAATATGTTTTTTAGGTTGACAACAATGTTTTTGCAATAATTGATAAAGTCATGGGCAGACATTTCTCTATTGGTCAAACGGGTAATTACTTTGATTTTTTCCATATTTAATTTATTTAGGTACAACAATAACATCAATATCTATATTAGCATCATCAAATAAAATCTTTTGCTTGGGTATAGACATAGGTCATTCCAGTGTTGAGCCTTCAGGATGATTGTCTGTGTATGTCAAAATTAAAAGGTCTCAATCTGAAACCTTTTGATGTAAATAGTATGGTAAATCTCATCGATATTCCTTTATTCGGTCATCTAAAGATAAAAGTTTATTGATACTTTCATCATTGACTAATATGCTAACATAACTGTCGCTGTCAATATCTAAGTTTAAAAGCTGATAACCGGATTTTTCTATTTTTTCATTAAGAAGGGGGAAAAAGGATCCGGCTTCCAAATGATAGAGATCCTGATCTTTTTCAATGTCTATGGATACACTTTTATTTTTTAATAGTATTTCAGTCTGGTTTTTAGCTGTGCTGTAATCCTCTTTCCAATCGATCTCAAATGCATATCCGCTTTCAATAAGTATATCTACCATTGCCAGCCACAGATAATCATCTGTTAGATCGAGGAAACGAGGGTTGTTTTTTAAATAAATTTCAGGGTTTTCATTGATTTTCAATAATTTTCCTGTGAATTTAATAGTATCTCTTCTATCCATTGTTTTTTATATTATCAAATTTAGGTTAGCTAAAATTTCATTTTGAAGATTAGTTTTGCTTCCATTTTATCAATAATATTGTTCCCGGACAGGTGTTTCATAATGTTTCCAATATCTACTTACAGCCTCTCAGGCTTTGTATCTCTTTCTTCATTCTAAATGTTATTTAAACCGTTCTTAAACACTGCATCTTTTGATATTTCCAATAAAACCCTTAATGAAAGCACCCAAAGCATTAATCATCCTACTGAATAATGGATCCCAGTTTTAAATTACCAGTTAAGACGTTATTTTGGTTTGAGTATAATCTCATACTAGCTCCCTTGCTGTAAAAAATATAACGGAGTGTCAGGATAATTGGGGTTTTCTCCCGTCCATAACTCTAATCCTTCAAAAAATTGATGGTCGTCATCTTTCAATTTTTCATGGACCTGATTATGAATTTTAAACAAGAGTTCAGCAGTTGTGAAAAATTGTCCGTTATCTGCATTTAAAAGAAAATCAGGTTCTACGATATCTTCAATACTTTGGTCCCAATATTCGTATTGTATCGCAACTTTATTGGCTTTAAGAATTGGTAAATCTAAATCTTCAGAAAAAAATTCTCCTCTTATTTCCTCATTGTAATTTTTTAAAGCTAATCTGAAATTTTCAATTGTTAAGAATTTTTGCTTACCAAAATTCCAAAGTATATTTTGTGAAATTTTGTTTTGATATTCCATAAATTACTTATAAAAACGTTTTAAATCAAAGCCATACTTTAATGCTAATTCATAATAAGATACATCTGGATTTTCATCAATTGTCTGATAAATTTCTTTCTGTAACAGCGGTAAACTTCTAATATCTGAGAATTTGAAATAATTATCCATTATATCATCTTTATCTGATATTAAATCTTTTCTGTTAGAAATGTCTAAGGTTGCTATTTCTAAATAGTAAATTTTCCCCAAAGTTGGAAAAATTTTAATTTTATCGTAAGCATATTCTGTAGATAAGTTGGTTTTAATAGCTAATTCCCCAACTGTGAAAAAACAAGTACTTTCAAAGTTTTTTAAAGTCTCCGGAAAAGAGACTTTTTCAGGGTTAACCAAAATATTATCAATAATTTGTATATCTTGTTTTAACAAATCTCTTTTTGAAATAAAGGTTGAACGTATTGCGGTTTCATAATTATTGATAACTAATTCACTAGAAATATATTTGTATGTTTCTATCAATACACTTTCCTTGTGCCAATCTAAATAATTATGCATTTGTCCACTTCCATTATACTGGTTTTTTACGTCAAATAATACTCTTCCAAAATAATACTCGGTTGAATTTTCAATTTTAATAGCGAAAATATCGCCTACTTTAATGTCTTTTTTCATTGTTTAACAAGGATTATGTAAATTTTTATATTTATCAAATTTGGCTTTTGTAATCTCATTTCGCCCATTTTCTAAGTTAGGTTTACCACCGTTTTTCTCCATATAATGCTGTTCCCAAACAGAAGCTTCATAGGGATCCCAATTTCCGGAATGGACTTCCCGAATATCATAATGTTTGTTCCACTCTGCTCTATCTATTTTTTTGGTATTTTCAGATTTTAAATGTTCATCAAATCTATCTCTAACATCAGTTTTCTCCGTTTGTCCCACATATTTTATTAATAATGTATGTTGTGCTATCTACAGTTGACAGGTGAAAACAATGAATGTATAAAAATTAAGGTCCTATCTTGTCAAAGATGGGACCTGCTTTTAATCTTACCTATTTAAAATTTTTTAAGAAGAGTAGTTGAGTGCTTCATCTCCCAGGATATTTCTTATGGTCACCGCTTTGTTTACGGCCTCGTCTGAGATTTCAATTTTCTCCCCTAAATCTATTAATATTCCTTTATCATAATTAATACTATTGACGCTATCAGGAAGATGAATTTTTATATTTTTATCTTGAAAATAGGTCAGGTAACCAATCCATAAATTTTGTCCGCTTGTCTTAACTTTTCTTCTGAACTCGTTTGAAATAACGACCGCGTAGACTAAATCTCCAGACTTTTCTAAAGATTCTATTAGTTTTATAGAAAAATCTTTTGTGAGCGTTTTAAGAAATTCATCAGAAAATTCAATATTAATTAATGCCGTTTTATTTTTTTCAGATGCTCCTTGAGTGATGTTGATAGAAAGATCACTTGTTTCACTTTTATCTTTACTCAGGTAGAGTAGCGTGTTAAATCCTATCCAACTTTTTGAATTTTCATATAAATTTTTATCCTGTTCATTATCATTCTGAAAAACGTCCTCTTCCGGGTTATATATTAATATTTTATCAAGATTTTGGACACTGAAGTTAGCGAGGTTATTTTCAAAATAAAATTTGGAATTGGTGCTGTCATCCCATATTGAAACCATTTTCAGATCACTGAATATGTTTTTTAGGTTGACAACAATGTTTTTGCAATAATTGATAAAGTCATGAGCAGACATTTCTCTATTGGTCAAACGGGTAATTACTTTGATTTTTTCCATATTTAATTTATTTTGGTACAACAATAACATCAATATCTATATTAGCATCGTCAAATAAGTCTGCTAGTTCATCTGCTTTTGCTTGGGTAGGAACATGCCATTCAAGTTTTGAGCCTGCTTCTTGAGCAATTTCAGCATCTTTTCTGGCAGAATCTAACATTTGCTGTCTTCTCCTTCTGGCCCAGTCGCTATCTCCTTTAGGTGGCCATTTATCCCAATCTTTAGAATCTTGAAGAGTATTTGTTTCAGGATCATATCCGTCAAATTTTTTCTCTCCACTTTTCATTTTGTCGGTTTTGACTACATATTCTGTATTATCTGGTGCCCCAGTAGTTTTTTTCTGATAGTCTGCTCCCTTTTGGGGGGAGTGTCTATTTTCCCACGTTCCAGGACCACCATCACTTTCTCCAATTCTATATGTAGGTTTTTTTACTACTTGTTCAGCTATTTCATCTATACTTCCATCTGTAACCTTAGCAATATTTCCCCCCTCTTTTTTGGCGAGCTGTTCCATGGTCTCTGCAATCCCTCTTTTGGCTCCTGCTTCTGCCACATCATCTGCACCTTTTTTCACACCTTGTTCTACAGCTTCCCCTACAGTTTCTTTAACTGTTTTTTCTACCACTGCCTCAGCTCCTTCTTTTAAAACGGTCTTTCCGGCTGTAGCAGCCAATGAGGTTCCCCCGGTATAAACAGCAGCAGCGGCATCAGGAATAAATTCCCCAACAGTAGTACCTATGGTTCTCGGGTTTTCAGCAACCCAGCTTGCAGCATCTTTGGTTCCTTCCCAGGCGGCGCTTCCGGCATCTGCCCAGTTTTGTCCGTCACTGGCCCAGTTCCAGGCTCCTTCTGCCGCATTGCTCCAGTTGTCTCCCTTGCTGGCCCAGTCCCAGGCATTTCCAACACCTTCGGTAGCTGCATTCCATCCATCACTTACCATTCCACCCAATGCTTCAGCAGTACCCACAGGGTCCTGACCCACCTGATAAAGTGTTTCGCCTAGCCCCACGACACCGTTTACAGCTCCTTCTACCAGCCCAGCCCCCAGGTCATTGAACCAATCTCCTACACCTGTTACCGGTTTCATCCAGTCCGGAAGCATCTGATCACGCATGTCACGGTTTTTTTTGTTTTGCTCGGCAATCCAGTCAAATCCTTCCTTGATATAGTCGGAAGGCATTTTTCCTTCTCCAACGCCATAGGATACAGCAGCAGCTCTGTCAAAAAAGATATTGATCTTTCCACCAAATATACAATTACAAAAAGAATCTTCCAACAGCATGCGGCTGCCATTGATCTTTACCCCATCTTTTGGTTCCTGCCATCCTGTAACAATGGTGGGTAAGCAGGAAGCGCCTGTTGCCCATTTCAAAGGGTTGGTGCAAAGTCCCATAGGTTTAATATTGAAAAAAGGAAGGAAATCCAGTTCCGATGCCATAGGAACACTGTATATGGTGGTGTTTTTATTGTTGCTTACCCGCAGGGTAGAGGGGCTTGTTCCTTTGTCGCAAGCTAAAAAAGCACCTTCGGGTACGTATTTTTTTGCCATAATGCGATGGTTTAGAGGTTAATTTTATCTGAGCTTAGCATTACATTTTTCAATCTTCTGAAACTATTTTCCAGTTGATTAAGGTTTTCCCGGGTTTCCAGAAAAATCTTACCCGGAACTTTCAATAGTTCCGAAACTTTACAATTCTCGATAGAGCATACGTAGTCTCCGTCCGCATACAGGTACCATTCTTTGGAAACCGAAGTCTCCAGAATCCTCTCATCATCAAAAAGAAGATAATACCGGTCGTTCTGGAATACAATATCAAGCAAGGGAATGGTCATGAGCTATCGCTTTTAAGATGTTTTTTTCCTCACGATACAATGTGCCGGGAATCTGCGCCAGGCTCATACACATGCTTTGTTCAGACCAGGGCCATTCTTCCAGAAGATAACGTTCTATGTAATTAAGCTGCAGGAGAGTTGGAACCCGGGGACGATTCTTTAAAATACGGATCATCGCCGTTACTTTATCCTGTGCAAAATTGTTTTCATCAATACTTCCTTTCACATCGATCTGGTATCTTCCGTCTTCCAATTTTGAAATTCTCTCTTCTGTAGTAATAGGAACACTTTTAGCGGCAATAAAGTTGGGAAGTTCACGATATCCTTTAGTGATCTCATTCTTTTTAAACTCCCTGAAATGAATGCCGGGGAAAAGCAGCTGGTAAGGCATTGCAAAGCGTAAGGCTTGCGCAAGGCGTTCACCATCTTCCAAAAGTTCTTCTACACCCTTAATAAAAATCTCACGATAGTGTTCATTCCTGTGTCTTAGATTTATTTTGGGCTTTAATTCTTTCCATTTGTTCCGGATATCATCCAGGTTGATAATCGTTCCAAGCTGTCCGTTTTCATTCAGAGTGCAGACAATCTTTTCTCTAAGCTGATGCAGGTCTCCGATCCATTTGTACATTCCCTCTTTATTGGATTGTTTATAAAATGGTATTTCAACTGTAAAAACAGGCTTTTCATAATCTAGAGAAGTTAAGGTGACCTTGAGTTCAGCTTCAATAAAGTTTTCATTTCTGAGCCCCTGAAACTGATACCTTTCTTCTCTGAGAAAAGTATATTTTCGATGTTCTCCTCTGTTTTCTTTAGTAGTCTGCATCATTATCCTTTATTGATTTCTACATCTGCCCCTTTGATATTGGTAGGTCCTGAAGATGAAGTATTAATTTTTGCTGCATTGATATTAATATCACTATCGATCTTAATTCCTGGATTGGCAGCGGCTTTTCCAAGCTCGGTTGTCGTTTTACCAACAACTTTCACATTCAGTCCTTCTATTGTAATATCTCCTCCTGTGGTCATGGTGATGGAACTGCTCCCTGTTTTAATGGTGATGGTAGTGTCACATTCCAGCGTGATGTTTCCGGAACTGTCCATTTTAAGCATAGAATTAGCCCCTCCACCTTCTTTTCCGCCTACGTTAATGGCACTTACGCTGCCCACATTGACCGTGTTATTATTTCCTACTGTGACTGTTTTATTATTATTGGCGTTGGTTGTTGCATTTCCTGCTCCGTCAAACTTCATATTCGCTCCTCCCTGATCGGTCAGGAATACAGATCCTGCACCGTCATCTAATTCCAGTTTATTACCGCTTCGGCTGCTTAAACTTTTAACGTTATTGTTTTGTCCGCCGCCACCGCCAACTCCACCATGAAACATTCCTCCCATTACAAAGGGCCGGTCCGGATGCTGGTGTACAAAATTGACAACTACCTGATCTCCAACTTCAGGAATAGCCATAAAACCACGGTTTTTACTTACTTTATCGCTTCCGCCTGCATCAGGAGTCATGACCCGGATAAATTCTGTAGTATCCGGTCCGTTTTGCCAGTCAAACTGAACCTGTACACGACCCTGATTTAAAGGATCGGTATTTGAAATAACTTTAGCAAACTGAGGATCTGCTTTTGGCATTTCAAATTCAGGACGGGGCATAAATCCTGTATCTGCGGCGATGGCTTCAAAGTTCCCAGTATAATAGCCTCTTCCATCCACCTCGTGACTCACCTCCGTAATCATAAGCTTGGTGAAATAAGCCGTCTGATTGGTTTCAGACTTTCGCATTTCTACATCTGCGGTACATCCCGGGTATAAGAATGGAACGCTGGTTGTTCCCGAAGTGATAAATACATTCACCGCCTTACTTCCTGCTGTCCCTTTCTGTGAGGCATCGATATCCATAAAGGTGGATGCCTTGATTGGGGCAATCCTTAAAGAAGGTGTGGTAAATGTCTTTTGGGATATTTCATAAGCCCTTTTCGCAATATCTGATGAATGGTTTATTTTTGAACTTCCTGTCGTGAGTTTTTCATTTTTACTGCTGTTGTAGCCGTAAAAGCTTGGATTGACATGCTGCGCTTTCATTTTAATTTTAATATCATGAACGCTGCTTCCATACACCAGCTGTACAGGTTTTTCCTGTGGTGGCAATTTTCCGAAATGAAGAACTTCGCCATCATAATAAAACTGTTCGCCATAGGCTTCTGCAATTCTTGCGAGATAGTTGTAATGGGTTTCTTCATACTGCGAGCTGTAGGAAACATTGCCATGCTGGGAATCTACTCTGAAATCGAATTTATTGGAACCAAGGCCTTCTTTGATGACCCAGTCTGCAATACTGTTCAGGCTGATCTCCTGTTTGCCTCCAAAACTCTGGATATGCGGTGCTGCATCCAGGAGCAAAGTAGGGCTGTTTCCCGTAAGGACAATATTTCCAAGACTGCCTTTGTCCTGACTGAATCCTACTTCTGTAATGACCCCTACAAAGTTTCTTTCCGGACTTTCTTCTACATCTTTATATTTAAAGACTACAGTCAATCTCTTCCCTAGAAAATTCTGGGCCTGCTCAAGATTGTGATTTTCTGCGTCTCCCAGAGTATCATGGGCAAGCGTTAAATTGAATTCATGATGCTTAACAGCACTCTGAGTCAGTTTAAAATGCTTGAAATGCTTGATGATTTTGCCTTCAATAATGATTTCCAGCTTGACAACACGATTGATGCCTAAAAGTTCGCTTGTGGGAATAGAGCTTGCATTGTGGATTTTGGAGGTAGGTTGTTCCGTCCAGATTTTATTTTCTGAAACCAGTGCTGTATTATTCTGGGCAACTTTATTCATGAAATTATCAGCATAGGAAGCTGTCTGTCCGACGGTCTGTGCTGTTTTTTTTATTGTATCAGCCTTTTTTACAGTTTCCCTGGCCAGGTCTGTAGGGTCTATACTTTCCAGATTTTTTTTAGATTTTGAAATCTGGTTTTTGGATGATTGATTGTCCTGAAACATAACATATTTTTTTCTGATTAGTGTAGGTAAACATTCGCCTTATTAACCGGTCTGTATCCTTTTTTTATCACTCACTTCAGATGGAAATACTTTCTGTTTGAAGTCAGTATTGAATCTCTTTTGTAAGTAATTTAACCTTCTTTTTTTTGCATTATTTATCGGTAAATCCCTTTCTGTATATATTTTAAGATATAATTAACATTTTGTTTTTGTTGATTTAACATCCTGAAATACAGTTTGTAATATTGGTGTTAAAATCACATCGATGTGAAACAAATATAAGAAGCTGTGATCCTAATCAGAAAAAATTGAAAGACTATTTTACTTTTTGTCGTACTTCTACTACTAACACTTGTTAGGTTTAAAATGAGACAGAAAATAAGGTATTCATTCATCTTCGTGTATAGAAAGTGTATGATAGTTTAAACTTTAATTGGGCTGAAAGATTAAAATGAGGAAGCTGATTCGGGAGAAAGGTTATTGTCGTAAGAAATATTAGCCAGATTTTTATTCCTGTATCTTCCAATTCTTGATCTTAATTTAATAAAAATGAAGGTCAGAAAAATAAAATTATTGTGAACCCTGTAAATTCATTTAATTTTGTTAACAATTTACTTTGGTTCTCAAGATCAATAGTAGAAGGAAAATTAGAACATACAATTGAAATTTATGAAGAGAATTGGAATTATAGGTTTCGGCTGGCTGGGATCCAGGATCGCCGCTTCGATGTCGGGACAATATCAAATATATACTACTGCAACTACAAAAGATAAAGTGGAGGATCTTTCTGCAAAAGGATTCAATGCCTCCCTGGCAAGTTTTCCTGATTTTCAGTTAGAAGAAGAAATCGCGCAATGGAAAGAGATTAAGGATATAGATGTTCTGATCATTACCATTCCACTTTCAGGAAAAAACTGCTGCGCAAGTTCATTGTACAATAGAGTACAGCATTTATTTTCGTTTATCGGTGATTTTGATGGACAAATATTTGTGATGAGCTCTACAGGTGTCTATCCGGATATGGCCGGAGAATACAGCGAAGAAAGTCTTTCTTCTGATGAGGTTCCGGGAGAGAGAATGATCAGAAACAGATATCCGCAGGTTAATATTTTGAGGTTGTCCGGGCTGATGGGAGATAACAGGCTTCTTAAAAATTACAACATTTCAAATCTGCAGGCTCCGGTAAATCATATTCATTATGAAGATATTTCGGGCGTCATTGAAAAAATGATCGAAACAGGATCAGAAGGGAAACTCTATAATGTGACTGCTCCACAGCATCCGTCGAAAGCCCAGGTGATCAACGCTCAGAAAAATCTGCCGTCTCCTGATGAATCAGTAGGTGAGGGCAAAATAATACTGCCCACAAAATTAATTTCAGAATTAAATTTTGGATTTAAACATCCGGATCCGCGGGAATTTCATTCATGAAAATCGATGGGGTGAATCAATTTTCAGGAATCATCTATCGTCTCTTTTTTAAACCCCAACCTTATAAATTTTTAAAAGCTGTAAGGTTGGGGTTAAATTTTTTATTTAATGATTCTGTCCAATACCCAATCGATCAGGTTTTTCTCGGAAGCATGATGGTCTGCGGAGAATTCTCCTCGTCTTCTGTTCGCAATAACGTTGTTTACCGTAATAGCTTTATGTCCCAACAGTTTTGAAAGTGCGTAGATCGCTGAGGTTTCCATCTCAAAATTAGTTACTCCAAGATCATTCAATGTTTCCAGAAACTTATCATCAAATGCTTTTAAACGAAGTTCTCTTCCCTGAGGAGCATAGAATCCCGGGAAAGTAGCTGTATTTCCGTGGTATTTGGCATCTTTATAGTATTCTCCCATTTCTTCTGCCCAGTCTGAGAAGTAAAGCATCGGCTTGATCTTTGCGTAAGGGAATTTCTCCATGAAGTTTTTTGAAAATTCGTTTTCAAAGCTATAGTCCTGATAGAAATGCATCAGTCCGTCAAGACCCACAACATTCTGGGTGACCAGCATATTATCAACCTGAACGTCAGGGTTAACACTTCCACAGGTTCCCATACGGAACAATTCAAGTGCCTTATGTTCTGTTTTAAATTCTTTATTTTTAAGATCGATATTGACCAAAGCATCAAGCTCGTTCATGACAATATCGATGTTTTCGGTTCCGATACCTGTAGACATTACGGTAATTCTTTCTCCACGCAATGTTCCGGTGTGAGTGTAGAATTCTCTTTTATTTTTTTTGATGTCTACTTTATCAAAATATTTTGAAACTTTTGCCACTCTGTCCGGATCTCCCACAAGGATGATCTTATCAGCAATATCTTCAGGCAGAAGATTTAAGTGGTATACACTTCCGTCATCATTCAGAACCAGTTCTGAGGCAGCAAGTTTATTTAGCATAACTTATATTTTTTGTTGTTTAATTAATGAAAATAGCGTCTTTATAAGGTGACCCGGCCAATTCATAGATGGTGTCATATTCTTCTATAATTCTTTTTTGTCCCTGAAATATTTCATAGACCGTAATCATCGTCTTTTCGAAGTTTTTAGGATCTTTCCTCTGGGTGGTGATTTCGTAAAACTTGTCTCCTTTTTTAAGGACAGAAACCATTTCTTCTTTCGTGGAATTGTTGGAATCCATCATACCCGGAAAGTCCATTACAACGTCTTTCAGATCTGTATATTTTTTATAGGGTTTTGTCACTCCGTTGGAATAGACGTAAACGTTGGGGATTGGTTGATCCTGTTCAAGCCGTATCAGGTAATAATCATTACCTTTCTTTTCTGCATATACAGCCATTTCTTTTTTCTGCGAATAGGCACAGATGGAAAGAAAACCTGCCGCAAAAGCAAATAATACTTTTGTTTTCATATTAATATTTTGTTTAATCTGCTGAAATTGATGTTAAAAAAAATCCTCTCCCAATATCTTTCGTCATCATTTTTTAAACCGGCATGAAGAAGTCAGTCCTTTTTAAGTAGAATGAATTTGATTTCGGGGTTTAAAATTAATAAAAATATTTCTAATTGTTATGGATGACAGCATGAAGATCGTCGTTGAAAATGATGGAAGCCAAAAGCAGAGCTGGTCACGGGATTTTTTCTTCTTTCAGAGCTCGTTTTATCAAATTTTACGTTGACTTCAATAAATTCCCGTCGAAAATAAGTTCCAGCCTCTATTTTACTGTAAAATATAAACATTTTTTAATCTGGCCTTAAACTTAACATAACATGGGAACGCTACTTTTGCCGCTAAAAATTCATGAGATTGTATCCGTTGCTAGCTGTGATTGTGTTGATAGGTTTTGCTGTCATGTCTTTTAACCCCATTGATAAAGGAGGAGAAAATGAAAATACTTTTGTCAATAAAGGGTTGTCCGATTTTAAAAACAGGCTTGAACAGCTGAAATCAGACGTCTACCAATTCTCAGAAGATAAGATTACTGTTGAAGAACTCAGAAATTCCCTAAGCACTACGAGAAATTCATTTAAAGAAGTCGAATTCTATATTGCTTACCATTATCCGGAATTTACAAAAACCCATCTTAATGCGGCTCCGCTTTTTCATATAGAAGCAGCAGGAACGTCCTCTTACACTTTGCCACCGGAGGGACTTCAGGTTTTAGATGAACTGATATTTTCAGATGAGGCCGGAGACGAAAAAGAAAAGATCAAGACTATTACAGACTTTCTGTACAATTCCTATTCAAGTTTTTACCTGAGTGCTGTAAAGAATGGTTTAAGCCGCGGAAATAACAAGACACTGCCTCTAAGAGTCGAGTTAATAAGAATCTACACTCTTGGAGTAACAGGTTTTGACACACCCGGTTCCCTGAATAGTTCTGAGGAAGCCGGACATGCGTTTACAGGAATTAAAAAATACCTCAACAGCGATACCTATTTTAAAAACTATAATGTGCAGAAAGCCAATCAGATTCTTACTAAAGGGATAAGTTATCTTGCAACCAATAAAGATTTTGAAACTTTTGACAGAATTGAATTTTATAAAAAATATATTCAGCCTTTGTATGAAGAATTCGGAAAGTGGGACGGAAGAGAAGATGATCTTAAAGAGTTTTCCGGCTGGAATATAAAGAGTAAGAATCTATTCAGCAGTGATTTTCTAGATCCTTATTTTTATACTCTGCTCAAATCTCCGGAAGATAATGAAGATCTCCGGAATCTCGGAAAATCTATTTTCTATGATCAGAATTTAAGTCAAAACGGTAAAGTGAGTTGTGCAGCCTGCCATCTTCAGGAAAATGCTTTTACGGATCTTAAAGCAAAATCGCCGAGCAATGTGGAGGGAAAAACAGTACTAAGGAATTCACCCTCTCTTTATAATGCAGTCTTTGCCAAAAGATTTTTCTATGACCTTCGTGCTTTTTACCTGGAACAGCAGGCTGAACATGTGATCTACAATAATGATGAGTTCAATACCAGCTATGAAGACATCATCAAAAAATTAAAAACAAAACCTGAGTATAAAAAAGCCTTTCGTACAGCTTTTGGAGATGGCAAAATAAACAAAGAAAATTTTTCCAAAGCCCTTAGCTCTTATGTAGCTTCCCTGTATTCTTTTGATAGTGATTTTGACCGTTTTATGAGAAATGAGAAAGATGTTTCAGATGATGTTAAGAAAGGCTATAATTTATTTATGGGCAAAGCCAACTGTGCCACATGCCATTTTGCCCCTCATTTCTCAGGTTTGGTACCTCCGTTTTTTAATGAAAATGAATCTGAAGTTTTAGGAATAACGAAGAAACCTGTCAGCCAGCTTCCTGTAGAATTAGATTCCGATCTTGGGAGAGCCAACAGTCCTGTGAAAAAAGAAAAATCATGGATCTATGATTACTCCTTCAAAACGGTTACGGTAAGAAATATTGCCCTTACAAAGCCTTATTTCCATAACGGAGCTTTCAACACGCTGGAAGAAGTAATGGATTTTTACAATGAAGGTGGAGGAGAAGGTCTGGGGCTAAAGATGAAAAACCAAACCTTGCCACCGGACAAACTGGAATTGACAAAAACGGAGATCAAACAGGTTATCGCATTCCTGAATTCACTGACGGACATTAGCAAAGCGAAGTAAGAAGCGTTAAAGGTTTAGAGTTTTTGAATGTAAAAATAGTCTTTAAGATGACAAGTTCAAGGCAATGTTTTGCTGAAAAGATGAATCGTATAGTACGATCGATCTATCTATCTATCTATCTATCACTGATCGTATCATTCATCATTTAACAATTATTTAATTCCCTTAACATTAGGTTTCAGATTAATTAATATTCCCGGATCTATATTTAAAGTCCTATTAACAGAGGTTCAGCACCAAAAAAATAGTTTTGCAGGGTCTAATAAATCAATAAAAAATGAAGAAAAAATTACTTACAATTGCGGCGCTGGCAATGGCCGCTGGGTTTAGTGTGAAAGCGCAGACCTTTTTATTCAACAAAAACTCGTCGTGGAGATATAAAGACAACAATCAGGCCCTGGCAGATCCATGGAAAGGTCAGACATTTGATATTTCAACATGGGCAGTTGGAAACGGGCCTCTGGGATATGGAGACCCTGTCACCACTACCATCAGCTCAGGTCTTACCGCAGCATATTTTGCTAAAGATTTTACGGTAGACTTATCAACCCTTTCAGATAATATGGAACTGGGAGTGATGAGAGATGACGGAATTGTTGTTTACCTTAACGGAATTGAGGTGGTGAGAGATAATATGCCTGCGGGAACTATTGCTTTCAATACACCTTCCAGTACAACAATTGATGGTGCTGCGGAAAGTGTTTATAATATTTTCTCTATTCCCAAGTCTCAATTTGTAAACGGAACGAACAGGCTTTCTGTGGAACTTCACAACAGAACCGGAACCAGCTCAGACCTCAGAATCGATGCATATTTAAAGACAACAACTACTGTTACGCCTCCTGCAGCATGTACAGGAACGCACATCAGTTGTTTTACTTCCATTGTTCCTACTGCCCAAACCAATAAACTGATCATTCCGGCAGAGCATAAATATCAGCTTATTTTAAAAGAAGGCGACAACTATACCGAAGGAGGTGGAATGGTAGGAGGTCAGAATGATTTTACAGCCTATGTTCCCAAAACAGGTAGCAGTACCAACGGATATCTTTCGGTAAACCATGAAACCAATCCCGGAGGTGTTACAATGGCTGAGGTTACTTACAATTCTTCTACAAAACTATGGCAGCTGACAAGATCAAGAGCAGTAAGTTTCTCAGATCCAAGTTTGGTTCAGACGATCAGAAACTGTTCAGGTGGAGTTACGCCTTGGGGAACTGTTGTGACAGCGGAAGAATCTGTTACCTCCAATGATGTCAACAGTGATGGTTATAAAGATTACGGATGGCTGGTAGAGATTGATCCAGCGACTGCGCAGGTCGTTTCCAAAAATACAGACGGATCCAAAGGAAAGCTTTGGCAGATGGGAATCATGAATCACGAAAATGTGGTGGTAAATAATGCAGGAACCACAGCCTATTACGGAGAAGATGGTGGAACTCACATGGTATATAAATATGTAATGGATACACCGAACAACTTGGCTTCAGGAAATCTTTATGTGCTAAAACTTGATCAGGGATTAAGTACTTCCGGGGATCCTGTAGGAACCACCGCAACCTGGATTCAGGTTCCGAACAAAGTAAAGGCAGACCAGAATAATACAACCGCTCTTGCCCAGTCATTAGGAGGAACAAGATTTAATGGAGTAGAAGACGTAGACATCAGTCCTTTGGACGGAAAGATCTACTTTACCGCAAAAGGATTAGACAAAGTATACCGTCTTCAGGATAACGGAACAACAGCTTCTCAGGTAGAAACTTTTGTAGGAGGGGCTTCTACTTCTTATTCTTTCAATACCCCACAAGGAATGAAAACTGAAGCTTGGGGTGATGGAAATGACAACCTTACGTTTGATGAACTTGGAAACCTTTGGGTTCTTCAGGATGGTGGAAAAAATTACATCTGGGTAATTGCTCCGGATCATACGCAGGCTAATCCTAAAGTGAGACTTTTCGCTTCTATGCCGGCAGGATCAGAACCTACTGGATTGACATTTACTCCAGATCACAAATTTGGTTTCTTCTCTATTCAGCATCCTGATTCTACGATTTCTACGGATATTGATGCTACAGGAAACACAATCGACTACAGAGGAAAATCAGCCACGATTGTTATTGCTTTAAAGCAAAACTTAGGAACAGCCGGAGCCTTGGGAACTGTTGACAGCCACAATGCAGAAAATACCGTTGAGGTCGCTCCGAATCCTACTTCAGGAATGGTTAAAATCAATTCGCCAAAAGGATTGAAAGATATTTCAGTAACCGCCTACAGCATGGATGGAAAGATTGTTTATACGAAAAGATTCAGCGGTGTGAACAGATCATTGGATCTTGATTTCACTCACCAGCTGGAAACATCGCGTATTCTGGTTCTGAATATCGAAGCAGAAGGTGGTTTCCAGAAGACTGTGAAATTATTAAAAAAGTAAATTATTAATATCCAATTTCGGGCGGCGGCAAAGCCGCCGCCCGAAATTTATCACTATGAAAAAACTTGTCCTATTGATTTCTATTTTGTCGATCTGTCACGCGAAAGCACAGATCGATCCCGTAAAATATCCTACGTTTACCAATATAGACGAAGCATTGAGCAGTAAGAAGACTGTTTACAGCATGAGTTTCAGGGAAAAAGGGCTTTTTAATCTGCCACCACAAATCTCGAAACTGAATGCTCTGTTTTTTCTGAACATTATGGGAAATAAACTTGAAAAAATGGACCAGGAGATTTTTACCCTTACTGAACTGGAGATTTTAAATGTTAATGAAAACAGTATAAAATACATTCCTGATGAAATAGGAAATCTGAAAAAGCTGCACACATTTTCAATAAACCTTAACGGACTCACGAGCATCAATCCGAATGTTGCTCTGCTTCAACACTTAAAAGCAGTTCATTTGGATGCCAACAACCTGAATGTGTTTCCGGAAGCATTAATGGAAATTCCTGCTTTGGAAGAAATTAACCTTCAGGGAAACCAGATCAGCATCATTGCGGACCGGTTAGACAGAATCAAAAATTTAAAATTCCTCAATTTATCTGAAAATCAGATCAATGATCTGGGAAATCTATCTTTTCCTAAACAATTGAAATATCTGGAATTGCAGCAGAATGCTATTGTAAAACTTCCTGAAAACTTGTTTAAAGCTAAAAATCTTGAATTTTTAAACGCAAGCGACAATCACATTACAGAAATATCGTCCGGAATAAAAGGGCTCAAAAATATCGTCAGTATGAATCTTGCGAACAATGACCTAAAAGATCTTCCTGCAGAAATAGCACAGCTTAAAAACCTGAAAACCCTTATTCTTACAGGAAATCCAATTGAAAAAACTAAGATTGAACGATTAAAAAACCTGATGCCGGACACCCAGATCTATTTCTAGATTTATCCGCCGACTCTTTTGGTTTTATATCCCATTTCTTTAAGGATATTCATTATTTTATCACGATTATCGCCCTGAATAATGATCGTTCCATCTTTCTCTGAACCGCCTATTCCTAAGGTGGTTTTTATTTTTTTTGAAATTTTCTTTAAATCATCTTCACTTCCTTCCCAGCCTTCCACAATCGTTACAGGCTTTCCGTTTCTGCCCTTCTTTTCAAATTTGCACACCAATGGTTCCTGCTGCTTAAATTCTTCCTTAGGCATTTCAAAATCCTTTTCCTCATGTTCAGGAAAAAGGTTCTTTAACTGATCTCGTAAATCCATAAAGCAAAATTAAATGTTTAAACACAAATATCACAAATAATTTTTCACAAATAGCACCAATCATTCACATCAACAATCTAAATCATCCGTGAAAATCTCTGCAATCTGTGGCAAAAAAAACAAAACTTAGTTACAGCGTACAAATAATTTCCACCAATAACCAGAATCATTCGAACCGAATAAAATTTAAAAATCTGCCCCATCAGCGAAATCCGCGCGAGAACAGAAAAGCAAATCATTCGTAGATTCTATACTAATAATATGTACTATTTTTACCAGAATGTTTTTAAAATAAACCTTTCAAATTCTTCTATTCATCGGAAATTAGGTAAATTTGTGTAACAAAAAGTTATAGAAATGTCAAAAAAAGCAATATTAGCAATCCTTGACGGATGGGGACTGGGAACAAATCCAGAGGTATCTGCCCTGGAAAAAGCAAACACTCCATTTATAGACAGCTGTTATCAAAAATTTCCACATACAACACTTGAAGCCAGTGGTCTGGCTGTAGGACTTCCTGTAGGACAAATGGGGAATTCTGAAGTTGGACACATGAATTTAGGCGCAGGAAGAGTGGTCTATCAGAATCTTGTGAAACTGAATATGGCCGTTGAGAACGGAACTTTGGGACAGCAGCAGATCATCCAGGATGCCTTCGATTATGCTAAAAGAGAAAATAAAAAACTACACTTCATCGGATTGGTTTCCAATGGAGGAGTACACTCACATATCAATCATTTAAAAGGTTTATTAACTGCCGCTCAGGAGTTCGGACTTCATGAAAATGTTTTTGTTCATGCCTTTACAGACGGAAGAGACTGTGATCCGCATTCAGGACTTGGATTTATAGAAGAACTTCAGGGTCACATGGAAACTACAGTAGGTAAGCTTGCAACGGTAATTGGAAGATATTATGCAATGGACCGTGACAAAAGATGGGAGCGTGTAAAACTGGCATACGATGCCATGGTAGAAGGAGTAGGTCTGCAGACAACAGATGCTCTGGATGCTATTAAATCTTCCTATGATAATAACGTAACCGATGAGTTCTTAAAGCCCGTTATTCTGGTGAAGACCACTGAAACAGGAAATGTAGTACCGGTAGCCAAAATTATAGACGGTGATGTGGTCATTTGTTTCAACTTCCGTACCGACAGAGGACGTGAGATCACAGAAGTTCTTACCCAGAAAGATTTTCCTGAGTTCTTTATGCGTAAACTTAACCTTCACTACATCACGTTAACCAATTATGATAAGACCTATCAGAATGTACAGGTTGTATTTGATGAAGAAGTACTGAAGGAAACCATGGGAGAAATTCTTGAAAGAAATGGTAAGACGCAGATAAGAATTGCTGAAACAGAAAAATACCCTCACGTCACTTTCTTCTTTTCCGGAGGTAGAGAAGAGGAGTTCAATGGTGAACGAAGACTTCTTTGTCCAAGTCCGAAAGATGTTCCTACTTATGATCTTAAGCCCGAAATGTCTGCCTATGACATCACGAATGTCATCGTACCGGAACTGGAAAACGGAACGGCTGATTTTGTCTGTCTGAACTTTGCCAATACAGATATGGTAGGCCATACCGGCGTTTTTGAAGCCGCTGTAAAAGCCGCTGAAACAGTAGATCAGTGCATTGAAAAAGTTGCCACTGCCGCTTATGAGAACGGATATGCCGTATTCATTCTGGCAGACCATGGAAACTCAGATGTCATGATCAATCCGGATGGTACCCCAAATACACAGCATTCTACGAACCTTGTGCCATTTATTGTAATGGATAAGGACCATACATGGAATCTGAAACCTGGAAAACTGGGAGATGTAGCCCCAACTATTTTAAAAGTAATGGGAGTGGAAATTCCGGAAATAATGACAGGAGATATTTTAGTTAGCTAAAATTCAATAATAATGTCATAAAAATGCCGTTATAGTATAGATGGCGGCATTTTTGTATGATTTATGTCAGTCATGGTATGGGTTGCATATGTTATTATGCGACAAATAATAAATAAATCATATCTTTGTAAATTAAATCCATATAAGAAAATGTATCAAAAGCTTGTTAGAAAAGAAGTAATGGGAATATTGGAAAAGGAGGTAGGTTCTTTTCTGGATAAATTTTTAACGCCAATTGAAAAGATTTGGCAGCCTTCTGATTATCTTCCGGATCCATCAAGCTCTGATTTTAAATATGATCTTGAAGAAATTCAGACTTTTGCCCGTGAAATGCCTTATGACCTTTTTGTAACGCTGATCGGAGACTGTATCACAGAAGAAGCTCTCCCTTCATATGAGTCATGGTTGATGGGAGTAGACGGAATTGATCAGGAGAAGAATGAAGTGGGCTGGGCCAACTGGATAAGAGCATGGACCGGTGAAGAAAACAGACATGGAGATCTTTTAAGCAAATATCTTTATTTGTGTGGAAGAGTGAACATGAGAGAGCTGGAAGTTACCACTCAATATTTAATTAATGACGGTTTTGATCTGGGTACAAGTATGGATCCTTACAGAAACTTTATTTATACGAGTTTCCAGGAAACGGCTACCAACATTTCTCACCGTAGAGTAGGAACATTGGCAAAACAGTCCGGAAACGGAAAGCTGGCTAAAATGTGTGGGGTTATTGCCGCAGACGAAGCCAGACATGCCAAAGCTTATAAGCATTTCGTTGCTAAAATTTTAGAAATAGATCCATCAGAAATGATCCTTGCTTTTGAGGATATGATGCGTAAGAAGATCGTAATGCCTGCTCACATGATGAGACAGTCTGGTCAGAAGGCAGGTGAACTTTGGGGACATTTCTCAGATGCAGCCCAGAGATGTATGGTGTATACAGGAAATGATTATATCAATATTTTATCAGACCTGTTGGATGAATGGAAGATTGAACATGTAAAAGGACTTACTGAGAAAGCTGAAAAAGCGCAGGAATATTTAATGAAACTTCCTTCGAGACTTCAGAAAATTACAGACCGGATTTCTACACCGGATCTTCAGTTCGAGTTTAAATGGGTGAAGAGTTAATAACAGATTATCATTAAATTATAAAAACTTAAGAGTGCCATCGTTTTAGGCACTCTTTTTATTTCTTATCTTTGCAAAGCTAAAAAATGGTACACAATGTTAAATAATAAAAAAATTGCTGTGGATTTCGACGGAACGATCGTTGATGATGCCTATCCTGCAATTGGAAAAGCGAAAATTTTTGCTTTCGAAACATTAAGAAGACTTCAGGCAGAAGGGTACAGGTTGATCCTATGGACGTACAGACATGGAAAGACTTTAGATGAAGCAGTGGAATTCTGCAAGAAAAACGGCATTGAATTTTACGCCATCAATTCCAGCTTTGAAGGAGAAGTTTTCGATTCTGAAAATCAATCCAGAAAACTGGATGCAGACTGGTTCATCGATGACAGAAATTTAGGGGGATTTCCTGGATGGGGCGAAATTTACAATATTATCCAGGACAGAATAGAATTCCGTGTAGAAGGAAAAGAAGTTCTTGCCTACTCAAAACTTAAAAAAGAAAAGAAAAAAGGACTTTTCTGGTAAAATATATAATACAACAATTTAATAGTATAACAATGTAGCAATAAACCGTTAGTGAAATTGTTACACTGGTACATTAATACATTGGTAAATTAATACAATGATTCAATTAAAAACAATAGAGGAACTCCGCCTCATGAAGGAGAGTGCACATCTGGTGTCTAAAACACTGGGAATGCTTGCTAAAGAAATAAAACCGGGAATTAATACTTTATATCTTGATCAACTGGCCCATGATTTTATTAAAGATCACGGGGCTGAACCAGCTTTCTTAGGATATGGCGGTTTTCCGAATTCTTTATGTATTTCTCCAAATGATCAGGTAGTTCACGGTTTTCCCAATAATGATATTATACAGGAAGGAGACGTTCTGTCGGTAGACTGTGGCGTTATTCTGAACGGTTTTGTAGGAGATCATGCCTATACATTTGAGATCGGTGAAGTAAAACCTGAGGTTAAAAAACTGTTGCAGGTTACCAAAGAATCACTTTACAAGGGAATTGCACAGTGTATAAGAGGAAAAAGGATAGGGGATATTTCTCATGCCATCCAGACCCATTGTGAAAAAGAAGGATATGGCGTAGTAAAAGAGCTTGTGGGACACGGTCTTGGAAGAAAAATGCATGAAGATCCACAGGTTCCGAATTACGGAAAACAGGGAAGCGGAAAGGTCATCAAAGACGGTCTGGCGATCGCTATTGAACCAATGGTTAATATGGGGACTGAAAAAGTAAAATTCCATAATGACGGCTGGACAGTTACCACCCTTGATAATCTGCCTTCTGCTCACTTTGAGCATGATGTAGCCGTTATTAATGGTAAACCGGTATTGCTTTCCACCTTCAAATACGTTTACGAAGCTTTAGGCATTGTAAGCGATGAAGAGAAGCCATTCCAATTGGATTTTTAATGAAAAAAATAGCTAAACTTTTACTCAATACATTACCACGTCCGATGCTTATTAAAATGAGTATCTGGGCGAGACCACTGATTTACCAGTTATTCAAGGGAGACCAGTTTTATGACCCTATCGACGGAAAATCCTACCGGAAATTTCTTCCTTACGGGTATGGAAAGCAGCGTGAAAATGCTCTTTCTCCGGGAACATTGAGTTTGGAGAGACACCGCCAGATGTGGTTGTATCTTCAAAATGAAACCGATTTTTTCATTAAAAATGCTAAAGTCCTTCATATCGCTCCTGAACAGGAATTTCTGAGAAAGTTTAAAATGATGAAAAATCTGGATTATATTTCCGCAGATCTTTTTTCTCCCATCGTGGATGTGAAAGCGGATATTCTGGATTTACCTTTTGCGGATGAAAGTTTTGATATTGTTTTTTGTAACCATGTTCTGGAACATATAGAAGATGATGCAAAAGCCATAAGCGAACTTTACAGAGTCATGAGACCCGGAGGCTGGGGGATTTTTCAGGTTCCGATGAGAAATGCGCTGGAGAAAACGTATGAAGATTTTTCCATCAAAGATCCAAAAGAACGCCAGAAACACTTCGGCCAGTATGACCACGTTCGCTGGTACGGAATGGATTATTTTGACCGACTAAGGAAAGCTGGTTTTGAAACAGAACCTAACTTCTATTCCCAGAATTTTTCAGAAGAAGAAATCAGAAAATACGGTTTGAGACAAAATGAGATCTTGCCTGTAGTTTTCAAAAAATAAAAGCAACAACAAACCCGTCTGCAGATTCGAAGACGGGTTTGTTTTACTATAGATAGAAATTGTTGTTGATCTTAGTGAGAAACAGATTTCAGCCCAACTACTGAACCAATCAAAGTGGAGATGAAAAATATTCTCCAGAAGCTTACAGGATCTTTAAAAAAGAACATTCCCATCAGAGCAGTCCCTACAGCTCCTATTCCTGTCCATACTGCATAAGCCGTTCCGATAGGTAGGGTTTGCGTAGCTTTGATCAGCAGCAGCATACTGATCGTCATGGTCACCAGAAAGCCGGCATACCAGTAATACATCTCAGAACCGGACGTTTCTTTGGCTTTTCCTAAACACGAGGCAAAAGCCACCTCAAATAATCCGGCGATGATTAAAATAATCCAATTCATTTTTAATAATTTTCTCTTTTGCAAATTTCAGGATTTGAAAGGAGAAACGATTTTACATTTGTTAAAAAATGAATATTTATAAGGTTGGGAAATTTAAAGATTGGAAAGATAAATTACAGGGAACCACAAGCACAATGACAGTCAAAAATTATTTATTTAAAGAAACTATTAAAGTGAATGACCATTAGAAGCTTCCAGCCTTCTTATTTTATCTCTGCCCTGATCCTGCTCAAACTTACCTGTGTAATGCCCAGATAAGAAGCAATATGACCCAGCTGAACCCTTTTTAGCAGATCCGATTTATTGGTCATCAGATCTTTATATCGTTCCAAAGATGTTTTAAACTGCCTTGAAATAATAAGCTCTTCTGTTTTTACCAGTTCTTTTTCTGCAAATTTTCTTCCCCAGTTCGCGATGTGGATGTCCTCATTGAAGAGTTTTCTGAGACTTTCCGTTTCCAGAATGTAAAGATCACAGTCTTCCAGAAGTTCTATGCTTTCATAGCCTGGCCGATCTTCTACGTAACTCTTCATGGAAACAATAGTTTCCCCTTCGCTCCCGAACCAGAACGTAATATCATTATCGGCGGTAGAAGCATAAGCCCGTACAATCCCTTTTTTTATAAAATAAATATGGGGAATGATCTTATCCGATTCCATAAGACAGAAGTATTTGGGGTGGGATACTTCCGTGATATGTTTTTTCAATGAAGCTTTAGAGGCATCAGGAAGTACATCTATACGGTCAAGGATCTGATCTATATCCATAAGGTCAATTAATAAGGTCAAAAGTATTGGTTTTATGGGATGCAATACAACTGTATTTCGTTTAATTTTCAAAAGTAAGAAGATAAATAGACAGATCAATGATTGAATTAAAGAGGAGCATTCTATTTTTTTAAAGCAATTAAGCTTTTTTATTTTCTAAAAGTAGACTTAAACCTTGAAGACCAGTTTTGTTTTACTAACTTTGCAGTTCGTAATACTATTTATATGCATAAAGCTGGATTTGTAAACATAGTCGGAAAGCCCAATGCTGGAAAATCTACCTTATTAAATCAATTAATGGGAGAAAAACTAGCTATTGTAACGCAGAAGGCACAGACAACCCGCCACAGAATTTTTGGAATTTATAATGAGGAAGACCTACAGATCGTATTTTCAGATACTCCCGGAGTATTGGATGCGAAATATGGCCTTCAGGAGAAAATGATGGATTTTGTAAAGGATTCTTTACAGGATGCCGATGTATTTTTATTCATCGTAGACGTCACGGATAAAGCTGAACCTTCAGAATTTTTAATAGATAAACTGAACAAGATTCCGGTTCCGGTTTTACTTTTACTGAATAAAGTAGACCAGACCACTCAGGAAGGACTTGAAAAACAGGTAGAAGAATGGCACAACAGGATTCCAAAAGCGGAGATCCTTCCTATTTCTGCCTTGAATGCTTTCAATACAGATATCATTCTGCCCAAATTAAGATCTCTGTTGCCGGAGAGTCCTGCTTATTATGATAAGGAGCAGTACACAGATAAGCCTGAAAGATTTTTCGTGAACGAAGCGATCCGTGAAAAGATCCTCTTAAACTATGAGAAAGAAATTCCTTATTCCGTAGAGGTCGTTACCGAGCAGTTTAAAGAAAAAGAAGGGATCATTTTCATCGATTCTATTATTTATGTGGAAAGAGATACCCAGAAAGGAATTATCATTGGTCATAAAGGAGATGCCATCAAAAAAGTAGGAACAGAAGCCAGGATCGATCTGGAAAAATTCTTTTCCAAGAAAATTCATTTGAATCTTTTTGTGAAAGTGAAAAAAGACTGGCGTAAAAACGACAGAGATTTGAAAAATTTCGGGTACAGATAGACTAAAAACGCTCGTGATTCCGTTCTATTAAAAGATTTTTATTACCTTTAATTTAAATTTTTAGTAAATGAACTATTTCAATTCAAATTCAAGCTCAGTACCTAAAGATATTATTTTATTCGTTGTGAGAGTATTTATAGGTTTTGCTATGCTCTCTCACGGTTTTCCAAAACTTCAGATGCTTTTGGAGGGCGGTAAAATTGAGTTTTTTGACTTTATAGGATTAGGGCCTTTAGTATCTCTTGTTCTTACTGTTATTGCTGAATTTGTATGTTCAATACTTCTTATTTTAGGATTGTTTACCAGGATTTCGTTAGGTTTTCTGATCTTTACCATGATCATCGCTGCTTTTGTAGTTCACGGAGCAGATCCGTTTGAGAAAAGAGAAATGAGTCTCATCTATCTTTCAGTATATCTTCTCCTGATGGCTTTTGGCGCAGGTAAAGTATCTGTAGATCATATGATAGAAAAGCGAAAAAGAGCTTCAGACTGGTAAATCAGTCAAGAAAATATAAAAAAAGAGCATTAGACAACTAATGCTCTTTTTTGTTTTTTATTAAGGTTTACAAGGCAGCGAAGACCAAACACAGGTCCATGTAATGATATCGTTTTCATCTACTCCGGCCACGCATGGCTTGTATCCTGTAGGACATGAAGGTACCTGCCCTCCAATGATCGTTTTAAGATCTCTCTTGGATAATTTCTTTAAATTTTTCATAATGAATATTGAATTAATTTGATCTATACGAATATAGAATTTTTAATTTATATCACAGTAACGGGTATTAAAATTAACTGTTTTAGTTATATCACAAAAATCACTACTTTCGTAGAAAATGAATTTATATGAAGATAAAACTGACCATTTGCCTTTTGGCATTTCTCAATTTCTATGATGCACAGGAGAATATTACTTATCAGAAGCCATCTGCAGAAATCCTAAAACTGGCAGATTATGAAAGACCTCCAAGCGTTCTGATGAACAGCAAAAAAGACTGGGTGGTTTTTACTTACCGTCCTACATATAAAACACTGGAAGATCTTAATCAGCAGGAAATGAAACTGGCAGGATTAAGAATCAATCCGGTTACTAATATTTCAAGCAGCGTCACTTATTCCAATAATCTGAAGATCAGAAAGATCAATGATAAAAATGAGATACAGGTTAAAAATCTGCCTGCGAATGCTAAAATTACCTACATTTCATTTTCACCGGACGAAAAGAAACTGGTATTTACCAATACAACCAGCAAGGGAGTAGAACTTTGGTTGGTGGATATGGAAACGGCAACCGCCAAAAAAATTACTGAAGATAACCTGAATGCGAACCTGGGAACACCTTACGTATGGTACAACGATTCACAAAGCTTGTTGATCAGAAAACTTCCTCAGAACAGACCTGCGCTGATTGACGCCAGCAAAGACCTTCCAACGGGTCCTATTGTTTCTACAGCTGACGGTAAAGTTTCTCAAAACAGAACTTACCAGGATCTTTTAAAAAATCCTCAGGATGAAAAGAACTTTGAGGTTCTTACCGCTTCTGAAATTTATAATGTAGACCTGAACGGAACTCTTAAAAAAGTAAAAGATCAGGATATGTATTCCGGTCTTAGCTTTTCTCCGGACGGAAATTATTTAATGACTACAGTGATCAGGAAACCGTTCTCATATATCGTTCCGTTAAGCAGATTCCCGCTGACAGCTACTGTTTATGATATGAAAGGAAATGCGGTAAAAGTAGTGAACGATGTTCCTTTGAATGAAATCATGCCGAAAGGATTTTCATCGGTAAGAGAAGGAAAAAGAAGTATGGGCTGGAGAAGTGATGCACCGGCAACTTTGTTGTTTGCTGAAGCATTGGATGGAGGAGATCAGTCTAAAACCGCAGAATACAGAGATGAGATCTTTACGTGGGAAGCTCCTTTTACGGCCGCTCCAAAGTCATTCTTTAAAACAAAACAGAGATATGAAGGTGTAAGCTGGACCAATGATCATTATGCTGTAGTTTCTGAAGGTTGGTACGACACAAGGAATACAAAATCATATTTGGTGGATCTTAATAATGGGGATTCAAAAGTGATTGATGACAGAAATTATCAGGATGTATACAGTGATCCGGGGAATTTCAATACTGCTAAAAACCAGTATGGAAGATATGTTATCGATATGAAAGGAGGGAAGACTTACCTGATCGGAGACGGATTTACAAAAGATGGACAGCATCCTTTCATCGACGAAATGGATGTAAAGTCACTTAAAAAGAAAAGACTATACACTTCCAACGTTAAGAATGGTAAAGAAGAGATTATTGATATCTTAAATGCTTCGAAAGGTGAAATCTTAACGACTCAACAGTCTCCAAGCCTTTATCCGAACTATTTTAAAAAGAATATTAAATCTAATAAAGCAGAAGCCGTAACCCAATTTGCGAACCCTTTTGAAAGCATTAAAGATGTTTACAAAGAAGTAATTACGTATAAAAGAAATGACGGAGTTACTTTAACAGGAACGCTTTATCTGCCTGCCAACTACGACAGGAAAGCTAAAAAAGAAAAACTTCCTTTACTGATCTGGGCGTACCCTACAGAATATAAGGATAAAAATACAGCAGGACAAAATACTCAGAACCCGAATGACTTTACGTTCCCATACTACGGATCTTTCGTATACTGGACAACAAAAGGATATGCGGTACTGGATGACGCTGCATTCCCGATCATTGGAGAAGGAAAAACAGAGCCGAACGATACTTTTATTCCACAGTTGGTAGCAAATGCTGAAGCGGCGATCAATGCAGTTGACCAGTTAGGATATATTGACAAGAAGAAAGTAGCTGTAGGAGGACATTCTTACGGTGCTTTTATGACCGCTAATCTATTGACCCATTCTAATCTTTTCGCATGTGGTATCGCAAGAAGTGGGGCATACAACAGAACGCTGACTCCATTTGGGTTCCAGAGCGAGCAGAGAAATTACTGGGATATTCCGGAAATCTATAACAAGATGTCTCCATTTATGAATGCGGACAAAATGAAAACGCCAATGCTTTTGGTTCATGGTGATGCCGATAACAACCCGGGAACCTTCACTTTGCAGACCGAAAGATATTTCCAGGCTCTGAAAAACCTGGGAGCTCCTGTGAAAATGGTTCTTCTACCGAAAGAAGCGCATGGTTATGTCGCTAAAGAAAATATCTTACACCTTTTATGGGAACAGGATCAGTTCCTTGAGAAGTGTCTGAAGAAATAAAATAATTTGAGAGAAAGCCCGTTCATGATTGGAACGGGCTTTTTAATTCCTTTTCTATAATAACCATGATGAAAATAACCGGTCTATTATTTTTTATTCCTGCTTTTTGTTTTGGGCAATTATCTCCTGAAATCAACAAATTGTATGACGAATTATCAAAAAGTAAGCGGGTTGAATCGGCTGCCATTGGGTATGGAGGATCTGAAAGCGAAGTCTATAAATTGTTTGTTGAGATTGATAAAAAGGCCTCAGATAAAGAAGTGGAATATATTGCTTTTAATGGAAATCCTGTAGCTAAGACTTATGGTTCATATTCTGTTTTTAATAGAAAGCTTAAAATATTGGATCAACTGTTTGACTCTTATCTGAAAAATAATGAACCCATTAGTATCATTCAAGGTTGTGTAAGATCAAATTCACATTTAGCAGATGAACTTTATAAGATGGTTTTTTGGGAAAAAGATAATATAAAAGCGACAGAGGTTTACAGGAAGCATAAAGCCAGTATTAAAACTGAGCATGAGCTTTCAAATTTCATCCAGCTATTTGGTGCTAAGGAATCAAAATGGACGATGAAGGAAATTGATTCAGTTTTAATAAAATTTGACAGGATAGTACTTGATAATCCGTCTTCACCACAGAATTTGGTAGAACTGATTACTGAGTCATATTTTTTCATAAAAAGAAAACATCCGGAATATCATGATAAACTGGCTTACTTCGAAAAAAAGTATAATTCTGAAGAGATAAAGAAATACTTGAAGTTTAGCGGTCAATAGTCTGATGAAAATAATGCTATAATTTTTTAATTTCCCGCCAATAATTTTTATCATGCCAATAGTTAGACGTTTTGAACAAAAAAAGTTAACACTGGAAGAGTTTTACAAAGAACTTATCCCAAAACCTGAAGATCAAATAGGAGATGGCGGAACTCCAATGCTGGAAGTTCTGGAATCCATCAATACCATGTTTAAGGAAACTGTTTTATACGGGTTAACTTCTCATGCATCATTGCTTTTATTTAATAACGATCATGAGGATTCAGATTATTATATAGTTATCAATGCCTTTAAGGCTAGCTATTATGTGTGATTCCGGACAACGAGATTCCGTGGAAAGGAGCAACGGTAAATGGCGGTTCGCGAACATTAGCTGAATTTGAAAAAATGATTATTATCTCAATGTATAAATCCGGAGGATGGAAAAATAATATTGAAGTAGAAAACCTATACCAAAGAGTAAAACAAAACCCGCTCATTTGAGCAGGCATTTTTACAAGTACTTCAACACTTCATCAATACTCTTCAGTTCCATAAAATTTTCATGCTCCAAATTAGACTCATGCTGTTCATGGCTCCACGTCACATGGTAAGGAATATGTGCCGCAAAACCTCCGATTTCCAGTACAGGCAGAATATCTGATTTGATAGAATTTCCAAGCATCAGGAAGTGTTCAGGTCGACAATCCAGATGTTTCAACAGCTTTTGATAATCGTTTTCTTTCTTATCACTCATAATTTCTATATGGTGAAAATATTCCTGCAATCCTGAGTTTTTAAGCTTACGTTCCTGATCCAGCAGATCTCCTTTTGTGGCAACTACCAGTCGGTATTTTCCTTTTAAAGCATCCAGGGTTTCGGTAACTCCATCAAGCAATTCTATCGGTTTCTGAAGAAGTTCCTGGCCGATTTCAATAGTCCGGTTGATCAGCTGCATCGATGCTGTACCGCCTGAAACCCTGCTCACCGTTTCGATCATACATAGCATAAACCCTTTTACACCGTAACCGTACAGATGTAGGTTCTGCATTTCGGTTTTAAATAATTCCTGAGATACAGAATGCTGTGGCAGATAATCTTCCAGAAGCACACAGAATTCTTTCTCCGCTTCCTGAAAATAGGGCTCGTTGATCCAAAGCGTATCATCTGCATCAAAGGCGATCGTCGTTATGTGATTATTCATTTTACTTTTGTATTTTTCTCCCGACAAAATTCAGTATAAAAATTCAATCACCAAAGGACATTTGTCCCGGATAAGATATGTTACGGACCAATCAGTTGTTTTTAAACTATTTAGAAGATCTTTACGAAAAGAAGGAACGTAAAGAAGATATCATCATAAGATCATTTTCCAAAGGAGAAAGAATATTAACCCAGAATGCCACCCCATCTAAAGTAATGTTGATTAAAGAAGGCATTACCAAATGTTTTTTTGTTGAAGAAAATGATAAAGAATACATTGTTGAGTTTCTGGGGAAAGGGGAAATCATCGGAGAAATAGAACTGATCCGGAATATTTCCTGTCTTTGCAGTATTGAGGCAGTAACGGAAGTCACGGTTTATGCTGTGGCTATACCGTATTTCAAATCATTGATCAAAAATGATCTTTCATTGAATAATCATCTGCTGGAGGTCTTTGCTGAACGTATTGTCAATACCTCCAGAAGAGCCTCTTATCAGCAGTTGTATGCCGCAGAACATACTTTGACACAGCTTCTTGAACTGCAGGTACAGCAGGATATTCAGATGTCAAAAGAAGATATGGCGGCTTACCTGGGAATTACGGTGAGAAGTCTGAACAGAACACTGAAGAATCTGGGTAAATAAAGTAGGGAAGTTGGAGGATGGAAGAGGGGAGTCATTGAATGTGAAAAGATAGCTGCTACATTTTCAAACAAAAACAGTTGGACTACTTCTTTTTACCGTAAAAATTTCGAGTAATAGCCTTGTCAAGGTTCAAAACCTTGACAAGGCTATATAAAACCCGAATAGTAACTTCCATCCTCCCTCTTCCAGCTTCCATCCCGACAATAATTGCAATTATTGATTAAATCTCTATACTTAAAAGTTTTTTACTTCTTATTTTTGCAGAGAAATAAAACGAAATCTAAAAGATGGAAGAGCTGCAATTCAGGAATGCCGACCTGGAAGATTTAGAGAAAATAGTGGAGATTTATAATTCTACCATCCCATCAAGAATGGTAACAGCAGATACAGAAAATGTTTCTGTAGAAAGCAGAAAAGAATGGTTTGAAGATCATCATCCTGAAACCAGGCCTCTCTGGATCATTGAAAATAATGACCATGAAACGCTGGGATGGGTCAGTTTTTCTTCGTTTTATGGAAGACCAGCCTACAATGGAACTGTCGAAATGAGTATTTATATGGATGAATCCTGCAGAGGAAAAGGATATGGGAAGAAAGTAATGGAATACTGTATCGATCGTGCATCCGGCTTAGGAATTAAAACGCTTCTCGGATTTATCTTTTCTCATAATGAAGCCAGCTTAAAACTTTTCAGGAATTTCGGATTTGAAGAATGGGGGATGTTTCCTAATGTAGCGGTTCTGGATGGGATAGAAAGGAGCTTGACGATTTTAGGGAAAAGGGTTGGGTAGTTTTAATACGATGAAAAAATTATTTACAATTTTATCCATTATAATTTTTTCGGTTAAAGGAAATGCCCAAACAGAAAATATTTACAGCGGAAAATATCACCCTGTAAAAGAACATTTTGAGACTCAATATAAGAAACAGGAATATCCCAAATATTCAAAATTTCAGACTAAACTGGAAAAGGATAGAGTAGTTATTGATGTGGTTAAGGTTATCGAGTTTCCAAAATATTTGGATGAAAAATTTAAATTGATTTTTGAAAATGGATTATTGGATCCAATGAGAATTAATGGAAATCCGGTTTTAAAAATTGCAAGCATGGATGAATTACCTTTATTAAATATAAATCCCAAAACCAAGAGATTTATATTTTGGATTTTCCCTAAAAATAACAACGGTGAAAAGGATCGTGTAGAATATGTTCTTAGAGGTAAGGTGAATCCTGATGAATATTATTTTGAACTTCAAAATGAAAATGCAGATGAACATACAAGTTTTAAAGAATTTGTAGAAGGAGCAAAGCTTACTTATCTGGCGTATGGAGGAATTATAATTTAATTTACATTTAACATTAGATCGCTCGAATAGGAAGGTTCGCAACTACTTTTATCCTTGTCAAGATTTTAAATCTTGACAAGGATATTTCCCGGATACTTTGCCTCGGGGTAGTTTATTAGGGGAGCGAAAAATTAATAAAAACTGTCCTGCAGTTCTGCTTTCGGTATTAATTACTTTTAAAAGAAGGCTCCTTATCCTTTTCGATGTAGATATAACGGCTTTTTATCCCGTTCTGAAGCATTGATTTCTTTTTATTAAGCTCTTCAATAGTTTCTATACTTTCGTTCTTAAAAGATGTTTTCTGGCCGTTTTTTATACTTTCCGCCAACGTCCTTGTCGGGTTTTCGTAAAATTCTTCTATATACTTGTTGAATTTCTCATTGGAAATAGGAATAGCAGATTTTCCATAATGAGTTTCTACAAAATCTTTGGTGTCATATTCTGTGTCCAGCTTTTTATTATTGACCAGTTTATAGATGAAATTTTTATCCGTGTCTTCCAGAATAAAGATAAGGCCGGGAAGCCCTCTGAATTTATATGGACCTTCTTTAATATTTACGTCATTAGAAAACCATGCATTCCATGTTCTGCCCCCGAAATCGGTAGTCGCCTTCTGAAGCTTATAACCGTTGTATTGCTGCGTTTCCTGAAGTAGTTTCCATGTCATTTCGTCATTGGTATTCACTACAAAATACTCAAAAAAATCTCTGTACCATTTATTTTTAAATGAATTGGGTGCTCTTTCAATAACTTGATCTGTTTTTGTACTGTATCTGGAAACAGATCTGTTTGCGCTTTTATTGATAGAATCATATTCCGCAAATTTTCTATCATAAAACTTTATAGATTTTGGGCTGATGTCAAGATTCATAAGATCTTTTCTGTATTCATCCGACGCATCTTTCCGGTACTGAAGTTCATAGACAAATTGGTTGGTCTGAGATTGATAAAATGAACCTGCATACAAAGCGAGCAGGCATATAATTTTTTTCATGATTTTTTTTGTTCTGTTTAATAGCGGGACCAAAAATAAAAAAAAACTGCGCGAAGTCGAAGACTTCGCGCAGTTTTTTGCCAAATTTTTATTATTTAATTAAGGTTTCTGCGTAATTCTTTTCGCAGACATATTTAAAAACCGCTTCACCAGGAAAACAGCAGAGATGGTAAGTCCCAATCCCAGAGCAATCCACATTCCGAAAGCGCCCATTTCCATAGTGACACACAGGAAATACCCTAAAGGAATGGTAATCACCCAATAAGCGATAAAGGTATAGATCGATGGAATTTTTACATCCTGAAGACCTCTCAGCATTCCTAAAGCCGTTACCTGAACCCCATCTGAAAGCTGGAATAGAGCAGCAATGATCATTAATTTTGAAGCCAGCATAATCACTTCAACTTCCTCTTTTTTAGTAAAGAAAGTCGGGAGTATATTTCTTCCCAGAATAAAGACCAATCCACAGATACACATGAAAATAAAAGCTATTTTCAGATTATTGATTCCCACTTTTCTTAGTTCAACAAAGTTCTGTTCACCAAGCTTTCTTCCGATCATCACCGTTGAAGCCACACTGAATCCTACACACAGGTTGAAGGTAAACGAAGCCATGCTCAGGGCAATCTGGTGAGACGCAATATCATGAGCAGAGATCAGACCACAAATAAATGCTGCTCCAGCGAAAGCCGTTACTTCAAAGAACATCTGTAAAGCGGTAGGCAGTCCGAGTTTCACCATTTTATCGAACATATTTCTGGAGAATACCTGGATTTTTAAAGAAAAGTCTTTAATATAACGTCTTGTTTTTTTCTCTTTTACCAGTACCACATAAAGGAAGACCACCATGAATATTCTGGAGATCAGGGTTGCTAAAGCAGATCCTTTTACGCCCATCTCAGGGAAAATCCAAAGTCCTTTGATGAAAACGTAGTTCAGAACAATATTGATGATATTCGCAATGATTGTAGCTTTGGTAACGCCTATGGTATAGGAAAGACCTTCAGAAACCTCACGAAGCGTCTGAAAAGCCATAAACGGAATCATACTGATAGCCATAATACCCAGAAAATCTACCGTATTGGGAATGATTTTCGCCGGCTGTCCGGAATGATAGAGCAGAGGCATCCCTAAAAGCAAGAGCGCCATTAAAATAATACCTACAGACATATTGATGACAAATCCATGACTGAAAACAGAATTGATCGTTCCGTGATCCTGCTTGGAGTGAGCTTCAGAAACCAGCGGCGGAATCGCAAATGAAAATCCCAGCGCCAATACAAACACTGAGAAAAATACTGCATTTCCCAATGAGACGGAAGCAAGAGCATCCGCACCTAAAAGTTTTCCGACAATAATATTGTCGAAGAGATTCACCGAGACCTGCCCAACCTGCGTAAGCATTACAGGAAGAGCCAGCGTCAGGCATTCTTTCGTATAGTTTTTGTTTAAAAAGTTCATAATCGTTTATGATTCATATAGAGTTTAATATTTAAAAATAGAGCAAAAAAAAATTTGCAGTAAGGCTACTGCAAATTGTTATCATATATTTAATGTTCAATTAAATTATTTCCTTACAAAACTTGCAACATCCTCCTCGGAAACAGTATTTCCGCCAAGAATAATTAATCTTTCCACCACGTTTCTCAGTTCTCTGATATTTCCAGTCCATGAAAGAACTTTAAGCGCATCAATCGCTTTATCATCAAATTTTTTCACAGCAGTACCGTGCTCATCGGCAATCATACCGGAAAAATGATCCACTAATAATTTGATGTCATCTTTTCTGTCATCCAATGGCGGAACATAGATTTCAATCACAGAAAGCCTGTGGTAAAGGTCTTCCCTGAATTTTCCTTCCTCAATCTCCTTCTGCATGTTTTTATTGGTTGCTGCAATTACTCTTACATCAACTTTTATTTCTTTATCACTTCCCACAGGAGAAACTTTGCTTTCCTGCAACGCTCTCAAGACTTTAGCCTGAGCAATAAGACTCATATCTCCGATCTCATCCAAAAAGATAGTACCTCCGGTAGCCTGCTCAAATTTCCCCTGCTTATCCTTGATCGCTCCGGTGAAAGAACCCTTTACGTGTCCGAAAAGTTCAGATTCAATAAGTTCAGACGGAATAGCCGCACAGTTCACCTCAATCATCGGACCTCTTGCGCGCTCACTTTGGTTGTGAATCGCATGAGCTACCAATTCTTTTCCCGCCCCGTTCGGTCCTGTAATTAAAACCCGGGCGTCGGAAACGGCTACTTTTTCGATCATATCCTGAATTTTTTTCAAAGCAGGAGAATCACCGATCATCTGGTATTTTTTGTTGACCTTTCTTTTTAAGGTCTTATTTTCAGTTTGAAGATTTTTATTTTCCTTTTTCAGACTTTCTTTGGCTAAAGCATTTTTTACACTGGTGATCAGTCTGTTGATGTCGATAGGTTTGGAAATAAAGTCGTATGCACCTTCCTTTAAACAGGAAACAGCAGAATCAATATCCGCGTGACCTGAGATCATAATAAATGTGCTTTCAGGTTTCAACATCATGCTTTGCTTTAAAAGCTCTGTTCCTGAAAGCTTAGGCATCTTGATATCAGAGATCACCAATGCGAAATCTTCTTTTTCTATCTGTTTGTAGCCTTCAAGGCCATCTTCAGCGATAACAAATTCGTATTCGGTAAGTTCATCAGAAAGGATACTGTGTAATACTCCCGAGATTGCTTTTTCGTCTTCTACAATAAGGATTTTTTGCATAGTTGCAAATTTAGATTTTTTGATTCAATTATTAGCAAAAACTATACCTAAATATACTATTTTGAGTAATCTCTTCTGCCGAAAATAGCAGATCCAACCCTTACGGAATTGGCACCACATTCAATGGCAGCGGGGAAATCATCACTCATTCCCATCGATAAAGTTTCCAGTGTTTTTAATTGAGTCAATTCATCAAAAAGCCCTTTCAAAACGGAAAATTCTCCTCTTACCTGCTCTTCATCCTCCGTAAAAGTAGCCATTCCCATCAGTCCGGTAATTTCAATATTCGGAAATCCACCGTCAATGTATTTTTGGAATAACAGTTTTGCCTCATCAATCTCAAGCCCGAATTTACTTTCCTCCGCAGCAATTTTGACCTGAAGCAGTACTTTGATCGTTCTGCTGTTCTTGCCCGCTTCTTTACTGATCTCTGCAAGAAGTTTTTCAGAGTCCACACTTTGGATGGTGTCAATAAACGGCGCGATATATTTAACCTTATTCGTTTGTAAATGCCCGATCAGGTGCCATTCTATATCTTTGGGCAGGAGAGGGTATTTTTCCATAAGCTCCTGAACCTTGTTTTCACCAAAGACTTTTTGCCCCAGATCATAAACTTCCTGGACAGCTTCAACCGGATGTGTTTTTGAAACGGCCACCAGCTGAACGCCTGATGGAAGCTGATTTTTTATCGCTGTATAATTTTCTTTAAGATCCATGAATGCAAATTTCTGAATTATAAAAGGAAAAAACTAATGAATCTGTAAAATTCTTGTTGTGTGTCTGTAATTGCAGGTTGGTTTGTTGCTTGTTGTCAGTTTGCCACCAACGTAATTTATTCTATGCATCATTAAATGGCTACGCTGATAGATTCTTACACTGCTACATTAATCAATTGTTACCTTAATTCAGAATATCATTAATCTTCGGATACTGAGAAATCTTTCTGAACACAAACTTGTTGCTTTTCTGCAGTTTCTCAATAAACATGTCCAGCTCATTGATAGAATCTGCATCTCTCAGATATTGGTCATGGGTAAGGAAAACAAGGTGCCTCGATGTCTTTTCAAGATCATTCAGAAAAATACTGTCTACCTTTTTAATCATGGCTTCGTGGCTGCCTTTCAGGGTCATTTTTTGCGAAGGTCTCCATTCTAGATCCCATCCGATGACTTTGTAGCCTGCTTTTTTAAGACCATTGGCTGCGTCGGTGGAACTTTTAATGTCGGTGACGTTAATATTATTCAGTCTCCAGATATTTCTGCCTGGAGTTCTTGCGATCTTGTCATAAAGTTTAAGGCTGTCTTTGGCAATATCAAAATCACGGACTACGGCATCAGCACTTTTATAGAAATCTGTGTATTTATTATGTGCATGCGTAAAACTATGATTGGCCAGTTCGATCAGTGGGTTGCTTTTTAAAAGTTCCAGATCATCTTTCTGTCTTTTGCTCCCATAGGCGTGTTTTCCTACCAGGAATGCCGTGGCGCAAACGTTTCTTTTGTTTAAAATTTTAAGAAGATTTTCAGTTCCCTGATTAGGGCCGTCGTCAAAAGTAAGATAGATAATTCTTTTATCGGTTTCTACGCTCTCATCATCTATTTTGGGGACCATTTGTGTGGTGGGATGTTCCTGTGAGGTTATTTTTTCAAATTCTTTCACATCGGTTTTGCCATTACAGCTGTTGAATACAATTGAGGCCGCACTCATCAATGCAGTCATCCCAAGAAAAGTCATGTTTCTTGACTTTTCCCCAAATTTTTTTTTCATAAAGATAATGGAGATTTAAAGAGTTAAAAATCGTTAAAATATTGCTAAAATGTTAACAAATTATATGCCATGATTTGTTAAATTTTTACTTTTTAATTTTATTTTAAGGACTTTATTTTAAAGTATATTTTGAATAGAATGAAGGTCTGTAGATTATGTTTTCGTATTCTTTAATTTTAACATTTATTCATGTGGAATCTTTTTACTTTTCTTATTTGTATTGAAATTTCCTTATTCTTCCTATATTCGGGAATTATTTTAATTTGATGAATCTTAAATATCTATTTATTCTTCTCACTGCCGCCAATTTATCAGGACAACAGATTTCCGGAACCATTTTCTCTGAAAAACATCTGCCTGTTGCGGATGCGAGAATTGGAATCGAGAATGAAGACATTGGTAATATAACAGATAAGGAAGGGAAGTATCTCATTGATATTACGGGATTAGATAAAAACAGGATATTGAAAGTAGATGTAAACGGATATGAGTCATTTCAGATGAAGGTTGCAGATTTTGAAGCATTACATCAATATGATATTTCACTCAATAAAAAACTGATTGAAATTCAAAATGTAAATATTATTCCAAAGAAATATGTTTCAAAAAACTTTGGAACCAGAAATTCAAAAAGAGGGTATTGTGGATATGATTCTGAAGATCTGAAGAAAATATTCAGGGAATACGCAATTAAGATTAAAAACAGCAGGAAAGTAAAATTAAAAAAGATCAATCTTAATCTTTCCTTTTTCGCCATTGAGAAGCCTGTTACTCTGATTTTTGATATTCAGCAATCTGCAGGCGATTTTCCGGGAGAATCGGTTGTGAATGAAACCCTGAAACTTACGATAGCAAAAGAACATATCCGGGATAATACGATCTCTCTTGATGTGAATGATAAAAGTATCTGGCTGAATGGGGATTTCTTTGTTTCCGTGAGGGCTTCTGAAGATTTTAAAGGGAAACTTTTTTTAGGAGGAAATATTTTTGCGTTTTCTAAAAACACCTATTACAGAAATTATTTTGGAGAATGGAAAAAGTTCTCGGCAGGAGAACCTTCTATAAATGTGGATGTTTTAGTAGAGAAGTAAATCCTTAATCTAAAATTTTCTTGAGATACAGTGCATTCTCAATCGCCGCATTTCCCCAGGTGTTATTGAAAAATATAAAGGCTTTTCTTTCTGAATGTTTGATTTTTTCCGCTACAGTATCTATAAACTCTGAACTGTACTCAGATTTATAAAGAACAGGTTTTCCGTGGAGCCTGTAGTACAAAATATCAGGATGATTGATGATCACATCCTCAGGAAGATTTCCCGGAAAGCTTACTCCTGAAAACACAATGTTATTTTCTTTTAAAAGACTGAAAACTTCCTCTGTCCACCAGGATTCATGACGAAATTCAATGACGTTGGGATAAATAAAATTGAGGTTGGCCAAAATCAGATCTATATTTTCCTGTGATTTTTTGAAAGATGGTGGAAACTGATACAGGAACCCGGCAAGCTTTTCTTTTAAGTGAGTCTGAATATGCGTACAGAATTCTGAAATGTCTTCTTTAGATTCTTTCAGACGTTTTTCATGGGAAATGGCTTTCGGAATTTTAATAAAGAATTTAAAATCGTCAGGCGTTTCATCATGCCATTTTAAAAGCGTTTTGGCGGTAGGTTTTCTGTAAAAGGTAGAATTGATCTCGACTGTATTGAAAGCTAGGGAATATAAGGCAAGAAAGTCTTTATTTTGGGCATTTTCAGGATATAGTGACCCTTTCCAGTCGTTATTATAAAATCCCGAACATCCAATGTAAAGACTTCCTTTTTTCATGATTTTTATTTTATGTCTGCATCCAGATCTACAGAGTTTAAACGCAGTGAATTCAGAATGACAGACAGTGAACTGACACTCATTGCAGCGGCTGCGATCATGGGTGATAATAATATTCCAAAGAAAGGATACAATAATCCTGCCGCTACCGGAATACCCAAAACATTATAGATAAATGCAAAAAACAGGTTTTCTTTGATGTTCTTAAGCAGTTTTTCGCTCAGCAATTTGGCTTTTGCCACGCCTAAAATATCACCTTTCAATAAAGTAATTTCAGCACTTTCCATCGCGACATCAGTTCCGGTTCCCATTGCAATTCCCACATTAGACTGGGCGAGGGCAGGGGAGTCATTGATGCCGTCTCCCGTCATCGCGACAATCTTTCCTTGTTGCTGAAGTTTTTTAACCTCGTTCAATTTATCTTCAGGAAGACAGCTTGCTTTATAATGTTTGATTCCCAATTCATCAGCAACCGCTTTTGCGGTATGTTCATTGTCTCCGGTCATCATGATCACCTCAATTCCTTCCTTCATCAGACGCTGAACCGCTTTTTTGGAAGTCTCTTTAATTTTATCCGTAAAGCTGATGAAGCCTAATACGGTTTTATCCTGTGCTACATAAGAAATGGTATGGGCCTTGGATTGTACCTCAATAGCTTTATCTTTTAAGGCCTGTGGAACAGATAGGTTGTTCGAGATCAGAAGGCTTTCGTTCCCCAGGTAAACAGTTTTTCCATTGATATTTCCCTGAACTCCTTTTCCAGAAATATTTTCAAATTCATTCACTTTTTCTACCGTTAAATTCTTTTCCTTCGCTTTTTTGATCACCGCATTGGATAGCGGATGTTCCGAGTTTTGATTAAGGGAAAAAGCAAGTTTTAAAATTTTGTTTTTATCTCCGATTCCTGAAGTTTCAATGTATTCTACAGAGGGTTTCCCTTCCGTTAAAGTTCCTGTTTTGTCCGTGATCAGAACGTTCACTTTATGCATTTGTTCCAGTGCTTCTGCATTTTTGATCAGAATACCACTTTTAGCCCCTTTCCCGATTCCTACCATCAGAGACATTGGAGTAGCAAGACCCAATGCACATGGACAGGCAACAATTAAGACGGCAACTGCATTTACGAAAGCAAATAGACTTCTTTTTCCTTCCGGTCCGAAAAATTGCCATAAAACAAAAGTAAGAACAGCAATAAGAATCACCACCGGAACAAATACTTTGGCCACCTTGTCCGTCAGTTTCTGTATTGGTGCTCTGCTTCGGCTGGCTTCATTTACCATTTTAATGATCTGTGAAAGAAGAGTTTCATCACCTACTTTTTCAGCTTTCATGATGAAAACTTTATTCCCGTTGATCGTTCCTGAAGAAACCTTGTCATCAATACTTTTCTCTACTGGTACGGGTTCTCCTGTGATCATACTTTCATCCACCAAAGAAGTTCCTTCGGTGATCTTTCCGTCAACAGGGATTTTTTCGCCTGGTTTTACTTTCAGCAGATCTCCGATTTTCACCTGAGAAAGCAAGACTCTTTTTTCTACTCCATTCACGATAAGATTAGCTTCATCCGGAGAAAGATTCATCAGTTCCTTAATGGCATTTCCTGTTTTTTTATGAGCTGCTGCTTCCATCAGTTGTCCTAAGATGACAAGCGTCAAAATCACACAGACCGCTTCAAAATACAATGGAATCTCGTGATTGTGACCTCTGATTTCGTGAGGAATGATATCTGGAAAAGCCAAAGCTACAATGCTGAAAATAAAAGCAGCTGCAACGCCTAAAGCAATCAGACTGAACATATTTAAATTCCATGTTTTGAACGAAACCCAGCCTCTTTTGAGCAGGAACCACCCGGAATAAAACAGCACCGGAAGAGTAAGTGCGAGTTCAATAAATCCCTGTATTTTGTGAGAAAAAGGGAAATTAATCATCATCCCACCCATTGAAAGAATAAAAACCGGAATCGTGAAGGCAAGGGAAATAAAGAATTTCTTTTTCAGAATGTGATAGGTTTCATCTTCTTCATCCTCGTCACTATCTGGCATTCTTACCAGATCCATTCCGCATATCGGGCAGTCTCCGGGCTCATCACGAATAACTTCCGGATGCATCGGGCAGGTATATTTTGCCGTTTTCTTTTCGGGGTATTTTACCAGATCCATTCCGCATACAGGACATCCTACATTAGAGTCGTAGGTTTTATCTCCTTCGCAGTACATCGGGCAGTAATATTTTCCAGCCATATCATCGGTCACTTTCGGAGCTTCATGATGGCTGTGGTCATGAGTAGGGGAATGAGAATGCTGATGATTGTGAGAAGGTGCATTTTTGGCAAGATCTTCTGTAATTTCTTCCAGGTGCATATGGCAAACAGGGCAGTCACCTTTTTCATCATAGACTTTATCTCCTTCACAGAACATCGGACAGTAGTGTTTTCCTACACTGTCTTTGAAATTTGAAGGAAGATTGGAAGCGGAGTAGGTGGGTTTGTGATTGGGATCTTTAGCATGCTTTTCCTCAATAGGAACAAGATACATATTACAGTCCGGACATCTTTCACCCTGTTTGAAATAGACTTTGTCTCCTTCACATTCCATCGGGCAATAATAGACTGAAGAAGGGGAAACTCTGTCCTGAGGTTTTACAAATGCAGTATCAGGTTTTTTAGGGTCTTCCAGTTTATATTTCTCTCCCAATGCATTATTTAAAACCGAAAGTTCAATTTCCTGATCGGAAGTGATGGTTGCGGTATTGTTTTCCAGATTGACATCGGCTGTAACTCCCTCAACGCTGTTGAGTTTTTCAGAAATTTTCTTCTGACATCCGGAGCAGGTCATTCCGAGTATATTGTATTGTCTTTGCATGATCCTTGAATTTATACTGCAAATGTCCAAAATCAATTGGAAAGGCTGTTATAAATTTAGGGATAATAGTTACAGAATTTGGAATGTAGATGTTAGAGTTTTTTTTGTAGAAGTATGAGAGGATTGGAGAGTTGTAGAGTAGAAGTGGGTATATAAGGTGAAGATTTTAAGAATGGGGATTTTTGATTATCCTATTAACATATTTGAATAGTTTAGCACGCGTTTATACTCAAACTCTCCAACTCATAAGCTATCCAGTGTCTTCCTTTGATGGTCTTTCAGTTTCTTGAATTCTGTGGGGGTAAATCCGGTAATATTCCTGAATTGGGATGAGAGGTGCTGAACGCTTTTATAGCCAAGCTTTCCAGCAATTTCCGTAAGGGTGAATTCATTATAAAGCAGCAGTTCTTTTACCTTTTCAATTTTATGCAGGATAAAAAACTGTTCCAGTGTAATATTTTCGTTTTGAGAAAAGGTTTTGGAAAGAGAACTGTAGTCTTTGTGAATCTCTGAACTTAAAAACTCAGAAAGAAGAAAATTTTCATCAATGTCAAGTTCACTGATCTTAATGATGATCTTATTTTTAATCTTGTCAACAAGCTGATGGGTAGAATCCATAATTCTTTCAAAGCCTGTTTCTCGAAATTTTTTTTCTATCGCCAGCATTTTTTCAGCCGGAACATCAGTTTCAGTTACTACTTCGCCCAAAGAGACAGAATGTATCATTACACCCGCCTCATTGAATATTTTTTCCACTGCGGAAATGCAACGGTTACACACCATGTTTTTTACAAAAATTTTCATGGTTGGTTCAGTCTGTCTTTTACAAATTCAATTTGTGTTTTTCCGTGTGGTGCAGGATTTCCTTCACTGTCCAGATTGACCATTACAATTTTATCAACGGTGATAATGGTCTGGTGAGTCATCTTGTTTCGTACATTGCATTTCAAGGTAATGGATGATGATCCGAAATGTGATGCCTCAATCCCTATTTCTATAATATCACCCTGTTTGGCTGAGCTTACAAAATTAATTTCAGAAATAAATTTCGTCACCACTTTTGTGTTTTCAAGCTGAATGATGGCATAAAGAGCTGCCTCTTCATCGATCCACTGTAAAAGTCTTCCTCCAAAAAGAGAGTGGTTAGGATTCAGATCTTCGGGCTTTACCCATTTTCTCGTATGGTAGTTCATGTTTTAATAATTTGCTTCACAAATTTAGTGTTAAAAACTGGGTTTATCAAGGAAACGGTATTTACTGATCTGAAGGAAATGATTCATTTTCTCAATCACTTTTTCTTGGAGCGCATCGCTTTTACCTTTTTTATCGTGTCATCACTTAAAAAGTTTTGGAATTCTTTGCTGTCAACCGCGAAAATAGCCACTTTTCCTTCCTTATTATGATGGATCCCAAATCCGAGCGTTTGGCTAAAGGAGACGACCGGAGGAAGGGTTATCCTTTAGAAAAAAAACTGTGTTTTTTCCTGCTGCTTTTCACTTTCAGAAATATTATTTTTGATCGCATAACATTCAAATATAATGTCATCGGAAGGATAGCGGTAAGGATTTTTTTTAATCTGCTCATACTGAAGACTTGCCAGTGTTTTTGTTTTCTTTTCAGGTGGCGTCTCTGCATGTGAAATGGTGCAGTCATCGGCAATCTCAATAAAAGTGTTGATGTAATTGGTGGTGTGTATCATATATATATTACGTGAAGAATATTGAACATTTAAAGATAATCAGTGAATTTTTCATGTCTTATGATTCGCGGTACTCCAGAATATCTCCGGGCTGACATTCCAGTGCTTTGCACAGGGCATCAAGCGTACTGAACCGGATCGCTTTTGCTTTCCCCGTTTTCAGGTTGGATACATTGGATAATGTCAAATTTATCTTTTCTGAGAGCTCGTTCAAAGACATTTTCCTTTTGGCCATCATCACGTCAAGGTTTATTATAATAGGCATAGTGTTATAGTTGTCTTTTTGTCGCCTCTGTGCAGGCTTATTTGGGTGATTTTTTATGTTAACTAATTTTAACTTTAAGCGAATTTCAGTAAAAATTTTATAATAAACAATATTTATTTATTGTTAATCGATAATATATGACTCTGACATCTTACGACAGTGATAAATACTTTAAAAAAAGCTTTGATTTAAAATTTTAAATTGTATCTTGCATACGTTTATATTTGGAATCAATATTTGTTCATTAATTTATGTTGCTTTTCTTTTATATACCAAATTTTTATTAATTTTTAATTTTTATTTAAAATGAACATTTTTGTTTCAAACATCAATTACGCAACTAAAGAATATGAGTTGCACGATCTATTCGCAGAATTTGGTGATGTATCATCAGCTAAAATCGTTACAGACAGAGAAACTGGCCGTTCAAGAGGTTTCGGTTTTGTAGAAATGGGAGATGAAGAAGGAAAGCAAGCTATCGAAGCTCTTAATCAGAAAGAATTTAACGGAAAAGAGTTAAACGTATCTGAAGCTAAGCCAAGAGAAGAAAAGCCAAGAAGAAGCTTTGACAACAACAGAGGAGGTGGTTACGGAGGAAACAACAATAGAGGCGGCGGTAGCGGCTATGGTGGTGGAAACAACCGTGGTGGAAACGGCGGCGGAAATCGTTGGTAAAAATATAAGGCGGCTTTTTAGCCGCTTTTTTTATGCACTATATATCCCTTTTTAAACAGACTGAAGGTTTTTCAGTTTTTTAAAAAGGGATATTTTATTATAGAACAGCAGCTTATTACTGGATAAAACTGAGATTTGAGGAAATCAGAATACAATGGATAAGCGGTCAGGTTTACTTGTTAGATGATGTACAGATACTTTGGATAGAAGAGAATGATCCTTTATATATGACTTAATATAATACTCTATAGCTTTCCATCTACTTGAATGGATATGTTTAATCTTTTTTCTTCTTTTTCTTCTTGTCTTTATCTTTTTCCTTATCCTTTTCTTTTGTTTTGACTTTTTTAATTTTCTTAGGATTTAAGACTTCTTCTGCATATTCAAACTTCGGTTCTTCAATTTTCGAAGGAACAGTCTCGATTTTAAGATCAAAATAATTTTTCAGATCATCCTGAGATATTAATTTTTCGTTCAATAAAAAGTCCAGAATTTCCTTCCCTGAATCATTGAAAAAATTATGAGAAAGCTCTTTTAATAAAAATTTTCTGTACTCTTCAGAGGGAACAACTACAGTATATTTAAAGATTCTGCCTTCTTTTTGAGTCGTGATATAGCCTTTTTCCACTAATATTTTTAAATAGGTAGAAACGGTATTCTGATGCGGCTTCGGCTCAGGATGCTGCTCCATGATGTCTTTCAGATAAAAAGATTCAAGCTTCCAGAACAGCTTCATAAAATTTTCCTCAGCAGCGGTAAGATGATTTATTTTCATAGAATTCTTAATGTTGAAATTGTATATTGCAATAAAGATAAATAAAAGATACCATAAATGCTATTCCGGCACCCATAAATACTTCCTTTACCGTATGTCTTTTTAAAATAATTCTTGTAATTCCCACTAAAGCAGCAATTCCCAGCCAGATCAGCCCTGCTTTCCAGTTCAGGGTGAAAAATAAGGCTGCCACAAAAATATTAAAGGCTGTATGCATCGAACTTTTGATGAAAAAATTACTGATCTGCATCGTGAAAACCAAAATCAGAATAAAGAGCATCACCAGATCAATATATCCGTTCCTGACATAATTAAAAATCAGGTAAGTGATCACGCAGGCAGCAATAAAGAGATACAGACTTTTTCTCTGAACACGATCAGAAACATCCATATTGGTATATCTTCCGGTTTTTACATTCCATACCAGCCAGATCACTACCGGAGCAATAATTATCAATAATATAGGGGCAAAGTAAAGGATAGAGTTTTTATATGAGTATTCTCTTATACTCATGTAAACGAAAAAAATAAATAAAGAAACAAGTGGATTGAAAAAATCTGAGATGATTCTTGAAATTTTATGTACCATTGAAGGCTGTTTTTCTTCCATGTTCAAGTTTAAAATTCAAATATAACACTATAAGCAAAAAAACAATTAGTATGTATACGATAAAAACAAAGTTTTTTTTATAATTTTGCTCAAATATTCATCATAAAAAAGCAAGAGCTAGCACATGAAAGAATTTTCTAAAGAGGTATACCTGAAGTGGTATGAAGATATGACAATGTGGAGAAGGTTTGAAGACAAATGCCGTTCTCTTTATCTAAAACAAAAGATCAGAGGTTTTTTACATTTGTATAACGGTCAGGAGGCTATTCCTGCCGGCTTCACGCATGCAATGGATTTAACAAAAGACAGTATGATTACTGCTTACAGATGCCACATCCATCCAATGGCGATGGGAGTAGATCCTAAGAGAATCATGGCTGAACTTTGCGGTAAAGCTACCGGAACTTCCGGAGGTATGGGTGGATCTATGCACATTTTCAGCAAAGAACACCGTTTCTATGGTGGACACGGTATCGTAGGAGGACAGATTCCTTTGGGAGCTGGAATTGCTTTTGCAGATAAGTATTTTGACAGAAAAGCAGTAAACATCTGTTTCTTCGGAGACGGAGCTGCAAGACAGGGATCGCTTCATGAAACATTCAATATGGCGATGAACTGGAAACTTCCTGTCGTATTTGTGGTTGAAAACAACCAGTATGCCATGGGAACTTCTGTGAAAAGAACCGCTAACCACGAAGATATTTACAAATTAGGTTTGGGATATGAAATGCCTTGCCTTGCTGTAGATGCAATGGATCCTGAGAAAGTTGCTGAGGCAGCTTACGAAGCAATTGAAAGAGCAAGAAGAGGAGACGGACCAACCTTCATTGAAGCAAGAACATACCGTTACAGAGGGCACTCTATGTCTGACGCTGAACCTTACAGAAGCAAGGAAGAAGTAGCCATTCATAAGAATGATGACCCAATGGAACTGGTAAAACATAGAATCCTTGAAAACGGATGGGCTACCGAAACTGAATTGGAAGCTATCGACAACAAATCAAGAGATTTTGTAGATGAGTGTATTGAATTCATGGAAAACTCTCCATATCCGGATACAGACAAAATCTATGAATATGTTTATGCTCAGGAAAATTACCCGTTCTTAGATCAATTAGAAAACTAAAATAATTTGCTGATTCGATGATAGATGATGTGTTAACTCAATGTTCACTGTTCTTATCATCACATCATCACATTAACAAATTAATACAATAAATTATGGCAGAAGTAATTACGATGCCCCGCCTTTCCGACACTATGACGGAAGGTAAAGTGGCGAAATGGCATAAAAACGTAGGAGATAAAGTAAAAGAAGGAGATATTTTAGCCGAAATTGAAACAGATAAAGCTGTTCAGGATTTCGAATCTGAAATAAACGGAACTCTTTTATACATTGGTGTAGAAGAAGGATCTGCTGCTGCTGTAGACTCTGTTTTAGCGATTATCGGAAATGAAGGGGAAGATATTTCAGGATTAACCGGTGGGGCTGCTGCTCCTGCTACCGGAGGTTCTGAAGAAAAAAAATCTGAAGAAGAATCGAAAACAGAAAATAACGCTACCAGTGTTGAGCAGACTAGTGCAGAAGTTCCTGCAGGTGTAGAAATTATTACCATGCCAAGACTTTCTGATACAATGACAGAAGGTAAAGTGGCGAAATGGCATAAAAATGTTGGCGATACTGTAAAAGAAGGTGATCTTCTTGCTGAAATCGAAACAGATAAAGCAGTTCAGGATTTCGAATCTGAATTCAATGGAATCCTATTGAAGCAAGGGGTAGAAGAAGGTGGTGCGGCTCCTGTAGATTCAGTGTTGGCGATTATCGGTCCGGAAGGAACAGATGTTTCTGCGGTAGGTGCTCCAAAAGCAGCGGCTCAGTCTACTGAAAAGCCTGCAGAACAGAAAACCGAAGCTAAAGCAGAAGAAAAGGCAGCTCCTGCTGTAAGTTCTTCATCTTCAGACAGAGTAGCTATTTCTCCATTGGCTAAAAAAATGGCTCAGGACAAAGGTGTTGATATCAACAGCGTGAATGGATCAGGAGAAAACGGAAGAATCGTTAAAAAAGATATTGAAAACTATCAACCTTCTCAGGCACAGGCTCAGCCAGCAGCTTCTGCTCCGGCAGCAGCTCAGGTGGCATTGAGTTTTGTTCAGGGTGAAGATACAGAAACACCAAACTCTCAGGTAAGAAATATTATTGCAAAACGTCTTGCTGAAAGTAAATTCTCTGCTCCTCACTATTATCTGATGGTAGAGATCAATATGGATAAAGCGATTGAGGCCAGAAAAGAAATCAATTCTTTACCGGATACTAAAATCTCTTTCAATGATATGATCATTAAGGCGACTGCAGTGGCTTTAAGAAAACATCCACAGGTGAATTCAAGCTGGGCAGGAGATAAGGTGATCCACAGAGGAAATATTAATGTAGGTGTCGCAGTAGCTATTCCTGACGGATTAGTAGTTCCTGTACTTAAAAATACAGATCAGATGAACTACACTCAGATTTCTGCAGCGGTAAAAGATATGGCGACAAGAGCGAAAAATAAAGGTCTTAAAGCCAATGAAATGGAAGGTTCTACATTCTCGGTTTCAAACCTGGGTATGTTCGGAATCGAAACATTTACAAGTATCATCAACCAGCCGAACTCTGCGATCCTTTCAGTAGGAGCAATCATTGAAAAACCGATTGTTAAAGACGGTCAGATCGTAGTAGGAAATATTATGAAGCTTTCATTAGCATGCGACCACAGAGTGGTAGACGGTGCTACCGGAGCTCAGTTCTTACAGACTTTAAAAACATATCTGGAAAGTCCATTAACTTTGTTGCTGTAACAGTCTGGATTATACAAATAGTAAAACCTCTCATTTTGAGAGGTTTTTTTGTGTTGAAAAATATAATGATTATGATGGCTTAATGCCATTCGTCGGTTTCTTTCAATGTCATAATCCCAGGATTTATACATTTTAGGGCTTCCTGCTGAATACAGTTTTTAAATTGATTATTAAATACAGCAATGGCCACCGCAGGATTGCTGGTTATAACACCTAAAACAGCAGCTTCAAGGGCAGCTCTTGTTGCACAGACAGTCATTATTTTTAATAAAACCTGGGTGATATCATCAGGAACCGAATAATAGATGTAAAAAACAATCTGGGCATTTCTGATCCTTAGCACAGGCAGACTTATAATAATATCCGAACATCCGATTCTAATTCTATGGTCGACCATTTCAACTTTAAATTCAGGAAAATTAAAGAGAGTTAATAATTTTATGGTCTTAAAATTCATCACTCCACAATCTGAAGGAATCAGTGAACTTGAAATAGCAGAGAGTACGTCAGTAATTTTTTGCGCTTCAGGAATAGCAGTATTTACAGGGTATTCTTTTATGGCAGGATCTTGCTTAGGTTCAATAATACCTAATATTAATTCTTCATATTTTAATTTTTCAAGCCTTGTTTTAGATTCTTTTTGCCAGTGTGAAAGATCTCCGTCATCGATGATATGAACCTGACTTTTTACAGGTTTCTCCTTTTCAAGATCTTCATCAATGAGATGATATACCCGTAAAAATGCATAGCGCTGATCAGTATTAAACTCTATTCTTTCTCCTGTTTTTGTGATATTTAATGAGGTTTCTATATAGAACATATCCTCTGTTAATAAAATATTTAGCTTCGATTCTATCCATTCTTCAACGTCAATTCCGGTATCAAAACGATATTGACTGATAATGTTTTTGGCATAAGCAATGGATTCATCGCTCATTCCTTCTTTAAAATAGATCAGATATTCAGGATTAATATCTACTTCCTGCTCGTATACAATAGTGATCGGATTATTTTGTACCGATATATTATTTTGTATAACACACCAGAATTCCCGTACAGAATATTTTACTTTCTGTTTATAGGATGCATTAATCGTATGATCATTGGCAACCTTATCATTGGAATAAAAAAATCCGCTTTTAGCAGTTGGACTCATCTGGTAATTCTGTTGGTTTTTGTCAAAAAGAAACTCTTGAATTTTTCTTTCCGTAAAATCAATTTTTGTTTCGAAATTTGTTTTTAGCATTTTATTTTCTGTTTTTTAGTTGGAATGTAAAATTTTGTACTTCCGTTATAACGATATTCAAATCTATCTAAACATTACTCCTATTAAAATAACCCCTTTGTGTAGTTTAATGCTGCTTAAAAATATTGCCAACATATCAGTTTTATGACTGAATTTTAAAATCAAATTACTATTTTTGAATCATGATTAAAGCAAGTAATATCCATAAATCTTATGGAAATTTAGAAGTACTGAAGGGAGTTGATATTCACATTAAAACAGGTGAAGTGGTTTCTATTGTAGGCGAATCCGGAGCAGGAAAGTCTACATTGCTTCAGATTTTAGGAACTTTGGATCATCCAAGCAATTCCAGTAAGTATAATACGGAAATTAGCATTGCAGGAGAATCTTTCATTAATATGAATGATAAGGAGCTCTCAAAATTCAGAAACCACAATATTGGTTTCGTATTTCAGTTTCATCAGCTTCTTCCTGAGTTTACCGCTTTAGAAAATGTATTGCTTCCTACCAAAATAGGAGGAGCGAATGAAAAAGAGGCCTTAGAGAAAGCCTATGCTTTATTTGAAGACCTTAAAATAGAGCAGAGACTGAACCATAAACCCAACCAGTTATCAGGAGGGGAAGCGCAAAGGGTAGCAGTAGCAAGAGCTTTGATCAATTCTCCAAAAATTATTTTTGCGGATGAGCCTACGGGAAACTTAGACTCAAAGAATGCGGATGATCTTCACAGATTATTTTTTGATCTGAGAGATAAATATAACCAGACGTTTGTCATTGTAACACACAACCCGAACCTTGCAGAAATCACGGACAGAAAACTAGTGATGAAAGATGGAATGATCATCGAATAAATCCCTGTTAACCTTAATGAAAAAGTTTATTTTCCTGTTCCTTTTTATTATTTCCTGCTCTAAAGCTGAGTCCCAGGAAAACAGTTTGTCTGAGATTCTTCCGGCCGTAAAAGTTTTGGAACTTAAACATTTTTTAAAAGGTAAAAATTACAATCAGGATATCGCTGTTTTTATTAATTTTAAAATATATTCCGGAAAATACAGATACTTTGTGTATGATCTGAAAAATAATAAACTATTGCAAAAGGCAATTGTTTCTCATGGTTCAGGTTCGGTGATCAAGAATTCAGATGCTCTTCAGTTCAGTAATACAGAAGGTTCCTACCAGTCTTCATTGGGAAAGTATGAAATTCTGAATAGTTATAACGGGAAATTCGGAAAAGCTTACAGGCTCAGGGGGCTGGATACCGGGAACAGTAATGCTATGGAGCGTGCCATCGTGTTGCATTCATTAGGATGTGTTCCGGATCAGGAATCACGAAATCCTGCATGTTTGAGTTTAGGATGTCCTATGCTTTCTCATAATGCACTGATTCAAACGGCTCAATACTTGGACCATTCAAAACAACCTGTTATCATGTATGCATTTTATTAAATTTATCCAAATGATTTAAAATCTATATAATTTATAACTTAATCTCTAATCTCTAATCTCTAATCTCTAATCTCCAAAAGATGACCATAAAATTACTTGCTAAAGACGACAGACCCCGAGAGAAATTTTTACAGAAAGGTAAAAGTTCACTTTCTGATTCTGAACTTCTGGCAATTATTATGGGAAGCGGAAGCAGAGAGGAGAGTGCGTTGGAGCTGGCAAGAAAAATTCTATCATCAGTAAATAACAGTTGGCATCAGCTGAGCCTTCTTTCCAGTAAAGAACTGATGAAATTCAAAGGAATAGGAGAAGTAAAAGCTCTTTCTATTATTGCAGCATTAGAAATAGGAAAAAGGAGAGCTGTTCAGGAAATCCCTGAGAAACCCGTTATTTCCAACAGCAAGGATGTTTATTTTATCCTTAAAAATCAACTTTCAGACTTAAGGACCGAAGAGTTTTGGGCGATGTTTCTGAATCAGAGCAATAAAGTGATTCATGTCTCACAGTTGACACAAGGCGGGATCAGCCAGTCTGTAGTAGATGTGAGAGTTTTATTTAAAACTGCTCTGGATCATTTCTCTACTGGAATTATCATTGCCCACAATCATCCTTCAGGAAGTTTGAAACCCAGCAAAGAAGATATGGGAATTACCCAAAAAATAAAAGAAGCCGGAAAAACATTAAGCATCCAGCTTCTGGATCATGTGATTGTTACGCACGACACCTATTTTAGTTTCTCAGATGAAGGATTATTATGATTAGAAGATTGAAATATAAAGAGATCGATTTTAAGAAATATGCTGACTGTCTCGAAAATTCAGAACAAAGAAAATACTCAGCATCAAAAGATTTCTTAGATGTGACAGCCAATAAACAATGGGATGTTTTAGTATACAACGACTATGAAGCGGTAATGCCTGTTCCTTTTATCTCCAAAAAAAGGATCAAAATAGTCCACAATCCTCTGATGTGCCAGCAACTTGGGGTCTTTTCAGCAAAAGATGATCAGAAGATGAATGAGAGGTTCCTTCACTTTCTTCAAAAAAACTATCTCGTCAAAGTTTACTATTTTAACGAAACCAACAGCTTTGAATCCAAATTAGACACCAAAAAAAATTTTCTTTTATATCCTGGTAGTTATACTGAAGTCTTTGCTAAGTATTCGCCAAAAAGAAAAAGAAAATTACGCTTGGATGATGAAGTACTGGAAAATTCAGCAATAAAAGAGATAAGCTATCCGAAGGCAGAAAAGTTTATAAGGGAAAATGTAGTAGGACTGGATAAGGAACATGATTCAGTCGCTTTACTGAAAACGTTGGAGGCATTCTATTCATTAAAGTATCTGAAATTCTTTGCTTTTTATTATCACAATGAAATTACGAATATGATCGCCACCTATTCAGATTATGATACGATTGCTCTCTTAGGAACATTTAATGATAAAAAATATATTAAGATGGCAGGGGCATCTACACTGATAGACCATGTCATCAAAGAAAATATAGAAAACTATATTTTTGATTTTGAAGGAGGAAATCTTCCAAGTATTGAAGAGTTTTTTAGAGGTTTCAGACCAGAATTGAAGCCCTATGCGGTAATTGATAACTCAAAAAAGGCTCTTGTCAAAAATTTTGCATCACTTATGATGAGAGGAAAGTTTTTTTAGGATTATTATCATATGTAAACCGTTATTTAGAATGGTTTTAATTAAATAATATTTGTTACCTTTATCAAGTATTTAATACTAACATTTCAGCCATGCTAAAGCAGATCCGTCATTATAAACTGCCCTATATCATTTATAATTTTTTTAACAAGAAAAAGTTACAGCATAATATTCCTTTATACAAAAAATATGGAGTCAACAAAAAATACTTTTCCAGTATTTCCAGTTCTGACTTTGCGCATCTTCCGGCTTCCGAAAGAACCATTACTCATGAAAAAATGGTTAATACCGAATTTTTCAAAGGTTTAACTGCTGAAAATAAAGAAAGTGCCTTACACTACAATGATAACGGATATATGATCTTAAGGAATTTTATCAGTACAGATGATGCAGATAAGATCAATAATGAAATTGAAAAGCTTATGCAAAATGGGACGCTGAAATTTATTTATGGCGGAAAACTCATGTTTGCCATCCATCATTCTGAAATTATTAAAAATATAGGAAACAATAAAAACCTGCTGGACTTTCTTTCCGTACTATTGGATGGGCAGGCGAAGCTTTTTCAAAGTATTAATTTTATCAACGGAAGCCAGCAAAAAACACATTCAGACAGTATTCATATGACCACCTATCCGCTTGGCGGACTTCTGGGAGTATGGATTGCTTTGGAAGATGTGGATGAGACCAATGGTGCACTTCACTATATACCAGGAAGTCATAAACTTCCTTATTTTCTGAATTCTGATTATGAGAATGAAGGGGACGCATTGAGGATTGGAAAAAAGAGCTATCGGGCTTATGAAGAATTTTTAGATGGTAAGGTAAAGGAACTGGGTTTAAAAAAAGAAATTTTCAGAGCTAAAAAAGGAGATATGCTCATATGGCACGCCAATATCCTTCACGGTGGCGAGCCTCATACAGATAAAAACAAAACAAGGAAAAGTCTGGTATATCACTTTTTTGATGAAAACAGTGTATGTTATCATGAAGTGACCCAGCGACCTGCATTATTCCAGTTATAATGCCTGTCTTTTTCTCGCAAAATAATAAGTTGAATAATAATAACGGCTGAACAAATAGTTTTTTTACTTTTGCATTCTTACAGAATAAAACAAAAATGCAAATGAAAAACAGAAATATTCTTGTTTTTATTTTTTCAATCTATTTATGTCTGATGTCGTGGTATTTGTATACCCATCAGTATTACAATGTAGATCTTGAGGCTTATGCAGGTCTAATCTATAAAGCAGAATATCCCGATATGAAAATAGAGGATATCCACAAAAAGGTATATAATGAACTGAAAGGAACCAATCCCAAACTTTTCGGCATCACTCCTCAGGATGAAGAAATTGCAAAAGGGGAGAATACCTATTATAAAGTTCTTTCAGAAAATCCAAAAGCTTACGGAGAAGAACTGCAGCTGTTTTCTGTAAAACCTTTTTATAATTTTGTTAATCTGATGTTCTTTAAATTAGGTTTTAAAATTACAACTTCCGTATTTTTAACCTCAATTGTTTCTTATGTTCTGATCCTGATTTTAGTATTCTGTTACCTGATTAAAACGATAAAAAATTATCCTTTAGCGTTCATCATAACGATCTTAATTTCCCTGTTCAAACCTCTTCTGGAAGCCAGCAGGCATGCTTCGGCAGACAGTTTATCCTGTTTATTATTGTTACTAAGCTTATATGTGTTTATGGTCAGGAAGAATCATCTTGCTGCTACGGTTTTTGCCATGCTGTGTATTTTAACAAGACCTGAATATTTCATTTTATACTCATTTTTTTATATCCTGGCTTATTTTTTTAAAAACAGCCTTCAGATTACAACGGTAAAACTATTTCTATCTTATGGTTATGTTTTTCTTTCCTTCTTTCTGATCCAGTATTTCAACCAGATTTCCTGGTCCACTTTATTTATGAATCAGTTTACAAAAGTTCAGATTTATCCAATATCGAATCCCGATCCATTTTATTTTCCGGACTATTTCAATTTTATCAAGAAGACTATAATGCTTGACTTCAATGGTTCCTATTTTCCGTTACTGCTATTATTCATTGTCGTTATTTTAGCTAATAAATTTTCAGTGAGCAGTAAAAAAAGCTGGGCGCAATGTCTGTTTTTCGGTGCCATTTATGCCTCTGTATTTCTAAGATTCCTTGTTTTTCCCAGTTTGGCGAACAGGATGATGATTGGTTTTTATCTCATCATTATACTGTCTCTCATCTACATTCAGAATTCTAAGACCGATATATTTAAAAACTCTTTAGAAGCCGGAAAATAATTAGTAATTTTGCGGTCTAAAATTATGACTAGTTTTTCAGGATATTTACCGTATGCTTTTGCATTGATTATCGCAATACCTTTTCTGGTTTTGCTGAGACAATTTGTACATTCTTACATTACCCTTAAAAATCAGGAGATCAAGCTTCTTTCTGTAAAATCCAATGCTGAAAATAAGGCCCATTCCTATGAAAGGATGACGCTCTTTTTAGAAAGAATAAAACCGTCAAATATTATTCAGAAGTTTGATAAAGATCTTGCAGCTCATGAATTCATCTTTCTGACCGAAAAGACTATCAATGATGAGTTTGAATACAATTCTTCACAACAGCTGTATATTACAAAAACGTCATGGAAAAACATTGTGGATTCTAAGAATGCTTTAATAGACCTACTTCACAAAACTTATGACGGACTGAATGGAAATGCCGATCTTGAAGAATTCAAAACCATTTTCATCATGAATTATATGGAAAGCGATGACTATATTGCTGCCACAATAGAAGACCTTAGAAGAGAAATTTTAATTATAACTTAAAAAATAACAGATAAATAATGATTCCAAATTTTAAAGCACATCCATGGCATGGGGTTTCTGCAGGAGAAGATGCGCCAAATGTTGTCAACGTATTCGTGGAAATCGTTCCTTCAGATACCATTAAATATGAAGTAGATAAAGAAACAGGATTTTTAAAGGTAGACAGACCTCAGAAATTTTCCAATATCATCCCCGCTTTATATGGATTTGTTCCAAGAACCTATTGCCACAATGAAGTAATGAAACTGGCTGTTGAAGCTGGAGCTGATGATGTAACGGAAGGAGATCATGATCCACTTGATATTTGTGTATTAAGCTCTCACAATATCCATTCCGGAGGATTATTAATGGAAGCGATTCCAATCGGTGGATTCAAAATGATTGATGGTGGGGAAGCTGATGATAAAATCGTTGCAGTAATGATCGGTGACCACGCATTCGGACATTTCAGAGATATCGCTGAGCTTCCTGAAGCAGAGGTTAAAAGATTAATGCACTACTTCCTAACTTATAAAAATTTACCGGATGAGCCTGCAAAATGCAGAATTCACGAGGTATACGGAGCTGAGCACGCCAGAAAAGTGATTGTAGCTTCTCAAAAAGATTACGCAGAAAAATTCGGAGGCTAAGAAACAGCATTCCTAAATAATTATAAAAGGCAGATGAATTTTCATCTGCTTTTTTTTATTGGCCAATGATTAAGATATAGACGGTACAACGATCATTTTCAGTTATGAAAGCATAAGAGTCATCCTAAAAACAGAAAATAATTTTATTTCCTTTGATAAACAGAAACTCCTTCTTTGATAGTTTCTAATACCTTGATACTTCGGATTTGTTCCGGATTAATAGTCAGCGGATTTTGATCAAGGATGACAAGATCCGCGAGTTTCCCTGCTTTAATGGAGCCTTTTGTTTCCTCTTCCTGAAGCTGATAAGCTGCATTGATGGTGATTGCTTTTAATGCCTTAAGAGGGGTGATTCTTTCATCTGGTCCCAGAATTCTTCCGGAGCGTGTTCTCCTGTTAACTGCCGAATACATGGCTGTAATCAGATCAGGAGGAGTTACCGGAGCATCATGATGCATCGTGAAAATAATTCCTGCCTTCAATGCAGAATTGGCGGGGCTGATAAATGAAGCCCTTTCCGGTCCGAAAACACTGGAGTAATGCCAGTCACCCCATAAATAAACATGAGTAGAAAAATAAGATGGGATGAGACCGATATCTTTAATCTTTTGAATATGATCCGGACGGCTGTTCTGAACATGAATAAGAGTAGCCCTCAGTTCAGGTTTGTAAATGTTTTCTTCTTTTAGTTTTCCAATCACCCGTAATGCCTGATCAATCGCAGCATCACCATTCACATGAAGCTGTGCCGTAATATGATTCTGAAACAAAGTCTTCAGATCATCATATAAAACCTGATCAGAAAAAATAGGAAAGCCTTTGTAATCTGCAGACTGACCCTCAGGTGGTACAAGATAAGGTTTTGTGAGCCATGCGGTTTTACCCTGAGGAGAGCCGTCATCCGAAAATTTGAAGCCCCCAAGTTTTAGATGATTGTTGTACTTCATATACTTGGGCTTAAAAATATTCAGATCCTTTTTGAAGTATTCATAATCCGGGAAATAGACAATGTCGGCTTTGAAAAGGTGTTCAGAAGCAGCTTTTTCCAGCAGACCTACACTTTCTCCCATTGTCCTACCGTCACAGATTGTAGTCTGGCCGTAACTCAACCATTCGTCCTGAGCTTTCATGAGATTCTTAATGGCTTGATCCTGCGAATTACCTGCCTCTTTACTCATCTTTTCTGTGAGCGCAAGAAGGGCTTTAAAACTGGCATTTTCTTCTAATTTACCATTAAGTTTCCCTGTTTTTTTATCTCTTCCGTAATGTCCGCCTTCAGGATCCTTTGAAGAGTCAGATATTCCCAAAAGCTTTAGCATGGCGGTATTTGCTACACTGGCATGTCCGGAAGTATGAATAACTATAATTGGATTAGTCATACTTATCGCATCCAGCTCATCTTTGGTAGGATGCCGATGTTCCGTCATAATCGCATCATCATAGCCATTCCCTATAATCGGCTGGGTTTTCGGGGTTGAATGATCTTTAATGTATTTTTTAATGGTCATCTGAAGGTCCTGAATGGAATTGACGGTCCCGTAAGGTTCCGGAAACAGGTCTATAGCCTGCATCATTCCTGCTCGTGAAGTCAAGTGTCCATGAACATCAATAAAACCGGGAAGTAAAACTTTACCTTTAAGATCAAAGACCTTTGTTTGATCGCCTTTATAACGATCTGCTTCTGCCTGAGTTCCTGCAAAAAGTATTTTGCCATTTTTTAAAGCAATAGCCTCTACTTCAGGTGTTGCATCTTCCATGGTTAAAATAGTTCCTCCGAAATAAAGAACATCTGCTTTTTCTTTAGGCATTCTGTTTTGACAGTTGACCATAAGAAATGCTGAAAAGACTAAATAAATTAATACTCTCATACTATATTCTGTTTTGTGGTGTTCTTTAAATTTACGAAAAAAGATATTATAACACAAGGCTTAATAAAACCATGGAATTTTTATTATATTTATAAAACTAATTACTATTTATTAATATAAAAATAATAAACTATGGATTTGTTCTATTTAATTCCGGTTTTTGGCGTCATCGCCTTAGTATATACTTTCCTGCAGAGTAACTGGGTAAGTAAGCAGAATGCCGGAAATGAGAAAATGAAAATAATCAGCGGACATATCGCTGACGGTGCCATGGCCTTTCTCAAGGCTGAGTACAAGATTTTAACCTATTTTGTGGTCGTAGTGTCTATCCTGCTTGCAGTGATGGGATCCAGTAATTCCAATTCTCACTGGAGCATCGGTCTTGCTTTTGCCGTGGGAGCCGTATTTTCAGCTCTGGCAGGTTTTATAGGAATGAAAATCGCGACAAAAGCCAATGTGAGAACCGCAGAAGCTGCAAGAACTTCATTGTCCAGGGCTTTGAAAGTTTCCTTTACCGGAGGTTCCGTGATGGGAATGGGGGTTGCCGGACTGGCCGTTCTTGGTTTGGGATCTCTCTTTCTGATCATTAAACAGATCTTTGCTCCCGACGCAACAGTAGATTCCCATGAAATGGAAAAAACGATTGAAATTCTCACCGGGTTCTCTTTGGGTGCCGAATCCATTGCCCTTTTTGCAAGAGTAGGTGGAGGGATCTATACCAAAGCGGCCGATGTTGGCGCTGACCTGGTTGGAAAAGTGGAAGCAGGAATTCCTGAAGATGATCCTAGAAACCCTGCTACAATTGCCGATAACGTAGGCGATAATGTAGGAGATGTGGCAGGTATGGGAGCCGATTTGTTTGGTTCATATGTTGCCACGGTGTTGGCCACAATGGTTTTAGGCAGAGAAACGATGTCTGATGATTCTTTCGGAGGATTTGCTCCTATTCTCCTTCCGATGCTTATCGCCGGGACAGGGATTATTTTCTCTATGATAGGAACTTTATTTGTAAGAATTAATGATAATGAAGGCTCATCTACTTCCAGCGTACAGAACGCCCTGAATCTGGGGAACTGGGGAAGTATCGTGATTACAGCCATATCTTCATATTTCCTGGTCAACTATCTTCTTCCGGAGAAAATGACACTCAGAGGACATGAATTTACTAAAATGGGTGTTTTCGGAGCGATAATGGTAGGATTGGTGGTAGGAACCTTGATGAGCATCATCACGGAATATTATACAGCCATGGGTAAAAGACCTGTTTCCAGCATTGTAAGACAGTCATCTACAGGACATGCAACGAATATTATTGGGGGTCTTGCGGTAGGAATGGAATCTACATTGCTTCCGATCCTCGTATTAGCAGGGGGTATCTATGGATCTTATTTATGTGCCGGACTTTACGGAGTGGCCATTGCCGCAGCCGGAATGATGGCTACCACTGCCATGCAGCTCGCGATTGATGCTTTCGGACCTATTGCAGATAATGCCGGAGGAATTGCTGAAATGAGTGAGCTTCCAAAAGAAGTCCGTGAAAAAACAGATATCCTGGATGCCGTTGGAAATACTACAGCAGCCAGTGGAAAAGGATTTGCCATCGCTTCTGCTGCGTTGACAGCATTGGCTTTATTTGCTGCTTTTGTAGGCATTGCAGGGATTGACGGTATTGATATTTACAGAGCAGATGTTCTGGCAGGATTGTTTGTAGGCGGAATGATTCCATTCATATTCTCGTCACTGGCCATTACAGCAGTAGGACAGGCAGCGATGGCGATGGTAGAAGAAGTAAGAAGGCAGTTCCGCGAAATTCCGGGGATCTTGGAAGGAAAAGCACAGCCTGAATATGAAAAGTGCGTTGCCATATCCACCGATGCTTCCATCAGAAAAATGATGCTTCCCGGAGCGATCACCATTATTTCCCCAATTTTAGTCGGTTTTATTTTTGGACCTGAAGTTTTGGGAGGATTTCTGGCAGGAGCAACCGTATGTGGCGTTCTGATGGGAATGTTTCAGAATAATGCCGGAGGTGCCTGGGATAATGCTAAAAAGTCATTTGAAAAAGGCGTTGACATCAATGGTCAGACGTATTACAAAGGGTCTGAGCCTCATAAAGCTTCCGTAACGGGAGATACAGTGGGAGATCCGTTTAAAGATACTTCAGGACCGTCAATGAATATTTTGATCAAACTAATGTCTATTGTTTCATTAGTCATTGCACCCACATTGGCAGTGATCCATAAAGATAAAATTGAAGCCAATAGAAAGGCTAAACTGGAAAGCCTCACAAAAGCTTATAATGCCAGTTCATCTACAGCGTATGCAGGAGTTCAGGCAACTCCCGTTTCTACAAAAGAGATTAAAGGACAGCTCAATGAAAACGGAGATTTTGTCTATGAGACCGGGGCTATTCAGGAAATAAAACTGAAAGGAGGAAAAACCATCACATTGGGTGAAGGAAGCAGATTGTTTCAATTTTACAATGCGGTGAATCAAAAAGATAAAAGCATAATTGATCCGAATAACTGGTATACGCTGGAAAACCTTTATTTTCAGACAGGATCAAGTGATCTGAAAGCAGGTTCTGAATTACAGCTGAATAATCTTGCCGAAATTTTAAATGCGTATCCTGATTTAAAAATAAAATTAGGTGGTTATACCGATAATACCGGTAATGAAGAAAGCAATCAGAAATTATCAAACCTAAGAGCTCAGACCGCCAAACTGAAACTTCTTGAATTAGGAATTTCATCAGACCGGGTAGAAGCCGAAGGCTACGGCTCGCAGCATCCGGTGTGTGAAGCCAATGATACCGATGAGTGTAAAGCAAAAAACAGAAGAATTGATGTAAGAGTCCTGACTCTTTAAAACCAAATCAGTTTGTAAGATATTCAAAGCACCGCCTCAGGCGGTGCTTTTTTATAAATATCAACTTTTTTCGGTTTAATAAATTAGAATTAATAGGGATTATCTTTAAAATTTGTAGGATGAATAGATTGTTTTTCACGCCTACAGATTTTTTTGCAGATGTTCAAGAGCATGGATGATCAGATCATCTTTTTTAGCAAAGCTGAAACGGATATAATCAGAATTTTGCCGGGAGTTATAGAATGCAGAAAGGGGAAGGCAAGCCGTTTTTTTCTCTACTGTAAGCCATTTTGAAAACTCTACATCGGTCATTGTTTTAGAAACATTTCTGAAATTAACGATTTGAAATACACTTCCTTCTGCTTTTTTTGTTGCTTCCAGTGGCGTGAAGGCAATCATTTCATTAAATAGATCTCTTTTCCGCTCCATGATATCCCTGTTTTCAAAGGGATCAAAAACTTCCAGATATCTGGCCAGAGCATATTGGGCAGGTGCATTCGCACTGTAAGAAATATACTGCTGATGACATCTGAATTTTGCAGTCAGAGTTTCTGAAGCAAGAAGATAGCTGACTTTCCAGCCGGATGTATGGAACATTTTTCCAAAAGAGAAAATACAGAAAGTTCTGTTTTTCAGTTCAGGATGTAGAAAAGAACTGTAATGTTCAAGTCCGTCATAGCAATACGTATCATAGATCTCCTCAGAAATCAGATAAATTTCCTGATGTTGTATCAATTCATACAGCTGTTGCCAGTCACTTCGCGTAAGAATCGTTCCGGTAGGATTTTGGGGTGAATTGACGATAACGGCTTTTGTTTTTTCAGAGATACAATTTTGAAACTTTTCCCAGTTGATGGTGAAATCATGTTCAAGGTCATAATATACAGGAGTGCCCCCATTTAAAACAACAGAAGGCCCATAAGTGTAGTAGGAAGGTTGAATAATAATAACTTCATCTCCTTGATTTAAAATAGATTTAAGGGCCGTATATAAAGCAAAAGTTGCACATGGAATAATGGTGACTTCATTTTCCTGGAGCTTTATACCATTAACTCTTTTGGCATTGTATCCCATGATATTTTTGATCAGCAAAGGATTTCCTGCAAGTGGTTCATATTGATGACATGGATGATCTGCAGCTTCTTTTAAAAATGAAGTAAGACGCCTGTCGATATCAAAATCTGGAAGTCCCAGCGAAAGATCGAAGCTATGATGTTTTGTGGCAAGTTCAGACATTTCCGTGAAAAAGGAATAATGTGTAAATCCGAAAATTTTTTCCATCTATTTTGCAATTATATCAAATATAATAAAATTAGACATTCATTGAATTATTATCTAAAAATATATTATTTCGTTTAACGAATCCTGATTTCAATACGTTTTTACTTTGTTAAATATTGAAATTTTTTATCTTTACCAATGATTTAAATGCTATACAAACGATCATACAAATGAAAAAAAACATTCTTTTATTTTCTTTCGGTTTTTGCACCTTAATAAATGCACAGACTTCCCCTCCAACAATTAAAAATCCGTTAACCACAACCAATGGCTTGAAAATCAATTCAAGAAGAGGAACACTCATTGAAAAGCGAATTTTTGATCTGGCTAAATTCAAAAATTTGAATATTCAAAAAATCGTAACAAAGGATATGTCCGATAGTTCTGCAGAAAGTGTTCTTGGAATAATGTATGAATACGAAACATTTGATACGGTTTCAAAAAAAACATTAACCATCGAAAAGTCTGAATTATCCAAATTAATCCAATCTCTTCAAACTTTAGAACAAAAGGAAAATGAAACTAAATTGGGTCAGGAAACAAAATATAAATTTCTGACAATGAGTAATATTGAGTTTGGAGGTATTTACAGTGAAAAGCAAAAAAGCTGGATCAATTATATAAAAATACCTTCCGCTCCATATAATCAGAGTTTAAATGAATTTAGTAAAGATGAAATGAAAGAACTGATAAAAATTTTGAAAAACGCAGAACAAAATCTTTGAGACAACTTGAAATCAAAACAGTATAATTTAAGCTGATTATTTAAAAGTCTACAATTTTATAATCCTGACTGGATAGAGTTAGGATTTTTTTATTTTCAGACTAGGCTTTGAAAAACCATCAATTGCAATGAGCCAGTGTAATATTGCATGTCGAATTCAATAAAATTTGTTATTTTTAAGCAAATTATTATCATATGAAAAAAATACTGATCCCGTTGTTTGGCCTGACTGTACTGGTCAGTTGCGGAACAGCGAAAACTTCCGAAGGAGCTTCAGCCCAGTCATCATCCGTAGCAAAAGCTGATAAAGCTTTTCTGTCTGCCTATAAGACGATTAAGGCAGATGAGTTAAAGAAAAACTTATATGTCATTGCTGCTGATGATATGGAAGGAAGAGATACAGGAAGCCCGGGACAGAAGAGAGCGGGTGAGTATATGATTAATTATTATAAAAGCCTGGGAATTACTCCACCAAATGCATTAGGATCCTATTACCAGAAGGTTCCCGCTGAATTTATGAAAAAAAGAGGGGGTGGAAACCTTCCTGATTCTGAAAATATACTGGCTTTTATCGAAGGAAGCGAAAAACCTGAAGAAATAGTAGTAGTTTCTGCCCATTACGATCATGTGGGAACCAAAAATGGAGTAGTGTACAATGGAGCTGATGATGATGGAAGTGGAACTGTGGCGGTTATGCAGATCGCAAAAGCTTTTCAGGAAGCTAAAAAGGCAGGAAAAGGACCGAAAAGATCAATTTTATTCCTCCATGTAACAGGAGAAGAACATGGCCTGTTTGGCTCTGAATACTATACCAGTAATCCTGTATTTCCACTTGCGAACACCGTGGTTGATCTGAATATTGACATGATTGGCCGTGATGATGCCGAAAACAGAGGAAAGCAGTACGTCTATGTCATCGGTTCCGAAATGTTGAGCTCACAGCTTAAAGTCATCAATGAGGCAGCCAATAAGAAAACGAACAATCTGGAATTAAACTACAAATATGATGATCCGGCAGATCCCGAGCAGCTTTATTACCGTTCAGATCATTATAATTTTGCGAAAAATAATGTTCCGGTAGCCTTTTTCTTCGATGGGATCCATGAAGATTACCACAAGCCGACAGATGATCCTGAGAAAATAGATTATCCGTTATTAGAGAAAAGGACACAGCTTGTTTTTGCGACGGCATGGGAAATTGCCAACAGAGCAGAGAGAATTGTGGTAGACAAGAAATAATGTATGGTGTTGGTTAATGCAAAGGTGTAGAGAAAATTACTTTAAATAATAAGTTATAATAATTTTAAAATCAATTGATTGTTTTTTTTACTTGATTTTTTTTCAGAGATAAAATCCGTCTTTGCATTCACCAACCTATATATTCAGAATAAACAAACTTTAGCCCATTGTATAAAAAAACAACCAAAAACATACGGTTCTAATCCAAGACATCAATGAAAATTATCATCCGTGAAGCCAGAAAGGAAGATATTCCGCAAATTCAGGTAGTCAGAAATTCCGTGAAAGAAAATACACTTTCTGATCCTGCACTGGTAACTGATGCAGATTGTGAAGAATTCCTTTTTAAAAGAGGAAAAGGGTGGGTATGCGAAATAGAATCACGGATGGTAGGTTTCTCTATTGCAGACCTTAAAGAACATAACATCTGGGCCCTTTTTTTACATCCTGATTTTGAAAAACTCGGAATAGGAAGAAAGCTTCATGATATCATGCTGGATTGGTACTTTGAACAGACTACAGAAAAGGTGTGGCTGGGAACTGCGCCGGGAACAAGAGCCGCAATCTTCTATCAAAAATCCGGCTGGGAGGAAACGGGGAAGCATGGAAAAGAGATCAGGTTTGAAATGACTTTTAATCACTGGAAACATATCAAATCATGCAACAAAACGTAAAATCGATCAGACCGTTTATCGGAGCTGAAAATTTCGGAGTAAGCAGAAGTTTTTACAAAGATTTGGGATTTGAGGAAGTTATTCTTGAACCTAAATTGTCATTATTTAGAAGACAGGAAACAGGGTTTTATCTTCAGGATTACTATGCTAAAGATTGGATTGACAATACGATGATCTTTATGGAAGTAGACAATACGGATGATTTCTGGAACGAACTTCAGACGTTACAGCTTCCTGAAAAATATAAAGGGGTAAGGTTGACCCCTGTAAGGACAATGGAGTGGGGAAAGGAATGTTTTGTCCATGATCCGTCCGGAATTTTATGGCATTTCGGAGAATTTTTTTAATGACAAGTAGAGATGATTTACGCTTTTGACACCTATTATTACGAGGATTATGCGAATACCGCGTGTATCGCATTTCAGGACTGGAGTTCCGAAAAAGAATCTGAAATTTTTATTGAAAAAACAGACATCACCTCTGACTATGAGAGTGGTACATTCTATAAAAGGGAATTACCCTGCATTTTAAGCCTGCTGAAGAAGATCGAACTAAAAGAAGAAGATCTTATTATAGTAGATGGCTATGTTACTCTTGACAACGACGGGAAAATGGGACTTGGAGGCTATTTGTATGAAGCTTTGGATCAGAAATATCCGATAATAGGGATTGCCAAGAACCAATTTGCATCACCGGATTCCCAAAGAAGAAGTATTTTGAGGGGCGAAAGCAAAACACCGCTGTTTCTTACGGCAAAAGGCGCAGAGGTTGATGAAATACTCCCTAAAGTAGAACAAATGGCTGGTTTGTACCGCATACCAAACCTTCTGAAAAAACTCGATCAGCTTTCCAGAGCATAATTTTTTTTATACATCCGGTATAACAATCTCAATACTGTAGGTAATTTCATTTTGATATCGCGGATTTAATTGGCATATTATCAGTAGATTATCCCATATTGATTATTTTATTTTTGTGTTATTCTTCAAAAAGTGACAAATATCATTCGTTTCTTATTTTTATTAATTCTAAATAAATATAAATTTGTCTCAAGAAAATAAGGAATAAATGAAGAAATTATCTACTCTATCTGCTGTTGTATTCTACATGATGATGAATGGGCAGTATTGTACTCCGGCATTTCAATATGGAGCCGACAGCAATATGATCACTAATGTCAGTTTAGGAACGATCAATAATACATCATCTTCTCAGTCCGGAAGCACCCAGATATACGAAAATTTCACGTCGATGTCTACAGATCTTCAGGCTGGTAACAGTTATCAGATTTCTGTAAAAGGTCCATCCAGTACTTTTCCAAGTGATGTTGTTGTTTTTATTGATTTTAATAAAAACGGGAATTTTGATGATGCGGGAGAACGTTTCAATATAGGAAGGCTGGGAGCCGCTAATCCTTTCAATGCAATGACGATTACCGGAATGATAGCAATTCCTGCCAATGCAGCATCCGGTGCCACCAGAATGAGAGTACTCAAAAATACCAATACCGCTGCTTATTCTGATCCAAATGCCGCCAATTCTATCAATACAGCTTGTGATACTGGTTTAAGAGCAGGACAGGCAGAAGATTATACGGTTAATATTACGGGTAATAATGTAGTTTTTCCGTCGCCCTATTGTGGACCTGAAAATGTGACCACCCTTACTGTCAGTGAAATAACAAAGGTAGAGTTTGCAGGAATTTTCAGAGAAAGTGTTATCGACGGAAACTCAGACGCGATCGAGAATTTTACAGGTACTGTTTTCAATGTGAACAGAGGAAATTCTTATCCGATAACTATTACAGGAGGAACTCAGGGGCAAACCACCGTCTCTGCTTATGCTTACATAGATCTTAATCACAATAATGTTTTTGATGCGAATGAAGTATTTAATTTAGGCTATCTGGATAATTCTGACCCTATTCCTGGCAGACAGTCCGGAGTAACGTCCGAAACGATTGAAATTCCTGCCGATGCTATGCTTGGAGAGACCCGCTTCAGAATTGTCAAAGCCTATGAATCCAGTTCATGGATGGGAACTCTCGAAAATCGTCCATGCCCTTCAGGATGGTTCATTGGACAGGTGGAGGATTATACTTTACATGTGAAGGCGTCAAATCTGGCAACATCAGAAGTGGTTAAAAAATCTTTTTCCGGAATATATCCTAATCCTACATCAGGTTCTGTATATGTGAAGACGGAGGCTGGATTGGAAAAATATGAGATTTATAATTTGGCAGGACAAAAACTTGCAGAAGGAACGTCGGATGTTATTAATATGGAAAGTCTGGCGTCCGGAACTTACCTGATTAAGCTTCACACCAGAGATCAAAAAATCACCACCGAAAAGATCATTAAAAAATAAGAACACTTATCTAATCATATCCATATCAATTTTTGTTTTTTTTGACCGGCAGATTCCATCTGTCGGTTTTCTTTTTTTGAAAGGAATAGACTTTTATGATGGTTTGGATTCCAATAAGCCCAGTAAATCATTTTTTGAAAGCTTCTGAATACCTGTTCCGTCGGTCTGGAGCAGATTTTGAGCCAATTCGTTTTTCCTTTTCTGAAGACTTAAAATCTTTTCTTCCACAGTATTCGAACAGATCAGCCGGACAGCAATCACATTTTTAGTTTGTCCGATCCGGTAGCTTCGGTCGATAGCCTGATTTTCGGCAGCAGGATTCCACCATGGATCTACAAGATAAATATAGTCAGCCTGCGTAAGGTTGAGCCCCACACCGCCGGCTTTTAAACTGATCAGAAATACACGGACGTCCTCATTTTCCTGAAAATTTTTGACGGTTCTGCCTCTGTTTTTGGTTTGTCCGGTAAGGTATTCAAAAGGAATCTTTTTACGTTCAAATTCAGCTTTAAGTAAGTCCAGCATCTCTACAAATTGCGAGAAGACCAGGATTTTATGATCTTTAGCTTTACTTTGAATCTGTTCCATCAGTATCTCTATTTTCACGGCATGCTCATTGGAATATCCCTCTTTTAAAAGGACCGGAGAATTGCAGATCTGTCTGAGTCGGGTAAGACCCGTGAGGACGTGCATACTGTTTTTATTCAGGTCATCGTCATCATTGGCGGCTATAAATTCACGGAGTTCCTTTTCATAAGCATCATAAATTTTACGTTGTTCCGCATCCATTTCGCAGTAGATCACCATCTCTGTTTTGTCAGGCAGCTCTTTGGCCACCTGTTTCTTGGTTCTGCGGAGAATAAAAGGCTTTATTTTCTGCTGGAGTTCCTGAGCCCGTTTACCATATTCAAATTTATCAATAGGAACCGCATAAATGTCTTTAAAATACTGTTTGCTCCCCAAAAGCCCGGGACACGCAAAAGAAAGCTGGCTGTAAAGATCAAACGTATTATTTTCAATAGGAGTTCCGGTAAGAACGATCCTGTTTCTCGACTGTAAAAGGCGAGCGGCTTTATACCTTTCCGAATTAGGATTTTTTATTGTTTGCGACTCATCCAGGAAGACATAATTGAAACGGAAGTTTTTTAGAAAACGAATATCCGAAAGAAGCATTCCATAGCTGGTAAGCACCACTTCATACGCAGACATATGCGCTGAATCCTTCAACCGGTCTGCTCCATAATGTGTCATCACCTTTAGAGAAGGCGCAAATTTGGCAATTTCTTCCTGCCAGTTGAAGAGAAGGGAAGTCGGAACTACCACAAGATTGGTCGCAGGTCCCCGTTTTTCCCTTTGAGACAGAATAAAAGCAATAACCTGAAGCGTTTTTCCAAGTCCCATATCATCGGCAAGACATCCCCCGAAATTGAAATCATCTAAAAAGTCAAGCCAGTTCAGTCCGTCATGCTGATAATCCCTCAATACTGCATTTAATCCGGTGGGAATATTGATTTGAGGAATATCTTTAACAGATGAAAACTGAACAGAGTAGGAAGAAAGCTCTTCCTGCATTTCCTCACTTAAAATTTCTTTTTCAAATAAAGTGGAGACTTCAGTAAAATTGATCTTCGGAATTTTAAGATCTTCTGCATCAATTTCGCCGATCCGGAAAAACTCATTCATTCTGTCGATCCATTCTTCCGGAAGAACACCAAGGGTACCATCGTCCAGCTGTACAAATTTACTCCTGTTACGGATAGCCCGGTGAAGCTGTTTCAAAGCAGCATCTTTCTGTCCGAAACTCACCTTCAGTTTAGCATTGAACCAGTCGAGGCCGCTGGTAATCTGTATATTGATCTTAGCCCGGTGCCCATTGAGTTTATTATTTTTAAGTTCATTGAATCCCAGAATGATAACGCCTTCATTTCTCCACATTTCAAAAGCGTGAAGAAACCAGTCTTCGTCCAGAAATTTATCTTTGTGAAGATAAAAATAATCATAGCCGTCCATCTGTGCTTCAAAGTCGGGATGCTGCTTCATTATAAGAGACGTAAAACGCGCTTCCTCAGCATCACTTCTGTCAATTTTAAATACATTTCCATTGTGATCTGTACCAAAAAGCTGCTTTCGGGAATAGACAGGAACCTCCGCCTGCCCATACTTCATAACCGGAGTTACGGCAATATAATTTCCCTGCTGCCGCAGGTAAATGATTCTCTCATTTCTGTGTGTTTCTTCTTCAAGCTGTACTGGAGTTGCATTTTGTATATAGCTGTAATTGATTTGGATATGATGTTCAAGTGAAGTTAAAATATTCTGCATAAATGCTTCATATTTTGAGGAATGCACAAGCAGAATTTCGTTATTGGCTTTGAAAAATTTAATGACCCGCAGCATATCAGGATCATCTGCAAAACTGAAGGTATTCCGGCTGTAGATAAAGTACTCATTCCTGATGACCACATTTTTAAAAGGAACAGATATATCATTGAATTCAAGTTCGCCCGTTATTTCGTAAAATGGATCTTTTTTAAATACAGAAAGCCGTATTTCAGCCTGTAAAATTTCAAGGTTTACGGGGACAAGAGATTTCGCCGAAACGGTTTCTGATAATTCCCGGTCATGGTAGTATGTTTTGAGACCGAGAGGGTTTTGCACAATCAGCTTCATGGCCTCAAGTTCTGCTGTATTGTATTCTTCATTATAATTATTCTGAAAAGCAGAAACGGCCGTGTAGAATTTAATATGCTGTGGTTCTTCCGCTTTCCAGATCAGCTGCATGGCATCAACTGGAGTGACCGGATTCTTGATCTTTCCGGCTTGGGTGGCATCAGCTTCCATCAGCGAAAAGTTCAGGTGACTGTAATACCGGTGCCTTCCGATAACCAGTATTTTTCTTTTTCCGGTTTCCAGTAGCGCCAGTTCTTCAATCACTGAAGAGCGCTGGGGAAGAAGCTGCTGTTTTAAAACTTCCTCATCTATCGGTAGCATTTCCTTGATCTTAGAACGTACTTCAACTTTACCGTCAGCATATTCGAGTTCGAAATACATGTCAAGATCCGGCTCATTTTCTAAGCCATAACTTTTGGCTTTAGCCATCAACAGCTTTTTGCGAAGAAACGGATCAAAAAAAGTCCTGAAATTTTTATTTTCCAGAATACAATGGATAATTTCTGTCTGATGATCACAAAGTTGGTCTTTGGCGCTGTTGCAGCTGCAGGTACTTACTATAGAACTGCCGATCTGGCTTACCGAAACATCTGGAAAATCCTTTAACGGAGAGCTTTTTGTGAAAATCGCATTATTTTTTTCAATGGCAGTAGGATAAATTTCATGAAAATCTCTGATCTCCAGAAATGCACTCCCTGAGGTGTGTTTTAAAAGATCATAAACAGAAAGCGTCGTGATGCTTTTATTTTCAAGAATATATGCTGCCATAAGCAGGCGAATTTACGAAAAACCATGACAAAAATCAAAGGTATTGAGGATGAACTGGAAAACCAATGGTAGAGCTCGTTTCAATAGATGTTAAAGGCTTATTGTATGCTCTGAATACCAATATAAATATTCAATTCTATTTTATCATACGATTAATAGATATTTTATCGTTATTATTGTAGAATATTTGAATTCACGAAAAAATACAAAATGAATTTAAGAAGATTATAATTTTTTTTTAATGACAAGCAAGATTATAGGAGTCGGCAATTATATTCCGCCGGAGACAATTACAAATTTATTTTTTGACCAGCATCATTTTATTAATAAAAACGGAGAGTCATTAAAGGAACCGAATGATATTATTGCCAGAAAGCTCAAAGAAATTACCGGCATCGAAGAAAGAAGGTACGCGTCTGAAAATCAGGTGACTTCAGATCTGGGACTGATTGCAGCACAGAGAGCGATAGAAAATTCTAAAATAGATCCTGAAACACTGGATTATATTATATTTGCCCACAATTTTGGGGACGTACGCTCCGGAACTGTTCAGTCGGACAGCGTTCCAAGTCTTGCCTCAAGGGTAAAACATCTGTTGAAGATCAAAAATAATTTCTGTGTGGCCTATGATGTTCTGTTTGGATGTCCCGGATGGATTGAAGGAGTGATCCAGGCCAATGCATTCATCAGATCAGGTATTGCAAAGCGTTGTCTTGTGATTGGAGCAGAGACACTTTCAAGAGTTGTGGATATCCACGACAGAGACAGTATGATCTATGCCGATGGAGCAGGAGCTGCCATTCTGGAAGCCAGTGATGACGACAGTGGAATACAGTCCCATTTATCAGCCTCTTATACTTTAAACGAAAAAGACTTTCTGTTTTTTGGAAAGTCATACAATAACGAAAGCTGTCCTGATACCAAATACATCAAGATGGATGGCCGTAAGATCTATGAATTTGCGCTGGTGAATGTAGCCGATGCAATGAAGAAATGTATGGATGCGAGCGGATATACTATTGATCAGCTTGACAAAATTATTATCCACCAGGCTAATGAAAAGATGGATGAGGCGATCGTAAAACGTTTTTATCAGCTGTACGATCTTCCAATGCCGGAAAATATTATGCCGATGGTCATTTCTAAATTGGGAAACAGCAGTGTAGCGACAATTCCTACTTTGCTTACGATGATTTTAGATGGCGAACTGCCTTCCCACGAAATAAAAAAAGGAGATGTTGTTTTATTTGCCTCTGTAGGGGCAGGGATGAATATCAATTCATTTGTTTATAAATTTTAACTCATAAATAAGAAACGAGGATGGTGCTCTCAGTGTTCACCTTAACTTCTCTTCTATAGAAAAAGGCTCAGATTGTTATCATCTGAGCCTTTTTTATTTACATATTTATAGATTCAAATCCGTTTTGGCTACACGATAGTCCAATTTGGCAACTCCAGCTTTTTTTCTAATGCTCACCTTTGTCCTGTTAATTTAATACAGAACAAAATGAAAACAATTTTTATAACAGGCGCTTCAACAGGACTAGGAAAAGCGACTGCCCAATTATTTCAAAGCAGAGGATGGAAAGTTATTGCGACCATGAGAAACCCGGAAGCAGATACAGAACTCAACGGTTTAGATAACGTTACCCTTCTTCCATTGGATGTAACCAATCTCGAACAGATCAAATCAACAGTCAGCAAAGCCCTTGAATTAGGGAGTATTGATGTCGTTTTTAATAATGCAGGATACGGTCTTATCGGACCTTTGGAAGCTTTGGCAGATGAGCAGATCCTAAAACAGCTGGATACAAACCTTTTAGGAGTGATTCGGGTCACAAAGGCATTTATCCCGTATTTCAGAGAGCGAAAAAGCGGAATGTTTATTTCTACCACATCCATTGGAGGATTAATTGCATTTCCTTTGGGCTCTACTTACCATGCGACCAAGTGGGCACTGGAAGGCTGGAGTGAAAGCCTGGCTTATGAGTTGAACCCATTCGGAATTGACGTTAAAACAGTGTCTCCGGGAGGCATTAAAACAGATTTTGTAAGCCGTTCCTTAGATGCTGCCACAAGCCCCGCTTATGAAGAAATGACCAATTCTTTGTTCTCCAAAATGGAAGGAATGATGGAAGCAGCTTCAGAACCGGTACAGATTGCTGAAGTAGTCTATGAAGCTGCTACCGATGGTAAAAAGCAATTAAGATATGTAGCGGGAGAAGATGCCAGAGCATTGTATGCACAGCGTCTTGAGTTAGGCGATGAACTTTTCAGAGAACAGTTTGGAAAACAGTTTATCTAAGCTATTGAAATATAAAGGCAGCATAAGTAGATTATATTGGTGCTGTCTTTAATCTAATTATTCAATACATTTATAGTATGGAAAAGAAAGATACCACCCCTATGAAAATTTCGTCCATATCGGAACTTCACAATCTGCTGAAGCTCCCTAAACCGCTTCATCCTCTGGTGAGCCTGGTGGATAATACCAAAATGATTGTTAATAAAGAGCTGCTGAACAGAAGTTTTCATCTCAATTTTTATAAGATCTCCTATAAATTTTCTGAGCATGGAAAAATGGGCTACGGGCAGGGCTATTATGACTTTAATGAAGGTGGAATGATGTTTACCTCTCCGGGGCAGATTCTTTCTACAGACGCGGATGCAGAATACTGCGGATATTCACTGCTGGTACATCCCGATTTTATACGTAGTTATCCTTTAGCAAAAAATATTAAGAAATTTGGGTTCTTTTCCTATGATACCAATGAAGCGCTGCATTTGTCTGATCACGAGAAAACGGTCATCACGGGACTGTTGGACAATATCAAAAATGAACTGAATACAGCCATCGATGAGGTGAGTCAGGATGTTATTGTTTCTTATATCGACGTTTTGCTGAACTATAGCAATCGTTTTTATAAAAGACAGTTTATCACAAGAAAAGCGGTCAACAGTGATCTGCTGTCTAAAATGGATACTGTACTTGAAGACTATTTTAATCAGGAGCAGACTTTAAAAAGTGGTATTCCCACAGTGGAGTTTCTGGCTTCTCAACTTCATCTGTCCCCTCATTATCTAAGTGATATGCTCCGGAATCTTACCGGACAGAATGCACAGCAGCACATTCATGAGAAACTCATTGAAAAGGCTAAAGAATATCTTACGGCTACCAATTTTTCGGTATCAGAAGTGGCTTATGCTTTAGGTTTTGAGCATCCACAGTCTTTTAATAAATTGTTTAAAAAGAAAACGGATGAAACGCCTTTAAGCTACAGACAGTTATTTAATTAATCCTTTGAAAATGAAAGGGTAGTATAATGAGACCATTTTTTTTAAAATTTTAATAATGATCCAAGATCAATTGTGACCTCACCAGGGATCGAACCTGGATCTAAAGTTTAGGAAACTTCTATTCTATCCATTGAACTATGAGGCCTTAAAAGGAATAAAAATACTAATTTATTGAAATAAAAAAAAGACTTTGCTGCTGCAAAGTCTTTTCATTTTATAAACCAATGTGACATTTCCGGTTTAGTCTTTCATTATTTTTACTTTTTCAAAACTGCCATCTTCAAAATGAATTCTTATCACATAAGTTCCTTTGATGTAAGCTGAAAAATCAATGGTTGTATCATAGGTTGACAAATTGGATAAGGTCTGAATTTTTCGGCCGTCAACAGTATAAATTTCAAGTTCTTTAAATTGTTTTCCTGTTTTTAGAAAACCTTGATGCGAAATAGGATTGGGGTAAAACTGAAAACTTTTCACAACATTTTCGGATACGGAAAGCTGGCTGGTATTTACTGTTTTTGTGAAGGTTTCGGAGCAGGAATTCCTGGTTACGGTAAGACTTACGGTGTAAGTTCCTGATGTAGCATAAAAGTGAACAGGATCCACCGAAGTCGAAGTCGTTCCGTCTCCGAATGTCCATAAAACCATATCATAATTTGTTGATAAATTGGAAAAAGAAATGTTCTGGCCGTTCCCTGTTACAGAAAAGCCGGAGTGGATATGAAAAACATTCGAGTTCCACTGTGCGGGATTATTAAAAAAGGTTCCGTCTGCCAGCTGCTGATAATATTCGGCTTTATTCTGTGTCATACCGCTGTAGAATGAAGACGGAAAAATCCTGTCCTGAAAAAGAGCTGCATACACTGAAGCTGCGACAAGATAACTGCCCTGAGGCCCCGGATGAATATCGTTATACGTACTGTGCAAGGCAAGATCCGGTGTTGCTGTATAATGAGCTCTTGCAGATTCTCCCGCTGGAATCATTTCAGTCTGCATCAGAGTTGACATCTTTGTGATAGAATCTTTAATGGTCTTCTGTAAATTGAAATAGGTTGCATACTCATTTTGAGAAGGAACTCCATAGGGAATTTCGTACAGGAAAATCTTTGCGCACGGACTGTATTTTCTGATAGAATCTCTGAGCTTTTTACCTCTTTCAGCGGTTACGGAAACCGGGAATGAGTATCCTGCAGATTCGGCAGTTCCCGGCTGCATTACCACATATTTGTAGTTTTTTGATCTTATGATCTGATAGAGAACATTATCATTGGCATGATTTACAAATCCCGCACCCCCTACAGTGTAGGAAGTCACTTCAACATTCTTTCCTTTGGAAGCGGCCAGGTCCTTAAAAAGAACAGGCATATCATTGAAATAGGTCATGCTGTTACCAATAAACAAAACAGGATCAGACTGTGCGAAAAGCAGAGTAGAAAGGGTAATCAGGATCAGAGTCAGTATACTTTTAATCATAGTATTCATTAAAATTAATTTTTAAATCAGTTAAAAACCATGGACTGCAAAAAAGCAGATCCATGGAACTGTAATAACTAGTATGAATGTTTCGTTTTGGCTATTCCGATTGAGAATACATTTTCATATTCTGAATAAATCAACAGGGCAGATGCCTGTAATAATAAAAGGTAGTTTTTCTCCATAAAAAAATATTTAATTGATAAAATTTATATCTGTGTGGAAAGTTATATAAAAAGTAGTGAAATATTGTTAATATTGCAAAGAATATATTAATGGTGTGATCATGTTGTTTTTTGTAAAGATTTTCGAAATTAGCAATTATTTTGCTTCCGTAACCGATTAAAAATACCGTCAGGCAAAGAGTAGTATCTAATACGTAGCTTTTATTCTGTAGATGTCAAACATAGTAACCCGATCAAGGTTTTAGAATACCCAAAGAATATTATGATTACAAAATTCCTTTCTTGTTTGTTTTTCTTTTCTCTGTTTTTTTATTCATTTTCTCAGCGACCCACAGAGCAAAGCCTTAAAAATATCATTTTTGATATCGGTTTTTCTACAGCCGGCAGCAATGAAATTAAAAAGATAGACCGTATTATTTCCATATGCCATAGAGAAAATTACAAAGATTGTGAAGTATTCGGATATCTTAAAATTGCCAATATTTACAATAAGAACAATGATATAAAAAAAGCTTTTTATTATACTGATCTTGTTGAAAAGAAAAAGCTGATCACTTCAGATACCGATTTTGAAGCTGTTTTTTATTTTCACACCATCCGCTCTCTTTTGCATCAGAAATTGGGAGAGCGAATCAAGGCTCTCAAACTGCTGGATGAAGTTGCGGTCCGGGCCAAAGGTAAGCCCTATTTTGAATATTTGCTTGAATGGCAGTATGCAGGGATTTACAACGAAATGAATGAAAAAGATAAAGCACTAGAGGCCTATAAAAAAGCCTACCTGGAATCAAAAAAATATCGAGAAAATTACCATAGTGAATCTGAAAAGAGCAAAAATAAATTAGCCAACAGTTATAAACCCACAGCTTATCTCTCCGGAATGTATCTGGAAATGGGAAAGATGGATTCTGCCAGGATCTATATAGAAGAGGCGTTGCGCAATGGCAAAAAGATAGACGAAAAAGGAATTCAGTATATTACCTCTATCTATGCGGCCAAATATTATTTCAAAGCCAACGACCTGATAAAAGCACAGCATCACCTGTGGATCTGTAAAAGTATAGCAGTTCATTATTATAAAAGTGAAAATTATCAGAAAGCAGTGATCGGTGACTTGATCAATCTGTATGAGAAAATGGGAGAGAAAGACAGTGCAGACTATTATTCCAGACAGTTACTTACGGTGCAAAGTATCAATGATGCTCAAAATAAAGTTCAGAGAGATCTGTTAGATGAAAAACAGGCGGCGGAAGAACGTGGGAAAACAGAGGAAAAGAATAAGTTGATTTATCTCTGTGTTGCTCTGCTGCTGAGTATGGCTTTCATTGTTCTCTACTTTTTTTATTTCAAGAAAAGAAAATCTATCAATGTTGTACCAACAGAAATTGTTCCCGTACGGAACAACGATCTCTTTGAACAGGTTACTACGCTGGCCAAAGAAAACAGTCCTGAGTTTTTAACCCGTTTTAATGATTATTGTCCAGGTTTCTCAGAAAAACTGGTGAAGGCGGCCGACCTTAAAAATTCGGAAATTGCATTTTGTGCCTTTCTGTATCTTAATTTCTCTACGAAAGATATTGCAGCCTACACCTATACATCGGTACGGACGGTCCAAACCAAAAAGTATCGTCTCCGAAAGAAACTTAACATTCCAAATGAGACCGATACTTATATCTGGTTCCGGGATCTGATGAAGTAGAAGAAACTATTCCTTGATCCATTGGATAGCCGCAGCCAATTCAGCGTCAATACTAGTGTTTTCGGAAGGTGTCACAGAAATATCAGTCTGGATTTTTTCTTTATATTCTTTTCCTGTTCTGTCCATTTCATAAGAAACGGCTAAAAGCAGATTTCTTGCTGAAGGAAGATTATTTTTAGTTTGTTCAAATCAGGATTTTGTAATTAGGCCTGGGTAAAGTTCCGGCTGCCAGAAAGACCGTGCTTACTATAGTTTTTTCTTGGATTAATTTGTGATTAAAATATAGAAGGCAAAGTAAACAGAGAAACAAGATATTGAACTGTGTGGAGTGGTGCATAAAAGAATCCGCTCTTTAGGAGCGGATCCAGTAGATAAAAACATCTCATTTTTTTAATTAGACAACAATAAAAAGCACAGCCGACAATGCTGTGCTTAAATTTTTATTTCAAATTTAATTGCAATTTCAAAGCTGAAAAAAGCAAAAAATGATTTCATTTCAGTTGTATTACATAGTAAATGTAGTACTATTTTTAATACGAAACATGAATTTAATGTTAAAATTCACAAGTTATCCACAATTTAATGTGGATAAGTTTGTAAGCTATTGTTTATCAATGTATTTAAGTATGTAATTTTTCAGAATTTTATGTTCGTCATCATTTCCTTTGTTATCCATATGTCCGTGATTGATAGAAGTAGACTGTACAGTAATATGGTATTTTTTCTGCTCTTCAAACGACGGAAGTACCCCTTCATCAGCCGGATAATCATTGGAACGTAGGGTATATATTTTAGGCATTGAGGTTCTGGAAAGATACATTCTCCGGTTATCCAGGGTAATAATCTTATAGACAAGATCAGGATATTTGGCAGCAAACAAAGCGGTCATATCTCCACCGTTGGAATGTCCGATCAGTGTCAGATGGTTATAGTCTAAATCTGGTCTGCTCTTTTTAAGTTCATTCAAAACAAATAAAATGTTTTCTGTACCCCGTTCCCAGAACGGCATTCTTACAATTTGCGGCTTTCCTTCCATAGGAATCAGTTCATCAGTCGGAAGTTCGTGCTGGATGCTTACGGTGAAATATCCTCTTGAAGCCAGCATTTCGGTGAGATAAGAATACACTAAATAATCACCTCCTTTATTGGCTCCGTAGCCATGACTGAAGATAACGACCTGTTGCCCTGACACTTTTTGATTGGTTTTCGGACTGTAGAAAGCCACCGGAATTTTACGATTTCTACTTTGATCAAACAGGGTAAGAGTATCAAGTTTAACGTCGAATGTTTTTTCTGAACTTGTGATCTTTCTGGATGTGCAGTTACAGAGTAATACAATAGTAAAGGAAGTGAATAGAATTTTACAGTTCATGATTTTAGATGTTAAAAAGATAGAGTGGTACGAAGGTGATGGGAATGATTGTTTTTCGAAGATAAAAAAAAGAGTTTAAAGATGCGGTTGAGTTATCTACTTTTGTTTAAATATATTGATTACCTTTTAAACCTACAGTAAGCAGAGTCCGTTTTTATATAATGCCCGGATTTATTTTTTTTAATAAAAAAACAGAGAGCCATTGGGCTCTCTATTGGTATCTAGTTTTCAAGTTTTTCCTTGATGTATTTTGCGGTATGCGATTTTTTGTTTTTCGCCAGGTCTTCCGGTGTTCCGGCAAAAACCACTTCTCCACCATATTTTCCGGCTTCAGGGCCAATGTCTATAATGTAGTCCGCACTTTTAATAATATCCGGCTGATGTTCAATAACAATTACCGAATGTCCGAGATCAATCAAAGCCTGCAATGATTTCAGTAATTTCTGAATGTCATGGAAATGAAGTCCTGTAGAGGGTTCATCAAAGATAAACAGCGTTTTGTCTGTCGTAACTCCTTTAACAAGGAATGAAGCCAGTTTCACACGCTGTGCCTCACCTCCGGAAAGGGTAGAAGAGCTTTGTCCCAGCTGTAAGTATCCTAGTCCAACCTCCTGAAGCGGTCTGAGTTTGGTAACTATTTTTTCTTCGTTATTGTCTCTAAAGAATTCTAAAGACTCATCAACTGTCATATGAAGGATGTCGGAAATGCTTTTCTCATCGAATTTTACTTCCAGAATCTCACTTTTGAAACGGGTACCTTTGCACACTTCGCATTCCAGCTCGATATCTGCCATAAACTGCATAGAAACATTGATCACTCCTTCACCTTTGCATTCGTCACATCTTCCGCCATCTACGTTGAAAGAAAAATGTTTCGGCTTATAGCCCATCATTTTTGATACTTTCTGTTTGGCAAAAAGATCCCTGATATCATCATATGCTTTCAGATAAGTAACCGGATTGGATCGGGAGGACTTTCCAATCGGATTCTGGTCGATCAGCTCGATATTTTTAATGAGTTTTTTGGGAAATTCTACAGAGTCGTAATCGCCTTTTTTACCACCCATTCCAAGCTGGATCTGGATATCATTGGTTAAAATTTCCTTCATTAGCGTCGACTTTCCGCTTCCGGAAACTCCAGAAATTACCGTCAGGCTTTCCAAAGGTACATCTACGTCTATATTTTTAAGATTATTTTGCCTTGCTCCTTTAATATGGATCCATTCCTTCGCTTTTCTTCGCTTTTTAGGAACTTCAATTTCCATTCTTCCGGTCAAATATTTTGAGGTCAGCGTATCTGCATTTTTAAGATCATGATAATCCCCTGCAAATACCAGTTCACCACCCAGATAACCGGCTTCAGGACCGATATCAATAATATAATCCGCAGCTTTCATCACATCTTCGTCGTGCTCAACGACAATGACTGTATTTCCGAGATCACGGAGATTCTTTAAAACTCCGATCAGGTTTTCCGTATCTCTTGAGTGAAGACCAATAGAAGGTTCATCCAGAATATAAATAGATCCTACCAGTGAACTTCCCAAACTTGTCGCAAGGTTGATTCTCTGACTTTCACCACCTGAAAGGGTGTTGGAGGTTCTGTTGATGGTTAAATAGCCTAAACCTACTTTCAATAAAAATTGAATTCGGGTTTTGATCTCGTATAACAATCTTTTGGCAATATCCTGATCATGTTCAGAAAGTTTCAGTCCCTCTATTAAAGGATATAATTCATCCAGAGGAAGTTCGATCATGGACTGTATATTATGCCCGTCTATCTTTACCCAGGTTGTTTCTTCACGAAGCCTCAGGCCTTCACAGGTGGAACAGAGTGTTTTTCCTCTGTATCTGGAAAGCATAACGCGGTACTGAATTTTGTATAGGTTTTCTTCAAGCATTTTGAAGAAATTATTGATCGAAGGGAAGCTGCTTTTTCCGTCTCCTTTCCAGAGGAAATTTTTCTGTTCTTTGGTCAGCTGATGATAAGGCTTGTGGATAGGGAAGTCTTCTGCTTTTTTGATGAATGATTTTTTCCATTCACTCATGGTTTCTCCTCTCCAGGAAACAATGGCATCTTCGTAAACAGATAAGGTCTTATTGGGAACAACAAGATCTTCATCGATGCCGATTACTTTTCCATAACCTTCACAGGCAGGACATGCTCCATAAGGATTGTTGAAGCTGAAAAAATGAACATTCGGTTCAAGAAACTCCATGCCGTCCAGTTCAAATTTATTGGAGAATTCTTTTACTTTTCCGGTATCCGCATTCTTCAAGGCACAGTATCCGTGACCTTCATAAAATGCCATCTGAATAGAGTCTGCCAATCTCTGAAGGAAACTTTCATCTTCTTCATAAGAGAAACGGTCGATGACAAGATTGATGATCATTCCTTTTTCAGGAGTAAAACCGAAGCTTTCCAGGTCTTCAATGCCTGCTACATTACTGTTTATTTCAAGTCTCGTGAAACCAGCCAGTTTTAAAACGTTCAGTGCTTCCTTGAAATTATCTGCATCATATTCCAGTGGAGCCGTCAGTAAAAATGAAGTATCCTTTTTGGAAGCTTTGATAAAATCAATTACATCGGAAACAGAATCTTTCTTCACTTCTTCGCCAGAAACCGGAGAATAGGTTTTCCCGATTCTTGCAAAAAGAAGTTTCATATAATCATAGATCTCTGTAGAAGTTCCTACAGTAGAACGTGGATTGGAAGAAATTACTTTCTGCTGAATAGCAATAGAGGGTGCAAGTCCTTTGATATCGTCTACCTTTGGTTTTTCTAATTTACCCAAAAACTGACGGGCATAGGAACTCAAACTCTCTACATATCTTCGCTGTCCTTCTGCATAAATAGTATCGAATGCCAGAGAAGATTTTCCGCTTCCGGAAACTCCCGTGATCACGATTAGTTTATTTTTTGGGATCAGAACGTCTATATGCTTCAGATTGTTAAGATGTGCATTCTTAACGAAGATCTGTTTTTTTATATCTATTTCTATTGTTTTAGCCATGTTTTATCTTTGAAAAAGATTGTTCGCATCTTAAAAAATTAAGACCCACAAAATTACGAATTTTTGGTGAAAATAATGCGTTTAATATATTTACTCACGACAAATATATTCTCACGGATCACACTCAAAAAAGAAGACTTATAGATCTGAACTCAGTCATCAATGGGAAGTAGATGATTGCTAACTATAAGATTATATTAGTGTGAGATCAGTATTGTTTTTTTAATCAATTTATGATTTTTATTATATTTTTAATTTTTCCACTTGTTTTGTATTTTAAAATTATTTAAAATTGTATTCATAAATAGGTAATAAAGAAATGAGAAAGTTATTCAGAGATCTTGTTACACATTTAATGAGAAAAAGATAAAAGGTTACTTCCCATGAGAGATGCAGTATAGTTCAATACTGCATCTTTTTTTTATGATAACTATCATTTGCCTGTGTTCAGGAACTCCCTTACTTTTGGGTCCATTATTAAAGAAACTGATTTAGAACAAAACTCGGACTACTATGATCAAGAAGATTGGAAGCATATTTTTATTGGGATCCATGCTCTGCGCCTATGCCCAGGAAAAGACAACGGATATTGAAAGTATTGAATTTCAGGGTAAATTTATCTCCACGCCTTATAAAAATGCCAATCAGAATATTACAGTGATTACCAAGGAAGATATTGCCCATTCTCCTGCAAAAAGCATTGATGAGGTTCTTCAGCAGGTTCCCGGGATGGATATCAGAAGGAGAGGAGCCAATGGGGTGCAGAGTGATATCGGTTTCAGAGGAAGTTCTTTTGAACAGGTATTGTTGCTGCTGAACGGAATCAGAATGAATGATTCGCAAACAGGACACAATTCTATGAATATACCTGTAGATATGGATGATGTGGAAAGGATCGAGATCATCAAAGGTCCTGCTGCCAGAAGGTTTGGGCAGAATGCCTATGCCGGGGTCATTAATATTATTACAAAAACAACACCAGGAAAACGGGTAAAAATAAGTGCCGACGGCGGAGATTTTGAAACCTACGGATTCGGTTTCAATGCGCAGCTGGGAAATGAAAAATTCTCTAATGCTCTTCAGGCTAATTCTGCTTCGTCACAAGGGTATATGTACAATACAGACTATGAGATCCGAAATGTTTTCTACCAGAGCAAACTGAATATTAAAAACGGGGATCTTAAACTGCAGGCCGGTTTTTCTGAAAAGAAATTCGGAGCCAACGGTTTTTATGCTTCTAAAAGTGCAACAGAACAGTATGAGGAAACGCAGGCTTCTATTGTAAGTTTAGCACATCAGCAGACCTTCGGGGCTCTAAAACTGAGTTCTAATGTATACTGGAGAAGAGGACAGGATATGTATCTGTATGACAGAAACAAACCTGATGTTTACAGAAATATGCATATCGGAAACAATGTGGGCGGTGAAGTGAATTCCAGCTATCAATGGGGATTGGGAACCACGGGTATTGGAGTGGAGCTGAGAAAAGAGTTTCTGGCGAGTAATAATTTAGGAGAGCGAAACCGTTTTGTTTCGCAGGTTTTCTTTGAACATCATTTTTCATTACTGGATAAAAAACTGAACATCAGTCCGGGCATTTCATGGGCCAATTATTCCAAGGAGGGGAACTTTTTCTATCCGGGTCTAGATGTTGGATATAATTTCAATCAGAATAATAAGATCTACGGAAATATTGCCAGAGTTCACAGGGTTCCGACATTTACAGATCTTTATTATGTAAGCAAAACGGAACAGGGAAATCCGGATCTGCTTCCTGAAAATGCAGTTTCTTCAGAAGTGGGTTATCAGTACCAGAACAGCAGAATTCTGGCAAAAGTGAGTGGGTTTATGAGAAATTCAAAAAATTCTATAGACTGGGTTAAAAAAAGCCTGACTGATCCGGTGTGGTATGCCCAGAATGTAGGTAAAATCGACACAAAAGGAATTGAAGTAGAGCTGAGCCACAGAGTCTTTGACTGGCTGAAATATACCGCAGGATACACGTATCTGGACAGTAAAATAAAAGAATCTGATGATTTTGTTTCAAGGTATATCCTGGACAATCTGAAGCATCAGGTTGTGGCCAAACTTGAAACCAGATTCCTGAAATATTTCACGAATGAATTGGTATACAGGTATAATGAAAGGATGAATCTGGGGACGTATAATTTACTGGATGAGAAACTGAGTTTTGCCAAAAAAGATTTCTCTGTATATGTCCTGATTAACAATGTGACCAATACAAAATATACCGAAGCTTTTGGGGTTGAAATGCCTCAGCGATGGTTCCATTTAGGCTTCTCGTATACGATCAATATTAAGTAAATGTTAATTCGAAATGAATGAAAGTTAATATTAACAAATTGTTAAATAATTTATTTTTGCAAAAATTTTTTATGAAACTTTTTTTAAGTCTGAGTTTACTTTTGAGTATAACCTTTTTAAAAGCACAGGAACACATTTCCAGCTTCAATGCAGTGACTCTAACCTATAAGTTTCATCCGAAATTTTTTCTTTATGCTGAAGGACAGCTCAGAGGTAACGAAGATTATACTTACCCTGATTATTACGAGATCAAAGGAGGAGTAGGTTACAATCTGACCAAAAATCACAAACCTTTCGTGGGTCTAGGAAGGTATGTGAACTATAAAGAACACAGCCTGAGCAGAGAAGAATTCAGGGTGTGGCTACAGGACGTGATCGATCTGAAAAAAGGAATCGTGAAGTTTGAAAACCGTTTCCGTGCAGAGAAAAGCTGGTTCTATGAACCTGCAACCGATAAAGCTTCCCAGAGAATGCGTTACAGATACCGTCTGAACATCAGCGTTCCCCTGAATGCAAAAACAGTCAAAAAAGGAACGGTCTTCGCCAATGCTTATGACGAGATCTTTTTGGTAAGTCCGATGAAGCCTACTTTCGCAAGAAACAGGGTATACGGAGGTTTCGGATATCAGATCGATGACCATTTCGGAATCCTGACGGGTTATCTGTGGCAGCGTGAATTTGAAGCTAAAGGAAATAAAAACCTTCACTTCATTTATCTGGCCCTGAACATCAATATCGACGGTACGGACCATCCTACAAAAACCTATGATTTCCCGGGAGCGGATTAAGATGCTTTGTCTAAGTCTGCCTGAAAACCTAATACATCCTTTTTTAGTTCAAGATAATATTCATTGAGGGTTCTCTGAAATTGATTGACCATTGCGAATACAGATTCAACTTCATTCTCGAGGTATTTGTCATGATTAAAGTAAATGTACGAAGCGTCTGCATATGATTTCAGGATAGATCTGCTTTCTTCTGTCAATGATTCTTTATAACTTGAGTTTTCTATAAAATCATTCAGATTTTTTTTGAAAGTGGCTTCCGCTTTTAAAAGTTTGGCTCTGTGCTTACGGATTTCTTCAAAAGGCAAAGTAACAGTCATAAACTGAAGGTATCCAACAAACTCAGTAAGTGCTTCCTGAAATCTGTCGAACTCTTTGTCTATAACTCCAAATTTTTTATATTTCCCCAATAAGATCGATTGATTGTATTGATCAGCCTTGCTGAAATAATAGCGGAAGATGTCTTCATCATTTTTCATAAGCTCTGTTTTTACTTTTAAAAGCTCACTTTCAAGCTCAGGAATCAGTTTGGTGGCATCTTTAGCCTTGTACAGATTTTCTCCGTACCTGAATGTTTTAATTTCTTTAGGGTTAGCTTTTAAATAAGCAAGGGTTTGCAGATCACTTTCAATTCCTGCTTTTTCATAAATTAAAGAAACTTTGGTGTCACTGAACAGATCTTCATCGTCTATAACGGTATCGGAACCTGCTATAATAGTTTCGATATTCTCTAATAATGGATTGTGAGCTTCATAGTATCCGTTAAAATTTGAACTTAAATACTGATAGGGATATTTTTCGATATAAAGTTCGATGAATTTTTCATCGTCTATAACTTCACCCACATTTTTTACCTGATGCAGAGTCAGATATTTTCGGGTCATCACCTCACAGATCTCATCATATCCTCTGATGATATTTTTTGCCAGTTCGTGATTTTCCGGAATGTTTCTGGTCTGGTTATTTCTGATTCTTTCAATTCTTTTTGCCGTGTCAGGATGAGAAGCCCACTGGTCCTAGATTTCAATTTTTGTTTTATTATAACGGGTCAGATCCCCTTCATCTACTTTTGGAAGACCATTACTATAAAGATGGTTATTTCTTTCGCTGAAAATTTTCAGTAAGGAGGTCTGATTTTTATAAATATTCTTTGGAAGGTATTTCTGCTCACTTTGGGTATAAAAATTAAAGGAATAATAAAAAGCTGAATCACTTAATTCTATCCTTAACAAGGAAGAGATCTGCTCCTGAGGATTGGTGAGAAAAGTCGAAACAGCATCAGCATGGTATTCCATCTCACGGCTCAGGGAAGCATGTTTTTGGAACAGGAAAGAAGAGACTTTTTTCAGTATAAATTGAAATATATTGATAAAGCCTACTGAAATCGCTCCAAATAAAGTAAGAAATGAATTTCCCGAAAAATTCAGGATCATATCTTCATATTCCTTGTTATTGTAAACCGTTTCGTAAACAATTTTTTGTGCATGGTGTACGTATCCGCCCACTTTCATACTTCTTTGGGAAAAATGCCCGAATTCATGAGCGAGAATGGTTTTTAATTCGCCGATACTGGTGGAATTGATTAATCCTAATCCTATGGTGAGATTTTTTCTCACCGGAAAAAACATACTCCAGAAAACAGAATTATAACTTACACTGGCATTAACATCAGGAGAAAGGAATACCTTTTTAGGAGCTTTTACCTGAGTGTCTGTGACAATTTCATCGATGATGCTAAAAAGTTCGGGCTGCTGGGATCTTGTAATTTCTACCAGATGCCGGGTAGTAGAGGTACTTCTTTTAAAAATGAATTTGATCATAAAATAAAAGACAAAAATACCTATGCTGGCAAGCCCTGCGGCAGCTATCAGGGTATAATAGCTTACTTTGAATGCAAGAATAGAATAGGCTCCATATCCTAAGAGTACAATCAGAAAGAGGGAAATGGCGATGAGGATAAGATATACCGTAAAAAATATTGAAATGGATACAATAGCAGAAGTCAGCTTAGACCTGTAAGCTGGTGAAATTTTAGGAAGGTTATTCATTTTTGTGTTTTTATGCTTTTAATATTTCTCGATCAGATAACGGTACGCTTTCAGATATTTGTTAAACCGTTTAATATCTTTAGGTGTCAGTTCTCTGTTCACTCTCCGAAGATCCATATTATCCCGCAGGTCATTCAGCTTTACGGCTACTGAAAGAGGTGATCTTTCAGTTCTCTTGATAAACTCATCATAATCTTCTTCAGGATCGTATTTGGTAAGGCAGCTTACGGCAAAAATTATATATTCTGGGAAACCTTCAGCTCTTAAATACTCGAGACTGAATTCTGCCGGATGATCTTCCACCACGTCGTGCAGTACACCTACGATCTTTTCATCCAGTGTTTTTCCATATTCCATCACTCTCAAAACGTGAGCAATGTAGGGTGCATGGTATTTGTCGGTTTGTCCTTTGTGTGCCTTATCGGCTATTTTTATGGCTCTGTTGAGCATTTCTTCTTTTGTCATTTCAAATAGAAAATAGAATACAAAAATAAAAAATGCCTTAAAAAATAAGACATTTTTATTGAGTTTATTTTAGATATTGTTAAAGAATGGTTTCATCCTCTACAGAGGAACCTGGTGCATTGTTTTTTACGGACTCTATCCCGTTTTCCATTCCGTTTTCAGACTCATACATCTGGCTGGTTCCTATAACCTGACCATTTCCTGCTTTTAAATTGAAATAGCAGCGCCCGTCTTTTGCTCCGTTTCTTTCAAATTTCGAATCGTCTTGCGAGTGGGTGCGTACAGATTCTATTCCGTTTTCGCATGATGATTTTGAGCCATATCCCTGACTTTTTAAGATCACTTGACCGTTTCCTGCTTTCAGATTGAATTTAAAGTCACCGTCTGTTCTCTTCGAGATAATAAATTTTCCCATAGTAATTGGTTTTTGTGGTTTGATTAGTTTGTTTTTAATTATTTTGAAGGTGTTTCTTTTTTGGCAGGATCTGTTGCTGTTTTTTCAGGAACCGTAGTGTTGAGTATCCTGTATTTTGAATAATCTTTTTTTGCCTCTTTTAAAGCCATGTAAGCGGAGGTGTCCTTGGGCTTTACGGTAAGCATTTTATAGAGTTCCTTATGATCTGTATTACGGTCTGCCGGCATTCCTTTTTTACGATCTTTAAAGTAACTCACCTTTGCGGTGTCCGTTTTTGGCAGAACCTTTACTGTATCTTCCTTCTGCTGTGCGAAAATGGTTGTACAAAATACTATCAATGTACACGATAATAATGATTTCATTCCTTTACGTTTTTTAATAATGGTTATGATGGAGTAAAATTCCATTCTGGATTTTTAAACACTTTGTATTTTTTGGTTATTTCCTTCTTTTTATCTGGCCATAAAAATTGGATCAGAACATCTTCTGTATCTTCATTTTTTTTATTAATGGTAATGGAAACAGAGACCGGAATTTTTTTCTTTTTTAGTTTCCAGTTTTTATATTTAATTTCATTTTTCCTGATCTCAACAGGATCGTCGTTCAGACTTACAGGGTCGTTCTGGATCCATAGGATATTGGAGTCACCTAATGTTAAGATTTCACTTTCTATGCTTTTCAATTCTTTTATAACAAAAGGGTATTTTTTGAGAATAGATTCAGCATTCATGCATGAAATTTCCTCTGCGTACTCCATTGCTGCGGTACCGCATCCAAAATTAATCTTGGGTTCTTTAGGTCGGTTTATTCTGTTGCTGAAAGCATATTCTATCTTACTCAACGTAATGTCTTGTAATATACCATTGCATTTTGGTCTTATACTGTCTCGAAGGGCATATTGGGAAAAAGAGAGACAGAATACAAATACGGTAATAAAAGCGGATAATTTTTTTATCATAGTGTGAAAAAATGATTGCTGATCATATTTATTAATTAAAAATAGAAAAAAAATAGAAAGACAACAAAAAAAAGCATGGCAAACTCAAAAATGTTGGGATATTTATAAAAAAGTTCAAGCTTTAAAAATAATAAACATTTGAGTTTCTTTAGAAATAAAGTACTTTTATAGCGCCTGTTTGATCAGGTTTTACAAATGATTTTTATAATTTTTTTAACTGAAAATAGAGGTTGCCGAATATGAAAATTAAAAATTTAGAAGGGATAACGACAGAAGAGCTTGTTGATGTTTTTAATCTGTCATTCTCCGATTATATTGTGCCTTTTCAATTGACTATGGAACAATTGGAATCTAAAATTGAGGCCGAGGATATCAGACTTGATTTATCTTTGGGTGTTTTTGATTCCGATAGGATAGTAGGATTTATGCTTCATGGCTTAAGAATGGAGGAATCAGAATTGGCTGTATACAATGCCGGTACCGGAGTAATACCGGACTACAGAGGAAAAGGTCTGGTCGGGAAAATGTACGAAGAACTGATTCCTCAATTAAAAGCACTCAATGTAAAGAAAATGGTTCTTGAAGTCATCCAGGAGAACTGGCCCGCCATTAGAGCCTATGAGAAAATGGGATATGTTGTTTCCAGAAAACTGGACTGTTTCTCAGGTAAATTGGATATTTTAAATTACAATAAAGAGGTTACGATCCTGGAGGTTTCGGAATTTAAATGGAATGAATTTGTTTCTTTGTGGGAAATAAAACCTACCTGGCAAAATGCCGTTCATACATTAGAAAAAATCAAAGAACTTTGCCACATTGGTATGGCTTACAAGGACAATGTATTCGTGGGATATGTGATATTCAATGCAATGTCAGGAAAGATCCATCAGTTTGCCGTGTCTCCTGATTACCAAGGTATGGAAATTGGCAGCAGTTTATTTTCTTACGTTAATGAGGCGGTTAAAGGGCATGATGTGTATGTTTATAATGTGGATGATAGCTCAGCCTCTGCTTCCTGTTTTCTGAAAAAAATCGGGCTTTCAAAAAAGGTTGCCCAATTTGAAATGATAAGAGAAGTTTAATATTGACCGAACATTGTAATAATTATATCAAAAAAAGCGTCTCAAAATTGAGACGCTTTACAATCAAATTTATTTATAAAAAAGACTAATAAGCTCCTTTAGCAATATAATGAGCAGCTACTTTTTCAGTTAAGGCTACTACATTTGGATGGTTCGTATATTTCGTGAACCTTCTTAATCCTGAAAGCATCATTCTCTGCTCATCCCCTTCAGCGAAAGAAATAATACCTTCTTTAGCTGCTACGATGATTTTTTCAACAGCTTTGTAAAGGTTAAGCTGTGCCATCGCTGCTTCTACAGACTCAGGAGAGAAGTGTTTCTCTGCTCTCAAAATAGCAGATTCAGCCATATAGATCTGGTTAAGGATTTCAGAAGCATTCAATAATAAGTGCTGCTGTTTTTCAATATCCATCATGTATTTTTGAAGGGCAGCTCCTGAAACCATTAAGAATACTTTCTTAAGGTTGGCAATGATCGCTTTTTCTTCAGCCATGAATGCCGAGTAATCAGGAACGTCAAATGAAGAAATTCCCATTAGTTCTTTGCTGATTGCCATGGCAGGAGAAAGCAGATCCAGTTCTCCTTTCATTGCTTTTTTAATCAACATTCCAACCGCTAAAAGACGGTTAATCTCGTTGGTTCCTTCATAGATTCTTGCAATTCTTGAATCTCTCCATGCTGCTTCCATAGGCATATCTTCAGAGAAGCCCATACCACCGTACACCTGAATTCCTTCATCAGCCGTATGTTGAGTCAAATCTGAAACGAAAACCTTCAAAATAGAAGCTTCCACCGCAAATTCTTCAACCCCTTTTAACTCAGCTTGCTGGTGATTCATTCCACCGGCAACCAATTCGTTGATTTTATCTTCAACATCTTTTGCTGCTCTGTAAGAACCTGCTTCAGCAACGAAAATTCCGGTTGCCATTTCTGCCAGTTTCTTTCTGATCGCTCCAAAAGTTGAAATAGAAACGCCAAACTGCTTTCTTTCATTAGAATATTGAAGAGAATGGTTGAGGATTCTTCTTTGTCCGTCAAGGTTGGCTGCTGCCAATTTGATTCTTCCAACGTTCAAAGCATTCAAAGCGATTTTGAAACCGTTGTTTCTCTCCCCTAAAAGATTTTCAGCAGGAACTTTCATGTCATTAAAGAAAACCTGTCTTGTAGAAGACGAACGGATTCCTAATTTATGTTCTTCCTCACCGAAAGTAAGACCTTCAGTTCCTTCTTTTTCTACGATGAAACCTGTAATGTTTTTATCATCATCAATTTTGGCGAACACGATGAAGATTTCTGCAAAACCTGCATTGGAAATCCACATTTTTTGTCCGTTGATGATATAATGTTTTCCGTCTTCGGAAAGTTTTGCTCTTGTTTTTCCAGAGTTTGCATCAGAACCAGCATCCGGCTCTGTCAGACAATAAGCTCCGAATTTTGTACCCGTTGCCAAATCCGGAAGATATTTTTTCTTTTGTTCCTCTGTACCATATAATAGAATAGGAAGGGTCCCGATTCCGGTATGAGCTCCATAAGCCGTTGCCAGAGAACCATTGGCTCCTGAACAGTAATCACACGCTAACATGGTATTCACAAAGCCCATTCCAAGGCCGCCGTACTCCTCAGGAACAGCAACACCCAAAAGACCCATTTCACCCAACTGACGCATTTTTTCTTCAGTTAATGCATAGTCTTTTTTCTCAAATCTTTCTTTTTGAGGAATGACTTCTCTGTCGATAAATTCTTTTGCAGAATCACGAAGCATTTTTTGCTCTTCACTCAGTTCTTCAAGAGTGAAAATATCATTTGCAGGAATTTCCTTGATGAGGAATTCACCTCCCTTAACTATATTACTCATTTGTTATGATTTTAAATTTTAGATTTTTTTTAAGATTATTAGATGATAGACTGATAGATAATAGATTGTATTACTGATTTAAAGTATTTTGAAAGACCATTGTTGCTTTTTGAAATTCCTCAATTTTAATCTCAAAAGCTTCACTTTTTTCATCAGATAAATATTTTCTGTTATTTGCCAATACAATTTGAGTTTGTAATTCAAATGAAGAACCTAAGGAAATGTCTAAAAAGTGACTGAAAGACTTATTTGTTCTGCTTGAACCTTCGGCTATATTAGAAGGAATGGAGATTGCACATCTATCCATCTGGCTTTTCAGACCATATTTTTCATATGCTGGAAAAGTATCAGTTAGGTCTAAAGTAAATTTTGCTAATTCTAAACCCATCTGCCAAATTTTAAGTTTTTTAAAATTATGCCTTTTAAAATTGCTCATAATTTTTTTTGTGCTTGTAAAGTCTATTATCTATTGGTCCATTATCTCATTATCTATAATAATTCAAAGATTGAAGCCGCTCCCTGTCCGGTACCCACACACATGGAGACCATTCCGTACTTGTTGCCGCGTCTTCTCATTTCGTCAAGAAGCTGAACAGTCAATTTTGTTCCGGTACATCCAAGCGGGTGACCAAGAGCGATCGCACCTCCATTGACATTAAGAATATCAGGATTTAGACCTAATTCTTTTTTGATCGCAACAGACTGTGATGCAAATGCTTCATTCAGCTCGATAAGTTCAATATCTTTTAATTCAAGACCTGCTTGTTTTAGAGCTTTTGGAATAGCATAAATAGGACCCATTCCCATAATTCTCGGTTCAAGACCTGCTGCAGCATACGCTACTAATCTTGCTTCTGGCTCAAGCCCTAACTCTTTCACCATTTCTTCGCTCATCACCATGACGAAAGCGGCTCCGTCACTCATCTGAGAAGAGTTTCCGGCCGTTACGCTTCCTCCGTTAGCAAATACAGGTCTCAATTTAGCCAGACCTTCCAAAGAAGTATCTTTTCTGGGACCTTCATCTACAGAAAAATCAAACTTTTTAGTCTGCATTTTTTGATTTTCGTCCAGGAAATTATATTCCACAGGAATTGAAACGATCTGGCTGGCAAATTTACCTTCAGCATTAGCTTTTAAAGCTTTCATGTGAGATTCAAAAGCGAACTGATCCTGTTCTTCTCTTGTAATATTATATTGTTTGGCCACTTCTTCAGCGGTGTAACCCATTCCCCAATAATAATCAGGGTTTGTTTTTGCGATATCTGTTTCCGGAACCGGCTTGTAACCACCCATTGGGATATAAGACATAGATTCTGTACCTCCTGCGATGATACAATCTGCCATTCCGGCCTGGATTTTTGCTGAAGCAATAGCAATCGCTTCACTTCCTGATGCACAATACCTGTTGACAGTTACTCCGGGAACTTTATCTGTATTCAGTCCCATCAGAGAAATCAAACGGGCTACGTTTAAGCCTTGTTCAGCTTCCGGCATTGCATTCCCTACAATAAGGTCATCAATTCTGTTTTTGTCTAATTGTGGAAGCTCAGCCATCAATTTTTCAATCACGGTAGCTGCCATTACATCAGGTCTTGTAAATCTTAAACTTCCCTTTGGAGCTTTTCCAACGGCAGTTCTAAAACCCTTTACTATATATGCTTGTTTCATTAGATTAGAGATTTTGAGACAAGAGATTTGAGACTCTTGTCACTTAAATTATTCTTTTATTAATATTTTCTTTAAAAACATAAATCATTTTTTGAACATCATTAAGCTTATCTAGCAATGGTTTATTTACCTCTGAAGAGATAAATTCTAGCTTTTCGCATAAAATAAGTTGAGTTTGAAGTTCATAAGAAGAGCCATATGCAATATTTAAAAAACAGTAAAATTCTTTTTCTCTTTCTCTTCCAGCACCTTCTGCTATATTGGAAGAAATTGAAACAGAAGATCTTTTAATTTGTGAAGAAAGTCCATACTTTTCATCATTTGGCATATTTGCTAATGCTTTATAGACGTCAACACATAAATCAATTGAAACATTCCAGATTTTCAATTTTTTTATATTATGCATAATTTTACCCTTAATTTAGTTCTTTACTAGTCTCTTAGTCTCGAGTCTTTATATCTCAAGTCTAATTCCTAAGTGGTTTTCCGTTCTGCAACATGTATTGAATTCTCTCTAAGGTCTTTCTTTCGCCGCAAAGCTGAAGGAAAGTTTCTCTTTCAAGATTCAGTAAGTATTGTTCGGTAACGACTGTTGGTTCAGAAAGATTTCCTCCCACCATTACGTTGGCTAGTTTGTCTGCAATTTTCTTGTCGTGTGCAGAAATGAAATTTCCGGTCAGCATCTGGTCTGTTCCTACGTAGAACATCCCTAGTGCATCTTTACCCAAAACTTTCACCTTCTGCTCGATAGGCTGAGTATAACCGTGTTCTGCTAAACTTTTTGCCAGCATTTTTGCCGTCATGATCTGTGTTCTTTTATCAACGGCAACGATATCTTTTCCTTTTTCAAGAATTCCCATATCGTACGCTTCATAAGCGGAAGTGGCGACTTTACCCATGGCAATGTTCATGAAGGCTTCGCGAAGTCTGTTATTTTTAACATCATCACTGTGGAATTCTCTTGAAGTTCTCAAGGTTAATTCTTTCGTTCCACCACCACCAGGAATAACTCCAACTCCTGTTTCTACCAATCCGATATACGTTTCTGCTGCTGCCACCACCCGGTCTGCGTGCATGGTCATTTCGCAACCACCGCCAAGGGTCATTCCGTGAGGAGCAACGACCACAGGAATAGAAGAGTAACGAACTCTCATCATGGATTTTTGGAAATAGGCAATGGCCATATTTAAATCATCCCAGTCCTGTTCGATAGCCATCATCAGGATCATCGCAAGGTTGGCTCCTACAGAGAAATTCGTTCCCTGGTTTCCAACGACTAATCCGTCATATTCTTTTTCAGCTAAATCAATGGCTCTGTTTAATCCATCAAGAACTTCGCCTCCAAGAGAGTTCATTTTAGAACGGATCTCGAAGTTGATAATTCCGTCACCCAGATATTCAATAGCAGACCCTGAATTGCTCCAAAGTGTTTTATTTTTTCTGATATTATCTAAAATAATAAAGGCATCCTGACCCGGAATTTTGTTGTATTCTCCTGAATTTTTATCAACGAAAATATTCTGACCTTCTTCATTTACTTTATAGAACGTTTCTACATTTTTAACCCAGTCAGAAACTTCATAACCAGCATCTTTAGCTAATTCAATACCTTTTTGAACGCCTACTGCATCCCAAATTTCAAACGGACCGTTTTCCCACCCGAAACCTGCTCTCATAGCGTCGTCTATTTTATAAACTTCGTCAGAGATTTCAGGAACTTTATGAGAAACATAAGCGAATAACGCCCCTAAGGATTTTCTGTATAATTCTCCTGCTTTATCTTTTCCACCAATTAACACTTTGAATCTGTCAATTGGTTTGTCAATGGTTTTAGTTAATTCTAGGGTAGGGAATGAAGATTTTCCCTGAAGCTCGTATTCTAAGGTATCGAGATTTAAAGCGTGAATTTCAGATTTTCCTTCTGCATTTTTCACTTTTTTATAGAACCCTTGTTCTGTTTTAGAACCCAGCCACTTATTATCCATCATTGTCTGGATATAATTGGGAAGAGCAAAAACATCATTGAAATTATTGGCTTCAGCACCACTTTGACGAACGCCATTGGCAACCATTACCAAAGTATCTAAACCTACAACATCAGCAGTTCTGAAAGTTGCGGATTTTGGACGTCCGATGACAGGACCGGTTAATTTATCAACTTCAGAAACAGTTAACCCTAATTTCTGTACGTTATGAAGCAAATCCATCATGGAGAATACTCCGATTCTGTTGGCAATAAATGCCGGAGTATCTTTGGCTAAAACGGTGGTTTTTCCCAGGAATTTAGCTCCATAGCTCATATAGAAGTCAACCACTTCCGGAAGAGTATCCGGGGTAGGGATAATCTCTAAAAGAGGAAGATATCTTACCGGATTGAAGAAGTGCGTTCCCGCAAAGTATTGTTTGAAATCATCGCTTCTTCCTTCAATTAGAAAATGAATAGGAATTCCTGATGTATTAGAAGAAATTAATGTTCCCGGCTTTCTGAACTGTTCAATTTTTTCATAAACAGATTTCTTAATGTCAAGTTTTTCAACAACAACCTCAATGATCCAGTCTGTGTTTTTGATCTTTTGAAGATCATCATCAAAGTTTCCTACTTTAATTCTATCTGCAAATTTTGGAGAATAGAGAAGGGCAGGACTTGCTTTTTTCAGTTTTTCAAAGTTTTCAGAAGCAATTCTGTTTCTTACTGCTTTGTCATCTTTGGTCAAACCTTTTTTCTGTTCAGCTTCCGTCAGTTCAAAAGGAACGATATCCAACAGAGACACTTCCACACCAATGTTGGCGAAATGTGCCGCTATACCGCTACCCATAATTCCTGAACCAAGAACCGTTACATGTTTGATTCTTCTTTTCATATGTAAATTTTTATTATTTCTAAAATCATATGCAACCCTGAGGTTTCATTATCATTTATTTTCTGTTATTAAGTAATTCGTTTGCGATTTTCATGATTTCAGACATCACTTCCTTGAAGGTTTCAATTTTTTCAGGAGCAATCTTTTCCATCACCTTTTTATTGAAATTCACAACCACTTCTTTTGACATATTCCTTGAATTAAGGCCTTTATCAGTAAGTTTGATGATCACTTCCCTTTTGTCGGCGGTGGTCTTTTCCTTATAGATATATCCATTGTCCTCCAGAAGCTTGATGATTCTGGTCAATGAGGTCGGTTCAATCGCCATTTTAGGGCCTAAGTTTGTACTTCGAGTACCTTCTTTGGGATCAATTTTAAGGAGAGTGAGGGCTTGTACAGCGGTTGAATCATGCTCTTGCGCAAGTTCTGTGTACATTTTTGAGACAGCCAACCAGGTCTGTTTCAAAACTAAATCTACGTTTTCTATTTTTTCTCTATTATTATCCATCATTTTTGTACGAATGGTGTTACCCAAATTTAGTAAATATTATGCATGCATAGTATTTATTAACGTTAAATTTTGTTAATAACCTGAAATATAGTGGGTTAAATTGTATGATTAGCATAATACTATGCATGCATAGTATGTGAATTATTTAATAAAAAAGCTGTATTAATGAATGTTTTTAACGAAATTAACTATTTTTTCGAAAGATTCATATTGTTGCCTGGAAGTGTTAGTAAGGATTTCCCAAAAACCATCTTTATACTCAAAATGAAGTGATGAAAGGTCTTTTTCGGAGTTTTTCTGTAACAGGGAATACAGCATTTCTTTATGAACCTGGGGTGCGGTAATGGAAGGGGGAACGAAGTTTTCATTCACCTGAAATAACGATGCATTCGTCAGCTCATCATGCTGAAGAAGGAGGTCTTCTACCAGCCCTGAGAAAAGCTGATTGTCTTTTACATACCATATTTTATCTGCAAACTCTTTGGCAAGTCTCCAGTCGTGGGACGAGAATAATATGATCTTATGCTGTTCTTTAGCCAGTCTGCGAAGTGTTTTTAAGATGATAAGCTTGTTTTTTTCATCCAGATGCGTTGTTGGTTCATCAAGAATTATAACAGGAGAATTTTGGGTAATGGCCCGTCCAATGAATGCTTTCTGCAGATTTCCGTCCGAAAGGTTTTTAAGAAGCGTGTGGCGGTATTGTCCCAATTCCAGTTCGTCTATAATATATGAAACTTCTTCTCGGTCCTGTTTTTTCAGTTCAAAATAAAAAGGGTAGTAGATGTATTTTCCCAAAGAAATAAGATCTTCAACCGTATAATGCTGCGGAATACTGGATTTTGAAAAAACGATCGCTATATTTTCTGCAATTTCTTTAACAGAAAGGGTTTTTATGTTTTTTTGATTAATTAAAATTTCTCCGCTCAGCAGGGAAAGCTGGTGTAAAATAGACTTAATGAGTGTTGTTTTTCCTACACCGTTATTTCCAATCAGAAGGCATACGTCGCCCAGTTTCAGATCTGCATTAGCATTTGAAATTAAGGTAGTGTCGTAGCCTACGTGGGCTTGTTTGATTTCCAGGTGCATATTAAGTTGCGAAAAAAATAATTATTAAAAATAGTAATAAAGGAAAAAGGCTGAAAAATAAATAGAGAATTTTATTTCTCTTAACTTTCCAGATCGTGTAACCTCCTAAAATTAGAGATTCCCAAAAAAAGAAAGGTAAAGCCGACATCAGATACCAGGAATGTCCAAATGAGTAAATCCAGTGGAGATCCTTATTCATCCGGAATATGTTGGAAAATCTCATGAATAATAAACCTAATACAAACTGAAGTGTATTTGCAATAATTAATTGTTTCTGTGTTATTGTAATATTCATCAGATTCATTCAATCACAAATTTATAGCGTTCATTTGATCAAATATATAAATTATAAATTTCCTCAACAGAATTCATCAGGAAAATAAGCGATCAAATAAAAAAATGAGTTCACCCAGGTTTCTCAGATTATACGGAGCATATTTTACGGGTTAAAAAATTCACCATTCACAGTTCACTTATTTACCCTTAAACCTTATTTTGTTTCAAAAGCATCAATAAAATCACCGGTATTCCAAATACTGAACTGATCACATTCAGAGGAATCTGTGTTTTTTCTGCTATTACGGAGAAAAGCATCATCATCAGCATGCCAAGAAACATATTAAGAATCCACTGTTGCCACAATTTGGAAGGATTATAGATCAGTCTGCAGAAATGCGGAACAATGATTCCAATAAACAAGATAGGACCCAAAAATGCAGTAATAGATGCTGAAAGTAGAGACGAAGCCGCAATGATAAGGATCTTTAGCTGATGGAGATTAACTCCTAAACTCTGTGCGTAAGAAGTTCCCAATGAATTCCCAATCAACGGTTTTATCGTTTTAAAACAGAAAAACAGGCCAGTGAAAACTAGAACAGCCAATACGTAGATCTGGTTTCTGGTCACCATATTATTAGCCCCGAAAGACCATAAAATATAGTTTTTCAGACTCTGATCTTCTGCATAGAACTGCAGTAGCGAGACCACAGCACCCGCAAAAGCAGAAACAAGGAATCCAAATATGATAAGATAAGATTTATCCTGAAATTTATTCGATATGGAAAGCAAAATCAGCATTAATACAAGACTTCCTGCGATCGCTGAAAGGCTGAGAAAACTGTTTTGCAGAAATTCCGGAATCAGAAAATCGTGGGAAAAGAAAATATAAAAGGCAACAGATAAGCTGGCTACAGATGTTATTCCCAATATATCAGGACCTGCCAGTGGATTCTGAAAGTATTCCTGCATCAAAAATCCTGACGTGGGAATGGAAATGCCTGCCAAAAGCATCACAAAGACCCGGTTGATACGGATTTCAGCAATCTGACTTTGGGCAGAATCCTGGAAAAAGTCCTGTAGGTTCAAACTTAAAAATCCTGTGTTCAGGTTGATCATCGCAGTAAACATAATGGCGATGATCAGCAGTAAACACAGGATCTTGAATTTTTTTGACATTATTCAGAAAGAATCTGGATCGTTTATTTTAAAAGAGCTTCAACTTTAGAATTCAATGTTTCTTCGGTCATCATACCCAAATATTCATCGGTTTTATCCCCTTTTCTTAAATAAGTAAAAGGAATTGAGCCACCGTCCCACTGCTTGAAATTAGCTTTAAAAAAAGTTGGATCTAATTTCTGTCCGTCTAAAAGAATAATATTGGAGGCAAGATTGTTTTCGTCTGCAAATTTTTTCACAGAACGGTTCCATTCAGATTTATCGTCAAGGTTGATAAACGTAAATTTCACCGGTTTACCCTTCAGTTCTTCCATTTTTTTCTTAAAATGAGGGATCTCTCTCATACAAGGTCCACACCAGGTCGCGAAAAAATTGGTTACATATAAAGTGTCATTTTTTTGTGCTAAATATTTCCCAAGGTCTTCAGGAGAAAATTCTTTTGAAATAGAAGTGCTTTTTGCAGAAACTGTATTTTTCGTTACTGAAGCCGAGTCTGCCACAGAAGTATTTTCCACTTTCTGGCCTTCTTTTTTACAACTGTAAAGAGCGGTAAGAATAAGGGTTGATAAAATTATCTTCTTCATAAATTATTTTTTGACTATTTTTGAATTGAAGTATGGAACAACAAATCTATAAAGGGAAACTGATACAGTTTCATCCGTTAAAAGTAACGAAAAAGGAACAACTGACCAAAAATACTTTTTCTCTGGAATTCGATATTCCCGGGAATTTGCAGGAGAATTTCAAGTTTGAAGCAGGGCAGTACGTAAGTATAAAATTTATCGCCAACGGACAGGAAGTCATTAATGATTATTCAATGACATCTGCGCCGTATGAAAAGAAGATAAGCCTTGGAATTAAGGTCAACTCATCCAAAGGAGCTACCTCAGAATTGTTCAGGAATTACAATGTTGGAGACGAGCTGATGGTTGGAGAGCCTTCCGGAAGATTTACCCTGGTTTCCAAACCCAGCGAGTTCAGAACCATCGTTGCTTTTGCGGCAGGAATAGGAATTACGCCGATCTTAAGTCATTTCAAAAATATTCTTCATACAGAACCCCGCACCAGACTTTTTTTATTCTTTGGAAATAAAAGTTCTGAGGAGCTTATCTATAGACAACAATTAGATCATCTTGCTAAAATCTGGGGCGAAAGGCTGCAAATCTTTTACTTTTTTTCACAGGAAAAAACAAAGGACCAGTTTTTTTTCGGAAGGCTGGATGAAAAGAAACTCAATCTGATCATCAATCAAATTCTGCATCTGGATGATACTGACGAGGAATCTACCATCTGGGATGCCGTAGATGAAGTGCTGATCTGTGGGAAGGGAGAAATGATAAAATCGCTGGCCAATGCGTGCTATCACCATGGAATTCCGAAAAAGAATATCCATTTTGAGCTTTTTGAAGAATATAATGACGATATTTATCCTGTAGAAAAAGAATTTCCCCTGATTGAGAATGTAGAAGTCGTGTTTAAGATGCTTGGTAAAGCATATGAAACCCATCTTCCCGATAATAAAGAGAAAATCCTGCAACAGCTTTTGATTCAGAAATTTCCGGTTCCTTATTCATGTAAATCCGGAATCTGTGGAAGCTGCGAATGTTATCTTGAAGAAGGAGAAGTAGAACTTCTGGAAAATGAATATCTGACGGAAAAGGAAGAGGCACAGGGAAAAATATTAGCGTGTATGTCCATTGTAAAAAGTAAGAAAATAAAACTTAACTTTGACCTTAGTTGAGAATTATCAGGAACATATTTAACTTAACTTTTATATCAGCAGAAATAGGAATTCTGGTGATATGTTTGTGTAATGCCTGGGTTTTCGGGCTTACAAACGGACGTACCTATACCAAGATCTCAAAAATCCCTCCGCGTGAAGTAGCACTGGTTCTGGGAACTTCTCCCAAGATGAGATCGGGCTTATCCAATCCCTATTTTACCAAGAGAATGGATGCTGCCGCCCTTTTGTATCATCATGGAAAAATTAAAAAAATCATTGTAAGCGGAGAGAAAAGTCAGGGATATAATGAGCCTGCTGCGATGAAAAATTACCTTGTGAATCAGGAAGGGGTTCCCGGTGACATCATTGTAGAAGATCCTAAAGGATTTAACACCTATAAAAGTATTCTCCGCTGTAAAGATATCTATAAAAAGAAGGATGTGATCATTGTTTCACAGGGCTTTCACAATCTCCGGGCGCTGTTTTTTGCAAGAAACAACAATATGAATGCCCTTGGATTTGACGCTCAGGATGTCACAAAACCTGAAAGCTACTACAGGAATCAAGCCAGAGAAGTGCTCGCCAGAGTGATTGCTGTAGTCTATTTCATATTGGGAATTTCTCCGGATTAGAAAGGATATCCGAATGCGATATTCAGAGTGGGTTTGAAGGGCTGGAAATTCTTAAATCTCCATCGGTCTCCATCAGGTTTATTTGGATCATATATCTTATACGCTAAGTCAAGTCTGAAGGTAATATAAGCCACATTGACTCTTAATCCGAATCCACTTCCGATTCCCATCTGTCCCAAGAATTTATTGAATTTAAATTCATCTCCATAGCTGCCGCCATCGCCAGCTTTTCTAATGCTCCAGGTGTTTCCGATATCGGTAAATAGGGCACCTTCATACATTTCATTAAATGGAATTCTGTATTCTATATTGGTCGTTAGTTTTACGTTGTTTGTCATATAGGTACGAACTCTTTCATCGACCTGAGAGTCTGAAGGACCAAGTCCGCCAAATGCTACCCATGCTCTGATGTCATTGGATCCACCGTTGAAATAAGACTTGATAACAGGCATATCTTGAGAATTCCCGTAAGGAATACCCACTCCAATGAACTGACGCAAAACTAATGTCTGATTGCCATTAAATTTAAAATATTTTCGGGTATCAATATCAAACTTTACAAACTGGGCATAAGGGATTCCGAAGATCGTCCTTTGTGGGCTTGCTACAACACCTCCGGCATCTCTTTTTTGATTGAATATGCTTAAAATATTCCCTGCAAGCTCTACTTTTCCATTAAAATAGAAAGCGTTCGGATAATCTTTTTTACCAATCTCGTTATAAACGAAATTATAGATCATTGAAGAGATAATAATATCCTGGGTTTGTCTGTCTTTGTTTACCAGTGATCCCATAAATGCTAAAATAAGATCCTGCCCTTTCTTATCCAGTGTAGTGATGTAGTTGAGGTCTTTCAGAATCATCTCGGAAACAGCATCAATAGAAAGCTGTCCGGACGTAAACTGTTGTTCAAGCTCTGGTGGTTTAGTGGCGAAGTAGCTGGCAAACATATCTCTTCTGATAAGCTCATCATTGGCAAAATAGTCGTAATAGGCATCTTTATTTTTCGTAAGACTGATCTGGGTATTGAAAAGGGTAAGCCTGTGCGATACCTGATCATTAACATTGGCCTGGTAATTCAATCCAGTATTAAAGTTAATTCTTCCCAAACCGATGTTATTCTGTAATGATGCTCCCAAAAGAATGGATGAAGTGGGAGTGTACCTTTTCGGAAGTAATTTATAGTAATCAAATGGAAGTAATAGTCTAGGGAAATTAAGGGATGCCTGAGCTGAAATTTCGTAGGCTACTTCTCTTTTATCTATATTTTTTGTACTTCTGATGGATCCGAATGTTCCTGAAAGACTTGTAGAAAGGTTTTCTGCTCCTTTAAAAAGGTTTCTTGTGGTAAGATCTACAGAAGGGGATACTCCAAGATTCAGAAGCTGGGAATAATTGATATCTGTTCCAAGTTTAAGCTCGTATTTTGGAAGAGGTTTCAATACATAAAGAATATCAACGATGCTGTCATTAGGTGCAGTCATCCCGCCTCTTCTCAGAGAGTCTCTTGCTTTCAGGATACTGAAATTATTCATCGCGATGAAATTCCTCTTGGTAAGATCCAGATTCTTTTGATCGTATACTTTTTTACTGTCCACAATTACAGCTCTCCATAAAGAAGAAGTTTTGTAACTGTTGTCCATTTTGTGGAATCTTATTCTTCTTAAGCTGTCTTTGATGGTGTTTTTAGGAAAATCGCCAGCCTCGTTGACGATGGCCACATCTATATTGCCTATAGTGGCTACTTTATAAGGGTGGTCTGCAGAATCTTTATGGATCTCCAGGGTAAGGGGAACCTTTTTTTTACTTTTCAGAGAATCTGCTACGAAATAAATCTCTTCATTGGAACTGTTAAATCTATAGTATCCGTTTTCACGCATCAAATCGGTAATCCTCATGACTTCTTTTTCAAGAACGGTCTGATCAAGCCTTTGTCCGGATCTTATAAGACTTTTGTCGAGTTTCTGCCAGTAAAGACCTTTGATCGTAGGGTCTGTAATATTATAGTAATAATCTTTTATATAAGTGGGATCATTATGCTTAATGATATAATCAACAGTGGCCTTCTTGGATGCAGAATCAAGATCATGTTTTACTTTTACATCGGCATCCCAAAAACCTCTGTAAATAAGTCTTTTTTCAATAGATTCCGTGCTTTTTTCACTTCTGGTCTGGTCCAGAATTACGGGCGGAGTTCCCCAACTGTGAAGTAAACGGTCTAAAAACAATGTTTTTCCGACACTGTTTTTCATATTGTATTTAAGGAAAAGTGAATCTCGCAGCTTCTGATTTCTCATTTCGCTGGGGTAGGTCATGTACTCATTGAGTAAAGTATCATATTTAGGATTGGCCATATTGTAAAATCCTAAACTTAGTGGGGCGAACAGAAGTTGCTTTTTATTAGGTTTTTGCTGAACGTAATCTTTCAGTTCTTCATCAACAGATTCTTTCCTGTCTTCAAACTCAAAGTTGTTCTTAGTAAGCAGATATTCACCGTCCGGAACTTTTTTTGTTGTACTGCAGGCATAAAGGAGACCAACAAATGTTGCAAATGAGATAATTTTATAATATTTTTGAGGAGAATTCATATAATGCTTACAGCTCATACAATAAAAATTTTACAGTCTTTAGATAAAAAGAAGTTCAGACAAAAATACAATTTGTTTTTGGTTGAAGGTAATAAAATCATCAGTGAACTTCCTCAATCTAATTTTAAAGTTAAAGAAATATTTTCTACCGATCCGCAAAAACTGGACCGTACCAATATTCCTGTTATTGGGATTACTGAAAATGAACTGAAAAAAATCAGCTTTCTTAAAACACCTAAAGATTCAGTGGCAGTATGTTATCTTCCGAAAGAAGCCAGAAATGATGATAAAGATGTACAGCTTGTTTTAGATGGCCTTCAGGATCCAGGAAATCTGGGAACGATTATCCGTTTGGCAGACTGGTTCGGAATAGAACAGATTATTTGCAGTGAGGATACGGTAGACGTTTATAATCCTAAAGTAATTCAGGCTACGATGGGCTCTTTCACCCGGGTTAATGTGGTGTATACTAATCTGGTTGACTATCTTTCAAAAACAGAGAATATCAATGTAGGAACAGATATGGAAGGGGAAAATATTTATACTTTTGAAAGACCTGAAAAAATAAATCTGATTCTCGGTAATGAAGGAAATGGTATGCGGCCTGAAACGGAGAAGCTTCTTCAAAAGTGCATTACTATTCCGAGATTTGGAAAATCCCAGTCGACAGAAAGCCTGAATGTTTCTATGGCAGCGGGTATTATTTTGGGTCAGTTATTTTCCAGATGTAAATAGGAATTAGAGATGAGAAGCTAGAGTTTAAAGGTTTTTATTGAATAAAAACATTCTCATTATTGAAATTAGATTACTCTTAAAAACCAATAATGGCAATTCGACTTTCATCAACTAATTTCTAACCTCTAGCTTCTAATTTCTATATTAACTGTTCCAGACTCGAAACACTTTTATTCTTCTGATAAACTTCCAGTTTCTTTCTCACATATTTCAATGCAATAGGAGCGAGGTAGATCATGGCTACCCCCAGAAGTTTTTTCTTCCAATTTGAGCTTTTCATATTGTTTTTGGCATAATTGCCAACTACAGCGGTGATGCCCAGTTTGATCAGGCTGTCCGCCACATTACCTCCCAATGCGGTACTTGCAATTCCTACAGCAGTTTGTTTATTGATGAACATATCCTTTACTTCAGAAGTAAGATGTCGGGCAATAACATCCTTACGCAGAACTACTTTTTCATCGCCGTCATCATCTACTTTTTCCTGCAGATACTGGTCTGTAAGGCCATTGGTGAATGCACTAAGACTCTCTTTTGTGTTTTTAAAGGTCAATAAGTTTTCAAGATCGTTGATCTCTCCTTGAAGCAGTTTTTTCTTTCTTCTCAGTTCTTCGATGCTTTCGTATTTTCTGCCCATAGCTTAATGATTTAAAAATTTAATAACCTGATCTGCTACCATATTGACAAGTTTATTTTTAAAAGCAACAATCAGCGCCATGATGATAACGTAAAATCCGGCGACAATAAGAAACCCGTAAGAAGTATTATCAAGGGCCTTGCCGATAAGAAATGCGATTCCAAAATTAAAAAGGATAATAAAAAAAGTAAAAGCAACTAGCAGCACTACAAAGTAGGTAATGAGCCCCGCAGAAAGAGAGGATTTTTCAGTAGCTTCGATTTTCAGAAGATCTATTCTCTTTGATGCATATTCTTTAATAGTCTCTATCATTGTTTTTTTTTAAAGTTACAAAAAAAGGAACTTTCGTGCAAAAAGTTCCTTCCCATAATTTACTCAAAAAATAAACTATTTATTTTTTAAGATCATTCAGTTCCGCTTCTACATCCTTTACTACGTCTGCAGTTTTAGAAACGATCTGATCTTTGTATTTATCATATCCATCTTTTACCGTATGGGCTACACTATTGGCTGTTTCTTTGAAAGTAGAAGAGATGTTGCCATACTGATCTTTTACTTTTTCAGAAACTTCGCCATACTTGTTTTTAGCCTGATCCTTTAGGTCTCCTGCTTTATCTTTGATTTTCTTTCTTGTTTCTTTACCTTCTTCCGGCGCATAAAGCATTCCTAAGATTACACCTGCTGCAGCACCTGCAAGAAGTCCTGCCAATATACCTGCTGTATTTTTTCCGTTTTTAGACATTTTTAGCTTTTTTAATAGTTAATAAATATTAGTTTTTTACTACGGTTAAATGTACAATTTGTATACCAAAGGAGGTGATACACCTATTAAAAAGTGTTAAATCTTTTTAATGTGAGATAGAATCAGATCTATGGTTTCCTCTTTTGTAAGGGATGTATTGTCAATAACAGTCGCATCTTCCGCCTGCTTCAAAGGAGCGATTTCCCTTTCACTGTCGATCTTGTCGCGACCGATAAGATTTTGTTTTACCTGTTCTCTGTCTGTATGGATTCCCAGGCTTGCCAATTCAAAATACCTTCTGTTGGTTCGTTCGTCAATACTGGCAGTCAGAAAGAACTTATAGTCCGCATTTGGCAGAACTACTGTCCCTATGTCACGTCCGTCCATAATAATGCCACCTTTCTCTGCCAGAGAACGCTGTGAGGTGAGAAGAAAATCTCTTACCTCTTTCTGCTTGGCTACAAGGCTTACATTATCGGAAACCTCCGGGGTGCGGATCTGTTTTGAAATATCAATATGATTCAGGTAAAGAATCAGCTCGCCGTCATTATTTCTGAATTCAAGTTCAATCTGGTCTAATGAAGCGAATAACTCCTTTAGATTGATGGAATCATTGGCATCCATACAGTTTTGTAGTGCAAACCATGTAATTCCCCTGTAAAGCGCCCCGGTGTCCAGATGTATAAGACCCAGTTTATCGGCAATAATTTTAGAAATTGAACTTTTTCCGGTAGACGAGTACCCATCGATAGCTATTACAGGTTTTTTCATACCGCAAATTTCAAGAATTTTTTTAAAAAATCAAGACAACGCAGAAAAAAATATTGATTATAACAAAGATTATGGATTCAGAATTATTCTCCTGCGTGGCTGCTAAGGTCCATAGAGACTCCTATCTGGTTCACATTGGAAGAGTTATGGTAACGAACATGAGCATAATCTATTCGGAATCTTCGTAGTTTAATTCCAAACCCTCCTGAAAGTCCCGAGAAGTTTCTCTGGTCTGCTACCGCAAGTTCATTTCCTCTTTTTGCATTATATCCCAGTCTGATATTAAAAGCTTTTTCCGGGAAAAGTTCTGCCCCGATAGAAAAGTGGTCTGCCAGTTTTCTTCCGAAGCCCACTTCCTGTCCGTTAATATTAAATTCCGAAGAAATATCAAACTGCTGCAAATCATGAGCTGTAATGGTAATGGCCAGTGGAATCGCTTTAAGGGTTCTGGTATATCCCATATCTATTCTGAAAGGAAGATTTTCTCTGGTTCCGTTAAAAGATTTCAGCTGAAAACCGAAATTTCTCATGACAAGGGAAAGGACTTCTTTGTTCTTTCTATTATGGTAGGTAACTCCCGCAGTCCCCGAAACGGCAGAAGAAGTATAGTTGTCAATTTTTGAAGTGATAAAATTAATGCCCCCACCAATGGTCCAGTCTTCTTCAAACTGGTAAGCATATCCGGCTCCAATGGCTACGTCTGAAGCTTTGAATTCTCCATTTTCGTAACCGCTTTCATCGGTTCTGGGAATACTTCCGTAAGTCATGTATCTGGCATTAATCGTCGCCATATGTCCGTTATCGAAATCTCTGGCATACGATACCGTACCATATTTAGAGTCGGCAAGATACGCTGCGGCATTCACAGAAAGCTGTTGGTCTGAATCTTTATTTAAAAGGGCCGGGTTTGCAATAGCAAAGGAAACATCATGGTCTCTGATGGAAATTGCATCACCGCCCAGGGCAGCCTGTCGGGCAGATACAGGGATGTTTAAGAAAGGATAAACATTTGTTCCTGTTTGTGCAAAAGAAACAATTCCTGACAGAATTAATGATAAAATGACAATTTTCTTCAATTCAATTTATAATTAATGCAAAAATAATCCTTTTTCGTACTTATCAAAATATTTCTGACATTATTTCTACGTAAATATTTTTCTTTTTTCAATATTTTTAATGATTATATTTGCAAAATCAAATTTCGGAGAAAATTACTCCGGTAAAGTTTATTAAAAATTAAAGATGAAATATAAAAGAATCCTTCTGAAACTGAGTGGCGAGGCCTTAATGGGGAACAGACAATATGGTATAGACAATGAAAGACTGCAGGAATATGCTGCTGAGATCAAAACAGTAGTAGAAAAAGGCTGCGAAGTTGCGATCGTCATTGGAGGAGGAAATATTTTCCGTGGAGTAGCAGGAGCGGCAAAAGGAATGGACAGAGTGCAGGGTGACTATATGGGAATGCTGGCTACGGTGATCAACGGGATGGCTCTTCAGGGCGCCCTTGAGGATGCAGGAATCAAAACAAGACTTCAGTCTGCCATTGAAATGGATAAAGTGGCTGAGCCTTTCATCAAAAGAAGAGCAGTAAGACACCTTGAAAAAGGAAGAGTCGTGATCTTCGGAGCAGGAACAGGAAACCCTTATTTTACTACCGATACAGCTGCTACACTCAGAGCGATTGAAATTGGTGCTGATGTGATCCTAAAAGGAACAAGAGTAGACGGAATCTATGACATGGACCCTGAAAAGAATGCAGATGCTGTGAAATACAACTCATTATCATTTGACGAAGTGTATGCTAAAAACCTTAAAGTAATGGATATGACCGCCTTCACTTTAAGCCACGAAAATAAATTGCCGATCATCGTATTCGATATGAATAAGGACGGGAATTTAGAAAAGATCGTTGATGGAGAAAATGTAGGAACTTTAGTTGATTTGTAGGTAGAAGGTAGCAGATAATAGGTTGCAGGTAATTTAAAGATTTAGAAATTACGGATCTCTTATTATTCGTTACGGATTATTTACATTTATCAATTATCATTTATAAAAATGTGTAATTTATCAAATTTTAACTATATAATGGAAGAATTAGATCTTATATTAGAATCTGTAAAGCACGACATGGAGGGGGCTGTGAAGCACCTGGATCATGCATTTCAAAGAATTAGAGCAGGACGTGCTTCTACCTCAATGGTTCAGGATGTCATGGTAGAATATTACGGAGCTCCCACTCCTATTAACCAGGTTGCTAACGTTTCTGTACCGGATGCAATGACTATTTCTATTCAGCCTTGGGACAGAACGGCTATCGGTGCTATTGAAAAAGCGATTATCAATTCAAATTTAGGTTTTGCACCTTCTAATAATGGGGAAAATATTATCCTTAACGTTCCACCTTTAACTGAAGAAAGAAGAAGAGAACTGGCAAAACAGGCTAAAGTAGAAACAGAAAATACAAAAATAACGGTAAGAAATGCAAGACAGGATGGTTTGAAAGAACTTAAAAAACTGGAAGGTGTTTCTGAAGATGTTGTAAAAGGTGTGGAAGATGAAATCCAGGGGTTCACGGATAAGTATGTGAAACTTTGTGATGAGCATCTGAAGATCAAAGAAGCTGAAATTATGAAAGTGTAATTTTCAAGTTTAAAAAATATATAAAAGACTGTTTTTTGAGACAGTCTTTTGTTTTACCCTTTAAAATTTCCCGATAAAATTTGTTAAGAGACTGGTCGTGTTGTCAATGATTTAAAGAATATATTTAAGCACGAATACTGATAATTTGTAAGCACTAATTTTCATAGATTCTCTCGATGCACTGTTGATTTTGGTGAAAAATCAGGTTGTTACTGTTTTTCTTTAGTTTTATTAAAAAGAGACTTTCAATTGAAAGCCTCCTTGTTTATTTTATTTACAGTTTTCGTTGTAATCTGTAATCACTTCATCTACAATTTCCGGTACATTAGACATCACATCATCGATCTGGCTTTTGATCAGTCTTCCAAGTCCTGATCTTTTCTTTTCATCATTTTTAAGAGATGCATAGGAACCGCTGGTCAATTTTCCTTTGGCATAGCTGCAGTCTGCAATGATTATTTTAGCTTTGGCTAAAGTGAGTTCTTCAATTTTACCACCCTTTTTAGAATAAATGTAAGATGGGGAATTTCTCATTTTTTCGGTTTCCTTTTCAGCGACTGCAATCTGTCCTCCGGCAGAAAATGTAGTAGGGTAGCCGTAGAGTTTGTATACTTTGATTTTACCATCCTGTACCACTTCTGCAAACTGGTTACTTTTTGTAAGGTTGTTGAAAGCTTTGATGTTTCCGCTTAAACCTCCGGTTGCTGTATTGAAGCCCTCTTTGGTATTGGTATATTTGATCATTTCAAAATGCCTTTCATTATTGTTTTCGTCAAAGGCAACATATTCCTTAATATCATCCGGATCAAGTGTCTTGAACTTCTGCTTCTTTTTAGATTTGTCGATGTCAGATACCGCAACGAATTTTACTTTTTTCTGATTGCTCCATGGGTTCATGGCATCTCCGTTCAGTCTTACGATTCCTTCAATTTTTTTTCCTCCTTTATCAATGATATACCCGTACTTTTCATCGTTTCTCAGATCATAATCGGTGTTGTCTTCCTGAGCATAAGCGTTGAAAGATCCCAATGTAAGCAGGCTAAATAGTAATACTTTCTTCATGTAATTATTGTTTTTAATATTTTTTTGTAAATATAGCTTTTTATCGTTTAGTTCAAAATGGAATAAGATACCACGTCGCAAATAAAAAGACCCGGAAAAAATCCGGGCCTGTTATAATCTTTAAATTATTAAATTTTCAATCTTTTAACAAGAATTACTGATATCTCTTATGTTCTTTATTCTTGACAAACCTCTTCGTGATGGGTTTAAACAAAGCCTTGTACTTTTCAGCATCAAACAGCTGTGAGTCTGTAAGCGCTTTATAGGTCATCCAGATTCCGAAAGGAAGAAGAATCAGATTGGGTAACCATGCTGCCAGATAAGGGCTCATTCCTCCTCCCCATGAAATATTCTCGATACCAAGATTCATCACGTAGAAAATAATGAAGATGATGATCGCAATAATTACGGGAAGTCCCATTCCTCCCTTTCTGATGATCGATCCTAGACTGGCACCGATCAGGAAGAAGATGATACAGGTTACAGAATAGGAAATGATTCTCTGCTGGTAGATAACTACTTTACTGAAGTATTTGATATTGGAGCTGAACTCATTCTTTTTACTGGCTGCCGTTGTTTTTAGGTTTTCCAGTCTTGTATATGAATTATAGATGATTTCAAGCTTTTTTTCTCCCTTTACGGTATCCAGTTTGATCTGAGGTTTTGCCACTGCTTTGGATTTATTTTTATCCATATAGGTGATTACAGAATTGGTCTGGCTAAGAACATCGGAACTTACATTCGAAAAGAAAGTCAGGTTCTCTTTTTTGCTTTTAGCAACGGTTTCATTAAGCTGACCGTATGTTTGAAAACGGTAGTCATCTGTAATTTGCTCCTTTTCGATGGCTTTGTTAATGATTTCACCAATATCAAAATGCGAAACCAGAGTGTCAAATTTAATTGCCTGATCCGGTTGTTTCTGTCTTACGTTTTCACTTTTACCGGCGAAATTATCTTCAAATATATAGCCGTTGTAAAGTTCCAGCTTCAGGAAGTTTTTGTTCGCTGCAGGAACGAATTTTCCTCTTTCTGCCACAATAGACTGCTGATTTTCATAAGTACTGGCCTTTCTGTGTACAAAAACCCCTTCGATGCTTTCTTCATTCTCACCATAGATCTTATCAAATTTTACCATGTAGCCCGGAATCTGGTCGATGAACTGTCCCGGAGTAAAATTAAGGGCAGGCTTTGTCTGCGCAATATTGAAAAGCATATTCTTGGCCTTTTTCTGAAAATCCGGAATGATATTATTGGAGAAAAAGAAAAGCATGACTGCAAGCACGACTGCAACACCCATGAGGGGCGCCATTACCCGCGTCAGGGAAATTCCTGCCGCTTTCATGGCCGCAAGCTCGTACCGTTCTCCAAATTCACCGAAAGACATAATACTTGCCAGCAAAATAGTAAGTGGAAGTACCATACTGATAACGCTGATCCCCAGGTAAAAAAGAAGTTTCAGGATCTGCCAGTAGCTTAACCCTTTTCCCATGAACTGCCCCAGCTGAACCCAGATAATGTTTACAATAAAGATGAAAAACAAAACGCTGAATATAAAGAAAAACGGTCCAAAGAAGGTTTTTATGATATATCGGTCTAGTATTTTTAACATGCGCCAAAATTAATCAAAAAGCCACAAAGTTTACTTGTGGCTTCTATAATTTTTAATACTTTTTATTTTTAAAGTTCAGTGATGATGTAATTTTTAAACTTATTCTTGTCAAAAACAAACATATTAGGGTCCAGAGTCTGGTTTTCCTTATATTCTTTAATAGCAATTACGGCTACGTCTTTATTGTTTCCGTGTTGTTCAAGTTTTACAATCTGTTTTTTCACAGAATCTACAAAAATGTAAACATACTGTATCCCATTGGATTTTACTGGCGTCAGTTTAATGAAGTCAGCATTCACACCGTTGACGTTCTTTTTACCGTTATACGTTACATTATAATCATTTCTGTAGGTCGTAAGATAATTGATAGGGGAGAACATGCTGCTGCTTCCATTAGGCTTGGCAACCGTTACCTCCATATCATCTGCATTGATATTGTAGATTTTGTTCCCGTCAAAAATCTGTTCAGTATCCATGATTTTCAACTTATACTTATCACCTGCAGAATAATAAATTCCTGGTTCTGTCTTGTTCACCTGTCCATTCAGTCCTGTTCCAAAAGAAAACTTGAAGTAAGAGTTCTTTTTAGAATTGTAGTTGGCGGTGATGTCATCCAGAATCTTTTTAGCTTTCGCATCGATTTTCTGTGCCTGAACAAATCCTACAGTTCCTACCACTAAACTTCCGACTATAACTTTTGAAATAATATTTCTCATTTTTCTATTTAATAAACTTTAAACATTCTAATGCTAAGGTCAGCTTATCAAAGCATTTTTCCCTTTAACTACGCAAATCTTCCAAAAACTGTTCCAAAGAATGAAGATCACTGATAATGACTTCTCTTGCTTTGGCTCCGTTAAACCCACCTACAATACCTGTTGCTTCAAGCTGATCCATAATTCTTCCTGCTCTGTTATAGCCTAATTTAAGCTGTCGCTGTAACATGGAAGTAGATCCCTGTTGCGTAGAGACAATAATTCTTGCGGCTTCCTCAAACAGGGCATCCTTTTCGTTGGGATCAAAGGCACCTACGGTACTGGTAGAATCTTCAGAAACAAATTCAGGAAGTAAAAATGCTGATGAATATCCTTTCTGCTCTCCGATGTACTCTGCCAGTCTTTCCACTTCCGGAGTATCTACGAAAGCACACTGAAGTCTTAAAATTTCGTTTCCGTTGAAATAAAGCATATCTCCCTTACCAATCAATTGATCTGCACCCGGAGAATCCAGAATCGTTCTTGAATCCACACTTGAGATTACCCTGAAGGCTGCTCTTGCAGGGAAGTTAGCTTTGATCATCCCTGTAATTACGTTGACAGAAGGTCTCTGCGTAGCAACAATCAGGTGGATTCCTACCGCTCTTGCAAGCTGAGCAAGTCTGGCAATTGGTAGTTCAACCTCTTTTCCTGCGGTCATGATAAGGTCAGCAAATTCGTCTACAACCAAAACAATATACGGTAGAAAACGGTGTCCGTTCTCAGGATTTAATTTTCGCTCTGTAAACTTTTTGTTGTATTCTTTTAAGTTCTTGCAGAATGCATTTTTAAGCAGATCATATCTTGTGTCCATCTCGATACAGAGAGAATTCAGTGTATTGATTACTTTATTCGTATCTGTAATGATGGCTTCTTCAGCATCCGGAAGTTTGGCCAGATAATGTCTTTCAATTTTTGAATAGAGTGAAAGTTCCACCTTCTTTGGATCCACCATCACGAATTTCAGTTCGCTTGGATGCTTTTTGTAAAGGAGGGAAGTAAGAATGGCATTGATCCCTACTGATTTACCCTGTCCAGTAGCACCTGCCATCAATAAGTGGGGCATTTTGGCAAGGTCAGCCATAAAGACCTCGTTGGAAATCGTTTTTCCGAAAACTACCGGAAGATCCATATCCGTATTCTGGAATTTGTGTGAAGCAATCACAGAACGCATCGAAACCATCGTAGGGTTTTTTCTCGGAACTTCAATTCCGATGGTTCCTTTTCCTGGCATTGGAGCAATGATTCTGATTCCTAACGCAGAAAGATTCAGAGCAATATCATCCTGAAGTTTTTTAATGGCAGATACTCTGATTCCTGCTTCCGGAACAATTTCATATAAAGTAACGGTAGGTCCGATCGTTGCTTTGATCTCAGAAATACCCACATTGAAGTTCTTTAAAAGTCCTACAATTTTATTTTTATTTTCCTCTAATTCTTCCTGGTTGATAGAGATTTCTTCGTTCCCGTAATCTTTCAGCAATTCTACCGTTGGCATCTGGAAACCTGCCAGATCAAGTTTATGGTCATACAATCCATGCTTTTCTACAAGTTCCTGTGATTTTCTGTCTGATTCGTCCAGTACATCAATAACAGGGGCTACTTCTACATTGAATTTGATGTTGTCCTGAGGTGGTTTAGAAACAGGTGGAACCGGAGTGATAGCCGGACTTACAGGTGTCATATCAAAAGCCTGTTCCGGAGTCGAAGTAGGAACAGCTGGTTTTGTATTCAGATTTAAGCTGATGGGTTTTTCCTCTCCTTCAAAAGAAGTATGATTGGGTGTTACGATCGTTTCTATATCTGTGGTAGGCTGAACTTCAGGAAATCCTTTAGGAACATTAACCGGAATCTGTTCCTTAGCTTTTGTTTTATTATTCGGGACATCTGTAACGGTCACGTTTGGTGCTGATGTCTCAACTTCCTCTTCAAGTTCTTCATCTGCTTCAAAGTTCTCCTCTGAACTCGGCATCATCGATTTAACCTTACCGATTGTATTGTCATTAATCTTACCCAGTTTAGCTTTAATAGAGCTTGGACGAAGATTGAATTCCAGAATGAAATACAAAAGAATACTCGCCGCCAATACCATCCAAAGACCAACCGAACCGATAATAGCATTAAGATAATCCATGATCTGGTATCCGTAAACACCTCCCAAAACACCCTGTCCCTTAGTGACAGCCCCCATGAAAATAGGAAGCCAACAGATAAAAAACAAAGAATGGCCTATGGTTTTCCATGGTTTAAATGTTCTTTTTTTTAGGATAAGGGTTCCCACAACCAGAAATAAGAAAGCAATAATAAATGAAGCAATCCCTATACTTTCGAATATAAAAATATTCCCCAGCCAGTCACCGACCTTTCCAAAAATATTGGAGGATTTGATCGTCTTGTCGGTCATGGTTCCTGCCTGGCTCTGGTCTGCTTTCCAGTTCATCAAATAAGAGACGAACGAAAATGCCAGAACAACAGAAAAAAGGATGAAGGTAAGCCCGAAAAATATACGTGGCTTAGATAATATTTTGCCTTTATCAGGCGATTCCGTCTGTTTTGTCTGTGTTTTTTTATCCATAATATCAATGTGGGCAAATTTAATGTTTTTTCAACATTAATAGAATCTTTTTTTCTTCAAAAGATAGCGTAATTTAGGTTTATTTTTTAAAATTACACAGGGTTTTTCCGATATTTTTTTGATTAAAATCTAATACGACAGGTGTTTTTTGAACTAGTTCAAATGTCAGTTACGAGAGCTCCACTAATTTTGTTCCAGAAAGCTTAAAAACGGAAAAAAATATGAAAAATCTGTTCAAAAATATTCTGGTTTTATGCCTGACTATAACTTTACTGGTAACAATTAATGCGCAGCAAAAAAGAAACATGGAAAGCACAGTATGATGACAGACGTTTGCTTGAATTCTACCACCAGAGCAGCTTTTGATTTCGGATTTAAAAATGCCATTATCGGAGATCCGACGCCAAAAAGATACAGAAGACTGAGCGTGCAGGTAAAAGCAGCAGATATACAGAGATTTTTTCTGGCAGGAATATCTGCGTTGGGAAATTTATACACAGCGATTATGAATACTGCGGATTTCTGAAAGAAAATAATTTAGTAATTATAGCAGTGAATATCCTTCAATTTACATAGACGACTAAGTGATCTCAACCTAAATTCCCCTTCCAAGAACGGGTGGATTTTTGCAAAGTAAAAAGACGGGGTAGTTAAAAACGTTATAAATTTCATCACAGAATTCTTTCAATTCTATACCTCGAATCTCATACAAAAAAACTCACCAAAATTCAAAACTTATTCATATCTTTATGATATCATAATAATATCAAATTAAAAATTGCAATCATGGAAAAAGTTTTAAAGCCTATGTCGGGCTATCTTGCATTAGTATTCTGTCTGGTTCTGTTTATCGGAGCTGTTTATTTTTTTATTTCCGGAGTTGAGCAGAGCATCACGTTGGTGATTATTGCGATGCTTTGCTTTCTGTTGTTCTGCTTCTTTCTGAAGGGACTGATGATTATTCAACCCAATCATTCAAGGGTACTGAACTTCTTCGGAAAGTATGTGGGAACAGTAAAAGATAACGGATTGTTTTTTATCAATCCTCTGTATTCATCACAGAAAATGTCATTACGTTCAGAAAACCTTCAGGGACAGACGTTGAAAGTAAACGACAAAATGGGGAATCCTATTGAAATCGCGGTAGTAATGGTATGGAAAGTAGGAGATACTTATAAAGCGGCTTTTGATGTTGAACGTTATTCAGACTTTGTAAGAATGCAGAGTGAAGCAGCGGTCCGTCATTTGGCGATGAGTTTTCCTTACGATAACTTAGAAGATGATCATGCTCCGATTACTTTAAGAGAAGGAGGGGATAAGATCAATTCTATTTTAGAGCAGGAGCTTACCGACCGACTTTCAAAGGCTGGAATTGTGATTCAGGAAGCGAGAATTTCTCATCTGGCGTATGCCTCAGAAATTGCAGGAGCGATGCTTCAAAGACAACAGGCAACAGCCATTGTAGCGGCAAGAACGAAAATCGTGGAAGGGGCCGTTGGAATGGTAGACCTTGCATTGAAAAAACTTTCAGCAGAAAATATTGTTGAGCTTGATGACGAAAGAAAAGCAGCTATGGTAAGCAATTTAATGGTCGTGCTTTGCGGTGAAAAAGCAGCGCAGCCCATTTTGAATGCAGGAACTCTTTACTAAAATCAAGAGTATACAGTAAAGATCAAAAATGAATACGTAGATTTCATACCCAACTCAGCCGAGTGAAGTGCTTTTGCGAATGGGTATAAGTTGATTGAAACGAAATCTTTGCGTCTTTTGCGTTATTAAAAAGTAGTATTAAACTGGCAAAGAGAAAAGAATGAAACCGGAAAAAACTTCAAAACCCTCCGAAAACAAAGGCAGGAAATCCTTTGTCATCAGGATCGATGAATCTACCTACAAACAGGTCGAGAAGTGGGCCAATGACGAGTTCAGGAGCGTCAACGGACAGATCGAGTATCTGTTGCATCAAAGCCTGGTCAATTCGGGGAGAAAAAAGAAAGACGAATAAGGATAAAATAGCATTGTAAAGCTGAAAATTTTAAATGGTCTTTATCCCCAATTCATAGCGAACCATAGCCGTTCCAATAAGTTCCTAAAAAAGAAAAGCAGAGAAAATATCTCTGCTTTTCTTTATCAATATATCCAATATTTATTCAAATAAGGTGGTAAAGTAATTACTGATGATGGTCCAGAAATTTTTACCGAGAAAATACATAAGAGTAGAGGTAATTATTCCTTTTACGGTGAAGAATATGATTCCACCAATACCAAACTTCTTAACCAGGCTTTTCCATTTGGAAGGCTTCTTTTCTTCTGCTGTATGATTATCCTCTATGGTATTATTATTTTCCATTCCTGAAATTCAAAAGATTACAAGACAAAGATAAGCATGTTTATAATTAGTCCAAATAAAAAGCGTCTTAAAAATTAAAATTTTGAGGTTCGCATAATATTTCTATCTTTAGAGGAAACGAAAAGTAACATTTTATGTCTAAAAAAGTAAAGGATTTCGGAATCGAAAAAACACTCAAAAACCTTGGTATCAAAGAAGAAAATAAGGGGACTTCAGTGGGCGGAAAATATTTTGCTTCGGGGAAAACAATAGAGAGTTTTTCTCCCGTAGATGGCAGACTCATCGCTAAAGTTAAGACTTCCGGAGAAAGTGATTATGACAAGGTAATAGAGACGGCTCAGAAGGCGTTTCAGGAGTTTAGATCTATCCCTGCTCCTAAAAGAGGTGAGATCGTTAGGCAGTTAGGCCAAAAATTAAGAACATATAAAGACGACCTTGGAAAACTGGTTTCTTATGAAATGGGTAAATCCCTTCAGGAAGGTCTGGGAGAAGTTCAGGAAATGATTGATATCTGCGATTTCGCAGTAGGAGTTTCAAGACAGCTTCACGGCTACACCATGCATTCAGAAAGACCTGGTCACAGAATGTATGAGCAGTACCATCCGCTTGGGGTTGTTGGTATTATTACCGCGTTCAACTTCCCGGTTGCCGTATGGGCATGGAATACAGCTTTAGCATGGATTTGCGGAAACGTTACGATCTGGAAGCCATCAGAAAAAACACCATTATGTGCTATCGCATGTCAGAACATTATGGCTGAAGTCGTGAAGGAAAACAATCTTCCTGAAGGTATTTCAAGCGTATTGGTTGCTGACCATGAGATCGGGCAGAAATTGGTTGATGATAAAAGAGTTTCATTAGTATCTTTCACAGGTTCTACAAGAGTAGGAAGAATGGTTTCTTCTAAAGTAGCAGAAAGATTCGGAAAATCTATCCTTGAATTAGGAGGAAACAACGCAATTATCATCTCTAAAGACGCAGATATAGACATGTCTATCATCGGAGCTGTTTTCGGAGCTGTAGGTACGGCAGGACAGAGATGTACTTCTACAAGAAGGCTGATCATCCATGAAAGCGTTTACAACGAAGTAAAAACAAGATTGGTCAAAGCTTACGGACAGTTGAAAATAGGAAATCCGTTGGACGAAAATAACCACGTAGGCCCGCTTATCGATGTAGATGCAGTCAATCAATATGAAGCGGCGATTAAGAAATGTAAGAAAGAAGGTGGGAAATTCGCTGTGGAAGGAGGTGTTTTAAGTGGAAAGGAATACGAATCAGGATGTTATGTTAAGCCATGCATCGCAGAGGTTAAAAACTCTTATGAGATCGTTCAGCACGAAACTTTCGCGCCGATCCTGTATCTGATCAAATATAAAACATTGGAAGAGGCTATTGCGATCCAGAATGATGTTCCTCAGGGATTGTCATCTGCGATCATGACCCAAAATCTTAGAGAAGCAGAATTATTCCTATCTCATGCAGGTTCAGACTGTGGTATTGCGAACGTAAACATCGGAACTTCAGGTGCTGAAATCGGAGGTGCTTTCGGAGGTGAAAAAGAAACAGGAGGCGGAAGAGAATCCGGTTCAGATGTTTGGAAATACTATATGAGAAGACAAACCAATACAATAAATTATACAGCTCAGCTTCCTTTGGCACAAGGAATTAAATTCGACCTGTAGAAATTCTAACTTAAATCATTTACCGATTTAAAAATTTAAAAATTAATAACCTGGAATGTTTAAATCTTTTTAAGCATTCAATTTTTAAATCAAACACAGTTAATTATGGAACAAACAATTGATATAAAAGCAAATAAAGTAAAAGAAACAGTAGGAAGACACGTTTTGGCAGACGGCTTTGATTTTGTGATGGATATTGAAAGATCCCACGGCTCATGGCTTTATGACAAACTTACAGACAAAGAATATCTGGATATGTTCTCGATGTTCGCATCAGCTTCTGTAGGCTACAACCATCCTTATCTTGTAGAAAGATCTGAATGGCTGGGAAGAATGGCGGTGAACAAGCCAACTTTGGCAGACGTGTATTCAGAGGAATATGCTCACTTTCTTGAAGTTTTTGAAAGGGTAGTTATTCCTGAAGAACTGCAGTATGCTTTCTTTATTGAAGGTGGAAGTTTAGGGGTAGAAAATGCAATGAAGGCGTGCTTCGACTGGAAAACGCGTAAGAATTTTGAAAAAGGACTTCAGACGGAAGCCGGAATCTGTATCCATTTCAGACAGGCATTCCACGGAAGAAGTGGCTATACATTAAGCTTAACCAATACTTCTGACCCAAGAAAATATCAGTATTTCCCGATGTTTGACTGGCCTAGAATCTTAAATCCTAAATTATCTTTCCCGATCACGGAAGAGAATTTGGAAGAAACCATTAAGAACGAAAGATTGGCCCTTCTTCAGATCGAAGAAGCCATTTTAATGAACCCGAATAAAGTAGCATGTATCATCATTGAGCCTATCCAGGCTGAAGGTGGTGACAATCACTTTAGAGACGAGTTTTTAATGGGATTGAGAAAACTGTGTGATTTGAATGAAATCTTACTGATCTTTGATGAAGTGCAGACAGGTATTGCCATTACAGGAAAAATGTGGGCGTTCCAGCATTTTACAGCAAAGCCGGATATTATTTCTTTTGGAAAAAAAGCTCAGGTTTGTGGGGTTTTAGCCAATAAAGAAAAATTTGATCAGATCCCGAACAACGTGTTTAGAGAAAGCTCAAGAATCAATTCTACGTTTGGAGGAAACTTTATCGACATGCTTCGTTTCCAGTTGGTGATGGAAGTCATCGAAAAAGAAAATCTGGTTGAAAATGCAAAAGTGGTTGGTGAATATCTTTTGGAAAGATTAAAAGAACTGGCTCAAAAATATCCTGAGAAAATTTCAAATGCAAGAGGACGAGGTCTGATGTGTGCTATAGATTTGCCCTCAGCAGAAGACAGAAACCACTTGATGAGCGAGCTTTTCAAAGACGGATTGATCATTCTTCCGTGTGGAGATCAGTCTCTTCGTTTCAGACCCCATCTGAATGTTACTCAGGAAGAAATTCAGTTGGCGTTAGATAAAATTGAGAACAATCTTAATAAAATTTAAAACCAAAGATTTGTAATTTTAAAAAAAACATTGTACATTTAGATACTCAAACGATATAGAAATATGGAAAGAAGTACGAGAGTATCGGTTTTTGAAAGTGATAAGCCTTCAGAAATCCAGTTAATAAAGTCTAAATTGGATGATGCACAAATTACAAACAGCGTCGAAAACAGTTATCTTACCTTTACGACAACGCCTACCGCCACGTCGTTAAAAATCATGGTAGATCTGAAAGACGAGAAGAATGCATTCCAGGTAATAGATGCTTATCTTCAGCAAAGTGAAAATCAATAAAACAATTTCATAATTTTAAATTTTACTACTTCGAACCGAAAATTAATTTTAATTAGTTTTCGGTTTTTTGATTCAAATAATAAGCATTCAAAGAGTTAAAAGTTAAATGATTTAAAGATAGAACGATTGGGAATTTTGGAGATATCAGTTTTGAAATTTTTAGCAACCAATTTTAATCAATAGAGATAGGGGGGCGTTTTCCTTTTGAGATCAGACTACCAGATTGGGATTTAACCAAAAATTAAAAACACGGCTATTTACATCTCCGAATCTATTTATCTTTTAATTAAAAATCCTACAATAATGAATTTAGAAACAAAGCTGAGAAAAGCTGAGATGGAAGACAGAAATGAGATTTGGGACATTATTCAACAGTCCATTGAAAGAAGAAAACAGGATGGAAGTACGCAATGGCAGAATGGCTATCCTAATATGGGGACGGTAGAAAGCGACATTGCAAAAGGTTTCGGCTATGTTCTTACAATAGACGGAGAAATTGCCGTTTATGCAGCCCTGATATTAAATGACGAACCTGCCTACAGTACGATTGAAGGAGCCTGGCTAAGTGACGGCGAATTCTTAGTGGTCCATAGAGTTGCCGTTGATGCGAAATTTGCAGGAAGGGGAATGGTGAAAAAATTGTTTGACCATATTGAAGAGGTTACAAAATCACACGGAATACAAAGTATAAAAGTAGATACCAATTATGATAATATGGCCATGCTGAAAATCCTTGAAAGCAAAGGATATTCCTATTGTGGGGAAGTTCTTCTGGCAGATGGAATGAGGAAGGCGTATGAGAAGATTATAATTTAAGTAAAAGGTTAAATCAACTTTCATTGAATTTTTAAAAGAGTCTGTATTTATAAACTCTATCATGTTTGTTCGTTTAGTTCTGAACTAATTTCTACTTTTGTTAAAATTTTTATATTATGCACCAAAGTATAGAAGTTGATGAAAAAATTTTTCAAGATGCTGTAAAATTTTATGGCACTGTTTTCAACCTACCCCCTTTAGCCTCAAAGATTTATTCCTACCTTCTCTTCGATTATGAGAAAGTAGGAATCACTTTTGACGAATTTGTCGAGGTGCTTTCTGCAAGCAAAAGCTCTGTTTCTACCAGTATTTCATTACTGCTGAATGCAGAGCTGATCATCGACCATAATAAAATGGATGAGCGAAAACGGTATTTTTTTATCAATGATGAATACAAGAAGATCAGATTTGAAAAAATTGTTCAGAAAATGGAGGACGAGCTCAAACTGCTGGATGACCTGAACAACTTTAAAAAAAATCATGACAATCAATACAACGAACGAATAGAAGCTTACAAAGCACTCTTATATAAAAATATAGAAAATATTCAGGAATCTCTTAATAAACTTTAAAATGAATAATAAGCTAGTTATACTTTCTATTGCAGCGTTTTCACTGACAGCCTGCAAAAAAGAAGCTCCAAAACAGGATGGCGCAAAACCATATCCTGTCATCAACGTGGAGGCAAAAAATATCGTAGGTTATCAGACATTTCCAGCTACCATACAAGGAAGAGTCAACAATGATGTACGTGCGAAAATACAGGGATATATCACTCAGGTTTTAGTAGATGAAGGGCAATATGTGACTAAAGGACAGCCTTTATTCCGTCTTGAAACCAATATTCTTACTGAAAATGCAGCAGCAGCAAAAGCAGGAATCGGTGCCGCTGAATCAACGATTGCAGCTTCGCAGGCAGCGGTAAATGCCGCGCAGGTGGAAGTCAATAAGCTAAAGCCTTTGGTGGCTAAAAATATCATCAGCGATGTTCAGTTGCAGACTGCACAGGCAAATTTATCCCAGGCTAAAGCTCAGTTGCAGCAGTCAATTGCTGCAAAACAGCAAGCTTCTGCAAACTATAAAGGAGTAGCCGCAAACATTGAATATTCTATTATTCGTGCGCCTATTTCCGGAGTGATTGGGAAGCTTCCTTTAAAAGTGGGGAGTTTGGTGGGACCAACAGATCAGACGGCGCTGACTACGATTTCAGATACTTCTGAATTGTTTGCCTATTTTTCTATGAATGAAAAAGAATACTTTGATTTTCTTGAAAAATCTCCGGGAGCTACCATGTCTGAGAAGATCAAAAATCTTCCGATGGTTGAGCTACAATTGGCCAATGGAAGTATTTATTCTGAAAAAGGAAGAATTGAAGCCATTACAGGACAGATTGATGCGACAACAGGTACCATTCAGTTCAGAGTTGCTTTCACAAATCCACAGAAATTGTTAAGCAACGGGAACAGCGGATCTATCAGACTTCCAAAAACGTATGATAATGTATTGGTCGTTCCTGAAAGTGCAACTTACGAACAGCAGGGCATCGTTTATGTTTACAAAGTGGAAAAAGATACTGCTAAAAATGTGGTAATTAATGTGATCGACAGAATTGACAATATGGCTTTAATAAAATCCGGAGTTAATAAAGGTGAAATGATCGTTGCTGCAGGAATCGGAGGCTTGAAACCGGGAACTGCCGTAAAGCCTAAACCTGTAAAAATGGATAGCCTTGTACAATCTATAAAACCGAAATTCTAAAATGATTAAAAATTTTATAAACCGACCGGTTTTATCCACCGTAATCTCAATTTTGATTGTGATTCTCGGTGTTTTGGGATTAATTTCCCTGCCAGTCACACAGTATCCCGATATTGCTCCTCCCACCGTAAGCGTTTCAGCAAACTATACCGGAGCCAATGCGGAAACTGTTATGAAAAGTGTGGTAGTCCCTTTGGAAGAACAGATCAATGGGGTGGAAGGAATGGACTACATTACTTCCAGTGCAGGAAATGATGGTTCGGCACAGATTCAGGTCTTCTTTAAACAAGGGATTGATCCGGATATTGCTGCGGTAAACGTACAGAACCGTGTTACAAGAGCAACACCGTTACTTCCTAGTGAGGTAACCCGTTCTGGAGTTGTTACCCAGAAACAGCAGACGAGTGCCCTGATGTATATGTCTTTCTATTCTGAAAATAAGGATTTAGATGATGTGTATCTTCAGAACTTCTTGAATATCAACGTTATTCCAAACCTGAAAAGGATTAATGGAGTAGGTGATGCCAACGTTTTCGGGGGTAAAAACTATTCCATGAGAGTTTGGCTGGATCCTTCTAAAATGGCAGCTTACGGATTAACTCCGGATGATGTTACCGCTGCGATCAATGAGCAGAGTAGAGAAGCAGCCGCTGGTTCTATAGGACAAAACAGTGGAAGTTCTTTTGAATATATCATTAAATATGTCGGAAAATTCAACGAAAAAGATCAGTATGACAATATTATCATTAAAGCGCTTCCTGACGGACAGAACTTAATGCTGAAAGATGTGGCTAAAGTTGAATTGGCAGGACAGTCTTATACAGGAGTTGGGGAAAACGGAAACAACCCTTCCATCAGTATGGGGATCTTCCAGACTCCGGGTTCCAATGCTCAGGATATTATTAAAAATATCAAATCTTACCTGAAATCAGCGGAAGGAAGTTTTCCTGAAGGTGTAAAATATACGTTTAACTTTGATACCAACGAATTCCTTGATGCATCGATTGAAAAGGTAGTTCATACCTTGATTGAAGCTTTTATCCTGGTATTTATTGTGGTGTATATCTTCTTACAGGATTTCAGATCCACGTTGATTCCGGCGATTGCAGTTCCGGTATCTATTGTAGGAGCATTCTTCTTCCTGAATTTATTTGGATATTCATTAAACCTTCTTACTCTATTTGCATTAGTTCTTGCGATCGGTATTGTGGTGGATGACGCGATTGTCGTCGTCGAGGCCGTTCATGCGAAAATGGAACACGGTATTTCCGATGCAAAAAAAGCGACGGTAGAAGCAATGGACGAGATTACAGGAGCTATTATCTCCATTACCCTGGTGATGGCAGCGGTATTCGTTCCCGTAACCTTTATTACAGGTCCAACAGGGGTTTTCTACCAGCAGTTTGGGATTACGCTGATTATTGCGATTATCATTTCTGCGATTAATGCCTTAACGCTGAGTCCGGTTTTATGTTCATTATTCCTGAAACCTCACGATGCTCATCATGCAGAATATAAAAACTTAAACTTTTTACAGAAGTTTTTCTATAAATTTAATATTGCTTTCAAAACGACTACAGATCGTTACGGAAGAGGATTTGTGTTCTTATTAAGACATAAATGGGTTACTTTGATCATTTTTGCCGTGACGGGAGGAATTTTATTCTGGGCGAGTTCAACCATGAAAAAAGGTTTCGTTCCTACGGAAGACAGAGGGATTATCTTTACAGATGTGCAGCTTCCTCCGGGCGCTTCAATGGAAAGAACGTATAACGTTTTGAAAACACTTCAGGCGAATGCAATGAAGGTTCCTGGTGTACAAAACGTTACCATTTCTACTGGTAGAGGTTTCTTATCAGGAAACGGAAGTAATAATGGTCTTGCTTTTATTAAGTTAAAACCATTTGACGAAAGGAAAAAAGACAATCAGACTTCTGAAGATATTACTAAAAAACTATTCGGGATCTCAGGAAAAGTTCCGGATGCAAAAGTCGTATTCTTCCAACCGCCGAGTGTACCAGGTTTTGGTAACAGTGCAGGTTTTGAAATGGTATTACTGGACAAGTCAGGTGGTGATTATGCTGATCTTGATGATAAAACCAACGAGTTCATCGGGAAACTGATGCAGAGACCTGAAATTGAATTTGCCCAGTCATCATTTAACACAAAATATCCTCAGTACCAGATGGACATCAATGTTCCTTTGGCTAAACAAATGGGAGTTTCTGTTAGTACGATTCTTAGTACGATGCAGGGATACATCGGGGGAGTTTATACGGCCGACTTTACGAAATACGGGAAACAGTTCAGAGTAATGGTTCAGGCGCTTCCTGAAAACAGACAGAACATCAATAATTTAAATGAATTGTATGTAAGAACCGCATCCGGAGTAATGTCGCCGATCTCTCAGTTTGTAACGCTGAAAAAAGCATACGGTCCGCAATCAGTAAGTAGATATAACCTGTTTACTTCCGTAAAGATTACAGGAGCCAACTCTGCAGGATTCAGTTCCGGGGATGCAATTACGGCAGTTCAGGACGTAGCGAAAGAAACTTTAAATCAAAATTATGATGTTGAGTTTACGGGGTTAACAAGAGAAGAATTAAATTCAGGATCTCAAACTCTTTTGATCTTTGGATTAAGTTTAATTTTCGTTTACTTCATTCTTTCTGCCCAGTATGAAAGTTATATTCTTCCTTTGGTGGTGGTTATTTCTCTTCCTCTTGGGGTAATGGGAGCCTATTTTGGACAAAAAATAATGGGCTTGGAAAACAACATTTATTTCCAGATTGCCTTGATTATGTTGGTTGGATTGCTCGCGAAAAATGCCATTTTGATTATCGAATTTGCGGTCCAGAGAAGGCATCATGGGGAAACCATTGTCATGTCTGCCATCAATGCGGCAAAAGCCAGATTGAGACCGATCCTGATGACCTCATTTGCTTTCATCTTCGGTTTATTACCATTGGTTCTGGCAAGCGGAATTGGCGCGGTAGGTAACAGATCTATTGCTACAGGTGCCGCGATTGGATTATTAATAGGTACTATTTTAGGACTTTTCGTAATTCCTGTTTTGTATGTAATTTTCCAGACTTTACAAGAAAAAGTGAAACCGCTTAAAAAAGAAGAAATCAATTTAGCAGAATAAAATTAAAGTTCAAGAAATTAGAAGTTAGAATTTAGAGATGAGTCTAAAACTAACTTCTAACTTCTAAACTCTAACTTCTAATTAACAAAAATGAAGAGTTTATTAAACATTATAAAAGGAATAACTTTTTCAGTCGCAATTCTTGCTGCCGTTTCATCCTGTATGGCCAGAAAAGAATATGAAAGGCCGAAAAATGTTGTAGATGAAAAGCTTTTCCGCACAGATATGCTTCCTGCAGACAGTGCCAATATCGCGAATATTTCCTGGAAAGAAATTTTCACAGATCCGATACTTCAGGGACATATTTCAAAAGCTTTAGAAAATAATTTAGATATAAGAATTGCCTTACAGAGTATTACTTCTGCAGAAGCTTACTTAAAGCAGAGTAAAGCGGCGTATGAACCCACATTAACTGTAGGACCTGGATATACTTTCCAGACCCAGTCTTTAAATACCCAAACCGGGCGACTATTCGGTGATAGAAGATACATCAATCAGCTTGATATTACAGCAAGCCTTGGTTGGGAAGCTGATATCTGGGGTAAATTAAAAGCTCAGGAAAAAGCTCAGCTTGCTACTTATTTAGGAACAGTCGCAGCCCATAAAGCCGTAAAAAGTGATTTGATCGCATCGGTCGCTTCTTCGTACTATCAGTTGTTAACATATGATTCCCAGAAAAAGATCATTACGGAAACCATTGCTGTTCGTGAGAAAAATTTAGAAACAACCAGAGCATTAAAGATATCAGGAACTGTGACAGAAGTTGCCGTTCAGCAAAGTGAAGCATTGGTTTTCAATGCAAAATCTTTATTGATTGATATTGATACACAGATCCAGTTATTGGAAAACACCATGAGTTTACTGATGGGAGAGCCTTCTCACGCTATTGAAAGATCTACACTGGAAACACAAAAAATACCCATCGATCTGAAATTGGGATATCCGGCTCAATTGCTGGCCAACCGTCCGGATGTGATGAGAGCAGAGTATAATCTGATGAATGCTTTTGAATTGACCAATGCTGCAAAAGCTCAGTTTTATCCTACTTTAAAGATTACGGGAAGCGGAGGGATCCAGTCTCTTGATATCGACCACTTATTCAGTGTGAATTCCTTATTTGCAAGTGTTGTGGGAGGTTTGGCTCAACCTATTTTAAATAAAAGGGCCATCAGAACGAACTACGACGTAAGTTTAGCAAATCAGGAAACTGCGTATTTAAACTTCAGAAAAACAGTTCTTACAGCTGGAAAAGAGGTTTCTGATGCGATAAGAGTGTTCTCTGTTCAGGATTCTTTTATAGAATTGAAAGAAAAGGAATTGGAAGCTTACAAAAAATCGGTTGACTATTCTCAGGAACTTGTCAATTATGGGATGGCCAACTACCTTGAAGTATTGAATGCAAGTGTAAATTCATTGAACGCTGAATTGAATATCTCCAATGCAGAATACAGTAAAATGAAAGCTGCTGTAGACCTTTATCAGGCTCTTGGCGGTGGATGGAAATAATAATTTTCAATCTATATCATAAAAACGTATGTCAGTAATGGCATACGTTTTTTTATTTGGCTGATGTATCTTTTTCAAATGAATAGGGATGTTAAAATAGCATAAAATAACGATTTCATTTATAGGTGGTAGGCGACATCGTTTTATGCTATTAATTTTAAACGAAATGAAGATCAATACCCAGCAGAGAATTGAACGTACCGATAACGATAGAAGAACAGCCGGACCTGAAGCACATTGTAAGTTTTTATATGAAATCCGGTGAGAATTTTTGGTGAACTTTTATAGATGGAGAACCGGTAGGCTCGATAGCATTGATTAAATTTGATGAAAAGGCGGGAGCCATGAGAAAAATGTTTGTTAAAAAAGAGTTCAGAGGAAAGGAACGGAATCATTTTGTACAAGTTGAAAAAAAGAATCTTCCTGCTTTTTTCTATTGACGAGTGCAGATAATACTGTAATTTTAAAAATATGAAAAATAGCAAAACCTGAAAAGAAGCTAAAACGCTTACTTCAAGAGAATCAATTTTATTGATTTCATATTTAGAAGTACTTTTGTTAAGAAAAAATGCCCCTAAAAAGTGTCTGACTTTTTGGGGGCAGTCCATTTGTAAGTAACGGATTCTTTTTTGAAGCTTTAAAATTTATTTTTTTATAACCTTTACTATTTTAGTTTTACCATTCTGAAAATTCACTTTTGCTAGGTAGTTGCCTTTTAGAAGAGCTGAAACATCTGTAGAATTACTCTCCAATATTTTCACGAGTGTTCCTGTGATAGAATATATTTCTATATTTTTTATTTTCTCTTTGGTTGTGAAAACCAATTGGTCTTTTACAGGATTTTCAAATTGTATTTCTGTATTATTAATATTTTCAGTTGTAGATAGGGTGGCATTATTTTTCAAATACTTCACTATTTTATATTCATCTGCTACGATAAAACTGTTATTGTTCACAATCATATTACTAATAGCATATAGATTAAAAGCGGCGGGGTCAGTTTCCACAAAACTTCCAAAAGTAGGGTCTACAGAACCGTTTTGAGTAAGTCGGGATATAAAATAAGACATTCCTCCATTGGTTAGCTCTCCCATTCCACAGACATAATAAAATCCATCTTTTTCATACAAATTGTTAACCAATCTACTAATTCCGTTGGGGAAATAATCGTAATTAAATGTGGAGTCTAGAGTTCCATCAGGGTTTATTCTTTTTATCTCTTCACTGGATGATTCTAAGTAAAGAATTCTGTTACTGCTGTCTAAAATTGCTCTACGAAAAATAAAAGGAACAGAATTAGAAATAGGAAAATTTAAAGTTTGTACCCCATTATTACCATAGCTTGTAAGAGGTTGACCGTTTGGATTATATTTTTTAATGTCTAAATCCGAAAAAGTTACAATGTTTGATAGATTATCAATGAAAGGTTTCATAAAACGGGTAGTGGTAATTTTACCATTAGTTCCGAAAGAGCTGTCAATACTTCCATTTGAATTTAACCGATATATAAGATAATCAGTTTGATATAAATTGGGTGAGGTGCTGTAATTTCCATAAACGATAAGTTTATTATTCTGTAAAAGAAGGCCATGTACTGCACTTCCATAATCTGTTGTACCGTAAAATAAATTAGGAATTAAAGCTATACCATTGTTACCAAAGGTATTATCTAACTGTCCGTTTTGAAGAACTCTGATAACATCTGTATAGCTATTGTTGGCATCAGAATGAGTACAGACTAATACTATTTTATTATCGGACTGTATGGTTAATGATGTATTATTGTAAGTCGAATAATTCAAAACAAGTTCACCATTATTTCCAAAGGTATTATCTAATGTTCCGTTGCTGGTAAGTTTTGTAAGTACTGTTGTAGTGGAAGTAGGAGAATAAGTGAAATAAATGCTTCCATCTGCGCTTTGGGCATAACCGCTAAAAAAATTAAACGGACCTGAGGGAAAGGGAGCTGTATAAATTCCGTTTGTGGCAAATGACAGGTCTTTAGTAAGAATTTGTGCAAACGAAGAAGGTGCTAAAGCCATAATAGCCAGCATAAATAATTTTAATTTCATTGTGTTGTTTTTCTGATGGTAAAAATAGGAAAAAAATTCTGTAACCGTAAAATTGAACATATCTACAGAGTAAAAACTGGAATATTATCTGGTTTATCATTTATAACGAGTAAAAAAACTGTTTAACCTTTTATTTTTCTGAGGAACAAAGCAGATCACCATAAAATTCTTCACATTTCCTGGCAATGATTTTATCTTTGATAAAATATTGATTTTCAACGTTTACATTGATCCTTGCTGAAAATCTTGATTTTCTAATGCCTTAAAAATATTTCAGTTATGGAATTCCTGTGCGTTTTTCCAACAGGTGTATTTTATGGTTAGTATCAAATTTTTTATTTTGAGCGTCATTTTCTAAAAGAATAATAATGTTAAAATAAGGCAAAAAACATATTTTACTTGTATATATGTAGCAGACTACGTAGTTTTGTACTGTTAATTTTAAACCAAATGAAGATAAATATCCAGCAGCTAGACAATAGTTATTCTGATGAGTTGATTGATCTGATCCTAACCATCCAGCAGAAAGAATTTAATGTTCCGATTACGATAGAAGATCAGCCGGACCTTAAACAGATTGAAAGTTTTTACAGGGAACCTGGTGGAAATTTTTGGGGCGCTTTTATTGAAGGGGAATTGGTAGGTTCAATAGCATTGGTTAAATTTGATGAAAGGGCAGGAGCGGTAAGAAAAATGTTTGTCAAAAAAGAGTTTAGAGGAAAGGAACTGAATATTGCGCAGGAATTGCTGGGCGTTTTAGTTTCATTCTGTCGTGAAAATGGAATACATTCCATCTATTTAGGGACTGTTACTATACTTAAAGCAGCCCTGCGTTTTTATGAACGGAATCATTTCGTAGAGGTTGAAAAAGAAAACCTTCCGACTCGTTTTCCCTTGATGAATGCCGATAATGTTTTTTATTCTTTACATTTAAAAGAAAACCAAACTGTATGAACATCATAGATGAATCAGGGATTCTGGCCATATCTACGAGGTTGCAACGTCTCAGTGAGCAACTCCGGAAAGATGGTGCTTTGATCTATAAATCTTTTGATATTGATTTTGAGCCGAAATATTTTCCGGTGATTTTTACCCTGCATCATAAAAAAATGTTGAGTGTTGTAGAGATCGCCAACGAAATAGGATACACTCATCCATCAACCATAAGTCTGCTTAAAGAGTTGGAAAAGCAAAAGCTCATTCAGTCTAAAAAGGATAAATACGATGAACGAAGAAGACTTATCGTATTGTCTCCAAAGGGGATTGAGCTCATAGAGAAAATGAAACCTGTTTGGGATCTGGTGTCAAAAGTATTGGGTGATATCGGCGACAATAAGAATAATCTTCTGGCGGCGATCAATGAAGCAGAGGAGAAGATGGCAGAGCAGTCTTTTTATCAGCGGGCACTCCAGTTAAAAAAAGAAATGTAAACCTGCTGATTGTGAGATGCTTGTTCACTATTGTATTCGGAATTTTTTAAAGAACTCAGTTGAAATACTGAACAGCAAAGGAAATTCTACTGTAAATTATTAGAAAAAAGAGGATAAAATATTTGGATATGTAGTTTAAATACCTATTTTTGTACCGCTTTAAGAAAGTAGGGGGATTGGCGCAGTTGGCTAGCGCGTTTGACTGGCAGTCAAAAGGTCACGGGTTCGAATCCCGTATTCTCCACAATTATTTATAACTAGCTTATTTTCATGTAATTATAAAAATAAGCTGTTGTAAATAGTAAATTTGGATTCATGTCCTCAACGCCTGCAAGCAATAAATGAGACATGGAAAGCAAAGATTTAGATGCAGCAATTAGCATCCCCAAAAAACAAGATGGATTATTTTATGTGTATCTATACAATAAAGTATCCCAAGAAGTAATCAAAAAGTATTACAAAGGAATCAATATTGATCCTGATCCTAAAGAGAGATTGACGGCTGCTGAAGTTTACCAGAAGGTACTCCGAAGTAAACTTAAAACTGGCTGGCTTCCTAAAACTAAATTATCTTCTCTACCTATTTTTGTTCCCGTAAATATTTTGATCAATGATGCACTTGATGTTGCAATTGAGAGCATGCGAAAGCGTTTGGAACGTAAAACTATTCAATGCTATTCTAGTACGGTTCGTTTTTTCCAGGAAATGACCCTTATTTTCAAATGGGACAAAACATATTTGGATGAATTCAAAATTGAGCATGTCGAACAGATTATGAAATCAATCGCTTCTGCGCGAAAATGGAGTAATAATGAGTACAACAAGAACATTACTTACATCAAAGCTGTTTTCACCGAATTAGTTAATGAGAGGTATATTAAAGCAAATCCAGCTCACGGAATAGTTTCTCGTAAAAAACAAAAGAGAAAGGGCTATGAAACACTTACTGAAAAGGAGCAAACCAAGGTCATAAAACACTTTAAGAAGATGCATCCAAATTTCGGAATCTGGATAAAAACACTATACCATACAGGCATGAGACCTGAAGAGCTGCGGAATGTTAAGTGCTACATGGTAAATCTAGAACATGAATATATTCAACTTAACGAGATGATCACCGGAAAATCTTAATACCAAAAGATCTTAAGAATGACTTATCAAAATTTGATTTATCGAATCCAGATGCATATCTGTTTGGAAAATTTGGGGTAAGATATACAAATAGCGAAAAAGACTTTCAGCCCTCTATAAACCAGCTTGGAATTAATCGAGCAAATAAATTTTGGAAAGAAGAAGTAATTGATTTTCTAAAAATAGATAAAAAAATGTACTCCAATAAGCATCAAAAAGCCAATCATACAATTTTAGATGGAGGAAGCATAGAAGCTGTACAAAGAGCATTTGGACACTCAAGTAAAATAACTACAGAAATGTATGCTAAAATACTTCAAGTTATTCAACTGGAAGAGTTCAAAGATAAAGCAAGGGAGTACAAATAGGTTCGTCAATTTAGGTATTGTAATAATCAATACTATCTTTATATTTGCATTGTAATAATTGTTCTCAACGCCTGCAAGCTTAAAAAATCAATTATTATGATTAATCAAATTAATTCTGCTGAAAGTAACAGCAATGAACTGATTAGAATTTCTGAGCAAAATGGAAAACAAGCAGTTTCCGCACGTGAGCTACATTCTTTTTTAGAAAGTAAGCAAGATTTTTCTACCTGGATAAAAGCAAGGATTGAAAAATATGGATTTGTCGAAAATGTTGATTTCGAGGTTTTCCACAATGTTATGGAAAACCCAAATGGAGGAAGGCCATTAACCGAATACGCTCTTACAATTGATTGTGCAAAAGAGATTGGAATGGTTGAGGGAAATGAAAAAGGGAAACAAGCAAGACGTTATTTTATTGATTGTGAAAAGAAATTGAAATCAATTGCTCCGGCAGTTGATTTTAGTAATCCAGACACTGTTTTAATGTTGGCTCAGAATTGGAAAGAAGAGCAAACGAAAAGAATTGAAGCGGAAAGAATCAATGAAGAAAATAAGCCTAAGGTTTTGTTTACTGACGCTGTAGTAGGTTCAACTTCCTCCTGCTTAATCGGTGAACTTGCGAAAGTGATTTCCCAAAACGGCTTTACTATTGGCCAGAATCGTCTTTTCGATTGGCTACGTGAAAATGGTTATCTCGGTAAAATCGGAGAAAGACGTAATATCCCAATCAGATTCTTATAGCATGTCAGGTGTGCGTCACATTTTTGGGAAAAAGAAAAAGTAAAATTTTAGAAGTATGAAGAACAATAATATTATCATGAAAAGGATATTGTATATGTTTATTTGTTTAGGAGTTGTGTCATGCACTCAAACAAATAAAAATGAAACAATAAAGCAGCCAAAGAGAAAAACGGACAGCCTAATTATTACAATGGAAAATAAATTTCCAAATTATAAAGACAATTCATTGGTCAGAGAAGAAATGGAGAAATACTTAAGTAACAAAGCGGATAGTATCTTTGTTTTTAAAGAATTTGACGATATTCCCATGAGTGTATTCAAATTATCAAAAAACCCTTATGGCAAAGGTATGCTTGTACAACTTTATGCTGATAATAAATATGAGAAAAATGAAAACAAATCTAACTATCTGACTTTTGATATAATAGGCTTTATTAGCGATGAGGAAGCGAAAAAAATCAATGAAAAGTCAAAGTATTACGTTATTGGTAAAAATGTAAATCGAATAAACTCGAATCAGTTATCTGTCCTTGTGCCTATGTCATATTATTCTCCGGAGACAAAAATTGATCAAGATTCATTTGGTGATACCTATTTGTTCAATCTTGGAATCGCAGCGATGGAAGTAGATTCTTTAAAATTAATTAATGAGACATTATAATGAAAAACATAATTACAATCTTATCACTATTTCTTTCTACATTCCTATTCTCACAAGATTTTCAATTTGAGGAAGTTGTAAAAGTAGATTCAACAATTACAAAAGATGAACTATTTAACCGTGCAAGAACATGGACCTCCCAAGCATTCAGTTCTAAAAACAACATGATCACAACAGAGGATAAGCAAGCTGGAGAGATAAGTGGGGTCGGCCACTATGACTATAGGGCTGATAAAAAATATAAAGGCTCATCATGTGTTGAAGGACCTATCACATACAAGTTTAGTATCTTCGTGAAAGATGGAAGGTATAAGTACGTTTTTAACTCATTTGATCATAAGGGATCACGTGGCAATATTTGCAATCGAATAGATTACGGAAGACTCACGCTGGCTGAAGAAGCTCCGGAAAAGGGTAGAGGCATAGCATATAATTATGCCTGAGAAGACGTGAAATTTAAAAGCGGAATCAAAGTGCAGTCCCTTGTTTCCGCTTTAAAAGAAGCAATGAACAAAAAACACGAAGGGAGTAATGACTGGTAGTAATTCAAAATTTACTACATTTGAAAATAGTAAAAAATAGTAAAAAACAGGTCAAAAAGACAGAATTCATAAAGTGTAACTATTTGATAATCATATATGATGGTGGCGAGTTTAGAATCCGTATTCTCCACTGAGCAGACGTTAAAAACATTGTCAAAAATGCTTAAAAAGCTTATTAATCCTGCAATTATATAAAATTGCAGGATTTTTATTTTAAAGATGGTCGTCATTTTCTTGCAATTTCTTCCTAATCAAAATTAGATGTATAATATTTTTCGTTTTCTTGTAGTTGCAGAAAAAAACTGAAGAATTTTAAGATGATGAATTGAATTCGGGTTTGTTTTTCCCACAAAAAAAGCCTCACAATCTGTTTTATTTATCCCATTTTGGAGATTTATATTGGTGTATAGCTTTATTATGGGTTGTTAAGTTGATGATTGTTAGTGTTTTGTGATTAGAGGCTTTATTGGGGGCTTGTTTTTTTTAAAAATTTCAGCTTTATTCCTTAATTTGTATACTTGATAATAATTTGCTGATTATTTTGGATAAACACAACTAATTTTAAAAACAAAGGCCATGAAAAATTATTATTTTCACTTATTTTTTTGGGGACTTCCTTTTTTTATGATCCCGCAGGTAGGAATCAATACACCTTCTCCCTCTGCAACGTTGGATATTGTGAGCAAGGGAAACAATAGTACTACAAAAGCTTTGAAAATTAATAACTCCGGTGCTTTAGAGATGGTAACGGTTTTAGATAATGGAAGAATTGGGATAGGTACTTCAACTCCTAATACTTCTTCTATTTTGGATATTACATCTACATCAGCTGGGATTTTGATGCCACGTATGACTTCTGTTCAGATGAATGCTACTGCAACACCTGCTGCCGGTCTTCAGGTATATAATACTAATGAGAACTGTACATTTTTGTATAATGGAAGTAACTGGAGAAGTTTGTGTGCAAAAACTTTTCAGCAGAATGCAGGAGGACCGATACAGGTCACTATTGGAAATTCAGTTGACCTTAGCCAGACCATTAGTTTGGCTGGAACGCAGAATGTAACAGTACAAGTAAGTTTTAATTCAAATGCAATTAATGCTAATGCAGAAGGAACATATCAGATACTTATAAATGGTACTTCGGTAGCAGGGAGTATGAGATATTCCACTCAAAATGCAGGAGACTATTTATAAAGGTATAGAAGTATTGGAAACTGGACAACTACATTCTTTTTATCTATTAATATTCATTATTTTAATCTAAAGAATTCCTCGGGGCTCTGTCTCGGGATTAAAAAGGAAAAGTTTGAAAAACGGATATTTTTTCAAAAAATAAAAAGATGAAGCTTTGATTTATGGATGATCATATTTTGAAAAGACATAATAAAACTTTACTTCTTTACCGTATTATTTTTCCTATGAAATAAAGGAATTAGGTTATTAGCGAAGAAGTTTGAACAGGCTTGCAAGAAATATGTATTGAATTGTCTCAGCGCTATGAAATTCATTTCTTAGAAATTGTTTACGAATGTTACCATGTTCATTTTCGTTTTCTTGAGGTTGTGGGATCAGCTCACGAAAAGAAAAAAAAAGAGGTTAAAGATAAAATCTATCAACCTTAATAAATTTTTTAGATAAAAAGTTAAATCTTATGTTGTAAAAATAATGTCCAGATAAAAGTTATAGCTCTTTTAAAAACTCTTTTTATATATAAAATAACATCACATGAAAAAATTACTATTGTATTTCTTTATTTTATGGGGATCGCTTGTATTTTCACAGCTTTATCAGGTTCCTATCTATTCAGTTTCATCTCTGCAGCCGGGGCAGCCGGGGAGTGAAGTTGCAAAGTTGCTCGACGGTGATAATACCACGATTTATCATTCGAAATGGTCACAGAATGGTATTCCGGATGAGCTTAAATTTTATTTTACCTCAAATGTCACCAGCATTAAAAAACTGGTTTACACTCCCAGACAATCCGGGACAAACGGTATGTGGACCAATATAAGTATTTCCTACAGTACACAGGGGGCTCCGAATACTTTCATCTCGGTAAGCAATAATTTAATTTGGGCATCCAATGCTCAGGATAAAGAAGTTGTTTTTCCAACAGCTATCCTGAACCCTTACGTGATTAAAATTTCAGTAAACGCTGGTATTGGAAACTATTCGAGCGGAGCGGAGATAAAATTCTTTTCTGAAACACAACCTGCGATTACTGACGGTACAGACTGTACCATCAATACATCAGAATTAAGTATAAATGGCGCCAACGATGTGAAGGCTGCTATCATCCCTTCAGGAACAACCGCATCATCTTACCAGTCGGGAGAAAATATCGATAAATCTTATGATAATAATGTAAATACGCTGTATCACTCTTCATACAGCAATACTACTTTTCCGGTGGTGTTAAATTACAGATTAAACGGGTCCACTCCTATTGATTATCTGAAATATACACCTAGACCCAGCGGGGACAATGGCCGGTTCGGAAGTGTGAACATCAGTTACAATACTAGTGCAAACAGTACGTTTGTTAACCTGATGTCATTTGATTTTCAACATTCTTCTTATCCTGTGAATGTCTACTTTCCAAACCAGATAACTCCTTTAAATGTAAGAATTACCGTAAACAATGGCCAGGGAAATTTTGCTAGTTGTGCCGAAATGGGCTTTTATACAGCAGGCTCTTCAGGAGCTGTAAATCCTTATAATAATATTTTTGCCAACACACTTTACTCAGCATTAAAGCCTTCTGTTAGTCAGGCGGATATTGATGGGATGGCATCGCCGTTCTATAAAGGGCTGGCACAGTGCCTGTTCAATGGAACTTATGTAAATAAATACAGGGTTCAGGATTATAAGGTTTACCCTCCTATTTCTATTACCACAGGTAATTTAAAGGTGGGAAGCGGTTACGACAGTTTTGAAAACCCTACAGGTATTGTCTTTGCACAGGCAGATAAAGTGGCCTTGTTTGCGCAGAATATCCCTCCCGGCGCCAGCATCTCGTTGCAGGTAAAGGATTTTTCTACCGTTCTTGGCGGTACTACCTCCTATTATGAACTTCATAATGGTTTGAATGTATTTCAGCTGATCAACAGTGGTTTAGGATACATCAGTTATTATAATGCCAATGAAGCTTTGCCTGATGTCAAAATCAATATTGTTTCCGGTAAGGTCAATGGACTATATCATTATCAGACCTCTACGCAAAGTGACTGGCAGGCCAATCTTACAAATTCAGCATATCATATGATTGACGTTGTGGGACAGCATTCTCATTTGGTTTACAAAAAAAGTATGCTGAAAAATTATGCTACTTTTAATCCCGCAGAGCTTGTTTCAAAATATGACCTTATTGTAAAAAATGAATGGCTTTTGATGGGGCTGTATAAATATAATTTAGTTCCCAAAAACCGTATGTTCAGCTATAGTAATAATGGCGGAGGCTGGTATGCTGGCGGACTAGGTATAAATATGGATTCTGACTGGGGCGAAGAGACTCTGGCTGATGTCAATCAATTGTCTTTATGGGGAATTGCACATGAATTCGGGCATATCAATCAGATAAGACCGGACCTTAAATGGATTGGCACTACAGAGGTTACTAATAATATGCACAGTACATGGGTAGATTATCATATGAATCCACAAAATGATGGAATGTCCCGGCTGGAAAGAGAATCTGTAGAACCGACAACAGGAATGGCGAGCATTGAAGGAGGAAGAATAAACGGAGCCATTTTGAATACAGCCGTCAATCAGGAAGCTCTACAAGGGAATAGCAATACAGATGTTTTTAAAGTGCTGGTACCTTTCTGGCAGCTTGAGCTGTATTATCAGCTGGCGGGAGCTTCAAGAAATGCCCCGGTTCTTTCCCTTAATTATCCAACTAACTATACAGGAGTAGATTATGCACACTGGTTTGGGACGGTTGCAAACGTGGCAAGAAGTTATAATGCTTCTGGGATTTCAAATGGTGAACTGCTTCTGAATTTTGTGAAAAATACCTGCGATGCGGTACAAGAAGACTTAACCGGATTCTTTATTAAAACCGGATTTTTAAAACCTATAAACAAATCTATTGATGATTACGGTATCGGGCAGCTTACCATTACACAAGCTCAAATCGATGCTACCATTGCATCCATACAAGCTCAGAACTATCAGACACCTGTTTCGCCGGTGATACATTATATTTCATCCCGAAGTATTAAAGCTTTCCGTAACAAGCTTCCGCTTAGCGGACAAACAGGTCAGGGAGTTAATTTAAGCAATAATTATCTTACTGTACAGCACAGTGTTTGGAAAAATGCAGTTGCCTATGAAACATTCAATGCCAATAATCAATTGATTTATGTATCTGTTATGGGAACGGGTGATACTAGCAATCAAACGACCAAAGTATACTACCCTTCTAACGCTACAGCTGTTTATGCAGTGGGGTATGATGGACGGAAAATTTTGGTGTATCCAGTTTCAACACTTTCTGTAGCCGAAGTGAAAAATAGTAATTCAGAATTGATTGTCTATCCTAATCCTGTGGAGCAAAATGGATCAATTCATATTAAATTGAAAAATGCATCAGGAAATTACAATATCAATATTTTGGGGACAGATGGAAAAATAATTTTCAGTTCAAAAGGAAATCTTGATGCTATTGAAAAGGAGATAAATACGGAGATTCTTAAATATCCTTCAGGAATTTATTTACTTTCTTTGAAAGATGCAAAAGGTAAGACCTTTAAAACCGTTAAGGTTATTAAAAGATAATTTTAAATATTTTGCAATACACTAACGAAACATGCCGTAAAGTGTGTAAGTTAAAAAGTCAGGGCTTAGATTTATAATCTGAGCCTTTTTTCAAAAATAAGCATAAATTGGTTTAAAATCAATCCCCAATTTTGGATGGGCATGGTCCATTTTTAAGTAGCGCTTCTATTTCACTTCTGCATTCATCGAGTTTACTTTTTTCTGGCCTTTTGGTCTTCCTAATTTTATTCCACTAGCTTTCTTTGTTTGCAAAGCCTCTTTTGTTCTTTTAGAAATCAAATCTCTTTCAATCTCTGATACCATAGAAAATACATTGCCATCACTTTATTCTGTATGATATTGTCTAACTGTCAGTTTCCCTTTAAAAGAACATTATACGCATACTTCAGGGTTTACCGACCATGTGTTTGCTTTGATGCAGGTATTGGGATTTAAATTTGCCCCAAGAATCAGAGATTGGAACGGTAAGAAGCTATTTATTCCTGAAGTATCTACTGGCTATTCTGCGTTATCAGAACATACAGGAGGAACAATCAACAGTAAAAAGATTATTAAAAACTGAAACGAAATATTAAGGCTTGCAGCTTCTATAAAAGAGAGCGTTTTGATCGCTAAGAAAAGCGTAATCATTTACTCAATCTGTTAAAAAAATGCCTTTTAGTACATTTTATCCTTAACCCTGTTTTTTTACTTTTCTTCAACTGATCCCAAGTTGCAGAAAAAATTGCAGAATTTTGAAGATGAATTGAATTCAAGTTTGCTTTTTTCCACAAAAGATAAATCCAGTAATCTGTATTATTTCTCCCATTTTGGAGATTTATACAAGCATGCAACTTTAATAATGTCTTTTAATTGCTTGATTATCATGTTATTGAAATTAGAGGCTTTCTTGGGGGTTTATTTTTTTTTAAAACTTCAGCTTTATTCCTTCATTTGTACCACAAAAATAAAAATTATGAAAAAAACATTTTTATTTGGTCTGGTGTTTATTGCCTTGTCGAGTTGCTCAAATCAGGCAGATGATCTGAATGTGAAAAATACGCAGATGTCTGAAGAAAATCAGATCAGTTCTTACATGAATACAGAAGGGCAAAAAATAAATAATCTTTCTGTAAGATTTCCTGGCTATAATAACTAAGCTTTCGTCTTGTCCGCAGGACACGAGATGAAAGCCCGTTGAACGGAAGCTCCGGGAGCTTTTTTGGCCGTCTATGGAGTTTTCGATTTTAGGATTTAGGGTAACAAAGCAGTTTTTTGGAATGACTGCTTTTTTTGTGGCATTTGGTAGCCTTTATGAGTGGTTTTCTGCAGGTTTTTCTTCGCTGCAGCATATAAATTCCCTTACCCGCAAAGGTTATTTTGCAGACAATGGTTGGATAACGAAAAGAAATTCCGGTGGCGGACCGCGCTGCCCGAAAACAGCTATAGTGACTAAGTTTCCTTCCTTGCAACTTCGACATTTCCGGAGCAAAGTTTTCGGTTTTGCTGCAGTAACTCTGATTTTCAAATCGGATTGCAGTGCCTGCAGTTTCCCACGCTTCCAGCTGCTGCTCAGGATGCCGTAATGCCGGATCCTTACAAATCTTTTCGGTAAAATATGCATCGAAAACCTCCGGACAAACTCCGTGTTTGCAAGAGTCATTTCCTTTTTTTCGCCGCCTTTGCGGTAATCTTTGTACTCAAAACGGACCTGCTGATCCGTCACTTCTTTTATGCGGTGATTGCTGATGGCGACTTTGTGAGTGTATCTCCCCAAGTACTCGATCACCTGTTTCGGGCCGCCAAAAGGCCGCTTGGCATATACGACCCAGTTCTTGGTGAAGAGTTTCTCCATTAAATCCCGGTCAGTAATTCCACAGGCTCTTAAGGAAGTCACAAACTTTGCCCGAAAGACTTTGCTCAGCGCTTTTACTGGAAACAGAAACTTATCCGTCCTTACTTTCTTTCTCCATTTTCCCTGCATCGTGAGACCACCTCCCGGCACAATGCAGTGCAGATGCGGATGAAGGCTCAGATTTTGTCCCCATGTGTGAAGTATGGCAATCATTCCCAACTGAAGGCCTTCGGTTTTGCCGAACTGGTTTAAAGTAGCCCAGGCGGCCTCAAATAAGGCTTTGTAAATGAGTTGGGGCTGGGATATTGCTAGCCCATTCAACTCCTCCGGCAGGGTAAAAACCACATGGTAATAGCTGCAGGGCAAGAGGTCCTGTTCGCGCTTTTGGATCCATTCTTCCTTTTTGTGTCCCTGACACTGCGGACAGTGCCGGTTACGGCAGGAGTTGTAGCTGATGGAAAGATTTCCGCAACCATCACACGTATCAATATGACCACCCAAGGCAGAAGTCCGGCAGTTGGACAATGCCCTAAGCGTCTTTTCCTGATGAACGCTGAAGTTTTGGGATGATAAATTGATTTTGCGAAGAACTTCTGCTACACTCGCACCTTTACTTCGGGCCTGCATTCCTGCTGCATAAAGTAAATACCGTATCCAAAGGACTGTGCGGTTTTTGGTCCGAGAGCTGGCACACATGAAGATATTCCATTGTACTTTCAATACGCTCATGACCCAGAAGTTTCTGTACCATGATGATCGGAACGCCGTCTTCCAAAAGGTGTGTGGCATAAGAATGCCGCAACGTGTGGGTGTGAACGTCTTTGGTGATGCCGGCTTTTTTAGAAATGGTTTTTATTACCCACTGCACACCGCGCTGGCTGTAGCGGGAATCGAAATCTTTGCTGGCAGACCGTGAAGCCCCTGTGCTGAGCGCATCAATCTCTTCAATATTCCTGTTATGGTTTCCATTGAATAAATACTGAACCGGATTCTCAATACTGATGAAGGTTTTCAGTCCCCGGATCAAATGTTCCGACAAGGGAACGTAACGGTCTTTGCTCCCTTTACCCTGAACAACATGCAACATCTTCCGGTCAAAATCCAGATGCTGAAGTTCGATATTCCTTACTTCCATGCAGCGCAGTCCACAGCCGTATATCAGACCGATGAGCAGTTTATGTTTCAGGAGTTCGGCACTCTGAAGCATACGCCAGATCTCTTCCCGGCTCAGGATCACAGGCAGTTTGTTTACTTTTGGAATGGCGGGAAGATGCAGAAAACTATAAGGCAGGCCTTCAGTTTTCAATAAAAAGCGAAGTCCATAAACGGTATGTTTAAAGTAAGTTTGGGAAGGAGTTTTCGAGCGTTGCTGCAGTTCAAAAAGATAATCTTTGACCTGTTCGGGATCCAACTCGGTAGGCAGGGTTTTAAAATGCAGCGCCAGGGCCGCCACATGACGGGAATAATTATCAAAGGTTCTGGGGCTCCTGCCCAGGATAGAAATATTCCGCTCAAAGCGTTGCAGCAGTTCAGCAAAACCACTAACTTCGCTCGAGGCGCGGTTCAGAATTTTGTTTACCCTTAACTCCTCCGGAGATTTTTTTTTGTAGCCATTTTAAAGATTTTTTGTTGTTTTACCAAAGTTAATAAAACAGCGAAGGGAAAAGCTACCGGAGGTTTAGTTCAACGAAGTGCATGTAAAACCCAGCCAGGCGGATCCTTCGGTATATCAGTGGGATCATGACCATATTGTGTATTACGACGGAGCGATTAAAAATAACAAAGTATTGTTATGGCTCACCGGTACCGGCGGAACGACCAGGAATGTTCCCGCTGAATTTTTTAAAACAGCACTAAATCAGGGCTACAGGATTGTCGCGCTTTCTTTCATTACTGATCCTGGTGTATCCCAAATATGCATAGGGCCAAAGTTAGATGTTGATGTCAATTGTGCAGCTAAATTCCGTCGTCAGCGGATCTACGGAGATACTTCCTTTCCAGATATTCCAGATCAATATCAGGATGCTATTATCCCACGTCTGATCAAACTTTTTAAATATTTGTCAATCAATGATCCAGGGGGGCAATGGTCACAATACCTGAATCAAAGTACAGGCAGGCCCGCATGGAGCAAGATTGCTGTAGGAGGCCAGTCACAGGGTGGCGGTATGGCCGAATTTATAGCCAAAAATGCATCAGTTGCGAGGGTGATTAGCTTTTCCGGAGGATGGGATTACAGCAATTCAAGAACAAAGCAAATAGCCGGATGGTATTCTCAACAATTTGTTACACCGCTTTCAAATATCTATGCCGCTTACCATGTAAAGGAAATCGCATCTCAACAGTTAGCGGCAAAATGCAAGGCAATGCGTATACCAAGTGGTAATCTATTTGTAGGAAATCAAAATGTTTCCAGCACTAATATAAACTATAGCAATCCCTACCATGTAGAATCGCTTAGTAACCCTGTTTATAAGGCATCTTGGATAAAAATGCTTGGTTCAGGACGATAATGCCAGTGTGTAATTCCCTGTTATTACCTATAATTTTACCATAAAAAGAGTTGTTTAAATTGATTTTGGTATTTTTTTCCAGACAAAATAGCAACCGCTCTAAATAAACGAATCCCCACTTATGAGGTGGGGATTTCTTTCATATATCTTAATTGAAGGATATCGTGTCAAATTACAGAAAAAGCGCCACCACATTGGATCAGCTCCCGGCCTTTCGTCTTCAATATTACAACTCCTCTGATCTGTCCACTGCATACCTCCATTAATAGTTTTCATCTTTTCTCTTGAGAATTTAGTTGCCATTCTTTTTAGGCTTTCAAAATTTTTCATAAATAGTATTTAATAATTCGTGGTATACAAATCTGATTTGTATGGATTATCCTTGCTTATAATTCAAAAGAGCAGAGTATTTATCACTGCATGCTGTATGTTTTGTGTCAGTAAATTTCTGATTAATAATGGATAAAGGGAATTTAGATTTATTTTATTTTCAAAGTAGCTAGCTAACTGATTGGTTTTTGAAAATTGCAATTCTCATGGGCTAAATCTTAACTGCCTTTCAATAAAGAGGAAATTAAATGTAAAACCCATTAATATAAGCATTTTCATTACTATTGTTAAGTAATAGATTTTATTTGTTGTATAAAATGAAACAGGATAGCCCAATTTTTGCAATAGTTCAATTCTGTGTTATGTTAGCAGTAATTCTTACTATAAAACGGAATGAACTGATCATAAAATACATTAAATCCACTAGCTAAAAATAAATATGAAAAAAATTTTTATCCTGCTGTTATCATTTGGGTATCTCAGCATTTTTTCACAGTCAAAAGTCATTGTAAGAAATTCCGGAGATCAGTCTCCAATTTCTAATGCAACAGTGTCTTGTAACAGCAAAATAATAGGAAAAACAGATGGATCAGGGATATCTGTTTTTAAAACAAAATGTAAAAAAGTGGAAATTTCTGCAAGAGGATTCCAGAATGATGATGTTGTCGTTGATAAGGTGATGGAGGTCTTTTTAATGAAGGCCGACCCCAACGTTGAAAATATTCAGGCTATCGTTTTGGAGGATAAAAGTGATCCCAGAGCATTGGAAATTCTCAGGAAAGTCAACGAAAATTACAACGAAAATTCTCCTAAGAGTTTAGAATCTTACGCATTTAAATCCTATGAGAAAATTTCTCTGGATTTTGACGAAGACAGTATCAAAGCTTATAACGCTTATATTGCCAACCGTATAGATTCACTTAAAAAGATCCCTCAACTTCCCATGAAAGCAACAAAGAAAAAAGATTCTTTGGAGTCTGTCAATCTGATGAAGCTTGTAGGGGGAAGCAAAATCTTTTTATGGGAAAGAGCTTCTCAAAATCTGTATTCAAAAAAATATGGTGAGAAAATCAACATTCTGGATAATAAAGTTGCCGGTCTGAAAGAGCCTATCTATGAGCTGATGGCTTTCCGCTCCAACAGAAATCAGATTCCCAAGGAGGTACGTGAGGAAAATAGGAATCTTTATCGTTTCTTTTTAACAGATTCTATTGAAATAGAAGGACGAGAGAATTATGTGATCCGTTTTCGCCAGGTTGATTATAAGCAATCTCCCAAACAAAAAAAATTCAATGGCTATCTTTATGTAGACAAAGCGAGCTACGCTCTGAAAAAAATAGAAAGTAATAGTAAAATTAAAAGTGAAGGAAGTATTACGAGCATTTGGAAACCTATTGAAAATAAATGGTTTCTTGTCAAAGAAAATTATAAACTGAAAATGGGGTCTGCCTCTTTTGATACTGATGATAAAAAGGATAAAAAAAGAACGAAAGAAGAAAAAGATTCCGAAAAAAAACACATAAAAAAGTTTGGCAGTTATGCTTTTGTCACTGCGGATTATTTTGATTTCAAAACTTCTATTGAAGAAAAACCTGAAGATTTTAAAGGCTATACGATCAGCGTTAAAAATTCTGACGGAAATGAGATTGATCAGTACCGTACTGAAAATCTGACGGACCGAGAACAAGCTACCTATACAAAAATCGACAGCTTAAGCGCCAAATATAAGCTCAGTCAGAAAGCAAAAGCATTAACCGGTTTGCTCAAAGGTAAGGTAAGGCTGGGAATGCTGGATTTTGACCTGTCTAAAGTCATTGGGTACAACAAATATGAACATATCCGACTGGGGGCTGGTGTCAAACTGAATGAAAAGTTCAACAGGTATATTTCTCCGGATGCTTATTTTGCTTATGGTATTTATGATAAGGATTTTAAATACGGAGTGGGGGTTGATGTCCGTACAACATTGGAGAAAAATTCATTTTTCCGGGCTGAATATTTTGATGATGTCATGGCAGCCGGACGCTTTTCAGAAAACTTATGGAATTTCAGAATGAAAATAATGAACTCCGGAGTTGCGCTTAATAATAACGTTTTTTTTGGTTATAAAGGTTTTAAAGTGAGTTATGAAAATGACTTTACCAATGCATTAACGATTAACATTGCCACTAAAAGAACGCAGGAAGAATCTAAATTTAACTACAATTTTAAAGAGCTTGGAAGTCGCTTCGATATCGCATCATCCACCATCACCCTAAAATATTCACCCAATTCTAAAAATATTATGACCCCTACCGGAAAATATACCTACGAACAGAATCTTCCGGAATTCTATCTTAATTATGAGCAAGGGTACAAGGCTCTGGGAGGTGATTTGCAATTCAGTAGGTTTGATGCCTTATTTGTTCAGAATTTTAAAACTAAGCTTGGTTTAACCGGAGTGAGATTGTATGGAGGATTAGTGACAGGTGATGCTCCGATCTGGAAAAATTTTACACTCAACGGGCTGGGGAATGGAAATGGTGGGTTGAATTTCAATCTTACGTCCTATCTGGGTTTTGCAACAATGGAAGGTGGAAAATATTATAACGACAAATTTTTGGGAGCTTATCTCACGCATAGGCTGCCTTGGTATTTTAAAAGTTTCGGGAAGAATGTTTCAAGTTTCGATGTGATCTATAGAGGGACCATCGGAGATATGAAAAATCCGGAATTTCATCAATTTGATTTTAAAAAATTAGATCATTTATATAATGAGCTGGGTCTGGAATGGAATAATTTTTTATCCTCCCAATTTAATTTGGGCTTTTTCTATAGAGTAGGGTATTACAATACACCTAAATTTAAAGATAATTTTGCCATTCAGTTTAAGCTTAAACTCCTGGGCTTCTAAATATGATCTGAAATTTAACTTAAAATGACTCTTCAAAAGAAGAGTCATTTTTTATACTATCGGGATTCTAACCATACAATTCTTATGGAATGAGAGGAATTTACATTTATTTTAAGCTTAAGAATCAAAGGTACACTTCTCCAGTATCTAAAATAGGATTTACATGTGACGATAACGATATATTTATACGATCTTTTTTATTAACCTTTTGTCACAGCCTACTGGTGACGATCCACTAAAAAAGTGAGAATATTAAAGCAATATCAGACTTTTAGTAGAGCTCCATATTCCTGCATTCTTATTCAGTTTCTAAATATTCGTTCCACAATGTATTCATTGCGGGTATTTTGCATTCTTACCAGATCACAATTGTTCGGTAATGGTTGATTCAATCATTTGAAAATGTGTGATATATGTAATCAAGTTTTATTGTTGTGTAAAGAGATGAGCAAAAGATAGGCGTAAATTTAATCTATCGAAATAAATCAGTTTCAATGAAATTCATGACAAATGAAAACAAATTCAGAATTACAAAAAGATGTCCAGGACGCCATCAAATGGGAGCCGCTCTTACATTCAGCTGAGATTGGGGTTACTGCAAAAGATGGGGTGGTTTCTTTAACGGGCGTAGTGGACAGTTTTGCAAAAAAAGCAGGAGCAGAAAAAGCTGCCATAAAAATTAAAGGGGTAAAAGCATTGGTAGAAAATATTGAAGTGAATTTTCCAAATTCATGGACTAAAAGTGATGCAGATGTTGCCAATGAGGTATTGGCAGCATTAAAATCGAATGATACAGTTCCTGATGAAAAAGTCAGTGTGAAGGTAGAAGACGGATGGGTAACTTTAGGAGGGGAACTCAACTGGAATTACGAGCGGGATGCTGCAAAAAAGGCCATTAACTTTCTTCCCGGTATTAAGGCAATCACTAACAATATTAAAATAAAGTCAAAAGTTCATGATGAAATTGAAAAGAAAGATATTGAAAATGCTTTGAGAAGAAGCGTAATTGAGGATAATGATATCAGGGTATCTGTGTTTGGAAATACAGTCACCTTAGAGGGAACAGTCAATTCTTTGTATGCAAAAGAAGAAGCCGGTCATATTGCCTGGAAAGCTCCGGGAATTTGGGAGGTGAAAAATAAGCTTACAGTAGATTATAAATATGCTTTTTAATAAATCATGGCGATGAGGTGACGGGCACTTTCTTCGGTATCTTTAAATAATTGCTTTCGTTTGATCTGATTATTATTAAAATAAAATAATGAAACATTCACACAATTATTCTTCAACAAAATAAAGATCGTATGAAAAATAGAATTTTTAGGGTATTTGCTATGGGGATCATCTTTATTGCATTTACAACCTTTGTATTTGCTCAGAATACTGAAAATAAGGCCAATAAAACAACTGATATAGAGCCTGTCCGAATGGCAAAGGAACAGGTTCCTGATATTGTGATTGAAAATTTTTTTAAAGATCATTCATCTGTAAAATATGAGTTGTGGAAGGGTTATCCTAAAGAAGATTTTATAAACGTTTGGTATGATTATAATCCTTATTTAAATTCTTCAGCAGCTTCCGGATATTTTGTAGTCGAATTTTGGGAGGATGGAGAACATCAGGAAGCAATGTATTCCAATGAAGGAAAGAAGATTGCTGTCCATAAAAAATTGAGTTCTCAGCTTCCTAAACCTATTTTGGAGGCTATAAGTAGAGGGTTATAAAGGGATTGGGAAATTGCCAAAGAAAATGAAGAAATATTCAGAGATAATTCTTTAGATCAAGCTAAAGTATATAAAATTGAGGTTCAATATGGATCTTCAAAACATTTTTTATTCTATTCTCCTGATGGAGCCCTGTTAAAGAATAAGATCATTCAATAATACCAGCATTGAGCTCGGCTTGCTCAAATAAATCCAGAAAATAAATCCAGAAATCATGGAAAAAAAAATAGTAAAACATACAATAGGTATAAAACCACTAAAGGAAAAACTTCTGGCAGCGGTAAACAGAGTGCTGACAAGTAATAACTCAGAGTTGACCCGTACAATGGAAAAGATCGTAAAAAAATCTCTTAAGCCCATTTCAAAAAAGGCAAAAAAACAGATTAAGAGAGCGAACAAGCGAACAAGCGCATGAAAATACAAATAGGAATAGCAGATGGCCATCGCCAGGCAGTAGCTGATGAACTGATGAAAATATTAGCTGATGAAAACATTTTGTATGCTAAAACCAAAAATGCCCACTGGAATATAGAGGGTGCGGATTTTTATGAAAAGCATCTGTTTTTTAAACATCAGTCCGGACAATTGGATGAAGCAATAGATCGTGTTGCTGAAAGAATACGTTCGATAGGGCATTATGCACCTGCAACATTAAAATCATATCTCAGCTTAACGCATCTCACAGAGCAGACAAAAGAAAGAAATGATAGTCAGGGATTTATTAAAGAACTGCTGCAAGACCATGAAAGTATCATCATCATCCTTAGAGAACACATTAAAATTTTTGCAGATGCTTTTCATGATATGGGAACCAGTGATTGTATGACAGAGCTTATGAAAACGCACGAGAAAATGGCATGGCTCTTACGCTCCCACTTGAAAATGTAAAAATGAGGTGAAAGACATCCGCCTTTTATGTAGAAGCTGAAGTTCTTAGTTATTGGTCTGTTGATGAGATCATGAGAGTGGTGTCATAATATAAACAAAGAAATAGTAATGTTGATACACTTGGATAAAAACCGGCAATCATTGAGTTTACCGGTGCGATCATCATTTTAGTTTTCCGAATGTTCACTATGGGAAGATACTTTCTTACAATCTGTCTTAATACCATAAATCATTATACAATGCAAATATTCAGTAGAACTTATGAAATTATACATCAAATATATGGTAAGTCTGCGCTGCAAAATGGTTGTTCAGGATGCATTAGATAGTTTAAATATAAATTATGTAGGGATAGAATTGGGATTGGTGGAAACCCTAGAAAAAACCAGTGATGATAAGAGGGCAAAACTTGCAGAGATTTTAATAAAATCTGGATTGCAGCTTCTGGATGACAAAAAAAGTATTTTGATCGAGAAAATCAAAAGTGTCATCATAGATATGGTCCATTACTCAGATGAGCTGCCAAAACAAAACTTCTCAGATTATCTCAGTGAAAAACTTGGGTATGACTACACCTATCTGGCCAATACATTTTCTGAAGTGAAAGGGATTACGATTCAGCATTATATTATTAATCATAAAATAGAGAAAGCCAAAGAATTACTTCTTTATGATGAACTTAATCTCACGCAAATCGCTTATAAAGTCAATTATAGCAGTGTTGCCCACTTATCCAATCAGTTTAAAAAGGTAACAGGACTTAGCCCTTCTTTCTATAAACAGTTAGGACAAAAAAGAAAGCAAAATCTCGAAGATCTTTAATCATCAATCTTCCGGCATTAGGCTGCAGAAAGAATTAAAACATCTATTTTTTTAACATTAGCCCAAATCTATTATGGATAATAACGAACTCGAAAAATCAACCGCTTATATCACGGTTGAAATTATAGAATACATTCCCAATTCTGTGGTCATCAAAACCATTTTGAAAAAATCAACCGGTAATATCAGTGTAATGTCTTTCGACAGTGGAGAAGGGCTTACTGAAAAAATATCCCCATTTGACACCTTTGCTCAGATTATAGAAGGAAAAGCGGAAATTGTGATTGACGGTCAATCTTTCCTTTTAGATACGGGACAATCCATTATTATTCCTGCTCATAAGCCTAATGTTATCAAAGCCAACGAGCGTTTTAAAATGATATTAACGATTATAAAAAGCGGCTATGAATTATAGGGATACAACCAAATATCTTATAAAAGAAATTTCTGATGTCAAGTTCGGGATACAGTCAGGATTTCCGGAATTATATATTCTTTTATATGAAAAACCTCGGTTTCATTCCGGGATGAAAAATCAATTGTTTATTAATGATTTAAAATATTATTTACAGTCTGCGACCAAACAGTTAAAGGAAATTCAGGAACCTATCTGCAGAATGCTGCCTAAAAATGGATCTCAGTTTAGATTTTCATTTTTTATTTAAAAAAACATTCTGGAATTCAATCACTGCAGATTAATAAAAGTAAAAGCTCAAAATGGAAACCAGTAAGATCAGTCATCAGGAAATTCGGGAAGGAGAAGAAGTGAAAGGAGAAGATCTTCGCGAGGGCATCTTTAACCTTATTAGGAAGAAAAATGCTCTCTTTAGCAAAGATGATTTTATCTCTATTTCGGAACTGAATCAATACCGAAGATTATACCTGACATCCTTAATTGTGGAAGAGAGGGGAGAACTTGAAAGCATAGATCTGGATGTAATGGAGGCTATTAAAAACAATTCCATTCTCTCGGAAAATATTCAGGATGAAATAGAAGCTGATCTTACGCCGGGAGAAAGGCTTGCTGATAAAGTTGCTTCTTTTGGTGGAAGCTGGACCTTCATTGTTGTATTTTTCTCATTTATTTTGATTTGGATATTGATTAATATTTGGTTCTTATCAGCAAAGTCCTTTGATCCCTATCCTTTTATATTGCTGAATTTGCTTCTTTCCTGTCTGGCAGCCATTCAGGCACCCATTATTATGATGAGCCAAAACCGGCAGGAACAAAAAGATAGAGTAAGAAGTGAACATGATTACAAGATTAATCTAAAAGCTGAATTGGAAATCAAACTCCTCAGTGAAAAAATAGACCATTTGCTTGTGAATCAAAATAAAAAATTACTGGAGATTCAGGAAGTACAGACTGATTATCTCGAAGATCTGATGAATGTTCTTCAAAAGAAATGAACGATTATATTGAACTAAATTTTAAAAAAGTGGAAAAAATTCTTGTTACTACAGATTTTTCGGATCATTCAAAATCCGGATTACGGTTTGCTGTTCAATTAGCTGCCCAGAATACATATAGCCTGACTTTTCTCAATGTCCATCATTTGCAGACACCTTCCGCATGGGATGCTGTAAGAATGGACGAATATGAGGAGGAGCAAAAAGAATTGATACACTCCAGACTGGTTCTTTTTGTGGAGGAAATATATGCTGCCATGCACATGGAGCCCAGAACTATTCAGTATGCTGTGGAATTGTCTGTCTTACCAGAATCCAGAATCGTGGAATATGCAGAGGAAAATAGCTTTGATTATATTTGTATTAGCACAAGAGGGGCCGGTGTGTTAAAAAAATTCTTAGGAACGATCACTTCTACTCTTATCAATCAATCTAAAGTTCCGGTAATTGTAGTGCCTCATGATTATAAAATAGGTACAATCAAAAGTATTCTGTACGCCTCAGATCTTGATGATTCTGAAAATGAGCTGATCAGGGTCGTATCATTTGCAAAACCACTTCAGGCATCTGTTGAATTGCTGAATTTTACATCAGAACCATGGAAAGAAGAAAACAGGAAGATCTTTGAAAGCAGGATAGACAAGATAGCGAATTATCCTGTAAGTATAAATATCACTGAGAAAAAGCAGGATGATCATCTGCTTGAAGGCATAGAGTTGGCTGTCAAAAAATCCGAACCTTCTCTGTTGATAATGTTCACACATCAAAGTAGAAATTGGTTTCAGAACGTTTTCTATGCAGGCAATTCTGCTGAATATTCATTTCATACCAAAGTTCCTTTGTTAGTCTTTAGAAAAGCATAGATAATTTTTTACCAAATGCTTCTAAGATGACAATACTTATTTCAATACTCATCATTACAATCCTATTATTTGTATTATTATTTGGTAAAATCATGATGCAATTTACATTTAATAGACAGTTGGCCCTCTTGTATGAAAACACCAAAAACAGATCAGGTCAACTCTATGACAGTATCATATTAAACGATTTGCCAGAACCTGTTCAACGGTATTTTAAATTAGTTTTGAAACATGGACAGCCCTATATAAGTTCAGTCCGGCTGGAGCATAACGGAATATTTAAGACTGATCTAAAGAAAGGCTATATAAACATAGCGGGTGAACAGCACTTCTCCGTAAGACAGCCACAATTTATCTGGAAAGGAACAACAACGATGTTTACAGCTATTGATAGTTATATTGCCAATACAGGAAGTTTAAAAGTTTTCTTATTGAATATCTTTAAGGTAGCAGAAAATAAAGGTGTCACATCAGATGAAGGTGAACTGCAACGCTGGGTGGCAGAAAGCGTTTGGTTTCCTACCAATCTGTTGCCATCGGAAATGGTAAAATGGACAGCAATTGATGCAAATTCAGCAAAATTATCATTCAGATATAAAGAAATTTTATTTCATTTTACGGTCTCTTTTAATGCCTTTGGTGACATTATAACCATGCAGACACAACGTTTCATGACAGGTAAAAAAAGAGAAACCTGGCTTTGCAAAATGTCGGGTTATAAGGAGGTTAATGGCTTTCGAATTCCTTTTTCGGCGGAAGTACTATGGAGATTATCTTCAGGAGATTGCAGTTATGCGAAGTTTGAAATTCAAAAGATAGAATACAATAAACATTACTACGGAAAGTAAAGATCAAATTCTAATCATTAATCGATTGTCTTAAAAACATTTACAATGCCTATTCACCATTTCAACATACAGGGTTTATCCGATAATGAAGTCATTCAGTCAAGGGAAAAGAATGGGAAAAATAATTTAAACTACAAAAAAGGAAACACTTTCTTTGAAACGGTCATCCGTATTGCCAAAGATCCCATGCTTATATTATTATTCGTAGCGGCTTTTATTTATTTTATCAGTGGCAAAAACGGAGATGGTATTTTTCTGACTGTGGCCATCATATTTCAAACCTCCATTTCTTTGTATCAATATTCCAGAAGCAAAAATGCTTTGGAGAAACTGAAAGACCTTTCTCAACCGAACTGCAAGGTAATCCGTAATGGCAAAATCATAGAAATTAAAAGTGAAGATTTAGTGGTTGGCGACAGCATGATGGTGGAAGAAGGGACTCTGATCACAGCAGACGGAAGTATCATTCATTCTAATGATTTTTCGGTCAACGAATCTATCCTAACCGGAGAATCACTTTCTGTCTTCAAAGAAAAAACAATCGTAGACCATTTTATTTACAGCGGCACCACCGTGGCCAGTGGATTGGCAGTGGCCACCATTACTGCTATTGGCAATGCTACCAGATTGGGGAAGATCGGAAGCAGTTTGGAAAGTATTACTGAAGAAAAAACACCTTTGGAAAAACAAATTGCTAATTTTGTAAAAAAAATGGCCATTACGGGTACCGTGGTTTTTATGATCGTCTGGATCATTAATTACTGGCATTCTCAAGAGGTATTGAACAGCTTACTACAGTCGCTTACTTTGGCTATGAGCATTTTACCAGAAGAAATTCCTGTGGCATTCACTACATTTATGGCGTTGGGAGCCTGGAGATTAATGAAGCTGGGGATTGTGGTGAAACAAATGAAAACCGTTGAAACGCTGGGAAGTGCTACGGTGATCTGCACGGATAAAACAGGAACATTGACAGAGAATAAAATGAGTGTTGCAAAACTGTTTTTACTCTCTTCAAACAAAATATTTCTACCTGCCGATACCTCCTCGGATGATGAAAAAGAACTCATCACCTCAGCAATGTGGGCTAGTGAACCTATTGCTTTTGACCCGATGGAAATCGCATTACACCAAACTTATGAGAACATTTCAAAAAATGACGAACGTCCTCATTACCATCTCATTCATGAATATCCATTAGGTGGAAAACCGCCGATGATGACCCATATCTTTTCAAATCGCTCAGGAAAACGTATTATTGCCGCCAAAGGTGCACCAGAAGCATTGATGGCTGTTTCGGATCTTGCCTCCAATGAAAAGCAATATATTAATAAAGCAATACAACTCTTGGCAAAGGATGGGTTTCGGGTCCTGGGAGTTGGCACATCTGATTTTACCGGAACTGAATACCCCAAAAAACAACAGGATTTATTGTTTCAATTCAAAGGCATCATTGCTTTTTATGACCCTCCAAAAAAGAATATCCAAAAGGTACTGGAGAACTTTTATAATGCAGGCATTGCCGTGAAAATAATCACCGGAGATAATTCTGCCACTACTGAAGCTATCGCCAGACAAATTGGATTCAAAGGATGCAAAAACAGTATTACAGGGGATGAACTGATGAGATTGGAGGATGACCAACTAAAAGAAAGTGTAATGACTAACAGCATTTTTACGAGAATGTTTCCTGAAGCAAAACTAAAAATCATCAATGCACTAAAATCAAACCATCAGATTGTAGCCATGACAGGAGATGGAGTGAATGACGGGCCGGCCCTGAAAGCCGCACATATAGGAATAGCAATGGGTAGAAAGGGAACAGAAATAGCCAAACAGGCAGCATCATTGATTTTATTAGAAGATGATCTGTCTAAAATGGTGGATGCCATTGCGATGGGCAGAAAAATTTACACCAATCTCAAAAAAGCTATCCAATTTATCATTTCAATACACATTCCTATCATTTTGACCGTTTTTATTCCATTGGCGCTGGGCTGGATTTATCCCAATATTTTTTCTCCGATTCATATTATATTTTTGGAACTGATTATGGGGCCGACATGTTCTATTGTTTATGAAAATGAGCCCATGGAAAAAAATACAATGACAAGGAAACCCAAACCTTTTACCTCCACTTTTTTCAATTGGAAAGAACTTTCAACCAGTATTATTCAAGGATTGGTCATAACTGTCGGAACGCTATGGGTATATCTATTTTCTGTTGACCAGGGATTCAATGAACAAATTACAAGGACAATGGTTTTTTTGACTTTAGTCACTTCCAACGTGTTTTTAACCTTAGAAAACCGTTCCTTTTACTATTCTGTAATCACCACTTTACGATATAAAAATAATCTGGTTTTAATCATTGTAGGCATTACAGTAGGCATTACAGGTCTTTTGTTGTATGTCAAGCCTTTAACCCGCTTTTTTGCTTTTGAAGAGTTGAATCTAATACAGTTTTTGATTGCCGCAGGAACAGGGTGTGTTTCAGTATTATGGTATGAATTGGTTAAATTTTGGAAACGGCATTATCAAATCATGTAAAATGATGATGACCTGCTTGATATTTCCATTAAAGAAATATTGATCAGTCGGTATTTCAAATATAAATTTCCAAATTATACCGATGGATGATAAAACAATTTTTTTCAACCCATTTATTCTGATCGTAATTGCTTTCTGTAAGTAATGCTTAATTTAAGTTCTATCTTGCTAACACGTTTCTAATAGTAAGAGTTTCTATTGATCGAAATTCGTATTAATTTATAACCATTCTAAGATTAAAATCATCTAATTTTGTTATGTGAAAAAGTGGATTTCCATAGTATTACTTTCCCTTTATTTGTTTTCAACAACTGAACTATACCAGCTGCTGAAAATCCCCGTTCTTATAGAACATTTTATAGAACACAAGGAACAGAATCCGGAAATAACGCTTAGAGCTTTCATTAAGATGCATTATGACCATCCGGTTAAAGATGCAGACTATCAGACAGACCAGAAACTTCCTTTTGTGGTTCACTCATCTCCATTGGTTCTGATTTTTACTGTACCGGATTGTAGGATTGAGGTTATAAAAACGATCATAAAAGAAGGTCATAAAGAAATGTATTCCTACAATTATCTCTTTTACGATAAAGGAGCCTTAAATTCCATTTGGCAGCCTCCTAAACACTGTTAATTTTTTCCGTTTGTTTTTACGGTTCAACACGTAGGTGTTGGTCTCTTATCCCGTTTTGATCTGGCTGGACTCTATTCCCTGTATTTTAAATTCTTTGATGAGAATAAGAGTTACAGGCGTTCTCGGCGTGGAGAGGAGCAAAGACTATTTATTTCAATTAAGATTTAACAGAATTATATATGCTTACAAAAATCATTGAGTTTTCTGTGAAGAATAAACTCATTATAGCATTGCTGGTATTTGGACTTATAGGCGTTGGAGCTTATCAGGTGACCCAATTACCAATCGATGCAGTGCCTGATATTACCAATAATCAGGTTCAGGTAATAACCACTGCTCCCTCATTCGGAGCTACCGATATCGAAAGATTAGTTACTTTCCCTATAGAACAAGCCAACAGTAATATTTCGGGTTTAAAAGAAATCCGGAGTTTCTCAAGGTTTGGTCTTTCATTAGTTACCATTGTTTTTGATGACAATGTTGATATTTACTGGGCAAGACAACAGGTTGCAGAGAGGTTGCAGCAGGTGCAGAATCAAATACCACCGGATATAGGAATACCTACATTGGGACCTATTTCAACGGGATTGGGTGAAATTTATCAATATGTTGTCCGTTCCAAAAAAGGGTACGAAAGCAAGTATGATATTACAGAACTGAGAACCCTTCAGGATTGGATCGTTAGGAGACAATTGCTTGGGGTAAAAGGGGTCGCGGAAGTCAGCAGCTTTGGCGGCCAGCTGAAACAATATGAAATCTCTGTAAATCCGGATAAATTAAATGCTTACGGAATTACCATTACCGATATTTTCGATGCATTAAAAGCCAATAACCAAAATACAGGAGGATCTTATATCGAAAAAGGACCTACCATTTTATATATACGAAGCGAAGGATTAGTGGGAAATCTGGATGATATTAAGAATATATCAATCTCCACAAAAAACAATGATGTTCCCTTATTTATCAGAGATGTTGCAGATGTACGCTATGGTTATGCTACAAGATTCGGTGCAATGACCTACAATGACAGTGGTGAAGTTTCCGGTGCTATTGTGATGATGCTAAAGGGTGAAAACAGCAGCGAGGTCATCAAAAATGTAAAGAGTAAAATAGAGCAAATCCAGAAAACTTTGCCGGAAGGTGTTGTGATTGAGCCATTCTTAGACCGAACCAAAATGGTAAACAATGCTATAGGTACTGTAGAAAAGAATCTGATGGAAGGTGCCTTGATTGTTGTCTTTGTGCTGGTCTTATTCCTGGGAAATTTCCGTGCAGGTTTACTGGTCGCTTCAGTGATTCCTCTGGCGATGCTTTTTGCCATTTGTATGATGAATCTTTTTGGCGTCAGCGGTAATTTAATGAGCCTGGGAGCACTTGATTTTGGGCTTATCATAGATGGCGCTGTCATTATTGTAGAATCCGTCATGCATCAGTTTACCCATAACTCAAAATTCAGGAAAGCAGTATCGGTTTCAAAACAGGAAATGGATACGATTGTCATAGATTCTGCAGGAAAGATGATGAACAGTGCTGTTTTCGGGCAGATCATTATCCTTATTGTGTATCTGCCTATTTTAACATTACAAGGGATTGAAGGTAAAATGTTCAAACCTATGGCACAGACCGTAGCATTCGCCTTGTTGGGAGCATTTTTGCTTTCACTTACCTATATTCCGATGATGAGTTCTATTATTTTAAGCAAAAAAATAAACCATAAAATGAACTTCTCAGATCGGTTAATGGAAAAAACTGAAAGGATGTATCGGAAGACATTGTTGAAAGTCTTGAGATTGCCGAAAACCATTTTCAGTATTGTCATTGTTCTTTTTTTAATTTCCGTTGTGGTTTTAAGCAGAATGGGAGGTGAGTTTATTCCATCATTGGAAGAAGGAGATTTTGCTGTTGATACAAGAGTTTTACCCGGCAGTAGTCTTAAAACAACGATTGAAAGCACGCAAAAAGCAGCCCATATTCTGAAAACAAGATTTCCCGAAGTTCAGAAAGTCGTCACCAAAATAGGAAGCGGAGAAGTTCCCACAGATCCAATGCCGATGGATGCTTCAGACATGATGGTGATTTTAAAGGATAAGAGGGAATGGACTTCTGCCAAAACCTTTCCTGAGCTTTCTGATAAAATGAGCAAAGCTTTAGAAGATGTTCCGGGAATTACAGTTGGTTTTCAGTATCCTGTGCAGATGCGTTTTAATGAATTGATGACGGGTGCCAGACAGGATGTTGTCCTGAAAATATTCGGTGAAAATTTGGAAACTTTAGTTAAAAATGCCAATCAGATTGGCAAAATAATAGGGACGGTAAGGGGAGCTCAAAACCTGTATATTGAACCTGTTTCAGGCCTTCCGCAGGTCATTATCAAGTATAACAGACCCGTTATAGCACAGTATCATTTGTCCATTGGAGACATCAACAGGGTGATCAATACCGCTTTTGCAGGACAAAGTACAGGTTTGGTTTTTGAGGGAGAAAAACGCTTTGATATGGTGGTCAGATTAAACAGTAATGACCGCAAAAATCTGGATGATGTCAAGAATTTGTTGGTTCCTACACAGTCAGGGAATCAGATTCCACTTTCGCAGCTTGCCTATATCGATATTAAAAATGGTCCGAATCAGATCCAGCGTGAGAATGGACAGCGGAGAATTGTGGTAGGCTTTAATGTCAAAAACCGTGATGTTCAGGGGATTGTAGAAGAACTTCAGGCTAAAGTAGATCAACAGCTGAAACTTCCTCCGGGATATTATGTCACCTATGGAGGTTCTTTTGAAAACCTGAAAAATGCCAAAAACAGACTGATGATTGCAGTACCGATTGCTTTGGTTTTGATTTTTGTGCTCTTGTTTCTGGCTTTTAAGTCGGTGAAAGAAAGTCTTTTAATCTATACGGCGATTCCGCTTTCCATCATTGGAGGGGTATTCTTACTGGCTGCAAGAGGAATGCCTTTCAGTATCAGTGCAGGAGTAGGATTTATCGCCCTTTTCGGAGTGGCAGTTCTCAACGGTATTGTTCTTATTTCAGAATTCAACAGACTGTATCAAAGCGGAACTAAAAATATTGTAAGAATAGTTGTAGATGGAGGAGAAGCGAGATTGAGGCCGGTGCTGATGACTGCTTTTGTGGCTTCACTGGGCTTTATTCCGATGGCTCTCAGTAACGGTGCCGGAGCTGAAGTTCAGAGACCGCTTGCAACCGTAGTGATAGGAGGTCTTCTGATGGCGACTTTGCTCACGCTTTTTGTGCTTCCGCTGCTTTATGTAACCATTGAAAAAGGATTTAAAATGAAAAATATAAGAAAAAACTCAATAATTCCTATTCTCATTCTATTGTTCGTTTTATCAGGAAATGTGATGAAATCTCAAACTAAGATCAGTCTTGATGAAGCAATTACCCTCGCTTTGAAAAATAACAGGGGTCTGAAAAATGAGAAATTAAAATCAGAATATGCAAAACAAATAATAAAGACCTCTTCGGACATTCCTCAAACAGGAATTTCTGTCGATTACGGACAAATCAACAGTGTTTACCGTGATGTGAAATTCGGGGTTTCCCAGAGCATTGCATTTCCTACAGTGTACAAAAGACAGAAAAGCCTGTACACAGAAGAATGGAAAAAGAGTGAGCTCAATATTTCATTAAAAGAATATCAGTTGAAAAAAGGAGTAACGCTAACATTTTACAACATTCTATACTGGCAGGAAAAAGAAAAACTTCTGAATAAATCATTGGTTTTATATTCTCAATTTCTGGATAAGGCCAATTTAAGATTAAAAAGCGGAGAGAGCAATATGTTGGAAAAAGTGACTGCAGCCAATCAAAAATCGATGGTGGAAATACAGATAAAGCAGGTAGAGCAGGAACTTAAAACCCTGCAGTTGCAATTACAATGGCTTCTTAATTCAGAAACAGAATGGCTTCCGGACGGAGACCGTCTGTTTTCTCCTTCCGGGCTGGAAAGTGATATTTCCGGAAATCCTTCTTTAAAGATATTGGAACAGCAAAAAAATGTAACAGCCCAACAGACGGCTTTAGAGAAATCTAAATTATTGCCAGGTCTGCAACTTGCTTATAATCTCAACAGCTTCCGCGGAATGGGTGCAGATGACAACGTATATAATGCCTCCCCACAGTTTCATTCTGTTCAGGTCGGTGTTTCTGTTCCCATCTTTTCTGGTGGACAAAAAGCAAGAATTCAAGCGTCCAAAATTGCAGAATCTGTAAGTGAAAATGATTTACAGAATGCTCAGTTTACCATAAAAAACCAATATAAAAAGCTTTCAGAAATTCAGCAGAAAAATAGGGAGATTGTTTCTCAGTACGAGAAATATGAACTGGAAAATGCTGACACTATTCTTGAAACTGCTCAAAAGCAATTCATCAACGGAGCGATTAATTATCTGGAATTTGTGATGCTTGTCAATCAGGCAATCAGCATCAAAAACAATTATACAGATGCCGTTTGGAATCTTAATGAAAGCATTGTTGAACTTGAATATATCAACTTAAATCAATAAATTATGCCAAAATCAATTCAAAATACATATTCTGTTTTATTCATTCTTACCCTCTTTTTTGTGGTCCAGTGTAATAAAAAAGAAGAAGCAATGGTAAAAGCAGTACCTGCTAAAGATGAAAGTATCGTTGTGCTTACTGATGCTCAACTCAGAAATACACCTATAGAAACGATGTCACTTTCTGTGAGAAATATTTCGACAGTCCTTAAAATTAATGGAAGAATAGATGTTCCTCCTCAAAATTTAGTGTCGGTAAGCGTTCCTCTGGGCGGTTATCTGAAAAATACCAACCTGCTTCCAGGGATGCGGGTAAATAAAGGACAGGTCATTGCCATTATAGAAAATCCCCAGTTTATACAACTTCAGCAGGACTATCTGATGGCAAAATCAAAACTTCACTTCGCAGAATTGGACTATAACCGGCAGAAACAACTCAACCAAAGCCAGGCAAGCAGTGATAAGGTAATGCAGCAGGCACAGTCTGAGATGAACAGCCAGAGAATTATGATGAATACTTTGGCAGAACAACTTCAACTGGTCCATATCAATCCGGGAAGTTTAACTTCTGGGAATATCCGGAAAAGTGTTCCGGTGTACAGTACGATCAACGGCTTTGTGAGCAAGGTGAATGTGAATATAGGAAAATTTGTAAATCCGTCTGATGTTCTATTTGAACTCATCAATCCCAACGATATTCACCTTAATCTTAAAGTGTATGAAAAAGATCTTCAAATGCTCAAAATCGGACAACGATTTAAAGCTTATACCAATACGCAGCCTGATAAAAAATATGATGGAGAGATTATTCTGATCAGCAAAGATATCAATGCAGACGGAACAGCCGATGTGCATTGTCATTTTCAGCAGTATGATCAGGACCTGACTCCCGGAATGTATATGAATGCTGATATCGAGACCGAAACATCATTTTCCAATGCACTTCCTGAAGAAAGTATCGTCAATTTTGAAGGCCAGGATTATGTTTTTGTGTATGAAAAAAAACAAACCTACAAGCTCACTCCTGTAACACTGGGAGCGTCTGAGAATAAGTTCATTCAAGTCAAAAATTTTAAGGATTTTAAGAACAGTAAAATCGTTACTAAAAATGCATATACTCTTTTGATGAAGCTTAAAAATACGGCAAGTGAAGAGGAATAATCCCGCTTAAATAATAAAATAAAAATAATCGAAAATTTAAAAATAATGAATAAGTCATTTTTCAGCGTAAAAAATATTTTAACCGGGCTGTTGTTAATGTTTATCAGTATTCAAACTATAAAGTGAGATGATTACAGAAATTATTAAATGGAAAATTAATATTGGAAAATGTACGTTGGAGCAGATCAAGATGGTCAACTTCTTTTGCGAGGTTTGGTTCTACCCCTTTGTCGATATAAAAACCGCTCTCGACAAGTTGCAGAGGCAATGATTTAAAGATTTAAAATTCTGCCTCCAATTCTTGATGTAGCAGCTACAGCTCCCAATTTTACAGACAAAGTAAAATTTCTAGATTGATCAATTCTGGCTTAGTATTTGTAAAAAATATTTTAAACAGACAATTAACTTTTTTACATTATGAAAATTACCACTGACATAAAGGATAGCGTTTTAACTCTTACCAAACTTATTGACAATATTGAGATTATTTATGGAAAGAAAAAAATACATCATGGAGCGTTATCATCAGTAACACATGAGCCGTTTGAAGTAAAGATACTGGATGATGAGTGTAAGGAAGATCCAGAACATGTAATAGATTTTGACCTTGCACAGCAAATGACAATCAAATTTTTTGACGGAACAGTAAAAACATACCAGGATGAAGTTGAATAACTATTATTTATTGTTCATACCCTGATTGAATGATAACAATCTGTTACCATTAAAGTCTGCTTAAATAGAAGCAGACTTTTTCTGTTTAATGTAGGGAGAATTAACTTCAGTAGCTTCATCACAAAATAAGTGGGTGAAATATGATTTGTGATCTGTCTTTGGATCGATGAATATTTCTGATTCAAGACGTGTTTTAAATTCCCACGTATCCCATTTACGAATTCCTTTTTGATAGGGATCAAATGTACAGTGCAATTCATAATGTCTTTTATTTTCATCACTGTGAAATTCTACAATGATACTTTGATCACCTGGAAGAATTTCCTCCCGTACTATAGCCATAAGTTTCATAATACATATTTTTTCAAAGCTATATTCATCATGCGACAAAACATGTCGTGTAATAAAGAATTTTACATTAGTCAGAATGCATAGTTAATTCCAAGCCTTGAAAGCTTTACCAATTTTTTTATTTCACTTGTGTAATCTTCATTTAAACATCCTTTTTTAGCCATAAGAAATTCTGTCAATACCAATTTTTAACGTGAAAATATAAAATGGTCTTCAGCACTTGAAAGGTTTTTAAGAATATTTTTTATGAAAAAGGAAAAGAAAAGTGTACGATCATTCCTTTTTCAGTTTGGGTTTTATTTTCAAAAGTAATACAGCCTCCCAAATTCTCAATTCGGTTAATCATATTACGAACACCATTTTTTAAAATAGTTTCATTATTGATTCCAACTCCAGTGTCAGAATAGTGAATTTTAACTTTTTCAAAAGTCCTTTCAAATTTCAAAGTAACACGATCTGCATGACTGTGTTTTTTCATATTGATAAGCAACTCCCGCAGAACCTGATATACTTCAGCTTTACAAGAATGAGATATGTTTTCCCAAACCTCTACATCATTGCCTATTAAAATTGTATCTATATGATCACTCGTAAAGTAGCCCATCAATTTTCTTATCTTTTCACTGAAAATTTCTGATTCGTCATTAATTTCAATATTCTCATAAGATAGGTTTCTTGATCTGTTATAAATGTATTCCAGATCATCCAAAGTTTCATTTCTGCTGATATCCAGATGATTTTCCAGCTTGGTCATCACCTGATAAATTCCATTGGCTACGACGTCATGTACTTTTTTAGAATATTTTAATTCTGTATTTTTTACTTCGAGTTCTTTTTCTTTTTGAAGTCTTTTTTTTCTTTTCGTATACCATATAACACCTATAATAAGTGTTAACAATAGACTAGCTACGATCATATTTCTATATAACAATTTATTTTCAGCTTCCAGGTTTTTAGCCTGCAGTTCAATGTTTTTTGACTCTGTTTTATCAATATCTGATTTGATAAGGGCAAACTGATTCTTTGCTTTTCCCCGTGCTATTATAACACTGTCGTTTATATTTTGAAACGTATTAAAATATTTTAAATAATTATTTTTATCAAGATTTATTAGCTTTTGTAATGCTTGCAGTTGGTCTTCTGGGTTTTTAATTTGTTTGGAGGTGCTGTACATTTTTTCTGCATATAGTTTTGCAGAATCAATATCTTTATCTGAATAATAATCTGAAAGAGTAGCATAGCTTGAATTCATTTCAGTGATATTTTTAGATCGGTATCTGATATCTAATGCTCTTAAATAATCTTTTAAAGGGTCATCATTTTTATCTGATAAATATTTAGCCGCTGACAAATTACTAAGCGCACGGGCATAATCCATAGTGTTTGATGTGGTATTGAGAGATAATTCTAAGTAATACTTTGCTTTAGTATACTCTTTCATATTTGTCAGGACCTTGCCTATGTTGTTATAATAGACCGCTCTGTCATTTTTATCTTTTGTATATTTTAGAGTATTTTGGTAGAATTTTATGGCATCATTGTAATTATAAAGAAAGGAAGATGCAATGGCCATATTATTGAAATTTCTGGCAAGATTTGCCTTGACGTTAATGTCATTGTCATTTCTAAGATATTTTTCTGCTTCCAGCGAAGTTTCTATACCGCCATAAAAATCCCCTCTGTTTGTTTGGATGATTCCCATGTTAATTAGGGATTGTGCTATTCCTAATGAATCGCCCATCTTTTTATAATCATCTTTTGCAAGATTGTAAAAATAATAAGCAGAATCTATTTTCATTGAATCCCGGAGCTTTCTAGCTTTGGCATAATTAAAATTATCCTGTCCATTTGTATAATCAGTTTGTATTTTTTTTTTACAGCTGGTAGTAATGGTTAACGTTAAGAAGAATAGAAATAACTTTTTCAAGATTAATTAGTTTGACTGCAAATTATAAAAAAAAGACAGATTTAAGCAATCTGTCTTCTAATAATTAAGGTCTTGGGCTCGGTGGTGGAGTCTGACCTGTACTACCACTGGTGTTTCCGCCTCCTCCAGGTCCGCCACTACCGTCATCTCCTCCAGTCTCTGTTTCCGGATTTAATCTTTCTCCGGATTGTATTTCGATGCTTTTTGTGCCATTATTATTGTACGATGGGTTTCCGTTATGGTTTCCGAATGCTAATCCAAATAGCATTAATAAGAATTGTATCACTGTTTTAAAATTTAAAAATTGACATTGGTGTTCTTCCCCGCAAAACTGATTGCAGGTGGTGTTACACGTTTTTGAAAAAAGAAGCGCTTCTTAAATTTTGGGAAGTGAAACCCTTGAAAACGGAAGAGAAACCCCTGCTTCCCAACCCGGAGATCAATCCTCCGTTTTCTCAGATATTCCGAAATCAGGTTGTTGAAGAGTATTTAGTTTCTCACTGATTTCTATGGCAAAGTAACAGCAATAGAGAAAGTAACGGTTAGCAGAAATTTGGAAAATATTTGGAAATTTTTCGAATGCCATTGAGGATAGCCGTAAAATTATTTGCTGGAGAAGTTTTAATTTTCGAAAAAATCTGATAACGATGAATCAAGAATTACTACCTGAAAAAAAATTACTGGAAGATGTGTATCTAAAAGCGAAAAATTTAGATCGTGCGACCTCAGATAGTGGCGTATTTAAGGATGTAAGTACCGACCTGATCAATACCCATAAGATCAACCTAAGCTATAAGACAATGCTTGGATATTATGAAAGTTTAGTATTGGAAAAAAAGGAATATAAGAGCATAAAGAAATCAAGTCTGGATGCATTGAGCAAGTACCTTGGTTATCAAGATTATGTACATTACAAAGAGAAAAATGGATTTTTCAGTGAACAATCCTCAAATAATGACATCAGCGTAAGGATTGGTAACGGGATTGATGCATTCACTGAATCGATTAACAGCATTATAATTAAAATTACGCATGCTCCTACATTTAAATTTTCTGAGATGCTTAATAAAAATAATGCAATGGGATTTGGTGTCTTTGGGTTATTTTTAACTGCTGGTTCATTCGCTCATTTTAATGGGTACCTTCAAAAAAAGGATCATATGTATTGGAATGGAGTAGAGTATAGATTAACTTTTAAGACTGATCTTAATCCCAAACATACTGTTATTCCGCTTGACACTGTGAAGTTTAAATATTTTAGAAAAATTACCCGCCCGGACACTTTAGATATCGTTAACGGATTGAATAATGTTTGGTACTCGAAACATCAGAATAAAGTAGAGTTTTTTACCATGGATGGAGTAAATCCGGATAATCATAAAGCCCTCAAACCCGTAACGGAAAGGATTATTCAAATTCATGCAAACTAAAAATAAATGATGAACAGTGTAGTAGATCCTTTAGATACAATGCAATACAATTTTGGGAGATTGTCATTCAACAAAAAAGGAAGCTTAATTTCAGCTGCCCTTAATTATTCAGCAGGGTATTATTGTTGGCTCAGTTCTAAAAACATTGAAAAAGAATCAGATTGGAAATAACAATTAGTCTTTTCTGAGAGGAAATGGTTTTAATATCGGGTACAACGATATCAAAATTAAAATTGCGATGGTAATCATAGATCTGTAGGGCACTATATATAATCTGATGATACATAGATCTATATGAAGTATATGGAAAATCCTATCGTTGAACTGCAGGGTGGTATTGTGTATTAATCTTAATGATCAGTAATGCACTGAAAAGTAAAGTTGTCATAGAAGAACAAAAAAATAGCAGAGAACATGTAAGTCCTCTGCTAATATTTGTATGGAGAAAAAGCTGTATAAGCTTTTATCTTAATCTATGCTACTTTTACGTTAACCGCGTTAACGCCTTTGTTGCCGTTTTGAAGATCGAATGTAACGATATCATTTTCACGAATAGTATCTACTAAACCTGACATATGTACGAAAACATCCTGACCACCGTTTGAAGGTGAGATAAAACCAAATCCTTTGGCATCGTTAAAGAATTTTACTGTTCCTTGTTGCATTGTATTGTATTATAAAATTGTTGTATTGACTTATAAATTGTATTGGCTGTTGCCATCACTGTGATGATAGTATCAAAACAGGTTTTTAATTTAGGCTACTTTTACGTTAACCGCGTTAACGCCTTTGTTGCCGTTTTGAAGATCAAATGTTACGACATCATTTTCACGGATAGTATCTACTAAACCTGACATATGTACGAAAATATCCTGACCACCGTTTGAAGGTGAGATAAAACCAAATCCTTTGGCATCGTTAAAGAATTTTACTGTTCCTTGTTGCATTGTATTGTATTATAAAATTGTTGTATTGAATGATAAATTGTATTGGCTGTTGCCATCACTGTGATGATAATATCAAAACAGGTTTTTAATTTAGGCTACTTTTACGTTAACCGCGTTAACGCCTTTGTTGCCATTTTGAAGATCGAATGTAACGACATCATTTTCACGAATAGTATCTACTAGACCTGACATGTGTACGAAAACATCCTGACCACCATTTGAAGGTGAGATAAAACCAAATCCTTTGGCATCGTTAAAGAATTTTACTGTTCCTTGTTGCATTGTATTGTATTATAAAATTGTTGTATTGACTTATAAATTGTATTGGCTGTTGCCATCACTGTGATGATAACATCAGACAGTTTTTTAAATTTAGGCTATTTTTACGTTAACCGCGTTAACGCCTTTGTTGCCATTTTGAAGATCGAATGTAACGACATCATTTTCACGAATAGTATCTACTAAACCTGACATGTGTACGAAAACATCCTGACCACCATTTGAAGGTGAGATAAAACCAAATCCTTTGGCATCGTTAAAGAATTTTACTGTTCCTTGTTGCATTGTATTGTATTATAAAATTATTGTATTAACTGATAAACTGTTTTTTGATGGTACTATCAAAGCATTGATAATGACATCAAAACAGTAATAAATCGATTTGAAAACAAGAAAGGATGTTGGTATTTTTAGAATCTTGAAATATTCAAGCTGAAAAAAGGGACTTCATCTGATAAATTGATGACAAAAATTAGCGGCTGAAAAAGCGAAGACTGATGGGGAATTGTAAATTCAAGAATTTCAGAAGAAGCGTCGGCAGGGGCCTGATTATTTTACAAATGTACACATAATTTATTGAAAACCAATATTTTTATTTGTTTTTTATTTCTGATGGTAGTATTTAATAAAATAGTGATACATAAAATGAGAGTAGTTAAGCTGTGTTATGGATGGCCCAATGGCCTAAGAATGAGATTTCCATACAGAAGAACTTTATCATATTATTTAGAGGCTGGCTATCTTAATCGTTAAAAATAGGTCAGTGGTAAAATAGGTCATTTTTAGTTCCCCATAAAAAATAAGCTGCCTCAAAAGTGAAGCAGCTTAATAATTGATTGATTAATAATGATAAGTTTATTGTTTCCAAAAGGTCCAGAATTTACCGTTAAAAACAGCCAGTTGCTTATTAAATGTATCATACACCATCATTCCCGGGGCAGGGTTGATGATGTTAAGATGCGGACTGGCAACTTTTGGCAGTATCATTGCTTTAGTGGTATCCTCCAGGACCAAAATACCCGGAGTAGAAGTTGGAGTTCCTATTGATGTCTTTGCGGATGTCTTTTCTGTCGCTGTATTTTGGATCAACACACCATCCACCCCCGTCAACGGGTCAACCGTTGTTCCGGATGTTTCTAACGAAAGGTCTTTCCATCCCGAAGCATACTTAATCTTAACTTTTTTATCGCTAAGATCATAAATCATGGTTCCATTGACAACCCCTGTCACCGCTGCTGTCGATGTTACCCACGGCAGTATGATTCCCCTGTTAGCCGTTCCAAATTCCAGAGAAACAGACCCGGAAGAAACAGAGCTTTTTCCTATGGCAACTTGTGAAAAAAGAGATCCAAAGGACAAAGTCAATATGATTACAAAGATATTTTTCATCTTGAATAGATTTAAAGGTTAATTAGTTGGGCAAGTTTGAGTATTGAAGCAGGTCCATCCGGCCGCAGTTCCGTTGATATTGACCTGTAAACAATCCAGCGTAATATTATAGACCATCATACCCTCTACAAGATTAGCCGTAGGGATCGCAGTAATCTGTGCTGAGGTAAGTCTATTGGGAACAAAGCCTTTCGTTTTGGCTTCCAAGACAGTCCACGCACCAGTTCTTACCATTGGCCAGTTATTTCCGTCCGTAGAAGTTCCTGCTCTGCCCAGGGAAGTAACCCCCGAAGGAGTATTTAAAACGGTTCCTGCCGTCACTGCAGGTTTGTAGCAGACAGCCTGAGTATCTGTATCTGTGGCCGTATTATTAGTATTGTTCACTTCTGTTACATTAGACGGAGGAGTAATCGTTACGGTATTAACCAGATTTCCCGTATAGGCAAAAGGTATACTTACCACTATTGTGTAGGTTACAGTACCCCCAACCGGAAGTCCCACCAAATCATTAATTGCTCCGGATTGTGTTCCGGATACAGAAGTAGTCGCTCCACCAGCTGCAACTGCAGTGTAGCTCACATTGGCCGGTGGAATTCCAGCAGGAACAGGATCTGAAACCGTAGCATTTAAAACGCCAAACGGACCGCTATTACTTACAACTACCGTGTAAGTGGTAGTGGTGCCTGGTGAGTAAGTAGAAACTCCATCAGTTTTGGTTACAGAAAGATCAGCACTGAAAGCTATTGGGGAAGTAACACAGTGTGCGCCATCATTTCCTGAACTTGGAGGTGCATCAGAAATCATAACCCGTTGTCCCGTTGATAAATTAAACTGATAAAAGCCTCCTACATTATCAACACCGTACATTTCACCCGAACTGGAACCAAACATGGCCCCGAAATTTACTCCTCCCGGTGTAATTCCTATCGGAACCACAACCCCTGTAGCTGGATTAATGGACACGAGTTGTCCGTTCGTTGAGTTAACTCCATATAAAAGTCCCGTGCTCAGGTTATAAGCTATATCAGGAAGATTTGTACTTATTGAAAGGGTAATCAGGGTAGCTGTTAATGTAGTCAGATTTATTTTGTAAAGCTGATTATTATTGGTGTTCTGCTTCACATAATAGTTGCCTGCATTATCTATTTCTCCCGAATTATAGATGACCGCACCAGGCAGACCAGTTACCGACCCGAGCGTATTATAGGTTCCATTGGCATTGATACGGATAATTGTATTGGAATTGGAAAGCATTCCATACATAAAACCGTCCAGAGGATTAATACCGATGGCATTATAATTGGTAGCGGCCGGTGTTCCGATTTGGGTATAGGTAAAAGGATTAGTTGATGTCCCTACGTTATACAAAGTATTTAGTTGAGATAGATACATATTATTGGTACATCCGAATCCCGTTAAGCATTGGGTGTCCTGGATAGCTGCATTAGCTGAAGTTCCAACACCTTGACCTTGGTCTGCTCCTATATCAGCAGCCCCCCCAGAGTTAACTATTACCGGGACCCCTTGTGCGTCAACACTGCCTGCAATACTTCCGTTTGGATTCAATTGGGAAGTAAGCACATTTTCATCTCCTTCAAGTGCATCATAACATCCGTCTCCATCAGAATCCAGATCCAGATAATCCGGTATTCCGTCTCCGTCAGTATCTCTATGGTTACAAAAAGTAATTGTATTCTGAGAAATAGTTATGAGTCCTCTGTTTCCTCCGTTGGTTGCACCGGATCCAGCCGTACTGGTGAATGCGGTATAATCCCACGTATAGGTATTGCCATAATTTACTGTAAAAGGCAAGGTTGCAGCTACCGCGGCTGGATTAGTAGTATTCTGAAATTGCATCCTTGAGTAATATCCGCTACCAAGTACCGTTGCGGCATTGGCGGCGTTAAAAGATGAATATAAAGTGAGCGCGGTATTACTGCTGTAGGAAGAAGTTCCTGTTACCGTTGGTAAACTTCCTATAGTTGTCGTATAATTTCCCAATTGGGTGATCCTATTGGTGCTTAGCAGATATCGGAACCAGGAATCTGGTGTATTGGGTGATGCGCCACTCTGGTCTTCATTGGTTGTATTGTTTGTTGGCAGACCTGTATATAAAGAAGTTGTGTTAGGAAGTAGCCTGAATTCTGTTGCAGAAGTGTTGAAAATGCTCCAGGTATGGTTTTGTGCATTCACTGTATTATTAAGATCAGAATACGTAAAGGGAACATTAAAGCTGCTACCCAATGATGCTACTGCCGGACCGGAAGTAAGGGCATATACCAGATTAAAGTTTCCGCCATTGACCCCAATTGTAGCGCCTGCCAAGGTGCTGGCTATATCCAGCGTATATACACTTTGAGATGTACAATAGCCTTCAGCTGTATCTAAAATACCATCATTATCATCATCCAGATCAACCGTATTATCAATTCCATCACCGTCTGTATCCGTAATAACCGGAGTTGGTGTAACACTGGAAGTATTATTGGTTAGATCAGGATCCGATAAATCTCCTGAAATCGTTGCGGTGTTCAGATAGCTACCTGTGCTTTTTACAATCGCATTTACTTCTAAAGTAGCACTTGCACCGGCATTTAAATTTCCGATATTCCAGACTCCTGTGCCATTATTATAGGTACCTGTGGAGGTTGTAGAATTAACATAAGTATATCCGGAAGGAAGAAGGTCGTTGACGATCACATTGGTGTCGTTGGAAGCTCCCAGGTTACTGGCGGTAATGGTAAAACTGGCTGTATTTCCTGCAGGAGGAGTTAAGTTATTGACCGTTTTTGTAACGCTTAAGTTCGATTCTGAAGCAGTTACGCCAAGCATATAGCCATCTCCGGCTGTATTTGTTGTGCCATGCCAGTTAGTACCCGTATTGGCAGCTGCTCCCCGTGTATATATTCTCAACGTTATTGTTGTAATCCCTGTTCCCGATACCAATACAGTTCCCCTTGAAGAATTGGCCGCTGCACCATCAGGAGTTACGGCCGAATTTAATATCTGAGTAGATGTAACATTCAGGAGTGCAGTACCAGAAACTTTTGAAAAAGACACCGGAACATTAGAAGACACATAATCAAATTCTGCAGTATAAGACTGCCCGTTGGATGTTCCTCCCAGGGCATTAATCTGTAAATAGGGATTATTAACGGGTCTGCTGAAGGTAAGAGTTAAATCTGCCATTTGCCAGCGTTGGTTTGTTGCTCTTCCGGCAGTGGTTAATGGCTGTACATTAGTCGAGAAATTGATGGCCCTGTTTGTCGTAATGTCAATACCAGTCCCTACTGGTGCGCTGGTGCTCGTAAAAGGAGTATTAACAGTTGTACTTCCGAAAGCATTCATTAACGTCAGAATAGGTTCTCCCGGATATCCCATAAATACAACTCCGTTGTAGCCAGTAAAATTCGTTTGTGTATACTGATCATTGCTTATTGTATAAGTAACATTCAGAGCAGTGGGGTTTGCATAAGTTGCATACGTACTACCGGTAGGGTTATCCGTATTGTTTCGCAGTCTGATAACAGTACTATTTACAACATTGGTTACATTCGCTGTCGGGTTACCATCACCGGCAGTCATCTCTAGGGAAGGAGATTGGGCTTTTGAAACAAGTGAGGATAGTATCATCATCCCCAACAAAAGTTTGTTTCTAAAACCTTTCCCATCATAGTTTAATTTTGGAAATAAGTTTTTTATCATGGTTTATATTTTTGTGGTACTAAAATAGCATTTATTTATTAATCACCATGTTGTGTTTTTAATGGATTGCTGTTTTTTTTACATAAACTAAATAGAAATAAAGAATTTTTTTTTGAAATCATGATTTTTTTGTCATGATAAGTTGAATGAAAATATTCATTCGGCCCATCACGAAACACCCGTTTTCTGGACCTAAAGTATATTAAATTAGTTCAATGATATTTCTTGTATTTTTCTATTGAAAAGATGCATGGAAAGAAAGCGGTAAGAGTGACCCAATCTCCCAAGGTCATAGAAGATGATGAGGCAGACTATATAATAATTTAATAAGATCAATAATTATAAATATGGAATCATTAAATTTCATCTACTATCAAGATTATTAAAAAATTTACCTGCTCAAACAAGAGGATTTATTACTTTGGATTTCAGCATTAGTGAAGAACATTCTAAATTTTAACTGTATAATGTAATACTTTAAAATTCAAATAAATAAGAATTCATCTCACTTTCAACGCTGCAAAAGCCGTGAACAATAGGGTTAATGATTTTAAAATGACCATCTGTGGCATAACTTATGATATAGAAAAGAAACACTAAAATCATATCATATGTCGGTAAAAGTAAAGGTAGCATATTGCACCCAATGTAATGGATATTATTCGTCAACCCCAGCAGAAATAGGACATTCTAACCATCCTGATATTATAGATCATTTTTTTTATCACGGTGAACCCTGGTTTACTTTAGATCATCAGACTTTTTCAAAATATAAAAGTTATGAGAATATTGAGATAAGAGTTGTAAAGCTGGCTGATCATGTAAAAAATGATCATGTCTATTGCAGATGCAGCAAGAAAAAATCGGTACAAAGAATAGCTTACCAACAGGAATCAAAAGAAATGAAAATCAACATAGAATCAGTAGAAAAATATCAAATTGATACAGATATCTATTTTAGAGACTTATACTATACTTCAAAGAACTTTCATGGAAAAACGTATCATGGAATAAAAGGTAATGAAACAAGAATGAGTATTTGAGAAAAAAAGATAGGCTAAAATAGCATTTAATTCTATCATATAAAGGATATGCATGTTTTTTATCAATAGAGGTTTAACAAAGAGTTGAGCCTCTATTATTGTAAAGTAACCAACTAAAATGTCAGGATCTTTCCTTTTATCCGAAGATAGAATCCCTGTTTTTTCGCATACCTTAATATACAAAAAAGAAAAGTAATAAAAGTGATGATGAAGTTGGAGTTATTTTAATTTTGTTCATATAATTAAATTTCTTACCAGTGTTTTTCTGTACAATAAATTATAAAGTCCTAATCTTGTAATATTTAGTTATGTTAAATCTAATTATTACATCGCCACGATTAAAAGATTGGAAAAAAATGGCAAATTACGTTGTATATTTGTTAATTGATATTGTTTCAATCCAGCCAGACTTTTGCTCAAACAATTTTTGATTGAATATACATCAACTTAAAAATAGCTTTTTGACCGCACAATAAAATTTTTATACTTCAAATGAATTCTCCAGATTATATCCAATCCGAAAAATTGTTGTCGATACTTTTTTATTCTCCCAATGCTACTGCTATTTATAGTGGATCGGACATTACAATTGTTAGTGTCAATGAGGCAATGCTGAAGTTCTGGGGCAAAAATAGGGAAGTTGTAGGACAGACCTTCGACCAGGCCCTTCCGGAGCTTCATGATCAGCCATTTTCCGGTCTATTGAAAGAAGTCTGGAACACCGGACAAACATATAATGGCAGAGATTATCCTGCCATTCTCAAGGTAGACGGGATCATGCAAAAGTTTTATTTTGACTTTGAATACAAGCCCTTTTTAGATGATCAGGGCAATACCGAATTTATTTTGCATACCGCATTTGAAGTGACGGAAAGAAAAGAATCACAAAATAAACTGGAAGAAAAATTCAAGTCGGAACAGCAGCTCATCGATGATCTCTCTGCATTGAATGAAGAATATCTCACAACCAATGAAGATCTCATATCCAAACATGATGAGCTTTATGCTGCAAACAATGACTTACTGTTAGCAAGAAAACAATTGCTGACAGCCAATCACAGTCTTGCTGAAAATGAAAAACGTTTTAAAACCTTAGTCGAAAAATCTCCTGTTGCCATGGCCTCTCTGAAAGGAGAAAATTTTGAGATTGATATCGTAAATGAGATGGTTTTAAAAATATGGAATAAAGATAAGTCTGTTATTGGTCTTCCCTTAATACAGGCGCTTCCTGAATTGGAGGGGCAGCCTTTTATTGAAATTTTAACCGAAGTTTATCATACAGGAGAACCCTATCACGGACAGGAAATTAAAGCCCTTATAACAGAAAATGAAAATCTGGTTGAACGGTATCTCAATTTTGTCTACCAACCAATATTTGATGAGAATAACAAAAGTACTTCCATATTGATTGTTGCCAATGATGTCACAGATCAGGTCATAGCGAGGAATTCCGTCACTGAAATGAACAACCGTTTAGAAATTGCGTTAGATGCAAGCCGTTTAGGTTCAACCGAAGTCGATCTTAAGACCGGGATCATGCAGAGTACCCACCAGTTTAAATATAACTTTGGATACTTACCTGAAGAAGAATTTAATTATTCGGATCTTTTTGATGCCATTTTTCCGGAATATCGCGACAAGATAAGAGCTTTGGTACAGGAAGCCATACAAACCAACGGAATTTATAAAGCCGAATACCCTATAAAATGGAGAGATGGAAGCATTCACTGGATACAGGCCCATGGCCGCCCAAGATATGATGAAAACGGTATTGCCAACAGAATGATTGGAATGACGGCTGACATCACGGATAAAAAACTTATTGAACAGCGCAAAGATGACTTTCTCAGTGTGGCAAGCCATGAGCTGAAAACACCTCTTACCGCTGTGAAAGCTTCCATACAATTGTTGAACCGTATTAAAGAACGTCCCTATTCCGATATTCATGTGAAACTTATTGAGCAGTCCAATAAAGGAATTGATAAGATGAGCGTGCTTATTGACGACCTCCTTAATATGAGTAAAATGGGGCAGGATCAGTTGCATTTGGAATGCAATACTTTTAATCTGCATGATATGTTGCATAAAAGCTGCAGCCACGTTCGTTTAGAGAATGAATATCAGATCATTGTCAATAGTGACAGTAGTCTGCATATTTATGCTGACGAACACAGGATCGAGCAGGTGGTTGTTAATTTCGTAAATAATGCCATCAAATATGCAAAGAATTCTAAAGAGATCCATATTTCTACCGAAGTAATCAACGATCATATTAAAATTTCTGTCAGGGACTTTGGACCGGGGATACAGCAATCGGAAATACCCCATATTTTTGACCGGTATTACCGTTCCAGTCATTTAGGGAAATCCTATTCAGGAATTGGGTTGGGACTCTATATCTGTTCTGAAATTATTAAAAAACATTCAGGTAAAATTGGCGTCGACAGTACCAAAGGAGAAGGAAGTACATTCTGGTTTACCTTACCTCAAAATGTAAAAATTGGACAAAACTAATCATGAAGCTTTGAAATAACGACAAGGTTTTTTCTTGATTAGTGTATTTCTTTAACGCAGATATAAAATATAAAAATGGAGAATAGAAAAAAGAAAATTTTGGTTTTTGATGATGAAAAAACAATTTTAGATGTTTTTACAATCATTTTTGCTGAAAATGGGTATGAAGTTGAAATCTCTGAAACTTCACATGACATACTCGAAAGAGTAGAAAGCTTCCAGCCGGATTTAATTTTAATGGATAACTGGATTCCCAATATAGGAGGAATTCAGGCCCTTAAACTCCTTAGAAAAAAAGAAGAATATAAAAATATTCCTGTGATCTATATCAGCGCCAATAGTGACATCAGCGCACTGGCAAAAAAAGCAGAAGCCGATGATTTCATCGCTAAGCCTTTTGATCTGGTGGCTCTCGAAAATCTGGTAGGAAAATTTCTATGTAAAAATTAATGATGAGTTACAAAATTACCGCTTACAAATAATGTAAGCGGTGTTGCTTTTTTTTCAATGTTTAGAATATTGGAACACTACACGATAGACCTCCTTAATTAATGAGTCAGATCTTTAATTTTTACAAGGACATCATCGATATCAAAAGGTTTAGCAATGAAATTGTCAGCATGGCATGATTTGATGATATGATCAGCTTTTGCATGAGCACTGATAATCATCACTGGGATATGGGAGGTAGCCGGTTCTTTCTTCAGTTCATTGCATACTTCAGTTCCTGATCCGTCAGGAAGCATCACATCCAGAATAAAAATATCAGGGTTTACAGATAAATCGCGGTTCTTGAATGCCTCTACAGTAGAGAAAGAACGTACATCATAGTTTTCAAATGACAGGAGCAACTGCAATGCATCTCTGATGCCTGTCTCATCTTCTAAAATATAAATTGTTTTCATACCCTTGTTTGGCAAAAACAAAGCCAATGATAAAAGAATTAAATTTTTTTTACATAAAAATTGAGAGCAATGAAAATGAAACAAAAGAAATAAATAGGGTGGAAGAATGCCCCTCATCTGAAAAAAGAAACCTTAAATCTAAAAAATCCTTCCTTCCGTTAATAGAGAAGTATTCAGTGTAATTACAATATACAATTGAACAGGTCAAAAAGAAAGATCATCTTATAAAGAAAAAGTATAATTTTTGCTTTACCTGATACAATGAAAAAAATATACCTTTTCCTTCCTCTATTGTATGCTCCGTTTGTATGGTCTCAAAAAAGAGATTCGGCAACATTGATATCACAGGTTACAATCGATGCGTACAAAAAACCGGCAAGCTTTATCTCTTCCACAAAGTCTGTTTCCGTAGTTTCTGAAAATGTACTCAGTCAAAATACCCCCGAACGAATGCTGGAATCTATCAATCAGATGGCAGGCGCAAGAATGGAGGAACGCTCACCGGGAAGCTACCGAATCTCTCTTCGGGGAAGTACTTTGAGATCCCCTTTTGGCGTCCGGAATGTAAAAGTTTATCTCGATGATTTTATTTTGTCCGATGCCTCAGGAAATACCTATTTCAATGTAATTTCTCCCGAACTTATCGACAGGATGGAAATCTACAAAGGTCCGGAAAGTGGAGATTACGGAGCGGTTACAGGCGGCACTGTTCTTCTTAAAACCAAAGATTCCGAAAACCTTTCCGCCAATATATCGATGGGAAGTTATGGAACTTTTAATCAGAGTTTTGATTGGTCAGAACAGATCGGAAAACATTTTGCAGAGATTTTTCAGAATTATTATCAAACAGATTCCTACAGGCAACAGTCCAGAGTACAGCGGAAGCAGATTTTCATCAAAGATCGTTTTCAGTATTCAGAAAAGGGATCACTCAAAGCGATGCTTATGTATACGGATCTTGAGTACCAGATCCCCGGCGGATTGACTTTGGAGCAAATGCAGATTGACAGAAAACAGGCAAGACCGGGAACTCCCGCGCTTCCCGGTGCTGTGGTGCAAAACACAGGGATTCGCAATAAAATGATGTTAGCCGGAATTTCAAACGAATATAATTTCAGTCGGAATTTTTCCCACTTTATTTTAATTCAGGGTTCCTATGTTGATTTTGAAAATCCCTTCATTACCAATCTTGAGAACCGTTTTGAAAAGAATTTTGCGCTACGGACACACCTGAATTACGAGAAAAACTGGAACAACATTTCATTAGCCTACAGATTCGGATTCGAAGGCGGGATTAACGATATTTTAGTTAAAAACTATGATAATAATAAAGGATATGAAGGCAGCCCGCAAAATTTTGACAGGATCAAAAATACTTCAGGCTTTTATTTTCTGTCACAGAAATTCAATGTTAATTCAAAACTATTTACTGATATTTCGGTCAGCCTCAATTCCAATGCCTATCAGTGGGAACGGCTTTATCCGCAGTCAGAAAATAACAGAGCAGTATTTAAGAATCAATGGCTTCCGAATGTTGGAATCACCTATATGCTGGGAAAAGGCTTTTCAATACGAGGAAAGATGGGGAAAGGAAATTCGGCACCCACCAATGAAGAAATACGTTCCTCCACTCAGGAATTTAATATCAATCTGAATCCTGAATTCGGTTGGAATAAAGAATTCGGCATCAGAAAGCAGTTTGGGAATTCTATTTTTGTGGAAGGAAGTTATTTTGACTTCCGGATGAAAGATGCCATTGTAAGAAGGCAAAATGAAGCCGGACAGGAATACTTTGTCAATGCAGGGCAAACAGTTCAGAAAGGCCTGGAGGTTCTGCTTGAATCAAAGAACTTTGATTTGAAAAATGATGTTCTCAGTAAGATCAAATTTAGGTTTTCGGGTGCATTTTACCGCTTTACATTTCAAAACTACCGTCAAAACGAAAGAGATTTTTCAGGGAATGATCTGACAGGAGTGCCAAGAACAACCGTCAACAGCTTAATGAATTTTACCTTTTTTAAAAAACTTTCTGTTGATTACTCCCATTTCTATACCTCAAAAATGCCTTTAAATGATGCCAATTCTGTTTGGTCTGATCCAGGCTTGATCGGAAATATTCAATTCCGGGTTCCGGTAGATCTTCATACAGCAAGACTGAATGTGTACCTGCAAATTCAGAATCTTTATAATAATGAGTATGTCTCAGGTTTTGACATCAATGCTTTTGGAAACCGGTATTATAATCCGGCCTCTAAAAGAAATTTTGTATTGGGTGTTAAAGCACAATTTTAATAGGTAAAGACTTCAATAATGTTTTATCAGGTCTGATATTTGTATTGATAGTAATTTTAAACATCACATCTCAAAAAATTATGAAAAATTATCTTTTACCAGCAGCAGTGCTGCTTATGGTCGGCTGCAAAGAAAAAAATAAATCTGAAAAAGGGGCAGACGGTGCTGAAGTTCTCACACAGACCGATACCTTAAAACTGCCTCCGCCTGACGAAAAAAATTCCAAAAACAAATTCAGTAACGTTATAGGATGGCCCAAAGACAAAGCTCCGACCGCTCCTGAAGGTTTTACTGTAACCCGTTTTGCTGAAAACATTAAAAGCCCCAGAAATATGATCCAGGGCGAAAATGGAGACATTTTCGTGGTGCTTTCCAATTCAGAGCGTTCCGCCACAGAAAAAATAAAAAATGACGTGAGTGGAAAAAGTGGCGCTGAAGTTGATGGGAAATCTGCCAACAGGATCATCCTCTACAGAGATGCCAACAAAGATGGAGTGGCAGAATCGTCGTCTGTATTTTTAGATAACTTAAACCAGCCTTATGGAATGCTCATTATCAAAGATCAGTTTTACGTAGCCAATACAGACGGTCTGTGGGTATATCCGTACAAAGCCGGAGAAACAAAATTAACAAAACCTGGAAAGAAGATCGTTAATCTGCCTGCAGGAGGTTACAACAACCACTGGACCAGAAATCTTATTACCAATAAAGACCAGTCTAAAATTTATATTACGGTTGGCTCCGGAAGTAATGTGGGCGAGAACGGAATGGAAAATGAAGTGAGAAGAGCGAATATTCTGGAAGTAAACCCTGACGGAAGCGGCGAAAAAATATATGCAGCAGGACTCAGAAATCCGGTGGGAATGAGCTGGAATCCTGTAACCGGAGAATTGTGGACCGTAGTGAATGAAAGAGACGAATTAGGCGATGAACTGGTTCCCGACTATCTTACCAGTGTGAAACAAAATGCATTTTATGGCTGGCCGTATGCATATTTCGGGAAAAATGAAGATCCCAGAAGAAAGGGCGAAAAGCCTGATCTGGTGGCCAAAACAATTGTTCCGGATGTTCCTTTGGGAAGCCACACCGCCTCTTTAGGGTTAACATTTTATACCGGAGGTCAGTTTCCTGAAAAATATAAAAACGGAGCCTTCATCGGGCAGCACGGTTCATGGAACCGTTCATCGCTGGTGGGCTATCAGGTCGCATTTGTCCCTTTTAAGAACGGAAAAGCGGCAGGTTCTTATCAACCTTTCCTCACTGGTTTTATCGCCAATGAAGCTAAAGGCGATGTCTATGGGAGACCTGTAGGGGTACTTCAGATTGCGGACGGATCCTTATTGGTGGCTGATGATGTAAGTGGCATTGTATGGAGAGTTTCTTATCTTAAAAAATAATCTGAACAATAAAAGCAACTGACAACAGTTGCTTTACTTTTTTTAAAAAATTCATAATGAGTTAAGCGCTGAGCCAGGGATTAATAGAAAGTAAAATAGAATCTTTCGATTGGCAATAAAAAACTGAAAGTTAGATCTTAAAATGGTCACAGTTTTGATGTAGAATCCAGAGTAGTACATTACTTATTTTATTTTTTTATTTAATTCAGATAGATAAAAAATAAAATAGTATAGGCAGCATTCGTTAGTATAAAATTAACCAATCATGATACACAAAACTGTTGGGGTCAGATTTTTTAAATCATCAGCTTCAACGTGCATTGACAAGATTTATTTTGATGTTTACCCCTATCTTTTTGCCCGTATAAATTCGAAATAAGTGAGGAACTTTTATCGAATCGTCTTTTAATGATGTCAATGACAACAGACGCTTTATTCAATTGTAATCTTCGTAAAAGCGGAAAATAAGTAAAAAAAGAAATATAAAAATGGAGAATAAAAATTTAATTCAGAAAAGTATTGATACCGTAAGAGTTTTGGCAGCCGATGCCGTACAAAAAGCAAATTCCGGACATCCCGGAACGCCCATGGCCTTAGCCCCATTAGGTCATATATTATGGTCCGAGTTCATGCATTATAATCCTCAAAATCCAGAATGGGCAAACCGTGACAGATTTATTCTTTCCTGTGGTCATGCATGTATGTTGCAGTATAGTTATCTGCACTTGACCGGTTACAATATTACCCTGAAAGACATTGAAAATTTCAGACAATTACACAGCATTACCGCAGGTCATCCCGAATACGGACTTACTCCCGGAATTGAAGTAACAACAGGTCCCCTTGGACAGGGATTTGCCAATGGAGTAGGAATGGCCATTGCCCAGCAATACATGGCTGAACGTTATAATCAACCGGATTTCAATATTTTCGATTATAAAATTTATGCAATTTGCAGTGACGGTGATCTTATGGAAGGCGTTTCAGCCGAAGCTGCATCATTAGCAGGCCATTTAAGGTTGGGAAATATGATTTATTTCTATGACAGCAATCATATTACGATAGAAGGTGATACTGATCTAGCGTTTGATGAAGACGTATCTAAAAGATTTGAAGCCTACGGATGGCATGTGCAGGATCTGCCGGACATCAATGATCTGGAAGCTTTGTCCAATGCGATAAAGAACGCACAGAATGAAACCGGACGTCCGTCACTGATAAAAGTCCGCAGCCATATCGGGTACGGAAGTCCCAATAAACAGAATTCTGCTGCTGCACATGGGTCACCCTTGGGGAAAGATGAGGTTCGTCTGGTGAAAGAACATTTCGGTTTTGATCCTGATCAGAATTTTGTGGTTCCTGATGACGTTTCAGCCTTTTATCATGAAGCAGGAAAAAAATCTGCTGAAAATGAAGATAATTGGAATAAACTCTATGAAAATTATAAGAAAAGACATCCTGAGCTTGCCAAAGAATATGAATCTATCGCTTCTGGAAAATTACCCGAAGGATGGGAAGAAAAGCTTCCCGTATTTGAACCCGGTGAGGAAATAGCCACCCGTAAAGCTTCAGGAAAAACACTGAATGCGATTGCAGAATATTTACCACAGTTGATCGGAGGTTCCGCGGATTTATCCCCTTCCACCGATACCGTTCTTGAGGCTTACCAATCCTTTTCAGCGAAAGATCGTGACGGACGTAATTTTCATTTTGGAATCCGTGAACACGCAATGGGATCAATCCTAAACGGAATGGCTCTCAGCAATTACTTAATTCCGTATGGAGCCACATTTTTAATATTTTCAGATTATATGCGTCCACCGCTTAGGTTGGCTGCCATCATGAAAATACGTCATATTATGGTGTTTACCCACGATAGTATTGCTCTTGGCGAAGACGGAACGACCCATCAGCCCGTAGAACAATTGATTGGATTACGAACGGTTCCCAATATGACTGTTATCCGACCGGCGGATGCCAACGAAACGGCACAGGCCTGGCGCGTAGCCATTGAACATCAAGATGGACCAGTCGCTATTGCATTAACCCGCCAGGGAATTCCGGTGATCAATCAAAACAAATATGCAAGCGCGAAAAACCTCGAGAAAGGGGCTTATATTCTTTCAGATTCAGAGGGAGAACCGGATATGATTCTTATTGCCACCGGATCAGAAGTTCATTTGATCCTTGAAGCACAGGAGGAATTAAAGAAAAGTAACATTAAGGCAAGAGTGGTAAGTATGCCATGCTGGAATTTATTTGATCAGCAGACTGATGCTTATAAGGAACAGGTTTTACCAAAGAAAAACAGAAAAAGACTGGCGGTAGAAGCAGGGTCTCCGGTGGGCTGGATGAAATATACGACCGACGATGGTGATGTGATCGGAATAGACAAGTTTGGAGAATCTGCACCGGCAGAAGAAGTGATGAAAGAATATGGATTCACCGTAGAAAATGTAGTAAAAAAAGCGAAAGATTTGTTTTTGAAGAAGGAATAAATTTTTTCACGAACTTAGTATAGATCCTTTTCTGTTAAAAAATCATTTCAGAACTCAATAAAAAAAGAAAAATGTCAAAAGTACTGAGAAAAATAGGTATTTGCGCGGATCACGGCGGTTTTGAACTCAAAGAAAGAATGAAGTCTTTTTTAGTTGAAAATCAATTTGAACCGATAGATTATGGCGCAATGAAACTCGATAATACAGATGACTTTCCGGATTATGTGATTCCACTTGCAAAAGCGGTAGCTGCCGGAGAAGTGTTCCGCGGCATTGCTATTTGTGGAAGTGGAGTCGGTGCCTGTGTTGCTACCAATAAAGTTTCCGGTGTCAGAGCGGCTTTAATTACGGATTATTTCTCGGCGCACCAGGGGGTAGAAGATGATGATATGAATTTAATCTGTCTTGGTGGTCGTGTGACGGGCTATTCAAGTGCAGAAGAGTTGGTTCTGGCGTTTCTCAATGCCCGGTTTATCGGAGCAGAAAGACATCTTCGCCGATTGAAAAAAATTCAGGATTTGGAAAATAATGATCTGCGCAGACTTTAATAATGGATGGAAATTGCAAACCATTAAAAAAAGTTGAGCAGTTAAGGGAAATGAAGAAGAGATCCACGGATTTCTTTAAGCTGTTCATCCTAAAGCAAAATTCAAACAAAGTATGCTGAAAATCTTAAGAAGAATCTTAGTGGATGAAATCTAAGGTTTACTAAATAAGCTATCAGTAGCGGTTCCGGGTAGTAATAACATAAAAAATAAACAATGACTGAGTTTAACGTATCGAAAATAAAAGTGATCTTTATGGATATTGGTGGGGTATTGCTTACCAATGGCTGGGATTACAATTCGCGGGAAAAGGCTGCGGAAATTTTTAATTTTGATTTTAAAGAAATGAATATTCTGCACAATTTCATCTACAATGTTTTTGAGATAGGAAGCGTTTCATTCGATCAATATTTAAATACTGTTTTATTTCATAAACCTCGTGATTTTACGAAAGAGGAGTTTAAAGAATTTATTTTTTCCCAATCTACAGAATTGCCAGACCTCCTGGAATGGCTGAAAAAATGGAAAAAACAAACCGACTTGCCCTTATTTGCCCTCAGTAATGAAAATGCAGATCTTAACGAATATCGGATTCAGACTTTTAAATTACATGAAGTCTTTGACGGCTTTTTCTCATCCTGTTATGTTAGGGTAAGAAAACCGGATCCGCGAATTTTTAAAATGGCAATGGATATCGCTCAGGTTAAACCCGATGAATGTATTTATTTTGACGATAGACCAATGCTGGCAGATGCTGCTAAAAATATGGGAATTAATAGTATCCTGCACAAAGACTTTGAAACGACGAAAACAATTCTCGAAAATTTTACTCGAAAATAATAATATGATGGAACACGAAAATAAAAATCAAAACGCATTCGGAATGATAGGTTTGGGGACAATGGGCTCCAACCTTTTACAGAATATTGCCGACCATGGTTACCCTTGTGCCGGATACGATAACAGTGTGGATAAAGTAAATGCCCTTAATCATTTAAACAATCAAAATATCCATGGATATTCAGATCTGAAGGAATTTACCGACAGTCTTAAAAGTCCGAAGACGGTGATGTTGCTGGTTCCTGCCGGTGAAATCGTCGACAGTGTTATTAAAGAATTGCTGGCTGTTTTGGATCAAGGAGATATCATTATAGATGGCGGGAATTCACATTATACCGATACCGAACGAAGATATAAAGAATTGGAAGATAAGGGTCTTCATTTTGTAGGAATGGGTGTTTCGGGAGGTGAAGAAGGAGCTAGGAGAGGTCCAAGCATGATGCCCGGCGGTGATAAGGAAGCTTACGAAATCATAAAACCCATTCTGGAAAAAATTGCCGCTCACGTCAATGGTGAACCTACCGTTGGTTTTATGGGAGATCGTTCCGCGGGTCATTTTGTAAAAATGGTACACAATGGAATTGAGTATGCGATCATGCAGCTCATCTCTGAGTCCTATGAAATCATGAAGAAAGGTCTTCAAATGGACAACAGCCAGATTCATGAAGTCTATAAAAAATGGAATGAAGGTCACTTAAAATCTTATTTGTTAGAAATTACCACTGATATTTTTACGTACAAAAATGAGGGGGAAAACCATCTTTTGCTGGATAGTATCAGAGATGAAGCTAAAGCCAAAGGAACAGGTAAATGGACCTCCCAGGCGGCCATGGATTTGCATCTTCCCACTCCGATCATAGACATTGCCGTTTCGATGCGTGATCTTTCCAGTTTAAAAGAGCTGCGGGTGCAGGCTTCGAAAATATATCCGGATGTAACCGAAATGCAGTATCAGGAAAATAAGAGTGACTATCTGGATAAACTGGAGGATGCTTTTTATTTTGCTATGGTTTCCGCTTACGCTCAGGGAATGCATTTGCTCTACCAGGGGAACGAAGAATTTAAGTATAACCTGAATTTAGATCTGATCGCAAAAATCTGGCGTGGGGGCTGTATTATCCGCTCCGAATTTTTAGAAGATATATATGCCGCTTTCAACAAGAATCCTAAACTGCAACATTTACTTTTGGATGAAACCGTTGCAGAAAGTCTTACTAAAAGCATTCCGGGCATTCGCACTGTCGTTTCTGATGCGGTGACCCACGGTATTTCTATACCGGCGTTTTCTGCGGCATTAAGTTATTTCGATGATTTCCGCAGTGAAAATATGCCGACCAACCTCATCCAGGCACAACGTGATTATTTCGGCTCACATACTTATGAACTGAAAGGAAAAGAAGGCGTTTTTCATACCGAATGGATGGACAACAGCAAAAATTAAATTGTTTTTTAATCAGAATTTTTATAAAAATTAAATAATGGCAAACCCATCAAATATAAAAGTAAATCCCACTGTTATCATTATTTTCGGAGGTAACGGAGATTTAACCAAACGAAAAATTATTCCGGCTTTATACAATCTTTTTCTTGAAAACCGGCTTCCTGAACAATTTGCTATAATCGGGACTTCAAGGACCGATTTTACCGATCAAAAATATCGCGATTCTTTATTAGCGGGAATTAATGAATTCTCCAGGACAGGGAAAGCTAAAAAAGAACAATGGGCTAAATTTTCTTCAAATATTTCTTATCAGGCATCGGATATCAAGGATGTCGCTTCTTACAATGAGTTTGATTCAAAAATCAATACCTTGAAAGAAGAGTGGAAGCAAGACCCTTCAATATTATATTACTGTGCGGTTTCGCCGGATTTATTTTGCACCATCGCAGAGAACATTTCAAAAAGTAAACTGGACAATAATAAGGAAACCACACGCATCATTATTGAAAAACCATTTGGAAGGGATCTCGAATCTGCAAAGGCTTTAAATACAAAGTTGCTGACGATTTTTGATGAAAAACAAATTTACAGAATCGACCATTATTTAGGAAAAGAGGTCGTTCAGAATGTAATGGCTTTCCGCTTTGCCAATACGATCATGGAACCGCTTTGGAACCGTACGCATATTGAACATGTGCAGATTTCTGTTACCGAACAGATTGGGGTAGAAGACAGAGGCGGATATTTTGACCATTCCGGAATTTTGAGAGATATGATTCAAAATCATTTGCTGCAATTACTGTGCATCATCGCCATGGAACCGCCTGTCAACTTTGATGCCGATCTTGTGCGTGACCGGAAAGTAGATGTTTTGAAAGCGATACGAAAAATTGTACCGGGAACAATTGATACAATGGCGGTGAGAGGACAATATGGTCCGGGTTGGGTACAAGGAAAAGAAGTTTCCGGGTATCGTGAAGAAGTGGATGTAGCCCCGGATTCTAACACCGAAACCTACGCCGCGATGAGATTTAATATCGATAACTGGCGCTGGCAAGGCGTTCCTTTTTATCTGCGAACCGGGAAAAGACTTTTTAAATCAGCTTCGCATATTATCATACAGTTTCGGGAAGTTCCTCACAATATGTTCAATAACGGAGAGCAAAATGTTCTAAAACAGAACCGATTGATCATCAGTATACAACCCGATATGGCGATCAGGTTTCAACTCGAAAGCAAAATACCAGGTCTTGAAATGAATTTAAATACGGTAGATATGGTATTTGATTATTCAGTGAAAACAAAAACAGATGCTCCGGAGGCCTATGAAACCCTCTTGCTGGATGTTATTTCAGGAGATCAGACTTTATTTATGCGCGCAGATCAGGTAGAAGCAGCCTGGGAAGTGGTCATGCCGGTTCTTGATTATTGGGAAAACAATACAATGAACAACTTCCCGAATTATCCTGCCAACTCCTGGGGCCCTGAAAATGCAGACGCTCTGATCGCAAAAGATGGCTTCCACTGGATCAATCTGCCTGACAAAAAATAAGAATACAGAGTGGCTGTTTACATTCTATTCAATAATTGATAAACATCCAAACCCTTAAGAACATTGAAGAATATAAGCTTAAGTAAGAAAAATTCAAATAGATTTTTAAATACTTCTTAAAGCGAAGCTAAACTTAATATTCTTCACTTCTTAATAAGATCTTAATGGTAAAAATTTATAGATAATGACAATGAAAGTGACCGATTATTTATAAATGGTGAAAAATTTTAAAATGTAAACATGCTTTTAATTTTTAGATTCTTCCTTAATCTTAGCAAAGCTTCTTAGAAAGTAAAATATTAATATTAAAAAAATAAAAAATGTTTCCTACAATAAATCCCACAGAAACAGCAGCTTGGAAAGCATTACTGGCACACCATACCGAAATAAAAACCGTTCAGATAAAAGACCTTTTTACAAAAGATTCCAAAAGGTTTGAGAAAATGTCGATTACATTCAATGAGATCCTTTTTGATTATTCTAAAAATATCATCACTGATGAAACTCTTGAAAAACTGCTGCAGCTGGCGGACGATTGTAAGGTGAAAAATGCGATGGATGCCATTTTTGCAGGTGAAAAAATCAATGGAACAGAAAACCGCGCCGTGATGCATACCGCCCTGCGAAATTTTTCAGACCAGTCTATGAGTATCGATGGAGAAGATATTATGCCGGAAGTTCGCGAAACCCGTGAGAAGATGAAGGCTTTTTGTGAAAAAATTCATAGCGGAGAATGGAAAGGATATTCCGGGAAAAAAATTAAAAATATTGTCAATATCGGGATAGGAGGAAGTGATCTGGGACCTGTAATGGTTACCGAAGCGTTAAAACCTTATTGGATAGAGGGAATTCATGCCTATTTTGTTTCCAATGTGGATGGAACTCAAATTGTGGAAACTTTAAAAAACTTAGATCCTGAAGAAACACTTTTTACGGTTGCCTCCAAAACGTTCACCACACAGGAAACAATGACCAATGCACAAACAGCCCGTGACTGGTTCCTAAAATCGGCTATAGATGAAAAATTTGTCGCTAAACATTTTGTCGCTCTTTCCACTAACAAGGAAGGCGTGGAAAAATTTGGAATTGATCCCGAAAATATGTTTGTTTTCTGGGATTGGGTAGGCGGTCGTTACAGTCTGTGGAGCAGTATCGGACTTTCCATTGCGCTCACCATAGGATATGATCATTTTGAAGAATTACTTAAAGGCGCTGAGTCAACTGACCAGCATTTCAGAACGGCAGATTTTAAAGAAAACATTCCTTTGATCATGGCTTTAATAGGGTTGTGGTATACCAATTTTTTTGGTTCGGAAACAGAAGCCATATTTCCTTATGATCAGTATATGCACCGTTTTCCGGCCTATTTTCAGCAGGGAAATATGGAGAGCAACGGAAAACATACCGACCGGAATGGAAATGATGTCACCTACAGCACCGGACCTATTGTTTGGGGGGAGCCCGGAACCAATGGACAGCATGCGTTCTATCAATTGGTTCATCAGGGAACTCATTTGATTCCCTGTGATTTTATTGTACCGGCAATCAGTCATAACCCTGTTGGAGAGCATCACAAAATATTGGTTTCAAACTTTATCGCCCAAACTGAAGCTTTGATGAACGGGAAAACCGCAGAGCAGGTTGCCGCCGAATTAAAAGATGCAGGAATGGAAGAATCAGAGATGGAAAAATTAATTCCGTTTAAAGTTTTCACCGGGAACAAGCCTACCAATTCCTTCTTGCTTAAAGAGATTACCCCTTTTTCGTTAGGCGCACTGACGGCACTGTATGAACACAAGATTTTTGTGCAGGGAGTGATCTGGAATATTTTCAGCTTTGACCAATGGGGCGTGGAACTGGGTAAACAGTTAGCTACCAATGTACTTCCACAACTGGATAATAACGATGAAATAGATTCCCACGATTCTTCTACTAACGGATTAATCAATGCGTATAAAAGGTGGCAAAATAAATAGTTGTTATCATTTCAAAATTCCCATTGCCGCATAGTAAGCCGCTCCCATTAAAGCTGTTTTATCATTAAGCACGACTTTAATGGGAATGGTTTTTAGCAGATGTTCCATTCGTCCGACGTTGATGAAATTTTTATAAAATTCTTTTTTATCAATCAGACTGAGAATTTTTGGAGGAATTCCGCCACCGATATAAATTGCGCTGGTCGCTTTTGCTTTTAAAGCCAGTTGGCTGGATTCTACAGCCAGGTATTTTAAGAACAGCTGCATGGTTTCAACACATACGGAATCCTTTTTTTCTATGGCTGCTGAAGATATGACTTTGGAGGGGCTGTCACCCTTTAACTGTTCCGTGAGCCAGCCGGGTTCTTTTTCACCCCTGTAATTTCTTAAAAAATCATATATATTGTTGATGCCCTGTCCGGAAATCACTCTTTCCCAGCTTACGTGGTTAAATTTATGATGTAAAAATTTCCATAATTCCAGATCCAGTTCATTGCCTGGGGCGAAATTAGAATGTCCTCCTTCTGTGGCATAGGGATGATAATAGGCCCCGTCCCAATACATTCCCGCTTCACCAAGACCTGTTCCCGGTGAAATAACGACCGCATTCCCTTCGCTTTTTTCTCCTTTGGAAATTGTTTCAAAGTCGGAAGCTTTAAGGGCAGACAGGCCGTAAGCATTGGCCTGAAGATCGTTGATTAACAATACCTTCTTTATTTCCAAATCAGCTTCTAATTTTTTGGCGTCGATTTCCCAGGCGAAGTTAACGCCCCGGACTTTATCACCATCTACGGGACCGGCTACTCCTAAACAAGCGCAGTCAATAACAGAAGTTTTATCTTCGTGAAAATGCTGGATTGCCTTTACGAATGAATTGTGATCTGTGGTGGCGTATCGTTCACTTTTGATGGCAACCAGTTTCTTTTTTTTTATCTGGAAAAGCGCCAGTTCTGTTTTGGTTCCACCCACATCTGCTGCTAAGACAATTCCTGATTCAGGTAATGTCTTTTGTCCGGAAGGATAGGCCATTGATAAAGTCGTATGTGACAAATCAGGTAAGCTTATTTCTTTAAAATTCTTCATAGGGGTGGCGCATTGGTAATCAACAGGTTAATTTAGCGAGATTTTTTGACATTTAATTGTTTAAATACGTTATAAAAAATATAATAATTTCGCAGTGAGTCTTTTTTATATTCAAAATAATTTCATCATTTTAAAACGTATTCGTATTTTTAGTTATATACTTAAAACGTAAACATTAGCTCCTTGTCATTCCTATTACAAAAACTGGATAATCACCATCATGACCTATTTATAAATTATAAAGGCCTGAGTCTGGAGGAGATTTCCCAAAAATCAGAGGACTTAAAAAAGGCAGATAAAAATCGTATAAAAAGTAAGTGAGGGCATTGTATCAATTACAAATTTAGCATAAAAACGAAATGAATAGTAAAAATAAAGTACTCATCTCCGGGGCAAGCATTGCAGGTCCAACCTTAGGGTTTTGGCTGGCTAAATATGGCTTTGAGGTAACCATAGTGGAGCGTTCCCAATCGTTGAGATTAGGCGGTCAGAATCTGGATATCAGGGGAGCCGGGCGCGCCATCGTAAGAATGATGGGCATTGAGAAAGAAATACTTGCCGCCAATACCGGAGAGATAGGATTACAGTTCATCAACTGTGATAATGAGGTGGAAGCTGAATTTCCAGCAGAAGGCAGTGGCAGTTTTACGAGTGAAGCCGAAATACTCAGAGGTGATTTGGTGAATATCTTATATGAACACACTAAGAATGATGTGCACTATGTTTTTGGGAAATACATTACAGCCATACATCAGGGACCCGATAAAGTTGAGGTTACATTCAGTGATAACGAAAGTGGATCGTTCCACTTATTGATTGCTGCTGATGGAGTTCGGTCTGCCACGAGAAAATTAATTTTTGGGGATGAGCCGGAATTAAAATTTTTAGGGCTTTATAATGCATGGTATACGATACCCAGACTGGAAAGCGATACGCAATGGGCACGCTGGTATACAGCACCTGGATCGCGGGTAATGCTTCTGCGTCCCGACAATCATGGTACGATAAGGGCTTCCTTCAGCTTTCTATCGGATGATAAAGGATATCTCAGTCAATCGGATCGTGAACAAAAAAAAGTGCTGAAGGAGAAACTTTCGGGTGCCGGATGGGAAGCGGAACGATTGATGAAAGAAATCGATAATAACAGCGAAGTGTATTTTGATGGCATCAGTCAGGTGAAAGCACCCCGATGGTTCGATGGCCGGGCGGGCATGATTGGTGACGCTGCTTATTGCCCGACCCCTTTAACAGGGATGGGAACTACATTAGCTATGGTGGGGGCTTATTTATTGGCGGGTGAACTTTCACGTCATGACCACCACGAAGATGCATTTGCAGCGTATGAAAAAAGGATGCGTCCATTTGTAGAAAAAGTTCAGAAGTTACCTCCTGGAGTTCCCTGGTTGGCACATCCTAAATCAAAACTTGGCGTTACCGTAGTGAATAAGGCAGCGGCCCTTTTAGCCAGTCGTCCTGTCAAGATGGTGAGCAAACTGTTGAGGAGTAAAGAAAAAGAGGTGACTAAAGATGACATTGAGCTTCCTGTATTTGAATAGAATTTATTTACAGAAGTAATGAAGAATAAAAATCTCCAAAGCTGTGAGACTTCGGAGAGTAAAGGTGCCATCGAAATGTTTTATTCTGGATTAATAAGACTTCTAAAATATTCACTCTAAGCGTTTATTTTTTTTGTTTAAGGGAAAAATTATCCACATACACTGCCTGATGAACTCCATTCAACAAAACTTTCAGACCCAAACTTGAATCTTTTTTTAAGTAGATATCAAATGTTTTTTTATCTCCCGTTATTTTTGAGGGATTAGCGATTGAAACATATGATTTTGAATCCGATGGGTTGTTGATGGAGAACATTTCAAGCGTAGTTTCTCCTCCGTTGTCGGATATATCAAAAGAAAGCGTATAGGTTCCAGCTTTGATTTTTGGAGTAATGAGATACATGTTTTCTCCCGGGCTGCTCATCGAATAAAATATAATTCTTTTATCATTGGCATACAGCATGGCTTTTCCCTGTTGAGCAGTCCAGCATTTGCTGATATCCTTCCAGCTATCAAAATTTTCTGTAATTGTAGTTACACTGGTACACTGTGCACTTGCAGTTACAAATCCTCCTAAAGTCAAAATTCCTGCAAGTAAGATTTTTCTCATAGATCATCTATATAATGTGAGGTAAAAATACTTAAAAAAGCTTGTATAGAAAAGACATTGTTTAATATTCTTAGACAATATTAGTGCAGGATAGGAGAGTAATAACGGTTCAGTATGGCGGTTATGAAAGATCGCACTTTTCATAAAGACAAAATTAAATGTTCAAAGAAAATAAGCGTTGCATGTACGGCTCAAAAAAAATGTTTGTACGGCTCACGATCCATTAAGATGGTATTGTCATTGATACTAATCAATGGGTGAAAATTATACACTGTTAAGGATCAATTTAAATGTTAATAAAGTTAATCTCTTTAAGTGGATCGGCTTAAAGATGAGAAGCCATGATGGTGGGGAAGATCTCAAGAGTGGACGTTGTTACGTTCTTATTTGCTAAAACAGAAAAACCAAAAATGCTTTATCAGTCATATTGTTGTGGGATCTGCCTGTCAATTTTACTTTTTTAACATCAGTTTGTAGGTTAATCCGGTTATTTTTATTATATTAATCATTACTTCCGGCAAAGAAAAATTTATGTTATGATTTTTGAACATCTCAAACTCAATATAGAAGTTAAAGACAGTACTTTTAATGAACTTTATCCAAATCATATAAGAGAATTGGCGAGTCAACACTGGACCCCTGTAGATGTTGCCAAAATGGCGGCTGATTATCTCGCTGAAAAGCCTGATAGCAAAATATTGGATATCGGTGCCGGTGTCGGAAAATTTTGTCTGGTTGGAGCGGCTTCCACAAAAGGAATGTTTTTTGGGGTTGAGCAAAGAGCTTCTCTTACTAAAATATCAAAAAAAATAGCTGACCGTTATAAAATTACCAATGTAGAATTTATACACTCCAATATCAATGAAATTTCCTTTTTTGATTATGATGCTTTCTACTTTTTTAATTCTTTCTACGAAAATATGGACACGATTGGTTCAATTGACGATAAGATAATGCCGGATAAAGATTTATATTATTCTTATTCACAATACGTCAAAGAGCAGCTTGATACAACTCCTGTTGGAACACGCTTGGTTACATATTGGAGCAAATGGGATGAAATTCCTGGTAGTTTTGATTTGACAGGGACTGCATTTAATGGATTATTGAATTTTTGGAAAAAAATTATATAGGTAAGAATCGTGGGGTTCTGATTTTCAGAAACTACGCGACTTTTTTCCAGTCCTGTTGTTTTTTTAGCTTAAAAAACAAATATTTCCTGCTATCTCTCTGGTAATAAGCCGCATGTAAAATAAAGAGATATAATAGGAACTACAGATTGATAAGTAAAATAATTATTATTCTGACTTAAATCAACTTTCAGAGTATTTGATACATTATTTTTTTGAATACACTTGCATAACAACTAATTTTGCAAAAATTTGAATCCAATAAGGTAATGAAAAGGAAAATAATACAAAGACACCACTATTTCAGATTAGTGCTGGTTTCCATTTTAATCAGTATCTGTGCATCCTTTTTGGGATATTCATTGAAGTTGATCACAGAGCATTTTCAAAAAAACATATTTCATTTTGCCGAAAATACCAATTCTATATTCTTTATTTTTCTTCCTACAATAGGAATTACGGCTATTTATTTTTTACGAAAATACCTTTTCAGGAACAGAAAGAATAAAGGGATTACTGAAATTTACAAAACCGTGGATCAGAGAAAAGATCATTTGCCATTGTTTAAAATTCCATCTCATTATTTTAATGGATTTTTGACGGTGATCTTCGGTGGTTCCACCGGAATTGAGGTTTCTACGGTTGTTGCCACGGCGACTCTCGGAAATGCAGTCTATGAAAGACAGTTTTCTGCTAATATTTATAAATTGGAGCTGATCTGCGCGGGTGTTGTGGCCGGGGTCTCTATTTTGTTTGGAAGTCCATTTGTGGGATGGCTATTTGCCATGGAAGTGATTGCCAGAAAATTCAATAAAACCCTTTTTATCAGTTGTACGACATCAGCTCTTATTTCAGGCATTTTTCTTTATTTCCTTAAAAGCGAACCTTTGCTTTCCTTTGAGATTACAGATTGGAAATGGATGGCGGTTCCGTTTTTTGTAATCCTGAGTGCATTGGGAGGTATTTTGTCAGTTTATTTTACCATATTGGTTATTAAAATTAAAGACTTTTTTCAGGAATCCCGAATAATTTTTTAAGAGTGAATCTTGGTGCTTTGCTTGTGGGAACTATGATTTTTTGTTTTCCATTTTTATACGGAGACAGCTATCATTCTCTTTCTGAAATTCTGACTCATCCCCAAAGCTATTCTTTTGTATTTCTGATTTTGCTGATCTTTTTAAAGCCTTTGGCTTCTTCATTAACCCTCGGAGCTGGGGGAGACGGGGGCGTTTTTGCGCCTAGTATTGTAGCTGGTGCTTTTCTGGGATTTACATTTGCTCTTTTCTGTAATACGTTCTTCGGAACCTCCCTTATTTATTTAAATTTTGTCTTGGTAGGAGCGGCGGCTACCTTATCAGCCTCCATTGATGCTCCTTTTACAGCACTTTTCCTGGTTTGTAATCTCGTTCCGAATGGCTACGCTTTGTTTTTTCCTATTTTAATCGGTTGTATTATTTCAAAAAACTTAGCTAAAAGAATATTGCCGTATAATGTATATACGTACCATTTGAAAAGTCAGGTAAAAGCATCATAAATAAAAAAAGCCCCAAGATTTTATATCACTTTATATAGATTAGAAACATGGGGCTCAATCGGTAGTCTTTACCATCATAAATACTTCCTTTTCCGAAAAAACATTAGTACAGTCTCTGGATGGATAAATAAACTTCTCTGGTGTAGCCTGCTGGTGCGGTTTGGTTTTTATTATCTATGACCAAAAAGTAGTAGCATCTGTACCATTTGCCGTTTAAGATGACGTCCAATACCACTACTTCATTACTGTTGTTATTGGGTGTTCCTCCAGTCAGGCCATAAGGTACACTGGCTGAAGTCATATTATCTCCATAATTAAGATAAATACCATTATCGATATTGATCCAGCCGCCACTGGCTCCCAAAATAACATTTCCAAAGTTAAAGCGGTCTACGCTCGAGATTTCCGCAACCCATATTTTTTGATTGGTACTGGAGACATTCACGAGCCTGGGGTTAAATGATACCGTACCAGGACCTGCTACCGAACTGGCTTGGAAAATTCCGTCCAGTCTCAAAATTCCATCCAATACAGGTAGATCAGATAAATAAGAGTTCATCCAGTTATTGTTGGAGGTCGCGTTCGTGATTGTACCATGATAATATACGAGCTGGCCCGGGGAAATCGTTCCTGTGCTGCTGCCCCCGAATGCATATCCCCACTTGGTCCCGTCAAACATATAATAGCCGGGTTGTGTTACAGCCGCCGTTTTTACAGTAGGTGCTGTTACGGCTGCTGTAGCGTAAATCAGGGTGCCTGTCTGAGCAGCTCCGTAAGCGTTGTCTTTTGCAGCAAGTTGATCACCTGTAAGCCTCGGAGCGATCACACCGTCTGGTGTAGTCGTGATATTGGGTACTCCTGTGACGTCAAGAGTTGCATTAGGAACAGAGGTGTTTATCCCTACCTGAGCTATAGCTAAAATGGACCAGAAAACAATTGGTAATAACATGATTTTTTTCATAAGTATAAAAATTTAATTAATTGAACTGATTATCTGTATATTATATTTTCATCTGAATAAAAGAGGTGGAGCCCTGATTGCTGACAGCCAAAAGGAATGTAGTAAAGAGTGTATTTTTATATTGAAACAATTTTCAGACATGAGGTTACGAAAAAGAGTTTTGCTTTTGGTATCATTTAATGTTGTATTAAAATAATGAGAGATGAGTTTTTTACAGGAATAAAAAGGAATGTCCTGTTCTGCACACCTGGGTGCTACAGGTTGAATATTTTTACTTCTATTTTCATACTGATATTCATAAGTAAAATGTATCTGCCTGCTAAAATGTAAAACCATAAGAAATATTTTTTTCATGACGATGTCGTTTTACGGTTCAATTTGCATCTTTAAAGTTAATTAAATTATCTGTATGTATTTAGATAATTCTAATGTTTTTTTTTAAATATAAATATTGATTATTGTTAAAGTATTAAAGATAAGTGGAATATTGTAATTTTTACTTGCAATAATGGTTGTGTTGCTCAGAGAGGAGATTTCTTTTGAAGATAAATTCATTCTGAAATAGATACCGCGTTTTAATTCTTTTTTGGTGAGAAAAGGAAATTGGGTGGAAAGCTTTTGGATGAACTGATCATTTCCACCATAGCTTTCGGTCATCAGATCATAATTTTTTTGTCAATTTCCATCAGATTGCTGATTTTGATATTTAATAATTTTCCAATAATAAGGACTGTATATTTATTATCTGGCTCTTTTATCAATTTGTTAAATTATTTTTATTATAAGAGAAATATAAAGAAGTCTTTATCACTTTGGAATTTTATCAAATGAATGAAATAATATTAAGCATTAGTATGATTTCCACTGTTTGCTGATAGCAGAGCATACAATGTGAGCTTTTATTGCGGATGTGTATTTTAAGTACTGTTTAAATGAGTTATAGGCAGTATTTTCTTAATTAGAGGGCTTCTTGAGGTGTCGTTTTTTGGGAGTGTTTGAGATTTTTATTTTTATTTGCATTAGGTCTTTACTTTGAAAAAGGATATGCCTTTTTTGAATTCTTAATAAAAAAGATACAATGGGTTTTACCAATTAAAAGAGTCTGTTTAAAAGTGTATTAATAGTATAAAAATTCGGTGATGAGCAATCATTTTAAAGATATTCATATTGGTTTATTGATTAAAGAAAGAGTCAATGAACTGGAAATTGACACCCTTCGCATATGCAATTTTATAAAATGCACAGAATCTGAGATAGAAGCGATGTTTTTGCAAAAAGATTTGCCAACAGATGTTGTATTGAGATGGAGCAAACTGTTGAAATTTGATTTTTTCAGAGTTTATTCTCAACATCTTATTTTGTATTCTCCTCCAGTCTCTTCTCATGAAATAAAAAAGTTAAACCATACGTCGGTAAAACCAATGTTCCGGAAAAATATTTATACAAGAGAAATGATAGATTTTATTTTGGATCTCATTTATACCGGACAAAAAACAAGAGCCCAGATCATTGCCGACTACAGAATTCCTAAAACGACTCTTTATAAATGGATAAGTAAATATTCTAATGAATAGACTGACTACTATAAAGTAAATACAAACACAAAATCGATACTCCTTTCCATCATTAAATAATGAAGGAATAATTTGATGAATTTTAAATTAAAAAAACATGATGATTTCAAAAAAATCTTTTTTAGCCGTTTCACTTTTGGTGAGCGTTCATTTTCTTGCCCAGGTAAATAATGTGGGTATTAACACAGCAAACCCCACACAATCTCTTGATGTAAACGGGAATATCCGTCTGAGGGCTGTTCCTCAGTATGGATCTTTACTTTCCACAGATCTCGTTTTGGTATTGGACGCCAGTGGAGTTGGGAAAAGGCTTCCGGTCTCTGCTTTACAGCCACCTGGAAAATATGCTTTAGATGATATTTATTCTTTAGTTGCTACGAATCCTTATAATATTGATATAACCGGAACCTGGGCAACGGGTAGCTCAGTTAATAATATTGATATTGGGATGGGACTGAACATTGTAATTCCCGCCAATAAAGATGTGCAGGTCGTTATTAATTATTCTATTCCTTTAGGGCTGGCAGTAGAATCAGGCAATCTAAACTGTGCTGATGGAGTGATGCTTTATTATGGAATCCGTTTTGTTAAGAATGGTATTGAAATGCCTGCGGGATCAAGAAAGTTTTCTTATCCAAGGGGGTCCAATGGTGTCAAAATGTCAACAGTAAGTGCCTCATATGTTGAACGGATCATAAATAATACAAGCAGTGATATAACTGTCGCTTACACATTAAACGGCTATTTGGAGCTGCAGGGCTCCACGACAGCTTCTCCATGTATAATCCGTTATAATATGAACAGTGCAAGTGGACTCAATTATAATTGGGGGAAAGGAACGATGACTGCACAGCTTTACAAGAAAGATATTTAATATTTGAATATGGGGTATTTTAAATATGCCGATTTGATGAATGAAACAATGAATTTTAAAAATACATTATTCTTACTCTGTATCTTATCTTTTTCACTATATAAAGCGCAAAACTATACCCGTTTGCAAATAGATCGTTTGCAAAGCATTGGTTATGGAAGATTACGTAATGTAGGCAACTATAAAGGAATTGTTTTGCAGGAAATGAAGCTTGTCAAAAGAGCCAAAACGCTCCGTTATGATAAAGGGGAAATCACGGGATATCTTAACATAGCTACTGCATTAAGTGGAATGAATGATAACAAGAACAGTTTTCTCTTTCTTGAAATTGCAGAAAATAAGTTGAAAAAATGTCAGGATGATGAATTGAAATCGCGCCTTTCCTATGTATATGGAATCAATTACTATTCGCTCGGACTCCATCGGTACGCCATCCAAAGTTTTGATGAGTCCCTCCTTATTGCTAATAAGATCAGAGACCGAAAAAGGAAGGAAAAAAGAATATATGATATCTATGAATGGAAACGCTTCTCTTTCGGGAATTTAAACATGATGGATTCTGTATACTATTACGAACGAAAGTGTATGAGGTCTCCAAGACCCATGCTATTTATTACAATAGCTAAAAGGCATTTAAAAAGAGATGATATAGATTCTGCAGATTACTACATCCGCAAAGCAGATGACCTCCTTCTTACCAGAAAGGTCCCTATTGAAGGAAAGGCAAATGTATTGCGTGCATTTGGTGAATTATCTATTGCGAAAAAACAGTATAAAAAAGCTCTGATCTACCTTAATGAGTCTCTTGAAATCACTCAGAAAATGGGCTTTAAGAAAAGAAATGTGGAAACCTATAAACTGCTGTCAGTTGCCTACAGGAATCTTCATCTTACGGAAAAAGAAAATGAATACCTTTTAAAGTATACTGAATTGAATGATAGTGTCACGCTGGCTGAAAGAAATGTTTTAGATATTCCTATATCCAGGTTTCTTGATGATCAGGTGGAAGATGAAAGGAAGCGTAGGGAAGAGCTCTATTACATTATTGTATTTATAGGGGTGAGTGCATTATTTTCAGTTCTTTATTTATATAAAAAAGCAAAAACTATAAAAAAACAGACGGCAGCTAGACTGTTCCTGAAAAAAAAACATGCCGGGGATCTTCAGAAAAAGATTAACGAATCATTTTCTGAAGTATTAAAAATGGCTAAAGAAGGAAGTCCACATTTCTGGACCCGTTTTCAGGAAGTGTATCCCTTTTTTTTAGGCAAGATGCTTGAAGTGAATCCCAATCTGAAAGTATCAGAACTCACTTATTGTGCCTATATCTATCTGGGATTTTCTACAAAAGAAATTGCTGAGTTCACCTTTAAAGCGGTCAAGACTGTTGAAAATAACAGGTATAATCTTAGAAAAAAACTGAAATTATCTCCTGATCAGGATCTTTCGATATGGATGCTTAGCTTTATGGGGGATGTGTAAGGTGTTGATTATTAGTTTATTTTTTATTAGAGGGCCTGTTGGGGCCCTCTTTTTTTTGTAAATTTTATATTTTTCAGTTGATTTGCTTATGTACAAGTAATTTCAAAATACACAAGTAGTTTAATCTAAATTTTAACCATGAAAAATATTTATTCCCTCGACTTCAAAGACCTTAAAAAAATTATTGGGAAAAGGCTGGTATTATTAGCGCTATTATTATTCGCTGTTTTTTCAAAAGCTCAGGCTTTTGGATGTAACAGCAATAAGCTCTATCTTTCACAGGCTAATATTTTGTATGATGTTGGAATATCAACCAATCCTTTTACCTATACTACAGTCGGAACTGCCTCTGGTAATTATAATGCTATCGGTATTAATCCTGTTAATGGCGTCATGTATGGTATGGCCACTGGTTCTGCCTCTAATACTGTTTTAAGGATCAATTCCAACGGAACTTCTTCTGTTCATGGGTCAATAACAGGCCTTCCACTTGCAATTTATAATGCCGGAGAAATAGATAATGTGGGTAATTTTTATGTGAAACAGAATACCAGCAACAATCAGATTTTCAAAATAAATCTCACAACATTAACTTTTACAACCATAACTCTGTCAGCAAATACTAATCTGCCTGATTTGGCATATAACCCGGTTACTGGACTTCTATATGGGGTTGAATTAACAAATGGACAATTAATATCAATCAATCCAAATACGGGACTTGTGACTCAAATAGGGGGAAGCTATTTTGATGGACCTTATGGGGCGATGTTCGGCTCCAATTCAGGCGAAATGTTTGGGGTAAGTAATGCTGGAGGGTTTTATCAGTTTAATCTGTCGACAGGAGGAAGGGTTTTACTTTCTGATGCTCCGGCAAGTTCGGCCAATGATGGTGCGCATTGTGTTACGTCACCTATCACATTAAATACTGATCTTACTGTCACTAAGACTGATGGGTCTATTACCTATACGCCAGGGACCACCACCACTTATACCATAGTGGCTCGTAATAATGGGCCATTTGGGGTATTGAACGCAAGGGTTATAGATAATGTTCCATCTGGAATTCCGGCTTCAAACATGAGTTATACCGCAGTGGCATCCAGTGGTTCCACCACCTCTGTTTCCGGTACACAGACCGGTGCTATCAATGATTTGGTGGGCTTACCTAACGGAGGTACGGTAACCTATACCGTTGTAATAAACGTACCTCTTTCTTATACTGGAAATCTTGTCAATACTGTAACCATCAGCGCTCCATCTAATGTAACAGATTCCAACACAGGTAACAATAGCGCTACAGATACAGATACTCAGCTCAATTTGATTGCAGATCTTGCGGTTACAAAGACCGATGGAGTTTCTAGCTATGCGTCCGGAACTACGACCACCTACACTGTGGTCGCCCGTAATAATGGTCCTTCCGCTGTTCTCAATGCCGTGGTTTCAGATCCTGTTCCTGCTGGAATTCCATCAGCCAATGTAAGTTACACCGCAGTTGCAGCTGGTGGAGCGGCTACTTCTGTATCCGGAACACAATCCGGAGCAATTAATGATGTGGTAAGTCTGCCGAATGGAAGTACGGTAACCTATACTGTAGCAGTGAATATACCTTTTTCTTATACCGGAAATCTGGTTAATACCGCAACGATTACTCCTCCGTCTAATGTAACAGATGGCAACAATACTAATAATACGGCCACAGATACAGATACTCAGGCTGTGTGTTACAGGCCCGCAGTGACTGCCGGTACTCGTCTGACTTCTCCTTCTGGAATTACATCCCTCGGACGAGCCGGAGCTTCTTCGGGAGGAGCCAACTGGCCACTGGTAAGAAACGGTGCCTGGACTGTCTTGGAAGCCAAAACGAAAGGCTTTGTTCCCAATAGACTTACCTCAGCACAGATTGCTGCAATTCCTACAGCTAATCTTGTAGAGGGTATGATGGTCTATAATATTACGCTGGATTGTTTACAGGTCAACATCAACGGAACTGCGGCCGGATGGACCTGCTTCAATACTCAAACCTGCCCAACTAATTAACCTTTAAATCTATTCAAGATGAAAAATATCTTTGTAATCATATTGACTTTGTCCTTTGGATCTCTTTTTTCACAAGTTGCCATAGGAAAAAGCTCTGTTTCTTCCGGGTCTGTTTCTCTGGAATTTGGAACGGCTAACAGGGGAATCATACTGCCGTGGGTAACATCGACAGCAGCGGTGACAGGGGCTGTCAATGGAACCATGATTTATGATCTTAGCGATAAAAAAGTTAAGATTAAGTATGCTTCGGGATGGAAAGACCTTTCGTTAGAAACATCCGGAACAACGGTTGACCCGTTGACGGGGGTGGATGGTGTGTTGATCCAAAATACAGCGACAGAAAAGACATCCGCAAAGACATCAATAGGAACTCCAACTTCTACTCCGGGCATTTTGGTCCTGGAGGACACCACTAAAGCAATGATACTGCCAAAAGTGGCCAGTCCGCATCTTAACATCATCAACCCTGCCCCGGGAATGATGGTATATGATACGTTTAATAAGCAACTGGCTGTTTTTAACGGTAGGGTTTGGAGTTTCTGGAAACAATAAATCCTAATACAGTAAATAATAATAAGCTGCTTCACTTATGAGGCAGCTTATTTTGTTTTATCTGTCTGGCTTCTTTAGGGTTATTGAAATCATTTTTCATAAAGACCCTATAGCTCAATAGTATTTTAAAATCCCGGTATTTATCTCTTATGTTGATGCATTGATACTTTCAGGTTTAGGAAATTGTTGATGACGCTTCAAAAATAAAAGTGCAGACTTCCATGACATAGAATATGTTGTGGATGCTATCTTATAAGGTAGTGTGTAATTCGTTATCAATCAGTTTTTTTAAAATTAGGGGGCTTATTGAGGGCCTTTGCTTTTTGTGATAGTTAGCTTTTTTATTTTATTTGCAATCGAATTTAATAGGTAAAAGATAGTTGTCTTTTTCAAATTCGTAATTTAATAAAAACACATATATTTTAAAAAAAATGATGAAAAATTTCAACAGTATACATGTACCATGTATTTCCAGCTTTCTGTGCAGTCCATGATATGCCACCTCTTGGTAAAATAATCCGAAAATAATGTTTGAGGTAATAGTTAGATCTATCTCATACCGGGGTAATAGTTTTTGTTTAACACAATGCTGTTAGGTTTTTTGGTGATAATAATCAACTCATTTTGATAAATTTCAACAAATATTTCAGTAATAAATCCATAATTAAATAAAAATCGTAAATCAGAATAAGACGTTTAAAAATTAAAGAGTTTTACATTTTATCTCTAATTAGAGAATTATTTTAGAAATAATTATAAGGCAAAATTACTTATAGCGGCAAAAGATAAAATTAAATAAATCTTTTTAATGTGATTTTATCAAATTAAATCACAAAAAAAAGAATAAATTAAGTTAAAAATAGCTAAAATGATGTAGTATATTTTAAATTTTATGAATTATTTTTTAAAATTATCAATTTTTGTTATATATTAGTCATAGTTAAACATTTACAATATTCAGATTCTAAAAACACATCTTAAACAATACTGCATGACCTTGTCCCGTAATGTAGTATTGTTTCTAAAAGCTACAATTTGTTACATACTAAATAATATCAACAATTTAAATACTAACAGAAATGAAAAAAGTTACTTTGTTAATTCCCTTGATTATTTCAGGGTTTTGTCTAGGTCAGGTGGGAATAAATACCAATAACCCTACTGCGATGCTGGATGTTAATGGTGAAGCCAGAATTCGCACTTTGCCTGTTGCTCCTGATACTTCACAGCTACTCGCTGTAGACAGTAACGGATTTTTACTAAAAATAAGTTCCGTCAATATAAGAAAAGATGTTGTTGGAGATATTAAATACAGCCGAGACACCAGCGATAGTGGAGGGTGGTATTTACTTAACGGGAGAAGTATTGCCTCATTACCTGCAGCTGCACAGGCCAACTCTTCCGCATTAGGCTTTGTTACCAATATTCCGAACTTTATTAATAGATCGGAGAGAGCTAAGAGCGGAGCCGAACAGTTGGGAACAGTAGGTGGCGCAGCTAATCTTATTCTCACAAGAAATAATCTGCCAAATTTTGCTATTAATGGTACAACAGCAATTGCCGGAAGTCATGTACACACTTTGACACAAATCCAAAACAGTGGTAGTGGAGGAACTGGTAGGGCATTTTCTGCTAATAATAACGGTCCTAGATTTTCTACACAAGGATCTACCAAGGTCTTAACAAGTAGTGGTTTACATACCCATGCTAGCGTAACGTTGAACAGTAATGGAGGAAATCAGGCATTTAACTTAACGCCTGCATATTTGGTGTTAAATGCATTTGTATACTTAGGATCTTAAAAAATAAAGCAATGAAAAAAAGCATCATTTATATTCTTCTACATATATTCTCAATTTATTATGTAGAGGCTCAGGTTGGCATTAATACTAATGCTCCCACTAAAACTCTTGACATTAATGGAGATTTGAGAATCAGAAATGTTCAGGAAGGGAGTGTTACCGATCAGATTGTGACTTCTGACAGCCAGGGTAATGTAGGTAAACTAGCAGGTACCCAGTCACAGGGCTATGTATTTGGCGACATAAAGACAGGATTTCAGGCAGCTGATCATCAGGGTTGGTATTTGCTCGATGGAAGAGCGGTATCGACTTTATCAGCAAACGCACAAAGCCAAGCTATAAGTTTGGGTTTTACAACTAACATACCTGATGCAACAGGGCGGTTTTTAAAGGCTTCGTCAGTATCTAACCAAGTAGCTCAGTTAGGTGGTTTTAATAGTGTTTCCTTAGTTCAAGCGAATCTTCCCAGCTATAATTATACTGGAAATACGACTTCTGATAATGCTTCCCATAATCACTTGATGTCTCCAGATCTATATTATTTTTCTAGTACGACATCAGGATCGGTGCTGGTTACTATGGGAAATGTTAATAATCCGCTAGGTGCTAACAATAGACTTGAGCACTCAGAAACTTCGGTTACCTCAGCATCAGGAGATCATTCACATGCATTTTCTATTGCAAATGCAGGAGGCTCGGGTGAAGCAATTAATATATTACCTCAATATATAGGCACCAATACTTTTATATATCTCGGTCAATAACAAATACAAAATAAGATGAAAACTACAATAAAATTATTTACAATAGTCTTAGGATCTTTTTTTTCCTGTACGACTGCTCAAGTGGGAATTAATACCGCATCGCCTACAAAAACTTTAGATGTAAATGGTAATATGCGTATAAGAAATGTGAATCCAATGGCTGGATCTAGCGTACTTACTCTGGATAGTAATGGCAATATTTATAAAGCAGATGGAGTGAAGCTATCTCCGGCTTTAGGAGAGATAAAATACGGAATGCAAAAAACAGATCATGCAGGCTGGTATTTATTAGATGGAAGGGCTACGGCTACTATTAGTTCTGTAATCGCCCGAAATAATGCTATAACATTATATGGCTCAGTATTACACGATTCAAGAAACAGGTATCTAAAATATACTGGTGGGTCTGTAGGAACCGTTGGTGGTAATAATACCTATAATTTAACACAATCAAACATGCCTAGTTATAGTGTAATAAGCGGAATAACAGGTAGTGCTGGAAATCATGATCATACAGCAGACGATCAGTATCTTGATTTTCCTGGTACCACCAATTCTTTTAGTGGTACAAGTACTCTATCAGGTGGTTTTGCTAATTTTTATTTTACCCTTACCTCTACAAGTTCTAGTACCTCTACAAATATATGGAATCATAGTCATACAGCAAGTGGCAGCACTGGGGGTTCCGGTCAGGCATTTTCAGTTGAGCCTGCCTATATTACTGCCAATGTTTTTGTATATCTAGGTCAATAGCAATCAGATATTCTGCAACATTCATGTGATTTAAAAAATCAATACTTATCAAAACAATACTATACGGCTGGAAATTGATCGGGTATAGTATTGTTTTAATCCAATTGCTGAATCAAAAAATAGAACATTGTAGTAAGAACATAAAAAAATAAGGGAATGAATACTCATTTTAAGGATATTAATATTGGACTATTAATTAAACAAAGAGTCAATGAGCTGGAAATAGAGCCGCAACGTATTTGTAATTTTCTTCAGTGTAATGAGTCTGAGGTGGAAGCTATGTTTTTGCAAAAAGATTTGCCGACTGATATTGTTTTAAGATGGAGCAAGCTATTGAAATTTGATTTTTTTAGAATTTATTCACAACATCTTATTCTATATTCTCCACCTGCTAAAGCTGTGGAAGTTCAATCATTTAGTCAAAGTATCAAATCACCCGGTCTTCCTGAGTTTAGAAAAAATATATACACTGTTGAAGTGATAGAATTTATTCTGGAACTTATAAGAACAGGTGAAAAGACAAGGCATGACATCATCAATGATTACCATATCCCTAAAACGACTCTGTACAGGTGGCTAAACAAATATGCAGATAAATAGATTTGTCGTTTAATTTCAACCAAAAATTGAAATTATATGACTACGAGAGCATAAAGGATATCCCGGATTATCATAGGAAACATCACCTTAATAACACTCCGTTGGCGAAGTATTTTAAATTAAGCCGTAATACGGTGGCCAGATGGAGAGAGGATGTTTTTTCAAGACTCGGGTAAAAACATAAAACTCAATACATGTATTTTTTTTGATGACTATCATCGTACTGTAAGAGGTTCAATAACAATCAGCAGACATCTTTAATTGAAATCTTAAAATTAGAATTATGAAAAAAGCTTTAACATTATTGTTTGTTTTTTTATTAGGAATTGGCAACACGATTGATGCTCAAAACGCAGCAATTAATACAATCGGAGATCAATACAGGAATTGGCTTGTTGGTGAAAATGCAGATTACAGTAACAGTTTGGTAAATACCCGATATAACAGTTTCAAAAATTCAGGAATACAAGCACTTAATTTGTCCCAGTATGATTTTGATCATCCAGGAAATATCTGGGACTTTTCTGTAGATGCCGATAAAGATGAGTTTTTCAATAGTACCGAAAAATCCCTTATCCGTCTTGTTTATCTGTATAAGATTCAGGGCTCTGCCGCCTCACCCAATCTTTATTATAATAGTGCTGCTGTCAAAGAAGATATTCTGAAAATCTTTAAATATATTGAAGACAAAGGCGTCTCCGCATCGACCAACTTTGAATATGAACTGTTGGCAGACAATGAAGAGGTCGTGACAAGCCATTACGGTATTGCGCTGAGATCTTCTGCCTATGCTACAGCAATCCTGCTTATGAAAAATGAACTCAAAGCTGCGGGAAAGTTCAGCCATCATATGGGTGCTCTCAATGGGATTACCACTTTTTTATCTCCTGAATTTCCTTATTTTAATTTTACCTATCCCGGCTATAACAGTGATGTCATACGAGCATCGGTCCAGCAAAGGTTTTGCTATGTATTAGCTCAGGAAGATACAGAGTCCTCCAGGGTAAACAACATGAATCATCTGAAAAATTTCATCAATAATGCTCTCCTTATTGCCAATGGCTGGGCAGATGCTATAAAGCCGGATTATATTACTTTTCACCACAGAGGAGCTTATTCCAACTCCTATGGAATAGATGCTCTACACCAGGCCTCCATTCTTAATATGATGTTGAAAGGCTCACCTTATGAGCTGAACAGTATAGCCCGGCAAAACCTTAAAAAAGCCATCCTTAATTACAGAACCTTCAGTAAAGATTTTACAATGCCTCAGGGACTCGCAGGACGTTTTCCCTTTACAACAGCGTCATATAATATTTTGAGACCCGCTTTGGCTTATCTTTATATTTCGAGCCCTGTAGAAAATGCAGATGCTGGAAAAGAATTCATGCGGCTCTGGAATATTTCCGGTGATGCCAACAACAGACTGGTAAGAGAAAATAGTGTAAGCATCAATCTTATACATTCCTTAGGTGGGATACAAAATATCTCTGATGTCGTGAATGCAGGTTTATCTCCCTTACCTGAACTCACCTCAGGGACATTTGGTTTTCCGTATGCAGGACTGAGTGTTCATAAATTCAATGGCTGGCAGATCAGTGTCAAAGGAACCAGCAAAAACATATGGCACTTCGAAAACGGACCTTCAGAAAACCGCTTCGGAGCTTATACTTCCGCGGGTGCTACGGAAATTCTTACTCAGGGAAACCCTTTTTTAGTCAATGACGTTGCCCTACGGTATAACGGCTGGGATTGGAGTCATATTCCGGGAACAACAGTTGCCAGTGTTCCGTTTGATATTCTGGCAGACTATACCATGAGACAGATGAATGGGAAAAACTTTCTGGCTCATGCCCATATGGCTCATAACAATGGCGTTTTTGCTATAGATTATAAAGATGCCAATTCACTGACGGGAATGACAGCGCTTAAAAGTTATTTTTTCTTTGGAGATAAAATCCTGTGTTTGGGCTCTGATATTAAAGATAATGCAGGCAGTTATCCAATTCATACCACCTTATTTCAAACGTTGATTGTAAATCCAGCGGATACTAATTGGGTAAACGGGAGCACAGCCTCAGGTACTGATTATAATTTTAATACAACCGGAGGCGGACTATGGGCCACTGATTCGTACGGAAACGGCTATGTCATACCCAATACCACCTACAACAATAATTCAGTTACTGTAAAACGAAGCATTCAAAACTCTCCTAATCAGGCCAACACCGGAAGTACAACAGGCAGCTTTGTAAAGGCATTCATTGATCATGGTATCGCTCCGCAAGCCTCAACCTATCAATATGCTATTCAACTGCAGGGTGGGGCTGCAACCGGAAATTTTCTGAGCAATTTTAATGCTATTTTCTCTGTTCTGAAGCAGGATACACAGGCCCACATCGCATTATATATTCCGGAATCAATCTATAACTATGTGATATGGGATGCTACAACAACATTTAATTATGATGTGCTGGAAAAATCAGATAAACCAGCTGTCATTATGACTCAAAAAACGGATAACAATACAAAATTAAAGATGAGCCTTACCAATCCGGGATTAGGTCTGCTTGCCCCTAACGAATCCTATACTTTTGGGCAGATCAGCAATACGGCTTCCAGGCTGCACAGAGTCCCCCAAAGTGAAACAGTTACTGTGAAATTGGCGGGTCTTTGGGAAATAGACATTCTGAATCCTAATGTAAGCCTTCAGACTGCCGGAGGATCTACCAATGTTTCATTTGTTACCAAAAACGGTTTTACAGAGCAGGTTTCTTTGAAGCAGATTCAGACTTTATCGGTTTCATCAGTTGGAAAGAAAAGTCGCTACAGAGTTTTTCCTAATCCTGTAACAGATTGGGTATACATCATCACTAAAGATAAAATGCCGATTTCCGGTAGAATGAACATGTATGACAGCATTGGTAATAAGATGGAACAGAACGTTATGGTAGAAATTTCAGAGAATAAAGCTGCGTTTGGTCTTAAAAACTTACCGACAGGTATCTATTTTATACAGATAGGAGATGAGTCCTTTAAAGTGTTAAAAAAATAAAGAGTGTGGTGTAGAATAAAAAAGCAAAAAAATGAATTGTAAAATGATCCTATTACTGATCTGTCTCTTATCTGTTTCACTTGTTAAGGCGCAGAATTATACCATTTTTCAAATAGACAGCATACAAGTCGATGGATACAGCAGATTGATCAGATTGGGGAGCTACAGGCAGATTATTTTGCAGGAACTGGACCTCATTAAAAGAGCAAAGGAAATTCATTACGATAAGGGTGAAATCACGGCATATCTTAATTTAGCCATAGCGCTACGTATAACAAATGACAGTAAGAACAGTTTTCGTTTTCTTGAAATTGCGGAAAAAAAGCTACAGAATTTTGAAGATGACGAATTGAATTCACGTCTTGCTTTTTTTTATGGAACCAATTACCATTCATTAGGTCTTTACAGGCAGGCAATTCAAAGTTTTGACACATCAATTAAGGTAGCTCATAAAATTAAAGACCAAAAGATAAGGGAAAAGAGAATATATGATAACTATGACTGGAAGCTCTCTTCATTTAGTAATTTACATATGATGGATTCTGTATATGTTTATGAAAGAAAGTGTATGAGATTTCCCAAACCTATGTTGTTTATTACAATAGCGAAAAGACATTTAAAAAATGGCAATATAGATTCTGCATATTACTACGTCCATAAGGCAAATGATCTTCTCCTGACAAAAAAGGTTTCTATTGAAGGAAAGGCAAATGTTTTGCGTGCATTTGGGGAATTATCTATTGCGAAAAAAGAATATAAACAAGCGGTGGCCTACCTTGATGCCTCTCTTGAAATAACCCAAAAAATAGGACTGAAAAAAAGAAATCTCGAATCCTATAAATTGATGTCAGATGCTTACAGGCATCTTGATAATACAGAGAAAGAAAATGAATATCTGTTAAAATATACGCAATTGAAAGACAGTCTCACACAGGAAGAAAGAAATATTTTAGATATTCCTATATCCAAGTTTCTTGATGATCAGGAGGAAAAGGACCGGAAGGACCGGGTTGTCCTATATTGTATAATTATCTTGATCTCTGTAAGTATATGTATTGTCATTTTTGTCTTTTATAAAAAATCATCCACCATAAAAACACAGGCGGAAGCCAAACTTCTTTTAGAAAAAAATCAGAATGAAAGCCTTCAGCAGAAGATCAATGAATCATTTACTGAACTCTTAAAAATGGCAAAAGATAACAATCCTCAATTCTGGACCCGCTTTCAGGAAGTATATCCTGATTTTTTGGGCAAAATGCTTGAAGTTAATACGAATTTGAAAATTTCAGAACTCACCTATTGTTCTTATATCTATCTTGGTTTTTCAACCAAAGAAATAGCGGAGTATACCTTCAAAGCGGTAAAAACCATTGAGAATAACAGATATAATCTTCGGAAAAAACTGAATTTATCTCCTGATCAGGATCTTGCCATCTGGATGCGAAGTTTTATTAATGGTTTGTAATCGGTTGGTTGTTAGTGTTTTTCTTATTAGAGGGCCTCTTGGGGCCCCGTTTTTTTTAAAAATACTGACCTTATTACTTTATTTGTAATTCAATTCTAATTGGTAGATCCATTATGTATTTCGAATGTGAAATGATAAAGCATAGGATGATAGCAATGAAATAAACAAATGAAAAAATGAAAAAAAAATTATCAATGCTCTGTCTATTGGCGGGAGCATCAGTTTACTCGCAAATTGGCATAGGGACTTCTTCTCCCAAAGCAACGCTACACATAGAGCCAAGCAGTATTACAAATCCTACAGGACAGGACGGTATTTTGATTCCCAGAATGAACAAGTTTCCAAATTCTGCAGTCGCAAAAGGACAGCTTATCTACATGTTTAACAATACAAATACGACTATTCTTGATGGTCTTTATATCTGGAACGGGGTATTATGGGATTATCTGGTAAGAGCGCCCTACATCATTACACAAGATGATAGTTTATACAACGCACAGGGGGAAGGATTCAGTTTGGGATCTACCAATTCGAACAGTGAACAGTCTGTCCTGTTCAGCAGCATTGTTCCACTGAACCGGGACGGGTTTTCATTGTCCACTAATAAGCTGCGGATTGGCAAGAAAGGATCCTACTACATCAGCTTTTCTTCTGGATTGAAGACAACTTCTCCCGCACCTACCAGAGCTACTTTTTACTTTCAGTTAAAAAGAAATGGAAGCACCGTGATCTCCACAAGCAGTTCAATTCCTGTAGAAAGAATAAGCGGCAGTAATATTGTCATGGCTGATATAGTAAGTCTTTCTGCAGGTGATGAAATCACCGTAACCGTTACAAAACCAAGTGAAGCTTCAACATCCAATATCACGTATTCAGGTTTTGGAAACAATGCCCTTACATTAACCTATTTACACGAATAAAATCATGAAAATTACTTTTATCCTGATATCTTTCCTATATTCATCATTTCTGTTTTCACAGGCAGGAAATATAGGCATTAATACTCCTTTACCTAAAGCGAGGTTGGATATTTCAGCAAAATCAACAATAAATCCTGAAAATTCTGCAGGAATGTTATTTCCGACTGTAACAAAATTTCCGACTGTTGATCCCGGAACGGACCAAAATGGGATGCTGGTCTATCTGGACAGTGCTTTAACACCGAATCTCGGGGCTTCCGGACTGTATTTCTGGGATCACAGCAACAATAGATGGCAGTTTATCTATCAAACTAAAGTATTGACCAATAATTTGTTTAAAGTAGTCTATTCAGCCTCCCCGGCTTTTAGTTCGATTCAGCAACCTAATGTCTGGTATAAAACAAGTTTTAATAGTATTGACACGCCTGATCCTAATTTCAAAATCAATACCAACGGAGATATTGTAATAGGATCAACAGGGACCTATTCCATAATTTTTACCGGAGGTATTAAGACAGAGGCCTCATCAACCTTTGGTGTCAGAGCAGAAATCGGTATTTTTAAAAATACCGATACCAGTCCTACATTTTCTACCCAGGTTGTATTAACTGTTCCGGATAATTTGTATCGATCAACTAATACGATTATTACAGGGGTTATTTCACTTATCAAAGGTGACATTATTACAATTAAGACAAGACAAACAAATTTTGTTGGTAGTAACCCAACCGTTCCGGCTACAAATTACTCTCTTATATTATCAAATTTAAATTAAGATTATGAATAAGCTGACTTTTATCTTCGCAATATTTTTACTCATTGTTTTAAATGGTAAATGCTTTTCGCAGATTGGCATCAATACGGGAAGTCCCAGATCAACTCTTGATGTAAAATCTTCGAATCCTTCGAATCCTAAAAATAATGAAGGAGTTATCATCCCCAGAGTTACCTCACTCAATACTTCCGGAATTAAAGAAAAAGGAATTCTGGTATTTTTAGATGCCGAAAATCTCGCTACCCAGGCTATTGAAAAGGGGTTTTATTTTTGGGATGGCGTAAAATGGGTTGCGCTGTTTGCAATGAATCAGGAAATTTCCAATAGAACCATTGTTTTTGCCAACTTAAAAAATAATTTTGATGAAGGCGCTTATACCTTGTCTACGTCAGAGTCAGATACCAGAAATTTAGGCTTTTTAGCCGGAAGTGTAAAACCATCTTCTGCCGCTTCGGTCTACACCGTGAATAGTAACGGAGAGCTGATCATAGGAAAAAAAGGCTATTATGATATTTCCGGTATAATCACCATGCGGGCTGCCGGCACAGATGTATTTAGAAGGGATACTTATGAATTTTCACTTTTTAAGAATGGAGGGGCTACCAATATTAAAACAGTAAATGGTTTTCCGGCATTAACACTTGGTGCTGGAACTCAAAGCTCTGATACGACCGTTGGAAGTATTATGGCAGGCGTTTTATATTTAAATCAAAATGACCGCCTTAAAATACAGATCTTCAGATCTAATGAAGGCGTAACTGGTGGGTCAGGAACCACTCAAACAACAAGTCCAATCCAGGAGAGCTCTACTGTAACGCTTCGTTATATGGGAGATTTTTAATTGCGTGTAACCCTTTTTTCTAGACAGGAATATATATATCCAGACTTTTATTGGTAAATGAAATTTAGATCCCATTGTTTTATCAGGAATTCAAATTCAAAAAATTAAAACACAATGTTCACTATACCAACAGTCTAAAATAATGGTGTGCATATTCAATTGAAAGATTTTAATATGGGTTACTGTCTCGAAGAAGATTTGCTTAACAAGAAATAAAGCTAATTAGTGTTTGTGTTTTTTTTACTGCGGGGAATGTAAAATTGAAAAGTTTTTTTCAGATAATATTCTCACTATCTTATTTTATATTCTCCGCATGTTAAATAGAGTGTCAATCCTTTATCTGATTAAAGTAACAAAATATCCGGTTTTCCGGATGCTGTAAACCCATCTGCAGGAGAAAAAAAGTTTAAAAAAAAATCGACAATGAAAAACCATACGAAAACAAATAAAAGCCCGGATTACAAAAAAATTTATAGTGATATTCTGCAGATTTTACATCCTGAAAGAAAGGAAGATTGTAAATCATTGATGTCCAAAGCTATTTTTTCAGTGCAGGATGTTATTAAGATTAATGCCATTATTTTTGGAAAAAGAGGAAATACTAATTTCTCTCAAAATCAAAAACACCGGTCGTATGATCGGTCAACAATTTTAGAAATTCTTGAATATCAGAAAAAAAATAAATTAAGCAATATACAGCTGGCTAACCATTTTAGTCTTAGCCGGAATACAGTCAGCAGATGGAGAAAAATATTTAATGGGTGATTGCGTATTAGCCGGCATTACAGCTTATCTTTTACGAAAGAATGAGATCATTTGAGAAACCAAACTTAATACATATATAGCGTATAATCCGTTTTCTCAACGCCTTTTCTCAAAACTCTCATGATTTATTCAGAATCTAAAATCATATCAATAAGGCAGAGTTATACCAAATTTTGGTAAAAATATACCATTACAGGCCTTTTATTCTTTATAAATTTATTCACTGATATATCTTGAATTGCATATTTTTATTTCATGCCTGATCCACCAGTGAAAAAAGGCATAATGAGATGTTGATAACCTTGAATTGATGTATATACGATAGCTTCTCTACATATAGTATTTGATAATTAACACACAGAACTTTAAAATAAATGATTAATCTAATTTTTAAATTGTATTTTATTCTCGCATTGTTACTTGTGGCAATGCCAGGAAAATTAAAAGCACAAAATTCTGATAAGGACAAAGAATTTAACCGTATTCTCAATCTGGGAGAAGTTCAGATAGAAAAAGATGAAACTCTTCCAATAGAGATCATCGATGACATGATTGTTATTAAAATCAAAGTGAACGGAGTAGAAGAATCTTTTCTCTGGGATAATGGTTTCTCTACATCAGCCCTGGACCTAAGCATTCAAGATAAAGTCAAACTTACTAGTGTACCTTCATTGAAAGATTTTGATGCCAGGGATGGTAATGCTGTATTTGTCAAAATGAACATAAAATTAGCAGACAAAGTTGAGTTGGGTAATGTAACAATCACGAATACACCCTTTACAGATGTGGATTTTTCTAAAATGATTGGCAAAGTGAAAATTAAAGGAATTCTGGGTTCATCCATTATCAGAAAACTGAATTGGAGGTTTGATTTTGATCATAAAAAAGTAACTGTTTCCAGGAACACTTTTGCTGTACAGGGGACTGTCCTTCCTTTCGAAATAGATCCCTACAATAATTATAAAATTCTTTTCGGGGTTAATTTTCGTATGGGGGTAGCACAGATTGACTTTGGTTATAATGGAGATACTATAGAAATGCCAATGCAGGCTTTGCCGATTTTTGGAAAAACTAAAAAATCTGTCACAATCGGGAGTCTCACCTCTTCAGTAAGTGGTATTTCGAAGGTTGATACTACATATACTATTAAAGAATTTGATTATAGAATAGGAGATAGTATCACCAAATTAAAAGATCCTGTAAAAATATTGCTGACAAATAAGGGCAGACCGGTAATCGGAAACCGTTTTTTCCGCCATTATAATATCTGCTTAAACAATTCAGCAGGAAGCATGATATTAACGCCCAGAACAACTTCTATTAACAATTATCCGGAGAAGACATATGGTTTTTCTATTGCCATTCAAAATAATAAGTTTGTAGTAGTTGCTATCACAGATAATCCTAATGTTATACGATATCCAGAGCTCAGGTTAAACGATGAATTTGTATCGATTAATGGCAAATCAGTTGACGACTTTATCTATGTATCTGATTTTAGGTTACTATTGATAGAATCTTTGTTAGCCAATAAATCCATTAAAGTGGTCAGGAAGGATGGTAAGGAATTTTTGCTTTCACCAGAGGAAGATATTTATAGATAAGGTTGTACAAACAGACAATAATCATTTTTTATGTCGGGAGAATATTAACAGATCAATTGTACTTGCTCAAGTTATACGGAATAATCAGATTTATTTTTCTGCATTTAAATTAAGCGGTATAGCAATATATAAAAACACAAAAATTTAACAGTATACGATGATGAAAGAAAAGAATATTTTAAAAATAATTAATATAATCTTTCTGTTTTTAAGTTTTTTTTATAGCATTTACGATCAGCATTTAAATCCTAAGATTGTTGAATTTATTACCGGGACTTTAGGTTGGTAAAAAGTAGATTTTATAATGCCTCCAAAATATATTACGCAGTCATATAGATATTACAATAATGATGTAAATTAATTGTTGAAAGATATAAAAGAAAGATGCTCAAAAGATTGTTAAAACAAGCAATTTTTAATCTAATATCAATTTATTTTTTTCATTTTCCAGTAAGGATAAGAATGATCGAAAACCTTTTCAGGTAAGCTTTTAAATAAAGAAAGATCTTTTGATACAATTATAATAGAGAGTGCATGTCTTTTTTTTTAAAATCACTTATCTCTATATATAAAATGCTGAAAAACAAACAACTTACAGTACAAAAATATTAATAATGCAACTTGAAATTAAAATACTCACCAAGATGTTTGGTAAAGGAATGGTAGGACTTTCAGACTTTTCCATCATCATTGAAAAAGGAGTGTTAGGACTTCTTGGACCTAACGGAGCAGGTAAATCAACTTTAATGAAAATTATTGCTACCATAAGCAAACCCACTTACGGGAGTGTATTACTGGACGGTGAAGACATCGTTAAAAATCCGGATCTGATCCGAAAAATCTTAGGATATCTTCCGCAGGATTTTGGGGTATATCCGAATCTCAATGCTTATGAGTTTCTGAAATATATAGCGGCAATGAAAGGAGTTGGCGGGGCAGGTCTGAATAAACGTATTGATATGCTTTTGGAAGGTGTAAATCTTATTGCAGATGCAAAACGACCTATTGGTACCTATTCCGGGGGAATGAAGCAGAGAATAGGGATTGCCCAGGCGTTACTTAATGATCCCAAAATACTTATTTTCGATGAGCCAACAGTAGGTCTTGATCCTGAAGAAAGGGTGCGTTTCCGTCAGTTAATTTCAGAAATGGCCGGTGATGCTATTGTCATCCTCTCCTCACACATTGTTTCTGATATAGAAACAGTAGCCGATGAGGTCGCTATCATCAAAAGCGGAATGCTGATCGAAAAAAATACAGCTCCGGAAATGATCAGTAAAGTAGAAAATAAAATTTTTGAAATTGCCCTTTCCCAATCAGAGGTTGAGAGGTTTAAATCACAATATCTGGTGGTGAATACCACCAGACAATCGGACAAAATGTTGCTAAGGTATATTTCAGGTACCCATCAGCCGGCAGCAAATTCCAGACCTGTTAATGCAACGCTGGAAGATGCCTACCTGTTTTTAACAAAAACTCAACCGTACATACGATGAGAAATTTATACAATATCATCATGGGAGACTATCTGCAGCGCAGCCGTAGTTATGCCTTTCTCATCACGCTAGCTGTGACAATCTATGCGGCGCATTCTTTTGTGCCGTTGCCTGAGGCAGGCTATACAACGTTGACGATCCCAGGATATAGAGGGGTTTACAATTCAGCCTGGGCCGGACATATTTCGGCATTAATGAGTACGGTTATTTTATCCCTTTTTGGATTTTACCTGATCAACGGGGCTATCAAAAAGGATATTGATACAAAAGTGGGGTTAATTATTGCCTCTACTTCCGTTACCAATTTCGGCTATATTTTTGTGAAATTTCTTGGTAACCTGATGGTGTTGCTTACCATTTCCATGATAGCTCTTCTCGTAGGCATTCTTATGTTTCTTATTCAAAACTCAGGATATCCTTTCCATATAGGAGATTTCTTGCGGCCGTACTTTTACATGGTGGTGCCTTCCTTAATTATAGTTTCAGGATTGGCAATATTAGCGGAGGTTTTTTTAAGCCGGAAAACAATTCTTCAAAATGTACTGTACTTTTTTATCTTCACTTTTATGCTATCTGGGATGATGGAAAAGAATGATCAGCATGGTTCCAGTATACGGGACGGTTTTGGGATGGGAATTGTGACGAATAGTATTAAGGATCAGGTAAATGAACAGTTTAATGAAAATATCGATGGAGTATCTCTTGGCTATACAATCAATAAAAAAGAAAGTTTCAGGACTTTTGAGTGGAAAGGGGTTTCATGGAATACGTCGTATGTACTCAGCAGAGCAGTATGGATAGGATTTACTTTACTATTAGTGTATATTTCATCTTTTTTCTTTCACCGCTTCGATTTTAAACAAGCAATGAAAAGCAGTCCGGTTCTGAAGATTCCACAAGAAAGATCAGCCGCGATTTCTTATGCAGGGTTTCAAAGATCTGCACTACCACCTGTAACGCCGGATTACGGTATTTATTTATTTTTAAAAACAGAATTATTACTGATGGTAAGGAAAGATTCCAAATGGCTCTGGCTCTTGAATATTGGTTTATGGGTGGCTATGTTATTTGCTCCATTGGCGATTGCCTATGTTTTTTTGCTTCCTGCTCTGCTTTTTCTGCAGGTGAACAGAATATCAGATCTGACCACTAAAGAAGTCACAAACAGACTGTATTACTTTACGTTTGCCTCATATAAACCACTACAAAGAATGCTTCCAGCTCAGATTCTTGCCGTACTAGGTCTGCTCACCATATTGGCATTACCCTTGATCTTACGTTTATTACTAAACGTTAATTTTATATCGGTCATACAGGTTTTAAATGGAGTGGTATTTATTATAGCTTTAAGTGTGTTTTTGGGGATTCTAAGTGGTGGGAAGAAGCTATTTGAAATCCTGTTTTTTCTACTGACTTATGCTGCTTTTCAGGCTCCTCAGATAAATTATCTGGGAACAATCGGAGAAACCAATTATGCAATACTTCCAATTCTGTTGGGAACCAGTATTTTGTTATTGATTTTTAGTTTCATGATAAGAAAAAGTCAGATAAGAAATGTATAAATTAAAATTTGAAATAAGAAAGGACCGAAGTAATTTCAGTCCTTTAATTTATTTTAAAATTTTTATTATTTATCCACCTGAGCCGGGTCCAGAGGAGCATCAATTTTGGTATAAGTACCCGCTATACTGGCTCCGCCTGAACAGTAAAAATGTAAACCATCTTTATCCTGAGGATTTTCAGTATCGATAGTTACTGAGGTTTCATTAAAAGTAAAAATTACATTTTTTCCATTAAGCATTGCATGATATACGCCTTCCTTTGTTTTTGTTGCTTCTGCATCAAGCGTACAGCTTGGCTTTTTCTTGTCCGCACGGGATCTTATCTTAACAGATATTTTGTTGTCATCCATATTTTGAATGATAACTCCTACCCAGTCATAACCTTCTTTTCTTTTTTCGTAGTCCGCAGTGGCATAACTTCCATCAACCATCATTTTAGGGGTTGCGGTTTGTTCAACAGGCACCGGGGTTTCATTTTTAACAGGTTCTTTTGTACAGCTGTTGAAAGCTAACATGATACTTCCGGATACTACTAATGTTTTTAGGATACTCATATATTTTAATTTACTTATATCGCATCAAAAGGCTTACCAATACTGCTCATCCCATTGTTTTTTTATCCATACAATCTTTATAAAACGAAAAGGGAAGTGGTCGTCTAATAAAAAAGAACACCTTATCTCTATTGCAAATTTTTAAATTAATTTGTAGTAAAATCAAAAAAATACTTGTTTTCAATAAATTAATTGTATATTTGTAAAATAATCAGGCTCCTGCCGACGCTTATTCTGAAACTTTTGAGTTCATCTCATTGATCAGTCTTCGCTTTTTCAGCCGCTAAGTTTGTTACCAATATAACGGGTGAAGTACCTTTTTTCCACTTGAATATCAATCAGGTCTCTAAAAATATCAACATCATTTCTTGTTCACAAATCGATTTATTATTGTTTTGATGGAAACATTATCTCAATAATGGCTACGGCCAGAAACATTTTATCAACGAATACAATAATTTTATAATACAATACAATGCAACAAGGAACAGTAAAATTCTTTAATGATGCCAAAGGTTTTGGTTTTATTACACCTTCAAATGGCGGTCAGGATATCTTCGTACATTCATCTGGTTTAAAAGATGATATACGTGAAAATGACACTGTAACATTCGATTTAGAAAACGGTAAAAAAGGCGTTAACGCAGTTAACGTACGCGTAGCATAAATTAAGAAGGAAAGTTAAAATCTTTCTCTCTATTAAAAGCAGCAGATAACATTAAGTTGATCTGCTGCTTTTTTTATATACCTGTATAAGCAAAACATTTAGTCTGATTATTCATCCAATGGCAACCGATAGAACCACTATAAAATGAGAAAAATTATAATATCAATGGCCATCGTCCTGTAGGGTTCCTGCAGATGTCAGCAAAAGCAGAATAATTTAAGATGGTTCTCTATGGAGGAGGAAGAGTCGTCGCATTACAGCCAACGGACGAAAGATATAAAGCTTATCTTTCATCGATTCATGCCCGGACATATTCAGGTTTCATTTCTTCTGCATAAAAAAGAATGCAGCAATGAACTCACCCCATACGATAATGGTTAGTAAAACAAAATAGCTGCATTTTTGATGCAGCTATTTTTATTTCTTTAAAAAAGAATCTGTTTCTAGTTACTTTTTGAGCGGGATACAGATAAAAGATAGACCATATGGGCAAACATACTTCTTTTCACTGATTCTATTTTAATATCACCAGTGGCCTGATTAATAGTAGTCACAAGATCTGCATTACATTGACCCGAAAAACTACCAGTTCCCAAATAGTTAGCGGAATTGGCAGTAGGATAGGAGATTCTGGGATAGTCGGGTGCTACCTGCTCAGCAGCTGTTGTTCCTCCCACATAGCCTTTATTATCGATAAAACGGGAAGCCCAGGTTCCTAAAAACTGTCCGTTAATCGTGTTGATGGTTTGTCCCACTATAATCTGAGTATCTATAGCGCGGGTAAAACCTGCGCAGGTACTGTAATGATTTACCGTAATCGCACAGGAAGATGCATTATCTGTCGGCTGAAAACATTGTCCTTCATAAACGGTCAGTCTTTGCTCATCAGCAGAAGTGGAAGTATTCAATAATGCTTTTGGAGAAAAAATTTCTTCCGGTGCGATCAAAGTTAAAACTCCCTGTGGATCTGCTGCAACAATTTTTCTGTCAGCATTGGCTAAACCTCGTACTCTAACCAGTCCGTTGACATCTAAAGTGTGAGAAGGTGCAGTAGTGTTAATCCCTACCTGTGACTTGATGCTACTGAAAAAGGCGACAGCAATAAAAAAAATAAGTCTTGTTTTCATATGATTATTGGGTTTTAGTGACTTTTATATTTTTCACTAAATTAAGAAATATTTGCGATTGTGAAAGTAAATTTCGTTTAAATTACAAATGATAGAATAAAAATAATTTATATTGAAATAATTGAGTGAAATAAACACATTATTGTAATAGTATGCCAATCGTGTGGTGTGTTGTTGTTTTTTGACAGCTTGCACGTCCATTCATTGGTTGTATTTGGGAAATAATTGTATTTTAGCCAAAATATGCTATTAATTCATAAAAATATAAACAGCTGATTAAAATTCAGATAATCTGAATGAAAAAATTAGTAGATTTGCACGGAACAAGCCCGAAAACAATAAACATTAATTCATTATTCTATTCAAAAGTGGGAAATGAATAGCTAACAATAAAATTTGATTTGGTTATAAAACTATTAGAAACTATGAAGAAACTTTTTTTACTTCTTTTCACAGCTTTTTTATTTATCGGATGTAGTTCTGATGATGACACTATTTATGATTATATAGGAACATGGTCAGGAAAGTATACGGGAAGCGATGACGGAACCTGGAACCTTGTAGTAGCCAGCGACGGAAAAGTAACCGGAACGATGCACTCTACCGTTAATGACGAAAATTATAATATTTCCGGAAATTTAACGGATACCGGTGATCTTACTGCTGTAATCGGGCTTCCTGACGATGGAGAATTCAAAGGAACCCTTTCAAGAGAGAAAAAAGGAAACGGAAACTGGTCAAACGCTGTTCCCACCCCTGCAAGATATGGGACCTGGACAGGAGACAAGAAATAAAACAGAAAGCCTGCAGATTCATCCCTGCAGGCTTTTTTTATTTAGATAAATCCCATATGGGTAATTTCTTCCTTATACTTAATGACTAAAAAGTAGAGCAGAAGCCTGTCATCTGAAAAATGCTTTTTAAAAGGAATGAGTGTTTCCTTTTCAGCAGAAAGTCTTTCTTCAAAATACTCCCCCGAATATACTTCAAGATCAGGCTGAATGGTGATGATTGCCATGTTATCAGCCGGAATTGGGTGACCTAAATTCAAAATCCGGTTTTCTTTATCCTCCGAAACGAAAATGTCCGGAGAGATATTTTCCTTTTTTCCAAATCTGAATGCTCTAAGCAGCTTTAATCCTTCCGGCGATATAAGACCGTTTTGCACCGTTCTTTTTCCCCTGGCCGAAACCACATCAAGATCCTTAATAACGGTCATCAGCTTTGCAAATTTCTGATAGAGGAGGGGATCACCCGATTCCTTACTATAATTTTCAATACAACTCCGTATTGTTTTTCCTGATTTGGAACAATGTCCGAATTCCGAACTGTTCTGCCTTACTTTCTCATAAGAAGGACTCTTTTTGAACGCCGTTTTATTAAATCCGCTTTTTTTCCGCACCACATTTTTCCCGTTCAGGCTGTAAAAAACCAGATCGCCTACACTTCCGTTTATTTTTATTAAACTTTCATAGGTTGCCATATTGTGAAATTGAATTCAAATATACTAATAAATAAAGAAAATCAATATTTTAACATACATTTATCATATAGTTCTAGTATACTTGTTATATAATTTAAATATAAAATGTATATTTGTTTATAATTAGTTACTTCATTTAAAATCAGATGACTATGAGACCGGGATTATTTGAAAAAAACTTAAGAATAAAGCAGTTTTCAGTTCTGCTGATTGCCTCTGCGATCGCCGTTTCCTGCGGATCATCTAAAAGTGTATCCTCTAAAAAAAATACAGGAAGTAAAACAGTGGTAAAAGCTGAAAACCTCCGAAAACTGGATTCTAAATTTGATGGCAAAATTTCAAGATCCGTCAGTGATATTCTGAAAGATGCTGAAAAGTATATCGGAGCACCTTATAAATTCGGTGGGAATACCTCTTCTGGTTTCGACTGTTCCGGATTTACTGTGAAAGTTTTTGAAGAAAATGATTTCTCACTGCCCCGCAGGTCTTCCGATCAGGCCGATGCCGGTCAGAAAATTGATATTAAAGAAGTGAAACCCGGCGACCTTTTATTTTTCGCTACCGCAGGAGGAAGCAGAGTTTCTCACGTAGGTATTGTTCATGATATAGGAGCTGACGGAGAAGTGAAATTTATCCATGCTTCCACTTCAAAAGGAGTGATAATATCTTCGCTAAATGAAAAATACTGGAATAAAGCTTATCTCCACGCTCAAAGAGTTTTATAAAGTATTATTTAAACTGATCATTGAATGGAAAACCGAACCTTTGCCTTTATTAAAACAGATAAAAAACTGGTAAAACTTTTCTTTAAAGACATTACCATTATCAAAGGTTTGGGGAATTATGTGGAAATTAATACCACATTCAATAAAAAATACATCTACTACAAAGCCCTTAAAGATTTAATCGAAAGTCTTCCCGATGAATTCATGAGGGTCCACAATTCTTACATTGTCAATTTAACCAATATTGAATATTTTGAAGACAACCAGCTGGTATGCCAGGATCAGAAAATTGCCGTGGCGAAAAGTTATAAGGATTGTCTGATTACAACGCTCCATAAAATGATGCTCTGAAAAAAATAAGCAGCGGGAATCTACTATTCCATATAACCTGTAATTAAAGCCATGTCAAGGTTTTAAACCTTGACATGGCTTTTTGATGTTTAACGAATATTGAATATTTCAAGATAATCAGCTTGTATTTCAGAATTAAAAAATTGCAATAGTCAAAAGCTATAAAGAATGTCTGATTACAACACTCAACAAAATGATGCTCTGAAAAGGAAACACCAGAAAATCGCCAATCCAAATAATATTTACTTTAAGCTGAATAATAAATTGGGCAGGAATTTTTATTCATTTTAGATTCGTAAAAAAAGACAATGAACAAAGACTTAGCATTGGATTACATCAACCGCCATAATATTATTGAAATAAAGGCAGGACAACACCGAACTACCTTCCTCGAGATCTGGATGGTTATCGTAAACGACAGAATTTTTGCAAGATCCTGGGGACTGGCAGAAAAAAGCTGGTATCATACTTTTTTACAAGATCCCATAGGACAGATTAAATGTGGAAAAGAAATATTCAATATAAAAGCTGTTGTCCCGGATGATATTACAGATCTTACTCCGGAAATTAATACCGCTTATTTAACAAAATATAATACTGGTTCAAATCTTCGGTATTCACAGGGAATTATTCAGCAAAAACACGTTGAAAAGACCATGGAATTCATTATTTGGGAATAATATTCGAAAATCAGAAAGGAAATAATTCGCATGGAGTGCGCTCGGCAGAACTTGTATACTAAAACAATCTTTTGTACTTTTGACCTTCAAAACTGCGGGAAGCTGCAGCGATTATTTATACTAAAATCAAACAAGAAACATGTCGTTACAACAAACTATTGAAAACATTTGGGATAATAGAGATTTATTACAGAACGAAGACAGCAAGAAGGCGATAAGAGAAGTTATTTCTTTATTGGATTCAGGAGAACTTCGTGTAGCTGAACCTACAGAAAACGGATGGCAGGTAAATGAATGGGTAAAGAAAGCCGTAGTAATGTATTTCCCGATCCAGAAAATGGAAACTATTGAAGTAGGTCCGTTTGAATTTCATGACAAAATTCCTTTGAAGAGAAATTATGCTGAAAAAGGAGTAAGAGTTGTACCGCATGCCATCGCAAGAGAAGGATCTTTCGTAGCTTCAGGTGTTATTTTGATGCCTTCTTACGTCAATATCGGTGCTTATGTAGATTCAGGAACGATGGTAGATACCTGGGCGACTGTAGGAAGTTGTGCACAGATCGGTAAAAACGTTCACCTGAGTGGTGGTGTTGGTATCGGTGGGGTATTAGAGCCGTTACAGGCAGCTCCTGTGATCATTGAGGACGACTGTTTCATCGGTTCAAGATGTATCGTTGTAGAAGGGGTTCATGTAGAAAGAGAAGCGGTATTGGGAGCTAATGTCGTATTGACTGCTTCCACAAAAATTATTGATGTGACAGGTGATGAGCCTGTTGAGATCAAAGGAAGAGTTCCTGCGCGTTCAGTAGTAATTCCCGGAAGTTACACCAAACAATACCCGGCTGGTGAATACCAGGTTCCGTGTGCATTGATCATCGGTCAGAGAAAAGAATCAACAGATAAAAAAACATCTCTTAATGATGCTTTAAGAGAGAATAATGTAGCGGTATAAGCTGTGTTTTCTCTAAATTTTAAAGATTGATTTTTAAAATTTATAAAATAAACCCTGAATAGTCATTTAGGGTTTATTTTATTGATACCTTTAAACCGTTAAAAAAGCTTATTAAAACATGGATATGAAGATTGCCTTCGACGCAAAACGTTTTTTTCATAATACGTCCGGACTGGGCAATTATTCAAGAGATCTCGTCAGGATCCTTTCTCACTACTATCCTGAAAATGAATATCTACTACTGAACAAAAACAGTTCAGAACGGGGAAAAGAGATTCTTGAAAAACCCAATGTCCGATTTGTGGAAACTTCAAGAGGAAAATTTTCCCGACAGTTTAAAATGGGTAAAGACGCCCAAAAAGAAGGCGCTGAAATATTCCATGGCCTGTCTGGTGAACTGCCGTTGAAATGGGGCAAAGAACCCATTAAAAAAATAGTGACGATACACGATCTGATCTTCATGAGATATCCACAGTACTATTCCTATTTTGACCGTAAAATACACCTGTGGAAATTTAAAAAAGCAGCCATTTCAGCAGATAAAATCATTGCCATTTCAGAACAGACCAAAAGAGATATTATCACCTATCTGAAAGTTCCCGAATCGAAAATTGAGGTGATTTATCAGGGCTGTCATAAAGCTTTTAAAGAACAGCAGTCGGAGGAATGTATTCAGGCCGTAAAAGAAAAATTCAACCTTCCGGAACGCTATATTCTGAATGTAGGAACTATCGAAGACCGAAAGAATCTTTTAAGTATCGTTAAAGGAATCAATGAAACAGAAATTCCATTAGTTGTAGTCGGTAAAAAGACCAGTTACTATAAAAAAGTAGAAGCTTTCATCAGAAAAAACAAAATGGAAAAACAGGTGATTTTCCTGGAAGGTGTTTCTATGGATGAGCTGGCAGTGATCTATAAACTGGCCGATATTTTTGTCTATCCCAGCTTTTTCGAAGGCTTTGGAATCCCTGTCATAGAAGCGCTTTTCTCAAAGACGGTGACGATTACCAGTAATACAAGCTGCCTGCCGGAAGCGGGAGGGGACAACTCCGTTTACATCAACCCCGGAAATGATCTTGACCTGGGCGCCAAGATAAAATTTCTTTGGGATAATGAATCCGAGAGGAAACGCCGTGCAGAAAAGAGTTTCACGTTTGTTCAGAAATTTAATGATGAGCCTATAGCCGCTCAGTTGATGCAACTCTACAAAAAAAATCTGTAAAAAAACTTTGCAGTTTAAAAATAAGTCCTACATTTGTAGCATAATTCAAAACAATGAAACCGAATTTTTTAACACTTCATCATTATCATCATCATCTCTGCTAAGACGGAATTGATTGATATAAACATGTGTTAAAATCAAAAATAATTAAAACCGTCTGAGTAAACAGACGGTTTTTTTGTTTCCCGAATTCTTCCCGGAAATAGCCAACAGATCAGTTTTATTTACTCAGACTTCAAAACAATACAATGAGTAAATTAAAAATTGCAATCCAGAAAAGCGGCAGGCTTTACGAAGAATCTTTACAACTCCTCAAAGACTGCGGTATTTTCGTCAACAACGGAAAAGACCAGCTCAAGGTTTCCGTAGACAATTTTCCCATGGAGATCATGTATCTCAGAAATTCAGACATTCCACAATACCTTGAAGACGGCGTGGTAGATATCGCTATTGTCGGTGAAAATCTGCTGGCTGAAAAGCAGAAAAATATCCAGATTGTTGAGAAGCTGGGCTTTTCAAAATGCAGGGTGTCTTTAGCCGTTCCCAAAGAAGTGGAAACTGATGATCTATCCTATTTTCAGGGCAGAAAAATTGCCACTTCCTATCCCAATACTCTTAAAAATTTCCTCGATAAAAGTGGAATCCAATCCGACATTCACATCATTTCCGGCTCCGTTGAAATAGCTCCTAATATCGGGCTGGCAGATGGTATTTGTGATATTGTAAGTTCCGGCAGTACCCTATTTAAAAATGGATTGAGGGAAACCATCACCATTATGAAATCAGAAGCCGTTTTAGCAAAAACTTCGGTGCTTACTCCTGAAAAAGAAGCCATTCTCAATAAATTTCTGTTTCGTATCCAATCGGTTTTAAGAGCAAAAAATTCAAAATATATCCTGATGAATGTTCCCGATGAAAAGATCAAAGACATCGCCTCTGTTCTTCCTGTTCTAAAAAGTCCAACGGTTATTCCATTGGCAGAAAAAGGCTGGAGCAGCATTCATTCTGTGATTGATGAAGAAAGATTTTGGGACGTCATTGATGAACTGAAAGCATACGGAGCTCAGGACATACTCATTATTCCAATCGATAAAATGGTTATTTAATTATGAAGACATACAGATTTCCAGCAAAAAAAACTTGGCCAGAGTTGGTAAAACGACCGGTTTTCGAACGTAAAGAAATATCAGGACTGATTACGGAAATATTTGAAGCCGTAGAAAAAGACGGGGACAATGCGCTTATTAATTTTAATAAAAAATTTGACAAAGCCATCACGCCACACATTGCAGTTTCAGAAGCAGAGATTAATAATTCTGAAAATGAAATCTCTGATGACTTAAAAAGAGCCATCAGACAGGCAAAAGAGAATATCTTAAAATTTCATGCTTCTCAAATAACGAAAACAGAGAAAATTGAAACTGCAAAAGAGGTAATCTGCTGGCGTGAAAATAGAGCAATAGAAAAAGTAGGGATCTATATTCCTGGCGGAACTGCCCCTTTGTTTTCAACCGTTCTTATGCTTGCCGTACCAGCGAATCTGGCTGGATGTAAAGAAATTATTCTTTGTACACCACCTGACCGTAACGGTAATATCAATCCTGCCATTCTGTTCACAGCCAAACTATGCGGGATTACCAAAATATTCAAAACAGGGGGAGCACAGGCTATTGCAGCAATGACTTTAGGAACAACAAGCATTCCGAAGGTTTATAAAATTTTTGGTCCTGGAAACCAGTTTGTTGTGGCAGCTAAAGAATATGCACAACGTTACGGTGTAGCGATAGACATGCCTGCAGGCCCCAGCGAAGTTCTTGTGATTGCAGACCGTCAGGCTATTCCCGATTTTTGCGCCGCAGATCTGCTTTCACAGGCAGAACACGGAAGCGACAGTCAGGTAGTTTTCATCACGACAGATCTCAAAATTTTTACCGAAACCATAGAAGCTGTAGAAAAACAACTGGGTAATCTTCCAAGAAATGAAATGGCCCGTCAGGCATTGGATCACAGTATTTTTATACTGATCGATTCTATTGAAGAAGCTTTGGAGTTCAGTAATCTTTATGCTCCCGAACACCTGATTCTGGCTTTGGAAGATTTTGAAAAGTTTATTCCGATGATTGACAATGCAGGATCTGTCTTCCTTGGAAATTATTCCTGTGAAAGTGCGGGAGATTATGCCAGCGGAACCAATCATACATTGCCTACCAATGCCTATGCCAGGAACTACAGCGGCGTTTCTCTGGACAGTTTTGTCAAGAAAATAACTTTCCAGCATCTTTCAAAAGAAGGCCTTGAAAATATAGGGAAAACAATAGAAATCATGGCAGAGGCCGAAGGTCTTATCGCCCACAAAAATGCAGTATCGATCAGATTAAAATAATACAATGAAAGAATTCAATATCAATAGTTTAGTAAGAGAGAATATCGTAAAATTACAACCTTATATAAGTTTCAGGGATCACAATGAGTTTAATGCTCCTGTATTGCTGGATGCTAATGAATGTCCGTTCGGGGAATTCAACAGATATCCGGATTCGTCTCAGAAAAAGCTTAAAAATAAATTGGCAGGTCTTAAAGGTCTTTCTCCGGAACAGATTGCAATAGGGAACGGAAGTGATGAATTGATCGATTTAATTATTAAAATCTTCTGTGAACCTAAAAAAGATGCCATTCTGATGATGAATCCCTCTTTTGCGATGTACGGTTTTTATGCCGCCGTGAATGAAAATGAAGTGGTAAAATTAGATCTGGATGACAATTTTGAAATGGTAAAAGATGATTTTATAAAGATTACTCAGAAACGTGATATCAAAGTGTTTTTTCTCTGTTCTCCCAACAACCCAACCGGAAACAGTGTAAAGGATCTTGAATTTTTCATTCAGAATTTTGATGGTATTGTTGTCATTGATGAAGCATATATCGAATTTTCAGAAAACAGATCAGGAATTGAGGTACTGGATCAGTATCCTAACGTCATTGTCCTTCAGACCTTTTCAAAAGCCTGGGGAACCGCGGGAGCAAGAGTGGGAACAGCGTATGCTTCCAAAGAGATTATCCGTTTTATCAATACGGTAAAAGCTCCTTATAATGTCAACGCTCTGAGCCAGGAACTGATCATAAGCCTGTTGGATGATAAAAATAAACTTAAAGACAATGTGGCTAAAGTCTTAAACGAAAGAGAATGGCTGAAAGAAGAGTTTAAAAGTATCGACTGTATTGAAAAGGTATTTCCTACAGATACCAATTTCTTCCTGATTAAAATGAAGGACGGTACAAAAGTGTATCAAACCATGCTTGATGAAGAAATTTTAACAAGCCAGAGAGCACCTGCGATACAGAATTGTATCAGGATCAATGTAGGAACCCGTGAAGAAAATGAAAAATTGATCAATATATTAAAAACTGTAAAATGATGAAAAAAGTATTATTCATAGACCGTGACGGAACACTTATCGTAGAGCCACCTGCGGACTTTCAGGTAGATTCATTGGAAAAACTGGAATTTTATCCCGGAGTTTTTCAGAACCTTTCCAAAATTGTCAGAGAAATGGATTACGAACTGGTGATGGTGACCAATCAGGACGGTTTGGGAACGGAAAGTTTTCCCTTTGAAGATTTCATCAAACCTCAGGAAAAAATGGTGAAGACCTTCGAAAATGAAGGCATTATTTTCAGCGATATTCTGATCGATAGAAGCTTTGAACATGAAAACCTTCCTACCAGAAAACCGGGAATCGGGATGCTTTCAAAATACATCCACGGCAACTATGATCTTGAAAACTCCTATGTAATTGGTGATCGAAGTACGGATATTCAACTAGCTAAAAACATGGGAACTCAGTCTATTTTCCTCAATGAAAACTTTAATAAGGATGCGACCCTGAGTACCACCACTTGGAACGGAATTTATTCATTTTTAAAACAGGAATCCAGAAAGGCTAAAGTCTACAGAAAAACCAATGAAACCGAAATCGATATTGAAATAGATCTTAACGGAAACGGAACTTCTAAAATTTCAACGGGTCTTCATTTTTTTGATCATATGTTGGAACAGATCTCGAAGCACGGAAATTTAGACTTAAAAATCAAGGTTAACGGAGATCTTCAGGTCGATGAGCACCACACCATTGAGGATACGGGAATTGCTTTGGGAGAAGCTTTCTTAAAAGCTTTAGGAAACAAAAAAGGGATTGAAAGATATGGTTTCCTGCTTCCGATGGACGACTGTCTGGCCCAGGCGGCGATCGACTTCGGAGGAAGACCCTGGCTGGTCTGGGATGTGGAATTTAAAAGGGAAAAGATAGGAGATGTTCCTACGGAAATGTTTATTCATTTTTTCAAATCATTCACAGACTCTTCAAAATCCAATCTGAATATCAAAGCAGAAGGAAGTAATGAACACCACAAAATAGAAGCGGTTTTCAAAGCATTTGCAAAAGCTGTAAAAATAGCAGTAAACCAGTCAGATAGCAATTATAATTTACCATCAACCAAAGGAAGTTTATAGATGATCGCATTAATAAAATATAACGGAGGAAATGTAAGCTCAGTTCAGAATGCACTGGCAAGATTGAATATTGAATCGGTAGTTACTGATGATCCCGAACTGATTCTGAAAGCAGATAAAGTTATTTTTCCCGGGGTGGGAGAAGCTTCTTCAACGATGAAGGTTTTGAAAGAGAAGGGCCTTGATCTGCTGATTCCTGCTTTGAAGCAACCTGTTTTGGGAATTTGTCTCGGCATGCAGCTGATGTGCGGGGATAATGAAGAAGGAGGGACAAGAGGAATGGGAATTTTTGATGTTGATGTTAAAATATTTCCGCCTGAAGATCTGGTTCCCCACATGGGCTGGAATACGATTTCAGATCTTAAGAGTCCCCTTTTTTCAGGAATTGAGGAAAATAGTGATGTCTATTTTATCCACAGCTACTATTGCGCGCTTGCAGATTCTACCATTGGGGGATGTGATTATATTCTGCCCTTCAGTGCTTCGCTTCATAGAGATAATTTCTTTGCCGTACAGTTTCACCCGGAAAAATCCGGGGCAACGGGCAGTAGAATATTAAGCAACTTTATTAAATTATAAATGATGAAAATTATTCCAGCTATTGATATTATTGACGGAAAATGTGTCCGTCTTTCAAAAGGAGATTATTCCACAAAAAAAATATACAGTGAGAATCCGGTAGATATTGCCAGGGAATTTGAAAGCTATGGGATTCAGTTTCTCCATCTTGTTGATCTTGACGGCGCGCGTTCTAAGCATATTGTGAACCAGAAAGTACTCGAGAATATTTCCAGGGAAACATCACTTCATATTGATTTTGGAGGTGGTTTAAAAACAGGGAATGATATAGAAATTGCCTTTAACTCCGGGGCAAAACAAATTACGCTTGGTAGTATTGCTGTTCAGGATCCGGAATTCTGCTTAGAAATGATCCGGAAATATGGCAGCGAAAAGATTATTCTGGGAGCAGACTGCGAAAACAGAAAAATAAAAACTTCTGGTTGGCAGGAAGAAAGCAGCTTGGATATTATTGATTTTCTTTTGGATTATCAGAACAAAGGAATCATTCAGACGATATGCACGGATATTTCAAAAGATGGAATGCTGGAAGGTCCTTCTACAGATCTGTACAGAGAAATTCTGGATAAAACATCGTTAAGGCTTACCGCCAGCGGTGGTATCTCATGTATCGAAGATGTTGAGCGGATGAAAGAGATCGGATGTTCAGGAACGATCATAGGAAAGGCGATTTACGAGGGAAAAATACAATTACAACAACTTCAGAAATTGATTGAAAATGCTTAAAAAAAGAATTATTCCCTGTCTGGATATCAAAGACGGGACAACAGTAAAAGGCGTTAATTTTGAAGGTTTACGGAATGCCGGAGATCCAATAGAGCTTGCGGTAAAATATGAGCAGGAAGGGGCTGATGAATTGGTTTTTCTGGATATTACAGCCACATTGGAAGACCGGAAAACATTTGTCGGGTTGGTAAAAGATATTGCAAGAAACCTGAGTATTCCTTTTACGGTAGGCGGAGGAATTTCGTCTTCTGAAGATGTGAGAAAACTTTTGGATGCCGGCGCGGATAAAATCAGCATCAATTCTTCTGCGGTTAAAAATCCACAGTTGATCTCTGAACTTTCGAAAGAGTTTGGAAGCCAGTGTATCGTTGTAGCGATAGATACGCGATTGACCGATGGAGCAGATCTGGTGTATGTGAGAGGAGGAAAACTTGCTACGAGCTTAAATACCGTAGAGTGGGCGAAAGAAGTGGTATCTTTAGGTGCCGGTGAAATTCTTCTTACCTCTATGGATGGAGACGGAACAAAAAATGGATTTGATATCCGAATGACGAAACTTGTTTCAGAGGCAGTCAGTATTCCCGTCATTGCTTCCGGAGGAGCAGGCAGTGCAGATGACTTTGTTCAAGTGTTGAATGAAACCAAAGCTACCGGCGCCTTGGCAGCCAGCATTTTCCACTTTAATGAAGTGCCGATTCAAGAATTAAAGCAACAACTAAGAACTCAAAAAATACCCGTACGATGAAAATAGATTTTGAAAAAAACAATGGCCTGGTTCCGGTCATCATTCAGGACAGCAGAACACAGCAAGTGCTGATGTTAGGCTATATGAATGAAGAGGCATTAGAAAAAACAGAAAAAGAAGGGATTGTCACCTTTTTCAGCCGTTCCAAAAACAGACTCTGGACCAAAGGAGAAGAATCCGGCAATTTCCTAACAGTAAAAAAAATAAGCATAGATTGTGATCAGGATACCTTATTAATTCAGGCAGTACCTAAAAATACGGTTTGTCACACCGGAAGTTTCAGCTGTTTTGGTGAAAAAGATAATAAAGGCTTCCTGTATGAGCTGGAAGCTAAAATAGCTGATAGAATTGATAGCGAGACAGAAGGTTCTTATACGTACTCCCTTTATCAGAGAGGAATCAATAAAATGGCGCAGAAAGTAGGCGAGGAGGCTGTAGAACTGGTCATTGAAGCGAAAGACAGCAACGACGATCTATTCAAAAACGAAGCAGCGGATTTGTTGTATCACTTTTTGATATTGCTTAAAGCGAAAGGATTTTCGATGCAAGATATAGAGGGGATCCTTCGGAGTAGAGATCAATAAAAAAGATTATTATCTATCGAAATCAGTAATAAAAAAGCAGGAAAAATTACTTCCTGCTTTATGTTATAATGTAAATAGTAACACTATCTTTCAATCAAAATTTTTCGTACAGCCGTTTGCCCATCAGCTTTGATAACACCAATATAAGCTCCTTCAGGAAGTCCTGAAACATTAATTTTGGTTTCGTTGTTCTTTCTTAAAAGTACTTTTCCGGAAAGCTCTGTAATTTCAAAACTGAAATCCTTGATATGGGTACCGGGAAGTTCGATATTTACAGTATCTTTAGATGGGTTAGGGTAAACAGATACAGCCTCAAGGGAATCATTGGAAACCGTTTCCTTAGTTTTCATTACCAATGAACTGGCAGAAGTAGCAACGGCAAAATGCTGCAAAGCTCCAACAGTCGCTTTTCCTATTTTAAAGATATAAACAGGATCTGTATTGGCAAAGGTATCATTGGATGTATGCGGATACGTACTTCTTATTCTTTCAAAAAAACCGGTGATGATCTCCCCTTTTCTTTCAAACGGAATATAGTCTGTATCTTCTGCCGGATCTACCGCTGTCTGAAGAGGCGAATACAAGGCCGTACAGTTTCTAAGTTGTTGGGTGACTGCCGCAGCTGCTGCATTATTACTGGTGGGTCCCGCCTGATCCTGGTCACAGTACACCGTATTATTGTTATTCCCCATAACACCGCCTACCTGGTCAAGATTAAATACAAGTTTAATATCCAATACTCTTACTCCGTTCTGATACGCCACATTATTGACATAATGGGTACTTCCTCGCAATCCCTGTTCCTCACCGGAGAAATGGATGAATTTAATGGAATATTCGGTAGGAACATTTCTTAAAATCCTTGCCGCTTCTAAAATGATAGACGTTCCGCTGCCGTTATCGTTCACTCCGGGACCATTAATGCTATCAAAATGCCCGCAGATGATCACGTACTTATTAGGATAAACAGTTCCTGTTTTGGTAATCACGAGGTTTTTAGAACTTGTACTGCCAAATGTGAAAGGATCTTCTGCGATCTGGCTGGCAGAATACCCGTAGGAAATATATTTATTTTTGATCCACGTTAATGCATTGGCGTTATTGGTGGAACCGGTGGTCTTGATACCAAGATTGGAGAACTGTTGTAAGTTTGTGGTAATATTGGTTTGTGAAACCATATTCGCCCTGTCCTGGTACGCCTGAATAAAACTCTGAGCCTTACTGACTGATACTGCCAGAAGAACTGAAAGAATAGTGATTGTTTTTTTCATGTTAATTATATTTTATGATGTAGTGGTTGGTCATCTGTATGAATAATAAAAGTCCTGGATTTTAATCCTGGACTTAATGAGTGATCGTTATTTTTCAATAATGATCTTTCTTGTAACGCTGGAACCTTCATTCTTTACAGTACATAAATAAATTCCATTTTCCAGACTTGAAATATTAAGCTGAGATTTATTTTCGTCTTTTAACATCGAAAGACCTGCAAGGTTAGTAATTTCAACGGTGAAGCTTCTTGTTCCTGAATCCGGCAATTCAATGTTTAAAATATTTTTAGCGGGATTTGGGTACATTTTTACTGATTCCAGTGTCGTTAACGGCTTTTCTTTAGATGCTGAAACAGCCGAAACCGTAGAAGATGCCGTTGCAAAGTGCTGCATTGCGCCTACAGCAGCTTTGGCTACTTTAAATACATAAACAGGATCTACATTGGCAAAGGTATCATTGACAGTATGCTCATTGTAACTTCTGGTATATTCATAAAAACCGGTGATCACATCTCCTTTTTTTTCAAAAGGCATATAATCGGATGAATAAGCATTGGAAATACTGGTCTGAAGAGGAGAGTACAGGGTCGTACATGTTGCCAGCTGTTGCGTCACTGTGTTTGAAGCTGCATTATTTCCTGATTGTCCCGAGGTATCGCGTTCACAGATGATCTTATTGTTCACATTGCCTATCTTACCGCCTACCTGGTCAAGGTTGAACACCAACTTGATATCCAGCTTTCGTACCCCGCTCTGAAACTCGACATTATTAGCATAATGAGCACTTCCGTATAAGCCTTGTTCCTCACCGGAGAAATGAATGAATTTAATTGAATATTCTGTAGGAACATCTTTTAAAATTCTGGCCACCTCTAAAATAACAGACGTTCCGCTGCCGTTATCACTGGTGCCGGGACCTGTAATGGTGTCAAAATGCCCGCAGATAATAACATATTTATTAGGATAGAGAGTACCTGTTTTGGTAATCACAAGATTCTTTGAACTGGTACTGCCAAACGTAAAAGGATCTTCTGCGATCTGGCTGGATGAATATCCGAAAGAAGTGTATTTGTTTTTAATCCAGGTTAACGTATTGGCATTATTGACAGATCCGGTGGTTTTGATTCCCAGATTGGAAAATTGCTGCAGATTGGTGGTAATGTTGGTCTGTGAGACCAGATCTGCCCTGTTTTTATACGCCTGAATCAGAGTCTGGGCACTGACGCTTCCAACCGCTAATGCAGTGTACACAAATGTGGTAAGTTTTTTCATATAAAATATTTTGTAATTGGGTGTGATTGGGGGGTGATTATTTTTCTATAATAATTTTTCTGGTTATGCTATTTTTATCTGATTTTACGGTCACCATGTAGGCTCCGCTAGTCAATCCTGATGTATTTATTTTATTTTCGTTTTCAGCATTGAGCAGCAATCTTCCATTCATATCACTGATCTTAACTTTAAAGGTTTTATGATCCGTAGGCAATTCTATAGTAATCACATCATGAGCCGGATTAGGATAGATTTTAATGATTTCTGATGAATGATCTACAGCTGCTTCATCAGTTGCTAAAGTAATAGTAGAAGCCCCGGCAAAGTGCTGCAATGCACCTAGCGCGGCTTTTCCAACATTAAATACGTAGACAGGATCTACATTGGCAAAAGTATCATTGATGGTATGCTCATTATTACTTCTTGCCGTTTCGTAAAAGCCTGTAATAATATCGCCTTTGTTCTCGAATGGAATGTAATCTGAATTGTAAGCATTAGATAGGGTAGGCTGCAGGGGAGAATAAAGGGTGGTACAGGTAGCCAGCTGTTGGGTCATCGCCAGTGAAGCTGCATTGTTTCCGCTTTGTCCGCTCTGATCACTTTCACAGTTGATATTGCTGTTTATATTTCCAATTTTTCCGCCTACCTGATCGATATTGAAGACAACTTTCAGACTGAGCTGACGTGCGCTGTTCTGAAAAACAACATTGTTGACATAATGAGAACTTCCCACATATCCCTGTTCTTCACCTGAAAAATGAATGAATTTCACAGAATAATCTGTAGGCACATCTTTTAAAATTCTGGCAGCTTCAAGCAGGATAGAGGTTCCGCTACCGTTATCACTTACTCCCGGACCTGTTACAGTATCGTAATGACCGCAAATAATTACGTAGATATTAGGGTAAAGGGTTCCGGTTTTGGTTATAATTAAATTTTTTGAAGTGTTTCCGTTATAGGTAAAACTGTCTTCTGTGATCTGGCTCGCAGTGTATCCGTAAGACTGATATTTTGTTTTAAGCCAATTCAGTGCATTGGTATTTTCTACAGAGCCGGTAGTTTTTACTCCCAGATTCCCAAATCCCTGAAGATTTGCCGTAATATTGGCCTGGGATACTTTATTGACTCTGGTTTGATAAGCCTGTATAAAATTCTGGCCATGAAGGCTATAAGCTGACAAAGAAACGAGTAAAAGAGTCGTTATTTTTTTCACTTTTAACTAAAGTTTTATAGATTTAATAATTCAACAAATGTAGATAATAAAAATCAATATTATTTTATGGAAAAAGGAAAAATTCTATACTATGGCTACATTTTTTTTAATCAATACAAAAAAGTGAAATTTAATCTATATTTTTTCATTTTTAGTTAAAAATAGCCATGAGGCAAAGGTTTGTAAAAAAAAATCCCGAGCAAAGCCCGGGATTATATTGATAACAAAAAATTCTACATTATTTTACTTGATCTACAACTGCTTTGAAAGCTTCAGGGTGATTCATTGCTAAATCAGCTAAAACTTTTCTGTTAAGCTCAACGTTGTTCTTTTTAAGAGCTCCCATAAATTGAGAGTAAGACATTCCATGCTCTCTGGCACCCGCGTTGATACGAGTAATCCAAAGTGATCTGAAATTTCTCTTTTTCTCTTTTCTTCCACGGTAAGCATATTGCATTGCTTTTTCTACCGCGTTTTTAGCTACTGTCCAAACGTTCTTTCTTCTACCGAAAAAACCTTTAGCTTGCTTAATAATTTTCTTTCTGCGAGCTCTTGAAGCTACTGCATTTACTGATCTTGGCATAATTTAAATTGTTTTTTTGAAAAGGGCGGCAGTGAACTGCTCTTAGTGGCACCGTTTCAGGGTTAAATTGTTGAATTTGTTTGAATTCTTATAAACCGAATATAGATTTATAAAAACTACTTAATGGCTAATTGACGTAGAACGCTTTTTGTATCCACAGCAGCTACGTAAGAAGTTTGCGTAAGATTTCTCTTTTGCTTCGTTTCTTTCTTAGTTAAGATGTGGCTTTTGAAAGCATTTTTTCTTTTAATCTTCCCAGTTCCGGTAAGTTTAAAACGCTTTTTAGCACCTGATTTCGTTTTTAATTTTGGCATTGTTCTGCTTTTTTATTGTTTTGTTATCAATATCTTGTCCGTTATTCCAGGTAATACCCAGGAATTATAGTTGGCAAAGATACAAAAAAAACATCAATCTTTTCCCGGTATCATAGATTTTATAATAATTTCTTTAACAGTGGGAGATTCGATATTTTCATAGAATAGAATAGAATAGAATAGAATAGAATAGAATAGAATAGAATAGGGTAGAGAATTTATAAAAATCGAACTGCAGATATCTATACCTGCAGTCCGGTTTTTATGTTCTGTGAAATTTAAGTTGATGATTTGAAGAACTCCAGAAGATCTTTATTGATCGTTGCAGCTTCTGTCGTTGGCATTCCATGAGGGAATCCGGGATAAGTAATTAATTTTCCGTTTTTAACTAATTTTGCAGCGACCACCCCTGTGATTTCGTAAGGAACAATCTGATCATCTTCACCATGCAATACCAAAACGGGTACCTCTGTGCTTTTAAGATCTTCAGTAAAATCGGTTTCAGAGAAAGCTTTGATGCAGTCATAATGCGCTTTAATAGATCCCATCATTCCCTGTCTCCACCAGTTTCTGCGGATTCCTTCAGATTCTTTAGCGCCTTCTCTGTTATAACCGTAGAATGCTAATGAAAAATCTACAAAATATTGTTGTCTCTGAGTAGCTGTATTTTGACGGATCTCATCAAAAACAGACATCGGAACACCGTTTGGATTACTATCACTTTTAACCATAATTGGGGTTACTGCACTTATTAAAACAGCTTTTGAAGCCCTTCCTTTGCTATATTGAGCGACGTATCGGATCACTTCTCCGCCACCTGTAGAATGTCCCACATGAATGACGTCTTTAAGATCTAAGGCTTCAACAATTTCGGCAACGTCAGAAGCATAAGTATCCATATTATGTCCTTCTGCAGTCTGTTCAGATCTTCCGTGTCCTCTTCTGTCATGGGCAATTACTCTGTAGCCCTGCTCCAGGAAGAACAACATCTGCGCATCCCAGTCGTCGCTGGATAATGGCCATCCGTGGTGAAAAAATACAGGTTGTCCTTTTCCCCAGTCTTTGTAATAAATCTCCGTTCCGTCTTTTAATGTAAGTGTGCTCATTATTTTTTTATTTTTAAGTTATTAATAATACAACAAAGAGTATTGTTTCTTGTTTACAATACAAAAGTATGCCAATATGTTTCATTGGATGTTGATCTAAGATAATATTTAATAATAACTTAATAAATTTTGAATATAAAAAAGCCTCAAAGTATTTTGAGGCTTTTTTATATGATAGGAAATAGACCTTACGGCTATTAAAACTATTTAGCTGGTTTTTTAGGACTCATCATCATGATCATTCTTTTTCCTTCAAGCTTAGGCAGCTGATCTACTTTTCCAACGTGCTCAAGTTCCTGAGCCAGTTTTAGAAGCAAGATTTCTCCCTGATCTTTAAAGATAATTGAACGTCCCTTAAAAAATACGTAGGTTTTCAATTTTGAACCTTCTTCAAGGAATTTCTCAGCATGTTTCTTCTTAAATTCATAATCATGGTCATCGGTCTGAGGTCCGAAACGGATCTCCTTTACCACCACTTTTACCTGCTTAGCTTTTAGTTCCTTCTGCTTTTTCTTCTGCTCGTATAAAAACTTTTTATAGTCTAATATCCTTGCAATGAAAGGTTCAGCCTTATCCGAAATTACCACTAAATCCAATTCCTGTTCCGTAGCAAGTTGTCTTGCTTTATCGATTGGAAAAATTCCCGGCTCTACGTTATCGCCCACTAAACGAAGCTCTCTCACACGAATTTTATCGTTGATCAAGTGTAAGTCCTCCTGTACAGGACGTCTCTGTGGGCCCCTGTTGTTAAATCTTTGTGCTATTGTATTAAATTTTATTGGTTAACTTTCTATTTAGCAATATTATATTGCTGCTTCTTTCTTAAAATAATTGACGAAATCTTCCATATTCATCACTCCAAGATCTCCTTCTCCACGTCTTCTTACAGAAATCGTGCCGTCATTCTCTTCATTTTCACCTACAACCAGCATGAATGGGATCTTCTTCAATTCTGCATCACGGATTTTTTTACCCGTTTTCTCATTTCTGTCGTCAATCAGACCGCTAATATCGTGATTTTCCAAAAATTGTGAAACTTTTTTTGCATAATCTACGTATTTTTCACTGATCGGTAAAATAATGAACTGATCAGGGCTTAACCATAATGGGAAATCTCCTGCCGTATTTTCTAATAAAATGGCGATAAAACGCTCCATAGAACCGAATGGGGCTCTGTGGATCATCACCGGTCTGTGTTTCTCATTATCGTTTCCGATATAATGAAGATCAAATCTTTCAGGTAAGTTATAGTCAACCTGGATGGTTCCAAGCTGCCATTTTCTTCCTAAGGCATCTTTCACCATGAAATCAAGTTTCGGACCATAGAATGCAGCTTCACCGTATTCTACAATTGTTTTCAACCCTTTTTTCTCAGCTGCGTTGATGATCGCGTTTTCGGCTTTTTCCCAATTTTCATCAGAACCGATATATTTTTCTTTGTTATCAGGATCTCTTAACGAAACCTGAGTTACAAAATCTTCAAAACCTAATGATTTAAAAACATAAAGCGTTAAATCAATTACTTTTTCAAATTCCTCTGAAAGCTGATCCGGAGTACAGAAAAGGTGAGCATCATCCTGAGTAAATCCGCGAACTCTTGTCAACCCGTGAAGTTCTCCACTTTGCTCATATCTGTAAACCGTCCCGAATTCTGCATATCTCTTTGGTAGATCCCTGTAGCTCCATTGTGATGTTTTGTAGATTTCACAGTGGTGAGGGCAGTTCATGGGCTTCAGCATGAATTCTTCACCTTCATTTGGAGTTTTGATAGGCTGGAAGCTGTCTGCGCCATATTTATCCCAGTGTCCTGAGGTTACATACAATTCTTTTGAACCGATGTGTGGTGACATGACAAATTCATACCCTCCTTTTTTCTGAGCATCAGAAAGAAAATTTTCCAGTTTTCTTCTCAAAGCAGTACCTTTTGGCAACCATAAAGGAAGACCTGCACCCACTTTTTCAGAGAAAGCGAAAATACCTAATTCTTTACCAAGTTTTCTGTGATCTCTTCTTTTGGCTTCTTCCAGTCTTTCAAGATATTCAGTAAGCTCTTTCTGTTTAGGGAAAGAAATACCGTACACTCTTGTCAACTGAGGATTTTTTTCATTTCCTCTCCAATAGGCTCCTGCTGCATTTAATATCTTAACAGCTTTTACAATATTGGTGTTTGGAATGTGTCCTCCACGGCATAAGTCTGTAAAATCATCATGCGTTACAAAAGTAATTTCGCCATCATTAAGATTGGTGATCAATTCAACTTTGTAAGGATTATCTGCATAGGCTTTTAATGCCTCTTCTTTAGAAACAGGGTACAATGAGAAGGTTGAACCTTTTTTAGCATTTTCCAATACTTTCTTTTCGATTTTCTCAAAATCCTTTTCAGATAAACTTTCGTCTCCAAAATCTACATCATAATAGAATCCGCTTTCTATCGCAGGACCGATGGTCAACTTAGCATTGGGATAAAATTCAAGGATCGCCTGCGCCAACAAGTGGGCAGAAGAATGCCAGAACGCTTTCTTTCCAAGATCATCATTCCAGGTTAACAATTGTACCTTTGAATCCGTGGTTATAGGTGTGGTCGTTTCTACTTGTTTGCCGTTTACAACTGCGGAAATGGTATTTCTAGCCAATCCCTCGCTTATAGATTTTGCCACATCTAAAGGAGTAACTTCTCCCTCAAATTCTTTGACACTATTGTCTGGAAGTGTAATTTTTATCATTGTTTACTAAGAAATTTTAAGATGCAAAAATACGCATTTTTTAGTTAATATGCTATATTTAAAGTATATTTGAAATAAGAATTACGATTGAATCTTCAAAATTGGTTTTGTGATTTAGAATGTATTCATTATTACCCTATTTTTTTCATGGAGAAATACCTTTATACTTTAGTGTCTTCCAGTAAGAAAGCTCTGAAACAGGGAAAGTTCTGCCTTCTAAAATCTGATACTGCCTCAAAAAAGAAATGATAATATGTATAATGATATGAGAAACTTTAATATCGATCTGCACTGTGATTTGTTATGCCATCTGTTAAGCCCCGGTTCAACCATTGATGATAAAGAGCTGGGGTGCTCCCTTCCTTACTTAAAAGAAGGAAATGTAAAACTCCAGGTAATGGCCATATACTCAGCGACTGGCGCTAATAGTACCGTGGATGCAGCAAAACAGAGTGAACTGTTTTCAGAGATGCTGAACAATGAAAATTTCTTTTTATTTGAAGGGGATAATTACAAAGCCTCTGAAAATGAAAACAAAGTAGGCGTCATTGCTTCCATTGAAAATGCGTCTGGTTTTTGTGGGGAAGATGAGTCTTTAGAATCAGGATTTAAAAACCTGGAAGCCATCATTGAAAAGACAAAGAAAGTTCTTTATCTTGGAATGACTCACCATACCGAAAACCGTTTTGGGGGTGGAAACAATTCTGAAGCCGGATTGAAAGACGATGGAAAAGTCCTGATTGACTATATTTCAGACAAAAGAATCCCTGTTGACCTGGCGCATACAAGCGATAAGTTGGCTTATGGTATCCTAAACTATATTGATCAGAAAAATTACAATATTCCTATTCTGGCAAGCCATTCTAATTACAGGTCCATTCATGACAAAAACAGAAATCTTCCTGATGAACTTGCTAAAGAAATTATCAGAAGGAAAGGATTGATCGGGCTTAACTTCATCCGAAACTGTGTAGATGAGACGAATCCTGAAAAACTTTATGAACACATTCAATACGGACTTGATCTGGGAGGTGAAGAGGCTATTGCCTATGGTGCCGATTTTTTCTATTGTAAAAACCATCCTGACAAATCACGTTATCCTTTTTTCTTTGCCGGATATGATGATGCAACTGCAATGAATACCATTAACAAAAGGATTGAAAGGGATTTCTCTCCTGAAATTATGGAAAAGATCAGCTATAAAAATGCTTTGAAATTTATAGAAAGTATTTAACCGTATGGTGGCTGAGGGTCCCGAAGCCACCAATTTTATTTTTTCCTTTTATACCGTACTTTCTGTTTGATGATTTCAATCACATCCACATTTCTTACTTTAGATTGTACCCATCCGTGGATATCAATATACAGCAGTGATCTCCTGTAGTATTCATTTTTAGAAAAGCCATCAAGAACTTTATCAAAAACTTCAAATGATTCCTGCTGATTGCTTAAAACCAGACTGTTAATATTTTTAAAAAACTGGATACTTTCAAAGTGGAACGCCTCAGGTTTTTTCATTTTTTTTGCAAATTTCAGCGTTGAATTGATGAATTCATCATAGTCTTCATCGTTTCCGGATTCATACTTCGCCATCAGAATCAGAATTCTGGTATGAAAAAGAAGGTCTTCCTGCACATTTCCTTTGCACTCAACCACCTTCATGGCATATTCAATGGATTTGTCAAAGTTTTTACTTCCGAAAAGCATGGCCGACATTTTCAGATAAAGAATCATAAAGTGGTGCTCGTCAATTCTTTCCCGAAGTCTGTCCATTTTAAGTTCAATCTCGGGAATAAGTTTTGTGCCGGTAAAAAATTCACCTTTTACAAAATGAATATTCATCAATGTATTGTAATGGGTAAGGAAAATTAAAGCCTGCAGATTTTCATTCTGCGCAAAATTCTCAGCGTTGACGGTGGTGTTGAAATTCTCGAAATGCTCTTCCAGAATATCGATATTTCCGTACAGAAAAAGAATCTTAAGAAGATAAGTATTCCCTTTGATATACCACACCGGATGACTAAAGATCATTTCAGGCTTTTTATGGAAAAGATCTACCCATTGATGAGCATATTTTAATGTATACTTGTAATCCTGAAGCAACTGATTCTTCCAGACGTGGGCTTTGAAATACCAGAGTTTTTCTGTGAAATTAAGTTTTTCCAGCTTTATTTTTTGGATCTGATCATTGAAAAGCTCCAATACTTTTTCCCGGTCCGCATCATTTTTTACATACCCATGCGTAAGCATTTCACTGTATAGTTTAAGCGAAAGATTGGAAAGTTCCGTGGCATAATGATTCTGTCGGCTGATTTCGGTAGACTGCTCAATAAGTTCATCAGCCCGTCCTTTTATACTTCGGGTAATAAACTGTGATTCAATTACTTTTTCAAGATCAATAATTTCGGAAGCAATACTTTTTTCATCCAGTTCTAATGCCGATTGTTTAGTCTTATCCAATATTTTTAAAGCCTGTTTATAAAGTCCTTTCTGATACAAAATATTGGCAAAATCCAGTTGTTCCCGAAGCTGTATCCTGTAGTTCTGATGACTTGGATTCATTCTAAGGCTCACCAGAATCTGTTTGTACAAATGGGCTTTCAGGTTGGAAAGCTGTTGTTTCGTAGAAATTTTTTTCTCGATGATGGGGTGTTCATCATATTCTTTCATCTTATCCAGTTCCGAGAATAGGAGCAGAAATTTAGCATCAACATTAATTCCGAGACGGTTCACGTACAACTTGAACTGACGTTTTTCAGAAGTAGTTAATGATTTAATCAGGACAAACAAAAAATCTTTCTGCAATTCTGCCATTGTAAATTTGTAAAATGTAAATTATTGATTATTAATTAAATGTGGTTATTTTATTGGCTATTGAATATTGTAATTTTCAGAAAAATTGAAAACGTAAAAATATTGTAAGCAGTAGTTTTGATCAAAATTAAGTAAAAAACTTCATTATGAATTCCGAAAAAATCGAAATTTTTGATACTACGCTGAGGGATGGGGAACAGGTTCCCGGATGTAAACTGAATACGAAACAAAAACTGATGATCGCAGAAAGACTCGATAAGCTAGGGATTGACGTAATAGAGGCTGGTTTTCCTATTTCAAGTCCCGGAGATTTTGAATCTGTTTCAGAAATTTCAAAACTGGTAAAAAATGCAAAAGTTTGCGGACTCACAAGAGCCAATAAAAAAGATATAGACGTCGCTGCTGAATCACTAAAATTGGCAAAAAGGCCACGTATTCATACCGGGATCGGAACTTCTGACTCTCATATTCAATATAAATTCAACTCAACAAGGGAAAATATTCTTGAACGTGCTGTAGAAGCCGTAAAATATGCGAAAAGTTACGTGGAAGATGTAGAATTTTATGCAGAAGATGCAGGAAGAACGGATAATGCTTATTTGGCAAAGGTTTGCGAAGAAGTCATCAAAGCAGGCGCTACAGTGCTAAATATCCCTGATACTACAGGTTACTGCCTTCCCGAAGAATATGGACAGAAAATAAAATATCTGAAGGAAAATGTAAAAGGAATTGAAAAAGCGGTTTTGTCTTGTCACTGTCATAATGATTTAGGCTTGGCGACAGCAAATTCAATTGCAGGAGCCATTAACGGAGCGCGGCAGATTGAATGTACGATCAACGGATTAGGAGAAAGAGCCGGAAATACCGCTCTGGAAGAAGTAGTTATGATTCTTAAACAGCATAAAGACTTAAACCTTTACACGAACATCGATTCCAAAATGCTGAACGAAATGAGTCTGATGGTCTCTGATCTTATGGGAATGCCGGTACAGCCTAATAAAGCCATTGTCGGAGCCAATGCTTTTGCCCATAGCTCAGGAATTCACCAGGACGGTGTCATTAAAAACAGAGAAACTTATGAAATCATAGATCCTGCAGAAGTGGGAGTTAATGCTTCATCTATCATTCTTACAGCCAGAAGTGGACGCTCTGCATTAGCGTACCGATTTAAACATATTGGTTATGATATTACCAAAGATGAACTGGATTATCTGTATCAGGAGTTTTTAAAAATCGCTGACATGAAAAAAGAGGTGAAAAATGATGATCTGTACATGATGATGGAAACCTCCAGCAGAAAAATAGGATAATAATTGATTTTAAAATCAAGGAAAATTGAATATGGATACTAATAGAAAGACACTTTTTGACAAAGTCTGGGATGCTCACGTTGTAGAAACTATTCCCGACGGACCTCAAATTATTTATATAGATAAACATCTGATTCATGAGGTGACAAGTCCTCAGGCTTTTGCAGAGCTCGAAGCAAGAAATCTCGAAGTTTTCAGACCCAAACAAATTATCGCTACAGCAGATCACAATGTCCCCACTCTCCATCAGGAACAGCCGATCAGGGATGAGTTATCAAGAAATCAGGTAGAGCAGCTTACAGAGAACTGCAAAAAAAATATGGTTGAACTGTTTGGATTAGGGCATCAATACCAGGGAATTGTTCATATCATCGCTCCTGAATTGGGAATTACGCAGCCGGGAATGAGTATTGTATGCGGAGACAGCCATACTTCTACACACGGTGCCTTCGGAGCTATAGCGTTCGGTATTGGGACCAGTCAGGTTGCTCAGGTTTTTGCCAGTCAGTGCCTGTTGTTGAATAAGCCTCAATCTATGCGGATTACAGTTAAGGGTGAACTCAATGAAAATGTTCAGGCGAAAGATGTCATTCTTTATATTATTTCCAAAATCGGAACCGATGGCGGAACGGGTTATTTCTGTGAATATGCAGGAAATGTTTTTGAAGAAATGTCGATGGAAGGGAGAATGACCGTTTGTAATATGAGCATTGAAATGGGAGCTAGAGGCGGAATGATTGCACCGGATGCTACGACATTTGATTATGTAAAAGGAAAAACATTCGCCCCGAAAGGAGAGGAGTGGAAAGAGAAATTAGCCTATTGGAAAACCCTTAAGACGGATGAAGGAGCTTCTTTTGATAAAGAATTGACTTTTGATGCTTCAGAAATATTTCCAATGATCACGTATGGAACTAATCCGGGAATGGGAATTTCAGTTCATGAAGCGATCCCAGTTCCTCAGAATGAATCTGAAGAAAAAGCGCTTCAGTATATGGGCTTAAAAGCAGGTCAGAAAGTTTCGGGAATCAAAGTACATTATGTCTTTATCGGAAGTTGCACCAATGCGAGGATAGAAGATTTCCGTTCCGCAGCACAATATATTAAAGGGAAAAATAAATCTGAAAGCGTAAAGGCTCTGATTGTTCCGGGGTCGCAGCAGGTCGTAAAACAAATTTATGAAGAAGGTCTGGATAAGATTTTCAATGATGCAGGATTTCAGATTCGTCAGCCCGGATGTTCAGCCTGTCTCGCGATGAATGATGACAAAATCCCTGAAGGAAAATATTGCGTATCAACCTCGAACAGGAATTTTGAAGGAAGACAGGGACAGGGAGCCAGAACGATTCTTGCCAGTCCGCTCACAGCAGCGAAAGCCGCTATAGAAGGAAGAATTTCAGCTTTTGAAAGCTTAAACTAAACAGATCAAACAGACAAAATGCAAAAATTAACTTATATACAATCCTGTGCAGTACCGTTACCTGCAGAAAATATAGATACGGATCAGATTATTCCTGCCAGATTCCTGAAAAGCATTGACCGAAAAGGTTTTGGAGAGAACCTGTTCAGAGACTGGAGGTTTACGATTCAGACAGGAGAACCTAATCCCGATTTTGTATTGAACAATCCTAAGTATACCGGAGAAATTCTGGTTGCCGGAAATAATTTCGGGTGTGGAAGCAGCAGAGAGCACGCAGCATGGTCTTTGACAGATTATGGATTTAAAGTCATCATATCAAGCTATTTTGCTGATATTTTTAAAGGAAATGCATTAAATAACGGACTTCTTCCGGTAAAAGTTTCTGAAGAGTTTTTGAAAGAAATTTTAAAGACTATTACTGAAAATCCTGAGGCTGAAATTGCGGTGGATGTAGAAAAGCAAACCATCAGTTTTAATGGTAAAACAGAAACTTTTGAACTTGATTCTTACAAAAAAATATGCCTCATCAATGGCTATGACGATATTGATTTTCTAATCAGCAAAAAACAGGCGATCAAAGAATTTGAACTAAAAACACAAAAGTATGAGCAACAGTTATTTTAAAATAGCGGTTCTTCCGGGAGATGGGATAGGACCTGAAGTGGTCACTGAAAGCATTAAAATACTGGATGCTGTGGCCGAAGTATTCCAATGCGCCTTTCAGTATTCTTATGGATTAATGGGCGCTGAAGCCATTTTTAAAACGGGAGATCCGCTTCCTGACGAAACATTGAAAATCTGTAAAGATTCAGATGCGGTATTGTTCGGGGCCATCGGTGATCCGGTTTTCGACAATAATCCTGAGGCAAAGGTAAGGCCTGAGCAAGGCCTTCTGAAGCTGCGTAAAGAATTAGGTTTATATGCCAACATCAGACCTTTGAAAACGTATGTTTCACTGATCGATAAAAGTCCTTTAAAAAGGGAGATTATTGAAGGAACGGATATTCAGATTTTCAGAGAATTGGTAAGTGGTATTTATTTCGGTGAAAAATTTACAGATCCTGATGGTAAATATGCCTATGACGTCTGTAAATACAGCACTGAAGAAATTATCCCAATCGCTCATATGGCTTTTAAAGAAGCAGAGAAAAGGAAAAAGAAACTTACGCTGGTTGATAAGGCTAATGTTTTGGATACTTCAAGGCTTTGGAGAAAAACCTGTCAGAAAATTGCTTCTCAGTATCCCGATGTACAGCTTGATTATCTATTTGTAGATAATGCGGCTATGCAGCTGATTCTGAATCCTAAACAGTTTGATGTTATTTTAACTGAAAATATGTTCGGGGATATCATTTCAGATGAAGCCAGTGTTATCGGAGGTTCTATCGGACTTCTTCCATCAGCGTCAATAGGTGAGGAAAATGCGCTTTTTGAACCCATCCACGGTTCTTATCCGCAAGCCAAAGGAAAGGGTATTGCCAATCCTGTAGCATCGATTTTAAGTACAGCCATGATGCTTGATTATCTTGAACTTCCAGAAGCGGCAGATAAATTAAGAAGAGCGGTGGAACATTCTATAGAAAACGGATACGTTACGGTTGATCTCAATACTGAACAGCATTATTCTACCGGTGAAGTAGGAAGTTTTATTGCAGATTATATTAAATATTCAGAAAAATCCTATTATAATTTCGAAAATATCAAGATCGGAAAGTCTACGATCGTTTAATTTCTAAAGTAGTCCATATAATAATAGATAGGAAGAAAGGTTCTGTTCATTCATTTGAGCGGAATCTTTCTGTTTCTGCCTGCTTACTATTTTACTTTTTTTAACCCACACAGATTTTCGTTTTACGCTGGTGAGTCTTAGTGATTCAAAAAATACGTGTTCTTTTTGACCACCCCGTCAAAAATTCTTTGAATTTTTGCCACCCCTCCGGAGGAGGGGAATGATGAGTCATTTTTATTAAAATGGTTTAACAGATTTACTATTACAAGAAAGAAAATCGTATATTTTCATCTTTTGCGACTTTTGGAGGTAAAAATTTTCAATAAAAAAGGTTCTACTCAATTGAGCAGAACCTTTTGGTTTATTTTTTAGTATTATCCGTTTTTCCCGATTTATTTTTAGAAGGCTTCTGAACGTCTTCTTTATCAATATCAGGCGGATTACTTTTTTCTGATGAAGCAGGAATGTTTTGAAAATCCTCATTCTGCTTTTTGGTTTCTGCATTATTCGCAGATTCTTTCTTTTTGTTATCTTCTGAATCCATAGCTTTATATTTTTAGAGTCCTAAAACGCCGAGCTTGCCGGTTTCGTCTTCTATAGTATAATTCAAAGCTTTTGCCAAAACGAAAATATTATTAAGATTTTCCATTAATTGTTTGTGTCCTTCAGTTCTCAGCTGGTTCTGATTAACAGAATTAACCGCTGTTTCTTTTGCTTTTTGAGTCACATTTTTAATGTCTTTTTCAGAGATTCTGTTGAAGAAAGAATCATCCAGCGACTGAATTTCTACGCTTGGGGTGATTCTTATATCTGCATCAGGAAGCTCGGTAATAATCAGTTTTTTATTAATGGAGTCTACTTCCATTTTCATTTTGTTCAGATCATAAGACACCTGTGCATTGGTTTTGGTATACGTGATAATGCTGTTGTTGGATACTTCTTTTCCAAACACCTCGTAGCCCATTTTTGTTTTCTGCATGCTGGAGATATCCTGTTCCATAACCACCATTTTATTCATCTTGGATATCTGGTTCGTCAGAATATAATAATCGGACTTTTCCGTCTTTCCTCCAAGATTTAAAAATGATTTTAGTCCGAAGAACAGAATCAGCATAGCGAGAATTCCCGCTGCAAATGATAGGATTACTTTATAATTTCTCAACACTATTTGTTAAAAATTTCTTTGATTACAGAACTGTCATCTTTTTTCAGAATTTGAACCAGATCTCTTTCTATATATCCGGTCGTGGGCATTTCTATGATCCTTCCGATTTCTTTTCCATATTTTTCTACAATGATAGTAGGAACCTTCTGAATATTATAACGTACCTCGTCTCCGGTAGGAGATTCTTTCTTACGATTCACCGCAATGATGGTCATTTTGTTATCAGGATACTTTAATTCTTCCAAAATTTTCATCAGTCTAGGAAAATCCCTGTGGCTGTCTTCGCACCAGGTTCCCATAAAAACGACAATAGAGTAGGTATTAAATTTGGCTTTTCTCAGTTCCCCGATAGCTTTCTGGTCAATAGCATATTCGTCATGCTCTTTCACATACCAGTCTGCATAGGGGGCTTTTAAAAACTGCTCTTTAAATTGGTTTCCCAAGAGCATTTTGCCGTCGTTCTGGGTTTCTACCTCACGGTTCATTACCACTTTTTGGGCGCTGAATTGTTGAGATGCCAGGACAAGACTTGAAACGGCAACAATATTGGTAATAAATTTTTTCATATTATTTTTCGATAATTGTTTTTAAATCAGCAGGAGAGTAGTACTTGTTTTTAAGAACTTTATGGTCTGCTTTTCTGTAGACGTTAAATTTCTCTCCGGATTTTTCATAAAAAGATTCTACTTCTTTTTCTTTATAAAATGCGACCGTTTCTTCTGCCTGTTCTTCATTATCGCACGCTTTAGACATATTGGAACGCTGTACTTCGTTGAATAGCTCTACAAATTTACTGCCAAGTCCGAATTCAAGGACTGCTCCGCTTAAAACATATTGAAGATCACATAGGGCATCAGCAATTTCTACGATATTATTATCAGCAATAGCTTGTTTTAATTCATTTAATTCTTCCTGCAAAAGCTCAACTCTAAGGTTGCATCTTTCCTGAGAAGGGATTTGTGGGGTATCTAAAATAGGGGCTTTAAAAGTGGTGTGGAATTCTGCAACTTGGTTCAGACTGTCAATTTTATCCATGAATTTTATTATTTACGCAAAGATAGAAAACGATTTTGGAAAATTTGTACTACTCAGGACAGATTGTAAAACATAAAATCATTAAAAAAATCAATGAAGTCAAATGGTTTGACTTGTATATAAAAATGAGATTTCATTTACAGTAAAGTCATGAAAAAACCACAATCTTTAGACTGTGGTTTTATGAAATTCAAAAATAAATGATTCCTGTTAATCATATTTCCAGATACCAGAAATATTCAACACCGTTAACCCCGGTTGTTTTTCGCCATAACTGAACACACAGAAGTAGGTTGAATGGCATGATGAGCAGTCGGTTCCAAAATACAGAGTCGGTAAATCATTGACCGTTAATTCTCCAAAATGCAACATCCTGTCTGAAGTTTTGGAGACCACTTTGTTTTGCAGCAATTCATTTGCGGATAATACCTGATCTTCATTGTAGATCTGAAAAATAGGGAATCCGGATTGGTAAGGCACTATTTCAATGGTGTTATGATGACCACAGTCACAACAGGTGAATTCTGTTGCTGCCGAGCGCGAAATTTCATCATTGCTGAAAAAATCCTTTGCCACATGTGCCTGTTTAAGAATATTTATTTTTTTTGATATTGAATACATGAGCGTCTTTTTATTGCTGAATAACTGTACCTGCTAAGTTATTATATTTTCCGCTAGGACTTTTTTTGATGGTGATTCTTACGTATCCTTCCTGAGCCAGTTTATTCCAGGTCTTCTGATAGCCAGTGGCAACATCAATCGGAATCTTCCACATTGTCTGTTTGCCGCCACCCTCTTGATTAAACCATGGAATAACATCGCCTACCTGAGATTTGAAAGGAAGTAAATTATTCAGAACATCTATCTCATAATAAAAATCATACTTAACTTCAGGTTGATTCAACGCTCTTTGTGAAAAAGTATAAACATATCCATTGATGATCGGGCTTGTGAAACTTCCTCCCAAAGTAGGAATTCCTGTTCCGTCATAGCTGCCGACCGCACCGCTGTATCGGTCAAATTTTTGTCCGGCCTGAAATGAAACATCGTCATAGATATTGTAACCACCGTTGGCAGGTGGCCAGCCTCCATTAAGATTATTAGTTTTAAACAGCGTTTCAAGTTCAGCCCATTTACCCAGTTTATATAAATCAAATGCCTGATTTCTGATGGTTTGGTTTACGGTTCCGCCAGTGTCATAGGTTAATGCAAATTCGTCAGCATTTTTATAGAATACATGTGTAACGACTCCTGTTGAATTGTCAATTTCATCTTCTCTGTCTGAGCTACACGCTATTGAGAAAGAAGCCATTGTAAAAAATAGAAAGTACTTAAATAAATGTTTCATGATAAATAGTTTTAATGGTTATTATTTTTTTTTTGAAGCAATTTGCTGATCATCTCTTTCTGAAAAATAATTTAGGCTGGAGGCACTTATGGATAATGGGTTGATTATCTAAAAAATACCATACAGTTATCATTAGATTTACCTGCGTTTTCATCAATGCAAAATACTGGTTGAATACATTGACAAATTCGTATCTAAGAATAAGATGAAAATAAAAGAATGTATCACCATCTACAAGAAAATTCAGTTTCAGATATCTCTTTAAATGCGCTGGTTCAGCGGTACAATACAAGCCTTATTTTGTGCGCTAAAATTAAATCAAAAAACTCAAATAATGGTGAATTTTATGAAATAAAATAATATGCATATTTAAAATATGTTAATTGATTGTTTTTCAATGATAAATAGTTGTCTTTTATTCATTATTTCACAGTAAAAATAAACAATAGTGTTGAGGGCTACTTTAGTTTTATTTTCTTTTTTCTTCTGATGATTTATCATTTACCATTAATCCCATGTTTTTATCATTTGAATAAGGAATACTCATAAAAAAGACCGCTCAAGTATTGAACGGCCTTTCAGATTATAAGTAAGTGGGTTAATTTTTTATAAATCTCTTCGTAGTCTCTCCAATTTGAATAACATAGGCTCCTTTGATAAGGCTGCTTACATTGACGCTGCCTCTTTCAAGTTTCCCTGAATTGATTAGTTTTCCAGCCATATCGAAAATCTTATAATTTTCAGACGTTGTGTTCGAAATGTTCAGAATATCTCTTACAGGATTAGGATATACTTTAATGTCTGTAATGACCTCTTTTGGGTCCTGAATTGCTTTTCCTGCGCTTGCATTTACCTTAATGTTGGCATTATTGATGTCAAAGAAGATATGATTGGAGCCTTTAACCATTATTCTCCCTGTAGTCGTCGTTACATTAGGAATTGTTACAGCCTGTGATCCGTCATTAGGGGTTCCGGCAAGAAGAGTAGTCCATGTAGTTCCGTTGTTGGCAGACCAAAGAATATCTACGTTAGCTGCATTAATACCATTGGAGGTAGTGCCTGCTACATTCCAGTTCACCGTTTGAGAACTTCCACCGGTATAAGAAACTGCTGTATTTTGGGTTGTAATATTAAAAGGTCCGGCTGTACCGCTAACTGTTATTTTAGTGTCATCCGAATTATTTCCAGCTCCACCAACTTTGTTATCCCTTACTGTGAATCTGAAATTTAATGTTCTTGCAACCGAAGATAAAGCTTCGACATTTATTTCAGTACCCGCTGTAGTGGTAGCTCCCGTCAGGATCGAAGCCATTCTGGGAAAATATCTCACCGGAGAAGTAGTAGGCGTCCATGATCTGAAGGTCGGGCCTGCTGTTTTTGTTGCGGTTGCTGCAGAATTAGCTCCTGTTTGGGAGGAAGTTCCTTTGTCCATCTGCTCCCAGATATAAGTAAGTGGATCTCCGTTTGTATCAGTTCCTGATCCGGTCAGCATAAACGGCGTGCTTTTAGGAATGGTATAATCAAGTCCTGCATTAGCTGTTGGGATGGAGTTCCCTGTACCTGTATTGGCAGAGCAGGTTTTTGATTTGATATTATTGGTGATTTGCTCAATACTTAGCGCATGAAAGAAAGCATCGGAATTGGGCTGGACATCATAACCGGTAATTCCCGCATATCCCATGATCGTAGATCCTGAACCGGGTTCAATAGGCTGAAGTCCACTTTGGGTAGTGTAAGACCATGTATGGTTTCCTCCAAACTGATGTCCCATCTCATGGGCTACATAATCAATATCAAAAGTATCTCCGGAAGGAACTCCATTCCCAGGAGAGGTATATCCACTTCCTTTATAGTTGTTAGGATATTTCACTCCGCTCTGTGTTGTATAAGATGTGTCATTGCTGCATAAACAACCAATACAGCCTGCATTACCGCCGCCGCCGTCTCTGCCGAATACGTGGCCTATATCAAAATTTGCATTCCCTATTGTTGAGTTCAAAGTCTGCATCAGTTCATAGCTCCAGTTCTCTTTTTGTGAAGATGCCGAGTAAGGATCGGTAGACGCATTGGTGTAAATGACAGCGTCATTATTGGAAATAAGTACCATTCTTGATGCAAAATCATTTTCGAAAACACCGTTTACACGGGTCATTGTATTGTTCATCGCTGCTAAGGCCTGTGCTTTTGTTCCTCCGAAATAGGAAGTATATTCTCCCGTACAGGAAAGTGCCAGCCTGAAAGTTCGCAACGTAGAATCATTGGCATTTTTAGCGGCAATAGCTGTGGAAGTTCCTTTTTGTGCCACATCAAGGACTGTACATTCAAATTTGTTTAAGTTTTCTTTTCTGTCTGACTTTTTATAAACAACATAAGTGGACAGATCTTTGGTGTAAGGTTCGATGAAAACAGCGGATTTATCTCCATAAATCTCCATGGATGAAAGGCCTAGTGGGGAAACACTGAAATATATTGTTGAGCCTGAATCCTCTAATCCTTGTCCCATGTAAGATTTAATATCAGGGTATTTTGCGGCCAGCTCGGGTTCAAAATTAGGATTTTCCGTTACTTTAAAATTTTCCATTTTTCCTTCAGAATTAGGAAAAGAAATAATGATTTCCGATTTTTGTCCTGCAATCAATCTTTTGGGAGCTGCTGAAAGTGCGTTCTTTAATCCGGTGAGGTCGAGGCTGAAAATTTTGGGATTGTTAAGGTCTGTTTTGTTGTCTTGTACTTCATCAGTTTTTCTTTGTGAAGCATGAGACCATAAGCGGTCGGTCTGTGCGAAAGTGATGCCTGTGATCATAAGCATCCCGATCATCAATAGTTGTTTTTTCATGTGAATATTTTGTTTGTCAATTCTAAATTTAGTGATTAAATTACTACGGAAACCGCTCGTTAGTAATATTTTAAGCAAGCGTAAATCAAATTTGTTTATTATATGTTAAATAATAATGTGATTTTTATTTTATCGAAAAAAATAAATGTAATAAGGCGTAAAAGGTTAAAAAAATTCAAAAAAAATACTGCCTCAAAAGAAGCAGTATTGAATAAATAGGTCTGAGGTTATTAGTTTTTAATGAATCTCTTGCCAGCTTCTCCAATTTGGATCATATAAGCTCCTTTGATAAGTCCGCTTACATTAACGCTGCCTCTGTCTAGTTTTCCTGAATTAATTAGTTTTCCACCCATATCGAAGATTTTGTACTCTTCAGATGTCGTATTTGAAATGTATAATACATCTCTTACAGGATTTGGATAGACTCTGAGATCGGTGATTAAATCTTTGATATCAGATCCTGATGCTCCTCTTCCTGAGGAAACGATATTCAATGTATAGTCCTCAACCTGACCGTACGTGTACGCTTCACAGGAAGAAGTAGGGATAGAGCTGTACTTCATCATTACTCTCATTCTTGTAGAGCCCACTGTTGCTGTTGCAGGAATGGTAATGCTTCCCGTTACAGGAGTTGTTGTAGAGCCTGCTTTGGACCATGCCAATTCTCCACTGTCTGTAAAATCGCCATCGCCGTTATAGTCAATATAGACTGCGTACGCTTCACTGTAGACTGTTGAAGTCCATGATGGAGTTACTGAGATCGTGTAAGCACTTCCTCTTGTTACATTGGTAGAAACAGATGTGAAGTTTTCGTATCCTGCAGTTCCTGTCGAAGTATTGTTAATGGTTCCGAATTTTACATTTCCGATTCTTTCATCAGCTGTATTGCTAGCTGAGGATGAACAGTAGGTCACTGTACCTCCGGAAAGGGTGGTAACACTCACCGTGTTGCTTGAAGGTGATGTATTTCCTGCTGCATCTTTAGACTTCACTGTGAAGCTGTAGGTTGTTGCAGGGGTTAAGCTTGTTACGGTATAGGTAGCAGATGCTGTATTGCCGATCAGAGATCCGTTCATATATACCTCATAGCCTGTAACGCCTACATTGTCAGTGGCTCCGCTCCAGGAAAGGTTGGTTGTGGTCGCTGTAGTTCCGGAAGCGGCAAGGGTAGGAGCTGTAGGAGCTACCGTATCTGTTCCTGAGCCTGCATTAACCGTGATGTTAGCATTATTAACATCAAAGAAGATGTGATTGGAACCTTTGACCATAATTCTTCCTGTTGTAGTGGATGAATTAGGAATGGTCACTGCTTGAGTTCCATCGTTTGGTGTTCCGGCAAGAAGGGTGGTCCATGTATTTCCGCTGTCTGTTGACCAAAGGATATCTACATTGGCAGCATTGACCCCATTGGCAGTAGTCCCTGCTACGTTCCATGTAACCGTTTGCGAGCTTCCTCCTGCGTAAGATATAGCAGAGTTCTGTGAAGACACGCTGAATGGTCCTGCGGTTCCGTTCACAGTGATCAGAGCGTCGTCAGAATTATTTCCTGAACCTCCAGCTCTGTTGTCACGAACTGTAAATCTGAAATTTAATGATCTGGCAACATTTGACAAAGCTTCTACAGTAATTTCTGAACCTGCAGTTGTAGTCGCTCCTGTTAATATAGAAGCCATTCTTGGGAAATATCTCGTTGGAGAAGTTACAGGGGTCCATGATCTGAATGTTGGGCCTGTTGCTTTTGTAGCACTTGCTGCAGAGCTGGCTCCTGTTTGAGATGATGAAGCGTTGTCCATCTGCTCCCAGATATACGTTAATGAATCTCCGTTAGCATCAGTTCCGGTTCCTGTCAGCATGAATGGAGTGCCTTTTGGAATCGTGTAATCAAGACCGGCATTGGCTGTAGGAATTGCATTTCCTGTAGAAGTGCTTACCGGACATGTTTTAGCTTTGATGTTATTGGTAATTTGCTGGATGCTTATTGCGTGGAAAAAAGCGTCAGAATGCGGTTGTATATCCTGAGCAGTAATCCCTGCATAACCCATAATAGTTGATCCTGATCCGGGTTCCATATTGGCGCCGGTTCCTTCATTACTGTGAGAGAAAGTGTGATTTCCTCCAAACTGATGTCCCATTTCGTGAGCTACATAATCGATGTCGAAGTTATCACCCGAAGGAATGGCATCTGCCGGAGAAGTATAGCCGCTGCCTTTTGAGCCATTGGTACATATACATCCTATGCACCCTGCGTTTCCGCCACCTCCTGAAGCTCCGAATAAGTGTCCGATGTCATAATTGGCTTCCCCGATTACTGAAGTAAGGGTACTTTGAAGCTGGGAATTCCAGCTGCTCATTCCCGAAGCTGCAGAATAGGGATCTGTGGAAGCATTCGTGTAAATAACTGCGTCATTATTGGCGATAAGAACCATTCTGGCTGCAAAATCTTTTTCAAAAACACCATTCACACGGGTCATAGTATTGTTGATTGCGGCCAGTGCGTTGGCTTTAGTTCCTCCAAAATAGACGGTGTATTCTCCTGTTGTTGACAATGCCAGTCTGAATGTTCTCAGTTTTGCATCATCAGCATTCGGTCTTGCGGAGATATTGGAATTGGATACTCCTTTTTGAGCGACATCAATAACGGTACATTCAAATTTGTTGAGGTTGTCTTTTTTATCAGACTTTTTATAGACCACGTAAGAAGAAAGATCTTTAGCGTAAGGTTCAATGAAAACGGCAGATTTATCACCGTAGATTTCCATAGAAGACAGTCCAAGTGAAGAAATGCTGAAATAGACTGTTGAATTGGGGTCGTTGAGGCCTTCCCCTACGTAAGATTTGATATCCGGATATTTCGCGGCAAGCTGAGGATCAAAGTTTGAATTTTCTCTTACTTTAAAATTTTCCATCTTTCCTTCAGAATTAGGAAAAGAAATAATGGTTTCTGATTTTTCTCCCGGGGCAAGTCTCTTGGGAGCTTTGGCAAGGGCATTTTTTAATCCGGTGAAATCTAAGCTGTAGATTTTCGGATTATTGATCTGAGTTTTGTTTTCAAAAATGTCTGAAGGTGCTTTTTTTGAACCTTCGCTCCAGAGACGGTCAGTCTGCGCGAAAGAAATGCCCGTTATGAGAAGCATTCCAATCATGGATAATTGTTTTTTCATATTAATTATTTGTTTTGATTGTGGAATATCAAAGCTAATAAAAATTATATTACGAAAAACAAAATTAATTAAGAAAAATTTGGAGTATGTGTTTAATATATTATGCAATACATTAAATATAGTTGAATGATGCATTGTCTCAAAAAAAGAAAATAGCATACGCAAAATACGTATGCTATTCATTTATTAATAGAATAATTCTCTATTGGATTTTATGATCAGAATTAAAAAATGATCAATTATTTTGTAATATCTCTTCCGATCACCATTCTCTGGATCTCTGAAGTTCCTTCACCGATTGTACATAATTTAGAATCTCTGTAGAATTTTTCAGCAGGGAAGTCCTTTGTGTATCCGTAACCTCCGAAGATCTGAACCGCATTATTAGAAATTCTTACACATGCTTCAGAAGCATACAATTTTGCCATTGCTCCTTCTTTGGTCATTTTTTGCTTGGCATTTTTCAATGTTGAAGCTCTTTGGATTAAAAGCTCAGCTGCATCAATTTCTGTCGCCATATCAGCCAACATAAAATTGATCGCCTGGAATTCAGCGATTGCTTTTCCAAACTGATGTCTTTCTTTGGCATATTTTAAAGCAGCTTTATAAGCGCCTCTTGCTGTCCCTAAACTTAAAGCAGCAATAGAAATTCTTCCGCCATCCAAAATTTTCATCGCTTGTTTGAATCCTTCTCCTACTTCTCCCAAACGGTGCGAATCCGGTACACGAACGCTGTCAAAAATAAGCTCAGCCGTTTCAGAAGCACGCATTCCCAGTTTGTTTTCTTTTTTCCCTGAAGTGAAACCAGGCATTCCTTTTTCCAGAACAAAAGCAGTAGAGTTGTTTTTAGCCCCTATTTCTCCTGTTCTTGTCATTACGACAGCAATATCTCCTGAAATCGCGTGAGTAATAAAGTTTTTAGCTCCGTTGATAATCCATTCATCACCATCTTTTACAGCAGTGGTAGACATTCCTCCTGAATCAGAACCTGTATTGTGCTCTGTAAGTCCCCATGCGCCGATTACCTTTCCTGAAGCTAGTTGTGGAAGCCATTTGTTTCTCTGCTCTTCATTTCCGAACTCATAGATATGATTGGTACAAAGTGAATTGTGTGCTGCCACAGAAAGACCAATAGACGGGTCTACCTGAGAGATCTCATCCAGAATGGTAACATATTCATGATAGCCAAGCCCAGAACCTCCGTACTGCTCAGGAACTACAATTCCCATAAATCCCATTTCTCCTAACTGGTGAAATAAGTCTTTTGGAAACGTCTGGCTCTCGTCCCACTCCATAATATTAGGTCTGATATTTTTCTCAGCAAATTCTCTTGCTGTTTCCGCTATCATTTTAATGTTGTCAATAGTCTCTGTATTCATATAGATAAAATAGTTAGTTCCCAAAGATAATTAAATTGACGGAAAGCCAAAAATAATTATTTAGCTCATAATATCTTATACGAATTTTTAAAATCAACATTTTTTATATTTTGTTGATTAATGATTTTTTAATAAATTTTTCAGAACTTTAAGTGTTTTAATTTACTATTTTAGCCTCCCAATTTTTAAGGAATGAAAAAACTTCTACTACCTATTATTTTAATCACGTCATTGATGTCTGCCCAGGCTCCCGCAGGATATTATGACGGAACAGCCGGGCTTACAGGTTATACGCTGAAGTCTAAATTGCATGATATTATTGCTGCGAAGAACGTAAACTGGCATTATGGTGATTTGCAGGAATATTATAAACAAACAGATTTGGATGTTTATTATGATCATAATAGCACCAATAATCCTTCCGGTGGAAATTATATATTATTGGATATTTATTCAGAAATTCCGAATGGAGCAGATGTTTATGAATATAATTCCACGCAATTGCAGGGGTCAGGTTCTATTACAGGAGAAGGACAAGCCTGGAACCGGGAGCATATGATTCCACAAAGTACATTCAGTACAGGAAGCATTAGTAATTATCCTATGTACTCTGATCTGTTTTACGTTGTACCTGTTGATGGTTGGATCAATCAAAGAAGATCCAATTACCCGTATGGTGTAGCAGGATCAACAATTTATTATAATTTTACTAATGGTTCAAAAGTTGCAAACGATGCTACTCCAGGTTTAGCTTATACAGGACGTGTTTATGAACCAATCAATGAATTTAAGGGAGATGTTGCCAGAGCATTGCTGTATTTTGCGGTAAGATATGAAGGAAAGCTGAACGGATTCAATCATAATGCAGGAACAACTCCGGCCAATGACGAATCCCAGTTCGATGGAACCGAAGAACGTGCCTTTGAACCGGCTTATATTACGATGTTAAAACAATGGAATGCTTTGGACCCTGTTTCACAAAGGGAAATCGACAGAAATAATATTGTATACAGTATTCAGAAAAATAGAAACCCATTTATTGATAACCCAGGTTGGGTTGATTTAATTTGGTCTGAAACTCCTGATACAACGGCGCCTACTGCCCCAACAAACCTTTCAGTAGTTCAGCAAAATGCCAATTTTGTTAATTTAAGCTGGACTCCGAGTACAGATACCGATATTTTAGGATACAAAATTTATATGAATGGTGCTGCAACGCCTATTGCGACTACCAAAAGCACCAGTATTTCAATTGATCGGCTGACTCCATCAACAACTTATACTTTTACTGTAAAATCATATGATAAAGGGTATCTTGAATCTCCAATCAGTAACAGTGCCACTGCAACGACCATTGCTTCAGATGGTTTTGCAAAGGATTTAATGATTACCAAATATATTGAAGGAAGTTCAAACAATAAAGCCATAGAAATCACCAATAAAACGGGACACGAAGTTAATCTGAATAATTACAATTTAAACATTCAGTTTTACAGTGGAACCAATTATTATTTCTCAGATAGTTTTCAGCTTGAAGGCAAAGTTGCCAATAACGAGACCGTTGTAATTTTGAACCCCAACGCTGCCTTTACTTGTTATGCTAATTCACAAGCAAAGTTTGTGACTGCTTCCACTCCCATGACTTATACAGGAAGTCAATATGTGGAATTGGCCTATAAAGGTTTTGGAACTGTGGATGGAGTTGGGTTGAAAGGGACAACGAATACAAACAGCAATATTTCGTTATATCGAAAAGCAAATGTAAATCAGCCTGCAGCAGCCTTTACTATTTCAGAATGGGAATCCTATCCTATCAACTACTGTCAGAATCTTGGAGTATTATCTGCCACTGATCTTATGACTTCAAGCAAAGAATTCAAAATATATCCCAATCCTGCTGATGATTATATTTCTGTAAGCGGAGAAATGCAGGATGTTAAAATGGCACAGATCATCGATCTTTCAGGAAAAATAATTTATTCTGAAAAAGATCCGTTTAAAACTAAGAAAAATATTTCTGTGCAGAATCTTTCTGCCGGGTTATATTTCTTAAAACTTGACGATAAAGTGCATCAGTTTATCAAGAAATAATAAAATACAGCGAGCTTTTATCGTCGGCTTAACGAAAAATATGGTTTAAAAACCTTTTCAACAAGACATCATTGATATAAGCAGATTCACTAATAATCAATATCTATAAGTGTTTCTGCTTATATTTTTTATTTATAAGTAATTATGCTTATATTTGCATAATGATAGCGGTCATAACCGGTGATATTATAAATTCACAGCATGCAGACACAGAAGTTTGGATCACCAGACTCAAGAATCTCCTGGAAAACTGGGGAAGTTCACCGCTCGCATGGGAAATCTACAGGGGAGATGAGTTTCAGTTCAAATGTAGTATAGATGAAGTATTCTGGCGTTTTCTAGCCATTAAGTCCCTTATAAGAAGTCAGGAAAATTTAGACGTAAGAATTGCCATAGGCATTGGCGAAGAGAATTTTTCCTCCGAAAAGATCACCGAGTCCAACGGAACTGCGTATGTGAATTCCGGACGATTGCTGAACGACCTTAAAAGCGACGGCCACACCGTTTCCATAAAAACCTCAAGCGAATCTGTAGACAGGGATTTAAACATTCTCCTGAAATGGTCTTCAAAAGATTTTGACAGCTGGACGGTAGCGACGGCAGAAATCATTCACGAAATGATCATGAACCAGGATATCACCCAGGAAGATCTCGCCAAGAAATTTGCTATTTCACAGTCCTCAGTAAGTCAGAGGCTGAAACGCGCCAACTACGAACTGATCGTAGAAACGAATCAATATTTTAGAAAGAAAATCTCAGAACTGTAAGCATGATCTTTACTAAACTCATATTGGCACATCTACTCGGAGATTTTGTTCTTCAGCCAAACTCTTGGGTTGCAGATAAAGAACGCCGTAAGCTGAAAAGCCCATATTTGTATCTTCATGTTCTGATTCATACTGTTTTAAGTTTTGTTTTTCTCTGGAACACGGATCTGTGGTGGGTTTCACTTGTTATCGGGGCTACTCATTTTATTATTGATGCTTCAAAACTTATTTTTCAAAACGTGAAAAATAAAAAAGCATGGTTTTTCATTGACCAGTTGCTGCATATTCTGGTCATCCTGGGAATCTCATTCTATTTCAAGGAATTCAATTTCGATTTTTTGAGCAATAAAGATTTCTTAAAGATACTGATGGCAGCATTGTTTCTGACGACACCTGCTTCGATTTTTATAAAAATACTATTGTCTTCATGGACGCCGGTTCCGGAAACACAAAGCAGCTTACAGACAGAATCTCTATCGAGTGCAGGAAAATATATAGGTATTTTAGAACGCCTTCTGGTGTTTACCTTTATTATGGTGAATCATTGGGAAGGAGTAGGATTTATGGTCGCTGCCAAATCTGTTTTCAGATTCAGTGATCTTGCACAGGCCAAACAGAGAAAGCTTACAGAATACGTACTGATTGGTACATTGCTGAGCTTCGGATTGGCTGTTTTAACAGGAATTTTAATTAAGTAATATAAAATAAATCTAACTAATAAGAATTTAGAAATGGAAAAGAAAGAAATGTTGTACGAAGGTAAAGCAAAACAGGTATTTGCTACCGATAATCCTAACGAAGTAGTGGTACGTTTTAAAGACGACGCTACAGCATTTAATGCTCAAAAAAGAGGGTCAGTTGATTTGAAAGGTGAAATGAACAACGCGATCACGACTCTGATTTTTGAATATTTAAATGAAAAAGGGGTTAAAACTCATTTCATTAAACAATTGAACGAAAGAGAGCAGTTGGTAAAAAAAGTATCCATCATTCCATTGGAAATGGTGGTAAGAAACTACTCCGCAGGAAGTATGGCTCAAAGATTAGGAGTGGAGGAAGGAATTAAATCTCCGGTGACCATCTTCGATATCTGCTACAAAAAAGACGAATTGGGAGATCCGCTTATCAACGATCACCATGCTGTTTTCTTAGGAGCGGCAACGTATGAGGAGCTTGCTGAAATGTATAAACTTACTGAAGGTATCAACGAAATTCTGATCGACCTTTTTGATAAAATGAACATCATCCTTGTTGATTTTAAAATTGAATTAGGAAAAACGGCAGACGGTGAGATCATCCTTGCAGACGAAATTTCTCCTGATACATGCAGACTTTGGGATAAAGATACGATGAAGAAACTGGATAAAGACAGATTCAGAAGAGATCTTGGAGAAGTTACCGAAGCTTACGTTGAGATCTACAATAGATTGAAAAATTTACTTGGTAAGTAAATTTGAGAAGTTAGAAGTTAGATATTAGAAATTAGTATGAAATCGCACCGGATAGAAGATTTAAAGTTTGGGAAAAAATCGATGACTTTGGTAAAAGAAGTTTATTTGGTTTCTGCCGGGCTGCCAAATGAGGAAAAATTTGGTTTATTATCTCAAATAAGAAGATGTGCAGTTTCAATACCTTCTAATATTGCTGAAGGAGCGGGAAGAAATAATAAAAACGAGTTCTATCAATTTCTTGGAATTGCATTTGGTTCTACCTATGAGCTGCATACCCAGTTAAAGTTATTAATAGATCTTAATTTTATTTCTGAAGTTAAAATAGTACCTTTAAAAGAACTTTTAGCTGAAATTCAGAAAATGATATACTCATTAAAAGAAAGTTTAAAATTATAATTGAAGTTAACTTAGACTAGATTCTAACATCTAATATCTAACTTCTAATTTAGAAAAAATAGAAATGAAAAGTTTAGACATTCATAAAAGTGAATATTTAAAACAGTTTGACACTCAAACCTACGGAAGAAATCTTTTCAGAACGCAGGAAGAAGAAAGACTGGACGCCCCGAATGAGGAGTGCGGTATCTTCGGAATGTATTCGGATAATGATCTTGATACGTTTTCACTTTCGCAGTTCGGGCTTTTTGCATTGCAGCACAGAGGCCAGGAAGCTTGTGGTATTTCTGTTCTTAAGGATGGAAAAATCACCAACATGAAAGATGAAGGTTTGGTTTTGGATGTTTATAAAGAGATCCAGGATCCCGAAGCTTTTATGGGAAATTCTGCAATCGGGCACACCCGTTACACGACTGCAGGAGACAAAAAGAAATATAATTTTCAGCCATTTTTCGCTAAAAACGAATATGATCAGATTATACTTTCTATTGCGCATAACGGTAATCTTACCAATGCAAGAGAATTAAAAAATGAATTGGAAGCTGAAGGCGTTGTTTTCAGGGCGACTTCCGATTCTGAGGTGATCTTAAGATTAATTCAGAAAAATCTTGATCTGGGATTACGTGGTGCCATCAAAGCAACCATGGAAAAAATTGAAGGAGCTTATTCGGTGGTTGGAATGACGAGAAATAAATTCTTTGCATTCAGAGATTTCAACGGAATCCGTCCTTTAGTTTTAGGAGCTGTTGACGAAAAAACATATGTTGTTGCTTCAGAATCTGTTGCTTTAGATGCTGTGGGAGCACAATATGTTCGGGATATTTTACCAGGTGAAATCATTTATACGAATGAAAACGAGCCCGGTAAACTGAATTCTTACATGGTCAATGAAGCAAGAGGAAAGCAAAGGATCTGTTCTTTCGAGTACATCTATTTCGCAAGACCCGACTCTACCTTAGAAAATATCAATGTATACGAAATCAGAGAAAAATCAGGAGAAAAGATCTGGGAACAGGCACCTGTAGATGCCGATATCGTTATTGGGGTTCCTGATTCAGGAGTTCCTGCTGCAATAGGGTTCTCAAAGGCTTCCGGTATCCCTTTCCGCCCGGTTCTGATCAAAAACAGATACATCGGAAGGAGTTTCATTGTTCCTACACAGGAAATGAGGGAAAGGGTAGTTAATCTTAAGCTTAATCCTATTATTTCTGAGATCAAGGATAAAAGAGTAGTCATCATCGACGATTCTATCGTAAGAGGAACTACTTCCAAGAGATTGGTGAAAATATTGAAAGACGCAGGCGTAAAAGAGATCCACTTCAGAAGTGTTTCTCCGCCGATTATTGCGCCATGTTACCTCGGAATCGATACACCTTCTAAAGACGATCTGATTTCAGCAAATATGACTACTGAAGAGCTCAGAGATTATCTGGGAGTGGACTCTTTAGAATTTCTGAGTACAGATAACCTGAAAGAGATTTTAGGATCTTCCAACCACTGTTTCGGATGCTTCACAGAAGAATATCCGGTAGGAAAAGGAGAGGAGGTAGAATTATTTAATTAATAGTCTACGATTCAAAATAAAAAAGAAGAAGCCAGGCATTGAGTCTGGCTCTTTTTGTTGTTATAAATATATCAAAAGCTTAATATTCCTTTATTATACGATGTAAGTGTAAATTCTAAATTTGTTAATTTAAAATTTCATGATATGAAAAACGTATTTTTAACGGGAGCTTTTCTGGTATTGGCCCAATGGTATTCCTCTCAGTCTTTCGATTATCAGGCGCATCGCGGAGGAAAATCCTTGTATCCCGAAAATACCATTCCGGCAATGAAGAATGCTCTGAAAATGAACGTAACGACCCTGGAAATGGACCTTGCTGTCACAAAGGACAAAAAAATAATCCTTTCCCATGATGCTTTTCTGTCCCCTGAGTTAATCACAAAACCCGATGGAACTTACATTCCGAAAGACTCCGGATTTTACTATAAAATTTATGACATGCCTTATGCAAAGATTCAGACCTTTGACGCAGGATTGAAGAAACTTGATCACTATCCCGACCAAAAGAAGATAAAGGTTCAGAAACCGCTCCTCGAAGATGTCATAGAGGCCTGTGAAACGTACTCGCGTGAACTCAAAAGACCTTTGCCGTTTTATAATATAGAAACCAAAACACGTCCTTTTTCTGACCATATATTTCATCCGGAACCTAAAGAATTTGTGGATCTGATGATGAAAATTATTGTAAAAAAAGGCATCCAGGACCGGGTCATTATTCAGTCGTTTGATCCCAGAACCCTGGAAATCATTCATAAAGAATATCCTGAAATCCTTACTGCGCTGCTCATAGAAAAAGTAGATGATAAAAAGATAGCACAGCAGCAGGCTCATTTCGAAAATATACCAGCAGTAAAATTCAGAGAATATCCGAATCATTTGAATGGGGTAGCCGGAGATATGAAATTTCTAAGTTTTACCCCAACCATTTACAGTCCTGATCACACCCTTGTCACTTCAAAACTCGTACAGGAATGCCATGCGTTGGGGATGAAAGTGATTCCATGGACTGTCAATACCAAAGAAAGACTAAAAGAATTAAAAGACATGGGAATAGACGGGGTAATTAGTGATGATCCGAGAATATTTGAATAGCGCATTAAGAGAGATGAAGTTTGAACTACAACATACGGATTTTAAGAGTTGGAGAATCGGAAAAATTTTAAGATGTCTATTATCAGAAATCTCAAATCCATATAAAAATTTACCATTCACCTGCAAAACAAAATCACCATGGACTTCCAATCTCAGTCTCATTGTCTGATGTCTCACGTCTGATATCTGATATCTGTCATCTGAAAATCTTTCTCAACATCAATAAAAACGAAAGGGTGGACTTAAAATTTTTAAGTCCACCCTTTACTATAGGTTAAATAATTGATTGTCTTCTATTAGAATTTGTAGTTCAAGCCTAATTGAAACGCTCTATGGTTCAATGGCTCAGTACCTTCAGGCTTTTGGTTTCTCATATCCGTAAGACTGTTGATGTATCTTGCGTTGATCCCTAAGTTTTGGGTAATATCATAACCAAGACCTAAACCAAGACCTAAGTTAAACTTGTTGATATTATCTTTATTGATATCTTGAGAATTCGATACAGACTGAGTGGTTGTAGTCCCTCCTGTTGTTGTTGTAATGGTACTGTCTCCAGAATTTTTACCATTGATGAAGTAACTGAATTCAGGACCAGCCTCTACATAGAATCTTTCAGTAGGTCTCATTTGTACCATTAAAGGAACTGAAATATAGTTCATTGTACTTTTGAACTCACTTTTTGTTTTAACGTTGGTAGCACCCGTTGTTACATCGGTAGATGAGATAACGCTTCTTGCTCCTAACTGGTTATATAAAACCTCTGGCTGCAAGCTGAACTTCTGAGAAAGTGGAATATTAACTAAAACCCCAGCATGGAATCCGATTTTCTGGTTGTCAAGGCTTAATTTCTGCTCACTGAAGTAAGAAGAGTTTCCTCCTGCTTTAATACCAAATCTGATAGGTTGTTTTTCTTTTTTGATTGGCTCTGGAGTTACTGTTTTTGTTTCTTGAGCAAATGTCATCATGCCAGCAGCAACTGCCAACCCTAGAAATAACTTCTTCATAATTTTATTTTTTTTAATTTTACTATTGTACTTCTTACCTGATTTTATCAATCAGACTTGAATTATTTTGCAAAATGCTTGCCAAACTTAGAAAAGTCTTATTTAAAGGGCTTTAGCAGTGGTTTTTGATGTTGTGTTTTTGATAATTTTATAGATTTTTTAAGAAAAATTATGTTATGGAAATTTGTTTTCTAAAGATGATTTTAAGTGAAATTGTCTTTATGTTGATAATTTAACATAACGTTAAAGTTGGGAAAATAAAACGTGCAGTATGGAAATTATTGAATTTTTTAAAGATTCAAAGCTTGGTTAAGCTAATAAAATAAATATTTCTACTGAACTTTTTTGGTGTTCATTTAAAAAAAAGCCGGATACTAGAGAACCCGGCATTGCTTTGAAAATAATCTATGTCTATCTGAACTGATAGGCTAAGCCAATCCGGAGTGCATTATTTCTGTCCGCATCTCCACTGTTGAGTTTGTAGACATCTGTAATTCCTGCTGTAAATCTTGCGGTAATGGCAAGATTTTGAGTGAAATCATATCTAGCTTAACGACAAGGTTTCATTACATCCATTCTGGCTGCAGGAATATCAAAAATATAGTGCTTTCTATTTTTGATCCCAGTCCGTTATACATTATCACCTACTGAATACTGAGCTTATGCTAAAACGGAATATTGTGAAAGCGCCTGCATTAAAAACAATTTTTACCTTTCGCTCATAACTGAAATAAACCTCTTCATTTCCATCGGTAAGAGGATTGATAAAAGTGATTTGCTGTAAAAAGGTCAGATTTAAATAAATAAACCTGACCTTTTTTATTTCTATTAAAAGCTGAATTCAATAAATAATCCGGCTTTGTGTTGAGTATAAAATGGATTATTTGAATTGATAAGCCACACCGATCTGGAAAGCATTATTTCTGATTGCATCTGCACTGTTATGCTTATAGATATCTGTTATCCCCGCTGTAAATCTCGCTGTCACACCGAAATTCTCTGTAAAATAATATCCCGCTCCGATACCCATTCCAAAATTGAATCTATTATAAAGATCTTTAACGATTTTTTCTGAGAACGTTGTGGTTTGAGTGGTGGTAGTATTTCCGGAGTTTTTGCTCACCGTAATGTCTCCTTTATCTTTTCCTCCTAAAAGAAAACCAAATTCTGGTCCGGCTTCTACATAAAGCTGAGGAAGGATCTTGTATTGTACCATTATGGGTAAAGTAAGATAATTAAGTGTTTTTTTGTAGTCGACGTCTCTTCTGTACCGATCAGAATTCACATAGAACTCTTCTCTTTCTTCTGTTTTTGAACCCAATTGGTTAAAAAGAAGTTCAGGTTGGATACTGAATTTGTCTGCTACCGGAATATGAACAAACACGCCTGCATTAAAACCTGGCTTCAGTTTCTGATCGTTATCATATTCGCCATTTCCATCATATTTGGAAAGCGTAGAAGCGTTGAATCCCGCTTTAACCCCGAAAGTAATCGGTGATGCAGATTTTGTTTTTTCCTGTGCATTCACCAAAAGGCTTCCGGCAAATGCTAATCCTAAAATGAGTTTTTTCATGATGATAAAGTTTTATATATTCCCCACACGGCAGCAAAATTCCCGCCAAAGGGAATAAACTGATAAAAGTCATGTTTTAAGGGCGAAAAGGTCAGGTTTAAATAAATAAACCTGACCTTTTCTATTGAAATCAATTTGTATATGAAGAAACTTTTAGGTGTCGGACATTGATGATAAAATCAAGAAGTCCATCTTATCTCATATACGCAAACTTCTTGCCAAAAATATCAAATTGACCGGTAGATTACAAAAAAACCGGATTAAATAAATAACCCGGCTTTCTATTGAATATAAAATTTGTTTTCTGAATGTTGAAGCTTATTATTTGAATTTATAAGCTAATCCTACCTGGAATGTATTATTTCTAACTGCATCACCAGAATTATCTTTGAAAATATCAGTTACCCCAGCCACGTATCTAGCTGTAATCCCTAAGTTAGGAGTAAAGTAATACCCTGCACCAAGACCGATACCAAAGTTGAATGTTTGTAATTGGTCTTTGTAATTATCAGAAGTAGTAGAGTTTCCGTTACTTTCGTTTTTGAATTTGTTTTTAGCGCTTACTAAAAATCCAAATTCTGGACCAGCTTCTACAAAAAGATTAGGGATCAGGTTGTACTGGAACATTACCGGTACTGCGATGTAATCTAATTTAGTTGAAGCAGAATACTTATTCCCTAATAATGTGTAATCTGATTTTTCACCATACTGAGAGTACAATACTTCCGGCTGAACGCTGAATGATTCTGCAATTGGAATATTAGCAAATACACCTGCGTTGAAACCGATTTTAGATTTTTGATCATCTAAACCTTCGTCTTTAGAAAGAGAAGATACGTTCATTCCACCTTTCACACCAAATGTTACCGGGTTGGAAGAAGTAGTTGGAGTCTGCTGAGCGAAAGCTAGTGAACTTGCGGTTACTGCTAATCCTAAAATTAACTTTTTCATAACTTTAATTTTTTTTAATATTTTACTATTTCTTAATTCTAAATTTTACTACCGTCAAACCTTACTACTGGGTGAGACGCAGAGTATCTTTCAAATTGCTTGCCAAAAATAATTAATATGATAAAAGTCAGTTGGAAGAGGAGGTCAAATGCATCATGTTTATATTTTAAATTATTGATTATCAATTTTATATAAAATATATTAAACGATTGTTTAGAAACAGTATAAATTAAATATTTTCTGAGAACAGTTTAAATTGTAGTAAAATGTTCAGAAAATTAAAGTCTTTAAATTCATTTAGCCTGTATAAACGGTTTACAGGTTTTACATTGAAAGCAGCATCGCAGCTAAAGAAATTGTGATTACGCAAGAGACGTATATTTATAATAAAAATTTGATTCGTTATTTTCTTACCATCAATCCATTAAAAAGTGTATTATTGTTTTAAAGCTTTTGAAGGGTTAAAACTCTTTATCCGCAAAAAAAAATTGTCCAGTTCATTATTGATGATGACCATTTTGAATTTTTTCCCATCTATGACTTTGGTGCCACGAAACGAAGTATAAATGTATTATCTATGTTTTTCGCAAAAAAATGAAGAAAGCCTATTTTGCAGATCAGCTTGCTATAGAAATGGTTAACGATAAATGGCTTGGGAACAAGATAAAAGTTTATCTAGAAGGGATCAGTTTTTATCTTCCTTATCTTTATAATGATACCCATGAATTCGAAAGAGTATATCAGAAGATTCAACAGCGTCTGCAAAAGAAAACATCAGGTAATTATTAATTATTAAATAGTTATCCCTGAATAAGTAAATGGGGTGTGAACTTATTCAGGGACAGAATTTATCAGATAATTTTTATTAAAATTTGAACATGATCAATCATTAAGTTTTCTGTAAAACTCCAGAGATTTCAGGATGTTTTCCTGGCTGCACTGATGATCATAAGTACATGAACCTATCCCTGAAAGCAGAGAGAAATTGATCTTGCTGTCTGTATTCTTTTTATCATTAAGCAAAAGTGCTGTAATACTTTCGTCCGAAAAGTCACTTATGTCAAGGTAAGGATAGTATCTCTGAAGATTCTCAACGATGGTTTCTGCATCCTGTTGGCTGATAAGATCTTCAAGATAAGCCAGATGAGCTTCACAGATCATTCCCATGGCTACCGCTTCGCCGTGAAGGATAGGATTTCCCTGGCTCAGACAAAGACTTTCTACTGAATGTCCGATCGTATGTCCAAAATTCAGGGTTTTTCTGATATTTCTCTCATGAAAATCTTTTTCTACCACATCCTGCTTAATATCCATTGAAGTCTGAATATGGGTAACGATAGCTTCTGCATCCAGTTTATGAATCTGAATAAGACTTTCCCAATGGGCTTTGTCAGCAATAAGACCATGTTTCAGCATTTCGGCAAAGCCACTTCGCAATTCTTTAAACGGAAGTGTTTCTAAAAATTTAGGATAGATAAAGATCTGTTCCGGGAAAGCAAAAGTTCCCACCATATTTTTATAATTCATTAAATCGATCCCGGTTTTCCCGCCAATAGATGCATCACACATTGATAAAAGGGTAGTAGGGATATTGATGAACTGAACTCCCCGCTTATACGTAGATGAAATAAAACCGCCCATATCGGTAATCACACCACCACCAAGATTGATGACCAATGCCTTTCTGTCTGCCTGCATTTCTGTGAGAATTTCCCAAAGCTGGTTGGCCGTCTGGATATTTTTCATTTCTTCACCCGCTTCGATCTCTAAAATTTCAAAGCCTAAGTCTGTTTCCATGTTACCTAAAAGAACCGGAAGACAATATTCATGGGTATTTTCATCAACTAAAATAAAGATCTTACTGAAAGATTTTTCGTGCAGAAAGGTATTTAATTGAGAAAAATCATCGTTTAATATTGTTATCATTATTGGGGTTTCTTTAAAATTAAAATAAAACTATTCTGCAAAGTTATGATTCTTAATTTCTAACTCGTAACTAAATTACTATCTTTGCAGAAATTTTTAGAATGAGCAGAGATAACAATAATTCAGAAAGACCAAAAAGACCAAGAATTTCAACAAGAAAAAATTCTGATGATTCTCGTGCTTCTAGATCTGGAAATTCTTCAGGATCAAAACCTTTTAAGAAACCTTTTCCTAAAGCTGGCGAAAGAAATTTCGACCATAAAGGCGGCAATTCAAAGTTTGAACCCAAACCTTTCAAAAGAAGTGAAGAAAGTTCTCACAGCAGAGATGAAGAAAGCGGTGCAAAAACGGAGAGCAGATCTTATATCACCAACTCAAGTGAAGGACGTGAAAGAAAAACTTTCGGTAAACCGGCTCCAAAAAGAGGTGGAAAGAATTTTGATACCAGAGACAAGTATGAAAGAGGTAGCCTGAAGTATAGAAGAAGACCATCCAGTGGAGATGACAAAAATGAAGACAAGGCAAGATCTTTTGTACAGAAAAGAAGGTTAAACAAAATTGAAAAAGATGTTCATAAAGACACCATCCGTCTTAATAAGTATATCGCCAACTCAGGAATCTGCAGCAGAAGAGAAGCAGACGAACTGATCACGCAGGGGCTGGTAGAAGTAAACGGAGTAGTGGTGAATGAAATGGGCTATCAGGTTCAGAAAACCGATAAAGTAGTTTTTGACGGGCAGGGTATTACTCCTGAAAAACCGGTATATGTGCTTTTAAATAAACCCAAAGGATATATTTCTACGACTAAAGATGACAAAGCCAGAAAAACCGTAATGGATCTTGTGGCCAATGCATCACCGTACCGTCTTTTCCCTGTAGGCAGACTGGACCGTTCTACAACCGGAGTTATTCTTTTAACGAATGACGGACACATGACAAAAAAACTGACGCATCCTTCTTTTGATGCTAAAAAAATCTATCATGTGACTTTGGATAAAAAGCTGAGCCAGGAAGACATGAAACTGATTGTGGAAGGGATTCGTCTTGATGAAGGAGTAGCCATCGTAGATCAGATTTCATACATTGAAGGAAAACCGAAAAATGAGATCGGAATTGAAATTCACAGTGGATGGAACCGTGTGATCAGAAGAATTTTCCAAAGACTTGGGTACGAAGTGGAAACTTTAGACAGAGTAATGTTTGCCGGATTGACAAAGAAGAATATCAAACGTGGACACTGGAGAATCCTTACAGAACTAGAAGTTAATAATCTTAAAATGCTTTAATAAAGTTGGTTGCGTGATACGGCTTCATTTTTTTGTTCAGTATCTCACAGCAACTTTCATCATTAAAGAAAATTATAAGTATTAAAAAACTGCGCAGAAATAAAATTTCTGCGCAGTTTTTGTTTGTAATAAAACTTGTCGCTCACCCAATTCCCTTTCCATGAAGGAGTTGATTTTTGCAAAGCAAAAAGACGGGTTAGTTAAAAATTAAGCAATAATATAATTAACCAAAAAAAGACGCAGAAAATACATTTCCACGTCCTTTTTATCATTTTAAAGTTGATGAGTGAAAGGATGATCAACTTTATCCTAAAATCGTCACTCCCTTCTGTAGCATATCAAAAATAGCATCTCTGCCATTATCCGGTTTCACATTTACAGCTCTTGTCCCGTTGAAATGCAGACAGGTAACATAGCCGTTGGCGACCGCATCCGTACATGTAAATTTCACACAGTAATCCAGAGCAAGTCCTACGATTTCAAGCAACTGGATGTCGTGGTATTTTAAAAAATCATCCAGCCCCGTTTTCATAAAGTGGTTGTTATCCTGAAAACCACTGTAGCTGTCGATCTCTGTGTTTTTTCCCTTTTGAATAATATGGGTGACTTTATCCCGGTTCAGATCTTTATGAAATTCTGCTCCAAAAGTTCCCTGAACACAATGATCCGGCCACATGAACTGCGGAACACCATTCAGGATTATGCTTTCTCCTACTTTTCTATTGTTATTGCTGGCAAAACTTTTGTGATCAGCAGGGTGCCAGTCTTGTGTGAGAACGATCTGATCGTATTCATTTTCCTCCATCAAAAGATTGATATAAGGGATCACTTCATTTGCTCCCGGAACTGCTAATGCGCCGCCTTCACAGAAATCATTCTGTACATCTACGATTATTAACGCTTTTTTCATATTTAGATTTCTCGAATTTTGGATAAAAATACTCAAAAAATTGTCCAAAATTGAATTATCGGACAAATCGGCAATATAAAATTTTAAACCAAATATCAATAGCTTATCTTTGCAGTAAATAAGTATTTTTATGTCATTTGAGTCGTTAGGATTATCACACAATATTATTCGTTCTGTCAACAAATTAGGGTATTTGAAGCCATTTCCTATTCAGGAGCAGGCTGTTCCTGTTATTTTGCAGGGAAAAGATTTGATGGGAATTGCCGAGACAGGTTCCGGAAAAACGGCTTGTTTCGTCATGCCTATTTTAGAAAAACTGCAAAATGCAGAAGTTAAAAAAGATCGTAATGTTCAGGTTTTAATATTGGTGCCTACCCGTGAATTAGCCATTCAGATTGATGAAGTTTTCAGAGCTTTCACAGAAAATCTGAAGCGTGAGATTCGCACAATGGCGGTTTATGGAGGGGTTTCTATCAATCCGCAAATGAAAGGAATGTTTGGGGTAGAAGTTCTTATTGCAACGCCGGGCCGTTTATTGGATTTAATTGATCACAATGCATTGAGTATTTCAGGGATTCAGCATTTGGTGATTGACGAAGCCGATAAAATGTTTCAGCTTGGTTTCGGAGAAGAAATGAATAAGCTTTTCGGTTTGATGCCTGTGGTGAAGCAAACAACTTTGTTTTCGGCGACTTTAAATGATAAAGTTTCAGAAATGAAGGAACGTTTATCCATTAATCCTACAATCATTGAAATCAAAAAGGATGAAGTAGAAATAGATCACATTGAGCAATTGGCGTATCACGTTTCTCCGGAAAACAAAGGTCCTTTTTTAAGATATTTAATCAAAGAGAAGAAGGTTGAAAAAGCATTAATCTTCGTTTCTTCTACCCGATCTGCAGATAATTTGGTAGAGAAACTTAAAAAAAATAAAATTAAAGCAGTTGCTATTCACAGTCAGAAATCGCAAGGCGCCCGTAGAAACAATCTGGAAGAATTTAAAGTCAATGGCGCTCAGATATTAGTGGCTACAGACTTAATTGGGCGTGGTATTCATATCGAATCGTTGCCTTGTGTCATCAATTATGAATTGCCGCGTTCTCCATTAGACTATATTCACCGCATTGGTAGAACAGGCCGTGCCAACGAAAAAGGAACTGCCATCAATATTCTTACGGATGATGAACTGCAGCATTTCAGAGTGATTCAGAAGAAAATGGGTAAGAAAGTAACCTTGCAGAGAACAGAAGGAATTGATCTTCATGGATATTAATGCATAGATGTAAATAATAAAGGCTTCAATTTTTACAGAATTGAAGCTTTTTTTAGCGATAACTTTTTTCTGGCAGCTGCCTTCTGATTTTATAAATGATAAAGAGCATAATTAACGCTTTTTTCATTTTAGATTCTTGAAATTTTGATAAATTTACATCCCCTGCTACTTAAAAAAATGTCCAAAAAAATAATAACCGGGCTATACTGCAGTATTAAAATTTAAAACTACTACAATGAGCAACTTAGAACAGAAAAGGTTTCCGATAGGCGAGTACCAACAGCCTGAGAACATCTGCGATATCAAACTTGATGAATATATTAAGGTGATCAAAAACTTTCCTGAAAAGCTTAAAAACTTAATAGAAGACCTTTCTGATGATCAGTTGGATACTCCTTACAGAGAAGGAGGATGGACGGTAAGGCAGCTTGTCAATCATATCGCCGATAGCCATATCAACAGTTTCATTCGTTTAAAACTGGCATTAACGGAAGACAATCCAACGATCCGACCTTATGATGAAGCAAAATGGGCAGAACTTCAGGACAGTGTCAGCATGCCTGTAAAACCTGCGATGAGAATGATCAAAGGAACACATCAGAGATGGGCAGCTTTGCTCAAAACTCTTACGAATAAACAATTTGAAAGAACCTTTCATCACCCTGAACAGAATAAGGATTATGATCTGAGAAATTATCTCGCCCTTTATGTTTGGCATTGCCATCATCATTTTGCTCATATTGAAAACCTCAAGAAAGAAAAAGGGTGGTAAAAAAGAGTCTGCATCATCCACTTCACTTTGAAGAAATTATTAGCAGAATTTCCATGCTAGACGACAATGCTCCCCGAAAATGGGGAAGAATGAATGCGTCACAGATGTTAAAACACTGTGAGCTTGTTCTTAAGGTCGCTTTAGGTAAAATTGAACTTCCCGAAATCAATATCTTGTTCAGGGCAGTGGGAGCAGCAACCAAAATAGAAATGCAGATGTTTAATAACGGAATTCCCCGAAACATGCCTACTTTTCAAAAACTAATCGTTAATTTTGAGTGTGATTTTGATGAATCAAAAACCAATCTGCTGAATTCACTGAAGGATTTCCGGAAAGTATCTGAGAACAAGGCACTTCCGGATCACCATAGATTATTCGGCACAATGACTGAAAAAGACTGGGGATTTTTAGAATACAAACATCTTGATCATCATTTAAAACAATTTAATGTATGAGTTTTTTTGATAAAATATTCGGAGGAAAAGAAGAAGCCCCTGAACGTAAATCTTTCTGGAAAAAAATAGAATCTTCCGAAGATCTGGCGAAGGCAATAGAGGCTTCGTATCACCATAAAATTGCTATTTTCAAGCATTCAACACGATGCTTCATCAGCAGTACAGTATTGAAAAACTTTGAAAGAGAAATAGATAGTTTAGATCAAAAACCTGATTTATATTATCTAGATTTGCTGGAACATAGACTGATCTCTAATAAGATTGCAGAAGATCTTGGAATCAGGCATGAAAGCCCGCAGTTGATCATCATAGAAGATGGAAAGGTGGTTGACAGTTCTTCACACGAAGATATATCCATAAGCCAGGTTGTATAATGAAGAATATTAACACGTATTTAGCTAAAGTACTCAATGTTCCTATAGAAAAGGTGAACATGTGCAGTTTACACTATGAAGTAAAGAAAATACCTAAAAATCAGTTTCTTTTACAATATGGTGAAATATGCAGGCATATATTCTTTGTGGAAAAGGGATTGTTGAAGATGTATTCCATCGACAAGAATGGAAAAGAGCACATCATACAGTTCGCCCCTGAAAGCTGGCTGATTTCTGATAGAAGCAGTCTTTATTTTAACGAGAAATCCATTTACTATATAGAAGCGGTGGAAGATACGGAAGTTCTGTTTCTGCACCCCGATTTCTTCAACAAACTGGTAGAACAGTTTCCCAACAGCATCGAAAGAAGTGATTTTTTACTGCAGAAGCATATCAGAAGTCTTCAGAACAGAATCAATTCATTACTCGGCGAGACCGCAGAAGAGCGATACATGAAGTTTATCAAAATGTATCCGGACCTTCTCCTGAGAGTTCCCCAATGGATGATTGCTTCTTATTTGGGAATCACACCTGAGAGTCTTAGCCGCGTAAGAAAAGAACTGGCCAGAAAAAACTTCGTCCCGGATAAATAATATCATAATTTTTTCGCAAGATTTCCGACCTGCTGCAGGCATAATCTGGTCTCTTCCGTCCATGGAAGCCCGATACAGAGGCGCATACAGTTTTCAAACTGATCCTGTAGGGTAAACATCCTGCCGGGAGCAATACTGATGTTCTGTTTTATTGCCAGATCATACAGTTCAGTGGTTCGGATCTTTTTGTCAAATTCTATCCACAGAGAGAGTCCACCCTGTGGGCGGCTGATTTTTGTGCCGTCTGGAAAGTAATCCGCGATCGTTTGTACATAATTCTGATAATTATTCTGAAGAGCCCTTCTCATTTGCTGGAGGTGTTTTTCGTATCTGCCGGATTTCAAAAAGTTGGCCACAGCTTCATTCACAATAGAAATAGAGGAAGTTGAATGAAGCAGTTTCAGTTTCATAATCTTTTTTTTGTATTTTCCCGGAGCAATCCATCCTACGCGATAGCCCGGAGCCAGCGTCTTTGAGATTGAACTGCAATACAGAACATTTCCGTCCTCATCAAAAGATTTACAGCATTTCGGCCGGCTGGACCCAAAGTAAAGATCTCCGTAAACATCATCTTCAATGAGTGGAATATGATGTTCAGACAGAAGTTTTACGATTTCTTTTTTATGATCGTCCGGCATGCAGCTTCCTAAGGGTGAATTGAAATTAGGAATCAGTAAACACAGGTTAATCTGTGGAATTACCTTTCGCAAAGCTTCTATTTCAATACCCGTCGTTGGGTGCGTGGGAAGTTCAAGAACATTTAAGCCCAACCCATTGGCCAGCTGAAGAATACCAGGATAGCAAGGGCTTTCGATAGCTATGGTATCACCGGGCTTACCTAAAGCCATGAGGCAGAAGGACAAGGCATTCATTCCTCCATTCGTTGTAACCAGATCATTTTCATTAAGATTTCCTCCCCATTGCAGGGAACGTACGGCAATCATTCTTCGAAGCTTTAAATTTCCCTGAAGTTCCTCATATTCCGTTCCGCCATCTTTTAATTCACGGGTGGCTTGGATGATTTCTTTTTTTAATTTGGCCTGAGGAAGAAGATCTCCGGAAGGAATTCCGATAGAGAAAAAAGTGATTCCCTTTTTACCCATATTTTCATAAACTCGGCTGATCAGTTCATCCGGTTCATCGTTATTGGCCATCAGAGAAGGGCGGCTTACTTCCGGAAGAGGCAGCTTGACAGACATCAGCCTGCTGACAAAATATCCGGACTGTGGTTTGGACTGTATTAAAGACTGGGATTCAAGTTCCAGAAATACACGCTTCGCTGTGTTCATACTCACCTGATGTTCCTGACACATCATCCTCACGGAAGGAAGCTTGTCTCCTGGCTTCAGGACACCATTTCTGATCTGGGAAGCGATTCCCTCTGCAATTTCTGTATAGATAAATTCTTTGCTCATTTTTTCTAACTGTGCTCATGCAAATATACAAAACTGAGACTGTGTTTATTCATTTCAGCTTTATAATTTTGACTCATAAAAAAAATAGTAAAATGGTAACTGATACAATATCAAAAGACGAAAGTGTAAGCGGATGGATTAACGGCTTTATAGGAGTACTGCTGTTCAGCGGATCAATGCCGGCTACAAAATTAGCTGTTATGGAAATGAGTCCAATCTTTGTAACCATTGCCAGGGCAGCTATTGCAGGAGTTCTGGCACTTTCTGTTTTATTGATCTACAAAGAGAAACGTCCTGAGAAGAAACAAATATTCCCTTTAGTATTGGTATCTATTGGCTGCGTCATTGGTTTTCCGCTTCTTTCCGCATTGGCCCTTCAGTATCTGACTTCTGCACATTCCATTGTGTTTTTGGGAATGCTTCCTTTGGCCACTGCGGTCTTTGGAGTTTTCCGTGGAGGAGAAAGGCCTCATCCCATATTTTGGTTATTTTCTATCATAGGAAGCCTTTTGGTAGTGGGATATGCATTTTCGCAGGGAATTTTGGCTTCTCCTGTCGGTGATATTCTGATGCTGCTTGCTGTGATCTTATGCGGAATGGGATATGCTGAAGGGGCAAAACTATCAAAAACATTAGGCGGCTGGCAGGTGATTTCGTGGGCTCTGGTCTTGGCATTGCCCATTATGGTTCCTCTTTTTTTTATTTATTTTCCGGATCATATCGAGACCGTTAGTTTTAAGGGTTGGTTTGGCATGGCTTATATTTCTCTTTTCAGTATGTTTATAGGATTTATATTTTGGTATAAAGGTTTGGCGCAGGGAGGGATCGCTACAGTAGGACAATTGCAGTTATTACAGCCTTTTTTCGGATTGGGTCTGGCGGCGTATTTCCTTCATGAGCAGGTAAGCATGGGAATGCTTGGAGTTACCATAGGGGTAATCTTATGTGTTGCCGGAACCAAGAAATTTGCAAAATAACCAAAGTAAATGATTATGATCGTAATCATCAATTATCATTTTGTAATTGGATTATATTTGGAAGCACATTACAAAATATAGCAGTTATGAAATTTACCATTTTACTCATGCTTTTAGGCTTAACTGTATTAAGCTGCAAAAAGGAAACTAAAGTAGAAACGATGACAAAATCAGACAGTGTCATTATTGATACAATGCCTGCAGACTCACTCGCTGCTCCTATGCCGGCTGATACGATGCATAACGCAAACACTTCACCGTCAACAAAAATGGACACAGCGAAGGTCATCAAAAAGTAATTTTTCCCGTCATAGATTTTATCAACCCGCTTTTTTGTTAGAGCGGGTTTTAATATCCTTTCGATGTTTGCAAGGACAGATTTCTTGTATATTAAATCCGAATTTATCAATGTTTTAAATTATTGACTGTTTTTATATTTAATATTTACTTTGTAATTTGATTATTGTGTATTCTGATAATTATTTTAACTTTATTTAACATTTAGTCTAATCATTAAGGTTCAGTATTTGCATAGGGTAAATTAGAAACAGGTTCAAAAAGATAAGTTTTAAAAAGAAAGATATTGATGCTTAAGATAATAGTATTGGTGTCATCAATCATAACTTAGATTGAAGAACTATGAAGCAGAACCAAAACAATACAGTAATTTCAAATTAAAGATTGAAAGATTGTATGGTAAAAAGCGGTTTCAGTAATAAAATTTCACTATTTTTTATTGAACATATTTTAAAGAGATACTTATGAAAACAATAAGCTGCATGAATATTGACGATGAGCTGTTATATTCATCCGGAGGAGACATCAAAAAATACAAGAAAGGTGAACTCGTATACAGGGAAGGAGACCATGCGCTCTATTATTTCCAGATCAGGGAAGGAAAAGTGAAGCTTAATAATTATGACGATGAAGGAAAAGAATTTATACATAATATTTTTGGAGGAAAACAAAGCTTTGGAGATTCAATGCTTTTTTTAGATAAATTTTATCCTACCAATGCAGTATGTATAGAAGCATCAGAAATTATCAGAGTTCCCAAGGACCGTTTTGTTGAGCTCATTAAAAAACATCCTCATTTGTCTTTGGAAATGAATGCCTGTCTTTCTCAAAGATTGTATTTTAAAGCGATTATGCTTCAGAGTATGGCCTCTCTAAATCCTGCTTCAAGACTTAAAGGGCTTTTGGATTATCTTAAAAGTTATCACGATGACAGCTGTGGAAGCTGTTTTAAGGTGGGACTCACACGTCAGCAGATTGCCAATCTGGTGGGTCTTCGTGTAGAAACGGTCATCAGAGCACTGAAAAAAATGGAGAAAGAAGGAAATATAAAAATAGAAAACCGAAAAATTGTCTATTGACATCAGTTCAAATATGATTCAGGTCATAAAAAAGTGAATTATTCTGACGTACATTTGAAAGATCAAAATTTCAATACATTTCTTAAGACCCTAGTACGGGCGGCATGGAAGCTTTCGGCTTTCAGGATTGGACTATCAGATTTCCACCCAGGCCGGGTTGCAATACATCACTCCATATTCATTCATAAAAAATTCAGTTGAAAATACTGGAGGTTACCGTAACCGCAATTCTGAGATATCAATATTGAAATGAGAAAAATCGTTTCCTGCCGGATGATACCAACTGATCATCCTGCCGGAAGTATATAAACCATGATTACTCAGAAATATGGATTGTCAGAAAATAGTGAAAACTCTGAAGCATAAAGACTTCATCAGAGTAGCTAATAAAGGAAACTGCTTTGAAGAAGGCGCAGCTGTTTATGCCAAAGAAATAAAGGATAATATCTTTTTATTATTTGTGATACTAAAAGACATCGAGATTGAAAATATTCAGGCCCTGATTGCTCATTTTGACAGTTTTAGCAGCATCGGATTGAAAGAACCGGAACAGGTGATGTTCTATCTCTCAATCAAAGACAAGGAAGATCTTCATTATTTTGAGAAATATTTAAAAATTTCCGATAACTAATAACCATTTTGAATATGATATTTGAAAACGACACTTTAAAATATTCCGGTCTGAATGATAAAAACAATATGATAGAGAATGAATCTTTATTTCCAAGTGTTATCAATTCATACGGAGTGACTGCTTTTCTGATCAAGTCATTGGAGAAGATAAAAAACAATGCTCAATGTGATATTCTTAAAAATGTGATGGACACGTATATCAAAGATTATATTTTAAACATCCGCGAATATCATGGCGAAAAAACAAGCTCTCCTTCTCACAGGGGTGCAGAAATAAAAATAGAAAACTCTTCTTTCACTTTATATGCTAAAACAGCGTATTACAAAGTACTGAAAGAAGAAGAATACCTCAATAAACTTTTAAACACTTTAGAAAAAGACAGAACAAATCCGGAATAATCCGTGTACAATATTGTTTGACTTTTTACCCTTTACACCACACCAAAATAAAATTGATATGAAAAACGATTCTCACAAGAATAAAAAGTTAGACCAACTGGATGACCACAGTACTTCCAATGAAAATGAAAAACTGACGACTAACCAGGGGATAAAAATTAATAATAACCAGGATTCATTAAAAGGCGGCGACCGCGGACCAACACTGCTGGAAGACTTCATTTTAAGGGAAAAAATTACCCATTTCGATCACGAAAGGATCCCCGAAAGAGTAGTCCATGCAAGAGGTTCAGGAGCGCATGGTGTTTTTAAGCTGAACAAAAGTCTTAAGGCGTACACCAAAGCAAAATTTCTAAACAAAGTAGGTGAAGAAACACCTGTTTTTGTAAGGTTTTCAACAGTTGCCGGAAGTAAAGGAAGTACTGATCTGGCCAGAGATGTAAGGGGATTTTCTATTAAATTTTATACCGAAGAAGGAAATTATGATCTTGTGGGCAATAATGTTCCCGTCTTTTTCATTCAGGACGCGATCAAATTTCCGGATTTGATTCATGCCGTGAAACCCGAACCGGACAATGAAATTCCTCAGGCTGCATCAGCACATGATACATTTTGGGATTTTATTTCACTGATGCCCGAAAGTATGCACATGATCATGTGGGTAATGAGCGACAGAGCCATTCCAAGAAGTTTGCGAATGATGGAAGGTTTTGGAGTCCATTCCTTCAAATTTATTAATGAAGAAGGTAAAGTTCACTTCGTTAAATTTCACTTTAAACCCAAATTAGGCGTTCATTCCGTGGCATGGGACGAAGCACAGAGAATCTCCGGTGTAGATCCTGATTTCCACAAAAGAGATTTGTGGGAAGCTATTGAAAACGGAGCTTTCCCTGAATGGGATTTTGGGGTGCAGCTGATTCCGGAAGAAGATGAGCACAAATTCGATTTTGATCTGCTGGATCCTACCAAACTGATTCCCGAAGAAGAAGTGCCCGTGGAACTCTTTGGAACTTTAACATTGAATAGGAATCCCGATAACTTCTTTGCAGAAACTGAACAAGTAGCATTTCATCCCGGACATCTTGTTCCCGGAATTGATTTTACCAATGACCCTTTGCTTCAGGGAAGATTGTTTTCTTATACCGACACCCAACTGTCAAGACTTGGATCACCGAATTTTCATGAAATCCCAATCAACAGATCGATCAATACCGTTCACAATAATCAGCGTGACGGACATATGAGACAGCAGATTGTAAAAGGAAAAGTAAGCTATGAACCGAATTCTATGGGAGGAGGATGTCCTTTTCAGGCAATGATGTCCGAAGGAGGATTTGTTTCTCAGGAAGAAAGAGTTTCCGGAGAAAAAGTCAGAAAAAGAAGTCAGAGTTTTGTAGACCACTATTCTCAGGCAAAATTGTTTTACAACAGTCAGTCGGTTCCTGAAAAGACCCATCTTCAGAATGCACTTATTTTCGAACTTTCCAAAGTAAATATACCGGAAATCAGAGAAAGAGTAGTAGGACAACTTGTCTTTATTGATAAAAATCTGGCTCAAAAAGTAGCTGATAAAATAGGCGTGAAAGTAAAAAAATTAAAAGAACCTAACCAAAGCATACCTGCAGATGCGAACGCAGCTGAACTTCAAAGCGCAGAAATAGAGCCTAAAACTAAGCAGTCTGATGCCCTGAGTATGAAAGACACGGTAAAAGATACCATCAAAAGCAGAAAGATAGGTTTCATCATAGCCAATGGTACAGATGGAAGTGCACTTAACGATTTAAAGTCAAAACTGGAATCGGAAGGCGCCACGGTGGAACTTATTGCACCAAGTGTAGCGCCTGTTAAAACCAAGGACGGATCAAGCCTTACTCCAAAACATTCTCTCACGAGTATTGCCAGTGTTTGTTTTGATGCATTATACATCAGTGCGGGAGAAAAATCAACCAAAGAACTTTTGGATCCTGAGAATAGACATCATGTGTTGCAGTTCATCAATGAATCGTATAGGCATTGTAAAGCAATTTATTTTGGAGCGGGAACAGAAGAATTGTATAACCGGAGTAATATAGCTGCCAAAAAACATGATGATCCGGCTGTAATTACCTGGGACAATGATAATCCTGTCAATCAGTTTATAAAAGCAGTTTCCGGACACAGAGTCTGGGATCTCGAACAGGAAAGAAATGCATAAACTTTAAGAATACACCCTTCACACTCACTAAATATTTATCATTATGGAATTCCAGAAAAATCTTTTAGAATATATAAGCCAGTCTATTTTAAGGGCTGGTGAAACGATTTCAGTAGCAGAAGGCGTTACCTCGGGATGCCTTCAGCTTGCTTTTTCGCAAATGCCCAACGCATCGCTATTTTTCAAAGGTGGGATGACGACTTACACTCTTCCCCAAAAAGTAAAATTACTGAACGTAGACAAGGCAGAAGCTGAAGAATGTGACTGTGTCTCTGAAAACATAGCACGAACTATGGCTCTCAATGTTGCCAAACTCTTTGAAACGGACTGGTCAATTGCCACCACTGGCTATTTCACTCCGATACGAAATTCAATGTATAAAATCTTTGCCTATTTTTCATTTTCGTATAAAGGGGAAATCATTTTGACCAAAAAACTGGAACTTCATCCCAAAACTCAGGCACTGAACGCTCAGATGTATTATACAGAATTCATTCTCGGATGTTTTAAAAGTGAAATCAATCAACTGTTGATCTTAAAATAAATTTTTAAGAAAATATAGAATAGAAGGATCAAAGTTCAGGAATCCAATTCCTGAACTTTACCAATAAATCCATCCTTACGGTATATATCGGATTCCAGATTCCGGTTTGAACCTTTTGAGAACTGGCAAAGTGAATTTTTAGCCGTTTTTTCAATCGCTGTATTATCCATCTGGCTCCGTGAAAAATGTTGTCCGGAATCTAAGCCTTTAGATGGGGCCCATGACGAAACTGCTTAATTGATTTTCTTCACCCTCGGTTTAGATTTCATGATCGAATAATAGGAAGAAGTAAAAGCCGATAAACTTTGATACCCTACTTTGTAAGCAATCTGGCTTAACGTCAACTGCCCACCGTCAATAAGTTCTATGCTCTTCAGGATTCTCACAAGCTGATGGTATTTCTGAAGCGTAATTCCGGTTTCACTCTTAAATATTCTTTGCAGACTGCGCACAGACATTTGTGCTTTTTCTGCCAGTTCATCTGCATTCAGACTATATTTAAAATTAGAATTGATATAAGTACAGACAGGAATAAGCCTGGCATCAGACGGAACGGGAATTTCAAGATAACTGCTTTCTCTGCAGAAATTGGGAAGACTTTTTAAAATGGCTTTAAAAAACAAGTCCTGTTCCTCATCTTCTTCTGTCAGCTGATTCCATTTGGATGCATAGAGAAGCATTTCTTTTAAAACAGAGGGAACGGCAAAAACATGCACATTTTGGTAAAAATCATCCTCAAAAACAGTTTTGAAAAGAAAAACCATTAAGTTGACAGTTTTTGCTTCTGAAGTAATTCTGTGCGCTTTTCCTGAAGGAATCCAAATGACATGGTATTGAGGAACCAGATAAATTTTCTGATCGATATGAAAATACTGGTAGCCTTCTTCTACAAAAGTAAGCTGTGCCCGTTGGTGAGCATGTTCATGATCATCATGTTTCCAGTCTTTCTCACACCAGACATACGCTTCCTTGCCAATAGTATCTACCAGGTTGCTGTTTGTTTTTTCCTTTAAACCGCATTTTACGATGTCGTTCTGCATAGAATTTTTGGCAAATTTAATAAAAACGACAATACTAATTTTGTATAGTTAATTATTTATCTATTAAAAATGAAAAAACTAAGTACGGTTTTTGTATTCATCTTATTATTAAAAATCACCACGATCATGGCACAAGACAATAAAGCTAAAATACTGGTCCTCATTCACTCAGACAATGGGGGGACTTATGAACTGGCGAAAGAATTGGCATCCGGCATTGAAAATAGTGGAAGTGCTACAGCCGTGATTAAACAGGTTAAAGACTCTCAAAATCCAAAATTGAAAAATATTCCTGTAGCATCAGTGGATGAATTGCCATCTTATGACGGAATTGCTTTCGGGTCCCCTGTGTATTTCGGAAATATGAGTACCGGAATGAGTGAGTTTTTATCTAAGACCGTTAATTTATGGATGAATCATGCGCTGGAAGGAATGCCTGCAACCGTTTTTATGTCAGCAGGAAGCGGTGCGGGAAAAGAATTGGCTTTGAATGCTTTCTGGAATACGTTATCTGTTCATGGAATGGTATTGGTTTCCAATGGAATCAGGGGTACGGAAGGTATCAACAAAACAATTCCTCAGGGAAATACAGTTTTAGGGGTAACCAGCATGGCATCGCTGAAAGATGTTGAAAGACCTACAAAAGATGAACGGGCAATGGCACAGCTTCAGGGAAGGAATTTTGCTAAAACAGCTTTGGCGTTGAAAGGAAGCTTCAGTAAAAAACTGACAACAGCTGCTGCTGTGGAAAAGTCTGATGATATCAATGCTCTTTTAAAACAAAAAAATATTACCCTTCCAAAAGTTCCTCAGCCAGCAGGAAACTATAAACCTTATGTCCGTTCCGGAAATCTGGTATTCATTAATCAGGTAGCTTTAAAAGAGGGTAAAATCTTAAATCCCGGGAAATTGGGTGTTGATGTCAATGAAGAGCAGGTAAAGGAAGCTACAAAAGCCACAATGCTTAACGTTATAGCAGTTTTAAAGGAAGCAGTAGGCGGTGACCTTAATAAAGTAAGACAATGTGTGCAGCTGACCGGAATTTTCAACACGAAAGATGACTATACAAAACATGCAGATTTGATGAATACAGCATCAGACCTGACCGTAGAAATTCTGGGAGAAAAAGGAAAACATGCCAGAGCAACTTTGGGCGCTTCGTCTATTCCTGTCAATTCTTCCGTTGAGATACAGGCTATTTTTGAAGTGGAGTAAAAATCACGTGATACAAGCCATACGAATCTGCTTTATCAGCTGAATCTTCGGGAATAATAGAATATAAAAAGTCTATTTTAATCTCCCGCGGATGTAGAAGATAGAGCAGATTTTTTAATTTCTAATTTTACTGAGATTTTAACCCGTCTTAAAAAGACACCTTTATGCCAGCAGCTTTAATCAAAACCTGAAGCGATTTTTATCTCATCTGGCTGATTTGAGATTTCAGAACATCAGCGATGATTTTTATACTATCTTCCAGTTGTTCTTCAGATAAGGAGCCATAACTAAGCCTGAATCCGTTGATTATGGTATCGTGACTGTATTGTTTTGGATGAATGATAGCAATGTTTTTCTCAAGCAATAAGGAGGTTGCGATTTTCCAGTCCAGGTTTTCTTTGGGAACGATCCAGAAAGCAAGACCTCCTTCAGGCAATGTAAAGTTGGAGATACCTTTCAAATATTTTTCCAAAAGATCGTAAACAAAATCTCTTTTGTTTTTGTAATGAGCCGTTGCCTTCTTAATGTGCTTTTTTACAATTCCATCTTTAATTAACTGTAAAACGGCCTGCTCCATGATTACATCTCCCTGAACATCAATGATCTTTCTTAAATCTCCGACTTTCCGGATCAGCTCGGGATCTTTGGATACCAGATAGCCAATGCGAAGAGCCGGAGCGACTACTTTACTCAATGTGCCTACATAAACATAATTATTCAGCTCAGTAAAACTTGAAACAGGCAGAATAGGACGGTACCCAAAGTGAAACTCATTATCATAATCATCTTCAATGATGGTGATTCCATGTTTGTTTGAAAGTTCTATTAATTCCAGCCTTCTTGCTAAACTTAAAGTAACCGTCGTAGGGTACTGTCTGTGAGGTGTTATGTATATTGCTTTTATATTTTTATTTTCTGTTAAAAGTCTTTGGATATCTTCAATGATAATCCCTTCATTATCTACTGAGGCCGGCAGAAGTTTTGCTCCTGCATACTCAAAAGCTTTCCATGCCGGTTGGTATCCCGGGTTTTCTACAATGATGCCGTCTCCGGTTTTTAACAGGCACTGAGCAGTCAGGAACATCGCCATCTGACTTCCTCTGGTGATTGAAATTTCATTTTCACGGATATGCATTCCCCGCTGATGGTTCAGCATTTGGGAAATAGCTTTCCGAAACTCTGCATCACCATGTTCATCTCCGTATCCCATCATCTGCCACCTGGCTTTCCGGTTAAAGATCTGCCTGTATGCTCTGGCAAGTTCTGTCACGGGAGCTATTTTGCTATCCGGATGTCCATCGTCAAAATTGATCAGGGATTTGCGGGAAATCATTGAGTTTTCTTCGGTGTCGGGATTTCCTTTGCCTAACCTATTCTGTAAAACCGGAAGCTTTTCCGATACAAAAATTCCCTTCCTTTCTTTAGAAATCACCCATTCTTCATTGATCAGAACCTGATAAGCTTCTACTACTGTATTCCTGTTGATCTTAAAAATCGATGCCATATTCCGGCTTCCGGGAAGCGCATCTCCTGCATGGAGTCTTCCGGACCGTATATCGGCAATAATGGTGTCCGCAATTTGCAGATACACTGCCTTTTCAAGTGTTTTATCTATTTCAAATTCTAATTTCCAAGGACGAATCATCTGGACTACCTGTTTATATAAAAACTGAATCATTTAAACAGTCCAAATATAAGATAATTTTGTCATGCAATAATGCAACCAACCAATCTAAATGTAAAACATCATGGACAAAAAAGATTTCAGTTCAAAAGATTTTCACGAAACATTTGCAAGCCCCCGGTATGTAAAGCCCAGCCATCTGATTCATAAAAATGTGGAAAATGCCGGCGAACATAACCAGTTTTCAGCAGAAAGAAAACATCCGGTTTTCTTCGTAGATCTTCCCAGTAAGAATGTCAGTATGACCATCGGTGGACTGGTTCCAGGCCAGCAAACCAACAGACACCGTCATACTTACGAAACCGTACTGTATGTCATTGAAGGAAAAGGATGGACGGAAGTAGAAGATGAAAGAGTGCATTGGGAAGCGGGAGATGCGGTTTACATTCCATCATGGGCATGGCATAAACATCAGAATCTCAGCGATACAGAACCTGCGAAATATTTAGCATGCGAAAACGCACCGCAACTGCAAAATCTGGGGGTCGCCCTTAGAGAAGAAGAAGGAAGAGATTTATAGGATGAAAGGATTAGGTTTAAAGTTTTGGCTAAATCTGTGATTTAATTAAATCATAAAATAATAAACAAACCCCATTCTCAGTATAAAACCAAAGATCTTTCCTAATCCCTAATCCCTAATCTTAGCACATCATTTAATTTTAAATCAATAAATATGAAAAATGTTCCATTCAAAGGAATCATCGCATATCCTATTACACCTTTTGACCAGAATGAAAAAGTAGATATTACCCTTTTTAAAAAGCTGGTAGAAAGATTAATCGTTTCCGGAATCCACGGAATAGCTCCGTTGGGAAGTACAGGCGTCATGCCGTATCTCTCTGACGAGGAAAAAGAAGCGATAACGGAAGCTTCCATACAGCAAACCAAAGGTAGAGTTCCCACACTGGTGGGCGTCTCAAACCTGACGACCGAAAAAACCGTTCATCATGCCCGATTCGCTGAAAAAGCAGGAGCAGATGCCGTGATGATCATTCCCATGAGCTACTGGAAGCTTACCGATGATGAGATCGTTGCTCATTATGATGCGGTAGCCCGCAAAATCTCCATTCCTATCATGGCTTACAATAATCCGGCAACCAGTGGAGTAGATATGTCGCCAGCCCTTCTGAAAAGATTGCTGGAGATTTCTAACGTGACCATGATTAAGGAAAGTACAGGAGATATCCAGAGAATGCATTACTTAAGGAAAGAACTCGGTGAGGAAACAGCCTTCTACAACGGATCCAATCCTTTGGCATTAGCCGCATTTACAGCAGGGGCGAGAGGATGGTGTACAGCCGCTCCCAATCTGATTCCGGAGCTTACTATTGAATTGTATCATGCAATTGAAGAAGGTAATCTTGAGAAAGCAAAAGATGTTTTTTACCAGCAGTTTGATCTCCTGAAATTTATAGTCAGTAAAGGGTTGCCAAGAGCAGTCAAGGCAGGCCTGAATATTTTAGGAGAAGAAGGTGGAAACTTGAGAAGTCCGTTGCAACCTCTGACTGAAAAAGACACAGAAGAACTTAAAAATATCATTAAAACCGTTTTAAATTAATTTAAATTTTATGAAAAAACCAGTTTTTTATTACGCAGGATGTTCAGTATGCGTAAGCGCGGAGCATGACATTGTTAATCTTATCGGTGCTGAAAATGTAGACCTTGTACATTTAGGAAATGACAAAAATAGAATTGCGGAAGCTGAAAATGCAGGCGTAAAGTCAGTTCCTGCCCTGGTAACGTCCAATGGAAATGTTCTGCATATCAATTTTGGAGCCTCTATGGAGGAGATCAAAAAATAAAAAAATCTGGTGGCTTCGAAAGCATTAATCACCAGATTTTAAGGTCAGTTTACTATTAATTTTACAGAAAATATGGCTGAGAGATCTCTCAGCCATATTTTATTTATACAGTAGCGTTGCCTTCTACGCCGTCTGCATTGTTAGTTTTAATGCCGGTAAGGGCTGCTGCAACAAAGCTGAAAAGGCTGACCAATTTTCCTGCTTTGGTATCCCAATAATAAGTTTCTTTTGGTTCTACACGAATGATGGTCACATCCGGATCATCTTTTCCGTCAAACCATGCTTTAGCCATCGGAGACCATTTATCTTCAATGGTAGCTTTATCTTTATAAACAGAAGCTTCTCCGTAAACCGAAAGATATTGTGAATCACTGTTATTCATAAAAAACAGCTGTACTCTGCGGTCTTCTTTAATCTCAAAATTCTTGTTGCTTGTTCCGCTGCTGATAAACCATAAATTTCCACTGTCATCTGTCTCCTGAAGGGACATCGGACGTGAATTGACAGGAACCGTTTCAAGCTCGGTGCAGAACATGCATATTCTTGCTTTTTCAGAAAGTTCCTGGATCTTTTTAATAGCTTCCAGATGAGTTAAGTTTTGTGTTGACATATTAGTATATTTTAATGATTGATTTTAAATACGAAATAAATGTTGATGGCTTCTGGAATGGAAGTTTCAATGTCATTATGAATTAAAACATTCAAATACCTGACCAAACAGCCTATTTTTGTGGTACTACTGCTTAAAGTTTTTCTTTGAAATCATAAAATATGCATATTTTATTCTACAGAATTTTGCGTAATTTTGAGGAATGCAGATTCAGCCACCCAGGCATTTATCACCATACATCCGGCATTATATCTTTTTGGAAAATGCAGGCAGTGAGCGTAAAAGCTTAAGATTATTTACAGATGGCAGCACAGGATTGATCTTGTCCGGCAGTCAGAATCTGTATGCTAACCCGGGACATCACATTCCATCTTCTTTTTTTTATGGACAGCCGGCAGGATATAAAGATTTTATGGCCGAAGGTTCATTTTCTATGCTAGCAGTGGTTTTTCAACCTTATTTTTTTAATATTCTTCTTAAAATTTCTGCAAAAGAAGCCAAAAATCAAATTATTTCTGCTGAAGATATTTTGAAGAATGAATTGCTGGTTTTTCAGGAAGACCTTTTAGCAGGAATTGATCCTGAAATGATTATTGCTCAACTGAATATTTACTTTACCCGATTTCTGTCGGGAAATATCAATTCTGATCATGGGCTGATCAAAGCTGTTCAGCAAATGATGCTTGCAAATAAAGGTTCCGTATCTTCAAAAGAGCTGGAACAGTTCACGGGATACTCTGAACGTCATCTTGAAAGGAAATTTGAAGATTATATCGGTTTATCGCCTAAGAAATATGGACGTATCATCCGGCTTCATCACTTTATTGATTTAATGAATAAAAATACAGTTGGTGAAAGTATTGCAGCGTTGTCAGATGAAGCAGGCTACACCGACCAGTCTCATTTGATTAAAGATTTTAAAAGCCATATCGGACTTACGCCGAACCAATATCTGAAGACTCAGAATAAGCTGGCGATCAATTTTATTGAGTTATAATGTAAGAATGTCGGTTTTTTACAATCCTCAATTCTGTCTGAATGATAGTTTTGCAGAAAAAAAAGATGAACAATCTCAAAATTTCAACAGCACAATTCGAAAATAAAAGCGGAGACAAAGAATACAATCTGTCAGTCATAGAGAAATTAGCCGCAAAAGCGGCCTCTAAAGGTTCGCAGGTGATTGCTTTTCACGAATGTTCCATTACAGGCTATACTTTTGCCAGAAATCTTTCAAAAGAGCAGCTTCTGGAGGTTGCAGAATTGATCCCTGACGGAAAAAGCATTCAAAGGCTACAGCAAATCGCCACTCAGTATCACATCACGATATTGGCTGGTCTTTTTGAAAAGGATGAACATGATCATATTTTCAAAGCTTATGTGTGTATAGATCAAACCGGGCTGAAAGCTAAATACAGGAAGCTTCATCCCTTCATCAATCCTCATCTTACGCCTGGAAACGAATACTGTATTTTTGATATTCAAGGCTGGAAATGTGGAATTCTGATCTGCTACGATAACAATATTGTTGAAAACGTGCGGGCAACCAGGCTTTTGGGAGCCGATATTATTTTTATGCCGCATGTCACTATGTGTACGCCTTCCACAAGGCCGGGAGCAGGATTTGTAGATCCGGAATTATGGCAGAACAGGGAAGCAGATCCTACCTCGCTTCGTCTGGAATTCGACGGAATGAAAGGAAGAGACTGGCTGATGAAATGGCTGCCGGCAAGAGCCTATGACAACGGAATTTATGTGGTTTTTTCAAATCCTGTCGGGATGGATGACGATCAGCTGAAAAACGGCTGCTCAATGATCATTGATCCTTTTGGAGATATCATTGCGGAATGCCGTTCGTTCGACGACAGTTTTGAAAGCGTTACGATTTCTCCAGAAAAACTTACCCAGGCAGGTGGAAGCAGATATGTCAAAGCAAGAAGGCCGGAATTGTACAGAGATATCATTGGTATGGAGCATCATTCTGAACAGAAAGTGGTCTGGATGAAAGACAATACTATTTAGTCGGACTTCCTGGAAAAAAGATTGATGGGGTGGAAGACATCCGTGTCATGGTTTTAAACCTTGACACGGATATTCAAGGAAACTTTCAATCATTTCTATCTTGAATTTTTTTCTCTATCAATACCTGAAGATCACTCCACGCTCCACCATTATGGACATGCTTAAAACCTTTTTCTTTCAAAATATGTTCAGCTTTTACACTGCGCAATCCGTGGGAACAAACCGTGATATAGGTTTTGTCTGGATCCAGTTCTGTGTATCTCTCTCTTATGGTTCCTAAAGAAATATTGACAGCGCCTTTGATATGTTCCATTGCATATTCTTTTTCCGTTCTTACATCCAGAATAACAGCGTCTTTTTTAATGAGTAGTTCTAAACCGTCCTCTAAGGTCTGATATCTGTAAACCCGATAAATAACATATACAGTGACTATAATTCCACATAATATCAATACATTTTTCATAATCTGCTGAGAATTTTTTTATCAATATAAAAAGTTCCGAAAGGAATAAAACATGCCAGAATGACTTTCCAGGTCGTTTCTTTAAATTTCCAATGCTGTTCAACGCCTACGCTTAAAGTATTGAAAAGGAAAAGAAGAAATAAAGTTCCATGAATAGGACCTATCATCTTAACCAGAGAAGGATTTCCCAGCCAGTACTTCAAAGGAAGGGCAATGAAAACTAAGGTTAAGAGAGAGATCCCTTCTAAAATAGCCAGAATTCTTAGGCGTCCGATTTTTGTTTTTAATAAATCTATCATCGTTATCTGAAATAAGGTCTGTTAACAAAAGGAGAAAATGGCCAGGGGATAGCTATGAAAATGACAACCAGAGCAATAGAAAACCAGATGAGCATTGTTTTAAATTTTTCCCGATCTGTATTTTTTCTTTTAGCTAAGGCAGAACCAATGGTGATGAGCACAATTGCAGTCATCATGAGCAGCATATGGATCAGCCCGAAAAAAAGCAGGTCCCACGATGTTCTGGTTTCACTGAAATTCTTCCAGAAATATTTTACAACTGGACTTTTAACATAGAGTATAATTCCAAAGATCAACTGGATATGAGCAATGGTGGCGGTCCAGTGCCTTACTGAATCGTCTGTTTTAGAAAATGATTTATGATAAAAATGTCCTCTGAAAGCTCTCCACAGAGCATACAAAAGGCTTAACAAAACGATCCACCGGAATGTGGAGTGCAAATAGGTAAGGGTCTGATACATGAGTAACTTTTTTGAACGCACCAAAGGTATAATAAAAACATACTAATTAGTATGTTTTTTGATAAAAAAATTATTCCAATGATTTAAAGTAGGTCTTAAGTCCCTTTAAATAAATAATATACACTGATTTTGAGTTTTCAAGTTTTCCTAAATTCCGCACGCCCCAATATCCGGACATCACAAAAACAGCAATTTCTTTTGCATTCACATTCTGTTTTACGGTACCCGTCTTTTTACCGTTTTCAATACAGGTGATCATTGCATTTTCCCACTGTCCGGCAAGTTCGTTCAATGCTTTTGTAAAATCAAGGTGCCAGGGAGCCATTTCCTGAGTGAAATTAGCCGTTGGGCAGCCATATTCAACTTTCAGAAGATCATTTTCCACTAAAATCCCGTACATCAGCTGATATATGCTTTCCAATGGATTTTCAGTGTTTTCCAGGGGTTCTATAAAAGTGCTTTTAAAGTTGTTTTTCAGAAGTTCATTAATGATCGCCAGCCCCATTTCATCTTTTGTTTTAAAATGATAATAGAAGGCGCCTTTGGTCACCTGCGTCGTCGCAATGATCTCATCAACGCTGGTGGTCTGATAACCTTTAGCATAGATGAGTTCAAATGCTTTCTGAAGAATATTCAGGCGGGTGGCTTCTGATTTTTTCATTAGGATAGAGTGACTTTCATGCAAAGGAACGGAATTTTTGTCCAAAAAAACAAACCATGATTATTCTGATAAAAATACAATTTAAATAATTTTTATAATACATTCATTCGGCGGAAATTTGCATCGTCAGACTCAACAAAATTATAAGACAATGAATTACCAAAAAAACATACCCATGAAAACGGATCATACGTCAAAAAGTAAAGGACTGTCCTTGGCCGGACAGTCTTTTTAGTTGAGACATCTTGTTCTTACTATCATTATCAGTTCATTTTAAATCTCGTGAATCTCAGAATCAGTGAATACAAAGAATTTTCCTCCTTTAGGAATGTTTTTGGTGTCTAATCCTGTAAATTCGCTGAAGGCAGGCAATAATAGCTGATTCTGGGTTTGAACAAAACACGCAAGCCTGATCCTTTTCACAGAAGAATTCAGCACAACGCCGGGATGAATGTGCCCTGTGATCTGAAATTCAGGTAATATTTTGTCAAAATCATGAATAAAAGTAAATCCATGGATGGTCAGGGATTCGGATTTAAAATTTAAACATAATTTTTTTTCTAATTTCGCTGACAGGCGGTCATGGTTTCCTTCAACAAGGTAAAATTGAAGATCAGGATACTGATTTCTCCAGCTGCAGAATTCGTCTACATCCGAGTTGTCTCCGGCATGAAGAAGATCGCCCACCACAATGAATTTTTCCGGCTGAAAATATTCAATCAAGACGGAAAGCCTTTCCAGATCACTTTTCATAATCTGATTGGCCAGCGCAATTCCGTTTTTGCGAAAATGAGCTGTTTTTCCAATGTGAAGATCAGATAGGATGAGTGCTTTTTCTTTTTTCCAAAATGCTGCACGCTGATTGGTCAATGTAAAAATTGTATTGTTGATTGTGATATTTTTTATGGCGATGTTCATTTTTTTTTAGATGTTAGAAGGTGGGAAAGGAGTTTGCTTAACTCTGATTTCTTTATCATTTTTAGTTGATACTGTTTTTAACTACCCCGTCTTTTTGCTTTGCAAAAATCCACCCCTTCATGGAAGGGGAATTATGATATGTGGATTTAATTTTTGTCAATTTATTTTTACCATTTCCCGATACCTGAATAGATTATTCCTTACAGCGAACTCCGAACCCAACTCATCACTTATCACTTATAATTTATAACTCTAAAACCCCTTTTTCCTCGCCTGTTCGACCATTTTTTTAATCCTCGCATCTAGGCTTTCACTGGAGAGCGTCTGTCTTAAGCTGTCTACTTTGATAGGGAAACTTAGTGGAGTAAAGGTATTGGAATGTTTTAATATGATTTTTGATTTTTCAATTCTTTTAAAGGCTTCCACGAGACGGGGTTCCTGAAGCTGCATATTGAACACTTCGGTGTAAGCCTGTCTTACAAGAAAATGATTGGGATCATAATCTTCCAGTACTTTAAAAATGAGTCCGGCCGAGCTTTGCAATGATTTGTTTGAACGTTGTTTTCCTGCATAATTCTGAATAACCATTCCTGAAATTACAGCGATATCCCTGAATTTTCTTCGGGCCATTTCTGCAGAGTTGATGCTTGCGATGACATCGTTCATCAGGTTGTCTCGGGTTAGAATTGCATCCAGATTATCTTCATGCAGAGGAATTTCTTTATCGCTGAACAGTTCAAAACCATAGTCATTCATGGCCATTGAAAAAGAAATGGGGGCAAGTTTTGAAATGCGGTAGGCAATCAAAGCAGCCATTACTTCGTGGACAAGCCGACCTTCAAAAGGATACATGAACAGGTGGTAGCCTTCGCGGTTTTTGATCAGTTCGACAAGAAACTCATCTTCTTTAGGAATATGAGATTTTTTTTCCTGATTGGTTAATAAAGGATGTAAAAATTTAAGTTCCTTCTCCGAAGCTTTTGGGTTTAAAGCATGAGAGAGTTTTTCTCTTAAAAAATGGCCTAAATTGGAACTTAACGGCAATCTTCCTCCCAAATAACTCGGGGCCCTTGCTTTCCCTTTTGCTCCACGTACATAAACGGTCATATCTTTAATCATGGCAACTTCAAGCGTTCGTCCCGCCAGAATAAATTTTTCTTCTTTTTTTAATTTTGTAATAAAATATTCTTCCACCATTCCAATATAGCCGCCGGAAATGAATTTCACTTTCAGCATGGCATCACTTACGATAACACCCATATTCATGCGGTGGAGCATGGCGATCTTCCGTGAGGTCACTTTATAGAGACCGTCTTCCATAATGACAATTTTATGGAATTCTTCATAGCTTTTCAACACACTTCCGCCAATCGTCAGAAAGTCCAGGATGCTTTTCCATTCTTCTTCAGTCATTTCCTGAAAGGCAAATACTTTTTTGATTCTCTCGAAGGTTTCTTCGGGATAAAATCCGTCACCAACGGCCAGAGTCATCAGAAACTGAACCAGAACATCGAAACACAAAACCTGGGGTTCACGTGGTTCTATAACCTTTTGTTTTACGGCTTCTTTCAAAGCGGCTACTTCGATCAGTTCAAGAGAGTGGGTAGGAACACAGTAGATTTTAGAGGTCTCAAAAGGCGAGTGACCGCTTCGTCCTGCCCGTTGCAGAAATCTGGCCACTCCTTTGGCTGAACCAATCTGAATGACGGTATCAACGGGTTTAAAATCAATTCCAAGATCTAAAGACGAAGTGGAGACCACAGCTTTCAGTTTTCCGGCACTTAAATTCTCTTCAATCCAGATCCGGAGATGCGCATCAATAGAACTGTGGTGAATGGCAATCTGACCTGCAAAATCAGGATAAGCATCCAGTAACAGCTGATACCACATTTCGCTTTGGCTCCGGGTATTGGTGAAAACGATGGTTGATTTTGAATCAAGAATGATAGGAACGATTTTATCGGCTAATTTGGCTCCCAAATGTCCTGCCCAGGGAAGAATATCAAGTTCATCCGGAATAACGGGCAGAATATCTATTTTTTTATGTTCCTTGGCTGTAATCTTTGTTTTTTTGATGTCGTATGGAATTAAAACATCCATGGCTTCATCAAGGTTTCCAATCGTTGCGGTAATTCCCCATATTTTTATTTTCGGGACATATTTTCTGAGCTGAGAAATGGCGAGTTCTACCATAACGCCGCGTTTTGAACCAAGCAATTCGTGCCATTCATCAACGGCCACGCACTTCATATCCTGAAAGAAGCGTTCATGATTTTTCTGGCCTAAAAGAAGGTGGAGACTTTCGGGGGTCACCACAAGGATTTCAGGCATATTTCTGATCTGCTGCTGTTTTACTTTCTGTTCCGTATCTCCGTTTCTCACCCCAACAGTCCAGTCGAGGCCTATTTCATCCATGGCTTCCTGCATCGCTTTAGCAATATCTTTCGACAAAGAACGAAGGGGCGTGATCCAGATCATTTTCAGCCCTTTTTTATACTGTTCGGGACGATTCATGAAATCTGAAATCAAAGCCAGAAAAACAGAAAATGTCTTTCCGAATCCGGTAGGGGCAATGACCATTCCGCTATATCCGTTTCCGAATTTCTGCCAGGTTTCGATCTGAAATTTGAAAGGGGAGATGCCCTTATCCGTCATCCATTGCTGAATGACTTTAAATCCGTCGCTATTTTCAAATGTTTTCAAATTATTGGATCAGTTTTTTTACCTCTTCAAGTTCGTCAATTTCGTTGACGGTTTTGTCTTTTCTCCATCTCAGGATTCTTGGAAATCTTAACGCAACGCCGCTTTTATGTCTGCTGCTGAATCCGATTCCTTCAAAAGCAATTTCGAAAACCAATTCTGCTTTTACGGTACGTACAGGACCAAATTTTTCAATAGCATTTTTATTCACAAATTTGCTTACTTCCATGATTTCTTTATCAGTGAGACCTGAATAGGCTTTTGCGATCGTTACTAAAGCATCTCCATTTTTTACAGCGAATGTATAATCCGTGTAATAGGCACTTCGTCGGCCGCTCCCTTTCTGGGCATAAATTAAGACCGCATCAATAGTCAGCGGACTTACTTTCCACTTCCACCAGTCACCTTTTTTCCTTCCGGCATGATACATGGAATTCTTCTGTTTCAGCATAAGACCTTCACTGTTGATCTCTCTTGATTCTTCTCTTATCGTATTCAGATCTTCCCATTTTTCAAAATCAATAACCTGAGATAGCTTTATATTTTGAGGGGATTCATTCAGTAGCAATTCTTCAAGCATAGCACGTCTGGATGCCATGGATTTTTCACGGAGGTCCGTTCCTTCGAGCTCTAAAAGATCATAAACAAAGACTTTAATCGGAATATCTGAGAGCATTTTTTTAGTTAAAGTTTTCCTGTTTAATCTTTTCTGTAATTCGTTGAAATTTAAAACATTAGAATCCTTTACCGCAAGTATTTCTCCATCTAAAACAAAGTTGCCTTTCATAGCCTGAACGGTCTCCCTGATTTCAGGAAACTGATCGGTTACGAGCTCTTCACCTCTTGACCAGATAAAAACTTCATCATTTCTTTTAATGATCTGTCCGCGGATTCCGTCCCACTTATATTCGATCTGCCAGTCTTCAGGATTTCCGAGTTCTTCCAGTTCTTTTTCAAGAGGATAAGCCAGACAAAAAGGATAAGGTTTTGAATTGTCGGGATTGATATTTTCAGCTGAGATGAGTTCCTGGAACGAAACTTCCCCCGGGATCCATTTTCCCATCAGACTGTGCATCAAAGTACTTGACTCCTGAGATGAAAATTTGGTAAGGGCATTAATCAGCGTTTTATCGGAAACCCCGATTCTGAAGCTTCCACCCAGTAATTTATTGAAAATTAAACGTTCCGTATAATCCAGTCCATTCCATGATTTTAGCACAAATTCTTTCTTTTCGGTTTCTGATTTGTCTTTTAACTGAATGATATCCAGCATCCACTCTGAAAGGGTACGGTCAATAGTTTCTGAAGGTGGAGGTAGAATAAGGGAAATGGTTTCACCCAGATCTCCTACTGAAGAATAGCTTTCCTGAAACAGCCAGAACGGCAGCTGAGTGATCTCCAGCGCCCATTCTTTCATGTAATTGGTATTCACATTTCTTTTGGGCCTTTTTCCGGTAAACAAAGCAATGAACCATACTTTATCTTCATCCGGAGCACGCTCCAGATAATCGATGATAGCGTCTATTTTAGCATTGGTTTTATTGGTGGTTTCCAAGGCGTTGATCAAGTCTGCGAAATGTTTCATGGCTCCGGATTTTCTATGGTTTCTTTTTCTGACTCTTCTTCATCTTCACCGAACAGGGTTTCCACAACATCAGATTTGATGCCTATTTCATTTAAATACTTTGAGAAAATTTCAGTCTGCCCGTGCGTAACGTGTACAATTTCAGCTTCTGTAGCTTTTACGGCTTGCAGAAGTCCTTTCCAGTCGGCATGGTCGCTCATGGCAAATCCTGCGTCAGCACTGCGCCATCTTCTGGCTCCGCGTACCTGCATCCATCCGGAACAGATCGCTGTTGCAGCATCCGGTATTTTTTTGATGATATTGCTGTCGAGTAAAGCTGGAGGAACAATTACGATTCCGTGTTGTACTTCTTTTGGGTTTTCTTTAAAATCAGCGATTTTGTAATCGGGAAGGGTAATGCCTACTGATTCAAAGGCTTCATTCAGTCTTCCGATAGAATTGTGGACATATATTTTTCCTAAACCTTCTACCGCTTTCATGATACGCTGAGCTTTTCCCAGTGAGTATCCTATGAATACTGAGGTTTTTGAATTTTCCTGGTTTTTAAGAACCCAGCTTTGAAGCTTTTTATTGAGTTCAGGAACTTCCAGCCAGTTATAAATAGGCAATCCGAAGGTGCTTTCCGTGACAAACTCATTGCATTTTACCAACTCAAAAGGGGTACTCAGTCCATCTTCCTGGACTTTGTAATCTCCTGATATAACGGTAACATAGCCTTTGTATTCTAATCTTATCTGGGCTGACCCAATAATGTGTCCGGCAGGATGCATTGATAATTTTACACCGTTTAAGGTAATGGTTTCACCATATTCAACACTTTGGCATTCGATATCAACCCCAATTCTTTGATAAAGGATGGGCTTGGTGTAATGATGGCAAAGGTATTTTTTCATTCCCCACCGCGCATGATCAGCGTGTCCGTGAGTGATGACTGCGAGGTCTACCGGTCTCCAGGGATCAATATAAAATTTCCCCTGCGGACAGTAAATTCCTTTTTTTGTGAATGTTATTAATTTCAATGGTGCGATCGGTTTATATTTTACATTCAAAAATCCCACCAAATTAGCATCATCTTTCAATTTTGTGGTAAACTATGGTAGGTAAAAAAAACTACATTTAAAATACATGATCTTATCCGGAACTTTCTATAGATACAATATTAAGGGGGTTCAAGCACAATAAACGTTTTTTTTATTGGCATATAAGCTGCTTATGTTGTTTAAATTAAAAAGCAAACGGAGCAGTATTCAGCCGCTCCGTTTGTTTTTAAGGGATTAATCTTTCCGCTCTCAGTTTTTGAAATAGTTCAGTGAAAGAATCTTCTGTATTCTGATATGCTGTAAAACCAAGCTTTCTGCTGTTAGACATATCACACATCACTTCCAGAGGTCTTCCGAGATCGAGATCTGTATGCCACGCAGACGCCAGGCGATCGAGATGATCTTCTTTTAAACCGTATTTCTCTGTTATTTTCTTCCAGGTGGCAGCATCTTTACTTAATTCATGGTCAAGCGGTCTTACCGTCCCGTCGAAATCTTCTGCTTCAATGCCAAACCAGTCTGCCAGTCTTTTCCAAAGCCACTTCCAGCGGAAAACATCTCCATTCACAATATTAAAAGCCTGGTTTTTTGCAGATTCTGTGGTAGAAGCCCAAACCAATTGTTTTGCTAAAATCCGGGCATCCGTCACATCAGAAACACCGTTCCATTGTTCAGCAGATCCCGGCCAGACGAATTTTCGCCCTGTTTCCTTGCAGATACTTGCATACACCGCAAGAGTAGTTCCCATATTCATCAGATTGCCCACGGCGTAACCGATGACCGTATGAGGTCGGTGAATGCTCCACGTAAATCCATCTCTCTCGGAAGCTTTATACACTTCATCTTCTTGGGCATAGTAAAAATTGGGAAGGGGAAGTCTCGGATGTTCTTCTCTGACAGGGGTTTCCGGAAGCTTTCCTGCTTTCACATAGGCTTCAAAAGGTCCTAAATAGTGTTTCAATCCTGTAACCAAAGCGACATGCTGTACTGATTGTTTATGAGCCAATACGTCTAACAAGTTTCTTACCAGAGCACTGTTCACACGGATGTTTTCTTCCTCTGTGTCGTTTCGCATCCAGGTAGTGAAATAAACATGAGTAGGAGAAATTCCTTCCAGTGCTGTGTTTAAGCTATCAATATTCAGAAGGTCAGCCTTTACAGGAATGAGTTCCGGGATATTGCTATTGGTATTTCTGGAAAGTCCGTAAACGGTCCATCCCTGGGAAATAAGTTCCTGAGCAAGATTACTCCCTGTAATTCCTGTCGCACCAACGACCAGCGCGATGTTTTTTGCATTGTCCATATTTGTAAAATTTCTATTACAAAAATAGGGACAGAAGAAGGCTGAAACACTTGATCTGCATCATGTGTTTTTGTTGATCCAGATCAAGTATTAATGGAGATTTTTTTTTCGTATTCTGCTTACTGTCTCGGGAGCAAGTCCCAGATAGGAGGCAATAAGATTGTGCGGAACCCTTTTGATGATTTCCGGGCTTCGCTGCGTCAGTTGCCTATATTTTTCTTCTGCCGTAAAACTGTTGGAGACCATCAGCCGGTAATCTTTAGTGACCAGACTGTTTTGGTAAAGAATTCTGAAATACCGGTCCATGACAGGGATTTCCAGCATCATTCTTTCATAATCCTCAAGAGTAATCATGAGCACTTCGGTTTCTTCTACAGCATTGATATTCAAAACTGCTTTTTCCTGATTGATAAAGCTGTTGAAATCAGAAATCCACCAACCTTCGAAGGCAAACATATTGATCCTTTCACTTCCTTTTTCGTCTAAAACATAAGATTTAAGCAAACCTTTACTAACAAATGACAGGCATTTGCAAATATCACCTTCCTGCAGCAAATATTGTTTTTTACGTAATTTCTTATGCGTAAAAAAGGATACGATCTGATGTTTCTGTTTTCCAGGCAGGTCTACTTTGTTTTGTATATGGGAAAGAAGGAGATCAAACATCATGAAAATATTTTATCAAAAATACAACTTTCAAAGAAGTCTGTCATTTCATCTTTCAAAATCATAGAAATTGATTCCCACCTCTTCATTCTTAATTTTTACCACTCTGGTGTTCAGAGGATAAAAAATAAATTCTCCTGCGCCCCGGATCTTAGCATCCAGAAGATGTCCTGCCAGAGCGGTATAGTCTTCTCTTCCTAAAGTAATATGCAGATGAAGTATAGGTTTTCCTTCTATCTCAGACACGTTTCCCGAAATATTGGTTATTTCCATCTGTTCTTTGAATGTTTTATCAACGTAGTTTTTGTTGGATGGCTTGAAAAAGCGGAGGGTAGCTTCCTCTACAGCTCCAATACCTGTAACTTCGCCTGCCTGTATCTTCTGGTTGATAACGAAATCTGTCAACGCTTCAACGATACCTGACTGGTCTTTAATACTCACGATATAAACAGAGTCCACTTTTCTTGCCGACCAGTTATTTCCTTTAAAATTTTGTGTATCCATCATATGTACTGTTGAGAATTGAGTGTTTTGATATTCTTGTCAACTCTTATTTTTTAAGATAATTGATGATTCCCATCACGTCATCTTTACCAAAACCTTCATCATGAGCAGACTGATATGTTTCTATCAATGCTTTGGAAAGAGGAAAATCGGCCCCTGCATTTTTAGCAAGGAGAATATCTTTAAGCATCAGATCCAAAGCAAAGGCCGGATCAAAGGTATTATTGATCAGCATAGGGGTTTTTACTTTCGTCGCACCGCTTCCGCTGGCACTTTCATTGATGATTTCCAACATATCGGTACGCTGAATGCCCAATTGATCAGAAAACAGAACCGTCTCTGCCAGTCCCTGATAAATGGCAGAGAGGAAGTAATTCACAGACAGTTTTCCGGCAATTCCTTTTCCATTTTCGCCCAGATGCTTAACTGCTTTTCCAAGCTTCTCAAAATAAGGCATGGCGCGCTGAAGGTCTCTTTCTTCGCCGCCAGCGATGATGATGAGTGTACCTTCTGCTGCCGGCATGGTACTTCCTGCTACGGGAGCATCAATGAAATATGCTTCTTTTATTTTGACAGCATCTGCCATTTTTTTACTTGTTTCAGGAGAAATCGTACTCATGTCGATGAATAATTTCCCGTGAATATTCAAAACCAAAAGCTCTTCATAAACGGCTTTTATGGCCTCATCGTTGGTCAGCATGGTGAAAATAATGTCGCTGTTTTTCACCAGGTCCGTCACGGTAGAATAGACGGTGGATTTCTTTTTAAAATCCTCAGCTTTTTCGATGGTTCTATTGTAAACGGAAAGCGGAAATCCTGCCTTCTCCAAATTTTTTGCCATAGGATGGCCCATATTTCCTAATCCGATGAATCCTATTTTTTCTGTCTCCATATATTATTTTCCTATTATAATTAAGTATCAGCTCCGTAGTATATCAAGACTCAAAAATGCGAGTTAAATATTGACAAATACAAGTAAGCCCAGATATTGTAAACCTTTTCTATTTGTATCAAAAAACTAACCAAAACCAACCTTCTACATTAAGATTTCATTATATTTTGAATGATTTGTTTCAGTAATATTTTTCCAGATAAACTTTTAAAACCGGGAAAACTTGCTGAAATTTGCAGCAAATAAAATCAATGAAGATCATAGACCTCGAAAACTGGAACCGAAAAGAGCATTTTGAGTTTTTTTCAAAGATGGAAAGTCCCTATTTTGGCTTTACTACTGAAGTTGACTGCACGAAAGCTTATAATCATGCTAAGGAAAACGGTGATTCTTTTTTCGCTACTTATCTTCACCGATCGATGATTGCAGTGAATACTGTGGATGAACTGAAATTACGGATCATTGACGGTGAGGTTATTTTGTATGATACCATTCATGCAGGAAGTACGATTGGCAGGGCAGACGGGACTTTTGGTTTTGCATTTATTCCTTTTTCTCCAGATTTTCGAGTATTTAATGCTACAATGCAAAAGGAAATTGAGGCGGTCCAACAGTCTTCCGGATTAAGATTGAACAATGGCGATCTGGGTAAAGATCTGATCAGGCATACAACAATTCCATGGAATTCTTTCAGTGCGCTTCTTCATCCTACCAGTTTTAACAATTCAGAATCTGTACCTAAAATCACTTTCGGAAAGTTCAGTATCCGTGATGGGAAAAAGTATCTTCCCGTTTCTGTGGAGGCTCATCATGGACTTGCGGACGGGCTGCACCTTGCCAGGTATCTGGAGGAGTTTCAGAAACAGCTTGATGGAGAGCTTTTGTAAGTTATAAGTTAGGAATGATGAGTAATGAGTTTGTTTCGGGGCGCGAAATTCGGGTTCAGGTTCATGATTACTACTATTAATATATTTTGTGTAAGGAGTAATTGATAATGATAGCCAATTGGTCTCAACTCCAATTCCCCTTCGCTGAAGGGGTGGATTTTTGCGTAGCAAAAAGACGGGGTGGTTAAAAATAAGATGTGCCATCCTACAGAAATTTCTATGCTTGTCCTCTAACGTCTAATCTCTAAAATCTAACTTCTTTTTTTACGGAAAACCGTAAGGTATTTTTTTTAGTTTTGAATATTTTTGAATGTATAATATTGCTATATTAGAAGTTGATTTTACCATCAATAGAAACTAATACAACCCATACACTCAATTTATTTAAGATGACCCATTTTGACAATCCGGACTTACAGGTATTTACAACCAAATCCAGAGCAGATAAAGCAATGAATTCACTAAAAGGCCTTCTTTTGGGAATCATTTCTGATGATATCATTTCTGCCAGAGAGATGGAAGAGCTCAGATTATGGGCCAAAGACCATTATGATCTGGTGAATAGAAATCCGTTCCGTGAATTCATGCTTTTGATCGAAAATACAGCCTCCAACGGAATCCCCGCCAAAGAAGCGGTGGAAGACCTGTATTGGCTGTGTCAGAAATACGAGCACGACAGCATTTATTATAACGGAATTACGTCTGATCTTCAGCTTTTACAGGGAATATTCCATGGAATTCTGGCAGACGGAATTTTAAATGATGACGAAATCTTTAAACTTCATGAATGGCTTTCAGACAATGAGCACCTCAATTCCTATTATCCGTATGATGAGATCCGAAGCCTGGTATTGTCTATTGTGGCAGATAAAATCATTGACGAAGAGGAACGAGCTGTTCTGACGGCATTCATAAAGCAATTCGTTGAACTTAAAAATTCAGATACAGCAGCTCAGATAGAAAGAGATACAGCCGACATCAATATTTCCGGAATTTGTGCGGTAGACCCTGAAATTGTTTTTGAAAACAAAACGTTCTGCATCACCGGAATCCTAAGCAGAGGTAATCGCAGTGAATTACAACGGGCGATACAGGATAAAGGTGGCATTCCGGTCAATACGATTTCTAAAAAGACTGATTATCTGATTATTGGTGACACCCATAATGCCTGCTGGAGCTACTCCTGCTATGGAAGAAAAGTAGAAAAGTCACTGGATCTCAGAAAATCCGGTCATACGATCGTGATGGTTCATGAGTTTGATATTTTTGATGCTATTTGAAGAGAAACTTTAACCGACAATCTTATTGATGAAATGATGCAGAATGAACACGATGACTCTATAATTGATGTTTCCGGAAATACTGATATTCCGATCAATTTTGGATCTGATCTCCACAGAGAAGAATCTGTCCCTGAACCTGTTCCAAAGCCACAATATGATCCTGATGGCTGGAAAATAGGAAAAAAATACATCAGAAAACTCAGTCTGAATGATGATCAATCCGCAATACTGGACCGATTATGGTTTGCTGATAATGTTTTTAATGAAATTGAATACTGCCGTGTACAGATTTTAAAACAGTTTTTAAGAGCGACAGACTATCTCCGGACGCACTGCATTCCCGTGAATAAATCGTATGCAACGGTAATTGAGGAGCTTTCGGAAATCATTGTGTGTCTTCAGTACAATTACAGAAAAGAAAGCCTGAACTACCGCTATACGTATGATGCAGTACAGACAGAAATTTTCAATCATATCTTAAAATTATGTGAAAATAATGTGAGGGAAGTCTATGGAATAAAAAGAAAAATCAATACGGATTTTAATTATACCCATCCTGATATTCTGCACCAGTACAACAGGAAAATAGTTTCCAGGCTTGCTGTTTTTCTGCCTGAAAACCAATCCCAGATATTGGAGGCGGATCACAGAACGAATATCATTCTGAACGAAAATAATACCGGAAGGTGGAAAACGAAATTTGAAACCATTAAAGAAGATTATTCCAATACTATAGCTTTTGAAAGAGAAATTTTCAGGCTGGCGGAGGTGAATGTCAGAAACCCGTCTCAGGATACTATATTTCTTGAAGCTTCTAAATTTGTTGCAAAACATGACAAAATCTCTGCATTAAGGCTTTATCTGCATTATTTTGATAAAGACCTGAACAATACAACATTTGAACGGAAACAGCTTACCAGGAATATCCAGAAGAGTCTGTTCACCACAAGCGAACAGCTTAGTGATTTTGAGCAGATCATAAACGAATTCATAGCAACGAGGAACCTTCAGGCAGCCATTGAAAAAGCGTCTCGGCTGTACCTTCCGAAAAGAAAAAAAATTGTTATCGACAGAGATGCCGTTGAAAATGTACAGAGGCAGCATTCCGGAACTGTGGCCCTGCTGGAAGAATATCTTAAGGATGAAGGCGAAGAGGAAACGAGTGGAGAAGATGAACTGACGATTCATATTACCCATCACCCTACAGAAACCAGGATTCATAAATATCTTGAAGAGCTTAATTTGTCAGAAGTTCAGCAGGAAATTTTAGAGGCATTTGAAAAGCAGAGTTTTAATATTCCTCAAAGTGAAATGGCCACTTATTTACAGTCGAAAAACCTGTTTATGGGATCTACCATAGATTCTATCAACGATCTGTGTTTTGAAACCCTTGACGATGTCCTTATTGAGGAAGAGGATGAATATTTTACGATTAATACTGATTATTATAAAAAACTTTTAAACAATGATTGACAATATTAAACCCAAAGAAGCAACTTCTATTATCAACTCCCTGGTGAGCGGAGTGGTGCCCAAAATAGGAGTGCAGCACATTACTGTAGGAAGATCGGAGGAGATCAATGCTTTCATAAGCTCTTTGGAAGATGTGAAAAACGGCCACAGCATGGCGAAATTCTGGATCGGAGATTTTGGAAGTGGTAAATCTTTTATGCTTCACTTATTGAATACGGTGGCTTTAAAGCAGAAATTTGTAGTTTCCAATGCAGATTTCACACCGGACAACAGGCTGTATTCCAATGACGGAAAAAGTGTGATTTTATATTCTGCAATCATGGACAATATTGCAATCCAGACTAAACCCGAAGGCGGAGCATTACAGACTTTGCTTGAAAAATGGATTGAGCAGGTGATTACGAAAACAGCTGAAGACAACCGTATTTCCCTTGCTGAGATCAGAAATGACCAGTTTTTAGGCCTTATCCAGAATTCTATTATGAAAACAGTGAATGAAATCACAGAAGTGGGTGGTTTCGATTTCGGTTCTGTGATCGTTAAGTACTATGAAGGATATATCAAAGGCGATGAACTGTTACGCAGAAATGCCCTGAAATGGCTGAAAGGTGAATATAAAACGAAAACGGAGGCCAGACAAGATCTTGGGGTAAGAGAGATCATTAATGATTCCAATTTTTACGATATGCTTAAAAATTTCTGTAAGTTCTTTGTAAGCATGGGATACAGCGGTTTTATGATCAATCTGGACGAAGCGATCAACTTGTATAAAATTTCTACTTCAGCCGCGCGTGAAAAAAACTACGAGAAAATTTTATCTATTTATAACGATTGTTTTCAGGGGAAAATTTCAAATTTGCTGATCAATTTTGCAGGAACGAAAGAATTTCTGGAAAATGAAAGGAGAGGATTGTTCAGCTACCAGGCTTTAAAGTCAAGGTTAGAAACCAATAAATTTGAAACCCGTGAAATTAGAGATTTTGCGCAGCCTGTCATTAAACTCACTCCATTAGATCATAATGAAATCTTTGTTCTGTTAAAAAAACTGAAACTGATTTTTGATTTTAACTATAAAACAGAACTGAATATCAGCGACGAAGAAATTTTTGCTTTTATGGAAGAAATGTTCAATAAACCGGGAGCTTCAGAATTTCTCACACCGAGAGAAGTGATCAGAGATTTTCTCAATATTCTGAACATTATCAGACAGAATCCGGCCGTGGATAAAAAACAGCTTTTCGGAGACATCGAAATTTCAGATGAGAGGCCTGATGATTTGGTTCTCTTAGATAGTATTGAAGAAATATGAGCGCATTCAACCTGCTCTCAGAGCCGATCAGAAAGTACATCCGCGACCAGAAATGGGAAAGCCTGAGACCTATTCAGGAGGCTGCCATTCAGAAGATTATCGCAACAGACAATAATTATGTTTTAATTTCCAGGACAGCTTCAGGGAAAACGGAGGCTGCCTTTTTGCCGATCTTATCTAAAATGAATTGTAAGGAAAAAGGCGTAAAAGTGCTTTATATTTCACCGCTGATTGCCTTGATCAATGATCAGTTCATGAGGGTTGAAAAGCTGTGCGAATATCTGGATGTTCCGGTCACAAAATGGCATGGAGAAGCTTCCAAAGGAGCCAAAGACCGGCTGATAAAAGCTCCGGAAGGAATTGTACTTATTACTCCGGAATCTCTGGAGGCGATGTTTGTAAACAAACCTTATCAGATCCACCACCTTTTTTCAACACTGGATTATGTGGTTATCGATGAGATTCATTCGTTTTTAGGATCAGACAGAGGGATTCACCTGCAGTCTCTGTTGCAGCGTCTTCAGAAAGTCAATACCGGTAAATTCAGTACTGTTGCTCTCTCTGCTACAGTAAGCGATCAGAATAATTATGCTGAACTGAAAGATTTTCTGGGAGATCCTGAACATACAAAAGTAATCAGAGATACGACACCCAAGCCTATTAACGCTGTTTTTAAGTATTTTGAAGGGCAGACAAAAGAACTTCCACTGGATCTCCTCAAAGATCTGTATATCAGAACGAGGGACAGCAAAGTGCTGGTGTTTCCCAATGCTAGAGGAAAAGTAGAAGAGGTAGCGGTGAGACTGAAAAAACTTTCGGAAAGGGTGGGCGGACATGCGAATTACTTTTCCCATCACTCTTCTGTAGATAAAGAAGTACGTGAATATGTAGAGTTTTTTGCCAAAAAAAGCACGCATGAAAATTTCTGTATATCCTGTACATCAACCCTGGAACTGGGGATCGATATAGGAAACGTGGATGAAGTTGCCCAGATTGATGCCACCCATAGCATTGCTTCCCTGATCCAGAGAGTGGGAAGGAGCGGAAGAAGGGAAGGAAAGGCCAGCAACCTGTTTTTATATGCTACTGAACGTTGGAGTCTTCTCCAGTCACTGGCGTGCTGGTTGCTTTTTAAAGAGCAGTATATTGAGCCTATTGCTATGAGCCAAAAACCTTATGATGTGCTGGTTCATCAGCTTTTGTCGGTGGTAAAAGGTTCTTCGGGAATCACACTTGATAAACTTACTGAAGATTTGACCGGTAATGCTGCTTTTAAGAATATTTCGGCTGAAGAAGTTACGGAGATTATTGACCATCTTACCGCCATTGACTTTCTGGAAAAACTAGGACCTGAATATATTATTGGGATTGAAGGTGAAAAGGTAGTCAATACCAGAGATTTTTATACCCTCTTTCATACTCCTGTATTTTTCAGGGTGGTGAGTCAGGGCGTGAAAATCGGTGAGTTACCGCTGTCTGCACAGACCAGACCTGATGAAAATATATATCTTTCAGCCAGAATATGGAAAATAAAGGACATTGATTACGAGGCTAAAAAAATAGAGGTAGCTCCAGCAAAAGACGGAAAAAAACCGCTCTTTTTTGGAGATGCGGCAGATACAGCCTCTAAAATCAGGGAAAAAATGCTTGAAATTCTGATTTCCGACCAAAAATATGATTTTCTGGATGAGCCTGGTGATGAAATGATCCGGCAGATGCGTAAAGATTTTTCAATCTATGGGATCAGGTCTCATCAAACGGACAGACCCCTTTTTTCAGGGAATGATAAACTTAAGTTTTATTCATTTACAGGATCTAAGATCAACAGAACTTTAAGCTTTATACTGAACAGAGTAGGGATTGAAAATCAATTACATGAAAGCGAAAGTAAGTTTGAAATCGATTTTTCAAAGAAATCTGAATTCATTTCGGTGCTTAAAGATGTGAATTTAAATACGATCAATTTTGACGAAGCACTGACAGAATTACTAGACAACTTTCCGGATGTTTTGAACTTTTCAAAATGGGGAGAATTTTTACCCATAAAATATCAGATAGAACTACTGAAACACCGATATTTCGATTTTGAAGGCTGTAATGAATTTCTTCAGAATTTAAATTTTATAGAAAATAAATAGTAACTAATATAGGATACCGAAAGAGCGTAGATTTTAAAGTGATAAGGTAAATAAAAAATATTTTAATTCAACTTAATATTAATTATAATAATGATAATGAGTGGTTTACGGATGATTTTGATCTTCGCTCTTCCAGACAATAGAAACTAATACATAATCTTCCTCTTCTCTATTTTTAAAATCTTATCTTTTTCCATACTTTTTACGGCTCTTATGACCGTTTCCACGCGCAGTCCCGTGAGAGAAGCAAGTTGTTGTCTTGTCAGAGGAATCTGAAAAGAGTACTGTGTTTTGTCTTCACAGTAGCTTTTGAAATAATCCATCAGCTGTTTCAGTTTCAGCATGGGATTCTGGAAAGAGAGGTTGTAGAGCATCATATATTTATAATACATTCTTTCTGCCATACACTGATAAACATTCAGGGAGACTTCCTGGTTTTCCCTGATCAGATTTAAAAAATTGGATTTTGGAAGTCTTAAAATATACGAATCTTTTATAGCTGTAGCGTTCATCGGATAAGGACGATCTACAAAGAGAAGAGATTCTCCAAAGCTGTGTCCGTTTGAGAATATATTCTGAATAAATTCTTTACCGTCTTCCGTGTAATTATTCAGTTTGATCTGTCCTTCCTTAATCTGGTAATAAAACGTAGAAAACTCACCTTCCCGAAAAATAATTTCTCCTGCTTTATATTCTTTAATTTCTGCTCCAAATGAAACAAGTGCCTCTTCAATAATCATGGGATGATAAAGTTTTTAATTAAAATTTTAAATAAATGTTTAATCATTGGTGCCTTTCATTATTTAATAAACAGGGAAGCACAAAATTTCAATAATGTAAAGAACGATCAATTTTCATCACCTCTCTCTGTAAGGCATACCACATACATACCATAAGGCTTTGGAGACGCTTTTTCCCAATCTCTCTGTATACACCACGGCCAGGGAATAAAATCATCAAAAACATTGATTGAGATCATAAAAAATAAGATCCCCAATCTGCTACATTTGTCTAAAATAAATTACAGGAACGAATTAATTTTCAAACTCACTTCAAAATAGGAATAAATACACTGTAGATAGGCATGGCGTGGTATCTATGTGGTATTTTAATTCTGTAAAATTTTAATCATTTTTTCTTTCTTTGTTTCATTTAAAAATAACCGAAAGAATGAGCTTCAGATGAAAGATTTTTAAGATTAAAATATCAGGGATTCGTACAATAGATGTAAGGTTCTTTAGAATCAGCAATTATGAAATTTAGATAGACCTGTAAAACCTCAACATCAAAACAGCTATTTGTATAATAGCCGAATAAGAAGGGTTTGTACTGATACAAAAGCATTTAAACGTATCAGAAATAAAGTAGCGATGAGAAAAATATTATGAAAAACGAAAAACCGCAATCCAGTTTAGAAGATTTAAATCAAAAGATTTTAGTGCAGGACGAAATCATGGCATTAGCCAAAGAAAATTCGCCACGTTTGCTGAACAAATTCAGACTTGTATACCCTGATTTTTTTGATAAAATCGCGAAGGTACATCCCAGTCTCAAAAATTCTGAACTTATTTTCTGCATTTACCTGAAACTCAACTTTACCACCAAGGAAATTGCGACTTACACTTTTGTGACGCCAAAAGCGATCCAAAACAGAAAAAACAGAATCCGGAAAAAGCTTCACATTCCTTCTGATTTGGATATCTACAAGTGGTTTAATGATCTTTAAACCACTTTTACGTTAGATTATATCTGGATTACTGCTTTGTCCAGATCATGATAAAGCAGTATTTTCCATTGTTCTTCAGCCGCTTTTTTTTGCCACTCCAGTCTTAGTTCCATTGCTTTTCTTCCATCAAAATCGCTTTTATAAGCCAGATGATATTTCAGATAAGACTCCTGAGGAAGATCATCCGCACCATAAAAAATAATTTCGTCATACTCTCTGATCCAGAAGACCTGCATAAAAGGCGTGTGTCCGCCTACTACTTCAAAAGAAACCTCCGCATTTATATTTCCGCGATCTTCATCCATCCAAACAATATTTGGCAGGCTGATCAGTTGTTCAAGAATATCAAAATCAAAAGAAGGGTTGCCCTTATTTTCCATAGCGAAAGCAAGCTCACGCCTCTGAATATAAATTTCTGCATTCGGAAATGAAGGTTCAAAACCAGTATCTGTTTTGTGAATACTTCCGTTAATATGATCTTTATGGAGGTGTGAAAGCAAAAGCCTGGTAATTTGTTCGGGTCTGATATTTTCCTTTTCCAATAGTTCAGAAATAACCGTTTTACCCTCCCTGTTTTGCCATCCCATACCGGCATCGAGGAGTATATAATCATGTTCTGTAATAATGAGAAACGGTTGTACAGACATTTTGATCCCTTTGACGGTGTCAAAATTTTCATCGGTCAATAACGTGAAGTCTTTCGTTCTGCTGGCTGAGAAATTGCCTTCTTTGAGCGCAATAATTTTCATTGTGCAAATTTCCCTAATATTTATAAGACCTCAAAACCTTTTTTTCGATACCATTAATTGGTAAAAACAATGGACGTCTACCAGGCGTTAAGACCGTTTTTCAATGCTTGGGCATATTTTTCCTCATCAAAAGAATACAGATCAGGAGACTTATGGGCGCCGCCACGTCTTTGCTCCTCAAGTTTATTCAGAATTCCTAAATTTTTAATTTTTCTGTAAAAGTTTCCACGGTTGAGCTCCTTTCCTAAAATGGCTTCATACAGTTTCTGAAGTTCAGAAAGGGTAAATTTTTCAGGAAGAAGATTGTAACCGATGGGCTTTATGGAAATTTTTTCACGTAAGGTAAGAAGCGCTTTTTCAATAATTTCTCTGTGATCCATGGCCAGTTCGATCTCCGACAATTGACTCATATAAATCCATTCACCGCTTTCGCTTAACTCATCAGGAACAAGATTAAATCTTGAAGGATTGTACAGTGCGTAATATCCGATAGAAATGAATCGCTGCTTATGAAAAAGAGTATCATCAAAATCTTCAAAGTAAAGTTCACTTCTGTTTCTTTTGCCGAAAACACCAAACTCATCAAGATATACATCGGTGGTTATTCCCACTCTGTCTTTCAGGATTCTTACCACAGCTTCATCCAGATCTTCATTTTTTCCTACGTAGCCACCCGGCAATAGCCACAACTTTCGATAATTCATTTTGATCAGAAGTACCTTAAGTTCTTTCTTATCAAAACCAAATATAACAGGATCCGCAGAAAGGTGAGGGAGAAAAATTTCTTTTGCCTCAATTGATCTTTGTAATATCTGTTCTTTAGAATTCATATAATGTATTAAGTGTATTAAGAAATTGGTGATCTTACAAATTTAGGAATAAAAATTTTGGAACTGCTTTAAAAAAGCCTTCCCGGATAACATTTTGGGAGGAAAAACATACGATTTCTACCATTTTTTTATTGAATCAATGAAAAAAAACTTTATTGTAAAATATTTAATTTAAAATCAATTCTACATAAAGGAAGCAAAGAAATAGTAGTCTTACATGAAATAAGCCATCTCTGATAAGATCGGATTTCATTATTATGAATAGATAAGTGATTCGTTGACTTCATTCCGGTAAAATCCAGGATTTCTGTCGGCGTATCTTTTTTGGATGTCAAACAAACCATAGAATTATTGAAAAGGGACTGCTTTTGGCATTCTCTTTTTTTATGAAATTGATTACCTTTGCCCTTCTTAAAAAAGATAGTATTTCCGATTGAATACATGAATATGATCATTCATGATTAACAATTTGAAATACAGCTTTATTCATTAATTCCATTCCTACATTTGGAGTCAAATTTTAATTCAACTATGCAGACGAGCACGACGAACGGTATTTCAAGAACAGTTATCTGGCTGATGGCTATTATTTCAGGACTTGTAGTCGCCAATAATTATTATAACCAGCCTTTATTAGGGCTCATTTCGAAAGATTTAAATGTTTCTGAAAGTGCGGCAAGCAAAATTTCTGTCCTTACCCAGATAGGATATGCTTTAGGATTGTTATTAATTGTTCCTTTGGGAGATAAATTCTTCCGTAAGAAATTAATTCTGATCGACCTGTTTTTAGTTTTTGGTTCATTATTATGGATGACTTTTGCCACTCAGCTATGGATGCTCTATGCTGCCAGTTTACTGATCGGGGTAACTTCAGTAATTCCTCAGTTATTTATACCTATCGCCGCTGAATTGTCCTCCGATAAAGAAAAATCTTCCAATATCGGGACCGTGATGTCCGGATTATTGTTAGGGATTCTTTTATCCAGATTTATAGGTGGAATAGTAGGTGATGTATGGGGCTGGAGAGCCATGTTTGGAATCGCTGCAGGGTTGATGATTCTGGTATGGCTGGCGGTTTATAAAATGCTTCCCGAAATGCAGCCTAATTTCAAGGGAACCTATAAAGAATTAATGCGATCTGTGGCTCATTTGGCGAAAACACAGCCTATATTACAGCTGGCTTCATTCCGTGGGGCGATGGCATTCGGATCCATGTGTGCATTATTTACAACATTGGTCTTTCACATGGAAAAACCGCCTTTCAATGCTGGTTCATCGGTGGTTGGAAGCTTTGGATTAGCTGGCGCTGTAGGAGCGTTAGCAGCAGCAAAAGTGGGAAAACTTCAGAAATATCTTGATATCAACCGCATCATATTATATTCGCTTCTGATTGTAGTCGGGAGCTGGGCATTTACCTATTTTGCAGGCGAAACCTATTGGGGGCTCATCGTTGGTGTTATCCTTGTTGATCTTGGAGTACAGTCGAGCCATATCATGAACCAGACCAATTATTTCTTGATTAAATCCAATGCCGTGAACCGATTGAATACCGTGTATATGGTTTCCTATTTCATCGGGGGATCACTCGGAACATGGCTTGCGTCTATGGCATGGCAGTATGCACAATGGTCTGGTGTATGCTTTGTAGGGGCATCCTTTGGCTTACTGGCGATTATCGCTCATGTATTGTTCTGCAACAAAGTGAATGCATCTCAGTCCCAGATTTAATTTTATCCTGGTCTAAATCTTAGCCTCAGTTTCATCCTCAACACTATTGGCCAGGACTAAATCCCTGTGCTTATTTCCCCATTTTTCAAGCTCTTCCCAGATCGGGATCAGTTCTCTCGCTATGTCCGTCAACTCATAATCCACTCTTGGCGGAACTTGGGCATGAACTGTTCTTTTGACCAATCCTTCTTTTTCAAGCTCTCTCAGCTGAAGGGTAAGCATTCTTTCCGTGATTCCACAGATGCGGTCACGGACTTCACTGAATCGTAATTTACCATCCTTTAATCTGTTTAGAATCAAAAGTTTCCATCTTCCGCCGATTTTACAGACTGCATAAGACAGATCGCATTCCTGGATGTACTTTTTATTAATGTTATTCGTCGAATTTTCCTTTATTTTCCCCATAGCTTACAAATTTATTAGTACCATACAATTAGCAGTATACTGTGCAAATGTAAGGTTTGAAAAGTAATTTTGTCTTCTTAAACTGAAAATTAAAACAGTTAGGGAATAATAGCGCTCAGATTCCTTTTTGAAATATTATTAATACAAAACAAACTTATAATGCAACTAACGTCACCAATAACCCAAATTATCAATCATTTAGGAAAAATACAGTCATTCAATGCACAAGATCCATTAGATGAAACCAGGAAATATCTTGACGCCATGGCGCTTCAGCTCAGCGGTAAAAAAGAGCCCGTTGCGATGATAGAAGAACTGAAGGTACCGGTGGAAGACCACCAGATCCCGGTCCGAATCTACCGCCCAAAAGGAAAAACCACTCAAAAATCATCAGCTATTATTTATATTCATGGCGGATGGTTCATTGCGGGAGGTTTTGAAACCCATGATGCTGTAGTCCGGAAATTAGCTAACCAAACAAGTTCAGTCATGATCTTTGTAGATTACCGTCTGGCTCCTGAACATCCTTTTCCGGCAGGATTAAATGACTGTATCGACATCGTTAAATGGGTAACTGATCACGCTGAAGATCTGGGAATTGATGAAAGTAAAATCGGAATTATAGGCGACAGTGCCGGAGGAGCCCTCGCAACCTCTGTTTCAACACAGGTAGGGGAACTGCTGAAATTTCAGGTACTGATCTATCCGGCAGCGGATCATCAACTCAATACAAAATCATGGGAAACCTATGAAACAGGTCCTGTTCTAAACAAAGAAGGCGGCATCCAGGCCTGGAAATGGTATCATCCTGAAGCCGAAAGCAATCCTGATCCGTTAGCGGTTCCGATCTTGATAAAAGACTTTAAAAACACACCCCCAACATTGGTTCTTATAGCAGAACATGATGCCTTAAGAGATGAAGGAGAAGAATTGGTACAGCATATGAAAAACGCAGGAATTTCTGTGCAAACCAGTTTTTACAGAGACATGGTGCATGGCTTTATGCACATGGGAGAAGTACTGAATGAGGTAGAAAAAGCTACCTTTGAAATGGCGGCATTTGCTCATCAATATCTTCGAACCACTGAAAAATAAGGATGAAAAAATACGCATACATTGGGTGTCTGGGATTTATGGCCGTCATCACCACCGAATTTGGAGTGATCGGAATTCTCCCGCAGATTGCTGAACATTATCAGATAGGAATTGACAAGGCCGGATGGCTGCTGAGCGCATTTGCATTAATCATTGCTTTGACGGGGCCTTTCATGACTTTACTGATGTCAGGATTTGACCGTAAAAAAGTGATGTTGACCGCTATTGCCATTTTCCTTTTTACAGCTGTTATTTCTGCCATGTCACCACCGTTCTGGCTTCTGATGCTGGTAAGGATACTTCCTGCATTTCTGCAGCCGGTCTATATTGCTACAGCTTTATCTGTGGCTGTCTCAGGAGCAGATCAAAAACAGGCGAATAAGCTTATGGGAATTGTTTTTATGGGAGTTGCTCTGGCAATGGTAACGACGGTTCCTTTTGCGACCTGGCTGGCCAGTTTATGGATATGGGAATCTTCTTTCATCGTTCAGGGCGCAGTCAGCACAGTTGCTTTGGTTGTTATCTATTGTATGCTTCCTGAAATGCCCGTAAAAGAGAAAAAATCGTACAAAAGTCAAGTCAAAATTTTATCACAGCCCACCTTTATCATCAGTACGGCAATGAATTTTTTCATGATAACGGCCTGGTTTTCTACCTACAGCTATTTTGCAGATTATCTGAATAAAGCGAAAGGGATGGACGGTACGATGGTAAGTTATATGCTTTTTCTTTTTGGAATCATTGGGGTTGCTGCCAACTGGATTGCAGGAAAAATGCTAAGCTGGAATGTCGCTAAAACAACAGCCTTATTTCTTTCCGGTACTGTTATGATGCCTTTTTTACTGTATTTTTCAGGGGATAATCTGCCAGCCAATATCATCAGCATAGCTATCTGGGGCTTTCTGTATTCTCCAAGTTTCCAGAATGCATCTACGTATATGATTTCTTCTGTCCCGGATTCTCTTGAATTTGCCAATAGCTTAGCCACTTCTTTTGGAAATCTGGGGGTAACTTTAGGAACAACCTTGGGTGGATGGATGATTGTTGCCAAAGGAGCTTCATACAATCCATGGATAGGCTTTGTATTTGGGATTTTAGCTTTTTTAATGATCATTCTGAGAAGTATTCTGGAGAAAAGAACTGAAAAGCAGAAGATCATTTTTCCGTGCCAGTAATATATTGTAATAAATTTTGTTACAATTGCAAAAAGCAGTAATTTTGATGGATTAATAATTTCATCAAGAATTAAAACAATAAAAAATGAAAATAGAAATATGGTCGGATGTTATGTGTCCGTTCTGCTATATCGGAAAAAATAATTTTGAACAGGCTCTTGAAAAACTGCCGTTTAAAAACGAAGTAGAAGTAGAGTGGAAGAGTTTCCAGCTAGATCCTACTTTAGATCCTTTGCAGCCTCAAAATACCATCGAATATTTTAAAGAGAAAAAAGGACTTCCCGCAGATCAGACATCTCAGATGATTGGTCAGGTTGCTCAGATGGGAAAAGGGGCAGGCATCGATTTTAATTTTGAAAAAGCATTGATCATCAATACTTTTTCGGCGCACAAACTTCTTCATCTGGCTAAAAAACACGGTAAGGCCAATGAGATGGAGGAAGCTCTGTTTATCGCTCATTTTATTGACGGGAAAAATGTAGGAGATCTTGAAGAATTGATTTCCCTTGCTGAAAAGTCCGGGATTGATCGGGAGGAGGCAAGACAGGCTTTGACATCAGATCAGTTTGATAACGAAGTCAATCAGGATATTCAGGACGCTAAAAACAATGGTATTTCCGGGGTCCCTTTCTTTATTTTGAATGGAAAATATGCCGTATCGGGTGCACAGCCGATAGAAGTTTTTGCAGATGCCCTTCAGCAGACGTACAAAGAAACGGTAAGCGCGTTTAAAGATCTTTCGAAAGAAGGAGGTGCAGCTTGTGATATTAATGGATGCTAGGATCAGAAAGATGGTTTAATTTTAGAGTTCAAAGTTGTAAACGGTGAATTTGTCGCGACGTGTAGGTTTCGGGTGTTATCCCAATGTACGGGAATCATCCATTGATCCCGACCTCAATTCCCCTTCTTTGAAGGGGTGGATTTTTGCAAAGCAAAAAGACGGGGTAGTCAAAACAGCATTATTATATCATTGTATAAGAGTAGTGACATTAGTGTTTTTAATATAAACGTAAATTAGCTTTTTTAGCATAAAACACCTCAATTTGAGGTGTTTTTATTAATTATGAGATTCAATAAAAACAGAAAAGAAATTCTGTTTTATCTACTCATTTCTTATTTTTGTTTAAATTTTATACTCAATGATAAAAATCAATGCCGACTCTCATTATCCGGTTTCAGAAACCTTGTTCGTCTTTGCTTTGGATTCAGAAGCAGGACAAGCGTTTGAGGGAAAAAATAAACTGGTGACAGGAATAGGAAAAGTAAATGCTGCTATTGAACTGACCAGAGAAATTCACTTCAGAAAACCTAAACTGATCGTTAATCTGGGATCTGCGGGCAGTAAAAGCTTCGGAAAAGGGGAAGTTGTTTGCTGCACAAAATTCATCCAGAGAGACATGGATGTGAGAGGTCTTGGTTTTAGTCTTTACGAAACCCCTTTATCCGGAATTCCGCCTGTTCTGGAATACGGTCTTCAGATGAACGGCCTGGAAGAAGGGATTTGTGGCAGTGGTGATAGTTTTGAGATGAATCATTCTGAAACGGACTATAATATTGTAGATATGGAAGCCTATCCACTTGCCCTCATTGCTAAGAAAGAAAACATCCCTTTCCTGTGCCTGAAATATATTTCTGATGATGCGGGAAGTGATGCCGCAGACGACTGGGCCGTTCAGGTACATCTGGCTTCTGAAGCGTTTAAAAAAATATTATTTTAATACAAAAGAAAATGGCATCGATTATCATTAACAAAGCTTTAGCCGAAGATCTGGAAACCATACAGGCTTTGGGAAGGCAGACTTTTTATGAAACCTTTGCAGAAAGCAATTCAGAAGAGGTGATGAAAAACTATCTGGAAGAAAGTTTCAGTACCGAGAAAGTAAAATCAGAATTCAATAATCCTGATTCTCATTTCTTTATAGCCTGGGAAGAAGACATTCCTGTCGGTTATTTGAAATTAAACTCCGGCGCCGCGCAAACCGAATTGCAGGATGAAACTTCTCTGGAAATAGAACGTATCTATGTCAAAAAAAGCCATCACGGACAGAAAGTGGGTCAGCTGCTTTATGATCAGGCTCTGGAAACTGCTCAAAACCTGAAAAAAAGTTATCTGTGGCTGGGAGTTTGGGAAGAAAATCTGAGAGCGCTTCAATTTTACAGGAAAAATGGTTTTGAGCAATTCGGGACTCATACCTTCAGGCTGGGAGGCGACGATCAAACCGACCTTATGATGAAGAAAGTTTTAGATTAAATTATAAGCTTTGAAAGAACTTTTAGAACAGATCAATACTTATTATCCGCTTTCACAAGAAACGGTTCAAGCCCTGCTGAATATCTGTACGGAAGAAACCTATCACAAAAATGAACTTCTTCAGGAAGCCGGAACTGCAGCCAGATATTATTATTTTATACAATCAGGATTGGTGGGATATTACACGGTAGACCAGCAGGGAGATTCTGTGTATAAGATTTTCTTTGAAGAAAAGAGTTTTGTGGCTTCTACTGCAGCCATTATCAAGGATAAACCCAGCGACTTCAATATCATCGCTTTGGAAGACTGTTCGGTTATAAAATATCCGGCAAAAGCTTTCAGAGAACTGATCAACCGATACCATGATCTGGCATTGTTTCAAATCCATTATCTGGAAAAAAACTGGGTGGTAAAAAAAGAGCCACTGGAGATTTCCCTAAAGCATGAAACGGCCAAACAACGGTATTTACAGCTTCTGGAAAATAAACCGCTCCATGACCGTCTGAAACAGCATCATATTGCTTCTTATCTGGGGATCACGCCTACTCAGCTGAGCCGCATAAAAAAAGAAATAAACTGACAAAAGCTTCAACATATGTTGAGGTTTTTTTATTTTATCGGCCGCATATTTGTACCATAATCGGGAACAGTTGTATGGGAGACAGCAGTCTTATCAGATTCCCAGGTTAATAACAAAATTAAAATTATATCCTATGAAAAATTTAGTAAGTATTATCTGTTTATTGACGGTATCTGCACAGCTTTCCGCACAGAAAATCATTCATAAAGAAGTATTCAGTGCCATAATGAATAAGAACATTAAAACCATTATCATCACACCGGATGTACAACAGGGCGAAACCTATCCGTCGGTTTATATTCTTCACGGGTATAGTGGAAATCCCGACAGAACAATCAAGCAGGATATTCCTGATCTGGTTCAGAAAGCACAAGAGGATAAGATAATCTATGTTTTACCGGACGGAAATTTCAATTCATGGTATTTAGATAGTCCGTTGGTTAAGGATTCCCAGTATCAGACTTTTATCGGGCAGGAACTTGTAGAATATGTTAATAAAAATTATACGGTGAAAAATGATAAAAAATTCCGCGGTATTCTGGGTTGGAGCATGGGAGGCTATGGTGCAGTGAACATTGGTACGACGTACAATAAGACGTTTGGCATCGTTGGAAGCTCTTGTGGAGCGCTGGATCTGGCTTCCTTTGGAGAAGGCTATATGAAATATCAGGTAGATAAAGTGGCAGGTCCTGTGATCTCGTTAAATCCTAAATTTCTTACAGACAGTAAGATTAAAACAATGGCATCAGCAGATCAGCAGTATATCTTTGACTGTGGTACGGAAGACACCCAGATGATCGCTATGAACAGAAACTTTCATAAAAAACTAACGGACCAAAAGATTCCGCATCTTTATATGGAGTCTTTAGGAATCCATGATTCTAAATACTGGAGCAGATCTTTATCTGAGCAACTGACTTTGTTTGATCGATTTTTTAAGCCGTAAATTTGCTTTTTTTTAATTACATATATACTTTTATATTAATTGTTTATATAGTTTTATTTAAAGCTGAATTGAATGCATCCTAACCATGTCAAGGTTCAAAACCTTGACATGGTTTACAGGGCTCAAATTTTTAAACCTTTAAAAGCGAAGCTCACCTTAATCATCTTAAAAACTTAAATGCCCTTAATGGTTTAAAGATTTTATACAGGTTTAAAAAAAGTATTCAGCTAAAAAAATCCTTTTATGCACAAGGCTTAAAAGGATCCATCATCATTATTATCAAATAAATATCTAATAGAACATTTTAAATGTTTTCAAAATTTTTCCCCAAATGCTCTTCAATAACAAAGAACGGGTCTTCTGTAAGCGTGTGGGCTCTCATTTCCATGAGACTCACTTTACTCATCATGCGGAGCATAATTCTCCTTTGACATTCGTGTTCCACGCCGTCGATATTTCTTACCCCGGCACGGAAAGCTGATCTTCCGTGAGCACATAAATGGTTGTTCACCAATATGACATCTCCGGCCTGAGGCGTAAACCCTGAATAGATAAGATCTCTGGCCTCTTCCCAGAATTCTGTCAGATGGCTGTGGGCATGATCAGTCTGCTTAATGCTTGGGTTGAATAGCTGTTCAGCAGCATCAAACCTCATAAAAGGCAATTCGTAATTACCATACAGAACGGCATCCAATGCTTCTTCTTCGTCCATACCGGTTTCCAGATTGGCATCTTTCGGAATTTTATACATACGCTCAAAAAGAGGCCTGAAATTGTCTCCGATAGATCCGTGAGAACGGATAGAATAGAGGGTAGAAGGTACCTGCTCTTCATTACGGATGTACATAAAACTTAAAAAGTCAGCCTGATGCTTCAGGAAGGCATCTTCGGTATGCACATAAAGGTCTGTTGCAGATCCCGATCCCGTCTGAGTTTCTCTCATTTTTTCGTCAGGAATAATCGCATGCATCAGCCCACCGCCTTTACGCTGGGAATAATATTGTACAGGTTTCGATGGAAGTGCTCCATGAATCAAAGCACACGCAAAACCATAGATATTGAATTTAGAGTAATCCGCAGACTGCCAGTTTGGAGGTGTATTCCCGATACTTTCCTGATCAATGTCCATTAATCCTTTGAATACCAGTGCTCCATACTGATCTATTGAAAAATCGCTGGCAAAATCAGCGGCTATATGTAGAATTCTTTCCGGCAAGAAATAAGATGCCATCTGGTGAACGTGGGTAATGAAGTCTCTATTTTCATAGCTGCCATATTTTCTCTGAAGATGCACCGCTGCATCTTGTATCATTCTTCTTTCCTGAGAGGTGATCTCAATGACTCTCGGAAGCAGTTTTACCGCAGTAATACTGTCGTTATCTAAAATTTCTAGCGAATTCATTAAAAAAATCTTTGGTGTGTGAATTTAATTTTTATATTTGTTTTTAATTATTCTAAATAACAATAGCTCGGTCAAATTTATGAATAATTTATCAATCACCAAAAAAAAACTTGAAGAAATGCAAAAAATAAAAAGTTGACAATCAAGTATATACATCTATATACTATACACACTTCACACTACTTACTGATTTAGAAAATCACCTTACAAATACCATATGAACAACAATCAAATGCCCGCCGGAGAGATCCTGGGCGCTTCCTTACCTCACATTTCGGGGAATTTTGGAAATATTTTTCATTCTGACAATTATGATCATTATCGTTCCGCTGTCGAAGAAACTTTAGACCTTGTAGGAACTTTTCTTCACAGAAATGACAAACCCTTCAGCGGAATCGAAGCCAAAGAAATGAAAGGCATGGTACAGCAGATAGACCTTAATCAAAAACTATCTTCGTATCAGGAGCTACTTGAAGAGGTAGATACTATATATGTAAAGCATGCGACTGCTTTTCACCTTCCACAATACGTAGCACACCTTAACTGTCCTATCGTTATTCCTGCACTGGCAGGAGAGATTCTTGTAAGTGCCATCAATTCTTCACAGGATACCTACGACCAAAGCGCCGGAGGAACCTTCATGGAAAGAAAGCTGATCGACTGGACTGCAGAGCAGTTAGGATACAATGCAGAAACAAGCGACGGAGTTTTCACAGCAGGCGGATCACAGAGCAATCTGATGGGCCTTGTGATGATGCGCGACTGCTTTTCCCAGAAGAGATACAACCATAATATTAAGCTGGACGGTCTTCCACAGGAAGCAAGTCGGTTTAGGATATTTGTTTCTGATAAATCCCATTTCAGCAACTTAAAGAATGCCTCTATCATGGGATTGGGCGAAAAATGTATCGTGAAAGTTCCTACAGACGAAAGATTCTGCATGGATATCACTTTGCTGAAAAAATACATTAAGAGAGAAGAACAGATGGGAAATATTCCTATCGGAATTGTAGCGACGGCCGGAACCACAGACTTCGGAAATGTAGACCCACTGGAAGACATCGCCAATGTTGCCGAGCAATACAATATCTGGATGCATGTAGACGCGGCTTACGGATGTGCTTTATTATTAAGCGAAAAATACCGTCATCTTCTGAACGGTATCGAAAGAGCGGATTCGGTGACGATAGATTATCATAAATCTTTCTTCCAGCCAATCAGCAGCAGTGCATTCATCGTTAAAAACAAAAGGGAATTAAGAATCCTGAAACACCATGCAGATTATCTGAATCCTGTCGAAATGGATGAAGAGGAAATTCCTGCACAGATCAACAAATCCATTATCCAGAGTACCCGTAGATTCGATGCGCTGAAACTATGGTTTACTTTAAGAATGATGGGCAAAGAACAGCTCGCAGAATATACAGATACGGTGATAGACCTTACCAAAGATGTAGCGTCTATGATCACTGAAAATCTTCACTTCGAACTGCTTTCCGATACAGATCTGAGCGTTCTGGTTTTCCGTTATATCAGACCTGATATTGAGGACCTGAATGCTTTGAACCAGCATATCAAAATGAAGCTTTTCTACAGCGGGGAAATTCTGGTGGCAAGTACCAAAGTAGATGGAAATTTCTACCTGAAATTTACTTTCCTGAACCCGATCACCACAACAGAAGATGTTCACCAAATTTTAAATACAATCAAATCGCATGGAGAAGACTTTGATACAGCAAACTAAGTTTACGGAAAAAGCACAGGAAATCACGATTAGAATCCTGCTGAACGGAATGCTTCGTGAGCTTGGAAACGGAAAGTTCTATCAGGGAGTTCCGAAATATGATGCCCTTACGGCTCAGGCACTGGAAAACAGCACCTATCCGCTTCATATAAGATTTGAATTAAAGAAAAGCGACATCTTTTTATTCGCTCCGGTTTCTTACCGTTCTGAAAGTGCTTTCCACAATTACGGATCGCCTTTGTGGGTGGTTGATCATCAAAACCAAAAGGTTTATGAACCGGATGTTGATCAGCTTACCGAATTCGTATACCGAGAACTTTCTGAGGAGTTCAGTGAAAAAGGCCTTGAATTATTTACAAAAAGAATTCACAGCAGCTTAAGAAATCTGGAAATGATCATGGAAGAAGTGTTACAGGATCAGGATGCTTTGACGTATTCTTTCCTGGAATCTGAACAACAGCTTCCTGTAGGACACAATCTCCATCCGTTTACAAAAGCGAGAATGGGATTCTCCAGAGAAGAGCAGCTTCTTTACGGACCTGAATTCAATAAAGGCATTCAGCTGGAGTATTTCCTGGTGCACAAAAACTGTGTTCAGGAGCAGTCGGTTTTGGAACAGCCTTACAACGAATTTCTGAAGAGTATGGTTTCATTACCTGAGGATCTTGAAGCGAAATACATTAATGAAGGTGAAAAACTTTCTGATTTTTATACGGTTCCGTGCCATCCGTGGGAAGCTACTTATCTTTTATCAATCAAAGAAGGGGCAGAAATGATCAAAGACCGTACTCTAATCCATATCGGAGCTTTTGGGGAAGAATTTCATTCAACCTCTTCCATCAGAAGTATGTACAGTCCTCAAATTCCGTGGATGCCTAAGTTTTCTTTAAATGTTCTTTTAACAGGATCGATAAGGATCAACACGGAGAAGGATCTGAAAAGAGGCTATGCATCGGCTTTATGGAGAAAACACGCAGGAGCAGCATTTGAAAAGGATTTCAACCAGTTCAAACTGCTTTTGGAACCTGTAACATTAGGCGTTTATCATCAGCATAAAAATATTGAAAGCCTTAATCTGCTGATCCGCGAAAATCCTTTCCAGCCGGAAGATAAAATACTTCTTTTAGCAAGATTATGTCAGGACGAACCTGAAGACGGACAAAATTTTATTCAAAAATTCTTTACGGATGTTTCTGAGAAATTAGGAACCAGTCCGGAAGAATCGGTGACCATTTGGTTTGCAAAATATATTCACCTGCTGATTGCTCCTTTAAACCATTTATACAGCCAATACGGCATGGCTCCTGAAGCACACCAGCAGAATCTTTTAATTCAACTGGATGATCAGTTGCTTCCGAAGACTCTTTTTGTAAGAGATGCACAGGGCTATTTATTAAGAGAAAGCGCAAGAGAACAATATACGGAGCTTTCCAAAGCGTATCCTGAGATTGAAGATCTTTTCATCAGGGATGAACGTCTTTTAGATATTATCTCTTACCATGTTTTAGTGAGTAATCTTTCAGCACTTATCGCTTCATTAGGAAAGACAGGATGGGTGAAAGAGAGAACTCTGATCAATATTCTGCATAACGAATTTGAACAGGTTCATCAGGAAATGCCTTCAGATTTTACCCGTTATGCACTTGAAAACCGTCATTGGGGAACAAAAACCAATTTTAAGGCGGTTGCTAATGAAATTGACGGAATTACAAGCGCTGCAGCTATTTCTTACGCTAAAGTTCCGAATCTTCTTCACTATCATTACTTCTCAGATCAGCTGATCCATCCGAAAGGAAAAGAAGCTTTCTTCAAGCGTTATTTCCAGAAAGATGATGTCACGGTTACGATGAGACCTGTTGATCTCGATGAAGATCTTGAAATGCTTCATGAGTGGTTTAATCGTGAACACGCCATCAAAATCTGGCAGATGAACTGGCCGATTGACGAGCTGGAAACCTATTACCGTTTAATGCTTCCGGGTGATGAAGCACACAGCTACATCGTCATGAGCAATGGTGAGCCTACCTGTAATATTGAGGTTTACTGGCCATGCAGAGATATTGTGGGCGATTATTATGATGTACTGCCTACCGATTACGGAACCCACCAATTTATCGCACCTACCGATCCGAAGAAGAAATACGTTTCTCCTTCCACACAGTCTATGGTAGATTATGTATTTGCCCAGCCTGAGGTTGGAAAAATGGTAGGGGAAGGTTCAGTAGATTCTCTCGCTTCTATGATGAATAAAGCCCATGTAGGGTTCAAAGTAGATAAAGTCATTGAAATGCCTCATAAAAAAGCCAATCTGAACTTCTGCTACAGAGAATGGTATTGGGAAAAATTCCCTCAGAACAAAAATGTAGAATTCACCGTAAAAATCACTGAACATGAATAACGACACTGTATATAACGTGATCGGAATAGGTATTGGTCCTTTCAATCTGGGACTTGCCGCCTTATCAAATCCGATTTCTGAATTAAAAACCCTTTTCCTTGACCAGAGAGACGGTTTCGACTGGCATCCGGGATTGATGATCGATCATGTAACATTGCAGACGCCTTTTCTGTGCGACTGTGTATCCATGGCTGATCCTACGAATCCTTTAAGCCTTCTGAACTATCTGAAAGAAACGAACAGGCTGTACAAATTCTTTATCAGGGAAGATTTTTTTATTCCGCGTAAAGAATATAACCGTTACTGCCAATGGGTGGTGAGCCAGCTTCCACAGTGCTGTTTTTCAACGCAGGTGGTTGATATCGTGTATGAAGACGGATTGTATTTAATCACAACTATTCATACCAAAACTAAGGAAACAGAGGTTTTCAGAACAGAAAGACTGATCCTGGGAACAGGGACACAGCCTCACATTCCTTCGTTTATTCCGAAAGAGGATCCTCGCATTCTTCATACAAGCTCTTATCTGTACCGTAAGGAAGAACTTTTAGCTCAGGGTAAAAAAATTGCCGTGATTGGTTCAGGACAAAGTGCTGCAGAGGTTTTCTATGATTTATTGCAAAGCCGTGATGAAAATACCCAATTGGGCTGGTATTCACGTCCGGACCGTTTCTTTCCAATGGAATATTCAAAGCTGACGCTGGAGTTGACTTCTCCTGATTATGTAGATTATTTTTACAGCAGGGATGAAGCGGCAAGAAAATCAATATTAAGTAAGCAACAGGCTCAGTTTAAAGGAATCAATTACGACCTCATCAACCAGATCTATGATTTCATCTACGACCTGAATATTGATAATGCTGATCCTAAGCTTACGATCATACCAAATAGTCAGTTGGAGAGAGTAAATAACAGCAATCCGGATAATCTAACTCTTGAATTCACACAATTAGAACAAGAGGTCCCTTACGAACAGGAAGCTGATTATCTGGTGGTAGGAACAGGATACCGTTATCATGAACCAGCTTTCCTGAAAAATATTCAGTCCAGGATTAAAAGAGATTCCACAGGTTTATTTGCGGTCAACAGGAATTATTCCATAGATCATAACGGCGGTGAAATCTATGTGCTTCACGCAGAAGTACACACCCACAGCTATATTTCTACCGATCTTGGGATGGCGGCCTACCGTAATTCCTATATCATCAATGACATTTTGGGAAGAGAACATTATAAAATCGAAAAGAAAATCGCTTTCCAGGATTTTGATGTAGAGAAACACGCTGCTGTATCAACTGTCAAAATATAACAGAACAATGAACACCCATTTAAAAAATAATACCATCAGCCAGGAAATCTGGCTACAGGCCAACAGAGACCTTATGGCCAAGACGATTGCAGAATTAATGCATGAAGAACGGTTAAAACCTGTTTCCGTTTCACAGGATGAAGCTGGATTTACAGTCTTCAAACTGGAGACCGGGATTGAAACTATAGCATACAGTTTCCGCGGACAGGAAAGAATGATGGATTACTGGCACATTGATACGGAAAGTATTGTGAAAATAGAGAATGGAGTACCCACCTCAGCGCTGAATATTCCCCAGTTTTTCCTTGAAATGCAGACCGTATTCGATTTAGATGCCAATACGCTGGCTAGATATACAGAAGAATTGCTTCATACGTTATATTGTGATGCACTGATCTTATCCAGAGGCGTTATGTCTTCAAAAGAACTGGCATCCAGTAATTACCAAACGGTAGAACATCAGATGACTGGTCATCCGTGGGTCATCGTTAACAAAAGCAGATTAGGATTTTCTCCTACCGATCTTGAAACGTTTGCTCCGGAAGCGGCAGAGCATTTAAAAGTCTTATGGCTGGCTGCTCATAAGGACAGATCAGCGTTCCAGTCGCTGGAGCCTATAGATCAGGAAGGATTTTACCGTTCTGAAATAGGAGACGAATTGTATCAGTCATTTCAACAAACGTTGATTGATTCAGGAAAGTCTGCTGAGGATTATAATTTAATTCCCGTGCATCCGTGGCAGTGGGAACATAAACTAAAAATTCACTTTGCAGGCGATATTGCATCCGGTATTTTAATTCTTTTAGGGGAAGGAAATGATATGTACAGCCCGCAACAGAGCATCAGGACTTTGTTTAATACAGATCATCCTGAAAAAAGATACCTGAAAACCGCTGTTTCTATTTTAAGTACAGGAAACATCAGAGGACTGTCGCCAAAGCAGATGAAAATTGCCCCTTCCATTACAGATTGGGTGAAAGGATTAATCAAAGGTGACGCTTACCTTGAAACAAAAGGAACCATATTTTTAGGAGAAGAAGCTTCTATTGCTTACCTTCATCCTCAATACAGTGCTATCGCCGGTGTTCCTTATCAATACAATGAATTTCTTGGGGCTTTATGGCGCGAAAGTGCTTCCAATTATTTACAGGAAGATGAAGAAATGTTTACCATGGCTTCCCTGCTTTTTGTAGATCAAAATGGAGTTCCTTTGGTACAGGCTTTTGCAGAACAGGCCGGAATCAGCATCCAGCAGTGGATCACAGATTATCTGGATGCTTATCTTACACCGTTGCTTCACATTTATTACACCCATTCTCTTTGTGTAACGCCGCATGGAGAAAACATCATGGTCGTGTTGAAAAACGCAGTGCCGCAGAGAATTGTCATTAAAGATTTTGTAGATGATATTGTCCTGACGACAGAAGCACGAGAAAAACTTCCTGACCATCTGGCAGACGGACTGATTCAATCTTCCAACAAGGAAAATGTTCCGTTGTCTATTCTTTTGGGTGTTTTTGATGCATTCTTCAGATATTTATCCAATGTTCTGCATACCCATTCCAATTTTCATGAAGAGACCTTCTGGACGCTTGTTCACGAGTGTATAGAGAACTACAAAAACCATAATCCTCATCTGAATGAGCGGTATGAAAAATATGATCTGTATGTTCCTACCTTCAAAAGGTTCTACATCAACAGTCTTCGTTTGAAAAACAATGGCTACAGTGAAAATAAAGCATTTTCTATTCCAAAGAAAGACGGCGCACTGCCGAATCCTTTGTACCAGATTGCCAATAAAAACTCTGTAGCGACGGTATGAGAAAGTTTCTGCATCTTGTAAAAGAAGGCTCTTTATTTGCGTACGGAGCTTTAGCGGGAAAAAAAGTAGAACTTACCTCAGGGAGTATCAACCGTTCTATCTTCAGCCTTGCCATTCCGATGGTGATGGAGCTCGTGATGGAATCTGTTTTTGTCAGTATCAATCTTTTAATCATTGCAAGATTGGGAGATAAGGTCCTTGGGCTCGTGGGAATTGCAGATAACTATATCAATTTTGCCAATGCGATTGCCATTGGCTTGGGGATCGCTGCTGCAACACTGACGGCAAGGAGAGCAGGAGAAAAAGATCAGGAAGGGATGAGCCGGACGGCCCATTATATCATATTGCTGGCTGCTGCTTTTGCATTACTGATTGGCGGTCTGTCATTCCTTTTTGCGGGCGAGATCATTAGTTTCCTTGGATTCAATACAGGGATTGTAGAGAACGGACTTCCTTTTTCCAAGCTGGTCTTTCTGAGTATCGGTCTGGTGATTCTGCGTCTGTCTATCAATGGTCTTTTCAGAGGAGCAGGGGATGCAGATCTGGCGATGAAGTCGCTTTGGCTTTGTCATATCTCCAGTATGGTCTTTGCGGTAATTCTTGTTTTCGGATTGGGTTTTATTCCGGCTTACGGATTAATGGGATTGGCGTATGCCACCATATTATCCCGTTTATTAGCAGTTTTATATCAGTTCTTTATTCTTATTACACGCAAAACCAGTGTGAATATTCTGGTCAGGTTTCATCTTGACCTGCCTTTAATTAAGAAAATCCTGAAAATTACTTTTGGCGGGTTGGTTCAGTATATTATTCCTGCTTCAAGCTGGCTGATCATGGTTAAAATCATCGCCACCTTCGGGACTACAGCTCTTGCAGGATATATTATTGCGCAGAGAATTGCTTCTGTGGCGACGATGCCTGCATGGGGAATAGGAAATGCCGCAGGAGTTCTTACAGGACAGAATTTAGGAGCCGGAAACCCGGATCGCGCAGAGAAAACGGTATGGAGAGCAGGAGGGATCAACATGACCTATCTGATAGCTGTTGCTATATTCTGGCAGTTTGCTGCAGAATATGTGGTGACGTTCTTCACCAAAGAAGCCGAGGTAGCCAGATACGCCGTACAGTACATCCATGTGGTGTCTATGGCTTATCTCTTATTAGGCTTTACAATGGTGATCAGCCGTGCCCTTAATGCGGCCGGTAATATTATGCAGGTGACCCTGCTGTACATGATCATGTTCTATGTGATTCAGCTTCCTTTGGCTTACCTGCTTGGCGTAAGGCTTCAATGGGAACTGAAAGGAATATTTACGGCTATTGTTTCCTCGGAAATCGTACTGGCTGTCTTATTCCTCATGATATTCAAAAATGGTAAATGGAAAACTATAAAAATTTAAAATGCACACAACAGACGAATTTTATGAAATTATCGCATCAGCAATCGCTGTGAAAAAAGAAATAGTAGATGAAAACCTTACCTATCAGGAGATTCCTGAGTGGGACTCTATGTCGCATCTGCTTATTGTAGAAGCTTTGGAACAGTTCTACCGTGTCAAGTTTGACTTTAACGACATCCTTGAAATGGGAACCGTCGGAAAGATCCGCGAAAAAATGAAAAAATACGATGTACTCGTAGAAAACTAAGTATATGAAAATTTTAGAAAATGTAATTGCCAACAAGAACTTGTTGTTTACAGATGCTTCCACCGGTGCTTCCACGCCGGTTGGAACCCTGTACCGTTCTTTAGGCCTCAATCCTGTAGAAAAAGGATTGATCTTTTTGTACAATGACAATCAGGTACCCAGCATTGAGGTGCTCCTCAATTTCTATGGAACGGCACATGCCATTGCTGTTTTGGGACAGAAACTGCATCCGGAATTTAAAGAACGTCTGGAAGCGGAATACCGTCCCAAATATATCTTTGATCCTTCAAGAGATGAGGTTCAGGGATATTCGTTAAAGGAGTTTTCGGAAACAGTGAAAATCTTTGCTAAGGAAGATTACCAGGCGGAAGTGACGATTCATCCTGACATCAAGATCCTTTTAAGTACTTCCGGAACCACCGGAGTTCCGAAGCTGGTGAAGCTTTCAGATGAAAACCTTTATCAGAATGCCGTGAGCATCCTTCAATACATGCCGATCCTGGAATCTGATGTAGTTCCGCTCAACGTACCGATTAATTTCGTGTACGGTTTTTCTATTTTTACCACCAACTGTATGCGTGCGGGAAGAATCTTTTGTACAGACAAAGACATTATGCAGAAAGCATTCTGGGATGAAATGGAAGAGTATGGCTACAGTACGCTGGGAGGCGTCCCTTATCTGTACGAAAACCTGAACAGAATCGGATTCTTCAGAAAAGACAGTACCAGTCTGAGATACATGACCCATACGGGAGGGGTGATCAATGCTGAATTGAGGAAAACTATCTTCAATTACTGCCTTGAATTTGAAAAACAGTTTTTCGCTCAGTACGGACAAACCGAAGCAGGCGGAAGAATGGCTTATCTTACCACAGATGGTCTTCTTGAAGAGGAAACGTCTATTGGCACTCCTGTACACGGAGGAAGCTTCCAGATCGATTCTGAAACGGATGAACTGCTCTTTTTACATTCAAGCATCAGTGGAGGGTATGCCAACAAACTTGAAGATCTTTCTACCTATGAACAGCCGAAGCTTCTTCATACAGGAGATACAGGCAGAAGAGGGCAGAACGGACTGTATTATATCACAGGAAGAATCAAGAGGATCATGAAGCTTTTCGGGATCCGTCTTAACCTGGATGAGGTAGAGTTTATCCTTAAGAATGAACTGGAAGGCAATACAGTAGTCTGTCTGAACAGCAATGATAAAAAAATCATTGTTCTGTATGACAACATCGAAGTTGATCCTCAAACTATTAAAGAAACTATTAAAAATAAGTTGCGCATTAATCCGCAGTATGTACACACCGAGCACATAGAATCATTTCCATTATCACAAAACGGCAAAATCAACTATCCCCTGTTACAAAACTTACAGCATGAAAATATTTAAAACCCCTATATTACTTTTATTTCTTGTCGGTCTTCCGTTATTTGTTTCTGCCCAGCAGAATGAACGCGTCAACGGAAAGATCATGTTGTCTGAAAAAGTGCCCGTGAAGAATGCACTTTTAAGATTAGTCAATACGCCGTATCAGGCTAAGACCAACAGTTTGGGAGAATACTATTTTGATAATGTGCCACCGGGAGAATATACGCTTCAGGTGGTTTTAAATGATATTGAATTAATGCGTGAGCAGATCCGTATTGAAAAAGATGTCTTTGAAATTCCGGTAATTTATCCTGAGACAGAAAACAATGTGATCGAAGGCATTACCGTATATGCGTTCAGCAGAAATAAATTTCTGGACAGAGACAGTACTTCGATCTCTAAAATGCCTTTGAAAAACATTGAAAATCCCCAAATGTACACAAGCATCAACCAGCAGATTCTGAAAGAGCAGTTGGTGTATGATATGTCAGATGCTTTAAAAAACGTTCCTGGTATTGTAAAAATGCAGGGAAGTGCGGGTAGAGCGGGAGACGGAAGTTTCTACTATAATTTAAGAGGTTTTCCTACGAGAGTTTCTATGGTAGATGGTGTTCCTGCAACCACCAACTCTGAAATTGATCCGGCGGATGTTGAGCGTATCGACGTGATCAAGGGACCTTCCGGAACGCTTTACGGAGGTGCGGTTAATTCTTTTGGAGGATTGATTAATGTCGTAACGAAAAAGCCTAAAGATTATTTCGGTGGAGAAGCTTCTTATCTTTTGGGAAGTTATAACCTGAACCGTGTAACCGCTGATGTTTACGGGCCAATCACGGATTCAAGGAAGACTTTATTCCGTTTGAATGCTGCCTATCAGTACCAGAACGGATTCAGAGATTCCGAGTTCAGAAAATCCATGTTTGTAGCGCCTACATTCAGCTATCAGGTGGATGACCGGTTAAAGTTTAATTTGGGAGCTCAGATTTACACTTATGAAGGAACAAACACTCCGATCATCTTTTTGCCGAGAACCAGACCATTCATTGCAACCACGCCAGATGAGCTTGGATATAACTGGAAGAGGTCTTATTCCAATAATGATATGACCTTAAAAGCACCTTCCATCAATGTAAAAGCTGAGATTAATTATAAAATTTCAGATCAGTGGAGTTCTCAGACTCTGATCTCAAGAAATTACAGAAAAACGGAAGGACTCTATCAGTATCAGTTCATGAGAGGAAAAACGGATAATCTTTTAGAACGTAATGTCCAGTGGCAGAATGGTGAAGGAGCGTCTACCAGTATTCAGCAGAACTTTAACGGAGAATTTAAAATAGGAAAAATCAGAAATAAAGTTCTTGTAGGATTAGATTATTTAAACCAGTCTTTGAACAATAACCTTTCTCCAATTGTTGTATATGATTACATTGATCCTACAAATCCTACAGCGCCAGTGGAACTGCCAATAACAGGAACATATGGTAATATAACTAAAGATTTAGCGTTACAAAAAATTCAAACTTCTACAGCACCTTTAGTACGAAATACGGCATCAAGCAATATTTATGGCGCTTATATTTCCGATGCGGTATATATTACAGACCGTTTGGTTGCTTTGCTAAGTTTACGTTTTGACCATTATGAAAGCAAAGGACAGCTTGATCTTATTAAGAATACGAATACGGGGACATTCAACCAGAATGCGTTGTCTCCAAAACTTGGTTTATCCTATCAGATCTTCAAAGACCGTCTGTCTGCCTATGCTAACTATATGAATGGTTTCAGTAATGTAGCTCCGGTTGCTCAGCCGCTTGCAGACTTTAATGGAGATTTCAAACCGCAGAGATCTAATCAGTGGGAAGTGGGATTCAAAGGAAATCTTTGGAGAAACAGAGTGAATTTTACAGTAGGATATTATGATATTCTGGTCGACAATATGTTAAGAGCAGATGTTGTGACCCGCGGCGGAACAAGCTATAATGTGACCATCCAGGACGGAGAACAGAGAAGTAAAGGGATCGAAATTGAAACCATCCTGAACCCGATTCAGGGTCTGAACATTATGGCGGGATATTCTTACAACGACAGTAAGTTTGTAAAAGCTGCTGCCAATGTAGATGGACGTCGTCCATCATCTTCAGGTCCGGCTAATGTATTCAATTCATGGGTAAGCTATATATTACCGATCCAGGGACTTTCAGGTCTTGGATTAGGTTTTGGTGTGAACCGTGTGGGTGAGCAGATTAGTGTAGACAACGTGACTACCGGACAGTTTATATTCCCGGCTTATACTTTAGTGAACGCTTCCATATCTCTTGAAAAAGAAAGATACAGACTAGGATTTAAAATGAATAATTTAGGAAATGCACAGTATTTCGCAGGACAGGGTGTTATAGTTGCCCAAATGCCTCGTAACTTTGTGGCGGAGGTTACTCTTAAGTTTTAATATGAATTCTATACTAAGAAAGACAGCCTATCAATTACATCTATGGCTCGGACTAACGTCCGGGCTTATCGTTGTCATAATGGCGGTTACAGGATGTATTCTCGCTTTTGAAAAAGAACTGAAGCATACCATACACCCGGAGAAATATTTCGTCAAAACCATAAAAAAAGAGAAACTGCCGTTTTCTGACCTGAAGTTAAAAGCTGAGCAGGCACTTCCGGACAGTTTAAAGGTAAGCAGAGTAGAAATATCCTCAGATCCATCCAGAAGCTATGCTTTCCGTTCTTTGAAAATGGATAAAGAGGCCTTGACGTATTGGGGTTCTTATATTCATTATTACAGGGTTTATGTGGATCCTTACACCGGAAAAGTTCTTGAGGTTGAAAATGCCAAAAATGATTTTTTTGAGATCGTGATGGATCTTCACCGCAGGCTTTTATTGGGTGAAAAAATCGGTAAAACCATTACCGGATATTCTACACTGATATTAGCGATTATGCTTTTTTCAGGACTGGTGATCTGGTTTCCCCGCAAAATGAATAAGAAAGCCTTGAAAGGAATGTTTACGATCAAGACATCAGCCAAATGGAAAAGGGTTAATTATGATATGCACAATGTCCTGGGATTTTATGCCGTTATTCCTTTATGCCTTATTTCATACGCTGCCTTGATATGGAATTTTGAAGACGTTGACCAATGGGTCAAAAAAACACTGAACGGAAAGGCGAAAACTGAAAAGAAAGCAAAAAGCACAATTCCCTCTGAAGAACCTTCAGACAAGAAAAAGATCTTGAATATTGTAGGAAACAGAGTAGAAAAGAGCTTGGCAGATAAGAAATCTGCACTCATCAGCTTCCCTAAAACAGAAGAAGGAACTTATTATGCTGAGGTGACTTATGGGAATAAGCAATACCAGAATGAACAATTTACTTTTGATCAATACTCAGGAAAAATCTTAAAACATCAATCCTACAAAGACAAAAACATTGGCAATGGAACTGCGTTAAGAGAAAGAAATTATGACCTTCATACAGGAAGCATCTTTGGAATGACAGGCCGGATTTTATACCTTTTTGCGGGCATCATTGCAACTTCACTACCCATCACAGGATTCATTATTTATCTGAACAGAAAAAAGAAGAAACCCAAGAAAAAGAAAGTGAAGGCTTTAGTGCCTACAAATTAACAAAAACAAAAATTTAGATAAGTGTAACCTAACCGTTGCACTTTTTTTATTCCCAGGATCTTCAAGACTTCACAAATTCACAAATTTATAAACCCTTAAAACGTAAACATCGGTGAAAATCCATTACATCCCTGGTTAATTTTATCCTGCTTTTTAAAACATTAAGATAAATGAAGAGAGTAAGGTGAGTTAAGAAAAATCAAAGATTTTTTTTAAGTTGTACGCCTTAAAGCGAAGCTAAAACTTAATATTCTTAAAAGCTTAATAATGCTTAATGGTTTAAAATATTATTCTCACAGATTAAAAAGATCAGGCAGATTTTCCTGTTATGGTAAAGAAAATCATAGATTTTACAAAAACTTAAGTGTATTTTTTTACGATAAGCTTTTAAACTTTAAATAAACTTAAGTGTTTCAGGAAAACTTTTGTGACTTTTATAGTTGATATTTTTTGCTTACACACAGCTTCATAAAAACGCAATTATCCTTGAAAATCTATGCCATCCGTGGTTAATTTTATCCTGCTTTTTAAAACATTAAGATAAATGAAGAGAGTAAGGTGAGTTAAGAAAAATCAAAGATTTTTTTTAAGTTGTACGCCTTAAAGCGAAGCTAAAACTTAATATTCTTAAAAGCTTAATAATGCTTAATGGTTTAAAATATTATTCTCACAGATTAAAAAGATCAGGCAGATTTTCCTGTTATGGTAAAGAAAATCATAGATTTTACAAAAACTTAAGTGTACTTTTTTACGATAAGCTTTTAAACTTTAAATAAACTTAAGTGTTTCAAGAAAACTTTGGTGACTTTTGTGGTTGATATTTTTTGCTTACATACAGCTTCATAAAAACGCAATTATCCTTGAAAATCTATGCCATCCGTGGTTTATTTTATACTGCTTTTAAAACATTAAGATAAATGAAGAGAGTAAGGTGAGTTAAGAAAAATCAAAGATTTTTTTAAGTTGTAGATCTTAAAGCGAAGCTAAAACTTAATATTCTTAAAAGCTTAATAATGCTTAATGGTTTAAAATATTATTCTCACAGATTAAAAAGATCAGGCAGATTTTCCTGTTATGGTAAAGAAAATCATAGATTTTACAAAAACTTAAGTGTATTTTTTTACGATAAGCTTTTAAACTTTAAATAAACTTAAGTGTTTCAGGAAACTTTTGTGACTTTTGTGGTTGATATTTTTTGCTTACATACAGCTTCATAAAAACGTAATCATCTGCGTGATCCGTGTGATCTGCAGGAAATTTCATATCAATTATTTGTAATGACTCTTTTATGCAAATCTTCTCGCTTCATCAGATCAACTTTTTCAATACTTAAAATGAAAAGTGTCAAACATAAAACTTTGCGTAGTAAATTACAGTAAGTATATTTTTTATCCCACAGATCCTACAGATTTCACAGATTCATAAAAAACAATTATCTGCGTGATCCGTGGGATCTGTGGGAAATTTATAACAATTATATTATAGCAGCTTTCTAGTATGATCAGAAAGAATTTCAATACTCTTCTCCATTTCCTCAAAGTTGAGATTTCCAAACCCCAGCCTCATCGCTGTAAGATCTTTCGTCTGGTAGAGTAATGTTTTAGGAATAAACAAATTATTCTGCGCACAGTTCCGGCTCAGTTGCATCAGATTGACCGGAACATTCCATTCCAGCCAGAAAGCAAGACCTCCCGATGGCTTTTGGAACTTTATCAATCCGTCTAAATTTTCTTCAAGCAGTTCTGCAAAATAATCCCGTCTTTCCTGATAAACCTTTAAAGATTTTTTCAGATACCGATGTATTTCACCTTCCTCAATCATTTCACCCAAAGCTCTTTCCATTAAAATGTCTCCCTGACGGTCTATGATTCCGAGATATTTTCTCATCTCAACCATCAGATTTTCCGGAGCGACAATAAATCCGGTTCTGAACCCCGGAGCCAGCGATTTCCCAAAAGATCCGATATAAATAACCATCCCATTCGTATCCGCACTTGCTAAGGGTAGAATAGGGCTTTTATCATAATGAAATTCATAATCATAGTCATCTTCAAGAATGATAAAACCATACTCATGGGCAAGATCCAGCAGTTCAAGCCTTCGTTGTACACTTAAAGCAACAGTAGTAGGATAGTGGTGATGCGGCGTGAGATAAAGCATTCTGATCTGCTGCTTTTTACAGGCTTCCCGAACATTTTCTACGATAATTCCTTCTTCATCTATCGGCAGAGATACAATATTGACACCCGCTTTCTGGAAGATCATATTCACAGAAAAATAACTCAAAGCACCTACCAATACCGTATCTCCTGCGGAAAGGAGAATTTCAGATACAATATAAATACTCATTTCCGTGCTTCGGGTGATGAGAAGATTATTCTTTGAAATAGGCAGTCCGCGGGATAGGTTAAGGTAGTGTGACAAGTGTTCCTTAAAAAATTCACTTCCGTCGTGATTGTAATGTCCAAGCATTTTCTGGTTGGATTTTCGTTTCAGAATAGAACTGTAAAACCTTGAATGTTGCCCGATCTGAGTCAACCTGATATCCGGTACCCCGTCGTTGAAAACATATTCACAATCTGAGTGTTCAAAAGGATTGTCTAAAATATTCGAAGTTTTAAATGAAAAACCTGTGGTTTCAGGATAATTCTGAAGACTGTTTTTTTCAAAGTCTTTAACTTTTACAGGCTTTTCCTGATTTTCCCCGATGATGAAAGTTCCTTTGTTCGGAAGACTTTCTACCCAACCCTGTGCGGACAATTCATCATAAACCGCCACGGCAGTATTCCTGTGAATTTCCAGAACTTCACTGAATGTCCGGGTTCCCGGCAGCTTGGTGCCATAAGGTAAAAAGCCCCTTTGAATAGCATTAATCAGCTGATTGGCAATCTGCATATAGATCGAAGTCTCTGAATTTCTGTCAATTTCTATAAAACTTTGATAAGGAATCTTAACCGGACTATCCATAATATTAAAACTGGCACCTGTTAGTGGTCCGGCAATATACTAATTTTGATTCAAAATAAAAATCTATGGAATTTCAACCATTGCTTGAAAGAATTGTACAGGATGGCGTAATCCATGCCAAATGGCTGAACACGCTTTCGTTCATGGAAAATGCTGGAGCCAGAAAGATCTCTAAGTGTGAGCATCCGGTTTCCGTTACGCTGATCCAGCTGAAACATGCTGCTGAAGAACACCGTCACGCTTATTATCTGAAAAAACAGATAGGAAAAATAGATCCCGAATGGTGTAAAACCTATGAAGCAGATGAACTTCTTGCTCCAATTGCGACCCGACAATATCTTCATTCATTGGATGTAAAGGCTTGCAGGTATCTTCAAACTGTATTTACTCTGAATAAGGAAGAGTTGAAATATGCAGCTTACCTTTTTGTGACCTATGCTATTGAAGTCCGTGCAGATGAATTATATCCAGTGTATCAGGATATTCTGACCAAAGCATCTTCGAGGATTATGGTGAAATCCATTATTCTGGAAGAAGAGGGACATCTTGAAGAAATGATCAATCAGCTCAATGAATTTTCTCCGGATTGGAACCAGCATGCAGAAAATATCCTGACGATAGAAAAAGAACTGCATGATCAGTGGATCAATGCTATAGCTGAAGAAGTTTCCCAATTAGACTATGCTTAAAAAATTTCAGGAAGCCCTCGATAAAAGAAAGGAAGTAGGAATATTAAGAATGTTAAAGCCAAAACTTAATGGTATTGATTTTTATTCCAACGATTATCTTGGCCTGGCAGGAAATGAAGAACTTCAGGCACAACTGCTTCTGAAAGTTCAGGAAAATCCTACACTTCTTTCCGGGAGCTCCGGTTCAAGACTGATCAGCGGAAACAGCAATATCGTTGATGAAACGGAGAAGTATATTGCTGAACAGCATCAATATCCTGCAGCTCTTCTTTTTTCTTCCGGCTACAATGCGAATCTGGCTTTGTTTTCTACATTGCCGGACCGTCATGATACGATTATTGTGGATGAGCAGATCCACCGTTCTGTACAGGATGCCTGCAGGATGTCTCATGCAAAGAAATTAAAATTCCGTCACAATGATCCGGAAGATCTGGAAAGTATACTGAAAAAGCAGACCGGACCTTGTTATGTTGCTATAGAAAGTCTGTATTCAATGGATGGGGATCTTGCTCCTCTTCAGGAGATTGCAGCTTTAGCCAAAAAATACAATGCAGCACTGATTGTAGATGAAGCCCATGCTTTCGGAGTTTTCGGATATGGATTGATTGAGAAATACGATTTACATCATGATGTTTTTGCTGCAGTAATAACTTATGGAAAGGCTTTGGGAGCCCATGGCGCAGCCATTCTTTGTGATGAAACAGTGAAATCCTATTTGGTTAATTTTGCATCTCCTTTTATCTATACCACAGCAGCACAGGATTTTCTATGGATGGCTATCCAAACAGGTTATGAATTTTTAAAACAAAAACCTGAGCTGTCAGAAAAGCTTAATCAAAACATTAGCATTTTCAGAAATCAAAATATAGACACCCCATCTTCAGAATTGAGCCCGATACAAGCTGTATTGATTCCCGATAATCAGAAATTAAAAAACTTACAGAAAACATTATCGGATCATGACTTTTTAACCTATGCCGTCTACAGTCCCACCGTAAAAACAGGAACTGAAAGACTCAGAATATGTCTCCACAGCTTCAATACAGAAGAGGACATTGTAGAACTAACGAGAATTATTAAAGAATTTATTTAAAACAAGTCAATAAACACCAAACCCGCAACTCCGCAACTTGTAATCTCAAATGAATCAACTATTTATCACCGGAATTGGCACCGAAGTAGGAAAAACAATATGCTCTGCCGTTTTAACACAATATTTTAAAGCAGATTACTGGAAACCTGTGCAGTCAGGAGACCTTGATAATACGGACAGCCATAAAATAGAGTCATGGACAGAGGGTACCGTCTGTCATCCGGAAACCTACCGTCTTCAACTGGCTGCATCTCCGCATCAGTCTGCCAGGGAAGAAAATATAGAAATCAATTTAAATAAGTTTCAGCTTCCCAAAACAGGTAATAAACTAATCGTGGAAGGAGCAGGAGGGCTTATGGTCCCGCTTACGGATGAGATTTTTATGATAGATCTTATAGAACGGTTTAATCTTCCTGTAGCGTTAGTAGTCAGGAATTATTTAGGATGTATTAACCACAGTTTACTTTCCATCATGGCCTTAAAACAAAGAAAACTCAAGCTGGAATACCTGATTTTCAACGGAGCTTTTCCTCCAGATACTGAAAGAGTGATCTGTAATTTTATTAAAAGAGAAACCAGAATCATCTACATTCCTGAAATCGACCAGCCAACCAAAGTCAGCATTAAAGCTGCCGCAGAACAATTAACAAAAACAAATTTATGATAATGGACAAAAAAACAAGCATCAGAAACAACTGGACCAAAGAAGAAATAGAAGAAATTTACCATCAGCCTCTGCTGGAACTGATTTATAAAGCATCCACCATCCACCGTGAATGGCATGATCCGACTGAAGTACAGATCTCCACCTTACTATCCATTAAAACAGGAGGATGTCCTGAAGACTGCTCGTACTGCGGCCAGGCAGCCAGATATCACACCAACATCAAGGTACAGGCATTGCTTCCGACAGAAACCGTTATTGCTCACGCTCAAAAAGCAAAAGACAGCGGATCGTCCCGTTTCTGTATGGCTGCAGCATGGCGTGAAGTCCGCAACAACCGTGATTTTGACCGTGTAATCGATATGGTAAAAGGAGTGAATGAACTTGGGCTTGAGGTATGCTGTACGTTAGGAATGCTCACCGAAGAGCAGGCTATTCGTCTTCAGGAAGCAGGTTTATATGCTTACAATCACAATCTGGATACTTCCGAACAATATTATGAAGAAATTATCTCCACCAGAACTTTTGATAATAGAATCAATACCATTAATAACGTCAGAAATGCTGGAATAACGGTGTGTTCAGGAGGAATTATAGGTCTTGGCGAAACACATAGAGACAGAATTTCAATGCTTTTAACTCTTGCCACCATGCCAAAGCATCCAGAATCTATTCCTATAAATGCTTTAGCCAGAGTGGCAGGAACTCCGCTCGAGGATAACGAAAAAGTAGACAGCTGGGAAATGGTACGAATGATTGCCACGGCAAGAATTGTCATGCCTTCTTCAATGGTCAGATTAAGTGCCGGACGTATTGAAATGAACGAAACAGAACAAGCCTGGTGCTTTATGGCCGGAGCCAATTCCATCTTCACAGGAGAAAGAGAAACCTTATTGGTAACTCCTAATCCGGGCGTTTCCGAAGATATGCAGATGCTGGAAAAACTGGGACTTAAACCGATGAAAATGAAGGAGAGTAGCTGTTGCTAATCTTGTTTCTCGATACGAGGCTCGGGCCACGATTTGGCTTGCAGGGCCTCCTTCTTCTAATCTCTAATTTCTAACTTCTAAAAAAGATGAATACATTAATACAGTCCCTCCTTGCGGAAAGAGACAAAAACGTCAACTGGCATCCTTATACCCAAATGAAAACGGCCGGAGATGCCATTCCTATTGTAAGAGGTAAGGGCGTTTATTTGTTTGACGACGAAGGTAAAAAGTATATCGATGCGGTTTCGTCGTGGTGGGTGACTTTGCACGGTCATGCCCATCCTTACATTGCCGAGCGGGTATATCAGCAGCTGACTACTTTGGAACAGGTTATTTTTGCAGGATTTACGCATGAACCGGCTGTTCAGTTGTCAGAAAATTTATTGAACCTGCTTCCGAAAAATCAGAAAAAGGTTTTTTATTCGGATAATGGCTCGACGGCAGTGGAAGCGGCCCTGAAGATGTGTATTCAGTATGCCTATAATTCAGGAAAAGAAAAAACCAAGATTCTTGCTTTTAAAAATGCTTACCATGGTGATACGTTCGGGGCGATGTCCGTAAGCGGAAGAAGTGTCTGGACAAAACCTTTCGGAAGTATGCTGTTTGAGGTGGTTTTTATCGATACGCCCAACGCAGAAAATCTGGAAAGCTTAAAAATTCAGATCAGTGAAATTGCAGAGGAAACGGCCTGTTTTATCTATGAGCCTCTGGTACAGGGTGCAGCAGGCATGCTGATGTATGAGGCTGAACATCTGGATGAGCTGATGAAGTTTTGCAGAAGCAAAGAAATCCTGATGATCCAGGATGAAGTATTCACAGGTTTCGGAAGAACAGGGAAACTTTTTGCCGCCAATCATCTTGCAGAAATACCGGATATTATGTGCTTTTCAAAAGGCCTCACCGGAGGAACGATGCCAATGGGAATTACCACTTGCTCACAGGAGATTTTCAATGCATTTTTATCCGATGACAAATACAAAACACTGTTTCACGGACATTCTTTTACCGCCAATCCATTAGCCTGTACTGCGGCCTTGGCCAGCATGGAACTTTTATTACAGGAAGAAACATTAGCGGCCATTGATCGTATCAGCAGACAGCATTCTGACTTTACGGACATTCTTGAACAGCATCCGAATGTTGAAAATGTACGCCAGACCGGAACAATTCTGGCTTTTGAGCTTAAAACAGATCAGCATACATCTTATTTTAACGAGGTGGGAAAAGTTCTGTACGATGAATTTTTACAGCGTGGAATCATTATGCGTCCTCTGGGAAATGTAATGTATCTGGTTCCCCCTTATTGCATTACTGCAGAAGAACTGGACTTTACTTACCGGAATATTCTGGAGGTGCTGGACACTTTTAAGAATCAAGTTCATTTCCCCATTCATGCAGCTGGTCAAGAATAGGACCTAATTTACGGGCTCTGTCAGTAAGCTTATAATACACTTCCGGAGGAAAATTATAGACTTCAATCCGTTGAATCATCTGATTTTCCTCCATCTGTTTAAGTTGCTCTGAAAGCACTTTCTTTGAAACTCTGGGCATTTTTCGCCACAATTCTACAAATCGTACCTGCTCTTCCTCAAAAAGATTCTGAAGAATCAGGGGTTTCCATTTTCCGGAAAGAATATCCAGGCTACGTCTGAGTCCGCAGTTTTTAAATTCTTCAAAATTCATTATCAAATATTTTTATGGTTAACCTTTTGGTAACCGTCTATTATTGAGCCTTGATTTAGCCATAGTTTTGCAGGACAAAATTAAGCAAAATGAAACTGAAATTATGGCGCAATGCCACATTAGTAATCCAAATCGGAGACAAAAATATTTTAATCGACCCGATGCTTGGAGCAAAAGGTTCTCTGGGGAAATTTCCAATGACGGATAATGAACTGCTCAATCCTTTGGTTGATCTTCCATTCAGTGAAGAGGAATTAAAAGATCAACTTTCAGGAATAGATGCCGTGGCTGTCACTCATCTTCATCCCGATCACTGGGATCCCAAAGCAGTTGAACTTTTGGATAAAAATATTCCTCTGATCTGCCCTGAAGTCATTTCGGAACAGATCGCTCAATCTGGTTTTAAGAATATAATTTCCGTTAAAGATCATATCATCTGGGAAAATATCAGCATCTCCATTACAGAAGGACAGCACGGAACCGGAGAAATAGGAGAGAAGATGGGAGAAGTCAATGGCTTTGTTTTTAAAACGGAAGAAAAAACGCTTTATATCGTGGGTGACAGCATCTGGTACGAAAGAATTGCAGAAGAAATTGATAAGTACAGGCCACAGCATATTGTGGTTGCAGGGGGAGCCGCAACTTTTGCAGTTGGAGATCCTATCATTATGACCAGTCAGGATATCATTAAGGTTTGTGAGTATGCACCGGAGGCCACCGTTTTGGTCACTCATCTGGAAGCTGTAAGCCATTGCAAAGAAGACCGGAAGTTTATTCAGGAGGAAATTATTAAAAACGGACTTCAGGAAAGGTGTTTTGTTGTACAGGATGGTGAAGAATATCCTTTAGATTAAATTCTGAAGACCTCAAAATTATTCGGCAATTTTTAGTTTTCCCTGGTGGATTAAGTTCCCGAAGCCAACAGCAGAAACAGGCGATGGCGCATTTTTTGAATGCTCCTCCTAAATTAATTTCTATGCTTACCTTATTTCTCTTGGAACTTAACTGGAAAGAATTGCTGATGGGACATGAAGAATGGTCCTTTCTGCTGGAGATCATTCTCCGTACTTCCATTATGTTTCTTGCCATTATCATCGGATTGAGAATTTTAGGCAAAAGGGGAGTGAAGCAGCTTTCCGTTTTTGAACTGGTCGTTATCATCGGTTTGGGTTCTGCAGCAGGCGATCCAATGTTTAACAAAGATGTCGGCATTGTTTCTTCAATCCTTGTTTTTGTTGTCATTATTCTTTTATACAGGATCATTACTTTTTTTATCGGAAGAAGCAAAGAGTTTGAAAAAATGGTGGAAGGAGCTTCCATATGTCTGATCCGGGATGGAGAATTTGCCATTGATAATTTTAAAAAAGAAAACCTTGGCAGCGATGAGTTTTTTGCAGAACTGAGATTAAGAGGCGTTTCCCAATTGGGACAGATAGAAACAGCTATTGTAGAAAGTTCCGGGCAAATAAGTGTTTTTTATTACGAGGACAAAGAGGTGAAACACGGACTTCCGATTATGCCCGAGTCCTTAAAATATGCATTAAAAAATATAAGCAAAGAAGGTCAGTATTCCTGTACATTTTGTGGACATACCGAAATGAAACAACAAGGAAAAGCCGGAAACTGTCCTAAATGCACGAAAGATGAATGGGTGGAGGCAAGCAGTAAAAGAAGAGTGACATAAGTTAAGACTTGAGCCTCTCAACAAATCTTTACCGCTACATTATCACTAAATTTGTAAAATTAAATAATATTGTACGAAGCATGGAACAGACAGACACATTGAGAACTTTGAACTACTCAGGTATCTTTCTTTCCTGCTTTTCAGAGTACAGCGAAAAATGCATTCATGCAACTCCTGAACATGTTCTGCTGTATCTGTATTCCGGAGAGCAGATCATAGAAGACAGAGGCGAAAAAATTGTGATCAAAGCAGGAGAGTGTGCCTTTATCCGACGCGATCATCGGCTCATCATGTATAAAAATAGTGTAGGAAAAGATTTATACAAAGGGATCTCACTGACTTTTGGAAGATCTGTTCTTCGAGAGTTTTACAGCAAAATGAACAGGTCTGAAATACCAAAGAAACCCTCAGTTTCAGAAAAAAATATATTTAAACTTGAAATCCGTCCCGATATTACCAGCTTGTTTCAGTCTTTAACGCCTTATTTTGATGGCCATACAAAACCTACCGAAGGTGTTGCTCATCTGAAACTCCTTGAAGGGATTTATGCCATTCTCAATAGTTCTGAAGATTTATATCCTGTACTATTCGATTTTACAGAACCCTGGAAAGTAGATATTCTGGGATTTCTTAACGAAAATTACAGGGATGATCTTACCATGGAACAGATTGCCTCCTATACGGGCAGAAGTCTCGCCACATTTAAACGGGATTTTAAGAAAATAAGCCATCTCACCCCTCAGAAATGGCTGATAAAAAAACGCCTCGAAGCCGCTTATTTTAAGCTGAAAGAAGAAAATAAAAAAGTGCAGGACGTTTATATGGAAGTGGGATTTAAAAATCCGTCTCATTTTTCCACAGCTTTTAAAAGAGAATATGGTTTTTCACCATCCGATCTATAATTACCACACTTTTATTTTTTACCGGAAGATTTTCCTCCGGAAGCCATCTCGCTTTTAATTTTCTGTCTGTGCTGCATTCCCCATCTGGTCATTGCTCCAACCAATTCTTCCAGGGTATGACTGTAGGGAAGCAATTCATATTCAATACTTACAGGATAACCAACAGAAACTTTTTTATGATAAATCCGTTCAGTTCCAATTCTTTAAGTTCGCTGGAAAGTACCCTTGCAGATATTCCGTTCACCTGTCTTTGAATCTCTGATATTACCTATAAAGCCTATATGGGAGATTTTCTGACAGGAGACACGGTAGGCAGAGAAAAACTCGAAAATGAATTTAATAGCCATGCTTCACAGGTTAAAACCTATTTCACTCTGAACGGACAGAATACGGTGGAAATCGATGGAGATACTGCTACCGGAACTTCTTTTTCTCAGATCAAAATGATCCGGGAGATAGAAGGCAAGGATATCCTGACCGATTATAGCGTTAAATATGATGACAAATATGTACGTCAGAATGGGAAATGGCTTATAAAGGATCGTATCGGTTATTTCATCATTGTTGAGACCAGAGCAGTTTTGTAGTAGTCGGTGACTGATTAAGGGACGTCAATACCAGAGAGCTTAGTTGCATCTGAATAATGAATGTTTTCCCTTTTTTGAGCTTCTCAGAAAGGTTAATTGAGCCTCACAAAGACATCTTTGTGGGGTTTTTATTTTAATTTCGTTTTATATTAAAAAGATGAAAATGCAAAATAAAAGCATATTGGAAAGGCTGAAAAGTGGTGAAGCTATTCATCCCGATGATCCCGAATATGATAGGATTAATGAAATTGTAAACAGAACGATTGCGCTATCTCAGAAGCTTAATAATGCCACGGATATCCGCCAGGTACGTGATTGTATTGGTGAAATTACGGACGTTACCATCGATGAAAGCACAACGATATTTCCGCCGTTCTACACCAATTTCGGAAACTTCATTACTCTTGGGGAAAATATTTTTATCAATCATGCCTGTTCCTTTCTGGATATGGGCGGAATTACGGTAGAAGACGACGTTTTGATTGGTCCCAAAGTAAGCCTGATTACAGAAAATCATCCGCTGGATCCCAAAAACAGGAGAGCACTCATTACCCAACCTATTCTCATAAAAAAAGGAGCATGGATTGGTGCCGGATCTACCATCCTTCCCGGAGTTACTATTGGGGAAAATGCTGTAGTTGCGGCCGGGGCAGTCGTTTCAAAAGATGTTCCTGATGGTATGGTCGTAGGGGGAGTTCCGGCTAAAATAATTAAATCAATTGATCAATAATGAAAAAATCAATATGGGCAGTAGCTCTATGTCTTCTGTTTTCAGAGAAAGTAGCATCACAGAACGTAAAAAAGAATCATCCGGATTCAGAAAAAAATAAAATGGAAAAAATCAACGCCCACCAATACACTACTTTTAAAGTGGACAGGAATATTACTGTGTATAAAGTTACCTTTAAAAATCAATACAATATGGAGGTTGCGGGACATCTCTTTATGTCAGAAAATTTTAACCAAAATGAAAAATATCCAGCCATTATTGTAGGACATCCGATGGGTGCGGTAAAGGAGCAGAGTGCTGATTTGTACGCATCCAAAATGGCCGGGAAAGGTTTTGTAACCTTAGCGATTGATCTTTCCTTTTGGGGAGAAAGTGCCGGAGAACCGAGAAATGCTGTGGCTCCCGATATCTATGCAGAAGATTTCAGTGCCGCCGTTGATTTTCTCGGAACAAGATCATTCATTGATAAGAACAGAATTGGCATTATCGGTATTTGCGGGAGCGGAAGTTTTGTGATCAGTGCAGCGAAAATTGACCCCAGAATGAAAGCGATAGCAACCGTGAGTATGTATGATATGGGGGCGGCCAACCGAAATGCACTGAATCATTCTCAAAGTCTCGAACAGCGAAAGAAAATCATTGAGGAAGCTGCAGAACAGCGTTACGTAGAATTTACAGGCGGAAAAAGGAGATATACAAGCGGAACTGTTCACCAACTGGACAAAAATACACCTCCTATACAACGCGAATTTTATGATTTTTACAGGACTTCGAGGGGAGAATATACTCCGAAAGGAAGTTCGCCGGAGTTGACTACCCATCCCACATTGAGCAGTAATACCAAATTCATGAATTTCTATCCTCTTAATGACATAGAAAGCATTTCTCCCAGACCCATGCTGTTCATTACAGGAGATCAGGCGCACTCAAAAGAATTCAGTGAAGCGGCTTATCAACTTGCCGCCGAACCGAAAGAACTGTATTATGTTCCGAACGCGGGACATGTAGATCTGTATGATAAAACCCAATTGATTCCTTTTGAAAAACTGGAAACATTTTTTCATAGAAATCTTTAAAGGCATATATTACTTTTGCTCTGCATAAAAAAGGTCTCTTGATGAGACTTTTTTTGTTTTTAATCTTCAAGGCTATGATTTTTTTGGCCCTCAGATAAGCTTAAAATATGTGAATTTTTCTATGGTGTTTCACAGAGAAAAATAAAAGTTAAAAAATGATCATCCTATTTTTGATGATCAATACTATTTACCTACAACTTCATTTCGGAAATGAATGCCCCAGTTTAATAGCTCATCTAACAATTTAGTTGTTGACAAGCCCAATGGAGTTAAAGAATATTCTACTGTTAAAGGCTTAGTATCAAATAATGTTCTTGTAATGATTTTATTCGTTTCCAATGATTTCAATTCCTGCGACAACATTTTATGAGAAATATCAGCGATATCCCGATGAATTTCACCAAATCTTTTTTTTCCATAGGTAAGCGAAATAATAATTGGAATACGCCATTTACCCTGAATAACTTCCAAAGCATCTCTGGATGCCATTAACTTAAACTGACAAAGTGGCTCTTTATTTTCCATATGTGTATGATTTTCAGTTCACTTACTTGAACGTAACTACTTACCTGTAGGTAACAACGGTAGTATAGAAAGTAAATGTAATTATTTTTGCATCATTATTAACAGCAAAAGATTAAAAAAAATGGAACAATTTACCCCACAAAATTCGGCAATCCTATTAGTTGACCATCAAACATCTACAATGGATTGGATTTACAGTCAGGATAAAAAAAATGTAGAAAATAATTTACGTATGCTTGCGAGAGTCGGAGCAGAAGTAAATGTCCCTTTACTGATTACCACTACTATGGAAGAGCAAATTGGTCTGACTTGGGATGGCATTCAGAAAACAGCCCCAAAACAATTTGATAACAGAATTAAAAGAGGGGGAACATTGAACTGCTTTATCGACCCTGATTTTAAAACTGCTGTAAAAAATCTTAACAGAAAAAACCTGGTTATTTGTGGTCTTACAACAGATATATGCCTTTTGCATACTGTTACGTCTGCCATTGAATTAGGTTATAATGTAATTGTAGTAGCCGACGCAAGCGGAAGTATGAGCCAACTGGCTGATGAAACTTCATTCGATTATTTCAGACAAATCGGCGCAAAGGTTTTATCAGCAAATGCAACGGTTACAGAATTATTCCAAGATTTTAGCACATCAGATGGACAAAAGGTAATGCAAATCAACTTAGAGGAAGTCGTTTCTAAATTAGGAAAATAAAAGATACCAGTCCTTAATTTCAAAACAGTCTTGCTAATAAAGCAAGACTGTTTTGATGTAAAAATTAAAATGATTCAAATAAAAAGATCACAATACTTAATACCACCATTTTTAATGGCAGATTTATAGTGAAAAATCTACTGCATACGTATGTTTAAATGCAGTAGCAAATTATTTACATTGATTTTATTTGAATTAAAATGTCGCATCTGAAGATCGTAAAGTTAGTTTGGACCTACACGAAAGATTTGAAATAATGATCTTTATTTCAGCTGTTATAAAATTCTTGAATACCTCTGTCAATCTTCAACATATTGATTTCTTGCGGCCTTCATTCCGAAATAAAACATCACAAGGACAGCAAAACTTAAAAAATAGAAAGAACTCTTCCATGAAATATCCCAGTCATGAAGTTTTCCAAATACCGGAGGTCCAAATGCTGCAATCAGGTAGCCTACAGATTGGGCCATTCCCGATATTTTTACTGCATTGGCGCTGTTTTTTGTCTTTGTTGAAAAGAACAGAATCGATAAACTGAAAGACAGGCCATTGGAGATCCCGATAATCATAGCATTAGCATAGATCCATTGAGACTGCAGCCATGCAAACATCATTGTGCTTACAAACATTAGCGTACAGATAAAAACAATCAGAATCCGCTGGTTTTTCATTTTTCCGGCAATAATAGGTGCACAAAAAGTAACAGGAATCATGGTAATCTGAATCACGAACAGTACCCATCCCGTACTTTCACCCTGCATTTTATAATCCGTCAGGAACGAAGGAAGCCAGGCCATAATGCAATAATAAAACAGCGACTGTAAGCCCATAAAAATACTGATGTTCCATGCCTGAGCAGATTTAAACATATTAAAATCAGAACGGCTTACTGTCGCCTTTGCCTGATCCGGATTTCTTTTATTGAAAATTAATTCAAGAATCAAAACGAATAATCCCAGAGCAGCAATCACAAGCCAGATTCCCAGTGAACCACGCCATCCGAAACCCGTCCATTCGCCTATTTTTACACTGAAACCTGATGCCAGTGCCGCAGTAAGATTCATGGAAACGGCAAAAATCCCGGTCATCAGACCAATCTGTTTTGGGAAATTATTCTTGATATAGCCCGGAGTCACCACATTTCCTATACAAATACCCAGTCCTATGAACACAGACCCCGCAAAAAGCATCCATAGAGATCCTGTAATTCGTAAAAACAGACCAAAACTCAAAATTATAAGAGAATACATCAGAAATCTGCTGATACTGAATTGATGTGAAAATCTGCTGACCAAAACCGAACAGGTGGCAAACATAAAGAGGGGAATAGAAGTAAGCAGGCTCACCTGAAAACTATCCAGTTTCAGAGCATTCCGTATATCTGTCAAAACAGGAGATACAGAAATAATAGGAGATCTGAGATTACTGGAAACCAGGATTACAACCAGTACATTAATCAGCATCAGAACGTAAGAAGCATTTTTTCTTGTTTCATTCTTCGTCATACAATAAACATTTATTGCAAAATTAATTCAGTTGATTTGTTTAATTTTGCCATAGTTTTAACCTAAAACGACATGAATCCACACAATACAATAGCCATTGAAGAATTGGGTAAACCTTATTTTGTATGGTTTGAAGAAAACTGGCGACATGATGATATCCTTCATACCCATGAAAAAGGTCAATTGGTATATGTAGAAAGCGGATTCCAGTACATCACCGTGGATGGGAAGATTTATCTGCTTCCACAAAACCATGCAGCCTGGATTCCTCCCGGATCTCTGCATAAAACCAATTCACATTCTGAGAAGATCAAACTGATGATCATGTTTGCTGATGTAGAAAAAAACAGTGTTTTTCATCATGAGATCAATATTTTTTCAGTTCCTCCTGTTTTAAAAGAAATGATAAAATATTCAGAGAGATGGTCAAAAAGCACAGTAAATGATCCGGATGAGATGATATTTTTACAGGCCCTTTTTAATGAGCTGCCACGTTTTGTGGAACATTCACTGAAATTGCACATCAGCCTTCCGGAAGATAAACGATTGTCGAAACCAATTGAATACCTTCACAAATATTACCAGGAAGATATCAGGATAGAAGATATCAGTGAAATCTCCCTGCTTTCCCTGCGAACACTGGAACGTATCTTTAAAAAAGAAACCGGAATGACATTGAGTAAGTATCAGCAGATTCTGAGAATTATCAAAAGTCTTGAATTGTTGAGCTCGGGCGACCTTACAATTTCGGAAACTGCGTACAAAGTAGGGTACAGGAGTGTGCAGGCTTTTACAAGAAGTTTCCAGTCTGTGATGCAGTCTAAGCCTACAGATTTTGTGAAAACAACACAGTAAGATGATTAGTGTAATTTTTAATATTCTGGAATTTAAATAAGCATTTGCATTCATTTTATTTTAAACCATTGTTGACCACGCTCCTGTCAATATATCTCCGTAAGAAGCTTCTATTGCAGGATATACTTCTTTTGCTTTAAAAAGTGGACCTTCAACGATGTTGATTTTGAATTTTGACATGGTAACTCGTACCCTGCAACTGTAATTTTACTTACCCATGAAATAAACATTTACGCCTGCACATAATAAAAAAGGTCCCCTGAATCAGGAGACCTTAAAAAAACACAAATGATGAAAAAAAATTATTTCGAAGCACAAATATAAACAAAATTTCCATTATGAAAACCACAATAATGGCATAAATATTAAAAAATTATGAATTTCATTTAAAAATAAGGACTGCTGCTAATGCTCTTTTTCTTTTAGTTTTTTGCAATCCTTTTTGCACTGGATAAAAAAGATCCAGTCTAATAAAGGAGCTTACCCAATAAGTGTTACTGATACCCTAGATCAGAGGAATGATAGGCAGGGTTGGAATGTAGAAAATAACCTTTCTAAAATAATGATCAATAAAATATTTTACCGTTTTGTATCCTCACTGTTTTTTCCTTCTCCATTTTTTTGACCACCCGGATCACCGTTTCTACACATAAACCGGTAAGAGAGGCCAGCTGTTGCCGCGTAAACGGAAATTGGTAAGAATATTTGCTGGTGTATTGATTATAGGATTTCAGACTTTCCATTACCCGTTTTACTTTGGTTCCTGGGTCCGGTGCTGAAATATTATTCATCATCACATGCCTGTAATACATTCTTTCTGCCGTATATCTGTAGAGTTTTGCCATAAGATCGGGGGAACTGCCTATAAGCGACAGAAATTTACTTTTTTCCAGCCTGATGATCTCACAGCCAGTCATAGCCACGGCATTCACTGGGTAGGCTTTATCAATAAACAGAGCACTCTCCACAAGGCAATGCCCGTCAAAAGGAACACTGTGAATGATTTCCCGTCCATCTTCATGGTAGTTGTTGATCTTGACGGTTCCCGTTTTGATCTGAAAATAATATTTGGGCATATCTCCCTCTTTAAAAACAACATCATTGACCGCATAATTCATCAGGTCGGCTCCTGAGGAAAGTAAAAGTTCTTCATCGATTATCATAGCAATATCTGGCATACAGAGTCTGGAATTGGATTTTTAAAATCAATTTCACTTTACAGTTTGTAATTTTATCATCCAAAAATAAATATTAGTTCATATAAATTCAATATAATATTTAAAATTTAACATATTGATAACAAAATTACCACAACATGACTCCAGTCATAAAATACATCATCCCTTATTTTTTACTTTTGATGACGAACATTAAGCACTCCATATATCTCAATACATTACATTTTAACATCAGGCCTCTCTATTGAGAGGTTTTTTTATTTAAGAAACTTTTTTAAACGCTAAGATTTTATTGCATTAGTTTGCGAAAATATTTGTTTTTAGAAGTAAGCAGATAAAAATTTTATGTTGTGATTCTGCTCATCAATAAATCCTAATCGTTTTCATACCTTAGTCCAAATTCAAGATAATGAAACCAAAGCAGATCAAAGGAGTGCCGGAACAGCAGTCCGGTGGATTTCACGATACAGAAAGTCAAAAGCAGTTTGACCCTGCACTTATTGCGCTAAAATTTGAACTCCTGAAAGACAGGTTTTTCGATGTTAACAGATGGGAAAGCTACTGTGGGAAAGGATTTGCCGCATTTAAGCTTTATGATTCTTCAGGGAATGAGGCCCAAAGAATGCCGCAGATAGGCGATTGTATGAGGATTGATATTCCCGGTCCGGGAGAAAAAGAAGCAAGAGGTTATGATTGGGTAGAAATTACGGATATGTGCTTTGAGGAGGACAACAGCACAGAAAGTATTGTCATGACCTGCCGTCCTTTAAGAGACCCTAAAAACTCTAAAAAAGACCATATTGCTCATTTTTACAGCAGTAAATCAACATCTACGTTTATCATTTCCAGAACACCCACTCATTTAAAAGCAGCAGTTTACGGAAGAAATGAATGTCCAAATTTCAATGCTGGATTTGCAGATATTGTCAGAAACCTTATGGTAGCTACGGGCGGAATCATGGGGATTTCCAAGATCCAGTGGAAAAGACTTTCAGACGGCTTTCTGGATTTTGAATAAAGAATAAACCTGCCTTTTTTCAGACTTTTCTTTACCATACGATGTTATTATTCCAGTAAAAACCAGAGAAAATAAGAAGGTGTAAAGAAAAATTTCCGTAGAAACACTTTAAATGTGATAGCTTATATTCTGGGAACTGATGAAATAAGGTCACTGATCTCTAATTATTTACACGATATTTCCTTTTTTAGAATGAATACTATGAATGGGAAAGACTTCTGATACAGGGAAAATTTCTTATAAAATTAATATGAAGATTCATTTTTAGGAAAAATTTAAGCCCTATATTTGCACCGCAATGTTAAAATGGCTTTCCATAGTATGTTCGATGATGTATGTGCTTGCTACCACCAATACGGCGGAAGTGCTAAAAGTGCCCTTATTTGTGGAACATCTTATGGAATATGAAGGAAACTTCGCAGAGTTTGTGATGGAACACTATGACAACCATAAAGAAGACTCAGATTGGGCTACAGACCAGAAACTTCCGTTCATTAATCCACCCATTGTGCTGATGGTCACTGCCCAGCTTCCTGAAATCACTTTCCATATAGAAAAACCTGAAGAATTCAGGATACCTCAGAAAAACAGTACTTATCAGGAAAAAAACTTTCCAAGTCTTTATCTTTCCCGTATTTTCCAGCCCCCTCGATTCTCATAATTGATTTTAAATTGAAAATTAATGCTTTAGGTTTTTTCCTTGAAGCAGTCAATTTCTTGTTACTTATCAATTAATAATTTTTCCATGTTAAATAAAATTATTGAGTTTTCTGTAAAGAATAAACTCATCATTGCCCTTTTTACTCTGGGGCTCATCCTTCTTGGTATCTATGAAACCACCAAACTTCCTATTGATGCCCAGCCGGATATTACCAACAATCAGGTTCAGATCATTACTACTGCGCCTTCCTATGGAGCCGCAGATATCGAGCGTCTTGTTACTTTTCCGATAGAACAGGCCACAAGCAACATCAGCGGAATTACTGAACTCCGTAGTTTTTCACGTTTTGGATTATCACTGGTAACCGTCGTTTTCGACGATAAAACAGATGTCTACTGGGCTCGTCAGCAGGTTCAGGAACGTCTTCAGCTGGTTCAGGAGAATATTCCTGACGGAATTGGAACACCGGAACTGGGACCGATTTCCTCAGGACTCGGAGAGATCTTTCAATATGTTGTAAGAGCTAAAAAAGGCTACGAAAATGTCTATGACGAAACCGAACTCAGAACTATTCAGGACTGGGTGATCAGACGTCAGCTTTTGGGAACAAAAGGCGTAGCAGATGTCAGCAGTTTCGGTGGTAAGCTGAAACAATACGAAATTGCCATTAATCCCAATAAATTAAAGGCTTTTAACATTAATATCAACGATGTTTTTGCCGCATTGGAAAAGAACAACCAGAATACCGGCGGTGCCTATATTGAGAAAAAAGAAACCGTTCTTTTTATCCGTAGTGAAGGCCTTTTAGGAAGTGCCGAAGACATCGGGAATATTCAGGTGGCGGATACCAGAGACGGAATTCCTGTTCTTATCAAAGATGTAGCTTCTGTAAAAATAGGCTTTGCTACACGATACGGAGCTATGACCTATAACGACACCGGAGAAGTATCAGGCGCTATCGTTTTGATGCTAAAAGGTGAAAATGCCAATGAGGTCATCGGCAATATTAAGCAAAGGCTTGAAAAGATCCAGGAATCCTTACCCGAAGGTGTTGTGGTGGAACCTTTCCTGGATCGTGCTAAGATGGTTAATAATACGATCAGTACAGTGAAAACCAACCTTATGGAAGGAGCTCTGATAGTTGTTTTCATTCTTGTTCTATTTTTGGGAAATTTCAGAGCAGGATTATTAGTGGCGTCAGTTATTCCTTTAGCCATGCTTTTTGCCATCATCATGATGAACATTTTTGGAGTGGGTGGAAATTTAATGAGTTTAGGAGCATTGGATTTCGGATTGATTGTAGACGGAGCCGTCATTATCGTTGAAGCTGTTCTCCATCAGCTGGCGCATAAAAAACATTTCGGAAAAGACAATATGCTCACCCAAAAAGAAATGGACGAGCAGGTTTCCGGTTCTGCATCAAAAATGGTGAACAGTGCCGTGTTCGGACAGATCATTATCCTTATTGTTTACCTTCCTATTTTTACGCTGCAGGGCATTGAAGGGAAAATGTTTAAGCCAATGGCACAAACCGTTGCTTTTGCTTTGGTAGGAGCATTTTTACTTTCACTGACTTATATCCCCATGATGAGCTCGCTTGTTTTAAGCAGAAAGAAAAAAGAAAAAGACAATATTTCAGACAGAGTGATGGCTAAAGTGGAAACTGGTCATCAGAAACTCCTGATGAAAGCTCTTAAATTCAGAAAAACGATCCTTCTTATCGTGATGGCCCTTTTTTCAGGAGCACTGGTGATTCTTTCAAGAATGGGCGGAGAGTTTATTCCATCTCTGGAAGAAGGTGATTTCGCTGTTGAAATGCGTATTCTGCAGGGAAGTAATATCAACGAGACCAAAAAGGTAACCAGCCAGGCTGCAGGAATTCTTCTGAAACAATTTCCGGAAGTAGAAAAAGTGGTGACGAAGATCGGAAGTGCAGAAATTCCAACAGAGCCTATGCCAATGGATGCCGGAGATATGATCATTGTTTTAAAACCTAAAAAAGAGTGGACATCCGCCACCTCATTCCCGGAACTTTCAGCAAAAATGAGCGAATCACTTAAGGTAATTCCGGGATTGACCACCGGATTCCAGTTTCCTGTACAAATGCGTTTTAATGAGCTGATGACAGGAGCCAGACAGGATGTCGTCTGTAAAATTTACGGTGAAAATCTGGACAGTCTTGCCTTATATGCAAAAAAACTCGGCGGGATCATCAATACGGTGAAAGGAGCTCAGGATTTATACCTGGAACCTGTTGTAGGAGCTCCTCAGGTTGTTATCGGTTATAACCGTGCAGAACTTTCACGCCATCGTATTTCTGTTGCAGAAATCAACAGGGTGATCAATATGGCTTTTGCAGGACAGACTGCAGGCGCCTTGTATGAAGGTGAGAGGAAGTTTGATATTGTGGTCCGGATGGATAACGAGCATAAAAAAGATATGACCAGTATCCAAAACCTGCTCGTTCCTACAACTTCAGGAGAGCAGATCCCATTATCTCAATTAGCCAGAGTAGAATTGAAAGACAGCCCGAATCAGATTCAAAGGGAAGATACCAAAAGAAGAATTGTCGTGGGATTCAACGTACGGGGAAGAGATGTGCAGAGTATTGTGGAAGAGCTTCAGAAGAAAGCAGACAAAGAACTGAAACTGTCTTCTGGTTACACCATTTCTTATGGCGGTGCTTTTGAAAACTTAAACGAAGCCAAAGCCAGACTGGGAATTGCCGTTCCGATTTCATTGGTGATGATTTTCTTACTGCTGTTTTTTGCCTTCGGTTCTGTAAAACACAGTCTGATCATTTATACAGCGATTCCTTTATCGGCTATTGGTGGCGTGTATTTTATGGCTTTAAGAGGAATGCCTTTCAGCATCAGTGCAGGGGTTGGATTTATTGCCCTTTTCGGAGTTGCGGTACTTAACGGAATTGTTCTGATATCCGAGTTTAACCGATTAAAAAAGAACGGAATCACCAATACCAGCAGAATTGTACTGATGGGAACCAGAATCAGACTTCGCCCTGTTTTAATGACGGCTTTTGTGGCCTCTTTAGGTTTCCTTCCGATGGCACTGAGCAGCGGTGCAGGAGCGGAGGTACAACGGCCTTTGGCGACCGTCGTGATCGGAGGATTGATGCTGGCAACATTGCTTACCCTATTTGTCCTTCCTATTCTTTATGTCTTATTTGAACGTATTAATAAAAAGAAAATGAAATTCTCTAAAAGAAACAATTATAAAAAACTGTCTGTGTTAGCATTATTGCTTTCGGTAGCAGGAGTCAGCGCACAGGAAAACATTACCTATGAACAGGCTTTGGAAAAGGCGTATCAGCAAAACGGAACACTTAAAAATTCAAAGCTGATCTCAGATTATCAGGAAAAACTTAAAGGAAGCTATCTGGATATTCCACAACTGGAAGTAGCAGGTGCTATCGGACAGATTCAGGGACAGGAAACCGACAATTCGTTTTCCGTATCCCAAAGGTTCAGTTTTCCAACGGTGTATTCAAAAAGAAAACAGATGCTGGATGCTTCATGGACAGCAAGTGTGATCAATCAAAATCTGACCAAAGCTCAGCTTAGAAAGGAAGTTTCAGATGTTTTTTACAGGATATTAATCCTTCAGGAAAAGAAAAAAGTGCTGGAATACATCAGCCGCCTGTACCGGAATTTTGCAGACAAAGCCAGTTTAAGATTAAAGAAAGGGGAAGCCAATATCTTAGAGGAATCTACCGGGTCCATCCAAAAAGAGCAGGCAGATCTGCAGCTTAATACCCTTGAAAATGATCTGAACGTGGCGAAATTGCAGCTTCAGTTATTGCTTCAGTCTGAAAAGCCGTACCAGCCTGTGGCTGATCAGTCGATCATGAATATCAGCCTTCAGCTCTCTGAAGAATTGATCAATCAGCATCCTGAACTTCAATATCTGCAGCAACAGATCAAAATAAATGAGGCCGAAGTACAGCTCGAAAAAAGTAAACTTCTTCCGGAACTTCTTGTGGGCTACACGAATCAAAGCATGAAGAACATTAATAATAACCGTTTTAATTCTGTTCAGGTCGGTGTAGGAATTCCATTGTTTACCAAAGGCCAGCGGGCATTGGCCAAAGCTGCACAGGCTAAAATTGCCGTTTCCGAAAACGAATATCAACGCAAAGAAATTGAGCTTAAAAACAGAATAGCACAGCAGGTAAGTAATTACATGAATCAAAAGAAGATCATTGAAAATTATGAACAGAAGCAGCTTCCTAAGTCAGAAACCATCTTAGCCGCTGCACAAAAGCAGATGGACGCCGGAGAAATCGATTATATGACCTGGGTTTTACTGGTCAATCAGGCTGTAAAAACAAAAGCCGATTACATTGATCACCTGGAAAAACTTAATCAGATTGCAGCAGAATTCAATTACTTAATTTCAAAATAACAGCGGAATGTCATTCAAAAAAATATCTATATACAGCCTCAGTTTAGCCATTGTCCTTTCTTCTTGTTCAGGAAAAAAAGAAGAGGAAAAAACAGTTTACGAGAACAAAAAATTCGTAAAAAATAAAGAAAATACCGTCCGGCTTTCAGAAAAGCAAGTGCAAACCGTAGGAGTGACCACGACCATTATTCAAAGCAGAACGATGGAAAAACTGGTACGACTGAACGGAAAGGCAGAGATTGCACCCTCTCATATAAGCTCTGTTTCCAGTATTATGGGCGGACATATCAAGTCCATTAATGTCATTAGCGGAAGCCATTTCAAAAAAGGACAGATTCTTGCTGTGGTGGAAGATCCGCAGTTTATACAGCTTCAGCAGGATTATCTGGTGACAAAGGCACAACTCGAATCTGCCAGACTGAATCTTAACCGTCAGAAAGACCTTAATATCAGCAAAGCAAGCAGTGATAAGACTTTGCAGACCGCTCAGGCTGATTATTCAACGCTTCATGCCACTTTAAAAGGTTTGGAGGAGAAACTGAGAATCATAGGGATCAATGCAAAAGGACTGAGCTCAGGAAACATCAGAAGCAGGATCAATATTGTTGCGCCATTCAGTGGATTTGTAAGTAAGATCATGGTTAATAGTGGTCAATATATCAATCCCTCAGATACGGTATTTGAACTGATCGATCCTGCCGGATTGTTGCTTGAACTGAAAGTATTTGAAAACGATATCAATGATATCAAAACAGGACAGGGTATTATGGTGTACAGTAATGAAAACCCTGATCTTAAATTGAATGCAAAAATCGTGAGTGTAGTTCCCAGCATTGAAAACGGAGGTGCTGCTATGGCAGTGGCCAAACTGTCTTCGCCACATTCTGAATTTGTGAAAGGAATGTACATCAATGCAGAAGTAAGCATCAGCGGAAGAAATACATTGGGGCTTCCGAATGAATCCGTCGTTTCTTTTGAAAATAAAAACTATGTTTTTGAAGACCTTGGAAAAGCCAGTTATAAAATGATCCCTGTCAATGTGGGAATTTCAGATGATCAGTTTACGGAAATCCTTAAAGCCGAGTTTCTTAAGGATAAAAAAATCGTACAAAAAGGGGCGTACAGTCTGTTGATGATGCTTAAAAATAAAGCGGAATAAATATTCCAACCTGCAAAATAATCTGCGCTATCTCTTTAATCTGTGGAACTTAAAATAAATTCGGGATTGTTTTCCTGAAAAACGCCCACAGGTTAAACAGATGGCGCATATTGTATAAAAACATTCATTTCATCAGATAAGAATCCGAAAAGAATGATATTTAGCATATTTCCGATATTATAAGTGTTATTTTATGCATAGCTAATATTAAAATGATAAATTTAGGTAATTAAAGTTTCGGACTGAAGTACTCGTTTCAATGGAAATAGAGTATTCCGGGAGGTTAATTCATTCTTACCGAAAGAATTTTTATCAAAATAAAATGACACATAAACCGTTACACAATTTCCATATTCCGGTAATGGGTCTGGCCTATACTATAGACAGTCCGATCCGTGTTGCCCAATATGGAATCTCTTCCGTTATTTCCATTATTGATGATGAGATCCTGGAAAAAATGAAAGGCTTTTATAACAAGAAATTCAATCTTGATTATTTTGGGATTTCAACAAAAACAGAAGATTACAGGGCGAAAAGAATTACGGCTTACCTGGATATGGTAGATGATATCGTGAATGAAAAATTTGAATCTTTCAAACAGGAAATCACCAAAAACAAGGAGGCACTTAAGAACTTTATCGCCATTCTGCCCAATACTTCAGATCTGAAAACAGGGCTTCAAAATCTTGTCAGTCAAAAAGACAATCTGGGCTCTGGCATTAAGAACTTTATTGAATCTAATCTAAAGCCGGGAAGTATTGATGTCAACATCATGACGAAAGTTGACAAAGACAATTATAAAAAAGGCGAACAGCTTCCTGTCATGTTCAATGATGCTCACGCTTCACTTCGTGGTTTTGCACAAAGTAAATTATCTTCTTCAATGGTACTTTCTGCCGGGATGAATCCCCGTTTGTACAGCTATATTGAAGAGTTTGATGATTTCTTTCCCGATCAGAACGGTATTCTGAAAAAGAAAATTATTCTTAAGGTAAGTGATTTCCGCTCAGCAATGATTCAGGGAAATTTTCTTGCCAAAAAAGGACTATGGATCTCAGAATACAGAATTGAATCCGGACTGAACTGCGGAGGCCATGCATTTGCTACGGAAGGCATGTTGCTGGGACCTATCATGGAAGAATTTAAGCAGAAAAAAAATGATCTGATCCAGTCTGCGCACTCCCTAATGATTGCCGCACTGGAGCAGAAAGGCAAACACAGGGTTTCTGCACCTCTTGAAATGAAAATTACTGTTCAGGGCGGGGTAGGAACCTCTGAAGAACATGAATTCCTGCTCGAAAACTATCATGTAGACAGTGTTGGATGGGGTTCTCCGTTTTTATTGGTTCCTGAAGCGACTTCTGTAGATACGGAAACAAGAAACCTGCTTTTAAAATCAGGAGAAAAAGATTTCTATCTCAGCAATATTTCGCCTTTGGGAGTTCCTTTCAACACGGTAAGAGGGACCTCCAATGAAGTATTGAAAGAGCGTAAAGAAGCCGCAGGAAAATATGGAAGTTCTTGTCCCAAAAAACTGCTGGCATTAAGCAAAGAATTTTCACCGCAGGGAACCTGTACTGCATCTAAGAAGTATCAGGATATTAAATTAAAAGAACTTAAAGCTGATCAGGAATTAACACCTGAAGAGTTTAACAGAAAAAAAACAGAAATTACAGACAAAGCCTGTCTGTGTGTAGGATTGGTGAATGCCGCTTACATGGAGCAAAATCTGGAAATAAAAGGTGAAAAGCAAGGCGTAGTGATATGTCCGGGACCTAATCTGGCTTTCTTTGATAAAGAAGTCTCGCTTTCAGAGATGGTGAAACATATTTACGGAAACGCCAATATCCTTCCTGATAACCAGCGTCCGAATATGTTCATCAATGAATTGAAAATGTACATAGACTATCTTAAAAAAGAAATTGCCGGTTCATCAGCACAGATCACTCATTCCCAAACCAAAAAGTGGAATACCTTCAAAAAAAATATGCTCGAAGGGATTGACTATTATCATCACCTGTTTAATACATCAACTTTCTTTAAAAGCGGATTGAAAACCATTGACCTGCAATTGCAGGAATACCAACTGATGCTGACAGCCATTGAAATTCCTCAGGTTGACAAGTAACCGTATTTTTTTAAATTGATAGAGTCAACAGCTTCCATCGTGGAGGCTGTTTTTTATTTGATTTTTGATCATGCTCTACCGGTCTGATTCTTTGAATAGGAATCAAAAAACCGAGGCAGAATAAGCTTTTCCATTTATAATAACTATAAGGGGTATGTTTATTTTGAATCTGGAATCCCTCTTATATTTCTTACCTTAGATCCTTCTTAATATTTTAATGACAATTCTATTTTTATGGAAAAAAGAAAGATAAAAAACACCGATCTCTCGGTGGCACCAATTAATTTTGGAGGGAATGTTTTTGGATGGACGCTTGACGAAAAGCAGTCTTTTGATATATTAGACCGGTTTACCGATGCAGGATTCAATTTCATAGATACCGCAGACACGTACTCATGGTGGGTGAACGGAAAAGGAGGACAGTCTGAGGCGATCATCGGAAAATGGATGAAAAGCCGCTCTAACCGCCAGAATATTGTGCTGGCTACCAAAGTAGGATCCGAAACTAAAGAACATGGTTTCGATATCAGCAAAAAACATATTCTAAAGTCTGTGGACGAATCTTTACAAAGATTGCAGACCGATCATATTGATCTTTACTATACTCATTTTGATGATCATACAACACCGGTGGAAGAAACACTTTCGGCCTACGATGAGATCATAAAAGCCGGGAAAGTGCGTTATATTGCCGCTTCCAATCTGTCTCCGGAGCGTTTGAAAGCCTCCTTTGAAGCTGCAGAAAAAAATAATCTTCCCCAATATGTCGCATTGCAGCCTCATTACAATTTAATGGAAAGAGAAGGTTTTGAAAAAAATTATGCTCCGCTGGTAGAACAGTTTGATCTCAGTGTATTTTCTTACTGGTCATTAGCTGCGGGATTTCTTACCGGAAAATACCGTACAGAAGAAGATCTGGGGAAAAGTCAGAGAGGTGAAGGGGTAAGAAAATACCTTAACGACCAAGGGCTTGAAGTTTTGAAAGCGCTGGATCAGGTCAGCGAAAAACACCAGACGACACAGGGAACAACTGCATTGGCATGGCTTCTGGCTAATCCATTGATTACAGCACCCATTGTGAGTGCCACAAGTGCATCTCAGCTGGATACTTTATTCAAAGCTCCACAACTTATTTTAGATCAGGAAGATATTGAATTGCTTAATCAGGCAAGTAAATAAATTCAGGAATAAGACATTCATTTTAAATTAATTATAAAGATCCGTTCGGTTATATTGAACGGATCTTTTAGTAAGAAAGAATATCATGACAAAAGCGGCCTCAAAAGACCGCTTTTTTCTATTATAAATCATTGATTTTATCTTTAAATACCGCAGATCTTGCAGATTATACAGATTTTTTTAAGTTTAAAGATTAATCAGAATATTCTTTTAAAAGCTGTCTGTAGCTCATCAGGATAGAAGATTTTGAGATAAATCCTACAAAATCATTATATTCATTGGTTACAGGAAGATTCCATACGCCCGTATCATCAAAAATCTGGAGGATTTCCAAAGGTTGATTTTCAGGATAAATTACCGCGGGTGGGGCTTTCATAATCTGAGCCACAGTTTGCAGATGATCCATTTCTTTGTTAAAAAGATAAGGGCGGATATCATCCAGAGTAAGAATACCTTTCAGTTTTCCGGCTTCATCAACCGCTGCAAAAATATTTTTATTTCCATTTTTTACCAGTTCGAATAATTCTGTCACCGAAGCATTTTCATTGATCGTTTCAGAATATTGGTCGATAAAATCTTCCGTTCTTAAAGCAAAAAGAAGGTTTTTATCATGTTTGTTCGTGAATATTTTTCCCTGATCAGCCAGAGATTTAAGTTCCGGAGAGATCGGAGAGAACCATTTGGCAATAAGATAAGAAATAATGGAAACAATCATCAATGGAATAAAAAGATCATATCCAAAACTGGACTCAGCGATCAGGAATATAGCGGTAAGCGGTGCATAAAGCACACCGCTCATTGCTCCTGCCATTCCGACCAGAACAAGATTCGTCACCGGAACATCTGTAAACCCGATATGCTGGCAAACCAATGCAAACAAATAACCTACGGTACCGCCCGCAAAAAGAGACGGGGCAAAGTTTCCGCCATTACCTCCGCTGAAGATGGTAAAAGACGTCGCAAAAGCTTTTAAAAGGCATACCAGCACCAAAAATATAATGATGGTCCAGTCGCCAATCTCAAAATATCTGAAAAAGCTGTTTCTGATAATAGAGTGGGTACTTCCATTGGTAAATGCTTTTACCGTTTCATATCCTTCCCCGAACAACGGAGGAAAAAGAACGCATAACAGCGAAAGTACCAAACCTCCAAACATCGCTTTACGCATTCTGGACAATTTTAGTCCCTTGATAAAATGCTCTACTTTTTGGGAAATAACGACAAAATAACGGGCGTACAATCCGGTTACAATCCCCAGAATAAGGTAATAGGGTACATTTTTATAATTAAAAGGCTCTCTGGTATAAAACCTGAAAAGAATATCTTCCTGAAGCAAAATTCTGGATAAAAGACTGCCACAGACCGCTGCCACTACAAGAGGAATAAAATCTGTAAATACCACACCCGTTAAAAGGATTTCAAAAGCAAACATGATCCCGGCAATCGGAGCATTGAATGCTGAAGCGATTCCGGCTGTAGCACCTGCCGCCAGTAAAAGCGTGCGTTCTTTATAACTAAGCCTGTAAGTTTGTGCATAATTGGAACCAATTGCGGCTCCCGTAACGGCTATCGGACTTTCCAGCCCTGCAGAACCCCCAAGGCCAACCGTCACGGCACTCTGAATAACCTGAGAATACATTTTTACCGAAGCTACGATACTTGAATTCTGGGCAATTTCATACAGGATCGCACCAATTCCTTTTCTATCCTGCCCTTTAAACAAAGTAATTACAATCCCTGTTGTCAATACAATCCCTAAAAAAGGAAAAACAATATAAAACAGAATCTGATACTCAAAATGAATATGCGTAATAAAATTATGAATGGTATGGACAAGTGTTTTCAGGATTACTCCGGCAAGACCGGCAGTACATCCCACAAGGATTCCCGAGAGCACCAGAAACTGATTCCTGCTGAGTCTGTTATTCAGCCAGTGAAGGATAAGCTCATAGCTGCGTGCCTTTTCCAGTCCGTACTCCTGAAAGTCTCTTTTAAATTTCAGAAAGCTTAAATACTTTTTTTTATTGTGAATTTTCACCTGGGAACCAATTTAAAACCGTAATGGTTTCGTAAATTTATGAAATATCTTTATAAAAATTTCGTCCCGGGAAGCAAGAAAACGACATAAAAGTTAAATATTAAACTGGAAGTCAGTGTTTTTGGTAACTTTTAAATATTTCTTATAAATTTTTATGGGTTATATTTTCTATGATTAAACAGTGCTTTTAATCTGATCCAAGGTCTTCGCAAATGATGTATTGAATACGGGTCTGCACGATGTTTGCATCTTGCTTATGACCAATACTTAAATAGAATCATATGAAAACAGACGTTTTAACAGAAAAGCACAGATTAGGATTAGGCGGGGTGGCCATAGGAACTGCCTTTGAAAATATAAGTGATGAAAAATCTCATCAGATACTTCAGGAGGCCTGGGAGATGGGAATCCGGTACTTCGATACCTCGCCGTGGTATGGACTTACAAAAAGTGAGCGTAGATTCGGAAATTTTCTCAGAGATAAAGACAGAAACGATTTTATATTTTCAACGAAGGTAGGAAGACTTTTTCATGAAGTTCCGGAATCCGAAGTGCCACCCACCATGTGGAAAAAACCATTGAATTATGATTTTAAACATGATTATACCGCTGATGCAATCAAGCGATCTGTTGCGGACAGTCTGCAGAGAACAGGGCTCAGTCATATTGATATTGTTTATGTTCATGACCTTTCTGAAGATCAGGTAGGAGACCGTTATCCTTATTTTCTGAAACAGGCCAGAGAAGGAGCGTTCAAAGTTCTTTCCGAACTGCGTGATCAGGGAATCATCAAAGCATGGGGAATGGGTGTAAATAAAATTGAACCCATTTTAGACTGTATTGAATCCGCAGATCCAGACATCTGTCTTTCAGCAACACAATATTCAATCTTAGAACATGAAGATGCAGTTGACAGGCTTCTTCCGGCAGTTAAAAAAGCAGGCGTAAAACTGGTCTCCGGTGCAGGATATAATTCAGGGTATATTGCCGGAAAAGAAAGATATAATTACAAAGACGTTATTCCAAAAGGAATGGCAGAAAAACGGGCAAGAATATCCGAAGTCGCTAAAAAATACAATACCGATATTGTACATGCCGCACTGCATTTTGTATTAGCTTCTGATGAATTTGCTTCCATAATTCCCGGAGCCAGTAAAACGGAACAGGTCAAAGATAATATAGACGGACTCAGGGCGATCATTCCTGCAGATTTTTGGAATGAACTGAAGTTTGAAGGATTAATCTACGACAAAGCGCAGGTTCCCAGTCGTTAACAAGGCTACTTCATTACCTTAATTGATTTTTTAAATTGATTCCTGTGGTCTGTAAAATATCTTTGAAGATCTTACTGATTATTTCAGTGTTTACCGTTCTTTATTCCTGCAATAATAAAAATGCGTAAAATTTTCAATCATTTCTGGATAAAAAAGAATCCCAGACATCTGCCATGCTAATCGGTAAAAAAGGATTTGAGTCTGTTAAACTGAACGATCTGATTGCCCATGATTATACAAAAGCGCTGTATATTATTGACAAGGAGGAAGCAGAATTCAATACGATCATTGAAGACATTGAAAAAGCGAATACCGACGGTATTCAGAAAGGAAAGGAAGTACAACAAGCGGCTGTTAATTATTACAGTGTCATGAAAGACCTTTTTATGTTTTCCAGACAGGAAATAGAACAGGAGAAACTGATGCGATACAGTAAATCAGAAAAAGAAATCCGTTCTGCACAGGAAAAAATGCTTGAATTGGGACGCGAAAAAAAATATATATCAGAACGTTTTCAAAGCAGATGAAAAACTCTCTACCATAGGGAGGCTGTTTGAATCTGAAAATCAATTAAAATAATAGGTTGGTCAGGGGTTAAACTTTGACCAGCCTATTTTATTTCTTTCAGACTATACAAAAAGTGTTTTGTTCGAGGGAAAATTAATAAAACTAAGCTGTAATTATTCTCTTAAACATTGCTTTCTTCTGCCAGCTTCAACTTCCAGACATCACACCACTTTGGCCTTACGGACAATTTTGGCCAGAAGCGCAGGAAAGAACCTTTTAAGATAGGTTCCCATCACTTCCTGTCCACCAATAGAAGCCTGATTTTTCTTTTTTCCGATCGCCGCAAGCATTTTTCCGGCAAAAATATCGGCAGGCATTCCTTTCTCCGTAGCATCATCCATCGTTCCCTGTAGCGAGCCGTTACCAATCACCGCATTGATCGAAATATTGGTCTGTACAAAGCCCGGGCAGATCATGGTCACGATGATATTCTTTGTATATAATTCAGCACGCAACGAATCAAAAAAACCATGAAGGGCATGTTTTGCAGCGGCATAACTGCTGCGCATCGGAGCTCCGAAAACGCCCATCAGACTGGAAACGACTGCAATATGTCCGCCGCCATTCCTGATCATATAAGGAAGAATCGCCTTCGTAAGGGCGACAGTACCAATAAAATCGATATCCATTAAACGTTTATCAACTTCTATATCCGTATCCATAGCCAAAGATCGCTGGGAGAGCCCGGCATTATTGATCAGGATATCAATTTTTCCAAATTGTTCTATTGCTTCAGCTGCAATATCAGGCATTTTTTTATAATCTTCCAGATCCAGAGGAAGTACAGAGAAACGGTTGGCATTTAATCCTGCCTTTTCCGCAACAGCATACAAAAGATCTTTATTTCTTGAGGAAAGAATGATTTTCGCACTGCTCTTTGCCGCCAGCTCATTAACGAGAGCTTCTCCGATCCCTGATGAAGCTCCGGTGATCCAAACCACCTTATTATCGAAGTATGTGTTCATTTTTTTCATCTTAATGTTTCAATACGGACTTTCAAAAAATTCATCATTTGCTTACAAAGTAAAATGGTCCTTTAACTTTTAAGAATCATATTTTTTTTCAGCCCGGCAATATATTGTCCGGCTTTCATTCCGGAAAAGAGACAACCACCAAGAAATGTTCCCTCCAGAGCCCGGTAGCCATGCATTCCTCCTCCTCCAAAACCAGCGGCTTCTCCTGCTGCGTACAAACCTTCAATTACCGTGTCATCTTCTCTTAAAACCTGGCCGTTAAGATTGGTTTTTATTCCGCCCAGTGTTTTTCGGGTCAGAATATTGAGGCGCACAGCGATCAGGGGACCATTCTTAGGGTCTAATATTTTATGCGGAGCAGCCACACGACCGAGTTGATCTCCTATATAATTTCTTGTATTACGGATATAATTCACCTGAGTATCTTTCGAAAATTTATGGTCCAGTTCCCGATCTCTGGCTTCGATCTGTTCTTTAATTTTTTCATAATTCAAAAGATGATCACCCGACAGCTCATTCATCCTTTTGACAAGATCCTGCAGATCATCCGAAACAATAAAATCCTTTCCATGGTCCTTGAAAGCTTCTACAGGTCCCGGCGCTTTTTTTCCAAAGATCCTTTTCAGAAAAAGAGCATAGTCTTTATTGGTGATATCCGGGTTCTGTTCCGATCCTGAAAGAGCAAATTCTTTTTTAATAATTTTCTGGGTCAAAATAAACCAGGAATAAGAAAATCCTGTATTCTGTATATGTTTAAGAGTTCCCAATGTATCAAATCCAGGCAGGAAAGGAGCGGGAAAACGGTTTCCTTTAGCATCGAACCACAGGGAAGAAGGACCAGGCAGTATTCTGATGCCGTGTTTCGGCCATATCGGATTCCAGTTCTGTATCCCTTCCGTATAATGCCACATTCTGTCTGGATTGATAATATGTGCTCCGGAATTTTCTGTAATCCCAATCATTTTCCCGTCTACATAGGCAGGAACACCACATAGCATATTTTCGGGAGCTTTTCCTAATCTTTCCGGCCAGTTTTTCCGCACCAATTCATGGTTGGCCCCTATTCCTCCGGAGGCAACAATGGTATGGGCGGCGCGATATTCAAATGTTGAAAGGATGTTTCTATTGGTGGCTGCCCCTCGTTCTTTATCATCATTTTCAAGGATCTCGCCCTTAACCCCTTTGATTTTATCATTTTCCAGAATAAGTTCAGTCACTCTATGCCTGAATTTCATTTGCAAGAGCCCTTTTTCTTGAGCTTCATACGCTTTATCTACAAAAGGTTTCACAACACCGGTTCCGGTTCCCCAGCTGACATGAAAACGGGGTACAGAATTTCCATGACCCGTTGCTGATCCGTCTCCTCGTTCTGCCCATCCTACCATAAACATCAGTTTGATTCCCAGTTTAGAAATGTAGCTGTACTTTTCATAGGCAGCAAATTTAAGGTAGGCTTCAGCCCATTTCCTTGGCCAGTAATCCTCTTTACGGTCAAAGCCAGCTGTTCCTTTCCAGTCCTGAAGGGCAAGCTCATAAGAATCCTTAATTCCTAATCTGCGTTGCTGCGGAGAATTGACCAGAAAAAGCCCTCCAAAAGACCAGAATGCCTGTCCGCCGATATTCTGTTCTGTTTCCTGGTCCAGAAGAAGTACTTTTTTCCCGATATTGGTAATTTCCATAGCAGCCGTGAGCCCGGCTAATCCGGTGCCCACAATGATAACATCAGGGTGGAATTTTTCTTCCATTGTATTGATTTGCTTTTGTTGGTACGTACTCTGTATTCTAGAATAAATATATAAAATATTTGGACTCAGAACGCTTAAAAAGCGTCAAACATCATTATGCTCATCATAAAGCTCACCGCTAAATTCATATCTTTGTTAAAATTAGAAAAATGAAATATTTGTTTATGATGGCTTTTCTGGTATGCTCTATGTTCAGCCAGTTTTCTGCCCAGCAAAAACAGGATCCCTGGAATGAAAGTCAGCTTATGGATCCGGCGCTTCTGGCAGCAAGAATTACCGAAAATAAAACAAAAGATGTGGTGATCATTTCCGTTGGTCCGGAAGCCATTATCAAAGGTTCAGTGGATATTGGTCCTACCCATGAACCTGAAAATCTTGAAAAATTAAGAAACTATCTTAAAAATATTCCTAAAGGAAAGGAAGTGGTTATTTATTGCGGATGCTGTCCCTTTGTAAAATGTCCGAACATTCGTCCTGCCTTTAAATTGTTACAGGAAATGGGATTCAAAAATGCCAAACTTCTGAACCTTCCAAAAAACATCAAAGCGGATTGGCTTGATAAAGATTATCCTACAAACGATTAATATGAGAGCTTTTATAACCCTATTTTCTATATTGATTTTTACGGGCTATTTCACCGCACAACAATCTAAAATAGAAATCGGACAACAGGCTCCGGAAATTACTCTGTCCAGAACGGATGGCAGTTCTTTTTCCCTTTCATCATTAAAAGGAAAAGTGGTACTGATCGACTTTTGGGCTACCTGGTGCGCTCCGTGTGTCGGGGAGCAGCCTGAACTTAAAGCGTTATATGAAACTTTCTCTGAGCAGGTAAAAGGGCAGAAGTTTGAAATTCTGGGTGTTTCTTTAGATAAAAATAAAGAGAGCTGGCAAAAAGCGATAGACCGCTTCGGTATCAAATGGATTCAGGTGAGTGATCTGAAATTCTGGAAAAGCCCGGTGGCAAAAGCTTACGAAATTGAGGAACTTCCTTTTAATGTTGTCATCAATGGAGAAGGGATAATTATTGCTAAAAATCTTCATGGTAAGGAGCTGGAAGAATTGATCTACAACTATTTTACTTCAAAATAAAGTATAGAAAACATAAAAAACGGTCAGAAAAGTATTTTCTGACCGTCTTTCTATTGGATACTCAGTAAAAGTTTCAATTATAATTAAAGTGGTTTTTTACCCGTAATGATATTGTAAAGAACTACAATAATGGCAATCACCAATAAAACATGCACTAAATAACCGGTACTGATTCCCGGCACAATGCCCAACATTCCCAGAAGCCAAACTACGATACAGATGACCGCTACTAACCATAATAAATTTCTCATGACTTTAAATTTTAATGTTATTTGCCTTAAATAATACACATTCTATGCCTTTATGATTGTAAATTTGAAAATGTGGTACCTATACTGTTTTATTAATAGAAATAAATCAAGAAAATCAGGTGATTTTAAAAATCATTAAAACACTTATAGATAAAGTCTTACAAGATAAAATCTAAAAAAATAGAGGGACAGATTTTAATTTCTGTCCCTTTTCAAAAAATTATATTTTAGGATCCACACAATAGCAGTTATCTTCTAATCTGCTGATCAGAATGTAAAAGAATACTGCATAAATCATCTGTATACCCATGGCTTCCCAGTTTTCAACCGTACTGCTTCCAAAAAGCAGCATGATGATGAGTCCTGCTCCTGCAAAATTTGCGAAACGGGTTTTAAAACCAAGAATAAGCATCAGGCCAATACCAAACTCAAGAAAGGGTAGTGTTGTACTGAATATCTGTACCCATGGCTGAGGAAGCCAGCTTTTTTCAAAACCTTTCGTCATTCCGTCTGCAAAAACAGAAAGTTTAGGAATTCTGGCAAGACCATGGCCCAAAAGATTCACCCCCATGGACATCCGTAAAAGAAAATAAGCGATATTTTTATTCATCGTATTGATTTTTAAATTGATTTTTTGGAAAGGAAGATTTCAGTTCATTCAAACAAAATCGTACGGATACTAATTATTATACTTTTCCTCACTAGTATCGATGGGAGTTGCGGGATCGTTTACCACCATTTTGGCGATATCATCTTTACGCATAAAAACAACACCCTGTTTTTCCTGAGTATATTTAATAAATTCTTCCATCGCATGAACCATTGCCGGGGTACCTCCAATTCTGTCATGAAAACTGATGCTCATCATCCTTCTTTTTGAAGCTCCTTCCTCATACAAACGGTCAAACTCGAATTTTAACTGCGCCAGAAACTGATCAGGACTCCAGTTTTTCCCTTCTATATTCACAATATCATTATTCCGAAGGGTATACGGCATGACCACAAAGTTTTTCCCGTTCACTTTGGTGATAAACGGCTCATCATGGCTCAGATCATCGATGTGATAAAGAAACCCTGCTTCCTGAAGGACTTTTAAGGTATTCGGGCTTCTTCTGAGCCAGTTGCAGTTATAACCTACTGCTTTTTGTCCGGTGATTTTTTCTACTGTTTCTACTCCGTCTTTTACAAATTTTAATTCATCTGCATAGTTTTTGTTCCACTGATTATCCCAGATCATACCATGGGCAGCAATTTCATGTCCTCCTGCTGCGATGGCTTTTGCAATCTCCGGATATCTTTCAGCAGCAGACCCTACTACGTGAGAAGTTACTTTAATATCGTATTTTTTCCAAAGATCAAGCATGCGGTAGATGCCTTCATTGGCTCCGTAGCGATACCAGCTTTCCGCAGCCAGATCTGGTTGTCCTTTAGGAAGAGGAGTTCCACTGAACGGGCTTTCTGCGCCTTCAGGTTGTCCACCTGTTTCAAACTGCATGGATACTGAAATAACCAGTTGGGCGCCGTTGGGCCAGTGCTTTTTGGATGATTTTTCTGTTTCTACAGATTGGCCGGTTTTTTCTTTCCCGTTCTTATCCATGCATGAAACGAATACTATTGCAGATGCAATCAGGAATGCTGAATGTTTTAAATATTTCATTTTTAAATGGTTTTATTTTGCAAAATTGCCCAATAAACAGTTGCTGTTTGTTGTAAAAATTTATACTAAATTTGTAAAAATCCATTCTGTATGAAGCGTATTGTGAATTTCAGTTCTTTCAATGTATTCAGTATTGAAAAAGAGGTTTGGGATATTGAATACCACAATCATAATTTCTATGAACTGATTGTGGTTGAAAGCGGGAAGGGGACCCATCACCTGAACGGACTCACCTTTATGTATAAAAAAGGGGACGTTTTTCTGCTCAGACCCAGTGATGCGCACGAGTTTTCCATTAAAAACAAAACAAAATTCATTTACATCAAATTTACAGAACAACAGCTGTGGGAAAAGTTGCAGACCGATAAAAAAAGCGAATTAAGCAATGTGATTCAGCTTCTGATGGAAGATCGTTCTTTTGTTTATGAATCGGCAATCAGGAATAAAGCAGATCAAGAACATCTGCTCCAGCTGGCAAAGATTCTTCTTCATGAATTCAGCAATAAAAGTTATTACAGCAGGGAAACTTCTGCCGATCTTTTTTCAGCAATCATGACCATTGTGATCAGAAATGCGATGAATAATGGCGGTATGGAAAGGATATCACAAGGGCTGAACCAGACGGAAAAAATTTTATATTACATCAATGTTCATGCAATGGATCCAGACAAAATGAAGCTGGAATATCTTGCCAGAGAGTTTATGCTTTCCCCAAATTACATCAGTATTTATATTAAAAAGCAGACAGGATTTTCTGTCCAGCAACATGTGATGCAGCAGAAAATGAAAGCTGCGGAAAGACTTTTGAAGCAGAGTAACTATAACATCAATGAAATTGCAGATCAGCTTGGCTTCAATGATGCCAGTCATTTTAATAAAATTTTCAGGGCTCATAAAAGTAAGTCGCCCTCAGCATTTAGAAAAGAGGATTAGTCAGCATGATCATGGGTTGTTCTTTTAAAATAATGTATCTTAAAACGATGAAAACAAGTGCAGGCATTTTATTGTTTAAAAGAGAAGAAAATAATTGGTATTATTTTCTGGTTCATCCGGGCGGGCCGTTTTGGAAGAATAAAGAGGCAGGAGCATGGTCGATTCCAAAAGGAGAGGTTTCACCTGGTGAAGACCTGCTGGAACGTGCTCTGATTGAGTTTAAAGAAGAAACCGGACAAACCGCAGAAGGAGAATTTATGGCATTACAGCCTGTTAAGCAGAAGGGTGGTAAAACGGTTTATGCATGGGCATTAGAGGGTGATATTGAAACGTCGGGACTTTACAGCAATACCGTGCAGATAGAATGGCCTCCCAGATCTTCCAGAATGATTGAAATTCCCGAAGTAGACCAATGGGAATGGTTCAGTTCAGCAGAGGCCAAAATGAAAATAAACACGGCACAGGCTGCCTTTATAGAAGAATTGGAAAGAAAGCTGTCTGAAGTGGAATAAGCTTATTATTTTTTTATTCCAATAGCTTTTAAAGCATGAGTAGTTAAGTATATGGTGTCAAAAACTGTAAGGGATTCAACATCTGCAAATGCGGCTGACATGAGATCCGTTTTATTAAAAGAGAGCTCTACAGACTCATCATAAGAAGCGACAATTCTTACCACGGAATACCCGTTGTAGCCTATCGTAAAACCATCGAACAGGCAGTTCTGTTCTGCCTTCTGGTATTGTACATATTCCTCAAATCCTTCAGCTTTTTTTCTTTTTCCATGATTATGTTCAAGAGATTTCCATTCCAGATAATTTTTAGGCTCTTTCAGGACATTTCCTTTCTGATCTACAGGAACAAACATTTCCAGTGTTAAAGGTTTTCTTAGAAAATTGGCATAGTTTTTCATCAGACTTAAGGTCTGAAGATCGGCGTATCCTTCGTTAGAGTAATACTCAATAACAAAATCTGTCATCGGAATCAGCTTATGGGAAGCTTCAGTCGGCATAGTAAGTGTTTTCTTTTCAAAAAATAAAAATAACACTTTTATTTACTTTACCCAACTTTAATCTTATTTAAAATATCAGCTTTGGTTTATTCATCAGAAATCAATTTATTTTATCGCAACATAGTTGCGTTATTTGATATTTTATCTTTACTTTTGCAACAAGGTTACTATAAGAAATTTAATCCCTTTATTTTATGAAATCAAAAATTCTTGATGCAGTAGGTATTTCTGCTGCGGTTTTGTGTCTTATTCACTGTATTGCTTTTCCTTTGTTAATGATTATTCCTTTGGGGATATCGCACAACCCTTATATAGATATGGCCTTTCTTGTAATAGGTGCTGTAGTGGTGTACAGAGTAACAAAGCATATGACAAACCGATGGCTGAAACTTTTGTTTTGGACTTCCGTTATCCTTATTGCGATTTCCGTTACGGTGGATTTTATCTTTGAGATCCATATTCCTTTAATGTATGCCGGGGCAGCAGGGTTGATTGCAGGTCATCTCATTAACTTTAGGAATCACAAACATTAATTTGAAGTTAAAGTAAAGAATAGAAACGATTTAATATTTGGCTAAAATTCATAATAAATTAATGCAACATTATTTCATTAGTTAAAATTACCCTTTAACTTGCATTCCGAAATTTTATCAAAATGGACAGACGTAAATTTTTAAAAGGTTCAGCATTATTGTCAGGCCTGCTCACTTTAAATCCGGTTGATTTTTTTGCCAGCAACGGAAAAAACATTCCCGATCCTAAGAAAAAGGCAAAGAATATTATTTTCATGATCAGTGACGGAATGAGTTCCGGTACTTTGGCCATGGCTAATTTATATTCTCAGAATATTTTGGGCAAAAACGGTAACTGGATGAATCTGTACCAAGAGCATAAAGTGTCCAGGGCTTTGATGGATACAGCTTCTTCAAGTTCTATCGTTACGGACTCTGCGGCGGCAAGCTCATCTTTCGGAGGAGGATTTCGGGTAAAAAACGGAGTCCTGAATGTTGGCGCCAATGGGGAAAAGCATGTTCCAATATGGCAAAAGTTTAAAAAAGCAGGAAAAAAGACGGGGTGTGTAACGACGGTAACAATTACCCACGCGACACCAGCCGGTTTCTGTGTGAATTCAGACAGCCGGAATGCAGAAAATGAAATTGCAGAAATGTATGCTGAGATAGGTTTTGATGTGATGATGGGTGGTGGTGACGAATTCTTTAATCCTCTGAAAAGAGAAGATAAAAAAGATGTGTACAGCCTGTACAGACAAAAAGGATATCAGATCCTTAAAAATAAGAACGATCTTAAAAATATAGAAAAAGGGAAAAAAATAGTAGGGGTTTTCAATTCCGGAGCTTTGCCTTATGCTATTGACAGGGCGCATATTCCTGAACTGCAAAGTACTCCCTCTCTGGCGGAAATGGTGCAAACAGCCATTGATCAGATGAAAGACCATAAAGAAGGCTTTGTTTTACAAGTGGAAGGCGGGAAAGTAGACTGGGCAGCTCATGCCAATGATATCGCGGCTTTAATTCATGATCAGCTGGCCTTTGATGAAGCGGTAAAAACAGTAACAGATTTTGCGGAAAAAGAAGGGAATACACTGGTGATCATTACCACAGATCATGGAAACGCGAATCCCGGAACGATCTACGGACCGGATGCCACCAAAAATTTTAACAGTATCTCCGGGTATCGGTACACCAACGAGTATATTCTGAACGCTATTCATCCTGATTTCAATCTTCAGAAGATGAAAGACTGGATCTATGAGACGAATAAAATTAGCCTTGCAGATGATGAAGCCCAACACTTACTCAGTTTTTATTCAGGGCTCGAAAAGCAGGAAGCCGGACTTTACAATTATAAGAAACTGCCATTTAAAGCGTATTCTGATATTCAGAAAAAGCATAATTCTGTAGGGTGGATCAGTATGGATCATTCCGGAGATTATGTTGAAGTTGCGGTGTATGGCCCGGGAAGAGAGCTTTTACCAGCTTTTATCAAGAATACAGATTTGCATTATCTGATGTTGAAAGCGGCACAGGTGTAGACTATTCACCGGGTTCAGGTTCAGATTTTCTCATACAAGAAGAATGCATAATGCGGTCAGTATAATGCCAATACTTAAAATAGCAGTCAGCCATTTCAGGCCTGAGGCAATGAGTATTTTGATCCTGAATCTTGAAATTAACTGACTCTTATCACTTTCATTTAATTTTCTGTCCTCATAATTGGTGGTTTTTTCCTGTTTAAGAATCTCCAGTTTTTTTAGAAGCGAGGCGGTAAAATTATTTTCAAAGATATCCATGACATAAGCAATCAAAGGGAAATACCAGCAGTTCAGCAACATTGAAAGAATGACCGGATGAGGATCAGGCTGACTGGTAAATCTCAACCAGAAATAAAAGAATAGCAAAAGCAAACTTCCGTAAGCAAAAGGCATAAATAGCACATCTGCTTTTAACGCCTTGTGAATGATGCTGTTCGTTTTGGAACTCATACCCAATAGAAGCTTTTTAAAGTGAGATTTGCTGAACGGAAACTGAAGATCAGTTAAAGAAAATCTTTTGAACCCATTTTTATGCTCATAGGTTTTCACCGTATAAAGAAAACCTTTCGAAAAGGAAGCCAGATAAGCACCGGTTGTGATGGTTCCGATAGAGGTTAAAATGACCAGCCACAAAACCAGCTGATCAAAATTGTGAATGCAAACCGGCAAATCCAGATGATAGTTTAAGATCGTTATCATGATTAAAAATTTTAGTGGGTGAAACTTGATTTTTCCTTCATTTTGGGACTCAGGTTTTTATAGATTTCAGCGATTCCTCTTTCTTTTTTGTAGCTTTCCCAATTAAAGAAAATATCAGGATAGATGAAATCCTCCGTTCTAAAGTCTGTAATACCAAAGTCTTTATGGGCTTTCTGCATCAGTTTGTTTTTTTCCTCAAAAGTCAGATTTTTCCCGGACAGAAAAATCGCTGCAGCCAGGGCACCTCTGTAGAATAATTCTATCTTTTCACTGTCAGAAGGATTAAAGTTCAGCCAGCTGATACTTCCCGTATCTACACTGCGGACTGTTTTTTTGAAATTGCTGTTTCTGATCAGAAAATCGCGGTCATAGAAATACCTCATCGTTGAAATCATGGAGAGTGCTAGTTTTGCCTCGTTATCAATCAGTTTATACAGATCATCATTGTCATATTCCAGTTTAATTCCGAAAGTAGGGCGGGTAGGAATAGAGTGGGTATTGCTGTAAAATACATTGATGGGAAAGTTGGACAATGCACCTCCATCTACAAAGAGTACTTCATTATTGCTCTGAATAAAATTTTTGTAGGCACCCAGTTTCACTTTCCATGTATTATTGATATTGATCAGCTGTGTATTAGACATCGTTACCTTGTAGGGCTTGAAAAAGAAAGGGATCGACATGGATGCTCTTACGTATTCTGCAGGAGAAATAGACTCATCATTTCCCCAGTAAAATTCATGCATTCCAGGAAATTCTACTTTAATCTGATTGGTAATATCGGCTGCAACCACCACGAGCTGCTGAGGAAATCGATGTCCTTCAGCATTCACAATCGCATAGGTGTTTTTAAATAATTCTCCAATAATCCGTTCGATCAGTTTTTCATTAGCATTAATAGGAATAAGATTTTTATCAATAAGCTGATCATTGATGGTTTTCAGATCCTGCCAGCTAACCTGATTGAAATATTTGATATCAATGATAATCTGGTCCAGCAGAGCGTCTACAAAATCCTGTTCTTCGGTGTAGAAATTCTTTACTTTCAGATAACTATCGATCGTCTTTTTGATATCTTCGTCAATCAAAAACATTTTTAAATTTTCCCAATTGATAAGGTCTTCGTTTTTCTGTCTGGCACTTTCCACCACTTCTTCCTCTGGAGATCCTGACGCCATTTTGAGTTTCGAATCATTAATGTCTTTGGTAATATTTAAAAGCTTTTCGTTGCCTTCGTTTTTTTCCCCTGATGAACTTAAAGAAATATCAAAGTCCTGATTCTGTTTGGGATATTCACATCGGTAAAGATCATTTTCCCTTAGCATTTTATTTTTAAGGTCAGCCACACTTATTATCTTATTTTCTTCCATGAGGGTTTTTATCCATTCTTTAAAATTATCACCAGGATTAATACCCATTTTTTCACTATGAAAATAAAGCAGCCTAAGAACCATGAGATTTTTAATAATCAGATACAGAGAGATCACGAATCCAATTACTGAAATGATGAGTAAACGGTGAATCCATATCTGCCACCGGGCGATCTCACCCGAGAGAATTCCTACTCCTATGGCAGCGACAATCATGGTAATCAGAAAAAAAGCAAAAGAATACGCAGAAATTTTAGCCTTCCATTGTATTTTGTCTAAAATGGGTTTTCTTTCCCGTTTAGAAAATATTCTCAAAATGAGAGATCTCCATGAAGGATGTCCGTCAACAAGTTCTGTTAGGTCTTTTTTTGAAAGGTACTCAAGAATTTTTTCAGATCTTGTTTCGTAATAGCGGTCTATAAATTCCTGGTTTTCGCCCATCATAATGGCATCCCGCTGTGAGTAGACACAATTGAGCATCATTGTATTGATGGCTCCTGCACTTGTTCCTGCACTGTTTAAAAATGATATACCCATTTTCTCCAGTATATAGGTATATCCGGCCAGTGCAATTCCGTGTACTCCGCCACCTTCCTGGATAAGGTCTACATACTGACGCGGTTCTTTACTGATATTGTATTTTTCAAGAAGTTTTTCTTTTGCCGGATCATTCCAGTCAATATCGTCTATTACATCAGAAACCTTTAGGGGTTTGTGTTTGTAAAGTGTTTTAAGATGAGCTACGAGATGGGCAACAGCACCTGTAAATTGCTCCACTTTTAATTCTTCTTCCATGATCATTGTATTTAGGATTATTGTAATTCCTGGAATAATACTGTAAATGTCCTGTGAGAGGCAACATCCGGAAATATTTTACAGCTATCAATTCTATACTAAAATTACTAAGACCATCTGCACGAAGCTATTACACAAAAGGGTACTTTTTGATAGCCATACAATCCATGTATTGAAAATGGGGAAATGGGAAAAGAGCGTTTGGAATCGCTACGATCTGGGCTTGCTTACATATGGATTTCCTTTAACGTAAAAACGCCATGGCAGCAAAGCATCTTCCTGAGCATAAGCAACTCCAATACGGGGGCCTGCAACAATCTCATCAGGAGCATATCGGATCCCATGATCTTCAATCCATATTTCATTTTCAGTCAGGTCTTTTTTATTAAAGGAACGGTTGATGCCTAAAGCCTTCGCTGCAGAGCCGGGTCCGGATGAAACAGCAGGCTTATCAGCAGATATATTCCGTCTGAGTTCCATGATTTCTTTACCGGCTAGAGGTTCTACAGCCCGTATCAGTACTGCGTGGGGTTCACCTTCAATAGAGGTTACTATATTAAAAAGATGATGAATTCCATAGCACAAGTAAACATAAGAAATACCACCCTGACTGTATAAGGTTTCCGTACGCTCCGTACGACGGCCGCCATAAGCATGAGACGCTTTATCCACCACCCCGAAATAGGCTTCAGTTTCTACAATGATACCTGCTGTGATGTCACCGTTGACCTCCGTGAAAAGAACTTTACCCAAAAGATCTTTGGCCAGAAACAGGACATCCTGATTCAGATAATAAGAAAGAGAGAGTTTCAATTTTTTTTATTTGCCGTTTAAGATCAACAAATGTAAACATCTGACATTGATTCTCAAAATATTCAAGACTCCAGAAATCATCCAGATCTTTTTAAATGGAATAGGTAAAAAAAACAGAATTGACTAAAAAAAATGTCTAAAATGATTGATTTAAAACCTGAATGGTTTACTTTAGATAGAATATTGACATTAAAATAATATTGATGAACAGCTATCATTTTTCAGGTGAATCGGAGCCGGATACAACAGCATTTGGCTATGAGCTCGCCAATCTTGTTGCAGATCAATTGCTGAAAGGGAATGTTCTGGGCTACGGCCACCGTGATTATTGCGGGATGGGTATGAAAATAAATGAGGATCATCACTTTTTATACGGAGAATTATATGACGGTGATTTTCATGCGCCAACCGTTTTTAAAACGCGGGATGTATTCGTCGCTTGGCTGTCTGTACAATCTACAGAGTCACTGGCACGTTTGGATGACGAGGAATTCTATCAAAGAAATCAGGTCATTACAAGAAAACGTTTGCTGGACTTTATAAGCTGATCCAGTGATCATGATATAAATTTCTATTATGGAAACATCAAACATCCTAGTGGTAAAGAGCCATGCAAGAAAACGGCAACCTATCGGGCTGTCAATAGTAGGAATGTTTTTAATGCTTACGGCCTGTCAACCCGACGCATCAAAAAAGGCAGTACACTCCGCAGAATCTCTTTGCTGGAAAGATATCAGGATTGGTGAACTTCCACCTCAAGGAGCCTATGACGGTATTGACAGTCTGGTGAAAAAATGGAATTTATGCTATGAAAGGATAGAAACCGGCTGTGAAGTAACCGACAGCATTACCCAATTACAAAAGGAATATGAACGCTCCAATGCTATGTATTTTAAAAGTCTTGAAAAAAAATTGGGGAAGAACTGGAAAAAGCAATTTGATCAGGAACTTCATCGGTCAGACAGTATCCACTGGATAAAGATCAACAGGGAAATAGATCGTCTGAACCATTAATAGGAGTTTAAAAATAAGAATTTTTGTAAAAAAATAGAAGAAGGTACAGGAAGCTGGAGGTTACGGTTCGGCTTGTTTGCCTTTATGACATACTATCTTCGCACCTCCAGCCTCCAGCTTCTTTACCTTATTATTTTGCTTTGCTGTTAAGAGCGGTATCTGCTATTTTTGTCAGCAAGGCATCGCATTTTTTTTCTTCGGCAAGAGTGGCCAAAAGGTTATTAAGACAGTCTTTTTCTTTCAGAACTTTAGCATAAGCAGCCAGCGATCCGTAAGTGGCAATTTCATAATGTTCTACTTTCTGAGAAGCAGCAATGATCCCTGCATCTCTTACTGCGCCCGGTTCAGTTTCCTCCATAATGCTTTTTCCTTCATCCAGTAATCCCTGCATCGCATCACATTTTTTAGCCTGAGCCTTTTTGCCAAGGGAAGCAAAACATTCTTCCAGTCTTTTTACATGAACCTGAGTTTCGTTAAAATGTTTTTCAATAGCTGCTTTTAGTTTTTTATCCGTAGCATTTTTATGCATTTTAGGAAGCGCTTTTACAAGAGCTTTCTCTGCCCAGTAAATGTCTTTGAGTGAATCTTCAAACAAATCTTTCAGCTGTTTGGCAGCATCTTTTTTAGCCGGAGTTTTACCTGTTTTTTTCGCCACAGTTTTCGACGCTGTTTTTCCTGCTGTTTTTTTCTTTTCCATAATAATTATAGTTTAGTGATTAATATTTGATGATTGATAGCTGCAATTATAAGACCAGCTTCCATTTCCGGGTACTGATGTGGTAGGTGATATGACTGATTCCACAGGTCCGGAATATTATTTTGCTGATCAGAAGCAGACTCTGATTTCATAATATCCGGGAAGAAAGTACTAGATTTTATTATTCTTCTTCCGCTTCTTTCCTGAAGCTTACGACTTCATATTCGTCGTTGGAAGAGTATTTTTTACAGCTGTTGTCCTTAAATTCATCAGGTTTTTTTGAAAAATCTTCAATGTATTTTGCACTTTCAGCGGTATCAGCAGGTGTTATAATGATATGGTAACTTTGCCGTACGGATTCATCCGCTTTTTCCAAAGCTTCTTTCTTATATTGTAAGGCTTCACTGTATTTCATAAGATATTTTTTTAGTTTTCAAAAATAAGTCTGCCGTCAAAAGGCTCACTCCATTGGATAAAAACGCGATCATTCAGTCGGGTAATCATCGCCTGAACGGTTTCAAATGCTCCATCTTCTTTTTTCCTTTCAATGGTTAAATTAGATCCCTGGCCGATTTCTTCAATGCTATATTCAAGCTGATACTGATTATCATTATTCAGTACGAATTGTGTTTTTGTGAAATTTTTACTAGACATGGGGAAGGTTTTATTTTTTAAGCTAATGAATAAACTATGCCAATATCAGTCAACTTATTATTTAACCTGAATAGGAGTAAAAAAAAATCAAGATTAAGTGTGCCGGAGTTATGATTGAACTTATCTTCTTCAGGAGTTATAATCAATTATTATTCAACAGGCTGGAATAATTATTGCACCTGTAAAAATAATTTACAGCCTTTTGCCTATGAAAATAGCAACCTATAATGTAAACGGAATCAACGGTCGTTTGCCCGTATTATTGCAGTGGCTGAAAGAAGCTCAGCCGGATATTGTCTGCCTTCAGGAATTGAAAGCTCCCCAGAAACGGTTTCCTGTAAAAGAAATCAATGCTGCAGGTTATCAGGCGATTTGGAAAGGACAGAAAAGCTGGAATGGGGTAGCAATCCTTGCAAAAGACCTTGAAATCACAGAAGTTCAGAATACTTTACCCGGAGATTCAGAAGATCTGCAAAGCCGTTATATTGAAGCTATTATCGATCAAATGGTGATATGCTGTCTGTATCTTCCCAACGGAAATCCTTGTCCGGGACCTAAATTTGACTATAAATTAGACTGGATCAAGCGGTTAAAAAAACGAACTCATCAGCTGATCACAATGGAACTTCCCGCCATCATTATAGGTGATTTTAATATAATTCCGGGACCTGAAGATGTTTACAAACCTGAGCGCTGGGAAAATGATGCCTTATACAGAACAGAAGTAAGAAAAGCATATAATGAATTATTGAATAAAGGCTGGCTGGATTCTATACGCACGCTCTATCCTGATGAAAAAGTTTACACCTTCTGGGATTATCTTTACAAAGCCTACGACCGTAATGCAGGCATCAGACTGGATCACATTCTGTTGAGTCCTTATTTGCATTCAAGCTTACAATCCGGTGGAGTAGACCGCCATGTCCGTGGCTGGACAAAAAGCAGTGATCATGCCCCTGTCTGGATCGAATTGGATAAATAAAATACCCATCCCTAAACTTCGTTCACCAACCTGAACGTAAGATTGATCCGCGGCTTCATAGTCTTGGCTGATTTTGCAATCCGGTGTTCCCAATTCAAATGTAAATCGCCTTTCATGATCAGCAGTGATCCATGCTGAAGAGGTAAGCTGTATTTATTCCGGTGGTCATCTGCTTTACGGAAATCAAAATTTCTGACCTGCCCGAGGCTTACAGAAGCAATGACTGGGCGGTTTCCCAATTCGCTTTCTTTATCACGGTGCCATGCCACAGAATCATTACCGTCGCGGTATAAATTCAGCAGAACAGAATTAAACTGATATCCGGAGGATTCTTCTATCTTCTGTTTTAAAGCTAATAATTCCGGTAACCAGGGATTGACATTAAAATCATTTCCACCCAGCTTGTAGGTTCTGCTTTCATCTCCATACCAGGCTGTCAGTCGTGGAGTGAGAACCATTTTATCATACATTTTCTGGGTTCTCTGCTTCCACGGAGCCACACGAATCAGAAGCTCCTCCAGCTGAGAAGCTTCATACTCCGGCAGAAAATGGTCAGTATATTCCAGCAGTTCTTTCGGAAACCGGAAGTATTCTTCTGAATCAAATAAACTTAACTGGTCCATTACACTCCATGCATTAGCGTTATTAAGATTTCCGGCGCCCCGAAACTTTTTTGTCCAGATCTTTGATATCCTGCTTCAGTTCGCGGAACATTTCTTTGAAATTATAGCTTTCGTAATCACCCGGTTCAAAATCTTCCGGAAAAATCCCTGAAGCATACTGCCAGATTTCTACCACTTCGTTAAACGGAATGTCATACGGTTCGTAGAATGAGTTATCGGCACTTACAGACACTGCATTTCCTTTTATTTCTTTAAAACGTTTGTAGGTAATCCCGTCATTTAAGGTAATGAAAACATAAGTTTTTCCCGGTTTAAGATCATTGATACCTTCTACATATTTTCCTACGATATAAGACCCGTTTCTGAATGGCGGCATAGAATCCCCGTCTGCCGGAAAAGCTCTGTATTTGCCATTAGTAAGGAAGGGAAGGGCAATTCTTTGCAGGCTCTCGATATAACCGATATCGCTGTATCCTTCAAGATATCCCATGGATGCTTTCTGCGGAATGATCTCAATGGTATCATTTCCAAGATGGTCTACAGCTACCGGAAGGACAATTCTGTTGTCCGGCAGTTTCAGCATTTCTTCCATCGGGTATTTACGGATGTCTACCGATACCAGAAGATCGATGCTTACATGAAAATATTTGGATATTTTGACAAGCAATTCAATAGGTGGTTCAGAGACCCCGTTTTCATATTTGGAGTACCGTACGCGTGATATAACCAGTTCAGTGGCTACAGATTGCTGAGAGAGGTTTCTTTTTCCTCTTAAAAAACGAATATTATTTGAAAAAATTGACATTGATACGAAATATATCAACAAAAATACAAATTATGATTCAAAACACCCATTCATTTTAGGCAAATAAAATGGGGTAGTTGCCGATTAATTCTAAATATTAAACGTTTTGAGGATTTTTACCCTGAAAAAAAATTTCAACAGACTCAGATGATGATTGATGCCAATGTTTTACTTGGATCTTTTTTGATTTGCTACAGATTCCACCGATCAAGCAGATGTTTGCATTGAATTGTAAATAATTGGATCATTCAAAATAGAATCGGTGTAATCCGTGTGACCTGTGGGAAATATTTTTGCTATTTATTACCCATTTTATCTCATCCTGTTTTCATAGAGGAAAACCCTTATCATTTCTCAAAAAACAAACATTGATACGAAATATATCAAATAAAATGCAAAGTTTGATTCAAAACATATCTAATTTTGCATCATGGAACGTGCGATTGTACATATGGACCTGGATACATTTTTTGTATCCTGTGAGCGTCTTGTCAATTCTAAATTTGACGGAATCCCTTTGATCATAGGAGGTGGGGACAGAGGCGTTGTGGCCTCATGTTCCTATGAAGCACGCCATTTCGGGGTACGCTCTGCTATGCCGATCAGGATGGCGCTCAGACTCTGTCCGGATGCTAAAGTTGTGCGCGGGGATCATGAAATGTACTCAAGACTGTCTCATACAGTCACCGATATTATCCGGGAAAAGGTACCCCTGATGGAAAAAGCCAGTATTGATGAATTCTATCTGGATCTCTCCGGGATGGATAAATTTTTCGGATGTTATCAATGGACCGACGAAATTGCTTCGGCCGTAACCAAAGAAACAGGACTTCCCATAAGTTTTGCACTATCCACCAATAAAACAGTTTCCAAAATCGGAACAGGAGAAGCCAAACCCGGAAAAATGGAAATCAAACTTCAGGAAGTCCAGCCTTTTCTGAATCCGCTGTCTATTAAAAAAATTCCGATGGTAGGAGACAACACCTTTCAGCTGCTTTCACGGGTAGGAATCCGTACCATCCAGACCTTATCTGAAATGCCGGTGCTGGTTCTTCAGCAAATGATCGGGCAGAACGGCAGTGAACTGTGGAAGAAAGCCAACGGAATCGATGAAAATCCTGTCATTCCTTATTCTGAAAGAAAATCAATATCCACGGAACGAACTTTCACTTCCGATACGATGGATATCCCGGAATTAAAAAGATTAATATCCGGAATGGCTGAACAGCTGGCGTATCAGCTGAGAAAAGAAAAGTGGCTGACTTCCACTGTGGCTGTAAAGATCCGCTATGCCAATTTTGATACCGAAACCAAACAGTCCAGAGTAGCCTATACATCTGCAGACCATACTTTGGCAAGGGTTGCTTTGGATCTGTTTAATAAAGCATATACCAGAAGAATGAGACTTCGTCTGGTGGGACTTCGTTTTACAGGACTCGTTCATGGCAGTCACCAGATGAATCTTTTTGAAGATACAGAAGAGCAAATGAGTCTTTATCAGGCTATGGATGACCTCAAAAACCGCTTTGGCTCCGATGCGGTAGGCAGAGCTTCCGGCTTTGACTTCGGCAAATAACCCTCAAAAAAATCTGCAGATTATGTTTCTCAACTGTCATTCCTATCACAGCCTCCGTTACGGAACTTTATCGGTAAAAGAACTGGTTGCTCAGGCACATGCACTGGGCATCAGGGAACTGGTGCTTACGGATATCAATACAGTTACCGCCATTTATGAATTTAAAAAAGAATGTGAGAACAAGGGAATCAAACCCATTGCGGGCGTAGAGATCAGAAAAGACGGCAGACTTCTTTATATTACGGTGGCTAAAGAATTCAGTGGTATCGGAGAGGTCAATAAGATGATCACAGACTATCATTGCAATGGGAAAGACTTATGTGAAATGGCTACTGAATTTGATAAGGTATTGGTAATTTATCCTCTGGAAAATATCCCTGAAGTCCTTAAAGACAATGAATTCATTGGAATCCGGGAAGAGGAACTTACGCTTCTTATCCGCCCTGAATTTCAGAGGTTAATCTCCAGAATGGTCATTCTCCAGCCGGTCACCTTCAGTACTAAAGAAGAATACCATCTTCACCGCATCCTTAGAGCCATCGATCACAACACATTGCTTAGTAAGCTTGAAGAAACCGAAATATGCCGGAAATCTGAATATCTGAGGGCTGAAAAAAGCATTCTGGAAGCATTTCAGAGATATCCGGAGATCATTCAGAATACAAAAAATATATTCAGCAGCTGCAGTTTTGAATTTGATTTTAAAAAGGTCAGAAATCAACTGAATTTTACAAAATCGAGAGAAAGTGATCTGAAATTCCTGACCAGACTTGCTTATTTAGGCCTGAAAAAGCGCTATGGGTTAGATCATGAAGAGGCCAGAAAAAGGATAGAAAAAGAACTGAAAGTCATCCATGAGCTTAAATTCTGCTCTTACTTTCTGATTACCTGGGACATCATCCGTTACAGCAACAGGATGGGATTTATGCATGTGGGACGGGGGAGCGGTGCAAATTCAATAGTCAGTTACTGTTTAGGAATTACCGACATCTGCCCACTGGAACTTGATCTTTATTTTGAACGCTTTCTGAATCTTAACCGAAATACACCTCCTGATTTTGATATCGACTGGAGCTGGCAGGAGAGAGACCCGATGTTGCAGTATATTTTTGACCGGTATGGAAAAGAGCATGTTGCGTTCTGCGGAACTAATGTAGAATTCAAATACAAATCGATATTCCGTGAGGTTGGAAAAGTTTTTGGACTGCCTAAAGAAGAACTGGACAGCCTTACCACCCAATCTGTGGAAGCCCATGACCGGAATAAGGTCGTAGATAGGGTGGCTAAATATGGCAAGCTGCTGGAAAAATTTCCCAACCAAAGAAGTATGCATGCCTGCGGGATTCTGATCTCTGAAGAACCGATCACCAACTTTACGGCACTGGAAATGCCGCCAAAAGGATTTCCTATTGTTCAGTTTGACATGTACACCGCAGAAGATATAGGACTGGAAAAATTTGATATTCTTTCCCAGAGAGGCTTGGGAACGATCAATGATACCGTGAAATTAATCAAAGAAACCAGAGGCATTACGGTGGATATCCGGGATACTACTATTTCTAAAAATGAAGCACTGGCCAATGAACATCTGGCTCAGGGAAAAACCATCGGATGCTTTTATATTGAATCTCCTGCGATGCGGGGACTTTTAAGAAGACTAAAATGCGGAGATTACAGAACACTCGTTGCGGCTTCTTCGATTATCAGACCGGGAGTTGCCCAAAGTGGGATGATGAGAGAATATATTTTCAGGCATAATCATCCCGATCAATTTGAATATTTTCATTCGGTGTTTGAAGATCATTTGAAGGAAACCTACGGCATCATGGTGTATCAGGAAGATGTGATTAAAATCGCCCAGTATTTTGGAGGATTGTCTTTAGCGGACGGAGATATTCTCCGCAGAGCGATGAGTGGAAAAGGCCGTTCGCTGGAAAAGCTACAGGAGGTAAAGGCTAATTTCTTTGCTTCCTGTAAAGGCAAAGGACATTCCGAGCAGCTGACTGCTGAAGCCTATCGTCAGATTGAATCTTTTGCGGGCTATTCTTTCTGTAAAGCACATTCGGCTTCCTATGCGGTAGAAAGCTATCAGAGCCTTTATCTGAAAGTGTATTATCCGCTGGAATTCATGGTTTCGGTCATTAATAATCAGGGGGGATTTTACAGAACGGAGGTGTATATTCATGAGGCTAAAATGTCCGGAGCCTCTGTTCAGACGCCCTGTGTCAACACCAGTGAATATCAGACGGTATTAAGAGGAAAAGAGATCTATCTTGGATTTATGCTTCTTCAGGGACTTGAAAGCAGATTAGCCCATGGAATTGCCGAGGAACGTCATAAAAACGGAAATTTTCAGTCACTGGAAGATTTTATCCGCCGCATTCCAATCGGTATTGAAACCATTCAAACGCTTATTTTTATCGGCGCATTCCGTTTTACAGGGCAACCGAAGAATGAGCTTCTGGTAGAAGCCCGTCTGCTTTTAATTAATTTTAAACCTGAAAACAGAGGCCTTTTGCTGATAGAGGAACCGGTTCAGGAATACAAACTTCCTCAACTGAAGCGGGAAAATTTTGAAGATGCCTTTGATGAAATTGAGATCATCGGATTTCCGGTTTCCTGTATTCCGTTTGATCTGCTGAAGACTACATACAGAGGCTCTGTAATGGTAAAAGACTTAGTACTGCATCATAAAAAGCAGGTAAAAATGATGGCTTATCTGATCTCCAGAAAACATGTGCCGACCAAAAAAGGAACGATGTATTTCGGAACCTGGATCGATGTGAACGGAGATTATTTTGATACGGCCCATTTTCCGGACAGCCTGAATGAATATCCATTTCAGGGTGGAGGCTGCTATCTGCTGCTGGGAACTGTAGAAGTGGATTATCATTTTCCAACGATCACCATTCATAAAATGGCGAAAATGCCTATGATTCCGGACCCAAGATATGCTTATGACAAAGATAAGCAGTATGATATTCACCGGCAGATCAGAGAAGATGTGAGCATGACCTCCAGAAAACCTTATCCTCAGGCACATGAGATTGGATTGCCAAGGCAGAAATTCCAGTAAAATTATTCTTTTTTATCTGGAAAAGTAAGCCATTTGTTAAAATGAAATAGTAGTAGCCATTCATTTTGCGGGATTCCTACTATTATTTTAAAGCAATTCAGAAAAGCATCACAGTATAACGGTAGTCAGTTCAGTAAAAAGTCGCGAACTGATAAAATCCGGGATCTCTTTGTGTAAATCTAAATGTCATTTTTACTTCGGAGGCAAGGATCATCTAGTTCAATATCTCATTCATTTCAGTTAAAATGATGGGTTTTCCGTCGGTAACTACAATGGTGTGTTCGTGTTGTGCCATATATCCGCCTTTGTTGCCTACCATCGTCCATCCATCGTTAAGCTCTACGGCAATATTGGAGGTTGTAGAGATAAATGTTTCAATTGCTACCACAGAGTTTTTCCTGAATCTTCTTGAATCGTACCGGTTTCTGTAATTCATGAGTTCATCGGGCTGTTCATGCAGGCTTTTTCCGATACCGTGTCCGGCAAGATTTCTAATGACTTTAAAACCTCTTTTTTTCGCCTCGGTTTCCATCAGAAATCCAATATCAGCTATTTTTACACCTCCTTTTATATGGTTGATTGCTTTTTGCAAAATGTCTTTGGAAGCATCTACCAAGGCCTGGTGCTGATGGATATCTTTTCCAATCACAAAGGAACCTCCGTTGTCTGACCAGTACCCGTTGAGTTCCGCGGAAACATCAATATTGATGAGATCTCCTTCTTTCAATATCCTTTTATCGGTAGGAATACCGTGGCAAAATTCATGATCTACACTGATGCAGGTCCATCCCGGAAATCCATAGGTAAGATGCGGCGCTGATTTTGCACCGAAGCCGGAGAGGATCTTCGCTCCATACTCATCAAGATCTTTGGTGGTCATACCAGGCTGAGCGTACTGAATCATTTCTTTTAAAGTATAGGCAACAGCTTCGCTTGCTTTTTGCATTCCTGCTAATTCCTGTTCGTTGGTTATAGACATACTTCTGTTATTTCCGGTTAATAATAGTGTTGGGAAATGCAAAGTTAACAAAATCTTCAGGATCTCTGATCGATTCTACTCGCAAGAACTTAGTGTAAATCAATAAAAAGCACAAAATAATTTTGTACTCTAAAATTTAATCGTAATATTGCGATATAATAATTTATCATGGGAGCCACCAAAACGGACCACTTTACCGATCATCAAAACAAGATTGCCGTTATATGCAAAGCGCTTGGCCATCCTGCAAGAGTGGCTATTATCGAGTATTTACTTAAAGTAGATACCTGTATCTGCGGGGATATTGTCAATGAACTTCCTCTGGCTCAGGCTACCGTATCCCAGCATTTGAAAGAATTGAAGAATGCAGGTCTGATCAAAGGGAATATTGAAGGAACGGCTATCTGCTATTGTATTGATAAAGATACATTTGGAATTTTGAAAAATTATTTCTCAAACATTGTACTCTCTGTTAAAGATCAGAAATGCTGTTAAGCATTTTTTTAATCTAATATATCGTAATATTGCAATTAACCAATATAATAAATAAAAAATGAAACTATCTGAGATCAAAGAAATTTTACCAACGTTAGATACTGTTGAATTTCAATTGGAAAACGGAACTTTTGTACCGGAACATTTCCACGTTACAGAAGTAGGAAGGGTGACAAAGCATTTTATCGACTGCGGAGGCGTTATCCGAAATGAAAAAACAGTGAATTTTCAGCTATGGAACGCAGATGATTTTGAACACAGACTAAAACCTGCAAAGCTTCTCAATATCATAAAATTATCGGAAGAAAAATTAGGGATTGAAGATGACGAAATTGAAGTGGAATACCAAAATACAACCATCGGAAAATACGACCTGGAGTTTAATGGAAAAAACTTCATCCTTAAAAACAAAACAACCGCTTGTCTGGCTCAGGAAGCTTGCGGGATTCCTGCAGAAAAAGGATCAGAACTTTCTTCTGATATGACTTCTTGTTGTACTCCAAACTCAGGATGCTGTTAAAATCCACTTTAAATTAAATCAGAGATGTATCCTAGACTACTCGAAACAATAGCGCTGTTCAAAAACCAGGAAATCAGGGAAGAACGAAAAGTCGTATTACAGCCATTGATAGACTTTATCCAAAAAAGAACAGAAGACGAAAGAAGGACAGATATTAATTTTATCTGCACCCACAATTCCCGGAGAAGCCATCTGGCGCAAGTCTGGGCACAAATGGCCAGTATTTATTTTAATATTCCTAACGTACTCTGCTATTCAGGGGGAACGGAAGAAACGGCTATGTTTCCTAAAATCGCAGAAACATTGCAGGAACAGGGATGTCAAATCTTTAAAATATCTGATACTGAAAATCCTGTATATGCCATAAAATATGATGGAAACAGACATCCGGTTATTGGTTTTTCTAAAAAATACGACAGCCCTTTTAATCCGGATTCCGGTTTTGCAGCTGTGATGACCTGTTCGCAGGCAGACGGGGAGTGTCCTTTTATCGCAGGAGCAGAAAAACGTATTTCTATACCCTTTGAAGATCCTAAAATGTCCGACGGTACGAATGAGCAAACAAGGGTGTATCATGAGAAAAGCCTGCAAATAGGTGCTGAAATGTTCTACGTATTTTCACAGATAAAACAACAGCAATAGATTAAAAACAAAAGTATGCAACCCAAATTAAAATTTCTTGACCGATTTCTTACGCTCTGGATATTCCTGGCGATGTTTTCAGGAATTGGGCTCGGCTATTTCTTTCCCGCTATTTCGGATATGATCCATTCTTTATCGGTGGGAACAACCAATATTCCTTTAGCCATTGGATTAATCATTATGATGTATCCCCCTTTGGCCAAGGTAGACTATTCCCTTTTACCCAAAGCATTGGGAGATAAAAAAGTCATAGGCATTTCTTTACTGCTGAATTGGGTAATAGGTCCGGTTTTAATGTTCGTACTGGCGATGGTCTTTCTGAGGAATGAACCTGATTATATGATCGGCTTAGTCCTTATTGGTCTGGCAAGATGTATTGCCATGGTCCTTGTATGGAATGACCTGGCTAAAGGGAATCGTGAATATGGAGCATTGCTGGTTGCTTTAAACAGTCTGTTCCAGATCTTCAGTTATAGCTTTATGGTTTGGCTTTTTATCAATGTTTTACCCGGAAAACTAGGTCTGGCTACTTTCAATGTGAGCGTATCCATGAAGGAGGTAACGGAAAGCGTTCTGATGTATTTAGGAATTCCCTTTGTGGCAGGTTTTTTCAGCCGTTATATTCTTACCAGAACAAAAGGAGTGGAGTGGTACAATAGAAAGTTTATTCCCATGATCTCTCCATTGACTTTATATGCTTTATTATTTACCATTGTCTTAATGTTCAGTCTCAAGGGAGAGAAAATTCTGGAACTGCCTTTAGATGTTTTAAAAGTAGCTTTACCGCTCACAGTATATTTTATCCTGATGTTTTTTGTAAGCTTCTTTATCAACAGATCACTGAAGGTGCCTTATGATAAAAATGCGTCCATATCTTTCACAGCAACCGGAAATAATTTTGAACTGGCCATTGCTGTAGCCATTGCCTTATTCGGGATTCATTCCCCACAGGCATTTGTAGGGGTCATAGGGCCTTTGGTAGAAGTCCCTGTTTTAATCGTGCTTGTCCGGATAAGTTTATGGCTAAAGAAAAAATACTACCGCTAAACAGACTTTCGAAATCTATTTTTCCGTGCGACAGCTTTGCTTTTTGAATGAATTATTTTGATACCAGAAACTGAATTCTGAAATGCAAATTTTAGCCGGCAATCGATAGGATCTTCAATCCAATTTAACAAAAATGAGGGTAAATTATTCATTTTCACAAAAATAAGAAAGATAAGTCAAATAATGATATATTCATTAAATACCGTTTATATTAATGAAATATTAAGTTATAAACATTTTTAATTATTTTTTTCAAAAAAAATACTGTGGTATTGTAATTATTCTTACCTTAGTGATGTAATAATCATACAAATTTTATATCATGAAAAATTTTAAAAAATTAAACAGAAACGAATTGAAAACTATTTCAGGTAACGGAATATTCGATAACATCGGAGGGGTTATCGGTGGCCTTGGTGGAGTAGTTGGTGGAGTAGTAGGTGGAGTAGGCACTATCGTAGGTGGTGTTGTAGGTGGTGTAACGAATACAGTAGGAGGTGCTGTAAGCGGTGTAGGGACTCTTGTAGGAACTACATTATGCCAGGTACAGTGCGTTGTTAACGGTGTTGTACACATCCAGGTTCTTTCATGTGGATCTACCTGCTAAGACACCCCAGCAATTAAAAAAGTATACCGCTCCGAAAAGAGCGGTTTTTTTTATGAATTATAAGCATTGCTGCATCAGTACAGGTGAAAAGCTTTAATTGAGATTTCTACATTTTTGCATTTAATAACAACAGAAGTCTGAGCCGAGTCCTTCCTGGAACTGACCCTAAAATTTAAAACAAAAAAGGTATATTCACCTTCTAAATATTGATTATTCCAAATAAATTCAAAATTAGAATGCTATCTTGTAGGACTAATTTTTTTGACATATGAAATTGATCACTTTTCTGCAAACCAACAAATCAGTTTTATTCCGTTCGGTACTGATCACTCTTTTTATTGCCTTTATCCTGCTTAGCTGTCTGGTATTCTTTACCCCAACCAAATATCTGGATATTCATATTTCCAGAGAAATTCAGGAAAAACATACGCCAGGTCTCAACACATTGATGATCTGGATCAGCTGGTTGGGAAGAACTCCGGTGTCCGTTGTAATGGTCATCATAAGTTCACTTTGCTTTCTGTTGATGAGCTATAAAAAAGAATCACTATTGATTTTATCCACCCTTTTATCGGGAGTGATAGGATTGGGGATGAAAATGCTGATCAACAGGCCAAGACCATCTAAAGACCTTGTGATTCTTCTGGAAGAAACCAAATATCAGAGTTTCCCCAGCGGTCATGTACTATTTTATACAGTGTTTTTTGGAGCCCTGATATTAATTATTCTGCGTTTGAAAAAGATAAAATATACGCTTAAAATATTTCTTATCACGATTTGTCTTTCTATGATATTTTTAGGGGCCTTCTCAAGGATTTATCTTGGAGCCCACTGGTTTACGGACGTTGTAGGTGGATTTATTTTAGGGACTTTATGTGTATTGCTGATGGGATATTTCTATGTTGGGAATTCCAGGAATATTTCAGAAAACGAACCTCTTTAATTCTAAAGTACAGTCCACGATCCCCTTTAAAGATAAGTTCAATACCTACTGCCAAAGCATTTTTTGACTCTCAATTTTTTTAAATTAATTTCTTAATCAATTTTATTACGACATGTTCTGTCGCTGTGCGTCTATATCTTTGTAGTAGAGATAAGATAAAGAATGCCGGGAAGTTATTGTAATGATAAAAAACAGTCAATCAAATAAAATAATTCATTTTAAATTCACCCTTTTTCTTTATTTTTCTTAAAATAACGCTTATTTTTGTGAAATTTTTTAAATTATGTATAAAAAAAAACTAGTAATTATTTTTCTTTTTCTATCTTTCTGTTGTTATGCACAGACTGAATTCATCACATTATGGAAGCCTAATGTAAATGGTACCATCGATAATGCTATATCTTTTGGGGGTTCCGGAACCAGCTACACCATTAACTGGGAAGAAGTAGGATATCCTCAACATAATGGAGTTCTTAATTCTGTCACATCAAGCAGCAGCAGTCCTGCTATCATTTCTTTTGGTACCTCTTTAAATACAAATCCAGTTCAGGCAACCTACAAAGTGAAGGTATCCAATGGCAGTGGATTGTTTTATGGATTTAAGGCTAATATCAACGTTATTACTGAAAATCCGGAACTCACCGAAGTCAGTCAGTGGGGAGGAATCGTCTGGCTTGAGCAATTCAGCAGGGGATTTGCGAGATGTCCAAACCTTGACGTAACTGCTACAGATGCCCCAAATCTGACGCAAATCAGTAATTTATCTGAAATGTTCGCTTATTGTCCCTCTTTGATTGGCAATAATTCATTTTCCACTTGGAATACAAGCAGTATTACTAATATGAGTGGAATGTTTAGCAGAGCCACATTATTTAATCAAAATATTGGAACCTGGAATACGGCGGGAGTAACCAATTTTAGTGATATGTTTTCGCTGGCATCTTCTTTTAATCAAAATATTTCCAGCTGGAATACGGTGTCCGGAACCAATTTCTCTTCGATGTTTACGTTTGCAGTAGCTTTCAACCAGCCGTTAAATTCATGGAATACCTCTAATGCTACTAATTTTCGCTATGTATTCTCTAATGCTACCTCCTTCAATCAACCACTTAATAACTGGAATACAGGTAATGTAAAAGATTTTGAGCAAATGTTTACGAATGCTAAAGCTTTTAATCAACCTATTGGAAACTGGGATGTTAGTAAAGTTAATGTTTCTATTGGGTTTAATATGTTTAATGGTGCTTTAAATTTTAATCAGGATATTTCTACCTGGAACATTAAGCTTCAAAACTTTCTTGATAATTCAATATATTTCGGATTAAAAAATACCGGTTTATCATGTATCAATTATAATAAATTTCTAATTGCTCTCATTAATAATCCTACATGGGCCAGCTCAGGAATAACATCCGGAACCATAGATGCAACAGGGCTAACTTATTCTACGCCACAAGCCATTATGGCAAGAGCCCAATTGGTTAACAAGGGTTTTAACATTATTGGAGATACATATAATGCTACTTGCAATGGAAGTTTATCAACAGTAGAAACTTCTGCAAAATTAAAAATTCCGGCTTATCCTAATCCAACAACAGGAGTGATCACTGTAGAGTCTTCTGAAAACGGAGATGCTTATTTATATGACAGCACAGGTAAAGCCATTAAAAACATCACTTTAAGCAAAGGAAAAAACCAGATCGACCTTACCGGATATCCATCAGGGAACTACCTGTTAAAAGGCAATAACAACTTGACTAAAATCGTGAAGAAATAGATTGTTGTAAAATTCACAGATAAGCCTGTCCAATGGCTATTGACATCAAATAAGCTCCAAAGTCTAATGACTTTGGAGCTTATCTGTTATAACAGATATGACTTTTATTGTTAGCAACATCAGCTAGGGTAGGTCGTGTAATCTTCAGAAGATCATCAGTTTTAACAGTCATTTATTCATATTCATTAAAATCTGGTCAAATTTCATAAAGAATATTCAAAATGTTTATTTTTGGCAAAAATTAAACCATGATTAAAAACTATCTCGTATCAGCTTCACTCTTAATAAGTTCTCTATTTTCCGCACAGGGTGTAGGTCTGGATCTTAATTTTGCTCAAAATGGCGTTACGCCTAGTGAGTCTACAGATCGTTTCGAAGACATAGAAGTCTCTTACAATGGAAAAATACTTATTGCGGGAGAACAACTTCAATCTACTCCTTATTACAACGGAATGGTCAAAAGATATCTGCCCAATGGTTCTGTAGATCTCAATTTCGGAACCAGCGGCGTTGCTTCTATCGATGGAGGATTCTCCCAAGGGGATATTTTTCATGCACTCAAAGAGCTTCCTGACCATAAAATTTTAGCTGTTGGAAAAACAGATACTGCAGCAGGAATGTTCAATTACAATTACAACCTGTTTATGGTAAGGCTAAATGAAGATGGAACATTGGACACTACATTTGGCAACAATGGCAAAGTTGTAATGAATCTTGGAACAAACTACGATAACGGGGAAAAAATATTTACAGATAGTGCCGGAAGAATCGTGATTTTTGCAGACAAGGATGCTGTAAGTGAAGCTTATCAGTATACGAGGGGAGTTGTGATGAGATTTTTACCTAATGGTATCTTAGACACTACTTTTGCACAAAGTGGAATTCTTGAAATCAATCCTACGTATTATTCCAAACTCAATGATCTTGTTTTTTTAAATGACGGATCGATGCTTATCGGTGGTTCTTACGGATACGATTCCAATGATACGTATAACAGAGATATGTTTATTTATAAGGTTGATGAAAATGGAAATTTCGTCAATTCATTCGGAACCAATGGCGTCAAAATACTGGATATGGAAAATTCCGGAGACTTTCTTTCCAAAATAGATGTACTTCCGGACGGTAAGATACAATTGATTTCAGCGGCATTGAGTTTCGGACCGAAATCAACCTATATATCCAGACTTAATCCAGATGGAAGCTACGATACGACTTATAAAAATAGCGGAAAATATGTACCCAATACCAATATTCCTAACCATAATAAGTTGTGGGGAGGAAATGTACTGATTTTACCTGATGGAAATTATCTTCTTTGCAGCTCTTCGCAATGGACGGTTGTACAAAACGGAAATTATGATTTTGTGATGGTTGGATTATTACAAAACGGTGAAAGAAACAATGCCTTTAATAATACAGGAAGCTATGCAAGAGAAATATCAAATGCGCATGAATATCTTTACAGCCAACACCTTGCGCCTGATGGTGGGGTTTATTTTATAGATCAATACAGACTTTATAAATTTACCAATACCTATACATTAAGACTTTCTGAGGCTGTTTCTAATAAAAATTTAACCATTTATCCTAATCCGGCCCAAAACGTCATTCATTTGAATACAAATGAAAGAGTCCTGGAAATTCAGATTATCAACATCAACGGACAAACCATAAGAACAGTAAAAGACAGCAAGCAATTGGAGGTCAGGGATTTACCTTCAGGAAATTACTTTCTGAAAATATCTCTCGAAAAAGAAATTGTTACTTTAAAATTCATAAAACAATAAAGAACAGAAGGTTGGATATAGATTATCCAACCTTTATATTTTAATGACACAGATCAACATCTTCAAATGACAGATCAAGCGTTAGTAAACTATTGGTGCCTTTGCCGGAATATAATTTCAAAAGAAAGAACTTTTGATGCTTAATAGATATAGTGTATTCCAAAGGAAATTTCCAGGCCGCGCTACAACATCAGCACAACTCGAACAATATTCAATTTAACATAATATAAATTATAGGACTTTTATAAAACTATTGGGATAGAGCATAATACTGCTCCAGAATCCGTTATTTCCCAAATTTTCTTTCCAGATATTCTTTAACGACTTCTGAGAACTCTTCTTTAGTCATATACCTGTCCAGAAATTTTTCCAGCTTTCCTTCGTTCTCTATTTCGCCAAAATAGTTTTCATGATCCGTACTGTAGACTGTTGGATTATTTGGGTCAGCATCTGTAAGGCATACAAAATAATGATCCGGATATCCATAAGAATAAAATATACAAATGAATTCCATTTCTGCGCCCTGTACAGTTTCCCTGATTTCAGATTCCTCTACACATCCTTCAAGCTCGCCAAAATCTTCTGAATCCTTTTTAAACGGTGTAAAAAGCCAGTCCTTATAAAAATCCTGTCCGTAGAAATGTTCATGGTTTGAAAAATAATGCTCCAGAAGATTATTGTAAAAAGTATCTTTGCTGCTGCCGTACAGTTCCTTGTTATTCTCGTAGAACTGATCTATTCCATAAACATCCCATTCCTTATCATATAAATGATGTCTGAACTGTATGCTCTGCCAGTTTTCGGCAAAGCTTTTATCTGAGCTTACCCCATCTGTATTTCCCCCTAAAATGTTCAGTTTTTTTAATACCTTCGCATACATTATGTTAAATTGAATAGTTTAAATTGTTTAAAACCAGATTAATAACTCCCATTGTTCCACAGTCTTTCTGTTGTTTCTTCCTTGCTGTACTCAAAATAATTTCCATCTTTATCTTTATTTCTCTGAAATAATTTGAGATTATAATTTTTAAAATTCAGCTTTAAAAACTGATGATAATATCCATTTCCAAAGCATAAATGACTGTAAAACTGAGCTTTGAAGCTTCTTTCTTCCGGTAATTCAAACGTTTTCAGCCGTGTTACGATCTCAAATAATTCATTTTTGGTTATATTGTCTACGATGACAGGATCCGGCAAGGCAATATTAAAGGCTAAATTCTCCGCTCCGTCGGCCTCCCACCATTCCCAGAGGTTAAATCGGGACATCTCCTTCCCTGTCATCTCATGCAGTTTGTCCTCAAGCTTTTGATAGGCTGATTGATCTTCATCTCCCTTTTCATCGCAATAGTCCGTATAGGCTAAAATAAGTTGCAGAACTTCCGGATACCGTTTTTCTGCAGTATCAAAATCCGGTTCAATGTCTTTTCTTAATTCCATATAATATGATCTGGACTATAAAAATCCTTTGCCTGCACTAAATTACATATTTTTAATGCAGCCCGTCCTTCATTTCAAAGGTTTTACTTATATTTGATTTCAATACTATAGATATGAACCACGCGAGCTGTTTGCCTCCTCCAGGATTCTAATATTTTCAAATTCATTTGAAGTATCCTCATGCCGTTAAGCTTTTATTGGCCGGACCATTGGTGCTTCAAATTCTGACAAAAAATATTAATTCAAATCTTTACAGTTCATTCTCAATGAAAAAATCATATGTATTATTGCATCTGGCCGTTATCCTGGCCGGATTTACAGGCGTGTTCGGAAAACTCATCTCACTCAATGAAGGATTACTGGTCTGGTACAGACTATTATTTTCCGCGGTCATTTTATTCGTTATTTTAAAACTGCTGAGAATCCCGTATAAAATTTCTTTACAGGAAAAAGTACGTATAATGAAAGCTGGGCTGCTTATCACCATGCACTGGCTTTTCTTCTATGCCAGCATCAAATACGCTAATATTTCAATTGGTGTGGTCTGCTACTGTCTGACCAGTTTCTTTACCGCTGTATTCAAACCTTTGATCGATAAAGAGAAATTCAAAATCTCTGAACTGATTCTCAGTACCTTTACCCTGTTGGGAATCAGCCTGATCTTTCATTTTGATATTTCTTATCAGCTTGGAATTATTTTGGGCGTTATTTCTTCCGCTTTTGGAGCATTGTATACTATTTACAACAATCGGTTGGTCAGGCACTTTGATACCAAAGTTATCAACTTTTACCAAATGATAGCCGGAACTTTGGCTCTTGGAGCGTTTTTGCCCGTATATCTCCTCATTTCCCCGGCAGATAGCATAGTACCTGACTTGAAAAACACCGCTTATTTGGGCATTTTAGCTCTTTTTTGTACGGTAGTGTTATATGTGGCTTTTGCAGAGGTTTTAAAGAAAATTCCGGCATTCACCGTGAATTTAACTTTTAATCTGGAGCCTGTTTATGCCATTGTGATGGCATTTTTATTTTTCGGCGAAAGCAAAGAAGTGGGTCTGCCATTTTATATAGGAATTTCTTTGATCATTGCTTCAGTTGTTTTACAGACGCTGATTTCAGTCTGGAAAAAAGAATAATTTTATCCATTGAAACGAAGCGTGGAGACTATATAAAATCTCCGCGCTTTTTATTTAGACAAAATATAAATCACTTACTCGTGATATTGATAAAGCATTATCTATCCCGATTTCTTTGTAAATAGACAAGGCTCGGCCACCGCAGGTGGCCAGCTCAACGTCTGCTTCATCAGAAAAGAATCTCCCACAGATCACACAGATTACTTTAAATTACTCTCAAGCCCATTAAAATCAAACCCAAACATCTGAACAATCTGTGAAATCTGCGGGAGATAAAAAAACAAGCTTCCAAGTTTCAAGCCAAATAATCACCTAATCCACCTCCATTTTCTTTAAAATAATCTGATTTCTGCATACCGTCACCAATACCTTGTCACCCGCTTCAAAACCGCATTCCTGAACCCATTTTCCGGCAATCCTTATTTCCGGAAAAAAGACATGCCCACTGTAAGATCTTTTAAAGCACTTATGGGAAACCGTAAGGTTGCGGTTGCGGAACAGTTTATATTTGTTCTGTAAATTGATCTTCTTTTTCATTATTTGTTGTTTTCTGCAAACCAAATAATATCAGGCGGTATATTCCAATTTCAGGAAGGATATTTTATACGGAATGAAAGATATTTTAGAATTTCATTTATTTTAAAAAGGAGCTTTATTTTTATGTCTTAAAACTTTATATTTGTTATTATGATTGACACAGATATGCAAAATAAGAAAATACATCAAGGTAGAAACATTAAGCGTTTCCGTGAAATGCTGGGCATCAAACAGGAAGCTTTAGCTTTCGAACTGGGCGATGACTGGAACCAAAAAAAAGTTTCTCTTTTAGAGCAAAAAGAAATGGTAGAATCTGATATTCTGGCCCAGGTAGCGAAGATTTTGAAAGTTCCTGCGGAAGCTATTGAAAATTTTGATGAGGAGCAGGCAGTGAATATTATTTCTAATACTTTCAATGACCAGTCAAACGGTTATAACTACTATCCTACTTTTACTTTTAACCCTCTTGATAAAATGGTTGAGCTTTATGAGCGTATGCTTGAGCAGCAGAGGGAAATGATTGAGAAGTTGGAGAAGTTGATTGAAAGGAAATAGATAAACTATCCAAAAGCATATTATCTTCTGCTTGGATAATAATTGACACTTGACCACTAATTAAGTGCAGATTAATAAAATATATTTGTAAAAAAATATTAGACTAATAACTATGGAAATTTTATATTTTTATATTAAACAATATAAAGCTATACATAATATCGGAATCAACTTAAGTAATGAGTTTAAGTTTCAATTTAATGAAAAGGAAAACAATTTAATAATCTTAAATTCTGAACATTATATACCATCTTTTTTCGGGAAAAATATTAGTAATCTTACTGCAATTATTGGTGAAAACGGAGCTGGAAAAACAACAGCACTAAGCTATATGGTAGAATATCTATCAGGAGGAATCCATAATCACCAAGATGATAATAGTATTGTTGTTTTCAGAAAAGCGAATCAAATATTCTATTTTAGTGCCCATGAAATTAATATCATTTCCGAAGCCAATACTTATACTCTAAAAAGAGTATTGGATACCGAAAATATTAGATCTTCAGCAGTTACTATTTTCTTATCTAATGTCTTTGATCCAACGTCTTACTACACACACAATTATCTTAATGGGCAATTAGGAGAAACTAAAAATTTATCAACACAATACTTACTTTATAATGACTATCAAAACAGAACAGGACAAGATGCACACAGAAAAATACTAACATATGAACAACGTTTTTCTGCATTTGCGGCAGAGGAAATGATAAGAATAGCCAGACTTTTAAGATGGATAGGACAGAAAGAAGCAAAAGGAATACCATTTCCAGTGAATCCACCATCATACTTGAATATATCATTAGTGCTTAATGAGAACGAGGAATATCAAGATACAATAAAAAAACTTCAACAAGCTTCAGAAAAATACTTTGATATAAGAAAAAGTGAAAGAAACAAATTTCTGATTAACGCATTTATAGCTTCAATTGCATATATCTTAAATGAAATTAAATTTATAGTTGGAGCAGATATGTTTAGGAATGCACATGAGAATGTACCTAAAAGGGTATTAGACTATTTGAATAATAATAAGTCCAAAAATACCACAAATGAAAAAAATTCTATTGTACCGGAAATACGTGATATTTTTCACTTTATTTTAGAAACAGATAAACATGGAATTTTAAATCAAAAAATATATAGTATACAAAGATTTTTAGAAGCATTAGATAAATTTGTTCATGGAAGAAATATTAATGTATTTAAAGAAAATAATTTAATTTCGGTAGAAATAACAAAAGCAAATAAAGGAAACTTAGAAAATCTAATAGAAGATTATTATGAAACAAAAGGTATTTCTAGTTATGTAGATTTCTTTTTTAGTCATTCGCCAGGGACGGATTCGTCTCTAAGTTCTGGTGAATATGCATTATTATTAATTTTCTCAAGATTAAATAGTATTAGTTTAGATTCTAAAAAACCGTTAATCATTTTAATTGATGAAGCGGAGTTAGCACTACATCCACAATGGCAGAAACAATTTATCTATCATTTCGTTGATTTTATTGAGACTAGGTTTAAAAATCATAGAGTACAAATTATACTCACTGCACATTCTCCTTTTATCCTTTCTGATCTTCCCTCAAATTGCGTAGTTTTATTAAAGAAGGAAAAAGATAGAACAACAATACATTCTAGTCTTAAATCTATTAAAGAAACTTTTGGTGCTAATATTCATGAATTATTTACAGATGCATTTTTTCTTCAAGATGGATTAATAGGTGAATTTGCGAGAATAAAAATTCGTGATCTAATTCACGAAATTCTTGAACAAGATAAAATTAGCTTAGAAGAGTTTGAAAATAAATATAAAAATAGAATTGAGATTATTGGGGAACAATTTTTAAAAGCAAAAATTTTAGAACTCATTGCTGAGAAATCAGATGTTCAACTTATTGATAAAATTATTGATAGAAGAAGTATTGAGATAGAAGTATTACGTCAAATCAGAAATGGTAAAAAAAATGATTAAAATTGTACACTCTAATCTTGATAATATTGCTGAAAAATATTTTAAAAATATAAAAATTAAATGTAACGAGAGAACAGAATATTTAAAGAAAAATCTAGAGGTTATTTTTAATGGAGGTTTCCATGAAGAGTTAAAAAAGTATCCCTTAAATGGTCACTCGAAAAAGTCAGTTTCAAATTTGCTTTTATTACCTGATAATAAATTACAAGATCAAGATAATTATAATAAGTTGGTACTTGCAAATTGTCATGCATGGATAGCTACCTATAGAGTAGCACTTGAAAGAGTCACAAATTATTTAACTAATGAAGATAACCTGAAAGCATTAATCTTGTGTTCCCCAGAAAATGCTATAGATACTGAAAATGGTTTTAAAAATTATATTAATGTTGACGATGCCGGCTATAAACTCATTTTACCCATTATAAATAAAATTATAGATTATTCATTATTCGATAATTTTGCTTATGATATTTCAAGTGAGCTAGGTTATAATACATGTCCTTATTGTAATCGTATATATATACATACTGTAATTGATAAAAATAAAAAAGAAATAATTCGTCCTACTTTTGATCATTTTTTTTCACAAACTGATCATCCTTTATTAGCATTAAGTTTTTATAATTTAGTTCCAAGTTGTTATTATTGTAATTCAAACCTTAAAGGAAAAAAAGAAATGACACTCAATACACACTTGCATCCCTATTTAGAAGGTTTTGAAAATGATATAAGGTTCCATATTCAAATTCAAGATATTAATCCGGATAAAAGTCATCCTGATAATTATCATTTGTTTTTAAAAACAGAATTAGATGATTCCCATCCAAAATTTCATAAAACTTTTTTCCAGAGATATTCTAAACCAAAAGAATATAAAGGAAACATTAATCTTTTTAAGTTGAATGAAATTTATAATGCTCACAAAGATACTGTTGGAGAGCTAATTGTAAAGTGTGATAGTTTAAGTATGGGCTATGCCGATTCTTTGACCGGATTTTTCCCTTTGCTCAAAACAAATAAAGCAGAATTTTATAGATTCTATTTTGGAAATTATTTCAACGAAAAAGATTTTCATAAAAGACCACTAGCTAAAATGTCAAAAGATATTATAAGCAAGACATTGCCATATTTTTTGGATTAATTATAATACTATTTTTTTATAAAACATAATAAATTTTATACAAGGCTTTTATTATTCTCACAAAAAATTTGCGTAGTCAAATAACTTCATTTAGATTTGTAGTCAAATAACTACACAATGAATTTAAGAAGAGATGTATTCCAGGCGATCGCAGACCCTACCAGAAGATCGATCCTGATGCTGGTGGCCGCACAATCGATGACGGCCGGAGCCATAGCTTCCAATTTCGATACTGCAAGACCTACCGTCTCTAAACACCTTCAGATCCTTACAGAATGTGAACTGCTACGATCTGAGCAGAACGGCCGTGAAATTATCTATCACCTCAATCCCAATAAAATGAAAGAAATTGCTGATTTTATAGAACCCTTCCGCCAAATGTGGGACGACCGGTTCAATAAGCTGGAAAGTGTTATGAAAGCCTATCAAAAGGGCAATTAGATTTCAGATAACATATATCAGATGCCACACGATTACAGTCCCAATAGAACTTACACCCCGCAACTATAATACACTCAGATTCTCATACTTCCAACCCCAAACACCCTCAAAATATGGAACTTAAAACAAGAATCCACGCTGAAGACGGCAAGCAGGAAATATTCATTACCAGGGAATTTGATCTTCCGGTTGCATTGCTTTTCAAAGCCTATACAGAACCTGAATTGGTAGAGCAATGGATGAACACCAAAGTCCTGAAACTGGAAAACCAACCGCATGGTAGCTACCAGTTTGAAACATCCAATCCTCACGGTGACGTCGTTTTCCGGGCCAACGGAACGATTCATGAATTTGTTCCCGAACAGAAAATTACACGAACTTTTCAAATGGAAAATACGCCTTTTCCTGTTCAGATCGAGTTTTTGGAATTTGACAAACTGACCGATACCACCAGTAAAACCACCATCCACACCGTTTACAAATCTGTTCATTTCAGAGATCAAATGCTGAAATTACCTTTTGCACAGGGACTTAATATGGCGCATAACCGTTTGGAGGAGCTGTTTAAGATGAGATAATAGATAATAGACGGAGAGATAATAGACGGAGAGATAATAGATGAAGAGACAATGGAGGCGAAGGTTCAAATTGTGAATTTTGCTTTGCAAATGAATCTTCAATGATTATTGAAAGGATAAAAACCTTGAACTTTAAACTTTAAACCTTGAAAGTTATTACTCTCCCACTCTAATACACTCCAACACTAAAACTTAAAAACATGAATCCAAAAGTTGATTTTTTCTTTGATAAAGCCAATCAATGGCAGAAAGAATTTGAAAAGTTAAGAACTATAGCTTTAAGCACCGAGCTTGTAGAAGAGTTAAAATGGGGATGTCCCTGTTATACCTATCAGGGGAAAAATATTTTCTTAATCCACGGATTTAAAGAATATTGTGCAGTTCTTTTCTTTAAAGGTGCCCTGATGAAAGATCCTGATCAGATTTTGATTCAGCAATCTGAAAATGTACAGGCTGCAAGACAGATTCGTTTTACTGATGTACAGCAAATCAATGATCTGGAGGAAGCTCTTCGATCTTATATGTTTCAAGCCATTGAAATTGAAGAATCAGGTGCTAAAGTTGAAATGAAGAAAACAAAAGCGTTTGAAATGGTTGAAGAGTTTCAAAATAAACTGGATGAAAATCCTGAATTAAAAGAAGCTTTTGAAGCCCTCACTCCGGGAAGGCAAAGAGCTTACCTGCTCCACTTTTCTTCTGCAAAACAATCCAAAACCAGAGAAACAAGAATTGAAAAATGTATTCCTCAGATCCTTACAGGAAAAGGTCTCAACGATTAACTTAATAAAATAACTCATAGAAACACGAAACCAATCCAAAAACAGAATCTACTATGAACAATAAAATCTTAACTCCCGAACAAAGCGAAAATTTTTTAAAAGTACTCAAAGCCCGCTTTGAAAAAAATATGAGCCGCCACAAAGGTCTGAGCTGGGAAAAGATCCAGCCAAAACTGGAAGCAGCTCCCGAAAAACTCTGGTCACTGAACAAAATGGAGGAAACGGAAGGTGAACCCGATGTGATAAACTATGACAAAAAAACAGACGAATACATCTTCTTCGACTGTTCCCCCGAAAGTCCTAAACGCAGAAGTCTCTGCTACGATCATCAGGCCTGGGAATCCCGAAAAGCCAACAAACCTGAAAGTAACGCCATTGATAAAGCATCTGAAATGGGCATCGAACTCTTAACAGAGGAACAGTACCGCCAACTTCAGGAATTGGAGAAATTTGATTTAAAAACATCAAGCTGGATAAAAACACCTGCCAACATCCGCGAATTAGGCGGAGCTATCTTCTGTGACCGCCGTTATAATACCGTGTTTATGTACCATAATGGAGCAGATTCTTATTACGCAGCAAGAGGTTTTAGAGGAAGTTTGAGGGTTTGAGAGTATTAAAGTTAAAAATCAAAGATTTTCAAAGAACTTAAGTGTACTTTATATACGTAAAGTTGGAAACTTAAAAAAAAACTTAAGTGTTTCAAGAAAACTTTTGTGACTTAAGACATTCTATTATTTGTAACACTTTAGTCCACTTTAGATAGTATAAAATTATAGTCCATAAAAAAGATCACTTAAGGTGCCCAAATTTTACTGAGTCCTTAAATATTGTTAAAAAAATGATCAATCTTATTCGTTTAAGAAAAATCCCGGATTATTTATATCTAATATTCTTTCATATTTAAATACTATTACTAATTTAGTACATTGAAATTTGAATTAATATAACAACATTGGGTATGAAAAAATTAATCTTATTGGGTTCAGTATCGGTTTTTCTTGTAAACTGTAATAAAAAAACAGAAACGCCGGCTCCAAAAGCTGAAACCGACACTGCTGCGATAGTAGAACCTGTAGTAGATACACTCGGACCAAAATCATTCTGCTATATGGGCGTTACCGGAAAAGACAGCATTTTTGCATCAATTGATGACAATCTAGGGACCATTACAGGAAAATTAACATATAAAAACAGTGAAAAAGACATTTCAAAGGGAGATATAAGCGGCTTTAAATCAGGAGATACGCTGAAATTGACTTATGAATTCCAATCTGAAGGAACAAAAAGCAAAAGAGATATTTTCTTTATTCAAAAGGACAATATCTTAACGGAAGGAATTGGGGATCACAAAGAAGAAGACGGACAGTCTAAGTATGCCGATGAAAAAAAGATCAGCTATAAAGACGGACAAAAACTACAGGCAGCCGACTGTAAATTGGTTACCAAAGCTTTAAAATAATCTAAAAACCAGATTATTCTCTTTTATTTGAAATATTCTGCATGGTATTTGCTATTTTAGAGTTTCTCACTCATAATAACAAAAAATCATCAATAAACATGCAGCATTTACAGGTAAGACCTTTTTCAAAAACGGAACTTATTGAAGGACTCAGGAAGATATTTCCTAAATACAAAATCCAGACAAGCTTTGGAGCATTGCAGGTTCGGACCAGCGGTTTTACTTTAACAGGAAATGTGAAAATAGACACGCATCCGGAAACTGGAAAAATAGCTACCCAGACGCAGCTGGATTCCACTTTTTTTCTCATCATGTTTTTCCCGATCGGGCTTTATGTAATGATGAAAAAAGAGAAAATAAGAAGACTTGAAAATGAAGTGATTAAGGGAATTAAGAAAATTCTTTCTGAGGACCAGTAATTATTTCAATCGATATAAAAAAAATGAAAAGGTGGCTTGAACGGCTTCAGCCACCTTTTTTATATCGTTTATTGAAGTTCTTTTTTGATGATCTCTATAAAACGTTCTACCGCTTTATCGCTCGTATTCCATGAGGTAATAAGACGGATAGCGGAAGATTGGTCATCAATCTTTTTCCACACAAAAAATTCAAAATGTTCCAACAGTATTTCGATAAGTTCATTGCTGATAATCGGGAAAATCTGGTTGGTATACGTATCGGACAGAAACTGTACTCCCCTTTCTTTCATCGCATTTTTGATTTTCATAGCCTGAACATTCGCATGTTTGGCAAGATCAAAATACAAATCATCTTTCATCAGCTCCATAAACTGGATACCAAGAAGTCTTCCTTTGGCCAGTAATGCCCCCTTTTGTTTGATATTAAATGCAAAATCAGGCTGTAGCTCTTTATTATTAATCACAATAGCCTCTCCTATCAATGCCCCGTTTTTAGTTCCCCCAAGATAAAAAATATCTGTCAGTTCCGCTACTCTTTCCAGCGTAAGATCGTTGATTTCACAAGTCAGTCCATGTCCCAATCTGGCACCATCCATAAACAGATAAAGGCCTTTTTGACGACAAAATTCGGAAAGCTCTTCCAGTTCATGAGCCAGATAAACCGTTCCCAGCTCTGTAGAATTTGAAATATACACCAGCTTCGGCATTACCTGATGCGGAATATTTCCATGACTTTCCAAAACCGGAATAATATCAGAAGGTCTCAGTTTCCCGTCTTGTGTATCAATACTCAAAACTTTATGTCCTGTAGCCTCAATCGCTCCTGTTTCATTATTTAAAATATGTCCCGGCGCTGCTGATATGACGCATTGATAAGGCCTCAGAATCGCGGAGATCACAATCAGATTGGCCTGCGTTCCTCCTGAAACCAAATAAATTTCAGAATCCTGGTTTTTAATTTTCTCTTTAATCAGTTTTTTGGCCTGCAGAGAATATTCATCTTCTCCATATCCGGCTTGTTGTTCAAAATTAGATTGTACAAGTGCTTGTAGAATATTCGGGTGGCATCCCTCAGAATAGTCGTTTTTAAATGAAAATTTCATAGAGTAAAATTAAAAAAAGTTAAAATAACAAGCCCTAATTTTATATAATATTTTGTTAGATTTGTACTGAAAATCATCTAACATTTTGAAAGCGACATTAACAGAAGAAAATTATCTGAAAGCTTTGTTTCATTTAGTTGACAATGAAGGGAAAGTAACCATCAATGAACTTAGCAAATTTCTAGGCGTTAAAATGCCGAGTGTCAATAATATGATGAAGAAGTTTGCCGACAAAAAATGGGTGATCTACGAAACCTATAAGCCATTGGTCGTGACAGACAGCGGAAAGCGTGAAGCAGCACTGGTCGTTCGTAAGCATAGACTTACTGAGATGTTTCTGGTAAAAAAAATGAACTTCGGCTGGGAAAATGTCCACGAAATTGCAGAACAACTGGAACATGTTCATTCAAAGGTCTTCTTCGATAAAATGGATGAAATCCTGGATTATCCTAAATTTGATCCGCACGGAGAACCTATTCCTGACAAAGACGGAAATATTATTGCCCAGGACCTTCAGAAACTGAGTGCCTGTAAGGTTGGGGAAACCGTGACCTTTGCTTCTGTTACCATCTCAGACGATGGGTTTCTAAGCTATCTAAATGAAAGAAAGCTTCTTCTGAATACCCGGATCAAGGTAGTTAAAATTGAAGACTTTGATAAATCAATGACAATAGAAATTGGCAACAACAAAGAAGTGATCAGCAGAAAGGCTACGGAAATTATATTGGTGAAGAAGTAAAAGATAAGTTACGTTAACTTCATCATTAGAATCTGGTGGCCGGGAGTCCCGAAGCCACCAGATCCCGATACCTTTCACTATCCTGCCAACATCCTGACTACCTGATCAATTTCCTCCTGAGTATTAAAATAGTGAGGTGACAGCCGGATAGCTCTGTCCAGATTTTTTAAGGTAAAATCAATCAGAGCATTACTTTTATTGCTTACTGAAAAATAGACGTTGTTCTCTTTCAATATTTTATAAATCTTTTCAGTACTGTGATCAGCAGCACAGAACGTAACAATGCTGCATAAGTTATTTCCCTGATCCAAAACTCTTAAGCCATTATTCCGAAGGCCATTTCGCAAACTTTCTGACAGTTTTTTATTATACGTTTCAATAGTATGCAAACCTATTTTACTAGCATATTTTGCAGCTTCTGTAAACCCTAAAATTGAACTGATGGAAGTTTCCCAATGTTCGAATCGTTTCGCCGTTTTAAGCAGTTTATAATCATCGAAAGCGCTCCATTCTGCCCCGCTCATATCCAAAAATAAGGGAGCCATGTCTCTTTCTAAAACTCTGTCGGATACATATAAAAACCCTGTTCCTCTTGGCCCACGCATAAATTTCCTACCCGTTACCGTCAGAAAATCACACCCTATTTTTTCTACATCTACAACCATCTGCCCTATTGACTGACAGGCATCCACAAGATACAAGATATCATACCGGCGGCAAATTTCTCCGGCTCCTTCCACGTTCTGAATCAGTCCGGAACTGGTAGGAACATGCGTTACAGCCACAAGTTTTGGATTGTATTTTTTAACAAGATTTTCCAAATCTTCCAGATCCAGTTCATGATCCGCAAGATTTTTGGTTCTGATTACTTTAACGCCTAAGTTTTTCTGCAGGGATATAAAAGCGATCTGATTTGAGATATAATCATCATTCGTTGTTATAATAACATCGTCATTTTCAAACCTGATGCTTGATAGAGCTTTAGCATAAGCATCGGTAGAGCTCACCGTAAAGGCCATATTATGAGGTTGAGCATTAATCAACCTGGCAGCTTGTTCATAGAATTGATTGATGTGTTCAGCATTCCTGTCAGCCGCCTCATATCCTCCATATTGCTGTTCTGAATGAATATGACTGATCATTGTTTTCGCTACAGTTTCCGGCATCAGTGATCCTCCCGCACTGTTAAAAAATAGCTTATCGGAACAGCCGGGAGTATCTCTTCTAATAATATTGAGGTCCATGTTTTATTGATTCTGATGATTTAATTTATTTTTTCACATAAAAAATCCCGAAAGTTGAAATCCGGGATTGGTATAGTTACTTATTTTGATTAGTCTAAAACACTCCAACCTCTCTTCGGATTGGTATTGGAAGAAACTTCCTGTTCGTTGACAATAATATTTTCTTTTCTCTGACCGATGTAGTCTAGTTCGCTTAATTTAGAGAAGATGATTTCCAAGCTGCGAAGCATCTGCTGAATATACAGCAACGGTTCTCCGCAATTGTGGTGGTCATAGTTGGTTTCTGCCACAATAGAAAGTTGGTTCAGTAAGGTATGCGGGGCAATCTCACTCCATTCCAAGCTGTAATTCAGCATTTCTTCCAGTTCGGCAGGGACAAGAAGCTGAGTAGAATTATAAAGATGGAGAGCCAGTTTTGCGAATGCCTCAATCAAAAATACAGGCGGTTGCCAAGGAATAATATTTCTAAATTGGAAATACATATCTCCAAATGTATTCACCATCGTAGTACACAAATACTTAACGTTTTGTGCCAGTGCGGTATTTTGATTTTTATGAGATGTTTTTTGAATGATTTTAAAGGCATACTGCTGAAGGTTCCCTATTGATTTTGCATAGCTTCCGTAATAATCGAGCAAAACGGGATGACTCTGAATAGACGTACACGGCGGAATAAAATTAGAATCTACCTGAGCGATATTGGCTTTTAAATCTACCTTTCCGATAATCAGATAATTTCCTCCAGAATAACTGCTGTTCAGCGAAGTTACGGGAAGCAATTCGATGTGGTGATTCGGTTGTGCATTGGGATGACGGGGTGGAATTTCCTCCGGGTCAATATCACCAAAAGGTACTTTATCAAAAGGATTAACCGAGATCAGGATATAATAATCTCCGTCTGCCTGTTCTTCGTTCATTGATCTTGCCAGAGATTTTACACTTACTCTTCTGTCCGTTAAATCAATACGATAACCCGCCATTGTGATCGCGCTGCATCTTTTGATCACAAGCTGAACATCATTGGTCGCGGTATTATGGACATCAAAAATTGTTTTATCAGTAAATTCATTGGAAATGGGCAAAAGACCGTAATTATATGTGTTGATACCCAGCGAACTGGAATCTCTGATCGTGTCAATTAAAAAATTATCCTGATCATTAAGGTGTCTCTGGGAAACTTTCATCCCATCTACCCAATTGATCGCAAAATGTTTAATAGGCTGTATCATATGTAATACTTTTAGATTTTCTGTGATTATGATTTTTTCAATACTCCTTCTTCCTCATGCTGGATCACTCTTTTGCAGATCACGACTTCATTTTCGGAGATGCTGTTGGTAGAAATGTCCTGGTCGAAATCAATATATTTTCTAAAACTGAAAAATGATTTTTTGGTGTAAAAAATCCAGTAATAAGGTTCTTTTTCTATATCGGAAAGATGAATGATTGAATTGGGATTTTTATGGTTATAATCATCCACTACCCTATAAAACCAGTCTCCGAAAGTTACACCCGTAGGCAACGTTTTGGCTTTGATTCTAAATCGGTTGGTGTCTTCCAGATTTTTGCTCAATTCAACATTCAATACCATCAATCTGTCAAAATCCACCCCATCAAAATCAGGAAGTTTCTGATCCGGTGAATATCGCCATGTTTTGTAGATATCAAAAGGAATGCTGATAAACTGAACATAACAGTAATAAAATACCATGGGAACAATGAAGATCACCATGCTTGTGGCAGCCATGACAGCATAACCGGTTCCTTTACTTATCCAGTTAAAGATCAGAGTAAATAAAAATCCTCCAAAAGCAATACATGTCAATGAAAGTATTGATTCAAACAAAATACTCATGCCCACTGAATCAATATGCTTTCTGAAATATCTGTGCAGTAAATTAACATGAATAATCCCGAAAATAAGATAGAAAACCTGGGCTATAAGATACCAGTATGGATTAAAAAGATTTCCTGCAAAACCGAAAATTCCAGGCAGAGCCAGACATAAACTGCATAGAAGAACATAGATAATAATTACTTTAATCTTGATCGCAGGTTTATTTCTTCTGAGGAACCCCAGAATAAACATCATAATAACCGCGATTAAAGGCATTAAAATATACCTTAAAAAAATACCTTTTACTGAAGAAATTTCCATTAGCTTCTTTTCAAATTTATACTTGGTTGGTTGTTGTAAATATAATAAATTATTTTAGAGGAATGTAGAGTATCCAAGACGGCTGGCATTTCTTTCATCATCTTCAAGACTGAACGAATATTCTTCTTTCTCTGTAATAAAATTTTCCACTACGTCTACCGTTACGGGCAGAAAATAATCATATAAAGCCTGAAGTACATTTCTGAACGGATTTCCGGCAATATACTTTTTCATTTCTGTATAAGGAATAGGCCCAATATTGACCACCCAGTTCCTCTGGCCATCCATATGCTTTCCGCTGGGAATATAGGTAACTCCCAGTTTTGAATTGCCCAATAACATAGAATCATCATTTCTTTCTATCCGATCTATAATATTGGGGGCAAAAGTAACTTCCACCGGTACCTGCAGAAAAGCCGTCATGCATCTTTCAAACCATTTCTTGTCTCCTCTGATCTGATGAAAAAACGGCAAAATATAGATGAAAATATAAGCATTCTGTTCGTCAAGCATTTTGATAAGTGGCCACAGCTCGCTCACGGTTTCCAAAAGCGTATCTGTACTGCTTGAAATATCAAACTCGTATTCTTTAAGCAGAGAACTGATTTCTGTAAAAAAAACTTCAAGCTCAAAAGGGCGGAAAAATTTCCGGGCGTCCTCTTCTATTTTCTTTTGTTTACGGATTTCACGAACTACCGTATCCACATTCTTTCGGGAAGCCCCCAAAGACGGTGGATGAAAAACCCCTTCAGGAAGATAGTCATAAATCCCCTCTCTATAGGTTTCTATTGTGAAGACTTCTTCATCAAATCCTAAATAACTGCTGGAAATACTTTTGATATCCTTCAGGTAAGCACGGTCGTTGATCCCGATCCGCTCTATAAATATATTGCTTACCGCACGCTGATATTTCAAAAGATTCACCGCCACGGCTTCAGCTTTGAAGTCGGTCTGCAGTTTATTGTAATACATGTCTACAATATTATTCTCATACATAGTGTTTCCTGTGATTATGACTTGTAAAGATAATATATCTCATAAGTTTGAAAAAATAAATTACCAACAATTTTATTTTAAAAGTACTAATTTATTAACATTAGTGGGAATAATATATGACAAATTCCGTGAAAATACGGTAATACCACGTTTTTCCAAGTTTTAAGGCCTATTTTTTAAATTGACAGCTTCTCTCTGGCACCCATCGGTTTACAATACAAAACCCATTTAATTTTGCAATTTCAGAGAATTTTATACTTTATTCCTTTTATTTAGATTAAGTTTTATTAACATTCATGGGATAAGAAATTGCTCATCATTGATGGAGATTCGGAAACCGGGCCGTATCTTTGCAGCTTGTAAAATGTTATTTATAATGAAAAGTATTTATTCTAAAATTCTGATTTTAGCATTCATTTCATCTTCACTTTATTCTTACGCATGGGGATTAACGGGACACCGGGTGATCGCAGAGATCGCAGAAAACCATCTTTCAGGGAAGGCAAGAAGAGAAATCAAAAAAATAATGGGTAAAGAACGTCTGGCGTATTGGGCGAACTGGCCGGACTTTATCAAGTCGGATACCACAGGTGCCTGGAAACAAGCTTCAGCATGGCATTACGTGAACATTGATCCACAGACAGATTTTAAAACTTTTGACCAGAAACTGAAAATGCAGGCAGGTCCGAGTCTTTACACTCAGGTAAACACCTTGTCCAGCCAGATCAAAGACGAAAAAACCTCTGAAAAAGACAGAAAAATTGCATTAATCTTCCTTATTCATATTATGGGAGACCTTGCGCAGCCCCTTCACGTAGGAAGAGCTGAAGATCTTGGTGGAAACAAGATCAATGTTACCTATTTCGGAGAAAAAACCAATCTTCACTCTGTATGGGACGGAAAACTGGTAGACTCTCAGAAATACAGCTACACAGAGTATGCCCGACTTTTAGATATCAAATCAAAGGATGAAGTGGCACAGATTCAGACCGGAACTGTAGAAGACTGGCTGTATGATTCTCACAAAATCGCCAATAAGATCTATGCACAGACTCCCAACGATTCAAAATTAGCGTACGACTATCAATACAAATTCAATGATACTCTTGAAAGACAGCTTTTGTACGGAGGTCTTAGACTGGCAAAATTATTGAACGATTTGTTTTAATAATGACTGGTAAACATTAAAATCATAAAAGAATTTTTAATTTCTAATTATTCATTCTTCACTTTGCAAGCGGAACTTCGGTTTCGCTTTTTTTGTTGGAATGGAAGGTTAAGATAAAAAGTAAAAATTCAGATTTGAACTTCATAGTCTATTTGATGTCTCAAATCTACTAATCTCACGTCTTTACTCTTTTCCTTCCTTAATTTAAAAAATAATTAAAACCCGTGTAACCTTTTTACCCCTTCGTACGTATAATATATAGTAACTCTTTTTTGAGGATAAAAATAGATGAGACAATTAAAAATCACTAAGCAGGTAACCAACAGGGAAACTGCTTCATTAGACAAGTATTTGCAGGAAATTGGTAAAGTGGAACTGATCACTGCGGACGAAGAAGTAGATTTGGCACAAAAAATACGTGCGGGCGACAGAGCTGCACTGGAGAAATTAATCAAGGCCAACCTTCGTTTCGTAGTTTCTGTATCCAAGCAATACCAAAATCAAGGTCTTTCTTTACCCGATTTAATTAATGAAGGTAATTTAGGATTGATGAAAGCGGCAAAAAGGTACGATGAAACTAGAGGTTTCAAATTTATCTCTTATGCGGTTTGGTGGATTCGCCAGTCAATTTTACAGGCTCTAGCTGAGCAGTCAAGAATTGTAAGGCTTCCGTTGAATAAAATCGGCTCCATCAACAAAATTAATAAGGCATACGCTCACCTTGAACAGGAAAATGAAAGACCTCCTTCTCCGGAAGAATTGGCTGAAGTTCTTGACATGAGCGAGGAAGATATTAAAGAATCTATGAAAAACTCCGGAAGACACCTGTCCATGGATGCACCTTTAGTAGAAGGTGAAGATTCTAATCTTTATGATGTATTGCGTTCAGGAGAATCTCCAAGTCCGGATAAAGATTTGATGCTTGAATCTCTTCAGATTGAGATTGAAAGAGCGTTGAATACTTTGACTCCAAGAGAGGCTGATTTGGTAAGATTATACTTCGGATTGAACGGAAAACACCCGATGACTTTAGAAGAAATCGGCGAAACTTTCGATCTTACAAGAGAGAGAGTACGTCAGATCAAGGAAAAAGCAATTAAGAGATTGAAGCACAATACCAGAAGTAAGATTTTGAAGTCTTATTTAGGTAAATAAATTTTAGCGCAAAACAATGTATGCGGAGTCTGTTTTCAGGCTCCGTTTTTTTATTTTTGTATCTATGAACACGGATATATCTTTTTTTATCGGAGGAACCGTTTTATTTGCTGTTTTAATTAACGTTCTCCTCTATTTTTATCACAAATATAGGCGGATTATTTTTTTTCGATATCTAGATGGCAGACATTATACCATTATAGAAAATGTTGAAACCAATATAGAAAGCTATTCAAAGTTTGGTTCAAAACTTACTTACCTTAAGGCTCAGATTCTATTCTTAGAAGATGAAATATTTATTATTCATTTCAACAGGCCTATTTTACAGTTAAGCAGCAGTTCAGAAATTTTCCCATCCGTTTCTCCCAGGTTTAAAATTTCTTTTAAAGAAATACACAATGATATTCTTAAAATTAAAGGGGATACGAGCCTAGGAAATTTTAAAATCTCTTTAAATTTTAAAAATAAAAATTTCGATTTGCATTCTGTTGTATAATGGATGTAACAATTTTTAGACTATCTTCAACTAATAAGGAAAATCCAATCAAAAAAATTATGAAAAAAATACTTTTTGCTTCTGCACTGGCTTTATCCATACTTTCATGTACAGAAAGCAAGTCCGAAAATGCTCCGGCTATGGAAAATGCCGTTGATAATGCTGATTCCAAACTATCCTCAACAAGGTATAGTAAAGGCCAAAATATGCTTGATGCAATTTATTATGAGCAAATTAAAAATGATGAAAGTCTAAAAAGGCTGGACAAAAAAATTATTCTATTACAGGAAGATAGCCGTAAAGTCAAAGACTTATATAACGATATACTCCGTAAAAACGATGAATATTATTCTGACGCTGAATATGGAGCAAAAAGTATTAATGATTCTGTTTTAAGAAAACAAATCATCAATTTAGTAAAAGAAAGTTCGGATAAATATTATTTAAAAACGCAAAAACTAAAAAAACTCACCATACAAATCAATCGTAATAGCCAAACTATTTACAGCTACTATGTTGCTTTTAAAATCAGAAAAACGCTTCCTGAGATCGAAAAATACCAGAATGCACATCCTCTGAAAACAGACAGTCTGGAAAATTTCATCAAAAAACAAAATGAATTACTGAACGAATTGAAAAAATTGAAATAAAAACAATGCATTACACTACAAAATGGCTTTCCGATACCGCACGAACTGAAGAATTGGTTAATTTTTTTATCACCCACAAAACGGATTCCTATATTTCGCATGGCGAGATTATATCAGGAAGAGCTTTGGATGCAAACCATTGGAATCCTGATTTAAAAGACATATTAACCGCTCAGTTTCACTCTGGATTTACTGCGGATCAGAATTCAAAATTAAATATTCTGATTGCTGAAAATGAAGAAGGAAAAATCATAGGAATGCTCGTTTTCAATATTATTAACGGCTACAAAAATTATGCGGTATTAGAAGATATGCTTTTGGATCATTCTCTCAGAGGACAATCGCTGGGAAGTACTTTGTTGGAGAAGGCTGTGGAAGAGTCTAAAAAATGGAATATCAGTTTTGTAATGCTTGAAAGTGGGCTCAATAATACAGGAGCTCATCACTTCTTCAATAAATACGGATTTAAGAAAGTATCTGAAAATTATATTTTAACACTTTAAAAGATCAAAACCGACTCTGATGAATACCATTTCAATTATAGGCGCCGGAATCGGCGGACTGACGCTGGGAAATATTCTGAAACAACATCAGCTTGACTTTAAAGTGTATGAATCTGCACCGGAAATCAAATCTGTTGGAGCCGGCATCATGATGGCTGTGAATGCCATGCAGATTTTCGACAGGTTGGGTCTAAAAGAAAAAATTGAAAATGCAGGAAATAAAGTTCATGGAATTTCCATCACCGATGAGTCATTAAAACCTATCACAAAAACCAGTATTCCTGCTCTTGAAAAAAAATACAACTCCTGTAATGTCGCCATTCACAGGGCTGAACTACAGAAAATACTGGCAGCAAACATCGGATATGAACATATTCAGCTTAATCACTCTTTAAATAAGATTGAAAAGAAAGACAATTACTCCTTACATTTTGAACATGGAGTTCAGGCAGAAAGTAAAATAGTTTTTGGCGCAGACGGGATAAAATCTAAGATCAGAGATCAGATTCTACAAACGGGAAGAATCCGTAATGCAGGGCAAAAGTGCTGGCGTGGACTGGCAGAATTTGATTTACCTGAAGAGTTTAAACAGGAAGCCATTGAAATGTGGGGAAAAGGAAAGCGCTTCGGATTTGTGAAGATTTCAGACACCAAGTTGTATTGGTATGCTTTGGTTAATGAAAAAATGTACAAACGTGATCTGAATATTTCTAATTATTTTGAAGATTTTCATCCTCTTGTTTTGGACATTCTGGAGGCGACTTTAGAAGACAATACTATACTCAATGATATTATCGACCTGTCTCCTATTCCTCTTTGGTATTCTGAAAACCTATGCCTGATCGGTGATGCTGCTCATGCTACGACTCCCAATATGGGTCAAGGCGCCTGTCAGGCTATTGAAGACGCCTACATCATTGGCCGATTGCTTGAAACCCATCAGGATTTTAATGTTGTTTTTGAAAAATTTCAAAAAATAAGAAGGGACAAAGTAAATTATATCGTCAGTACAAGCTGGAAAATAGGAAAGATTTCCCAGTGGGAAAAGGGAAATGCAATGCGTAACTTTTTGATGCGATTAATCCCGGAAAGCACCAATCAAAAGCTTGCTGAAAAGATTATTAAACTGGAGATGTAAAACTTTGTTTTTTATTGTATTTAAATACAAAATTACTACTCATCCTTTTAAAATAAAAAGACTGCCTGTTTGGCAGTCTCTGTTTAGTAGGTTAAAGTAAGTCCGGCTCCCCATCCCATTTCATTATCATAATTTCCGGAGACTGACACCCATTTCTGTACAATATATCTCAGTCCTGTTGAAAATTCTCCGTCAGAATTGAGACTGAAATTTCCTCTGATCCTTCTGGAAATCGGAATATCTTCTCTGCTTAATTCCAACAGCACTTTTCCATTCTGATCCACACTTGCATCTGCCGTCACCAGCATCGGTAACATATACTGTACTCCGACCATGAATGCATATTGGTCTTTTGAAGCTTTTTGCTGTCCGAACCAGGTCTTTTTACCACGGAATTTCATTCCCATATCTTCGGCCATCTGTCTCTCCATAATCTCATGGTTTTTCTGAATTCTTAAACCTGCGTATGGAAGCGCCCACTGGAATTTCCCCAGGAATCTTCCTACTTTCACATTGCCTTCAAAGTGATCAAAATCCCAGTTAGAGTGAAACTGATTCAGGTTGGCCCATCTTGGTCCGAACATCGTCATGCTTTCAGCATGTACTTTGTTACTTGCTATATCCAGCATGGCCATGGAGCTGATCATTTTATTATCCTTCAGGAAGTTTTTCCAGGCCAGCTTTCTGTCCGGCAGCTGTGGATTTGGTTTTGAATTTTCATAGCTGAATATTCTTCCCATTCCGGCCATCATATGGTATAAAATATGACAGTGGAAAAACCAATCCCCGTCCTGATTGGCTGCAAACTCAATCGTATTGGTCTCCATAGGCATAATATCGACTACATTTTTCAGCGGGGAATATTCTCCTTTTGAATTGATCAGTCTGAAATCATGGCCGTGAAGGTGCATCGGATGGCGCATCATGGAATTGTTGTACATTGTAATTCTCAGGATTTCGCCTTTTTTAACCAGGATTTTATCTGTTTCTGTAACCGTTTTATTATCCAGCGTCCAGAGATATTGATTCATATTTCCTTCCAGTGTAAACTTCAGTACTCTAACATTATCATCCGGCAGAATGGTCTTTTCAGGAGATTTTAAAAGATTGTATGACAGCCTTTTAATCGGATTTTCTTCTTTCATATCCATCCCTGAATGTTGGGAATGATCTTCCTGCTTTCCTCCGGAGTCTTTGGTTTTAACACCCATCATTTCATTCATGTGCTTCATCGTCATTTTTCTCTGACTTTCGGAAAGTTCCGGATACATCACTTCATTCATGTCCATCATCTGATTTCCCATCGTCATATTCATAGGCTTCATATTCCCGCTCATTTCCATCATGCCATTCATCATTTTCATTCCTTCAAACAACAGCAGTCTCGGCAGATTCGGAGCTTCCACTTTTTCTCCGGCACCAAGCCATAACGAAGCATGTCCTACCCTGTCTTCCGATGTAGAACGGAATTCAAAACTTTTATTTTCAGGGATCGTGACTTCAATATCATACGTTTCGGAAACCCCGACGATAAGACGGTCTACTTCTACCGGAACGACATCATTTCCATCGTTTCCCACTACTTTTATTTTTCCACCTCCGTAATTCAGCCAGAAATAGGTGGATGATCCGCCATTGGCTACTCTGAGTCTTACTTTATCACCTGCTTTCAGGTTAGAATAATCAGAGCTTGGAAGACCGTTGATGAGAAATTTATCGTAATAGACATCACTTACATCCATGGCTTCCATCCTCTTCCATTCATTTAATGCTTTTGTTCCGAAATTTCCGGATTTAATGGCTTCCCAATAACTCTGGACTGCATTTTTTTTAATGGCATACCAGTCTGTATTGGCCATATGAAGCCTTCTCGCGATCTGCATCGGGTCTTCATCGCTCCAGTCTCCGAGTAATACCGGAATTTCTTTTGTATAGGAAGGTTTAGGCTCACCTTCTCTTTTATTGAATACTAAAATCCCGTTCATCCCAATCTGCTCCTGAAGGGCTTCGTGGGAGTGGTACCAATAGGTTCCGTTTTGAGATACTCTAAACTTATACAAATGGGTTTCTCCAGGGGTTACAGGCTTTGTGGTAAGGTAGGGAACCCCATCCTGTTCATTGGGAAGAATTACGCCATGCCAATGCAGTCCGGTATTTTCCTTCAGCATATTATGAAGATAAATTTCTGCGGTATCTCCCTCTGTAAAATATAAAGTGGGAGCCTGCAGTTTTCCGTTGATCGCAATAGCTCTTCGTTTTTTTCCTGTAAAATTGACGATCGTATCTTTTACATAGAGATCATATCTTACTGTTTTCCCTCCGAAAGTCACTCTTCCGTTTTCAGAATTTCTTTTGAAGACGGATGGATTTTCTTTTGGCTCCTCTACTGCAATGTGCTGATGACTCTCTTTTTTTACCATTTCCATTCCGCATTTTGGGCATTTCCCGGGTTTGTCTGAAGTCACTTCAGGATGCATCGGACAGCTGTAGAGTGATTTTATTTTAGGCTGAGATTGAGAAGACTTAAGTTGAGACTGCTGCACAGATTGTGAAGGCTTAGACTTTGTATCAGTCTTATTTCTTCCGGCCTCTTTCATCTTTGGCTTTGCATCAGTTTTCACTTTAACCTTATTATTTTTAATTTCTGCAGGCTTTTGTATTGCTTTCTGCTCTGGCTTCGCCACAACTTTAGGTTTTACTGCAACGGTTTTCCTGACCAGCGTCATTTTGCATTTGGGGCAATCTCCGGGTTTAGAAGACACTACCTCAGGATGCATCGGACAGGTATAATACGTTTTCGTGGTTTGCGCGAAAGTAAAAACAGAGAACAAAAGCACCAGAAATATTATTATTTTTTTCATAATATTCCGAACTTTTTAACATTACATAGCCTAAAGTCAATTTTAATTTAAGCTATGTAATCTATTGTTTTAAAATTAAATAGGATAATTAATTGATTTCTGACTTTACATTTCCGCAAGAAAGCATAGATTTTCCGTAGTAAGGATTCGCGATCTGTTTTTCATCGCTTAACCAGTTTGAATCAGCCATTGGACAATACTGAACATAAACCGGCTTTTCAGAAAGTTTAAATTCTTTGGTCAAGGCGATCATATTCTCAGAAAGATTGGAAAAAGTTTCTCTTTGCGCTGTAATATTTCGGGCATCAGAGATCACTGTGGCGTCTTTTCTTAGAATGTTAAGGTTTCCTTCCGAAACTAATTTATAGTCAACGGTTGAGGCTGTTTTGATGAATTCAGCGGCTGCTTTTGAGGTTTTGTCTGCGTCATCTGAAGCTAAAGCTGTTTTAATGGCAATATAGTTCTGATACAGTTTGGAAACCTGAGCGTCTTTTTTAGACTGAGCAGAAAGTGAAATAATAGAAAACAGAGATAGAACTGTTGTAATGATATACTTTTTCATTGTTTTAAATTTTAGAATTAATTTTAATAAAGAATAATGGAAACGCATCATGCGTTGAACCGCGTTGTCCACGAAGGAATGCTCATCTGAACACTACAGACAACAGACAGATCTTAAATTCTAAAATGACAATGATTGATATAGATGGGAACCGGCCTGTACGCTGGCGGCCCGTTGATTCTTATTCTGGTAAATTTTGATGCTGAAAAAGATTGATCTGTAAAGAAATACTGATGCTGTGTAAATGCCGGAGCGATTTGCCCTAAAAAATCAATCATCAGCAGATCGGATTTCTGGGAATCGTCTACTTTTACTACTTTTACCTCAGTTTTACAACATCCTTTTTTTTCCTTAACGCCACATTTGCCACAGATATCAGTGGTTTTCTGACTTACGGAAACAAACTCTTCCATACAGAAATGTACGCTGAAAGCTGCTCCGGAAGAAAATCCAAAGTAGAAAACAGAGAAAAATATGGCGAGAATCTTTTTCATTGGTTGTACAAAGGTAAAAATATCCCAGAAACGACTGTTATAAAATTATGTATACTTGTTATAAAATTCAGTCATCATAAAAAAGCTTCTGAATAGTTCAGAAGCCTTCTTTATTTTGTACTCTCGCTGATTTTGCAGATTGAGCAGATTTCATGGGTCGGCGAAATTCTAATTTCTACAATCTGACTTCTAACCTCTATCTTACAATTTAAATTCAAGTTTTACATTGAAGAAACGGCCTGTAAGACGTACCGGAACCGGATACATTACATTGGTATTATAATCTGTAATCCACTGGTTGGCCACTGTATTGTTAATATTAAACGCATTGAACACCTGAACACCCAACGTCAACTCTTCAAAATTCCCCCAGAAACCGGAACGATTTTTCTTGTCTTTGGAATCGATGAATACTTTTGAAAGTCCTAAATCCACTCTTTTATATGAAGGAAGTGTTCTCTGATATTGATAAGGATCGGTGAAAACCGGTGCTCCGTTCGGAAGTCCCATGGCGTATACCAAAGTAAGATTGACACGCATGGATGGGAATTTCGGCATATAATCCTGATAGAACATCGCAAATCTGAATCTCTGATCTGTAGGCCTTGGAATATCGCCTCTTCCGTCTATATTTTCATATACTCTGGCATAACTTGCAGACAACCATGAATCGACTCCGGGAACGAATTCCCCGAATAGTCTGGTATCAATTCCATAAGCATACCCTGAAGCATTATTTTTACCGGAATAGCGGATTCTCACGTTATCCATATAATAAGGAATCAGATCATCCATTTTCTTATAGTACGCCTCTGTAGTCAGCTTAAACGGTCTGTCATACATATAAAACTCGTAATCGTTGGCAAGAATTAACTGCATCGAACGCTGAGATTTTATATTGGAATTGAAGTTTCCGTCAAGATCCTTGATCTCTTTATAGAAAGGCGCCTGATAGTAAACACCTCCGGAAAGTTTGAAAAGCATGTCGGTATCCCAGTCAGGTTTTATTGCAAACTGGAATCTTGGCGAAAAGATGGTTTCCTTATTGAAGCTCCAGTTGGACACTCTGGCTCCTGCATTAACAAATACTTTGCTGGCTCCCCAGTAAAATTTCTGTGAATACTGTGCATAGGCAGAAAGTCTGGAAGGTTCTATCGTATTTTTCCCGGCGATATGGTAGAAAAGATTAAGATCTCCTGTTCCTCCGGTTCTTGGATCATCTATCGGACGTGGAATGCTGTACCCGACATTATCAACCAGTTTCCATTCATTGGTATTATCATTCAGGTTTTCTTTTTCATATTTAAAGCCTACCTCGATATCGGTATTGATATTGGGAGAAAACTTGGCTCTGAACTGGGTTCCGTATGTTCTCACGAACAGATCATTTCTCGCATGCTCAATCTGTCCTCCTCCGTCAAAAGAAGGGTTTGGAGACTGCGTTACAGGATCAAAAGTCTGGATCTCATACCCTGAAGAGATGGAATAATATTCTTTTTCTCTATTCTGATAAGCAAAACTGTCCAAGGTAAGCTTCCACTTATCAGACGGCTTATAGTTCATGGAGAAAGTTCCCATCATATTTTTGTACATATCCTGCTCTTGTCCCCTGTAGCCTATATTCACTGTAATAGGCTGATTAAGGCTTCCGAAAGTGACACTCTTCGCCTTAGGAACCATTTCATAATCATTCTTGGAATAATATCCGATAAATGACATGGAGAATTTATCGTTGAAATGATAATTGATATACGATTGGAAGTCCCAATAGGTAGGGTTAAAATCTGTATCCTCGTTCAATGTATTCAGAACAAGATTCGTATTCCTGTATCTGCCAGAAAATAAAGCAGTCAGTTTTTTATTTTTTGAAGCCAGTCCGGCTGTCAATCTTCCCCCTATTAAACTAGCCTCTCCTGAAAGTTCTAATTTTTCAGGTTCACGGTAGTAAATATTCAATGCTGAAGACATTTTATCTCCATATTTTGGTTCAAACCCTCCCGCTGAGAAATTGACTGCAGAAACCATATCAGGATTGATGATACTCATTCCTTCCTGTTGTGAATTTCTGATCAGAAAAGGTCTGTAGATCTCAATATCATTGATATAGATAAGGTTTTCGTCATAGTTTCCACCACGTACCATGTATTGGGAAGACAGCTCGGTGTTGGAGTTGACGGAAGGAAGTGTTTTAAGAAGTCCTTCAATTCCACCACTTATGGAGGCTACACTTTGGGCATCTTTTGCTGAAATCCTGACATTGGTGATGTCGTTCGTCCTTCCGACCACTTTTTTCTGGAAAACGACCGCCTCAATATCGGTTACTTTTTCTGCTGTATCTCTTTTTCTGTTTTGAGAGAAAATAAGCATAGGAACCACAAGGCTCAATGGTAAAACTAGTTTTTTCAAAAGAAATGTTTTAAGAATTTCTAAAAATAGGGATTTTTTAACAATTACAAAATTGATTCTCTGATTCTTGTTAATTTTTGTAACAAATCTTCCAATAAATCTAATCTTAACATGTTGGCTCCGTCTGATAAAGCGGTTTCCGGGGTAGGATGTGTTTCAATAAATATTCCGTCTGCTCCTACTGCGATTCCTGCTTTAGCCACTGTTTCTATAAGATCCGGTCTTCCACCCGTTACTCCGGAACTCTGATTAGGCTGCTGCAATGAATGGGTTACATCCAGAATAACAGGCGCATATTCTCTCATGGTTGGAATACCTCGGTAATCTACAACCAGGTCTGTATATCCGAAAGAATTTCCTCTTTCGATGATCGCTACTTTCTGGTTATGGGAATCTGTTACTTTCTGAACAGCAAATTTCATGGATTCGGGAGAAAGAAATTGTCCTTTTTTCAAAGTAACACATTTTCCTGTTTCTGCCGCCGCAATCAAAAGGTCGGTCTGACGTACCAAAAATGCTGGAATCTGTAACACATCAACGTACTGTGCTGCCAATGCGGCATGACCGTTTTCGTGGATATCTGTTGTTGTAGGAATATTAAAGGTTTCTCCTACTTTTCTAAGAATTTCTAAAGATTTTTCTTCACCGATGGTTGTAAAAGAATCTACACGGCTTCTGTTGGCTTTTTTAAAGCTTCCTTTGAAAATATAAGGAATATTATATTTATCGGTTATCTGGATCACTTTTTCTGCGATTCTCAAGGCCATGTCTTCACCTTCAATGATGCATGGACCGGCAATAAGGAAAAAGTTTTTTGAATCTTTGTGATGAATATTATCTAAATACTGGATCATTTTTATTTGAATTAAAAAGTTCAGTAAAAATACTTATAAAGTTTCAGAATCGGAAATTATTTGAGGGGTTTGATTGGGATTCGGGTTTTAGGGTTTTAGAGGGAAATAATGAGAATAGCATTTGAACCCAACCCTTTTTAGAATTATTTTTTTAAAAAACACAGGACGTTCTTCTAAATTCGTGTATATGTACTTAATAATTTTATTATCCCACAGATGTAACAGATGACACAGATTTTATCTTTTATTATTACGAAAAATCTATCTATCTATCTATCTATCTATCTATCTATCTAGAACTCATTTTCTTCAGGACTTTTTCAAAAGTATTGATATTCCGGCTGGTGAACTGATCTTTAAGATTTTTCTTTCCCAGAACTTTCCCGAATGAAGAATCCAGAGTATTTCCTTTGGGAACCTGCCAGTAAAATAGGTTGTCAATGATCTCCGCTTTTTCATTTTCTGTTTTAGAAGCTTTTGTGAACTCTTCCATCAAAACATTTTCCACTCCGGGATTCCCTACAAAAGCATAAATGTGCAGATCATCACTTTTCTCAAAAGGATTACTGTTCCTGAAAATCTCCGTCTCTTCCTGAGATTTTATGAATAAAAAAGCTTCATAAGAGAAATGGTCAGACACCGCTTTCTCTAAAGTTGTTTTTAAATCTTCAGCATTTTGATCAGAAGAAAACACAATATTTCCTGAAGCCAATACAGAACCTACATCCTGCATTCCGGCCTTTTTAAAGACCTGGCATACATCAGCCATTTTCATGTTGGTTCCTTTGACATTAACGCCGCGGAGAAAAGCACAGTATTTCATTTTTTAAGGGATTAAGTGATAAGAATTAGGTTACAAGGTTTACTATGGTACAAGAACGTTTATTTCTTCCCTCTTTCGCATCAATATTTAAATATTTAAATTATTCACTCTTTCAATCAATCTTCACATACAAATTATAATCTGTCCCGGATGGTTTAAGATGATAGATCTTTTCCAGAATAGGGTTATCGCTTTTCAGGTTATCCTTTATTCTGAATTCTTTCATCAGTTTGTAATGCGTCTGATAATACAGCGCATCATGGCCTTGGAATAAATTTTTATAGGAAAGAAGATATTTTGGTTTCCTGTTCTTTACGGTATTGATCCAATAATGGGCTTTATCTTTTTTCACTTCGGTCTGGATCTGCTTATCCACCAATCCTACTTCATCAATGGTTTTTAATCCTGAAAAATAGGGAATGTATCCGGCTGGCTCCAAAAGAATCCACTGACTTTTATCTTTTTCAAATGTATCTAAAAACAGTCCGATTCCTCTGCGGTAATTCCACTCTCCGTGTCCTGTTGCAATGGCATGTACCGTTTGGAAAGCCAGCATTGGAACGATGTAAAATACAACCAACAGGGACAGCCATAGGTTTCTTCTCTCTTTCTGCTCCAGTACAAAAATAAGAACAGGAACAAAAAGCAGAAGCTGCGGAACCCAGTAATACCAGTCGAATAAACTTTTTTGAGAGAGAAAAATAATCTGCTTTATCCAGCCGAAAAGAAAGATCATCCATAAAAAATAATTCCTTCTTTCTCTCTGTCTTACCAGATAAATAAAACACAGCAATTCAAAGATCAGCACAATTACAGTTACCGGATTAAAGTTTCCGGGAATTTTCAGCATTCCCCAGAAATTACCGAAGCTTACCAGAAAATAGTTGAGATTTTGCTCAAAAGTAAAGTTGTGCTCGTACAGAAGTTTCTTGGCCACTATGGTATTATTTACCAGCTCTCCAAAGTAAAGCCAGTTAAAAGACAGAACAGATATCATACCCAGAAGTCCTCCGAAAACATATTTCCATCTGATCTTTTTGTTCCAGAACACATCAACCAAAAATACAATTCCCAGGAAAATTACGGTGTCAATTCTTGTAAACATGATCAGAACCGGCAGGAAAATGAGTGCCCATTTTTTGCCTTTGCTAAAACCATAGTACAAAAGTGCCATTTCCAGGAAGAAAAGTATCCCGTACTCCATTCCTAAAATAGAGATCTTCACCGCTGGGGGCAGAATGCCTATCAGAAATATAAAAATAGCTTTATGCCATGGATTTTTAAGCGTCAGATTTGCTAAAAACAATGTTCCTATGGTAAAAAGGATCGAATTGAAAATCAATAGCGGCTCAATAAAATATGCTTTGCCAAAGATCAGATTGAACAGATAGGATACAAAGACATAAAGATGAGTCGTAGAAGCTGAGATTTTGGTTTCCCCATTGAAGCCTATCACTCCATAGTCCAGTAAATTCTGGGCTACCCTCCAGGTAATGAACGCATCTTCCTGAATATAATGGGTTAATAAAAAGAGAAGTTTAAAAACTACCGTAAAAATTACAGCGTAGATCGGGAGTCTGTTATTTTTAGTTTCAGTCATCATGTATTTTTAATATCACAAATATAATCTTAAAATTCATGAATCCCAATAACAAAAAAAAACGGAACCGAAGTTCCGTTTTTATGACTGATTTTATTGCGTTACTTTAATAATTGCTGTGGTGATCTGTTCTTCTTTTTCTTTTGAATAAGTAGAATCAAAAGGTTCCATCACATCAAATAAATATTGGTAGAAAGGAGTAATCTTTTGTACGTTCTCTGATTCCTTCATCGCCTTTTCTTTACCCATCAGCTGAAGCTCCTTGATGAAAGTATTGAACTTCTTGTCGATCGGTTCTAAAGATTTTACCAGATATTCATACGCTTTATCATCTTGTCCCAGTTTCTTGTAAGCATCTGTAACCGCAGCAACAACAAGAGAATATTCCATCGGTTTTGTTCTCATCTGTCTTCTTGCAAAGTTCTGATCCGCCGGAGCAAGACTTAAATAATAATCATACTCTTCAAAGATTCCTTTTTTAAGGATTTCTGCCAGCTGCAATCCTTTTTTCTCCTGTCCTGCAATAATATATCCTGTTACCATCGCACTTAATGAACGTGGATCATTAAATTTCTCTGCTGGAATTTCTTTTGAGGCAAGATCCAATAATTCCACTGCTTTAGCTTTCTGTCCGCTTAATGCCAATGCAGAAGCTGCTCTGCTCGCTGACATTCTATAGCTCATAATATTGGAAGTAGCTGTTTCATCAAAGTGAGTATTTAAGTTCTTGAAATTACCCCATCTGAAATTTTTCACAACATTATATAAGGAATTGGTGTCTACTCTTCCCATATCTCCGTCTGCGTTTGTAGGGGTATGGATAGGAACCAGTCTGTAACTGAATCCGTCAAACTGAAGATATTCGTTCAGATAGAATATATTTTCACTGTCGTAGATCCCTCCTGATGAGAAGTTAATCGGACGTTTCCAATCAAAGTTCGCCAGCATATCAAGCATGATCAGGTTGTTTTTATAAAGTGTGTTTCCTTTATAAGTAATCATGATCTGGTTAACAACATTGGGAAGATCTGCCTGGGTGATGATTCCTGCTTTTAACGCATTTTCTTTATTTACAGGAAGAATAAATTTGTTCACAGGAAGAATATTGTATTTCTCAAATTTTTCTTCTCCGAAATACATTTTAAGAAGTTCGTCTTTTTCAGGAGACTTGAACTTGATGAAATTAACAGCCTCTTTCAAGGTCAGTGAATCCTGTGTAAGGTATTTTCTGAAAGCTCCGAATTGAGTATCAGGAACTCCCTGTTCTTTTAACATAGAGAATACACCTTCCCAGTCTTCCTTCTTCATCATATAGATCTGGTCATTCACCCCATCTCTGTAATCTTCATGAGTCAATTCACTAGGAATTCCTGCTGCATTATAAGTCTTTCTCTTGATCTGGTCAAGGTTCCAAGGCGTTGAAGCCAGTGTGAAATTCACCACTTTTACATCATCTCTGAATCTTTCAGTTTCCTGAATAGCCCATACAGGATACGTATCATTATCTCCGTAAACGAATAAAATATCGTTCTTTGGCAATGATTTCAGTACTGAATACGCATAATCATAGGCTGTATATCTGTTGCTTCTATCGTGTACATTATAATTCTGGAAGCCCATCATAAAAGGAACTCCTAATAAAACTACGCCTAAAGCGATATTCGCTCCATTAGATTTTACTTTCGACTGTAAGAACCATAAAATAGCGCCGGCTCCCATTCCTATCCAGATCGCAAAGGCGTAGAAAGAGCCTACCATTGCATAATCTCTTTCTCTCGGTTCAAAAGGTTTCACTCCGGTGTAGAAGATGATTCCTACACTTGTTAGTACAAATAATGAAAGTAATGCGTAAAACCTTCCGAAATCTCTGTTCAACTGGAAGAAAAAACCAATCAATCCTAAAATTAAAGGTAAAAAGAAGAACTTCACGGTACTTTCATTCTGGAATTTAGCAGGCATTTTATCCTGATTTCCCAGTAAAGCGTTATCGATAAAAGAAATTCCGGAGATCCAGTTTCCTTTTGTATTTTCCATGTTTCCTTCAAGATCGTTCTGTCTTCCTACGAAGTTCCACATCAGATATCTTACGAAGTAATACCCATTCTGAAAGGTGATAAAGTAATCCATATTCTGAGCCAGTGAAGGCTTCTGAACATTGATCAGGTTGTATGGTTTCACTTTCAGGTAATCGGCTGCGGTAATTGATTTATCTTCGTATTTCCCTCTTAGTTCGTCAAAGATTTGTTTGGCCTGAGGATTATCTGCTACATCTTCATTCGCATAGTTGAAAGTGAAATCCGGAGCTCCGTACATGGAAATGTAATTAGCCATTACGTCTTTATCTTCATTAAACATTCTTGGCATCAGACTCACCTGAGACTTGCTGAAGGTATAATTAAACCGGTCTCCTGTTTTTCTGTACGTTCCTGTTTTCTCATCTTTTTCGTAGATCTCACCGGTTTTTTTAGTCTTGAAACTTCCGTCTTCATTTTTCTCAATTCCGTTCGCATCAAGGAAAGCGGTGTAGTTTTGCCCGTAAATGGTTGGCCAGTCTCCGTACTGCTCTCTGTTGTAGTAATCCAGCATACCAATCGCGGTATCAGGATCATTAAGGTTCATCGGAGGATTCGCATTCGCTCTGATAGGAATCACCATCCAACATGAGAAACCAATGATCATAAAAACGATGGATAGCGCAGCCGTCTGATATATATTTTTCTTTGCTCTTCTCGCATATTTAATAATAAAGAAACAGGCTGCAGTCATTAAAATAAATGCGACAATTGTTCCGGAGTGGAAAGGAAGTCCAAGTCCGTTCACAAAGAATATTTCAAGTCTTCCGAACATCGTCATGATCAGTGGGAATATAATTTTGAAAACAATGATCAAAATTCCCAGGGTGATCGCATTAGCCCAGATAAAGTTTTTCCAGGTAAATTTGTAATTTCTGGCGTAATAAACCAGACAAACGGCCGGAACCGCCAACATCCCCATCATGTGTACTCCTACAGAAAGTCCTAATACAAAGAAAATAAGGATGATCCATCTTTCACTGTCTTTCGCCAGATATTCATTTTCCCATTTTGTGATGAGCCAAACCAATAGTGCGATAAACATAGAAGCCATAGAATATACTTCTCCTTCTACGGCAGAGAACCAAAAGGTATCTGAGAAGGTGAAACACAGTGCACCTACTGCTCCGGCAAAAAGAATAGAGATTTCCTGGTGTCTTGTTACTTCTTCAAAATCCTTGTTTAGAAGTCTTCTTACGAAATGCGTAATCGTCCAGAATAAAAATAAAATCGTAAGCGCGCTGAACAAAGCAGACATCGCATTGATTACGATCGAATAGTTTTCTCCTTTTCCTAAAGCAAAAATAGCTGCCACGGCACCTATGATCTGAAACAAAGCCGCTCCCGGAGCGTGCGTTACTTCAAGTTTTACCGCTGAGGAAATGTACTCGCCGCAGTCCCAGAAACTGAAATTGGGTTCTATGGTCGACAAGTACGTGAAAAATGCAATGACAAAAATCACCCATCCTAAAACGGTGTTCCATTGCTTAAAAGTCCAATTTTTCATAGTATTAAATCAATTACGCGAAAATAAGGCTTTTATAGCATTCTATGGTGTTTTTAACAAAATTTAAAAAATTTGGCGTAGTATTTGTGATGGTACTTCGCGGAAGATTGCAAATCAGAAAATAAATTTTGCTGAATCGCTGGCTTGAAATCAAACAAAAGTTTAGTAATTATTTATTTTTTTGTATTTTTGCGGTCAGATTTTTATTGAAAATAACAAATAATGAGTAATGTTTACGATAATATTCTTGGCCTAATAGGACATACTCCTATGGTGAAGCTTAATACTGTTACGAAAGATATTCCTGCAACCGTTTATGCCAAGTTAGAATCATATAATCCTGGACATTCCACAAAAGATAGAATAGCACTTCATATAATAGAAAACGCTGAACAAAAAGGTTTATTAAAGGAAGATTCTGTAGTTGTAGAAACTACTTCCGGAAATACCGGTTTTTCTATTGCGATGGTCTGTATTATTAAAGGATATAAATGCATTCTGGCGGTAAGCGATAAAACGAAGCCTGAGAAAATTGCTTATTTAAAAGCATTAGGGGCCACGGTATATATTTGTCCCGCCAATGTTGCAGCGGATGATCCAAGATCATATTATGAAGTAGCTAAGAGAATAGCTTCAGAGACGCCCAATTCAGTTTACATCAATCAATATTTTAATGAGTTGAATATTGATGCACACTACAAGACTACCGGTCCTGAAATTTGGGAGCAGACAGAAGGTAAGGTAACGCACCTTTTTGCATGTACTGGAACAGGTGGAACATTGTCCGGTTCGGGTAAATTTTTAAAAGAAAAAAATCCCGATATCAAAATCATCGGTGTGGATGCTGACGGCTCTATCCTGAAGAGTTTCCACGAAACCGGAGAAATTCATAAAGAGGACGTTCATCCTTATCAGATTGAGGGAATGGGAAAAAATTTAATTCCGGCTGCCCTTCTTTTTGACAAGGTCGATGAATTTGTACGGGTCAATGACGAGATGTCCGCGTACAGAACCCGTGAAATAGCTCTTAAAGAAGCGATCATGGGAGGATATACTACAGGAGCAGTCACCCAGGCACTGATCCAGTATGCACAGTCTCACGAACTGACAAAGGATGATATTATTGTCCTGATATTCCCAGATCACGGATCGAGGTATATTACTAAGGTATACAGCGATAAATGGATGGCTGAACAAGGTTTTGTGAACAATTGCGTACATAATTACGATGAAGTTTTCAAAACGGAATTCATCAAATAGAAATAAATAAACCACGATACCTATAAAGTCTTTTGTGTTGTACAGAAAAGACTTTTCACTTAAAATTACGATACACAATGTTAGATATTTTTGAACGTATTAAACAAAATCCAGGTCCATTAGGACAATTTGCTGATTATGCTGAAGGGTATTTTGTTTTCCCGAAACTGGAAGGTCCGATTGGTCCAAGAATGAAATTTCAAGGTAAAGATGTAATTTTCTGGAGTGCAAACGATTATTTAGGACTTTGTAATCATCCGGAAGTTTTAGAAGCTGATGCCAAGGCAGCTGCAGAATTCGGAATGTTTTATCCGATGGGCGCAAGAGCGATGTCAGGCGAAACTCAGCAACATCAGCAGTTGGAAAAAGAATTGGCAGAATTTACTCAGAAAGAAGCTGCTTATTTATTGAATTTCGGTTATCAGGGAATGGTTTCAGCCATTGATGCATTGGTGACAAGACATGACGTTATTGTATATGATGCTGACTCTCATGCTTGTATCGTAGACGGAGTACGTCTTCATATGGGAAAAAGCTTTACGTTCAAACATAATGATATTGCAAGTTTAGAGAAAAACTTAGCAAGAGCTACCAAGGTAGCAGAAGAAAACGGAGGCGGAATTTTAGTGATCACTGAAGGCGTTTTCGGAATGAGAGGAATGCAGGGGAAACTGAAAGAAATCTGTGATCTGAAATCAAAATTCAATTTCAGACTTTTGGTAGACGATGCGCATGGTTTCGGAACTTTGGGTGAAACCGGAGCCGGAGCAGGTGAAGAGCAAGGCTGCCAGGATCAGATTGATGTATACTTCTCTACTTTTGCCAAATCTATGGCAGGTTTTGGAGCTTTTCTTTCAGGAGATGAAACCATCATCCGATTTTTAAAGTACAATCTTCGTTCTCAGATTTTTGCTAAATCTTTAACAATGCCAATGGTTATCGGAGGTTTAAAAAGATTGGAGCTTTTGAGAACCCGTCCGGAAATTAAAGCGAAATTGTGGGAAAACGTTAAAAAGCTTCAAGACGGTCTGAAGGAAAGAGGGTACAATCTTGGAAATACCAATACTTGTGTTACTCCTGTTTTCATAGAAGGAACTACGATTGAAGCAACTCTTCTAGCGAAAGATCTTAGAGAGAATTATGGTGTTTTCACTTCAGTTGTAGTATATCCGGTAATTCCTAAGGGAATGATTTTATTAAGATTAATTCCTACGGCTTCTCATACAGATTCAGAAATTAATGAAACACTGGCTGCTTTTGACGGTATCCGTGAGAAATTAACTTCAGGACATTACAGAGAAATGGAAAAACAGATGAATATCGAATACAAGCAAATGTAATACGATATCATCATATTAAATAATAAAAACCACTGATTTATTTTCAGTGGTTTTTTATAAAATATATGTGAATGAAATTAAAAGGTTATGCATTAGGCATTCTGTCATCGGTTTCATTTGGGCTGATCCCGATCTTCATCCTTCCGCTGAAGAAGGCGAGTTTTTCAATGGACATTACTTTATTCTATAGATTCTTGTTTTCAGCCTTAATGGTTGGAGGATACCTTTTATATTCCAAAGAGAGTTTCAGAATCAATAAAAAAGAAGCTTTAATTCTTTCCGTGTTGGGAGTCTGCTATGCCCTATCCTCAGAATTTCTGTTCATCGGCTATGATTTCCTTACGCCAGGCATTGCTTCTACTGTACTGTTTATTTATCCCGTCATAGTCGCTTTGATTATGTTTTTCTTTTATAAAGAAAAACTTACAAAATTGTCTGTAGCTTCATTGTTGATGGCTTTTGCCGGAGTTATTGTTTTATGTTTAAAGGAAAACGGTATGGAGATCAATTTTGCAGGTCTTGGGATTGTGATGCTGAGCTCACTATTTTACGCCCTCTATATGGTGATTGTGAATAAATCGAATATGAAAGTTTCGGGATTCAAACTTTCGTTTTACTCTATGCTTTTCACTTCAGCATTTTTTATGATCAAAGCTTTTACTGAAGGTGAATCTTTTGAAATTCCTTCCGTATCAATCTTTTTAAATTTTATTGTTTTCGCTTTTCTTACCACCGTTATTTCAAGCCTTTGTTTAGTGTATGCTATACAATATATCGGATCCACTCCTACTGCTATTTTAGGAGCTTTGGAACCTGTTGTTGCGGTGATGGTCAGTGTTTTTATGTTCCATGAAAAGTTGACTACCAATTTACTCATTGGAATTGTACTTATTCTTCTGGGAGTTATTCTTAATGTCCTTTCTGACAAAAGAAAATCCAGACGTGATCAACATAAAGATTTACAAAATGCCTGACGTTGGTCAGGCCTTTTTTTATATCATACTAAAATACTACCCGCACTGCTATGAAGATTTTTATCCCTGCAGTTTTAATTTCGCCTCATAATCAAAATCGCTCTTGCAGCATACCCTACAAATTGTCTATCTTTGTGGCCGCAATCTGAGGAAAGGTTTTTGACCCTGACATAATCAATAAAATACTGTTATACAATTTCTTATCTTCCGGTTGAATGTAAATAAATTTGAAAAACTTCCTGTTGAAAGATCTGCTTCTCATCACTCCGCCTTTTACCCAGCTTAATACTCCTTATCCGGCAACAGCTTATATAAAAGGCTTTCTGAATACCAAAAATATTTCCAGTTATCAGATCGATCTGGGACTTGACGTCATTTTGGCGTTATTTTCCAAAAACGGAATCCGGAAAATATTTGAGACAGAAGTTAATCTTCAGGAAATATCAGAGAATTCACAGAGAATTTATGCCCTACGAGAAGAATATTTAAAAACGATCGATCAGGTTATTCCTTTTCTGCAGGGAAAAACACCAACACTGGCGAGACAGATCTGCAGCATGAATTTCCTTCCCGAGGCTTCCCGTTTTAACCAGTTGGATGATATGGATTTTGCGTTTGGAAATATGGGACTTCAGGACAAAGCCAAGCATCTGGCCACTCTCTATTTAGAAGATATTTCTGATTATATTATTGAAAATATTGATGCTGATTTTGGGTTCAGCAGGTATGCAGAACGACTGGGAAAAAGTGCGAATTCTTTTGACGAATTGTATTCTAAACTATCAGGTGATCAGACGTTTATTGATCATTTTACCCTGCAAATACTACAGGAAAAATTAGAGCTTATTCAGCCCAAGCTGGTTTGTTTTTCTGTCCCATTTCCGGGAAATCTGTATGCAGGTTTCAGATGCGCCCAATTCATTAAAGAACATTACCCTCACATCAAAACTGCGATGGGCGGAGGCTTTCCGAATACAGAATTAAGGGAAGTTAAAGACAAGAGAGTGTTTGAGTTTTTTGACTTTATCACCCTTGATGACGGTGAGGTACCCCTCGAACTTCTTTGCAAAAATGTATTAAATCCTTCAGAAGATGAAGCGGAATTCAAGAGAACGTTTTTAATTGAAAACCAAGAGGTTACTTATAAAAATAATTCTAAAAAACACGATTACAAACAGGCAGATATCGGGACTCCGGATTATACGGATTTAAAGCTGGATCAGTATATTTCAGTGATTGAAATTGCCAACCCTATGCATAGTCTGTGGAGTGACGGAAGATGGAACAAGCTGACGATGGCCCACGGATGCTACTGGGGAAAATGCACTTTTTGTGATATTTCCCTGGATTATATAAGAATTTACGAACCCATTTCTGCGAAGATATTGGTAGACAGAATGGAGGAACTGATCCAAACGACAGGAGAAACAGGATTTCATTTTGTAGATGAAGCAGCGCCGCCGGCATTGATGCGGGAAGTCGCTTTGGAAATTCTCAGAAGAAATCTTGTGGTTACCTGGTGGACGAATATCAGATTTGAGAAAAGTTTCACCCGGGATTTATGTTACCTCCTGAAACTATCAGGATGCGTTGCCGTTTCCGGAGGGCTTGAAGTAGCCAGCGATCGGTTGCTGCAATTAATTGATAAAGGAGTTTCGGTGGAACAGGTTGCCAGAGTGACAAGAAATTTCACTGAAGCCGGAATCATGGTTCATGCCTATCTGATGTATGGCTACCCAACGCAGACTGTTCAGGAAACGGTGGACTCATTAGAAATGGTAAGACAGATGTTTGAAATGGGAATTCTTCAAAGTGGATTCTGGCATCAGTTTGCGATGACAGCCCATTCGCCTGTAGGAATAAATCCCGAAAAATTTGGAGTGACTCCTGTGACGGAAGAAATTCTGTTTGCCAACAATGATATTGATTTTAAAGATAAAACAGGGATCGATCACAGCAAATTCAGTTTCGGCTTGAAAAAATCGCTTTTCAATTATATGCACGGAATCAATTTTGAATTTCCGCTTCAACAGTGGTTTGATTTTAAAATTCCGAGAACGACCGTTCATCCTGACTATATTCACGACTGTCTTCTGGATGATGCTCAGTTCACTTTTAAAGGAAACTCAAAACTAGTCTTTTTAACCAAAAACGTAATCGCTGAGAATCGCGTAAAAAATAAAAAGAAATACTCCGGTGCATATACGCTTCTTACATTCCACCTGAAAACCAATATTGTCAAGATTGATCTGGAGCAGGATAAGGCAGAATGGCTCATGGGAGTGCTGGAGGAAAATTCTATAGAAAATCCTAAAAAACTTACAGCTCAGCAACTTAAGAATCAATTTGAAGAAAATTTTGAAGATTTTGAATTATTCTGGTTTTCAAAACCGATGCAACAGCTTAAAGATAATGGAGTCATTTTAAGTCTCTGATTTTTTGAAAAAATTCATAAAAAATTCCCGAAAATGAATCTTCGGGAATTTTTTTGTCTTTAAAAATCACTATTCTATTTATTTTTCAGCATTGCCTTTTACAACATCACCCACAATTACTTTTTCCTGAACTTTAATAAAATTAGGATCCATAATCGCCATTCTTTCTGCAATCGCTTTATAGGTAGGAAATTTCAATAATGCAGCTCTTCCGGAAATTTCCCTGTAAATGGTAAAAATCTTTCCGTTGGCTGTTTTAATTTGTTTTGTAGTGGTAATATATTTTCCAATGTACTTACTTTTAGCATCATACACTTCTATATCGATGAAAGTTTTATCCGTAATGGTATCTTCTGAACCAAAACTCACCGGAAGATTGGTAAAATAGCCCACCGGAACGCCATTGCTGATGATTTCTCCTACTTTATTGACCTCAATATTCAGCTTATCAATTTTATTTCTTGTTGTATAAGCATCTTTTGTCTTGCTGTCTAACTTTCTTTTCGGAACATTTTTGAAAATTTCATCCAGATTTTTGACATTGATTCCTTTGTTATCAATGACTTTTAAACCTTTTATCGACGTATAAACCGCTGATTTTTCTTCACCAGAAAATGCTGACGGGGAAATATAGTCCATCTCTATGGTTTTGTCTCTGTTGTAAACCCTGTTCAGTTTAATGTAACTGTCTCGGACAGAATCTACTATACTTTTATCAATAAATTCCATGGTATACATCGGCGTCTCACTCAGATCCATAAACGTATAGATATTGGATTTGTTTGATATTTTAGCGACATGCACTCCATCGAGACTTACAATACCTCTTTTGGTTTTGAAATTCTGAGCATTACATAAGATTCCCAGAACGGTAAAGAATATGATTGTACTTTTCTTCATAAAATCAGACTTTTACACAACATAAAAAAGTGTAACCAAAGTTACACTTTCTTGAAAATATATTTAGCTTTTCATTTAATTATTCACAAAGGATAATTCCTTTATCATGATTAAATTCTACAACACCGCTTTTGATAGGATAAGAAAAAACAGAGTCTTTCTCAGATTCTTTAGTGAAATTTTTAGCGTAAGCTTCTCCAATTGAACTTGTAAAAAGCTTTACCTTACCTCCGACTAAAGAAGAAACGATTCCTGCGTGGTTTTTCATGATGTGGAATTCCCCATCTTTTCCAGGCAATAATACAGAGTCTACCTCTCCTTCAAAAACTACGTATTCTGGTGTTAAAATTTTTATATTCATTTTAATTTAGATTAAAAGATTAAAAGATTGAAGATTAAAAGATTTTTGACAAATAATGTCTCTCATCTCAGGTCTAAAAATCTTAGGTCTAATTTATTACGCGTTTTCAGCTAACATTTTTTGTCCTGCTTCAATAGCTTCTTCGATGGTTCCCTTCAAGTTGAAAGCAGCTTCTGGTAAGTGATCTAATTCACCATCCATAATCATGGTAAATCCTTTGATGGTATCTTTGATATCTACCAATGATCCCGGAATACCTGTAAACTGTTCAGCTACGTGGAAAGGCTGAGATAAGAATCTCTGAACTTTTCTAGCACGGTAAACGACTGATTTATCTTCTTCAGAAAGTTCTTCCATACCAAGGATCGCGATGATATCCTGAAGCGCTTTGTATCTCTGAAGAATTTCTTTTACTCTCTGAGCACAGTTGTAATGTTCTTCACCAATAATTTCCGGAGCAAGGATTCTTGACGTTGAAGCCAATGGATCTACTGCCGGGTAAATACCTAATGAAGCAATTTTTCTATCCAGTACTGTAGTTGCATCAAGGTGAGCAAATGTAGTTGCAGGAGCCGGGTCAGTTAAGTCATCCGCAGGCACGTAAACCGCCTGTACTGAAGTAATTGAACCATTTTTAGTTGAAGTAATTCTTTCCTGCATCGCTCCCATCTCAGAAGCAAGCGTTGGTTGGTAACCTACCGCAGAAGGCATACGACCAAGAAGTGCAGATACCTCAGAACCAGCCTGTGTAAAACGGAAGATGTTGTCTACGAAGAAAAGTACGTCTCTACCTTGTCCGCTTTCACCACCATCTCTGTAGTACTCAGCCAATGTAAGACCAGAAAGTGCTACTCTAGCTCTTGCTCCTGGCGGCTCGTTCATCTGTCCGAAAACGAATGCAGCTTTAGATTCTTTCATAGCTTCCAAGTCTACTTTAGAAAGATCCCAACCTCCGTTTTCCATAGAGTGCATGAAATCATCACCATATTTGATAATTCCTGATTCAAGCATCTCTCTCAAAAGGTCATTTCCTTCTCTCGTTCTTTCACCTACACCGGCAAAAACTGAAAGACCTCCGTGTCCTTTTGCAATATTGTTAATCAACTCCTGGATCAATACTGTTTTACCTACACCGGCACCACCGAACAATCCAATCTTACCTCCTTTTGCATAAGGCTCGATAAGGTCGATTACTTTAATCCCTGTAAATAAAACTTCTGCAGAAGTTGAAAGTTGATCAAATTTTGGAGCTGGTCTGTGAATAGGAAGACCACCTTCTTTAGAAATATTTTGAAGTCCGTCGATAGCATCCCCAACAACGTTGAAAAGTCTTCCGTTTACAGCGTCACCGATTGGCATTGTAATAGGATTTCCGTATCCGATTACTTCCTGCCCTCTTTGAAGACCATCTGTAGCATCCATTGCGATACATCTTACTGTATCTTCACCTATATGTTGCTCTACTTCTAAGACTACCTTTTCACCGTTGCCTTTTGTAATTTCTAACGCATCATAAATACTTGGAATTGCTTCCACATCTGTGAAGACAACGTCGATTACCGGACCAATAATTTGAGAAATTTTACCTTTAATTTGGTTTGCCATTGCTAAATTTTTTCTTGGTGCAAATATAATGATTCTTCATAAACCTACAATTGGTAAAAAAAAGATTTTTATCATACTTTTTTAAAAAATGTGTCAATATCATCATATATTAATTTACCAATAATAACTCAGTAAAATAAGCGATTTTATTGTTATATGATTACATTGTTATATTGTTACATTATTTCTATATTTGCATTCAAATTTTTTCCGTTTTGAAAGTTTTCAAGAATTTTAAAGATTATTCCTCTCAAAAGCCTTTAGCATTGTCTTTAGGAATGTTTGACGGAGTACATCTCGGGCACAAAAGTATCATCGATGAACTGATAAAAGTAGGGACAAAGAATAATCTGGAGACAGCGATCCTTACTTTCTGGCCCCATCCAAGGTTTGTTTTTAATCCAAATGAAGATCTGAAACTTCTCAACACGGTAGATGAAAAACAGGTACTGATTGAAAGATATAACATTGATCATCTGTTTCTTAAAGAATTTGATGAAGAATTCAGAAATCTTACGGGAGAAGAATTTGTACGTCAGATCCTGATTGACAAACTGAACGTGAAATACCTTATTATAGGCTATGATCATTCATTCGGAAAAAATAAAAGCGGAAATTTTGAGCTTCTTCAAAAGCTTTCCAAAGAACTTGATTTCGATGTAGAGCAGATGGAAGCGATTAATATTCACGAAAATAACATCAGTTCAACCAAAGTCCGCAATGCTCTTCTGACCGGAAATATTAAAGATGCCAACGAAATGCTTGGCTACGCCTACTCGGTCTCCGGAACAGTGGTTCACGGAAAAAAGATTGGAAGAACAATTGGCTATCCCACCGCTAATATTGATACCGAATCTATAAAACTCCTCCCCAAAAAAGGGGCATATATTGTAGAAACCGAAGTGAAAGGCCAGCAATATAAGGGAATGTTGAGCATCGGTACCAATCCTACTGTGAATGGTGAAAAATTAACCGTTGAAGTCTATATCCTTGATTTTGATGGTGATATTTATGATGAAAAGATCACGGTAAGGTTCAGGGACTTTCTTCATGACGAAATTAAGTTTGAAGGTCTTGAAAAACTCATTGAAAGATTGGATGAGGATAAAAGACTTACTCAGGAATTTCAATTCTAACTATTGACAATTTCCTCCTTCGCTTTTTTCGTTAATGAATTAAAAACCAATTCGTAGGAGTGATCGATTAATTTAAGGATCAGATCTCTTTTTATACCTTCCAAACGTACTGAATTCCAATGGGTTTTGTTCATATGAAATGCACCTGTGATCTGCGGATGCTGTTCACGAAGCTCTGCACTCCACTCAGGATCGGTCTTTACGTTGATGCCTAATGGCTGTCTTTCAAGTCCCATGAGCAAAAACATTTTTGTTCCTACTTTCATAACAAGAGTTTCATTATCAAAAGGAAAAGTTTCTGTAACTCCTTTTTTGGCAAGGCAATAGTCTAAAATTTCGTTAGCATCCATGAATTTTTATAAATGATAAGTGATTAATGTTCATTGATATTAATTTCAAATGTAGTAAATTTAAGAAAGAAAATAGAATTTATACAAATCACAACTATTATGAAAGCTTTAGTAATCGGCGCTACGGGCGCTACAGGAAAAGATCTGGTTAAGCAACTGCTTAATGATAATGACTTTGATGAAGTAAATATCTTCGTGAGAAAGCCTGTGGATGTTCAGAACGATAAACTGAAAGTTCATGTAGTTAATTTTGAAAAACCCGAAGAATGGAAAGATAAAGTGCAGGGAGATGTTGCATTTTCATGTTTAGGAACAACTTTAAAAGATGCAGGAAGTAAAGAAGCCCAAAGAAAAGTGGATTTCGATTATCAGTATGAATTCGCCAAAGCAGCTAAAGAAAATGAGGTGGACGATTATATTCTGGTTTCTTCTTATGGAGCAGATCCGACATCGAAAATTTTCTATTCTAAAATGAAAGGAGAGCTGGAAGAAGCTGTAAAACAACTGCATTTTACCAAGATCACCATTTTTAAACCAGGAATGCTCGAAAGAAAGGATTCAGAGAGAACCGGAGAAGTTTTAGGCAGCAGAATTATAAAATTTGCCAATAAACTGGGATTGCTGGAAAGCCAGAAACCTTTGCCTACCGATATTTTAGCCAAAGCGATGATTAATTCTTCCAAAATAAAGAGTAATGGTTATTCCAGTATTAAATTGGGGAATATTTTTTGTTTTGCGGAGAAAAGTAATGCGTAACTGATTGTAACTTTAGTTAATTATTTATTTTTATCCTTTAATCTGTATTGGATTTTCAGGAATACTTATTCAAATAATTGAAGAATCTTAGTAATTATTGATCAGCAATAAATACTTCGACTCCGCTCAGTATGACAATTCTCATCCTATTTTGAGCTGTCGCACTGAGCGGAGTTGAAATGTTATTTTATACTTTTTATCTTATTTCAGATATTTAGTAATAGCCTCGTCAGTAGGTTTTGTTGTGCTTACAAAAGTATCTACCAGTTTTCCGTTCTCATCGATCAGGAATTTAGTGAAGTTCCAAAGAATGGTTGTATTCTTTACTCCATTTAATTCTTTCTCAGTCAGATATTTGAAAATAGGCGCAGTATCATCTCCTTTTACGGATACTTTTGCGGCTAACGGGAATGTTACCCCGTAGTTTTTCTGGCAGAAAGCCCCGATCTCTGTATTCGTTCCCGGTTCCTGTCCTCCGAAATTATTGGCAGGAAAACCTACAATGACCAACTTGTCTTTGTATTCTTCGTATACTTTCTCCAGATCTGCATACTGCGGTGTAAATCCGCATTCAGATGCTGTGTTGACAATAAGGATCTTTTTTCCTTTAAAATCAGCAAAGTTGATCTCTTTGCCATCAAGGCTTTCAACTTTGAAGTCATATATTGTTTTTCCCATAAGTTCGTTGGTTTTAGTTTGAGAAACTTCACTTTTCTGGTTGGTACAGCTTTGTAAAAATGCTACAAAAGAAAGCAGCAGTAAGAAAATATTTTTCATTTTTATCTCTTTTAGTTGGCTATTTTGCCGAAGTTATGTTTGGTCTAATATAACGAAACCGTTTCATTAAGTCTCTTTCGTGTTGAATTAAAACTTAAAAATATTAGGAGGAAATACTTTATTCACATCAATTTTATTAAGAATCATCACATAGTCCCCATCTTTTTTGGTGCTTGAGGATTCTATTCTAAAAGACATTACGAGATTTCCCACCTTTCTGTAATCAGAGTAGATGAGTGTATCATCTTTTTTCACTTCTTTTAAAAGCATATACGTTTTTACGTCGAAATAATAAATGTTCTTATTGACATTCTTAGTAAGTTCCACCTTGTGGCAGTAGATCTCTCCTACTTTTTCTTTTCCAAGATATTTTGCGTCAAATCCTTTATTCTCCCAGTCGATGAAGTCGTTATCAAAGCTTTCGGAAACATATTCCTTATATTCCTGAAGTTTGTTGGTGGCATAGTTCATCGCATAGCCTTTAGTTCCGTCAAAGCCTTCAATGGCCGTTTCTTTTCCATTAATACTGATGACGGTTTTGGTAAGATTGGGACGCTGCTGGTAAATTTTTATCGGATACTCATCTTTGATCCCCAGGATGACCTTTCCCTGCAGTAAAACTGAATTCAGAAGCTTCCAATTCGTTAATCCTCCGGACAGTTCAATATTTTTATCTATAATTTCCTTTGCGGTTTGGGCAAAAGACCACTGCGAGAGTATCAGTACGAATACTAAAAGTAATTTCTTCATTAATCTTATTTATAAATTCAAATATAAGGGGAATTGGTCACAAAAGCAAAGAAAGCGGTGATCACAAACTGTCTTATTTGCCTATTTGTACCCTTTTTAAATTAATTTTCTTGCTTTTTCAAGATCTTCAGGCGTATCGATTCCTACCCCGATGAAATTGGTTTCAATCAATTTGATCTTCATCCCATATTCAAGATAACGGATACATTCTATCTTTTCTGATATTTCTAACGGTTTCATTTCCAGTTTGGAGAACTGAAGTAAAGCATGTTTTCTGAACGCATAGACTCCGATATGTTTAAAATAGCTAACATCATACGAAACCTCTCTGTGGAAAGGAATAACGGAGCGGCTGAAATAAAGGGCAAATCCGTTGTTGTCTGTGATCACTTTTACATTATTCGGGTTTTCAACTTCTTCTTTCTCTGTCAGTTCTATTTTTAATGAAGCCAGAGAAATCTCCTGATTTTCATCTTCTTTGAAAACATCGATGAGCTGTTTTAAAGGTTCTAATTTAAGAAAAGGCTCATCTCCCTGTACATTGATGACAATATCACAGTCGATGTTTTGGACGGCCTCTGCAATGCGGTCGCTTCCTGTTTCATGCTGTCCAGTCATAACCGCTTTTCCACCATTTTTCACGATTTCATCAAAAATAATTTCTGAATCCGTTGCAACAAATACTTCATCGAACAGTCCTGTTTCTACCACATTCTGATAGGTCGTCGTGATGACTGTTTTTTCGCCCAGCATCTGCATCAGCTTCGCGGGAAAGCGGCTTGCTTCGTAACGCGCCGGAATAACAGCTATGATTTTCATTGATTACTTATTATTAAAATTATAAATTAAAAGTTATGAATTATGAGTTAAATAATTCGCCAAAAAGATAATTCCGTAGATCCAGGAGATGTACAAAAAAGAGTAAAACAGTCCGAAAGTAAGACTTTTCAGTAAATTTCCTTTACATTTTCCTGAATTTTTAAATACCAGACGTAAAGCACGGAAAAAAATCCAGTACAGAATAGCAGCCAACAGCAAAATGGCAGCCCAGAAGAAAACGCCTAAAATATATAATAGAAATGTAATAATGACTGAAAATAAGAACCAGAAAACAATAGACAATATAATTCCACCTATTCCTTCAGCAATATCAAGAGGTTCAAATTCAAAACCGTCAATTAATGGAACTTTATCTGAAATCTTTTTTATCCGTTCATGATTTAAAATTTTTCCGACATTATCTTTTAGTTTTAAACCATAATACAATCCCAAACTGATAAACAGAAAAAAAGCAGTAGCTAAAATTGAAGCTGATAAAACAGAGTTCTGAAATAAAGATCTGTGAGAACTTTCTCCTGAAAGCCAGACACTCAGAATAACTAAAATGATAATTCCTAATGTTGAATAACTCAACACCCTGGTTTCCAGAAACAGTCTTTTAGGAAGTTTCATTAATATGACCCTATTATATTTTATTTTTAATGTAACAATGTATCAATCTAACAGTTTACCAATATTATAAATACCGGAATTGTTACATTGATACATTGTTATACTGTTACATTAAAAAACCTATTTAAGATTATTTAAAGCATTTTCAAGCTTTGGAAGCATTACTTTGATCTCATCAACCGCTAAACCTCCTACAGAAGCACGGAACCAAGGTTCAGATTTTGCTTCTCCGAAAGCAGAGAATGGTACCAATGCGACACCAGCATCATTAATCAGATAGAAAACCAAATCAGAAGAATTTTCAATGACAGATCCGTCCGGTTTTGTTTTTCCGATATAATCCAATCTGATGGTAAGATACAAGGCTCCCATCGGCTCAATGCTTTCTACAGATAAACCTTTTCCTTTCAGATCCTGAATTCCTCCGTGAAGGACTTTTAAGCTTTCTTCTAATTTTCCTTTAAAGTCTTCTACGAAAACGTTTACATTTTCAGGGTTTTCATAGAACTTTGCCGTAGCTTCCTGTTCAGGTTTTGGTGCCCATGCTCCAACGTGCGTCAGAAGAGCTTTCATTTTATCCAGAATATGAGCAGGACCGAATCCCCATCCTACCCGTACTCCTGTTGCAGCAAGGCATTTAGAGATTCCGTCGATATAAATGGTATATTCTTTCAATTCAGGGAAAAGAGAAACCGGATCTACGTGTTCTGCCCCGAAAGTAAGGTTAGAATAGATCTGATCATACATCAGGTACAATGGTTTTTCGTCTTCTCCTCTTTTTTTGTTTTCTTCAAGTACCAGTTCGCAAATATCAGAAAGCTGCTCTTTTGTAAACATTGTTCCGGTTGGGTTCAATGGTGAACATAATGCAAGCAAAACTGCACCTCCTAAATGAGGTCTTAGATCATCTGCTGTTGGAAGAAAGTTATTTTCAGGAGTTGTTTTAACTTCGACTGCGTCTGCAGAAGTAAGGTAAGCATAATGATTGTTGTTCCAAGATGGTGTAGGATATACTACTTTATCTCCTTCGTCAACGATCGTTTTATAAACCGCGTAGATCAATGGTCTGGATCCGGCAGTAATTAAAATATCGTTCGGTGAATACTCCAGATTCCATCTGTTTTTCAGGTCTTTGGAAACTTCTTTTCTTAAAGATAAAAGTCCGTTGGCTGGCGGATAATTCGTCAGATTATTCTGATATGCTTTCTGAATCTCTTCCTTCAGCAATGCCGGAATAGGATATAGATTAGAATTCAGGTCACCAATAGTAAGATTGGCTATCTCCGCTCCTTTTGCTTTTAAATCATTTACTTCATTACCAATTTTTACGATTTCGGAACCAATCAGGTTCGCCGCTAATTTTGAAACTTTCACTTTATTTTTATTTAAATTTACTAATATTATCTTCTCAAATTAATCCTGTCTTCTATTTGATCCATCGGTATATGTGCGTCAAAAGCTGCTATAAGTTCTTTTGCTTTTTTTGCGGTCCGCGAATTCGGATATTTTCTTATGATCCTGCTGTATTCTTCTTTGGTGTCATCCATCAATTTCCCTTCTGTTCTGTTATAAGTCGGTGAACTGTCCATTCCAAGAATATAATCTAACAAATAATCATCATATGCTCTTTTCGCTTTCTTTATCAACGGGCTTTTAGGAAATTTATTCATAAAATTCTCCCAAGCGATCAGTCTCTCCCCTAATTCTTCCCAAGTAATCATCAGACCTCCGTTTATAGCATAATTTTCTTTGCTGTAATTTTCCAACTGCAGAATATAGCTTTAATAATCAGGAGTCACTTTATTTTTAAATACAGCATAATCATATCCGTACACTGAATGAATTTCCGTCAGTCCCTCTCCCATAACCCGAAATTCAAGACCTACCTTACTCAGTTCGCCAGCAATTTTTTTTACGTTGTCCGGCAAATGATAACTATCCTGTTCATGGGTACGATAATCAGTATATTGATCTAATATATCCTGATGCAAACCATTCAAACAGTTTGTATACTTTGTTCTTATTTTGACATAATCTTCGTATAATCTGTCGTTCTTTTCCGGACTGTTTACGGCAATTTCCTTCTCATTTTTAGCTTTATACCATTGAAGAGCAGCAATATAATCCTCAGTTTTGTTAGCTGTTGAACAAGCAGTATCGATCGGCTTAAACGACGCTTCTTTTACCTCTGTTTTAGCCATTGAATCATTGACTGTTTCTGTATCCGATACTTTCTGTACTTCTCTTTTGCAGGAAAAAACAAGTACAGAGAGTATACAGACGGCTAAAGTCTTTTTTATCATCTTCTACAGATCTGCAATTACTCTAATTTCAAATCTTTTCTTACGTCCTCAATTTTAGCTTCTAATGATTTCAGTTTATCTTTAAAATCTGCTTCAGAAGTAACAGTATCTTTTACAGAGATATAAAATTTAATTTTTGGTTCCGTTCCCGAAGGTCTTACACAAACTTTGGTTCCGTCCTGAGTATAATAAATCAATACATTCGATTTTGGAATGTCGTTCATTACTTTTGTTTCGTTCTTTGAAACGATGAAACTGGTTTGTTCTTTGAAGTCCTTCACTTCTTCCACTAATGATCCTGCCAGTTCTTTAGGTGGATTCTCGCGGAAGTTTTTCATCATATTCTGAATTTTTTCAGCGCCTTCTTTTCCTTTTCTGACGATATTGACCAGGCCTTCATAGTACATCCCAAGATCTTCATAGATTTCAATCATGTACTGGTACATTGTTCTTCCGTTGGCCTTACACCATGCCGCAATTTCACATGCAACAAGAATACTTCCACATGAATCTTTATCACGCACAAAATCCCCGGTCATAAAGCCGAAGCTTTCTTCACCACCACACACAAATTTTTGTGTTCCTTCTGCTTCACGGATCATCTTTCCGATCCATTTGAATCCTGTTAATCCAGATTTGCATTCCACACCGAATTTCTGAGCAATATCAAAGAAAATATCTGAAGTGACAATCGTAGAACCGATGAACTCTTTTCCTGTGATTTTCCCCTGCTTTCTCCATTCATTTAAAATGTAGTAAGTCAGGATGGTATTGGTCTGATTACCATTCAGAAGCTGCATTTCACCATCAAGGTTTCTTACGGCAATTCCCAATCGGTCACCATCAGGATCTGTTCCGATCACGATGTCTGCGTTGGTAATTCTTGCCAGATCCATGGCCATTTCTAATGCTGCAGGTTCTTCCGGATTTGGAGATTCTACTGTTGTAAAATTACCGCTTGGAATCATCTGTTCTTTCACAAGATCCACTTTTTTGAATCCTGCTTTTTCTAAAGCCTTGGGGATCGTTGTATAGGTTGTTCCGTGGATAGAGGTAAAAACAATATTCAAATTCTCTTTTCCTACATTCTGGTAAGTTGAGTTTTCAATACAGGCATCGATATAAACATCATCCTGCTCTTCTCCGATCCATTCGATCAGATCATCATTTCCATTGAATTTGATTTCTTCAAATTTCACAGAATATACTTCATTGATAATCGCTTCATCATGTGGCGGAACAATTTGTGCACCGTCATTCCAGTATACTTTATAACCGTTGTATTCAGGTGGATTGTGCGATGCAGTCAATACAATTCCTCCGTTACATTTTTTGTCTCTTACGGTGAATGACAATTCCGGAGTCGGTCTGTGGTCTTTGAAAAGCAATACTTTAATTCCGTTGGCTGTTAAAACATCAGCTACGAGTTTTCCGAATTCTTTTGAATTATGACGTACATCATAAGCAATGGCCACTTTGATTTCTTCTCCTTTGAACTGCTGGAGCATATAATTGGCCAATCCCTGGGTAGCCTGTCCTAATGTATATTTATTTAAGCGATTGGTTCCTACTCCCATGACCCCTCTCATTCCTCCTGTTCCGAATTCAAGTTCTCTGTAAAAAGAATCTTCCAGATCCGGGGAATTGCTGTCGATCAAAGTTTGTACGGCATCTCTTGTTTCTTTATCGAATGTATCACTTAACCAAAGTTTCGCTTTTTCTAATGTTGTCATATGTGTATTTAAGTTTGGAAGCGGAAAGTTTGAAAATGGAAAAAATTCTGGGTCCGAATTCTTATTTCCTGCTTTTGTTTGATTATTCTTTTAATTATTCTGTTTCGAGTATAGAGGCTTTGAAGATGGTGGAAATTTGTGACAACTTAAAAATTGCATGTCCAAAATCCATAGATTTTTGCCCGATAATCAATTTCTCAATTTGAAACGCATTCATTTCTTTTTTGCCTATGATAACTTCGCTCCTCCATGTTCCTTCTAACTATTCCAATTTTTTATTCTCAACACGAGCCTGCTTATCAATTTTAAAGGCACGAATCGGGTTGTCATAATAGATAAATTTGGCCGTATTCTGAATATGTCCTTTTAAAGAATCTTTTACATTCACTTCTGCGTAGTTTCCGTTTTTAGAATCGATATTCAGGTTTTCTATTTTCCAGTAAGGAGCGATCAGACTGGCTGTGTCTGAGATCTTTATCACTGCATTTTTGGTCAGTCCCAAAAAGTTGGCGCGACTTTTATTCTGCATGTCTACTTCTGCCCTTCTTGTGTTCACTGAACCCATAAAAGTAGCGTGATTTTTTAAATTAAGCCTAAAATTGTCAGTCTTAATTTCACTTGAAATATTCATTTCTACAGAGTCTGCAACAGCCACTTTTTCAAGATTATATTTAGAATAAATCGTCACATTATAAAAATCTACTCCTTTCGTTCCTCGTTTTTCTTTGATAAAAAGGGTCTTGTCTTTTACATCTACATCCAAATTGCTTGCTACATTGGGATATGTTTCAATTTCCACAAAATTCTTATCGCCTCTGGCATAAAATACACGGAATTTTCCTTCCAGATCCAGATTCACAAATTCTGAAACATCCACGTCCTTTCTTTCAATATTTCCTTTCGGAGAAACTTTTCCGCAGGAAACCACCGCCAGCAGCAGGGATGTGTACCATATTTTTTTCATATTCAATTTAAAATATTCTATATAAAATCGTAATTATGGCAAGACTTTCTACTCCCATCAGAACATAAAGTACCTATACTCTCCAAAGCAGACCGAGTTTTGAGTATGAATTTTTAAATGCACTCCAATACGTAACTGCCGGAAAGAGAATGAAAAGAATGAACAAAGCCTTGTCTAAAATATTGAAAATCTCCGCTGCAGGTTTCCACAGACTGATAAGACTTACCATATCATTAAACAAAAATAGGATTAAAATTCCTAACAGGCTTACTGTTCCAATGATAAAATGCTCGGCAATATTCAATTTTATTTAACAACAGTATCAGGATTATCGCTGTATTTCATTTTTAACTTATGATCGACCCTTCTCTATTTGCCCTTATCTCGTGGCGAAATAAAGGAGTTATCTCTATCAAATACCAGCATTCCTTTTCCGTATCGGGAATTATTCTTCTTCGTCTTCAGCGTATCAATTGCAGTTAGTTTCCCATCATACCCATCTATAAACTCCCAGGATTCTAAAAGAGCTGACGATTTACAGGAGGACAATAAAGCCAGGAAAAAACACATAAAATAAAGGGTGAAAATTTATTATTATTTGTTATCAATCTTATCAATCACAAGGCAAATATAAGTAAAAAACACCGCTAAAAACAGGTTATTATTATGTTTTTTGCCAGTTTATCACCCTTTTGTTGTTCTTTATATTTGCTGAATTGTTTTAAAATATAATCCGTTGATATTAATTTTTCAAAAAATTCAGAATAAAAAATGCCCCAAAAAGTTTAGAACTCCTTAGGGCATTTTATGATAGATCAGGATTTTACGGTATTGAGCAAAAACCTATTTTAGTAATTTTCAATTGATGCAGAATAGATCATCAGTGCAACAAGAATAACAACGATAACTGCGCCAATGATGAGCGGTTTCCATAGTGCTTTCTTTGGATATTGCTCTTCATTCGGAAAATATTTCGGAACAAAATAATAAGAAAGAAAACTTCCTCCTGCCATACCACATAGATAAGACAGTGAGCTTTTCGGATTCTCCGGTATATTAACGATAAAAATAGTCAGTATTGTAATTAGAACAGAAATTCCAAGTACAATATAGGCCTCTTTCTTTTTATTGACATCCAGCAGATTCTGAAATAATAAAACACCGCCAAAAAGGGTAGAAAGAAAAATTGAAAATCCTAAAATTGCTTTTTTTGAGTATATTTTGGGTAGCTTCTCCTCCATAATTATATTATTTCATCAATATTATAATTCTTATGTTCTCTATTGGTTCTGATGATCATTTCACCTAAGAATCCGGCTATAAAGAGCAGTGTTCCCATAATCATCATCGTGAGAGCAATAAAAAACCAAGGATTATTGGTGATCAGATGTCCATAAATTCCTCTTGCGACATCAATCAGTTTTGAAACTCCTAACCCAAGTGCAGAAAGAAAACCAACGATAAACATGACTGTTCCTACGGCACCGAAGAAATGCATTGGCCTTCCTCCGAACCGGCTTACAAACCAAAGCGTTACAAGATCCAGAAATCCTCTGATAAATCTTTCGGTTCCGAATTTTGAAGTTCCGTAAGGTCTTGCCTGATGTTGCACTTCTTTTTCAGTAATTCTTCTGAATCCCGCATTGGCTGCCAATACCGGAATATAGCGGTGCATATCTCCATAGACATCGATTGATTTTACCACCTGTTTTTTATAGGCTTTCAAACCGCAGTTGAAATCATGAAGATACACTCCTGATACTTTTCTTGCTGCTGCATTGAATAGTTTTGACGGAACATTTTTGGTCATTACGTTGTCAAAACGTTTCTTTTTCCAGCCTGAAACAATATCATAGTTATCTTCAATAACCATCTTATAAAGCTCAGGAATTTCTTCCGGAAAATCCTGTAAATCAGCATCCATGGTAATAACCACATCTCCGTTTGCTCTTTCAAAAGCAGCATGAAGGGCTTGCGATTTTCCATAATTTCTGGAAAATTTTATGGCGTGGATCTGAGGGTGCTGAACCTTCATATTTTCAATAATACTCCACGACAGATCTGTACTTCCGTCATCTACAAACCAGATTTCATAGGACAATCTGTTTGAATAACAAACATTATCAATCCTTGAAAAAAGCTCTTCCAAAGAGTCCTCTTCGTTTAATAACGGAATAACTATAGATAAATTCATTTAATTTTAATAAAAATTATTCTTGATTTTCTGTTTCCTGGTAAACTGATCTCGTTCTGAAAAACGCTCCAAAAAACACTGACAAAACTACGTAAAATATAAGGATTGCCGCAAAATATCCTGAAAAATGACTTGCTGTAAGCATATCTTTTCCTTTAATGGCTTCCGGAGAAAAGCTTGGAAGCCTTTCTTTGTATTTTTGGTCTAATTCGTCGATATCTTTCTGATGTTTCATGATCTTTCTTGCAGACTGATACTCAGAATCTAATTCGGTTTTTTGTCTCTGCACATACTGGTAGTTCAGTAGTTTTTTTGCCTCCGGATCTACAAAGTTCAGGAAAGCATAGATGCTGAAGATAGATAGAATTCCTCCGATAAACATCGGAACAAACGCTCTCGAAAACGCATCTTTAAAACGGACTACTCTATTTTTGTTCCAGAAAGTTTTCACGGACCAGAAAGCGCCTCCCGCATAAACAATCGGGAGAACAAAAGCATTGATTTTCAGCGAAGTATCAAAATAGCTGATTCCCGAGAAAAAGTAATAGGCTACAAAAAAAATGATCATTGTAGCGATAAAAAGTATAATTCCTAATGTTGATGGACTTTTCGTCATGTTAGATTTTTTAAAAAAAGTTGAAAAATTATTGCTCTAAATTCCAGCTATTTAGCTTAAATACTGCATTTTTTCGACTAATTTTCTTTAATAATATTTTGAAGTTTATAAATTATTCCTACCTTTGCAACGGCAAGTCCTAAACAACCAGCTCCTGAGAATCCTCCAGGGTGGGAACGCAGCAAAGGTAATTGGTCGTAGCGGTGTGATTTAGGTAGCTTGCCATTTTTTTTTATTTTAAGTTGAAGTAAGGTAATTGGAAGATTATCTTTTTTTGTTTCTATACTTTTCAACATACTCATTTTCATTTTCAAATTACCCTTCATTCTTTATTTAAAATTCAAACTCCTCTCCTAGTTTAGGCAGAACAAGTTCTACATTTTTATCAGCAAAATGCTTCAATGCACTTTCATGATTAATTTCAATGGCAGGAAAAGTATCAAAATGACATCCGATCACTTTCGGGGTCTTCAATAATTCTGCTGCTGCAAAAGCGGCTTTTCTAGGGCACATGGTATAGTGGCTTCCAACAGGAAGGATAGACAGGTCAATATTCCCGAAAAGCCTTGGAAACAGCTCCATATCCGCCATTACTCCGGTATCTCCGGCCATATAGATGTTCTTCCCTTCAGGAAGTCTGAAAATATATCCTACAGGAACACCTCCGTAGCTCCCATCAGGGAATGAACTCGTATGATGAGCCGGTACCATGGAAATTTTAAGATCGTCGATTTTTGCCGATCCTCCTAAGTTCACATCATCTTTGTTCTTTGCTGTTTTAAAGTACGCACAGATTTCCGGAACTGCAATAATGGTAGCTTCCGGGTGAAACTGTAATACTTCTTCCACATCAGCGATATGATCGCCATGCGCGTGAGTCAACAAGATGTAGTCGATCTTCTGAGCGGCTATATCAAAGCCTGATTCCGCTTTTTTGTAATTGTAAAAAGGATCACTTAAAATTGTTTTGTTTTTGTATGTAAACAAAAAACAGTTTTGTCCTAAAAATTGTATTTTCATTTTTAATTGATTTTTTTTATTAAGTACATGAAACTGTTGAGTTGAATAAAATCTGATACAACAGTAAGCACGTAGGTATTATGACAAAGATCTGAAGGATTAATAAATGTTTTTGAGGCTTAATTTTTCCTATTAATAGCAAAAAAGCCAGCACTCCATTGGCAACGACTATTAAAGAGGTTAAAAACGGAAGAAAATTGATATCAGAAACCGACATCCCTTCGCGTAATTCTCTAATCAAATCGTATATAAGAATTAAAGTAAGAATAACAGATAAACAAGAAGTTGCCTTATATACTACATTTTTCATTTATCGTTTATTTCTGTGGAAATTTATCCCCGATCAGATTCAATCTGATTCCATATTCCAGATACGCCTTACAACCGTCGAGGACTGTTGTAAACCCACCTGTATTGTCATTCATCACTTTGAGAAGGTCCTGGCCTGTCTGGGCAAAACCATAGCTTTTAATAACAACGAGAGTGCCTTGCTCCATTTTTTTGAATTCATAGTCTACGTTTACAGCAGGATCTCCCCACTCTGTTTTGATCAACTGATTGGGAATAATCTTAAAAACATTTACCTTGGATTTTGCACCATACATTTCCCATTCCCAGGTTACTGTTTTATTTTCTTCCAGTTTTCCGGTAGATTTTGTAAACCAGAACTGAGTGGTTATTTCAGGATTGATGAATGCTTCAAAAACCTCTTCCACTGGTTTTCTGATAAGCATCTGAGCTTCAACGTAGACATTTGCACTCATCAGGATATTATTTAGTTAAAAAAATTAAGTCCAAAGGCTGTAAGAACTGCCATTACAAAGGTCATGATACCCACTTGTTTCAAGTACTGATCTAATTCCTTAGGTTCTTTTACCGTCATTATTTTTCTTCTCAACTTCATTAGTGGTAAAAGAAGGATCATCACAATAAAAACGTAATAATTCTGCGCCTGTATGAAACCGTTCATTCCTAAAAACATAAGGATGAAGATCAACGGAAGCTGCAGTAAAATCATTTCGTAGATCATGGCATTTTTAAAACCTATTCTCAGTGCTAGACTTTTCTTACCGGATAATCTGTCACTTTCAATATCCCTCATATTGTTAAGGTTTAAAACTGCCATACTCATCATTCCGATAGCTGTTCCGGGAAGTAGCATATCCCAGCTGAAAGTTTTTGTAAACAGGAAATAGCTCCCGCACACGGAAACCAGTCCGAAAAATACAAACACAAAAAGATCTCCCAATCCCATGTATCCGTAAGGCTTTTTTCCTACGGTATATCCTATTGCGGCCAAAATACAAGCAACACCCAATCCGATGAAAGTATAAAATTCTTTCATAAAATCAGGAAAAAATGCTACATATAGAAGTCCAACGGTAGCTATAAATGACAGTACAGAGAAAAGAATGACTGCATTTTTCATCTGCTTAGCTGTAATCTTTCCTGAAGCTACTGCCCTTGACTCTGCTTCATTGATTCTTTTGGCGTCGGTTCCTTTGACACCGTCTCCGTAGTCATTGGCATAGTTTGATAAAATCTGATATAAAAGCGTCACTAAAAGTGCCAGAGCAAAAATTCTCCAGTCCCACGTTCCACCCTCGCGGTACAGCCTCCATTTTGCGATGAAAGCCCCCATAATAATTCCGCTTAATGAAAGCGGTAAAGTTCTTAGCCTTGCGGCCTTTATCCAATCAGTCATAATTTGTATAATGTAAAATGTACGATGTACAATGTAAAAGTGTAATGCATATTATTAATACATTTTACTTTGTACTTTAATACAGTCTTAAGAGATCCACTGATTTTCTCCGAAGTCCGGTTTTCTTTTTTCAAGGAATGCATTTCTTCCTTCCTGCGCTTCTTCTGTCATGTAAGCCAAGCGCGTTGCCTCTCCTGCAAATACCTGCTGCCCTACCATTCCATCGTCGGTAAGATTCATGGCAAATTTCAGCATTCTGATAGATAATGGAGATTTGGCTAAAATTTCCTGAGCCCATTCATACGCTGTATCTTCTAATTCTGCATGTGGAATCACCGCATTGACCATTCCCATATCCAAAGCTTCCTGAGCAGAATAATTTCTACCTAAAAAGAATATTTCACGGGCTTTTTTCTGCCCTACCATTTTAGCAAGGTAAGCAGAACCGTACCCCCCGTCAAAACTTGTAACATCTGCATCAGTCTGCTTGAAAATGGCGTGTTCCTTACTTGCTAACGTAAGATCGCAAACTACGTGAAGTGAATGTCCGCCACCAACAGCCCATCCCGGAACCACCGCGATAACAACTTTTGGCATGAAACGGATTAAACGCTGAACTTCCAGAATATTTAAACGATGTCTTCCATCTTCTCCCACATATCCCTGATGTCCTCTCGCTTTCTGATCTCCTCCGCTGCAAAAAGCCCAACCTCCGTCCTTGGGACTTGGCCCTTCTCCGGTAAGCAAAACAACCCCTATTGAAGAGTCTTCAGAGGCGTCATAAAAAGCATCGTATAATTCGGAAGTTGTTTTTGGACGAAAAGCATTTCTAAGCTCAGGTCTGTTGAAAGCAATTCTTGCTACACCATTACATTTTTTATAGGTAATATCTTCGTATTCTTTGACGGTTTTCCACTCTATCATCTTGTAAAAAATTTTTCTCAAAGATACGGAATTGCTTAGAATTTTTACAGTGAAATTTAACTATAATCGCTGTAGAGGAGCGTATTGTATTTTAGATTAAAAAAACAAAAAACCGGAACATTTCTGCTCCGGTTTTCATTTATTATTCAATTAAAGAAATACTATTTCGCTTTTGCTTTAAGCTCAGCTTCTTTAGCTTTTAAATCTTTAATTTTATCCATATTTTTTGTGACAATATAGATTTCTTTTAGTGCAGTAAGCGCATCAAGATTTTCTGGTGCCGCTTTGTACCAACCTTCAGCATATGGAAGTGCTTTACTAAATCTTTCTCTTCTTGCATCGATCAGTTTAGTAGCTTCATCCGGCTTATCTTTTCTTGAAGCATTAATCTGAGCTACTATTTTAGAATCATCCCCAACCACTGCATACACAAGGTTCTGGTAAGCATTATCGAAATCTGGTTTAATCTCGATTGCTTTTTTGAATGAAGCAATGGCATCTTCTACTGTAGCAGGGTTTTTAGACTGCATAACTCCAAGATTATACCAGTTGGTAGCATCATTAGGATTTTTAGCCAACTGCTCTTTCAATGCTCCAATGAATTTTTCTGTGTTTCCAGAATCATAGTAAGCGGTAGCCTGAGCTTCTTTAAGTTTAGCATTATTCGGATATTTTGCCAATCCTTTTTCAATGATCACTAATGCTTCATTAGATTTCTTTGCATTAAGAAGCAATGTCGTTAACGTTTCATATAGATCCGGTTCAACACTTGCTGTCTGTTCAGTTTTGAAATCTGAATAATCAGCATTCTTCTTCATCAACTCCCAGGTAGCTTTATCCAAAGGTACTACTTGTCCGGTTTTCTTCTCTTTTGCAGTATAATTTGTCTGAACACCTGTAAAACCGGAATTAATAAGATCTGTATATATTTTGATGGATTCTTCGGTGTTATTGGCCAAAGCATAACTTAATCCTGCATAATACATGTATATCTTATCATCCTGTCCGCTTGTTTTCAGTAAGTTATAAACTTCTAAAAACTTAGGCGCGGCAACAGTGTAGTTTTTTGCATTATACGCATCCATTGCTGCTTTGTTCGTTTCCTGCAATTTGGCATTCACATCACCCTTCTGTCCGAAAACGAAAGCAGAAGCCACGATTGCTATACCTAAAATGAGTTTCTTCATAATAACTATATTATATTAATTGTACATTTTATTCTTCAGAATCAGAACCCTCATTTTCCTCTGCCTGAGTATCCTGTTCAGCCTGAGGTGTTATATTGTCTTCCTGGTTATCAGTTGCAATCACCGTTCCTTCTTCATTTTCTTCAGAATCTTCCTCTACCACATCTTTATCCATTTCTACTTTTGCAATGGCTGCAATTTCGTCATTTTTCTTAAGATTGATCATTTTTACTCCCTGGGTATTTCTTCCCATTACTCTCATTTCATCCATATTCATTCTGATGGCAACACCGGACTTATTGATGATCATCAATCCGTCTTCGTCTGTCACATTCTGAATAGCAATCAGATTTCCTGTTTTTTCGGTAATGTTTAGCGTAATAACTCCTTTTCCTCCTCTGTTGGTAATTCTGTAATCTTCTACGGCCGTTCTTTTTCCGTATCCTTTTTCAGAAACGACAAGAACTGTTTCTTTGTCCACATCATTCACAACAATCATACCAATTGCCTCATCATTCTCATCCATCGTGATCCCACGTACCCCAATAGATCCTCTCCCTACCTCTCTTACTTTTTCTTCAGGGAAACGGATACATTTACCATTTTTAGTAGCAATCATGATCTGAGACGTTCCGTTGGTTAAGTAAGCTCCTAACAACTGGTCATTATCTCGGATTTCAATAGCGTTCACCCCATTCACTCTTGGTCTTGAATACGCTTCAAGAGACGTTTTCTTGATGGTTCCATTCTTGGTTACCATTACTACGCTCATCTGATTGACATACTCAGCATCCTTCAGGTTATTGGTTCTGATATACGCTTTGATCTTATCATCCTGTTCGATATTGATCAGGTTTTGTACTGCTCTTCCTTTTGAAGTCTTAGATCCTTCAGGAATTTCAAATACTCTTAACCAATAACATCTTCCTTTTTCTGTGAAGAACAACATGTACTGGTGGTTGGTCGCAGATACGATATATTCAAGGAAATCTTCATCCCTTGTTGTCGCTGCTCTGTTTCCTACTCCACCTCTGCTCTGAATTTTGTATTCAGAAAGGGAAGTTCTCTTAACATATCCTGCGTGTGAAATCGTAAGAACCACTGCTTCATTCGGGATAATATCTTCAATAGACATTTCTCCTCCTGAATAGTCAATGGCAGTTCTTCTTTCATCACCATATTTTTCTTTAATTTCAGCCAGTTCTTCTTTGATGATTTCGAATCTTCTAGGTTCATTAGCCAAGATATCTTCCAAGTTCATGATCTCTTTCATGATCGCGTCATATTCATCACGGATCTTGTCAAGTTCCATTCCCGTAAGACGTGCTAACCTTAAATCAAGGATAGCCTGAGCCTGAATTTCAGAAAGATCAAATGCCTCGATCAATCCTTCTTTTGCACCCTGAGGGTTTGCACTGTGACGGATGATGGAGATTGCCCTGTCTAATGAATCCTGAGCTCCGATCACTTTCATGAAGCCTTCTAAGATATGTGCTCTTTCTTTTGCTTTCTTAAGCTCAAAATGAGTTCTTCTTACAATAACTTCGTGTCTGTGCTCTACAAAATGATGAATGATATCTTTTAAATTCAGCTGTTCAGGTCTTCCTTTTACCAAAGCAATGTTGTTAACACTGAAAGAAGTCTGAAGTGCTGTATATTTATATAACAGGTTCAGGACAACATTAGGAATTGCATCATTTTTAAGTTCATAAACGACACGCAGACCATTTCTGTCCGATTCGTCTCTGATCTCGTGAATACCTACAATTTTATCATCCTTAACAAGTTCAGCTGTTCTGGCAATCATGTCAGCCTTATTTACCTGGAAAGGAACTTCAGTAACGATAATCGCATTTCTGTTTCCAATTTCTTCGAAATTGACTTTTGCTCTTAACACCACTCTTCCTCTTCCCGTATGGAAAGCATCTCTTACTCCGTCATAGCCATAGATTATCCCTCCTGTAGGGAAATCCGGAGCTGTAATATGCTGCATTAATTCATCGATGGTAATATCTTTATTATCGATATACGCCGAAATAGCATCTACAGATTCTGATAAGTTGTGAGGTGCCATATTGGTTGCCATCCCCACAGCGATCCCAGATGTTCCGTTGACCAGAAGATTTGGAATTTTAGTAGGCATAACGGTAGGTTCCGTCAAACTGTCGTCAAAGTTATTTTGAAAATCAACAGTTTCCTTATCTAAATCGGCAAGAATATCATCCGATATTTTTTTCAGTCTTGCTTCTGTATAACGCATTGCTGCAGGCGGGTCTCCGTCCATTGAACCGAAGTTACCCTGTCCGTCTACCTGAGGATAACGTAAGCTCCAAGGCTGAGCCATTCTTACCATTGCATCATAAACAGAAGAGTCTCCATGCGGGTGGTATTTACCTAAAACATCCCCAACAATTCTGGCCGATTTCAAATATTTTCTATTAGAAAAAACCCCTAATCCATACATACCATAAAGTACTCTTCTATGAACGGGCTTCAGGCCGTCTCTTACATCCGGCAACGCTCTTGAAACGATAACCGACATCGAATAATCGATATAAGACGATTTCATTTCATCAACAATGTTGATAGGAATCAGTCTTTCTCCTTCTTTTTGCATAAACAAATTTTATTATAATGACAGTCAGACCCTTAGCTGTGCGTCTGAAAATTATTTATTTCCAATTTTTATTAACGGGCTAATTTACGAAATTTTTACCGATTTTTGTGCTAGAATTTATCCAGAAAATCTTAAAAATTCATAAAATATGAGCTTATTGAGTATAACTTTCCATTGTACTAAAAACAATATTGAAGAATGGGAAAATTATATTGACGAAACACTGATCCAGATGGCTGAAAACCTGATGGATGTCAATAAATATATTCTTTCTGACGTGCACACTGATTATATTGATGAGGGTAAGAATTACAATCTTCTTCTGATTTTTGATAATGAAGAACTCAGAGAGGATTTCATCAAAAGTGAGATGCTGAATATCGCAGAAAGGGTTGAGAAAAAATTCGGAACGGAAGTCATGATCTTCAATACATTCCTGAATCCTAAGAAATCCAGATTTTAAGTACAAATTAAAAGCCCTGAAAAATCAGGGCTTTTTTATTTTTTCAATCTCTGTGATGTTTTCTGCCTTTGTGTTTATGATGGTGGCGGTCTCTGTGATCATTATCATCATAATACACTCTTTTTTTGACCTGTCCCGGTGCATAATACCTCGCGCTTCCTCCATACATTCTTTTGGCGTGTCCCGGCGGAACTCTTCTTACATGCTGATCATGTACAACACATGATGACATCATGAACAAGACCGTAACGACTCCTGCCATTTTAATTAAACCTTTCATTATTCTACTTTTTCAAATTTCGGTAGTGAAATAACAAGGTTGATGCCAAAATTTAAAAAAGAGGTTAGAGGTTAGAAATTAGAAGTTAGTTTAGTGATCTCTTTCAAAGTTTCACACTAATATCTAATTTGTAACTTCTAACTTTTCATTAATTTATTATTTCGCTTCTTTTTTCCATCATGATAATGTCTTTCCACTGTCCGTTCAATTTTCCGATTTTCTTTCGGACCCCTACGGTTCTGAAGCCGTTTTTCTGATGAAATCTTATGGACGCTTCATTTTCAGGAAAAATACCGGCCTGAAGAGTCCAGAATCCATGGCTCTCGCTGTCAAGGATCATTTTTTTCAGCAGGACCGAACCCAAACCTTTCCCCTGATACTTATTATCGAAATAAATACTTACTTCAGCGACTCCTTTAAAACATTCTCTCTTACTCACCGGCTTCAAGGCACACCATCCTACTATTTCATTACTTTCATTTTCCAGCACCCAGCGACAATCGTTAAAATATTCCATATTCCATGCTTCAGCAGTAGGAATTTCTGTTTCAAAAGTGGCTATACCACCCTCTACTCCCTGCCTGAAAATTTCCAATACCCTTTTTTCGTCACTGGGAAGCATTTCTCTTAATTCGTAATTCATTTTATTTAATGGTATTTTCTTTTATTCTTTCTTTTTATTCTTGAATAGTGTGTTTGCTTTCCTGTTTGATCCTGCGAAACCACACTGATATTTCCATCTACCTCAAGGATGGAAAGCTTTACATCTTTTATTTTTTCTACCCCGTGTTCTCTGATGGCCTCTTCCAGCTCATCTTTAGTGATCTTGACTCTGTTTAAAGCAGTCTGATCTATAATCCCGTCCCTGATCAGAACTACGGGATCTTCTTCCATGAATGTTTCGAATTTCCGGTTGGAAAACATGAGTCTTTTTAAAATAAAATTAGCCGCAAAGAGAACAAGTGCAGCAATAAGACCGCCCTGCAAGGAAGTATCGGGTCCTACCATTGCATTCTGGACCGCATTGGAGATCAGCAGCAATAAGACCACATCACCGGCATTGAGCTGCGAAAGCTGATTTTTACCAAAAAGACGGATAGCGATTACCATAAAAAGATAAACGCATAAAGAGCGTACTACGACATCAAGTATAGGGTTCACAGATCTGGATTTATAATCAAATGTATACATTTTTATGATTAGCTGATCAATTTATTTTAACCTTAAAAAATAAAACAGGATGGTAAAAGAGTGGCATATGGTTTGACAACTTGATTGCAAAATAAGTCTCTACAAATAATGATGAAACAAACCATTTTATTTCTAAGTGCTTTTCTTTTTCTCATATCCTGTAAAAAAGAAAAAATCAAAGAATCTCTACCTCCACAAACTGAGATCAGCAAAAAAGTTGATGAACTATACAAATTGTATGGGAATTCTAATGATGCGCTCTACAACCAGCCGTTTTCCGACCGTTTGTTTTCTCCAGAACTGAAAAAAGCTTTGGAAGCAGCTGTCAATGCATCAAAAGCTGATATGGAAAAGGTCAAGAAAAGCGATCATCCTGATGAAAAACCCCTGTTGTTTGAAGGTTCGGTTTTTTCAAGTTTATATGAAGGTTTTAGCGGATATAAAATAAAATCGGTTAAGGTCAATCCTTCCGGTACCTCAGCAGATGCGTTTGTTGAATTGGAATACACAATGAGTCCACCCACAATTAAGTGGACTGACACGGTGCATGTAATTAATTCCGGTCAGGGATGGAAAATAGACAACATCAGTTTTGATAGTATCGGAAATTCAAAAGATCTTAAATCAAGTCTGAAGGACTTCACTCAGAATGCTCAATAATTGTTAAAACCTCATCATAAAAAAAGCTGCTTTGAGAGCAGCTTTACTTTTTAAGGGCATTGAGCGATCGGAACCTCGCTGCATACTACTTTATTTAATCTTTCACAATAGACACAGTATTTCTTTGGCTCTCCGCCATAGACAGACTTTAATTCGGTTTTTGTCAGTTTTTTTAAATTCTTCATATTGTTTTAATTTGTGATTGGTCAATTTATAACGGAATTTTCAATCATTTATTACCACTTATTTTTAACCCTTTTATTATGTATTGCAGTCCAAATGAGTAGAAATCTTCTTGAAAGACCTCTATTCAGTGGGGAAATCTTGTTTTATAATTTATTCCGTATCTTGCAGTATACCAAAAACATCACATCAAAATAAATAAAATATGGAAATTATTACAGCAAAAGGAGCGCATGCAGGACAAATGGATCCCATAAAAAAAACACTGATTTCAAACAGTCTTCTTTCGGGCCATGATGACATGGGTAATTACAACAAAGGAATATGTCACGATGTGGTAGCTTATGCATTATATATGAGAGGGGCTGCTATATCTCCAAGTGAGCTTGTGCAGTTTCATGCGCAGGGATGGCTCAATAAGTTTGATTATTCTTCAGGAGAAAAATGGGATGGATACTCAATCATTCCCAAAGGAAAGGCAATAGGATTTTACAGAGTCCGAGATAAAACATGGTTTCATTCTGCTATCACTACGGGAAGCGGTACGGAAATCAGATCTGTGAACGGGTTTTCGCTGGGAACCGCTTGGTCAGTTCCTGTAGATATGAAATGGGTCTTAGGAAAACGTAATTCTGATGGAACATTTAATTATGACGGCACTAAAATAGAAGTTTATATATCTTCTTTATAAAAGATTCTGATTCTCAATTTTTAAGAATCAGATCCTATAAATTTTAATAAAAAGAGCGAAACCTATCCGGATCGCTCTTTTTTATTTTTTGTGAATACAAAATATCAGAAATAAAAAAGCCACAATCTCACCGTGGCTTTCTGTATTATTCAAAGTCTATTCTAATTCTCTTTTCAAAAATTTTCCGGTCAAACTTTTCTTAGACTTCACGATCTCTTCAGGGGTTCCCTGAGCTACGATTTGTCCACCATGTTTTCCACCTTCCGGGCCTACATCAATAATATGGTCGGCCAGTTTGATCACATCCATATTATGTTCAATAATGATGAATGAGTTTCCTAATTCTACCAGTTGATTAATAGCTTCCATCAGAATCTTTACATCCTCAAAGTGAAGTCCGGTAGTAGGTTCATCTAAGATATACAGGGTGTTTCCGGTTTGTCTTTTTGAAAGTTCTGTCGCAAGCTTAATACGTTGTGCTTCTCCTCCTGAAAGAGTGGTCGACTGCTGTCCTAAAGTAATATATCCCAATCCGACATCCTGCAGAGTCTTTACCTTAGCAAAGATCTTGGGAATCGGCTGGAAGAAATCTACCGCTTCATCGATTGTCATATCCAGTACATCGGAGATGGATTTTCCTTTGTAACGTACTTCCAGGGTTTCTCTGTTGAAACGTTTTCCGTTACAGGTTTCACAATGAACATATACATCAGGAAGGAAATTCATTTCAATGACTTTCAATCCTCCCCCCTGACAGGTTTCACATCTTCCTCCTTTTACATTGAAAGAGAATCTTCCGGGTTTATATCCACGGATTTTACTTTCAGGAAGTTCTGCAAAAAGATTTCTGATATCGGTAAACATTCCCGTGTACGTCGCAGGATTTGAACGTGGTGTTCTTCCGATTGGCGTCTGGTCTACATCTACAATCTTATCAATATTATCAAGACCTTCAATCTTCTTATAAGGAAGAGGCTCCTGAACCGCTCTGTAGAAATGCTTATTTAGAATGGGATATAAAGTTCCATTAATCAATGAAGATTTTCCGCTTCCTGAAATCCCTGTTACCACCACTAATTTTCCTAACGGAATATCAAGGGTAACATTTTTAAGATTATTTCCTGTAGCTCCTTTTAAGAGTATATTTTTTCCGCTTCCTGCTCTTCTCTCTGAAGGGACTTCGATTTTTCTTTTTCCATTAATATACTGTGCCGTAATCGTATCTGCCTTTAACAGATCTTTCGGTTTTCCCTGCCACAATATTTCTCCGCCGAATTTTCCGGCTCTCGGTCCAATATCCAGTACCTCATCAGCTTCCAGGATCATATCTTTGTCGTGCTCTACAACAATCACAGAGTTTCCGATATCTCTGAGGTTCTTCAGTGAGCTGATCAGTCTTTCATTATCTCTCTGGTGAAGTCCGATACTGGGTTCATCCAGAATATACAACACATTCACAAGCTGTGACCCGATCTGTGTCGCCAAACGTATTCTCTGTGATTCACCTCCCGAAAGCGTTCTGGAACTTCTGCTTAAGCTCAGATAATCTAAGCCTACATCCAAAAGGAACTGAAGTCTTGTTTCAATCTCTTTTAAGATCTCGTACGCAATGATTTTATTTTTTTCCGAGAATTTATCTTTAATGTATGATAACCATTCTTTTAAATCAGATAGGCTTAAAGCATTTACCTCAGCGATATTTTTACCGTCTATCTTAAAACTTAAGCTTGCAGGCTGAAGACGCGTTCCGCCGCATTCCGGACAGGTTTCTTCAGTGGTGAAATGTCTCTCCAGCAACACTGCTTCATAAGACTCTCTTTCATCAATGATCTCTTCCATAAAAGTAATCAGACCATCAAAGCTTATTTTTATCTTTTTGGTAATCCCTGCATATTTCAGGTCTTTATTAAATTCTTTATGGCATCCGTTGTAGATATAGTCTAAAGCCTCTTCGGGAATATCCTGCATAGGCGTTGCCATTCCCAATCCAAAAATCTCAAGGATATTTTTGATCTGAGAAAGAATCCATTTGTTGGATTTAATATCTTCCAGTGGTAATAGTCCTCCCTGGTTGATTGACAGTTTAGGATTTTCAATAAAATAATCTGTATTGATCTTTTTAATGGTTCCTAATCCTTTGCAGTCCGGGCAGCTTCCTTTCGGAGAGTTGAAGGAGAATGTATTCGGTTCCGGAAGTGCCAGTGAATGTCCTGTTTCGGCATCCATCAGGTTTTTCGAGAAGTATTCAATATCTGCACCTCCCAGTTTCTGGATTCCTATCACTCCCTCACCCATTTCCATTGCCGTACGCAGGGATTTTTCCATTCTGGATTCGGAGGCATTTTCCCCAATGATCCAGCGGTCGATAACGATGTCGATATCGTGGGTTTTGTAACGGTCAAGTTTGAGATCGTATTCGATGTCCTGAAGTTCACCGTCAATTCTCGCCTGTCCGTAACCTTTTTTAGCCATCTGCACGAAAAGCTCGTGGTAATGTCCTTTTCTGGAACGTACCACAGGAGCCATCAGCATTATTTTTTCACCTTTATAATTTTCCTTGATCGCTTCCAGAATCTGATCTTCTGTATAACTTACCAATCTTTTTCCTGTAGACAGAGAGTAGGCATCAGAAACCCTTGCATATAAAAGACGCAGATAATCGTAAAGTTCAGTAACGGTTCCTACAGTAGACCTTGGATTTTTGTTGGTTGTTTTCTGCTCGATAGCAATTACCGGAGAAAGTCCTTCGATCTTGTCTACGTCAGGACGCTCCAAGCCTCCTAAAAACTGACGCGCATAGGCCGAGAATGTTTCGATATAACGACGCTGCCCTTCGGCAAAGATGGTATCAAAAGCCAAAGATGATTTTCCGCTCCCTGAAAGTCCGGTAATGACAACCAGTTCGTTGCGCGGAATCTTAACATTAATATTTTTAAGGTTGTGTTCACGTGCTCCGTAAACTTCTATATATTCGGTTGATTTACTCATAATTTGGAGTGACTCTGCCTGAAAATCACAATGTGCAAAATTACGGAATTTTATGGAATTGTGTAAGGTGGAAAGTTTTTATTAAAGTTTAATTTTAGTTAAATTTTTAAGGGGTCAATATTGAGAAAAAGCATATCTGTCTTAATAATCAGAAGTGGAATTTCAGTTTCTGCTAACTACCGGCTGTTTTAGTGATTTTAATTGCTTTGTAGTATAAGCTCATAAAAAAGACTGACAGCATAGCATGTATCAGTCTTTTCCTATAAATTATATTGTAATCCCTATTTCACAAATGAATTGTATGAGTTGAGTACAGATTCATACGAGGAATCAATTTGCTGGATATCACCGTCGGAAATCTTTCCTGTGCCTTTAGCATCACGGATCAGTTTTCTATAGGTATCCAAAAAGCTGGAAGCAGTCTTATTGAAGCTTTCAAACTGTGCTTTTTTATAAGAATACTGAGGATCTTTCACGCTGAATTCTAATTTTGAATTGGCTTCTACCGTTTTGGCAAGCTCATCATATTTTTTCTGAGCTTCCGCTTCGTTGAACTTTCCTGAATACTGCTTATCCAACAGATCAATATTGGAATCAAGAGAGTTCATTACATTTTTGGAAGAGATGATGTACTCCTTCATCGGGTGATCCTTAAGAATTACTTCTTCGGCAGCATCGGTTCCCGGCTTAATTTTGGCCACCACGTTTTCTCCTGAAGTAAATAGAGCCTGAGCTTCCGTCTCAATATCCTTTGTGATGGCATCTGCTTTCGCTCCTTTATCGTCTTTATAATCTTCAGAATTCATATAGGATTTAAGCTCTTCAAACTTTTTCTCAATATTTTCTTTTTTAGCCTTGTAGATGTTAAAGTCTGCTTCTATCGCTTCTTTGTCTTTTCCAAACCCTGAAGGCACCTCTTTAATCTTTCCGAATGCATAATCCATTGAGTTGATCACAATAGGCATCATCACAACTCTTTCTCCTTTCGCTTTCGCTGAGGCGGCATCTGCGTATTTAAGTATGCTTTCGATATGTTTGGAAGTACTTTTATAGGAATCTAAAAAATTGTTGTTAAAATCAATAATTGCATTGGCATCATTTGCTCCGCCAAGATTCAAAACAGATTTACCCAGTGTACTGATGTCTTTTTTACAACTGATGACACTTACTGAAGTAAATGTCAGCGCCATTGCAAGTACGATAATCTTTCTCATATTTTATAGTTTAGGTATTATTTATATTTCGTCAAGATCGATGTCTTCATTGCTTATTTTTACTACATATTCGATCCCGTCAATAGCTTTTGAAATGATTTGGTTCCTTAGGATATTGGCCATATTTTCCCAGTAGGCTCTTCCGTAAAAAGAATAGTTCATAGGAATGATTTCCACCTCAACAGTTCTTACAAAACCTTCTTTAGGACGGTTGCTGATCATGGTTCCCCTTTTTACCCTTACTTCTTTCACCTCATCTTTCAGGATCATTCTGCAATAGTTCTTAACGTCTTCGAGTGAAATGATCTTATCTCTTGTGGTTAAAGCATATTTATACGCCTGAATACTATCTGTACCTTTCTGCTCTTCAGAACCACCTATAGTTTCTGTAAGAAGCACAACAGTCTGAGACTTCAGCTGATTGGAAAGTTCTGTTCCCGGACGCATATGATTCGCCAGTGTACAGTGGGTCACCCAGAAAGAAGCATAAGTATGGTCTGTTTTTTCTACAGGTTCCATGATCACGTAATTCAGCTCCTGTCTGATATTTCTTTTGGCGTTGTTTACTTTCTGCACCATGGTCTTCATTTTGTCAGACATTTCGCTGAGTACGCCTTTAACATTATCTCTGTTTAAAAGTGAAAATGCAGCGATCTCATCTCTGGTGAGTTCCAGCACATTGGCGATCATGTCTACCGCATTTCTATTGGTAAAACGTTCCATTCCTCCCTTTCTTACCGTATATAAACCTTTTTTAAGGTCATCGGCAGGAGTAAAAGGAATCTCGGTATATTTTCTTCCATCACCGTCCTGAACTTCATCCACATAGAGGAAATGTTCGCCTTCGTCTGTAACGAGAGGAATATTGTTTCCCATGATATCTAAACTGTATTCTGTTTTCTTCCAGCCTCTGTTATAAATGGGAAAAGCATTCATTACAAACGAAAAATTATCCAGAATTTCGGCAGAAAACTGGGGTGGAAATTCAAAAGTTAGCCATAGATAGCGCTTGTCGCCGATCTGTTTTCTGATATCCTCTTTTCCATCCAGAAAATCAAGGTTCTGCGGAAGCTTTCCAGGCTCTGAAAAAAGACTGCTTGAAAGTCCTGTGATTTCGATAAATTTATGGCGATAGATACTTTTAATATCTTCAATAGCTTTATTCCGTATTGATTGCTCTTTAAACATCTGCTCGTATCCTTCAGGCTGATTATTTGTAAGGTAGCTTAATCCCTCTCTTACAAACAAAGGATTTCCATTACTGGTTACCGTAATATAAGGAAGAAGCTTATAGACAAAGTCCATATGTTCAAAAGCAGGATTTGAGCAGAATACGCTTATATATTTGGGGAAATTTTCACTCGTATATCTGCTGACATCCACTCCTATCGTCACCTTTCTGTAATCTTCCGGTTTTCCCTGGAATCTGGCTACCGGTATTTTATTAAGTCTGTCATCAATGCTGTAGCAGGTATTTCCCACAAACATTACTGCAGTCTGTACCTTATTGATCCGCACATTTCCTACCGGCGTAAAAGGAATATTCAGCTGTTTGTCCGATTCCGATTTCACGGTAGAGGTCATTTGCTTACGGAAGAAGAATTCTGTATGTTCCAGCAGAACCTCCGAAGATTCGTAAGGCAGTGTAAAAGCAACCGCATGGGCAGGAACCGGATGAGTGTAAATGGAAGGCGTCAGAAGTTTTGCCAGTTTCTCAAGGATCCTTGCATTAACTGTCTGAATTTCGTTATTGGCTTTAAAGACTTCCGTACTGAAGGCGTCTATCAGTAATTTCACAAAAGGATCCAGAGATTGCGGGCTTTTCAGTCCCCACACTTTGGTGGCGTTCTGAAGCATTCTTGCTTTTACCGATTCTTTGGAATATATATTTTGATCTAAGTTCATAAATTTTTCTTGCTGTTAAAAACATTTAGTCAATAGACATCGGACTTAAAAATAATTCTGTAGAAAAGCTGAAACGCTCCCCTGTTGCCTCCATTTTTGCATTGATGGCAATTCTTACTTTCTTTTTGATCTCTGTGTGTTCTTTGGTATCGTAGCTGTGTTCTACAAATTGAATATGAGCATCAATCTGTGCCTGTACAATCCGTGGCTCGTATTCCTGAATCTGCCTTCTCAGGCTTTTGATGAAAACGCTTTCCCATACGGCGCTGGTAACTCCATTATCGAATTCCAGACTCCAGACGTCGTTTCCATAGTTGTCATCATATCGGTTTTCGCCTTTTTTGGTGGTGATCAGCAGCATGATATTGTGCGCAATGCTTTCTCCCATGTCGCAGATATCAATGCTCCCGCCTTCAGTCATGAGTGTTGAAGGCACAAAAGGCATTCTGTAATTTGGTGTATCCATAGTCAGCTTCTTATTTACTTCATGATCTAGTTTACTTAAAAAGAACTACCAAAATACACATTTTCATGAAATAAACAGGAAAATACCGCAAAAATATTATCAAAAATAAGGGCTCCCAGATTCGTCCGGAAGCCCTCAAGTAATATAAATTCGGTTAGATTTTAGCGTACTAATCTATTTGTTTTTTTCTGTTAATAAAATAATAAACCGGAAGTCCCAGCAAGACCATTACAAATCCAGGCCATGTGTATTGCTGTTTATAGATCAGAAGCAGTACGCAAAATCCTGTTCCGATCAGAAGATAGATGATAGGAGTTACCGGATACAACCACGTTTTATATGGTCTCTCCAGTTCCGGCTTCTTAAACCTTAAATAGATAACTCCGAAAACAGTGATCATATAAAATAAAACAATCACGAAAGAAATCATATCCAGGAGATTACCATACTGCCCACTCAAGCAAAGCAATGAAGCCCATATTCCCTGCATCCATAAAGCATTTTCCGGCACCTCATTTTTATTATTCTTCTCCGCTGAATTGAAAAACATTCCGTCTTTGGCCATGGTCTGAAATACTCTTGCTCCGGCAAGGATCAGCCCGTTGTTGCATCCGAATGTGGAAACCATCACAAGAACTGCGATAATAACAGTCCCTGCACTTCCAAAGATATTCTGTGATGCAGCCACCGCTACCCTGTCATTCGTAGCAAAAGCAATGCTGTCTCTGTCCAAGGCGTTTAGGTATACATAATTAACCGCCAGATAGAGAATCATCACTGCGGAAGTTCCGTAGATCATTGATTTAACAATATTTTTTTTTGGATTTTCCACTTCTCCGGAAACGAACGTTACACTTTCCCAAGCTACAGAACTGAAAACGGACCCTACCATTGCAGCAGCAATACCTCCAAGTAAAGTCATTCCACCAATCGGCTCCCAACCTTCTTTAAGAAAATTACCACTTATATCTTTTTTGAGATTATTATACGAATCTAACCCGAGACTAAAATTTTCAGACAGATGGGAGAAATCCACCAGAATAAATCCTGCAGCAATCAATCCTAGTAAAGCGATGATTTTTGAACCTGTAAATACATTCTGAAGCAGTTTCCCACTCTGAACACCTCTTGTATTAATATAAGTAAGTAAAAGGATAACGGCTATTGCCAAGATCTGTATCCATGTGATTTTAAATTCTCCACTCTGAAAAAGGGGTGCAGCGTCATTCAATGAGGGAATAAGGTACGCCGTAAATTTACCGAAAGCCATCGCCACTGCGGCAATAGTTCCCGTCTGAATCACTGTAAACAGTCCCCATCCGTAAAGAAACCCCATTTTTTTTCCAAAAATCTCTTTAAGATAAGTATATTGTCCGCCGGCCTTTGGAAACAAAGCTGAAAGTTCTCCATAACTGATGGCCGCTGCTACAGTCATTATTCCCGTAATGATCCAAACGATGACCAGCCAGAAACCGGATCCCAGATTCCGCATCATATCGGCACTAACAATAAATATCCCACTTCCAATCATGGAGCCCATTACCAGCATAATGGCATCCCAAAGTTTCAGTTTTTTTTGCATAGTCAAGTATAGGCGTCAAATATAAACAAATCTGACATTCATTTTGGAATTTGTTTAAAATTTACAGCAACACCTGCTTTTTATCAACTTTTTACCGAATTATTATTCAATTTTAATTAGTACTTTTGAAAAAAATATTAAAAATGAAATTCAAGGCTATTTTATTAGCAACAGCTGTAAGTGTTTCTACTTTAGCTTTTGCACAGGAGACCTTACAGAAAAAGTTCGGACCACCGGCAGGAAATGCTATTGTAGGTGATACTTACGGATCAGGAGTGGTTTCAACTTCAGAATCAAAAGCCATTACAGTAGATAAGCTGAGCAAGAAACTTAAAAAGGATAACAAAAAAGTGGAAGGCGTAGCTGTAAAAGGAAAAGTAACAGATGTATGTGAGAAAAAAGGATGCTGGCTAACGATTCAGACTGAAGATAATTCTCAGTTTTTCGTAAAAATGAAAGACTATGCATTCTTTGTACCGACCGCTTTAAAAGGTAAGACGGTAGTAATGGAGGGAACGGCAGAAAGAAAAGTAACTTCTATAGACGAGCAGAAACATTATGCCGAGGATGCCAAAAAACCTCAGGCTGAAATTGATGCCATTACCTCTCCTAAAGAAGAGATAAGGTTTGTAGCCAACGGAATCAAAGTAGTGAACTAGTCTCCGCTTTAAAGACACTATCCCACAAAGTGTGTAAGTTAAAAAGTTAGGCTTGGATTTTATAATCTGAGCCTTTTTTCAAAAATAAGGATAAATTGATTGAGAACAATGCCCCAATTTTGGATAGGCATCGTCCATTTTTTAGTAGCTTCTTTTAATGCCAGATACACTGATTTCATTACCGCATCATCGGTAGGAAAAGACATTTTGTTTTTGGTGTATTTTCGGATTTTTCCGTTTAGATTTTCAATTAAATTAGTTGTATAAATGATTTTTCGGATCTCTAAAGGAAAATCAAAAAATACAGTAAGTTCATCCCAATTGTTTCTCCAGGATTGGATAGCATAAGAATATTTACTTTCCCATTTATCTGCAAAATCATTGAGTGCTTGTTCAGCTGCTTGTTTTGTTGGAGCGGTGTAAATATGCTTCATATCGGCAGAGAATTCTTTTCTGTCCTTCCATACCACATATTTGCAGGCATTTCTGATCTGATGCACAACACAAATCTGGGTTTGAGATTCGGGAAAGACAGAGCGGATCGTCTGGGTAAATCCGTTTAAATTATCGGTGGCGGTGATGAGAATATCCTCCACACCACGGGCTTTTAAATCTGTGAGAACACTCATCCAGAATGCTGAGCTTTCATTTTTTCCAAGCCACATTCCCAATACTTCCTTTCTCCCGTCACGGCTTAATCCAACAGCCAGATAAACTGTTTTATTAATGACTTTGGAGTTTTCCCTTACTTTGAAAACAATCCCATCCATCCAGACAATGAGATACAAATCTTCAAGCGGGCGGTTCTGCCAACTTACTGCTTCACTTGCAACCGCATTGGTTATTCGTGATATGGTGGAAGTAGAAACCTCAAAATCATACATTTCACGGATTTGTTCCTCAATGTCTGATACGCTCATTCCTTTGGCATAGAATGAGATGATGATGTTTTCTAAACCATCGATAATGTTGTGCCTTTTGGGAACTAATGCGGGCTCAAAACTACCTTCTCTATCTCTGGGAACCTTAATCTCGGATTCCCCAAAAGACGATTTTATCTTTTTGGTTCCATGACCGTTTCGATAATTTCCATTAGTTGTTTTACCATGCTTTTCGTTATCCAGATGACTGTCCAGCTCTGCATCCAACATATGCTCCACGGCTTTTTTGTGCAGTTCTTTGAAGAAGGATGTTAAATCTTCCCCATTCTTAAAGGATTTGTAGAAATCCTTGTTGTTTAATAAATCTTCTTTGTCAATCATAACTATGTAATGTTAAAAATAATAAAAAGTTATTTCCGTAAAATTTTTTGAGCTCTAAGGGCTCAAAATTTTCCAGAATAACTTTTCAACTTACACAGTTAGTGAGACACTACCGCTTTAAAAATAAATAACGTCCTCAAGAAGTACTCCTTTTTGAGGACGTTTCGTTTATGTGTACTCATACCATCTAATCTTCTATTGTAAATTCAGCCTGAGCATCCAGTTTTGGATATTTAGTAGCCGCTATAAACTTCTTTCCTGTACAGTCTATTTCAAGCCAACCTTTTTTACCTTTTACGTCTCCTACTTCCATCACAAACGGAACGAAAGATATCTCATCTTTTCCTTCTTCGATCATTTCGCGGTATTGAACTGCAACATCCAAAATGCATTCATGGTCTGTATTGAGTTTTACATTCCTGTAAATAATATCGTAATGCGTTTCCTTGTTTTCAGGTATTTCAAGGTATTTCTCCCAGCCCTCTGTATCAGAGTTCAATTCACTGATTGCCTTCAAAGCATAATACAAAGCGATCGTATAATATTTTCTGGTTTCTTTTCTCGTATAATCCTCTACGAAATGGCCCCCTTCAAATAAAATCGTAGGCATTCCTGCCTTAATAAAATTATCTCCTGTAGAGGTTGGATAAAACTCATCAGAGTATCTTCCAATCTGGTTGGGAATTAATTCTTTTAAGTTTTCATATACCCTTCCTATAACAGCCATACATTTTTTTCTGTTATCCGTTACCGTACGTTCTACATTTTCTGAAGGAGCCAGAAACGAAAGAGTCGCCGGATGGATCCCGTCTGTTGTGAAAATGGTTCTCTGCTCATGAAGATTTAACGCATAATCATAGGTATCTGAAGCCGCAGCCTTTTTAAGAAATTTAATCTCCTTACTGGACTCATTATGGAAATCTCTGTTCAGATCAATCTCAACAGCATTAAGTCTTGTCCATTTTTCCGATCCGTCAGGATTAAGCATAAAAATAAAATCAAGCCTGATCTTGCTCAAAAGATCTTCTTTCATTTCGGAAGCCTTATCCAAAGTTTCAAGCAGGTCGAGCATCGCATGGGTAGCGTTTGATTCGTTACCATGCATTTGTGACCAGGCAAGAACTTTAACAGTTCCTGTTCCTACGCTTAACTGATAAATAGGCTTATCTAAATATGATCTTCCAATCTCTTGAATGTAACCGCTGAGATTGGCCTGTAAATAAGAAAATAATTTTTCAGGGGAAATATAGCGGTTTGAGAAATTAGGATTTGGAAAATAGATCTGTTCAAAATTCATTATAAATAATTTACAAGAGTCAAATTTAATGATTTTTAGACAGAAAAAATTAGTTAACATTTGTAATTTACCTAAACAAGCCTGACTGCCATTTTGTCTGTGGATAAAATTGTTAATTAAATACAATATAGATAAAAAAATGCAATTAACACTAAATCAGTTTATTATAAAGTTTATATCAATTATATTTACAACATTACTTTAAGCTTAAAAGATACTCAATATCTTTCAATAGGCATAATAAAACTAAACAATAAAAATGTGGAAAACTCAGCAACTGACCTCTGTATACAAATGTAAAATTGGATTTTTTGACATTTAATGCTGAATTTCAGAGTGATTTATAGTTTAAAAGGATCTTAATATGAATTCACAAAATCCGAATTTAGGAAAAGAATGATTCCTTCTCCATTTATAACATAATAGACTTATAATAAAGTGTTTATCCTGTTGTTTACTTTTGTATACACCGTAATAACCCCTTCTTTTATGTATAAAGTGACCTTTTATCATAAAAAAGCGATAATCTATAATTTACATTTGAAAACACCAATAATTAATTGATTAAAAGATAGTTATCCTTATAATTAAACCCATTTTGACATTAGTAAACAAAGTAATATTTAATGATAACTATTTAACAGATAAAACACAGGCATCTATAATTTACTTAGTTAAATAGATATATAATAGAAAATAAAATTATATAAATGACTATATATTAAGTAATTAAATTTAAGTTTACAATTGTACACGACCGAAATTTAGAGCTATTTACTTTTGTAACTTGTCTATGTAAATTATGTTATTTACATTTGTAAAACAATTGACAACTTATTTTTATGAGTTTAAACGAAAGAATTTCCAAAGTTATAGAGTATTCCAACCTCAGTTCTTCTGAGTTTGCAGATGAAATTGATGTGCAGCGATCTTCCATATCCCATATTACTTCCGGAAGAAACAAACCGTCTCTTGAATTTATTATAAAGATCAAATCCCGTTTTCCTGAAATTCTTTGGGATTGGCTAGTGACAGGAGAAGGTGAGATGTTGAAATCTGACTTACCTGAAATAGAATCTTCCCCGGAAGAGAAAACGGAGGAGGAAAAAGTAAAACCTACTCCTCTGACCGATTTATTTACCATGATGAAGGATGATGAAGATTTCGGAACAGAAGAGGAAATTGAGAGCCTTAATGAGAGCCCGCGAGAATCGTTTACACCGCCCCCATATAAAGCTCAGAAAAATATATCCGATTCTCAGCGATTAGACCATTCAAATGATCAAATCATTAATCAAGTTATTGGAAATCAATCCAGTAAGATAAAGAGAATTGTTTTGTTCTATGAAAATGGAAAATTTGAAAGTTTTGAGCCATAAAAAACCTGGCCAAAGAAAATGACCAGGATAAAAAATATTTGAAGAAGAAAACTAAAGCTACTGCTTTATTAATTTTGTAATTTTTGTATGGCCGCCTTCATTCTGTATTTTCAGAATATAGTTTCCTTTCGGCAGATCCGAAACATTGTATTCTTCAGAACCTTTCAATGTTTTTATTAACTTTCCGGAAGCATCTATAATTTCCACACTGTTTATTTTAAGTTTTTCAGGATTATTAATTCTGAAAATATCTTTTACGGGATTCGGATAAGCCTGTACTCTGTTATCATATTGCATCGTTTCCTGTGTTCCTAATGTTGCAGCAGTAAAAGTAATGACAAAAGGCATATCCAAAGGATAGTCCGGGGCAGTTGCAGGATTTCCGGCATCTACAACACTAGTCCAAGTTCCACCAATAGCATCAAACTGTTTGGCATTAAAGGTAGCAAGTCCTCGATTTCCTACGATGGTGACCGGAGGTAAAAATCCGGCGCTAGCAGGAACTACATTTTGCAACTGATATTTTATCCAATACGTTCCCGGGCCTAAAGTTTTAGGAGTACTGGCTGTAATTTTCCATATCTTCCTGATGGTTCCCGGCGTGGTGGGAAGAGGTACCTGACTATTTCCAATCCTGTACATATTGGAATCTACACCAGCACTGAATCTGTTGGTTGTATCATCTCCATATACACTTACAGCACCTGTTATCGAAGGATCTGAACTAAAAATATTAACCCTTACCGTATTAAAAGGTGAAGTAGTCCCCGCGTAGCTGGTCTGATAGGCAAAAAAATCAATGGTAGTCATCTGCCAGCTGGAACCCGCTGGAACTGTAAAATCATCTGCGAGAAAAAAGCTTGCTGTCGAAGAGCTGAATGTTCCACCCAATCCAAGACTGGTATTAGATTCTGTAGTATTCCCTGTGTTATTCTGAAGTTCAGACCATGTATATCCAGTCGGTGCTGCAGTACCGCCTTTAGAAGTAGCTCCGGTACTTAAGCCTCCATTATTATAGGTTTGGGCGAAGGCAAGGTTAGCTGTCATACAGACAGCAACGAGTAATGTTTTTTTCATATATTAGTTTTTATTGGTTGAATCAAATGTAGAAAATTATAACAAATTAAACAATAAAAAGTTAATATTTTTAATAAATATTCAACATAATATTATTTTATATAGATTATCATAAATAGAAGATAACTATCAAAATTCATTATTGGATCACCTTCTTATATAAATAGATTAACAAAAAAACCTGCAAAAATTGCAGGTTTAGCATCTATAATAATAATTATAACTATTTTTTTCTTCTGTCCAGTTCTTTTTTGATAAGACCCAGCTCTCTTCCCGTTTGTCCGGCTACAGAAGTATTCTCTCTTGCTCTTCTTGTAAGATATGGAACCACATCCTTAACGGGGCCATAAGGCAGATATTTAGCCACATTATAGCCTTTATCTGAAAGGTAGAATGAAATATTATCACTCATTCCGTAAAGCTGTCCAAAATAGATGTGTGGATTTCCGTTTTCCAGAGATTTTGCTTTCATTTTATCCATGATCAATTCTGAAGAAATCTCATTATGGGTACCGAAAAATGCAGATACTTTATCTAAATGATTCATGACGAAATCAATTCCCGCATTGTAATTTTTGTCTGAAGCTTCTTTGGTTGGCTGGATAGGATCCGCATATCCTTTTTCTGCGGCTCTTGCCCTTTCCTTCTCCATATAAGCACCACGAACGATCTTATATCCAATGAAATAATTCTTTTCTCTTGCTCTCTGAAGATCTTGCTCCATATATTCCAGTCTGCCTGTCCTGTACATCTGGATGGTATTCCAAACGATCGGCTTTTCCTGGTTATATTTTTCCATCATCTGTTCACACAGTTGGTCTGCCGCATCCTGCATCCAGGTCTCTTCAGCATCTACCATTACTTTTTTATCATTTTCATGACAAAGTCCGCATACTTCATCAAATCTTTTAACGACTCTTGCCCATTCTTCTTTCTGGCTAGAAGTAAGTTCAGCCCCTTTTCCCACCGCTTCATAAAGGTCAATTCTTCCAAAAGCAGTTGGCTTAAATACAATAAAAGGAATCGCCGGATTTCCTACCGAAAATCTGATAATATCTTTAATTTCCTTGCACACTGCATCAAAAGTTTCTTCATCTTCCTTACCTTCAATCGAGTAATCGAAAATACTTCCTACTCCTCTTTTAAACAACTGTTTAACCACTTTCATACTTTCTTCACGGGTCTCTCCTCCGCAGAACTGTTCAAACAAAGTGCTTTTTACAATTCCCGTTACAAAAGGAAAATTGTTGTGTACTGTAAAATTAAGGACAGAAGTTCCAAGACTGGTAAGAGCAGGCTGTTCAATCATTTTAAACATCCAGTAGGCCTTTCTCAATTGTGCATCAGACTTGTCTGCAAATGCAACTTTAGTATCGTTAAAAATGGGCATTCCTTTTTATTAAATTTAGTTTTGCAAAGGTAATAATAACCTCAGTTTATTTAAAGAAATTTTTCTATAATTTATTCTCAATTCCGTTCAATAGCATGGCTATAATTCCTATAAAAACCCAAAATCTTAATATATTGAGGGTAAAGAACTTATTTCTTCGGGAAGAACTCAATAAAAGATAAATACAAAGAATCATCACAAACAGCCCTCCAGTAAAATAGTAAGCCATAAATCCGGAAATACCGGTTTTGGCAATAAGCTTCATAGAAACAGCCATGGTGATCATCAGTAGAGAAATAATAATGATCTGGGTATTTCTGCTTTTAAAATAGTTAGGAATTGTGGTATACCCAAATGCTTTGTCAACACTTTTAGTAAGCATATCTTTGACAATATCGATGCATAAAAGTATTAGGAAAAGAAAAATAGCCATCAACATCACCTTCCTGGAAAACGTTTCATAATACACCATCATTCCAAAAAAAGGATATAATGTGAGACTTACAAAAGTAAGATTATTGATCATCAGCAATCTGCTTAATTTATGGCTGTAAAACCACATAAAAAACTGGTAAACGACAAAGAATGCAAAAACTTTATGGGAAATCGTCCAGGCGACACCAAGAGAGATGGCACTAAGAACAAGATAAGCATATAAAAAATATTTCTGCTTGATGAAACTTTGGATTCTGGTGCGGAAAGGCTTTACAATATGATCTTTTTCAAGGTCATAAAACTGATTGATGATTCCGCCAGCCAGAATAGTCACTACCGTACAGAAAATAATACCGTGTACTTTGAAATCGAAGACAAATTTTCTAAAGGTTTCATCCTGATTAAAAAGGAAAAAAGTAGATACATACAAAGCAAACGTAAGCAATAGTGCTACAAAAAAACGGGCACCGATAAGAAAGCCAACGAATTGCGAAAATCTGTACAATATAGATTTCGAGATGTAATTTTTAGACTGGAAAGTTTCTTTTTCAGAATTCATTCCAGTTTTTTTAAAATCTGTAAATCACTTCTTTCTGGAAGCCTTCAAGCATTTTTTCTGCTTTCGCGTAATCTTTGGTAAAGCCAAGAATATATCCACCTCCACCGCTTCCGCAGAGTTTCAGATAGTAGGCATTAGAATCAAGTCCTTTTTTCCAGATGTTGAAAATACTTTCAGGAATCATAGGGCGGAAATGTTCATAAGCCCAATGGGAAAGCTTTTTCAGATTTCTGAAGAAAGGATTCATGTCTTTTTTAAGGAAAGATTCGATGCATGCATTGTTATAACGGATGAACTCCTCTTTTAGGGTTTTCCGGAAACCTTCGGTCTTCATTTTTTCAAAGAAGATCTGGATCATAGGTCCGGTTTCTCCGGTGATCCCACTGTCGATAAGGAATATTGCTCCTTTTCCTTCCTCTCCATCTGGGATGGAAACACGGTCCAGGTTTTCTTTATTTTCGATAAGAATCGGCAGATTCATGTAACAGATCAAAGGATCCATTCCTGAACTTTTACCATGGAAATAGCTTTCCATCTCTCCGAAGACAGTTTTTAATTTTTTCAGATTATCTTTTGAAATCTGGTCAGGATCTAATTTGCTGATTGCATATTTTTCGAAAATAGCAGCAACCAAAGCTCCTGAACTTCCTACTCCATATCCCTGAGGAATATTGGAATCAAAGAAAAGTCCTGATGCAATATCATTTTTAAAGCGTTCAATATCCAACTGAAAATCATCAGAAAGATCAAGCGCTGCAAGGAAATCAGAATATTTCTGCAGATGTCTGTTGGATTTAAGTTCAAATTCAGAACTCAAATCTGAGAATTTAAGGGTTCCTTTATAGAAACTGTAGGGTACTACAAGACCCTGAGAGTCTTCAATCATCCCATATTCTCCGAACAGAATTATTTTTGCATAAAATAGAGGGTTCGTCATTTTGACAATAAATCTTTTTACAAAGTTAAAATTATTCCGCTGAATATAAGCAAAACTCAAGCCGAATTGCAATTTATTACTAGATAAAAATTCTTTTCCTTTTAATGAAGCCAACAAAAAATCAGGCTATTTTATTAAAACAAAGTAAAAAGCCTGAACTCATCAGGCTTTTATTATTAGGTTTGAACGGCAAAAAGGGATATTAAGTTACAATTAGACCTTTCATTTTCTTACCATTGGCAGAATTTGATGGGTGCTATTAAAATAGAATGACGATAGGTCGTACCTCTTCTATTTTGTTCCTCAACAATTTCCTTTTTCCCATATCAAGCTTCTTAATTCTTTAATTATTGTTTGATAAATTTTTTATTGACCGTCTGCTTATCCGTTTCTACTGTTACAATATAGTTTCCGGTCTGGATAGATGAAACATTTACTTCCTGTTTATTTCCTTTCAGTGAGGATGCCGACATCACAAGTCTTCCTGCTTCATCATATATTGTATAAGATCTTAAAACGTCTTTAGAAGAAATAACGATCATATTTTTGGCAGGGTTGGGATAAACCGTTATTGTATTATCATTTTTAGTGACGTCATTAACCCCTAAAACATTGCACGAAAAATTAACTTTCCATCCATTATCCGTCACTCCGGGATCAGATACAAACTTTACCGTAATGGCTCCGGAAGAATGAGTAGAAGTAAAAGGACCCGGTATTGTGCTTCCTGTGAGATTATTGCCATTCGCAAATACAGGGGAAGCAGTAGAAGGTCCGTTATAGATAGACATGAAATCATAGTCCTGCTCCAAAGCAAATTCTGTAAAATTCATTGTCAGTGCTCCTGAAGAAGGATAAAATGTTTTAACAATTGTTTCGTTATTGTCGTATCCTGCAGTCTGACCTCCAGTATCTGTAAACGATGTGCCATCACACCATGCTCCATCTGTAAGAAAGAGCTGAGTTCTCTGATAAGCATTGGATCCGGAACAGTTCGTTCCTACTGACAATTTATAATACGTTGCAGGCTGAAGGTTACTAAAATTAAGTGCCTGAGCACTTGTATTTCCTGATTGTACAAGGGAACCGTCTGTTTTGGTCAGTTTATATTTCCACGATGCCGACACTGCGTCAGTAAATGCTGCATTAGCGGAAACCTGTGTAATATTTGATATGTTCATTTGTGTAATGGTAGATTCACATGCGCTAGTACAATTGGTTCCCAGACATGGTTTTGACTCAACGGTATTTCTGATCAAAGCAGCAGGCTGCGGTCCAAATCCATTATTAAAGCTAATTCCTACTCCGGAAATGAGGTGACAGTAGCTCATAATAGATCCTTTCACTGTTGTCGAGGGAATTGGTCCTGTACATCCTTCGCTGTAACCAGCCTGAGCTCCGCATCCGTCAATTGCAGTATTATTTCCGTTCCATGCACACGCATGCGTATGCGGAGATCCTAAACTGTGTCCCATTTCATGGGTCATCGCCTGAATCGTCCATGAATACACAGGAACATTAGAATAGGTCTGTGAAATCCCCGAATACGCATGTTTATAGGTCCCACATAGAGAATTGACATACGCAACACTCGTTGTAGCCGGAGCGTTGATCAGATGCGCAAGATCACCATTAAATGTCTGCCTGTTATTCCTAAAACTCAAAAGATTATTGTTTGGAGTTCCCGTGTAGGGATCCTGTGTGGTCCAGATAAAAATCTCATTCAATGCTACTTTAATCTCATCATTACTGTAGAGTGTGGCAATATTGTTATGAACGGCAGTCAGCCAGTTTGTAGTAGTGGTTACATCTGAATTATTATTCTGATAAGGCTTAAAGCATACTTCATAATAGATTCTCACACAATTCTCCGTCATCGCTTTTTTATCTGTAGCCGGATTGAATGAAATATTTTTTGCCTGATTTTCTTTCAGCTCATCTACTCCACATACGAAAGGGTTAGCTCCTGTGAGTTTTGCTTCTGAATAGCTTACAAATTCTTCAGCATTTTTTGCTTTTCCAAGAACCACATTTCCAAGCTCAGAAGTAGAAGCCACACCTACGATATCACCATTAAAGAAACTGAAAGCTGCAATAGAAGTATCATCTCCTTTTACAATTCCAATATAGTAGGCTCCCGGAGTATAGTTTACTATTTCTCCCTTATTGGTCACCACTTTGAAATCATTGGTGAAAATCTGATTTTTATAAAGCTCTACAGTAATCTGTTTATCTCCTTCAAAAGGAAAGCTTATTTCAAGGTAATCGGGTTTTTCAGCAACAAGCCTTTTCAGTTGTGCAGATTTAACATTCATGACGGTAATGTCGGTCGCTGCTCTTTTGTATTCGGCGAGCTTTTGTGTTGACTTATTCACGTCAAACAGATCATACTTCTGAAAAGTATTTTTTTCTGCATGATAGTCGGATATTTTTTGTGCAACAGGTCTCAGTTTTTGGGAAAAGCCAAGGACAAAGCATTGCAGCAAGCATAGCAGTAGAATTTTTCTTGTCATATTTCACTTAATTAGATATACAAATAAACAAAAAAAATCAAACTATAGTGAAAAAAATAATTACATTTTAATACAAATTTTAATGTAACTATCAATGAAATGACAGATAGAACAACATTTCTTAAATGGAGGTCAACTTAAATAAAAGGAACTGAATTTTCACATCCAGTTCCTTTGCTATTTTCTTACTATACAGTTTTTTCTATTTTTTTTGAACACTATTCCCTACTCCTGTTGTAGAAATATTGGGTTTACCTGTTTTTGTAGGTGACTCTCTATAAAAAACTTTATTTGTTGTTCCTTCCAGGACAACGCGGGTCACCTTATCTACGTAGACCGTATTACCTGAACCTGACACTTCAAGTTTTGCAGCAAAACCATTGATTGTAATTACGTTGTTGACCCCCGAAACAGTAGCATTGCCACCATCTGATGAAAAACTCTGCTTGTGGCCCACCCCATCAATTTCAATATTTTTCCCTTTCTTAGTACTTGTTCCAAATTCAGAATTTGTTTCCGAATTTTTTTGAGCATGTGTTAAACCTATCCCTATAAAAAGAATAGATGCGATAAGTGTTTTTTTCATAATATTCATATTAATTTTGATTCAAAACTGCTGCAATTAAAATGCCAGTAAGCTGATTCACAATGATAAAAAGAATTAACATCTGTTCATTTGTGAGGGTATAAAGTAGTAAAATACCTATTCTGCATCACAAAAAAGGATGTCCTAAAGTAAGACATCCTTTTTATTGTTCTTTTGCTAAAATTATATTTCAGCATTTGAAATTCTTTTACAAAGTATCTCTGTCTTTCAACATATTGACTTTCAAGAATCGGATCAGGATAAGTCCCGTCGCGAAAAATAAGGTCATTGAAAGGGCTGCGATACGCATATTATTGAAATGTTCAATGAGTGTCGCAAAGATAAACGTCCCGATAATGATCGCTATTTTTTCCAGTACATCGTAGAAACTGAAGTAGGTGGTATTTTCCATAGAATTTTCAGGAAGAAGTTTTGAATAAGTAGATCTGGACATCGCCTGCAGCCCGCCCATGACCAATCCTACTACTGCCGCCACCCCATAAAACTGATATTCCACCGTAGGGTTTTCTTTGTTCAGGAAATAGGCCCATAGACAAGCAACGATCCATAATACAATCGCAATAGAGATGACATTCTTATTTCCAATCTTTCTTGATAATCTGGAGAATATAACAGCTCCGATAATGGCTTCGATCTGAATTACCAAAAGCGTTCCGATGAGTTTATCCTGAGCCAGATTGATTTCACTTTTTCCAAATAAGGTCGCCATTAAGAAAATGGTCTGCATTCCTACACTGTAAAAGAAGAAACTGGAAAGGAAAAACTTCAGGTTTTTATCTTTAAACAATTCGCCGCCTACTTTAAACAGCTCATGAAAGCTTTCTTTAGCAATATCTTTATAAAAGCTCATATTGTCCTTCAACACTTCAAAGAAACCGCCCTGCTCTTCATGTCTTTTAAAGATATTCTTATAGTTGAGAAGCACCAGGTCTTTGGGTAATTTCTCTTTAACATCTCCAAACTGAGGAAGGTGCTTGAAAGTATACTGGGAAAAACCGAACCACCAGGCACCGGTCAACAGAAAGCTTATTCTTGTGAATAAAAGTTGTTGTGCCGCTCCTTTGGCAAAAACCTGAATCAGTACCAGGCAGATCACCACAAGAACTACAGAACCCAGATATCCGTACACATATCCTTTTGCGGAAAGTGCATCCTGTTTATCCCGCGTTGCAATATCCGGCAGAAAGGAGTTGTAAAACACCAGACTCCCCCAGAATCCGACACTCGCGGTAATACTGAACAAAAGGCCTAAAAATACATTATGCATTCCTGTAAACATCGCCAGCCCCATACATGAGGTAGCTCCAAGATAACAGAAAAACTGCAGGAATGATTTCTTATTTCCAATGGTATCAGCCAGTGAAGACAGGAACGGAGAAAGCAATACGACAATAAAAAATGATATCGTCAGTGAGTATCCGTAGACTGCATCAGGCTGATATTCTCTCCCGAATATTTTTATCATGTGCCTTACCGGAACATCAATCCACGATTTTGTTTCTTCCACATACTCCTTTTTCTCGTAAGCAGTAGTCAGGATAGAATAGTAGATAGGGAAAATAGTAGAGGTAATAACCAATGAGTAAACAGAATTCGCCCAGTCGTATACGGCCCAGGCTTTCATAATCCGTGGATTATTCTTTATGTTTTGAGGTTGTTGATTCTCAATTTCAGACATTTCAATTAAATATTAGTAGCACAAAAATAGAAAAACCATTAAGAAATCGATTAGAATTTAGAAAAATTATCGATTCCTTAATGGTAAAATATTCTTTGAGAGTATATTACATATTTTCAATCACGATAGCAGAAGCTCCACCACCACCGTTACAGATCGCTGCAGCGCCGTATTTTGCATTATTCTGCTTCAATACATTGATCAGCGTCACGATGATTCTGGATCCTGAACTTCCCAGTGGATGTCCGATCGCTACTGCTCCTCCGTTGACATTCACTTTAGATGCATCCAATCCTAAGATTTTATTGTTGGCAAGACCTACTACAGAGAACGCTTCATTAAATTCAAAGAAATCGATATCTGAAATCTCTAAACCTGCTTTTTTAAGAGCGATTGGTAAAGCTTTTGCAGGGGCGGTTGTAAAGTTTTCAGGCTCCTGAGCAGCATCAGCATAAGAAACGATTTTAGCTAAAGGCTTAAGTCCTAATTCTTCCATTTTTTCTTTAGATACAAGAATTAAAGCAGAAGCTCCATCATTTAATGTAGATGCATTGGCTGCCGTTACTGTACCATTCTCTTTTTTGAAGACCGTTGGAAGTGTAGGAAGTCTGTCAAAATTAACCGCTTTGTATTCTTCATCTTCTGAAAAAACAATGGGATCACCTTTTCTCTGAGGAATCTCAACTGATATTACTTCTTCAGCAAATTTACCTTCGCTCCATGCTTTTGCAGATCTTTTATAAGATTCTACAGCGAAATTATCCTGATCTTCTCTTGAAATACTATAATCTACCGCACATTTTTCTGCACATACTCCCATGTGAACTTTACCGTAAACGTCTGTAAGACCATCCAGCATCATTCCGTCCTGCAATTTGATATCGCCTAGCTTAGTGGCAACTCTTGCATTATAATAATGGGGAACCAATGACATATTTTCCATTCCTCCGGCAACGATCACTTCAGCATCACCCGCTTTAATAGCCTGTGCTGCCATCGTAACGGCTTTCATTCCTGAAGCACATACTTTATTGACTGTAGTAGCAGGAGTCTCAATAGACAATCCTGCTCCCAGAGCTACCTGACGAGCCGGTGCCTGACCTTCTCCTGCCTGCAGCACATTTCCCATATAGATCTCCTGAACATTTTTAGGATCAAGATTGATTTTTTCTAATGCTCCTTTTACAGCAGCAGATCCCAGCTTTGTAGCAGGAACCGTTGAAAGGCTTCCCATAAAACTCCCTATCGGTGTTCTTACTGCGGAAACGATGAATACTTCTTTCATGTGTATTATATTTTACTTATTTTGACGAAATTCAGCCTTGCGGCTTTATTACCCTGTTTATTTTTTTTCTTTGATATAGATCACCTCGAACTGGTTATTATCAATCCTGGACTGTACTTTTATCAAATTATCCTGAGTTTCTACAATTTTATTGTTCAAAACATCCCCTATCTGTACGGGATCATTTTTATCTGATTTTTCCAGAACGATGGACTTGTAATTACAATCATCCACAAAAACAAGGGTAGATTTTATGTAATCTTTACCATTGTTGAAATATTCAGTCTGAACATTGTCTTTAATGGTCATATAAAAAATTCCTTCCGGGTAGTTGGCGCGCAAAAACTTCCCTGCTCGTATGTTTTTGCATTTTGCAGGCTGATCAGGCTTTTCAAACTCTGTATTTTGAGATTTAGCCTGGGAAAATGCCAGCATTAATAGAGCGGCTGATGCTATTTTTAAATGTTTCATATCTGTGTCCTTTGATCTCCTTTTTTATTACCTACTGCAAAAACCATAAGGATCGCTCCTAAAAATTCTACTATCCAGCCCCATTTTAACTTTACCACTCCTGCAAAAGTTTCTCTCCAGGATTTAAAAGGCAGAAAGCTAAAATACTCCAGAGACTGCATTTTGACGGCCACTAATGTCAATGCAAACAAAAGGATAAGCAGTATACCAAAGACCCTCACCACCTTAGCGCTGCTATTCACAATTCCAAAAACCGCACATGCTGAAAGAATCCAACAGGTAATAGCCAGATAATGGTCTAGTTTCCAGTAGTTCCAATTTCCGATAATAGGTACGTGAACAAGTGGCATAAAGCTGCCCGCCACGACTAATATCAATCCTAATAACTGAATGTTTTTCATATTTACTAAAGTGCCAAAATACAAAAAAAAACACACTTTTAAACAGTGTGTTTTAAAAACGGATGATTCCCGTACAAACATTTGTTAGTATCAATGAAAATTGATAAAAATTAAATAATATTCAATTAAAAGCCCATTTTATTATTTAATTAAAAAATGATGTTAACAAATTCAATACCAATCTGTACTCCGTATTTATTCTTCAGAAGTGCACTATCATTGAATATGGGGGTAAAATCCTTCTGAACAAATACTTTAAAACTTCCGTAGCTGATTCCAAATTTTCCACCCACGATAAAATCATTTACCCCATCCATTATTCTTTCTCTTTCTACAATTCGTCTTGAATTTTCATTGGAATATTTTATATAGTTTACGCTTCCTACTTTCACCCCACCATATACTCCCAGCACAAGGCTCAGTTGTCTTTTTTTATTATCAAGATATTGAACCCCTTCATATTCTAAATATTTTGGATTCAGTACAAATCTTAAATCAACAGGGATATACAGGTACGTATTGTTGAACTGGGTTTTCTTTAAATTGCCCCTGTCGAAATCATCTACAAATAAATTATGATCTTCCTGCTTAAAGACTTTTCCGTATTTGGGAACATACTGATCAAATCTAACTCCTAAGCCTACACGATAAAACACGGGACTTTTAAAGCCTCCGATCTGACCTTCATATCTCAATGCCATCTGTGAAGAATTGATGATTGTATTTCTGGTGTCGGAGTCTTTATTGTAGAAGTTAAAAGGTTCATTTTTTGAAGTCAGTCCACTTCCCATCATACTGGCAGAAAGTTCTACGGTTTGTAAGGAATGTTGTGGACTTTTCTTTTTGTTCTGTCCCAATTTCATATTAAGACCATTAAGTCCCACCCACATTTCGTTTCTATGGTTACCGGCACTATCCCGATCCATAAAAACAGCATTCTTCACCATCTCTTTGGTGGCAGACTGCAGTTCACTCTGCTGGGCATCTACTTTCTCATTGATGGTTTGCTGGTATTTGGAAGCAATTTCCAAACGCTGCTTTTGCTTTTGTTCTGAGGTGATTTTCTTTTCTTTAAAATCTTTATCTATGATATCCAGTTCTGCATTCATTTTGGATTTTTCTGAAACCACAATGCTGTCGATTTTCTTGGAATAAGTTTTAATCTGTAGATTTCTGTCCGGATTTCTCTGGGCAGCAGTATAGGTAAAAGCCATTACAGCAGCCATGAAGATTAATTTCGTTTTCATATTTTTTTATTAATTTTTAGACAATACTTTTACTCTGTCCTCACTTCAGGACAGTAGGTTGATTTTATGAAAAATTTCAGATTTATTTAGATTCCAGATAAACGGTGACTCCCAAAACGGTTACATTCCCTACATTAGGAACAACTTTATCAAATTTGAAAGCTCCTAATTTTCGTTCATCTTTACTAGATTTCTCCCGGGCTTTATCCAACTCTCTGCCCAAAAGAAGTTCATCCGGATTGATATAATTTGATTTTTTAGCTTCTGCAATGACAGGAGAATTGGATATAACTGCATTCTCTGTATTTATCTTATTAACAGGAGTGTTTTCAGGTTGTTTAAAAGCATTTAGCTGTTCTTTATGCTCTGCAACCTGTATATTTGATACTTTTTTTTCTTTTTGGGGAATCAAAATTTTATCAGAGCTCATTTTTTCGTGATTTTCACTTACCTTTTTCTCTTCTATTCCCTTAATGGAATAGTCATTGGAGATAACGGACTGATTTTGAAAATCAGTATTGAGTGGATCTCCTGTTTTTTCAATCGCTTTTTTAACAATATAATTTGTTTCTTTATTATCAAATTTTGTTTCATAATTGTTAAAATAAATGAAAGTTCCTGCAGAAATGAACAGCAAGACAACTGCGGCATATTTCCACCACTGAAAAGAGGTTTTTAAAGGGATTTCAGACACTTCATCCAACTTCTCGTCTAATCTATCCCAAAGACCTTCAGAAGGCTTTATTTCGAGCCTTTCGTAGTCAGACTTTAACTGTTTCAGTATCTCTTTTTTCATTTTCTTCTGTTTTTAAAAATTCTATCAGCCATTTTTTCGCTTTGCTCAGCTGGCTTTTGCTGGTTCCTTCTGAAATATTCAGTATTTCAGAAATTTCCTGATGCTTTCTCTCTTCAAAGACATATAAATTAAAGACAAGTCTGTATCCTGCGGGCATCTTTAAAAATATTTCCTCAATATTGAATCCCTCCAGTTTTTCATCCATATCTTCATCCGAATAATCATCTGCAATTTCTATATCAGCATAAAGAATATTCCTGTTTTTTCTGACAAAACTTATGGAATCATTTACAACAATCTTTCTCAGCCAGAAAGGAAAACTTTTCCAGTCTCTGCATTCATCAAGTCTGGTAAAGCATTTCATAAACGCACTCATCAGAATATCTTCTGCATCATGAAGGTTATTCGTATAAGAATTTGATAGGGCCAGCATTTTAGCTGAAAACATATCGTAAAGAGCTTTCTGAGCTTTCCGGTCCTGTTTTTTAGCCAGTAAAAAATTCTTTTCGAGGTTCTCCATGTATCGGTTTCTATCTATAAGACGGAATGTTTTGCAAAAGGTTGCCTGAAAATAAAAAAAAATTGCACCTTTTTTCAAAAGTGCAATGTAATACTTTAATAATCAATCCGATAGAATTAATGTTTCACTGAAGAAATATCTTCCGGATTATGCTTGTGCCTGAATAGAATAGCAAAGAATATAGCAAGAATCAATGCATAGATCGCAAATGAAAGCCAGATATTCTGCCAGTCTTTTACCATCACTACAGATGAAAGCGTTCCGTCAGCGTTCACCGCTGAATTGAAACTGTCTTTAAGAATTTGCAGGAAAGTAGGATTATCAGGGGTGGTATCCAGATAGGTTGACAGATCTGCAGCATTCGTAAATTTATGGGTGAAAAATTTATCGATCGCCCAGCCTGCAATATAACTTCCAAACAAAGCTCCAAAACCGTTCGTCATCATCATAAATAATCCCTGAGCAGATGAACGTATTTTTTTATCAGTCGTAGTTTCTACGAAAAGAGAACCTGAAATGTTGAAGAAATCAAATGCCATTCCGTAAACAATACAAGAGAAAATGATCAGTGAAAGTCCAAATCCATCCGGAACACCGTAGGCAAAGAATCCAAATCTCAGTACCCAGGCCAGCATTGACATCAGCATTACTTTTTTAATTCCAAATTTCTTCAGAAAGAAAGGAATTGCCAAAATAAATAAGGTCTCCGAAACCTGAGAAATTGACATGATAATCGTAGATCTCTGTACGACAAATGAATCTGCATATTTCGGGAAATGAGAGAATTCACTTAAGAATACATCTCCATACGCGTTGGTCAGCTGAAGTGCTGCCCCTAACAGCATAGAAAACAAGAAGAACAAAGCCATTTTGTAGCTTCCGAAAAGCTTAAATGCATTCAGACCTAATTGCTCAGATAAGGGTGCGCTTTTATCAATCAGTTTCTGTGGCGGACATTTTGGTAAAGTGAGCGCATAGATTCCTAATAATATAGCAATAGCCCCACCGATGTAGAACTGTCCTTCTGTTGCTTTATTTCCTGTAAGATTGGTAATCCACATGGCTACAATAAATCCAATGGTTCCCCAAACACGGATTGGCGGAAAATCCTTCACCACATCCAGATTACTGTTTTTCAGAATCGTATAAGAAATGGAATTCGCAAGAGCAATGGTTGGCATATAAAAGCACATAGCCAGAAGCATCAGCGAGAAGAAAGAATTGGGATCAGCGGAATGAGGCAGTATAAAAAGTACCACACCATACAGGATGTGCAGTACCGAAAAGATACGCTCGGCATTGATCCAGCGGTCGGCAATGATTCCGGTAATGGTCGGCATAAAAATAGAAGCTATTCCCATGGTTCCGAAAACGGCTCCAAACTGGGTTCCGTCCCAGTGTTTTGTACCGAACCAAAAATTAGCCATCGTAATCAGCCAGGCTCCCCAAACGAAAAACTGGAGAAAACTGAGGATGGTCAGTCGTAATTTTAAATTCATAGTTTAGTATAAAATGTCTCTTTTAATCAATTTTCTTTTTTCTCCTTTTAATTTCTTCCTGAATTTCCAGAGCGGTATCAAAATCTTCTTCTTTTACGGCTTCATCAAGTAATTTTTGAAGTTCTTCCATAGAAACAGCTTTCAGATTATCTTCTGATTGCACGGTTTCTGAGAATGGCTGTTCTTCTTTTGAAACATCTTCCAGTTCCAGAAGAATTCCTGCTTCATTCAGTACCTGCTGTGTGGTGAAAATAGGCGCGTCGAATCTTACGGCCATCGCCACCGCGTCAGAAGTTCTTGCATCCAGAATCAGCTCTTCATCGTTAGCTTTATTTTTGAAATTAATATTGGAAAAAAATACGCCGTCTACGATCTGATAAATGATCACTGAAACCAATTCATAATTGGCTGAAACTATAAATTTTGTGAATAAATCATGGGTAAGCGGACGAGGCGGATGGATGTCTTTTTCCAGTCCTAATGAAATGGACTGAGCCTCGAAATTTCCTATGACAACAGGTAATTTTATATGTGTCTCTTCATGTTCCAGTAACAAAGCGTACGCCCCCGATTGGGTCTGACTGTACGATATTCCGCGAATAATTAGCTGCTTATAATCCATAGCTACAAATATAGATTAATTTTTTATTGTGATTTTAGTTTTACGCAAAAATAAAAGCCCGGAAAAGCCCGAGCTTTTATTTTTTATGTGTGAAAATTGTAAATAGTGAATGGGCAATTTTACTTCATAAGTGAATGCATGCTGTAACGTATTGATTTTATTCAATTGACAGCGTAGCAAATTGGCAATTCCCTATTGACTTTTTATCCTTTAATTGCTTTAATTTTCTCTGTTAATGCAGGAATAATCTGGAAAGCATCTCCTACTACCCCGTAATCTGCAGACTTGAAGAATGGTGCTTCAGCGTCATTGTTGATCACTACAATAGTTTTAGAAGAGTTTACCCCAGCTAAATGCTGAATAGCTCCTGAAATACCTATTGCGATGTAAAGGTTAGGTGAAATTGCTTTACCTGTTTGCCCTACGTGTTCTGTGTGAGGTCTCCAACCGATATCAGAAACAGGCTTAGAACAAGCTGTAGCAGCTCCAAGAACGTTAGCAAGCTCTTCAACCATACCCCAGTTTTCAGGGCCTTTCATCCCTCTTCCGGCAGAAACAACAACTTCTGCTTCTTTAAGGTCTAATTTACCTGAACTCTGCTCATGAGAGATCACTTTAGTATCTTCATTGGCTACTGAAAGGTTTTTAACCTCTTCAGAACCTGATACTGCATTTTCTTTTACACCGAAAGCATTCTGAGAAACGGTGATGATCACCCCGCTCCCTTCTGCTTTGGCATGCATAAATCCTTTTCCAGAGAATGCTCTTCTTTTCACCTGGAACGGAGAAAGGCTCTCAGGTGCTTCCAAAACATTGGTAATTAAAGAATAGTTCTTCATTACAGCAAGCATGGGAGCAACTGAAGAAGCATCTGTAGTGTGAGGAAAAACAATAGTGTTTCCGTCTGCCACTTCACTTACAGCCTGAGCAAATGCTTTTGCTGAAAAGTTCTTAAGACCTTCATCCTTGATATTGATGACGTTTGATGCTCCATATTTATACAATAAATCTGAAGAATCTGTAGGGTTTACAGAGATTGCCGTAACGGTATCTCCTGCCTGGTCTGCCACCGCTTTAGCATAAGAAACTGCTTCGAAAGCTGCTTTTTTGTAAACTCCGTTTATATTTTCTGCGTATACGAATACTGCCATTTTTTTAAAATTTAAAGATTAAAAAATTTAAGGAATAAAAGATTAGATAACTTTAGCTTCTTCGTGAAGTAATCTTACCAACTCATCCAGATTATCAGGAGAAACCATTTTCACAGCAGCTCTTGGCGGAACGCTGTCATAAGATACTCCCTGAACTTTCACTTCAGAAGAAGTGGGCTCTACTACTTGTAAAGGCTTCGTTCTTGCAGACATAATTCCTCTCATATTCGGGATGATAAGATCTTTTTCATCTACCAATCCTTTTTGTCCTGCAATCACGGCAGGTAATTTTACTGATATCGTTTCTTTTCCGCCTTCAATTTCTCTTACAGCAGTAGCTTCGCTTCCGTTTACATCCAATCCTACAGACGCGTTTACGAAAGGCTGATTCAATAACTGAGCGACCATTCCCGGAACAGATCCACCATTGTAATCGATCGATTCTTTTCCACAAAGAATAAGGTCATAAACTCCGTTTTGAGCAACGGCAGCAATTTCTTTTGCTGTAGAATAGCTGTCCTTAGGATCAAGGTTTACTCTCACTGCATCATTGGCACCAATAGCTAATGCCTTTCTGATTACTGGTTCTGTAGCAGCATCTCCTACGTTGATCACTGTTACAGTTGCACCCTGAGATTCCTGAAGTTTAACCGCTTTTGTTAATGCAAATTCATCTAAAGGATTGATTACCCACTGAATTCCATTTTTGTCGAAAGCAGATTTATCTGCCGTAAAGTTAATCTTGGAAGTAGTATCCGGAACACTACTGATACAAACTAATATTTTCATGTGTACTATTTTATTTTTTCCCGTTTGTGCATAAAAAACCTTACTGTTTTATGCTGAGATTTTGTTATATTTTACTTTTGCTAATATAATTAAAAAATATATTATGCATGCATAATACTTATTTTTTTACTATTCAATACATTAAATGCTTTTACTAGGCTGGTTTTGTTGCCCTAAACTCTATCTTGCTGGGTAATACGCGTGGATTCATTTTTAAAATATCGAGCACCAGATTCCCCATGTCATCAGGCTGGATCTTCCAGTTATCTTTTTCTGAAGGAACATTTCCGTTGAAATTTGTCGCTACAGATCCCGGCATAATAACGGTAGATTTGATATTGTATTTCCGGAGGTCAATCATTGCTGCCTGAGTAAATCCGACTACTCCAAATTTTGACGCATTATAACCCGTTCCGTTTTCAAAGAAGTTGGCTCCTGCCAGACTTGAAACCGTGATATAATACCCTTCCGTCTTTTTTAATTCTTCTACTGAAGCTTTTAATGTGTAAAAAGCACCTGTGAGATTGGTCTCTATCATATCATTCCATTTCTGGGCAGTCAGCTCATCTACAGGTTTAAATATTCCCAGCCCTGCATTGGCAATGACAAAATCCAGCCTTCCGAATTTCGCCACGGTAGATCTTACAGCATCTTCTTCACTTTCTAGGCTTCTTACATCCGAAACGACTCCTAGCACATTCTCAGAATACTGTTTAAGCTGTTCCTCAGCTTTCTCCACCTCCTGTCTCTTACGTCCTGAAAACGCCACTGAAATACCGTTCTCCAATAATATTTTTGCTATTCCAAAACCTATTCCTTTGGTCCCTCCGGTTATATAAGCTACTTTATGATCTGACATATTTGTAAATTTTAATGCTCTAAAATAACAAAAACGCTCCAATTGGAGCGTTTTTGTAGTTAAGAATTATTCTATCTTATTTTTTTACAATTCTCTCTGTTACTTTCCCGTTTGGAGTCTCAATATTCAGGATATAAACTCCGGATGATAAGTTACTCAAATCAACTTTATTACCAACAACAGGTGCTGCTAACTTTTTGCCTCCAAAATCATATACTTCTATTGAGTTTATTTTATCCTTAGATTCAACTATAACATAATCAGAAGTTGGATTTGGATATACTTTATAATTTAATTTCTGAGTCACTTCAGATGTTCCCAGCACACCGCTCACTACCTGAATTCCATCAAAATAAGCTGAACTATTATAATTATCATTGGTAATCGCTATATTTCCAACGAGAGTCCCTCCTGCAACTTGTCCAGTATGGATTAATGTTCCGTTTTGATAATATTTTGCCTCATTATTTGTAAAATCTAATTGTATCTTATAAGTATTCCATGCATTTCTGGTAAAATCCGCCCCTGTGTCAATGTAAGCAAGCTGAAGAGTTAGTGGATCCATATCAATTACCTGAATATTGTTCTGGAAATCAAATCTCATCCTTGCATTGATTGTACTTTGAGCAGGTGACTGTGGGGAAAAAAAGAAATCACATTCATCTCCTGCCGGAATGGATGATGTAAAATAGGCATTAAAATATATGGTTACAATCGGCCCATTTACAGTTACAGTAGGGCTGATGGGACCTGCTGCGGCATGATTTGTTCCATTATTACCTGTAATCTTTAATGACTGTGTTCCAGGCTTAGCCTGTTCTGTTGAAACCACTGCAATATGTGCTGCTGCTGTTCCACCCCAGCCTCCCTGGCCAGATATATTACCTGCATTAAATCCCTGAGCTGTTTCAAAGCTATAATTCATTTGTGCATTACCTATTAAAAAGCTGAATAATGCAGCAGTGAGTAAAATTTTCTTCATGATATTTTTTTATTATTAATTACTCCAGTAAATATAGAACTTTTATTCTAATTCGGAAAAATATCAACTTGAAAGAAAGTATAAGATTAATATTTTAACTAAAAAACAGAAAATATATCAATATTATCGATTTTAATAAATAAACACTACACTAATCGTTTTTCTGAAAATATGAAACATTAAGAATATTTTAACTGAAAAATTAGTAAAAATCAACAAAATTCACCAAAAAAGGATTAAAACACAGTAAATCAATGAAATTCAAATCAATACACAATATTTGAGTTATTTTTTAATGAACTTCTGAGAAAAATCGCCTGTCTCCGTTTTTATATTTATCAGATAGGTCCCAACCGGTAGATTTGACAAAGCCACTTTGTCATTTTCCAGCTTGACCTGAACTTTTTTCCCTGCAGAATCATATATTTCAATGCTTTTTATCTTACCCGGATAGCTGATCTTTATAAAATCTGAGGCGGGATTCGGATATAAGGATACATTGTTTTTATCTAAGGTATTATTTGCTGCAGATAGCAATGCTTCACTGTATACCTTAAGATTATCTATATATGCAGTTCCATCTGCGTTATCATGTACAAAACGCAATTGGTTCATCCCCATTGATTCTGCTGCTGTTCCTGAATAAATCAAAATTCCATTCAGATAATATTTGACATCTGCTGAAGTCCCTATCACTGTAAGTCTGTACCAAAGATTGGGTTGCCAGGTCCCTGATGTAGCCTCCATAACAGGAGTTCCTGAAATCATTCTCAGAACTTTAACATTTCCCGTATTATCAAAATCAAGTCTTACTACATATTTTTCTTCTGCGCTGCTTAATCCCTGAAAACTAAAAATTGATCCGTTGAGCTGTGACATATTGATATCAAAAGATACTGTAAAATTATCATAAGGAAGCATCATGGGAAGGTTGTCAAAGGCTCCGATGATAGGAATAGATTGCGTTCCGTAAGTATTTTCTTTTACAATCTTCAGGGAGTTCATTCCGTCCGTTGCATTTTCCGTGCAAATGGTCTGATTAAGTATATAAGGAGGGACATCTCCCGTTGGCGTACTGATCCACGTTCCCTGTGTGTGAATATCTCCCGTATAAAATCCATCTAAACTTTCAAATGAAATGATCTGTTGCGCCAGGGAAACCGTTGATAGCAAACAGATTGCGATAATGTAAATTTTTTTCATAGCATTATTTTTAGGTTGAATTAAAAATAAACACATAGATTAAGTAAAAAAATATCATTTGATAGGGATATTATCATAAAAAAGCATAAAGCGCTCCGAAATCCGAAGCGCTTTATACAATATTTTTTAAAATATTAACTATTTAGAATAATTCTCAAAGAATAATGGAATGCTTTCAATTCCTTTATAGAAATTAAACAAGCCGTAATGTTCATTCGGTGAGTGAATTGCATCTGAATCCAGTCCAAAGCCCATTAATACTGACTTAGCGCCTAGTACTTTTTCAAACATAGAAGTAATGGGAATACTTCCTCCACTTCTGTATGGAAGCACCTCTTTACCAAATGCCGTTTCCATAGCCTGTTTAGCTGCCAAAAATTCTTTAGTATCACTTGGCAATACATAAGGCATACCTCCGTGGTGAGGTGTTACTTTTACCTTTACGTTATCAGGAGCTATTTTTTCAAAATATTTTGTAAATTTTTCTGTGATTTCTTCGGGAGTCTGATAAGGAACCAGACGCATTGAAATTTTAGCAGAAGCCTTTGAAGGAATGACTGTTTTGGCCCCTTCTCCTGTATACCCTCCCCAAATACCATTGCAGTCCAAAGTAGGACGGATAGATGTTCTTTCAAGGGTAGTATAGCTTTTTTCACCTTCTACTCCGTTCAGACCGATGGATTTTTTGAATTCTTCAGGATTATCCTTCAGCTTATTCATCTCTGCTCTCTCTTCATCTGATACCACTTCTACGTTATCATAAAATCCGTCAATCGTAATATGTCCGTCTTCGTCAATCAGTTTAGCAATCATTCTGGAAAGTACATGGATCGGGTTTGGAACAGCTCCTCCATAAAGCCCCGAATGCAGGTCTCTGTTTGGACCTTCTATTTCAACTTCCACATAGCTTAAACCTCTTAATCCTGTAGTTACGGTAGGCTGTTCATTACTGTAAATATGGGTATCTGAAATCAGGATACAGTCACAAGAAAGCTTTTCTTTATTTTCGTTAACGAAATCTCCTAAGCTTACAGATCCCACTTCTTCTTCCCCTTCTAAGATAAATTTAACATTGCAAGGAAGTGTATTGGTTTTCATCATTGCCTCAAAAGCTTTCAGATGCATGAAAAACTGTCCTTTATCATCTGCTGAACCTCTTGCGAAGATGGCTCCCTCAGGATGCAGTGCTGTTTTTTCAATATATGGCTCGAAAGGCGGCTTTTTCCATAATTCCAGAGGGTCTGCAGGTTGTACATCATAATGTCCGTACACCAGCACCGTAGGAAGGTTTTTATCTAAAATTTTCTCTCCAAAAACGATCGGATAGCCTTTTGTTTCGCATACTTCCACATGATCTGCACCTGCATTTTTAAGATATTCTGCACATACGTCCGCACATTTCAATACATCATTTTTATAAGCCGGATCTGCAGAAATAGAAGGAATTCTGAGTAACTCAAATAATTCATCCACGAAACGCTGTTTGTTTTCGTTAATGTAATTTAATGTCTCTTGCATTTTAAAAATTTGTTTTGTTAAAAATAAAAAAAATGCCTTGCATGGGCAAGACATTGATATTTCTTTATTGTAAATTACTATTTGGTAAATCGAACAGACATTTTTCTGTCTGACGCTCTTTCCGAGTCAGAAGCTTTTGCATCTACGTGAGCAAACTGACTTCCGTATCCTTCAGCAGAAACGATTTGTGCTGTAGCTCCCAGTTTAGAAAGTTCAGCTTTGATAAAATTAGCTCTTTCCTGAGATAATTTTAAGTTTTTAGCTTCATCACCTGTCTTATCTGTATACCCTCCAATTTTGATTTTTGCATCCGGATAAGCCTTTAGAATTTTAGCTAAATTATCCAATTGGTCATGAGAACCAGCTTCCAATTGGTTAGCAGATCCTGTTTTAAAATTTACGTTGTCAAAATTATACCAAGTATTCTTCAATCCGTCTTCAGTAGCAGATGCATACTGTCCGGATTTCAGGTATTTGATCATACTGTCTTCCATTCCATTAGCAAAGCCTTTTAAAGCTACACCGTTCAAATCAATAGAAACCTGAGCTTTTTTTTCAGCATGTTCAGAACCGTGACCAGCTGCTGCTTCATGCCCATGACTTTCACCACCCTGGTGATCATCAGAATATCTTTCTATTCCTTCTTCCAGTTTTAGAGTATTCTTGTTTCCTCCTGCCTGGATTTTTTTACAGCTTACAGCTACAGTTGCAATGGCTAAACATATAACTAATTTTCTCATGCTTAAATTTTAGATTCCCCAAAATTAAGCAATCCTGTTTTTTTCGGCAACATTTTTATACTGATTTTAAAATAATTTTACCTTTTTTGGATTGTGTAAAAATAAGATAGTCCTTTCCACCGTCTTTTATGGCATATTTCTTTTTGATATCTTCCGGTTTTAAAGGATAGTTCTTGGCAATGATATTGAACTGTTCTTTCTTTTTAATCTGTTTAGATTCAATAACTTCCATTTCAAAAACTCTTCCGGGGAAATCACTGATCTTTTGATCTGAAGTATAAAGATGGGTATTGGAGTGAAGTTTTTTCAGCCCCAATCTTTCTGAGATCAGATTAAAAATTCCGGCTTTTAAAACCGCATGATTGGGAATATAGATGAACTTTTCGGGTTCAGAGTATACAGCAAGCGAAGTTTCTTCTTCCCCAAAAGTAAATGTAAACTCAGATTCTCCACTTTCAAGATTAATACAGTTAACGGTAATTCCTTCGTTTTCCTCAGTGGAAAGGAAAATAACGACCTCCTTGACATCGTTTTTTACCGCTATGATTTCTATCCTGAAAATACATGGCAAAACTGATATGAGATATTTCAAATCGATCAAGGGAGAGAGCTTTATGATGACCTGATCTGCTGTCTCGAGTAATTTTTTTCTGATTTGAAGAATATCAGGCGAAAGATCTTCCAGAAGAAAGACTTTATTTTTGTTCTGATCTCTTCTTGCCGGATCTAAATAGATAATGTTGAAATATTCTTTATTGATCTGTAAGAAATCTTCCAGATTTTGATTGATAAACTTTGCTTTTCTGCCTAAAACATTCCAGTTATGTTCTACAATACCTAATAATTCCTGATTCTGTTCTACCAAAGTAACTTCATCAAAATTTTGAGATAAATAATAGGCATCAATTCCGAAACCGCTGGTCAGATCGACGAATTTCTTTCCTTTGAGGATTTGTGATTTATAGACTGCCGTTTTCTCTGATGATGCCTGCTCTAAATTAAGCTGTGGCGGGAAAACAATCCCTTCTTTCAGTAAGAAAGGAAATTTCTTCTGAGCAGTCTGTTTTCCTTTGATCTGCTGCACGATTTCCTGCATCGAAACATCTGGAAATGGAGATTTTTTCAATAGTTGAGCATGCAGATCTGTATTTAGATTTGCATTGATATAGTCCTGAATTTCTTTGTTTTTTATAATATTTCCCACAGAATACACAAATACCACAGATTTAAAGCCTATTAATTAATTTATAACTCCATTTATTTTTCTAATTATACTTTTCCCTTAAATTTAATCGGAATATCAACCTGTGTTTGAATGTTCAATCCATTATTTTGTAATTCATGAGCTAGTACTTTTTCATATACTTTCTCAAAAAGTCCAGGTCCAAGTTCATTATAAACAGAAAATATAGACTTCCTGATATAAAAACTAATTTCATTTTCAGTCATTTGTGTAAATTTTGCTTATAACAAATCTACAAAATCTGTGTTATCTGAAAAATCTGTGGGAGCAAAAAAAACACTCAAACGACCTCTGTACAACAATAAAATTTACCTCTTATAAAAAATATAATCGGTGAGCAAAGGTTCAATGTCGTTTTGTTTTAGAAGAGAATTGATCTGCCCTCTGTGATAGGTTGAGTGGTTTATAGCGTGGAACAGCATTTCAAAAATACTGTTTTCAAATTTCGCACCTCTTGAATTGTGATATTCCTTTCTTGTATCAAGATCCTGATTTTGAATAATATCAATACTTTTCAAAAAGTTTTGATGATTAATTCCATCAAGAAACTCAAAGGAATTGACTTGCCAGACTTCAAACGATTTCTCATCGAGTATCCGTGAGTTCCAGATCTGCTGGGCATTCAGGGTATGATTGATGAGACTGACCGTTTTTTCATCTACTTTTGTGATGTTTTCAGAAATAACTTTAATCATTTCTTTGTTGAAATGATAGGTATACTCAAATAAATCAATCAGTTTTTCTTTCATTACTCAAACATTTCAGCCCAACGTACGGCTTTAATTTCTTTTTCGCTGTACATATCCCCGATTGATCTTTTAACGTCTAATTTGGGGTATAAATTGACTCCTATCAGCTTTATTTTTCCTTCTTCTACCCATTTTTGCTCTTCAACAGCCTGGTCGTAGATCTTTTTCTGAATACTTCCCTGCTTTAAAAGTTCAAGATAACCGCCACCTTCTTCGATCTCAATAAACCAGGTCCATGTTTTTTCTGCAATCTGGCGGGTAATGTCTTCCACGTAATAGCTTCCATTCGATGCATCTTCAAATACATTGATGATGCTTTCGTACGCCAGCACAATCTGTTGCTTAAAAGAAATCTCTTCAGAAATATCCGTACTTCTGTTTATCTGATAATTAGTACTGAAGACAGCGTCTGCTCCGGCGATCATGGCTGAAGCTAGCTCTAACGTTGAGCGGATAAGGTTATTTTCATTATCTGCAATCGCCTTATTTCTTGAAGAAGTTTCGGCAAAGATGTAGGGCGTGTCATTTAAACCGTATTCTTTGGAAAGTTGATTAAAGACTATTTTAAAAGCTCTGAGTTTAGCCATTTCAAAGAAATAATTTCCTCCTACTGCTATTCTGAAGATCAGTTTATTTAAAATTTCAGGGCCATATACTTCAACAAGCTCCTTTGTTTTCGCCAGGGCAATTCCCAATTGCTGGTAAATCGCTGCTCCGGCATTCTGGTGAAGCGAAACATCAACGCAGATATTCCTTATAAAATCTTTGGATAAAAGTTCTTTGGCCAGCTGATCATCAATCATGCCTTCATTTTCATTAAAAACATCAATCAATGAGAAGTATTGATCTTCTTCTTTTGGGCTGATGTGACCGGCCAGATCTTTATTATTAACAAAAATTGTTTTTTCCTCAAGATTGTCTACGTTTTGGTCTAAAATAAATGCAAATACATCTTCTTCCAGACTTTCATGATATTTTGCAACCAAATGGGTACTTTCTTCAACTTTTGGCAGGTTAACCAATGGTTTCTGAACTTCGCTGTAAAAAGGTTGGACATCAATTCCTTCTAAATTTTCTTTCTTCAGGATAGAATAAATATCTTCTGTTTTAAGCTGCTTTTTAACTAATTTTTCCCAGTTTGGAAGGATATCTGTATTGGACATTGGCTATTTTTTATGGTCAATAGTGAATTTTTGCTTTGCAAATCAATGGTGAATCTATAAAAAATTTACGCTTGACGATTGACAATTAACTGTTGATATTTATATTACTTATCTTGTGAATGCTGAATTTTTACTCCGCAAGTCTATAGTGAATCTATAAAAATTAATGATTGACACTTCGTTACAAAGCTAATTGACTACTCACATTTCAAATTATTTTTTAGCGACATTGGCACTGTCTACCACCAAAATGAAGATCTCTTCATCCGGTTTTTTCATAAAATAATTTTCCCTTGCGTATTTTTCTTTTTCCGATTTATTGTTCATCAGTTTTTTATAAAAAGTATCATTTTTTTCATATTCCTTTTTATAGTATTCCAGCTGATCTTCGTAACGGCTTATTTCGCCATTGAGTTCATTAATAACAAGAAAAGAGGTTTTATCAAAGAAAATCATCCAGACCAGAAACATACAGATGGTAATGGTGTATTTATTCAGAACATATGTCTGAATGGTTTTGAACGTTTCAGACTTGGGCTGAATGTCTTTGATAAGCTTATTTTCTTCCATTTTAATGTTTTCTCAACGAATTTTTAATGACGGTGGTTAAAAAATCAATCGCTACGGAGTTCTGTCTCATGTTCGGAATGATCAAATCGGCTTCATTCTTCGACGGTTCTATGAATTCCTGATGCATTGGCTTCAATGTGGTCTGATAACGGTGAAGAACTTCACTCAGGTCTCTTCCCCTTTCCTGGGTATCTCTCCTGATTCTCCTAATCAGTCTTTCGTCCGAGTCAGCATGAACGAATACTTTTAAGTCGAATTCTTTCAGTAACTCTTTATTCGTAAGGACCAGAATACCTTCTACTACCAATACATTTTTAGGTTCTACAGTGACGTGGTCGCCTGTTCTGGAATGCGTTACAAAGCTGTAAATGGGCTGTTCTATGGGCTCATTATTTTTTAAAGCTTTCACATGTTTTATCATTAAATCAAAATCGATCGACTTCGGATGATCATAGTTAAGCGCTTCTCTCTCGGTCAGTGTCAGATTCTGGTTATCGTGATAATAATTATCCTGAGAGAGGATATTCATTCCTTCAATATCAAGCTGTTGAAGTATTTTATCAACAACTGTAGTTTTGCCGGATCCTGTACCTCCAGCAATTCCTATTACAAGCATTCTTTTTTTGTTTCTTTATAGTTGGTACAAATATACTATTTTAGATGAATGCAAGTAAAACAATCCCAGCAGAATTTAGTTTAAACTAAAAAAATCCGATGCACTGCCACCGGATTTTAAAGATTCTCTTCAGGTTTTTTATTTCTTGATGAATTTTGCAGATAATTCAATTCCTTTTACGGTCAGAATATAATTTCCGGACGGAAGATTGGAAACATTAATTTTGTTATTGTTATTTCCAATGGTTGTTTCCATTACTTTTCTGCCTTCCATATTATAAATTTCGGCTTTTTCTTCTTTATTTCCTTTTAATATAACGATCAATTGGTCAGAAACCGGGTTGGGATACACTGAAATCAAATTTTCTTTAGCTGTTTCTTTTGTACTCAGTACACAGCTGTATTCAGGAAGTACATATCCGGCTGCTGTAAATTCTTCTGTCATAGCCGTGATATTATTACAATTGAACCCGAACTGCCCCAACATATCTATAGCAGCCTGTCTTACAGCAATAGCAGCATTCTGTTGGTTTGTAGTTGAAGTTGTAAGGTCTAATCCTTCCAAAAAGGCCCTGTCTGTTTTTTCTTTACCTATTCTGTCGTAGATTCTCATCAATGCAGCAGACCATATCTGTGCTTTATCATAGTAAGATCCGGATCCGGGATAAGTCATGGTTGTATTGGTAATTCTTCCTGCCCAAAAAGGATTATGCCCGTCCCAGTTAAACATCCACTGATACTCGGGAGCTGATGAAGGCCATTGATTTAAGCTTCTGCTGTAAGAATGTGCCCAGTAGTCTCCGCATCCTTCGCTCAGACCGTCTGCGTTGGAAATTCCTCCGGCCAGCCAGTGATGAATTCCGTGTCCTAATTCATGCAGGATAACGTCGGCATCTTCGGCATCATCCACCCCTCCTTCTCCGAATCCAAGGGATTCACTTCCTGTCAGGTAATGAGAATTATCCGAACCATTAAAACCATGCGGATCGAATCTTAATACCCCATTGTTTTGTGAAGGCTTACAAACAATTCCTAAAGTTACGTTGATGTATCTAAGGCTGTTATCAAGGTGCCAATAGGCATTAGCCGCTTCAAATCCATCATCACTTCTGTTAAACAAAAACTGATTGGTAGACTGTGTAAAAATACCTTTTGCAGGTGCTTCTATTTCTTTAATCTCCGCATACGTTCCTTTTAGGGTATAAACACCTCCTGTAAGATCAATTTCAGGAATGGTCACTAAAGTCCTTGCCGCATCCAGACTGGCATTGGTAGCATCGTTATTATCTACAAAGTTACCTGCATAGGTTGATCCTGTTTTAGATAAAGGGTCTGGTTGAAAAATATAGGCACTTCCGGTTACAGAAGCTTTCTTTGCTTTTATTTTTTCATTTTTTTTCTTAGGAGATGGCTCATTTTTGTCATGGTGTTTCACTGCAATATCTTTCATACTGATTACAGTACCTGTTTTTGCATCTACAATGGTTTCCCAACTGCCGGGATTATCGAAGGAACTGGTCAATACTCTGTAAACCAGTTTTGTGTCTCCTGAATCTGTAATATAAATAAACAGCTTATTTTCCTCATAGGTAATTTGTCCTTTTGATGCTGAAGCAATATGAGCTTTTTTAACCGCCTCTGAGGCAGGGAAAGAAGGAACTGTACTTACCTCCTTTAGATTATGTTTCAAGCTTTCTGTACCTGTATAGCTTATTTTACCCTCTTTATTGAAATGAATTACAATTTCAGACTGAAAAACAGGAACATCTTTTACCATCTGCTGAAAACGCAGCGTTTCTCCTGTATTTCCTTTACGTACTGATCGTAGTGTAAGTTCAGTGAATCCTGGAATTCCTAAACTTCTTGTATTTTCTTTGATCCAACCTCTTGCGTTAGTTTCAAAAGATGATTCCTGAGCCTGTACTACAGAGCAGCATAATATACCACAGAGAATCAGCGAAGTAATTTTTTGTTTCATTTATTAATATTTTAAAATAGTGTCTATTAATTGCTAATATAAATAAATTTAGTTCAATTATTCACCAATCAGTGCGTATTATTTATAATAAATGATGTTTTCAATAAAAAACTCTGCCAATGGCAGAGTTTTTTATTTATACTATTTCGCTTGATAATTCTCTTGAAAGCAGTTTCTCATGCATGGGCTTAAGCAGATCAAGTGAACCCGTTTTTACGGTGCATTTGCCTTTGTAATGCACCAGCATGGTACATTGTTCTGCCTGCTCCAATGTATGCTTGCAGATTTCAATCAGACAGTCGATCACATAATCAAATGTGTGAATGTCATCATTATGAAGAACAATCTTATATACTTCGTCCGTATCATCCAAAACCAGTACTTCTTCTTCATACTGGCGTTTCGGATCTTCGTAATCTTTTATGCTGTTATAAAAAATCATGTCTATCTCTCTTTAAACTTCACCTAATTTATCAGCCAGATCGCTTAATACATTCGGGCCTTCATATACTAATTCTACGAGTTCTACACTCTTATTGTTCATTTTAAGAATTTTGAAATGGTAATTTTCCATGTCAAATTCGTCATTTTCTTCCGGAATATCTTCCAACTCATGGAGAATGAATCCTGCCAGTGAATTGTATTCACTTTCTTCGGAAAGGGGCAGTTTTTTAGGCAGATGTTCATTGATTTCATCCAGAGGCTGTGTAGCCTGAACCCAATAGATGTTATCTCCTATTTTGTCTACCAGTTTATCTTCATCATCTTCCTCATCCTGTATTTCCCCTACCAATTCTTCAAGAATATCCTCCAGGGTAATAATACCTTCGGTTCCGCCAAATTCGTCAATAACGATGGCAAGGTGTTGTTTTTTTTGCTGGAATATCTTCAGAAGGTCAGAAATCTTTTTACTTCCTACCACGAAAAATGCATCACGCATCAGATCTTTAAGGTCTTCATGATTAAGATCTCCTTTTCTTTTGACAAATTCCCTGATAATTTCTTTAGTATAGAAAATACCTATTACATTGTCAATGGAGTCAAGATAGACAGGAATACGGGAATATCCGCTGTCCATGATCTTATTGATGATCTCATTGATGTCTTCTTCAAAATCAATAGAAGTGATATTCTGTCTTGGAACCATGATCTGTTTTGCAGAATGATCGGTAAAATCAAACGCATTTTTGATGATTTCATAGTTTTCTTCTTCGATCTCACCGCTATCTGCACTTTGCTTTACCAAAAGCTGAAGCTCTTCAGTAGAGTGAATTTCCTGTTCAGAAGCCGGATGGATCTTTACCAATCTTAAAAAAGTATTAGACATCAGATTCATCAACCAGATAAACGGTTTAAAGACCGTGTAAAAAACTCTCAATGGAACTGCTGTAGCCATTGTAGTTGCTTCCGACTTTCTGATGGCTATTGATTTTGGAATAAGTTCTCCAAAGACAATGTGCATGACAGTAATTAAAACAAAACTGGTGACCACTGAAATCGTGGTAATGGTCGTTTGAGCCAATTCAACATTCAGAGAATGGAAAATACTTTCTACGACATGGTGAAGGGCACTTTCCCCTACCCAACCCAATGCAAGAGACGCTAACGTAATCCCAAGCTGCGTTGCAGATAGATACTCATCAAGATGCTTGATAATGTGTTCTGCCTGCTTCGCCATAGAATTACCTTCGGCGGCTTTTAATTGGATTTGTGAGTAACGAACTTTAACAATTGAAAATTCTGCGGCTACGAAAAAGCCATTTAGTAAAACAAGAAATAAGGCTAGCAAAAGCCTGACTATGTCCGAGTCCATTTAGAAGTTGTATAATATTTTAGTGTACAAAGATAGATAAAATAAAAATAACCTGTATTGGGGTTAAGATATTTTGGGAATGTAATTTTCTAAAAGGCAAGGCAGAAGCGGGAAAATGGAAGCGTGTAGAGTACTTAAAAACAATTTAAAATCTTTTTTGAACAAGCACTATAGATACGGAAAGATGAACGGTTTTAAAGGTAAAAGAATGATTAACATATTATTGACTGCTGATAAAAAGGGTCTAAAATCAAAGAAAATAATTTTAAGCATCCACCTTCCCTCTTCTGAACTTTAATCCCACAAAAAAAGCACCGACAGTGTCGATGCTTCGGTATGATATTTAAATAATTCTTTATGAATTTTTCAAAGCTTCCGCTCCTGAAACGATCTCTAAGATTTCGTTTGTAATAGCAGCCTGTCTTGCTTTGTTGTAGAAAATGACAAGATCATTTTTAAGTTCCTGTGCATTATCTGTAGCTTTGTGCATCGCCGTCATTCTCGCGCCATGCTCAGATGCTACTGAATCTAAAACAGCCTTGAAAACCTGAGTTTTGATCGCTTTAGGAATCAAATTGTCCAAAATTTCATTTCTGTTCGGTTCAAAGATATAATCTGTTTCTACCTGAGTTTCTTCAGCTTTTTCAGCCATAGAAATCGGAAGAAGCTGTTCAGTAGTGACTTCCTGAGTAGCAGCATTAACAAATTTATTATAGATCAAATAAACTTCGTCAAATTTACCTTCTTTGAAGCTGTTCATTACTCCTTCAGTAACGTGAGATACGGTATCGAAGTTTAAGTTATCAAAAACAGCACTTTCATTAGAGTATACTGTACGTGTTTTTCTTACCGCATCAAAAGCTTTTTTACCGATGGTAAGCACTTCAATTTCGTACTGAGACTGGTCTCTAAACTGAATGTTAAGTTCTTTTACAATAGATGAGTTAAAAGCTCCGGCAAGACCTCTGTTTGAAGTAACAGCGATGAAAAGAATTCTCTTCACTTCTCTTTTTTGAGCATAAACAGAAATCTGATCAGGATCAGAGCTAGAATTTACATTCTGGATGATTTCCTGTAATTTTTCAGAGTAAGGTCTTAACATCACGATTGCATCCTGCGCTTTTTTAAGCTTCGCTGCGGAAACCATTTTCATAGCACGTGTGATCTGCATCGTAGATGAAATTGACGTAATTCTGCCTCGTATTTCTTTTAAGTTTGCCATTAATTTGGGTTCAAAGTTTATGGTCTAAAGTTTAAGGTTTAAAACTTGACATTCTAAACCTTAAACAATGAAGATTTTAGTTATATTTAGAAGCTAAATCGTTAGCTGCCTGCTTAAGAACGTTTGTAATATCGTTGTCGATCTTACCAGCTTTAATCGCTGCCATTGTATCAGGATGCTTAGATCTTAAGAATTCGATATATTCTAACTGGAATTCTTTTACTTTTTTAATAGGAACGTTTCTCATTAAGTTTTCAGTACCAGCATAGATCATAGCTACCTGACTATCTACAGGAAGCGGAGAGTTTACCGGCTGCTTAAGAAGCTCTACGTTTCTTTCTCCTTTAGAGATTACGGCTAAAGTAGAAGCATCAAGGTCAGAACCGAACTTAGCGAACGCTTCCAATTCTTTATATTGAGCCTGGTCTAATTTAAGAGTACCAGATACTTTTTTCATTGACTTGATCTGAGCGTTACCTCCTACTCTTGATACAGAGATCCCTACGTTGATCGCAGGACGAACCCCTGAGTTGAATAGATCAGATTCCAAGAAGATCTGTCCGTCTGTAATAGAGATTACGTTGGTTGGAATATACGCAGAAACGTCACCAGCCTGAGTTTCGATAATTGGAAGGGCAGTTAATGAACCTCCTCCTTTTACGATGGGTCTTAAAGACTCAGGTAAATCATTCATTTGACTAGCAATTTTGTCATCAGCGATAACTTTTGCAGCTCTTTCCAATAGTCTTGAGTGAAGATAGAAAACGTCTCCAGGATAAGCTTCACGGCCCGGTGGTCTTCTCAATAGTAGAGAAAGCTCACGGTACGCTACTGCTTGTTTAGATAAATCATCATAAACGATCAATGCCGGTCTACCAGAGTCTCTGAAGAACTCACCGATAGATGCTCCTGCCATTGCAGAATATACCTGCATTGGAACTGGATCTGATGCGTTAGCCGCAACAATGACAGTATATGCTAAAGCTCCTTTATCAGATAGGGTTTTAACGATTTGTGCTACAGTAGAAGCTTTCTGACCGATCGCAACATATATACAATATACAGGCTGACCTGCATCAAAAAATTCTCTCTGGTTGATGATCGTATCGATCGCAACAGTAGTTTTACCTGTCTGTCTGTCACCAATGATAAGCTCTCTCTGTCCTCTTCCTACAGGGATCATAGAGTCAATCGCAACGATACCTGTTTGTAAAGGCTCAGTTACCGGCTGTCTGAAGATAACTCCAGGAGCTTTTCTTTCCAATGGCATTTCGTAAAGTTCTCCTTCGATCGGTCCTTTACCATCGATTGGATTACCTAGAGTATCTACTACTCTACCTAACATACCTTCTCCTACTTTGATAGAAGAGATTCTGTTTGTTCTTCTTACTGTATCTCCTTCTTTTACTAATTTACTTTCACCAAGTAAAGCAACCCCTACGTTGTCTTCTTCAAGGTTAAGTACAATACCTTCTACATCACTAGCAAATTTTACCAACTCACCGTACTGTACATTTTCTAACCCGTATACACGAGCAATACCATCACCGATGGTTAAAACTGTACCTACTTCCTCAACGTTGGATTGAGTGTCGAAGTTGGCCAACTGTTGTTTTAAGATCGCAGATACTTCTGCCGGATTTATTTCTGCCATTATATGGTTGTTTTTTTCTTAATTTAAATGAAAATCTTTTTTAATCTGACTCAATTTGGTTTTCACAGATGCATCAATCTGCTGGTCTCCTACTCTTAAAATATACCCTCCTAAAATATCAGGTTTTACGTTTACATTAAGATCAAAGTTTGAATCTGCTTTTACCAGATTGGTAGATCTCAGGATCTGATCAATATTCTCCTTAGAAAGCTGAGTCGCTGTAGTAAGAGTAATTCTCTGTACTCCGTTGATATCTTCTACCTTGTTGATGAACTCCTGAGCAATATTCTTCAGCTGGTTTTCACGCCCGTGCTTGATCACTAGTCTGATCAGGTTCAGTGAAGAAACCGACAAACTTTTGAAGATCTGGTCTGCTACCTCTATTTTCTTTTTTGCATCAATGTAAGGGGTAAGAAAGAACTTGTTCAAATCTACAGATTGAGACATGATCTTCACTACATCTTTCATTTCAGAAAATACAGCAGCTGTCTGGCCCGATTCGTTGGTGAAGTCAAGCAATCCCTGTGCGTATCTTTTAGCTACTTTAGATGTAAGCATTCTTAGTTAAGGTTAGATTTGTTTAAATAATTTTGAACTAATTCATTTTGAGCTTCGTTGTTGTCCAACTTCTGCTTAAGGATAGATTCAGCGATGTTTACAGATAAAACACCGATTTGAGTTTTGATGTCTGCCATGGCAGCGTTTTTCTCAGTCTGGATCGTCTGCTTAGCAGCTTCAATGATTTTGTCTCCTTCGTTTTTAGCAGCATCTTTAGCCTCACCTACGATTCTATCTTTAATTTCTCTGGCCTCTTTAAGGATAGCATCTCTTTCGATTTTAGCTTCACGAATAATTCTTTCGTTATCCTCTTTTAAAGTCTCCATCTCTTTTCTTGCTAATTTAGCTTGATTAAGAGCATCAACAATAGAAGTTTCTCTGTCGTTGATCGATTTTAAAATAGGTTTCCAAGCAAATTTGCCTAACAAAAATAATAATGCTAGAAAAATAACAGACTGGATAATAAATAATCCTGATGAAAACTGGTGAATTAATTCCATTATATAAATGTATAAATAATTATTACTTTTTTTTCTTAAATAACCATTACCCGTAACCAACCGTTATGGGTAATGGTTTGATTTTAATTAGTTTACTGCGAATAGAGCAGCAAACGCAACACCTTCAACAAGTGCAGCAGCGATAAGCATAGCTGTTTGGATTTTTCCAGATTGCTCAGGTTGTCTAGCGATAGCCTCAAGAGCAGCAGCTCCGATTTTACCAAGACCAATACCTACACCTAGTACTACGATACCAGCACCTACAATTTTAGGGATTTCCATAATATATAATTTTAAAAAATTTGTTTTACTTTAATTTATAATTCCAATTAGTGAGCAGCATGATGTTCGTGCTCGTGCTCCTGTACTGCCATTCCGATAAACAAAGCGGATAACATCGTGAAGATATAAGCCTGTAAGAATGCTACCAATACTTCAAGTAAATAGATTACCAATGTTAAGAACGGGAATGCAACCCCTGCTGCAAAGTTCTTAAACACATAGATCAATCCTATCAAACTCATAACTACGATGTGTCCTGCAGTCATGTTAGCAAAAAGACGGATCATCAATGCGAAAGGTTTAGTGATTGTTCCTAATAATTCGATTGGCAACATGATCAGCTTCATTGGCACAGGAACTCCCGGCATCCAGAAGATATGCTTCCAGTAATCTTTGTTAGCAGAGAATGTAGTGATTAAATAAGTAAGGATAGCCAGGAAGAATGTCATCGTAATATTACCTGTAACATTGATTCCGAATGGCATTAATCCTAATACGTTAAGGAATAAGATAAAAAAGAACACTGTTAACAGGTACCCCATAAATCTTTTGTATTTATGACCGATGTTCGGGATTGCTACTTCGTCTCTTACGAAAATGATTAACGGCTCTAAGAATCTTGCCGCTCCTGTAGGAACAACAGACTTCTTATAAGACTTCGCCATTCCGCCAAATAATACCAACATAAAGATGGATACTAATAAAAGAATAAGGACACTCTTTGTAATAGAAAGATCTAGAGGCTTTTCATTGGTAGGATGACCATCCTCTCCAAGGGTTAAGGTTCCGGCTGCGTCTGTTTTATAAATTTTCTCGTGGTGTAATTTATAATAAGAACCATCTACTTCAGTTGGCTCACCGTGCATGAAACCTTCTTTGTTACTCATGAAAGAATGAATACCGTTATCATAAAAAATAACTGGAAGAGGGAATCCGATGTGGTGACCATCTTTATCCACCATCAATGTAAAGTCATGAGCATCCAACAAGTGATGATCGATGAACTCTTTGTTTTCTTTACTTGTTTTGTCTTTTTCTGAAAGCTCTTGTCCAGGAGCTGTTCCAGCAGCAGCCTCACCGTGCTGTGCGGACACTAAGTTTAATACAAAAATACTGTAGAATAAAACTGCGAATTTCTTAAACATTGATAGGTTTTTTTCGTTGTGCAAAAATATAATTTTTTTTCTATTTTCAATAAATAATTTTACTGTTTTTTGTCATGATTAATCAGCTTAATCGCATAGTAGGTAAGCAGCGTCGTCAGGACGAAATAAGGGATAATAAAATGAAATTTATAGCCTGGAATGACTTCAAAGTTCAATTTTTTCCTGATTAAGTACATTAAACCGAATTTTAAAAGGATCAAACCGATCACAGAGAGTCCTAAAAATTCCGGCACTACTCTATTAATTAAAACAATCATTGTAATCATCAGCATAAACATGACACTTAAAAAAAGATAAAATTTAACAATAATAATCTCATCTAAGTGAAAAACAAATTTCCAAAGGGAAAAATGGATCAAAAATGTTAAAAAGAATAATACCGTGACCAGGATATTAGGATTTAATTTCATTATAAACTTATTTTCAACCTCTATAAATACCAAGGTTTATTTTAACTGATCGCAAAAATAGACTTTTTCTATCGTATTTTCATACGATTTGATTTTTATCATTTTTTCTATATATATAATATTACGTGTCAGAACACTTTAGATATGCTAAAAATTCCTTATTTTTGCAAACCTATAATTTACAATCAATATGTTTAATAGTTTACAGGATAAATTAGACAAGGCTTTACATAATATTTCCGGACGCGGAAAAATCACAGAGATCAACGTAGCGGAAACCGTAAAGGAGATCCGTAGAGCGTTGGTAGATGCCGACGTTAACTATAAAGTTGCAAAAGATCTTACCAAAAGAGTTCAGGATAAAGCTTTAGGGCAAAACGTTCTTACTTCCCTTACACCGGGACAGTTGATGACGAAAATCGTTCATGACGAATTAGTAGAACTCATGGGAGGTTCTCAGGAAGGAATTAATCTTTCAGGGAAACCGTCTGTGATCCTTATTGCGGGTCTGCAGGGTTCCGGTAAGACTACTTTTTCTGGAAAACTTGCTCATCATTTAAAAACAAAAAGAGCAAAAAAACCTTTATTGGTAGCCTGTGACGTTTACCGTCCCGCTGCGATCGACCAGCTTAAAGTATTAGGTGGCCAGATCGGCGTTCCGGTATTTACGGAAGACGGTTCTACCAATCCATCTACTATTGCTGAAAATGCCATCGCCTTTGCAAAGGCTAACGGTCACGATGTGGTCATCGTCGATACGGCAGGACGTCTTGCGATTGATGAACAGATGATGAACGAGATCAAATCTGTACATTACTTCATTAAACCTCAGGAAACATTATTCGTAGTAGATTCCATGACGGGTCAGGATGCTGTGAATACAGCTAAGGCATTCAACGATGCTTTGAATTTTGACGGTGTTGTTCTTACCAAATTGGACGGTGATACGAGAGGGGGTGCTGCTTTAACGATTCGTTCAGTAGTAGAAAAACCAATCAAATTCATCTCTACCGGTGAGAAAATGGAAGCTTTGGATGTTTTCTATCCGGAAAGGATGGCAGACAGAATTCTGGGAATGGGAGACGTTGTTTCCCTGGTAGAAAGAGCTCAGGAGCAGTTTGATGAAGAAGAAGCTAAAAAACTTCACAAAAAGATTGCTAAAAATGAGTTTGGTTTTGACGACTTCCTGAAGCAGATCAACCAGATCAAGAAGATGGGTAATATGAAAGACCTTATGGGCATGATCCCGGGAGTTGGAAAAGCCATCAAAGATGTTGAGATCAGCGATGATGCATTCAAGCACATTGAAGCAATCATCTACTCTATGACTCCGGATGAAAGAAGAAGACCTTCGATCATTAACAGCCAGAGAAAACAGAGAATTGCCAAAGGAGCAGGACGAAAGATTGAAGATGTCAATCAATTGATGAAGCAGTTTGACCAGATGGGTAAAATGATGAAGATGATGCAGGGACCTCAGGGAAAACAAATGATGCAGATGATGAGCAAAATGCCAAATATGCCGGGAATGGGCGGAATGATGGGCAAATAAAATCTCTTAAAGCAATAAGACATAAAAAAACTCTCAGAATTTCTGAGAGTTTTTTATTTTTTTTATTTGAATTTGTATCCTAAACCGATCTGGAAGAAATTCATTCTTAACTTCTCGTCGTTGGATGGATTTTTAATCATATTGGTAAGTCCGAAACTGTAACGGGCATCTACAAATAACCCTTTGTATACATTATAGTCAGCTCCTAAAAACAGTCCAAATTCTGTAGACTTAAGATTGTCTTCAAAATTTTTCTCCAAAGCATTTTCACCTGCATTCAAGACCTGTTGGTCTGCTATTCCTCCTGATACATCTATATTCACTTTAGTACTTGTTCTGAAGCTTACAAAAGGGCCTGCATACAATCCTAATTCAGGAGTAGCATAATATCTTGCCGATACCGGAACTACGATTCTGTTAAAATTTAATTTTTCTGTAACCGTGATGCCCATTGTTGAAACTTCAACATTACCTCCTAAGTTGGCATACTGAACTTCTCCCTGCAAAGCAAATTTAGTCGTGAATTTATGCTCTACCAAAGCACCTACATAAAACCCTGATTTAGATTTCAAGCCTCCGTTGGCCCCTTCAAAAGCATCAAGATCTTCATTAGATTTTAAATTTGATAAGGCGTATCCTGCTTTTACTCCAAATTTTGTTTGTGCATTCATGCCTGCAAAAAATGCAAGAGCTGATGCTAATAAGATTTTTTTCATGATTATTATTAATATAAAATATTGTTTTTAAAGATAAAAAAAGCCCCAAAATAAATCTTAGGGCTCTTAATTTTATAAATGTGTTTGTTAATTACTTAGCAAATACATATTTAACTCCAATTCCAACTGATGCTAAATCAAGACCGAAATTATAGTTATTTACGCTCTTAGCATCCTTGTATTTAAAGTTACTGTAACCGAATTCACCGATAGTAGCTTCAAGAGTCCAGTTTTTGTTTAAGAAATAATCTAAACCTGGCTTAACAGCAACTCCGAAAGAGTTGAATTTCTCTTTTGTTGTCACTGAAGTGTTGCTTGTAGATACTTCATTCTTATCATTTCCAAATTGCATTGGTACTGATAACTGACCGAAAATAAAGAATTTCTCTCCTAAAGTCCAGTACTTTCTTACGAAAGGCTCAACAACAACAGCAGATTTAGTGAATTTTGTGTCAACTAAGTCACCGTCTACTTTCTCAGTTGCAGAAGCATATCCTACTCCTACCCCAATAGCTACATTAGAAGCAACAAAGTATCCTACTGTAGGAACTAAAGTTAACTCGTTATTTGTTTTATTGTTATTGTTGTTTTCTGTTGAAGAAAAGTTTAAAGTTCCTGACACATAAGTTGTTCCTTTTGCAATCTGTGCATTAGATAAACCGAAAAGTGCAATTGCACCAGCTAATACTAATTTTTTCATTTTATAATAATTTTAATACTTTCTGAGGGCAAATTTACAGTGGGTCCCGCTAATATTAAAATTTGTTAACGTGATTAATATCATTGATGAATATTGGTGTTTTTCGACATTAAAACGTATTCATTAGAGGCTTTTGATTTTTTCACAATATTTAGAATAAAAAAATTACAATTTTACAACAGGAGTGAAATATACTTGATTTTTTAGATTTATCATTTTCTTACAAATTCCTTATTATTTTAAATTATTGTGAACGATATTATCTTAAAATGTTAACATTTAAGACATTAGTCTTAAAAATTAAACAATAGCTTGTATATCAGGAAGATTTCTCTCTTTACAATAAATATATCCTCTTATTCATTCATAATAGCTGGACATATCGAATATTCGTCAGGGCTTTTACAGAAAAAATCCAACCAGAAAGCCGGAATTGAATGTATTACTCCTGCTATTTTCTTATTTAAGGAAGAAGTTGTACCCAATATTTACAGTAACGATGAAGTACCGATGTGTCATCCTGATTTAAAACCTTCCTGCGCGTGAGCTGCACTACTTAACAGCTCGAAAGCACCTATGGTAACAATAAAAAGCGGGACAAAATTTGTCCCGCTCTGTGTTTTTAAATCAGTTCTAAAGAATTAGTTTCCTCCGAATTTGAAACCTACACCCACTTGTAAAAAGCTGTTGGTTAGTTTTCCGTCTCCAGAATCTTTTGCCAAGTTAGATACTCCCATATTGTATCTTGCGTCAAAGAACAATCCGTTTTCCAATGCATATTCTGCACCAAGGAAAGGAGCGATATTTAAAGTATTGGTCTGATCTTTAATATCAACGTCATCTCCTATTGAAATATCAAATCCCGGTAAACCAAGTCCTGCATTCACTTCATATTTCGTTTTTGCAGAAAGAATAAAGCCAAAACTTGCTCCCGCAGAAACTGATAAACCTTCAGTAATGAAATATTTAGCAGAAACCGGAACCATTAAAGTTCCAAACTTAATTTTTGATTTTGCTCCAACAAAAGCTTCTTCGGTACCCTCCGATGCTTCTATTTTACCTCCTAATGGAGAATACAAAACTTCTCCCTGAAGAGCAAATTTATCACTTAGTTTATGCTCTACTAAAGCACCTACATAGAAAGTGTGTGAAGGATCTGAATTTTCAGAATTTCCACCGTCCTTAAATTTTAAAGTTGAAAGAGAGTAACCAGCCTTAGCTCCGAATCTAGTTTCTTGAGCGCTTAAATTAACGCTAACCGCAGCTGCTGCTGCAATAAGTAAAAGTTTTTTCATGATTTTCTTTTAGTATTCGGATGCAAAACTAATGTTTTTTTTCAAAAACACCAAATAGTGTCTAACATTATCAAATTTCAATTTTGTTCAATAAAAATTCTTCAAAATTTTACTTTTTTTTAAACTTATAATCTACCCATCAGAAGGTCGCTGTTTTTTAAGTTCCACAACCTTCCGCATGTTTGTTTTTAGCCATATCTTATCATCCGAAAGTATAACGCACATGTACGAACCAACCCTTATTCAGATTATATTCCACTCCAAAGAACGGGTTGACAGAAAATGTTTTGATATCGGTATTAAGATCTGTATTACCAATCAGTAAGTCCTAAAAAAGATAACCTCCAATAAAAAGTCCGTGATTTACATTGGATTCAAAATTAAGATTGGGATCATCAGCAAAGACTGTTTTCAAAGCTGTACGACTTAAAAAAATTTCCTCAGGGCAATTTTTTGAGATTTTATTGGGTAGATCGATCTTAAACTGCAGAATTGTCATTCTGCAGTAGAGCTAATTCATTCAAAAATAATATTCAGATCACAAAGACTTAATCTTTCAGTCTCTTATCCTCCTCGTTATAGGCTAGAATAATCTTTTTAACAACCGGATGCCTTACCACATCTTCTTCCGTAAGATAGACAAAACCAATTTCTTTAACATCTTTCAAGATCCTCATCGCCTCCTTCAGCCCTGATTGTTGCTTTGGAGGTAAATCGATCTGAGTAGGATCTCCGGTGATGATAAACTTGGCATTCATCCCCATTCTGGTCAGGAACATTTTCATTTGAGCATGAGTGGTATTCTGGGCTTCGTCAAGAATCACAAAAGCATCATCAAGAGTACGCCCTCTCATGAAAGCCAATGGTGCTACTTCAATCACTTTTTTCTCCATAAAACCTTCCAGTTTTTCGTGCGGAATCATATCTCTCAATGCATCATATAAAGGCTGTAAATAGGGATCAAGCTTTTCTTTCAGGTCTCCGGGAAGAAATCCCAGACTTTCCCCTGCCTCTACCGCCGGTCTTGTCAAAACGATTCTTTTGACTTCTTTATCTCTTAAAGCTCTTGCCGCCAATGCTACACTGGTATAGGTTTTACCTGTTCCTGCGGGGCCAATGGCAAACACCATATCTTTTTTCTCGGTTTCTTTTACCAGTTTTTTAAGATTCGTAGTTTTAGCTTTGATAATCTTTCCATTCACTCCTTTGACAATAATATCCTGGTCAAAAATCAGATGTTTTTCGTTCTCATCCTTGATATTCAGTACATTCTCTAAATCTTTCAGAGCAATAGAATTATTTTCAGAGATAAATTTTACAATGTCATCCAGTTTTAGTTTAAATATATCTAAAGCTTCCTGATTACCCATCGCGAAGATAAAATGATCTCTCCCTGTGATCTTAAGCGTAGGAAAGCTTGATTTTAATAAATTGAAATATTGATTATTAACGCCATAGAAGGTCTTTACATTGACATCTTCCAAATCATATGTTAATTCAAACATGCAGTATTTTATTTTTATTTAGATTTTAAAATTAAAGCTTTTTTTCAAATTTATGCCAATTCTTTTCTACAATCTTTACAACCTATAGTTGTTTATTCTTACTTGCAAAAACTGTAAACAATAATTTGTACATTTATTCTGTTATGTATCTATTCCATTTTAACAATTCATCAATATCATCAAAAACACAAATGAAAAAATTCCCTTTATGCAAAGCAACCCTCATAGGCGGCTTTTTATCTGCGATTGTTAAATTCGGATGGGAAGTGCCTTTTCCTCCCCGTACTCCGGAAAGGGATGCTACCAATCCTCCGCAAACTTTACTGGAACAGCTGGGAATGTCCAAAGATCTCTCCCATTACTCTTATCTGTACAATGAAAATGCCAGACCTATTTTTAGTTTTATCGTGCATTTTGGGTTCAGTTTTTTCTTTGCATGGCTCTATTACTGGCTCAGTGAGCGCTACAAAACAATAACTCTGGCGAACGGAGCATTGTACGGGGTAATCGTTTATGTACTTTTCCATGTCGTCATTATGCCGCTGATGGGTACTATTCCCGCCCCATGGAATCAGCCCTGGGAAGAACATATTTCTGAGCTGTTCGGGCATATTGTATGGGCATGGTCTATTGATATCATCAGAATCTATGTAAAAAACAATACATCTGTTGCGCTTTGATCTAATTCCACAAAACTCATTCAAATAAAGCACATTAATTAAAACATAAGCATTATAAACCTCTGCCTTCCGGAAACCAATTCGGAAGCAGACGAGGATTTTATAAATTTTTTATGACCCTTAACCTCCCTATTTCCCTTTATTTTAAATAAATTTGCATTTCTATCATTCTACAAATTACAAATGTCGATTATTACCATTACTTCAGATTTCGGAAATTTAGACTACAGAGTTGCCGCTGTGAAAGGCAAAATTCTGTCGCTGAATCCTGAGGTAAATATCATTGATATTACCCACGATATTCAGGCTTTCAATCTTATACAAACCTCGTACATCGTACGAAACGCATATAAATATTTTCCTAAAGGCACCATTCATATCCTTTCTGTAGACAGTTTTTACCACAAATCAAGGAAAAACATATTGTATAAAGCAGATGGTTCTTATTTTCTGGCCGCAGATAACGGACTTTTAGGTCTTGTCTTTTTCGACATCAAACCGGAAGCAATCTACGAGATCACATTGAACAATCGCTTTGATGATATTGTGAACTTCACGTCTACGGACGTTTTTGTCCCTGCTGCCGTCCATTTGGCCAATGGTGGGCTTCCTGAAGTGATCGGGCGGAAAATAGATTCAGCTAAAGAGCTTTTATTTCCAAAGCCTGTCTTCAATGAGTCTGAAAAGATGATCATTGGTGAAGTAACCTATATTGATAATTTCGGAAATATAATCTCGAATATCAGTAAAGACTTTTTTGAAAGCACCGGTAAAGGCAATGAAGGTTTTACCATAAAATTCAGGAATTTAACACTTTCAAGAGTCTTTTCAAGTCACACCGAAGTCGTTTCGGACTGGGAAAGGGAAACGGAATTCCACGGACAGTCGGCTGCGATCTTCAATGACAGCCAGCTTTTGGAGCTCACGATCTATAAAGGAAGTAAAAAAAACGGGGCCAAAAGCCTGTTTGGACTTAATGTAGGCGAGAATATTTATGTTGAATTCGTCTAAGATTATATATTTCATAAAAAAACCGATTTTTTTTATATATTTGTCAAAATCTAAAAATTAAAAATGGCAGAATACAAATTATTGCTTCCTTCCATGGGAGAAGGTGTTATGGAAGCGACAATTATCACTTGGTTATTCAATGAAGGTGATAATGTAAAAGAGGATGATTCCGTAGTTGAAATTGCAACAGATAAGGTAGATTCAGACGTTCCGACACCAGTTTCGGGGAAAATTGTAAAAATCCTTAAACAGAAGGACGAAGTTGCTAAAGTTGGTGAAGCCATTGCTATTTTAGAAATTGAAGGAGAAGGCGGAAATACAGCTTCAGAGGAGGTGACAACAGAAACTCCCGCAGCTGCTCCGGATACTGAAACCTTAAAAACAATTGAAGAGCCGTTGCAAACTGCTTCAGCTGTAGAATTCTCAGGAGACCTTTACCTTTCACCGCTTGTAAAATCAATAGCACAGCAGGAAAACATCTCTGAATCTGAACTGAAGTCTATCAAAGGAAGTGGTTTAGAGGGCAGAATTACAAAAGAAGATATATTAGCCTACGTTTCCAACAGAGGAAGCCAGCCAGCTCAACAAGCTGTACCGGTACAGGAGGCAGCGCCTGCAGCGCCAAAAGCTCCGGTTTCGGCACCGGTATCTACTGTTTCTGTAGCAGCAGGTGATGAAATCATCCCGATGGACAGAATGAGAAAGATCATTGCTGAAAACATGGTAAAAGCAAAGCATATTGCTCCACACGTGACTTCTTTCATCGAAACAGACGTTACCAACGTTGTAAAATGGAGAAATAAGCATAAAGATATTTTCGAAAAACGTGAAGGTGAAAAACTAACTTTCATGCCGATTTTCGTGAAAGCGATCGTGAAAGCAATTCAGGATTTCCCAATGATCAATGTTTCTATCAGTGGCGACAACATCATTAAAAAGAAAAACATCAATATTGGTATGGCAACTGCTTTACCAGACGGAAACCTTATCGTTCCTGTCATTAAAAATGCGGATCAGTTATCCCTTTCAGGCTTGGCAAAAGCGATTAATGATTTAGCGTACAGAGCAAGAAATAAGAAATTAAGACCTGAAGATACTCAGGGAGCTACTTATACGATCTCTAACGTAGGAAGTTTCGGAAACCTTATGGGAACTCCGATTATTCCTCAGCCTCAGGTCGCTATTTTAGCGATCGGAGCTATCGTTAAAAAACCTGCAGTTCTTGAAACGAAAGACGGTGATGTAATTGCCATCCGCCAGCTGATGTTCATGTCTCACTCTTATGATCACAGAGTGGTAGACGGATCTCTAGGCGGAATGATGCTTAAACATGTTCACGATTATCTTCAGAACTGGGATCTGAATACGGAAATTTAATCCATGATGATTGATAAGTGATCTCTTATCCAAAAGATATGTTGAACTTGTCAAAACATCTTACCATACAAAACCTCCGAAAAATTCGGAGGTTTTTTCTATTAAAAGATTATCTGTATTTTTAAGTCAATCCCTCTCTGAAAGTATAAATCATCCAATTGCCTAATTAAAAAAACAACTCTATTTTCAGCTATGAACCGATCTTTTTTAACAGGATTCGTTTTAATATAAATGCTTTAAACCTTATTAACACAACAGAGCCGATATTCTTTCCACTGGTCGTATATTGGGTATAGGAATTATCCTGAAATAATTTTATCTTTAAAAACGTACAAATTTGCATTCATGGAATTAGATTTCAGAAAATTACATCCTTCTAAACTATTTGACTTTTCTAAAAAAGAGGAAAGTTTAATTCTGGAAGTTTATGAAAAGTTATTTGAAAATTATGACCTTTCGGTGATAAGGATTGAACAGTCTCCTTATAATGAGTTCAAAACTGATGACGAAAATCCATTGATCGCTCCAAAAATAGTTTACTGCATTACAGACAGGTACAAAAAGTTTTCTTTTTATCTGTTTATTGTCAATAAAAAAGGAACAACGGTAAAAGGAGCCCGTACAACCAGTGAATATGACAGTCTGCAAATCTGGGGACTCAAAAAATTAAATGATAATTTTGGGTTTATTACCATCAACAAAAAGAAACTCGCTGATAAAATAGCAGGAATTTTCAGCAGTTTTTCTATTAATTTCAATAAAGATTCGGACTTTAAAGATTTCTATGTTTTGGGAAGTGATCAGTATAAAACCATGTCATTTTTAACCCTTGATAGAAAAAAAACAATCAAAGCATTCCCTGATGACGAGTTTCAACTGACCATTAAAAACAACCTGTTAAGTTTTGGGTTACCTAAAGATCTTTCTGTAAACAACGCTTTAATGACAGCCAACTTTCTCAAAGAAATCTAATTTTACCTTTTTAACTTTGTGCCCTATAAAACAAACCAATGCTGAAAATTTTCTCCCTCCTGCGAAAAGGCCTTAAAAAGTCTTTTGACAACATCCGCAACGAACAGCTGAAGAATAACCTTCTTCAGGCGATTCCTTTCTGGATCGGATCTGTGATCACCGGTTTTTTTGCGGTGATGTATGCCAAGATATTTGCATGGGGAGAGCATCTGCTGAATTTCATGATGAACTGGCACGCCTGGACGATTTTCATTATTGCTCCCATCGGTTTTGTGCTTTCCTGGTGGCTGGTGAAAGAATTCGCACCCTACGCCAAAGGAAGCGGCATTCCACAGGTGATGGCAGCTGTGGAACTGGCCAACCCAAAGGAACACACCAAGATCAGGAGTCTTTTAAGCCTAAAAATCATTGTATTCAAAATCATTTCATCCGTCGTTCTGGTCATCGGAGGTGGCGCTGTGGGACGTGAAGGGCCAACCATCCAGATTGCCGGTTCCGTTTTCAGAAAAGTGAATGAATACCTTCCTCACTGGTGGCCGAAAATATCAAAGAAAAATATGATTATGACCGGGGCAGCAGCGGGACTTGCAGCGGCTTTTAATACTCCTTTGGGCGGAATTGTATTTGCGGTGGAAGAATTGTCAAAAACACATATCAATTATTTTAAGACTGCTTTATTTACGGCGGTAATCATTGCAGGTTTAACCGCTCAGACGCTAGCCGGATCTTATCTGTATCTTGGATATCCGAAAACAAATGATGTTTCGTTAATGGTGATGTTTCCTATCATTCTTGTTGCCGGAACTTCAGGAATTCTGGCCAGCCAGCTATCTGTCCTGATGCTTAGAATGAGCGACTGGAAAAAAAGAAAGCTCAAAACTGATAAAGCCAATGTTATTTTTTTGGTGATCTGCGCACTGTTGATTGCTTCCATTGCCTATTTCATCAACAGGGAGATTCTCGGATCGGGAAAGGAAATCATGGAACGGGTCCTTTTTACAAAAGATAAGCACGAAGACTGGTATGTCCCGATTTTAAGAATGCTTGGCCCTGCCCTTTCTTTTACTTCCGGTGGCGCAGGCGGAATTTTCGCTCCCGCTCTGAGTGCCGGCGCCAGCATAGGATCTGTGATCTCCGGTGCCATTCACTTAACCCCCAACGAAACCAATGTGGTTATTCTGGCCGGAATGGTAGCTTTTCTTACAGGAATAACCAGAGCACCTTTTACATCGGCTATTATTGTGCTGGAAATGACGGACAGACATTCATTGATCTTTCATCTGATGCTGGCAGGAATGGTGTCTTCTCTTCTTTCTATTCTGGTGAGCAGGCATTCATTATATGATGTGATTAAGGTCAATTTTCTGGCTGAAATCAGAAGCAAGGAATAGTTTTGCAGTAAGGATCCCAGATTTCAGTCCCGGAGTAATAGATTGATCAGAGTTTATAGTATTCATCATCTATATTCAATATCTCTCATTCTTTGTTCCTTTCTTCTCACCATCCATCACCACTTTATATCTGCTCACAAATATTCACACAACTATTGTATATTACAAATATATTTTCTAATTTTGCACCTCGAAATAATTAACAAATTCATTTAACATTATGAACAATTACGAAACTGTTTTCATTTTAACTCCCGTTCTATCTGATGCTCAGGTAGAGGAAGCAGTGAAAAAATTTGAAGATCTTTTAAAAGAAAAGAACTGTGAAATCGTTGCCAAAGAAAGCTGGGGACTAAAAAAATTAGCGTATCCAATTCAATTGAAAAAGAATGGATTCTACACTTTAATCGAGTTTAAAGGTGAAGGTACTGTAGTTGCTGACCTAGAATTAGCATTCAAACGTGACGAGAGAGTAATTCGTTACCTTACTACAAAACTTGACAAGCACGCTGTTGAGTACGCTGTAACTAGAAGAACTAAAATCAAAGCGGCTAGAGCTTAATTATTAACCCTATTTTTTAAAAAAGACAAGACATGGCAATAGACGAAATGGCTAAACAAGCCTCTGCTGGAGGAGAATCAGAAGTAAAATTCCTTACTCCACTTGATATCAATACAAAATCTGAAAAGAAATATTGTAGATTCAAAAAATACGGAATTAAGCACGTTGATTACAAAGATGCTGATTTCTTATTACAGTTTGTAAACGAGCAAGGTAAGATCTTACCAAGAAGATACACTGGAACTTCTTTAAAATACCAAAGAAAAGTTTCTGCTGCAATCAAAAGAGCAAGACACCTTTCTTTACTACCTTACGTAGCTGACTTATTGAAATAAGACAAAAAAATAAATAAAGGAAGAGGGCAACCTCTTCTTTTGTTGCTGAATAAATAATTTTAATTCTAACGATTTTTAGAGAAAAGACAGAAGGTAAAAAGATAAAAGATGTAATGTCTTGGTTCTTACCTCTTTAGTCTTGGTTCTAAAACTAAAAACGGACAACAACAATGGATATCATCCTAAAAAAAGACGTAGAAAACTTAGGACTTGAGTTTGATACAGTAAGCGTAAAGCCTGGTTATGCAAGAAACTTCTTACTTCCTCAGGGAATTGCACTTTTAGCTACTCCTAAAAACAAAGCAGCTCTTGAAGCTACTTTAGAAGCTAGAAAAGAAGAAGAAGCTAAACTAATCGCTACCGCTAACGGTGTAGTAGATCAGTTAAAGAAAACTTCTATCACGATTCCTGCAAAAGTAGGTTCTGGTGACAAGTTATTCGGATCTATCAACAATTCTGACCTATCTGCTGCTCTTGCTAAAGCTGGAGTTTCTGTAGAGAAGAAATACATCAAAATCCCAGGGAACACTATTAAGAGAACTGGTAAAGTAACTGCAAACATCAGACTACACAGAAATGTTGAGTACAACTTCGAATTTGACGTTGTATCTGACGCTCCGGTAGAAGCTCCTAAACCAGCTGCTCCTAAAGCTAAAGTAGTAGAAGAAACTCCTTCTGAAGAAGCTTAATATCTACAGAGATTTTCTCAAATATATAAACCACTTCGCTTGAAGTGGTTTTTTGGTTTTAATCCTATTTTGAAGCTTCATCCCGCTATCCACTCATACTCCTCACGCCAACACACTCCAGCTTCCAGTTGCGGGGTAACCGTTCCTATCGGGGCTAGGACATTCGTCGCCATCATTACTTTTTGTCATTGCGAGGAGTGTAGCGACGAAGCAATCTCAAAACAAACTTCACACTGCAACTTCTTCACCATTTAATTTGTCATTCCATAGGAATCTAGTCTCCTTTTGTAGAGATTGAGTTATAAAACTATTATTGAGATTGTTTCAGAATAACAAACTTAGTGGAACACCCAATCTATTAAGCTAAATTTTCTTGCACTAAGAAATTGCTTCGTCAATGACCCCAAAATACAGTAAAACATTGCACCTCTCTCACTCACCGATTCCCTTTCAGCTTCTGCTGATATTCCGTTGGCGGAACTCCTATTACTTTTTTGAAAATATTACTAAAGGAAGATAAACTGTTATACCCTACCATCATCGCAATCTCATACATATTGTACTTTCCTTCCAGCATGAGCTCCAAAGAACGGGTGATCCTCAACGCCCGCAGAAAACGGACGTAATTCATGCCTAAAATCTCTTTAAACTTCCGGGAAAGGGTTCTTGTACTCATTCCAAATTCTTTTGCCGTAGATTCTATGGTAAGAGGCTTTTCAAGGTTGGCATGAATGTACTTGGCAATCTTCAGCAGCGTTTCATCTTTGGGAAACGGATGCTGAACCGGAAAAGCCAGCTTTTTATCTCTTTTTTCAGGAAGAATTCCTTTCAAAGCTTTGAGGAAATAATATTTTGGAAGATCATTTTTTGTGATTTTCCCATCCCAATCTTTTGTATATAAAATCATTTCTCTCAGGAGATGACTCACTGAATAGATGTTAATTTCATCAAAAAAGCCATTTTCATTTTCTTCTTTTTTAAAGTAAAAATTATAAAGATCCACTTTAGGACTGGTTGAAAAAATATAATGAGGGATTCCTGCAGGGATCCACATAAAACATCTTGCCGGAAGATACCAATGCTTAAGATCTGTAAAAACATGTACTATTCCACCCTCTGCATACACCAGCTGGGCAGAACTGTGATGATGAATCTCTGTGGTCACGTTTCCAGCGAGCACATTATAGACATAAAATTCAGCATCATCTTCCTCTACTGCTTTAAAATGGCTGTCATTCATTAATTAAAGGTAAGAAGAAAATTTCACATTGGCGCAAATGAGCAAATCTTTTTCTGTTTTCACAAATCAGGTCCGATGCTCTCCACCGTAACTTTGCAGCATCAAAATCACTTTAGCAAAAATCCTTTAAATAAATTATGAATATGACATTTAACGCATGCCGATATCAGTGCATGTCGTTGTGCTTACTGCTGACAGGCAGTTTTTTACACTCACAGATGATCGATTACCAGCGTCTCAGTCTTCAACAGGCGATAGAGACTGGTTTAAAAAACAACAAAAACATTCAGATAAGCCATTTAAAACAGCAAATGTCTGTCACCAGGGAAAAAGACCTTGCAATGGAAAAGTTACCTGATATTGAGTTCCATACGAGTTACAATCAGGTCACGAACCTTTTCCAGCATCAAAACGGTTTTTTCAATACGGCCACCAAGTATGACATCATCAACGGAATGTATGATTTTACCCTCTCTGCGTCTATTCCGGTATACATGGGTGGAAAAATTAAAAATACAGAGAAAAAAGCAGCCATTGACACTGAAATTTCGGCATTGAAAACCCATCGCGATGAAAGGCAGCTTAAAATGGAGATCATTACAGCCTTTCTTCAGATCCATCATCTCAAAGAACAACAGAATCTTATTCATGATAAAATGAAGGAAGATTCGATCAATATCAAGCAGGTCAAATCTCTAAAAGCTAATGGAGTGGTCACAATCAATGAAGTATTGAGAACCTCTTTACAGCTATCAAATCATACCATGAGCTGGACAGAACTGGACAATGATATTCAGATTGCGGAACATAAGCTTAAAACCATCCTTTCGCTTCCGGAAAGCCAGGAAATGCATGTGAATACCGAAGATCTTATCTCCGACAGAGCAGAAATTCCTTACATCAGTGAACTAACCGAAACGGCCTTGGATAAGAACGAATCGGTAGAAATGACCCATAAAAACCTATCATTAAAGGTACTGGACCAGAAGATCATTAAAGCAAATTATTTACCTAAGATCACAGCAGGTGGAGAATATTTTATAAAATACCCGAATATGATGTTTTTTCCTCCTGAACCTTATGCCTACCGTTTGGGAATGCTGGGGGTGAATCTAACCTATCCTATCGAAAATCTGTATAAAAATAAGTACAAAATGCAGGAAGCCAAAGAAAATATTGATCTGGCAAAACTTCAGATTGAGGAGAACGATGAGAATGTAAGACATAATGTTTATGAAGCGTACAAAAAGTTTGAACAAACCGATCAGAAAGTAAAAATCGCAGAGGAAGCTATTGGCCAGGCTAAAGAAAACTATCGTATTGTAAAGACAAAATATGCTAATAAGCTAAGTCTCATCACCGAACTCATCGATGCAGACAATGCTTATCTGGAGGCTGAATCCAATCTTATCTCCGTAAAAATTAACCGACAATTAAAATATTACCAACTCCAGTACACCATTGGCAACTTATAAAAACTATGGCAAAGAAACAACTGACACAAAAAGAAAAAAGAATTAATAAAACGATCACGCTTCTTGCCTGGATCCTCATTATCAGTGGAATTACAGGAATGGTAAGTTTTTATCTTTTTTCAAGAAAAAATGTCACCACCAATGATGCTCAGATCGAACAATATATCACTCCCGTTTCCAGTAAGGTTTCAGGCTTTATTAAAACCATACAGTTTGATGAAAATCAGTTTGTCCACAAAGGAGATACGCTTATTATCATAGACAATCGGGAATTCGTTAATCAGGTTAAAATGGCCGAAGCAGGGCTTCATGCCAATGCTGAAAATATCACCACCATAGAAAGTGGAGTTAACACCAAAGAAAGTGACTCCAAAATTATCGATGCCAAGATTGCTTCAGCGAAAATCGATATATGGAGAACGGAACAGGATTTTAAGAGGTACAAAAACTTGGTTTCTGAAGATGCAGCAACTGAACAGCAGTTTGAAAATGTAAAAGCATCCTATGAGCAGGCAAAAGCTAATCTTTTAGCTTTAGAACAACAGAAAAATGCTGTAAAGGCAGGTGCCAGCGAGCAGCAGACTAAAGTAGCCCCGGTGAAAAGCCAGATCCAGCAAAGCTCTGCAAGCCTGAACAATGCTAAACTTTTCCTTTCCTATACCGTGATCACGGCTCCTTATGACGGCTGGGTAGGTAAGAAAACCATTCAGGAAGGGCAGCTGATCAAAGAAGGTCAGGCTCTTGTACAAATGGTAAGCAAAGAAAAATGGATTATTGCCAACTATAAGGAAACACAACTTGGACAGATTGATCCGAAACAGGAAGTAACCATCACCGCAGACGCTTATCCTGACATTGAATTTAAAGGAAAGGTGATTTCCGTATCGCCTGCATCAGGTTCACAGTTTTCACTGGTAAAACCCGACAATGCTACAGGAAATTTTGTTAAGATTGAGCAGAGATTTCCGGTAAAAATTATCCTTGATAACAATCAAAATAACGAAAAGCTTCTTTCCGGAATGAATGTTCTGGTAAGTGCGAAGAAAATATAGTGATTTTGTGTGAGTGTTAGAGAATGTGAGGGTGTGTGAATTATTAAAACAGTTGAGTAGGAATGCAGAAGAATACTTTAATAATGATCACACCAGCACATTTTTAAAAGAATACATGATAATAGTCAATACATAGCCAGATTAGATTTTTTTTAACGGAAAGGCAGAACTGCAGTGACGGGCTACTGATGATTCATTAGCATTTGTCATTTACCTTTTACTTTTTTTACAACCTGCTCTTTTGTCTTTCCGTTTTTTTTTTCATTATAAAAGATCTTCAGGCCTATCAATACATCTGTACATTACTTAATCCCAATTAATTATACCAATACATCCTCATGCAACATAATACCGTGTATCATCAATGGGTTCCCCAATGGCTGAAACTGCCACTCCTGGTACTCGCCTTATTTCCCCATCTGATGCTGTTATCTATTTTACATTCCAACAGTGCTTTTACGTCTTCTTTTATGGATGTAGACTCAGATGACATTCAGTATTTAATGATTTTGATGTACGGAACATTTGTAGTCACCCTTTTGGTTTTGCAGCGGTTTATGGCTTATTTCAGTGTGAAATATTATATCCTTCTCATGTCTTCGATTTCGGTCATTATTCTTTATGTATTATCCGTCACCAATAATTATCAGGTCATTCTGGTGATAAGGTTTCTGGAAGGAATCTTCGGATTGATGGAAGGCGCCATCTTTCTTCCGCTTATCATTGCTGAATTAAAAACGAAACACGCCAAGGTTATCGCCTATCTTTTTATGTATACTATTATGCTTACAGGAGGAACGGTAACAACTTCTTTACTGAAATCAAGCATTGAGAATTATAATTTTCAGCATATGATCCTGATGATGGTTTATTTTCACATTTTTGTCCTGATTATTGGCATCGCTCTTTTCAATACCAACAGGTTTTTTCCTAAAATGCCTCTTTATCAACTCGATATTACCAGTTGGTTTCTGCTGTGGGCCTGTCTGCAGTCCGGAGGATATGCAATTATTTACGGCAAAAGACTGATGTGGTTTGAGTCTGATACGATTACCCTGTGTCTTTTTATATTTCTGCTTTCAGGAGGATTATTTATGCTCAAACAAAGGAATTCCAAAAGACCGATCTTTCATTTTGAAGTTTTCAGTTCAAAGAATGTTATTGCAGGAATGATTCTTTTTTTCATTTTTTACCTGATCCGTTCCGGGCTGAATAATGTGTACAGCATTATGGCTACGGTCTGGAAATGGCCATGGGATTATATTGTCAATATTCAATACTGGAATGTAGCAGGAACTTTATTGGGGGTAATTTTATCAGGAATATGCCTGATGCGGGGAATTTCTTCAAGAATTGTTTTCTTTACCGGATTTCTGCTTCTGGCCGTGGATTGCGCATGGTTTACCTATACCTTTTATCCTGACACTACCCTTTCAACGATCTGTCCGCCTCTATTCCTGCAGGGAATTGCCCAGGGATTACTGTTCACCCCGTTGGTTTTCTTCCTGATTTCTGGAATGCCGGAGCAATATGTAGCTAATGCAACCGCTTTAGGAACAACAACCCGTTTCTGGACCACCGCCATTGGGTATGCTCTGATGCAGAATCTGATGCTCTTTTTAACGTTAAAACATTCTGATACTTTAAGTTTCAATTTAACCGATACGAATCCTGTCTTCTATAGCCAGTGGAGCCAGCTGTTTGGCGCCAATCTGTCTAAACTTCCTGTTAATGAGTCTTTATCTATGACTGCCGGAACATTTAAAGCCAAAATAACAGCGCAATCCATCCTTCTTTCCAATATGGAAATTTTCACGGGATTGTTCTGGCTGGCTTTGATCACAGCATTTGCTCTGCTACTCTATCACCCTGTAAAAATTGCAGTGAGAAACATTATGTAATTTTTAGGCCGAAAATTTGCTATAATTCAGGAAATTTGATTTTATGGAAATTCAGGAAATCGTATCGAATCAGAAAGCCTTTTTCAAAACCCAGCAAACGAAGAACATCAAGTTCAGAAAAATGTATCTTGAAAAACTTCGGGATATCGTTATCAAAAATGAAGACCTTTTGTATGAGGCCATCCATAAGGATTTCGGAAAGTCAAGGTTTGACACTTTTACCACGGAACTGTCCTTTGTTCTGAATGATATTGATTATTATCTGAAGAATGTAAGTTCGTTTTCAAAACCTAAAAGAGTGACAACCAATCTGTCTAACCAGATCGGGAAAAGCAGTATTCATCCTGAACCTTTAGGCTGTGTTCTGGTTATCGGTGCCTGGAATTACCCCTATCAATTATCGCTCTCTCCTATGATTGCTGCCTTAGCTGCGGGAAACTGTTGTATTTTAAAGCCGAGTGAAATAGCCGAAAATACAATGAAAGTGATGGCTCAACTCATCAATGAAAACTTTCCTCCTGAATATCTGTATGTTTATGAGGGCGGAATTGATGAAACCACCGCACTTTTACAACTGAAATTTGATAAAATATTCTTTACAGGAAGCACAAAAGTAGGAAAGATTGTATATAAGGCTGCCGCAGAGCATTTAACGCCCGTTGTCCTTGAATTGGGCGGAAAATCGCCTGCCATCGTCACCAAAGATGCCGATCTTGAAGTCGCAGCCAAAAGAATTGTATGGGGTAAATTTCTCAATGCCGGACAAACCTGTGTAGCTCCCGATTATCTGCTTGTAGAAGAATCTATCCATGAACAGTTTCTGGAAATGCTCAGAAAACAGATCACAGAATTTCAATACGGGCCGGATGCTGAGCAGTATACAAGAATTATCAACAGGAGAAATTTTGATCGTTTGGTGAAGCTTATCGATAAAGACCAACTCTATTTTGGAGGAAATTCAGATGAAAGAAAATTATATATAGAACCGACCCTTTTAAATAACGTCAACTGGGAAGATGAAGTGATGCAGGAAGAGATTTTTGGTCCTTTACTTCCTGTTATAAGTTTTAATAGTTTCAACCTTGTTCTCAACACGATTCTGGATCTTGAAAAACCACTTGCAGCCTATCTTTTTACCCGAAATTCTGAGGAAAAAGATGCCTTTACCGCTAAGCTTTCTTTTGGTGGAGGCTGTATCAATGATGTGATCATGCATCTAGGCAATGACAGACTGCCTTTTGGAGGCGTTGGGAACTCAGGAATCGGAAATTACCATGGAAAATTTGGTTTCGAAGCTTTTTCTCATCAGAAATCTGTTCTTGAAAAGGCAACCTGGGGCGAACCTAGCATTAAGTATCCTCCCTACTCTGAAAAGAAATTAAACTGGATCAGAAAATTATTATAAAAAAACCGGGAAAATTTCCCGGTTATATTTTATGATTTAGGTGCCCATTGAGTAAAGAATTCCTGTACTTTTTCTTTACTGTACCCTTTTCCTTCTTCAAGCACTGAACTGTCCTTTAGGACATGAACCACTTTGCCGTTTTTATCTAAAACAATGAAAAACGGATAACCCAGCTTTTCTTTGATATCAACATATTGGCTAAAAACCTTTTCATTTTTATTTTCAGGTGAATAATTCAGGTGATAATATAAATAATTCTTGTCCACTGTTTCTTTTAATTCTGGAGTATTCTGCACAAAATTATTAAAACGGAGACACCAGATACACCAGTTTCCACCAGCCTGGATTATAATATTTTTACCTTCTTTTTTAGCTTTAGCCACTAATTTTTTGATATCAGCCTCTGCATTTGCTTTCGGGTCGTAAGGCTTGGGAAGTTTTGCCTTTTCTTCACCTGCTTTCTTCTTCGCATCCAGTTCTGCATGATCCGCTTTCACCAGAAGCGCATGATCCTGCTTTCTTTCTGCCGGCTGATTTTTGGTATCCTGTGAAAAAGCAATGACACTTAATCCCAGAAAGGCTATGATCGACAATTTTTTCATAACATAAAAATAAAAAAAATATTACTTATTACAAGCAAAAATAGAACCATAATTTTATTATCACTAAATTTGCATGTTTTATGAATTTCTTAATCAAAATATTATATTTAATTTCTAAACTTCCGCTTAAAGTATTGTATATTTTTTCGGACGTTATGTTCTTTCTAAATTATTATTTGGTAGGATACAGAAAAAAAGTGATCACTCAAAATTTACGAAAATCTTTTCCTGACAAGTCAGAAGAAGAAATTGCCGTGATAAGAAAGAAGTTTTATGAAAATTTCTCAGATTATCTGGTAGAAACCATCAAATCTTTCAGTATTTCCGAAACGGAGTCCAGAGTAAGAATGCAACACATCAACCAGGAAGTGTTTCATGAAGCCAAAGCCGAGGGCAAAAATATCATCATGCTTGCCGGGCACGTCTTTAACTGGGAATGGATCAATGCCCTGGCGAGAATTATTCCGCAAAAACACTGCCATCCGGTCTACAGAAAGGTAAACAGCGATTTCTGGGAAAACCAGATGAAGAAAGTCAGAAACAAATTTGGAAACGAAGCGCTGGAGGCTAATGAAGTGATCATGAATATCTTCAGATCTAAAAATGATGGCGAATCAGCGTATATGTTTGTGGCCGATCAAACGCCGCATGTTGCCCATGTCAACTACGGATTAGAATTTTTGCATCAGAAAACCCCAGCTTTTATCGGCTATGATAAACTGGCCACCAGAATGGACCTTGCCTTTATTTATTGCGAAATGAAAAAGGTAAAACGAGGCTATTATCAGGTCAATTATCACAGAATCTATCCTGACGGTGAAAAGTTTACAGAGCATGAAGTGGTAAGAAAATTCCATAAACTTCTTGAAAATACACTGCACAAGCATCCTGACAACTATTTATGGTCACACAGAAAATGGAAATACCAGGACTCGATTAAAACGTTTGATTCCGAAAAAATATAATTCTGATGCCTACCAATTTAGCAGTTGCCATTTTAAACTGGAACGGTAAGAACTGGCTTGAAAAATTTCTTCCAGATGTTGTCCGTTTTTCTCAGAATGCTGACATTTATGTCATTGATAATCTTTCAACTGATGATTCTATAGATTTTATAGAGCGTCAGTTTCCTACTGTAAAAATCATCAGAAACGATAAAAACTATGGTTTTGCAGGAGGATACAATGAGGGTTTAAAAGAAATAAAGAATGAATATTACTGTCTCCTCAATTCTGATGTAGAAGTCACGGAAAACTGGATCAATCCCGTTATGGATCTTTTTGAAAAAGACGCCTCCATAGCCGCTGTTCAGCCTAAAATCTTATCGTTTAATAATAAGAATTATTTTGAATTTGCTGGTGCTGCCGGTGGTCTGATAGACAATCTGGGCTACCCGTACTGCCGCGGACGTATTTTTGACAGTCTTGAGGAAGATAAAGGACAGTATGATGACGAAAAAGAAATTTTCTGGGCTTCGGGCTGTTGCTTTTTTATCCGTTCCAAGGATTTCTGGGCACAAAAGGGTTTCGATGAGAGATTTTTTGCCCATCAGGAAGAGATTGATCTTTGCTGGAGACTGATTAACTCGGGAAAGAAAATCTTCTACACCGGAAAGTCCAAAGTCTATCATGTAGGTGGAGGAACGTTGAACAAGCAGAGCGCTCAGAAGACTTATCTCAATATGCGAAACAATCTTTCGATGATGGTGAAAAATCTTCCTTTTCCCCAACTGATCGGCATCATCTCTTTAAGGCTTGTTTTAGATGGATTTGCGGGAGTTTATTTCGGGCTGAAAAATGGTTTTGCCCATTTCTGGGCTGTTTTAAGAGCGCATTTTGGATTTTACGGACAGCTTCCGGGAACTTGGAAACTTCGTCAGAAAAATCAGAAAGATGATTTCTATCAATCGAAGTGGCTTATTTTTAAACATTTTTTAGGAGGAAAATAAAAGTTAAGCCTATAAGGGATTCTGTTTTTATTGAGAATCAAAATTTTAATTTCATGAAGACTTTTTCTAGCACTGTTTTTTTAAATATCCCATATTTTGGCTTAGTAAAGAGTAGGATTGTTTAGCATTTCAAAATCATTTGATTTCAGAAAAAATTTATATCTTACACGTTAATAATTTTTAGCACCAGCCGACCTATTAAACGTCAAATCATCGATTCCAGTTTATTATAAAGCAGTATCAGCTACTTATCATTCATAATTTTAAACCCATCACTCATTAAAATGGATTTTTGCGCAATAGATTTTGAAACAGCCACTCACGAAAAAAATTCGGCGTGCGAAATGGGCATTTGTGTTGTTCAGGATTCCAAAATCGTTGAAACCAGAACCTGGCTTATCAAACCTCCGAGCTTTCCTTATTTCAGCAGATTCAATATTGATGTTCATGGAATAAAACCTGAAGATGTAAAAGACGCGCCTACCTTTGATGAGATCTGGTATGAAGCTGAAGAAATGATGTACGGATCGCTAATGATTGCCCATAATGCAAGTTTTGACGCAGGTGTTTTAAGGGGCTGCTTCGATCATTATGGAATGTTCACCCCAAAACTGAATTACCTATGCAGTATTCAGCTGGCCAAAAAATCATGGAACTATCTTCCTAAATACGGTTTGAAACATCTGGCAGAACATCATCAGATCAGTCTGAATCATCACCGTGCAGGCGATGACGCTGAAGCTTGTGCAAAAATAGCCCTATTGGCTTTTGAAAAGCTAATCATCACTCAAAATGAAGAAATACATGGCTCTTTTCTAAATAAATACATAAAAAAACTATAACTAAAAACTTAAAAAACTTTTACTTCCGGCTGCTTTTATAGTCAGCAATCTAATCTTTGCAAAAAAGCTCAGAACTTACTTATGAAAGTGTTTTTTAGGAACAAAAGAATTAGTATCAGGAAATCATTCAGCCATAAAAGTGTATCCTAATCCGGTTAAGGAAGGTTTTATTGAGATTAAAGGTCTTGATGATATACAATGGACTAATATTTACAGTTCTGAAGGAAGACTTCCTCCAGTACAATTCTTCTGATTTAAAATGGATGTTTCCTGTCTTTCAAAAGGAGTCTATTTTCTGGAAGCTAAATCTTCGAATGGCATAAGCGGACACCGATTTATCAGAGAATAATCAATACAAATTCGTGGAAAGGCAAATCTGCTTTTAAAAAGTAAAAGCATGATGCTGGAAAAAGGGAGCTCATAAGATGAGAAAAGACAATCTAAATTAAGTTTTCTTTTTTATGCATAAAACTTGTCAGATATTAAATAGTAAAGGACAGCTTCCTTCTTCTAACATCATTAAATCCTATTTTTCCACTTCTGATTCAGGCTAATTGCTTAAAACTTCAGACAACAGATTAAACTTCGGGATTTCTATCTCAAAAGTTTCCTGAGTATCCATGTTTTTAACAAGGTATTTGCCGCTCATATTTCCTACGCCGGACCGAAGCATAACATTGGAGAAATAAGCGAAATTTTCGCTTACCGGAATCTCCGGTGTCAATCCTATTACTCCATCGCCTATAATCTCAGTATATCCAAAGCCTACGTCGAAGATCAGCCATTTTCTTTTAATTACTTTAATCGGAAAACTACCGTCGTTTTCTATCGTAATATTATACTTGAAGACGTAACGGTTTTCAGATGGATAACTGTTTTTACTATCATATTCAGGTATTACTGAAACTTTGATATTGGAAGTCATTTTTGAGAACATCATCTTAGTATTTTCTTAACAAATACAAAAATCTCGCCTTTTTAAGGCGAGATCGTAAGTTATATTATAATTTTATTAAAATCTATAATCCAAGGCCTTTTCTTTCGTCACCTCCCATTAATATTTCAACAGGATTGTCGATACCTTCTTTTACCGCTACAAGGAATCCTACAGACTCTTTTCCGTCGATAATTCTGTGGTCATAAGACATTGCTACATACATCATTGGTCTGATTACAACTTGTCCGTCAACAGCTACCGGTCTCTGGATGATATTGTGCATTCCAAGGATAGCAGATTGTGGCGGGTTGATGATAGGGGTAGATAACATCGATCCAAAAGTACCACCGTTTGTAATCGTAAATGTACCTCCGGTCATTTCATCAACTGTAATTTTACCGTCTCTTACTTTGGTAGCAAGATCTTTGATGTTAGCTTCTACTCCGCTGAAAGACATATTTTCTGCATTTCTCAATACAGGAACCATTAATCCTTTAGGACCTGAAACCGCAATTGAAATATCGCAGAAATCATAATTTATTTTAAAATCTCCGTCGATGGATGCATTCACATCAGGATACATTTGTAATGCTCTAGTAACCGCTTTTGTAAAGAAAGACATAAATCCTAGTCCTACTCCATGTTTCTGAGCAAATTCTTCTTTATATAATTTTCTTAATCTGAAGATTTCAGACATATCCACTTCGTTGAAAGTGGTCAGCATCGCTGTTTCGTTCTTTACAGAAACCAATCTTGAAGCGATTTTTCTTCTTAGAACTGAAAGTTTAGTCGTCGTCGTTGTACGAGCACCCGTTGCAGTAGAAGGAGTTCCTCCTAAAGCAGGAACTGCAGCCAATTCTGCATCTGTTTTAGTGATTCTTCCGTCTCTTCCGCTTCCTGAAACCTGTCCTGACTGAATTCCTTTCTCGTCAAGGATTTTTTTAGCTGCAGGAGATGGAGCTCCCGTTGCATAAGTTTGTGGAGCAGATACCGGAGCCGCTGGTTTTGGCGCTTCCTGTTTAGCAGGTTCAGCAGCTTTCGGAGCTTCTTCCTGTTTTGGAGCTTCAGCAGCAGGAGCACTTCCGCCTGCAGGTTTAGCAGCATCCACATCAATTAAACAAACTACCTGACCAACCTGTACTACATCACCCTCTTCTGCTTTTAATGTAATGACACCGCTTTGTTCCGCTGGCAATTCAAGAGTTGCTTTATCTGAGTCTACTTCTGCGATGGGCTGATCTTTTTCTACGTAATCACCATCTTTCACAAGCCAAGTTGCAATTTCAACTTCTGTAATGGATTCTCCCGGTGAAGGAACTTTCATTTCTAAAACTGACATATTGAGTATTTTTTATTTTTTAATTGGGTATTATTCTTAATTACGCTGTCACGGGTCTTTTTGCAGGAGCATCATCTCTGTCGAAAACTCTGTTGATCACTGCATTTTGGTTTTTCTCAAACATTTTGTGGCTTCCCGGAGCCGGAGCACCGCTTGGTACCGGAGCTACAACCTGGATTCCTGTATCTCTGAAATTTCTCAGGATATAAGACCATGCCCCCATGTTTTCAGGTTCTTCCTGAGCCCAAACCAATTGTGTTCTGTTGTCATATTTGCTGAAGATCGCATCTATTGCATCTGCCTGAAGCGGGTACAACTGCTCTAATCTTACCAATGCAATATTTTCACAATTCAGTTCTTCTTTCTTCGCTAATAATTCGAAGTATAGTTTCCCTGAACACAACACTAATTTTTCAACTTTTTTAGGATCTGCAGTAGGATCGTCCAATATTGGCTGGAATGAACCGTTTGCAAAATCTTCCAGTGGAGAAACCACTTTAGGATGTCTCAATAAAGATTTAGGACTCATTACGACCAACGGCTTTCTGAATGACCATTTAAGTTGTCTTCTTAATAAATGGAAATAATTGGCAGGTGAAGTGATATTGGCTACCACCATATTTTCGTTCGCACAAAGCGTTAAGAATCTTTCTAATCTTGCAGAAGAGTGTTCTGCTCCCTGACCTTCCGAACCGTGAGGCAAAAGCATCACCAATCCGTCCTGGATCTTCCATTTCTCTTCAGCTGCCGCCAGATACTGGTCAACGATGATCTGAGCACCGTTTACAAAGTCTCCGAACTGAGCTTCCCAGATGGTCAATGTATTAGGAGAAACCATGGCATATCCATAGTCGAAACCTAAAACTCCATATTCTGAAAGGTGAGAGTTGAATACATCAAATCTGCTTTCTGACACGTGTCTCAAAGGAATATACTCTTCTTCTGTATCTTCAGTTTTTACCACCGCATGTCTGTGAGAGAATGTTCCTCTTTCCACATCTTCTCCGGAAATTCTTACATTGTGGCCTTCCACAAGAAGGGTAGCATACGCCAACCACTCGCCAAGAGCCCAGTCTAATGAATTTCCTTCGATCGCCTTAACACGGTTATCAAACAGTCTTGTAATTTTATTGATGAACTTTTTATCAGCAGGAAGAGATGACATTTTAATAGCCAGTTCTTTAAGCTTCTCTAAGTCAAATTTTGTATCTACAGGAATCTGAACAGCACCTCTTTTTCCGATAGGATAATTGATCCAGTCATCTGCCATGAACAGGTCCATTGCATTTTTTTCAATCTCCTTGGAAGCATCAAAATCTTTATCTAAAAGTGCTTTGAAATCTGATTCCATTTTGGCAATCACATCGTTGGACGTGATGCTGTCCTTAAGCAATTTATCTTTATAAATTTCTCTTGGATTTGGGTGTTTTGAAATTAATTTATACAGATTAGGCTGCGTGAATCTAGGCTCATCTCCTTCGTTGTGCCCATATTTTCTGTATCCTAATAAATCGATATAAACATCTTTCCCAAACTTCGCTCTGAAATCTGCTGCAAAATGCATTGCATGAACTACCGCTTCAGCATCGTCAGCATTAACGTGCATCACCGGCGATTCTGTTACTTTTGCAATATCTGTACAGTAGGTTGAAGATCTTGCATCTGCATAGTTAGTCGTAAATGAAACCTGATTGTTAACAACGATATGAACAGTTCCTCCTGTTTTATATCCTTCCAGCGTCATCATCTGAGCTACTTCGTAAGCAATTCCCTGACCGGCAATCGCACCGTCACCATGGATTACGATTGGAAGAATCTTGGAACCGTCTCCTTTGTATTTGTCATCTATCTTCGCGCGGCAGATCCCTTCTACAAGAGCTGCTACGGTTTCAAGGTGGGATGGATTCGGGGTAAGGTTGATGGCTACTTCTTCTCCTGAAGCAGTTTTCACTTTTTTAGATGATCCCAGGTGATATTTAACGTCACCGGAGAATACATCCTCTTCGAATTCTTTTCCTTCAAATTCCGAGAAGATTTGCTTGTAAGATTTTCCGAAAATGTTTGACAACACGTTCAGTCTTCCTCTGTGAGCCATTCCCAGAACTACTTCGTCTACTCCTAACTGAGAAGATCTCGAGATCAACTGATCCAATGCAGGGATTAAAGTTTCACCACCTTCCAGCGAGAATCTCTTTTGTCCTACAAATTTGGTGTGAAGATAGTTTTCAAAAGCTACTGCCTGATTTAATTTTAATAAAATCTCAGTTTTTTCATTTGCAGAAAGACTTGGGTGGTTTTCGTTCACCTGAAGCCATTTCTTGATGAAGTCTTTTTCTTCAACGTTGTTGATATACGTGTATTCTACTCCGATAGAATCGCAGTAGATACTTTCCAAATGCTTGATCAGGTCCTGTAGTGTTGCAGGTTCTTTCATTCCTGTTTCAACAGCACAGTTGAATTTCGTATTTAAATCCTCCTTGCTAAGACCGAAGTTCTCGATGTCTAAAGTAGGCGTATAGTGTCTTCTTTCTCTAACTGGGTTGGTCTTTGTGAACAAGTGCCCTCTCGTTCTGTAAGCCTCAATAAGGTTTACTACCTTGAACTCTTTTTTGATGTGCTCAGGAACTTCTCCGCTGGATACTGCCTGAGAGATTTGCTGTACTGCCGGAGCAGCGTTGGCCGGGGCCTGAATGTATTGAACGTTATCATCATCTCCATAGTTCTCCAAAGCAAAATCGAAACCTTGAAAAAAGGCTTTCCATGATGGCTCCAAAGAATCCGGGAATTTTAAGTACTGTTGGTATAAATCCTCAATTAACTGAGAATGAGCTGCGTTTAGGAATGAAAATCTGTCCATTATTACAGTTTATCTATTATTAAAATTTATTTGTAGAATTAATCTTCAAATTTAATAAAAAAAACCGAGTTAAGACAGCCTGAGACCGTTAAAAAAAATTAAGAAAAAAATAATTAAAAAAAAATCACTTAAACACTGATAATGAGAGCTTCATGTTGACCTCCTGCCCTTCGATCGGACGTTCAATAAAGGTCTGACGGATATCTCCGAAGCGCATCTCGTCTTTTTTGGCCTTCTGAATCAGCTGCTGAACTGCCCTTATTCTGCCTTCATAATTTCCTTTGTAGTACATCACGTAATTTTGAGAAGCATTCACCGTACGGAAATTGAAGTTATTATCCGTTACTCCAATCTTTTTGGAAAGTGGAATTCCCATGAAGTAAGAAACCTCTTTGTCTTTATAATTATCCGCATCGGTAATAAGTACAGGAAAGCCGAATTCATCGTCTTTTTTGCCCAGATCCATTGTTACATAATTATAAATCTTACTGTAATTCATCACAATATTTTTATAAAGGGATTCTTTTTTGTTGGACGCACTTACATTGATTCCCAAAAGCACCTTACTTTCTTCATTTTCCACCATCAGACTGTCATATTTGATGGAAGCCATCTGGTTATCTTTTTCCACTTTATTACCCAAAACATTTTTGAGGTTAACCATACTTTTGTCAATATTTTCAGCAAACCGGTCTTCTGTCCAGAAATTCTCTACTCTCCTCAACACAGAAAGTTTTGGGGTGTGGACAAGCCATGTAATCTTTGTTTTTTCTGCAGAAATGGCTTTAAATTTAACATCAACTACCGTAGGATTTTCGTTTCTGTCCTCGAAAAGCTGATAACGCAGACTTTTTTCAGGGTTTTCGTAGCGGATGAACATTTCTCCGTCTGTATCATTTTTTGGATCGACATAACTGATTGCCCCTCCCTGGCCTTCATAAGGCGTATAATAATCTATATCAATAGACGGTGAACTCGTAAAAAAGTTATTCCAGCGGGTAAAGTGCTGAAGATTATTAAACTGGGGAAAGACTTTATCGATAGGATAATCGATCTCTTTTTCTATCTTAAAATCCTTGTTTTCATCTACAAAATAGTACATGGAAGCAGCATAAGCTCCTACCACTAAAACAAGAATTACGGCTATAATTTTAAAAAAACGCATCGCACAAAAGTAATACAAATAAAAAAAGTGACCAATATCATGATCACTCTAGTTTTTAGGTTTAACACTTATTAACCTCATGAAGGTTAAAGTCAGAAAAAATGGATAATGGAAGATGGAATACTATTTGGGAATTTAATTATTCAAATTCCTTCGTGATTCTTTTGGTAGGAAAATTTCACCCATCAATCTTCCATCTCCCTTTCTATTCAGCCTATATGAGTTCCGGAAGGAAGAACAGCTCCTTTTTTCACCACAACAATTCCATCCTGAACGGAATGGGTTCCGTAGTCGCCGTCCGGAAGATGTTTCCCTCCAATAATCTTCACATTGTCTCCGATGTAGCAGTTTTTATCAAGGATCGCCTTCTCAATGTAGCAGTATTTTCCGATTCCCATATTGGGACGCCCGCTTCTGTCGTTGATGACAATTTCTGTCGTATTCTGGTAAAAATCGGCCCCCATTACATAGGAATTGACGATGGTACTCCCTTTGTCTATCCTGGTTCTGTTTCCGATCACAGAATTTTCGATCTTATCAGCCATAATGATACATCCGTCTCCGAAAACAGCTTTACTTACGTAAGAACCGTTGATCTTTGATGGCGGAAGCATCCTTGCTCTGGTATAAATGGGTGAAGAAGAAAACAGGTTAAACTGCGGAAGATCCTGACAAAGATCCAGATTCGCTTCATAAAATGATTCTATCGTTCCAATGTCTGTCCAGTAGCCTTCGTACTGATAACTCAAGGTTTTATATTTTCCGATGGAGTTTGGAATGATATCTTTTCCGAAATCATCACCAGCCCCGTCTTCAAACATTTTTTTCAAAATCGTTCTGGTGAAAATATAAATTCCCATCGATGCCAGATATTCTTTCCCTTTATGCTTGTTTTCCTCTGAAACTTCAGATTTCAGGCCATCCAGGATATCATATTCCGGCTTTTCATAGAAAGAGGTAATGTTGCCGTCATCATCAGATTTTAAAATTCCGAATCCAGTAGCATCTTTCGCCACTACGGGAATGGTAGCAATGGTGACGTCGCCTCCGTTTTCAATGTGAAAATCCAGCATTTCCCTGAAATCCATCTGATAGAGCTGGTCACCGGAAAGGATGAGAATATAGTCATAATCATACTTTTCCAGGTGCTTCATCGACTGGCGTACTGCATCTGCCGTTCCCTGATACCAGCTTTCATTTTCCACATTCTGCTCGGCAGCAAGAATATCTACAAATCCTTTGCTGAAAATGTCAAAGTGATAAGAATTCTTGATATGTGAATTTAAGGAAGCTGAATTAAACTGCGTTAAAACCAGGATTTTATTCAGTCCTGAATTCAGACAGTTAGAAATAGGGATATCTACCAGCCTGTATTTTCCTGCAATAGGAACTGCCGGTTTAGATCTTGAATATGTTAACGGGAATAATCTTGTCCCTCTGCCGCCTCCCAAAACAATGGAGATTACATTTCGTTTCATAGGTATCTTGCGTTTTGTTGAATTAAATTTACTGTTGTATTCTTAGTGTTAATTGCTATTTTAAAGCACTCTTTATTCTTGTATACGAATGCATTGACATCCCCCAATGACCCGAAATTTATTCTTATTATTCAGTTCCATCATTTTGATTATCCTTTTCTAAATGGAAAGAATGGTGATTATGAGGAAAAATAATCCGGGAGTTTTACTCCCATCAGTTATTGTATAAAGCTATATATTTTTCAGCAGATTTCTCCCATGCAAAATCAAAATTCATGTTGGCATGAATAAGTTCTTTCATGACCCCTTTCTGATTATAAATCCCTAATGCCCTGTTCATTGCATGAACGATATCGTCTACTCCCGGATAGGTAAAGTTCAGTCCTGCTCCTCCTGTTGAAATATCTTCTACGGTATCCCTGAGTCCTCCGGTGTATCTTACAACAGGTACCGTGCCATATCTCATAGAATACATTTGGTTCAGTCCGCAGGGTTCCACTCTTGAAGGCATCAGCAGAAAGTCTGCCGAAGCATAGATCTTATGGGAAAGATGTTCTTTGTACCCGAGATCTAATGCAAAATTGGTATAGGTATATTCATACTCTTTCAGCTTGTTTTCAATATAACTATTTCCGGAACCCAGAATCATAATATTCAAGGCGCCATAGCTTTGTTTGATGCTCTTCCAGACAACATCAGGCAGAAAATCTGCTCCTTTTTCCGTAGCAAATCTTCCAATAAAGGCAAACAATGGAAGATCGGGCTTTAAACCATATTCCTTACAGAGCTTTTCTTTATTCTTCTTTTTTTGGGCCACTGCATTTTTTATATTGAAATTAAAATCCAGCATCGGGTCGGTCTCAGGATCCCAAACTTCCGTATCAATTCCGTTGATAATACCGTATGCTTTCCCAAACTCTTCACGCACCAAACTCTCCAGTCCTCGGAAGCTGATAAAAAGTTCTTCCAGATAACCCTCTGAAACGGTTGTAAAAGCGTGAGAACATTTGATCATACTTGCCAGTGGATTGATAAAACCGTTCCAGTCCATTAAACCCCATTTGTAGGCATCAAAAGACGGCAGATAATTCGCCATATTCCAGCTCATCATTCCCTGATACTCTCCGTTGTGGATGGTTCCTATTGTTTTTACTCCTTTTAAAAATTCAAATTCAGGACAATGCTGGGTCATAAAAGGCACCAACCCTGTATGGTAATCGTGACAGTGCAATACATCGGGACGAATCTTCATAGCACTCAGCCAATGCAATACACCATGCTGAAAAGCGATAAACTGAAAACTTTCGTCCTGATAACCGTAAGGGTTTTCTCTGTCTAAAAGCCCCGGTATTTTTACCATATAAAGCTCAAATCCCAAAACATCTGATTTCTCCTTCATAACCTGAACCTGAAGCATGTCCGGGCCCTGATGAATGAAGCCATCAAAAACTATGTCAAACTCATGATGATGAACAAAAGATTTGTTGTACCAGGGCATAACTACCTTAGCGTCTATCCCTTTTATTTTATTCTGATATTTTGGCAGCGCGCCCACAACATCAGCCAGACCGCCCACTTTGGCAATCGGGTAACATTCTGTACTTAGGTGATATATTATCATAGTCTTTTCCTTACTCATTCTTAAATATCGTTTATTTTTTATTCTAAACCATCTGTATTCCGTTGTCCATTCACATTTTTACTAATCCTAAAAATAGGAATCAAATGGCCGTCTTCCAGCCTTTCCCGTTGAATCACAATACTGATCTCTTGTGATGTGAATGTCAGGATTCCATAGTTTTGTAATCTATCTATATCAAATGGTTCCGATCTCTCATTTTCGGAATGCATTCTTTTAAGCTGTACCTTACCATGATCTGATGCTTCAATATCTTTCAATTCTGCATGATCAATGGATTCTGCAGAAAAGTAACTGAACATAAAGTCAGTTTGATCGATCAGGTATTGTATCATCAAAACTGCTTCGTCATCATGGGCCGTAAAAATGACTTCAGATACCCTATTGTCTGAAAATTCTACTTTATGTTTTTCTATTTTAAAATGAAAAAAGTAAAGTTCTTTATTCAATCTCCCTTCTAAAAGAGGTGGATCAAATCCTGCTTCATCAAATTCTTTCAGTGTTTCTTCATCGAAATCCAATCGTACAGTGTATTCTTTTATTTCCCTGTACTCTTTTCCTAAAATATCTAAAACCTGAATCATTTCTTATGCTGTTTTATCCTGTGAATCTTATACTTTTTATCTTTTTTCTGTCTTAAAACAATACCCGCCAGCGGAGGCAGCTTTATCGTAATGGATTTTGGATGCCGCATCCATTCTTCAGATTTTTCATTCAAAATATCCGCATCTGCACCACTTCCATTGTATTTCTGATCGTCGGAATTAAGAATGACTTCCCAATGCGTTCCTGCATTGACTCCTATTTTATATTCTAAAACATTAGGAGTAAGGTTGAGAATCACCATCAAAACATCCTCTCTCTTTTTACCTTTCCTCAGATACACATAGACAGAATTCTCAAGATCATCAGCTTCTACCCATTCAAAACCGTTTTTATTAAACTGATTTTCATAGAAGGCAGATTCATCACGATAAAGATGATTCAGATCCTTTACGAGAGTCTGCATTCCTTTATGAACAGGATACTCCAGCAAATGCCAGTCCAGACTGCGGGTAAAATTCCATTCGCCTGTTTGTGCAAATTCGTCTCCCATAAAAAGAAGCTTTGCTCCCGGATGGGTATACATATAAACATACAATGCACGGAGATTGGCAAATTTCTGCCATTCGTCTCCCGGCATTTTATAGATCAGACTTGCTTTTCCGTGGACCACTTCATCATGGGACAGCGGCATCATATAATTTTCATTATACATATATACGGAGGCAAAGGTGATTTTATGGTGGTGGTATTTCCTGTTTTCAGGAGCTTCTTTAAAATAATCCAGCGTATCATGCATCCACCCCATCATCCATTTCATTCCGAAACCTACTCCACCGTCATGAACGGGTTTTGTAAGCAAAGGAAAATCTGAGCTTTCTTCGGCTATCGTAATAATACTGTCACCAAATTCTTTATAAACCGCTGTGTTGAACTCCTGGAGAAAAGCTTTAGCTTCAAGGTTTACATTTCCGCCTTCAATATTGGGTTCCCACTCGCCTTCATTTCTGGAATAGTCCAGATGAAGCATCGATGTGACTGCGTCTACCCGAAGTCCGTCAGCGTGATATCGGTCTAACCAGAACATGGCATTGGAAATGAGAAAGGATTTAACTTCATTTCTGCCATAATTAAAAATATAGGACTTCCAGTCGGGATGAAAACCTTTTCTCGGATCTTCATGTTCATACAGATAAGAACCGTCGAAACGGTGAAGTCCGTTGGCATCACCCGGAAAATGAGAAGGGACCCAATCTAAAATTACTCCAATATCATTTTTATGAAGTTCATCGATCAGAAACATCAGATCCTGAGGAGAACCAAACCTTGATGTCGCCGCATAAAACCCTGTAATCTGGTATCCCCAGCTCGGATCATAAGGATATTCCATAACAGGCATCAATTCAACATGGGTAAAGCCCATTTCTTTTGCGTAAGGAACCAATTTTTCAGCGATGTCACGGTAATTCAAATACTTTTCCGGAGCGTTGCCTGGCCTTATCCAGGAACCTAAATGAAGTTCATATACCGATATCGGTGCGTCCAGACTGTTGATTTCCCGGCGCTTTTCCATCCATTCTTTATCGGTCCACTCATACCAGGTCGTAGAAACCAATGAGGCAGCCTGCAGATTTTGCTCCCAGCTCAAAGCATAAGGATCACTTTTTTCGAGAATTTCTCCTCTGGCTGTTTCTACCGCATATTTATATAAAGTTCCCCAGGTAAGTCCGGTTATAAAACCTTCCCAGATCCCGGATCCATCCCATCGCGGGAACAGAATATGATCTTTATGATTCCAGTTATTGAAATTTCCTATCACGGAAACTTTTTTTGCATTGGGAGCCCAGACCGAAAAATAGACGCCTTTTACACCGTCTTTTTCAACAGAATGTGCACCAAATTTCCCATACAGCTTGTAGTGTCTTCCTTCTTTGAAAAGGTAGACATCATGGTCAGTAAACAGTGTATAGGTTTTAACAGAATTCATCAAGATATTATTATACTTTATTTTTCTTTGAAACTACGAAAATTCCCTGCAATAATGGTTAAAAATTAATCAAATAATTATTATGTTAATTACTCTCATTTCGGCACATTGATCAAATATATTATTTTTTACATTCATTTTTTTATGATTTTAAAACAATCTTTTTTATAAATTTAGCTGCCAATTTATATTAAACACATAAGATGAGGTTTGAACTTTATACAGAAGAAAGCGACGACAGAACGGTATACATCACCGGAAATTTCAACAACTGGAACCCCAGAGATTCCAATTATCAGCTTAAACAGCTGGATTCACACCATTATTTCATTGAGATCAATAGCGAAATCCTTGCCGATATTGTGGAATACAAATTCACGAAAGGAGGTTGGGAAAATGTAGAGCTCGACAAATATGGAAATATCACCCCCAACCGTAAGGCTGAAAAGTCCGCGGGAAAGGCATCAGATATCATAGAAAAATGGAGGCTCAACTGGGGACCTTTCAAAAAAGAATTCTTCCCGATTGCAGAAGTGATTTCTGACGAATTTTATATTCCACAACTTGAACGGTACCGGAAAGTATGGGCTGTTCTCCCCTATGATTACTATGTTGCAGACAAAAGTTATCCTGTCCTTTATCTTCAGGATGCTCAAAATCTTTTCAACGAAGGAAGCGGGTACGGAAACTGGGAAATTGATAAGAAACTTTCTATCCTTGCGGAATACAGCCGTGGCGATGTCATTATTATAGCTATAGAACACGGCAGTGAAGAGCGTATCAAGGAATATATTTTTGATAATGATCATGTAGCCAATGGCTCTGAGGGTAAAAAATACATCCGCTTCATCACAGACACTTTAAAACCTTTTGTGGATGACCACTACCGCACCAAAAAGGATCGTGACAATACAGGAATCGGAGGCAGCTCTTTAGGTGCACTGATCAGCATTTACAGTGGTTTTCTTTATCCGGAGGTTTATTCTAAACTGCTGATTTTCTCTCCGTCACTGTGGGTAGAGCCGAATAATAATTTCCCGATGATGAACTTCAGAGTTCCGTTTAAAACAAAGATCTATCTCTACGGAGGAGGTCAGGAAGGCTCTAAGATGGTCAAAAGAATCCATGTTTTTGAAGAATATTTAAAACGCTGGGAGAAGAAAAATCTTTTTGATTTTGAGTTTAAAACCAGCATCAATCCGGAAGGAACCCACAGTGAATTTTACTGGTCTCAGGAATTCCCAAGAGCTATTGAATGGCTTTTCTACGACAACACAGAAAATCCCGTAGAAGTACAACCACAACAACAAAGTATTAAAAATTAAGTTTATGAAACTAATCAATAAAAAAAATAAAAACTACACCCAGATTTTTCAACTTTTCACAGAAGAAGAATGGAAAAAATCGGGTAAAAAATACAATAAAAATATAGCCTCCTTTTTCAGCGGAAAGAAACATGAGGTATTTATTCATACTGATTCAGAAAGTATCACTTATCTGATCGGCTTAGGAAAATCTACCCTGCAGAACTTCGAAGTCCAGCAGGTGGCGGTAAAATTTACTCAAACCCAGAAAGAAAAAATCCAGGCTGCGCCTACTTTGGTTTTAGCAGATTTTCTGAACGAAAAACAGTTCTCAGAATTCGTAAAAGGCTTATTGTTGGGAACTTACCATTATCCTTTTGACAAAAAGCATGCGTTCTGGAACTCCAGATTTGAGATTCACTTTGAAAATTTAAGCCAGAAAAAATTAGATGGTATCAGTGAAAAAGCCGAAGCACTGGCTAACGGGCAGACGGCCTGTCAGGAATGGCTGAACAAACCGGCCAATCTTAAGAAACCAGATATTTTAAGTCTTTACCTTAAAAATTTAGCAAAGAAATACGAGTTAAAGTACACGGTATTTAACAGGAAGAAATGCGAGGAATTAGGTCTTGGCGCTTATCTGTCAGTCAATCAGGGAAGCGCTTATGATGCTGCCTTTACGATCATAGAATATAAAACCCAAGTAAAAAATGCCAAAACATTTGGTCTGGTGGGAAAATGCGTTCTTTTTGATACCGGTGGAATCTCTCTGAAGAATCCGGACAATATGCACTATATGAAGTCTGATATGGGGGGTGCAACAGCTGTTATCGGAACATTAATTTACGCAGCAGAGATGAAACTTCCGGTGAATATCGTGGCGGTACTTCCTATCACAGACAATGCAATCTCTGAAAATGCTTTCCTTCCAAGTGATGTCATCACTGCTTACAACGGAAAAACCATTGAAGTACTGAATACAGATGCAGAAGGCAGAATGATTCTTGCAGATGGTCTTTCTTATCTGTCAAAAAACTATAAAACAGATTTCCTTATCGATCTTGCGACGCTGACGGGAAGTTCTGTCAGAATGTTCGGTGATACTTGTGGAGCGATGTTTTCAAACAATGATGAATTGAAAAATATTTTGATAAAAACCGGAGATACCACCAATCAAAGAGTATGGAATCTTCCTTTGTGGGAGGTATGGAAAGATGATATTCAATCTGATGTGGCAGACCTTAAAAATATCTCAATGAAACCTATCGGAGATTGTATCGTAGCCGCTAAATTTTTGGAGCAGTTTATTGAAAACCACCCTCGATGGGCCCATCTGGACATCGCAGGTGTTGCCTTCGGAAGTACGGGATACGCAAAGGGGAAGGCAGCAACCGGTTTTGGAGTACAATTGCTGGCCGATTTAATGGAAAATTATCACTAAAAATTAGTTTTTTTCAAAAATTCTCTGTATACTTGATTATAGATTCTCAAAAACGCAGTTTATTTCTATTTTTACCATTGATTAATCAATAGAAATACGCTTTTATCTTTGATAATTTACTAAAAATTAAAAAACATTATATGGAGGAGAAAATTATAGTATGTATTTCGTGCTATTACAAGGGCTATGACTTCATGGATGAAATGAAGAAGCTCGGTAACAAAATCATCTTAGTAACATCAGAGAGTCTTAAAGAGAAAAACTGGCCATGGCATGCTATTGACGAGGTCTTTTATATGTCTGAACTGAAGCCATCTGTGTGGAATCTGGAACATCTCGTTCAGGGATTTTCACATCTGATGAAAACCAGAAAAATAGATGCTGTGGTCGCACTTGATGACTATGATGTAGAAAAAGCAGCACTGATCAGAGAAACATTCCGCATTCCCGGAATGGGACAGACTACTCACAGGTATTTCAGAGATAAACTGGCGATGCGTCAGAAGGCAAAAGATTCGGGAATCAATGTTCCTGAGTTTACGGCAGTTTTTAATAATGATGAGGTCAACAATTTTACAGAAAAAGTTCCGGGTCCGTGGGTATTAAAACCCCGTTCGGAAGCATCTGCATCGGGCATTAAAAAGTTTTCTTCCAAAGATGACCTCTGGGCTGAACTGGAATCACTCGGGGAAGAGCGACACCTGTTTCTGCTTGAAAGCTTTAAACCAGGAGATGTTTATCACGTAGACAGCCTGACCTTTAACAAAGAAATTGTCTTTACCTCGGCTTCCAAATATCTGGCTCCGCCTATGCAGGTTTCTCATGAAGGAGGGGTATTCCGATCCAAAACTCTGGGAAGATATTCTGAGGAATTTAAAGCTCTTGACGAAGTGAATGCAAAGGTTCTTTCCAGTTTCGGACTTCTCAACGGGGCTACACACACTGAATTTATCCGTGGAAAAGCTGACGGGAAATGGTATTTCCTTGAAACCTCTTCCAGGGTTGGTGGTGCCCATATTCCTGATCTTGTTGAGGCTTCAAGCAATATTAATATCTGGCGCGAATGGGCCAAAATTGAAGATGCCCTGCTGCGTGGAAAAAGCTATAAGGCTTCAAAACCTACCGGTTACTATTCCGGACTCATCGTAGCCCTGATCAAAGACAAACATCCTGATTACACTGCTTTTGAAAGTGAAGAAGCGGTCAGTTTCCTTCCGATTGATTACCATGTGGGAATTGTTTATAAATCTACAGACCCGGATATCATACAGGAAAGATTAGACAGCGCTGCAGAAAAAATTCAGGCTGAAATGCTGAATATTTTACCTCCCAAAAGCAAATTGACCAGCTAAAACACCGTATAACAAAAGAAAATTTATAATGCCGCATATAGAACATACAGATTATTATTCAAATATATTGGGAACCCGTCTTAAGGTAGAAGTTACCGGACATTATGGTCATCCGATCATCATGTTTCCCACTTCTCAGGGACAGTATACCCAAAATAACGATTTCCATCTTAATGGAAGTATCAACTGGTTTGTAGAACAAGGGAAAGTAAAACTTTATAATATTCAGACTATTGATGCATGGAGTTTTTATGACGAAAAGATTTCGCCTCAGCAAAGGATAAAGAATTATGAGCTGTATATGCAGTTTCTTATCCAGGAATTCATTCCCTATATCCAGAAGATGCACAAAACCCACCGTGTTGCAGTGGCCGGAGCAAGTTTCGGAGGTTATCATGCTGCCAATTTTGCGTTCAGATTTCCGGATGTAGTTTCCCATTTATTCTGCCTTTCGGGAGCATTCAGCATCAGGAATTTTATGGATGGATATTCTGATGAACTGGTCTATTTTAATTGCCCGAAAGAATTTGTGAAGAATGATGAAGCCTGGAAATACAAGCATATGCACATTGTCCTGAGTACTTCTGACCAGGATATCTGCAGGGATAAAAACATTGAAATGGCTGAGATTTTACGCTCAAAAGGGATTGATTTCTGGTATGATGAAAGAAAATGGATCAATCACGACTGGACCTTGTGGAGAATGGTATTTCCCACATTTATAGGTGCCTTTTTTTCCTGAAAAGCAGTACATTTAAGAAGATAAAATAATAATACATACACCAATTAAAAAACAGAAATTATGGCAAAAAAAGTGGGAATTCTATTCGGTATGGAAGATACATTTCCTTGGGCGTTTATCGACAAAGTGAATGAACTGGGTGGCGGAGAAATCATTGCTGAACCGGTAAATATCGACAAACTAGAACAAGGCGCTGATTACGGCTATGCAGTCATTATCGACAGAATTTCGCAGGATGTTCCTTTTTACAGAGCGTATTTGAAAAATGCAGCACTCAACGGAACTTATGTTATCAATAATCCTTTCTGGTGGAGTGCGGATGAAAAATTTTTCAATAATGCACTGATGTCAAAACTGGGAATTCCGCTTCCTAAAACGGTATTGCTTCCTTCGCACGAAAGACCAACTGATACCTCCGAAACCTCATTCAGGAACCTTAAGTTTCCTCACGACTGGGAATATATTTTCGATTACGTAGGTTTTCCTGCTTATATGAAACCTCATGACGGTGGCGGCTGGAAAAGCGTTTACAGAGTTGAAAATCCGGATGATCTCTGGAATAAATTAAGCGAAACAGAACAACTGGTCATGATGGTTCAGGAAGAAATTGTTTTCGATGATTACTACAGGGTTTATTGTCTGGGTAAAAAATATGTTCATATTATGCCTTATGAACCCCGTAATGCCCATCATTTGCGATATGCCACAACACATCAGACTCAGGGGGCAGAGCTGGAAAAACTATTAAAAACGATTCATGATTACACGATCACTATGAATGAAGCCCTCGGCTATGATTTCAATACGGTAGAATTTGCAATCAGAGACGGAATTCCCTATGCTATCGATTTCTGCAATCCGGCTCCTGATGCAGACCGAAATTCTGTAGGCGAGGAAAACTTTGCATGGATCGTTGAACATTCGGCTAAACTGGCTATTGAAAAAGCTAAAGAATATGTTCCTGGAAAACCTAATATTTCGTGGGGCACCTTCGTAAAAGATTCAGTAAAATAAATATTTAAATAAAAAACACGAAAAGAAATGCATCAATTTACCATAGGAATCGAAGAAGAATATCAGATTATTGATGTTGAGAGCAGAGACTTAATATCTCATGTTTCGAAAATTATTGAAGGCGGAAAGGCGGTTTTAAGCGAAAATTTAAAACACGAAATGCACGAATCCATGATTGAAATGGAAACGGGTATCTGCCAGAATATTCAGGAAGCGAGAGCTGAACTTACGAATTTAAGAAGGCATTTGATTAATACCGCCCATGAACAAGGCCTTCGTGTTTCCGGAGGCGGAACGCATCCTTTTTCCAACTGGGAACACAATACCATCACCAATGGTGAACGTTACAACAAGATTGTAGATGATATGGGAGATGTTGCCCGCGGAAATCTTATTTTCGGGCTGCATGTACATATCGGAATTCCCAACCGTGAAGAAGGGGTCAGAATTCAGAATGTAATGCGCTATTTCCTTCCTCACGTGTACGCACTTTCCACCAATTCACCTTTTTGGATCGGAAGAAATACGGGTTTTAAATCATACAGACAGGAGATCTTCGTCAAGTTTCCAAGAACAGGGATTCCGAGCTATTTCAATTCATTAGCGGAGTTTGACAGCTATGTAGATCTTTTGGTAAAAACGGGAACCATAGATAATGCCAAGAAAATCTGGTGGGATCTCCGGGTACATCCATTCTACCCTACTATAGAGTTCAGAATTTGCGACATGCCATTGAGAATAGAAGAAACGGTATGTATGGCTGCTATTATGCAGTGCCTGGTTGCAAAAATTTATAAACTTCACCAGCAGAATCTGAGCTTCAGAAGTTACAGAAGACTGCTGTTAAACGAGAATAAATGGCGGGCTTCAAAAAGCGGAATCGAGGCCCATCTTATTGATTTCGGAAAAGAAGAATCTGTTCCCTATCCACATCTGCTGAAGGAACTTCTGGAATTCATCGACGATGTTGTAGATGAGCTGGACTGCAGAAAAGAAGTGGAATATGCCTGGACCATTTTAGAAAACGGAACGGGTGCAGATCGTCAGCTTCAGGTATATAAAGAAACCGGAGATCTTACCAAAGTAGTAGATTATATGATCTCTGAAACGGAGTATGGTATCACCCACGGAGAAATGGCTTCATAATATTTTTGGTAACTTTACAAAAAATATGAAGTAGTTATGAAAGATATTCGAATCGCTCTGCTGGATATGAACAACAATCATGTCAATCAAGGCTTTAGAAATATTAAAGAGATTTCCGAGGCATTCCAGCAAAGCTCTGAAGAAAATGTGATCATCCAAACATTTGAGGTAAGGTTCAAGAATGAAATGCCGAACATTGACGATTTTGACATTTTTATTTCTTCGGGCGGACCGGGAAATCCACACAGAGAAGGTCTGGAGTGGGAGGACAGATATGCAGGTTTTCTTGATGCTGTTTTAGAGCACAACCAATATAATGAGGATAAAAAATATCTGTTCCTGATCTGCCACTCATTCCAGTTGGCAAGTATTCACTGGAAGCTTGGTAATATCTGTAAAAGAAAATCTTATTCTTTTGGGGTAATGCCCGTTCATAAAACAGAAGAAGGAGAGCAGGAATTTTTATTCAAAAATCTTCAGGATCCTTTTTATGCCGTAGATTCAAGAGCTTATCAGTTTATTGAACCGGATATGGACCGTTTTGATGAGTTGGGGATGAAAATCATGGCCATTGAGAAATCCAGACCGCATATCAATCTGGAAAGAGCGGTAATGGCTGTTCGTTTCTCGGATGAAATCTTCGGGACCCAGTTCCATCCGGAAGCTGATCCGCAAGGCATGATCGAAAATCTGAAAGACGAGAAGAACAAAACGGCAATGATCGAGAATTTCGGAATGGAGAAATATCTTGAAACGGTAGACAGAATAGACGATGAAAACAAGATCATTCTTACGAGAGCCCAGATTCTGCCAAGGTTTCTTCAGTCAGCAAAAAAAAACATTTTGAAAGGAAGTGAAGCTTTAGCGTAAACTTTTTATACAATCAATAAGATATTGTATTAACCATAATAAAACTAAAATCGGGCAATCACTGCTCGATTTTTTAAAATCAAACCACAAAGAAAAAAATATGATCCCAAAATACAGAAAGCAATTTAACCAGGAGTTTTCGCAGGAGAAATACGAACAACTTAAAGATCGTCTCGCTCAGAAAGGAGGTATTGAGCCGGCATTCCGAATTTCAGAAAGTCCGCTTTTTCTTACCCATGAATTTAAGAACAAACTCCTTGACGCCAGCAACAGTATTATTGACCAAATCAAAGAACTTCCTGCTGAAACTCTTTATAAAGCAGTTCCTGAAAACTGTAGGGTTCCCAACGACACGCTTCAACCTCACTTTTTCACAATAGATTTTGGGATCTGCAGAAGCGAAAACGGAGCCATAGAACCGCAACTGATCGAGCTGCAAGCCTTCCCATCATTATATGCTTTTCAAAAGACTTTTGAAGAAACTTTTTGTGAGGTCTACCCTTTTCTCTCGGAAATCAGAAATAAAATGCCTGATGATGAGTTTAAAAATCATTTGAAAAAACTGATCGTAGGCGACGAAAATCCTGAAAATGTTATTCTGCTTGAGATATTTCCGGAAAAACAGAAAACAGCCATAGATTTTGCATTAACAGAAAAATTACTTGGTATAAAAACAGTCTGTCTGACGAAAGTAAAAAAAGAGGGCCGGAAATTATTCTATGAAAATGATGGACAACTCTTTGAAATCAAAAGAATTTACAACCGTGTTATCTTTGATGAACTGGACCGGATTCCCGATGTAAAAGCCGGATTTGATTTCCGTGAAGATATTGACGTAAAATGGATCACTCATCCCAACTGGTTCTTTAAAATCTCGAAGTTTCTTCTTCCGATGCTGAAACATGATTTTGTTCCGAAAAGCTATTTCCTGCATGAATTTCCTGAACATGAAAACCTGGAAAACTTTGTATTAAAACCTTTGTTTTCATTTGCGGGCAGCGGGGTGAATTTAAATCCTACAAAAGAAATCACAGAAACTATCATCGATAAGGAAAATTATATTTTGCAGAGAAAAGTAACTTATGAACCTATTTTTGAAGATATTAACGGTGAGTTTTCAAAAGCAGAGATCCGTCTGTTGTATGTATGGCATGAAGACCAGGAACGCCCTATTCTGCTGGAAAATCTTGGAAGAATGACAAAAGCAGCGATGGTCAACGTAGATTTTAATAAAAAGGATGCGATTTGGATCGGAAGCTCCAATGCATTTTTTGGAGAGGAATAGTCTTTAGAATAAACCATCATGAAATCATTTTTAATCCCTAATTTTTAATAATTACAGAAAGACAATAATGACTCTTCAAAATGTTGATGAAACCATTTTTCAGCCGCTTGGCCTGAAACTTTTAGATGCAGAGGAAGATCTTGAATGCAGAGAATATTCTGGTTGTAGCTTTACCCTGAATGGTCTGAACATTAAATTCCGTACAGCAAAAATAACGCCTGCAAAAACAGGTCAGTTCGTTACGATATGGAAACGGAATGACCAAGGAGAAACAGCTCCGTTTGATTCGGATGATCCTTATGATTTCTATCTGATCTCAGCCTCAAAAGATAATGAGAAAGGTATTTTTATTTTCCCGAAAGAAATACTTGTAAAAAAAGGAATCTTGTCTCATGAAAACAAAATGGGAAAAAGAGGAATCAGGGTCTATCCTGATTGGGATCATACAGAAAGCAAACAGGCAAAAGCTACTCAAGTATGGCAGATGGACTACTTTATTGATCTTTCTGATCGATCAGAATTATATCTCCAAAAAGTTAAACGATTGTTTGATTTTAAATTAAAACAGTCTGTATCTTCATTCAAAGCTACATAAGTAATGTGTATTTTAATGGTTTAAATGAACTTTTCTAAAACTTCACATTTAAACCAAAACCTATAAACCAAAACAGCGGCTGAAAATTCAGCCGCTGTTTTTATAATTATTGATCTTCCTATGAATTTTTATCTTCTTCCTGAATCTCTCTTGCCTGATACTCCTGAACAAGGTCAATAGCATTCGAAATAACGTCACTTAAAGCGGTGATAAAAGTCCCGTCCTCAGCCATTCCCATGGCATGCTTAAGGGCTTCTATTTCTTTAGGAATGATCTCATAGCTTACATCTCTTCCTGCTTCATTGATCCCGTCAATGATCAGTCCGTTGATCTCTTCTTCCGTTCTCCCTCTCAGATGCTTTTCATTTCTGATGATGATATAATCAAACATTCGACCCGCAATTTTACCGCACTCACGGATATCACTGTCACGTCTGTCTCCCACTCCGGAAATAATACCAATTTTCTTTGTAGATTCTACATTTTTAAGATAATCTTCGATGGCCTCGTACCCTGAAGGGTTATGTGCGAAATCAATCAGAACCTTAAAACTTTTGAATTTAAAAATATTCAGCCTTCCGGGCGTAAGCTGCGCACTTGGAATAAAAGTTCTCAGCGAATTAGAAATATCTTCAATGCCAAAACCATAGAGATAACTGGCTAAACTGGCTGCCAAAACATTTTCGATCATAAATCTCGCCTTGCCTTCCATTGTAATCGGGAAGTCTTTGGCTTTTCCTATTCTGATCTTCCAGTCTCCTTTTTTGATGGTTACAAAACCTTCTTCATAAATGCAGGTAATTCTTCCTTCTTTGGCAAACTTTACAATATGAGGATTGTTTTCATCCATGCTGAAGATCGCGATATTGCTGTCAATATCATTCATGATCTTCATAGAATATTCATTATCAGCATTCAGTACGCTCCAACCACCTTTCTTCACACTATCCAGAACAACTCTTTTTACCTTGGTAAGGTCTTTCAGATTATGAATGTCGTTCATTCCCAAATGATCTTCCTCAATATTGGTCAAAACTCCTATATCACACTGTGAAAAGCCTAAGCCTGAACGCAGGATACCTCCTCTGGCTGTTTCCAAAACAGCAAACTCTACCGTAGGATCTTTTAAAACAAATTCAGCAGAAAGTGGTCCTGTGGTGTCTCCTTTTGTTAACATGGTATTTTGGATATAAATACCGTCGGAAGTTGTAAAACCTACTCTGTACCCGTTGCTTTTTACAATATGGGAAATCAGTCTTGTTGTTGTTGTCTTGCCATTCGTTCCTGTTACTGCAATAATAGGAATCGTATAAGGCTTTCCGGGAGGATAGAGCATATCCACAACCGGAGCAGCTACATTTCTTGGAAGACCTTCACTTGGTGCAAGGTGCATTCTGAATCCCGGTGCCGCATTCACTTCTATGATCGCAGCTCCGCTCTCTTTTAAAGGCTGTGTAAGGTTTTCAGCCATTATATCAATACCGCAGACATCCAGACCTATAATTTTAGATACTCTTTCAGCCATCGTTATATTTTCAGGATGTACCATATCTGTAACGTCTATGGATGTTCCTCCCGTAGAAAGATTAGCCGTTGATTTTAAATAAACTATTTCTCCTTTCTGAGGAACTGTTTCAAGGGTATAATGGAGCTTTTCAAGAAGTTCCATGGTGTCCTTATCCACTTCTATTTCAGTAAGGACATTTTCGTGACCATATCCTCTTCTCGGATCGCTATTTTCTTTATCTATCAGCTGCTGAATGGTCATTTCACCATCGCCTACTACATGAGCAGGAACTCTTCTTGCGGCAGCCACCATTTTATTATTAATGACTAAAACCCTGAAATCATATCCGGTAATGTATTTTTCTACAATGACTTTTCGTGAATATTTCTGGGCATGCTCCAATCCTATTTTTGCAGCTTCCCAATCGTTGACGTTAATGGAAGAGCCTTTTCCATGATTTCCGTCCAGCGGTTTCAGAACGATAGGATAGCCAATTTTACTGATCACCTCATTCAACCCTTCTTCGTCTACAATCAGATCCCCGATAGGAACCGGAATAGCAGCATCATGAAGCATTTTCTTTGTTAATTCTTTATTGCATGCAATATCTACTGCAATGGAGCTTGTTTTTCCTGTAATGGTAGCCTGAAAACGCTGCTGATTTACCCCATAACCAAGCTGTACCAAAGAATTTGTTCCTAATCTGATCCATGGAATTTTTCTGGAAACAGCTTCTTCCACAATACTACCTGTAGAGGGTCCCAGACGGACCCGTTCTCTGATCTCCTTTAATTTGTGAATACAGGCCTGAATATCGTATTCTTTATCTTCAATAAGAGCTTCAGCGATTTTTACCGCTTCTTCACCAGCATAAATCCCCGCATTCTCTTCAATATAATTAAAGACCACATTATATATTCCCGGTGATTTTGTTTCCCTGGTCCTTCCGAAACCTACATCCATCCCTGCCAGCGTCTGTATTTCCAGCGCTATGTGCTCGATGACATGTCCCATCCAGGTACCTGTTTCTATCCTGTGAAAAAATCCGCCTTCTACTCCTTCTGAGCATCTGTGGGTAATCAGAGATGGAATAAGTTTTTGGATTCTCTCTCTGAAACCGTCGATCTTATTCGTAGGATAATTTTCCATTTCTTCCAGGTCCAATCTCATCTGTATCAGCTTCTTTCTTCTGATACTCCAGATATTTGGGCCGCGTAGTGCCTGTATCTTCTCAATTTTCATAATCTATTTGCATTTTTATCAGTTAACAATAACTCCTTCAAAAATCAAAGATAATGTAAAACCCTAAACGAAACTATACCACATTTAAACATTTCTCAAAAAAGAATTAAAATAAATTAACAATCCTAAAACATTAAAAACCATTTAAATGTGGTATGAATTTCGCCAAATGTCAAATATTTTTTAAATTTGCACACTATGATGAGACCCGTTGGAAAATTAATTATTATCGGAGGCGCTGTAAACAAAGGAAGTTTTGCAGAAACCGATTTCGATCAGAGCATTGAAAAAAACCTTAATTTCTTTGAAAGAGGAATCTTGAGAAAGATTATCAATGAATCAAAACACAAGGAAAATTCTGTCATCGAAATTGTGACGACAGCGTCCCAAATCCCTCAGATTGTAGGTACCGAATACAAAAAAGCTTTTGAATTTCTGGGTGCCAAAAATGTAAACATCCTAGACATCCACAACCGTGAAGAGGCCAATTCTGATGCTATGGCAGCAAGAGCCAATGCTGCAGATGTGGTGATGTTCACAGGAGGAGATCAGCTTAGACTGACTTCTATTCTGGGGGGAACAAGATTTCACGATACTATTTTACTGAAATATCAGGAACAGGATTTTATCTATTCCGGAACTTCTGCTGGCGCTGCCGCAGCTTCTGAAAACATGATTTATCAGGGAAGCAGCTCAGAATCTCTTTTAAAGGGAGAGATCAAAACAACTCAGGGACTTGGTCTGATCGATAATGTCATCATCGATACCCATTTTGTACAGCGAGGCAGAATCGGGCGTCTGTTCCAGGCAGTGGTTAATAATCCGAGAACCTTAGGAATTGGTTTGGGTGAAGATACCGGACTTTTTATCCATGATGATGTCATGACTGCTGTAGGTTCCGGGCTTGTGATTCTGGTAGACGGAAGATTTATTAAAGACACCAACCTAACGAATATCAATCTTGGAGAACCGATTTCAATTGATAATCTTACCGTACATGTCATGTCTATGAATGACCATTACGATCTTACAACGAAGAAACTCACAATCGAAAACTCACAGTTTAATCCGATACCTCAGGATAAATAGAATATCTCTGTTTTCAGGTACAACTTTAATAATATACACCCTTCTTTTGAAGGGTTTTTTTGTAGAAATCAGGGTCGCTAAAATAAGTGATAAGAAGAAAGTAATTCACAGCGAATAATAAGATACCGATATCGGGAAAATTCTTATCTTGTCTCTTTATTTTGAAAATACACGAGTATGCTAAATGTAATGAATTTAACTCTTAAATTTAAAACGCAACTCAAAACCCGAAACCCATAAATTCCTATGAAAATCATCATCCACGGCGGTTTTTTCTCTGAAAGCGACCAAAGCCATGAAGTAAAGACCGCAAAACAAAATTCTTTAAAACATATAACAGAACAAGCCTTTGAATATCTTCGGACGCATTCTGCTTTTGACACGGCAGCTTATGCAGTTTCTCTATTAGAAGACGATCCGTTGTACAATGCAGGTATCGGCTCACAGATCCAGAGCGATGGGGTAATCCGCATGAGTGCGGCTATTATGGATGGTACAACACAAAAATTAAGCGGGGTGATCAACCTTCAGGATGTGAAGAATCCTGTTTTTGTAGCGAAGGAACTGATCAAAGAAGATGACAGGGTCCTTGGCGGAAACGGGGCCAAAATTTATGCATCTGAGCATGGATTTGAAAATTTCTCAACTGAAATTCCACAGAGAAGAAGCGAATATGAAGCTAAACTTAAGACCGGAGGAAAAGGAACTGTAGGCTGTGTAGCGCTTGATAAGGATGGAAAACTGGCGGTAGCAACCTCTACAGGCGGAAAAGGTTTTGAGATTCCGGGAAGAATTTCAGATTCAGCAACTGTGGCCGGAAATTACGCCAATTCTATTTGTGCGGTGAGCTGCACCGGCGTAGGAGAAGATATTGTAAGCAACGCCACCGCTGCAAAGATCGTCACCAGAACCACCGATGGAATGAGCCTGAAAGAGGCCTTTAGTAAAACCTTTGAGGAACTTAAAACGATTGATGGCTTTGCAGGAGCGATCGCCATTGATAAAGATGGAAATATTTACCATCAGGATTCTTACCCTACGATGGTCTTCGCAAGTTTCGACGGAGAAAATTTTGATATCTTTCAATAATTTTAACATTTATTTATCATATGATTGAATTTTTTGGCACGTATTTTACATATTGATTAGTAACAAATTTTAATACAACATTTTAAAAAATAGAAATCATGGGAAATAAGACAAAAGGAATACTAGCTTTATTAGGTATTGGTGCTTTAGCATATTGGAAATACAAAAATTCTTCAGAGGAAGAAAAGCAGGCAGTAAAAGATAAAATTAATACGGCAAAGGACAATCTAAACAAATGGGGAAATGATGTAAAAAGCAAAGCGAATGATGTTGCTTCCCAGGTTCAGAACAAGGTAGATGAAGCTAAAACAAAAGCTGAAGACGCTTTGAGCTAAAAGCAAATTAGTTTTTTTAACATTCATATATAGAAAGTCATCATAGTCTTAGGATTATGATGACTTTTTTTATACTCAATGTTATGATGCCAATGAAGAAAATACGTTTCGACTCTCCTTTACACCAAAGATTTTTTTTGCTTAAAATTCTTGTCTTTTCTTCAGGGATAAATTCAAATTCTATTTTTTTTGTCCTTTTAGACTATACACTAATGGCATTTTATTGCCAAACTGTGAAATTCTCCATTTACCCTTTTCAAATTCTTCAACATGGTTGAAGCATGGGTATGGCGACCAGTCAAATTCCTGAAAAGTGTCAATTCCTATTTTATGTTTGATCAAATTCTGCAAAACTTCTCCCAAAGAATGATTCCACATCACATATTCCTGAACAATATCGGCTGATTTATCCGCATAGGTTCCTTCATAAGTTTCTAAGATAGGTTTTTCATTAAAATAGCTGTAGGTAACCTTTGTAAAATCGTCATCGAACATCCAGACTGCCGGATGAAACTCTGCCATCACAAATTTCCCGCCCGGTTTTAGAAAGTGGCTGATCACTGCTGCCCATTGATCAAGATCAGGAAGCCAGCCGATTACTCCATAGCTTGTATAGACGATATCAAATTTTTCATCCAGAATATCTGGCAAAGTATAGACGTCCGAACAGATAAATTTGGTATCAGTTCCACATTTTTTTGCAAGATCTTGTGCTGCTTCAATGGCTTTATCAGACAAATCCACACCAGTGACTTCGGCTCCTATTCTGGAAAGGGAAATAGAATCCTGCCCAAAGTGACATTGCAGATGCAGAATACTTTTGCCACTGACCTCTCCTAAAAGCTCAAGTTCTATAGAGTTGAGTGAACTTCTCCCCTGTAAAAATTCATCCACAAAATAAAAATCCGACTTCAAATGTGGATCTACCTTGGCGTTCCAGGATTTTTTATTGATTTCTAAGTAATTTTCCATGGTTTTATAGTTTAGGCTAATATAGCCAATCTTTTTAAATCTTCTTATAGGGATGTACAGAAGTTATTTTGGAGCCCGGTAATGCTCTTCTCAGCTTTTCAATTTCCACTTTTGAAATTTTATTTCCCCAAAAGTATAAATGCTTCAGGTTTTTAAGATTTTCAATCCCGTGCGGCAAGATTTCCAGATCACAGTATGAAAGATCTATAACCTCAAGATTGGAAGCATTGTATAATTCATGGAGAGGAATGCTGTCTGAAAAATCAAATACCAGGAATAACGATTGAAGTGTAGTTACTGTAAAGTTTCCATCCCATCGATTGGTAGAGCATTTTCCCCTGCTCTGTTGCTACCAGAAAATTCTTGGAAATACCTTTAGATAAAGCGATCTTTTCAAGTTCCTGCATCAGGAAACTGGCGAGACCTTTTTTCCTGTGATTCTCTTCTGTTAGAATTCTGTCATATACTGCGAGATCGTCTATAAGCACAATACGACCTATAGAAGCCTGTTCCCCGCTTTTTGTAGTAATCTTGACTACTGTTGTGGAATTATATTCTTCGGATTCAATCCGGTATCCCTGACAAATATTTGTTACAGCATTCTTCATCGGTCCGAAACAGAACATCATATATCCGGGAGGCTGCAAGATCCATTTTTCTGAAACCACTTTTGTGACCTCATCCGGAGAAGCGCAGACTTTGAGATAAATCCATGGCTCATCAATCTGGTTGGAGAGTTCAATAAAATCATTATTAATCTCAGAAAAGACATATCGTATTTTTTGTTTTTCCTCTCCTACTTCTACTTTAAAACCCGAATAATGTCTGATGGGAAGTGGTAGTTTTCTTGATAACGACCAAGCTTTCAGCCATTGCTCAACGATATCATGAGATCCTTTAGGTTCCATGCTTTTGCCGCTTTTTATTTATGAAAGCTGCTCCAGCAGTTTCTTTTTCTGCTCTGTAAATTCTTCTTCGGTCAAAATTCCGTTTTCTCTTAATTTACCTAGTTTTTCAAGCTGTTCAAAAATAAGAGCCGATGCTGCTTCTTTTGTGGGAGCTATTTGCTTCTCCACTTTAACCTGATTATAAATTTTGCTGATAAACCCGTAGAATCTTTCCGCATCCAGCCTGTCACAGAAACATTCGAATTCCACGACTCTGTCTTCTGTGTGAATTTTTATCACCGGAGATATAGGATTGCTTACAAAACTTACTTCGGTGATGCTTTCGTTGGAATATGCATTTACCTTTACCGGGGCAAACATAGCCTTTGAGACCGAAACCATTCTTTTTGGTGTGACCAGTAAGATTCCGGCATCTACTGTTTTTAAGAACTGGGCATCTGTAGCTGCAATAATTACTTCATCCACAGCAAGTATACGCGGTAATTCTTTGATTTCCCCTTTTGTAAACATCGACAGATTGGCCCCCACCTGCTCCAGCTGATATTTTATTTCCTTCAGTCTTCTCTTATAAATATCATTCGGCATATCACCGGATTCATTAAATTGAACCAGACTTTCTATCTGAATTTCTTCTGTCTTTTCCCTGGGATTTTCATTTTCCTGTTCCATTTTTCCTGTTTGAACAAGGTTTTTAATATCATTGATACTGAACGCGTTGAGGTTATACAAAAGTTCCTGATGGGTACTGCTTACTTTATCCAGGCATTTATTACACAGATTTCCTCCGTCTGAAAGTTTGTTTTCGCCTAAAAGGGTGTCTATCGACGTCAGTTCAGCGTGGCATAATGCACAGGTATTGCTCATTTTTTTGGTGTTTTTAAAGTTTAGCCAGCAGCTTTTTCTTTTGTTCGGCAAATTCTTCTTCTGTAAGAACCCCTATTTCCCGAAGTTTCCCCAATTTTTCAAGCTGATCAAAAATAACCGCTGGAGCTTCTTTGTGTTCAGAATTCGATTGTGCAGGATGAGGTTGCTGTACTATTGGCTGTTGTTGTATCTTGGCTTGCATCTGCTGAAGTCTGATCTGATCCTCAGAACGTCCTATATAATCCTTTACAGCATCATAGAAGTTTTTGGCAGCACTCTTTATATAAAGTTTAAATTCCGCTGTAAAACCAGGGGTATAAACTTTCAGTGTTGAAGACATCAGGCTGGTATCATGTTGTACCGAACTAACTTTGTGCAGCGGAAACTCGTTTTCAAACACACCGCCAAAAAACTTTTTATCAATAAAAATGATTCTTTTCTCTGTTGAAACTACGATTCCTTCCAGATTATTATAAAGATATTTCCCTTCTGCAATCGCGATAAGTTTTTCATTTTCATCAAGAACATTGACCAATTCCTCCACTTCACTGTTTACAAAAAGGCTGAGTTTGGCACCCGTTGCTACAATTTGATCTTTTATTTCGTCAAGTCTTGAAGGTGCGTCTGGTGTATAGGTAAACTGAATACTTTGGGATGGGGTTTCTACAATCCTGGGTTGCGCGATTTGTATGGTTTGAAATTCTTCAGTTTCAATGGCCATCTCCTGTTCCGCAACTCCGTTCAATACCATATTTCTTATCTGGACAATATTATAATTTCCAAGGTCGGATACAAGATCTTTATTGATATTAGTGGCTTTATTCAGGCACTTATTGCAGAGAATCCCTCCTTCCGAAAGTTTGTTTTCGCCTAAAAGCGTATCCATCGATGTAAGCGGAGATCCGCATAAAGAACATTCAGTGTTCATCTGGTTTTATGTTTAATAGTTTACTTGATTAATGCTAAACTGTATTTGCATTAATCCAAATTACAAATTTGTGTTGATAATGAAAGATAATATTACAATCTTTCCAGTAATTTTTTCTTTTGTAATGAAAATTCTTCCTCTGTTAATATTCCCCCTTCTCTCAACTTCCCCAGCTGTTCCAGTAAAACGAAAACAGATTCTTGATGATCATCCTCTCCTTTTGTGCCATCCTGATTATGGCCAAATATAAAGGTATTCACTCTTTTATTAAATTCTGAAGCCATCATTTCACCAACTTTTCCAATGCCGAAAACTTTATCTTCTGTATAAACAGAAATCATCTCCTGAGGTTTCAGATAATTGATTAAGGTAATTTTTTCATGAGGAATTACTTCCATAAAATCTGCTGCGATTCCTTTTAAAATCACCCGTCGATTGGTAGATAGAAGAAAAACGGCATTACCGTCATAAATTCCGTCGATAATATGAATCATATTTTCACTTTCCATCAGAAAATCAGAAAAGTCACTCATTTCTGATTGTGCCCATGAAAAAAGATCGGGATTTATTTTTCTGATCTGATATTCAATATTTTCCATGATTCTTTTTTAGAGCTTCTCCATGAGTTTTTTCTTCTGCGCAAAGAATTCTTCTTCCGTTAAAATTCCACTGTCCTTCAATCTTCCCAGCTGTTCCAATTGATCTAATACGGTAGATTCTGATTTACTTTTAAAGTATTCTCTGGGACGGGCCATAAAATCTCTTACTTTTTCACAAAATAATTCTGCATAATATTTCCCAACGTTATCGATCTCCAGAATATTCTCAGAGATATGAATATCTATTGAGGCCAGCATCAAAGACTTTTCATATTGTATGGAGCTTACTTTATCATAAGAAAAATCTTCTACTTTCAGTCCGTACATGAACTCTTTGTCTACAAAAATCAATCTCCTTTCTGTGGCAACTAAGATAATATGGTGATTGGTCAGTTTATTTCTTCCCTCGATCAGATACACAATTTTCTCATTCTCTGAAAGTATATCCGGCAAGGCGTGAATTTCTTTTCTGGCAAAAATAGTGGGATTGATGTCTAATATTTCCAGCTCATCTTTTATTTCGTCTAATCTTGATTTTTCACTCATTATTTGTTTTTATAAATGGTAGATATTACAAATTTAATTTTTTTCTAAAATACGGAAAGGCCTAAGCAAATATTTTAAATCAAATTATTTCGTGTGCCGATATCTTCTTCAATAGTAAACAATGCTTCGGAGTCAATAAAATAAAAAAGCATTACCGAATAGATAATGCTTTTTATTTATATTTTTTCAGATATTATCCTAAAAATTCTTCCAGGGAAAGTGTTTTCTGCTCTCCGGCAGCAAGATCTTTAAAGGTAACCTTTCCGTTTTTAATTTCTTCTTCTCCTAAGAAAACAAGGTTTTTAATTCCTTTCTTTTCCGCGTAGGTAAACTGTTTATTTAGTTTTGCATTTTCAGGGTAAAGCTCAGCAGAGATTCCTTTTTCTCTAAGTTGCATAATCAGTTTTAAGGCTTCTACCGTTCCTTCTCCTCCAAAATTAGCAAACAAATATTCTACTTGCGTTGAAGCTTCTTCAGGGAAAAGATTAAGCTCTTCCATCACCAGGTAAACCCTGTCCAAACCAAATGACACCCCAATTCCCGGAATATTTTTAACTCCGAAAACTTCTGTAAGGTTATCATATCTTCCTCCACCGCCAATAGATCCCATGGCTACCTCATCTGCTTTTACTTCGAAAATAGCTCCGGTGTAATAATCGAGACCTCTCGCCAGTGTAATATTGAAGACAAGATTTTGCATGTCTACCCCAAGATTCAGAGATTGTGTCAGAACAAACTCCAGCTCTTCTACTCCTTTCAGCCCGATTTCACTGTCTGCAAACTTCTCTTTTAGCTGCAGAAGGTTTTCCAGCGCATCATCTGACTGATTAAATAAAAATTCTAATTTATCAATAGATTCCTGAGAAATTTCTCTTTCCAGTAACTCTTTTACCACACCTTCTTTCCCGATCTTATCGAGTTTGTCCAAAGCCACGGTAAATTCGATCAGTTTATCTGTAATCCCAGCATATTCTGCCAAACCGGAAAGGATCTTTCTGTTGTTCATGTGAATGGTAACAGGAATTTTAAGGTCTGAGAACGATTTCAGGTACAGCTGAACCAAATCCACTTCCTGCAACAGGCTTTCACTTCCTACCACATCTGCATCACACTGGTAAAACTCTCTGAATCTTCCTTTCTGTGGACGGTCTGCTCTCCATACCGGCTGAATCTGATAACGCTTGTATGGAAAGGTAAGCTTTCCATGATTCATCGCCACGAATCTTGCAAAAGGTACGGTAAGGTCGTAACGAAGTGCTTTATCAGAAATTTGCGAAATCAGTTTCTGATGGTTTTTATTGTCCCAGTCTTCCTGATTCACTTTTGAAGCATATTCTCCTGAATTTAAAATTTTAAAAATAAGTCGGTCTCCTTCTTCTCCGTACTTTCCTGTCAAGGTCGAAAGATTTTCAAAGCTCGGTGTCTCCAACGGCTGAAATCCGAATAATTCGAAATTCTTCTGTAAAATATTAATGATATATTTTCTTCTGGAAACTTCCTGTGCTGTAAAATCTCTGGTTCCTTTTGCTAAACTTGGCTTCATTTTTATAATTGATAAATGATATTAATAATTAAACCTACTTAAACTAATCCGAAAGTTTAAACCACAAAAGAGACAAAAGCAAAGCACTTAAGTTTCATTGAAGTTGATCATAAAAATGGTTTATAAGAACACTTAAGTTTTGAAAATCTTTTATTTTCTCCCTGACATCATTTTATATAAGTCAAGAATCAAACTTTAATATACGTTCTCTAAAGTCTTTTTCTAAAATAACTTTTACAGATTGAATAGATAAGCAGTGCAAAAATAAGGAATTGAAAGGACTTTTCCGAAACATAAAAAACAGGGGAAGAAATCTTCCCCGGCTTTCGATGCATTATCAGTATTGGTCTGGGAAATCAGACGCTTTCCAGGATTTCCAAGATCTCTTCACCATAATTTTCAATCTTATGTTTTCCGAAACCTTTGATGTCAAGCAGCTCTTCTTTTTTCACCGGCTTGTATTTGGCTACAGACATGAGTTCTTTATTGCTCGCGATAAAATATGTGGGGAGATTCTGTTCTTTCGCCTTCTCTGATCTCCAGTATTTCAGGGCATCTAAAATTTTTTCCTCATCGGAGTTTAAAACGTCATTATCTGCAGAGTACTTTACTGCCTTTGGTTCTTTCACTATACTTTTAGCCGCTTTGGGCTCTTCAAAATACAGGACAACAGACCAATAAGATTCATCATTTACAAAAGCGGTTTCCACTTTTATAATTTCGTTCACTTCCAGAAATTGATCAAGCATTTTCTGATCTTTGTAGAGAAATTCTTCGGTAAGTCTGATTTTAAAAACTTTTACTTTCATCATTTGTGTTTTTAGTATTATTTACCTCCCAAAAGAAGAATTTCATCAACTCTGATCTCTGTAATATATCGCTTCACGCCATCTTTATCATCATACGATCTGTACGTAAGCTTTCCTTCAATAGCAATTTCTTTTCCTTTAGGTACAAATTTTTGAAGGATCTCAGCTACTTTTCCAAAAGCAATCAGGTTGTGCCATTGCGTTTCTTCTACCTTTTCGCCTTTGGCATTGGTGTAATGATCGCTGGTTGCCAGAGACACACTGGCTTTTACGTTTCCGCTTTCGAAGTTTACGGTTTCAACTTCTTTTCCTGTGTAACCAATTAATGTTACTTTGTTTCTTAGTGACATAGCTTTAAAATTTTTAAGATTAATAATTCAGATAAGAGACGTTCACTGTGTTTCTCAAATCTCTGTTGCAAAGATTGTCACGTTGCAGCACCTTAATCGGTTATAAACTATTTAAATTCGCTTGTAGTCGTTTGTAAATGGATAGTGAAATTTTTAAAATACTCGTTTTATTACATTTTATTTACTTAAAAAACTTTTATCCATTTTTAGATTGAAAATATCATCAAAGAAAACCACCTTACAACATAAATTTCATTACTGCTCAAAAGACATTAAAAATCAAGCTGGTGTCAACACTTTTTTTGCTTACATTTTTTAGAGTAAGAATAAAAAAAACAGATTGATTCTTACTCAAAACTACCCGTTTTCAAACGGATAATTCCGTACCTTTGAGGAAATATCATCTATGAAAAGGAATATCGATATTTTTGAATTCCCTCTCCATCTCGGGCTTAAGAAAAAGAATCATGAAACGGAGCCCGGTGTGAAAAAACTCCCGGATTGGCTCAGAAAATTTGATTTTCATAAAGAAATCAATCCAGCCCATATTTTCAGACTGGAAGCACCCGACTACTCCATGGAATATGATCACGAATCGGGTGTTTTAAATGCTGAAGGCATTATCGAATATACCAAAGAACAGGCCGATTTCATCTCGGAAAACCATCAGAAAAATACGTTCAATATTATGCTTGGTGGCGACTGCAGCATTCTGATTGGAACTGCTCTGGCCTTGAAGAAGCTTGGAAATTTTGGATTATTTTATCTGGATGGGCATACTGACTTTATTCCCGCTCATCTTTCAGAAACTTCCGCCGCCGCAGGAATGGACCTCGCCATTATTACCGGAACAGGTCACGAAAAATTAACCGATATTCGAGGGCTGAAGCCTTATTTTTTAGAAGAAAATATTTACTGTGCAGGAAATGATGAAACAGATGATGAAGAATATGTACAGCAGATCATCAATTCTGACATTCATTACTTTGATCTTTACGAGCTTAGAAAAAAAGGGTTCGGGAAAACGGCAGAGGATTTTCTAAAAATGATCAGCAGCAAAGCGCTGGATGGATTTTTCATTCATCTTGATGTGGATGTTCTGAGTGATGAGCTGATGCCCGCCGTAGACAGCAGAAGGGAAGACGGAATCGACTATGCAGATTTAAGGGAAATTCTGAAACCGCTGGTCCATTCTCCCCTATGTTTCGGAATAGAGATCACGGTTCTGGATCCTGATAATGATGAAACCGGAACCTATACCCAAACGTTTGTAAAGAATTTAATTCAAATAATAAAAAATAAAGAAGACTAATGAAGAAGACAATCAAAAGAACATTCAGAGTTTCAAAATACGTGATCTATAAGGAAACGCTTGTTGACTATAAAGAGCATTTCTGGTCATTTCTGGGAGCGTTCGTAGGAATTGGTATGATTGCTTTTATTCAGTCCCATTCCGTATCCGCTACAGAGAATATATTCCTGATCGGGTCTTTCGGGGCATCCAGTGTTTTGATTTATGGAGCCATTCAGAGCCCTCTGGCTCAGCCAAGAAACCTGGTGGGCGGACACGTTATTTCAGCCATAGTGGGTGTTACCGTCTATAAAATTGTTCCTGACATTATCTGGCTCTCTGCGCCGCTGGCCGTGGCCTTTTCCATTGTGTTGATGCAATATACCAAAACACTTCATCCGCCCGGAGGAGCTACTGCCCTTATCGCTGTGAGTTCTGTAGGAAAGATTCCCGAACTGGGATACTGGTATGTTCTTTCTCCGGTCCTGTCAGGGTGTATTATTCTTCTCTTTACAGCTTTACTGTTCAACAATATGACCGCGAACAGAAGCTACCCTACCCACAACAGGTTCAAAAGACTGCTGCGAAAAAAACATGAGCATACACACAAAATGAAAAAATAATAAACATGGAATGTCTTGAATGTGGCGAAAAAATTATCGGAAGGTCTGATAAAAAATTCTGCAATGATGCCTGCCGGAATGCCTACAATAATAAGCAGAACAAAGATTCCACCAATCTGATGCGAAATGTAAACAACAAACTTCGCAAAAACTACCGTATCCTGATGGAACTGAATACGGATGGTAAAGCAAAAATAGCAAAATCCCGAATGGATGGCTTGGGTTTTGATTTCGATTACTTCACCAATCTGAAAGTTTATAAAAACGGCTCTGAATACAGGTTTATTTATGATTATGGCTATAAACTTTTAGAAGAAGACTTTGTTCTGATTGTAAGAAATCAGGCTTAATTTTACACCATTCAAAAATAAAGTATTATGAAAGAAATTGTTCTGATAACCGGCGGCGGCGGTATGATCGCCCGTAAGTTGTCTAAAAAAATAGAAAAAGATTATACCGTAAGATTTCTTACCCGAAAGAAGAAACATGAAAATGATTTTGAATGGGACCTGAAAAAGGGAACGATGGATGAATCTGCGCTGGATCATGTTTCCCACATCATCCACCTTGCAGGAGCCAATATTTCTGAAAAACGCTGGACAGATGAGCGAAAAAAAGAATTAATCTCCAGCCGGGTAGATTCTGCAGGACTTCTTTTGAAAACTTTGAGAAAGAAGAATATTAAACTTAAATCCTTCATTTCCGCCTCTGGAATCAATTATTATGGAACCGTAACTACCGATAAAATCTATACGGAACAAGATCCACCGGGAAATGATTTTCTGAGTGAAGTGGTGGTGGTATGGGAAAAAGCAGCAGATGACTTCAAAGAGCAGAATCTTGCCGAAAGAGTGGTAAAAGTAAGGACAGCCGTGGTACTGTCTAAAGAAGATGGTGCCCTGAAGAAAATGCTTCCAACCATACAATACGGAATAGGATCTCCTTTAGGAAGCGGGAAACAGTATATGCCATGGATTCACATTGAAGACATCTGTTCTATCTATGAGTCAGCTTTGAAAAACACCCATATGGACGGCGCTTACAATGCGGTTTCTCCACAACACACCACCAATGAAAATTTAACGAAAAAGATCGCGGAAGTTCTGAAGAAACCTTTATTTATGCCCAATGTACCATCATTTGTTCTGAAACTGCTCTTTGGAGAACTTTCAGATGCTTTGCTGGAAGGTTCCCGGGCTTCTGCACAAAAGATTTTGGATACCGGATTTCAGTTTCAATTTCCTGATCTGAAAAAGGCATTGGAAAATTTATTAATTCATCATCAAACAAAATAAAAATCATTCAAAAGATTTTATCGATACAACTATGCAGAATCCTAACATTACTATTCTTACAACAGAAATTTTATCAGACAACTGGTACACCCTCAATAAAGTCACTTACAGCATAGAAAAGAAAGACGGCACCAAGGAAACCCAGAGCAGAGAAGCTTATGACAGAGGAAACGGAGCCGTAATCCTGCTTTATAACAAATTGACAGGAAAGGTGATCCTTACCAGACAGTTCAGACTGCCCACTTTCATCAATGGAAATACAACAGGAATGCTTATAGAAGCCTGCGCAGGTTTACTGGATAATGATCATCCCGAGGAATGCATCAAAAGAGAAACTGAGGAGGAAACAGGATACAAAATCTCAAAAGTGGAAAAAGTATTTGAAGCCTATATGTCACCCGGCTCTGTAACAGAGATTCTTCATTTTTTTACCGCTGAATATTCAGCTGAAATGAAAATCGCAGACGGCGGCGGACTGGAAGAAGAAGGTGAAAATATTGAAGTTTTGGAACTTCCTTTTGAGCAGGCACTTTCTATGGTAGCTACAGGAGAAATCATGGATGCCAAAACCATTATGCTGTTGCAGCATTTACGGATTAAAGGTATTCTATAAAAATACGATGAGAAAGTTACTCCTTGTTTTTGGAGGTGATGCGTTTTATTGGAAAAAGGAAAAATAAAGTATCTTGGAAATTTAGATATCGAACCCAAAAATGAAGAAAAGAAATTAACAGATGTCTTAAAAATAAAAGAATCAAATGATGGGATCACTTTTACATTTGATACAGATTCATTACTGTTGAAACCTGGAAATAAAGATATCATCATCAAAAACAATCATGTACAATATGTTTATGACCATCACTCATTAAAATTACATAGATAGCCGCTGAAGCTTACAGACCATTTTGAAAACCAGATAAAAAGATAAACTGACAATGATACAGGATCATATTACGATAGAAAACCGCCATAAAGATTTCATTAAAAAAGTCACCGAAACGGAAATCATCTATGCATTACAGGATGACAACGGATTTGCCGTCTCCTACTCCAACGAGCTTGAATATGAAGATGGTGAACCTGTACAGATCATCTGCTTTTGGTCTGATGAGGCAAGAGCAAAATCTTGTATTAACGACGAATGGAGCCATTATAAAATTTCATCTATTCCCCTGAACGAGTTTATAGAAAACTGGTGTCTCGGGATGAATAATGATGGTCTGGTTGCAGGAACCAATTTTGACAGTAATTTATTCGGTTTTGAAGCAGAACCTTTGGAACTTGTGTTGGATATTATAGAAGAGCTTAAAAGAACAGGTAAAACCATCAATCTGGTAAAGTTTGAAAATATCCAGGATATGGAAACACAGATCAAAGATGTTTTAAGCAGCTAAAATAAAACCATCACTATTAATAAATTTAATTTGGCAGAAACACGAATAGCACCAATTTCGAACACAGATTTTCACGAAAAATTGGTACTGTTTGTGGAAAACATTCGTGTAATTTGTGTTAAAAAAAAAGAAAATGGAAATAGAAAACATAGACCACATCGTTCTCACGGTTGCCAGTATTGATCAAACTGTAGAGTTTTACACTTCTATTCTGGGCTTCCAGGCAATCACTTTCGGGGAAGGAAGAAAAGCGCTTACATTCGGAAATCAAAAGATCAATCTGCATCAGAAAGGTCATGAATTTGAACCGAAAGCGGAAAATCCCACCTGCGGCTCCGCAGACCTTTGTTTTATTGCAAAAACGGATATTCAAAAGGTGATGGAAGAGCTTAAACAGAAAAATATCGAAATTATTGAGGGAATTGTCGAAAGAACCGGTGCTCTGGGGAAAATGAAATCTTTGTATTTCCGCGATCCGGATATGAACCTGATCGAAGTAAGTAATTACTCATTACACTAAACCTATTTCAGCCTATTAAGATCAAACAGGATTTCTTTCTCTTTCAAATCTAAAATAGTAATTTTACAGCTGCATTATAAAAGACATTTCAAAAAAACATCGCCTATCCGGATCTATGAGAAAATTACTAATTCCCCTTTCATTGGCTCTTTCTGTAACAGTCTCGGGGCAGAAAAAAAACACCAAGACCAATACTCTGGTATTGTACACGTACCAAACCTTTAACTGTGACAATACAGGGTATTTTGATCCCGAAAAATATAAAAAAGAGGAAATAGATGGGGTTAATAAGCTTTTGTATCAATTCAGCAGTGGTCTGTTTGACAATCATACTGTCTTTAAACTTTCTGATCTGGACGATGTAAGAAAAAATAAAAACATCTATCTGCAGCAACTGGAAAAACAATACCAGGAAAAGAAAAAAGAGCTGTACGGTATACTGGTCATCAATCTTCCGGAGTGGAAAAAACTTCACCAGGAAACTATTCAGACTTTTGAAAACGAATATCAGCTGAAAAAAGAAGATCTTATCGCCTATTCTGATCCTGCCTCGTTGAAAAACAGCAAATATTACAGTACCTGCAAAGAATATATTGATGCAGTTTCCTCTCCCGACAAACAAAAAATGTACACCGTCTGGAAAAACTTTGCCGAAGCCAAAAGCAAAGAAAATTCTAATCCACAATTAGTAATGGATAAATTCAAGGCCCAATTCAACGATCCAAGGAAAGATGATTATGCCCTGATTCAACTGATTGGTTTCGGCTTTTACAACTGTGCCAATGGTAGTTTCAGACCCGACCCGAATGATGAAGGAACGCTCTATGAAAAATTTGATAAGGTCTTTACAAAACTGAAGGCAGATTGTGATGAGCCGTGATTTTGATTTAAAGATTGAAAAATTGAATGATTAAAAAATTATAGTAACAGTATTCGTTGGGATACTGTTTTTATTTTTTTAAATATTCACTCCATGAATGTTTTTCACTTCAGCCATCACAAAAGTACTGTGCGCGCTACCGATGGAATCTACTGAACCCAGTTTATTGAATACAAAATCCTGGTAATGCTTCATATCCCTTACCTGAACTTTGAGCAGAAAATCAAAATCTCCGGAAATATTGTAACATTCGGCAACCTCGTCAATCTGTACAATTTCTTCCACAAATTGATTTCCCACGGAACGGTCATGGATCTTAAGTTTGATCTGACAAAAAACCGTAAAACCTCGATTCAGTTTTTCTGCTTCCAGAACCGCTGCATAATGTTTAATGTATCCCTCCTGCTCCAGCCTTTTCACCCGTTCGAAAACAGGTGATGGTGAAAGATTAATTTCTTTTGCAAGCTCCTTTACCGTCAGTTTCGCATTCTTTTGAAGGATTCTAAGCAGCTGAAGATCCTTTTCGTCAAGTCTTTCCACAGAATAATATTCTTTTTAGGGTTATTTTTTTCAAATGTACAGAATATTTAACTTTAAAATAAAATAACGAAAGAATTATATTCTTAATTTAAATCATTATACCAATCAATTCACTTTAATCAATACCTTTACTCCAGATTTTGTTCTTTAACATTCTTCATCAAACAGAAGAGGTTTTACTTAACGTAGATTAATAGGGAATCGTGTGAGAATCACGAGCTGTCGCGCAACTGTAAGTAACGCATCAAAGGTTTTTATCCATGGATATCCACTGCGAAAGCGGGAAGGATGATAAAAACTGTTACAAGCCAGGAGACCTGCCTATTCTGAATGGACAATGCTTTCGCGGTTTGAAGCTTTTTAAGTCATACAGATGATACTTTTTGAACGTTTAATTTTCAATAGTTTTGATTTTAAACGCAAATATTTTTTATACTAATGCCTTATTTTAGGTTGCAAAGAGATGTGATTAATCGCTGATGAAGCTTATAAATAAAACGTTAGCTTCATAAAATCAATTTATTGATTCCTTTTTGCTTTCTTAACCTATAAAGGAATTTAAATTAAAACTTTGCGTTAAAAACTTTAAACCTATTCTCAAATTACGCCCTCACTGTATCTATTCTATTTCTGAAAACCTCTCATCGTCGGCATTGCGAAGCATTCTAAAAGAACTTTACCATTATTATTTAATTAAAAAGTTGAAAAGAAAATGCAAACACACCTACTTGGCTATCCGCGTATTGGTAGCAACAGAGAATTGAAAAAAGCCTGCGAAAATTATTGGTCGGGCAAAATCGTTTTAGACGAATTACTTGAAGTTGGCAAAACCATCGTACACAGCAACTGGAACCTGCAAAAGGAAGCCGGAATAGATCTTATTCCATGTAACGATTTTTCCTACTACGACCAGGTTTTAGACATGACCTTAACCGTGGGAGCGATTCCGGAACGTTATCAGGAAATTGCTTTCAAAAAATCTGAACCTGATCTCTATTTTGCGATGGCAAGAGGTTTTCAAAAAGACGGTCTGGATATCACCGCAATGGAAATGACGAAGTGGTTTGACACCAATTATCACTATATAGTCCCTGAATTTCAAAAAAATCAGGAATTCAGATTATTCTCCAATAAAATCATCCAGGAATTCATCAGCGCAAAACAAGCCGGAATCAATGCAAAACCTGTCATTATCGGTTTGCTGACTTATTTATTATTAGGAAAAGAAAAAGAAGAAGGTTTCGATAAGCTGGATTTAGCTCAAAACTTACTTCCGGTGTATATTCAGATTTTAAAAGAACTGGAAAATCACGGTGCAGAATATATTCAGTTTGATGAGCCTTTCCTAGCATTGGATTTAAATGAAAAAGCAAAGAAAACCTATCAATTGATTTATACGGAAATCAGAAAACAATTTCCGAATTTAAAGTTCATTTTGGCCACGTATTTTGATGGTTTAAAAGATAATCTTTCACTGGCAGCTTCACTTCCGGTGGATGTTTTACACATTGATCTGGTTCGCGCTCCTGAACAGCTGGATGAGGCTTTACAGGCTATTCCTCAGACACTGAGCCTTTCTTTAGGGATTGTAGACGGAAGAAACATCTGGAAAAATGATTTTGAAACATCATTACAATTTATAGAAAAAGCAATCCATGCCATCGGTTCAGAAAGGGTTTTCATCGCTCCATCCTGCTCACTTCTCCACTCCCCTTTCGATCTTGATTCAGAAAAAAATGAAGATATTCTATCGCCTGAGATCAAACAGTGGCTGGCTTTTGCCAAACAAAAAGTCTATGAAATAGTAGCACTAAAAAAACTGGCTTCCGGAAAAGCAGATTACCAGGCATTACAGCAATATGCCGAGAACAAAAAAGCCATTGATGCCCGTAAAACGTCAACGCTGATCCATAATCAGCAGGTAAAAGACCGTGTAGAGGTAACTACTGAAGATGATGCAAAAAGAAACAACCCGTTCAGTACAAGGAAAGAAGAGCAACAAAAAGTTCTGCAACTTCCTATGTTTCCAACGACCACCATCGGGTCTTTTCCTCAAACTAAAGAAGTAAGAACCTGGAGATCAAAATTCAAAAAAGGGGAACTGACTGCCGCACAATATGATGATCTGCTAAAAAAGGAAACGGAAAGAACGATCCGCTGGCAGGAAGAAATCGGCATCGATGTATTGGTTCACGGGGAGTTTGAGCGAAATGATATGGTGGAATATTTTGGCGAACAGCTCGAAGGATTTGCTTTTACTCAAAACGGTTGGGTCCAAAGTTACGGAAGCCGCTGCGTGAAACCTCCGGTCATCTATGGTGACGTGCATAGACCCCATCCAATGACGGTTTACTGGTCTCAGTATGCTCAGTCTCTCACTCAAAAATGGGTAAAAGGAATGTTGACAGGGCCTGTAACCATTCTTCAATGGTCTTTTGTGCGTGATGACCAACCTCGTTCATTGACTTGTCAACAGATTGCTTTGGCGATCCGCGATGAGGTAAACGATTTGGAAAAAGCAGGCATCCGAATTATCCAGATAGACGAACCAGCCATCAGAGAAGGACTTCCTCTCAGAAAATCCGAATGGCAGCAGTACCTGGAATGGGCTGTAGAAGCTTTCAGAATTTCAGCTTCTGGGGTAGAAGATACAACACAGATTCATACACACATGTGCTATTCTGAATTCAATGATATCATTCAGAATATTGCGGATATGGATGCTGATGTGATTACCATCGAATGTTCCAGAAGCCAGATGGAATTGCTGCAGGCTTTTGCTGATTTCAAATATCCGAATGAGATTGGTCCGGGAGTGTATGATATTCATTCACCAAGGGTTCCTTCCAAAGAGGAAATGATTTATCTGCTGCAAAAAGCACAGGCCGTCATTCCGGCACAGCAGCTTTGGGTAAATCCTGATTGCGGTTTGAAAACCCGTCATTGGGATGAAACGGAAAAGGCGTTGATTGCAATGGTGGAAGCCTCCAGGGAAGCAGCCGCAGCTTATGTACTACAGGAAAGCTAAAGATACAATCATTATAATTTGTAAGCAGGAGTTTTTACTTCTGCTTTTTTATGTTTTGGCTAAAGACCTTGTTATGCAAATTAAATGACAAGTGGTCTTAAGCCCGTTCCTGTTGGATTTTTTAAGAAATAATGTTAGCCAAATTAATCTCAAAATATTTTTTTCAACATAAAAAATTACCGTAGTTTTGATACCAAATCCATCATCAAACGATTATCCCTAATGAAAAAAACCATCATCGTTGCAAGCCTGTGCATCATCACATCAAATTTATTTGCACAGACCGAAAAAAATCCTGATCTGAAACCGGATCAACAATCGGATCAGAGCGTTAAAACGGATAATGACAAAGATTTTGAACGGTGGATAAAGGAAAATAAAGTTCCAAATGTTGGACTTGGCATTATTAAAAACGGAAAAATTGAAAAGATAAAAGTCTATGGAACATTGAGGAAAGGAAATGCAGCACCTGAAAATACATTATTCAATGTAGCTTCCCTCACTAAACCAATGACAGCCATCGTGGTCTTAAAATTGGTCAGTGCAGGAAAATGGAATCTTGATGAGCCTCTGGACAAGTACTGGACAGATCCTGATATTGCGCAGGATCCCAGAAATAAAAAGCTGACAACCAGAATCATCTTAAGCCACCAAACAGGATTTCCTAACTGGCGTTGGATGAATGCTGACGGAAAACTGAATTTTCAGTTTGATCCAGGAACAAAATATCAGTATTCAGGAGAAGGTTTTGAATATTTGAGAAAAGCTTTGGAAAAGAAATTCAACAAAACACTTAATCAACTTGCCGAGGAACTTATTTTTCGCCCTTTAAAGATGAATGACACCTCTTATATCTGGAATGAAAAAAAAGATGTGATACGATTTTCAGAAGGCTATGATAAAGACGGTAAAATGTACGAAACCGTAAAAACAGAAACATCCAATGCAGCAGATGATCTTATGACCACTGTATCAGATTACAGTCGGTTTTTAATCAGTGTGATGAATGGTGACGGACTTTCTAAAAAAGTTTTTAAAGATATGAAAACCAGTCAGGTGACTACTAAACAAGGGAAATCATTTGGTCTGGGCTTTGAAATCTACGATTTGGGCGATGGAAATATCGCATTGTCACACAGCGGAGCAGACAAAGGAGTACAGACCCTGTTCGTTATCATCCCTAAGACGAAAGACGGGATTGTGATTTTCACTAATGTGGATGATGGCTATAAAGTCTATGAGAAGCTTGTAACAGAATATCTGGGAAATTACGGCAGGAAAGTTATTGACATTGAGACGAAGTAAATTCAAGCTCTTATAAGCTCTATTTCAATAATGAAGGAAATTACAAAATATTCATCTTCTAAAGAATTGAAATCCAATGTAAAAAGCGCACCAGAATTCTGATGCGCTTTTATATTGTATTATTCTGAGAATTATTTCCCCGATTTATTCTGCTTCTCATTAAGCCTGCTGATTTCTTCTTTGAGCAAGCTAATATATTCCTGCAAATTCTTAATTAAAGAAATGCTGAGTTCATTATTGAATGTATTAACATTTCCACCTCCGCCACCAGAGGCAGCTCCATTAAATGTTGAGTTATTATTGTTAATGATCGTTGTAGCTTCCTCTTCTTCGTAAATTTCCTCTAGCGGAACCTCCAGAAAAGCAGCAATTTTGTCCCATTCCCTTTGTATAATCCTCACATCACCACTTTCTTTTCTGCTATAATTAGATACATCGGTCGCAAGAATATCAGCAATCTGCTGCTGAGTATATCCTTTTCTCTTTCGTACTGTACGTAATTTTTCTTTTTGCATATTTGCTTTTTTACAAATATAAAAAAAATAAGGACGAATAAATCATCTATCATTTGTATTTTAAGGATGCTGAGTTCAGAATCGTAGCAAGAACTGAAGGATCCATTTATTGTTTTTTTACCTAAATAAATTCCTTTGAAGAGATGATTTCAGGAGGAAGCCTTGTCAAGGTTTAAAACCTTGACAAGGCTAACGAGCTTATCCCTTTGGTAAAAAACAAAAAACACAGTGGATTTTATTTATTTCTTAAACATGAAATAAATTAATACTGAATAACTTACGATTTTCAAATTAAAAAGCTTAATTTTGCACCCCGAAATAAAGGATCATACATATGAAAAGAGTTGGTGAACACAGAAAGCTTCTTGGAGTTGATAAAACTGTCACTTTAAAGGAATTAAAAACAATTTACAGAAATACGATGAAAGATTCGCATCCTGATAAATTTGCCAATGACGAAGCCGGAAAGCTGGAAGCAGAAGAAAAAAGCAAGGCCGTGATTGAAGCCTACCACTTTTTGGTAAGCATCAACGAGGAAACGCAGGAAAAATACAAAGAAGAATACACGGAAACGATCACAAAATCTAATATTCAGGATTTTTATCTTGAGAAAGCAGTGTTGAAGGTTCAGCATCTGAACGGAAATATGTATGAATATATTGGTGTTCCAAGAAATACGTATATCAAAATGGTGAATTCTGATTCTCCAAGCCGTTTTGCAAGAAGACACATTTACGGAAGTTTTATCTACAGAAAAGCCGGTGAGGCGATGGCAGATTAATTCTCCAACTACCATATAATATAGGCTTTCAGTTCATTCTGAAAGCCTTTTTTTATGATCAAAAAAAAACACTTGACATTTTACAGACAAGTGATTTATATTTATCGTTTATCGGCGACAAATTTACAATTTTACAGGCATAGACCAGGTATGACATTGAACCTTCCAAACTGAATTTTCTAAAACCCAGGTAACGGAATATTTACCTTCACCAATAACTTTCTTACTTAACAGCTCAATATCTTTGAAAATATCAAACTCAAATGCTAAATTTTCGCTGACCATAAGATTTTCTGCTTCAAAAATCACATCAACTCTACCCAAGCCGCCTTTCATAAATTCAAGAATACTTTCATTTCCTTTAATAGCTGGTTTGCCAGGGGGAAAAATTAAAGCAGTTTCTGAATACACATTTTTGAAAGTTTCGGCATCTGCACTACGCCAGGCATCAGTCCAGACTTTCATTGTAGGTTTCGGCATCTTTTAATTTTTTCGTTGAAAATAGGTAAAACCTGCATCTGTTCCACCACCCCCAAAAGCAATAGCAATATTCAATTGTGCAATGGCTTCCAGATTACGGGAATTTTTAATTCCACCAACAATAAACCCATTAAAACCAGCATCATCAGCTAATTTTTTTATTGTTGCAGACGCTTCTGTATCATCAGACGCAATAAAAGCCGTTAATTTCTGACCATCAAACAGCTGTTTATCTTCTTTCATCACATCAGCAAAAATGGTATTGAATGCCTTTACTACTTTACTTTCGGGTAATAGACGAGCCGTTTGTTCGCCACCACTGTCTTCACCTAAAAACAAAGGAGACCAATCAGAAATGTTGATAGCATTCGTAATATCCACTACAATTTTACCTTTTAAAGCTTCCTTATTTGCCGTCAAAACATCGTGCATTGCAGAAAAAGGAATAGCAAAACACACTACTTCCCCAAAGGAAATAGCATCCACAACAGGCAGTTGACTATCATTCGGATTTTGTGTTCCGTATTTTACGGTATGACCAGCATTCGTAAATAAGGACCCAAGACTTGATGCTACGTTTCCAGCACCGATGAAACTAATATTCATAATTTACTATTTAAATTGAGTTGCAAATATCAGAAGGTATAGTTATTTTTGCAAGTAGTTACTAAATTGTATGGTAGTTACCAAAAAGTAAGTACATGACATCAAGAAAAGAAAATTCAGTTAATTTAGAAAATGAACTGGCATTAGAAACAGACTGCCCTTTTATTTTTGCGTTATCATTAATGGGTAAACGTTGGAAACCTGCCATACTTTGGAAAATGACCGAAGGAATCTATCGTTTTGGCCAAATGAAAAGAGCTATTCCTCAAATAAGCGAAAAAATGCTCACACAACATTTGAGAGAATTAGAAACAGACGGACTTATTACAAGGACAATTTACCCTGAAATGCCACCAAGAGTTGAATATGCCCTGACAGAACTAGGTTCATCTTTACAGCCGATTTTAGAGCAACTAAATAACTGGGGAGAAAAAGCAAAGAAAACCAAAACAAAGAAATAAAACAGTCTACAACAAGACTTTTATGCTTATGCCTAATTCAATAGTTTAGTCAACCGCGTAGCTGTTATTCTTTACTTCCCTTAAAATAAAAAACCGTATCATTTTTTTGATACGGTTTTTCGGTTAATTAAGGTTAAATATTTTAGTCTATGTGTTTCGGAGTATATCCGTCTTCACTTAGTTCTTTATGGTCATATTCAGCTTTCATTTCAGCATCATAGTCTACTTTTTCACCTTTGCCCATTCTTCTCAGAATTGAATCAAATAATGAATACACTACTGGTACAATGATCAACGTCAGGAATAATGATGAAGTCAAACCACCAATGATTACCCAAGCCAATCCGTTGTTCATCTCCGCTCCTGCTCCTTTTGCAATCGCAATCGGGATCATACCGAAGATCATGGCAATCGTTGTCATCAGGATCGGACGAAGACGTGCGTGGTTAGCCTGAATCAAAGCGTCATGCGTATTGGCACCGGCTTCTTTTCTCATATTCGCAAAGTCGACAATCATAATCGCGTTCTTTGCCACCAGACCAATCAACATGATCATCCCCAGCATCGTAAAGATGTTTAATGAATTTCCGGTGATGGCCAAAATAACCATTACCCCGATCAATGCCAAAGGAATTGAGAACAATACCACAAACGGATAGACAAATGAATCGTACAGTGAAACCATTACCAGGTAAACCAATACAATAGCAGCCATCAATGCAATTCCTAACGTACCGAAACCTTCAGTCTGGTTTTCCATATCACCACTCCAGATATAGCTTACTCCTGCCGGTTTAGTCTTCGCATTATCCATGAACTGAGCTGCCCATTCGTTGGCAACATCTCCTACAGGACGACCTACAACTTTAGATTTTACCTTTACAGAAGGCGATTTATCTCTACGTTCCAATAAACTTGGTCCGGAACCCATTTTTACATCAGCAAACTGGCTTAGTCTTACCTGTTCTCCCTTAGGGTTGGTAAACATAAGATTTCTTACATCATCAATAGACTGTCTGTTCGCATCGCCAAAACGGATGTTGATATCATATTCATATTCTCCGGCTCTGAATTTTCCGTCTGTATTTCCACTGAATGCAGTCTGCATCGTTTGTCCTACACTGGAAAGATTTAAGCCTAAAGACGCCATTTTATCTCTGTCGATATTCACCTGAACTTCCGGGTTTCCAGAGTCCGTTGATAATTCTGCATCTACAGATCCCGGTACTTTTTTAAGCAATTCAAGAATTCTGTTCGCTTCTTTATTGGCCGTTTCGTTATCCTGAGCTGTCACCACCATTTCAATCGGTGCATTATCTGCTCCCATTAATCCGATCGGTGCTGTTTTAAATTCAACTCCTGTGAATTTTTCTTCTAAGGCTCTTTTGATTTTTGCAGATTTGATATCTGTACTTTCATTACGCTCAGATTTATCAACCAAGATCACCTGGATCTCGGATTGGTACAAGGTAGCCTGTGCCCCACCAAAACCTGATGACTGCTGACCGACCGTGGTGATCATATCCACTACATCTTTATCATTTCTAAGGTATTTTTCAACCGCTAAGGTCACCTGATTGGTTTTTTCTACGGAAGCATCTTTTGGTAATTCCATCTGAACAAGGAACTGTCCTCTGTCCATTTTAGGGAAGAATTCACCTCCAATAAATCCGAAAGCCACCAACATGAATGAAGAAATCAGGATAATGAACGTTACGATAACGGTCATCACTCTTCTTAATGTAGATTTCAATGCCCACTCCAGAATTCCTGTGATCCAGTGCGTGAATTTTTCCAATTGCTTTTCAAACCAAAGAATAAATTTCTCAAAAGGATTTTTACCTGTCAAATGCACCAGTTTACCATATCTTGAAGATAACCAAGGAATGATGGTAAATGAAGCTAATAACGAGAATAATGTCGCAATAACTACCGTGACACAGAACTGCGCCAGGATATCAGATACCAAACCGGAACTCATCGCAATCGGTAAGAATACCACCACAATTACCAGGGTAATAGCCGTTACCGTAAATCCAATCTCCGAAGCACCATCGTAAGCCGCACGGATTCTGCTTTTCCCCATCTCCATGTGACGGTAAACGTTCTCCAAAACAACAATCGCATCATCCACAAGGATACCCACTACCAATGAAAGTCCAAGTAAACTCATCAGGTTCAAGGTATATCCCATCAGATACATTCCGATTACCGTTGCAATCAATGACATCGGAATAGAAACCATTACGATAAATGCGTTTCTGATGTTGTGAAGGAACAACAACATTACTACTGCTACAAGGATAATCGCCAAGAATAAATCGAAGATCACGTGGTCTGCCGCTTCAAGCGTAAAGTCTGTGGTATCATCTACAATATTGATCTTAATGCCCTGAGTTTTATAATTGTCCTGAACATTGGCAATTGTTTTCTGAATCGCTTCTGAAACCGATACTGCATTGGCATCAGACTGTTTCTTAACCTGAAGTAAAATCGTTGAATTCTGGTTGTATCTTGCTACTTTTTCAACATCTTTTTGGGTATCGAAAACCGTTGCAATATCAGATAAACGAACCTGAGCTCCATCTTTATTGGAAACTACAAGATTGTTCATTTCCTGTACGCTTCTGTACTTTCCGGAAAGTCTGATCGTAGACCTTGATGTTCTCGTTTTCAAAGCTCCCGTAGGGAAATCCAAGTTGGAAGAAAGAATGGCCTGCTGTACATCTGCAATAGCCAGACCGTACCCCTGCATTTTCTTTTCATCTAAACTTACCTGAATTTCTCTCTCTTGTCCTCCTACAAGATCCACCTGAGCTACCCCGTTGACACGGGAAAAAATAGGTTCAATCTTTTTATCTAAAAGGTCATAAAGATCTTTATTATTAAGCTTATCACTGGAAATACTCAACGTCATGATCGGTAAATCATCCAGTGAGAATTTTTGCAGTGAAGGCGGATCTGCATCGTCCGGAAGATCTGCCAGAATAGCATTTACTTTTCTCTGGGCATCATTCAACGCATAGTTTACATCGGCACCGGTATTCAGCTGAACCATAATAACCGATAAACTTTCGTAAGATGAAGATTCTACTTTTTTTACGTTTTCCAGTGAACCTACGGCATCTTCAATCTTCCGGGTGACCGAAGTTTCCACCTCAGCAGGCGAAGCTCCAGGATATACCGTAGAAATGGTTACCATATTGGTTTCAAACTTCGGAATCAACTCGTACCCCATCATGGAGTAACTTAATAAACCACCCAACGTAAGTATCGTAAACAATACGATAACCAGGGATGGCCTTTTAATGGATATTTCTGCTAACTTCATGTTATCTTACTTTACGATATTGATTTTCGAACCGTTATCAAGGTTGATCTGTCCGCTGGTAATTACCTGTTCACCGCCATTCAGTCCGCTTAGGATCTGAACTTTATCACCGTATACTTTTCCGGTTTGTACTTTGATCAGTTTAGCTGTTCCGTTGCTTACGATAAACAATTGTCCTGAACTTACTCCATTCACGAAAGCTTCCGCAGGAACAGTCAGCATATTTTGAGTTTCAGCACCGTGATTGGTTTTGAATAAAGCCGTTGCATACATACCCGCTTTTAAGTTTCCTTTATTCTGAACTTCAATTTCAACAGGGAAATTTAAAGAGGCATCACTTTTAGGAGCAATAAATGTAATTCTACCGCTGAACGAATCTTCAGGTAAAACATTAACAGTAATGGGAACTTCCTGACCTAATGCAATTCTTCCCACCTGGCTTTCGTCTACCAGTACAGATAATTTAAGGCTGTTGATATTAACGATTTCAAACATCGAAGTTCCGATGGAAACTACCGTTCCCGGCTCAACCATTTTTTTGTTGATCGTTCCACTGATTCCGGCACGGATACTTGCATCATTTACTCTTACTCCCTGTGCTCTTACCGCTGCCTGTGCATTTTTCAACTGCAATCTTGAATTGTCAACCTGCTGCTTGGTAACACCTCCTGTTTTAAAGGCATTTTCATAACGCTGATTGTCGATAATAGCATTCTGCAGGTTATTTTGAGCCTGCGCTACATCTACTTCAATAGCATCTTTTTTAATGGTGGCCAGAGTCTGTCCGGCAGAAACTCTTGATCCCTCTTTTACCAGAACATTTACAATACGTCCTGCGATTTCAGAAGACTGGTTCATTTCCTGCTTGGGAATGAAAGTTCCGTTCGCTGAGTAATCAGTATCGATATTTTCTCTTGCAACCGTTACCACATTCACGTTGATCTTATCAACCTGCTTGGCTACTTCTTTTACTTCTTTGGTCTGTTTCTCCTTATTATCTGCAATCTTGTAAGCCGCTAAACCGACTAAGACCGCTGCTACGATGATATATATTAAAGTTTTTTTCATTTTAGTTTATTATAAGTTTTGTAGTGTGTTCAGTTCTCCTTTAGCTTTTATTAATTTGATCTCGGCCTGTTTGTAATCCAGCAATGCGTTTGAATAGTTCTGTTTTGCCTGTGTTAAAGCATTTTCAGAATCCAGCACCTCAGTCAATGTTGCTAAACCGTACTGGTAGTTGGACTGTGTATTTTTCTGAACTCTTTCCGCAAGATCAACATTATCTTTCATGCTCTGAATATTGATAATGGCATTTTCCATATTGGCAATGGCATTTTTATGATCCAGATCCAAAGTCAGCTGTGTATTCTGGATATCCTGATCAAGGTCCTGGATATCAATTTCCGCCTGCTGAATTTTAGCTTTTGTAGCACCTCCTGTGAAAATAGGAACATTGATGTTCAAACCTATGGCAGAATAGTCGCTCCAAAGAACTCCGTTATTAAGACCGTTCGTTAAAGGAAATTTTTTCCCCATACCAGCCCAGCCATAGTTTGCGGTAAGGCTCACAGTAGGATAAAGATAAGCTTCGGTAGCTTTTTTGTTAAACTGAAGAAGCTCTCTGTTCTTATTCAAAACTTTGATTTCCGTACGGTTATCAAGATTTAAAGTACTTGCAATCAACTCCGGTTTTGGCTCAATTGTTTTTTCTTCAAGCTCAATTTCGGTACCGATAGGAACTCCCATATAAAACTTAAGGGCATTTTTTGAAAGCTCAACAGAATTGATTAATTGCTGCTTGCTTGAACCGATATTGGTTAACTGAACGTTGGTACGGTCAAGGTCAATCGCTTTTGCCAGACCATTATCCACTAAGCTTTTAATAACGTTTCTTACTTTTTCGGTATTCGTATAGCTTGCTTCTACCGTCTTCAGATTTTCTACCTGTACAAATACCTGATAATAAGCGGTTGCTACATTTTCAATGATCTGTTCATTCGTCAGCTGAGCATTCAAAACGTAGAATTCTCTTGTAGATTTTGCCGCTTTAAGACCTGTAAACACTCTCTGGTCAAATAAAGCCTGCTGAAGTTGTACGGAAGCAGTAGAACTCCAGGGTTGTCCCAACTGAGCTCTGATTCTTTCTCCACCAAACTCAAGCAAAGATTCCTGAATAACCGGATTATAGGTTAAACCTGCCGTCGCACTGATCTGAGGTAAAGCTCCCGCTCTGGCCTCATCAATTTTGTATTCAGCTTTTTTGATCTGTAACGCCGCCTTTTTGGCTTCTGCTTTATTCTGCAGTGCCTGCTTGATGGCTTCCTGTAAAGAAACCTGCTGCTGGGCAGATACGGATGAAAAACCGAAAATCATAAATGCTGCAGCTATCCCAATTTTTAGCTTTGTAGCAGTTATACGTTTTCTTTTCATAATAATATACTTCGTTTATTTTTTTAATGTAATTTTTCTCGTCAATGTTTTTGTTTCTAAAGGACGTATCATTTCATAAAATACTTTAACATTTTTTAATTTTTAAAAAGCATATTGATAATGATCTCCTTTCTTTCTGAAATAATCTTGTCATATTCCTCATCGCTGATCATCAGATTCTCCATAAACAAAGGCCTGATGGCACTTGGGAATACGAGCAGAGAGACCATATTCAGAATAAACTGAACCGGAGCCATTTTTTCAATATTTCCGAGTTCCATCTCTTTTTCAATATCTTTATAAAGAGTTTCGAGGACATCTTCTTCGATTTCTCTCTGATGACAATTTCCTTTATTGATCTGTGAAACAATATAGGTTTCCAGATAAGGATACTGAAGGCTTGTGGAAAGACTGCCTTCTACAAATTTGCTGATCTTTACTTTGAAAGGAAGATCTGCATTCTGAATGATCTTGGATTTTTCCTGTTCCACTCTCTGAGCTTCGTCGAAAATGATCTGAATCAGATTATCTCTGGAACGGAAATAATAGTTGATCAATGTTCTGTTCACTCCGGCTTCATCGGCAATCTCCTGGGTAGTAGCATCAAACTTCCCCTTCACAAAGAATAAATTCTTCGCTGTCTCCTTGATCAATTCCTGTGTTTGGTCTTTTTTCGCTTGATTTGACATTATTGTTAAACAATTTTGTGCAAATGTAAATCAAATTCTGTTTTTGACAAAATTGTTAAACAAAATAATTAAACATAATTGTTATGATTTGCATCATGTTTTTTGATGTTCAGTTTGAGATTATTATTATTTAATCTTTGACGGAAAGGGCATTTTTATATCTTTGCCGCAAAAAAAAATTAATAACTGATGCGAAAAATTTTATTTCTTTTCACGGTTCTCACCTGTGGATTTTTATTCTCTCAGAAAAACATTTCAAAAGAAAATCAATATTACTTTTACGAAAATAAAGGACAGATCGTTGATCAGGATGGCAAGGAAAATGCCGATGTAAAGTATCTCTTCCACTCTGCCGGATTGAATGTACAGTTGCGTTCTAACGGATTTTCTTATGATGTTTATCAATTAGAAAAAATAAAAGAAAACAACTCTAAAAAGACTCATAATTTATCTGATCAAAGGCAGGAAAAAATAAAATATAAATATCATCGAATTGATATAGATTTGGTCAATTCTAATCTTAATGCAGAAATTATTGCCGAAGATCAATCTCCCGATTATGAAAATTTTTATAACGTCCCGAGTAAACCTTATGGAGTAACAAACGTACACAGATTTAAAAAAGTGATCTATAAAGGTATTTATAACAATATAGATCTTGTTTTTTTTAAGCCAAAAGATACTTTAAAACCGATTGAATATAATTTTATTGTAAGACCAGGCGGAAAAGTTTCAGACATTAAAATGAAATTTAATGGTGCTAAAACATCATTAAAAGATAATAAAATCATGATGAAAGTTCGCTTTGGAGAGATTCAGGAAAACATTCCTCTTTCATGGTTACTAGAAGGTACATCTAAAAAGGAAACGGCGATTAATTTTAAACAAATTGATGAAAATGTTTATGGATTCATTGGTAAACAAGATGTATATAATAAAACTTTGGTTATTGATCCTGTACCTACACCTTTATGGATTAAAAATTTGTCAAATTGGGTATGGCATTCAGAGTATGGATATTATAGGGTATTAGCAAATTCTAATCAGGAGGTCTATACAAGTTTTACAACTATTGCAAGATATAATATCGCTACCAGCACCTATACTGTGATGGATTTTGATTCTCAAAACTATGGATATATCTCAAAATTTGATCCTTCAGGAAATAAAATATGGGGAACATATATTGGAAATCATCACAATAGCGGAGATGAAACCAATGTATTAAAAGATATCGTAATTAATAGCAACAATGATATATATGCTGTAGGCTACGCAAGAGATACACAAGCTGGAACAAATACTATTACAACTCCGGGAGCCCATAAAGAACATTCATCATATGTAAATCAATTCTACCCATCTGATAATACAGATGCCTTTATCGTAAAATTAAATGATAATGGTCTTAAAATTTGGGGAACTTATTTTGGAGGAGAGCATTTTGACGCTATTAATTCTTTAGTTCTTGATTCTAATGAAAATTTAGTATTGGCGGGTATTACAGCAGGTAATAACGGGATTGCAACTTCCAATGCTGCAATTTCAACCAATCTATATTTATATAACGGAACAGCATTTATAGCTAAATTCACACCTAACGGACAACAAGTCTACGGTTCATATTTTAATTTAAGATATGGAATAAAAAGAATAGCAAAAGATGACGCAGGCAATATATATGTAGCCGGAGACGTACATAGAGATTATAATAACAGTGGACCTGGAACACTCGGCACGCACCAACAGACAGTTATAGGAGAATCAAATGCATATGTAGCAAAGCTAAATGGTAATCTTCAATTATTGTGGGGAACTTATTTTGGTGGAAAAAACGGATATGGACTTCAGAGTAATTCTAATGAAGGAAGAACATATTCAAGAGATTTAAAAATAGATAAAGACAATAATATAATTCTTTTAGGAAATACGGATGCTCATGAAAGAATTTCAACACCTGGAACCCATCAGACAACACGTACATCAAATCTTGGAAACGATATATTTTTAACAAAGTTTAATTCGAATGGAAATCAAATCTGGGGTACTTATTATGGAGCTACAACAACCAATGCTGTAGATGATGACCAAGCTTTAGGGCTTTCTGTAGATGATAATAACAACCTTGTATTTGCCGGACAAACATCAAACAATGCTCAAATCGCTACTTCCAATGGATTCTTACCTAACAATGGCGGAGGTTATCATTCAGGCTTTTTTACAAAATTTAGTCCCTTAGGAAATCAAGTTTGGGGCTCTTACTTTTATAGAGGTATACATTCTATTTTTGCAAAAAGCAACAATATTTATACTTTAGGAGGAACTAATACAACCAATAACTTTGCAAAATTTTATGATTGTGCCGCAGGAATTTCTGCAACCTCAAACTCTCCTGTCTGCACCAATTCAACAGTCCAATTAAGCGCAACAGGTGGCACAACCTACAATTGGACAGGTCCCAACGGATTTACATCAAATCTGCAGAATCCCACTATCCCAAATGCTACAGCAGCCCATTCAGGAACTTATACCTGCCAGGTTTCAGGCTCGGGAGCTTGCGATGGTAGTTTTACGGTCAATGTTGTGGTTGGAGATATCTTAGCTCCTGTTCCGGATATTGCAATCTTACCCACTATCACAGGCGATTGCCATACGGTTATTACCAGTTTCCCAACTGCAACAGACCATTGTGCAGGAGCTATTACAGCTACTACATCGGATCCTCTCTCTTACTCACTTCCGGGAACCTATACTATTCACTGGAATTATAATGACGGAAATGGAAATATCTTTACACAAAATCAAACGGTCACTGTAAATCCTGTTCAGACTCCTATAGCAAACACTGCTCAAACCTTCTGTGCGACCAATATTCCAAAGATCTCTGACCTTCAGGTAACAGGACAGAACATCAAATGGTATGATGCCGCAGGAAATATTTTGCCGACTACTACTCTACTTATTAACGGACAGACTTATCATGTATCTCAAACTATCAACGGATGTGAAAGTGGTAAAATAGCGGTTCAGGTAACCATTAAAAGCACCCCAAAACCTACTGCCAATACGATGCAGGATTTCTGTGTATCAGCATCTCCTACTCTTGCCAATGTGACTATTACCGGTACCTCTGTTATTTTTTATAACGCTTCAGGAAATGTTATTCCTACAACTACACCTCTTGTCAACGGACAGATCTATTATGCGACACAAACGCTCAATGGATGTGAATCTGAAAAGCTGGCTATATCTGTAACCCTTTCTACCAATAATGTTCCGGCAACCAATCAGACTATAGTCTTTTGTAACAGTACCACAGCCAATACAATGAGTGTTAATCTTCATTCTTACGAAAGCAATATCATCAGCAATCCCGGAAACTATATTTTTACCTATACAGATAATGCAGGAAACGCCATCACCAATCTCACCAACTATATTTTAAATACAGGAACAACAGTCATTATTGTGAAGGTGGCTACTATTGACGGATGTTTTACCACGGTAAGACTGACCCTAACCCTGAATCCGAAACCCTTCATTGAGCTACCGGAAAAAATAGATTTCTGCCAGGGTAAAACGATTACCCTTGATGCAGGACAAGGCTTTACTAGCTATCTTTGGAGCACAGGAGCGACTACCCGAGCAATTACAGTTTCTTCTCCGGGCACCTATTCCGTAACCGTGAAGAATATTTTTGGATGTGAAAATACCAGAACCATTCAGGTAACCTATTCTGTTCTGGCAACAATTGTAGCGGTCAACATCAACAGTAATACCGCTACCGTTATTCTCTCTGAAACCGGAAACTATGAATATTCTTTAGATAATTTTACATGGCAGGACTCCAATATATTTACGCATTTAAGCACAGGAGAATACACGGTTTACGTAAGAACAAAATCAGGCTGTATCATAGGGCAAAAGAAATTCTCAATATTTAACATTCAAAATGCGGTGACGCCCAATGGTGATGGAAACAATGATACCTGGAAAATTGCCGGACTGGAAAATTATCCGGGAACAGAAATATATGTGTATGACAGAAAAGGATTTGTTATTTTAAAAGAAATCATAACCAACAAACCATTTGTATGGGACGGAAAATACCATCAGCAGCCTCTCGCTACAGGAAACTATTGGTATACAATCAAAGTTTCAGACGGAAGAACCTACAGCGGATGGCTTTTAGTAAAGAACAGAGATTAAAACAAAAACGAGCAGAAAATTCTGCTCGTTTTTTACTTTATACTAATTTTATTTTATCGTCCATAATTTCAACGATCTTATCTTTGTACAGTCCGCCGAGGGCCTTTTTAAAATTCTTTTTGCTCATCTGAAGCTCATCTTTGATCTCTTCAGGCGTAGATTTGTCTGACAGAAAAAGAAGTCCGTAGTTCTCTTCCAGTTTGTCAAGAATTTTTTGCTTGAATTCATCTACATTCTCAAAACCTTCAGGCTGCAAAGAGATATCGATCTTACCATCTTCACGGATGGCCTTGATGTATCCGCCTTCTTCTGACAATGGGTATAGTTTTTTGAAAACATCCGAGGTGTACACAAGCCCGATGTATTTTTTATTGATGACTACATTCCAGCCTAATTCACTTTCATTCATGATAATCAGGTCCACTTTTTCACCTTTTTCAAAAGGAAGATCCTGATACTGTGGATTTCTTTTGAATTTTGTAGTTCCTGTGATCAGTCCCAGAGCATCATCTACATAAAGATAAACCAAATATCTTTTTCCTTCAATAATTTTTGATTTCTGCTGTTTGTAGGGGATAAAAAGGTCTTTGATAATTCCCCAGTCCATAAATGCACCGCTCGGAAGACTTTGTACACAGCCCATTACGGCATACTCTCCTACTTCAGCCAATGGTATTTCAGTGGTGGCCTTTAATTTTCCGTCATCCTGATAGACAAAAACTTCAACATCATCATCAATTTCTTTGTCATCACTGGTGAAAACCTTAGGTAAAAAAGCTTTTTCACCTGATTCATCCACCAGGATCCATCCTGAATGATTTTTTTCTGAAATTTTTAAAGTCTGGGTTTTTCCGAGTTGCATTGAATATAAAATTAGCCACAAAGGTACGGAAAATTGAAGATTCTAAAACTACATATCCCATTTTACTCCAAATCATCGCATTCTTCTGTCTTAAAACTGCAGATAAAACCTGTACATTTGATCAAAAATTACTAAAAAAAGCATCTTCCTGTTTTTTATATTCCGTATACATCATTCTTATTGAGCAACGTTGAAATGAGCCTGAATACCTTTTAATTTCGAATCTATCTTTCCTAATAAATCGTTAGAAAGATGATCAAGGTTAAAGTGATTTTTCAATAAAAGAGTTAATTGATCCTGATCTGTCATTTCAGAGCTTTCTTTTCTTCCATCATTCCATCGGACCGTCAGTGTACTGTTAAAAAGAGCATATCTCGCCTCTTCATCTACTCTTGTAATCATCAGAAATTGATTAAACACAGAATTTGGACCGGTCGCAATATACCAGTTGGCCATTTCCAGATCTGAGAATTCTACTTCTTCGAGAGAAAATTTGTAAATAGGCAGCCACTCATCTTTTAAAACCTCCAGTCTGTAGAAACCATCTGTATCCACCAGGCGAAATAAACCGTTCGGAGTTTCCTGTTCAATACCTGTCTCCAATACCATCGGTGAAGTAAGGGTCATAGAACCAAAACCAACGTCTACCAGATACTTTACCCCTTCTATATCTGTACTGAGCATCATATGAGAGCGGGCGGTTCCGGTTCCGTCTTTACTGCCCCATACTACCCTTGCAAGGTGCATTTTAATGGTAAACCCTAAACTTTCCAAAACATTTTTAAACAGTGAATTTTGTTCATAGCAATATCCTCCACGCTGAAGCTGTACTAATTTGTTGAAAATAATATCCGACTGTAATGACGGAGTTTTTCCTGTAAAGGGATCTATATTTTCAAATGTGATATGTTTAGGATGAAGTTGATGAAGTGTTTTCAGTAGTTTTAATTTCCCTTCATTAACGTCTGTATTTTCAGCACCAATCCGTTTAAGATATAATTTCAATTCCTGGTTGTCCATAATGATGACCTTTTAAATGTATTTTTTTACAAATATCGGGATTATTCATGTTTGAGAGTAGCTTAAAAGAGAGAATTATATCGACCCATCAATCATTTCCTTTCTTCACAAAAAAAGAGAAGCAAAATGCTTCTCTTTAATCTTAAATATTTGAATTTTTAAATCTTTCAATCAAAAAATTACATATGGATCGATCTCTTATCTGTTGCATCCAATGCTGCTTCTTTAATCGCTTCAGCATAGGTTGGGTGAGCGTGAGAACTTCTTGCAATATCTTCAGCACTTGCACGGAACTCCATAGCAATAACGCCTTCTGCAATAAGGTCAGCAGCTCTTGCTCCGATGATGTGCATTCCTAAAACTTCATCAGTCTTTTCATCTGCAATGATCTTCACAAGACCATCGATATCACCACTTGCACGGCTTCTGCCTAACGCTCTCATCGGGAAAGAACCCACTTTGTAAGCGACTCCTTCTTCTTTCAGCTGCTCTTCAGTTTTACCTACTCCAGCTACTTCAGGCCAGGTGTAAACAACACCAGGAATCAGGTTGTAATTGATATGAGGTTTTTGACCTGCTAATTGCTCTGCAACCAACACCCCTTCTTCTTCAGCTTTATGAGCAAGCATTGCTCCTTTGATAACATCACCGATCGCGTAGATGTTGGCAACGTTAGTCTGTAGATGATCGTTTGTTTTTACTCTTCCTCTTTCGTCAAGTTCTACTCCTGCTTTTTCAAGCGCAAGACCGTCTGTGTAAGGTTTTCTTCCTACAGAAACTAAACAGTAATCTCCTTCTACCGTTACTTCTTCTCCTTTCTTATCTTTAGCTGTGATCTTTACGGTATCTCCGTTTCTTTCAACCGCAGAAACCGCAGTAGAAAGCATAAACTTCATTCCCTGCTTTTTAAGAACTTTAGTCAGCTCCTTACTTAAAGCTCCGTCCATTCCAGGAATAATTTTATCCATGAATTCAACAACAGTTACCTGAGCTCCTAATCTTAAGTATACAGAACCTAATTCAAGACCGATAACTCCTCCTCCGATTACCACCAGATGCTTAGGGATTTCTTTAAGGTTTAAGGCTTCTGTAGACGTAATCACTCTTTCTTTATCCAGTGAGATGAAAGGAAGTGAAGATGGCTTAGAACCTGTTGCGATAATTGTATATTTTGATTCGATCGTTTCAGAAGAACCGTCTTTTTTTGTTACTTTGATCTGAGTAGCAGATTCAAAACTTCCAAGACCTTCAAAAACAGTAATTTTATTTTTGTCCATCAAAAAATTGATCCCCTTGGTGGTCTGCTCTACGACTTCGTTTTTACGCTCAACCATTCTTGCGATATCAGCCTGTGGCTCATTGATGATAATTCCGTGACCTGCGAAATTGTGTTTCGCGTTTTCGAAATGCTCAGAGCTGTCTAAAAGCGCTTTTGACGGAATACATCCAACGTTAAGACAAGTTCCGCCTAAAGTTGAATATTTTTCAATAATTGCTGTTTTGAAACCTAACTGAGCTGCACGGATAGCAGCTACATAACCTCCAGGACCAGAACCGATTACGGTAACATCGAATTGACTCATGTTATTATATGAATTTGTTTGTTATTATCTTACTTAGTTCTCACAAATTTACTGATTAATTGCCACACCCCCAAGTGAGTTTTGTCAAGTTTAGGGATGAATTGAGGATTTAAAAAAAATAGTGATTATCTATTGGCACCGATCTATATATATAATTACAGTAAAACAAATCAAAGGAACTTCAATTTTAACCTCTCCTAAAGTCATCAATACTATTCCTAACAAAAGAACTATAGCATTTGCTCTATATTATGTTTATACAACTGCAAAAAATTAATCCTGAAATAATAAATATAACCAATATTCTGATCTATTCTTTACTTGATAACAGAACTTATGCATCTACATTCATTTTTCCACTTCCCAATATTCCGGTAGTTTCAAAAAACGAGCCGCCATATACATACCATTCAAGACTTTCCAGATAGTCAACTGCATTTTCAGGGGTTATTTGTAAGCGGTCTTTTTTTGAAACGATTCCTTTATACCATCTTCCCGATTTGGATAAATGCTCGAATTCAACAAAATAACGAATCCATATTCTTTGACAAAGTTTGCACTGTTGAATGGTTACTTCTGCATATCTTCCGGTGGTATGGTCTATTCCCAACTCAGAACTTCTGTATTCAGTATAGTCCGAAGTAGGTTTTTCACAAGCACATCCAATTTTGGGGATTTTATTCATTGAGGAATATTGATTTTAAATAAAATTAATGAGGGCCAAATGTAAAAAATATGAAGCTATAACGCAAATCCGCCCATTATTTCTTCACCAGATCAATCAAAACCTTCTCATATTTATCGAGAATGATATTCTTTGAAAACCTGGATCTGATCGAGTTTTTTATGCCATCCCGATTATGATTATCCTGCAGCACATTGATTAGTCTCTGGGAAAAATTGTCATAATCTTCAATATCTGCAACTTCCCCATTCACCTGATGCTGAATGATCTCATTGATTCCTCCCGGGCAGTTGTTGGCGAGAGAATAGGTCCCGCAGGCTCCGGCTTCCAGAAGAACATTCGGAAAACCTTCATACCTTGAGGAAAGGATAAAAAGATCGGCAAATTTAAGAAACTTGTAAGGGTTATCCTGCCTGCCATGAAAGATGACATTTTTTAATCCCAAAAAATCCTTCATCTGAATCAGTACATCTTTATCTTTACCATCTCCCAGAATATGGAGCAGGATATTTTCGTTTTTAAGCCTTGAAAAAACTTTCAGCAGATTATCAAAACCTTTTCTGGCTGACAGATTCCCAATGGCTACCACATTTTTATAATTGTATTTAAAACATTCCGGTTTCACAGCACCTTCCAGTTTTTCGTTGATAAAATCAAAGTCTACCGGATTGTTTATTTTAACGATTTTCTTTTTCTTAATATTAAAGTTATCAATCAGATCATGCATCATATCGTCGCTTTGCGCAATGATTTTCTGATAATTATTGTAAAAATTATAGAAGAATTTAATCTCTTTTCTGGTCACATGCTGAGATACTACATTGGTTTCGCGGGCGATAAACTTTGTTCGGGGAAAAAGTTTAATAAACATAGCCAGATATGCATTTACTTCGCCAAAACCAGAGAATACGACATCGGGTTTTCTGCGGTAAATTTCACCTAAAATTGGTTTTAGGGAATGCCGGATTCTTTCCGTATTGATATCAATAATTTCAACGTCTTTTTTCAGAAAATTGAGGTATCCGCCCTGTTTGCGGAGAAGCAGGATTTTCGGCTCAAAACGGTCTCTGGAAAGATGATTGGCAATGGTGGTAACAATCCTTTCTGCACCACCGGTTTCCAGGTCCGGCAGAATAAATATGACAGAAATTTTTTTCATTAGTTAAAGTTAGTAAAAAGTTTAGTTATCTTTCAAATATCCTTCCTGACACTAAGAACAAAAGTCAGCAAAATATAAAAGTAACTGACTACCTAAAAATAATTTTCAAAGAAAAAACCTGCCCCTGGGATTGAGTCTAACTTAGGTTGAATAGCAGGATAACAGGAAACCCATCTATGCAACTCAAAATTACTTTTTATTTTATCATTAACAGGAATAGAAACATATAGTCTATTGTTATAAATATTATGTTTTAAGTACAGTACTAAAAACCTTTTATCTATATTTTTCTCAGCCTCGGAAAATGACAAATCTACCATAGATCGTCCTTTATAATCCTTATCACCAACTTTAAATGAGTATAAAAAATAGAAACCTGTACCTCTTCCGTATCCTTTAATGCTATTTATTTTGCCAATTGCATATTCTCCTTGGTTTTTATAATTTTTTTTAAAGTCATCTCTCACTGAAAAGTCATAACAAATTATTGCTATTATTAGAAAAAATAAAATTATGGGATAATATCTTTTAAAAAAATCCATATAAATTAATTTATCTCTATTCATAAACTTTTAACACAATAAAAGCCCTTATAAACAGGGCTTTTATTGTATTCCGACTTGTTTTTTTTAGTTGGCTACATCACTGATGAATTTTATTCTTAGCATTCTCACTTCTTCATCAGAAAGCTCATCTCCAAATTCATCAAGAAGCACTTTCATGCTGTCACTTTCAGATTCGGTCATGAATTCCATAAAACCGTCTACAATATCTTCATCGAAATTATCTTCAATATAATAATCGATATTCAGCTTTGTCCCCTGATAAACAATACTTTCCATTTCTTTCAGCAGCTCGGTCATGGAAAGGTTTTTAGCCCTTGCAATATCTTCAAGATCAATCTTTTTGTCCGTGCTCTGGATAATGAAAACCTTATGGCTGGATTTGTTCGCCACCTGCTTCAGGACCATATCCTGAGTACGTTCTATATTGTTTTCTTCAACGTAAGTTTTGATGAAGTCTGCGAATTCTTTGCCGTATTTTTTAGCTTTCCCTTCTCCTACTCCGTAGATTTTAGCAATTTCATCCAACGAAACCGGATACTGGACCGTCATGTCTTCCAAACTTGGATCCATGAAAACCGTGTATGGAGGAATGCCGTGCTTTTTAGCCACTTTTTTTCTTAAATCTTTTAGCTGGCTGAACAGATTCTGATCCAGACCACTGCTGGCCTGCATTTGTACCTGCTCACTCTCTGCTTTGGTCTGACTGAGATCAAACTCTCTGTCTTCGGCAATTAAGAAAGTTTCTTTAGCCTCAGAATTTAAAAAATTCCTTGCCTTCTCAGACATTTTCAACACTCCGTAGGTTTCAATATCTTTTTGGAGAAATCCCTGAACTGTAGCCTGTCTCAAAATGGTTTTCCAGTAATTGTCTTTTTCTGCCTTACCAAAACCAAAGTAAGAAGTCTGTTCAAGTTTATATGATTTTGTGACTGCATTTTCTTTCCCGACGATGACAGAAATCAGATCTTTAGATTTAAATTTTTCTCCAGTATCTCTAATCAATTCAAGCGTTCTTGTAAGGTCTGCTGTAGCATCTTTCAATTTTGGGGGATCAGAAGAATTGTCGCACATATCGGCTCCGTCTCCTTTCACCGGATCGAAATTTTCCCCAAAATAACAAAGAATGTATTGTCTTCTGCTCATTGAAGTTTCGGCATAACCTACTACTTCATTGAGGAGCTGTAATCCGATTTCTCTTTCCGAAACAGGTTTCTGGGCAAGGAATTTTTCCAGCTTTTCAATATCCTTAGGATCGTAAAATGCAAGGCAATATCCTTCACCACCATCTCTTCCCGCTCTTCCTGTTTCCTGGTAATAGCTTTCCAGAGATTTGGGAAAATCATAATGAATAACAAAACGTACATCCGGCTTATCGATTCCCATTCCGAATGCAATGGTCGCTACAATAACGTCCACTTCTTCCATCAGAAATTTATCCTGATTGGCCACTCTTACTTTCTGGTCGAGACCTGCGTGATAAGGCAGTGCATTGATTCCGTTGACCTGCAACAGCTGGGCAAACTCTTCCACTTTTCTCCTGCTCAGACAGTAGATAATCCCCGATTTCCCTTTGTGATGATTGATAAATCTCACAATTTCTTTGTCTATATTGACTTTTGGGCGTACCTCGTAATAGAGATTGGGGCGGTTGAAACTTTCTTTAAAAACCAGCGCATCGGTCATTCCCAAAGTTTTCTGGATATCATCCTGAACTTTTGGTGTTGCAGTAGCTGTCAAAGCGATCACCGGAACATCGGCAATCCTGTCAATAATAGACTTCAGGTTCCGGTACTCCGGTCTGAAATCATGTCCCCATTCTGAAATACAGTGCGCTTCGTCAATAGCCACGAAAGAAATTTTCACTTCTTTCAGGAAATCCAGATAATCATCTTTAATCAATGATTCCGGAGCTACGTACAAAAGTTTGGTCTTGCCGCCTTTGATGTCGTCAAAGACCTGTTTTGTCTGTGTCTTGTTTAATGATGAATTTAAAACGTGTGCCACCCCGTCATCAGATGATAGGCCATTCACGGCATCTACCTGATTCTTCATTAACGCTATTAAGGGCGAAACTACTATTGCCGTACCTTCTGAAATAAGTGCCGGAAGCTGGTAACATAATGACTTACCTCCTCCTGTTGGCATTAATACAAATATATCCTTCCCACTGAGTAGGTTTTCAATGATTTGTTCCTGCTGGCCTTTAAATGTAGAAAACCCGAAATACTTTTTCAATTCGCCTGATAAATTGGCTTTTTTTGCGCTCATCTAATTTTCTATTGCTAAATTTGCATCCAACCCAAAGTTATAAAAATTCTGCTTAAAATAAAAGCGAACGAATTTATAAAAAATAAAACTTATATTAAATATTCTTTTTTAAATATAACGTTTTTCAATGGATTTTTTGTATACCTTATACTTATTAAATGGAAAGAACCGACATTATTTCAATTGCCAAAAGCACTTTAGCGATAGAAATTGCAGAACTTGAAAAATTAAAGAACAGAATCGGTGAGGATTTTGCCAAAGCAGTAGAGATCGTTCATTCGGCAAAGGGAAAATTAATTGTCGTAGGAATCGGGAAATCTGCTCATGTAGGCAACAAAATTGTGGCCACTTTAAACTCCACAGGTACCCCGTCACAGTTTCTGCATGCTTCAGAAGCCATTCACGGAGATCTTGGAGTCATTCAGAAACAGGATGTCGTTTTATGCATCTCCAATTCCGGAAACTCACCTGAAATTGCGAATCTTGTTCCTTATTTAAAAGATTATTCTTCTGCTCTTATAGGAATGACCGGAAATAAAAACAGTAAACTTGCCGAATTTTCCGAAGTTGTTCTGGATACGCACGTAGATGTTGAAGCCTGCCCGAATAAACTGGCTCCTACAAGTTCTACTACGATCCAAATGGCCCTTGGAGATGCCCTGGCTGTTGCTTTAATGGAGCTTAATGATTTCAGAGAGAAAGATTTTGCCAAATTCCATCCCGGTGGAAGTTTAGGAAAGAATCTTGTTTCAAAAGTAGATCAGTTCCTGTCTCCGCAGAAACCTCAGGTGGATGAAAATGCACCGGTAAGAGACGTTATTATCTCTATCAGTGCTTCAAGTCACGGGATTACCGTGGTGACTGATGAAGATAAGATCATAGGAGTGATTACAGACGGAGATTTGAGAAGAATGCTGATGAAGGGAGATGATATCACTAAGGTTCAGGCTAAAGACATTATGTCTGCCAATCCAAAAACCATTGAAAGTCATACTCTTGCGAAAGAGGCTATGAAAATACTTAAAGAAAACAATATTGGTCAGCTGATTGTTACAGAAAACGGAAAATATTCCGGAATCATAGATCTCCATACGTTACTGGATGAAGGAATCAATTAAATCGGTTCAACATTATTTTCACTGATCATCATCAATCATCAGGCGGTATTCATCAAAATACTGCCTGTTTTTTTCTGAAAATCAAACATAAAGGTATTTCCCTTATAAACTTGGATAAAATCCTTTCCAATAATTCTGAATACTGATTATTATTTCATAATTTCGCAATCTTAAACCGCTTCACTCTGACGAGTTTACTATTTTAGATAGACTGTAGTATATGGACGAAAAAAAAGAAATGTCCTTCTTAGGACATATTGGAGAATTAAGAGGACATCTTGTTCGCTCAATTATTGCAATTATCGTGGTTGCTTTTGCCGTAGGATTCAATATCAACTGGATCATGGACCATATCTTTTTTGGACCTACAAGAAATGATTTTCCAACTTTCAGGGTTGTCAATCATTTTTCGAGATTGCTTTTAGGCGAAGACAGTATTCATCTTCCCAAAGAGTTTCCGGTTCGTGTACAGAGGCTTTATCAGCAGTTCAATGTGATGATGGCTGTTTCCGTTTTTGGAGGAATCGTAGGTGCTTTTCCTTATATCGTGTGGGAGTTATGGAGATTTATTGGTCCGGCTCTTCATCCGAAGGAGAGAAAAAACTCTATCTTTATTATCAACGCGGTATGGATTCTTTTTATGACCGGAGTTTTATGCGGTTATTTCTTAATTCTTCCTTTTGCCGTTAACTTCGGTGTTATTTTCAAAATTTCAGATATTATCATCCCGCTTTATGACTTAAGCGATTATACAACGCTCTTTTTACAGGTTATTTTAGGTATGGGAATTATTTTCCTGTTCCCCATTCTTATCTATTTCCTTACCAGTATAGGAATTCTTACGCCCATGTTTATGAAGACTTATCGTCGTCATGCGATTGTTCTGATTATGGTTGTAGCTGCTATCATTACGCCTGCCGATGTTTTAAGTATGATCATGGCTGCTTTTCCACTGCTTATTCTGTATGAATTCAGCATCATCATGTGCTCTTTCACTTACAAAAAAGTACAGAGAAATGCTGCCAATCTTCCGGAAGTTCAGAATTAAAAGAACAAAAAGGGAAATAACTCACTATGCTTATCCGTAAAATTCACTTCCGTTTTTAGGGTATTTCTCTCTGTTAATACATTTCTATTGTGTGATCTTTCTTTAATACTTATGGATAAAGATTGGTTTGAAGTCAAGTGAAAATCTGTTTGACGCGGTAATTCTATGAGCTTGGCAGATAAATATTCTATTTTTGAATCGCATTCCATTAATCTTTGGGAAAACTCATGGATCCTAATTTTGTAAAAACATCATCTTACATAATAAGAATTTCACTTACAAAAACGCAATCAATAAAAAATACTAAAAAACAACTATAAAACACCTAAATACCTCTCTTTTTCATCAAAAAAATATAATATAATTTTCTATTTAATAACAAAATGAGGATTGTATTAATATTAATTTATTTTATATTTGCTTTTACGAAATAAATTATATTATGAAAAAGAGAATTATTCTTGTGTGCGCTTTGGCTTCAAGCTTTATTGGCCTTCAGGCACAGAACTGGGAACCCGTATCCCAAAAAGTGGCTCCGATAAGGAAAGAAGTGAATGTATTGTATGCTTACAAGGTAGACCTGAATGCTTTGAGAGGTCTTTTGAAAGACGCTCCTGAAGCAGGACAAGGCGGCAGCCCAGTGGTTATTTCTTTACCTACAACCAATGGAAAAGTTGAAAGATTTTACGTTTACAGTTCACCTGTTGTAGAGAAATCTATGGCAGACCGATATGAACTGGGAGCTTATTCAGGGGTTGGTGTAGATAATCCACACAAACAAATCAGATTCAGTACAGCTCCTAATGATTTCCAGTCGATGATATTTGACGCAGTAACCGGGAAATATGAATTTATTGAGCCTATCAATAAAGAAAAGGATGTATATGGTGTATTTTTAAAATCCAATAAACCCCAAGGCGGAAATCCTTTTGAATGCAGCACATTCGAGCCTGAGCAATCGAAAAAGGAAATGAGTAAGCTTCTTCAGTCTAAAAATGTTTTAAACTCAGGAAATACTCATAAAAGCAATGATCAAAAATACAGAACTTACAGATTAGCGATCTCTGTCAATGCCGAATATACGCAGTTAGCAGGAGGTGTTGCAGGCGCAGCAGTCCGTATTAACGCTACAATGGCAAGGGTAAATGGGGTATTCGAAAAAGATTTCGGTATCCACATGAATGTTCTGGATCTTCCGCAACTTATCTTCACAGACCCTGCCACCGATCCTTATTCTAATGTAATTCAAAATACAAATGGCAGCTACAGTGCTCCGGGAGCATGGAATCTTCAGGTACAGCAGACCATCACTGCAGCTATAGGAAATGCGGGTTATGATATCGGCCATTTCTTCGGCCACAGAGGAGGAGGAGGAAGCGCAGGCCGTGTCGGAAATGTTTGTATCAACCCTGCAAGTAATAATGATGCAACTTCAAAAGGAGCAGGAATTACCTCTCCTCTTATTGTAGATCAGCCATTTGGAGATACTTATGATATCGATTTTGTAGCCCATGAGATCGGACATCAGTTTGGAGGTGCCCACACCATGTCTCTTGCTTTGCATGGAGCACACATGGAACCTGGATCAGGATCTACGATTATGGGATATGCCGGTATTACCAATGCCAATGTTCAGATGAATTCTGACGCTTATTTCCATACCAAAAATATTGAGGAAGTACAGGCGTATGTGAATTCTAAAGAGTGTGGAACCATTACAACTATTACTAATAATACCCCTCCTACCATTCAGCCACTTGCTAACAAAGCAGTACCAAAAGGAACTGCATTTGCATTAACCGCTTCTGCTGCTGACGCGCAAAATGATCCGATGACGTATACCTGGGAACAATATGATCTTGCTACCACTACTTTCGGACCTGTAAGTGCAACCCGTAAAAACGGAGCCAACTTCAGATCTCTGATGCCTACAGTATCTCCTACCAGATATTTCCCTCTTCTTACTACAGTTCTGAACGGTTCTGTTTCCAATGTTGCAGGATGGGAAACGGTTTCTACAGTTCCAAGAGGAATGAGATTCAAAGTAACAGTAAGAGATAACAATCCTGATATTACCAAACAACAGACTCAGAGTGAAAGAATAAACCTGGAAATAGGAAATGACGGACCATTCAAAGTTACTTCAACGACTGTGTATAATAATACGGCCGGAGCTATTACCTGGGATGTTGTGAACACCAACAACAGTACTTATAATGTACAGAATGTTAAAATTGATTATACAACAGACAACGGAGCAACATGGACTGTAGTAACTCCTTCTACTCCGAATGACGGAGCTGAGCCATTTACATTCTCCTCTCTTGCCACCGGTTCTACCGTGAAGATCAGAGTAAGCGCCATCGATAATGTATTCTATGCCATAGGAAGTGCTACGGTAAGTGCCAGTGCCGGAGCTTGCTCTATTGCAGAACCTACAGGAATAGCGGTTTCAGGAATCACAATGTCTTCCGCAAACATTAACTGGGCTGCACTTCAGGGAGGACAGTACACCCTGAGATACAGAAAGGCAGGTGCTACTGCATGGACTTCTGCAACACTGAACGCCAACTCTTCTTTTGTATCAGGACTTGAAAACAGTACACAGTATGAATATCAGATCGCTAATATTTGCGGATCTACAACAGGGACCTTCTCTCCTGTAAGTAATTTTACAACATTAGGCTATACCCTATGTACCAACAATACCGCCAATCCAGCGGATGAATTTATATCAAATGTAACGGTAACTCCTTCAGGAGGAACTGCGATGTCCAATACAAGTGCAGGTTCAGCGTATACAAGTTATGCTGCAGATCCTGCAAAATTAATCACTCTTACTCAGGGAGCTTCCGGTAATACATTAAGCATTACTAAAGGATGGACAGCTGGTACGTACAACGAAGGAGTTACAGCATGGATCGACTTTAACAGAGACGGAAACTTCTCCGATTCTGAAATAGTGTATACCAGCGCACCAAGTGCTATCACCCCTGTTTCAGGAACATTCTCTGTACCGGCAAATGCTTATTCAGGGACTTCCAATACAACAATGAGAGTGGTATTATCCTATGAAGATCAGCCAACCAGCGGATGCTCTAATTTCCAATATGGAGAAATTGAAGATTATGCAGTAAAAATTCTTCCTCAGGCTTTAGGTACCAGCGATGTGGTTAAAGATAATGACGGAGTTCAGATTTACCCTAATCCAGCTTATGACGTTCTGAATGTGACTAATATTTCTTCTAAAGCACAGTTCAGTATTTTCAATATGGCAGGACAGGCTGTAATGAACGGTGCTGTTGTCAATCAGAAAATCCCAGTATCAAAACTGACTCCGGGAGTATTTGTCATTACGATTGAAGATAAAGGAAACGTTTCAAAACTGAAATTCATTAAGAAATAAGCCAATTATTTTTATACTATCTGAGCCCGGTTGTAACCGGGCTTTTTTGTTGCTATAGTCTAATAATGAGTTCTCTTGTGGCATTCATGCGCCTATTTTATATTTTTTTCAGTGAACGCTGCATTGTGCCATTAATTTTTCTATTTTTGAAAGAATTTAATTTGATTTTTAAATGAAAAAGCTGACCTATACACTTTTATTTGCTTCGGGCCTGGTCTTCGGACAGTTCTTTGAAAAAGACAAGGTTTTTACTAAACAGGATACTTTGAAAGGTTCCAACACCTCCTTCAGAAATTTTTGGGATGTTAAAAAATATGACCTTTCTGTAGAACCTGATTTTAAACAGAAAAGTATTAAAGGATATAATAAGATCAGCTTTGAAATTACGAAAGACATTGCAGATCCTGTTTTCCAAATTGACCTGCAAAAGCCGATGAAGGCTGATAAAGTAGAAGGTGATTTTCCGATTGCCAACTATAAGCAGGATGGTGATTTCATCTTCGTAACAGCAAAAAAGAAATTCAAAAAAGGAGAAAAATATACGATCAATGTAACCTATTCGGGAACACCCGTTATTGCTAAAAATGCACCCTGGGACGGAGGCTGGGTCTTCACTAAAGATGAAAAAGGAAATCCATGGATGAGCGTTGCCGATGAAGGAATCGGAGCCTCCATCTGGTTACCTACTAAAGATATATGGAGCGATGAGCCGGAAAACGGAATTATTATGAAGATCATTACTCCGAACGACCTTGTAGGCGTAGGAAACGGAAGACTGACTGATAAAAAAACGGAAGGTGGAAAAACCACATACACATGGGAAGTAAAAAATGCGATTAACGCCTACTCCATCATTCCCAATATTGGTAAGTATGTGAATTTTAAAGATACATTTAACGGGGAAAAGGGAAAACTTGACCTTGATTACTGGGTTCTGGACTACAACCTTGAAAAAGCAAAAAAACAGTTTCAACAGGTAAAACCAATGCTTTCTGCCTTTGAGTACTGGTTCGGACCTTATCCTTTCTATGAAGATTCTTACAAACTGGTGGATTCTCCGTATCTGGGAATGGAGCACCAAAGTAATGTTGCGTACGGAAATGGCTACACGAATGGTTACCGTGGCTCAGACCTTTCGGGAACGGGTGTAGGTCTTCATTGGGATTATATCATTATTCACGAAAGCGGACACGAATGGTTTGCCAATAATATTACCGCAAAAGATCAGGCTGATATGTGGATTCATGAGAGTTTCACGATGTATTCCGAAGTGCTTTTTACAGAAAAATACATGGATAAAAAGTCTGCTGACCTTTATGCCATGGGAATCCGCGGAAATATTCAGAATGACATTCCTATCATTGGAACATACGGGGTAAGAAACGAAGGCAGCGGTGATATGTATCCGAAAGGAGCCAGCATGCTTCACACGATAAGACAGGTAATTAACAATAATGAAAAGTTCAGACAGATCTTAAGAGGTCTGAACAAGGATTTTTATCATCAGACGGTTACCACCCAACAGATTGAAGAATATATGTCCTCAAAATCAGGAATTGATTTATCAAGTATTTTCAATCAGTACTTAAGAACGGTAAAGATTCCTACCCTTGAATATTCTCAAAACGGAGATTCTTTAAAATTCCGATACACGGATGGTATTAAAGATCTGAAACTTCCTCTCATTATAAATGGCGATCAAACCATCAATCCTACGGAAAGCTGGCAGACCGTGAAACTTAAGAAAAATACTCCGGTGGAGTTGAATAAGAATTATTATATCAATTATAAAAAGGTTCAGTAAAGCTAAAAGGCAAATTCGTTACCCGCGGATTTGCCTTTTTTATTTCCCTTCGCGAGCTAAAAAGAATCGCTCTTATATTGGAAAATCATTAAATCAATAATTTTATCTTCCAAATTTTAAGAAAAGTTTAATACTCCCTTCCGTAACAAATTGTTCAAAAAAACTACTATTTAAGTATAATATTTAAACCTAATGAGAAAAACAGCAATCACCCTGGGTATTTTCGCCGCTTTTTTGGCCAATGCCCAATCTATAAAGACTACAATAGATCTTGTGAATGTAAAAGACGACAAGGTAGCCGTTACGATGGAGTTTCCGAAAATGAAATCCGGAGACATTAAATTTCATTTTCCTAAAACGGTTCCGGGGACCTATTCTGTAGATGACTACGGAAGATTTGTGGAAGGAATCAAATTTTTCGACAATAAAGGAAGGGAGCTAACGTATACAAAAGTTAACGACAATACTTATTCATTAAAAAATGCTAAAGATTTAACCAGGATCACGTATCTGGTGAATGACAGTTTTGATGATGAAATGGATAATTCAAAGCATAAAGCAGTGTTTTCTCCGTCTGGAACTGATATTGAGGAAGGGAAAGTTTATATGGTCAATACCCACGGTTTCGTTGGATACATTGACAATATGCAGGACGTTCCTTATCAGCTGATCATTCAGAAACCTGCTGGCTTTTATGGCACAACGGCTTTGGTAGATCAGGATAAATCTGATGCTACCGATACTTTTACCCTGGCTAATTATGCTAAGGTAACCGATTCTCCACTGATGTACACGAAACCGGATTATATCACTTTCAATGCTGGAGGAATGGATCTGGTATTAGGCGTTTATTCTCCGACCGGAAAGTACAAAGCTGCCGATTTTAAAGACAATCTTGAAAAAATGGTATTGGCCCAGAAGAAATTTCTTGGTGACATGAATACCAATAAAAAATATGCGATCATGCTGTATCTTTCGGGAGGTGACGGACCGCAAATTAAAGGTTTCGGAGCTTTGGAACACCATGAGTCAACCAGTGTGGTACTTCCTGAAATGATGCCTAAAGAAGCTATTGACAAAACCATTACTGATGTGGTTTCTCACGAATTTTTCCACACCGTGAATCCTTTGAAAACACATTCTGAAGAGATCCACTATTTTGATTATGCAGATCCTAAAATGTCTCAGCATCTTTGGATGTATGAGGGCGGAACGGAGTATTTTGCCAATCTTTTCCAGATTCAGGAAGGCCTGATCAATAAGGATGAATTCCTTCAAAGAATCAATGAGAAGATCACCAATTCAAAGAATTATGATGATACCATGCCGTTTACGGTGATGAGCAAAAATATCCTGAAAGACGAGTACAAAGATCAGTACAGAAACGTTTATGAAAAAGGAACATTGCTGGCGATGTGTCTGGATATTGAGCTGAGAAAGCTGTCTAATGGGGAAATGGGATACCGTGATATGATCAGAAAGCTGTCTCAGAGATTCGGAGAAAATAAACCTTTCAAAGATGACAAACTGATTGATGAACTGGTAACGGTAACCGGCTATCCTCAGATCAAAGACTTTTACAATAAATATATTGCAGGAAACCAACCGACCCCTTATGCCGAATACCTGAATATGGTAGGCGTAGAAGCGAAGAAGAAGGATACACCTCCTCTTTTCTGGTTCATCAAAGATCCAAATCAAACTGGTTATAACGATAAGAATAATACTTTTGTATTTGATGAAAGCTCTGCCTTATCCCCTTTTGCAAAAAGTATAGGATTTAAAATCACTGACGAAATTGTTGCTCTGGACGGAAAAACAATCAATGTTCAGAATATGCAGGAGTTTATCAGCTATGCTAAATCAATCAAGGAAGGTCAAAACGTTACGGTTACCATTCTTAGAAAAAATGGTGACAAAACAGATAAAATAGATCTTAAGGGAAAAGCTGTTTTAGATAAAATGACGATTGAAAGTCTGCAATATAAAACGAATCCAACCCCGGCAGAACAAAAACTGCAGGATCAGTGGCTGACTGGGAAGAAATAGTGAATAGTGAAAACTAATAGATAATACGAAAGCGGAGAAATTTCTCCGCTTTTTTGATTTTATAATGAATTAAAATCACATAAAGTACAGGTTATAAATCGTGAGATTGCTTCGCTCTTTCCGCAATGAATAAAGAAATCTTCATGCTTTTTTAATCGTTATTCTGAAGGTGGTTCCCTTTCCAACTTCTGTCTGGGAAATTTTAATATCTCCGTTGTGGTATTCGTGAATTACTCTTCTCGCCAGGGAAAGTCCTAATCCCCAACCTCTTTTTTTGGTAGAATAGCCTGGTTTAAAGGCGTTTCTTGCCTGTTGCTTTGTCATTCCGCTTCCTGAGTCTTTTACTTCTATCAGAAGATTTTTATTCCTTTCAAAAACAGACATTTGCAGGGTTCCGATCCCTTTCATAGCATCCACGGCATTTTTCACTAAGTTTTCTATCACCCAGCTCATCAGAATTTTATTGTGAGGCACTAAAACGGTGTAAGTTGGAAGATGAAGACTGAAATCTATTTTCTTTGAGATCCTGGTCTTCAGATAATCATAATTCTGGACAATCGTCTCATTGAAATTCAGATCGTTGAGCTCAGGGACAGATCCTATTTTTGAAAAACGTTCGGAAATCGTTCTCAATCTTTCGATGTCTTTTTCAATTTCGTAGACGCCTTCAGATTCAGGGGTTTCCAGTTTCATGATCTCCATCCAACCAATCATGGAAGATAACGGGGTACCGATCTGGTGAGCCGTTTCTTTAGCCAATCCTGCCCAAAGATAACCTTCATCTGTTTTCTTGATGGTTCTTAGAAACCAAAATATAAAAAGGAGATAAGAAAGGATAAACAGTCCCAAAAAATAGGGATAATAACGTAAATTATTCAGCAGTTTTGAATTGTCATAAAAAACAAGCTGTTTAGCCCCTTTGGAGATTTCAATTTCAAATGGATCATAATTATTTTCCATTTTTGAAATCAGCTTTTTGAGTTCTTCAGGACTATCCAGTATTTCTTTGGGAATATTTCTGGAGCTTCCGTCAAAAATAAACGGATTTCTGTTTTCATCCGTTAAGATCGATGGAATCTGGTCATTTTCGGTAAGAATGGCAAAAAGCAGTTCCTGAGTTTCTGAACTTTTCTGCTGATTGTCCTGTAAAATTTTCAGTGCGGTAGCAAATACTTTAATTCTTTCCGCCTCTTTTTCCCTTAAACTTTTAATCAGAATATTGGACGAGACAATGAGTGCTATCACAATGACGGTAAGCAGGGTAAAAACAAACCAGTTATTTATTCTTGACAGAAAAGGGCGATTCTTCATTCAGTTTATTTATTTTAAGACATTCAGAATTTTCTGCAGTTCTGTACTTCCGCTTCCCTGATAGTTATTAATAATGATTGAAAATACATATTTTTTTCCATCTTTCGCAGTGTGGTACCCTGCAAAAGATTTGGTATCTCTCATAGTTCCGCTTTTCATCTTCATGCCGTTGTCCTGAACAGGAAAACCATCATAATAGGCATCAAACCAACTTTGTTTTTTTGCATACAATAAAGCCTGAACTTCTGCTTTGGCCGCTACATAATTTTGAGGAGAAAGTCCGCTTCCATCAGCAAAATTGATCATATTCGGGTTGATACCTTTTGATTTCCAGAAATCTTTCAGATACGAAACACCACTTTTAAAGCTGGAGTTCCCTTTCTTTTCTTTTCCTAAGGTCTTGATTAAAGTCTCTCCGTACAGATTAACACTCTTCCTCAGAAACCAGTAGACAATTTTATCCAGAGTCGGCGACTGGTACGTAAGAATTACAGTTTTTGGAGTTGCGGGCACCTGCTTACCTTCTAATTCAAGCTGTGAACTGGTGACTGCTTTTCCTGAGATTTCAATCCCGGATTCTTTAAGCCATTGCTGAGCTTCAGTTCCCAACTGCAGGGGTGGATTGGGCAAAGCACCGGAAACCGTTACTGTTTTTCCTGCCGGAAGCGTTCCGTTGATCAGGGCAACTTCAGAATGCGGAGCCGTAAAAATAAGGCTTTGATCAGAATTACCTCCTGTTTTGAGCTCGTTCAGCCATTTTAGATTTTCAACAGGATAAGAAAAGCCTTTAAACTCTGTTCCATTAATATTGATATCAAACTGATTTTCCCTCCAGTTGATTCCCCAGACTCCCGCTCCGTAATAATTCCCCAGATCATCCCATGGCCATCCTCCGGGAATGGTCTGATGGTCAAAATAAGAATCGTCGACCACCAGATTCCCTGAAATCTTTGTAATTCCTGAGTTTTTGAGAGCTTCAATGAACTTCTTCCTGAAACTTTCGGGCTTATAGGCGTCATAACGCCAGCTTCCCAATGTGGGATCTCCGTTTGAGGTGATGATGAGATCTCCGTTCAGAATTCCTGAAGACAGATTTCCGGAATAGCCGGCTGTTGTTTTAAAAGTATAATCTTTTCCCAGAGTTTCAAGCGCTGCTCCAGCCGTGAAAATCTTCTGCGTAGAGGCTGTCGAAAGGCCTTTGTTTCCCTGATATTCGTAAATAAATGTCCCGTTTTCATCGGTAACATAAAATGATAAACCTGATGAAACAGCCCCCGAAGAATCCATAAGATCTTTGGTGGCTTTATCCAGTTTCTGCGCCATATTCTGGGCAGACAGTATCTGAACCGACAGTACAAAAACTGCAAGTGTTTTTTTCATTGACATGTTTTTATAGATCTGAAATTCATTAATACACTTCGCCTTTACTCAGCATGACCGTTTCCAATTCAGAATGTGGATGAGTCAGTATATTGGATATAAACGGGAAGTGGACCAATGTCAATTCCTGATCAAATATAATAAAAATAAAGGCTTGTTTTCGTGAACTAAAGGGTACTTCCCGCCTCTATTTCATAAGGTTCCTTATCTTTTTCAAAGATTCTTGTCAGCTCGCTGCCTTCTACAGTAATGGTATTTCCAATTCTTCTGATCCAGTTTCCTTCCCGGAGGCCAACTACTTTCATATCATTCTGAGTCAGAAATTCTCTGATTCTGGTTTCTCTGGTTTCGCCGTTGTGTTTCAAATCCGGATTTGGATCAAGATAATGCGGATTAAGATTGAACGGAACAAGTCCCATACATTCGAAACTTGGCGGATACACAATAGGCATATCGTTCGTAGTCTTCATATTCTGACCCCCGATATTGCTTCCTGCGCTGCATCCCAAATAGGCTTTTCCGGTTTCAACATTTTCTTTGAGTACAGACATCAAGCCTTCCTCATGTAAAGTTTTAACCAATAAAAATGTATTTCCACCTCCAGTAAAGTATCCTTTGGCATTATTTAAAGCTTCCACTTTATCTTCAAATTCATGAAGACCTTTTACTTTGATATTGATTGCTTCAAAAAAGGAACGGGCTTTTGCGGTATAGTCGTCATGAGAAATTCCCCCAGGTCTTGGCGAAAGGCACGAAAATGATTTCATCAATTCCGTTATATAATTGTATTAATTCTTCTCTTAAGTACTCGAGATATTCCCCGCCAAAAAGCGTGGAAGTAGATGCTAATATGATATTCATACAGGAAAATTATATTGATTTAAAAAAAATTGAATGACAAAGATAAAGTCAAACATCAACGAATCAAAAATTAAGCTAAAAAAAAACAGATATCCGTTAATATTTTCTAAAAAAGCTTAAAGCTTCTAAAATTTGAGTCTTTATGGAATTATAATTGAACTTTAGACTATAGAATTTTAAAAATGTAAGATTATGAAAATGACTAAAATTAATATCAAAAATCTTTTTGTAGGATTAATACTTGTAGGAAGTGCAGGTTTTGCCAACGCACAGACCACTCAGACAGATAGCGCAAATACAACAGTTACAACCGCTCAGGCAGGAAGTAATTCAACCATAGATGGCCTTAAAAAGCAAATAGAAGCCAATCCAAAGGATACGGAAGCATTAGCAAAACTGGCAGCAGCCTATCAGGATGCTTCAGACTGGACCAATGCCATTGATACATGGAAAAAAATATCTGCATTATTACCGGACTGGACTCCATCATATTACAGCCAGGCGTATGCTTACCAATCGGCTAAAGATGATGCGAATGCAAAACTTTCTTATGAAAAGTATATTGCCACCGTAAAACCTGAAGAGGTTGAGCAAAATAAGAAAAACCTCGCCTATGCCTATTTCTATGTTGCTTTCGCAGAACAGCAAAGTGATCCTGCCAAAGCGAAAGAGCATATTGCCAAATCTATACAGTATGACCCTACCAATCAGGACGCTGTAAAACTTAGCAAAACTTTAAACTCTTAAAATAAAGTCTAAAAATTTTAACTGCCCCAAAAAGCCAGACGCTTTTTGGGGCAGTTTTATTTAAAAGTATTGTTTCAATTATACAATGGATTTGTGTTTATTTTTCACCTTCCTTTCAAGAATGAGGTGTGCGGCATCAAGCATTTTAGTGAGATGAATGTAGGGGCTAACAATATTTCTTTCCGGTACATTATCATAAACGCCCAGTGAAAAGTACACCATCCTAGACAAAAAATAGTCAAATTCATGTACGCTGTATTCTCTGAATGCTTTTTTAAAGACCAACAGGGGATTTTGGTATTCTTTCTCAGAAAGTAAACCAAGAGTGAATTGAGAGGTATTTTCCATCTGAGTAGTAGCCATCCATTTCTTTTCCTTCAGCGTAAAGAGATAGCCTGCACGAATAAACGACTGCATCGACTGGCGAAAGTGAAAAATGACTGCCGGATCTTCCTTTATCCAACTATTTCTCTTTACCGCGTAATGCATAATGTTGGTTAATCTCTTTTTTGAGGCAGCCAGGTCATACAACTGAAAAAAGGTGTCCATCAGCCGGAGTCCGGAGTGCCTTCTGCGAACCGGCCAAAATCTTGTTTCAAAATCTGTTCTATTGTTTTTCATGCGTTTGTATTTTTTTAATAAATAATTCTGTAATGTGGATTGTTTCGCTTCATCATTCACTGGTTGTATTGGATGGAGCATAGCTGTAAATTCCAGCTTACCAGTGTCCGCTGAATCTTATTAAATGATAAATAGGTATAAAATTAGTGTTCCCGTGAAAGCTCTAAAGCCGCAATAGATTGTACACTCTATTGTACTATATCATGATACTGTAGGTTGTGAGCAAGCTTAGAAAAATAGAATGATAGAAAAGCAGGACTGCCTGATAATAAAAACGGCATAGGATTCTACATTATCTAAACTGAAGTACTGGTAGATCTGAGAACAGATAAGAGCGCACACGCCTAGGTCGTGAACTGTTTACTTATCCTCTTGTTTCCTTAAAAATTACCCGTTCCCAGTGGAGAGACTCTAAGCAATAGCTTCTACATTTCTTTGAAGTATCACAAAGCTACTTTCTTGTAGCTTATTTTACAAAGATATGAAAAAAACAATTATTCGATACAAATTTGTATCGAATAATATAATTTAATATTTCAATTTTTACTATATGAAAGAATATAGTAATGAAGAAATTTATGCTTTAGGTCTACAGATTGGTTGTATAATCAGAGTTGAACGACTCAAGAAAAAACTCTCTCAAGAAGATCTTGGATTACTCATAGGTTCTAATAGCACTACAATTGGAAGAATTGAAAGATATAAAAACAGTTCTAATTGGGAACTTCTAATTAAAGTTAGTCAAGCATTAGAAATTGACTTTTATTCACTGTTTAAATTACAGTCATTGAATGAGGTCTTATTTGTCATTAAGGAGTGTTTTAATCTTGAAAAGAAATTAACCAAACAAAAAGAGAAATACTACTCTGATCTTGAGGAATCAGTAAAAACTGCATTTAAAAAGATAAAATACTAACTTTAAATTGGGATTTTTTCGTTATAATAAGATCCTCCGATTTTCGAAATCTGAAGTCTTCGAAATATGTTCAGAGGATTGTTTTTATTTGTTTTTTAAATAGAATGCCACAGGGGGGCTTTAAATTGGCTTATAAGAAAATGCTTTTTCAACGATATCTTCTGCTTCAAGATCTTCGTATTCCAGAGAAAAAAATAAGTTACTGGCATTGGGATCTGGTACGTTATCTAAAAATCTCTGCAACATTGCCTCATTTTCTTCCTCGTTTTTCCCAATAGCATTCAGTATATCTTTTGCCAATTGTATTAATTCATCTTTATTCATGATCATTGAGCTTAACTGGATAAGAGATATTTTTTTTCCCTGCTCTCCGAGGCCTTCATATTTTATTTAGACTAAAAGTTGAGAAAATTTGATATTAAATGATTTATTTTCCATCGATCTTTTTCCCAAAAAAATCTGTTTCACCGTGCAGATGACGGAGGATTTTCTCAACATTCCTGTCTATGCTTGCCTCTGTTTTCAGATTATTGATGTAGCGGATCAGTTCATGTTTTCTTGATGGCGTAAGGTTTTCAAAATTCTTCACTGCGACAGGACTGGATTTAATTGCCTCATCCAGTTTCGGATGAATGGAAATGCTTCGATCTGAATCATCATATTCTATAGAAACCTCAATGGTCTCTCCTATTCTTTTGGTGAATTTTTCAGCATCAACAAGTTGACATACAATCTCCATTCCCCTAAATACTTCATCAGGTTCTGTTTAAATTCCTTTCCATTGACGGTTCCTTTTACAGGTACAGGACTTTTGTTTTTGCCTGCAGCTTTGAAAATATCTTCCAGGATTTCATCAGGAACGAAAACAAAAGGATTAATGCCTATTATTTCAAGTACGGCTGTAAAACTGTTGTCTTTCATGAATAACAAAGTTACCATTTTACGCTGAAAAAGAGGCAGATTGCAGAATTCCACTTTGAAACTGGATATTACGAACTATTTTCTACACACCTATCTCATCTCTCATCTCTCATCTCTCATCTATTATCTACCCTCTATCCTCTATCCTCTATCCTCTATCCCAAAATTAAAATTTTCCACTCACAAAGGGAATCGTTATCTTTGCAGTAATAAATCTATCAAACAAATGAAATTTTTTATTGACACAGCTAATTTAGAGCAAATTAAAGAAGCAAAAGACCTTGGAATTTTAGATGGTGTAACAACCAACCCTTCATTAATGGCAAAAGAAGGAATTCAGGGGAGTGAGGCGATCAAGAACCATTATAAAACGATTTGTGAGCTTGTAGACGGAGATATTTCTGCTGAAGTGCTTTCTACGACTTACGAAGAAATGATCAAAGAAGGTGAAGAATTAGCGGCGATCCATCCTAATATCGTGGTTAAAATTCCTATGATTAAAGACGGGATCAAAGCATTAAAATATTTCTCTGATAAAGGAATCAGAACGAACTGCACCTTGATTTTCTCTGTGGGACAGGCTCTTTTAGCCGCTAAAGCTGGTGCTACGTATGTATCTCCTTTCCTGGGAAGATTAGATGATATTTCTACAGACGGACTTCACCTGATCGAGGAGATCAGATTAGTTTTCGACAATTATATGTATGATACTGAGATCTTAGCGGCTTCTATCCGTCATTCTATGCACATCATCGACTGTGCTAAAATCGGAGCAGATGTCATTACGTCTCCACTTCCTCCGATCTTGAGTTTATTGAAGCACCCATTAACAGACAGCGGATTGGCTCAGTTTATTTCAGATTCTCAGAAATTAGCTTAATCATCAACAGTTATTTAAGATATACAATCCCGAAATTTTCGTTTCGGGATTTTTTTTTACTTTAAAAGATGCATGCTAAATCGGAAGTTCTGTTGTCAATCAGGCGGTCCATTTTCTGCCGGCAAAGTTACAGGTCGCTTTTAGAAAACAAATTCCCCACTTTTTTCTTTTTCTGAAGGGATTTTTCAGTTTTGGATGCGGTCGTCCTGTACCCTATATCCGTCAGAGAATAGTCTATTAGTCTCTAATCAATATTTTTAATAACCTTGCAGGGATTTCCCACCGCAACGCTGTTCTCAGGAATATCTTTGGTAACCACACTTCCAGCTCCTATCACAGCATTGCTTCCAATGGAAACTCCGGGCAAAACCACGACATTTCCTCCCAGCCATACATTATCTCCAACGGTGATGGGATGGGCGTATTCCAAACCTTCGTTTCTCTGCTTCGCATCCAGCGGGTGTCCTGCGGTATAAAAACTGCAATTGGGTCCGATAAAAACATTATCCCCGAACTTCACTTTTGCACAGTCTAAAATGGTAAGATTATGATTAGCATAAAAATTCTCACCGGTTTCAATATTATATCCGTAATCACACCAGAAGGAAGGTTCAATACAGATGTTTTCTTTTGTTTTTCCGATGATCTTTTTAATCAGCGCATTTCTGTTTTCAAGATCAGAATTTTTAAGCTGATTGTACTCCAGGCAGAGGTCTTTACAGGCTATACGTTCATTGATCAGCTCTTTGTCATAGTTGGCATCGTATAAAAGTCCTGCTGCACATTTTTCTTTTTCTGTCATCCTAATTAAAATTAAAGCTCTAAAATTAAGACAATAAAAAGAAAAACAGGATAGTCATTAATAACCATCCTGTTCTCTATTAAAAATTTATGTAAACTACTTCGTCATATCCGGTTCGATCGGGTTGTTGTTTTTCAGGAGAGCTTCCTTCGTTTTCTTCTCCATTTCTTTAAATACCTGATTAGGATCTGAAAGTTCTTTCCCATCTGAAGTTTTCATTTTAAATGAGACTTTGGTATTTGAATCTCCTCCGCTTCTCATCATCATTTCTCTCATATTTTTGGTGGGATCATTCACGTAGGCTTTCCATACTTTTTTGTACTGGTCTTTGCTGATCTCCAGCTCTTTTCCACCCATTCCCAATATGCTCACATTGTCCGGAAGCCGGGTTTCTTTTTCTTCTGATGGACTAGGGATCGTTTTATTTCCAACTAAAGTCATGATATGTGATCCTGTTGAATCTTCTATCTTTACTATCAGCCCGGGAAGACCATAGAATTTATAGGGCCCGTCCTGAAAAGGAAGATCTGCTGAGAACCATGCAGTCCATTCTCTTCCTCCATAGCTTGTTACTGCCTTTTGGGTATTGTATTCCCCGATCTTCTGTTGATCCGGCAGAATTTTCCATTCCGGTTTTTTATCTTCTTTTATCTTGTACTTATCTGTGCTGACGGTTGTAAAAAAATAAGTTTTAAAATCAGGATAATCTTTAGTAACTTTATAAGATACCTGTCCTGGTCTGTCCCTCCTGTTGACACTGATGTTTCCGGTACCGGAATTGATTTGTTTTTCCAGCTCGGCTTTTGAGGTGGAATCGGCAACAAATTTGTCGTGGCTGTAATAAGCAGACCCTTTTTTGTTAATATCCAAAAGCATCATTTCCTTTTTCACCTCTTCTTTATTATTGGAATCCGGAATGAATTTGTATTCATAAAAAAATCTGTTGTTCTGGGCTCCGGCTGCTATTCCCAGAAGTAAAAAGAACAAAATTTTAATTTTCATAATCTGATATTAATGATAAAAAAAGCTTTGCCAATGGATAACTGACAAAGCTTAATGGTACTTATTTCTTTGTCTGAATTCTCATTTCACTTCGCCTGGTATTCAATCCATTATCTTTATTAATGGTAATGCTTGAAATATTTTCAGGTTTCAAGGCCTCAAATTCACCTTTGCTTACTTCCTTTCCGTCTATAAAAACCTGAGTATCATCCCACCCATTCATTTTAAGCTTTTTCACCCCGTTTAATGAAAGAGTTCCGTTAGCATCTCTTTTGATATAATCAGCTTCCAGCTCCATCATTTGTGGCTTACCTCCGGATCTGTCTGAATTGGTGTTTTTATACAAGTAGATGTTGGATCCACCATTCAGAGAAAGTTTTCTAGCTACTTCCAATCTTATTTTTTCGCCTTCTATTCTTGCTTTTTCTCCTTCAATACGGGCTTTTTCCCCTACAATTCTGGCTTTCTCTCCTACTATTCTGGCTACTTCACCCTGCAGTCTTCCGATTTCACCAGCTTTCATTCCCTCAAGACGGGCTTTTTCACCGGCAATTCTGGCTTCCTCCCCCATGGCTCTGGCTTTTTCGCCTAATTTCATGGCCTCCATTCTGGCTTTTTCAGCTTTTTTTCTAGCTTTTCGGGCTTCTTTTTCTGTCTTGGGACTCCAGTTTTGGTACCCTGAACCATTAAATTGCAGGACTCTTACTCCATGAGCGTTAGGCGGTGTAGCTGGAGCGTCCGGGAAATGAATACTCAGATTGGATAAATCCGGAATTTCTATCCCCAGGTTTTCTAAAGTCTTAGTTTTGTTTTTCCATTCATCAGATTTGAAAAAGTCATTCATCTTTTTCGTATCTACTGTGGTATAACTGAAAGCCATTTTAAAAGCATCCGAATTGGCTGCTTTTGACAATTCTCCCGAAAGTTCGCTGATCTCTTCAAGATTCCTCTGAAATTCTTTACTTTCAGGTTTCAGGGTTTTCAAAACTTTACTTTTTTCTTCAATTTTCTTTCCAAGTTCTGTGATTTTCTTTTCACTGGAAGATCCTTTTAAAAATTGGGGTTCTGCAACTTCCTTTTGCTCTATTTTCTCGCTTCGTATCGTGTCTTTTTTGATTTGGGAAACGGCTTTCTCAATCGCTATATTCGTTTCTTTAATTTCTTTGTTCTTCGCATTGACCATATAGGCAAAGGCTACTGAAAATAAAACTGGTAATGCAAAAATTCTTCGCGCATATCCGAATTTGGTTTGTGGTTTTTGTAACATTTTGAGTCGTTTTTTTAGATTTGAACTTAAAAACGGACTGGTGGCAGGCAACTGTGTTCCGGAAAAGTGGCTTGCTAAAAGCATCTGCGCAAATGCTTTGGTGTCCGATTGGTTAACGGCTTTTTTATCCGCCAGGTATTCGTGGATCAGACTGATCTCTTTTTTTATGATATGAAAAAATGGATTGAACCAGAAAACAGAGGTAATGATCTCAATCAATATCTTATCGAAAGAATGCTTCTGCTGAATGTGAACCATTTCATGTTTTAAAATCTGTTCTCCTACCTCAGAATTCAAGGTGATGGTATTTTTCCAGAAAAGATTTTTAAAGTATGAAAACGGCGCTTCGGTCAGGTTTGTACGGTAAAAATTGATCCCTTCAAAACTTTCTTTCTGAAACTGTTTTTTAAGCTTTTGGATCTTAAAGATCCCTACCATCAGCTTCCCTAGAAAATAGAGAGAAACCAGTCCCAGAGCTGAAAAAATAATTCTAAAATAAATGTGGCCATTGTCTATGTTTTTTTCTGTATTAAAATTCTGTATCTTATCTAGAAGCCTGTAGAGGTCACTACTCACTTCTATCGTAAAATCATCTACCCTGATCAGGGGCAGCAGCAGCGATATCACCATCGCACCCAAAAGATAAAATCTGTTATAGTGATGGAATGTCTTGTCTTTTAAAGACAACTGATAGTATAAAAACATTACACCGGAGCTTAATATTACTTTTCCAAAGTACAGAAGTAGTGTTTCCATGGTTTGTTAATTTTTCTTTTTGAGTTCGTTCAGAAGCATTTCAAGATCTTCTACGGTCATTTCATTCTTTTCCACCAGGAAGGAAACTGCACTTTTGTAGGAGCCTTTAAAATAATTTTTCACCAGACTTTTCATTGTTTTCCCGGAATATTGTTCTTTGGTAACCAATGGGAAATACTCATGCTGTCTTCCATATACATGGTAGTCTACAAATTCTTTATCCTTTAATACTTTTAGAATTGTAGAAACGGTATTGGTATGCGGTTTGGGTTCGGGAAAAAGATCCAGAACGTCTTTCAGAAATCCTTTTTCAATTTTCCATAAATACTGCATCACCTGCTCTTCTGCTTTTGTCAAATTCTGAATTTTCATATCCTTTCCATTTATAATTAAATCCTATATCACTAAAAAATTAGTTATACAAATGTAGACATAAAACTGACTTAAACAACTAATTTTATAGTGATAAATAAAAAATGCCTCTAATTAACTGATAATCAGATCAATAAATTTAATTAAAATATGTTAAATTTCTAACATCTCCGTCAAATGCCTGTTTAATTGATAGAAATTATTCATACAATGCGATTAATTTGCACTAAAAAAAGGTAAAGCATCCATATTTTTCATTTTCAGACTCAATAACTGTATCTGTTGAAATAATCCAAACTGTATCTGCAAGCATTGATGAAGTTTGCTGAAATTTGTATACATTGAAGTTCAATGTCAGAACAAATGTTGACTTTTCGGAGTGGAAACAGGTCAACTGACTCAATACATACACTTAAAAAACATAAGAATGAAAATTGCATTAGTAGGTTACAAAAAACAGGACAAGTTTGCCCAAGGGGTTACCAACGACGAAGACGCGGACCTTTTACATTTTTTAACAGAAAAAGGACTGGATGTTGTTCCGGCAATCTGGAATGATGAGAAGGTGGACTGGAGCCGTTTTCATGTGGCAATCATTAAATCTCCCTGGGACTATCACAATCATTTAAATGAGTTTTTGAATTGGCTCTATCGTTTAGAAAAGTTAAATATCAAAGTGTTAAACCCTGCAGAAATCATCCAATGGAACAGTGATAAAAAATATCTGAGAGATATTGCAAAAAACGGACTTCCTGTCATTGAGTCGGAATACCTTGATCAAGGTTCTTCTTTTGACGACCGATATTTTGGGATGTTTGACACTGATCAACTGGTGGTGAAACCTTGTGTGAGTGCGGGTGCTCAAAATACCTTAACGGTTAATAAAAACAACCTGAAAGAACGGACAGAAGAAATTGACCAGCTCTTGAAATCAGAAGATTATATAATACAGCCTTTTGTAGAAGAAATAAAAAACGGGGAATGGTCGTTTTTATTTTTCAATGGTCAATACAGTCATTGTTCATTAAAGAAACCTAAGAAAGATGATTTCAGAGTACAACATTATCACGGCGGAACGATTAGTTATCCAGTACCTGATCCTGTCCACATAGAACAGGCAAGATCCTACTTAAAGAGTCTGCCACAACCTACATTGTATGCCCGGGTGGATGGTGTACTCGTAAATAATTCATTTAAATTGATGGAACTTGAACTGATAGAACCTTATTTATTCCTTAATGGTGATGAAAATTTATTGGAAAACTATTATCAGGCATTAATGGCTTTAATTTCATAATGAAAGTTGGAAGAGGGAAATACGAAGTGATTATGTAATGCTCACAGTGAACGTTACCATACAGTATGGGTTCCTATTTTTTCTGAACTCATCAATTCCCTCTTCCGGCCTTCAACTTTCTTATTGGTTAAATCTAAATGATCATTACCATGGCAAAGGAGCCTTATCTCCATTTTTGTTCTCTGCATAATACAAAGATGACAGGAAATGGGATAAATAAGTAAACTCGGTATAACAATGTTGCATTAACCCAAAACCAATATCCTCCGACAGCGGCGTGTCGGTATCTGCGGCCAACGCGCCCAGGTAAAAATGACTTCTCAGCGTACAGCCGAAAGGAGTATCCCTGGCTACATGAAACATAAAACCATCTTCAGGATCTCCATTGCTATCCAATACTGTATCTTTTCCAAAACCAATTCTGGCATAAATAACTGCCCCCACATTTTCTTCAACATAAGCCTGTTGCAGCAAAGCCGGATTAAATATTTCCGCAGGATCATGAAATTTGATGGTAGCAGGTACAGGCGGAATATCGCCCAATGCTTCGGTAGCATGGATAGTGGCCCCGATATAACGCTCATTTTTCACCCATTTGTGGTCCCAGCCACTATGAAGAATGTGATCATGCGGATGCCACCATTTCAGATGTGCTGTGGTTTCGAAATAAGTAAACCACCAGTCCAGCATTTTACTTTTACATCCATGCAAATCTGTTCTCATGGACACCTGAAGCATTCCGTTTTCCAGTCTTTTTATGCCGGCTTCAAGTCTTAACGGTTTAGGAGATAACAAATGGTCAATATCCCAAAACAAGTTGCGCTGTTCTTCTTTATTCAGTCTCATATTACCTTTGATTAATTATTACTGATCAAAGGTAACTGGAGATCGCGATTAAAAAACTTAACCTTTGTTAAGCTTTTCTAAGAATTGTGATGACTTTGCTTCAGGATTCTGCTGTAGGATTCGGGAGTGATACCTAAAAACTGAGCAATGTATTTAAAAGGTACTTTTTGGGCAATATCAGGATAATGAGTCCGGATGAATTCAATCATTTCATTCTTACCATACAAGAGCTTCACATCAGTAATCAATATATCTTCGGCAATGATTTCAAGAACGATGTTTCTGAGTATTTTTCCGAGGCTGATTCCGTTATTATAATATTCCCTGAAATCGGAAGCCGTCATTGAAATTACGGTACAGGATGTGATACTTACAATCTGGTACCGGGATACGGTCTGGTGAAGTAAACTGTCAAAATTGGTACATAAATTTCCGGGCCGGAAAAACCTGCCAATCACTGTTTTTTCTCCTGCTGTAAATTCTGAGGCCAATATTCCTTCTGCTACAAAAAGTACATCACTGTGCCTGAGGTTGCTTTTTAAAATGACCTCATTCTTTTTGAAGGACTGCAAACGGGCATTTTTAATCAGACTACTCCACTCTTCATCCTGAGGAATCTCATTGAAATTGAACAGGACCCGAAGATGATCTTCCAAACTTTTATTTTTCACTGAAAAGGATTTGTAGGTAATACAATGTAAATATAAAGAAGATTTTAAATGTTCACATCCACACAAATTTCTGTAAAAGAATCGTTCAATAAAAGTATAATTAGGAACTTTAAAAAATACATTGACCTGTTTGTGCAAACAAGTAATTTAATTTAAAAATTGTATTAATAAAGACCTTCTCATCATCATTTATACAATAATGAACAAATTACATTATTGATTTGTTAAAATTTATTAAATAAAATTAAAATGAAGTTGTTTAAAGTGAGAAAATATATTTATTTTAGTGCTTTAAAAATTTCTCATGAAAAGATATAATTTACTGATTGTACTATTACTGCTTATTTTTAACGTGACTACGGCTCAAAAGAAAAATTCTCCGGCTGCTGATCTCAGTATCTTAAAGGAAACCAAAACCAAGATTGAAAATACGGTTCCTCTTGTGGTCAAGCATCTTCAGGCTATCGCTGATAAAGAGGGTGACAACACTATCGTTGCCAACGGAAAGGCTGGTTTAGGAAAAGAATATGGTATTCTTGAATCTGAATGGTTCCTGTACAGAAATAATATGAAGAACTGTATTCTGAACAATTCTTCCAAAAAAGCTAAAAAATGTATGGAATACCATACGCAATACCTGAGAAATACATTCATCAACTATGGTAACTATATCTCAAACCTTACGAGAAAGAACGGATATCTTGGCGTAGAAGGTGATACAAAATTCGATTTTAAACCGATTGATATTACTACAAAACTAAGTGAAGCTTATTTCAATGCCAATGACGCGGCAGGAAGAATGAAAGGGGATCAGAAAAAAGACTTTTTAGGACAAACAATGTCTGATGACAACAAATTGACTCCTTTTGCTCAGTTAGCTCAATAATATTAACCTTACGATCTATACTCAATCCTGCTTTTTTAAAGTGGGATTTTTATTTTGTCAACAATTTGCCATCTTTACTATTTCTCTGAATGACTAACCTCTTGCCTGGCCGGATCTTCTGTTATTTATTTTAAGCAAAAAAGAGAACTACGGATGCAGCTCTCTTTATGGTTCGGATATATACCTGTATTTCATCACTATATCCTGATGAAAAATCTTTCTGAAGGCTATTTGAAAAACGATCTCCGCCTGGAAAGCCCTTATAAATTACTCATAAAAACATTCCGGAAAAAGTAGAAAATGAGGCGGAGATCATTAAACATAAATATACTCTACAACCAGTCTCCTGATCATAAGAGCAGTACAAAAGTAAGCTTCAGGCCTGTACTGCTGAAAAAAATTGTGTAGAATTAAATCGTGCCCCTTGTAGAAGTAATACTACTTTTGAGACAATAGAATCAGCAGATCATAAATTCCTCTGAAAAAGAAGTGTGAAATTCATTCTATTCTATAAAAAACTCCTTCATTTCCACACTGTACATTCTCCACGTTTATTTCCACCAGTGATAATAATTGTGTAAATCATCACGCTCAAACCCACATCTCGGATAAAGCGTATTTCCAATATCATTGGTTTTCTCCGTTTCAAGCATCAGGCCGCAAGCGCCTGTTTCTTCACACCACTTTTTGCTGCGGTCTATCAATCCAACAGACAATCCCTTTCCTCTATACTCCGGATGAACAAATAAATCGCTCAAAAGCCACTGTTTCTGTAGTTTTGTATAATGGAATAATTTATACAACTGAACAAAACCCACTGCTTTTCCGTCTGTAATGGCAAGAAATATCTCTGATTCATGATTCAGGAATCTTTCTTTAAGGAATGCTTTTCCTTTTTCCAGATCAGATTCCTGGCGGTAAAAAATACGGTATAAGTTGAAAAGTTCTGCCGTTTCATTAAGATCTTCAAGACCTGCCTTTTTAATAGTGTAATTCATTTCTGTAATTTTTTTTATTGACAGGACAAAAGTATTTTTAAATAGGACTATATTTGTACTCCACATATTAAACATCAGGTAGTCCAGTATGTTTCCATTTGAACATGTCATTATTATCGATAAAGAGCACGGTACACCGCTATACAGACAGATTGCCGTCTCCATCATTAACGCTATAAGAACCGGAGTCTTACAACCCGGCGCCCATCTTCCGGGAACACGGGAGCTATCCAGAACATTGGGAATACATCGTAAAACTGTAGTTGCGGCCTATGATGAATTGTATGCACAGGACTGGATCACTATCGTTCCCAGAAAATACACTGCCGTATCTGACCATATTCCTTTTCTGAAACCTCAAAAATGGAATACTGCAAGTGTTCTTCCATCTTATGAAAACAGTTTCAAACTTCCGTTCAGAACTATCGATGAAAAGAAAGAAAAATCTGGAATATCTGTAATCCCTGAGCTTGTCATTGACGATGGTCATCCTGACGTCAGGATTTCTCCGATCGATGAACTCCTGAAAACCTATCGGTCTTATACTTCCAAAAGGCATACAATTAAAAATGCCAATATGGGAACAGAACAGGGTACTTTAAGACTAAGAGAAGAACTTGCGCAATACCTTTCCGAAACAAGAGGCCTCAATATCGGAGCAGAGAACGTTCTGATCACTCATGGTGCCCAGATGAGCATTTATCTTACCGCACAGCTTCTTCTTAGCCCTCAATCAACTGTTATTGTAGGAATACCCAATTATCCGGCAGCCAATGCAGCATTTGAACAGACGGGAGCAACCGTTCTGGAAGTTCCTGTAGATGAAAACGGTATGGATATCAAAGCTGTTGAAAGGATCTGCAGAACAAAAAAAATTGATGCTGTTTACGTGATTCCTCATCATCATTATCCCACAACCGTCACACTCAGCGCCGGCAGAAGAATGGAGCTTCTGGAACTTTCCAACACGTTTTCTTTCGCTATTATTGAAGATGATTATGACTATGATTACCATTATACTTCTTCTCCGTATCTACCTCTGGCAAGCGGCAGCCATAATGGAAACATAATTTATACCGGATCTTTCTCCAAGATTTTAGATCCTTCCCTAAGGATTGGTTTTATGGTGGCCCCCGGAAATTTTATTGAGCAATGTACTGCATTAAGAAAAATTATTGATGTGGGCGGTGACGGCTATATGCAGAATGCCTTAGCCTTTCTGATTAAAGAAGGTGAACTGAAACGACATCTAAAAAAAGCAAAAAAGATCTATCATCAGCGAAGAAACTTCCTGGACGTTTTGCTAAAAGATAGATTAAATCCCTATATTTCTTATGTTCTTCCTCCGGGAGGAATGGCCCTATGGATTACGTTGCGGCCCGAATATCCGGTGAGCCATCTGATTAATCTTCCTCAACTGAAGATTTTACGTGCTGATGAGGAGCTGAACGCTTTCAGGTTTGGCTTTGCTTCAATGGATGAAAAGGAACTGGAAACCACTGTCGATTTTCTACAAAAGACATTGAGTTCCATCTAAAAAGACTTTCAATCAGAAAATACCGTGTGTTTCAGATTTTATAAATGATTACAAATACATATCTTATCCTATGGAAAAGCATATTGAGATGACTGATCATGACTATTTCGAAGTTATTTTTTTAATGCCTATGCGGATTTATCCTTATCTTCAAAATATTTCGAGTAGTCTTCATCTAACTCTGCGTCGAAATTCCTCAGCATTTAATTGATTTAAGCCCGACAATATAAATAACAAAAAAAGAAGCAATAAAATTATTGCTTCTTTCGTTCTAGTAGCGGGAACCGGACTCGAACCGATGACCTTCGGGTTATGAGCCCGACGAGCTACCTACTGCTCCATCCCGCGGTGTATCTTTAGAGTGTTTACCGAAAACACTTAACTTAGTAGCGGGAACCGGACTCGAACCGATGACCTTCGGGTTATGAGCCCGACGAGCTACCTACTGCTCCATCCCGCGGTGTATCTTTAGAGTGCTTACCGAAAGCACTTAACTTAGTAGCGGGAACCGGACTCGAACCGATGACCTTCGGGTTATGAGCCCGACGAGCTACCTACTGCTCCATCCCGCGGTGTATCTTTAGAGTGTTTACCGAAAACACTTAACTTAGTAGCGGGAACCGGACTCGAACCGATGACCTTCGGGTTATGAGCCCGACGAGCTACCTACTGCTCCATCCCGCGGTATATTTTTAGAGTACTTACCGAAAGTACTAAACTTAGTAGCGGGAACCGGACTCGAACCGATGACCTTCGGGTTATGAGCCCGACGAGCTACCTACTGCTCCATCCCGCGTTATTGGATTGCAAAGATACGTCTATTTTTTAAAAATCCTAATTTTTCTTTTAAATAAAGGACTTTTATGAAAACTATTTTATTATTTGTATCTTTGTTTTATGGCAAAAATACTGAAAATTTACCCTGACAACCCTCAGGAAAATCTTGTGAATGAGGTTATTAAAACCCTAAAAAACGGCGGACTGATTATCTATCCTTCTGACACCATCTATGCCCTGGGATGTAATATTTTTGATATAAAAGCCATGGAAAAGCTGGCCCAGATAAAAAAAGTAAAGCTGGAAAAGTCTAAATTCTCAATTATTTGTAATGACCTGAGTCATCTTTCAGATTTTACAAGGCCTATCGATACTTCTGTTTTCAGATTTCTGAAAAGCCATCTTCCGGGGCCGTTCACCTTTATTCTTGATGCCAATAAGAGCCTTCCTTTAGCCTATAAAAATCATAAAACAATCGGTATCCGTGTTCCTGATCATCCTATTCCACAGCTTATCGTGGAAAAACTGGGTCACCCGATCGCTTCAACCTCTATTAAAGATGATGACGAGATCATTGAATATTCTACAGATCCGGAACTGATTGCCGAAAAGTATGGTCATCTGGTAGATATTGTCATCGATTCAGGATACGGAGATAATATAGCATCTACTATTGTGGATCTTACGTCCGGAGAACCGGAAATTATCCGTCAGGGAAAAGGAATTATTTAATGACCTATCAATTGTTGAGGAACTTCACCTGATTATTTAGATTATGAGTTTGAACGGAAAATATGCATTGGGAATTCTTTGCACCTTTGTCCTTTTGGCCGCAGTGATGCTCTATGTGTTTCCGTTTATTTATCTTTTAACGGGAATAAAGGCATTGACACCGGTAAATTTCTTCTATACAAGAATTGCGCTATGGACTGTTCTTGGATTGATCTTTCTTTACAGCCTTTTTATTGAGAAAAATAATTTTTTGATCTGGAAGGAAAAGAAGTACCCTGCCTTGTTCTATATCAAGGCCGTTATTGCTCTGTACTTTATTTGCGCTTTTGGCGGAGCTTTCCTCAACCTTATTGTCCAGCTTTTAACCCAGGAAGGGATGAGCAAAAAACTCGCTCAGATTTCTTCTGTTTTTAGAAATAATTATGGGCTGATTCTCTTTACCTGCTTTACGGCAGGAGCTGTAGAAGAACTGCTGATGCGGGGATATATCCAGCCGAGAATTGAAAAAATATACAATAACCCGTCTGTTGGCATCATGGTTTCTGCCGCTTTATTCGGAATTTTGCACAGCACTTACGGAACCATTGGACAGGTCCTGATCCCTTTCTTTATCGGAGCTGTTTTTGCTTCATTTTATAAAAAATATTCTAATATTAAGATTCTGATCATCTGTCATTTTGCGTACGACCTCGTGTCTATGATGATCATGAATTTTATTGACATTAAACATTTATCTGCATTCTAACATTATGAAAATTATAACTTCTCCAGCGAAACTGATGAACGTTGAGAATTCAACAGACCTACTGAGATCCACCACTCCCAAATTCATCGAAGAATCTGCATTCATACAGTCCTATTTAAAACATAAATCGCCGAAATACCTTTCCGAACTGATGGAAATATCACCTAAACTGGCTGATGAAAACTGGGAAAGAAACCAGAGATGGAAAGATAAACCCGCCGCAAAAGAATCAGCTCCGGCCATGTTCGCTTTCACAGGGGAAGTGTACAGGGGACTGGATGCTAAAACTCTGGATAAAAATGCTGTAGACTACTTACAGAAAAACTACAGAATACTTTCCGGATTGTACGGACTGCTGAAACCTTCAGATAAAGTGATGCTCTACCGACTGGAAATGGGACGTCCTTTTGAATTTGATCAATACAAGAATCTCTATGAATTCTGGAGAGAAAAAATTACAGATCAGCTTAATTCTGAAATGAAAAAAGGAGAAATTCTTCTTCATCTGGCCAGCAACGAGTACGGAAAAGTGATCGACAGGAAAAAATTAAACCATAAAGTCATTGATTTTGATTTTTATGAACTGAAAGAAGGAAAACTGAAAACCATCGTTGTGTATACCAAGCATGCAAGAGGTCTGGTGGTAAGATTCTGTGCTGAAACCAATGCCAAAACCTTAGATGATGTAAAAGCATTCAACTATGAGGGCTACCTGATCGATGAAGAAAAATCCACAGACACTAAACTGGTTTTTACAAGATAAATGACAATATCAGAATTTAAGAAATATTTCAAAACAGCACTTTCTGAAGTTTACAGTGATTCGGAAAGTGCTTTTTTGGCGGCTGTTTTTATAGAAAAGATTATCGGCATCGATTCATTTCATCAAAGAAGATTATCCGGTCAGGAACTTCTTCTGGATGATGAAAAACAGCTTATGCAGGTGATTTCAGATTTAAAAACCGGAAGACCTTATCAGCAGATCCTGGGAGAAACCGAGTTTTACGGGATGTCATTTTTTGTTGACGAGAATGTCCTGATTCCACGTCCTGAGACTGAGGAATTGCTTGAGATCGCCATTCATAAAATTCACGATCTGGAAATAGATGTCGAGGGATTAAAGATTCTGGACATTGGTACCGGAAGTGGTGTGATTCCATTGGTTTTAAAAAAGCATTTTCCCGGCGCTGACATTTCATCTATTGATTTTTCTGAAAAAGCTTTGGAAACGGCTAAACGAAACGCAGAACATCATCAGCTGGAGATCAGTTTCATTCATGGAGATTATCTTAATTCTGAATTATCCGAAAGCTATGATGTTATTATTTCCAATCCTCCTTATATAGGTATTGAAGAAGAAATTGAAATTGCCGATTCTGTTAAGGAATTTGAGCCTAAAATGGCTCTTTTCTCCCCAGTTCAGGATGCGCTGATCTTCTACCGGAAGATTGCCGAGGATTCTAAAAAGTATTTGAAAGATGGTGGCCTTTTATTTTTGGAAATTAATCAGAAGCTCGGCCCCGAAACCCTTGACTTGTACACTGAATATTTTTCTGAAGCCCAACTCATTAAAGATTTATCTGAAAACGACCGTTTTATCGTTGTAAAGAAATAAGTGATTTTATGTTAATTAAAAAATTACACAGATATCCTATTCAAAATAGGGTTATGCTTTAAATTTAACAGATATAAAAAAAACACAATAGAATACTATGAGGATCAAGTCTCTATGATTCCAACAAATAAAAAATTGGAAGGAATTTTATTTTGTTGAAAGTAGTAAACAGACCAAATCAATTTTGGAGAACTATTGGAAGATGAATTAAATATTTTTTCAAAATATCCCCCCTCACTAAAGTTTATTTTTGGATTTTTAATAAAATACAATGACTTACATATTAAAAATAATATTAATAATTCATTAATCATATAAAAATTTAAACTAAAATACGTTAATTAAATTAAAAACAGCGGATAGATTAAAATTAATCATCTGAAGCTGAGTACTTAAAACATTTTATTCGTAAATTTGCAAAAAACACGAAGGAATATGAATCTTACTTATGTAGCTTACAAAGCGACTTAACTCAATTTTCTTTTTCGACTATTTCAGATAAGACATAAAATGCTCTTCTTATAAAGCATACATGTTATATCTGTTATTGATTTTGGGAACAAAGGTCTCCTTATACCATTGCTGAATACAACAACTCATTATTTAAATGGATTGTTGATGGTACTTATTTCTTTAATAGAATTAGGTTGTCTTTGAATACCTTTTAAAAAAACATAAAAACAAAAAATACACAGATAAAAAATTATTAAGTACATCATGATTAAAAAATTATTTCTATCAATCGTTTTCGTAAGTTCATTTTCATTTGCTCAGATCGGTATCAATACCTCGACACCTGATGCAAGCGCTGCGCTGGATATTTATAGTCAAAGTAGAGGTATGTTGATACCAAGGCTTACCACTGCAAAAAGAGACGCTATTTCCAATCCGGCCACCTCACTGCTTATTTATGATACTGATAAAAAATGTTTAAGCCAGAATATTGGTACACCTACGAAACCTGACTGGTTATGTATAAGTGGTAGTGCTGTAAAAATGTTTTACATGCCTAGTGTTTCATTTGATACTTCCAGCAATGCCATTGGCCGAACTAAAGATTTGTATACATTGTATAAAACTCAGTTCGGATCTCCAAAAGCAAAGAGTACCAGTGCACCTGAAGCGATTCCTTTTTTTCCATCAAGTAAAGATCTTTACTATTACGTGACTGATGCTGACTCTAATGTATTCAGCAATATTTCTATTTCTGATGATGGTGTAATGAAATACGATGTAAAAGCAGCAGCTACAGACTGTTCTTTTATTAATATTGTTTTTGTTGTTAAATAATTGAGTTATGATAAAAAGTACCTCAATTGTACAAAGCAAAAGATTTTTGCTTATTTTTTCATTGTTTATTTTCTTCCAAAATATTCAGGCGCAGAATGAACAAGGAACCGGCTATCCGTATTTTGTTAACTTTACTCAGGGATTACAACCTCAGGAAGCCTACAAAGTATCTACCAGCGGTGTTCAGAATGACGCTACTTTTACCACCGAAGGATTACGAATGACCCGAAGTGTTAATAATATTTCAGGCGGGATTATCCTTGCTGATAAAATATTCAAAAGTGATCAGGGAATTAAATTCGAATTTGAATTTGCAATTTATGGAGGAAATACTAATGGAGGAGATGGTATTTCTATCTTTTTAGTAGACGGATCTATTCCTAAAGAACAGCTCAATATCGGATATTTTGGAGGAGGATTAGGATATAGTTTTGTTCGTGGAAGTGAGTCTACGGAAGGACTGAGAGGAGCATATCTGGGAATAGGTCTAGATGAATTTGGAAATTTCAAAACAACCTTTAACCAGGGTGAAAGAGTTAGAAATGGAATTTTTGGTGTAACATTAGCTAATGGGCGAAGCAATATTTCTTTAAGAGGTAAACGCGGAAATCAGTATCTGTCGGCATCTGAACCTGCGGGATACAATGGTTACCCACTACTGTATAGTACGGCTACCAATGTTTCCCCTTCCAGCAACAATAGATCCATTTATCTGGATACACAGACAGGGAAATTTATTGGCATTAAAAATCCGAATCTTCAGCAATTCAGTATTGAGAGTGGCGGAACTACGATTCCCCTAAATGAAAATGATGTAAGATTCCGTAAAGCATTTGTCACATTAATACCCAATCCTTCCGGTGGTTATAATATAACCCTGGAAATACAGCACGGAGATGTGAAAGAAAAAGTTATTGATAATTATTATTATCCTACTTCTCTGAAATATACAGAGAGTACAATATCCTCCAGTACGGTAAGAACTCTGGATACGTCACCCCCTTCTACTTTCAGAATTGGTTTTGCTGCTTCTACCGGAGCTGCTAAAAATATACATTTATTGAAAAACTTAGGAGTTACCAGACCTTATGCTGCCGAAGTAACAGATGATCTCTTTGAAGGATGTCCAGGGATAAAATCTACGTATTTCCCTTTACTTAATGATGCAGCTTATTCTTCCGCAAGTGGTCAAAACCCGCCAACCCTTTCTTATAACAACCTTGATTTTAGTTCATTTCGTTTTTTAGATATCAATGGTAATGTGATTCCGAATATAACAGGTGGAGTTTATACCAGCAGTCAGGGTACCTGGACCTATTCATCCACTACAGCAGCGCTTTCCTTCAGGCCCGCGATTGGATTCACAGGAGTTGCCCAAATACAATATGATATTAAAGGCGGCGGAAGCAATGGTACTGAAGCTCCTTACAATAAAGAAGAATACAGATCAATGCCAGCGTTGATACAGGTTAATATTTCAAGCGCAAATAACTGCAGCAAAGCCTGCGTTATTTCAAACAGGAATGTTACTCAGAAAATATCAAGATAATTTGATAAAAACCAGCTTTTAAAGCTGGTTTTTTCATTTTAACGGAGTGAAAATCAATGTTTATTTTTTTTAGTAAATGCTGAACGGCCACTTCAATCGCATTATCAACAAGCAGATACCTTACTCCCAATTCTTTTATTGATTCCCGGTTTGAAGTAATGATGATGGATTCTTAAAACTTTCATATGAGCAGAGCTCAGACTGGTCTTTATTTTCAGCCTTCTCAGGGCGTATCCGCTCTTTCCCATCATATCCAACATCGCATCCGGAATCAGAATCATTAAAGAATTCTCTAAAGGCAGGATTCACAATTATTACTTTTATTTCTCTGCTTTGCTGCAAAAAGATAATTCTCTGACTCCAGTTTGCTTTGGGCATAAAAAGAATAGGCAAAAGGATAAAGCTGTGGAATATTTTCGTTTCCCGGTACAGCAAAATTTTCATACCCTAAAGTATTGGCTGTACTAACGAAAAAGAATTTTTCCACTCCGGCCTCCGTAGTTTGAGAGAATAAATGGATGGTAGCATCATAATTCTGAGATTAATCCCTTAAGTGTTGGCAGAAAACTGCTGAATTCTTTTTTTTGTGTTTCCTGATGGCAAAGTATGAACGGTCAGTACAGGATAAAGCCTGGAAAAGGATTAGGCCAATAAATATAACATTAAAAACAGTCTGATCTTCAAATCCTCCAAATCGTTGCAATAGAATAATAACCTGAAAATTGCTGTACTTCAGGTCTGAAATTTTAAATTTAAAGGAAGGAGTGGTGCAAAATAACACACTGAAATAAAATATGACCGGAGTGAGAAACAGGATCATATGAACTGTAATTATAGAATGAATCTCAATCGATAATTCCTTAACCAACGTAAATACGCCATCCATCCAGAAGCTAGATGATAATAAAAGAAAGATCCCGAACCAGAAATTATCTTTCCTGTTTACCCGTAAAGGATTGGATCATTTCATTAGAGAAAGCAAAACCAATGAAAACCAGATTAATACAACGATGAAACCGTTTAATTCTGATGTGTTCATTGGTTTTGATTTTGTGATAAAAGATAGTGGTTATCCTATTCTCTTCCTGACAAAAATTTCGTAGCCCAGATAGATCAGTGGCAGCGACATGGCTCCTAAATAAAGAATATTACTCATAGCTTGTTGAGGATGCAGTGTAATAGAATAGACAAGTCCAAAGAATGCCCCCCCTAAATGAGCGGCATGTCCTAGATTATCCCATTGCTTAGGATTCAGCATCATATAAACAGAATATCCAAAATACAATGTTCCAAACAACCATCCCGGTAAAAAGTTAACGCTAATCTCATTAGGAGCCATTGCAATAGAAGCAAAAATGACACCCGAAACAGCTCCTGATGCTCCGATAGCAGAGTACCATGGCTGTTTTTTATAAATCATAAGACTGAATAAATTTCCAAGGATCATTGATCCAAAATAAATAATCACAAAGCCTATATTTCCAAAAAATGACGTCACAACTCCCTGGAAGAAGTATAAAGAAAGCATATTGAAAAATAAATGCATAAAATCGGCATGCAAGAATGCTGAACTGATAAGTCTTATATATTCTTTACGATTGGCAATTGCCCCAACGTTAAATTTATATTTCTCGAATAAAGCCGTATTATTGAACCCAAAGTAACTGATAATACAGGTTACGGCCATAATGACTAAAACAATTGTACTCATAATTTAAATTCTTAATTTTCAGGTTCATCGCTTTCAAAGAGATCCCCGATTACTGTTCGGTCATCATCCACAATACCGTCTCCGGTTTCCGGCTCTTCATATATTTCCGGTTCCTCTTCCACAGGTTCAGGAATGGTGATATTGATGGTTTTCACTTTAAATTTTGTAAACTGATTTCCTATGGCTTTTATTCCTTTTACAGTAATAAATTCATCCAGATGTATGATTTCAGCATCACGGTCTTTCCCTTTATCTTTAGCAAAAATAATCTCTGCTGTGGCACCGTTGGCCACAATCACGTTTTCAATGAATGATTTCGGATGTTCCGATGGCATAAAGGTCTGCAGATTCACTGTATTTTCCAAAAGGAATCTCTTAATAAAGTACATCTCTTTTTCTCCATCGTAATAAATACAGGTCACAGGTTGTTGTGGTTTCCACTTTTCCAGAACCAGATATTCATCATCGAAACGGTTCCCCAGATCGAAAGAAACCAACTTCACTTCACCGTTGGTATTAATGGTCAGAATTCTATCATCTCCTTTGAAGCTGCCTAAAAGAGTTCCTCTGGCATCGGCATTCAGTCTCCTCACCGTATCATCGAACCATATTTTTCTGGGAGCCAGCGTAGAAACACCTTCTTCCTTCATATCCACTTTTTTCACTGAATATTTGGTTACCAGATTTCCTTTAGAATCTCTTCCTTTAATGGCAAGATCAGAGAAATCGATTTCCATTTTATTTTTTCTGATTCTCGGATTGGGTTTTAGAAGAACGGTTACGGTTTCTGCTTCTCCGTTTGGATTAGCTGAAAAATAGAGTACTTCTGAACCTTTTTTATCGGAAGCCAGCGGATAGTCCGTGTTTCTGGTCACTGCAGTTACAGAAAAACGCTTCATATAATAAGGTCCTTCCCTGCCTTCGCGGTAGATCATATTGTAAACTGTCCTTTTGTCGTTCTTCTTCCATATGGCAACGCTCAGAAGGTCTTTTCCGACAAAGATTTTGGCGTCCACTTTTACAACCTTCATCGTTCCGTCTTTTCTGAATATAATGATATCATCAATATCCGAACAGTCGAAAAGATACTGGTCTTTTTTCAGGGATGTTCCAATAAAGCCTTCTTCAAAGTTGGCATAGAATTTCTCATTCGCCACCGCTACTTTTGTTGCATCAATGGTATCAAAAATTCTAAGCTCAGTTTTTCTTTCTTTATCTTTTCCGTATTTCTTCTGAATATTTAAATAATAATCAATCGCATAAGCAATCAGATTCGCAAGGTTGTATTTTACCTGCTCTATTTTGCCTTCAAGGGCTGCTATATTTTCCTTAAATTTATCTAAATCGAATCGTGAAATTCTCTTGATTCTGATCTCGGTCAGCTTTAAAATATCTTCTTCCGTTACGGCTCTTAAAAGGTGCTTCGTATGGGGCTTTAATCCTTTATCAATGGTTTTAATCACCTCTTCCCAGGTCTTTACCTCTTCAATGTCATGATAGATCCTGTTTTCTATGAAGATCCTTTCGAGCGAAGAAAAATGCCAGCTTTCCTGAAGCTCATGAAGTTCTATTTCCAACTCTTTTTTAAGAAGGGAAACCGTGTGTTCCGTGTTCATTTTCAGAATGTCGGAAACGTTCATAAACATCGGCTTGTCGCCTACGATCACACATGCATTCGGAGAAATGGTAACCTGACAGTCTGTAAAAGCATAGAGTGCATCGATGGTTTTATCCGGTGAGACATCATTATGAAGATGGATCAGGATTTCTACTTTGTCGGAAGTATTATCTTCAATCTTTTTGATCTTGATCTTTCCTTTTTCGTTGGCCTTCAGAATAGAATCAATCAGGTCGCTTGTTGTTTTTGAGAAAGGAAGTTCGGAGATCACCAGCATATGCTTGTCGGTATGGGTAATTCTGGCTCTCGCCCTTACCTTACCTCCTCTGTGTCCGTCATTATATTCTGAAACATCAAGATATCCTGCCGTCAAAAAGTCGGGAAACAATTCAAATTTCTTTCCTTTCAGATGGGCAACGGAGGCATTGATCAGTTCATTAAAGTTATGAGGGAGAATCTTTGTAGAAAGTCCTACACCGATTCCTTCCACTCCCTGAGCAAGAAGCAGCGGAAATTTAACGGGAAGATCTATGGGTTCATTATTTCTTCCGTCGTAAGATTTCGCCCATTCGGTAGTTTTTGGATTAAATACTACTTCCAGTGCAAAAGGAGTCAGTCTGGCTTCAATATATCGGGCTGCTGCCGCAGAGTCTCCGGTATAGATATTCCCCCAGTTTCCCTGCGTATCTATAAGAAGTTCTTTCTGCCCGATCTGTACCATAGCATCGGTAATGGAGGCATCACCGTGAGGGTGATACTTCATGGTATTTCCTACGATGTTGGCTACTTTGTTGTAACGGCCGTCTTCCAGTTCCCGCATAGAGTGCATGATCCTCCTCTGAACAGGCTTTAGCCCATCATAGACGGAAGGAATCGCTCTATCCAGAATTACATAGGATGCATAGTCCAGAAACCAGTCTTTATAAAGTCCTGAGACTTTTTTCAAGCTCTCACCTTCGTGCGAGTTTTCTTCTGTCGTCATCTGTTTTTAATCATTTTTCTCCTCATTCGCTTTTACGACTTTATTCAGAGAGATTTTTAAATCGTTTACTTCTTTTTGGCTCAAATAGGATATTTCATACTTGAGTATGGTAGAACCGCTGTTTTTACTTGAGATGGTAACATATAACCTTTTGATAAAAAACACACTTACCATTTCATACCTGATCAGTTTATACTTCGGAAATTCATCATGAAGCGCTTTATCCATGAAAGGAATAATGTTCCTGTTCTTAAAGTTCAGCGCTTCTCCATCACTGTCATACTCAAAGATCTGTCTGCCGTTGAGGTGAAAAACCACCAGCAGTAAGATCGGAAGAATAAGAAGTACGTAACTTTCTTTTCCTACAGCCTGAAACCTGTATTCATTAAGTAAAAATGCAGCAATCCCAAATACGACCAACATCAGCAGCAGCGAATGCATAAAATTATAAACTGAAGCTTTGTTGCGGTTGCTAAGTCTCATTTCTGGTTTTTATGTTTATTAGTTTATTTTTTTAATCAGCATCTGTATCCAGCATCTCTTTCTTATCAATGTCCGGATCTTCCACTACCAGATTTTCAAGGATAAACACCTGTCTGTCTGGGGTATTTTTTCCCATATAGAATTCCAGCAGCTGGTCTATCGTCTGGTCTTTACCAATCACAACAGGTTCAAGGCGAATATCTTTTCCGATAAAATGTTTGAATTCATCGGGAGAAATCTCTCCAAGTCCCTTGAATCGTGTAATCTCAGGGTTTTTTCCAAGTTCATTCAGAGCTTTGATTCTTTCCACTTCAGAGTAGCAGTATCTTGTTTCTTTTTTATTTCTTACCCTGAACAATGGGGTCTGAAGGATATACAGGTGGCCGTTCTTGATCAGATCCGGGAAAAACTGAAGGAAGAATGTAATCATCAAAAGACGGATGTGCATTCCATCCACATCGGCATCGGTAGAGATAATAACCTGATTGTATCTTAAGTCTTCAAGGCTTTCTTCAATATTTAAAGCGGCCTGAAGAAGGTTGAACTCTTCATTTTCGTACACTACTTTTTTGGTCAGCCCATAGCAGTTCAGCGGTTTCCCTTTCAATGAGAATACAGCCTGAGTTTCCACATCTCTTGATTTTGTGATGGATCCTGATGCAGAATCTCCTTCGGTAATAAAGATCTGGGTCTCTCCTTTTCTTTCGTTTTTCTGATCGTTATAATGCTGTCTGCAATCACGTAATTTTTTGTTATGCAGAGATACTTTTTTGGCTCTTTCCCTCGCCAGCTTCTGGATTCCTGAAAGTTCTTTTCTTTCTCTTTCAGAAATAAGGATCTTCCTTTGGATAGACTCAGCAATTTCCGGATTTTTATGAAGAAAATTATCAAGTTTACTTTTCAGAAAATCAATGATAAATGTTCTTACAGTAGGTCCGTTGGGGCCCATATCATTAGATCCCAGCTTTGTTTTGGTCTGGGATTCAAATACAGGTTCTTCTACGTTGATAGAGATCGCCGCAATGATCGATTTTCTGATATCTGAGGCATCAAAATTCTTATTGAAGAACTCACGGATTGTTTTTACATACGCTTCACGGAAGGCATTAAGGTGTGTTCCTCCCTGCGTGGTATTCTGGCCGTTTACGAAGGAAAAATAGGTTTCAGTCTGCGATTTGTCAGAATGGGTAATCGCTAATTCTATATCGGTGTCTTTCAGGTGAACGATAGGATACAGAATTTCATTTTCCATTTCCTCTTCCAGAAGGTCTTTAAGACCATTTTCAGAATAATAGGTTTCTCCGTTGAACAAAATTTTCAATCCCGGATTAAGATAGGCGTAATTACGCAGCATCTTGGCTATATATTCTTTTCTATACTTGAAATGAAGGAAGATATCACCGTCAGGAACGAAAGAGATTTCAGTCCCGTTTCGGTCTGAGGTATCTTTCTCCTCGTGGTTTTCTGTGATCAATCCTCTTGAAAATTCTGCCATCTTCATTTTTCCGTCACGGAAGGATCTTACGCGGAAATATTCAGAAAGTGCGTTAACGGCTTTGGTACCTACCCCATTCAATCCCACTGATTTTTTGAAGGCTTTACTGTCATATTTACCCCCCGTATTCATTTTAGAAACAGCATCTACAACCTTTCCCAGTGGGATTCCACGGCCAAAGTCACGGATACTGACTTTACCGTCGTCTACTTTTATTTCAATTCTTTTTCCTGACCTCATTCTGAACTCATCAATAGAGTTGTCCAGAATTTCTTTCAGCAGAATGTAAATACCGTCGTCCGCAGAGGAGCCGTCTCCGAGCTTCCCGATATACATTCCGGGGCGCAGACGGATGTGTTCCTGCCAGTCGAGGGTTCTGATATTATCTTCGGAGTAGATTGGATTTATTTCTTGTGACATATATGATTTCAGCAAACATACAAAAGTACGAAATTGTACAAAAATATCCGAATTTTTTCCATTCGATTTTTATCAACATCTAATCTTAAACATTGCACTGTTATCAATCAAATTATATATTTACAGCATTATTCAATATCACGTGAAAAAAATAATTCTTTTATGCTTATTTTATTTCATTTTGTTATCCTCATCATTATATTTTGCACAAATTCCCGGAATGGTCAATTATAATGAAGAGGATGATCTGAATAATTCAAATACCTATTCCCTGAGCCAGGATCGAAGTGGATTTCTTTGGATTGGAAAGTGACAATGGAATTTTCCGGTTTGACGGAAAGAAACTCAAGTATTTCAACAATAAACAAAGGCTAAATATTCAGACAGCTTTCTGATACTCATATCATTCTTGAGATCCATGATCTTACTGAAAAAGAACAAAGACCTCGAACCCGGATCAAACTTTATATACCACCTTATGAAAACCAAAACATAAGTATGCGCTGAAAATTTAGAATAAAATTTTTGATGAGAAATTTCACTTGTTCTGTTTTTTATTTCTCTTCAAGTTTTATAATCATCTTTTTAAGCATCACCGGGACAATTAACTGATGGAAAGGACGTACGGGCAGGAAATACAATATTCCCATCCAGTTATGGTATTTTACAGTCGTTGAAATCGTTAGAGAGTTTTTTCCGGTATTTCGTTTGGCTTTATCATAAAGAACAGAAACTCTGAAATCGAGATGCTTATCATTTTCTCCCATGATAATTTCATTTTCTGTCTTATCAAATATTTTGAAAATTCCCACCTGTTGCCCCACTTCAAGTTTAAGATCCCCGGGATCCTGTATTTTGCTGCGATCTGTTCCGGTTTTCAATCCAAACATTTTAACGATGCTGTTTCTGAAGGCGAACATTTTCTTCCCCCACTGAGGCGTACTGGAGAAAAAAGCCTTGCCTATCTCTGCGGTAGTAATGTTTCCATCTGCATTAAGTACTTCTCCCATAAAACTGTCTGTATAATCGAATATTACTTTTTCTCTGGACAGAGCAGATTCTTTGGGAAATTCAGTTTTTTTTATCTTCATGGTACTGATTTTAAGGCCATTTAGTCTTTGTTCTGACAAATGTAAGTGGCTTTGTGCAGAAAAGAAGTGAGCAATCTCAGCTTTTCATTAAAATTTATGTGAAGTATAGTTTTAATCAGAAAGCGAAATGCTACACTTAACTTCCATTTAATAACACTTATTAGAAAATAGACCAAACTTACCAATTCACATCATGAGAGATTTTAAAATCTCTTAAATTTATTAAAAACTAAAAAGTGCTCATCGACATTGATAAAGTAAGGGTTGAATATTTGGCCGAGCATTTTTATGATAAAAAGTTTTTCAAAAAACATTTGGTTTCTCTCGCAGGACGGGGAAATTCCACCGTTATGTTCTGAGGAATTCTTGGCTATATCAGAATCCATGATCCTCTTTTAAATAAAGCACAAATAAGCAGGGGGTCGTTTCAAAAGAAACGGCCTTTTTTATTAGGGCCTGTTTCAGGATTGCAAAAAATGAATTAAATTCGGTTACCTAAAACAGATCTTCATGATACAACTTCCTTTGTCTAAACTTTCAAATGTAGGAACTACCATTTTCAGCCAGATGACGCAGCTTGCCAATGAAAATGAGGCCATCAATCTTTCACAGGGATTTCCGGACTTTATGCCGGACTCAGAACTGCTGGATCATGTAGACTATTTCATCAAAAAAGGTTTTAATCAGTATGCGCCATTGGGAGGAATGATGCCATTGAAGGAAGAGATCGCCAGAAAAATCGAGAACAGTCATCACGCCATCTATCATCCTGATTCCGAAATAACGGTGACGGCAGGAGGAACCCAGGCCATTTTCACAGCGATTGCCACGTTTGTAAAAAAAGATGACGAAGTCATTATTTTTGAACCTGCTTACGACTGTTACGAGCCTACTGTAGAGCTTTTCGGAGGAATTGTAAAGCGTTTTGAAATGAAAGCGCCGGACTACGAAATCGACTGGAATGCGGTAAAAGGTCTGGTAAGTAATAAAACAAAAATGATTATTCTCAACAATCCGAACAACCCTTCAGGAAAGATTTTAAAGGAAAAAGACCTGCAGGAATTGGTGGAGATTGTAAAGAATACTTCCATCCTGATTTTAAGTGACGAGGTATATGAAAATATTGTCTTTGATGGAAAAAAGCATGTAAGCATCTGTCAATATCCTGAACTTAAAGAAAGAAGCCTTCTTGTGGCCTCATTCGGGAAACTCTTTCATGTCACCGGCTGGAAAACCGGCTATTGTGCAGCGCCTAAAAATCTTAGTGACGAATTCAGAAAAGTTCATCAGTTCAATGTTTTCTGTGTAAACACTCCTATTCAGCTGGCGCTGGCGGAATACATGAAAAATGATGATCATTATCGTCATTTGAATACTTTTTTTCAGGAAAAGAGAGACTTTCTGAGAAAAGGGCTTGAAGGGACATCTTTCGGCCTTCTGGATTGTGAAGGAACGTATTTCCAGGCCCTGACTTATGATAAAATTTCGGATAAAAACGATTTTGATTTCGCTTCCGAGCTGACGATCAGTCATAAAGTCGCTAGTGTTCCTTTTTCATCGTTCTATAAAAATAAAAGAAATGATCATGTGATCAGACTGTGTTTTGCTAAAAAGCAGGAAACTCTGGAAAGAGCCATAGACCATCTTTCCCGACTCTAAATCCTATATAAGGGGAGAAAGCAATCTGGCCAGATGTTCAAAGAAGACTTTGTATTTTGGCCTTTTCTTCCATGAATCAAGATGGATTTCCTCGCAGTCATTCATATCTTCACGAAACAGGTCCTGAAGCTTTCCGTTGATCTTTTGATCAAAAACCAAAGCATTGACCTCAAAATTCAGTTCCTGACTTCTGACATCCATATTGGCGGTTCCTACAGAGGAGAATATATCGTCAATAAGCATTGTTTTAGCATGAATAAACCCTTTTTTGTAAAAGAAAACCCTCACTTTATTCTCCAGAAGTTCCTCGTAATAAGAGTAAGCAGCAGCGTTCACCACGATTGAATCGCCTGATTTGGGAACCATCAACCTCACATCTACTCCGGAAATAGCCGCCTGTTTAATGGCGTTGAATACAGTTTCCACGGGGATGAAATAAGGCGTCACAATATAGATTCTTTTTTTGGCAGAAAGTATGGCAGATGTTGTACTCAGCATAATAGAAGGTTGGGTATCCGGTCCGCTGGCTGCCGTTTGGATAAGGGAACTGCCATCTTCAAGGCTTTTGGTAAAATAGAGTTGGGAGATCTCAGGGATTTTTTCCGTTGCAAAGATCCAGTTGCTGAAAAATAAAAACTGAAAATAAAAAGCAGCTTCTCCTTTCATATACAGATGAACATCTCTCCAATACTGTTTAGGATTGGGATTAATATATTTATCCGAAACATTAATTCCACCCGTAAAAGCTTCGGCTCCGTCTACAATAATAATTTTTCGGTGATCCCTGTAATTGACTCTGTTGGCCAGAAGCCTGAATGTGATTTTATTAACGGGAGATACTTCTATTGACGCGTCTTTAAGTCTTTGCAAGAGTTTCTTTCCAATTTTCCCACTGCCCATGTCATCATATAGAAAACGGACTTTTACGCCTTGTCCGGCCTTCTTAATAAGTAAATCCGCAAGTCTGTTGCCTATTGAATCATTATCATAAATATAATATTCAAGATGGATATGATGAATGGCTTTTTCAAGAACCTCAAAAACTTTTTCAAATTTTCCTTCTCCATTTACCAGTATTTCTGCATAATTCCCCTGAGATAACGGGGAGTGACCGGCATTATAAAGAAAATTAACTGTGGTCAGAAATTGATCCATCTGCTCCTGATGACTTTCCAGCGTTTTGTGATGGGTTTCGCGGATGTAGGTGCTTACAGCCTGGTAGACCTGCTCGTTTCTCTCTATTTTAAAGGTGTAAAATTTATTTTTCCTGTAATTAACGCCAAAAACAAAATAGATGATTATTCCCAGTACCGGAAGAAAAATAATCAGCATGAGATACGCAAGTGTCTTACTCGTATTACGGGTATCCATGATAATTTTTCCTGCCAGAAAAATAATTCCGATGAGATAAAGACCTTCAAGTCCCAGAAGAATGTACGGAAACTGATCGAAAAATTCTTTAAGCATACTTTTGGAACTTTGTGTATACTAAAGGTAAGTAAAAAGAGGAAAAGAAATAGGGGCTTACATAATAAAAAATGTACCATCAGCGCTATTTCAAAACTGGTGGTACATTTTAAACTGTATATTAAATGAAGATTTCTTTGCTGCTTCGCAACATCATGAGATTTCTCTTTCTATAAAAACATTCCTCCGGACGCTTCTATTCTCTGTCCGTTGATCCAGCCTGCATCATCGGTACATAGGAATGCAACTACCCCGCCGATATCATCCGGAAGACCGGCTCTTCCTAAGGCTGTAATATTGGAAATCATTGAATTAACATTTTGGTCGTCCCGCGTTCTTCCCCCTCCGAAATCGGTTTCAATAGCTCCCGGTGCGATGACATTGGCTTTAATTTTACGCGATCCCAATTCTTTTGCCATATATTTTGTGAGCATTTCCACACCCGCTTTCATAGAACCGTAAACAGATGATCCCGGCAGGGCAAATCTGGCGAGTCCTGATGAGATATTGATGATTCCACCTCCATCATTGATGAAAGGAATCATTTTCTGTGTCAGAAAGAAAACTCCTTTGAGGTGGATATTGACCATGTCATCAAATTGTTCTTCTGTAGTTTCCGTAATAGGAGAATATAATGCTGTTCCTGCATTATTAATAAGAAAATCAATATTTGAACTTCCAGTTTCTGCTTCCAGATGATTGGTCATATTTTTTATCAATGCATCAAAGCTTTTTACCTCTCTGGTATCCAGCTGGAATGCTGCTGCTTTCTGACCGATAGCCTTTATTTCATTCACTACAGCATCCGCTTCTTCTCTGCTGTTTTTATAGGTGATCATAACATCTAATCCTTTTTGAGCGATTTTAAGAGCTGCATTTTTTCCAAGTCCGCGGCTTCCACCGGTTACGAGTGCAATTTTTGTTTTTGTATTCATCTTTTTATCTTGTTATGATCAATAATTAATGGTACAAAGTTGGAAAATTTTGCTGAAGACAGGGTTGCCTGAATCAATCTGAAATTTGCACAATTCAAATCATGAACGAAATTCCATTGGGGTAAAAGATGTTTTTCTTTTAAAAAAGTTGGAAAAGTGGGCCAATTCTTCAAAACCCAATGCATAGGAAATTTCTGATACATTCCATTTGGTTTGTCGCAGAAGAATCTTGGCTTCCTGAATCATTCGGTCTGCAATACATTCTGTCGTTGTTTTTCCGGTACTTTCCTTTATTTTTTTATTTAAATAATTTACATGTACAGCAAGCCTGTCGGCGTAGTCTTTTGCTGTTTTCAACTGGAGTCGATGTTCCGAAGATTCAATAGGAAACTGTCTTTCCAAAAGTTCTATGAATAAAGTAACGACCCTTAATGAAGCATCATTTGAGGAAGAGAGTTTGGCGGCAGGCAGCAGTTTCTGTCCGTAGTGAATGAGTTCCAGAACATAGTTTCGGATGAGATCATATTTGAAAACATAATCGGAAGCTATTTCCTTTTTTATTTTGGTGAAAAGAGCTTCTATTTCGTCTGCCAGTTCATCTTCAATTTCAAATAACGGAACATTTCCAGGCTGAAACAGGGGTAATTCTTCCAAGGAGAACTGAGATTGCGCTTTAATAAAGAAGTCTTCTGTAAACACACAAAAACTTCCCGACTGATCCGGATCTTCCGGCACCCAGTGATAGGGAACTTTCGGAGTAGCAAATAATAAAGCATTTTTCTTAATCGCAATAATCTTGTCTGCATATTCTGCCCTGTTTCGCCCCCTGATTAAACTGATCTTATAGTATTTTCTTCTGTTGTAGGGCATTTCCGAAGTGGCTTTTGCCCTTTCAATAGTTTGTCTGATGTCGAATACATTAAAGTGTCCGATCTCTTTATGGAGTCCTTTTGGAAAAACACTTTCAAGATCTTTTCCCAGCTTGCCGGTCATCTCTTTATAAAAATCTTCAAGGGATGCGTGTGCTATTTTTTCCATAACTGACGGTTTGTAAAATTCAAATATACAAAGTTGGTGGGATATGAAAATTAAAAACATAAAAATTTTAAAATGAGATCATCTACCTATTTTTTATACCTTAGGTTAACTCAACAACATCATATTATTATGAAAAATCAAATTTTAGAAAAAGGAAAAAAGTTAAACAAGAGAGAACTGAGAGGTATTACCGGCGGATTAATGATGTGCCTTGATCCCAAAACCAATCAGTGCCGGATTTTTTCAAAAGGCTGCGCGGACCCTCAATGCCGTCTCTCTTTATTGGATTAGATCTTGAAGCAAAAATACCACTCCTCACCGGAGTGTTTTTTTTTATGAATATCCTAATTTAATCATGAATAAACCTCCATTAAATCACCATTTACCTCACTTACTTAAATTTTTATCATGATATTGTGATATAATATCAATTATTTTCTCTACTTTAGTTAAATCTAATACACTAAAAATCAAAACAATGAAAAATCAAGAATTACCAAAAGGAAAAAAACTGAACAAAAAGCAATTAAGAAGCATCACTGGAGGATTAATGGACTGCATTGATCCGATGACCGGAGGCTGCAGAAAAGTATCAATAGGCTGTGCACAATTGCAGTGCAGACCTACAATAGATCCTTTATAAAAAATATAAAAGCTGTTCAGTTAATGGATGGCTTTTGTTTTTAAATCATCGAATATAATTTTAATCTATTTTCCTCATCTTCGTTTTCAACTCAATCATTAAAAAATCAAAACAATGAAAAATACAATTTTACAAGGCGCTAAAAGATTAAGCAAGAAAGAGCTTAAAACTATTGCAGGCGGTAAGCTATACTGCCTGAGACCCAACCCTTGCATGGAACCTTGTGAACAGGCTCCTTCCCCGACCTGTACCTTAATTTCTGTCAGCTGCGTAGAAATAGAATGCAGACCACAATAATTCTCATCAATAATATAAAAAACTGATCAACAACAAGTAAAACTAAAAATCATGAACACAATATTTTTACATGCGAAAAAACTCACAAAAAAAAGAACTTAAAACTATTGCAGGCGGTAAACTGGACTGTATGAGATCAAATCCTTGCATGGAACCGTGTGAACAGATTCCTCCCGGTACCTGCACGCGAATTTCCATCAACTGTGCCCAAAAAGAATGCAGACCCCAGGTTATAGATCCATCCATTGATTAACTTTTATTACAAAAACCATAGAATTAAATTAAGCAAACCAAAAATCAAACCTCATGAAAAATCAAAATTTAAACAACGGAAAAAAATTAAACAAAAGAGAATTAAGAACAATTGTTGGCGGAAAGGAGATGTGCGTTGACCCTTTTACAGGAGAATGTAGAAAATATGGAAGAACATGTGCAGAACTGAGATGCCAGTTGATCATCATAGATCCTATTTAATTTTAAAATACAGTACCAATGCAAAAAGCGCTCCCACAATGTATTGTAGAAGCGCTTTTTTATTATATAACTAACTTTAATATATTCTTATACGTTGAACCTAAAGTGCATGATGTCACCATCCTGAACGATATATTCTTTACCTTCCACAGAAAGTTTTCCTGCTTCTTTGATTTTAACCTCAGAACCGTACGTTACATAGTCATCAAATTTGATTACTTCTGCACGGATAAACCCTTTTTCGAAATCTGTGTGGATCACCCCTGCTGCCTGAGGCGCAGTCCATCCCTGTCCAATGGTCCATGCTCTTACCTCTTTCACCCCAGCGGTAAAGTAAGTCTGAAGCTTTAATAAGTCATACGCTTTTCTGATCAAACGGTTTACACCGGGCTCTTCAAGACCCAATTCTTCAAGGAAGATTTCTCTTTCTTCAAATGTTTCCAGTTCATTGATATCTGCCTCGATCTGTGCAGCCAATACCACTACTTCAGCGCCTTCATTTTTAGCCATTGCTTCGATCTTTCCTATCCATTCGTTTCCGTTTTTAATAGAGTTCTCGTCTACGTTACAAACGTATAAAACAGGCTTTTTAGTTAAAAGCTGGATATCATCGATGATAGCCTGTGTCATATCATTAACCGGAAATTCTCTTGCATTTTTCCCGTCTTCAATAAATTTTTCCAGGTTTTGAAGGGTTTCATAAACAAGGATATCGTCTTTCTTTCCGGATTTGATGAATTTTTTAGCTTTATCCACTGCTTTTCCTACAGTTTCAAGGTCTTTCAACTGTAGCTCAATGTCGATAATTTCTTTATCTCTCATTGGGTCTACTGAACCTTCAACGTGGATGATATTTCCATTGTCAAAACATCTTAAAACATGGATGATTGCTTCACATTCGCGGATATTGGCAAGGAACTGATTTCCCAATCCTTCTCCTTTGCTCGCACCTTTTACAAGACCTGCAATGTCAACGATTTCAACTACAGCCGGCAATACTCTTTCAGGATTAACTAATTTTTCCAGCTCAAAAAGTCTGTGATCCGGTACAGAAACCGTTCCTAAGTTCGGTTCTATGGTACAGAAAGGATAGTTAGCGGATTGTGCTTTAGCATTGCTTAAGCAGTTAAAAAGAGTTGATTTACCTACATTCGGAAGGCCTACAATTCCACATTTCATATTGTAAAATTCAAAGTTTAATGTTCAATGATACTGTTTCAGGGTTCAAGGTCTCATCTTTAAAGTTTGTCCTTTATCAACTGTAGACCACTGAACTTTCAGCCTGCAAAGGTAGTGATTTTAAAGAGAGATTCATAATAAAAAAATCTGTCAGTATTCTGACAGATTTTTAATCAATTTTTCTTCACCAATCGGTTTTATGGATTCTCTCCGGTAGCCTCCTGAGCCAGCGGAACGTCATTGGGTGTATTTTGTAGTGCTTTATCCAAAGTAAATAATGATTCATCGGTTGCTCTGTCGCCTCCTGCAATCTTCAATTTATCGATCAGGTTGGCCGCCAGAGTTTCCTCTTCGATCTGCTCCTGAACAAACCACTGCATGAAATTCCAGGTCGCCCAGTCTTTTTCCTCTAACGACATATCTACAATCTTGTAAATCGCTGTGGTATTGTCAACTTCATGTTTAAAAACATTGTCAAAACATTCGGTTAATGATTGAGGATCGGCAGGCGGAGCAGGAATGGCATCTACTTTTGGTTTTCCACCTCTGTTCAATACGTATTCCATGAATTTAATGGAATGGTTTCTTTCTTCCTGCGAATGTCTGTAAAGGAAATTGGCAATTCCCTGGTATCCTTTGTCATCTGCCCATATTCCATACGATAGAAAAATGTGTGATGCGTGAATCTCTTTGTTCATCTGATCACTTAATGCTTTTTCAATAGTCGCGGAAAGTCTGTTGGTATTCATAATGCTATATTTTTGTGATTATGGGAATAATGATGCAAAAATGGTTCCGCGAAGAATATTAATTTTAATCAAAACATTAAAACACCTTTACAATTCACTGAAATACATCAATTTAAACTTATAATTTATAGTTATTCTAAAATAAAAACAAGGTAAATGACGACAATTATTCATACTTTAGAATGGTATTAACCATCCAAACTATGACCATGAAAAATTTCAAAAAATTAAACCGCGTCGAGCTAAAAACTATTTCAGGAGGGGGATTGCTTGATCCTGTGTGTAAACTGATCTGTACCCTGGCAGATTCTGGACTTCTCAATCTTACGGATGTTCAGGTACTTTTATGTCCTGATCTGGATTGTTTAAACTTGTAAGAATGATTCTCGTTTAACGATCTTAAAGGAAAACAAAAATAAAACCAGCTCTTCTGAACTGGTTTTGTTATTTCTTTATTACAGAAAGGATTCAATATTGACTAATGAAAAAAATATCTTTATGAAAATAAATTCTATATTTTTATTTTACTTTTCTGGCGGTATAATCACTTTCGTTTCCGAGTCGGTCAACAGCTTTTATCGCGACTGCATTTAATTTTCTACCGTCTTTATTTTTCGGAATATCTCTTGAAAGGGTATCCAGCGTAAGGATTTCTGTTTCCCATGCTCCGTTATATTGAGTAAAAAGGATCCACTGGAATACTTGTCCTATATTTTTGATGCTCCAGCTGGTTTTTACAGCGTTCCCATTATCAGCAACAAATATGGTAGGCGTCTGTAATGGAACTGATTTAATCCAAGGTGTTTTCGGAACCAGTGCCTTATCTTTGTAGGGTCCGTTTTTCAAAACAGGAAGCATATTAGGATTTTTCGTCAGTCCGGCAATACTCCAATGAATTTCTCCGGCATCGTTTTTTAAGATCTGTCTTGAAATGTCAATCTGATTTTTAATTTCGGTCGGACGGTCGGATACTTTGATCTCAACGGTGTTAAGCCCCGGCCACAAATGACGGTTCATGGTATTTTCAGATTTCCACCAATTCAATAACGCTTCAAAGCTCTGCCCTTTTGAATCGATAGGCCAATAAAGCTGTGGCGAGAAATAATCTACCCAACCTTTATTCAGCCATAATTTAGCATCAGCATACAGTTCATCATATTGAGATGATCCCACGATTCCCGCGGGATATCCTGGTTTCCAGATCCCAAACGGACTGATCCCGAATTTTACATAATTTTTCTCTGCGTGAATCTCCTTATAAATTCTTTCAACAAATCGGTTGACGTTGTCTCTTCTCCAGTCTGGTCTCGACAATGTTCCTCCGTTTCTTAAATATTCATTCCAGCTTGCGTTATCAGGAAAATCGGCTCCCCTGTTATAAGTAGCATAAGGATAGAAATAGTCGTCAAAATGAACTGCATCTATATCATATCTTTTCACAATATCTTTAACGACATTGGAAACATGGCCCTGGGTTTTTGGGTTGGCAGGATCGAACCAATACATTCCGTTCTTTAATTTAATCACAATATCGGAGAGCTTGCTGGCCATAGACAGGCTGTTTACAACTCCACCGTTCGAGTGATGAGCACGGTAAGGATTTAACCAGACATGAAGCTCTAAACCTCTCTTATGAGCTTCCTCAATCCAAAACTGAAGGGGATCATAATTCGGATAAGGAGCTGTTCCGGTTTGTCCGGTCAGAAAGTACGACCATGGCTCTATATTGCTTGTATAAAGCGCATCTGCAGATGGTCTGATCTGGAAGATCGCGGCATTGAAGTTATTGTCTTTCAGCATATCGAGCATGCTGATGGCTTCTGCTTTCTGCTGGTCAACCGTTAAATTATTTCTTGATGGCCAGTTGATATTGGCTACACTGGCAATCCAGGCTGCGCGGAATTCTCTTTTAACTTCTGGGAGTGTGGTTCTGAAGTTTTCCTCAGCGGGAGGTATTGCAGTTACAGGCTTGGGTGCAGTAACGGTCTCTTTGGTTTTTGATGTATTGCCGTTTGGCTTGGCTGTATTTTTTGTGGGTGTTGATTTTACAGTATTGCTTTGTACGGAACAACTGGCGCATGATGCAAAAATTCCGGCAAAAACAGTAAGTTTTATAATATTCATTCTCATCGTTTGCAAACTACTTTAGATTTATTTTTTGTAAGAGATTATTGTGCCAAAATAAACATTTTACGAGATAGTCTCATAAAAAAAGCCCCGAAAAATTCGAGGCTTTTCTATGATATAAGAATTTCTTAAGCTTTCGCTGATCTTTCTACTCTTTTTCTTTCTTCTTCAGAAAGGATTTTCTTTCTCATACGGATAAAGTTTGGAGTTACCTCGATCGCTTCATCACTCTGGATATATTCCATACATTCTTCAAGAGAGAATAAGATTTTTGGAGCAACACCAGTATCTTTATCTTTACCTGAAGCACGCATGTTGTTCAATTGTTTTGCTTCAACGATATTGATTACCAGGTCACCAGGCTTGTTTTGCTCACCGATGATCATACCTCCGTAGATTTCCTCACCCGGATCTACATAGAACTTACCTCTATCCTGTAGTTTAGCGATAGAATATTCTGTAGCCGGACCTTGAGTCTTACTCACCAATACTCCATTACTTCTTCCAGGAATAGCCCCTTTGAAAGGCTTATATTCTGTGAAACGGTGCGCCATAATAGCTTCACCAGCAGTGGCAGTCAACATTTGAGAACGCAATCCGATCAAACCTCTTGAAGGAATTTCGAATTCCATGTGCTGCATCTCTCCTTTAGTTTCCATAACATGAAGATCACCTTTTCTCTGAGTCGCTAAGTCGATTACTCTAGAAGCATACTCATCCGGTACGTCTACTACCAAAGATTCATAAGGCTCACATTTTTCTCCATTGATTTCTCTCAGGATAACCTGTGGCTGACCAATTGTCATTTCATATCCTTCTCTTCTCATGGTTTCAATCAAAACTGACAAGTGAAGAATACCTCTACCGAATACAAGGAAAGTGTTGGCATCATCAGTCTGCTCAACTCTTAATGCAAGGTTTTTCTCTAATTCTTTAGTTAATCTTTCTTTCAGGTGGTTTGAAGTTACATATTTACCATCCTTACCAAAGAAAGGTGAATTGTTGATAGAGAACGTCATGTTCAGCGTAGGCTCATCAATTGCCGTTCTTGGCAATGGTTCAGGAGTTTCAAGATCTACGAATGAATCACCGATCTGGAACGCGTCAAAACCTACAACAGCACAGATATCCCCTGCTTTTACTTCTGAAACTTTTTTCTTTCCTAATCCTTCAAAAACGTACAGTTCTTTTACTTTTCCTTTCAAAATTTTACCGTCTGCCTGAGCTAAACCGATCCACTGAGATTCTTTGATTTCTCCTCTGATCACTTTTCCGATCGCAATTCTTCCCAAGAAAGAAGAAAAGTCAAGCGAAACAATCTGCATCTGTAAGCTTCCTTCTTCTACTTTAGGTTCAGGAACATACTGTAAAATACCATCTAGTAATGGGAAAATATTTTCTGTCTGTTCTAATGAAGTATTGAACCAACCTTGTTTAGAAGAACCGTAGAATGTTGGGAAATCCAACTGCTCTTCAGTTGCTTCAAGGGCAAAGAATAAATCAAATACTTTATCATGAACTTCTTCAGGACGACAGTTTGGTTTATCTACTTTGTTGATTACTACCAATGGTCTAAGTCCTAATTCCAAAGCTTTCTGAAGTACAAATCTTGTTTGAGGCATCGGCCCTTCAAAGGCATCCACCAACAAGATTACTCCGTCCGCCATTTTTAAAACTCTCTCTACTTCCCCACCAAAATCGGCGTGACCAGGAGTATCGATTACGTTAATTTTAACGTCTTTATAAGTAACAGAAATATTTTTAGATAGAATGGTAATACCTCTTTCTCTTTCAAGATCGTTATTATCCATTATTAATTCTCCACTTTCCTGATTTTCTCTGAAAATGTTTGTAGCATGAATAATCTTGTCAACCAAAGTCGTCTTCCCGTGGTCAACGTGTGCGATAATCGCAATATTTCTAATGTTTTGCATGAATGATTTTTACGGGTGCAAAAATAGTGATTTCTAATGAATAATAAGCAAGAATATACATTAATTAACAAATTCATAATGAGAAATTTAAGTAAATCCTTAAAAAAAGCCGGATAAAATAACATACGTCAAGTTCTGTCGTTACACGCATTTATCTTTGCTTCAGTAGTTTTCCTGCAGGAAACAAATTATTAACATCAAAGAACAAAAAAAATGGCAACAATTGAATTAAATGATCAGTATACCGGAGAGTGGACTGTTTTTCAAGAAGAGGTATATAAGTATGACGATATCAATCCGCTCACTCCACCAGTTCCGATCACAGCGAGTGATTGTGATGATATTATTTACAAGCAAGTAAACAACAAATTTTATCGTAGAGTATTGGTTGATGATACTGTAAATGTTCAGTGGTTCGGTGCAACAGGAGAAGGAATAGCGAGTGTAGATGACAGTATGGCGGTACTAAAAGCGTGTGAAGTAAAAAAAAACATCTATTTTCCTGCGGGCATTTACCACATTAATATTAATGTACAACATAAGGCTAAAATTTTTGGTGCCGGCAGCGGTGCTACTTTTTTGAAACCTTACGATGAGAATAAACCAATTATGATCCTCAGCAAAAACCTGGGACCATTCTGGCAGTATGCAACCACAATTGAAGGGCTAACATTTTTAGGAGAAAATAAAAAGGGATGTGGGGTCAGCATGGCAAAAGCTGTAGAATCAGAATATGAGGCTAACGACGAGAATAATAGTAATATTACTTTCAGAAATGTAGATTTTAAAAAACTGAACAAAGGGCTCCAGTGCCTGTTTGGAAATATTGGGATGGATTTTTATTCAGTAGGAATACATGACAATAAATACGGAATGTATTTTCTTGACAATAAATTTGGTAATGATTCCCAAACTATGCATGCAGGAAATAAATATTTCTACAGCGGCGAAATTTCTAACAATGAGGTAGGTATTTATATTCATAATTCAACACAGGGATTTGGCGCGGTAAGTTTCAATAATGCCATATTTGAATTTAACTATATCAATACGTATATTTATAATGATAGTAACTCGATCATACCAATCGTTATTGATTCGTGCTGGAATGAAGCATCCGGAAGTTCAACCTATTCCAATCCTGTAACTATTGATACATGGTCCGGTACAACAAAGGGTGAAAAAGTAGTCACTCCCCATGCTCATATATTTGAAGGAAAAAGCTTTACCTGCAATGTTTACAATTCATGGGTTTCTGATTATTATATCAACGGTGATAATATAATTGTGAAAGCCACCAACTGTTATACAGAATCCAGTTCAGGTGTAGGGGCTGCGCAGTCAAATGCAGTTGGTAATAACAGCTATCTGATACTCTATCGTCCAATCACCATATTTGGCCTTCCTACAGGAAACAATGTCATCATGGCAGATAGTTATGATTACAACAGACAACTCTATATCAACAGTGACACCAGCGCTTCTCTCATAAGACCTGCTATCAGTACCGCAAGGTTTAACAAAGTTACAGACATCAAAAACAAGATAAAATCTGTGACAATGAAAACTGAAGAAACACTAACGGGATCTTTCCCTCCTATACAGGGAAGCCTTGTAAATGATTCATTAATCTTTGAATCTTCCAATAAGTTTAATATCCCTTTCCCTACACTTCCTTCGGGTGGAGATCCAAATTATGAGATAAAATACATGGGACTGCAAAGCAGTGTCGTGAGTACAAATAATAATACTGGTGGTTGGTACGTGATCACCTTTGATGTAAAAGTAAATTCAGGAGATCCTACATTATTCTTATGGAACAGGAATCAATATCAGGTCATGCAGTATAAACCTACCGTCAAAAATAAATGGCAAACAGTCGTCTGTTATGCGGTTGCAGATCCCAATAATCCAAACTTAGAATTCTTTCTGGATGTTTCTGCCTTCGCTCCGGTTGAATTACAGTTATCAGCCTATCAGGTATTAAAATTTGACACTTCTATTGAAGCAAAGGCTTTTCTTGAAAGCAAAGTATATGCTTTATAAATACTACAAAACTCTCGAAAGGGAGTTTTTTTTTATACCAAAAATCTAAAAAACTTCAAATAGCAAAGGATAAGAAATCCCTGAATCAAAACCACTCCCGAAAATTTCAGCAAAAAAGATTTTTTAGATATTTTATGCCTGAAAATAAGCATCCCTACAATCGCACCTCCGGTTCCTCCCACGCATGTCAATCCTAAAAGTGTATTTTCCGGGATTCTTCTTTTATATTGAATAGCAAGTTTTTTGTCCCACCCAAAAAAAATGATGGTGAGCAGATTTATAATGAGCAGAAGGTAGATCATGGGTGTAAAAGTAGTGAATTGTATGGTGACTTCGAGTGCCTCAGCCACCTTATATCGGTCTTTTTTGATCAGAAAATTGTCTTTTTTTCCGTTACTACGAGGACAATTATTTCTAACGTTATTTTCAAAAAGTGACCGAGATCAACCTCTATTGTCCAACTTATTATTGACATAAAATCAATCTCCAACTAGATTTCAAAAGGTGGCTGAGGTACTCGAAGCTACCTTATCCTTCAGAAAACAAATCTCTATATGCCACGGCCAGTTGAGGCAATAGTTGAATATCCCCTCTGATCTTCTTTGTGCTTACGACCCTGTTTATCTCTGTAGAAAGCTAAATCAATGCGTTCATATTCTTCAAAATAGATAAGTCTTCCGGAAACCTTTTTTTCGTATGATTAGCCCCCTCACCTGAATGGTGCTGAATAATTCTACGTTCAAGATCATTGGTACTTCCTGTATAATAGCTTCCATCTGCGTATAATAAGATATACATCCAACCTATAATTTCCTCTTTCGTATTTATGTTTTTATAAATATAAAAATATTTATTATTCTCACAGTTTCTAGTACCCAATATCCACAAAAAAAGCTGCTTTCATAAGAAAACAGCTCTCTGTATTTGTATCTAACAATTATTTTTTAGCTTTAACGTCAACAGCGATCTCTATATCCTTGCTGATCATCCATTCTGCAGGATCTGTTTCAGAGGTACCAAACTTGATTCCCCAATCTGCTCTGTTTACTGTAAATTTAGCCTGAACTGCAGCTGAAGTATCTGTTACATCCACTTTAGCAGGGAAAGTGACATTGATTGTTTTTCCTGACAATGTTAGGTTTCCACTTACTGTTTTATTAGCTCCTGCAACAGCATCCTTTGGTGCGTCTTTCAAATCTGTAACACTAGTAATTTTGAAATCCGAAGTAGGATTCTTTGCGGTATCAAAGAAGTCAGGAGTTTTCAAATGAGCTTCCAAATCTGCCGGTTTTTTATCTTTTTCAGTTACTGAAGCCGGATCTACTTTGATAGAATTCATATCGATCACAAAGTTTCCTGCTGAAAGCTGACCGCCTTCAACGCTTAGATCTCCTGATTTTACGTTAAGTGTTCCCCAACGAGGAGCCATTCCACCTTTGTGAAAAGCTTTCCAGTTTACTACAGAAGCAGCAACATCAACTGGCAATACTTCACCCTTACTCTCAGCTACTGTCTGCTCCGTAGCGGTAGATGCAGTTCCTGCTGATTTGTCTTTATTACAAGATGCTGCAAGCAATCCTACTCCTACTAATGCAATTACACTAAGTTTTTTCATATTATTTATTGTTTTAAAAAATTTAATTAAAATACTAAATTTCAGGATTCAAAAATATAAAAACCTACCCACTTATCACCTTACCATACATCAAGAAATAGAATTTTTAATATTTCGTGCCCATCAAAAAAATATGAAATCCTGCGAAAAAGGAGATTCTAAGGTACTTAAAACCACGTAAAATTGGCTATTTTAGCTGTTTGGATCTATCATAACTCTATGGATAACCATATAAATTTAGGCGCAGAGTAAGAGGGAGATTTATTTTAAATTGCTTTCAAAAATTATTATCTTCGTGATTAGTCACAGCGGAACCTTTGATGAAAGATCCCATCAGGCCGTTGTGAATTGCTTTCAAAAATTATTATCTTCGTGATTAGTCACAGCAATAGTGGTGTTTTCTCAGGTGTGACCACAGTTGTGAATTGCTTTCAAAAATTATTATCTTCGTGATTAGTCACAGCTTCTAAGAAATTGTAAAATTGAACAATTTCGTTGTGAATTGCCTTCAAAAATTATTATCTTCGTGATTAGTCACAGCCATCCTCTCCGTCTCCCCATCTTACATGCTGTTGTGAATTGCTTTCAAAAATTATTATCTTCGTGATTAGTCACAGCCTAAATGATGAGCTTAATGCCCTGAAAAGAGTTGTGAATTGCTTTCAAAAATTATTATCTTCGTGATTAGTCACAGCTCCCAAATAAAAAAAGATTTAGTAGTGGTAGTTGTGAATTGCTTTCAAAAATTATTATCTTCGTGATTAGTCACAGCTCATAGTAGTAAATGGCTGTAGTGGTAGTAGTTGTGAATTGCTTTCAAAAATTATTATCTTCGTGATTAGTCACAGCAAGATTATCCGATGCAAAGAAAGCCGTACAGTTGTGAATTGCTTTCAAAAATTATTATCTTCGTGATTAGTCACAGCTCCAGGTATTGGGTACATGTTTACCATTAAGTTGTGAATTGCTTTCAAAAATTATTATCTTCGTGATTAGTCACAGCGTGCCCTACGTGCGGATCACTATTAGGACAGTTGTGAATTGCTTTCAAAAATTATTATCTTCGTGATTAGTCACAGCCCTACTTTAGCCCTCCACTCCCAGTATCCTGTTGTGAATTGCTTTCAAAAATTATTATCTTCGTGATTAGTCACAGCCTTACTTAAACTCAGGAGATGATCTATCTGGTTGTGAATTGCTTTCAAAAATTATTATCTTCGTGATTAGTCACAGCACTTGTTCAGCATCAAACTCAATCTTTTTAGTTGTGAATTGCTTTCAAAAATTATTATCTTCGTGATTAGTCACAGCTACACAATATGGATCTTTTCAAGCTTTCCGGTTGTGAATTGCTTTCAAAAATTATTATCTTCGTGATTAGTCACAGCCTCAAAAAACAATCTACTGATTTTCAGTAGATTGTTTTTGTTTTTAGGATTTAAAATTTAGAATAATTCAAGCTGTTGGAAGGTTGGAGGTGGCTCTTCTTTATTTCTGGCAAAGAAAATTTCAATATCCCCAAATTGCTTATCCGTAATACTCATAATGGCCACTTTTCCTGCTTTTGGCAACATAAATTTTACTCTTTTAATATGAACCTCAGCATTTTCACGACTTGGACAATGGCGGACATACATCGAAAACTGAAACAATGTAAATCCATCATCGATTAAAGCCTTCCGAAAGCGATTCGCATCCTTCATGTTAGCTTTAGTCTCGGTCGGTAAATCATATAATACTAAAACCCACATAATTCTGTAAGCATTAAACCTTTCGGCGTTCATATCAGTTCAGGATAAGAAATAAGACGTTTTTCTCCGGTATAGCATTTATAAAGCGAAGTGACCGTTGTTTTTACAGCGACCATTAATGGTCTTATTTTGTCATCAATCTTCACATCTTTCGTTGCTATTTGAAGAATATGCGCTTTAAATTCTTTATTTAATTCTTCTGTTTCAGGATTTGTTTGCAGCCATTGCATGACTAATAGATCAACGAATGGACGATAAGGTTCCATCAAATCATCAGCGAGACAATAAGGATTATATTTATTTTTATGAAAAATTCCGAGAACGGGTAGTAAACCTGTTTCAACTATTGCTCTTGCTACAATACTTCTCAAAACGGAATATCCAAAATTGAAAAACTGATTGGGTGAATCTCCGAAACGTTCCCTTAAAAAATCCAGACTAATAAGATATTTCCAGTAATGCTGCGCTGCAATTCCTTCCATATTGGTAATATCACCGGACTTTACATTTCTCTGATATCCAATCATTGGTTCGTGATAGTTTCCTAATTTCACTAAAACATTTTTCTGATTTTCAATCTTACATTCTATGGTTTGTTTCCAGAGTTGTTTTTTCAAAGGTTCAGTGGCTTCCAACTGATCTTTTACCCTATCAGAATGTTCTGTATGACCATACAGTGGCAACATCATTCCATGAGGCAAATGATGATGATCACAACTGATTACCACCACATTACTTCCCATCATTTTCTGAATTAAACTGTGTGAAATTGTTATTTGAAAATGATCCAACATCAGCAAGCCCAAATCTTCCACAGGAACACTCCCCTTTTCTGTCTTGGTTTCAGGACAAAGGATTTTCATCTGCTCGTCTTTGAGTTTGAGATATGCAGGATTACCGATGTAAATGGAACGGGTTATCATATTTTTCAATTTTTAATACTCTCCTACCTGAACTATTTTACCCAAATGATTCAGTCGGATTTTTAAAATTCCTTTTAATCCATTCAACCCTTCTCTTCTCCAAGCGACTCCTTTTAAGTTAGAATTATCTTCCACAGTAGTTTCTAAATGATGTCTAAAGAAATAATCTTTAGTAGCTATTTTTTGGACCCTGAACAAATTTTTAGAAATCAAACTCAAATTCTTATCATCAAACAAATCAATTTCTTTTGGATTGAAATCTTCCGAAGGAAATAAAAACATTTCATTTTGCTTCATGGTAAAAAGAAACTTCCATCCTAAATCTTGATTATAATCTTTATCAATAATTGTAAGGCCTTGATTTACTCTCTCAATGGCTTCATAGAAGCTCACCACTCTTTCCTGTAAGTTTCCATCTGCATCTTCATAAATAGCGACATGATGATTATTTCCTGTACTTACAAAATCAACAGCTACCTTTTTTCCATTTTCATCTAAGATATCTTTTCCTAAATGATCTTTTCTATAATGTATAGCCTCAGCATTATTAATTCCGGTAATTGTAACCGTTTTCACAACAATTCCTTTAGACTTATTAAGCCAAATCGGATTCTTTTCCAAATCTGAAAAAGCTTCTTTAGAATTTCCGTTAAACGCTTTTAATCTCTCTGTTAAAATATCACGAATTCGTTTATCAGTAACCTTTTCAATATTTTTGTAATCTTTAAAATTATCAGGATTCACCACTTTTCTGATTGTATAACCTATTTCATACCAAGCTAAACTGACTGTTTCAGGTAATTGTTCTGTTTGATCATCATTAAGAAATATTGGATTTTTAGAAATCACATTTTTTCCAGTGAATGCTTTCTTAGGATCTCCACCAAATTCCTGCAATCTTCCTAATAAAGCATTTCGGAATTTTTCATTCTGAACTTTATGAATAGTTTCCAGATCAAACTTTCCGGATATTTTTTCCTCTTTTGTTTTAAGGAATTTTGAACTTCCATAAATAGTTTCTTTATGAAGCTGGCCTCTCGGTGTCAGTTCTGTTTTTGCAACTACACTTCCCTTTTTCTTAATTTTATTAATGTTCTTGGTAACGACTTTATTTTTGGCTTTATGAGAAATCAGTACTTCATCCAAATGCCTTTTAGCATCAATTCTTAAATTTTTAATCGGCTCAATAAATTTTCTTTCTTTTGAACCGTTTTTCTTTTCTATAACTTTTGTAATAGTGTTCTCAATAGCAAAAATATTTTGATGTTCCTTATGCTTTTCATCTTTTCTTGCATTCAGATAATTTAAGTATTGAATATGATTATGCGTAGTAAAAGCAACTGTCAGAGCATCCATTGCATGATGGCGATGGTCGTTTCTTTTGGTCCAGTCTATAATTCTTTGTTTCTCTTCTCCTTTTGAATTAATGATCGTTTCTGTCAAACCTAATTTCTTGTATTTCTCCAGATTAAGCTCCTTCATTGTGTTGACAAGATTCCAGTCTTCCCTAAGCTTATCCGTTATTCTTCCCGAAGTGGAAACTACAGAATTGGTAATTCCAAAAAGTATTTCTTTAGCTTTTTTAGCGATATATTGAGTATTGCGCAAATCTCTTTCAATAAAACCATCGCCTATTTCGATGCCTTTTTTTTGAAGTTTTTCATATTTAGCTTTAGTAATAACTCCTTTATCATACAATTCTTTGATAATATTGAGGAATTTTTCTAATTTTTCCTTTCCTTCAATTTCAAGATAATCGAAAGCCGTGAAATTTCCTTTTTTAAGATTAGCACTTCTTGGAACTAAAACTTTATTGGAAAAACTGTCATCAAAGAATCGGGATTGTGGAATGATATGGTCTATATCATATTTCTCCGTGAATAAATTTTCTCTTTCAATTTTCACATCGGTGTATAAATCTTTAAAGCCATTATTCGCCAGCTCCAAATATAGCTTGTAACGGATTATATCATTTCTTGATGGTGCTTTAATACCAAACTCTCGTTGTAAAATTTCCGTATATTTCTGATGCTGTACCGTTGCCTTATTGATTTCGGAAGTCATATTAGCGCGCTCTTCAGCATTATTTTTAAGTTCTCTTGCTAATTCTATTCTTATTTCATCGGGTCTCCAATATTCTTTGGATACTTCATTTACCAGATTGATCATTTGGTTTAAAATCTTTTCAACCACAGGATTTCGTAAAGAATTTTTTGGAAGAATCTCTAATTGATCTTTTAAAACTCTGTTTTCTAATTGTTCTTTGGTCAATGAATTTTTAGAATGATTATAACCTGCATAATTACAAGCAGTACTATATTTATGCTCTTTGATGTAAGGATAAATTTTTCGCATCGCCTTAGAACTCAGACTTCCATAATCCTGAGGAAAACCAATTTCTGCTAATATTTTGGAATGTTCTTTTTTGAAACCGAATTTCTTTTCCAACAATTCATACAGTTTTTCGTTTCCAGAAGGAGAATCATCACCTTCATAAGAGTACAACAAGTGCCAAAGCTGATAGGAAGCCTGATTTTCAAAATCACTTCCGTCCAATTCAGAATTAAAATCCAGAATAGAAGTATTGATTCCTAATTCTGATAGTTTGTCTTTGACGAATAGTTTTATAGTTTCAGCAGAAGAATTTACCTTAGCCACCTTAATTTCATCGTCAATAGTTAATTTAAATTCTTTTGGAAATTCAATCCCCTCATTTCCTATAATTCTCAGGAAAGCATTATATAAATTCTCATTGGTATTATTACCTTCAATATCTTTAAAATTAGTTTTCCATTCTTTACCGGAATAGCCAACAATATCTAAAACTTCTTTTGCAGAAAGTCTTCCCTTAATATTAACTTCATTGAAAATGGATTGTTTAAAATCCAAATCAATAGGAAAAATTTCTTTCGATTCTATATTTTGAAATTGTAAATTATTAAGAACCTGCCATATTTTGAACTCCTGGAATAATGGAGAAGACTTTGGTGCTACTTTTAAACCAACCGTTTTCTTTTTTGTTTTTCCGCTTTCTGTTATGTCGATTTCTCTGTTTTCAAATTCACAAATACTGATTAATCCTTTTTGAGATTTAAGTTTTCTTTGATAAAAAATAACAATATCACGAATTTCCTCCTTTAACTCTTTGGTTAATTCATTATGATATTTTGATTGCGTTTCCCATATTTTTTCAAATTCATCCAAATAATCCTGTCTGTAGAAAACCTGATTTTTAAGCTTCGTATGCGGATTCTCTTTAAGCTGCCCAAATAAATACTCTCCAACGGTCTGATTATTGAAATACAATTCTTTGCTCCTGTCACTGATCGCGCCGAGATAACCACTGGAATTATTCAGGTTACTGTTAATTTCCTGAAAAACAATGGCCAGACTTTCAAAATCCAATTGTTTTTTTACCGCTTCACTTCTCCAAAAGTATTTTTCTGCTTTTTTCTCCTGCATCGTCCCGGTCTGCTTAATGCCTACAAGAGAAAATGGAATCTCTAATTCTTTCCAGGTTGCATTTCTATTTTTACCTCTAAGTCTTTCATAAAGCTCATTTGTGAAAATTTCAGGATTGAATTGTTTCTGAAAATCCCAGATTTGATCAAATTCCGTCTGCAAATCTGAACGGTAAAAATCAGGCAGTTGTTTTTTGCCCTGTTGTATAAGTTGATATGAATATTCTCCGGGTGTCAAATTCTCTTCATACAATTTTTTGGCAACAGCCATTCCGTCTACAATCTGTCCATCCTCATCATTTTTAGCTTTACGACTGCTTTTATATCCTCTTTTTTTATTAATAAGAAGCAGAACTCTGGCCAATTCTGAAAGTTCTATTTTTTCTTTTGCCGCCTTTGCTCTTAGTTCCTGAGTTTGAAATGTTGAATTTTTACCAACTTCGGCAAGTAAGTCAGATTGTTTAAGAATATTATTTTTTTTTAAAACATCAATAAGGTTGGATCTTCTTAACTTAAACCTCTGCAGATTTCTTCTCGCACTTCTGGCTAAAGTTCTTCCGGCATTGGTTGTAATCGGTTTTCCCTTTTCAAAATTTAATTGTTCATCAACAGTTAATGGATTTACACGAACTCCCAGTTTGATAATTTTATTGTTTTCAGAATTTTCAGAATCCTCCTGAACGTAAGCCCAGCCAATTGATGAAACTCCCAAGTCCAGTCCAAGAATATTTCTAATCATAAGTTTCAGTTTTTAAAGTAAATAAAAATAGCAAGAAAAAAATTATCAAAAATGAGGTTTTCCGTAAATCAACTATATAATTTTTCTCTTATATTTGTATCAATAATTTTGAAAAGCAATTCACAATAAGGATTATTCCGTTGTGAAAACATTCAAGGCGGGGCAACTCGCCTTTTTTCATTATAAAGCCTTATTTTAGCCTTCCGAAAACAAAATAATGACGACCGTAACCTTTATACAACAACAGCTCAACATATCCGAAAAGAGCATCAACAATACCCTCCAATTATTAGCAGAAGACTGCACTATTCCTTTTATTTCCCGTTACAGAAAAGATAAGACCGGAAATCTGGATGAAGTTCAGATCGAACAGATCTCCAAAATCAGCAAACAGTTTGAAGAAATTGTAAAGCGAAAGGAAAGCATCCTGAAATCAATTGAAGAGCAGAATGCTTTAACTCCGGAATTGAAACAAAGGATTGAAGAAAGTTTTGATATCCTGGAGCTTGAAGATTTATACCTGCCCTTCAAAAAACGCAGAAAAACGAAAGCGGATACCGCTAAAGAAAAAGGACTGGAACCTTTAGCCAGGATCATTATGAGTCAGAAAAGCAATGATCTGCAGTTTCTGGCCTCCAAATATGTGAACAATGATGTTTCATCTGAGGAAGAGGCACTACAGGGCGCAAGAGACATCATGGCGGAATGGATCAATGAAAATATGTACGTGAGGAAAAATCTTCGCCGACTGTTTCAGCGTAAAGCATTGATCACTTCTAAAGCGGTCAAGGCTAAAAAAGATGAAGAAAATGCACAAAAATTCTCGCAGTATTTTGAATGGGAAGAAAGTCTGAGCAGAACTCCCTCTCACAGGCTTTTGGCCATGCTGAGAGCTGAATCGGAAGGTTTTGTGAAAGTAAATATTGGTATTGATAAAGATGAAGCCGTTGATTTTATAGAGAAAGCCATCATTAAATCCAACAATGAAAGTTCGGAACAGATCGCGCTGGCGATCAAAGACAGCTACAAAAGACTTTTAGAACCCGCCATTTCAAATGAGGCTTTACAGGAAGCCAAAGAAAAAGCGGATAAAAAAGCGATTGAAATATTTTCTGAAAACCTAAGTCAGTTGCTTCTTGCTCCGCCTTTAGGAGAAAAAAGAATTTTAGCCATCGATCCAGGATACAAAAGCGGATGTAAAGTGGTCTGTATTGACGAAAAAGGCGATCTGCTCCACAATGAAACCCTCTACCCTCACGCTCCTCAGAATGAAAGTGGAATGGCAATGAAAAAGATCCGCTCCATGGTGAATGCTTATAATATTGAGGCCATCTCCATAGGAAACGGAACAGCAAGCCGTGAAACGGAATTTTTCATAAAAAAAATAGCTTTTGATAAACCATTGCAAGTTTTTGTAGTTTCGGAAGCTGGAGCATCGGTCTATTCTGCAAGTAAAATCGCAAGAGACGAGTTTCCATCGTATGATGTGACGGTACGGGGTGCCGTTTCTATCGGAAGAAGACTGGCAGATCCGCTGGCAGAGTTGGTAAAAATTGATGCCAAATCTATTGGTGTGGGACAGTATCAGCATGATGTAGATCAAACCCAGTTGAAAAACGAACTTGACTCAACGGTGATGAAGTGTGTGAACTCCGTAGGAATCAATTTAAATACAGCCAGTAAATCATTGTTGAGCTATGTTTCTGGAATCGGAGAAAAAATGGCGGAAAACATCGTTAACTACCGTACTGAAAATGGTGCTTTTGAAGATAGAAAGCAGCTTAAGAAAGTGCCAAGACTGGGTGAAAAGGCTTATCAACAGGCCGCAGCGTTTGTAAGAATTACCAATGCTAAAAATCCTCTGGACAATTCTGCCGTGCATCCGGAAGCTTATGACATTGTAGAAAAAATGGCTAAAGATTTGGGCATTAAAACCAATGAACTGATTGGCAGTAAGGAAAAAACAGCTTTAGTAAAGCCTGAAAATTATATTACAGAAGAGATCGGAATTTTAGGGATCAAGGATATTTTAAAAGAGCTTGAAAAACCAGGCTTAGACCCCAGAAAAGCGGCCAAAGTATTTGAATTTGATCCTAATGTAAAAAGCATCCGGGATTTGAAACCAGGCATGATCCTTCCCGGAATTGTCAATAACATTACAGCATTCGGATGTTTTGTAGATATGGGAATCAAGGAAAGCGGGCTGGTTCACATTTCTCAACTGAAAGAAGGATTTGTCTCTGATGTGAATGAAGTGGTCAAACTTCATCAGCATGTGCGCGTAAAAGTAACGGAAGTAGATGAGGCAAGAAAAAGAGTGCAGCTAAGTATGATTTTATAAGTTCTGCTTTATAAAGATCTTCAATAATACCAACCAAGTAACAATACATTTTGAGCTATAAAAATTTAATTTTCGATTTAGACGGAACGCTTTGGGATTCCAGAGCTACCATCATTAAAATCTGGAATCAGGTTTTAAATAAATACCAATTGATCGACAAGGATTTGAAGCCTGAAGATATGGACCAATACATGGGATTACTGGCCGATACTATTATAAAAGCTATCGTTCCCGGCATTTCCAATCAGCAGGTTCACGAAGTTCTTTCCGAAATCATTCAACATGAAAATAAAATCCTGCATCTTGAAGGTGGTATTCTCTATACCGGAGTGGCAGAAGCCTTAAAGAATTTAGCAAAAGACCACCAACTTTTTATTGTGAGCAATTGTCAGGACGGCTACATCGAAGCATTTTTAGAATACTATCAGTTCAACGATCTGTTTACAGACATTGAATCCCACGGCCGGACTAAAAAACCGAAGTCAGAGAATATTCATCTGATTATGGAAAGAAATCATTTAAGCATTGAAAACTCAGTTTATATTGGTGATACACAAACCGATTACGATTCTGCAAAAGCAAACAGCCTACCTTTTATTTTCTGCGAATACGGCTTCGGAAAGCTGATTACAGGTGATTACAAACCTTCTGTTTCAAAGTTTTCTGATCTGGAATTATTTGTTTAAACCTCCATTTTTAAACTTAAGAAAAAGATTCAGGCCATGAAATAAACAGAATCATAAGAGAACCAATGAGAATATCAGAACTTAAGGACAGAAGAATGATCCGCAGGCCAACCCGTCAGTTTGATGAATTCGGATACAGGATTTATAATTCTTTTGAATATGATTTTCCCTATGAGACTACTTATAAAGGCAATGAAAGAAAAAGGCTTTTGCTAAGCTCATTGACATCCTACCCTTCTTCCTTATCTTCTTCTTTCTGTTTGGAAAAATAGCGATCATCAGTTTTCTGTATTCCATTCCCTGTGCTATTATTTCGGGGACTCTATGCGAATGGTATTGGGGAACGACTCTAGGAAAGAGTATATTTAAAATAAAAGTGATTGATGATTTTGGAAATGATCCGGGTCTCTGGTTATCTTTAAAAAGAAACTTTTTGTGCCTAGCGAATTTCTGGCCTATCTTTTCAGATTACATCCCGCTGGCAAATGATAATTGGGAAAAAGAATTTACTGAGATGCATTTCAGTATGAATCTGAACAACAAAATCTGCAAAACCTACATCGTTAAAGAAAATAAAAGGCAGGAGATCAAAAATCTTCTTTACCCAAAAAAAACAAAGGCTGTACAATAATAATCTGTACAGCCTTTTATATTGTAAAGGATGGTGACAAAAACAGTATTACGAGTGCGCCGTAATATCAGTTCCCTCAGTCCCAGTCCAAAATTAATCTTAATCTTAATCTTAATCTTAATCTTAATCTTAGTCTGAAATCTCACGTCTGATGTCTGATATCTAACATCTGACGTCTATCCCATTTATTTATACTCCTTAGAATCTCTCTTCGGCTCCTTAACTTCCGGCCACTTTACCGTTGCGCCTTTATCGTCCTGAGGCATCACTCTTCTTTCTCTGCTTGTAAATTCAGGATCTTCTGATGCCATATAGGCCAATGCAGCGGTTAAAACCACATTATTTTTTACCTCATCAAAAACGATCTTATCGTAGGTGTCTTTTGTGGTGTGCCATGTATAACCGAAATATCCCCAGTTCAGGGAGCTCAGAGAAAATCCTGGTACCCCTGCTGCCACAAATGAAGCATGGTCAGAGCCACCACCACCCGGCATTCCAGGGAAATCTGTTTTAATCTGATCTCTAACTGTTTTAGGAACTCCGTTCAGCCATTTTCCGATATAGCTGTAGGAGTCTACAAATCCCTGCCCGCTGATATTGATCACGCGGCCTGTTCCATTATCCTGATTGAACACGGCCTGTGTTCCTTTCATAATCTGAGGATTGTCTGCTACAAAGCCTCTTGAGCCATTCAGTCCCTGCTCTTCACTTCCCCAAAGTCCTACAACGATGGTTCTCTTGTTGTTTGGGTAATATTTCTTCAGGATTCTCATTGCCTCAAGCATCGTAAGCGTACCCGTTCCGTTGTCTGTGGCTCCCTGTGCTCCGTCCCATGAATCAAGGTGGGCGGAAAGAATCACATATTCTTCAGGCTTTTCCTTTCCTTTAATGATTCCGATGGTATTAAAGTTTTTTGCATCGGGAAGAATCCTGGACTGTACTTCAACTTTAATTTTAGGCTTAGCTCCATTTTCTGCCATTCTGTAAAGCATTCCATAATCCTCAACATCAATGTCGATCATTGGGATTTTTGAGGTTTTGGCTCCAAAAATTCTGTTTGCGCCCATGATTCCCGTCCAGTTTGAAATAGCGATTCCGGCTGCTCCTGCTTTTTCCAATGCTTCAGGAAGCGTATTATTATCATAGCCGATATTTTTCACATAATCGCGGAAGTCTTTGGAAGCCTGTTCTTTTTCTGCTTTCAGTTTTTCGTACAGTTCCGGAGTGGCAAATTCTTTGATCTGCTCATCAGAACGTCCGATTTTCTGGTATTGCGCGATAAGCACTATTTTTCCTTTCGCAGAAGGAAGCCATGCATCAAATTCTGCTTTAGAAGAAACTTTTGGAAGCACTACCACCTCAGCTTCTACTGCTTTTTTCGTTGCCGGGCTCCAGGCAAGCTGTGTGGCAGCCAATGATTTTACACGCGGATACGTCATATCTACATGCGTAATGCCACGCTGCCATCCTTTCCATGTTCCGAACTGCTGAAGGTTGGATTCTATTCCCCATGAACGGAGTTTAGCAGCAGACCATTCATTCGCAGCTAACATTTCCGGAGTTCCCACAAGACGGGGTCCGATACCATCCAGAAGCTCATACGCCATATTTTCAAGCTGAGAACTGTTGTTGATTTCATCTACAAAGCTTTTTACAATAGGGTCCAGTTTTTCTTTCGGATCTACCTTCACCTGCGCCCATGAGAACTGGGCAGCCAGCACAACTGCTGGAACAGCAAAAAATCTATTTATCTTCATAACATATATTGAATGCTTAAAGATAAAAGAATTTGTGGGATTGAAGAAGAGAACGGAGCGTTAAAAGGGAAAATCTGGTGATTTGATAATGGAATGTGGTGGCTCCATGAAAAAAACTACAGCAAACCTTAAACTACAGATTTCTGGAAAGGGGAAAATTTCAAAGGGTGATTACTGAAAAAAAGAATATAAAAAAGCCGGCTCAATGAGCCGGCTGGGGAACGAATTATTTTTTAGCTTCGTCAACTGAAACTTTTCTGAATTCTTTGAACAATTTGCTAAGTTCTAAAGCTGATTTACGAGCTCTTGTACCTGCAGCTTTGTTTCCTTTTTCTGCTTGTTGGTTAGCCTCACTTGCAAACGCTTCGAATTCAGCGTTGATTTTTTCAATTAGTTCTTTCATTATTTTTAAAATTTAGGGTGCAAATATAGGTTTTATGGTAATTCCAGCCTAGCTCCGGCTAAAAAATTTTAGACCAAAATGCTATTTTCTTCTTTTTTTCCTCCACCGTACCGTCATTTTTTATGTTTCTGTTAAAAATTCACATCTTTTATTAGGTCCTGTCGCTCTGTACAAGGATTATTCAAGGATTATATCATCCATTTGTCTTGTACATTTATTCTTATTCCAAAATTCTATGACGGTCATAGATCCCTCATGGCAACGGCAGGCCTTTTGGGTGTCAGAAAATGCAGAAGATTTTAAAACCGGATGTCGCTTTTTATCCAAACGGTAAGATTCATTAACACTGTATTGGCTTATCACCTGTTTATAACTTTCATCATTGTCAAAATACTCATATTCTTCAAACAGAATATCGTTTTTATAAACTGAAGAAAGTACCCGATCGTAATTGTGTTCTGTGTATTCGTAAGTATATTCATCAAATTCATTTCCTCTCTGGTGAAAAGAATAAACCAGATCACCGTTTTTATCCCTGAAATAATATCGAACTTCATAGTCCGGATCATTTTCTTTGTCGCTTCTGTAGAAGGAAAGATACTTATTCTTAGTATCGGGGCTGAACGTATCGGGAGAGAAACTTTCTATCTTTTCCGTACCTCTGTATATCGTATTCAGTCCATCATTAATGAAGTACAGCTTTCTGTTATCTTCTTTTTTCTGTGCGTAATAAAAATTTCCTTCATAGCTTGTTTCAAACTGCACCTTCTCCCCACATTTAAAATCAATGGTATTGGCTTCAAAAAACCGGGGCAACCGGATTCTTTCCAGGTCTTCAAATCTTCCGTATAGGGCCACTGGTTTTTGTATGACCAACGCATCATCAGAACTGGGAAATTTAATCTCAGAAATCAATCTTTCATTATTGATACAGGTGGTTTTTAGTGATCTCAAAACACATTCTACCCCGTAAATATATCGCTGTCCGAAAATAAAAACCGGGAATAAAGCAGTTAACAGTATAATGATTTTCATACCTCCTAAAATACAAAAAAGTATGCTTCAAACGGACAATCTTACAAAGCTGCCTGCTTCCTGAAATTGATGCTTCCCATGAAATAAAACAGCAAACTGAACAGCAATAGAGGCCCCAGCATCACCAACCAGTTGACTTTACTCTTTTCATTGTAGTATTCCAGCTGAAATTGCTTCCAGTTGATACTTCCCGTAGGTTCGTTTGCGAAGATTTTAGGATAAAAAAGGAGTCGTTTACTTTCATGAAAATGTTCTGCCGCCTTTGTGAACCTCAACTGGTCTGCCAATCCGGAACCCGTAAGATCATTTAACTGAAGCTGTGCATGAAGTCCTGGAACAAAATAAGAAAGCGTCCTGCTCATTTCTTCCCGCTTCCAAAGCTTTGCTTTCAGCTGATCCGACTGAATTTTGGATTCATCGTCTCCCATCTGCTGCATGGCATAATACCAAAGCCAGTTGAAACTTTCTTTCGGAAAACCATAGGATCTGAACTGTGGATAGTGTTTGTAAAATTTTTCTAAAGTCGGCTTTTGATCGGTATCCCATTTTTCATGATACGCTTCTCTCTGCTCAACCGCTGTATCCAACGCTTCCGGGAGCGGATATTGGCTTAAAATAAAATGATTGAGAACAGCCGGAAGGATAACGGTGAGTACAATCCAGAAAAACAAAAGTCGTGCAGCGCCTGCTCTTGAGCTTTTATTCCAGGAAACAACCCAAAAGCTTATCGCAAACCATACGATAATATAAAAGAGTGAAACCAGAAAAAAACCGGCTAATGCTCTGTTAATACTTAAATCCAGGAGTGGAACAGCCAGAATAATCAGAAACAGTAAAACTCCTGCAATGACTGCAAAACGGATCACAAACTTTTTATACAAAATTCTGAAAGGTGATGGCGACTGTACAGAAAGAAGAATCCATGTACTTTCTTCTTTTTCTTCCGACAACAGATTGTAACAGTAGGAAATAATCACCAGCGGAAAGAGAAAAATGATCACAAAACCGAGATCCAAACTCCCCAGAAGCAGACTGACCGGATTTTGAAGATCGGTATCATACTTCTGTCCTTCCAGATTTCTTATCGTTAGGTTCTGTATAGAAGGATTTACATCTCTCTGACCTATGGACAGGGCATTCAGATGATCTGTTTGGTTGACTAATCCAAATTTCAGATAGTATAACAAAAGACCAAGGTCTTTTTCTATATATCCTGTATATCGCTGAATATGTTCTCTCTGATATATAGCTGTATGTTCAATAGTGGCTTTTTGCTTATTGATAAACTGTCTTCCCACAAAAATACTGACTAATCCTGATAACAGCAGGAACAGCATTCCCAAATAAGCAGACTGGGAACGAATGAAGTTCTTAAATAATAAAAGGTACATGATTAATTTATTTTTAGTGTTTTAGACATTAAATGAATAATAACAACAAGACCCAATGTCCAGAGAAGCAAAGAAAGTACAGAAGTGATTTCATTCTGAAACAACATCGTCTGACTTATAAATCTGTATCGAAAATCAGGAAGCTCTTTCCAGTGATCTTTGCTGATGGTATAAGATTTATCATTTGCCTGTTGCTTTTTATTACTTATATTTTCCATCTGCAGTTTGTTCATCAGCTGAGCCAGTTGATATCTGTACTCTTCCACCTGCTCCTGGTAGCTGATATAGGAATTAAAATCTGATCCCGTAAGAGCTGCCGAAAGGTCTTTCATTGCCTGAAAAGGATTAACAAAGGCGAGCAAGCGGTTGATGCTGTTTTGTTCTTCGTAAATAACAAGCTGTTTTTGCCAGTGTTTATTATAGATTCCTGAACTTATCTTTTCACCTTCGGCCATGATATAACCGCTGTAGTTAAAGGGCAGTTCTTCCACTGTTTTTACCTGATAAGCCTGTAGAAGAGAGTCTTTTATTCCTTTGTAATACACATCATTCGGATTGTGGCTGTCTCCTGTTTTTACCAGCTCGTTTTCCACTTTGGTGTCAAAATCTATTTTTGACGGAGCCGGATACAGATAGCCCCCGAAGGCCTGTGCCGTTCTCGGAATAATAACAATGAAAAGAATCCATAAACCGATCAGTTTTATTAAAGAGGATTTTGAAGTTTGGCTTACTGCAGAAACCATCACGCACACACTGCATACAATAAAAAAGTAGATAAAATAAGCGGCAGCGATCCAAAAAAGACGTAAAAATTCATCAATAGTACTCTTAAAACCGGTCAGCGAAAACCACATGATTGCAGAAAGGATCATGACAGGAATAAAAACCACACTGACAAGACCAAGCAGTCCCAGTATTTTCCCGGACAGTAACTCTTTCCATCGTACTCCCTGACTAATCAGTACTTTCAGAGTATTGTTTTCCCGTTCTGCAGAGATGCAGCTGAATCCCAGGAAAAATATAAACAACGGAATAAGGGTTTGCAGAATCATCGCCATACTCACTTCTCCAAATCTTAGCATTCCGGATGAAAATCCCGCTTCTGAAAAATTAACGGTATTCTGTTTATGCGCTTCCAGAAATACGGAATTTCCCATGTACCGTTCCAAACCATAATCAAAAAAACTCAAAGGGTGTCTTGCCCTGAAGATCAGATAACCGTAATGAGCCATTCTGTGAGGATGTTTATCCGGTTTACTTTCCCATTGATGACGTACATCCACCTGATGTTTAACTCTGATATCTTCCTGCACTTTATAATCCTGTCCTCCGGTGTAAGCGGCAAAGGCAAACAAAATGCTCAGGACAGACAGAAGAAAAATAACCGCCTTATTTTGTAATGACTGTTTCCAAAGCTGTATTGAAATCAGACGTATTATATGTACTCTCATATTTATTAGATTTAAAATTTATAGACTGCGGTGAGCATTGCATTTCTGGGAGCCCCGGGAAATAAACGGAGGTAATTTTGTGCACCGAGCCAGTACGTTCTGTTAAAAATATTGTTGACATTGAAAGCTATTCTCACAGGTCCCTGCTTAGGTGTGTAATAAACGGCAGCATCAAAAAGCGTATATTCAGGAACCAAAAATGAGCGGTTATACATCGGCACTTTATTTCCACTGTACTGAACGCCCACTCCTATCGCTATATCTTTTAGAAAAGAAGATTCTCCAAAGCTGTCAAAGCTGTATTTCTGCCAGATATTGGCGCTGTGAAACGGAGTGTTCTGCTTTCTTGCTCCTATCAGCGCAGGATTGATGTCGTCAACAATTCTCGCATCATTGTATCCGTAAGATGCGAATACCTGCCACTGAGGTAATACATTCCCGATAATGTCCATTTCAAAGCCACGGCTTCGTTCCTGCCCTCTTGTGACGAGACGGTCCGGTTCTGAAGGATCATTGGCATTCAGCAGGATATTCTGCTGACGGATTTCGTAGATGGCAAAATCAATATGAATCTTTTTATTAAAAAAATCAGCTTTCATCCCGATCTCTTTAGACTTACTCTTCAAAGGGTCAAAAGCTCTGCCCTCAGGAATGGCTACCGGAGCCAGTGAAGCGGTATTCGACTGTGGCTGGAACCCTTCTGTGTACGAGGCATAAACATTGATGTTTTCATTCACATGATAGGTAAGACCAAGTCTTGGGATCAGTTTGCTGTCTTTTACAACGATCTCATTATTCTCTTTATACCGGGTAATATCCTGAAACCATTCCTGTCTCAGGCTTAGAAATAAATTAAAATGGTTCCAATTGATCTGGTCCTGAATATACATTCCATTGGAACGGATCAAAGCAGGGGTCAATGCAGTTTTTGAAAATACATACTCTTCAGGATTTTTAATGCTGTAAACAGGATTAGCCAGATTAAAGTGCTCTACATTGGGTTTCGGCATGGTAATCCCGTTGATTGTTACCATTTGATAGGCATCTGCATTCTGAGGATTATAGGAAGAAGTTGTCTTTCCGTCCTTCAGAAGATATCCTCTTGCGGTGTTTTGCGCTCCACCTTTGTATTTATGGGTACTGATCAAATCATAGCCTGCCAGAATTTTATGTTGAACAGGCCCTGTGTTAAGATTGAATACCAGATACGCATTGAGATTATCCGTATTCCAGAACTGATTCCGCTGTACCATCTGCATTCCTGCAAGGGTTGGAATAGGTTTATTCTCTGCATTTACAGCAAAAGCATTGGTTGTTCTGTGCTCCTGAAGATCTTCCTTCCATGTCTGCTTCATATATGATGCATTGATGCTGATCTTATCGGTTATACGATGGGTAAAATTGGACATAATGATCAGTTCCTTTGATTTAAAATAATCGTTAATTGCTCCTAAATTGAAGCTTACAGGTGTACTTCTCAGATCCGTCATTCCATCTGTCGCTCCGAAAATAGGCTGTCCTCTGTCTATTTTTCCGTTCAGGTCGCTGTAGATCATTTCTAAGTTGATAGCGGTCCTGTCATTTGGTATATAGGAAATCGAAGGGGAAATCAAAACACTTTTCTGGGACTGTATATCCCTGAAACTCTGAGCCTGTGCATATCCTGCGTTCAATCGGTATAAAAGAGTTTTCTCCTTATTCAGTGGTCCGGTAAAATCGAGTGAGCTTCTTATAGTACTAAAGCTTCCTACGCTCATACTGACTTCCTTACTAGGTGTTTTCAGCGGTTTCTTCGTCACCAAAACGATGCTTCCTCCGGGATCTACGCTGGAAAGAACAGCGCTGGCCGGGCCTTTGATGACTTCTATTTTCTCAAGGTTGGTCGTCATGGGCTGCATAAAATAATACTGTCTCGTACGCATTCCATTGATGATGGTTCCTTCTTCATTCTGCGCAATTCCTCGGATACTGAACTGGTTATAATAGCTCACAGGGATTACACTGCTGGCCATTTTCACAGCGTCACTTAATTGAAAAGCCTGCCTGTCGTTGATCAGTTCCTTGCTGACGGTAGAAATCGAAAACGGAATATCTTTGTTCTGAACTCCAATTTTTGTAGCTGAGAATGAATAGTCACTATGGTATTTTTTTGATGCTCTGCCCAAAATTTCCACTTCCTGAATAGTTCCGACTTTATAAAGATGAATGACTATTTTTTTTGTTAAAGAGATACTATCTGCTTCAATTTGTTCTGTATGGGTTTCGAAAGATTCAGCATTCACTCTGAGCTCATAAATACCGGTTTTAACATCCGGGATACTGAAATTCCCATCCCGGGAAGTGGTTTCATATTTGTTTTCGTTATTTTTAATAGTGATTCTTGCGTTTTTAAGCCTTTGATGATTTTGTCCAACCACTTCTCCTGATAATGTCTGCTGCGCACAAACCTTCACACTGGCAATAGCCAGTGCAGCGGTGATATACAAGTATTTCATTTTTCTGTTGTTAAATGGTTTCCAAATAAATTCTCTGAAGTTCATCTGCTGTAACAGAACTGGCCTGCAGGATATGAACAAGGCTGCCTTCTTTCATAATCCCGATACGCGTTCCTACATTCACCGCATTGAAGATATCATGCGTAGCCATCATAATACTCTTCCCTTTGGCTGCAAGATCTTTACAGATCCTTGTAAATTCGGCGGTGGCTTTCGGATCAAGTCCTGAAGTGGGTTCGTCCATTAAGATGAGGTCCGCATTTTTTGCAACAGCAATAGCAATGGCTACTTTCTGACGCATCCCTTTAGAATAGGCAGACAGTTTTTTGTGATGGGCAGCCTTCTGAAGACTTGTATTCTCCAAAAATGCTCCAAGCTCTTCTTTGGAATAGCAAAACCCAGCCATCTGACTGAAAAAACCTAAATTTTCAATTCCTGTAAGATTGGGATACAACTGTACCACTTCCGGAATATAGGCTATATACTTTTTAGTGGTTCCACCATTCATTTCCACCGGAATTCCATTGATAAGGGCCTGACCTGAGCTGGGTTTTAAGAATCCTAAAAATATATTGATTGTGGTTGTCTTACCGGCTCCGTTTTGCCCGAGCAGACAGAAAATTTCTCCTTTTTGTACGGATATATTGAGACCGCTTAGAGCAGTGACATGGTTGTACTGCTTACTAAGCTCAATTGCTTGTAATATTGACATGAAAATGTATTATGTAATTAAATAATTAAAATGGTAAGCCCGCAAAAGCAGGCAAAGGATATTTAAAAATTATCATACACCGGAGGACCTCTGTCCGCTAAAGAAAAAAGAGTGTTAGAAAATAGAAATCCGGGAGAAGAGAAAATTTTTCCCGTAATTTTTGTTAATGAAAATGCAGCAGTATCAATCTTACCGATTCCTCCTTCACCCCATAGTTTGTGGTGGCAGACCGGACATTTTGTATCACATGATGAAAAAGCTTTTTTAAAGATCTTTCCATTCTCTTTTGAATGCTGAAGAGAGTTTCCTGCATTCTGACTGTGAAGAAAATGATGGTGAAGATATTCTGCCGGAGAAACAGCAAAAGCATATACAGCAATGAATATTGCCGTTAAAAAGTTTTTAAAATGCTTCGTGATTCTCAATAGATAGATTTACTGATTGAATTTGAATGCTGCGAAATTAAAAAATATTTAATGAACTGACGACTTTACTTAAAACCAATTTCAATCTTCTTCAACGATTGCCGCTATTCAATTATGGGTAAGATTTTGCTTTTAATCCTGCTTTTTCTAATAAAGTAAGGCTTTCCGGTGTGATCCGGTCTGCAAAAACAATCCGAAAATGATGGCTGTACTTATCCGTAAATGAAAATGTATTTCCCGGAGTAAAAAGAATTCTGTTTTTGTCACAATAATCAAAGAATGCCTTCATATCTGTTCTTTCCGGTAGTTTTCCCCAAATACTGTAACCTCCCTGAGGACTTTGAAAACAGGCATCGTCGGGAAAGTAATGACGTAAGGCATCAAGCAGCTCAACGGCTTGTCTGTTCAGTTGTTTTCGGAAAGATCGCAGGTGCCTCTCATAGCTGTTTCCCTGAAGAAGTTTCAGCATCAGCTCCTGATAGATCGGAGAAACAGATCTACCCATAGCAAACCTTGCCTTTTCGGAACGGGAATAAAAACGTCCGGTATTCAGCCAGCCTAAACGGATACCCGGGGCCAGTGTTTTTGAAAACGAAGAATAGGTCATTACCAGGCCGGAATGATCAAAGCTCCTGATACAACTTGGCCTTTTTTCACCAAAATAAAGATCACCATATACTTCATTTTCAATAATCGGGATCTGATAAATGGATGCAACGGCTAACAGTTCTTTTTTAGCGTCATCACTCATAACGATCCCGGTCGGATTTTGAAAATTTGGCGTTAATATCACCGCCTTTACCTCATTGGAGACACAGACCTTTTTTAAGTACTCTGTATCAAAACCTGTTTCATAGTGTACAGGAATTTCAATTATTTTAAGACCTAGATTGGCCACAGCCTCCAGAATGGAAAAGACACACGGACTTTCAACAGCTACGATGTCACCAGGTTGAATGACTGCTCCCAAAGCTATGGTGAGAGCCTGCAATGCACCATCTGTAATGATCAGTTCATCGGGATTCATTAAGCACCCATGTGATGCCATCTGTTTGGAAATTTGTTTTCTAAGGTCCTGCAAACCATTGGAAGGATAGTACCTCAACAATGCAGCTCCCTTTTCACGGATGACTTCCTGCATCGTTCTGAGGATAAGTTTTTGAGGAATTACAAGATCTCCCGGCGCTGCGCTATTGAAAGAACTCACTTCAGAAGGTTTGTTTCTGGCTGAGGTGAGCATAATATTTTTCGCAAATTCAGGATCTCTTACCACAAGAGGCATCTCTACTCTGGTCTGAAAACTATTGTCTTCAGGGGTGTAGGATACAAAATAGCCTGAACTGGGACGGCTTTCTACCAATCCTTTTATCATAAGATGATCAAAACCACTTTGAACTGAACTTGTACTCAAATTATATTGAGTTTTAATCACCCTGACGGAAGGTAACCGCTGCCCCTTGCTCAGAATTCTCTTTCTGATCTGCTCTTCAATAACTGAAGTGAAAATTTCATATTTGTATGATTTCATCTTTAATCGGATAAACTGTACCGTACAAATTTACAAAATAAGTAACTGTACCGATTAAATTAATGGGAACTGTATCTCTTTTGAATGCTATTATCTTCTAATTTTGAATAAAAAAGATTCATGAATATAATTTCAAAATTTACAGTGGGTTCTGAGGAGGGAATTTCTGATCTTATAACGATTATCGATGCTTCAGTGTATGCATTACACCAGGAACTTGTTCCTGAAAAGGACATCAAAAAACATATTGAAGAGGACATTGATCCCAGAAAGATGATCAATGATCTGAATGACCTTTCCAATCAGCTTATCATTACATACGCAGATGATCAACCTGTGGGATACAGCATTCTTAAAAGCGGCGTGAGTCACCCTTCTCTATCTGAAGAGAAAAGAGCTACAGAGATGAGTTTTGTAATCCTGCCGGAATTTAACTCACCGGAAATCAGGGAATCACTCTGGAAAAAAAGCAGATCTGCTGCCAGCTTCACCGATATTATCTGGATCAATATAATGACGAATGATCCCCTTTTAGAGTTTTTAAAAGAGTCAGGATTTTCCGTAGCAGCTGACACTACAGCAGGACCTTTCCATCTTCCATCCCATATTCTGCAATTAGAAATCAGTAAAAAACAGGAAAATCAACGATTTTACTAAAGCTTAAGGGTACTTCTTTACAGAATAAATTTTAACTTTAAATCAGCTCAAGTGTTCAAAAAATTTTGTGGCTTTTGTGGTGAATGTTTTAATCTCCCACAGATTTCACGGATAACACAGATCATGAAATATGAAGAAGATTTTTAAACATTGTAGATCACTTTAGTTTAAAGTGTTACAGACCTGTGTCATTGTCAAAGGCCATTCAAAGGAAATTGAGAAAATTCTTGGACCGATCAGGAGTGCCTCATAGAAAAATATCAGGATTAACAATGGTTTCTGTATCTTTGATTTTTATAATTTCTGTATTATGAGTGATCAGCTGGAAACCATTGAAGATTATTACAAACGCCTCAGGAAGAATCAGATGAAAATGTTTGATTCGGATGATTTCGAAACCGGAAAGTCGCATTTCAATGTTTCTATGCGGAAGTACTGTAGTTTTAAAAGTCCTTATAACCGCCGTGATTATTATAAAGTAAGCTTTATCCAGGGAAAAGGTACGTTTCAGTATGGTGCTTATGAACTGTATATTGACCGTCCTGCCCTGTTTTTCCCTTCGCCCCATATTCCGTATTCATGGGAATGTGACGGGGATCTTCAGGAAGGATATTTTTGTCTTTTTAATCAGGAGTTTTTTAATGGGAATTCTGAATTCAATTTATTTAAAAAGACTTCCCTGTTCAAAGAATGGAGTAAACCCATTGTTTTTTTAACGGATGAGCAAACGCAGCTGGCGACGCTGTATTTTGAACAGATGTATAAACTGAACAATTCGGCATATCCTTTCCGATGCAGCAGCATCAAAAGCCATCTGGCCTCTGTGATGCATCTTGCCCTGGAAAATCGTGTGGATGACATCAATCCTAATGAGCTTCCGGCCAATATCCGTCTATACCGTTTGTTTGATGAACTTCTTAATAAACAGTTTCCACTGGATTCCCCGGCTTATCCGCTGGCTCTGAAAACGGCTTCTGATTTTGCTGAGCATCTTAATGTCCATGTCAACCATTTGAATTCATCAGTAAAATCGGTAACGCAGCTTACTACGACCCAGATCATTAAAGAAAGGGTATTTGAAGAGTCTAAAAATCTATTAAAATACACGAACTGGGATATTGCTGAAATAGGATATACGCTTGGATTCGACCAGCCGTCTCATTTCAATAATTTCTTTAAAAAGCATGCTGAGGTTTCACCGTTAAAATTTAAGAATTCTAATTAAATCTTTGATTTTTGTAATTTTTACTTTGTCTTTTAAAATTCAACAGGACCTTTCTTGGCTTATTTTTGCACTGTAAAATAACGAACGAATATGTTGTTGAAAGAAGCATCTGAGAAAAGAATCAGATTAATAACCATTATGGCTTTTGTGTCGATCCCGCTTTCGGGGTTTGTCACTGATATTTATTTGCCCTCATTTCCTTCGATGGCCCATGAAATGCAGGTATCCGAAAAAGACATCCAGATCACTTTAACGTCTTACTTACTAAGTTACGGGATCTCCCAGCTGTTTGTAGGTGGAATTCTTGATAGTATCGGGCGTTACCGGCCTAAATTAATTGCCTTATTTCTCCTGATCATCAGCAGTATCCTGATTACAATGACGGACAGCATCCTATTGATCTGTCTGCTCCGTATTCTTCAGGGCGCAGCCGTTTCCATCCTTGTTGTATCTACCCGGGCTATTTTTGTGGATCTTTATGATTCGGAAAAGGTGAAACATTATCTGAGCTATTTCACCATCGTCTGGTCGTGCGGACCTATTCTGGCCCCTTTTCTGGGTGGATATCTTGAAAAACTGTTTAACTGGCACGCGAATTTTTATTTTCTTGCTTTTTATGCAGGTGCTCTGTTTCTGTTTGAATGGTTTTTCAGTGGTGAAAGTTTACCGGAGAAAAAGAAACTTAATCTTTCCGAGAACATCAGTCTTTATAAAATGATGCTTAAAAACAGGATTTTCATGCTTGGAATCTTTATTTTAGGACTGAGCTATTCTATTGTGATGCTTTTTAATATCACGGGGCCTTTTATTATTGAAAACACGTTTCACTTTACGCCGGTAGTCATCGGGTACTGTACCCTGATATTAGGATTTTCATGGATGATCGGAGGTTTTATAGGAAAAAAGAGGCTTAAGCTTGACTTTAAGGACAGAATTTTACAGCCTATCATTTTACAACTGGTACTGATTGTGGGCTTGATTGCCACCAGCTTTTATGCGGAAAGCCTGTTTATCATGATTCCATTTGCCTTTTTCATTCACATTTGTTCGGGAATTCTATTTACTTCATTTTTTACAACGAGTATGCTTTATTTCCCTAAAAATGCGGGAACAGCAGGAGGATTAATGGGCGGACTGGTGTATGTGATCACTTCTATTACAAGTTTTATCATATCTGTCAGTGGCAATGTTACAGAACAGGGTGGACTGGCCTGGCGGTATCTGGCGATTGCGATCATCCTTTTAGGAATTATCCTCGTGATGCATCAGGCAGTTAAAAAAGAAAAAGCAGGGAATTGATTCTCTGCTTTTTTTATGCTTATCAGACGTATGTATAATTTATTTCACGATGAAAAAAGCTAATTTCAAAATAAACAGGACACAAAAAAAGGATTAAATCGTTATTAAATTTACAAATGAACATTTTTCAATATACTTCAAACAGCCAATGAATAATATTTTAAATAAATATTGATTTACAATAAATTACAGATTAAAAAACGCAAATTATTTTTAAGGCAATACTGTCAACAGATCACCGAATATATATTATCAATCTTATTATTTACAATAAAAACAGTTTAATTATCGTATATTTATAAAAATGTCTATTAATACTTTATAAAATGAGTTGTAAACATTCATAATTTTAAAATAATATAAAATGAAAAGTGTTTACATGGGCGAAAGCGATGGGTATGAAATCGGCAGTATACCGATGAAATCGATGAGTATTGCGTACTTAATTCTGGTACATCGCCTCCCAAATCAGTTCAAAAAACTTTTTACAGCCATTTACGAATCTACCAACTTTTATCTTATTCATATTGACAAAAAAGCGAGTCAGGAAATTGGCGAAGAGGTCAGAAACTTTTTAAAACCCTATTCAAATGTACAGATCCTTGACAGTGAAAATGTAGTATGGGGAGGATACAGTATGGTGCAGGCTGAATTGGACGGGATGCAATATCTTCTCAACATGGATGCGAAATGGGACTATTTCATTAATTTAAGCGGTCAGGATTATCCTCTGAAATCACAGAAAATAATTAAAGAGTTTCTATCCAAAAACAACGGTAAAAGCTATATTAAAGTAGCCGACCAGAAAAAATCAAGGCCTGAAACCATGAACAGAATTGAAAATTATTTTGAGGAACTGGAAGATAAAATTTCAGATAAAACCCACAAAAGAAAGTTCATGAAAGATGTTGTTCCTTATATTGGCGGCCAGTGGATGATTTTAACCAGAGACTGTTGTGAATTTATCACGAACAGTACCGAAGTAAAAAAGTTTGAGGAGTATTATCTGAATACCTTGATTGCCGATGAATCTTTCTTTCAGACGGTGTTAATGAATACTTCTTTTACAGGTACTCTGGTAGATGACGACAAGAGGGCCATTATCTGGATTCCGGACGGGGATATCAAATTGCGTCCCAAGACTTTCACAAAAACAGACTTAGATTTTCTTCAGAAAGGGAGTCATCTTTTTGCCAGAAAGTTTGATGATAATGTAGACCATAGCATTATTGACTCTATTAAAATACAATATGATCAGCCTTTTAAAACTGTCGTGAAGATGATAGATGTAAGAAACATAAGCGCAAGTGTTTCTCACTTAAACTAAAATCTACGTCATTATAATATACACCTTAACCACAAGCTGGTTAGGGTTTTTTTGTAAAAATTATCAAAATACGTTATATCCAATTTTGGACATTTCTTCATTTAAAGAGTCTTTCCGATATCAATCTTAAAAAGCTAGCACAGTGTACTACAAATAGACCTATAAAATGAATGTAAGGGATGAAACAGATCACTTCTACTATCTTTTATAGCCCATTGAGAGGATTCCAATCAAAAAGCACTTGAAAAACAAGTCACAAAAAGATATAATTTAAGAAAAACCAGCAGTCCAAAGCAAAAATTACGGAAAATCAATCACAAAATCCATATTTTTAATTGAAAATAAATAAAATCACATTTATTTTTAACAATTTAACAATTAAATAAATTAAAGTATTGTAGATTTAATGATGTAGAAAATGAATCGGAGTAATCATTATTTAAAGAGAAATCTTATCCGATCATTCGATAAACCATTAAAAAAACAAAAAATGAAAACACAAAGCAATTTATTTAGAATGGCCTGTTTAACGGCGATTCTTTTGGCAAGTACATCTTGTGAAAAATCTCAAAAAGACCATCCGGTCACTTTTGATCAAGAGGAAATTATTGATGATGAGTTTTTAACTGAAAAATTTCAATCCCAATTAACTCCTGATTTTGTAATAGACATTCTTAAAAAAAGAAATAAGGAATTTGTGGATGAGAGACTCACCATCCGTAATACTTCACAAAGAATAAGAACGGCTTCTTTAGGACAGTATCCCGGAGCTGTCATCCTTTCATGTTTAGATTCACGGGTTCCGGTAGAGGATGTTTTTCATTCCGGAATCGGTGACCTGTTTGTCGCAAGAGTTGCCGGAAATATAAGCAATGAAGATATTATAGGAAGTCTTGAGTTTGCATGCAAAGTTTCCGGTGCAAAAGTAGTGATGGTCTTAGGACACGAACATTGTGGTGCTATAAAATCTGCGATTGATAATGTAGAACTTGGCAATATTACCGCTCTTTTGGCTAAAATAAAACCGGCCATTGCTGCTGTACAAAATTTCAAAGGGGAAAAAACCTCTAAAAATCCCGACTATCTGGAAGCGGTAACCCAATCCAACATCAATGAAACCATTTCGAATATAAGAAAAAACAGCCCTATCCTGAAAGAAATGGAGGAAAAGGGAGAAATCAAAATTATTGGTGGGGAATATCACATGGAAACCGGAAATGTGGAGTTTATCAAGTGATCATCATAATGGATATTCTTATGGCTTAATAGCCCGATTGTAAAATAAACTCTAACCCGATTCGGGTTGGAGTTTTTCAATGCTCACCGCCATAAAAAAAGTCTTCCCGGAGGAAGACTCAAAAACACAAATGATGAAAAAAAATTATTTTTCGGTCTAAATATAATACATTTTTCACTCTTAAAAAGAGCGGTATCGTGACTTTATGATTTTTTTGTGACTAAAATATTTCACTTCTTTCTTATCATTACAGTAAATAAAACTGATCAAGCTTTTCTTCGCAAAGAGTCTTTACTACTTCTATCCAGCGGTCTTCATCATTCAGGCAGGGAATGTAATGAAAATGTTCACCTCCCGCATGCAGGAACTGTTCTTTTCCTTCTACAGAAATTTCTTCCAGAGTTTCAAGACAGTCGGAAACAAAGGCCGGACAGACAATAGCCAGATTTTTAATTCCTTTTGAAGGAATTGTTTCTAAAGTTTCATCGGTATACGGCTCCATCCACTTATCTTTTCCAAGCCTGGACTGGAAAGAAACAATAGTCTTTTCTCTTGGCAAACTCAGCTTTTCAATCACTTTTTTAGTCGTGTCAAAACACTGGTGGCGGTAACAGAACTGATGGCTTGGATTGCTTTCTCTAGAGCAACAGTCATTAAGATTACAGGTTTTGGTAGGATCTGTTTTATAAATATGTCTTTCGGGAACTCCATGATAGGAAAACTGCAGCGCATCAAAATTTTCCGGAAGTTTCTCCTTAATGCTTTCTGCCAGACAATTGATGTAAATATCTCTGTGGTAAAAAGGCTGAATATAATTGATTCTCACCTTTGGAAATTTCTTTTTTCTTACTTCTTCTGCTTTTTCAATGACAGATTCCGTTGTACTCATGGCATATTGCGGATAGAGCGGAAAAAGCACAATTTCAGAAACCCCCTGATCCACCAGTTTTTGAATTCCTGTTTCAATGCTGGGCCGTGCATATCTCATGCCTATTTCTACGGGAACATCCACAATTTTTTGAAGTTTTTCCTGAACCTTTTCAGTGATAACAATCAGTGGAGAGCCTTTATCCGTCCAAACGGTTTTGTAAGCTTCAGCTGATTTTGCAGGTCTTGTGTTTAAGATAATTCCACGGACAAGCAGCGCACGGAAAATCCAACGGTAATCTATTACCCGTTCATCCATTAAAAATTCGTCAAGATACTCCTTTACATCCTTTACCGCTGTAGATCTTGGTGACCCAAGATTTACCAATAAAATTCCTTTTTTAGCCAATGTTCTTTATTTTAATGATGAATGATTTTATAAAATGGTATTGTCGTGTATTCAATTTAATGCTTTTTTATACGTCTCCAAAGCTCTTGCTCTGGCAAATTTGTGCTCAACCAACGGTTGTTGTATTTCCTTACCCGGAAGCCATTTTTTGATGTATTTCCAATCTTTATCAAACTTTTTGGTCTGCTCTTCGGGATTGAAAATTCTAAAATAGGGAGCGGCATCACAACCACAACCTGCAGCCCACTGCCAGTTTCCATTATTAGCCGAAAGATCATAGTCCAGAAGCTTTGCAGCAAAATAAGCTTCTCCCCATCTCCAGTCGATCAGAAGATGTTTGGTAAGGAAACTCGCAGTGATCATTCTTACCCGGTTGTGCATAAAACCGGTTTCGTTCAGTTCGCGCATTCCTGCATCTACAATAGGATATCCTGTTTTGCCTTCACACCATGCTTTGAACTCTTCTTCATTGTTTCTCCAGGGAATGTCTTCATATTTTTTCTTAAAACAGTGGCTGACGACATGAGGAAAATGAAAAAGAATCTGCATGAAAAACTCTCTCCAGATAAGTTCACTAAGCCATGTTTCGCTATGTTGAAGGGCAAATTTCACACATTTTCTCACAGAGATAGTTCCAAAGCGAAGGGCAATGCCGAGATGGGTCGTATGATCCATGGATGGAAAATCCCTGTATTGCTGATAAGAATCAATGATCTTTTTATCCAGAGAAGGTTTGTTAAACTCCATTCCTGTCTTTTTAAAACCAATGTCCTCAAGGCTGAGCATTGTTTTATGATCTTTTAATGATTCAAAATTGACGAAATCGACGGGATAATCTTGAATATTGCCTAAGTTTTCTCTCCATCTTTTTGAATAAGGAGTATAGACCGTATAGGGAGACTGATCACTTTTCAGGATATCATTTTTTTCGAAGATCACCTGATCTTTGAAGTCTGAGAATGTTACTCCGCTTTTTTCAAGAAAGTCAGCCACTTCCTGATCTCTTTTAATCGCCTGCGGCTCATAATCCCTGTTGCAGAATACGGTATCCACCTCAAAATCTTCAGTCAGTTTTTTGAAGATATCCAGTGGTTTTCCGTAATAGGTTTTGAGTCCGCTTTGATGGCTTTCAAGTTCTTTATTGATATTCTCAAGCGCCTGGTGGATATAGTCTACTCTCTGATCTGATTTATCCTCCAGCTTTTCCAGGATTTCGGAATCAAATATAAAAACAGGAATCACTTTCAGTCCGGCCTTAAGCGCATGATACAACCCTGCATTGTCTTCAAGTCTGAGATCTCTTCTGAACCAGAAAATATTAATTTTGCTCATTTCTCTTCAATTTTTGAAATAAATAAATATTCCACAGAATCATTTCATATCCGTAAACGGTATCTTCTATAGGAATGGTCAGCATTCTGATTCCCATAAAATCCTGAGGATTGTAGTTGACAATCGGAGATTCAAGGCCTGTGCCGGTAAGGATCCCGTTGACCAGCAGAAATCCGGGCATCAGCACCAGATAGATGAATGAAGCTTTGCCGATCCACCTTGATTTTAATACAAAATAAAGCGTGAACATACTTACCGCTGTGGATAAGAAAGTAATAAATGTATAAATCTTATCATGAAAATAAAAAGCAATTCCCACTGATGAAACAATGGAAATGATCACAAATATTTTTTCAGGCAGTGGTTTCCAGTCCAGTTTAAAAAACTGATCCAGACAGAAGTATGTGAAAATACATGAAAAAGGAATACAGAAGAAAAACAGGATTTCTTCAATTGGCAGGTTGTACACCCGGATTCCTAAAAGATAGGTATCATTGAACCACCACACTCCCCTTTTGGTAAACCAGATATCCCAAAAAATAAAAACAAGAGCTACCATCAACGCTGCCTTAAAAAAAGCAGAAAAATGCCTGTTGAATTTTATTTTAGGATGAAATGAAAAAACAAAACAGATGATGACCGTAAAAAAATTAATTAAAAGATAGGTGTAATGGAGCATGATCAGGCTTTATGTTTATTAAAATACATTTTAAAATACTTGATGGGAACCCACAAAAATCCAAAACACTCTCCTTCTTCTTTTCCGGTATGCTTATGATGCTGCTTATGGGCCCGTCTGATAGCCAGTAAATATGGATTTTCTGTATTGCGCAGTATTTTAAGCCGTTGATGGATAAAGATATCGTGGACAAAAAAATAAGCCATTCCATACAAAGCGATTCCCACGGCAATATAAAACCAGAAATTAAAATTCTGTACGGTTCCGTAATACATCAGAAGAATGGTTGGCAAAGCAAAAATGAGAAAGAAATAATCATTTTTCTCCATAGCCCCTTCATTGCTGTGATCATGATGATCCTTATGCAGCATCCATAGAAAACCATGCATGATATATTTATGAATGAGCCACGTCATTCCTTCCATGATGAAAAAAGTACCTACTACAATCAGGAAATTCATTATTTTGTTTTTTTATTGAAGCGTTCTTCTAAAACTTTATACCTGTAGCTGAACACATGCTCAAGCTTTTTTCTTACAAAAATTGTATGGGCTATTTCACCCAGAAATCCCAAAGGAAGTTCATAATCTACTGTGTCCTTCATCAAAACTCCTTCTTCATTGACTATAAATTCGTGGTGATGATTCCAGAGTTTATAAGGTCCTTTTTTCTGAAAATCTGTAAAACTTTTTTGAAAATCAACCTGGGTGATTTCCGTTTTCCATTTCATTTTTATGCCTAATATCGGGGAAACATAATAATCAATAATCATCCCTTCAAAAATCTCATCATCCGTCATTTTGGTCAGGACGATAAAATTCATATCCTTCGGTGTGATTTCCGAAAGGTTATTGGCAGAAGAAAAAAACTTCCATGCTGTTGCGATATCGCAGTTCAGCTGCTGTTCCCTGTAAATTTTATGTATCATTCTATTCTCTAAGATTTAGATATTCGTGAGCTTACAGAAGCGATGCTTTATACTGTACATAACTGCTCATCATTAAAGATAATTTTTTTCCGTTGGATATCCTTATTCTCTGGTTAATCATATTGCTGGCAGAAGTTCGCTTGATTTTCCGGAACAACGAAACATAATACCGATAAGCGAGATAGACTCCGAACCTCGCGGAACCGGGAAGTTTTTTGATCCCCTCCAAAGCGGTTTTAAATTCTTCTTCGATCTCTTTTTCAATATGAGATTTCACGGTATTGTCAAAATAGGAAATATCAACATTCGGAAAATAGCAACGTCCCAAAACCTGATAGTCATCTTTCATATCCCGGAGAAAATTAACTTTCTGAAACGCAGACCCGAGAATCATGGCATAGGGTTTCAACTTCTCAAATTCTTCCGTATTTCCTTCTGTAAAGACATGAAGACACATCAGACCCACCACTTCAGCAGACCCTACAATGTATTCTTTATATAATTCTGAATTATAATCAATTTTCTGCAGATCCATTTCCATACTTTTCAGAAACTGATGAATCAGACTGTAATCAATTTTGTACCGGTGCACCGTTTCCTGAAACGACTGCAAAATCGGATTCAGGGAGATTTTTTCTTCCAGCGCTTCGAAAGTTTCCGCTTTGTATCTTGATAAAAGTTTATGTTTATCATAATCATGAAAGCTGTCTACAATTTCGTCGGCAAGACGGACATACCCGTAAACGGCATAGATCGGATTTCTGATTTTAGGGGAAAGCGCCATTATTCCCAGAGAAAAACTTGTGCTGTATTGTTTAGTTGCTTCTCTGCTCACTTTGTAAGAAAGGTCGTCAAACAATTTTTTCATAATTAATAAATTTTACTGGCTTCGTTAGCTGCTATTTTTCCTGAAATAATAGAGGGGGGAACTCCCGGACCAGGAACAGTAAGCTGGCCTGTATACAAGAGATTCTTTATCTTTTTATTCCGGATGGAAGGCTTTAAAACGGCCGTTTGTGATAAGGTATTGGCAAGACCATACGCATTGCCTTTATAGGCATTATAATCTTGTTGAAAGTCATTAATGCAATAGCTTCTTTTATATTCAATTTTTGAAATAAGATCTGAAGTTCCTGTATGTTTTTCCAATCTTGCGATCATCTCGTTAAAATATTTTTCTCTCATTCCCTCAGAATCTTCTATTCCGGGAGCTACCGGCATCAATAAAAAAATATTCTCACAGTTTTCAGGAGCGGTGCCTTGATCTGTTTTCGATGGGCAACACGCATAAAACAAAGGCTTTGTAGGCCATTTTTTATCTTCATAAATTTCGTGGGTATGAAGTTCCAGATCATTTTCAAAGAAAAGGGTGTGATGCTTCAAATGAGGCACTTTCCCTTTGATTCCAAGATAATAAATAAGACATGACGGAGCAAATGTTTTTTTCTCCCAATAAGATGGCTTGTAGTTTCTATACTGCTCAGGAAGAAGCTGACTTTCTGTATGATGATAATCGGACGAAGCAATGACAAAATCAAATTTCAGGACTTCTCCATTCACTATCAAAGCATTGGCTTTATTGTTTTCAACTGTTATTTTTTCAACATTTGAGTTAAAGTGAAAATGAGCGCCCTGTTCTGCTGCAATCTGCATCATTGCTTCGGTAACTTTTGAAAAACCACCCATCGGATACCAGGTTCCCAATTTATAACCTCCATAATTCATCAGACTGTATAATGCCGGAATATTTTTTGGTGCCGCGCCCAGAAAAATCACGGGAAATTCCATCAGCATAATCAGTTTGGGATGACTGAAATACTTTCTTACAAACTGGCTGAAATTGGTAAGTAAATCCAACTTCAGGGCATTCTTTGCCATTTTGGGTGAAACAAACTCCAACCATGAGTGGCAGGGTTTATTCACAAACTCTTTCATGCCGATTTCATATTTGATCTGAGCATCTTTCATGAAGTCATCAAGCTTTTTTCCGGCTCCCTTTTCCATGCTTTCAAATAAAACCCTCATTTCCTCATAACGGTCCGGAATATTCATCACACCGTCTGAAAATACCATTTCAAACTGAGGATCCAGCGGAATCAGCTCATAAAAATCAGATGACTTTTTTCCAAAATCCTCAAAAAATGCCTCAATAATATCCGGCATCCAATACCAACTCGGGCCCATATCAAAAACATAACCTTCCTCAGTACGAAACTGTCTTGCTCTGCCACCTACCCCACTGTTTTTTTCAAACACGTGTACTTCATTTCCCTCTTTTGCTAAATAGGAAGCTGCAGATAAGCCAGAAAAGCCTGAACCAATGACGGCTATTTTTTTGTTCATGATCAATTTTTTATGAATGAATACTCTTTACTGATGATATCAATAAGGTTTTTAGCATCAATATTGCGGTTGAATATCGGCTGGTGAAATTTTTCAAGTTTGTCCAGAATACGGATCAACTGCATTTTTTCAGAATAACTAAGATCTCCGGCCACAATGTTTGTTGCCGTTCTTATCTTTCTCATCTGATTTTCCAAAGATCTGATACCTGAATTGGTGATCTTTATAATTTTAGTTCTTTTATCGGTATCAGAATCCGACTGTTCTACCAAGCCCAGATTGATAAGCCTGTTGATGATCAACATTCCCACAGACTTTTCGTGAACATTCTTCTTGATAAGCTCCATTTTAGTCATGGCGCCGAATGTTTTTAAATTAATCAGATAAATAAAGTCTTCCTGCGTCGCAAATTCTGAATCGATGATAGCTGATTTTGAATACGATTTGGCATACCTGTTCAAATGAACCAGTGAAGTACTGATGGCGCTTTCAGGACTCCTACCACTCTCTTTACCAGCCCAATAGGGTTCATCTGTTTGATTGTTTAGCGCCAGAGGCTCCTTTCCGCTTAACCATGCCTTAAAGCCTTCAACATCCGAAGGGTAAGAATTCATCTTATTCTCTTCATCAAATTCCTCAAGCAATCTGATAACATCTTTTACGACTGAATAATTCATCTTATTAACAATTAGTACACAAATATACTAATTAAAACAAAATAAAGATTATAAATGAACTAAATTTTAAATTGTAATTGAGTGCAGATTTAATAAACAGATAAAAGAAAAATACCTAAACGCTGAAAAACAAGTTATTAACTTCACCTTAGGAGAACGAAAGGATCGTTTTATTCATCATTTAATAAGCTTTTCTCATGCAAATTATTCAGAAAATATTCATATCAAGGTTTAAACTTTAACATGGATCACCGTTAAAAATTTATATGCTGTTAAGAAAAGTGACTAAATTATCCTGTCTTCCCAGTCCGACCTTGCTTTTTATTCTTGTTTTGTACACTCGGATGGTCGCAGTCGTAGTATCTTCAAGAGCTGATATTTCTTTTGAGGAAAGATTCATTCTAAAATAGGTACAGAGTTTCAGTTCTCTTTTGGTTAAAACCGGATAAAGAACTTCAAGTTTTCCTAAAAACATCTTACTTTCATTGCTGCTTTCATTTACGAAATCATCATTTTTCTTATCGATCTGGATCAGTTTACTCACTTTCAGATGCAAGTCACGGAGAATTTGTTCAGAATCCGCATCGGCAGATTTCTTTATCTTTTTTATGTTCTGCAAAAACGCTTTTTCGGTTTCTATTTTTAAATTAAGATTCTGATGCAGGTTTTTGATCTTTTCATTTTGAAAGAGGATGTCTTTTTCAAGGACTCTTTTTTTGCTTCTAAAATTTCTCTTTGTTTTTCAGCATCCTTCTTCTCGCTTTTCTTTGTAGTCCAGATGTTTAATGCAATAAGCGCTATGGTAATCACGATCAGACAACACATCAGCAGGGTTAAAAACTGCTTTTTCTGATGGATTTTAATCTCATAATCATACCGTTCATTAATGCTTTTAATAACATTTTTATTTAAGAGATCTGAAGTTTTCTGGATATTCTCGCTGTTTTCATCATCAAATTCATGATTCAGCATAACCAGCTTTCCTGATACCTCTTTCAGACGCTGAATATCATTGTTTGCAGAATAGTATTTCTGAACAATTTCATTAACCATAATCTTATGATAAGTATCCGTGAGAAAAGGTTCAGTATGGAGAAGGTAATCGACAATTTGTCTCTGTTCAGCTTTTTGCCCGGTGACAGCATAGAGATCATAAAGTCTCTCAGAAGCGATAATCAGTTGAGGAAAGAGTTCTTTTTTGTTTTTGCAATATTCAAACTCTCCGGTAAGCAAATTTTCAGCGGACGTATAATCTTTCAACTGATAATAGTAAAACCCCAGACTTCCCTTCATATCCATCAGAAAATCAGACTCCTCTTTTGTCAGGTTGTTTTTACTTTCCAAAATATCTATGCCTTTTTGAGTTTCCTGAAGCGCTTTCCCGATATTGTTGAGTTTAGCATAAGTCAATCCAAAATTGTTATGCATTGAAGCAGTATAAAGGTAATCTTCCGGCCTGAAGCTTTTTAACGCTTTATTAAAATAGTACAGCGCAGAAGTGTAGGATTTACTATTATAATAAAGCCTCCCTTTCATATGATAAAGATGTCCGCTATAATGTAGTGCGGTTAAGGTTTTATTAAAAATAATTGCTTCATCTATGAAATGCATTGCCAGCTCCGGAGAAGTCTTTTCCAATTGAATGGATACATTATAATAAGAGGTCATCGAAATATATTCATACCTGTTATTATTCAGTTTGAGCAGTTCATACACAAGCGGAATTTGCTTATTTGTATTATTCCGGTATAAGAATAACTCTACATATTTTGAACTTATAAGATATTGTTCATCTCCACTTTTTTTATATTTTCCGAGCTCTTGCTGCTGAAGTTGAGAAATTTTAGCCGGATAATCAACAATAGGTTTAAGCTCCTTTGTTAACTCATGAAAATAGTCGTTACCCGTAACTTCAGGACGTGGAGACATTGATATGCATAAGAAGCAAAAGATAGATAACAGCGTCTTCATAATGATTCATTTTAATTTCGGGCGTAAGCTTTTCGAATATATTGAAAATATGGCATAAAGATCAAGCCAGTCAAAAATAGAAAATTATATACCATAAATATATATATAGTTGTTTTTTTACACACATACCTCAACCAGACAACATAAAATTCTAAATAAATCAATTATTACAAAATGATTGGCAATCAAGCTAATTTAATGAATTCATATTTAACACTTGTAAAACACAACACATTTAAAAACAATATCTTACAATTAAAATGCTAACAATTTGTTTTAAAATTAACTGTTTCTGCTAACAACTATTAACTTAATATTTGGTTCATAATTTCTTCGGATACGTTTATTTTGTACAAAATATTTCACAAAACACATATACTGAAAAGGGTCATTTACCTATGGAATAAATGATGAAAAAAATTCTATTCCACTACCTTTTTTTATTCCATCCCAAATTTTAGTTCCCAACATCAATTGACGGATATCCTTGATTTTTGATCTCAATGATTAAAAAATACTGGCGTATTACTGTCGATAGACTGGGATGCATTTTAAGTAAAAAAAGTATCAGGATGAACAATGATTAGAGCATATGAAAAAAAAAATTATTTCATTTTTTATTGTACTGTGTATTGCCGGATTGAGTAAAGTTCGGGCACAGGACAGTGATGGAGACGGGATCACCAACATCACAGATCTGGATGACGACAATGACGGAATTCCGGACGTTAGCGAGGGCTACTGCTCCAATTCTCTATTTGATGCCGGATGGTTTGGAAATGTTCCAACTGCCACTCAGAACCAGGATGGTTTTTGGGCATCAGCCCCTAATAATCCGGCCTCAATTACCTATGGCGGAGCCCATAATAATGCAGTTGTCAATAGTTCAAACCCTTTTATCTTCAGTACAGGGTTAACTTCTTCCACCAATGGAGGAACTCTTTCCCGCTGGCTTATTACAGGCGTTAACACCCTTACTTTAGCCGGTGCAAAAGCAGGTAATGACTACGCGCAATACAGCTTTACAACACCAGCTGTACTAACAGGTTACAGAGAATTTTCAAAATTCGGATGGGGAGATCAGAATGACAATGGCAACTATAAAGTGGGCGTTGAAGTCTCAACCAATGGGTTTTCGACTGCAGGAACATTACTGGTGCAGGACTTTCAGATTGTGGACGGTACAGGATCAGGTTATGAGTACAAGGTAACAACAGCTTTGCTCAACGCGGTAAAATTACTGCCTAATACCACCTACACATTCCGGGTGTACATTTATGGCGCTGATACTTCCACCACCACGGTCGCTTATGAAGACTTTCAGTTCGGCACCTGCCTTTCAACAGATACAGACAATGACAGTATACCCGACTTTCTGGATCTGGATTCCGATAATGATGGCTGTGCAGACGCTATAGAAGGTGATGAAAACGTGACCACTTCCCTACTGGTAACTGCCGGCGGATCTGTGACAGCAGGAACAGGTTCAGTAGCAGCTAATGAGAATTTATGTGCAGCAGGTACCTGTGTCAATGCTCAGGGAATACCCAACACGGTAAATTCAGGAGGTATAGCTGATATTGGAAATGATGCGGGGCAAGGATCAGGATCTTCGGGAAATGCATTGATCAACGCATGCATCTGCTATAAACCATCAGTTACTTCAGGAACAGTTTTAAATACCCTTCAGGGAATTACCTCACTGGGAAGAGCCAGAGGCAGTGAAAACTGGCCGGCAGTCCGAAAAGGGGCATGGACAGCCCTGGAAGCAAAGACAAAAGGATTTGTTCCCAACCGATTAACAACAGTTCAGAAAAATGCATTGATCCCGGTAGAAGGAATGATGGTATATGATACCACACTGGATTGCCTGAGTATCTATGACGGTTCAGGATGGAAGTGTTTCAACAACCAGACATGTCCGGATATTTTATAAACAATCAACGAAAAAGTAAATGATTATGAGAAATCTATTATCCATCCCATTCCTTTTTATGCTCTGGAATGTTAAGGCTCAGGTAGCCATAGGAAAAACGTCGATAACCAATACCTCCGTATCTCTGGAATTCGGAACTGCAAACAGAGGGATGATCCTTCCGTGGGTAAGTTCGGCAGCAAGTGTAACAGGAGCGGTGAACGGAACGATGGTCTACGATCTCTCTGATCATAAAATAAAGGTAAAATATTCTTCTGCCTGGAAAGACTTGTCCATCGATACCACAGGTTCAACAGTAGATCCTGTAACAAATACAGATGGAGTTTTAATCCAAAATTCAGCCGCTGAAATTACCGCTGCAAAAGTGGCTATCGGCACACGATCTCCGACACCAGGAATTCTGGTATTGGAAGACTCCAATAAAGCTATGATTTTACCAAAAGTCGCCAATCCCTATCTCAATATCATTAATCCCGCAGCCGGAATGATTGTTTTTGATACCACGAAAAAAATGCTGGCGGTTTTTAACGGAAAAGTCTGGAGTTTCTGGAAACCTTAAAAACAGATTATAATACAATGATCAAAGTGCTTCAGCCAGTAGCCTGCCTATACTACATGAATCCACCTGCTGCTCCGGCTGGAGATTTTAAGGAGCTAAAATTTAAATTAGAAGGGTTATGAAAAATTTTGAACACATCCATATTGGTAATTTAATTAAAAAGAGAAAGGAAGAGCTACATATTGATATCCAACGTATTTGCAACTTTTTTGAAAATACAGAAGAAGCTATTGAAGAAATGTATGAATCTGAGAGCCTGGACACAAAAACAGTACTAAGATGGAGTAAACTTCTGGAATATGATTTTTTCAGAATTTATTCCCAACACCTTATTTTGTTTTCGCCTCCTTCTGCAGAGGGCAAAATTCAGAAACAAGCCAGCCATTTACCCCAATTCAGAAAAAACATTTATACAAAAGAAATAATAGATTTCATTGTAGCATTGATAGAAACGAACGAAAAAACGAAAAATCAGGTTATTGAGGAATACAGAATTCCTAAAACAACCCTGCACAAATGGATCACCAAGTATAAAAAAGAAGAATAGTTATCCATCGTTGAGATCATTAAAGCACTTATAAAACCACCCAATACACTGCTAAGGAATGAACAATTTATCACCAGATTATAAACGCATTTACACTGATATTATTAATAAAAACCATCCTGAAAAAAGGGAACTCTGTCAGAAAATTTTGGAGAAAAGTGAGTTGTCCATTCTGGATATTCTCAAGTTAAATGCACTGATATTTACCAATGCCGGAAGAGAAACTCTTAAATCCAATCAGCAGCTTCGATCCTACGACAAAAGTACGATCTGTGAAATTTTAGAATATCAACGTAAAAATAATTACACCAACCATCAGCTGGCCCTGCATTTTAAATTGAGCAAAAACACAATCACCAAATGGAAAAAATTATTCCCTGATCTTTAGTTGTTAGACGATAGATAGATAGATAGATAGATAGATAGATAGATAGACTCTTTTAGTTTGTAAGGTTTGTTATTTTTTTAATTGGAGCAAAGGATGATCCAAGATTCAGCTATTAAACATCAAAATATTATGAAAAAATTACTTTTTACAGCAAGTTTTTTTTCTTTTTTAATCTTTAATTCTCAAAGTATTAATTTAGAAGAATTTGCAAGCGGATTTAACAATCCCGTTGAAATCACCAATGCCAACGACAGCAGACTGTTTGTGGTACAGCAGGATGGAATAATAAAAATTGTACAACCCAATGGAAGTATTGTTCCCACCAATTACCTGAACATCAGTTCGAAGATTCTTTTTGACGGAGGAGAACGGGGACTTTTGGGACTGGCTTTCCATCCGCAATATGCAACAAATGGCTATTTTTTTGTGTACTATAACAATTCTGCAGGGAATATCATTGTTGCCCGATATACGGTAAGCTCAGACCCGAATATTGCTGATCCTACCACCGAAAAAATTCTGCTGAACATCCCCAAACCATTTGACAATCATAACGGTGGAAGCATTCATTTTGCCCCTGATGGAAATTTATGGGTAGTCACCGGTGACGGAGGATATGGAGGAGACCCTTACAACAATGCTCAAAATAAAAATTCTCTTCTGGGAAAAATGCTCCGGATCGATGTGAATTCAACAGGACCTTATGCTATTCCTGCCGGAAACCCTTTTGCCGCCGCAGGAGTTGCCGGAGCGGATGAAATATGGTCTTACGGACTTAGAAATGCATGGAAATGGTCTTTTGATCTTACCACAGGGAATGTGATGATTGCTGATGTAGGACAAAACCAGATCGAAGAAATTAACAGAATGCCGATCACACAGTCAGGAATCAATTACGGATGGCGTTGCTACGAAGGCAACAGCACGTATAATAATGGAGGATGTGCAGCATCTGGCACCATGACTTTTCCGGTCTCTGTTTATGATCATTCCGGAGGTAAATGTTCGGTTACGGGAGGCTACGTTTACAGAGGAAATCTCTACCCTTCCCTCCAAGGGAAATACTTTTTCGCTGATTACTGCTCCACTCAGATCGGTATGCTCAATCCTGACAATTCCATTACCTGGACTCCGGCTTATACGGGAAATAATTTTTCAACCTTTGGACAGGATAGTCAGAAAGAATTGTATGTCGCTGCGGTGAATAACGGAAAAATATATAAAATCAAGACATCCACACTTTCTACTCAGGAAAATACTGCATTGAGCCCAATCAGAATCTATCCCAATCCTGCTTCCGGAAAAATCTTTATTGATGGATTAAATAACAAAAAAATATCTGCAGAAATAATCAATGCAGAAGGAAGAAGAGTATTGGAAAATGCAGCAGTCAACAACGATAGCAGCATTGATATTTCAGAAATACCTTCAGGAGTTTATTACCTTCTTTTAAAATCAGGTGAGCTGAAATCTTACAGTCAGAAGATAATCATTAAATAATTGATTAAAGCCTCAACCGTTAATGATTGAGGCTTTAAAATCAAAAATAAGACCGGCCGTTTTATAAAATCCTAGCCATTGAATTTCGAAATATCCTGCTTAAGGTTATTGCTGCTGAACCCTGATTGTACTCCAGCCAGTTTTTTAAGCATCCCCTTAAATATAATTCCGTGAAATGGTAAAACAGAATACCAGTAAAGTCTTCCTGATATTCCATGAGGTCTGAATACCGCTTTCTGCCAAAGTTTTCCTCTGTACAATTTAAACACAAGCCATGCTTCTCCGGGCAATTTCATTTCTGCAAAAAGAATCAATTTACCTTCCGTACGGTCAGCATACAACACCCTCCAGAAATCCAGCGCATCGCCTTCATGAAGCCGTTGCGGATGTGTTCTTCCTCTTCTCAGTCCCGGACCCCCAACCAGTACATCAAGAAACCCCCGGATCTTCCACAAACCCTGCCCGTACCAGCCATTATTACCTCCAAGGCTAAAGACCCTGTCAAGACATTTTTCACGATCGTCATAAGCGATACTTCGAAGATCGGTAAAACATCCAAAATGAGGCACTTCCATGAATTCTTTCAGACTGGCATCTCTTCTGCTGCTGATGAAACTGTCCTTCCAGCTGGAAATAATTTCGTTAGCCTGAATTTTAGCCAGTGTTCTTCGCAAAGCGGTTTCATAGGAGAAAGGCTGAATTCCGGTAATTCTTTTAATTTCAGAAAGACTTTCACGCCTGCAGATCACTTCAATTTTCATACTTCCTACCAATGCTGAAGCAAGATTGTATGAGGTAGAAGTGATAAAGTACAGCCAATAGGATGAAAGCTTGGGAGTCATGACCGGTAATGTGTAAATATACCTTTTCAGTCCTCTTACTTTTGCGTATTCGGAAAGTATCTGTTTGTAGGTCAGAACATCATCACAACCAATATCAAAACTTTTATGATAAGACTCTTCTTTAAACAAGACAAATATCAGAAAATCCAGAACATTGGCGATTCCTATAGGCTGACACTTTGTATCGAGCCATCTTGGAGCAACCATCACAGGCAGTTTTTCTACCAGATCTCTGATGATTTCAAAAGAAGCACTTCCTGATCCGATAATGATCCCCGCCCGAAGGACGGTAACGGGAACTTTACATTCCATCAGTGTTTTTTCAACCTGATATCTGGAACTGAGGTGTCTGGATAATTCTTTTTCATTAACCAGCCCCGACAGATACACAATATGCTCACACTGCGTTTTTTCTATAATCTGTGCAAAATTTTCAGCACAGATCTTTTCAGAATTCTCATAATCATCCGTATTGCTCATGGAATGCATCAGATAATAAGCTCCGGAGATATCTTCAGGAATAGTACCAAGTGTTTCAGGTTTCAGAAAATCTACTTCAATGACATCAATGAGTGATTCATCGATATCCAGACTTTTCGAAAACCGGCTTGCATCCCTGCAACAACAGACCACTTTATAGCCCTGTGCGGCAATAACGCTTATCATTCTTTTGCCGATATATCCGGTAGCTCCTGTAAGCAATATTTTTTTCATGAGTTCTTTATTATGAGGGTTATGCAACCGTCCGTTTTACTTTCTTATAAGCTCCCTGTTACAGTTTTTCAAGAAGATGACCAAAATAGTCTTTCTTGGTGATCAGGTAATCTTCATTCACCTCATTGGAATCGATCTCCAAAGGAATCCTTTTGCCCAATACGATTCCTGTGTTTTCGAGAGATTTCAGCTTTTCCGGATTGTTGGTGAGTAAATTGACATGATCTACTTTTAAGATCTTAAGCATTTCTATAGCCACATCAAAATTTCTGCCATCAGCAGGAAGACCCAGTTTTAAATTCGCTTCTACAGTATCAAAACCTTCTTCCTGCAGAGCATAGGCTTTTAACTTATTAATGATTCCAATATTTCTTCCCTCCTGTCTGAGATAAATAATGATTCCTCCATTTTCAGACATAAATTTCATGGCGGCATCAAGTTGCTGCCCGCATTCACATTTTTTGGAGTGAAACACTTCACCCGTGATGCATTCGGAATGAAAACGGACATTAACTGTACGGCTGAAATCTGTATTTTCTGCAACCCAAACCAGATGAGGGCTCCAGTCTTCCTCATTTTCAGAAAAAGCGTATACCGTAAACATTCCAAAATCCGTAGGTATATGAGACTGTGCTTGTATCTTCAACATAATTTATTATTTAAATGATCTACATAGTACAAATTTATACTTTATTTTGATTAAAAGTAAAAATATTTACTAATTTTGTCGTAAATAAATTCTATCATGAAAGAAGAAAATGCGGTTACCCACGAAATGATATTGGAGCTTTATGGTGACTATATCCTGAATCACAGCGAGAGACCCAAGAACATCTATCTTTTTGCCAAGGACAACGGATTTGATGAAAAAGACTTTTATCATTATTTTTCAAATTTTGACCAAATTGAAAAAGAAATGCTGGATCACCTTTTCAGGAAGTCTCTGGATCTCACCGCTGAAATCAGTGAATCGGGAGAAATATCTGCCAAAGAGAGGCTGCTCAATACCTATTTCATATTTTTTGAAAACCTTACAATGAACAGATCATTGGTTTTGATGCTTTTAGGAAAAGAAAAAATACAAGGCATAAAAGTCCTCCAGAACCTCCGCGAAACTCATCGCCAGTTTATGAAAACTCTTGATTTCAACACCTGGGAGATCTTTGAAAAAGCGAAAGAAAACATCATGAATTTCAACGAAAAATCAAGACAGGAAGTGCTTTGGCTTCACTTGGTTTCGTGTATAGAATTCTGGAAAAAAGACACCTCTCCGGATTTTGAAAAAACAGATCTTTTCATAGAAAAAACGGTAGATACAGGATTTGAACTGATCGACAATGAACCGTTGAGAAAAATGGTTGATCTGGGGAAATTTTTGTGGAAAGAAAAATTCAAAATACGCTAGGATGAAAACATTAGATAAAATACCTACAGGGAAGATAGAAAGAACAGGCAGCCTGCTGAAAGCCGGAGCTAAAGTGGGTGCCAATTACCTGAAATACTACGGAAATAAAATCACCAAAGACGAAGAACAAGCACGAAAAATCCTCAATCAGGATAACGCTTCTGACATCTACGATTCTCTGAAAGAACTTAAGGGTTCTGCCCTGAAAGTTGCCCAGATGCTGAGTATGGAAAAAAATATGCTTCCGGTAGAATATGTAGAGAAATTTTCTCTTTCGCAGTTTTCTGTTCCGCCCCTTTCCGGAGCTTTGGTGAAGAAAACCTTCCGAAAATATTTTGGCAAAAATCCTGAAGATCTCTTTGACGAATTTTCTTCAGAGTCTGTGAATGCAGCAAGCATAGGACAGGTTCATAAAGCAAAAAAAGGGGGCCAAAACCTTGCCGTAAAAATACAGTATCCTGGCGTCCGTGAGAGTATTTCCAGCGATCTGAAAATGGTAAAACCAATTGCCATGAAAATGTTCAATATCAAAAAAGAAGGTTCAGAATCCTATTTTCAGGAAGTAGAAGATAAATTGTACGAAGAAACCAATTATCATCTGGAACTTGAACGAAGTCAGCAATTCTCTGAAAGTTGCAGCCATCTTCCCAATATCCTTTTTCCAGCCTATTATCCGGAATATTCCTGTGAAAAAATTATTACCATGGACTGGATGTCCGGATTGCATCTGTCTGAGTTTACCCGTAAGCTCAATGCTCAGCAGGACCTCAACAAAATTGGGCAGACGTTGTGGGATTTCTATATGTATCAGATGCATGTTTTGAAAAAAGTACATGCAGATCCGCATCCCGGAAATTTTCTGGTTTCTGAAGATCAGCAATTACTGGTCATCGATTTCGGATGTATCAAAGAAATTCCAGATGATTTTTATATCCCTTACTTTGAGCTGGCTAAAGAGGAAAACCTGAAAAATCCACAAATATTCAGGGAAAAGCTTTATGCCCTTGAAATCCTGCGTCATGAAGACAGTCACGAAGAAAAAGAATTTTTCGCCCAGTTGTTTTACGAACTTCTTGAGCTGTTTACAAGGCCTTTCAACCAGGAAACATTTGATTTTTCCAATGAAGAGTTTTTCCGTGAAATTGCAGATCTCGGACAGCGGTATTCAAAGATCAGCAACATAAAAGGAATGAACACCAACCGTGGATCAAGACATTTTATTTATCTGAACAGAACTTTTTTCGGACTCTATCATATGATGCACGATCTGAAAGCACAGGATGTTGTCATCAATCATTATCTGAATTTTATAAAACCATAAGATATGCCATCCGGATTGCCATCAAAAATATGTGAAAGCTGCGGCCTTCCATTCAACTGGCGCAAAAAATGGAAAAAGAACTGGAGTGAAGTTAAATATTGCAGCGAAAGATGTCGGAAAAACAAAAAACAAAAAGTTTAACGGTAGAACAGAAAGACCGTATCATCGAAATGGCGTGGGAAGACCGAACGCCTTTTGAAGCGATTGATTTTCAGTTTAAAATGCGCGAATCTGAAGTGATTGAGCTGATGCGTTCGGAGCTCAGACCTTCAAGTTTCAGACTTTGGAGAAAACGGGTAAACTCGGGAGTAAGCCAGAAACACAGCAAAAAAAGGAGTACGGAAATCGACCGGTTCAAATGTACCAGACAACGATTGATCAGTAACAATAAAATTTCAAAACGATGAGTCTCTCTGGCTGACTCAAAAGAGCATTTAATCTGTTTTGAACTTACTAAAAACCCATTATTAAAAATATGAAAAATACAGTCATTATAGGATGCGGAAAAGGAATCGGGCTGGCCACGGCACAATTACTCTCTGAAAAACAAAATATTATCGGTATTTCAAGGAGCAGCAGCCCTGAATTACAGAATCTTAACATCGAGTTTCATGAAATGGACGTCATCTCCGGAAATCTGGATAACATTGACTTCCCTGAAGTCATAGACGGGTTAGTGTATGCCCCGGGAACCATTAATCTTAAACCATTCAACCGCCTGACTCCTGATGATTTTAGGCATGATTTTGAAGTTAATGTTCTTGGAGCGGTTAAGTGCATTCAGAAACTCCTCCCGAATCTTAAAAAATCAGGAAATTCATCGATTGTTCTCTACAGCTCTGTAGCGGCCAAACTGGGAATGCCTTTTCACGCTTCTGTTTCTGCCAGTAAAAATGCAGTAGAAGGACTTACGAAAAGTCTTGCGGCAGAATATGCTGCTCAGAAAATAAGAGTGAATGCCATTGCTCCTTCTCTGACAGATACTTCCCTGGCATCACAGCTTCTTTCGACTCCGGAAAAGCGGGAGGCTTCCTCTAAAAGACATCCGCTTCAAAGAATTGGAAGTGCAGAAGAAATCGCAGAGATGACCGCATTTCTACTTTCTGATCAGGCTTCATGGATAACAGGCCAGATCTTTGGAGTGGATGGCGGAATGAGCAATATCAGGCTGTAATTTTGAACAGGAAAACTAAACTTATATCTTTACCCCAAATTATATTATGAATACTGATTTTTTTATTGATCTGCTCCTGCAAGTGAAGGATTTTGAGAATTCGGAGGCCTGCAAACCCAATTCTAAGGTGGACGACTTCCGTAGGTGGATGAATGATAAAAAATACAGGGAAGAAAGTCCTACCAAGCTTTTAAAAAATGAAAAGCATCAGGTTTCATTTACTGAGAATGAGATCTGTAAACAAGTCCTGCTTCTCAGCAGATACTCCAAGCAGCTGATCAGAAAAGGATTGGGAGATTTCCCGGAGCTTGCCAATGAAGAGTTCACGTATCTTTACCGGCTGAAAGACGAGCGTGATCTGACGAAGATCCAGCTTATAGAAAGAAACGGACACGAAAAACAGACCGGAACGCAAATCATTAAACGCCTTTTGGAATACGGCTTGGTTGAAGAAAAAAATGATATGGAAGACAAGAGAAGCAAAAGGCTGAACATTACTCCAAAAGGCGAAGAAATTTTTCATCAATCGGTTGAAAAAGTAAATATTACCTCTAAAATTCTTTCCGGAAAATTAGAAGAGGAAGAAAAAAATGAACTGTTACAGATATTGAAAAAACTGAATGAATTCCATGCTCACCTCTATCAGGAGCACAAAAATTCCGATATAGACAAGATTATTCAATTTGTGAAATAGTTTAAAAATATTTTTTTTGTTTTAGAATTCTTCTGAAGAGCCTTTCAATCACTATTCATCAATCATATTAATATTTTGATTGGAAATTAATCAATAAAATAGTAAGTTTACTATATACAACTAACGAAATACGATTAACCTCATGATTACATGTAAAAATTGCGGAAATAATTTCGAAGGAAATTTTTGCAATCATTGCGGACAGTCTTCTAAAACATCAAGAATCAACCTGGATTTTCTATGGGAGGACATTCAGCATGGAATCTTTCACTATGACAAAGGAATTGTATTTTCCGGAAAGAGCATGTTTCTTAAACCCGGCTCTATCATCAAAGAATATATCGATGGCAAGCGCGTGGGCCATTTCAGGCCAATCAGTCTTTCTCTTGTATTGGCGGGTATTTACGCATTAATTTATCATCTTCTTACTATCAATTTATTAACTTCAGATGATAAAGCCTCAATCGAGTTATATAACAAGGTTTTTGAACATTACTATTGGTTTGTTTTCATCACTATCCCACTTATCTCTTTAGCAACGGCGCTGGCGTTTAGAAAAAAAAGTGAGTACAATTTTTATGAAATCTTCATTCTGGAATCATTTAAAGCTTCACAGAGATTGATCGTCCATATCTTGTTTTTGCCTGTACTCTATTTTTTCAATTCCACTAAATCTGTACAAAATATCACGAACTTACTGATGATCATTGATTTTGGCTTAATTTTATGGACAAACTTACAGTTTTTCAATAAACTTTCATGGACTAATGTGTTGATTCGGTCATTGATAGGCTATGTCGTTTATTTCTTAATGGTTCTGCTTTTGGCTGTAGTTTTACTTTTATTGCTCGGATTTGATATGGATGCATAAATTCCTATAAAATATAAGAAAACCACCAGAACAGAAGTCATGGTGGTTTTTCATTTTTGTAATCAAGACACGGTAACTCCAAAAAAATGGCCTATCAAAGCAGTAATTCCCATGGCAACTGTTCCCCAGAAACAGATTCTCAGGACTGCAATTCCTATTTTAGAGCCTCCTGTTTTAGCAGAAATTGCGCCCAGAATCATCAGGAAAACAATTGAAAATCCATATTGAAAGTATACCATCTGACCAATTGGCGCGGCTAATGAAACAAGAAAAGGCAATAATGCACCCAAGGCAAAGGATCCAAACGAAGCCACCGCTGCCTGTAAGGGTTTTGCCTGAGTAATTTCATTAATTCCCAACTCATCATGAGCATGGGCTGCCAGAGCATCGTGGTCTGTAAGTTCCTGAGCAACCTGCAAAGCCGTTTCTTTACTTACGCCTCTTTTTTCATAGATTTTGGCGAGTTCTTTTAATTCTATTTCGGGCATCTCTTCCAGTTCTCTTTTCTCTCGCAGGAGATCAGCTTTCTCAGTATCTTCCTGTGAACTTACCGAGACATATTCCCCTGCAGCCATGGACATGGCTCCCGCAATCATTCCTGCCAAAGCAGCAAGGATAATGGTATTGCGTTCAGGTGCTGCAGCTGCAACCCCAATCACAATACTCGTCGTTGACAGTAAACCGTCATTGGCCCCTAAAACAGCGGCACGAAGCCATCCTACTCTATTAACGTAATGTTTTTCTAATGGATGATGCATATTAAAAGTTTAAAACCATACCTGCTCCCCAATTTTTGGATTCGAGAACAGGATATATTAATGTTATATTTTTAGATTCCTTGCTGGTAAATAATTTATTTACCGTTGGAAACAACCAGTAAGCCAATTCTGTACTTAAGATTCCAAATCCGGCACCCGCTACCACATCTCCTACCCAATGCTTGTTATTGAGTGTTCTGTATACGCCTTTAAAAACAGCCACAGGATATCCGGCAAGCGAAAGCCAAAAGTTTTCATCCTGATACTCTCTGAAAAGAAAATGGGCTGATGAAAAAGCCGCTGCCGTATGTCCGGACGGAAATGAAAGTGAATTCGAACCATCAGGGCGTTCTTCTTTGACCAGATGTTTTAGAGGCAGTACGAATGCTGCAGAAATTAATTGGGATGTTCCATAAATTATCGTCCTTTCTTTCAACCCGTGCTTACCTTTTATTCCTGCAAGATTAAATCCATAAACCATAACTGCCGGCAGATATTGGGTATAATTATCCAGCTTGATGTGTTTAGGCTGATGTTCTCCAATTTCATATCGGGTAGAATTATTCAGGCTTTTAAGATCATCTGAAAGTAAACTTGCGACACCATATCCGATAAAAACTGCCGGTATGATCAGCTTCTTATAGCTGGGCTTATATGCTTTGTCATTGTATGATAAAGCATGGACTGAGGATGCAGAAGAATCTGCTTTCATCTGCCCGTTGCAAAAAACGGAGCAGACTAAAGCAGTTAAAATGCTGGTTACTAATTTCATGGTTACTATTTGAACCTTAAATTTAATGAAATAATATCAGATTTCATTCCTACAGATTTTGTATAATGCCCATACCGGATTTCCAGCATCGTAAGACGCTCAACACCAAATAACCCGTTCTTCGGACTAAAGCGAATTCCTGCCCCGTAAAAATGACTGTCAAACTTCGACAGATCATAATTACTTGTATAATAGTCATCGAAAGCGGTATGTTCCTGATAAGGAGCGAAATATTTGGTCCCTGTTTGGGTATAGTACCTGTAAAAAGGACTTACTGAAATGAAAGGTGATATTTTCACAGGAGTTTCCAAACTGAATGTATTTGATTTTAATCCCCAGTCATCTGTATAATAGCGGTAGTAGGCTCTCAGAATCACTTTATCTCCCAGAAAATAATTAGCTCTTATTCCTAGTGGAAGTTTAAATCTCTTATCCGGTAATGCTTCCTGATGCACCGAATTGTCTGTAAAATAAACCCTGTGGAAAGGTAAGCTTAAAAAACCGGTCTGCTGAACTCCATCTGCCAGCAACTCGATCTGAAAATTATGGTTAATAATCTGGGAATAAGATAAGGAAAGAGCAAAGGTATTTCTGCCACTTGTTCCGTAATTGTCATGTTCACCTCCCGTATTTCCCCCGGTTCTTAATTCTATGGGAGTCACCAGTTTTACCTGATCCAGATAGGCCTGAAACTTCGCTGTAAATTCACCCATTTTATTGGGTGTTTTCTGTGAAAAACCAATATTGGCACCATAAGACTGGTAGTCAAATTCTGTTGAAAATGAAGCTCCGGCCATCAGTGTAGTTCCCTTGCTTTCGTTCTCCCGACTCCAGGTCAGTGCAGGATAAATCCTATTGTCTGAGTGAGATGCTGAAGAATTGGCTTTAAGATCAATCATATCTGAGGATGCTGAAGTATAGTGATCTATTCCGACACTGAAATTAAATTTATTTTTCCTGTCCTTTTTGTCATACTTCACCATGGTGACATCGATGGTATTGGAGATATCAGTAAGTTTTTCGGAACCTACTCCTCCCGTTACGGCTGAATTATTTCCATCCTGATGATAATAGCTTGAAACTAAGTTAGCTTCATCAAACGTAAGCTTCTTAGGCTGTTCGCTGTTGGTATTCTGCTGTGCTTTTGCATTGAAAAATCCAAAAAGAGCAACAATACTTATTATAATTTTTTTCATTTTAAATCACAATTAAATTGTATAATCCCTTTTTTTAGTTACAACCGCATCCTCCACCTACTTTTCCGGAATTCGCTCCGGAAGATCCTTCTCTGTAGGATTGAAAGCTCAGCTCTGTTTTTTCAATGGTTCTGTTTCCCAGGGCCATTTCGGCATCATTCAGTTTATTTTTTTCGTATTCTTTTACAACGGTACAGGAATGCATTGACTCCATTGCCGTAATCATACCTATTCCTATGATTATTTTTATAAGAAACTTTTTCATTTGAAATTAATGTTTTGAGATGAATAAATCTGGTTTTGTTCATCAATGATGATACATTCCAGGTGATTGATCTGATTGACCAGATGTAATGCCGCTTCAATCCCCATAATACTTACAGGAGTGGCCATTGCATCGGCAATTTCAGCATTTGGACAAAAGATGGTTACACTTTTAACTCCAGAAACCGGCATTCCCGATTTCGGATTGATGGTATGGGAATATTTTTTACCATTGATTACAGCAAATTTTTCATAATTCCCCGAGGTTGCCACTGCCCTGTCTGTGATCGTCATATAAGAAAATGGCTGTTTTGCATTGTCAGGATCAGCAATTCCAATGGTCCACGGCTTTCCATTCGCCTGGTGTCCCCAGGCTGTCAGATCGCCGGAAGCATTAACAATTCCGGACCTTACCCCGCTTTCCTGAAGCAGCCTTTTAGCCATTTCGGCAGCATATCCTTTTCCGATGCCACCGAACCCGATACGCATTCCTTTTTCCTTAAGAAATACGGTCTGATTTTCCCGATCGAGGTGAATATTTTTGTAGTTGACCAGTTTTAAATGCTCCAAGATCAGTTCAGGATTAGGAAGCTGCTGCATTTCGCGGTCGAAATTCCAGAAACTTTTATCAATACCTCCGTAAGAAATATCAAAATATCCGTCTGTAATCTTACTGATCTTCAAACTTCTTTCAATAAGCTCAAACACTTCCAAATCTACTTTTACCGGCTGTATTCCAGCATTTTGATTGATAAGATGAGTCTGGCTTTCCTCACTGAAAGTTGTGAGCAATTGCTCAATTCTCTGAATCTCCCTGATTGCCACATCAATATGCTGATGAGCTTTTTTTTCATCATCACCTACAACGGTAATTTCAAAGGCATTGCCCATTAGCCTTTGAGCCCTTTTGAATTCTTTTAACATTTTATCGAGTTTGCTGTTGCTGCAGATCCCTGATTTCTTTACTGAAAGCCAAAGCATTTTCAGACGGAAGACCTTCCCATTTTTTTACTACTTTTCCATCACTGTCCAATAGAAGCGTATAGGGAAATAATCCCTTTGGATTGTATTGGTCGGCCAGTGAAGCATTTTCTTTTTTTATGTCAGATGAAAGCTGATTTTTTTTATTTCTCGGAAAATCTGCATTGATATACACTATGATTTTATCTGATCGAAGCTTGCTGAAATCTTCTGTTTCAATGATGTTCTTATGAAGTTTAATGCATGGAATACACCAGTCTGAACCTGAAAAACTGAGCAATATAAGTTCTTTGTTTTCCATTGCTTCTTTCTTTGCGTTTTCGAGACGGTTTTGAGCATTCATACCCATAGAAAACATAACCATCATAATGGCTGATATGATTGTTTTCATTATTTTAAATTTTATACGGATTGATAATGACTGAGGCAAAATTTCCCCAGAAAAGATGATTTGACCGCATGACAGCCAAATAAATTGATGCTATTTATGAGAATAAATACCTTGGAGGCTCCCAAACAGAACTGAGAAAGCCTTTATAGCAAAAGTCTTCATCTTTTGATGGAATTTTATGGGATTTCATTTGTTTAAAACCAACATTTTTTAAATCAAAAATAAATCTTTGACCGATAGTAAAAACCAATGAAAGCGGGATACTGTGAATAATGAACGGTAATTTCTGATCTTTACTATAATCGCCATCTTTAACAGGATGATCATAGTGGGTTTTCAAAAATGCAGTAAGAGACATTTCAGGATTTAATGTCTTATGTTCCCAATAATGCTCTATAAGGGCCGGAATTTTCAAAAGCTGATATACTTCGGTCGTAGAGACCAAATACAAAGATAATAACAATATGGAAATCAAATTTTTCACTCAATCAAAATTATGAAATGTTTTCTTAAGAATGATTTTAAATAAACCATAGTAGAGAAAAAAAATATTTTTTTTTCAGACGCAATTCATAGGAAAAATAGCACTTTAAAATCTATTTTATCTATTTAAAATAATTCTAAATTAGGTGAAAATAAAATTCTCCACAACCTTCTTCGATAAAGACTTTCCGTGACATCGTTCAAAATAATCAGATACAAATTAGGTAGAAATACTGAATGACAGGTACCACATTCTGATTAATTTTGAGTCAACAAAAACTGATAACTATGGACCGCTTAAAAAAAACCAGCCATTTCTGAAAAAGGAAAAAGGTTCTGCAAAGGTATCAAAAATGACCTGCACGCTACGATTTCATCACTGATGTCTTCCCTATACCGGAAGATTGACGATACTTTAACCATCAAATTTTAACGAAATGATTATTATTAACAAAATCCTCAACGTCGACGATTATTATTTCGACGTGTTTATGTCTGTCTCGGAAGCACTGACCGGATTTCCTGTCAATGAATTACAGTCAACAGGTCTGGCAGAAACCTATTACACTCACATTTTAAAAAAACTGGAAGCTGCCACTTTCGAAGAATTCCTTACGGTTTCGATGAATATATTTGAAAAATCATCGAGCCCGGAGCAGCTAAAAGCAGCAATCGCCTCAGAAATCATGGACAATCCCGGAATGAACGAGATGGCAGTCCAGGTGATCACCCTTTGGTATCTTGGAACATGGGAAGGTGCTTATATCAATGACCTTTCTTATCAGGAAGGATTGGTTTGGAACGTCATGCACGCCCATCCACCGGGAGCCAAACAACCCGGATTTAAATCATGGGCTATTCAACCAGTAAACAGCAACCTATGAATCAGACAGACAATAAAAAAGATGTGATCATCGTAGGAACGGGAATCGCAGGATCACTGATCGCCAAACTTCTGACCGATCATGTATTTGATACGGAAAAGGGTAAAATGATTCACCGGTTGGATGCCAAAAAACCAGAGAATATCCGTGAATTATCTGTACTAATGTTTGAAGCCGGGTTACAAGCCGGTATTAAACTGGACTCGGTATCGTCAATGACGAATTATACAGAATATATCCGTACTTTTTATACAGAGGCCGCGAAAGTTCCGAATTCACCGTATCCTAAACTGAAACCGGCACCTTCGCCCAATATTCTGGATATGGAAAAAATTGTACCTCCGTTTCCGGATAAAAAAGGATATCTGGTTCAGTTCGGACCGATGCCATTTGCCAGTGACGCCATCAGAGTGGGAGGCGGAACAACCCTTCACTGGCTGGGAACAACACCAAGAATGCTTCCCAATGATTTCAGGCTCACCAAAAAGTACGGAATTGAAATCAACAAACCTGATTCTACTGAAAAAGCGCCTATCGACTGGCCCATAGATTACGAAACATTAAAACCTTATTATGAAATGGCTGAATTTGAGATCGGTGTTTCAGGTGATGTTTCTAAACAGGAATACCCCATTTCTGAAAGTAGAGAACAGTATTATGGGGATTATGTTTTTCCGATGGAAGAAATTCCACAGAGTTATATGGATCATAAGATCATGAATGGTCTTGCGGGAACCAGTGTAACATTAAATTCTGAAGAGATTCCATTGTTGATGGTTCCTTCTCCGCAGGGAAGAAATTCTATCCCGAATCCAAAATACGGAAAAACAAAAATAATTAAAGCTGAAACCCAGTCCTCCGGATACAAGCTGGTTTTAGACCGCTCGGAAAAAGTTGAATACAAAGCGCTTGGCTCAGTATGGAATCCTTATATGGGCGAACGTTGCGAAGGAAATGCCTCATGTGTTCCTATCTGTCCGGTTCAGGCCAAGTATAATGCGTTAAAAACATTGAAAAAAGCATTATACAAGATGAATGAAAAAGAAAATCTTAAACGTCACCCGTATCTTGAGATCAAAGCTCAGAGTGTTGTCTACAGGTTAAGTGTGGATCCCGCGGATCAGGATAAGATTTCAAAAGTTCATGTAAGAAGATATGTCTCAAAAGATAAGACAGATTTCGTTGAAGAGGTTATTAATACTTCAGATTCCATCGTCATCCTTGCAGCGAATGCTTTTGAAAATCCAAAAATTTTACTGAATTCAAAATATACGGTGATCGAAAAGGGACAAAAAGTTGAAAAAACGGCAGCCAACCGCAGTGATCAGGTGGGAAGAAATCTCATGGACCATATGGTCATGCTGACCTGGGGACTTTTCCCCGAGCCTGTCTACCCCTACAGAGGTCCCGGTTCCACCACCAACATCTCCTCTTTCCGTGATGGAAATTTCAGAAGTGATTTTTCAGCGTGGATTTCGCCGCTTGACAACTGGGGATGGAGCTGGCCTGCATTCTCTCCGGGATCCGATCTTTCAGCATTTCTAAAGGATGGTCTTTTCGGAGCAGAATTGAAAGAGGCTTTGGCGACCAGACTTTCAAGACAGGTATTATTCCATTTTGAGATTGAACAGCTTCCAAATCCCAACAACAGAGTAACGATCAACGATCAGTATATGGATCCTTTGGGAATTCCCCGTCCGGTTATCCATTATGAACTCACAGAATACGAAAAAAAAGCCATGCAACAGGCAAAACTGGCCTCCGACCAGATGTTTAAAAAATTAGGGATCGAAGATTGTACCGAATATACTGAAAAAGATAAAAACACCTTCCTATATGATAAGGTGAGATATTCCTACAACGGAGCAGGACATATCGTTGGGACGCACAGAATGGGTTCCAATCCGGATGATTCGGTCACGAACAGCTATTGTAAAGCCTGGGACCACCCGAATTTATACGTCGTCGGAGCAGGAAATATGACTACGCTGGGAACATCCAATCCTACTTTAACTCTATCCGCATTCACGATCCGTTCGGTAGAATCTATTCTGGCTGATCTGGAAATCCAATTAAAAAAATAAAACTATGAGACAAAGACTTATCAATAAAACAGAACCTCAGGAAACTTTATGGCAGGAAACTTTATTACAGGGAGATTCCATTTCAGGCAGAACTGCGGTCGTTGCGCAACCTATTTCATTACAATCATTATTACTGGATTCAACGATCACTAAAGAGGATTGGATTGCGGGCGTAAAACACCACAGCAAAAGGGTAACAAATCTTTTGCTTAATGATCAAATCGAAGAATTTAATCAATATTTAAGTTCACAGTTGGGATCAGAAACCGGAGAGTCACAAGCGTTGAAAGCTATTGATTACCGACCTGTTTTACAAGATCTTTTACAGACCGCTATTCTGATTGAGCATTCTACGATTCCTCCTTACCTTACTGCTTTGTATTCCATTAAGGATGGAAAAAATACTTTGGCTTCTCAAATCATCAGAAGTGTCGCGGTAGAAGAAATGCTTCATATGATCATGGTTTGTAATGTGATGAATGCTGTGAGTATTCAGCCGCATGTGAACCAGGAGCAGAACTACCCTGTTTACCCGATGAAATTACCTATGAATGTTGATTTCTATGTAGGTTTGGAAAAATTCTCAACCAATAGCATCGCCACATTTATCGCCATCGAAAGCCCAAGCAATCCTTTGGTAAAAGCTCCAACGTACGATGAGCCGGTTGATGTGAATACATTTTCCGCTAAAAGTTTTTCATTAGAAGAAAATAACTTCTGGACGCTTGAAAACATGAAAGGTTTCATCATGGAAAATGTACATACCATTGGTGAATATTATGATGTTTTATTCTTTTATATCACCATTTTCCAGATCATGGCGTACTATAACGAGCATGGAAAGCTTCCCCAGAGTTTTGAGGAATTAAACACAGGGGGAATCTTCAAAGGTGATCCGGCTAAACAGATCCGCCCCGAGCAATATTACGGAAGTGGTGGAAAACTCCATGCTGTGGAAGCGTTAGCAGGAGTTATCGCTGTTTTTCAGGAAATCAAAGGACAGGGTGAAGGTGCGGATGATTCTATTTTCGATGTCGATCCTTCCCAGTTTGAAGAAGGAGCAGAACTTGCACATTATTTCAGGTTTAAGGAAGTATTCCATGAACATTTCTATCTGGGAGGGAAATATGAACCTTTTATGGATGAGAACGGAATGATGCCTGTAACGACTCCCCCTACAGGAAAACCTCTACCGGTAGACTGGAACGAAGCTTATCCTATGAAGGAAAATCCCAAACTGAGCGACTATGCTCACAACAAAGAATTGTATGCGCAGGGGCTTGAATTTAATAAAACTTACAGACGCCTTTTAGACGCCATTCAAAGTGCGGTGGAAGGAAATCAGAAAGATCTGGAAAAATCAATTATGTATATGTATGCGCTTAAAGAGCAGGCTGTGGGGCTTATGAACCAACCATTGGATGAACAGTCGAATGCAGGTCCCACGTTCGAATACACCAATTTATAACCAAAAAAACTATATATCATGCTTACACGTAAAAAAGAAAGTCTTGAAACAGGGGATCAGTTATTCCGTAAAAGTTCAGGCGAAAATCAAGGTACTCTGGCACAAATCATGTCAGGATATTCAAAGCTTCTCATCGATGATCCTGTTATGCCTTTTAGGGAGGAAAATCTTCAGGAAATAGCAGGTAATGTGGACTATGGAGTGCTTGAAGCACTTGATGGCACATGGGTAAGTTATAATGCCAATTACAATAAAAACGTAGGTGAAGCTTCACTGGCAGGCGGAATACATACGACGATCATGCCTTCACCCGGTACGAATTCAGGAACAATTCCCGGAAAATTCAGTTTTGATTGTGAGGAATATATCGAAAAGCTTACCTTTTCTCTGGTTCCCGGCGGTGTCCGTAACCGTGGCGGTGCCAGTGAGTTATTTTGTGGTGCTGTGAAATATGAGCAGACGATCAAAAGTGTCAATAAAGAAGCAGGACAGCAAAATTTACAATATGAATCAATCCATGAGGAAAACGGCATGTATTTGTGGCTGAGTAATGTATACAACCATGCTGCGACCAAAGAATCAATAGAAAAAGACCGGGGTATTCACGCTTTTTCTGACGAGGATTTTGAAAAATACGGCTACAAGGGAGAATACAGAGACGAACCGCTGGTTCAGGTAAAAGATGAAAATGGTACGCCTTCCTATATCCTTTTAAGCGACTTAAAGGAAGGACAGGAATACTTTGAAATCATCCCTGCTCAGGAGCTAAAACCAGGTGATGGTATCAAAGGGCCTTATTTTATTCCTGACTACTCTATTTCAAGAAGTGGTGTTATTCCTCATGGGAGTACGATTACTTTACTGGGAGATATTGCTCCAAACGGTAACCATTACTTAATCAATGGGGCCCCCCAATTCCCTTATGGGCTTCCTGCCTGGCAGACTGACCATCTTTCGATTTCAAAAACCATGGGAGGAGCCGGGCATGAGCCTATCAATCTTGATCTGCCTGCACCGGAATGGGTTCATGAAACACTGACCGATAAAAATGATGAGGGTTCAAATAAAATTTATACGCAGCGAATACTTGCCGATCATTTATATCCTTATTCTGTACGACCGGATTTACGATTAAGAGATACGTTAAGCGGCCAGAATGTAAGCAACTATGTCTTTGTGCAAATGTCATCAAAAATGAAGACGGGAGCACAGGGAGGAATTTTAAATGTTCCTTTTGTGAATCGCTTTGTGCCCACGGTTGAAGTAGACTTCCGTCTGTGGATTGAAACAGTGATTGAAGATGGAAAAGAAATCATTCAGCTGCAATATGAGCAGATTGTATTTTTTGAATTTGATTTCGGAAATGACGGAGGTACGACGAGCTGGCCTCATATCCAAGTGAATACCCTTCGTAGATTAGAGGATATTCCTGAAGATCAGCGAAAGGTCATTGAAGAACAGTTCTTTGATAAAAAACCAGATACGATCGCTACAGGTGATACGGCTAACCCGGCTGCCGGATGTCCTTACCATAAGGAATAAATACAATTCAAATATAAAAAAAAGAGGCACTAATTTGCCTCTTTTTTATTTTCTTTACAGTGGGTTTTGAAATCAAAAGCTCACCTGCGATATATCTTACTTACTCATTTTACAGTATCCTACAGATTTTCATAGGTCTGATCTATTAAAAAAGACACTGCTTTTTTGATTTTCTCACGGCCGTCCTCCGTACTAAGGTCTATCCCGCAAAAAATGCTCCCGTTCACAGACGAATACATGTTCAGATAATAAAGTCCGGAAATGATAATAGCCGTTATGGCCCGAAAATCCTGCGTCCGTTCTCCGAAATGCGGCTCTATGATGAATTTAAAAAGGCTTTCTCCGTTTTCCTCCTGCATGTTGGTCATTTTGGTTAATGACTTTCTGGATTCAGATAAACGCCACAGCAATAATTTCTGCACTTCCCTGTTCTTAAATATATAATCAAATTGCTCTAGTAACATGGCTTCGGTAAATAATCTTCCGCCGGTTTCCAAATCCGGTGCCATTTTTTCGGTCGTTACGTTACTCCAATAGTCCTTAGACCGGATGTATTCGTCCATAAGACCGTTTATTCCTCCAAAATAGGTATAGATCATTTTTTTATCTACCCCTGCGGTGGTGGCAATATCATTTACCTTTAATCCTGCATATCCCTTCGTTTTCAGAATTTTTCCAACCGCGTCCAAAAATTTCTTTTTACTGCGTTCCTTGTTTCGGATACTGCCTGCTGCTGATTTTCTTTCCATGATTAAACATTCAATGATACAAGTTTATGAAATTTTTTATTATTGTAAACACTTTGTAGTGTCTTATTTTGTATATTTGCAGAAACTAAGCCATTCAATATATATTTAAACACTCATTAAGTTGAAAAAACTAAGAACAATTCCGGTCGCATTATTGCGTATGTAAGGGCAAAAAAGCCTTCAGACACAGGGAAAATAAGATTTTTATGACATCCTTTTATCCTCGGATAAAATGTTAATGAAAAGTAAAACGATTTCTTTTAAAGAATTCATTTTTTTTTCGGTTCCGAAGATTGTATAAATGATGGATGGATGGAATAATCGATCTGAACTCCAAATTTCGGAAAGGATCAGTGAAGACAACTTTACAGCATTAATCTCTAAAGCTGCAGAAGTTGATCCATGAAAACTGAATGATCCTGTCGTTAATGGTTCCCTCAGTTTATTCTCTCAGTTTAAGAATGCTTCTGAAATAACCATCCGAAGCAGTTGAGAAATGATGGTTTGAACACACTTATGATGAAGTTTTGAAAAAGCGAAAATGTGGTTGTACCCGTAACATAAAGACAATTTCGAGCTCACTAAGGTAAAAACACTTAATGTAGACAGCAACGCTAGATTTCTAATGTTGCTGTTTTTTTTGTTTTCTCAAAAAAATTCTGCTCGTAAATCAGACGATTAAAAAACATTTTCCTTTATTTTCTGCTGACAACCACCGTCACACCTCTGCCCTACTTTTGTGATATAATTGAAAAGCTTCAAAAAAATGAATTTAGTATCAATGCGAATGATCACCGCCAATATCGAAAGCTTAGTGGATTTTTATCAACAGGTAACCGGGATTCAGTCCATCCGGTATACTCCCGATTTTGCTGAACTGAAAGCAGCATAACGATCAACAGCTTTCGCATCATTCACCACAAATGAATCGTGAATTCATTGCTTCTCATCAGCCTTTTATAAGGTTATTTTCTGAGCAAAAAACACCCGTCTGTCTTTTCATATACAATTTAAAAGATCAAAATTGCAAAATAATTTCAATTATAATGTAAATTGGAACAAGATTGGAAAGTAATTTGAAATATTCATATACAAATTTCAAAGATTGGCTTTGTATTTTAACACCAATAACAATATAAGATGGAAAAAAAACTACCGAACAAAGGAACAGGAAAAAGAAAGAAAGTCGTACTGATCATCATTGGGACATTGATTTTTTTAGGCCTTATTTTCCCATTTGTGCTGAATATTTATCTTAAAAATAAATTGCCGCAACTGGTCAATGAAAAAACGCCCTACCAAATCAGTCTTAAAGATTTTAGTCTTAATCTTTTTAAGGGCCATATTTCCGCTCACTCAATCACTATTAAAACCAAACAGACTACCGATCCTTCGGTGACTCAAATTAACGGAGACATTAAAAGTCTGCGTATTGAAAATTTTGGGATCTGGAATGCCATTTTCAACAAGTCTTATCACATCAGAGAGGTCCAACTCATTGATCTCAATGTGAAAATGATACTGGGCCAATCCAAAAAGAAAAAAGATCCGTCGCAAAAGAAGATAAATTTTGGTGTTGAAAATATTCTGGTGACCAATGGAAATATCTCTGTTAAAGGCAAAGACAAAAAAGATCTCATGACCGGAAAAAATGTAAACATCCATCTTTCGGAAATTAAGCTGAGCCAAAATGCAGCAAAATTACCTGTTGAGTTTAAAGATTTTAAAATTGATGCCCACGATGTACTGATTACCGTCAACGATTTCTATCAGATTTACGCCACTACCATTGATGCCAAAAATAAACAGCTGAATATTTCTGAGTTTCACCTGAAACCTATTGAAAGTCCTGCATTGTACAATGCTAAAAATGTGTTTGACCTGAAAATCAATCAGCTTGCTGCAGACAATTTCAGCATCAATCAGGATTCTCTGATCATCGAGAATGCAAAATTCGTAAAACCTCAATTGATTGTTACCTCAACGAACAAAAAGGAAGTAAAAGAAAATCCGAAAGAAGTTAACCTCAAAATTGGGATTAAAAATCTTGATTTTGGACAGGGTTCAGTTCTTGTTCAGCACAGGGATAAAACGAAAGTAGCTTCTATAGATAACTTTCATCTTAATTTAAAGGATATTGTTTTCGATAAAAAAACGGTCAAAGAAAAAATCCCTTTTGCCTTTTCTACCCACAATATTGAATTTGAAAACATCTATTTCAAATCTGATCCTTTGCAGGCGGTGAATATCAAAAAAATCACCTCGAACGATGCTAATATTTTAATTAGTGATGTAGAGTTTAAAGCCATAGGAAAAAGTGCCACAAAAGATCTGTTCAACATCAAAACGGAGAAAGTTGAGATCCTGAATAATACCTCAAAATTTGCAGGACAGCAGTTGCAATTGCAGCTCGGCAAAATCAATGTGTATCACCCGAGTGTAGAAATTATTGCAGCAACCCGTAAAGTGAAGGCTCCTAAAAAAACAAATACGGCAACACCGGATCTGCTGGCTAACCTTGGTTCGCTTCATATTATCGACGGGACTTTTATTCAGAAAAAGCAAGGTCAGGAAAAAGTAAAGGTCGGGAATTTTAATGTAGAACTCAATTCAGTGACCACCAATAAAGACATTCTTAAAGAATCGATTCCTTTTCATGTTAAAAATCAATTAATTACTGCTAAAAAAATAGATGTAGACGCCGGAAAATATTACCGCCTGAAAGTGGATCATATAAAAAATACAGGAAAACTGACGGCTGCGACCAACTTTGCCTTTCTTCCTAAATATTCAAGGGCTCAGTTTAACCGTTTAATTGCAGTTGAGGAGGATCTTTACACCATAAAGGCTAAATCGATCATGATTACGGATAAAAACTCAGCATTGGGAGGAAAAACAAGTATAGATCTGGATCATATTGTTTTTGACGGTATCGACTGTAATATTTATCATGACCTTGCTCCACCGGATGATATTGGTGTACGGTATATGTTCAGTAAAAAGCTTCGTGATGTAAAATTTCCATTATACATCAAACAGATCGACATCAAAAATTCAAAGCTTTCGTATGAGGAAGTGGCTGAAAAAGCCAATATTCCGGGTAAGATCACTTTTGGGGATTTCAATGCGAAAATCAGAGATGTCAACAGTGCGAAGATGAAAGGCAAACCAACATTGGTAAAAGTGGATTCAAACTTCAATTTTTTTGGAGATGCTCCTACAGATGTACACTGGCAGTTTGATGTCGCTAATAAAAATGATGACTATGCCATCAATGGTACGATAAAAAATCTTTCTGTAGATAACGCCAACCTGTTTGTAAGGCCATATCTTAATGTGAGTCTCGACGGCCAGATTCAGTATCTGAAATTTGATTATAAGGGTAACAGTAGTAAAATCGGGGGTAACTTTTACTTTAAATATACCGATATGCATGTCAACTTTTTAAATAAGAACACAGGAAAAGAGAAAAAAGTACTGAGTGCGATTGCTAATATTTTCGTTAAAAATGATTCGAAAGGTGAACCTGATCATGTAGAAGTTGATGTAAAGCGTGATCCCAATAAAAGTTTCTTCAATACTTTGTGGCAGGGAATTATGGAGGGATTGAAAAAATATCTGATTTAATATGAATATAAATTAGAAAAGCACAAAACCGGAAGGGGAAACTTTGAGAGCATCAATAAAACATGGTGAAATGATGTATTTTTTAAACTTGCAGCTTTCCTTTTCCGGTCTGGGGCTTCGTTATCGTATGATTATTTTTTTGAGATGAAACTGATGGCTTCCTGAACATTTTTGTCTGCCAGCAGATCATTAAAATTATCCTGTTTTGAAACCGCGATATCAGGAATGATAGGGTCATAGTAAATACCGTTTCTGTCCGTATCCAGGGCAACGCTTAGAATCAGCACGGTACTGAAAGGCAATTCTACATTTACATTGGCGGTGGTCATTCCGAATGTTTTTTCTCCTATAAAGATGGTATTAGGCCTTCCTTTAAAAGCCAATGCTGTTACTTCTCCGGAACTGGCCGTTAACTGCCCTGTAATGACTGCTACTTTTGCCTGGTCAAGTAACTCTCCACTCGGGGTGATATGCGATGTTTTTTTAGAGTTGTCCAGGTACTTTCCTTTTTCCAGTCTGACCTTACTTTTTTGTTTTTTATTGACATCAACAGTCCCCCAAATATCATTATCTCCAAGGAAATCGTACAAAGCAAGTAACATAGGTGCAGAATTTCCGCCCGTATTCAAGCGCAGATCGATAATCCAGCCTTGCAGTTTATTTTTAGCTTTAATCTCAGCAATCTGATCATACATAGACTGAGCTGTTTTATGGGTGTTTTCCTGACTAAAATCTAAAGATTTGATTCCAGGCATCATAATATATCCTACTTTCCCGTCCAGAACTTTTACTTCAAAGCCCGGTTTTGTAGCATATTTGTCTTTCCATTGCTGACTTAAATTCTCTGCTGAGGCTTTCAAAGTTACTCCATAGACTTTATCTTTATAAATCACTTTACAATGCGTCGCCTTAATTTTCCCAAACAGGACCTCAGTCTCTTTTAATGAGCTTTTAAAATCATTGTATTTTTTTAAATTCTGGTTGGTTTCACTGCTGACCGTCTTCCAGTCAACTTCTTTTTTATAGACATAGTCAGATTTGAGCAAGGGCAGTAATTTATCATAGAATACTTTGATACTATCCTGTGAGGTCATTGCTTTTTGTGCATTTAACTGAAGTGATAAACTGCAAATACCAAGCAGTAGCCATAATTTTCTCATGTTATCTATTAATGGTTATCAATGATGTTGTATACCGAATATAATTAAAAAATATATCCTGTTATGTATTTCTGTGTTTTTATTTCAGGATTTGACGCTGTTTTGTTCACTTTATAATTCATCAGAAAAAATTTAAATAGAAAATTATCAAAGATTTATAAAATCTATTATTTCTCCCGAAGCACCGATAGAAAACCGTCACTAACTGATCATCAGAACATTCCACGAAGAAAAGATGAATAATATTTAGCAAACATATCTTATAAAACGTAGCGAAATTGTTTCTTTTGCAGTTTAATTTTTATTTTACTTTGATTTATTTTAGCTTATGGGTAAATTTGTATAAAATTTAAATTAATGAACTTTACACTTGAGCTCAATACACAGAAACCAGGTTCTAATATTGTATTCAACACTATCGTATTTGATTCGTTCAAGGTTAATATAGTTGAAAGGTATTTGGGAAGGATGAATTTTCATCCGAAATTATCCTATGTCTTATTTAAAATAAGGACTCTGGATAATGAAATCATTAAAACAAGAGAAGGAAATTCAAGGGTAAAAATCAAAGGAGATCATTTTGAAACCTATCAAAAACTCGTGCAAGTTTTAAATTCATATGATTATAAAAACAGGCTGATGAACAGACAGGAAGCAGACCAGGATTATGTACATTTCCTTTTAAGTCTTGTTCTGGCAAATTATCAGCTAGCTTAATTAAGCTTTTTAATTAATGATTCATATAGATCATAAAACAGTTTTAGAAAAAGCAAATAAAGCGATCCCGGACCGTGATCATGAAACCTTCCTTGGCTGGCTATTGCACCGATGATGTGCAATGGACCTTCGCAGGAGACAGAGTGCTTTCCGGAAAAGATGAAATACGCGGATATATGGCGGATACGTATAAAATACCACCAAAATTTGATGTAGAATACATGATTGGAGAAGGTGATTATGTGACCGCTGTTGGCACCATAAGCCTGTTGGAGGAGAATAGATGGTTGGAATATGATTATTGTGATGTCTGGAGATTTGAAAATGGACTCATGGCTGAACTGAAAGCCTTTGTCATTAGAAAATAATCCCCCTGAGTCGGGAGTAAGAATGATTGAAATCCTTTACGACAAGGGCTGGAGACTGAACGTCAGTCGGTTATCTGGAATTCATTTTTTTGCAAAAATAAGCAAAGGCTTTCGGGTTATTCCGGAAGCCTTTTTATAACACCTGAAATTCATTAGACCTGTTTTTATTTTTTAATAAAAGCAATGGCATCCACTTCAATGAGCATATGATCCAATGCTAATTTGGGGACAGGAATCAGTGTACTTGCCGGAAATGTATTCTTTTTCCATGTGTTATGCATTTCCTCTGTCCATATTTTAAGTTTTTCCTGATCGTGATCAACGATGAGGATGGTGATTTTAAGCACCTCTGCAACGCCTGCTCCATATTCGGCAAGCACTGTCTCCAAATTCTTCAGCGAATACTTCACCTGGGTTCTAAAATCCTCAGAAAGGCTATGCTTCAGATCTTCTCCGCCACTTTGCCCGGATATGAATACATATTGGCCTTTCCCTTCAGCACTGGTCGCATGAGAAAAAGCAAACGGAGTGGGATCAAAAAGAGTTTTTGGATTTTTATTGGTGACGGAGGTTTTGTTGGTCTGGTCCATGATTTTATTTTGATTCTTATTTTGTGAAAAGATAAGACATCCTAAACAGAGCGCAGACAGACTGAATAATATACGTTTCATGATATTTTTTGTATTGAATTAGTAGGGCAAATGTAAATTTCAAAGTTTTCAAAACCCTCAACATATGTTGACATTTTTACTTTTTATTTGCAGTACTTTCGTTACAATTTTACATTCTGAATACCAGGAAGAAACCGGAAATACAAGTCAACTGTACAGAATCTGTACAAAAATGGACGAATCATTTTAGTGATTCGTCCATCTATTGTCAAAGCTTACAGAGCGATTAACTAGCCTTTCGCCTTCTCATCTGTAAAAAACTGAAACCCTTCTTTTTTCTCAACAAGCTGCATTGGATAAAGCTCAGGATTGTATTCTCCGCTGAGAACTTCATTCAATGCATGTTTTTTTGACTCTCCGAATGCAACAACCAGTATATTTTCTGCTTTATTGATCAATGGTGCAGTCAAAGTAATTCTAAACATATCCTGAGACTTCAGATAATAAGCGGAAACCCACTTTTCTTTTTCCTCTAAAACGCTTTCGCCCGGAAATAAAGAAGCGGTATGACCATCATCTCCCATTCCTAACAGGATGAAATCAAAAACACCTTCATTTCCAAGAATACTTTTAATCTTCTGTTCATATTCCTTAGCATATTCTTCCGGAGCTATTCCGTCCTTATACATAGGGAAAATTTGCTCTTTATTAATGGGAACCTTATCGAAAAGTGCTTCAAATGTCATTTTCGCATTGCTTTTGTCATCATCTAAAGAAACCCATCTTTCATCCACCCAAAAAAAGTAAATCTTATTCCACTCAATTTTTCCGGTATATTCTTCAGTGGCCAGCAAATTAAAAATAGCCTTAGGAGAAGAACCTCCGCTTAATGCGACCACAAAACGGTTATGTTTCTCAATAGATTTTTGAGAAAGATCCAGAAAGGTATCTGCTGCCTTTCTGTAGAGCTTCTGCAAATCATCAAATACGGTGATATTCATTTTTCGTCTAATTTAAATTGATATTGTTTTATACCCAGTTGTGCCCTTGTCTTTCAACCAGCGCAATGCTTTCTTTCGGTCCCCAGCTTCCGGCTTCATAATTCGGAAAAGAGGAGTCTTTATTGTTTTCCCAGGCTTCCTGTATGGTTTTTACGACATCCCAGGCTTCTTCTACCTGGTCTGAGCGCATAAATAAGGTAAGGTCACCTATCAGCGCGTCCAGCAGTAATGTTTCATACGCTTCAGGAGTATCTTCCTGACAGGCAAAATTATCAAAAATCATCTCCACCGGTTTCAGCATCAAGGAAAGTCCCGGTTTTTTGGCCATAAACTGCAGTCTGATATCCATCAATGGCTGAATATTAATAATCAGTCTGTTGGCTGACAAATGTTGTGAACTTTCTGAAAATGTAGCATGAGGAAGCGGTTTAAACTGGATGGTAATATAGGAATGCTTTTCTTTCATTTTTTTTCCGGTACGAACGTAGAAAGGAACTTCCTGCCATCTTTCGTTGTCCAGATAGAATTTCACGGCTGCAAAGGTTTCTGTATTAGAGTCCCCGGCAATTCCGTCTTCCTGACGATAGCCTTTAGCATCTACTCCATTGATCATCCCTTTTCCGTATTGACCTCTTACAGCATAATGATCAACCTGGTCCGCTGAAATTCTACGAATGGATTTAAGAACATCTACTTTACGGTCTCGTATCTCACCTGATTCCAGTGAAGCCGGTGGCTCCATAGCAATCATACAAAGAATTTGCAATAAATGATTCTGAATCATATCCTTCAATGCTCCGGTCTGCTCATAGAAAGCGCCTCTGGTCTCAACCCCTACTTCTTCGGCCACCGTGATCTGTACGGACTCTATATGCTGATGGTCCCACAAGGGTTCAAAAATAGCATTCCCAAAGCGGAATGCCAATATATTCTGTACCGTTTCCTTTCCGAGGTAATGGTCAATACGGTAGATCTGCTCTTCTTCAAAAGCCTCTGCCAGTAAACTGTTCAGTTCTATGGCCGACTGTTTGTCATGACCGAAAGGTTTTTCAATGATGATACGGTCTTTTTTAGCATCAGAAGCTAATGACGTATTTTTGATATGGTTGGAAATGGGAGAAACAAAATTAGGTCCGATGGATAAATAAAACAACCTGTTTCCTCTTGTTCCGTAAACCGTATCAAGATCTTCTAATTTCTGATACAGGTTTTTGTAAGAACTCTCTTCATCCAATTGATGTTGAAAGTACGTGATATGGGCCTGAAAACCAGCCCAGTCTTCTGAAGTTATCTTTTTTCTTGAGAAATTTTCAAGATTTTCTTTAATGTAATTTTTAAAATATTCATTGGTATGATCGGCTCTTCCCAGTGCTAAAATAGTAAAACCTTTGGGCATTCTACCGTCGATATATAAATTAAAAAACGCCGGAAAAAGTTTTCTTTTCGCCAAATCTCCTGTCGCACCAAAAATTATAATTGTCGTTGGCTTCAAGACTTTATTGTCATTCATTGTTCCGGATTTTAGTTTTTTGCAGTTTCCCAAGACGTATGAAAAATGCCTTCTCTGTCGATTCTCTGATAGGTATGTGCTCCGAAGTAATCACGCTGAGCCTGAATAAGATTCACAGGCAGGGATTCTGTGGTGTAGGCATCGAAATAGCCCAAAGCCGTCTGAATGCCCAAACTTGAAATCCCGTTTGAAGCAGCAAAGGCTGCTGTTTTTCGTAATGAGTTGATTTTTTCTTTAACGATGACAGCAATATCTTTATTAAGTAAAATATTCGACAGATGGGGATCCTGAGTATAGGCTGAATAAAACTTTTCAAGCAAAACAGAACGGATGATACAGCCTCCTCTCCAAATTTTCACAACATCTTTTAATGGAATCTGGAAATTGTATTCTTCAGAAGCTTTCACCAATAAAGCAAGGCCCTGTGCATAACTGATCAATGTAGCCAGATACAAAGCATCTCCCACTTCCTTAATAAATAATTCTGTGTTTTCCGGCGTTGTCATTTCATTTTTAGCATACAATTGAGATGCCTGAACCCTCTCTTCTTTATATGCTGATAAAATTCTTGAAGTAACGGCAATATCAATGGTTGGGATAGAAACACCGATTTCCATAGCTTGCTCTGAAGTCCATTTTCCGGTTCCTTTTGCACCTGCTTTGTCTAAAATCTGATCCACAAGATAACCGTCCGTTAATGAATCTTTCTGTTGGAAAATATCTCTGGTAATCTCCATTAAAAATGAGTTCATTTCACCATTATTCCATTCTCTGAAAACTTCGTATAGCTGATCGTTATTCAGATTAGCTCCTTTTTTTAGTAAATCGTAAGCTTCGCTGATAAGCTGCATAATGGCATATTCAATTCCGTTGTGTACCATTTTCACATAGTTTCCTGCGGAATCTTTGCCCATATAAGCGGTACACGCCTCCTGATCTACCTTTGCAGAAATAGCTTCAAGCATTGGTTTAAGAAGTTGAAAAGCTTCCCAATCTCCTCCGGGCATAATGCTGGGTCCTGTTCTGGCTCCTTTTTCTCCTCCGGAAACTCCCATTCCCATAAAGTGGAGATTTTTGGCCGCTAAATCAGCAACGCGCCTGTTGGTATCTTTGAAGTAAGAATTACCGGCATCAATAACAATGTCTCCCTTGGTCAAAAGCGGGGTAATGCTTTCCAGAACGGCATCTACAGGCTTTCCTGCAGGAACCATCAGAATGATTTTCCTTGGGGTTTCCAGGACCGATATAAAATCCTCCCAAGTACGAGAGCCTTTTACTTTCATCTCTGAAGTAGCACCCTCCTGTAGTTCTTTTACTTTCTCTTCATCAAGGTCAAATCCAGCAATTGAAAAACCATTATCAGCGATATTATAAAGAAGATTCCTCCCCATCACTCCGAGACCAACCATCCCGTAATTATATTTATCCATTTTTATTGAAATTTATATGAATTCTATTTTACGGAGTATAAAATTACGGAAATGCTAATGAGTAAAAAAATAAAAGACCGGAAAAAATTACGGCCTTTTTTGTATATTATTCATTCATAAGCCAGTAGCATGATATTATATTGATCATCATTCAGCTTATTTTTTTATATCCAATCGTTGACTCTTCAGTTTTCAATAGAGAAGTTCACATTTTTTATCATGATTATTCATTCTTCTTTTTTGCCGAATCAGTACTCACCCTATTTCAGCAATTCTTCCTATGTTTCAAAAGCTTCATATTAGCATTTTTAAAAATAAAAACTCAGGGAACATATTATACTTATCAAAGTCAGACAGAGACTGTTAAAATAAAGAATCCTATGTTAACAAATCGTAATTTTAGAAACTTAGCAATTAAAATAATAATTAATTGAAATAATTTTCTTTTTTTAACGTTATATTTGCATATTTTCCGGACATAGGCCAACAATTAAATCTTATTCACCTCCTCATTTAGTTTACGGTAATTTCCTGTATAAACATTTGATTCCGACAAGGATCATAAAAAACAACCCCCTTATGAAATTATTTTCAGTATTAGAAATCAACACGTTACTAAAAGGTTATATAGTTGGTAGTACTTCTCATTCTGTTTCCTCTCCGGAGCAAATAGAACTTGCCGGTAATCATCAAATTACTTTTATAGGTAATAAAAAGTATGAAAAACTTTGGGCAGACAGTAAAGCTTCAGTAGCTGTTGTCAATAACGATATCTCTATTGAGCCCGGTATCAACAGGGCCTTTATAAAAGTTAATAATGCCGACCTTGCCATGTCTCAGGTTTTGGAATTGTTTGCCCCTCTTACTCCACAATTTGACACGGACATTCATCCTTCAGCAACAGTACACCCCACTGCTATTGTTGGCACAGGTACCCGTATCGGAGCTGGAAGCTACATTGGACCTCATGTAAAACTAGGGGATAATGTAACGATTTATCCTAACGCCACTATTCTGGATAACAGTACTGTAGGCAAAAACAGTACCGTATGGAGCGGTGTTGTGATTCGAGAAAACTGTCATATTGGTAGCCATACGATTCTGCACCCCAATGCAACGATCGGTGCTGATGGTTTTGGTTTTAAACCTTGTCCTGAAAGGGGTCTTGTAAAAATTCCACAAATTGGCAATGTGATCATTGGCAACTGGGTAGAAATAGGCTCGGGTGCTTGCGTAGACCGTGGTAAGTTCAGTTCTACTGTTGTGGGTGATGGCTGCAAAATTGATAACCTAGTACAGATAGGTCATAATTGTGTCTTGGGTAAGTTTTGTATAATGGCTGGCAGTAGTGGGCTGGCTGGCAGTGTTACCCTTGGTAATGGGGTTATTATTGGTGGAAGTGCTTCTATAAAGGATCACGTTACCATTGGCGATGGCGCTACTATAGGAGCAGGATCGGGTGTTGCAGGTGATGTCCCTGCGGGTAAGACCTATCTTGGTTACCCTGCCGCCGAAGCACGTACTACCCTTAAACAATGGGCTGCGCTGAAAAGACTTGCTGCCAATAGTTAAATCGTTTTAGAAAAAAATATAGATAGAAAAGAGAATTTGTAAATCACTACAAATTCTCTTTTTTATTTAATACTTTCTTTTATGGTCAATAAGTATTTAAGATGTGTCAACCAGAGATGACATTACTGGTTAAATAATGGATCCTCCTTTCAACTGAAAGTCTGCCTTTACGCTTTCATATCTTTTTACATCTATTGGCTTGGAAGCGCGCTCGATAATACTTGATTTAAATCCTAAGTCCAAGGCATCATTAGCGGTATAATAAACGCAAAAATCAGCAGCTACCCCACATACGGCAACCTCTGTAACTCCTCTTCCTTTAAGATAGTCTCCCATCCCTGTAGATTTTTTACGGCCATTATCAAAAAAGCCACTGTAGCTGTCATTTTGTTTTAAATGTTCTATGAACCCTCTATTAGGTAATCTACTGACCAACAAGTAGATTTCGTTTTCTTCCTTAATTCATGAACATTTTACTCAAACGATCTATACGCAAAGCCCCATTAACACAAGCATTTTAGACGAAAAAAAATATGTTTTTTATCACAAAAATCAAACTACCGTTTAGTTTGTTATTAAAGGTTATTCATTTAATTTTGCACGAAAATAATTCAATTTAAATTTTCATTTATGACCAAACATTTATTATCTGCCATTTTACTGTGCTATTCTGCTTTTGCTTTTTCGCAGAATTCGATAACATCAACTTCTACTGCAGCGGGTGCCACAACGACCTACACGTTTAATCTGGTTGCGGGTTCCGGTGGTCAGACCTGGAATGCTATTTCCGCAGTGGTTGTACCAGGTTCTACCCTTCCAGCTTTCGCTGGGAATGCTTCGCCTTCCAGTGTTTCCAATATTGATGTTTTCCTTAACGGATCTACTACTGAAGCCAACGGCTATTTAAGAAATTTTGGAAATGGTGAGCTGAAAATTGATATCAATCAAGCAATTCCTCAAGGTACAACGATTAAAGTGGTGATTAAAAATGTTACCAATCCTTCTGCTCCTGCCACTAATTTAACGTCAAAAATAGCCTTTCAAAACAGCAGCTATGCAAATCTGAACAGCTACTCTGCTCCATTTAATATTACATCTGGAACGTTATCTACCGTTGAACATACATCTTCAGACCATAAAATTGTATTATACCCGAATCCAGCAACAGATTATATTAAAATAACCTCTGTTAATTCTAAAGAAAAATATGCGATCTACAGTTTTAGTGGACAGTTGGTTTTATCAGGGGAGTATACTGCTGATAAAAACATTGATGTACGTTCACTTCTACAAGGGAGCTATATTCTTACCATCAGGAATCAGTCAATTCAATTCATTAAAGACTAATCGTTGATTTATCAATTAAAAATGCAGTTAGTTTTAACTGCTTTTATCATCTCCAAGGTCTCTGATTTTGGAGATTTTATTTGCTTAATATCCTTTAAATTCTCAAAGTTTTACCTATTGGCATAATCAATTTCCAAAGTTTACAAAATGAGGAATGTCTGTCGCAAAACTATTCATTGGTAAAATATTATTCCGGTTGCTGTTAAAATCAAAAACCGAATTATTATCGAAAGGAACACGGGGATAATAAGTAAACGAAATTTGAATCCTGTTGAAAACCAAAAACGGATTATTAATTAAAACACCAACGCCTATTTTTGTATTTGCTGTGGTTTTAAGCAGTTTATCATCAGGCATCCCTAACCAGCCGACTGCTGCTGTTAGGTAGGGACTAAAATGGAAATTTTTCCAGGTTTTATTAACAAAAAGCTGAAGCTGATACCTTAAAACCAATTTTTTAGTCCCGATATAATCTGAATCGAAAACAGGAAATTCGTCTGTAGCGGAAAGATTAATTCTGTCTTTATAGGAATAATTATGCTGTGGATTTCCCAATGCCAAAGTGGGAGAAAAGAAGTGTCTAGCTTTGGCAAATTTCCAATCCATAAGATTCGTAAAATAAGTTCCTTCAAGGCGAAAAGACTCACGATTCGGGCTATCTTCATTAAAGAATCTTCCAAACTGAGCCTTCACATTGAAATAGCCCAGCTTTATAAAATCACCGTAAGACGCTGAAACTCCTAAATAAGGTTTCACGCTGTTACTTCTCGATAAAGCTCCGGCAGTTAGGTTAACCGAACTACCGTAAGCAATATCCTCCGGTAAATCATACTGGAAAATATTTTTCTGAACCGAAAAATTTCTGTGGATGTATCCTACCGACATCAGAAAACTGCTGTAAGAGCTAAAATAGTTATACTGGTCTATTCCGGGACTGTCTTTGTACTGATAATTCTGAATTCTTCCGATCAGGGCAATATTACTGGAAACCTTGTCTTCTTGATCGGATGATACGGGAATTTGATAACCACCCCACAAATCCTGGCTGTATACCTTGATCTGAACTTCCGGAAATTTGGTATCGGTCTCTATCGGCAGTAAAACATTTCGCATAAAATATTCAAAGGTAAGTCCACCGGCCCATTTTGTCAGCGGTGAGAAGAAATCTCTTCTGACATTGAAATTGATTCTTTCATTTTTCAAAAAATCTCTTTCTCCCAAAACCTGGGCATTGATATAAGAACCAAAAAGGTTATAGGCAGTGTAGCTTCCCAAAAGATAATCCTGCTTTTCTTTGGAATCGTTTCTGTAAAGCAAATTCAGTTCGTGTCCCAATCCCAATACATTTTCTTCGGTAACTCCCAGACCAATCTTGCTCCCTGAATAACTGACTCTCGGCTTTAAGCTCCAGGAATCAAGGACTTTCACCACGACATCAATAGAATCTTTGCCGGAAGTACTGTCTGAGACGCTGATATTAACCCTGTTGATAAAAGGCATGGCTCTGAGCAAACGTTCGGATTCGTAGAGTTTCTGAGCATTGTACTCCTCCCCTTTTTTGAAGAGCAAATAGTTATTGACGGTCTTATCTCTCGTATTGGCATGAAGATGATTGGTGAACCAATCGTACCATTTGGTTTTCTCTTTTTTATCTTGCGAACCATATCCAAACGGGTCAATGGTTTCGATCCGGACATTTCTGATGTGCTTTCCATTATACGTCTCCTGCGACAGCTTCTCCGTTGTTGTTCTCACGGAAGCAGAGTCCGCTTCCCTACGAAATATGAAACGGTGAATGAACTTGGTCACCTTTGTCTTATCTGAGAAATTTTCTATTTTATAATAGAGTGAATCTTTTTTTTCCTGTGCATTGAGAAGGATAAAGCCTCCTAAAAAGAAAATTAAAACTGCAAAAAGCTTGTTCATCATAACCAAAGAATTCGATAAAGCTTTTCATATCAATTTATACGCCAAGAGAAGTAAAAAACGAGGTTTTAACGGAAAAAATAAACCAGATCCAAGAAGGGAATTCCTATTTTTTATATCAGCCTTTTGATTAAGCTGCTGAATATGAAATTATTTTATATTGAAAACTCAATATTTTTGATATATAAACTGTTATGGCTTATTTAAAATATGATTAATGAAATCATTCTTGTACAGGATTCATTTTTTTGGTCTTATTATTGAATAAGTTTTACTACCCCTTCAGTTAGTTAGGTTTAGATCAGTTCAGAAGATTCTAGGAATTCTTCATCAGACTTATCCTCTATCTCAATAGAATGCCCATCAACTGAAATAAAGCTTAATCACTAAATAATACGATTATGGAAACTAAAGAAATTTCAAGGATCGCTCTTGGCACATTTTTGATCACGGCAGGCGTTGGCCATCTTACCTTTGCAAGAAAAGAATTTCAGGCTCAGGTACCGGATTGGGTTCCTTTAAAGAAAGATGACGCCGTTATTTATTCAGGGATAGCTGAAATACTTCTCGGGACAACCATTATTGCCACTCCAAAAAAACACCGGAAAACTGTAGGTAAAGTGGTCGCCACATTTTTTGCCGCGGTTCTACCCGGAAATATTGCTCAGTATAAGAACAGGAGAGATTCTTTTGGCCTTAATACCGACAACCAAAGAATTGCGAGACTCTTCATGCAGGCTCCCCTGATTGCATGGGCGTTGAAATCTACGGATGAGTAAAAGCCAATACAAAGGTGACCCGAAGATCGCAACTTATTTCACACAGCTGAAATCATAGTACAAAAAAAACGGACAAGGCAGTACAAAATGCCTTGTCCGTATCATTATATGCATACTTATGACATCATCAATCAAGAGGTTTCCGGCAAGTAATGATCATTAAAAGTAACTACTCCCGCTACTGAATCCTTTCGTGTAGTTTACTACTACAAATCAAACAATCTACAAACAGCCATATGATCTAAAGTAATTTTCATCAGAATAATCTATTACCCTGCTACATCTATAATCTTCCGCAAAAAAATTACGACTCATGAATTATGTTTTTATAAAAACAAAAACTTCCTGATGAAGTCTTGGGAAATAAAATCACACGATTGAATCGTTCGGTAGCGAGAGTAGTAAAACTAAGAGATTACGACAATGAAGTAGAAGTAGAGGTCAAATATATCAACCAATTACCATAGTCAAATAATTTTTAAGAAAACAACTTCCATATGAGGTTATTTTTATAAAATATTAAAAATAAAGTTAATAAACAATGTTTATATTTATATTATATGCATTATCTTCACGCTATCAACATCAAATTATATATTTTTATGAAAAAATCACTTTTTACATTAATTTGTGCATCTACACTGGTTTTTACTAGTTGCTCAAACGACCCTCATCAAGAAAAGGAAGTTCAAGACCAGAATCAAATGGTAACAGCGAAGAAGTCTGTAGGCAAAACTCAGCAAGAAATCGAAAATCTTCTCAAACATTTTACAACAAAGGATTATCATGCTTCTGTTTCCGGCTTAAGTAAGGAGGAAGTGCAAAAAGATATGGCAATGAAATTACTGCCAAAATGCAAACAACTTCTTATGGAAAACGGATATACGGAAGATGATATTAATAAATTTGACGACGATTACAAAACTATTATACTTACAGCATTTAACTTAAAAAAATAATTATGAAAAAGATCTTTTTATCACTTGCACTTGTATTTGGCGCAGCTAATTGTGCCATGGCAGTCCCAACCTTTTATTATAATTTTGGAAGTTATGACGTAGAAGGTTTATTTGTCTATTATTCAAGTCCAACTAATGGAATGGGTTGCTATGATGGAAACATCCTTCCGTTGAAACTGACAAGTTCAAATGTTCTTACAAATATGTATACCGGGGTTGTAGTTCCGGCTAACCAACTTACACATGCCTATGTATGTGGTGCATCTCCCACGCCGGTATGCAGTACCACAACGGATGTAATATTTAGAGGGATGAGATTTTATACAACAGTAAGCAATTTTGCCGGAATGGCAGGAACAAGTTGTACAAATTTCACTCAGGTTCCAACACCTAACGGATGGAAAATAACAATGCCAGGATTGCAAAGTCTAACATTTATAGATATGGGGTTCATGACCCAATATATTTACCAATAAAATAACTCAAATTTTTAATAAATAAGCATCCATATTCCCCAAATTGGAATAAAAATTTGTGATTATAAAACAAATCCTCGAATAATATCGGGGATTTTTACTGTACATAGCACGAATCCTTACGTGTTATTAAGTATTATCTATCCAATATTCTAAAAACAATGGCTAAAAGTTCTTTAAAATACCATGCGATTAACGAATGTAAAACTTAGATCTACATTATTTAGCTTTTCTCTATTTTGTTCTTTAGAAAAATAAAAGTTTAAAAAGCTTTGCTAAATACAAAAAACGGATCACCTTATTAATCGTCCATTTTTATATTTTAATCTATTTTAGCCAAAAGACCAAATCACATTTTTTTCAATATTATCACTGATTACTGAAAAAGATTTTTCCGTGATTTCAAATTGAGTATCGTTAATTATATTATCACTAAAAATAATATTAGTAAAATTACATTTCTTAAAATTACATGTTCTGATTTCTGCATCCATTATTTCCGCACCTGCAAAAGAACAAGCTATAAAGGAACACAATGTAAATGATGTACTATTTAAATTAGATTTTTAAAATCAACATTTTTGAAGGTACATTCATGAAATGAAGTTTGAACAAAATATGTTGAATAAAATGATATTTTATTAAATTCAATGCGACTATACATAGAATTTACAGATATCAGGTCATCCAGATTAATATCGCAAACAATCAAATCTCTAATTTCTATTTCATTAAAACCAGGCAGATCATCGGTCTTGTAATCATTTTGCTCTTTTATAGCACTGTATAAATTAAATACACTTTCCATTTTTATTAAAATTTCACATTTATTTCTAATATTATTGACAATTCTTCTTAATTTAAATTCAAATTAAACCATTTTCATAATATCATCAACTTCATTCATAGCTACTGAATGATTCATACCTGCACTAGCGCCGTTACCGCACGAATCCTTTTGTGATATTTAATATAATACATTAAACTTTCTGAAAGAATGTCTTTGCATTCATTCCCAATAAAAGTATCCGGTCAATCTACAACAGCAAAACTTATGAAATACAATCCTTCAAGATTATTTAATTTCTAAGTGAGTTATCAACTATGTTTTGAGAAAGATAAAGATTTATTGAGAAAATCTTTAAAAATAAAGCCACATAATACAATTGTGCGGCGACGAGAACCCAAATATAAAAACATTTTTAAACAAAATAACCCGCTGTAAAACAGCAGGTTATCTATTTAAAAAGTGACCGCGAAGGGATTCGAACCCCCAACCCTCAGAGCCGAAATCTGTAAAGACTACAATTAATGCGTATTAAATGCGGTTAAACCGTGTTTGTAAATGTAATTATTGAAGCAAAGATATCGGATTGTTACCGATTTTGTTACTTTTTTGTTACTGCATTTTTCCTTATGCAACATGAAAAAAGCATCATATTAATATGATGCTTTTCTGTTCTACCAATCTAAAATTACTTCTTAGACTAATACTTTATTTAAATATTGTATATATTTGCATCATAAACATATACAGTTATGAACGATAAAGAGATATCAATTGAATTACTTAAACTCTACCCTCAATATGAAGGCGAATATACTTTTTTGCAGTTTATTAATCTATTTCAACAATTACGTCAATTCATCCCAAATAAAAAGCGAATGGCTACCAAAATAACCAAACTGAGGTTGAAAGATTTTGATTCAGTGAAAGATGATTCATCGGGTGAATTTGTATTTCTTGAATTTAATACTATTAAGATGCATTAATTTTTCTTCAGGTAGTCATTTCCTTTTGGCGATATTCTAACTATAACATTATGGTTTTCTTCATTACCGCCAAACTTAAGCAAATAACCCTGGTTTATCAACTTTATAACATCGTGATAATTTGTGTGGCTTTCTTCATACTCTTTCGCAGGCACAATTTTTACTTCTTGTAAAATTTCTTTAATGTTCATAATTTATTTTTGTTAGGGTTGTTTTACCAGTCTTTAGAGGCTTCGTATTCTTTATTCATTGGTGTAATTTACAGCGACATATTGTGAACTTGGCACTCCCATAACCATAAAGATATTACTGTCTAAATTTTTAAGAGTAATGTAATTTCCCTGACCACTCACGACTAAATATCTTTCCTTGTAGAATGTACTTACTCTATCAATCGATGCGCTTGTTGATGGAAATGTTACGATAACAGACTTCATTTTTCCAGCCGTATCAAATGAATATGCCAGATTTGTGATATTTGCATTTTCGCCTTTATAACCTATTGCTGTTGCCGTTTCGTTAACTAATACTCTGGTTTCAGAAGCTTTAATTTCTGCCTTTGTTTTTCCAAATAGCAAAGATGGTTCTTTGAAAAATGTTTGGTAAGGACTAATAGTCACTTTTGATGTTACAGATTTTCCATTCTTTGTTGCTGTTACTTGAATCTCTCCAACTTTTTTTGCTGCTACCATTCCACTCGGAGTCACTAATGCTCTTTTTTCATCTGATACAGACCATGTAAATTCAGATGCTGAAATTGTAGATCCATTGTTTTTGATTTCAAATTGTTGAGACTTGTCATAATTTAAGGTAGCAGATCCCGGCGAAATAGTGTAATTTTCATTATTTTCATCATCACTTCCAGAACATGATGTAAAACTGAATACTGAGATAGCTAATACTGAATAAATAAATGCTTTTTTCATTTTGAATAATTATAATTTGTTGTTAAAATTGTTTTTTTTATTATTTCATTTTACGGCTTAATAATTCTTGAATTGATGCTATAATATAGCAGTGATTTGTATGTATTTCAAAATCTGGATACAGTTTCTTGTCTTTATTCCACGAATGTAAAGTAAGTTTTTTATCTGCAATATCATGAGCGATTATTTCCTTAATCATATGACCTCTTTCGCTGTGCAGAATATAGAAAAGGTTTTTGCCTCCATTTATTAACTTGTCACCCCACTTTGCCCGGGGAATATCTTTTGCTAAAAACTTGTCACCATCTAAAAGAGATCTTGCGGTTCCATCATTCATACTCTCTCCTACTGAATCCACTTTATATGCATCCTCTGTAAAATATTCATCCACTTCTATCAGTTCAGTTTCCAACTGCTCAACATATTCGCTATCGAAGAAATTTGATATAAGACCCATTGCAACTTTCTCTGGAATTAACTTAACTACCTTGAATTTTTCTGTCTCAATATTTGGTTGTGCATTTGGCAGGATAGATTTTTGTTTATTTTCCTTGACCTTTTTCAGTTTTAATTGAACTTCTTTTAAGGTTGGGTTTATTTTAGGTTCTGGATCTTGTAAATGTGATAAAAACTTTTTGTTTGAGATATCTTTTGAAGTGACAATATTTTCATCATCAAACAGTAGAAAATTTTCATTTAATTCTGGATAGACTTTTTTTAATTCCATTACTAAATCAATAGAAAACGACTTAATTTTTCCTTTATCAATATCATAGAGGGATTGTCTTTTATTTATGAGCGTACCTAGTCTATTATTATTGGTGTTAAAATAAGAGAGCAAATATTTAAGTTTTTCGGATGCTGTCATTGTTAATAATTAATCAAATATTTAATTTGCTTATATGTAATTAATTACTTATATTTGCTATATGTAAGTAAACATTTACATTCGTAACTTTATTCTGCAAATATATTATAATTTATCTAATTAATTAGAAAATGAGAAAGAAATACAACAAATTAACTCAGACTGAGAGTGTAAAAAGAAATTCACTGATGTTTAAAAAGTTTAAAAAGCTACTAGCAACAGGGAAATACGGAAGAATGAAGCTTTATGAAATGTTAGGGGATGAATTCGATATTTCCGAGAGAAATTCCGTTGGCGGAATCATTAGATCGATGGAAAACAAAGAAAAATCACAAACAGTAAAATCTTAGTTATGGAACTACAATTATTTAACTCCGGGAAAGGAGATCAATTAATGAGCAGTAGAGAAATTGCTCAAATGACGGGAAAAGATCACAGACACGTTCTACGTGATTGTGACAAATTGAATGAAAGTTATGAAGAAATGGGGTTGCCCAAAATTGGGCAGGGGTCTTATACTCTATCAGCCACAGGAAATCAGCAGCATCGTGAAATGCTACTAACAAAAATGCAAACGATGGATCTTATGACGGGTTATAAAATCGAACTAAGGATTAAGGTAAATCGCAGATGGGAGCAATTAGAAAACAGTAAAGTACAAAGTGTTTCCAGAATCGATCTTGCCCGGATGGTAATCGAAGTTGAGGAAGAAAACCAAAGGCTACAGATTGAAGCAAAACAGAATGAACACAAAGTTTTAGTTACTGATGCTGTGATTGGATCTACTTCATCATGTCTTATCGGAGAGCTTGCGAAAGTGCTTTCTCAAAATGGATATACTATCGGTCAGAACAGATTATTTGATTGGCTGCGTGATAATGGTTATTTAGGGAAAATTGGAGAAAGAAAAAATATTCCTAATCAGCAATACATTGAGCAAGGACTGTTTGAAATTAAAAAAGGTGTAAGAAGCGGAAAAGATGGAGTGTTGCACCAAACTACAACGCCAAAAGTAACAGGCAAAGGTCAAGTATATTTTGTAAACAAATTTTTAAATCAGTAAACAATGGAAGATCAAAATCTTTTTAGTGAAATGACAATTGAACAAATAGAACAATTTGAAAAAGACACCAATGGAATAGTTATTTTTAATTCGCTTGGAGAGAACGCTTTGAGTTTTCAGGTTACAGATCAGGCAGACATAATGCTGTTTATCGATAGGGTAGACAGTACAAATGGATCTTGTCCAAATGTTTTCTTACTCGAGCCTGCGCAAATAGCTTATTTACATAATCTTTTAGCGGACATTATTAATTCTAATCCTAAAACCTATAAGCAAATATCTAAATAATGGAAAAAACAATAATCAAAATCAAATTTATTACTATGAAAAAAATTATTATTTCTACCCTAACCCTTTTTTTTCTAAGCAGTTGTACAAAAAATTTTTCTAAGGAAAAAAAGGTTGAAAATAAAAAAAACGAGAAAATCGAGAATAAAACGCTTGTAATTCAACCAGAATTTCTATTTGAAAAGGACGGATGTAAAATGTATAAGTTCACTGATGAACATAGAAGAGTGTATTGGTCAAATTGTAGTGGGAGGACAGAATATAAATCCTCTTTTAAATCAGGTGCTGTAGTGCAGATCACAGATAAAAAATAAAAATATCTAAATAATGGAAAATATCTCACCTGAACTACGTGAAAAAATCGTAATGCAATTACTCGAAAACAAAAAATACATCTACAACCCGCCTTTTGAAATAATTTTAACTGCTGCTGTTATCTGTAATTATGTTCAGTATGGAAAGTTACCAGTTAGATCAGCTAATGGAAATGATTTAATATTAGAAGAAATTGTCCATGATATAGCGAAAAAAGTCTACACCGACCATATAAATACTGTACGAACCACCAATGAGCGCACCCCATCGGACGATGGTCTTGTCATAAAATTCTTCAGATTTCTCGGATTTTAATTCTGAACTAAAAACAGCCTTTTCACCCAACTTAGACGTTTGCAATATTTCAGGAATATTGCTAGGACGAGCCAACCAATGTCCGGTATCTGGATCTTGTTGGCTTTCGTATCCACTAAGGTCAACTAAATATCCTTTATTTAATAATATTACTTTCAGATCCTCATCTTCTTTGAAAGATGGATTACTTCTTAAAAGACACCACAGTTGAAATCGATTTTTTATGTTCTTGAATTTTTTATACTTCAACAAGAATATTATACACCAATCATTCTTGAATGTTTTCATATTTCTATTTTTCTCAAATCTACAAATTAAATAAATTCTTTAAAAATTTTTCAAATTGACTATCAGACTGTTATGTAATTACTTGCATCTTTGTAATTAATTACATTTATTTTTCTTGTTTTGTATGTAATTAATTACATACATTTGTAAGACAAACAGCAAGAAATCATGCAAACATTAACATCATTATCAAACATTCTTTCAGGTCATGTTTTCATTTCAGAAATCACACCCGACACAAATGAGATTGAAATTTCAATAGGTGATTTTATGATCGCTGGTGAAGTTGAATTTAACGGTTATGTAATACCGAAAGATTATGAGTGTAATGTACCTGCTGAATACGTGGTTTTGTCGCAAAAGATCTACCCTACTACTCTATTCGATGAAGAGGGTGACGAGATTGAGCTTTCTAAAAGTGATATCGATGTTATTAACGCTTGGTTTCAACAAATAAAATTAGATGTACAGATATGAAAAAAGAAACATTCATCGACTTAACGGCTCAGATAGAGCTGTTGAGTTCTCAGAAAATAATTCAAAACAACCCAAAACTGAATTAATATGAAAACAGCATTAAACATCATTATCGCTTTTCTGATTTTATTTATCTGGTCAGAATTTGAGAAAAACAGCATGATTGAAAAGTTTGATTACAGCAATTCAATTTTAGCGAGTATAGGTTTGATTTTCACAATCATTCTCAGAATTAATCACAAAAAGTTTGTTGAATTTTTAATTACTGCATCATGAGACTTCAAAACAGATTCAAGAACCGTTTTATCTCACATCAAAAATGGGTTGAATGGTTTACAGCAAAAGACTTTAGAGCATCAGTTGTATGCACACTTGCAAAGTTTGAAAGATTAAGATTAAAAAGAGCAGCATGAAAAGTTTAAGCACAAAAATATTAGATCAAATACCATTAGCACACATCTACAAGTATTTGAGTGACAAAGAAAACGCTTCCAAAAAGCAAAATGGCGGTGAACGAGTGGGATCGAACGCCGCCAGCCGAAAGGCTAAAACAGATGCGATTATCGCTATGACAAGAGAATTAGCAAAATAATAAATACACAATATATGTCAACATTAGAAATTACAACAGTAAATCCATCTGAGTATGGTATCGCAGAAAATCAAGCATCTGAATTAGTTGGTAATCTGCCACAAATTAAAGCAGAAAGAGCAATTCTTGAAGAGCAATATGCTGAGATTATTAAAATGGATATTGAAGATCCAGAGACAGCGAAAAAAGCTAAAAAATTAAGATTGCTTTTCAAAGATAATAGAACCAAAGGTATCAATGTTTGGCACTCTACTACCAAAGAATTTTTCTTAAAAGGCGGTCAATTCGTTGATGCTATTAAGAGAAAAGAGATTGCGGTAAATGAAAGAATCGAACTCAATCTCGAGAACATTGAGAAGCACTTTGAAAACCTTGAGAAAGAAAGAAAAGCACAACTGAATGCCGAGCGTATTTCTGAATTAGAGCCTTTCAATGCATTTGTACCAATGGGGTTGAATTTCGGTGATCTTTCAGACGATGAATACACAAAGGTCCTGAACGGTGCAAAACTTCAATTCGAGCAACAGCAAGCTGAAGAAAAAAAGGCAGAAGCCGAAAGACAGAGACTTGCAGAAATCCAGAATCTTCATAACAATAGAAAAGAATCTCTTTTACCAGTTTGGCAGTTTGTTGAAAACAAAGATGTGAATTTCGGTGAAATGACTGATGTTGAATTCTCTACAGTGAAAGAAAACGCTGATTCAAAAAAGATCCAATTTGATGCTGAGCAAGTGAAGATCAAAGCTGAAAACGAACGTCTTGCAGCAGAAAAAGCCAAAGCCGATGCAGATAAAAAAGCTTTAGAAGAAAAGGCAGCAAAAGAAAAGGCTGAATCTGAAAAGAAATTAGCGAAAGAACGTGCTGAACAAGCTGAAAAACTGAAAGCTGAACAAGATGCCAAAGCAAAACTTGAAGCTGAATTACAAGCCAAAAAAGATGCAGAAGTAAAAGCTGAGAAAGAAAGATTGGCAGAAGAAAAAAGACTAAAAGAAGAAGCTGAAGCATTAGCAAAAGCACCTATCAAAGATCAGTTAAATGTTTGGGTTGCTTCTTTTGAATTACCATCTGCAAACAACGAAAATGAAAAAGCTGATTTGATTAAAGCAAAGTTTGAAGCTTTCAAAAGATGGGCATTCGCTGAAATCGAATTAATGTAATTCTTACAAAATGACAATAGAAAATTATCTATCACAGCCAGAAAGCGAGCGAAAAGAAATCGTTCACAATGCAAGCCTTATAACTTCACCTTTCTGGCTTTGTCAATTGCAAACAGCAATTTTCAATCACTCACCTGCCGGTCTTAGTTTTTTAGATAAAAGATTAGGTTCTGAGTACTGGGTTTTAATCTCTCAAAATTAAAAGTATGTCAACAGATATTCAAAAATTACCAACAATAGCAGATTTAACCACTGATTTAGAAGTGGCTTGGAAAAATGACCAATTAAATTTTCTTCTTAGCAGAAATCCACCGAAAGACTGGATTGCTAAACACCCATTCATAAAAAAAGATATTCTGGTAAACGGTCAAAAGCAGAAAGCACCTTATGAGTATTTGCCTATCGATAAAGTTGAACATTTATTGAGAAAGATCTTCAAAGAATATAAAATTGAAATAACTAGTCAAGGTTCTTCATTCAATGGTGTTTGGGTAACAGTTAGAGTGCATTTTAAAAGTCCTATCAATGGTGAATGGTATTTTCATGATGGTATTGGTGCAAGTCAATTACAGACTAAATCCGGCACAAGTCCAGCCGATTTACAAAATATAAATAACGGTGCTATCTCAATGGCTTTTCCCTTGGCAAAAACACTGGCGATAAAAGATGCTTGTGATATGTTCGGCAACATCTTCGGGGCAAACTTAAATAGAGCCGATTTAGTTGCTTTCACGCTTGATTCAAATCTTGCTGATACTGTTAAATCTAACACTGAAAAAATGCAGGCTCATGGTCAATTATAAAGGTTTTAAAAATGATGAAGAATGGCTGAATTTCCGTGCAAGTTACTTTACAGCAAGTGAGATTTACAAAATTCTTTCAGAGCCTAAAAATAAAGCTGAAGTATTATCAGTGGGTGCAAAGACCTATGTTTCAGATTGTGTTGCAGAAATGCTTTCACCACCAGAACCACAGTTTTATAATGCAGCAATGGAAAGAGGTAATGAAGTTGAACCGAGAGTAGCCGAAAGGATAGCAACTGAGTTAGGTAAAACGGTTAATGATGATGATTTTATTTATACCTCAGTTGGTGAAAGAATTTTCTTCTATAATGATGAATACAATTTAGGCAGTACACCAGATGTGATTATTCTTAATAATATGATTTGCGAGGTGAAGTGCCCGAAGTCAAAAACGCACCTGAAATACTTAATGATTAAATCAGCAGAAGATTTTTTCAAAGTAAGTAAAGACGAAGCGCCATCATCAAAAGATTCTTTAAAAAAATATTACGGTCAGATGCAATTGAATATGTTTTTAACCAATACTGACAAATGTCTTTTTGTAAGCTTCGATGATCGTTTTTTCAATCCCCTACATCATTATCACTCTGTAATGATTCCACGTGATGAAGAGTACATAAAAAAACTCTTAAAAAAGGCAAAGCACGGCAAAGACTACAAAGAACAAATAATCTCAATAATCAATGCGAAATGTCAGTAATCCACCATCCAAACCAGAACGAACCGCCAAAGGTCTACGACAAAGAAGATCATCAACGCTTTTTCCTTTGGTATTTAGAAGCGACACACAGACAGCTCACGAAATCCGAAATGCTGCGCACACAAAAGAATTTTACATACGATTTGGATTATTACATCCAGTTACCGAACCCAAGTAAACACATAGAAATAATATAGATATGAAAAATGCAAATAAGCCAATCGCACCATTAAATGCACAATTTGGTGGCTTAGACAACGAATTAAAAACCGAATATCAGTCTGAGTATTCATTATATCAAATGTCTGGACTGAGTAAAAGAGAATATTTCGCAGGATTAGCAATGCAGGGATTATGTGCTAATTCTATTCCAGGATCTCATCATAACACTAAGAATTTAATTGAAGAAGCAGTTCAGTACGCTGATGAGCTTTTAAAACAACTTGATAATCATGGCTAAAAAAGACCTAACCATAACAAGCGATAACAACTCAGTTGGAAGTCGCTCAGCAAAGATAAAAGAGCATGAAAAGGCACTTGAAGTTTTAGATAAAGCGAAACGGATTCCCCGAAAGGTAGTGTTTCTAAAAAAGGGTGAAGGAGAATTTACGAGAAATAAAAAATCCGAAAATCAAGTCGAAAAAGAAGAAATGCTAAACAGTAATCAGGCTGCAGCATATTTAGGTGTTTCATATCACACTTTTGCGGTTCGTCAAACTAAAAAGCATTTACCATATGAAAAGCGATTCGGTAACCGGAAGTTTTTCAGGATTCCAGATCTAAATCGTTTTCAATCTCATTTTGACAAATAAAAATTTTAAAGCATGATTAATTTAAATGAAAAAGTACAAGAGATAGAATCCAATATTTCAAAGCTTAAAAAGACAGCCGAAAAGCATTTGAATAATAATGACTATCACAAATACAAAATCATCTGTGATACGATTTTACAAAACGAGAAAACACTTGCTCAATTCCGTAGAGAACTTCAAAACACCCGAAAACGATGTCTAACAGTACAATAAAACAGAAAGTAGGTATTTGTATTGACTGTCCTTCAAATTCAAAAGAGCAACCACTTACCGCTAAAAGATGTAGCACTCATTATTGGAATTACAGAGCGAGTTTGAAGCCAGTAAAGATTAAAGACATCGGAAAACCAATTTCAAAAGTTTCGAAGAAAAGAGCAGTTGAAAACGCAAAGTATACAGTTCAGAAAATTGTCTACATGGCAAAACCTGAAAATAAAACTTGCCCGGTAACACAGCAGCCTACTACGGATGTTCATCACGTAATGAAAAGAATCGGGTTCGCTGATGATTGGGCAAGAATTAACAATATCCCTCTTCTTTTAGATACAAGATATTGGTTGGCGGTAAGCCGTGAAGGTCACATTTGGATTCATGATAATCCCAGAGAAGCAAAAGAATTAGGCTACTTAAAATAAAAAGCAATGGAAGAAATTTGGAAAGACGTACAAGAGTTTGAAAATAATTATCAGATTTCAAACTTTGGAAGATTAAGAAGTATTGCTCGTAAAATTAACTCATCGATTCAGCCATGTGGATATAGAATAAACAAGCCTCGAATAATCCTTCCACAAGACAACGGTAAAGGTTATCAACAATATTATGTAAAGTTTAATAATGTTCGGGTTATGAAATATGCTCATAGGTTAGTAGCGAAATATTTTTTAGATAATCCATATGGTAAGTTAGAAGTAAATCACATTGATGGTAATAAAGCTAATAATCATGTTTCGAATTTAGAGTGGAACACACTACAAGAGAATAGAGATCATGCTGTAAATACTAATTTAATGCGCAAAGGCGAAAGATCATATCAGGCTAAATTATCCGAAAAAAATGTTTTAGCAATCAGAAGATTATTCCGAATTAATCCAAAATTCAATAAATGCCAGATTGCAAAAAAGCTGAATGTGCGTGATACTACTATCCATAAAATTATAAATAACCAAAGATGGAAGCATTTAAAAGAGAACGGTTACTCACTAAATAGACTTTAAAAAATAAAATATTATGGGATTAGATACTACACATAATTGCTGGCATGGTCCATATAGTTCCTTCAATAGATTTAGAAGATCATTAGGTAATCAAATAGGAATAAATATAGATGATTACGATGGATATGGCGGAACTCTTCACAAATTAGAAGAAATGAAACATGATTTGAAACCATTATTTAATCACTCCGATTGCGATGGTAGGCTTACTGTCAAAGAATGCAAATCAATTGTAAAAGGTCTTAATAATATTCTTGAGAATTTTAATTCTGAAATAGAAGCGGATTATAATTTTAAAGTTCAAATAATCCAATTTCGAGATGGGTGTTTTGATGCTGTCTCGAAAAAAGAAATGGTTAATTTTCACTAAATAGGCTGTAAGATGAAAAAATTCAAAAAGAGAATCAACATCAATAACGCCACTTCTTTCAAATTAGACTACAGAGATGGCAACGGAGAGATGAAAGAGAAAGAATTTACTTCTTATAAATCAATGGAGCAATTTCACGGCCGACAAGATGCTTTTCTCTACCTGGATTATCATCGATATGCTTTTGTAAATGAAAAATGGCACAGGTTCATGAAATTGAGATCTCCATTTGTCTTTCAGGAAGAGCTGGATTTCATTAACAAAACATTCAATGAAGATGTTGAAGATAAAATTCCTCAATTATCTGAATTTGAAGACAACAAACCTCAATAAGAAAATGAAAAAAGAAATAAACATATTAGAACTATTCTCTGGTATAGGAGGGTTCTCAAAAGGTTTTGAGGATGCAGGTTTTGAAATTAAAAATCATTATTTCTCAGAAATAGACAAACACGCTATCGCTAATTATAAACACAATTTTCCAAATGCAAAATTCATCGGTTCAGTTGTCGATATTTCCGGAAGAGACTTTACAGGAGTTGACATTATCACTTTCGGATCGCCTTGTCAAGATTTCAGCCTTGCTGGAAAAAGAGAAGGGATGGACGGTCAAAGAAGTGTTCTTATCCTCGAAGCAATTAGATTGGTTACTGAGCTCAGACCATCTGTGTTTATCTGGGAAAATGTTAAAGGAGCTTTCTCCTCAAACTCTGGCGCAGACTTTTGGGGCATTCTCCAAGCCTTTGCCAACATTGGGGGTTATAGACTTGAGTGGCAACTGCTTAATACAAAGTGGTTTTTGCCCCAAAATAGAGAGCGGATATACCTTGTTGGACATCTTACAGGAAGAAGTGTCTCAGGAGTATTTCCTATCGGAGAAGATGACATCATACCTTCATTCGAGAAAGAATCAGAAAAAGGACGGTCACAAACCAAATATAGTGCCACAACATTAAGGGCTGGAAATATGAAGGCTACAGATACATATATTTCTGTACCTATAATTGCAGGAACATTGACAGCAGGAGGCAATTCGGGAGGACTTCATTCTGATATGACAACAATCCAAATTAACCCATCAAAAGAATCTGGGGGTGTTCAGCCATATCAGCAAAATCGTGTGTATTCAGACAAAGGTTTAATGGTAACACTCGATTTAGATCATCGTAAAAATGTAGAAACTAAAGGTCAATATAGGCGTATGACGGAGATTGAGTGGGAGCGCCTTCAAGGCTTTCCGGATAACTGGACTGAATTAGGGAATTATGATGGAATTGAAAAAAAAATACCAAAAACACAACGATACAAGATGCTAGGTAATGCAGTTACTGTAAAAGTAGTTGAAGAAATTGCAAAAAGATTATAGAAACAAACCATACAATGGAGTGATGTCGAAGTATGGAATAGGTACAGGTGATTGAGGCCTGGTGAATTGCTTTTGAAAATTACTAAATACTGAAGAATGAATGAAAGATCCTGCATTCTTATTTTATAGCAAAGACTTTTACGAAGGAACAAGAATGATGCTTCCGAAAGAGAGAGCTTGTTACATGGACTTACTTGTTTATCAACATCAAAACGGTAAAATACCCGATGACAACATTATTCTATTGGATTTCTGTCATGGGGTTGATGAAGCAACCCTTAAAACGACCCTTAATTTAAAATTTTCTCCTTCGGATAATGGTTGGGTTTGTAGAGATAATTTCATTCGAGCATTTAATCATCTGGGAGGTGAAAATCATTGGAATTGGTTGGGAGGTGTTTCTGATGCTGAGACTAAATTTCGAACATCTGCACCTTACGTCAGGTGGAAAAAGAAGGTACTAAGACGAGATAAATACAAGTGTGCAAATTGTTTTTCAACTGAAAATTTACACGTCCATCATATTAAACCTTATGCATTATTCAAAGACTTACGAACCGTAATTAGCAACGGAGTAACACTTTGTCAACCGTGCCACGTAATCGCACATAAAAACTTAATTAAATGAAAGATCCGGCAGTATTACTTTATGTTAACGATTGGCTAAACAGTACAGCTTCTATGGATTCTGATTGTAGAGGATGGTACTTGAATCTTATTTTACATAATTACGATAAGGGAAGTTTGCCAAATGATATTGAGAAACTTGCAGTTTTATGCAATGTTAAATTTTCAGAATTCCAACGCTTTCAACAAGTGTTCGAACAAGTGTTGAAACAAAAATTTGACGAAAATGAAGATGGTACAATATCTAATCCCAGAACACAACAAATTTTGCGAGCAAGAGAGGTTTTTAAAGATAAAAGGTCTGATGCAGGTAAAAAGTCTTATTTGTCAAGGTATTTTCAAAAGAAATTCCCGCAACAATTTAAAAAGAAAGCAATTAAAGAGTTTGTAATGGATCATTTAGATACTTCCGTAGACTTGAAAAATGAACAAATACTTGAACAAATGTTTGAACATGTGTTTGAACTATATAGAAATGAAAATGAAAATGAAGATGTAAATAAAGATTTAAATAGTTTAAAAGTAATAATTCCTAGCGAAAATGAATTTTTGGAATTTGTTAAAAGTTGGATGACTCAAAACAACAAAGACTTTGAATCAAAAAAAACTCAGATTATCACCAAATATCAAACTTGGGTAGATGCAGGTTGGAAAGATGGATTTGGAAACGAAATAAAAAATTGGAAACTAAAATTTCAAAACGTAGAACCTCACTTAAGAAAAGATTTCAATAATGGACAATCAAACAGCTTTAAAACAAAATCAAACGGGACCGGACTTAGACAGTCAGTTGAGCGGTGACGCCCCTCCTATTCTGACAAGAGCCATAGAATATCTTCTGGTAAATAATCCAAAACACCCGGTTGCAGAAAAATACAAGGAATTATTGATCAGGTATGAAAATGATTTTGATAAAATGATCGATTCGATACCAAAGCAGAAAGAGGTCATTCTGCCGGAATTAAAGCCCATGAGAGCAGAAAGTCTCTATGAGGTATTTAAAGCGAATTTTCCGCTTGTAAACGGCAAAGAATTCGATGATACGGCTAATGATGGAGAAGCGAAAAAGCTAGCCTATACTCTGATCGCTTATTTCCTTCAAAGAAAATCATTTTTTAACAGCCCTCTTCTAAACGATCAAAGTGTTCCAAGCCTCAATAAGGGATGGGTGATAATTGGAGAACCTGGAATTGGTAAGACTGCAATTGTAAAGACATTCTATGAAGTTTTCAGATATGCATCAGTAAATCCCTTGATTGTAAAGGATATTGAAGGCACAGATCAGTTGTTAAGAAGATATAATCTGCAGTTCAAGTATAATTCAGTTGATGAAGTTGTGAAACAATATGAATCTGCTAACCGTCATGATAGAGAGGTTGATCGCGATTATCAATTGTCACTTTTCCAGAAGAGATATGAGCTTGGAACTAACGCATTTGATGATTTATTATCTGAGGATATGGCTAAAAACTACGGAAGTGTTGATTTGATGAAAAAGATACTTAGTGAGCGGTACGTAAATCACGCTAGAACATTTCTCACTCTGAATTATTATGGGGATAACGTCAGAGAAACCATTAAAGAAATAAAGATCAGATATGGAGAACGAATCTATGATAGGTTCTTTGAATGCTTTAACATCATAGAATTACAAGGAATGAGCTTAAGAAAATGAAAAAATCAAGACCATGAGCCCAGAAATGAAAAGCCTAACTGAAGTATACAGGCAGAACAGAATAGAAAAATCAGCATGTATTAAATATTTTAAAGTGCTTACTGTAGGTAATTATCCAAAGGAATTGCAAACAAAAAATACCAGACATAAATTGAAAGATAGATCGGCGCCTGAAAAAGATTACTTCTTTTCCTCAACCAAAAGATCGCAAACACTGACGTGTAAAAACTCAGCTATTTTAAAAAATACATCAATAGAGGGTTGAGCCTTGTTATTGCACCATCTAGAAACTGATGTTTCTCCAGTTCCTAAATAAGCAGATAACGCTTTTTGATCCACATCTTTGTCGGCTAAAACAGCTTTTATTCTATTGTATTTACGCTTTTCCATATTGCAAATATAATAATTTATACTATATGTGCGATTAGTTGTATTTCAAATATATATTTTAACATATATTTAACACATTTAATTATTGTATTACAAATACAACTATATATATTTGTACAGTAATTAATATCAATCCAAGTACAATTATGAAAACAGTTAAATACACATTAGAAACTGGTCAAGAAATCGAATTAACACCAGAAGATATAAAGGCGCTTAAGCTGATAGTAGATGCAGCGTTCGCTAATCTGGACGATACGGTTTATAAAAAACTGAAAGCCTCAACCCCGGTTGAAATCAAAGAAGCTTTAGCAGCAATGTCAGATGAAGATCTTCTGCAGTTCGCGAGAATGAATGAGCCCCACCGAAGAAATGGCTATAAACCGGACCCTTTCAGTCTCAAAATTTACCAAGAGTTATTCAAACGAAATGGCTACGGTTACAAGCAGGTTTCTCACTTGAGTTTCAAGCAAGAGAGATTCTTAAAAAGTTTAGGACTTAGAACAAAATAACGCCCCGGGGTCGGCTTAAAGACCCCATATAAAATAAAAGAAATCAAAAATTATGATAGTAACTGAAATTTTTTACGGTGTAAAATGTGACCGTTGTGGCGAAATGAACGATAATGGCGAATACGCTTTTTGGAATGATGAAAGTGGCGCGATAGAAAACGCTTATGATTCTGATTGGCGAGAGATAAAAGGAAAGCATTATTGTGAAAATTGCCATGAGGTAAACGAAGAAACAGATGAAATTATTGTTTATCAGGATTATTCAGATCAATTAAAATCCCTAATCAAGTTCATCGATAGCGTCGCTAAGGGTATTAATAGAAAAGTCCATGAATATAATGCAGAATTCGTAGTAAAATGTAGTTTCTATAAAAAGCCTAAGATGGAAGTATTTGAGGAAAATTTCATCCAAAGCCTTCTAGGCAAGTTGTTTATCTCTTTGGAATACGAGCAGGATAAATACAATCGTACTACATGTATTATTAAGCTAAAACACGGGTTAACCACCTAAACAATCATGGTTAATTAGTTTTCCGGGCAGAGGTACGCCAAAGCCTGGTTTTAAAAATTTCAAAAATCAAAAAATATGAACAGAGAAATAAAATTTAGAGCATTCTGCCCAAAATTAAAAGTAATGTCAAAGCCTTTTTCATTTAATCAAGTATTGAATTTTGGCGATGTAGTATTTAATAGCCTTGATCTTAAAAAACACATTGTAATGCAATTCACGGGCTTAGTTGACAAGAACGGTGTGGATATTTACGAAGGGGATTTATTAAAAGGATTTGGAATGGTTTATCAAGTTGTATTTTCGGATGGAGCTTTTTATATGAAGCTAAAAACAGTACATCATAGACTTTCAAGAGTTTTCATTTCACAAGAAGAAATTGAAGTAATCGGTTCTATCCACTCTAACCCAGAACTAATAAAGCGATAAATTATGAAAAAAGATGTGTACACCATAGAGAATGATTTTACAAATGATTTAGAATTATTTGACAAAGTTCTCCATAAGCAGGTTATTTATAGGGATGGTCGAATTTACCAAAGCTTTATACTTGAATGGGAAAATTATAGGATTTTAGATAGTAGAGATTTTATTAAAAACATTCAAAAAGACAAAGGCATAATGAGTATGTTATCTTCCGCTCAGCCATTTGCTTGCTACGGATTTACATCTAATAAATTAGCAATAACCTTTAAGAAAGATTTAAAATTCTCCAAAACAAGAGCACTGGCAATGTTGAAGAATATAATCAAGGTTGGAAATACACGAAATAAAGTTGAGAACTAATAAAATAAATTATGATTTACTTATTATTAATAGCCCTGATAGCTTTGTTAATTTATTCACAATATGAAAGAAATAATTTAAAATGAAAACATTTACAGTAATTGAATACTACGTTGGAGACGCTGGTGATAGAGGAAATAAAATAGGTACTATTGAGGCGGAATCGAAATCAGATGCTAAAATTAAATGGCAGCAATTACACAATATTTCAGATTATGAGATTTGTTTTTACTCATTTGAAGAGCTTGAGAACTACTAAACAAAAAATCATGAGTAAAACAAAATACATTAAGGTGGCGGTGAGCGAAAGACTGCCGGAGCAAAGCGGTAACTATTTCGTTTTTACAGAGAGTGATGATTTAAAAAGCGGTGAATTAATGTGTACTAAAGATTTTGGTTTATTCGCTCAAAGGTTTGCTAAATGTCCATTTCCTATTAAATATTTCCTAGAAGAGGTCCCAGACAGAGAGCAGGAGATGAAGGAGATGCTGGAAAGAAAGATTGAATTAAATATTCAGACGGCTAAAGAATATGTAGGCTATTGTCTGGATAATAATATGGAAAATACAGCGCATTCATAGGAAGGAAGAATTTTAGCGTACAGGGAATTTTTACAGCTACTTAACTCAATAAAATAACAATAATGGAATTCAAAGGAACAAAAGGAAATTGGACTCAGAAACACGGTGATGTTTATTCTGATATTCAAGAAGGAGATGATGCAATATGCGATGTGTATAAATATAACACAGAAGAAGGTGAAGCTAACGCCTTGTTAATATCCAAAGCACCTGAAATGCTTGAAATGTTAAAGCAAATTTCTAAAACGGCTGAAAAGATTTGGGAAATAGAGCAAGACAGTCCGTTTTTCGACGAAATAGACTTTGCCGAAATAGATGATTTAATCAAAGAAGCAACAGAACTAAAATAAAATAAAAAAAACAATGGAAAACTTAAATTTTTTAAACGGCAAACAATATCCATTTGGATATAAATATTGGATCTGGCAAGTGTGCGTAGGTTTAAATTTAAACGATAAACACATAAATACCGCATACAAGCAAATAGATATTGATGCTTACTTGCCATATTTTATGGAAGGAAAATCGCCTAGCGAAACCATAAGAGAGGATTTGTCGCATGAACAATAGCAACAGCGCTAAAATAACCCGGTAAGCCTGCACCGGTTAAACGCAGGCAAAAAATCAAAATCTTTTACAATGAAAAAACTATTTTCAATCGGTGTGTTAACGCTGGTAATGCTAACTTCATGTCAAAACTCAAATGACGAAATCACGTCTAAACCTGAAGTTTCAAACTTAAAAGCTTCCAAAGTTCCTGAAGGAAAAGATCCTAAATACTTTTTCGAGATCGATACAGAGAAAAGAGAGCTAAAGTATGGGGGTAAAGTTTTAGGGCCTGTTGAGGATAAGGTTTTAGAAGCCGAAGTACAATTATCTGTTACTGGTCAAACTACAGGGCGATTCTTATCATTAAAGCCCCACTTCTGGCTATTTATAGCCTCAAATAATAACTTGTAGTTAGGATTGGTTTCTTCGGTAATAGTTGTTAACCTACTAAACAGCTTATCCACCTCTCTATCATGGATAAGCTGCTCTAATAGTAATATTTCCGAATCAGTTAAAGACATTTATATAATTGATGTTTAGGAAAGTAAAAATTAAAGGAGAATAATGTTGTCTTTGTTTGTGATTATTGATTCCAATAGCATTTTTTCATCCATACTATCATAAGGTAATTTCTCACTCGCTTTATCCAAAGAGGCCTTAATGCATTGTTCTGAATAAATTTTCATTGCCCTAATTACGGCTTTGAAAATAGGGCTATCTTCATCCATTTGATGAATAGTTTCTTCATTTACAATCATCTTCTTTTATTTTTAGGTTTAATAAATTTAGGTTTGTTATACTGGGAATAATTGTTTTTCCTTTTCTGTGATTAGATTGTCAATCCTCGCTTTTCCATCATCGAAATATTCTTTATCAATCTCAGTTCCGATGAATTCAAATTCTATTTCCGGAAATTCTGATTGTAGATTTATAACAGCTTCACAACAAGAGTTTGAGCCGCTGAACCAATCTGCAACAACTATATTTTTATTTTTCATTGGAATAACCAATTTTAAAAGGCGCTCTAAAAGACGGACGGGTTTTTGGGTTGGATGAATGTTTGAATAATGATTTCCATTATCATTAATAATACTTTGCTCACGCACGCCATTTTCCATCGCCAACAAAGTGTAAGTGCTAACACAGCTATTGTGGTTTTTATCTCCAAAAGAAGTCTTATGGGTTATCCCTTGTTTTATGCCATGCTCATAACTTCCTTTTTCGTCATTCATCCTAAGATTTTCTAAAACTTTTTCGTAAGATTTTCCTTTATTAAACAAACCTCCTAATCGTTTTATATCTTCAAAAACTTTATCTAAATCGAAAGCTTTAACTTCACCATAACAGACCTTAATTTTATTTATTTTACCCGTTTTTTTGGTGAATATCGCTACTGTCTCATGAACTCTCATTAGTGGTAAAACAGGAGACGAACCCCTTCTTTTGTTCCAAATTACTTCCTCCTTAAAAATAAATCCCAAATCTTCTAAAATCGTATTCCATCTGTAAAAAGAAGTTCCGCGACCAAACATCACAATAAATCCGTTTTTTGTTAAAAGTCTTTTGCATTCACAAAAGAATTTCAACTCATCAAAAACCCTCTCGAGCTTCTGATTTTTCAGATATAAATACGGCGGATCGATGCAAATAACATCAACACTTTCATCTGGAAGCCTTTTCATTACTTCTAAGTTGTCCTCGTTATATAAATCTATCTTCATATGCTTGGTTTGTTATTCTTTCTTCCGTTGGGTAGAGTGATGTATTTCTTCATAGTCTAATATTTACAAAAAGCGGTCAAGACAATAATTCTCCAACCATCATCTAATATTCCAATAATCCCCGTGTCGTCTGAATTTCCACTATTTGAAACCCACACTGGTGTGTCCTCATTCATAATGAATTCACCACCTTTCCAACCTGTATATTCTTTGCCGATAGCTGATTTTAATTGTTCTAAAAACTTATCAGCTTTACAGTCAGAAAAATGTTTTGAATTATTATCATACCCGCTTAATTCGTAACCTAATGCCAATTCTTCATAAGCACCTCGCCAACTGTCTAAAGTTGTAGGTATAGCACTTCCAAAATCGAAGCAAACATCTTTAATTTCATTATTATGTTCGGCAACAATTCCTATCCTTTCAATTTCAGAAATAAATTGTCCTAAAGTTAATTGAGAGGAATTTTCAAATGATTCATTTCTCATTTGTCTTATTTTATTATTTAGTTCTTCGTATGTCATGAGTATTTTATTTTGATGAATTACTTCTGAATTTTAAATAAACTCCAAACCATAGCCATTCTAAAGCAATACCATTGCTTGAAAATTCAATGCGCCTACCATAAATAATTGTAATTCGTGGAAGTAATTCAAATTGTGAATTGTAAGTGTTGTAAAATTTCATATCCTTTATTGTTTAAGCCACTCAATCAAATCTTAAATACTTTATCAGCGAATTCAGTTTCCTTTTGATTTCTGAGCCATTCCAAGACTTTCTCAGTATCAAATAATACTTTGGTCTTTTGCTTTCTGTGTTCATAGCCACCTATTACCAGGTTCTCCGGGAGAAGTTTATTCTTTAATAGTTTATGAATCGCACTTCTGTCTCTGCCGATTACTCTACAAAATTCCTCTAACGTAAGTGTAATTTTCTTTACCCTCTCAATTCTGTAAGCTGTTTCCAACATATCAATCACCAGCAAATCAGCACTCCTTTTAATCAATAGTTCGTCCATTCTATCATTTTATATGGTTATAAAGTAACACTTTAAGTAAGTAGTGCTAAATTACGTAATTGCATATTGTTGTGCAATAGTAATGAAAGTATTTTTGAATTCAATAATTAACAAATAAGAATTCATAATGTTTGAACAAGAAATCCTAACACAGCTTAAAACCAAGTATAAGAATTTGGGGTTGAGCGAAACAATTTTGAAAGCCAAAGCAAAACAATTGTCTAAGGCGGTCGAAAAACAGGAAGACATTGAAAACGCAGTAGCAGGGGTAGAGGATGATTTGGCAATATTCCAATCATTCGCTGATCAAAACCGAACGTTGGCAAAAAAAATAGAGGAATTGGAGAAAGGCAAAATCACAGACAAACCTGAGGATAAGCCAGAAGACAAACCTGTCGAAAAGCCAACGGGCGAAGCAGAACCAGCGTGGGTAAAAGCTTTCAGAGAGCAAATGGAAAAACAAAACGAGTTAATCTCTGGATTTCAAGCTGAAAAAACCGCACAAACCAATGCTCAAAAACTGCAATCGAAATTAGACGAGCTGAAAGTATCTAAATCTATTCAAGCTTTAATTCCGAGTAATATCACATTTGAGAATGAAGAACAAATTGAAGCATACGCAACTGAGATGAAAACCAAATCAGACGCAATTGCTCAGGAGTTCGGCAATCTTGCTTTAGGATCTACACCTAAACCATTATTCGGTGAAGCTAAAAAAGAGGGAGAGGTTTCGCCTGATGTTCAAGCATACGTGGATGCTAAAAAACAAGCAAAAACCAATGAATAATATTAACGATGATTTCCAGTCAGGAAGACAGATTGTTGTATTCGATCAGATTGACGCAACCTATCCGGGCGGTGTTCATGTGTCGAAAACAGATGCAGCATCCAGATTCTCTGATGGAGTAATTCCAGCTGGTACCGTAGTGGTTCCAGACGCAGACGGAAAATACAAAGTCTTAAATGCGGCTTTGACGGCACCCTTGCTTGCTGGTACAATTGGACTAGTGAAACATGATATTAAAATCGATGATTTCCCTTTAGCAGCAATTGTCATGGCAGGAACAGCAAGAGTTGATGCTTTGCCTGACAAAGAAAAGACCGGGATTGCTTTACTAAAAGCTGCTTTACCAAGAATCTCCTTCATCTAAAAAATAACGAACAATGATTATAAACGCAAACAATATTGTACCTGAATTTTCAGCATCCAATATGAACGCAATCATCAATGCGTATACTCTGGGAGATTTACAGTACAGAAACTATTTCCCACTTCAATATCAGACTGATTTGACGTATCAAAACCTTGAATCAACAACTTCAGCCAAAGTAATGGCGGACATTGTTGCAATTGGATCTAAGGCACCAAGAAAAGGACGTGATTTTATCGCGGCGATGAAGGGAGAGATTCCAAAGATTGAGATTGCCCGTGACCTTGACGAACATGATCTTATTAAGATTCAGCAGTTGAGAAACGCGGTGCAGTTGAATCCGACAAATGCAGCGATTAAAAACCAGATGATTGACAAGATTTATGGGGATTCAAACTTTGTATTAGATGGTGTGAACGCAAGAGCGGAGCATGCCGCAAAACAGTTTGCATCTACTGGTAAATACAAAATTACCGCGACAAACAATTCAGGAGGTGTTGCAGACCTGTTGATTGATTTCAAAGTGAGAGTTGTCAATGCAGCTAAAGACTGGTTCACTGCAGCAGACGCTGATCCAATCAAGGACATTCAAACATTGCAAACAGAAGCTTTGAGTAAGGGGTATAGATTTTCTACTATTACAGTAGATCAGGCGACAGCGAATCAGATCCCTACCATCAAATCTATGCAAGAATTTGTGTACGGAGTTGCAAACAATGGAGGAACAACCCAGATGTTTAAGCCTACTCTGGAAATGATCAATACAAGACTTGCCCTGTATGGCTTGCCTACGATCAGAATCTGGGAAACTTTTGTGAACTACGAAAGTAAAGCAGGTGTATTGTCAGCTACAAATGGATGGGAACCTGGCAATGTACTATTGTCTGTGTCGCCTGTTTTAGGCAACACGCAGTATACAACTACTCCAGAATTCAACATGACTTTTGGCGATACGACTTCACAGACTGTAAGTGATGGATTTATCCTGGTGAAAACTTTCGGAGTACAGGATCCTATTTTGGTATCCACGAAAGCTACAGCCTTTGCGCTGCCGGTTCTGAACGATACGAAGAAAAACGTAATTCTGAAAACGAAATTGGCATAATGACTATCGGGGAATACATACAAGAAAAATTTTCTAACTGGTCGGTTGAGTACTCCGATGGAATGGTCGCTGCAGAATTAGCACGCGTAAACCTTGATCCGTCCGATACCATAACGAATGACATTAATCTTGATACTTTCTTTTACAACATATTCCCCGACATCATTTTGCTTCCTAAATCAGTTTCAGAAGGTGGCTTTTCTATCTCATACGATAAAGATGCTATTACTGCTTACTACAAGATTTTAGCTTCCAGATTAGGGCTTCCAAATCTTTTGGCGAAAGATACAATTACAGACATTACTCATAAATGGTAAAACGTCTTCCTTACACTTTAATGGTGTTTCAAAAGATCGAATCTGTCTACAATCCAGAAGATGGTAGTTGGTCAGGTGGTTCTGAAGAATGGGTAAATGTTTCTAAATGCCGTGATGAAGGAAATGGAGGTGGTAGAAGTATAATGACAGAAGATAGTGAGGTATATGTGTTTAACGCTGTGATTTACCTGCCTAAAAACTGCCCAAAGGTAGCAATGGGAGAAAAGATAAAGGTAATCGATGCCGAAGGAAATACCAGAATCGAAGGAAACAATAAGCTTCATAAAAAAGAGCAATTACACTCAAGATTATGGCTGTAAGATTTATCGGAAATATGAACGCTATCAATCAGCGATTTGTTGAGGCTCAAAACGAAATCACTAACAAGGTGCTTAGAATTTTGAGATACGTCGGAGAAATGGCAATCAATGAAGCGAGAGCAGCCGGATCATATAAAGATGTTACTGGAAACCTTAGATCATCTGTCGGATATTCAATCATTATCGAAGGAAAAATAGTTGAGGAAAATTACAGCGGTCATGCTGAAGGTGTGAGTAAAGGAAAAGCAAAAGCCAGAGAATTAGCAAGTCAGCAAGTAGAAATCGCCTTAGTGGTAGTCGCAGGAATGAAGTATGCCAGTCAGGTAGAATCGAGAGGTAGAAATGTTCTTACATCTGCTGAGCAGTTAGCAAAAACGATGGTTCCAAATTTAGTGAGACAGTTACGATGAAAAAGACAGTAGGACAAGGGAAGCAATGGATTTTTGAGTTGCTTAATCAAGGGAATATCAAATCTACCATTAATGGACTTCTTTACAAAGACAGGAGACCAGCAGGAAGCACTAAGGAAGATATAGTAATCAATTCGCTACCAATGACTAATGATTTTCTTCAAGATGGTGTTTTCAATGTCAATTGCTACGTTCCGATGCTTTCGATAAAAGAAAATGGCATAACTCAAAATGTGCCGAATGCGCCAAGAGAAGAAGCAATTACGCAAGCGGTTTACCCACTATTAGAAAACATTTTCAGACCTCAGTTCAATCTTACAGTAGTCAATCACTCAACATTTGAGGAAGTAGAAGAAAAAGCTACATACGTGAATTTCAGAATCAATTTAAAAGCATATAACAATTAAAAATAAATAATACAATGGCAGGACTTATTACAGTAGGAGTTGCAAAAATCGAAGTCGGTGCAATCGCAGTTGATGGAGGTATGGGAACAACTCTCGCACCATTAGGATATACAGAAGAAGGATCAGCAGCAATCAATATGGATGATCCCACGGAAACAGAATTTCCGGTCGAAGAAATTGAAACGCCTCTTCACATTCAGTCAAAAGCAGGTAAGACTTCAATCGCATTTAAGGTGGCTAATCCGGATGAAGATACTTTGGTTTCTGTTTTCGGAGGTTCTAAAACTGGTACCGGACCAACGGCAGTTTACAAATGGCCAGTTACACCAGTAACAATTGAAAGATCAATCAAAATCACGCCTGCTCAAGGTATGGGAATCAATATTCCTCGTGCAAAGATTACCGCAAAATTCTCTTCTGAAATCGGAAGAGCTGCTCTCTTAGGAGTTGAAGTAACCGGAACTGTTATGCAACCAACAAAAGCAGACGAACCGGCACTTTCTACTTTCAGAGTAGTATAACAGAATTCTAAAATTAAATAAAAAAGAGCCTATCTGATTGGGTAGGCTCTTTTTCTACAAAAAATTACATGGAAAAACAAGAACAAGAAGAGCTGAATATCTTAACCGGAAAAGGTTATGAGTTTGAAACAATTCTTTTTGGCAAAAAAAGGAAATGGAACACCGGAAAGATGACACTCGGCAAAATGCTGAGACTTTCGCAGGTATTCATAAAAATGAGAATTGATGAATCAGAGATTTCAGATCCGGATTTAGCTGTTCAAATTCCGGCTCAATATAAAGCTATCAGAGAGAACGCAAAACTATCTATTGATGCTGTTTATATCTCGATTGAATCAGAGCTTCCAAATTGGGTTAAGAGTTTAAAATACATCTTAAAACCCTTAATAAAAAAACATTTACTGAATTCTTTCAGTTCTGCAGAGTTGGCAAAATTCACAATGGAACTATTGAAAAATTCAGATTATCAAAGTTTTATCACCTCTACGGTATTAATGAACGGAAATCGACCGACCAAAGCGATACCGATAGAGAAAACGGTTTAAAGTCAATTTACGGAGTAATGGGGCAAATCTGCCATCATTTCAGTTGGACTTTAGATTACCTGCTTTGGGAAGTAGACTGGCGAATAGTACAAAGAATGCTCATCGATGCACCAAGCTACGAAAGTGAAGAAGAAAAAAAAGAAAAGAAAAAACCTGTCATAAATCTTTCAGAACAAACCTCAGAAGATTTTCTACAACAATTATTAAAATAATGAATACCAGTCAAGGAGCCTTATATTTTGGAGCAGGAATCGACACCGCACAATTCCGCAGAGATATCGAATCTATGCGTAGAGATATATTAGGGCTTACTCAGACAACAGTCCAGCAGACGGGGCAAATGGATTCTGCTTTTAAGAATCTTTCTATAGGAATTGCGAGCTATTTTTCCATTGGCGCGATTAAAAGCTTTGTAACTGAACTTATAAACGTCCGGGGAGAGTTCCAGAAAACAGAGATAGCATTTTCTACAATGCTTAAAAGCGAAGCGAAAGCAGCCGAACTTATGGGGCAAATGGTTGATCTTGCAGCAAAAACACCATTCTCATTACAAGAAGTTTCCGCGGGTGCTAAACAGTTGCTAGCATTCCAGATCCCGGCTAATGAGGTTGTAGATGTCCTAACTCGTATGGGGAATATCGCTGCCGGATTAGGCGTGCCGTTAAGCAGGATCAACTTGGTGTATGGCCAGGTGAAAGCCAAAGGAAAGCTAATGGGTGATGATCTTCGTCAGTTTACTGAAGCCGGAATTCCAATGGTTGCGGAACTTGCAAAAAAATTCAATAAGACAACCGGAGAAATAACTGCAATGGTATCGGCAGGAAAAATTGGATTTAAAGATGTTCAAGATGTCTTATTCAATATGACCAATGAAGGTGGAATGTTTTTCAATTTGATGGAGAAACAGTCTAAATCACTTTCAGGACAAGTAGCGAATCTAGGAGACGCATGGGATCAGATGCTCAATAAAATTGGAGAAAGTCAGCAGGGGATTCTATCAGACGGCATACAGGGCTTAATTTACTTAGTTGACCATTATCAGGAAGTAGGAAAAGTATTACTTACTCTTATTGAAATATATGGAGCTTACCGGGCAGCATTAATTGTTACGAGTCTTCTACAAACTGGGATGACGTCTCCAGCAATTATTCAAGGATTTGCAAACTTAATAAAAATGATAAGAGGTGTTACGGTAGCCCAGGAAGCGTTGAATGCGGCGACAATAGCAAATCCATATGTTTTAGTTGCAACACTTATCGCAGCTCTTATTGCCATTACGTACAACTATCGTACAGAGCTGGGTGAACTACTAGGAATTATCGAAAAGCAGACAACGGCCCAAAAAGCACAAGAGGCTGTAATGGAATCGTATAATACAAGTTTTGGCAAAGGTGTAGCCGCAACTAAAGCAAGTGTGTCCCAGTTGATTGCTATAATCAGAAATGAGAATTCGTCATTAGAACAGCGAAAACAAGCATACGACCGATTGATTGCAATAGATCCAACTTTCCGCGGAACCTTGGATGCTCAATATAGGTCTACACGTAGACTAGGAGACGCGCTTGAATATGTGACTGGTAAGATTGATGCGTTTGCTATGGCCCAAGCTAAAGCTGCAGCCGCAAGAAAATATCTAGAAGAGTCATTTGAAGAACAATTCAAGGCCGGAGCATTAAAAACTCAAGTTTTAGATGCTGATGCTGAAGCAAAGAGATTGAGAAAGCTTTCAGATGATGCGGAAAAATCCGGAAAGGCGAGTTTAGATCTGCTACGTAAGGCTATCGATGCTGAAAATAAGAGGGGTGCATTATCTAAAAAATGGAGAGAACAACAAAATATAGCCAACGAAAAAGGGTCAATATCGAATACTATTATTCGCAACAATAATACTGAGATTGCTCAAAAAGAAAAACAATTATCTCTATTAGAGAAAGAAATAAAACTAGGCAAATTAAGCGGAGAAGTTTTAGAACTTAAGAAAAAACAAGCGGATAAAATAAAATATGAATTATCTGGGTTTAAGCCTGAAGTAATCACGGAAGAGGAAGATAAAGCACCTAATCTTGGTTGGGCAGGTAAAATTAAAGCTCAAATTGATGAATTAGAGGCTCAATTAGATAGCGCACCTACACAGGCTGCATATAATAAAATTAAGGCTAAAATTAAAGAGCTAAACGCCCTATTAAATCCTAAAAACAAAAACGACAATAAACAACTTGCAGAATTATTTCCTGAGGATAGTATTAAAGACCTAGAGCGTGATGCACAGTTAATCACTGATGCACTTCAGACTATTGAGAATGGGGTTGTAAAAATTCGTAAGCTGGACAAATATGGAAATGATAAGGATAAGAAAGGGAATCCTCTTTTAACAGGAGAGATCGTTTCTGTTGATGAAGCCTTACGCCGACGCGCTGAAATAAACGCACGTCTCGATGCAAAAAGAAAAGAAATTGAAGTAAGATCTTTTGAAGAAGAAATAAAAGAGACCAAAAGACAAATCGACGTACGGGATGAATTATTGAGATCTGGCTATTCTAAAGAAACAGTCGACGAAATGTTTCCGAAAGTAAAAGACAAAAGTTTCCTTCAATATCTTAATGATTTAAGTGATTCTTTACAAAAAGTACAAAGTAAAGAATCTGGAGAAAATTTAGTAAAACTTCAAAGTATTCTGTCAGATTATAGAGGCTCCGAAACATTTATTGAAAATGTAAATAAGCAGATAGAGGTGTTTAAATCAAAATTTGCAGGCGATGAGCTAATTGACAAATTAGAGGGATTCAAGAAAGCAACTTTCGAGAATACTACAGGCGAAGAAAAAAACGCCAAAAATATTGCCATTACTAAAGCTCAACAAGCTGAAGTAGATCGACAGAAAAACCTCTATCAGGAATTCCTTAATGAAGAAGCGTCATTTCAAAAGAAAAAAACTTTAATTCAACAAAAGTGGGATAAAATAAGAGCTGATATTGCCGCTTCTTCAATGTCCGATGAGGATAAAAAAACATATTCAAATACAGCTAACAAGAATGAAGCAAAGGAAATTTCTTCTGCATCATTTGAAGCTTTCAAAAAGACAGATTTATGGGTGAAAGCTTTTGGTGATCTTGACAGAATTGGTCCTAAAACCTTGTTGAAATTAAAGAAAGGACTACAGGATTTCATTAATTCTGACAAAGGTAAAAGCTTAGCTCCTACAGAATTAAAAGAAACTCAAGATCAGATAAAAAGACTGGATGATTTAATAACAACCAATAACCCCTATAAAGCCATTGGGATAGCTGTCGATTTGTATAAGCAAAAAAGAAAGGAGCTTAATGAAATCGAAAAAAAATCTGGCAAAGGCAGTGATGAATATAAAGCTAAGTTGGAAGAAACTAATAAGGCCTTTGTAAACATTGTTGAAATAACAGGAGCTGCAGCTCAAGCTACCATTGCGGTCGTTGGCACAATAGGAGATGCCTTTGGAGGCCTTTCAGATGATCTTAAACAAACGCTAGCTGAAGTCCAGCAGCTGATAGATGGTATCGTCAACACGGTAGCTGGTTATTTCTCCGGAAATTATGGACAGATGATTTCGGGTATAGTTCAGATCGTTGGTGCCATGGTTAAGCTTTTATCTGGTGACAAAGGAAGGGAAAGACAGATCAGAGAGTGGCAAACCGCTGTTGAAGATTTAAAAACGGCTTATGATTCTTTGCAGCACTCGATTGAAAAAACAGCGGGCGAGGCTGCTATCGCAATGCAAAGAGGCTTGATAGAAAATCTGGAAGATCAAAGAAGGATTGTAACTCAAATGAGGGATGAAGAAGCGAAAAAAAAGAAGGCCGATAAAGATAAAATCGCCAGCTTCAACTCCCAAATAAGCCAATTAAGCCAGCAAATTGAAGATGTATTTGATAGTTTCAAGAAAAGTGTTACCACTACAGATTTTAAGGATTTATCCGATAATCTCGCTAATGCCTTAATTGAGGCATTTGGCAAAGGAGAAAGCGCTGCTGAATCATTCGATAAAGTCGTTGATGAGGTAATGCGCAATGCTGTAGCTAATGCACTAAGAATAAAGATTCTTGAACCAGCCGTAAAAACCATGGTTGATAGTCTTTATTCCTCAATGGGATTCGGTAACGGCAGTGCAAATACAAATGACAATCAAATCGCTAAATATAAAAATGATATTGCAGAGCTTGAGAAACAAATAAAACTCAAGGAAAACCAAACATACAGTCCGTATTTAGCAAAAGAGGTAATAGGATTAAAAGAGCAAAGGCAAAAATTACTTGACTTAATTGGAGGATTGCAGGCTCAAAATGCGTCCACTCCTGCTGGAGGATCTTTTGATGGATTGACTCCTGAGGAAAGGGATAAAATTAAAGCAATGGGTGAGGATGCCATGAAAAAATACATGGATGCTCTCAAGCAATATCAGGATCTTTTTGGCCAATCTTCCGAAAATGCCCAGGGACTAAAAGGAGATATCAAGGGCATTACTGAGAAAACGGCCGGAGCCCTTGAGGGGCAATTTAATGCAGTCAGGATTAATATTGCTGCAGTCCTTAAAATCATGCAAGGAAACCAGATCGTATCAAATGCTCAAACCGCCCTTCTTTCCCAAATAGAAGTTAACACAAGGAATCTCCATCAAATGAGAAAAGATCTCGCTGAAATGAACTCTAAAATAAAGCCGGGACTTGCCGGAATACCATAATGGAAACAAAAGAAATATACAGAATTGCCAAGCAGGTTGGAATGTCGCCTGATTGTAAAGAGAGAATGTCATCAGATCTTTCAATTGAAAATCTATGTCAGATGTATTTTGATGGTGATGACTGGTCGATGGAAAATGATTTCCCAAAAGTAGAAGTACTAAGACAATTCAAGGGCAAAAGTGAAGTCCATGGACTTTTTACGGATTTCGTTGGAATGCCTAACAATTTACCTAAAGCAGCCTTTTTCGGTAAATCAAATGTGCAGATGATCTACAACGGATTTTCTGTTTCTCAATTGGTAATTCGTCATGAAACAACAGCAACGATAAAAGCAGCCGAAAATGCCATTGTCATTATCAATCTACTGGATGATGCAGAACTAGATATTGACTGCATAGAAACTGCTAGGGTCGATGTTTTCAGCTACGGAAGAGGAAAAATAAAATATACAGGTGATGTAAGAATTCACAAATCAAGTTTTAAAAAATGAGTGAAGTAAAATATTCAATAAACGGCAAGTATTTTAAGGATTTCGGAGTGTATGTTTCGGAGTCCTCAGGTCTTGTTGGTTTGTTAGAAAGAAAAAGCATCACGAATTATGAATGGGCTGAATATCATGGCTCATCACCGGATCTGCGAAATCCGAAATATAAAGACCGAGAGATTGAACTTAAATGTTTCATCCGCGGAGAAAACTGGGAAACGCTTTTCACATCATTCCGGGAGTTCATTATTGCTGAATTTTCAAAAAAAGGAACTCAAAGACTTCATATTGAGCCATTAAATTATAAGACCTTGCCTTACGAGGTTTACATGAAGGATGATGTCAAGCCAGAAAAGACATTTTCTGAGGGTGAAATGTTCGCAACCTTCTCGCTTAAATTGATTGAGCCAAATCCAATCAAAAAAGTATTGCGAACAATGCTTGATCAGTTCACCCTATCATATGAGATTGACTCGGAAACGGAAATATTCATGGGAGATGGTACCAAGCAGATCGGCCGAGGGAATGTAAGCTTTACAAAGTCATATTCACAACCATCTTATCAGGGCTCCGGAATATCGCTAATAGCAACAAGTGGTGTAAACAATACTTACTACGAGGCGTATACTATTCCTGCTGAAAATAACATCTATGAATTCTCTGTTACAGTAAGTCTTCAGTCACCAAAAAATATTGTTTTATATGTGTTAGGCAGAACTTTAACTGGGGTTTATGAAGCAACAGCTGTAAGTGTCGTGTTTGAAGGTAATGCCGGAAAAAATACTCTTTCTATTGTTAAAGAGTTGAACATAAATAACTATGGCAAATTCATTTATAAAGTTTTGGATTCAGAAGGAAACGAGGTCCCAGGAATTACATTTAATAATGCACGAATTGAAATAGCTGAGGTCCTTGGAGAATGGCGAGACATGGTAGGAAAAGAAAAAATAATCATCATAGCTGGAAATATCGAGAATATTAAAAACCTTGAAACCCCAGCAGAAGAAATTTGGAGTAAAATATAGAAAAATGGGAGAACAAATTAATATAACTGTTACGGACTTAATACCACCTGATAACCTAGCGACGATTGACGCGAATGGAAAGCTTGGAAATGCAGTGTCAAAGAACCAATTTAATTTAAAAATACAAAATATTGCTGATGAACTGGATGAAAAGATATTGCAAATTCAGCAGCAGGTTGAAACAGATTTTAAAGGAACCTTAAGTCCTCAAGACGCAGCGCCTTCGGAAGACGGATCGTACAAGCCTACAATTTCCTCTAAAGATAACATTGATGTAGATCCTGTTAACTACGGAACACTTTATGTTAATGCGGGTAATTTAAGAGCAAAAGAAGGATATGATACAATGTTTTATAAAAAGGGAACAGCCTGGACAAAATCTGAAAACAAAAAACCAGATATTGATTATAATACTACAACTTTAAACCCAGATTCGATTTCTAAAGCGGAAACAGGAAAAACAATTTCGAAGTATTTTAAAAACCAAACCATACTACCGAGGCAGACTTCTTTTTTAAAGGAAGACATTGTAAATGTATTTGATAAAAGCACAAGCTCTCAAGGATATTTAAATCAAGGTGTTTTTGCTTCAAACCCCAATTATCTAACGTCCGATTTTACACCCTGCCAGCCTGGTGATATAATTAGGTGTAAGACATACATTAACTGGGCTTGCTATGACGACAATAAGAACTTGGTTGTATACGACACGGTGCCTGGTTCTGCTAAAGAATTTATCATACCGGATAACACTCTAATTGCTTACTTTAGGATCGATGCTCCAATTTCAGAGAAAGACACAATGATGATCGTTATTAATATTCCTTATCCGCAAACGTATGTTGGATATGGGCAAAACGATATTGAGTTCGGAGATGATAATTTCAAAAATCTGATTGTTTCAACAATTAAAAACAATCAATTAGCTTTGCGAGAAAAGCATTTTAACTTATTAGATACTTCAAAATTATCTGATGGTTTTTTCAATTCTGATGGATCTATTAATGCAAACCCGGCGGCAAAACTAACGGATTTTATCCCAGTACAGCCAGGTAAAACATATTACGCTCCTGGCGCTTGGGACAGTGGTTACTTCGACTCTAATAAAGGTAATTTTCAGCTGGCATCAGGAACCGGTGGAACAATGGTGATACCTTCTGGTGTTTATTACATGCGCGTCGCAATACCAGCGTCTACACTTACTCCGACTTCTATGATATATGAGAAGACGCAGAATCCAGTAGATTTTATTCCCTATAGTTTGGCATCAATAATCTCCACTCTACCAGCTGAACAGCTAAGGCCATTGTCTTCCTCGATCCGCGGTAAGAAATGGGGAAATATTGGGGATTCTATCGCAAATTTCACAACTGGCTATAGAGTTTTAATTCCTACCATGTCAGATTGTGACATGTACAATTATGCCGTTGATGGAGGGAGTTATGCCCCTAAAACTGGCCAAACAATGGTTATCTCCGAAGAGTATGTAAATATGTCTAATGATTTGGATATTATAACTGTTCACGCAGGGGTTAACGATGTATCTGGAGGCATTGCTATAGGATCTAATTCAGATACAACCAACGCTACATTTAAGGGAGCTCTGAATGTTACCTATAAAGGACTGATAAAGAAATATCTTGGAAAAAAAATAGGCATAATAACTCCTATTCAGCGTCAGAATAATTCAGATCTACTCCCTTATGTTGATGCTATCAAAGATGTAGCTAAAATATATGGAATTCCTGTTCTGGATCTAAATGCGGGCTGTGGTCTTTGTCCCGATATTCCTGAGGTAAAGGCTGCTTATTTTGATGACATTGGACTTCACCCTAACCGTGCCGGGCATAAGGTATTTGCAAACAAAATATTAAGCTTTTTAGAATCGCTTTAAAAAATGAACAACATAACGCTATACAGGAATGGAAACCCTCTTTTCAATTTAATCGAAAGGGGGAAACTTTCTGTAGATTCTGCATCACTTAATCGGGTTTTGCTTTCTGATGATTCGGTTTCGTTCAAGCTTAATTCGTGCGATATTCTGGAAATTCGTATTAATGACTATTTCGTTCTGTTTGGGTCTGTGTACAGAATAAATTCACTGCCAACATATTCAAAAAATAGTGATTCTGAATACGAATATAATATCATTGCTCAGGGCTTAATGTTCGATCTACTTCGTTGTAAATTTTTCAATGCAGATGGTACCGGATTTAAAACAGACACAGACTTTCCTTTAATCGGAACAATGGAGACTTTCCTTATTTGCCTAAAAAACAATATGGAGCGATTTTCCGCAGGCTGGGAGATTGGAAACTTCGTGAATGGCGAAACTAAAACATTGACTTTTGGTGATGATACCTGCCTATCTGCTCTTCAGAAAATTTGTAATGAATTCAAGACTGATTTCTGGATCAAAGTAGAAGATGGAAAGTTCGTTATCCATACCGGAGACTACGGAAAAAAGGTGCCGATTAAGTTTGAGTATGGAAAAGGCAAAGGACTATATTCTCTCTCACGAAATAATGTAGACGAAAATGACATCATCAACCGTCTTTATGTTTCGGGTGGTTCAGAGAATATCCCGAATGAATATCGAAACTTCAGCACTAAATTAAAACTACCGGGTGCAGACTATCTTGAGGATCCATCGGCAATTGCATCGTTTGGACTTAAAGAAGGATCAATAACATTTGACGACATTTACCCGCACAGGACTGGAAAAATAACAGCTCTAGGAGATACAAAGTTCAAATTCTCAGATTCCACGATGGATTTTGACCTGAACGCAAAGGAATCTGATGGCGTTACCACGAAATACCTTGTTGCTGGAACTTCAGCGAAAGTACATTTTAACACCGGCAATCTGGCAGGGTATGAATTTGAGATCAAAAAAGGAGGTTATAATCATACGACAAAATCGTTTGAAATAATTCCTTTCAAAAATGATCAGGGGCAAAGTTTTCCAGATGAGGTATCATCAGCTTTTCAGTTTGCAGTTGGCGATGAATACGTGATCTTGGATATCGTAATGCCGAAAACGTACATTGATAATGCCGAAAACGAATTACTGGTAAAAGGACTGGAACAATTTGACCTGCATAAGAACGCTAAAGTTTCATATGATCTTGAAGTAGATCCATCCTACATGGAAAAAATAGGTTTAGGCAGGTTTGACATAGGAGATTATATTCAGGTTTACGATCCGGCTTTGCGAATTGATAAAGTCCTTCGGGTAAATCAAATTACAACTGATTTTATCCAAAGTGGGGATTATAATCCTTTCCGAACAAAAATTGTGATTGCGGATTCTTACGAGATTAATTATAGCTCTCAACTGATTCTGGATATCAAGGAGATAAAAAATGTAATGTCAATTACTAATCTCGGCCAGATCAACTATTCAAAACTAGGATTGAGAACAACGCAGGAATTGCAGAACCTAGTTTTTGATACAGATGGATTCTTTGATCCGGAGAATATTCGGCCAAATTCCATCGAAACAAATATGTTGACAGTAGGAGCAAAAAGCCAGCAAATAAGCTGCTCTGTAGTATTCTTTGTGATGTTTGAAAACAACAAGAATAAGGTTAAAGTAAATGCCGGATTGATTTATTCTCAGACATTTGAAAAGACCTGGAATATTCCGGAGGATGTTGTAACAATCGCAGATGACCAATATCGTTACGTATATGCTGCCTGCTCAAAAACGAATAATACAGCTTCAATGGTTTTCACTCAGGATAAAAAACTTTTCGATGAAGACGCAAATGATTATTATTTCCTGATAGGCATTCTTCACTCAGTAGTAGATAATGTGCGTGTTCTCTCTATTACCGTAGGAACCACAACCATCAATGGGGGATTGATCAGAACCGGAATTATATCTTCTCTTGATGGACAGATGACAATAAATCTGGACACACAGGAGATAAAGGCTAAAATTAAGTTTTTAAATGGATCTGACGGATTCACATCCATTAATGGTGGAGTAGTAACCAGTGAAAGGATTGAAGTCGGAGACGGAACCGAAAGGAACGCCTTTATATCTGGAATTACAGACAATGGTGAAGAAAGCATAAGATTTGCAGCAGGAGCCGATTACGAGCATAAAGATGATGCTCCATTCAAAGTACTTGACAATGGAAAATTGATTGCTGAAAACGCTGATATAAAAGGAGTGATCAATGCAACATCAGGAACTTTTTCTGGAACAATAAACGCTTATGCCGGGACATTCGGAAGCGTAATTACAAATAAGTACTTCTCTATAACAGCAAATGGGCTTGAAACACCGAAAGGGTGGATTGTTGCAGGTGATTACACTGGATCCGGAGATAGAAAATTCATTCAGATTTCGGGTGCTGATCTTGGAGCGCCGTTAATGATTTATGACGAAAAAGCAGACGGTAACTTTCATACTTGCTTAAGTTTAAGTGCTAAAAATGGGACAGGGGGGAATCTGGCATTGGATATACAAAATGGGGGAATCAGGGTAGCAGGACAACTTGGACGTAATGGAGCAATCAAAGTAAAGGATGTAGACGGCAATGATCTATTTCTTTCAGTAATTAACGGGATAATTACAAATACAATCTAAAATTATAATAAAAACCCCTTTAAAATGAAATGGCGAATCCAAATACAAATCAAATTGGAAAAATACAAAGTCTTATTGCAAAGAATCCAGTCGCCTTCATTGCGGCCGTCTTCTTTCTTATGTTTTGGGTTACCTACTTCTTAAACATAAATAAGAATAATAGTGCAGAACAATACTGGAAAGAGAAATTTGAAAAGGAACAGAACGAGAAAGACAGATTAAAAGACGAACTTTTAATGAAAGCAGGGTACATCAAGCAGGAAACAATAAAAAAAGCTGATAGTACTCTTCGAGAAAAAACACAGCAACAAGCAACAACACTTTTAGAACAAGCAAAATGAAAAACAAAGCAGTTATCGCAATTTTAGCATTGATCATACTCGCACTTGTTGCGAACCTGATCGGCGGATGGTTTACTTTGAGTAAAAAAGATCACATTGCAGAAGAATCTGAAAAAAATATAGATACGATCTATCTCAACACGTATGTGAATCCCAAGGATAGTACAACGCACGGAAAATTTGAGCAGAAAGAAGGAGAAGTCGTAAAGAATTACATCACTAAGAATTACATGACCTATGTAAGTGATACCCTTGCGCCGGCTCTGAATATTGCTAAGGAAAAAATCGATGAATTAACCAGGGCGAAATTTACTCTTGAAGGACAATTAAAAGCGAGTAAGATCCAACGAGAGAAAGATAGGGTTTATTATGAAAATAAATACTTACAGATAGTTTCAAATGTCCAGGATAGTACAGTTGATTATAAATATAATGCTATTGTTGATGTAGTGAAGTATCAGGACCGAAAATGGCTTCTCGGAAAAGAAAATACTTACATTGATATTTCATCACCGGATAAGAACATGAAGATAAACGGCGTTGAGCATTTCAAAAAACGCATTGATGTGAAACCAAAGCGGTTCGGGCTTGGAATTCAAGCGGGGTATTATTATGTTCCGGCGGCTAATCAATTCTATCCCGGTTTTGGAGTTGGTCTTTCTTACAATTTAATCCGACTATGACAGAAAACCTGTTAAGAGTCTCATTCTATTTAACACTTTATCTTATAGGAGCCGGGAGTGGTTTCTGTTTAAAATCAATAATTGATAAAATACTTGAAAAATGACTAACGAAATAATAAATCTTACAAAGAAAGTATCATCTGAGTTTGGATTTGACCCAGCGGTGATGCTTGCCTTTATTGAGGTGGAAACCGGAGGGAGAGGATTTGATTCTTCCACGGGTAAAATAATGATTCAATTTGAGCCCGCTTGGTTCAAAAAGAAAGCAGCTTATGCGCCTTCCGGATTATGGAATCTAAATAAAGTGGATGTACAATCCAAAGAGTGGCCAGCTTTCAATGATGCTTTTAAAAAGAATGAGAACGCAGCAATGGAAAGTACATCGATTGGATTAGGACAGATAATGGGATTCCATTTTAAAAGACTTGGGTTTGCCACTGTGGGTGAAATGTGGGATCACGCAAAAGAATCTTTACAGAATCAGATATGGCAAATTGCGAAATTCATTGATACTGACAAGAATCTAAAACAGGCAATAAAAAATAAAGACTGGTTTACAATTGCTAAGATCTACAATGGCTCCGGATTTATGGATATAGCCCGGAAATATAAGCGCGAACCATACAATATTAGTATGCAAGCAGCCTATAATAAGTATTCAAAATAACACTTTAAAAAAATGAGATGTATTTTATCTATGCCCCACGAGTTGGGGCTTTTTCGTATTCGGTATATTCTGGTGAGGTCATTAAGGTTTTAACTTTTGAATTTCACCAATGGGAATGAATGAGCCGTCTCTTTTGATATAAAGCTCTTCGTTGTCTCCTGCTTTTGTTGGTTCGATTAATTCTCTTACATCTACATCAATAGCTTCTGCAATAGTTCGTAGTGATTTTATAGTTGGGTTACCGTTGATTTTTTTATTCAATCCTTCCTTTGATAATTTCATTCGTTCAGCCAATTCTATTTGGCTAATGTTTTTTTCTTTTAAAACTTCTTGTATTCTAAGCATACTCTTATATCTACTGCAAATATAACACATAAGTTTAACAATTAACAAAAATATTATACAATTAAGTTAATTTTAATTTGCGTAATTAAATATTTAAGTTTAATTTTGTAAAAGAATTTAAAACATATAAGTTTAATTTCAAAAAACAAAAATGTTATGGTTGTAGAAAAGCATATTATTAATTTCGCTAAGAGAAATGACAGAAGAGAAACTCTTCTGTATAATAACAGATGTTTAATTATGTACATCAATCCATCTCAGCTGAGAAAAGACCAGTACGAAGCAAACAGACTATGGATTTTAAATCATTTTGCGTCATGAATGACAATACTACTTTATCTCAATTCATAAAGAATTGTAAAGCCGTGCGATTTGAACAAAGAATTCAGCACACGGGCAGATTTAGCCATACAAGATCATGCGGTTGTAATTATTATGTTTATGTGTGTCCTATAACATTTGAGGTCTTCAATCCATACACAAAGAAACATGAAGGTAGAGGTTATAAGAGCTTTTTCAGTTCTATTTCTGCTGACCATGCAAAAGAGCAAGCGTACAATTATATTATTGAGCAAAAGTCTTCCACTCTAACCCAGAACTAATAAAATAAATTATGAAAATGTTGGCCATTTATTTAAACGAGAAACAATTAGATGTTTTAAAATACATCTTTCAAAATACGTCAATTGAAGTATTTAATTACGCTGTGAAAAACTATAATATTCAGCGTATCTACACTCTTGTTGAAAATGGCGTTTCTGTTAATTTCTTTTCTAATGATAAATTACGAGCATCAGTTTTTGTGGCTGAATTATTTAATTTATTTCAAACAGAATATCAAGGGCTGAGAGCAAAAGAAATTAAAACCAATATGGATAAGCTTGAAAGATTAATAAAATTTAGAATGTCTTGCAAGCGGTCTTATTATAATGAATTAAGAACCTTTAATGAATTTAGAGACGAATATAATTTATTAAACGTAAGATTTTCTGAATTCCGAAAACTCTATAAAAAATATAAATCATGAATTGGAAACCTATTACCACAGCACCAAAAGACGGCACAAGAATAATTGTATGTCATTGGAAACATTACAGTCCTACAACAGCATCATGGCGAACCTATCACCCGAATGCTCAAGGTAAAGCCCAATGGCGTGATGACAGCGGTATAAAAACCGTACCAACACATTGGGATCTTTTACCAGAAGAGCCAATGCAAGACCAATGCGAGAAATGCAAAAAGATATTATCATTCGAAGAAATGAAATACAGCGAGAATAGTTTTATCTATTGTGAAGATTGCGCTGAACTACTAACTAAATAGATTATGAACGAGCACGAGTTAAAAGAAAACGGATTTACTTTTCAATCCAAAGGCAAATTGGATGGTGGTGAATATTACAAATGGTGGAAACTTAAAATCAGAGATATTATAATTTGTTACACGATTGAGTACACAGCCGAAAACGATGCTATTACAGAATATTGTGAAGTAAACGAACATAAACTAAAGAATCCCACAAAAAGAGATATTTTGACCTTAATACGGATTTTAGGAAATTAAATAGATTACTAACAAACAAAAATTAAATTATGAGAGATATAAAATTTCGTGGATTAAGAAAAGATGGTGCAGGTTGGATTTACGGATTCTTCTATAAGATCAGAGATAAAAGCTACATATTGAATGAAAAACTATCACCTGAAGGCTTTGTGATGCTTGATGTTATTATAGAAGTTATTCCTGAAAGTGTAGGTCAACTAATTGGCGAGACTAAAGAAGGCGACTTTCTTTTTGAAGGTGATATAATTATGAATGGTGAATCAATTCGATTTATAGAGTTTCGTTGGTCAAATTTCGTTGCAACCACTCCATCCAAAACAGAAACTATCCTACTAAGTTTCATAAAAAACGCTAAAGCAATCGGGAATATTCACGAGAATTCAGAATTATTAAACCCTTAAATAAAAACAAAGATGAAAAAGATAGAATTGAATTTACAGAAAAGACTTCTTATTGTGGAGTACGAAACGGAAGCAGAATTAAAAATTGAATGGGCGTTAATGAATGCTTTCAGGAATCCTAATATAACAAATCACGGTCATAAAGTTAAACCGATTTGTAAAGGCATCGAATTTAACGATGAAATAGCGAAAGATCTAGTAAAAAGTCCTGATAATTTTCAATTTCTAGATGCTGAAAACACATTCATTGGCGAGATTGAAAATCAAGGTTATTATTGGGGTGAAAATCTGATTGAACAGCCGTTTGTTGAAAAATATGGATGGTATACGGCGAATTCTCAAGAAGAAGAAAGTGGATGGATGTACGAAGAAGGAGAAGATAAATACTACGAAGCTTTGAAAGAATGGCAAGAAGCTGAATCAAAAACATTCAACCCAGAGAAAACATTAATATTCGAAATACTATTATGAGCAGATTACTTTCTCAAGAAGAAATTGAAAAGCATTTTGAACTATGCGAGTTCGATGATGAGTGTGACTTTTGCGATAATCCAGAACACGGAACCTACGCAAAAATTGATTACATCCCAGAAGATGTTGCTGAAACTGATTTCTATATCTGTGGTAAATGTGCTTCTGTAAGATTGGAAAACTACGATCAGGAAGAAAAAGAACATTGGGAACAGATGGGAAAAATGGCAGATTGGTGGGCAAAAGAACAAGAAAATAAAACTCTCTAATTTTTGAGGAATTGGAACTAAAATAAACGATATGGAAAATACAAAAGAAAAACAGTGTCCTCAATTTCCTTATTTCGGCGCAAAATATCCTGATGCAAGCTGTTCAGATGGTTATTTATGGGACTTAGACAGCTATGATAGCGATTCAGGCGGTTGTACTAAAGGTGGTGAAGACCCTTGCCCTTTTTGTAATGAATCAGAGTATGTTCAGCGGCTTAAAGATTCTGAATTCTCAGAAATTGAAATTGAAGCACATATTGAATATTTAAACAAAAAATACAATTATTAAATTGAAGTCTGAGTAAACTAAAAATTTAGATTATGGATAAAAGTCACGCAAAATATCTTTCAGAAAAATTGGATAATGACCACTTAAAGCAAATGCTTTACAAAGCAAAGGATAATATTAAAGATTGGACAGTTGCTTCCAGAATTAATAAAGGATTATCTAAAGGCGTTGCATGGAATATTCTCGCAAAAGATTTTGATGTAAATAAACAACTACATAATATCGTAAAGTATAATCTTATCAGAGAATACGGTGAATTTCTCCCAGAAGGTTTTCAGCAAAAGAAAAAACCAAAAACCGAAATAAAACCAGTTCACCAAAATCCAATTTTTTAAGCCGACATCTTACTGTCTAAAAAACAATTTAAAAATAAGAATTATGATAGTTACTGAAATTTTTTACGGTGTTAAATGTGATCGTTGTGGCGAGTTATACGAAGATGGTGAACACTCATTTTGGAACGATGAAAGTTCCGTAATTGAAAACGCTTATGAAAGCGAATGGCGAGAGTTAAAAGGAAAGCATTACTGCGAGGGATGCCACGAGATTAACGAAGAAACAGACGAAATTGTTGTTTTTGCTGATTACCCGCAACACTTAAAAACCCTAAACAGCTTTATTGATAGAATTGTGAAAGGCTTATCAAGAAAAGTATTTGAATACGAATCTGACTTTCAAGTAAAATTCAAGTTGTATAAATATTCAAGACTTGAGGAATCAGAGGAAAATTACATTAAAAACCTTTTAGGTGAGAATTTCAGCTCTTTAGAATATGAAGTTGGCAAATACGACAGTAAAAGTTGTATCATCAAAATTAAGCGTTAAAATACGTTTTCATGGTTTAGTTTTATCCTCGGCTTAGGTCGGGGATTTTTACCATAATTTTTAATACATTTGAAATATGGATAATGAAATTTTACTACTCAGGGAGTTTTTAACTTCCATTGGTTTTTCAGAAGATAGAGAATTGGTTTTCTTCAATCAAAATATTATGATTTATTTTAATGAAGTTCAGAACCAATGGAGAATTAAAAATGTTAATTCCTATCATGGCATGGACATAACATCTTTCGACATTCCTCTGGATGATGAAGAAAAGAAAAGAATCTGGAAAACAGTCTCAGACAATTATAGCGAGAAATAATTACTTCACAAACTTTTTATTTTCCTCTAAGAAATAAGGCTTTGATTTCCTTCTTTCAATCATTTCTCTGTTATCATTTACCCACTTATTGAAATTCTGGGGAACATCACCAACATAATTTTTAGAGGCTTCTGGTGATAGGTTTTGACCGTTGTTTATTTCGGTGATGAGTTCGGATTGAGATTTGAGAATCATTGTTCGGAAGCATTTACACGAGGTGTGCCATAAAAGCCAATTAAAATCTTTCGGGTAAGTTCCTTGCAATTCGTCACAGACATCAAACACCTTGTGTTGTGGACTTAGATTAATCTTTTGACCTACTACATCACTGTTTGCTCTGATTCGCTCCATTTCGGCACTTCTGTAAGCCATATTGATTTCATTTGATGCCAAACGTAAAGCATTTTTATGAGCAGAACGATAAACACCTTGTCCGGGATGAAAAGCTTGAGCGTTTTTCGACAAAACTAAATTTCCGTGCTTGTCTCTTACTCTTCGGAATAGCTTATCAGGATCATTTAGGTTTCCTTTTACTTTTCTTGCTAAATCTTGGGCAGACATACCCTCTTTGAGCGCATCATCAATAGCAAATTCGAGGTTTTCTTTTGCTTGCTTGGTAATATTCCAAACTCTTTCAGATACGGTGAATTTGCCGTTCTTTCGCTCTTGGAATGCTTCAAGTGCTTTTTTGTTTTGAGATTGCTTTGAGATTTCTCTCATTTTGGAATCGTAGGCGGCGGCAGGAATCTTTGGTTTGATACCATTTAGATTATCGGTAAGCAAATCATTGACTTTCTGATTAGCGAAATCCCATTCATATTCCGTGTAGATATTAATCTTCGACAAAAGACCATTGTTGTAGGTTATTAATGCTTCGCTTACAGCTTTTGTAATCCTACTGTAATCCTTGAATCTGAATAACTTCTCACTTACTTTTAAATTCACCACAAGCAAAGCGATTTCCCTCACTAAATCATCGTACAAGACATTGATTGAAGTGAGGTATTTGTTAATGCGCTTTATATGTTTTTCGTCTTGGGTCATCAAATAGCTTTATCAAATAATTCTGGTTGTTTTTCTGGAAGGTTTTCGATTCTTAATTTTCCATCATCGAAATATTCTTTGTCTATTTCGGTTGAAATTCCCCGCATTCCCATATTGTGAACAGCTTCCATGCATGACATTGAACCTCCGAAAAAATCAGCGATTACAGTTTCTTCACGTCGTTTATCTTTTGGAATTACTAAGGCTAAAAGACGTTCTATGAGGCGGACGGGTTTTTCTGTTGGATGAATTGCTTTGTAATGATTTCTTACTTCTTTTATGATTGATTTTTCATTCAGTCCAAATTCTACACCTTGAATTACATCAACACAGCGATCTCCTTTTTGTCTTTTATCACAGTTAACTCCAAATTTTGTAAAGGTTTCAGCATCATATCTGTCGGTACGAATTATAGATTTTTCATTTAAACCGTTGCTTATGCTATTGACAACTATTGCACATCTATCCATTTCCTTTGAATATCCTCGTAGATTAGCTTTACTAACGTTTTCTTTGGTATATTCATGATTATTTGCCTGTAAAAACTGCAATACAGCATCAAGTGATTTTGTGTTTTTCAAAATACTTTTCATTCTTTTCACGTCACCTATTACCGAATCTAAATCATGTGACTTCATTTCTAAATACGGAATTTTAACTTTATTTATACCAGCTTTCCCTTTACAGAAAATAGTAATCGTTTCATGAACACGAGAAAGATTCATTAGAGGGCTTGTACAGTGAGATTTATTCCAAATAATTTCTTCTTTAAAAGTGAATTTCAAATCACACAAAATCGTATTCCAACGATAAAAGCTTTCGCCACGCCCAAACATCACTATAAATCCGTTTTTCGTCAAAAGCTTTTTACATTCAGAAAAGAATTTGAATTCATCAAACGGTCTTTCAAGTTTCTGATTTTTTAAATACAAGTAAGGCGGATCAATGCATATTACGTCAATACTTTCATCTGGAAGCCTTTTCATTACTTCCAAATTGTCTTCATTAAAGAGTTGAATATTTTTCATTTCGTTTTTATAATAAGTCATTACTCATCTTCTTCTCCAAATCAGAATCAATATCTTTCATTTCCTGCTCAACATCTTTCACTCCTGCTCTTTCCATTGTTGATTTCTGGCTAAATAATGGTTGATTTCCGTTAACAGTCATAAGCATTTCATAGAACTTAGCTTCATTGTTTATGATGTAAGGTGTAATCACTGGTTCTGCATCTAAATCGGAATTTCTGAAAGATGTATTCATTAACTGCAGGAATGATTTTACTATTGACATTCTACGCTTCAAAGCAGGAATATAAACGCTCATTTTATCCATTACTTTGAGGTGTGGAAGCATAAAGAGAAATGCAGCGTTTTCGGTGGCGAGCATATTTCCCATGCCTTGAAGTGCTTCGGGGGAAATGTTCACTGAATTGGTCATCTTGTAAAGGATAGTTTCCAGATCTTCTTTCTCGTTGGCTAGTGATTCGCTTGCGTTTGGTGGTTGAACAAATTCTGCTCTAGAATTATCTCCGGTTAATTGTAATACCTTGCCTGTTTTGTCTTTAGAAAAACTTCCGGTTACTTTACCGCTTAATGCTAAGATAGGGGCTGAAAACTTCTTATTCACTTCTCCGGCATCACTTGATATTTCTTCAAGTCGCTCGATTGCCTTCTGTACTTTTGACCATTCCACATCTTCAAACTGATAAAAAACCAAAGGAATCTTGCCAATTGGATTAATGGAATCAGAAATCAAATCAAATTTGCCATCGAGGTCACGAAGTTGTGCTATCCTTTCAGCAGTGAAAATATCGTAATGTTTGACCTTTTGTCCGTTAACTCGCTTTTCATACTCTCTTAAAATAGCTATCAGATTTCCTTGATCATCAAAGAATGGATATATTTTGTTTTTATCTGGCGTAAGTAGGGAAACTTTTAATCTGTACTGAGAAGGAAATCCATAATAATTGTTAGGCTCGTCAACTGGGTACCATAATTCAGCGCATTGAGTAAATCTTCCGTTTGCTTTCGCAATTTCACGATCAATAAAGATTATCTTCTCCTTATCAGTAACCTTAAGAAAAGCATCATACATTGCAGTGTCTTCGAGATTGTTCGTGTACTTCACAGGGTTTCCGAAAAGAAACGTAACTGCAATTGAAACGATTTCTTTTTGATAAGCTAATGGGATACGATTGAGCTTCTCTATACGTTTACCCTCTTTTTTTTCGCCATTTTCATCAGTGTATTCGTACTCAATAATGCGATCAGGATAATTGTATAAATCGGTCATTATTCGGTGCTTTTTCTCATCCCATTCATTATTGAATTGCTCAATATTGGGAAGTTCCAAACCGTTATCCTTGAGATATGCGATTTTTTCACCGATGGTGCTGAGGTTGTTAAATTTTTCGTCCATTATATCATTCCAGCTATTTTGCTTAAGTTATTATTTGGTGCTTCTGTTAATTCGAGAACTACATATCTAATCGGATCAATTAAGTGATTCCAATCATCTATTGGAGTGCTTGATTTTTTATCGTGCCACACGTAATTGTTTAATTCTTTTTTCAAATTCTTACTATCTGGATCCACAACTAAAGTATAATCGAGCATTCTTGCAATTCCTCCACTTACCGAACCTGGTCCCTTTTCTGCAGGAATAATATTATTTCCTTTTTCTTGTAGCTCTTCGATTAGTCTCGGCTCGGCGCTATCTCCTACTATTAATGTTTCTCCTGCAATTAGTTTGTTAAACTCGTATATTTCTGAGGTCTTCATTTTAGGTTTGTAGAGATACTCTTTCAGATAAATCTTTTTAAGCGACTTCTCTATACAAACCTTGATCAATGTTGTTGGATCAACTGAGAATCCATAATCTTGACCGAAAATTGCTTTTCCATTATCTCTAAACTCTCCTGTCTCCCAATCTTCAAATATTACTCCCTCTGCTTTGCTTAACCATCCACCTAAAATAGTATGAAGAAAATACTTCGCTTTTTTTATGAGCTTCGGGTCCATTGCATCTTTCTCTTTTGGAGATGCTTCTTTCCACGCTTCGTAAATAAGTCTTAACTCTTCATATTCCTGCCAAGTATCATCTGATATAAATTCACGCTCAATATCTCGATATGTTGAATGGATGTAGAGAACATTTCCAACTATTCCATTGAATCCTGACTCTACTCCTTTTCCTTCAAATAATTCCTCGTGAATCCAATGCTCTTCCGTCGCCGGGTTTAATGAGAGAATAGAAAGATTTCGCACATCTAACGCTCTCATGGATTTCTTAATCTTATCCCATGTTGTGAAGTCCGGCATTTCTTCTGCTTCATCAAGGATAAAGATTGAGAAATTCTTCAGGGATTTTAAAGAAGCGGTTTGATTTCCAGAACCTGTCTTTATTCCTTTGAAAACAATCTTACTTTTATTATAAACACCTTTTATACTGTCTTTTGTAACTCGAAATTCATCAGCACAATTCAAAAGACCCAATTTCTCTTCAAACTCAGGAATGATCGAATCTTTCGCTGAGGTTAATGTATATCTGGTATAGAGTATCCTATGTTCATAATCTTTTGCAGCAATACCGGAAAATGTTCCTATACCAAATGACTTCTGAGAATACCTACCACCAGTAATCACAACAGTATTGACATGATACAAAGGATTTGGAATTGTCTTTTTTTCATCAAGGAATTTTGGACAATCCAACCACTCGAATAAAGGTTCATATTTATCCGAAAGTGTCAATACCTCTTCCTCAGTCTTTTCCTTTCGCACCTTTTGAGAATACAATTGTTGTTTTACCTTTCAATTCACCTGAATGTTCGATTTCGCTCTTACTTCCCCATTTCTTTCTTTGACGATTTCCTAACCATAAATTAATTGCCTGGTCAGACGGTGGATAATAATCTTCAACTTCTACCACTTCAACCGCATCATATAACTTTCCTGTTTTATCGTCAATTTGTCTCACCTTAAAAGCTACTTTTCTTTTCTGCAAATGTCCTAACGCTCTTTTATAGAGTGTAGATGCTACATTCGCATCAGCTTCGATTTTTCCAGCCAACATGGACTCTAAAAACTCCGGATGATGTTTCTTCCAATTATTGAAAGTTGCTTCTGAAATATCAAAAGATCCTGCCATCTGTGAATCTGTTAAACCTAATAAAGAATATTTTAAAACTTGCTTAGGGTGAACTTTAATATCATACTTTGTTTTACGTCCTGTTTTCTCTGAATCTTCCTTTGAACATACTTTACATTTTGCCCTACACCCATCACGAGAACTGGAATGCTTTTGGAATTCCGTAAAATCTTTCTCTTTGTTACATTTAGAGCAGGTTTTCACTTTATTGAAATTTTGATTTATTCTTTTGACTTGTTACATGCCATCCGTGACATTCTTTGCAGTAATAGACTCTCTTTGGTATCTTACTTCTGCTGCTGGCAGATTTGCATTTTGTGATGATATCCTTTGCCTCTCGCTCATTAGTATACATGAACTTACTGCATGGGCTCTTTGTGGTGTCAACTCGCATAGGTTTCATCTATTTTTTCGGCCAGTTCTTCTCCTTTGATGAATTTGTCCTCCGGATTGAATCCTAGGTATTCCAGAAATTGAACTTTTGCATCGTAATCAGAAAAGCTCACCGTGAAGTAAGGTTCACCATCCATCATTGCTCCTTCTTTTACTTTCTCTTTGATTGCCTTTACGTGCGCTTTCTTTTCTTCATCACTCATTTCTTTGGCATCCTTACGCTCCATTTCAGAAATACCGGCTTCTGGATGATTTACAGCATTTGAAAGCTCTTGCGTGATGCTCTTCTCATATTCTGCGTTGATTTTCTTTTCTTCCTGTGGTTCAAACGAAGGGATTTCGATATTGTCCGTATTTGGCATCTCTATTTCGATCATGGATACATCCACTTCATCAAGTCCCGCAAGTGCTGAATCAATATCCGGATAAATCTGTGCGAGCTTCTTATAATCCATTTCACCCTGGACAGCTTTTGAATTGAAGAAAATATTTAATTCCTTCTCTTTCTTCAGGTCCACATCAACAACCTCTACTTTGATGTCATAATCATTCCCTGCCTCGTATTTATTCACTTCATCAGCAATACTCAATTTCTGATGTCCAGATACAAGGTTTCCAGTTTGCTTATTCCAGACCATTCCTCCAATGATTCCATTCTCTTTTATGTTTTTCTTTAGGGATTTTCTGGCTTCATCTGTAATTGTACGAGGATTGTAATCGGCCGGAGTTATCTCAGATCGTTTTAATGTGATGGTTTCGCTCTGTTTAATCTTGTTCTGCATGCAATTGTTGTTTTTGTGAATGATCGTACTCAAATAATTTACGTTCTGTATCGGGGAACTCTTCTATAATCTTTTTTAGATCACCTGGATAATAGTTTCTACACCAAAGAAGAAATGAAATGTCATTAATGTCGCAACCTTGACTTCTTGTATTTCCAGTGTTCCCGTACTTCAAAGGTTCTAATAAGCGATTCTTACGGATGTATTGTAAAACTTCTTTATTTGACCAATCAGCCAAAGGATAAAGTTTTTGGCCCGCCTCGCTTGTCATAGAATCCGGATATGAATTAAGCATTAGCCTGCGATTAAGAGAATCATTTTTTTTGAATCCCATAACCGACCATTCAATTTCGGTTTGCTCTTTTACTTTATCATTGATTTTTGAAAGATTCCATTCTGAATATCCAATTTGTTCAGTACCGTTTATACCGTATTTCTTATTGTTGTAATAGGCGTAGTGTGGAGTTTGAATGAATCGGCAGTTAGGATATTTCTTTTCTGCCCATAGAATATACCGATTAATGTGTTCCAGATCCTTAACGATGTACATGAAAACACAAACTATTTCTTTAAAATGTGGTGCCATCATATTCAAAAGGCAAATACTATCCTTTCCTGCTCCGGAATGAAAGAGTATCACCCTATCAACTTTTGCTGATAGGGTTTTGATACTGTTTAAAGTAGCTGATAAATCCATTATCCTCTACGTCTAATCACTGTTGGACGAACTCTTGCGAAACTTCTTCCGACAGCTCTTCCTGCTCTTGCTCTTGAACTGTTATTCTCTGCCATTGCAATTGGTTTTAGGGTTAAACATTGAGACTTTCACAATTTATTTTTTCGAGAATTTCACCCAATACAATTACGAAATTGGAATTCTGTTCATTTAATTCTTCTTCCACGCCTTCATCAACTTCAATCAACACATCTTTACACTCAACAATCATTTGCGGAGCATTTTTCCTATATCCTAATTGAAATTTGATTGTTTCGTATTTACGGGTATCGATCAGCTCGCCATCTTTATCTAGTTCGCCAAGGCGCTCAACATAATATTCTGTGAAACTGCGATACTCTTCTTTCTTAACTCCTGTCAGGATTTCGAGAAACCACTTTTTAGTTAGAATTAAGTATAATTCTTTAGTGTTTTTCATACTTTAGTTTTTCTATTTGCTCAATTAAAAATTCTCGACTGTATCTAAAGCCATTTAAGGCTGCTTTTTGCTCTAACTGAATCAATCTTTGTTCACCGATTTTTAGCAGAAGATTGGCCCGGTACGGTATCAAATTGGCACTTAAATACTTGTTACATCTTACGCACTGGCCATGAATATTATCTAAATCAAATTTGACCGATCTATACTGCCTTGGTTCTTTCGGGTAATAATGGCCCGCATTCATCTGATTGATCGACTTTAGTTCATCACACGAAATGCAGATAAAAAAGCCATTTACACTGTCACGCCTTCTTACTTTAGCGTTTACCAGATCTTGCAGCTTATCTTCAAGCCATTCAATACTTCGACCTTTATACTTGATTTTTAATTCAGCCGTTACCATTACACGCAAATATATTTACTACTTTGATTTATTGCAACTTAAAATATAAAACATAAAGCATTACTTTAAACAATATCATTTTTAAACCACAAAAAAACCACCCTAAAAAATAGAGTGGTTGAATTTTAATATTTTGGTAAAGCTTAAAAGTTTATTCTCTCGATAATTCGACCTAAATGTGTTTCAAATTGCTGCTTGTGCTGAATATCTACGATTTCGACTAACATACGTCTTGCATCATCATGATAGCCCTCTTGAAGTAATAATACTTTGTGATTTCGCAGTTCACCATTTTTATTTATGAATCTTGAGCGGTAGTGTGGCGTATCGTCTCGATATTCAATTTTCTTTATGCCAGATTCTATTTGATCAAAATAGACTTTCTGTATAGGCAGGTAAAGAGGTTTTGTTTCAAGATCTGAACTTTTAGCAATTGTCTTTGCTGGTCTTGATACTTTTGTTCGGTGACGTTGGGCAGTGCTTCTCATGGTTAATCTTCTTTTAAAATATCTTCAATAGACCAATATTTACCTTTGGTTGTAGAGTATAATCTATATTCTAATTGCTCTGTTAAAATATAGAAGTCGGTTACAGTTAATTTTGTTTTAAAGTGGCTATTTAAAGTCTTTTCGCCTATACCTATCGTGTTACGACTGTTTCTTTTTAGCAGTCGGCAAAGTTCTTTTACTTCTTCTTTAAATTCTGGTATTGAGACCTCGATTTTTCTTTTTTCGATAGTAATCATAATTATTTAGCTTTTATAAATTTAATTCTTTTTCTAATAAGTTTAGCAGGTGATTTCTTCAAAACTTCAACCGCTTTTATTTCTGGGGTTTTGGTTTGCTCAACCATGATGAAATTCTCGATTTTAAAACATCTGAATGCACCTGCCTCGATATCGAAATAAGTGAAAGTAGAAATGCTCGGCTGACTTTGAGTTTTGAATTCGTAATCGATTTTCAACGTACCTATAGCCTTTCTGATAGAACCGTCTTTTTTCTCGAAATAAAACGTCACATCACCCTGGTGCATCTCTTTATTGATTCGGTACAATTGCCAGGCTTTCTTAAGGCTTTCTGACCAATCTTTACCTGTTACTGACATTATGTGATATGCTCTTAGCATTACTGTTTTTCTGAAAGAAATATTTTGCGTTTTCATATTTTCATTTTTAAAAGTTCAACTTTAACCTCTTGCCAAAAATCTTTATTTTCTTTATCTCTAATCATTCTTTCAACGTAAATTAATGCATTTTCTACCGTGTAATTAACACAATATAATTCATGTGCAATAAATAATTCTAAGGCTGTTTCTGATGCATTCATAGGTTTTTGCTTTTACCACCAAAAGCGGGTGTTACCCCGCTGAATATTTTATTAATAATTTTTCTGCTATATTTTTTTGAATTTTAGCATACCATACATCAAAATAATCATTAGAAGTAGATATAACCTTATCACATCTTTGTATTTCTTCTTTAAGAAATGTTATTGCTGGGTCTATTTTCATGATCTTTATTATTTATTAGAGGTTAAAAAGAGGTTTATAAATCTTCTGCTGTATGCCAACCTATACCGTTGCCATTTAATTCATCATCAAAATCATAGGCTTTAGGTGAACTGTTATTTTTTGGTAGATTATTTTTAAATTCTCTCGAATTTCTTTTTGACCAATAATCGCTTTCGGCTTGCTTTTTAGCCTCTTTCGCTTCTGATTTCGTTTTACCTTCTGAAATAGCGTTTTTATACGCTTTGTTGACTATGTTTAATCTGCTCATATTTTTTTTATTTGGGTTTGTTGATTGTCTGTTTTTGAAATCTTATAAAAGCTTCTGTTTTCTCAAATTCACCTTTGTAAGTTTCTAAATACGCGGTTTCATAATCATCTAAAATAAATCCATTTAATCTGAACCAATCGATGTATCGCTCATAAATATCTAACCTGCGATATCTATCGTATAAATTGGTGAAAATTGAATACTGCTTTGGTGAAACCTTTAATGTTGAATAATTTATTCTTAACAACGAAGTCAAAAAACTTAATTCAAATTTATTCAATAATTTTAGACGATTTAAAGTCGTTCGTATTAGAACTATCGATTCTCTGTTTATGTTTTTGGTTAATTTCATTTTAATTTAGATTTTACAATTAGAACACTTTGGCATTTCTTCACCTATTTTTAATCTTAATCTTTCGACTTTTTTACAACACTCACAAACTGCATCTAAAATTATGTGAGTGTTGGTCATTTGAATGAATTCTTTGACTTTCATTTTATTTTGCTTTTTTGAACGCTTTAAATTCTGCGTCAGTCATTGTTTCAAGTTTCGCTTTTAAAACGCTCATTAAATCGTTTACGTGAACACCACTAATCAACATCGCTTGGCTAACTCTTTTATACTTCGCTCTGCTTAATTCTAAATATCTCTGAAAGCCTAAAGAATAAACTGGCTCAACATCTGAATGAAACATTGAGAAAAGATCTTTTACGCTTTCTACTACCTCAGGTGTAACTTCGTAAGTAGTGATTGTTCTTGCGCTGTGGTTGATTACTGTAGTGTTCATAATGTTGTTTTAATTTTATACTGCAAATATCTAATTAATTTTAATGCAAAACAAGTATTTTCTAATTTATTTTAAATTTTAACACTTTTATTAAAATAGCAATTTATAATATATTGATTTATAGCACCAAATTATTTGTCAATAAAATAAAAAAATAGATATTTATAATATATTAGATTTTTATCTTTGTTTTATCGGGTATTTGTTTTAATTTTGGCTCAAATATTTAAAATGAAAAATTTAAGAATTAGAGAGATAGCAGGGCAGAAAAATATAAAAATCAGTGAAATTGCAGAATTTGCGGAATGCAGTCCCCAGATGATGAATAATTATCTGAATGAAACACACGGTATCCCTCTTGATAAATTATTTAAAATCGCTAATAAATTAAATTGTGAAATTTTCGAGTTAATAAATGTTAGCGAAAAATTAGATCATTTATACACTGGCTCTGGTGAATGGTTAGGAATAAGAAAGAAATAAGGGACTACTTAAAGTCCCTCAATTTTAAAATGCTTTGATTTGGATTTGCTTCTGAGCTTCCAATCTTCTTTTTTCACGTCCTACGGTGTAGATTGAAGTTGTCCGGTCATCACGATGGCCAGCCATTATTTGTGCGCTGTAATGAGCTTCCTCCACTTTATCGAGAAAAGTATGTTTGAGAATGTAAATGCCTTTATCTATTCCTATTTCTTTCATTATTTTTTTAGTCCAGAATTTATAAACATAAGTTCTGTGCATTATATCTTCGCCGGGTTGGTAGAAGAATGAAAAAATGTAATCATCATCAAAGAGAGCATTTTCCATTTGATCCTGCCAAAATGGTAAGGCATTTGGAATTATCGCTCTTTTTTCTCTAACATATAATTGCCCTTTTTTTAAAGTGATTGTGAACTCCGATTTTTCTAAATTAATATCTGATTTTTTTAAACCTAAAAGCTCCGGAACCCTACAGCCGGATAGATAGAATATTTGAAAGAAATTGTAAAAATGAGGATAGTTTTTTTTGATGTGCTTTTCGATCTGCTGCAGTTCTTCATTAGTGAAAATTTCTTTTCTCTCTACAATGTGTTTTTTGGTCTTGATTCCAGTACATGGATTTACCTTGATATAACCTTCATCTACCAAGTCAGTAAACAAAGACGAGAGATGAACTTTGAATTTATTAAAAGTGTAATTGGATAATTTCAAAGATTCTAGAGTTTGTTTAACGTGAATAAGCTCGATATCTTTAATCTTTAAATATCCAAGATCTAAGTTTGTCAACGCCTCAAGAAATCTACCTAAATGTAATTCAACATTCATTTTATGTTCAGGAGTAAATTCTTTGTTTTTGAGAGTTTGCCGAAGTGCTTCAGCTATATTTGAATATTGATTTATCTGCCCTTCCTGAAACATAAATTGTTTTGTTCTGGGATTGTAATCTTTCTCGTCAAGAAGTTCGGTCATTTGTTGCAGAAGGCTTTTCTCAATTGCTTTCCGTTCCTTTTCCGATTTGAAACGATTAAGCTTTCTTCGATAAGTAAAAGGCTTATCCTGCCCCTCTTCGTAGAAACGACATTGAATGAACCAGTCATCTTTTGAGCTGGTCACAAGGAAGTCGGAGCGTCTGCATCCGAAATTTAGATTTTTCATGCGCATTAATTTTGTTACCGATTTTGTTACCGATTAATACGCTTCAAAAAAGTGAGAAAAGGTGCAAACCCTTTGTGGGATTGGGTTTGCACCTTGTGACCGCGAAGGGATTCGAACCCCCAACCCTCAGAGCCGAAATCTGATATTCTATCCAGTTGAACTACGCAGCCATTGGTATGAGTAATTGGTCATCAATTGTGTAATACTACCGATCACCAATCACTCATTTTTTTATTAGAAAGTAATTTTCACTCCTCCTACAACCTGCGCGCCTAAGACTTTATAGCCTTTATACGTTTGGTAGTTTGAGTTCAGAAGATTATTTCCGAGTGCAAAAATACTGAAATTTTTGTGAAATTTATACTCTGCGGAAAGATTTAAATCAGCATACCCCCCAACTTTATCATTTTTGTTCTCTGTAGACTGGTAAACAAGGTTTGGATTGGCAACCCCTTCGATCGCGAAAGAGTTTGTGGTTCTGTCACTTGCAAAGATCCCTTTGAACCCTAACAGTAGTTTTTTATCCAGCATGGTATATTTTGCTCCGATGCTTGCATTCACTAAAGGAACGTTATAAATATCGGCATAATTCTTCAGATCGTACTTTGTAAACCTTACTTCTCCGTCTAAAACCAGATTTTCAAGTGGGAAGTACTGAACGCTTCCTTTAATATCGCTTACATTTCCGTCATCATAAACAGCAGAGAATGTATTTGCAAAATTATAAGCAGAACGGTTCAAAGTATAGACGTTGTCGAAAAGATTATTCCCCTGGAAGAACATAATATCCCTCATTTTTCCGTAACCGGCAGAGAAGTCGTATTTAAACGTTTCGTCGATGTCTCCACGTAAGCCTATGTAAAAGTGATATTGCGTCTCTGTTGGCTTTAAAAACTGGTCAGAAAGGATGAATGGGTTCGCCTGAAGAAGATCTCCGTACGTATTAAGCTTCAGTCCACCGTCTACCCCACCATAGAATTTAAATTCTTTAGCGGCAGCCACCTGAAACTCAGCCTGCGGAAACCAGTAGGTTTTGTTATTTTTCACTTCTCCACCCAATGCATCATTTGAATTCTTAGCGTTCAGGAATGAAAATCCGGAACCTAACATTAAGTAAGAATCTCCTTTTCTGAAGGTTACTTTTGGAGTAAGGCTTGTATTAAAGAAATTGGAAGAGTTTTTGTTGACAATCGCAAAATCTGTTTTCACTGCTTCTACGCCAACGCCTAAGTCTGCATTCAGATTAATTCCTGACTTCCCGATCTCCACTGCATGCTTTGAAAGATTCGCCAAAATGGAAACCTGATTTTCCTGTGCATCAAAATGATCTTTCAGGAAAGATGATTTTACCCTTACATCGTTTAAGATCTCATTGGAATAAAAATCATAATATCCGTTTACTTTGAACTGGTTGACTCTTTGCTTCAAATCTACATCCGCAGCGGGAGTCAGTGCATAAATTCCGTAGTATCTGTTATTATCCAAAACGTATTGGGCATTCAAGTTGAATTTTCCTTTTTCGCCGTATGAATTTAAGTACGCTCCAATAGCGGTAGAACTCTGCTTGGAATCCCAGTCATATTCTTTTTTCAGACCTAAAGTGGAAAGGAAATGGAAATCTGCTCCTACTTCCAGTTTGTTATCAAGGGTTTTGGAAATATTGGCATCACTCAAAATTTTCCCGAAGTTGCCCATTCCAAACTGCACATAGTTGTTCTGAGCTGTCCCGTCGAATTTTGGAGTAACATCCTGTCCTTGAATCGTAGATGTTTTAAAATCCGAAACCGCAGGCACATCGGTGATGGTATACTTCACAGGATTCTGGGATTTCTCTTCAGGCGGATAATTTTTGATGGTCTCCACGGAGGTCTTCTTCTTCTCTATCTTTTTCACCTCCGGTTCCCGCTTCTTATTAAGAATCAGTTTTTCCTCCTTGATCTGGGAGAACGCAAACTGCGAAAACCCTAAAAATAATATGGATAATAATTGAATTTTTCTGTTCATTGCTCAATATTTGTATTAATGTATAATGTCGGATGTATAATGTAGGTATTGGATTGTACTTTGTACTTTGTACTTCTTACATTATACTTTATACATTTTACTTTTTAATCTGCTTTTTAACCTCTTTTGCTTCCGCTACGATCTCAGGGAAATCTTTGTAGTTCTCAATGATCTGGTCACACGTATAGCTTGCCTGGTAGTTATCTTTCAGCCCAACATAGTTTTTAGCCATCAGCACCAAAGCTTTAGCTCCCCAGTAATCTTCAGAGGCATAGTTATTTGCCAGTTTAAAGATCGTCTCATTGGAAGACTTGAATGCTTTTCCCTTGTTCTGATAATAAGCTTTTGCATACAATGCTTCTGCTGCTACCGAGGTATTGGATGATTTTTCAAGAGAAGTATATGCTGACTGCGCGTCTTTATCTTTCCCTGAATTCATTAAGCTTCTCGCTTTGATCACTTTCGCTGTTTCCATAACCGCGGCAGAGTTTTTCGTGTTGGCAATTACTGCATCTGCCAGTTTTTCGGCCTGAGAGAAGTTTTTCTCCGCGGCATATAATTTCATCAGTTCTACATTAGCATAATTTTTAATACTGATGTCTGAAGAGTTTTTGATATTCTCAAGATACTTTTTAGCTTCCGCCGTATTCCCCTGAGCCACGAAGATCTGTGCCAGACGGGTCTGCGCATCATCCTGATAGTCGTTCTGTACAGAGGCTATTTCCTGAAGAACAAGAAGCGCTTTGGTAGCATTATTGGTTTGATAGTAACTTTCTCCCAACTCGTATTTAGCCTGATAAAGACCTTCTCCGGTAGGATTCTGCGTTAAATATTTTTCGTAGTATGAAATCGCGTTTTTGTAATCTTTCTTCGTGAAATACTGCTTTCCGGTCGATAGATTAATCTCATCGATTTCAGAAGCCGCTAAATTCACCCCGATATTTTTAGCAAAGCTTTCATATCCTGAAACGTCACCGTTTTTCGTGAAAATAGGCTTTGCTGCCTGAACGATCTTTTCAGCATACGCCGTATTTTTATATTGCTCTCCAAGAGATTTAAGCTCAGAAAGAGCTTTGTCACTTTGATTCTGATCAATATAATTCTGGGCTCTGTAAATCGACGCATTCGCAATAAGATCCTTATCCGAAGAAGTTTTGATCACTTTGGCAAAATAATCATTGGAGTTGGCAAAATCATCCTGTGCGGAGTAGGCAGTTCCTATTTCATATTGCGCATCATCGTAATATTCAGAATCCGGATATTTGGATAAAAGATTTTTCAGATTGGTGATCTTCGCCTGTGTATCGCCTTTGAATCCTAAAGCCATTGCTTTTTGGTATAAAGTATAGTCTGTGGCATCTTCATTTTTATCATAAATGGCAATCGCCTCGTTCAGGTCATTATTCGCGTAATGAATATCTGCCAGACGAAGTTCTGCATCATTTTTAAATTCAGGCTTCGGATTGCTCAGATACTGCTTGAAATACGTCTGTGCCTGATCGAACTTTTTAGCTTTAAAATAAGCATAGCCCAAATCGTAAGGCAGCTGCTGCTTTTCAGGGAAGGTTTCGGTAAGAAGTTTCTCATAACGGGCAATGGCAGACGGATAGTTTCCTTTCTGGTAATACACCTGTCCTAACCAATACAAGGCTCTGTTGTAAAATTCTTTGTTGATATTAAATCCTAAACTTCTCAGGAAATACCTTTCCGCTTCATCATAGTTTCCTTTGTTGAATTCTTCTGTTCCCAATAAATAAGAAACCTCCTGATCCACTTTATTGATCTCTGGCGTAGAATTCTGAAGCCTGTCGATCGCGTTCAATGTTTCTTTATAGTTTCCGGAATACAAATAAGATTTCACCAGAAGAGATCTCATTTCAGGTGCATTCGCATCATTCTGATGGTCGTTGATATAGTTTTGGATCACCCCGGAAGGACTTTCAAAAGGGTTTCCGATATCGTAACTTAATTTGGCGTATTGTTCATGAGCCAGTTTTTTAACCTTAGCATCATAATTCATCTGATAAGAAGATCTGAATGCAGAAAGGGCTTCCTGCTTTTTATCGACCGCCAGATAAGCGTTTCCTAATTGATAGTAGGCATTCTGTGCCAGCGCTGAATTGCTGTTGACAAGCTGGTTGTAATAAGAAACCGCTTCATCATATTTTTTAAGCTGAGCCGCCACAAACCCCATTTCATAAAGGTCGTTTTCAGAAGGATTCTGCTGTACGCTCAGATAATCTTTCAGGTGCGGATAAGCCGAATTATAGTCATTTTTCATAAAATAACTTTCCCCGATGATCTTATGAACCTCTGCTTTATAAGAATCTGAAATGCTTTCGCCCAACAAAGCTGTTCCTTCAGAAATAGCCTGGTCATAATTCTTATCGTTGTAGTACATCTGTACATAGTAAGGACGTACGAGTTTAGAGAATTTAGGCTGATCTTTCACAGAATCAAAATACTGGAAAGCTTTATCATTCTGACCACTTGAATAATACAAATGTCCAAGCATATAAGCGATGTCTCCTTTTTGGGATTCGTCAGCCGTTTTATATGCTTCTTCCAGAGCATCGGTCGCCCCTTTGGTATCACCGGTCATGAATTTAGCGTATCCCAGTTTCAGGATGTACTGCGTATTTTCTTCTTTTGAAAGCTGATATTGATTCACTTTTTTCAGTGTCTCCAACGCTTTGTCAAAATCTTTTTTAGCTAAATAATAATCTGCCAGCGGAAGATTTGCCTGAGCAAAATAAGCCGAATTCGGATATTCTTTCATGAAGGCCGTCAATCCTTCTTCTGCATGATTTTTCTGAAGAATCACCCCGATCACATTATCAAAAAACTGCGCTGCCTCTTTTCTGGATCTCGACAAATTCTGATTATAGAAATATTGTCGTGCATATTCGAACTGAGAAGCATTGTATATTTTAGTCTGATAAAGATTTTCTGCGAGATTGAACCTGTAATTTTCCTGCTGTGTAAAGTACTGTGACTGTTGCGCTTCGGAAACTCCGAAATAAAGTACTGCAGCTGAGAGAAGTATTTTTTTTGAATTCATTCTTTTTTTGAATAAAAAGATTAGTCTATATAAGGTAACGAAAATATTAAAAACTTATTGTTTAAGCAAGTTTTAAAGGTTTAATAACATAAATTAACAATTGACTCCATTTCACTGTTTGATGATAAAAAATGATTACTTTAGTATAATAAAACGTGAACAGATATCAAAAGAGCATCATCAAAACAATAATTTGATAAAATCCTCATTCTTCATCAGCTAAAAACATACCAATACATGAAAATTAAAATACTTTTAGCATTAATCGTAGTCAATCTCATACAGGCTCAGAAGTTTTACTTTCCCAAAAATGCGGTCTCCGACTCTGCTGTTCTTGAAAAACAACTCCCGGTGCTTGCCTCAAAACTGATGACACAGCCCTCATTGACGAAACTTAAGAATACCAACAGGCTGGCTTACCTGGACAATCTTTTCCGTTTACAGATCGTTGCCCGTGATTATAAAAAATCAATCGCTACCCTGTCGGATTACCGGAATGAATTTGCAGATCATAACATGGCCGGAAATAAATTCATTGCCTATGAATTTTACAGTAGTGCCAAAATGATGGAGGCGAAAGAACAACTTAATTTCCAAGATGCTCTTCAAAAAGCATTCAATAAGAAATACGGCAACCTTCCTGATCAACTGATTCCTAAAGTAGGGATTGGAGTCGACGGAGATGTGAATGCATCAAGAAAACTTCTGAAGGAAACACTTGCCAAACAAAGAGATAAGGACAGCATTGACTACGGATCGGCACTGGCTTTATGTAAAAGCTACCTGAATTATAAAACCTTTTCACAACTTAAGCCTCATATTGTACAATGGGTAGAATTAAAAGACAAGGAAAAATTCATTACCGACACCAAAGATCTGAAAACAAAAAACGGAAACACCCTGACGATCACTATTGTCAGAAAAAAAGAAAACACCGCTCCCCTTCCCGTCATCCTTACCAATAATATCTACGCAGGACCTATTGATGCTGTTTTTGGCAAAAGAGCAGCGGTCTATAATTATGTAGGTGCTGTGGTGAATACCCGTGGCAAAAGAAACAGTAATGATGAGAACAATCCTTTTGAACATGAGTCACAGGATCTATATGAAGTGATCGACTGGGTCAGCCAACAACCGTGGAGCAATGGTAAAGTCGGGATGATCGGAGGAAGTTATTTAGGCTTCAGCCAGTGGGCCGCGGTAAAGAAACTGCATCCGGCCTTAAAAACAATTGTCCCTCAGGTAGCAGTGGGAATTGGAATAGATTATCCTGCCCAAAATAATATTTTCATGAGCTATATGCTCCAGTGGATTAACTATGTGACGAACAATAAGCTTACGGATGAAGCCGATTTTAATAATTTCAAGAAATGGGATTCCATTAATACCGCATGGTACAAAAGCGGAAAATCATTCAGATCTCTGGATACCATAAGCGGTAAACCCAATAAGATCTTTCAAAGATGGCTGGATCATCCCGGCTACGACACCTACTGGCAGAAAATGGTTCCCTATAAAGAAGATTTTGCCAACATCAACATTCCCATTCTGACAACAACAGGATATTATGACGACGACCAGATAGGCGCTCTATCCTATTTTAAATCCCATCATCAATATAACAAAACTGCCAATCACTATTTGGTTATTGGTCCGTATGACCATGGTGGAGCCCAGAGCTTCGGGTATACTTACGTCAATGGAACAGCAATAGATCCTGCAGCCAGAATAAGCATTGATGACCTGGCTTTTTCATGGTTCGACTACATTTTGAAAGACGGCAAGAAGCCCGCGCTGTTAAAAGACCGGATTAATTTTCAGGTGATGAACACCAATACCTGGAAACATGTTCCGACTTTAGAAAAAATGCATACTTCAACTCTTAAATTTTATCTTCAGGATCACAAAGATGCTCCATCGGTATTTAATCAGCCTGCACAGAAAAATTTTGTTAAACAATCTATTGATTTTAAGAACCGGGACCCAAAAGAGACCTACCGCAAAGTAAGCAAAACAGACAGTGTAAAAACCACCAACTCCGTATATTTTGAAAGTGAAGTTTTAGACAAAGATCTTATCATCAGTGGAAATCTCGCAGGATTTTTCAATGTTTCCATTAATAAGAAAGATTTTGATACAGATACCTATTTGTATCAGGTGAATCCCCAGGGTAAGACCTTTTTATTATCAACGCATATTGTGAGAGCGAGTTATGCCAAAAACAATGCCGTGCGCCAGCTTCTTGAGCCTGGTAAAACAGAACAGATTCCCATAAAAAACTCCATCTTCATCAGCAAAAAAATAGAAAAGGGAAGCAAACTGGTCCTATTGGTTGGGGTAAATAAAAATCCAAGCTGGCAGATTAATTACGGAACAGGAAAAGATGTAAGTGATGAAACGATCAAGGATTCCGGTGAACCGCTGGAAATAAAATGGTACAATGACAGCTATGTTGAAATACCTATTTATCAAGAATAAAGGCATTTACCCTTTATAACCTTAACCTTTTTAACGAAATATTATGATTACAGCCAACACAAAAATAAAAAATGATTACATTTGCTTTTTTTCAAACTCAAATATAAATATTGAATGAATCAACTTTTCAGAAGGAAAAACTATTCAGCAACAGATACATCTACTAGTCTTTTAAGGGTTTTAGGTGTTTGGGATATTGTTTTTTTTGGTATTGCGGCCATTATTGGAGCAGGAAGTTTCAGCAGCTTAGGTGAAGCAGTTTTCAGAGGGGGCCCCGGAGTTATTCTACTTTATTTAATTTGTGGTTTTGCCTGTGGTTTCACCGCATTATGCTACGCCGAATTTGCCAGTCGAATTCCTACAGCCGGCTCTGCCTATACCTACGCTTATGCCAGTTTCGGGGAACTTATTGCCTGGGTCATCGGATGGGCACTGATCATGGAATATTCTTTCGGGAATATTTATGTGGCTTTTTCCTGGTCAGATTATTTCACCAGCTTTTTAGAGCGTCTGGGCATGCATATTCCGGATTATCTTACCTGCAGCTATACGGAAGCCCGAAAAGCTTTCCAGAATGGTTCCGAGAATAAAGAATTGTTAAGCGCATGGAGTAATGCACCTCTAATAGGCAATTTAAAGTTCATCGTTGACCTGCCTGCATTGGTGATCAACGGCCTTATCACATGGCTTTGTTATGTAGGGGTAAAAGAGAGTAAAAACTTCAACAATTCTTTAGTTATTTTAAAACTGGCAGTCATTGTTCTGGTAATTCTTGTAGGCTTTGCTTATATCAATACAGATAACTGGACGCCAGTCAATCCAGAAACACATGTCGCCTCATTCATGCCCAACGGTTTTGCCGGAGTTATGAGTGCGGTTTCCGGGGTTTTCTTTGCATACATTGGTTTTGACGCATTAAGCGTTCTTTCCGAAGAAACAAAAGATCCCCAGAGAACACTTCCGAAAGGAATGATCATTTCTCTGGTACTTTGTACGGTCATTTATATTGCTTTAACATTGGTTCTGACGGGAATGGTAGACTACAGGAAGTTTGATGGTATCGGAGATCCGCTTTCATTCATATTCGAAAAATCAAATGCCAATGTGGCCTGGATGGAACTTGTGGTTTCTTTCGTCGCTATTGTAGCCATTACCACCGTATTGTTGGTATTCCAGATGGGACAGCCAAGAATCTGGTATGCCATGAGCCGTGACGGGCTGATGCCTGAAAAATTCAAAACAGTACATCCGAAATATAAAACACCATCATTTGCTACGATCGTTACAGGTATTGCAGTGGGAGTTCCTATCCTTTTTACGGATAAAACATTCATTCTCGATTTTACAAGTATCGGAACCATCTTTGCTTTCGTACTGGTTTGTGCCGGGGTTTTAATGCTCCCTGCAAAACAAAAGGTTAAGGGAACGTTTCACCTTCCTTATATTAATGGTAAAATCATATTCCCAATTATTTTTATCGGTGGACTCATCGGTTTCTATATGTGGCAGCCTGCATTTTTCAATCATCTGACCGATTGGAGCGATCCTAAAGAAGGAGAATTCAGAGCTTCTATTTTGGTTTTTATCCTGATCAATCTGGTACTGTGTGTCTTTACCTTTATTAAAAATTTCTCTTTAATTCCTCTGATTGGTCTAAGTTCTTGTTTATATCTTCTCACAGGAATGAGCCATGAAAACTGGTTCTGGTTCGGGCTTTGGTTTGCTTTAGGTCTTATCATCTATTTCTGCTACGGTTACAGAAACAGTAAGCTTAGGAAAGAAACAGATTCAAAATAGAATTATACCATAGACAATATATTAAAAGGCAAATTGGCAATCAGCAATTTGCCTTTTTTCTTTTCAACTTTAAACTTCCCATCAAAAAATCGGCAGAATTATTGCATAGATTTCAATGGATATTATAAACTAATCAGCCATGTCAGAAAGAATAAAAACGTACCCGGAATTTTATCAGTTCTATCTTACCGAACATAGTAAAACAGGAACAAGGATCTTTCATTTCATCGGAACACTTCTTGTATTTCTCGTGATCTGGTATGTAATCAGTTCAGGAAAGGAAAGGTTCCTGTGGTACATCCCCATCTTCGGATATGGCTTTGCCTGGTTCAGTCATGCCGTTATTGAAAAAAACAAGCCTGCTACTTTTAAGTATCCTTTTTGGTCGCTGATATCAGATTTCAGATTATTTTTTGAACTGTTGATTGGTAAACAAAAATTCAGAGGGATTGCTCCGGCCCCAAAGGAAACTGAGAATCCTGAAGCTTCCAATTAATCTATTATTCTTACATCATAAAAGGTGAATTAGGTTTTTGATTGAATAGTTACCATTTAAAAATATACTTAAAGTAAAAGATTTTTACAGATAAGTTTCTGAGGTGTGTCAGGAAAAAGATGACCAATTGAAAATTGGGTTCCAAATATTTTTCGTAAAAAAACAAATATCTTGAATTTTGCGATTTTCATTTTGAACCAGATTATTCTTCGGATCGTTTGGCATTGATGCTCTTTCGTTAAATTTTTACATGAGGTTAAATTAAATCATTAAAAACTAAAAAATAAGAGAAAAACGACTTGAAAAACTTCGGCACAGTAATTGCGAACTAAGCTTTAAAATAAAGTTTATGAAAATTATAGCAACCATTCTAAAAGGAGTTGTTCCCGCAGCAGCATTATTCGCAATGACCCAATGTACCCCTATGGCTAACACTGCCGGAGCTGACGAAAAAACTTTCATCGTAGGACCTGAAACTGCAGATTGTACCGGAGTAGCCCCGATGAAATGTTTGCAGGTAAAAGAAAAACCTTCAGAAAGCTGGACCAATTTCTATACAAACATTGATGGATTTACTTATGAGCCGGGATATGAATATGTTTTGAAAGTAAAAACAGAAAAGATCGCCAATCCGCCAGCTGACGGATCTTCTATAAAATATACACTGATCAAAGAGGTTTCTAAAACCAAAAAATAATATGAAGAACTCCCGGAAATTTCCCGGGAGTTTTTTTATGTTCAATTCCCACAGATTATGGCATTCTTATGTCAGATCGATGATCACTTACTTCCTCTTTCTGTCTTGATTATTATCTTTATAGTTATCGACTTGTCCTAAATTTATTTAATGCAATATTGTTTCATAAATAAAGATTATATTTGTTACTGCAACAATATGGCATTAATCATATTGAAATTTACAGAAAATATGAAACAGTCGAGAAACACAGCAGCAAGAACGGAAATAACAAGGCTTATCCATGAATCCGGAGTAGCTTTGTCTCATGCAGAATTGCAGGTTTTATTGGATGGACTCTGCGACCGTGTAACGACTTACAGAGTACTGGACAGATTAATGCAGGAGGGCATCATCCATAAAGTGGTAGATATTGACGGTACCATAAAGTACGCGGAATGTCATACCTGTACCACAGAAATTCATCATCATGACCATCTTCACTTTAGTTGTGAGCAGTGTAAGACTGTGACTTGTGTAGAAGATGTTGAACCCAAAATCAAATTACCTGTAACTTATAAAGTTCATAAAATCAATCTTACGGTATCCGGAATCTGTCCGAATTGTCAATAACAATGGAATATTATGTTTCTTAGTGCCTTGAAATAAGTAAGCTCCTTTTTGTTCTTAAAAACGAATTGCACAAATATTTTCACAAAAGACACGAATATCCCTGACGAAGTAGTGACATTCGTTTCTTTTGTGGTAATTGTGGCTAAAATAGATGCTGACAAAATTAAACCGTCATTCCAATATCAATTCCTTTGATTTTTCTATAAAGATCGGTGGCAAAATTATCGGTCATTCCTGATACAAAATCAATTACGCCAAGCACTTTCTGGTAGTCGGTTCCTTCTTCATAAACAAATTGTTTAGGAAGCAGTTTCAGGGCTTTTATATCATATGATTTTCTCTCGTGTCCCGGTTTCAGGATCGAAGGAATGAAATGATCGAGAAGTTCATACATTACATTATATCCTGCATTTTCAATTTCTACAACGGCTTTATGGTTATAGATTTTTTCAATGGAGAATGCTTCAATGTCCTGAAGAGCGCGATTTTCGGATTTATAGATATCAAGCAGTCCATTATCAAGATTTCCCTTAAGAATGGTTTCAAAATTATTCTTGTAAATTTCAAGCGATTTATTGATCAGGGCATTGATCGCTTTTGCTCTCAGATATGATATTTTCTCATTTTCATTGGAAATGGAAGACAGCTTATTTTTCACCTTGTCCATATCACTGCTTTCAGACTTGATCAGTTCAAAAAACAGGTTTTCACAGTCTGAAGTGGATACAATTCCCAATCGGTGGGCATCTTCCATATCAATAATATTATAACAGATATCATCCGCAGCTTCTACCAGCCAAACGAAAGGATGTCTTTTGAATATATACGGTTCTTCGTTTTCTATAATTAAATTCGTTGCTTTGGCAATTTCAAGGAAAATCTCTTTCTCATTCTGGAAAAAACCGAATTTTTTCCTGTGAATAATTCCTTTTTTCTTGGCAACAGCTTCGCAAGGATATTTTGCAATACTGGCAAGCGTGGAAAAAGTCAGCTGAATTCCACCTTCATCTTTTCCCTGCTGGCGCTGAGCCAGAACCCTTATCGCATTGGCATTTCCTTCAAAATTGACCAGATCTGCCCATTCTTTCTCATTGAACTTTTGCTTCAGGTCTTTTTCATTTCGTTCAAAGTAGCTCGCAATAGCATCTTCGCCTGAATGTCCGAAGGCAGGATTTCCTACATCATGACATAAGCAAGCGGCAGCAATCACGTTTCCTAAATTATGAAGATAGAAGTTTTTTGAATCTTCTGTAAGGTCATTTTTATAGGTATCAAAGATAAATTCACCAATAATACTTCCCAAACTTCGGCCTACTGACGAAACTTCCAGCGAGTGTGTCAGCCTGTTGTGTACAAAAACACTTCCGGGAAGAGGAAAAACCTGAGTTTTATTCTGTAGTCTTCTGAACGCTGAAGAAAAGATAATTCTGTCGAAATCTCTCTGAAAATCAGTTCTTGAAGCTTTAGTATGCGGATTGTTCCCTGTACGCTGATTCGTGTAAATCTGGTTTAAATTCATCATTTTTCAAAATTACTCCAAATTTTATTTTTACGGAATAGTATTTGAACTTTTATTGAAAAGCAACACCATGCCTGAAGGACCATCCATACTTTTAATGAAGGAAGACCTGCTGCCTTTTGTCGGAAAAACCGTAACAGAAGCCGGAGGTAATGCTCCATTCGATAAGGAACCACTGATTGGCCAAACCCTTCATGAGATCCGTACTTTCGGAAAACAGACCTATCTTGTTTTTGATAAGTTAGCGATCCGTATTCATTTATTGATGTTCGGATCTTATGGTATTGACGAACAGACGAAGCCTGACAAAAGCTTACGTTTATCGCTTTTTTTCAAAAAAGGAAGCCTGTACTTTTATACCTGTTCTGTAAAGTCTGTAGATCTGGAATTTCTACATACTATAGATTGGGAAGCGGACATTATGAGTGATCTCTGGAATCCCAAAAAAGCAGAAACGAAACTGAAATCCAAACCTGAGATGATGGTTTGTGATGCGTTGATGAATCAGGATATTTTTTCGGGTGTAGGAAATATTATTAAAAATGAAGTGCTGTTTAGAATTGGAGTACAGCCTGAAAGTTTAGTAGGAAATCTACCTGCAAAAAAACTAAAGGAACTGATTGCTGAGTCCAGAAATTACAGTTTTGACTTTTTGGAATGGAAACGTGAATTTATTTTAAAGAAAAAATGGCTCGTTCATACCAAAACAGTTTGTCCGAAATGTGGTGAAAAACTGGTCAAAAAGCAAACGGGACTCGGAAAAAGAAGAAGTTTTTATTGTGAAAAAGACCAGAAGCTTTATTAAAATAAATATTTGAATTTAAATCAATATTAAAATTCGCGAAATGCTTAAATTTGGTTTAAATACTATAAAAAATGAGCGATACCTGGCTAGAACGGTGGAATGAAAGATACAGCAGCGATGAATTTGCCTACGGCATAGATCCCAACAATTATTTAAAAGAACAGATTGAAAAGCTCAATCCCGGAACGATTCTCTTTCCTGCAGAAGGAGAAGGGAGAAATGCTGTTTTTGCTGCAAAGCTTGGCTGGAAAGTGTCTGCTTTTGACATCAGTGAAGAGGGAAAAAGCAAGGCTCTACAACTAGCGAAAAATAATGAAGTAAAAATTAACTATCAGGTAGGTGAACTGGAAACCCTGGATTTCCATACGGAACAGTTTGATGTGATTGCGCTTATTTACGCTCATTTTCCTGCGGACATGAAATCATTCCTGCATAAAGTTCTGGACCAATATCTGCGCAAAGGAGGTTTGATTATTTTTGAAGCTTTCAGTAAAAGTCACCTTGAATATGTGACAAAAAACGAGAAGGTAGGCGGACCGAAAGATATCGGATCCTTATTTTCAATTGATGAGATTAAAGCAGACTTCCCGAATTATGAGGTCATAGAACTGGAAGAAAAAGAAATTGAACTTCGCGAAGGTGTCTTTCATAATGGAACCGGATCTGTCATAAGATTTACGGGACGAAAAGGATAAAAGAAGGGCGGAATTATTAATAATTTAAGAACCTGGATTTAATGATCCGCCTGAATATCTAACGAAAAAAGCAGTTTTTTATACGTCTCCCAAAAAATGGCAAATGAAAACCGAAGACACGGATGACAGCGGTACCGCGCGCCCGGGTTTTTAATAAACAAGAATCTTTTAAAGACTATATTTTGAAGCGAGCTACAACTTCAGAAATTGAGATCAATTGCCTTTTAAAGGGAAAAACTAAGAAAAAGTCATTAATCAAGGGTCAACAAGATGATCATACAGATCTTTACCATTTGGATAAACCTATCTCTACTGAATATAAAGAAGTCTTTTTTTTATTTTAAATTTTTCAATCATTAAATAAAAACGCTTAATGTGTCCCCATCTTTGAAAACACATTAATCACGATCACTCCTATCACGATCAGTACAATTCCTATGATTGCCGGCAGATCCGGAACCTGCTTAAAAGCAATAACTCCAATAAGGGTTATAAAAACAATTCCAACACCGGACCATATCGCATACGTTATTCCTACAGGGATCTGTCGCAGTGTAATGCTTAAAAAGTAAAATGCGGCAGCATATCCTACGACAGTTACTAAGGAAGGCCAAAGTTTTGAAAATTCTTCAGATTTTTTCAGAAAAGTTGTTGCGATGATCTCAAATATGATCGCTAAAGCAAGAAAGATATAGCTGCGTCCCATAAAGGTCTGTTTTTTTTACAAAAATAGGTAAAATGGCTTCCTTTCATGATAAAAAAAACTGATAAAATCACGATGAGATCACCTCATATTGTTTACAAAATAAACTTCATAATAGTTTATATCTCAATCCTTTCCTGAACGATCACCACATAAAATCTAACCCATTAAAATGTTCAAAATAAATCTATACTTAGTGATAATTAATTAAGCATCCGGTTTTAAATTACTGAAATGAATTAAATTACACTGGCTTAAAAAAGTCTGACAGTAGCCGTTTGAAACCTGTCATTATTTCATACATAAGTGACAAAATTATCAATTTTATGACATTTCTTTTGTCACACTTCAAAAAGATGAGAATAAAATCGGATCTCAAATAATAAGTTTTATTAACATAATATTACTTTCACTTTCCAAAATCTGACATTTAAAACCAACGCTAAAAGTGATTAGTATGCATCGCATTTCTTATTTTTTGTTTTATCAAGTCCAATATAGAAGTGCTCAAACCTTTGCCGATTTTTTATTTTTTTACAGATAAGACAATAAAGATATTAATAAATTCATAAAAACATATTAATTTTTTGTAAACAAACACTTAACAATAATTAAACTTTTAACCACATAACACACTGATATACATCATGATTATTTGCTTTGGCACGTGATTTGAAAGTTGTAATATTGCAATTAGAAAATTGATAAAATAATCACAAATAACTAAATAAAACAAAAATGGTAACTTACATCGGAATCGCAACATGTGTAGTAGTATTCGCTTCTTACTTTATGACAGTAAAAAGAGAACAAAGAAACTAAGTTCTATATAAAGCTCATCAGCCTATAGAACATCTGTATTCATTGTATTGTTTATGTTTTTGATCTGAAGGGTCGGATCCTGCACTTTTACTCATTGGAGTAAAAGTGCCCAAAAACATAATCCAAAAATTAAATTTCATAGCAAATTTTATATATCCAAATAGTCAAGCTGAGCTTTTGCTCGGCTTTTCTTGTTCAATACGTGGAAACGCTGCCCTAGAATGTGATAAAGTATATTCTTTTACCTATTTCTTTCTCACTTCTTTCATTTCTATCCTGGCCTACTCTATTATTCCATTTCAGGTCCCCACCTGTCATTCAATAAAGCCTTATCTTTGTGGTGATAAGAATCTTTTTAGTTTTTACTATGAATCTGTACAATCTCATCATTCAGGATAAAGAGGAAATAACCCTTAACGATGTATTTCTCGGTCAAAACAACAGAGACCAGCTTACCCAGCTTATTAAAGAACACACGTACGTCAAAGAACTGCAGGAATATGGCCTTCCGGTGAACAACAAGATCCTTTTGCAGGGAAAGTCAGGTTGTGGGAAAACCATGACCGCAAAAGCCATTGCGAATGCTTTAGGTAAAAGTATCCTGATCTTAAATCTAAGCAATATCGTTTCTTCGCGTATTGGAGAGACGTCACAGAACATTAAAATGATCTTTGACAAAGCTGCCCGGGAAAGATCTGTTCTTTTTCTGGATGAACTGGACCAGATCGGGAAAGCCAGAGGAAGCGATGATAAAGATGTGGGCGAAATGAGAAGGTTGGTGAATACACTGATCCAATTGATTGATTATTATCCTGAAAATGCACTTCTCCTTTGCGCCACCAACCATGCAGAAATTATTGACACCGCTTTGCTGAGACGTTTTCAGCTGAAGATCAGCTATGAAATGCCTTCTGATGAATTTCTGGATACTTTCTACGATGATCTCCTGTCTCAATTTCCTGAAGACCTGCGAGTGATAGACCGCCAATATCATATCTCTTTTGCTGAAGCGAAGGACCATGCTTTTACCTCCGTAAAATCGGCACTGATCAAAAAACTGGAATCCCAGACCATGACAACACAGCCATGAAAGAAGATATCCTCCACAATCTCGAAGTCATCCATGACAGAATAAAGAAAGCGTGTGAAAAAGCAGGAAGAAACCGCGATGAAGTCAGATTGTTGCTGGCTACGAAAACCGTTTCTCCAACATCTATTAAAATCGCTTTAGAAAACGGACAGACATTAATTGCCGAAAATAAAGTTCAGGAACTGAAAGAGAAATATGAGGAACTGAAAGAGACTCCGCATGAAAATCATTTTATCGGACATCTGCAGACGAATAAAATCAAGGATATTTTAAAATATGACGTGGCTTGTGTGCAGTCTCTGGACCGTATGGATCTGGCGGAAAAACTTCATCAACGGCTTTTAGCTGAAAGAAAAACCATTGAGGTTCTGATCCAGGTGAATACCTCCAACGAGGAAAGTAAATTCGGAGTATATCCTGACGAAGCGGCAGAACTGACCAGAAAATTATCTGAACTGAGTACTTTAAAAATCAAAGGACTGATGACGATCGGACTTTTCAGTGCAGAAACAGAGAAAGTACGACCTTGTTTTAGACTCCTTAAAAACCTGCAACAGGAAATCATCAAACAAAATATTCCCCATGTAGAAATGAAGGAACTATCTATGGGAATGAGCGGTGATCTGGAAACTGCCATTGAAGAGGGTGCCACGATAGTGAGAGTAGGAACGGCAGTTTTTGGAGCGAGGGTTTATCCGGACAGTTTTTATTGGGATGAAGGGGTTTGAATTTTGAAGTTTGAGGACTTGAGAGTTTGCGTGTTGATGCTATGTTATTTGGGTTTGGATTTTTTTCCACAGATCTTAAAAGAGGTTTAATTAAACATCTGTTTTAGTTTATTTATTTTTAATTACTTCTATATTTTTTTTCGAAAAGTAATGGGCTTATATTCTAAAAATAAGTATTCTTTAATGTAATCATTAAAATTTTACGTTAAAAATGTTAATCCTCTCATTAAAAAGAGATTATATCAGTTTTATTTATAGATTTACCGGACACAAATACACTCTGATGATGAAACAAAATAATCTGATTTCTCTCCGAAAATCATTCGGAATATTGTTCTTTATTTTAATCGGTTCATTACTGTTAATGGACTGTTCGAAATCTTCAACAAGCAATGAAAGCGAAACAATTAAGGCCACTTTCTTATTGACCTGCATTACCATTGCTGCAAGTTTCAGTATTTTCTTTCTCTCAAAAAAAATCAGGCGGAAAGAATAAAGATCAAACTTATTCCCTACAGTTTTTCCATTTTCCTTTCATCAACAGCTGATTTGGGGATTGTTTTTGAGTGCAATTGTATTAATTTTAGAGAAAATATATGAAACGAAGTCCTATGTTGATTCAGATAAGATCTGTAGTTTTATTTAAGAATCAACGCAAAGTTATATTAGAAAATAGAATTGGATAATTTCATACCTATCCATTTTTAATTATGATGAAAACTACTAATCCAAATTACTTCTTCCTTTTACTGTTACTCTTTCCCAACTTCCTCCTAGCCAATGCGGGCTCACCTATGATATGGTTTAGTTTTTTGCATTTGATTTGGATCAACTTTATCATCGGAACTTTTGAAAGTAAGTTTCTTCTCGAAAAATTCAACATTCCCAACAGAAAGTGGCTCATCGTTGCTGCGAACTACACTTCTATGTTTTTGGGTTACTATTTTATTGCCCCTCATTTTTCTTTTGAAAATGGTTTTCCTGATTTTTGGGGTATGAAATCAAGAGTCGGGGAATATGAACTTGGAGGTTTCTTCATTGGATTTCTATGCAGTTTTGTTGCAACCTTAATTATTGAATTTCCTTTTTATTGGCTTTCATTAAAAACCAAACAACAGGGATGGAGATTACTGAAACCATTTTTTCTGGTCAACCTTTTAACCAATTGTATAATGCTTCTCATTTATTTTGCCATTGTTGCTTTTTCTGCAAAATGGTCATAACTGTAAAAAAGGTGATTCTATTATTAATTTCATCAGGCGTTGAATTAAATATTGCTTTTCAACGGTTATTTATTTATTTTTAGCCTCATCTAATCTGGAGTGCCTTATTATATTACCATAAACCCTTATTGCAAAGCTAAAAATGTAATATTTCAACCCTTCCGAATGTCCTACATATAAATTAAGACCATGAAAAATTTAAAAGCCGTATTAATTTCGTCTTTATTCACCTTAACCACCCCATCAATATATGCCCAGAATTGCGACTGCACCAAAAACCTGGAGTGGGTAAAACAAACGTTTGAAGGAAACGATGCCGGTTTTGAATACGCATTAAAGCAAAAAAGCAATCAGGCTTACGAAGCCCATAATAAAACCATATCCGAAAAAGTAAAATCAGCTAAAACATTCAGTGAATGCACTCCTGTTTTGTATGAATGGCTTACTTTTTTCCGTTCCGGTCATGTGGCCATCAGACCTCTGAAACAGGAATCTCCAAAACAGAATACACCCGAAAAATCAAACAACGAATTTGCCAATTGGGAAACTCTGCCGGTAGAAACACAGGATTTCAAGAAGTACCTGGACAAAAAGAAAACGTCCGACTATGAAGGAATCTGGTATACGGAACCTTATACCATTGGAATAAAAAAGAAGGGAGATCAATATGTAGGATTCATCATAGAATCCGGCGCAGAAACCTGGACAAAAGGACAGGTGAAACTGAAACTCAATTCTTCAGGTGGCAAAATGAGCTCTGTCTATTATATGCGTGATCATTCGGGAGTGGAATCCAGTGAGATCACCTTGACCGGGAAAAATCATTTACAAATCGGAGATTTCAGTCTTTCAAGAGTATACCCAAAGATGGAGGATGACCCCAAATATACGCAGTACTTTAAGTCGATAAGCGCCAATGAACCGTATATCGAAAAATTAAACGAAACCACTTTTTATTTAAGAATCCCATCTTTTCAGGCTTCCCAGAAAAAGAAGATTGACAGCGTGATTGCTGCCAACAAAGATAAAATCCTCTCCACTGAAAACCTGATCATTGACATCAGAAACGGAACCGGAGGAAGTGATGCCAGCTACAACAGTATCCTTCCTTTGATTTATACCCAACCAATAAGAACCGTTGGTGTAGAGTATTTATCTACAAAACTGAACAATCAGAGAATGCTTGATTTCATCAACAAACCTGAATACGGGTTTAATGAAGAGAATAAAAAATGGGCCAAGGCTTCATTTGACATCCTGGAAAAACAGCAGGGAAAATTCGTCAACCTCAATGACAACGTCGTGAGCATTACAAAATATGACACCATTCATCCTTATCCGAAAAATGTGGGAATTATCATCAATCAGCGAAACGGAAGTACCGACGAACAGTTTTTACTGGCAGCCAAACAAAGCAGGAAAGTGAAATTATTCGGAACCACAACTTTTGGTGTTTTGGATGTATCCAATATGTATTATGTTCCTTCGCCTTGTAAGGAATTTGAATTAGGCTATTCGCTTTCAAGAAGTATGCGTATTCCTGATTTTACGATCGATGCAAAAGGATTGCAGCCTGATTTTTACTTGGACAGAAGCATTCCGGTGTATGAGTGGACGGAGTATGTGAATGGGGTGCTGAACGGGAAGTAAAACCAAAACGGAGAAGATATTTATAAAATAGCAAATAGTATATTTTTATGAGATTTTTATTTTTTTATATTTTTTTAGGAGCTTTCTTAAATGCCCAAACCGTAACAGGCAAGGTACTATCGCAATATGACAGAAGTCCTGTGCCTTATGCCAGGATTGGTATTGATACTGAAGAAAATGGAACTATTGCTGATGAACAAGGTAATTATACACTTGATTTAAGTACCGTAAATAAAGATTTAAATGTAACCGTAGCTGTTGGAGGTTTTGATAAATTTTCAGTTCCTATCAACAGCTTTCTACAAAGCAGTACCCATATTATTCTTCTAAAAGAAAAAGTAAAAGATATTACAGAAGTTACTATTACTCCTAAACGATTTAAAGATAAACACTGGGGAGTAGATTCTAAGTCAAAGAAAATTTTGTTTGCAACATATCCTGAAAGAAAAAAGGAAAAAGAAGAACAATCCCGTGAATTGGCAATTAAATTTTCAAATAAAAGAAAGGTGAAAATTCAAAAAATACACTTAAATGTGGCTGATTTCCAAACGGATGTACCTGTTGAATTAAGGATTAATGTTTATAATGAGAAAGATAATCTCCCTAATGAATCTGTTTTATATAAGGATGTTACAGCAGTTCTTACAAAAGATTCTATTATAGATGGTACCTTTACACTTGACGTAAGTGATTATGATATTTACGTAAATAGTGATTTTTTTGTTAGTATACAATTTATGAATTTTTTTAAAGGACATATATTTCTTAGCGGAGCTTTACTTAAAACGGTATTTAAAAGAAAATACTATGGCAGCTGGGAAAAGTCATCAGTCGCTTCTCCTGCTATTAATATTGATGTAAAAGTTGAAAAATAACTTCGATGTTAAATTCTATTTTTTCAACACATTTTTTTATCTTTACTATTCAAAATTTTCAATTAAAGCTTTCAAAAACCACAAATGGAACAGAAAATACATCAGGGAAGAAACGTAAAGAGATTCAGAGAAATGTTAGGAATCAAGCAGGAAGCTTTAGCTTTCGACTTGGGCGAGGACTGGAACCAGAAGAAAATTTCGTTACTCGAACAAAAAGAAACGATTGAAGATCCTTTGCTTCAAAAAATATCTGAAGTTTTAAAAATCCCTGTAGAAGCGTTCCAGAATTTTGACGAAGAACAGGCTATCAATATTATTGCCAATACTTTTCAGGATGACGCAGTTGCTTATGCTGAACAATACAAATGTACTGTTAATCCAATAGACAAAATCATTCAATTGCACGAAGAAAAAATTGCTCTTTACGAAAGAATGCTGAAAGAAAAGGATGATATGATGTCCAGACTTGAAGCATTGCTCAACCATAAATAAGCAATAAAGGATGATAATATTAAGCTGTCATTATAAATAAATTTAGTGAATAATGGTAGCTTTGGAAATAGACCTTATTTTCTCATCTTTGCTGAGTGGAACGCCTTTGCGATCATTATCATGCAGTGAGTAGTCAAAATCCTTAGGTTCTTTGCGTGGAGAAAAATGAGATTGCTTCGCTTCGCTCGCAATGACAATAGAATGAAATGGCTAGGCTGTTCTGAAAACTCCTTTCAAATCTATCTTTTAAAGATTTTCCTATTTACTACATACAGAATTCTGATTCCCATTGAATGTACGGTATATTTTTTGCTCGTAAAACATTAAAAACCAAACAAATATACCTATGATTAAAAAATTACTCTTTAGCTGTCTCTTCATGACAGTAGTATTCTTGTCTTCATGTGAGAAATCTCAAAATACATCATCAGCACAAGACAGTGAACTATCCATTAAAACAGTATCAATGGTAACTTTTGGAGCCATGGCTGTTGCACTTCTTGTAGCCTACAGCTACCGAAGAAGATAAAACAAGATCAAAAATAACAAAAAAAACACCCGTTTAGAATGTAAACGGGTGTTCTTTATAAAAACAAATCCCATCCTAAAAAAATATAAATTTGTTGATAAACAATTAAAAAAATTTTCACTATGGTTTTCCATAATGAGTATAAATCATTTCTGAGCTATTTTGTAAAAAATATTTAAACATAAATAGCTGCAAATAATTAAATAAAAAATCACTAGACATGAACTTTGAACATAAAATTACTACAACTACCACTAATAATAATAATAATAATAATGATGATTGCATTAAAAAGAAAAGCAATCCAATAAACCAATCATTTAAAAACTTTAAATTATGTGGTGGAACTTTAATATGTGTAATACCAATTGCTGATAAACTTGTAGTAGTTTCTGACAAACGATCTATAAATAAGAGCACAGGTGAAATTATTAGTGATGATATTGAAAAAATCATCCAAATAAATTCCAATTCTGTAATATCAATTACAAATGTCATCTATATGGATTATGGTCCTAAAGCACCTTTTCCACCTTATGATGTCATCGCAAAAACAAAAGAAATATTACAAAAAAAGTCAAATAACCTCACTAATAGTGAATCAAAAATTATACAATTAAAACTTCAACAAAGCGTACAAAATTATCTCAATCAAATTCCCAAAAAATATTGGCCCCACAGCGCTACCAACCCATTATTTCAAATTCTTCTATTTGAAAATAATTCATTTTTACAAATGACTATTTTTACGGTTTATTGTGATACAATAAGTGGTATTAATGTATCTTATACTGGAATAGATATTAAATCATCCTACTTAATGGCATTTGGAAACCCTTCTCTTTTAATGAATGCTAAGAACATACCTGAATTGGATACTCTTTTATCAGATAAAACCTTTATTACAATCAATAATCCTAACTATCAAGGATTTGTCACTGAACAGGAAGCTATTGCAGTTTCTAAACTTATCATTAGGCAAAGTGCACAATATTGGAACTTAATTCCCGGAAATATAAATGATATAGGAACAAATCTTGACGTAGTTGTTATAAGCTGTAGCAAAGGAATTATTTTTAAAGAAAAAAGCACTATTAATTGATACAAAACGTAAATATATTTTTTTCTAATATTTATTTATAATTTTTCTATTACATAAAGTTTAATTGCCAAAGGTAATAACAAATATCCCTCTCATTGCTGAAAGGGATATTTTATATTAAAAAACTTTTAATTACATATAAGCTTCAATCGGCTCACAAGTACAAACCAGGTTTCTGTCTCCATAAGCTTCATCAACTCTGGATACAGAAGCGAAGAATTTGTGGTCTCTTACCCAGTCTAGCGGATATGCTGCCTTTTCTCTGCTGTATGGTTTATCCCAGGAATCTGAGATTACCAACTGCTCTGTGTGAGGAGCGTTTTTAAGGACGTTGTTGGCCTGATCTGCTTCTCCGTTAGCAATCTCATCGATCTCTTTTTTGATAGAGATTAACGCCTCTGCAAAACGGTCGATTTCAGACTTGCTTTCAGATTCTGTAGGCTCGATCATCAATGTTCCGGCTACAGGGAAAGAAACCGTTGGCGCATGGAATCCATAATCCATTAGTCTCTTCGCCACATCAGCTACTTCAATTCCTAAAGTTTTGAACTGACGGAAATCTACGATACATTCGTGAGCAACTCTTCCACTCTCGTTTGAATACAAGATCGGGAAATGTTCTGCTAAAATTTCTTTCAGGTAATTTGCATTCAGAATCGCATGTCCTGTTGCTTTTTTCAATCCATCTGTTCCTAACATTTTGATGTAAGAATAAGAAATATTAAGGATCAGACCTGAACCGTAAGGTGCAGCAGAAATACCCTCGATCGCTTCTTTGGAACCAATTCTGATATTCGCATTGGAAGGAAGGAAAGGAACCAGGTGCTTAGCCACACAGATCGGACCTACTCCCGGACCTCCGCCTCCGTGAGGAATCGCAAAAGTTTTGTGTAAGTTCAGGTGACAAACGTCTGCTCCGATGTTTCCAGGACTTGTGAATCCTACCTGAGCGTTCATGTTGGCACCGTCCATATATACCTGTCCGCCGTGCTCGTGGATCAAGCTTGTAATTTCTTTAATATTCGCATCGAAGAATCCGTAAGTAGACGGATACGTGATCATTACGCAAGATAAATTCGCAGAATTCTGCTCTGTTTTAGCTTTCAAGTCTTTGAAATCAATTTCTCCGCTTTCAAGATTTTTAACGACAACAATTTTCATTCCTGCCATTGCTGCAGAAGCCGGGTTGGTTCCGTGCGCAGACTGAGGGATCAATACGACATTTCTGTGACCTTCACCTCTTGAAATGTGATATTCTCTGATCACCATTAATCCTGCATATTCACCCTGAGCTCCGGAGTTAGGCTGAAGAGAAGTCCCTGCAAAACCAGTGATTTCAGCTAAATCTTTCTCCAGTTCTCTGATCATTTCCTGGTAACCTCCAGCCTGGTCCACCGGTACAAATGGGTGAACAGCTCCCCAGTTATCCCATGAAAGTGGCAACATCTGAGTAGCAGCATTCAGTTTCATGGTACAAGAACCAAGAGAAATCATTGAATGCGTTAATGATAAATCTTTTCTTTCCAAACGTTTGATGTAACGCATCAATTCCGTTTCAGTATGGTATTTGTTGAATACGCTTTCTGTAAGAATTTCGTCTTTTCTTAAATTCTCCTCAGGAATGCTGTATCCTTCTTTTATTTCTAACTTGAAAGTCTGCTTGTCTTTGAACTGAGCGAAAGAAGCCATTAAATAATTTAATTTCTCCAATGTTGTGCTTTCGTTGATTGCAATACTTACCACTCCTTCCGTGAAATAGTTCAGGTTAAGTTTGTGATCAAGCATCATTCTCATCAATCTTCCTTTCTCATCTTCATTCATCGTGATTTTCACAGTATCGAAGATAGGCTCTTCTACGGTCTGGTAACCTAATGCTTTAAGACCGTTTTTCAAAGCGTTGGCTTTGAAGTGGATCTGATCAGCGATATAGTTTAATCCTTTCGGACCGTGATAAACGGCATACATTCCTGCCATTACCGCTAAAAGAACCTGAGCAGTACAAATGTTTGATGTTGCTCTTTCTCTTTTAATGTGCTGTTCTCTGGTCTGAAGCGCCATTCTCAATGCACGTTTTCCGTACATATCCTGAGAAACCCCGATAATTCTTCCCGGAATGTCTCTTTTGTAGTCTTCTCTGCAAGAGAAAAATGCAGCGTGAGGTCCTCCGTATCCTAGTGGAATACCAAATCTCTGAGAAGTTCCAACGGCACAGTCAGCCCCCATGGAAGCAGGAGATTTAAGTTTCACCAAAGCCATTGGATCACAAGCGACAACCACCTGTAAATCTAATTTTTTATAGTTTACAATATCTTCAGTATAGTCTAAAACGATACCGTTTTTACCAGGATACTGTAATAAAACACCATAATAGCTCTCGTCCAACTGATGCGTCTTGTGATCTCCTTCCACGATTTCGATTTCTAAGCCTTCTGCTTTAGTTTTCAACACTGAAACGGTCTGAGGTAAAACCAGATCGGAAACGAAGAATTTGTTTGCATTGGCTTTCTTCTGATCTTTCGTTCTGTTGTTAAAGAACATATGCATCGCTTCCGCAGCCGCTGTAGATTCGTCCAGAAGAGAGGCATTCGCCAGTCCAAATCCTGTAAGATCACATACTACCGTCTGGAAATTAAGAAGAGCTTCTAGTCTTCCCTGTGCAATTTCAGCCTGATAAGGAGTATACGCCGTATACCAGCTAGGATTTTCAAAGATATTTCTCTGAATAGCTGATGGCAAAAGTGTATTGTGGTATCCAAAACCAATGTAGCTCGTATAATCAGTATTCTTCGATGCTAAATCTTTCGAATGGTTCAGCATTTCGTATTCTGAAAGCGGTGCCGAGATCTCAAGATCTTTCTCTAATCGGATAGAAGAAGGAATGGTCTGAGAAATTAGTTCTTCAATACTTGAAACGCCCAATCTTTCCAACATTGCCTGTTTATCGGCTTCATTAAGGGAAATGTGACGGCTCACAAACTGTTCTGTATTCATTTTTATTTATTAGATTTTGTTCGTAAAAAAGATTCGTAAAATTACGTTTTTTTAAACGATTGTACAACAGTTCAAAATTGCTGAAATAATAGTCAGAATCTCTTATGCTTTTTAAAAATAATGAAACAGAATGCTTTTATTGATTAAAATTGAATCCGGCCTGTTTCAGAGTTGATTGCTTATTATTTTATTAAATCAACAATCCTATTCATTTTATCTTTACAATATGGAAAGCTTAAAAGACTATGTCTGACATTTGATCAACAAAAATCTTCACATTCTCCCGTCTGAATCTGAAACCTAAGTTTATAGTCATACTTAATCATCCAATATTTTAAGCTTTCAGATCTTACTTAACTTTATTTTGGGGAGGTGGATAATCCAAAATCAGCTTTTTTCCATTAAAAAATAAAGAGGTGAATATGGACTGAACCTTCTGAGCAACAGGCCATGTAAGTTTTATGAAATTTTATTAATTATATTTATTCTAAATTAATATATTTGCAACATGAATATGATTACCCCATTTAAAGTACCGCCTTTAGCTCCTGTATTTGCATTTAATAATGAAGATATGTATTGTGAAAAGAAATCTTGCTGTAAAAAGTTCAAGAAAGGGAAACGATGTAAAAAGTGTCCGGGAAGAAAAAAGCTGGCCTAAACTAGCTGAAATTCCTGAATATAAAATAAACAGCCGACGCTAAAATAATAATTCCCCAGATCAGCATCATGATTTTTGGCTGTCCGGATCTGTTCATTCTGGTTCTGGGCTGAGGCTTAAACATTTCCTCTACACTGCTTTTGAACTGAGCCGCATCGTTATCAAAGACTTCAGTAATGGTAATTCCCTGAACAACTGTTTTGTGAAGTAAAGAATTCGTTACATGAAGCAATAACTGGAATTTGCCGTCCTTAAATTCTGTAATCTTAAAAACCCGTTCTCCAAAAGGTTTTTCTAAGCCGAAAGGCAAAACTTTCACCACATCGGCATTGCTCGTCTGCCAGTTAATGATGATCTCCTCCCCTTTTTTTGCATGAATTTTATTCGCCGTAAACGTTTTGATAGAAGGCGGAATATTATATCGGAAACTTTTCTGATGGTTTTCTAAATTCTGATCGTAGGTACGCCTTCTTTCAGAATCACTCAAGATTTCATACGCTTCCTGAATTTCACGAAAACGTCCCGCAAAGAAATCATCGTTGTCATTCTTATCGGGATGGTATTTTAAAGACAGTTTTCTATAGACTTTCTTGATGTCTTCTTCTGAAGCATCCGGTGTAATCCCGAGAAAATAGTAGTAATCTTTCATTGAGCTATGCAAAAATAAGGAATTATTTTTTTTCAGGTTTATTCTTTAGGGGAATGTTTTAGGAAAACAATAAGGCTGTCAATATAAATGATCTGTTTTTTAACAAGGATGACCCAAATGTTTTCACAAATGGCACAATTTAATGACGGAGAACATTTGTAGCTCTACGTTATTTTACTGAAGACCGCAAAGTTTCTTTGATAAGCTTCCTCTTTTTTTAAGTTCTCAAGACGTTTCACTCAGTAACGGTGAAAGAAAATAGCTGCATTGCTGATGGCTTCGGAAACCTCAGCCATCAGCAATGCAACCTAAAAAATTCCGGCTCGGGAAGCAAAGCTTCCCGAGCCGGAATTTTAACAATTTCAATTGAGTATTTTACTTCTTACGCTTCGCAGGCATTGTTCTTTTTACAGCATCTTGAAGTGAATTCTTTTTTGAATTTCCCCTTCAGTTCCTGATACTGCTCATCATTCATTTCTCTGATCTTATCGGCAAGCCCGAAAGGTGACCTTTCTTTGATTCCGTATTCATTAAAGATCCCTTTGATAAATCTTTTTCTTTGTATTGCTTTTTTAGCGATTAACGCTACCCCCACAACGGCTAATGCTCCAAGAGCTCCTTTTAATGCTGAATTTTTCATTTTTTCAAAATTTTAAATTTTACTACTTCTTGTTTTTTATATAGACGAATGCATTTTAATTTTACTTTACTACTTCTTAAAAATTTCAAATTATTCGTTGGTTCTATTGTTCCTGTTAAAGAATCCGCCTGCACATTTTTCTCTCCAGACTTCTTTAAATTTTTCTCTTTCTTCCGGAGAAAGTCCTTCCATTCTTTCTCTCATTTTTCTTTCTTTAAAATCTCTCATTCCTTTTCCAAAATGGAAACCTCCAAATAGGATCTTACTCAAAATCAAAATTCCCATTGCCTGCCAATACGTGATTGATTTCACGCCTAAAATATCAGGAAGCAAACAATTCCAAAGGGACATGACGATCCATGTAACGCCCAGTAAAATCAGTGGCGGACATAAGAATAAAAGAATCCAGCCTTTTTTGTGTTTATTATGATTCATAACTTTCTTTTTACTAACTATTTAAATCTTCGTATAACCTTCTCAGTCTGTTTCTCAGATGCTTCACCGCATAATTTTTTCTACTGATAATGGTCTTTATATTTTCGCCCTGTTCATTGGCTATTTCTTGAAGTGTTTTATCGTTTAATTCATTTTCAACGTAAACGAGTCTTTGTTTTTCGGGAAGTTCGTCTAATGCTTCAAATAATTTTTTCCAAATTTCATCCTGAAACATTTTCACTTCCGGACCTGCACTTTCATCCAGCAATAAGATATCCTTGATAGAAAAACTTCCGTCTTCATCTTCATACACGAAATCTTCAAGATTTTCAGTTTTTTTCTTACGATACTTATCTGTGATTTTATTGGCTGTTACTCTATATAACCATCCGCCAACATTTACAATCTCTGAAAGATTGGTAATACTGCTGAACTGATACCAGACCTCCTGCAGAATATCTTCCGCATCTTCGGTGTTTTTCACTTTCGGACGAATATAAGACATCAGCTTTCCTCCGTACTTTGAAACGGTTTGTGAGATGATACTTGCTTTCTCCTCCTGTGGCATTGTTATTTCTTCGACAACCTCCATATTGCTATGACGATCTGCCTTTTGGTTTTACTTTAATAAATTTAAAAAAAATTCTCGACTGTTGAAGTTTTGTTTCCAGATGCAGGTTTGAGAGTAAGAAAGTTTTAGAGTCGGCAGGCAGAAACCGGAAGATCAAAAAAATAGTGCATACGATTGATATTACATCTCAGCCTCAGCCTAAAATATAATATCCCGCATTCCATCTCTTATCTCCTCATACCAATTTCTACCCTCTAACTTCTCCTCAAAAAAAACGGAAAGCCTTAGACTCCCCGTTTCTGTTATTGATGAAAATTGATATTATTTCTTGTTGAAATTTTCCGCAAAGAATCCCATCATATATTTGTACAGTTCTATTCTGCTCGGCTCTTTTCTGAACCCGTGACCTTCATCGTATTTTACCAGGTAAGGAACCTCAACTCCTTTAGCACGCATAGCTTTTACAATCTGATCTGATTCATTGATATTTACCCTTGGATCATTTGCTCCCTGAACTACAAATAATGGTTTCTTGATCTTGTCAATATGGAATACCGGAGATACTTCTTTAGCAATTTCAGCTTCTTTGGGATCGTCCAGATTGTACCATATTTCTTTGACCATTTCTTTGTAAGGTTTCCAGTATTCCGGGAAAGATTCAAAGAAAGTGAAAATATTGGAAACACCTACATAATCTACCCCGCAAGCATATAAATCCGGGGTTTTAATAAGTCCCATCAAAGTTGCATAGCCACCATGGCTTCCTCCGTAGATGGCAATTTTATTTTGATCAATCCAGCCTTGTTCTATCACGTATTTTACTCCATCTTCCACATCATCCATGGCTTTACGTCCTATCTGTTTGTAACCTGACTGCTGAAATTCTTTTCCATAACCACCGGAAATTCTGAAATTCACATGCAGCGTTGCATATCCTCTGCTGGCAAAAAGCTGGTCTTCAGGATTGAATCCCCAATTGTCTCTGATCCCCTGCGGACCCCCGTGAGGATTGACAATTAACGGAACTTTCTTCCCATTCACCGCATCTTTAGGCATCGTAATATATCCACGGATCGTAAGGCCGTCTCTGCTTTTGAATTCAATCGGCTTCATTTCAGCCATATCTTCTTCTTTCAGCTGCGGCATCAGGTTATAGAGAAGTTTTATCTGTTTAGATTTTGTGTCATATTCATAATACGTTCCGTACAATCTATCGCTTCCTACCACCACTAAAAGCTTGTCTTCATTGTCATCAGAAGAAACAACAGAAAATTCTTTGTCTTTGAATTCAGATTTTAATTTATCGTGAACTTCTTTGTAAAATGTACTTACCGGAATGATCTCACTTTTAATGCCGTTATAGCTTATATAATCCAGCTCATAATTTCTGTTTTTACGGGCAGTACTTATAGAACTGACATCATATACAGGATTGGAGTATACTTCTTTTATAATGGCATTTTTTTTCAGATCATACAGAACGATTCTTTCTTTATCACTGTCTAAATTGGTCACTACATACGCTTCGTCTTTATTTTTGGAATGGTCATTTAATCCTATGATGCTGAAGGTATTTTTCCAGTCTGTTGATTTGATCAGATTAAATTTACCGGTATCGAGATCTTTGTAATACGTTTTTGTAGTCAATCCGTTTTCCAGAACGGTATATCCTCTCATGTTTCCTTTCTTATCAAAAATATAGCCGTCGATAGGGTTATTAACGTCTTTATTTTCAAAAAGCTGGGTCATTTCCCCGGTATTGAAATTGATTTTATAAGGCTCGAAAATCTGTTTGTTATTTTTGTTCAGTGCAACGATAACAAATTCTGTATCCTTAACGATATCAGCGTAATTTAAAGTTACTCCCTCAAAAGGAGTGAGATCCTTAAGATTTTGTCCGTCAATATCTACAGCATACATATGGGTATTCTCATTCCCTCCTTTGTCCTGTGTGTAGAATAATCTTTTTTTATCCAGCCATCCGTAATTTCCGATAAGGTCATCTTTTTCTACGATAGCTTTTGTAATTTTCCCCGTTTTCAGTTCTTTTACATAGACGTGATTCTTTTTGTCTTTATCTTTTTCTTTATAGGAAAGATACTGCCCGTCCGGAGAAATTTTAAACTGTGAAGCATTCGGTCTGGCGAAATAATCTTCTACTTTGTACTTGAAGTTTCCTTTATCATAGGAAATTAATTTATCCAGCGTTTCTTTGGAAGAAGGAAGCGTAGGGTCGCCCGGCAGTTTAGCCGTTGAAGTCTGTGCATTGATCATAATGGCTGATAGTACGATTTGAGCCGCACCAAAAATTTTAGTATTAAGATTCATAACTCATGTGATTTTGATGTTTAAGTGTTTACTTAGTAAATAAGTCTTCTTCTAATAGGACATCCTTAAACTCAAAATGTTACATCAATTATAAAAATAATTAATAATAGAAATCAAAATCAAGAAGGCAGGAAGATCTGGGCGGCAATTTCTGACGGCAATACTTCCCTATTCAAACTTCAAGATCTTTTAAAAACCGGAAGGTTTTACCTTGAATTCAGACTAAATAAAGGCCAAAATACAAAGTCCATGCTATCAGAATAATCTGCATTGGAATTCTTTCACGATAAAGATATTGCATTCCCGGACCTGTATAATCTGCTTTGAAAATATTGATCTTTTTCTTTGAAGAATTGATGTTCGCTATAAAAACCAGGATATAAAAAATAATCAGGAGTATCGCGGTCAGTTCACGTATTGAAGGGATCATCAATCCTATTCCTGCAGCAATTTCAAGAACTCCCGTAGCATAAACCCAAAACATTTTACCGGGAACAAAGCCGGGAATCATCATTGCCATTCCTTTCTGAAATTTAAAGTGCGAAAGACCTGTAAATATAATGAACACAGCCATTCCCAGATTCCCTGAAAATAAGAAGTTAGGTTTTCCCTGCACTACAAAAGTGACCAGCAAAGCCAGAATAAACGTCCCGAAAAGGATGGATAATAATTTCATATTGTTGTTTATTACACTGTTTAGAAAAATAATGAATCTTTACATGATATCATTATAAAACCTTACAGCTGTTGAGGCCCGTAAGGTTGGATTTTATTAAAGCAAGGTACGGATTATTTGGTTTCGGCAAGAGTTTTTACCACTTCCAAACCTTTTGTAAATCCGATATTCATATGTTCTCTCCATTCTTTTTCAACCTGCACCTCAGTATGAAGTTTGGTTTTTCCATCCAGATCGATGAGAATATACTTTTCAAAAGAACCACTCCAGTCGATCACTTCTTTGCTGTGTATATCTTCATGACCTTCTTTATCTACCATTCCCAGATGTTTAAAGATAATCTGGTTTGGCTCATCTACACTGTCGATGGTGGACACCATGCCTTCTCCTTGCGCATTCAGGAAGTAGGTTTTTCCACCAACTTTCCAGTCGGATTTCATGACACATCCGGGACCGAAAAACTGAGTCCATTCGGTATAGGTTTCAGAATTCCACAGAACGTCCCAGACTCTTTGCAATGAGGCGTTGATGACTATTTCGTACGATAAGGTTTCCATATTTTATATTTTTGTGGTTGGTGTTATATATTTTTTACAATTGATTTTCAGAAAGATTTTTCACAATGCCCAGGGCTGTCGGGAACTTCTCTTCAAAAAACTCTTTAAATTCTTCAGGGGTCTGAATTTCTATTTTTAAAATTGTCCCCGTTTCTGTTTCTTCTAAAATATAAGCTTCTGTAGCTTCTCCCCAGTTCCGTTCTGTTTCTACACCATTATAAATCTCCCCTAAATGCAGGAATTTCATTTCTTCATGGGCTCTGTTCTTTTCTACACGACTGTACATTCCGTTATTGTTGGGATCAAAAAACTTCATCGTACTTCCCTCTTCAAAAGTCCCCTGATAAAAGGATCCTTCTGTAAATGCAGTGGTCCACTGTCTGTAGGTCATATCGCTCCAAAGTACTTCCCAAACTTTTTCAGGCGCTGCATCGATTTGGATCTCAAAAAATATTTTTTGCATTGTTTTTTTATTTAGATGTTTGATTTGGATTTTAGATAAAAGATGATAGACTGATAGATAATAGACTGATAGATAATAGATTGATAGATAATAGATAGATGTGAAAAGTACTACTATTAATTATTTTCACTCATAACCCATAACCCATAACTTATAATATCTAACTTCTAATTCACCCTCTTTAGGAACTTTGATTTGGATTGTGACCTTTTCTGGGAGTCATAAGCAAATCTTTTCCCTAAACTCCATCAAACAGCAAGCCGAAAACCAAAACTTAAAAAAGAAAAAGAACTGAAAGCTGAATTTTTCATTCCTCTTTCAGCCTATTGACTTTAAGAATTATAAGCGTTTTCCAATTCTTCTATCCCAATTTTCTGCATCTTCATCATTGCCTGAACTACTTTCTGTGCTTTTGACTGATCGGAATCGTTCATTAACTGGATGAGCCTTTTGGGAACAATCTGCCAGCTCAGTCCGTATCTGTCTTTCAACCAGCCGCACATGCTTTCTCTTCCGCCATCTGAAATAAGGGTGTTCCAAAAGTGATCGGTCTGCTGCTGATCATCGGTCATCACCACAATAGAAACGCCTTCATTGAAATCAAATTGATGATCATAAGAGTTATCCATACAGAAAAAGCTGTAGCCGTCTATGATAAAATGACCGTGCTGTATATGTTCAGCCGGTTCCGATGGGGATTGTTCTCCTGCACCGTATCCATATTTCAGAATGTTTCCAATGCCTGAATTGGGAAAAGTTTTGGTATAAAACTCCATGGCTTCCATTGCTTTTCCGTTGTTCTGATGGATAAACATGAGGGTGGGAACGATTTTCTGCGATTCAGGCTTTTCTCCCAGAAACAACTGCCAGTTAACGCCGTATCTGTCCTGTACCCAACCATACTTTTTACTCCAGAAATAGGAATCCAGAGCCATGAGGGCCGCTCCACCATCGATCAGTTGATCCCAATATTTCTGCACCTCATCTTCTGTTTCACAGATTACCATCAGGGAAACTGATGCATTTTTTTTAAAATGAGGACCTCCGTTCAGCAACATCAGTTTTTGTCCGAACAGTTCAATGTTCATGACTACAGGAGTATCTGTCGTAATTTTTCCGTCAAACACCTGGCAATAGAATTCTGCTGCCTCTTTAGATTCTTCATCAAACCAGAGACATGGGAAAATATCGTTATTCATCATATTAAATTTTAGGGTTGAAATATATCGTTTTATGAATCACTGCAGACCAATAAAGCCCGCAGTGACAAAAAGTAATGATCATTAAAATGATTAGTTTTTGAACGAAACGTGATGTTCCTTCATATGATTTTTCAGTTTTTCCATGGCATTCTTCCCGAAACCACGAAGTTGCCTGATCTCTTGTTCAGAATAATCCGAAAGCTTTTCAAGAGAATCTATTTTTTCCCGCTCCAAAGACCTTCTCGCTGGTATTGCAATAATGCCATACAGGAAGTCATTACTATGAGCAACATGGCTAACAGCACAAATGGAGCTTAAACATTTTGCCATTATTAAGAGATTGATCATGGCTGCAAATGAGTATTTTAGTTATTTTCAACGTACTTGTGAAAATTATTGAGAATAGCATACCAGCCATCTCTCTGCATTTCCACGGAATTCTGTTTTTCAGGATCGAAAATTTCGGTAACCTTTGTGGTATTTTCGTCGATCTTATCAAAGATGATCTCTACCTTACGACCGTCTTCCAAATGATATCTGATGTGGGCATTCGGAATAATTTCATCATAAATTGCTTCAAAATCGAAACCAAAACTTTTATCTTTTGCTTCCATTCTGGTTTTTAGCTTGCCTCCCACTCTCAAGTCATTTTCGGCACTTGGACATTCCCAGGTTTCATGGGCAAAATTCCATTTCGTGATATGTTTTGGTTCATTAAAATAATTCCAAACCTTTTCTACGGGGGATAAAATTGTAATATCTATCTTAATAGGATCCATAATTCTGCTTTTTAATGTTGAAGTAAAAAGGCAGTCCGGGTTTGAACCGCCTCTATAATTAAGTTAAATATAAGATTATTTTGTGTATTCTTCGTTATAGTTCACCATCCAATGAACGCCATATTTATCCTGAAAGCTTCCGAAATAATCTCCCCAAAACTGGTCTTCAATAGGCATTTCCACATTTCCGCCTTCCGAAAGCCCATTGAAAAGTCTGTCTGCCTCATCTTTAGACTCGGGGAAAATGGAAACATAATTGTTATTTCCTACATTAAGGGTCTGCCCGAAGCTTGGAACAATGTCCGAAGCCATCAGCAGGTCTTTCCCAACAGGCAGTGCGATGTGCATTACTCTGTTTTTTTCTTCCTCAGATAAATTTTCAGTTCCGGGAGCATTACCCATTTTGTAGATTTCACCCACAAATTCTCCTCCGAAAACAGATTTGTAAAAGTTGAAAGCTTCTTCTGCTTTCCCGTCAAAATTGAGGTATGGATTTAATTTAGCCATGATTTTTTATTTTTAAAATTAATAGTAATGATTTTTATATTATTTTTTTTAATGCTAAGACAAAAGACTCTTTACAATGATGTTGGCTTTAAGCTTAAGGCGTTTTACTCAGCAGAGTGATACACATTTTTTTTATGGAATAATTAAGATTTGATCAAGCTGTTTTTATAATATCAAGAAGAGGATTCATCCAACTCAAAGGTCAAAATGATTCATCTTAACTCAACTTAAAATATTCATATTACCTTAATGACTTAAAAATTTGACCACCTCACTTACAGTCAGGTTGATCAGATTGGAATCTGTGTTTCCTTCAAAGTCAGCCATCATGTAGGAGCCATGGGTAGCTGGCAGAATCATCAGTTGAGAATCCGGGATAAGCCTCCACATTTCTACGATATGTTCCGGTTTCATGACGTCTTTGTCTCCGCCGATCAGCAATGCAGGAACATCTATAGAGCTCAGAACCTCATCATCCCAGTCTTCAAAAGACTGCATTCTTTTACGGTCTTTATCGAAAAGATTTTCAAGTTTTGAAAAGTCCGGATTCAGATTAAGAAAATTGATTTTAAGGGGTTCTGGCATTGACTCCAGCGTAGCTGATGCCATACTTTCGAAAAAGCCGTCCATCATCCCGCTTCTTTTATAAAATGCAGAAGCGATGATTAATTTTTCAACTATTTCAGGATAAAGACGGGCCACCTGCATGACTGTATTTCCACCGTTGCTGAATCCCCAGAAAAAAGCTTTTTCGATAGGGAGTGCTTTTAAAAGGGCAGCGATATCATGAGCGTCCTGTTCAAAGGTTTCAGGAATATCACGGTGATCAGTCATTCCATGGTTCTGAAGATCAATTCCTATCAATTGAAATTGTCCTTCCAGCCTTGAAATAATTTCCTTAAAATCAAACAGAATCGAGGAGCCACCGCCATGAATCAGCACCAGAGGTTTTCCTGAACCATAGATTTCGTAATACATCCGGATTCCATTAACCTGTTGATAGCCTTTCTCTTTCGGTTCCATACTAATATTTCAGATTTTCATCCGTGTCATATTTCATTCCAGGATAGCCAAGAATTCTTCTCATCAGGCCTATCTGTCCGCATAGATAATCTTCACGGCCAATAGACATTCCGGTAAAATTGAGTTTGGTTTCGGGAACAAAAGGAATATTCATTCCAATCTCAAACATCTCATCCAGCTCTTCATCAGTAACTTCCATCAATTTCTGAAATACTTTTGCAGAAATATCATGAAAATTTTTCTTCAGCTCATCCAAATCCGGATACCTGTAGTTTTCGTCCAGGGCTTTTCCCTGAAAGAAAAGATCGCTGTAAGGGTCTTCCTCTTTAAGGCCTAAAACCCATCCCAAACTGTAGCGCATATTGACAAAGTTTCCTGCCATCCACACGATATGATTGGTTTTTCCTTCAATTCTTTTCAGAGCATCTTCTTCGGAGATTCCATCCAGGACATTAAGAAAGCTTTGGGTATGCATTCGGTAAGCCGGAATTACGATTTCCACTTTTTTTGATTTTGGGGTGTCCATTTTTTTTAATTTTTAGTTGTTTTAAAAATGAGATCTTTCTAAGTATATAAAATCCTCGCGTTTGGATAAAAAGTCCTGTCTGAAGAATCTGGCAGATACTTTTAACCCTACTTTACAGCGCCGGGTTTTCCGAGAATTCTTCTAAGATATCCTAATTGTCCGCTGTGATAATTTTCATGAAAGCATAAAATGGCAATATCATTAATTGTTTCCGGATTAAAACGTTCAATACTGATGATCTTTGCTTCTAATTGATCCTGAGATTGCTGCAGATAAGACTTCAGTTCTTCAAAAGTGATCAGTTCCTCTTTTCTTTCAAGGGGAACAGCTCCTCTGTTGTAGCATGAAAATTTCTCATTATCCCATAAAGATTCTTCTCCCAGAACATTTAAAAATGCATTTCTGATATAAATAAGATGTCCTAAAATCCAGTTCATGCAGTTGGCTTCTCCATTCGGAAAGATCATAGATTCTTGATGGGTAATGCTGTCGATATTCATTGAAATCACTTTGAAGTTACTGAATACCTGAATTTTTACGATTTCTATATCATTGGATTGTGTTTCCATACCGTTATATTTTTATTTTCATCTCCTATTCATCAACTGGATTCATTGAACCGGAAAACAGACCCAATTCTTCAATTTTTTCAACAGGGTATCCGGATAGCCACCGATGGTTTTGTGTGACTTTCCAAAATTGCCGGGATTGTATGTGATTATTTTGCCTTTCCGGAATAGATTAACAGGAAATATTAATGGATTATATTGATAGACTACCTTATTTCAAGCTATTCTGCGGGCATTTGAGAACTATCCGCAAACATCACATTCCAGCCATGTCCGTTAATGTCCCAAAAAGAATTATGGTACATCCATCCGTAATCCTGAGGCTCCTCATGTTGGGTAGCACCATTTTCCAAAGCTGCATTCACTACCTGGTCAACTTCCGCCCGGCTGTCAAGGCTAATGGCAACAAGAACCTGTGTAGTATCACCATTGGGCACAGGTCTTTCGGAAAAAGTCTGGAAAGATTCTTCGGTGAGAAACATAACGTAGATTTGCCCTTCTTTCATAACGACACAAACGGATTTTTCATTTGACATCTGGTCATTGACAGAAAAACCAAGTTGGGTCCAAAATTCTTTTGTTTTCTGTACGTCTTTTACGGGAAGATTGACGTAGATCTGATTGATTTTCATATGATAAGTATTTGATGTTAAACTTTTAACCAAAATTACCAAGCCTCCATGAAAATCAACTTGCCATAAGACAAGATTTAATTTTTCTTTGGATGGGAAACTATTTCTTTGCGGATACGGCTCAAAGAAGTATCGGTAACACCAAGATAAGAAGCGATCTGCTTGAGAGGTGCAAACTGTACTACCTGCGATTTTTGCTCTAAGAGATTAAGATACCGCCGGGTTACAGAAAGGGTAAACATTTCTACGGAACGCTGTTTATAGGCAAAAAGCTCTTTTGACATCCATGATCTGCCCCATTCTCTAAGATTGGGAATTTTATGGAACAGCTCCTGGAATGTTTCAAAGTCGAACTTCCAGCATTCACAGTCTGTAATGCATACGATATTTTCCTGGGAAGGAATTCTCTGGAAAAGAGACAGGACTTCGATAATGATTTCATTATCTGCAAAAAAATGGGTAGTTACTTCATTTCCGCTAAAATCGTTGACATAGGAACGGGCCAGACCTTTTTCCAGAATATAATATTCATTGGCCGTTTTTCCTTCTTCAAGAATGATATCTCCTTTTTGAAATGAGACTTTTTCGTGAGCCTGAAATATTTCCTCAAGCTCTTCCTGCATAAAAAACGGGAAATCATAACAGATTTCTAAGGCTTTGCTGGTCATGGAGTCGGTGTTTTTTTAAGATTTTAAAAATATGATTTTTAATTGAATCGCAAATAAGAAAAATTAAACAAATTGAAGGAATGCATAAAGAAAGCCGCATTTAACTGTATTGTTACTAACTGTTTTTACTGTTTCTAAATAATTAAACATGTTTTAGCCATCCCTTCAAATATTCGATTGCCCAATCCTCACAAGGACGGGAATGGTTACCACTTAATGGAAATCATCATGAGATCAGATGATTATTTTAAAATTTAAACTCTAAGAATAAATTGTGAACATTTAGATATTTATATCAGAATAGAGAAAGCTGAATAGGTTTTGGTTTTTTAGGAGGTTCTGCATCTCCGAATACTGTTTTCCCTCCAAAGCACCATGAATTTTGTCTTTCTTCTTCGATGACCTGCTGGATATCAAAATCTGGTGTAAAGTCTTTTTCGGTGTCCGCTACAATCTGATGCAGTTTATTTAAAGTATTCAGTTTATCTGAATTTCCGAGTTTTGATTTTTCTATTCCTTTTCTAAGAATGCTGATGCTTTCATCATAGGTTTTGGTAGGAACCGGGAAAGGGTGTCCGTCTTTTCCACCATGGGCAAATGAAAATCGTGCAGGATCAGCAAATCTTGAGGGAGCTCCGTGGATAACTTCACTTACCAACGCTAATGACTGCATGGTTCTTGGTCCTACTCCTTCGAGCATTAAAAGATCCTCGAAATTCTGAGGCTGTTGCTCACGAGTGAGATATAAAAGAGCACCCAAACGTTTTAAATCAACATCTGAAGCCTGAACATCGTGATGCGCAGGAAGAATCAACCTTGAAAAATCTTTCATCACATCAATGGAATCGGTATGTGAAATATCCAGAATTCCTTTTCTGTTCCCTGAAGCTTCTGCATCGGTAAGATTAAGGATTTTTCCTCTTGAAACCCCATTGATCCCTGTGTGCGGTTCTTCTATAAATGATTTGATATTTCCGGAATGCCAGTGATACCGTCTGGCCGTCCCGTCCGATTCATGCATTCCCTGTTGTACGACGCTCCAGCTTCCGTTATCTGCTAAAATAAAATTGTGCAGATACAATTGATAGCCATCCTGAATGGCCGTATTATCTACTTTTGCGGAAAGTTTGCTGGCTCTCACCAGTTCATGACCATTCAGCCCTGTTTTATCAGCAATCTGAAGAAGTTCTGATGGTGTTTCTCTGGAGAATTTACCTTTTCCCCCGCAGATATAAAGGCCAAGTGATTGAGAATTAGGATTAATGGAACGTTTCAAAGCTCCCATTACGGAAGTCGTGATCCCGGATGAATGCCAATCCATTCCCATGACGGCTCCAAAGCTCTGAAACCAGAACGGATCTGCCAATCTCCGAAGGACTTCATCTTTACCATAATCCATTAAGATTACTTCAATAATGGAAAGTCCAAGCGCGGACATACGCTCATACAGCCATGGCGGTACTTTTCCGTAGTGTAGGGGCATATCTGCAGTTCCTGAACGTTTCATCATGTAAAGGTAGTGTTATCCGGTGAATTTTTTGATGATCTGAATCATCTGTATGTTATCCATTTTTGAACAAAGCTTGTATCATCTTTTGCGAACCAACTCTCCTCTAGTGATCCCCTGAATAAAACTGAAGGCCTTTGTGCTTCTCATCATCAAATTCTTCGTTGAATATGATTGTATTTCCAAAAGGGTCGTTTACGGTAAATGATACTGCTCCGTAGAAGGCTTTTTCAAGTCCGGGGCGGTTGTATTTGTATTTTTATCAATCAGTTCCCTTTGATAGGCCGCTATTGTTGTATTTGGTCATACAATTCATCTACATTATCCACTTCTATTGAAAGTAAAGGAACTTCGGTATCATTTCCTCCCTGGGAGGCAAAACTTACCTGAAATTTTGCTTCTTCATAGTTTCCGAAAGTTTTAATCCAGCCATGGTTCATGAGTAGGTTAAGGTCCAAAATATCATGATAGAAATGATCTGCTCTTGAAAGATCATCAGATTTTATACTGGCGACAATTCTCTTTACCATATTGAATGAATTTAGATGATATAATGGCCCAAAAAAGCCCTGCAAAATAAAACGTTCACAAGGCTTTTATAAAAATTTTATCTTAAAATTATTTTAATGCTTCAATAGCTGCACTATAATTGGGTTCGTCTGCAATTTCAGAAACCTGTTCTGTATAAACCACTTTATTATTTTCGTCAGTTACGATGACAGCACGGCTTAAAAGTCCTTTTAGAGGAGAATCAGTAATGGTTACTTGATAGTCATCCCCAAAGTTGCTTCTGAAATCTGAAAGGGTTTCTACATTATTCAATCCTTCAGCTGCACAGAATCTTGTCAAAGCAAAAGGCAGATCTTTAGAAACATTGATTACCACGGTATTTTCCAAGCTCGAAGCTTCTTCATTGAATTTTCTTGCAGAAGAAGCACAGGTAGGCGTGTCAATACTTGGGAAAATATTGAATACTTTTTTCTTTCCTTCAAAACTCTCAAGCGTTTTCACATTTAATCCTGAATCCAGCAAAGCAAAGTCTTTAACGGTAGTTCCTACTGATGGTAAAGTTCCTATTGTATTAACGGCGTTTCCTTTTAATGTAATATTTGACATAATTTATTTTTTTGTTCTTCAAATTTACTTAAAATAGAAAGTTTTTGGAGCGCATTAAAGGTTAAATAATTCTTAAAGTAGAAATAAATGTACTTATCTGCCTCCGATGATTTTTCTGATTAAAATTTTATATATATTCGCAATCCAAAAAATAATAACTATGCGAAAAAAAATTACTTTCCTGCTCTTTGGGTTGCCTGTTTTTGGTTTCGCTCAGTCTGTGATCGGCAATATCAATTCCGGAGCAGTTTCTGACACCAATTTTACGCATTCTGTAGGAGAAATCTATGTCATTCCTACCGATCCTGACCAGGCTAATTCAGGGACTATGGGCATGTATTACCAATCTGTTTTAAAGGTTTTAGGCGTCAAAGAACTTGAAAAAGACCATGTAAAAATCTATCCGAATCCTACTGCTGATTTTGTTCATATCACTTTAAATTCTAAGTCGAAAATTGAGGATGCAGAAGTATACGACACTGCAGGAAGGCTTGTATTAAAAGCGAAACTGGACAGTGGGAAGCTTGATCTCCGCAGTCTTAATTCCGGAGTGTATATGATCACTTTTAAAAATCCGGACCTTCAACCTATTAAAATCATTAAAAAACCTTAAAAACTATTCAAAACATGAAAAAACTTTACACAGCTATAGGATTATATCTTGCTGCTTTACTAAGTGCACAGGTTCCACAGGCTTTCAGCTATCAGACTATTGCTTTTAATGCTTCAGGAGCACCGATTGCTAATGGAAACATTTCATTAAGAGTCAGCATTTTAGAAAACTCTGCTACAGGAAACATTCTGTATACTGAAACCCATAACAAAACGACTAACGCAAAAGGTCTGGTTAATTTAAATATTGGACAGGGAACTGCATCTACAGGGAGCTTCGGAGGAATTAACTGGGGAACCAATACCAAATTCGTCAAAGTGGAAATGGATCCGCAGGGTGGTTCCAATTACACCAATGTCGGGGTAAACCAACTGATGAGTGTTCCATATTCACAGGTAAGTAAAACAATCGTTACTGGCCCTGGCCAGGGCATTACTCTGGTATCTCCGAACGGAACCAATTATACATTAAACGTAAGTGACTCCGGTATGTTAAGTCTGCCTACGAATACGAGTTCATCCGGTAATACTTTACCTTCCAACTTATATACGTATGGATCCTATAACTCCTTTACTCCTTCCTCCGCTGAATTACTACGGGGAAATGGCACTACGAAAGTGGGTTATAAATACCTTCAGGCCAATACCCAGATTAAATTCATAGCTTCACCGGCTAATGGTGCACAGGTTTACGGTTCAGACTCCAACGGATTCGTTACTGCTAACGGAAGTAATTATAATGTTTCGTCCAACGGATACTACCAGATTCTGATCGCTCCAAACGGTCCGCAAATGAGGGCTGGTTTCTTCAACTTTGTTCCTAAAATCAGGTTTACTGCTATCTCAGGTACCACGCCTGTAACTTCGGTAACCTATAATAATGCTACAGGAAAATTTACGGCCATTATCAATGGAGTTACCACCAGTACAGGAGGTTCATTTTATATCCAGCTTGCGTCAGAGAGTATAGAGGTTGAAGATTTAGGAGATAACCTGAATGACGGATCTTTTGATATAGAAGGTACAGCAATTACTTTTCCCAATCTTTCTTCTACCGTACCCAAAAACTATAAGGTTGAATTCAGTCTCAATTTTGATGCTACCGGAACTTACACAATTACACAACTATAAATTTAAAGAGGCTCATGCCTCTTTTTTTATGCAAAATACCTTCATAAAACAATCATATTTAGTAAATTTGTGATTCTTAAAATATCAAATAATAAATACCAGTATAATGTCAGACAAATCAAAAATCTATTACACCCTTACGGATGAAGCTCCAATGTTGGCAACACACTCGTTTTTACCTATCGTAAAAGCTTTTACCAAATCAGCAAACATTGAGATTGCCGTTCCGGATATTTCTTTGGCAGGAAGAATCTTAGCCAACTTCCCTGAGTTTTTGAAAGATGACCAGAAGATCGGTGATGCCTTGGCGGAATTAGGTCAATTGGCGACTCAACCTGATGCAAACATTATCAAATTACCTAATATTTCAGCTTCTGCACCTCAATTGGATGCTGCTATTGCTGAATTACAATCTAAAGGTTTCGCAGTTCCCAATTATCCTGCAGAACCTAAGAATGACGAAGAAAAAGCAATCAAAGCTAAATATGCCAAAGTTTTAGGAAGTGCGGTGAACCCTGTACTAAGAGAAGGAAACTCTGACAGACGTGCTCCAAAAGCGGTTAAAAATTATGCAAAAGCAAATCCTCACAGAATGGGAGATTGGGCTTCTGACAGCAAAACTGATGTGGCTCATATGGACAACGGAGATTTCTACGGAACAGAAAACTCTATAACGCTTGAGAATGCAACACAGTATAAAATTACATTCAAAGGAGCTGACGGTGCTGAAACTTTACTAAAAGATTTTGCAGGTCTTCAGGCCGGAGAGGTGATTGACTCTTCTGTAATGAACTTAAATGCTTTAAGAGCTTTTGTACAGAAAGCTATCGCTGAAGCTAAAAACAAAAACGTTCTTCTTTCTGCTCACCTGAAAGCTACGATGATGAAAATCTCTGATCCCATTATTTTCGGAGCTATCGTAGAAACGTTCTTTAAAGATGTTTTTACCAAATATGCTGAAACATTCAAATCTTTAGATGTTAATCCAAACAATGGTCTTGCTGACCTTTTCGATAAAATCAAAGGAAATGCTCAGGAAGCTGACATTAAAGCTGATATCGAAGCTGCTTTAGCTAACGGACCAAGAGTGGCTATGGTAAATTCTGACAAAGGAATTACGAATTTCCACGTTCCTTCTGATATCATCGTTGATGCATCGATGGCTGCTCTTGTAAGAGGAGGCGGTAAAATGTGGAACAAAGAAGGTAAGGAAGAGGATACGGTATGTATTATCCCGGACCGTTCTTACGCAGGTTTCTACCAGTCTGTTATTGATGATATGAAAGCGCACGGAAAATTAGATCCTACGACCATGGGTTCTGTTCCCAACGTAGGTTTAATGGCTCAAAAAGCTGAGGAATACGGTTCTCACGACAAAACTTTCCAGGCATCAGCAGACGGAACTATTGAAGTTCAGGATGAAGCAGGAAATGTTCTACTTTCTCAAAACGTGGAAAAAGGTGATATCTTCAGAATGTGTCAGACGAAAGATGCTCCGATCCAGGACTGGGTAAAATTAGCGGTAAACAGATCAAGACTTTCTGATACTCCAGCTATTTTCTGGTTAGACAAAGGAAGAGCACACGACAGAGAAATCATCAAAAAAGTAGAAAAATATCTTAAGGATCACGATACGACAGGTCTTGACATCAGAATTCTGGATGTAAAGGATGCGATGACTGAAACGCTTAAAAGAGCAAGAGAAGGAAAAGATACAATTTCTGTTTCAGGAAACGTATTGAGAGATTATTTAACAGATCTTTTCCCTATCCTTGAATTAGGGACTTCCGCAAAAATGCTTTCTATCGTTCCATTGATGAACGGTGGCGGTCTATTCGAAACAGGGGCAGGAGGTTCTGCTCCAAAACACGTTGAGCAGTTCCTGGAAGAAGGTTATTTAAGATGGGATTCTCTAGGTGAGTTCTTAGCACTTCAGGCTTCTTTAGAGCACCTGGCTCAGACTCAAGGAAATACTAAAGCTCAGGTTTTAGCGGATGCACTTGATGAAGCTAATGCTAAGTTCCTAGCTACCGATAAATCTCCTGCAAGAAAAGTGGGACAAATCGACAACAGAGGTTCTCACTTCTATTTAGCAATGTACTGGGCTGAAGCTTTAGCTAACCAGACTGCTGACGCTGAACTGGCCTCTCATTTTGCTCCGGTTGCGAACGCCATGCAGGAAAGTGAAGAGGTAATTAATGCAGAACTAATAAGTGCTCAAGGTAAGCCACAGAACATTGATGGTTACTACAAAACTGACACGTACAAAACGTATACAGCGATGAGACCAAGTACAGTATTAAATGAAATTATTGACGGAATTTAATTTCTGACTGATATATCAAAAAAAGCTCCTTTTTTAAGGAGCTTTTTTTGTGTCCGAATGAATGCATTTTAAATCTATCCTGTGTAAGTCTTTAAATACATGCTATTTAAAATAAACTGCCTTACGCAAACTCTTTAGACCAATAATCAGTAAATCCTCCCGGAAATGAGAGGATTTATTGTAAAAACGATGTCGTAGAAAATTTAAGTCTATCAGTTCATAAAACTCTCAGGAATCCATTCATACCCACTGTCCTCTTTCTTTGTAAAGCCAAGTCCCGGCCAAGGCAAATGACTAGCAAAAGCTTTGGTTTTAGTTTCGGCCAGATAACCAAGCATTTTTGTTCTTGATTCTGTAGCAATATCCAGATCTGTATCCCCTGAAAAGCCCCAGTCAGGATGTGGAAAAAGAACGACATCAGAATGGACAAGATCTGCGATGTAGATTAATTTTTCATTGCCCGAATCTACAGACACCACCGTAAGTCCCGGCGTATGTCCCGGAGACAGCCGGAAATTGAAATGATCATATAATGGCATATCAAAATCATAAAATTTCAGCTTCGGACGAATTGTTTTCAGTACATTCTGAATCGCCGGAATTACCTGATTAAGAAGTTCAGGCTGTTTCTTTAGGAAACTATTTTTAAAATCTTTTATAGAAGCCTGCAGCCAGAAGTCGTATTCTACTTTTGAAATATAGAGATTAGCATTGGGAAAAACCAGATTATTCTGTTGGTCTACCACTCCACCGATATGATCCGGATGCGCATGGGAAATAAAAACATCAGTGATATCTTTGGGATAAAACCCTGCCTTTTGAAGGCTTTTTAAAAGAAAGTTTGTTTTTTCATCTGCGAAAATGCCCATTCCTGAATCTAATAAAATCAGTCTGTCTTTTGTTTTGACAAGCATCAGATTCATCGCAAGGTCTACATACTGATCGGGTCTGAAATGATCCCGCAGCATGGTTTTCATTTGAGGCACATCTGCTCTCGGGGAGAATGTATCGATATTTTTCTCGCGAATATATCCGTCTGTCAGAACAAATAGCTCCAGTGCTCCAAGTTTTAGCTTTTTAAACCCTGAAAGGTCTTCTTCGGGATCAGGCATCATCATTTTAGTTCCTGCAAAAACATCTGTAAAAGGAACAAAGCTTAATGCTCCCGCCATCAATCCGTTTTTTAAAAGTTCTCTTCTGTTCATAATCTAAATAAATGGTATCCAATAAATCCGGATCCCTGCTTATATTCAGAAATCCGGAAATAGGATAGGTTTAGTTATTGACTAATTTCATTGAACCTTCGGTATATCTTTCGCCCACATTAGGGTATTTTTTAAGAAGACTGTCGATCGTTTCTAGATCTGATGATGACAGATCAATGTTCACGGCTTCTATATTCTCTTCCAGATATTTGATACGTTTAGTGCCCGGAATAGGAATAATATCTTCTCCCTGATTGAGTACCCAGGCAAGTGCTAGCTGAGTGCCTTTTATTCCTTTAGACTGAGCCAGTTCATTGATTTCCCTTGCCAGATTTCTGTTGTTTTCCAAATATTCTTCCTGATATCGTGGTAAGGTTTTTCTGAAATCTTCGTCACCGAAATTCTGTACGTCATTGATATTAGCAAAAAGACCTCTTGCCAAAGGAGAATAAGGGACGAGCGTGATTCCCAGTTCTCTGATCGTAGGAAGTATTTCATTTTCTACATCTCTGGTAAGGATAGAATACTCTGACTGCAACGCAGTGATTGGATGGATTTTATTCGCTTTTCTGATCGATTCTGCAGAAGCTTCTGACAATCCCAGATATTTTACTTTTCCGGCTTTTACCAGTTCTGCCATAGCGCCTACCGTTTCTTCTACCGGAATATTCGGATCCACTCTGTGAGCATAATAGAGATCAATGGTATCGATTTTCAATCGTTGAAGACTTAAATCAACAGCTTTTTTAATCCACTCCGGTGAACCGTCAAAATAGGTCCCCGGTGCTCCGCTGTGACTTGGTTTTCCATCTTTAAATCTGAATCCGAATTTGGTCGCGATAAAGATCTTATCGCGGTTCGGAACCAAAACCTTTGAGATGAGTTTTTCATTTTCTCCATTCGCGTACATATCTGCTGTATCCCAGAAGTTCACTCCTAAATCTAATGCTTTGTGTAAGGTACTGATGCTTTCCTGCTCATCTGCCGGGCCATAAGCAAAGCTCATTCCCATACATCCTAATCCTACTGCAGATAACTGCTCTCCTGTGTTTCCTAATTTTCTGAATTTCATAATGGGTTGTGATTTTAAATTGAGAAGACAAAATTAAAACAAGACCAGTCCGGATATTCTATAGAATTCAAACCAAGAATTATAAAAATCAAACAACCGTTGTTCTGACTGCGTTGGGAGATAATCCGGTTTGCTTTTTAAAGAAGTTGGTAAAATAAGCGGGCTCCTCAAATCCTAATCCATAGGCAATTTCAGAGATATTCCAGTCTGTATGTTTCAGAAGTGCACTGGCTTCCTGAGTGATTCGTGATGCAATCTGCTGGCTGGTGGTCTTTCCGGTCATTTCTTTAACAGAACGGTTTAAAGAATTGACATGAATGGAAAGACTCTGTGCGTAATCATTAGGCGTTTTTAATTTCAGATAAGCTTCAGGGCTGTCAATGGGAAACTGTCTTTCAAGAAGTTCCATAAATAATGAGGCCACTCTATGGGAAGCATTCTGGTAGGGTTCAAAGTTTTCTGCAGGATGCATCTTCATTGTTTCATGGATCAAAAGATGAAGGCAGGTACGGAGCATATCATATTTGTGCATATACTCGGACTCTATTTCAGACATCATCTTGATAAAAAGATCAGAGATCGTTTTTTGCTGGTCTTTATCCACAAAAAAGATGGGCGTTCCCCCAATTTTAAAAAGCTGCGAATCCTGAAGGTTGCCCAGACGGGTTCCGTTCTGCAGAAACTGGTCTGTAAAAAGACAGAACCATCCGGTCTGGTCTTCGTCATCTGCTTCCCATGAATAAGGAACAACAGGATTTGAAAACAAGAGCGCCGGACGGTCTACATAGATCCATTTATCTGCATAATGGAGTTTTCCTTTTCCAATGATCAGCGAAATTTTATAATAATCCCTTCTGCTGTAAGGTGTTAACAGAGAACAGCTTTCACGCGTAAACACATTAAAATGCCCGACTCCGGCAGTCTTATCAGTTTCCAGTCTTTCCACTGTGGCATTCCGTAAATAAAATCCTTGTATTGTTTCTTTAGATTCCATTGTACTAAGTTATAAAATTCAAACCAATACAATGTTTTTAAACTGATTATTATGCAACAAAAAAATGACTGACAAAAATGCCAGTCACCTGTAATTGACTATATAATTGATATTAGATTTAATGATGATGCCTTTTTTCCCTGTTCATTTTATACTCTTTGTTTTTATGGCCTTTATTTTTCTTATCGTTATTTTTGTTACGGTTATATACTGCTACAGGATTCTGCCCTTTATAATAGTTCTTTTTAAACTTAGTATACTTTTCTCTTCCGAGTATTCTTTCGATCTCATTATACCGATCTTCCCTCCATCTGTCCGGATGACTTACATAAGTCCTGTTCCAAGAATCATAATCCCTGTATCTGTCATTTAAAGAATTCAGCTGGTTGGTCTGGGATACGGAAAGCAAAAGATCTTCTGCCACTGACTGCCAGTTGACATCATTGATACTTCTTCTGTAATCATTATAATAATCTGACTGTGCAAAGCTCAATCCAAAAGTTCCTGTGAGCATTAATGCAATTACTATTTTTTTCATTCTTAGTATCGTTTTAAAATTAGATTACTCTACTAAAGTCAATTAAAATGCCAATCCTTCAAATTATACTCCCAATCTTTGTTAAAAAAGAATAAACCCATGACAATCTTTAAAATGATAGCAGCAACGGACTTAAAATTTCGTTAAGTTTGGTAAAAACTGATGTTTTGTATTATTTTAATTTGTAATTTTAAATGGGTGAACAATAAGTCTGCAAGAAATTTCACATTTTCACCTTATGACCATCTTTGATCACCGGAATTAAGGAAATCAATTTAACCCAACCAAATCTTAATTATTATGGAAAATATAAAGTTTGAAATATCTCCCTATCAGGACGAACTGCAACTATTACTGGATGGAGAAAAAGCAGGATATATGTCTATAAAAATTGACGGAAGGCTGCTGATCGTTTATTATACTAAAATTATTGAGGAACGCGAAGGCCACGGCTATGCCAAAATGCTTCTGGATGAACTGGTCCGCTATTCCGAGGAAAAAGATCTTCTGGTAGATCCCGAGTGTGATTTTGTACGCCAGCAGTTTGAAAATCATCCTTCAAGATATAAGAATATCTGGCATGCATGAATCAGGCTTCCCACCAATGGTTAAACTGGTGATCTAAAGCATTCATATCCAATACTTCCCCAATCATTGGGGTAAGGATGTTGAGTCCTTTTTCTTTTCCTAAATCCGTTACTTTCTGAAGCGGTTCATTCCATGGATGAAGAGCAAGTGCAAACTTTGAAGAATGGACAGGAATAGTATTTTGGGCCCGCAGGTCAATCGCAGCCTGAACAACATCTTCAGGAAGTGCGTGGATATACCTCCAGGCTTCGTCATATTGTCCGTTCTCCAGAACTGCATAATCAAAAGGTCCGAATTGCTCACCTATTGCTTTAAAATGAGAATCGTATCCACTATCACCACCCAGAAATATTTTTTTTGTAGGCGTTTCCAGAACGTAGGAGGTCCAGAGTGTATTGTTCTGCTTTATTTTTCTTCCGGAAAAATGTCTTGCCGGTGTAAAACTGATTTTTATGTTATTTTTTAAAAGCACTTCTGCTCCCCATTCTTCTTCAATCAATTTTTCTTCAGGATAGCCCCATCTTTCAAGGTGCGCTCCGGCTCCTAAAGGCACAATAGCCCTACCCGTCCGGTCTTTGATTGATTTCACAGTAGGATAATCCAGGTGGTCAAAATGATCATGCGTAATCACCAGATAATCAAGATTGGGAATATCTTCCGGTTTGAAAATATCTGATCCTTTAAATGCTTTGTTAAAATACTTAAAAGGAGAACCATATAAGCTCAGCACAGGATCTACAAGAAAAGATACACCATCCGTCTGGAGATAATAAGAGGAATGCCCCAGCCAGATGAATACCTCCTGATCTTTGTCTAGTTTTTTTAGATCTGTATGAACGGAAGGAATCGTCTTCAATGGTTTGAGGAGCGGATCTTTTTTACCCAAAATAAAATCATAAGTAACTTTTAGAGTACTGTACCCTTCGGTAATATTCGGGGTATGACTGATATTTTGAAATTGACGGTTTTTATAGAGTTTTGACTGTTTTATGCGCTCGAGTCTTTTGCCTTTTGGTGCCGCTCCAAAAGCCGGCAGATTCATCACCATGAAGGATAAAGCAATCAAAAAAACGGCTGGTAAAATAAAATAGATCATCTGCATTAAAATAAGCTTCAAAGGTATTTATTTTTAAACTGACATGGAAATTCAGCTTTTTTTTTAGCATAATTCAAATATAAATTGTGGCAATTAAATAAAAAACTCCCAATTACCTATCAAAGATAATTGGGAGTTTATGAAGTTATAAAAATTGCTTAATCTGAGATTACAGGGCAATTTTTCAGGATTTTAATATGTTTTTTTAAGTTCCTGCAAACGACTATTATTGGTACCGGTTGTTCTTACAAGAGAGCCATCATTAAAATGGTAGATATCAAATAGCATAGAAGGTATAATTTTCAGATTACCACGGGTACCGTTAGGATCACTAAAATACCTCATACCGGTATTTACATCCTCGGAAAGACGTGCGTTTGCCTGTATCATTGGCCCTCTGCTTCCTTGAATAATTTCAATATCATCAACTTTATTGATATAAGTGGCAGGCATGTTAAGCGGACGTTTATTTCTAAAATCAAATACCCTGGTAAGAACCTCTGTATTTTCAATCATTCTTAGCTGTCCTTCCATAACTACATATACAGAATTAGTCTTTTTATCCTGATAGAAAGTCCCGTCATGGATTCTGTATTCATAAGGTGCAGGTTCTTTAAGGTAAAAAGCGATTCCTTCATATACAAAACCGTTCTTTCCGTCTCCTAATTCATTTTTGTCTCTTGTATAAAAATGAGATTTGGTTTCATTTCTGAAATATCTGTATATAGGGAAGGTTCCCGGCTCATTGCCAATAAAGCTTTTACCTAAATCATTCACTTTTTCCCAGCCGTTTTGCCCTGTAAATTCATTTGGATTGGTCGTCAGAACCAAATCCTGGGTATTGGTATTAAACCAGGATGAAATCATGCTGCCATTACCATTTCCTTCGCCATCAGTGGCTCCCAAAGCTCTGTCCAGAAAATACCATGACTGTCCTGGCTGGGTTTTAGGAATCATGGAAGGATGCCCGCTGCTTGAATACATATGTTTATTCAAAAAGCTGCTGTAAAATCCATAAATCTGCCAAGGATAATCAATAATCTGCCATACTTTATTTTGTGGATCAGTAGGAGTGTTTACAAATCCTCCTCCTCCACGCTGTAACAGATCATTTTTAGTTTGAATCTCATTGTTTTGAATGTTCACATCTTCCAGGGTATCTTCCGATGAGCAACTTAATAAACTTAAAGTTATTAATGGTAATAATAATTTTTTCATATTCTTTATAATTTATATATTTTTCGCGCAAAACTAATGATTTAAGAGTAGAAACAATATGCATCTTTTCACAACCTGACATTTATCACTTATTGTAGAGTAAATATTTTAAAGGAGAAACAAATGAATCTGTAAATATAGAAAACTGTAAATTCAGAACATTTTATGAAACATTCTGAATAATTTAGCATTTATTTAACCAGAATATTTTTAATCTTTTTTAATTTAGCAGATTGAAAAAAGTCAAAACACGTTGAAAAATTATTCGATTATATTGCTGGCCGCAGCGCTATCCTCATGTGCATCTATCAGAAGGCACAATGAACAGCGGGCATCTTGCATTGAACCAGACAAGCTTAAGGAAGACGTAGACTATGCGTATTCAAAGCTTCAGAAGATGCATCCCCAGCTTTACTGGTATATTTCCAAACAGGATCTTGACCACAAATTTGACAGTCTGAAACAGACAATCAACCAACCTCTTACTCCCCTACAGTTTTATTTTAAACTGCAACCCGTGATCGCGGATATCCGTGAAGGACATCTTTCGCTGAGAATTCCCAGAAAGAAATTTTCGAAAAGAGAGATCAAGACTCTTGAAAACAAGAAAGGATTGTTCAGCCGCTTTGAATATTATGTAAAAGATGATCATTTATACATCACTGAAAATAAAGACTCGATAGAAAACATACAACCGGGAACTGAAGTTTTGTCTATCAATACGGTTCCTGTCAGTGAATATTTAAAAAAATACCGTGCCCTGATCAGCAGTGACGGATACAATACTACTTTTCAGTCTTATTTTTTAAAAGATGTATTCTTTAATTTTTATACGGCAGAAAACGGCTTTAAAGATACCGCAACGATAGAAACGTTGTACAAAGGGCAAAAAAACACGTATACATTACACCGGGAATCCAAATCCAGAAATGATCTGGACCAGGATAAGCAGCAGGAAAAACGCACGCCTGAAAAGAAAGTGAATGATTATGTAGCATCAAGCAATTCTTATAACCGGAATTTTAAATTTCTGGATAAGGACAGCACCACTGCTTACATAAAAGTTAAAAGTTTTTCAAGGGATTATTCTGATAAGTTTTACAAGGAAACCTTTGAAAAGATCAAAAAAGCAGGATCGAAATACCTTATTATCGACGTTCGTAACAACTACGGAGGATCTTTGTATGAGATCAACAATCTGTATTCATATCTGGCACCACAGCCTTATGTACTGATCAAGCCTTCGCAGCTTACCTCAAGGCTTACTCCGTTAAAGACGAATTATTTCAGAAAAAGCAATGCTTTTCAATATGCCTTTAAGAGTCTGGCCTACCCTACTTATGTTTTTGCACAGACCTTCAGCACCTATAAAAAGGATGGAAAAGTCTTTTATAAAATGAAAGCAGACAAGCCTACAAAACCCAACAAGGATGCATTCAACGGGAAGGTTTTTGTCTTGATTAACGGGGGAAGTTTTTCAGCTTCTTCGATCATCACAGCAAAGCTGAAATATGATCAAAGGGCAGTTCTGGTTGGTGAAGAAACCGGGGGTGCGAATGACGGAACGGTGGCTGGATTTTATTCCTACCAAAAACTGCCGCATTCCAGAATCAATCTTCCCATCGGATTATTACTGGTACAACCCAACATCAATTTTCTACATACGAAAAAAGGAGTTGCGCCGGATATTACCATTACAGAAAGTATGCAGGATATTATTGAAAAGAGAGATCCGCAGCTGGAATGGGTAAAACAAGAAATTGCAAAAGAAAAAGAACATCAATAGTTTTATAGGGTTTCGGCGGGCTGAAAGCCCGCCGAAACTGTTTCTACTTCTTTAATTCCTTCATAAGATCTTCAATATGGACAATATATCTTCCATAATAACGGTTGAACCAGAATTTTCCGGTCAGAAACAAGAAGAAAAGTCCGCCTGTCACTGAGCTGATCAGAATAACGGCTGTTTTTATTTCACTCATCGGCTCACGCCATGGAATAAATTCTATTACAATGATCATCTCGCAGACGATGAAAGGCACAAAGCTCAGATAGTATGACAAATAATATTGTTTATTCAGATTGACCTGCATCACGAGATCTTTCAGGGAATCATACGTTTTGAGCATGGGATTGCTGATATCACTGTACAATCTGAAAAATTTACTGAAAAAGAAGATCGTAACCAGGAGCATGGATGCAATAAGGACCGTAATATAAAACTGGAGTTTGAATGGCCTGCAAAAAGCACATACTGTAAATGAAAATATAAAGATCCCAATGATAGACCAGAATTCCATGCGCATGTTTTTACGCATTTTTTCCAGCGGAAGGTTGATCTTATTTCTCTGCTCAATACTTATTTCAGGGGTTTCTTCCGAAACCTCTTCATTCCATACGTTTTTTAATTCATCTATATTCATTGGGGTACTGATTTAAAGTTATGATTGATTTGAGTTTAAGATATCTTTCAGTTTATTTTTGGCGCGGTTCATTCTTACCCTTGCATTACCTTCGGAAATCCCCATCTGTTCTGCAATGTCTTTTCCGGAAAAGTCTTCCAGATAGTAAAAAATAAAAGCTTTATCAATCGCATTCAGCTGACGGATGGCCTGATACATTTGGATCAGTTTTTCTTCCTTTCCTTCGTCATATTCTTCCTGAATAACTTTATACACGGAAAAATCTTCATTGGAAATAAAACCTCTCTTTTTCTCTGATTTCAAAAAAATAATAGCGGTATTGAGGGCAATCCTGTAGAGCCATGTAGAAAACTCGCTCTGGCCTCTGAAGTTGGGATAGGCTTTCCAGATCTGATACGTTATTTCCTGAAAAAGATCATCCCGGTCGTCTTTTTCGGACATATACATTTTAGAAATCTTAAAAATGATTCCTTTATGTTTTTCTATTTTGTCTAAAAATTCCTGCTCTGATGAGTTCATATCTTCGGGCTCTACAGAGTTAGTTTTAAATGTAAAAAAATGTTACAGATATTTCTTAAAATAAAAAACCCAACAGAAAATTTCCTGCCGGGCTCCATTGTGTGTTTTATTTTTCTCCGGCATCCGTTCATAAAACAGCGCCTTTGTACGAAATAATTTAATCTATAAACTTTTACAGAATGGTTTATCAATTAAATTGAACAGTCAGTTTTCATTTGAGCAGCACAAGTCCCAATGGGTTACTAACATTTTATGTTTCTAGTAGTTAGTAGGAAAAAAGTAAAAATGTTACACTTCCAGGTGAAAAATTTACACAAAAAAGCAATATCATTCGTATACAATTTAACCCCATATTCCCGGGTCCCCTAATACAGGCGTTTTTCAGCTATTACCCTTTTGTTCAAAATTTAAAAAATAACCCGGAAGAAAATTTTCTTCGGGGTGTGGTATTCTATTAAGTTCTTTAAAGAAATTAATTCAGCCGGTCCAAAGCCTTCTGAAGGGTATGAAGATCTATACAATCAAGCTTGACACCAATGATGATGAGAAGCAGAAGAACGAGGGTCAAAAAAAGGATGATAAAGACATAGACTGATACAAACCAAATGACGGTATTCACGATATTTCCTTTAAGTCCGAATTTATTCATAAAAAACTTCTGGGAACGCTCAAACCATGAATTTTTTCCGGCTTTTCTGGGTGGTATTTCCAAGCCGTTCAGTTCATCTACCAAACGTACCACATCTTCTATATACCGGCCGTACATATAATAGATCCAATATTTTATAATAAACCAGACCAGCATGAGGGTAATCAGAAAACTGACCCCGAAAATGGCCAGATTATACTGCACTTCAAAATGAAAGTTGATCTTGATAAGAGATAGCAGAAAAGCGAGCGGAATGTAGGAAATATAATAGGAAATGTAGATTTCTTTCGATATTAAAAGCTGTGTTTTAAGGTTAAACAGATCATAATTGGTATTGATGCCGCTTTTGCACAGTATTTTGTAAAGTTTGAGAAAGCGGGAATAGAAATAAATAATAAACCCCACCGTCAGAACGACGACAAAGGCCGAGATAATCACAATATTCCGGTCACCAGAGGCAAACGGAAAGCCGATCAGAAGCATGGGCATGGTGACGACCATCAGCCAGAATTCTGTTTCCATATTGATCTTCAGCATCTGCATCGGAGAATGGATCTCGTTTTGTTTTTCGAGGGAAATTTCAGGCAGATCCTGCCTGTTGTCTTTATTCCAAAGTTCTTTTAAATTTTCTAACTCCATTTGTTTTTGTTTTAGATCTTATCTTTTTTTTTGCTTTTCGATGATTTCCTTTAATTTTACTTTTGCTCTATTGAGCTTTACGCGGGCATTCACTTCCGTAATTCCCAACTGGAGGGCAATTTCTTTGCCCGGAAAATCTTCCAAAAAGAAAAAAATAAGTGCTTTGTCTATGGGGCTGAGCTGGTGGATGGCCTCATACATCAGTTTCATATTTTTATCATCTGCATCATTATAGGATTCATGCGGAACAACAAGATTCTCTATCCCCTGATTTTGTATAAAACTACGTTTTTTTTCGCTGCGCAGAAATACAATGGCTGTATTCAGCGCTGTTCTGTAGAGCCATGTAGAGAAGTCACTTCTCCTTTGGAAATCGCCGTATGATTTCCAGGCCTGATAAATGATCTCCTGATAAAGATCATTCTGATCATCCTGATCGTCCATATACATTTTAGAGATCTTGAAGATAACACCTTTATGTTTCTCAATTTTCTCTAAAAATTCTTTTTCCATTAAAGACATGCTCGAAACTCTACTCGTACAGCAGCATTTTCATAAAAATACTACTTTTTTAACATAAAAACTAAAATAGCCACGCTTCAAAATACAAAATCCTCAAAAAACAAAGAAATTTAATGAGGATTATTATTTTATGTTAAATAGAATAGAAATTCTGTCTAGAAAATATAGTCTGTACTTAGAAAATTAGAATCATGTTCTCTCACGATGGTATTTAATAATTTCTTATTGGAATCCGTAAGTTTTGCGGCTACCAGAGATCTGATAGAAAATGAACGGAGTGCATCGAAAACAGAAAGTGTTCCTTCGGCACTGTCTTTTCTTCCTGTAAACGGAAAAACATCCGGGCCGCGCTGGGCCTGACAATTGATGTTCACACGGCTTACCAGGTTCACAAAAGGATCAATTAATCGGGAAACCTCCTGCGGATCTTCACTGAAAATGCTCACCTGCATCCCATGAGAGGCATTGACCTGATAATCTATAGGCTCTTCTATGTCTTCAAACGGAACCACAGGAATCACAGGGCCGAACTGTTCTTCATGATATAATTTCATATCACTGCTGACCGGATAAACCACGGCAGGAAAAACAAAAGATTCTTCCGTGAATCCTCCGTTTTCATTTAAAACTTTTCCACCTTTTGCCAAAGCATCTTCAATACATTCTTTCAGATAAGAAGGTTTATTCACTTCGGGAAGTGGGGTTACTTTGACATCTTTTTCCCACGGCAGCCCCGGCTTCAGGGCAGAAACAGCAGCACTTAGTATTTTTGTAAATTCTTCAGCAATTTCTTTTTGAACAAATATCAGTTTCAGGGCGGTACAACGTTGCCCGTTGAAAGATAATGCACCAAGGATACATTCGCTTACTGCAACATCCAGATTGGCATTTTTAGTCACGATGGCTGCATTTTTAGCATCAAGGCTCAGGATGGCGCGTAAACGGTTAACTTTAGGGTGCAGCTTTTTCAGTCCGTTGGCTACTTTGCTGGATCCGATGAAAGCCAGAACATTTACTTTTCCGCTTTCCATGATGGGAGTAATGATCTCTGAACCTTTACCATAAAGGGTGTTGACGGTTCCTTTCGGAAAGGCTTCTTTAAAAGCATTCAGTAACGGGTAATGGGCTAAAACACCATGTTTTGGAAGTTTAAATAAGATGGTATTTCCCATGATCAGGGCAGGAATCAAGGTAGTGAAGATCTCATTCAAAGGATAATTGAATGGTCCCATGCTTAAAACAACGCCCAACGGAGCTCTTCTGATCTGCGCAATCGTTCCTTCCGCTTCCTGGAAACGGGAAGATTCCCTGTCCAGATCTTTCAGGGCATCAATGGTCTGATTGATATAATCTACAGTTCTGTCGAATTCCTTGGTAGAATCGGCGAGCGTTTTCCCGATCTCCCACATCAGCAGTTTGATAACGAGGTCACGCTGCTCAATCATGAGGTACACAAATTTCTGCATGCATTGGATGCGCCCTTCTACAGACATGGTTGGCCATTCGCCCAGGCCATTATCATAAGCTTTCACGCAAGCGTCAAGAACGTCCATCGCTTCTTTGGGGCCAATGTTGGGGATACTTCCGAGAAGTTTTCTTTCGAGACCTTTTTCTGTAGGAATGCAAACGGGAGAATAGATATTCTGCACCTCTCCTTTCCATTCTACCAGCTCCCCATTCAGAAGATAGACCTTCTGGTGAATCTCGGGAACTTTATATTCTTCGGGAATATCGTTTTCATTTTTAAAAATATCTTGAAATAACGGCTTGTTGACTGAATTCATAAATTTTTATTTTTTTGATACTTGAGTGTGATTCTAATATTATACAGAATAAAGGTAGCCGTTAAAATTGATTTTAAAAACAGGCAGTTGATAGATTTGCTCTATTGATCGGGTATTTGAATTAAAATTAATAAACGGAGACTAAAAAAAGAATAATTTTGTTTCAAAATAAAATGTCATGTTTTCAAAAATAATTTTCAGTACGTTATTCCTTTTCTCCGTATGTACTTTCGCTCAGAATACAGTCATGATGGGAGGAAAACCCGTTCATACTTACGCCAAACTTCCGGCCGTGAATAAGGCTGCACCCAGGTTTACCCTTACGGACGTTACAATGAAAGACCAGACTCTGGAGTCTTACAAAGGTAAATTCATCATTCTTAATATTTTTCCAAGCGTAGATACAGGCGTTTGCTCGGCTTCCGTCCATCATTTCAATGAAGATGCTGCCAATATCCCCAACACGGTGGTTCTTTGTATTTCCAAAGATCTACCTTTTGCCCAAAAAAGATTTTGTGGCGCAGAAGGCATCAAGAATGTGGTGATGCTTTCGGATTTCCGTTCTGATTTCGGGAAAACATATGGGGTGGAAATCACAGATTCTGTGATGAAAGGTCTTTTAAGCAGAGCCGTTGTGGTGATTGATCCTTCAGGAAAGATTGTGTATGAAGAGCAGGTGGATGATATTTCGCATGAACCTAATTACGAAGCAGCTATTGCAGCAGTGAAAAAGTAAGTTTTTTACTTTTGAAATAATTTAAAACGAGTTGCGGCGATCTTCGATCGCCGCAACTCGTTATTTTTTTAGCTTTTCTTTCTTTTTAGTGGTTACTACAATGACGCCATTTTGAGCTTTTGAGCAATACATTGCCATTGCAGAAGCTCCTTTCAGAATATTCATTGTTTTTATTATTTTAGTGTCCATCGAACTGAGTTCTTCGAAACTACTCACCTTTCCATTGATGACACATAAAGGTTTTTCAGTACTCTTCAGCGTTGATGAAGCGCCTCCAATCATCATTTTCCGGTAAGCGGTATCGTCTTTTTTTACAGTAGTAATTGCCTTACCCATCAAACCGCTCAGCTGGGCCTGCATTTCACTCCGTTGAGTATTCACTAAAAGATTTCCCGGTATTACGGTCGTTGAACCCAGCAGCAATTTTTGTTTTTGTGGGAAGATCACAACGTCTTTTATTTCGTCTGCTTTTAAAGTATCGTGTACTTCATTTTGCTGTGCATATACTGAAACAAATCCTCCTGTTGTCAGCATAAAACCGACCGCAAACTTCGTAAAGAGTGAATTGATAAAAGAATATTGCAGATCTCTGTTAAGCTGTGATGCATTAAAATTTCCACAAATGTCTTCTGAAGAATGAGAAAAAACCTCTATAATTTCCTGATCAGAAGCCACGGAGAAATCCCGGACAGTTTTGGAACAAACGGAACAAAATCTACCTTTCTCTTCGGGCGTCATTATTTCCCAGTTTTCGTGACATGGTTTTGGTATGGTGATTTTCATAGTCTCTTTTTATATAGAGATGCGGGATGATGGGAAAAGGTTGGAAACATGTAGATAAGTTCTGTAAAAATGAGCAGCAAAGGGAAGCTTTTTGATTAAGATCTATTTTTTATATTTGGGAACTCTTTTTTAGATTAAGACAATTCGTTAATTTAAACATCAAACCACATTTAAAAACAAACTCCATGAAAACTTTAAAATTTCTTTTATTATTTGTAGCAGCCATTACTTTAATAGGTTGTGGAACCTCTCATAACTATACGAACAAAACTTTGAATAAAAATTTTTATGCAGAAAAATCTATTTATTTCAAACTAAATCCTAAAAGCCAAAATCAAATTAATATGACGGGAACAGTAGGAACTATTTTTGGTCCTACCCCTTCACCGGATGTAAAAGAAACTTTCAAATTATCTATAAATGAGCTGGCAAGTGAGACCAAAATAAAACTAAAATTCATTGAAAATTCAGAAGAAATCACCGATAAAGATCCTTTAATTATTGATGCTGACATTTCGGAAATAAACTGGCACTTTGGACTTTCTATAGCGACCCTAAAAACAGTGGTGAATTATAAAACTCTCACCGACAATAAAGAAATAAAAACAACCGGAATCCGTAAAAGCGGTGGTGGAGACAAAACGAACAATCTAAAAAAATCTCTGAAAGATGCTACTTTTAATTTTTTGAAAGAATATGAAAAACAATAAAGCGCAACCTCTGTTTTTTTTGCGTAATATTTTGCATATTTGTAGAAAATACAGCTATGCAAAAAGAAAAACTACGCGAGGTAAGAAAAAGAAAAGGCATCACACAGCAGCAGATCGCAGATATCATTGCCACAGACGTTTCCAACTACAGTAGAAAAGAAAGCGGAGATGTAAGCATCCGAAAAGAAGAATGGGAAAAAATTGCCCGTTTTCTGGAAGTTCCTGTGGAGGAAATTTATCAGGAAGAGGAAGCTAAACAAATCAATCATTTTGATAATATTACCTCAAGCAGTAGTTTTGGAAATAATATAAGCGGTAACTATTACTGCAACGTCCCGGAATATCTTCTGGAAAGCCAGAGAGACCTTATCCAGATCCTGAAAAAGGAGAACCAAAGGCTGGAGGAAGAACTGAAAAAGTATAAAAAATAAAGAGTTTCTAAACTTTATTTATTTTGAACCATTAAGAAAATTTAAGGTATTAAGGGTTGTTAAGAAACATCAAAGATGTTTTATAAAGCGTGACGCTTACTATTTTTAAACAGCTCAAATACACTTAATGATTCCTGTCGTGATTGCGATGGGTGCAGCGACGAAGCAAGATTACTCCCCACTTGCCGAAAATCTTCGGTTTTCTTGCGCCTTACCTCATCATATAGCTAAAAAAAACATTGCGCCTTTGCGATGGTCTAACGATAAGAAATACAAAAAACTCAGCGCTGTGCTGAGTTTTTTTGGTTTCATTGTTTTAAGATGGTTTTTCCTGCTTTGGATTTAAGACCGAAGAGTTTTTCGCGGCCTTTACCAATTCATTGACATCATTGTAGAAAAGTTCCCACCCCGGAACGTTTTTCATCACGGTTAATAAACTGATATACGTTTTCAGATTTTTTTCCAGATCCTTCCGGATGGCCGATGCGCTTTTCATCTGGCGAAGATCAGCATTAATCCCTGCCTGTTCAGAAAACAGCGTTTCAAAAGCTTCATGTTTGGCTTTCATATCAGCCAGTGCGGTTTCCAGAGCAAGGGTTCTGATTTTGTGCATATTCTCGGAACTTTCCAGGGTTTCGATCAGCTTTTTCATTTGGGCAGTCTGGGAAGAATAGCTTCTACGGTCCAGATCCAGCCCGAAAGTTTTAAATACCCGATAGAGGTCTTCCGCCAGCTGATAATTGGCGGCAGAAGAAAGCTTCCGGTACCCGTTCAGGAATGCTTTCATGCTGTTGTACGCCACATCTCTTTCATGATCCAGCGCGGCAACGTCTTTTCCTTTTCCGCTGTAGACCTGCTTGGTGTATACCCTATCGTATTCGGTATAGGAAGCCAGCAAATCTGCAAGCAGCGGATGGTTGGCAATAACCGGATATTTCCCCGACTGGGCATTTGAAATGGTTCTCTGAGCTAAAGTCGCAAGATCCTTAGTACTCAGCTTGGTGAGTGCGATTTTCATACGTTTTTTTGTGTATTGGTTAATGAATGGAAACTTATTTTCAGAATCAAATATATTAAAAAGTCGCTAGGTTACAAACAGTCTTTCGCGTGATCTCCGTAGCACTTCTGTGGTTTCCTGCACGTTGCGGGAGACTTCCGGAGTCCTCCGGAGATTAGAAACAGGTTTGTTTTGAAGTTCCGGAGGGGGAAGGTGGTTTGTTTTAGTAGTGGGTGGGAGTTGCGGAGGGGTTGGGTGGGTTGTGGGGAGGATTGGAAGTTTTTTAATAAAAATTTCCGTAAAAATACGGAGTTTATTATTAATCTTGTTAAATATATTTGATAATTACAATAAAATTAATTATGGCAAAAAAAAATGAAGAAAAAGGAAAAGATTTAGAACTTCCAAAAAAAAATAATTCCTCGTCAAACGACTTCACATCACTCGGTGATTCACTTAACAAAATGTATGGTGCCTTTGAAGGAATAAATTCTCTAGGGACATCTTTTGCAAAAATTCCCGATCAAAATTCAATGTCTTCTTTAGTAAGTTTATTTGAAAATATAAATAATCCAATTTCAACTTTTCAAAATAATTTACGATCTACTAATTTTGAAAAACAAATTAAGCTAGAGGAAGAAATTAATAAAATAAAATCAAAACTTAGTTTAACATTAAAAGAATTAAATGAAGAAAAAGATAAGTCAAAAAAAACAGACGAGTTACAAACACTATTAGATCAATTAAATTCAAAAGAAAAAATTAATCATATTATACCAAGAATCCATGAAGAGGCTCAAGAGAAATTATTTTCTGATGAAAATTTTAGATCTAATTTTGATAACGGGAAAGATTATTATTCAATAGTTGTTTCTATTGATATTCGTAGATCTACTGAATTGATGCTTAAAGCTAGAAAACCTGAATTATTTTCAAAGTTTATAACAGAATTAAGTAAGAAACTATCACAAATAATTATAAATAACTATGGGATTTTTGACAAATTTACAGGAGATGGAATTTTAGCATTTTTTCCAAAGTTTTACAGTGGTGAAAATGCAATCATTCGATCTTTAAAAGCAGCAGAAGAATGTCATCTGGCTTTCAAACAACATTATGACATTTCCAGAGACTGTTTTAATGTTTTTATCAAAGATGTAGGTCTTGGTATTGGTATAGATTATGGAAATGTGACCCTAGTTAATACTAGTAATGAGTTAACTGTAGTTGGAATTCCGGTTGTTTATGCATGTAGAATGTCTGGAGCTAATGCAGGTGAGACATTATTAAATCAGCCAGCTAAAGAAGAGCTTTTAACACATTGCACAAAAAATTTAAAAATATCTGAAACTGAGATTCAAATAAAAAATGAAGGAACTGCTCTTGCATATAAGGCGGAATTCATATCAGAAATAACACTAAATGATGATTTTGTGTGGAAAAATGATGAAAATAAACCTACAACATCAAAAGATGAAAAAATCGATAAGACTACTTAATATTTTTAAAATGATATAAGCTAGTAGGTCTCTCAGATTTGCAATCCGTAAGAATTAACAAAAAAGCAGCATTATACATTTACAATAAAACGATAAAACCTGCCTCACAGCAGGTTTTTCTATATCTAAAAAGTTTTTAAAACAAACTCTCATCCACAAAATTCGGAAGCGTTACTTTCAGATTCGGTTCTGCTTCCATGGCTCTTTTAATGGCGAAAACAGCGCCTTCATTTCTGGCCCAGCTTCTTCTCAAGATTCCGTTAGATTTTACAAAAATCTAATCCCCGTCCCCACCAATAGAACTAAACTCCTGCGTTGAATAATGTAAGAAAAACAACGCTAGCAAGCCATCAACAGATTCGTCAACTTCAAGGTGATAAATAGGATATTTAAGTTTCTTTTTATCCTCGGTTGTTACTTCTATTAAGAGTTTTTCTTTTTCAAATAGCTGATTTGTTTTACTCAACTTGAAATTATAAATCCTAACATCCGCTCCGGACTTAATGATTCTTTCTTTTCCCAAATCTGTAAAATAAATGACGCCCTTGGAATTAAAAAGTTCTGCATCGTTCTTCAGAAAACCCACATTCTTGATATCATAGCTTCTGGAATTAAAGATGATGTAATGTCCTGAAGAAAAAAACTTATTGAGTTTTACAATCCTCCCAATCTCTTTTTGATCTTCTGAAACTAAGACAAGTTGTTTGTTGTTAATTTGTGCGGTATATTTTTTCAACTATTTTTAGGCTTAAGATTTATATAAAAATAAACAACTTTGCTATACAAAATACAGCAAAGTTGTTTATTATGATTTAATTTCTTTTGAATTAAAACAAACTCTCATCCACAAAATTCGGAAGCGTTACTTTCAGATTGGGTTCTGCTTCCATCGCTTTTTTAATCGCGAAAACAGCACCTTCATTTCTTGCCCAGCTTCGTACAGTATTTTTCACTTATTTTAAATTAGTAGTTTTCGTTTTCAAACTACTTTGTAACATTAGCTTAAAAATATCTATTAAAAGAAAAATGAGAATTAAATTTTCCAAGAAATTTATATAATCAAACTGTACAATCCCCCAGTCCACTAAAGAATCTTTTCCTAAAGAAGATTTTTTCAGATAAAAATATTTTGGAAAACCAGAAGTTTCAATAAGCCAATCATTTGATTTTGAAGATTCACAATACGACAACCCCAATAACGTAATGACAAAAGCTGATACAATCACTTTCCAATCAAACAAAACTTTCCAATTTTGCTTTTTAAATCTTAAAATGATAAGATTTAATGCAACAAAAGTTGTAAATAAAAGTAGAAAGTACATACTTGTAAATTGATTGTGAATATCCATTTTCAAATTAATTCATTCTCAAATTCTCAAATTAAAAAAGACTCTCATCCACAAAATTCGGCAGCGTCACCTTCAAATTCGGTTCTGCTTCCATCGCTCTTTTAATAGCGAAAACAGCGCCTTCATTTCTAGCCCAGCTTCTTCTGGAAATTCCGTTGTTCACGTCCCAGAAGAGCATAGATTTCAGTCTTCGGTCTGCTTCATCACTTCCGTCCAGCAGCATTCCGAAACCACCATTGATCACTTCACCCCAGCCTACTCCGCCACCGTTATGGATAGATACCCATGTAGCCCCACGGAAACTGTCGCCAATCACGTTGTGAATCGCCATATCTGCGGTAAATCTTGAACCGTCATAGATATTGGAAGTTTCTCTGTAAGGAGAATCTGTACCGGAAACATCGTGATGATCTCTTCCCAAAACAACAGGTCCGATCTCCCCGTTTCTGATGGCATTATTGAAAGCTTCAGCAATCTTCATTCTTCCTTCTGCATCTGCATAAAGGATTCTTGCCTGTGAACCTACCACCAGTTTGTTTTCCTGAGCGCCTTTGATCCACTGGATATTGTCTTTCATCTGCTGCTGAATCTCTTCAGGAGAGTTTTTTACCATCTCTTCCAAAACAGCACAGGCAATATCATCTGTCTTTTGCAAATCTTCCGGTTTTCCGCTGGCACATACCCAACGGAACGGCCCGAAACCGTAATCAAAACACATAGGTCCCATAATATCCTGAACATAACTCGGATATTTGAATTCTCTTCCCAGCGTAGGATTTTCAGCCATTACATCTGCTCCGGCTCTGGAAGCTTCCAGTAAAAAGGCATTTCCATAATCAAAGAAGTATGTTCCCTTCTGAGTATGTTTATTGATCGCCGCTGCGTGTCTTCTTAATGTTTCCTGAACTTTTTCTTTAAACAATTCAGGATTTTCAGCCATCATCGCATTCGATTCTTCAAAGCTCTGACCTGCCGGATAATAACCACCAGCCCAAGGATTATGAAGCGATGTCTGATCTGACCCGATATCGATTTTTAAGTTTTTCTCATCAAACTTCTCCCAAACCTCAACAATGTTTCCAAGGTAAGCAAGAGAAACGGTTTCTTTATTTTCCTGAGCTTTTCTTACTCTTTCTATCAGTTCCTCTATATTCTCATAAATCTCATTCACCCACTTCTGGTCGTGACGGATTTTTGTGATCTTTGGATTTACTTCAGCACATACCGTAATACAGCCTGCAATATTTCCTGCTTTTGGCTGCGCACCGCTCATTCCACCCAATCCTGAAGTGACGAAAAGGCCTCCCTGCGGTTCTTTTTTGATCTTTCTGAAAGCATTCAGTACCGTAATCGTGGTTCCGTGAACAATTCCCTGCGGACCGATGTACATATAACTTCCCGCTGTCATCTGCCCATATTGGGTAACGCCCAGCGCATTGAATTTCTCCCAATCATCCGGTTTGGAGTAATTAGGAATCATCATTCCGTTGGTTACCACTACTCTTGGTGCATCTTTGTGAGAAGGGAATAATCCCATCGGATGCCCGGAATACATGGTTAAAGTCTGTTCGTCCGTCATTTCAGACAGATACTTCATCGTCAGAAGATATTGTGCCCAGTTGGAGAAGACGGCTCCGTTTCCACCATAGGTAATCAGTTCGTGAGGATGCTGTGCCACTGCATAATCCAGGTTATTCTGAATCATCAGCATGATGGCTTTTGCCTGCTCCGATTTCCCGGGATAATCTGCGATGGACCTTGCCTTCATTTCATAATCCGGACGGAATCTATACATATAAATTCTCCCGTATTTCTCTAGTTCCTCTCTAAATTCAGGCAGCAATTCTGCATGAAACTGAGGTTCAAAATAACGTAAGGCATTTTTCAGAGCAAGCTTTTTTTCTTCTTCTCCTAAAATTTCTTTACGCTTCGGTGCATGGTTGATATTGGTTTCGTATGGTTTAGGCTGTGGCAGCTGATTCGGAATCCCCTGCTGTATCTGTTCTTGAAATGTCATATTGCTATCTAGTTCAATGTTTAGAATTCAACGTTTTGAAGTTTTAAAGATATTCAAATTAGAAAATATAGGCAAGGGAATTTGATGATGTCTTCATATGCAGATACCGACTGTTATAAATACGCCAACCGAGATTCCCCTCCTCCGGAGGGGTGGATTGGAAAATTCTATAAATTTTGCAAGACGGGGTGGTTACTACGTAATGCGTACGTTGAAAATGCGTGTATAATTTTTGACCACCCCGTCTTCTCCTTTCAGGAGAATCCACCCCTCCGGAGGAGGGGAATGATATTCGTTGCAGTATAGATGATTGTCTGAAATAGTGAACTTGTTGATGGATTATCTGTAGATACCGACTGTTAAAAATACGCCAACCGAAGATTCCCCTCCTCCGGAGGGGTGGATGGCAAATTCTATAAATTTTGCAAGACGGGGTGGTTACTAAGTAATGCGTGCGTTGAAAATGCGTGTTTGCTTTTTGACCACCCCGTCTTCTCCTTTCAGGAGAATCCACCCCTCCGGAGGAGGGGAATGATAGTTGTCGCAGTATAGTGGGGTGGATGGTAAAATTTATGGAATTTTGGAAGACGGGGTGATCCCAAAATTTTCTATAATAAAATACTCCAGTTCCTTCATGGCTACATATAAATTATTCTTTATGTCAAAGTCGCTGATTCTGAAAACTAAAAGTCCCAAAGACTCAAGATATTCCTGCCTGATTCCATCATACACTTGTTTTTCATCATGACTGGAACCGTCAATTTCAACAATTAATCCTAAAGTTTTTACATAGAAATCTACAATATAGTTTCCGATGATTCTTTGTCTGTCAAAATCAATGTGGTGAAATGTTCCGGCCCGAACTTTTTTCCAGAAAATGACCTCACTTAAAATACGTGCTTTTCGTTTTTCTTTCAACAATACTATCAGATGGGGATTAAAGGGCAGGTTTTCTACGAAGTTCCTTTGGATGGGAACGCCTTGGATGTGGGTTAAGATTTCTTTCATTGTTTGTGTATTTGTTTTTTACCACCCCGTCTTCTCCTTTTAGTCGAATCCACCCCTCCAAAAGAGGGGAATGATATTCGTCGCAGAACAGATGGTTTTCAAAAATAAAAAAACCTTACTAATTTCAGTAAGGTTTGTATGCTGTAAGCTTAGAATTTACGTTAAAACATCATCATTTTTTTCTTCATGGTCATCTTCATTATCGCTGGTGCTCCAGTAGTTGTTTTCTTCATCCTCAGATCCTATTTCTTCCATGTCGTCATCATCTTCAGTGCCGGGAATATCCAGGCCCTTATCTATTTTGTCATCGTCTTCTTCATTGAGGATGGGATTTCCGTCACCGTCGAGCGGAATATGTTTTTCCTTGTTGAATATATCTTCATTAGGATTATAATCCATCTCTTCAAGCTTTCTGTTTTGTTCGTTGGTATTGTTTTCTGGTGTCATAATATTAAGTGTTTAAGGTTTATCAATAAGAACAAAAATAATTCCAAGATGCTAAGAACTCACCGAATATACCTCAGGATTGGCACAATAAGGTATTTTATCCCCTTTAGAGAAAGCGATAATATTTTCAGCAGCGATTCTGGCCATTCCTGTTCTTGCTTCCATGGTCGCAGAACCAATGTGGGGCAATACACATACATTTGAAAGCTCTAACAAAGTACTTTCTTTAGACATTGGTTCAGGGTTGGTAACATCCAAACCGGCTCCCCAAATCTGTTTTGAAACCAATGCTTCATAGAGGTCTTTTTCATTTTGGAAACCCCCTCTTGCCGTATTGATGAAAATAGCATTCTCCTTCATTTTTTCGAAAACAGGACCATTGAAAAGATCTTTCTGATCAGGAGTAAAACTGGCATGAATACTTAATACATCAGATTGCGCAATTAATTCGTCAAAAGAAACATAGGTAGCATTCAATTCTTTTTCTGCTTCGTCATTTGGATGACGGTTATGGTAAATGATGTTCATATCAAAAGCTTTTTGGGACTTTTTAGCCATTTCAAAACCTATTCTTCCCAATCCCAATACTCCCAATGTTTTGCCATATAATTCCTGTCCTAAAGCGTGCAAAGGATCAAAGTCTCCCCAGTTCCCGTCTTTTACTTTCTGAAAGTTATAACTAGCTCTTCTGGCCACCGACTGCATTAAAAGAAAAGCGACATCAGAAGTGGCTTTACTGAGTACATCAGGTGTATTTCCTACGGGAATATTTCTACGGTTGGCTTCGTGAATATCTACATGATCAAAACCAACGGAATATAAGGCAATGGTCTTTATATTGGGACACTGAACAAAAAAATCTTTGTCATATTTAAATTCTCCGCCCACGCTTAAAATAGCATCGTGATTCTGACAATAGATCAGCCATTCTTCGTGAGAAAGGTTTTCATGTTCGGGAATAAAAACTTCCAGCCCCGCATCTTTCAGCATATTGATTCCAGTTTCAAGAATTCTTCTGTTTACAAATACTTTCATGTTTTATTTTGATTTAATTTCGTGTTTTTAAAATTTCAAATAAAAAACCCCACCAGGTTAAAAGTGAGGTTCTTTAACTTTAGTATTAAAATTACTGAGGTTTATCTTTGTTTTTGTCTCAGGCATCTGAAGCCATCTCCGAGTTACTTCCCAAACATCTTTTTCTGATTTTTCCGCATGCGACATCAATCGGTTTTAGATTGCATTCAATTACTATTCCGAACCCGTCTTAACGTTTATTAAAATAGAGAAAATTCAATTTTTAACCATAAAAGTGATAAGCTTTTTCGACACTTAAGTTACTTTTAAGTTGAATATATTGCATATAAAAGAAGTACACCTAAGTTTCGACGAAAATATTTGATTTTCTTCTTAGGTGTTCTTGCTATTTTCAGAATGGTAAAACTTTTAAAACTAAAATGCTCTAAAGTGTTAAATACGCAAAGGCTTTTGTCTTTTTTGCGGTGAGATAAGCATCCACAAGCAAAAGCAAAAGCAAAAACAACAACAAAATCTCTTAAACCAATTTCAATTCCCAAGGAAATCTTAAAATTCCCCTCCTCCGGAGGGGTGGCGAAAATTCAAAGAATTTTTGACGGGGTGGTTTAAAAAAGTTAAACATCAACCATAAAAGCTTTTCAACACATTTTCTGGTCAAAACCTTATCACCTCTAATGGTTCGTATCCCCCAACATCGGAACAAATTTATAAGCCCCGAATTCCTCTTTTTCGAATTGGGTAGGAGCCGTTTTGGTAAACCGGTATAAAATCTGCTCATCGGTTGGTCCTAATGGAATAACCATTTTTCCTCCAATATTCAGTTGTTTCAATAATTCTGTTGGCAAAACGGAAGCGCCACAGGTGACAATAATCTTATCAAAAGGCGCAAACGTGGGAAGCCCGGCAAAACCGTCTCCAAAGCTCTGAAATTTTGGACTTAAATGCAATTCACGGAATTTCTTCTTTGAAAAATCAAACAGATCTTTTTGTCTTTCCACCGTATATACCAAAGCCTTCATCGCAATCAATACAGCCGTCTGATAGCCGCATCCGGTTCCTATTTCAAGTACTTTTTCACCAGGTCTTATCTGAAGCAGCTCAGACTGTTCGGCCACCGTTGACGGATGGGAAATGGTCTGGTGTGATAAAATAGGAAATGCCCGGTCTTCGTAGGCTAAATCCTCAAAAATGCTTTCGATGAAAAGGTGTCTCGGAACTTCACTCATTGCTGAAAGTACATTTTCATCTGAGATCCCGATCTTATGTCTTAAATATTCAACCAGGATTTTTCTTTTTCCTTTATGTACAAACGAATCATGCATCATTAGTAAGATAGTAGTTATTAGGTTACGGGTAGTAGTTTCTACAAAAGTAAAAAAACTATCAATACTTATCAACCAAAAAGCAACAACGTCTTTCCTAATACCTAAAATTCTTATCTTTACCAAAATTAAAAAATCTATGTTAAAAGCAGGTTTGGTAGGTGCCGGACATCTGGGAAAGATCCACTTAAGACTTCTTAACCAGTCAGATAAGTACGAGCTGGTAGGTTTCCACGATAAAGATATTGAAAACGGAAAAAAAATAGAAGCTGAATTCGGATATCAATATTTTGAAAATTTTGATGAACTTCTTGAGCAGATCGATATGCTGGATATTGTGACGCCTACAGTATATCACTATGATTATGCTTTAAAAGCGATTGAAAAAAAGCTTCATTTTTTCATAGAAAAGCCAGTGACCCAAACCCTTGAACAGGCAGAAGAGATTCTTCAAAAATGTCAGGAAAACGGTATCAAAGCGCAGGTAGGACATGTGGAAAGATATAATCCAGCTTTTATTGCGACGAAGGAATACATTCAAAATCCAATGTTCATAGAGATTCACAGACTGGCAGAATTCAACCCAAGAGGGACTGATGTTTCTGTAGTTCTTGATCTTATGATCCATGATCTGGATATTTTATTGAGCATGGCTAAATCTAAGGTTAAAAATATTCATGCAAGCGGTGTTTGTGTGGTGAGTAAAACTCCGGATATCGCGAATGCAAGAATAGAGTTTGAAAACGGTTGTGTAGCCAATCTTACGACTTCCAGAATTTCTATGAAAGCCATGAGAAAAAGTCGTTTTTTCCAGAAAGATGCGTATATCTCAGTAGATTTTCTAGAGAAAAAAGCAGAAGTAATCCGAATGAAGGATGCTCCTGAAAACCCTACTCCATTCGACATGATCATTGAAAATGCTGACGGAGAAAAAAACCAGATTTTATTTGAATATCCGGACATTCAGCCTAATAATGCCATCCTTGACGAATTGAATTCTTTTGCAGACGCCATCACTGACGGCAAAAATGTAGAAGTTTCTCTTGCAGACGGGACTGAAGCTTTAAAGGTAGCTCTGGAAATTGTAAAACTCATTTCTTAATTATTCTCAACCTCAGTTTTCTTTTTAATGGATAAAAGGGATCTGTTTTAATGGCCATCTTATGAAAAAAATAGGACTTTTCTTTTTTCTGGTTTCATCATTCACATTCGCTCAGAAATCAGCTTTGGAGCAAAAAATAAACGCTATTACTGAGGGTAAAAAAGCGACCGTTGGCGTTTCCGTTCTGGGCTTTGAAAATAATTTTAAATACCATAAAAACGGCGATAAGCCACTTCCTACGTTAAGTGTATTCAAGTTTCATATTGCCTGTGCAGTTTTGGATCTTGTGGATAAAGGGAAACTTTCGCTGGACCAGAATATTTTCTTTAAAAAGGAGGATATGCTGCCAAATACGTGGTCACCCATCGGCAAAAAGTATCCGGAAGGAAATGTTTCAATTCCTCTGGGGGAAGTGCTGGATTATACTGTTGCCCAAAGCGATAACAATGGTTGTGATATGCTGCTGAAACTTATCGGAGGAACGAAGACAGTTCAGAATTTCATGGATTCTAAAGGGGTAAAAGGCTTCCAGATCAAACGCAATGAAGATGATATGCACAAAAACTGGAAAACTCAATATGACAATTACAGTACACCCAACTCTGCAGTTCTGGTCCTGAAAAAATTCTATGACGGGAAATTACTTTCCAAAAAATCTACGGATTATCTGATGAAGATCATGATCGGAACCACTACGGGTACCAATAAAATTGTTGAACAACTTCCTAAAAACACACCAGTAGCTCATAAAACCGGGTCTTCAGGAAAGTATAACAACGGTCTTACGGTAGCTGAAAATGATATGGGAATCATTACTCTTCCCAATGGAAAACATTACGCAATTGCCGTATTTGTAAGCAATTCCACCGAGACAGATGCCGTGAACTGCAAAGTGGTTTCTGATATTTCAAAGGCCGTATGGGACGATTTTAATAAGTAAAATATTAAGCTTATTTTTAAAGCAGAGAAATTGATACAATATCATTTCTCAGACCCATAAATCATTGATATGAAAAAGGCATTAGTAACGATAAGTCTGTTCTGCTCTGTATTCTTTTTTTCCCAGAAGAATATGAGCTACCTACAAATCAGCTATGGAAGCATCTGTTGTGGAACCCCCTCAACAAAACCTGTAACGGATTATCTGAAAAAGTTTGAGAAAAGGAATCGGATTAAATCTTTTGAAGTTTTAAGACAGGGCGGACTTGGAAGAGAGGGCGAATTTAATTTATACATCGGAACAGACAGACTGGGCAAAAAACAGAAGATGGCTTTTGTAAAAGGTCTTGAATCTGCTGTAGCTTTACAAAATAAAAACAGAAAGAAAGACAGCGACGGCACTGTAAGTTTTGATTCTGCAGTGATTGTCGGTCAATCTGATCTTACGAACATCAAAAATTTAACTATCTATAAATAAAAGAAAAAAATGATCAAAAACATTGTAGTGATTGGAGCTGGGACCATGGGGAACGGTATTGCACATACTTTTGCACAAAGCGGATTCAAAGTAAATCTGGTAGACGTATCTCAAGACGCACTGGACCGAGGCCTGAAAACGATTACAACTAACCTTGACAGAATCATTGCAAAGGGAAACCTTACTGAAGAGCAGAAAGCTGAAACATTAGGAAATATCAGCACTTTTACAGAGCTTAAGGAGGCCGCAGGATCTGCAGACCTTATTGTAGAAGCCGCTACTGAAAATCAGGATCTGAAGCTGAAAATCTTCGGACAGATGGATGAACTGGCACCTGCCAACTGTATTCTGGCAACCAATACTTCTTCTATCTCTATTACAAAGATCGCAGCGGCTACAAAACGTGCTGACAAAGTGATCGGAATGCATTTTATGAACCCGGTTCCTATCATGAAACTGGTAGAGATCATCAAAGGCTATTCTACTTCTAAGGAAACTTTCGATGCCATTTATGACATGAGTAAGACTTTAGGTAAAGTTCCTGTGGAAGTGAATGACTATCCTGGTTTTGTGGCCAACAGAATTCTTATGCCGATGATCAATGAGTCTATCGAAACACTTTATAACGGAGTGGCTGGTGTAGAAGAAATTGATACGGTGATGAAGCTTGGTATGGCACATCCGATGGGGCCGCTTCAACTGGCAGATTTTATCGGTCTGGATATCTGTCTCGCCATTCTTAATGTAATGTATGACGGCTTCAAAAATCCTAAATATGCTCCCAACCCACTTCTTGTGAACATGGTAATGGCTGGAAAACTGGGTGTAAAGTCAGGGGAAGGTTTTTATGATTATTCAGAAAGTAAAAAAGCTGAAAAAGTTTCAAAAATGTTTTTGAAATAATTTTAAGTCAATAATTTTATTTATCTTTGATCAAAGTTAAAATATTTAAAAAAATGAAATTACCAAAGTTTTTATTAGCAGACAATTCGGAATTTCCTGAAGATTTATTCGTAGTTCACACAGAATATCCAAGATTCATCTTAAACGTTGAAGAAGAAGAAGTTGAGTGGTTAGATGATTTAGAAGGTGACGATGAAGAAACTATGGCAGACGAAGCTACAAAAGTGGTAGAGGCTGCGTTCAAATGGTGTGATGAAGAGTTGGCTAAGTACGACGAAGAAGAGGAAGAATAATAACGACCTAAACATAAAAAAAGGAACTCAAATTGAGTTCCTTTTTTATTTTATTCCGCTTTGTTGAATTTCAACAGCAGAAGATTGTCTTTATACAATTCTAAGGTAGTTCCGGAAATTACATATTTATTGGCTTTCCCTACCATATCCATAAAGTTTTGCTCAACACTCATATTGTTGCACATCATTTTGGTAGATCCCATCTGTCCTGCAGAGAAATCACCTGTAGAAGGATCTATTTTAGCAGTTCCGAAATAGTTGTTGCACCCTCCGTTTCCATTGATCTTTTCGCCCTCAATATTCAGGGTTGGAACTTTGCCTTTCACATTGTCTGCCAACGTCCATTTTGTATTCGCCAGTGATGGCTGTGCTTTTCCTACTTTAGAGGCAGAAGCGCTGGACATTGTACCGCACGACGCCAGAATAGCCGCCGCACCTATACTTAAAAAAAGATTTTTCATTTTTTTCTTTTTGAATTACTCAAATTTAAGGAAATTATATTATTTAAACGGGCTGCAGAGGATTTTATTACTTTTTAAGAATTCTATTTTCCAATTATTTTTAATCATAAATCTTTTATATTCTGTAAATCATATTCTTTATTTTAAGAATAAAACTAAATTGATTTCAGATCATAAAATCATGGAGTGAACACCGGATCATTGAATATTTTGGATAAAATAAACTCTTCTGATGACTGATGACTGAACATTTTTACCCGAATCATTGAAAATCATTATCTGAGAAACCTCTCCATAATCTGTGGTGAAAAAACAAAAAAAACGGGCTTTATAGCCCGTTTCAATATTATATCTGTTCTCTATTAAGATCTTAACTCTGCGTTGTATTCTTTTTGGAATGCTTTGATCAGAGAATCCATTACTTCAGAAATTTCTTTCTCTTCCAATGTTTTTTCTTCATTCAGAAGTTCAAAACTCATAGCATAAGACTTCTTCCCTTCCGGAAGGTTTTTGCCTTCGTACACATCGAATAAATTGATGTCTTTGATGAAAGGAGATTTATTCTTCTTAGCGGTCTGATAAAGATCCTGATAGTTAATATTTTTATCGATCAATAAAGCAAGGTCTCTCCGGATCTTGTTGAATTTTGGAATATCCTTAAATTTCAGTGCATTTCCAGAACGTAACTGCTGCGCCAATTCAAGTTCGATCTCTGCATAGAAACATTCCTGATCGATATCAAAATCTTTCAGTAATACCGGAGATACTTTACCAATTCTCACTAAAGTTTTCCCATCTGCTTCATACGCTAAAGAATCAGAGAATCTATCGTCTGCTAAAGCCACTTCTTTATAATCTACCCCAAGTCTTTCCAATAAAAACTTTACGTAGGCCTTAAGATTGTAGAAACTTACCGCAGATTTAGGCTGTAACCAGTTTTCAGCAACATCTCTACCTGTTACCAGAATCGCCAATTGCTTTCTTTCTTCGTATTTATCTTTTTTATGGTAGATTTTTCCAAATTCAAAGAACTTGATATCCTGGTTCTTTCTGTTGATGTTGTAGACCGCATTTTGAAGAAGTCCTTCCAATAAAGACTTTCTCATGAATGCAAGATCTCCACTTAAAGGGTTCAGTAATTTCACTGCATCGGTTTCGTCTTTTACAGAAGTCAGTGAGTTGTTCATCACTTCATTGAATCCAATACTCTGTAAGGTTCTTGCCCAGTTGTTTTCCAGTTCATCCTGATCGTTAGCGCTCAGTTTTACAGGGGTAAATGAAATTTTCTGCGGAGCATCGATCTTGTTGTATCCGTAGATTCTTAAGATTTCTTCAATAACATCAATTTCTCTTGTTACATCAGCTCTGTAAGCCGGAACAGAGATTTCAAGCCCGTTCTGGATCTCGTTTAAAACCTGGATTTCAAGAGCTTTCAAGATCTCTTTTACTTTTTCTCTGTGGATCTTTGTTCCTAAAATCTGCTCAATTTTTGAGAATCTGATGATCACATAATTGTCTTCGATTTTCTTAGGATATTCTTCCAAAAGATCTCCCACCAATTTTCCTCCTGCAATTTCCTGGATCAGTTTAATCGCACGCGTGATGGCTGTTCTGGTAATATTAGGATCCACTCCTCTTTCGAATCTGAAAGAAGCGTCTGTATTTAAATTATGAAGTTTAGCCCCTTTTCTTACCGCTACCGGATTAAAATAAGCACTTTCTAAAAAGATGGTTTTTGTTTCATTGGACACTCCTGACTGCGCCCCTCCGAAAACACCGGCAATACATAGCGGATGATCCTTTCCGTCTTTGATCATGACTTCAGAACCGTTTAAAGTTCTTTCAACACCATCCAACGTTGTGAATTTTGTTCCTTTTTTTACAGTTCCCACTTTCACTTTACTGTCAGCAATCTTATCTGCATCAAATGCATGAAGCGGCTGCCCGTAACCGTGAAGAATATAATTTGTAATATCGACAATATTATTGATAGGACTTAAGCCTATCGCCTTTAATCTGTCTTTTAACCAAGAAGGAGATTCTGCTACCTTCACCTCTTCAATTACCGCTCCGATATATCTTGGACATAACTCAGCATTTTCAACTTCCAAAGTGAAATTGTGTGAACCTTCACTATTTAAAGCTTCTGAAGACACTTTTTCAAATGTTGATTTCTGTTGATTGGTTGAAAGGAATGCATGAAGATCTCTTGCCACTCCATAATGAGACATTGCGTCTGTTCTGTTGGGCGTAAGACCGATTTCCAACACTTCATCGTTGGTGAGCTCAAAATAATCAGCAAAGTTTTTTCCTACTTCATATTTGGTTTCATCCAAAACCATGATTCCGCCGTGATCGTCACTAAGGCCAAGTTCATCTTCTGCACAGATCATTCCCTGCGAAACCTCACTTCTGATTTTAGCTTCTTTGATTTCAAAAAAGTTTCCGGTTTTGTCATAGATTTTAGTTCCGACTACAGCTACAGGAACAGTTTGCCCTGCTTCTACGTTGGGAGCTCCGCAAACAATATTCAATATTTTTCCGTTACCTACGTCAACTGTTGTTTTCTTTAATTTGTCTGCATTCGGATGTTTTTCGCAGGTCAGTACTTTTCCTACTACAATACCTTCCAGGCTGCCTTTTACACTTTCAAATTTTTCTATCCCTTCAACTTCAAGACCTATATCTGTAAGGAATTCCCCGATTCTCTCCGTTTTCAGTTCCGTTTTGATAAAGTCTTTCAGCCAGTTGTTTGATATTTTCATTTGCTATATTTTGAAAAATTTATTGAATTTCCGTACCCAATTTCCTGTACGGTTTTTCCCGTACAAATGTCGTGTTTTTTTGAGAAACAGCGAAATTTAGGAATGACTTTAAAACAAATAGTTTTATTATTTTACGACAGTTCTCAGAATCTATCGTATTACAGAAAACAGATAAAATGAAACATTAGATTTTAAATCTGCTATGAATAGACCTGTAAGAAGCTCATTTGATTATTTAAAATAAAAAAGAGGTCTTGAAAAATCAAAACCTCTTTTATGTATTTGTCAAATATTACAATCCGATAACCGGCATTGATAACATCAGTATATTTTCGCTGTCTTCAAGACCGTCAAGAGGTTCAATGATCCCCGGTCTGTTGGGTTGTGACATTTTCATAGTGATATCGTCAGACCCTAAAATCGTAAGCATTTCGGTTAAAAATTTAGAGCTGAAACCGATATTGATATCTTCGCCGTTATAGTCGCAAGGAATCTGCATATCTGCTTTATTTGCATATTCTGTATCTTCTGCATGAAGGTGAAGAATATTGGCAGACAATTTAAATCTTACCTGGTTGGTCGATTTATTAGACATGATCGACGCTCTTTTGATGGCTCCTAACAGAAGGTTTCTGTTGATCGTCAGTACATTTGGATTTTCTTTCGGGATTACTGCCGTGTAGTTAGGATATTTTCCGTCAATCAGTCTGCAGATCCAGATATGTTTTCCAAAAGTAAATTTAGCCATGTTCTCGTTGAAGTCGATTCTAACGTCTTCATTGGAACTTGCCAGTATATTTTTGAAAATGTTCAAAGGTTTTTTAGGCATGATGAACTCCATGGGCTCGGCATTCATCAGGTCTGTTCTTTTGTAAACCACCAGTCTGTGGGAGTCTGTAGAAACAAAATTCGTTTCATTTTCTCCAAACTGGAAGAGCACTCCTGTCATTACGGGACGAAGAGAGTCATTGCTGGTTGCAAAAAGAGTGTTGGTCAATGCTTCAGATAAAACTCCGGCAGGCATTGTTACGCTTTGGGAAGCATCGAATTCCGGAAGTTCAGGATAGTCATCAGCATTATCCAGCGCTACAGCGAAATTATCTTTTTCATCTAAAATCTCCAGCTGGCTTCCGGTTCCTTCCGCATTATCCTTCACAACGAACGTAAGAGGCTGTTCACCATAAGTCTTGATAAAATCTTGAAAAATTTTAGCAGGAACGGCAAATTTACCAGAATCGTCAGACTTTACCTCCAGAGAAGTAACGAGCGTAGTCTCGCCATCAGAAGCTGTAATGGTAACGTTATTTCCGTCTAATTCAAAAAGATAGTTTTCTAAAATCGGTCTCGACTGAGAGCTTGATATTACGCCACTTACAGTTTGCAATGCTTTCTGCAGTTCACCACTTGAAATAATAAATTTCATAGATTTAAAAATAAGTTTCTACAAATATAATAAATAGAAACTATAATGAAAAAAATAATCCTAAGGAGTTTTGAACAAATATCATTAACCTGTTTTCGGACTTGACATTATGTTCAGATTTTATCATGATTAATTTTCACATCAAAGATCCGGAATTTGGGTACCATCAAAATACAAATCCTATATTTGCGAAAAAGACTCATGAAAAAACCACTTATCCATAAAAGTTTTCTGCATGCTTTCCGGGGTATTTTCCTGATGGTACTCACGGAAAGAAATTTTCAGATTGAACTTGCGGCTTTTTTCATTAACCTTTTCTTCATTTTCTATTTTAACCTTTCCGGAACAGATACCGCACTCGTTCTCATGGCTTCTGTTGCTGTTTTAAGTGCTGAAATTTTCAATACTGCTATAGAAAGGATATGTGACATCATCCAACCTGATTTTGACAAGAGAATCGGCTTTATTAAAGATATTTCCGCGGGGGCTGTTTTACTCATGGCTGCCGGAGCTGTTGTTGTGGGAATTATTGTGTACTGGAAATATCTCTTTTAGCATCTACAGAATATTTTTGTACCGACATTTATATGCTTTATAAAAGGAATTATTTTCCAATATAAATACATCCTTTCTTTCCGGATTTGAAAACAGTTTCTACTCTTTTATAATCATCCACTTCATATTCATCTGCCTGAAGAATTTCCTCTTCTGTCACTTCAAAAAGCATTCCCTCAACCTCATCTTCGCTGTTTCCGGAAAATACTAATATCGGATGGTATTTCTGGCCGCTTTTGCGCAAAACTTCAGGATCTGTAATTTCGACCTTACTCAGTTTATAGCCGGTAAGAATATCTTTTTCACCTTCTAAAAGTCGTCCGAATGTTTCAAGTTGTACCTGCTCTTTCTGCAGGGTTCCGTATGAAAATAAATGCGTCATTATAAATATTTTTCTATGATGGGTATTACCGTTTCAGCCATTATTCCGTAGCCTTTTTCATTAGGATGAACTCCGTCTGCGGAAAGCAGAATCTCTTTATCCGGGACAATTGCAGCGTAGAAATCAATGTAATGCAAAGAATGTTCAGCTGCTATATTGGTAAGGATTTGGTTATACATCAAAACGTCTCCGTTTACTCGTAATTTCCCTGTGGCCGATTCTACTCCATCCACGTTTCTGGAAAATGGGAGGATGCTTACAAGATAAATATCATTGGAATATTGCTTTGCATACTGAACCGCTGTTTTTATATTTTCTTCAAACTGTTCAGGTGCTACGAGGTAACTTCCGTTCTTCTTTGCCAGATCATTGGCTCCGTAACCGATAAAAATAATATTTCCTTCCTCCGAATTCCTGGCCGCCATTTCATAAGGCATCCTTTTCAGTAGTCCTTCTGTGGTTTCACCTCCTATTCCCAGATTAAAAAGGATGACTTCATTACTTCCTTCATGAAACTTTTGCAGTGTATATCTTTTGAGGATGTCTACCCATCCTCCGAAAACTCCGTCATATTCTCCATAGGTAATGCTGTCGCCAAAGAACAGCCCGTAAATCATTTTTTTCATTTTTAAATAAGATGTTAGATATTAGATGTCAGATGCTAGATGCTAGATGTTAGATGTTAGAAATTAGTAATGTTGGGATATAAGTAATACTGTTGACCATCGCTCGTAATTTATAACTCATCATCCGTCTAATATCAATCCAAAATTAGGGTAATATTTTTATGCGATTCTATAATTTCTATTAAAATTTCGAATAAGGTCTGACCATTTCCGGAAATCAATTCATTCATTTTTTGCTGAATCAGTTCTACGTTAAAAGGTTTTCCCTGTCTGATCTTGTTTTCATAAAAATGACGGGTATCTTCCAGTCCAAGATCTTCTTTTGATTTTTGGGAATCTTTCCAGGTGATTTGAATTTCATCGCCGCTATCAAATACTCCAAACCCTCCGTAAAGGATATCATCAAAGCCATCCAGTGTTCCCACTTTCCAGTCTGTATTTTTCATCAATACCAAAGAAACTTCGTCGTAGAAACCTGACAGATCCGAAAAATGACTGCCATTGATTGTAATTAATTTATTTTTATCTGAATTCAACATTATTCTGAATATATTGCCGAAAGCCCGTTGGGTTATCCTTAAAATTTAATCCCTGTAAATATAAAAAAATGACCGCCATTCAGTGGCGGTCATTGGTCTGTTTATTTGAAGTATTCTACTCCGTTTTTGAATATATTGTGGTAATTCGCGGTCGGTATGTTTTTCATGAGGCCTTCTGCAAAACGCTCAGGATGTCCCATTCTTCCATAAATCTTTCCGCAAGGGCTGGTAACTCCTTCAATTCCGAATAATGAATTATTTGGATTGAATGGCATTCCATGGGCAATGTTTCCATCAAGATCAATGTATTGAGTCGCGATCTGTCCGTTTTCGTAAAGCTTTTTGATTTCCTCTTCGGAAGCCATAAAACGACCTTCACCGTGAGAAATCGGAATGGTGAATACCTGATCTTTCATTCCTTTTAACCAAGGACTTTCGTCATTGATTACTTTCACGTTGACCATCTGGGAAATATGTCTTCTGATGGCATTATGAGCCAATGTCGGAGAGTTTTCATCCAGATCTTTGATTCTTCCGTAAGGTAACAGACCTGATTTAACCAAAGCCTGAAAACCGTTACAGATTCCGATGATCATGCCGTCTCTGTCCAGTAATTCGTGAACAGCGTTTCTCATCTTTTCGTTTTTCAACACATTAACGATGAATTTTGCAGAACCATCCGGCTCATCACCTGCTGAGAAACCTCCTGAGAAGGCCAGAATCTGAGATGTTCTGATCTCTTCTACCCATGCATCAATGCTTTCGTCCAGCAACTGGTGGCTGATATTTTTCAATGGAAGACTGCTGGTGACAGCGCCTTCTTTCTGGAATGCATTCAAGGTGTCGTACTCACAGTTGGTTCCCGGGAATACAGGAGCAAATACTTTCGGACTGGCAATTCCATGCTTTTTGATGATGATATTTCGTGGGTTGATCGAGTTTGATTTTTCATCGATTTCAACCGTAATTTTTTCTTTTTCCTGCGTTGGGAAAAGGTTTTCAAATGTTCCGGTATTAGCAGCTACAAGATCTAAGATTGAAGATTCAAGACCGTTTATCGCCAAGATACCCGAATCTTTTACTTCACCGATCTGCTGTAAAGAAGTATGACTCAACTCTTCTTTTGATTCGATGATTAAGCTTCCGATCTTTTTAGCTAACAAAACATGTTCGTCAACCGTGATCTCTGCTCCCAACCTGTTTCCAAAGCTCATTTTGGCTAAAGCTACTGCTACCCCACCTTCTTTAATGGTTTTTACAGAAACGATTTTTCCGGCTTTGATGTTTTCAAAAATAAATTCGAAAATTCCTTTTAAGCTTGCGTAGTCCGGAAGACCATTTTCCTGCGGAGTATGGTTGAAGAAGTATACTTTATTTCCAGCCTGTTTGAATTCAGGGGAAATTACATTTTTCTTTTCTCCGTTGGCACATGCAAATGAGATCAAGGTAGGCGGAACATTCAGATCCTGATAAGTGCCACTCATGGAGTCTTTTCCTCCAATAGCTGCAAGACCAAGATTGATCTGAGCATCATAAGCTCCTAAAAGAGAAGCTAAAGGTTTGCCCCACTTTTCAGCATTCTGACCCAGTTTTTCAAAATATTCCTGGAAGGTTAATCTGATATTTCTGTAATCGCCACCCATCGCAACGATCTTAGCGACACTTTCTACAACTGCATAAGAAGCTCCCAACAGTGAATTCTGCTTTGAAATTCCGGTATTAAATCCCCAGCTCGCAAAGGAAACCGTTTCAATATCTTTTGCTCCTAAAATGGGTAATGTCTGAGCACTTCCTTCCATTAGTGTCTGCTGGTATTTTCCTCCAAGAGGCATCGCAACCGTAGTGGCACCTACAGAAGAGTCAAACATTTCCAACAGTCCTTTTTGTGAAGCTACATTTTTGTCGCTTAATATTTTAATGAAGTTCTCTTTTGTAAAAGATAATGTTTCTTCTTTCACTTCTTCAAGGTGGGTAATTTTCACCTCCTGAGTTTTGGAGCATCCGTTGGTATCTAAGAATTCTCTTGAAAGGTCAACGATTTTATCGCCTTTCCAGAACATCTGCATTCTTCCTGAATCCGTTACTTTTGCCACTTCTACAGCGACAATATTTTCATCCTGACAGAATTTAATAAACTGTTCTTTATCTTTCGGATCAACTACTACAGCCATTCTTTCCTGAGATTCAGAAATAGCCAGCTCGGTTCCGTTTAATCCTTCATATTTTAAAGGTAAAACATCCAGGTTTACTTCTAAAGAATCTGCAATTTCACCAATCGCTACAGAAACACCTCCCGCTCCGAAGTCATTTGATTTCTTGATCAGTTTTGTTACTTCAGGATTTCTGAAGAGTCTCTGGATTTTACGTTCTTCAACGGCATTTCCTTTCTGAACTTCAGTAGACATGGTATGGATACTGTTTTCATCCTGTACCTTTGAACTTCCACTTGCTCCACCAACACCGTCACGACCTGTTGCACCCCCTAAAATAATGATAGAGTCACCGTTCTCAGGTTTGTCACGTCTCACCCACTCTACAGGAACGGCTCCTGTAACGAATCCTACTTCCATTCTCTTGGCTTTGTAGCCTTCGTCATAGATTTCAGAAACCATGGTAGTTGCTAAACCGATCTGGTTTCCGTAAGATGAATATCCGTTGGCAGCCTGTTTTGTAATGGTTTTCTGAGGTAATTTTCCCGGTAAAGTTTTGTCAACCGGTTCTAAAACATCAGCAGCCCCTGTTAATCTCATCGCCTGGAATACAAAGGATCTTCCGGACAAAGGATCTCTGATCGCTCCTCCCAAACAGGTGGAGGCCCCTCCGAAAGGTTCAATTTCCGTTGGGTGATTATGGGTTTCATTTTTAAATAATAAATACCACGGTTCTTTTTTACCATCGTATTCAGCTTCGATCTGGATGGTACATGCATTGATCTCGTCTGAAATCACAAGGTTCTCCAGATTCCCTGTTTTATGGAAATATTTACCACAAACTGTCGCAAGATCCATTAGTGAGATTGGCTTCAATTCACGGCCTAAGAATTTTCTTTTTTCGATATAGTCACTGAAAATAGTTTCCAATGTCTGTTTGAATGCTCCTTCAAACCGGATATCTGACAATTCTGTTTCAAAAGTGGTGTGACGGCAGTGGTCACTCCAATAGGTGTCTAAAACTTTCAGTTCCGTTTCGGTAGGATTTCTCTTTTCAGTTTTAAAGTATTCCTGAATGAATTTAAGGTCATCCAATCCCAGCGCAAAACCGTGATCATTATAGAAATTTTCAAGTTCGGCATCACCGAAACTGATGAAATTTTCGTGGATCAAAACTTTTGTAGGAATTTCATCGGCAGGAATGTTTAAGATGGAAAGATCTTTTTCCTGAGATTCCACTTTATTGATCAGAAGGTCTTTGATTTTTACAAGGTCTCTTTCAGAAATGCCTTCAAACTGAATCAGTTTTCCGCTTCTTACTTTGGACTTTTCATTTTCCGTGAGTAAAGCAATGCACTGCTGTGCAGAATCTGCCCGCTGATCATACTGGCCGGGAAGAAATTCCATGGCAAACCAGATCTCCTCTCCAGGATTTTCTGTGTGTAAAATATCAGTCACAGGATCTACGAAAGTGCTGTTGACCACTTTTTCGAACTCTCCATCATTCAGTCCGAAAATATCATACACATTATACACTTTCACATTTTTGACCGCCGGAACGACTGCTTTTACTTCATCAAAAATTTTTGGACTTTCAACATCGAAAATACCTCTTTTTTCTACGAAAATTCTTTTGTTATTAGACATTAGATGTCAGATTTTAAATATTAGATTTATTACTTTCTTTTTACTTTTTCAGAACCTATAACGGTCCTTTATCTTTTAAAGCTTCAAGGTCAGATTATTATCATCTGTTCCGTCTGTATTGGAAGCATTTCCTGATGCATTGATCCAGTCTTCTCCGTTTAAAACCAATTTAAAGGAATAGGTTTTCCCTTTTTCAAAACGGGATTTCGGAATTTCCAACTCGAAGCGGTTATCTTCTTTCTTCGTTAACTGATAATTCTTATTGTCGGTCTTCCAGTCATTGAAAGATCCTGCAACAGAAGCGCTATTGATCAGTTTTGAGTTTAAATTTTTTGGATGGGTATAGGTAAACACTACATTCTCTCCTTTCAGATAATATCCTTCTGTATGCTTTTTGCCTGGTGTTATAGTCAGATCATTCGCTAATCTTGCAGCTGAATTATAAAGAGCTGGAAACGTATCTGGTCCGCTGATATTGACGATTAAGCAAATCCCCATATTCAGTTCTGGCTAGATCGTAAACCAGGTCTGATCTCCAAATGCTCCACCATGCTTATATCCCATTTTACCATGCTCGCTAAGACCAAAGCCGTCCCAGAAATAGCCGTACCAATCTCCTTTGCTATTATTGATATTTCTTTGAGATTCCTGAACAACTGAATTTTTTGAATCCAGTTCGTACTTTAAAAACTTCACCATATCTCCCATGGTCGATTTGGTTTTTGACCCGCCTGCACCCCATAAATAGCTTATGGATTTTGGCATCAGACGTCCGCTTGAATAATACCCATTCGCTAAGACTTCACCCTTACCCAACTCCAGTTTGGTGTGATCCATTCCTGCTTTTGACAGGATGTTTTCATTAAGCAGCGTTTCATAGCTTTTCCCATATATATTTTCCAGCATAAGACCTGTCAACTCAAGACTTAAGTTGCTGTAAGCATATTTGGTTCCGGGTATCGTATCCAGTTTTACTTTCTGAAGATCCTGCTTAAAATGATCTTTTGTATAATTTTCTCCTAATGTATTGTATTGAAAAGGAGTTTCGTCTGACATTGTTTTCCTAATTTCGGTGTCATCAGGCAGATTGCGCGGCAATGCGGTTTTGTAGGAAATCAAATCTTTAATTTTAATAGAAGTTCCATTGTATTCTAAGTTAGGATAGGATTCTTTCAGATACTTACGGATATCATCTTCAAGATTAATTTTATTTTCCAAAACAGCCTGAGCCAACAATTGTCCGGTAAAAAGCTTGGTCACCGATGCTATTTCAAAATAGGTATTGTCATCTGCTTTATTTCCCTTTCCTTTATCTATTTCTCCGTAATGTTTTGTATACACTTTACCATCTTTCACTATTCCGACCGATACGGAATAAGCGCCCGATTTTTCTTTTAATTTTTGTGCAGTTTTTTCCATGATGGAATACATCTCTTTCTGACTTTGCGAGAAGCTTTTTGCAGACACAAGCATCAATAAAAAAATCGAAAGGTTCTTCATGGGCTATTGTTATTTTACAAATTTATTAGGATTGTCAGGACGTTCTTTCTGAAACTGTTCCGCTTCTTTTATTTCATTCTTCAGCCATTCTTCGTAAGGAACTTTTTCACCATAATCCATGGTATACTTTTCTTTACCCTCTTCTGAAACCAGAAATTTAAACCGATCACACATCGTAAGATCCATCCCTACAGCATAGGTGTTAATCTGATAATAAGGAAAATTCTCTTTAGGCCTTTCTACAATTTCAAAAATTAATTTCTTCTCAGCCTCAGACATTTCAGGATAAACATTGATATAATACAATCCTGAAAGTGTTTTATTCTGCTTTTCAAAAAACTGAAGAATGTTCTTCTCTTTTTCATTGTAGTGAAAAGGATTCGGATAGTATTTCCCCTGAATTTCTTTGTCTTTATCAGATGATTTTACAATGGGCTTCACCGTCTCGCCTTTGGTATTCATTACTCCCCATGTTCCACCAACAATTCCTTTATGTTCATCTTCTGTTTTCTCCCAGTCACAGCCATCACAAAACAATGCATAACCGTATTCGAAATATGAAACAAAATCATGTTTTGGTTCTATGGCGATTTTCCCATTCCGGTCAGCAAAACCTACTTTCCCATTCTTAACGAATCTTCTGAGTCCTTCTTTGAAATAATCTGCTCCATTGTCATAAAAAAACGGTCTGTAAAGAAAGTTTCCTTTTCTATCATACACATAGCCCCATGCATTTTTCTCTTTGGTTTCTCCTTTTTTAGAACCGTCGAAATAGATGGTTTCTTCTTTCACCAAATCGCCGTCCTGAAGATCCGAATAGATCTTAAACTGGGCGGGAACAATAATTTTTCCGTCCTGATCTTTTACGCCTGCCAAGGTATCTTTTGAGATAAAATACTTTAAAACCTCTTTCTTCTGGGAAAAAGAAAGGATGGGGATCATGGCAATGAGTAAAAGAGTTTTTTTCATACTGGCTAAAATAAAAAATGCAGCCCAAAAAGGCTGCATAAGCTTTATACTTTAAGATCAGCCTCCAATCCTATCAGGTCTTTATTCTGATCCAGAATCGGCTGGACTTCATTCGCAATGAACTCCTCTGTCTGAATAGGGGCAAAACCGATAAAGTTTTTAGGATCTAAAACTTCTTTTAATTTTGATTTATCTAGTTTTAAAGAATCATCATTTAAGATTCTTTCAATCAGGTCATTTTCTTTTCCTTCTTCTTTCACTTTCTTGGAAGCTTCCATAGAGTGAACTCTGATCACTTCATGAATTTCCTGGCGGTCACCACCAGCTTTCACTTCTTCCATGATGATGTATTCTGTTGCCATGAAAGGAAGCTCTTCTTCGATATGTTTGTTGATTCTGTTCGGATATACAACGATTCCGTTCATGATGTTGTTCCAGATTAAAAGAATCGCATCAACGGCAAGGAATGCCTGAGGAATCGTCAGTCTCTTGTTCGCAGAGTCATCCAGTGTTCTTTCAAACCACTGGGTAGACGCTACCATAGCAGAACTTGTGGTCAGAGACATTACATATTTTGCCAAAGCTCCGATTCTTTCACTTCTCATTGGATTACGCTTGTACGCCATAGCAGATGAACCGATCTGGTTTTTCTCGAATGGCTCTTCAATTTCCTTAAGATTTTGAAGAAGACGTAAATCGTTGGTGAATTTATGAGCAGACTGAGCAATATTTCCTAATAAAGCAACGACTTTAGCGTCGATTTTTCTATCATACGTCTGACCTGAAACGCCAAATACTTTCTCGAAACCGAATCTTTTTGAAAGTTCTTTATCCAAGTGTTTTACTTTTGAATAATCACCGTTGAAAAGCTCAAGGAAACTTGCCGCAGTACCAGTAGTTCCTTTTACACCTCTGAAACGAAGGGTTTCTAAGAAGAAATCCAGTTCTTCGATATCAAGAACCAAACTCTGTAGCCAAAGGGTCGCTCTTTTTCCTACAGTTGTCAGCTGAGCCGGCTGGAAATGAGTAAATCCTAAGGTTGGAAGATCTTTATACTGAATGGAGAAATCTGCTAAACTTTTCATGACGTTCACCAGCTTTTTCTTCAAGATTAAAAGCCCGTCACGGATCTGAATAAGGTCGGTATTGTCTCCTACAAAAGCCGAAGTAGCTCCCAAGTGGATAATTCCTTTTGCTGAAGGCGCCACATCACCGTATGTGTGAACGTGGGCCATTACATCATGACGGAATTTTTTTTCATACTCAGCCGCTTTATCGTAATCGATGTTTTCGGCATTGGCTTTCAGCTCGGCAATTTGCTCTTCTGTAATATCAAGACCAAGATCTTTTTCAATTTCAGCTAAAGCTATCCAAAGCTTTCTCCAGGTACGGAATTTGTTATTATGTGAGAAATTAAACAACATTTCTTCACTGGAATAGCGCTCTTCCAATGGATTTTTGTAGGAATTCATTCTTTCTTTTACTTTTAGATGTACAAAAATAAGGATTTTCGGTGAGAGATGAAAATTGTAACGGGTGTTTTAAGCATAGGTTTAAGGCAATTTTATTTTCTGCATCGGTAAACGTGTAAAAGCCTTTTTCCAATGATTGTATTTCTCTCGTCAATTGTGTTGATAAACACGGATCTTCTTTGGTGTCATTGAGATTTCCTGAAAAGGACTAATTTTGCTGATTCATTTTTAAACTCTACTAATTCATCAATCCCATGGGCTTACAGAAACTGGAAATAAAGAAAAACATCCAAAAAGAAGAGGATAAGAATTTGTCTTTCCGCATTTTTGATCTGGACAGAGAAAGGCTTGGGGAATACCTGCAGCCCCACAAAAAAGATCACTTCTGTATTATTGTCATGGAAACCGGCCATCTTGAGGTTCATATTGAAGAAAAGACACATCATCTTAAGCCGGGAAAGATCTCTGTGATTTTCCCTGAACAGGTTCAGTTTATCTCAAATCCGGGTGAGGATTTAAAAGGGAAAATTATTTTGTTTGAAGAAATACTTTTCTGCTCTGATATTCTGAAAAATGAACTGAGTACTTATAATGTGAATCTTTCGACGCAGCTTAACTGCACGATCCTTTCTCCGAAAGATTTTGAGAGAAGTAAGAATCTTTTGGAAATCATCCAGGATATTTACATGAACCCGAGTCTTATCAAAAAGGAACAGGCCCGTTTTTATATTAAAATTTTCCTTTTGGGTCTCATTGAGTCTATTCACGGGCTGCATCCGGTACTGTACAAAGAAACTACGGATAAGCCTTTGTATGTACGCTTTAAAAAATATCTTAATCAACATTATAAAGAGCAGCGAACGGTTCAGTATTATGCTGAAAAATTAGCCATTACACCTAAAAAACTCAATTCCATCACCAAGAAACATTGCGGAGAAACGGCCATTCATGCGATTCATAACCGTATTCTGATGGAGATCAAAAGACAGCTTTTATTCTCAGACCTTACGCATAAAGAGATTGCATTTGATCTTGGTTTCAATTCTCCTTCTGCCCTCAATAAGTTTGTAAAATCAAAATTAAAAGAGACTCCGACGGAACTTCAGCAGGAGTTGGCGCAAATGTATAACGGATAGTCTCATTTGTATAGCATCATGCGTTCCGGCTTCTCTAATTTTGCATCATTATAAGAAAAAGAAAAATGAGTAAATTATTTATTGCAGGAGAAGTTTTCCATGGTCCTGGAAGTCTTGAAGAATTAAAAAATATTAAAGGTAAAAAAGCGGTTATCGTAACCGGAGGGGGTTCTATGAGAAAAAGCGGAACGCTTGACAGGGCGATTGCTTTTTTAACTGAGGCAGGAATAGAAACTAAAGTTTTTGACGGTGTGGAAGAGGACCCTTCATCTGCAACAAGCCTTAAAGGCGCTGAAGTCATGAGTACTTTTGAACCGGACTGGATCATCGGGCTGGGAGGATGTTCTGCGATCGATGCCGCAAAAATCATGTGGGTATTCTATGAATTCCCTGATACGGATTTTGATTCATTAATCAAGCCTTTCTCTGTCCCTGTATTGAGAAATAAAGCTAAATTTATCGCAATCCCTTCTACCAGCGGAACGGGAACTGAAACTACAGGATTAGCCGTGATTACAGACCGTGAAAAGGGAGTAAAATATCCTATCGTTTCTTATGAACTGACTCCGGATATTGCTATTGTAGATGGTGAAATATGTGCTTCAATGCCAGCTCATATTACTTCTAATACAGGTTTAGATGCATTGACCCATTGTGTGGAAGCTTATGTTTCGAATATCGAAAATAACTATGCAGATGCATTGGCTAAAGGGGGTCTAGAAATTGTGTTTGACAATCTGAAAGAAGCTGTGAATAATCCAACTAATATTAAAGCGCGTCAGAATATGCATGATGCCTCTTTTATGGCAGGTTTAGCGTTTAATAATGCATGGTTGGGAATTGTTCATTCCCTATCTCATCAGGTAGGTGCATTGTATGGTGTTCCTCATGGAGCTTCCAATGCTATTTTCTTGCCTAATGTGATCCGTTTCAACGCACAGGCTACCGACCGTTTCCCTGATCTGGCCAAAATAATTGGCAAGGAAACCGCAGAAGATCTGGCTCAGGCTATTGAAGCATTGCGATCTGAAGTGAATAACCTTTCATCGCTGAAGGAGTTTGGAATTTCAAGAGAAGATTGGGATAAAAACCTGGATTACATTGCGAACAATGCATTAATTGATCCTTGTACAGGTTTCAATCCGCGTGTACCGACACTTGAGGATCTGAAAATTATTTACAATGCCTGTTATGAAGGCCTTGTATATGCTGAAGAAACCATTCTTGGCTAATATTCTGTTTTTAACAGCAACTATTTGTCATTGGATAGAGATAAAAGACCATTCACAAGAGTGGTCTTTTGTATATCGTTATTAATTTTTCAACGAAAGGTGATTTTATTTGAATTTATTTTTTAATTTAGTAAAAACATGAAGCCTGAAAAGCTTACGAATTAAAACAACAAATCAAAACCAAACGTACTATGAAAAATTTAAAAAAATTAACTCCATCTGATTTAAAAATAATTTCAGGAGGCTGGGTTCCGCCACAGGGAGGGAGATGTCCGGATGGAACTTGCCAGTACACTGAAAACGGACCGTGCAGAATTTATAATGCTGATAAGTGTTATTAATGCTGATTTGAATCTTATTCAGATTATCGAAAATCACAAAGATAAAGCCGCTCTTCCGAACGGCTTTATTTTTTTTCAGTGAATAACTTAAAGCATCAGAAAATGATCTTTACGTTATCCGGATCAAAAGCTACCGGCTACAACTCAAGTCCGCAGCTAGATCCTACAGGAATACATTTTTTTACAAATGAACACCAGAAATATCCGGCTAAACACATAGGAATATCACCCTGAACTGTTTTCAATTCTTGTTTTGAAAGTTTTTTTAGATTTTTCATATCGTCTTTTTTTGATCTTTCCTACTCTATAAGCTTTTCGGATTCTGCTATGATTTGGTGATACTAATATACATTTTTTAATTTAATCCTAATTTTATTTATGATTAAGAAAAATCAACACAGGATCATTAAATTGCTATTAAAGCCCAAAAAAGCCGCTCTTACGAAACAACTTTTTATACCAGGAACCGGGATTTACTGATAAATCACAACATCATCTTTTTTAATCTGATACCCTGTTTTTTTGTACGGAACTAAAACATACGTTTCTCTAATATGGCTACCACTTTTCCAGATTTTGCTTTTTCCTTCTCTGTCAAGGATAATGCTTTTTGCATTGTCATAAGGAATGAAAATTTCAGCCTTTTTCATGTTTTTACTAAAAATAACAGCGGTCATAGATGTGGAACTTTTATCTGAACCTACTTCTTTTAATTTGATTTTTTGTGCGAAGACCTTCACGCAAACATTCCTGATCTGTGAATAGGTATAACCTGCCGAGCCTATACAGCCGTGAACATCTCTATCACCTCCCAGAACAGGAGTTTTCTGTTGGGTAAAGGCTAAACAACTGAAGAACATTGCGCCTAATAAAATAGTTTTTCTCATAGTAAAATAGTAATGGTTTGAGTTGTATAAAAATATAACAGCAACAAGGGTATTAGCTGACCTAAGATACAAAAAAACAAGCTTATTTTAATCGGCTTATCTGCATATTATTTTAACCCTTTCTGATTTTTGAGGTGGCCTTTTCAAGACGTAATTCTAAAAACAAAGAGACCACCTTAACAGGCAGTCTCTATGGTATGTATAAAATTTGTAATTATTGATAAATGACAATATTGTCTTTTTTAAGCTGATATCCGTCTTTCTTAAAAGGAACTAATAGATAGCCATCCTTTTTCCATGCTTTACCTTTTCCCAATCTTGTAAGAATCAAGCTTTCCCCATCTGTATCCGGCACGAAAACTTCAGCTTTTTTCTTGTCTTTGCTGAAAATTACGGCAGCCATTGAAGTGGAACTTCCTTTTGGAGCAACTTCTGTTAATTTAATCTTCTGTTCAAAAACCCTTACACAATCTTTTTTGATCTGGGAATAGGTATACCCCGCTGAACCGATACATCCATGGGCATCTCTGTCTCCTCCTACCGTCTGTGCGAAAGCAAAAGATCCCAGAAACATTGCGCTAAGTACAATTGTTTTTTTCATAATTATTATCTTAAAGTTACAAATGTGCTATTAAAAATCATGCCAAAAGAGGAAAAAAGCCACTCAAAAGAATGGCTTTGCTTATTATTATTTAGTCCAGTTGATTTTTGAATGTTGTACATCATCAGAACTGGTTCCGATCATGATATCAAATTCTCCCGGTTCCCAGTCAAATTTCAATTCTCCGTTGTAGAATTTCAAGCTTTCCGGAGTAATATCGAAGGTTATTTTCTTTGATTCTCCTTTTTTAAGGAATACTTTCTGGAAGCCTTTCAGTTCTTTTACAGGTCTGGTGATACTTCCCACCATATCTCTGATGTAAAGCTGTACTACTTCTGCACCGTCATAGTTTCCGCTATTCGTTACCGTCACTGTAGCCTGAACGGTTTGATTTCCTTTTGGATTCGGATTGGAAACAGACATTCCTGAATAGGCAAATTTAGAATAACTCAAACCATATCCAAATGGATATAACGGTGTGTTACATTCATCCATATAATTGGAACGGAATCTTTCATATACGCATTTATCTACTTTATCCTGGCTCAGCGGACGGCCTGTATTTTTTGCATTATAATAGATCGGTACCTGCCCAAGGCTTCTTGGGAATGTCATCGGAAGCTTTCCTGAAGGGTTTACTTTTCCAAATAAAACATCTGAAATCGCATTTCCAGCTTCTGAGCCTGCAAACCATGCATTAACAATAGCATCAGGGGTATCTTTTACGTTGGTTAAAGCTAGTGGTCGACCTGTAAAAAGAACCATAGCAATAGGTTTTCCTGTCTTTTTCAACTCATTTAACAAGTCTACCTGAGACTGAGGAATGGTGATCTCTGTTCTTGAAGAAGATTCTCCACTCATTTCTGCAGATTCTCCGATAGCAAGAACGATAACATCTGCTTTGTTAGCAATATCAACAGCTTCTTTCAACAGTTGCTCTTTGGAGCGGCTGTCTCTGTCTGTTTTTTTACCGTGAGCGGCATAAATCTCTTCTAATTTTGCATCGTAATCAATGTTTGCCCCTTTTGCTGAAAGGAATTTCACTTCTTTTCCGTAATTGGCCTGAAGACCCTGCATCAGAGATATTGAGGAGGCATGTTTGGTGGCAACACTCCATGTTCCAGCCATGTTCATTGAGTTATTTACCAACGGTCCGATCACCGCTACTGTTCCGGATTTTTTCAACGGAAGCACCTGATTTTCATTTTTCAGTAAAACCATTGACTGGGCTGCTGCGCTTCTTGCAATGTTTCGGTTTTCCATATTGTAAACCTCTTTTGCTGCCAGTTTTGCATCTCCGTAGCGATAAGGATCGTCGAATAATCCAAGATCGTACTTCGCTTCCAGAATTCTTCTGGCTGCGCTATCGATTTCTGCCTGGGTTACTTTTCCTTCGTCCAGAGATTTTTTAAGGGTAGTAAGAAATCCTTCTCCTACCATATCCATATCTACTCCGGCTTTCAGTGCTAGAGCAGATACCTGCTGAAGATCTCCCATTCCGTGTTCAATCATTTCATTGATTCCTGTATAATCGGTAACAACGAAACCTTTGAAGTTCCACATTTTTCTGAGAACATCTGTCTGAAGCCATTTACTTCCGGTTGCCGGAACTCCGTCCACTTCATTAAAAGAAGCCATCACAGAAGCTACTCCTGCATCTACTGCAGCTTTATAAGGTGGAAAATATTCGTTGAACATTCTTACGTGGCTCATATCTACCGTATTGTAATCACGGCCTGCCTCTCCTGCTCCATATAAGGCAAAATGCTTTACACACGCTAAAATGGTATTGCCTACGGAAAGGTCTTTCCCCTGATATCCGTACACCATATTTTTAGAAATTTCACTTCCTAAGTACGGGTCTTCTCCGGAACCTTCAGATACTCTTCCCCATCTTGGCTCGCGAGAAATATCCACCATTGGCGAAAATGTCCAGTTGATCCCGTCTGAAGAAGCTTCCTTCGCAGCCACTCTTGCAGACTGCTGTACCAGATTCATATCCCATGAAGCAGCCAGTCCCAATGGAATCGGGAAGGTGGTTTCGTAACCGTGGATGACATCCATCCCGAAGATCAAAGGAATTTTCAGACGGCTTTTTTCTACGGCCACTTTCTGAACTGCTTTAATCTTCTCAGCGCCTTTTATATTGAATAATCCTCCTACTAATCCTTGCTCTACTTTCTTTCCGATATCCGAACTTTGAGCCAGTCCAGTTGTAAAATCTCCGGAGGTTGGCAGATTGAGCTGACCGATCTTTTCATCTAAAGTCATTTTAGACAAAAGGTTTTCTACAAAAGCTTTTCTTTTCGCCTGATATTGTGCTGTCTGGAAAGACTGCACCGGCTTGGTTACCATTTCCTGTGCGGAAAAGACCGGCGAAAGCGCTAAAGCTGCGAGTACAATTAACTTTTTCATAAATCTATCTTCTTAAATTATAGTTCTAATTTTATTTTTGTTTTAACGGGAGGCGTTAATCCTTTTCAAACATTCTATTTTTGGATACAAAGTCTATAACAAAATGATTGCTAAATTTTTTTATTATTAATTTAACGCAAAGACGCGAAGTTTTCTGTAAATCAAAATTCTTTAGAACGCAAGGGCGTTAACACTCAGCAAAGGCTGATTTTTTTTAACTTTAAACTTTACTATTGAATCCTGAACGTTATTTTTTTAGCTGAATATCATTTTTAATTCTAAAGATTATCATTCTTTATTCTTTATTCTTTATTCTTTATTCTTTATTCTTTATTCTTTATTCTTTATTCTTTATTCTTTTATTAAAATTTATTGTCCTTTTTTCTGTGACAGCATCCATTCATATAGTTTTGGATCAGAGTAGGTGGAATCCCACGAATTATGGTTATCATCTGGAAAAATAGTTAATGTAGCCGTTGGGTTTACTTTTTTTAAAGCCTGATACATTTCTATTGAATTCATTGGAGAAACAACATCATCATTTCCCCCGTGAAAAATTTTTACAGGCAACTGTTTAAATCGCTCAATATTGGCTCCCATTACTTTGTCTGCCGGAGCGCATACGGGAACTACTGCTGCAAACATTTCCGGATGTTCCATCGCTAGCTTCCAGGTTCCCCAGCCTCCCATCGAAAGTCCGGTAAGGTAAATTCTTGAGGCATCAATTTTATATTTTTTCTGAATTTCTTTGATCAAATTATAAAGCGTCACTGTATCCCACCATGTATCCGCAGGGCATTGTGGTGCTAAAATCGCTACCGGTTCCTTGATCAGATTTTTATAGGTGAACGGGCTATGGGCTTTTACCATTTCAAGATTGTTTCCTCTCTCTCCTGAACCGTGGAGGAATACAATCAAAGGAACATTTCCTTTTACTTTTTGAGGGTAATCAAGGATGTAGGATATTTTTTCCTGTCTCTTGACTTCTTTGTTGAGTTCTCCTTTAATTTCCTGTGCATTCATAGGCAGTGAAAGCGGCAAGAGTAAAAGGGGAAGGTGTTTTAGTCTTAATTTCATATCGTTATTTAGAGGTGTGATGTATTGTTATTTTTTTAACAAGAAACTTTATATTTTAATCTTTTGGTATGAAGATCATCTTAAAAACAGGATTATTTGATTCCATATTTTTCAGACTGAAAGCTTAATTTCTTCAGTCCCTGCTGAATCTCAGGGGCATTCATGAACAGTTTCCACAGAAATCCTGTTCTATAGTTTTCGATCATAGGAGCAATGGTTCCCTGATCTATTGCTAAATATCTTGGGGTAAACCAGTTGTTGTAATTTACTGAAGTCGCATCGTAAGGTCCTGCTGATCCAATAAATTCTGGTTTTTGAGTGTAGAGGAATCTTAAAAAGTCCATAGACTCTTTCGGCGTATAGGGAAAACTACTCAATGCGGCAGTTGGTGTGATCACGCCATTGTCGTTGGTTGGCATATGGGCGGTGTAGCCTGTGCTTCCGTCTTCATTTCTTGTGTAACCTGCGGTGAGTCCCCAATAGTTCGGGCCGTAGCCTTTCCATTGTTTTGGATTTTCCACGCAGTATTTATAGTCGATTAGGACTTGATTTTTGTTTAGGTCAAAATAATTTTTCACCAGTTTATCGGAAAGTCCCGTAGGATCCAGGCCGATATAGGAGTATTGTGACCAGAAAAGTGGTCCGCCGTATTCTTCGGCATAGTTGTGTTTTACGTACAGAGGAAGTCCGTATTTTGTCTTGTCAGTAAGATAAGTTCCGTTTCTCGTCCAGCCTTTGTAGTAAGTTTCTGCATCGATAGGATGCGTGGGTGATGAAGCTGCGAGAATATAGGTGATCAGACATTCGTTGTATCCTTCCAGAGGAAAGTTCATTTCCCACTGATATTCGGGTGACCAGTGCCAATACAATACTTTTTCGCCTCCTTTTGTATACCCGTTCCATTGAATTCCTTTCCAAAGCTCATCACATTTTGCGGCCAGGACTTTTTCTTCGGCATTACCATTCTTAAAGTATTCACGTACCATCAGAATCCCTGAAGTAAGAAATGCGGTTTCTACAAGATCTCCACCGTTATCTTTTTTTCCAAAAGGAACTGTTTTTCCTGTTTCTCCATTGATCCAGTGGGACCAGGCTCCTTTATGACGGTCTGCTTTGGCAAGAAAATCCATTATGTGAGTCAGTCTCTTTACAGCTTCTTGTCTTGGAATAAATCCTCTTTCCACGCCTACCAATAATGTGGCCAGTCCAAATCCTGAACCTCCGGTAGTCACTACATGCTTATCATGATCCGGATAGATATTGTCTTCATGATAGCGCTCTCTTCCCAACATGGATTTGGGTTCTGCATAGTCCCAGAAATATTTCAGTGCATCTTTCTGAACTTTATCCATCAGCTGCTCATCGGTAATGTTGCTTTTTACGGCTTTATTTTGAGCGGTTTGCGGCTTGGAAGCTTGGGTGTTTTTGCACGAATATGCAAAAAATAAAGAAGTTACGGCAATTGATAATACGGTCCTTTTCATGAAATCTTTTTTTACCTGTTTCTACTAAAAGAAGAGGAGAACTTTCATTCTCCTCTAAAGCTTATGGTTATATTTTAATATCCCGGGTTCTGGGTAAACAATCCTGTACTTTCATTGATCGCGTCCAATGGAATAGGGAAAAGTTCATTCTTTCCAGCCTTAAATCCGTAGGGAGCCAATACAGTAGCCGCCTGTCCTGTTCTTACAAGATCTACAAAACGGTCGCCTTCCAGAGCCAGCTCTACTCTACGCTCATGCCAGATCGCATTTCTAAGAGCCAACTGAGTAGATGCTGTAGTAGCGCCTAACTGAGCTCTGTTTCTCACTTTATTAAGATTAGTAATAGCAGTTCCTGTGTTTCCAAGTTCATTGGCAGCCTCTGCATTGATCAGCAGTACTTCTGCAAATCTCAGGATTCTGATATTTTGTCTTGAACCGTAGGCACAAGCGCTGTTATTCTGAGATTTGGGAACATATATTTTCTGGTTGTAGGTCGTCACAGAAGCCGCATCTCCCATTGCGATAAGATCACCTTCAGGAGTGGTTTCCCCATTTCTAAGAATAGTCAGTTCTTTTCTGATATCTCCCGGTTCAAATGCGTTCTCCAACGCCTGAGAAGGAGTGAAGAATCCCCATCCGAACTGATCTCTTACGCCCTGAACTTCAGCATACTGACTTCCTCCATATTGAGAAGAACATTCGCAGTTTACTTCAAATACAGATTCAGAACCAAATTCTCCTGCAATTCTGAATAAATGATTGAAATCAGGATCAAGACCATAGCCCATTCCGATAACCTGATTAGAGGTATCATAGGCTTTCTGCCAATCTTTCTTATACAGGTACACTTTGGAAAGCATTCCTAAAGCAGCGCCTTTGGTTACTCTTCCAAGATCTGCTGCTCCATAAGACTGAGGAAGAACTGCCGCAGCGCTTGTAAGGTCAGAAATAATGAAATTATATACTTCTTCAGCAGAATTTCTAGGAATTTTATAGGTAGATGGAATACCGTCAAAAATAGGAACGCCACCGTAAATTCTTAATAAATTAAAGTAAAAATAAGCTCTTAACATTTTAGCTTCTGCCACCAACCGGTCTCTTAGGGTAGCGTCCATGCTGATGTTCGGAACATTGGAAATCACCTGATTACATCTGTTGACAGCCTGCCATTGTCCGATCCAGTATCCTCTTACTCCATCATCACTTACGGTATAGGTAAACTGATCATAAGCATTGATGAAAGATCCATCCCCAGGGTTGGAACCTTTAACCACGTCATCTGCCGGCACTCCAAATACAAATTGATAAGGAAAGGCTGAATTTTCCCAGCTTCTTAAGAATAAATAAATGGCATTGGTAGCCTGCATCGCATCGTCCTGTGTCTTGAAAAATGCTCCAGCTTCTGTTGCCCCTTCCTGTTTTATATCCAGATAATCATCTTTACAACTGATCACCAGTGAAAATAAAGCGACGGATAAAAATATTTTTTTCATGATTTTCTCTAATTAAAAGGTTAAATTCATACCAATGGTATAGATGGCTGAAATTGGATAGATACTGTTGTCAACACCCATTTGTACTCTGTCTGTATTTAAAATCTCCGGAGAGAATCCGTTATACTTAAAGCTTGTCCATGGATTTTGAGCACTTACGTATAGTCTAAGCTTGGTTACCATTAAAGATTTAGCAAAATCTTTAGGCAGGTTGTATCCTAAAGTAATATTTCTAAGTCTTATATAACTTCCACTTTCTACGAAAAAGCTGTTCGGCTTAATGATTTCCTGGTTATTGGTTGTCATAGAATAGGTATTTGAAGTTCCCTCTCCATGCCATCTGTTGTTATAGAAATCTAAATCCCAGTTTTCGTTTCCATAACGTTGTTCACGGTTATAGTTGTAAATCTTGTTTCCAAATACACCCTGGAAATCTAAAGCAAGATCAAAATCATAGATATTTAAATTAACACCAAAACCGTACGTTCCTTTTGGAATCGGACTTCCCAGGAATGTTTTGTCTCTGGAATCAATAACTCCATTGCCGTCTATATCCTGAAACTTGAAACCTCCTACTTTAGGGGTGTTTTGCTGTGCCCAACCATCGATATCCTGCTGATTCTGGAATACCCCAACTACCTGATATCCATAGTAAGAACCTACCGGCTGTCCGTTCTCTAATCTAACAATAGAGTTTCCGAATAAACTGGCTCCTGTATTTAAATAAGATCCTTCATATACAGAAGTGATCTTGTTTTTGATGGTCGTTAAGTTTCCGTAAACCCCCAGCTTTATCTTATCATTGATTCTGGTATCATAGTTTACTGATACTTCAAAACCTCTGTTGTTGAAAGAGTATGCGTTCGTAACGAAATTATTCCAGTTACTCGCTCCTGAAACGGTTCCCTGAACCACTCCGTATACCACATCTTTGGTATCTTTATCGAAGTAGGTTGCATCAATTTTAAGTTTATTATTGAATAACCCCATTTCTAAACCGATGTCTCTACCTGTGGTAGTTTCCCATCCGATGTTCGGGTCAATAACAGTATCAATAGTCTGTGCGGGAGCTCCTGTATTTCCATAATAAGCACCGTCTTTAAATTTTGTTGTCAAGAGAATATATTTTCTAGCTACGTCCGGATTCCCAAGTTTCCCCCAGCTTGCTCTTAATTTTAATAAGCTAAATACATTCTGATTGCTCATGAAATCTTCTTTAGAGATTACCCATCCTGCGCTTACTGCAGGAAATATTCTATGTCTATCACCTGAAGAATATTTGGAAGTCCCATCTCTACGAACAGATCCGTTAACAAGATATTTCCCTTTATAATCATAATTAATTCTCCCAAACATAGATTCAATCCTGTCCTGATAAGGGGCTACATCATAGCCATCTACTGCATCTGATATTTTAAAGATGTCTGTTCCACTAAAGATATTCAGGGACTCATTTGATCCGTTAAAGTTGACATTCAGGGCTTCTAAATAGGTTTGTGAATAGGAGTTTCTTGTTCTGGAATATCCTGCAAGAATCTCAAGATTATGGTTACCCAATGATTTTTTCCAGCTTAATGTATTATCCCAAATATAATTTCTGTTTTTTGAATCCCTTGTGATGAGCTTAGTAGGTTTCTGGTCCGACGTGGGAGCAGAAGTAATTGTAGGGGTAAATTCGTACTGGCTTGTATTATAGTTATCTGTTGTATAGCTAACTCTTAAAGTAAAATCACTTAAAAATTTATACTCAGCCCAGATATTGTTCAGCATTCTTTCCTGTCTGATCTGCGACCGGTAAAGATCCAGTACAGCTCTTGGGTTAGGAATAGAATATCCATTAAAATACTGATAGTCTCCTGAAACAGGATTCATTACAGGAAAAGTCGGAGGGGCGTTATATGCATTCAGCAAAGGATTTTTTGCAAGATCGGTACGCATTTTTGAAAATGAAAAGTTATCTCCGATCGTTAAATTATCCGTGATCTTATAGCTCAGGTTGACCTTCGTATTGAATCTGTTAAATCCTGTTCCTGAATTATAACCTCTTCCTGCAGCAAAATTTCCTTCATCCTGCAGGTATCCTACACTACCGTAGTAATTCAGTTTTCCTAAACTTCCGGATGCTGAAAAATCATTTGAATTGATGATACTTGTGGTAAAGATCTCTTTGAACCAATCAGTATCAGAAGGAAACTGGGCTCTGGAAATAGATCCGTTGCTGCTTCCGTTATCATTAATCAGTTTTTCATTATAGAGTTCAATATACTGATCAGCATTAAGCATTTTAGGAACGTTGGTGATTTTCTTCACCCCTAAATAAGAACTGAAGTTATAAACTGGCTTTCCTTTCCCTGTTTTTGTTTTAATAATTACCGCTCCGTTGGCTGCTCTGGCTCCAAAGATCGCCAAACTGGACGGATCTTTCAGCACACTCATAGATTCTATATCCTGGGGATTAAGGAAAGATATATCATCGGTAATCATTCCGTCTACGATGAATACAGTCTTCCCTGTCAGTGAACCGACCCCTCTGATATCTACTCTTGGAGAAGTTCCCGGCGTTCCTGAGTTTAACACCTGTACACCGGATAATTTACCCTGTATTGAGCTTATTGGATTGGCATTGGGCTTATCTGCAAGGTCTTTTGCAGAAACCATCCCGATGCTTCCGGTAACATTCTCTTTTTTCTGAGATCCATATCCGATCAGAACTACTTCCTCGATCTTCTGCTCCTTGGCAGCAGTATCTTTAGGAGTAGTCTGTCCATTGACATTCATACCGAAGTACAAAACTGCAATGAGACATGAATACTTTAAATCACGTTGTTTCATATAGTTCAATTTTATTCGTACAATCTAATTTTAACTGATGTCCTTATTGGTGGAGTTATTTAAATTCTCAAAAAAAGACATTAGTCAAAAATAGAAAAAAAAATGAACATTGTTAACATATCTTAAAAATTTAAAAAAAATATATAAATGTTAAACAAAAAACTGAATAAATCAGACTTAATTAAGCAAATGACATTATAACTATCAATTTACAATAAAATAACCAATCAAAAAACCAGTGTTTTTAACAAAATATTCACCAAATTGGTACCAGAAATTTAATATTTTGTTAATACAGGAATAGTGTTTACCTTTGGCGCAATATTTGAAAAAATAAGATAAAAGATCAATGAAAAAATATATCATCTCGGCAGCACTGTTAATAGGAACCGGAGTCGCGGTTTTAACCAGTGTCCAATCATGCCAGACAATGGCCACGACTGACCTAGGTTTATCCATCATAAAAAGGGTTTTGCTGAACGGTATTGATAAAGGAATGGGGATCTACAGTAATAAAGAAGCCTTTCTTCAGAATAATATGGTAGACAAAGCCCTTCCCAAAGAACTTAGAGACATCAATTCCACTTTGGAAAAGATTGCTCCATCGCTGGTAGCCAAGGAAAGGGATTTTATTGCGCAGGCAGCAGCTTATACTGTGAACCTTTCAAAGCCTATTCTACAGGATGCAGTGAACAGCTTAAATGCACAGGATGTTACAAGAATCATCCAAGGTACTACAGCGACGCAAATTTTAAAGGAAAAAACTTCTCAACAGCTTGTAGCAGCTATTGCTCCGAAAGTAGATGAGAAATTAAATGAATATGGAATTGCAAAAACCATTAATACCGCTCTTTCTGGAAACAATCTTCTTGGAAGTCTTTTAGGCGGAGGCAACAGCAATGTAAATACAGGCGGATTGAGTAAACTGGCTTCTGAACAGTTAGTCAATGGATTGTTCAATATTATCGAAGATTATGAGCATCAGAACTCCAAAGCGCTGCTCGGACCTCTTGGAAAATAGATTTTTTTTCGCTATATTTATATATAATTTAACAACGGCAGATGGACATATTACAAGGAAACCAACATGCAAATCCAGAGGAATTTTATAATTCTCTTAAGGAAAAACTGGAAGGTCATCATGACTTTCCAGAAGATTATTTATTCAAGTTTATCATTCCTACAGACGAGGCAAAACTTACTGAAATTTATAAAGTTTTTGATGGCATTAAATTTACCCTGGGAAACAGAGAAAGTAAAAACGGCAAATATACTGCATGCAATATCAACGCATTCGTTCTGGATGCAGATCAGGTAGTAACTATTTATAAAGAAGTAGCAAAAATAGAAGGCGTTATTCTACTATAGAAAATAAAAAAGTCAGCGTAAGCTGACTTTTTTTATGTTCGTTATTTTTCAATAAAAAATTTCACATTTTCAATAGGTCTTCCCAGCATGGCAACAGATCCTTTTATCAGAATAGGCCTTTGTATCAGGGAAGGATTTTCAGAAAGGATTTTGATCCATTCTTCTTCAGAATAATTTTTATCCGCATATTGCTCCATATACAGTTTATCTGTTTTCCGGATCATATGAAATACACTCTGATTCAGCTTTTTCAGTACTGTTTTAATCTCTAATATGCTCAAAGGATCTTCCAGGATGTTGATGATCTCAAAAGGCACACCATTTTCATCCAGATACTCCAGGACAGCATTTGATTTTGAGCAGTTTCCGTTATGTAAAACCTTAACCATCATAATATAATTATTTTTAAAGATGAAACTCTTTCTTTCAAATTTAGGAAGAAATGAATTGAAAGCGGTCTTAAATTCTGATAAAAATTTGTTAAAAAAGACCGTTCAGTTCTGCTTCGATCTTTTCCAGGATAAATCCGAAATCTTCAGGTTTTTCCACAAAATCCAGATCGTCTACTTCGATGATAAGAAGCTTTCCTTCTGTATAATCGGAGATCCATTTTTCATATTTCTGGTTCAGTTTTGAAAGGTATTCAATACTGATCGATGCTTCATATTCTCTGCCTCTCTTGTAGATCTTTTTCACAAGGTTCGGAACGTCAGATTTTAAATAAATCAGCAGATCCGGCGCAGAAACAAATGATTTCATCAAACCAAAAACAGAGATATAATTATTGAAATCCCTGTCTGAAAGAAGTTTCATATCATTCAGGTTTTCGGCAAAAATGTGGGCATCTTCATAGATGGTACGGTCCTGGATAATATTTTTCCCACTTTCTCTGATCTCTTTTACCTGACGGAATCTGCTTCCTAAAAAATAGATCTGAAGGGCAAAACTCCATTTGCTCATATCGGCATAAAAATCCTCAAGGTAAGGATTGTGGTCTACATCTTCAAATTGTGCATCCCATCCGTAATGCTTGGCAAGCATCGTGGTTAAAGTTGTTTTTCCTGCTCCAATGTTTCCTGTAACTGCAATATGCATTCTCCTAAGTATTTTTTTTATTAATTGGTCTAAACACCTGCAGCCTGAACTTCGGAAGTATCTTCCATCAGCTTCTGTAAGGTATGATCAGGAGCTTTCTCAATGGATTCCTTTTTCTCTTCCTCTGTTTTCTTCCCTTCTTCTCCCGCCGTTTTTTCAGATGAAGGCTCTGTTACCGGTGGTGCAGTTTCCTGCTTGTTTTCGGGTTCTGTCTGCAGTTTAGTTTCCTTTATTTTTTCCAGGTTGTAAATATAGAGTTTGTTGGCTTTGATTTCAAAATAAGAAAGGATGTTTTTATCCACAATTTGTGCATCCTTATCTTCAAAAACTTTCACCATTCCTTTTTCAGGATCGTATTTCAGAATCGCGTTGTCTGCGACTACCAAAACAGTTTCATTTTCTCTTCTGAAACGTTTGCCGTTTTCCAGCGGGGCTTCAAAAAGTTTTTCAAATTTCAGCGAATATATCCTGATATGTTTTCTGGTTAAAATATAGACCTTGGTTTCGTAGACCAAAAGATCCATCAGATCATCAAAGCTGATATCAAAAGGATAAGCGTTGATCATGGTATCATTTCTGAAATTGTACTGAATGAGGCGTTTCGTACTGTCATCCAGAAGCCATAGCTGCTGAAGATCTTCTGCGTAAGCCATTTTGATAAACCCAAATTTTTGTTTGAAGTCAACCTTTTGGATCTCGTTCATATTCTGATCTACAAATTTCATTTCCTGAGCATTTTCTGAAAATAATGCGAGGCTCAGAGGATTTTGTACCGACTGTACTTTATAGGGAACCGTGAGCATCATTTTGCCAATTTGTCTGCCCAAAGAATCATATTTGGTGAAACTGAAATCTTTATTTTTATAGATATACAGGTAACCGTAATCGTCGGCGAGCATATCTTTGGCTTCCTTTAGTTTCAAGGTGTCCAAAGGAAGTGATTTCTGTGCAGAAACTGTACAGAAAAAGAAGGTCAATATGATATAAAGTAGTTTCAAAATCTATTTTGGCAAAGATAACTTTCCTCCGAGGAACGTCAGCAATTTACATCCTTTTATTTGAATTTTAAATAATGAATTACTGAACATCAATTTCATAAATTTTCGCCCAGTTTTTGCCCGTCACCAGCATATTATCATCCTTAAAAGCAATTCCGTTTAGAACATGTTCGCTGTTCCCCTGATCATTTTCACGCGTTAATTTGGTAAAATCAAACTTTCCTACAACTTCACCTGTAGCAGGATTGATTTTTAGAATAATCGGCTGATGCCAAACATTGGAATAAATGAACCCCTTATGATATTCCAGTTCATTAATATTATCATAGATCTCTGCATTTCCTGCCACGGCGACTGTTCTGACTACCTTGGAAGGATCATTAACATCCAGAAAATAAAGGTTTTTTGAACCGTCAGTTGCGACAAGATTTTTCCCGTCATAGGTCAGACCCCACCCTTCTCCGATGACATTCGGTAACGGAAATTGGGAAAGTTTTTTTAACGTATTTTTATCGTATACAAAACCAATTTTACTTTTATACGTCAGCTGGTAAATTTTATCTCCTACCATGGCACAGCCTTCAGAAAAAATATCAGCGGGCTGTTTTTCCACAATACCAGGAGTAGATGAACCTAAAGTATATTTTATCAGTTTAGAAGCACCGTCCAAGCCAGCACTTTCGTAAACCGTATTGCCTTCCATAAGAAAACCTTCAACAAAATTAGTCGGATCATGAGGATAATCTGCAACGATGCTGTATGAAATATTCTTTTCAGGATTTTTTGCGAAAACATTGATGGTCGCATCCTGGTTTAAGGTCTCTCCGTTTTTGGTTTTAATGGTAAAGGTTACGTCATTATCTCCCAGGGTGAAAAACTTAGGATCAATCGTCAAATTTGAAGTTTCATTTTCACCAAAGCTTATTGTAATACTTTCTGCATGATCTGTAACTTCTTTTGGAAGAGTAAGCCGGTCTCCAAAATGATATCCTGTTGTTTCCTTTGAATTATTGTAATCAGCCAGTGAATCGAGCATTTTTTCCTTGTTATTACATGATGACAACAGGGAAATGACTGCTAAACCGGCTATGATATTTCTTTTCATTGAATTTTTAATCATTCGTCAAAAATAGTAAATTTTTAGTCCTTACATGACAATAGCGCTCCTGAGGAACGCTATTTTTTATGGATAGATCTTTATTCAGTTTATTTGATCTGAACTTCATAGATTTTTGGCCAGTTTTTACCGGTTACAAGCATATTGTCGCCTTTGAAAGTAATTCCGTTCAATACGTCATCACTTCCTTTGGTATTCTGTTTCGCAATATCTGTAAAGTCAAATGTTCCTACGACTTCTCCCGTTGCAGGATTGATCTTTAATACCACAGGTTTTTGCCATACATTGGCATAAATGAATCCGTTGTGGTATTCAAGTTCGTTCAGTTGGTCATAAATTTGTGAACTTCCTGCTACTGCTACGTATTTGATCAGTTTTGAAGGGTTGTTGGCGTCCAGGAAATACAAAAGCTTGCTCCCGTCTGATGCAATCAGGTTTTTCCCATCGTAAGTAAGTCCCCAACCTTCGCCTAAAACGTTTGGATAAGCGAATTCAGAAAGGAGTTTAAGAGTGCTTTTATCATAAATATACCCTTTTTTACTGTGCCATGTCAGCTGGTACACTTTATCTCCCACGATCGTACTTCCTTCAGAGAAATCTTCCTGTGCCTGTTTTGTAGAGGCCAACGGAGTTGTGGTCCCTAAAGTATATTTCAGAATCTGGGAAGAGCCGTTCTGTCCGTCACTTTCGTAAATGGTATTTCCTTCGATCTGGAACCCCTGTACAAAATTCTTCGGATCGTGCGGGTATTCTGCGATGATCTGATAGGCTATATTTTTCTCAGGATTTTTTGCAAATACATTAATGGTCGCATCCTGATTCAGAGTTTTTCCTCCTTTTGTTTTAATGTTAAAAGTAACGGCATTGTCGCCTAACGTAAAGAATTTAGGATCAACTGTTAAATTTGAAGTTTCTTTGTCTCCAAAGCTGATGCTGATACTTTCTGCATTTTCCGTTACCTCTTTTGGAAGTTCAAGTTGATCACCGAAATGATATCCTTTTTCTACCATTGTATTATTATATTCATTCAGCGTGTTCAGGATCTTTTCATCTTTATTACAAGACGCCAGCATCAAAACCACCGCTAAACCTACTATGATATTCTTTTTCATTTAATTTCTAAATATTTCCCCAAAAATAGCAAAATTTATTCCGTATTGCCAACATTATCCACGGGCTGACCAAATTGTAACAGATAACCGTTGTTATCATAGACCGCAAACTCTCTCATTTCCCATTCAAAAGTTTCAATTTCGTAACAGACTTTTGCTTTTGTTTTAAGATCTTCCCAAAGTTCATCAACATTGTCTACATTGAAATACAATGAGCCTGTAAAGCCTATTCCATTGGGTTTTTCATAGTCGTTTTGCGAAAGCATGATCATTACCTCATCCTTCTTAAGCGATGCCCATTGCCATTCATCATTTCTTCCGATTAAATTAAAGCCGAGAATCCGGGTGTAAAACCCTATTGTTTCATCTATATTTTCTGTCCAGAGTATGGGGCGGAGTGCTGTAAATGTCATACTTTTCCGGATTTGAAATTATTTTTACTGATCTTCATATTAATGGAAAGCCAAAGCTCGTCATCGATGCTGACTTGGTTCATCACATCGGGATCAATTTCAAAACCTACTTTTTTGTAGCATTCGATGGCTCCGGTATTCCAGTCGTACACATTAAGTTCTGCCGTTTCTCTATCAAAGGTATTGAAGCCATATTGCAGCAATTCCAGCACCGTTTTCTTTCCGTAGCCTTTTCCTCTGTTGTTTTCGTCCCAGATCAGGATTCTCCCGAGCAGAAAAGTATTTTCTTTTAAAAAAATCTGAGCGTGGCCAATAGCACTTTGTCCCGTTTTATCAAAAATCCTGAAAATGAATCTGTTTTCGTTGTCAAGATCATTTTCCAGCTGTTCTCTGGTCAGTGGAAAATGGTAAGCAGGGCCGGCAAACTGAAGAAGTGCTCTTTTGTCTTTTATTTTGGATATCAGCTCTGGAGCATCTTCGGTTTTAAAAATCTGAAGTTCAATCATTCGTTCTATTTTTCTACATATTCCTTCATACTCTGTCCTATAATTGAATTCCATCCTTCTGTAAAACTTGCCCTGGAAAATATTTCTCCCAGATCATCGAATCCTTCAATATTTTCATGCGTCACCGTTACTAATGTTCCGTCGTTTTCCGGCTGAAGCTCCCATGTCACAGTTGTTACGGCATCAGAAAGTTCCGGATAAGACCAGCTATGCTTTAGTTTGCTGTTGGGAATTATTTCCAAAATACGGCCACGATGGAGGTATTTCCCACCGTCACAGGATTCATAGAAGTCAAACTCTTTCCCAATTTCCAGCTCGAAATCCCGGATCGTAAAGTACCAGGATTTCATTTCATTCTTATCCGTCAGCGCCTTCCATATTTTTTCTGCGGAAGCATTTATTTTGTACAGAATAGTGATTGGGTTGTTCATATTTTTATTTTTTAATTAAAAAAGATCTAAATACTTGAATTCAGCTTTTCCAACACCTCCTTTTTTCCCATTTTCCATCGTTCTGATAATTCTAAAACCAATTCGTTTGAAAACCTTATATAAACATTACCTTCACCCAAACTTTCCTGATGTATTTTAAAGCTTTTAATAGATTCTTCCAAAGATTCTTCATGCACAACTTCAACTATACAGTTTTCTATTCCTAAAAAATCTTTGGCAAATGAACTTACTGCTGTTTCAATTGTTTTAAGATCAATCCCTTCATCAGGATGCCAAATATCCATAAATCGAGGCTTAATCCCTTTTTCATTTTTGGGAGCATCATAATCGACTTCTTGAAAGTCTTCATCATCAGGCTCGTCATAATAGAACCAATAATGACAGACCTCATCAGATAGATAATGCTGAACTGCCTCAGAAAAATCTTTTTCATCTTCTTGGTGTAGCAAATCATCTAAAGCATTTCTTAAATATCCTTTTGTATTTAAGCAAACTACGCAAATCCTTTCATCAGATTCATAAAACAATTGCAAATCTTCCCATCCTGCCTTATCGCAAAGGCCGTAAATTCCCCACCATACATTGGAAGATTCTGTTTTTACAATAATCTTTTTCGTGTTCATTTGTTTACATTACCATTTATCCATGAGAAAACCCAGTAATTTTAGCTTCATCAAAATCCAGCTGCATTTCTATAGATCTCATCACATGATCATCAAATATTTTCTCCTTTTTCATCCTGTGAAGTTCATTTCTCTGAGCCTGGATGATCTGCCGAAGCACATCTTTATTTTCGTTGATCGCATTCACATAATCTCCGGTAGAAGCCATACACTGGGCCTTATCTGCCATCAACATCATTTCGGTTTCCAGCTTGTGTTTCTGATGGCGTACCAATGTGTTCGTTACAGCCAGCTCGGAAAAATCATTTTCCAGTTTATGCAATGCTGTTTCTTTAAGCTTTCGCATCAGGATCACTTCCTGTTTTTCTTCCGGTAATTCGCTTCCGGCATCATCTATTTTCAACCATTTTAAGATCGGAGTCAGAAGGAGTCCCTGTCCTACCAATGTGATCAATATAATAACGAAAGTTACAAATAAAATGATATTACGGTGAGGAAAAGCATCTCCATTGGGCAAAAATGCAGGAATGGAAAGTGCGGCAGCCAGTGAAACCACTCCTCTCATGGCAGCAAAACTGATGATGAAAGGTTCGCGCCAGTCCGGTTTTGGAATTTTGAGTCTTAATTCTTTAGAGCAGAGTCTTGGGAAATACATGACGGCATAGCTGTACAGTAACCGGGTCAAAATAATTGCTCCGCCAATCACTACACTATAAAATATGCCTTCTGAAATGGTATAGTCTTTCATGGCAGCAACGACTACGGGAAGCTCCAAACCAATCAGGATGAAAATAATTGTATTCATGAGGAATATCAGTACGCTCCAGACATTTCCGGACTGTATCCTGGAGGTATGGCTTAAATAGCAATGTGAATTATAAGACATCAAAAGTCCTCCTGCAACCACGGCTAATACCCCTGAAAAATGGAAATGTTCTGCACCTACATACATGATGTACGGAACGATCAGTGTAATGACGGTATCAATATTAGAATTGGAAGGAATAATCCTCAATAAAGCTCCGAAAAGCATTCCTGTAGCAACACCAACTACGACTCCACCCACCGCCATCATGAAGAAGTCCTGAATAGCATCTCTCCAGATAAACTGACCTGAAATTACGGCTGCCAAAGCGAATTTAAATACAATTAAACTTGAAGCATCGTTGATAAGACTTTCGCCTTCAAGGATACTCGTGATCTTTTTAGGGATCTTCATATGTTTTAAGACTGAAGTAGCAGCCACCGCATCCGGCGGAGAATTAACTCCTCCAAGCAGGAATCCCATGGCAACGGTAAGTCCGGGAATAATGGAAGATGAAAGATACGCCACAACAATTGAAGTCAGAAATACCAGCCCGAAAGCCATCGAAAAGATCTGCTTTCTCCATTTGTGAAAATCCTGCCATGACGTAAACCATGCGGCCTCAAACAGAATGGGAGGAAGGAAGATTAGAAATACCAGATCCGGTTCTATTTCAATATGCGGCATTCCCGGGATCAGGCTAATCAGAAGACCGGCAATCACGAGGAAGATGGGATAAGCTACTTTCAGCTTTTGCCCTATCATCACCAATATCATCACAGACAGCAAGACTGCAATGGATATTATAACATAACTGTGAATCATTTTGAGATGTTTTTTAAGTTGCTTTTTAATTTTTGTTAAACTGAAGGTGTTAACTTTCAGATCAACTGAACCTTTTCTGTTGGTTATCTTTATTGACGATATTTACAACTTTTGTTGGTTGATCGCAAAGGCGCAAGTTTGTATCCAGTGGCTGCTTGTAAGGCGCGATAAAATCGAAGATCTTCATCTGTTTTTTATCTTTTTGCCTTTTTAAACCGCATAGGTTTTTGGAATCTAAAGTACAGGATCATTACCTTTTACAACACAATATTGTTCTTTGGAGCAATGGCTGGAGGAAGATCGGACTCATCCAGCATATCTCTCATATCAATCTCTATGGTACGGCTGATCTGGGTAATCGGCACGTCATTCGGGCTGCCTTCAAAAGGGTTTACGGAAGCTTCTCCTACGCTGTCGAGGGTATGAAAACACCAGGTTACCATTAATGAAAACGGAATATTAAACCATAAGGTCCAGCCCTCCAAAGCTGTCCCTTCACCTAATTTATCGAGTTCTTTCAGTAATCCAAAAGGGACAAATAGGATAAACAGCAACAAAAGATAGGTTGTAATTGATGAAAAGTTTCTCGGATACGGAAAGTTTTTAATTCTTTCTGCTTTTCCCTGATCGTCTGTAAATTTCACGAGTTGCTGGTTGATCTGTGTCCACTGAAAATCATTGAGATCTCCTCTGGCATAGGCTTCGGACAATTCTTTGCTCTGACTTGCCATTAACTGTGTTGCCCTGTTTTTTTTGCTTACAATATATTGAAGCTCCGCATCAGAAAGATACTTTTTCAGTTCATCATTAAGGTTGGTCAGTCTCTCCGGAATTTCATATTTCTTAGCATATTCATCGTATTGTGCTGTCCCCATATTCTCCCAGGTTCTGGGTTCGCGAAGCTGAAAACGGAGGGCCGTAAGCCACGCATAATGGCGGTGAAACATTTCTTTTACTTTTTGAGGATCTTTTCCGTATAGAGCATCTCTCAGAATATATCCAAAACTACGGCTGTCATTGATAATGGCGCCATAAATCTGTCTGGCTTCCCAAAGTCTGCTGTAACTTGCATTGTTTTTAAAACCTACGATAAAAGCTACCGCAGTTCCCAAAATAGCGATGGGCTGCCAAGGGACGGAAAGAAACTTCCATCCTGAAAAGTATAAAACTGTTGGTATGGCCGATAGTATTGTTAATATATAAATACTTCGTCTCGTCCAAATCGCGAATTCCAGCGCTCCGAATCTTTTCCCTGAATGCATATTGTGTTTATTTGTTTTTTGTTCTGTTGATTATAAATTCTAAACTAACAGTTTTTTTTCTTCATCATGGCATCCGGCAGAGACTGTCTGTATTAATTTTTATTAAAAGGAATATTATTATAGAAACCGATCTGGATTTGCCCGCGATTCCTGTTTTCCTGAATCTGGTTCATATATCCTGCTTCTATCCTCATGTTTTTATTAATGACATATCCTAAAGCTCCATATACTCTGTTCCTGTCGAAAACGGGACTATCAAAACTCAGAAATATCTCATTATACACTGATGCATAGAGAGATTTCGGCAGCATTTCTTTCTGGGTAATCGGAATATTCAACCCTATCATATATCGGAATCTCATTCTGAAGTCATCCTGTAGAAAACGTTCTTCCAAACGGTATCGGTGCTGAAGATTAAAACGTCCGAACTTCTGCTTTGTAATAAACTGCTGGAAGATCCGGTGTTCTATATTTTCTTTTTTTTCGCCGTTTACATACGGACGACTTAAAATAAACCCATAACCCAGTAAAACATTATTATTGTTTTCAGTCAGGTCATATCCTATGCCTGTACGAATTAATAACTGTTCGAGATCTCCTACGGCATCAAAATTCCGGTACTGGATTTCGTTATGCAAATTCAGCTTTTTGCTGATCTTGTTATTTCCAAAATACATATACCATGCTCCTAAATCACTTTTCTGCGCAGAGGCTGCTATGGACCCCAGACTCAATACTGTAAATGCCAGCTTCGTCAATACCTTTCTCATAAATTCAATTACTATTATCTATCGTACAAGACAAAATTAATAATTTAAATCAATAATTGCAAACAAAAAGTGTTTTAGGGTTTAGGCTATAAGCAACAGGCATAACGATATAGGTTAGCCTGGAATCTGTTCTACAAGGATTTCGTTTCCATCTATATCAAAATAAGTACAAGTCATCTCATTAAGATCCATCTTCCAGCCTTCTACTCCATTGTCCGCACAGTCATTGCAAAATGTGAGGTAATCTGTACGGCCTTGCTGATGAAGCTTTAATCTTGTTTTAAATTGTTCAAGATTTAATTTTCCGGAAACGAGAATAGGATCGTACTTTTTTCCAGTCTCTGCCTTTTTATTTTCTGTGTCAAAATACCGGGTATTTCCATCTGCTACAGAAACCGTATAATCCGATACGCCAAGATTTTTTATAGCCTGGATATATGCCGGAAAATCTGCTCCGCTTTTTACTTTCCGATGTTCCGCTTTAATTTGTTCGATTGTAAATTTCATATTTGTTTGTTTTTTTTACGCCAGAGGCTTTAGGCATTAAGCTATAAGCTTTATCAACACGCCCTAATCCCTATGACCTGCTACCTGTCATCTGCTCCTTCACCTCTTCCCAAATTTAATTTTTTTTGGAATGCAAATGTACTATTAAAATAAAAACCGGCAGATATCTAAGCCGGTAAGTTTTTCCTATATCCCTTATACAAAGAATGAATTTTAAGGATGCTGCTGTGCTTTGGCAGGATCGTCATAGTTCACCATCCAGTGGATCCCGAATTGATCGGTAAACATTCCGAAATAGGCCCCCCAGAAAGTATCTGCCAACGGCATGGTTACCTCTCCTCCTGCAGAAAGTCCATTGAATAACTGATCTGCTTCTTCTTTAGATTCCGCGTTGATGGAAATAGCAAAATTATTTCCTTCTTTCAGCTTAGATGACCATTCTCCGGCAGTATCGCTGCCCATTAAGATGGTTTCTTTTGAAATAGGAAGAGAGACGTGCATGATTCTGTTTTTGTCTTCTTCGGAAGTTTCTTTGCCTTCCATTGGAGGCATTTCCCCGAATGTTCCGATGTAAGGATACTCTCCTCCGAAAACCGACTTATAGAAATCGAATGCTTCTTTGCAGTTTCCATTAAATGTTAAATAAACGTTTACTGATGCCATGATTGATTTTTTTTATGAGTTAAGTTTTAATAAGTCTCTGTTGAAGGTTTTTCAGATAATTCTTTCAATCTGGAAAGTCCTTTCTGATAATCTTTTCCAATCGCATTTTCCATATTCATAAACATTTTCATTACGGTGAACGGATAAGGTATTTTGGATGTAAATCCCCATGTTGCCTTAGTTCCTTTGCCTTCCGGAACGATTTTCACGTAAGCATTGGCTTCACTTTCATAAGGAGTTAAAAATTTGATTTCCGTATCAATTCTTTTCGCTGCTGCATCTACTTTTTTCACTTCCTGACATCCTTTTCCTGCAGTCCCTTTCTGACTGTCTCAGCATACTTTTTCGCCCGGCTGACCGGTAGTTCCGGTCCAGTCTTTTTTCATCTGAGGATCTAATTCATTCCATGGGCTCCATTGGTCCATTGCTTTTAATGTATTGGTCTGCTGCCATACTTTTTCGGATGGTGCATTGATGGTTATTGATTTCTCATACACACAGTCTCCTGAGATAAAAGCGGCTACGATCATCCATAAAATAAGGATGGAACCGAGAACGAGTATAATTCTTTTTAATATTTTCATCATGAGGTTATCTGTGTTGGTCTATTAAGATCATGTTTCCGTCCGGATCTTTCAGGAAGATATGTTCCGGTCCTGAGGTGGTTTCATCGGCAGCTTTCTCAAGTTCCACTCCATTTTCTTTTAAATGTTTCTGAATATCGCGAACATCGTCAAAAGATTCCAGATTCCGGGCATTTTCGTCCCATCCGGGATTGAAGGTCAGCATATTGCCGTCGAACATCGCCTGAAACAAGCCAACCAAAGTACTTCCGTTTTTCATGATCAGATAATTCTGTTCCATTGCTCCGGCCATTACAGAGAAGCCTAATTTTTCGTAAAAATCTTTGGATTTCTGAAGATCTTTTACACTTAAGCTGATTGAAAATGCTCCTAATTTCATATCTATTTTACATTTTAAATGACCATCTGTATTGAGTGTACCCCATGACCATTTCATATTTTTTTTGTTTTTAAAGCCAGTTTACTTCCTGCGAATACCAATCCCCATACAGCAATCCCCAAAATCCAAAACCAGATCGGTGTGGGCAAAGAAACCATCATATAGATCGTTATGCATAGAAAAATAACTCCACAGACTACCGCAGAGGTATGTTTTCCGTTATTTGCTACTTTTGAAGCTGTAAATCCTGAAATGAAAGCCGCTATAGCATACGCAATAATCACAAAGAACAGCGCCATAAAAGGAGCTTGTGCCACATAGTTTTTCATCGCTACCATATCATCACTTCCGGCTCCGGCGGGCGGAGGATACAATTGATGACCTATTTTTTCAACGATGGTAATGCAAATGATTCCCGCAATCAGCCCGGCAGGAACAGCCAGTATTCTTCTTATCACCGTTATTGGTTTTTTAAACGGGTTTTGAAGTCCAGTTTCCCGTCATAACTTTTCCAATCTCCAATGAATTCTATATACTGTCCATCTACTTTTTCAGTTTTTTTATTCCATCTAAAGCTATACACAAATTTACCTTTGAAAATACCTGAATGCTTTCCTTTGGGTTCTTCTGCAAGTTCATATTCCCCGAATACCAAGCCTTTACTTTTGGCATCTCTATATTTTGTGATGGTAACTTTTCCTTCATATTTGGAATAATTATTATCCACAAGAGAATACCCTGAAATAAAATATTCCTGATCATTCTTTTTGTTCTGTTCAGAAATATTGACTTTCAATTTCAGTTCCTGTCCGCGGTCGCCAATGGTTCCGATATAAGGTTTACTGTTGTTGAGCCAGACATTAGAAATATCCGGCATTTGCCCCCATGCAAAATTGCAGGCAAGAATGAGGATCCATAAAATTTTTTTCATATTGTGTTATTTAAACTCCAAATTGGGATAAGTGGTGGTTCAAATGTTTTGCAAACATATTATTCCACTCTGTAGATTTCAATTTTCCGAAAGAAAATGATTCTTTATCATCAAATGCTTCCGGACCCAGCTGTTGTGTTTTCTGGATAAAGCCGATGAGTCTTTTCTTCTCGTCATCAAAGTTTTTTCTTCCGGTAATTAAAAACTGAGGTGCTGTAGGGGAATCTCTGGGATACGCCTTTTCTCCCACCACTTTAGATTTTACAAATGTTTTTAAAATAAATTTGGCAATAGATCCCGGTTTTTTATGTTTTTCCGGTTCGTACACCATTTCATAAGATACACAGCAGTGCGCAAGCATCTGGTCAACTGTCATCTTCCCCCATAGTCCGTGGGTATCCTCCACCAAATTATTTATCCTATCAATATAGTTCTGAGCATCTTTTGCATCAAATACATTTTCCATATTATGTCTAATTATCTGAAAGCAAATATATCAGTTTTTTCTTTTGATTTTTACAAGGGGATAAAAAAAACGGTGACGCATTTGAGGGAACGAGTTTAAGGAGTACCTATTATTGGCTGCCCGTTCTGAGTTGCTATTTGAGCGATGCAGGTTTTCATAATGCTGGGTCAATTATTGGTGAAATTGGTTATATTTTAAATACTCACAACACACACACCGAGACTATTAATTACCCTAACGTTCGCATCACCCGCAATTCTATTCCTCATGCAATTCCTTACTCTCCACCGGAACGGCCTTTTTAAAAATAAACCATAGTTTTATTTTTAAAGCAATCCAGCCAATAACAGCATACACTACCAGCAGGATGCTTAGATGTTTTAAATAAGGGAAGGTAAGTTCGACAGAGCCTTTCTGTATCAACAGAATTTTAAAGGCCTGAAGAAAAGGAGTTAAAGGGATAATGTTAGCTATAAATTGTACAAAAGCAGGCATTGCACTCAACGGCCATGTAAATCCACTAATGATGAATGCAGGAGATGCAATAACCATCAGGATCTGAGTCGCTTTTAAAGCATCAGGAATCAATATACTGATGAATACGCCCAAAAATGATGCGGAGCCTACAAATACCGCTGTAAGAAGGATGAAATTAAATATTCCTTCCGGCATCGGAACCCGGAAAATCATGTGCATAAAGTAATAGACTCCGACAATAAGGATGGAAAATACCCAGATCGGAAACACTTTGATCAGCATGGTCGGGAAAGCCCATCTTTTCATCTTCGCGTATTCTTTCACGAAAGATCCTCTTTCAAACTCTGCGGCAAAACTTACTGCCATCGCAAGAAGAATAACCTGCTGAAGGACTACAGCCAGCATGGCCGGCCACATGAAGATCAGATAGTTTCCTGTAGTATTGAAAAGGGTGATATAATTGGCTTTGAATGGTTCATATTGGGTCGCCGCTTTGGTTGCGGGCATTCCTGCTTTCTGCAGTGCTTTGATGGATGCTCCGGCAGAAAAAGTACCTATCGTAAGCTGAAGTGCCTTGGAGGCAAAATTGGCGGTAAGAACGTTTCCGGTGTTGATATAAACATTCAGTTCGGGATATTTTTTTTGGAGCATATCAGCCTCAAACCTTGATGGAATAATAACAACAGCCGCTGCTTCATGCCTGATCACCTCATCTTTTATGCTTAAGGGTTCCTGGGCATATTTGATGATGCTGATGCTTTTATTGTCATCAAGCATATCGGTCAGCTGACTTGACAAAGGAGTATTGTCCCGGTCAATCACCAGTACCGGTGTATTTTCTACTTTTCCGCTTTTGTACACGAAACCCAACAGCGTGGCATAGAATACCGGGGCCAGAAAAAATACGGTCCTCAGGGTAGAATTGCCGATAAAAAGCCTGAACTCGCGTTTTAAAAGTCGGAAAAATTCTTTCATAATTATTTCAGGATAACGTTAGCATTCACCAATATACTTTTAGCCTTATTCATGTCAGAAGGCTTCACTTTGATTTCGTAAACCGCATCCTGCAGCTGATAATCGGGATAAGCGGTAGTGATGTCTGCGTATCTTGTCAGCTGTTTGATATAGACAATGGTTCCGGTAAGCATTTCTTTGTTATAAACCACCTGCATGTTGACGGTCTGCCCTTTTTTATATTTTGAGATTGCGCTTTCAGGCACTGTGAATCTGAAGTATGTACTCTCGGGAATATATCCGTTGAATAATGCAAAACCAGCCGTAGCCAATTCTCCCGTATTGAGGCTGATGGTTTCAATTTCCATATCATTGGTTGCAATAATGTATCTTTCAGAATAGGCTACATTGGCTTCCTGAAGGGCTCCTTTGGCTTGCGAAGCCTGTCCTGCCGCCATTTCTACTTTTTCTACACGGGTTCCTCTCTGCACATCATCCAGCTCTGCTACAACGGCGTCATACTGGGCTTTTGCTCCCTGCATTTTTGCATAAATTTCATCGTATGCCTGTGGAGACATGAGACTGTCGCGGTACATATTACTGGCTCTTTTAAAAGACTTCTGAGCAAATTCATATTGTTCTTTTAAACCTTTGTATTTAGCCTGAAGCTGTCTCAGCTGATCTGCGGTAGCTCCGTTTTTTGCCATTTGCTCCTGAGCTGTTGCCGCACTGACAGCACCCTGAGCCTGGGCAATTTTTGCAGACACTTCCGGAACATCAAGCAGAGCCAGAGTATCTCCTTTTTTTACAGACTGACCTTCAGTTACATATATTTTTAAAATTCTTCCGGTAACCTTGGGAGCAAAGGAAATGACATCCTTTTTGGTTTTGCCTTCAGAATCGTTAAGGTTTTCTTTTTTTTCACTGCAGCTCCCTACTAGAAAAAGAACGGCAAAGGCTATGAATATATTTTTATGCATTATTTTAATGGTAAGGGGTTAATATAATTTGGTAATATCAAGTTCCTGAGTCGATCTCATGAGTTCTATTCCGGCTCTTCTCTGGTTAAAAAGAGCATTCTGATATTCGAGTTCTACCAGTTCAAGATCATTTTCCGCATCAATGAGCTGAGATGATTTGCTCATTCCGTACCTGAATTCTTTTTCTGCCTGAACCAGTGCATTTTCAGCGAGTTCTTTTTCTTTGGCTTTTAAAGTGATCTGAGCGGTTGCAATATCATAGTTGGTCTGATTATTAGCCAGATTAAGGGTTAATTTTTTTAAGGCATCTTCTTTTTTGTTCTGAAGAACTTCTTTTCCCACTTTTGCGGTCTCTTCTGCATGTTTTCCTTCTTTCCCGTCAAAAATTTCCCATTTAAAACCTACACCAGCCGTTAACAAAGGAAGTACATTGATATTGGTAGGTCGCCAGTCCAGTTTAGCCCCTTCATATCCCAAAGCAGGAACTGCAGGAATTACATTCCCTGAAGTTTTAATACGGCTTCCGTAAAGACCGATATAATAAGCGGATGCCATCAGTTGTACTTTAGGGATCATCCATGTTCTTTCAGCTTTTATTTTGTAGTCTGCCGCGGTTATGCCATGTTCCAGTGCACGCACTTCAGCTCTTTCCTCGATTCCTCTTTCCGGAGATAAAAGTTCTACGGGAGAAAGTACCGGATCGATCATTTTAAGACGTTCTTTACTGATCCCGGTCAGAATATACAGCTGGGTAAGAAGGAGTTCTTTTTTCCCCTCATACTCTACCATTTTGGCATTCAGTGTGGCTTGTGCCAATTCTATTTTTTTGTGATCGTATGGAGTGATCAGGCCATAGCCTAAAGCTTTATCCGCTGTTTTACGGTTGATGTCAAGTCTTTTTTTACTTTCATCCAGAACTTTTTTAGACTGATGGATCAGCGCCAGCTGGTCGTATGCTTTTGAAATATTGGCTATGACATCATCTTTTGTTTTTTCAAGGAGAATATCTTCGGAGATCTTCTTTTCTTCGATTGCTTTTTTCAGATACTTTACTTTTCCCCCTGAGTAGAGAAGCATTTTGGCATCTGCTTTCGCAATTCCTGAAAACCCGGAAACATTCAGGTTATTGTTAAAACTTCCTTCGGGAATATTGATAAAAGGAGCCAGATTTATTTCCGGCGACGTCAGTCTCGCTGTGGCATTTAGATATCCGACCTGTCCGCTTACTTTCAGGGTAGGAAGAAAGATGTCTTTCAGTTTGTGTTCGTCAAGATCTGTGAGTTTGTTTTGGGTAATCTGCATTTTGAGATCGGAATCCCGAACCATGGCACTGTCTAAAAGTTCCTTAAAGTCCGGCGCAGACTGTGCCCAACAAAAAGCAGGGAAAGTCAAAAAACTAAACGTAAAAATCAATAAATTGTTTTTCATGGTTTATGTTTATAACAAATATAATGCAAAAATTTGTTAAATCAATGAAGATAACTCGCCAATAGGGTGAATTTAAATTAAGTTTAAAAATTGTTTAGTTTTAATGCTCTCATGATGATTGGCATAGAAGATTCGTTTAACTATGATTTAAAATTCATTTTAATTGAAAAAATATTGAATTATCTTTTATTCATCGAAAAATTAAAATTTTTATTCGTTACAATGAAAAATTTGCCATATCTGTTTAATCCGCGAGAAAATATATACACAAAGATCTGTGTCCATCCGTGAAATCCATGGTTGATGTTTTTCCCGCAGATCAAACGGCTTTCTCAGATAAATTTTGAAGTACTACAGATAGCATAATTATAAAATTCCAATATTTTGAATCATAAATTTTACACACTTTTTGATCTGAAACATCTACGGGAACTAAATATTAAACCATTAAGACGGCATTAAGTTTTTAAGAATATTAAGAGTAGCTCTGCTTTAAGAACAACGCTTAAAAAAAACTTTAGATTTTCTCTTAACTATTCTTATCTCCTTCACTCATCTTAATGTTTCAAAAAAAGATTACATAAAATTAGAAAGATAAATATCCCGTAAAACTCAAGTTCCCTTTTTTCAGGATGAATTTTTACTTCAGATAAACTAAAGTGTTAGAAAGGCTTTCCTTGCTTTTGTGGTTAATAATTCACGGCATGATAAAGATTAAATCTGCCTAATCAAAACGATCTGCGGGACAAATATTTGATGATGCCACAGAATAGACCCTCTGAAAAACAAAAAACTCCCCACAAAATGTGAGGAGTTGATTATTTAAGGTGATCAGATTATCTCTGAACCGCTGATTTCATTTTAGTATCAGGACGCAAAATACGGTAACGAACTTCAAGATCTTTCGGTACATAGAATACCAAAGGCAGCTTGCTGTTGTACCTTACGATCTCCGGCTGAAGGGTCACAAATTTCTTTGTTTTCTTCTGATCCGGACAAGCCATTAAAGTTCCTCCTGTTTCACCAGTAGATTCTACTTCATAATAGTTGTATCCCCAACCCTGAAGATCCTGTGTTTTTACATTCCCCATTAAAAAATGTTTGTTGCAATCCAGCCATTTTTCCGCCCCTACAAAAAACTCTACTTTTAAGTCGCTTTCATTTTTGGCAACAGGCAACTGAATGTATACCTGCTTAAATCCTTCTTTAGCTTTTGGGAACATTTCAATCTCCAGCTTCTCAAACTTTTCTGCTTTCTTTTGTGCGAAAGCATTTACACCTGCCAACATAATCAGTCCCGTCATTAAAGTTTTTGAAAATCTCATTTTATTTTATTTTAAAAATTTTACTACTTCCCTATAGCCAAAAATCATTCCAAAATCTGAACATTGGTTCCTTTTGTATGGGCATTCATCTGCGGTGCATAGTAATTCTGCATCGTGGTGATTCCATTAGAGAACTTCCCTGCCGCATTGGAGATCACGTCATATTCAAAGACGTATTTTCCTTTTGGCATGTATTGGATGTAGAAATTCGTGGAAGCATCTTTGGTAGACTGATAGTAGCCTAAACTGTTTTTCCACTGGTAACCGGACAATACATCTGTAGGTTCAAATCCAGCCGCACGCATATCTTTAATGTGAATGAATTCCATTGCTCTGTCTGTATTCAGAATCATTCTTACGGTTACTTTATCGCCTATTTTTAAAGGCTTATCCGCTGAAATTTTCTGAAGTTCTTCTCCGTTTACCGTTTTTACTTTTTTGTAAAGTTCTTTGGTAACGGAAATGTAGTTTTCAGAAGATTTGATTTTATCCAGATCTTCATAATACTGCCAGAACAATCCTCCCTGTACAATTCCGGGACCAGGTTTGGTAACGGTAACGGTTCCTAAGTTTTTGTCTACCACATCAGTTTTCACTGTTGATTTTACATAGCCTGTCGCCTGTGTTTGCGGAGCCAATTCTTTTCCACCCCAAACGATGGTTGCTTTATCACTTTCCGCAGATGTCCAGGATTTACCTGAGTTCAAGATGGTAAAGATGACTTCTGAAGTCCCTCTTGAGCTTCCCCATGAATTCACTTCCTTCTGGGTGATCAGCCATATTTTCATGTCTTCGATGAATTTCTGATCGTTGGATTTTAATTTATTAAATGCCTCTAAAGCTCCTGCATGATTCACTACTTTAGATCCAAACCATCCCCAGTCGTTCAGGTTTTGTTTCCAGTAAACACCCTGAGTTTTTGTATCAGTGGATGTTTCTTTCAGGTAGTTCATTAATTTATCTGAAACGTCTTTTAAGCCATAGTCATTCATTAATAAAGCGGCACGATGGAGTCCGAAGAAAGTGAAATCTGTGATCTTCGCTGTTTTCGCTTTCTGTTTCACCAGTGTTTTCAATGAGGCTCCTTTTCCTTTTAAAGGGTATTGTTTTTCCCAATAGTTTCGGGTATCAAGATAGTCTATCGCCCAGTTGTTCCAGATATTATCTTTCTTCGCATCCCAGTATTTATCGATTTCATTATCTGCATACTGAACCAGTTTAGTAATCAATTCCTGCTGATCCGCGCTCTGATAATCTTTCGCATTATCTTTTAACCAGGTATTGATCTTACCCAGGTTTTTAAGAATATAGAGAGACGTTCCGTAAGAACTTGGATAGCCGGGATACCATGAGAATCCACCGTCCGGATTCTGCAGTTTTTTAAGATCACTCCAATCCTGATTGATCGAGTTCCTCATTGTATTGGCATCAAATAAGAGAGCCAGTTTCTGCATTTGCTCGCCTTCATTTTTACTTTCGAGCACCCAGGGAGTTTCTTCCAGTAAAAGTTGTTTCAGTTCCTGATTCTTTTCAAGATTTGAATTGAGCAGTCCTTTATTCTGATATTCTTCAAAAACGGTTTTCATTTTTGGGTTGGCCTTAAAGATCTCAGAAGCGAGTACATCGGCAAACCACTTGTTGAAGATCACATCGGCAGAGCTGTTCTGATCGTTTTTCAGACTTGGCAATGCAAACATGATTTCCCAGATTGGATTCGTGGTTAATTCCAGTGTATTCGACACATTGGTCATTGTTGTAGAGTTTGAGTTTTTAAGGTTATCCAAAACAAAGGTTTTCGTTTCACCTTCTTTCACAAAAACCGGTACAGCATCCGTCACCAGCATTCTGTTCGGAAGTATGGCAATCGCCTGCTGTTCACCATCTGAATACGCTCCTGCTTTGGCTACTACTTTTAATATAATGGAAGATACATTATTCGGAACTTTTAATTTCCATGTTAACGCACTGTTTCCTTTTTCATTTAAACTAAAATTCTGCGTTCCGGCATTGATTCCGAATTGAGAAGAAATATTTTCATTCGTAAAGGCATCCAGAATCTGAAGTTCTGCTGAACCGCTTAGTTTTTTATCGGTAAGATTGGACAGTTTCGACTGAAGATTAAGTTCGTCTCCTTCTCTAAGGAATCTTGGATAATTTGGAGTCACTGAGAATTCTTTCTGTGTCACCACCTGTTTTTCCAGTACTGCCGCTCTGGCATCTTTCGTGTGAGCCAGGAACATCAGCTTCCATTTTGTTAAGGCTTCAGGAGAAGTGAATTCAAAGCTTACATTTCCTTCTGCATCGGTTTTCAGATCAGGATAGAAGAATGCGGTTTCGTTTAAGTTCTGACGTACGGGAACTTTTTCTAAGTTTTCCTTTACTTCTGCAATTTCATTTAAAGATCCTGCTGCATCAGCCTGCGCTTCTTCTACTCCTACCGCTACTTCCATTTTTCTCACCATTTTAGCCTGTGCTGCAACTGGTGCCGGAGGCGCTGGTGCATAAGCCGGTGCTTTGACTCCCTCCTGATTAAACTGGCCACTTACTGTATAAATCTGATTACTCATTTGATAGATATCGCCATCCAACCAGTTAAAATTGGGTATATCTACATATTTTCCATTGTAATACTTCAATCTTTTCTGATAGTATTGTTGTAGCAGATACTGTCTGATGTCGTAAGAGGTAACAATAGAATAGGGTTCATATAAATTCTGCCAGCTGAATGTATTCACTGCAAACTGATCCAGTGACATGTCGTACATATTGGCCAAGACTTCTGCATTGACTTTTTCTTTATCGCTTCCTGAAACTTTTACCGTCCATTTTTCTTTGGAGTTCGGTTCCAGTTTATCTCTGAATGTTACTGTTTCAATTTTTACAGGTTGTTCAGTATCTTTTATTTTTAAAGTCACCGCCTGCGTCTGTACATCATTGAATGCTGCAATCTGGAACTGAAGATTTAATGTGGATACGCCTTTGTCTTTAGGAATATCTGTCGTGTATTCCAAAACACCTTTTTTCAGCTGATGTACTTCAGACACTGTTTTTCCTGAACCGTCCTGAACAAACACATTCACAAGAGCATCAGGAATTGCTGAATACACGTATACTTTAGCCTTCTCCCCTCTTGAAAATTCATTTTTAGGCTCGATAACGGTCAGGAAGGTTTTTTGCGAAGGTTTTAAAGATCCTTTATCCCAGATGCTGAAATTCTGAGATGATTTTATCGTGTCTTTCCCTTCGATATTGTAGAGCTCCAACTGATAATCACCTGCTTCCAGTTTTCCTAAATCCAATTCTGTAACGGGCTGCTGTTGCTTTTCAGAAATCACCTTTTCTGCTTTCCAGTTTTTGGTTTCTTCGTTTTTATCAAACAGATCGTGCGGGAATTTGCTGATGAACTCTTCCTCGGTATATTTCGGAAGATCCTGCACTTCCTGGGCGAAGTTATCCCTGAAGATTCTGTTTGGAGTCTGAAGTTTTGAGAGTTTAACGTTGTAAGATTTTTTAAGATCCTGTTCGTTGTAATTCAAGGTTTCTACCTTTAATTTTACATTTTCATCACTGAATGTATTTTTGATTGCGTCTGCTTTAATGTAGTGTGACACTGAAGCTACTTTCAGCTGGGTATTGGCAGACTGCGTTTCTCCGTTAATATCCGTTACCGAAGCATTAATCTCATAGTTATCAATCTGGATTCCTTCCAGCTTTTCATCTTTTTTAAGATCAAGACGGATAACGAATTCTCCTTTCTCGTTGGTTTTAGCTTCGCCAAGAATCGAGTTTTCATTATCGTTTCCACGAGGGTACCACCAGAAATATCTCCATCTGATGTTTTGTTTTTTGATCTCATAATTAACGGTCGTATTGCTCAGAGCGACTCCTGAAAACATCATTGCTTTTCCTTTCAGTTCAATGGTCTGTCCGTATTTGTATTCTTCTTTTACAGGATCGAACGTCACTTCGAACTTCGGTCTCTTATATTCCTCAACCCTGATGTCTTTATTACCCTGAGATCCTTCATCGGTTCTTAAGTAGAAAACACCGTTCAACTGGCCTTTAGGAAGAATAAAACTTCCGTGATAAGATCCGAACTCATTGGTGGTGAAGTTCTGGGAAGAAACTTCCTGGCTGTTGGCATCCAGAAGGGTGATTTTTTGTTTTAAACCTGAGGTTACAGATTCTGCTTCTTTATTAATTTTTGTATTAATGACTTTGAAATAAACGGTCTGTCCCGGTCTGTAGATCGCCCGGTCCGTAAAGATCTGAGCGAGGGTACGGGTTTGTTTATTGGGATTGTAATTTTCTGCATTTCCGTTGTTTCCATAGACCTGCATGATCTGGAAATCATTGGTTTTAGGCTGGCTGATCAAAAATGTTCTGTAATATTCACTGCTGGCTGTGGAAGGGAATTTAAAAACACCGTTCGCATCAGTTTTTCCGTCGATTTTATTTAAGGTTTTATTGGCAACAAATTCATAGAATGTAAGACTTTCATTAGCAGCAGGCTTTCCATTTTCACTGTTGACTAATTTCAACGCATTGGAGAGCTGGTTTCTGTCTGTTTTTGTTTGGTAGATCACTCTGTTTCCAGAAACAAGGAAGTAGAAATTTTGTCTTGCATTGCTGTCCTTTGCATCAGATCCTGCTACGGAATATTCCGCAACATAGATTCCGGAGGGAAGAGACTTGATCTCCAGTGAGGTTTTATGCATCTGATAATCTTTCGCGTCACCAAGCTGGAAAGTTTCTTTTCTGACAAGATTTTTTTTCACATTCCTAAAAGTATTGTTGTAAGAATTCTGTACATATTGCATCAATGTTGTCAGGTCTTCTTTTACTTCATAAATGTTTAATGAAAATTCTTTCACGTTCTTATGGTCCGCTACAAAATGAACAGGCAGATTATTCTGGGTCTGCTGCTCGTATTTAATCGTGAGCAAAGGATTCGTGATCTGATTCTCTTTATTTTTTATGTTTTCAATAAATGGCGACTTCGGATATTGTTTTTTCGCCTGATCAGCAATAGCCAAAGCCTCTTTATCTTTCTTTTTAGCAATCAGTTCGTTCATGATGTCTTCCATGACGATCACCTTGTAATCTCCTTCTGCATCAGATTTCAAAAGGCTCTGAAGCTGTTCCAGTTTGTCTTTGCACTGATTGTAATTACAGTTTTCCGTGAGCTTTTCCTTCATGAAATACAGCTTAGGATTTCCGCTGTTCTGAGCAATCAGTTCATCAAAAGTGGAATTGATCTGTGTTCTGTTTTCCGCCAGTTCATTTTTTGTAAAAAGACTGTTTTCGGAAAGAAAACTGATCTTTTTCATAGAATACCAATCCATTAAAGTCGGGAAATAGGCTATATCCTTGCTATCGGTAAAAATAGCTTTGTACTTCGTCAGAATCACCTTCTTCATGTCCTGCTTCTGCTGGTCAAGTTCCTGATAACTTTTTTTCAGGTAGTTTTTAAAATCAAGTTTGCTCCAGGTTTCAATCTGTGACAATTCCTGTGTATTAACATTCGTTCTTGATTCTATTTCCCACGAATGCTGATTATAATAATCCATGAAAAATCCGTTCAGAAGAATGGTATATAAGAGTTTTTCTTCACCTTTCAATTGCGCATCAGCACCTTGAAGTTTTGTGAAAAATTTGGAAGCAGCATCATTCTTTTCGTCGTCTACTGTCAGATTCACAATACTGAATTCCGCTTTCAGGGAACGGATGAGCTGAATAGCATTATTTTCTTTCATGGCATGGTTTTGTAGTTCTAAAATGATGGGAAGATTAGATTTATAGTTACCTTTTGCACTGTTGTCAGTCACTTTTTTCCATTGGTCGTCATAATATTTTTGCGCCGAAACAATGGAAAAGCTCAGCATTAGAAGCAAAAGCATAAAAATCTTGGAAAATCTTTTCATATATGTTATTTTTGATAAATGAATGTCTTAAAAATACTGAAAAAAACTGTCATTGACAGCCAGCTATATGTCTCCCTGATGGGAACTTTTTTTGCAGTATTTTTTATGAAAGAGCAAAACACATTCCGTTTCCCTACAATTCTATTAATTTTCATCACTTATTTCAGCGGATATATTTACACTAAATATCAGTATACCAAGCACTTTTTCAAAATACTGCTTCTGAATGCAGCAGCCGGCGTTATCTGTGCTTTTCTCATCATCCATAATCACAATGAGGTAAGACTTCTGAAATGGTTTATTATTGTCGTTCTGGGACTTTTGTATAATAGTTTTTTCCTTGATGTTTATATCAGGAAAATTCCACTGCTGAAAGTATTTTATGTGGGGCTGGTGTGGGCGCTGGTCAACTGCTGGCTCACGCTTCCTGAATTCAGTATTCCCTTATTTATGATAAGTTTCTTTTACATTACAGCGCTGGTGCTTCCTTTTGATATCCGTGATATGAAAAGTGATACGGTTCAAACTTTTCCAAAGCTCATCGGTGTTCAGAATACGAAATATATAGCCTACATTCTGGTCTTCATCAGTATCATGATCGCCATTTTTTATCTTAAAATGATCTATGGCGCTGCATTTTTCTTTTCCGGAATTATTACGTTTATTCTTATCTATTTCTCTGAAAATAAAAGAGATGACACTTATTTTTCTTTCTGGATAGAAACATGCTCTGCACTTCCTTTTTTATTTCTGCTAATATTGGAGTATTTTTGACGAATGATTATCAAAAAGCTTTCCCTTTATAATTTCAAAAACCATTCGGAGAAGAAGTTCGAATTTTCTCCGCAGATTAACTGTTTTGTGGGAAACAATGGTGCCGGAAAGACCAATATCCTGGATGCACTTCATTATTTATCGGTAGGAAAAAGTTTTTTAGGAAATACAGATGCCAACAACATCAAAAGGGAGGAAGATTTCTTCACGATTGATGCTGAGATTCAGAATGAAGACAGTGAAGATGTGATTAAAATCTCTCAGCCGAAAGAAGCTAAAAAGATCATTAAAAAGAATGATAAAAGCTATGACAGGCTTGCAGATCACATCGGATATCTGCCGAGCGTCATGATTTCACCCTATGATTCCAATCTGATTTCGGATTCTGGAGAAAGCAGGCGAAAATTTCTGGATTCCATGATTTCCCAGACAGATTCGGAATATCTTTTTGATCTGATACAATATCAAAAAACAGTACAGCAAAGAAACGCACTGCTGAAATATTTTGCCAAAAACAGGACCTGGGACAAGGATTCACTGGAAATCTATGATGCTCCGATCAGTAAGTACGGAACCCGTATTTTTATCAAAAGAAGAAACTTTGTTGAGAAGCTCGGCCCCATCGTTCAGAATTTTTACAGGATTATTTCAGGAGGAAAGGAAACCGTTTCGGTACAGTACCAGTCTGACCTCAGTGAAAGTTTTAGCGCTGCAGATCCTGAAAGGGCTTTTCAGATGCTTTTAACAGAAAGCCTTGATAAAGACCGGATGCTTACCTACACTTCAAAAGGAATTCACAAAGATGACCTTCTATTTGAAATGGATCAGGTTTTGATCAAGAAAATAGGTTCGCAGGGACAGCAGAAATCTTTTCTGATTTCGTTAAAGCTCGCACAGATGAGCCTTGTCAAAGAATTAACGAAGAAGACTCCCATCCTTCTGCTGGATGATATCTTTGATAAGCTTGATGATACGCGGGTTTCACAGCTAATCGAGCTGGTTAATCAGGAAAGTTTCGGACAGATCTTTATAACGGATACTCACAGGGAACGTACGGAAAGTGTCGTGAAGAAGATTAATGAAGAGAGTATAATTTTTGAATTATGATTAAAAATATCACTTTCCTGATCATTTTGCTGTTATTTTCTTTATCATTTGCACAGAAAAGAAAAGCACCGCCCGCTCCTAATGAAGCAGGTAGCAGTTTCATTAAAAAAAATTTTAAACCCAAACCGTTTTCCAATAGTATTAAAAGCTTTCCTTTTAAAAAAACCTCCAAAATAAAACTGATATCCTACAATCTGGATTTTAAGAGAGAACCTTTTGATACCCCTCCACCTCCTGATGATTCTTTGGCCATAAAGAAATACGAAAACAGAAAGAAACCTGTTCGTTTAGAAACTATTCTTGGGACTGAAAATCTGAATGGCATTCAGCAGCAAAAGAATTTGAATCTTTTGGAAATCCGGCAGCTGACTGATATCATGCATAATACCTGTAGCAGATATACCACAGGACTGTTATCCGAATCAGGATGTTATTTTCCCAGAAATGCGGTATTGTTTTATGATGAAAATGATCAGGTTTTCGCATATCTCGAACTATGTTTTGAGTGCGATGGAAATAAGCAAGAACCAAAGAATCTATTTGAAGAAGATTTTTATTGTGAGAATATTTACGGACTGCTGGAAAAGTTCTTTAATACAGCAGGAATCAAAACCCAATACTTAGAGGTAAAATGAAAAGGAATAAAAAACGTGAATTTCAATCCTCAGAACTCGTAAAATCTTTTGCGAGGATTCATGGCTTTGAGCATAAGCTGATTGCTTTTGAAATTAAAGATTTCCTTGGAGAATATCTTGATGAAAGTCTTTTTAATGAAATCAGAAGCGTTGGCATTGAAGATAAATGCATCATCATCAAAATAGATTCTCCTCTTCTCAAACACGATTTCCAAATGCGTAAAAGTTTTTATCTTAAAAAGTTTCAGGACAAGTTTGGAGAGGATCAATTCAATGATATCCGTATTTTATAGGTTTATTTTTCATTGAATTAATCCATGATATTGGATTTAATATTATATTTGAAAACAATATTAAATCACCTAAACATGAAAAAATCAATTAAAAAACTAAGCAGAGAAAATTTAAGCCAGATTATGGGCTCCGGAGTAAAAATATGCTGTGAGGCTAATTGTGACACTGGGGAATGTTTATCTTATGCTACCCTCCCGAACAGATGTCCATCACCGGATATTTGCTGGTAATTTATATTTGACAGATATATACAAAACAAAAAATGCTCCCTGAAAGGAGCATTTTCACTTATATGCATATTAGATGGCTGTAAAATAATTTAATGTTCTTCAGACTTATTGGTAAGAGTGCTGCTCATCAGGTCATCCGCTTTTTTATCCAATCCTGAACTCAGGGGAATGAAAAATTTGAATGGATGCTTTACAAAATACCTGAAAATTTCTTTGTAGATCTCACTTACCTGCCCAAAGTTCATTTTTCTTGATCTGAATGCCAGAAACATGGATAAACTGAAACTTACCAGAAAGTTGAAGAATCCTATGAGGAAAACGGTAACGAAAGATATCCAGAACGTATAAGAGTCTACTGAAAAATCCTTCCCGTAAAGGCCTAAAGCAAAGTTTCCTGCAGCAAACGTAATGTGTCTGATATCAAGGTCCAGTCCGAAGAAAAGACCGACTGGTGCTGTTGCTCCCAAAAATACCCCAAACCAGAAATTGGACACGATTCCCGGCCAGTTTTTAGCATAATATTTAGACAAACTTTTGGCGAATTTTTTACCCAGAAAATTTCTGATCGAAAGGTTTTTTGCAATCCTCTCCGGAATCTGATAAAATACAGAGTTGTTCCCTATATTTCCTGAAATAATTCCTGAAATAAAAAGATAGAAACCCGCGATACTGGCATGTAATATAGCTTTCGATTTAAACGGATCGAGATCTTTTAATAATTTATCTGATCTTTCAACGGCCAAATTCTGTGAGAAAAAGACATCGAGACCATAGATGATCGCCAGAGCAATTGGAAAGGACAGCAGTACATTTCCTACGAAGGCGATGAACTGGCTTCTGAAAAGCTTGGATACAAGATGGGCAAATTCAGTGTTATTCCGTTTGTTGTTCCCTTCTTCTGACAGTACTTTGGTCATGGTCGCGGCAGTCATTGCGGGCTGCTTGGTGGCCAGGGTAAAGCCCATCAGATAGATCATCACAAACCCCATCGCATAGTTCATGGAATATAAAAACGCATGGGAAAAATCACTTCCGGGAATATACCCGTAAAGCATTTTCAAAACGCAGAGTGCACCAACAATAATTCCACCACCACTGGCTTTGTAAAACATCGTCATATACTCTTTACGGGTAGAAGTGATGTAGTGGGTTCCTGTTTCGGCGGTGTGATTGGTAATAAGGTGAGAGATCAGACGCGTACTGTCGTTGATCAGGTCTGCAATATTATTTTTATGGGATTTATAATTCAGAATATTAAAAATCAACTGCTTTGATTTGATGGTAACATCCTGTTCATTATCAATCACAAGAAGCTGTACAATCTCGTAGATCCTTTCCGTTTGCTGGCGGATCTTAAGAAGAGACTGGTTGATTTTGCCCGAAATTCCATATTTAGCAGAATTTTTAAAAGCAATATTGACAAATTCGTGACAGTGTTCTGTATAGATCTTGATCTGTTTGTAGCGGCTGTCTTTGGAGTTCAGCTGCAGTTCCGGATCTTTTTTAAGGTCCTCTGTAAGTGCTTCCAACTCGTTCTGAAGAGCAAGAAACGGATTGTCGAGATTTCTGTATTGCGGAGCCATTCTTACGACCTCCACTTCCATCGCCATTCCTGTTACACGCCAGGAAAGAATGCTCATCGAGAAGATCAGCTCTTTTTTGACATTGGGTTTGATGATGAAATCTGAAGCTCCCAGAAGGCCTAAAAACTCATCCATTTCATTTTCAGGAAGATTATTGAGGAACGCCAGATCTTTTTTGGGTCTCAGGCTGACGTTATCAATCATGTACCACACCGTTTTTTCGTTTTCTACGGGCGGCAGTACTTTATTCAGGATTCTTTTCTTAAGTTCCGGAAAGAAGGCGTTTTCTGAAAGAATATTAGCTTCGGTCAGGGAAAGATTGAAAGGTCTTTCTTTAAAAACATTGTGGATGTAATGTTTAAAATTTTCAGCAAAATTCGGGTTGTTTCTCAGAAAATTCAGAACATCCGTAAAATCTGACCTTTTAACGCTCTCTAAAAATTCGGCAAAAGGTTCTAACGAATGGGTCTCGTTCTTAAAAGAGAAATATTTTTTAAGAACTGATTCAAAATTTGTGCTGGAATTAAAAAATTTCATTAGTACAAAGATACTATTTCAAACTCACATTCCTCATCTGTCTCATGATCCAATTGTGTTTCTTTCTTAAATAAGGGGATGGATTTTTAGGATCATATTTCTTTGGATTGGGCAATACAGCGGCGATCCAGGCTGCATCTGAAGCACTTAGATCTTTGGATGATTTTCCAAAATAATACTGAGCCGCGGCTTCTACTCCAAACACGCCCTGCCCCATTTCAATGGAATTCAGGTATCTTTCCAAAATAATATCCTTATTCCACACCTTCTCAATAATGAAAGTATACATGGCTTCCAGTCCTTTTCTGAACCAGCTTCTGCCCTGCCAGAGAAATACATTTTTTGCAGTCTGCTGTGAAATGGTGCTTCCTCCACGGATTTTTTTTCCTTTCTCATTATTCTTCATTGCCTTTTCAATAGCGGTATAATCAAACCCGTTATGGTCAAAGAATTTCTGATCTTCAGAAGCGATCACTGCTTTTTTGACATTATTTCCCATTTCGTCATAGGAAATATAGTCTCTGTGCAGTTTTCCGAATTCAAAAATGCCTCCTATCTGCGTGATGGTAATGGGAGGATTAAAAAACCTGCCCCAGATAATGAAGACCACATTCAGAACAAGAACGATGAAAATAAGCTGTTTAATTTTTTTCCACATAATTTTTTGTAAAAAGGAACTGCAAAAATAAACAATTCTTCGAGTTATTGAAGCTCTTTCATGTAGGTAAGCTGATATTCCGGAAGAAGTTCAGGATGGAAGATCTTGATGTAATCTTTCAGGATCAGGTCTGCTCTCACTGCCCCGCTTTCGAAAAAGTCGTTGGCTTTATTTTTTTCTTTTCCTGCGATCGTGTAGATTTTTCCTTTATTGAATACTTCCAGTTTTCCGTAGAAAGGATTGGTACCCAGCATTTCTTTTTTAGAGGTATGACTTCCTGCATTCACCCAATACTGTACGCCGGGTGACTTGGCATAGACTTCTTCAAAGCTCATGGTCAGAGACTTTTCTTCTTTATTGTCTTTCATGATGTAAGCAGCATTGGCATCACTGATATAATTTGCTACCGATGTTTTTCCACCCGGCAGATACCAGATATCGCCATACATTTCATTGGCAAGCACTACAGGTTTATCTTTTGCTTTTAAGGCCAGCTGCTTCAGGTCGCTGTAATTCTTTTCAATTTCTTTATATTTTGCTTCAGCTTCTTTCTCTTTTCCGAAAAATTCTCCGAAAAGTTTAATGTAAGCCGTTTTCTGCAACGGAAGCTGCTCCATGTACTCATCCAGAAAAACAACCTGAATTCCATTATTTTTCAGCAATTGATACGCGTTATCAAAGCTTGCAATATAGTTGGTGAAAATAGCATCCGGCTTCATGGAAATGATCTTTTCTACATCATACTTCTGCTCGCTTCCTACATTCTGGATTTTCCCCTGCTTCAAAAGATTCTGAATTTTCTCCGAATAAATGTATTCCGGACTTGAAACACCTATGATCAGATCTTCGGCTCCCAATTCGGAAATATACCCGGCCATGCTCGCATTTAAAAGGATGATTTTCTTAAATGGAGTCTGATTTTGCTTAAAATTATAGGTAAAATTCCCCGACTTCAACTCCAAAAGACCGTCATGTTCCTTAAATTGGGTACGGTTTGAGATTTGAGTCCAGTCTGAGGACGAAATTTTTTGTTCTCTTTTACAGGAGATTAGCGCTATAACTGTAAATAAAAGTAAAATTCTCTGTTTCATCTTTCAAAGAACGGAAAAAAGTGCTATATTTGCAAACCTTAAAACATCAAGGAAACGACGGCCTCGTGGCGCAACTGAATAGCGCATCTGATTACGGCTCAGAAGGTTACAGGTTTGAATCCTGTCGAGGTCACAAAAACAACAGGTTAACAATTAGATCAAGCTCATTTCAACGTATGAAGTGTCGTGATTTAGGGGTTAACCTGTTTTCTTTTATCCCTTTGTCATAAAGCCGTCACAACGATTCTGGTCATTTCTTTAATCTTAAAACAATTATAATTATGACTCAAAACCGACCTTCATTCCTTGTCACAAAGCTTGTCACAAATACTAAATTTATGACAATTACCGCACATTTTTATCTGAACAATTACAAAAGAAAAGATGGCAAGTGCCAGATTTTTTATGATGTTTCCATCAATGGAGAACGAGATCGTATTCCAACCGGTCTTTATATAGATCCTGAACGATGGGATAATAACATTCGTAGAGTAAAAAAGAAGTTTGATACTGAAGATATCAATCTTTCCCTTGATAATATGGAATCAAAAACAACAGAAATCAAAACGCATTATCGTCTATCACGTTCCGCTTATTTAGATATAAAAACTTTCAGGAATGAATTCTTTAATAAAACTCCAAAATATGATTTCATATCATTTGCAAAACACCATATAGAAAAGGTTCCAACAAAAGATTCTACAAAACGGATGGCAAGGAGCGTTATCACTAAGCTTGAAAATTATAAGTATCCAATCCCCTTCAGTAGTTTGACTTTGGGCTTCTTTGAAGATTATAAAGGGTATTTGTACTCTAAAGGAAACAAACAGACAACAATTGCCGGCAACATCAAGACAATTAAAAAGTATATCAATCTCGCAAAGAAACACGGGTTATTTATAAATTTTGACATTGACGACCTAAAGGTCGGTTCAATGAAAGGATCAAAAACTAATTTAACAATTCATGAAGTTGAAATTTTAAAACAATATTATTTTAGTGAAACCATTGATAGAGGGCATTTATTGACTTTAGGGTATTTTCTTTTCGCATGTTATACAAGCTTAAGAATTTCGGAAATACAAAAGCTACGCCGAATTGATTTTAGAGGTGATGCTGTTACGTTTCATTCTGAAAAAACAGATAAGCCACATACGATTGTGCTCAATAATACAGCCAAAGCTATTATTGAAAGACATCCAGCATTATTTGTAAACCAAATCACACCTGAATCTATCAATCGAACATTGAAAACCATAATGAAGTTGAATACCATAAATATTAAGAAAAATGTATCAATGCATACCGGCCGTCATACATTTGCCACTAACTTTCTTCGTAAGGGTGGCAATGTACGAGACCTTCAACAAATCTTAAATCACTCAAGTATATTAACAACTATGATTTATGTTCACATTGTAGAAAAAGAATCCAATATGGCTTCTTTTATAATGGATTAGCTAATAGTTTCGGTGACAATATCTATTTGATAGGTATTGTCACCAACTTTATCTTTGTTTAAACTTACAATCAGATGAACGTTATTATTGCAAAAAATATGATTTTTAATTTTCACCTGGCTAAAACTCTCGGCATTAACTTCTTTTTGCCATTGATACTGAACACCTCTAGTTCTTTGACGCAGCCATTGTAAGAAGTTTTTATTGAAAAGTTCAGGATGTGAACATCCTGGAACATTCTTCGAATTATTTTGTCCGTCGATTAACCCATCATAAAAAACCAATCCTATGACATCAGAAGATTCCAACGCATCAATAGCCGTCGGCGCACTAATTTCTTTAGGTTTTGCGACGGGAAGCGGATATCCATTTATTTCAACCTCTGTAGTATTTTCATTTTTAAGACCATTCAATTTTACACCTTTATAATCATAATATATACTGTCCAACTTATAAGGCGACGGAAGGTCCGGAAACTTAATTAAAAATGATCTCTTTTGAAGAAATGTTTTTTTTGGGCTTTTTATTGAGAACTCATTAAAATCCTGAACATTGGAGGGCTCATTTTTACCCAATCTATTCATGTAAATTTTAGTTCCAACAACATCCATATCATAATTAAACCAGTTCTTTATCCCATTTACATAATCGCCAAATGTCATTTCAGGAACAGCTCTGCTTAAATCTATCTCATTGAGATTGTTAACCACTTTAGTATCTTCTTCACTCGCGTTATCATCCGTTAAAACGTCTGAAGTCAGCCTGAAACTTATCACATCATAATCAGATGCATCATAGTTTAATGGAATATACTCGACAAAAAAATTGATACCATTAGAGGTTAAGTTTAATGGAACAGAAATATCGATAGGAAAAACCTTATCAAGAAACCCTTGAGTATAATACACATCATGTTCCCACACTACAGTATTATTAGCAGTAATTCTACAAATGATTTTGCCATAAAAAGATTGAATTCGAAATGAGCCTTTTATCTTATAATTACCAGGTAAAAGATTGGAAAATGATCTGCTATATTTTCGCTTTCTCATTTTATAAGTATGCCCATTTATCAATAAATTAGCAGGCTCATCTTCGTAATAATCCATCTGGGTGGCCTTCGCTTCCAATCTTGTCTGAGATTTCATAGTAAAATAATCTGTTCCTGAAAAAACCCACCTTTGCTGGAGATCAGGATCTGATAAAACATCTCCTAATAAATCAAAGCCAGCATCTCTAAAACCTACCTTTAATAGATATATTGGATGAGGACAAGGATGTATAATATTTACATTGAAAATATTTCCAGACCCATCAATATAGTTCCTTTTCATTTTCGGAAGACTATTCTCAACTGTACTATCATTATAATATCCATCAAAACTATCCCATATATCATCAGAAACAAATTTCTTAGTAAAAATCCTTGGAAAATTATAATTAGTTTGGGGCCATTTTTTCAAAACAATTCCTTCAGCAAATGAATAGATATCATCAACTTTGAATTTTTCGTAAGGAAGTTCACTTAACTTTTTATCAAAGTTCGGAATCTCCTCAAAGCCATAATCAATCTGACCCGTTAATACATAACCTTCAACATTTTCAATCGTTAATGCAGCCTTATATGTTTTGTTTTCGTGAAAAAGATGACCTTCAATGATAACTTCCACATCCTTACTTTCATCACTCAGATAATCGCCAAAGGTTTGAAAAAAAAGATCATCAACATTTATTACGAAAGGAAAAAAGAACTTAGTAAAAACCCTGTCACTCATCATTGAATTTTGCTCCTGTGTACTAAATTTCACATTAGATAAATCAAGAATTCCCTTATTTGTATAAAACTTTATTTCCATTATTGTAGTAGTATAAAATCTAAATCAAACTGAATTAATTCTAAGCTAGTGTCAGCCGCAACGATTTTTTGAGAAACAACAAAACCTCTATGAATTACGTTATCAATCTCAACATAACACAATTTACTCATGATGATCTCATCAATTATTTGAGTGCATTTTTCAAGAATAAATCCTGTATTTATAGTCCAGGTAGTGATTTTAGTCACGTCGTACTTTTCTTTAATAGAAGACAGAACGTTTTGATCGTAAACGTGACTGTATTCCGGAGTTTTCTTCAGATGTCCGGTGAAACTGAATGATTCGGGGCAAAGATTTTGATTTTCATATTGCAGATTAATTACCTGAGGTCCATTATTAGGAATGGTATAATAGACAACCTGCTTATCATCTGTGATTTGAAAAATCTTTTTTCGTGGAAAAATTATTTTTTCTTCATCATCTTCGATTTTAACACGTGTAACCAATCCATCCGGTAAAACGTTCGGGGTTCCGATTCCTATTTTATTCGGCAGAATCAAGCCTTGGATGTAAGTGAAAATATATTTAGATCCTGCAACTCTCTGTTTTATCAAATTATTAGAAAGCAACGGAAATGCTGCAGGCTTTTTACCAGGATAAAAAAATATTGCTGCAACATTTTCTGCATGAACAACATTATAATCAACATCCAATTCCTCAACTAGAATTTTAACTTCCGCAGGATACATCCATAATTTATTGTCAAATTTCCCCGGCTTCTTTTCTTCTTTAAGTATGCTTTTTTTCAATCTTAAAAAATATTGGTGAATTTTGCCGCCTAAATCAAAAGAAGCCCTTTCATTATAATAAGGAACCGTGAGCGGCACCACCATACTTACTGTTTCATCTTCACTTTGAAATTTGATAGATAATGTAGACTTCACATATCTTGCGGTTAATTCCCGTTTAATAAAGTTTATTATTTTATTATCTAAGCAAAAATTATAGGTCTCCATTCCTGATAGAAAAATAAAACTTATCACAGATAAACTTACAGGGATGCTTATTGTTTTATCTTCATATTTTATCAAAATATTATCACTAATATCGCCTATAGGTAAGTTAGAAGAATTTAAAGTTGATATAGTTACTTCTTCAGATTGAGATCCCGAATCTATCGAAAATTCAAGCCAGTATGGTCCTTCTATTGTAAAATCTTTGTTATACGGATTTATTATTTTTAATACTTCCTCTTTTACTTCTCCTGCTGTTTGAATCAAAGAAAAATTGAGATTCTTAGGAGTTATCATCATATCTCCATTAACCACAATTAGATTAATAAGAAACGATTTCACATTTACATAAGGTCCTCCAACAATTTTTTTAAAGATTGCAGAACTTATTTCATATTCACCCTCAAGAGGAAGATTTGAATTAGATATGAGAGGAGTTTTTTCTTCTAAAACAACTGAATTATTTAGAATAGGATCGACATTTTTAAAGATTTCTAAATAATTGAAAAACCGTAACGGGCTATCATTAACATTCCCATTGATATTTATATTTAAATCTCCTGTCAGACTATTGTTTTGCCTATTAAAGATTAAAGTATATTCATCCTTATCGGTAGTTATGCTGTCAGGAACTCCCTGCACATTTAACGTGAAAAAAACAGCCGCCTCAGTCAAATAGACCGCCATTCCATTATTAATACCGTAATAGGTGAAAAAAATCTCTACTGGATATGATCCAGCATCTAAAAGCCCTAAGTCTTTAAATTTTATAAATGCATTTTTGTTGAAATATCCACCTGCACTTACAAATTCGGAAATTATATTGTTTCCGTCAGTAATATCTATTGGATAAATCGCTGTATTATTAACATTACCAAATAAATCGATTTTAAATGAATCATAAGATCCCAAACTTTGATGAGACGCTACTACATTAATTTTTACATCAGCAGGCAATGCGTTACCATGTTGCCAATTTACGGAGGTGGTAAGTGTTGATGCTTCTATATAATCAGGAGAATACGGATTTTCTGGAAATTGTTCTGGCATATTAATGTCTGTTTTTAGTTAATAAATTATCATATTCGTTTGTCATATCTTTAATATCTTTCCCAGTACGAGCAGATTTTTCAAAAACGCCTCTTACACCGTTATTTTTTAAATAAATCATTACTTCTGTATTATCTCTGATAATTTCCAACGCCTTAATTAACATTTCATCACTTCCGGATGAAACAGTTTGTTTTGGATAAAGTCCATTTTCAAAACCCTCAACTCTTCGAATTTCTTCCATATACATTTTTTGGATGTTAGGATCAATCTTCTTCATAGTTTTTCCACTAACAACTAATTCCGGCATTGTGGGACCAGCCTCACCAACCAATAGCGTTGGCTCATCATAAACGCCTGTTCTCGATGACCTTCGCCTGGCATTGAATAATTTATTGTCTTGCGACCTCAGGACCGGATATAGACCATCCTCTGCGCCCGGAGCGCTTGGCAAAGGCGTGCTCATAATTGTTGCCAACTGAACCGCACCCATTGTACCTGCTAAAACTGTCATAGCTAAACCCAATGGAAAAAATGGCTGTGTTTGTGCGGCATTTATTACCGCCATTGCAACACCAGAAATAGCTTGAGCAATTTGCAAATCTCTCTGACGTTTAGCAGCTTTATATTCAAGCTCAGCCTTTTTTCTATCTAACTCAGCATCAAGCAGCTCTGTTTCCTTCTTATAAGCCTCCTGAGTAATTAAGCCTGAATCAAGCTGGTGTTTTAATTTTTTCTTTTTTCGATCGCTGGAAACCTCCATTTTCTGAAGCATTCTTTGCTCATTGGCCTGAACAAATCCAGAATAAGCACTAAACATATTCTGAGCAATCTGAGTTGCAGCACCAATTTTTTGAATTTTTTCAGAAAGGTTGTCGGTATTGGTAAACATAGCTTTCCATTGATCCTGAGTAAGACCAAATAAATCTGCGTTACCGGCTCCAAATGATGCAAGCTTCCCCCCAAGTTTTTGCTCGTCGCCTTTTTTAAGCTTAGCAATATCACCAATGATAGCTGCTAATTTATCTTTGTATTGCTGGATCTGCTCAAGCTGATCTTCAGTAAGAAATTCAGGAGCCAGATCAGCAACCATTTCAAACATGGCAATTTGTTCCTGGAAGAATGTAACTTGCTCCTGCAGACTTTGTTTCTGATAATACTTTTCAATCGCGGCCTTCCCTTCTTCCCAATTACTAATTAATTGTAAAGATTCTTCTGTATAACCTTTCGACGCAAGAAATTCCTTCTGCTGATTTACTGAGATATTAGCTGATAATGTTTGATTTTGTTCTCTACTTATTAAATTTAATCGCTTTTGAAGATCCTCTTCATCTTTTTTGAGACCTATTTCAGTATACTTATCATCTAATGCACGAAGCTTAAAATTAGTTTTATCTTTTTCTGCAATTTTAGTATCTTCAACAAGCTTGTTTTCCTTTAACCATTGAGTTTTGATTGCAATAAACTGTTTTTGAAGATCTCCTTTTTCTCTTTTAATAATTTTGTCTATATCGTCAAAATCCGACTGCTTATATTTCTGTTTTTCAAGTTCTGCAAGCCTTTTATCACGTTCTGCAATTAACAGTGCTTTTTCTTTTGCATAACCCTCCTTCTGAAGTTCTGCGTTAGCTTCTTGTTTTTGAGCCTCTAACTCTAATTCTTTCTGGTCATAGTCTTCGGCATGGTCAAGAATCTTCTTGCGCATAGCCTGATATGCATTCTCAGCTTTACGAGCCGCCTTTTCTTCATCAGTAAGTTTTTTCTTCTTTTCTTTATCAGGAAGAGGAGTATAATTTGATGTGGGATCTGTTTTTTCAACTTTAGCATCCGCTATTTTCTTAACAATATCATCAATATTTCCATCCAGTTCTTCCAAATCTTTATTTGTTTTTTTTACAAGACCATCAACTAATGTAATTCCTGCTTTAGCACTACCATCAGGATTGAGCATCGTTTTATCAGTCTTATTTTTCTCTTGAGTAGTTTTGAAAATTTCCTGTTTACCAGCCAATTTTTCCCTTTTTTGATATTGCTCATCTAAGATTGCCTGTAGCGCCCTAACTTTTGCCGCAGCTTTTATTTTGTCAATTAAAGACGAATAAACCCGATCAAGTTTAGAAGTTGCAATAAATTCAGCATCCAAAGTTCCTTTAAACTCCGGAGCAATTTTGATAAGTTCATCATACGCTTTCTTACGCTCACTCAATTGCGTATTTTTATCTTTCAAGACTTTAATTAGCGGTTCAACTTTAGTTTTGAGTTCGGCAGCAGATTTAGACTCTTCATCATTGATTCTTTTAGAAATATCACCTTGCAATTCCAACGCTCTGCTTTGTTTAGTGCTAGCGGCGGCCGCTTCTTCAGCGCTTGATTTAAATAGCATATAAGCAGTTACGACCGCCATCACTACCGTGACAACCGCCGCCCAAGGATTAGCTGCCGTAACAAGGTTTAACCTTTCCTGCGCAATAGTTTGAAGATTGGTAGATCCGGTTAATCGAGCTAATGCAAGCGTACTGTAACCAAGAGTAACATTCCAAATATTTTGCAGGACTGTACTTGCTTGGTTTAATAAATTACTGGCCTTTTGAACTATCGTATAAGCAAGTAATCTTTCCTTAACTTTAGCAAGAGTCAATTCAGATAAAGCCAAAGCAGTATTATATGAAAATATAGAAACTACGGCAATCGTAAGTATTTTAGTGAGAAATAGAATCGATTCCCTAAAAAGAGTCACTTTTCCGGTACTATCTTCGACAACACCCAATAATTTACCTATTGTCTGGATTAATGCAGCCAAAACTTTTGCTACTTTCTCGCTGGTGTAAATTTCTTTCCACTTTTTTTGTAGTTTTTCATAAATAGCAGCTGCATTATTATTTACTTTATTAAATTCATTTTGTAGGGATGTGGCTTCATCCATAGCCTGACCAGAAAGCTCTATTGACTTTCTAAACTTGTCTGTGTTTTCAGATGCAGCTCCAATTACAGAAATGACTTCTCCGCTATTCAATTTAAGGCCATCTAATATCTGGGCTAATTTTACAGGGTCTAAACCTTTAGCTCCTTCGGAGAATTTTAGGAAAAACTGTAGAGGATCTTCATTTAAAAGCTTTTCAACCTCTTGCTGGGAAATGTGCATTACTTTGGCAAACTCGGCAGTTTCCTTTCCTGCAGTACGTATAAAAGTCATGTAACCCGACGAGGCTCTTTCGGCGTCAATACCACTTTCTTCGAACGAAGCTCCCAAGGCTAAGGTTTCAGCTATTGTTGGCTTTAATGCCTCAGGTAACTGTCCCATTCTTAAAGCAAAATCTGCAATATTTTCTTCTGATGCCGCTCCCTCAGCTCCGAGTTCATTTAATCCTGATCCAATTTCATTAATTGATTGCGCAATACCTAATTCCTTTGTTTCTTTGAATAGCCCTTTGATTTTACCGATTTTTTCCGCTACTTTTTCAACACCTCCGGCAAAAGAATCGCCCAAAGCAACATAAGCTTTATCTACTTCTTTGGTAAAATCTTGGATCTCAGCTTTTGGTACCCCCAGACGGCCTCCAATTTCAGCAATTTTAAGAAGATCAATTTGATTAGTCCTTGTGTCGAAATCATTATATGCGGCTGTGAGGTCCTTTACCTCTTCAGTGGTCATCCCTGTCGTCTTAGCAACTGCTGTCTGAGCATCTACCAATTCATTGTTTAGATCAACGACTTCCTGCATTTTCATTAAGAATCCTGCAACTGAAGCAACGGCCGCTACTATTACGCCCGTATACTCATTGAAACTGTCTAAGAAGGAAGCGCCTTCCTCTGGTCCGGAACCTAATTCAGCTATCCTGTCATTAATTTCCTGAAGCTCATCTCTTGTCTTAGTAAGGGTTTCCCCCTCAGTCATATGCCTCATTGCATCCTTGAGGTCTCGCGCTCTTCTGGTCAACTGATCAGTTGTCATGTCCATAATCTTCATGGAACCGATTTCATCATCAATTTTTGATCGATTGTCTGCTAATGCTTCATTGGTAGCTTCGATCTCTTTACGCAGGTTTTTATAGGCAGTGTTAGCCTTATCAAAGTTTTCCTGAAATTTAGATTGTTGGGACGTGAGACCTTGTATCTCATCATTAATCGCTTTTGCAGCTTCATTTGCTTTCTGCTTAACCTTGTCAATCTGTGCCTGTAGCTTCTCATACTCTTTAGAACCCTGTTCATAAGCAGATTGTTTTTGTCGTAAGGCTTTTACTTCATTGATGACGAAAAGCTCACTTTCTTTAAGCTTAGTGTTATACTTACCGATCTTATCAGTATTGGACTTTAATATCTTCTCTTCGGCTTTACGTTGTTTATCCAACTCCTTCTCCTGCTGAATAAGATCTTTAAGTCTTACAGATAATACTTTGTTGGCCTGCTCAAGATCAAGCACCCTTTTCTGAGCCTCATTGCCATCGACAATTATCTTAAGCTTAAGTATCTCATCCGAAATCACATTTGCCATCTCTTTTTTTATTGGCAATGTTAGGCAGATGATCGTACAACCTACGTTACATCAAAATAGGCACGAGCATAACTACCTGTGCATCATACTGATAATAGGGCAACCTCTCATAAATCACTAAATGTTGCAAAATCGGCCCTACAGGGCATTCTACAGGGGTATTTTCGGCTAAATTGACCATATTTCCAGCAATCTGCGCGATTGCAACCGCAAAATCGATTCTTGGCGGCGTCGGCCAGCAGCTGTTTCAACTTTTTTTATTTTTTATTCATGAAGGTTAGAATGTTGATTTTCAACATATTGATAAAATCTATCAGTTTTGAATTTCTGATTTTAGCTTTTTTTTGACTCAAAAAGCACTTTTTTATAAATATTTTAAATCCCTTGAAAAACAGAAAATTGATTTAAAAATTAAACAAAGCAACTGCAATGTAGCATTGCTAAAACACTATAAATGATGCATTTTAAATAAAATATTTCAAGATATTTTTCCAAGTATTTTCATGCAACAACGCTCAATGTTGCACATTTTTTTTTTTACAATTTGCTTAAAAAATCAAGTTGCAAGTGCTGAACTTAAAAAAATTGTGATTTACAATTTGAACAAAAAAAACACTCCTACTGTGACGAGTAGAAGTGTCTATAAATAATCATTATTGCTTTGCAATGATGACTTCAACTTTTGCAAAAATACAAAATTATTTATGGCCTATTCATAAATCAATCCAGTCTATAGGAGCTGCAATTGGAAGATTTCTGCAATAATCAATTATTTTCATATTTCTATCTATAATACGAATGCAATTATCATAAGATTCAGTGAAAGAAAATCCTTTTTTCATTGAACCAGAAAACATATCGTAAAAAATATAATCACCTGGATAAGATTCCGGTCTACATCTATATTCATTTCTAAAATATTCTAACCCTTTTTTTACCAGTCCTGCAGTATCCGTCATAGACAAAACATCTGAAATAGATTCAAGACTTTCTTTCGATTTAAAATTCAAATCATAAAGTGATGAAAGCTTTTTAAACCCTAATATTCTTTTCACATCTTCGGCATTCAATTTTATCATTTTTCTTTCTTCTTGTGGATTCATAATCACGAATTTACGAAATTATCAATCATCAGGACCAGAGAAAGTTGATTTTTTATTTTGGTAAATTCTCAACCAAGGACGTCTGCATAAAAGATATTTGAGAGCATCGGATAAATTCGTAGAATACATTGGCAGTTTTTCTTTCGGAAGCTTTTCTGAAGTTTTATCCTTGTAAATTCTGGATATCCCTTTTGCATTTTTCTTCACGATCTGTTTAGCAACGTTCATTGACGAGATAAGCTGACGGCATTGATATTTATCAATCAATAAATTTGGAAGCTCTCTGTAATTTTCATTCATTAAAGCTTTCACAAAATTAAACTCCAGCTGCTGCTCAATATTTCCCTGATTTCTTGACATTAAGTTTACTGTCCAACCAGTGGGAGTTCCGTCCGGCCACGCTTCAAGAAATTTTTTCATTTCGTTCGCCCAGTCACGTCCTACATCCTGGTAGGCATTTGCGGATCTGTCAAAATAAAAATCAATTACTTTCTTTTTATGATGCGCAAAGAACTTCAGGAAACGTTCGCATATCTTTTCAGTTTTCTGACTTAAAGAAAAAATATTCTTCAGAACCCTGATTGATTTTCCCTGAAGTTGAGCTACTACCATCGAAATCATATTTCCGAAATCGGCTCCTATTTCTAAAGGCTTATCTGGAATGCAATATTTCAGATCTGTTGAAAAGGTTTCAGCGTCATCACCAGTCCGATAACGGTAGTAATTCTCCCGGATGATCCCGTCCTCGTAAATATGACGGTTATCAAATGCCAGATAAAACCTTTGGCCTGCTTCTACCATCGGAGCCTGGGAAAGTACGGCGGTATTAAACTCTATTTCGCCCAGAGCAGCCAATGCCGTTTTGAAATAATCAAGCCTTAAAATATTGACATTGACAAAAGATGAAGCTTTATAGAAAAACGTAGAATTTACACGAAGTCTTGTTTTCAGAACAGATAATTTTTTCATCTTATTCTGAAGCGTAGCTAATAATTTTTTGTTTCTTTTTTTCGCTGCCCGGATCGTACCCGCCAAAGTTTTATTAAGTTCAAGAGAAATTTGCAATAGATATTTAATCTGCTGTAGCTTCATTTCTTTTTCTTTATCCAATATCCAGTCGTATTCGCCCGGCATAATAATGTTCGGATAATCGGTAGTGAAAGTTACTCCCAAATAATAAGGAGATTTCGCAAACATTGTAGCATCTCCACGGAGTGCTGGGAACAATCTGTCAATTCTATTTTTCTCCAGATATTTTGTTTCATCACCTGCCAGATGCTGGTAAGAATTACCGGCTCCGGAACTAGGTGTATCCATGGAAATATAATTGAAGAAATTACCGGTAAAAGTAGAAATGGTATGTTTATACTCGTATGGAGTTTTATATGGTTTTTTAAAGTGATCCGGTGGCGGTTGATCTACTACGTAATGAATGCCTTCAATCCAGCCTTTTCTATTCCAGCCTTCAATAATGGCAGGAACAACATTTTTTAAAAGATTGGTGTAAGTATTTCCTACCAAAGCAATATAACTATGAGGCATCTCATAGCATATATTCATTAATCTTTCAGAAAGATAATCAGTCGTTTTTCCAGTTCCCCTCCCAAGGACAAGGAAAAGGTTTTGCGGCTCCATAAGATCGGTGATCATTTTGAGCCAAGTGGAATACCTAACTTCTACATCATCATAGACCGAAAGCGAATCAATTCGAACCGTCTGGTTTTTCATCATCAAATATTTTAATCGGCAGAATCATTGCTTCCTGTTTTATTCTATCAATAGCTTTGGGGGAAAGTTCTTTTGTATTTTCGTCTATCCAGTTTTCAATATCGGTAAGATCCTCATTTACTATATCAAACTGTTTCATGTCCATGGTGTAAACCTTTAGAGGTTTTTCAAACATTGACTTGGGAAGCTCAGGCGGATCTTCCTGATCAAGTTGTCTAAACTTATAAGCCTTGTCGGCAATTCTTGAAGCTTTTTCAAAATCAGAAGCATCTTTAGATACTGCTCTTGCCATTTCATAATCCTGATCCAATTTTGCAGCATAAAACTTTCTCCATGCTTTTTTGGATATCTTATCATCGGCATTAAAATATTCGAAAGACTCATTATATAGATCAATAGCTTTAATTCTATTTCCCTTGAGAGATTCTTCAAAAGTAACCAAGTGTTTTACAATTGCTTCTTTGGAACCGTAGATATCTACCCGGTTCATCATCTGGTAAATTTTCTCCAAAAGATTTACATATTGAATAAACTCTTCCGGAGCAGATGTACTCTGTCCGGCTTCAATCCATTTATATAAATCGCCTAAATTATAATCAGTCAATCTCTTCGCCATACATTATTCTTTTCCTTAATTCTTCAAGCTTCTGAGAGTCTCTAAGTTTTGCCAATTGCTGTATTGCTGTAATACTTCCCGTAGCTGCACCTTTTGAAAGTTCTATTCCCGCTTTTGCGTCAACCAATAAAATACCACGATCATAATGATAACGTACCCAGGAATCTTCCTGCATGTATTCAGATTTCATTGTTTTTTTGGGAATATCAAAATACAGAGCGATTTTATCAATGCAATATCCTGCACCGGACAGATCTTCCAGTTCCTCCAGCTGTTCCTGCGAAAGTCTTACCTCATAATCTCTCATCAGTTCATATTTAATCCTTTATAAGAGAAGAAAGCCGGCCCCTTTTTAGGAACCGGTTTCTTTGAAGCAATTATACTTTTAAGCATTTCCAGAGTAATATCAACTATAGGATCATTTTCACAATCTGAATTGTATTCCAGAGATTTTTTTAACTCTTTTATACTGAAAAATTTGTGCTTCATAATTATTTTTTTGCTTTCAAGGTTTTATCAACCAAAGCTTTTTCTTTTTTAAGATTAGCAAGACGAACCTTTGCAGCTTCTACTTCTTCCGGATTCTTACTTGTATTAATCAATTTATTTGCTTTGGATATGTAAGATTTCAGGTTACTTGATCTGCCGGCAAGTTCAGCTGCCGTTAATTTTGAAATTTCCCTTGCAAGATTGTAATCTGCGAAAATCTCATGCTTACCAAGTATTTCGCCAGTGTCGGCATAATGCTGAAGTTCTGCATGAATCTCTCTGTTTAATTCAAAATCCTCCAAAACCTGATTGGCAATTTCAAAGATTTCATTTTCGTCCAGTAACGGATCAGCCAAGGATGCAACTTTAGTAAATAGCTCTTCATGACCGGCTTTGTAATTTTCAAATGCAGTGATCGCATCGCCTACCAAAATTTTAAATTCATTCGGGCAATCTGGAGATCTTAAAAAAGTGTATTTCCCATAAAGCTTCATTCCCTTTAGAGCATCTTCCGGAATCTCAGAAAGCAGTTCCTGAACTCTGTCCTTGTTTTCTTCTAAGAAACCTTCAAGGGTTCTTTCTTCAATCACAGGAGTGATATCTTCCTTGTATTTTCGGATATCCTGATCTTTTATGCCAAAGGATTTTTTCAGATCATATTTCAGGTTTTCTAAGCCCTGTTTGGAATACCCTTTATTATTGTAGGACCTTACCGCATTTCGGCTGGCAGGGTTCTGCATTAACAAAGCTAAGCCCTGATTGTATTCTTCTTGTGGCGATAAACCTTCAGAAGTTAAGTATTTCAATACATCTTTACTCATAATTATTTTTGTGCAAATTTTGACAATTGCAAGCAATTGCTGTGTTACATTAAAAAAGCCTGTTAAAATAACAGGCTTCATTTTTATGCATCTTTCAGTTTCCTGAGCAGATCAGGATGTTTGCACAATAATCTTAAAATCTTTCTGCTTGCAATGTGAAATTCTGATCGCAGTGATCTTTCTTCCTGCGACAGGTCCCCCGATTGCAAATTAGCATCTTCGAAAACATGGAAGATCATATCTTCCAATTCTTCCGGAGAATTTCCGACAATTAAATTCTGAAGTATTGAATAAACTTCATTTTCAGCTTTAGCATGTTGCATTAGTTCTTTTCTCATGATTTAAATCAAATTTTTTTGAGTAATAAGAACGCACAAGTTTTATATATGCTAATGCGAAATTGCGCTGTATAGCGTAATGTTCAGAACCAGAAGGTGAAATAACAGACAATCTTACATCGCCTTGCTCTAAAATCTTATACCGGAAAGAACTAAGTTTATTTTTGCGAAAAAACTCGCATGGTGTATCTAATTTTTTAGGTTTATCTATAAAACTATTGAAAGCCTCGACGCTGGCCAGACGGAAAACATCCATATTCAATGGAGTATCTTCTAAATTGATTGTGTGAGTCATACGACAATTATTTAAAAGTTTACATAAAAAATACCCCCGTGGGAGGTGACTCACCGTTACGAGAACGCGTTAGGGTATTACTACACCTATACTCCTGGGGGATTATTATATCGATAAAAATTTGCTTGGGTTGTGCCCGTAGCGATGAGTCAATACAAATATACAAGTATTTTCTATTCCACCAAAAATAATTTAAAAATATAACTTTAACAAATAATTAACATTAACTAAAGTTAAATAGTACAAATATGTACTATATTTGTAAAAGAAAATGAGAGATAAACCAACTCATTGATTTTAGAATCTGGCGGCAACAGTTTAATACGGCAAAAATTATTATGGCAACAGAAAAATTAGAAAACGGACAATTTGATCTTCAAGAAAACTTCGAATACAGAGGTGTTTCATTTAGTGTGAAAAGCTTTGGTAAAGGCAGTAGCTCTCATTCTTTTCACATTGTGAATGGTGAAATTAATGGTATTATGAGAAGTTTTAGCAGCACAACTCGAAAACAAGCTAAAGACATGTTTAAAAAAGCAGTTAGAAAATCAGAAGAATAAATATGAAAAACGAAAATAAAGAAAACGGGCAGTGGCAATTGCTCGTTTTGCTTTTAAAAGAAATTGCTGATCAAAAAAAAATAACTCAAAATGATATTGCTGAGTTAACAGGTATGCAGCAAAGTGCTATTAGCAGACTGTTTCTTTTAAAATATAAGCCGACATTAGAAACGTTTATGAAAGTTGCTCAGGCAATCAAAGTTAATTTCTTTTTTGAAGATAAAGAAAATAAATCAGATCTAAACTTAGCTTTTGAAAATGCGATGGCGGCTTTAGGGAGAAGGCCGGATAGTTTACCTCAAAATTAATTTAATTATGAAAAGAACAAATCAATTCACTAACCCATGGCAAGAAAAAGAATTAAAAATTCTCAATAATGTTGATTTGACAAATAATGAAGTAGCAGAGCAATTAAATAGAAGTTATCAGGCTGTAAAAATCAAGAGGCTTGAGTTAGGTATAAAAGCAAAGTCTGAAATCGATTATTGGACAGACCAAGAGATCGTCTTTTTATCAAAAAACAGGCTTTTGTCAAATAAAGAAATTTCAGAAAAAATAGGCAGAACAGAACAATCTGTATCTTTAAAAAGAAATAGGCTCGGTTTATCACAACTATCCAAAAACTATGATGAATTTGAAATCGAATATTTAATAGTCAACTATCACGAAAAAACAACTAAAGAAATAGCTGAATTTCTTGGCAGATCAATATCTTCAATTCAAAGCAAGGCATATGAGCTAGGTATAACAAAAAAATCTGAATACTGGTCAAAACAAGAGATTAAGTTACTGAAAACAAACATAAAAAAGTCAAACGAATCTTTAAGTAAATTATTAAATAAAAGTTTAAATCAAATTGTCTATAAAAAAGCTCATTTAAAATCTATTGAAAACAGAACAAAAATAATAGATGAAAAAATAGATAAAAATGTACCATTCTCTACAAAAGGTAAACTGAATAGATATATCGATGTTTTATCAGTATTGGAAGTAGGCCACTCGTTTGAATTTTTAAATACTGAATATCACTTAGTAATTCAAGCAAAAAATTATCTTTCAGAAAAAATATTCAGAACTAAACCAGAAACCAAAACAACAAGACGTATTTGGCGACTTAATTAAAACTATTTCAAATAAAAAAAATCAGCCACTCTATTTTAGGGTGGCTTTTTTAGCTAATTAAAAATACCGTAGGAAGTTTTTTAATTTTTGGAGGACGTTTTGCTCAAAAGATTATTTTCCTGAGCCATCTTTTCAAAAATCCCCCTGATCTCATCTGTAAAGCCAAATGATATTCTTTTCTGAATATATCTTTTATGCCTAAAAATTGGTTTATTATGAATCGGTAATGATTTCTTTTTTACTTTCCCAGCTTTTCTTCTGGTCGTTGAAGGATTATAGCCAGATCTCGATACCCGTGCCTTCATATCCAAGAATCTAAAATTGATATTGTGAGTGTAGGTTAATGTATCTCCGCTAACACTCATACTTCTTTTATTCCATCGGGCAGACCTAAAGCCTTTCATTTCACGCTGAGTTTCTGCAAGAATAGAGATGGCCTGTTCTTGTAATGTTTTCGTTACAAATAAGCCTTCGATAATTCCGATATCAGCGGTTCTTCTTTCTGATAGTGACATATATTATTCTGTTAGGACATCCATACTCCAGCCGTTACACTGCGCTTTCTTCTTTATAGGATCAATCGTCATTGATGTAACATCAATATTACTCAACATGGGATAGCATCCGTCCTCAATCTTTACCAAAACAAAATCACGCACTTTAAACATTACCTTCAAAGTTCTTTCATATAATGCCACAAACTCGTCGTTATTAATCGCTGAATAATCTGTTTTTTCAACAATATCTAACTGAAATATGGGTAGAGTTTTGAACGCTCCGATTTTTCCCACATGCTCATAAGATGGAATGACTCCTACCAAAGCCATTTCAGAAGTTATCATATCAGAAGCGAATTCTGAAAGGTCAGAATCATCGATAAGACTAATAGTCTTTTTAATTTCCGGAATTTCAGATTTTATTTCTGAAAGCATTTCTTTAAGCTCTAGTGGAGTCATTGGTTTTATTTTTTTCTTTGTCGTCTAATTCTTTTTTCTTCAATTCGTAAAGTCTTATCAGGACTACCCACAAATTAGTTTTCTCAACTCCTTTATAAGGACCGAAAACCTGACTTTCTGCCATGTCCGTAATTATATTCCTGAAGCCTGTTCCGGGAATGGTACTTTCAAAAGTATCTTTTTCATCTTTCGTAAAAATTATTGATAGATCAATAGGATTTCCCATAACCATAATCTCACCTTGAAGTACAAAAGACTGCATTGATGAAAAAAACAAAAAGAAACCGTATAAATGCCTGATATCAACATATCTGAAAATACCTTCAGCTCTCTTTTTTGATATGCGATAATTATAAACTTCATTTTTTTTCAAATAAAAAATTGAAAAAAGCATTCGTAGAGATTTAATATCTCCCGTTTTTGAATAATAAATATACTCATCAAGCCCATCAATGTATTGACCAAAAGTAACATCACTAAAGCCATCATCAGGACCATAATATGAATAAAACAACCTATATTTTGGCAGATAATTCTTTGTGAATTCTAATTTTATTCCGGTAAAATTTCCTTCTTCATCTTTATCGAAGAAATTGTCTATATATTCAGACAGCCTGATTATATTTTCATATTTCTCAGGACTCTTCTTTTTAGATTTCCTTAAATTTAACAGTGGATAAACTGCCATATAACACAGCTGATCATAGCTGATCTGTTTTTCTTGCGCCATCCAAAGCAATTTGGAAAAATCTGCATATTGTTTAGCATCACACTCAGCCAGGTTCTCCGGCATATAGAGAAATTTATTTTTCTCAGGTATTTCAATTGCTATCATGTTGATACAAAATTATCGTCATCATCAAAGTCCAAATCAGGCAGTCTAAAATCTTCAGAAGGAACCGTCACCCTGAAAGACGTCATTTCATTTTCTACTTTCTTAAGATATCGGTTACAATCTTTTTCGAAAATAAGCGCAAGATCTGTCGGTAATAATGCAGACTTAGATTTTGAGCCCTCGGAAGATTCTGTACTTCTCAAAATTGATTTTGGAAACATCTGGATATCTAAGTGCCTTAATCCCCATTCAATTGAGTAATAAACCGCAGATTTTTGTAAATAGTTGTGCAGAACTTTTTTATCCTTCAATGCATTTCTGTCATTATAAAGATCTTCTCCAATTCTTGAAAGCATTTCAAGATCTTCAAATTCTCTTAACCCAGGTAAAAGATTTAAGTATAAAAAATAAGACTCGTTTAATCCATAATGCGCTTCAAATTCAGCCAATGTCGGCACTATAAGGGCATCATGCTTATACTTTTCAAGATTAATAATCAAGTTATTTTTAACCATGAATTTGAAAAGGAGATTCATGTGCTTATAAAAAAACCTCTCTAAAGATTCATTGTGATTGGAGATCTGCCATTCAAAAGCTCCGACCTCATATTCATCACGCCTCATTGTTCTTCCTTTATTGGTCATTGCAAGATCTCCGGTAGGAGCATAATGCATATAGGCTTTAAAGGCAATGGCAAATTTTACCAATTCAAAAAATCTCTGACTTCCTTCCGGCACAGTCTCTACGTTAATTGTGGAATAATTATTTTCACCAATGATATCAACTATTTCATCTGTGGCAATCTCAAGTGATGGACGCAATCTGTCCCAGGATAAATCCGCATCGATTATACCAATCACCTTTTTAATATCTTGGGGAAATCCTTCCTGCTTAAATAGTAACTTCATTATCTTAGAACTTTTAAATTTCTTTCGTCCTTAGACATATCTTCCTGTCTTTTCGTTTCATCGTGGTATAATCCCATTTTAAGATTTTTACCCGGAAAATTAGCCTTTAAAGCAGCATTCATACACTCCATTATGACCATTTCAGGAAGATCAATACCTGTCTGCAGGTAATTATTTAGCGCGTAATACTGCTCGGAACCACTATTACTTCCGGAATCAGAAACATTTCCTATGGCATTATGTACACCGACACCTGAAGCAGTTGACGTATCCGCCTTATTAGCAATCGAAATCTGAGCGCTTACAGTATCACTCATTTTCTGATCAATGACCGTTATTTTCCACCCCATTTCAATCACATTCACCCCTTCAACTACAAGAACCTGCTCAGAATGCCAAAACTTCCCGGCATTCTCTAGCCCGGATAAAACAATCTCTATTGACTTCAACATTTTTTTCTTGAAGGACTTAAACATTGATTCTTTGTAGTCAATATTTTTCAGAGTACACTCATCTTTGATATCATCTCTTTTCTGATCCCAATATTCTTTTGGGGAGGTGATGTGATATTTTATATTGATTGAATTTTTACTCAGCGCCGCGAGAAACTTAGGAACATTTGTGGATTGTATAATCCATGGAATAGATCCCAAAATATGAGGAATGCTAAAAAATGCAGATGCGAACGTATAAAGGTTGGAATACTTCATACTCAGCGGATATTTAAAAGGGTCGTACTTATCAAAAAAAGGAAAAGCATCATATTTCTCCGGAAAATCTTCCTGAGCTAACAATATATGAGTAGGCGTATTTTTTTTTCCTGCAACGATCGGCTTTCTAACCGGCGAAATATGCTCTAAAGATTTAATCATTGGAGCCCTTCCAATTCTCCATCCCCTATTTTGAATCACCTTTGTGAAACAGCTTTCAATATGTGAAAAATCTGTTGTACATCTTGCTATATAATTTTCATAATCCCAAGTATCCAACCATCGCTGAATTTCGGGATCAGTTTTATACACTCTCTTAAGCTGGCCTTCTTCAAATATTTCTTCATATAATTTTGGGCCTTTCCCCCAGTTCATTCCGGTTTTCTTATTCAGAATACCTGGGGCAATTGAATTCGAGTATACTATATTTCTGATTTGCACCGGAAGGTCATTATTTTCACCATACGGGAAAACCCTCCAGTCTCCATGGACAGCCATAAAGGGTGAAGACGAAAACACATCCATTGCAAAATAAGGGTCATTTTGCTGTCTTTTTTTGTCTATTACTTCAAATGTAAAAGCACTCTGTCCCCCGACAATGGCGTCATCTCCTAAAAACTCTATCATGGCTGATTTTTAAATTATTATTAAGTGTCATTAAAAGCGGAATCCAAAATTGTCTATACTCCCCGGTTTTCAGGTTTTGATATGCAATAAGATTTTTAGCATATTTAGATTTACTGTTAGGCATCCCTTTAGTCAAAATAGCCTCTTCAACAATCACCAACCCTTCTGAAGATCTTTTTGAGCGATCACAGCTTATGAAACTAAAACTGAACGGAAAATTTTCAGAAGAAAGTTTTCGCATTAATTTTAAAGCATCGTAAACATTTATTTGTTCCATAGAGCAAAAATATCCCGTATATGAAGGCTTTATTGTTACATCAAAAAAGCCGCATTATAAATGCGGCTTTCCTATTAGATAATTATTAATTATTTCCGGGAGGCTTCAACTAAATAAGTTTTATCAGCTTTTACAACCCTCAGATTAATCACTGAATCCTTGAGAGCAATCCAATTCGTTGCTTCTTTTAAAAACACCGGCACAGCGCCAGCAGGTGTATTTTTCAATACAAAAGGAGCGGTACCACCGCCACCGATCAAGGTAACAATCTGATCATGATCAAAATCAGATGCAACAAATTCAATATCCGCGGTAACAACTGCTGTCGGCAATTGATAAACCGGCCCGTCAGTTTTTGAAAGTGTTACATTTTCATCGGCCACAGCTTTTGGCTCAGCAAATGATACGTCACCCTTGTAAAACTTGATGAAATCTCTGTTTATTTGTTCCTGCTCGAAAGTCAATGTGTTAATATTGCCATCCTTATCGTCTTTTCCTCCAACAGAAAGAACCATTGGATGACATTCAGATCCCATTACTTTCATTTCCTCTTCGCCACCACAACCACCATAAATGATCACAAAGCCCTCTCCCATGAATTTTTTGACGAAAGAAATAGCCTCTTTAGTCGTACCTGGATGCTCGCCAATGTATTTGTTCATCGCTCCTTTTCCATCAGGATTTCCAGAAGATTCATAAGTTGCCGCCTGCGTTGGGGCCGTCATGTAAATTCTGAAAAAATTGGTTCCTGGTTTGAATCCGAAATTACCAATTAAAGTAACGCCATCAGAATCAACAGTTGGCCATGAAATAATATCGTCAACTAATGCTGCAATAGCATTTGCTTTCTTAGGCGTGGGAGTACCAGCATTATTTTTTGATTTTTTTAAATCTGTTCTCATAAGTAAAATGCGATTAACCTATACTTCGCGAGGTTCTTGGTTATTATTATTTACCCTCTTTCAACTTCATTCCAGGTTCCATTGATGAAGATTAAGTCAATCCATTTAGCATGAGCATCCATGACATAATTAGAATTAACATTAATATTCCCTGAATCTTTCACAGTTAAGGCAGAACCTTCAGCTTCACCGCCAAAAATTCTAATTGTATTCCCTTCTGAACCTCCTTTGATTTCAGCCAGATCAACAGCAACATCACCCTTATAGATGAATTTATCTGAGTCTGCATAATCAATAGTAGCATCGGTAAACTCTATCTGATTAGATACAGTTTCCGGAGCTTCAGTTCTGGAGATTTCTTTCCAGGTAGCTCCCACTTTGATCAAAGTCAAGGTTCCACCGGACTTCAAATCGAAATCTGACGCAAGCACCAATTCAGCAGTTTTCTTCACCAAGGTATTTCCAGCCATAGAAATATTCCCTCTGATGAAAAGATACCTGCCAACATTTCCTTTGATGGATGTAATATTTGTAGTAAAGTCCGGCGTGGGAGCAATTCTGTTATGATTAGCATTAACTACTCCGTTTCCGAAATCAAAAACAGGAATGAAAAAGTTCTTATCAAAAAGTGGCTCCGTGTTAGACCATACCGCCTGAAGTTCATATTTTAGCGGATTATCATCAGCAGTTTCCAAACCAATGTGATTGATACCGATTCCTAGCTTATAATCAGCAAAAGCATAAACATCACGAAGAAACCTTTCAAATGTTAACTTCGATTTTTCTTCAGGTTTAAATTCTAACGGCTTCACATTATCTTTAAATGTAATAAAGAAGAATTTCGAACCTTCCATTTGTAACACCGGAACAAATTCTATATTTGGATAGTCACGAGGATGTTTAACCAATCCGGTATAATCATTATTACCTCCGTAAATTTCACGATCTCTTGTCTGGTATTTTCTAATCCAATATGGTGACCAGTCAAACTGCAGATCCATATTTCTAACATCCGGAGGCAGCGCTTGTATAGCTGCATCTACATAATCACAAACATTCTGTTCAGTCAATTCACCCAAGTAGTACGGTCTAAATTTATGGGTGATATCTCTAGCATCAAATAACTGCTTGAAAACCCCATTATTCCTAATTAAATAGGTAACTGGCTTATCATAATCTGCTGGTTTTTCAGAAAAAACACCTCTAACCAATACATCAGCATCTTCAGACCTTGCCTTCTCGAGATATTTAACGATCAGGAACTCAATAAAACTCATTTTGTAAGCCTGAGAACCTTCTCTGTTGAACTGATGCATCCAAGAAGTCTCCAGCGCCTGAAGCTTCCAGTAGTTAAACTGTAAATCAATTTGAGTAGGACGAACCTCCATAACTTCCGGATGAATTGTCACTCCTCCTTTTGCAACCCAAACAGCTTTTCTGGGCTGAGTAACTTCTTCAACTGAAATTATTGCTGAAACCAACCTATCAGCCACACCAAAAATTGTGTTTTGTTTCCACAGATCCGGCAGATTGTATTTTTTTTCAAAAAGGGTTTCAAACTTTGTTGGATATTCCGCCACAAAACCTTTGATATCTTCATTTAAAGTGTTAATTACCAAATCACTTTTGAAGTCAGTTTGAGGAGCTGACATTCCGGCAACAATCCTAGTATTCCAAGGACGATCCATCGCAAATACTGCACCCTGCATACCCATAAGGAAACCTGCAACAGCAATAATTTTACCCGCACCAAAGTTTGGAGTCACAGCATTCAAAGTTTCAACGATTGTTTCCGGAGAATCTGCCAGTTGAGCAATCACTTGCTGACTGTTTGCCAATTCCTGAGTAAGCGTTTGTACTTGAGCATTAGCAACAGTCGCTTGTTCTGTAGTTGTGGCCAACTGTCCCTGAACTTCTCGAAGTTGCGTCTGCGCATCGGCAACCCCTGCCAGTTCTAAGTTTGCCTGTTCCACAAGCGTTGAAGCTTCCGCGGTTCCTAAAAGGCCGTCAATCTTTGTTTTTAATTCGTCAGAAAGATCAACTTTGTTATCTTTCTGCGGTACTGATGCAAGGCCTAACAGCCCTGCCAACATGGTTAAAAATTTCATATTTATTTAGACTTTAATTTTTGTATTTCTGATTTTGCTAAAAGCCACTTGTAAGCATCATTAATTGTCCCGACCGAATCGGCAAGTTTAAATTTGATTGCTTCATCTGCGTAGTAAGTAGCCCCTTGCAAGTGTTCAATCTTTACTCCGGGTCTGGACTCCATTACAGAACTTTGAAATTTTTTAGCGAGAGGTGATAGCTTTTTTTCTAATGCTGAATAGTCACCGGCTAAAGCATCAATAAAATCTTGATTTTTCTCTTGAGATTCCGGAGGACGAACTATGATTATTTCGTTAGTAGATTTTTCCCACGAATATTGCGCACCAACTGAACCCACTTCTGCGGTAAGATCATTTGAAAGCATATTATACTGCCCCAAGAGTATAGCTACCCAATAATGAGCTGATAAAGCTTTGTCAATTAGATTGATGCGGGGTTTTGTTAATTTTGGGGCAATATCCTGGAATAAAGGAATAGCGTCACCATTGCCGCCATAGCCATCAATATGAAAAATAGTACCGATACAATCAGGATCATTTTGAGCCTTCATCGCTTCAGCGCAAATTCTATCTGCTCCATTGATGCACATTCCGGAATACTTGGTCATTGTTCCAACCATAGGAATGTAAGCAACTTTATTAATCAGCTTAGTTTCTCCAGTAGATTCGTCAAATTGCTTTTCACCTAAAAAGGTCGAAAGTTCTGGCGTTTCTTCGTTGATTCTGCCACCGGCCAAAACAGTATTGACCAAAGTCTTCAGCTGCTCAGGAGCGTCTATCTTAAATAGCCACGTACCTCCAGTTATTTCCGATAATATTTTCATATCGCAAAACTACCTTAGAGGACAAAATAAGTTTGTTACATTAAAAAGTCTAAATTGTAGAATTATTTTTTACGGGTTTCCGTAATTTTTTTTCCTATTTGATATACGGAGAATTAAATTCAACAGCTTTATTGCAGGTGAGATATGTGAAATAGGATTTATCTCCGGTTTTAGGATCTGTAAAAACTTCACTTTCCCATTTAATGACCATATCAATAGTGTCCCATTTCCGGAAACGATGATCATGGGGATTGAAAGAACATTTCACTTCAAAGTGCTGTCTATTTTCGTCATCCTTAAAACGAATTATCATAGAATTCGAATTTGGACTGGTTTCTTCTACTATGGTACCTCTCAATTTCATACATCAAAATTGATACAAATACGAACATTAACAAAATATAAATCGATACTTTTTATATCAAAATTAATTTTTCCAGAATTTATCAAGCCTCAACGGTATGTAAGTTAAAATCCCCGACCGTAGCCGAGGATAAAACTAATAACCCTGAAAACTCAATATTTGACTTCATTTTGATAATACTTAATTACACCGTGAGCGAAAATCAGTTCCCGTTTCGTAAATTTGAGTAACCACTCAAATGTGGGATTTCAAATATGAATGATAATTTATCTCTAGCGATTTCCGTAAATGCTTTAAATAGCAAAATTGAAGCAGTAATCAGCTCTTTAAATAGTGGTCAAAAAATTATTTTTGATAACAAAATGAAAGAGCACAAAGAGAAGTTTATTAAAAATAACCCTGAGGCAACAGAAGAACATCTCGAAGAAATTGAAAAACAGTTTAAGTAAAAATAAAAGCCTCTTAATTGAGGCTTTTATTTTGAATACTTATTGTAAGCTGCTTGCATTTTCACATCATAATTATTCGCTTTATATCCGGGCCCGTTGTACCCTTTCGCAAATGCTGCCCAACTTTTATTCCGGAGGTGCCCTTGAAGTCCAAAAGCTTTAATGTATCTGACAAATGCATCCAGATGGCCACCTTCTGAATCGTACATTTTGTTTATGAATTCTTGCAGAGTTTTGTAACCGAGTTTTTGCCAGTTATCTCCCATCACCTGGAATCGACCCCACGAGCAAGACATCAAAGCAGCATCCCGATTTAATGCTGACGCTGTTTTTAGTTTTAAATGTTGATCAGATTCTTTTCCGTAGCCTCCGGGAGTTTTATTGCAAATATCATTGTTTGAAGTGTTAACAATCTCCTTGCCGTCAATAACTTCTTTTTTATTATAGTATTTCCCGTTGGTGTATTTGTAAAACCGGTGACGCTCAAATAGTATCTTCGGTTCCCCAGAAGAAAGAAATCCGGATCCGCGGCTCTCAACTTCAGCAACGGCTTTTATTGCGGCAACCTCGCAGCCTAATTCTTTAGCTGCATTTATGTAGTCTTGTTCAGTTAGTGTTTTCATTTTTTCTGTTTTTACTATTTAGTGATTTTCTTATTTCCTTTAGTTCATAAACAATTGCCAAAAGTCCGGCATTAGTACCAACCAACATTATTACGATTCCAAGTGATTCCATTATTTTCGTTTTAAATATTTATAGATTCCGAATATGATGATCGACACAACCCCAAGGGCGCCAATGAGAATTAGCCAGCCGGCCTGAAAACCTGTAGACTTAATTTTCTTAGTTCCCTCTTCAACTTTGGACGCTACATCTTTTATTGTTTTTTTTGATACAAGATCCCGGGCTGTTTGTTGGATTACATTTAAATTCTCCTCTTTGATAGTTTCCTTCTTGTCTTCGGACGACTTCTTGTAGTGATTGGATATATAGTAGTCAGCCTTACCACGGATCAAAATGCTTTGAAGTGTATCTCCGGAAACTACGTTATGAAAGATCAGCGGATTTAATGTGTCGCTTTTGCCCCTTATGATAATATCTCCGGAAAAATCTTCCTTCTGCTGTTTTACAGAATTGTCTGTAACTTTTTTAGTGGATTCTTTGACAGCGGTTTCTTTCAGTGAATCGAATTTCGCTCGTTCAATATATGTTCTGCCCTCTTTGCTATAGAAAGAGGTTTTCTGCTTGCTCCTGCAGCTCAGAATAAAACTACTCAGCAGGAGTATTATCAGTATCTTTGTTTTCATCGTCTTTTTGCTTAAATACGTTTACATCTAAAGTCTTGTTGAATTTTTCAAACTTGGTTAAAAACCCCAATGGAGGAAATTTCCCGTTAGTAATGATACCTACATTTACAAGCGCATTTCCGGCAGGATAAATAAAGATCATTAACTTGGTTGCCACTTTGAAGTATACACTATCAAGATCTGCGTCTGAAATGATCTGAATGAATGCTTCAGTCAAAAAGTAAACAAGAATTACAAGCCCTATTTTTTGACAAAACCCCATGATCATCATTTTAGGTGAAAAAGATCCGGTTTTCATATGCTTCCAAATACCTATTATAAGATCTGCTATTAAAGCGAATCCCAGCATCCAGATGAATACGTATGATTCTATATACCAGCCGAACAATCTTTCAGATATGGTAAATCCGACAGCCGGAACTGCAGCGATCTGAAGTGAGGCCCAAATCTTTCCACCCACTCCGCCAGAGTGAATGGAAAGGAGATTTTTTATTATGAATTCTTTTATCATTGTTTTTTTTAATTATTATATTCGCACATATGAAAAACTATCTATTTTTACTTTCTCTATGTCTTTTTAGCTGTAGTAAACATGATCAACTTTCTGCAATGAATAATGTAGAAATGCCTAAATACGAAGAATTGCTATATACTGTTGATTCACTTGATACTTTAAAAATTTTCATTGTCGGAAATTCAATAACCTCTCACGGTGTAGCCTCTGATATAGGTTGGGATCATAAATCAGGAATGGCAGCAGCTACTTCTGATCAGGATTATGTACACCTATTATTTAATAACATAAAAAACTACTATCCTAAAAAAAACATTATCCTCAGGTGTTCCAATTGGTCTTTATTTGAGAGAAACCCAGAAAAATTTTCCAAGTTTAAAATGGTAGAAAATTTTAATCCCAATATTTTAATTTACCAATTGGGAGATAATACTTCTGTTGAAGGTTCTAATGCCTTTAAAGAAAGCTCAATAACTTTTTTAAAGAAATTTAAAACCAAATTTGTTATTTCTCCATTTTTCATGAGTGCGCTAAATTTTAATACATCAAAAGAGATTGCTTTAAAATCAAGCTCTTATTTCATTGATATTTCTAAAATTTCAAATAATCCCATCAACCAAGCACATTCTGATAAAAACCGAAATGACATATCAAAATGGAAGGTTGATGGGATATCGGCTCACCCGGGCAATACTGGAATGCAGAATATTTCCCATGCGATATTTGCGGCTATAATCCCAAAGAATTAAAACATGCATTCCCCATTGTCGCCATTCCGGAATCACCTGGATGAGCTGCTACTCCTCCGAGATTCACCGTGTGATTCTGTCCGTCATCGCCTTTCACAACAGCTCCAATAAATGACCTACTGCCTGGCACATCCAATTGACTTAACGGGATAAATTGTTTTCCTTTTTCGGCCGCAATAGCTGACATATCCGAATCTATGCTTGAATTAGCCCAAAATACCCCGCATACCTTGATTATTGCTGTTGGATTCTTTAGAATAATGTATTCCATCAAATCTCTGAATCTGTTTTTAAAATACTGGTTCCATGATACATTTTCGCCAATTTTTAAGAAAATGACTTCCGGAGCATTCGTAAAATGCACATCAAGTGTCGAATAATCAAATGTGTAACTAGATCCTGTGGCTGTAGAAACTACATATTCCCATAAAGAAATATTAACCGGATTAACCGTTGCTGCCGGATTTAAGTCTTTCATTTTTGCCAGATATATGTGACAATAGTCCTTGTTCTTTTCTGAGGCGGACATACCCCAAGTACCCCACCAACCCGGATTTGGACCAGTATCAGGAACACTAAGGGTTATTGAATTACCCATGAATAAAGTCCTTGAATACCCTAAAGAATATTCAAATTTCACCGTCCCATCATTTTGGAAAATCAATTTCACCTTTTTCCCATCCTTCATGAATTGGTTTTCAACTGCGCTCAAGTCATTTTTTACAGAAATAACTTCTGATTTTGTAGCAATGTTAGATTTTATATACTCACTTAAAAACAACTTAATAGGTAAAGTACTGCCAGGCACCGGAGCAAGAGAGCTTCCATAATCTGCTGAAACGAAAAGATTAGCAGATGAACCCACAGCATTGTTGACTGGAAATTTAGATGGTAACTTGAATCCGATAACATCATCTTTTTCAAAAATATCATTGATATTTAACGTATTAATACCTGCGTTAAGGTTAACAGATAATACTTTTTTTTCAATCAGCTTATTCCATTGATCAATAAAGCCTATAACTATATTGTAAGATCCAGCGGTTTGAGCCCGTACTTCTATTTTTTCAAGAAAATGGTTGACTGAGTTTCCCAACTTCACAACAGCATATCCCGCGCTTTGATTGGTCTCCGCGTTAGCTACTGTGGCTCCTTGATTTTTAAAAAAAGAACTCTTATAATTATTTGCTGCAAAATCGTTAACTATTTTTGATGCACTTTTTTTGAGATTGAATTCTCCGGTACTCGATTCCACATAATCAATATTGTAAAGATCGAAATAAAGGCTGTAATAAGATCCCGGATTAAATATATCCGTATTACCCACTACCGTGCTATACTGCACCAACTTATTAGCAGATGCCCCCCCATTTGAAGCAAATCGAATACTGGCTGTTGGCCCGGAAGGGGTTGTAATGCCAGTTACTCCAATAATTTGCCCTGGCAAAAGCTTTTTTTCTAACGTAAAGGCATTCCATCCAACAAGACCCTGTAAAGCCTCAGAGATCCATGATGTATGAAAAATAGTTCCGTCAAAAGTGCCAATACAAAACTTAAATAGACCAGAAGAGGCTAGGTTCACGTGTCCAGTTTTCACGATCCTTGCTGACTGAATAGAATCGGCAATATTGTCATTTGTTTTACACTTAACGAAATCAGGAGTAACCCCAGGAAAGACATAATTTAACGAGTCTGAATCATTCCCGACCGAATTAACCCCTATGATCTTGTCAAAGCTGCCAATTTCTTCGGTTGCTGTCGAAGATCCTCCTGCTTCACCCCCTTCCACTTTGTTAATTAGCCAATTATTGATTTGCTGAGCGCCCTGAGCATCTTCATTATTTTCTATTTTGAATTCATCGGCAACAGAAACTTCAGGCATTTCCACTTCAAGCCCCTGCCAATGAGATCCGTTATACGATAAAACACCAAACTTTTCAAAAACAAAGTTTCCAGCATTAGCATATGTTCCAGGACCAGCCCAATACCATTTCGCAAAACCCGGCTCTACAGAAATACTATCGGACGGGGATAATATTCCAGCGTGGTCTGATTTTTTATTGATCGTCATCCAGGTTCCATCTTTCTTATTGATATTTATCGAACCATCGGGGAGAATAAACATCCCTTGTTTTCCATCGAGTTCAGCAATTTGCGGCAGCTGATTTACAGTAATAGGAATTAAAAAATTTGTCATAAAAATAAAATTACCATTGGTTATTAATTGGGAAAAAATCTGCTTTTATAAATTTTGTTTCTAACAATTGCGCCCACTGATCAACTTCATCATCATTTAAATTACTGCCGTCTCGCCTCGCAAATAGACCATCAAAGTCCACATCTGGATCTTCAATTGCAGATTCATCAAGTACAATGGTTCCGTTGTAAAAAAGAAGTGGATTTTCGTCCGCAAAATTTTGCTCAAATGTTAACTCATACCCTTTTCCAGAATCATCATCATTAAAATCTCCGGTGAAATACAAAGGATTTTCAATGCTTCCGTAAATGCGATGGTACGTTTTGTCATAAGAATTCATAATTATGACAAAACCCTGGTTAATGTTATTTTTAACGAATTGGTGGATTTCCAGATCATCCCCCGGAAAGTTCCCGGAGACTTTCTTTTTGAATCCTCTGGAATCAACATCACCGTCAGATTTTATATTTCTTTTTTGAGTGCTGGGAGTGAGATAAAGTATGTGAAATCTTCGTCCATTTTTTAAATGAATATCTCCAGTACATAGAACTCCTTTTTCAGCTACCGGAGGCAGCGAAATAATATCCTGTATGTAAAGAAGATAAAGCTCTCCTTTTGGCGTCGGAAGCCCCGCACTGTTTTTCGGTTTTCGCGCGTTCAATCTGAAATTAGACATTCAATTTTTTTTACAAAAGTCCAATTCAGAGAGAGATTATTATGTTACACCAAAAAAGCCGTAATTCAATTTATTATTATTTTGGAATAGCGACAGAACTCCATTATTTGTATACCGATAATATAATATTCGCATTTGGTTCTGTGAATAACCATACTCATAAAGATCATACATATCACAAAACTCATCTATAGCCTTTTTAATCTTACTTTTGTAAACATTGCCCTTACAATAGCCTTTTATAAAGAAACAAAAATAAGTCCGGAAGTAAGAATCAATGAATTTATAAAAACATTCCAAATCGTCAAAAGACAAGTCAATTGAGAATTCGGCTGCATTGTAAAAATTTATTATTTCTGTAGAAAAAACTTTCTTTTTTCCTTCAGTATTTGCATAGATTGTCAGACAAAATTCCCGGATCGGTTTTTCATCTTTAAGCCTTGCGTATAGGAATTGTCCCAGAACACTCTTAGGCTCTATTAGAATTTGCTTATATTCTCCGCCATCTTTGAGAATTGAAATACCGTCACATTCCTTCAAAATAAAAGGAATTAAGTAACCAGGAATTTCTATCGGGCGAAGTCTTATCATTCTATAATACATCCAAACTGGAAAGTGAAAATTTTATACGTGTGCGGTCCGTTGTAGAATCAACCTCTGGAACCATTTTAAGATTATTAAAATAATCATTTCTATACATGACTATTTTTCTTCCATTCTGAGTGATTCCGACAAGAGCTTTTGCCTTATTTAATTCTGCAATTGAATTCTGATCACCAAGCCCCGGCTCCGAGTAGACTATTTCATTAATATAGTAATATCCGGAAGACGTGTTTTTGCGATCCCAAGTATAAGAGCATGTACCGGGAGTAAAGTAAATTGGTTCTAGATTTTGAGTTTTAAAAATAATTTCCTCATCCTGAATTCCATCGTACAGGTCAGCAGCAGAAATAAGATATAACTTACTGATATATAAACGTTCTGACTTCATCTATTAGTCTTTTCACAAAGATACTATAAATATCATTTGATACTATAAATAACACGATAAAATACTAAAAGATTGATTTTTTTTTGTAAGTCTGTAATTTTGTAATAACTAAATGATTATCAGTTATTTGAATTTTAACAAGACCTGTAATACCCCGAAATCGGATTTGTAAGAGTTTTGTAATACTCATTTTTATTACAATTTTTTTGTAATTACTAATTAAGTATTACAAAAAATAAAATATACTGTAAGCCCTTACAATTAGGGGTTTTTGGTTCTTTATTACAATATTACAAAAATAAATAAATTTTATGGTGGGGTGTGGGGAGGATTGAAAGGCGGCCCGTCCCCATTGTTTTAGCAGGGATTTCGGAAATGTAACTTAAACCCCTGAAAATCGCTTAAAAAAAATCCCGGTGATGTAAACATCACCGGGAGAATTCTAAGAAAAGAGAAACTTTACAGATTTTATATTTAGTTATTATAATCCCTACCTACGATATACCCTAACATAAAGAAGTCAACAGCATTAATATCTTTCCCGTCTTTTCTTACGAATTCAATTTGAGTATCGTAATTTCCACGGTTAATTTTTAGATCATACATGATCCGTATTCCCTGTCCAGTTGAGCAGGTCTTCAACGCCCCGATTATTCCCAATATTAAATGATTCTGTGTTTTTATCTTAAAGGTTTTCATGTTGCTAATTTAAATCGTATTTGGTTTTGGTTGGTAAGGCTTTCCGTAATTAAGCCTAAAAAATTACTTTTTTTCCGCCGTTGAAAATCCCGGTGATATAGATATCACCGGGAGAATTCTCAGACAATTTAAAATTAATACGGAAGATCGTCATCTTCATCACTGCCTACTGCATCCGAAACTGATTCCGGAGAAGCTTCTACAGCCTTTGGCTTTTTATATTTAAGATTACCAATGAATGCCTTGTTGTCACTTTGGAACTCTTCTTTATTCTGCACCTGGATTGAAGCGTTGTGCTGATACTGATCAGCCTCTTCTTTTACCCAGACATTGATATCAACCATCAGGCGTTTTCCTTTGTTCTTAAATTCAACCCAGGTGGCCTTCACTTTGCCTGTTTTTAAGGCTTCTCTTAATTCGGTATAATCTATTTGACCGTAAAATGATAATGGTTTATTGTCGCTCATATTGTAGTTATTATTAATTTAAAATATTTGGTTTATTTCTCGTTTAAATCAAATATTTCACCGCAATGAATGCAAGGTGTTGGCATTTCCATTTCTTCAAATTCTTCCATGATTTATTTTTTAAGTTATTTTAAATTTCATACTAAAAATGTAATTTTTGATTTTCTGGCAATTTGGCTTTACATTTTTGAAGATCCTCCTCATAAAAAACCAAAGAATATTCTTTTTGGTCATCCCCAATCATTTTTATTCTTACAGCTTCTTTACTACCTTCACTAACAGGTTGAATGAATTTTTCAATAATTTTAATTTCTAATAATATTGAGTTGATGGTAGTTTTGTTTATTTTGGTAAATAGTGCCATTGATTATAATTTTAATTTAATGTTGATTTGACCGATTGTACTAAAATCATTTCAGTTGTTTTCCCGGAAATGTTCCGGATAATTCTTTCTTTAGGCTCAAAATGATATCCTTTTAATTCACAAAACCATTTTAGTTTAGTTTTGAAATTAATTGAACTTAAATAGTTCATTAATGGGTTATAGCTCCACAAATTTTCCATCATCGAAATTTTAGAAACTTCTGCATTGAGAGTCTTTTCATTAAAATATTGCTGTGCCCAATCAAGGAAAATAGAACCTTGAATATTGTTAAATTCTTTATTTAGCTTTTCATCAAGATATGTAAGAAACCATAGCAATGTTCTTTCGGCTTCAAAAAAGCTATTAATCGGAACGCCGATAAATTCTTTAGCTTCATGATCATAAATACCATAATCAGTAACCCAAGATTCAACAGAATATTTTGGATATTTCTTTTGTAGGTCATCTAGTTTTGTCATAATTAAGATTACATTTTTGATTTAAAAAGATTATAATATGGCCCCGAAGGGCCGGGATTAATTACGGATACCATCCTGAAAATGTCGAACAAGAATATCCAGGATTAGGATATGTGCTTATTGAGCCGTCTGAATGGACGTAAGATATCCAATAAGTCGACCCTTGTCCGTCTCCGGAAACCTGAGTCAAAACAACGATGGTTCCATTTTCTTGATCATTAAAAGAACACTGCACGCTAGCCCTCCTGGATGTTTCAGGATGCAAAATAGTATTCGCTACTATCTCTGCATATCCGCCTTTTTCTTCTACCAATCTAACCCCTTTGTCATATACTTCGGACTGTGAAACATATTTTAAAGGTTTTTTTGATGTAGTTTCAACATTTCCTATAGGAGTGTTTACAAAATCATCATTTGAACTTTCATTTTGGCAAGACGTTGCCAGTGCCAGTGCAAAAGCACTGATCATTAATAATTTTTTCATAAAAAAAAGTTTTTATTTTTCGCCTACTTGAGAAACGGCATCGGCATTCCGTTATTAAGGTTTTTGTCCTTTTATCTTCTGGGAATTATTTATAGAGTTTCGCAATTTCTCTTTTAAATTTTAGCCTAATGCTTTCCTGATTGGCAGCATCTGGTCTGTAAATACCGGCAAGCCATTTGTCTACGGTATATTTATTCACTCCAATTTCATTGGCAAATTGTGTCTTCGTTTTACCCGAAGATTCGATTATCCGGGTGATAAATTCTTTTCCCATATTATACAGTAAAAAGCTGTTGACTATTATAATTTGTTATTAATATTTCGGTCCTTCTATTTTTAATATTTGCCCTACTTTTCAAAGGAATTATATTTAGATTTCTGGCTTGAGCTTCTTCAATTATAAAGTCACTATCGAATTCCGACATCGCTGATCTTATACCACAATCAACCATCAAATCCAGACAATCAATCGAATCTTTTTCACTCCATTTTGGCACACTGTAATAATGTTCAGTATCGTGGTAAATAGGGTCTAAATAAACAAAACATTTCTCTCTGTCATTTAAGCCTTTACTAAAACTAATAGCAGGTAAAACTTCTCTAAAATCTCGATTCATTATTTTAACATCTTGGAGAAGAAGAAATGTTTTATCGAGATTTTTTAATACAGATTGTTTTGCATTATCTAACCCTAATCGTAAAGTATCACCTTTCCCCATGTATGAAAAATTCGAAAGAAAGATAAACCTCAAAGCTTTTTTTATAGGATCTATTTCTTTGTTTATCCTCCAGTGCTTCATTAAGCTTTCAGTCAATGGAACTATTCTTATTTGCTCTCTGAATTCATTTAGATGATTTTGAACAACCATGTAAAGGTTTGTCACATCATCATCTAAATCGTTTACAATAGTATATTTGGCTTTTGGCAGATAAAAAAAACTACCTCCAGCACCAAAGAATAATTCTATTCGCATTCTGTGCTCCGGAAAATGACTGATTAATTCTTTACTCATCCTTCTTTTATTACCTAATCTTGTTAATATCATTTATGCAGCTTTTTGATGTTCATATTTATTAAAAATTGCAGATGCATTTAAAATCATCATCTTGATATTCTTCAAAGTTTATTTGTCCCACAAATGGTCTTTGTGCCATTTTAACCAGATCATCAATTGTGAGTTCATCTCGGAAGAATGTATTCCCAAATTTGGCTTCTTCATTTCTATGCCAGTCAACAAAGTACTGATCACCTTCAAATTGCATCCTGATAATATCCGCGGTTAATTTATTATCCCTCTTCCAACAAAACCTGCAATTACCAATCTTTGAATGTAATTTCAATTTGAAAGGCTCATTGTCAAAAAATAAGTTCAAATCAAATTGAGTGATCGGGTTTTCAAAATCTGTTAGATTTGGAAATATTCTGAATTCCTCTTCTGCTATTTCTGGCCAGCTGATCCTTTTAGGCATATCTTCAGCCCTGAAACCAATTGCTTTTATAAATTTTTCTTTTCCGAAAATTGCCTTTGCAAAATGGTGAGAGGGTTCAGTTTTTAAATATTTACTACAGTAGGGGATTGCGGAATTGGGAACACCATGCCAATTTATTTTATTCATGTAGGCTATTGATTGAGAAAAAACTTTCCCGTGCATATCCATCGTTTCAAAATCTACAACTTTGTGAGATATACCGACACCAGGAACCATCCCAAACACTGCCTCAATTATATTCAAGGGAATATTCCAGTGATGAACAATGTCTTTTAGAAATTGAATTGTTTCTGGACGCTCCATTCCCGTATTACAAAACACATATACCTTTTCAAAATCCTTGTATTTTTCGAAAGTCTGGATATGCCTTGCCATAAATGCTGAACTTCTTCCGCCTGAAACAGTAACTAATAATTTTTTCATTATGCTGCTTTTCGATGTTCAAACAAACGTTTTGCGGTGGCTTCACAAATCTTCCTTGCCATTGTTACTTCCACGGCATTTCCGATGAATTTTTTCTGGTCTGCCTGAGTTCCAATCAATACATAATCTTTCGGGAATCCCATGATTTCTTTAAGCTCCTGTATCTTCAGCATACGCATTTTAATATCCTTCAATCCATACAAAGCCATAAACTCTTTAATTTTTTTCATCATTGGAGAATCGTCTTCATAGATTTCATAAACAACCGTGTCACCAATGATTCTAATAAAAGAAGGAAGATCATTATTATTCTGATTAATTTCAATCAAATATGGTGGAGTTTTGTCCATTCTCGCAATAAGAGTAAAACACGGCTTTTCAATACTGTTTCCTATACGAGAATATTGTGCATCTACCAGATAATGCCATTTCCTATTTGCGGTAATTGTTGGAGAGGGATCGTTTATACTGCTGCCAATATTTTTAAAATTAGTATTCATTACCCACTCCACGTTAACCTTTGAATACTTCGGATTTGTGGTCACCGCTCCCAGAACTGTATTGATGGAAGCTGGTTTACTTTTACCAAATTGCTGATCTATAAAACTTGTCCTTACAATATTAAACCTATCTCCGGTTGTAACCGTCGGGCAAGGTTTTTCTATAGATGAAACAAAGCCATTTCCGTAATATGCTGTAAGAAATTTTGGCTGAACGAGTGAAAATCTGTTATTTGTGGTTATAGTATTACATATTTCATCAATACTACTCACTCTATGCTTAGCATTTCCAGAATTATATTGAGCTAAAAATTTATTTTTCCCGCCAGCAACAAACTTTATTAATCCTTCGTAGAATCTTTCTAATGTTGCTTCAACTAAATCCTTTTTTCTGTCAAAAATAGTTTTCCCTTCATCTTCAAAATCCAATAAGTCTTTTACGGCTTTCCATTTTTCAAGCTTTTTGCCAAACAAATCTGCTGAAGGATTTTTAGCATGAGTCTGGTTAGGCCATAATGTAGGAAATCCTGGCTTATTAAATTGAGCAAAGTATCTTTTTCGGGAAGTGTACGATCCGAAGTCAGCCGCATTTAAAAGTTTATAATCATAATTATAGCCACAATCTTTTACTTTTTTAATCCAAGCATTATAAAATTCAGCCTTTCTTTCTTTAATAGGCACCCACGTAGGAAGAAGACTAACATCTTCTATTTTAACCTTTTTAAGAGGGCAATATGACGTCTTTTTTTTGGTTATAACCTTAGGTTCAGTAGGATAGTCTGGATTGAAAAAATCAGTAAAAACGGGCATAAGCCTATACGAAACTTTTTTATTTATAGCTAAAGGACAGTAGGTAGTGTCTTTTTTATGAATTATTTTTTCCATCAACGGCCCCCAGATTAAAAACTCTTCAACATTTTCTATCTGTACAGAATCCGGATCTAAAGCATCAATATATCTAAACAGATGATCTGCAAGAGTTCTGCTATCCGCATCACGAGACATTCCTCCTTTAGCTTTAGAATGATTCGTACACTCTAATGAAGCCCAAAGTACAAGCTTTCCAAAAGGGTATTGCCTTTTCATTTCTCCCACGTACTCAACCAGCGGGCCTAATTCCAATGTTCTGATATCTTCTGTGAAGTGAAGTGATTCTGGATGATTTTCAGCGTGTGAGGCTATTGCATTCGCATCGTGATTAACACATGCAATAACCTTTGCACATTTTTCTCCGTGGATCTTTGCGGTTTCAACCCCGGTAGAAGTTCCGCCAGCTCCACAGAATAGATCTACATATAGAAGGCTTATTGCGAGAGATCCAAGATTTATAAATTTGTTTTTCATTACAGTATTACATTTTTACATTAATAAATTCTATTTTTTCATTATTTCCTGCTCATTCACAAAGACATAATTATCTTTTGGAGGAGCCAGTATTTCAATCCTTCCAAGGTATTCCTTCTCATATTTTTCAAGTTCATTATAATCCAAAGGGACATCGGTAAAAGCTCTGAAAACTTGTTGATCCGTCAACTTGCCGCCTTCGTAAATAAAACCTGTTTTTCGGGCTCCCCTGTAGGTTATTGCCACTACCTCGCCGGACTTAAGGAGTTTTATTCCAATAATGTCTAAATTGATCAGCGTACAATTAAAACTCAGATATCCGAACTGCTTCCGTAAATCGGATCTGAAAGGCGGCCATTGTGCAAATTTTGTTTCCATTATTTTATTTTAATAAGGGTAATCATTATCACGATCACTATCTTTTGTGTCATGAGTTTCACCGACTCCGAAAGGTCCCTCAAGAAAAGCTAAGTAGATATATTCAGTAGATACTCCGTTAAAACTTCTCATGATTCTACCATCTGAGGTTGTTAATTTATCAGCAGGATTTAAAATGTATCCTTTCAGTTCACAGAATTGTTTAAGCTTATTCTTAAATAATGTTGCTGAAATATTTTTTACTGAAGGATTATAATCTATCAAGTTTTTAAATGCTTCTTTTTTATTAACCTCACTGTTGAGTTTTTCGTCAACAAAATACCCTTCTGCCCATTCCAGGAATACAGGACCCATTTCAGTAATGAGATTTCTCTTTTTGATATTTCCTTGTGGGGCCCCAACCTTATCTTTTGTAGACAGATAGAACTGCAGACACTGAACGGAAAAATTTAAAAAGAGATTCCATTGCTTATCATCCCACTCGGTGAAAAATCTATTTTGAAAATCATTCAAAGGAGACCTCGCTTCCATATCTTCTTTCGCCCCGTGATACCAATCTGAGTATGAAACAAACAGAATCCTTTCCATTGTAGATGAATCCAGACCAAATGGAGCATAATTTGTCGTAATGCAAAACTTTGGAGATTGATGGAATGGAATCAGGTACGCATTTTGGTTTTTCGGATTGACATTAAGATCTCCTGTGATGTCGGTAAACAATTGGTTAAACTGAAATTTCTTATCAGCATCATCAAAAAGAACGTAGTCGGTCTGTTCGGTTATTCCGTCATATAGGAAATCGCTTTCAAGTAAATTTTTCTTTCTAGCTCCCATATATTTTGAGTTCATAAAGAGCCGGATTCCATTATTAAAAAGTAAAGACTTACCAGTTCTACCGTGCGATTCATTATCATCAACAACTTCATTATCCATAACGTAAGTACACCAGGCTTTTGAAGGATCTTTGAAACGGTGGAGTAAATACCCAAATGCATAAACCTTATTGGCGAAATGTACCTCTTGCTCGTAAACCTGATCATCATCTAGACCAACATCAGAACCTTCGAGTTTGTACTTGTCCAGGACAAAATTGTTTTCTTTGAAATATTCTTCTCTTTTTGATGGCGGCAAGTTCTGAACTTCTTCCTTCCAATAAACGCGGCTAGCATTGATCAGATAATTCATAAAGTCGCAATCTTTCCGATAAATGTTTACATCCCAATTATTATTTTGATCTTTTTTAATGTCAAAAAAAGGATTGCCTCTATTTAGTTTCCCATCGCTATCAATGTAATGCGCTTCAATTTTAATCGCCCGGCTTTGAAGCGTATGCCTTGTCTGCTTTTTTATAATATTATTGAGTATATCGCCCTCCATGACATAACGGCTGTAGCCTTTATTAATCTCCTCTACTTTATCGGCGGTAACCTCCCAGATGAATTTATCAAAAAACAGATATTGACTTTTGGAAGTGTGATCAGTAAAATCAAAATCTTTTGTTTCAAGATTGACAAGCTTTTTATCGGAAACGGCTTCAGAACCAATTAACATATTTAACAAATCGTCTGGATACAGGGCTAAACCTTTTTCTTTCTGCTTTTCGTCAAGGAAACTATTGAAGAAATCTTTAATCTCCTGAGCGGATACTTCCTTTAAAATATGCTTGTCTTGCTTCACAAAATAAAATCCATCTTTCCGGTTTTCATCTTTTATCCTGGAGAAGCCATTGAGCTTTAAAAAATTGAAGGCATTTTTATAATTTATTTTATAGTCCATGGTATTTCGACTCTTGTTATAGCTGCCGCTCCAGAATTTTCCCGGTCTTGCAAGTTCTAAGAAACGCTCTACTTTCCTTTTTAATTCCAGCTGAAGATCATCATCAAAGCTGCTGTTTATTTTCATAAAGTCAGTAAAGTCCTTTAATGCATTTCCACGAAAATCTTTACGTTTTGTTATTTCTTCCGGAAGCCATGCAGTCTTTACGTCCATATGTTCCAAGGCTATTTTCTTTCCGGCTTCGATCCCCGTAGGATCAAGATCCGGAACGTTTATTACATCATGTGAGTGTTTAAATAATAATCCTATATCTGACTCTGTAATATCTGCAGTCTCTGAATTAAACCAAACAACAGCATCAGCCTTACCCGTTGAAGCCATATTGATTGAATCTCTATCTCCAGAGCAAATAATCAATTTCTTTAGCTTGGTGATTTTATCTTTAACTTCACCTGTGGCATGACCATCATCATCAAGTACATCTTCTTTTTCGACCGTCATACTTTTTAGGATATCTAAACCGAAAATATGTTGCTTCGGCTTCTTTCCTAAATATGAAAACCTATATTTTTTATCGGCAGATTTTGGCTGGTAAATCTTCAACCATTCCCGGGAAGGATCTGCGGGCTCAACCATTACATCTTTTTTTGGTCCTCTTAGCGATACTTTAGGTTTACCACCGCCCTCCGAAATAATAAAAGCTAAAATCGGATATGTTTCAGAACTGGTAACCGTGATTACCTCACAGAACTCTTTTTGTGTGTTTTCAACTTTTTTAATCCAACTGTAAGATTCCAAAGAGAAGAGTCTGTATTTTTTACAGATGTCAGCAGTTACAAGCGGGCCCAAAATTTCAAGCTCATATGGCGTAAATTCTTTAGTAACATATGCAAAACCATCGCTGTTAAGTTCAACACCATCATACTCAGTGAACTTACATTTGACGATATTTTTAACTCTTGTTTTGGTTTTATCAATAAGATTAAGCTCCTCTCCCAATGCAAGAAGACTTTCAAAATAAGTTTTTCCTGTATACTGAGAATAAATATGAATACCATGCTTTGATTGAGAAAAGAAGCCTCCGGGATCTCCCCAATCTTTCACAAAGTAGATCCCATTATTCTTAGAAACATTGGCACTTTCTGTACCTTCCTTTCTTATTCTAAAGTGTTTATTGATATTAGCTTCCGGAAGAAATCTTTCGATTAAATCCCAGCCTCCGTTTGTTGCTTCGAAAATCTGTTCCTGATTAATTGGAAATGATGACATACGTAACTCTTGTTATTAGTTTCTATAAATCTTTTTCTGGAACTATGGCATCCAGTGCATTGAGAAAAACTCCTACATAAAGGATTTCATTTAAAAATTGCATTCCTGCTTTCATTTCTTCGATTGATTCGCTTCTGAAATCTGAGAAATTCTTAAGAGGATTTCCGCCCTTCCATTTTTCATAATCCCGGACAATATCAGATTTTAGATTATTAATCTTTTCTTTAAATTGATCCTCTAAACCTTCTGATTTGTAGTGTTCTTCTGTTCCTGATTTGATAGCGTCTATATTCATGGTACATTTTATTAAATTGTTCAGTATTAAATCTAGCAGCTTCGATTGCCTTTGCTAATTCTTTAATCGCACGTACGAAACCCATTGCAGAGCCAAATCCCTTATTAAATGCAGACTTAAATTGATGGATTTTCTTAAGTCTTTTTCGATGTTTTTTACTTGACATAATTATATTTCTTCAAATTGTTTTTTTGCTTCTAATAAATTCTTCTCAATTTCAGACTTCAATAAAACGATAAGAGCTTCGCTTAAGATCATCGGTAAAGGAATATCTTCTCTACCACCATCCATATCATCAACATTTAAAATAATTTGAGGCGTTCGATCGAAAGCAAATTCATCATTATCTCCGTGTTTGTATTTAAATTGTTGGCTTTGATTAAAGTATTATTATCCATATTTTATTTTTTTAGGTTTAACTTTCTATTTCGTACGTTTTCTTGATTTCATATAAATTAAATGAAATGCATGCAATACCGGATAGACTAAAATCCTTGTGCTTAGTTCCTTTTTTACACCAGGAAACATTCTTTGGAGCACACCTTTTATTTTCTTGATTGAGAAAATTAATTTGAGCGATAATATTTTTTTTAAAAGTTTCAAGATCTTTTTGCTCTACCAACATCCGATTGTTTAGGGTTAGTAAATCCATAATACTTTTTTCAAGCTTATTTTTGGCACCAAAGTCTCTGATGGCGTACACTAAATATTTTTTCATTATTATTTTTGTTTTGGAGTAAAAAGGACGGCCCCACACGAGGAACAATGCCATGTCTGTCGAAGATCTTCTTCATTACCACAATTACATTTTTTCCACTTCTCATGGTTCTCTTCCATTTTAATAGAATACCAAGACATTCCCGTTCTATTATTTTTCATAAAATCTCCTACAGTAACAACCGGGTCTACCGTTGGGATAAATGATAGCACAAAGCTTTTTAGTTTTGAGTTCATAATCTATTGTGTAGTATTTTCTGAAGTGATTGAAGCACAGTCAAAACACAGATCCTTATTAAACCAAGCTGAGGACTTCCTTTGACTTCCACAATTCAGACAATGGCAATTATTCCACCCACAAACACTACACTTAAAGCCTGTATTTTTATTATGATTTAAGTATTGAATAAGTTCTTTATAAGGAATTGTATTAGTATTAATCACATCAAATCTTCTTACAAAAGAGCCATCTTCAGGAATATTTTTAAACTCTTCCGAATATTCTATTACTAATATTGGTGTATCCATTACAAAAAGTTCTCTAAATCTCCTGTTAACAACTATTTGACCCAAATAATTATAAAAAAAATCTAACGGAATATTTATATTAACATCAGTAAAATGTATAATTTCCGGAACAAATTCTCCTGGAAAATCAAATAAGAACTGATCTTCCATTACCGTTATACTCCGACAATTTACTCTCCAAATATTTTCATTTCCACTAAACAGTATATCTATAAATAGACTTTTACCTGATAAAGTATCTCCGTGAATTATTAAATGCTTTTTCATAAAGTAATTTTTTAATTGTTGATAAAAACCCAGCCAGCCAATGCCGGCCGGGTAAAAACTAATAACCATGAAACTCAATTAAATATGAGCTACTGAAAATTTCTATATATTTTATCTAATTTGTCATTCATTGCTTCTCGGACATCATGGGAAATAATGATAAATCCAGCTTCAAAATACATTCTCAATTTTCTTGAAAACGCATATAGTTCATCTTCGCTTTCTATCTCACGGATTTGTTGTATTGTTCCGCGCTCATCAAGCTTTATTGTAACTTTTTTCGTTATCATATTTTGTAAAAACCCCGCCGAAACGGGGGAGGTTAATAATTAGATCAAGCCCAAAATAAACGCTACGCTGGCCAGTTCTTGTTTCGTTGAAATTCTAAGTGAATTATATAATTTTGTTCTGTATACCTCGAAAGAACCTAATGGGATTTTTAGTTCTTCAGCTATTACAGTGTTTTTTTTAGCTGATATCAAAAGACTTATTGCTTTTTCATCGAACGGAGCTAAAGGAAAACCCTTGTATTCAATATTCTTACACACTTTCCCAAACCCCTTGCAATTATCTTTTAAAGGACAATCAAAAGAATCTGGAGCATGTGTTCCATTCATGTAATCGGGAGTGAAATTCAAGCCTCCAAAGCGGCACTCCGCTAACTTTCTTTTTTGCTCTATGCGTGAAGGAAACCACTCTTCAAGTATCTCTTTTGTTGCATGTTCAGAATCAATAATATGATCTAAAAATTTTGTGTCTTCCGGAGGAAGTTCTTCGTAGCCCAAGACCCGACCACCTTTGATCGCCATGAGCCTATTTTCTTCTTTGATATAGAAGATTTCTAAGGAGCCGTCACGCATCCCTGGATATAACCTTGTTGAAGTCATTTATAATTATTTTTTTAAAATTGATTTACTGTCTTCTGCAACTTTAAGAAGCGCTGCAATGATTTTCAAATCACCTGATTTACGTGACTTCACCTGTCTAATTATAGATTCCGTTGCATCGGGAACTAATTCTAAAACCTTCGAAACATAACGTTTCGGCAAGTAATCATCGATGATTTCAAAGGATTCAGCAATATTGGAATCAATTTTTTTTACCTTGTTACTTTTCATTACTTTTGTGACACTTCGTTACTTATTGTGACAAAGTTACTTATTATATCTTACGATGCAATAGGTAACGTATTTATTTTTGATAAAAAAACATAACTATATGACAATCAGTGAGAAAATTTACCACTATCTCAGAATAAATGATCTTCAAGTAAAAGATTTAGCGGAAAAATTAGATATAAACAGGGTAACATTGTCTGCAATGTTGAATGGTAGAAACAGATTTTCACAAGATTTCTTCGAAGCATTGAATGAAAACTGCCCCGAAATAGATCTTAATGCACTTGTCAATAAAAATGTTGATGTGGATTTTCTGAACGAAGAAGGTCCGAAGAATCCGGACTCAGAAAGGATAAAAGAATTGGAAAAAAGTCTTAAAGAGATTAAAAAAATATTAAATAAAACGAAGATTTGACACAAATTTGTCAAAATAAAAACCTAACTAACTGATAAACAGTCATGGAAATAATTCTGTCGAGGTCACAAAACCGACATTTGAAGTTTTTTCACTTCTTTGTCGGTTTTTTTGTTTTCCTATTTCCTTCTTAATCAAGAAGATAGTCTCTGCAAAACTATTGATTTTAGTGGTTTGAAAATATTCTCCGTTGAAGGTTAACTTTTCAGGATATATCAAACCAATTATAGCTCTTTTGTCTAATGAATCTGCATTTTTGTATCTTTCTGAAATATTGGTAACAGCTCGTAAAGCCTCTCCCAGCTTATGTTCAACGTTATTATTTTTCTTGGTTTCTTTAAGTGCATTGAGTTTGAATATAAGCTCGTCAAGTTCAACCTTGTTTTTCCTCTTAACTTCTCTGAAATCGTCTTCATCTAATCTATCTTCTAAATATAAATCTCTAGCTTTTGCAATTTTCTGTTCAATTTTTGAGACCTTTTCGGATATCGATTTTCTTTCATCTTCCAAACCATTAGTAACAATAGAAAAGTTTTTCACTAAAATAGTTTTAAGAAGTTTTTCAAAGGTGGGTACAAATTCGAATTTTGTGAGTTCGTCTTCAAAAAGATTGTTAACAATTTCAGAATTATGACGAAATCCACAATCTGTCGTACAGTGATAATAGTAATAATGTTTTGATCTGCCTTTTGCACTACTTCCTGTAAGATTTTTGCCACATTTTGGACATAGTAGCAGACCTCTGAGAGGATAACGGTCTTCATTAATAATTCTACCACCTGGTAAAAATATATCCTTATTACTCTTTCTTCGAAGTACTTTTTGAACTTTCATAAAAAGTTCTTCTGATATCAAAGCTTCGTGTTTGCCCTTAATGATTTTTTCTTCTTCATCATCATTAGCACGTAAGATTACATTTCCACAGTAAACAATATTTCGAAGTGCATCTAAAAATGAATTTCTTGTTAGTTTTCGACCTTCCCGTTTATTCATTTGTTCTCGAACTTTAGCACTCGGAAGATGACCTTTTGAAACCTGATTGAATGCCCAAACGATATTGGAGGCTTCAGGTTCTTTGATTGCTACATACTTTCGACCATCTTCTGTACATTTGTTTATATAACCATAAGGAGCAGTACCCATCATTCGCCCTTCTTTTATCGCTCTTCGCATACCATAAGTCACATTAAGAGCTCTTCGATCATTTTCCACTTCTGGAGTTGAAAGATAGATTGCTAATAAGAGTTTATTCTCAGGAACCCTCAAATCTAAAGGCTGTTCTATTGCCTGAGGTAAAATGTTTAATTTACTTAGTGTTGAGATCATTTGATAAGCTTCGCTGGTGTTACGGCTGAACCTATCCCACTTTGTAAATAAAATGAGTCTTTTATCTTTCCCAACCTTACCTCTCCGAAAACTCAACAGGTATTTTTGCCACTGTGGCCTATCAAAAGTTTTTGCTGAGTGATCCTCGTAGATTATTCTATCAATTGTAATATTCAGCGTGCTACAGTGCTTTCTTAGACGTTCTTCTTGATCACGCTGCGAATACCCTTTGTCAGCTTGTTCATCCGTAGAAACTCGGATATATAAATCGGCAATCTGCATAGTTTTTTTTATTTAGTAGAAAAAAGAAATTAAAATCAAGCAAGCTATTAAGATGCTTTCGATTCTAAATATTGGAATAACTAAAATACAAAATTAATTTGTTGGTGAAAGAAACTCCTTCACAGTAATTTTGACAATCGTGTGTAAGAAAATTAAAATTTCAGAAGCCTCTTCTTCAGAAACAGTAATTTTTGATTCATTTAATATTCTTAAAGCTTGGTCTAATGAGATTTCCTGAAATTTCATAATCGGTTCAAGTTCAAATCTATTTGAACTTTCTTGATGAGAATGTTTCTTTGTTTTTCGTACGGACATTTTTAGACAAGCTTATATCATGGACATATCTACTTATTTCTTCAATTTATGCTTTCATAACAGAAGAAAACTAGCTAATAAATTCCAATTTTATTATTCAATAAAAATCGGCAAATATTGTCAAAAAAGAAACCCGGTAATAAGCAGAAAAGTTATTTACGAATGATATAGAAGGAAATAAAATTATAGCGGGTGATACTGGTCTAATAAAGATTATTTTAGATGCAGAGCAACTTTAAGATCCTGCTTTTTCGAAATTTCCAAAAAGAGAATATAGGGGATATTCTTTGTGAAACATTGATTATTTAGCTATCATAACACAATCGTGAACAGTTTTAAAATAATAACCAAAATAGAAATAAAAGATCAGAATCTCCCCTCTCCAATAACTAGATTACCTTTTAGCTGATCAAAATTATTAAATCTTGATCCAATATTATTCATTTTGTACCTATCGAAAAACAAAAAAACGGTGTAAATAAATATTTTACAACGTTTTAGCTTATTTTAATACTTTAATTATGTAGAGAGAGAAAATAATATTTGAGCAGATAATAGAAATATTAAAAGAATTGTGAAAATATTTGTTCTGGCGGACTTGTTATTTTTTCAAAAAAGCCCTATCCATAAGCTTTATATTGTTCTCTTGTTTAAGAGGTCACCAAATAGGTCACCTTTTTTAGACAATCAAGAGATCGTCGTTTTTACTGGTGCAGATATATCTCTTTTTTTATCTTTTACAAATAAATTTGCTAATTTTCTTATAATTCAGTTTTAAACATCACACAATCAAATAGAAAAATTATTATTTTAAATCATAATAGATGCTTATATCACAAAAACCCTAGTTATTTCCTATCATCATTTTTTTTGTAAAAATTTTCTTTAATTCGAGACAATTCATTTTTTTGCTCATCTACGAGACCTTCCAATTCTTTAAACATATATTCAGCCTTTGAAATATTATCATCGGACATCTCAAAATTGTTCAAATCAATGACTCCTAAATTTTTATCAAAATCACTAAATACTTCTGCAATCTCTAGAAAGCTAATTTGTTCTCGAGTTAAGAACTGTTTATTTTCCTTCATCCATTCCTGATCTTTCAGTAGAATGTCTTTATGAAGATTAATTTGAATCACCTTACTAATTATTTTTTCAGAATTATTTTTTACAAGATCAACAAACGTTGCCCACTCATTATTTCTTGGTAAAGCATTGTATTCCAGCCAGCGCGGTATAATAATGGCCTCCTTTTCCTCATGTAGAATTTTCAATATCTCTAAAACTGATTTTAGATCTTCCAAGGGCTGTTTTATTGGAAGATCATCTCTCTGAGACCACAACTTTAAAATAATATCACAACATTCGTTTTGCAATTGTTTTTTTTCACTTTCTGATTTTGCTTCATTTATGTTGGTTACAAGTTCAGCCACATAGTGAGACATCCATCTAGCCAAAGTGTTACTTGAATATTCCAGATTTAATTCTTTAATGAGTTTTTCACCCAATTTTATAATTGACTCCTCGGAGTGTTTTGACTGTTCCATTAGCTTTTATTAGGTAAAGTTTTACTTGATATCTGTTATCGCTATCTCTTTCTCGATAATGCCTTTCTTCCAATTGCCTGTCAATGATACATCTTAAGATAAGATCCTTTTTTTCTTGTTTCAAAAATTCGACTAAAAACTCCTTAGATATTTTTAGAATGCTTCCAGAAGATTCAACTCCTGTGTTGTATTTTCTGTTTCTATGTTCATCATTAGAAATCTCGTTCCAGTTTTCAAAAAGACTTATTAAAGAATTTTTTGCATATCCCATCTTGTAAGATTCATCATAAGTTACATCATACCTTTTTTGCAAACCTTCATCTAAAACTAGAGAACCTTTTTGATTATTATTGAAAAGTTCATCCTGTGAATCGAGACCTTCGTACTCTGATTTAAATTCTCTTATCCATCCTTTCAAAAGAAAATCTTTTTCACCTATTGCTCCATCATCATCTTCATCTTCACTAGTACTTTTAGCAAGAGGAAAATAATAATCGTAGCTATCTTTTGTCGTATGCAAAGCTCTCAATAAAGCATCTGACTTGTCTGAAGAGACCAAATTTGATATAATACTTACAGACTCTTGATTGGCTCCCACATACAATGTAATGCCACCATATACATAAAAGAAAGAATCTGTTTGATCCAAGAAGCCAACTACCGAATCAAAATCATCTTCCTGGATTTGATCTCTCCAAATCTTATCAAATTTGTTTGCGCCTTCCTTCCAATATTTCTTTTTTAGTGGAAGTGGATCTCTTAAATCCGATAGCCAGAGGTTATCAAAAGCATTTGCTTCTGATTTTAACCAATCCTCCCAATCCTCGCGTCCATCAAAATGATCATTTTTAACAAATGGTTCGTTCTCCAACAAAAAATTGGCTGCACAGTACATAGAATGATACTGCCAATAAATGGATACATCTTCAACTTCCGGGTTGCTTCCGTGGTCGTTTCTTGTAAGATGCCAATCTCCATTATAAAGCTGATTACGTATAAAATCATCTTCATTGGGATTACCAACGTACCCCCAGTCTTCAGCAATGATTTTGTCCGCAACATCTGCCACATCGTATTCTGATAAATTAAAAGGATCTCCAACCTTATCATACCAATAAGGTAATGTATCCAAACTACTAAACCTAAACCGCCAGCTATCACTATCACTCCTTGCATAATTACGTTGTTTCCGAGCATATCTTTTTTCCTCCAACATTTCCAATTTAGAATTATTTACCTGCTGGATAGAATCCAGCTCATCATCTTTAAACAAAGATTTATCAAATGTGTAAAGATTTAAGCAACATTTTTTTATGTAATGTCTAATTAGGACATGTGGAAGATCATTGCTTAATAATTCTTGATAAAAAATATCTTTCAAATGCAAAAACTTATCAGGATTTTCTTTCGAAATTCGATCTAACGCAATCCATAGATACAATTTGGAAGACATCCAGTAAAACATATAGTTTTTCTCTTGGAAAGGGAGGCAACTTTTTTCGTTTTGTTTTTTAAGAAGTATCTCAAATATATCTGTATTACCCAAGTTTACCATTTTCCGTAGTGAATGGATACCGCGCCAACGTAGACGCTTATCAGGATGACCAAGAATAAACCTCATCATATCGGCAATATTTTCATTAAAATCACTCGAAGGTCTTAATTCTTCCGTCCATAAACCATCGGCTATATCCGGTTGAATTGGAGAGATCCATCTTTTAATTATCCACTCCAGCAATTCTTCATTTTTGTCTTTTGAGAGGGTATTCTTTACAAGTTCAAAAGAACTATAAATAGACTCGTCCGAAAGAAGATCAATTTTCTGCGGTAAAATTTTTCTGATCGTAATTTCTAACGAAGTATCATCTATAGAAAATAATTTTGCTATGCTTTTGATAGAAAATATGTTCAAACTACTACCGTAGTCAAACTGATGTAATCTACTTATTAATACTTTTTCAAAGTTGTTCTTCTTCCAATTTTTTATATCCGGATAAAATTCCCACTCTTCAAATGCTTTTTCCAGTATATTCTCCAAAGTATAATATTCAAGTAAATCACTGCTAACTTCCACAACGGAATTAAGAAACAATACTTGGTCTTCAACCTCACAATGTTCAACTATGTCAGCAAAGAAACTATTAATAATTGATCTATTATTAAAACTTTCACTGTTAACGATAATATGATCTATGGCTCTTTCCAATTCTTTTACAGATGTAAAATCCAATGTAGCGAGATTAATATTGTGATGATCTTGCTTATTATCAATATTTTTCGATTTTGAATCTTCAGGTTTAGTTTCTAAAGAATCTAAAAAATCAACATATTCTTTTATCTCCTTCAATAAATTATCATCAATAAATTGACCTGGCTTTACCTGATCATATATTTCCTTTGAGTAATGCTTATCTTTTTGCATTCTTAAATCTCGGAACTCAGATTTTACAAATTTATTTTTAATCTCTGTCTTTCCGGTAATATCAATTTTTGCGATAATCATCTTGTATAAGTCTTCCAGACTTCTCCAGCTGTAATTAGTTTTTAGAGGAATGAGTGCTGCTGCTGTAATGTGATCGATATATCCTATTTCCATAGCTTTTTTAAGTAATGTGATTATAGGACCTCCTAACTTTATAACGTTTCGATGATGCCAACGACATAGGGTAGGAAACATTGATGATTTGTCAATATTTCCGATTCCTAGTAATCCCTCAGCATAAGGAAAACCTTTCTTCTCATAAATGCCTAATTTAATATCACAGTATTCAATGAACCTAGCAAAATCATAAGCCAGCTTTGAATTTTCATTAACAATTCCAATCTGTGACAATTCATAAATACATCTGATTTGTGCAAACGCCTCAATATCTATTTCTGAGACAGATTTGATTGCTTTATCGAAAAAATCCTTACTCAACGTATCATTAATTTTACTGCTAAGGAGTAAACATTGGAGATAATTTTCCGTAGATTCATTAGCAGAAACATGAGATTCCTGAATAATTTGCTTTGCCTGATGCAGAAGCTTGAAGGAAAATTTTAAATATTTTTTACGTAAAATGATTGTTTTCAAAATCTCAAATCGAAGCTTCAACTGATCGGTCTGCTTGTCAAAGCTATCGATAATTAACTGCATCAGCACACCCTCATCATCAAAATGAATACAAGTTTTCGCGAGCTTAACTGCCAAAAATACAAAGCGTGAATTTGCCCAATAACCAAATTGGTGTTTAAAATCATAATCACTTTGAATATCGCTGCAAATCTTTCGGAATAGATCAATAAGCTCGGACACTTCAAAACGTTTCGTTAAAAAGTCGGAATGCAGTTGATAAATTGGAACAGCATATTTAAAGAAAGTTACAAATTCTTTCTTGTCCCTTTCGACGATTTTACGTTGATCATAATCCTCAATTTTGTCAAGATTTCTAAAATTAGAAGGATAGTAATCTTCTAATATTTTATCGACATTTTGCAGGGATAACAGGAGACAATCCTTCTTCAGAAAAATTTCAATCGATCTAGATTCATCATCAAAACGATCATCATTGAAGAAAGGAACTCTATTAAGTTGTTTTGAATCAATTCGCATGAGATAATCAATGATTACACCACTGTCTACCTTGTAATAGCTCAAAATTCCACAAAACTCAACAACAAACTCACAAAATACTTTGCTGAAATTCTTTTTTCTCAGAGATAAAACTCTTGACAAATCTTTAGTAAGTTGCGGTAAATCAAAGTTGATTGGTAAATTATATTGAAACAGTTTACAAGAAATAAATATCTTTTCGTCAATTCTAAATTTATTATACTTTAGCCACTCTGCAATTTCACTTTCACTAGAATAACTTACAATATTTTCGATAAGATGTTTCGCTGCACTTATTTTCGACTCAATAGGACTCCATCTGGTCAAGCGTTCTAGCATTTTTTCGATGCCATACAATTTTAAAAATGCCTCTGCCTCAAATGCTATATCAAGACTGGATACCGGGAAATGTCTTAAATCCTCGCCACTTTTTGTTTTTCTCCAAATAAGCCATTCAGTTGCCGTTTTAAGATGCTTAATTGTTATTTCTCTATTTTCTGGTTTTCGAGAATTTATACCAGCAAGTTTTAGATGGAAAGATCCAGCCCAGGTACGTTCTTCTGTTTTCATCTGTAGTCTTGCCAATGAATTTTGATCACCAAATCTCAAAACCAAGTCCGGAAAATTAATTAGAAGATTGGTAAGACCTCTATCTGTTTTAGATTCTTGAGCGGCTATAAATAATAATTTAAAGTAATTTATGTCATGCTCGTTCTCAACACTGGCATTCAGAGCAAGTTTGGTACGGTTAATATAAACTTCCCTATTTCTTATTGGGTCTTTGGGAAAATCTAAAAATTTTCTATCTAAAACTATATCAATCAATTCGGTTTTCAAACCCGAAGAGTATAAAATTGCTCCAAGGTTTGTAGAAGCGTATTCGTCTTTATCTGAATTTAATAAAAACAGGTTTGCAATATTTTGATGTTCTTCCAAACTGGAAGCGTATGCCTGTCTAATATAATTTTCGAAATCTTCATCCCTGAAATAAAAATGGTTATTCTCAAGAACAAGTCCATTCCAAATGTCTGCTGCTAAATCTTGAAGAAAAGCAACTTTAACATTCATAATTTCTGCTATGTAATCAATTGGCACTGGTCTTGGCAGCATTATGAGTAACTTAAAAAAATCATCTACAAGACTTCTATTATTCTCACCAAGCTTAACTATAGCATCTTCAATTTTGTCGAGAATCAGATTCTCAACAACTTTACCATTAGGCTTTAGATAATTAATCACCTGCTTTATTCCTTGCTTCTGTAGCGACATTGAATAAAACTGTACTCTTGGGATGCCATGTGTAAATTGATGAAATTCTAAAATTTCTCTTTTTGTAATATTTTTAAAATTGATTTTCGCAAATTCTGTCGTCTCTTCCAATGAAAACGGTCGTAGTTCGTAATCCAAATGTTTTTTGACTGGAAGTTTGAGAGAATCTTTTCGGTATGTCCGAGATGTTACCACAACGTGACAGCCTTCAGGAATTTCCATATTTACCAGATCTTGAACAAAACTTCTTTCACCAAAGGATTCTGCAGCTGTCACACTATTATCAGCAGCATCTATAATGAGTAGTAAATAGGCTTTAGTATTTCTGCTTCTTAAAATTCCAACTCCTTCTCGAATCCTCCTTTTAAATTCATTCAGATAAACATCATCCGATTCATTTTGCAACAGTAAAAATTCAGTTCCTAAAGATTTAGCAAGCTCATTCGCTAACTGAACAAAAGCATTTTTATGCAAATGTCTTTTATCTTCCGGATTCTGATATTTGCCCGCACCATAACTGTCAAACAGAATTGATTTACAATAGTCAGGGACAGAATTTTTGATCTGATTAACAATAGTTGACTTACCTATTCCTGCACCTCCATGTAAACAAATGGGGTGGTAAGAACCGTTAGTATCAATAACAGCGATTATATCTTTCAGTTGCTCTCTTTCAACAGTAAATAAATTTTTCTCGAAATTTTGAGAAACAGGAAAAAGATTTTCAATCGCACTGAATCCAAAACTTGCAATAACATCAATTACTCCTATGGTACGGCTGTCTTCACTTTCAGGCATCATTTTACTCCATACTAGCTGAAACAATGAATTGAACTGTCCTTTAGACTTAATGCTATTTTTAGAAATCGAGTTAATTAATTCAAGCTTAAGCAATTGCCTGGAATTCGAACCACAGTCATTAAAATCCAGCAACCGAACAAAATCTGTAAATTCTGTAAGATTAAGCCCTGAAGCTTTATGTAATTTCCCGAAAGCATCTTTGTTTAATTCGGGAAGTTCGGAATAAACCTTTGTAAAGCTTAACGCCCTCTTATTAGTCTTTAAAAAATCCTGCACCTTAATAATCTGATTAAGATTAGATTGATTGACATTTCTATTACTTACAAGTTTAATCTTAATTTTTTGCAGAACTTTATCTCTCCCAAACTCGTCTAGAAATTTTTTGAAAACATTAGCTAATCGATGAACAATTGATCCGTGAAAGGATTTACTTTTCTTTCCTTCATAAAGTTTTGAAAAAGTGAAATTCTCACCAGCTCGTCGAGTACTGTATTTTAATTGAGATATGAGTATAGAATCTGCAGTAGCAAAATTTTTTCCACCAAAATATTCTGTTAAATCAATTCCTAAGAACATTTCTCCGGTGGGATCAAGTTTTTTTGAAAGATTTGTCTCAAAACCTTCAATAGTTAAAGCTTTTAGCCCTTGCTTGTCGAAGTTTAGTAATTCGAGAGATTTTTTGATAGTCCATAGTATATGAAAATCATCACCCGCACTTGATAAATCAGCATCAGAGATTCGTTTTGTATCTACCATACTTTAATAAAATTTCTATAGCTAATTTACTTAAAATTCCTCCTCTATTTTTGTTTAGTTGATCATAAATTATGCAATTAAACTATCATTCTTTTATCTAAACAAATGAGTTTTTAAGCGTTTCCCAATCGAAAAAATTAGGATTAGCTGATATTTCAGCTTTAAACTTCTCTTCGGGTTTTATTCCAAAATCGGCAAACGAAAGGGGTAAATTGGTCAAAAGGTGATAGTTCTTAATATAGTCGTTTGTAATCCAAGCATTACCAAGAACACAAATTGAATTATAATACAATATAACCTGCTCAAAATTTGAAAGCTGCGCACGAAGCATTTTCACGTAATCGTATTTGACCTCATGAGTAAATAATTTATTTTCTTGTGAGTGCACATACTTTACAGTTTGATAGAGATGTCGATAATAATGTCCTATCTTAGTACCATGCCCTGTAAAAGGCTCATAATGTTGTATAAAAACAGCATTTTTCCCCTTATGATTTATTTCAAGATTTTTCAATCTTAAGACTTTATAGCCCGTTTGATTTTCGTATTTTTCCTTATCATTTACAAAATCAGAATATATCTGTTTTTCATTTTCTAATCTCTGTAAAGTAGTCTTAAAAAAATCAGTAGAATTAATTTTTGGTGCAATATGAGAAAAAACGCCTTCGCTTGCATGCCCAATTCCGTAGAAAAAAATCAAATATGCTAAATTGGATAATTGTTCTTTATCTAATACATTATTTTTGTCCGAGTTATCATAATTGTGCTCCAGCACAAAATAGATATATCTTAACTCAAAATAATAAGTCGTAAAAGCTTTCCTACCAAAAATAACATTTTGTATATTCTGCTCTTCAACATTTTCTCGATGAATCCTTATCAATTCGAAGAATCTGTTTTCAAACCTCTCTACTACCGTATCATCGGCTTGCTTTGCAAATTGGTCTTTTTGTTCTTTATTTGCTTCATATTGTATGTAAAAAGCCATAAAAGTTAAAATAGCTGCAAACCATGCTATTATCGGTCCAAAAGTACCTCCGAACGCATCACCAATGGCACCTCTATCTCCAACATTTCCTTTATCGAAATATCTTGATTGAATTAATTCGGGTCCGCTTTTGTAGAGGAATATTGCTACAATTGCACCAATTATCACAATTAAACCAAATATTACTAAACGATCTGTTGTTTTCTGTTCCAAAATTCAAGTAATTCTTTTTCGATAATTTAAAATAATATTATAAATCATATGATAAAATCTACCATACAATCTCTCCGTTCTCAAGGATATTTTTTGCATTTACTCTATTTTTAACTTTTGCAAGACTTATAATTTCAGGATGATCCCTGACGTATTCTTTTTCATAATAAGACTCCTCAATTTCAAACTCAGTAATTTGAAATAATTTAAATTCATTTTCAACAGAATCAGGATGTACAGCCAAATTATCAGTTCCAAAATCATTTCCAACACTCGGATAAATAATACAATCAAAATTAAAAGAAGGGTTTGGGTCCTGCCTTGTCTTAAGAATCCTTTCAGAAAACATAGCGCTAATTAAATACTCGTAATGATGAGAAACAGGCTTTGTAAATTCTCTTCCCAATAATTTAAAATAATGTCTAGACCACTCGACCAAGAGTTTGGATTGACTATCTCCATACTTTTCAAATGCTGCAGTTGCTTTCTGCACTCCTTGATTAACAGACATTGCTTTGTCACTATGTGAAATGGGATAAGAAATAAGTTCTTTTTTTTCTTTAGGCTTCCACAATCCAACAGTAATCAATTTATTGGTGGGAGGCTTTATTTCTTTTAAAGCTGAATCAATATTTTCGGCTGTATATAATACACTTGTATTTGGAGTATTTGCCCTATTATATTTATTTATGCTCTTTACAATGTCTATTGGTGGATATTTTAAAAAACTTATATTATTGAGTCTTTCATTTTTTTTTGAAACCCATTCGTTAACCACTAGTCTATATGTGTGAAATACTGATAATTTATTAGATAATAAAGGAATATAATTAAATGCATAATCTATATAACTTTTGAAGTTATCGAACTCATTGGCATCAAATGACGAATAGTCCAGTTCTTGAAGAGCAATATCAAGATCTTCGTAGAATTTAAAAAGTTTTATAAAATCATTTTGTTCATCACTTGAGATCTCCTGATGCTTTAATAATCTAAATGATATATTTTGTTCCTGCGTAAAATGAGCTCCCTCTATCCATCTTTTCAAAGGAGGAATTTCAGGTAAATCTCTGAATTTCAATTGCCAATTTGGTAAAGTCATTAGTTTGTAATTTATTACTTTCAAATATACAAAATGGAGCATTACAAAAAATGTCCATTAAGAATGAAAAATAAAACAAATTATACCCGATAGAAATTCATTGTAGTTCCAAAGAAAGAAATATACATTTTACCTGCTGAGTATTATATAAAAAAACAATATGGTAAATTTTTATTTTAGTTTGTAATCCTCGTATATAGATCGTCAAATTTTGAACTATTTAACAGATAAGAAGAAATCAATGTTAAAACAAAAATAAATGATTTTTCAACCATCTCCTCATCGATTTCAACCCTGTTACGTCCATGAGCAATTACGTTCCTATCTAAATTGTATTTGTCAAAAAAAGTGATAACAGAGGTATAAATTTGATGTATTCCTAAATTTGGAAATTTTAAACAAAATAACTCATTAAGTTTATCTTTCAACCTTCCTTCCTCATCACCTTTTCCAAGTTCGAAATTTACAAAGCTCTCAAAAGCAGAATATAAAAGAAAATAAGAAAGTTTGTATTTTCTTTCTTTTAGTAGCAAATAGCTTTCTGCTAACAATGAATTGTAAAAAGGCTTATCATCAATTTCAATAGGACAAGCACTAATGTCTAAAATTGAATAAATACCCCAGTCAAGCGGATCAATTTCGTAACTGCTGCCAGTAAAGCTTCCATCATAGTAAACCCTGCCTTTTAAATTGTCAATTGCTTTTATACGTACATTATGTATAGTGAAATTATCAGTTTCGATTCCAAAGCCATACACAAAAAGTGCATCACTATCCTTTTTCAAAACATCGAGTAAGAAATCGCATTCTGAACCAATATTGAAAGGAATATTATAATTGTTACTCAGATCATTGAAATTATCAAAATGAAAAATATGATTTTGAGAAACACTAATATCAAAAACAGAATTAAATTTATTCTTAAACTTCCATGAATTGTAAAAATAATAATCGGCATCTTGCTCCCTCTTATACTCTGATATTTCGTAATCAGGCTGGTGATCAATTTTGATTATAATTTTTTCAGATATTAAAATTCCTTGACGAATTAAAATCTGATTAATGAGATCATCCTTTCCTGAAAACTGGTCATAGTTCATTTTATATTCTTTTTCTCTAAAATAAAATTTTAAGTTTTACCTGCAACAATAAATCAATTAAAATTCTCCTATTTTATTATTTAAATACTAATGAAAAAACAAAAGCCTGAATTTTTATTCAGGCTTCAAAATATATTCTTAAGAATTATTTTTTCGGAGCAGATGGCTTGCTTCCACCACCAGAAGACTTAGGAGGATTATTGTCTCTGTTTCCGCCAGATGGATTTCCAGTTTTACTCGGCCAATTTTTGTTTGAGTTACTCATTTTTAATAATTTATTTAATAGCGCCTACTACCTTTTATGTCGTTGTTCGGCAAGTTTTGACATTTTAAAATATTCGAAATATATGCCAGAGTTTACCTGAAATCTCATAAAGTTAAAATATGTTAAAAAAAAAGTTAACCATTTAAAAATCTAATATAAATTTTATAATATTTCAGTTTTGTAAATAAAGTGAAGCATTAAAGCTAATGACATTACAAGACGTGATACATTGATGAAATTTCAATTACCTCTTTCGAGATATAGAATGAAAATCTTCTTGTTCATTCTGCAATTTCCATTCACTTTTACTCCTTACTCTGTCATCGTTGTTAGATTCAAAATTGGCAACACTATTATAATCCTTTAAAAATAATCTCGAATTTTCTTCAGACCTTTCTTTTAAATTATCAATATTTTGATTGAACTTCAAACTTTTCTCCTTCTCTATTTTATATTGTATAATTAAGTCGGCTTTGATTTCAGGAAGTTCTTCCAATTTTTTATCAAGTTCAGCAATCTTTGCTTCAGTGGTTTTGGTTTGATATTCAATTTGAGTAACATCTATTCCTTTCTGAGCTAAATTTTCAATTACTTCTTGAACTTGAGCTTTATGCAGGTCGATAGTTTTTCGATAAGATGGCAATTCTTTTTTCCAATAGTCAGCATTTGCATCGCCATTTTTCGAATAACCTTCAATTCTATTATATGAATGCTCAGCTTTGGTAACTAACTCTTGAACTTTCAAAACATCTTCGTATTTTCTCAGTACAAAAGCACTATCGGCCAAATGTTTATTTTTTTCACTTTCAATCCTTTTTTTCATTAATTCGATTTCAATGTTGGCTCGGGTTTCGGGATTGGTGATAATGGACGTTTTTAGTTCCTGCGTGCTAATATCAGATATGTCCAAAACATCGGCTCCTTTTTTCATCGCCTCCAAATATCTTGCTTGCTTCGATTGTAGCTTCTGAAGCATAAAAACATCAATACTGTCATTGGTCAGCATAAAATTAATTCTCACATTTTCGTTTTTATTTCCTTGCCTCCACGCCCGTCCTTCCACCTGTCGCAAAGAAGTGAAATTGTAGGGTAATGTTAGCATATATACATCCGTTGTATTCTCCTGAAGGTTCATTCCTTCCTGAATGGCTTCACTACCAATAACTACTTTTATTTTTCCTTCATTAAAATCATTTTGAACAGCAATTCTTTGATTTTTACTGGTAGCTCCGGTAATAATTCCGATTTCTTCGGGTTTGTAACCAATTTCTGAAATGAGATATTCTTTTAATTTCGGAAATTGAGCTACCGCCAATTCAGAATAAATGATTTGTCCGGATTCTGGAAGATCTTTTTTATTCTGATAAATTAAATCCATCGTCTGTTTTAGCTTCGGAGAATTTTCTATAAATTCTCTTACAGAGGGCTCTTCATCATCATAATAGGGTGATAGGTATGCCGAAATTGCAATTAGTCGGGCATTAAGAATATGCTTTAGAATTGCTCCTTTTTCTGTTTCACTGAAATTTTCATTGAGTAAGTCATATTGTTCTCTTGTCAGATCATTCTGCTCAATTTTATACTCTTTGTTGATTTTGTTGGGACGAATCAATTCAGGATTGTCTTCTTCTCCTTTTATATCAATGAATTCCGAAAGTAATTGCTGAAACAGCGAATTGTTTTTAAATCTCCGGACATTGGCTTTAAACTTCACATCTCCTTTTGCGTCAATTTCCATATCATTATCCGCTTCCATAAAGGTCTCGAAGAATGTATTAACGTTGAAATATCCCGATTCTTCTAATCTTTTATTTGCTATCAAAGAAAGAATAGAATAATATTCCAAGGGCTTGTTTGTAAAAGGTGTTGCGGAAAGTAGAGTTACATTTCTGCCATCATTTTTGTCTTGAATGTATTGAGCTGACATCCAGGTATTGATTCCCAATTTGGAAGTTTGTTGGTTTTGACTTCTAAAATCGGAAGCAAATCTTCGGTCTTCTATTTTTACTTTTCCTACAATATGATTGGCGTTGTGAACTTCGTCGTAAGTCAAATGGTCGAATCCAAAATCTTCCCAATCATAGATTTTACCACGTTTCATTTTTCCCTCGATCTCCTTTTCTTTCTGAAGTTCAATTTGGATATCCCTTTCCGTATTGGTAACGCCTTTCATTTCGCTTGCAGAGATGTAGCTGAATTTTGAAGAAAGTTCTTCCGTAATTTCTAATGAAAATCCAATATTATTAAAGCCCTCATAAGTAACAATGGTAATTTCTCCGTCTTTATTATCAAATTTTGAAAGGTCATAATCTTTCCCCAAATTCCCTAAAACATTAACTTTCGCATTGGGAATTGTTTCAAAAATCGTTTCCACCCATTGTTTCAAAATACTGTCATTCGGGACAACAATGATTGGTCTTTTCGCATTTCCTCTCTCCATTGCTTCGTGCATTGAAAGGATTCCTGATAATGTTTTACCAAAACCCACTTCGTGCGCTAAGAGGCCTACTCCTTTTGTAGTTTGTCTTCCGATTCCAGCTTTCTGAACTTCGGTCAAACGCAATTCCTGACCTTTAAAATGCAGATAGATTCTTGAAAACAATGGGAATTTAGAATAATCCGGAACGTGGATGTTATTGTAATTGCGGTTAAAATCTTTTACGAAACGAGTTCTAATATCATCGGAAAGTTCTTCCCGAACAAACTTGTAGAACAAGTCATTCGCTGCAGTTTTTCGTCTTTCACGGACTAAAGCATTTCTCTCTTTATCGCTTCCTGTAACCGTTTCATTATCTACAAAGCTTCGCACTTCCCAAGCTGAAGAACCCGCAAAGGCTTCACGTGACAAAGTGCCAACAAAATCTTTGAATCTTTCGGCAAGATTGTAATCTACGATAACTGATTCGGTACGTTTTGTAATATGATTGTATTGGTCTTTTTCTATTTGACCTAAACTAAATTTGTGTACGAACTCGTGGTTCGGACTGATATAAATTTCATCCAGTGATTTCGCTTTTGGTAGGACATTTTCTAATAATGCTTTTTGTTTTTCGTATTGGTTTTCTGTTCCTCCGAATGCATTTGTATCAGAAAAATCCCGCTCCAATTGTTCCAGTTTCGCATAAATATTTCCTTCAGTGTAATAAAAATCGTGAACCCAATTTCCATCAATGAAGTTGGCAAATTGATAATGATTTTCGCGATTATTTAATGTACCGTCATAATTGGTATCTCTGAACGCTTCGATTTGTTCCTTGCTAATATCAGAACTGTTTTGTACTGAAGTATTGACAATTTTATCTTGCTTGGAGAACTGATATTTTAAAATACCTTTCTTTAGTCCCGGTTTTATTTGAAGTTCATATTCCTTCCCGACTCTCGTATTGTGAATGGAAATTATTCTATCACTTTTTTCAATAAGATCCTTTAATTTATCCTCCGAAAACGATGTTGGCTTTGTGATTAGATCTTCGCGTAGTTTTTGATACTTGCTAATTTCATTCGTAATTGCGGGAGATTTAAACTTGATGCCATTGAGTTTGGAAAGTACCAATTCAATTTTTTCTTGAGTTTCTGCTACATTTACTTCACTTGTATTTTGGTATTCAATCCTCGTAGAATCTTGGATTTCCGCACTTCCTTTTTTGGGTACAGGAACTTTATTTTGAACTTTAGCTTCTTCCTCTAAAAACAAATCTTCAAACAGATCTCCTATACGCTGCGTTTCTTTCTTATTTTTAAATTGTTCTATCTTAAATAAAGCTTCATCTAAATTTCCGTGGATATAGTTTTCCAAACGCCCGAAACGATTGGTTTTCTCTCGGGTTTCTCCTAAGATTCTTGCTGGGTTATAATCGAAATAATTAGAAATATCTGTAGAGATATTTTGAGATTTTTTTCTTAGAATGATAATGTCGGTTCCTATTTGTGTTCCTGCAAAAGCTCCACTGGGCAACCGGAAACCTTCCAAAATATTGGCATTTTTCAAATTGCTTTGACGGTTCAACCAGGTCGACGGAAGTACCATCGCCAAAACGCCGTTTGGTTTTAAAGAATCCAAAGACCGCTTAACGAAATAATCTTCGTATTTGGGAATTTTGGGTTCTTCGCCCAAGCCTTTGTAAAGTCCACGATGTTCACCATAAGGCGGATTCCCAATGACCAAATCGTATTGCTGAGAAAAGTCTTTTTTATTTCCTTTCTCATCAATGAACTCAGTTTCAAACGAACGAAGATTGATGTCAGCTTCGGGATGTAGAAGTTTAGCAATTTTTGCTGTGGTTTCGTTGATTTCAAAACCTGTAATTTTAGAATTTACAGATAATTCGTGAGTAGCATAAATGAAATTTCCTATTCCTATACTAGGTTCTAAAACGGAAATTTCATTTTGTGTTTTGAAATGGTCTTTTATTAAATTGCGAACCGTATCCACAATTTTATCCTGCGTGTAATATTCATCTAAAATTCCCCGTCCTTCTTTTGCCGTTCCTCCGCTTCGGAATTGGCTGCAAATTTCTTTTAAATCATTAGTAATGTGTAGGTTTTCCTTCAGATTAATTTTGTGATCACTGGAAACAAAACAAGCTGCAGAAACTACTTCCGCAACTTGTTCATTGGTCAGTTTTTGACCTTTATATTTTTCGACAAGGGTTTCTAACTCATCATTTTGAGTAATATTTTCACTTACCTCGGAAAGTCCTCCGTTGGGTCTTCTTCTATCGGATACACGTCTCCCGGATACGATTCCGCCCAGGGAATGTTCTCTTCCCTCATTTTCTTGAGCATTTTGCGGTTGTGTTCCACCATTGGATCCTCTTCCTCGGTCTCGCTTTCCCAAATCGCTCCGTTCTGTGACTGCAAGTCCATTTCCAGCATTTTTGCTGCCCACTGCTTGTCCTCTTCCGTAACTTCCGTTTTGCTCGGATTGGATCTTAGGGCTAAGTTCTCCAGAGTTGTGTTCAGGTGTTCCGTTTCCAACTTGCTGAGAATCGGACGTTCTTCCGGATTCAATTGCATTGCTTTCATTTTCAGAAATTTTTGGTTCAACTAAATTAGTATTTTTATCTTGACGATTGAGTTTATTGTCCAAATATTCGCTTAAGTCTTGATTCCTGTTTTCAGAGATTTCATACAATGGACGAACGTCTTTGATATTTTTGCCATTAAATTCTGTGAGAATTTTCCTGGTTATTGCATTTCCCGTTCTGTCCCCGGTAAGACAAAGAAACATTTTACCATCATAATTCTGATATCTATTGAGGAACTTTTTGCTATTTGAACCGGAATTAAGCGTAATCAATGTTCTATTATTGACTTGCTTATTCAATTGAAGAAGCTCCAAGAATGAAAGCGTATCCTTACTGTTTGTGAAAACAATAAGTTCCTTTTTATTTCCTTCAACTACAGAAATGTCATTATTTATCTCATTAAAAAACTCTTCATCTTTCACTTTTTTCTGTTTTTTATGAAGTGATTAAATTCAAAAATTTCTTTGGCTTCACTGTCCCAGTTTTTTCTTGATATTAATTGAAGCGTCACGAATATGTCCGTCTTTTTATTATAAGAATCAATCCTTTCGAGCCTTCCGTGGTAGTCCTTTTCCGCGTGTTTGTAAATGGAATATGGTAAAATAGTATCTGTTGGATAAATGTAAAACCGGGTGTACATCCAAGGTGAATTGATTTCAAATCGTTTGTATTTTTTCTTAAACAAAATAGTATCACTCAGATTTTTTCTGTTTCTGTAATTGGGGATTTTTTCCTGAGAAAACAATGTTCCTCCTTTTTTCTTTTCAACCGGAAGCGACTTTTGTTTCTTTATGATGTCTGACAGAATAATTTTGCCGGGATTTTCATTTTCAATGGTATAGCACAATGAATCTTTAATGAAATAAATCTGTTGGGTTATTTCGGGAGAATCAGCATCCGGAATCCTTTCTATAATAGAATCTCCCGAATAATTAAGGCTTGACAAATGAAAACTTTGGATGTTGTTCAGATTTTTGGAAACATGAAAATAGACATTGGAGACAACATCGATTCCTCCTTTTTCGGATTTGATTTCTTTGCGGCAGGAAGTGCTTACAAAAAGAAAAAATAGACCGGGTAGTATTAAAATTTTTTTCATAAAAATAGAGTTTAAAAAAGCGGCAGCCTAATTAATTTGACTTACCGCTGGGAAATAAATGATTGGTTGTACGTGTTATCTATCGTTTAATACTTTGTTCCTTAACGTTATTTTTTTCGTGCTTGTTGTCTTGTTCCAAACCTTCTAAAGGCTTGTTGGTATTGATTCTGTTCATATCCTGATCGTAAAGGCTTAGATTTTTATATTGAGGATTCAGAACTGCTTTACCTTCTATCACTTTATCATCCAATTCAAATTTTACCTTGACAATATTTCCTTTTTCCAACGATTTTATGGTACTTTCCTTCCATTCATGCTTATCGAATATCAGCTTGGATTTTTCTACGATCTGAGCCGTATCAACACCATAATTTTTGTAAAAATTCTGGAAATTATAATTTCCTTTTTCAGTTTTGGGTTCGCTAAAATTCAGTTTAGCAAATGCAGGTTCTATTTTTTCTGTTTTCGGATTGTGAAATTCTATTTTTACTGTACGCCCTTCTAAAAGATTGACTGCTTCTTTGGCAGTAAATGTATTTACCCTGTTAACCGGGAAATTATGAGATAAAATGTCTCCATTTTCTTTCGTGAGTTTAGCATTATAAAAATTCATAAAGACACTCCCATTTTCTATCTTATTAAATTTTAATGTGAATTCCATTTCATTTCCGGGCATCGTTTTGTCGGAAGTTGTTTTAATTTCAAACTCCTTCTCGGGAGCATTAATTCCATTTTCTAAATCTTTGTGCAGTTGTTCGCCTTCTCCGAAACCTAGATATTTTAATTGGAGTTTCGGGTACTGAGCTGGATCATATTCGTTTTGTGTTTCCATAATATTGGGGGTTTGATTGTTAATAATTAATTTAAGTTCATTTATTTCTCTGTCAATGAAAGCCATGCTATTCAAATCATCATTCTCTTGCTGTGCTTTAAACTCTTCTTCCTTTAAGTGTAATAAATGCTCTAATGCTTCACTGGGCAGCTTTATCAATTCATCTCTATTATAACCCTCAATTGTATTTTCTATATGAGGATTATTGATAATAAAAGCAGGTATTTTTTCAGAAATCAGTTTCTTAAGCTCATTAAAAAGAATTGCATTTTGTTCTTTACTAATATGGTTTTGTGTGAATTTTTCTTGTTCAGCACGAGATGAGGTAAATTTGATTTTAGAAGATTTATAATCAAAAATTTTCATAAAATCCTTTTCTTTCTTTGTGAAAATTCTTTCACCATCTTGGAAAAAATTTTCAGGTGAAGAGTTTTTCATTTCGAATACAAAATCCTTATAAGCCTTCGTTCTCGGAACTATATTCTTATCAAACCAGGTAAGATTATCTTCCATTTTACTTACCTTCTAAACTTTCTTGATTTCTCCACTTCTTTGTCATGTTCCTGCTCATCGTCTCTTCTTTGATTGGCATACTGATAAACATCGGGGTCATTCACATTCAGTTGTACGTTTGATTTTTCCTGTTTTTGAGAGTGATTTTGCTTTTCATAGATTCCAGCAACTGTATTGAATTCTTTGGACACAATATTCAAATCATTCGTAATTTCTTTTGCCATTTCTGGGAACTGAACAATTTTATCTTGCAGAAAAGATTTAAGTTTTAGAAGTTCTGCTATGTAACGGTTGAGTTCTTCTGTATTCTTTTGATCCGCAATAATTGCGGTCAATTCTCTTGCATTTTTAATGAAATCAAATTCAATTACTTTTTCGGTTTCTTTGTCAAAAATGAAGGCTTTTTTTTCGAAACTCAGTTCATTTGCAGATTTAGAAACATTCTTAACATCAGTATATTGAATGTTATTTTTACTGTTTTCGAGGATGTCAGAAATACTTTTATCTCTTTCCAAAAAGATGACCTTCAGTTTGGTGTTATTATCAGTTAGTTGAAAAGTCGCCCTGTTCTTGTCGTGGTCTGCAACGATGGTATATCCTTGCAGAAATTTCTGAACATCATCCGCATTCAGTTTTTTAGAGAATGACAATTCTTCATTGATAATTCCGTATTTTTTCAGTTCGTCCGTTGGTAATGTATTACTGTTCATAATGGTTTGCTATTAAATTGTTTACTTGTATAAGGTCATTTAAAAAATGAGAAGGATTGATGTTTTGTCCGAATTCTTTTACCGAAAAATGCAGATGTGGTCCAGTGGAGTTTCCGGTATTCCCACTTTTTCCGATGATAAATCCGGCTTTTACAATTTCTCCAGCTCGATAATATATTTCTGAGAGATGTAGGTAAGAGGTTTCGAAACGGTCAAAATGTTTTACTTTTATAAAATTTCCACCGCCTTTAGAATCCCAGCCTGTTGCAGTAACAATTCCGTCCAAAACGGAATACACATTTTCGAATCTGGCTTTTAAGTCAATCCCATTATGCATTTTTTTTGTTCCGAAAATAGGATGTGTTCTTGTGCCATAAGAAGAGGTGACTGTAATTTTATTATTTAGAGGCATTACGACTTTTGAAAAATATGCCGCCGGTTCATCAACAAATTCATACGTTGTGGAAGATTTCTGTCTTTTTGATGTCTGTTTTGTTTCTTCTACTCTATTGTGTGCTTGCAGCAGCAAAGAATCTTTGAGTTTTTCAAACTCATTTCTCTGTACTGCTTTTACACTTTTATAATTTTTAATCATCATTTTCAAAGAATCGATTTGACTTATTAAATCTGATTTTGTGGTCATATTTAAAAACTCTTTCCAAGATTTTTTATTCCTTTTTTGGTTGAGCGGTTCTTCGATATTAGATTTTTCAGAAGCTTTTTGATTTTCAGATTTTTTTGGCACTGCTATTCTAAGTGTATTAAACTGTGCAAATGATAGGTAACTGAACAATAACAGCATCAAAGTAAATGTGTATTTTGATTGTATTTTTTTCATTTTATGCAGCGTTGATATTTTCATTCACAATGAGTTCCACTTCTTTGTTGATCTTTCTAAAGTTGGTCATCAGCACTTCTTCTTTGCGGTTAGCCCCTTTTTTATCTACAAAAGAGTAATAAGTGGGCATTTTAACATAGTTTTTTTCTTCTTCCTGAATCGCTTTCATATCTAAATTAATTTTACCGCTAACGGCAGAAGTTTTATATTCCTCAGCATCGTTTTCTTCTCCCTGCGCTATCATTCCAACCATTTCTCCGGTTTTCAAGGCTGCTATTTTACCTGCCGGAATCATATTGTCCATCTTTTCATTGATACTGGTGGTCGTTCCTTGCTGTGACATTGATTGTGAGTATGATTTTTGTTTTATTTTTCCGAATAATTTTTCCAACCAATCCAATGTATTTTTGTCTCTGGCAGATCCGGAAAGAATATTTCCGACAATGGCAGAAATCGTATCAGCAACTTCTTTTTTATAGAACTGTCTGAGCTGCGGAATTTCCTGAAGTCCAAGCATTACAGCAACTCTGTTGCTTCTTGCAGTGGCTACGATGTTGTCAATTTTATGAATATAAATCGTCGGAAATTCGTCCGCGATAATTCCTCCCGGTAAATTATGTTTGGAATTGATCAATCTTAAAGTCCTGTTTAATACAGAAGAATACAATGCAGAATTAATATCCTGTGTTCCCGGGTCTGATGCCAGAATAATAATGGAAGGATTATCTCTGTCGGTTATCTTCAATTCTACTTCATCTCCGGAAAACACCCAGAAACTTTCTTTAGTAGCCAATCGGGAAAGAAAAATTTTCAAGGTTCCGATTTGTCCTTCCAATTGGTCAAATGCTTTATTGTCATAAGCCGTCTTGAAAGGTGACAGCAATGAAAAAATTTCTTCATTTGTAAAAAGAGTATCGAAAATCTCTTTGTAACTCCTGTTCATAAAGGAAAGAATGTGTGGCAGATCAGAATATTTTCCGTTTTCGAATGTTGCAAAAAAATAAATGCAGGACGAAAGGAAATTGATCGCAGATTGGGTAAAGAAAGCTTCAGAACCACCTCCGGAACTGGAACCACCTTTTTGCAAAGATGAAACCATCGATTCTGCCATTTCCTGGGCTTCTGCTAAAGTTTGAATGTACTTTTTATGAAATGGATTTACTCTTTTTGATTTTTCAACTTCATTCAGGTTGATAACGAGAAAATCATAATCGTAGTCAGATTCTTTACTTTTTTTCAACAAATAATGATAGTATGCAATCTGCGCTAAGTCGGGGAATTTAAAATCGTAAATGCAGAGACAAAAACCTTTGGCGATCATTTGTCTTATAGCAGGATTGATGACTCCGAACGATTTTCCACTGCCCGGTGTTCCGATGATAATTGTTCCCCTAAAAGGATTAATGTTCATCCAACCTTTATTGCTCTTGTTTTTGTAGCGGAACAAATATGGTATGTTGATTGTGACATCTGATGTTACTAATTCCTGATTTTGATCGAAGGATTCCTCTTCAACATTCCATCGGTCTTTTCCCATTTTTTGCTGCATCAGTTTTGAAATACTGTCTGCTCCCATTTGAAGAATAACTGCTCCTAAAAAAGAAAGAACCGCATAAATGACCTGATAGAGATTGAAGCCGGGAAATACTTTTGAAAGCTTTGCATTTCCTGCCTCATTTTGCCAAACCAATGAAGAGAAAATCAGCAGCAATCCCAATATCATAGGAGCAATAATCTCTTTACTAATATTAAGGTCTTTCTTTTTCTTGGCTTTTGTTCCGACAGCCACTAATCCTACTAGAATTAATGTTGCAAATTTGGCATTGATAGGTGGGTAAATAAAGCTCAGCTTTGAAAAATTTTTCAACAAGTTGGATATTACCGGAACATCAGCATTAAAGTAGAAAAGCGAAGCACAATCGAGTGCAACGACTGCATAAACTGCTTTTTGTAAAAAGCCATAGATCTTGATTTGATGTTGTTGTTCTTGCATTATGAATAATTTTCGAAATATTGATTTAGTAATTTGTGTTCTTCTAATAAGTTACTGTGCAGCTTTTGTTGCTGTTCCTGCAATTTTTGCTGCTGTTCCTGTATTTCAATAAGATTTGAATTCAACAGATTCAATTGATTAATTAGTTCATTTGCTCTTTTTTCGACACTTTCGATAATGTACAGGCGACCTGCCTCTTCAGATATTTTCTCATACCAATCTTTAAGATTTAATAGCCTTTCATAGTCATTGATGAGCACTTTTCGCTTTTTATCGAAAATGATTATCATAACAGACTGGTAAGTAAATATTATTAGAATGAGTGCGAAGCACAGTATAATTGAAGAATTTTCCATTGTATTAATAATTAGAAGGTATCAGCTTTAAGAATTTCAGAATAGTTCACCTTCATTTCAATGGCGCGTCCAGAGAGTTGCTCTTCAATGAGACGAATCATCATTACTTTGCTATTTGGATAAGTGAATTTTTTGAAAACATAGATGTTCCTGAAATTTTTTTTGAAGTGTTTTTGAGGATTGAGTTCTAAAATGGGAGTCAGATCTACACTTTGGTTATTGGTTGCTTTGTGGATTTTCTTGTCTTCTAATGAGAATTTCAATTCCTCAATATCATAGCTCAGATTAGAATTGTTTTTGATGGTCATATCTAAAAAGATATAATCACTGATCACATAGACATTATTGAGCTGAAAGCTGAGTTTTAGATTTTTCTCTTCCCTTATTGGATTTTTCTCAGATTTTTTTTGAATAATATCCATCGCAAATTTCCGCAATTCAAGATTTGAGAAAACCATTTTATCAAACTCTATGGGCTGCATCGCTTCGGGTTGAATGTGGATGTTTGTAATAGTGTTTAGATTATCTTGGTTTCTGTACACTACTTTGTATTGTGCTATGAAAGATTGAGCAACAACGGTTATCACTCCGATTTTATCTCCATTACAAAGAAGCGATGGTATTTTGACTTTTCCTTTTTCGTCAGAATCAGGATTGTCTGTGATTTTTATTCTGGCAATATTAGTAGCTGGTAAATCTCCAGTCAGTTTTTCTGTTGACAGATCTACATATTGAATTGGTTCCGGTGAAATAATATGCAGGTTGATACCTTCAGTAATTTCAATCTCCGGTAAATCGGAAATAATCTGTTCTTTAGTTGCAGTTTGTGCAGTTAAAAAATTTGACACCAATAGTAAAAGGATATATAAAGTAAGTTTCATTGTTTTATTTTTTTTGTTGGTTTTGTGAATCTTTCAGTTGTTTTTCATCGATTAAAAAGACGTAAGAATTGTATTTCAATTTCGCTTTGTTCTCTTTGATCAGGTTAGCAATAGATTTGGATGTTGATGTAAAAAGGCTGGTTCCGATGCTTGAGAAGAATCCTTTTCCGCCCATATCCATCTGAGTTCCCTGTACGGAGTTACTTCCCATTTCCCGCATCATATCTCTGAAAACACTTTGCGGAACGTACAATCCTTTCATCCCGTCAACATCATAAATCGAAAGATTGACTGGATAGATTTCTCCTTTTGTGAATACAGATACAATATTGAGATTGACTCTCTGCATTGAAAATCCTGAGATTTGTCCGTATAATATCGAACCCTTTCCTATTTTTTTGTTTCCAACAAAGATGTCTTCCAACAATCGAAATCTGATCCGGCTTCCTAAAAATCCTTTGTTGTTTTCATCAATCACTGCTTTGATAAAGCTGTTTTCTTTCTCCTTATAGAAAGCATTGAAACCACTGTTGATTCCGGATTTGCTCACATTGAAAGTTGAATTAAGAAAATCTTCCATTTTCTCTTTATTGAACTTCAGTTTTTGTTCTGCTGCGAGTTTACTTTGGTACTCAGGATCACGGGATTTTTCTAAAGAATCCATTACCAGTATTTGTTCCTTGAGATATTTTACAGGGTCAGGTTGGGCGGTCTGAGGTTTTTCTTTTTGAAAATCAGCATATTTATTACCTTCATTTCCGTAGGATTTTTCATTCAGCATTTTGATGATTTCTGTAGATCTATTGTAATCTTTATCGTCCCTCTGCGGTTGATTTGGCTTGTAATAGGAGGATTGATTTCCTTTCGCCTCATATTGATTTTGTCTGCCATTGACTGCTTTTAATGAATCTATTTTCCTTTTTTGTGCTAAGGACAATTGATCATCATAGTTCAGTAAACTATCCTCTTCTTTGTCCAAACCACCAAGCATCGTTCTGTTGTCCTCTTTTTTGAAAAACGCATCGTAAGCATCATTTTTGGTCATAATGGAATCCTGCGTATCGCCCAGCGAAAGAGACAATTCTTTTGGCTTGTCTTTTTCGGACGTGTCTTCTTTGACAAACTGCGCTCCTACATATCCGAAAAGAAAAAGAAACGGTAAAGCCAGAAGTGGCAGAAAATATTTTTTTTCTTTAAAATTTATTTTTTTAATGTCCATTTTTTAATTTTTGGTATTGGTTAAACAGGTAATCAATTCGTAAGCTGTCTTCTTTTTTTAGAGCATTTTGGTCTCTTTTTACTTTTAAAACTTTCAGTTCGTTCACTATTTTTCCCATTTCCTTATCGTTGATTACCGTTAGGTTTTGAGTGGTCTTGCTTTTAGAATAGAGAACCGGAGGTCTTATTTTGAAAGCCGTTTCTGAAGGAAAAAATATGCCTTGGATGAGAGATCCTATAAATGAGACCGACAGTAGAATCATTGAATACGTGAAGAATTTCTTTGGATTTTGAACTGCCCACTGCAGCCATTTCTGGCCCTTTTCTTTTAATGTAGTTTCCATTTTTAATAAGAGTTTTTGTTTTGATTGGACAGTTCCTCGTTATTGATGATCCGCCAGTTTTTAAGGATTACACCGTGAGGATTATTGGGACTTCTGATGATATCTTCAAAGAAACCTTCGGTGATGAGCTTCCTCGTAATGACAGAAGATTTTCTGGTGATCATCTGTTTCCCGAAAAATTGAAATTTCTTCTGTTCCATATTGAGTGCAATAGAATCGGTATGAATACTTACCATCGAACTGGAGGCAATGATCTGATTATAAAAACCTTTTTCCTTTAGGTTTGTATATTCCTTTTTTCCGCTGTCATCGATGAGATACAATGACTTTTGAATATTATCCTTGATATAAATATCATCGGGTGCGAGCGTAAAAAACAATCGGTGGAATAATTCAATTTGAGCTTTGTATTCAACAGGTCGGTTCAACAAGACATCGGTCTGCTTTGCAAGTACCGGAACTCCATTGTCTAAAATGTAAATTGATTTTCTGGAATCCTCGATCATTCTGTATGCAAAAAAAAATCCGGCAATGACAATGAAAACAGCAAAAGCAAAGGTGGATAAAGAAATGACCTTGTTGATCTTGATTCTTTGTTCTATATTTTTGATAAGCATTTTTATTTTAGTTGTTGGTTGTTAATGTCTGGTTGTTGGTCATTCGTACAACATTTATTTTCCGTTTTTCATCGCTTCCTTAACCCTTCCCGAAGCGGAACCTGCTGCTGCACTTGCTGCTACTGAAGCGCCCCCTGTTTTGGCAGCCAATATTGCTGTTTTAGCACTACTCGCCATTTTTCCTGCGGCACTTTTCATTTTCGTCATTGCTCCGGCTCCTCCTGCTGAAACAATACTGTCGGCAATAGTTGGAGTCATTAAAACCCCGATTCCTGTTACAACATAGGCAACACAGGTAAAGAGCTGGTTATAGATCATTCCCGAATTTGAAACGTATACCATCAAAGCGTCTAAGTTGGTGATCGTTCCATTGGATAATAGGGTGTCATACCTCTCTATTTCCATTTCGTAACCGGAAGCGATCAATTGCTGACCGATATTGATGATGGTATAAGCAACAAAAGTGTACAGGTTAATATTGATGAACTTGGACACCCAGCTATATAAAGAGCTTTCAAATCCAGGGACAAGAGCCATCCCCACGGCTATCGGTCCCAAAATAATTAAAATGTAAGACCATATTTTTTGAATGAAGAAAATGAGATATACACAAATCCTAAGAATGGAAAGACAACAAAATTCAATGAGCTCTGCTACTAATTTTTGCATTTGGAACTCCATTCTTATCGACCATTCTTTGATGGGCTGAATGAGTTTATCCAATCCTTCGCTGATGTCATACCACGAATCATCCGCATCTTCAGTAGTATTCTCAATGACTTCCTGTTTGGCATCTTCTTCCGCCTTTAATATGATGACAGCATCGAGTAATTGCTGCTGCTTCTTAAATCTTTCGACCCTTAAGTCGTTAACTTCCGATTCTATCTCACTGAAAATTGAAATCCCTGGTTCGGCAATGGCCTCAAATGGTGCTTGAATCATACTAACAAATCCACTCCAGTAAACAAGGGTAAATCCGATAAGAATTGGTTTCAGCATCGGTGTGATTTCCCATTCCCTATCCCCTGCTGCCATTTGCCAACCCATGTAGCCGAGGTACATTAGAGCACCTAAACCGCCTATTGCTTTACCTACCAAAGCAGATCCTACAGCACTATCTTGCACTCTGTTATCAAGCTTTGTAAAAACCTCCATAAACCATTTCTCAAAAGCACCGTCACCTTTTAAAAATTGGAGTAGATTGCTATAATCGCCGTCTGTTTGGGCGAAACCCATAGCAGGTAAAAGAATTGCTAATAAGCAAAAAGTTAATGTTATCGTTTTATTCATTTTTAAAATCGGTGTTTATAATGATTCATCATATTATGAACAATCTGCTGGTCAGATGCCGGTGTCCACGCAGGTGGCAAAGCATAATTTGAATGGTTTTTCAGAATATTCTTGTAATCTGTAAGAAGTGTTGTCTTGTTATTGTGCTTCCTTAATTCCGTTACAAATTTTCTCCACTTGATGAGGGTTTGGTGGTACATTATGAATCGTTTACCTCTTGGCATATCCATACTTCTGGACATTGAATATTTTTCTTTGATTAAATCCAGTTCTTCCTGAAGTCTTTTTATTGTTCCTGTTGTGCTGAGCGTTTCAAAAGTCTGCTGGTCTTTCAGTCGCCACTCGATAAAATTCTGAGGTGTATCTGGAAATTCGGTAATGGGTTTTAGCATTCTTTTGTAATACAGCAACCAAAGTGGGTCTGCGTCAACGGTGGCGGAAGTCCAATGGGCAAAATCCTGAACGCTTCTTTTATGGATGGTGTCCGAAGCGGCTTTTATTTTTTTTGCTTCTTCTTCCTGAAATTTTAATTGAGCGAATCTTTGATTTTGCACCCCTGTCGGTTTTAATGGTCTAATGTCTTCACCATTTTTATAATCCCTGTTGATTTTTGGAGACCACAACCCCCAAACCGTTGCATAAGCAAAATTGGTTTGGATGCCTAAAAAATATTTTGGATAAGGTCTCCAATCTCCCCAATCTTGAAAGACCATTCTTTTATGTTGAGCAACAATGGAAGGGTCATTTAATCTCTTGACGCTGAATTGTCCAGAGAGTGCAACTGTCAAGAGTAAAAGTGGTAGGATGCTTATTTTTTTTACTAAATTTTTCATGATGTTTTAATTAAAGATGTGATTGAATTTCGTAATGATGTCGCCAACAATGGCCTTGTCTATATTGATGTAGTTGCGGAGAACAGGAACTTGATACAGGTAGGGAATTTTCTTAGCATTCTCTAATCGCAGATTGATGTATAAAATATTTCCATTGATATTTCTGACACGGGTAAAGATCTTTTCAATCAGCATTTCTCTATCCATTGCATCCATCAGAAAATCTTTGTCCTCTTTGAGAATATCCTGAGTAACTTCCTGTTGAAGCTTCATCGTCTGCTTACCTATTTCAACATAATATTTTGAAATGAGTACCGAATATTCAGGATGCTGTGCTGACAGATCCAGCATTTTATTGGAGTTCGTCACGATTTTACCGAGATATTGATAGAGATAGATCAGTTTTTTGCTCTGCGTCAGGGCTGAATTCACATTCTTCAACTGCTTATAGATGTACTCCTGAATCGCTATGATCTGTGTGATTTTATTGTTGATGTCATCATACAATTCTTTTTGCTTTTCATAGGAATCCAAAAAAGTTTGTTCACTTCCTAATCGGACGCCGTGGTTTACGGTAATTTGTGACAGAAGTTTGTCGTTGATAACTATTTGCTGGCTGCTAGCAGTGATTCCTAAAAACACAAATATTCCAAAGGCTAATATTTTCTTCATTGCTAAAAGGATTTGATGTTATTCATAATGCTTTCAACTACTTGCTTATCCCTATTGACATAATATTGAAAGGCTTTTTTGTTTCGTTTTATCTTGGTTTTGATATCTCTTATCTTCAAAAGCATATGTGTAGAGTTTCTGCTTATTGATTTAACTTCGCCTAATGCATAGTCCAATAACACTTTACGCTCTGATTTTTCCATTTGATTGATAGCTCCGTAAGACAAAATGATCCCAGTTAACAGCCGCGTTACCATTTGCAGATCATCAACAAACTGAACTTGGGAAGGCAAAACGGCTATAATGGAATAAGGAGCATCGTTTATTTCATTGATAATAGCAGTCTGATTGTTTGTTATTTTGGTTATTTCCCTGCTCATTGCTATTCCGGTCGGTACAACTTGAATGGCAAATGAAACAATCCGCAACCTGTCTTGTATCTTGGTCACCTTGTCTTTGAATTGATTCCATTGGGTTTTATTGGCTGTTTCTACTGTGGCATTAGCGATTTGTTTTTGCCGCATTTCTTTTTGCCTGTCGTGTTCTTTCATCGTGGCATTGATCTCTATGTCCATCATCGGAAATGATACATTTTCCTGTTGCCAAGCCGGTGTAGAGCCACCACCGGAGGATGTCAACACAAAATAAACAGCGGGAATAAATAGGCTTAAAAGAATTCTTTTTTTCATAATAGAAAAAATTAAAAATTCCGTTTGTACCTGTTCATTATGTTTTCAACAATACCTTTGTCGGTATTGATGTACCCTGCAAATGGATTAATAGAATTCCAGAATCCTAATCGGTTTGCTTTTTCTAATCGCAGTTTGATTGCTAAAAGCCAAAGCTTCAGATTTTTCACATTACCGGAAATATTATGAAGGATTTTGTATCGATCTCCTGCAGTAGCAAGATTCAATTCTCCGGATGCGAGAATATCAGATACATCGGTTACAATCTTTAGACTTTGCTCATAAGTCTTTTGTGAAGCTTTCACCCCAAAAATGGCATACTCAGGATGTTCTGATGCTAGTTGCCCAATTTGTGATGAATAATTGTAGCACTTATTGAGTTCCGAGTAGATTTCTTGTGCTTGGAGTCCGTTTTGTAATGTGCCTGAAACTTCTTTCAGGCCTTTTAAAATTTTGGTCTGAATATCATTAGCTGCAACCATCTGTGTTCCGACCCAGGTTTGTGCATCTTTTAATTTTGATGTTTCTTCAATGACTTCATTCTGCTTGGCTTTTAGATTTTCTGAATAGAGAATCATAGCAGCCGTTACTGTAGGATCGATGTAGGTGTTTTGGGCGAACAGGAAACTTCCAAAACCTAAAAATAGAATGCTAAACTTTTTCATACTGTTTGTTATTAATTAATTCTGAAAAACTGATATTGCGGTCTTCTAATTCCTGTGTGATAGTCTTGAAGACATTCTTCCCTTTGTGTTCTTTTTTCATCATTCTGTAGAAAGAATTGATTTTATCATCTAAAGGATTTTGATATAAGTTCACGAGTGACACTAAGTTTTCCAGACTGTCTCCGAAGGTTTTTAAATCACCAACTATTTTGCGCAATCCTTCATCATAGTCTCCGTATTGGTGCACATAATATTCAACTGCCGATTTTTCCGGTTTTTCTGTAGTGTAGGTGAGATATTGTTCAAGCGAAACTTCATTTCCATAGACCTCTCCTTTTGAACCTCTTTTTAAGTAAAATTCTTTAAAACGGCTTCTCCCAAATTTGTTGTTGAGATTGTTGATGGTAAAAATCTTGTTTTGTTCTACTTTATTGAGCGATAGCAATGAAGCGATCTTATCAAAATTATCTTTGAATTTGGTCTGGTCAAGCAATATAAAAGTGTCTGAATTATTGATGATGGAATCTTTAACCACTGCATTTCCAATAATGTCATCCAGTTCCTGCGTTACCACCACCGCCTCTCCCCAAAATTTCCTCACCGTTTTATATAAATAAAGGATGTATCCTCCCATCAGTTTACTCGCAATGGCCTTCCACGCTTCTTCGATTATTAAGGCTTTTCTGCGGTCTTTTCTGAGTCTCATTTTCTGAATAAAAGTGTCCATAATAATGAGCGTTACTATCGGAAAGAGTTTTGGGTTATCCTTTACATTATCGATTTCAAAAACAATGAAAGATTCGTCGAACAGCGTATTGTCTGCACTTTCATTTAAAGTCGTTCCGTACCTTCCGCCTTTGTAAAAATCTTTCAGCACAAATAAAAAGGTGCGCAGATTGAATTCCTTTTCTTTGATATTGTGTTTCTTATTATTGAGGTAAATCGGAAGAAATTGATCGCAATAATCATAAAACCCATTGAACGAAAGTTCTGTTACAATCAGCTTTTCTTCCAGTTCTTTTATTTTTCTGATAATGGCTTTTCTAAAGGATTCATTCCATTCTTCTGCTGATCTGGGTTGCCTGATGATATCATTCGACTTGATTAAAATCAACTGCGTTTCATTGTATATTTTCCTTCTTTCTTCATCGTTCAGCGTGTCATACGCTTCATACACTTTATAGAAATTGTCACTTTCATAATCCGGATTATTGATATTCTTATCGGGATGATAAAATTTCAATAATTTTCTTCCCGCTTCCTTTATTTCATCGGAACTGGCATCGAAAGTAATTCCCAAAATGTCATAGTAAGTATGCTGTCCTTTGTCTTCGTTTTCATATTCAGAAAAAAGATCATCTTCGTGAATGTTATACTTACTCAGATATAGAATGAGTTCTTCAGAAGTTTTTTGATCATACCACTGTGTTCCTGAGTTAAAATACCCGTGGTAATACGACATCAATACATTATCTAATATGGACTTTTGTGCTGAAGACATCGAAGAATCGGGACCTTGCCAGATCAAAAAGATCAGGTTGGTCAAAAATTCTATTTTTTCGATATTAAATTCTTTTTGATCCATCAGAAAAGGATTCATTGTGATTGGTTTTTCTTCGGTATATTGGATATATCTTCCCCCTTTGTATTTACAAGTTCCCGAATAAGAATCTCCTGTATCAACAATCACTACATCATAATTGTAAGTCAAATATTGCTCGATAATATTGTTCATCAGGAATGACTTTCCGCAACCAGACGGTCCTAATACAAACTTGTTCCTGTTATTAATCCTTCCTGTTTTCATCGGTAAATCCGATGGATCTACTTTTAGCGGAACGCCTTGTCTATCGGTAAATCTTAAATAGAAATTGGATTCTTCATTTACTGGGTAACTTTCTTTAAAAAAAAAACACAAGGCCGCTTCGCTTGTCGTCATAAATAAATCATACTCCCTAAGTTCTGTTCCATTGCCCGGAATGGCTGATCGCCAAAGTTCCAATTGGTTATAGGCATTTTTAGAAACAATGATTCCTTTTGTGAACAGTTTATTTTCTATCATCGACTGAATATTTTCCATTTTCTCCAGAGTTTCTGCTGAAAAAAGAATTGAAAAATGAGCATTCACAACGAGCTGTCCGTCAATGGCAATATTATGAAGCAGGGTTTGAATCTCGTCTGCGATAATTGCGTTGGTCGGAGAATTGTTGGCTGCTCCTTCGTGCTTTTTCTTCTTTTTATCGAGCTCCCTTTGCTGCTGTGCCTGAAGCGGAATAGTTATAATCTGATTGTATACAATGGTCTCGTAATCTTCCAGTTCATTGATAAAACTAAAATTATCTACTGCTGTTTCAGCAGCTGCACCATTTCCTCCGAGAATAGAGCAAGGCTCAATTTCCGATGGTAAATCGATGTTTTCGACATCCACGTACGAAATGTTTTTTACAAACCTTTTTCCTATTTGTAAAAATTCGTTGGTGCTTTTTATATTATCGAATGTTGGAGATTCGGAAAACTGCATCGATAGAACCCCGGAAATGTAGTACTCAAAATCTTTCTCAAATAAAAACTCAGGTTCACAATTGTTCTGTTTTAATAGCATCAAAACTTTCTGGCATTTATCCCGTAGTTCCTTATAGCTTTTATCAGAAAAATGATAATGCTTCATTTTCTTTTTCAGCTTATCATCTACAATATCAGTAAAGAGAAGTACGGTCTCAATAGTTTTGAAAAGTCTGCCCTCAAAATGCTCCGAATATTTTTGTTGTAGAAATTGGTTGGATTGCTCGGCAGCATATTTCTTCTTGGAAAAGATATCGAGCTTCTGAACAATTCTTCCTTCTCCAATGATCGATACCACCTGATTTAAAACCGTGTGGAAATTGAGATAGCTATCCGGGTCTGCCGAATATTGCTCAACAATATTTTTTATTTTGATCCCGATAATAGGATTCCCGTACTGTCCGAAAAGAACATCAAAATCCCAATTGAAATCTTTTCCCTGATCATATCCAATAAATGGGATGCTAAAGGCTTGTTTTTTTATTGTTGCCATTCTTTAAAAGTTTATTATTATGTAACCTTTTTGGAAAAATTAAGATCTGATCGAAGTTTTTGGTTTTGTCATACAAACCATATTTGTCCTGTCTTCTGAAGATGAGATAAACTCCGCCTGCGGTGACTGCAAGACCCAATAAAGAGCCTAAGAGACCGAACTTTGAGAGTACCAATGCTGATATGACCCCGCCTCCGATGACGCCGACTGCATAAAAGATGTATTTTCCTTTGAGTCCGAAGAATACAAGGGGCTTTTTGAGCCCCTTATAAAGGTAGAATCCCATATTAGGCAAAGAATGCTGTTACGAATTCAGGAACGACAATCAAGAAAATCATTGCTCCTCCATAACCAAGGATCTCTTTGTTGACATCCTGATCACCATTGGTCCATTTGTTATACACTCGGAGACCTCCGATAAAACCGACCAATCCTCCTACTGCTTTCAAGATCAGCTTGACCGGATCCCAATAATCAGTGATATCACTTGCTGCATTCGAGATTGCCGTTGCTCCACCTTGGGCAAATGCGGGAGTTATCGCCATAAGTGCCAAGGCTAGGGTTAAAACTTTTTTTGTTGTCACGTTTTTTGTGAAATAATTTTTCATCATAATTCAAAAATTTTATAAAGGGTTAATAATCATTTGAGTGTTAAATTTTGGGCATGGAAGTCCCGGACAACGAATGTAAATCCGCTGTTAAGTCTAATATTCAGTACGTTAGATTTTGTTTAAGTTGGCTAACTACATCGTGGATTGATAAACTTTGTATCCGTCGTAGTTCGCAACCATTTGAACCAGGGTTTCAGAAAGATTAAGCATCGCCTTCCATTCTTTTATTCTGGAAGTTTCCTGGTCTGCACTAACTGTGATTGGGTTTTCGCTAATCACTTCGTCAGGTTTCTGATTTTCCTTTTCGGTTGATGTCTTTTCATTCTGGTCAAGGGACTCCTCACTTGATTCAGCATTTTCAGGATGTGATTGGGTTTCAATTTCGGTAAAATCCTTTTTTGATGGATTATCGAATTCATCCAGATCTTGTTCAGATTCAAATAGTTCCCTCAAATACTCAAGATCTTGTCTTTCTTCATTTCCTTCAGTGTAATCAGAATGGATTGGATTTCTATTAAAGGATTGGGGAGTGTTAAGATTTTCTACATCTTCAATCCCTATAGTTGCAGTAAGATCTTCGTACTGTTCGGAAATTTCGGACAAAGAAAACTCCTCCGTCTCTTCTTTGTAGGTTTCTTTTTCTTTTTTCAGAAACAGGTCGTACAAGATATTTCCGGCGTAATACGTCAGATAAACAGCCAAGATGCAAAGTGATATTTTTATCATTTTTATTGAGATTGTAGAGATTAATACTTAGGTGTATTTTTTATTTCAGAGGGTAATCTTCAATGTTTGATTAATGTATTCTATCAGTTCATCGAAAGATTTTCTTACCCCGTATTTTTGTTCGTAGGTCAGCTTTCTGGTATCAATCTTCTGTAAGCAGTTTTTTTTGAATACAGGATTTTCCAGTAGCAATCCGAATTTTTTTAGCTCAATGTCCATTCCTTCCTGATTCAGATACTTGTAGCCTTTATCATATTTGGAACGGATAAATACTCTTTCAGCCTCACTTTCCAAAAGTCCCAGCATATTGATAAAGACCATGGTAGACTTGACAGAAACATCTGAATATTCGAAAGGGATCACGATAAAATCACTGTAAATGAGCAGATCGCTGTATTTTGCATCTAATGTTCCAGCCAAATCAAAGAGATTGATTTCATCGCTATCTTTTAAATTAATGAGGGTCTCAAAGTCTGAAAATGGTTGTTGGTCATCTTCGCTAATAATTTCCACTTCATACAATTTCGGACAACCCGATAATTCATCATCTTTCCATTTGTAGTAAAAAGATTTCTGGTAATCAAAATCGAAAACATTGATTTTCCTTTCCGAAATTGCCGAAATGTAATTGGCAAAAGCGATGGCTAGTGTCGTTTTTCCGGTTCCTCCTTTTTGTGTGGCAAATGTGATGATCATTGGGGTCTAGTTTTTTGTTTTTAGTTGAATGTTGTTGGACTGGAGAAGATTTTTCTGTCAACCGACAACTATCAATTTTATCGTCGTTTTCTTCGTCTTTTTTTGAGTTCGTTTTCGGCAGGATCTTTTGCTGTTCCTGAACTTTTCAATAATTCAAATAACATTTCGTTTACAGCTTTGCTCAAAGCATTTCTTTCATTATTTTCAGTTCGGTTTTCATTTGCTTGTATCGGATTCAGCAATTTTTGATATTCCTTTTCTCCAATTAATGATTGTAGCTCTCCGATATAATGGAACCGAGTATGAACAGCATACAGCTTTCCGTCCTCGCCTTTGGTAATTGACATATTTTTTTCATCATTTGTGTTTTTTTTATTTTTAATAAAATCCTTGACTTCAAATTGAACTTTTCGGTAGGTTTCCAGATCTTTTTTACCCCGGTTTTCAAATAGCATAAAGTCCTTGATTTCTATTTCCGGATTATTCTTATTAAAAAATTCAAGCAGGATCTTTTTTGTGTCCTGGCTGCGAATATTATAATCCTTCAGGATTTCAAAAGTCTTCTTATCAAGCTTATCAGAAGTAAATTCAAATACTTCATTCATTTTCATAATATCACTTCCTTTATATACTTTTTCTGTTTTATGGTCGATTACGGTGTAGCCAAAAGGATTTTTATCGTCTTTTTGATGAAAAACCATATCGATCCCGAAAACATCTTTCAGCTTTTTTTGGAGCTCGCTTTCAAAGGCAATCTTCATATTTGAATCATTTCCTCCTTCAGTAGTTTTTTCTTTTGGAAGCACTGCTTCATTTTTTCTATTATCCTCCACTTTAAAAACCTTATTTGAATACAATTCTTTGTATTTGCTTACTATTGCTTTGATCTGTTTTACCCTTTTATCATTTTTGCTGTTATCAAAAACAATCTGATCTCCTCGAATAGATTTTTGGTTTACTCCGTTTTTAAAAATGTTTAAAGAATTTTCATCATTTGTGTTTTTACCTATCCTGTAACCATTTCTATTGAGTAGAGTTTCCAACTGATTAAGCGAACTTATTTTGTAGTTCAGCAGTTTTTCCAGTTCTTCTTCCTGTTTCTGACCATACAATTTTTCCATTGTAATGCTTAATGCTTTTTGTGCTTTAAGCCTTTCATAACTGTCATTGATCTTCTTTCCGGTCTGTTTATCAACTCTGGTAGAAACAATGTGTATGTGATTATTATCTGTATCCTTATGAAAAACCACGATAAATGGTTGCATTCCATATCCCATCTCTTTCATAAAATCTTCCGCCACTTTGGTCAATTCATCTTTGCTATGATTCTGAAACTTGGTTGAAATAACAGCGTGTAATTGCGGCTTTTTTACCTTCTCATTTTTTGATACTGATTTTAAATAATCTCTAACTTGTTGTTGATTGCTAGACTCATTAATGAACGAAGGAAAATTTTTCATCGACATCAATTCTCCTTTCCCATTCTCTACTTTTTTATCATTGTACTTTACCCCGTGGAAATCAGATCCAGATGAGCCTAAAATTTTAATGATCATCAGCAATCAACGAATAGATTTTATAGAAAATTTCATTCTGTTGTACTTTTAAATTAGCTATTTCATTGAGCTGAATTGAAAAATAACTGAGTTCCTTTTCGCTGATAAACTTTTGCCCATTTGCTATTTTTGCAACTTGATTGACGTTGTTTTCAATCTTCCTGAAGATGTTGTCCTGCTTTTCAATGAACTGTAATATTGTTTTTCTTTCATCATCTAAAATCCTGCTCTCAACTGAATCGATGATTAAAGTTGTTAAAGAAATTTTCTTTGTAAGACAGAGCTTTTTCCATTTTTCTTTACGACATTTTTGAATTCTTATGAAAATGCGGACTTCTTTTTCCATGGCACTTAAAAATGTTTTTATGGTAAATATGGTTTTACCCAATTCGAATAGCCTTGAACTTCTCCATAAGTGTAGTACGATGTGGACATGGCTATTAACGAACTTTGAGGAATTTGAATAGCGTAGTTCTCAAGCAATGCAGGAAAAAATTGTGTTGAATTTTCTGTATGAAGTAATACTATCTGATTTGGAATATAACCTATGTCACTGTATATGTTTGGAATATTTATAAAAGCATTACCGTTTATGGGATATGAATCATTTGACCTGTATATTTGAAACCTCACATTAACGACTCCATTAACTTTTCTGAATAGTACAGATCCTTTTAAACCTCCGAAGTTTTTGGTACCGATTGTATAGTTTTTAGATGATGTCAGATAAGCATTAGTATTTCCCCAATAATTTACCGGGATCGACCAATTTGACGTCGATGTAATTCCTGCAGTACTGTTATGGTCAAATGATAAGAAAATTACATATTCAACAGGTTGTTTTTCTTTTGAAAAATCTCTCCATGATATCCCATCAAAGAAATATAATCCAGATTCTACAATATATGCTACTTGTCCTGACTGAGTAGTCGGTGGAGAGGTCACAAATACTATAGCTCCTTTTTTAGCATAGGAATACGTTTTTACAGCGAGTTGGTTTCCTGTAATTCTTGGGGGAATTATACCGTCATAATGATTGATATCATTTGGTTTTCCCACAACCTCTAAAGTTGTTTCTGGAGTCTGGGTATTGATGCCGACCTGTCCCTCAATTGATATAGTGAATAACATCAACATTAAATAAATGAATCTTCTCATTGGTATTTTGATTAAAATTTCTTGGACAAAATTGAGTCATAAAACCCTCTAAAACAATAGCAACCAAAGGGTTTGGTCTAAAAACTAACAGTTTGGATTAAACTGGAAATATTGAAGATTAAAAACGAATGATTTGGGTGAATCTGGAATCTTAATAAGAATTCTGATAAAAATAAAAAACAAGTTCCGCAGTTTTTTCACCCCTTTTGCAAAAAGGCCAGATCGTCTTTGTAGTACAACTTGAAAAGTTTGTGCGTACAAAGACACATCTTGCTAAAAAGAATCTCCATTTTTTTTGGAGCTCTGAAATAGAATTTTAGCGGAATTTATATTATTGATAAGCAATAAAATCCATTAATTATCAATCTCGTTTTGCTACAGAAAGAAAAAAATGAAAATGTTGGAATAAAAAATTTTAATCCGTATTATTTTAGGCAGGTCACGAGCAAACCTGTACTTATTTTATGCGGGTTATAGAAGGACCTGCATCCATTTTATACAGGTTCAGAAAAAGACAAATCTTGTATCGTGCTCACAAATGCTTACTGTATATTCTGTTTACTCAGGTTTATAAACCGACCTAAATATTTTTCCTGTGGATGAGATTAAAACTGTGCTTATTTTACACAGGTTATTGAGTGAACTTATATCAGTTTATACCGGTAGGATAATTAATCTGTCGTTTCTTTAAGCAGATAAAAACGAGAATCTTTTTTATAATAGTCTGAATTGATGAAAAACACGAACATATGAAGGAAACCCTTATGCTTTTTTATTTCTATTTGATGACAAGTATAATGATAAAAAATATTGCAAATAAATTTCCCTTGGTTAAGGAGAAGTATGATAAATTGGATGAAAAGAGAAAGTTTGAAATTGATTTTAATTATCTCCTATCATTTAAGTAATTGTAAAACTGATGATATATTATTCTACCGAGAATTATTATCAGTATTTCTTGACCACCAAAAATCCTCCAGTTTCCAAGTATGATTTCTAAGTTCGTGGACTAAATCCTTTAATTCGTCAGAGTAATCAGTTTGTCCAAGCTTCATTTCAATTTCAGTCTGTATTGTCCAAAGAGACCTGCTCAAATAATTGATATGCTTTTTTAGCTCATTCATTCTATCATAGGAAATCTCAGAATCATTGCCGAAACTAAAATCCTCCGAATTAGAACAATTATTTGATAAATAATATTCGTCATCATTATCATCACTCTTTAAAAAGCCCAGCTTGAGCGCCACTTTTTCGGAAGCTGTAAAATGATCTTTATCCATTTCAGCTTCGTTAATTGTTATTCTCTGTTCTTCTCTCATTAAAAACAAATGAGGAATAATGGTTTGCTTCAAGGAATTTGTCAAATGTCCCATTCCCCGATATTCCGGTAGTACAAACCAATGTAAATCTCTTACCATATCGTATACAATGGCTACAAAAATGTTCTCTGCATTTTTTATCAGATAAAAATTGTCAGGTCCATCAGAAGAAGTTACACTATCTGTCAATTTAGGTATATCATCCCATATTTTGGCAAAATCCACATTTGAACTTAAAGGTCTACGATAAATAAGACTAGATATTTGGTTATTTTCATTTAATCCTTCAAGCAAAGATTGTAGTGATTCATTTGTCATTTTTTACTTATTTGTTTAGCTAAAAGACCTACCACTCTATTTCATATATTTTATCATCATCACTTAATTCCAGATCTTCTATGTTACAATTATACTTTTTTGCCTCCGACTGAAGAAAATTTAGTAGGTCATTATACTCTTCTGAAGAATATATAGAAACTCTCATTAAATCTGGTAATTTTCTAAAAGAATTCTTACCGCCGTTCATTTCAAAAAATGACGCATTAATATGTCTCATAAACAGATACAAATATTCGTTCCCTGCATTTACAGCACCATTGAGATAAGGTAAGAGCTTTTTGGTTCCGGCAGAATCATAATTTTCCATCGCCAATTCTATCCAGTATTCGAGATGTAGAAACGTTGCAATATCTGCTTTATTACTATCGACCATTCTCATATTGTATCTTAGTGCAACAATGGAAAAAACAATATGCGGCCAGGAAATTTTGAACCCAACATAAGGAATTTCTTCAATGGAATAATGACTATGATCTTTTGTTAACCTGCTTCCGTAGGATGCTTTTCGTATCTCATACGAAAAACTGCTGATCAATTTGTTTTTGTCCTCGTAACCTTTCACATGATAGAAAGATTCGTTATTCCAGAATTTGGAAATAATTTCATAAATGTATTCAAAATCATCACGGGTTCCCCATATCTCAATTCCTAATCCTTTTTTTGTCGGTACAGCGTAAATCATTTACGATACTTTTGTTTCAACAAATTTAATCAAGAAAATCTTTCTTTAAAAGTTTATAATTAGTTTTAGTGATTAAATGTGAACCCGTAATCTCTTCTCAAAATCAAACTGTCAAAATCTCGGAGAAGTTTTTGAAATGAGATTGCAAGGTAAGTGATAAATACTCATCCAGCATTCACATAGCTTAAAGTATCCTGAGTGCTGTCCTACATTTGCAAGAGTAAATAGCCAAACGTCAGTTAGATGCGATTACTTAGAAGACATTTACATTTAAAATGCGAAAATTCAAGATAGCAACTATGCTTATCTAAATATTAGAAATACTTTCATAATACACATGAATAATATATAAACAGATTTGTTTATATTTGTATTATGAAATCGCTATTAAAATATAAAGGAATACATCCTGGAATTGTACTTGAGAGGGAGCTTGAAAAGCGCTCGCTCAAAAAGCGTCCTTTTGCAATATCCATCGGTGAATCTGCTCAAGCCATCAATAATATAACAAAAGGTAAAAGAAAGATTCCTGTTGCACTGGCATTGAAGATCGAAAAGGAGCTTGATCTGGAGGAAGGAAGCATCGTTGTCTTGCAAAGCTATTATGACATCAAGTTTGAAAAGGATAAAATGAAAGAAACACCGAAGCTTTCAATTCTTCGCAGATCTCTATTTTGGGATACTGATATCACTAAAATCGATTGGAACAGACAGCACAAGGCGGTTATAAACCGCATCTTTGAACGCGGCAATGATGATGAGAAAAATGAAACCATCCGTTTCTATGGAAAAAGAAAAGTCGAAACCGCATTAAAGTCAATGACTACACAACCAATGAGACTTCAAAGAAAATCACAATAATCAATATGTATTACAATACAGTAAACGATCTTCTGAAAAACAGCCTGCAAATTGTAATGGCATCCGAAACCTTTAAAGATTTCAGGCTCGTAGGGGGAACCTCTTTGAGCCTTCAATTGGGTCATCGTATGTCCATCGACATAGACCTGTTCAGTGATGCAGGTTACGGAAGTGTTGATTTTAAAGCAATAGACAACTTTCTCAGATCGGCATTTACCTATGTGGACCATTCAAATGATCTTGAACCGGCAATGGGAAAATCCTATATTGTCGGAACTGATAAAGACAACACGGTAAAACTTGACATTTATTATACCGACACTTTCATAAGACCTCCAATAATAGCCGATGAAATAAGGTTAGCAACAATTGAAGAGATCATCGCAATGAAAATAGATGTTGTCCAGAGAGGTGGTCGCAAAAAAGATTTCTGGGATCTGCACGAATGCCTTCCTAATTTTGGGATTGGAAAAATGCTGGAGCTTCACGAAGAACGATACCCCTATGGCCACGAAAAAGATTTGATTTTAAAAAATTTGATCGACTTTAAATCTGCAGACGATGATTTTGACCCGATCTGCCTTCATGGGAAATATTGGGAGTTTATCAAAGAAGATATTGAAGAGGCAGTCAAAAATTATCAGAAATCATAATTTTTCATTGAAATTACAGAACCACTCATTCAAATCATTAAACCCGATATAAAATAAAGAGCAGTCTTCCACATTATCGTAATTATTTTGAATGATTTCTTTTGTAGCTTTCCCATTAGAATCATTATCAAGGAAAAGAGAAACTTTATGGTAATCCTTTAGTCTGTCCTTCACTTTAAAAAGCATCGCGGTGGAATTAAGTATCAAATAATCTGAAATTGAATTTTCCGCTTTGTCAATATTCCTATAAGATAAATAATCGAAAAAGCCTTCAAAGATTAAAACTTCATTTTTAGGATTCAGTTCATTTTTAATCCAAGTGACCTCCTTCTGACCCAAACAGATTTTAGCATATTTACTTCTGATTTCATACCCACCCGAATCATTTAGAAAGCCGATTCCAAAGAATTTTTTATCATTCAGTTCATAATTAATTTCTTTCACTAAATGTCTTTGTTCATAAACTTTCCTGGTTTTTAAATATTGAATTAGTGCAGGATGTTTGACATCACTTACGTGAATAATATGATAATTTTTTTCTTGTCCAGTATCTTGAACATTTTTGTCATTCACCATTGCGTAGTCGAATCTTGAAAGATATTTCAAAGCATCGGATACGGAACATTTGTTTATTATCTGAACAATTGAAATTACATCATAGCTCTTCCCCGTCCCGAAATCAAACGCTTTATTTTTAACAAAGTCAACCGACAAGCTGGGAATTTTTTCTTCTCTGTCCAAAGCAAAATAGAAAGCAGTTTTCTGGTTTTCCTTCACAGGAAAAAGATTGAAAGATTCCAGTAGCAATCTGATACTAACTTTTTCCTTAATTTTTTCGCAATTCATTTTTTTTCTTTTTAAAGCATTTTTTTCATCATTTTAACTTTTAGATAAAAAAAAAGACTTTTTATTCTTTTAAATATCCTTTTAATGATGAACCGGATCGCCTTATAGAAGGGATTTTGCAAATGTTTTCGAATGAGCGCAATTCCGAAGTAGAGACAACTGCAATTCCGAAAATTAAATGAGTGCAAGTCCGAAAAACCGCTTATTTTGGAATGAGCGCAAATCCGAATTGAATCTTCACGATTCTATCATTATTAAAAAAGACCATACATTACAAAGTTTTTCAATTTGAAAAGAGCGCAATTCCGGAAACTCAGTCATTAAATTTCGAATTTTAACTATCCTTTAAGTTCAGCGACCGCAATTCCGAATAAGGGATGAGTGCAATTCCGAAATGCAGATGAGTCCAATTCCGAATTCAGATAATAATAGGATAACCGTTTGGAAGCAGTGTGCCCATTTTCGTTTTCATATATTGCGCAATGATAATGTCCTGCATTTCATTCAAAAATACTTTCGCTTGGAATTCCGTAGATTTTATTCCCTTTAATCTGGTTATTCTTATAAATTCCCTGAAAGCTCTTTCGATAAGTTCCCGGGTTTGCTTAATATGTCTGTACTGATAAGAAAACTGCGTCATTTCCTGCTCCTGCAGGCCGTATCTTTTTCTAAAATATCTTAATCTTCGGGTAACTTCAAGCTGCTCCCTATTATTTGATGACAGATCTATATCTGCAATCTTTCTTGTCTGATAAGGAGCTATAAATATCGAATCACCTTTATACCTGTAATTGAACGACAGATTATTGTGCCGGTTCAGGCTCACTCTGGCAGGTTTTAAAAACTTGAAACAAAAATCATTGGCTGTTTTATAGTTAACTCCGAATTTCCTGTTTAATGTAGATAGTTTTACAGCGGTCCCGTTTTCCGGAATCTTCGATAGCCAGATGGCGAAAATAATATGTTTGTTGTTGCGGATATTATAGACCAGATTGTACAACACATAGTTGTACTCCGGAATAACCATTAATTTTTTCAGCCAATAGCTGCTGATTAAGAACGAAGTATATCCTCTGTTATCGTAACTTGGAACTGAGATAAGTCCTCCGAAGGTTTTGATCTCTTTTCCTTTCGAATTAACGGATTTGTACCAGCTCATTTTGAATCTGGCGAGAAATTCGTAAGCATCTATCACCTGCTTACTCGAACCACTAGGAGAAATTTTATTATTTCTGATCTTCATCGAAGCAAATATGTTGTTGTCGGTTTCGAACTCTTCGTCAAACATAGACAACTGTTTCGGGCGGTCTTCCGGGCGAAACTGCTCACTGCTGATAATGGAAATTATATTAAATATAACACGAAGTGCATTTATTGGGATATCTGCAGCTTCCTGATCTTCAAAAATGAAATCATCTACAAAATGATTCCCTAATCTAATTCTTTCGGGAATTGTATCATTTTTACTTTCAAATTCCTTTCGGATCAACCTTAAATGCTTTTCCGGAAATGCCATAATTAATTTCAATTTTATTTGGAATATTGTTCTCCTTTTCAGTGTTTTAAACTTAAATTTCAGATCGCTTCTATGTTTTCACTTTTGAGCGTTTTTGATCCATCAGAGAGGCTGTAGTATTTATCGGTTCTTTCACCTTTAAAAACCCTTTTCTCAACTATAGCAAAATTTGAGATCTTTACTTTTTGAATTCCTTTGTATTCGGCAGGAGTACCACTGATGGTCACTTTTTGACCCGGTTTTAAATCTGATATTTTCATCATTTTATATTTATAATTTTGTCATACAGTTAGTGATCTTCGCTTTTTCCCGAAGTAGGACGTTTAATATTTGGAATGGACTCTATGGAAAACTGATCATTTTGCGGTGTATTTTTCATAAAAGGCAAAATGCCCTTCAATGAGTGCCGCCAGTTGGAAATAGATCTACCAGAGCCATTTTTCCATCCACTTGCTGCCCAGCTATCAAATCTTTCTCTGATGTAAGGATCTAAAGAACTTTCATACATTTCCAACGTTTTGGCATATGCAATGAAACTGTCAAAATCCGGTATGTTGGAATTTTTTTCAAGTAAATATTGGAGTGATGAATTGTTATTTTGTGTATCAGCAATTTCAGGAGGGCTGAACGTCTGCAAAGTGACCTGCGGTAGACATCCGATCCCTTCCGCTTCTTTAAACAAAGGTGTTTTTTCAACTTCCGATCTCATGATCTTATCAATTTTAGAGATTTGTAAATTGTAATTTAACAGCAATCTGTAAGAGCAGGGAACTCCATTTTTAGTCTGAAATTCAATTAATCCTAAATCGCGAAGTTTTTCTTTAGTAGACTTTACTGTTTTCCTTGTTAATCCAAGATCATTACTTACAACGACATCAGAAAGTACAAAAACATACCCGTCATTCTCTTCTGCTGTTTTCAATAAGTACAGGTACATTGCAATAGCCGTAGAACCAACATTTGCGGTATGATTGAAAATCCAAAATCTTTCAATAAGTTCAAGATAGTACATCGATTATTTTTTTCCGAACAGTGCTAAGACCTTTTCTTTATCAATGATGATGATGTTTCCGTTTTGAATAATCGCATTATCTAATATTCCAGAAGATTTCACCTCTGAAGCTTTTGAAACGGAACATCCCAGAATCTTGGCTAAACCTTTCAGCCCGTATTCATATTTCTTTTCAGTATTCAGGTTTTTTAAAATCTCCAGAAATTCAGCAACTGTCAGCTGCCATATCGGTGTTTTCGGATCTATATTTTTCATTTGTTTTTATTTTTAACCATTTTTTGGATTCAGAAATCCATTCCGATCAGCTGCCTGCCGTTATTTCATCGTTCTTTCACTATTCAATTGTATATTGTTGAAGTCCACTTCGGTTACGATGGATAATGTCATTTGTAGTTGATTTTCTTTTACAAATTTTCAAAATCAAGCAAAATATTTTTCGGTAGTTCTTCGGTACTACCGAAAGAGTCATCTGTACACTCTATGGATAGGGAGTTTGGAATGAAGGTCAATTGTTATTTTCATTCAATCCATTTAAAAATCAGCGAAAAAACATTTTAGAGATCGATATAATGACACGATTTATCAGATGATCGTAAAAGATTTTACAAATCGGGTGTTTTCTTCCTCAAAACTCTGTTTATGATGTATTTCCTGAAATAACATAAACAGAGGTTAAGTTCGTATTCCACAACTGCAACTACCCTACTTTGGTGTTAGAAACGGTATCAAGCCTGAAATATCTTTCATAGCGTATTTGCATAAATTTATTTTAAGAATAATTACATGGAATATCTTTCGGTAGTTTCTCGTACTACCGAATGATATTTTTGTCACAATGAATCCAATAAATCGGATTAATAACAGATCTTATGATGCTTAACAAACAAAATAATGCCCATAAAAATCACTTATCTGAATGCTAAACCATCAAAAGATCAGCTATCCAAATCATCCAGATGCTGATTTAAATTTTGTTGAAGCAATGTCAAAAATTTAGATCGGTCTGTTTTTCTTAATCTAATTTCAGCCAAAGTTTTGTGATAATTACCCAGATTAATATTAAATGAATTTTCAAACCACCTGAAGACCTCCGCCAGGTCGGAATGACCGCCATTAAAACAATTGCTTTGATGTAGTGCATACAGTAATTCAGTTAAAGCTACTTTAGGGGCCGTCCATTGAAGATTTCTGATCTGACTTATGGATGTCTCTTTAGAATTGTCTGAATTGATTTTGTTCGTTAAGTACTGATCAAGAAGATCGTTAGCCATGATCTGCGAAACCATGTGATCATGGGAAGTTGAAAATTCCTCGTCATAGCTGTATAATTCAGGACTTAATTTTAATTTAAAATCAAATTTAAAACGAACAAAGTATTTCTTATCCAGAAAAGTTGATTTCCTGCGGTAGTAATTAATAAAATCCTTATGCTCATTATAGAAAAAAAGAAGATGGCTTCTTTCGCTTTCATAATAGGAGCTCAACGCAGTTGGGTCGGCAAAAGGTTTGGACGCCTCTATGGACAGAAGTTTTGAATAGTAGATGTAAATGGCCACAAATTGTGGCTTTGTATTTTTAAAAAAGTAAATCTCTTCACTCCAGTCCACAAATTGATATTGCCTTAATAGAACTTTCAGCTGCCTTATTACAGCATCGGTTTCCATCAGGATCTCTTCAGCACGGCTGATCATATCGTTATCACTTCTGCTGATATGGTCGATATTTGTCATAAGGGCGCTCCATAGCTGATCAACTTTCTTTTTAAAATGTTGTCCATTCATACGTATCATTTTTTTTGTAAACGTAAAAATCGGACAAAAAATAAAATTTAGGTGTTTTCCAGCTCTTCCAACCGCTTTCTTACAAAATCTGCCGGACGGATTCCGTTTATTTGTAAGAAGTGATTTGAAAAAACATTTCTGTTCTTCATTCCACACTCCGCTGTCAAAGTATCCATGCTGTATTGCAGAAACACTTTGTGCTTGTTGCACAACTCAAATATAGTAAAAAACTCTTTGTGTTGTGATGTTTTTTTGGTAAATTTATATATGCAGGGACGAAAAAATTTTACACCACAATTATTCTATGAACTCAGCTTAGATCGGCTGGTTCCCATGGATAATTTTTATAGAAAAATCAGTTTTGAATTAGATTTTCAATTTCTATATTCAAGCACCAAAAAATATTACGGCACAGAAGGTCATCAAAGTATTGATCCGGTTGTGTTTTTTAAAATCTTATTGGTAGGTTACCTCAATAATATCAATAGCGACAGGGCTTTGCTTCGCTTTTGTAGTAATTGCTTAGATGTGCGGTTGTTTTTAGGATATGATCTGGATGAAGAACTTCCTTGGCACAGCACTATTTCTCGTACAAGAGGTCTTTTGGGAGAGGATGTTTTCCTTCAGCTTTTCCGGAAAATCCTGAGTTTATGTATAGAAAAAGGAATGGTGAGAGGCAAACGTCAGGCGGTAGACTCCGCTTTCATCAAAGCCAATGCGAGTATGGATAGTTTGGAGGAGAAAGAAGTTTTAGACGATGCGAGTGCTTTTGTTAATGAACTGGAAGAAAATTCTGAGTATAAAGTGACGACCACGCGTAAAAAACTCGTCAATCAGCACCATAGCTGGAAAGAAGAAGCTTATAAAGGCATGCCTGGTAATACTAAAAGCGAAAGAAAAGATGAAGATGGTAACGCAATTAGGCCCAAATTTTTAAGTAACCATACGCATTATTCTCCCACAGATCCCGATGCAAAAATCTCTGTAAAACCAGGGAAAGCCAGACAGTTGAATTATTCTGGACAAGTTTCAGTAGACGATGCTTATCACGTGATTACAGGAGCCTGCGGAAGTACTTCTGGGAGTAAAGATTCAGCAATTTTTAATGAAATTATGGATCAGACTTTAGCCAATTTTAAAGAAAACCACTTACAACCCGATGAAATTTTAGCCGATGCGGGTTACAGCAGTGGAGAAAGTTTAAGCTATTGTCAAAAACGCGGTATTAATGCTTTTATCCCCAATTTTGGACAGTACAAATCTCATCGTGATGGTTTTGTTTTTAACCAATCAGAAAACCGCTACGAATGCACAAAAGAAGGAGGGAACAAGGCTTTTTTACCATTCAAAAAAGAAGCGATTGATTCTAAAGGCTACAGAAAAAAAGTCTACCGAAGCAGCGAAAAAGATTGTGGGAAATGCCCACTTAGAGAGGTTTGTTGTGGTAAAGTGACGAAATTTAAAAAGCTTGACGACAGCATTCATAAACCCCTTTACGATGCCATGCACGAAAAGCTGAACAGAGATAAAAACTACACAAGATACCTCACCAAACGCCGGAGTTCTACGGTGGAGCCTGTTTTAGGCACGCTTATCAATCATCATTCGATGAAACGCATCAATGCTCGCGGCATAAAATCTGCCAACAAGCATGTTTTGATGGCGGCATTATCTTATAATTTAAAGAAACTACTGAAATTTTCTGCCCGAAAAGTAAAAATCAAAGCTCAAATTCAAGACCTTCCCAAAGTAAAGTCTTGGTTTTTGTCCAAACTGCAAAATACGAGTGTTATATCTCTGAATTAAGAGCCTCAAAATATTAAAAATCTACCTGCCAAAAAAGCAAAAACCTCTCTAAAATCGCTTCTAAAGAGGTCATATTTATTTATAAGTTTTGAAAAATAGGAGTTGTGCAACGGTTACCTTTGTTGTCCATCAGCTGTTTGGTAATGTATTGAATCCTTAAGATTTTTAGATATTGGGTAAAGGACATTTTCATATGTTCATTCAATACAAATGAAAGTTCGGATCGGTGACTTTTTATCAGCCGGGCAACGTCCGGCAATTTGAGATCTTTGTCGAGAAACTGCTTCTTTTCCTCAAAGATCTTGAGATTTTTTAAAATTTCCTTTACTCTCTCATCATTGTGAGTGCTTTTAACAGAATGCAAGTTTATGTCAACAATCTCCGTATTTGTTTCATCGTCATTTCTTAATTTTTCTAAGAGTTCTTCATATTTGATTGTAAGAAGCTTTTCCTTTTGTCTGGAACGTATGACGAAGAAATAGAAAGCCAATAGCCCACCTGCAATGATTAAACTTAGAAAAGTACTTCCATATTTATGTTTTCTGACAAGCCTGTCGCGGCTTTCATTTAATCTGTCAATCTGGTATTCTCTGAACATCTTCGTTGACAGCACTGCGAAATCCGAAGTGATCACCGAATCCGCTCTAAGTAATTTATTGGTGTAGTATAGCTGAAGCCTGTCATCCCCTTTCTGTTTAGCATATTGGATCAGGTATTTATAATTATTAACCACTTCAGGTGTAACGAAATTAAACTTATTGAGTATTGAATCTACTTTTTTAAAATATACCAGTGCTTTATCACGCTTACCATTTGTAAAATTCAGTTTTCCAAGATAAAAGTCAACACCTGCCAACGCTGCAAAATCCTCCTTTTCTTGCAGAATCTTTTCAGCTGTATTCAAATATCTCTCGGCTTCAGCAGATTTTCCGTTCCTGAGGCTTTGTATACCCTTTGCTTTTTGAAAATATGCAAACTCCTGGGCAAATTCCTCCGTATTTTTAACCCTTTTAATCCCGACGATTATCAAAGAATCTTCACGCCGGTAAGATTTCAGATTTCTATAACAGGTACTGAGCCTGTAAATACTGTTAAGGTATCCGTGTTCATTATTCGATCTGATATTCGGATGTTCTTCGTCAGAGATATTTTTTTCATAGTAAGAAGCGGTTTCCTTAAAATGCAGTGCAGCCTCCTGGTAATAGCCAAGATAACATCGTACTATTCCCAAATGATACAATATCTTGTTGTATAAATAAAGATCATCGGTGCTCTTTGCAGTTTTAAAAGCTGTAAGATATTCATTCAGAGCTTTACGGTAGTCTCGCTTATTGTAATAATAAATAATTCCTCTTTTAAGATATGCCATAGCAGTCAGATCCGCATCTCTCATCTGTAGCGCAACAGATACAGCACTGTCTGCATATTTTATTTTTCTGTCAACAGAGCCAGTATAATATGTAGCTTCATCATAACCTGCAATTAACTTAGAAGATTGCTGTTCTTTTTTAGCTTTAGAAATATACATACTGACAAAAACCATAGCCCGCTCATCATTTTCCTGATAACCAGCGAAAATTTCATCCAATTGAGCATAGGTATACTTTTCTGCATACTGACTTTTAAGATCGCAGAATGTAAGAATTAGTAGTGATAATAGAAGTTTGTTGAAGATTTTCATAGTAATGTTATATCAAATTTAAAAAAAATGTTTCCATAATACCATCCCTTTAAAGCTGACCAAACTCGACACAATACAAATGACTATTTATCAATACAATACACTTTAAAACAGTGGTGATAAAAGATCTTTTATCACGTACTGAAAGATATTTCGTCACCACTATTCCTTTTTTTATCACTGCACTACTTCTACTTTTGAAGCAGGAATTCCAATAAAAACCCGGCCGGGATAACTTTTAAAAATCATTAAATAATATGAAAAAGTATATCTCATTTTTAAGTTTAATTGCAGCAATTGCACTGCAATCATGTGATCGCTCAGACCTGGTTTCAAGCTCTGAAAATGAAAATCTGACAAAAAAGGAAATTACTGTTGAAAGATCATCCGCCAGATCTGAAAACATACCTGAAGCGGAAAACTCTTCTAATAATAAGATAGAAACAGGGGAGGATGAAACGCCACGTAAGGACAAGTCGCATTGGCGCATTCAGAACGACACTGTACGCTGATGAAGATAATAAACGATGATCCTGATAAGAATAATCTTAAAAGCAGAGCGCTTCCAGATAAAATTATTATTGAGTCAGGAAAGAAATGTACAGTGAGTGGAGAATGGGAAACCCAAGGTTCAATTTCGACAATTGTATACGTATCAAAAGGAAAATTAATGCCTCTGTACTGCGGGAAAAAAGTAAAATGGATTTTAATCATGAACGGATAAATAAAAAACCATGAATGCCACCAAAACAAGATTTGTAGAAATCGTCAGCTATTTTTTCATACTGCTGTTCTGTTATGCCAGCATCAGTAAGATCATGGACTTTGAAAATTTCCAGGTTCAGATTGCACAGTCGCCTATTTTCAGTTCGGTTGCGGGCTTAATTTCTTATGGAGTGCTCATCGTAGAATTGTTGGTTTGCATTCTGCTTATTTTTGAACGAAGCAGAATGATCGGTTTGTACGCTTCCTTTTTTCTGATGGTTTCATTTACCATATACATATATGTCATTCTTAATTACAGTGACAATGTGCCTTGCTCTTGCGGTGGAATATTGGAACAGATGGGATGGAGAACCCATCTCATCTTTAATGTTGTAACAGTCATACTTTCTTCAGCGGCCATTGTTTTGTACAGCAGTATAAAAAACAAAAATATCATTACATCAGGTTTGTTACAAGTGTCCTTATCGGCTTTTAGTGTTGCAATGATCATCATATTGTACCATCGTTCAGATTATATGATCAAGAAGGAAAATCATTTTGTAAGAAAATTTCTTCAACATCCGGTGATGGAAGAAAACCGGTATGATCTCCAGGTCAATTCTTATTATTTCGCAGGCTCAACGAAGGACTCTGTGTATATGGGAAATTACACCACTCCTTTTACCCTGATATCGATGGATACAGGACTTAATGAAATGAATGAAAAGAAGATTATTCCGGACCGTTATGATTTTAGTTTTAAGAGGGCTATGTTACAAGTCAATGCACCCTTTTATTATCTTTATGACGGAACCGTTCCTGTCATTTACAGAGGTTCGTTGGGAAATGAAAAGGTAAGTACGTACAGTAAATCACAAGCCTACTTCAGTCAGCTAATTAATTGGGATCATGGTTCTTTCATTTTCAGCACCTACTATGCGCCTTTGAAGAAGCAGTCTCTCGGTGTATTACGACCAGAGGAAAAGAATCATCTTCAGTTAAAACCTGATCTTTTACAAAAGTCTGAGGACGGTGTTTTTGAGACGGATGGACAGATGCATTTTGATAGTGATAACCAAAGTCTGGTCTATGTTCATTACAACAAAAATCAGTTTTTGGTTCTGGATAAAGACTTAAATATAAAAGGTGATTTTAAAACCATTGATACCATAAGCGAGCCTCAAATCGATGTTGCTGAGTTAAGCGGTGGAAGAAGAAAAATGAATAAGCCTCCACTTAAGGTAAATGTTACATCCACAGTAAAATATGGTTTGCTGTTCAACCAATCTAATTTAATGGGCAGATATGAAAACAGTAAGAATTGGGAAAATAATGCTGTAATCGATGTCTATTCCATTGCTGAGCAAAATTATCTAGGCAGCTTTTACATTTCAAAACCTAAAGAAATTAAAAAAATACAATTGGAAATCGTAGGAGATCACCTTTTTGTATTAGTCGGAAATGAAATCATCAGGTATCGTTTTGCGCAGAACCTTACCATGCATTTCATTAAAGGGGAAAGCCGAAAACCCTGACCAAGAGTAGGCACCAATAACAAATTTCAACCATTATGAAAAATTTCAGAAAAATCGCATTGCCCGTAGCAATCCTATTGATGGGAGCCGGAAGTGCGTATGCTACAACAGCATTTAAGACAACAGCAGCAGAAATGCAGGGATACCGTTTTGATCCCGCAGCACCTGTAGGAGAAAAATGTATACTTACAGAGAAGAGATGCTCCGATACTGGTAATGAAGTTTGTACCTATAGTGATGTCTCCGGAACACATAACCTGTCCCAGAACATTGACGGTACTTCTTGCGGAAATCAATTGTTTGAGATCCAATAATTTTTAAAAGTGAAGGATGCTACAAAGCATCCTTCATTTGTTTATCGATCCAGGGAACGCCCTGTTTATCCTGTAAAAAGTAATCAAACCAGTCAAGAGCTCTGAGTGTAAAATCTCTTTGAGCCCGTTTCGTTCCCAATGAGTGGCCTTCACCAGTATAGAACAGAGCAACGACGGGTTTCCTGTATTTTCTTAATGCATTGTAAAACGATCTTGTTTCTTCGGTCTGAATATTCTGATCGTGAGTACCGGTCCATAAAAGCATCGGTGCTTTAACCTTTGATGCGTGGTATAAAGGATTGTTATCATAGTATTTCTGCTTGTTGTTTTCAAAAGTATCAAACATCCTAAATTGTCCGTCTTCAATTCTATAGTAATCGGGAGATTTAAAATTATAATTGTATGCATAGTATAGATGAATTAGATCTGCGACAGATGCGCCCGAGATGTATGCCGCAAAGCGATCGCTTTGTGTTGCAATAAAATTAGTCTCATAACCTCCAAAGGACTGCCCCATCAGACCCACCCTTTTCATATCTGCCTGTTCAAATTTCTGCAACTCATCCAAAGCATTGTTTATACAGTACAAGGCAGACCGAACAGGACCCGCTTCACCATAGTTGATGTCAGGCAGCAAAACAAGGTACCCAGATTCAAGTAAAAACCTAACATTGACCTCCTTTGTGTTTTTGAATGTCGGAATTACATACTTATTGGTAATCTGATCCAGTTTTTCATAAATGGACAGTATTACAGGATACTTACTTTGTGCATCAAAATCTGGTGGTAAAAACAGCGTAGCCCTCAGATCTTCGTTATTAACCCCTTTATAGTGCAATATCTTTTTAGAAATTAAACCTGCTCTATCATCTTCTGTATTAGTAGAAAATATTTTTTTAGCAGGAGAAGATCGATCTTTTGACATCAATACCGGTGTTTTGTTATAATTTTCTGCTGTCCACACAAAAGCTTTACCATCTTCACTGACCTTAAAAAATTGTATTCTATCGGTTGTTTCCGGAATCACCTCTATCCTCTTATTCGTATCAACAGCAAAATATGTTGAACTAATACTATTCTCATTGGAGGCAAGCATCAAAATATTCTTACGGTCAACGTACTGATGCATCCTTCTTAGTCCTGCTTCTGTTGACTTCCTTACCTTGTTCAATATCTCAATATTGTCATACTCAACAGACAAAAGCTTTTTCTTTTTCAGGTTGGATAGGTTCTGCTCCCACAAATCACCTTTGGAGCACCAGAGAATAGTTCCTGCCGAAGAAAAATAGGGTTCTGCATAGCCAGGCATATCAATTCTCCTTTCCACCAGCGTATGTGTGTTCAAAATTTTCCAGTAGTTCTGTGAATAGAACAAAAGATTTTTCCCCTCTTTGTCAAAGTACATATAGCCGCCATCTTTGCCTAACAAATGATCTTTACCCGTTTTGGAATTCCATAAATGGATTTCATCTTCGTTCACCCCATGAAAACCGTCCTTTATATCGACCTTGTTCCTGTCGATCTTTACCCGTAGAAAAATATTCGATTGTCCCAATGAAGTATAGTCGGTAAAATTGGGATCAAGGATAACTGCCAGATTTTCCTTTGGATACCACAAGACATTGGTAATGACCCTTTCATTGTAAATATATTCCCCGAGATCCTTCTTGTTGCCATACCATATGCTGACCAATTCATCATTCAGCGGAAGTTTTTTACTAAGTCTTAGCAGTACCGCATCACGATCAGAGGAACTGTTAATGGTCAAGTGGTCATAATCCATAATTGCAGGGTCATTTAATTCAATGCTTGTCAGATCTTTCCTAACATAAAATGTCTTCAATGCTTTTGGTGTTGAGACCCCCACAATATATTCCCCTTTTTGTCCTTTGAAAGCTGCCATAGTATAAACTTCATGAACTGACGACCAGATGGTAGTGTAGAACTTTCCATCTCCACTCACTTTTAGAAGATTCTTTTTTCCGCTTTCGTTTTGGAAAACAATCAGTTCATCTTCAATACTCTGCCATCTTATCACTGAACCGATCTGCTGTCGGACTGAAAAGTCCCTGTCCAGGATCTCCAGCAGGTTATTCCTTGTACCGTCATAATGGATCAGAAGCTGTCCTGATTCAAGAAATTCTATATTTTTGACATGCTGAATTTCCAATTCTTTTTGAGAAGGCAGATCAATCTTGGTCAATGTATTTCCGGACAGAAGCAAAAGAATATTTTTGCTTATAAAAAAATGCTTTGAAACATTTTTTTTACTAAACTTTCTCTGCGGGTTTTGTGTATCTGAGATTGTAAAAGTAGTTTCAGTAGTGTTTTCATCTGCTGTTGCCAAAAAAACATATCTGCCATCTGGTGATATTCCCGCCATCAAAGTTCTATGGGCTCCTTTAGCTAGTTTTTCCAGTGCTGGTCTCGGAGATTGTGCATTGAGCATCACGGACGATCTCAAAAAGAAGATTCCGAGTGCAAAAAGCAAACTGTAGATGATCTTGCAGAGTATGTTAATTACTGAGTTGTTCATTAGTATCCAGCATTTTGAGGATTAAGATTAGTGTTAAGAAGCAATTCTTTCTGAGGTAGAGGCCAGTTTGATTGATAGCTCTTCCAATTTGGTTTCAAGGTTATAAGCTGATCCAGCATCCCCCAACGTTTGAGATCAAAAAACCTGATTCCGTGTTCAGCAAAGAATTCCCTTCTCTTTTCTTCCTGCATCTGATTTCTGGCATCATTTACTGTCAAGGAAGCACTTAACAATGGTAATCCTGCTCTCTGTCTTGATCTGTTGATCATAGGAACAGCTTCTGCACTCCTGTTCTGTTCCAGTAATATTTCCGCCTGCATCAGGTACACTTCGTCCAATCTGAAAATGATCGAATATTCTGTCGGATTATTAACCCCAATATTTTTATACTTCGATGATCTGTAATTGGTCTGCTGACCGAAAGGCACAGCTGTGACGTAATGCTGTCTCCTGAGATCGGCTGAAGGGAAAGAATTCACCAGAGCGTTGCTTAGTGTGAAAGATGTGGGAGCTCCGGTAAAATTATATAACGATGCTTCCTTTGTGGCGTCATTGTTATTTTTAGGCTTAAGCTGCCAAAGAATATGGGAACCATTTTTCTGGAAAACCTTTGTGATATCATTTTGATACGTGTATTGAGAACTCTGTATGATCGTCCCGCAGAGAACTTCAGCCTCATTCCATTTTTTTAGAAGCATCTTCATTTTGGCCAATGCCATATATCCTGCAAATTTATTGGGGTAGATCCTCTCCACATTCCTGTAGGATGCGGGCAGGAGGTTCACAGCTTCTGACAGGTCGGTTTCAATCCTGAGGAGCAATGCATCTTTAGGCATCCTGCTAAGTTGACTGTTCACTAAATAATCTGTAGTGTCCGCATAAGGTATTTCATCAAAAATCCCGTAAAGATTGAGATAGATCAGTGACCTGACGAAAAGCGCCTCCCCTCTGATCCTGTCTTTGGCAGCAACTGAAAGTGATTTGGAATTATTCACCCCTTCGATGATACTGTTGGCAATATAGATCTGCTGGTAGGCATACGTCCATAAAGATGTTACAGCAGTATTGGTCGGAATCTGCTGATTGTTGAAAAGATCCAGTGCCCCGTTGGAAGAACTTGTATAAACACAGGTCAGGTCGTCCGTGTAAGTTCCAAGCAAAGCTCCCATACCGTCTATACCGCCTGAGAACATCGAATTGGTCCACATCCCTGAATATAGACCTGCCAATGCTGCTTCAGCGGTCTGCTCATCCTCAAACACCAATTGAGAAGAAATCTGATTGGAAGGGAAATCGGTCTCGATGAATTTCTCACACGAAAAATTCATCAACAAAGATGAAGCTGCAAAGCCTGCTGCTATTATATATTTTATTTTTGTTTTCATAATTTAACTATTGAATGTTATTAGGCCGTTCGAAAAAACAGACATTAAAAGGTGATCTGAAAACCTAGTGAATAAGTCTTTAACGGTGGTAGGTATCCAGTTAAAGCAAACTCAGGGTCTAATCCAAAATACTTGGTGATCGTCAAAAGATTCTGCCCCTGCACATAGATCATTGCCTCTTTTATCCCAAACTCACGTACAGGAATGCTGTAATTGAGCTGTATATTTTTCAGTCTGATAAAAGAAGTGTCACCGATGGCAGCAGTTGAATTCTGAAAGAATGAATGTGCCGAAGTCTTTGCAGCAACACTTCCCGAACTATATGGCATATAAGTTCCCGAAGGATTCGAAGCAGACCACACATCCAAAACCTCCACAGGCTGGTTGTTCATCGAACCCGGAATAACCATCTGCCTGTTATAGTTCCAGTTTCTCTGCTTTACAAAATACCAGAGGAAAGATGCTGACCAGGGACCATAGCTCAAGTTATTCGACCATCCCCCAAAGAACTGCATACCGATCCTTTCAATAACCTTATTGTCATCCGGTGACGATATCTTTCCGTCATTGTTAAAATCAGTGAACTGATACACGCCCGTAGCCGGATTGATGCCTTCAAACTGATAAACCTTGACAAGATTTGTCGGATATCCGATCACATACTGATTCGCATATGTGGAGCCTTCAAGATTTGGGAATTCCAGAAGTTTGCTGTTGGGAATAGAAATATTAAAAGACGTATCATACCGCAGCTTCGAATTTCTGAGCACCTGCACAGAGGTTTCAATTTCCCATCCTCTATTCTGTACTTTTGCAGGAAGATTGGACTGTATGCTCGGAAAGCCTGTCGTTGCCGGCAGAGGGATTCCCACCAACTGATTCGATGAGGTATTTTCATAGTAAGCAGCCGACAGATTCCAGCGGTTCTTAAACAATGAAAATTCCGCAGCCACTTCTTTCTTCAAAGTCTTCTCCCAGCTAAAGTTCGGGTTGTACAATCTCGAAGGATTAAGCCCTGTGATGTTATTATAAATATTGGTTGAGACGGTGTAAGTGTCCAGATACTGGTAATCCCCTATCCTGTCGTTTCCTGAAGTCCCGATGCTTCCCCTGATCTTGGCAAGGCTCAGCCATGACATATTTTTCATCCAGGATTCTTCCGAGATCAGCCACGCCGCACCGACCGCCCCGAAATTCCCGAAACGGTTGTTGGGTCCGAAACGGCTCGAACCATCCCTTCTCCCTGTTACATTGACAATATATCGCTTCAGATATTTATAGTTCAGCCTTGCAAAGACAGCCGTATAGTTATACTGGTTACTGATCTGATCACCGATCACCTTTGTTTTGGCAGCCGCAATATTTCTTATCAGCGCATTGCTTTCAAAGCCATAGCCCTGTAAGGTTCCTGACTTGGTCTCAGACTGCTGCAAAGTTGCTCCAACCAGCATTTCGACACTGTGGTCATTCCACGAATAATCTCCGACAACCTGCGGTTCAAGGATGTACGAAAAACTGGAACTGTTATTTTTGGAAGAATTGGAATTCGCACTGGTCAGCCCGGATGACGGATTGTACATCGTATGTGGTTTCAGTGAATATTCCTCAAAATTATTATACGTCATTCCTCCGTTGAATTTCAGGGAAACAAACGGAAACAGCTTGTAAGCAATCTGTGTTCCTGTATTGATAAAACTTGACGAGTTGAGATACTCACTAACAAAAGATGCGACCGGATTGGTAAATGTGCTGTTCTCCCAGTTCAGAGAACCATCAGCATTATAAAGTGCCGGCGCATTAGGACTCAAAGTCAGACTCCTTTTGGTCAGGTCATCATTCACCACATTGTTATCCTGAAATGAGACGGTATTGGTCAGATTGACCTCCAGTTTTCTGTCAGGACTCCTATAACTAAAATTCCCAGTAAGATTATTGGTCTTGTACTGAAATCCTGCCGGATAAACAGTAGACTGCTCCTGATGTCCGTAACTGATGAGGTAAGAGGTATTGTCAGAACCACCGCTTAATGATAGCTGAACCACCGATGCATCAGCATTATTCCCGATCAGTTCTTTCTGCCAGTCAGTCTCACGTTCCTGACTCCAGGTATTCAGGTCATAGGCGATTGCAGGAATAGCAATCCCGTCATTCTGAAAAGCCTGTCTCCGCATCCCGAGGTACTCCGATGTATTCATCATCTTTAGACGATTGGCCACTGTACTTATGGAATAGGAAGTATTGAGCTTAAGTTCAGACCTTCCCTTTCTTCCTTTTTTCGTGGTCACAATAATGACCCCATTGGCTCCACGGCTCCCATAGATCGCAGTCGCATCTGCATCTTTCAATACCTCGAAACTTTCGATGTCATTAGGATTGATCGTATTCAAAGGACTGATCGATGAGTATGGTAGTATGGCCGCACTATAAACAGAAGGCGATTCAGAAAGGATCGGTATGCCGTCAATAATATACAAAGGCTCATTCCCTTCACGACGGATGCTGTTCTTCCCCCTGATCTGAATATCAAACCCACCTCCCGGTGTTCCAGAGTTCTGAGTAATCGAAACCCCACTCATCCTACCCTGCGCTGAAGCAAGGACATTGGTGACAGGCTGGTTCTCAATATCTTTAGCAGAGACCTTAGCAATACTCCCCGTTCTCTCCTTATCCCGAACCTTATAATATCCTGCATTAAGAACGACCTCCTCTATTGATTTCTCTTTCTCATTCTCTTTACCTAATGATACATCAAAAGATACCCTATCTCCTAAAGAAACTTTTCGGTCAGGATAATCAGGATGCTTAAAGACAAGAACAGGATTCTCACCTGATACCTGAACCCTATAAATACCTGAACTATTAGTAGTAGCAACCGAATCACTACCCTCCTGAAATATACTTACCCCCGAAATCGGTTTATTATTATTTGTAACAGTGCCTGTGATTACACGCATCTGCCCTATTGCTACGCCGGAGGCGAGCAAGGTGAAGCCAAAAGCCAATTGGATATGACTCAGGCTGCAAAAGTTTTTTTTCATACTTTTGAAAAGATTTAATTCGTTAAATTTTAGGCTCTCTTCTGCACTGCGTAAATTCCACAATACTTATAGTGCTAAGAGGGCTTTCTTGTTTCTATGGTTAGTTATTCTATATTATACTCTCTGTTTCTTAAAAATTCAGTTTTTTGTTTAGCATAGACATAGTTTATTTCGATGATGCTCGGTAGGAAGCCTCAGTAATAACATAGCAAAAACCTCCTGCCCCAGCATATCTTAAAAAATTAATATGAATGAAATTTGTGTCCCGTGTAAGCTTAAAAGCCGCAATGAGTTGTACACCCCATTGTATAGTGCAGTCTGATACTGTATTTTGAGGAAGCGGCTTAGGGTGTAGAGAGAATATCGGACAACATTGGAATAAAACGGCGTGGAACTCTACTTAACGGATTGGGGCACTGGTATACCTGACAACGATAAGAGAGCCCACGCCTAGGTCGTGAGCATCTAGCTTATCATCTCGTTGTCTAAAAATTACCAGTTTTCAATCCGAGAATCTAAGCGAATGCTTCTAATATTTCTTTGAAGTATCGCAAAATTACTTTAATAAGTAATTTGTTCCAAATATAATAAAAATTCTTTTCATTACCGAATTCGGTAATGAAAAATATTATAATAAATGTGAAATTGCAGTAAACAGTGCAATTATGAGTGAATTTAAAACTGATGAAATTAAAAAATTAGTTGCTGAAAAAATTAAAGAAATGAAAGGAGATGCACCTTATTCTAAAATTGCGGAAAAGTGTAATATTACTGCTGCAAGAATTAGCGATGTATCAAATAATAAGATAGATTGTCAATTAAGCACCTTCATTGAAATAGCAACTGGTTTGCGTATTCATCCTAAAGAGTTATTGGATATAGTATTCGATTTTAAAGAATATTATTCAGATTTAGATAAATAAATCCTGACGAGAGTAGACTTCACCCAAAAGTTTAGACAAAAAAAATATTTACAGAAATGATAAGACTGTAAATTTACTAATTCTCATTAAGATAACTATTCATTCCAAAAAATAGAAAGTAATCACATGGAACAGAATATTCGTTAATGTTATACTGATTCGCAGAAGCATAACAAACTTGAACATTATCATTATTTAAAGCTACAAAGGCTACTGCTATTGTTGAAATTTTATTATTTAGTGGAGATAAAACAATATTATAATGATCTCCATATTTTTTTATAAGATTTTCTATGGTTTCCATAGTCTTTTCAATTTCAACACAAGAAAACTCGAATTCTTCAATTATTTTAGAAGAATGCTTGCTCTTAATCTCTTCAAATTTCGCAAGTCCTGTTTCGCATAATTCTTTATTAATCGATTCTGAATAAGATGGTTTACCAAGTAATATGGCATTAGGTTCAAATGATTTAATTATTTCTTCTGTTCGTTCATTTTCAAAACCGTTCAGAACTACTAACATTAATTTTCTACTTGGTAGCATCATTCCTGAAAATCCGAAAATTGAACGAATATAACGGACACCCTTCGTAAGCCAATCACACGGGTAACTTTCAGCTGGAGTATATACTAGATTAATATGTGCCTTATTTAAATAACATGTGTGATTTAATGCCTTAAAAAGAATTAGCAACACCTCTCTAGTAAAAGTAGTTACATCTACAATAATTTCAAACTTTTCTTTTGTCAGATTTTGAGCGTAAAAATTGTCCAACCTTTTCAATATTATATCATATGTTTCAATGGGATTATTTTTTGGATGCTGGATAGTCTCTAAGTTTGTGATTCTACTTTTCAGTTCAATGAGATTTTCGTAGGAAACAGTATAATTTTCATCAATATGAAAAATTATAGCATTTTTGACTTTTTCCTTATCAACAGCTAATGCAAAAGATTTGGATCGGCTTTCAAACCCAGATGAGCATATAAATAAATCAATATTCTTTATATGCGAATTTATTTCAGTGGCAGCTATTCTCATAAATTAATCTTCTATGTTATCAAATAATGATTGTTGTACACCTCCATTCGAGGAAAAACTTTTGGTAGCGTTAGTAATAAATGACTGTGGATTAGTTAATGACGTTTTTAAAAGATCACTATTCATAAATTTATAACCTTTAAAACCTGTTGGATCAAGTTTAAAATATGGAGCTAAAGTCCTGCTTAAAATAAATAATTTACTTCTTCCTGTACCTTGTTTATTTCCTATAGTACTTTGGTGCAAGTAACCATAATGAATAGCAAGTTCAAGTATTTCCTTTAATTCTTCATCTGGTAAGTCATTTAGTGCAACTGAGAAAACAACTCTTTCTGTTCTATCGCTAACAAATATTTTGCGAAACATTCCACCTAAACCAGTAATTAAATTATATAGTTTATCCGCTTTACTCAATCTTTCCGAGCTACTTTTCTCACCATGCTGTTCTATGACTTTTTTAAATTCATCTTCCAAAAATTTCTGCGAAAACTCATTTATAATATCATTTTGAATATTATCAGGAATATATAAAATATCAGATGCTTCTTTGTTATTTCGAGACAAACTTTCAGAAAACATTGTAGATGCTGGTTCTAAAAAATATCTAATTATACCTGAAGATATATTTACCAAATTATCAAATCCTGCATAGCTAAATGTACCACCAGATCTCCCAGCAACCAAACCCTTTACATACTCTGAGGTAGCATAGCGCCTCGCTGCATCAGGTCCAGCATATTTTTTATCTTCCTTAGTAAACTGCTCTTTGATCTGATCATATTTTTTTGAAATTGAGTCTTCCTGCTTCAAATCAGGCGGAAAAAAATCTTTGGGTAAAACATCTTTACCTAGATATTTTTTTATTCTTTTTGTAACTATACTTTCAATCCTTTGATAATAATTTCTACCAGATGAAGTATAAACAGTAGCAATATTTATCTGTGAATAATCATGAGGATAATCAATTGTTTTTTCATTAATAGTATTATAACTTTTATAATCTAATTGCGTAGATATTTTTAAGCTCACAAATTTTGAAGTTCTATATGACACCCAAGTGTTGAGAATTTTAGTTTGTGTGAAATTTAAATATCCTGCATCATCTATTAGTAAAAACAAGGGTTTACTTTTAGGCATGAAAGGAAGTTCCTTTAATTTTAATAATATTGGATACAAAAAATCTAAATAATTACATAACGCACCCTTATATTCATCATATTTGTCTGGAGCAAACGCAATTTTTCTACAGTATCCTTTACATTCTAACAGCATTTTTTCAAGAATTTTAATAATTGATTCAAAATACTTTGTTCCTGTGGCGAAATCTACTTTATATTTGCTTATATCCTCTCCAGAAATATCTACATACCATAAAAAAACATCATCATAAAATTCTTTTATTTCAATCGTAGATTTATCTAAGTCAACATGAAAATCCAGTAAATGCTTGAAGCATTTAATAGCAACATAGGTTGTCAATAAATGTTCATTAAAGAAAGTATTGGAATTACTCTTAAGCCTCTCCAACTCTGGATAATTTATATCTGTTAATTTTACAGGAACATATAAACTAAAATAATCAAGTTTGTCTATGGTGCAATTTTTATCAATGATCTGACAATCAGGCATCATATATCTAAACATCATGCTTTTACCTGAACCTCTAGGTCCATTCAGAAATGTGTGTCCAATTTCTTTTACTTGATAAAAATCTGTAAAAACATCAACAAACAACTCATGTACTTCTGTTGCGGTAACATCTTCAGGAGTCTTAACTTCAAATGGATTCATGATTTAAATTGTTTTCAATAAAGTTTTTAATATATTCTCCATCAATATTTGACTGATCATCTTTTAAAGATTCACATAGATCATAAATATTCTTATTTGAAACATAGGGATAACCTGTCTCTTTTAATTCATATGAAATATTTTTAAGTTCGTCATCATCATCACTTTTTAAGATGTGAATACTTACTTTAACACAATTAATTCTCGCTTTTTCTGGTAAAAATCTACTACAATACAATGATTCCGTAAATGTCTTGAAAGTCCGATCATATATTTCATCTATCAGATATTTATCATCTTTGTCTTTGATTGAATACTTTTTCAATAAAACTTCATCATGAATGTAAAAATCTAATTTCAATTCTCCTCCTGAAAGTACAATGCTCTCAAGTGATGCAGAATAAAGGTGAAATATTATACTAGTTTCTTTAATTTTTCCAATATCTAATAAAAAATTTGATGCTCGAGTCTTATCCTCTGCTAATTCATCAGCTAATCTAAGGATAGATGCTAATAATTGAGGTCGTATTTTCTGATGTGATAAATTTTCTTCTATTGGAAGTTTACCAATTGGATCTTTTTTTCCGCCATGAGCTTTTGCAATATCTCCAATATGTTTCCTTTCAGCAGCTGAAAGAACCTTTCCAGAATCAAATTTTGCCAATAACTCTTTACCCTTTGCGGCATGCTCTTCTCTAGAAGCTATCAAATGTCCGGCATCATGCAATTGAATTGCCATAAGAAGGATAAATAATTCAAATGGTGAAATATAGTACCCATCACTATTTTTATCAAATGTGATTTCTAACGCATTTAAAAGCCACGTAGCTCGAAGAATCACCATCTTTATATGATCTACTCCATGATCATTATAATAGCCATCCTCTTCTATTTCAAGGATTTTAGTTTTAATTTCTGGATGAACTTGAGTATCAAATTTTAACTTTAAATCTTCATATGTGTTTATATAATTTTTTCCAATAGGGAAATCATCTTCATTTCCCCTTAAAGCTAAAAAAGCACTCTCTATATTCTTAATTATTTCGGTCACTACTTGATATATATTCGTTGTTAGTTTTAATAATTTGAAGGACAATGGCATTTGCCAACAAAGGTGGAACGGCATTTCCAATTTGTTGTTGCTTATTCATTAAGCTACCTTTAAAAATAAAGTTGTCAGGAAAGCTTTGTAGTCTAGCAGCTTCTCTGACAGAGAGTCCTCTGTCCTGAAAAGGATGAATTAACATGTTTTTCCTGTAGTTCGCTATTACTACCGAAGGGCTATCTGCCCTTAATCTCCTATAAATACCACTATGACAATTATTTAAATCTTTGTAATTAGCCATTAATTTTTTTGGAATTGCTTGCCAATTTTCACCTTGCTGTATATGCTTATATCTTTCAATAACATATTCTTTATTAGTAGAGACAAGATTTTGGAAAGATTTTTTAGAATTTTTCCTCATAAGCTCAGCATATTTGCTAGGTTTCTTTCTATAAGGTAATTCATCAATTTTACTACCGTTTTCCAATTCAGGTAGATCAGCAATGGCTTCAGCTACAGAAACTTTATTTTCAGTTTGCAAAGGAAATTCAAAGTTTACTCCCAATCTGTTACCAACCATAAAAAATCTATTTCTATTTTGCGGCACTCCATATTCAGATGCCGTCAAAACCTTTTCTTTAGTAACATAACCTAATTCGAGCATTGCCTCTCGTAATATCCTTAACACCTCACCTTTCTTGAACAAAGTAATCCCTTCGACATTCTCAAATATAAACCATTTTGGATTTAATTCTTTCACAGCTCTTATGAACTGATAGAATAATGAATTGTTAGAATTTTGCTCATTACGTGTTTTAGTATTGGAAACAGAAAAGCCTTGACAGGGTGGTCCACCCATCAAAATAAAATAGTCGTCTATAAAATTTTCAAAATTAATTTCTTTAATATCGCAACATATGGTTTCAGCCTCTGGGTGATTGAATTTAAAAGTTTCAATAGCATCCTTATTGTGATCAATTGCTAAGGAAATCTTTATGCCAGCCATTTGTGCTCCTAGGCTCATCCCTCCTGCCCCACTAAAAATATCAATTCCATTATATCTTTGATTATTGGTCATTAGTTTTAATATCTTTTGTACATAAAAAGCACAAAAATACAAATATAATACTTTCTTCACTAAAAATAAATTAAAAGACTGATATTAAACGTATTGCAAAAATTCGCTTGTATCTCGTATTTGTCGATTTAAATAAACTTTTTAAACGAATAAGAATTAATTAATGTTCTGTGTTTAATCCACTCTCCGAAGTCTCTAGACTTTGAAGTTTTATTTTTCAGGACATTATAAGTATCCTTTTTAACGTAGATTTTGATCACACATTATGAATTGGTATGGGAAAATATTTGCTATTATATTCATCATCAAATTATATTTTCGTTTACTGGAATCCGTAAAAGTAATAGGTGTAAGTTTTATATATTTGATTTTTCTCTCTTATAAATTTATTAAACTAAACCATGATTAAGAAAATTACTATTGAAAATATTAAAGGTATTGCTAATAAAACCTTTGATTTAGATATAACCCCAAACAAGCCAAGTATTGTTGTAGCACCTAATGGATTTGGGAAGAGTTCTTTTGCAACCGCATTTAACTCGATGAATAGACAAAGAATCAAACTTGCAGAAGATGATTTTCATACCAACAGTCCTCTACTAAATCCAAGAATTTCAATAGAATATAAAAATGATGATAATTCGATACTCAATTTGGAAGCAACAGAAAATTCAAATTCTATAAGCTCCGTTCTGGATTGTTTTGTTATAAATAATCAGCTTACGCCAAGAGGAATTGGAAGCCAATACGGTGGCAGGGCAACAGCAGTTCTTGATATTAAAAACATAATTTTAGTTGACAATATACCATCTAGTACTGGATTCCCATATCATTTTAGAGATTATAAACAGAAATTTGGCGTCAATTCTAAAATTTTACCAAATGCCAATATATTATTTCAAAATAAAGTTTTGATTGAAAAAATAAGTGAAAATTATCTTTCATTAGAAAGGGGCAATGGCTCAACTTTTCAATCAAGAATAAATAATATCATAATTCAAATTAATAGTAAAGCACAAACTATCACCATGAGTGATTTGCTAGATTGGATAACAGCTAATTTAATATCCACTTTACAGTCAATACCTCATCTAAGTACAATTGCAAATATCATCCTTAGTTACGATTTAAATCTGGGAACAAATTCAGAAACGAAATCATATCTATTAGCAATACAATGTATATGGTTATTTAATGATAATAAAGAGACATTCAAAAATGCTTGCAATTATTCTAACTATCTTTTGGATAAGTCAAGATTTGACACTACTCTATCACACCTTAACAGTACTTGGAGAGGAATTAGAAGTAATCAGATCAATGGGCAATTAATAGTGAAATTTCCTAAAGCAATAGATATATCAAATGGTCAAAGAGATATTCTGACTTTTGTTTCAATGCTCTTCCGAGCGCAGAGAAGTTTAAAAAAATCCTCTAATATCCTTATTATAGATGAAGTTTTTGATTATCTTGATGATGCAAATTTAATTGCAGCTCAATATTATATCACTCTATTCATAAAAGAGTTTAAGGATTCCGGTAAAAGAATTTACCCTATAATTTTGACACATTTAAATCCCCTTTATTTTAAAAATTATGCATTCAGTAATCAAAAAATATATTTTTTGAATAAGACCTCAGCAGTTGCCAATAGTGGTTTAGTTAATCTCTTACGTAAAAGAAATGATGTTTCGATAAAAGATGATGTATCTAAGTATCTATTACATTATCATCCGACCTCAATTAATAAAAGACCGGAGTTTAGAAGTTTAGGACTTAATGAATTGTGGGGACTAGATCAAAATTTTCATTCTTTTTTAAGTCAAGAAATTTCAAATTATTTAAATGATTTACCATACTGCCCTTTTGCTGTTTGTGGAGCAGTAAGAGTAAAAATTGAAGAAATAGCTTATAATAAAATATTAACTCCTTCTTTCCAACAAGAATTTTTGGAGACGTGGAAAACAAGGGATAAGTTAAATTATGTATTTTCAAAAGGCTCTCTTTCGCCAGAAACACACTATTTGTTAGGCATAATATACAACGAAGGCATGCACTGGAAAGATAATATTGATAATGTAACCCCTATTACAAATAAATTAGAAAATTTAACAATTAAAAATATGATTAAAGAAGTTTTTCTCTGACCTCAATTTTAATATTTTCAGACCTTATCCAAGAAATAACGTATTCACGAATAGCGTATGTGGCGAAGAAACTAAATTAATATCAAATTTTAGAGAAGGTTCTATCCTAGAACTGGCATTATGTATTCGAAATGAAATCTGCCAGCCTTCATTCAGCGTTACGAGCAATGTCGTTGTAGAGTTGTTTTGATAGACTACTTCAATAAGCCTTGTTGGTAATTTTAATTTGGGAACCTTTGCTTTGGGCTTCACATTACCAAACGGCAAATTTAAAGTGCCTTGCAAATTATACGCCTGAATCTCTACCTTTCCCTTACCTTTTATAACTTTATAGAAATCCTGATTCCCGATCAAATATTGAACTAATCTCTGTGCAACAATTCCCGGATTATCACGGTCTAAAGCAATCAGTTCATCTCTAAAAGCATCTAGGACAGGCAGGTAGACTGATGAATGATAATCTCCAAGGCTTGCCCATGTTTTAGTTGCTTTACTCTCTCTCCGTAACTGTCCAAGCTCATCAAATATAGGCTTGATCACTGTAAAATAATTTTCAGAACAAGGCGTTTGTAACCATTTTTCACCAAAATCGATATCATTAGACAGTCGCGAATGCTTTACCGCCCGGTGATTATTTTTAGCAGAAATCCCGATCTCCCATTTTTGCAACGACCTGATGGCTAAAACATCACGAACATCACCCGACTGCCCTGCTTTATCAGCAACAATTTCAAGTTCCAAAATATCTTCCTCGTTGATACCATTAGAAAGGCGAGGCTCAAGATCTAATAAAAAGTTGACTGAGAAACTTGCATTTAACCTGTATTGGCTTCTCTCTTTTTCACCGAAACTTTCAAAACAACTTATAGCTGTTTTATAAGAAGCATTATCAACGATGGAAACTTTAGTAAGTAACTTCAATTTTTCGTAAAATTCCAGTAAAAGCGCATATTCGAATGCTTTTCCATTGATGGTCTGAGTTGCGATTTTTGCCATTATGCGGTTACTTTATTTACTATTTCCTGTAATTTTTCGATTACATTATTTCCATTAACTTTTGATATCTTATTTAAACCTTCCTTCATTTTTAAGCTACTCAGGTCGTTATAAATTTTTTCTGCCAATATCTTACCCATCTTCACAGGAACCGCATTTCCAATCATTTTATACCCAGCAACAACACTTTTGTATTCAAAACTGAAATTATCCGGGAATGTTTGGATGCGTGCACACTCACGAACACTGAGCCTACGATATAATTTCTCTTTACCTTTTTTAAATTCACGTACATCTTGTGCAACTAAAGTCATTTTAGGTGCCTGAGGATGAAGCGGAGCATGTCTCCCACCAGCCTGAATCGTGAATGAAACTTCATCCCATGATCTAACCCTATTCCTGGACATATAAATAGAAGAAAAACCACCAATCATATATTCATGATTAAGGACTTTACATTTCGTCCCATTGGTGAAATTCCCTTCTTTAGCAGGCAATACAGTATTTTTCAAATCACCAATCGCCTTATCTAAAGTAATTTTATCTTCGATGGTAGTTCCCTTAGGGAACTCAAATTTGCGTTTTAAATCTTTGCGATAACCAATAAAGAAAACTCTTTTCCTGTCCTGAGGCACACCATAATCTGATACGTTCAAAAGTTGGAAAGATAAGTCATACCCTATTTCTGTAAACATCTGCTTAATATTTTCCAGAGCTTCTTTATGTGCAGGTAATAACATGCCTGACACATTTTCCGCTAAAAAAAACTTAGGCTTTTTATCAGCTAAAATTCGCATAAATTCATAAAAAAGTTGACCTCTTTTATCGGCAATACCTTTTTTTGAACCTGCCTCTGACCAACTTTGACAAGGTGGTCCTCCAATAATTCCGTCACAATCAGGAACTTCTTCCGATGGTATATTGACAATACTTCTTTTATCTAAAATTGTGTGAGTATGGTTCTTCTCGTAAGTTGCCCAAATATCCTTATCGTATTCATTCGCCCAAACCACATCAAAACCAGCTTGCTCAAAACCTAAATCCAAACCTCCTGCACCTGCAAAAAAAGACACTACTTTCATAAATATACCCCCTAAATTTGTTTACAAAATTACCTATTAAAAAACAATTGGCCAAATTTAATATTCCAGAAAACTCATCAAAATATTTCGTGATAAGATACTTTAGCCAAGATTATATAACAAAGGTATTTTTATAATGCGACAAAACTTGACGTATTATCTTTTTTATAGGTTTAATTCCTTATTATCTATTTCTAACAATTTTTCAATAATGTCGTTTTTAAATTTGCTAAATGGTCTTTTATGATAATTATTAGGATTTTTTTCTACACCAAAAAGCAATCTATAGTGTACTTCATCAGAGGGTTCAACTATTTTAAGTTTATCCAATAGAAATGTAATGTAATTTTCAGTATATTTTTTTTTTAGATCATACAGGTCTTTTAGCTCTAAGTAAGCATGCGCTTGATAATTTTGCTGTGTTAAATTAAAATCTAAAGTTTTAGATATTTTTTTTCCTATCATATCACGGAATAGAACGGTAAATTCTTTTGTGGATTCTTTGTAAAAAAAATCAAACTTAAAACTTTCGTTAGGTTCTGGAAAATATGGATGTAGCATTTCTATCAAAGACCTCTTCTGCCACCAAATTTCTTTTTTTTTCGATTGACCTTTAATATGATTGCAAGTACTACATGAAGGAATTAGATTATAAAAGGAAAGTGACAAGAGCGGAAAAAGTGTTTTTGGAAACCAATGATCCATCTGTGCAGAAGCATGATTTATAGAAACATTTAATGTATAATTCCGATTACAGTATGTACAAGTTGATCTGTTAAGATTATTTAAAAACTCTTTTCCATGATTTTTTTGAAAAAAAATAGTATATCCAGCTACTTTAAATAAATTTTCAATGAAAGGTTTATCCACGATAAATGAATTATCTCTTTTATATCGCACATTAATTTTTAATAAATCTTCCGGTTCACTGCTAAGCAAATCATCAATAATCTTTTCTGTGAAAAATGATTTTGTTTCTAGTGAAAATGTATGCTCATAAGATTTTGTAAGCTTACTTTCACAATCACTATCCCCACAGAATTTACAAATTTTATTAATTTTTAATTTACCATGAATTTTTATTTTTAGCCAGCAAGACAAAACCTTTCTATGATACTGTAAAGCTCCCGTATAATTATCAATATAAAGCATATCCAATCCTATTTCAAATTAATTGGCAAAAATAATTTCAACCATTTCCATTATTTTATTTCTCACCAAAGGTTCTCCTACCAATTCTGCCACCTCTAATATTTGATCTTTAGAGTAAGAAATTTCTTTTTCAAGCTTATTATTAATCGAAGAAATCTCCTCTTTCATATGATTTACTAAAGACTTCGAATAAATATCACTAACAATATTTTTTTCCAATTCCAAAATTTGGTTTTTTAGAAATAAAAATCTGATGATTTCATCAATCTTTGAGCTGGCAAATGTACCAACTGTATTTCCCTCTAAAAAAAATTCATCAGCTAGAAGATCATGAATATTAGCTCCAAATGAGTTAACATTATCACTATCTTCAATAGGCAGACCCTCGCTGAGTTTTAAAATATTTTGACTTGGGATATCTGAAAGTATAAAGGGTGAATGTGTTGAAAAAATTAAATTAAATGAAAAATTTTTAAAATCATTTACAGTTAATTTTTGAAGTAGGTTAGCTATAAATTTCCTCTGATATTCGGGATGAAAATACAATTCAACTTCATCGAATATTATATTAATGTCTTCATATTTTCTTTTCCTATCTTTTTTGACAGATTTAATGTTGTAAAGATGATAAGTAATATTAAGTATAGAATGTATCATTTGCTGCTCACCGGAGCTTAGTCGATTAAAAGGATAATTTTTCCCATTTTTATTCATCAGTATTTCTGGTTCAAAGAAAGATATAGGAATATTAAAGATATCTGTGTTCAAAAATTTTTGATTAATATCGACTTCATATAAATCAGAGATAGCCTGGTTATTTTCATCAAATAACGGTTTAACTTTCAAAGAACTAAAAAGTTGATTATTAAAATAGTTGACAGCTTGTTTAAACTTGAACGCTATGTGAGTATCATCTGCATTTAAATCATTAATATAATCTGAAAATAATCCAATTCTTTTAAAATCAATGATTTCGGATAGATTTTCAAATATCAAATTAATGACATTATCTACGCTTACATTGTGTTCAACAGATTTAGACACTTCTTGAATCTTTTGATTAACATCTTCTTTTAGTAAGCTTAAAATCGAATGATTACTAATGTAAGAATTAAAAAAGTCCATGAGAGGGTGATAAAATCTATCAAACGTAAAGAACTCCTCTGATGCCAAAGTTTTTATAGATTTTCTAAAATCCTTTTTGAATTTTAAAATATCCTTTTTTGAAAAATCATAATTCCATGTAAAATCAAATAAAAAATGATACTTCTGATATTCTTCGTAATTGTACGTCTTCAAACCAACTTAGACATTTTAGTTTAAATCCTTAAGGAGGATTTTCGATTTATAAACTTACTAATTTTTGTTGATTATATATTTGTCTTCTTTTTCGGATGGATTCCGCTTTTGTTTGCTTTCTTTTTTCCAAAATCTGTTCTGATCTTCCGAAGTACACATCTGCTGGAGTGAGGTTATTTATCGACTCGTGATAGCGCTTGTTATTGTAGTTTTCTACAAACTTCCCCAGTGCCTGGATGAGTTCCTCGGGGTGATAAAAATGATTTAGTTTCACTACGTTTTTCATCGTTCTGTGATAACGCTCGATCTTACCTTGGGTCTGCGGATGCATTGGTTTTCCGTGAACTTGCTTCATCTTTAAATTATCTTTAAGATAGGTTTTCAGCTCACTGGAGACGTAGCAGGAACCGTTATCTGAGAGCAGTTTCGGTTTAGCTTTGGTCTTTAATTTCGCTTTTTTAATGGCCGTGTCCACCGTTCGTTTCACATCTTCGGCCTTCATCGAGTCGCACAGCTCCCAGTGAATGATGTAGCGGCTGTAATCGTCCAAAATCGTGCTCAGATAGTACCATCCCCATCCAATGATCTTGAAATAGGTAAAATCTGTCTGCCACATTTGATGCACAAATTTCGTTTTGTCTTTGAACTCATTTGCTGCTGAAAGAAGAAAATGATTCGGTGCCGGGATTAAGTCTCTTTGCTTAAAAATACGGTAAACACTGGATTCTGAAATAAAAACACCTTGTTCATCGGTAATTTTGTAGGCCAGTTCCCTTGCAGATAATTCGGTGTGTTCCAAAGCGATCTCTACCACCAGATCTTTCTGTCTTTCAGGAATGCTGTTCCATTGCCTATGGTTTGTTCTTTTCGTAGTTTCCAACCCATCATAGCCGTATTCGAGGTAGCTCCCGTACCATTTGTAAAAGCTGCTTCTTGCAATTCCAAAACTTTCCAAGGTTCGTTTCACGCCGAGTTCACTTGTGGTTACCGTTTGAATGATCTCGTATTTCTCAGCTGCCGATAATCTCATATATTTTCTGTATTTATCGATTAATCCAGCCTGTCTAAACTTTTTTTTACAATGTCATAGCGAACGACCAGATCAGCTACGATCTCTTTCAAACGTGCGTTTTCCTTCTTCAGATCTGATACTTCATCACTCGTAGCCTCGCGAGCGACATCTCCATTGAGACGCTTCTTTCCTGCTTCCATAAACTCCTTGTTCCAGGCATAAAACTGCGACTGTGCAATATTATGATTCCTGCAAAGTTCGGCTACGGAAGTCTCCGCTCGAAGACCTTCCATCACGATTAAAATCTTTTGCTCTGCAGTGAATATTCTGCGGGTGTTTTGCCGAATATCTTTTACAAATTTTTCGGTGGGTTTCTTTTTTGGTGTTGCCATAATTAAAATTACTCTTTTTATGAAAACACTCCTTAACTTTTTAATATCTAATGTCCACTTTTTGCTGACGATTTACAAGTAAAAATTATTGTACCACTTAACGGGCTTATCTGCTCTTATGTGAGAAGTAAGGGTATTAACATAACGCAGTTCTTCCTCAATAAAAGTTTTACGCTTTTTCTTAGCTTCGATAAAGGAGCTAATCTCAAGATAATTCATTAATGTTTTAAGTTATTAGTTTTTAATTTTGGATAAAATATACCAAAACACGGTTTTTCAAATATATTAAAAAAAAATGTTTCCCAATTACGGAAACACTTATTAAATATTTGTTCTCATTCCAAAACTTACTGATATAAGCATATTTGCTAATTTATTCTATTTCAATAAACAAAATCTCCGCAACCTTTTTTCACAACATAGAAAGCGAAGCCCGCCAATGTTTAAGAAATGGGGTTGCTCCAAACTCTGCAAAAATGCATTTCCGACTACAGGGAGGAATTGCATTTTTGCAGCCAAATTTTTCAAATACAAAACTTAACTGATAAAGTAAAAAATTTTAGAATTTTCTGAAAAATAAAGTGTAATAACCCGGTGTCGGTACTACCTTATATCCTTTAAAAATTAAAATTCCTACTCTTTCAAAAGAATAGGAAATCTTGTTAAAGCGATTTTTTACACTTTTAATCCTGCGTTATCTGTTTGATTATAATTTCAATTGCTTCATCTTTACCAACTATATTACCAAACTCTCTTTGTGAGTCCTCATCTTTGTAAACACCATTTCGGTCATTCCAATCTAACCATTCTATTAAATCCATCCTTGGCCACGAATTTAATTCTTTTTCCAATTCAGCACCTTTCAATTCCATTAATTGATAATAAGGATGTTTAAGCTTTTCTTCGTCATTCAAAAAATTGATCATAATAATTTTGCTTAATTTTAAGTAATAAATAATTTTAAGTTCTATAATTCGTCTGAATTATCTAGAAATCATTCTGAACCGTTTTATAATTTTTAAAATGCATTCTTATTTTTTAAAATGCAAATTTGAATTTTTATAAAGTAAAGATAATTAATTTCTGGAAATTTGCATCTTTATCCTTTCTTCGGATTCTTAAACGAAAATACGATTCTCCCTATCGACTTATCAAAGCATATATAACCCTGATAGGTCTTGCCTTTTCTACTCTCCAGTCCCTTGATATACGCCGTCTCCCCTGCCTTCAACTTATCCATCTGCCATTTGCGAAGCTTAACACCTCTGAAATGTGAAGAAACTTCCCTTTCAGAATGATGTACTTCGTTAAAACCAGAACTTCTCAACTTATTCTCAAACATAAACTGCACCCACTGCCAGTCCGCATTGAACTGCACCGTTGCAGAAAAAAGCTTTCCTTTCTTCGATACCATATTTTCAATAAACAATGCTTTCCCATCACGAAGCATCTGTTTCTGTTCCAAATCCAACTTCACCCCACATATCACATCAGGAATCCTCACAAATTCCATCCTTAAAGAGATCAGCTCATTGGTCAACCTGTCCAAACTTATCAATGAAGGAATTATCTTTCCTGTAACCGTATCAATAAGATCCACCACTCTGCCCATATTCCCCGAATTTAAAAGATTGACCCTATCCTCTTTTGTAAACTTATGCCCGTTAAACTTCTTTCTGAAATCCACTTTCTTACAAACCTGATACACCTTCACAAACAATTCTCCATCATCATCGATCCGCAACTGCAAGCGTGCATCAATCTGACTTACCGCTTCCCCATCATTAACAAGTATCGGGATTAGCATCGGTGTCTTATAGCCTTTCAACAGAGCATCCAACGCACCGATTTCTTCCAACTTTTCCCTGTCAAGAGCTAATTCATACATCGTGTCCCACGGAACATCTTCGATCTGATAGCGGTATTGAGAACTATTATTATTAGTAACTGACACGTTACTAAAACCCTTTTTCAAAACAGAGGGTTCATTTTCAATGGTTTTCTTATTTCTGATGGATTCAATCGCTTCAATAGACACTTGAACCGCTTTCAGATCTTGTCTCTCAACCTCCGATAAACAATCAATGTACTCCTGTAAATCTATTGCTGTATCGTGCGCCTCAAATTCCCTCACTTTGAAAAACGAATAGTTGGAGGGATCTTTCAGCTGATGGTAAAAATCTGAATAGAAGTCCATAAAAGAATCCTCCGCCGAATCAATCCGCATGACCGAATCAATGTTGTTGCGGTTCGGCGGAACGTCTATAAGATTTCCGTTGTGTTCGATGCCCTGTACAATTCCGATGGAATTGCTACTGTGACGGAGTACTAATAAAGTACTGACTTCTGAAACTGCTGTATGATTTCCTATTTTGTTCATGATCTTGATTTTAGATATTATTTGATTCTATTATTTTTTGATTGCTTATTATTTTACTATTCAGATCATACCATCATCCGCAAAAGAATAATGAGAATCAGAAGTCAAGATCACATGATCCAGCAACGACATGCTCAGAATCTTCGCAGCCTCTTTGATCTGTGCAGTCATCTTAATATCACAACTTGAAGGTTTCAAATTTCCCGAAGGATGATTGTGGGAAACAATGATCCCCGAAGCATTGCAAAGAAGTGCCGCCTGCATAATAATTCGAACATCTACCAATGTGGAAGTAATTCCGCATTCAGATATTTTCTTAATTCCCAAAACCTTATTCGCCTGATTCAAGTACAGCGCAAAGAAAGATTCCCTGTAGTCCATTTCATCTGCATCAAAATGTTCCCTGAAAACATTCACCGCATCCGCTGACGATGAAATAGACCTTTCACAATTTCCCTTTCTTGAGTAGCTCAATTTAATTTCGTTGACTATATTGAATTTCATAATTTCCTGCTCCGAGTACGGCGGAGACCTGTTTTTCCCGCACTTACATTTAAAAACCTGTCGATTCTGTAAATTGCAGATTGAAGGAAACTTTGACTTTTCTTATCTTTTACTTTGTCATATGATCTGATAAATTGATTTATACTAACATCTGACGAAATGGTTTATAAAATCTGATCAATCGATTTATGAAAGAATCTGATCAATTGATTTTTACCAACATCTAATGAGATGATTTATACCAAGAGAATAATAAGGATCAAAATTTCAATGAACTGCATTTGCATCTTGTGAGGTTTCTGACTTTTTCTATGCAGGTAACCATTCAGGCAGGCACAAGGAAAACTGCAATCAATACCTTGAAAACAATAAGAAAGAACATTGATGAAAGCTTGAAATATTTTTGCGGAGGTTCTGGGAGTTCCGATCCCGGATACCCAAAAAGATTTTTTCCCGCAGTGACCACGGAATATATTTGCTATAGAAAATCAGGTAACCTCATAGGGAATGAGTGTAGTTGAAATAAGATCTGTTTATGAAATTTTCAATAAAAAGAATACTATGTTCTAAGAATAAAGAGATGGTTTGACAGCTTTTAAATGGCAGAGGATAATCGTTAAATGCAGTATCTCATTTCAAACAATGATAATGATGTATGACTATTTCAATATCGCCTGAGTTTGAGTGTAAGTTGAATATGTAATGGGAACAGGATTGTCGAACAAAATTTTTTGCCAGGATTAGTGAAGATTTTTCCTCAGATTCATAAAATATGATTCGGGCAGTACACCTACTGTCAACATAATTTAAAAGCATAGAGAAAAGCCTGGAAGAAATTTTTGACACTACCATTCAACTTCAAAAAAAGTATGAATGTTCAATTAAAATCATTTTTATCATTTTTATACTGACGCTTTTTATAAATTTGTTAAAAAGCAAAGTAACGCAAAGCCGTATAATTTAGGGTCGATATGCGCTACTTTGTAGCGTATATAAATAAGTTAGCAGTAATGCCGTGACGCACTAAAATAACAACCAATTTCAAATATGAAGATTTTTTTTCTACTAATAAGTTTAAGCTTTACAACAATTTCATTTGCCCAGAAATTCGACCAAAAATTTGTTTCAACCGATATTGACAATTTTTGGAAAGCCTATGAAAAAATTGTATCTACGAAAGACAGCGTAAGTCAATACACTTATTTAAAAGAAATTTATCTTGACAAAGCAACACCAGGATTAAAAGGTATTATTGAAGTTCGTAACTATAAAGAGAAGGATTTTGTTGATATGATTACAAAATACCCTAAATTTTGGATGTCTATAAAACCCAATACTTTAAAGGTTAAAAATCTTCATTCTACTATAAATTCTGACATAAAAAAACTAAAAAAAGCTTATCCAGATTTAAAACCATCTACGATATATTTTACAGTTGGTGCATTCAGAACAAATGGCACCATTCAAGGAAATAAAATTTTAATTGGTAGTGAATTGTCTTTGGCGGATAGAAATACTGCAATTGATGAACTTCCAGATTGGAGAAAACCATTTTATAAAACGCAAAATCCAATAGGCGAGGTTGCTTTATTATGTACACACGAGTATGTACATACACAGCAAAAAGAATTGGTGGAGAATTTACTTTCTATGTGCTTATATGAAGGAGTTGCGGAGTTTATTTCTTGCAAAGTTACTGGTAAAAAATCTGCATCTCCAGCAATTGCATTTGGAAAAGTCAATCAAAAAATTGTAGTTGACAAATTTGTATCTGATATGTTTACAATGAAAAATAATTACAATTGGATTTGGGGAGAAAATAGAAACGAATTAAAAATTAGAGACTTAGGTTATTACATTGGCTATGAAATTTGTGAGCGTTATTATAACCAATCAACAAATAAACAAAAAGCAATCAAAGAACTAATTGAACTTGATTACAACAATGAAAAAGAAGTTGAAAGAATTGTAGATGGAGCTAATTTGTTACCTAAGTCATTAGAAGTGCTATATAATGATTATGAAAAACATCGACCAAAAGTAGTTTCATTATCCCCGTTTGAAAATGGAAGCCAAAACGTAAAGTCGGGAATTATTCAAATTTCGATTAACTTTTCTGAGGAAATGGACATCAATTTTAGAGGGTTTGATTATGGTCCCCTTGGCGAAGACCATATTTACAAATTCAAGAAACTTATTGGTTGGAGCAACAACAACAAAACTATTACTATAGAGGTTGAAATTGAACCTAACAAACAATATCAAGCACTAATTACAAATAACTTCAAAAGCAAAAATGGCAATGCACTTAAACCGTATCTTATTGAATTTAGAACATCTGAATAAAGGCACTACTGCTAATAGCTAAGTTTTCGTTGCGTGCGAAGCACGAACAATGAAAACCCTGTTGAACGGAAGCTTCGGGAGCTTTTTTCAACATTATGGGTTTACCGACGAAGGATTTTAAAGATATACAGGAGACTTTCAGAAAGGTCTCTTTTTTTGTTGGTGAATTTGGTGGTTTTTCCAGGTTTTATCGTGTTTTCCTTTACTTTTGGGCATAAATTCCCTTACCCAAAATGCTAGATTTTAGGCGTTTCATAGTTTTGGCTCATCTCCAAAAACCAACTTGGCGGACCGCGTAAATCAAACGTTGCAATCGTTACCAAATTTCCAATTTTGCAGCAAGTACATTTTGGCTGAAAAGCTTTGGGTGGTAGTTTTTCCTTGGGCTGAATGCCTAAATTCTGTTGCAGATTTTTAAGCTTCATCCGTTTCCACGTGCTGCTGAGAAAACCGTAATGGCGGATTTTCACAAATCTTTTCGGCAAAATATGCATCGCAAAACGGCGGATAAACTCCTCATGGCTCAAAACCATCTGCTTTTTGATGCCTTTTTGGCGGTAATCCTTATAACTGAACGTTACATTTTCCGCATCAACTTTCCTGATTCTCTGGTTGCTGATCGCGATTTTGTGCGTATATCTTCCCAAATATTCCACCACAGATTTCGGGCTGCCAAAGGGTTTTTTAGCGAAAACTACCCAAGGTTTTTCCCAAAGTTTTTGTCTGAGTTTTTCATAAGTTTCTGCTTCATTTTTTCGGTTTTCAAATTGATTTTCATCATTTTCCGTCTGATTTTTATTACATTTTAATGATAACCGAACCTTCAGTTTCTCACAAAATTTAGCCCTGAAAACTTTGCTCAAAGCCTTTACAGGAAACAAAAAATTACCGTCGCTTCTGATGTTTTTCCAAACTCCGTTTTCATCCACGCCGCCACCCGGAACGATGCAGTGCAAATGCGGATGCAGACTCAGATCCTGTCCCCAAGTATGCAAAACAGCGATCATTCCCATCTTTAAACCTCGATTTTCACCAAAGGTTTGCAGCGTTTCCCAAGCCGATTCAAATAAAATATCATACAACATTTTCGGTGCATGAAGTGCGGTTTTATTTAAAACTTCCGGAAGCGTAAAAACCACATGCAAATAAGGCACAGGAAGCAGTTCTGCCTCTCTGCTTCCAATCCATTTCTCCCGGTTTTTGCCCTGACATTTCGGGCAGTGTCGGTTACGGCAGGAGTTGTAGCTGATGCTGATATTTCCGCATTCGTCACAAGCGTCAATATGACCGCCCAAAGCCGATGTTCTGCACTTTTTTAACGCAAATAAAGTTCTTAATTGCCAGGAATTTAATCCTAAATTTTCTAGTTTTGAACCTAAAATATTCAACACATCTGCGACTTCGTATCGAGGTTGAGATCCAGGTTGAGCAGACTGTATTTTTGAGATTTCTAAACGTTGATCTTCATTAAATTCAAAGCTTGAATTTTGGCTTTTAACAAATTCAAAACCAACTACTTCGCTCTGCATTCCTCAAACAAAGTATCCAGTGGAGAGAAGAGTTTTTGGGTAGAAAGTTGGGCGATCTGAAGGTAAACGAGGGTCGTTTCGATGTTTTCGTGACCGAGGAGATTTTTGATGCTCACAATGTTCATCCCATCCTCCAAAAGATGCGTCGCAAAACTGTGCCGAAGCGTATGAACACTCACTTCTTTCAATATTTTTGCGGTTTTTGAAGCCTGTTTCACCGCCCATTGTACGCCACGTTGCGAATATCTTGAATCGAATTCTCCACCTGCACGATTTGCTCGAGGTTCTCCAAAGAGAAAATCTTCCGGTTTTTCCGCTTCAATATATTTTTTTAAGCCCCGAATCAAATGTTCGGAAAGTGGCAAATAGCGGTCTTTTTTGCCTTTGCCCTGAACCACTTTCAGCTGTTTTCGGTAAAAATCCAAATCGCATAAACGGAGATTTCTGACCTCCAGACAGCGCAATCCGCAACCGTAAAGCAACCCGATTAAGATTTTATGTTTTAAAAGTTTACAGCATGATAACATCTGCCAAACCTCCTGTTTACTGAGCACAACAGGCAGTTTTTTCTCTTTTTTAATTTCCGGAAGACTCAGAAAATCGTAGCTTAATCCTTCCGATTTCAACAGAAACCGAAGTCCGTAAACCGTGTGTTTAAAATACGATTGCGAGGGTGACCTTGATTTTTTCTGAAGGTAAAAAAGGTAATCGTGGATCTGCTCAGGATCCAATTCTGTCGGGATTTTCCCAAAATGCAGCGACACCGCCGCGACGTGTCTGGAGTAATTATTGAACGTGCTCTGACTGCGTCCCAACACCGAAACCGTACGTTCAAAACGGCTTAAAAGTTCTGTAAAACCAGGCACTTCGCGCTTTGCCTGATTGATGATTTTGTTTTCTCTGAGCTCGTCTAAACTCTTTTTTTTGTAGCCATTCTATTGATTTTTTAATTAACTTTACAAAGTAACTGATTTATGCGATTGGGAAAGCTACCGAAGGTTTAGTTCAACAAGGGTAACCGTTGCACAACTCCTATTTTTCAAAACTTATAAATAAATATGACCTCTTTAGAAGCGATTTTAGAGAGGTTTTTGCTTTTTTGGCAGGTAGATTTTTAATATTTTGAGGCTCTTAATTCAGAGATATAACACTCGTATTTTGCAGTTTGGACAAAAACCAAGACTTTACTTTGGGAAGGTCTTGAATTTGAGCTTTGATTTTTACTTTTCGGGCAGAAAATTTCAGTAGTTTCTTTAAATTATAAGATAATGCCGCCATCAAAACATGCTTGTTGGCAGATTTTATGCCGCGAGCATTGATGCGTTTCATCGAATGATGATTGATAAGCGTGCCTAAAACAGGCTCCACCGTAGAACTCCGGCGTTTGGTGAGGTATCTTGTGTAGTTTTTATCTCTGTTCAGCTTTTCGTGCATGGCATCGTAAAGGGGTTTATGAATGCTGTCGTCAAGCTTTTTAAATTTCGTCACTTTACCACAACAAACCTCTCTAAGTGGGCATTTCCCACAATCTTTTTCGCTGCTTCGGTAGACTTTTTTTCTGTAGCCTTTAGAATCAATCGCTTCTTTTTTGAATGGTAAAAAAGCCTTGTTCCCTCCTTCTTTTGTGCATTCGTAGCGGTTTTCTGATTGGTTAAAAACAAAACCATCACGATGAGATTTGTACTGTCCAAAATTGGGGATAAAAGCATTAATACCGCGTTTTTGACAATAGCTTAAACTTTCTCCACTGCTGTAACCCGCATCGGCTAAAATTTCATCGGGTTGTAAGTGGTTTTCTTTAAAATTGGCTAAAGTCTGATCCATAATTTCATTAAAAATTGCTGAATCTTTACTCCCAGAAGTACTTCCGCAGGCTCCTGTAATCACGTGATAAGCATCGTCTACTGAAACTTGTCCAGAATAATTCAACTGTCTGGCTTTCCCTGGTTTTACAGAGATTTTTGCATCGGGATCTGTGGGAGAATAATGCGTATGGTTACTTAAAAATTTGGGCCTAATTGCGTTACCATCTTCATCTTTTCTTTCGCTTTTAGTATTACCAGGCATGCCTTTATAAGCTTCTTCTTTCCAGCTATGGTGCTGATTGACGAGTTTTTTACGCGTGGTCGTCACTTTATACTCAGAATTTTCTTCCAGTTCATTAACAAAAGCACTCGCATCGTCTAAAACTTCTTTCTCCTCCAAACTATCCATACTCGCATTGGCTTTGATGAAAGCGGAGTCTACCGCCTGACGTTTGCCTCTCACCATTCCTTTTTCTATACATAAACTCAGGATTTTCCGGAAAAGCTGAAGGAAAACATCCTCTCCCAAAAGACCTCTTGTACGAGAAATAGTGCTGTGCCAAGGAAGTTCTTCATCCAGATCATATCCTAAAAACAACCGCACATCTAAGCAATTACTACAAAAGCGAAGCAAAGCCCTGTCGCTATTGATATTATTGAGGTAACCTACCAATAAGATTTTAAAAAACACAACCGGATCAATACTTTGATGACCTTCTGTGCCGTAATATTTTTTGGTGCTTGAATATAGAAATTGAAAATCTAATTCAAAACTGATTTTTCTATAAAAATTATCCATGGGAACCAGCCGATCTAAGCTGAGTTCATAGAATAATTGTGGTGTAAAATTTTTTCGTCCCTGCATATATAAATTTACCAAAAAAACATCACAACACAAAGAGTTTTTTACTATATTTGAGTTGTGCAACAAGCACAAGGGTTTGGCAATAGCGGGCGGAAAGTACAAAGTTCACGTTTTGTGCTTCGGTAGAAATTTGTATTTTAGTTGAAAGTTTCTGCTTCGATTTGCCCGCCATCGCCAAGCCCCGAAACGTCAGGCTGTGAAAAAACCCCAAACTACCTCTCAAAACATGATAAATGGCACGCTCCTGAAGACCAATAAGCGCTTTTAATGAACCCCATTTTTCATGCTGCTAATTTCTGCCAATAATTTTGCTTGCTCATTATCGCCTTAAAATATGCTAATTTTAACAAAAACAAGACTTTCCTTTTGTAAGGTGACTTCCAGCTCTTTAATTTCGCAATTAACTCCGGAACTCCCAGAATATTCATCGCTCGCTTGATGTTGTAAACCAGCATAATTAAACTGTGTTCACCATTGACCTTATCCAGTCCCGTTAAATTCGTATGATTGTAACCCCACTGCCGCTTGATAGTGCCGAAGATATGCTCGTTGATTTCTTGTCGCTTTCGGTACAACTGCCCATTTTCCCGATAACGCTGATTGTTTTCTTCAACAGCTTCTGCAAACTCACTTCTATCGATTTCTCGACCGCCTGATCGGCTCGTGCAAAGGGTTTTCACAGCACATTCTTTGCAAGCCGAACTCCGGTATTTTTTGAAGAGATAACCACCTCCATCACGCGATTTTTTGTGCCACGAACCCGTGGTTTTTAAAGTCTGACTTTGCGGACATTGGTAAGTATCTGATTCTTTATCGTAAATAAAATTGGCTACCAAATAGCCTTTCGTAGTCCCATTCTCATTGGTTTGTACCAAGGTCGGATACGCAACAATAGTTCGGATGTTTTCCGCTTTGCATTGCGTGATTTCCCTACCATTGTGATATCCTTTGTCGACCAAAGCGGTGAAGGTTTCTACACCTAAATTTTCTTTCGCTTCCATTGCAATTGCCGCCAAAGCATTTCTGTCATTGCGATTAATGGTGTGGGTGGCCACAACAAGTTTGTGCTTTTCATCTACCGCTGCCTGAATATTGTAACTCACTTCCACCAACTGCCCCTGAACCAAAAGTGCCCTGGAATCTTCATCCGTCGTGCTGATTTGAGGCTCACCGCTCACTTTCAGTTTTTCTTCCAGAAGTTCGTACCTGATGCGGTTGGTTTTCAAACGTTCTATTTTCTGCTGAATATTGTTAATTTTTTCGCTGTTTTCTTGTACATCATTTTCGGCCAACTGGTCTAAATATTCTTGTGATTTCTCCTCAATATACGCCAGATGTTTCTCAATTTTCTTTTGATTAAAATTGGCTTTCTTGCTATTGTGAGCCCTACTTTTGGTACCATCAATGGCAATGATTTCTCCGCCAATCAAATCAGCATCTTTTAAAAATGAAACAAATACTTTGAAGAGTTTTTTTAAGCCCGAAGGATTGTCTTTCCGAAAGTCTGAAATGCTGTGATAATTCGGAATCAATCCGTACAAAAGCCACTGCAGTTCCATATTGCGAGTGCACTCTTTTTCCAGTTTCCTCGAGCTGCGAAGGCCATTGAGATAGCCGTACAGATAGATTTTGAGAAATATTTTGGTGCTGTAACTCGGTCGTCCTTCTGTTTTCAAGGTTTGAAGCTCGAAACCCAAAGCTCCCAAATCAATATTCTCTACAAAAGCATCAAGAAAACGAACCGGATTATCATCCGGAATATTCTGTTCTAAACTCGTAAAAACCATCTGATTGCGGGCGACCCCAATAATATGCTGCATCATTAAATATACAAATTCCCAAAATCAATTATTGAATTTATTTCCCTATTTTTGAGTAAATAAACGGAGGTTTTTTCACAGACTGACGTTAGCGGAAACCCTTGGAGAACTCAAGAAAAAATGAGTAAAATAACTTAATCCTATAATAATGTTTGATTTTCGTTTACAAGTATTTCACAAAGTAGCAAAACGACTTAATTTTACAAAAGCTGCCGAAGAATTATTTATTACGCAGCCAGCAGTTTCAAAACACATACAAGAAATTGAAAGTTTTCTGAAAACTAAACTTTTTGAAAGAAATGGCTCAAAGGTAAAATTAACAAAAGCAGGACTTATATTATTTTCTCATACCGAAAAAATATTTGAAACCTATCGTAATTTAGAATTTGAAATTAATTCTCTTTCTCAAAATTTCAACGGAAAATTAAGAATTGGTGCGAGTACAACAATTGCTCAATATCTTTTACCTGAAATTTTAGCATCATTTCATAAAAAATTTGACCAACTTATCGTTTCTTTAGAAGCTAATAATACAGAACAAATTGAAATTGCGCTGCAAAAAAATGAAATTGATTTGGGTATCATAGAAGGAAAATCCAAAAAAGCCTATCTAAAATATACCGAATTTGTCAAAGACGAAATTGTTTTAGTTTCAAATAGCACAAATCCTCTCTCAAAAAGACAAAACATTACTATTGATGAGCTGAAAAACATTCCTCTCTTGTTTCGCGAGCAAGGATCAGGAACACTAGAAGTTATTGCACATCATTTAAAATCTTTGAATGTAAAAATTTCAGATTTAAAAATTGAAATGCAATTAGGCAGCACTGAAAGTATTAAAAATTATATACTTCACAGCAACACTATGGCTTTTATATCATTACATTCCATATACAAAGAACTTAAAGAAAATAAATTTACAATAATAGATGTTCAACATTTGTCTATCGAAAGGAGTTTTTACTTTATCCAACAACAAGGTCAAGTTGAGGCTTTACCTGAATTATTTATGAAATTTGCCAATCATTATAACTTTAAGTAATGACGCATAACTTTTTACAATTTCCAACATATCCTTTATTTCAAGAAATTTGTACTAACAATAATATATAAAGTAAGATGGAAAATCAAAAAGGATTCAAAAATTTATTAGACAAAAGTATAACCACTAGAGAAGTGATTTTTTTATTAGCAGTTGTACTCTGCTTGTCTCCATTAATATCACCGCCAATTGCCCTACTTATGGGTTTAATAATTGCGCAATTTATTGGACATCCATATTTACATCTAAATCATAAAGCAACTCATATATTGTTACAGGTTTCTGTTGTTGGTTTGGGCTTTGGAATGAATGTTACAAGTGCATTAAAAGCGGGTAAAGAAGGTATTTTATTTACAATAGTTTCTATTATTGGAACATTAGCAATTGGTTTCTTTATGGGTAAGTTTTTAAAGATAGAAAAAAAGACTTCTTATTTAATATCAGCTGGAACAGCCATTTGTGGTGGAAGTGCTATTGCTGCTATTTCTCCTGTAATAAAGGCAGAGGAAAAACAGATATCGGTTGCATTAGGAACCATATTTATTCTAAATTCTGCAGCCTTATTTTTATTTCCTTTTATTGGGCATCAGTTAAATTTATCACAATCACAATTTGGAATGTGGTGTGCAATTGCTATTCACGATACCAGTTCAGTTGTAGGTGCAGCAAGTAAATATGGTCCGCAAGCTTTAGAGATTGCTACAACTGTTAAATTAGCACGAGCATTATGGATAATTCCTGTTGCTTTTTTATCAACTTTTATTTTTAAAAATAAAGAAAGTAAAATAAAAATTCCTTACTTTATTGGATTATTTGTTCTTGCAATGATTGCAAATACCTATATTCCTTTTGTTCAACAATACAATCATTATTTAACTAATATTGCAAAAGCAGGATTAACGCTTACCTTGTTTTTAATAGGATGTGGATTGAACAGAAAAACAATATCTTCTGTTGGATTTAAACCATTAATTCAAGGTGTAATTCTATGGGTGATTATAGCAACTGCTGCACTTTGGGCTGTAACAACTTTAACAAACTAATAAATTAAAAATATGAAAAATGAATTCAAAATTGGAATGTTAATACTATTCTTTAGTATTATTGCTACCAAAACTCAAGCGCAACAAATCTTTGACGGTAACATAAAAAATAATTCTTTAGCAATAAGTCCAACCGAAAATATTGCATTAGCATCAAACAGCGACGTAAATTTCGTAAGTGTTTATAATCTAAAATCTCATAAATTAATAAAAAAGATATTTGGATTCATTAGTCCAAGAAACATCATTTTTTCGCCTGATGGAATGAAGTTTTACATCACTGACAGCAGCACCGGATTTTTAACTGTACTGGAAACAAAGAAATTTAAAATCATTGAAAAATATGCGGTAGGCTTTGGAGCATTTGGTTCAGCAATTAGCAACAATGGTCAAGAAATTTATATTAATAATGAGGCAACAAATACAGTAACGGTAATTGACCTTTCAAGTAAATCGGTAAAAAAAATAATAACAGGTTTTGCCGAACCAAGACAAGGTATTAAATTAAACGCAACAAATACAAAGATTTACGTGACCAATTTTGCCAGCGACGCTATTTCGGTTGTGGACGCAGCAACTTTAAAAATCGATACAACTATTACTGGTTTTAGCAAAATAAGAGCTATCTCTATTACTAAAGATGGTGAAACATTATTTGCTGCTAATAGTGGTTCCAATTCCATTGCAGTAGTTAATTTAAATACAGGTATAATCGCTCAAACAATTTCTGTAGGCAAAGATCCTTATGGCGCATCATTATCTTCAGATGAAAACATTTTATTGAGTGGAAATAAGGAAGATAATTCTCTTTCAATAATTGATGTATCAACACTAACTAATATTGGAGTGATAACAGGATTTAATGAACCAAGACAAGCGATTGTTTACTCTAAAAACGGTAAAAATGTATTTGTACTAAACAAAGATTTATCTATTAGTGTAGTTAATCTTTCTGAAAAGAAAATAATATATAGTATTCAGAATTAATAAATTTCCTAAAAAAGGTAAAAGGGCTATCCGCTAACAGCCATTTAGCAATATTGCGAGTTTTGTGGTAAATTCACGTTTACGTTTCGCAAGAAATTTTATCTTTAGCGGAAAATAATCGGTCACGAAGCTCGCAACATCGCTAAGTGGCATAACGTTAGGCGACAGTTAACCAAAAATGCCGTAAAGAAAGGGCGAAATAAAAATATGCGATTAAACAGACATCTATTTTCCATTATCATTTTTCTATTATTGTTGACAAATAATGTATTTGCTCAAACAGAAGAAACAATGCAAATTGACTCTTTAATGAAATGGTCAAATAAGATTGGAATTTTTAATGGAAATGTGCTTGTTTCAAAAAATAACAAAATAATTTACAGCACTTCATTTGGTTTTACTGATGCAAGTAAAACAAACCGACTAACGACTGATTACAGATTTAATATTGGTTCTATTACGAAAGAATTTAGTGCAGTTGCTTTAATGCAATTGAAAGAACAGGGCAAACTGAAACTCAACGATAAGATTTCTAAATTTATTCCCGAACTTCCAAAATGGGCAAATGAAGTCACAATTAAGAATTTATTGAGTTACACAAGCGGAATACCTGATGTGAATTGGAAAAACATAAAAAGTGACAAAGACCTTTTTAACGGTTTAATGCTAATTGATATGCTTAATTTTAAGCCTGGTGAAAATTACGAATACAACAATAATAATATTTTTTTAAGACATTTTATAGTTGAGCGATTAACCGGAATGAATTATAAAACGTATGTCGAAAAATTCATCTTTCAGCCTTGTGCAATGAATTCGTCAGTTATGACACTTTTTGAAAATGAAGAAAACATAGCCAAAGGATTTAATAATGATTTTGTACCTGACAAACCAGACTTACCAATAACTGGCGGAACCTATTTAACGACAATCGACTTATTGAATTGGGAAAATTGTCTTTGCTCAAAAAAAGTAATTAACAAAAAATCACTTTATGAAATCGGTCAACAATTTAATTTACCTGAAACTCAATCCGCTTTAGGACAAGCAAAATATAAAAACAAGAAAATAATCGAACATCTACACGATGGCAGAATGGGAAACTATGAAGCTCTTTTGATTTCTAATAAGAACGAAAAGTTCACAATCATTTTATTAGATAATAACTATAACGGAAGAGTTTTTGAAATTTCTGACGCAATAATATCAATCTTAAAAAATCAAAAATATAAACTTCCAGAAAAAACAACTGGAAAATAACCGTCGCCTAATAGCTAAGTTTTCGTTGCGTGCGAAGCACGAACAATGAAAACCCTGTTGAACGGAAGCTTCGGGAGCTTTTTTCAACATTATGGGTTTACCGACGAAGGATTTTAAAGATATACAGGAGACTTTCAGAAAGGTCTCTTTTTTTGTTGGTGAATTTGGTGGTTTTTCCAGGTTTTATCGTGTTTTCCTTTACTTTTGGGCATAAATTCCCTTACCCAAAATGCTAGATTTTAGGCGTTTCATAGTTTTGGCTCATCTCCAAAAACCAACTTGGCGGACCGCGTAAATCAAACGTTGCAATCGTTACCAAATTTCCAATTTTGCAGCAAGTACATTTTGGCTGAAAAGCTTTGGGTGGTAGTTTTTCCTTGGGCTGAATCTAAAGGTCTCCCTGTTTTAGGAGTCAAAATAAAATTAGAAAAGTATAATAACCAATCTAAAATATGGACTTTTGTAGACGAGAAAAATACCGATACAAACGGCAGGATTTCGGATTTTCTACCTTCAGAAAAAGATAATCTGGGTATTTTTAAATTGACTTACTTCACCAGCGATTATTTCAAAAAAAACAATACGGAAAGTTTTTATCCATTTATTGAAGTCGTATTCGAAATCAAGGACAAAAATCATTACCACGTTCCGATAACATTGTCTGCTTATGGCTATTCGACGTACAGAGGGAGTTAATTACCGAATTATCTCACCCATAATTACTATTAGATTTTTATAAAAGACAAACGTTGAATCATGATTCAACGTTTGTCTTTTTGTGATCTTCAAAAAAAAGTTACTGATCATCTAACAATCTTCACTAAAAAATCGTTGTCACAACGTAGGATATTTTGATTGTAAGTACACGGCCACCCTAATGCAGTTATTAAGTGATAATTTGCATTTACCCGCTTAAAGTATGATCATTATCTGATCTTAGTGAGTTCTGAGGATCCAACCTTTATAATGAGCAGAAAGTTCTTTTCCGGCTAAGCCACCAACCACGTGTATTTTAGATGATACCTCGTTCAAATACATATCTGATAAATTATTCATCATGGAAAATAACATATTTAATTTCTAGCGACAAAATATTTCAGTTGTAGCTATGTCTGTATTCACTAGGTGTCAGATTGGTTTTACTCTTGAATAATTTACTGAATGACTGTGGATATTCAAATCCGAGCTGATAAGCAATTTCACTTACTGTCAAATTAGTAGTTGTCAAAATCTCTTTTGCTTTTTCTATTAACTTCTCGTGGATGTGTTGCTGTGTATTTTGTCCAGTAATGTTTCGCAGCATATCACTTAAATAGGGAGAAGAAACATTTAATTCGGTCGCTAATTTTTCTACTTTTGGTAATACAAGATTTGAATTGTCACTAAAATAATGATCTAGTTTTATTTCAAACTTTGTTAACAAGTCGTTTGTTGCCATTTTCCGTGTAAGAAATTGTCGGCTGTAAAAACGGTTGCAATAACTTAATAGCAGCTCTAGGTTTGAAACGATGACATCTTGACTGAATAGATCTAATCTTGAATTGATTTCTTTTTGAATGTTTTGAATGATTATTTCGATTGTTTTTTCCTCTTCGTCCGAAAGATGAAGGGCTTCATTTACGGTATAAGAAAAAAAGCCATAACTTTTAATTGCTTTACCCAATGGGTATTGTCTTATTAAATCAGGATGAAATAATAAAGACCACCCATCCATATTTCTATCTTGGTCATTATCCACACTAAGGATTTGGTTTGGCGCGATAAAGGACATCGTACCATCATCAAAATCATAATTATTTTTGCCATATTTCAATTTCCCTTTAAAACTTCTTTTGATTGAAATATTGTAAAAATCTAAAAGTAATTTTTGATCACTTTCCTGGCTTTTATTTTGTGTCTGTGAATGATCAATGATTGTGATTAATGGATTTAACGGACTTGGCAGCCCCATATAAGAATGCAATTCTTTTACGGAAATTATTTTTTTTATGTTTTGCTCTGTATTTTTCATAATCTAAATAGGCAGGCAGCAATGTCTGACTGCCTAATTGATGCTTTGTAAATTTAAGAATTTAAAAAATCATTTCCTTCGCTTCTATCCATTGTCATTATTTCTAAAACGTTTCCAGGATATTCAACAGGCAATTGACTTACTTCGTCCAGCTGATTGATTTCTTCAGCTGTAAAAACGACATCAACACATTTTAAATTGTCTTGAAGTTGTTCCAGTTTTGTTGCACCGATGATGACACTGCTTACAACTTGCTGATGTAACAACCAAGCCAGAGCCAATTGAGAAATTGAAACTTGTTTTTGCTTTGCCATTGGCGTAAGCACGTCTAAAACATTATAAGCTCTTTCTTCGTGAAAAGGTGGAAATGGAAAACTATTTAGTCGCCCTTCTCCTTTTTGACTATCCCTTTTGTATTTACCAGTTAATAATCCCCCGCTCAATGGACTCCAGACCATCATTCCTACTTTCTGATCAAGTAGCATTGGTACAATTTCACGTTCTACATCTCTCACGTCTAATGAGTAATTGGCTTGCAGGGATGCAAATCTGTCTAAATTATTGTATTGTGAATAATCCAGTGCTTTCATCAATTGCCAAGCCGCAATATTACTAGCACCAAAATATCTTATTTTACCACTTCTCACCAAATCATCTAATGTCCGGATGGTCTCTTCAATTGGCGTCAGCGGATCTGCAGTATGAATTTGATAGAGATCAATATAATCTGTACCAAGCCTTTTTAGGCTACCCTCTACCTGTTGAATGATGTGCTTTTTAGAAAGCCCCAAGTCGTTTTGACCTTTGCCCATCGTACCTCTAACCTTAGTCGCCAAAACCAAATCGTCTCTGTTGATGGAAAGATTTTTTAGTGCCTGACCGATCATCACTTCAGAAAGTCCCTCTGAATAAATGTTTGCTGTGTCAATAAAGTTAACACCAGCTTCTGTTACTGTTTTAATTTGTTCGTCAACTGCATTTTGGTCAAGATTACCCATATAGCCAAAGAAACCTTGTCCGCCATAATTCATTGTTCCTAGACAGAGCGTAGAAACCTTCAAGCCTGTATTTCCTAAAATTTTGTACTTCATTTTTTTATTTTATTGTGAAGTACAAAGGTCAGAAGACTTTAATCTGTCTCTGTGTTCAAAATGAAGTTGTTTGTGTTCAAAATGAGGATTTAATCTAATTTAGGTTTTTCAGTACTGTTCCTTACTCAAGCTCAAAAAATTGAGGGTTATAATGTTACCTTTTTCTGTTTATAGCTGTCCAGTCCTCCAAATTAGACTCTTCTCGCAGACTTAATAATATATCTAAAGAATTTTCATCCTTCGAATTAATAGGATTCTTTACCTGATGAACTTGAAAGAGCATACTATTCTCAATCGCCCTTTCTTTTAAATAGTCCCTAACGCTGTCAACCATATTCGCATCTTTTACTGAATTTTTCTTACTCAAATTATTTTTATTCCGACGATATTTTTTCCCACTTTATCAAAAAAAAAAATTATTACCTCTTAAGAAAAATACCTTATTGTAAGTTGTTGATAACCTGTATTGTATTATCTATATCCTGCAATAATTGGTTTGAATAGAGTCCTGCCAAGTTCACATGACCGACATTTGAAGATTTCACTCTTCGATGTCGGTTTTTTTTATTTCCTAATCCATTATTATACTGATAGATACATTGGGCGACAATGTTCATTTTAGGTGTTTGAAAACTTTTTCCGTCAAATTCGACTTTTTGGGGAAATATCAAACACCCTATTGTTCTTTTTGTTAGCAAATCGCCCTGCTGGTAAAGGTTTGCAAGATTTTTCATTGAATCAAGCGCATTCTCTATTTTTGTTTTGATGTCAAGTTCTTTGCTTTCCGAAACAATGTGTTGAAGCTCCTGCTCCAGTTGTTCAATTTGTGATCTCGTGAGCATTTTGATGTCTTTATAATCATCTTCATCTAATTTGTCCGCAAGATATTTATCTCTCGCACTAGCAACTTTTTCATTGAGTAAATTGATATCTTTTGCTATTGACTTTCTTTTCGCTTCGATATCGAAAGTAAACTGTTTGCGGACGTATTTTTTTGTGCGATGTACCGGCTTGCGGATGCTATAAATGGCATCACAGCCTGGATCAATGGTACATCAATCAATACCTTTCATAAAAGAAGCATTGTTATTTCCGATCCATTTCATGGAGCAATTCAGAGACTCCCACATAAATAGCAGCTAGGCCACAAACTATTCCTTCATAACCCGCCAATTTTGTGACTGTATCACTTGAACTAAAATCTCCTGCGGCTAACAGTATGAAAAGTAATGTCAATAGCCCAAAAACAACCTGCAGCCCTCGGTTTATCCTCAGCGTAGCCATAAAAAGTGAAAAAGTGAAAATCCCCCAAAGCACGAGATACGATCCCATAGCTACCGGTGAGGGAGCGACCGCTATTCCCAGTCTGGGAAAAATAAGCAGAGCCACCAGTGAAATCCAGAAAAAGCCGTAAGAAGTAAAAGCGGTAAGCCCAAATACATTCTTGTTTTTTACTTCAAGCATTCCGGCTATGAGCTGGCCAAAGCCTCCAAAAAAAAGGCCTATTGACATCAATCACCATAGCATTCATTTCATAAAGCCCCGCATTATGCAGATTGAGCAGCACGGTACTCATCCCAAAGGCACACAGTCCCAGAGTGGCTGGATTTACTGCGTTGCCTGCTTGCTCCAGCATGTTCTTTGAAACATCATTTTCCATAAATTATTTTTGAATTAATTGTTTTTGTTCAGCTCACTTATACTTTGGTTTTTAAGACGGCCTAAGGAGTTTACCGCTAAAAAGATTGCGTAAGGAAAGGTAAGCGGTAATCGTGATTAGGACCACAAGCAATGCCAGCATGGCTCCAGCAACATCCCTTACCATTGGATCTTTGCTAATGAAAGCATATTTCAGCGATGCATTTGCCAATGCGCCGGTAGAGAAGCAAGCCCCCCACCAGGATATCATGAACTTCAGTCCTTTTTTGAAAACATTGAAGAATAGGACCACATAGATGAAAAAGCCAAAATAAAAGAGTACGCTTCCAAAGGCATCTATCGAAGTAATCCGCGTCATATAGCAAATAAAACTGACTGTAAAAGGTGCGGACATCAGAAGCAGCGTCGGCACAAGAAAAGGGATTACAGGAGCACGGTGCACGAGGCGATAACTGATTATAACAAAAAATGTAAAAACATAGGCAATCCCCAACGAAAACATGATTGTGTCGATCTCATCTCCAAACCATCCGAATCCCATTGAAATTCCTGTAGTTGCAGCATTTAGGACAGTAAGCCCGGGTATCAGGGTCGGCGGGACGGCATCCAGAACGTTTAGGTCCCCCCTAAATAAACGAGAGGTTAGCACATACATATATACCAGCCCTCCCAGAGCACCCGCAAGCCAGGTGATCTGTGCCAGGAGTAGACAATAAGGTACAGCCAGACCAGCAAGCAAAACCGCCGAAATAAAAAAGGTTCCTAAAAAATTAGCCTGTACCGGATGTTTTAGCTCTGCCATGACCTTATCGGGATATCGAACGAATTTGATTCCATAGCATACGATAAGAAGCAGGAAGACACACCAACCCAGAACAGCGACTATCGTTCCAAGCTCTTTAGGCAAGCCAAATATTACAGCAGACTGTTTGAAAGCGATTCCCAGTCCCGCAAGTGCGACCGTGGATCCAAACAAGCTCACCGGAAAATACTGTAAAGCATTTTCTTTCTTCTGGATATTTTTATCTAGGACTATATCGTTATTCAAATCCATAAAAAAATAATTTTTAAAAACGTAATTGTAATTGTATGAGAAAGCGGGAGCTGTTGTACTGAACGGAGTTTTCAACGTTGTGTCCATAATGGTCAATCACCATTCCTACCTGCAGGCGGACAGCATACTTTTCCGCAAAGTCAATGCCCAGCATAGGTACATATTGCTGACGGACATTACTTCCGCTCAGCACATAACTTGGATCAAGGTATTCATACTTGAAAGATGCTTCAACAGCTTTTACAAAGCTGCCGTAAACTTTGTACTGCACACTAGGCAATACATAAACTCCACGAACTTTATAATCCTTGATCCTCAGGTCAGCGTTACTCTGGTTAAAAAGCAGACTTTGGTTACTGCCATCTTTATATTCTGAGAGGATTGCCAGCAACAACCTCTCATTGAGTTTTTTTTCATAGTTCAGATCCACCCCCCAGGCTTGTACGCTATTACCCCTGCTCTTTCCAAAACCTCCGTTCAGTCCAAGTTCAAGTCCCGGGATCACCTCGGCTGTAACACGGGCTGGAACCTGCTTTCCATTGTCACTGTCCGTAAAACCCTCTCTTCCATTACCGTTAAATACACCAATTGAGTAGGTTACCGGAATACTTGCCACTTTTGTCTTACCCAGTAGGCTTAATCCCAACTGATAGCTCATCCAGCCATTTTCCGCAAAAGCATTGTACTGGTTCGTGTAGTCGAAAGACTGCAAAAAATCAGTGGCAATATCATCTTCCCTTCCGAACTCAGGCCTGAATAATCCAGCCCGCAAGGCCAGTGACTTATTGAAATGATAAGTGGCGTAGGCATATTCTAGAACCTTGTTCTGTGGATTTTGAGCAAATTCCGCAAAGTTCGCCCTAAAATAAACATCCAGTTTATCGGTAATATTACCTGAAAGAACAAGCCTCACCTGAGGTAATGTAAAGGCATTTGTAGTGAACTCATCCGTTTTATCCGTGCTGTGCTCTTTCCCGTTTACGTCAATGTTATTTTCAAGACTCGAAGTATAGCGCATTCTGATCGTACCCGATAGCTCCAGCTTCTTCAATACTTTTAAAAGTGGCCGCTGTAATGTATCGCTCACAGCTGGCTGCTTTGCGTCGGCAATGATAGTTATAAAACTTAGCGCAAAAACAAGAACCATTGTACTCACTGAGGCCAAATATCCTCCGATAAACTTTTTTACCTGATATTTCATTTCCTAAAGATTATTTGAGATTGTTCCACAATGTTGTTCGATCTACAAGGAATGGTCCGGCATCCGACTTCAACAGTACATTGCGTGATATCGCGTACTCCTTCATCGAAATACCTCCTCTAGGAGTTTCAAGTTGTATATCCAGCCTACAGGCGGATGTCTTTTCAAGCAGCGTCAATAAATCGCGTGCTGCCTCCACACTCATTTTTTCGCCGGCGTAGACAACTAGATCCAGATCGCTTGTATCTTTAATCGACTTTATGCCCGTAGCAAGTTCAAATCCCGTACTGCCGGTCGGCCCCCATCTCAGTCCAGTATCCTGAAAGATCGACGTAGCATTGATCAACGAGGTGATTACTTTTGGAATGAATTCCGTTCGGCGGGTTTTCCAATTCAGAGTACTGACAAGCGATTCCGGAGTGATAATTTCTTTGATTGCCTCGTCTCTTATCCAACCGCCACAACGTTGCCCACGCTCAACACCTCGCAGTCCGATCGGAATCAGATTTTTATCACTGCGCGAGTCCCTTCTTATAACTCCATAGATAGCCTCCTTATGGCCGAGAATTTCCCACTCTGGAAAAGATCTGGCCATAAGAAAGTCGTCCATAGTTTTAAAAGACACAATATCATGTGGTCTTAGTTCCACTGCTCACTTATTTTAGATCTGACAAGGATTGAGCTTTTTCTTCCACTTTCCACAGCAGGCTGTGTAGTCAGCCTACGACCAAGTGTAAAATCATTGGCTTCTATCGCTTTGATCAATTCTTCAGACACTTTTTGGAAATCCTCCGCGGTTGGCTGATCAGCGTCAGCCACGTCTACAAGTACATCCAACGCGCCCAAACTGTAATAATTGTGGATATCATAAGCCATTGCGGGAACTTTTTTGGTTGCTTCCTCCAGCTCCGCGATTGTACGTTTGGTAATACGGGCTGCCGATTGTTTAGACATCGCCTGTACATTGATGGAGTCGTCATTTAAGGCGATCAATCTGCTCGATTGTAACCCGTGCGCAAGGAACGCCCCTGAAATTGCATTTCCGACAATTACACCTGTAACCGAGTGTCCTCGAAGTCTCGCTGTCGCATATCCGTCCGCGCTTGCGGCACATGCGTAATGGATACCGAAAAGCTCCTCATTAAATCCGTAAGCCTGGCTCGGAACATCTATAATCGCCACAATATTTCTTTTTTCCTGTTTATCCACGTCTTCCTGGATGGCCTCACGTACATATTTTGCCAGTACCCATCCTTCCTGTAATCCTACCTCGCCGTGTAAAGCTCTCGGAAAACTATTTTTGGCGTTTGGAACCACACTGATAAACCGGGTCTGTTTACCGTTAAACTCGCGATCAGCGACCAGAACCGTAGGATATTCACTTATCGATTCAGCATTATGAGTAAAGGCTGAAAACCATGTTCTTCCCCTGCTGATTGTCTTCGCGTCTTCAAATTCGGGCAGCTCGTAATCCTCATTGTTTAGCAGTTCTAAAATCTTATCTTTGGTAGCTTTACCGTTCATGTCCAGACGGTTTGCGACAGAAAGGAAACGATCTACCTGATGTGTGCGCGGAGCAGTATGTTCTCTATGTACGGCAGTATCGATCGCCGTGATGAAGGACATGATATCATCCTCTACAAGTTGGTCAACAAGACCGATCTCATAACGGGCTTTTCCACCAATAGTGTTCCAGATCAATGCTCTGTCCCTGGAGTTAAATTCTGAAATTCCCGCCTCCTGTTCAATCACTTCAGGACCATTCAGTCCAAAACGTGCCGTTTCGGTCATAATCAAATCGGAACATAACGCCGCTGTGATGGACATTCCACCGAAGCTTCCTACATTACCGGGAATAAGACCGATGACAGGTACGTAATCGCGAAGGCCAACTATTGCTGACTGGATTTCTGAAATCATCAACAGGCCATAATTCGCTTCCTGAAGTCGTACGCCACCGGTATCGAAGATAATAATCGGAATGATCTTCTTTCCTGCCTTGTTGTCTTCTAAAGCTTTTTCAAGCGATCCCGCAATTTTGGTTCCACATACCTCGCCGATTCCTCCACCCTGGAACAAGCCTTCAATTGAAAGTACAACCGCAGGAGTTCCTTTAAAGGTTCCCTTTGCGATGATAACCCCATCGTCACTTTCGGGTACGATTCCCTGTGGGGCCAAATGTGGCGATTCCACCTGGTCAAATGGTCCTAAAATCTCTCTGAAACTTCCATTATCCAAAAGAGCTATGGCACGCTCACGTCCCTTTAACTCTATAAAACTATTTTTTAACATAATTAATTGATTTTTTGGTTAGCTAATTCTAAAACCTGAGAAAGACGAAGACTTACCACCCCCGGTGTAGCTCCGAAGTCATTCAGAATGATCTTCGCGCTGATATCGTTCAACGCTACAAAGCGATCAAAAACTCTCTTCCAGATCTCCTGAAATCCATCAGAAGCAGTTCTCACAACAAATTCCGTTTCATTGAATGCTGTCGGTTCCAGTAAAATTTCTAAATCTCCAGAGCCTAACACTCCTGTGTGGGCTCTCCCTGCGACAGATTTCGTCGCAGGATATTTGAATGAAAATGATTCCATATTATTTTTTTAAACTATCCGTAATTTTTTCTAAATAAATAACCGCTGCCAATAAGTCAGCGCTTCCACCGGGGGAAACCCAGTTTTCTGTAATAAATCTGTCAAGCTCCTGAAATCTTGCCCTATTTTGGACTTTTCCCATTCCACCGTTCTCAACAATCTTATTTGACGTCGCCTTTATTTTATCCAGAACTTCCATATCACTTCGGTTAAGGATACAGGTATCATCGGTGATGGCCATCAGCGAAAGTAGAACGTTCAGTCTTTGAATCTGTTGAGGCTCATGACTAAAATTAGCCAGGGCCGGTAAGGCAACGTTTTGAAGTGAGGGAAACTTCATCGCTGCTTCTTCTCTCGCGCTTCTAACTGAATACCTTTTACGCACCAGCGAACCATTTGTGATACTTTTTGGAACATACCGATCCTGAAACACGGCAATCTGACCGGCGACATTCAGGATAGATTTCGTCGTGATTTCTTCGGGGTATTTCACAGAAAGTAGCATCGCTGCCGCTCCGGTGATCAGTCCTAAAGTCCATATAGCGCCCTTGTGCGTATTTACATTTCCGGTTGCGGCCAGCATTTTCCTTTCACCATCCCTGCCGATCATGGCCAGGATTTCCCTCACCTGCTGTGAAGGTCTTTGAGTGCGGACAGCCTGAGCCATCTCTTTAAATGTGCTACGGAGGGTATTGGCCGACAATTCCATTAAAGAAAGATTCAGATCAAAATGACATCCGTTATTATCATAGTCCACGAGTCCAGGTTTTGGAGTAAGCCTTACTTCCTCAAGTAACGCCTGAACGGCGAAATCAGCCAGCACATCTGCATCTATAGAATGATCGATAGGTTTTTTTTCAGTTACCATGACATCTCTTATTAAATTAGATTGTTTACCAGTTTTTAAATTTTGCTGGTGGATTGTAAAGGCCGTCTGACCATTCTACCAGATCTCTCACATTTTTTGCAGCAAGCAATGATCTGTTCGCCTGATTTCTGTGAATACCTAGATCTTCAGGGTATGCCACAATTCCTCGCTCTCTTAGTGAACTTATAACTGCCGCGTCAGCCTTAGATCCTACGGATGTTACACCAGCAACAGCGCTTAATGCCTGCTTACGCTCTTCTTCTCCCTCCGCTTTATAGATATAGGCAACTCCTTCTTCAGTTACAACGTGTGTAACGTCATCGCCATAAATCATCACTGGCGCTGTAGCAAGATGTGCCTGTTTCGCAACTTCAATGGCATCAAGTGATTCGACAAACACAGGTGTATTCCCATTTTGGAATGTTTCGACGGTTTGAACTACCAGTTTTCTACCTTTACTCAACGGATCATCTGATGTGATAAGATCCAACCAAGCTTCCGATGAGTGTCTTCTTCCTTTAGGATCATGTCCCATGTTTGGAGCGCCCCCGAAACCTGCAAGCCTTCCGGAAACAACTGTTGAAGAATTAGCTCTCATATCCATCTGCAATGTTGATCCTACGAACATATCTATCGCGTACTGGCCAGCAACCTGTGCGAAGGCACGGTTTGATCTTAGGCTTCCATCTTTACCCGTAAAAAATACATCTGGTCTTGCTGCGCAATATGCCTCCATACCAACTTCTCCCCCAAAACAGTGCACCGTATCTACCCAGCCACTTTCAATGGCGGGAATCAATGTCGGATGTGGATTTAAAACCCAATTTTTTGCGATCTTACCTTTTAGCCCGAGACTTTCCGCATAGGTGGGCAACAATAGTTCAATAGCAGCTGTATTAAAGCCTATACCGTGGTTTAGTGATTTTACCTGATGTTTCTCGTAGACGCCACGGATAGTCATCATCCCGATGAGAATATGCAGCTCACTGATCAATTTTGGATCACGCGTAAAGAGCGCTTCTAATTGATAAGGTTGATCTGCCTCAACAACAAAATCGACCCACGAAGCCGGAATATCGATGCGGGGCAGTTCATCCACGATCTCATTTACCTGGACGATGACAATACCGTCTTTAAATGCTGTGGCCTCCACAATGGCGGGAGTTTCCTCGGTATTTGGTCCAGTATACAGGTTACCAAATCTATCTGCCTTATCCGCAGCCACCAAGGCGACATTCGGAATTAGATCAATAAATAAACGGCCATAAAGCTCCAGATAGGTATGGATCTCCCCTATTTCCAGAGTACCATCCTCTATCATCTGCGAAACACGCAGACTCTGTGGACCTGAAAATGAAAAATCAATCTTTTTTGCAATACCTTTTTCGAAGATATCCAAATGCTCCGGACGGGAAACGCTCGACATGATCATGTGGAGGTTGTTCACCTTGGAAGCATTTACCTGTAACAGTGATTCAGAAAGAAAAGATGCCTGTTTCTGATTGTCACCTTCCAGAACAACACGATCACCCGGCTGGATCAGCGCTTCCATTGCTTCAATGATATTTTCTTTATTAAGTATGGCGTTCTGAGTAAGATGTGCGATACTTTTAATCCTGCGGGCTTTTTCATCCCGTCTTGTTGTCCATATTCTTGACATACTGACTTTAATTTAAGTATTAATAATTATTTGAGTTATAGTGGTCATAGAGCCACTTTATTGTATTTAAGTCCTGTTCATCGAAACCGATCACATTCACCTCGGGAAACGTCGAAGAGGCAATTTTCGCGAGCACCCCCGATGGCGCCATTTCTATAAATAGCCTTACTCCGGATTCATAGAGCAATGTGGTGCCTTCATACCACCTGACCTTTTCGGAAATACTCTTGTACAGATCTTTTCTAAGCAGCTCGGCACTCTTTACTATCCGTCCTGTATGGTTCGAAACACAGGGATATATCGGTTCCTTAACTTTAATTTCCATAAGCGCTTCCTCCAGTGCCACCGAAACATCGTTTAAAAGTGGGCAATGAGAGGGCACAGAAACTGAAAGTACCTGTACTTTCCTGGCACCGCTACGCTGAAGTGAAGGGATCAATTTATCGATACTGGACAGCTGTCCGGCAACGACCTGCTGATCATACGCGTTGCTGTTAGCCAGATACAGGGCGTCATTTTCCAGGTTGTGCGCTCCGAGCAGACAAGACAACCTAGATTCAGAAAAACCGACAACCGCGGCCATACCATAACCTTCGGGATACGCCTGTTCCATCATCGTGGCACGCAATAGAACCAAATTCAAAGCATCTGTAAAGGAAATGGCTTCACTGATAACTGCTGCGGCAAACGCTCCTATAGAATGCCCCGCTAAATAATCGGGAGTTATCTTTTGGGAAAGTAGTTGCCTTGCGGATATCACGCCGGAAATAAGCAGGCATAGTTGAACATACACTGTCGAATTTAGCTTTTCCGCCGTATCCAATGATTCCACGGATACCTTCAGCTGGTTTTCAACTTCGGCAAATACCGTATTGACTATGGGATCTTCTCGATCCATTGAACTTAGCATTCTAATGGACTGGGATCCCTGACCCGGAAATAAAAATGTTGTTTTCATATTCTCGTCATATCATCAGATGAGTTAAAGCTTAAAAAAACACCAGTTTAATGGTGCTATTTTTTTATTATAATCTGCGCATTTCTACGATACCTGCGATAGCATCCTCAGGTGATCTGCGGATGATTGCATCAAGTAGACTTTCGTGAACTTTAGTCAGCCTATGCATTGAAACATCCTGTGAGTAACTTTCTTCTATTGAACTTTTTAGCTGCTGTTCGGCAAAGGTTTTATATAAACTTGTCAAAATAACATTTTTGGATGCTTCGGCTATTTGAACGTGAAATGCGATATCTTCCTCCAGCCATTTTAAAAGATCTTTGTTATCCGCAGCCTTATTTCTCTTTTTAAGGGTCTTCTTTAGCGCTTCAATATCTTCCTCTGTACGGTTAAGTGCCGCTTTTTCCACAATTTTCATTTCAAGTAGCTCCCTTACTTCTATCACGTCCGCTGTTCTGGCTCGTTGCAATTGCTTTGATAAAGGATCCTTCGCCGCGGTTTTAGAAGCTAAAAAAATCCCAACCCCCTGCTGAACGCTGATAATACCCTTGTTTTCAAGCATTTTAACTGCTTCACGTACACTTGAACGTCCAACGCCATATTCCTCCATTAACATAGGCTCGCTCGGTAGCTTGTCACCTACACGATAAGATCCAGAAACAATATCCTGCTCTAAACGTCCCGCGACTTCCTCAGCCAAACTCTTTCTTATGATTTTATTTTTCATTCATCCTATCATCTGATGAGACAAAGGTAAGCACAAAATTTTGTCCAACAATTTTTTTCTTCTTTTTTTTTGCTGACTTATATCATAATGAAATTGAAATGACATTTACTTAAGAATAACTTAAACCCTGTGAACTATAACAGACTGAAAAATTTTGGATATATAAATAAGTACACGTGTTTTTAACTAAAAAATACGCTTATACCACACTTCCAATTTCACAATTAAACTTCACGTGATTGATATTCCTCAAATAATTTGGCGGTATCTCTCTACCTAAACTCCACTTTTAAGTATTCATAAAAACTTTCAATCTGATATTTCTTATTATCATAGTCTGCATGCTTTTCTGAATAGATTTCTTTAAGAATATTGGCGTTCAATTCAATAAAGTATTTCTCAGCTTTAAGGCCTTATATTCAATAAGTGTTTACTTTCCAAATAAATGAATTATTTTAAGGCGTTTATTAAGCATATGCAACGGTATATAAAAGCATATAAATAGTATCAATTTTTCTTGATAGTTGTTTATCTTTGTACCGTTCGGGATAAAAACCCGACTTGATATGCAAAAAAACATCGAAATCACATTGCTTCCTCACGAGGTAGAGCAAACTGAGCTAATCAACCAAAAACTGGCTGAAGCCTTAAAACTATCCGAATCTAGGATAAAAGGCTTTGAAATCCTGAAAAGATCTATAGATGCCCGTTCTCGAAAAGTCATTTTTCGCCTTCAGGTAAAGGTTTTTGTGGATGAAGAAGCAGTTCCGGAATTTTACACTGTCAATTACCCTAATGTAGGTACGGCAAAACCCGTAATCATTATCGGTGCAGGCCCAGCAGGTTTATTTGCTGCTTTACAGTGTATCGAAAATGGATTAAAACCCATTATTATCGAACGCGGTAAAGATGTAAAGCAACGTCGTAGAGATTTAGCTGCCATAAATAAACAGGGTTTGGTAAATACCGAATCTAATTATTGTTACGGTGAGGGTGGGGCAGGTACTTATTCAGATGGCAAATTATACACCCGGTCCAATAAGCGTGGCGACATTAATAAAGTGCTTCAAGTTTTTGTAAACCATGGTGCACAGCCGGATATCACGATCGATGCCCGTCCGCATATCGGTACCAACAAACTTCCACATATTATTACTTCCATAAAAAACACTATCTTAAATGCTGGTGGTGAAGTGATGTTCAATAGCCAGATGACCGATATTTTAATCGAATTTGGTAAAGTAAAAGGAATAGAAGTTAATTTTCAGGACAAGTTATTTGCCGATGATATTATCCTGGCAACAGGCCATTCGGCAAGAGATGTTTACGAATTGTTAAATAAAAAAAATATTCTGATCGAGGCAAAACCTTTTGCTTTAGGGGTAAGGATAGAGCATCCTCAGGAAACTATTGATAAGGCACAATACCATTGCGATATCCGATCAGAATTTTTACCACCGGCCAATTATAGTTTGGTAGAGCAGGTTGGTACCCGTGGCGTATTTTCTTTTTGCATGTGCCCGGGAGGTATTATTGCGCCATGTGCCACAGGTGAAAATGAAATTGTGGTTAACGGTTGGTCGCCATCTAAGCGGAACAACCCTTATGCCAATTCCGGAACAGTGGTTCAGGTTACCTTAGAGGATGTTCAGGGTTACGATCCGCTAAGAATGTTACATTTTCAATCAGAAATCGAAAAGAGAGCCTTCGAGGCTGGTGGTGGCAATTTGGTTGCGCCTGCACAAAGAATGGTCGATTTTGTGAACAATAGATTATCGATCGATCTGCCACGAAATTCTTATCTCCCAGGTACCAAAAGTTCAATGCTTGATAACATTTTGCCTGATTTTGTATCAGATAGTTTGCGTGCAGCATTGCCCTTGTTTGGGAAAAAAATTAGAGGTTATTATACTAATGAAGCCATTTTGGTTGGTGTTGAAAGTAGAACATCATCGCCGGTTAGGATCCCAAGGGATAAGGAAACCTATCAGCATCCGCAGGTAAAAGGTTTATATCCCTGTGCAGAAGGTGCCGGTTACGCAGGCGGAATTTTATCTGCCGCAATAGATGGAATTAACTGTGCGAATGCAATATTAAGCGCATCATAACAAACTTTCTATTATACCAATTGTTGTATCCGGGAAATACATAGTTTAACCGTTAGAGGGCTGTGTAACAGTCAATTTAATATACTTAAAAAGAATTTTATAAAAATATTTCAGCCAGAATTTGACGCCTGAAATTTCAGCATTGGTGCAGTCACAGGTACTGAAGCAATCTTTTTAGCAAACTATTGGAGAATAAATGGATATATGAACAACAATTCCAGTCAAATTATTACCTTAATTTACATGTTCGGAACAGTATGGTTCATAATAAAGAAAGTTAGTTTCATATTAATACTTCTAATTCTGATGAATACGCAGATATTCTACATTAATAAAAAGATTTAGAAAAGTTTTAGAAAAATAAATTTCAGATAAATTATCAGTATATGCTCCACAAATCAGTTATCTACCATTGAAATCCTTTGTCAATATTTCACTACATAATTTGATTCTTCTTTGGTTGTGGATACTAGACCATTCAAGCCATCTAATTATTGGAAAATGATAATTTAACTTTTTATGAATGTTCAAAATTAAATTGATAAAAATGAGCTTTGTAGTTCTTGCTTAATTTGGCTCAAACGAACCAAATCATTGATAAAAGTGTTTGAAGATACGCTCGTCTTGGTCACAAGACCGACATTTGAAGATTTCACTCTTCGATGTCTTTTTTTTATTTCCTAATCCATTGTTATACTGACAGATACATTGATCCACAATATTCATTTTAGATTGAAATTTTTTGCGCTTGATCCGGTGATGATCAATCCCAGTAAAAATGCTTTTTGAAAACAACGCCTTCCATTTGAAAAAATGGTATTCTTTAGTTCTGGCTCCTTTTATATCCTTTTTTTCCATTTATAAATCTCCTGATGGATACCTTTTTGCGAAAGCTTTCACTATGCAGATTGATCTCTAAGCTCCGATTTTCCAATATTTTGGTCACATAAGTATGATCAAAACCAATCGGCAATAAATATAATATTCAAAAAAATAATAATGACAGGATATTCGGCTTTGATAAATCCCATAATATTTACAATTTGTTGAATACGGATAAATAAAATACACCAATAATCTAAAACAAATAAATAATAATTCATAAGTTGATGAAAAATCCTTATTTTAGTAATAAATAAAAATTAAAACCAAATGGGGACTTTCAAAATTTTCATAGTTGACGATGACCCTTTTTTCGGAGAAATGCTGAAATACCATCTCCAGTTAAATCCTGACTATGAAATCCACCTTTACACGACTGCTAAGGAATGCCTTTCAGGCCTTTTTCTTAATCCTGATATCATTTGTATTGATTTTGGACTCCCGGATATTCAAGGGGATGAGCTTTTTAAACAGATCAAAAACCTATATCCTGATCTTCCCATCATAATTATCAGCGGTCAGGAAAATATAGAGGTGGCCATCAATTTTCTGAAACAGGGAGCAAAAGATTATATCGTAAAAAATGAGCACACCAAAGAGCTCCTGTGGAGTTCCATTATCAGGCTGAAAGAAAATATATCGCTGAAACAGGAGGTGGAAGACCTGAAAGATGAACTTGAAAAAAAATATACTTTTGAGAACACCATCATTGGACAAAGCGAATCTATAAAAGGCATATTCTCAAAAATAAACAAAGCTTTAAAATCCAGTATTAATGTTTCAATTACCGGAGAAACAGGTACAGGAAAAGAAGTGGTAGCGAAAGCCATTCATTATAATTCACCCAGAAAGAACAAGCCTTTTGTAGCGGTGAATATGGCTGCCATTCCTAAAGAACTTGTAGAAAGCGAATTTTTCGGTCATGAAAAAGGGGCATTTACGGGAGCTGCGGAAAGAGCTTCCGGAAAGTTTGAGCAGGCTAATGGAGGAACCATTTTTTTGGATGAGATCGCAGAGCTTGATCTCAACATCCAAAGTAAACTGCTCCGCGCTCTACAGGAAAGAGAAATTACAAGAGTAGGCGGAAACCAGAAAATAAAGCTTGATGTAAGAGTGATTACAGCAACCCATAAAAATCTCGCACAGGAAGTAAAAAAGGGTACTTTCCGGGAGGATCTGTATTACAGAATTATAGGCCTCCCTATTGAACTTCCTCCCTTACGGGAAAGAGAACAGGATACTTTAATCCTTACCAGACACTTTATAGACCTATTTTCAAAGGAAAATAAAATCAAACCTTTGGGATTATCTGCCGATGCTAAAAAAAAGCTTCTCGCTTATAGTTTCCCCGGAAATGTAAGAGAACTGAAATCTATCATTGATCTGGCCTGTGTAATGTCTGATAATCCTGAGATAACGGCGGATGACATTAGTTTTTATACCCTTGAAAAAGATTCAGAGTCTTTTCTCGACGGGCAAAAAACATTGAAACAATATACTACAGATATCATCCTACACTTCCTGAAAAAAAACAATAATGATGTGATTAAAACATCAAAGGCTTTGGATATAGGCAAATCAACCATTTATAATCTTATTAACAATGTTGAAATAAAAAAATACTAGATGAAAGTTGCCAAATTACTTTTTATAAACGGAGAATGCAGACATGAAAGGAATGATGAAAATCTTGACTATCAGAAAGCTCAACTGGTAATAGGATACGGAGCCAGACACCTTATTGAAAACAATGATTTTTATTTTCAGCTAAAGGAAAAGTTTCCCAATGCAGAGATTGCCTTATCATCATCGTCCGGAGAAATTTTCTGTAATGAAGTATATGATAATACAGTAACCGTTACTATTATCAGTTTTTCAACATCTCATATTAAAACTTCACAGATTAATATAGAAGACTTTCCGAACAGCTACAAAGCTGGGAAAACCCTTATGGCAAAACTTCCTAAAGAAAATCTCAAATGGGTATTTGTTTTATCAGATGGCAGTCGCGTCAACGGCAGTCAACTGGTTCAGGGATTAAACGCCGGACGCCCTGATCATGTATTAATTTCAGGAGGATTGGCAGGTGATGGGGATAAATTTGAAAAAACAGCAGTTGGCTTAAATCAGGTCCCTGCATCTAATCAGATTGTAGCAATTGGGTTTTATGGAGAAAATCTGGAATTATCTCATGCATCATACGGCGGATGGGAAAGCTTCGGATTGGAAAGAACTGTTACCCGTTCTCATCATAATATTCTATATGAAATCGATCATAAAAACGCCCTTGATCTTTATAAGAAATATCTCGGAAAGTACGCAGAAGAGCTACCCGGTTCTGCGCTTCTTTTTCCTCTTTCCCTTAAATCTGATGACGACTCCTCCCCTGTTGTACGCACCATCCTTTCTATTAATGAGAAAGATAATATGATGGTCTTTGCAGGTGACCTTCCCGAAGGAAGTAAAGTAAGATTTATGAAGGCCAATATGGACCGGTTGATTGATGCCGCCAATGATGCGGCTAGTGAATGCCTTAAAATAAGTCATAATAAACCTAAAATGGGAATTATTGTAAGCTGTGTAGGAAGAAAATTAGTTTTAGGAGACCGGACTGTTGAAGAAGTGGAAATGGTAAGGGATGTTTTGGGCTCTGATACCATCATTACAGGTTTCTATTCATATGGAGAGATATCCCCGCTGAAGCCCTTTGATGATTGTGTCTTACATAACCAGACTATTACCATTACCACCGTTAACGAAACTGAATAAAAATGGAGCCGGAATTTCACAACCTATTAAAAAGACAAATCAACAAATATCTTACAGAAGACTGTAAGTCTCATCCGCAGTTCAAAAATTTCATCAATGCTGTAAATCAGTCTTATCAATCTTTTGAAAGAGATAAAGAACTCATGGATCATGCTTTTAAACAAAGTGAGGAAGAGTATCAGGAAATCTACATCAACCTTAAAAATGAGAACATTTTAAAGCAAAAATCGATCTCTAATCTTTATGAATCCATCAAAATTCTTGATCCTACGATTGAACATCAGGATTCTGAGGACCTGACTGAGCTGTCCTTTTATGTATCTGAACAGCTGAAAAAAAGAATCTTCCTGGAGAAACAGCTCAATCAGCAACTCCAATTTCAGAATCTGTTAGTGGACATCTCTTCTGAGTATATTAATATCCCCTTTAAAAAGGTGTCAGAAAGTGTCCAGAAATCACTTCAGGAAATGTCTGAATTTGTGAAGGCAGACAGAGCCTATATTTTCAGTTATGATTTTGCAAACAGCACCTGTTCAAACATGTATGAGTACTGCAATGAAGGGATCAGTCCTCAAATAGACAATCTTCAGAACGTACCTCTTGACATCATCGGCGAGTGGGTGGAAGCCAACAAAAAAGGGGAAAGTATTTATTATCCAGATGTTCAGCGATTACCGGAAAGTAATCTCAAACAACTCTTGCAGGAACAGGATATCAAAAGTCTGCTTGTAATACCTGCTATGCTGCAAAATGAATGTCTGGGCTTTATAGGCTTTGATTTTGTAAGGGATTATCATAAAGTATCAGATACCGAAAAAAATCTACTCACCATATTTACGCAGGTTCTTGTAAACGTGAGGGAGCGTCTTGTTCTTGAAAAAGACCTTTCCAGAACGGTGGAAATTCTGAAAAAATTGTTAGCAAATCTCCAGTCCGGAATCTTAATGGAAGACGAGAAAAGACAAATAATCTTTACCAATGATTTGTTTTGCAAAATGTTTAATATCCCTGTTCCCGCCGATGATATGATTGGAATAGATTGTACAAATTCTGCAGAAGAATCTAAAGCTCTCTTTACTAATGAAGATCATTTCGTCCAGAGAATTAATGAAATACTTAAGGAAAAGAAAATCGTAACCAATGAGCTCCTGGAAACCAAGAACGGAAGGTTTTTAGAAAGGGATTATATTCCTATTTTTATTAATGACTATTACAAAGGGCATCTCTGGAAATATAATGATATAACGGAACGTGTTGTTATCCAAAACCAGCTCAGACAAAGTGAAGAACGCAACAGGATGATCATGGACTCTGCCATGAGCGCCATCATCATTACCAACCACAAAGGCCAAATCACTTTTTGGAATAAAAGTGCAGCTTCTACCTTCGGCTGGACAAAAGAAGAAGTAGAAGGTGAAAAAATTATTGAAAAAATCTTTCCGAAAGCAGATAAAATGCTCTACACATCAATGCTGAATAAACAAGTTGAACGAAGCATTATCAAAAAAAACGGAGCAGAACTTACGGTAGAAATATCGGTAATTGCTGTAGAACAGGATAATAACAAATATTACTGCTACTTCATCAAAGATATTTCTGAAAGAAAAAGAGGGGAAGACCAACTCAGAAGGCAGGAAGAAAAATACCGGAACATCATTGCTAATATGAATTTGGGCTTGCTGGAAGTAGACAACAACGAAACGATCCGTTATGCCAATCAAAGTTTTTGTGATGTATCCGGCTATGATCCGGATGAGTTAATTGGCAAAAGTCCTTCCCAGTTATTTGTATACGGAGACAATAATCTTGAGTTTGTAAAAGAGCAGATCCAATTAAGAAAAAAAGGAGTTTCAAGCGTATATCAGCTTCCTGTAAAAAATAAGAGAGGAGAAATCAGATGGTGGGCAATAAGCGGAGCGCCCAATTATGATGATAACGGTAATCAACTTGGTTCGATAGGAATCCACCTTGATGTTACAGACCAAAAAAAACTGGAAGAAGAACTAAAACAGGAAAAAGCAAAAGCATTGGAGGCATCCAAAGCCAAAGAAGTTTTTCTGGCCAATATGAGCCATGAAATAAGAACACCTCTTAATGCTATTATAGGTTTTCTAAGAGAGTTGAAAAGAATAGGCATTAATCCCACCCAAAAACAGTTTGTAGAAAACAGCTATAATGCTTCGCAACATTTGTTATCGATTATTAACAATATTCTTGATATTTCCAAAATCGAATCCGGTGAAATGTCTCTGGAGAGCAAAAGCTTTTCATTACAGGAAAGTATCGAAAATGTTATTACCATTCTACAGCCTAAAGCAAAACAAAAAAAATTACAGTTATACGCTGTTTTTTCAAAGTCCCTCGCACCTGCTCAAAAAGGAGACTCCTTAAAGATAGAACAGATTCTGTATAATATTATTGGCAATTCATTAAAATTTACAGATAAAGGTGAAATAAAGGTAGATTGTACTATTCTTAAAGACTTTTCCCATTATCAGACAGTCTCTATCTGCATTACTGATACCGGAATCGGAATGAGTGAAGAGTATGTAAACAATATCTTTAAAAAATTCAATCAGGAAGACAGCTCTATTTCCAGGAAATATGGCGGTACAGGTCTTGGAATGACCATTACCAAAGAGCTGGTCTCATTAATGAAAGGAAAGATAGAAGTGAATAGTGAGAAAAATAAAGGAACTGCTATCACCATCACATTCAATGTGGATAAAGGAAATGAAGAATCACCTTCAAAATCTTCCCAAAAGAAACAGAAAATTTCTATTCAGGGAGTTCATGTCTTGCTAGTTGAAGATAATGAACTGAATCAGCTGGTTGCTGAAAATTCTCTGAAACATTTCAAATGCAGCGTTACAAAAGCTGACAATGGCAGAATGGCAGTAGATCTCTTAAGGAAAGAACAGTTTGATATTATCCTGATGGATATCCAGATGCCTGAGATGGATGGTATAGAAGCCACCAAAATAGTACGGGAAGAACTTGGAATTGAAACACCCATTATCGCCCTTACCGCAAACGCTTTCAAAACCGAGATAGACAATTGTATCAGTGCAGGAATGGATGACTATATTACCAAACCGTTTATTGAAGAGAACCTGCTCAATATTATTCACAAATACACCAAAATTCAAAGAAGAACCAACACAACGATATCCAATATGAGCGAAACACTTTATGATCTTAAAAATATACAGATCCTCAGCAGAGGAGATGAGGATTTTATTCAGAAAATGCTTTCGATATTCATTTCGCAGACCCAGGAAACAATTCCTTTGGTAGAAAAAGCATTTGAAGAGAAAGACCATGCAGAAATAGCAAGGCTCATCCATAAGATCAAGCCCAGTATAGAAGGCATAGGTATCTATTCCATTAAAGAAGATGTTAAACAACTGGAAGTCTTAGCGAAGGAACAAAATACAGAACTCTTTGAGATGTATGCCCTATTTGAAAGTATAAAAAAGACGCTTACTACCGCAATAATCCAGCTGAAGGAGGAGATTAAATAAAGAAAAACCATCCAAAATCAAGACTCAATTCCATATTTTGGAAAAAGCAAATGTTTAAATATCTGATTTTCAAATAATTAAATACAGGCACAATAATAGACTTATTGTTTTCAAATTAAAAAAGATGGAAACAAATAGTCAAAATTTAAAGTTCTTTATTGTAGATGATGACAGATTCTGTGCAAGTGTATATGAACAGTATTTGAAAAATCATAGCTATGAAGACATTATTTGCTTCAGCAGTGGAGAAGAATGCCTGGATGAGCTTCATCAGAAACCAGATGTTATTTTTCTGGATCACAACATGGAAGACCTGAACGGCTTTGAGGTTCTAAAGAAAATCAAACGTTTTGATCCCAACATTTATGTGATCATGGTCTCTGCACAGGAAAACATCGATACTGCTATAAACGCGCTTAAATACGGAGCATTTGACTATCTGGTAAAAGATGCAAATGTCTGCGAAAAAATGACAGAAACGATAGACAAGATCTTGAAAATAAGAGAAGAAATGTCTCAAAACAAATTAAAAGGTTTCCGCAAATTCTTTTCAATTTTATTTTAAAAAAACTATGGCCAAAAAATTCATCATATCATCCATTTTCATGCTGTTGCTTTTTTCCTGTAAAACATATAATGTGCTGGAAGAAGAACAGCCATCCCGAGCTATGCAGGATTTCAGTTTCGACCCGAATTACGAATACAGAATCCGCAAAGATGACAAAATAACGCTTTCAGTTTGGGGACAGGATGACCTGAGTGTGGGATCCGTATATGGAATTTACAACTCTAACGAGGTCTATGGAAAATGGCTTTTGGTGGATATTAACGGAAATATTGAAATTCCAAAATTAGGAACAACTTCTGTGATTGGGAAATCTTTGCCCGAGCTGAAGGAAGACATAAAAACCAAGCTTAAAAAATGGCTTGTGAACCCAATTGTTGATGTGAAAGTTCTTAACAAAGAAATTGCCGTGATGGGTGAAGTACGAAATCCGGCAGTGATTCAGGTCGATAAGGATCAGAATACATTACTTGAGCTTATCTCAAAAACAGGAGGTTTTGAAATGTATGCCAATTTAAAATCGGTGAAAATTTTAAGACAGGAAGGTGAAAACGTAAGGGTTACCAACATAGACCTCACCAAAATGAAAGATGTTCCTAATCAAAATATTATGCTCCATCCGGGAGATTACGTTATTGTACCGTCCAAGAAAAGCAAGGACTTTGATAAAAGAGTTTCCACCATAATTCCTTTTACAACAGTGACATCTGCTGCTGCCATATTAATTAACCTGCTGTAAAGATTACCATGATGAACAATGAAAATGTCCGGTTTCTCAAACCTTTGCTAAGAGGTTTACCCATTATAATCCTTGCCATGGCAATTTCTGTATTGGCGGCAAAAAAGTATCTCAACTATGTAACACCCATGTACGAAAGTACAGCAAAACTAAAACTTGCCGATACCCAGCAAGGCGTTCCCAGTGCCAATCTTTTTAAAGATTTCGATGTGTTTGCCTCTGCCAACAAAATCAGTACAGAGATCGAGGTTTTGAAATCGACCTCGTTGATTGAAAAAACACTTTCGAAGCTCCCTTTGTCTACAGAAATCTACAGAAAGGGAAAGGTTCAGTCGGTTGAGCTTTTTAATGATTCGCCTATTAAAGTAGCAGCAACCTTCGGTGATGATAAAAATAATGATAAAAAATTCCTGTTAAACGTCCTATCCAAACAAGCCTACTCTATTACCGTTCCCGGTACTGCCACACCGAAAAAGGGAAATTTCGGAACTCCGGTTCGTATAGACAATGGACAAATACTCATCAGCCTTAATGAAAATTACATCCAGTCCAGACCAGATGTTAAAATCATCGATCAATATGAGATTGAATTTTTAAGCAGAGAAAAACTTCTGGATAACATCAATAAAAACCTGGATATCGTTTCTGTTGACAAAGACGTTCCGGTAATCAGAATCAATTATAAAAGCAATGTACCCGAAAAAGCGGCATTGATCGTGAATACCCTTGCCGAAACCTACATTCAGGATTATATCGAAAATAAATACCGTGCCGCCAATACTACTGTAGATTTCCTCAAAGGAGAAATTGGGCAGGCCAATCATAAACTTTCTGATGTAGAAAATAAAATTGAAGACTACAAAAATAAGGAAAACATCATCAATATTCCACAGGAAACAGAGACCGATCTTAGGAAAATATCCCAGCTCAAAATCCAGAAAAGCAACCTGAAAATGAGTCTGGATGCGATAAAGGATCTTAACGGATATGTTGAGAAGGGTAAAGACAATTATCTGGATCTTGCCACCAATTTTGAGGCCTTTAACGATCTTCTTTCTACGGAAATGATGAAAAATATAAAGCAATTACAGGCAGAAAAGAAAGACCTTCTTCTCACCTACACCCCAGAACACGAAAAGGTAAAAATAATAGATACTAAAATCAAAGATCTTACAGACTACCAAACCGAAAGTATCAGGAATACCCAAAAAAATCTACAGATCAAATACAATGATATCGATCAGGATATCCGCGTCGCTGAACAGGCTTTTGTAGGCTTACCGGAAAAAGAAAAGCTCCTCAACATCATGAACAGAGAGTTTAATCTGTATGAAAAAAATTATAATTTTCTAAATGAAAAGAGAATAGATGCTGAAATTGCCAAAGCAGCGAAAATTTCATTTCACAAAATTATTACCAGAGGAGAGATTTCTACCCATCCTGTATCTCCCATGCGTTCCATCATTATCATTGTGGCAGCTATGATGAGCATGATCGGATCTATTGCCCTTATCTATGCCATCCATTTTGCCAAAGCAAAAGTAAATGATGTCTATACGATCGAGAAAAACAGTTCCATCCCCATCGCTTTTACAACCCCATTTATTAAGAAAAGAGAAAGAATACCTTATTATTTTCTTGAGAACATTCTTGAAATGGAACTCAAAGGCATCATCGCGGAAAAAAATATCATCTGTATCACTTCCTATGACAATCCCGAACATCATACCTTCCACGCCAAAAATCTCATCAAAGCACTACAGATGCAATCTAAAAAAGTTCTGATGGTGGATGTTTCCAATACCTTGAAAGATATTCAGGCAGAGCATTATATCAATTTTTCCGGGGATGAAAATCTTAAACTTACCTCAACGGATATTCAAAATATGATTCGTGAAAAAATAAAAGACACAGACCTTTGTATTATTAATAATCAAGCCATAAGACAAGGGAAAATGCCGCTGCTTTTTCTGAAAATTGCCGATCAGAATCTTTTCCTTTTAGACAGCCGGAAAACAGCCACCAAGAGCATTATGAATGTAGAACTGCTAAAAGATGAATATAAGCTTGATAATCTATGGTTCATCCTTAATAAAGAAGGCTACAATCCGAGCATTCTCACAACCTTAAAAAAATTAATCCAAAAAAAATAAACGGTGAAAAAGCTGAAAGAAATAGCGTCCAAACAATCATCTCTGGTCTTCACAGATCAGCTGATATTCAGTGGATCCAACTTTCTGCTTACTTTTTTACTGGCCAGGAAACTGAGTATTTCAGATTTTGGTTTGTTTTCTTCCGTTCTTTTGGTAACCTATCTACTTGTCGGGATCTGCAATGCAGTTATTGTGCAGCCGTTTCAGATTTCAGCGGCAAAAGAATTCAGCCGAAAATCGCTGGGATTTGTTTTTCAGGCTTCCTTGCTGTTGATTTTTATTTTTGCCCTGCTATTGTTCGCAGCAAAGTTTTTACCTATTTCCGCCATAGAATTTTTTAAGAACAACTTATCAGCGGTTATTCTTTTTACAACTGCTTATATTTTTCAGGATTTTGTCAGAAAGATCTTATTGACGGTTGATCGCATTTACCTCGTACTTTTTATTGACAGCATTTTTCTGGCTGTTTTCCCTTTAATCTGGTTTGAGCAGAGTCTCAATGTATTTAAAAGCCTGTATATCATAGGTATTATTAATTTTATAGCATCCATTCCGGGAGTCATCTACTGCATAAAAAATTCAGACTTTAGCTTCAAAAACAACGCACTCTTCCGCTATCATTTTATGGAAGGGAAATGGCTCCTGAGCGCCTCTGTTGTACAATGGTTTTCAAATAACTTCTTTACTCTGGTCGCAGGTATTTATCTTGGTATTAATGCGTTGGGAGCATTAAGGCTTGTTCAGTCTTTTTTTGGAGTCATTAATATTGTTCTGCAGACTGTTGAAAACTATTATCTTCCGAAAACTGCTCAGCTTCATTATCAGAATAAAGGACAGGAAAAAAAAGAACTTCTAAAAAATATGTCGAAAGGAATGGCAGTACTGGGAATTCTTATTGCCGGCTTCTTTATTTTTTCAGAACCTCTTATTACTTTTCTGGGAGGGCAGAAATATCATCAGTATGGTTTTGTTATCCGGCTAATATCCGTTTTGTATATCGTTATCCTTTACGGCTACCCTACCCGAATTGCCATCAGGGTTTTGGAACAAAATAAAGCTTTCTTTATCGGTTATTGCATTTCTTTTGTTTTCTCGCTCCTGAGTTTTCATTTCCTTTTAAAGTATTTTGAACTGTACGGAGCCGTTTCAGGTCTTGTGATCAATCAGATTCTAATGATTGTGTACTGGAAGGTTCTTCTTAACAAAAAAAATATTTCTGTATGGGCATAGTGCATATTATATTAGGTAAAGCCAATCCCGAAAAAATGAACGGGGTGAATAAAGTCGTGTACAATCTGGCGACTCAGCAGGCAGAAAAATCCGGGAAGGTAGAAGTGTGGGGAATTGCTGAAAATACCGAGATCAACTATCCGGAAAGAAATTTTAAAACCAAAGTTTTTCAAAAAAGCAAAAACCCTTTTTCTATTCCTCAAGCCCTTACAAAAGAAATTCTGAATGCAGATCATAACACTATTTTTCACTTTCACGGAGGATGGATTCCGGTATATTACTCTTTAAGTAAATTTCTGAAAAAACATCAGCGCAAATTTGTAATTACCCCTCACGGCGCTTACAATATCATTGCCATGAACAAAAACAAATGGGTAAAGAAGATCTATTTCAGGTTTTGTGAAAAGAAGGTGGTCAAAAATGCATCAAAAATACACTGCATCGGCGAAAGTGAAATAGAAGGACTCCAATCTATATTTCCGACAGACAAAACCGTTCTTATCCCCTATGGATTTGACAAAATAGTAAACAGCTTTCCTGAAAAAGCACACGACAGCACGATCCTGTTCGGCTTTATAGGAAGACTTGATATTTTCACCAAAGGACTGGATATTCTCATGGACAGCTTTTCAGGTTTTATCAAAGAAATTCCTGATGCAAAGCTTTGGATCATTGGAGACAGCAATGAAAAGCATCAACTTCAGCAAAAAATAAAAGATCTTCAGCTTGAAAAAAAAGTGGAACTGTTGGGAAGTAAATTCGGAGATGAAAAGAATTCTCTGCTGAATCAGATGGATGTCTTTGTGCATCCCTCCAGAAATGAAGGGCTCCCTGTTTCGGTTATAGAAGCCGCCAATTTTGGAAAACCTTGTATCGTTACCAAAAACACCAATATCGGTTATTTAATTGAAGAATATGGTGCCGGTATTACCATTCCCTACCCTGACCGGAAATTATTACTCCAGGCTATGCGGGATATGTACGCAATATGGACAGACAAAAACCAATACAACACAACTTCTCAAAATGCCCTGAAAATGGTTGAAAAAGCATTCGATTGGGAACATATTATCACTGAAATGAATTCCAGATTTTATCATCTTTAAAACATGGAAACTTTACCTATATCCCATCAAAAATTTTTAAAAACGATAAACAACCAACTCTTTATTGTTCTTTTATTAATGGTTGCCTGCTTTTTTACCTGGAGTGAGAATGTTGCGATTACAAGAGCCATAAAAGTAGTGGGAAGAATGGGCGTCATGTTTTCATCTATATTGATTTATCAAAAAATAATCAGGTATGGCAGCATCAATTCTCTTGCCTACAAAAATATTTTCTCTCCTATTCTCTATATGGGTTATCTTACGTTGGGATTTATTTCCTTTTCGTGGAGTACTAACCCCGGTTTTAGCGCTCTCCAATGGTTTATGACTTTCCAGAGTTTTGTTTTTGCCTACTTTTTTGTGAAAAGCCTTAAAATTCTGGATATCTATTTTGAAGGACATACTATCAGGCTCTATCATTTGCTTGGAAACACGGTTTTTATCCTTCAGTTGGTTTTCGTTATTGGAATGTGGGTAGCTCCAGATGTTTTTTTCCGTCTCACAGATGGCGGTGAGGAAGCAAGACTTGGCGGAACCTTAATGAATCCCAACGAGCTGGGAATGTTAGCCGGTGTGGGATGTGCCTGTCTTATTTTTGACCTTTACCGCTTTAAAAATAAAGTATGGACCATCATCAAAATTCTTATCATCATGTATGCTCTGTATATGACAGGGTCCAGATCTTCTCTGATCGGGGTGTTGCTTATTATATTTTTTCACATCAATCAAACCAAACAAAAAACACTGAAATTTTCTATTCTGGCGCTTGTTGCCATGGTTGCCCCTTTTGCTGTATACACGGTTATTTTAAAAGGCGGCGATCAGGAGAGATTAGAAGAAGTAATGAGCCTTACGGGAAGACTGCCTTTTTGGAAAGCACTCATTACAGAAGGCCTTCCAAGAGAGCCCCTTTTTGGTTTTGGTTTTATGCGGATCGACTACAAAGAGTTTTTCCAGAGTGCCCATACCTATCCCGGAAAAATGACCCATAATACCTTTATGCAGGTACTAATGAATCTAGGATTTGTTGGTTTTACAATTGTTTTATTTCAGGTATTTTTTACCGTGAAATCAATTTTATCCGAACAAAAAGAAACTAAGCTCATGCTGATCGGAATCCTGATTCCTATTGTTATTAATTCTTTCACAGAATTTGGAATCTTTGGTGAGAGTAATTATGGCATCATGTTTTACCAGATTATCATTTTTTCCATTGCCTTCAGGAACAATAATCATCTTACCCGCCCGCAAAAAATTATATTAAGAAAAAAACGACAGGATCTTACAGTCTGAAATTCCAACCTTTACACTATTTTTCCATTTTTTGGAAAATAAAAATCAAACAACCAATCATAAAATACTGAAATATAGACACTTAAATACTTGGCAAACTATTTACATCCTGTTTTACTATACAAGAAACGCCATGAAAAATATATTTAAAAATACAGGATACAGATTGTTTACAAAACAGCAGCCGGGAAGCGTGAAAATTGCTTTCTCCTACATCCCTAATCCCGATGGAAGTGTGAGATGGTTTTGGAACTCAAATTCAAAAAGACCGCTATTTTTAAAATTCTATAATATAGCCACTCTTAAAGCAAAACTCTTCTCATGGTTGGTAGAATTTCTATTTGTACTTCGTTTACAGAAACTGACTTTCAAAAAAGAAACGGTATATTATATCGCAGATGGAAAGCCTATTTTCGACATTGAAAACGATTGGGCCATTTTTACAGGAACTGTAGGTCCTAATAATAAATGTCTTTTATACTCTAATGGGTGCTTTTATAAAATAGCAGACACCGTAAATGCAAAAAAACTCATTAAAAAAGAATGTACCGCTATTAGCTATGCCGCAAAAAGCAGCCTGTACACTATTCCATCGGCTTTACTTCATAATGAAAGCATTCTGCAGCTCAGCGATATTTCTGAAAACGGGAATAGAAAAAATGAGTTTGGGGAAATTCATGCCAAAGCTCTGCTGGGAATTAAAGAAAGATATCAGGGAAGCTGCAGAATATCGGAATGGAAGTATTTTCAGAGCCTGAAAGAACATTTCAGTGCAATCAGAGACGAAAGGATCCCGCCCAACATGATAAGAAAACTCAATACGATTCTTACCTATATCAATGAAAATGAAAGCATAGATCTTTCTTTTTCTCATGGTGATTTTACTTCCTGGAACTGCTATATAAAAGATTATACACTGGCAATTTATGATTGGGAACTGGCATCCTTCGAAAGACCAAAAGGGTTTGATTTTTTTCATTTCATCATCCAAAACGGTATTTTAATTCAGAAAAAATCATGGAAGAATATTTTTAAAGAGATTAAGGAAAAAAATGCAATAGCCTTTCAGTATGACGATAAAGAACTTGAAAAGTATTTAAAATTCTATCTTCTCACCAACCTATTATCATATCTTAAAATATATTCGGAACAGGAAAAATGGCATGTACAGATTCACTGGCTTTTACAGACCTGGACTGAAGCTTTAAATATTTTTCTTACAGAAAATAATACAGAGAGAGAACTTTTGATCATGGATATTTTTGATCAGCTGTATCATACCCCTTATGCCACTTTAAAATTTCATAACGAAGCTCCTGAAAATCTGAAATTAAATTCTGATATCGATATGATCATATCTTCCCGGAATGCAAAAAAGATGATCGCTTTTTTATCTGCCAACAGTCTTGTACAAAACATTACAACTGTTAAAAAATCGTTTATGTACTCTGTAAGAATTATCACAAAGCATCATGAAATTCTTAACCTTGACCTCATCTCTCAGTTGAAATGGAAATACCTGCAGATGATGGATACAAATGAAGTTTTGGCAAACAAATTTAAAAACAGTTTTGGAGTTTATAAAGTTTCTGAAAAAGATGCAGCCCGGTTTATTCACCTGTTTTATCATCTTAATGCATCGGAAATTCCTGATTCCTATAAAAATTTTGTTTCAGAACATGTGGATTCAAAAAAAACAAATGATAAAAAAACAATCATAAAAGTTCTGAAAACAAAAGATTATAACAAAGGTTTCCGATTTATAAAAAATGTATGCCAGTATCTGAAAGATTCTTTCTCAGAAAAAGGATTTATCATGACATTCAGCGGTGTGGACGGAGCGGGAAAATCAACTGTTATTTCTGAAGTTTCTGAGCTGATAGAGAAACGTTACCGAAGACCTGTAAAAGTGTTGAGACACAGACCTTCCCTTCTTCCTATTTTAAGTGTCTGGACCAAAGGCAAAGAAAAAGCCCACCAGGATGCAGTGAATTCTCTGCCAAGACAAGGGAACAATAAAAGCTCTGTTTCTTCCTTATTCAGATTCGGGTATTATTACACAGATTATATTTTAGGGCAGTTTATTATTTATCTCAAATATGTCCTAAGAGGAAAAATAGTGCTGTATGACAGATATTATTTCGACTTTATTGCAGATGCTAAACGAAGCAATATCCTACTTCCAAAAGTGGTAACTGAAACCGGATATCATCTGTTGATGAAACCGAAATTCAATTTCTTTCTGTATGCGGCTCCCGAAAAAATCCTCAGCAGAAAAAAAGAACTCTCTTATCGTTCTATATGTGACCTGACTGCAGAATACAGCCAATTGTTTTCAAAACTGGAAAAAAAAGACCAGAATGTAAAATATCTTTCCATCGAAAATAATGATCTTGATACGACTTTGGATACCATAATGAACACCATAATTACTACAAAATGAAAACAATTGCTGAAAAAATCATAAGACTTAGAAATCCTGATTTTACGATCGATGATTCGTTAAATTCCGGAGCCATTCTTCAGATGATATGGATTCAGCTCTGGAGCATCATCAGGGGATTAAAGGTTATTGTCTTCTTTAAAAATCCAAAAGGAATGCTTTTAGGGAAAAGAGTCAGCTTTTTTAATCCTTCAAAAATGAAATGGGGAAAATTCTTGAGACTAGGAAACGATGTCTATGTTTCTGCATTGTCAAAACAGGGAATAGAATTCGGAAATAATGTTTCCATCGGAGCTTTCAGCAGAATCATCGTTTCCACTTCTTTTAATAATATCGGAGAAAAGATAAAAATAGGAAACAATGTAGGCATCGGAGAGTTTGCGTATCTGGGAGGTTCCGGAGGACTGGAAATCGGCGATGAATGCATCGTTGGACAGTACCTGAGCTGTCATCCGGAGAATCATAATTATGAAGATCTTGATATTTCTATAAGACATCAGGGGGTTAGCAGAAAAGGGATCAAAATCGGGAAAAACTGCTGGATCGGCAGTAAAGTCACCATTTTGGACGGTGTAGAGATTGGTGATGGCTGCATCTTGGCGGCAGGAAGTGTCATTACAAAATCTTTTCCCGACAACAGCATTATAGGAGGTATTCCTGCAAAACTATTAAAAACAAGAACTCATGACAACCAATCAAACTGTACTGGCAACCTGCTACGCAGTGAATCCTTATAAAGGTTCAGAAGATGCGATGGGCTGGAATTTTGTATATCAAATTGCCAGATTCCGAAAAGTTATTGCTATCACAAGGGAAAATAACAGAGAACATATTGAGAAATATATGGCAGAAAATCCTGATACCATTTATCAGAATATGAGTTTTCTCTATTTTGATCTTCCCTATTGGATGCGTTTCTGGAAAAAGGGAAACCGGGGAGCAATGCTGTACTATTATCTGTGGCAGAAAGGTATTGTTTCGTTTATTAAAAAACAAAAACTGGACTTTGATATTGTGCATAACGTCAATTTTCATAACGACTGGACCCCAAGTTTTTTATGGAAGCTTAATAAGCCAATGGTATGGGGCCCTGTAGGACATCATCCGCTGATTCCAAAGCAGTATCTGCAGGATTATTCGAAAAAATATTTTATAAAGGACCGTCTCACATGGATGGTGAAAAATTTCTTCTGGAATCTTTCGCCTTCATTGAGTAAGACCATCAAACATTCAGATCATATCTGGTGTATGAATACCGGAGTTCCTGAAAAGCTCGGTCTTTCTGAAAATAAATATTCACTCTATCCGTCCGTAGCTTCGGAAGACTTTTTCCAAAACAATGAGATTCCTGCAAAATCTGATTTTACGGTGATGAGCGTGGGAAGATTTGTTCCGTTAAAAGGCTTTGATTTAACCATAAGATCATTTGCCGGATTTATCAATAAACTTTCGGAAAAAAACAGGGCAAAATGCAGACTGATACTAGTAGGAACAGGTGAACAAAAAGAATTTTACCTACATCTTATTACCGAAAACCAGATGAATGATTATATTGAAATTATTGAATGGATCGACCGAAGAGACCTGATGAAAATGTACCGAAAAGCTTCCGCATTTCTTTTTCCTTCGCATGAGGGAGCAGGAATGGTGGTTCCGGAAGCACTTTCGTTTGGATTACCGGTGGTATGCCTTCAAAATGAAGGTCCAGGAGAATTTGTGAATCATCAGTGTGGCATTACAGTTCCCCAACAGAAATATAATAAGACCGTAGAAGGCTTAAGCGGCGCATTGCTCAGATTATTTTTGGATAAAAATATTCAGAAAAAAATGAGTACCGGAGCCAGAAAGCATTATCTTGAAAGATTCTCCTGGGAAAAAAGAGGAGAACATCTCAACAACATTTATAACCAACTTTAAGATGAAAAGAATTGTTGCCATCCATTTATTGAACGATTACAGCGGAAGTCCGAAAGTACTGATGCAGCTTTTGAAAGCCTGGACAAAAAACGGAATTGACGCCCATCTTTTTACTTCCGGCGGAAGAACAGGGTTTCTTTCCGATATACCCAACGTTAAAAATCACTTCTTTTGGTATCGGTTTTCTCCCAGCTCATGGGTCAGAATAGCGAATTTTTTTGTGAGTCAGTTTCTTTTGATGATCAAGCTTTTGTTTTTTCTAAAAAAGCAGGACATCGTCTATATTAATACGGTACTTCCTTTTGGGGCAACTATTGCCGGAAAAATAAAAGGCTGCAAAATCATTTATCATATCCACGAAACCTCCGTTAAACCTAAAATATTTAAAAATTTTCTTTTCGGAATCGCAAAGCTCACTGCAGATAAAATCGTTTTTGTTTCAGAGTATCTTTTACAACAGGAATCTCTGATAGATGATCAGGTCCTTCTCTATAATGTTTTGGAAAGTGATTTTACAGATCAGGCAGATCAATTCCAATACGTGGAAAAGCCCGTTCCGATTGTCCTGATGATCTGTTCTTTAAAAATATACAAAGGCGTTGACGAATTTTTAAAATTAGCAGAAAAAAACAACAGCTACCTATTCAAATTGGTTGTGAATGCTTCTGAAAAAGAAATACAGGAGTATTTTAGAGGAAAAACAATTCCGGATAACCTTACCATCTATCCTACACAAACCAACACCCATCCTTTTTATCGGGAAGCAAGCATCATTGTCAATTTATCGCATCCAGATCTTTGGGTAGAGACTTTCGGACTGACGATTCTGGAAGGAATGCGCTATCGTCTCCCGGCAATTGTTCCTCCGGTTGGCGGGGTGACCGAATTGGTGAAAGACGGTAAAAATGGATTTTTGATTCATTCTAAAGATATCGACAAATTATCTGAAATGATTACTTATATATTGAGCAATTCAGACGTGTACCAATCTTTCAGCGAGGCATCTTATCAGACAAGTCTTTTGTTTTCAGAAGCCTATTTTGAAAAAGAATCTCTGAAAATTATTTCCAATTTATAATATATTTTCCATTTTCTGGAACTTGGCACCGTGTCTGATAAGATTTAAGTTATTGATTTTTAATCACTTAAAAACAAATTTATTTTTGGAATATGAATAGTAATACTGTTATCAAATACATCTATTATGAAGACAAAAGTAGCCATTATCGGAACTGTGGGTTTACCCGCTAAATATGGAGGATTTGAAACTTTGACGGCGCACCTTGTAGAAGAGCTTGCTGATACTTATGATTTCACAGTTTATTGCTCGTCAAAAAAATATACAAAAGAAGAAAGAACCGAAAGCTGGAAGGGCGCAAAACTAAAATATCTTCCTCTTGATGCCAACGGAATTCAAAGCATCCCTTATGATACCTTGTCTATTCTTCACGCATTATTCCGAAGTGATGTTTTATTGGTTTTAGGTGTTGCAGGCGCATGGTTATTACCATTTGTAAAACTATTTACTGGTAAAAAAATCATCATTTCGATTGATGGTATAGAATGGAAAAGAGACAAATGGTCTTTACCTGCAAAACTATACCTGTGGTGGGCAGAAAAACTGGCCGTGAGATTTTCTCATATTGATATTTCTGATAATGAATCTATTCAGGATTATACTTCATTACGATATAAAACAATCAGCAGAGTTATAGAATACGGCGCTGACCATACAAAAGTAAATTTGACCCCAACTTCTGAAAATATAGAAAAATATCCGTTCTTATCAAAAGAATATGCTGTAAAAGTATGCAGAATAGAACCGGAAAATAACGTTCATACTATTGTAAAAGTTTTCAGTGAACTTCCTGATCGTACACTGGTATTGGTAGGCAACTGGAAAAACAGCCAGTATGGTATTGATATAAAGCAGCAATATTCAGACTACGAAAACATTCATCTTCTGGATCCTATTTATGATCAGGAAATGATAGACCTTATCCGCGGAAATGCTTCTGTCTATATTCACGGGCATTCTGCAGGCGGTACCAATCCTTCTTTAGTAGAAGCGATGTTTTTAGGGCTGCCTATTATAAGCAATGGAGTTTCATACAACAGAACCACAACAGAGCATCAGGCTTTTTATTTCTCCAATGAGGAAGATCTTAAAAATGTTTTAAATGAAATTACAAAAGAAGATCTCCGTAATTGTGCCGTACAGATGAAGAAAATAGCAGAGAGAAGATATACCTGGAAAAAAATCGCAAAAAAATACAGCCAGCTAATTGAAGAAACCTTTACGGTCAATAAAAAAACCAATGTTTACCCTATAATTTCAGGATTAGACAAAAAAATTCTTGAAAAATATAATCTGGAACATTTGAAAAATATAAAACTATTCAACAGTTCAAATAAAACCGCTTAAAACCAAACGCCATGAAAAATTGTATAGAACTATCCATACTGGGAATTCTTGCTTTCACTTTATCGATGTGTATCATTCCGCTGATGAGAACTGCTGCCCAAAAACTTAAATTAGTAGATGTTCCCAATTCAAGAAAGGTTCATCACAAGGCAATTCCTTTAATTGGAGGTTTAGTAATAGGTATTGTTGTTATTTTGCTAATGGGTGTCACCGTAAATAACAGCCTGAAAGAGATGCTTCCCATCATCATCACTTCATACATTATGCTATTAGTAGGAGCTTTAGATGACAAAACGGACATCAGGGCAATCTATAAGCTGGGGATACAACTATGTGTGAGTGTAATAATAGCAACATCCGGAATCAGAATATCTTCTTTGTACGGACTGTTAGGAGTCTATGAAATCAACATTTACCTGCAATATATTCTTACCGTTTTGGTTATTACCACTGCAGTGAACTCCTTTAATCTGATCGATGGAATAGACGGATTAGCAGGAAGCGTTGCAGGAATAGGTTTTGTTTTGTTTTTCATTATCACACTTATAGAAGGCAACATTAGCCTTGCAAAAATTGGCATTTTGTTCATTGGAAGTATCCTGGCTTTTCTCAAATACAATTTTTCTCAAAAAAACAAAATATTTTTAGGAAACTCCGGGGCATTATTTTTAGGATATCTATTAATTTGTCTGGGTATTTATATTACGAAATTTGACCACAGTACACCTCATTTACCTTATGGTATCTTCTTCATTCTGTTTGTATTTACCATCCCTGTCATAGATTCTGTAAGAGTATATACTGATAGAATTTTAAGAGGAAAATCTGCCTTCAAAGCAGATAAAACACACATCCATCATCATCTTTTACAACTGGGTCTGTCTCACAAAAAAATTACTTTGATCTTTTTATCAATCAATGTTTTCGTTCTTGCTATTCAGATCATCTTTTTCAAAAGCTATTCAATTTACACCGTATTATTATCCTTCCTTGTTTTCATCCTAATATTTAAGCTGATCAAAACGATCAATCTATTTGTAACCTGGAAGAAAAAGATAAAATAAATAGAGAATTAATGAACAGATTTTATAAATGAAAATAAAATCATATAAGAGGCAGTCTTGAAAATTTGCTTAATAGGCCTAAAATGATTCGGGCGGTAAAACACTTGATATCCTTTGTAAAATATTCCAGTTTTTTGGTTGTCGATAAAAGACATTGAAAAATATGAATTTCACTTTTTTTGAATTTCAGACATCAGATTAAAAAAACACATTTTATAATACTGAAAATCAAAACCATACATTAAACAACCACTAATTTCCAAGAAAATTTGCATCAAAAGAATTCAAGGATTTCGATGGTTTACCCGGAGAAATATTAGAATTAGCCCTCTGAAAAAAATTTGGAAAAAATCTTAAAAAGTACGTCAGCTAAAATCGTTTTGGCAATAGACGACCCGTTAATTAGTGGTACCTTTACAGCAGACAATAAAATCAGACAATAAAATATATTAAGTCATGAAAAATCTTAAAAAGATACTATTCATTACAACAATGACTCTATTAGTTTACAGCTGTAATACTGAAACCAAAAAGCAAGAAAAAGAAAATCAAACAGAACAAAAAGTCGCTGAAAATGTTAATTTTGAAGGAAACTATGTTAACAATTCCTACAGCCAAAGAAAGGAAGGATACGATTGGGTTGCTGTTATTGTGAGTAAAGAAAGCGACAATCAATTAAAAATCGTAGTTCGTTCAAGAGCAGACAAAAAGAAACCTACTTGCACATTTGATATTATTGCCCAAAAATTTGATGAAAATACTTACACATCGGTTGTTCAAGATAAAAAAGTAATGTTTCGTTTTAGTGAAAATGGTATTACCATCGAAACCGAGAAAAAAGAAGATAGCAGCATCCTCAGTTTTTATTGTTCAGGCGGAGCGAGTATTGCAGATACTTATACCAAAATTAATGAGCCGTTGGACGAAACTCAAATTGATAAAACAAAGTTCAGTAAAGTTCTCAATTTACAAGATGTTGGCTTTAATATTTCGTCTACTGAAAAAAATGGAGCAACACAACTCAGCATCTCTACTTTCGGACTTCCAAATGATTTCAAAGAAACCCTAAACATTAACAACCAAATAGTTGTAAATGCAGAAGTAGATGATTTAGATGCCGACGGCTCACCAGAATTGGTGGTATTTACCAAAGATAGCAGTAATAAAGAAAATGTGTATGCTTATTCTGTAAACAACAAAAAATCTATGAGCTCTGTATATTTCCAACCCACTGTAGAAAATAACAAGATTAACATTGGCTATAATGGACAAGATAGATTTACATTGATGGAAGGTAATTTAGTTCAACGTTTTCCGGTTTTTGAAAACAATGTGGAAACCAAAAAAATAAGACAAGTAGCCTATAAACTTAAAGATGGAGAATCCTCAAAAAAGTTTGAAATAAGCAAACATACCGATTACGAAAAATAAAAAATCGGCTTTTGAGACTTGATTTGAATACATTAAATGAGAAGCTCCAAAAACAGTTATCGATAATCCTTAAAAACAGAAAAATTTGAAAACGGAAAGAAAAACATATTTAATTTTTGGAATAAGTAAAGGTCTCGGAAAAGCAATTACTAAAAGCTTACCTACTGAAAATGATGAAGTATTTGGAATTTCAAGAAGTAAGCCTAATTATTTAAATGAAAAATCGAATGTAACTTGGATTAGCACAGACTTGTCAGACCCGAAAAATTCATCAGAAATTATAAAAGAAAATATCGGGAATAGAAAAATCGATTATTTTATTTATAATGTTGGAATATGGGAAAGTAATGCTTTTACGGAAAAATATAGTTTTGAAGAAAATTCTGAATTTGAAATAGCCAATATGATCAATACAAATATCACATCTTGTATTTTGAACATCAAATCAGTAATTGAAAATTTAAAACAATCTGAAAACGCCAAGATAATTTTAATGGGTTCAACTTGGGGATTAGATAATCACAATGGAAAAGAAGTAACTTTTTCTGCCACAAAGTTTGCATTGAGGGGTATAGTACATTCATTAAGAGAAAATCTCCGTGAGTATAAAATTGGGGTTTCAATAGTAAACTTAGGATATTTAGCGACCGAATTTGAAGATGATGAAAATATCGAAACTATAATAGAGCAAACAGAAGGAAAACTAATTCCTTTACAAGACGTTATTGGTGCTTTGAAATTCATTATATCAACTTCTAACGCAAGCTGCGTAAAGGAAATTAATATGCCTGCAATGAATGATTTTAATTTATAAAAAGGACTACCGATAGCTCGCTGCTGTACTTCAGGCAGAAGATGCTGCAAATTCATCAACAGTACTTCGATTGAATTTTTGTAGTACTATTAAGGCTTCTGTACCCCTATTTCACTGCCATCACAAAGCTCCGAAGTAATATAACCAATCCGTAAACCGTACAAAACAAACTAGAGTAAATCCGGAATTTTACTTCATCAATTTAAAACGATGAAAATAACCGTAAGTAGATTTCTTTTAGAATATTAGCGTTTAATTCAATAAAATATTTCTCTGCTTTAAGATCTTTCAAAAAATAATAGAACATATCTGTCATTTTATGAGCCATAGTTGGTGTTTTTTGTATGACGCTAAGAATATAAAAAATCAGTAATAGTGTATTTCAAATTTAATCCATCAACTTGGTGGTCAATCTGACTGAAATTTAAATCTATTAAAGAGGCAGAGCATTTTTCTGTACCGAACACACCAGCATATCTGCTTCAAAAAGAATATGGCCGCCCGTTTTAAAACCAGACAAAAGCGAATAAATATGTTGTTCCTTTTCCTGGCGTTCATCACCGGAAAGCGCAGACAATAATGTATTTATTATGGGATTGCAGTCTTTGAAAAAGCCCCACAATTCCTGTTCGCTGCCTTCCCAGTTCAAAACGGTTTTTCTTGATACTACCAGAAGATTGCTGACGGGCTTATCTTCGAACAACGTCTTAAGCGTCTGGGTGTCAGAAAACATAAAAGGATCCTGGCCGTCGGGATATTTATGGTCCTCCATAGCGAATGTATCCTTGACGAGCCGGAACAACTGGTTGTCGCCGGTCCAGGTCGTGATTACCATATGTCCTCCTGGTCTGAGTACGCGCAAAAACTGATCTATGGCCCCTGATGGATGCCTGAGGTACATCAGGGAAAAAAAGCAGGTAAGCAGGTCGAAGCTGGCATCGGGATAATCCAGCATTTCTGCGGCACACACTTTGAACGAGATATGGGACAAATTTTCTTCCTGTGCCAGCAGCCCGGCAATTTCGATCGATTCTGTGGCAATATCACACGCCTCAAAACGGCATTGAGGCCAGGCCTTCGCCAGATCAAGTACCGGTGTCCCCGTTCCTGTAGCAACGTCAAGGGCAGCAGCCGGCAATGGCATATCCTCCATCAATTCCTGAATAGCAAGACAGGCGTCTTCTGTCCATCGGGTGAGGTAAGCATGCCACCTGATCCAGGGATCCGAAGTTTTTGCTATGATGGCCGCCCTTCGCGCCACCTGTGCGAACCTGTTATCTAGGGTTAATTTTTCTCTGTTATCCATAATGCTGTTACTTATTTCTGGCCCGTTAAAAGGAGTTATTTAATTTTACAACAAACGGTTCGGCTCAATCTGAAAATCCTGACCGGTAAGTGATGCTATTTCCATTATTGCTTTATTCCAGACTTCTTCCGGTGCATAAATAACCAGTTGGCCCAGCATTTCTAAATGCTCCACTTTGATGTCCATTTGTTCCAGTCGGGTTTTTAATGCTATGAGCCGGTCTCTGTCTGCTTCCTTTGCATCTGGTGCAAGCGATCGGGTATCTGATAAACTTACCAGGAAACTGATTTCTTCTTTTTTCATGACCCTTTCTTTAGCTGCTTAAATTGATTCTGCCTTTGCCGGCCCGCTCTGTATCTTGCAAAGGTATTACCATATTAAGCAATAATTCTTTGAGCTTTAGCGGTTGCGTGATCAGTTCGGGCTGCCTTTCCAGCAATAGTGCCGCTATCCCTGCTGCTACCGGCGAAGCCATTGAGGTGCCGCTTTGTTTGAAGTATTGGTTCCCAGGTCCTGACAGGCTGGAGTACAGCCAGACCCCCGGAGCACTGATGTCCGGTTTGTTGATATTGCCCAGCTGGGCTACTGTGCCCCAGGAGGAGAAAGAAGCTACCTTGTCATTTTCGTCCAAGGCACCGATCCCCAGTGTAAGATCATAATTACCCGGGCTGGAATCGCTGTTTTTTCCTTTGCTTCCGTTATTGCCTATTGCTGCAATCATCAGAGTGCCCGGATCCGTAAGCGCCATGTCCAGGGCACCGTGCAGGTAATCATTAAAACCAGATGCAGATTCTATGGAGGCATTGATCAGATGTACTCTTCCCGCCTGCGTATCATTGTCACGGCCTTGTTCAAGCAGGTAATTCAGACCGCCCAGTATTTGCGCCAGGTATCCTGCGGTACCACCGCGTTCCGTAAGGCAGGCCGCTACAGTCAGCGAAGCATCCGGTGCTACCCCTGCATTTCTGCCGGCCAGCAGACCACATACATGGGTACCATGAGTACCATAATCTTTCGGGGTTGTGCCTACAAGTCTACCGACACTGTCAAATTCTGCAAATGTTATCTGCTTGCCGGCAAACTCCTGGTGACTTGCGTAAATTCCGCTGTCGATAACGCCTACATTGATATTCCTCCCGGTAAGGCTGCCATCCAGGTTAAGCTTTTTCTTATGCCAGAATTCCGGTAATTTTGCCTGTGACTCCTGTGATATTTCTGCAGGTGTAACCGATGCCACTTCTACATTTTCCCTGATCGTGGCGCCAAAAGTATCTTTGAAGTAAGATTCATCGATCTGCTCTTCGTCCATAATAAAAGTACAAAGATTATCGAGCGTGTGATAAACGCCCTGCGACCGGGATGCAGCACGTGCCGATCGCATCTTTTGTTGATATGGCCCATTTTGAATAAGATCATGAATATGGGCGGTTTTACCTTTTGCTGAATAGAGATTAAGATGGGGGCCTGCACTTCTGAGGTTTTGTCCCCTGGACTCCAAATCCTGCAAAAAGGCTTTGGATGGAATAACGATTTTAACTGCCATAACTATTGATTTTTGGGTCTGGTATCCCTGATTGTGATTACGGTATTTTTTCCTTTTAGTTCCTGCGGATCGAGCTGTATTATCCCCATGGGATGCTTAGGCATATACGCCGGCATGGGAATATAAAAGGCCCAGGTAAAGGTAAACCCGACCGGGCCGCTTAGCTGATCTTCGCTAAGGAGATGCGTGACACGGAAATGTTCTCCGCTCCTACCTTTTCGCGGCTGCATATCATGAAGCAGATGCTTTTCTGCAGATACCAGGCCACATTCCAGCTCAAGGTTATAGCTGATGTCCCAGGTAACAGTCGCTTCGTTCTGGTGATCAACGTCATACTGGTGTTTTTCAACAGAGCAAGCCGGCAGGTTAAAGGGAAAATAGTCGGCCGGCCAACGGAAATAAGCGTCCCAGTAAGGGTCCAGGCGAACAATGGATGGTGTTTCAGTATTTATATTTATCATTGGGTTATAGATTTTTGAAAGAATTTAAACGACGGAAGGAACCAAACTTTCCGGCTTGGTCTAACCTTAAAAATAAATGGCATAATGCACCCGTTCCATGAATAACGGACAACAGGTGTATATCGGAAGCCCAGCTATCGGCAAACCATTGGCCTGTTTGCTCTTTCCTGGAGACGATCGTTGCAGCAAAATGACTTGCCTGTACGAGGTATTGTCTGTCTCCGGTAATATCAGATAGATTTAGCGCCAGTTCTGCATAATCGATCAGCTGTTGTACTGTTAACTGCCGGATATCCCGGGACAGAAATGCTTGATAAACATTGGCGCTGTTTTGATCATACCTGTACTCCAAAGCTGTAAATAAAGTTCCCATATCCGGGGATTGCCCGAATGAAAAATTACCGGATTGCCCCTTCATGATCTGGTCGAGGTAGTCGTACCCCGGTTGTAAGGAAGGCAGTACCTCCAGCGGTCTTGCATATCCCGGGAAAACGCTTTTGGATTCGAAAGAATGCCGGGTAAGTTCTGCCAGTTCCCCAGCCGGTTTAAGCCCGTGAAGACTGAACAGCAACCCGGAGTAACCACTGATAAAATCCGGGGAAGTATACTTCCGGAGTTGCTGGAGGGGAATTGCATCGACGTAAAGTTGTAAAGCGGTCCTGGCTTCGGCAGATTGCAAATGCCGCGCGGCATATTCCAGAGCGATGATCTGGGATCCGATCCCTGCATAAGCGCCAAGTAATAAGGGTTTGTCTGTAGTGCCCCATACCAGGTCCAGGTGAGTGAAGTTGGCTATAGAATTTTTCACAACGGATAAGGTGGAGGCCAGGCTGCCCAACGCATAGGTTTTATAATCTTCCAGGCCATACGCCCGGTAAAGATCGATAAACATCATGCTCAGACCGCAGGTACCCGATAACAGGTCAGGCTTCAGTACCTCCAGCATATAAGTCCCTATATGTGGCTGATAATCCAAGCCTATCCAGGCCATATCACCCTTCGGGCTTTTTATAGCTTGATTCATGATCAGAGAGGCACAAGCCTTTGCCTGTGCAGCCCAGTCCGGAATTGGCACCTGCCCGGTTATTTCTTTATAGCCGCCTACAGGTGCTGCATGATCCCCGCAATAGAAGGTGCTGGAAACGATTTGCTGATTTTTTTTGATGTCGAATGAATCGATCGAGCGTAAACGGTCGATCATCAAATCCAGGGCGCTATGGTCAAAATAGTTAAATACAGTCTTATCCACCTTCAGTTGTGTGCTGCCGCCCGTGGCCGTAAAAAGCGGGATGTCCAGATGGCGCATCGACACAATCTCATTGGCCAGGATGGTTGCTTTTTCCTCATTCAGTTTATTGTCTTCCCATACTTCTTTGAACAGTGAGAATAGTGATTTATCCCTGATGATACCATCAACCAGATTTTGTGAATGGGTCGAAATTTTGATAATACGCATATAAGTCCAGGTATCGCGGTGGATATACCGCAGGAGAGCGTCCGAGAATTGATGAAGACAGCTGTTTTCCGCCAGCAGCTTATCTTTTAAGCGTACCAGAGCATGATTCATTTCTGCATAACCTTGCTGGAACTCCTCCATATAATCCGAAGAAAGGGCAAATACTCCCTTGACACTCGGTAGGTAATCCTTTTTTTCCCAGGTAATATATCCCGCCTCCGATTTCTTGATCCCTATACTGATATTGTTATCGGCGGCCAGCGAAAGTTTGAAAGGAGAAGAAAAGGGTTTGATGGCAGCCAGGGTACCCAGATCTTCAGCTTTTACGCCCATGCCTATCGGCGTAGGGAAAGAAATGATGCCGATTTTGATCACGGACTCTTCCAGTTCCTGTAATGCATTTTGCTCTGACGGTAGCAGGTCTTTACCTGATTCTTTTATATGCTGAATCACCATTTCCAGGTCGACAAATACAGGTTGATCTCCGTGTGCCACCAGGTTGTCCAGCCAGAAATCCCGGGCACCGCACAACTGGAACAAACGGGTAAGCATACCCATCCGCCGGAAAAAAGCCGGGAACTCAGAAGTCTCGCTGCACTCCTTATGCGTGATAAACTCCTCCCAGGTATAGTCGCCCATTACCGCTATCCGGCGTGTAGCCAGGTTCAGGGGTAATACGGTATTCAGCTCTGTGATCAATTCAAAAAAATTATTGGCGATCTGTAAATTCTTGGGTTTGTAAACCAACTTCCTGCCGCCTGAAAAAGTAAGTAATGCCACCGATCTTCCGTTGCAATGCACATCACCCGCATCTCCGGAGTAATCCACAAGCAGACCGAGCTTATCCGTATTGAAGAAGGTCTTGGCGATCATCGCCCTATCCCTCGACAAACGTTCTAAAAACTCGGTGATACTATCGGCCCAATTGGTGTAGGCAACGGCTAGTAACCGGCCAAGAACGGGGTAATGTTCGATACGTTGCAGCCATGCCTCAAAACTTGCCAGGTCTGCTGTTTTATCACCAGCGGCAAATGAAGGAATAATACTGTTGAGATAAATCTCGTTATCCAGTACAGAAACAGAAAGCGTAACCAGCCTGCGGCCAATAGCCTGCACCATCTGTGCACCCGACTGGTAAGTGATCCCTAAATCAAGCCTGTCCGATTCAGCAATAACATGTGCTTCCGCCATTTTAACGAAGGGAAGCAATATACTTTCTACGGAGTTATCCTGCTTATTTCCGGGGTGAGACAGGATGGTACAAAAATCGGAAAGATGATGAAAAACTTTTTTTAGCGCTCTGGCCCAGTCCGGCAACAAATCCGGATCGTCAACGATCACATCGGACTGAACTGCACGTAAGAAGGTGGTTTGATCCCAACCCATGAACTCCAGGAACGCATTTAATCTGGCCACATCGCCATAACCTACTATATCTGCCCACTCCTGCTCTATGGCGGGTGTGGAACCTTGTATCTTTTCCGAACAGGTAAAAGCCTTATCGGACATCAGCTCATCAATAGAGCAGGCAAGTGCAATAATCCGGTGCAAGCGCGCTGTTGTTGCTGAGGGAGATATTATTTCGTTAACATCCATAAAAGAAGCCTTTTTTATAAAGTTCGTTAATTAATGAGTCTGATACTTGCGGTGGGATGGAAAGGTGAGCCGCCGCGTACTGCCGGATATCTGCAAGTCTGGCCGGAGCTTCGGTGATCTGCTTTATCAGATGGTACAGGGATGGATTGGCCGGTTCTTCTATAATTTCCTTCTGATTAAAACGTCCTTTTATTTCGATACGATCCGGTGACACACTTACCCCCAACCAGGGATGGAAGCGGAGGATGTCATTATCCTGCAGCTTCTCCTTAAAATACTCCGTGCTCCACGACTGCAGGATCATTTCCAGTCCGGCAGCATTTTCATAGGTTGCCTCCGCAAATATGATATAACCCAAAGGCCATTCATCTGATGCTGTTGTGGGGCTTATCAGTTGTACCTTCCTGCTTACCGCATTAATCAGGAAGCCGGTTACACAACAAATGCTGCCATTGGCATATTCTTCCGATCCGGCGTAGTCGGGGTTAGAACGATGCCAGGGTGCTTTGCGTAGCTTATTGTCTTGCTGCGATAGTATTTCCGGGCGTTCCAAAGCTTTCTTTCTGAAATTTCCGGCATTTCCGTAAGCAAAGCTGGTATTCATATTGAGGGCCAGACATTCCACTTCAGCGAGCTCTTCAGCACTAAATGCTTTATGAACTTTACTCATAATGCCGAGCGAGGTGAGGGAAAACCGGTTGAGCCAGCAGCCATGCTCTGCGGAAAGCCTTATAAAACGGCGTATGCGTTCTGTATCTTTATGAGCTACCGCCGTAGTGGTAGGCGGGAAAACCCCACATGATTCATAAACATCAAGGCAGAATTTTTCATAATCAGGGTTGTCAAAAGGTTCGGTGGCCCAGTAAAGAAATGTGGATTTCATAGCGTCGCCAAGAAAGGAATGCATCGTATCGAGCAGTCCGAGCCACTCTTCGCGGTTGTCATCGTAATTATAGTTTTCTTTAAAGCTATCCGGCGACAGGGCACAAAACCAACATCCTACGGAGCATCCCTGTGTTAACTCAACCGTCATGGAAGAGTGAATATTAGTATCCGTAAAGAAAGGCCCGAGATCGAATCGCTGGCGTGCGATCTGCCGGTTCCTCCAGGCAAGCATGCCTCGATGACTGGGCAGGTTTTCAGACAGGTAAAATGACTGAATAAGATCCTGCTTGCTCTTCGATATTTCCCACATCGTTTGTACTGGTTGCGGCAACTCTGTTATTCGCTCATCGATCATGTATTTTATGTCATCAGGCGTGACCGGTATGGCATGTTTTTCCAGTGTCTCCGTTGTATTGTTGATCAGGTCTTGTTTGAAATCGGGATCGGCCGACCAGCGTTCAAAAAATCTCTTCAAACCTGCATAACGATGCAGATTATCGTGATAGCTGTTTCTGTAACTCAGGCTCTTTTGCATGTTTTTCTAATTTATAGATGGTTTCCTAAAATAAATTCTCCAACAGAACTCTCCTGCAGGACTGTTTTTTTCGTCAGTCTGCCGAGTGTCTCAATATTACCGTTGCCTATCGCACAGGCACCCAGGCCGAGGTCGGTAGCAACAAGGTACAGGGTCTGGAAAACCACGCCGACATTTTTCAGAATAGCGGCGTAAGCCATATTTTCATATTTCCAGAACATACGTTCGAAATCGGCGGCGAAGGTAATAACGGCGGGGGGTAGCTGCTCACTGCCGGTACAGGCCCTGGCATACCACATCATGGTATCGGTATCCTTGTTTTTATGCTGCAACAGGCATAACTTATGCTCAAACGCATTGTATTGATAAAATCCGGGTTCGAGCCCTTCACATTCGTAAATGGTTAAGTAAAATATAAGCTCGTACATACTGCCTCCCGAAGGATAAGGCGCGCTTAATGTTTCTATTTCCGCGGTATCACCTGCCGCGTTGGCTACCGGGTACGGGTGGCTACCCTTGATGCGCAAGCAGCGGTATAACAGTATGCTCAGCAACCGGAGATCGAGACCGTTATAGGCCCGGGTAGAATGTCTTTGCCCCATACAATGATCCAGTGACTGCGATAGGTGCATTTCTTCCGGACCCGGTACGGAAAGGTAAACTTCTGCCAATGCCCCTGCTTCTCCCCTGCTTGCCTTCTTGGGAAGAATACGGTTTATAAATCTATAAGTCGCTCCCAGATTGTAATTATGTCTTCCGTACCGGGTGCGGGTATGAAACAGCAGGTCGTGAAAATTCCATAATTCCTCTGGGGAAGGCGTGTTAACAACAGGGTCAAATTCCAGGAAGTCGCCGGTATGCAGCAGGGTCATAAAAGCTTCAAGGGTAGATGCACTGATGTGCTTCTCCCGGCTTAATGTCCCCGTTGTGGTAAAAGTGGATAGTAGCGAAGTAAGCCCCAGGATACGCTGATCATAGATGAGGATCCTGGCCTGGCCAAGCGCTGATTCCAATAGAAAATGCGATTCTTCACGGCGGATAAGGGCAAACTTTGAAAGCCGGAATCGTTGGGTGATTTGATCCCTGCAAAAAACAGTGGTGCCAGTCATCTGTTCGTAACTGCAAAAAACGGTATGGTCCTCCATCAATGTGTAAGCCAGATAACCCGCTTTTTCAAGTCTGCCGAGGTACAGGTTTAAGTGGTTTAACCCGTCATAGCCCTCTTGTTCAAAAGCAATGCTGCCCAGTTCTGTTTTTGTATATTTATTATTTTCCAGGAGCTTTAACGCAGTAAGTGTAGAAGGACGTAGATTTTCGATCATGAAAAAATTTCCCTGGTTACCAAATAGCAGACCATCTTGTCCTTTTACCTCGACCCGGGTGTTCTGTTTCAGTGAGAGCTTAAGCTCCGATAACTTCTTTGCTGTGATATGTTCCATGGTCATCTGGATAAAGGTTGATTAAATAAAGATGGAAATCGGGTTTAGTTCCGATTCTTTTAAAGGGGCCGGAAGCCAGCCCATTTTTACAGGTACATCATATATACGGCCATCGGCATACCTTGCCCAGAAGTGACGTAAACCCGGCACAACAACCTTTACCACATGCAAGCCGATGTCTGGCCTGGTTTGATCAAGGATGTGCATATCAAGTCCCATCTTTTTTACAACCTCAACACAATAGTCAAGGTCATTTTTTATATCTGTAAACCGGGGAACATTAAAGCTATCCGCAGTGCTTTTCGGGCGTCGTGTATCGGGTACCAGGTAAGGCTGATTTTCCAGGTTTGCCGTTTGCCACCAATGTACGGTTTCCGGGTCGTCATACCGGTATTGGCCCGGTGGGAGGCTTTCGTCCATAGAGGGCATCATTTGGTTCAGCTCGGTCAGCGCCCGTCGTAATGCTATGCTTGGGTCGAGGTGTGCGGCAGGGGCAAATACAATATCCTGGTAAGTGGTACGGTCGTTGCGAGCAGAGATGGCAATAAATGCAGGAATACCGCTGTCGCCGGTGATATCCAACACCCACATATCCCGGTTCCTGCTTTTGTGATAGGCTTTAAGTTTGAGTGCATAGTCATCGCTAAAACTTTCAAGGTCAAGTTCCGGCATCTTCAGCCTGTTATACCACCATATCGCTACACTATCTCTTTCTATAAGTTCCATGAAGCCCTGTAGTACTGCTTCTTCGAGTGTATTACCAGCAGCACATCCGTTGGAATCCGGTGCGCAGAAGAAATGTTCCCCGCCGTTATCCGGATGGCTGTAATAGCAATAAGCGGTTGGCAGATAGACGACTTCATTTCTTGTAACGGACCATAGCGGGCTCCATTCGATAACTGCATTTTCTTCGAGAGGAAGGGGCACTATGTTAAAGAAGCTTTCGCGGGCATTCCACAGATTCATGTCTTCTACTTGCTTTTTGCTGAAAAGCATACAGTCATTGGGATGGATGGCCTTATCGCCAAGAGCTTTAAAACTGGTAAGCTGGCGTGGCTCGTCTCCCCTGTAAACACCTGAGTAACGTTCAATGGCTTCGCCGATTGCACTGACTTTGGCTTGAATTTCTGTAACGCCTTTGCCGCAACTGTTGCTTCGCAGGTTCTTTCGTAACGATTGCAGATTATTGGTTTTTATCGCCATATTCTGACCAGAAATAAATACATGTTGCAGTACATCATCTCCGTTTGTAATACGTTCCAGTTTATTGACAATGCCCGTTATCGGGCTGATGAGGTGTTTAAAACGGTTGTAGGTTTCTTCAGCGGTAACGGACCGGTGACCACCGTCGATAAAGCTTTTCGGGCTGGATTGAAATTGAATATTTCCGGGTATCCTGTCTGTATCTGGTGTGCCGCATACCCTACATTGTGGTCTCCTCACCACTACGTGTTTATGGGTTTCCAGTGTTCCGTAATGGATCGTCAGCATTTTATTTTCCAATTGCTCGTTATGCCCCAGCACGATAAATTTCAAAAGTTCAGTCAATGCCGTGCTGAGGCTTGTATCGATCGTTGAAGGTAAACTGCTGGCTGCAACGAGAGGGGTACTAATTTTACCGGTTTCTTTCAGGTAAACTTCAACATCGCGGTTGGCTATAAGGCGTTGTATCAAACAATCGAAACATGCGGTCTTGCCGGGTCTGAATATGGGGCCAAGCCAGATTTCTATCCCATTAGGTTTACACATCAGGAAAGGAATGTTTTGATACCATAAATCCCTGGCCTTTTCAAGAACGCCATCCTGAAGGTAGTCATCCGTTAAGATTACGGCAAGGTTTTCCGCTTCCCCGACAACAGGAAGCCCTCCAGCATCCATCTGCCGGATAAAATTGCTACTTTCGGCGGTACCATAAGTATAGACACGGACGCGAGCCTGTTCCTTATTCCTTTGTACCACAGCTTCTTCCACACCGAGAGAACTCCAAAATGCAGATTCGGAAACGCTTAATTTATTCTTGGTTTCAAAAATATATTTTTTCTCTTTCAACAGGGACAGTACATACAAAATCTGCGGTGCATCAACCACACCATCGAGATGCTGAATAATGTCGTCCACAGTTTTGACACCGTCCAGGTACTTCGCTACGTGGATAAGCGACTTGCCGGTCAGTAATTGCTGGCCAAATTCCGAACTGAGAATAAGCTTGTCGTCTTCTACAACTATCGGGTGTATATGATCTTTAAATTTTGGGATACGCATGTTGATCTCTTTTATAAGGATAAACGATTTTTCGGAAAATGAACGGGGAAAACCAAAATAGCATCGGGCCTATCAGAAACCCTGTCCATTCGCTAGGGATGAATCCGCTATAACGGGAACCGAATAACCCGGTTCCCGCTATACCGGACCTTTTGGAATAAGCTTATCTAAACCGGCTCATTGTGATTTTTGAACGGAATGATATTTATTCCAAAATGTATTAGCTGCAAGAATTTGTAGATGCGCTTGATACGCAACTTACACAAGATGGTACAGTAACACAGGTACTTGATGTGCTTTGGCAGCTTGCAGCCGCCGCCGTTGCAAGCGATTCATCTTTAATTTCTTCGTTAACCTGTGGTAAAAGCAGATAAACATCTGTACTGGTGCTGTTAGGGATTTCCGAGTTGGCCGGAGCTCCTACAATAACGTGGATATTCATCCCCTCCGGGATTTGCATACCTGCGTCAGAAAGCACTTTGTTCGGGTTGTTTACATACTCATGTGCAAAATCAGGGTTTGCCTGTGCTTTTGCTGTCACTTCGCTGATGACTCTTACGGCTTGGTTTTCCATTGTTTTAATTTTTTAGTTAATAAATTTTGTGATTGTGAAATTCCACGTATTAAAGGTACTTCGAATAGGGAGACAGCGATTATGTAGAAATACTGGTTTTATGCAATGGGTATTTATACTGTAAATATCACTTATTTAGGATTTATTGTATTTATGCAAATGACTTTTCCTTACCAAATGATTAATCAGGAACTTCTATAAATCCGGAAAAGGGTAAAAGGAAGCGTTCATTATTCGCAGCTTTTCAGCAGTGATGCGAAGGTAAAATTGCCTGTTTTTCAGATCAATTAAAATTATTAAATTTAGTTTGCTAAAACTTCTAAAAAAGAGCAACTTTTCAGAAGATCAGATTAGTAATATTCTGAAAGAATATGAATCTGGAAAGCTACAAAAGACATCTGTCGAGAACATGGGATTCCTTCCACTGCCTTCTATCAATGGAAAATATATTATTGTTGAAAAGAATTTGGATTCTGGTTCGGAAAAAACATCTGTTACCAGGTTCTTCATCAAAAAACAAGACACCTAAATAGCAATATGCTTAAATAGGAGAAAATTTACTAAACAGAGGGATTAAAATTCGAAACACCAAAATTTTTTTGATTAATAATCAAGAGGGATCGTCATTCTTTCTCATGACTTAAATACAACCTGCATCTTCAGGTGAGCAGCGAAGAATATATGCTTAGAAGATGTATAAGAAACTAAAGATGAGGAGCCGTTTTTATCATTGGAAAAGAAAATCTACCCAGAACAAGAGCCAATCTATTTTTAGAAATCACCTTTATTTATCATTGGTATCGTGGCAAATATGCAAGTCCCCGAACAGCCAGGTGATCAGGAACAAAGTGGGTGAAGGTCTCGCATCTTTTTTGCTGTAAGACTGACCGGAGAATTGTTGATGTATTAATCTGAAGAATTCACATAGTTTCTGCTACAGCACTATTTTATCCCCGGAACTGCTTCTTATACTCCGAAACCATTATTGGAGAAAGGCTCCGGCTTAAAGTATGTTCTACAACTTTATTATATTTGTCTCTGTACAGTAAAATTGCAGTACCTGGGTTCTGATTAACCGGCAAGTTTAAAAAAAGCTGCAATAAAGATTACAGATGTAGCTGAATATTAACTTCTATCTTGTTCTAAAGCTTTTTATGATATTAAATGATTCATTTCTCCCGGTTCCGGTACTTGAGTCAACCTCTCTGTAAACAAGATTTCCTCCGGTAACTTCAAAAATAAGATCATCACCTGTCTGAACATCAAAAGTGAGTATATTGGTCCCTGATCCTGTAATGTTTAATGAATTAGAGTTATTGTTTCCAAAGTCATGGCCTTTAGAACTTATTATAAATCCTGATCCTCTAGACCATGTAACCGTTGCATATTTAACTACGCCTACCCCATTTTGTCCTTGAACAAAACCTGTATAGACGGTAAATCCCAGGATACTACCGGAGTTCACAGAACATAATATCTTATTGGTTGCTCCGCTATTTGTATAGCTTCCGTCGAAAGTTATGGCATTGGAACTGGCCGTTTTCAGATCAAACTGCTTGATTACTTGTCCACTTTCATCCGAAATTAAAGGCGAAAATATATTATAATTGATGCCTGTATTTTGCTTACCGTTTGTTGTACTTAATGTATTAATCTTTAAAACAGATTTTGTATTAGATCCTGCATTAACAACTAATTCAGCAATTGGCGAAACCGAGTTAATTCCAAAGTTACCATTGTTTAAAAGTGTCACTTCTTCCTTTAAGCCGGAATTAGAAACTCTCAAAGCTTTTGTAGAAGCTGAATTATCTTTAGAGACAATATCAACTTTTGAGGCAGGCGTATATGTATTGATTCCAAAATTGCCCATCTGTGCATTAATAAAACTTCCGGAAAGAAAGCAGCCAATGATAAAGATATCTTTCATAACTATCTTGATTTAAAGCTGTAATATACATTAAAAGGAACTGAAGTTGCCCCGGAGCCGGTAATGCTATAATTTAAAGTCCCCATATTGGAACCTGCTCCAACACTTCCGGTTAAATTTACAGAAAAGATTAAGTCTGTACCATTTAAAAAGTCGAATGTCAGATTATTCGTTCCTACTCCCGTTATTGTCATGGGATTGACTGTTGCAGAAGAATTATCATATCCATAATTACTTACTACAAACCCCGCATTACGAGTCCATGTAATATCAGCATATACTACATCACCTGTTCCCAATGTAAATTCAGGAGTTAATATTTGAAACCGGATAACATTTCCTCCGGAAAGGTTAGTAAGGGTAGCAGCAGCTGACGTGGCAGTATACGATCCGTCAAATATTGAAGCTGCAGCATTGGTAGTTCTTATATCAAACTGCTTAAATACATTTCCATTATTATCCACAACCAAATTGCTGAACTGGTTATAACTTACGCCTGAGGATATCGTTTTATCTTTCGTATTGCTGAGATTTTCTAGTTTTAATACAGATTTTGTAAGAGCTCCGGAATTTATATTTAGCTGCGCAGTATTAGAAGCTGCCAAGGGGCTATTGATACCTACATTACCATCATTCTGTATGGTAAAAATTTCTGTAGGAGTTGAGTTCGAAACTCTCAATGCCTTTGTTGCATTCGTGCTTCCAGATGATATAATATCCAATGTTGCTGAAGGTGTGACATTATTGATTCCGACGTTTTGGGAAAAGACCATCGATGAAATAAAGAGAAAAATAATTTTTTGCATTATATTATTAATATTATTTAAAGTACCTGTTTTGTGTAATACCCCAACTTGATTTGACCATTTTTGATTTCCGTATCTATACCAACTTGTGCTGTAATGTAAATTAAAAAAATATCCAGATCCACAAATTCTTTTCAAATGTTATTTTCGTTAAAGATAAGTTAAAAAAATCAACAATAAGTGAGTTTTAACTTTATTTTTAACACACAAATTTACAAAAAAACAGCAATTTTGGACTGCTCTTAAAAGAACTAACCGCTGTAACTCATAAGCAAATATAAACTGGAAAAATTTATTTTACCTCATCAGGTAGAGATAAAAGAGGATTTTCAACAAGATTTGACTCAAACGAACCCAATCTTTGATAAAAGTATTTGTAGATACGCTCATCTTGGTCATACAAAGTCAAACGGCGACACTTGTCGTAAAGTGGCGCCGTTTTTATAATTACTAAATCCTACATTTAATTTTATACAAATTAGTAAATTATTTTTAGTGAAAATCATTTCTCAATTCACCATATTATAGATGTGTTGACCTATCAATTTGTTTACTGATCATCAATTTCAAATCTCAAAACAGACCGATACGGAAACATAACCAACTTTAAGGCTACAATACATTAAATCATCTTCATAAAACGAAGATAAGCTTCTATTACTTTCTTGTTAAAAACGGCAGGCCGGATATCGGTATCTTTTAAAAAACGCTCTGTATTATCGCTTTTAAAGTAATAGGTGTTTTCATAGGATTCTACGAGAGATTTACCCTCATGAACATCATCGGTAAATAAATAAAGCAGGGAATAAATTGGCAGTTCCTGATTTCGTCTCCAATGCTCAAACCATTTTTGAAAATCTATACCTTTCATTTCCAAACCGCAGTAGTCGCTTATGCGTACACAAAAATCTGTAAGCGACAGATCGTGCTCCGGCAAAGGATTAAGGTTAAAATTCAATCCTATGGCATCTGGTTTCTGACTAATATGGGCAATGGCTTTACAAACGTAATCAACAGTAACAACCTCATCTTTCAGCCCCATCACCAGGGGAAATGCTTTTAACTCTATACAGGAACGCATTAAAGAGCTCCACCACTGATTCAAAGGTGTTGCACCGGTATCTCCGTGGCATACTACAAAGCCTAAACGGAAATTAATCACAGGAAGTCCTTTATCACGAGCTTTGGAAGCCATACTTTCCATTACCCATTTACTTCGTATATATCCCATATCGCGGCATACAGCAGGAAGATTCTGCTCTATTGGCTCATCTTCGGTCATCCACGTTTTTCCTGTAAAACTTCTGCCCCAGCTGTAAACCCCCATTGAAGATGAAATGATAAGAAACTTAATTTTACCACTTATTGCCAGATGCAGTATATTGGCCATGCCATCTACATTAGGCTTTTTGATATGCTCATATGGTTGAACATAGCTTACATCGCTGCCCATATGATAAATGACTTCCATTTCCTTTTGCAGCTCCTGGTATAAATTTTCCTCAACTCCAAGATTGGGCTTCGTAAGATCTCCCAATACAATTTTTATTTTGTCTTCGTACGTTGCTTTCCATACCAACTTGAACTTTGAGAATGTACTTTTGATGCGTTCCATGCCAAGCTTTTCATTTTCGGCGCGCACAAGGCAGTATATGATGGCATCAGGATTTTTGGGGATAAGTTCTTCTAAAAGATGTGAGCCAACAAATCCGGTAACGCCTGTAAGAAAGATCCTAGAAGGATTGGCCAGGACCTGAGGATTGGGTTGTTCTGTAATTTCGAAATCAAAAGGCAATTCAGAATCTTTTAATAATTGCTCTTCTACCAAGCGGGCCTTTTGCTGTTGCGTGACTTCACTCTGGATCAAACGGTTTTGGGCTTCTGTTACAAAGAGATTAATTGTTGGGAAACGATACAGTTCTGGTAATGAAACTTTTTTCCGGACATTTAATGGCAGACGATCGTGCATTTGGGCTAACATTAAAGAATGCCCTCCCAATTCAAAGAAGTTGTCATTTTCGTCAATTTCATTCAGATTAAGCAGATCCATCCAGATTTCGGTCATCTCCTGCTTAAGATCTGAAGCATCAACCTTTTCTTTGGCCTTTTTAACTGCTTGCTGTAGCGGAATATGGAGTTTGCTTTTATCAATCTTCCCTGTTAAAGTGAGTGGAAGTTTATCATAAAGAACAATTTTTTCGGGAAGCATATAAGTAGGAAGACTTTGTTTTAATCTTCCGCGTATGTCTTCTAACGTTATGTGTTCCTTATCAGTATCGTAAAGCTCAAGAAAAGCAACAAGCATGGGCATTCCATGCTCCGGACGGTGGACTTTTACGGCTGCATTGGCAACCTGTGCGAGCTGTCCGATATGGTGTTCAATTTCTTTCAGTTCAATTCTAAAGCCTCTTAACTTAACCTGGTCATCGAGTCTTCCTACAAACTCAATATTGCCGTCTTTTCTCCAAAATGCCCGGTCACCTGATTTATATAACCGGTAATCTGTTCCATAGGCAGATTTCATCCATTCCGGTCCTTCAATATAGACTTCAGAAGTTTCAAGAGGCCTATTGATATACCCTTTTGCCAATTGTTTTCCACCGATATATATTTCTCCGGTGATCCCCTGATCTACTTGTTCAAGATTTTTATCCAGTATGTATATCTGGGCGCTGCTTAGAGGCTTTCCTATAAGGTGAGGGTTTGTATCTTCTTCTTGAAACTGATGGCTCACAACACTTACTGTGGTTTCTGTAGGACCATAGACATTAATGAGCCGAACACGACTGCACCAGTTCTTCACCGTTTGTTCCGAAGGAGCCTCCCCTGCAATGGATAAAGTATGAAGAGATCCGATAGGGATATCCGTAGGAAGTGTACTTAATACTGCAGGAGGAAGATACGGAACAGTATCAATTTTATGATCAATAATAAAATCTAACAAAGGCTTTCCAATAATTTTATTATCAGGATACAAAACTATAGTGGCGCCGGTTAATAAAGGTATCCAGATATCAATGATGGACACATCAAAGCCTATGGAGCTGAATTGAAGAGTTTTGTCCTTACTGGAAAAACCCCAGAGCTCCGTAAAAGATTGCACAAAAGTACAGAAAGCTTCATGATGAATTTCAACGCCTTTTGGTACTCCTGTACTACCAGATGTATAAATGATATACGCAGTCTGCATTGGATTGATATCATCAGGATTCATAATCTCAGTACTCACTTCCATTGGCTTAGCTTTCCATTGATCTATGTTTAACAATCTGATGGCCGTTTCTGAAAACTTCTCAATATAGGTGTTTTCAGTGATGATAAGTTCCGCTTGGGAATCTTCAATCATCATTTTTATCCTGCTTTCCGGTAACTGCGCATCGATAGGAATATAGGCAGCACCTATTTTGAGTACCGCTAAAAAAGAGATAATTCTTTCCACAGACTGAGGCATACAGACTGCTATCGATGTCCCCTTTCTCAGCGGCAAGGAAAGAAGGTGCCCCGCTAGCTCATCAGACCGACGGTCCAGCTCCTGATACGAAAGAGATCCATTCTCTGAAATTAAAGCTAACTTCTTTGGAATAGATTGACTTACTGTCTTAAAAATAGACATCACATTTTTGAATTGACTTTGCTGAATGCGAAAATCATCATTAACATTTTCATGAATGGTTTGGTTTTTCATTGTTTTAGTTTTTGGATTAATATTATTGAACCTGGTATTCTGCTTACTAATACTAAATTTGTTACTGCTTTATTTGCTGTTTTTCAGCTGTATCTTTCGATGGACAAGACATTATAGCTGATAAAATATCAATGGGAATATCTCTAATCATGGGAGCTTAAAACATCCAACAGCTGAATCCAGTTACTTATTTTAATTAAGGTAAGCAACGGATGCCTTTTCATAAGCTTTAATAAATTTAGGATGCCTGCATCTTGCCATAGAACATATCATAACAAATCAGAAAGTCAATGGCAGAAGTATCTCTGGCTAAAAAACATACTTACTTTGGTATCCAAAGCAAGTATATTTAACCTATCTGCAGCAGAAAGCTCAAAACTAAAGACGTCCATTTTTTCAATCAAATGTCGTTTCTTAACTGATTTTGGAATCACCACAAAATCACGTTAGGTTGACCTACGCAGTACAATCTGTACCAGAGATTTATTGTATTTTGCACCGATAGAGAAATCATTTTTATCTTCAGGAAACGAAGTATAATTGATTCAATAGAGTTGAGCAGATTAAAATTTTCTACTATATCCTGACCATTTACTTATCATTACTATATCTAAATTTTTGGATGTGTTAATTCCAAGCTATTAGTATTAAAAAAAAGTATGGGAAAAAGAAAGTTTCATCTTATTTGATTTTTAGAATCATCTACAAAATTATATAAGCAAATATTTCAGTTCTCAGTAGAATATAAATTTTAATTTTAATAAATCTCACTAATTTATTTTGTGTAATTCATTCATATTGTTAAAAAGCAACATGGATGTGAATATTTGGATCAATTGCATTAATTCATTACTAGACATTCATTTACATATAATACAATCGATTCTGCAACTCATTTTTCATCTCAGGGAATTTTTATTATTTTATCCGGACTAAGATCAGTTAGCATTCACCCTAATCCATTCTCCAGAACCTAAATGAATATATTCTGCAGATGTATTAATCTGTATGGAAGTATTATTATCAGACATTATAGAACCGCCCACCGGAGGATCTGTACTTATATCTTGTGTACTTTTATTGACTATAAGAAGCGATTTACCTGCCGGATAGGAAGAAGTAAAAGTATAGGTAACAGGAACAGCGGCATCGTTTACAACAATTTCATCAGTATCTAAAATGGTACGGTTTTGAGTAGTTCTGACAATAGCACGGCTTTGAGATGCAGAAGTACCGGGCGTTCTCCACACTGCTTTTACCTTAGTTATGTCGCTGGGGTTTTGGATTAATGTTAAAACCTGACCTGCTGCTTCAGTTGATGGAGTTACATTTTCTAAGTTAGTTAAATACAGGTCGGTATTATTTATTGTCACCGTTGATCTATAAACACCGGCGCTGATTTCTGTACCCGTTCCATTGATAACCATTGGTGTAGTTGAATTATCAAAGGCATAATTATTTAAATTCAGATCTGCATCAACTACGAAAGAAATAGTCCCGGGATTTGCAACAATTTTACTGTCGGGTATCCCTCCTATAAAAAGATCATTTGTATCAGTCCCATTCGCCGCTCTCCCCGTCATCATCTGCCAAAGCCTTGCTACATCGCTAAAATTACTTGAGAAGAGGTAACTGTATTTAGGATAAAAGCCTACTGTGCTATTAGAAAATAAAGCCCCTGTCGATTCAAATTTATAATCAGCAGTACTTAACGATGATCCATTTTGAAATACCATATTGTTTACTTCCCCACCTAGAAATGAAAAAGTTGGCATACGTGTTTTTTGACTAGTACTGGCAGCACTAAAACTAGCATTAAAACCAATTTTAGAAGCAGTACTGGTATACATTCTAACCGTTCGAAATGGATTCGCAATAGTACCATCATTGGAGTAGATATTTTGATTTGCGACTTTCTGCCATAATGCTCCGTCAAAATAATAATATCCTATAGTGTTGACATTAATACGCTGACCTAAAGCATCTCCACCAGTAATATCAGTAATGTATACCAATGCGCCGTTTTGATTGGTCCCATAAGGTGCAGTGAGAGAAGCTAGTTCTGCCCTGGTTAATCTGGGGGCCTGCAATCCATAAGTTTGAGCTGTGTCAGTTAAAACATTAGCTGAATTTCGTTTTGCAGAGACATCAAGTGTTGTATTAGGTTCTGCAATATTGACACCCACTTGAGCCGTAGTTAATCCTGAAATTAACAACGACAATAAAATCGCTTTTCTGGTCATTAATATTTTGTTTTTATGGTTATTGTTTACCGTAATATTATGTCATAAAATGAAAATAAAAAATGTTTCAGGTGTGAAAAGCTTATATTTGATGAACGTGAAAAAGTATTAACAAATTGATTTTCAGAATAATTTATTTGTAAATCATTGATTTTTCGGTTTCAGCTTTCCTTTGTTCGATAAACGTAGAAGGCGATATACCTGTAATTTTTTTGAAAACTAAAGCAAAAGTATTATGTGAATTGAACCCGGAAATATCTGCCAGGTGACTGATTTTATAATTAAGGAGTTTTGAATCACTGCAAATCTCTTTTATGATATAATCAATTCTTAGTTCATTGATATATGTATTAAAATTTTTATTCTTTGATCTGTTAATTATATCTGACAGATACGAGGCATTGGTATTTAATTCCACAGCCAATACAGCTAAGGTAAGATCTTTCTTCAAAAACCTTTTTTTCGCTTCAAACTTATCTAATCTTTCAATAATATCTAATTCGGTTTTAGTAAATTCTAACTTACACGCCCCTTCATTTTTTATCTTCTTACAAACTTCTACTGGCAGTTTATTATGTATTTGAGACTCTAAATTGGTGATGATCTCCTGATATCTTTCTCCTTCTTTTCTCAGCCTAACATTATACTTTCTGAATAGAAGATAGGTGATGATTAAAGATGATAAAACCCCAGCTACGGTGATAATCTGTAAAAAAGTATGTTGTTGTTCCTTTCGGTTTAATTCATTGTCAACTTTAACAAGTATATCTTTCAATGCCTGAGACTGCTGTGTGGACATTAATGACCTGACCGAGACTATTGCCAGTTTTTCTCTCTCTGATTTTATATCATCCCCTATTTCTTTATAGGCATGATATAAGCTTTCATGAATATCAAGTTGAAAAGGAGGTTCTATATTTTTATCATCTTTTAAAGGTTCCAGTATTTTGATAGCTTCCTGTGGTCTATTTGTTCTGGAATAGATGGTCCCTAATCTTATATTATTTATCCGTGAAATATAATAATTAGTACTGGTTGTCATTAATTGATCAGCCTTATTAGCATAGATTTCGGCTTTCTTGAAGTCGTTAAGAAGCATATAAACATTACTGGTCTCTGAGTTGAGTTGGGTAATGTAATTCATTTTAGTCTCCAGTTGTTTTGGATCATTTACTTTATTGAAATATTGTAAAGCTTTAGAATACTGTAAAAGTGTTTCTTTGTATTTTTTCTGATCTAATAAAATATTGGCATACACCGCATAAATCATTCCTTTCAAACTATTATTTTCCGGATCTTTTTCTTCGATGAGCGCAATTGTTTTTTTAATTTCAGATACACTTCTATCGATCAGCCCTATCCGATAATACGTTTCGATAAGGCACATATTATTATAAACGATCTGATCCGTTGATATTTTATGTTTAGAAAGTTCTTCCTGAGCTTTCAGACAATTTCTGAAAGAATTGAGGTAGTCACCAATACTGTAATATGAAAGTCCTAATGTAGAATAGCTGTGAGCCTTTATACTGTCACTATTACAATTTTTGATAATATTCAAACCTATTGTAATGGATTTTTCTGCCTCACTTACACTTAGCTCTTTTTGTCTGGCAATTTCAGTTTTCCAATTCGGAATTTTATTATTACAATCGAAAAAAGCTGATATGAAAAGAGCTATCATAAAACATTTGTGATGGGAAAAGGGCATAAATTAATTTTTCAGTTAAAATACATACTTAAATTAATATATTCACTACATAATGATATATTCAATAGCAAAACTAAAAAATATTAAACACAATTAACAAACAATTAAAACAAATAATTATTTTATGTTGTTTTTTTTCAATACAACATAGAAGAATTTGCGTTCCGATTAACTATAAATTTTTGAATAAGATTCATAGTATCGATATACTTGAATGTACCATTGTATAGAGCGTTTTGGGTGTTGGTTCATTATAAATAATCTATGCGAAATTACGATACCACCTATTGTATAGTGAACTTAAAATTTTTAGCACATTCAAATCTACAGTCACTGTTATTTAATGAAAATCAAACATCAAAAACACTTATAAATAGTATTTATTTACGAAATTTTAAAAATGAAATAAAAAAAATCCATTTTTAAAAATTATCTATATATTTGCAATAATAAAAAATCCAACAGTAGTGAATAATTCAGATTTTTTATGAAAAAACTAAACCACAAAAACAAATACCTTGAGAAAGAAATTTTTAGTAATTTTTATCTTGTATGAAAATTAGACTCATAAAGATTACTCTGAGCTTTTAGAGTTAAACTTTACACAATCTTTATATCGGCAAAACAAGTTCAGGAATTTTTTAAAAGAACATCCATAAAAATGCATACCTTAAGATCTGTGAAGTTGTCTATTGAAGATTTTAAGTACTCCTTTTCCAAATGCTTCTTACTGCTTTACCATGAAATGAAAAACATGATTCTAACCACATCAAATGATTTTAAAGAACCGGACAAAAGTTCCCTGCGCATCGGCTATTAAAATGTAAGAAAACTTAATTTTTTCCGATTCTTACACCTTGTAAAAGTTATCAGTGCAGCAGGCAAAGGATTTTATTATAACATCCTCCAGAAATGTCGGGGTTAATACTCTTCTACTCAAAAATTACAGGATGAAGATGCACTAAGAATCTGTAATATCGTAAGGCAGGTAACTATGACACAGCTAGTACTATAACATCTTATTTTGACATTAAATAATATTATACTATAATTATAGAAACATGAAAAAAATTATTATTATTTATGGGCTCTTATCTGCGGGTTCTGTTTTCGCACAAATAGGCATAAATACTAAAAATCCAAATTCTACATTATCTGTCAACGGTTCTTTGGAAGGTAAGTATAATCAAATTACAAATTCTTATACTTTAACTCACACGGATTTTTTAGTTTCCTATACAGGTGATTCTGATGCCATAATCACTTTACCGTCGGTCGGAAGTGGAAGTAGTTCTTTTGCCGGAAGATTTTACCGAATAAAAAACATTTCAACAAGTAACATTACTTTACAACCATCCGATGGAAATTTCATAAGATCAACAGATTTAACGGGAGTACCAAACTTTTTAATTCCACCAGGTAATTATGTTGAAGTGGTAAATAATAATAATCCTTCAGCAGCAGGGGTTGCAACATGGGATCTTACTTTTATTGCCAGTACAACAGTTATTAACTCATCTACCGATGCAACTCGATTTCTGGGAGGAACAGTCTATGTTAAATATGCCCAAAATACAGGCGGAACACTAACTGGAAAAACCATCAATGAAAATTATAATGTAGGAGCAAATAATACTAATATACCACCAACTATTGGAGGTATTAATTCTCTCCTAGGCTCTGGCTACACCGTATCCAATCCTTCTGCCGGAATATTTGATATTAAATTTGATACCCTCTTTACAGATATTTATGGTATCTCTGTAAACATTACAGATGCTTATGGTAATTCTGTTACAGCTGGTCAAAATCCGGATCCCACAAGAACAGGATCAAGTCTTAAATCCAATGATAACTCTCAAGTTTCGTTTATAAGTAATTCCATCATACGTATTAAAACAGGAGACTCAAACGGAGGTCTTAGTAATAGGCCTTTCACTTTTCTGGTGACCGGGAAATAAATGCAATTCATAATCCAAAATAGATTCACTCATAACAATTTAAATAATATGAAAAGATTTTTTATTACTTTTTGTTTTTCTTTTACAACCTTAGTATTTGCTCAAGTTGGTATTAATACTTCAAATCCAAACTCTACATTATCCGTCAACGGCTCACTGGAAGTAAAATATAATGAAATCAAAAGTTCGTATCTACTTACCAAAAATGACCATTTCATTTCCTACACAGGAAGCTCTGGTGCAATAATCACCTTACCATCAGTGGGCAATGGGGATACCTCATTTTCCGGAAGAATCTATAAAATAAAAAACATATCTGCCAGCAATCTTACCTTACAGCCTTCTGATGGTAATTTTATAAGATCAACAGACTTAACCGGAATGGCAAATTATACAATTCCACCAGGTAATTATGCTGAAATTGTAAATAATACCAATACTTCTGCAGGTGGAAATCCTACGTGGGACCTGACTTTTATAGGAAATACCACTATTATTAATTCTTCTGCAGATGCGACAAGATTTCTTGGAGGGACTATCTATGCAAGATTTGCCCAGAATTCCGGAGGAACACTTCCTGCGGGCAGCATAATTACAGGCAATTATTCGGTTGGACTTAACAATACCAACCTAACTCCCATCGCAGGTGGAATTAACTCCCTGATAGGTTCCGGATACAGAATTTCAAACCCTTCTAATGGAATATACGACATAAAGTTTGATACGACATTTACACAAATTTATGGTATTTCTGTCAATATTATTGATGCGTATGGAAGTTCAGGAAGTGGAGTAAGCAGCGGGCAAAATCCTGATCCCACCAGAGCAGGAGCACTACTTAGGACAACAGATAATGCTCAGGTATCTTTCATCAGCAATTCCATAATCCGAATCAAAACAGGTGATCAAAATGGAGCCTTGGCTAACAGGCCATTTACATTTTTAGTAACGGGTAAATAAATTTATCCTTTATATATTTAAGAAATTTCGAATATCATAATCAGAAACCGGTTCCATATAGATAAAATAATATTGCAGTATATTATCAAGACAAGAATATCTTCGTGACCCTTATCCGCAAGTCTTGGAGTAAGAATATCCAAACCTAACAGATTTTAGAAATCTGTTAGGTTTAATAATAATGCAAATGATATACTTGAATATACCATTGTTCAAATCGTTTTTGGAATAGGATTATTATCTGATCATCAAAACAGCATTGTGACATATCATTTTTTTGTAGTGAAATTAAAATTTTGGTACATAAAAGTATATCATTGCCGGATTCATTTCTATTCACTGGATTGGTTAGATTTCTTTCTAAATAAGGTTTCTCTATAATCGATTCCCCATTGTGCAATAGCATCAATTACAGGCTCTAATGTTTTGCCGAATTCTGTCAATTCATATTCTACGGTTATCGGTTTGGTATTTTTTACGGTTCTGGTAACCAAATGATTCATTTCCATATCTTGCAATTCCTTGGATAACATTTTGGAACCGATACCGGCTACTTCACGCTGTAAATCCATAAATCGCATTTTTCCACCATACAATAATGTGCCTAATATATGTATTTTCCATTTTCCTGTAAAGATATCCATACTGTCTTTCACAGCATTAATTCTAAATCTGCAAAAGCCTATAAACTGTTCTGAATCATTCATATTTTACTATTATTAATAACAAATATAGGTCAATATCTGTTTTTTTGTATACCCGCTTCCCTGTTGGAAAGCACTTTCCTGTAAGGAAGTGATATTCTTTGTTATAGATATCCTTTATACTTTTGTGATCTGCTATTTAATCAATTAAAAAAAATAAAATGATGTCAACACCAGCAAGACAAATAATAGATGAAATGTTTGCCGCATTTGCGACTAAAAATGTAGATGCCGTAATAGAAACATTTTCAAATGATGCCGAACTAATTTATCACGGTACACAGATAATGCCAGCGGCGAAATTCAAAGGAAAAGAGGGGGCAAGAATGTTTTTTGAGTTTAACATTAATGCTCTGGATGTTGTTTATTTTAATATCAATCAGTTTGTAGAACAAGGAAATACAATAATGGTTTTAGGTAACGAACATTTTATTTCCAAACAGGATGGTACCCATCTTAAAAACCAATGGGTACAGGTGTATACTATAGCCAACGGCCTGATTTCCAGAATGGAGGAATTTGCGACATCTGCACAGCCGGATCAATACGGTGGTAACGCAGGAGGGCAATGATTTTAAGTCAAATAACCAATATTTCCTGGTTCTGATATATTCAATAGTAAGATCAGGGATTTAATAGAAAAATAATATGATACTAATAACAGGAGCCAGCGGTAACCTGGGCTCGGCTGTAGTTGCTCAGCTTTTAAAAACTTTGTCACCGGAAGACTTTGTTACAACATCCAGCAATGCTGCAGGTGTTGAAAAACTGAAAGCTAAGGGATTGCAATCACGATTAGCAAATTTCAGCGATCCTATTACATTGAATGAAGCATTTAAAGGAATAGATAAATTGCTGCTGATTTCCACGATGGATCAAAACCGTTACGAGCAACACAAAAACGTAGTGGATGCGGCTAAGAAACAAGGAGTGAAACAAATCATTTATACTGGTTTGGCTATAAAAGACATTCATACCTCCGCTGTTCAAGATTTGATGATAAGTCATTTCCAAACTGAAGATTACATCAAAGAAAGCGGTTTAACCTATACTATCCTGAGAAATACAATGTATGCGGATGCATTATCGCAAATTTTAGGATCCAATGCTTTACACCAAGACATCAATCTTCCCGGTGGAATCGGAAAAGTCCCCTATGCCTTGAGAAGAGAAATAGGAGAAGCTACAGCGAATCTGTTATTGCAAGATGGTCACGAAAATAATACATATAATATTACGGGTTCAAATAGTTTGGGTTATACAGAGTTAGCTGCAGCACTGTCTCATCTTACACGAGATACAATTAAATACAATGATATTTCAGAAGATGATCTGAAAGCATTTTTGAAGCAAATCGGTTTCGCTGACTTTGCAATCTATCTGCATTCAGGCACTATTCACGATATCAAAATGGCACAATACGAAATAGAAAGCCATACGATGGAAACCTTATTGGGCCGTCCTACAGCATCTATTGAAGACATTATCAAGGAATTATTTAAAAATTAAATCAGATACAATGAAAAATTTTGTTTTATTATTAAGAGCAAACACAAGTATGGATCCTGGATCTTTCACAGACCCTAAAGAAGTAGCAGACAGAGCGCAATGGTTGGAAGATGTAAAAGCGCAAGGAGTTATTAAAAACCTGGGAGGAACAATGCCTCCGATACCTGCTATGGCAAGTTCAATTTTTGCTGACGGAACGCTTAAGGAAGGACCTTTCATGGAAGTAACGCACTTTTTAACAGGTTTTTTGATTATAGAATCCGAAGATTTAGAATCCGCTCAAAAAATTGCCCGATCAAACCCGATTTTGAAAGCAGGCGGAAGTGTGGAAATTAGAGAAATAATGCTTCGATAACAATAAATTTAGATAATGATATATCATTATCTAAATTTATATGAACGTAGTAGAAGATCCACTGGAAGCGACTATTTTAAGAGTTTTTTTAATTAAAATAAGTAAAAAGATGAACCTAAATAAACAAAAAAATTAAATTCTTTGTTTTGGACACCATTAGGTCATTCAGAATCCAAATCATCTTCTGTTTCTTAATAATCTTGTGCCAATTCACCGCCCGCAAACGATCCAAATTCTTACCAGATCAAACCCTCCAATCAAATACAGAAAAGAAAACGAATCAATAAAAGCAGCAGTAAAAAATAATCACTCATAATGATCGCAGACAATTACTCTGCATATCTGTAAAATAGGATCTACGTTAGTATAGTTTTCACTATCCTTTCTAAGGAGTTCTTCGTTGGGCAAAAAATTAAGGTAGAAGTCTTCAACTTTTTCAAAAAAAAGATGCCCGATAACTTTGTAAAGATACTGATAGGTTTCATTTTTTTCATCATTATAAGCTTCTTCTATAGCCAATCCCTTTAACGATTTTCCGAAAACAGATCTGGATAATGGAACGTGCTTTTGGAGATAATACTCCATATCAAACCAGTCATTTTCTTTAACAGGATAAAAAATAGTGACTTTAAACATCGCTTTATTGGTACTTATTATACTTTTTCACATTCAACAATGCTTGAGACTTCAGTATCAGTCTGAATGAGTCTTTTAAAAGTCAGTCCTGCTTTTTCAATCAGAACTTTGAATTCGTTCAATGTTCTTTCTTTTCCTGTGGTCATCGCCATAATATTGATATCCAATAATTTTCCGGCATGCGGAGTGTTTCGTGAATCATCAGGGATAACAGAATCAATAATCAACAGTCTCCCGCCTGTGGGCATTGCTTTATAAACATTGCTTAAAATTTTGATTGCCTCCTCGTCATTCCAGTCATGGATTACCCATTTCGTGGTATAAAGATCAGCTCCTGCAGGAATTTCTTCAAAAAAACTTCCTCCGAAAACCGTACATCTTTCTTTTAAATCTTCCGGAATGAGCAGAGCGGTCTGCTGTATTACATAAGGCTCATCGAAAATGATCCCGGTACTTTCTGAAGATGCGTTCAAAACAGCAAACATCAAAGCTCCGTTTCCTCCTCCAATATCAACCACCGTTTTATATGATGAAAAATCGTAGGTATCTATAATCGTTTTCAGAACAGCTCCAGACATCCCGGCCATTGCTTTGGCAAGATTCATCCCAGCTTCAGGATTCTGTTTATAGTATTCCCAGACAGGGATTCCATGGGCATGTTCAAAAGGAACTTTTCCAGTTTTCACGCCATAGGTTAATTCTCCAAAAGCCGGATAGTGCTCTCCGAGATTAGCCAGAGCCCATGGTTTTACTGATCCGGGAACGTCGCTTAGTAAAACAGCTCCCAAATCATTTAGTTCAAACGCTCCGTCTTCTTTTTCGTTAAAAATGCCTACACTCGTTATTGCCCTTAATAATCGATACAAAGACTTTTCATCACATTCTGTTTCGATCGCCAGCTGTGACAAAGTTTTAGGGCCGCTAAGTAATTTATCCGCGATATCAAGCTGTACCGCTGAACGGATACAGGAAGCCACCCAATACCCGCTTATCAATTCATACATTTTAAAGGTGAGCTCCGGTTTTTGAGGTAATTTTTCCATATGGTATTGTATTTTTGTATTTTTAATTACAATAATGTGAATTTAGTATTTTATTTATAATTTTATTACTTTTAAAAAAAACTTTAACCATAAAACTCAACAAAATGTTAAAATGCAAATCAATCCTATCGCATCTTGAGGATACAGTACATTTGTGCCCATCTAAACCGGCACTTATTTACGAAAACTCAACGCTTACATTTGAAAAACTAGACATTTTTTCGAATCAATTAGCACATTATTTAAAACAAAGAGGAAATTTTTCAAATATTCCTCTTTGTTTCTGTTTAGACCAGTCTCTGGAAAAAGTAATTGCTATGCTCGCTATATGGAAAGCTGAAGGCGCTTATGTTTCCCTCGATCCACTCTATCCGGAAGCAAGACTTCAGCATGTTCTAGAAGACACAGAAAGTCCTCTCCTTATCACAACACGATCTTATGCCGAAAAATTTTCTTTTTTTAAAGGACAGATCATACTCATCGATGAACAGAAAGAGGAAATCAAACAGATGCCTGAAAGCACTCCAAAATACAACATTGCAGAAGGTATGGCTTATTTAGCTTATACCTCAGGCAGCACAGGGGTACCTAAAGCTGTAATGGCTGAACACAAGGGGCTCAATAATTTTGTAGAGCAATTTGGCATTTTTCTGGATCCTCAAAAAGAAGATACAGCCCTTACCATCTCATCATCCAATTTTGATGGTATCGTAGTGGATCTCTGGGTTCCGCTTTCAAAAGGAATGACCGTATTCCTTTATCCCGATAACAGAATGGTAGGAGAACCTCTCCTTCATTATATTCGCGAAAGTGGGATCACTATGCTACCTTATCTTCCTGTGTCTATTCTGGCAACATTACCCACTGATCAACCTATTGGAAAGCTTAGAAAAATATGTACCGGCGGAGAAGCTCCGATACCGTCGGTAATAGAATCCTGGAAGAAAAGGACAGAGCTGATAAACATCTATGGCCCCACAGAAACGACAGTAGTCGTAAGCGGATTTAAATTTGATGAAAACCATCCGATAACTACAATCGGGAAGCCTCTTCCTAATGTAGATTTTTATGTGCTGGATGATGAAATGAATCCTCTTCCCGCAAATGAAACCGGAGAGCTTTATATTGGAGGAATCCAAGTAGCAAGAGGTTATTACAACCGCCCGGATTTAACTGCTGAGAGATTTTTAGAGTATAAAACCCCTGAAAACAAAACAGTAAGAGTCTATAAAACAGGAGATTTGATACGCCGTTTAAAAGATGATACCATAGAGTTTGTGGGAAGAGCAGACCAGCAGGTGAAAGTAAGGGGATTTCGCGTAGAACCAGCCGAAATTGAAGAAAATATCCGGCAGTCTGGTCTTGTAGAAAACTGTATCATTATCGTAAAGCAAAAAAAGGATCTAAAACAGCTCATTTGCTTTTATAAAAACAAAAAAAATAAAAATTCATATCCTGAAGATATCAGAACCTATTTATTTGAACGTCTTCCCTCTTATATGATTCCGTTTAAATTTCTGGAAGTAGAAAGCTTTCCGCTGACTGCTAATGGAAAAATTGATAAATCTGTTTTAAGTACCGATAAAGTTACAGAAGAGAAAAGAAAATTTTTTGTTGCGCCTCAAAGCCCATTACAGAATCTTTTGGCTGATGCATGGAGTGCGATTTTAGGAATAAGATCAATAGGTATTTATGATAACTTTTTCCACTTTGGTGGTAATTCAATTTTAGCATACCGTTTAGTTTCTCTTCTTCGCAGAGAATTTAATCTTTCTTTACAGGCAGCAGATTTATTTTTATACCCAAGCATTCACGAACTGGAGAATTATATTACAGAACAAGACAATCGTAATCAGACGGATGAAATAGATATTCTGGATCAGTATGATCCTGTACCGCTGTCATCGCAGCAGCAAAACTTATGGTTTATTGACAAGTTATATGGCAGTACCCCTTATAACATCGGTGTACTTTATCCTATGCATAAAGACGTTTCTTTTTCAATATTAGAAAATGCCCTGCACAGGCTTGTCAAAAAGCACAGTATACTAAGAACCACTATAGAGGAAAAGGATAATCACCCATACGTTTCGGTAACTAATGCAGACCACTGGTTATTGCATACACAGCACAGTTCAGACAACATAAAAAACCTTGTCACTATACCTTTTGACCTTCAGAGGGACTATATGCTCAGAGCCTATATTATTTATGATTCAAACGCAGCCGTTTCTTTATTATTGGTAATGCATCATATGGTTACAGATGGCTGGTCTATGCCGCTAATTGCTCAGGAAATTAATACATTATATCAAGAGATCATAAACAATAAAGCAGAGGATAGTTTTAATCCGATCATAGAATATAAACACTATGCAGTCTGGCAGTCTAAGCAGAATATAGGGGACGGAATTACTTTTTGGAAAGAATATCTCGAGGATGTTCCTGTATTGCAGACAGCTCATGATTTCAAAAAATTACATAATCATGTTGATTCGGGAGAACAGTATCAATTTGAAATTGATGAAGAACTTACTGAAAACCTTAAAAAAATTTCAGAAGAGCAGTCTGCGACTTTATACATGACACTGCTTTCTGCATTCAGCCTATTGATGCAGTATTACAGTGGGCAGCAGGACATCTGTATTGGAAGCCCGTCTGCCAACCGGCCGCATCCTTTTGATAAAACAATCGGCTATTTTGCGAATATGCTTCCCATCCGCATTAAAATCGATGGAAACCCTGCATTTGTCGATTTTTTACAACAAATCCGAAATATGATTCCACAGATTTTCAGGCATCAGGGAGTTCCTATAGACATTATAATAAGCCAAGTAATTAAAGACCGTTTTGCAGGGCACAATCCATTATTCCAGAATATTTTTGTCCTGCAGGATCCTGTAGAAACGTCCGAAAATTCATTTCCTGTACAGACTGAAAAAGTACAATGGATTCATAATAAACGTATAAAATTTGATCTGCAGTTTGAGGTTCTTCAGACTGATGGAAAATTAATAGTAAACATTGATTATTCTGATGCTTTATTTAAAAAGCAGACGATCATGGAAATGGCATCAAGATTCAGGTATCTGCTGCAATCAATAACTCTAGATCCTAATCAAAAAATTGGGGATATTGACTTGTATTCTGCTGTATCTGAAAAAAAAATCGAAACTCAAAAACAGATTGAAATTCCCAAAACACTCGTACAGATGTTTGAAGAACAGGTGCAAAAAACACCGGATAAAACAGCCTTGATATTATCCGGAATAAGTATTTCTTACCGCAGTTTAGATGAGAAATCAAGTTGTGTTGCAAACCATCTCATTCATCTAGGAATTAAAAGAGGTGATTTTGCGGCCTGTTATCATGAACAATCTATTGAACGGATCATCAGCTTATTAGGAGTTTTGAAAGCCGGTGCAGCCTATGTTCCTTTAGACACTACCTATCCGATGGAGAGAATTAAGCTCCTTCTGGAAGATACTCAACCCAAAGTTATCATCGGATCAGCAAAATTCAGTCAGATAAAAAGGGAGGTCAACCAGCCGGTATATTTCATTGAAGATCTCCTCAAAAACCGATCTGAAACTATACTGCAGAGTTATTGCAGTACCCACACCCATACTGATCTCGCCTATGTCATTCACACTTCCGGAACTACGGGAATGCCTAAGGGAGTTCTTATTGAGCATCAGTCATTGGGAAATTTTATCACAGAATACGGTAATCTTCTTGACATTAGTGAAGAAGACAGAACGCTCCAGTTCTCGCCTTATAATTTTGACGGGTCAGTCATAGATCTTTGGATTCCAATTACTAAAGGAGCTACCGTTCATCTCTATCCCAATAACAAACTGCTTGGAGAGCATTTATCTGAATTTCTTTTCATTCATGCAATTACAGTCATTCCATTCATCTCTCCTTCAGTACTTTCTACCCTGCCTCAAACTTTTGATCTTCCTTCCATAAGAGTAATTGGCACCGGAGCAGAAACATGTCCTTCACAGGTGAGCCAACATTGGAAGCCGCTTGTAAAACTGGTGAATATGTACGGCCCTACAGAAACGACAGTAGCTGTCAATGAATTTGTATTTGATGATATTCATCCTGATCATACGATTGGTACAGCAATTAACAATATGCGTCTTTATGTTTTGGATCAATATCTCCGAAAGGTTCCTGCCGGGGTCACTGGTGAACTTTATATTTCGGGAATCCAGCTTTCGAGAGGATACCTGAATCAGCCGGAACTTACCGCAGAGAAATTTATTAAAAATCACTTTATAAACGAAGAAAGTAACATTTACAGCACAATGTATAAAACTGGAGATCAGGTGAAAACATTATCTGACGGTATGCTTGAATACATTGGAAGAAGCGATCATCAGGTGAAGGTGAGAGGATACCGGATCGAACTTGCTGAAATCGAAAATGCACTGTTGCAGATCAAAGGAATAAAAAATGCAAAAGTACAGGTTCATAAAGCGTCAGAAACCATAAAATCATTAAGAGCATTTGTAACAGGGGACTCTCATATTTCCAATATTAGAAGTGAATTGAGCAGAAAACTCCCTACCTACATGGTTCCGAATGAAATTTTCACCGTCGATATAATCCCCCTAAAATCAAACGGAAAAATAGATATGGAAGCCCTTGCCTCTCTGGCACAACATAAGACCGTGGCACCATTAGAAATGGAAGATGAACCTTGCAATGAATACGAAAAAGTCATCAAAGAGATATGGACTGAGGTACTGGAATGTAGAATTCCAGGTATGGAAGACGATTTTTTCCATCTTGGCGGGCATTCTTTGTTACTGACCAAAATGTATAATAAGCTTTTCAAAAAATTTCCAAATACCATTACTCTCAGTGAATTGTATACCAACAGTACGATCAGAAAACAGGCTTTATTAATTGAAGAAAGAGAGAAGAATCCGCATACTCTACATTATGGGCTGGGAAAAGATCCTTTAAGTGATGAAATACGAAAAGACGCTGATGTAAAGCATGAAAAATTCAAATTCAATATTTCAATAAAAGGAAATTTTGAAAATCCTGAAGAAATTTTACTGACAGGAGTAACAGGGTTTGTAGGAGTAAATATGCTTGTGGAATTATTGAAATCCACCGCTGCAGATATTTATCTTTTAATTCGTGCAGATGATGAACGTGCTGCTGAAAAAAGATTATTAAAAGCGATGGAGGATCAACTCATTCCTTTAGAAATGTATGATAAGAAAAGAGTTATATTACTGCCAGGAGATCTTACAAAGCCATTTCTTGGCCTTACTCCTCAGAAATACGAGGATCTTACTAAAACCATCGATGTCGTACATCATGCCGGAAGCGCGGTAAACTTTATCCAGCCTTATTCCTACATGAGAGCTGCCAATGTAGATGCTTTACATACTATGATTCAGTTTGTAACAACGTACAAGTTGAAACAATTATCTCTTTTATCTACTGTAGGGGTTTTTAGCTGGGAACATTATTTTACCAAACCTGCAATGATCATGGAAAATACAGACAGCACATCTGCTTTTAAATATTTAAGCAGGGATATGGGCTATATACAGAGTAAATGGGTCATGGAACAGGTTGCTCAGGCAGCTATACGACAGGGTGTCCCCATCGTTATTTTCCGGTTAGGATATGTATTCTGCCACAGCTTAACAGGTGCTACAGCACGGTATCAATGGTGGGGACTTTTAGTAAAAACCTGTATCCAATTAAAAGCTTACCCCATATTAATTGACCAGAAAGAAGAATTGGTGATGGTCGATTTTGTAAGCAAAGCAATTGCTCATATTGCTAAAAATTCAGACTCTATAGGAGAGATATTTCATTTAAGCCCTGAAGCCGAAGATAATATGACGGTAATGGAATTTTTTGAACTCCTCCATACCGAATTGAACTTTGATCTGGAGCCCATTCCTTATCTTGAATGGAGGGCTCTTTGGGAGAATGATGAGAACAGCCCGCTCTACCCGCTTTTGAGTTTGTTTAAATTTCCTGCTTATGATCATAAATCCATTATTGAAATTCATCAGAATACCCCGGATTTTGATATCAGCAACACCAATAGATTCTTAAAAGGAAGTTTAATTGAGAATACAAAAATAAACCGTGCTACAGTAGAAGCATTCTGTAAATATTTAGGAGTTCTTTAATATCGGAATACTTGATATGAAAAGAGCTATCATAAAAGATTTGTGAGGAAAAAAGGGAATAAATTAACTTTTCAGTTAAAATACTTACTTTAATTAACGCATTCGCTACACAATGATATATTTAACAATAAAAACTAAAAAAAATTAACACAATTCACAAACAATTAAAACAAATAATGACTTATGTCACTTGTTCTGATCTATACAATTTTGTATAAAAATTATATAAATAAGGCTGATAATCTGGTCAAATTGGCCAGATTATTATGCATTACACCAAACAATACTTTCCGGTTCAAAATAACCATCTATCATCAGGTTCTAAAAATATAAGGGATAGATCCTGTAAAATAGATGAAATAATCCTGAAAAACGTTGATATAGCAAAACACACCTATTCAAAAGTATTTACATGGTCAACCAATGGTAAAAGAGAAATTACTTGAAAAACCTTCTGAAAAACAAAAAATCCTTACTTTTGGAAGTAAGGACTATATTGAGTAACTGACAATTTTTTTTAAAACCCAACTGTCAGATAAAGCTGTGGTGATTACACTGAATTCAAACCGGAAATTTCATTTATTTTTTTTAACTTTATTTAATTTCCGTTACAAACTGTTCTATCGGTTGTCTTACTTTTTTCAATGGAAACAGCCAGTCTTCATCTGTTTTACGCCTTCCCAAAGCCAGTAATGTTACAGACCTTAATCCCTTTTCTCTCAGTTTCAAAAACTCATCCAAACCCTCTTTATTGAAACCTTCCATTGGAGTTGCATCCACCCCTAACTGAGCCGCCGCCACAATTGCGACCCCCATACCGATATGTGCTTGTTTTGCAGTATGGTGGTACTGTTCTTCTTCGGTGAAAGTAAGAAACAATTGTTTCAAACCAGCTACGGTATCTGCAGTGGCAGTATTGGACACCCCTCTTTCATTATTTGTGTAGTTGTACACGCTATCAATTTGTTCATCTGTAATCTTATCCCAAGACGTAAAAACAAGCAGATGCGAGCTTTCTATAATCTGTGGCTGTCCAAAAGCGATAGGCTGAATCTGTTTTTTGATTTCCGGATTACTTATTTTGACAATATGAAAAGGCTGCAGTCCTGCGGAAGTTGGCGCTAATCTCGCGGCTTCAATAATTTCGTTTACAAGAGCTTCGTCGAGTTTTTCTCCGGTCATTCTTTTGGTGGCATATCGCCAGTTCAATGCTTCTAAAATGTTCATTATGTATTGATATTTTATTTTAATTGATATACTTCTTTTAGAAATTCGTTAAGCGGAGCCGTAGGTCTTCCCAATAACTTTTCTAAAATATCGCTTTTTATTTCGTACTGATGATTTTTGATGTCAGCAACTGTTCCGCTCAAAAGATAAATTGGAAAATCAGGAACACCCGCTTCTTTCAAAATATCATGAAAAGCATCTGCATCTGCGTTTATATATTGAATTTCTTTACCCGTAATTGCCTGTAATCCATTGGCAATGTCATGATATGAATAAACATTACTCCCGGTAATGTCATAAGTTTTATTTTCGTGCCCGTCCTGAAATAATAAGTTTGCAGTTGCTTCGCCCATTTCTCTACGAAGCGCGTAGGGCACTTTCCCATCGCCACCAGGCAAAAATATCCCCTGTTCAACTATTTTTTCTCCGGCAATAAGAGGAATGGCATCTGCATACATGGTGTTTCGCAGAAAAGTATAAGTCAAACCTTTTTCTTTGATATAGTCTTCAGTTTGAAAATGGTCAATCATCAAATCTTTAACATGAGAAGTTTGAATATCCCTGATTCCAAGACCTGTGTAAACAATGTGTTTAATATCTGTTTTCAGAGCGGCATCTACTACATTTTTATGTTGTTCAAACCGGTTCTGTTCCATTGTAGAAATCAGTACCAACTTCTCAATACCTGCAAAAGCAGTTTCCAAACTAGCAGGATCATCAAAATTACCCATCCGAACTTCTACTCCTTTTATTTTTAGTGATGATGCTTTCTCTTCATTTCTTGCTAAGGCAACAAATTTATCTGGGGCCGTGATTTTCAACAATTGATCGATTACACTGGATCCCAGATTTCCTGTTGCACCTGTAATTAGAACCATATATTAACTTGTTTTTTAATTGTAGTGAAGCATCTTATATAAATGCATAAAATAAATGTAAATTAAACTTTTATACTCACTGTCCTCCGGCATTTCCGCCGTATTGCTCGGGTTGTGCGGAAGTAGCAAACTCTTCCATACGGGAAATTAACCCATTCGTTACGGTGTAAACCTGTACCCAGCTATTTCTGATATGAGAGTTATCCTCATTGGAAATAAAATGCTCGTTTCCTAGAACTACGACCTTATTGCCTTCCTCAATAAATTGAGTTTTATTGAAGTACACCACTCGAAGCGCATTGATGTTAAATTCAAAAAACATACGAACACCTTCTTTTCCTTTAAATTTTGCTGCAGGCATTATTTGGGTCCCATGATAGATACATACCGCATCATCACTGAATGTTTCAACGATTCCGTCTATGTTTTGACTGGCAAATTCCTCAAACATCTTATCGATAATTATTCTAACTTCTGTTGTCATATTTTGTTATTTATATTGTGGATCTCTGTATATAATTTTCAACAAATTTATAAAGATGAAAAGTTAAAAATAGCATCAGTTTCCATCTTGAAAGTAAGTGTGATATTAGAAAGAAACGTATTAATTTCACTTAATAAGAGATTCAAGTATGGAAAAACAAAATGATACATTCTGCAGATTCAGAATAAATGCTGTAAAGGATAGTATGGAAATATTAAAAGGCAAATGGAAAATACATATCATCTTATGACACGTGCCGTTTTAAATACAAGCCTATTACTGTTGAATATGATTTAACCAATTTTGGAAGGACTCCAGAACCTTTTATTGATACTATCGCACAATGGGGTATCGACTACAGAGAAACTCTTTTCGGTAAAAAAGAATTTTAATAATCCGGGGCAATAATATATTTTAATGCACCAAATTATATTGCAGAAAGTTCGGCTGAATGAGACAACCGGTATATCGTTGTCTTTTTTTACAGCCATAAAAAAATCTTTATCAAAATTTTATAATCTGACATTCAGTATCCGATATGGTAAGCGTAACAAGCTTATTCTGACTGAAATAAGCAGTCTGAAATTTTCTCAATATTAATCTGTGATACCCTGTCAGAATTTTAAACAAAAAAAATCCCGCATTAACGGGATTTGAATTACTTATATTTAGATTTATTTGATCTCTACAGGAACTGAGATTTTATCCCAATCCATTGTGAATCCATTACTGTTTATTTTATACACTAAAGTTTCCTGTGTTGCTGGTAAAGCTTTTGTTTTTACATCTACACGTAAAGCATCTTTTGCTTCTTCGTATTTATAAGCACCCCATTGTTTTGGCTCTTTGTTAAAAATCGCGGTCCAGGTTCCACTCTCTTTAGGGATTAAGAAAAAGCTGTATTTACCTGCAGGCAGCGGTTTACCCTGAACGGTGATGTTTTTATCCGTTTCGAAAGTTGTTGCTTCATTGGCTCCCGCACGCCAAACTTTATTATAAGCTTCCAAACCACCCCAGATGGTACGCCCTTTTACAGAAGGACTGCTGTAGGCAATGGTAATGGTTGCATCTTTAATTTTCCCCGTTGCAGTAGCCGGAGGGCTGGCAGGTTTTTTAGTGTCCTGGGCAAATGCATTCACTGACATCGTCATTGCAGCAAAAAGTACAGTAACAGATTTGATCATTGTTTTCATAATATAATTGTTTGTTGTTTGTTGTTTGTTGTTTGTTGTTTGTTTACGAATTTACTGCTTTCGGCTTATAAAACAATAACCCCATTGCCGAAAATATAATGACGGCCGCTGCCCCAATGACGTTGAGCCAAAGGAAAGAAACGATATCGAAGTTATAAACGGCAATAACCACGATTTCTGATAAAATGGCAGCAATAAATACATTTGAGCCGGTAATTTTTTTATAGTAAAATGCGACCAGAAAAATGCCCAATATCGGACCGTAGAAAAGAGAACCCAATACATTCACCGCTTCAATAAGGGAACCCATCTGAGTAGCAAACATGGCTACACCAATTGAGAAAATACCCCAGGCTAAAGTATGCAGTCGGCTGTACTTCAGTTCCGTGACATCATCAGGAATTTCTTTTTTAAATATCAAATGTACATCTTTTAATGAGCAGGCGGCAAGGGAATTCAGCGCTGCAGAAATGGAACCCCAGCTGGCCAGAAAAATGACGGCAAACAGTAAGCCGATCATCCCTACAGGCAAGGTATTTTTCACGAAATACAGGAAAATATAATTGGTATCCGTTTTCTCCGCATTATAGTTTGAATGATTGATTGCTTCCTCTACCCTGCCGTGCAGTGCTTTTACCTGGGTTTGCGTATTTTTAAAATCCTGAATTGTTTTGTTAAGTTGGGGAGAATGAGTTTCTTTCAACTGTAGAATTTCTTTCGATTCTGCATTGAATTTTAATTGTAAATCCTGATGCTCTTTTTCAAAAACCGCAGCCTGTTCAGGTTGTGTTTCCTTTAAATGTTGATAAGAACGTTCATTAAAATAAATCGGAGCCGGTTTTAGGGAAAAGAATGCGAAAAGCAAAGCACCGATCAGGAGAATAGCAAACTGCATCGGAATTTTAACCAATCCGTTCAACAGCAAGCCCATTTTTGCATTGGTATTGTCTTTCGCAGTAATATATCGCCCAACCTGGCTCTGGTCTGTTCCAAAATAAGAAAGTGCCAGAAAAAAACCGCCAATCAGTCCGCTCCAGATATTGTATTTATCTTTCCAATCGAATTCTGTGGTGATGACATTGAGCTTTCCGGATTTCCCCGCCAGATAAAGCGCATCCTTAAAACCAATTCCATTCGGCATATTCTGAATAAGCAGATACCCTGCAAAAGCCATGGTTCCCAGAATAATAAGAAACTGTAGTTTTTGGGTGTGAGCGATCGCTTTTGCACCGCCAACATAGGTATAAATCAACAGAATTCCACCCGTTAAAACATTGGTTAAATAAATGTTCCAGTTTAAAACGCTTGACAAGATGATACTCGGAGCGTAAATGCTGATCCCTGTTGATAATCCTCTGGAAAAAAGAAAAAGCAGTGAAGTGAGTACCCTTGTTTTTTTATCAAAACGGTTTTCTAAATATTCATAAGCAGTATAAACATTTAAGCGCTGAAAAATCGGGATGAAAGTGATGCAGATCACAATCATCGCCAAAGGCAACCCAAAGTAATACTGAACGAAACGCATGCCGTCTGTATAAGCCTGCCCCGGTGCTGACAAAAATGTAATGGCACTTGCCTGCGTAGCCATAATCCCTATCAGCACAATGTACCAGGGCATTTTGTTATCTGCTTTCAGGTAGGATTCGTTGCTTTTTTGGCCACGACCGATGAATACGCCGTAAACCACCACTGCAACCAGTGTAACAATAAGAACGGTCCAATCTATAGTACTCATGCCCAGGATTTAGTAAACCAATAATAAAATACGATCTGCAATACTAATGCAGCTGCTAATAATACGTACCAGGTATTCCAATTTTTAAGTTGATTGTTCATTAGTTTTTCTGTGCAGATAAAAAGTTAAAAAATAAACGTGCCGCCCCAATATTTCCCGCAGGCAGCTGTCTGAAAAATGCCAACGGTGTATAGATAAAATTACCCTTTCCGTATTTGGCATATAAAGTAGATCCCTGCAGAGGCTCTTCACCGGTATCGTGCATTTCAAAAAGCGGTTCATACGCTGCATCCCATTGAGCTGGGAAATAGGCACCACGCTCCTGTACCCAGCCTTTAAAATCATCCGCAGTAATTTTGTTCGGGAAGTTCAGTAATTTATGATTTGGATTTAAAAAGGTAACCGCAGCATTTTCTTCGGTAACCCGCTTGTTGGCAATACTGAAATTGTACATTCCCAATTGGTCAACGGTTGTATCCTGGTTGGTGTTATACTGCATCACCAGATTACCTCCGGCTTTTGTATAAGACCATAAAAAAGGCATCCAGCGGCCCAGCTTTTTCTCTGTATTATTGGCACGAATACCCAATACGATGGCATCATATTGCGATAGCTTGTTTTGACTACCATTTCCGCCAGATTCATCTATGTTGCCATAAAAATCTTCGTCTTTCAGGACCTCTACCTGAATACCTGCCATGCGTAGAAACTCAGGAATGAAATCGCCCGCTCCTTCTATATATCCCACTTTTTTAACCTTAGCCTGAATATCGCCTTTCATTACGGTTACCGTTGCAGGCGCAAAATATTGTAAAGAAGGTAAATGCGGGTACTGAATTAATATTTGTTTTTTATTATACGTGACTCCATCTGCAACAAAATTGGCATCCAGTTGCAAGCGGGATGAATGTATTGCGGCAAGCTTGGTTTTTGGAATAAAGTAATCGATAGTAGTATCTTTTCCATTGAGCGAGCTTACATCAGCGCCGCCTAAACGTTCTCCGTTATACATCAGGTTTAGTGTACCGTTACTGAACTTTATGCTGGAATTCGCCTTAACATTTAAACTCAAATGTAAGTCTTCATTTTCTTTGACCACATAAAGGGGTTGCGTAAATTTCAGTTCCAATGCAGGAACAATGCGCAAGCCTTCGACTACATCACCCCGCACCGGGTCCAATTTCTTGAAAGATAAAGGAAGTTTAACCTGAAACTTTTCCGAACCGATTTTTAAACCAACCCAAACATTCAGTGGTGATTCTGCCTCAGGCAAACCGATTAAAGTATCACTTGGAACAGAGAAAGTTGCTGCGTTCGTCGGAGATTTCGCCAACCAGTAAGGTTCTGTGAGTGCGGCATCTGAAGGAATCTGAAGGTCATGCTGAATGGTAATTAAAGAATCTTTTGATAGTTTTCTGTTGAAACTTTCTGACTGATTTAACCATTGTACATTTTCTACAACAACAGGATCTGAAGCTCTTGAAATCAGATTTAACCTGAAATTGTAATGATCCCCGGCAACCGCTTCAGCCTGATTGGTCACTACCTCGCCCATAAATCCGGCACAGCTTAAAATGATTTTATCGAGTGTCGCAATTTTATCCTTTTTTAGATCTATATCTTTTAGCGCCATGACCTTTTTTCGCAAAGCAAGCAAAGAAGGTAAGCTGAGGTCAGGATTGTTGAAATTGAAAGTTGAAATAATTTGATCTAATGATTGGTCAATATCAGCGCTTCCTTGTGAAGTCCAGGTTTTAGTTACTCCGTCAAAAAGGGTTGCTTTTGCAGGTTCGCCAGTAACGTGGGCAAAATATTCAGTTCTGATGCCAGCTACAGACTGTGTTCCCGCCCCCTGGCTTTTATGTAAACTTCTGCTTAATCCTGCCAGTTCACCATAGCCCATTCCCAGTTGTGCATCATATTGCCCAACGGTAACTTTCAGTTGATTTTCAGCGGTCGTATTGACCCCACCAAAGCGGAAAGTATTCCACAATACGCGTTTTGGCTGCCATGCATTAACATATTTGAGTTGATCCGGGAAAGCCGTTTTATCGCCTGCCAGCTTAAAAGCTTTTTCCGCCACCACAGCCGAAGCCGCATGTTGTCCGTGACCTGCCGCAGCAGTGGGAGGAAAACGACAAATGATCACATCCGGACGAAATTGACGGATCACCCAAACGACATCCGCTATAATGCTATTTTCATCCCATTGTTTAAAAGTATCAGTCGTATTTTTAGAGAAACCGAAATCAATCGCCCGGGTAAAAAACTGTTGGGCGCCATCTAACTTTCTTGCTTCTAAAAGCTCATGCGTTCTGATTAAACCCAATGCAGCCCCTTGTTCTGTGCCCAATAAATTCTGACCACCATCACCTCTGGTTAAAGACAAATAGCCCGTTTCTACATTTTGGTCGTTGATTAACCAGGAGAGCAATCCTGTATTTTCATCATCAGGATGAGCCGCAAGGTATAAAACTTTAGGCAGCTGTTTAAGCGTTTTGAGCTCGCGGTAAATTTCAGATGATTTGGAAGGCCGGACCTGCTGGGCCGAACAAAAAACCGTATAAAAGCCAAGAATAAATACAGTGCTTACTTTTTTGAACATTTGAATTTGCTTTGCAGGGCAAATATAAGTAAATCATCTTTCTTTCAACCTTAAAAGATTTAAACTGTGAATTTCACAAAAAAAGCTGTTTAATTTTTTTATTAAACCAAAAAAGCCACAAAAGATTGAAACACATAAGTGAGCTTAAGAGAATATCCTGGCGCAAAATAAGTCCACATAAGTTTTAAAAAATCTTTGATTTTTTTCTTCAGTGTACTTTTATGCTGTATTATTTTAAGCTTTCTAAAGTGTACTAAAGTGTTCCAAATAATAGATTGTATGAATTTCATTGTGTTGGAAGAATTGGAAACCTGTAAAAGTGTAAACAGGTTTTTTATAAAAATGTTAATGCTACTTCTTATATCAATAAACCAGATTGATGATAAAACATACAGTACTCAATAGATCATGTTTGAAATTATTTTTTGATTAAAAAGATAAACGCAAAGTTCATTAATGATTCCGCTTTATTGTAAGTAGGCAAAGTGATGCGACTTTGTCGCTGATGAAGCGGTATGCGTGTACACCCACTTCGACGAATCAACGAAGTTGATTCTATCCTTTGTTCACTTACAATCAACAGTTTCAAAAATGAAAACTTTGCGTCAGAAAAACACATCATCATTATATTAATCACCTTTATCAACAACTCTCAATCTTTTTTATCCTGAATTGGTTTCAGCCATTTTCTTGTCTCTCCTCCTTTGAAGAATAAGGTGCGCCGCTTCCAGCATTTTAACCGTATGAATGTAGGGCATCACGATATTCCTTTCCGGTAGATTTTCATAGACGCCCATTGAGAAATAGACGATTCCGGACATAAAATAATCAAATTCTTTGAGGGTGTATTCCCTGAATGCTTTTTTGAAAACCAGCAGAGGATTCCGGTATTCCTTCTCCGAAAGCAGGCCAAGAACCAACGGAGAAATCTTCTCCGGCTGGTTATTGACAGCCCATTTCCTTTCCTTCAGCATGATGAGATACCCTGCCCGGATCAGCGACCTTATCGACTGATGAAACTGGAAGATGACCGCCGGATCTTCATGGATCCAACTATTCCTCTTTACCGCATAGTTCATCATTTTGCTTAGTATTTCTTTGGAAACATCCAGCTCATTGAACTGAAAGAAGGTTTCCATCAGCTGCAACCCGGAGTGCTTTTTATCTGCCCGAAACCGGGGAGCAAAATCTGTTTTTATCTTTTTCATTGTTTGTATTTTTTTATAAATGTAAGAAAAGAAATCTAATTACGGTCGATCGACCGTGATTTTTTATTATTTAATTATTTCATTTGCTTTATGACGGATATAAACGAAAAAATTTGTTTATACATTACAAAAAAATGGTTGATACCTTGGCTTCAAGAAGGCAAGTCACAAAATTCTTTTGCCAAAAATCATGGTGTAGAAGAAAGTACCATTAGAAAAATTAAAAGTGAAGAAACTTACAGAATACCCGTTGAAACACTTTTTAAAATATGTGAAGCAAGAAAAATTAGTTTATCTGATTTCTTTAAACTTATAAATGAATAAACCCGGCAACGTTTTAATCAAGCTACCACAAAAATGATTATAAAATTGTTATAAGACTTTTAATTTTATGAAGCCTTTATTTATAAATAAAGAACTGAAAGCAGACTCCAAATTAACCCGAGATTTAAATTCCCAAAATGGAAATGATTCAGAAGTTATTTCTGCTGCTAATCTTATTCAAGCTCTCAATGCTGAGTTAAGATGGGGAACTAGAAATGAAGATAATTCGAAAATTGATTTGCTTTTGTCTTTCAATCATCCTTGGATAATAGGAAAAAGAACACTTCTTCTATGTCAAGTAAAATCAGGTTCATCTTTTGGAAAAATCACTAACAATACAATTAAGTTATATTCAAAAGGAATAAAAGAAGCTCAAAAATCCCAAAATGATATTTGTTTAGTTTGGTACGACCATTTGACTAGAGAAAATTATTGGGCATATATTCATAGTAACAGTATACCAAAGGTTGTTGAACTTGGAAAAAACCATATTTTGTCTCCCGCAACTAAGTTTGAAGTTGCAAGATGTATAAGTAGAAGCAATAAGCTAAAAAATTTCAATTCAAGAGGAGTAATTCTAAACTTCAAGAAAATCAAACTAATCCCTATTTCCAAACACAGAAAAAATATTAGAACTTCATATAAAAATATTAAAAAAATCAATAATCCACTTTATGGTAATATAGAAATATCTAAATATGGATGGAAACATATGTTTAGAAAAACTCGATTAAAAAGCTACAAAAACGATTCTTTAATTGTAATTCCATATTTAAAACAGCTACTATCTTTTCAACCGGATAGACATTGGGTTATTTCATTTGAAAATAATAAGCATAATCAATTTACTATCTTAAAATATGAACATGTTCTCAGATATGAAAAAATAAAGAACAATGAGAATGATAAAACCTATGAGGTTGTAATAAAATTGATTGAAGAAGTTGGGTTTCCTACAAATTGGAAAAACGAAAACTTACTATCACAAAAAGTATTCAGAAAAACTGTATTAAAAAGTTGTAGTTTAAAGAAAATGGTCTAATGCAAGATGCAGATGTGTTCGTACAAATTTTGATTTAGCTATAAACAAATATTGTACACCTAAAGGTACCATTAAGCATCTTCCTTTAAAAGAATTCATTAGACCATAGCTAATTTAATAAAAAAAACAGATTGTTAGATATTTCAGAAATAAGGATGATGTAAATTGATATTATAAGATTTTTTGACACAAGCAATACACTACTCTCCAAAGTCTCCCAACTTTGAAGCAAGGCCATCTCCCTTTAAAATAAGCAAAAGCTAATAAGCAAATCCAAGTCTATTTTTAACATACTTACTTTCTTCCTCTCTTAATTTTTGATTGGTCATGATCTCATGTTCTTTATCTTTTTGAACAACCTTAAACCAACTTATGGCAGGAATCATCCCGCTAGAATGTAATTCTAGTCTGATGATGAACTCATCTGTTGGCTTTCGGTGATTATTAATATATTGGCTAAGTACAGTCGGCTTAACACCTACTTCAACAGCAAAGTCCTTATCTTTTTTATCCTGTCTGCTAACATATTCATTTAAAAAAAATCCAAAACTAAGAGCTTCCACATATTGGCTGTTATCTGTATAATCTTCCAATTGAAACTTTAGCTGTAACAATCCGGAATACATTTGTTGCCTGTGCGTACGATTTTCAAATTGGTTTCGGCGGGCTTTCCAAAAATCATCTTCCTCTTTTTTCTCCTTCGCGCTCAAAACTTTATCCGCAGGGAAGACAAAAGCATCCGCAAGTTCTTCACCTGTAAACTTTGAAAAATTGGTTTCCTTAATTTCTTTCCTGTTTGTCTTCATAATATTCCTGAATTAATTGTAATGAATTTTCTCCTTCAGTGATCAAATACATTTTAGTGGACTGTAGTCCATATTGCTGCATATAATGTCTCTCAAGCTTTGTTTTTGGCTTTAAGCAAACAAATCCTTCAAACCCTCTTTTAAATGCTTCTTTACAGACAAATGCAATAAGGCAGCCCGCAATCCGGCTAAATTCCTGCGCTTGACCAACATTTTCTTTGGAGGCCGCCAAAAGCCTGATTTCCAAAGCATAATCTTGAGACCGTTCCTCCATAGATAACAGCCCTATGGGTTCTTCTTTCCCCTCTACGGTTAATTTATAAACATGAAAGGCTTTTTCTTTGTTCCAATTAAAATCAAACCGTTTAGTTTTATTAATTTGCGAAATTTCAGCAGCAGCAATTTTAGTTATTGTTGCAGCCTGTTTCTCACCCGTAATTTTATTTAATACGTACATTGCTTAACAAATATACAAAAAAAAGTTTACATTATATGTAAACTTTATCACAAATTAATTCTTTTTCAGGCAGCTTGCTCAACTTCAGCTAAGGTATATTACCAGCTCTTCAAAGTCTCCTGACTTGAAGCAAGTGTAAAGGAAATGATCTTATTTACTACTTCAAAGTCGGGAGAATTTCCACACTGGAGCAAAATATTTTGTCTTATTTTTACAAAAAAACTAATGGACAAATTAAGTTTTCTGGAAGTTATTGCTGCGATGGCTGTTTTTGTATCGTTGCTGCTTGCCGTATTTTTGTTAACGGTAAAAACAGAAAGAAAACTGGAAAACAGATTATTTGCAGCGTTCCTTATCATTAATGCCATTGATATCAGCGGAATTTTTATGCATCTTTTTGTGGATAGTTATAATCTGAAAGCTTTCAAAATATCTGCTTACTTATTGGTCATGCCTCTTTTCTATCTCTACGTGAATGCCGTTTGTTATTCTGATTTCACCCTAAAAAGAAAGCATTTGCTGCATCTTATTCCTTTCATTGTTGCCAACTTAATGTTGGTTCCAAAGCTTTATCTGGCTGAAGGTACCGCAAAAGAAGACTTCTTTACAACGATGTGGAGCTCCCCTGAAATGTTGGTGTATCAGCTCATCGGGGAACTGCAGTTTTTCTTTTATATCGTTGCCGTATTCATGATCCTCAAAAGATACAAGAAGATTTATCTTGAAAACTACACGAATCCCAACACTTTGCTGTACCAATGGCTGTTTCAGCTTACCCTCATTTTCTTGTTCATCCATGTCTGTATTATTTTTAAAAATATCATACGGTATACCGCATACAACGATCTGTTTATCTGGCTGCACATTCTGGCAGGCACTTCCTTTTTATTGGCGGCCTGCTGGTTTATCTTAAAGGCATTACATTATCCTGAGCTTTTTCGCAGAATTGATTCCACCTTACAACCGACAAAAGATTTTGCAGAAACGCTGGAAACTGAAAATACAACCGACGAAACCAAAAGCTTTCAGATCGAACAGCTTAAAAAATTTATGGTTGAAAAAGAACCATTCTTAGAGCCTTCATTAACGATTCAGGAATTGGCAGATCAGGTGAATATCCCTGTTCGTGAGTTGTCTGTATTAATTAACCATCACCTCAATCAGCACTTTTTTGATTTCGTGAATGAATACCGCGTTAAAAAAGCAATGACCCTTCTGAAAGATCCGACAAAAAAAGAATATACGGTGCTGGAAATTTTATATGAAGTGGGTTTCAATTCAAAATCTTCTTTTCATACCTCATTTAAAAAATACACGAACACAACGCCAACCGCATTCAGAAACAGTTGATAATTAAACTATTGTAAATACTCAGACTTTGGATTGCAGATAATCGGACTCATTTTATTGATTAAAATGAGTCCGACTTTTTTATACGGACTTTTTCCAGGATTCTCCACAGCATATTTGCATCAGATTATCAATATCAAATTAAAATTCTGACCATGAAATATGTAACCCTTATTTTACTTTTTGCCTTACTTGGATGTAAAAGTGTTCAGCCCATCCATAACCAAAATGTTGAAGATGCCATTACAAAAAATGCGCTTCAGTTATTGGAGGACAAAAGATTTCATTCGGTTTCCATTGCCGTGCTTAAAGATGGAACATCCACCATCAAACATTTTGGAGAATTAACGATTGGAAAAGGAAACAAACCCAACGATTCTACCCTTTATGAGCTGGCTTCTGTAACGAAAACCTTTACCGGGTATATCGCCGCTAAAGCCGTACTTGATCAAAAAATACATTTAGAGGATGATATCAGAATCTATCTTGACGAACCTTATCCCAATTTAGCATTTAAAGGTGAACCTATAACAATCAAACACCTGATCACCCATACCAGTGGATTTCCAAACTTCCCTATAAAAAGTGAAAATAAAAAGGCATTTTTGGAAGGATTAAAACTCATCAACATTGAGACGAAACCCGGAGAAGTTTATTCCTATTCAAACACGGCTCCGGAGCTGACCGCGTACATCCTTGAAAAAGTGTATCAAAAACCATTTGAGGAACTGGTCATTGAATTTGTCTTGAAACCCAATAGTATGAATCAAACCAAGTTTACCCTCAATGAAAATGACAGAACAAGACTGGTCAAAGGCTATAACGATAAAAATGAATTAATGCCTAATTTCAACAGAACGTTATGGGGTGGCATTTCAGGATTGCACTCTACGACTACGGATCTGGTGAAGTATATGAAACTGCAACTAGACAAGTCGAATCCTATTGTCAATGAATCTCATACAAAATTATACAAAGAAGGTTCTGATTTTTGGGAAGGGTATCACTGGTACATCATAGAAAATGACCATCAATTAATATACAGACATCACGGAGGGATCTACGGAATGCAGAACTGGTTTGTGATTTATCCTAAACACAATATAGGGATATCCATATTGACCAACACCAGCTTTCATGAAACAGGAGAAATTTTAGAAAAAGTAGTGGATCAATTGTATGATGACATCAATGGAAACTAAAATTAAACAGCTCATAACAGCAGTTTGTAAAGTTTCATCATCTTCTTTTCCCTTTCACATAAAGGATCTGTAATCCTCTCTTGATCTGTTAATAATTTGACTTAAACGAACGAAATCATCAGTAAAAGAGTTTGAAGATCAATGTCGTAATAGAATCTAAATAAAAGAATCCGTCTCACAAATTGGTTGTGAGACGGATTCTTTTTTATCTGTTGATCCATCCAATTCGGATGATCTGTGAATTTTTGTAATTAAATTAACTTGTAATTTTTGCGGTTTTTTTTAAAAATTTAAACTTAAAGTAAGATACCGCGGAAAGTATGAACATAAAAGCCAAACCAAGATAAACCCATAGCGGAACCGGAACCGGATCTCCTGCTGCATAAGAATGTAAACCACTTAGGTAATAGTTGACCCCAAAATAAGTCATTACAATACTAGAAATAGCCAACATGGAAGCTACATGAAATGCCCATCGGCTTCTTAATCCCGGAACCAAACGCATATGCAGTACAAAGGCATAAACCATTACCGAAATAAAAGCCCAGGTTTCCTTTGGATCCCAGCTCCAATATCTTCCCCAAGATTCGTTAGCCCAAATACCCCCCATAAACATTCCTATAGTCAGAGCGTAAAGCCCTATCGTTAATGCCATTTCCGAAACGATGGTAAGTTCTTTTAAGGTATGATCGTTGTGCAGTTTGAAAGATTTTTTCCCTGCAACAATGTAAAATAGCAAACAAATAATGGCAATGACAAAAGATAATCCCAAGATCCCATAACTGGAAGCGATGATCGCAACGTGAATAATCAACCAATATGATTTCAGAACCGGAACCAGCGGTGTAATTTGCGGATCTAGTGCAGAACCTCCGTGAGCAAATCCCATCATCATCACTGCCACCGTAAATCCTGCTGCAGGAATCAGTGCATTAGAATTTCTGTAAAGTGCCAGACCTGCTGTAATTCCTACCCAGGATATAAAGATGATCGCTTCATAACCATTACTCCAAGGTGCATGGCCGGAGATATACCATCTTCCGATTAATCCTAAAAACTGGAAAAAATATCCAACGCAGCCAATAACGATCAGTACCTTGATGATTTTATTTAATATTTTATTTGGTTTGAAAAGCTCGATGAAGCCAAACAATAGAATTAAACCACCTACTAAGGTATAGAAAATCAAAAGTTTAAAATTGATATTTACTTTATTCATAAATACCTCCAGTTCCACTTTTGTTTTCGATGGAACTACATTTTTCCCCCATTTTTGCTGATAGTCTGACAGCTTTTGAAGTTCTGCATCTGCTTTAGCCCAATTTCCATCTTTCTGCGCTTCCAAAACTGCTGAGAAATACGGTCCCATAACGGCCTGACTTTCCGGATCCGGTTCAAAATTCTGACCCAGCCAAGAGTGCCAAGTAGAATTCGGATCGTTTTTAACAGGGACAATCCTCATAAACTGACCGCTAAAGAATTCGTTAAAGGCCTGAACACGATCGTTCAGATCGATTACTGCCAAATCATATTTTGACTGTTCTGCAGGTTTTTTACGGAAAGCTATATTGTAATCTTCTTCCAAAACGTAATGTAGCTGTCCATTTTCATCTACAGGGAACATATTCATTAAAGAAGTGTAGTCATCTTCGTTCGCTTTTACTTTTTTCTTCAGTATATCGCCACCATTAATAATTTTGATCATCGGAACCATTGTCCAGCTAGGCGTATCGGTGTTTATAGATAGAAACCACTGGTCTGCCGTTAAATATTTTCCGTCCGAACCTTTGAAGGTATCGCTTTTATAAAGTTTTCTTAAAACGTCAAGCGCTTGCGTACTCATAGGAACAATTCTTCCTTCATAATTCTGAACCAACAAATAAGAAAACTTCTCGGCATGCTCCTTAGAAATTTTGGTTTTTGCAATGGCTTCATCAGCAGAAATCGTTCGTATTTTATTGAAGGATTTTGCCACCGAATTCTGTTCAGAACCTGAATTTGCACTTTGCATTGCTTTTTCGTGCTCTGCCGTGGTGTGTACCGTTCCATCAGCATGACGATGTTGGTTTTGATCTCCTGCTGTTGTACTGATTGGTGTTTTCGACGATCCGTCGGAAGTGCCATGAGTTTCAATTTTTTGAGCATTCAATCCCAAAGAAAGAAGTAATGCTACGATGACAACCATTTTCTTTTGGCTCATTTTCTTCAGTTGCTGGTTAAGTTTCCAGAAATGAGTTCCTTTCCAGAAGAAGATCACAAACATTCCTGAGAACAGAAATGCGTATCCGATATAAGTAATAAGCGTTCCCCAGAAATCGTGGTTTACAGAAAGTACGGTCCCCATTCTGTCCGGATCAAAACTGGACTGGAAGAAACGGTAGCCTTTATGGTTAAGAACGTGGTTCATGTAAATTTTATATGGAGTTTCTTTTCCTTCTTCAATGATTTTTACGTGGCTTTCATAAGCACTTGGAGAGTTACTTCCCGGATAGGTTTCCATAACGAAATCATGAAGTTTCAAAGCGAAAGGCGTATTATAGACTTTAGGCCCGAAACCCACCATTATATTCAGTCCGTCCATGGTTACCTGCTTGAATGCGTTTGGATTTCCTTTTTCTACGGAAAGATCAACCAATTGCTTCGTTTTAGGTCCCTGAAGCTCGATTCTAAGCATGTCAGGTACCATAGCATCTTTCTTTCTGTCTCCCTCATACGCCATCAGTCTTCCTTTTTTAAGGCCTTCAGGAACAACCAGTTTCAATTCATTAATCGTATATAAGCTTCTCAGTACCAAAGGCTGGAATTCATCTTTCTTGGTACTTCCTGTAGCCTGGGTTGCCATGGTCATAAAGGCTGCATCAACAGGTGTTTTGATCAATATTTTCCCGTCTTCTTTTTTAAATTCTACAGCACCGTCAATCGCTCTGTTGAATGTTACCAAAGTTCCGTTAATAGATTTTGTTTCTCCCGGTTTGATGTAGATATTCTGTCTTCCTGTACTTCCTGTGGAAACCAGATGAAGATATTCAGTCCCATTGGGCTCAGCAATTAAGCTGTCTTTTTTTCTCTGGATGTAGTCTTTTGTAAACACCTTTACTTCCTTTCCGTGGAAATCATAGGTTGCTTTAAAGTCTTTATGCAGTGGAGACATCAGATAAGGAACATCCTGATAATTGAGAACGTCTCCTTTCTCTTCGACCTGGATCTTAAAGAAATTCTTGTCGGTCACAATTTCATTGGAAGTTTCGCCTTCCCTGATGTGCATTGTTCCTTCAAAGCTGATATATCTTGTAATAGCCCCTCCTACAAAAATAAGGATAAAAGAAAGGTGAAATACCAGAACAGGCCATTTTTCTCTTTTCCAAAGACGATACCTTGCGATATTTCCTACGAAGTTGAGAATAAGCAGAACCATGACTAATTCAAACCATTTTGCTTCATAAATTAAAGCTTTGGCGGTAGGGGTTCCGTAATCGTTTTCTAAAAAAGTGGCATAGGCCATGGAAAATGCGTAGACCAAAAGCAAAACCGCCATTGTCCTTGTAGAAATTAATATATTCTGGAGTTTTTTCATAATCAAATAGGAGTTTGATAAATTACTTATATATATTTGATTTTAAAGAGTTATAGAGGGAAGTTTTACCATGGAATCAAACGACTGCAAATATAAATATAATTTTCCAAAGCCGCTAGTGAAGTGATTACTTATTCTTCACGAAAATTTATCTTTTTCATCGTATGGGTTTTGAAGGTGCAAAAGTCTTTTATTCTTCAACAATCTTTCATGAAACAACCCTGGAAAGATGTGTGAACGTCATTTTACTCCTATTTAAACCCATCAGGTAAAAAACTTTCACGGCTTAGTTTTTGATTAGATTTTCGCGGATCTTTACAATACATTTTTGAATGAAGAGCCAGTCTTTAGATGTGCTATTCTTATACTCTATCCCCAGAGTTCTATTGCAGGAGTTTTCAGCGTATCTATTTGTCCCGGTTTCTGTTCATGATATTCACAATCTGCCCTGTCAATCAGTAATATCCAACTGTGCATGATTGAAGACAAAGATGATCGTTACAAAATTCTCTGATTTGATTTGTTTAGGTCGTTATCAAACTAAAAATTCTAAAAAGGACATCCCGGAAAAACGACAAAAGAAAAATTTTCAGAATAATTTTTCAGCTTACACAATTTGAGAGATACTTTGCATCATTTTTTGTGCAATAATCTTTGATTTTTCATGGATGAAAAAATGATTTCCTTCCAGGATTTCAAAAGTGCAATCAGCATCTGTTTCATTCCCCCAATCTTTCATCTCTTTTATTGAAGTCTTTTCTGCTTGTTCTCCTATTTCTTCGTTTCCCATTATTATATTCATGGGAATTGAAAAAGGTTTATCCATTTTAAAATAATTATAATTCTCAATCGCTCTAAAATCGTTCTTTAAAATGGGATAGAAGATTTCCAATAAGTCTTTTTGGTCAAAAAAATCATTGGGCATACCTCCCATTTTTTTTATCTCGTCCCAAAATAACTCTTGAGGAAGAGCTGATTTCTTATTCTTAAAACGATTATGCTCCGGCGCCCCTCTTCCAAGAAAAAATGTACATAATGGTAATTTCAAATTATTTTCGCGAAGCTTTTTCATAAGTTCATAACCAAGAAGACATCCCATACTATGACCCAAAAGCAGATATTCCTCTTTAATGATATGTTGACGTATCTTCACAAATAGATCGTCGACCATGTCAGGGAGATTGTCCAGTAAGGGTTCTGTAAACCGATCCCCTCTTCCTGGCAGCTCTAATGTAATCCATTCAAAACCAGGAGACATCTCTTTTTCTATTTTATTAAAACTGTATTTATTACCACCAGCAAAAGGAATGGCGATAATTTTCGGCTTAGCCGTCGTAGTACTGTTCATATATTTTCCCTGGAATGTATTCATAAATAGGCGATGGTTTTAGTCTTAGAAAGCAGGTGCAAATATAAGAATTTTAAGCATGTTTATTTTCGTAGGGCCCATTAATAGACCAATTTTAGTTTGCTTATAATGATGGACTCCCATAGTAACAAAGGGTATAGTTTATAGATATTCTTTCAACTCTGTAGCGGTTAATAACTAAACGTTATTAATTATTCTTATGCCGATTTCAGCTTATCATGTTTTATGTAATATCCCAACTCAATGGAAAACTTTTACTATTTGGTATTTGTATTGATTTTCATTACAAATGAAAATCAATATTGGTCTATTCAAAAGGTACAGATGGTCAATCTGTGCCTTTTGAATAGACCAATATAGTGCTCGTAAAGAAGTTGCTGCTCTTTATCAATCTAAATTCTTCCGGTCATCAACATTTTCGCTTTCTGATACAAGTGAATTCTATCTATTGCCGGCTGAAATCCTTAGTTTAAAGGCAGACTGTATTCTTTTGCCATCCCGACAAGTACTTTTCTTTTTCCTTCAAACGGTTCTCTACCGTGAGTGTATAACATATTGTCCAGCAATAACAAATCGTTTTCCTGCCAATCAAAACTTATCTTAGTTTTATCATAGACTTCTCTTATTACGTCTAATACTTTAGGATCGATCGGGCTTCCATCACCAAAGTAGGTATTTCTAGGTAAATTATCTTCCCCTAATATTGCGATTAAGTCTTCCCTCAATTCACTATCTAAATTGCTTACATGAAACAGATGTGCCTGATTAAACCATAATTTATCATTGGTATCAGGGTGAACAAGAGTAGCCTGATTTATTTGTTTTGTTCTGAGTCCATTGGGAGTCCATTCCGCTAAAATGTTATTGGCTTTACAATAAGCTTCTACTTCATTTTTATCATGAGTCTGAAATACTTCTTCCCAAGGCAGGTCAATATTAGAGTAGTTTCTAACATACATAATTTTTTTTCTTTCAAATTCCTCTCTGATTTCTGCCGGGATTTCGTTGTAGGCAATTCTACTGTCAGAAATAGGAGTATTCCCCATCTTATCTGCCTTTACTTTACATAAAAACCCTATTTTAGATGGCCATTTATTGGAGTAAGAATTCTCATTATGCTGTGGAATCCATTCGGTTTGATGGTATTCGGTAGCTGTGAAAATTTTATTTCCCAATTCTGTACGTGGGGTGGATCTGAATGTATAATCAATAAGCTCCGCTCCCAGCAATAAGGAAAGAATTCCCCCAAAATCATTTTCATTCACCTCATTAAAACCTCTGATAAGAAGAATTCCGGTCTTTTCTAAAATGGTTTTTACTTCTTCCTGATTTTCCTTTGCCCAATCCAATGGTGATACTTCCTTGTTTTCAACATGATACACCATATCAATCCCATTAAAGGATTCTAATTTCTCTGCGTCCATTTTTCGTTTATTTTCAGTTATTAATTTTATATTACTACTTTTTAAGGGGTTCCACTATGAGTTTTTAAGAGTTTTTAAATGTACACCTTGTTACAAAATAGGTCTTTTGGGTGGATTTAAATTTCACAATAACAGATTCCTGAAAGAATGCTCATCAGTAGGTGATTCTTCCCGATAATTTTGATTTATTGTAAAAATCTCCGGCATTGGCTATTTTTAATTAGACTAATTATTTGCCAATATGCTGTCAATACTCATTGTGTATTGTAACAGAAGTTGTTTAGCTCAACACAAACTGACGTATCCTGCTGACTATCAAACAAATACAGTTACAAACAACCGAAAAGCAATTTACAAATTTATTTTGAAAAAATTAATTAAAACACTAAAAACTGTGTTATTTTCAATCTGAATCTGTATAAGCAATTAACAAACAATTTATTACATAAATCATCTCAGCCAATTTAAGTCAACGCTATAGAGAAATAAGGTTTGGATGATGTAACTTTTTAAAAAGGTTTTTATGCCTGAAATGATCTGGAGCAACCGATAGCAGAAACCACCATTCCATACAATCTTTTCACCAGTTCGTGAAATAGTATATTTTCTCCAAATGAAACCCAAATAAAGAAAAAATATTCCGAATATTTCTGAGTCTCCAAACGGTATAAGTTTTACAAAAATATTTTTTTTTCTTATCTTTGAAGATTAAACGAAAAAGTATGCTTTCCTTGAAAAACAGGCATATTTATACACTTCAATAATTCTATGTACCATGAATAATTTAGATGAAATATTAAAAAAATTTGGTGAGTCCAATACCGACATCTGCTCTATTGTTACTTTTGGATCATTTTTCCATTTAGACCGTAAAAAATCTTCAGATTCTTTATCAGATTTAGATGTTTTTGTATTCACAGATGACGTTAAAAAATACAATAACCAAAATAAGACTGAATGGCTATCCAGTTTTCCAAATTCAGTCTTGTCAGTTTATCTTCAACAAGGTGAGGCTACGGTACGCCCACGCGTTTTGTTTGACAATCTTTTTTGCATGGATTTAACAATAATTGATAAAAAATTATTGGTGTTAGCAAAAAGATACATTCAATTGAAAAAATTCAAGGCTTTTCGTTTTTTATTTAAAGCACTGCGAGTAGACAACTATATTGCCTCGTTTTCATACAACTTGTCTTCAGGATACAAAATTGCTTACAGTCGTGATGAATTTTATCCGGTAATCAATCAGCTTGTTAAAGAGTATCAGTTTGAGACTATCGAATTTAATGAAGAAAATTTTAAGGTTAATTACAATGGATTTTGGCAAATGTGTTATAAGGTTTACATTGGAATTAAAAGAGATGATATGCTTTATGGTGTTCTGGCCAATGACAATGTTTTAAAAAAAATAATCATAGAACTTCTGGTTTGGAAGGAACAGCTAAATCCTCACAGAGAGTCTGCAATTTTTAAAGGAAAGCATATTAAAAAATGGGGAAATGATTACTACAAAGAGATCATGAATGATTTAATGTTTAATCATAAAAAAGAAGAAGCCTACGCAACGCTGTTAAAAAATATTTCATTTTACAAATCTGCTTGTAAAGGGGTAAGCGATTGGCATTTACCTGATCTTGAAAAAAGCATCATTTCTTTACTAGAAAGCGAAATCAAGACATTATCTATTCAAAATGAGCGTAATGATGCTCCCGTGCTCACAACAATATAATTTACCTTTTATTAAATAAATTTTTACTGGTCCTGCTGAGAAACAACCCACCAGTACCAACAATAATTTTTAAAGAACAAAAAAGGGCGATTTTTTTAAATCGTCCTTTTTTATATTCTTTGGTAAGCAAAACAGATAAAAAAACTACTTTTTATTTGAAAAATGAATATCCCATTCAATAAAATACATGCTGTTCTTAATGGTTAAACCGAACATTAATCTCTAAACTTTTTGTAGGACCAGCACCGCATTTTCCAGCCTTTTAAGACAAAGAAAAAGTTTTATGAAACGTGTTTCATAAAACTTCCTCATCTGAATTTATTCATAATGATTACAAAATCATTTTTCAGTTTTATGCCCCTTTTTGAGAGGGGCTTAAAATCTGTTTTCTTCTTTTCTGTTCTCACTGCAATCCTGACTGAATATCAATTCATTAAATTATTTTTAGTCAAAACCTTAGTATACAAACTTTTATTGTTTAATGTTTAAACAGGCTCTATCACGTCACTGAGACAGAGCTTGTCATATTATCCTTTTAATAATTCTGTAATCTGTTTTATATTATTCTTATTTGTTAAAATGTTATGGTGATTTGCAGGAATTGGATATACCGTTACTTGTTGGTGAGTATATTGATTCCAGTTATAATTAAATCCGATATTATCCACAATTACTGGTTCTCCGTTGATTTCTTCAGTCTTATGAATCGCTTTAAATAGTGAAATATCTGTATTTAATTTCTCTTTATTTATACATTGGTATGAGCGACTAAACTGATAATTGTTAAATCTTACTTTCAATCTTCCTTTAAATTCCTTTTCATTCTTTGGTCGTAATTTTTCACATATATGATTAATTTGCTCATCTACACTACCTTCAATAAATAAATCATTTGAATTGAAACTTTCACTATCAAAATCAAAGTCAAAACCAATCCCATCACCATCTTTAAAAAATTCAACTAAGGTCTCCAGCAAGTTTTTAAAAGCCTTGTCTTCTTCTTCGATGTTACCATTTATTTCAGATTCAGGTTTTCCGTCAAAAAAGATTAACTCATCAACTTCAAATCCTTTTTCTTTCAGTTGTAATGCCATTTGATAAGCTATTATTGCTCCAAAGGAATAACCTCCGAGTCGGTAAGGCCCATGCGGATCTACTTTTTGCATTTCATCAACAAACCGTGTTACCATTTCCTCAAGCGACTCTGCCAGCTTTGATTCTCCGTCTAAACCAGGACTATGAAACCCGTATACAGGTTGATTGCTTCCCAGAGATTCAGTTAGTCCCCCATAGACATGACATGTTCCTGATCCGTCTGGTGCTAAAAACAGCGCTTTTTTATTTCCGGATTTCTGTAGGGGAATCAGAATATCATTATCAAATAAGCTTTTTGCATTCATGTTAGCTGCTAGCTGGGAAATGGTTGGAAATTCAAAAAGTAAGGCGATCCTCATATCTGTATCAAATATTGTATTTATATGAGTAACTATTTTAAATGCCAATAAACTATGCCCTCCTAACTCGAAGAAGTTATCATGGATGCCGACCTTTTCAATTTTTAACAGTTCCTGCCAAATCTCAACCAATCTCTTTTCTGTTTCTGTTCTTGGCGCAACATAGTCTTTCGCAGATAATGCAGATGAGTCTATATCCGGCAATGCTTTTCTATCCAGCTTGCCATTGGAGGTCAACGGCATCTCGTCCAGTTTTACCCATAATCGGGGAATCATATACTCTGGCAGGATTTCCCCTAATTGTAATTGCAGCACTTCCTTATCCAGTTCTGTCTCCATGACTACATAAGCAACCAATCGGCTGTTCCCTTCATTGTCCTGCTTTGCCAAAACACAGGACTGTGTTACTCCCTGTAATCGGGACAATGTGTTCTCGATCTCACCAAGCTCGATACGGTAACCTCTTATTTTTACCTGATCGTCCTTCCTGCCTAAAAACTCAATATTCCCGTCAGGGAGCCATTTGGCTAAATCACCCGTCTTATACAAACGATCACCTTCTTTGAAAGGATTGGCAATGAATCTTTCATGGGTCAGCTCCTCATTGTTCCAATAGCCTCTTGCTACTCCTGAACCTCCTATGTACAATTCTCCGGCAACTCCTACAGGTAAAATATGATCGTTTTTATCCAATACATACAGATGGATGTTATTGATACCATTACCAATAGTTACTCTTTGTGAACTTCTTAGTTTCTGAGCAGTAACCCAAATAGTGGCTTCAGTAGGCCCGTATAAATTCCATACTGTTGTACTTATATCGGTAAGGTTATTTTTTAAGGATTCATTGATGGCTTCTCCCCCTGTTAAAATGCATACATCTTCCTTGTTTTCCCAACCATTATCTATCAACATTTGCCATGTAGATGGTGTCGCTTGCATAAAATCAGGCTGATAAGCTTCTATCGCTCCTTGAAGTTTATTCCCATCTCTAATGCTTAGTTTATCCAGTATTACCACTTTTGCTCCCAGTAATAATGGAGTGAACAATTCAAGATAGAAAATATCAAATGTATAGGTTGTCACCGAAAGAAAAACCTGTAAGTCTTTCATTTCTAAACGATCAACCATTCCCGAAAGGAAATTTGACAGATTAAAATGAGTGACAGCAACTCCTTTAGGTTTTCCAGTACTTCCAGAGGTGTATATAATATAGGCCAGGTTGGATGGAGAAGCCACCCTTTCTATTTTAGCCTTGGATACTTTATCAAAACGATCCCATTCACTATTCAACAGAATAACATCCAGGTTGTCTTTATATTGATCTGAATCGCTATCGCTAAGCAATATCTTAACCCCTGAATCTTCCAACATATACTCCTTACGGGATTGTGGATAATCAGGATCTATAGGAACATAAGCTCCGCCTGACTTCAGAATTCCCAGGATACCGATAATCATGTCCAGGCTGCGGTTCATGCAGATACCTACCAGATTTTCTGCAGAAACTCCTTTATTGATAAGGTCATGAGCCAGCTGATTGGAACGCTCGTCCAATTCCCTGTATGTAAGACCCTCACCTTCATAAACCACTGCTATAGCGTCAGGAGTTTTTACCGCCTGCGCTTCAAAAAGGTCAACAACGGTCTTGTCTTTCGGGTAGTCTACAGCGGTATCGTTGAACACCTCTAGTAACTGGTGTCTTTCTTGTCCGGTGAGCATCGATAAATTGCCTACCTGAGTGGCTGGAGATGCAACAATGGATTGTAAGATTTCCTGATAATGGAAGAACATTCTTTGGATTGTTTCTTCTTTAAACAGATCCGTACAGTAGTTCATATTCACAGAAAAACCAGCCTCACTCTCCTCTATGGTTATTGTTATGTCAAATTTTGCAGTGACCTGCCCTTGTGATTCATAATTGCTCAAAGTAAGCCCATCCATCTCTATCTGCACTGCATCCGGTGTGTTCTGTAAAACAAACATCACCTGGAACAGAGGAGTTATACTCATATCCCGTGTCCTTGTAACACGTTCTACGACCTTCTCAAAAGGAACCTGCTGATGGTCGTAGCCATCCAAAGTCGTTTTCCTGACCTCTTTCAGTAACTCCAGGAAAGATGCATCCCCTTTAATCTGGGTACGGAGAGCCAAAGTATTGACAAAGAAACCGATCATCCCTTCCAGTTCCTTTCGGGTACGGTTGGCTACTGAAGTGCCTACACAAATATCCTCCTGTCCACTGTATTTATTCAATACGACCTTGAAAGCAGCTAACAAAGTCATGAAAGAAGTAACACCTTCCTCCCGGCTCAAAGAGTTAATTCCTGTACTCAAGCTCCTGTCCAGCGCAAAAGAAAGAGTCGCTCCCGAGACACTCTGCAATGCAGGACGTCTGTAATCGGTGGGCAACTGTAATGTACCTACACCCTCTAATTGGTCCTGCCAATAAGATAACTGATCTTCGATGATAGCGCCTTCCAGATTCTTTCGCTGCCACAGTGCATAATCAATGTACTGCAAAGGCAATGTTGGTAAGGCTAATTGACTGCCAGAAACATAAGAGCGGTACAGTTCCACAAACTCACCGATCAATATTCCCTGGGACCAGCCATCACTGGCGATATGATGGAACACCCCTGCAAGGACGTACTCATTATTCCCCAAATCATACAGGCAAGAACGGAACATATAATCTGAATCGAGATCAAAAGGAGCTGATAAAAACGCTTTTAATTCTTCCGTTAATGCGGAAGCGCCATGAGCGATCTTTTTAAAAGAAAGTTCCCATTCATCCGGTGAAAGGACCTCCTGATAACCCACTCCTTCTTCTGAATAGATAATTGTGCGAAGTACTTCATGACGGGTAACGATTTCTTTAAGGCTCAGGAAAAGAGCGTTCTTGTCCAAATCACCCGAAAGTCTCAGCGCAAAGGGTATATGGTATTCCACACTCCCCTGCAATCGGTCTAAAAACCATAAACGTTCCTGACTAAAGGATAAGGGTATCCTGGCTGGTCTTTCCTCAACTTTGATAATCTCAGGCAGCAAAATTCCTTTTTCCTGTTGTAGCAGGTAAGCTCCCAAGGTCCCTATAGTAGTATAGGCAAAGACGTCGCGGATCGTCACTTCTACATCCATCTCCTTTCGTATCATGGATACCAAACGAGTGGCCAATAAACTATGGCCACCTAGTTCGAAGAAGTTATCATGGATCCCCACCTTTTCAATTTTTAACAGCTCGTGCCATATCGCTGCCAATTGTTCTTCTATTTCTGTTCTTGGGGCAACGTAGGCTTTGGTGGACAAAGCAGAGGAGTCTATATCCGGTAATGCCTTCCTGTCCAGCTTACCATTGGAGGTCAACGGCATCTCGTCCAGTTCTACCCATAATCGGGGAACCATATACTCTGGCAGTCTTTCCTCTAACTGGGATTGCAGCAATTCCTTGTCCAGGCCGTTCTCTCTGGCCACATAAGCCACCAATCGACTGTTCCCATCACTGTCTTGCTTTGCTAAAACACAGGATTGGGTTACTCCCGGTAATCCTGACAATATGTTTTCGATCTCGCCCAGCTCAATACGGTATCCCCTTATCTTTACCTGGTTGTCTTTCCTTCCTAAAAACTCAATATTTCCATCAGGCAGCCAACGGGCAAGATCACCTGTTTTGTACATACGCTCTCCATCTTTGAACGGATTGGAAATGAACCTATCATTGGTTAACTCTTCGTTGTTCAAATAGCCTCTTGCCACTCCGGAACCAGAAATAAACAATTCTCCTGTAGCTCCCACAGGTAATAATCTCCCTTCTTCGCTCAAGATATACATCTGTGTGTTGGCTACTGGTCTACCAATATCCGATGGCATAGTATCTTCGTCCAGCTCGTGTTCACTTGATGTTATCGTTGTTTCTGTAGGACCAAATTCATTGATAATTCTTATGCCTTTATTTCCCCATTTCTTATATATTTCTCTGTCAAATACATCTCCTCCACTGATTATTCTTTTCAAATAATTTCCTTCTACATACGGTAGCTCTCTTAAAAACGACGGCACTGCGTGTAAATGCGTAATCTTTTTTTCTACAAGTAATTGAACAACTTCTTCTACATTGAGCAATTTAACTTTGGGTACAATATGTAAAGTAGCGCCATTGAGCAATGGAACAAAAATTTGTTCTACTGACGGATCGAAAGAAAAACTAAAAAATAACAAAAACTGGTCTTCAGCAGTAACCTGGTAAAAATCTTTTTGACAATAAAGAAAGTTGGATATATTTTTATTCTCTACCATAACACCTTTTGGCCTTCCTGTACTTCCGGAGGTATAGATAACATAGGCCAGGTTATTTGGTGAAGCTATTCTTTCCGGCTTTTCTACCGCATACTTCCCCGTTATATTATCCCATTCATTATCCAAAGATATAATATGCAGATGATCAGTATTTGTGAATAGGTTTGCACAATTATGAGCACTAAGTAAAACTCTAACTTTTGAATCCTCTATCATGTAATTGATGCGGGATTGTGGATAATCGGGGTCTATAGGCACGTAAGCTGCTCCTGATTTCAAGATTCCCAGGATACTGATGATCACCTCCAGACTGCGCTCCATAGAGATTCCTACCAGATCTTCTACAGATACTCCTTTATCCATCAGGTAATGAGCCAACTGATTCGAACGCTCGTCTAATTCTCTGTAGGTCAGACTCTCGCCCTCATAAACTACGGCTACAGATTCCGGGGTGTTTTTCGCCTGCTCTTCAAACAGGTCAACCAGCGTTCTGTCTTGCGGATAGTCTACAGCGGTATTATTGAATACTTCTAATAATTGATGAGTTTCCTGTTTCGTTAGAATTGACAATTCCTCAACTGTTATTTGCGATGGCTTATCCATATGATTAAGCAATTCATTCAATGCTTCTTCCATGTAGAATACCATAGCAGAAGGATCAATTCCTACAGAAGATATATCGAATGTTAAACCAAAACCATTGCCGTAGTCTTCTACTGCTAAATTAATTGGATAATTTGTTCTTTCTGTAGCTAATAAAGATTTTATCCCTGTATCAAAAGGAGTATCCAAACTATAGGCTGATTTATCTTTTGTCTGATGGCGATAATTAAACAAGGCGCTGAACATCGGGATATCATTGGGAATCCCGCTCCAATTATGAACGTTTGATAAAGGAGTATGTTCATGATCCAAGAGCGATTGTAAACGGCTATTTGTTTGGGCAATGTATGAAGGGATATCTCCTTTGAGATCCAATAACACAGGCAGGGTATTCAGAAACAAGCCCATAGAAGATTCCGAACTTTTGGATCCTTGCAACCTTCCCATAAGTACCGAACCGAAAAGAGCATAAGCTGCACCACTGCATCTTCCCACAACAAGGCCAAAGGCCGCATGGAACACTACAGCCGGGCTCATCTGCAGGTCTTTTGATATTTTTCTAATACCATCACATAATTCAGAGGACAATATCGTTCTTGATGAAACAACATTGGTACTGCCATCCATCTTAATGCTTGATAAATTAAAAGGATAAGTGGGTGATTCAATCTTTCCGAATAGTTCACCAAAGTACTTTTTGCTTTCCTCCAATTTCTCCTTGTTCAAGGTATGCCCTATAAAATCTCGGTATAAAGCGGGAGTCGGGAGTAAATCTGCACGTCCTGACAGATAAAGCTCAATCTCCTCTATCATTTTAACTCTGCCTATACGGTCGGTCATCAAATGGTGATAATAGATCACCGCGTAATATGAATCATTAGCTACATCATCGGCTATTTTTGTTTGTAATATTGGTGCTTTTGATAGATCTATCCATAAATTTTTATGTTCAACTGCCTGTTCTACCTGTGGTAAAATTTCTTGAGTGGTATCTATAGTCAACTCCTCTACATTCAATTTCACCTCCCGCAATACGACCTGCACCGTTTTAGAAAGTTCATCGCTTAAAACACAGGTACGCAACACATCATGACGATTAATAACAAACCTCAAGGCATCGAAAAATCCTGAACGATTGTCTGATGATGGGAAAGATAATAAAATAGGTAATACATAAGGATCACCATTATTTCTATCACTCATCAGATGGTGAAAATAAATACCTTCCTGTAAAGGTGACAGTGGATAAATATCCTGAATATTGGCAGCGCCTCCCGGAACATGGTCCATGATGGTATCCAGTTCATTCTGGCTCAAATCCACCAGGGTTACCATCGAAGGAGTGATATACTCACAATCTTTTACAATACCATTCTCAGGAACCTTATATCCTTCTTCAGTAGAAGTTAATTTCGTACTCAACTGAGCGATTGTAGGATCTGTGTAAAAATCTCCAATATTCACCGTGTAGCCTAGCTTTCTTATCCTTGCTATCAAACGGATCGATAATAAGCTTTGCCCTCCCAGTTCGAAGAAGTTGTCATAGATACCTACCTTTTCAACTCCCAACAATTCCTGCCAGATCTCAGCTAATTTTTCTTCGATTGCTGTTCGTGGAGAAACATAGGCTTTCGCGGACAAGGCAGAAGAGTCTATATCCGATAATGCTTTTCTATCGATCTTGCCATTGACAGTAAGTGGCATTTCGTCTAGTCGTACCCACAACCTCGGAACCATATATTCAGGTAAACTTTCCTGTAATTGTGATTGCAATGCCTCTTTGTCAAGATCTCCATCCAGTACCACATAGCCAATCAGTCTTTTGTCGTCATGTTCGTCCTCTTTGGCCAAAACACAGGATTGGATGACTCCCGGTACTCCTGACAATACATTCTCGATCTCGCCCAACTCAATACGGTATCCGTTGATCTTGACCTGGTCATCCTTTCTGCCTAAAAACTCAATATTCCCATCAGGCAGCCATTTGGCTAAATCACCCGTCTTATACAAACGATCACCTTCTTTGAAAGGATTGGGAACGAATCTCTCAGCGGTTAATTCTTTCCGGTTCAAGTACCCTCTTGTCACTTGAGCACCGCCTATACATAATTCACCAACCGCACCTACGGTCACTAAATTTCCATGGGTATTGACTATATAAATCTGAGTGTTTGAGATGGGATGACCTATGGTGATATTTTCAATTGATTCGTAGTTGGTCACGTCAGAAACAACACATCCTATCGTAGCTTCAGTAGGACCATATTCATTGAATACTCTTGCTGACGGATGCAGGACTCCTAAATTTTTTAAATCTGAATGTGTTAACTGTTCGCCCCCTATAATGTAAGACTGTATCTTTGAGTTATCTAATTCCTTGAAAAAGGACAAATGAGCTGGAGTTAATTTGATGGAATTAATCAACTCGTTTGAAACTACATCTGCAAAAACATCACTCACATTATTATCCTTGTAAATATATAATGCCCCTCCTGTAAGCAAAGTTAAGTAGATACTTGTCTGTGTTAAATCAAAGGATAGAGAACTAAATAGAGGAAAGCTGTAACGATCATTACCGGTTCTGTAACGATCAATAGAATATAATACGTAATTGAGCAGATTCTTGTGCTCCACCATAACACCTTTAGGCTGTCCTGTACTACCGGAAGTATAAATGATATAAGTTAAATCATCTGGCGACGGGCTGTACTCAGCATTAGCGGTACCATTTGCCAAATGATCGAATTGAGTGTCAATAGCAAATACAGGCACTTCGTAATCCGATACATCAGATAAATTTTCGGATTCGATGATTAAGAGTTTAACCCGGGCATCTTCTACAATAAATTTTTTCCTAGCGGATGGATATGCCTTATCAATAGGTAAATAACATGCTCCTGATTTTAGAATTCCCAATATTGAAATAATTGACCAGGTGCTGCGATCTAATAAAATACCAATAATATCTTCCGATACGACTTCACATTCTGTCCTGAGATAATAGGCTAGCTGATTCGATTTTTCATCCAATTCTTTGTAAGTCAAGCTCTCTCTATCACAAACTACGGCTATGGCCTCGGGGGTTTTTGCCACCTGTGCTTGAAAAAGATCTACTACGGTCTTGTTTTTCGGGTAGTCTGCAGCGGTATCGTTGAACACCTTCAAAAGACGGTGTTTTTCCTCTCCGGTGAGCATCGATAGATTACCAGTCTGTGAAGATGGGGAGCTAACAATCGATTGTAATAGCTCTTGATAATCAGCGAACATCCTTTGGATCGTTTCTGCCTTGAATAAATCTGTACAGTAGTTTATACCCACATTAAATCCTTGAGCAGTTTCACTTACCGTTAGCGTCAAATCGAATTGTGAGGTATGCAGTTGTCGTTCTCCGTAACCAGATAACTTCAGTCCTTCTATTTTTTTAATTTCTGTATTTTCAGAATCTAACACATTCTGCAACAAAAACATCACCTGAAACAGAGGGTTTACACGGGTATCACGTGTTTTAACGACACGATTTACAATCTTCTCAAAGGGAACGTGCTGGTGAACGTAGGCATCCAAGGTCGTTTGCTTAACCGCTTGTAAAAGCTCGCGGAAAGATGAATCCTCTTTTACCTGGGTACGGAGAGGCAAGGTATTCACGAAGAAACCAATCATATTTTCCAGCTCCTTCTGGTTACGGTTGGCTACTGAAGTACCCACACAAATATCCTCCTGGCCGCTATATCTGCTCAACAGGACTTTAAAGGCAGTCAACAGGGTGATGAAAACGGTAACGCCCTCCTCCCGGCTCAAAGAGTTGACCTCCGCACTCAGGGCACTGTCCAGTGCAAAAGAAAGGGTCGCTCCAGAGACACTCCTCACGGCCGGACGTGCATAATCCTTCGTTAGTTCCAAGACACTTACCTCTTGTAGTTGCTGTTCCCAGTAGGATAATTGCTTGTCGATAACAGCACCTTCTATATGTTCTCTCTGCCACAGCGCGTAATCTGCATACTGTAGGGATAATGGCTGTAAATTGAATTCTTTACCAGAGACATAGGAGCGATAAAGCTGAATGAACTCACCAATTAATATATTTTGGGACCAACCATCACTGGCAATATGATGAAACACTCCTGCCAGGACGTATTCATTCCCTCCAAGATCATACAGGCACGAACGGAACATGTAATCTGAACCCAGATCAAAAGGCATTGACAGAAAAGATTTTAATTCTTCCGTCAATACAAAAGAATCGGTAGTTACATCTTTGAAAGAAAGCTCCCAATCATCCGGTGGAAGGACTTTCTGATAGCCCACCCCTTCTTCTGAATAGATAATTGTGCGAAGTACCTCATGACGGCTAACAATTTCTTTAAGGCTCAGGAAAAGAGCCTTTTTATCCAAATCACCCGAAAGTTTCAGCGCAAAGGGTATATGGTATTCCACACTCCCATACAATCCGTCTAAGAACCATAAACGCTCCTGACCAAAGGATAATGGAATATGCTCATATAAATTTCGATCGTAAACTTTTATTTCTTCGTATGAGGTAATAAATGAAGAACGATTTCTTTTTTTATAAATATTTAAGTAGTCGACTATGCTTGCTTTATTGTTTTTTAAAACTCCTAAGAAATCGGCATCTATATTTTTCTTTTCAGATTTTATAACTAAGCTTCCTTCTTTTAGTTTTACAGATATTCCTAATGTCTTTGCTTTTTCTAATATTTCAAAAACTTCCATATTTTTATTGTACTCTAATTATTTTAAATATAAATTTCATCATCAAAATCTCCGTCTTCCACTTCTAGAGCGAGATATTGAATATAATTGCCTAACTGCTCAATACAATTATATTCAAAAACGTCCTGAATTGAGATTTCCATCTCAAATTCTTTTTGAACACTAATAATCAACTTAACGGCTAATAGACTATGGCCTCCCAGTTCGAAAAAGTTATCATATATACCGACTTTCTCTACTCCTAAAAGCTCCTGCCAGATCTTAGCTAATCTTTCTTCTGTCTCTGTCCTTGGCGCAACGTAGGCTTTCGTGGAAAAAGCAGAGGAATCTATGTCCGGCAATGCCTTCCGATCCAGTTTTCCATTGGAGGTCAGCGGCATCTCGTCGAGTTCTACCCATAATCTCGGAACCATATATTCCGGCAAAGTTTCCTGCAATTGGGATTGCAGGGCTTCCTTGTCCAGCCCTCCTTCCATCACTACATAAGCGATCAGTCTTTTGTTACCCTGTTCATCTGCACTGGCTAAAACACAGGATTGAACGATTCCAGGTAATCCTGACAATGCGTTTTCGATCTCACCCAGCTCAATGCGGTAACCTCGTATCTTTACCTGATCATCCTTCCTGCCTGTAAACTCAATATTCCCGTCAGGAAGCCATTTGGCTAAATCACCGGTCTTATACAAACGATCTCCTGCTTTGAAAGGATTGGCTACGAACTTTTCATTGGTCAGCTCCTTATTATTCAAATACCCTCTCGCTACTCCTGATCCTCCGACAACCAGTTCACCGACAACCCCTATAGGAGCTGGATTCATGTGTTTATCCAGTATATAGGCATAACTGTCTTTGATCGGTTTACCAATTGGAAGCGTATGGCCTGTGATTTCGATAATATGGGATGTAGAGAAAGTGGTATTCTCGGTAGGCCCATATCCGTTAACCATCGTAAGTTCCGGGTATAGTTCTTTTACTTTATTTGTGTACTTGTATAAAACAGTATCTCCGCCCACCAATAAATACTTCAACGACTGGAAAACACTTACATCTTCCTCTGCGATTTGATGGAACCAAGAAGCAGTCATCCATAACGTGGTGATCTTATTCTCCAAGATCAATGTTTTGAAAAGTGTTATGTTCAATAGAGTATCAGTCGTTGTTAATACCAATTTCCCTCCGTTTAATAAGGTTCCCCAGTATTCTATGGTCGTTGCATCAAAGGATATCGACCCTGTGGACAGCCAGACTGTTTGATCAGTTAAACTGATATAATCACAAGTCGTAGATAAACTGACGATGTTTTTATGTTCAACCTGAACCCCTTTGGGACTACCCGTACTTCCGGAGGTATAGATCACATACGCCAGATTATCAGGAGAAATGGTTCTTTCTATTTTACCACTGGAAACTTTGCTTAAAGTATCCCAATCGCTATTCAATACAATAACGTCTATACCTTCTTTAAAAGTAATTGTAGAATCATTATCACTAAGCAATATCGTAACCCCTGAATCCTCCAGCATATACTCCTTACGGGATTGTGGATAATCAGGATCGATGGGTACGTAAGCTGCTCCTGACTTCAGGATTCCCAGAATACCGATGATCATCTCCAGGCTGCGGTTCATGCAGACCCCCACAAGATCTTCCAAAGACACTCCCTTATCCATAAGGTAATGAGCAAGCTGGTTGGATTTAGCATCCAATTCCCTGTACGTAAGACTATGCCCGTCATAAACCACGGCTATAGACTCAGGAGTCTTTGATGCCTGTGCCTCAAACAAATCAACTACCGTCCTGTCCTTGGGATAGTCTACAGCGGTATCGTTGAATACTTCTACCAATTGATGAGTCTCTTCTTGCCTTAAAATTGACAGTTCTTCAACGGTTGTTTGCGAGGGCGTATTCATATGGGTAAGCAGCACGGTTAATGCTTCTTCCATATAGAAAACCAAAGAAGAAGGATCAATCCCTATCGGTAAGATATTGAAGGACAGACCAAAATCATGACTGTAGTCATCAACATCCAAATAAAACGGATAATTGGTGCGGTAGTAACCAGATAACAATTCTCCGTCAAAACCAGAGACCTTATCTAAGTACCCTGCTTCAGAATGACGGTAGTTCAACAAGGCACTGAACATAGGAACATCATTGGGAATACCGCTCCAGTGATGAACACTCGATAAAGGAGTCTGTTCATGATCCAACAGGCTCTGCAAATGCTTATTCGTCCGGGAAATGTATGAAGGAATATCTCCTTTGAGATCCAATAAGACAGGAAGGGTATTCATAAACAGCCCCAAAGAAGATTCGGACCCCTTAGCTCCCTGCAACCTTCCCAAAAGAACTGAACCGAACAGAGCATAGTCTGTACCGCTGCATCTTCCCAAAACAAGACCAAAGGCTGCATGGAACAATACAGCAGGACTGATCTGAAGATCTGAAGACAACTTTCGGATACCATCGCGTAATTCAGCAGATAACATCACCTGGGAGGAAACGATCGTGGTACTCCCATCAATCTTCGTATCTACTAAATTGAATGGATAGGTGGGCGATTCAATCTTTCCGAATAATTCACTAAAGTATTTGTTACTCTCATCCAATTTATTTTTATTCAAGGTGTGCCCTATAAAATCTCTGTATAAAGAAGCTTTAGGAAGCAGACCTGACTGCCCGGACAGATAAAGACTAATCTCACCTATTATTTTTGAGGTCCCGACGTGGTCCATCACCATATGATGGTGGTTTAACACCAGATAATACTTCCCGTTAACCGCATCATCTGCGGCTTTCACTCTTATGGCAGGGGCTTGGGTAAGGTCCATATACAAGTTGCCGGATGTCTGCTCCTGCTCGACCTGAGGTAAAACATCCCATCTCTCATCTATGGCAAGTTCCTCTACCTTAAGTTCAGCTGTTCTCTGTACCACCTGGACAGCCTGAGCAAAACCTTCACTCAGAATACACGTGCGAAGAACATCATGACGATTGATAACAAACCTCAAGGCTTCAATAAATTCAGAGCGCTTTTCTAACGAGGAAAAAGACAATAACTGTGACAATACATAAGGATCTCCTTTGGTGGCATCGCTCATCAAATGATGGAAGTAAATACCTTCCTGTAAAGGAGCCAACGGATAGATATCCTGAATATTGGAGGGCCCTCCAGGAACATGGTCCATAATGGTATCCAGCTCATTCTGGCTCAAATCCACCAGGGGAACCATCGAAGGAGTGATATACTCACAATCCCTGACAATACCATTCTCAGGAATCTTATAGCCTTCTTCGGTAGAGGTTAATTTTGTGCTCAATTGAGCGATAGTGGGCCCATTGTAAAAATCGCCAATGTTTACCGTATACCCAAGCTTTCGGATCCTCGCTATCAAACGGATCGATAATAAGCTTTGGCCGCCCAGTTCGAAGAAGTTATCGTGAACGCCTACTTTATCAATTCCCAACAACTCCTGCCAGATCTCTGCTAAGCTTTTTTCGAGCTCTGTCCCTGGAGCAACATAGGCGTTCGTGGACAAAGCAGAGGAGTCTATATCAGGTAATGCTTTTCTATCGAGCTTACCATTGGAGGTCAATGGAAGCGCGTCCAGTTCTAGCCACAACCTCGGAACCATATATTCAGGTAAACTTTCATGTAATTGTGACTGTAGCGTCTCCTTGTCAAGATCTCCAGCCATTACCACATAACCAATCAATCTTTTGTCGTCATGTTCGTCCGATTTGGCCAAAACACAGGATTGGACAACTCCAGGTAATCCTGACAATACATTCTCGATCTCCCCCAACTCAATACGGTAGCCGCTGATCTTGACCTGGTTGTCCTTTCTGCCTAAAAACTCAATATTCCCGTCAGGCAGCCATTTGGCTAAGTCGCCCGTCTTATACAAACGATCTCCTGCTTTGAAAGGATTGGAGATGAACTTTTCATGCGTCAGCTCATCATTGTTCAAATAACCTCTTGCCACTCCTAAGCCTCCTATGCATAATTCTCCGGCAGATCCTATTGGACATAAACGATCTTCGGAATCCAATACATAAACACCCGTAGTCCCAAAAGGAACGCCTAATGGAATCGAACGGGACAATTCCCGGGTGAAATCAACTTGATGAATCAGTTTTCCTATGGTGGTCTCGGTAGGACCATAATGGTTGTAAACTTCACAACGCACATCATTTGAGGCCAAAAGAGAGAAAATACCATCGGTAAAGGCTTCGCCGCCCAGTATCAGGCACTTATTAGGAACAAGTAACGTATCATTAGATTGTAAGCTCTTCCAGTGAGAGGGAACCATTTTTAAACAGTCAATATCCAGAACGGAGATTCTATCTGCATCGATCAATTCATCGTCAGAGAGCACATAAAGCGTTCCTCCTGTTAACAATGAGGGATAAAGTATCGTATTTCCTAAATCCGTGGCGATACTGGAAGTGGAACCAAAACTGCGGCATGACGAAATATTGGTCTTGGACAAAAGTCCATAAAAATAATCTGTTAATGATCTGTGGGCGATCTCAACCCCTTTTGGCATACCCGTACTCCCGGAGGTATAGATGACATACACCAGATTATCAGGAGAAGCGATCCTGTCTAACCTGGCAACAGAATGATGACCCAGATTATCCTCCCAATCGGTATCCAGTTCTATAACTGCTAAAGATTCACGGGATGAGAAAACAGCGCTGTTGGCAGCATCACTCAGCAGGATCCTGACTCCGGAATCATCCAGCATATAATCAATACGGGACTGAGGAAAATCAGGGTCTATAGGAACATAGGCTGCTCCTGACTTCAGGATTCCCAAGATACCGGTGATCATCTCCAGGCTGCGGTTCATGCAGATACCCACTAAATCTTCTGCAGAGACTCCCTGATCCAGAAGGTAGTGAGCCAACTGGTTGGATTTTTCATCCAATTCCCTGTACGTAAGACTATGCCCATCATAAACAACAGCAGTAGTATCGGGAGTCTTTCCAGCCTGTGATTCAAACAAATCAACAACTGTCATGTCCTTAGGATAGTCTATCGTTGTAGTATTGAATTCCTCTAATAATTGATGGGCTTCTTCTTTCGTTAGAATTGACAGTTCCTCAACTGTTGTTTGCGATGGCTTATCCATATTTGAAAGCAATGCTTTCAATGCTTCTTCTATATATAATACCATAGCAGAAGGATCAATTCCTACAGATGAGATATTGAAGATTAAACCAAAGTCATGACCATAATCATCAACATCCAAAGAAAACGGATAATTGTCTCGGGTAAAGCTTGATATCAATTCTCCATCAAAGCCAGGAACCTGATCCAGATGGCCTGATCCAGAATGTCTGTAGTTCAATAAGGCACTGAACATTGGGACATCATTAGGAATACCGCTCCAATCGTGAACACTTGATAAAGAAGTCTGTTCATGATCCAAAAGCTTTTGCAAATGCTTATTCGTCTGGGAGATGTATGAAGGGATATCACCTTTGAGATCCAATAATACAGGAAGGGTATTCATAAACAGCCCCAATGAAGATTCCGAGCCTTTAGCTCCCTGCAACCTTCCCAAAAGAACTGAACCGAACAAAACATATTCTGTACCACTACATCTTCCCAAAACCAGACCAAAGGCCGCATGGAATAATACAGCAGGACTGATCTGAAGATCTGCCGACAGCTTTCGGATACCATCGCGCAATTCAGCAGATACCATCACCTTTGATGAGATGATTGTAGTATTTCCATCAATCTTGGTATCTATTAAATTAAAAGGATAAGTAGGTGATTCAATCTGTCCGAATAGCTCACTAAAATACTTTTTGCTCTCATCTAATTTATTCTTATTCAAGGTATGACCTATGAAATCTCTGTATAAAGCCGGAGTAGGAAGCAGACCTGTCTGCCCTGATAAATAAAGCCCAACCTCTTCTATTATTTTTAAGGTTCCAATGTGATCCATCATCATATGATGGTGATCCAACACCAAATAATACTTTCCATTGGCCACATCACTAGCTACTTTCACTCGTACTGCCGGTGCTTGGGTCAAGTCCATGTACAAGTTGCTTGTTTGCTCTTGTTCAACCTGAGATAAAATATCAAGCCTTTCATCTATTGATAACTCCTCTACTTTCAGGTCTACTTCTCTCAGTACGACCTGAACGGTCTGAGTAAATCCTTCATTCAGCACACACGTGCGAAGCACATCATGGCGGTTGATGACAAACCTCAAGGCATCTATAAATCCTGAACGCTTATCCGGTGATGAAAAAGATAATAGAACAGGTAATACATAAGGATCACCAGTATTTCTATCACTCATCAGGTGGTGAAAATAAATACCTTCCTGTAAAGGAGCCAATGGATAGATATCCTGGATATTGGCCGCACCTCCCGGAACATGGTCCATGATGGTATCCAGTTCATTCTGGCTCAAATCCACCAAAGTCACCATGGAAGGAGTGATATACTCACATCCCTCTACAATACCATTCTCAGGGATCTTATATTCTTCTTCGGTAGAAATTAACTTCGTACTCAATTGAGCAATAGTTGGGCTTGAAAAAATATCTCGAATAGGGATGCTATATCCTATTTCTTGAACCTTGGAAATCAACCGAACTGCCAATAAACTTTGGCCTCCCAGTTCAAAGAAATTGTCATGGATACCTACTTTTTCTACTCCCAAAAGATCCTGCCAGATCTCAGCTAATCGTTCTTCCATCTCTGTCCTTGGTGCCACATACTCTTTCGTGGACAAGGCAGATGGGTCCAGTTCCGGCAATGCCTTCCTATCTAACTTTCCGCTTGATGTCAGGGGCATCTCGTCTACTTGTACCCATAACCTGGGAACCATATATTCCGGTAAAATTTTCTGTAATTGTGATTGTAATGCCTCCTTGTCCAGATTTTCCTCCATAACCACATAGGCGACCAGCCGCTTGCTCTCTTTAATGTCGTGTCTGGCCACAACACAGGATTGGCTCACACCCGGTAAACGGGACAATACATTCTCGATTTCACCTAGCTCTATCCGGTAACCGTTGATTTTTACCTGATCATCTTTCCTGCCTAAAAACTCGATGGTACCATCAGAAAGCCATCTGGCCAAGTCACCAGTCTTGTACATCCGTTCTCCATCTTTGAAAGGATTAGATACGAATTTTTCATTGGTCAACTCCTCATTGTTCAAATAACCAACGGCTACATTGTCTCCTCCTATGCACAATTCTCCTACAACGCCTATCGGACTTATATAGTCTGATGAATCTAAAATATAGATACTTGTATTAGAAACAGGATACCCTATATAAATCTTTTCCAGAGAACTTATATCTTCTGGTACAGACCAACCACTTGCGTGTACAGATGCCTCAGTAGGACCGTATAAATTATCAAACCGTACTTTAGGGAATTGCGCCCTAAATGAACGAACCTGCTCTACAGTCAACGCTTCCCCACTACATAAAACCTTAGATAAAGAAGGACAATCACCGATAGCTATTTCTGCTAAAAAGACCTCTAGCATCGAAGGGACAAAATGAATGGTGGTCACTTTTTCCGTTTCTATCAAATCTTTTAGATAGGTAACATCTCCCTGTAATCCTGGACGTACAAAAATAAGTTTTGATCCATTGATCAGGGGCCATATCAACTCCCATATCGATACATCAAAACTAAAGCTCGTTTTTTGCAGGAGCACATCTTCTGATGTCAACCCGAAAGTATCCTGAGCCCACAGAAGACTATTTAACATCCCTTTGTGAGAGTTCATAACTCCTTTCGGCTTTCCTGTACTTCCAGAGGTGTATATAATATAGGCCAGGTTGGATGGAGAAGCCACCCTTTTTATTTTATCTCTGGATACTTTATCTAAAGTATCCCAGTCATTATTCAATAAAATAACGTCTATATCATCTTTAGCCTGAAGAGTAATTGCACTATCACTATTAGTAAGTAATATCTTAATCCCCGAATCCTCTACCATATATTCCTTACGGGATTGTGGATAATCAGGATCTATAGGAACATAGGCTGCGCCTGACTTCAGAATTCCAAGGATACCAGTGATCATCTCCAGGCAACGATCCATGCAGATGCCTATCAGATCTTCTGAGGAGACTCCTTTATTGATCAGGTAATGAGCCAGCTGATTGGAACGTTCGTCCAATTCCCTGTATGTAAGACTCTCACCTTCATAAACCACTGCTATAGCGTCAGGAGTTTTTACTGCCTGCGCTTCAAAAAGGTCAACAACGATCTTGTCTTTCGGGTAGTCTACGGCGGTATCGTTGAACACCTCTAATAACTGATGTCTTTCTTCTGCGGTAAGCATTGATAGATCACTTACCTGAGTGGATGGAGATGCAACAATGGATTGTAAGATTTCCTGATAATGGAAGAACATTCTTTGGATCGTTTCTTTTTTAAACAGATCCGTACAGTAGTTCATGTTCACAGAAAAACCGGCCTCACTCTCCTCTATGGTTATTGTTATGTCAAATTTTGCAGTGACCTGCCCTTGTGATTCATAATTTCTCAAAGTAAGCCCATCCATCTCTATCTGCACTGCATCCGGTGTATTCTGTAAAGCAAACATCACCTGGAACAGAGGAGTTGTACTCATATCCCGTGTCCTTATAACACGCTCTACCACCTTCTCAAAGGGAACCTGCTGGTGGTCGTAAGCATTCAAAGTCGTTTGCTTAATTTCCTGTAAAAACTCACGGAAAGATGCATCCCCTTTGATCTGGGAACGAAGAGCCAAAGTATTGACAAAGAAACCGATCATCCCTTCCAGTTCCTTTTGGGTACGGTTGGCGACAGGAGTACCCACACAAATATCCTCCTGGGCGCTATATCTGCCCAACAAAACTTTAAATGCAGCCAAAAGGGTCATGAAAACGGTAACGCCCTCCTGTTGGCTTAAAGCATTAATTCCTGTACTCAAGCTCTTGTCCAGTGCAAAGGAAAGGCTCGCTCCCGAAAAACTCTGTAAGGCAGGACGCCTATAATCGGTGGGTAATTCTAAAACATTTACTCCTTGCAATTGATTTTCCCAGTAGGATAATTGATTGTCGATAATAGTACCTTCCAAATGCTTTCGCTGCCACAGCGCATAATCAACATACTGCAAATACAATGACGGTAAACCGACTTCCTTGCCAGATACATAAGAACGATAAAGTTGAATGAACTCACCAATTAATATATTTTGGGACCAACCGTCACTGGCAATATGATGGAACACTCCCGCAAGGACGTATTCATTATTCCCCAAGTCATACAGGCACGAACGGAACATATAATCTGAATCCAGATCAAAAGGAGCTGATAAAAACACTCTTAAGTCTTCCGTTAGTGTAGAAGCGTTAGTTGTTATATCTTTAAAAGAAAGTTCCCATTCATCCGGTGAAAGGACTTTCTGATATCCTACCCCTTCTTCTGAATAGATAATTGTGCGAAGTACTTCATGACGGGTAACGATTTCTTTAAGACTCAGGAAAAGAGCCTTCTTATCCAAATCACCCGAAAGTTTCAGCGCAAAAGGGATATGGTATTCCACACTCCCCTGCAATCGGTCTAAAAACCATAAACGTTCCTGACCAAAGGATAAGGGTATTTTTTTGATAAGTTTTCTATCAAAAGGATTTATCTCTTCTTTATCAAGTCGTCTATAGGTGGTTTCGGTTGCATCAAATTTATTGAAATGTTCAATAATAAGTTCCTTATTAAGCTTTATCTCAACAAGCAAGGCATCATCGATATTTTCATTTTCTGAATTTAAAACCAGGGAGCCTTCCTCTAATTCTAATTTAATACCTTTATCATGAGCCTTTTTAATAATATTTAAAGCCTTATTCATTATATTGTAATTTTCTTTTTGTAAAACACATCTGAGCTTTCTTTTTCCTTTATTTTCTTATGTTCTATATAAGTAGCCAGTTCACCTATATTGACAAAATTGAAAATATCTTTAATCAAAATTTCAGTTTCAAATTCTTTAATAATAGTTGAAACCAAACGAGTGGCTAATAAACTGTGCCCTCCCAGTTCGAAGAAGTTATCATGGATTCCTACCTTTTCAATTCCCAAAAGCTCCTGCCAGATCTTAGCTAATCTTTCTTCTGTCTCTGTCCTTGGCGCAACGTAGGCTTTCGTAGAAAAAGCAGAGGAATCTATGTCCGGCAATGCCTTCCGATCCAGTTTTCCATTGGAGGTCAGCGGCATCTCGTCGAGTTCTACCCATAATCTCGGAACCATATATTCCGGCAAAGTTTCCTGCAATTGGGATTGCAAGGCTTCCTTGTCCAGCCCTCCTTCCATCACTACATAAGCGATCAGTCTTTTGTTACCCTGTTCATCTGCACTGGCTAAAACACAGGATTGAACGATTCCAGGTAATCCTGACAATGCGTTCTCGATCTCACCCAGTTCAATGCGGTAACCTCGTATCTTTACCTGATCATCCTTCCTGCCTATAAACTCAATATTCCCGTCAGGAAGCCATTTGGCTAAATCACCGGTCTTATATAAACGATCTCCTGCTTTGAAAGGATTGGCTACGAACTTCTCATTGGTCAGCTCCTTATTATTCAAATACCCTCTCGCTACTCCTGACCCTCCGACAACCAGTTCACCAACAACTCCTATAGGAGCTGGATTCATGTGTTTATCCAATATATAGGCATAACTGTCTTTGATCGGTTTACCAATTGGAAGCGTATGGCCTGTGACTTCAATAAGATATGATGTTGAAAAGGTGGTATTCTCGGTAGGTCCGTATACAATGATGACTGTAAGGTCCGGGTATAATTTTTTTACTTTATCGGTGTACTTGTATAAAACAGTATCTCCACCCACCAATAAATACTTCAACGACTGGAAAACACTTACATCTTCCTCTACGACTTGATGGAACCAAGAAGTGGTCATAAATAAAGTCGTGATCTTATTCTCTAAGATCAATGTTTTGAAAAGTGTTATGTTCAATAGAGTATCAGTCGTTGTTAATACCAATTTTCCTCCGTTTAATAAGGTTCCCCAGTATTCTATGGTCGTTGCATCAAAGGATATCGACCCTGTGGACAGCCAGACTGTTTGGTCAGTTAAACTGATATAATCACAAGTAGTAGATAAACTGACGATGCTTTTATGTTCAACCTGAACCCCTTTAGGTTTACCAGTACTTCCGGAGGTATAGATCACATACGCCAGATTATCAGGAGAAATGGTTCTTTCTATTTTACCACTGGAAACTTTGCTTAAAGTATCCCAATTATTATCCAATAGAATAACATCCAGGTTACTTTTATATTGATCTGAATCATTGTCAATAAGCAATATCTTAACCCCTGAATCCTCCAGCATATACTCCTTACGGGATTGTGGATAATCAGGATCGATGGGTACGTAAGCTGCTCCTGACTTCAGGATTCCCAGAATACCGATGATCATCTCCAGGCTGCGGTTCATGCAGACACCCACAAGATCTTCCAAAGAGACTCCCTTATCCATAAGGTAATGAGCAAGCTGGTTGGATTTAGCATCCAATTCCCTGTACGTAAGACTATGCCCGTCATAAACCACGGCTATAGACTCAGGAGTCTTTGATGCCTGTGCCTCAAACAAATCAACTACCGTCCTCTCATTAGGATAGTCTACAGCGGTATCGTTGAATACTTCTACCAATTGATGAGTCTCTTCTTGCCTTAAAATTGACAGTTCTTCAACGGTTGTTTGCGAGGGCGTATTCATATGGGTAAGCAGCACGGTTAATGCTTCTTCCATATAGAAAACCAAAGAAGAAGGATCAATCCCTATCGGTAAGATATTGAAGGACAGACCAAAATCATGACTGTAGTCATCAACATCCAAATAAAACGGATAATTGGTGCGGTAGTAACCAGATAACAATTCTCCGTCAAAACCAGAGACCTTATCTAAGTACCCTGCTTCAGAATGACGGTAGTTCAACAAGGCACTGAACATAGGAACATCATTGGGAATACCGCTCCAGTGATGAACACTCGATAAAGGAGTCTGTTCATGATCCAACAGCTTTTGCAAATGCTTATTCGTCCGGGAAATGTATGAAGGGATATCTCCTGTGAGATCCAATAAGACAGGAAGGGTATTCATAAACAGCCCCAAAGAAGATTCGGACCCCTTAGCTCCCTGCAACCTTCCCAAAAGAACTGAACCGAACAGAGCATAGTCTGTACCGCTGCATCTTCCCAAAACAAGACCAAAGGCTGCATGGAACAATACAGCAGGACTGATCTGAAGATCTGAAGACAACTTTCGGATACCATCGCGCAATTCAGCAGATAACATCACCTGGGAGGAAACGATCGTGGTACTCCCATCAATCTTCGTATCTACTAAATTGAATGGATAGGTGGGCGATTCAATCTTTCCGAATAATTCACTAAAGTATTTGTTACTCTCATCCAATTTATTTTTATTCAAGGTGTGCCCTATAAAATCTCTGTATAAAGAAGCTTTAGGAAGCAGACCTGACTGCCCGGACAGATAAAGACTAATCTCACCTATTATTTTTGAGGTCCCGACGTGGTCCATCACCATATGATGGTGGTTTAACACCAGATAATACTTCCCATTAACCGCATCATCTGCGGCTTTCACTCTTATGGCAGGGGCTTGGGTAAGGTCCATATACAAGTTGCCGGATGTCTGCTCCTGCTCGACCTGAGGTAAAACATCCCATCTCTCATCTATGGCAAGTTCTTCTACCTTAAGTTCAGCTGTTCTCTGTACCACCTGGACAGCCTGAGCAAAACCTTCACTCAGAATACACGTGCGAAGAACATCATGACGATTGATAACAAACCTCAAGGCTTCAATAAATTCAGAGCGCTTTTCTAACGAGGAAAAAGACAATAACTGTGACAATACATAAGGATCTCCTTTGGTGGCATCGCTCATCAAATGATGGAAGTAAATACCTTCCTGTAAAGGAGCCAACGGATAGATATCCTGAATATTGGAGGGCCCTCCAGGAACATGGTCCATAATGGTATCCAGCTCATTCTGGCTCAAATCCACCAGGGGAACCATCGAAGGAGTGATATACTCACAATCCCTGACAATACCATTCTCAGGAATCTTATAGCCTTCTTCGGTAGAGGTTAATTTTGTGCTCAATTGAGCGATAGTGGGCCCATTGTAAAAATCGCCAATGTTTACCGTATACCCAAGCTTTCGGATCCTCGCTATCAAACGGATCGATAATAAGCTTTGGCCGCCCAGTTCGAAGAAGTTATCGTGAACGCCTACTTTATCAATTCCCAACAACTCCTGCCAGATCTCTGCTAAGCTTTTTTCGAGCTCTGTCCCTGGAGCAACATAGGCGTTCGTGGACAAAGCAGAGGAGTCTATATCAGGTAATGCTTTTCTATCGAGCTTACCATTGGAGGTCAATGGAAGCGCGTCCAGTTCTAGCCACAACCTCGGAACCATATATTCAGGTAAACTTTCATGTAATTGTGACTGTAGCGTCTCTTTGTCAAAATCTCCATCCATTACCACATAACCAATCAATCTTTTGTCGTCATGTTCGTCCGATTTGGCCAAAACACAGGATTGGACGACTCCAGGTAATCCTGACAATACATTCTCGATCTCCCCCAACTCAATACGGTAGCCGTTGATCTTGACCTGGTTGTCCTTTCTGCCTAAAAATTCAATATTCCCGTCAGGCAGCCATTTGGCTAAGTCGCCCGTCTTATACAAACGATCTCCTGCTTTGAAAGGATTGGAGATGAACTTTTCATGCGTCAGCTCATCATTGTTCAAATAACCTCTTGCCACTCCTAAGCCTCCTATGCATAATTCTCCGGCAGATCCTATTGGACATAAACGATCTTCGGAATCCAATACATAAACACCCGTAGTCCCAAAAGGAACGCCTAATGGAATCGAACGGGACAATTCCCGGGTGAAATCAACTTGATAAATCAGTTTTCCTATGGTGGTCTCGGTAGGACCATAATGGTTGTAAACCTCACAACGCACATCATTTGAGGCCAAAAGAGAGAAAATACCATCGGTAAAGGCTTCGCCCCCCAGTATCAGGCACTTATTAGGAACAAGTAACGTATCATTAGATTGTAAGCTCTTCCAGTGAGAGGGAACCATTTTTAAACAGTCAATATCCAGAACGGAGATTCTATCTGCATCGATCAATTCATCGTCAGAGAGCACATAAAGCGTTCCGCCTGTTAACAATGAGGGATAAAGTATCGTATTTCCCAAATCCGTGGCGATACTGGAAGTGGAACCAAAACTGCGGCATGACGAAATATTGGTCTTGGACAAAAGTCCATAAAAATAATCTGTTAATGATCTGTGGGCGATCTCAACCCCTTTTGGCATACCCGTACTCCCGGAGGTATAAATGACATACACCAGATTATCAGGAGAAGCGATCCTGTCTAATCTGGCAACAGAATAATGACCCATATTATCCTCCCAATCGGTATCCAGTTCTATAACTGCTAAAGATTCACGGGATGAGAAAACAGCGCTGTTGGCAGCATCACTCAGCAGGATCCTGACTCCGGAATCATCCAGCATATAATCAATACGGGACTGAGGAAAATCAGGGTCTATAGGAACATAGGCTGCTCCCGACTTAAGGATTCCCAAGATACCGGTGATCATCTCCAGGCTGCGGTTCATGCAGATACCCACTAAATCTTCTGCAGAGACTCCCTGATCCAGAAGGTAGTGAGCCAGCTGGTTGGATTTTTCATCCAATTCCCTGTACGTAAGACTATGTCCATCATAAACCACAGCAGTAGTATCGGGAGTCTTTCCAGCCTGTGATTCAAACAAATCAACAACTGTCATGTCCTTAGGATAGTCTATCGTTGTAGTATTGAATTCCTCTAATAATTGATGGGCTTCTTCTTCTGGTATGATTGAAATATTGTTAATGGGTTTGTCAAGACAGGATTCAAATTGTCTAAGAATAAAAAGCAATCTATTAACAAGCAAATTTATTTCTGCATCATTAAAATATGTTTCCTGATAATCTATATGTAATTCTAAAGGTGCTTCCTGACCATAATCAAACCAACGAATTGCAAGAGGAATTCCCAAATCTGATGTACTTTTCAATTCTTTTACCTGTATCTTTAAATCAGAATCCACTGAATCTGAAAAAGGAAGGAGCTCATAGTTAATTAAAACATCAAAAAGTTGCAATCTATCCTTAGAAAGTAATTTCAAGGATCGATTTAAATGAGAAACAGGATACAATCCATGTCTAAAATCATTTCTTTGACTTTGTTTTACATTGGAAATGAGATCTGACAGTAGCTGATTTGGGATAAATTCGCCTTTAAAGGGAAGTATTCCTGAAAACATTCCCACTATTTTCCTATCATCCCTGCCTCTTCTTTTATGATTAGAAAGTCCGAAACAAAAACTCTTATGCCCGGTTGTTTTTCCAAAATATAATAACAGTGCAGCAATCGTTAACTGAGATACATTGGTTTTGGTCTGTTCGACCAGACGTTGTAGTAGTCTTTCATCAGATGTAGAAATTGGAACTAAAAACGAACGAGCATTATCATTTTTTTGCCCTTTCTGAGTCCATATTAAATCTGGAATATCTTTAAATTTCTCTTTCCAATAGGTTGCATCATTGCTGTATTGTATAGACTTCCAATAATCTAGATTTTGTCGCACCGCTTCTGCATATGAAGGATATTTTTCCTCCAATACATTATGCCCATCTAAAAATTTCCTATATTCAGATATAAAATAATTGGCAAAGATGGCAAATCCATATCCATCAATAATTAAATGATGAAAACAGAGGAAACAATAATGTTCATCTTCTGCTACTTTAATTAATGCAATACGATATAGTTTTTCCTGTTCAAGATCAAAGGCTATATTGAATTGATTTTGCATCCAATCCAAAGCTACTTTTTGAGCCTCCGGTATTGATGAAAAATCTAATGTATCGATATCTAAAGGTATAGGCGTATCAACTATATATTGAGCAGGTTCTGAGTCCGTAAAATCAAATTTGATTTTATGAAAATCAAAGATTTCTGAACAACCTTTTAAAATTAATTCAAATTTAACACTATCGAACTTCCCTTTATAAATGCCGTATCCACCTACATTATATAATGGGCTTTGCGGGTTGGTTATCTGCTTATAATATACATCTTGTTGTGAAAGATGTAACTTCATTTTTTCTTTCATTCTAATAAATTACCTGGGGTGTGTTGTTCTACAATAAAATATTTACAGAGATCACTATTTAAGGACATACTGTATATTAAGTACATGTTGTATTTTCAAAAGAAAGTATACTTTTTCTTGATGGATCTGGTTTTGCAATAGAAAAATACCGGAAAGCAAATGAAAGGTTTAAGCTCTTGAATCATCTGCTAAGTCAACGATAAATTGCTTTGCTAAATATTCTTTAACAAGGATTCGTAAACTGATCTGTTGAAAATGTTAACTTTTGTTATTGACCATTAAAAATCTATAAGATTAATTGCCTTCTGTTCTTAAAGGCAGTAAAATACCTACATTGATTTTTCAGGTATAGGATAAATGTTTTTTTTAATGGTTTATTAACAATTTACAATGAATCTGGAATTATATTGCTTCGAAAATAAAGTTGAGTGAGCCGTTTAATTTCATTATTGGGAATTCAAAAATTCTTTTCTTCACCATTAATGTTGTTACAGGGGTGTTATCCGCATCTGTATTGAGCTCTAAGTTTCGATGGACTTTTATTGCTTGTGCAATATCAGTAATTTTTTCCATGTGTTAAATAATAATGAGTTTCTATAGTAGCAGATTAATATTCTTACTACAAATGGTTTATAATTTTTTTTGACACTTGATCATTTGCTATTTTAGATTTTGAAAATCTATAAGAAATATGAATCTTGTCTCAGGGTCAAATATATTAAAAATTTTGTTGAATAACAGGTGAACAGGCAATAATTTAATCGTTTTTAAATTCATTCAGTCCTGTTTTCATAAACCAGAAATCATGATATTTTCATGTATAAGTCACTAAATCAAGACAAAAAACATCAACAATTACAACTTACTACGATTTCCTTATCAATAATCATAATTATTTAAAAATACATCGAAAAAACATCACTTCTGCAATAATAATACTAAGCCATGAGTGATATTCATCAAAAATCGTAGTTACGACAGTGCTTTTTGATGTTGAAAGAAAATCTATTTACAAAATCTAGAAAGATTGCGAACAATTTCTCCTATTCGAAAAATCCGACGGATTTGGGCGCAGCTTCAATTTTTACAGTATTGATAAAAAAAACAAATCACTGACTATAATTCACCGATATTCAACTTTTTTACATTAATAAAAACAGTACTTAAATCTTTCTCTGCAGCAATACAACAATGGTATTCCTTATGAATATCAAGTTTTTTGATAAAATATTTTACATTAGAAATACATGTTTGATGATTACATATTTCAAAGGATTTCAAAGGAATCTGGAGTCCCATTCCATTTGCTTTTATCAAAGATTCTTTTTCTGTCCAGTAATTAAAAAAGCTTTCAACATGATTCTCTGATTCCTGAATACGCAATAGCTCATTTTTTGTCATCTGATCGCAGAATTCCAGATAGTCTATACCATAATTTGAAAATTCAACATCAATTCCTACTGGAAATTCTGAGATAGCACAAACTACTAAATTTTTTGAATGGGATATATTGAAATATATTTGATGATCTTGTAAAAATGGTTTTCCATTGTTACTGACATTAATTTTAAAATCGTTGATATCGTAGTATTTACTTAGTCCATATTTTAAAAGAATCCTGCCCAATACAGAAAGCTGTGCGTCTTGCCATTTTCTATATTTTAAGAACTTTTTATCACTATTTCCCCCAAATATTTCCAGATATTTATTTAAAATATAATGGTGCTTTTCTTCCTCAATAAATACATACAGTACATTCATAAATCATTATCATAAAAACCGTTAAAAGCAGTACGAGAAACCTCATCATGAGTTACTGCAATAATTATTTTACCTTCTTTTATTAATTTCGGAATTACTCTTTTATAAAAATATTTTATAAAATAAGGATCCTGACCGGTAGCCATTCGGTTGGAACAATTATAGGCTTTTTTTCTATTATCGCAAAAAATCAGAGATATCTTTTTAGGCTACCCTTTGGAAAAACTAAGTCGGGTTGATTTATTCTGATCCTTTCCAATTACCGCTATCATTTCCATCATTTTCAACGCAATTAATATCCACTGAATTATGACTAATGACTTTATAAAAATGAACTTTGTCTTTGTGTTTTAATTCAGCTCCACCTGATTCCATAAAAGTGTTTAAAGATAATTCTGTTGAGATCACAAACTGCTAAGCGGCCCCTTTTTTAATCTCCGGATCTGTTATCTGTATTTATTGATTATACAAATTAATAATTCTATTTAGTAAAAATCATCTCTCAATCCCTTACAGCAGGCATTAGCATTAATATAAATTAGTTTTATCAATCCGCATGAAAGAGGTATATTTAAAAAATAATTACCATGACTTGCCAAAGCAATTCTTTAAAACAACTTTTATAAAAAATTGATTTACACAACACTTTTAAATATTGCTATTTTTCAGGGAATTGTATTAGGCCTGGTTATTTTAAGGTCTTCCCTATTCAATAGTCAATCCAATAAATATTTAGCCTATTTACTATTTGCTCTTTCCTTTGTTTTACTAAATTATGTTTTTGAAATAGAAGATACATTTACTGCGTATCCTTTTCTACATTTTTTTGACGATATCGAGTGGGTATTTTTATTGCCGGTTTTCATATTTCTGTTCATTATCAACCGGATTGACGATACAGTAAAGAGCAGGCAGAAGCATTATTTGTATTATATTCCATTTGCCTATTCTTCTATTGTAAGTATTACATACGATCTAAGTAATGTTGCAGGAATTTTTAAAATCCCGGATTCAAGCATTTTTATAGTCAATATATTTAGGCTGATTCAGCTTTTATTTGCCTTTATCATTATCCCGTTTCTGCCTCTTTACTCTTATTTTATGATCAGGCATTTAAAAGATTCACAAGAGAAAAAATGGGTCATTACTTTATTAACCCTTATCTATTTGTTGTTATTAGTCTGGCTTATTACCTATATGACTGGTCTTTTTTTTGGATTAGATATTTCCTCTACCATGAGCGTGCTGGCTTTATGTGCAACATTTGTAATGCACTGGACAGCCTATATTGGCATTTACAAATACAAACTTGCCAAAAACAAAGAGGCTATTTCCCATTTTCTAAATAATGATTCAGCGGTTTTGTATCCCAATCTGCCAATGGCAGAAGATAGTACACCACAAGAATATAAGGAATCTATCACGGCAGATAATCTTTATTTTCAAAAACTGGAACTTCTTTGCAAAGATGAGCACATTTATACGGACAGTACTTTAAACAGAGAAAAAGTCGCTGAAAAGCTGGGCATAAGCGCGGGATATGTTTCACAGATTGTGAACACAATAACAGGCGATAACTTTGCTCATTACATTAATCAATATCGTGTGGAAGCGGTAAAAGAAATGATATCAGATCCGGAATATGAAAACTACACTTTGCTGACGATGGGATTAGAATCCGGGTTTACTTCAAAAACAACTTTTTATAAAGCCTTTAAAAAAGTAACCGGTCAGACACCCAATGAATATAAAAATACCAGCAAATAGGTACCATTTTATCCATTTTTAAGGTTTTGAAACCCGTTCTAATTTGATTTATTTGAGTTTTGCAGTTAAATAATTCAAATTAATCTTTTATGAAAAAAACCTTCTTACTCCTCATCATTTTGTTTGCTTTTTATTCTGTGAAGGCTCAAAATGAAAACAGAACTGCTGCAAATCCTTATGAGAAAAAAAATGAAATTAAACTTAATCTTATCTCCCCGTTCATTGGTGCTGTGGAAGCAGGTTTTGAACGGCATCTCAACAAAAATTCATCATTGGGAATCTCTGCACTTATTGTGTATGATGATAAAAAAAATGAGGATATGAATTACTACGTCTCTCCTTATTACAGATATTATTTCGGAAAAAAATACGCTTCCGGTTTTTTTGCCGAAGGATTTGGAATGTTCACTTCCATTGACGGAAAAAAAATATATTCAGCAGATCAACTGACATTCACTGAAAATAAAGATGTTTACGATGCTGCACTGGGCGCCGGGCTGGGCTATAAACTGGTCACAAAAAAAGGATTGGTTTTTGAAGCCAATGCAAGCTACGGAAAACTCTTGTTCAATGCAGACAAAATAGATCATACCGTAGTTGCCAAATATGGGTTGAGTATCGGTTACCGATTCTAATATGAAATAGAGCTAAAAACTAAAGCATAACAATCCTTAGTTTTCGGTGAATCCAGTACAAAACTGAAATATGGATAACATCATCTGTAAAAGTGCTTGAAGTTATTCTACCAAGATCATATAAGTCAAATGACGCCACTTGAAGATAAAGTGGCGTCATTTTCCATGGTATCAGAGTGAGTGATTTTAATTACAAAAAATGAAGAAATACAAACCGAGCTTTTGAGCTTACTCATTTGCGAGACAATCTTGTTTTGTGAAAGATCTTGCTCATTTGTAAAAAATTACACTTTCTTACAATTTATAGACTGCTTGCCCTGGGTAAGTTTTATACCGATAACTTTTCCTTTTTCGTTAAGTAAAAACTTGAGTTCTGCTCCATTTTCAAAAGAATAGAACTCATTTTCGCCAGTTCTCTTCAGGAGTGCTTTTCTGCTTTCTTTACCTTGTTTTTCATGGTTGTACATGGCAATAAATAAATGATTTTTTCCTGCCTGCGTTATTTGAAATGTACCCACCGTAATAAGTCCTGCCAGTTTTGCTTTATAAATTCCCTTATATATTTCTGTAGAGGGTGCGGTTTCACTGGAATAGGCTGTGAAGTCTGGATTTTTATATTTTTTCTGATAGTATTTTGAAACAATCCCTACTACCATATCATTCAGTTTTATATTGGTTCCGTTTGCCAGAATAACAATACTAAAATTGTCTTCAGGAAAATAGGCAATACCTGAGTGGAATTCATCGATCCGTCCTGTATGCCCATATCCTGTTTTATTATAAAATGGTGTTCTAAATAAACCGTAGCCAAGGGCAACCTGAGGATTTGTCTTTTTCATTTGTTCCAACGAATTTTCGGAAATCAAAGTCCCTTTAAAAAGTTCGTGCATTAATTTCGATAAATCTTCAGTGGTAGAAACAATATTACCTGTTGCAAAAGTGAAACTTGGATGGGTATCAGATTCCTTTGACCAGTTTTCGCCATCAAACTTGTAAGATTTAGTTCTTTTACTATATTGGGTCTGGTCTTTTTCACAGTAGGTCCTGCGCATCCCTATTTTATCTAAGATTCTTGCTTTGATATTTTCTTCATAGGATCTCCCCGTAATATCTTCTATGATGTATCCCAGCAGCAAATAATTTGAATTACTGTAAGAACTCTCTTTTCCCGGTTTGAAATCTGGTTTTCCTTGTTGCAAGAGCTTCAACATATCGTCTCTGGTGTAATTCTTACTTTTTTGGTCATAGTAATCTTCCCATTCCAGATAATTGTAGATCCCGCTGGTATGGTTCAGCATATTTCCTATCGTAATCATTTCAGCATTTTTTATGCTTGGGAAATATTTACTGAGTCTGGAATCAAGTGATAATTTCCCTTCTTCGATCAGTTGAAAAGTAATAATGGCAGTGAAAACTTTTGTAATAGAACCAATCCTATATTGGTCCGAGCCCTCTGCAAACTTATTGAATTCGCCCTTGTAAATGGTTTCGCCATTTTTTTGAAGCAAAATATTTCCGGAAAAAGCATTATGCCTTTGAAAATTAGTCAATAAGCTGTCAATTGAACTTTTTAAATCAGGTTTTTGGGCTGATAATACACTAAAAAAATTCAGGATAAATAGCAAGCAGATCTTTCTCATGTTTTAATATTATTTTTTTATATCATGCAAATAACGAAAGCTTTGCACTGCCCTTTTTAATATTTTTGACCAACCACATGAAAATCCGGATATATAAATTAAGATATTCTTTCATTATTTTTGTCCCGAAATAATGCCTATTGGTGTAAAATGCGATACACCACTAAAGAAAATATTTAACTTTATGGTTTTTATTACAATATATGAAGTCACTGAAGGTATACACGATGCTCAGAATACTGCTTAATATACTTTTTATTGGATTTATTTTGTTTTCCAGCGCAAATAATAATGATAAAAATCTGCCTTTAGCTTTTATAGTATTGTACAACATGATGCTTTTTGTACCGGCCTGGGTTAATAATTTCTGGCTTCTTCCGGATCTTAGAAAAACAAAAAAAATAATACCCTATTTAATTTCGGTAATAGCTGCTTTTTTTATTTCAGTCCTGGTAACAGGATATTACCTGCAATGGCTTTATCATCGATTTAACACTAACGAATTAACGGATTTCACCTCATTAGCTGCAACATCTTCAGCTCCCGGATTATTAGAAAAGCATCAATCCTATTTTGATGTTTTTCCTGGAATGATTATCATCATGTTTGCTATGGCAATGGGGTATTCGCTACAGGAATATTTATTAAAAGCCAAAAGAAATGAACAGATTCAGGCACAACAAAGCATTGCTGAACTTAGTCTCTTAAAATCTCAAATCAGTCCTCATTTTCTTTTTAATGTATTGAATAGTTTATATGCCTTATCCCTGAAAATGTCAAAAGAAACCCCCGATATTATCTTAAAACTTTCCGACATTCTGCGGTATTCTTTATACGAATCTCAATCACAAGAAATTTCTATGACGAATGAGATCCATATTTTAAATACCTACATTGATATTGAACGATTGAGAATGCCTTCCCATGCGCAGATCTCTTTTTATCACGAAGAAATAACAGATGCGGTAAAAATTGCACCCATGCTTTTATTACCTCTAGTAGAAAATGCTTTTAAACATGGCACCGATTCTACGATTGGTACTTCTTATATCGATATTACTTTATATTGTGATGACCATAACCTTACATTTAAATGTACCAATAGTTACAAGGAAACCACCGCAAAGGATTTTGGGGGAATAGGAATTGAAAACATACAAAAACGGCTTACACTGCTGTATCCGTCAAAACATTTATTTAAAATTGAAAAAGGTAAAAGTGATTTTAGTGTTACCCTTGAAATAAAATTGTAAAGAATGATGAAAATAAGATGCTTAGTAGTAGATGATGAACAACTTGCTCAGGAAGTTTTGGTTCATCATATTTCGAAATTTGAAATTTTGCAGTTGGAAGGGGTTTGTAATAATGTCTTTGAGTTGATCAGTTTTTTAAATAAGAATAAAGAAATTGATTTGATCTTTTTGGACATCAAAATGCCTGAGATCAGTGGGACTGATTTTGTTTCTATTTTTAACAATCCTCCTGCCATTATATATACTACAGCCTACCATCAATACGCTTTGGATGCATTTAACCAAAATGCTATAGACTATTTATTAAAACCTATTTCTCTGGATCGTTTTTCTAAAAGTGTCCAGAAAGCAAGTCAGAATTTAGTAAAAAATCAGCAGTTCAATTCTATGATCAGTGGAAAAGATGATGAAAGTTTTTATGTAAAAAGTGATAAGCGACTGGTAAAAATCAATCCTGCTGACTTGATTTATATTGAAGGGATGCGCAATTACATTGGTTTATACACAGAAAACAGTAATGTGATCGTTCACGGGACCTTGACGACTATTGATGAAACCTTAAAACATCTCAGTTATATTTGCCGCGTACATAAATCTTTTTTTATTAACCTCAACAAAATTAATTACGTAGAGCAGCATGTGATATTGCTAACCAATAAAAAGACCATTCCTATAGGATTAAGTTATCGTGATGAAGTGTATAAAAAATTAAAAATAATGTAAGCTTAAGTCAACGAAACTTTATTGTACATCTGATTTTCTAAAATATTTGATGGCTGGTCTTCGGGATATTTTCTAAATAAGTAAAAACGGCAAACATCTGCGATATTTGCCGTTTTTAGTGCCTTATGCTTTCAACTTTAGAAGAAAAAGCGTTTATTACTGCTGAAGTATGGGACACTACATCTGTAACAAACCCCTCAGTTCAGGACTTATTATGAGTTACTTGAATAAATTGTATCTTTTTCAGACACCGCTTTTTCATTTTTATCCCCCACATATACACAGATACCTCCCACCCAGGTTTCCAACACCGGAATGTTCCGCATTTTCATATATTGCAGGGATGGTGTATTCAATGAAAGAGGATCTTGTTCCAATATAACAAAATCAGCAAAGTATCCTTTATTTAGTGAACCCACCCATTGATCTGCATAGCATTGCCATGCGGCATCATAAGTAACTGCAATCAACGCCTGCTCGGGAGTAAGGCGTTCGGTGCTGTTTAAAACTTCAATATCGTTTGGATTCTTTTCCATTATTCTGGTAATCGATTGTTCCATCATTCTTAATGGCCCTAGCGGGCTTACTTCATTGTCACTGTGAAGTGTAATTCTCATACCAGCAGCAAGCGTTGAACCGCAAAGATCCAGCATTTGGGCCTTTTCACCGAATATCACTTCTTTAAAAGCATATCCCCAGTAGCCTACATGCCCGATCAGGAAACTTGGCGACACTCCCATTTGCAGCATATTGGTTATATGATCTGCGGTCAGAAGGGAGCAGTGCTCAATACGGTTGCGAAGCTCGGGACCTCTGTATTGGGCAAGTGTACGCTGATAAGCATTGATTGCAAATGTCACCGCCTGGTCGCCATTGGCATGAACCATCAGCGGCCATCCTTTGCCAGCTACCACCGTATTGATTAATGTATTATAATTTGGAGGAATGGTTTGTGCGGGAATACCTGCCTGTGAAAAATTAAATACCCCTGTATTATTGGCAGGATCGCACAGGTATGGAGCACTTTGATAACCGGTAAGGCCCTGATTGGAACCATCTGAAACCACTTTAATATGTCCGCAATAGACCGGTTTGTAGTGATCCGGTTCTTTATAATGATCCAGTTTATCAACCTCTTCCTGACTGGAACAAAGATAAGCGCCGCCTGTTCTCACCCATTCCGTATGGGTCTCGAAATATTTGCTTAGAAGCATTTCTGATACTTTATTCAGTCCGGCATCATACATAAAGGTAACTCCTCTTGAATTGGCCAATTTAAAAAGATGGGTAAGATAACTATTAATCTGTATGCTCATCGCGATGATCTGCAGCTTTACTACGTTCAAGGCAGGGGTCATCTGCAAACCTTCCTGTAACTGACCTTTGGTCTCACTAATATACTTGTCAGCGCTGCCATATTGCTTCTGTATCTCACTGCTGTTCTTAAAAACATGCTCTAATGCCTTGGTATTCAGATAAAGCGTATGCATGGAAGCACTCAGCAGCATCATAGGCGTCTGATTATTGATACCATCAAGTACTGTATTATTAATTGTTATCAACTCTTTTTTTCCATTTTTCTCCTCAAAAGGCATTAATGACGGATCTAATCCTCTTCCTAAAATAACAGCTCCCGGAATTTTAGGAATATGTTTATTTATGATTATTCCCACAGAGGTCAAATCATATACAGCCAGCAAATCCTGCCCTTCAAAAGGACTTACATTTAGCCAGCCCTGCATCATGGCGGTAGGAATCATATGAACATGTGGCTCGATCAGGCCAGGGAGTAATGTTTGATTTTCAGTTAATTCCCTTTTTTGATATCCCGGATGATTTTTCTCCATATAGTCTTTTACATCTGCCTCTTGACCGGTTATCACGACATTTCCATCCGCTATTCCAATAGATTCCACGGTTTCTGTGGAGCCTCCAATCATAGGCCGGATAATTCCGCCACTAATCATCAGAGTTTGTGGTTTTTCGTGGGTTGCTTTTCCGGAACCTGGATTTATTTTCGTAAGATTCTCTGCACTGAAAAGTTCTTCTTTAAGGATTTCCAAAACAGGATTGTTGCAAGAGCAATGGGCGCACCCATGCGTGTGTTCATGTTGGTTTTTCATAGGAGTAATTTGGTTTTAGTTTTTATATCAATTGAATTCTGTCCTTATCCAATTTTAATTATAGACTGCTTTTATGAAAGAGCATAGCTTACTATATGATTAGAATCAAAAATATTTCAAGTATATTATATTTAAATAAATATTTATGGGTGAATAATTTTCATTCATTTTCATGTATTAGTTCATTTTATAAAAATAATAAAAATATTCTTTCGATCTGTATATTTTTCACTAAGTGTTGATTAATTTTTTCTATCCGGAACTTTAAATTACAGTGAACTGATGTATTTCTCAGTATTTCAAGAAAACTCATATTTCCAAATGTACCTACCTGATTTTACAATCTGATTATTAACAATCCTTTTTTTAGTTTTGAACGTTCTGGATTGCTCCCTTTCTCAGAAATACTACTTCCTGTTTTAGAAATCACCTATGAAAGATATCATCAACCGTATTTCTCTCTTCTGAAATAAGCGTAAAATATCAATTTCCGGAGTCTTTAAATGATTAAATTAGCACCGAATTAAAATGCGCTAAGATTTCTATGAAAAATATATTCTATGTTTTGCTTCTTTCAATGGTAACCCCTGTGCTGGCACAAACTAAATTGGAAAAAGCAATTACCAATCTTGAGAATAATTACAAACAGGAAAAAGTATATTTACTTACCGACAAATCACAATATGCAGCTGGTGATAAAATCTGGTTCAAAAGCTTTGTATTTGATGGGTATAACCGTTCTGCAGTATCTACTACCCTATTTGTTGAACTGTACAATTCTGACAAAAAACTGATAGACTGGAAAACGATACTTCTGACCAACGGTGAAGGCAGCGGAGATTTTCAACTAAAAGAAAACCTTCCTGAACAAATTTATTTTGTAAGAGCTTACACTCCCTACATGACGAATTTTAGTGAAGATTTTCAGATTGTAAAAACGATTCCGGTTTACAACCCTAACTCTACTGAATCATTGGTGATTTCAAAAAGCGCTGACTGGTCTGCAAAAGCAGTTCCGGAGGGAGGAACTTTTATTAATGGTATGCCTACAAAATTTGCCGTTAGATTATCAAGCAATACTTCTCTGCCAGACAACTGGACCGGAAAAGTAGTTGACAGCCAAAACCCTAAAGTACCGCTAGCTACCTTCAAATCTTTTGACAGAAATGTTGCCTCTTTTAAAATAACGCCTGCTTCAGGAAAAAAATACCAGGTGATCATTCAGGATAATGCAGGAAAAAGCAAAACAATAGAGCTTCCACAAGTTGCGGAAAGCGGTCTCAATTTAGAAGTTTACAGCTCTACGGAAGGGATTAAATATACTTTAAAAGGCCTCAATTTAAAACAACAGCTTCAAAATTATAAAGTTGTAGGAACAATCAGTAACCACCTTGCCTACAAAGCCAATATTAAAAATATGACCAATGAAGTTTCAAGCATTATCCCTACAAAAATCAGCAATGGCGCTAACGGTATTTTGCAATTAGCAATTTTTGATGAGCAAGATAATCTGGTGGCCCAAAGACTTTGCTTTATAAAACCCGGGCAATTAAAAATTGAGAAAGCAGAAATTATAGCTCAGAACATCAAACCAAACCCAAGATCTTTCAATAGTATTGATCTTTCCCCGGAGTCTTATTTTAAAAATTATACAGTTCTGGTAAGTGAGGAGGATGGCACCCGGAATCCGGAAGAAGAAAATATTCTGAGCGGACTTTGGTTGACAGGAGATTTTACTACAAAAATAGACAGTCCGGCGCAATATTTTTCTAAAGACGCCAATACTGAAGCGCTAGATGCGCTGCTTATTTCTGAAAACTGGAAAAGATTTGACTGGAATTCATTGCTGAGCGGAGCTGTACCAACCATTACGACCAATTCTCAAAAATTTCTTTCGTACAAGATAAAACCTATTAAAAACGGTTCCCAACTGATCAATACCAATGTCAGTTTACTATTGAAATTAGGAAAAGAGGAACCTGTCATTAACCAATTTACAACAGATCAGAACGGATATGCTTATCTAAATAATCTTAACTATGATGAACCTTTGGAGGTTTCATTATTTGTAAATTCAGAAGATAGCAAAGAATCAGGTACTGACAATTTATTTGTCACGATAGAACCATTAGTGACCCCCACCTCATTCAAAGGCAATTTTCCGGGTACAAAATATACATTGGTAAAAGCCGGTGCCAACCAACCTCTTTCTTCAAGCATTTCCAGAGCCATCAATACTCAGAAAAACATAAAAAAAACCGCAAGTACTGATGTACAAATTGAAGAAGTAAAACTGGTTGGGAAAAAGCAGGATCCTAAAGAAGAGTTAGACAAACAACTGTCCACCGGAATGTTTACTTCTATGAACTCTACTATATTTGACTTCTTGAATGAAGATCAACATGTTGCCGGATCCAGCAATATCTTAGACTGGCTACAGGGAAGAGCGGCCGGTTTAACATTTCAAAGAAATAATTCGGGAGTCAATGTCCCTTACATTCGCGGCCAGCAGGCCAAGCTTTATTTAGATGAAATCCCCACCGATGCTTCTATGATTGCGAATATACCCGTAAGCAATATTGCTATGGTAAAAATTCTTAAAGGCGCAGGATTAGTAGGCGATGCTGTTGCCATCTATACGATGAAAGGAAATATGAAGTCTAAAAATAATGAAAAAGATATAAAAAAGAACAACTCATCTGTCATCAAAGGATACGATCCACCTTCGGAATTCCCTGTTGAAATGCTGGATAATGATGATCCTGCAAAGAAAATTGAAAATGACACACGGGAAACCCTTTACTGGAATCCTAATTTATTCGACAGCGACTATGTTCCTCCAAGAATTAAATTTTTCAATAATGACAGCGCAAAACAATACAAAGTATTGATCATAAGCTTTGATGAAGAAGACAATCTTTTGTATGATCAGGAAATCTTCAAATAATATCCTTTTCTGTATTATAAAAGCTTTTCAGTTTTCCTGAAAGGCTTTTTTCTTTAATTTTTTAAAAGCCAAGGTTGTACAAGCTCCCTTATGATTTTAAGAAAAGTAAAGGGTGGCGGTTTCACCCCTGATGAAGCAGCCCGCTTCATCGAATCAATCCTTGATTGATTCACTCTTTTGCCTCCTATTATATACATGATCACCGTAGACCTTTGCGTCTATGAAATTTCTATTCATTTGTTCTATTTTTTTCCTCTCAACAATAAGATGTGCCACATCCAGCATTTTTCTCAGATGAATGTACGGACTGACGACATTTTATTATCCGTAGTTTGAAGAAGTAGGAACTTCAGATATATTGAGTCAACTCGACAATCTTATGCTTATTAAATATGAACATCCATTTTGGGAATCTTTGTAAATTCTAGATACTTTAATTCATCTCACTACCCTAAGAAACTGATTACACAGTGTTTATTAAGAACTATCTTCTCCAAATCACATTTTCACATCATTTATTTGTGTATCTTGTCTATCCATTTTTTACCAAAATATTTTAAAACCAAACACCTTATTTTATGAAAAATCTAAAAAACTTACCACGAAAGCTCACCAAAGGAGATCTGAAAAAAATTCTTGGCGGAGATGGTCCTATTCTGTCTCAACCAATGTGTACTCCAAGACAATGCGAACTTTTTGATAGGAGATGTGATTACCGTAACAGTTGCCCTCCCCTATATCCCGATCCGGTTTAAAATACAATCCGGTTCAAAGGAAAAATAATACATCGCCCGCAAAATATTATCTTATTGGCGGGCTTTTTTGTGAAATAAACCGGAGGCCTATTCTTTTGTGAACCTGAAGACTTACTCTTAAACGGCATCAGAAGCCAGCTCCCAAGAGCATTAATCAAACTTAATCTCGATTTATTTTTTAAATCCTTATTCCAAAGCGACTTGGAGCAGGATTTTCAGTCAATCGTAGTTTTACTACAATTTTACAGATTTAATGAAAAAGTACGGTTCGCAATCTATTTTTTATCTAAATTCGGTGACATAATACCAAATAAAACGCACAATATATTATGAAAAACACCTCAAATTCTGAGAAAGTTTCAGAAAACCATATTTCGGGTATCAACCGTGTGGTAAAACTGGAAATTGTGGTTGAGGGCAAGGCTATCAATCACTTTAAACACTTTCGTTTACAACAAAGTGCAAGAAAGCACCATGATTTTGAACTGATATTGGCGCATGATTCTTTAGGCGAAGTACAAAATCACAACCTTGAACAGGCGCAAAAGTTTTTGGGAAAAAGAATCACCATTGTTTTTAAATATAAAGATGCTGAAAGTGAAAGCCCCGAAAGAACATTTGTGGGTCTTATTACCAAAGTTGCCTTCAGTCAGGAAAAAATGAGTCTGGGAAATATTATCTTAAAAGGAAAAAGCCCCACTATTCTCATGGATTCAGCTCCCCATACCCAAAGTTTCGGGGGAGACCAAATGGTGAATACCAATATTATTGCGAACAGGATCATCAAGGAGACTCTGGGATCAAACAAATTTGATTTCAGGATAGATACGCAGAACAAAAGTTATATCAGCTACAGTTCACAATACAACGAAACCCATTACAATTACCTTACAAGGATTGCAGAAGCCTATGGAGAGCAGTTTTATTATGATGGTGAAATTCTACATTTCGGAAAACTTCCCTCTTCTGAAAAACCGATCCAGCTGGTGTATGGAAGCAATGTGAATGATGTGAATGTAGAACTGAAAGCCGTTCACACCAAGCCGGAATATTTCGGCTATAACAGCAGCAGCCATACTAAAATGGTGGGTGTGGATGACCGTATACAACATTTGGGAGAATTGTCTTCCAAAGCTTATGACCTTAATGACAGTATTTTTACAACCCGGTCACTGACTCCTACTCCCATCAATGCCAATATGTTTCGTGATGTGGATGATTCCCAGAAGAGTGCAAGAGGAAGTAAAGCCGTAGAGGTCTTTACCGTTTCAGGACATACAACAGTACCATTCCTCTACATTGGATGTGTTGCAGATCTGGCCATGAGAAAGACGGACAGCAATGACACTTCGCATTTTACAACCCTTATGGTTACGGAGGTAAGTCACGAAGTGGATGCAAGAGGATATTATACAGGAAGCTTTGAAGCCATCGCTGAAGGAACCGGTTTTATGCCAAAACCTGATTTTGAAATGCCTAAAGGAGAACCGCAGGTAGCCACCGTAATATCCAATGTAGATCCATTGAATCAGGGCAGAATCCAGGTCCGGTTTGACTGGCAGGTGAATGATACGACCCATTTTATAAGAGTGATGAGCCCGGATGCAGGAGGAACAGATGCCATCACCCAAAACAGAGGTTTTGTAGCCATTCCGGAGATTGGCGATCAGGTGATGGTGGGATTTGAATACCACAACCCTGATTTTCCATTTGCGATGGGCGGAATGTTTCACGGGAAGGTAGGCCTGGGCGGTGGTGTGGACAATCATTTGAAATCCATACAGACGAGAAGCGGTATTATGGTGCTAATGAATGATGCAGAAAAAAGTGTCACCATTAAAGATCCAAGCGGAAATACTTATTTTATGGATGGTCAGGGTAACATTCATGTTACTGCACCGAAGAACATGACTTTTACAGCAGGAGAAGATATGAAGATTTCAGTGGGAAGGAATATGATAACTAAGATCGGACAGGACAGCACCCTGAATATTGGAAATGACCATACCGAATCCATTACAAAGAGATACACCCAAACCTCTGAAAATAAAAGTGTAACCGTTAAGAAAGATCAAACCGAAAGCACAGGCAATACCTTTAAAAGTATTTCCGGAGAAGCCGATATACAGACTTCTAAGGGCGATTTAAAACTGAGAGGATCATCATTAGCCGTATTCCAGGGAGGAAAAGACGTAAAAGTAAGTAAAGGCTAAATGCATGGCGGACGATGAAAGTAAATTTTCATTGGTTGCCAGAGAATATAACTACGGCCTCAACAATTGAATGCAATCCAAAATAGTAACACATGGAAGATCAGAATACTTCAGCGCATGATCGTAAGCTTTCTGAAAAAAGAGCAGAAAAACAAAAAAAAGCTAACGAAGATTCTCCTTTAGAAAAAAGAGAAATGGTAATGCATGGAGCAAAATTAAAATGTCCCTATGCTCAGGCACCCGGAGATCTAAAAGTTACCTCTAACGAAATAAAGCTACAGGATCAGTTATGGGCTACAGATGGCGATGGAAACAACATGATAAACCTTCAATTTAAAGGAACTTGTGGACACCCCAAATGGCCTGCCAAAAACATGTCTCCTCCTCCCTGTATGAGCGTTATAAAATTAAGTCCATGGCAAAACCTGGGAACCTCTACTGTACAGGCACAAAAAGTTTTGGTAAAAGAGTCTTTTATTACTTGCAATCCTGAGTTTAATGCTGCTTCTCCAAAACCGGTTCCACAAGTGGAAAGTATAAAAAGTGAGATTCAAAATGATGAAACTCCTAAAATTATTGATGCCTATTTCGTTAAATGGATTTCAGAAAAAGGTGCTCCTGTTGAAAAGGAAGAGGAAGTGTACAACAAAAAACTGGGTAAAAAAGTTTCTGTAAAAAAGAAAATAGAAACAACTAAAATATCTACAGAAAAAATATCAGAACGGGGACTAAGTTATCAGGTTGCCTTAATTGTTGAGACTGAAGGTCTTTCAGGAAAAAAAATAAAAGTCAAGATTAAAAGCGGGAAAAATAAAGTCTTAACAGATGTTGATGCTGATGTGAGTTTAATTGATCTAAAAGATGTGGAAAAAGTTACAGATGCTTCAAAATATGCGGGCATAAAAGCAAAAAGTGAATTTGAAATAGAGGTTGATAATTTTGCAAATGATCCGACAGTCGAAAATTCAGCTCAATTCAAAAATAAAGCAGTTATTAAGCTGATGCTCAATCAGCGTGCTGATGATTTATCCTTTAATTTAGCAAAACTGATAGCAGCAAGTGCTGACAAAGAAGCATCGGTATATATTGAAGTAACTTCTGATGAACCAAAAATTGAATATCTGGGTACAGAAGGAAGCGGCAGCTTAAAAAACACCTTTTTAAATGGAAACTACTTCAAAATAAAATATTTTGAACAGCCATGGATTGTTAAGGCCCGTGAAGAACAGGAACTGGGCGTTTCAGAAGCCACGCATTGTAAAAAAATAATAGATGAATATCATGCCGTAAACCGACAGAATAAACCAACGGCCTGCGCCAATACCGATAATAGTTCCTGGTGTGCATCATTTGTGGGTTGGTGTTTAACAAACAGTAGATTTTCTGCCCAACTAGATCCGGGGGCCTATTCATACGGACATGAAAAAACAAGATATAGAGCAGGGTTTAAGAAAAATCCAACAGATAAAAAGGGTCTGGCAAAAGAAGAATTTGATGAGCCAATATGGGGAAAACTTATATCCGGTAATCAACCGTTATTAGGTTCAATATGTGTTTTATTAAATGGTCATCACGTAAGTATGGCTGTTGGAAAGAGTAATGACGGTAAAACAATATATTATTTGGGAGGAAATCAGGGAAACAAAGTTTGTGTAGGAACTTTTGGACAAAGAACTTCTACCATATATCCCACAGAATATACTAAAAAAGATGCAGATGATGAATTACCAATTTATTATACAAAAAATGAAAAACTTAGTAACTAGTTTTATATTATTTTTCTTTATTCCAGTTTATGGGCAAAACTCTGTTCATGACAGTTTGAAAATGTATTATCAGGATTCATTGCTTGTCAATAAGAATTTTAAAGACGGATCCATATCAAACAAACTTACTGTAAAAGTAATTAATCCCTGTAACTCTGAAAAAGAGAGATTTGACGGAGCTGTAACCATTATCATCGCCGCTATTAAAAATAAAAATTACAACGATAGTATAGTTTATAATTACCCCTATGCGCAATCCGGTTTAATCAATTTAAAGACAAATAATATATCTGTTTATACAGTAAATAAACATCAGGCTGTCTTAATACCTTTTACCTATTGCGGGAATTGGGACAACGACACAAAAGTCTCCTACATTGTATTTTATAACCGTAAAAATTATCTGTATCATATAAAATATTATTGTGGAGAAGATGGTAAATGTAAACTCAATGATAAGCTGAACATTACATTAAAAGACTTACCCTCAAAATTAAAATCAAAAATTATTAAAGACTTGCAAACAAAGTATCATAAATTAAGTGATTTTCAATAATGAGCTCAAAATAAAACATCATGAGTGAAGAACAACAAAAAGATGATTATTCTGCCAATCCCAATCAGAAGGTTTATGATATGCCGCACCAGGTGGATCATGAAGTGAATGTGATGAAAATATATTTTTCGAAGCAGGTTCCTAAAATGATTTGGGAAACGAAGGAAGAAACATATACCGTAAAAAGCGGAGGTAATGTATCTGACGTCAAAAAGAAGTATGAAAAAAAAGGAAGAAGGAACCTTAAGGCAGATAAAGAAGATTCTGTACAATTAAAGGCAAAAGAATCAGTGAAAATTACCTGGGAAGAGGAAGTACAGGAAATGAAAGATGGAAAGCCCGTTTTTGATTATGAAAGAATCGATAAAACAATCATTAAAAAGAAAGTATGGGTTGTAGCAGAATGTCAGGGAACCACTGGAAAACTCTCTGTTGAGATCCATGAAAATAAATTAACAAATCCGGAAAACGTATATGAAAACCCTGTCAAGTTTTTAGATGGGGAGGAAGAGAAAAGCAAAATTGAATTCAGTATCAATGGAACCTTAGTATACGCTAAAGAAATAATACTGCGTCCCAAAAGTGACCCAGATCTGAAAAAATTGATAGAAAAGTTTAGTAAAAGAGAGAATGTAAATGCTTTTTTATATTTCAAAGCTGAAGTAACAGGAACAGAAGATGAAGTGAAATTTCCAGATGAGACGCATGAGTTTTTAAATAAAGATAGCGAACGGTTTGAGATTACAGGAACTCCTTGTTATTGCAACAGAGATATCACCGTTGATGAGATGATAGACTTAATTTATCATTTGAGAGATAAACAAAATTACAAGTCAAAAAGAGATTCATTTTTTACTAGTGGCAAAGAAAAAATATTAGCCATCGGGATTACCAGCGGAAAGATCTCTGAAAACAGAGATAAAATAAAATTATTTACCGATGAAATGAACACGATGTTTAAGAAGTTCAAAATTAAAACATGTAAAAGAAAAATACATTTTATAGGTCAAATGTATCTGGAGACCATAAGCTTTACCTATACTTTTGAAAGTAGAGACTCCGTACCGGATAACTATAAAGGCGGTGTCGATTTTCAGGGGAGAGGGATGAAACAAATAACCCATGACTATAATTATCTGGCCTATTATGACTATGTCAATAGTACTACCCATTCAGAAACTTATATGAAATTCAGATCGGGCTATGAAAGCGTTGGCGAGTGTGTGAAAAACAGGCCTAAAGCTCAGGAAAAAGGTCTCGATGCAGCCTTTTATGAAGGATTGAAAACTTATGCTAAAAACATTTCTGAAAATTTATTCCATGCTTTTAATTCTGCCGGCTGGTATTCTACTATTTATAAAACCGCTACTATTAATGCCATGGATGAGGGATTGGAGGATTCAAATGTTGAAAAAGTAACAACAGCTATTAATGGAGGACAAACTAATATCGCTGAAAGAAAAAGTTATACCAAATGGACCAGAGAATTTTTTAAATATGATACAGAATGCGTAAACAAATAATATACCTGTTTTTCTTGCTTTTTTATTCTTTGCAAAGCTGCCAGAGTGTACCATTGAATAATGATATTCCGGTTTTACAGAATAAGAAAAAAGTAGGGTCTATCAATCAGGCTACTGATTTTAAATGTGACAGCTGTTACACTTTAAAAAAGATGAAAGTAAATGACAAAAATTTTACCTTCAAAATACCTGTCTCTCTAAATAATATTAATGATGAGAACATTCTTCAAGAGGATTATGAGCTTTTATCTGATCAATCGAAAGACGGTTTGGTAATCAAATATAACAGTCTCTATAATTCAGATTCATACATTTTCCGGATTGGAAAAAATAAAAACAATATTGCAATTACTAAAACAAGCAAGATCAGTTCTTCAGTTAATCATCATAAAATTGCCAAAGATGACTATGTAGATTATCCTGCAACTTCAATATGTGAAAAAGAAGGCAGTCATATTTTGTATGATGATCGGGAGATTAGCTTGAATAAGTATTTTATAAATTCTGATAAAAATTGTTTTTTATGCCCCTCAAAGTATAGTGTGAAAGAATGTTTGGAGAAAAAGAAAATCAATGCCAAATTTAAATGGCAATAGTAAGGTGGTAAATGAATGAAAAATTATAGACCAATGTTTCTCATAGATGTTAAATTAAACTTTTTAGAAGGAAAAACGCAAAAATAGTTCAACAGATGCAACAGGATTGTGACGGATCATGGAACAAAAAAAACCAGTGGGTTTCCTCTGGCGGGAAAGTCGTTTTTAAGTAAAAACAATGGTTTAATTGGCAGCAGCAAATTGTAAAATGAGTAAAAAATTATGGAGCCCGTATTTCCCATCAATATTAAATTGAACCTTACCGAAGGAAAGAAATTTTATCGATATTCCTATAATGAATATACCACCATCAACGGACAAACGCACAGAAGCGAGCTCAACAAAAATTTTCATGTTACGCTGAAGCTTTTAGAAAAAGAAAGATTTGAATACCATATCGAAATTTTCGACAGAGTGCACAGAGATAAGGAACTCTCACTTTCTGAAAAAGATTTTTTAGCCAGAATTGCAGAAATCAATGATGAGGTAGTGCTTATAACGGACGACTATGGAAAATTAAAAAACATACAGGAATTATCAGTTCTTCAGAATAAAGTAGAAAAAACGGTAGAAAAACTCTCCAGATCCTATGTGGGAAAACATGCAGAGGATACGTATCAATTTTTAAAAGAATTTTACCAAAAGGAACATTTAGTGGGCCAGGATTTTTTAAAAAATAATCATTTTGGAATGATCGTCCATCAATTTTACGGAAGGTATGACCGCGAAAATACAACTAAGTATACCGTACGCTACCGCAATTTTATGCCCCATACGGTAATAGATATAGAAGAGCGGGTACGGCCGGAGGACATGCGTTGTGATGATGAATTAATGCTCTTACAGTATAATGGTCATATTCCTTCAGATAAAAACTGGGAAATGTTTTATGGGGAAATGAAAAGAAAGGAAATTGCTTATCATCATGAAACAGACGTTCCGAAGCTGGACAAATATAAAGGGCAGATTTTACTGGATTTTAAAACCAAAGAAGTTTTGGAGCATAAACTTACGATAGAATTTTCCCTGGGAGAAAACTACCAAAAGAAAATCATCTATCATATCAAAGAAATAAGCGATGAAGAACTATAAAAAATAAGATGGATTGAAGAACTGCACGAGCAGCGGATGTCTGACCTCTACCTAATAAAACCTCAGATAATTCCCGTCAGGAAATAGCAAAAACTCCCGTATAAAAAAAGAAAAATAATATGGCGACACGTATTACAATAACAGATTCCGGGCAAACCCAAACTTTAAACGGCCCAGTGGCTCCGGATACTCCCGACAATTCATTGCAGCGTATTACTGAGGTTTATTTTGCCAAAAAAACCACAACAGACAATGGGACAAGAGTCAATTTCACGAAAATTGATTCTGCTCATGTACAGCAAGATGATCAGAATCAAAATATTCCCTACGATTCCATATTGGGAAAAACGGTGTATCTGGTCATAGAGACCAGCAATATGACCGACTTGAGTATCGATGCGGTGATAAGACCTTCAGCCAATACCATGACGGACAATACCGATACCTTACAGTTAATGCGTTTTGTATCCCCTGACCGGTATGAGGCACAGAGGTTATTTACCGTACGGGTAGGAAATCTTGATGCCCTTAACAACAGAAATGGCAGACATGATCATTACACGAATGTAAATGATCATATCAATAAGGCAATCATTAAACTTCAACTAAGGCCCGATGGAAGAGCTACTTTTGATGACTGGACCAGAAGACTGGGAGATCAAACTATTAATCTGGAAGTAGCGGTAGAAAGAACAGACAATAATCCCTGTGCGTATGGAGATGGGCAGGAAGAAGTCAATGGAGCCGGTATTTTCTTAAATGATGACCGGGGGAGATTCAGAGTGGTCAATAAAAATATATATACCATTTATCATGGCAGTAATACCTACAATACTTTACGGGTGATTACTCCAAATCCGGAAAGAAGAAGAAGGATTCAGAAAGTTCGCAATACCCATTCTACAGAGGTGATCTTTTTTTATTACGACCAAAACGATAATGAGCACAGGATCTGTGCCAGAACGAAGGAAAGTGTTACCAGAAAAAGAAGAGTCAATACAGTTCCACCGCTGGCCCAAAGAGGAAATCTTTTGGAAACAATAGATTTCACCGCAAACAGGGCTGCCGGAGAACAGATTGATGCCCATCAGTTATTGGTATATTCTAACGGAACCTTGGGTGATGGAGCAACGGACAAATGGTACGCCAATCAAACAGACAGTGTAGATTTGGTGAATATGGATATTTTAGGAAACCAGGGCGTAGGGCCACAGATTTTTGAGGCTTTCCATTACAATCAAAACGGAGTGGTCATCCGGTATGGATTTCAGCATACGCGAAGAAGAAGCATTCAGCCGGATTTATTTGCCGGTTTCTTAGGGGCATTGGCTCAGTTCAGACAGGAAGGACACGATCATTATATCGTATCTCAGGGCTTTTCTTATTCTGATGCTTCGTGCTATCCCAGTGCAGAACATGTGAACGGAGAAGCGGGAGACTTGAATTTATTGACGACTCTGCAAAATGGAGTCAATACCATCCTTACGGCTGCCAATTTTGATTATGACAATCAGGTTATTCTTCGGAATATTCTTTTTGAGTTTGGATTCGAATCCGGGCGATCAGAGAATTTTTCCAATACTTCCAATACCAGTGCGGAAGACAATGCGAGTACAAGATTACCTCACACCACGCATACCGCCACTCCGAGACATAATAATCATTTGCATGTTCACGGTTTCACCCCAATATCAGATATCTATGCCTAAAATTACTATCGCTTGCTTCAGCCTTTTGTTTTTCCTTTTTTCCTGCTACAGTAAGGCGCAGACAGAAAATAAGGTAACCAATAAAGAACCCCATTCAACGGATAAAGGATCAGTTTTATTTAACACCAATAAAGCGGATTGTATCAGTCTGCCATTCGGGTATTCAGATCTTTCAAAACGAAAAACTGTTGACTCAGTTCTGTCTGCGATACAGGATGAAAATAAATTAAAGGAAATCCATGGATTACAATTTGAAAAATTAATCCGGAAAGATCTTGTATGGCTTCCTGAAGCGTACGATGTTCTTCTGCCCTTCAGTACGAGTGTCAATGAAAAAAATGATCCTATTAAAACAGCCTCTCGCTTTCTGTGTAACGGAGACTATTCAGTGTACTTTATGGCGGTCTATAATACCGTCCGTTACGCCGAACCGTTTATCGAAAAAATATATTTGGTTTCAACGAAAGACGGTAAGCTGATCGATATGAAGAGAATCTATCTTAACCATCAGGGAGAAATGGGATTTGCCAACTATACTCTATTCAATATTGATGAAAATAAGATCATTGCTCTGCAGGATTATGAGCTGACTGAAAATCCTTTTCAATTAAAACCATTAAAAAAATACCAGATTCTGCCCTCCGGAAAATTTGCCCGATACTTTGATAAGGATGGTTCCTTTAAAAATGATGAAGAAAAAGGTCTGGTGAAAAATCACCATAAAGAAGGAAAATGGATCGAAACCCAACCCAACGGATCTCTGGATGCACAAAAATATCCGGAATTTACCGATTCGTATACGTATCTGGAAGCAGAATATAAAAAAGGTTTACCCACTGGAACATGGAAATTTCACAAATTACTGCAACAATATAATGAAAAAACAGGGGAACCTCTGCTGAATACCCGAAAGAAAGGATCATTGATCTATACAGAAACGTATCGGGAAGGCGCATTAGAAAAGCGTGAATTTCATTAACATTCCAGAACTTTAACAGTCTGATAAACGTATGCCTATTACTTTGTTGGAATATCGCAAAGGCGCAAGGTTTTTCAAGCTGTATAGATATTTAAGGCGCAAGAAAATCAAAGATTTTAAGCTAGGTATTTATTAAGGAATAAATCGTATTCGATTCTATCATATAAGCTCAAGCTTTTTTTAACGCAAAGTTCTTATAAGACACTGAAGATTTTAGGGAAGCAAAGGTGGCGGATGCTCCGCTGATGAAGCGGACAGATAAAACGATCGCTTCATCAAATCAATCATGGATTGATTTCCTCTTTGCCTCCTATTCTATGCATTATGATAGTAAACCTTTGCGTTAATGAAATTTCTATTATCATAAAACTTATGCCTATTACTTTGTTGGAACATCGCAAAGACGCAAGGTTTTTCAAGCTGTATAGATAGTTTAAGGCGCAAGAAAATCAAAGATTTTAAGCTAGGTATTTATTAGGGAATAAACCATAATCGATTTTATCAGATCAACTAAAGCTTTTTTTAATGCAAAGTTCTTATAAGACACTCAAGATTTTAGGGAAGCAAAGGTGGCGGATGCTCCGCTGATGAAGCGGACAGATAAAACGATCGCTTCATCAAATCAATCATGGATTGATTTCCTCTTTGCCTCCCATTCTATGCATTATGATAGTAAACCTTTGCGTTAATGAAATTTCTATTATCATAAAACTTGTGCCTATTACTTTGTTGGAACATCGCAAAGACGCAAGGTTTTTCAAGCTGTATAGATAGTTTAAGGCGCAAAAAAATCAAAGATTTTCAGCTAGGTATTTATTAGGGAATAAATCGTATTCGATTTTATCAGATCAACTAAAGATTTTTTTAACGCAAAGGTTTTATAAGACACTGAAGATTTTAGGGAAGCAAAGGTGGCGGCTTCACCGCTGATGAAGCAGCCTGATAAAACGATCGCTTCATCGAATCAATTAAGAATTGATTTCTTCTTTGCCTCCTACTCTATGCATGATTATAGTCAACCTTTGCGTTAATGAAATTCTATTCGTTAGTTTACTTCTTCCCTCTCCTTTCCAAAATAAGGTGTGCTGCATCCAGCATTTTAGTCAGATGAATGTATGGACTGATGATATTCCTCTCCGGCAGATTATCGTAGACGCCCATTGAAAAGTACACCATTCCGGACATAAAATAATCAAATTCCTGTACGCTGTATTCTCTGAATGCTTTTTTAAAGACCAACAGAGGATTTTGGTATTCTTTCTCCGAAAGCAATCCAAGAGCCAATGGAGAGACATCTTCCAACTGAGTATTGGCTGCCCATTTCTTTTCCTTCAGTGTAATGAGATACCCTGCCCGGATAAACGACTGTATAGCCTGCCGAAACTGAAAGATCACAGACGGATCTTCTTTGATCCAGCTATCCCTTTTTACCGCGTAATTCATAATGCTGGTTAATCTCTTTTTAGAGGCAGCCAGGTCATTGAACTGAAAAAAGGTCTCCATGAACTGTACTCCGGAGTGCTTTCTGCGAACGGCCCAAAGACGGGTTTCGAAGTCTGTTCTGTTCTTTTTCATAGGTGTATTTTTTAATAGGTGAAAAAATAAATGTGTGTTTTTTTAATTTGCTGGCTGTAAAGGAGGAAGTCCCACCAATGCCTGAACTTCCTGCCCATACCAACCAAGGATAATATGATAGAATTTGTGTTTTTCTGAAAGCCCGAAAGCCGCAATAGGTTGTACACCCCATTGTAACAGATCATGATACTTTATCTGGTAAAGCTGGCTTAGAAAAAGATGATTGTAGAAACGCAGAACAGCATGAAAATAAAAACGGCATGGGACTCTACAATATCCATTCTGAGGTACTGGTATACCTTACACACAGATAAGAGAGCCCACGCCTAGGTCGTGAGCTTCCTGCTTATCATCTCGTGTGTTAAAAATTACCAGTTTTCAGAATGAGATTCTAAGCAATAGCTTCTAATATTCTTTGAAGTATCGCAAAGTTACTTTTATTGTAACTTATTTTACAAATGTAATAAAAAAGATTTAAAGTGGGTAATTATACCCACTATTTTTTATACGTTTCTATTGAAATTGCTATCTATTTAATATTTACATGACTTTAACACCTGAAAAAATCGAGTTTCTAAAAAGTTTTGGGAAGAGAATCGAGACATTAAGAAATGAAAAAAAATTAAGTCTCAGACAATTATCACAAAATTGCGACATTGATTATAGTGACATTAGTAAGATTGAGAAAGGATTAAGAAATATTCAAATATCTACAATACTTGAGCTTGCAAAAGGTTTGGATATTCAACCTAAACAATTATTCGATTTTGAAACAGATAAAAGTTAAAAAATATTTTATTATTATAATTATTCAATAATTAATCTGACAGTTATAATCAAATTGTATAACCATAAAATAGATTAATTATTGAATAAAAATATACAAAACGATCACAATGTCGTCTTGTATATTTGATCTTAATTCGTAATTGCTACTACAGCGTTTGCAAAAGTAGTAAATGTTTTGTTAAATCCATCTCTAGAAATTACCATATTGTCCAAAACCTGTCCCGCTTGATTAATCTGTTGATTAGTTAGTCTAAATATTGGAGTATTATGTTGTTGACTTTGAGCGATTAAACTATTAAAGTCAGCAATATTTATTAGGTTGTATGGTTCTTCTGGTAAAACTAATTCCGTAAATCTTTCCTCTTCAATTATCATATTATTAGCTCTTAATGCTGGAACCAATCTGTTGATTACATTGTTGTTTATAATATTTATCCAACTTTGGAAAGATCTTGCGGGTTCCCCATTTCGTGGTCGATATCGTTGTTGAATAGTTCCAATAAATTTTGGTGTAGTATTAGGAAATTTATAAACGGCATCATTAAATGCAGGGTGCGTTTTGATTGTCTGATAAGTTGCATTCCAGTTAGGTAAAACTTCTGTTAAGGAACTTATTGCCATATTACAAAAATAATCTGGACTACAAGGAATCATAAAATAATCACTTAACATTAAAAGATTAGCGTTTGTGGCACTAACACTAGGACTCATATCAATTAAGATATAATCAAACTCATATCGTTCAGTAGTTAAGCGAAGTAATTCATTAATTGCTCCTGGGACATTTTGTACTAGTCGTAAACTACCTGTTAATTCTTGTGCAATACTTATTGTCACATCAAAATCTGAAACATTAATATGCCCAGGTAACAAGTATAACCCATCTCTATTTGGAAATTCATAGCAGGTTGCGGGCAGTAAAGGCTGCAAATTACCGCTAAAGATAGGATCTAATGCACTCTTCAAATTCGATATCCCACTTTGTTGATAAAACTCTTCAAAATTTGCATCATTTGTTAGGCTCAAACAAAGCCCTGTTAAGTTACACTGTGGATCAGTATCAACTATTAAAACTTTATAACCTAACTCAGATAACTTCCATCCTAGATTAAAAGTTGTTGTTGTTTTGCTCACACCCCCTTTGTGGTTGAACATTGCAATTTTTTTTGCCATGTGTATTAGTTTTTTTATTTCCCAAATGTACGAAATATTAAATTCTAATAATGAGTATGACCTGTAAGATATTGATTATTACGGAAAACCGTAAATTAAACTAAAATATTATTCATATAATTGTTTCTTAACTATTAATTATGGATAAAAAGATTTACATGCCTATATTGAAAGGCAAAAAAGGAGAATTCGATGCATTAAAAATGTTAACAGAAGATGTTCAATCGGTTATTTTACCCCTTATTGAAGTCCCCGCAATTCCTTGGGATTTTGTGAGCGAAAAAGAGGCTTCTTCTATAGATAAACAAATTTCCTCAACGGTTAAAAGTATTACATCTTCTTGGGACCCCAAAAATGAGATTCTAATTGATACAAATAGTTTGGATGAAAACTATAATGCAACAAAAAAAACAATCAATGTTTTAGCAGAAGCGTTGATTGAAGAAGGATATTTGCCCATTCCTGTTATTCATATTAGCGCAAGTGATGCGCTATTATCTAATTTAACTTATCAGAATTTTGTTTGTATTAGAATTAGTTTTGAAGACCAAGAAGCCTTTGATATTAACGATGAAATCGATAGGATAAAAAATATTTTAAATAGCGACTTATCTGATATTGTTTTACTACTGGATATGAATTATTTGTCTCCTGAAAATGGTTTAATGGGTCAAATGTCTTCAAAAGCACTAGTTAATTCTATACAAAATATAGGTGACTTTAAAGACTTTTATTTTGCATCAACAAGCTTTCCAATTAATTTAAGCGGATGCAAAACTAATTCAGTTACTGAGATTGAAAGAATTGAAGTTATAATTTATAACTACTTTAAAGCTAACAGTTCAAAATTAAATAGAATGCCTAAATTTTCCGATTATTGTATTTCTAACCCTGACGTTCAAGAAATGGATCCAAGATTAATGACAATAGGTGCCGCGGTTAGATACACGGGAGAAAATCATTGGTATATTTTTAAAGGAGCATCAATTAAAAAGCATGGTTCAGATCAATACTATAATTTATGTGCAGATATAGTTACATCACAAGTTTATAGTGGCAAAGAATATTCTTGGGGAGATCAGCAAATATACAATAAGTCAACTAGAACCGGAGGACCAGGCAATCCTACAATATGGAGACAGATCGGAACAAATCATCATATTACTTTAGTTGTAGATCAGCTTTCCAGCTAGTCCGAGATTTAAGATACTGGCGAACAGTATCTTTTATAACATCTAAAGCTAACATTTCAGATATATAAGTCCAAATTTCTTTTTTGGGCTTATTTTTTACTCTTTTATCCAAACCATAAACATCTATAATCTCAGAAAGTTCTTCCTTCCAAAGCAATTGAAGTAAAGAATATCCTGAAATATGTTTATTAAGCTTTGCTTTTCTTCTTTGATGAACTTTTACCTCATTACCTTTTTCTTCAACTTCTATTATTCCCCACCACTTTGGCACATAGTCTTTGATTACTGGAGCATACTTTTTAGACGTAACAATATTTAGAAAGTCGAAAACTTTATTATATTCAATAATTTGTTTCTCCAGTCTCCTTAAAGTATCATGATCGGATTTTATTTCATATCCCATCATACTTCCATTAATAACAGCAATGTCAATTATAGAGCTACCTAGATTAAGCCCCATTTCGTCAATAACTTTAGTATCTATTTCTTCGAAATGAGCACGAAATTCAATTTCCTTTATGGCTGTTCTTATTTTAAGATCGTTCATGATTAAACAAATATACTGTAATAAGTTGCAAAAATGCAACAATAATATTCTAACCAAATCACCCCACCGCACGAATCCCTTCGTATGGTTTTTAGCATTATAAATTCCCATGCTGGTGCGAGCCTCTGCTCGCATTCGTTTATACTTTTTGGAGACAACCAAAATGCTTTCGCCAACGGAGCATTATCAGAAGTTTTCATTTCACGATCTCCCGTTTTTTCCTTCCCATTACAACAAATTCTATTGTACTGCTCAACTGTATATCCAATAGCCAGAACCATCCTATAAAAAAATCATGTAAGTTTTTTTTACAACCATAATTTTCTTTAACATTGCAAAAAAAACCATGAAAAACTCAAAATTAGTATTAGCCGCTATTGTCATGCTGTTCTCGACAGTGAATGTAACCGCACAAAAAAAGAAACCGGCAGCTCCGTCACAACGTGGGCCTATGGAAATGCCTAAAGATGCTGAAGTTCAGGTGATGGCCGGAGGCGAGAAAGCCATAAGCTATTATTATAAGACCAACGATCGGGTTACCTTTACCTATGATGCCAGCTATAAAAATGCAGATGTATACATTACGGAAGACGGTACCAAAAAATTAATGTACAAAGCCAAACTGGATGGTACAGGCGTTGATACCAAGCTAAAAGCACGAATCTATCATTATAAAATATACAGTTTGGATCGTAAAACTCTTTTATTCACCTACGAAACAGAAGCATCAGCGACCAGCTTCATAAAAATGATCGCGGTATCTCCGGCAAAAACCTCTACCATTCTTGATTTCTCCCAGGCATTCGGTCCTGATGAATATACACTTGGTAAAACAGCAACGTTTGAGAAGTTTCCTGTTTTTTTATATTATTCCATATTTAATGCACCCAAAAAGTAGCTGTATTATTTAAAAAACATCCATATAATCTCTGAATTCTCCTGACTTTGGAGATTGTATTTCAAGACATTGCAACACAATATTGGGAAAAATGTGCTTTCCAAACCATCACCTATTACAAAAACCCGACTACTCCACTGTCTTAGCTACTTCTTATCATAGGGAAAAGACTCCCCGCTACTGCACGAATCCTTCGTGTAGTGTTTAGTATTATAAATTAAACATTATGATAATATAATCTAAAAACCAAAGCCACACGATATAATCGTGCGATAGCGAGGAAATATTAAATTGATCATCAATAACCTTGATTAAAATTAATTACGGCGACCCACAAAAAATCACCGCCCGGAATCTTTGGGAGTGTCCCCTATTTGCTTTTGTCAATTATTTTCACTATCTTGTAGCATGAAAAAAATTGAAAATCAAGGGAGTATAACCCATGCAGGCAGAATGAACGAACGAACAAGAGCGTTGGAAGTTCTTGAAAAAGCCAAGCAAACACAGGGGAAAATTACCTTTCTGAGACAGGGGGTCGGGAGAAACTTTAAGCCAAAAACTGAGGAATCTTAAATCTAAATTGATTGAATTGATACCTTCAAAAAATGGTCTATTATTTCGTGGAAAGAGAAGAAACCCGAAAATACTAAACCGGAAGTCTTAAAAGAAAAATACATCCGAACTGAAGGACATACCGGCAATAAGCTGGATATGCTGACAGGATCCTCAATATCTCAATCGACAATCATAACGCATTTCTTCAGCGATGATAACAAAATAATGATTAGAGATAGCGCCAACGGGCATATGATTATGCTGATAAAATAAAGCAAAGCCCCTGAATTATCAGGGGTTATTTTTATTTCATAAGAATCTGGAAAAACAAGTAGTTTTTCAATTATTTCCTTCGCAGCAAGGACACGTTTTTGATGTTTCCCGTTTTTTACAGTAATTAACATTATTAAAAAAATTACCTCCAGGAATTCATTTCATAGTTGTAAAAGTTCACTTTCATATCTTCTATCCTGTCTTCAAGGGCTTTAATTCCTGTATGCTCATAGTGTTCCTTCTCAGATTCGTTCAAGGTGTACACAACATCGAATCCTGGGGCCGGGCTGGGAATGGGAACTGATAGGGTAATCTTCCGGCCCTCTTCAAAAACAGAATATTCCCATTCTTTTTGTTCGGATACTTTCTTTTCGTTCATTGTTTCAGTTGATTTTTAAGATCCCTCCTTTTTTATTTCTCCCGGATGAATCTATACTTTCTTATTCATCCAATCCTGTTTTTTATGACGCCGTGTAATGACAGATCCCTTCTAAAAACAGCAGATGCCTCCCCGGCTGATATTCTCCGTAGGAAAACAGGTAGATCGCCTCATTTCTCTTTACATAATGAATTTCTAATCCATTTTCAGAGAGATACTTCTCCACAAAACTATTAACGAGACTGAATTGACTTTCTTTTATTATGATATCAAAACTTTGATCCCTTATTTGTTTTTTTAATGCTCTCAATGGATTGTTATAAAAATCCATCAGTTTGAACGCTTGATTTTCAATTGCAAAAACATGTTTGAGAGCTTTTTCTTCATCACCGTCAAATAATTTCCGCCTGATCATTTCAATGTTTTCAATCATAGCAGGATATAATGATATACCCCAAACGATATCTTGCAGCATCTTTGCATACTCCGTATCAGCTTCTTCACCGAGAAAATTCCTTACAACCATTAACGCCATGGGATATTTTTGATACGCTTCATCTTCCGTATACACTTCCTGATCATCAATGACTGTTTTTTTTATGTCCAGCAGTTGATGATAAAAAGAAATATTCATGCGATCATTGGGAAATTGCTCATATTCTTCCTTTGCCTGTGCTAAAGCTTTTTCAACAATTTCACGATAGTATTTTTTAGTTAATCGGTTTTCTAAATATGTATACATCTGTCTGTTCTCATTCATTGAAACTTTGTTTGGGGAGCTCAATTGGATTCGCCTTTTTTCTGCTCCCTGTATATGGTAAGCCACTCTGTTATCCTGATTGATCAACGTTTAAAAAAATAAAAAGGCTTAGTTTAAATTGGTTTTTTATTATCATTATTCAAAAAACTCAAGAGGTTTAAGGGTGATTTTTTCCCAATCGACAAGATCTGTTTTTTCAAAGTGAAAGGTAAACTCAGGATACCAGTAATCACCAGTATCTTTGCTTATATAAACATTTACCATCCATTTTCCTGGCGGCAGATCTATCTTCGGGCATTCTTCTTTCAAAATGGTTTCTTTATCTTTTGGGTGGTCCCGATTCAGAATATTTCTGATGAACAATGAACTTTCAATCTGGGCCTCCAAATCTCCATTATGATGATCGCACATCTGTGTAAAGTCGGCATGCGATACTAATCGTACCTCATCTCCTTCCGCTACATCCAAATAGTTATAGGAACCTTTATATTCCCATTCATCCAAATTAATTCTCGACGGATCAAACTCCCATATTATGGTCTCAATGCCTTCATCGGTTGTTATGATGTGAACGATTCCTTTTGTTATTAAATCTGCCAAGCCTTCCGGATAATCGTAATTAAAAGCTTGGTCTGCATAATATTGCTTACATTTTGAAATATTGACCATCATCAACACCCCTTCTGTGTTAAAACCTTCTACTATCATTTTCTGTTTTTTTTATGATTTAACTGTAGTTCTGAACAATTCTCAGGTTTCATCTGCCTGATAGCTCCTGATGGAAGGGAATTCTTCACTAATGAGTATACCGTCTTATGTTAATTTGATTTTTGTTGATTTCAACGCTGTCTGAAGACATCAATTCTATTCCGGAATCCATTTCCTCAATTGAAAAATAAGTGGGTATCGTGTTGCCTGTAATTTTTTGAGCTTCTTCCCAGCAGGAGGTAAACCAATCGTCAAAAATCTCATACTTTTCCTGCTCGTATTCTTCCATCATTTCTTCCCATTTTTCCTCATCCTCAAAGTCATCCTCAAGATCACTCACCGTGTCCATTAATACTTCTGATTTTGAAAAATAATTATTCAACTCACTTCTTAAGAAATCGTTTTTTTCCGTCATGGTAAAACCAGCTGAATTGGAGGCAAAAAACACCATGGTAAACCACTCGTGACGGTATTCAAAATTATGTACAGCAATATCCTCTTTGCTAAAATTGGGAAGCATCACAACAGCTTTTCCACTGAGGACATTCACCAACTCAGCAATTATTTTTTCTCGAATATCGTTTAAAGCTGACTGCAATATTGCGTTGGATTGTTTTAGTTCTTGTATGGGTTCCATTCGTTATTTTGTTAATTTTAAATACTCTCATTTAAAAATTGAATGATCATGCATTTTATGACAGAGGTTCATCGTCTTTTAGAAGATTATCAGCTGTTTTTTCTGCTTCCTGTATATTGTACGTAATCCTGTTATCCTGACTGATCAAAGACCGAAAAGTATCCAGGTATTTTCTCCATGTTTTTTTGTCATAATGAACAAGTACAGGAAATAACTGACTGGCCTGGTAATACCGTTTGTTTTCCAAAGCCTTTTGCATCGCCTGTTCCATTTCCTTCAAAAGCGGCCCGCAATCTTTCTTTAAGAGAAAATCCTTCAGGTTAGATTCAAACAAGCAGTCACCATACCGATGTAAAAAATCTTTGATAAAAGGATATAATTCCTGTTCGGTTTTTCCATTGAACGTTGCAATGTACAATGCATTGGTGATGACATCATAGACATTATCTTCACCATGGAGTCTGTGAGGTTCAAAGCTCTCTTTTTCTTCCCATTTTTCAGTAATGAACCGATCAAGGAGTTCAAACCCTTCCGGTATAGACCATGCAAGTAAAATAAGCATGGCATGATAAGCAATATACCGGTCTTCATGGTGAAGAAGCAGTTTTAATTTTTCAATCCTGTCAGAATCTTTTTTTTCAAGGAGTTGTACTTCATTTAAATCGTATCCTTCATATCCTTCCTCATTGTAGTAGTAAAGGAGTTTATGGAGTTCGTTATTCATTTTATCAGCTTTTATGATGGGGTTGAACAATAAAGGAATTATTCATTTCAATATTTTAAAAATACAATTTTTCTTTTTGGCAGGGCACTTGTATAATCTTTTGCAGATCAGCAATTCTTCAAACCCAATGAAGTTCATGCAACCTGTTATTTTAAAACACTTGAGTACACTTGAGAAAGGTTAATATCTTCTTTGATCAATAAGTTCACTTGAGAAAAAAATCAAAGATTTTTCTACAACTTAGGTGTACTTGATATTCGCAAAGTTTGAAACTTAAAATAACTTAAGTGTTTAAAAAAGCTTTTGTGACTTTTAATTTCGTTAAATCTTCGATTGAAAGTATATATAAAATAGCCTAAACAGCTTTGTGAATGATTCAGCTTAAACCACGACTTCCAGCAAATTAGATGTTCCCCCTAAAAAATTAAACATGAGATAAAATATTTCATTCCTTACGATCCTGAATGAGATTCCTTTGAAAGATAAAAGCAGCTCCCCGTCTTCTTCTATAATCTTACCTTGTAATTCAAACTGTCCGGTTTCATTGGGAGCCAACAGGTCAGCGCGTACCTTATCACCCGTATATATAGGCGATATAAAAGTTCTTTCATAAGGCTCTATCTGTTCATCCCTTGTATTAAAAAGTCTTATTCCGTTCCTGGCCAACGCGCCTGTGCCATTATAAAAGTAAAAGGTCTGGTCCTTATCGGTATCGTTAGTGATTTCTATAGGCAGTGTCAAGCGGTTTTCTTCAAGATGGTAAGAAATATTCAGTTTCATCTTTTAGTATTTATAATCTTTCAATAGAGGTTTTAAGGCAGTTCTTTAATCGATGACTAATCTAACTTAAAAAAGAAATACACGACCGCTGCCCACTCTTTTTTAATTCCTCTGGCATAGCCAATCGTGCTGCGACTGCTGTTTTCAACAGTTCCATCGTCTTTGATGTAACCAATGGTTGAACGGCTGTTGTTTTCTATAGTCCCGTCTTTTTTAACGTAACCTACCGTAGAACGGCTTTTGTTTTCTATGGTTCCGTCACTTTTGATATAACCGATGGTCGAGCGGCTTTTATTCTCGATGGTTCCGTCTGACTTGATGTACCCGACCGTGGAACGGCTGCTGTTTTCAATGGTTCCGTCTGATTTGATGTAGCCTGTTGTGCTTCGGTTTCCCGATTCTATGGTCTGTGCACTTATTATCGAAAGACTGAAGAGAAAAAAACCAATAATTCCTAATTTTTTCATGGTTTTAAAATTTTAATGAGTTATTATTTTAATTTTTTTGATGTTTTAAAAATAACGATTCGTTTTAAAAAAACAGCGCCACTTACAAATAAGTGGCGCTATTTTTTATAGATCCTGCTTCCGCACGATCATTGATCATGTTTATCGTTTGATCACTTTTACAGTTTTTGCAAAGCCGTTCACTGCATTTACTTTCACCAGATAAACTCCTGAAACGAATGAGGAAACATCAATAGTTCCTTTCGTATCATTGATATCTTTAGTAAGTACCTGTTGTCCTGCCATATTGTAAAGCGTAACGGAAAGTATCTTTTGGTCAAAAGAAACCGTTAGGATATCATTCACAGGATTCGGGAATACTTTCAGCAGATCTTTCTGTGTTGAAACCTCATCAGTTCTTAAAACAGCACCTGACGCACAGCCAATAGGACTAAAGATTCTTCTTTGGATAAGGGTCCCATCTCCGAGCTGGCTCTTTCTATTATCGCCGCTCCCTGATAAAAATCCGCTGTTACTGATAACGAATAAATTATTACTTCCTGCTACTGCCGTTTTTCTGTCGGTAGCTGTCCCAATAAGCACGGGGGATAGTCTCGATATGCCTGTACCGTCTCCTATTTCTCCTCCCTCATTACTTCCCCAGGACCACAGGGTTCCGTCTGTTTTGATGGCTATCCCATTAAAACGCCCCGTATCAAAACTTTTCCAATCGGTGGCTGTTCCTACCTGACCTGGCGATGTTCTGGAACTTCTAGATCCGTCACCCAGTTGCCCGGATAAATTATCGCCCCAGGTCCAAATAGTTCCATCTGTTTTCATAGCCATAGAGTGATCTCCGGCAGCATCAACACTTTTCCAGTTTGTCGCCATTGTTATTCTTACAGGCGTTGTTTTACTGGTTGTATTTTCGTTTCCTAATTGTCCGTCATAATTCTTACCCCATGCCCACAGGGTTCCGTCTGTTTTTATTCCTAAAGCATGATCGTCTCCGGCAGCAATACTTCGCCAGTCAGCGGCAGTTCCTACCTGTGTGGGTACAGTTCTGCTGTAGGTACTTCCGTCTCCGTAATTACCATAGTAATTATGTCCCCAGGCCCATAATGTTCCATTGGCTTTTAGGGCTAACGTAAAATAATCTCCAACGGCAACACTTACCCAGTCGTTTGCAGATCCTATTTTCAACGGAGTTGTTCTGTTGTTGGTAGTTCCGTCTCCTACTTGTCCGAATTGGTTATTACCCCAGGCCCATAGCGTTCCGTCTGTTTTAATAACCACTGTATGATTATATGCGGTAGCTATTTTCCAGATCCCTGAAATGGCTATAGGTGTTGGAGTCGCTCTATTGGTCGTCGTCCCATCGCCCAATTGTCCGTCTTCATTAATTCCCCATCCCCATAATGTTCCGTCTGTTTTCGTTGCTAAAGTATAGTCATTTCCTGAACTTATAATATTCCAGCAGCCTGTACCGCCCGAAAGTGTGGTAAAGGTACCACCCGGTATCCAGCTTGTCTGGCTCGTTGCGCAATGAGCTGCTACCCAGTAATAGTAAGTAGTCCCTGGCAACAGATTATCCAGATTGACTGTTGTAGAAGTCGTTGTTCCATTGATACCTCCAACAATTGGGTTGGTACTGTATGCATACAGATATCCGTTACCTGGTGCCGGTGTTGGTGCCGTCCAGTTAAGGGTAACCGTCCCCGAAGTAATATTAGTGGCAGAAAGCTGCGTTGGAACAGCACAGTTTGAAGGACAAGCTATAGATGTGAGTGTATTTTTTTCAACAAAGGTACCATCACCTAACTGACCATTGGTGTTGGCTCCTACAGTTCTTAAAGATCCGGAAAAAGTAAGGTTAAGAAAATGCGAGGATCCGCTGGAAATCATCATATTGTCCGTAGTGGAGCCCAATTGTGTAGGTGATGTAATGTCCGCTGTCCCGCTTCCAAACATTCCGGAGTAATTGCTACCCCAGCCCCAGAGTGTTCCTCCTGTTCTTATTCCCACAGATTCTCCTGATGCTGCAGCAATACGGATCCAATTGCTTCCTGTTCCGATTTGGGTTGGAACTTTTTTAGAAACTGTGGTTCCGTCTCCCAACTGACCTGATCCATTGGATCCCCATCCCCAAAGGGTTCCGGTAGATTTTAGAGCTAATGTATGGCTCCCTCCTGCGGATATCTTCAGCCAGTTCGTAGCAGTTCCTACCTGTTTTGGAGAACCATCATAGATCGTAATTACGTTAGTTCCATTCCCTAATTCTCCGTTGGCATTTCTCCCCCAGGTCCATAAGGTTCCGTCTGTTTTGATGCCTACAGAATAATAGTCTCCTGCAGATATTTTATCCCAATTGGTACCGTTTCCTACTTTGAACGGAATAAATCGATCGATTTTGGATCCATCTCCTAGCTGCCCGTCATAATTCCTGCCCCAGGACCAGAGGGTTCCGTCTGTTTTAAGGGCTAATGTATGGGAATCTCCGGCACTAACAGCTTTCCAATTGGTTGCTGTTCCTATTTTGATAGGAGTAGTCTTCATGATGGTCGTATTATCTCCCAACTGTCCATATCGGTTCGCTCCCCAGGCCCATAAAGTTCCATCGGTCTTAATGGCCACTGTATGATCATATCCGGTACTTACTGTTTTCCAGTTGCTTGCTGTTCCAACCTGCATCGGAGCATTTCTTCGGATAACTCCTCCGTCTCCAAGCTGGCTGGAAGAATTACTCCCCCATACCCATAAGGTACCGTCTGTTTTGATACCTGCGGAATAATAGTCTCCGGCACTGATCATTTGCCAGCAGCCTGTTGCGTTTTGAGGAACCGCTTTCACAAGTCCCTGCTGTGTATATCCTATCCAGATCGTATTGGTGTTCTGGGTTTTCACAACGTTGAGAGAGTTGTTGGGAAGGCCGGAACTGGCTGCGGTATAGGTAACGCAATCACTAAAGTTTTGCAATCCGCTTCCTCCATAGCCAATCCATACTTCATTGTTGCTATCCACATCAAGGGTATTTATTGAAGAATTTCCCACGCAAGAGCTCCCTATAGAATACGTGTTGAGTAAAGTTCCCGTAGTAGAGTAAGTAAGCATGCCGCTATTGGTGTCAACATACACGATATTATCATCAATTTTCACTACTTTTTCGGCATCCTGTACGATGAAATTAAAATTGGTTCCGTCAAATTTGTACAGTGCCCCGTTATTGGTAACCCAGACTCCACCATTAGTATCAGTCTTCAGGGAGTTTATATTGGGAAACGAGGAATTGGTAGTCCATGTGGTTCCATTAAATTTAGTAAGCCCATCTGTTGTGATTACCCACAAATTATTGGCCGTGTCTACAGCAATATTTTTAATCGCATTGCTGGGCAGTCCGGAATTGGCGATGGTGTAGTTCGTCCATGTCGTTCCGTTCAATAAGACAATCCCATTGTTCTGGGTGGCCATCCATTTTCTCCCTAGACCATCAATTTCTATTTCTTTGATAGCATTGGATGCAATCCCAGAATTACCTGTGTTGTAATTGGTAAAGACAGTTCCGTTGAATGTTGAGATTCCATTGTTGGTGGCTATCCACAGCAAACCGGTATTATCAATCTTAATATCACTGATGTTATTGCTGCTTATCCCGGAATTTGAAGTATTGTACGCCGTGTACGTAAATTGCGCAGAGACAATACTATAAAGGAAAATTAGCAATAAAAAGTATACTCTTCTCATTTTAATTTTATGTTAATATATTTTTTTAATTTTCAATTTTGTTCTCAATTTTTAAGTAAATACTATGGGGCTATTTCATTACAAGCCCGCTAAGGTTTAATGGATTCATTCTGTCTTTAAAAAAACATACCCCCCCAAAAAACCTTAGCTGTTGTATTAAAATTTTAACATTTATCTTTTAATGATTTTTACCGTTTTCAAAGTGTTACTGCCTGCATTTACTTCAAGGAGATAAACCCCTGATGCGAATCCAGAAAAATCAACCGTTCCTTTGGTATCATTGATCACTTTAGTAAGTACCAACTGCCCTGCCGCATTGTAAACCGTAACCGAAAGAATCTTTTGATCAAAAGAAACCGTCAGGATATCATGTACAGGATTCGGATACACTTTCAGCTGATCTGCTTGTGTTGAAACGTCATCCACTCCTAAAGCAGCACTTACAGGGCAAGCAACAGGCACAAAAATTTTCCTTTGAGTAAATGAACCATCCCCTATCTGACCATTGGAATTAGAGCCACAGCTGGATAAAAATCCATTGGTATTTATAGTAAATATACTAGAGGTACCTGCTGCAATACTTTGCTTGTCAGAAGCTGTTCCTGTTTGTACAGGAATAATTCTGTGCGTTAAAGTTCCATCTCCTAACTGTCCCACGTAATTATCTCCCCACGCCCAAAGTGTTCCATCTGTTTTTAATCCTCCAGAATGATCACTGCCTGTAGCAATACTTAGCCAATTTGTTGCTGTTCCTATTCTGACAGGAGTAAATCTATCGGTTCTGGTTCCATCTCCTAATTGTCCCAAGGAATTATATCCCCAACCCCAAAGCGTTCCATCTGTTTTTATGGCCAGCGAATGAGCATATCCGGCAGCAATATTTTTCCAGTTCGTAGCAATTCCCACTTGAAGAGGGGAAGTTCTTGTGGTTGTAGTTCCATCACCTATTTGCCCACGCCAGTTATATCCCCAGGCCCAAAGTGTTCCATCTGTTTTTATGGCGAGAGCATGTCTCCGTCCCGGTGCGATAATTTTCCAATTATTTGCTGTTCCAATTTGGATCGGTATATTTTTATCTATGATCGTACCGTCTCCTAATTGTCCTTTATCATTATGTCCCCAGGCCCAAAGTGTTCCATTAGATCTTAAGGCCAATGTATAATCTTCTCCTGCAGCAATACGTACCCAGTCTGATGCGGTTCCTATTTGCGTTGGGCTGGTTCTGTTAGTCGTCGTTCCATCCCCTAATTGTCCATAATTATTTTTACCCCAAGCCCAAAGAGTTCCATTAGATTTTAAAGCTAACGTATAATCATCTCCTGTAGTAACACTTGTCCAGTTTTTTGCCGTTCCTATTTGTTTCGGGGTATTTTGTGGACCTGAAATAGCAACTCCCAGTTGACCATAATTGTTATTTCCCCATGCCCATAGCGTTCCGTCTGCTTTTATTCCTGCCGAATGAAGACTTGCCGAGCTCACACTTTGCCAACATCCTGTTTCAGTTGTAGGAAGCGTAGTAAATGATCCTCCCGATGTCCAGTTACCCTGGCTGGTTGCACAACGAGACGCTACCCACCAATAGTAAGTGGTATCCGGTAATAACTTTGACAAATTAACGGCTGTAGAAAACGTACTTGTATTAATACCTCCAACAATTGGATGGGTACTATAAAGAATCATATACCCTCCATTTGGCGTTGGGGTTGATGCCGTCCATTTAATAGTAGCCGTTGAAGAAGTAACGTTAATGGTTGAAAACTGCATTGGAGCAGCACAATTGGAAGGACAAGCAATAGCAGTAAGTGTATTCTTCTGAGTGCCTGTACCGTCACCCAACTGTCCAAAACCACCTTGTCCAGAAGCTTTTAGGAAGCCGTCAGTATTTTTTACAAGAATATGATAAGATCCTGCAAAAATCTGTATGTTGTCTGAAGAGGAGCCGGCCTGTGTAGGCGATATAATACTTGCTCCACCACTTGTACCATTAGCTAACTGTCCACTGGAGTTGTTACCCCATGACCAAAGTGTTCCATCTGTTTTATTCGCAATAGTAAAAGCATTGGCAGCATCTACACTTAGCCAATTGGTGTCCATTCCTATTTTAGTTGGATTCCATTTAACAGTAGTGGTTCCGTCACCTACTTGCCCGTAGGTGTTATCTCCCCACGCCCATAGAGTTCCATCTGTTTTTATGGCAGCGGAATAGTGGGCACCTGCATCAACACTTTTCCAATTAGAAGCTGTTCCGATTTGAGTGGGAACAATTTTATTGCCATTGGTTCCATCTCCCAGCTGTCCATAAAAATTATATCCCCAACCCCAAAGTGTTCCATCTGTTTTTATCGCAAGAGTATGTATTATACCAGGCGTAACACTTTTCCAATTAGAAGCTGTTCCTACTCGGGTTGGAACAAGTCTCTCTATGGTGGTTCCATCTCCCACTTGTCCATAATAATTATGTCCCCAACCCCAAAGTGTTCCATCTGTTTTTATCGCAAACGTCCCGTAAGTTTCACCCTGAACACTTTGCCAGTCTGTTCCCTGTCCTATTTGAACAGGTGCAAATTTATCCGTTGTAGTTCCATCTCCTAGTTGTCCGTAATTGTTACGTCCCCATCCCCACATCGTTCCATCTGTTTTAATGGCGAATGTATGCTGAGCTCCAGCATCAACGCTTTTCCAATCCGTTGCTGTTCCTATTTGAGTAGCGATATCTCTGTCAATGGTGGTTCCGTCTCCTAGTTGCCCAAATTCATTATCTCCCCAGGCCCAAAGTGTTCCATCGGTTTTTATTCCCATTGAATACTGACCTCCTGCACTAAGACTCTGCCAACAACTTGAGGAAGCTGGCGTTTCTACTTTAATAACATTTTTAAAAACAGGTCCCCAGATACCGGTATTGTCTTTGATACGGACATTAAATATATGTAACCCATTAGAAGGTAATGCAATTCCTGTTTTGGTTAGTTGCTCAAAAGAGCTGTCAAAATTTCCATCGGCTGCCAAAACCGGAGTACCATTACCGGCTCCCGGATCGGTATCCCAGAAATACTCGGCTTGTGAAAGCGCCATGAGCGTAGAGGTCTGATTTTGCTGAACATTAATAATATTCGTAAAAACAGGTCCCCAAACCCCAGTATTGTCTTTAATACGGATATTAAGTTTATGCAAACCATTACCTGGTGTAGCAATCCCCGTTTTGGTCAATTGTTCAAAAGCACTGTTGAGATTCCCATCCGCAGCTAAAACGGCAGTTCCGTTTCCTGTTCCCGGATCGGTATCCCAAAAATACTCGGCCTGGCTGACGTACATCTGTGCCGGGCACAACATGAGCATAAGCAAAGCGATGATACTGTAGATATATTTATTCATCTTAGGTATGATTAAGAATTATTTAGAAAAACCAGTTCCGGTGATATTCAAGGTACCACTGGTAACCGTTCTCGGAGTTAGCAAATAGCTTACCTGAGGTTTACCACCGCTGTCTGCCGGCCAGTAATTCGCAAAACTGTTGGATCCTCCATAGTGACCTGCGTCATTTCTTGTTAAGTCTAAATCAGTGTAGCTTACGTCAGGATTTCCGGCATTGACATTCATTCCACTGATGGTGTAATCTGTATTGTTAAAGTTCATATTGACTGCTCCTGAATTGTTACTCTGGGTGATAGCACCTTCTGTTACAAACGCATTGGTAAATACATTATAAGAAGCTGTTACAGTAGCATTATTATTGTTTCTAATACAAACATCAGTTTGACCTACTACGAAAGAAGCTGCATTATTCATAATGGCAATGTTTCCAGTGTTTCCATTATTTAAGTTGATAAAAAATGGTGCTACATCACCGCCATTAGGATCATAGATGGTATTATTAATGATTTCGTTGCTGCTACCTGTTTTAATAGCATACACAAATACCCCACGACAAAAATTATTGTAGAATTTAAAATTATAATTGGATTGGGAGTGCGTCAACCCAAAATCGGATTTATTTCCATAGACTTCTACATCAGTTGTTGCAGGAACGGTATCTGTCGTGGTAGAATTGACGCTAATACCTTGTGCTTTATTAGCCGTAATTCTCCCATGAGAAAAACTAATACCTCCCGAAACCGTACACCCCGAAACGTTGGTGGTCGTGTTGGCTTGGTTGGTGGTAACATTATTCAAATAACAGTTATACAGATTGATGGTCGTTCTTCCTCCGGTTGTTGGTCCACTTGCCACTACGTTATAGATGGTAAAGTTCCCGGAACTCAAACTACTGATATTCACTATTCTTCCCGGTGCCGGATTGATCGTAACGGTTCCCTGAATAAAATATCTGTTGTAACTGGTTTCGGAAACAAAAGTCAGCGATTTGTTGATGGTAAGGTTTTCCACATACGCAGTCCCGTTGGTTTTGGGCTGAATGATGATGCGGTCTCCGTCTGAAGCAGCTGTAATGGCTGCACTTACGGTAGAATAAGCGCCGCCTGCCCCGCCATTTCTAACATAGAGGTCTGCCGCAAAAGCCGTCGTGCTGAATAAGCTTGTCAAGGCAATCGTAAATAGTTTTTTTGTCATAATAGTGTAAAAGTTAACAGTTTAATATTTAATATGTATTTGATTTTAAAACCCTTAAATTCATTTGAATGGTTTCTGAGCTCCATTAAAAATGATTAATACAAATCCGATGAATTCATACAAAAACAAAGGACTTAATCAATGAATCAACATTGATTTTAAAAGTATTTTGTAGATTAAATGGTGTGCCTCATCATTGGAACAACAGCAAGCTTCCTCCTGCATCGCAAGCCATTTCTTTTCCCGAACCGATAGCCGAATACCTGTGGTGTTTTTTTATGACCCGGTATTTTTTTCCTGATTTGAGGATCTGATTCAAATCATCCCTATGGGGTAAATACGGTTTGTGGCTCCAAAGAAATTTTGAGGAGTTAGCCTTGTTTTAAATTGTCGGAACAATTAGTTTTGGTGAGTTAGCAGAGATACCGTGTGGTTTTGTTCATGTTTAATAATTTTAATTCGTTTTCAAGTTTAGTTTGGTTTTTAGTTTTTTTAAGTAAAAACAACACTTCCATCGATTTAGATTTTATGTTGTTGAGTGCAAAAGTATATTTTTATTGTGAATCCATCAAATTGTTGATCAAAAAATAATAATTATTTGCTCATTTGTGGTATCTATTCATTTTCAGAGACTAAAAACAGGATTTAAACGAAATTTGGAAAGTATATTCATTTTTTTAACGAATTTTTTTTAATAACAGTAAACCTTTGCGTTAATGAAACCTCTATTCTAATAAATGTTTACTGATTGATGGGTTGGAACATCGTGAAGGCGCAAGGTTTTTAGCTTCATGAATAGGTTAAGGCGCAAGAAAATCAAGATTTTCAGCAAGGAATTCGTTATGGAATAAACTATATAAATATATCTAAGATGATGATTTTTTAACGCAAAGGTTTTATAAAATTCTGATGATTTTAGGAAAGCAAAGAGTTACGGTTTCACCGCGGATGAAGCAGATGGATAAAACGATCGCTTCATCAAATCAATCAAGGATTGATTTCCTCTTGGCCTCCTATTCTTTGCAGGATGATAATAAACCTTTGCGTTAATAAAACTTCTATTCTAATAAATGTTTGCTGATTGATGGGTTGGAACATCGTGAAGGCGTAAGGTTTTTTAGCTTTATGAATAGGTTAAAGCGCAAGAAAATCAATATTTTAAGCAAAGAATTCGTTATGGAATAAACTATATAAATATATCTAAGATGATGATTTTTTAACGCAAAGGTTTTATAAAATTCCAATGATTTTTAGGAAAGCAAAGAGTTGCGGTTTCACCGCGGATGAAGCAGATGGATAAAACGATCGCTTCATCAAATCAATCAAGGATTGATTTCCTCTTGGCCTCCTATTCTTTGCAGGATGATAATAAACCTTTGCGTTAATAAAACTTCTATTCTAATAAATGTTTGCTGATTGAGTGGTTGGAACACCGCAAAGGCGCAAGGGTTTTTAGCTTCATGAATAGGTTAAGGCGCAAGAAAATCAAGATTTTCAGCAAGGAATTCGTTATGGAATAAACTATATAAATATATCTAAGATGATGATTTTTTAACGCAAAGGTTTTATAAAATTCTGATGATTTTAGGAAAGCAAAGAGTTACGGTTTCACCGCGGATGAAGCGATCGTTTGATCCATCCGCTTCATAGAATCAATCAAAGATTGATTCCTTCTTTGCCTCCTACTCTATGCATCATGATCGTAAACCTTTGCGTTAATAAAAATTCTATTCTTTAGCAGCATTTCTTTCCTCTTCTTTCAAGAATGAGGTGTGCAGCATCCAGCATTTTAGTCAGATGAATGTATGGGCTCACGATATTTCTTTCCGGAAGATTGTCATAGACGCCAAGTGAGAAATAAACCATTCCGGACATAAAATAATCAAATTCCTGTACGCTGTATTCTCTGAAAGCTTTTTTAAAGACCAACAGAGGATTCTGGTATTCTTTCTCCGAAAGCAAACCCAGAAGAATTGGAGAGCTATCTTCCGTCTGAGTATTGACGGCCCATTTGTTTTCCTTCAACGTGATAAGGTAACCTGCCCGGATAAACGACTGCATCGACTGGCGAAAGTGAAAGATCACGGATGGATCTTCTTTGATCCAGCGATCCCTTTTTACCGCGTAATTCATAATGCTGTTGAGTCTCTTTTTAGAGGTAGCGAGATCAGTGATCTGAAAAAAGGTCTCCATCAGCTGGAGTCCGGAGTGCTTTCTGCGAACTGCCCAAAACCGGGTGTCAAAGTCTGTTCTGTTCTTTTTCATGAGTGTGTATTTTTTTAACAGGTGAAAAAATAAATGTGATTTTTCTTAACCATTAAGAACTTTTTAAGGGTTTAAGAATCGTTAAGTTCATAGCTGAAGCTATTGATTCAGCGAGTTGCTTCATCGATCTTTGAGGGAACTTAAGTCATCTTAATCTCTTCACGTTCTTTAATTGTTTGTACGGTGTAAGCATCGTTTCAACTTCCAGCCTACTGATCTATGCTGAGTCTTATGTAAATGATCACTCTATATGAAATTTGTGTTCCCGTGAAAGCCCTAAAGCCGCAATAGGTTGTACACCCTATTGTATGGTATCGTGATACTTGATGTTGAAAAGCGGCTTAGAAAAAGATGATTGTAGAAAAGCAGAACAGCATAAAATAAAAACGGCATGAGACTCTACAATATCCGTCTTAGAGGTACTGGTATACCCTGGAAACAGATAAGAGAGCTCACGCCTAGGTCGTGAGCTGTTTACTTATCCTCTTGTTTCCTTAAAAATTACCAGTTTTCTAATACAAGATTCTAAGCAATAGCTTCTAATATTCGTTGAAGTATCGCAAAATTACTTTAATAAGTAATCTTTTCCAAATATATATAAAAACCACAATGTAAACCAAATGGATTACAAATATTTTTATCAAATATTTTAAAATTGTTGAATGAGCAGCCTTAGCAAAGACGATATTGAACTTAGAAATAAAATAACTCAAAGATTAATTGATCTGAGAGCATCTACCGGATTGAATCAAAGTGATTTTGCCAAACTCCATGATATTGACAGACAACAAGTAAACCGATGGGAAAGTTTTGAAAGTGAAAGAGGAGTTACCATTTACACTATAAAAAGATTTTGTACACTTTTAAAAATGACACTTCAAGAATTTTTTAGTGATCCTTTATTTAGATAGCATTATTTTTTTGATTTGATTTAATAAAATTCTTCAACAGAGTTATATACCACTTAAAATATATCTATCGTAAAAACTTCAGATATCTTTTGTATATAAATTATGCTTTTTAGTATCACACTATATTTTTTCCTTTCTTAGTTTATGCGAATTTATAAATTATAGAAATTTTTTACCAATATTTTTATCTATCAATATTTCCCAATCATAGAAAAAAGTTTTATGCTTTTTGATTTTTTTATTTAGTTACGTATATTTATGCATTACAATAAAACGAACTAACCATTCAGATGAAAGAATTAGAATTTAAAAAGTTATTTTCAAAACTTAGCCACATTAAAGCTTTATCAATTGATAGCAAATTTGAAGAGATTGTACAAAATTTGGTGCTTTTTGTACTCTTTAACTCACAAGAAAAATCATTGAAAAATGATAATGATATTAAAAATTCAATAAATGATTATTATGGTATAAATATCAAGACATCATTAATTCAACCTGCCATAGATAAATTGCTTTTTTTAAACAAAATAGTTAGAGATACTTCAAATAGGAACTTATACTTAACAGAAGTATCTAAAATGGAAATTGGAAATAAAAACAGTGAAAATAGTAATATTGAACAAACAGTAAAAGAAAATTGGTTTAAGGAGGTTTTAAATAAATATAATTTTTTAGAAAAAAGAGATTTTGATGAATTATGGAAACTTTTGAACATATATTTAAGTTCAATATTCGAGAAAAATGGTGTCCAAACATTAAATTTTCTAAATCCTAGCATTGTAAAAGATGACTTAGACTATAGAAGTAATATACTAATATTAGAATCAAGTTATAATAATCAGCATAATAAAATTTCTTTTGAATTATTTAAGGATTCAGTAAATATGTTTATACAAAATGCTGACGAAATAAGAGCAAAATATACATCTCAATTAGCTGACGCTACCTTTACTAGTTTTGCTTTATTAAGTGATGATGAGACAAAAGGATTTCTAAATGGGAAGTTTTCAGAAATGAGACTTTTTCTAGATACAAATTTCATATTTGGCATCTTAGATCTTCACAAAAATAATGAGGATAGCTCTGCAAAAGAAATAATTGAAGAACTTAAAAAAAATGATCTACCTTTTAAACTAATGTATCATCCTGAAACACTTAATGAATTTAAAAGGACTTTTGATAGTAAATCGATATTTTTAAAAGAAACAAAATGGACAAAAGAAATTAGTAAAATTGCTTTGGAAATTAATCAATTAAGTCCGATTGAAGAACTATATCATAAACAAAATATAAATGACGAAATTGATCCATCATTATTTTTAGAAAAATACGATCAAGTGGATAAAATTTTGAGCAGTCTAGGTTTGATAGAATATAACCCAAAATTTCAATCAAATGATGAAAAATATGAAATCGAAATTGATGTAGATGAATTTCAAAAATTTTATGATGATAATAAGAACAGAAAGATTAAATCATTTCAAAGTTTTAAGCATGATATTACAGTTTTAAGAGAAGTTAGATTTTTAAATCCTAAGAAAACCAAATTTTTAGATTCAAAAGCTTTTTTTTTAAGTTCAGATTATATTCTTGGAAAATTCGAAAAATACTATTATAAAAGAGATTGGGAAATTAATTACCTTGTTAATCCTAGTGTATTTTTACAATTGATAAGGCCATTCATTGAAAATGATTATAATTCAAATAAAAAATTTATTGATACTTTTTCAATAAGTGATTTTAGAAGTTTTGACATTGATTACTCAGCAACAAAATCAAAGACATTACAAATTCTAAATGATAGTTATTTTGATGCATCATATGAACTTAAGGTACAAATATTAAGAGATCAAGTCTTATTAGCAAAATTAGAAAGAGCTGAGAATGACCATAATGAAAAAATTAAATTAATCGACACATATATTTCTGCCGAAAACTCAAAATTAGTTGAAGAAAACATTCAAATTAAAAAAAAGTTACAAGAATCACAACAACAACAAGATCAAATTTTCGATAAGAAACTTAGAGCAGAAGCATATATTAGAGAAATAAAGATAGAAAGCGAACTAAAAGATATAGACAAATCTAATTTAGAATTAGATTTAGAATTTATTAAAAATGATCTTGAATTTGAGAAAAAGAAACGGTTACATCGTGAAAATTTAGATAATTGGGAAGAATCAAAAAACAATTATTTAGACTTGCAAAAAACAAATGAAATAAAAAATTTTAAAAGCAGTAGTAAGTATTGTATTAGGCCAATAGTTACTCTATTCTGTACTATAGTTATATTGCCTTTATATCTAAAATTTTTTGATAAAATTAAAGATTTTTTTTCAGAATATAAACTTGGCCCTTATGGCGACCTTATAGCCACTTTAATAATTTTCATTTTACTATCGGGTACTGCATTATATGAAATTATAGGACGTACGTATTTTACAGATAAAGAAAAGGTTAAAAATGGATTATACTGGATATTTTCAAAAAGAAAAAAATTAATAGAAAAAAAAATATCAGAAATTGAGAAACAATATATTATCAATCATCCAAAACCTGAATTGTAATACTAGATTTATAAAAATAACATATAAATTCCAAATTGAAATCCCCACTACCTCACGATTATATCGTGTGATTTAAGTCTTATTAAATTATAATAATCTGTTGACATGAAGTATATTTTATATAAAGAGAATATTTTTAATTTGCTAAATTAAATTCAGTAAACTTTGCACAACCGAAATTTTAGCTACGAGCTAATTTTTTTTATCAAACTCTCCCATCATATCAAATTTAATAGTAACTTTTTACAACATAATCACAAAAAAATTAATACCATGAAAAATCTGAAAAAACTTTCCAGAGAAAAACTTGTTTCCATTAATGGTGGAATCGAAGTGTGTATTCAAAACTGTTTACCGGGATATCGGAAATGCTGTATTCCGCGTCAGCCTTATTACTGCCTTTCTGTCAATGAAATCTGCGTATAAAGGCTTATCTTATTTATCTCAAAATCTTGATCAGAGACTGTCACCTGGACAGTCTTTTTTTCAGAAATATTGGTGAACTTTGTTTAAATAATGAATGAAAACCGGGATGCAGAACTTTCAGGCAGACCAGAAAATTGAACTTACTGTTCCAAAAATCCAAACCATAAAACCAGATCACCATGAAACAAAACACAGCTAAAAAACCAGCCAAAACCTGCTACAACCATATTGGCGGAAAATTGGGAACGCTTCTCCTTGAAGAATTTATTCATAAGGGATGGATTGCAAAGGAAAACCCCGAAGCCAAACATTTTTACATTACTGAAGACGGCATAAAAGGATTGACAACGTTGGGAATTGATGTTTCAAAAATCCAGTCCGAAGAAATCTAAGAACCATTTTAATATTCCTGTTTCTATCCTAATACATGGAAACCGTCATCATTAAAATTTACTGTATCTTGGTACTACTCAACTCATATTTATGAAAATCATCAATTACACCAAAATTTTCAGAGAAGATTGTATCAAAATCTTCAGGAGCAATCTGCCTAAATTTTTTGCTATCGAAGAATTGCCGCTCTTTGAAAGCTTTCTGGACGATGATACGGAAGAGAACTACTTCGTGGTAAAAACGGATGAACTGATCATAGGATGTGGCGGATTTTTTCTAGATCCTAAAAATAATGTAGCAGGATTATCCTGGGGAATGGTTCGCGCCGATTATCATGGAAAAGGAATAGGAAAAGCCTTTACCCAATACCGGATTGATTTGCTAAAAAAAACGTATCCTGCCATCCCTTATAAAATTGAAACCTCACAGCACACGGCTGAGTTTTACAAAAAGAACGGTTTCAGAACGATAGAGATTGTGCCGGATGGATTTAGTGAGGGAATTGATAAATATACCATGATGATGGATAATACTGAAGCTTAATGGATTATATCACCTCTCTGAAGTTTCCTGACTTTGGAGCCTCTTTTTAAAAGGATTTTTTTTATTTTGCTGACTCAAAGCAGGAAGACTTTGTGCAGCGGATATTTTGTTTAAAACAGGATCTTTTACAAGAAATTCTTAAATATTCCGTTTAATTCTTAAATTTGGCTCATGCAAAAGAATCTTTATTTCATCATTATATTATTTTGTCTTAGCAGTTGCTATACGTATCAGGTAAAAAAGCAAGCAGATCCGGCGACCGCTAATAATGAAGAGTTAAAAAAAGGAGGAGCTCCTACCAATATCAGTTCAGCGCAAATGAAAACAGCTGAATCCCTAAACCCAAACGCACAGCAAGCGCCCGCTCCTATTAATATTCAGGAGAGACTTGCCCCTAATAAAAATGTTAAGATTAATGTTGACGGCAAAACCTATAAAGTAATCGTGGACAAGTGGGAAAGCGACAGTCTGGTGGTTCATCCCGTTCATCAGCCTAAAAAAATCCTGAAATTCCACAAGAACCAGATCAATGCCGAGAAAATTGGAGAAAAACGCTTTTCACAACCAATCGCTGATATTATTACCGTTACGGTGTATGCCGGAATTGCTGTTGGAATCTGGTCTCTTCTGCGCTAATTTTTAAAACTTTTGCAGTCATTTCAGAAAATATTTTATTCTTAAAAATTTTATGAATCTCTTTTGTTAAGGAGATACTCAGTTCGTTTATTTCATCTTTTGCACCAGAATTTCCCGATCAGAAAACCAATCGACGGAAACAGAAAAGAACTGCACATCAAAATCAATAAGAAGGTAAAATCACTGCTGAACCACGGAAGATTGATAAAACTTAAATAAGTCCAGTGCATATTAAGCCAATACTCTATCAGGAAAAATCCTAATGTCCAATCGTCGCCACCGAATAAAGAACTATTTCCAGTGCCTCCATTTGAAATAATATACCCCAATATTAACAGTAGATTGACGAAGAATATCCAAAGAACAGACCGGTATTTCATTTGATGTTTCGCATTAAGAAATCCTCCATAAAGGGTCATTAATAGGGCGATCATGAAACATACTGTCCGTAAAGCGGAAAAATTGCCATCAGCCGACAGAGAAAAATTATATCCTAATGGAATGCATAAAAGATACAGCAGAATGGAATAATTGATCTTCAAGTGGTATTGGGTTTTTAAGATGATCCCTTTTTTGATGACTAGCTGCTAAAAATACAGGGAACGAGTGGCATAGAACAGGATTGACTCTACTCCTGCTGTATCCAGTCAAATTTTCCGTTTTTCCAATAGATAACGCCACCGCCACAAGCTTCTTCCTGATGAATAAAAATACCGTCGTGGGGCAGTTTTATTTTATCAGATTCCTTTACGTCTTCATCGCTCATGATGTCTCCATCGTCATTGACGTTATTCCAGTAGAGTTCGCCTTTTGGGGCTTTTTCAAAAACTCCGACCCAATCCAGATCATCAAATCCCTGCCCCAAAATATCTTTGCCCATGCCGATATAGTCCACTTTTTTATTCCCTAAAATAATTTCCAAACCGTATTTTTTATTTTCTGTGTTTTGAACAATGTTCACGGTGTCCAGTAAATGATCTCCATCCAAATCGCAGGAAATTGAATTGGGACTGTGTTTTTGTGATAAAACGATGATGTCCTTGGTATTTAAATTTGGATTTGGTAAATGACTTTCCTGCGGTTGGCTGGCCTTTTTATGATAGGATGGTTTTCGGGTTATTTGGTTTATGGGTGGGTCCTTTTTTTCATTCTGACAGCTTAATATCGGCAATGCAGCTAAAAAAGATAGAATTAAAAATCTGGTATTGATCATGGTGACGGGGTTTCAAAAGTAGTTTCACATCAGTATTCCCTTCTTTGGAATGCCGATGTTTCAATGGTTGTTATCAGCACAATAGTTTATAAATATTCATAAAATTCATACTGAAGATCAGACTCCGTGATCAGCGTATTTGATGCATTGTAAGTATCGGGCTCCTGCGTTTCTGCAAGGACCTTGGAATCCTGAATCAGTTTTCCGTCACGATTATAAATCTTTATGATAATCCACTTTCCGTTGCGCTCCAGCTCCTTTACACCGGCTTCAGATTTGTATTTAAGTTTTCCGCTTTCAAGTACCCCGTCTTTTACCACCGCTTTACTGGCCGCTTTTCCTTTGGCATACTGTACAATCTGCGCGGTAAAACCTTCCCCCTGCTCTACCGGGTGGCTGTAGGTGTAAGCAATAGCTCCGTTTTCATCATAAACAGTAGAGTTGTATAGGGTTTGATCTGCATTGATCTTTGTTTCCGTTTTTAATTTTTCATCTGATGTGAAAAATTTTGAATGCACCAGTATTCCGTTTTTATACTGCTGTTCAGACAGTCCTTCGTACAAAGTCCCATCATAGGGCATATCATCTTTATAGGTCACTGCTCCTTTTAATTTTCCGTCCGGATAATAATATCTTATTTCCTGAGTCATCTCATCTTCTGATACCTGCTCGGAGGATAATTTTCCGTCTTCATCAAAATATTTATTCAGGACCGCTACCCCGTTTTTATACACTGTAATAGCAGTGAAACTGATAAAATTATAATTGAACTGATAATCTTCGCCGTCCTGCGGCTTGTACTCATTGGTTTCTTTATCATAAAGGTAGGTAAGATGACCAATCTGTTTACCCGTTTCGTCATAGGTTTTTTGATACCCTCCTTTTTTGTTTTTCTTTTCTTCCTGCAGAATTTCTCCTTTTTTGGAGTAGATAACGGTTTCTGTCACCTTTCCGTCTTTATCCTGCTTTTCGATTTTGGAGACTTTCATCGGATCCTGATAATAACCGACCATCACATTATTGCCGGAATCTCCGTAATGGTTGGTGCCAATATATTTTCCTTTATCACCATAAAATCTGGTTTCATACTTCTCTTTGCCGTCACTGATGATTTCATAGCGTATTCCTTTAGGATCTTCATCATAACCGACCGATTGAAAACTATCGGGGGAATCATACGTCGTCACAATATTAAGATAGGACATTTCTTCCGGATTTTTATAGGTGAATATTTTCCCTGTAAAGGTACCGTCTTCTTTATACATTAAATCCTCTAAAATCCTTCCCTGCGCATCAAAAGACTTAGCTGCTCCCACTTGCTTACCTCCTGAGAAAGTTCCCGTGCTCATCACTTTACCTTCAGGAGTATACCAGGTAATTTTACCTTCATACACTTCGCTGCCCGGCGTAGCATCCGAAACAAGACCTTCCATCTGAGGAGTTCCGTTTTTATAAAAATCTCTGATTAACGTGAGTTTTCCTTTGTTCTCAGTTTCCCGGTAGAATTCCATTTTGTCCTGAGTGGTTTTCTGCCAGTTTTCATCAAAATAAATTTTTTGCTGTGCTCCTGCGTGGATGTTTATGACCAGGGCAAAAACCGCTGACATCAATAATTTTTTCATGTTTTTAAAGGTTTAAGACGTAGGCAAAAGCCATAAAAAATAGCTTCTGTCATCGTTTGATATCTATTTTTCCAACAAAAGGAAAAATTTCATCATTGTGTTTTTTTTGTGTCCTGAAATAATTGAAACAAAGGTCTGCAAAATCACGATGACAGAAAATCCCTGTTTTCAGCTAATTTGTACCATCGCGAACACCCGACATAAAATGACAAAAGGTAAATGAATGCCTTAGTATAACCTTTCTTAATGAGAAAATAATGTTGATGAACTTGTAATAATTGTTTTAACAATCAAATTGAATCGCTATTTCTGCTGCTTTTTTAATCAGTTTTCCCTTTTTTGCCTGGGAAGAAAGATATAAAATCACCCGCTCCTCTTCATAATCTCTGTTCGCACCAAAGATAAAGTCCGGTTTTCCATCCCTGTCAATATCTCCTATGAAAAGTAACTCTACAAAAGTATCATTAAAGGATTCTTCCTCTAAAAATAAGGTTTCGGAAGAATTATTTGCAGACAGGTAGAGCTTATAATCTTTTACATTCTGGTAAAGTTCTTCTCCGTTATCAGTATGTACTTTTTCGGATGACAGCACTTTTCCTTCTGCACGCAAAGTGTACTCTTTATGTCCAAAACCGAATTTCAGTTTTTCCTTTGGCCAGATTTTATTTTTCACCAATTTCACCGTTTCTATTTCACCTTGTGCGAGTCGTGAGTTGCCTATTAGTAACAGACTCATATTTTTAGAATTGATGATTCTGGTAGAATCTCCTGAACATTCAGAATAACCTCTGCTAATAGTATAGTCAGCTTTACCCACGTAATACTTTCCGTTTTTTTGATATAAATCCAGCCATTTATTTGTGAGTCCGTTCACATCATTTTCTTTTCCAAAGTCCCGGTATTCTTTAGGGAGAAGGATTTCTAAAGTTTCATTTTTTTCTTCAACCAGATCAGGTTTGGGATCAGCAGATTTTTTATCGGACTGAACTTCGTTCCTATGCTGTACTCCTTTATTTTTTGTTTCCTGCGATTTATCCTTACATGAAATGATCACGATCAAGGATAAAAAAGTCCATATTGTTTTCTTCATTATTTAGTTTTTTTTGTTGATTACCTATTGATGAGATGAATAAAATTCCCGTTCACCTCATCATTTTTGATTATATTTTTTAATTCAGCGGCTGTATCAGTGGTCCTACTTTTTGTTTCTAAAATACAAAGAGCAAATTTGTTAAAAAAATGCCATTGCAAAACATCCCTGTTTTCAGCCAGTTTGTTTGATTATCCCATTGAAAAACAAAACTTATAAAGAACGAAAATTTAATTTCATCATCAAAATTAGCCGAAAACAGGGATTGAAAATTCTTATAAAAATACCGAGTTTTGACCATACCTATAAAGTGGCTCTTCTTTGTTGTTATCCGTGGTAATATTCTATAAATTGAATAGGAAACATAACCACTGAGAAATCGCAAAGTAATAACTTTGCCGGGTTGACAATCTAAAAAATGCTGATCAATTTTTTTTCTTTTTTACGCTTATATATAACCATTCTATGTTTTGTGTTAGCTGGTCAGGCTGCCTCGGCTCAGGAACTTCACCATAGTCTGGAACAGCAGTACAAAAAATATCGCCCGGGAAGTACGCAACGGATGTTAATGACCGGAAAATATGCACAAGCCCTTTTTTTCAATAAACAGCAGGATAAAGCTTTTGGCATTTTAAATGAAAACATTGCCTACGCCAGAAAGATAAAAGACGGAAAATATGCTGCGTACCTATATATTATTACGGCCATCAACTACAGATTGCTGGATGATGTGAAAGCTTATGAAAACGCTTCCAGACTTGCCCAATTCTATGAAGCAAAAACAAAAGACCCGGAAACAAAAGGATATGTAGCTTACGGAATTGGCTGGCTCCATGAACGTAATAACAAAGAAGCTGAAGCGGTTCGGTATTTTTTAAAAGCCCTTTCCTTTTATGAGAAAGCTCCCCATTCTGAAAGTTTAAATAGTAGAAAAGCATCTGTTTACCGGGAGCTCAACAGTATCTATGCAGACTGGAATGACTATGAACTGCAGGAGAAATACAGTAAGCTATCATTAGAAATTGCCATGCAGCAGAATGATCCCATGAGTTTGTTTGATTCTTATATGGCCATGGGATATCTGTATGAAAAGCGCTATGAATCTACTCGCAACAAAGCTTTCATTCACCAGGCGGAATCATACTATATTAGAGCAGTGGAGACCTATAAAGCCCATAAGGCAGATATGCCTATTCCTTCTAACCTCTCTTTTGTAGCCATCAATCTGGCCAATTTATATTTAAATTATTTCCCTGACTCCTATCAGGATAAAGTGCTGTATTATGCCAATTTAGCCAAAACGCAAGGAATCGCAACCGGAAATCATGATCACGCAGCCTCTGCGAATGGTCTTTTGGCGGAAATCGCTTTAAAGAATCATCATCCGGAACAAGCGAAACAATATCTTATGACCGCATTGGCAGAAGCAGAATATGACAAAGTGCCTGACCCTAATATCAAGCTTTCAATTTTCGAAAATCTCTCGCAGCTGTTTCAAAATGAAAATAATTTTAAAGAGGCTCTATTCTACCAGAAAGCTTATGTAGAAACCTTCAAACAAATTTACGATCAGAAAAGTGCTGCTCTGGGCAAAAAACTGGAGATCCAATATGAAAGGGAAAAGCAAAAGCAGCAACTGCTCCGGTTACAGTTAGCATCAGAAAAACAGGAACAGCGGCTGAAGGAAATGAGCTGGCACAGCCTGCAACAAACTCAGAAACTGGAGAATCTTGAATTAACGAAAGAGAATCAGTTCAGAAAATTAGAACTGACTGAAATAGAAAGCAGCAAAAAAGCCCAGGAACTTCGTTTATCACAACTGGAATCCTTTAACAGAAAACGAGAAGTAGAACTTTATAAAGCCAGAGTTGACTATAAGGAGAAAATAAACAAATTTTATATCGGGTTGACTGCCTCTGTCTCTTTACTGCTGATCCTGTTGCTTTATGCCTATTTTCAGAGAGCAAAAGGCATAAAGCAAAAAGAGAAATTACACCTTCTTGAAATGGAAAAAGTCAGACAGGACTCTAAAATATCCAACCTTACGGTGATGCTGGAAGGCCAGGAACAGGAGCGGGGAAGAATAGCCCGGGATCTGCACGATGGCCTTGGAAGTTTACTTTCCGGAACAAAAATGAATTTATTTTTATTAAAGAATCAATCTAATGATCATCATCAGCTGCAAATAGACCGATCAATGGAACAGATCGATATAGCGGTTGACGAACTTCGACATGTTGCGCATAATCTAATGCCGGATCTGCTGCTAAAGTACGGACTTCAGGAAACATTGATGGAGTATGTTTCCCGAATGACGACTCCAAACCTGGATGTTGATGTTCAGTTTTTATATTTTACCAATCAATTGCCACCAGAAAGTCAACTTCTTGTATATAGGATCATTCAGGAACTGGTGAACAATGCTGTAAAACACGCCACAGCTCATCAGATCATTATTCAGTTTATCGAAAATGAATCCGATTATGTCATTATCGTGGAGGATGATGGAAAAGGGTTTGACATCAACACTTTACATCACTCCCACTCTGCAGGATTTCACAACATCCGTTCACGCGTCGAATTCCTGAAAGGTATCATGCAAGTAGAATCTCAGATCAATATAGGAACCAATATTGAAATCAAATTTCCCAAATCAACAGATTATGATTAAAATCGCTATAACCGATGACCACCCATTATTGTTGGAAGGCTTAAAAAATATTCTCTCCCAACAGGAGAATTTTGCAGTAGTAGGCTGCTATTCTTCTGCACGTGAACTTTTTACAGGACTAGAAAGCCAGATTTTAGAGGTGTTGCTGCTGGATATTAATCTTTCCGATGGCAATAGTATCGACCTGATTAAACCGATACTAAAAAAATACCCTGACACTCAAATCATCATGCTGAGTGTGCACAATGAATTTGCAGTTATCAATAGTACTTTAGAAGAAGGCGCTATGGGCTATATCCAGAAGAATGCTCTGGTGACAGAAATAATTTCAGGAATACAGACAATACTTAGGGGAGAGAGATTTTTATGCCCTCAAACAAAAAAGATTGTAGAGATGAAAACGAATTCCGGACTCAATGCAGTACCCAAATTAACCCGCAGGGAAAAGGAAATTTTAATGGAAGCCTCTTTAGGTCTTACCACCATTCAAATAGCGGATAAGTTATGCATAAGCCCTCATACAGTAGAAAGTCACCGCAAAAACCTGATCGTCAAATTCAAAACCTCCAACTTAAGCACCGCAATAAAATTAGCAATGGAATATGGATTAGTGCGTCCTTAATCTGGAAATCTATAAAATTATCGGGTTAAAGCTGAGTCGGGTTAAAAAACTGATCGTATGCAACTAGGAAAAAAATTAGAAACTGGTTTTCCCTCGAATCCTTGGCAAGGTTTAAAACCTTGTCAAGGATGGTTAAAATAATCTTTCCCGGCTCAAACCTCATCCCCTATTTTCAGCAGTATTGATCAGAAGAAAACAAAAACTTTCAGTGATCCCAATAAAACAGACCAGAAATATGGTTTTCCATAAATTTTTTCATTTTAATATTAATATTTTTGACACAGGAATAATATGACATCGGATGATCTTTAGGATTACATCTTTTGATCATAATAAAGCCTGTCATTAAACGCATCCCAAATTATTTTCATCTGTTATGAAAGTTCTCCATACCGCAGACTGGCATATAGGCCAGCTATTTCACGAATACGACCGGACTTATGAGCATCAGCAGTTCCTGGACTGGCTGGTTCAGACTTTAGATCATGAAAATATTGATGTTCTGCTGATCAGCGGGGATGTTTTTGATATTTCCAATCCCTCTGCTGCCTCCATAAAAATGTTTTATACATTCCTGAACAAAGCGACCAAAAGGAATAAAAATTTACAGATCATCATCACTGCCGGCAATCACGATTCGGCATCCCGTTTAGAAGCCCCTAAGCCTTTGCTGGAATCCTCCAATGTGCATATTGTCGGATGGGTTGAAAAAGACGCGAAAGGAAATATAGACTATGAAAAACTACTTATCCCGATAAAGGATGCCTCGGGAAGTATCAAAATCTGGTGCCTTGCTGTTCCTTTTCTACGAATGGGCGACTACCCTTCGATATCGGGCAGCGAAAATCCTTACACAGAAGGCGTAACGGCATTATACAAGGAAGCATTTGAATATGCTACCCGGAAAAAACAGGAAGGACAAACGCTCATCGCGATGGGGCACCTTCATACCCATCATGCAGAACCCGGTGACATGAATAACTCAGAAAGACCTATTATGGGAGGCGTAGAATGTCTTCCGGCAACAGCTTTTCCTCAGGACCTTAAATATGTAGCGCTTGGACATATTCATAAAGCACAAAAAATAGGAGGAAAAGAACACATCCGCTATTCAGGAAGCCCGCTCCCGATGTCTTTTTCCGAACTTAATTACAAACATCAGGTGATTGTTTTTGAACTCGATGAAGAAATCAGCAATCTGAAATCGGTAGAGATTCCTGTTTTCGTACCGCTTCAGAGAATCCCAAAGACCGCTCAACCATGGCATGAGGTGGTTAAAATATTAGAGCAATTACCGGATATGGATAATGAGATCAGGGAAAAAGTACCTTATCTTGAAGTCCTGGTACTTATTGAAGAACCTGAACCAGCTTTGAGACACAAAGTAGAAACTTTACTAGCAGGAAAGAAAGTAAGACTTACTACAGTTAAGTCTCAGCAAAATGTTTCAACGAAAGAAACGCCAGAATTCATTACCCAGGAAAAACTGAGTGAACTACAACCTTTGGATGTATTTGGAAAGGTCTATCAATCCCGATACCATACAGAAGTTCCCGAGTCTTTGCTGCAGCTTTTTAAGCAAGCCGCAGAAGAAGTAAACCAAACTGCAGAATAACATGAAGATACTCGCTATACGCATAAGAAACCTGGCTTCCCTGGAAGGAAATACTGAAATTGACTTTACCACGGAACCTCTTCGTTCAGCAGGCATTTTTGCCATTACCGGAGCCACCGGAGCCGGCAAATCTACATTGCTGGATGCGCTGTGCCTTGCCCTATACGGTAAAACACCCAGATATCTGCAGGCGAAAGAAACAGGTATAGAAATCTATGATGTACAGGGAAGCACGCTCAGTCAGGGAGATGTCCGCAGTATTTTACGGGACGGAACTGCTGACGGATTTGCCGAAGTGGATTTCACAGGCACAGACGGGCAAAACTACCGCGCCACCTGGACTGTAAGGCGCGCCAGAAACAAAGCTGAAGGCAGCATGCAGTCTGATTCCATTACCTTAAAGAATATCACTGCCAACGCAGATATTCCGGGTAAAAAAGCTGAAACGTTAAAAGAAATCGAGCGCCTGATCGGATTGAATTTTGAACAGTTCACCCGATCTGTACTGCTGGCACAAGGGGATTTCACTGCCTTTATGAAAGCCAATAAGGATGAAAAATCTTCATTGCTGGAAAAACTCACAGGAACTCATATTTACTCGGAAATTTCTAAAAAGATTTATGAAAATTATAAATCCCAGGAACAGCAGCTCCGTGATCTCAATTTCAAAAAAGAAGGAATTGTTACCTTAACGGAAGATGAATTAAAAGCGCTGCAGGAAGAACAAAGTAGTTTAGAAGCGATCATTAAGATTTCAGAGAAACAAATAGAAGATCTGACCAGGGAAATTGGATGGCACGATCAGCTTACCGTACTACAAACTCAGTATGACCAGGCAAATACAGCGTTACAGCAGGCCAGTGAAATCAAAACAAATGCGTGGCCACGCAAACAAAAATTACACGTAGCAGAACAGGCACAGCAAACAAGAAGCTGGGCAGATGCGCTAAATTATGCCCAACAACAGCATAAGGAGAAATCCGAAACTCTGGTTGTTTTAAAAGAAACCATCGTAACGCTTCAAACCCAAAAGGAAAAACTCGAAACTCAGCTTGTGAAATCAGGAAATGAGCTTGCAGAGAAAAATAAAAACCTCAGTGATGCTTTACCCATGCTGGAGCAGGCCAGAAAACTGGACACCCTACTTTCTGAGAAAAAAGAGCAATTAACCAAAGCTAAAGATGAGGCAGAAAGTGCTTCAGAAAATAACAAAGGACATCAGAAACTACTGGAAGAAAAGCAAGCGGAATGCTCCGAACTTTCCGCTGAGATCAAAACAACAGAAAACTGGAAAACAGATCATGCTGAACGCAGACCCATTGCCGAAAACAGAGATCTTATTCTTTCTAAACTACAGGATGCCCGGAAACTTCTGGAAATCCAGCAGGTCTCGGCCAGCGGACTGGAGCAAGTAAGGAATACCCTAAAGACCAACGAAGCTCAGAAATTAAAATTAGAAACTAACCTGAGCCAACAGACCCCTGAATGGGAAAATCTAAAGAAATCCTATGACCTGCAGGCCAAAGAACTTCTGCTGGTTCCGATTGAAAAACTTACCACCGATAAGGCTGAGGTAGACCATGCGGTTGAGACCGCCATCAAAGCACAAGCCAGCTGGCAGCTCTTCTATCATTCTCATACGGAACTTGAGGTATTGAAGAATAAACAATTAAAAGATCAGGCTGATTACCTGGCCAGGCAGGAAACGTTACAGAAACTGACCCAGCAATTAACGATCGAAAAAGTCCAGAAAGAAACTTCTGAACAGCTGTTACAGCATGCGCGACTGGCATCAGCAGAAAATGTAGAAACCCTGAGAGCAGGTCTAACCGATCATGAGCCCTGTCCCGTCTGTGGCAGTACCCACCATCCTTACCAGGAACACAATCCACAACTGGAAAATGTATTGGTACAGCTTGAAAAGGCATATCAGGAAAGAGAAAATACCTATCTTACCAATTATCGCCAGCATACTGCGCTGGAACAGGCCTGTACCCTGCTTCATGAAACCATCCAGAGCCAGGCCAAAGCTATTTCGGTTCAACAGGACGCTTTGGTAAGCAAAAAGCAGGCATGGGAAGAACTGGGGATGCTTCAGGAATCTAACGCCATTGAAGATAAAAACAAAGAAGTCTGGATCCGTGAAAAACTACAGACCCTTAAAAACAAACAGGCTGATCTGCTGACCCAGATCCAAAATTATTCTACCCAAAAACAGAAACTGGATGCTGATAAAAGCAAAATCGATGAGCTCAAAGAAAATATAGACCAGATTACCGGGCAAATCAAGGACCTAAAAAGTGATACCTCTTTATTTCAGGAACAGGAAGGCAATAAAAAGAAGGAACTTGATAAGGCTGCATCTGACCTCAGCGAAGTGGAGAAAACACTTTCTCCCTATTTCATTACTCCTGACTGGATAGACAACTGGAAAGCAACCCCGGATGTTTTTACAGAACATATTGATGCATTCGCCAGAAAATGGAAAGAAAATACGGAGAAACTGGAACAAAATATCCGAATAAAAGGAGCACTGGAAGCGACATTAAAAGAACTGGAAAATCAGGGTAAAAGCTTGATAGAAGAAGTTACCAGAAAGAACGAAGCGTATCAAAGTCTGAACAAAAACTACCTCGATACTCAGCGGCAAAGAAATGGCATTTTTGATGGAAAACCAGCAGAAGAAGCAGAAGCAATGTTGAGAAAGGCCATCGATGAGGCACAGCAACAGTTTGACCAATTCAAAGAAGTACAGCAGCAACTGAACATCAACATGACCAGAGCGGATACTCAAAGGGATGAATTACTAAGCCTGTTAGCCAAGCTGGAAACAGAATCTAAAGCAGCTGTTCGAAAAATACAGGACTGGCTTCGTCATTTTAATGAAAAAAGCAACCGGACATTAACCCTTGCTGAACTCAATGAAATACTGGCATTACATAATGATTGGATTGATAGTGAACGTACTGCATTACAAGATATTGAAGAAGAAGTCACCAAAGCAGGTTCTATCCTCAGCGAAAGGAAACAATTGCTGGAGACTCACAAAGAGAAATTGATCTCTGAGCGCACTCCCGTTGAGCTGAATGCTTTGATTTCCACTGCAAAATCAGAAGCAGAACAAAGAAATCATAAAAAAGGAGAACTTAGATTTCAGCTGCAACAGGATAAAGAAAATAAAGATAAAATCGGCGGCTTGCTGAAAAGTATTGAAGCACAGGCAGCCATTACCGAAAACTGGAGCAAGCTGAATGAAATTATAGGATCCGCAGACGGTAAAAAATTCCGGCAAATTGCTCAGGAATATACGCTTGATGCCCTTCTCGGATATGCCAACATTCATCTGAAAGTGCTTACAAGCAGATATAAGATCGAACGAATTCCCTACACATTGGGACTTCAGGTCGTGGATCTTGATATGGGTGATGAGGTACGAACAGTCTATTCACTTTCAGGCGGAGAATCATTTCTGGTTTCTCTTGCATTAGCGCTGGGTCTCGCCTCTTTATCGTCCAGCAGGATGAAAGTGGAATCGCTGTTTATTGATGAAGGTTTTGGCTCATTGGATCCCACCACCCTCAATATTGCCATGGATGCGCTGGAAAGACTTCATAATCAGGGACGAAAAGTGGGCGTCATTTCCCATGTACAGGAAATGACAGAAAGAATACCTGTTCAGATTAAAGTAAGCAAACAACAGAGTGGAAAAAGCAAAGTAGAGGTAAGTACTATGATTTAACATTCATCTGAAGTCTGATTAAGAAATCAAATTAAAAGGCCGAAACTTCGAAGTTTCAGCCTTTTATTTTTACTTAAAAATCTTTTGTGCAAACTGGTACAGAGATCGTCTCCAGGTAAGCCATTCGTGGTAAGTATCCGGAGATTGATATAAAACGTACGGATAATGATTTTGGCTTAAAAAGCCGGTTAATATTTGATTAAATTCAATAAACATCGTACTCTCCTTCTCTCCGATTCCGATGAAGACCAAAGGTTTTTTCTTTGATGTTAATAAACTCCCGATAGGAAGCTCTTTAAAAGGTTCCGTTTTAGTCCCTTCATAAATAACCGGACTGAAGACTCCGATAGCCGAAAACAGTTCCGGATGGCTGAATCCGATCAGCATTGCCTGATAACTTCCGCGGGACAGCCCGGCAATGGCTTTTTGACCCGACGTTTTATATTTTTTATCGATGTAAGGAATCAGTTCCTGAATGACAATTCTGTCAAGATTTTTGGAAGAAATAACGGTTCTTGAATGATTGTCCGGCATTTTTACCTGTTCAGGGTTCAATGCCACTCCATAATCCATTACCACGATCATTTCCTTCGCTTTTTTTTCTGCAAAAAGGTGATCAAGAATATTCCGGATATATCCCTGTTTTTCCCATCCCGTAATATCTTCTCCGGTTCCGTGATACAAATATAAAACCGGGAACTTTTTAGATCCGTAATTCGGTGGAAGGTAGACTTTAAAATTTCGTTTTCCTTGTGTTATTTTTGAATCCAAACTGTCATCTACGATGGTACCGTGCTTCACACTCTTTTGCATGAAAAAATCTTCACCCGAAGAAACTTCAATTCCGCTGGTTGGCTGGCCATAGCCAAAATACAGCTGGGTATTGGGATCATTCGTCCTCTTTCCATCCACATTCAGCCAGTAATAATGAAAGCCTGTTTCCAGAGGCGACGTTGAAATATTCCAAAAGCCATTCTTATCTTTTGAAGCCGTGGATGATATACTTTGCATTCCGTCACCTCCTTCTAAAATCACCGATCTTGCCTCCGGGAAATACACCTGAAACAATGCTTTTCTCTCTGAATCTATTTTCGGAAACTCTTTTCCCGGTAAAGATGTTGAAGAAGTTTTATATGTTTGGGAAAATACAATGGAAGAAAATAAAACAAGAATTAAAGATATTTTTTGTGGATACTGCATTACTTTAGTTTAAAAAAATAAGAAAATAAGCTCTATAGCACGACCGGACAAGACTCGTTACATGGAATAACTTCCCATGATCTGTCCCAATAAAAGGTTGCTGTACTTCAATATTAAGAAAAATATTTCTTCTTTGCTGCAAAATGGTGTATTTAAAAACAGTCTTGTGAAGGTGAAAAATACATCTTACTTTTCCTATCTATTTCTGAATCAATACAATACATTTATGTAGCATGGATTTAACGATGCCTTGTATTTCAATTATTGTCTGTTCAACGTTATAAAGCGAATTAAATAAGAATCATTAAAAAAGATTACCGATGAATTTAAAAATAGGTCTAGCAAAAAAAGTCCTTCTCTTTTATTCAGTTATTGCCCCGTTCATTATTTTCGGGTCACTTTATAACCTCATTGAGGGAGTGATTTTACACTACGCTCCATCGTACAGAATCGGACTGTTCAGCTTATTCGGATTTGTTATCATGCCATTATTACTTATCGTCACCTACATCAAAAACAAGTGCATCATTTCGAGAGAGGGTGTACAAATAGGAAAAATTCTATATCCGTTTTCTGATTACCGCTTTAGTATCAGACAAAAAGAACTTCCTTTTAAAGACCGCCCGCTGACTTCTTTATGGAAAAAAAACTATGATGAATTGGTGATCACCAAAATAAATACCGGTGAAACAGTACTGGAAAAAGATCTGGACGTTTTTCAAAAGGACGTCAAAATATTAGAAAATATTCCGATATATCCTTCCTATTCAACGATTCTATTCCCGATAATTCCACCATTGAATGATTTTTAAACAACTGCACATCCTATGAGTTGCATAATATCAACCTCGCAGCGATTACGGATATTAAAAAAAAGTGTTACTTTTGCTTGAGCTAACAAAATTGTTTTAGAGCATTTTTATTAGTAATTTTAAAACACAAATTTATAAACATTAAAATCCCCTCTACATGAGAAAAATAATTCTACTCATTACATGTATGTTCGGCATTTCAGTTTTCTCACAGATCAAAGTGCTGAAAAATGAAAGTTTGGTGGAAATTGGCAAAGATAATTCCGTAGGTTTATATAAAAAGGAGGATAAATTTACCATCAACTATCAGGATCTCAATACCAGTAACCTGAATACGATCCGGTCTTTTTCATTCCAGAATCTGGATGGCGATGTAGCAGGTCTGTACAAGCTGATCACAGATGGTTTTTTGACTACTCCCGATGAAAACATCATTCTGGAGCTTCCCAATGATATCATCGAGCTTCATTATGAGAAAAACTACGGACAGCCAACGGTTCAGTTTATCCAGTACATTAATAAAAACCGTAAATATGTTGGAAAATCACAGTTTTTGAATCAGAAACAGGTGGAGAAGATCTTTGGAAAGATGAACGGAAAATCCGCAATGTATGATAAGGCTTCCACCATTAATCATAACAATGGAGTAAAATCGGGTTCAAACCAGGCTTCTACTGCTGCTCCCGCATCAAACGGCAGCAACAAAAACAAGAAACCAAAAAAATAATACGATTATTTTTGAATAATACTGAACTCATTCCGCCGAATGAGTTTTTTTATTTTTACTTTTGTACAAAGACATTAAGAATTATGCCACTTCAGATTATCAATTTAACAAAAAAGTTTGGCGAACAGACTGCCCTGGACAATATCAATATTTCTATTGATCAAAATGAAATCATTGGCCTTCTCGGTCCAAACGGAGCCGGGAAATCTACGCTGATGAAATCTATTGTCGGTGCACTGAAAATTGATCAGGGTGAAATCATCTTTAATGGAATGAATATTTCCGAAAACGAGATCGAAAGCAAGAAAAAAATAGGCTTTCTTCCTGAAAACAATCCGCTGTATCTGGAAATGTATGTAAAAGAATACCTTCAGTTTGTAGCGAACATTCATAAAATACATTCAGCCAGGGTAGATGAAGTAATCAAACTGGTAGGCATTACCCCTGAAAAGTCAAAAAAAATAGGACAGCTTTCGAAAGGATACAAACAGAGAGTGGGACTTGCACAGGCGATCATCCACCAGCCGGATCTTCTGATTCTGGATGAACCTACCAACGGACTGGATCCTAACCAGATCATTGAAATCCGGAATGTAGTGAAAGAAATCGGGCAGCAGAAAACCGTTCTTCTGTCTACTCACATCATGCAGGAGGTAGAAGCTTTGTGTTCACGGGTTATTCTGATTCATAAGGGAAATATTCTTCAGGATTGCCCTATCGATGAGTTTAAAGGTAGATTTAACAGTTTAGAGGAAGCTTTTGCAAGCTACACCGCCGTTTCTTAATTTTTTTCAATGGAAATTCACATCACTCACGGACAGGGCATCATCAAAGCTCTGTACGATGGTTTTGCCAGCTGCTTAATCATCAGACGTCCTGTGGCCGTCAACTGGCCGGACTCACGGGGAAGTGTAGGTGAATATTATGCCGTTTCTGAACTTTCGGAGAATGATAAAATAACATTATCTGATGATCTTAACCGGGCGCTTACGGATGGAAATGAAGCTGAAATACTTTCCGGGATTGAGGATTTTCTTCAACTTTTTGAAAATGGCAGCTACCAGGTCAATCTGGGTCAGATCCTGTTCGAACATTCCAACTTTTATATGAGCAGACCTTTACCTGCTGATGAACATTCTGATGGCAGCAAGAAATTTTCCGGATGGTTCTACCCTTTTGAGGATTTTAATTATCTGTATACGCTGGAGAGTAAAAGCATTGACCCCAAAAGAGTAGATTATTATACCGATCTTATCAAAAAAGGGAGCCGCCCAACACCTGTGATCTTTTACAGTCTGTATCATCAGGATCCGATGATGAGCAGCGCATTTGTTTTAGACGGACATCATAAAATTGAAGCTTACACAAGGCTTAAAATGGACATCCCGGCGGTTTTCATTGCCAAGGATCATAATGACTATAACTCTGCTTCAGAAATCATGCATGGAGCACACGAGCTGCTTCATGACATTGAATTTGAACATCTTTTTCAGAACAATGACGACAATCTGCCTCACATTAATTTTCTTAATGATGAAGTGCTGACCAACGCGCTGGACAAAATGCTGAAAGAGTCTGAAAGAATTGATACCTCCATCATTGAAGTACTGATCAGGCATCACAAGTCCGGTTCTTCGGATGAACGAAGATGGCTGAACAAGCGTCTTGAATTTTTAAGAGAAAACATCCATCTTAGCTTTTTCAATTTCAGAAAAGGATTAAATGTATATATTCCTCAATCTGTTAAAGATTATAAAACGAATACCTGGTTTCTGAAGACCCTAAGAAATACGATGGAGCTGAATACATGGATCAATGAAACAGTCCTGAGATAAGATCAAATGGCTTCATATTTGATTGGAATTAAATCTAACCAAAAACTGATATTATAATGATCAAAAAGATTGTATTAGGCGCATTCTGCATCACACAGTTTTCTTTAGCGTATGCGACAGAAAAGCCATCATCAACACTCAATACCTATCGTGCATCTTATGAGGGACAACCTTTTCAGAAGGTTCCTAAAACGGTGATCATCAAAACGAAAAAGTTTAAGATCAGAATCGATAAACAGCCTAACGGAAAATATCTGTATCAGGCATGGGCTTCCACTGCCAAACTTACCTCCAAGCCGAGCATGATCATCACAGACGGAGAATTGATTCCTGACGGTTCAGGAGGAAATTACTACTTCAACTTCGTGAATGAAGGGCACACCTATCAGGTTTGGAGAAATTACCTTACCGATTCAGCTTCTAAAGCACCCTATACTTTAACGGTCACTGATGAAAACGATCATGAAATTGTTCGACAGGACGGACAGGTTGTAAAAAACTAAAAGACAGAAATCCATTTTAAAAAATGGATTTTTTTTATCTTTTTTCCTGAACAGATTATTCCTGTATTCCTGCCTTTTCACCAAAACTAATTATCCTGAAGAAATTCCTTGCCGGCAGATGATTATTTTGTGATTAATCCTTATATTGAAACCTCATACTAAATTGAAAGAAATGCTATTTTCAGTGAAATCAAATCTGATCGATGTTGTCTCCAGAGAAATCTACCCTGCAGAAGTAACGGTAAGTAATGGAGAAATTATTTCGATAAAAAGAGTTGATGCTATTTTTGACACTTATATTTTACCCGGTTTTATCGATGCGCATGTTCATATTGAGAGCAGCATGCTTCTTCCTTCAGAATTTGCGCGGATTGCAGTGAAACACGGAAGTGTGGGAACGATTTCTGATCCGCATGAAATAGCCAATGTTTTGGGTATCGCCGGGGTTGAATACATGATTGACAATGCCCGACAGGTTCCCTTTCATTTTTATTTCGGGGCACCTTCCTGTGTTCCGGCTACGAGCTCTGAAACTGCAGGTGCGGTGATTGATTCCGAAGATATTGATCATTTGCTTTCCCGTGAGGATATTGTCTATTTAGCAGAAATGATGAATTTCCCCGGCGTCATTTACAAAGATCCGGAAGTCCTGAATAAAATAAAAATTGCAAAAAAATACAAAAAACCTATAGATGGACATGCTCCCGGACTGATGGGTGAAAGCATGGAAGCCTATTTCAGGGCGGGCATTACCACGGATCACGAATGTTTCACTTATCCTGAAGCACTGGAAAAACTGAAATTCGGGGTTAAGGTCCTTATCCGTGAAGGAAGTGCCGCCAAAAACTTTGACACTCTTATTCCATTGCTGAAAGAGTATCCTGAACAAATTATGTTTTGCTGTGATGACAAACATCCTGATGATCTCATAGAATCCCATATGAATGACCATGTAAAGCGGGCCCTGAACCTGGGCTATGATTTGTATGATGTTTTGAGGGCTTCCTCTTACAATGTAGTCAAACATTATCAGCTTCCGGTGGGTTTATTGCAGACGGGTGACCAGGCAGATTTTATCGAAATTGACGATCTGGAAAATTTTAAGATCTTAAAAACGTATATCAAAGGACAACTGGTTGCAGAAAATAACAGATCTCATATCGAATCCGTTCCGGCTGCTGTAGTGAACAATTTCCACTGCAGCCTTAAAGAACCTTCGGATTTTAAAATAAACAGTACAGGCAGTCATATACGTGTGATAGAGGTTTTAGACAGGCAACTGATCACGAACGAAATCCATGCACCGGCTTTAACGATCAATGGCTATGCAGAATCTGATATTGAAAATGATGTGTTAAAAATCGCAGTAGTCAACCGGTACAGAGATGAAAAACCAGCTGTTGCTTTTATTAAAAACATGGGACTTAAATCTGGTGCGATAGCGTCCTGTGTAGCTCATGACTCCCATAATATTGTGGTTACAGGCACCAATGATGAGGATATGTGCAAAGCAGTGAATGCCATCATCAAAGCACAGGGCGGGATTTCCCTGGCCACCCAAGAGGAAGAAATGGTTTTGGAATTGCCTATTGCAGGAATTATGACGAACCTAAATGCCGAGGAGGTGGCTGCTCAATATATTAAACTGGATCAATATGCCAAAACGTTAGGAAGCACCCTTAAAGCTCCTTATATGAGTTTGTCTTTTATGGCATTGCTCGTGATTCCTGAACTGAAACTAAGCGATAAGGGATTATTCAATGGAAAAGAATTTCAGTTTACTGAGGTGTTTATTTAAATTGTGGATAGGAGGTTTTCATTCAACTTCACACAATCTTCAGATCAGAGAGTTTGCTGTTGGGGAAGCTTTCTTCGGCCATGGTATACCCGATATTGAAAATCTCTTCCAAACGATCTTTTCCTCTTTCAAAAGTTCCGTAACTCGATAGTTTCTGAGAGGAAATAAACCAGTCACAGTAATCGAATTTCCCTTTTTCTATTCTGTAGGATAGAAGATCATAGGAACGGGAAACAATGGCTTTAATTGATTTTAAGTCTTTGATATCAATATTATGGGGAGGAGAGACAAAAACCCCAATCAGCTGATCACATTCGTCTCTAATGATATCTGCGGGAAAGTTATTCAGGACTCCTCCGTCGCAGTACATTTCCTCACCAATGATGTAGGGAGTGGTCACTCCCGGGATGGAACATGAAGCAATAATAGCATCCACAACTTCAAAATTCTTATCAAATATTTTCTGAGTTCCGGACACGAGTTCAGTTGCAACGATTTTTACTTCCTTATTCAGGTCTCCTAATTTCATATCATGGAAGATCGGTTTAAGGTAATTTCTGAAAATAACGGAAGAAACGAGTCCCGGCTGATTGAACGTGAAATGTTTCCAGTTGAAAAAATAAACCGAGTTGAAGAAATCCAGGATTTCATCAGGCGTTTTTCCCACTGCATATAAACATCCTACGATAGATCCGGCACTACAGCAGGATAGCACGTCTATATCAATATTCTTTTCGTTCAAGAATTTTAATACTCCTGCATGGGCGATTCCTTTGGTACCGCCGCCTGACAAAACCAGCCCTTTTCTCTGAAAATTCATAGAATAAATGTAAGAAAACCGGGTGAGAAAATGAGGTTAAATTTTATAAATATTATATTTTATACCGATTCTATATGATTCAATTCTTTAAACACAAATATAAGCCTGAAAAATTTCAGGCTTATATAGATTGATATGGAATATATTTACTTCAGCAGATACTCCTGCATGAATCTGATCACTGCCAAACGCTGAAAATCTACATTCTCTTTTTTTCTGAATCCGTGACCTTCATTTTTAGCTTCCAGATACCATACTGTTTTTCCCTGGGCTTTAAGCTTATCTCTCATCTGAACAGCTTCAGTAACGGGAACCCTCGGATCATTCGTCCCCTGAATGATAAACATGGGCTTTTTGATCTTGTCAATATTGTTCAATGGAGCAATTTTAGTAAAGAATTCAGCCATTTTAGGGATTCTTTCGTCTCCGTACTCTACCCTTCTTAAATCTCTTCTGTATTCTTCCGTATTTTTAAGGAAGGTATTAAAATCTGAAATTCCGACAATATCTACGGAGCATCTGATTTTATCGGCATATTCATAAGCGGTGGCTAATGTCATGAATCCTCCGTAGCTTCCGCCCATGATCATAATCCTGTCTTTATCCAGTTCAGGCTGTTTTGCAATCCAGTCCAGAAGAGCTCCGATATCTTTCACGGAATTCATTCTCAGATCCCAGTTGTCGGCCGCAATAAATGTTTTCCCGAAACCTGAAGACCCTCTTACGTTGGGATAGATCATGGCAACACCCATTTCATTGGTAAAATAGTTGGAAGAACCTATAGAGGAGGCCATAGACTGCCCTTCCGGCCCCCCGTGAATGTTGATAATCACCGGTCTCTTTCCTGTAAATTTCGATGCTGCGGGATAATAGAATCCTGAGATTTTCATCTGATCAAAGCTTTTCCATTCGATCAGTTTAGGAACAGACATGTCAGCAGGCTGCATTTCTCCCTGTTCACTTTCCGTCCATCTTTCGATGGTCTGGCTGGCCATATCCATTTTATAGATATCGGATCCGGAATCTGCCGCAGATCTTGAGAAATAAAGTGATTTTCCGTCATTAGAAAATTTCACTCCCCCAATCAACCCAACCGGGATTTGGTTTACAGGAACATATTTTTTAGTAGCGGTATCGAGGATGTATAATTTATTGATTCCACTTTCATTGGTGACAAAAGCAATTTTAGACTGGTCTTTAGAAAGATCGTAATCTTCTACGTTCCAGGGGATCGACGAGGTAAGATATTCTGTCTTTTTGGTTTTTAAATTGAGGATAGCCAGTCTGCTGAATTCATTGTTCCGGTCTGTAACATAGAAAATTTCCTCCGGATTTTTACTGAAAGAAGCAGCACTCTGTACCACGCCTTTCTCTTTTCTATCGGTGATGGGTTCCAGTTTTTTGGATTCCAGGTCATACAGATACAGATAGGAATCGTTGGCAGATACATATTCTGTGATGAGAAGTTTTTTGCCGTCTTCAGACAAATCGGAAATTCCCCAGCCGCCGCCTTTTACTTCAAGAATCAGCTGTGTATCTTCCGGTTTTGAAGGATTCATATAATACACATCCCTGTCACCTCCGTTTCTTTTGGTGGAAGAAAAATAAAATCCTGAACCGTCTTTTTTCCACATCATTCCTCCGTTCTGGGATCTTCCGCCATCGGTAAGAAGTGTGGATTCCATCGTTTTCAGATCTAGCTTAAAAAGCTGCCCGAATTCATTTCCTCCGGTATCTTTGGCGTAGATCAGATACTCTCCTTTTACGGGCTCGTATGAGGCTGTATTGACCGGTTCATCAAAGAAGGTCAGTTGTTTTCTCGCTCCCATGGGTACAGAGATTTTATGTAGCTGATTGGTAGAAGCAAAACGGGTGACTGCAATGATTTCTTTACCATTGGGATGAACGCTTGCTACGCTTGCATTTCTGCTTTCAGAATATTTCTTGATCGCCTGATTCAGATTTTTGGGAATAGGCAGGATATTCTCGGCGATGAGATTTTCATTGGGACTTACCAAATCGTTTTTCGTCTGTGCAGACAGAATGCCGGCCAGCGAAAGAGCGAGAACAATATATTTGTTTTTCATTGTTAAAATTTTGCCTGAATTTACAAAAAAACCACAGACAATTTGTCTGTGGCTGGTATATAAAGACCAGTGGTCTTCTTAATTATTGATATACTTTTCAAAGATGGCCGAAAAGTCTTTCTGATTGTATTTCTCATAATTGCTCTTTGACCAGTTGAAAACATATTCATTCACATGTTGCAACTCCTGGCTTTTAGAAACATTTTCCTGCTTTCCTGCAGCGACTGTGGTAATCGCTTTCTGAAGACTGTCTACAGAGAAACCTAAAACAGACTGATTGTGGTGCACTTCCTGCTGAATCGCCAAAAGGGCTTTATACAGATCTTTTAACTGATCGATCTGTCCTTTACTCACACTGATCATCAAAGGAACATTTCCGATATGAAATGAAATTTCCACATCCAGGTCAATGGTTCCTGCTGTTTGCAGTGCAATATTTGAGAAAGGAAACTGATAATACTCGTATCTTCTCAAAATCCTCTTTTTGTCCAGAGCACTTGCTCCGTCGATATGAATCAAAGCTCTGTTTGTAAAGCAATATTCATCTCTTTTGGATTTGATGAGGAAGAAAATTTTCTCGTTATCTTCTGATAAAATATAGTCATCCGAATCTACTTTATCATAGTCCTGAGAAGGAATGATTTTTCCGATATCACCAAGACCTAATGCTTCTGCAGCAAGTTTTTTAAACATCTTTGAAATAGAGTTATTTATTAAATTTTAGATGTGGATCACTTCACCGTAAGCTGCTGCTGCTGCTTCCATGATCGCTTCAGACACGGTTGGGTGCGGGTGGATTGATTTAATGATCTCATGACCTGTAGTTTCCAGTTTTCTGGCCACTACAGCTTCTGCTACCATATCTGTAACGCCTTCCCCGATCATGTGGCATCCTAACCACTCACCGTATTTCGCATCAAAAATAACTTTGATGAAACCGTCTGTATTTCCGTTAGCAGTCGCTTTACCACTTGCAGAAAGAGGAAATTTACCTACTTTGATCTCGTATCCTTTTTCTTTAGCTTGTTTTTCTGTAAGACCTACAGAAGCTACTTCAGGGTGACAGTAAGTACATCCAGGAATATTGCCATAGTCGATTTTCTCCACGTGCATTCCTTTGATTTTCTCCACACAAGTAATCCCTTCAGCAGAAGCAACGTGTGCTAAAGCCTGAGTAGGAATAATATCACCGATTGCATAGTATCCAGGAACTGAAGTTTCATACCATTCGTTCACTAAAACTCTTCCTTTGTCGGTCTGGATTCCTACTTCTTCCAATCCGATATTTTCGATATTGGCAGCAATACCTACCGCAGAAAGTAAAATATCAGCTTCAATGGTAATCGTTCCGTTGGCTGTTTTTACGGTAGCTTTCACGCCTTCTCCGCTGGTATCAACGCTTTCTACTGATGCATTGGTCATGATCTCGATCCCTGTCTTTTTAAGAGATTTCTCTAAGTGTTTAGAGATTTCCTCGTCTTCTACAGGAACGATGTTTGGCATAAATTCTACAACGGTTACTTTAGTTCCCATTGTATTATAGAAATCAGCAAATTCTACTCCGATCGCTCCAGAACCTACAACGATCATAGATTTTGGCTGCTCAGGAAGAGATAATGCCTGTCTGTATCCGATTACTTTTTTACCATCCTGAGGAAGGTTGGGAAGTTCTCTTGAACGTGCTCCTGTTGCAATAATGATGTTGCTTCCTGCATATTCAGTTACTTTACCATCTTTGTCTGTAACAGAAACTTTTTTACCTTTCTGAACTGTAGCTGTCCCAAGAATCACATCGATCTTGTTCTTCTTCATCAGGAATTCAATTCCTTTGCTCATTTTGCTGGCTACGCCACGGCTTCTCTGGATCACGTTTGGAAATTCAAAGCTGGCTTCCACTTTATTCAGACCATAGTCTTCAGCATGGTTGATATAATGAAAAACCTGAGCAGACTTCAGTAAAGCTTTCGTAGGAATACATCCCCAGTTCAGGCAGATACCTCCTAAGTTTTCTTTCTCGATAATTGCAGTTTTGAAACCTAATTGTGCTGCTCTGATCGCAGTAACATAACCGCCAGGACCGCTTCCGATGACAATGATATCGTAGTTCATTATTTTAAAAATTTTTATGCGAATTTAAGGAAAAATATTGGATGTTCTCTATTCTGACATTTCATATTTCACTGAACACTAAGTTGATTTTACGTGTTCCGGGGAAAGCTAAGAGCCCTGAGCTTCTTTTTTTTATCAAATATTTTAAATCATATTAAAACTTAAACGCATTCTAAAAAATCCCAATAACGGGACTTAAGTGTTAAAAATTAAAATTAATCGATTGTAAATGAGTATTCTATAGGAAATTTTATACTTTTGCATAAATTTTAAAAAAATGAAAATGAAGAATTTTATTCCTGTATTTCTCTTATGCGGATTATCTTTAAGTGCACAAGTTGGCATCAGAACAACCACTCCAAACAGCACTCTGGCTGTGGCCGGTTCTCTGGGCGCTGACTATAAGCAAATCACGGCTACGGCTTATAACATAACAGCCACAGATCATTACATTACCTATGACGGAGCAGCTAATGCAACGTTTACCCTACCTGTTATCGGAACAGGTACTACAAGTTATACAGGAAGAATTTATAAAATAAAAAACATCTCTGCTTCCAGCATTACGCTTCAGGCCTCAAGTGGTAATACTTTAAGAATCGACAATACTCCGGTTTCGTCTTTTGTGATTCCAACAGGAGCCTATGCAGAAGTGGTGAACAACAGCAATACAACTGGTGGAACATGGGATCTGTCTTTTACGGTACTTCCTAAACCGAGCAACGTAGAAATTTATGGTGTACAGCTTTCGATTCCGCCTCATGGGAACGGTTCCCCGGGTGTCAATGACTGGACCGGTCACTCTGTAACTTCTTATGATACAGGAACAGGAACAGATGCCTGGTGGGTGATCAGTAAAGCCTCAACCACCTATGCCCATACAGCGGGCTATTCCAATGCGAGCCGTATGACGATCGTCTATGAATATCAGGGTACTCCATTCAATGTCAACAATATGTATCCTATTTTAACAGCTGGAAACAATTCCAGTTTTCCTGATGTTTTCACGGCTTCATTCGTAAGCCTTGCGAATAATGGAACCTCCGGGAAAACGAGACTTATAGTTTCGGTTTCCCGTATTGACTTTATCGGAACCAACGGATCCAATAATAGTAACTGGACAGGGACTTTTCTTCTGAATTTGTTGCTGGCAAGGAAATTATATTAAAAATATGAAACAGAGGTTGTCCAAATGGATAGCCTTTGTTTTTTCTTTATGATCTTTCAGTCTTCTTTTTTACATGAATTTACACAGCAGCATTTAACTATGGTTTATGGTAAATTTCTCTGTTTCCTGAAGTTCCTTGCCATTATATTTATTATTCTTATAGCTTCCCTGTGCAAAATAAGCATAACCTGTTTTCAGATGATTCATCCCAAAAGGATAGTAATCATTGGCATCCGTGATTTCGAGAGCACCTGCGCTGTTTCTGGCGAAACTTACCCTTACATAGCCTAAATAATCTAAATATTGATAGCAAAACAGCACTGTATTTGCTTCCAACAATATATCTAAAACATCATTCTATTTAAATTTATAGCTATCTGCATTTATTATCGTAAGAACTTATCTTAATATTTTTACAGTCAAAATAAAGACATTGATAATGTGGATCATAACGATTAAAAGTTAGCTTTGAACTCCTTAGAATTTTTATTTTTTTAACAAAATTGGTGTTTATAAAAATTATTTATCTTTCGAAAATTTTCATCACTAAATAAACAGTATGTTTTTCTATTTTAAACCATTTAGCATTCTAGCATTTTAAGATTTTGTTCATAATCTTCTATTTCAATAAAAATATTATAATTTTTTTTACAGATTTTATTCGATTCTTTATTAATTACTATATTCGGATAGAAATAGTCTGTAATTTTTTCTGTTTTATGTTCCTTACAACAAAACAAAATAAGGAAAAGAAAAATCAATTTATTTTTTTCTAAAAGATGTCGTATTATAATATAAAATGTGGTCTATTATCTTTATACCTATAAAAATCCAAGGATTTTATTTTATTGAGCACGTGCTAGCGCAGATAAGATATTTTTACTAAATTGTAATATTACAAGAGAAATTTATTCTAATAATTATTCATTATCTGGAATCTGCCCGTTGTAACAAACAATAGGTGAAACTTTATATTTTTCTAAAAACTTATCTGTAAAATATTTTTCATAATTTGGATCTACTCCTATTCCTAAATATGCTGAATGATCCTTGTTGATAAAAATCATTCCTTTAGGTCTTTTTATGTTACCATTATTTTCAAAATAAAATCTATAACCTCTACCGTTTTTTTCCAAAACAAAAGAGAGCATTTCAGTATAATCTTCTGTTTCATATTCAGTTTCTCCAAAATATGGGGGATACTCAAAACACTCATATTCTGGTTCAAAATCACTTAACCAATTTTTAATAAATTCAAATATATTTTCTTTATTAATTTTATCAAAGTGTATATATAAATCAACTAATTCCATAATTATTTTGTTTTTAACCCTGCACTAATAAATCTACCTCTTAATGTCTCATAATAATAGTAAGTCTTATTATCTTTGACAAATTCAAATGTTCGTGCTTTAACAAGTATATTTGATTTTCCTGAACCTCTTTCACCATATAAAACTTTTTCATAACCTGAAAAACTTCCTTCTTTTCTTATTGTGATGCTAAGTGAAAGTATTTCGTGTATTTGAATCAAACCAGCCTGATAATGGTTCTCTGATATTGTCCTGAACCCAATTAGTAGTTTTCTCTCTGAATCTACTTAAAGCATTACCAGGAGGATCGATTTCAAACTGATTGAAATCAATGCCTGAAAAATAAAGAGGAGTAATGATATTCCTAAGAGCATCTGCTATAGCATTCCCTTCATAAACAGTTCCCTCATCAGTCTGATAAATATTACCCCCACCACCAATCGATGTTTCTAATTGTCCATAGTTACCTCCGCTATTTCCCAAACCTAGCCAGTTTGAATTATTACCTTCTGAGTAGGCATCAGGGCGGGAATCACCAGGCATTGCAAATTGTCTTGGCGCCATCCCATCCGGATCAATAAAACTTACAGGATTATTAAATGCAAAATTATAAGGAGAATATCTTCTCATTTGCTCTGCCAATGGATCTATCACTCCCCATCTGCCCAAATCAGACAGATACATTCTGGCTCCGAAGTCATACATCCCGGTTTTCTGAAGTTCCTTGCCATTGAATTTATAGCTCAGCCAGCTTCCGAAACCTGAATTGTTGATCCCGTTGCCTCCGGTATGGTTTAAACCGAAAGGATAATAATTACTTTTCTCAAGAACTTCTGCGCTACTCTATAATTTTTTGAAATAAATAAGTAAGAGCAGGTTATTCTGCTCTTACTATTTAATTCTAATATTTCATTACATCTGATTTCCAATAAATTAATTATTTAATAACCAAATCATTAGTATATCTTATTTAGATTGTTTACTTCTAAAAATCTTAAAAAGTATTGGAGCTAAGCTAGTCAAAACTAACAAAAAAAATATCATGTTAGAAACTTTTAATTTCTCAGGATATATAATCATTACGGATATCCACAAAAGTAAAATAGAAGCAGTTATATAGCCATATAATTTTGCTTATTTTGTTTCATACCAATTTTGTTTAGCTATTTTATGAATACTTACTTTATTATTTGGGTAAACTTCCCTGTTTTGGTAAACTTCCCTGTTTTTCAGACCAATTAAAATTATTAAATTTAGTTTGTTAAACATTATGAAAAAGAGCAAATTTTCAGAACATCAGATTATCAATATTCTGAAAGAATATGAATCTGGGAAAGCGACAAAAGACATCTGTCGAGAACATGGGATTTCTGCACCTACTTTCTATCAATGGAAGCAAAAGTATGGAGGAATGGATGCGCAGCATCTTAAGGAGCTTAAAGCTCTACAGGAGGAAAACGTACGTCTTAAACGCATGTTTGCAGATCTGAGCCTGGATCATCGTATCTTAAAGGATATCATTGAAAAAAAGCTTTAAAGCTCTGTGAACGAAAAGAACTGGCAGAGGGGGTTATTAGCGAAACAGGAATCAGTGTTCATAGGGCTTGCAAGATCGTCTGCATGAGCCGCAGTATGTATTATTATGGGCATAAAAAAGACGACCAACCCGTTATCTCAAAATTACTGGATTTGGCAGCGAGGTATCCTACAAGGGGATTTGAAACCTATTATGGTAAGATACGTTTGGAAGGTCTGCTTTGGAACAGAAAAAGAGTCCTCCGTGTTTATCGAAATATTAATTTAAAACTAAGAGTTAAGCGCAAACGTCGTATTCCGTGTCGGATTAAAGAGAAGCTGATTGTCCCAGGTGCAGTCAATGAGACATGGTCAATTGACTTCATGAGCGATGCTTTGTCTAATGGACGAAGGTTTAGGGTTCTGAATGTCATTGATGATTATAATAGGGAGTCATTGGTTAATGAAGCATTTTATTCAATTCCAGGTGTCAGATTGGTACAAAGATTAAAAGAATTAATCACATACAGAACTAAGCCCAAGCGCATAAGATCCGACAACGGTCCTGAGTTTTTATCCAAGGTTTTTGTGGACTTCTGTAAAGATAATGACATTGAATTGCAATATATACAACCGGGGAAGCCCGCACAAAATGCATATATTGAACGCTTAAACCGCACATTCAGAGAAGATGTTTTAGATGCATATCTGTTCGGATCTTTAATAGAAGTAAATGCAATTGCTTATGAGTGGCAGATCGATTACAACAGTAATCATCCGCATAAATCGTTAAATGGACTTAGTCCTTGGCTGTATGCTAAAGAAGTTTTAGTGTATTAGAGTGTATTTTATATTTATTAACTGTTTGAAAAAGGGAAAGTCTTCAGGAACTGTTAAAGCTGGTGGATTATACAGCAGGACGGTCTCTTCAAGAATAGTTTGCCCAGCCATCTTCCTTATTTTATCCAGTTGCCGTCTTTTATGGGTAGCATCTCCGGGATTGGAAGGAAATGGGTAGGAGTAGTCAAAGGCATACTCTGCTACTTTACCGTAAAAATTATTCAGACTCACCTTTTTGATGCTGTAAGGGTCATTCATGGTTTTTTCCAGCGCCTGGTCATAGTCATAAGTAAATTCGATATTTCCGGATGCGGTATTGATCTTTTGAAGCTGGCAGCTTTTATAAAGCATAATGGTATTATCCGTATCGTACTTTGTACTTTTCTGATAGGTAAAATTAGCTGTTTCCACACCATCGGCTCCTGTGATACGGGTCAGAAAAAAAGCTGATTTGTATTCAAATCCCCAAAGTCCTTTATCCTCATAAAAGCTGTCGTAAACTGCTGCTGAAGAATAATCATTAAAGTAATAGATACTACCCTGATCATCGGTAATGGTAAAGGAGTCAATAACCAAAGTCGCGGTATTGCTTTGTCGGGTGTAGGCTATTTTAACGTGGTTCAGAGGAGAAAGATCCACAATGCGGAAGGTATTCTGTTCAATATTCCTTTCTATTTTAAATTTACCTGAAAAACCGGGGAGACTGTAATAATATTCATCATCAAATACATTTTTTTCATAGTGCGGGCTTGAAGCATTCTGAAGGGCTTCATCCACCATATTGCCGTTGATCTTTCTGGAAATAACCCCGCCCTTGAACATAGACCAGCCTGCTCCCACTTCGCCTGCCGCATCGTCCGGAGAAACCCCGGTTGGATTATAGCTCAGCTGCAATCCGAAACGTGAACCTCCATATCCTGAAAGGCTTAGTAACGGAACTGAAATTTCCGGAATCCCCAATGCCAATGATGGTGGATTATCTGTAAGGTCAGCAAGGGAAGAAAGCGAAGGAACCGGATTGGGGGTATCTCCAAAATTAACTCCCTGAAACTGGTGCTGTGCCTGCATAGTGTAGTGTAAACTTACCAGGCTTATAAGACCCATGTATATTTTTTTCATCTTTGATTATTTCTTTATGAGTTTAGCATTTGCGGTTTTATTCATATCGGTTTTTATCGTCACGAGATAAGCCCCCTGAATGAGATTCTGGGTATTGATCTTCGTTACTTTATTTTTTGTTTTCACGGTCTGAAGCTGTCTTCCGCCCATGTCATACAGCACTATATCAGCCTCTTTGAAATCGTAGCCTATTTCTACGTAAGCATAATCTGATACCGGATTCGGATAGATCTTAATGTTTTGTTTCTCGATTAACTGATCGATTTGTTTGTCGCCAAGTTTCACGATTTTCCAGTTCTCTTTTCCGAGTTCTTCCGCACTTGTTCCTGCTAAAATGATAGAACCATCCCGGTTGAGCTTTAAGTCTGAAAGTCTTTCTTCTCTCTGTCTCTTGTCTCCTTTCACGTGTTTTCTCCATTGTTCATTTCCGTCCTGATTCAAATACAGCATCCAGAACGTTTCGTCATCGGCTTCAATTCTTCCTTCAGCCTGCGTATAACCGCCTAACAAAATTCCTTTTGAAGATTTATCATCTGCTGAATGAAGTACGCTCATCCCCATAAGGATATCCCTATTTTTGAAATTGAAGGATTTCTGCCATAGCTCATCCCCTCTTTCATTTAAAGAGATCAACCATAGATCTGTTCCTTCTTCAATACCCACGGTTTTATTTCCTGATCTTTCAGATCTTGATTCACCACCGATGATGAAACCAGTCGAGGTTAAGGCCAGCGTTCTCAAATGATCATCTCCTTTGCCTCCAAAATTCTTTTCCCACTCAACCTTTCCTTCCTTGTTAAGTTTGATAATATAGTAATCTCCTTCGCCAAAGTTTTCAGTTTTCTTTGATCCGCCCAAGTTGCTTCTGGAATAGATTCCTAACAAGGCACCTCCATCTTTAGTAGGAATCAACTTCTCTACTTCATCAAGCCCCTTTCCTCCTAAAACAGACTGAGAGAGTTCTTTTCCGTCTTTGTCCAGTTTTACAATCAGAACATCTTTGGAACCGTAACCTTTAGCTGAATTCTGAACATTTCCAGCTACAAAAAAACCAAGGTCTGTTGTCTGAATAACAGATCTTGCTTCTTCATCAGAAGAAGTACCCAAGGTTTTCTGCCAAAGTTCATCTCCAAATTCGTTGATTCTGATCAGCCAGATATCCGATCCGCCTTTGGAATCCTCTTTTTTATCAAGACCTTTTCCGGAGTAGGTGGTGCCTGCAAGTAAATTCCCTCCGTCCTGCGTAGCAACGGTTGCAGAGAGATAATCATGATTTTGTCCTGAGAAATATTTTTCCCAGACCTGTTCGCCCTGCTGATTGAGTTTAATTAAGTGAAAATCATAACCATTATTTTGCTTATTGCCTCCAGCCTGAAGCTTAATGCTTTGAATACTGCTTCCCGTAATCAGATATTGCTGATCAATGGTTGTAGTCACCTGGCTTAGGAAATCCTGGGTAGAAGATTGGATATCTTTCTGCCACAATACTTCCTGGGCAGACAGCCCCAGAATAGTGCATAAGGTATACGCACCAGAGTAGAATTTCTTCATCTATTTGTGTATTTAAGTTAATGTTAGTTTTTATATAATTACAGAGCAAATTTAACAATTATTAACACATCTGCAAGTCGCGGATATAAGGTTTAATATTAATTTTATCACCTTATTGTGTATAAAGGTTTCCATTACTTTCTTACCGCAAATATAGATCCGCACAGCGACAGAAGATGTCGTATTATATTCCACCTGTAAATTTTTTATTGAGGTCAAAAATATAATGATTTACAATATTATCATTACGGAATACCATAACTGCTTTAAATACAAACTGAGGTAACAGAAACTGATCTAAAAATTCAAAAAAAATACCCCCAAATAATTGGAGGTAAGGTATTGAAACGATGCATCTTTTTTACATCACATTTTTTTAAGTAATCTTTTCTGGCTCTGGTATTTTTCATTCAGGGCCTTGAGCTGATCTCTCTTCATTTTTTTAGTGGCAAGCGGATGATTCATAATTAGTCTTTTTTCTGTGTTGTATCTTTTATCCAGCTCACGCGACTTCATGTTAATCATTTCAGTTTTAGACGGAGGTGCAGGCGGTCTTTTTTGCGCTTGAACACTCATTGATAAGCCTATTAGCAGTACTGTTGATATAAAAAAGGTTCTCATAACATTTACTTTTTTTGAATAATTATAAAAGATCAATATTGATCATCCAATTCATTCAGATTTAAAGTAAATATTACATATATCATACCATAATTTCAATTATCCTTTCATTTAATTGATATTGAAATCTTTAAATATTTCTTTTTATACGCTGGGGAAACATGACAACTGACTAATACGGTGATCCGTAAAAAATCATTCTACCTCAATATTCTGCTTTAACGTCAAATTTTTCGAAGAATTTCCAATCATAATCCTGTACGTTCCTTTTTCTACGGTCCACTTCATGTTCTCATCTAAAAACTGAAGCTCTCTTACCGGAACTTCAAGGGTAACATATTTTGATTCCCCGGGATTTACATCCACTTTTTTAAAACTTTTCAGTTCGATGATCGGTCTTGATACGGAGGCCAGAAGATCTTTTACATACAATTGCACAACCTCGCTTCCTGCTGTTGATCCTGTATTTCGGACAAGAACCTTCGCGGTGATTGTTTCATTTTCTGAATACTTTGTTTTATTTAACTGCAGATCTTCGATCTCAAAAGTAGTATAACTGAGTCCAAAACCAAAAGGATACAGAGGCTCTCCACTCAGATCATAGTAATCATTTCCTCTTCCTGTCGGATGATGGTTATAGGTTAAAGGCAACTGTCCTTCTTCAGCCGGAAAAGTGACGGGAAGTTTACCGGATGGATTTTCTGCACCAAACAGTACTTTTGCTACGGCATTTCCACCTTCTTCTCCAGGATACCAGATCTCTAAAATGGCACCTGCATGATCTTTCCAGGGAGTGGTTTTGATAGCAGATCCACCCACGAGTACTACGGTAACCGGCTTATTTAATTTTGAAACTTCCTGAATGAATTTCTCCTGATTACCGGGAAGACTCAGTGAAGAACGGTCCTGAAACTCTCCTTCATGGATTCCTGCCGCAATGATGATATGATCTGCCTTTTCTGCCATTTTCAGAGCATCGTCAAAATCTTTCTGGTGATGATCTATACCATAATTCCAGATCAGTTCGATATTGGCTTCTCCCCTGTTTTCACGGAACTCAATAGCAATATCATATTCCTGATCTTTCACAAAATCTACTGCTGTTATTTTTGTTGAATATCCCAGTTTTTCCCATTGATCTATCATCAGTTTTCCATTTAAGAATAGTCTGAAACCGTCATTTCCCCGCAGTCCCACCTGATATTTTCCATGATCCGGACCTTTCAGTTTTCCTGTCCAGCGGATACTGTAATTATCGGATGGCAGTTTTTCAGGATCTGGCGAATACAGCGTCCATTTGAAATTCACTTCTTCATCCTGTCTTTCAAAAGCGGGACTGCCATTTAAGGTGCTGTTGGAAAAATAATGTCCCTGCAATCCCTTTTTATTTTCAAAAGATAAAAGGTTGGCAGAAACTGTTTTAAACTCTTTGATATCCCACGTAATGCCTTTTGCATAAAGGATTTCAATATTTTTATCCTTGGCGAAGTTTTTCATGCCCTGCAAAATACTCACCTTATTATTACCCGGTCCGGAATAACCTCCCAGTCTTGCATCAGCGGCATCGGTTCCAATCACTACTATTTTTTTTGCCGTGGAAGCTATGGGCAATGTCTTGTTATTATTCTGTAAAAGAACAAAAGACTCCACCGCAGATTTTTCTGCCAATGGCTTGTGACTGATCTTTTTTAATTCGCGGATATCTTTGTCAGAAACATAAGGGTTTTCAAACAATCCCAGTTCAAATTTTGCTCTGAGCACTCTTGTCACGGCATCATCTATCCTTTCCTTTGAAATTCTTCCATCTAAAAACGGAGGGATAAACAAGGTATAGTGTTTGTATTCTGTCTGAAATATCACATCCAGTCCGGCATTGATGGCCTGTGCAGAAGCATCATCATAATTTTTAGCCGTAAAATGCAGCACATTGGCTCCTCCTACAGCACTGGCATCACTGATCACAAATCCTTTGAAGTTCCATTCCTTTTTTAATTTTTCTGTAAGCAGCCAATGATTGGCAGTTGAAGGTCTTCCGTCAAGCAAATTATAGGAAGTCATCACCGATCTGCTTTTTCCTGCTGTAAAAGCTTTTTGAAAAGGAATGAGGTGTGTTTCTTCAAGGTATCTTTTGCTCCAATGGATGGGATAGGAATCTCTTCCGCCCTCTCCTACATTCGCTAAAAAGTGTTTCGGAGTGGTAATGATTCCCTGATCTTCGAAAGAACTCACGAAATTAACGCCCATCACGGAGGTTAAAAAAGGGTCTTCCCCATAGGTTTCCTCTGTTCGTCCCCATCTGACATCACTGGCAAGATTCACCACGGGGGTCAGGATCTGCCTGATTCCTCTGAGTCTGGATTCTTTTGCAATGGCTGAAGATACATCTTTCATCAGATCCGGATTGAATGACGCTGCTAAGCCGATAGCTTGCGGAAAGGCGGTTGCACCCTCGCGCATTAATCCGTGCAAAGCTTCATCAAAAGGGATGATGGGAATTCCCAATCTGGATTCTTCGATGAAATATTTCTGGATGGCATTGATCTTTTTTACCAGTCTTTCAGCATCTTCGCCAGCATTATATTTCAACATCTGCCCTGCTGCACCTCCGCCCTGATTTCCGGCACTCACCTGTAATCCGAAAATCCCGTGTCTGTACTGGTCTTTGGGAACGTTATCCAAATCTCCCGGAATCATAAAACACTGCCAGAATTTTTCTTCAGGAGTCATCCTCTTCAACAGGTCCTGAACCCTGACTTCAATAGGTTGCTTTGGGTCTTTATATAAAGGTTTTTGTGCTTGCGCAGGTATAAATCCTGAACTTAATGACGCTATGATGACCGTGATTTTAATACAGTTCAGTTTCATGATCTGGTCATTTGAATTACAGTGGCATACTTCAGTTTTGTTCTTTCCTCAGGAAGCTTTATTTCTATTGTTTTTCCAATCTGTTTCCACTTTACTTTTGAGGATAACCCAGGAATTCTCATCGATTTCGTTTTGAAATGATCAGGAATTGTGAACCTTAGGACCGATGGAGCCGTATAGTCTGTCTGGTCATCAATATGAAAAACATTCAGCGTTTTACCGTCTTTGGCCTGCGTATAATAAAAATTTCCGTCGTGATAAGGGCTTGCACTTCTCGTTGCAAAGACAGCCGATTGATTTTTTTCCATCCAACCTGAAATTTCTTTTAATCTTTCATAAACCACCGGATCATAGTCACCATTCGGCCCCGGGGCAATATTCATGAGGTAGTTTCCGCCTCTTGAAATAATTTTGATAAGTGTTTCAATGATCTTTTGGGAAGATTTGTAGTTGTCATTGGGAACGTAGGAAAAAGAATCTCCCATGGTGATGCAGCTTTCCCACGGAATCGACAGAGCCTGTTCAGGAACAGCCTGTTCGGGAGTTACATAATTCTCCCATTTCCCGGGCACCGTACGGTCTACCACAATGATTCCGGGCTGATTTTTTCTGGCCATGGTTCCTATCTTATCCATCTCAATATCCTGCTCTACTTTGATGGTTCTCTGCCATTCTACAGAAGGATCGATGGTTTTGAAAGGACGTACCCAGCCTCCATCCAGCCACAGAATATCAATTTTCCCATAATTGGAAGTGATCTCGTTCAGCTGATTAAAAGTGAATTTTTTAAAGTTTTCCCATCTTTCCGGATATTTTTTCGGATCGTAATTAACGTTTCTGTCTTTAGGTGGAAAGTAGGGCCACCAGTAATTTTCAGAATGCCAGTCAGGTTTTGAAAAGTAGGCCCCGATCTTAAATCCGTCTTTTCTGAAGGTATTGAAAATTTCTTTCGTAACATCAGCTTTAGGATTTTTTGAAAAAGGTGTTTTGGGAGAGGTAATTTTATAGTCAGATTCTTTAGTGTCAAACATCGTAAAACCATCATGATGCTTTGTGGTAAACACTACGTACTTCATACCGGCCTTTTTTGCAGCATCTGCCCATTTTTGGGGATTAAAATCTACAGGATTGAAACTGGTCTGAAGGTTTTCATAATTCTTCACATACTCATCGTAAGATTTTCCATGTTCCGGTTTTCTTTGGGTCCAGGATTCATCTTCCGGACAAAGGCTCCAGCTTTCTACAATTCCCCACTGGCTGTAGGTCCCCCAGTGCATAAACAGTCCGAATTTCAGATCCTGCCACTGTTCCAGATTCTGAACGACCAGCGGATCATCGGGCTTTTGATAACCTGCGGACACATTATGCGCCTGCGAAAAAAAGGCTGAGGAAATGAAAAAGGAGGACAGGAAAAGGGTTTTTGTTTTCTGTTTAATGAGCATAGAAGATTAGTTTTGGCTAATTTACTCATCCTTTCTTTAATCAGCAAACCTTAATTTTTCAGCAAAGCACTCAATGCGTTATCCAGATCAGGGTATAAAAACCGGAACCCGTTTTTGATGAGTTTTCCGGGATACACATTTCTGCTTTTAAGTAGGAGTTCAGTTTCTGTATTCAGAAATAATGAAGCTATTTCCAGCTGCCAGACCGGAGCGTTTAATCCAAAAGGAACCTTCAGTTGTTTTCTCATTTTTTTCATGAGATCTTCGTTTGAAACTGGATTTGGAGCCGTTATATTGACTGGTCCTGATATCTTTTCATTGTTGACGATCCATTCAATGGCTTTGCAGAAATCATCAATATGAATCCAGCTTACTTTTTGCTGCCCTTGACCTTGTTTTCCACCTAACCCTAATTTTGTGATCGTTCGGAGTTTCGGGAAAGCACCGCCGTTATTTCCCAAAACGATAGACGTTCTTAAGGCTACTTTTCTGACTTCTTCATTTTTAATTTTAAAAAATTCATTTTCCCAGCTTTTGCAGATATTCATTGAAAAATCGTCGCCAATAATTCCTGATTCTTCCGTATTCAGCTGTGTTTCTGAATGAACATAAATAGTTGCTGAAGCCGCATTCAGCCAGACTTTGGGTTTGACAGAACATTGATCAACCGCCTGCTGAAGAACTTTTGTACTGTCGATTCTTGAAGTATAAATTTCTTTTTTATTGGTTTCATTGTATCGGCAGTCTACAGATTTTCCTGTGAGATTGATCAGAGCATCACATCCTTCAATGGCACTTTTCCATTCTCCCAAGGTACGGGCATCCCAATATATATCATGATCCCGCTTGGGTTTTCTTGTTAAAATATAAACCTGCGCGTCTTTTTGCTTAAAATATTGTTCCAGGCTTTCCCCCAGAAACCCGGTTCCTCCGGCGATTATTATTTTCATTGCGTTGTGCGTTTCGAGTGATGATATTGATTGAGATGATACGGATGAGTCAAAAAACTTTTACATCTTATGTGGTTTCAGAAAAATTACAGAATATATTTTTTGGTTTTCACTTCAATTTCGGAGCCTTCTGCCAGCATTACTGAGACAGGACTTTGCTCATTCAGGAAGGCAAATTCTTTTCCGTAGAGCGCACTGAATTCTATATCCAGCTGATAATGTTTAACCGGATAATACTCCCATTTGGGATGACAGACTTCATATTCTGACGTTTTGTTTTCTCTTTTGGTAAACCCAAAATAATGTTCGGTAATAAATTCAAATTCTGAATCCGTTTCCATTGGCAAAGCAGCAGTATCAGCCGTGATTTGAATCGAATGCCAGCTTTTATCTTTCCATGAATATTTTACGGTCAGTTCGTCATCATTAACATCTAACTGATTATTCATCGGCATTGTTTTATAATTCTCTTTATAAAAGGAGTTGGCGACGAAGCTGAGTGCATATTTTGGAACGATCTCTTTGATGAAAACCACGCCTCTTTTCCATCCATATTTTTCTTTCTTTTTAACGTAAAATCTCAGGTTTACTTCTTCAAAATTCCGGTGAAAAGGAATAGAAACGCCCAATAACCGGGTATTTAAGAACATAAATCCAACGAGGCTTACGTAACACTTTCCCAGGTAAAAATCAAGTTCAGTGCCTTCCGGAAGGTATTTTTCCAGAATATGAGGATCTATTTCATAATTGATGATCGCTAGTTTTCGCCATTCGGCTTTCAGGAAGTTCATTTTTGTTGGGTTTTAGGGTCATTTTCCGGGTTCGTGATGCAGAGTTTGGGTTTATTCCACTTTAATTATGAGCTTCTGCAGTTTCCTTAATTAATTCGTTTCGTTCTAATAAAAACCTTCTCATATAGGATTTAAGAAAAATATGATTAAAAAATCTTCCGAGTATTCCAAGAGGAGATTCAAATTCAAAAATATCAATCATCACGGTGCTGTTATTTTTCTTTTTAAAAATATGCTGATGTTTCATGGTCTTAAAAGCTCCTTTAAGCATGATATCGGTGAATTGAGATGGTCTTTCCATGCTTATGATTTTTGTGGTCAGGGTCTGTTCAACGCCTAAATGTCTGGCTCTCCAGGTGACCGTTTCATTTTTCTCAATAAGGCCCGATGTCCTTCCTGCCACTGCTTTTTCATTCGTTTTCCTTGTTGATTTCTGATGCAGATCGATATCTCTTGCCAGGTCAAAAACTTTATGGATATCTGAGTTGATACGGGTTTCTAAACAAATTGTAGCCATTGTTTCTTGTTTCTTGTTTCTTGTTTCAGATATAGGATGAAGAGTTCAGGCATTTGAAATACGAAGATTTGTTCAGTCCATTCCAGTCTAAAATCTGATGTATTTTCTCTTGTCACTTGTCTCTTGTCTCTTTTATCTTTTATCTTTTATCTTTTATCCTTACTCTTTTATCCTTACTCTTTACTCTCTACTCCTAAATCTCCACAAAAACAATCAGTACGGCTCCTATTTTCAGTTTTTTAAAAACTAAGCCAAATAATAAATGCCAAAGCGGTTATTCTGAAAAGGGTCCATGATAGGGTAGGAAGATAGTTCAATTTTAGGAGTTTACAGCGTCTTATATGTTCCAGAAACATAATCAGCACTACCATTCCGAAATAGATGATATAAAAAACGGGGGTAAAATTCGCTAATAAAGCAGGAATCAGAAGTATTGTTCCGATCAGAGAGACCGTCATCATATTTCCGAGATAGTTCCAGATCTTGTCTTTTAAATAAGCTTTTAGAAATACAACCTGCCAAATAATCTGGCCAATGCATACTGCTAATTCTCTCCAAAAATTATAACTTCCATTAACTCCTAGTTTCCCGGAAAAAACACTTAGCACATAGGCTGATAAAATGACTACCCATGCTATATAAGTGATCCTGTATCTGAGATTAAAATCCGGCACACAAGCTTCTTCCCGATGATCATTTCCTGACGGAATAATTTGTTTTCTGTTGTAGGAAATAAATGAATAAAGCTTCTTAAAAAACCAGTACAAAGGTTGTATTCTGGCTATTTTTTCCAGTAAAGGAAAAGAATTTCCAATGATAAGAAGAAGGCTGTCTAATCCGTACACCACTTTATTTCTGCGATGATCGATCAACGCAATTTCATTCTTTGCACGGGTAGAATCGATGATGGATTTATGGGCTGCAGATATTTCTGTAAAGGCTTCTCTTCCATTGTCATCAAGCATTCCGCATCGGGTAAAAGCTTTTGAATAGATCGTGCACATCGGACATTCATTGTCGTAGATCAGGGTGTGATTTTTCAGGGTTTTCATTTGTAGTTTGTATTAGATTTAACTTTTGATAATCGATATAGCAGATGATATAATATGAGATGGCAAGAACCGGTGTTCCAAATAACCCAAAGCATAAAATACCGTATCTGAAATTGATACTATAATCATTTTTGAGAGGCAATGCGGAAAGAAGAAACAACGACAGCAAACTCAACATAAAAATCATACTGATCCAGTAATAGACCGTAAACCAGATGGTTTTAATGTACTGTTTTGAAAAAAATCTTTTATTTGAGCTGATGATATGATTGAGAGCGATTAAAAAATAGATAACGGCTGATATAAAAGATCCAAAAACCCAAATGTCAAGGACTAAAAAAATAAAGAATAAGGAAAATAATATAGACTGAAGGTTATAATCTGTTTTGATAAAGTTTTTCATAGCGATCTGTTTTAAAGGTTCAGAAAGTCTCCTCTTGTTCTTTTATTCTGATGAAATTTGAATGTAAAGTACATCCAGATTTTAAAGATGATTGTTTTCATTTTCGATGAGTTTTTCTTTATTCATTGCATGTTTACGACCTTTCAGGAAAAGCAGTAAGTTAAAAAGCATCATAATTCCGAGGTAAATGGAAAAGCCGCCGATTTTTTTGCTAAGCGCAACCACCAGTCTCTCTATGGTTTCAATCTGGAAAAATTCAATAATGCATAAAGCGAATCCGATATTCAGGAGGTAAAAACCAATCTTAAAGAGAGAATTCGTTGCCATGGCGATGTCTTTTTTCTGATGAAAAATGTCCATCATAAATGTTTTTGAATTTTTGAACAGAAACTGGGATACCAGCACGGTCATAGCAATGACGATAGGTAAATAAATCATGTACGCTGAAAAATTGTACGTCGTGGTGAGAACTGTTGTGGTCATAGTGGTATTATTTTAATGTTAATTTGTTCCTTAAAATATAAAGGGTGAAAATGTTCATATAATGCAGTACACAGAGAATCAAAGCGATATATCCGATGCGGACCACAGTAACTGCAATGATTTCCTCCATAGAATTGACGCGGTCCCAAAATGCGAGGTTTACCGCAATGTACCCCAGGTTCAGCAGATAGTAGCATCCGAGAAGAATCCTGTTGATGGTAAGACACATCTCCTGATCATGAAGAAGATACTCCAGATAAGACTTTCCGGCCTGAAAGCATCTTCTTCCCACATCGATGGTAATGTAAGAGCTAACGGTAAGAAAAATGATGTATGAAATTATATTAAACATCTTATAAATATTATATTTTCAGTAATTTTTGAAAATTAAATTCAAATAAAAAAGGAATTGAATCCTCTTTTATTTCAGCAGGTTGGTAATCTTTCCTACCAGCCAGTGATCATCGCTCTTAATGGCCAGATCCATAATATTATTGATTTTCCCGGTCACTGAACTGAAATCCTGCATCAGTTTAATGAACTCTTTAGCTTCCTCCGAATCATGATCTTCAATATTTTTCAGTTCTTCCAGAAAAGCAATGACAGGTTCTATTTCTCTTTTTCTGCGTTCTTTTGTGATCTGCTTAAACAGATACCAGACATCTTTTTCGGCAATGAAATATTCTTTTCTATCACCTTTTATAAATTCTTTTTTTACAATGCCCCAATCGATCAGGGCCCGTATATTCATATTGGCATTTCCTCTGGAAATTTCCAGCTGTTCCATCACCTCATCTGTAGAAAGCGGCTTACCACTCGCCAGAAGCAGTGCATGAACCTGCGCCATTGTACGATTAATTCCCCAGTTGGTAGCGAATGTCCCCCATGTCTGGATGTACTTTTCTTTTGCTTCTGAAAGTTTCATTGATTACTCTTTTTTTATTTCTGTAACAAATGTAATTATATTTTTTGAATTTTCAATAATTTTTGAAAATTTATTTTAAATGATATTGATTAGTCTTTTCATGATCTTTCTTTCCTATCGTAAAAACGCTTTTTAATTCCGGTTCTCTGCATCTAATCGTTTATCTATTTCAGTCTTTTTTATGAAAAATAAATTATCCTCTTTTTTTCCTTTATCAAACTTTTTTTACCTTAATAATTAAGCCAATATTTAAAATTGTTAATACAAAAGAATTAATAACTGTATTTGCTGTAATCTCTAAAAATAAGGAAACGAAACCCTATACAATTATGGCATAAAAAATGATGGATTTATCCCCAGTACAATTATTGAAAAAAATGGATGCACAATTAGAACAGCACATTATAGAAGTGTTTCAAAATCAGAAAAAATTCTTTGCAACACATCAAACAAAATCAATTGATTTCAGGATCAAACAACTGGAAAATTTCAAAAAAGTATTTGTCGCGCATACAGATGATCTTTGTGAGGCTTTATTTACGGATTTAGGAAAAAGCAGACAGGAAGCGGAATATGCCGAAATAAAGTTGGTGGTAGATGAATTGGACTACTGTTTATCCCATCTTGAAGATTGGGCAAAACCTGTAGAATTGCCTCCCGTTAAGCATTCTTCCGGAAGTGACATGATCAGTAAAATTACATTTCAACCCTATGGTGTTAATTACATCGTAGGTCCTTTCAATTATCCGGTCCAATTGACGTTCAGCCCTCTTGTGGGAGCCCTGATCGCTGGAAACACAGCGATCATTAAGCCATCGGAAAATACACCTAATGTAGCCCAGGTGATCGAAAAAATTGTACAGGAGGCCTTTCAGCCGGAGTATGTAAACGTTATCCAGGGAGCGATTGAAGAAAACACCCTTTTACTAAGTCTGGATTTCGATTATATTTTCTTCACAGGAAGCCCTAATGTAGGAAAGATTGTGATGAAAGCTGCCGCCGAAAAGCTGATTCCTCTTACCCTGGAATTGGGAGGCAAATCCCCTACGATTGTCCATAAAGATGCAGACCTGGATAAAACAGTACAAAGAATTGCCAGAGGAAAATGGATGAACTGCGGACAGACCTGTGTAGCTCCGGATTATATTTATGTACATGAGTCTGTCAAAGATGAGTTGATTCTACGGTTTAAAGCTTATCTGGATAAGACCTATCCGGATTCTTCGCTGGGCAAGATCGGAAAAATTGTATCTCAGCAGCAGGTTAAACATTTGGCAGGCTATTTAAGTGCTGCGGAAGATAAACTAGTCTACGGAGGAAAATACGATGTGGAAAGCCGTCATTTTGAAGCAACCTTAATGGATCATGTGAACTGGGATGACGCGGTGATGCAGCAGGAAATATTTGGCCCGATTCTTCCTTTTTTGACCTATACAGATATTAATGTTGTTTTGGATGAAATTAATTCGAGACCCAAACCATTAGCTTTATATATATTCTCAGAAGACAGCCGTTTCGCTGAAGATGTATTGAACAGGACGACCAGTGGTGATGCTGAAATCAACAGTACCCTGATTCATGTAGGTGCTCATTTCCTTCCTTTTGGAGGTGTAGGAACATCGGGTATGGGAAAATACCATGGGAAATTCAGTTTTGAAACATTCAGCCATACGAGATCTGTACTGGAATTAAAATAAAAAAGAAATCACTTGAAGAGATACCCCATTCAAATTCTGTCAACAGACAGATCTATTTGAATGGGGTATCTATTTTATAATTAAGAGTAAGCTTTAGTCATTAATTCGGTAGTTTTGGCGGTACAGGTCTCGTTGTTCTTGTACTTAATGTACCCAGAAAAGCTTCCAGCTGTGCAATTTCCTCTTTGGTAAGATCCAGAAGTTTCAGCATTTCTGATTTTTGAGAATGCAGGGTAATACCTTCATGAACGGTGGATCTTTTCTTAGGAGGTTCCGGGTTTCCACTGTTGTAGAAAGTGAGTATATCAGTCAACGTACTAAAGGCTCCATTATGCATCCATGGCCCGGTTCTGGTAATCTCTCTTAAGGACGGAACTCTGAATTTCCCTGCATCTGCCGGATCTTTTGTGACCAGATATCTTCCTAAATCTTCCTGTTTTGATCCTAATAAAGCGGTTCCGTCATTTTCAAACTGATTGTTTGAAAAATATCCGGAATTATGACAATTCATACATTGGGCCTTTGTGCGGAAAAGGTGAAGTCCCATCACTTCATTATCTGTAAAAAGGTCTTTTTGTCCATCGATAAATTTGTCGAATCTGCTGGGTGGACTTACTACTGTTCTCTCAAAAGTGGAGATGGCTTTTGCGATTCTCTCTTTCGTTACCCTGCTGTCACCGAAAGCTTTTTCAAAAAGGATTTCGTAGCCTTTTATTTTTGCAATTTTATCTGTGGCAATATCAATATGCTCGTGCATTTCTTTCTGGTCTTCTATGGGCATTCTCGACTGTTCTTCCAGTGATTCTGCTCTGCCGTCCCAAAATAAAGATTGGGCGTAGGCGATATTCAAGATCGTCATTGCGTTTCTGGATCCCAGCTGGCGATCATGTCCGAACGAAAAAGTTTTATTATCTGTCCATCCCAGCTCAGGGTCATGGCATGACGCACAAGCAATCTGGCTGGAGCCTGACAATCTTGGATCATAAAAAAGGGTTCTGCCAAGCGCTGATTTATCCTCAGAATAAGGATTGTCTGCAGGAAACTCCACTTTTGGCAAATGCCCGATTTCAGTAAAAACAGGTTTTGAAGGATCCAGGACAGGTTTAGGCCAAGATGAAGCATCACCAGATGAATACAGTTGTCTGAGCTGGTCAACAAAAGACTGCTTTTTACTGATCTCCTGGTACGTTTTGCGTTCAAGGCAGTTATTTAATAATGAAATGGTTAAAAATACAACCAAAACCCAGCTTACCGCATTCTTCATTTTCTTGATAATTTTCGGCAAAAATAACCATTCTGAAATGAGATATGGCTGCCCTATTGACTAATTTTGTTTATTCTACTTTAAAACAAAGAAACTTAAAGAGAAACCTGTTATCGTCCAGATCAGGATTTCTCTCTTGAACACATGGACTGCTTTGACATGCCCACTCTTTTATTTTATTTACACCGGTGAAGCTCAAATTTAGTATCCTTCATTTTGCTGCATACCGGTATTCACATTAATGGTTGCCTGTGGAATAGGAACCACAAACTTATTGTTCGGATAAGTGGGACTGCAATTGGTGGAGATACATCCGTTATTTCTTACGATATTTTTATGATTTCGCATCAGGTCAAAGAAGTACTGGTTTTCAAATGGAAACTCTTTTCTTTTCTCTTCCAGCAAAACATCAAGCGTGATGGCAGATAACGAACCTAATCCTGCTCTGTTTCTTATGGTATTCACATCACTTAAAGCCTGAGCGGAATTTCCCAAATGAAGAGCGGCTTCCGCCCTGATGAAATAAAGGAGGCTTAAACGATAGATTAAACTGGTCGTGGTGCCTTTGTACTTTTTGGTAAAGCGATAGGGAAGATTAGATGAGCCTGTAGTAAGATTGGTCTTTATATTTTGTGTTTCAAAAAGGCTTCTCCGGTTATCGCTGGCAGCATACAAATTATAGAGATCATCTGTTGCTACGTAATTCGATCTTTGTGCGTCACTCTTATAACTGTATACAGCATACGCCGGAAATTCATTGGTACTGGTATTCGCTATTTCAAAAATAGACTCAGAAAATGCCCAGTTGCCTGCTACTTCACCGGCAGAAGTAAGGCTAAGTCCTGAGCCGTTAATAGCATCGGTACTGTAATCGTATGCTTTTTGCCAGTCATTTTTCCATAAGGCAATTTCTGCAGCCAATGTTTTTGCAGCCGTTGCATTCATAAAGTTTTTCTTTACTCCGGCAGGAATCGCATGGTTTGGCTGAAAATAAGCAATGGCCTGAGCAATATCATTTTCAAGTAACGCAAAGGTTTCTGCAGACGTTTTCCGGACGGGATAGTCGATGCCTACTTTGAGAGGTGCTGTATTGTAAGCAATTCCTAAATGGGAAGCATCGGAAGTATAGGTATAATTTTGCGCATAATATTTATACAGCTGAAAATGCACAAAAGCCCTTAAGGATAATGCCTCCGCCTTGATTTCACTGATCTCTGAAGCGGTGGCATCAGGAAGCTGATCTGCATACTGAAGAATCAGATTAACATTATTGATGATCTGATAACTGTCGGAGTAAAAAGATTCAAGATCACTGCTCGTTTTCAGATCATCAAAATGATAAATTCCGTCTACCGAAGTTGCAACAGTCACTGCTCCCGATGTTCTGGGTGAAAATTTTAAATTTCCGGATAAAAGATCTCCATAGGTAAAAACGGCTTCCTTAAAGTAATTTGAACGCAACTGATAATAGGCTCCGTTCAGAGATTCAAGAATCCCTTGCTTATTACTTAGCTGATCTTTGATAGAAATAGCTTCTACAGGCTCCTGTACCAGAAAATCACTGCAAGACATTGTAGAAAGTAAATAAATTGATAGCAATACTATTTTTTTCATGAGGGTGAAGATTAAAAATTAGCCTTAAATCCAAAACTGAAAGTTCTCATTTCAGGATACATATACCTGAATTCCCGTATTCCGTTTCTGCCTTCAGGTGATTTTTGTTTATACCAATACAGCACATTGGTACAGTCGATGAAAATACTGGCATTTTTAATGAATCTGTTTCTGATTGTGCTTAATGGCAATTGATAATTCAGGTTAATGTTCTGAAGTTTTACGTACGTATTATCGTAAATAAATTTTGTGCTGTTGGGGATCACCCTGTTATTACTCTTAGGAATATGGTTCACCGCATTGGTGTCTCCGGGGCCCGTCCAGTAGTCAAGGGCATTGACACTCATATTTCGGTTCAGAAGAATTCTATGCTGATCAATGATCTCATCTTCTACGAGAATATCTCCCCCAATTTCAAAATTGATCAGAAATGATAAACTTATATTTTTATAAGTCATCGTATTGCTGAAACCTCCCGTAAGATCCGGCTGAGAATTGCCTATAATGGAATAAGTATCAGCACTTGCCGTAAACTGATTGGCATCTGTAGGCTTTCCGTTTACCATAAAGATATCCTGTCCATTGGCCGGATTAATTCCCAGCCACTCATACCCCCAGATCGCGGAGGTTGAAACGCCCACTTTCTGAGCTCTGGCAATGGAAGCAACAGAGAAATCGTCTCCAAAACCCTGTATTTCAGTTACACGGTTTTTTACACTTGAAATGTTAAATGAGGTGGTCCATCGGAAGTTTTTCCTGTTGAACCAGTTTCCACGCATGGAAAATTCAATCCCCTGATTGTACATGGAAGAACCATTGATCTCTGCTGTGGAATAACCTGTTTCCAAAGGAACTTCCCGGCTCGTAATCATATCAGATATATTGTTTCTGAAAACTTCTACTGTAAAGTCGATTTTTTTAAAAAAACTGAAATCCAGTCCCAGATTCCATTTTTCATTTTTTTCCCAAGATAATCTTGCATTCGGAGGGGAAGAACTGTTTGGATATGAATAATCAAAATCATATATAAAACCGGATTGATAGACATTATAAAGTCCCGAAGAGCGGTAGCTTCCTATTCTGGAATTTCCGGTAACACCCCATGAAGAACGAAGTCTCAGGAAGCTTAACCATGAACTATCTGTTAGTAAATTTTCTTTTGAGATCAGCCATGAAGCGCCAATTCCTCCATTTAATGAAGCATTGGTGTCAGGCCCGAAAGTAGAGCTTTCATCTCTTCTGATGCTGGCAGACAAAAAGTATTTCTTGTTGTAGTCGTAGTTAAACTGCCCAAAAATACTTCTCCCGCTATTGATCTGGGTAAGTGTTTTGTAAGTATAGTTTCCTATACTGTTCCATGGATACTGGTAATTGCTGTAATCCGAAAAGTTATTGCTGTTATGTACTTCTTTAAAATCTTTATTATGTCTCAGTTCCACACCTATCAGAAAATCAGTATGATGTTTCTGCGCAAAATCTTTTTCATACATGGCATGCATGCTCCAGTTCCACTTAAAAGCATCAGAGGTATTCAGCCGGCTTCTTCCCTTAATATTATTTCCCTGACCGCTTTGGTTTAGTCCTGATTTCCAGTCAGTATTTTCCTTCTCAGAAAAATCGATTCCAAAAAGTGTACTTAGTTTTAGGCCTTTTGCCAGGTCATAGCTCGCATTAAGACTGGAAAGCAGTGAATTATTTTTCACATCAACAATGTTCTGATTGGCCGCTGCCAGAGGATTGGGAACCCCATTATTTCCTGATTCAGCATAGTCACCATTGGGGCCATAAATAGCTCTGTCCGGAGCCAGTATAAAATTAAAATAAGTATTAGGCTGCTGTTTATAGAAGTTGTTGTAGGCAGCATACAGACTGATATTCAATTTTTTATAATTAAATCCAATGGTTGCATCAATTCCCTTTTTTTCAAGAGAATTCATTACTTTTGATTCATTATTCTTAGAATAATCCAGTCCAACGCGGTAGGTTAAATATTTCCCCCCTCCACTCACGGTAAAGTTAGTTCTGAAAAAATCACCATTTGAATTCATGACATCAAACCAGTTTACATCGGTACCATTCCAGGGATGCCCCGGACTGGTAGCGATGTTATTTTTCAAATAATCGTTATACAGCTTGGCATACTGCTGTCCATTCAGATATTTTATTTTATTAATGCTTTGGGAAACTCCATACTGAGAGCTTATACTGTAACTGGGCTTCCCTTTTCTTCCTTTTTTAGTCGTAATCAGGATCACGCCATTCGCTGACTCAGCACCATAAAGCGATACGGCCGCGGCATCCTTTAGAATATTAATACTCTCAATATTATCCGAATTAAATCTCGCCAGAGGATTGATGTTCATCTCAGCATTGTTTCCTCCGTCAAAAAAAGCATCCTGAAAAGGATTATCCTCTCTCATGATGATCCCGTCAACCACAATAAGAGGCTGTGTAGAAGTCCCTAAAAATCCACTGATAGGCACCATAGATCCAAGCCCACGAATGTTAATGCTTACAGGCTTCCCCAATTCCGGATTATTCACAATCTGTACTCCGGGAGTAAGCCCAATAATCATCTTATCAATACTTTCATAAGGCTGACTGGTGACGATATCCTTTTCTGTTAGGGTAACAATAGATCCTACCACTTCCTCTTTAAGCTTGTGGGTTCCGTAAGACGAAGTAATAATGACTTCTTCAATCATCTTTGAGTTCAAAGAATCCTGATCTTTCTTTTTTACAATTTGGGCTTTTACAGCAGTTACTCCACAAATAAGCAGTACGCTGGCAACAATTTTCTTCATTTTAACACTAGAAATGTAATCGATTAACTTACGCCTGGTGATCTGTATCAATAGAAAACAGGATTACCATTGGATTCTAAAACAAGCTGCCCATCATCATTTAGCTTATTTTGAATATCCAATCTCTACTCTCGTGTATCACGGCACAGTCAATGGCTGTTTTTAAATTATTTTATTTAGAATTAATAAAATTAAGGCGCAAAAGTAAGTAATTATTATTAAAAGAAACTAGTGCTTCATTCTGAATCAATATGATGTATGTCATGAATTAAGGGGTGATAAGATGAGGAATCAAAATCACATCAATTCTACGACATCACTCCTGCATCTATTTTAATTTCAGGTATTACAGAATGGATTTCATTATTTCACCCCCCAATCCTTCCATTTATATATACTGTGTTTTCGGCAATGATCTACTCTGATCATCGTTATTTTTGTGAATAATAATGAGTAACCTGGAAGCTGCAATGATTCCCATCTGATAGCCATCATTGATCTCATATTCATAAGATTCATCAAGATATTTCGGAAGCTTTCCTTCGCTGATGGCCACGACTTTGATATTGGTATTATTGAGATTTCGCTTAATAAGACAGCTGTGAAGTCCTGCCAGAGTTTCATCACTCATCGCAAAAAAACCGTCAAAACTTTCCTGTTCCAAAATAACCTCCAATTGCTCTTTCACAATTTCCGGCGATTCACAAAATATCGTCTTATATTGAATTTCAGGGGAAGTATTTATTTTTTTTAAGAAGGATGTTTTTCTGGTCTGTGTAATTTCAAGGCTTTCATCTCCAAAAATGGCCAGTATTTTTTGACAACCCTGCTGAATAAGTTTCTCAGCAGATAATTCAGCATTTTTTTCATTGTCAAACACCACGGAATCATAAATATCCTGAGGAATGATTTTATCAAAAATGACCACGGGGATTTCCATTTCATCAATTTTCTGAAAATGCTTAAAATCCTTGGTTTCCTTAGTTAAAGAAATAAGAATTCCGTCCACCCTAGAATTGATACAGGTCTGAATATTTTCCAGTTCCGCTTCATAGGAATCCTCAGAAGATAGAATAAAAAAATGATATCCTTCTTTATTAAGTACTGAAGAAATCCCTTTGATAATAGAAGGTATAAAAAACATGGAGATGGCCGGAACAATGAGCCCGATCACTTTAGAAGATTTCTTTCTGAAATTGATCGCAAAATCATTGGGAACATAATTAAATGTCTCCGCGGCTTCCTTCACCCTGCGTTTTACAGAACTGCTGATATCGGGATGATCTTTCAAAGCTCTTGAAACAGTTGAAGCACTTATATGAAGCATTTCAGCGAGGTCTTTTATGGTCGTTCGTTTCATTTTGGCAAGTGACATAAATTATTGGGAGAAATTATGAATATTTTTGCGTTATTTTTTTGTTAAAGAACGTTAAATAAAAACGGTAAAAAAGTTAACAAAATGTTAAATTTAAAATAACTTACTAACCGCAAACGTTTGCACAATCGTTTGCCATTCACAATCTGTTCACATGCTTATTAAAATCACTTTTTGATAGGGTAAAAAAAATACTTTTAGGCCATAAACAAAAACTCAAAAAATTATGGAAGCAAATGTGATTAAAAAATTGCTCGTTTTCGGAACGATGAATATCGCAGCCTTTATGTTCTCTCAAAGTACCACAACAGATTCTACTTCTGTGAAAGACAAAATGATCGATGAAGTAGTGATTACAGGTAACTCTAATCCAAAAGCTTCCATTAAAACGAGTACTTCTATTTCTACTTTAAAGCCTGCAGATATTATCAATGCCGCTCCAAGGACTACCGCTGAGATTTTCAGAACCATTCCGGGCATCCGTGCAGAATCTTCCGGCGGAGAAGGTAATTCTAATATTACGGTAAGAGGAGTTCCTGTGTCTGCAGGGGGATCAAGATACTTACTCATCCAGGAAGACGGTCTTCCGGTGATGCAATTCGGAGATATTGCTTTCGGTACACAGGATCAGTTTACCAGATTTGACTCTTTTGTTTCGAGAATTGAAGCACTAAGAGGAGGTTCAGCATCTGTTTTTGCTTCTAACTCACCGGCAGGGATTATCAACTTTATTACCAAAACCGGAGAAAAACAAGGAGGAAGTATTACCCAGCAGGTAGGTCTTAATTATAAAAACTTCAGAACTGATGTTGATTACGGAACTCCCCTGGGAAATAATTATTTCATAGGAGTCGGTGGATTCTACAGAGGTGGAGACGGGCCAAGAAAAACAGGATATATATCCAATAACGGAGGTCAGTTCCGACTTTCTTTACTCAAAAAGTTCGAAAAAGGAAGCATCAGAATTTATGGTAAATATCTGGATGACCGTACTGCGGCCTACATGCCAATGCCCATCGCTGTTTCCGGTTCGGATTCTAACCCTGACTACTCTTCTCTGAGCAATTACAATATTTTAACCGGGGCGCTACAGTCTTCGAATTTCAGAAATGATCTTACCATCGGTGGAAACGGACAGGTCTTAAAAAGTGACATCCGCGACGGAATGCATTCTGTATCTAAAACTGTTGGTCTGGAGTTTAATTATGACTTGGGCTCCGGATGGAAACTTGAAGAAAAAGCAAGATATGCTGCGAATGACGGACAGTTTTTGGCTCCGTTTCCAGCTTCAGTAGGAAGTAAAGCTGAAATTCTGGAATCCATTGCAGGGTATGGAAGTGCCGTATATGCAGGAACCAACACCGCAGTAGACAGCAATGCAAAATATATGAAAACGGTTTTGTTCAATACCCAACTGAATAACCTTAACAATTTTTTCAGTGACCTGAATATCTCCAAAAAATGGGATAAGGTAAAACTGAATGCGGGAGTCTATAACAGCAGTCAGAACATCAATCTTTCGTGGAACTGGAATACGTATCTCATGGAAGTCTCTGACAACAACGCCAGATTGGTCGATGTGATCAGCCCTACAGGAACGAAAATTACTGATAACGGACTGCTTCATTACGGAGTGCCGGATTGGGGAGGTGTAAACAGGAACTACGACACCAAATATTCAGTCATTGCTCCTCACGCGCAGGTAGAAATCAATGTTGTTAAAAATCTTACCCTGGATTTAGGGGCAAGGTATGATTTCGGAAAAGTATCCGGAAGTTTCTCGGGCACGCAAAACACGATGCGCACGATAGATGTCAACCAAAACGGAACGATTGAAACTCCTGAACAGTCAGTTGCTGTAGTGGACGGAACTGTACCTGTAAATTATCGGTACGGGATTTTTGGATACTCTTTTGGAGCCAATTATACCATCAACTCTCATAATGCATTTTTTGCAAGAGTCAGTAAGGGAGGAAGCGCTTCTGCAGACAGGATTTTGTTTGCAGGATATAACTACACGAACAATGATGATCCTGCTCTGGATGCTGTAAAAGTAAACAAGGTCAACCAGATTGAAGGGGGATACAAACTAAGATCAGCGAATTGTTTCCTGAATACTACTCTTTTCTATGCTAAAACCATTGAAGCCAACTATGAAGCTACTACTCAGATAAGAACTGAAAACAGATACCAGTCCATGGGGGTAGAATTTGATGGATTTTACAAAATCAACAAATACTTTGATATCAAAGCCGGTCTTACCTATACTCATGCTGAAATTAAAGATGCCATTGATAAAACGATCGTAGGAAATACGCCCAGAAGAACACCAAAATTCATGTACTCTATTAATCCTAATGTGAATATTGATAAGCTTAGCCTTGGTTTCTTTGTGGTAGGATCTACAAAAGCCTATACTCAGGACGTTAACAAACTGGTGATGCCGGGCTATGCTTTGGTAAATCCATACATCGCCTACCGACTCTTGAAAAATCTGACGCTAAATGTAAATGCCAATAATATTTTTAATTCACTGGCTATTACTGAAGCGGAAGAAGGTTCCATGGTGGGAACTAACGGAATTATCAGAGCAAGAACTTTACCGGGAAGAACTTTTGCGGCAAGTGTAAAATTCGATTTTTAAATAAGTAATTTCATTATCGATTTAAAGAAATTTTATTCATGATAATTTGATCTTTCATCAGAATTAACAGAAAGACTCCACTTTATAAAAATGATATGTTAAAGCAACAAGCCTTAGAAGTTATATACCAATCGATCTCTGAACAAGGGATCTTAGCATCATCCGAACAGCGGGACAATTATGCTAGAGTCTGGTCAAGAGATTCTATGATGACCGGAATTGCAGGCATACTGATGCAAAACCAAACCATCATTGATGGTTTAGAAAAGTCTATTCTGACCCTGGCCAAACATCAGGCTGAAAACGGACAGATTCCGTCGAATGTTTATGGTGAAAAAGCAAGTTATGGAACGCTTGTAGGAAGAACAGATGCTACAATCTGGTGGATTATCGGGGCTTGTGAATATATTGAGCATTGTAAAAACGATTCATTAAAAAACACAATACAACATAACATTTACAATGCTCTTTCATGTCTCAAAACCTGGGAGTTTAACCAAAGAGGACTTTTGTACAGCCCATTGGGGGGGAACTGGGCGGATGAATACGTCACTTCCGGATATGTTCTTTATGATAACGTCCTTCGATACTGGGCGCTGAAGAACGCCGCAAAAGTGTATGATGACTCTGATCTGGCCATGCAGGCTGCCGCAACAAAGAAACTCATTGAAAACAATTTCCGGAAAAACAGTTCTCATGAAACAAAATATCATGAGACTGCTTATCAAAAAGCAACGGAAAAGCCTTATTTATGGGCTTCTCTTAATGCAAACGGTTATGATGAACGTTTCGATCTTGCTGGAAATGCCCTTGCGGTTCTCCTTGGTTTTGAGCTTGATATGGATGCTTTTACTCATTTCTTAGAACAATTAAATTCAGAGTTTAAGCACTGGATGCTTCCTGTTTTTTATCCTGTCATTTTTCCTGGAGATTCAGACTGGAAATTATTAGAAAACAATTACAGTTATCAATTTAAAAATGAACCCTACCATTTTCATAATGGTGGATCCTGGCCCATTTATCTTGGCTGGCTTTGTCTTGGTTTGAAAAAAAGAGGATTTGACGAAATTCCCAATAAAATTTTAAGCCAATATGAACAGCTTCTCGAAGAAAAAGGAACCCGTTTTAAAGAGTATTACTCTACGGATCAATTACTGCCTTTAGGGACTGATCAATTATGTTTTTCAGCATCTGGGTACTTACTGATGACGGTTTAAAACACTTCATCACCCTTAATGTTGTCAAAATACCACAAAGAATTAAATTAATGACTAAACGAAAATAAAGATGATTGGAGATGTTATAGAACTGCAGGAAAAGCATTTGCATACAGCGGAAAATATTTATAAAATTATAGAGCAAACACTTGATTTAAATGGTGACTATAAATGGGCTGTCGGGATTTGTGGTGAAAGCGGGAGCGGAAAATCTGTCACTGCTTTTGCGCTGCAGAAGGTAATGGAACAAAATGGAGTCAGCAGTCTGGTACTCCAGATGGATGATTACTTTACACTTCCTCCAAAAAACAATCATGAAAATCGTCAGAAGAGTTTAGACAATGTAGGAACCCAGGAGGTTCAGCTGCACCGTATTCAGGAAAATATGAGGCAGTTTAAGGCAGGAAAAATTAGTATTGAAAAACCTTTGGTTGATTATCAGGCTAATTCTATTGCTACAGAAACTATAAAGACAGATGCTATTCAGGTCCTGATCATTGAAGGAACATATATACTGGATATCGATGATTTTGACTTCAGTATCTTTATTGACCGTAATTATAAAGACACCTATGAAAACAGAATGAAGAGAAACCGTGATGAACAAAGTGATTTCATAGAAAAGGTACTTGATATTGAACATCATATTATCAGCAAATTCAAGGATAAGGCGAACTTAATCCTTGACAAAAACTATCAAATTACAATGCCCTAAACCATGACAAAAAGAATAATTCCCCAACTTAGTTTCTGGCAGATTTGGAATATGAATGTCGGTTTTTTCGGCATTCAGTATAGTTTCGGACTGCAGCAGACTGCTGTAAATCCATTGTATTCTTTTCTGGGAGCCCACGCAGAGCAGTTGCCGATTCTTAATCTGGCAGGACCGGTGACCGGTTTGCTTATTCAGCCTCTGATCGGGGCCATTAGTGATAAAACATGGAGCCCAAAATGGGGACGCAGAAAACCGTTCTTCTTACTGGGAGCTGTATTTTGCAGTCTGGCACTTTTCATTTTTCCTTTCAGCTCTACGATATGGATGGCGGTAGGATTGCTATGGATTTTGGATGCAGCCAACAATACAGCGATGGAACCTTACAGGGCATTTATCGGGGACAAACTTCCTGAGGAACAGCAGACGTATGGTTTTCAGATGCAGAGTCTTTTTGTAGGAGCAGGCATTACGCTGGCGAATTTATCGTTATTCGTTTTTCAGAAGTATTTAGGGGGTACTTCAGAATCGGGAGGAATTCCGAAATGGGTGTATTATTCCTTCTTTCTGGGATCTTTCTGCTCCATCGCTTCCGTGGTTTGGTCGGTGTATAAAACACCTGAAATTCCGCCCACAGATGAAGAACTTGCTCAACTGAAAGCAGAGCGGGAAAACAGCACCGTGTTCACTCCCTTCATCGATATTTTCAAAGCGATTGTGAATATGCCCAAAATACTCTGGCAGCTGGCTTTGGTTTATCTATTTCAATGGTATGCACTCTTCTGTTACTGGCAGTTTGTGACTCCTATGATCAAACAGACGCTTTATGGAGTTTCAGAAAATGATGAAGAAAAGGCGAGCCATATTCTGGAACTCTCAAAAAACGGATCAGCGATTGTGAACAGCGACCTGTCGTGGGCCAAAAATATTGTTCACCTGGCTGAAACAGCGGTAGGACAGACGGGTCTGATGAATGGTTTTTATAACTTCATTACGATGATTTCAGCGCTTATTCTGATTCCATTTGCGGTCAAATTTTCATCAAAAAAAGTATATGCTTTTTGTCTTTTTGCCACCGGATTATCATTGCTGGTATTACCTTTTATCAAAAATGAATTTTTAATATTACTCCCTATGGTTCTGTTTGGAATCGGATGGGCATCTATGATGGGACTGCCCTATTCGATGGTTTCCCCTTCTATCCCTTCGGAGAAAAGAGGTGTTTATATGGGCGTTATCAATATGATGATCGTTGTTCCGATGCTGATACAGACCATTTCGTTTGGTTTTATCTATAAAAACATTCTTCATAACAATCCTTCTTATGCTATTCTTACAGCAGGGATACTATTCTTATTGGCAGCTATATCCGTAACCTACATCAAGATGAAAAAATAGCTGGGTAATTATATACTTCACGGGTAAAAAAACAAATGAATGAACGCTTAGAATTATTTAAATTCAGTGTTATCATTTCATCTGATCTTTGAAGTATATAATTCCTATCCTCCAAACTATTTAATAGTCCTAAGGAACTATTTAAAAACATTCAAAATTTCATTTTTTATTTCTCCTTCTACAATGGATTTAAGTTCTCTCAGATGATAAGACTGTACTACCAGATTATTTTTGCCGTTGTTCCAGACCAATGTGTCATAAGGCTTGGCCGCAATAATGGCAGATCCTTTCTCATTGGTCATTTCATAAATACCACTGCTTTTATTATAAATTTTTAAAAAGTTCTGAGCCTTATCCCTGGGCGTTAAGAAGGTTCCGGAATAATACAGCTGTGAATTCTGTGCGCGCAAAAAGGTGACGGCAAACGGCAGCAGCAGATAAATTTTCTTCATCGTTATTAATATCTTTAAAAATAGAGAAAAAAAGAAATTTCCGGGGAAATTTCTTTTCTTAAAAATACTACTTAGAAATAACTTTATAGCTTTCTACAAGTCTTATAAACTCAGATCTGTAGCCTTCCATATCATTTACTTTTCCCTGTCTGGCAAGGTCTTCAATATCAGAAAGATCTTTTTTTAGGATCAGATCAGATTTTCTGGTAACCAAACCGAACCATGCAACGGATGATGCAAATTTAAAATCAGGACTTGCTGAAGATATCTTCCCGGAAGAGTTTCCAATGATCTGGCTGATCTCTTTACTGGTATTTTCGTCAGGCTTTTTATACCTGAATTTAACTGTCGCGAGTTCACTTCCAAAATCTCCGGAAGATTCTGTACGTGTATATTTCAAACTACCGTCTTCAGGAATAAATTCTGATTGGGTACCTGCCGGAATAATCTCATACAAAGCCGTTACTGTATGACCGCTTCCCAGTTCTCCGGCATCAATTTTATCATTGCTGAAATCTTCATTTCTCAATTTCCTGTTTTCATATCCTATCAAGCGGTAAGAACTTACGTATTTAGGATTAAATTCAATCTGAATCTTGACATCTTTTGCTATCGTATATATGCTTCCTGCAAATTCTTTACCCAGAAATTTATTAGCTTCCTGAAGATTATCAATGTAAGCGTAATTCCCATTTCCTTTATCTGCAAGTGTTTCAAGCATATTATCTTTATAATTCCCCATACCAAAACCTAAACAGGTAAGAAAAACACCAGATTTTCTTTTTTCCTCAATAAGGGTCTGTACATTGGAAGTAGAAGAAGCACCGACATTAAAATCTCCATCTGTTGCAATAACCACACGATTGTTGCCGTTTTTGATAAAATTTTCCTGAGCCAGTTTATAAGCAAGCTCAATACCTGCTCCACCTGCCGTACTTCCTCCCGCCTGAAGATTATCCAGGGCAAGAATTATTTTGTCCTTTTCATGAGCCGAAGTTGGTGGCAAAACCATCCCTGCGCTTCCCGCATACACAACAATGCCAACTTTATCCTGTGGTCTGAGCTGATCGAGCAACACTTTGAAAGATGATTTCAGGAGGGGAAGTTTATCCGGTGAATCCATAGATCCGGAAACATCGATGAGGAATACCAGATTAGATGCTGGGAGATTGTCCATGGGCACCTTCTTTCCCTGAAGTCCAATTTTTAAAAGTTTATGGCCAGGATTCCAGGGCGCATCACTATATTCTGTATTGATTGAGAACGGCTCATTATTTTTAGGTTGAGGATACGTATATTTAAAATAATTAATCATTTCCTCAATCCTTACTGCATTTTTGTCTATGATCTGTCCATTATTGATCATTCTCCTGATATTGGAATAGGCAGCGTTATCTACATCAATTGAAAAAGTTGACTGGGGTTGATTTTTTGTCAGTTCAAAAGGATTTTCTACAAATGCATCATACCCTTCATCATCGGAAACTTGATTTTGTTTATACTGATTGATGGTTTGCTGCATCTTTTCCATTCTTCTTTTTTCCCTTCTCGAAAGTCTTGCGGTCTTCACTACAATCACTCCATTCGCGCCCTGGCTTCCATACAAGGCAGATGCTGTCGCTCCTTTTACCACTTCTACACTTTCAATTTTTTGGGGATTTAATGCTCTGAAGTAAGCTTCCTTCACAACTTTACCGTTGACAACAAATAATGGTTCATTTGTACTTTTTAAAGTGGATAAGCCTCTTATGGCAATTTGACTATTATTTAAATAGCCATTATTCGCTGTATTGACTGTATTTTTAATTTTATCACCCTTCCTACGCATAATTCCAGATGACTGTACCTGAATGCCTGCTACGCTTCCCTGAAGTGCCTGCCCAGTATTATTTGATGCGATATAATTTAATGGTGCACTACTCACAATCGTACTTGATGAAGTTGTTGTTGATATTGCTTTTTTGTAAGTCAAAGGTGTATAAAGAACTACTTCTTCAATATTTTGTGTTTTATTAATATCTTTCTTTTTAATGAAATATTCATCTGTTGAGTAATCCCCACTTCTTGAAGCAAAGATCTCGTCATTTCTGTTAACAACTGTAGCTTTTCCTACCTGATCTGGAATTTGAATGTTCTCATAGGCTAAAGCAGGCGGTTCCTGTGGTGACTTTGAAACTTCAATTTCTTTTTCAATATTAGATTTAACCGTACTGTCTATGGTTTGGATCTGGTTTCTCTGAAGATGATCTTTTGGCTTTTCTGCAATAACAGGATTCCCGGGAGCTGTTGTTTCTTTTTTATCTAAAAAATAAAGTACTCCCAATCCAAGGATCACGCTTGCCGCAATTCCATAAGGAAACCACACCGGCAGTATTCTCTTTTTCTCTTCTTTTTGATCTAATTTTTCTTCAACTTTTCCCCAGACTTTTTCAAAGCCCGGAAAAACAGCCGGCTCTTCTGAAAGCTTAGAAGCTTCATTGAATCTTTTATCTATGTCTTGATTATTTTCCATTGCTCTAAAATTTAAATGTTCTGATTCACCAAAAGTTCCTGTAGTTTTTTCCTTGCAAAATTGAGCTGCGATTTGGAGGTTCCTTCACTTATTGAAAGCATAGAGGCAATTTCTTTATGAGGATAGCCTTCAATCGCAAATAGATTGAATATCGCCCTGCAACCTTCGGGAAGAAAGTTGAGGAGACTCAGAATATCTTTCTCAAACGAAATGCTTTCGGATAAGGTTCCTGATGTTTCTACAAAATCATCGTCCATGGAAACGAACTGCGCTTTCGTGGCTCTGAGTTTCTGAAGGCATTCATTGACGGCAATTTTTTTAGCCCACCCTTCAAAAGTATCCAGATTCTGGAGTTGGGTGATCTTTGTGAATATTTTGTAAAAAGTATCGGCCAATACTTCTTCAATATCTTCATCATTTTTCAGATAGCGTCTGCAGACTGAGTACAGCTTGCCGGCCATTTTCTCGTAAACCTTCCGCTGCGCACTGCGGTTGCTACGTTGGCATTCTATTAGTAATTCTCTTTCCATAGTCAGGCTTTATACTGTTATAGATGCATAAACTTCAGGATGGGTTGGAAACATTTTATTTTTTTAAAGAAAAATCAAAATAATGGATCAACTGATCAATAAATAAACCTATTAATTTTCAGGCAGTTCTCCGTTTTATTCAACTTTTTTCCGTTTCAAATTTAACTTTTCCCTTTGTAACAAATCTTTACTATGAACGACTATTCGTATAAATAATCTTTTTATAGTAATGAAAAATACCAAAATTGCCTCATTACTTTTTGTTTTGTCTGCAGGAAGTATGATGTTTGCCCAAGATGACTTGATCAACAAATTAAAAAACAATCAATCTCAAAATGCTAATTTTCAGTTCACAGCGTTAAAAGACGTAGGAGCTACTTCGGTAAAAAACCAGGGTTCATCGGGAACTTGCTGGAGCTACTCAGGAAATTCTTTCCTTGAATCTGAAATGCAGAGAATGGGTAAAAAACCTGTAGATCTTGCTGAAATTTTTACAGCAAGAAATTCTTACCACGATAAAGCGAAGTTATATGTACTGAACAGCGGAGCGATCAGCTGGGGTGACGGCGGCGAATTGCACGACGTTGTGAATATGTACAAAAAATACGGTGCGGTACCTCAGGATGTGTATACAGGACTGAAATCCGGACAGAGCCTTAACAACTTTAAGGAAATGCAGGGGAAATTAAAGCCCGTACTGGACAGCCTTGTACAGGCAGGTTCAAAAGGAAAACTTACGGATAACTGGATGGATTCAGTAGATTCTATTCTGGATGAATATCTTGGAAAAGTTCCGGCTAATTTTACCTATGAAGGAAAAAATTATACTCCAAAAACATTCGCGAAGGAAGTAGTGGGAATTAATCCTGAAGATTATATCGAAATCTCTTCGTACAAAGATTATCCATACTATCAGAAATTTGTAGTTCCAATTCCTGATAACTGGAGTCATGATTCTGACTGGAATGTTCCTATGAAGGATTTGACAGCCATTATTGATAATGCTGTAACCAAAGGATATTCTGTGGGATGGGCAACAGACGTTTCTGAGCCTTATTTCTCTTATAAGAACGGGGTAGCCTATGTTCCGGATATGGATCTTAACCAGATCACTGCTGAAAACAAGCAGACTTTATTCACAGAGCCTAAGAAAGATAAAACCATCACTGAAGATATGCGTCAGAAAGCGCTTAACAACCTTTCTACAACGGATGATCACGGGATGCACATCGTAGGACTGGCAAAAGACCAAACGGGTAAAGAATATTATATGGTTAAAAACTCATGGGGTGTAACCAATGATTTCGAAGGGTATCTGTATGTAACAAGACCTTATGTTGAGTATAAATCAACGGCTATTCTTGTTCACAAAAATGCAGTTCCAAAAAGCATTCTTAAGCAATTGAAACCGACTAAAAACATTGGCTTATAATCAAAAATCACTATTACCATCACTACGGTAATTTTAGATATTTAAATCTGTTAAAACCGCGCTCCAAAATTTTTGGAGCGCGGTTGTTTTTATTACTTTTGACATTTTTCACCCATAATATTTCGCTATTTAGTGAAAATACTATACTTTTAATCAACAACAAATTATAACATATGAAAAATTTAAAAAAATTAGCAAAAGTAGATTTAAAGAAATTGAATGGCGGAAACGCACCGGATTGTCCTGCGGGAACAACACCATGTCATCACCGTCGTAAAGATGGTTTTCCAAGCTACTGGACTTGCGAATCCAATGGTACGGTATGTCAGGACTAAAAAACAGATCCACTTCATTTTTAGGAGTGTATTTGTCTTTTAATTTGTAGATCACCGAAAATATTAACCCAAAGATTATTACGCATGAAAAATTTAAAGAAATTAATAAGAGCCGATTTAAAGAAACTGAATGGTGGAAATGCACCGCAATGTCCGGAAGGAACAACAGCCTGCTATATCCCGCCTAAAAACGGCTTCCCTTCCCGTTGGAGATGTATTTTGAATACTTTGGAATGTCCGGATTAAAAACCAATAAAACCCGCTTCAGGAAAATTCCTGAAGCGGGTTTCTTTAAAAAATAATTAGGTAGAAAATTAAATATAAATAAGTGAACTGTCAATTCATTTACAATGCCGGTTATCCGGCATCAAAGTGCATCTGCAATTCATAATGGTCTTTTAATAAAGTACGGCTAAACTTTCAGCTGAAAAGTTTAAAAGCTCATCGGTATTCCCTTCTTTTACTTTTTTCACCCATTGAGGGTCTTGTAACAGGGCTCTTCCTACCGCAACAAGATCGAAATCTCCTCTTTCCAGTCTTCTGATCAATTCAGATAAGTCTGCTTTTTCAGTTCCCTGTCCTGCAAATGCAGCCATGAAATCACCTTCAAGACCTACAGAACCTACCGTAATAGTCGGTTGTCCGGTAATTTTCTTTGCCCATCCTGCAAAATTCAGATCAGAGCCTTCAAATTCCGGTTCCCAGAAACGACGTTGTGAACAGTGGAAAATATCAACTCCTGCTTCTTTTAAAGGTAACAACCACTCTTCCATTTCGGAAGGTGTAGCCGCTAATCTGGATTTATAATCCTGTTGCTTCCACTGAGAAAGACGGATAATAATGGTGAAATCCTCACCAACGGCAGCTCTGATCGCTTTTACGATATCAACAGCAAATCTGCTTCTTTCTTTTAATGTTTTACCACCGTATTCATCAGTTCTGGTATTGGTGACTTCCCAAAAAAACTGGTCGATCAGGTATCCATGGGCTCCGTGAATTTCAAAAACATCAAAACCTAAGTCTTTTGCTGATTTCGCAGAAGCTGCAAACTGAGCAATGGTATCCTGAATATCCTCCAGAGTCATGGTAGAAGCTTTCTCCATTTCAACTAATGGATAGTCTTCAGAACTTCTGGTATCCCCAACGTGCCAGATCTGAGGTCCCATTTTTCCACCGTTTTCATGAACAGCATCGATTACTTTTTTCCAGCCGTTTAATGCTTCTGTTCCATAAAAGTCAGGAATGTTTTGAATGTTTTTTGAAGCGGGTCTGTTGATCACTGTTCCTTCGGAAAGGATCAAACCTACTTCTGAAGCCGCTCTTCTTGCGTAATAATCTACGATTTGCTGAGTGGGTACTCCGTTGTCCGATTGAGCTCTTGTCATGGGAGCCATCACCACTCTATTTTTAAGTTGAAGATTTTTATAACTAAATGGACTAAATAATGCGTCTATACTCATTTTGCAATTATTTTATATTTAACATTTTTAAATTGTTACACAAAGTAACTAATAATAGTTCGTATTTGTATCTTATAAAGAAAAAAAGTGGTAACTTCGCAGTAACTTACATTAGTAACTTAAAAGTAACGCATGGTAAAGAATGAATTGATGAAATACAGCTGCCCTTTAGGAAAGGCGATGTCTGCCCTGGGAAGCAAATGGAAACCGATCATTGTATTGGTGATCAAAGACCGTAAACTTCGTTTCGGAGAGCTTGCCGTACGAATTAATGTGATCTCCAGAAAAGTACTGACCGATCAGTTAAGAGAAATGCAAACCGACGGACTGATCATCAGGGAAGAGTTCAAAGAACTTCCTCCAAGAGTTGAATATTCGTTGACAGAAAAAGGATTGGCTTTGCTGCCGATTTTGTATTTGCTGGAAGAATGGGAGGCGAAGTTTGCTACGGAAGATTATGGTTCTGAAAAAAGCTGTGGTTTGCTGGATAAGAAAGTGACAAAGGATGTCAAAGTCTGATTATTCTTTATTTCAGTTATTTTAGAATTAACATATTGGCAAAAGGAGTAATTTTTTGAATAGAAATTATTTGCAAGCCTGCGCTGGAAATGGCTTTCTTCCATTGCTTCTGACTCAGAAAATGAAATGCTCCGATATTAAAGAAAACAAAATTGGTTGTATCTCTAAATTGCTCCGAAACAATTATTACCCCATCATTTTTCAATATTCTTTTCGCTTCTTTAAAAAACAGAACTCTCTGTTCATGATCTAAAATTTCATGCAGTGATGTGAGTGCAAGAATGACATCCTGGGATTTATCCTCAAAAGGTAATTTCTCCGGAGAAATTTTTATTTCTTTCGAGTTAGGTGGAAATATTTTTTTTGAAGTTTCAATTCCTTTTTCATGTTCGTGTCTGTTTCCATAAATATCACAAACTGTTAAATTTAAGTTTGGATATTTTTCTTCTAATCTTTTGGACAAAGGGTCAAAACTGGCATGAACAAGAATTGCACTTTTCGTCTTTCCAAAATCTACAGTTCCTTTTAAGCTTTTTAGTTCATATAGATCAGAATTATCATAAAGAATATAAGAAGCAACAAGTGAAGCCATAATATTTAAAATAATAAGAGCTCCTAAAATTCTCAATGCTAAAACAAACATACCTGAGTTGATATAAAATGATAATCCGAAAAGAAGAGCTGAAACAATAAGTCCAAATAATATTTTTTGATAATTGAACAGAATGACAAGTCTGGTGATTTTCATATTTATTGATTTTTCATATTTAGCTTATGATCCAAATTTATAAATTTTACAATGAAAAAACCGCTTCCCAAAGAAAGCGGTTTCAAATTTATCTAAAAGCCCCAATTAAAATATCGCTGGATATTTCTGAGGATTTGTTTCATTGAACATCGCGTAGATTTTTTCAACCATATCATCTGAAGATGGCTTGCTGAAGTAATCCCCGTCACTTGCATACGCAGGTCTGTGGTCGTTGGCAGCGATCGTTAACGGATCTGAATCCAGATATCTGAATGCTTTCTGCTTCTCAAGGATCTGTTGTAAAATGAACGCTGAAGTTCCACCTTCCACATCTTCGTCGATTACTACCAATCTGTTGGTTCTCTTCACGCTTTCAGCAATTTCATTCGTTAGATCAAAAGGAATTAAAGACTGAACATCAATAACTTCTGCAGAAATTCCTAATTTTTCCAATTCATCGGCTGCATCCATTACGACTCTCCAGGTTGAACCGTACGTTACCAAGGTAACATCTTTCCCTTCTTTAGTGACTTCAATCTGACCGACAGGAACTGTGAACTCCCCTAAGTTATCCGGTTGTTTTTCTTTTAATCTGTATCCGTTCAGACATTCAACAATCACAGCTGGATCATCACTCTGAAGCATCGTATTATAAAATCCGGCCGCTTTCGTTAAGTTTCTTGGGACCAATACCAGAATTCCTTTTGAAAGATTCAGAATCCCCGCCATTGGAGAACCTGAATGCCAAACTCCTTCCAGTCTGTGCCCTCTTGTTCTGATGATCACGGGAGCTTTCTGACCGCCTTTGGTTCTGTACTGAACCGTCGCCAGATCATCACTCATTCCCTGTAAACAGTATAAAATATAATCCAGGTACTGGATTTCAGCGATTGGTCTCAAACCTCTCATGGCCATCCCGATCCCTTGACCAAGAATGGTCGCTTCACGGATTCCGGTATCTGCTACACGTACTTCGCCATATTTTTCCTGCATTCCTTCCAATCCCTGGTTAACGTCACCGATATTTCCGGCATCCTCACCAAATACTAAAGTTTCAGGATATTTTTCAAAAATTTTATCAAAGTTATTTCTTACCACTACTCTTCCGTCAACATCTTCAGAACTGTCAGAATAAACTGGTTTTACTTCCTTCACATTTTCAGCTTTCCACTGGGACTGAGAATATAAGTGAGAAGAATAGTTGTCTTTTTCTATTTCAAAAACTTCATTGTACTTCTGCATCAACTGCGTTCTTTCCGCAGAAGAGGTTCCTCTTGTTGCCAGTAAAGCTTTTCTTGTTAAATGGAAAATGTCTTTTTTAGCTTTAGAAACCAATTTATTGAACTGGCCAATATAGCCTTCAATTTCAGAATTCTGTCCTTTCAGGTTCTCCACCAATGGAAGAACAGACTTAATTAAATCTGTAATCGTCTTCTGATAGTTTTCCCAGGCATTTTTCTGACCTGCTTTTACTATTTTCTTTGCTTCATCATCTATGGCATCCAATTCTTCAACAGAAGCGATGATTTCTTCTTTTCCTTCAATCTCGATGGAATAATTTAAAACCCATTCTCTGAATTTCACCAATCCGTCAAATTGAGATTCCCATGAAAGGCGCTCTTCATTTTTATATCTTTCGTGAGATCCGGAAGTTGAGTGACCTTGTGGCTGAGTGACCTCAATCACATGAACCACTACAGGAACACTTTCTACTCTTGCAAACTGCTCTGCTCTTGCATAAGCGTCCAATAATGCAGGATAATCCCAGGCTTTTACCTGAATAATCTCGCATCCCTGGTTTTCCCCTTCTTTTCTTTGGAAACCGCTTAACATTTCTGCAATGTCAGCCTTTGCTCTCTGATTTTTTGTAGGAACTGAAATTCCGTACCCGTCATCCCAGATAGAAACAATCATAGGAACCTGAAGCGCACAAGCAGCATTCAATGTTTCCCAGAAATGTCCTTCTGCAGTAGAAGCATCGCCAATGGTTCCGAAAGCAATCTCGTTTCCTTCGTTGGAGAACTTTTCAGAACCTTCAAATTTTACACTTTTATAAATTTTAGAAGCCTGAGCCAATCCTAACAGTCTTGGCATCTGACCTGCCGTAGGAGAAATATCTGAAGAGATATTTTTCTGTGCGGTAAGATCTTTCCAGCTTCCGTCTTCATTTAAACTTCTGGTCGCAAAGTGACCGTTCATTTGTCTCCCTGCGGATGCCGGTTCTCTTTCAACACTTGTATCTGCATAAAGCTGTGCGAAAAAGCTTTCAACCGTTAAAGCATCTACCGCTAATGCAAAAGTCTGATCCCTGTAATATCCTGAACGGAAATCTCCATTTCTGAAAACTTTCGCCATGGCCAGCTGAGGAAGCTCTTTACCATCCCCAAAAATTCCGAATTTAGCTTTTCCTGTAAGCACTTCTCTTCTTCCAAGATAAGACATCTCGCGCGATATCCTTCCTAACCTGTAATCTTCAAGTATCTGGTTTTTAAAATCCTGGAAAGAAATTTGCTGTGTTTCAATATAGGTTGTCTGCATAGCTAGATATAAAAGTTTTTTTATTCTTCAAGTATGGCGCTAATATACAATTTTTAAATTAATTTTAATTTTCAATAATCTTTTTTAAAAATTTGATAATAAAAAAATTGTGTTTTATATTGTAAAAAATTGTAAATGATGGAAAAAAAGTCACCTCACATCCTTAATGCCTCCAGCAATCTTTTAGGTTTTTCTTTAATTATCATCACTTCACTGAAAATTACTAAAATGAGTGAGCATACTCATTTGGATGAGTTTGCGGGTGTTGCGTGTATTCTTTTTGCGTGCAGCTGTTTTTTTTCTTTTCTGGCGATCAGGACCGAAAATGAAAAGCGGGAAACCAGATATGAGACTATTGCGGATTATTTATTTTTAATCGCTTTATTTTGCGTCGTCTTAGCGGTTATTATTGTAACCATAAAGGTATTGTAGTGCAATTTTTTATGTATTAATGCTTGTCTTGGTTAAAATGAAAAACAAATCTCTATCATAAAACAACTTGCCAACTTGGCATCATTCAGGATAAAATGTAAACTTATTTAAATGAAAAGGATGACTGCTTCCGGCAATCATCCCTATTCTATTTCTTTTAAAATTTTCTTTCAATCACGTAATCCAGCATACTGTTCAAAGATTTTTTTGCTTCAGAATCCGGAAATTCGTTGAGAATATCTTTCGCTTTCTGTTGGAAATCTTTCATGATCTTAATGGCGTAATCCATGCCTCCGGAGTTCTTGACAAAGTCTATAAGCTCTTTCACGCGTTTGGGATCGTTGTTGTAGCGTTTGATCGTATTGAAAAAATATTTACGATCTTTTTCTGCGGCTGTTTTTAAAGTATGAATCAGGGGAAGCGTCATTTTCTGCTCCTTAATATCGATTCCTACAGGTTTTCCGATAACATTTGAACTTAAATAGTCAAATAGGTCATCCTTAATCTGAAAAGCCATTCCGGTGTAGGTTCCGAAGTCCATCATTTTTTTGGCAAGTACTTCATCTGCATTGTTGGACAGGACCCCTATTTCACAGCATGCAGCAATTAATGTCGCTGTTTTCTGACGAATAATCTCATAGTACACCTCTTCGGTGATATCCAGCTTTCTGGCTTTTTCAAGCTGCAAAAGCTCACCTTCGGACATTTCACGAATTGTCCTTGAAATGACAGCCAGCAGGTCGTAATCTTTATGATCAGTAGATAATAAAACTGATTTTGATAAAAGATAATCCCCTACCAAAACTGCAATTTTATTCTTCCACAACGCATTAATAGAGAAAAAATTACGTCTTTTAAAGCTTTCATCTACCACATCATCATGAACCAGGGTTGCGGTATGGATCAGTTCGATCATTGAAGCTCCGCGATATGTCTTTTCATTGACCTCCCCGATTAACTTTGCACAAAGAAATACAAACATAGGACGCATTTGTTTTCCTTTAGTAGTAACGATAAACCGGGTTACTTTATCTAATAAAGGGACTTTACTCTGCATAGACTCATAAAACTTCTGCTCGAAAAGTTTCATTTCCTCGTTGATCGGTTGTTTGATTTCTTCTACGATGTTTGCCAAAATCTGTGGATGATTGGTATATAATTATTAATTATCACAAAGATAATTTTTTTCACGCAATTTTAAGATAAAATTAATCTTTGAGTTGTTCTTTGGGAATAAAATACAGGGAGGGCTGCGCCGTTCCCAATCTCGATTTGAACTTTTCCCCCGAAATATAGATTCCGGTCTCATTCACGGCAACACCTTCGATCTGGCCTATTGCAAGGGCACTTCCGAGATAATAATGTTTCGGGGTCTCTTTAAAAAAGATTCCCGGTTCATTTTCCTTAAAAACATTCAAAAAGACTTCTGTTTTCTTCGTATACCCTACCAGATATAATTTTTTATCAAAATACGCAGCATCAGTGACTACAAAATTGGTTTTGTAAGATTCTATTTTTTCTGCTTTCTGCTTTTCAGAGGTTGCAGGGTCAATGATATAATGAGCGCTGGATTTTGATTTCCATTCCTTCGTAAAGAGGTGCAGCTTTCCATTAAGATAAATCATCGCTTCAGCATCAAAATCATTATTGGTATATTGGGGAATGAATTCTGTCTGTTCCGGATAATAGAAAGAAATCTTCTTAATAGAATCATTCTGCGGTTCATTGTTATGAAAAGGAAGTTGATAGATTTCAAGATCTCTTCTTGTTCCTCCGTTATTCCCGAAATCACCAATATAGAAATTCTTCCCGTCATTCGTCATCGCTTCCCAGTCTTTGTTTTTTGCATTAATGGTGAAGGTATTTCTGATGCTACCGGAAGTTTCATCCAGTTCAAAAATTTCCGGGGCATTCCCACTGTCATTGAAAGTGTACAGTTTTCCATTCAGAATACTTAACCCTGACGTTTCCTGAATTTTATCATCCAGGTAAGCAACCCTGAATTTTCTTATTTTCAGGAAATCGGTCTGCTGTGAAAATGAGAATTGAAAAATGATTAGGGCAGCAAGAAAGAAAAGTTTTTTCATGAAGCAAAAATAAGGGTTTAAGGGGGAATGAGGAAAAGATTGGAGATGTTTTGTTTTTTGGAACCACCCCGTCAAAAATTCCTTGAATTTTCGACACCCCTTAAGAAGATGGGAATTGTCAATCATTCAATGGTCATTATCATGAAAATATTTTTCACCAGAGATTGCAAAGATTTCTCCGATAATTCAATATAAAAAGCTTTTGTCTTTTGTGGTTCAATAAAAAAACAAGATGATAAATATATCAGATCAGGCAGATTTCATTTTTTGCTTTTGCTCCTGTCTTTTGTCCTGTTTCTTTAAATAGTCTTTCTGGTATTGCCTTACTGTTTTACCGGTTCCATCATGTCTCCACCCAGGTGAATTGAAAATATAATTAATCCTGTCTGAGATTTTCAGCCCAGGCTGTCTGATATCTTTCCAGATTTTTCTCCATTCATAAAGAAGAACAGTATCTGGTTTGTTGTCCGGCATTTTCGGGTAAATTCCATACTTGACAGGCACATTGGGATCTTCTTTTTCGAAGGTTCCGAAGATTTTATCCCAGATAATCAGACACATTCCCATGTTTCTGTCCAGATACTTGATATTGCATGCATGATGTACTCTGTGGTGTGAAGGCGTTACCAGAATATATTCCAGGACTCCCATACTTTTCACGGTCTGTGTATGCACCCAGGTTCCATACACCTGCCCAATGGCGTAAACAACCATGATATGCCAGGGATTAAAGCCTAAAAAGGCCAGTGGAGAAAAGTAGAGATATCTGTAAAGAGGCTGCAGTACAGGACTTCTGAAACCCGTTGTCAGGTTGAAATATTCTGAATTGTGATGGGTAATATGAACTGCCCAGAATGCTCTGGAATGATGATCTACATAATGCAGTACATAATAAGCAAAGTCTGTAATGATAAAGCAGATCAGCCAATACCAGACGGTAAAATTCCAGGTGAAAAGTTGATGATTGTAAAAGAAAAACATGACTCCCATGGCAAAAGCCTTCATGACAAGATCCAGGCCGAAGTTCATCAATGCAAGATAAACACTCGTTGCCACGTCCTTTCCATTATACAGCTTAGCCTCAGAAATATGGCTGTAGATCATTTCTGCTAAAATTACGGTAGCATGAAGCGGAATTGACCATGCATAGACATTTTCAAGCCCATCTTCGCCAGTAAAGAAATCCAACATCCCTTATTAGTTTATGTAAAGGTAGGATTTTAGGAAATTTTTAAGAAAAGTTTTTAATCTTTTAAGGAAATTTTAATCCGTTGTTTTGTTGGCAAGCTGTCCACAGGCTGCATCGATGTCGCCACCGCGGCTTTTTCTGATCATCACTGTGATTCCTGCATTTTCCAGCTGACGTACATAGTTGTCTTCTGCCTGTTTATTACACTGGTCATATTTTCCGTCACCAATAGGATTATACTGGATCAGATTCACTTTGGAGGGTACCTGTCTGCAATATCTGATCAGTGCTTTGATGTCTTCATCTCCGTCATTGATTCCTTTCCATACACAGTATTCAAAGGTAATAACAGAACCTGTTTTCTGATACCAGTACTGAAGCGCATCCATGATATCGGTTAGTGGAAATTTATCAGAGAAAGGCATGATTTCATTACGCTTGACCTCTATAGCAGAGTGAAGGGAAAGTGCCAGTTTTACGCGGAGCTCATCATCTGCAAGCATTTTGATCATCTTCGGAATTCCGGATGTAGAAACGGTAATTCTTCTTGGAGACATGCCCAAACCTTCAGGCTGGGTAATTTTTTTGATGGCCTCTACAACGTTTTTATAATTCATCATTGGCTCTCCCATTCCCATAAAAACGATATTGGAAAGCGGTCTGTTAAAGTACATTTTGCTTTGGCTGTCGATCAGGGCAACCTGGTCTACAATTTCAGCGACTTCAAGGTTTCTCATTCTTTTCAGCCTTGCCGTTGCACAAAATTCGCAGTTCAGTGAACATCCTACCTGTGAGGAAACACAAGCGGTAGTTCTTGTTTCCGTAGGAATAAGAACAGATTCCACCAGCAGTCCGTCGTGAAGCTTCACCCCGTTTTTGATGGTTCCGTCTGAACTTCTCTGCAGTTGGTCTACAGAAACCGGATTGATGGTATACTCTTCGGAAATTCTTTCACGAAGCGTTTTCGAAAGATTCGTCATTTCATCAATCGAATGGAGATTTTTACTCCATAACCAGTCGTAAACCTGTTTCGCACGAAACGGTTTTTCCCCTAAAGTCAAAAAATAGTCTTTAAGCTGGTCTAGTGATAAAACTCGGATATCTTTCATTATTGTAAAAAGTGTGATGTATGATGTACAATGTACAAAGTAATAATCTTATGTATTATCTTAAGTTTTAAACCCCTAAAAAACACATTATACTTTGTACATTATACATTAATACATAATTTATAGGATTAACATTGCGTCACCGTAAGAATAGAATTTATACTTTTCTTTTACGGCTTCTTCATAAGCATGCATAATAAAATCTTTTCCTGCAAACGCAGCAATCATCATCAATAATGTTGATTTCGGTGTGTGGAAATTGGTGATCATTGAATTCGCTACCCCAAAATCGTGAGGCGGGTAAATGAATTTGTTCGTCCAACCGTTGAATGCAGAGATTTTTTTGTTTGAAGAAACAGAAGTTTCCAATGCTCTCATCGTTGTAGTCCCTACTGCACAAACTCTTCTGTGAGCATCTACCGCTTTATTGATGATGTCAGCATTTTTCTCATCGATGATGATTTCTTCAGACTCCATTTTGTGCTTGGAAAGATCTTCCACCTCAATAGGGTTAAAAGTTCCTAAACCTACGTGAAGTGTCACCTCAGCAAAATCGATTCCTTTGATCTCTAATTTCTTCATCAGATGCTTAGAGAAGTGAAGACCTGCTGTAGGTGCAGCCACCGCTCCTTCAATTTTTGCATAGATCGTCTGATATCTTTCTGCATCTTCCGGCTCTACTGCTCTTTTGATATATTTTGGAAGTGGAGTTTCTCCCAATTCCTTCAGTTTTGTTCTGAATTCGTCATAAGATCCATCGAAAAGGAATCTTAAAGTTCTTCCTCTTGAAGTGGTATTGTCAATCACTTCTGCTACTAAAGATTCATCTTCAGTAAAGAACAGTTTGTTACCAATTCTGATCTTTCTTGCAGGATCTACAAGAACGTCCCATACTCTGGTTTCTTTGTCAAGTTCTCTTAAAAGGAAAACTTCAATTTTAGCGCCTGTTTTTTCTTTATTTCCATAAAGACGTGCAGGGAAAACTTTAGTATTGTTGAAAATGAAAAGATCTTTCTCATCGAAATAATCTACAACATCTTTAAACAACTTATGTTCAATAGTTTGAGTTTTTCTATTAAGAACCATTAGTTTGGCTTCATCTCTGTGTTCAGATGGGTGTTCTGCCAATAATTCTTCAGGAAGATCAAAATTAAAATCTGATGTTTTCATTTTTTTAAATTACGGTTTAAAAATTATTCAAATTACAAGTGTAATTTTCGGTGTGCAAATATACGACATTGAATACCCCTTTGTCAAGTAATATTTAAAATCAAATATAAAACCGTGATTCTACGGTGATTTATGAAGTAAAAAAAGGTTATTTTTGGAAATATTTAAAACTTTTAACCTTTATGAGCAAATATTCATTAGAAGCTTTTGTCAACGAGACTAAAGAAAATCCACAGCAAAGAGACTATTTTGAGCTTGAAACGCCCCACCTTTTAGAAATCAACCTAAATAATCAGGCGGTATGGACCAAAAGAGGAAGCATGGTAGGCTATGTGGGAGGCATCAATTTCGAAAGACAGGGAATGCTGGCCGGAGGTATTGGTAATCTTTTAAAGAAAGCGATCAGTGGTGAAGGAACAAAACTGATGAAAGCAGAAGGGAACGGTAAGTTGTATGTCGCAGATTCTGGTAAGAAAGTCCGTATCCTTTATTTGAATAATGAATCCGTATGTGTCAATGGAAATGATGTTCTGGCCCATGAGCAAAGTGTAAAAAGCGATATTACCATGCTTAAAAGTGTGGCTGGTATGATGGCTGGTGGTCTTTTTCAGGTAAAGCTTTCCGGAACCGGACATATTGCCATAACTACCCACGGTGAACCCTTGACATTGATGGTTACTCCTGACAATCCTGTTTTCACAGATCCTAATGCTACGGTAGCATGGTCCGGAAACTTAAGTCCTGATCTGAAAACAAATGTTTCTTTCAAAAGCCTTATCGGAAGAGGAAGCGGCGAAGAATTTCAGATGAAGTTCTCAGGAAACGGATGGGTACTGATCCAACCTTATGAAGAAGTATATTTCACGGAGAAATAATATATTAAAAATTGATGATTCTAAAAGTGGCTGTTCCTTCAAACCGGGCAGCCGTTTTTAGTTTTCAACAACACCATTCTCATCCCGAACCCAGACTCTACTTAACCCGAATCTCGCAACTTGTAACCCGAAACTTATAACCCGCATCCCACAACTTTTTAATATATTTAGAAAAAAATTTTGATGGACAACACCTCTTCACGCAGAACCTTCATTAAGACTGCAGCCCTGGCTAGCTTTGGCGCTTTGGTTTTACCCAATTCTTTATTTGCCTACTCCAATGATTTTAAAACAGATAAAAAAGTCCGTGTCGGATTTATCGGCGTGGGACTTCGCGGACAGGAACATGTAAAACTGCTGGCGAAACGCGATGACGTGGAGATTGTGGCTTTTGCTGATCCGGATAAAAGAATGCTTGCCGCATCTCAGAAAATACTGAAAGACCATCATAAATCTGCCGCCCAGGAATTTTCAAACGGCGAATATGATTACCGGAATCTTTTGAAATTAAAAACGATAGACGCTGTAGTGATTGCCACTCCGTGGGAATGGCATCTTCCGCAGGGTACAGAAGCCATGCGCGCCAGAAAAATTGTAGGGATGGAGGTGTCCGGAGCTATAAAGCTTCAGGACTGCTGGGAATTTGTGAAAGTCTATGAGGAAACTAAGGTGCCTATTTTCATGATGGAAAATGTATGTTACCGCAGGGATATCATGGCCATTATGAATATGGTTCGAAAAGGAATGTTTGGAGAATTGGTTCATGGAAGAGGCGGCTACCAGCATGATTTGAGAGGCGTTCTTTTCAATGATGGAGTGACTCCTTACAATTCGGGTGCTGAATTTGGTGAAAAAGGGTTCAGTGAAGCGCATTGGAGAACGGAGCATTATGTAAAACGCAACGGAGAGCTTTATCCTACACATGGATTGGGTCCTGTGGCAGTGATGATGGATATCAACCGAGGAAACCGTCTGACCAGACTTTCGTCATTCTCTTCAAAGTCTGTGGGACTCCATAAATACATTGTGGAACATCCAAAAGGCGGAGAAAATCATCCTAATGCCAAAGCAAAATTCAATCAGGGAGATATCGTGACCACACAAATTGCCTGCGCGAATGGCGAGACGATTCTTTTAACCCATGACACCAGCTTACAGAGACCTTATGATCTGGGATTCAGAGTTCAGGGAACAGAAGGTTTGTGGCAGGATTTCGGATGGGGAGATTTCGATCAGGGACATCTTTATTTTGAAAAAACAATGAATCACAGCCATCGATGGGAAAATACGGAAAAATGGATGAAGGAATTTGACCATCCTATCTGGAAAAAATTCGAAAGTACGGCTGCAGGTGCAGGCCATGGAGGAATGGACTTTTTTGTAATGAATACTTTTATAGAATGTATCAAGCGAAATATAGAATTCCCGATGGATGTGTATGATCTTGCTTTATGGTATTCAATCACCCCGTTGAGCGAAGAGTCCATTGCTAAAGGAGGTCAGGCGATAGATATTCCTGATTTTACCAACGGAAAATGGAAAACCCGTCAACCTGTATTTGGAATGACCGATGACTTCTAGAAAAACATTACTCATCCTGGCCGGAGGTTTAGGAAGCCGCTACAAGGGTTTGAAACAGGTAGATGGAATTCTTGAAAATGGTTCTCCTATCCTTGAATATTCCATTTATGATGCGCTGGAAGCAGGTTTTAGTAAAGTGGTCATTATTGTGAACAGGCTGATTCCTCAAAGTTATATTGATAGATTAAATACAATATCCAAAGTCAAAAACTTTGAACTTCACTGGATCTGCCAGGAAAAAGAAAGTTTTCTTCCTAAAGGTTTTAACTTAACAAAAAGAGAAAAGCCCTGGGGAACCGGCCATGCTGTTCTTTGTGCAAAAAATGCGGTACAGGAAACTTTTGTGATGATCAACGCTGATGATTTTTATGGTAAAGAAGCCTATCAGCTGGCTTCTGAAGAAATTGATTTTCACATCTCAGGATCACAGTTTGGAATGGCAGCCTATCCCTTAGGGTCTACTTTGAGTGGAAACGGATCTGTAGCCAGAGGAATATGTACCTTAGATGAGGAGGATAATCTGATAAAAATAGAGGAGCAGACTTCGATCCGCAGAAATGGAGATTCAATTGTGTATACTGAGAATGGAAATGATATTGAACTCACATCCGATGCGCTGGTCTCTATGAATTTCTTCATTTTTCATCCGGATATTTTTAATGCTCTTGACATGTATTTTAATGATTTTATACAATCAGATCCTGAGCCATCGCAAGAGTTTTACATCCCTTCTGCCGTACAGAGAATGATTGATGAGAAAAAAGCGAAAGTACGGGTGAAGGCTTCTCCTTCGCAATGGATGGGAGTTACCTATGCCGATGATAAAAGCAGTATTAAAGATTTTCTGAGATCAGAAATCGAAAAAAACAGATATCCAGAAGATTTATGGAATTAAAACAGATTGTTACCGGATTTACCGGAACTGAAAATTGTACCATCACTCCTATTACAAACGGACTGATCAACACAACGTATTTGGTGGAAGATCATGATTCTGACGAAAAATGGATCCTTCAAAAGATCAATACTCAGGTTTTTCCCTTTCCTGAAATCATCAGCCAAAATCATCTCCTGATCAACGGGATGCTGGAAGAGGGAAATTATCCGCTGGAAATCGTCAAACCAAAAGCAAGTTTATCAGGACATTTCATTCTGAATGATGACAACGGAGGATCATGGAGAATGCTCAGTTTTCTCGAAGATACCCGAACCTTTTTTAAAATTCCGGATCTAAAAACAGCCTATGAATCGGCAAAAGCAGTAGGATGTTTTTTAAATACAATAAATCCTGAACACCTTCCTGACCTTAAAGTTCCGATTCCTGATTTTATTAATTTTGAAAAAAGGATGCAGGATTACCAAACGTCGTTACAAAATGCAAGCGAAGATCTGTTAGAAAATGCTGCTCCGGAAATCGAAATGATGAATGAGCTGATGTCTCTTCCTCAAAAATGGATCGAAATGGAAAGGGATCATCTTCTTCCCAAAAGAATTATCCATGGAGATCCTAATGTGAGAAATATTCTTTTTGATTCAACATCAAAACCTCTTGCTGTTATTGATCTGGACACGGTAACCGTTTCCACCATCCTGTATGACTTTGGTGATATGGCAAGATCATATACCAATACTTTGGATGAGGATCTCAAAACTGCTGAAAACAACTTCAACCCACATATGTACAGAACCGTAAAAGATGGATTTTTACTGTATTTAAAGAAAAAACTGAGTTTTGATGAACTTGAAAATCTGGATTATGCTGCACAAACTGTGATCTATATTCAGGCGATCCGTTTTCTGACTGATTATTTGAACGGAAGCACGTACTACTCTACTAAGTATGCTGAACACAATCTTGACAGAACGAGAAATCAGTTGCAGCTGCTGAAAGGTTTGAGAAAATACCTGCGTGTTGATTAGATTTTATCCCACGGATCTCGAAGAAAGTCGGAGATCTTTTCGTTGGTGCAATTTTAAGTTTAAATCTTAGGTTAAAACAAACTACTCTGTTGAAATTCTAAAATTCTTTCAGGAGATTGCTTCGCCCTGCTCGCAATGACTGAGGAAAGTTTTCGGAGCGGGAAGCTTTGCTTCCCGCTCCGAAAACTACATTTAAGCTGTCAAAAATCTCTGATTTTCTAATGACTTGAACTTATAATTTTTAAGGTTATAAACTTTTCAAATTTAATGAAGTTAAAAAAGTTTAAGCTAAGAACTCAAGGATTTTCCTCCACTCTTGCAATTTACTATCAAAAGACACGGTATGAAGTGGGCTCGTAGAGGGAAGCTGAATAATAGGTAACTTATAATTTTTGCCTAAAAGTTTCTGCAGATTTTTATACGATTTACCTCCGTTGCAGAAAATTGCTTTGATATGGGCATGTTCTTCCAAAAGTTCATCAATCCGGTTGGCTTCTTCATTTTTAATCTCAGAATCGAGGCTTCCTTTTCTTTCGCAGGAATCGATAACATCCCAGACTGCGAGGTGATGTTTCTTTAGGATATTTTTTCTCTCGTTATAATCTTCAGTAAATTCTTCGTTGAACAGGTGAAAAATAATGGTCCAGAATTTATTTTGCGGATGACCGTAGTATTGCTGCTTTTCCAGTGATTTGACACCAGGAATTGAACCTAAAATTAAGATTTCAGACTGATCATCAATAAGTGGTGGAAAAGAGGAAATTCTGTTTTGCATATTCAAATATATAAAATCTGGTTAAAGGCGTTTCATTATCCCATAAAAAAACGGGCCAAAGCCCGTTTCTATTGATATTTTCAGGAATAATTAAAAGCCATTCGATTCACTTTCAGTTATTCGTTTTTCATTATAAAGTTTCCTTCAGCCAGTCGAAGAATTCTCTTTGCCATACCAATCCGTTTTGCGGATGAAGTACCCAGTGATTTTCATTAGGGAAATAAACCAGTTTAGATTTCAATCCTCTTAATTGAGCTGCCTGGAAAGCTTCCTGTCCCTGCTCGTAAGGTACACGGAAATCAATTCCTCCCTGGAAGATCATAATCGGCTTGTTCCATTTTTCAACAAAATTGCTTGGGTTGAATTCTGTATAGGCTTTTGGAAGTGGTTTTTCCCACGGAGAACCAAGGTCCCAGTTGGCAAACCAAAGTTCTTCTGTAGTAAGATACCAGGATTTCATATCGAATAATCCATCGTGTGCGATGAATGTTTTGAATCTGTTTTCGTGGATTCCGGCCAGCATAAATACGCTGTAACCTCCGTAGCTTGCTCCTACTGCCGCTACTCTTTCACCATCTACATATGGTAATGTTTTCGCGTAATCTGTTGCTGCCAGATAATCTCTCATCGGCTGTCCGCCCCAGTCTTTAGAAATTTCTTCATTCCATTTTGTTCCCCAGCCCGGCATTCCTCTTCTGTTTGGTGCTACTACGATGTATCCGTTGGCAGCCATGAGTGCGAAGTTCCATCTTGTACTGAAGAATTGCGTCAGTGCAGACTGCGGACCTCCCTGGCAATAAACCAGTGTAGGGTATTTTTTATTCGGATCAAAATTCGGTGGGTAGTGGAACCATACACCCATTTCTTTTCCATCTGTTGTTTTTACCATCTTCAGTTCAGATTTCCCCTGTGCCAGTTTAGCATACGCTTCTTTATTGGCTTCGGTCACCTGTTTCATTTCACCGTTTTTCACGTTCACAGAGAATAATTCCGTGGCATGATTAACGTCTGTTCTTCCTACTAAGAGTGAGGTTTTATTATCAGTAAAGATTTCGTTAACGTCAAAATCACCTTTAGTGATCTGCTGTACTTTTGCGGCTTTAGGATCCAGAGAGAACAACTGTTTTGTTCCTTTGAATGCTGCTGTAAAATAGATTATTTTGGAATCACCGCTCCAGAATACATCTCCGGAAACGCTTTCATCCCAACCCGCAGTAAGATTGCTCCTTTTTCCAGACTTCCAGTCCATGATTTTCACATCATTTTTGTCTGCTTCATATCCGTCTCTCGCCATACTCTGCCAGATCAGAGATTTTCCGTCCGGGCTGAATTTTGGATTTACATCATATCCTTTATTGGATTCTGTAATATTTTTCGTAGTTCCTGAAGCAAGGTCGTAAGCAAAAATGTCTGTATTGGTACTTGTAGAATATTCTTTACCGCTTTTAGGTTTTGTAACGTATAAAAGCTGTGAAGAATCCGGGCTCCAGATAAAATCTTCAGCTCCCCCGAAAGGTCTCTGAGGAGAATCCCATGTTTTCCCTTCTAAAAGATCTTTTGCAGATTCTGCTTTATCTGTGGTATTGACAACAAATACATGGTTGTATTTCCCTTCATTGAAATAATCCCAGTGTCTGTGGTTTAAGTCTGTGTATACCTGAGCTGTCGTTTTAGGGGTGTCGCTGTATTTGTCTTTACCCATCAGCTTTTCTACCAGAACCTGTTTGCTGAATGCAATTTTTTTACCGTCCGGAGAAATCACAATATTATCGACTTCACCAATGGTATAAAATTCCGACCAGGTTTTTCCATTATCTTTTGACAGATAAATCTTGTCTCCTTCCTGTGCATAAATTCCGTTTTTATCCCACTGGATAAGGTTTTTTTTACCGAAATCTATTTTGGAAGACTGGCTATTGAGAACATTGAGAAAGTAGTTTTCATTTTTTGTTTTTTCTGTTTTCAGATCTACCTGTCCTATTTTATAAATCAGGGAAGCCTGATCCGGCGAAACGGCCTGCACTCCTACTTTTTTCAAAGTCCAAAGAATTTCAGGCGTCATGAGTTGTTGTGCATTCATTAAAAGCGGAGCTGCCAGAGCCAGCAGACTGTACTTAAGTTTCATATGTTGGTATTGATTTTTTAACGGATATGTGAAACCGGCATGATTTCACACATTCCTTTTATTTAATTCAAAGAAGGCCAAAGTTAATATTTAAAATAAAAATGAGCGAAAGAATTAACATTTAAGTTTTGATTTATTCTGCATTCACCATAAATATTTTTGAAAATGACACTCATCATTATAAAACATTTTTACCTAACACCTATTTTCAGCTTAGATCTATTCTTTAATATAGCCTAAGCAACAAAAAAGTCTGCCGTAAGAACAGCAGACTTTAGGATATGGATTTATCTCGGATGAATTAATCTCCATCTGAAAACATGGAATTGGCCAGCGAAGTCACAAAGGACAGCAACACACTAAAGATAAGTGCCCACCAGAAGCCGTCTACGACCATACTGTCTATAAAATAATCTGCAATCAGAATGATCAGAGCATTGATCACCAGGGCAAATAATCCCAATGTAATAATCGTTAATGGTAATCCAAAAAGTCCCAGAATAGGTTTTACAAAAATATTTAATACCCCCAGTACGATGGCAAATATAATTGCCGAAGAAAATCCTTCGAAATTTACCCCCGGTAGTACCTTGGTCAAAAGATACGCAACGATGGCTGTAATGAACAGCCTGATAATTAAGTTCATATTATATTTTTTAATGTTTATGGTCTTTATTGAGCAAAACCTGTTCCATTCGCATTGAAAAAACACAGTGAGACTCTTTGTTTACGTAAATATTTTAATTTTGGGTTTCCTTTACTTTATCCTCATCATGGTCACCAGTGAAGTGGCCACATGACTTTCGGATCCGGTATTTTCATCAAGAACATAAATTTCAGTTCTTACGACAATGATCTTTGCTCCGCCTTTGATAACGTAAGACCGCGATATCAGGGCATCTCCCAATGCGGGACGAAGATAATTGACCTTCAGTTCAACGGTGACCACATAACAATCGTCTTTGTAGTGACTTACCGAGGCATATCCTGAGGAAACATCCACCAGGGAAGCGATCATCGCCCCATTGAACATTCCGGCTTTCCGGGTCATCATTTCCATTTTAGGAATTTTAATGGAGACGAAATCGGTGTCTACTTCCAGTAATTCTGCATTGTAGAATTTCAATGTTTCTGAGCGGTCAAAGCTGTCCGTGATGAGTTTCTTTTTTTCTGGAGTCATGAATATCTATTTAATCTGAATGTAAACACAAAGTTCACCAATGTTTTTCAGAAAACCCAGAAAATTGAAAACAAGTTTACTTCTTAATGCTGAAATTCTAAATAGTTCAACAAGCTTTTACCACAAAAGATGCAAAAGCTTTTTAACACTTAAGCTAAATAGATAACGCACAAGAAGTACACTTAAGTTTTCCCAAAAATCTAAGATTTTTATTTATCATGATAAAAAAATCGGTGTCATCTGAGAAATCTTCGGGAGATTAAAAAATATACATTAGGTACAAAAGTTTTTTAAGCACTTAAGTTTTTTTGAAAATCATAATTTTAATGATGATTACTGTTGAATAATGAGTATTCCCCTCATCCGGAGGGATGGTGAAAATTCAAAGAATTTTTGACGGGGCGGTTTATAGAACGGTTACAAAAAGTATTAGCTTTGCTACAAACAGTCATCCGTATGAACACCACAAAGATATTCACCGTTTTAAGCCTCCTGATCTGCTGTCTTTTTCAGGCTCAGACCTTACACTTGTATGGCGGCTCCAATCAGGATCAATATCTGGGATGTTTAAACTGCGATACTTTTGATAAAAATTCAGTTTGGAATACGTATGGGGATTATGGAAATGTTTACAGTTCAAAATCCATCTGGAACAGTTACGGAAACTATGGAAGTTCATACAGTACGTACTCTCCGTGGAACAGTTATGCTTCGTATCCTCCGGCTATTGTTGATCAGGACGGTAATTTTTTTGGTTATCTGACTTTAAACACTTATAAATCTGAAAGATCGGAACTTGAATTGGCTCAGGTCTTATGTAAATATTATGATGATATAAAAAAAGATATCGGAGGGTGGTATGGTAAGTTGTTTAGGTGAGGGAGCTCGGCTTTGTGAGTAGGTGGCTTATGTTGTGAAATATTGGAACCACCCCGTCAAATCTTTGATTTGCCACCCCTCCGGAGGAGGGGAATTCTTTGCCCTTTCATTGTTATTTTTGTTGGGATTTTGATTTTCAGGAATTTTGACAATCTTGTGTTTGAGGCTGAGTGAGATTAAAATTTTTATGGGTATAAATTTTTAATTAGGGCTGATTCCGCTGGTTTTTAGAATTTAAAATTCTCAGGCAAGCTGGACCTGAAAATCTTCTCCAATGGTCAGAACGCCTTCTGTCAAGCTTTCAGAATGGGTGCTGAATCCTTTCAGTTTTGATGTTTTTCCTTTTAAAACGAGATCTAAAAGCTGCTTATCCGAAAGTTTTTTTCCGAAAATATCAAAGGTGATTTTAAAACCACAGTTTTTGAAATCGGAACATCCCACCGCTGCTTTTCCTTTGATCAGATGGTGTTCCTTACATTTTGGACATTGTGTTTCTTCCCAGGATTGAAGTTCTTTTTTGACGGCAGGTTCGCGTTTTTTCTTTTCTTTGACTTCTTCTTTTTCTTCGTATAATGTGATTACTTTTCCTTTTCCATACACTACTTTTTCGGTCAGTTCCGTTACCATCTGAATGAGTTCTTCTTTAAACTGGTTGGCTTCATATTCACCGCTTTCAATTTTACGAAGTTTAGATTCCCATTCTCCGGTTAATTCGGGGCTTTTCAGCAGTTCGTCTTCAATGGTATCGATCAGCTGCATTCCGGTTGGAGTAGCAATGAGGTTTTTTCTTTTCTTTTCTATATATTTTCTTTTGAAAAGGGTTTCAATGATGTTGGCACGGGTAGACGGTCTTCCAATTCCGTTATTTTTCAAAAGTTCACGCAGTTCTTCATCATCCACCTGTTTTCCGGCTGTTTCCATTGCTCTCAGCAACGTTGCTTCGGTGTAGGGTTTCGGTGGTGTGGTTTTTCCCTGATGGATCATCGGATCGTGGGGTCCGGTTTCTCCAACGGTAAATTCCGGAATGGTCTGTTCTTCTTCCTTCTCTTTTTCTTTATCTGCAGATTCTTCTTTGGGCTCTTTGGCATAAACAGCTCTCCATCCCGGTTCCAGAACCTGTCTTCCACTTGTTTTGAAGGGAATCGTTCCTACTTTTCCTTCTACCAAAGTATTTGAAATCTTACATTCGGGATAAAACACTGAAATAAAACGTTTGGCAATAAGGTCATAAATCAACTTCTCTTCTCTGCTAAGATTTTGAGATGGCGGAACTTCAGTTGGGATAATCGCATGGTGATCGGTCACTTTCGTATCATCAAAAACTGCTTTTGACTTGGGAATAGGTGCCTCCAGCAATGGGGAAATCAGATCCTGATAAAAATGCATTTTCCGAAGGATGCCTTCTATTTTCGGATATAGGCTTTCGGATAGATAAGTGGTATCCACACGTGGATAGGTCACGTGCTTTTTTTCGTACAGACTTTGGATATAATTTAACGTGTTTTCTGCGGAGTAGCCATATTTTTTATTGGCTTCTACCTGAAGTCCTGTCAAATCAAAAAGTCTGAGATTTTTCTCTTTTCCTTCTTTAATTTCAAAAGAGACAATTTCAAAAGGATTTAATTTAAGGTATTCAAGTCCTTTTTCAGCACGGTCTAAAGTTTTCAGACGATCAATGGCTGCATTGAAAATAACGTCGCGGTATTTGGTTTTAAGTTCCCAATATTCTTCGGTATTGAAGGCATCAATTTCTTTCTGACGCTGAACCAACATGGCCAACGTAGGCGTCTGCACTCTTCCAATAGAAAGGACGGCTTTGTTTCCGCCAAACTTTTTGGTAAATAATCTTGTAGCATTGATTCCCAACAGCCAGTCGCCAATCGCTCTTGCATTTCCCGCCAGATACAGATTTTTGTAATCTTCCGCAGGTTTTAAATTCGCAAATCCTTCTTTGATCGCTTCTTCGGTAAGGGACGAGATCCATAACCGCTGAACAGGTTTGGTACATTTTGCTTTCTGCAAAACCCAACGCTGAATGAGTTCTCCCTCCTGCCCGGCATCACCACAGTTGATGACCTCATCACATTCTTCCACCAATCTTTCAATTACTTTAAACTGGTTTTCAACACCTTTATTGGGAATTAATTTGATCCCAAAACTGCCTGGAATAATGGGCAATAAAAACAAATTCCAGGATTTGTACTGAGGACCGTAGTCGTGAGGTTCCTTTAAAGTACAAAGATGTCCGAAGGTCCATGTCACGCAGTATCCGTTGCCCTCCATATAGCCCTGTTTAGGCATGGTAGCACCTAATACTTTGGCGATATCTCTGGCAACACTTGGCTTTTCGGCAATACAAAGTTTCATGAATTTCGGAATTATTGAAGGGGGACAAAAGTCGGGATTTTTTTTGGATTTTGCTAATTTAGTTCGGAGTGGATTCTTTTAAATACTATGGTGCTGTGTTCAGATTACATCGTCATGGGAACATCCATTAATAGAATCTCCGTGTTTTCTGCGGTTGCTTTAATATTTAGCTCTGAAATATCCCAAACTCCGAAACCGTCTCTTTCTTCCAATGATTGACCTTCGATCTCTGCTGTTCCTTTTAATAGGAAAACATAGACCCCATTTCCTTTTTTTCTGATCTGATAATTGCTTTCCATCCCTTGATCAAAACGTCCTAAGTGAAACCAGGCATCCTGATGAATCCATACACCGTCATCATCTGCATTGGGAGAGAGAATCTGCTGAAATGTATTGTGGCTTTTTGTTTTGTCTAAAGTAATCTGATCATATCTCGGACTTACATTTCTCTTATTAGGATATACCCAGATCTGAAGGAATTTGACCGGCTGATCGGTGTTCTTGTTAAATTCGCTGTGCATAATGCCCGTTCCAGCACTCATTACCTGGATATCTCCACTTTTGATCACCGTGGTATTCCCCATATTGTCTTTGTGCTCAAGATCTCCTTCCAGTGGAATACTGATGATCTCCATATTGTCATGAGGATGGGTTCCAAAGCCTCTTCCCGCCTCTACTTTGTCATCATTTAAAACCCTGAGCACTCCAAAATGCATTCTTTCAGGATTATGATAATTGGCAAAACTGAAGGTATGGTTACTTACCAACCATCCATGATCTGCTTTTCCTCTGGAATCTGCTTTATGAATGATGGAGTTATCTTTAATTTTTGACTCCGGATTTGGTAAATGATTGTATCCGATAGGCTCCAGAGGCTCAATCTCGTCGATTTCATTTTTCATCGTATTTCCCAGAGAAGCAGAGGCTACAAACATCCCTGTTCCCAATAAACCTTTCTTTAAAAAATCTTTTCTGTCCATATCTTTAGTTATTTTTTTGATTTTGATTATAAAAATTTACAGTGATGTAAAATCCTGTGTATTTAACTGGTTTGTTTTCAGTGAGACTTATACATTGACTGATACTATTTTCAAACATTGACTCAGTTTATGGCTGCAAATCAGGGAAAAGGCTGTAAACTTCGTTCTTTAAAAGTCCGCTTCCGCCACCGTAATGATCGATCACTTTAACCTCTTGATCTAATTCTTCACAAAAGACTTTTATATCTTTTTCAAACTGATCTTCCAACCCTGAACTTAAGAGTACAATATCCACCTGATTGTCTTTAATGTAATCATAGCATACCGATTCATTGCTTTGGATCTGAGCTTTCCAGCCTTCATTGTTTTCGATGATTCTTTTTAAAGTTTCAAGAATTTTCTGATTTTTTCCAATAACTAAAAATTGTAGTGTTTTCATTTTTATCTTGTTTTTAAAAGGGAAGAATGTGAAATTTTTAAATTATAAATGCTTATTTCCTGTAATTTTTAATTCATTTAAATCCAGTTGCGATTCTGCTTTTCGGATCTCATCGTCGCTGAAAAGCTTTTCTCTTTTCAATCTGAACAGTTCTTTTCGTTGTAAAGCAAATATATCCAGCATAACCTGATGGTATTCCTGAAGATCATTCTGCCTGTTGGAGCATGTTTCAAGAGAACTCAAATGACTCTGATGCAGTTGGATGTCATTTTGAAGACTATCCTTTAAATTTTCAACCAAACTATTGCCTGTTAAATTTTTTTCATATTTTTCATTCAATCGGTCAACTGCCAGTTGATCCAGACGTATCTGAATTCCTGCCTGCTGCTCGTGAGAGGGTAAAATAGGATCAATTTCTCCAATTTTGGTTAATTTAATAATCAAAGGAAGCGTCAGTCCCTGGAAAACAAGGGTCACAAAAATGACGACAAACGTAATGAAGATGATTAAATTTCTTAGTGGAAATTCTGCCTGATCGTTCATCATCACCGGAATTGACAGTGCTGTGGCCAGCGAAACTACCCCACGCATTCCTGCCCAACCAATGATCAAGGGATTTTTCCAGCCCGGACTGGGATCCTGACGTACTTTTTTGCTCAGCCATCTCGGAATATGAGCTACGGGATAAATCCATAGGAGACGAACGAGAATGACAATCAAACTGATGATCAATCCATATTTTATGCCTTCCATCAAGGATGTTTCACCTAAACCATTGATGATATCGGGAAGCTCCAATCCGATCAATACAAAGACTAGTGCATTCATCACAAAAATGAGGGTATTCCAGACGCCTGTCATATTGATTCTGGTGGTTCCCGTTTTAAAAATCTCATGCGAACGGAAAGACATAAATAACCCGCCACTTACGACGGCCATCACTCCTGAAAAATGAAAGTGTTCCGCCCCCAGAAATAAAATATAGGGAGTCATGACGGTAAGTGCGGCATCTATCGCCGGAGTTGTGGGTAAAAACCGGTGGATCGCGTAGAAAATATGAGCCCCAACAATTCCTACTACGATTCCCATTCCAGCGACAAGAAAAAACTGCCCTGTTGCTTCCTGCATGGAAAATACACCCGTCATCACTGCTGCCAAAGCAAACCTGAAAACAATCAGCGACGAGGCATCATTGATCAGACTTTCGCCTTCAAGCATCGCAATGGTTCTTTTCGGAACCTTTAATCCTTTTAAAACAGTGGTGGCCGCGACAGCATCCGGTGGTGAAACAATTCCTCCCAGTAAAAATCCTAAAGCCAGCGTAAACCCCGGAATTAAAGACTGAGCAGCAAAAGCAACCACTATAGACGTTAAAAACACCAAACCAAAAGCCATCAGCGAAATCGTTCTTTTCCATTTCCAGAAATCATTCCAGGAAGTGTACCATGCCGCTTCATATAAAAGCGGGGGTAAAAAAATCAGGAAAATAATTTCGGGATCTAATTTTAAAACAGGAACTCCGGGAATAAAGCTGATTCCCAATCCCGCCAATACTAAAAATATCGGATAGGCGATTTTAATGCGCTGTGCCAGCATCACCAGCAGCATGACGACGAGCAAGAGTGCGAGGATTAGAAGGAGATGTTCGTGCATTTTTTGTTTAGAAATTAGAGGTTAGTGACGGTTGGCGTCTGAGATTTTTATTTTTTGGAGAGAGGCTTCTTATCATAGGATTTATTTACTGGCAAACCATGATGGAGTACAAATAAAATCAACCATTTTAAAATTGATTAATTTTCTTTCAGCCAAACATCGTTGTATTCATCGGGATGACGTTTGAACTGTAAGTGAACGTACGGACATAGCGGTACAATTTTAAGATCATTTTCCCTTGCATAGGAAACCAGTCTTTCCAGTAATATTTTTGCAAAACCTTTTCCTTCATGTTCAGGATCAACTTCTGTATGATAAACCGTTAATTTTTTCCCGATTACTGAAATGTCCATTTTCCCAGCTTTATGGTCTTCTGAGAAAAGTTGAATTTCTCCTTTCACATTTCCTAAAACGATTTCTGTTCTTTCCATTTTTTTTTAGCTTTTAATTAATAATTCAAAATTATGATCTTTATTAAAGCTGAGTAATGATGTATGATAACTTCGGTATCAGCACTACGCTTTTATGATAGATTATTTTAATTGGTTGAGGAGTCTTTCGAATAAACTCATCTGCTATAACAATACTATTCAAACTGCAGAATTTACTTTTTTCGATGCATCTTATCGCGAAATCCATACAACTCAACTTATTTCGACCTTGATTAAAAAAAATAATTATCTGATAACCATATAATTAAATGCTTCAAGAATGAAAAATCCCAAAAAGTCTATTATTTTAGTGGACTAATAAAAATATATGTTCTATATTTGCAACCGTATTCAGGAAAAGAAAACAAAATGAAACAAGGATTTAAACATCAATCACTTAAGAAACAAAACATCAAAACTATGATGATGTGCAACTGTATGCCTATGCATCAGAAATCCCGTGGCTGACCTTACTTTTATATCACATATTTCTAAAGGCCTTACCACGTCAGGTTGTGAAAAAACCCCGAATTACCTCTCAGAATGCTGTAAATTGTACTCGTCTGAATAGCCAATAAGCGCTTTTAATGAACCCCATTTTTCATGCTGCTAATTTCTGCCAATAATTTTGCTTGCTCATTATCGCCTTAAAATATGCTAATTTTAACAAAAACAAGACTTTCCTTTTGTAAGGTGACTTCCAGCTCTTTAATTTCGCAATTAACTCCGGAACTCCCAGAATATTCATCGCTCGCTTGATGTTGTAAACCAGCATAATTAAACTGTGTTCACCATTGACCTTATCCAGTCCCGTTAAATTCGTATGATTGTAACCCCACTGACGCTTGATAGTGCCGAAGATATGCTCGTTGATTTCTTGTCGCTTTCGGTACAACTGCCCATTTTCCCGATAACGCTGATTGTTTTCTTCAACAGCCTCGGCAAACTCACTTCTATCGATCTCCCGCCCTCCTGTTCTGCTCGTGCAAAGTGATTTTACGGGACATTCTTTGCAAGCTGAACTGCGGTATTTTTTGAAGAGATAACCACCTCCATCACGCGATTTTTTGTGCCACGAACCCGTGGTTTCTAAAGTCTGACTTTGCGGACATTGGTAAGTGTCTGATTCTTTATCGTAAATAAAATTGGCTACCAAATAGCCTTTCGTAGTCCCATTCTCATTGGTTTGTACCAAGGTCGGATACGCAACAATCGTTCGGATGTTTTCCGCTTTGCATTGTGTGATTTCCCTACCATTATGATATCCTTTGTCGACCAAAGCGGTGAAGGTTTCTATTCCTAAATTTTCTTTCGCTTCTATTGCGATTGCTGCCAAAGCATTTCTGTCATTGCGATTAATGGTGTGGGTGGCCACAACAAGTTTGTGTTTGTCATCTACCGCTGCCTGAATATTGTAACTCACTTCCACCACCTGCCCCTGAACCAAAAGTGCCCTGGAATCTTCATCCGTCATGCTGATTTGAGGCTCACCGCTCACTTTCAGTTTTTCTTCCAGAAGTTCGTACCTGATGCGGTTGGTTTTCAAACGTTCTATTTTCTGCTGAATATTGTTAATTTTTTCGCTGTTTTCTTGTACATCATTTTCGGCCAACTGGTCTAAATATTCTTGTGACTTCTCCTCAATATACGCCAGATGTTTCTCAATTTTCTTTTGATTAAAATTGGCTTTCTTGCTATTGTGAGCCCTACTTTTGGTACCATCAATGGCAATGATTTCTCCGCCAATCAAATCAGCATCTTTTAAAAATGAAACAAATACTTTGAAGAGTTTTTTTAAGCCCGAAGGATTGTCTTTCCGAAAGTCTGAAATGCTGTGATAATTCGGAATCAATCCGTACAAAAGCCACTGCAGTTCCATATTGCGAGTGCACTCTTTTTCCAGTTTCCTCGAGCTGCGAAGGCCATTGAGATAGCCGTACAGATAGATTTTGAGAAATATTTTGGTGCTGTAACTCGGTCGTCCTTCTGTTTTCAAGGTTTGAAGCTCGAAACCCAAAGCTCCCAAATCAATATTCTCTACAAAAGCATCAAGAAAACGAACCGGATTATCATCCGGAATATTCTGTTCTAAACTCGTAAAAACCATCTGATTGCGGGCGACCCCAATAATATGCTGCATCATTAAATATACAAATTCCCAAAATCAATTATTGAATTTATTTCCCTATTTTTGAGTAAATAAACGGAGGTTTTTTCACAGACTGACGTTGTAGGGCCTTTTTATTTTAATACACATCCTATAAAAACATACATCATGAGCAGTTCTAAAAACAGCTGGCTGGTGCCGGTGGCATTTATCAACATTTACGTGATTTGGGGAATTACATTCTTAGCCATTGTAAATCGTCAGCAAAAAGTAGACATTAGATATTAAAAAGTTAAGGAGTGTTTTCATAAAAAGAGTAATTTTAATTATGGCAACACCGAAAAAGAAACCGACCGAGAAATTCGTAAAAGATATTCGGCAGAACACCCGCAGAATATTCACTGCAGAGCAAAAGATTTTAATCGTGATGGAAGGTCTTCGAGCTGAGACTTCCGTAGCCGAACTTTGCAGGAACCATAATATTGCACAGTCGCAGTTTTATGCCTGGAACAAGGAGTTTATGGAAGCAGGAAAGAAGCGTCTCAATGGAGATATTGCTCGCGAGGCTACGAGTGATGAAGTATCAGATCTGAAGAAGGAAAACGCACGTTTGAAAGAGATCGTAGCTGATCTGGTCGTTCGCTATGATATTGTAAAAAAAAGTTTAGACAGGCTGGATTAATCGATAAATACAGGAAATATATGAGATTATCAGCAGCCGAGAAATACGAGATCATTCAAACGGTGACCAGGAGTGAAATCGGTGTGAAGCGAACCTTGGAAAGTTTTGGAATCGCCAGAAGTAGTTTTTACAAATGGTATAAAAGCTACCTCGAATACGGCTATGATGGCTTGGAAACTACGAAAAGAACAAACCATAGACAATGGAACAGCATTCCTGAAAGACAGAAAGATCTGGTGGTAGAGATCGCTTTGGAACACACCGAATTGTCTGCAAGGGAACTGGCCTACAAAATTACCGATGAGCAAGGTGTTTTTATTTCAGAATCCAGTGTTTACCGTATTTTAAAGCAAAGAGACTTAATCCCGGCACCGAATCATTTTCTTCTTTCGGCAGCAAATGAGTTCAAAGACAAAACTGAATTTGTGCATCAAATGTGGCAGACAGATTTTACCTATTTCAAGATCATTGGCTGGGGATGGTACTATCTGAGCACGATTTTGGACGATTATAGCCGCTACATCATTCACTGGGAGCTGTGCGACTCGATGAAGGCCGAAGATGTGAAACGAACGGTGGACACGGCCATTAAAAAAGCGAAATTAAAGACCAAAGCTAAACCGAAACTGCTCTCAGATAACGGTTCCTGCTACGTCTCCAGTGAACTGAAAACCTATCTTAGAGATAATGTAAAGATGAAGCAGGTTCACGGAAAACCAATGCATCCGCAGACCCAAGGTAAGATTGAACGTTATCACAGAACTATGAAAAACGTAGTGAAACTCAATCATTTTTATCACCCCGAGGAACTCATCCAAGCACTGGAGAAGTTTGTAGAAAACTACAATAACAAGCGCTATCACGAGTCGATAAATAACCTCACTCCAGCAGATGTGTACTTCGGAAGATCAGAACAGATTTTGGAAAAAAGAAAGCAAACAAAAGCGGAATCCATCCGAAAAAGAAGACAAATATATAATCAACAAAAATTAGTAAGTTTATAAACCGAAAATCCTCCTTAAGGATTTAAACTAAAATGTCTAAGTTGGTTTGAAGACGTACAATCACAAGGAAATTCGCTCTTTTATCCTGGGAAAGTGTTCCCTGAACCTGACCGATAATGTCATTGATATTCCTTACATTTCCTCTTTGCTCTGTCTTTTTAAGTTTAACGAAAATAGAAGCCGCTGAAGATGACATCGATCCACTGAATAAGTTCAGCCCGTCTACGGAAATCACTTTTTCCACTGCCGGATTTTTCATTAACAGATCTTCTGTATCAGAAACCACTTTGGTGGTTCTGTCTTTGGAAGCTCCAGGTGCAAGATTGGCCGTTACGATGATAAAACTCTGGTCTTCATCAGGAATAAATCCTTTAGGCGTCGTCATAGACATCCAGACAAACAGTCCTCCGAATGCAACAATAATGATCCCTGCCACCCATTTTCTCTTTAATAAGAACAGAATGGCTTTTCCATAACGGAAGGTCAGTTTATTAAAACTTGCATTAAAACCGGCAAAGAAACGGTCTTTGAAGTTCATTTTCTCATGCGTTTCCGGATGATGCTGTTTTAAAAATATAGCACATAAGGCCGGACTCAAAGTCAATGCATTAACAGCTGAAATCACAATAGCAATCGCTAATGTCAAGGCAAACTGCTGATAGAACAACCCCGTAGAACCACTCATAAAGGCTACCGGAACAAATACCGCAGACATGATCAAAGTAATGGAAACAATAGCTCCCGTGATCTCACTCATCGCCGACATGGTCGCAGCCCTTGGATTAAGCTTTTTATGTTCCATCTTAGCATGGACCGCTTCCACGACGACAATGGCATCATCTACCACAATACCAATGGCCAGTACCAGAGCAAATAACGTCAGGATATTAATAGAAAACCCAAATAAATTCATAAAGAAAAATGTTCCCACAATTGACACCGGAACCGCAATAGCCGGGATCAGTGTTGAACGGAAATCCTGCAGGAAGATATATACCACGATGAATACCAGGATAAATGCCTCGATCAAAGTATGAATCACCTGATCGATAGACTGATCCAGTGCTTCTTTTGTCGCATAGGGAATTTCATAGGCCATTCCTTCCGGGAAGGATTTTTCAAGCTCCTTCATTCTTTCCTGAAGGGCAATCTGTACTTCATTGGCATTAGATCCAGCCATCTGGAAAATCGCCATCGTTACCGAAGCTTTTTTGTTAAAATTGGAAGAAACCGTATAACTGTATGCTCCAAATTCAACTTTGGCAACGTCTTTTAATTTCAAAACAGAACCATCGCTCAGGGCTTTGATGGTGATATTTTCATACTGTTCAGGTTCTGTGAATTTTCCTTTATACCGAAGCACGTATTCCATTGCTTCTTTACTTCTCTCCCCGAATCTTCCGGGTGCTGCTTCAAGGTTCTGTGTCTGGATTGCCCTTGAAATATCAGACGGGGTAAGGTTGTATGAGGTCAGTTTATTGGGATCAAGCCAGACTCTCATGGAGTAATCTTTGTTTCCGTACACCATGGCATCTCCTACTCCTTTTACCCTTTTCAGGTCAGGAACGATGTTGATTTTAGCATAGTTTTCAAGGAAAAGATCATCCATTTTACCATCCTTGCTGGTTAATGAAACCATTGCGATCATACTGTTCTGTCTTTTCACCGTTGTAATTCCGGCCTGAATTACTTCTGCCGGAAGCTGGTTCGTTACCTGCGCTACCCTGTTCTGCACGTTAATCGCAGCCTGATCGGGATCTGTACCCAGTTTAAAAATGACCGTGATACTTAAAGTCCCGTCATTACTGGCCGTGGAGGTAATATAGTCCATATTTTCCACGCCGTTGATGGCATTTTCCAAAGGCGGTGCCACGGATCTCGCGATTGTTTCCGCGTTGGCTCCCGGATAGGCAGCAGTGACCATCACCGTAGGCGGAGCGATATCAGGAAATTTGGTGATCGGCAGGCTGACCATACCGACGATACCCAGAATAACAAGCAATACGGAGATCACCGTTGCCAGTACGGGCCTTTTTATAATTGTCTTTAACATGATTTTTTCTTACGATTTTTTGGGTTGAGCATTCTTTTTCTGAGCGACTACCGGCGTTCCCGGCTGCAATCTGTCGAAACCTGTTACAATGTACTCATCACCGGCTTTTAACCCTTTTGATACGATGAAATTATCACCTGCTTTTCCTGTTATTTCAACCGGAAGCATCGCTGCTTTCCCCCCTTTGATCGTGAACACGAAGATCTTATCCTGAATGGTTCTTGTAGAAGCTATCGGAAGAAGAATGACATTGCTGTAAAACTGCTCCATCACAATCTTTCCGGTATTTCCGCTTCTCAAAAGACTATCAGGATTGTTGAATTTTGCTCTTAAAGTAATAGAACCTGTGGTTTTATTAAATTGTCCTTCTACTGCATCTATTTTTCCGGTCTGTGCATATTTTTCCCCTCCTGAAAGCAATAGGGAAACGGCAGGAGTATTTTTGATGATCTCGTTGATATTACTTCCTGGCTGTTGCTTCTGGAAATTATTGAAATCATTTTCACTCATGCTGAAATAAGTATAAACCTCATGAATGTCTGATAAAAGCGTAATCGGTTCCTGATTAGAAGGGGTCATTAAACTTCCAAGACGGTAGTTGAATCTTCCGATAAATCCGCTTACCGGAGCTTTGATTGTAGAAAAATTAAGATTGATCTTCGCTGATTCGATGGTAGACAAGGATTGACTTACGGCACCTCTTGCTGCATTGTAAGCTGCTTCCGCTTCTTTTACCTGAATATCGGAAACCATTTTGTTTCGTAATAATTCCTTCTTTCTGTCAAGGTCAATTTTAGACGTGGAAAGATTCGCCTGTGCTGTGATCAGAGCTGCCTGAGCACTTTTCATCTGCTCACGGAAAATCTGGTCTTCTATTTTGAAAAGCGGCTGCCCTGCTCTTACGTAATCCCCTTCATCTACAAAGATCCTGCTTAAATATCCTGTCACCTGCGGTCTGATCTCTACATTGGAAATTCCCTCTACTGATGCTGCATATTCTCTGGAAACAGAAACGTCTCCCTGCTTCACTTTTTCTATTGGAAGTTCGGGAGCCTGCTGTTGATAAGCCTGGTTTTGATTGCTTTTCCTGCATCCCGCCAAGACCATCAGCGAGAGGAAAAGTATAGTTGATTTTTGAATAAAAAATCTCTGCATAACAATATTCCTTTTAAATTTACTGGACAAAATTCGCCCTAAAAAAATTCAACCGAAATATTCAAAAAACTCCTTGTTTTGTCAGAAAGACTCCTAATTCTTTAAAACATGAGAAATATCATTTAATCCCTTTAATAGAATACATAAATAAGATAATTCTATTTTTTCCATTAAAAATCAGTACTACTTTAGCAAAAAGACATCAATTGCCAATATCAAAAAAAACAAATAAGCAGCTGATTATCAATATAAATCATCTTTTTTATATTCTAACGGAGACTTCCCCACATGTTTTTTAAAGAACTTACTGAAAGATGCCTGATCTGAAAATTTAAGCTGTACCGCTACATTATTGACATTAAGATTGGGATTTCTGAGCAAAAGCCTGGCTTCTACGGCCAATACCTGATGGATAATATCGCGGGGTGATTTAAACATGGTTTTATTGATCACTTTGGTCAGATATTTACGGCTGATGCAAAGTTTGTCTGCATAGAACTGTACATTATGTTCCTCCTTGAAATGTTTCCGTACCAGAGTGAAAAAACTCGTCGTTAGTTCATCTTCACGGTGAGTTACCTGATGTGGTTTTTCAATTTTCTTAAAATAATTGTCGATTTCATAGATCACCAGTGAAAAGTGATGCCAGATCATTTCATTGAAATAATAATCTTCTTTTTCTGCATTGTTGAGAGCCTTCAGCTCATCAAGATGGAAATTCATCCTTCTGTAAAGATCGGGCTCGTTCCTGATAATGTGTGCGGGATCTGATGACAAGCTTTTCAGTACATCATTTGATTTATAATTAAATCCGGCATCAGCAATAAAGTCTAATGAAAAAAAGATGTACTTTGCTTTATAGTCCTCAGAGATACGATCTATCCAAAATATTTCTGAAAAGGGACAGAAAATAATATCCCCTTTCTCAACATCATACCCTTTGTCATCAAGCCTGAAACGAATACTCCCCTCCTGCATCATAAAAATGCAGAAATAATCTGACCGGTAAGGTGTATTGAGTTTTATGACATAATTAGCCTTATCAATTTCCATGACGACAAATTCTTTTATCCTGAGATCAAATTCTACCTCCCGAAGAAGTTCTTCAAAAGTAAACAGGGATACAAATTCTGTGGGGTCTGCAGTGGATTTTTTAGCCATGAAGGATAAATTAGGGTACGAAATTAGGGTATTTGAGTGAGAGAGGCAAAAGAGTTTAGTAGGCAAGCTGGATGATAGTTATTATCATTAAAAGAACAAATTTCAATTGTTATTTTAATTTTTTCAAGACTGTTTTATCAATTTACGGGAATCCGTAAAAATCAGATTTTTAATGTTTTTAATTTTGAATCATTAATAAAAGTCACTGAAAAGACATAAGATTAAAAAAAAAATTAAACGATATAACCTTACTTATGAATACGATGATTCAAGACTCTATTTCCAATACCGATGAAATTCTGGAAAGAATTAAATCGGAACTGCGAAATGCAAAATCAGAAATACTTATTGCAATGGCTTGGTTTACGAATCCTGATTTGTATACCATTATTCGTGATAAACTACATGAAAATGTAAAAGTATCCCTTATCCTTTCGGATCAACCAGACAATGAAAAGCTGGATTTTGATATTCTTGTCAGCCATGGTTTAAACTTTACAAAAATAAAAAATATAGGCTATGGAATGATGAACCTCAAGTTTTGCGTGATTGATCGGTCTATAGCCATTTCAGGTTCATACAACTGGTCCAACAATGCTAAAAACAATCATGAACAGGTATTGGTGACTAATTTTCCAAAAACGGTACACGAACTCATCGGAAGTTTTTCCCGGATTAAAAACAGGATTGAAAAACTGAACAGCGGGCTTAGTATGGAAGACATTGAAAGGGAGGAAAAAGCATTTTCAGAAGCTCCTGTGAATATGATGAAAACTGAAATAAAATCAACACCCCTGAACTTCCAGGAACAGTCATTGAAGGAATTCAAAGACGTTCTGGATAATATTATCGCTACGGAAGTAGGCTCCTTTGATAAAAGTCTCCTGAAGGAAAACGCTTATCAGAGAGCTTTTGAAAATCAGGGTGATCATCAGGTACTTCCTCAGGCAATGGATAGCCTGTATTCGAACTTCATCAATGAAATAGAAGTGATCACTGAAAAGAAAACCAGATTGAAAAACAGAATTGAAGAGCAGCTTAAAGTGAGCATCAGCAATGTAGAAATGAAGACTCAGAATGAAACCGATACCCTGCACTACAATCTCACTTCTGAAACCCAGAATATTGGAGACAACATGCGGGAAACGGAGAAAAACATTGAAGATAAAAAACATAGCATTGAATCCAACATTACCATTAAGATTCCTTTTATTCAGGATAAAATCAATGTTCTGACCCAAAAAATAAATGAATTAAAAGTTGACTTTGTAAAACCTCCTGTGAACTGGCCGCTTACGTTATTATTAAGCTTTATTACGCTGATGCTCGTCTTGTATATTTTTATTTTCTATTCATCAGTCGCTTATATTTTTATCTTTTCAAAAGAGGGCATTATCGCTGAACTCAGAAAAGGTTTTGTCACGGAAATGCCGGAAGTATTTAATGCTCATGCCATAACAAAAATATGGAACAAAGGTGCCGGGGGAATATTGTTTCTTTTTCTTTTTGTGAGTATACCTCTTGCTCTAGGAATGTTGAAATTAATCAAGCCTGAGAATACGGATATTACAGATTCCGACACCGGAGAACAAAAAAGGAAATCAAAAATTTCACTATTTATAGATCAAAACAGAGGTTTATTGCTCATCTTTCTTGTAGACTGTTTTATCGCCTATAAAGTAGCCAAAAACATCAATGATATTGAATATCTTATTAATCAGACAGATCAGAAAGCGACATTCTCAGAAATCGTTTTTTCACAGAACTTTTTATTGGTTTTCACCCTGGGAACATTAAGTGTTTATCTTTTCGGAATAGTGATTGATAAGCTGTATCATTCTTATCATAAAAGAACCAGAACCCATCATCAGGAAAAGACAGAATTCATTGTAGGCAAATTGGAAGAAGAAAAAGAAGAGCATCAAATACAGGTAAATAGTTTAAAGGAGGAAAACAACAAACTGAACAGCGACATTCAGGGTCTGGAAAGAAATAAAGTGACCATGAATAAACAGCTTCAGGATCTTCCCTTATTGACCAATACCAAAATAAACAATCTGAAACAACTCTTGCTTACTTTCAGGGAAAAGGTAGAGAATCTTGCCCAAATTTACAAAAGCCAGGTTGATAATGACAGGCTTCCCATCTCAAAACCCGAGATGGAAAACAGGGTGAATATCTTCATGGAAGGCTGGAGCAAATATCTGTATGAAATCTATTCCGTGAATAAAGCAGAGATCAAAACCACAGAAGCCATCAGAGAATGTGAAAACTGGCTGAATGTCATCGCATTTCACGAAAATTTCGTTTCAGAAATATCCCAAAACTAATCCAAACCATCAGATGAAAACAATGACAAAATCAATATCCGGAATTCTCAAAGTATTGTGTATATTATTCATTACCTCATGTTGCACAAAAGAAACCCCTTCAGAAATTCCAGATGACAACTTACCTAAAATCTATGATTATAATGTTTTAATTGTTCCGGATCTTTCGAACAGAATTAATCCTGAAATACACCCAAAACCACTGAACGACACTTTATTAATCAATACAATTGCTGATCATATAGACAATTTACTGAAAATAAAAAGCAGGCAAATGAACCAGCTGGACATTTATAAATTTGACTTTATCAACAGAGGAATACTCAATCAGCATATTGCGAACACGGAGGATCTGGAAATCAATTTCAGAAAATTCAAAGATCAGGCACAGGAAGCATCCCATTACAAAAGACATGATCTGAAGCCAGACATTGCATCATTTAAAAATAATATTGCGAAGGTCTACGATTATTCACTTGCCCACTCTGCAGGATCGGATGTATGGAATTATTTTAATCAGAATATTAAAAATTCGATGATCAATGAACCTGATAAAAAAGTTGAAATTGCAAAAGATGAATTTGTCATTACAGGTACCAGAAATATTGCCGTTCTATTTACGGACGGCTATATTGAGAGTGCTAACAATAGTTCCGGGCTTAGATTAGATCAGGATCTTATCAAAAAAATCAGGAAAGAATTCGTCAGCAGCGGATCTGTTGATCTTGAAAAATTCATTCTATCAAAACCGGAATACCTCATAAGGAAAACCTCAGACCTCAATCAGCTCAATGTTATTGTATTCGAAATGGTCGATCGTTCACTGGATAAAAACGGAGTCACAACTGTACAACCTACAGATTTTGAGATCATGAAAATCATCTGGAAAAAATGGCTGAAAGATTCCGGTGCCGCACAAGTGGAAATCTATCCGGCATTGACCAATAAAACAGAAGCTTATGAGGCTCTAAAAAAGTTTATGGAAGAAATCAAATAACCATTATATTTCAATAATCAGCTCTTTTTCATAACCATTGTATTTTTCATCAATATAACCATGCGGATTACAGATCACCTCGGTTTTTCCAATAGCATATCTGCATGGGCTGTGAATATGTCCGTGAATCCAGTATAGCGGCTGATGTTCTTGAATGAAATCTTCCATATCGGAAGCATAAGCAGCAGTCAAAGGATCTTCTTTATACTGTTCCGGGACAGACCGTAAACTTGGTGCATGATGGGTAACAACGATATTTTTTAAGCCTGTTGAATTTTCGAGACTTTCTTTTAACCAAAGCCTTGAAAACTGATGAATTTTAAATGTATCAATGGTCCTCATTTTTGAATAGGAAGGATCCCGTCTGATCATTTTATAATCATTCATTTTGGGCTGACAGATCATTCCGTACTGAACAGGATTTCCAAAAACAGAAAAATCCGTCCAGAGCGTGGCTCCGTGAAAGCGAACACCCTCAATATCCGCGGCTTTATCTTCAAGAACAAAGACATTTGAGCCTTCAGCGGCGTGTTTTATTTTGTTTAAGGTTTTAGGATAGGAGCCTTTATAATATTCATGGTTTCCCAGAACATAAATGACAGGTTTGTCCTTTATTTTCGACTTGATCCATTCAACTCCTTTGGTTCCCAAATTAATATCTCCAGCCAATACGACCACATCTGCATGATCAAAAAATAAATCAGTCGATCCGAATTCCTGGTGAAGATCACTGATGATCTGTATTTTCATGCTGCTAAAATAAAAAGAACCGACAAAATAATGCCGGTCCTCTTTCATATAGTTTTGTATATTTTTAATAGAAACTTATCTATCAGTACCTATTTATATGAGTAAATAACTATTATGAGTTTATATGTTCTTTTGCCTTGAAACAAAATGAACCAAAAATTCAAGACTGGAATCTTTCGCCGAAAATTAAAACTTGCTTCTAAAATTCCCAAACTCGTGCAGATTCATTGTTACTCCTACGATTCAATATACTTCCCGCAATCAAACAGCGGAATTTTTTTAATCAGCGGCACATTCATCTTTTTTGCTCTCCTCAAACAGACAGGAATAATAATTTATTTGCGTTAAAATTATGGGGTTATAAATATTTTTATCTATGAAACCGCTATTTCCGCCTGTCTGGTTTTTAAGCTTTTAACAATAAAATACAGCAGCATCGCAAGGGCCAGTAAAGCATATCCAACCAGAATAATCAAACTGAGATCTCCCACTGCATACTGAGAGGGAAAGATCTGGCTCATCAACGTCATAAATGACAATCCTATTCCGGCTCCCAGGAAATAACTGGTGGAACTTAAACTGGAGGCTACTCCGTAATGTGAAGGCTCCACATCCTGAATTCCCAGCACTGAAAGTGCTGTAAAACAAAATGTCATCCCTATTCCTGAAATACAGGCAGCTCCAAGTAATACTACCGCCAATGGATGGCCTGTATACACCGAAATCAGTAAGGATAAAGCACCTGCCAGCATGAAACTCCATCCGAAAACACCCATTTGTGAAGAACTTAATCTTTTAGAAATATGGGGAAGTGCAAATTTTGAAGCCAATGCAGACATGATACTGAAAGGTACAAGCATCAGTCCCGCAGAAGCCGCACTGTGTCCCATATCTTTCTGAAGCATTAATGAAATAAGAAATAAAAATCCTATAAAAAATGCCCCTAAAGTGAAGAACACCATATTAGAAACCAGCAGTGATCTGTGTTTAAGCAATTGTAAATCGATTAAGGGCTGGGATACAGACTTTAATCTGACAAACACAGCGACTAAAAGTAAAACCGCAAGCACAAGAGAACCGACAATCATTAAAGGATTTTCTTTGATATGAACCAGTTCATGGGTTCCGTATGTAAGACTTAAAAGTCCCAAAACAAGCAGCATTCCGGAGATAAGATCCGTTTTCTGACCGCTCTGTCTTTTTTCGTCTGCCGGAAGATATTGGTAAGCAAAAACTAACGTAAGCAACAAAATGGGAACATTGATGAGGAACACCCAATGCCAGCTCAGATAAGTACTGATGATACCACCGACAGACAAACCGCTTCCGGAACCTATCGCTGCAAATGAACTGAAAATTCCAATTGCGTAATTACGTTCCTGCTCTTCTCTGAATGTATTGGTCACAATAGATAAGGCAGAAGGCATAATGAATGCTGCTCCCAATCCCTGAAGAGCACGGAATATGGCTAAAACTTCAAAGCTCTGCGAAAGTCCTGCTCCCAATGAGGTCAGCATAAAAATCAAAGCTCCGATCAGGAAAATTTTCTTACGACCCAGCTGGTCTGAAAGTTTACCCCCGATGATCAGAAATCCCCCGAAAAACAGCACATAAAGCGTTTGCAGCCACTGCACGGTCTCTGCTCCGATGTGGAACTGCTCCTGAATAGAAGGAATCGTTAAATTAATAATGGCAATATCCAAAGCCTCTACAAAAGTTCCTACCGATGCTAATATTAATATTAAATTTTTCCTTGTACTCATAGATTCAAATTTCCTGCAAAATTAAAATTAAAAGAACATATGTAAAAATTATATAGTAAATTTGGAACGAATCAGCTATACAAGCTATTAAAAAAGAACAAATACACTTCAACCCCTCATAACAAGCCTAAAAACAGAACAAATGACTACAGAACATTATACTCCGGATGAGAAAGATCTTTCTATCCTTCGTTTATTACAGAAGGATGCCAAAATGAGTATTCGTGATATTTCGGCAAGGATCAATTTAAGTCCTACTCCCACTCATGAACGAATCAAGCGGATGGAAAAACAGGGAATTATTAAAGAATACACCGCTGTTGTAGACCGAAAAAAGGTGAACAAAGGCATGATGGTGATTTGCATGATTGCCCTGAATGTCCACAATAAAAAAACAGCCGGAAAATTTATTGAAGAGGTGGGAAAACTGAAAGAAGTGGTAGAGTTTTATAACATCAGCGGTGACTTTGATTTTATGCTTAAGATCCTGGCTCCGAATATGGATGATTTCCATGAATTTTTCGTCAATAAACTTTCTGAAATTGAGGGAATCGGACAGACGAAAAGTATTTTTGTGATGAACAGCATTAAGGAGAGTGCCCAGATTTTGTAGGAGTTTGAAGAGGGAAGCGAGAAGATGGGCGCGGGAAGTTACTTTCAGTCTGTAAATGGATTAAATCTGGTCTTTTTAAGATCCTTGTCAAGGTTTTAAACCTTGACAAGGATTTTTACCGAATTCATATTAACTTGATGAAACTTTAAATTCAATGAAAACAGGATTCATTGTTCTTTCTTCTTTAAGTAACTCCCATCCTCCCGCTTCCTTTCTTTTAAGAATCTTTTACTATTTTATTTTCGTCATTCTGTTTAGGATTAAGTAAATTGAAGTCCATTTAAAATTACAGACTATGCCCTGGAATCCTGATGTTTATAATCAATTTAAAAATATCCGTTTTAAGCCCTTTTATGATCTTGCAGAGCTGATCACTGATGAAAGAAATATGAAAGCAGTAGATCTTGGTTGCGGAACAGGCGAACAAACCGCCATTCTTACTGAAAAATTTCAAGATGCTGTTTTTACAGGAATCGATTCTTCTCCGGAAATGCTTGAAAAATCCAGGTCACTTGAAAATGAGCGGCTCCATTTCAAAATGGCAACAACGGAAGCCATGTTGGATGAAGATGAAAACTGGGATCTTATTTTCAGCAATGCAGCACTGCAGTGGTCTGATGATCATCAGCATCTGTTTCCGAAACTTATTTCCAAACTGAATACCGGAGGACAACTGGCGGTACAGATGCCTTATCAGCCGGGCAATACTCTGAATAAAATCCTTTTTGAACTGGCCAATGAGGAACCTTTCCGAAATGACCTTAACGGCTGGAACCTACCTTCTGCGGTGTTGACAATCGATGAGTATGCTCAAATTTTATTTGACAGCGGCCTTGAGGATCTGAATTTATCCCAGAAAGTTTATCCCATCATTGCGGAAGACCACGAAACTTTATTCAATTTTATCTCCGGATCAGCTCTGATTCCTTATCTGGAAAAACTTACTGAAGAACAGCAGAAATCTTTTACAACTGAATTTAAACAACGTATTGCAAAGGATTTTGCTAAGCTTCCTGCTATTTATTCTTTTAAAAGAATTTTACTTTATGGAAGAATAAAATAAGTAAAAGAAGAATTTTGAATTATTAAAGTGGAGAAAATACGGGTATTAAAAAGACTTTCCAAATAATTAGATTTTACAAATAAATAATATAGATATTAATCATAATACAAACTATTCCTTTTATCATTGAATTTAAATCAATATACCTCAATTTAAAATCACTTTATTGTGACAAATAAGTGTTTTCAATGATAATATTTCATACTTTAGTGATAACTAAAAACCATCAAAATTCAAAATTTATGAAAACATCACTATTATCCATGAAAAATGGCCTGACCACCGCTATGGTACTGTTAACTGGAATCGCCAGCGCTCAACAGTGGCAAGTTACAGGAAATGCGGGAATCACTCCCGCTAATTACGCGGGTACTGTAGATCCAAGGCCTTTTTATCTGAGAACCAATGGCGCTTCTTCCAACCCAGGACAAGCTATTCTCAATGAGGCAGGTTCATTTATCGTAGACGCAGTCAACAATTCCAATGTGGCAAAAGTAAAAGGAAGTATCGTTAACGGTATTTCCAATATTCTTGGTGCGCAGGCCAGCAGTTCTCTTGTCAGCGGCTGGGAAAATGATCTGAGCAATGGCGGAGGCGCGAATATTATTGGCGGACAGGCTAATGTAGTTTTGAATAATGCAGGAAAATCTGTGGCATTAGGCTGGAAAAATACCATCCGAAACTCTAATCAGTTTGCCCTAGGGGTAGGAATTGACCTTAAAGATGTGTATTCCGGAGGATTCGGAATTGATCTGGCTGCGACGGGAAACCGTTCTTTTGTAATCGGATCAGGAACAGGAGGAGCAAAACTGACGAATAATATTCCATTATCGATCATGTTTGGTCTGTCTCCTACCTCAACGATGCTGATCAAGGATAAAAGTGTGGGAATCCTTACGCTCTCTCCTACTGCCAATTTCCATACGGTGGGAACGGTACGGTTTGAAAATTTACCTTCAGGAAGCGGAAACGCGCTGGTCGTTGATGCAAGTGGAAATGTCATGGTGTCCACCACCCCACTCAGCAGAACGGCTGCATCTTCAGATGCAACGGTACAGCAACTGGAAGACCGCATTAAAAATCTTGAAAACACAGTAGAGGAACTTAAGCAATTGTTGCTGAACAAAGGAACTTCAACTTCACTTACAAGTTCTTCAGATATCGCTCAGCTTTCTCAAAATGTTCCCAACCCTACCCAAAACGGAACGAGCATCGGTTATTATCTGCCACACAATGCAAAATCAGCTTCGATCGAAGTTTATAACATTTCCGGCCAGCTGGTAAGAACGCTTCCCCTTCGCGATAAAGGCAACGGATCGATCAATGTCTCCAGTTCAGACCTTCCATCCGGTACCTATGTTTATAAAATGACCACAGACGGAAAAGTAACGGGCGCCAAAAAGATGGTGATCCGGGATTAGATTCTTGATATATTATTTTCAAAAGAATGGCTGAAGGATTTCTCTTTCAGCCGTTTTTTTTATCTATTCAGATCCATCAAAATTATAGTAGATCCTTTTTTCTTATATTTTGGTTCTTCTCTTATAATTAAACAAAATATAAATTAAAAAACCAATGAGCCAGGCTCCGAATACAACGCCAATAAAGATCATGCAAATAGACGGATGAAGGTAATTGGGTTGATAAAATAGGCGCTCCAATGTTGTGAATCTTTTGGACAGTGCCTTTCTGTCAAAATAATTTTTGATCCCACCATTCAACAATTCATGATTGTGCTCTTTATAATAGAAAACATTTTTGGCCAGCTCTTCGGGAACGATTTGAGTTTCGATCTTATATTTTTTCAATAAGGTATTCAACTTCTGGAAATTGGAAACCAAGGAATCCTGCTTGTATTTGTAAAGCAATTCGTATCGTTTTACTGCGGCATCAAACTGTTGTTTTTCTTTCGGAATTCCTTTAACAGGCTTATACAAGGTATTATTTTCAATAAATATGCAAATATCTTCATCATATCCGGGATTGACCTCCTGCCCTTTATACATAATCTGGGTACTGTCTTTTATAACATTCTTCTTAATGATTCGCTGCAGGAGTTCTTCTTTACCAAAACCAATACGGGCCAAAACTGAACTCGTAGCAGTAGAAATTTTATCTAAATCAGCAGTCAGCATTTTTAAAGTATCAATGCTGTAATATTTCGATTCTACACTATAATATTGATCAGAAATCAAAGTACTGTCTACGACCTCCATCACCGGATAAGGTTTTGGATAAAGAATATTAACCGGATTGAATAGCTTCTCCGAACTGTAAGAAGTGTCATTGTATAAAAACGGATTTAAAACATTCAACAGGGTTTTATCTTTATTGAATTTTGACTCAGACAGCTCCGATTTTAATTTTGCATTGAGGCCAAAACTATAACTTACAAAAAAAGTAAAACTGAAAAAGGAAATCAGGAGCAATACCCCTCCAATTTTAAGCAAATCAGGACGAGAATAATTTTGTTTCGAATGATTTTTCAGTAAAAATATCAGGAAGAAAAGTAAAAACAATCCACTTATAAAAACGTGAGAAATGGATACATCATCATAAAACTTAAACCTGTAGAATTCAGTATAGATGTTGATATTCCCTATTCCTTCAAACTTAAAATACCCATATACAAAATAGCCCAGATGAATGAACAGGAGTACTCCAAAAGATTTTGCAAAGAATTGCTTTAATTTTTTATCCATATTTTATTTTGAGACGTGATTCTCAAATATAAATAAACCGTTATAATGAACAATATAAATGACAATTATAAATTAAGATAATTTAAAACAGAAAATGACATCACATCATTACCACTCTATTTTTACTGCAACTTCCTTCAAAATAAAACAAAGTTTGCCAGATTTAGGCTCCTTTTCTCACATCAAACTATGCTTCATTTATGGCATAATTATACAAAAGTTCAGCAATATCTTTATCTGTAAAATCCAGATGATCTGACTTTTTGATTTCTTCAAGCACATTGATAAAATAAGGAAAACCAAATAAGCTGTAATATCTTATTCCGTCTTTAACAAACTCAAGGCTGCCTTCTGTGGTTTCAATTTCAAAAAATGCTAAGGTATTGTTTAACTCTAAAGGCTGCTCCATATAGATTTCAACAGCTTCAGACTCTTGATCTAATAACTGATCCTGGCAAAAATCTTTATAAGAACCTCCGCTTCGGAAGTAATTGATTAATTCTGATAAATTCATATTGTTTTGTACGGCCTTGAAAATTGATTCATTTTATTCATCACCTTATGGGTATATGAATACGAAAAGCAGCCGTGATTGCAAATTTACCGAAAATTAGAGATGAAAATAAGCTGGTTAAAAAAAAATACAGCTTCAATGAAGCTTTACTTATATAGTAGAAGAAATGACGTTATCATTTTTAGTTATTAACTTACAAATAGCAGCCGAACAAAAAAAGCAAGTTCATGGAATGGAGTCATTTTTTAATTAATTTTAATTCAATATAATCTGCCGAAAAACCTCCATTGCGGCTACCAGGTAATCATTATACAAATATAACTGATTCCGTGTTTATTCTTTATCCCATCTTTCGGATCAGATCATTTCAGCTGATCGTTTTCATTAAAGTTCAAACAGTTAATTAATCATAAGATTACCATTAATTACAATGCTGGTCATAGTATTTTATTACTTTTGTATTCCCGAATGGGGGATTTTTTACTTTTTTCAAAATAACCAGACAAAAACTATGAACCAGATAACTCCATGCAGCCTGCCTACGATACAAGAAAAAAGACGGAAAGGGGAGATCAGTATGATTTCAAAAATACCTTATCTTTTTCAAACTTTCGCCAATGGATCTTTCGATCCGGATATTGATAAGAAAATATTCTGCTGTCAGAGCTCTGATATCCCATTTTTTTTCACGCAAACCGTAATATCCGGGGGATTTTTACGTTTGACAGTAAACTAAGAATCATTTTACCTAACATTGAAAGTTTGACCCGTCTAATTTCACTGTTCTGCAGGATCAGCTTACCATCAATCCATTAAAATAGACTATTTGACAGATATCTACTCCATTAAAAATGTAAACTCAATGCAAAAATTGTTTTTTAAGACTGCCGTCACGGCCGCTGCCCTCTGTTTCAGCTCCATGGCCCTGGCGCAGCAGAAATACTCCGTAAGCGGTACAGTGAAAGACCATAAGAATGGCGAACTGCTGATCGGGGTTACTGTAAAAGTGAATGAAGATGCTTCGATTTCTGTAGTGGCCAACGAATATGGATTTTACTCGCTTTCCCTTCCTGAAGGAAACTACACCCTGATTGTTTCTTATCCGGGCTACCGTGATTATGAACAGGCTATAAAAGTTGAACAAAACACAAAAGTAGACCTTCCTCTTGACCAGGAAGATCAAAAAATAGGAAAGATTGACGAGGTTGTTATTTCAGGGGTTAAAAAGAATAAAAATCTTACCACCGCTCAGATGGGAACGGAGACTCTGAGCATTAAGAATATCGAAAAACTGCCGGTTTTATTCGGGGAAAAAGATGTTATGAAAACGATACAGCTTTTACCGGGAATAAAAAGCAACGGTGAAGGAAGCAGTGGATTCAGTGTAAGAGGGGCGCTACAGACCAGAACCTGATCTTACTGGACGAAGCACCTGTCTATAATGCTTCGCACTTACTCGGTTTTTTCAGTACGTTCAACAGTGATGCGCTGAAAGATGCAAGCATTATCAAAGGAAACAGCCCTGCGCAGTATGGAGGCCGTCTTTCTTCGGTAATGGATGTTAAAATGAAAGATGGAAACAATAAGGATTATAATGTGAATGGTGGAATTGGCCTGATCAGCAGCAGACTGAGCGTGGAAGGTCCTATCCAGAAGGAAAAATCTTCATTTATCGTTTCCGGGAGAAGAACGTATGCCGATCTTTTCCTTAAGACCTCCGATGATTATAAGGATAGTAAACTGTACTTCTACGATCTGAATTTGAAAGCAAATTACCAGATCAACGACAACAACCGTCTTTATTTATCCGGATATTTTGGAAGGGATGTTTTGGGATTGGGCGATACGTTCTCTACAGACTGGGGAAATACAACCGCTACCCTTCGATGGAACAGCATCATCAACAGTAAATTATTTTCGAATACTTCATTCATCTACAGCAATTACAATTATAAAATCAGTCTTAAAAGCAATGACAATACTTTTGGTTTAGATTCCCAGATTGAGGACTGGAACCTTAAGCAGGATTTTACCTGGTTTGCGGGCAATAAACATTCCGTACGTTTCGGGTTTCAGTCTATTTATCATACGATTACCCCAAGCAGTGCTTCAGGAACAAGTGTGAGCAGTTTTCCAAGAAATCCGAGAAAATCATGGGAAAATGCAGTGTACATTAATGATGATTTCAAAGCTTCTGACAAATTCACGGTGAACTACGGTTTGAGACTTTCTACGTTCAGTGTTTTAGGGGGTGACACGTATAATAGGTATGAAAACGGAGTCGTTACAGACAGTCGATTTCTGGAAAAAGGGAAATTCGGAAAAACGTATGTTAATCTTGAACCGAGAATTACAGCGAACTACCGTATTAATGAGGTCAGCAGTGTGAAAGCAGGATATTCCCGCAATACGCAGAACCTTCATCTTCTGAGCAACAGCAGCAGCGGAAACCCTACAGATCAGTGGATCGGAAGCAGCTACAGTGTAAAACCTGAAATCGCAGACCAGATCAGTGCAGGATACAGCAGAAATTTCAATAACAATAATTATGAACTGAATGCGGAGATCTATTATAAATCTATGCAGAACCAGATCGACTTTAAAAACGGTGCGCAGATCTCATTTGATACGGCAGCTGATGTAGAAAGTGAATTGCTGTTCGGTAAAGGAAGAGCGTATGGTCTGGAACTTATTGCGAAAAAGAAAAGCGGAAGACTAACCGGATGGATTTCTTATACGCTATCTAAAACGGAGCGAAAAATCGATGGAATTAACGATAATGAATGGTATAATGCGAGAATGGACAAAACACATGACCTTTCTATCGTTGCCACTTATGAACTGAATAAAAAATGGTCGTTATCAGGATTATTCCTTTACAGTACAGGTAACGCAGTTACTTTCCCTACCGCAAAATATGAACTGAACGGACAGACTATCTTTCAGTACAGCAGCAGAAATGCGGACCGTATGCCTTCCTATCACAGAATGGACCTGAGCGCGACCTATGAACCGGAATCTACGAAACGCTTCAAAGGATCATGGTCTTTTGGTATTTATAATATCTACGGCCGTGAAAATGCCTACACCATTACCTTTGAAGATAACCCGAATAACCCTGGAACTACCCGCGCTATGCAGACTTCATTATTCCGTTGGGTACCCAATGTCACGTATAATTTCAAATTTTAGATCATGAAGAATATTATTTTTATCATATTAACACTGTTTTTATTCTCTTCCTGTGAAAAGGAGATCGACCTGGATCTGGACGACAAAAGCGGAAACATTGTCATCGAAGGTAATGTAACCAATCAGCCGGGACCTTATTTTGTAAGAATAACCAAATCGGTAGCCTTTACCCAAAATAATCAGTATCCTGCGGTGACCGGCGCTCAGGTTGTTTTAAGTGACAACACGGGGCAGACAGAAACCTTACAGTATGTAGGGGATGGAAAATATAAAACCACCAATTTTACAGGCGTTACCGGACGTACCTATACCCTGAAAATACAGGCTGAAGGAAAACAATATACCGCCCAAAGCTCTATGCCTGAAGTGGTGAATTTTGATGGACTTACACAGGATTCTTTTACTTTCGGAGGAGAGACTACTTATACCCTTCTTCCTGTTTTTACGGATCCGATAGCTTTAGGAAACCGTTATCTTTTCAATTTTACGGTGAATAACATGACTAAAAAAACGTTTGAAGTATTTTCAGATAATGTGAATAACGGATTGGTGAACCAAAGACCACTCCTCCTTCCGAATGAGGACGATGACAAAGATCCGACTGATCATAAGGTGGTGCCTGGAGATACGATCTATGTTGAAATGCAGTCTATTGATCACAACATATTCACCTATTATTCTGCTCTTCTGCAGATTTCAGGGGATGGAGGCCCGGGTGCAGGGGTTACTCCTTCCAATCCTCCGAGCAATATTGATAATGGTGCTTTAGGATATTTCTCAGCCCATACCTCACAGAAAAAAAGTATTGTGATTCAGTAGATCAGGATCGCGATGGTACAGATAAAGGCTATTCCTAGGTTGGGATAGCCTTTTTTTTGTGAATCATCCCGTCAAAAATTCTTTGAATTTTCGCCACCCCTCCACGGGAGGGGAATTTTCAATGTTCGGGGATCAACTGCTCAGGTTAAATTTCCGGACGGATAGAGCAGGATTTGATGTCTGTAAATTTCATATTTTTTCTACTTTACATTGTTCCACCATTGTTTAAATATCTGTGTCGTATTGTCCAACAGTACTTTTTCTCCGATCATTGGTGTGGCCAGCCTGTAGGGTTTGGATTGAGATAAGGATGTTATTTTTATCAGAGGTTCATCCCATGGATGCTGTCCAAGTGTAAATTTGGAATGATGTACCGGAAGCATATTTTTCGCCTTCAGTTCTACAGTGGCCTGTACTACTTCTTCAGGCAGCTCATGAACTGACTGCCAGGCTTTGTTATACTGTCCGCACTCCATAACGGCCCAGTCTATCTGAGGATATTTTTGAGCGATGGATTGAAAGCGACTGTCGTAACCACCATCACCACTATAATAGATATTCATGTACGGTGACTGAATGTAGAATGATAACCATAATGACTGTGCTCCTTTAAAGCCTCTCCCGGAATCATGGTGTGTTGATTCTGTAAAAATGGTGAATCCCGTTTTTACCTCTACCTTTTCGTACCAGTCTTTTTCTATAATCTGTTGAGTACGATAGCCCCAGCGTTCGTAATGGGCTCCTGCTCCCAGGCCACAAACTACATATTTCACTTTACTTTTCAGCGCTTTTACAGTTTCATAATCCAGATGGTCGTAATGGTCATGGGAAAGAAGCATATAGTCTATCTCCGGCATATCATCTGCAGTATAAATATCACTTCCTTTATAGGCTTTAACACTACCAGGCAAGGGTGATGCATTTCCACTGAATACAGGATCTACCAATATTTTCACCCCATCTACCTGAAGGAAGAAAGAAGAATGCCCGAACCAGACGAGTACATTGCTGTCAGCAGGAATTGTTTTTAAATTGGTCTTCACGGAAGGCAAAACATCGACAGGTTCCCGGCGCGGAAATTCTTCAAACAGGGTTTTCCAGCCTTCACTCCACATGCTGTATCCATCGGAAATAATGGGTTTTTCTACCAGATTTCTAAATTTTCCGCCCTTGTAATGAGGTGAATTTTTCACCAGTTCCAGCCTTTTTCCTTCAGGTAATGCCCCAAACTTTTCCTGCCTCATATAGAAATAGGTAATGGCGGTCAACACAACTCCCAGACATAAAATGAAAACCAATGTCCATTTTAGAATTTTCAAAATCCTTTTCATTATTTCATCAGGGTTTTAGGATCTATTACTTCTGATTTTCTTTGATTTTCAAGGTAAAATGACAGGACATTTTTAGCTGTTATTTCCGTTTTGATTATTTTCATCTTTTATATTTAATTAACCTGAATATTATTTTCTACTATAGCAGTTATTATTTCTTCCCTGATTCCGGATTTTCATTCCGAAAATAAATTTAGGTGATAAAAGATATTATTATTTTGTTCAGAAGACCAAATTTATTTTGCTCAAAGGTTCAGCCTTACGAACGTTATCTCACAAAATCATTCCGGATATAAAAGCAAACTCATATTTTTTAAGTGATGAGATGATTAATTTTAAAAAAAATATTCTCAGTGAACATATACGCAGCAATGATGATTGATTTTCTACCATAAAAGTCGTGGGATCCCTTTAATTTGATTAAATTTACGTCTTATCAAAAAACAGTTTATAAACGACGTATGAATAAAAAAAATGCCACGATATACGACATTTCAAAGAAGCTCAATGTAAGTGTAGCTACTGTTTCCCGGGCATTGAATGACAACCCAAGAATAAGCGAAGCCACAAAAGATCTGGTCCGGAAAACGGCCAAGGAAATGAACTATAAGCAAAATAATCTGGCTAAAGCCTTGAAAAGCGGGGAAACAAAAAACGTAGGCATTATCGTTCCCTATATCAATACCAATTTCTTTTCATCGGTGATCCGTGGTATTGAGGAAGAACTGTCACCTCATGGTTATCATGTCATCATTTGCCAGAGTCATGAAGATGTCACTATTGAAAAAAGACAGCTGAGTACATTGCTGAATGCTCAGGTAGACGGGATTTTCATGTCGGTTTCCAAAACGACTGTTGATACAGAACACATTAAAAACATTTTAGAGACAAGCAATACACCGATTATCTTTTTTGACCGTAAAAAGGACATTCCGGGAATCAGTACGGTAACGATCGATGACTACCGTGCCGGGTATATGGCAACAGAGCATCTGATCAAAGAAGGCTATAAAAACATCTGTCATTTTGCGGGTGATCTTAATCTTGAGATCTATCAGAATCGTCTTAACGGATACAAGCAAGCTTTAGTGGATCACAATTTTCAGGTAAAAGAGGAAAACATAACCTTTACAGGCAGTTCCATTGAATCCGGAATTGAAGCGATCAAAAAACTCTGGGATAAAAAATCAGTTCCGGATGCGATCTTTTCTGCGAGTGACTTTGCCGCTCTTGGAGCCTGCCAGGAACTGAAAAAACGCGGGGTAAAAATTCCGCAGGAAGTGGCTGTGATTGGTTTTTCAAATGAGCCTTTCACCCAATTCATGGAACTTCCGATCAGTTCTGTAGATCAGACTCCCGTGATCATGGGAAATATGGCGGGACGGGTTTTTATTGAAAGTGTAAAAGAAAATGGTTCCGGGGTTTCTATTGAGAAAAAAGTGGTGTTAGCACCGCAGCTTTATATCAGGAAATCTTCAAAAAGAAAATAATGGATCCGATTAAAGAAAGTCATTTTATATTTATTGATGATGAAGGAGTAACAAAAATATTTCTACGAGAAAATTTTTTTTAATTTATTTGTCTTTTAATTACAGATTTTTTCAAAGAAGAAATTATTAAAAATGATTTTTACAGGTATTTCATAAACTTGTTGAATGATTTAGAAGATCATTATGGTGTATTTTTTAATAGAGCATCAATTATCAACCCATTGGACATTATGTATAATTCAAAATAAGCATACCATTGAGACTTACACAAAAGACAATGAAGATCGTTTGCAGAAAATCTGGTCGGAATTCATAAAACAAAATAATTTAAAGTCGTTTGTTATAAACCTTTAACTTTTTCATTTTATATTGTTTTTTTTAACCGTCACAAAAGAAAATGCCTCCTACCAACGTAGAAAGCATTTTCAACCCTAATTATTTAATAGAAATTATAAAGATACGCCCCGTCTCCAGGGAATAAAATCATTCTGATTTAAAATGGCCGCTTTTGTTTTTATTTTTCCGCTGGCCACTTCGATAATAAACTCTAACAGTTCTTCCGCTTTTTCATCAATTGTTTTTTCTCCGGTAATAACGTCACCTGTATTGAAATCGATGATATCGGGCATTCTTTCTGCCAGAATGGTATTGGATGATATCTTCACCACCGGAACTACCGGGTTTCCGGTTGGCGTTCCCAAACCTGTCGTGAATAAAACGATGTTGGAACCTGAACCCACCAAAGCTGTTGTACATTCTACGTCATTTCCGGGCGTACACAGGAGATTCAAACCTGGTTCTTTGATGTATTCTGTAAAATCAAGAACGTCATTAATGGGTGACGAACCTCCTTTTTTAGCTGCTCCGGCAGATTTCATCGCATCGGTGATCAGTCCGTCTTTAATATTCCCCGGTGACGGATTCATATCAAAGCCTGAGCCCGCTGCCACCACTGATTTTTCAAAATCTTTCATGAGCTGTAAAAATCTTTCGGCATCAGCTTCATTCACACAACGATTGACCAGTTCCTGCTCTACTCCACATAATTCCGGAAATTCTGAGAGAATGGTTGCTCCTCCGATTCCAGCCATCAAATCTGACAATTGCCCTAGAACCGGATTGGCAGAAATTCCTGAAAAACCGTCTGAACCGCCACACTCCAATCCTAACACCAGTTTTGAAACGGAAGCGGGTTTTCTTTCTATTTCATTAGCCTTTTTAATGGCTTCGTAAGAATCTTTGATAATTCCGTTCAGCATTTCATCTACTGTCCCGGACTTTTGCTGCTCGTAAACGATGATGGGCTTTTTATTGTTTGGACTGATTTTTTCTAACGCATCTGTAAAAATCTGAACCTGCAAATTCTGACAACCCAAGCTCAAAACCGTTGCACCAGCTACATTCGGATTATTAACATATCCTGCCAACAATCTGCCCAATGCTTCTGCATCCTGACGAATTCCGCCACAACCGCCCTGATGGGTAATAAATTTTACATCAATATTTTTAAAAACCCGGGAATTCTGATCTTCTTCAACAACTGTTTCTGTTTCAGAATTATTGATGAGTGATCTTAATAATAGCTGATGTTTTGTTACTTTTTCAAAGAGCAGTTCTTTTTCAAAAACATCTTTTAAAATCTCAACATTTCTGTTTTCACAAAAAACCAAAGGAAAAAAGAGCCAGACATTTTCTGTTCCCACCTGTCCGTCCTCACGGTGATATCCCATGAACGTTTTGTCTTTCCATTGGTCCACATTCGGAGCGGTCCAGGAAGTTGTTTCTGTTTTTCCTTCTACTTTTGCACTTTGGTGCTTAACATTTTCTGTGGTGATCACCTCTCCTTTTTGGATCGGCTGACTTGCTTTTCCAACTAAAACGCCGTACATGATGATGGAATCACCAACAGAAAGGTCTTCAGTCACGAATTTATGTTTTGCCTTCGTGTCTTTTATAATATCATAAGTAAGATCACCTAAAGTAACCGTTTCCCCTTGCATCAGATCTACCAATGCTACTGCTACATTATCTTTGGGATTTACTTTCAGTACTTTCTTTTGCATGATTTCTTAAGAATTGAATTGGATAAAATTTTGATAGGCTGTTTCCATATCATGGTGATCAATTTCCCACAGTGCTTTTGCCACTGCAGATGTCAAACCATCGACCTGAGTAAGGGCGGTGTCCCAGAAAGCAGTTTCGCGTAAAGCCAATGCTGCCACTTGCTCATGATCTTCGTTTTCCCAGATCTCTCTGAATCTGTTGACAACGGATTCTTCATCATTTAAGGGTAACGGTTTTTCACCCAAACTTCCCTTATAGAATCTGATTAAACTTGCCAATGAGAAGGTTAAATTAAGCGGGAGTTTTTGATTAATATCAACATACCCAAGCAAACTTGGAAGAATTCTTACTTTAAATTTAGAAACAAAATATAAAGCAATACTTGCCTGATAATGTTTGATAAAAGGATTTCTGAACCGGTCGAAAACTTCATCTGCAAAATCTTTTAATTCGTTTTCATCTAAACCTAATGTAGGATTGACCTCATTGAAAATCGTATCCCTTAAAAACTGACCGATAAACGGGTCATCAACAGATTCTTTGACGGTTTCTTTTCCTGATAAAATAGCCGGAGCCAGCATCAATGTGTGACCTCCGTTCAGAATTCTCACTTTTCTCAATCGGTAAGGCTGAATGTCATCCACTACTAAAATCTGTTCATTGATCTGATCAAATGGAATTCTTGCTTTTAAATTTCCGGCCTCCTGAATTACCCAAAGCAGGAAAACTTCAGAAACAACCATCATCCGGTCTTCGTAATCCAGTTGGTCTTCGTAGGTTTCTGCATCATCTTTCGGATACCCAGGAACAATTCTGTCTACCAACGTATTGTGAAAGTAATTGTTCTGTTCTATCCATTGTACAAAACCCTCTTCCAGATTCCAAAGCTTTGCATATTTTAAAATGATTTCTTTTAAAGCCAACGCATTATCTTCGATCAGTTCACAAGGAATAATTCTCAAGCCCTTATCTTCTGCTCCCTTGAAATGCTTAAATCTTTCATGGAGTAAAACGGCAACTTTTGCGGGAAAGTTTCTGTGCGGACCAGCACAATTATTTTCTGATTCATCGTAAGCAATCCCGGTTTCTGTTGTATTGGAGAAGATAAATTCCAGTTCCTCTTCTTTTGCCAACGCCAGGAATTCATCATAATGGGTATAAGGATTAACAGATTTCTGAATGGCTGAAATCACCTGTTTGGTATCAATGATTTCTCCTTTCTTAATGCCTCTTGAGAAAAGCGTGTATAAATTATCCTGCTCTTCAAGCTTATGAACCGAACCGCCCTGAGTAGGCTGAACATTGACAATTCCTGCATTAAATCCTGCTTTTTTATTTAATTGATCAATCACATAATCTGTGAATCCTCTCATGAAATTTCCCCCTCCAAACTGTACGATTTTAATGGGAAGTTTTTCCTGAGAACCGTTTTGTTTACGGTTTAATTGATGTTTTATCTGATTTTCCATTCTTCTAATTTGAATATGCTTTTTTATTTTAAACACCAGATTTGCTAAGGTTTTAAATAGTTTTCTGTTCTATTTTACCTTCACAAGGACGTTTGATTTCGTCGAATCTTCGATTTCACTCAGCAATGGGAGTATAGAATCTATTCTTATTTACTGATCACTTTATATTGGGGAACCAATGCTTTCATGACGCTCCATGCAATGAGGTAAGCAACGGCACACACTGAAAAAATGATCATATAGCCTTTATCGATTCCGTCTGAAACTACAGCTCCGGACTTCTCCAGCTGTTCGAAAAAGCCTTCCGGTAAGCGTTCGTTGACGTATTGCGGATATTTTTCCAGTAAAGGAATTCCGTCAACGGTGCTCCATGCTTTATGCGCATGATCGAATAATACTCCTGAAGATTTGTTGATTAAAAACGAGCCGATTCCTCCTGCCATACCGCCGATTCCAGTGATGGTAGCAATGGCTTTTTTAGGAAACATATCGCCTACAGTGGAGAAAATATTGGCCGACCAGGCCTGATGGGCAGCTCCGGCAATTCCGATGATCAGAACCGGAATCCAGTAAGTGATGGAACCTAAAGGCTGTGCCAGCAATGCCAGCAACGGGAAAAAGGCAAAGATCAACATGGCTTTCATTCTTCCGGTATAAGCATTCATTCCTCTTTTTTCAACGAAATATTTTGGAAGCCAGCCGCCGATAATAGACAGTAAAGTGATCATGTAAAGGACAAACAAAGGCAGTGCACTTTGAGTGGAATCCATTTTATAAACGGAACTTAAATAGGCGGGTGTCCAGAACAAAAAGAACCACCAGATTCCGTCTGTCATGAATTTGCCGAAAGCGAAAGCCCAGGTTTGTCTGTAGCTAAAGCATTCTCTGAAAGAAAATTTCTTTTCGGGAACACTTGCATCTGTATTGGGCAGATCATCCTGATCTTGCTGAATATACGTTAATTCATGCTCATTGACCTTATGATGTACGTGTGGTTTTTTGTAATAAAATACCCAAAGTCCCATCCATACAAACCCTAAGGCTCCGATGATGATAAATGCCCATTCCCAGCCCATTGATCTGGCAATAAAAGGAATGGTAATCGGTGCTGCCAAAGCGCCTACAGTAGCTCCGGCATTGAAAATACTCGTTGCTAAGGCTCTGTCTTTTTTAGGAAAATATTCGGCAGTTGTTTTGATGGCTGCAGGAAAGTTTCCAGCTTCACCCACGGCCAGTACGAAACGGGCAAAGATAAACAGGGTTACACTTGTGCTGATAATGGCGCCTACATGATCTACTCTTCCGATGATTTCTTTAGACTCTGCAAAACCTACCATCCAGTTTCCGGTTAAAACGCCAGAGGTGGCAATTCCGCATAAGGCGTGTAATACGGCCCCAACCGACCAGATAGCAATAGCCCAAAGGAAACCTTTTTTGGTGTCCATCCAATCGACAAATTTCCCTGCGAAAAGCATACTTACCGCATAGAATATAGAAAATAATGCGGTGATATTTCCGTAATCATTATTGTTCCAGTGGAATTCCGGCGCAATGAAATCTTTCCATGTCAGGGACAAAACCTGTCGATCCATATAATTGATCGTCGTTGCAATGAACAGCAGAAAGCATATCGTCCATCTGAATGTACTCGGTTTCGGGGATATTTCTTTTTTCATATCAATCTTTAATAGTATTGATTTTTATTGATTCTTGAAACAAATGAGAGCAAAAACGCTCCTTTCCATGCTGTTTTCAGCAAGGACTTATTAATTGTGAAAATCGTTTTTATTTAAAACTAAACCATTTCTGAAACGTTAAGTTGTTAAGAATAGTCGGGTTACCTTTGCTTTAGAAATCCAATTGATTTTCTTGATACCTCTTGACTCATTCAAAGATCTTAGTGGTTTAATACGTTTTATTTTAAACTGATAATCTTAATTCTTTAATAATTTGAATTGAATTAGCTACAGTCTCTGTAATTTTTTCGTAATCATATTCCCCGTTTTCATTTTTCACAAACAACTGCGACCCCAATCCTACACAGTAGGCTCCTGCCGAAATCCATTGGGAGAGATTTTCTTTTGTTGGCAATACTCCACCTGTAGGCATGATATTGGACCAGGGCATCGGACCTTTTACAGCTTTGATGAATTCCGGTCCGCCAACCTGAGAAGCGGGGAAAATCTTCACAACTTCAGCACCCAACTCTTCTGCGTAAGAAATTTCAGAAACCGAACCGCAACCAGGCATCCATGAGATTTTTCTTCTGTTGCAAACTTTCGCCACTTCAGGATTTAATACCGGAGCAACGATGAAATTGGTTCCATTCTGAATATATAAAGAAGCTGTTCCTGCATCCACTACAGAACCTACTCCCAGGATCATTTCAGGAAGTTCTTGTGCTGAATATTTCACCAGCTCTGCAAAAACTTCGTGCGCAAAATCGCCTCTGTTCGTAAATTCAAAAACACGGGCACCGCCGTCATAGCAAGCCTTTAAAATATTCTTGCCAATCTCTGCATCAGCGTGGTAAAATACAGGAACAATCCCTGTTTCTTTTACTTTTAATGCCACTTCTATTCGGGTAAATCTTGCCATAATTATCTTTTTATTCTTCCTCCTGAACTTCCGTTCATCACTTCCAAAATGTCTTCTGCACTGCAGTAGTTGATGTCTCCGGGAATTGTATGCTTGATCGCGCAGGCTGCGTTGGCGAATTTCAGTGCTTTTTCGTCATCGAAATTCATTAAACCATAAATCAAACCTGCGGCAAAAGCATCACCGGTACCAATTCTGTCGATCACGGGATTTACTTCCAGAAGCTCAGTCTCAAAATACTGGTCCTGAACCAAAGCTCTTCCTTGTGTTTGCTGAGAACTTGCATTGATCCCGATTCTGATTTTATCGAACACCTTATGGATGGAAGGTATTTGATGTTTTAATTCCTGACAGGCTTCAATGAAACCTTGTTGATCTGATGAAAACTGAGTTCCTAAAATTTCGTTGATCTCATTCACCCCGCCAATAAACAGCGTTGAGTAGGAAACCAGCTCTTTTAAAATGTCACTTCCATTTTTTCCGTATTTCCACAGATTGGAACGGTATGAGGGATCTGTCGTGATATGAATTCCCATTTCCTGAGCTGTTTTCAAGCCTTCTTTCAACCTCTCGTATGCTGCTTCGGAAATTCCTGGGCTTATACCTGTCCAGTGAAAATATTTACAGCCGTCGAGCGCTTTTTTCCAGTCTATCTGGTCCGATTGAATGTTGGCAAAAGAGCCGTTTAATCTGTTGTAAGCGATTCTGCTTGCCCGGACTGATGAACCTGCTTCAAGGAAATATAAACCTAAAGGATGTTCGTTTTTGGTGATGAAACGGGTATCGATTCCAAAACTTTTAATGAAAGAAACAGCCGATTCACCTACGAAGTCATCGGAAACACTGCTAATATGTCTTACGTTACAGCCCATGGTAGCTAATGAAGAAGCAACATTAAGTTCCGTTCCGCCGAAGAAGAATTCCATTTCGTGGCTTTGTTTCATGACTCTGTTTCCCGGAGGTGAAAGCCTCATGATGACTTCACCGAATGTGACTATTGTATTGCCCATCCTGTTTATTTAAAAATCAAAATAATGTTTAGCATTGTGATAGCAGATATCAGAGATTGTTTTTCCAATCAGGTCGATATCGTCAGGTAATTCACCGTTTTTCATTTCTTCTCCAAACAGGTTACACAGTACTCTTCTGAAATACTCATGTCTCGGGTACGAAAGGAAACTTCTTGAATCCGTCAGCATTCCTACAAAACAACTGATCAGTCCCATATTGGAAAGGGCGTTCATTTGTTTGATCATTCCGTCTTTCTGATCCAGGAACCACCATCCGGACCCGAACTGTACTTTTCCTTTGATGCTGCCGTCGTTGAAATTCCCGATCATGGTCGCAAAAATCTCGTTATCGGCAGGATTTAAGTTATATAAAATGGTCTTTGTTAATTGGTTTTTTCCGTCTAATGTATTTAACAATCTGGACAGGGTTTCAGCCTGAACGAAGTCACCAATGGAATCCCAACCTGTATCCGGACCGAGGATCCGGTGCATTCTTTCATTATTATTTCTCAGTGCTCCCAGGTGGAATTGCTGAACCCAGCCGAATTTGTGATAGGTTTCGCCTAAGAATAATAAAATGGCAGTTTTGAACTGATTAACCTGCTTTTCAGCAATCACTTTTCCTGATAATTTATCATTGAAAACGGTGTTTACTTCAGCATCAGTTGCTTCTTCGAAAGAAATATTATTCAGTCCGTGGTCGCAAAGCCTGCATCCGTTTTCGTGGAAATATTCAATTCTTTTAAGCAACGCATCACATAAAGTCTGATAAGAATTAATCTCAATACCAGCGGACTCGCCTAATTTTGAAATATAATCTGCAAAATTGTGATTTTCAATCAAAATTGCCTTATCCGGACGGAAAGCTGTGCTTACTTTGATACTGAAGTCGCTTTTCGCCAAATCCCGATGATAATTCAACAGATCGGTAGGATCTTCCGTGGTACAGAGAGATTCTACGTTCATCATTTTTAATAATCCTCTTGTTGATTTTTCAGGCGTCTGAAGCTGAGCGGTGATGTTCTCGTAAATTTCCGATGCATTGTCTGCATTCAGCAATTCATCAATTCCGAAATATCTTTTTAATTCTAAATGCGTCCAGTGATACAATGGGTTTCTCAAGGTATACGGGACTGTTTTCGCCCAGGCTTCAAATTTTTCTTTATCTGAAGAATCTCCGGTAATGAATTTTTCGCTGACACCCAGGGTACGCATCGCTCTCCATTTGTAATGGTCGCCTGCAATCCATACTTTTGAGATATTTTCAAAAACCGTGTCTTCTGCAATATCTTTAGGAATCAAATGATTATGATAATCAATGATCGGTTGTTTTTCTGCGAATCTGAAGTACAGTTCTTCAGCTTGTTTATTGTGTAGTAAAAAGTTATCTGTAATAAAAGGTTTCATTCTAGTCTAATTCTGTTGTTACTCATGAGCAGGTTTCCCGATGGTGGCCAAAATTCCTCCATCTACGTAAATAATCTGTCCGTTGATGAATCTGCTTGCGTCAGAGGCTAAGAAAATAGCCGTTCCTGCAAGATCTTCGGGATTGCCCCATCTTCCTTCCGGAGTTCTGCTGATGATAAAATCATTGAAAGGATGTCCATCCACTCTGATAGGTTCTGTCTGAGAAGTCGCAAAATATCCGGGACCGATACCGTTCACCTGAATATTGTGTTTTGCCCATTCCGTCGCCAGATTTTTGGTGAGCATTTTAAGTCCGCCTTTTGCAGAAGCGTATGCTACTACATTATCACGGCCCAGCTCACTCATCATCGAGCAGATGTTGATGATCTTTCCGGATTTTCTTTTGATCATGTGTTTGCCGATTAACTTCGACATGATAAAAGGTCCTGTAAGATCTACATCGATTACTTTTCTAAAGTCTTCCACTTCCATCTCAATTGCCGGAACACGTTTGATGATTCCTGCGTTATTGACAAGGATGTCTATTTTTCCGTGGGTAGCCTCCATGAGAGCTACTTTCTGAGCGGCTTCCAGTTCGTCTGTAACGTCAAAAAGATAACCTGTTGCTTTGTATCCCTTTTCGTGATAATACGCTAAGGCATCCTCTAATTTTGATGGTGTTGTACTCGTAATAGCCAGTTCAGCACCTGCCGCAGCAAGACCTTCAGCCATTGCCATTCCCAATCCGTGAGTACCGCCCGTAACGACCGCTACTTTACCGGATAAATCAAATAAATTCATTAGAAAAATTACTTTAGTTCGTTAGTTTTGATCCCGTCCATATCACCGTAGTCCATATTTTCTCCGGCCATACCCCAGATAAAAGTATAGTTGGAAGTTCCCACTCCTGAATGAATAGACCATTCCGGAGACAACACCGCTTCATGATTTTTCATAAAAACATGACGTGTTTCATGAGGCTGCCCCATCAGGTGGTTTATCGTCTGCCCTTCTTCAAGATCAAAATAGAAATAGGCTTCCATTCTTCTGGCATGAACATGCGCAGGCATGGTATTCCAGACACTTCCGGGTTGAAGTTCTGTCATTCCCATTTGAAGCTGACAGGTTTCAAGAACACTGTTAACAATCAGTTTATTGATGGTACGTTTGTTAGCATATTTTTCTTCACCCAGCTCTACAATTTCAGCTTCATTCTTCGTGATCTTTTTTGTTGGATAGGTATGGTGTGCGGGAGCTGAATTGATGTAAAAGTAAGGCTGTTCAGCCCCTTCTTTTTCAAAAACCACTTCTTTTGTTCCTTTTCCAATGTACAGGGCTTCTTTATTTCCGAGCTCATATACTTCGCCATCCACTGTTACTTTTCCTGAACCTCCCACGTTGATGATTCCCAGCTCTCTCCTGTCAAGAAAATGTCCTGCTTTCAGATCGTCTGTGGGTTCCAGTTTCAAGGCTGTTGATACGGGCATTACCCCTCCTACAATAAGCCTGTCATACATAGAATAGACCAGTTTTATTTTATCTTCATTAAATAAATCATCGATTAGAAACTCCCTCCTGAGGTCTTCTGTTGAATATTTTTTCACATCTTCAGGATGGTGGGCGTAACGAAATTCTGATTGTGTCATACTACTTGATTTTTATCCTTTTCACTTTGCGGTTTTATCAAACCTGTTAAACATTGCGTAATCGATTGCATAAATTACACTAAAATTGAGCAGAAATACTTGTGGGATAAATATATAATTATTCTTTAATTAGTTCACAAAAAATTAATTTTAATTTATAAATTATTGATTTACAATTAAATAAAATGATATCATAAAAGAAAAACAGAGAATTTTTGAAGAAAATATGAGATTTATATTAACCAAAATTAATGCTCAACATAAGGTCAAATATAAAATCATGCCAAATAAAACAGTACAATTCAAAATACTAAATCAGTATAAATAATGAAAAATTCATCTATATACTCTATATAATAAGACTAAACGTTATCAACTATAAAATACAGTCTCCAATTTCAGCTGTAAAAGATGACAAAAATCAGGAAATGAGTGAAAATTTTCTTCTTAAGGACGAATTTTGGAGATTTTTGGGGCATCAATCAGGCTAAATTTTAAGCAGTTTTTAAGTTTTAAAATGTTAAACAGTAAAAAAAATATAAAAAATCAAAAGAATTAACAGAAGACATGCAACATCACCAAAATACTGATAAACAATAGTTTATACAAGTATAACTAACCCATATTTTATCAAAATGAATGAATTAAACAGTCAAATTAATGAAAAAATAATATTTTTTTCTTTGCATATTGGAAAATAATATTAGTTTAGGAGCCAGAATAAAAGAATATGAAAATTTACGCAATCGATTGCGCAATACAGGCGTAAAATTTTTTAACAAGATCTACCACTAGAATAAGCAGAATACTTCATAATCCAAAAACAAAAAACGATTGAAAAAAAACTTTCAACCAGGAATTAAAACTATAAGGATACAAAATGGATAAAAAAGTACAATCAATAAAGTGGTTATATTTAACTGTCTTTCTACTTCCTGTCCTTGCCATGGCTCAAGAAAAAGATAAGGAAACCAAACTGGACGATGTGGTTTTGGTAGGATATACAAAAGTTTCTAAGAAAGACGTTACAAACGCTGTTTCTTCAGTGAAAGGCGAAGCTCTTAAAGATATGCCTTCCACGAATGCGGCAGAAGCAATTCAGGGAAGACTTGCAGGAGTACAGGTATCACTCAGTGAGGGATCTCCGGAGCTGATGTGGATATTGTAGTCCGTGGAGGAAACTCCATTACGCAAAGCAACGCACCGCTCTATATCGTAGACGGTATTCAGATGGACAATGCGCTGAGTATTTTATCTCCAAAGGAAATAGAATCAATAGAAGTCCTGAAAGACGCCTCATCCACCTCGATTTTCGGTTCCAGAGGAGCGAACGGAGTGGTATTGATTACAACAAAAGGAGGTCGTAAAAAAGCAAAGACTACCATCAATTATAACGGATTTGTAGGGGTAAGAAAAATTCAGAATAAAATTGATGTTCTCGATCCTTATCAGTACGTCCTTTACCAGTACGAGCAATATTATAAAAATGGCTTAGAAGCTGATATTACTACATTTAATACACGCTATGGAACCTTCGATCAGCTGGGTAAATATAAGTCCATGAAAAAGACGGACTGGCAGGATAAGGTCTTTGGGAGAGAAGCATTCAACTTTACCCATAACGTTTCTATATCAGGGGGATCTGAAAACTCTGCCTTCGCATTGACATTGAATAATGTTCAGGAAGACGGGGTGATGATTGGTTCTGCCTTTAAGCGTAGTATGGCGAACTTCAAATATGATTATGATGTTTCGAAGAAGTTAAGCATTGGTCTTAATGCACGATACAGCAGACAGATGATTTATGGAGCAGGAACTTCTGCTTCCGGTTCACAGAGTACGAACAGATTAAGAAACGCCATACGATATCAGCCTTTTGAAGGCGGGTCATCTGTAGATGTGGATGAGTTTGACCCTTTATTTGCTGATCAGACCAATCTTGTAAATCCTGTTCTACTAGCCAATGATGAAGTTAAAGAAAGCGGGAGAAATGATTTATTGCTTAACGCAACTATTGATTATAAACTAAGCAAAGACTTTACTTTCCGTAGTGTGATCGGATATGTACAGAGAGATCAGCTCGTTAATCAGTTTTCTGGTCCTGTGACTACGCTGGCAAGACAAAATAATGACCAGCCTGTTGTATTTTTAAGTAATACGCAATCCAGAAGAGTCACCAATACCAATACCCTGAACTACAGAAAAACCTTTGGAAATCATAAACTTGATTTGTTAGCGGGTCAGGAAACGGTAAGAACGGATGGTGAATCGATGTCTATCAATATCAAATGGTTCCCAAAATCTTCTTCAGCCCAGGAAGCATTTGCCAATGTACAACTGGCTTCCCCTCCATCAGGAATGGTTCAGGATGCGCCTAAAACAATGGGAGATATAGACCGCCTTGCTTCATTTTTTGGAAGAGCAAACTACATCTACAAAAACAAATATATTGCAACGGTATCCATGAGAGCGGACGGCTCAAGTGTTTTCAAACCAGGCTCGAATCAATGGGGATATTTTCCGGCAGCTTCATTGGCATGGAAAATTAAAGAAGAAAATTTCTTAAAAGAAAACAATTCAATTAACGAATTAAAACTCCGTTTAGGATTCGGAAAATCCGGAAACAACAGAATCGGAGCCTTCTTATATGATACATTCTTTACCTCTTCATCAGATTACGGGTATGCTTTCGGAACCAGCGTTACTCCAGGGGCTACCACCGGGAATATCATGGCCAACCCGAATGTAAAATGGGAAACCGCCAGTTCTTATAATGCAGGTTTAGACTTCGGTTTATTTAAAGGCAGACTATACGGTACGCTTGATGTGTATAAAACCGATACAAAAGATCTTTTGTTATTGGCTAAAATTCCTCAAACTTCCGGCTATGAATATCAATATCAAAACTCCGGAAGCAGTGAAAATAAAGGGATCGAATTATCCATGGGTGGTGCGATTATCAACAAAGAAAATTTTTCATGGAAGATCGATGCCAATATTTCTTCTAACAGAAATACAATTAAAAGCTTAGGAAATAATGCATCCGCAAGTGCCAATTATTACTACTACCCTTCCGGATGGCAAAACAACCTGTTTGATTTCTTAGTACAGGTAGGCAAGCCGGTAGGTACTTACTGGGGATATGTGACTGCCGGAAGATATGAAGTGAGTGAGTTCAATTACGATGCAGCAACTCAGGCGTATTCTCTAAAGGCAGGTGTAGCCAGTTCAGCAGCCGTAGCCAATGGAGCAAAACCAATCCAGCCGGGAGATCTTAAGCTGAAAGACATTAACGGTGACGGGGTGATTGACAGTAAAGATATGACTGACTTAGGAAGTGCACAACCCAAATTCTATGGGGGGTTCACTCAGACTTTCAGATATAAAAACTGGGATATGAGTTTGCTTTTCAACTTCTCAATCGGAAATAAGGTCTACAATGCCAATAAGATAGAATACAGTACACAATATCTTTACAAAGACAATAATATGCTGGCAGAAGTTGCCGACCGATGGAGATGGTTTGATGATGCGGGAATAAAGGTGACAGACCCTACTGCTCTTGCAGCTCTTAATGCCAATACAACAATGTGGACTCCGCCTGCAGGAGCCTATTTCCTGCATTCCTACGCCATTGAAGACGGATCTTTTTTGAGACTGAACAACGTTACCGTTGGATTCAGTTTGCCAAAAGGTTCTCTGGAAGCTATTGGTGTTAAAAACCTGAGACTGTATGCTACGGTAAACAATTTATTTACCATTACAGGATATTCAGGATTTGATCCTGAGGCTAATACCAGAAGAAACCCTCTTACGCCTGGAGTAGATTATTCTGCTTATCCGCGAAGCAGATTTATTTTATCAGGAATTGATATCACTTTCTAAAACCAACCCTATGAACAAAAATAAATTCTTAGCCATTTTCTTTTCTATTGTCGGTATGGCTTCTGTTTATTCATGCAGCGACTATTTAGAAGTAGAAAACTTATCCAATACAGCAGAAAAACAACAATTCGACTCTGCCTCAGATACTTTTGCAGCGTTGGTTGGAGTTTATAACAGCGCCATGGGCGACAATACCTATGGGCAGAGAATGAACCTTATTCTTAGCCAGTCCGGTGACGATTTCAGGACATCGGGAGATTACAATGCCAATGACCGAAGAGGAATCAGCTGTTTTGGAGCAGTTCCTACCAACACTGAACTGTTAAGACCTTTCTTAGATACGTATGCAGGAATCGAAAGAGCGAATCTTGTTATTAAAAATATCCCCATCTCACCTGTGTATCAGACGGGATCCGCAGCAGACAAAAAGCTGATGGACAGATACCTGGGCGAAGCACTTACTTTAAGGGCTCTGTTTTATTATGATCTGATCAAAAACTGGGGTGATATTCCCTTTCAGGAGGTTCCTTCAGCAGACCTTGCCACAGTATATTTACCTAAAACAGACCGTGATGTTATTTATGATAAAATCTTAGATGACCTTGCTAAAGCCGCAACATTGGTTCCATGGAAATCTGAAGCGGGAACCACTGCCCAAAGAATCTCTAAGGCCGCAGTTAAAGGTTTGAGAGCAAGAATTGCACTGGCAAGAGCCGGATATTCTCTACGCAGAAGCCCGCAAGCGATGGTACAGGGTTCCAATCCTCAAAAGTATTATCAGATCGCCTACGACGAATGCAAAGATATTATCAATTCCGGAGAACATAAACTTAATCCTAGTTATGAAGGTCTTTTCAGATCATTACACACCAATTCTCAGGATGCAACGAATGAAGTGATCTTTGCAGTAGGCGCTTTCGGAGGAAACTCAAGAACAGATTCCAAGATCGGATACTACAACGGATTAAGACATGATGATACAGACTGGAAATCAGCAGGAGGGATCAGTGCTATTCCAACGTATTTCTATGAATTCAGCAAATTTGACCTGAGAAGGGATGTGAACATTGCCATCTTCAGAGTAAGCACAACCAAGCAGGAAGATCTTCAGACTTCTATCAACTGGAATGATGCTAAATTCAGAAAATCATGGACCAACATTACCGGAACATCACAAAATTTAGGGATTGACTGGCCACTGTTAAGGTATGCTGATGTTTTACTGATGTTTGCCGAAGCTGACAACGAATTACACAATGGGGCTTCACCAGAAGCGGTGAGTGCCGTACTTTCTGTAAAGCAGAGAGCATTTGCCGGAAATTCAGGACAGGTTGGAACGATACCAACGGGTAAGAATGACTTCTTTAACTTCATTGTGAAAGAAAGATTATTGGAATTCGGAGGAGAAGGATTAAGAAAATATGATCTGATCCGCTGGAACCTATTGGAAACAAAAATCAATGAAACCAGGCAGAAACTTGTTGCTTTCATGAACGGAACGGGAGCCTATGCCAATGTTCCTGAATACATTTTCTATAAAAAGCCCGCCTCTACCGTGGTGAATTATGTTCCAACGAAGACGGCTCAGCAAAATGTACTGGACATGGATCTTTATGTGAACGGAATCGCGAAAGCAGATGTGTTCTACAGTCCGAATCAAAGTGTTGCAACTCCTACAGGATACACCAAAGTGAACTGGAGACTGGCTATGACACAACCTTACATCAGTGGAGATCCTATAAAAAGTTATGCGCACTATTTCGAGCCTAACAAAAAAGAACTTCTCCCGATCGCCCTGGATGTCATCAATTCAAATTACAATCTTACCCAGGATTACGGTTATTAGACAAATAGTTTCACATTCATATTAAGTAGATACAGACTTTCTCTTCACAGAGAAGTCTGTATTTTAAACAAAACCATTCAATGAGAATTTCCGCTCTTCTTAAAGATTTTAAAGTGTTGACCGTTTTTTCGATCGTGCTGATCGGTCTTCTTTCTTTCAAAACCGGCGATAAAACCATCGTGGTTTCGAAAGACGGAAAAGGCAATTTTACAACAGTACAACAGGCTATCGATGCTGTCGAAAATGGTTCTGCTTCAGAAACAAAAATCATTATTAAAGCCGGAGTTTACAAAGAAAAAATCACCATTCCTGAAACCAGGGGAGCCATTTTTATGGAAGGAGAAAATCCTGAAAATACGGTCATCACGTACGATGATTTTGCTTCCAAAAAGAATCAGGAAGGAAAAGAGATCGGAACCACAGGTTCTTCCACTATTTTTATCTATTCAAACGATTTTACTGCAAAAAATATCACATTTGAAAACAGTTCAGGAAAGATAGGACAAGCTGTTGCTGTTCTGACCACCGGTGACAGAATCGTTTTTGACAATTGCAGGTTTCTGGGAAATCAGGACACTTTATATCTGAAAGGAGCACAGGATCTTGCAGACAAAAGCAAACCTTCAAGAAATTATTTTAAAGACTGCTATATCGAAGGAACTACAGACTATATTTTCGGAGCGGGAACAGCTGTTTTTGAAAACTGCACTGTTTATTCCAAAGAAGGTGCATCTTATGTGACCGCCGCTTCTACTCCACAGGGCCAGGCTTTCGGATTTGTTTTTATTCATTCTAAAATTATTGGAAATGCTACCCAAAACTCAGTGTATCTGGGAAGACCCTGGAGACCTTTCGCCAAAACAGTCTACATCAACTGCGAAATGAATGCTACTATCAGACCTGAAGGATGGCACAACTGGAGCAAACCGGATGCTGAAAAAACAACGTTCTATGGAGAATTCAATTCAAAAGGAACCGGAGCTAATGCATCAAAAAGAGTTTCATGGTCGCATCAGTTAACACGGGAAGAACAAAAAAAATATACCGCAGACTCTATTCTCAAAGGAAGCGACCATTGGAATATTAGAAAAACGCTGCAATAAACCTCAATATCAACGGTTTTCATCATGAAAAAACAATGGACCAAGCTATTCACGATAGGCGTTTTATGCGGTACAGGTGTGTCCGCTGAAGCTCAGAGCGTATTGAGTTTCCCCGGTGCAGAAGGTTTCGGGAGGTATACATCCGGTGGACGCGGCGGAAAGATTTATTTGGTAACAAAAACTTCGGATGACGGTTCAGAAGGAACCCTCAGATATGCCCTCAACCAGAAAGGTCCAAGATATATTATCTTTAAAACAGGAGGGACCATCTATCTTCAATCCCCGTTAAAAATACATGAAGGCAACGTAACGATTGCCGGGCAGACTGCCCCGGGAGACGGAATTACGATTGCCAATTATGAAACTTTTGTAGCCGCAGACAATGTGATCATCCGGTATATGAGATTCAGAATGGGAGATCAGAAAAAATTTGAAGGCGACGCCCTTGGCGCAAGATTCATTAAAAACCTGATCGTGGATCATTGTTCGATGAGCTGGTCTACCGATGAGACCGTTTCTATTTATAACAATGAAAATACGACGCTTCAATGGTGTATCATTGCAGAAAGTTTAAGAAATTCTGTTCATCAGAAAGGACCGCACGGATACGGAGGAATTGCCGGAGGAAAACAGGCTTCATTTCATCATAATCTGTACGCGCATCATGACAGCAGAAATCCAAGATTGGGAGAATACGCAGGAAGTAAGTTTGCTTTAACCGATCTTACAGATTTCAGAAATAATGTGATTTATAATTGGGGCCACAACAATATCTATGGAGGAGAAGCAATGAACGTGAATATCATTAATAATTATTACAAACCAGGCCCTGCAACGATGACGAAAAAAAGAATTGTTGCGATTGATAAAAATGAAAAACCGGAAACTGAAGTCTACAATATCTGGGGGAAATATTACATCAACGGAAATGTGGCAGAAGGAAGTTCTGAAGTTACCAAAGACAACTGGACGGAAGGCGTCTTCAGCCAGATGAAATCTTCTTACCATCTGACAGATCAGGACAAAAACGCTATTAAAATGAGTAAGCCACATGATATTCATAATAATACAAAAACACATTCCGCACAGGAGGCTTATGAGAAAATTATACAGTTGGCAGGGGCCAGTCTGGTGAGGGATGCTGTGGATCTGCATGTCTTAAAAGATGTCAAAAACCGAAGTTTCACCTACCAGGGTTCAAAAGGAAGCACCAACGGAATCATCGACTCTCAAAAGGATGTTGGCGGATATCCCAATCTGAAAGAAGGAAAACCACTCCCCGACTCTGATAACGACGGGATGCCCGATGACTGGGAAATCAAACACAGTTTGAACCCAAAACTCTCCAACGCCAACGGAAGAGATTTAGAGAAGGACTACGACAATATAGAAGTGTACATCAATGATATTGTCCATAAAATAACCGGGGGACAAAAAAACTAATAACCATGAAAACTTTTTGTTAAACCCGGTTATATAATAAAAACGATTATGTCAAAATTGAAATTCAGTATATTCAAAATAGCAGCAGCAGGAGTATTCATGGGTTCTGTAGTATCACATGCTCAAACTTCTGTGATTGAAAAAATCCGTAAAAATCCCAAAGCTCCTTTTTCCTATGCAGAGCTTTCTGTAAAAGAAGGCGGAAAATGGGAAGGAGATCAATACACCGGCGGTACATTCAAAAATATTCAGGAACTCACAATTCCCGCGGAACATACGGATCATTCGACTTACATCCGGTATGAAGGCATCGGACTGGAAAACAACCAGATTGGCTACAGGCTCTATCTGGACTGGAGAAATGCCACTGATATTTTCGGTAAAAAAGTAAACACCCTGGTTTTACCGGAGGTTGGCCAGGACGGTTTTGAGTCTTATCATCACGATGCCCCGTGGGGACAGGATGTTTTAAAATCCGGCCGCACCATTGGCGTCGGTTCTTATGGAAGATATGACGAGCAGAATGACTATGTGGAAACTTTCAAAATAGTAAAAAATACAACGGCCAAAGTCAGTAATGAAAAAGACAGATCCTTCGCTACCATCGATTATAAAGGATGGAAAACCTGGGGCAGCGCGGTAGACCTTCAGTCAAAACTGACCATTTTTCCCAAAGACCGTTTTGTAAAAGTAGATTTATCTTTGAGCAATACGCTGTCCGGGTTGTGTACAGGAATTGTGTCTATTAAAAACATTCCCGTAAAACAGGGAATCAGTCAAAATAAAAAATGGGCCTACATCGCCACCTACGGAAACCAGACTGAAACCAAAAAAGATGACAATCTGGGAATGGCTGTCTTCTACCCTGTCGAAAGTTTTGATAAATATGTGAAAACAAAATCCACTCACACGGTGGTTTTCAAAAAAACAAAAAACGTTTCCTATTACTTTCTGGGAGCGTGGTCCCTGGAACCCAACGGTTTGACCACAGAAGAATCATTTTACCAGGATCTGGATAAAAAACTGGATCTGCTAGATAAAAATAATCAACTTTAAAGTTTGAAATAAAATGAATTTGATTAATCATCAACTTAAAATATACGCACTGGCGGTCATGGGTTCAGGAATCTTCATGGCCTGTGCTCAAACCCGAAAGGTCACCCATTCAAAAACGAATGCTGCACAGTCAAAATCAGGAAAAATAATTCCATCCCAGTTAAAATGGTAAGAAAGAATGCTCCTTTCCGAGATCAGCAGATTCCCGGAAGCATGGATGCTTGATTATAATAAAAATCCTAAATGGAGCTATCCTACAGCCATTGTACTGGAAGGTGCGGAAAGGCTATACCAAAAGACAGGTAATAAAGAATATTACAACTACATCACCCAATTTGGTGATACGATGGTAAAAGAAGACGGAACCATTGTTTCATACGACCTTACCAAATATAATATCGATATGCTGAACTGCGGAAATGTTTTGATTTACCTTTATCAGCAGGAGAAAAGAGAAAAATATTTAAAAGCACTACAAACCCTTCGTTCACAGATCGACGGACAGCCGAGAACCTCAGAAGGAGGCTTCTGGCACAAGAAAATCTATCCGAACCAAATGTGGCTCGATGGATTGTACATGGGCGAACCCTTTTATGCCAACTACACCCATGAGTTTTCCAAAGGAGCCGATGCTGAAAAAGCCTACGATGATATCATCAATCAATTTGCCTTAATTCAAAAACATCTTTTGGATAAAAAAACAGGTCTGCTGTATCACGCCTGGGACGAAAGCAGAGAACAGGCCTGGGCCGATAAAGAAACCGGACTTTCACCCAATTTCTGGTCCAGAGCCATGGGTTGGTACGGAATGGCCATGGTCGATGTGCTGGATTACTTACCCCAAAATCATCCGGGAAGAGCCCAATTGATTTCTTATTTAAAATCCTACACCGATGCGGTTATCAAAGTTCAGGATAAAGAAACGGGACTTTGGTATCAGGTTTTAGATAAAGGGGGAGAAAAAGGGAATTATCTGGAAGCAACAGGTTCATCTATGTTTGTCTATACCATCATCAAGTCAGTCAACAAAGGGTATCTCCCGAAATCCTATAAAGCATATGCTAAAAAAGGCTACGACGGAATCATTAATAATCTGATCTCCGTTGACGAAAACGGACTGGTGAGCCTAAATAAATGCTGCGCAGTCGCAGGTTTGGGTGGAACGCCTTACAGAAGCGGTTCTTATGAATACTATATCAATGAGGAAATCCGTTCCAATGATCCAAAAGGAACAGGCCCCTTTATTCTGGCAAGTTTAGAATTTGAAAAATAACGGAAGGAAAAACATTCACATTTTGCTGAGTAGAATACGCTATTGAGTCCAAATATCATATTGATTATAAAAAATTATTTGACTTGATGTTAAAATTAAAACAGATAAAAAATCTGATTTTACGATGATAAAGAACATTTTAAACAGAACAGCAATTACCGTATTTTCAATTGCTTCAACATATCTTACCGCACAGGAAAAAAATTCCATCTCTGAGGTATGGACAGCCGATCAGGGAAAAAACTTCAGAAACCCGATTCTTTACGCAGATTATTCTGATCCCGATGTCATTCGTGTCGGTGACGATTATTATATGACCGCTTCCAGTTTCAATGAAGCTCCCGGGCTGCCGATCCTTCATTCTAAAGATATGGTGAACTGGAAATTGGTGAATTATGCACTTCCCGATGTTCTTCCACACGAACATTTCTCGACCCCAAAAAGAGGCGACGGTGTTTGGGCACCCAGCATCAGATTTCATCAAGGTGAATTTTACATTTACTGGGGCGATCCCGATTTCGGAATCTATAGGGTGAAAACCAAAGATCCTCTTGGGGCCTGGGAAAAACCGGTTTTGGTAATGGAAGGAAAAGGTCTGATTGACTCATGCCCGTTTTGGGATGAGGATGGAAGTGCCTACTTGGTTCATGGCTGGGCGGGAAGCCGTGCAGGGGTTAAAAGTTTGCTGTCAATCAATAAAATGAATTCCGAAGGAACAAAGGTACTGGACAAAGGTGTTCATGTTTTTGATGGCCACGACGCTCATCCCACCGTTGAAGGTCCAAAACTGTATAAAAGAAACGGCTATTACTATATTTTTGCTCCGGCAGGTGGTGTGGCCACAGGATGGCAATTGGTCCTGAGATCCAAAAACATTTATGGTCCCTATGAAGAAAAAATAGTATTGGAACAGGGCTCAACAAAGATTAATGGACCGCATCAGGGAGCCTGGGTAGATACGCCTTCCGGTGAAGATTGGTTTTATCATTTTCAGGATGTGGATACGTACGGAAGAATCGTCCATTTGCAGCCGATGAAATGGGAAAAAGACTGGCCCGTCATGGGAATTGATACAGATAAAAACGGCATTGGAGAACCCGTTTCAAGCTATAAAAAGCCCAACGTTGGTAAGTCCTACCCTATCGTTACTCCTCCTGAAACCGATGAATTTGACGGTGAAAAATTAAACCTTCAATGGCAATGGAGTGCCAATGAAAATATCGTTTGGTCATCTCAACTTCCTGGACAAAAATTTTTAAGACTATTCTCCATGAAAGTTCCTGAAGGTGAAAAAAACCTTTGGAACGTCCCCAATTTATTAACCCAAAAATTCCCGGCTCCGAATTTTACAGCATCAACGAAAGTTAAATTAACACCGGAAGATGCCAAAGAAGGGAAAACGGCAGGATTACTGATCATGGGATTAGATCATGAATCCCTGGTGATTACCAATAAACCTGACGGATATTATGTACAGTTAAGAAGAGCTGAAAAAGCAGATAAAGGAGGTGAGGAAAAAATCTTATTTGAAACAAAATTAAAAGGAAACGAAGTTTATTTAAAAGTAAATATAAATGAGCCCAATGGCTTGTGCCAGTTCAGCTATAGTGAAAATGGGAAAAGCTTTATCAAAGCCGGCGACGTTTTTCAGGCAAAACCCGGGAAATGGATTGGAGCTAAAGTCGGGCTGTATAGCATAAGTACGGCGAAAGCACCCCGTGGCGGATATGCTGACTTTGATTGGTTTAGAATTACAAAAAATTAGATTAAAAAAATGATGGTGGCCATCACATATTTAAAAAGCTTTCTGCCTTTGCGATGACCAACAAATATATAAGTCATGAAAAAAAGAACATTTAAAATAGTTTCATTTTTATTCAGCGTTTTGCTGTTATCTGCCTGCCAGTCACAAAGCAATGTGCAACAGACGACAGCGAAACAGAATAAGAAAGTTACTCATATTTATCTTATCGGAGATTCTACCATGGCAGATTACACCGGAGATTATGATCCCGGAAAAGAGTATATGAAAGTCCGTTACCCCATCACAGGTTGGGGCCAGGTTTTTCAGCCATTTTTTGTCAAAGACAGTCTGGCTTCTCTGAAACCTGCGATGACCACAGATTCTGTAGCTGTCATCGACAGGGCCCACGGCGGAAGAAGTACGCGAACATTTTTTCAGGAAGGAAGATGGAGATCTGTGTACGATCATTTACAACCCAAAGATTATGTCATCATGCAGTTTGGCCACAATGACGGTTCGGAAAAACATCCTGAACGGTATATCAACATTCAGGGGTATAAAGAATTTTTAAGGTTATTTGTATCGCAGACAAGACAAAAAGGAGGAAACCCAGTTATTGTGACTCCTGTTGCCCGAAATTACCCATGGAAAGATGGAAAACTGGAAAATGTACATGGAGAATATGCGCAGGCCCCGATTGACATTGCTAAAGAAATGAATGTTCCTTACATTGATTTAAACAAATTATCAATGGAGTATTTTACCCAAAAGGGACAGGATTTCACTACCAATCATTATTTCATGAATCTTCCTGAAAACGTTTATGAAGCCTATCCTAAAGGGCAGAAAGACAACACCCATTTTCAGCCGGAAGGAGCGAAAGCGGTAGCCGCGATGGTCTATAAAGAATTTAAAAATGTAATTAAAACTCAAAAAAAATAAAATGAAGACGTCTCTTACAATTATCGGTTTAGCAGCAATGATGATCTTTTCAGGGCAAATCCAAGCTCAGAATCTGGATATTTACAGAAATATTGAGTTTAAAATGCCTCAGGTCGCAGAAACTTCTTTTGCCGCCAATACGGTTTCTATCACCCAATATGGTGGAATTACAGGAGGAAATGTGAAAAACACAGAGGCCTTTAGAAAAGCCATTGAAGACCTTAGCAAAAAAGGCGGCGGAAAACTGGTAGTTCCCCGCGGAATGTGGCTGACCGGTCCTATCGAATTGAAAAGCAACATCAATCTTCATGTAGAAGAAGGAGCATTCATTCTATTCAGCAAAGACAAAGAAGATTATCCTCTGGTGGATGTGAGTTTTGAAGGCTTAAATACCATTCGCTGCCAGTCTCCGATTTCTGCAAAAAATGCAAGCAATATTGCGATTACAGGAAAAGGGGTGATAGACGGAAGCGGCGATGCGTGGAGAGCGATTAAAAAGAGTAAGGTGGCAGAATCAGAATGGAAAGGAATTGTTTCTTCAGGCGGAATATTATCTTCTGACGGAAAAACATGGTATCCTTCTGAAAGTTACAAAAAAGGATTTGAAAGCAGTTCCAGCTTCAATGTTCCTGATAAAATCTCTAAAGACGATCTGAAAACCGTTAAAGATTTCCTTCGTCCCGTTATGGTAAGTCTGGTAGGCTGCGACAAAGTTCTGCTGGATGGCCCTACTTTCCAGAATTCACCAGCATGGAATCTTCATCCGCTGATGTGTACGAATGTCATCTTGAGAAATCTTACAGTAAGAAATCCCTGGTTCTCTCAAAACGGGGATGGTGTTGACCTGGAATCGTGTAAAAATGTTCTGATCTACGATAATACTTTTGATGTGGGTGACGATGCAATTTGTATTAAATCAGGAAAAAATGAAGACGGAAGAAAAAGAAATAGACCTACGGAAAATGTAATTATTAAAAACAATGTTGTCTATCACGGTCACGGAGGTTTTGTGGTAGGAAGTGAAATGTCGGGAGGAGCCAGAAATATCCATGTTTCCGACTGTACTTTCATCGGAACAGACATCGGTCTTCGTTTTAAAACAACCCGAGGAAGAGGCGGAATTGTTGAAAATATTTACATCAAAAATATCGATATGATTAATATTCCAACGCAGACGATTGGTTTCAATATGTTCTACGAAGGAGCATCGCCTGTTTTGGAGGAGGGACAGAAAAAAGAAGGCAATCAGGCTCCGGAAAAGGTATATCCTGTGACCGAAGAAACGCCTGTTTTCAGAAATATTTATTTTAAAAACATCAATGCAGTTAATTCTTATGAGGCGATCACTTTATTTGGATTGGCTGAAATGAATCTTAAAAACATCGTTATCGAAGATTCGCAGTTTGACACCAAAAAAGCCTTAACCATCGTTGATGCAGACGGTATTCAACTGAAAAATGTAAAGTTGAAATATTCTGAAGGAACGGGAGCGACCGTCTATAACAGCAAAAACATCGATCTTTCGACCGTAAAATTTGAATCTCAAAATAAGCCTGTTGTAAAAGTACTGGGAAATAAAACCGGATCCGTACTCTTACCAAAAGAAATAAGCAATAATAAAACGGCAGTTTCCATTGGAACAGAAGTCAATAAAAATTCAGTGAAATAGTTGGCGATCCCAAAGAGGTAAAAATGACACTTTGCGATTCCAAAACGAATATCATTAGTCTTAAAAAAATTGTATAAAAAAATTCCCACAAGCGAATGATTTTTAACAAAACACCTACTTATATTTCTATTTTTTTAATGGGAGGAATGGTAGCATTCGGTCAGGTTCAACGGCCGAATGCTTCTCCCTATACCAACGAATCGACCTTCGAAAAACTAAAAAAAAAGCATCCTTTCATTACGCCCCTGGAAAGACCTGTTCCAGCCAATATCGGGATTGATCAGAATGTAGAATATGCCAATATCAATAGACTTTCTTTAAAAGCTGATGTCTACTACCCTCTTGATACATCCAAAAAACATCCGGGAGTTGTAATGGTTCACGGTGGCGGCTGGATTTCAGGAAGCAAGGAAAATGAAAAGTATATGGCTCAGGAACTGGCAGCCAAAGGTTATGTTGCCATTGCCGTCGGTTATCGTCTGGCTGACGTAGCAAAATATCCCGGTGGCGTTGAAGATATTGAGCAAGCCCTTCAATGGTTAAAGAAAAATCATAAAAAATACGGTTTAAATCAGAAGAAAATAGCCGTTTTGGGAGAGTCGGCAGGAGCCCAGATCGCCACTTTGGTTGGGGTAAGATCAAAGAATAAAATAAAAGCAATAATCAATATTGACGGAATTGTTTCCTTCATTCATCCTGAAGCTGAAGAGAGCACCTATGCTTCTTATTGGTTAGGAGGTGATAGAAACGTTAATTTAAAAAACTGGACAGAAGCTTCTCCTTTAGAGTCCGTTAATAAAAATACACCACCCATCCTATTCATCAATAGCTCCCAACCCAGATTCCATGCGGGACGGGACGATATGATGAAAAAGCTGAAAAGCTATCACATCCTGACAGAATTTCACGAAATAAGAGATACACCACACTCCTTTTGGTCGGCAGAACCGTGGTTCACGGAAACATTGAATTATACAATTGATTTTTTAGATAAAGTCTTAAAGCAGTAATAACTATCATTCTAAACGCAAAGATTTATCAATAATAATATTAACCTTAAGGAACGAAGAATGCGACAAGTCGCTGATGAAGATTTACTCACTAAAAATAAACATGAAGAAAATCAAATCTTTACGTTAAAAATAACAACCCTGTTTATGAAAAAGTTATTCTTACTTCTATTCATTTCTATTGCTAATTTTCTTCTGGCAGGCAATGATCCTTACGTTAAAATTACTGTTGCAAAAGACGGAAGCGGAGATTTTACCTCTATCCAGAAAGCAATCAACTCAATAAGAGACTTAGGTCCTGCAGAAGCATTGATTTTCATTAAATCAGGCATTTATCATGAGAAAGTAGTGATTCCTTCTTCAAAACATAAAATCATTTTAGAAGGTGAAAATAAGGACAGCACTGTGATCACCAACAATGATTTTTCAGGAAAACAGGATGCCTTAAATGAAAAAATGACCACCTTCAATTCTTATACTTTATTGGTGATGGCGGACGATATTAAGATCAGTAATCTGACCATTCAAAACAGTTTGTGTAACGAAGGTCAGGCCGTTTCTCTTCATGTGGAAGGTGACCGTTTTGTGATCAGAAACTCCAACATTCTCGGTTGTCAGGATACCGTTTATGCGGCGACCAATCACAGCAGACAGTTTTTTGAAAACTGCTCTATTGAGGGAACGACTGATTTTATTTTCGGACAGGCAACAGTAGTGTTTAAAAACTGCACCATTAAAAGCATGGCCGATTCATACATCACCGCTGCTGCAACTGAAGCAGACAGAAAGTATGGATTCGTTTTTATTGACTGCCGGTTAACAGCCAAAGAGGGCATCAAGAAAGTATATCTTGGAAGACCCTGGAGACCGTATGCCAAAACCGTTTTCATTAACACAGATATGGGAAAACATATTCTTCCGGAAGGCTGGAACCCATGGAAAGGCGACAAAATGTTTCCTGATAAAGAAAAAACAGCCTACTACGCTGAATTTGGCAGCAAAGGCGAAGGTGGAACAACAGCAAAGCGGGTGAAATGGTCCCGTCAATTGACTCAAAAAGATTTGAAAAACTATACTTTGGACATGATTTTTGATGGGTGGAATCCCAATCAATAATTGAAATGTCTGGACTTTCGCTCAGCATGACAACGCTACAAATAAAACGCTAAACGATCAGAGCTCTAATAATGACTTCCCATTGAATTGTATAAGCAAAACCCACCATTTATATTGAATAAAATCAATCATGTTTAATTAAAAGTACAATGAAAAAACTTCTTCTGACATTTTATATTTTCTTCGCTGCGCTCTTATTTGCACAACAAAAACCAACCTTATTTTTAATTGGTGATTCCACCATGGCCAATAAGGAAAATCCTGATAAAAATCCTGAACACGGTTGGGGACAGATGCTTCCCCTGTTAATGACCTCAGGAATTGAAATCCAGAATCATGCAACGAACGGGAGAAGCTCCAAAAGTTTCAGGACAGAAGGCAGATGGGATAAAGTGATGAAACAGCTTAAAAAAGGAGATTTTGTGATCATCCAATTCGGACATAATGATCAGAAAATAAACGATTCCGCGCGTTTTACCAATCCTTATACGCAATACAGAGCGAACCTGGAAAGGTACGTGAATGAAACCAGAGCAAAAGGAGCCTATCCTATTCTGATAACTTCCATTGTAAGAAGAAATTTCAATGAAAATGGCGTTTTGGTGGATACTCATAAGGAATATCCACTGGTGGTAAGGATGGTGGGCAATGATCTGAAAGTTCCCATGGTAGACTTACAGTTATTGACAGAACAAATGGAAATTTCATACGGCCCGGAAAGTTCAAAAAAGCTGCATCTTCATTATAAAAAAGGGGAAGTTGATTATTATCCTGAAGGAAAAGATGATGATACGCATTTATCAAAATTAGGAGCAGAATCTATCGCAAAACGGGCTACCGTTTCTTTGAAGAATATGAAAACAGGTTTGGAGAATTTTATTAAATAATTTAAGATCTACTTCCCCACCGATTACACAGATCTTATGCAATTATCTGCGAAATTCGTGAGATCTGAGGGAAATTATTTTACAACGTACTTTTACTTTAATTCATAAACCTTTTGATAATTAACAAAAAAATCAACTAAATGAAATTTAAAAAAGAAAAATTCTTTGACGGTCATTCTGAATGGGAAGATCTTGGAGCAGGTGTTTCCAGACAATTTGTAGGATATAATGCTCAGGTGATGATGGTGATCGTGAAATTTGAAAAGGATGCCATCGGTACCTTGCATCAGCATTTCCATTCGCAGATTACGTATGTAGCATCCGGTATATTTGAGGTGACCGTGGATGGCGAGACCAAAATTTTACAAAAAGGAGATGGCTTTTTCGCTCAGCCCAATATTTTTCATGGCGTCAAATGTCTGGAAGAAGGACAATTGATTGATGCTTTTACTCCATTCAGGGAGGATTTTATTAATCCTTAAATAAAAGTCAATCACAGTATCTCATTTTATTCAGAAAATTTGTTGTTGCCATTAGAAATTACTCAATAAAGCTGAAAAATAACCTTAAAAACACTTCGACTTTGCTCAGTGTAACATTGCTAATACTATAGCGTTGGTGGAGTATTGTCAGTCTGAGTGAAGTAGAATAATTGTTTTGTAAAACATTAATAATCAACAACTTAAATTATATCCGTCAAAGAAAAAATGGGTTTATCCCATAATTTTTCTCATCGTAGCTTATAAAAAGTAAATACTGGTCCCACAGATCTCATGGATTTCACAGAAAATAACCTGTATAATCTGTAAGATTTGTGGGTATTTTATTTCTGGTAAGCTTATTTTAGTTATATTTTACAAATAATATAAAATGCAACCGATTGAACAATTACAATAAATAACATTATAATTATATAAATATGAATACATTAAAATATAAAATTATTTGATATCATATTAATAATTTTACATCAGTTAAATTACAATATATAAAAACTATGAAAAAAACCTTAAAAGCAATCCTGCTGACGGCGGCATTAAGTTCAGCTTTTGTATTGACCGGTTGTGGTCAGGAAGACCTTAAAACACAATTATCAGATAACCCAAATGATTTAAACCTGAAAAACTCCCTGGATGCAAAGGCGATTATACCATTGGCCAGTTGTGTTGCTCCAGGCTGGGCTTCTCAAAATGGTGGAACTACCGGGGGTGGAACTGCTGCTGAAACTACAGTAACCAACTATGCCCAGCTGAAAGCTGCCATTGAAAATACTGCAGTAAAAGTGGTGAAGGTGACAGGAACCATTACGATCACGACACGTTTATCACTACAGGATCAGACCGGAAAAACCATTTATGGAACCAGCGGTGCAAAATTGGTTTCTACGGATCAGACAAAGGATGGTTCAGGAATCATCAATGTTAAAAGATGTAATAATATCATTATCAGAAACCTGATCTTTGAAGGACCGGGAGCTTATGATACAGATGGCTGGGATAATGCCATTCTGGATGACTGCAGAAATGTATGGATCGACCATTGTGAATTCAGAGACGGTGTTGACGGGAACTTCGATATTAAAAACAAATCTGACTTTGTTACTGTATCGTATACTAAATTTCATTATTTAAAAGCTCCAAAACCAGGCGGTTCAGGAGGAACAGATGACCACAGATTCTCTAATCTTATCGGTTCAAGCGATGGCGCCACTGCTGATGCAGGAAAACTAAACGTCACCTTCGTTCGTTGCTGGTGGGCTCCGGGATGCAGAGAGCGGATGCCGAGAGTAAGATTTGGAAAAATTCATATCTTAAACAGTTACTTCAACAGCTCTGTAAGCAATAAATGTATTGCTGCAGGGGTACAGGCGAATATTCTTGTGGAACGCAATGTTTTTGAAAATGTAAAAGAACCTATCAACCTGATGAGTGGATTTACGGCTGTGACACAAACAGGAAGCATATTTACCAATGTAACAGGAAATACGGCAGGAAGCGGAACCTCATTTACACCTGCCTATTCCATCAATAAATTAGCAGCCTCAGATGTAAAAGCAGATGTAACCGCTAAAGCAGGTGCTACCTTAACAGGAAATATCTGTGATTCATTTTAATTAAAATAAAGGAATTTAAACACGATCTAAGAAAAACGACTGAGAAATGCTCAGTCGTTTTTTGCTTATTATGTAAAGATAAGATGTAAGATTTTAGATTTCAGATGTCAGACTTCAGATTGTAGATTTACAACTGTTTTACTAATATTGCATTGAGCTATTATTGGCTGTCCATCAGATCTATTCCAACCCATTCATTCTAAAGCTCTCAAACCCTTAAACTACTCTACATCCCTCGTACTCAAAAGAAAGCATATCAACCTCCAATTGTATTCTTCAATTTCCATTTCGGATATTCTTTGTCTATGAGTTTTTGTGGACTGTCACCAAACCAGCTGTAGCCGTTTCTTCTTTCTTCCGATACGTCGTTATAATTATATTTTACACTTCCGTCACGGTCGCCAAAAAGGGGTTTATTGGTATGGATATCGTAGAATCTTGCCCAGATCACAGAATTTTTATCTTCAGCTAAAACTCGTAGTGTTTTACCATTTTGTTTAGCAACATTATAACTGTAGCCTTCTATTTTATTGTCTTTAAACCATTCTATAGCTGCGTTGATAGACTTCTGAATTTCAGGAGTTGCAGGCTGCATCATTAAAAATCTGATGATTCCTACAGACTCTCCGGTTGCCAGAGAAATAGGCTCAAAAGCTCTGGCTTTGTCGGGCTGCAAAGTAATTTCATTGTATTGATCTGCCCATATAGACGGACTTCCTTTTTGCAAAACCTGGGTTTTTAAGATACATTCGATGCCTTTCTGAAGGGCGGTTTTTGATTTTTCCCTGAGTTTTGAATCCACAGCATCAAAATCACTTTTACCTTCTGCCACATTGTAAAGCACCGTCAAAGCATTGATCATGGCGTTGTCATTGTAGGTGACCTGCTTCCTGTACAGTCCCGTATTCGGATAGTATTGAGGAAAACCTCCATTGTCATACTGCATTAAAAGAAGGTAATGGATTCCTTTTTCTGCAGATTTCAGGTATTCGGGATTTTTTGTGGCTGCATAGGCTTTTATTAGTATATTTATTTCTCTGGACGTGGCATTGTTATCAATGGTTGCGTGATCATCCCCTGTTGCCTTTATTTTTCTTAAGAGATTTTTGTCAACCGGCATATTATAATTCACGACCGACTTATCATTCAGCTGCTTTCCCCAACCTCCCACCGGAAGCTGATAAAGCACTATTTTTTCCGCCAGCGTGTCTTTCATCTGCGCAGAAACAACCGTCGTAAAGCAAAGGGCTGCTATTGAAATTCCCGATTTTATCATGGTATAATTCTTATTTGATTTTAATAATGAGTGGATTCGATATCATTTCCGCTTTTTGCTGCAACATCAGTTCCCAGTCTTTTCTTGTTTTGATCTGCCCGCTTTTCTGCCATGCAAATCCGGCATAATAGATCCGTTTTTTTTGAGGTCTGGTCACAACCAGCAGATTGCTCTGATCCGGAGTTTCAGATTTAAAAGCTATTGATTTTTCAACGACTTCAGGATGTATTACGATTCCTTCCCCTACAAAGGCATCATCAATTTTTTCCCAGTGAAGATAGTACCCTTCTTTATCACTGAGTACAGTTTCTCCTTCATTTTTATGCAAACTGATTCCGATGGTATAATTGGGAACTGGCTTTTCAGCCTCAAAATAGGATTCAAATTTCGAGAAATTAGAGCCCAGATCTAAAGAAATACGTTTGGTTTCTTTGACTCCGTATTCACTCCAGGGATTGTAGGTTAGCTCAAAAACGGTTCTTAAGGGACCTTCGGCTATGGTTTTAGCAGTAACAAAATTTTGGGAAACCTGAAGGCTGTCTTTCGTCCATATCCCGATTCCGCCTGTGCCGCGACTGTTTCCTACGTGATAGGGATCATATCCTTCTTCTCTTGTATCTCTGTGGTAAAACATGGGATCGGTAAGATACCCTTTGTACCATTTATTGATAACCGGCAGATCAGTCCGCTTCAGCCAGATATCCACTCCACTGGAAAGAGTACTGCTTTTAATTCCCTGTAAGGCTTCCTGCTGACCTTTCGGACCATAGACCCTGAAAGCAATTTTATCATTTTCCCAGGCATAGTCGTCTACACGCTCCGGGACAAGTCTTGAATAGGTAGAAATCCTGCTTTCGGGAATCGGAACACTTCCGTCAACAGAAATGCTGTATCGGTTGATCTTTTTTGCCCCGATAACAGCCTGAAAAAGCAATTCATCATCTTTCCCGTCGGAATCATTATCAATCCACTGAACCGGAAGCACTTTATGATTGCTGTCTTTTATTCTGATCTCATTTTTTCTGTTTTCTTTCATCAACGCCTTCAGCTGATGTACAGGAATGGCAACGACTTCATTTCTAGAGAAATTCAATGTATTCTTTACTTCAATCCGGGTTTGGGAAGTTAAAGAATGAGCATTCACAATGCAATCGATTGCGCAAATAAATCCAATAATACATTTTTTCATAGAGATTGCGGTTGTTTCCTCAAAAATAGAAAATATTTTTAAGTAAAAGATGCTACCTGTTCAACATTTTAAAATATTTGGAGACTTGTGTAAGAATGCTTTGAGTTGGGCGAGAATAATTGCTTTTTTGTTTTAAATAAAGAATTATAGTAGACTCCAGATAAGTAAAGATAATATGTCTATAAAAATTTATTCAAGATTTTTTTTTGAACATCTCATCAAATATTTCTTGTTATCTAATAACTTTTCCTGAACATCATCAAAACTATTTTTCTTCAAAGAAAACCTGATGTTTTTCGGTATTTTATATTGACATCTTTCTGTCATCAATCTCTCACTTAAAGGATTGGTTCTGGAACTTAAAATGTCAGTTAAAAACCAATCTCTTTTTACTGTATTATAGCTAAAAGTCAATAAATCAAAGTCAAGGTATTTTGGTGCGTAAGTAAATTTAATATTGATGATATTCTTTATTATTTTTACATTTAAACCTCCTGCTTCCGCATGATAGTTTGAGAAAAAAAATATTGAATCTTTTTTGTTTACAATTGGTTTACCATACTCAAAAATCAACTTATTGGTAATGGAATCTTTATAAATAATATCCTGACTTTTATCTAAATTCAAATCCTGTTTAGCGATCATCTGATATTGGGCGTTGCTAAAGAGAGGAATTAGCACAAGCCAAATTATGTTACTTTTTTTTAGAGATACACAATTCATCATATTTAAAATGCTACAATATGATATATATATAGTTCTTTCGTCACTATTTCCCATCTTTAACAATGATGAATTTCTCTTCATAAGACTCAAAAGCACTGTCTTTTACAGAAGTGATTATTTTTTCAAGATTTTTATTATGATAATAATAATTTCTCTTATAACTAAAAGATGTATCGAAGTATTTTGCCTGAAATTCTATTTCATCCAGTCTATTTTCTTTCCTTTTTATTTTAGCTGATGTTATGGTTGAATTATCTGGCCAATATGGAAGTTCGTTATTTTTTGGAAGCATGAAATCACACCCATTGTATCCTTCTTTGGTATGTTTACAGTTTTCTTTGATCATGCGTTCGATTTCCAAGTCTTTTTTGAGAAAATTGAAATTAGTAATTGGAACTTCATCGATTGAAAATGTATTTTCTGATGCAACGATATCTGAGAGTTTGCTATAGTAATTGATATATTTAATATTTCCGGTAGTAATTCTTTTTTTCTGTTGATCATTATACTTAAATTCCTTTACTATCAAGTCATTTTTATCTCTAGTAAATACTAAAGAATCACTCTTTATCGAGCTACCATATACTCTTGCGTATTCACTGCTCATATGAAAATAGTGAACTGTTTGAATATCATTGTTACTCAAATAAATTACTTTGCCATCATGGTGTTGAGATTGGCAGTTAATATAAAAAAAGAATAGGATCAGATATAGATTACTTCTTTTCATTAGGCTTCTTTTTTCTTGTTTTTAATTCTTTCCAAAAAAATGTCAGACTAGAGAATAAAAATAATTACTAGTTTAATGATGGCTCTTATCATTTTTTATTTTATTCTATCCTTTGCATATTGTGGTATTTTATTAAGATCCTTTTTTTGAGATTTCATTAAAGATAAATATTCGCTGTAATTGGTTTTTGCTTTGACATTTTCTCCTATACACCAATAACTATCTGCCAGATTAAGGTAAGCAACTGCTCTGGAAGGGAATTTCTTAATGATCTGTTGCAATAGTTCAATAGCCACTTTTTGATTTCCATTTCTAGAAAGGATATAGGCTACATTATTGTAATCATCCAGATTAGCTTTAGATAACACAAATTTATTTTTAAAATCGAACAACATTGAGTCGTTAAAACTGTTTGAAAGTATAGGATAATTAGATAAATCTGTATAAAGTTTTTTTAAGTCTTTGTAAGTTTTCACAATACTTTGACTATCAAAAAATGTTAATGATTTAAAACCTTTTGAATCAACTTCAAGAGTTTCTGGGTCTATATCTTTAATTGGGAGATTTATATTTTTAGTTAAAATTTTAATACTCTGATTTTCACATTCTTGACAGGGGTTATAAAAATTAACGTTCTTTATAAACCAGTCTTTTTTATAAAAAATATTGATTGTACCATACAAACCTCTGTCTCCACTATAATATACCGTTATCTCATAAGAATTTGAATATCCAATTTTTATATTTGTGAGCGCTGTGATTTCAGGTAATTCAAAACGACCTGAAGTTTTATTCCCAAAATGAATATTTAAGAATCCTTTTTCCAGCAAAACCGTGTCCTGGAGGTTATCACAATCCAGATCATAATAATGGCTCTGAGATGAAGTAAAGCCCCAAACAAATAAACAGAAAATTAACGCAAATTTCGATATGTTATTTTTTAATTTTATCACTTCTCTTATTTATTTTTCTTTTTTTCTGTGTATTTTTAAATCATTTACTCCTTTAGACTTTCGATGAAAGAACTCTGTCCTATGAAATCACAGGAATGATTAATCATAAAAAATAATGGCATCTTTTTTATCTCCTTATCCTATTTTGATGATATCATTTTTGAAATATGATCCGATGTTAAAATAAATTCTCTTGAAGGAAAACTTTTATAGGAGATCGGTTTAATTTCATATCTGGTTTCTTTTCCTATTCCTACCTGAAATGATGTTACTTTTTCTTCATAACTATTTTTGTTAATATCTATGAGAATTTCACTATCCGTAATAAGCCTGCTTTCCGCATTGGTATGCTTTTTATATTTAAAAACTCCTTTATTGGAAGATACAAGCTTTTTCTCTAATTCCTTATCTCCTTCTGTAGATTCTTTTAAGATATACCTGGGTACCCCTACTTCATTATATGAAAATTTTACATTCCATTTATCCAGATAATCACTTGCCTGTGTTCTGTAAGATTCCATATAGCCTTTTATTATTCTAAAGTCCTTGTGTCTGTATTTTTCGTACGATGAAATGTATTTTAAATCATCTAGGTTATAATTTATTAAAAAATCATCTAAAAAGTCAATAAGAGCAGGGATATTTAGATGATCTCCAATATTTTTACGGACATATTTATAGTAAGAATTGTTTAAATAAAAGATGTCCTTATCCCCTATTATAACAGTCTTTTCCTTATCACTGAATGCAATATTAAGCTTGGTACTATAACTTTCATTTTTATACGTTAACAAAAGAATATTTTGATTCTTAGTTAAAGTACATAAACTGGGAACTGTTTTTTCTGATATCGGAAAGTCATTAAAATCATAGAATGCTATACTGTCTTTTTTGGTATTGAGGATGTAAATTAAGTTATTCGTACTTACTTTATCTTTCTTATCAATTCTCCGGTCATCTACATATTCTCCCTTATCAATAGTTTTATTCATGATATGAGTTATGGTATATGATTTTGGTGCCTGTGCAAAAGTGTTTGCATGAAAGGCCACCAGAATGAGTAGTATATATGTTAAACTTTTCATTGATTACACTTTTTCTTTTTCCAAAAATTATAATAAGCCAAAAGATCACTTAAAATATATTAACCTGCTCTTTCCTTAACGACTTAAGAAGTTAAAATAGAGATTGTTTCCAATGATTAAAACTCTGCTTAAAATTTATTCAAGATTTTTTTTTGAACATCTCATCAAATATTTCTTGTTATCTAATAACTTTTCCTGAACATCATCAAAACTATTTTTCTTCAAAGAAAACCTGATGTTTTTCGGTATTTTATATTGACATCTTTCTGTCATCAATCTCTCACTTAAAGGATTGGTTCTGGAACTTAAAATGTCAGTTAAAAACCAATCTCTTTTTACTGTATTATAGCTAAAAGTCAATAAATCAAAATCAAGGTATTTTGGTGCGTAAGTAAATTTAATATTGATGATATTCTTTACTATTTTTACATTTAAACCTCCTGCTTCCGCATGATAATTTGAGAAAAAAAATATTGAATCTTTTTTGTTTACAATTGGTTTACCATACTCAAAAATCAACTTATTGGTAATGGAATCCTTATAAATAATATCCTGACTTTTATCTAAATTCAAATCCTGTTTAGCGATCATCTGATATTGGGCGTTGCTAAAGAGAGGAATTAGCACAAGCCAAATTATGTTACTTTTTTTTAGAGATACACAATTCATCATATTTAAAAAATAATTTTAGATTTTTGGTAAATTCTTTTCTTTCTTTTAATCCATATGGATTTTTTACTTTTCCATTTATACATTGTGAAACCTTTAAAACATCATCTTTATCTGCAACAAGATTAATATTTTCTCCTGTTGGTACAGTTTTGCCAAGATTCTCCCAGTACCATCCTGCTGAATCAAAAGCAAAATATAAATTACTTGCAATAAGCGAAGCTGAGTCTACATCTACGATTTCGATAACTTTTTCTTTAATTGGTTTTCCTTTTGTATTTAAGACCTTCTTGCCTTTATCATCAACTTTATCCTTGTAATAAATATATTTTTCTTTGTACAATGGTTTCCGATCAAATAGTTCATCAATTTTCTTGGTATTTAATAGTCCAGGCTCTTTTTCCAAAACATATGAAAAGTATTTTTTTTGTGTTTTCCTCCAAGTTAGCTGAATTATTCCTCTCCCTTTATATCTTGGCCCATCTCCTTCAACAGTATGTTCCATTGCCTTTGCGTCACTATGATTTCCAGGATTATATTTCTTTCCAGAAGAATATTCTAATGTAGTGCCATATCTTGATGATTCATGATAAGACTGTGCTAAAAAATGAATTTTCCTAATACAAGTATTAATATTATGCTTTTTCATCATACTGTTAAGCTCTTCACATAATCTTTTATAAGTTTTATCAGATTCGGATAATGTACAATTCTCATCATAAAACAGAGAAGTTGTCTTTATTTTCTCTGTTTCTCTAAGCTTCTTAATAATTGCTTTTATATCATCCTCTGTAAAATCTCTGTCACAATAACATTTTTCATCATATTTCTGCTCAGGTACCGGTGCCCCCTTCGCAGCAACACTTTCAGGTTCGTTGACCTGTCCTGATGTTATAAACTCTATCTTTCCGGTTTCAGGGGGTATATTACCCGGCATTTTGCCTGTCCCTGGTAATGTTGATTTTTTTAATAAAACATAATTCTCCTGTACTTTAGCGGTCCCAAAATCCTGCCATTCTGTGAGGGATATCATCTGAAAGCCATCATAAAATTTAAAATTGGGAATCTGCTTTTCTACAATTGTTCCGGTAAGTTTCCCTTGTGTGGTAGGTACATCAGTTAAAACTTTAAATTCACCTAAATGAGCATTGAATTTAATCTTTGCTCCATGTATTGCCAACAGCAATCCATCTTCAACTTTATCCTTTTCCTCATTTTTCGCCCGTTTCTCCTCCATTTTCTGGCTATTCGCAGCCTTAATCTGATCGCTGTCCTGTGCTGTCCCCTCAGTTTGAGTTTCCGGAACGGCACCTTCTGTATCTTTATCTAGCCTATCCATAGTAATGAATGTTTTAAATGGGTACTATTTTTTTTGATTTCTATAAAACCTTCCTCATAATGATCTCCTTTGAATACAAATAATCCTCTGAAGTGATCAATTTCTGTTGGGTCAAGATTTTCAGGAGTAAGGGTTAATGTTATTTTTTCTCCTTCTTTTACAGGGGTCATGATTTCTGTAAATCCATCTGAAGATTCTCTCTTTCGCCTGGTATCAAATGACTGTAACAGGCCATTGAAAAGCAATCCAAACATATGGTAACCGCCTAAAAAATCGATGAGCCTGCTTTCATCCTCAAGGACACCGCTGATCTGACTGAAATAATTATCTATGACTTCACCCCTGTGGGTTTCTGAAAGTCTGGCCGCTATTTTCATCCATCGTAAGCGAAGAAAATTAAGGTTATTCACTTCAACAATATTTCCTTCCTGATCAACAGTTAATTCCAACTCATCAAATAAATAACTGATTTGTTTTAAAAATTTCCCCATGGCATTATCATCATCAGAAAAAATGAAATCAACGACTAAAACATGATATTTAAAATGGTCTTTTTCATTTCCTAAATGATAAACCTCAGCTATTCTCACATAATTTTTTTCTTTACAGTAAGAAGTATCAGGATTAGAAATAACAAGCGTTTCCAATCTATAGGTTTTGCTAGAATTTTTTAGAGGATGTTTCAATATCAATTTGTTTATCGTTTAAAACTCCATTCTTTTTCGGTCATCAGTGGGTGAATAGGCAAGACTATCCATTAATGTATTAATTTTCGCAGATCGGTGTAGATATCTATTCTTCAGTTTTCTAAGAAGATAATCAGACTTATAGGCTGTAACCACTACTTCTTCGAGTTGTTTTGCAGAAACTGCCTGATCAGCAGCTGTTGCTACAGGGGCCTCTATATTGCTTTCTTTTTCAATTTCCGATTCTTCTTGATGCTTAAAATTTCCTTTAAGCGTCCAGCTTTCATTCTTTTCTATAATATGATCTTTCATGTATGCTTTTACCTCATCTAAGAAAGTATCATTCAAAGCATAATCTGCCATAACTTTTGGATAGAACAGGAAATTATCATCTTCATTAAGATAAGGCAAAGCGTAATCACACATAAAATGAAGTGGAATAAAACTGTATCCTCTATACAGATAACGGTTTCCTGTAAGGGTGTATTTCCAGTGTGCTTCAATAGCCAACTGATCTCTTTTAAACCAGCCGTGCTCTATTAATTCATCTCTAAAAGCGTCTAATGATCCTGAAAAATAAGCTTTTTCAAGCCAAACGTATTCTTTTTCAGTAACCCCTTCTATGGGATCGGGTTGGTAACCGCTTGCACTGATTTCCGCTGCAGACAATACATCATGATTGTAGCTTCCCCCCACATCACTGTGTACACCTGGAAAATTTCTTTCAATACCTGATTTAAGGTCTACCGCAAGGAATCTTGTCAGGGAAAAATTTTCCCGATGCTCATCAGCAGCTGTAAAATGTACAGCCTTTCTCGGGGAACCTAGCTCATGCAAATGGAGTTCGTTCACTTTCTTCTGAAAGCTAGGAATGAGAAGACATGTAGGATCATACGAGGCTACTGTATCATAAACCCCTATAAATCTAACATTAATGGTCATGGAATCTACCAGTTCACGAGCTAATCCTGCTTTTAAAAGTGCCGTGCCTAGGTGTCCAAATTTAGGAAGTACTCCATCTTTCACCCATGATTTTTCGATGGACATGAATTCACTTGTCTCGTGGTCTACATCAATTCTTCCTGCTCCCTGTACTGGCGGATAATAAGCTTTTGGTGCATATGTTCCCATCTGTAAGTTATAGGCAAAGTTTCTTGCTGCTGCTGCACCACGGCTAAATCCGAAAATATCAACAGTTAAAATAATTTCATCAATATCATCTTTAGACTTATCTTTTCTATCTTTCACATTTTCGGCCAGGGTTTTACATCCATTTCTTACCTTTCCTACCACACCCGTTTTCCCACGACCATATTTAAAACCGCCTCCTTCATCATCTGCTTTGTCGATGGTAGCAATACCTTCTACATAAAATGAATAGATATCTCTTTTCGTACACATATACTTCCTTGCAATGTTGGTAAAATCATTACCAAAACTATTATCATCCTTAGCATACTTTTCAAAAATTCGTCTTTCTTCTTCCGTCGCAGAAACATTACTGAATTCTCCTTTCCTCTGAACCTTCTTGCGTATTTCGGTGTTTTTTAGATTATTTCTGGTTCCATCGAAGAATATTCCACAGGTAATCTTTAAAGTTCCCGGTGGATCTGGCAACGGATTGCCCGTATTATAAACAAAGGTTTTACTCATGGCTAATCTTTGTATTTAGTTTTACGTACCATTATTTTACTATTTTTCAACCAAACCTGCTTCTCTCCGCTTACTAACTTTACAGAAGCAGAGGTTTTAGGAATATTAACGGTAATCTGTAATTCAATTTTAGCATTAGGATCATCAGAAGAAATTTCCTTAAAGGCAGGAAAAATTTCCTTTTCATCAAATTCTATATTACTGACATATCGATATCCGTCAGCACCGTCTATCCACAAAATTTTAATATCATTTGCAACAGCTCTTTTCTTAAGGGTATTCCATTTCAGTTGATTGGAAATAATACGATTATATTTTTCTGCCAGAATTTCGCAAAAGGTTATTTCCATTTCACCATTGTAATGAAAATAAGTAACTTCTTTTGTTTTTCCATTATCTGGTAGTTCAACCTGTACATTCCAATTATATTCTTCTCTATAGCTGTCCCACAATCCGTATGGAATCGGCTTGCCTTCGTTTGCCTTAACCACTTCCGCCGGAACAATTCCAAATTCATGTATAATTTTACGTTGGTATTCAGGATCAAACATATTTTTCTGAGGTCCCGGGCTTAAAGCATCTATTTCAGACTGCGGTATGACTATTTTCTTGCTCTGATACCTTCCTATTTCCACCTGTCTTCCCGGTCCGGAAAGCCAAAGCACAACCAAACCACCCGGCGCAAAGCCTACAATAATCTTGTCGTAATTTTCTTTCCTTGGATTTGGATTATCTCCATTGGAAGGGGTATAATAGCCGTTTTTAAAAAGATCAGTCATTTTCCCGTTATCCAGATCGGTGTCGATTTCATAAAATATTTTTTCAGCATAGGAAACCCAAATGACATGCAGATGATTGGGGACATTTTTTTCTCCATTATTCATCCCTCTGTTTGCTTCCCCCCATGATCCACCAGTTGTTCCACTATACAAACTAGTAAATTCCCCGTTTGCGGATTCCAATCCCCCGCGATAAACATCAACGGGATAACCTAAAGGGGCTGAGGTAGCATCTAGCCATTCATATTTTGTCATTGCTTTTGTTTTTTGAAGGTCTTTCTTTTCCTGACACGAGATCTGAATAAAGAATAATAAGCTTAATAAATATTGTACTAATTTTTTCATTGTTTAAAAAAATTATTCTTGAGATGCAGTTCATCTATAGGAGGAACAGCATTACCTGTATTATACACTAATGTTTTTCCCATAATTATCGTTTTAGAAAACTTCTACTTTATCTGCTTTTATAAAAGCTACTTTACCATTCTCGCCTCTTAGTTGTATCGTAAAATGGCTGTTTGCTTCATTTACTTTAATCACAATATCAGCTTTAGTTGAATTCGGATTTTCTCCAAATACAGCTTTAAATGCTTCGAAGCTGGATTTTTCATTGAGATCACCATTTGCTCCATACTCCTTGTGATCACTGCCAATAAAATCAAAAACTATTCTTGTTGGCATTGCTCTTTCTGCATTTTGAGCCACAGAAATTTTTGCAGCGTCCAGTTGTTCTTTCTCTCCATTGATCATGTCGATTCCAACATCGGTTAAAGGGTTGAGCGCTGCTTTTTCCGGAAGTTGAAAAACAGGCTTCCAGCTGTACTGTATTCTATAGATATCCCAAATCCCAAATGGAATGGGTTTTCCTTTATTTTCTTCTCTTATTTTTTCAGGAATCACTTTGCCATTGTTAAAGACCTCATCAAGATAATCTTTTCTCCAAAAACGGTTTTCATGGCTATCCAGTTTTGCAATTTCCGATTCCGGAATCGTTACTTTTTTTCCCTGATAGCGCCCTACTTCTTTCTGAACACCTACACCAGCGACCCAAACCACCACTACTCCACCAGGGGCCATTCCAACGCCAATTTTATCATAATTTAAATGTTCCGTTTCTCCACTTCCGTTGGTGACCTTTACTTCATATCCTTTGCTGAAGTATGCTTTTAGTTTTGCAGTATCAATAGGAGTGTCTATCATATAAAACTGGTTTTCCATGTAAGACATCCAGATAAAATCCAGACGGGCAGGAAGGCTTTTAAAACCATTCCCCATTCCATGATTGATAGCTCCCCAGATATTTCCGCCGGGAATGATCCCAAAATCTAATCCAACCCACTCTCCGCCTTCGCATTCCATTCCTCCTTTATATACTTCCATCGGATATCCGGAGGAAGCAGAAGTCCCCTCGGTCCATTCATATTTTGTCATGGCTTTTGTTTTTTGATGCTCTTTCTTTTCCTGACACGAGATCTGAATGAAGAATAATAAGCTTAATAAATATTTTATTGATTTGTTCATTGTTTAGGAAAATTATTCTTTACTACCTTACTATTACTGGGCTTCTTTTCTAATTTATTTTTTTCTTTTTTATAAGTCCTAAATTTCTGATTGTTTATCCTGTTTTGTAATTAGATTCGCCGCAATTAATTACTGATAAAAACACCTAAACATATTATATACCTCATGTGCAGCGAATGTTGATTTTAGTCTCTGAATTATATAAGTTTTTACCCTTTATTCACCTTGGCATCTATTTTCCCAAGCATTTTGGCAACACCGGAACTCTGTAATAAAATATCACCATTCTTGGCGTTATGGGTGGTTGTAGAAGTGGTCTCTTTCAAATCCCCCGTTATATTGATGGTTTTATTTTCATTGACGGTCTGTTTATAATTCTTTGAAGTGAACTGATGATTGTTTATAATATTAATGGCATTATCATTTCCAACACTTGTTTTCATATCTTTTCCTACATTAATACTAAGATTCTCACCCGCATTGAAGGTCATATTTTTGGGAGCAGTAACGACGATATTCCCAGCTCCGTCCATGAAGTAATTGTTGCCGCTCGGATCGATAATATTGACACTCCCTTCTGCATCATTCATTAAAATTCTGATTCCGCTTCTGGTTTGTATTGATTTTAAATGATTATCAACCCCGCCTCCTAAAGCGGTCCCGCCATGAAACATTCCTCCCATCACGAAAGGCCTGTCCGGATGGTTGTGTACAAAACCTACCATTACCTGATCGCCTACTTCGGGTATGGCTACATATCCTCTGTTCTGGCTGATCTGATCTGTACCTCCTGCATCCGGAGCCATCATCCGGATAAAATTGGTAGTATCATTCATCTGCCAGTCGAATCTCACCGTTACCCTGCCCTGTCCCAGAGGATCAGTATTGGATATTACGGTGGCAATTTGCGGCTGTGCAATGGGTACAACAAAATCGGGCTTTGGGATATATCCTGTATCTGAAGCTATTGCTTCGAATTTCCCGGTATAGTTTCCTAAGGTATCCACTTCATGGGTAACTTCGGTCATCATCAGTTTTGTAAAATAGGCCGTCTGGCTGCTATCAGTTTTCCGCATTTTAATATCAGCGATACATCCCGGATATAAAAAAGGCAGCGTTGTTCCTCCCGATACCGTAAAGACTTCTACAGCCCTGCTTCCTGATGTGGAGGTCTGGGAAATGACCACATCCATATCGGTGGCCGCTTTTATCGGGGCAACCTGCAAAGATGGTGTTTTGAATATCCCTTCATTGTTCTGATAGGCGGTTTTTGCTAAATTCCCCACATGCTGGATAGGGGTTTCCCCGGAACTGAGCTTAGTATTGGAACTGCTGTTATAGCCATAAAAACTTGGTTTGATATGGACGGCTTTCAGTTCAACACTCACGTCGGAAACACTGCTTCCATAGATCAGCTCAAAGGCTTTATTTTGGGGAGGCATATTTCCGAAGTGCAGAATTTCACCATCGTAATAAAACTGCTCTCCATAAGCTTCTGCCATTCTGCAAAGATAATTGTAGTGTGTTTCTTCATACTGGGCACTGTAGAGGATTTGGGAAGAGGCCTTTGCATTGATCTTTACATCAAACCTGCTGCTTTCGATTCCCTGCTTGATGATATCCGTTGCGATGATGCCCATATTTACGGGTTGCGCTCCCCCAAAACTTTGGGTATGAGGAGCAGCGTCCAGTAAGATGGTGGGGCTGTAACCTTTCAATACGATGTTTCCAAGACTATGATTTTCCTGGCTAAACGCTACTTTTGTAATAACCCCGACAAAAGTTCTTTCAGGACTATTTTCAACGTCTTTATAGGTAATGGTTACAGTTAATCTTCCTCCTAAAAATTTGTTAGCTTCTTCAAGCTCATGATTTTGTTTCTCAGACAGGGTATCATTGGCAAGGATAAGTTCAAATTCATGATGCTTTCTTACACTCTGCTGCATCCGGAAATGTTTAAAATGCCTGATGATCTTACCATCAATCACAATATCCAGTTTCACCACACGGTTGATTCCAGGAATATTATTCTCTGTAATCTTGTCAGAATTTGGAATATTTTTATCCATAGTATTTAATGTGTTTTGGGGTTCTTAATTTTTAAAAAAAATTAATAAAATATACAGATACTCTATAAAATTAAAAGTTTTACTGGTACAAAATCATATAATTGGATCTATTTTTAAATTATTAATAGAAACATGAAAGATCCTATTAATTAATATCAAAGCAGCCATCTTTATCATAGACAAAAAAGGCAGAACGGCACTCCTACCGCCGGATACACCATTCTGCCTGATATTTTTTTAAAATATAAAAAAATTATGCTCTACGAAGTAGGCCATTCTGCCTTGTAAGAAGAATTACCCAGGTCGATAAGCTCTGCACTTACAATGAAACTTACGTACATACTGTTTTCATCTACTGCATCGAAATCTACTTCGTGCTGAATCACATATCCGTTTTCCCACTTCAAGGTAGTGAGCGTTCCTTCTTCATGAGATTTGTTGAATGTTACTTCTCCTGTTGTAGGTTTGTATTTTCCGTTAAGAAGACTTTCCAGAATGTCTGACTTTTCTGTAGCTTCTACTGTAATTTTGATGAGTGCATTCGATGGATCTGATGCTACTCTTCCGGATACGTCTGTGGAACGGGACACGCTATAATTAAGTCTTAGTAATTTCTGCCCTTCGCCACCGTTGAATTTAAGAATTCCTCTTGAATTTTTGTCTGCCATAATTGGTCAATTTTAAATATTAATATTCTGTGATTTGATGTTCCTTATTTCACCAAATATAGAATATTAAACTTACAAAAAGGACGTTTATCAATAAATATGAAAAAGTGTAGTAGTACTACTACTAACAATCGTTAGGTTTTATTAATATTGTAAATCAGATATTTACATTAAAAAAAAGAAAATCATACTATGGATCGTAGGTAATGTATTTACTTAACCTCAAAATATTTTTTAAGGTCCGATATACTTTTTACTCTGAGTTCTTCAGCCTGTTTTCTGCGCATCATCAGGGCATAGGAATTATTAAACCCAAGCGGTTTTAACCATTGAATGCCGTACTGTTGTTGAAATTCGGAATTGACATACTGATAGGTTTTATCGGCACTTTGGGTCACGGTCTTAAGGGTTTGTTCTGTGGGTTTTAAAAGGACCAAAAGTCCTGTTCCGGTATATTCCGGATAGAAATCTATGCCGTCATTCATCAAAGCATCAAAACATATTTTGGTTCCGCCCAGCCCTGTTTTGGTTTCTACTTTGTAATCGGTGTAGCCTTCAATCAGCATTTTATACATTTCGGTGAGAATGTATTGTTCACCAAAGATCTTTGAACCGATTTTTACGGTTCCTGAGCTGCCATTTCTTGAGTTTTGGTATAATTGATTCTTAACTAAAAAATCTCTGGCTATTTTTTCCGGTGTCTGATTGAGGTAATCCGATTTGTAATTCAGATCGGTCATGATAGAGTCATTGAATTTACCGGCAAGAAGATTCAGTGTTTTTTCAAGGTCCGGAAATTTCTTCAGCGTTTTTGTCTTTATAATGGGTGCTGCAAAATAAGGTGGAAATATTTTCTTATCATCATCCAGAACGTACAGATCAAAAGCTTTAATTCTGCCATCTGTAGAATAGCCGCTGATGAGATCAAGTTCCTTTTCGTAGGCTGCTTTGTACATAATAGCATCATTGACCACAACGGGATTTACATTCAGTCCGTACACCGACCGTAATCCCAGATCACCATCCTGTCTTCCCATAAACTCAGGGGTAAAACCTGCTTTAATCGTATTGCCTGAAACTGAAGTGAACAAATAAGCTGCTCCCAAAATGATAAGGAAGGCCGGAACCACATACTTTAGTTTTTGAAACAAGCGGTATCCTGATTTCTGTACCACCGCAATTGTCTGATCAAGCAAAATAGCCAGTAATGCCGCGGGAATGGCTCCTGCAAGAATCATATTGGTATTATTCAGAGAAATTCCGCCAAATATAAATTCTCCCAAACCACCTGCTGCAACGAATGACGCTAATGTAGCAACTCCCACATTGATTACCGCTGCCGTTCGTATTCCTGCAATAATGACGGGCATTGCCAAAGGAAGTTCAACTTTAAAGAGAAGCTGGCTTTTATTCATTCCCATCGCTTTTGCCGCTTCAACGACGGTTGAGTTGACGCCTGTAATTCCGGTATAGGTATTTCGGATAATGGGTAGAAGGGCATAAATGAGCAGAGCAACGATAGCGGGTTTAGCCCCGATTCCAAAAGCGGGAATCATGAACCCTAACAGGGCAATACTGGGAATCGTTTGTAAAATACCGGCCACCCCCAGCACCGGACTTGAAAGTTTTCTTTTTCTGGCAATAAGGATCCCCAAAGGTACCCCAACGATGATCGCCAGAATTAATGACAGAAAGGTAAGTCCCAGATGCTGTACCACCTGAGTGAGTAATTTTTCCTGCTGTTCTATGATAAACTGCCAAAGACTTTGCTGCTTCATACGATCTGTAATTTTCTGTACTCATTGAATGCCTTGATGAGGTTTTCGTAATATCCTGTATTTTTATGATCCGAACTCAGTTTCTGCAAAGCATTCCAAACACTGGTTTTTTCGGTAAAGCCAAATGTTCTGTGTGTATTTTCTGAATTTAAAAATGCCCCCATCTCTTTCAGTGTGGCAATTTTATATTCCAGTAAAAGTCGGTTTTCAGTAAAAAAGTCGCTGACAAAGTTGTTCTGCGGGCGATAAAGCATTTCTTTTGGAGTTCCTGTCTGAATAATTTTCCCTTTATCCATTAAACAGATCCGGTGTCCCAATTCGAAGGCTTCCTGTACGTCATGCGTCACAAGTATAATCGTCTTATTTTTAAGTTCTTCCAGTGATTTAAATTCTGAATGAATATCTGCTTTCGTAATATTATCCAAGGCTCCAAAAGGCTCATCCATCAGCAAAACGGGCGTGTTGGCGATCAAAGCTCTGGCAATCCCTACTCTTTGCTGCTGCCCGCCACTCAGTTCATTGGGAAACCTTGAAAGTACATCGTCGGAAAGATGAAGTTTATGCAGAAGTTCTTCTGTTCTGCTTTCTGTTTTTTTCTTATCCCATTTCAGTAATTCCGGAACTACTGCAATGTTTTGTTTGATGGTATAGTGAGGAAATAAGCCGGAATGCTGCATCACAAAACCGATTCCCATGCGCAGTTCTTCTGCTTTTTGATCTAGTATATTTTTACCATCGATTAAAATAGCTCCGGAATCTGATTCTATGAGCCGGTTGATCATTTTCAGGGTGGTTGTTTTGCCACAACCGCTGGTTCCCAGAAGCACCAGGATCTCCTGATCATGGGCCTGAAAAGAAATGTGGTCAACGGCTGGTTTTCCGTTAAATTTTTTCGAAACTGATTTAACTGTAATCATAGGCAACAATTATTGGGCAAGTCTGATCCCTGTCAACTGCCATTTCAGGCTGGTCTGGAAAAAATTACGATATGTATTTCTGCTGTGTCCCGGAGGCGTTGCATCGGAAGCTCCACGCAAAACCGTTTGATTGACCATAAATTTTCCGTTGTACTCTCCCACTGCTCCCGCTTCTTTTTTAAAACCAGGATACGGTAAATAAGCCGAATTCGTCCATTCCCAGCGATTCCCCCACTCGAAATGTCCGGATGCAACTTCCCATTCTGCTTCAGTGGGTAATCGCATTCCTTTCCAGGAGGCAAAAGCTGAGGCTTCGTAGAAATTGATATGACAAACAGCTTCATCCGGATCTACTTCCTGTAAGCCATTTAAAGTATAATGCATCCATTTCCCATCTATATGATGCCAATACAAAGGAGATTGTGCATTATTCTGCTTTACCCAGTCCCAGCCTTCAGCGTGCCAGTGCTTAAAATCTGAGTAACCGCCAGCTTCCATAAACTGAAGATATTCTCTGTTGGTGAGCAACTGGTCTGCTATTTCAAAATCATTGAGAAAGACTTTATGCCTTCCCAATTCATTGTCAAAACAGAAGCCTTCTCCATCAAAACCTATTTCATAAACGCCTTCGGAAAAACGGATCATTTCGGTATTTCCTATCTTCTTTTTATTAAAAGCAGGTTGTTTTGTATAGGCCGGAAAAAGTGGATTGTGTCCTAAAATATATTTGATATCTGTGATCAGTAACTCCTGATGTTGCTGCTCGTGATTAAGTCCCAATTCCAGCAGTGGTTCAACGTCTTCCGTCAGGAACTTACTTTCAAGAAAGGCCTTCATATGATCGTCTACATAGTTCCGGTATTTGTAGATGTCTGAAACGGAAGGGCGGCTGAGATTTCCCCGGTCGGTACGGATGACTCTTGCGCCGATAGTCTCGTAATAGCTGTTAAAAACAAAATTATATTGTGGATCAAAAACTTTATAATCAGGGAAATTGGGTTCTAAAATGAACGTTTCAAAAAACCAGGTGGTATGCCCCAGATGCCACTTGGGAGGACTTACATCTACGATAGGCTGTACCACATAATCCTCAATCTCCAGAGGAGCACATATTTCTTCGGAATACTTTCGGATACTGGTATATCTTTTTACTAAATCTGATGTCGTTATTTCTGGGGTCATGTTCTTTAGTTTTAATAAGTTAATTGGATCAGATAACAAATTTGATTGACGGAACTATGGTTTTTTAACTGAAGATCACTAACAGATAAACATCTGTCTGATGGATCTACGGATGATTTTGCTTTTTTTAGTTAACGCAAAGTTTTAGTTAAATAAAATTCAGTTTTGAGGTAAGCAAAGATGGCAACGGTGTCGCTGATGAAGCTTAATGGCTAATCATCCGTTTTCTTTGTTTATGCAATATATCCTTTGCGTTAAAAATATATTTTCGTTTTATGATCTGTGAAATCTGATGAATTTGTGGGAAATTTAATTTACCGTTACTTTACCTCCCAGGCAACATCTACGAACCATCTTTTGGAGTCTTTGATCTCACCTGCTGACAAAAATCCGGATTTTTTTCTTAGTTCTTCTATTTTCTCCGGTGAAAACTTCTGGGAAATCTCCATGTCAATCAGTTCATTTTCTTTGAATGAAATGCTGTGATCATCTATGGTGACTTTCTGATCTTTAAGACTCACCAGATAACTCTTACAGGCTCCGCTCACGGGATCATAGGTCTGATAATGCTGAAACTGATCTGTATCAAAATCAGCATCGAGTTCTGTATTGATCCGGGTGAGAAGATTAAGATTGAATGCCGCTGTAATTCCTGCTTTATCATTGTAGGCATTTAAAATGGTATGAGGATTTTTCTTCAGATCAAAACCTATCAATACTTTATCTCCGGAGGTTAAATTTTGGTTTAAATCGGAGCAGAATTGATCGGCTTCTCCGATATCCATATTCCCGATATTGCTTCCTAAAAATAAAATCACCTTCCTTCTGTGGGACAATGCTGCTGCTTTCTGAAGCATCTGGAAATATTCGCCTTCAAGAGCAACTATTGGTAAATCCGGAATTTCATGACTTAATTTTTCATTTAATATGGAAAGAATATTACCTGAAATATCAATAGGCATATAGGTGAAATTGATTCCCTGTTCAACAAGATATTGAAGTAGAAAGGTTGATTTCATCGCATCTCCGGCACCCAGCTCAATCAAATCGAACGGCTCGTTGTCAGAAATAATTAATTGGGCAAGCTCTGGGGTTTTATTTTGGAAGATATCAAGTTCACATTTCGTGAGATAGTATTCAGGCATTGCCATGATTTCCTGGAACAGGCGGTCTCCGTTTTTATCGTAAAAATATTTTGAAGATAGCCTTTTCGGATTGCTTTTCAAGCCTTCCAAAACATCCAAACGAAAACCGTCAATAGGAGTATTTTCAACCTTGGAATATGGGTTTAGCTTTAGATTCATATGTTTTAATTTGTGTGGGTTTGTAGTTACCTACAACTATCTTGCCGCTCCAACATTGAATTCTATAAAAGTATTCCCTCTGTGATTTCATTAATTTAAATATACGGTAAATTTCTATACGCTACTGATCAAAGGATACCACATTTTTGAGTTTAATCATGATTTCCGGAACCATTGAGTATGGATTATATTTGAAGTCAGCTCACAGCAACCAACTCTGTACTCGTAAAAGGTAATTCAGGGAGCCAGGGTGGTAAAAAGATAGAGAAGAAAGATAGACAGCAGAACAAAACCCTGCATAATATTCGTCTTTCCTGTGGCCAGTGAAATCGTGATAATAAATAAGGACAGTCCCAAAAGAACGGTTGATTTTATATTAATTCCCAGCGTCATTCTAAAATCTGCCATTACCGAAGCTACTGCTACGACCGGAATACTGAGCCCAATACTTGCTAATGCAGATCCGAATGCAAGATTAAGGCTGGTCTGCAGTCTGTTATTGTACGCTGCTCTGATGGCCGCAATGCCTTCCGGTAAAAGAACAATACCGGCAATAATAATTCCGACGATAGATTTCGGAGCACCTGCTCCAACAACGAGGGCATCAACATCTTTTGAAAGGTATTTGGCCAATACCACGACAATTCCCAGGCACAAAACCAAAAGCACAATACTAAGCATCGTTACTTTCAGAGAAGGTTTTTCAGGAAGGATTTCCTGGTCCTCTGTTTCAAGATCATCTTTAGGTTTGGGGGCAACAAAATAAGCGCGGTGCCTGATGGTCTGTACCATAGTAAAACCTATGTATAATGCCAGACAGGTGATTGAAATGAAAATAAGCTGAAAGGAAGTGTACTCGCCATTATCATGACTGATGGTATAGTTGGGAAGAATGAATAAAAATGCTATGATGGCAACTAAGGTGATCATCGCTGTACTTACCCCCTGCAAAGTAAATACCTGGACCTTATACCGGATGGATCCTACAATAATGCAAATTCCAATAATTCCTGTAAGAATAATCATGACCGCCGCAAAAACGGTGTCTCTTGCCAGGCTTATGGTTTCCAAACCTTTTGCACTCAGCATGATGGAAATAATAAGAGAAACTTCGATCACGGTAATGGCAAACGCCAGCAATAAAGTTCCGTAAGGCTCTCCTACTCTGTAAGCAATGGTCTCCGAATGATAGACTGCTGCTAAAACAGACCCTATTAGGAAAAAACTAAGGAGTATAGAATACAGATGACCTGTCATCGTGTAATGTGCAAAATAAGCAAGCCAGGCAAGTACCGGAATCAGTATTGTCCATCCTACGAGGTAAATCTTTTTTTTCATAAATTTTAAACATTTGACCACGACTGAAGTACGATCTTCCAGGCTTTATTTATTGTGATAAAGTCAGTTCCGGAATCTTCTCAAACGCACAGAACTGCATTCTTACAGATATAGATTGAGCAAAACTGTATCTGATTGATGAGAATGAATGATCGTGCGAATTTTTTTGTTATCCCTATCATAAAAAAGAACAGATACCCGGAAAGGTTGCTGTCCTCTTTTAGCTAAAACCTTAAAAACATATTTACTATTTTTCGGGTTATTAAGCTCTATTTTTTGCCTTATTCAATATCGGATCTGAAGGTTTTAACCGAAAAAAACAGCTTTCTTTTCTTCCTGTATTGATGAGGATTGATCGATGTCAATGAAGGATAATTGTGGATTTATTCTGATCCAAAGATCGTTTTTTTAAAACATAATATCCTACACTCTTCCGGAACAAACTTACATCTATCCCACTTTTTTAAAGATTAAAAAAATGACGAGTGTTTGTTTTTCAATGGTTTAGAGAATAAGGGAGAAATTCAGCAGAGAAAATTTATGTTATAGCAATTTCAGGTCTGTAATTTTCAAATTCCGGAGGAAACATCATTTGACGGCCAAGATTTCATCTTGATGTTCTGAATAGCTTCATCATCCTTATCAAATTGAAAAATCCTTTACTCCATAAGGCGGCTATTTTTTTTAAATCAGGATAGGCAATTGTGAATATCTATGATTTATGTAACAAATGACCAGACTCTTGCAAGCTGTTCCATTTTTAATCCGTGACCTTTACATTCAATCAAAATTGTATACAATGGCAAAAGAGAAAGACGGAAAAAAGAAGACAGACAAAACAGCTCCCTTAAAAACCGCAAAAGAAAAACGGGAAGACAAGGCTACCAAGAGAAAGGATAAAGAGAGTGAAAGCAGAAATGCCACCAGTTAAATAATACTGGATTGAAAGAATAAGATGAAGTCAGATGTGAAGGACAAAGCAAGCAGGTCTGTCCTTCCCGCTCCCAAAATATTAAGAACAAGACAGACAACCATAATTTAGCCAACGGACCTTGATCAGACGGTGAAATTCATAATACCGCTTGTTTTCAGAGAATATCATCCTCGCCAACAGCGGTAACAAAATAATGGTCAATCGTTTCGTCTGCGTCTTCGCACATCTTCAGCAGATCATCCTGTGAACGATCTTCCAAATTACAATCATCCTGGGTTTCAATGATAAACTCGGTTACTTTTTCGGTATCCATTAAATCATATTTCATTAAATCATTTAAAGTTTCCAATCCGTAGCTTTCCTTGAAAAAAGGAATTTTAAGGGAAATGGTATCTTTAAACTTAAAGAGATGGATTGTTTTCATTATTTAAAATATTGTAGTGTTCGTCTATACTGCTTCAACCGGCACAACCTATAAAAAGAGATAGAGACCTTTAAGCTTCTATCCCTTCTTCAAAACTCTCTTTGAAAGAGGAGTGGTGAAATATTAATTTCCTATTTAGTTGTGATGATTTCTTACTGCTTTTTAGTTTTGGCTTTATCTTATCCTCGTCAAGTTTCATGTTTTGTGATGGTCTCCGTTACGAGGATTATTTGATGAAGTTTAGCAATGACTGTACAAAATTGGGATTTCTTTTCCCGATGATGTTACAGATGAGTAGATTAATCTTACATTTATCACACCTTTAAAGGTCTTCCAGATTATTTTTACGTTTAAGTCCCAGCTGTTTGTAGAAAGACGGAGAAAGTCCTGTGATTTTTTTGAACTGGTTGGAGAGATGGGCGGCACTGCTGTAATTCAACTTATAAGAGATCTCCGTAAGATTAAGTTCGTCATACAGTAAGAGTTCCTTTACTTTTTCAATTTTATTGATGATGATATAATGCTGTATCGTGATGCCTTTCACTTCAGAAAATATATTCGCCAGATAGGTATAGTCGTAGCCCAGTTTTTCACTGATATAGTCTGAGAAGTTTTCTTTGGGGAGCTCTTCATAATAGTGGATCATTTCGGTAATTACATTTTTAATTTTTTCGATCAGAATACTTTTTTTATCATCTAATAATTCAAGACCTGATTTCAACAATTCCCTTTTTAAAATCTCCCGCTGCTCATGGGTAATGTCTTCCAGCAAATCAACCATACCAAGATCCACCACAGCATGCTTAATACCCAGATTATTAAGCTCTTCATGCACCATCATTTTGCACCGCAGGCTAACCATATATTTTATGTACAACTTCATTTCATTCAAAGTTACGCATTAAAATTTTGAGGATCAGAATATAAAGACCCGGCATTCTTTAATGAGCGAAGAGAAAATAGAAAAAGTAGTGACCCTAACTCCTTTATTTTCATTTTGTATATTTGAAATGCAGTAAAGAAGTCGATGCATTTTGTATCATGTATTGATCACACTTAGCGGATATTTTATAAGCTTCAAATACAGAGTATCAGTGTTGTCAGTCTGAGCGAAATTAAAAATCCCTTTTTTAATATTAATATTCAATTATTGATACTCCTGATACACAGACTCATTTAAAAAGTAAACCCATGCCATTTGATCCCTCTCTATTCACTGAAAAATTACGTCACCGGGACTACGATTTCCTGATCCCAAAGAAAAATATTTCTGAAATCATTTTTAATGGAGATGAGATTATCCTTGTAATGATTAAAGTACAAAAAAGTGAGATCCCTGATTTTACTTCGTTGATCATTTCAGCGATGGGAACTTCGGGATTAGATGAATGGGAAATGCAAAACTGCAGCATCATGGCGACCGATGAAAAATTAATGCTGCAAAAAACAGACGATTTTCAGATCTACTGGAAGCTTGATTTAGCCATTGAAACTTATCTGGAAGGAGACCTTCAGTATCTGTATGAAGTGGATACTGATCCAAGTAAAAAAGGGCATGGCAGTGAAATGTGCTACGCGATTGAAACCACAACTTCCTTTATCTATTTTTATACGAGCCATTTTTACTACTAGTAATGGCAGGTGATGTTTAAAAATAGTTATGATCTTTGATTTCAACACTGAGAACGCCTGTCACTGTTTCATTAAAGCATTTCGCCATACTTCATTTTATTCATCAGCGGATTAGCGTACATCACCAAGAAAAATTCTTTTGAAACGGCATCAGAAGGATCGATTCTCATTTCAAGTCTTCGGACAAACAGCTGTTTTTCCTGTTCTGTATATTCTGAGGCATAAGTATCCGTATTGTGAAGGAGGTCGTAAGCGATAAACTTGGTCGGCCACAGTTTATAGTTTTGTATGATCGAATCATCAATGATCTGGGCCATTGCCTGTAACTGCTTATTTTTGTTTTCAAAGTTCACGGCAATATCATCCAGTTCTGTATCCAGTACATTTCCTGCATGCAGATGAATGCGTTTCTTTTGACCCAATACTCCACTCAGCATGGTCATAAAATCTTCATCCTTCCCTTTGATGTATTCCTCGTCTCTGTGTTTGGCAAGAAGCTGAGGCATTTTTAAAGAATCGGTAGGATCATATTCATAAGAGATCGATATCGGAACGATCTTCAATGTTTTAAAATAGTCAGTGAGTGAAAGATCTCCGGCCGCCATCGCAAGCATTTTTAAAACGCCCTGCTGGGTAGCATCATTTCCGTCTTTGGTACGGCCTTCACGCTGAGCGATCCAAACGGAACGCTTTTCAACATGTAGTAGCTGCTCAATATATTCGGACATGATCTGGGAACTTTTCAATTGTTCACGAATCGGCAAACCTCTCTGAACTAAAAAGTTGCGGTTCAGTTTCGCCAGTACATGCAAAAAGGTCTTTTGCACAAGGTTGTCTCCTATCGCAGAAGACGTCATGATCAACTTCTTGTCAAGTAAAACCAGATTCAGCAGTGAAGTATCTAAAACAATATCTCTGTGGTTGGAAACGAAAAGATAGGGTGTATTTTTATCTAAGTGATCAAATCCCGAGGTCGTTAAGCCCTCAGAACTCTTCGCCAGAATCTGACGAATGGTATGGGCAATAAAATTGTGCTGAAAATCACTTATCGAATGAATACTCTTAAACTGTTCCCTCCAGACCTGCTTATCAACATCAGGAAAAGTGAAACTCATCAGTGCGGTCATCATAGGATCACGGGCTATTCCCCGTAACGCTTCATTCACTTCATGATCATAAAAAGGCCTGATTTCATCGAACTTCGACATGTAATTATTTAAAATTAATACTATTTTGCAAAAGAACAAAAATTTATTGAGGAGACCTTACAATGTTTGTTAAAGTATACCCTTTACCTGTATAACAATCTATATGTTCTACATATCATTGAAATTTTTACTGTAAAAATAAAGAGACAGACTGTTTTGATGGGTTTACCTAAATCCTGAGCCTATCATTTTAAAAATATCATCCCGTTTCCTGAAATAAATCTTTATTTTACTTTCTCCAAAAGATACAATTTAGCCCCTGAAAATGCCAGTTTAGGCATCAGGTTTCCTTCCAGCACCATGGTCTTATTATTGACATCGATCACGGAAATATAATTGTTGGAATTGTATTCTATATAGTTTTCTTTTTCTTTGGTGACCGGGTTTTTCCCGAATTCCATGGAATATTTTACCCAATCTTCTTTTTCGGAACTGCAGTGTACAGGTTTGAATTTCGATTTTTTAGCCTTGAAAATAATCTGATCAAAACCTTCCGTACAGTCTGAAGTAAACGAACTTTCCGGATTCTGGTCATTGGTAAAGTCTTCAAAAGAACCTTTGTACGCGCCCACTACTTTCCAGGTCCCGTCTACACGATCTTCATCTATTTTCCCTTTGGCTTTGCTTACCGCCCAGCTGATCCCATTTACCGTTCCTTTTACGGCTTTGTAACTTACATTAACAGCTCCCTTTACGACTTTAGCCGCCGTGGAAACCACGCAAGAGTGTAATACAAAAACCACTGAAGCCAGGAATACTACTTTTTTCATATTGTGAATTTTATCGATACGAAGATAGGTTTTTTGAAAGTGACAATGAAATTTCAAAAAGCAACCCTTAAAAAGCTCCTGAATAGCTGCAGACCATTCCAAAGGGTCTCCCAGTATTTGTATAAGCCTCTCCAGGCTTTTCTAAAGAACCTTTCACTACTTACTGAAGTGTCTTTACCCCCTTGCGTAAGGGGGTAAAGACGGTTGTACAACTACCTTTGGAGACTTGAAAACTGCCGGCAGACGGTTATGCAAATACATCGTGACGGTTATGGCATACCCGAAGGGGTTATGGAAGGGCATAAAGGTATATTTATAAAAAAGAGCACGTTTTCACGTGCTCTTTTATTCAATTATTTTTTCAGTATTATTTCTATTTACTGTCGGTATCTGTAGATTGAGGAGGGACATCGGTTGGCTGGGTCGCTGCTACAAAAAACTGTTTCATATCTTCATAGATCACATTGGTACCGGGTACATTCTCCCCGGAAAGGAATTTTATATTCCGGTAAAAGCTGATGGAATTGTGATAGTTATCATGATCCAGCAATACTTTGGTATCACCAAGCTGTTCTACGATGGAATCCAGGAGCTGAAGCCTCTGCTCAATCTGTTCCCTGGCGGCATAATCCCTGTCGAAGTCAGGTTTATCCAGAAAACCGGGAACGTGCTGGGGATATTGTTCCATATAGATTTTGGCCTTGTTCACAAAGAGTTTGTTCTGCTCAGCAATCCTTCCGTATTGCTGCCTCAGATCTGGGGTAAGGTTGATGGTTTTTCCCGCAAGGGCGGTTTGGATGTCCTGAATTGCCTTATCAATGGTTTCCAGTTCTGCGTTTGTAAAGCTTACGCTGATTAAATTGTCTAGTGCCATAATTTGTGTGTTTGATGTTTAACTACATCAAATATAGCAAGTATATAATTCGGAAAAACAGTCAGTTAGCAATTTTTCAGCAGGCTTTCGTCAGATAGTGGAAACAGAATAATAAGGTTTATATTTTTGAAAATTTTGATGGAAAAAAGATTGTACAGGAAGGGAAATATAGAATTTTAATTCTTGTAAATCGTCAGCAAAAAGTAGACATTAGATATTAAAAAGTTAAGGAGTGTTTTCATAAAAAGAGTAATTTTAATTATGGCAACACCGAAAAAGAAACCGACCGAGAAATTCGTAAAAGATATTCGGCAGAACACCCGCAGAATATTCACTGCAGAGCAAAAGATTTTAATCGTGATGGAAGGTCTTCGAGCTGAGACTTCCGTAGCCGAACTTTGCAGGAACCATAATATTGCACAGTCGCAGTTTTATGCCTGGAACAAGGAGTTTATGGAAGCAGGAAAGAAGCGTCTCAATGGAGATATTGCTCGCGAGGCTACGAGTGATGAAGTATCAGATCTGAAGAAGGAAAACGCACGTTTGAAAGAGATCGTAGCTGATCTGGTCGTTCGCTATGATATTGTAAAAAAAAGTTTAGACAGGCTGGATTAATCGATAAATACAGGAAATATATGAGATTATCAGCAGCCGAGAAATACGAGATCATTCAAACGGTGACCAGGAGTGAAATCGGTGTGAAGCGAACCTTGGAAAGTTTTGGAATCGCCAGAAGTAGTTTTTACAAATGGTATAAAAGCTACCTCGAATACGGCTATGATGGCTTGGAAACTACGAAAAGAACAAACCATAGACAATGGAACAGCATTCCTGAAAGACAGAAAGATCTGGTGGTAGAGATCGCTTTGGAACACACCGAATTGTCTGCAAGGGAACTGGCCTACAAAATTACCGATGAGCAAGGTGTTTTTATTTCAGAATCCAGTGTTTACCGTATTTTAAAGCAAAGAGACTTAATCCCGGCACCGAATCATTTTCTTCTTTCGGCAGCAAATGAGTTCAAAGACAAAACTGAATTTGTGCATCAAATGTGGCAGACAGATTTTACCTATTTCAAGATCATTGGCTGGGGATGGTACTATCTGAGCACGATTTTGGACGATTATAGCCGCTACATCATTCACTGGGAGCTGTGCGACTCGATGAAGGCCGAAGATGTGAAACGAACGGTGGACACGGCCATTAAAAAAGCGAAATTAAAGACCAAAGCTAAACCGAAACTGCTCTCAGATAACGGTTCCTGCTACGTCTCCAGTGAACTGAAAACCTATCTTAGAGATAATGTAAAGATGAAGCAGGTTCACGGAAAACCAATGCATCCGCAGACCCAAGGTAAGATTGAACGTTATCACAGAACTATGAAAAACGTAGTGAAACTCAATCATTTTTATCACCCCGAGGAACTCATCCAAGCACTGGAGAAGTTTGTAGAAAACTACAATAACAAGCGCTATCACGAGTCGATAAATAACCTCACTCCAGCAGATGTGTACTTCGGAAGATCAGAACAGATTTTGGAAAAAAGAAAGCAAACAAAAGCGGAATCCATCCGAAAAAGAAGACAAATATATAATCAACAAAAATTAGTAAGTTTATAAACCGAAAATCCTCCTTAAGGATTTAAACTAAAATGTCTAAGTTGGTTTGAAGACGTACAGTGTCGTACAAAATTCTATTCTTGATATATTAAAATTAAAAACAACAGAAATTAGTGTAACTGTTGATGATAGTAGTATTACAACTAAAATTATAGATAGAGGAATATTAATATATAAAATTAAAGAGAAAAATAAATATCATCCCTTTATTAATAGCCTTCAAATAAATCTATATTTTTTGAATAGAAGTGCAAAAATTAATTTTAAAAATAAAATGGGGATATGTACGTCTTCAAACCAACTTAGACATTTTAGTTTAAATCCTTAAGGAGGATTTTCGGTTTATAAACTTACTAATTTTTGTTGATTATATATTTGTCTTCTTTTTCGGATGGATTCCGCTTTTGTTTGCTTTCTTTTTTCCAAAATCTGTTCTGATCTTCCGAAGTACACATCTGCTGGAGTGAGGTTATTTATCGACTCGTGATAGCGCTTGTTATTGTAGTTTTCTACAAACTTCTCCAGTGCTTGGATGAGTTCCTCGGGGTGATAAAAATGATTGAGTTTCACTACGTTTTTCATAGTTCTGTGATAACGTTCAATCTTACCTTGGGTCTGCGGATGCATTGGTTTTCCGTGAACCTGCTTCATCTTTACATTATCTCTAAGATAGGTTTTCAGTTCACTGGAGACGTAGCAGGAACCGTTATCTGAGAGCAGTTTCGGTTTAGCTTTGGTCTTTAATTTCGCTTTTTTAATGGCCGTGTCCACCGTTCGTTTCACATCTTCGGCCTTCATCGAGTCGCACAGCTCCCAGTGAATGATGTAGCGGCTATAATCGTCCAAAATCGTGCTCAGATAGTACCATCCCCAGCCAATGATCTTGAAATAGGTAAAATCTGTCTGCCACATTTGATGCACAAATTCAGTTTTGTCTTTGAACTCATTTGCTGCCGAAAGAAGAAAATGATTCGGTGCCGGGATTAAGTCTCTTTGCTTTAAAATACGGTAAACACTGGATTCTGAAATAAAAACACCTTGCTCATCGGTAATTTTGTAGGCCAGTTCCCTTGCAGACAATTCGGTGTGTTCCAAAGCGATCTCTACCACCAGATCTTTCTGTCTTTCAGGAATGCTGTTCCATTGTCTATGGTTTGTTCTTTTCGTAGTTTCCAAGCCATCATAGCCGTATTCGAGGTAGCTTTTATACCATTTGTAAAAACTACTTCTGGCGATTCCAAAACTTTCCAAGGTTCGCTTCACACCGATTTCACTCCTGGTCACCGTTTGAATGATCTCGTATTTCTCGGCTGCTGATAATCTCATATATTTCCTGTATTTATCGATTAATCCAGCCTGTCTAAACTTTTTTTTACAATATCATAGCGAACGACCAGATCAGCTACGATCTCTTTCAAACGTGCGTTTTCCTTCTTCAGATCTGATACTTCATCACTCGTAGCCTCGCGAGCAATATCTCCATTGAGACGCTTCTTTCCTGCTTCCATAAACTCCTTGTTCCAGGCATAAAACTGCGACTGTGCAATATTATGGTTCCTGCAAAGTTCGGCTACGGAAGTCTCAGCTCGAAGACCTTCCATCACGATTAAAATCTTTTGCTCTGCAGTGAATATTCTGCGGGTGTTCTGCCGAATATCTTTTACGAATTTCTCGGTCGGTTTCTTTTTCGGTGTTGCCATAATTAAAATTACTCTTTTTATGAAAACACTCCTTAACTTTTTAATATCTAATGTCTACTTTTTGCTGACGATTTACACATCAATGAGTTTAGTTCTTTCTATATTTATCTTGGAGATAATACTTTTCTCTATTTCAGCTGATTTAGAAGTCAAATCTTTAATTTCTTTTTCAATATCATCAACTATTTTCTGTTGTTCAACAATCTTTAAAGCTCCTAATCTTTCTAAATCAATTTTTGACAATATCTCTTGGAATGAATTAAAAGTTGTCTTACACAAAGGGCAATCTGAACTTTCTGTTTTAATTAGATAACCTTTACCATACATTATTACTTTATCTAGATCATCATTAAAGCTGAGTAGCGTATTTAATTCATTCTTTTCTGATGTTAATTTGCTATTAAAATCGATAAGTTTATTGGTTATGATTTCAAATTCGTCACAAAAAGCCTTTATATCAATATTGGCATTTAAAAGTGTATTTGAAAAATTTTTTTTATCAATTATTAAAGAATATGATTGATTTAGCTCTTGTAATTCGTTAATCTTTTTATTATTTTTTTCAAAATGTTCTTTGAATTCAATTAATTCCTGTTTACGCTTTTCTAAATTGTCATAAGTAGATTCAAATTCAGAAAATACTTTTTGAAGATCCTTCTCTTTAGACTTCTTATCTGAAAGAACTGAATTGTGTTTTAGCAAAGATTCATTAAAATTAATTATTGAATTTTGTGCATACTTTTTATACTCTAAAAATTTAGAATTTTCTTTTAATAGGGTTTGTTCAACTAATCTTAGTTGGTTTATTTTTTCTACATCTAATAAATAATTATCTAAATGATTTAAAAGAAAATGATAATCTCCAATTTTTACTTTTAAAATTTCAATTTCTTTTAATATTTGACCTTCAAGCTCTTTCGATTTACGTAGATTTAAATAATTTGATTTTCTAGTTTGAAGCTGTTTTACACTAGCTTCAAGAGATTTTAACTTACTTGTACTATTTATATAATTCTCAACTTCTTTAATTAAGTAATCAAGATCACTCTTCGTTTTTTCAAGATTCTCAATATCTATGTGAATCTGTTTAATATTTCTAGAGTTTTCTTTATGAATTTTATCAAAATTCTCTTTTGAAATACTTTTATCTATTTTTTCAACTGAATATTTTGTAAATTTAGTATAGTCTACCTTAGTCAATTTATCAAGCCATATATTTACTTTAGAAATATTCTCTTCATTGCCATTAAGTTTTGCAAGTTCCTCGTCATTTTTTTTAATAGAAAAATCAATAGACTCTCTTTTTTTATTTAATGTTTTAAGTAAATCAGATAATTGCTTCAATCTCTCAGTTGCTTCAAAACTCTGAGGCCAAAAATCTTTTAATTCATTAAATCTTTCTTCAGGAGTTTTGAATCGTAAAAAACTATCAATTTGATCTTGCGTTAAAACATTACTAGATGGCAAAGCACTAAAATCAGAAGTAATTGATCCATCGGATAAATTGCCCTGACGATAATCGTTATAATAGATTGTACCCGGTTTTTTATATCTACTTACTAATTTTCCGACAAATTGACTATTATCAAGTTCAATATTAACTTTTCCCTGGATTCTTTTTTTATAACTATCGCTATTAGTTAACAAAATAGTATTTTCTGTTTCACTTTTGATAGCTTTTTTTGTAAAATCATTTTCAAATCTTTTTATTTTATTACTAAAAGTCCACTCAATTGCATCAAAAAATGATGTTTTTCCATAACCATTAGGAGCATATATCGCCACTAGATTCGCTACGTAATCTTTTTTCTCCAGATTAAACTCTGAGGTTCCCTCATATATCCTAAAATCAGAAATTTCAATTTTTTTAATTTTACTCATGATCTAAAGTATTTATTAGTTCTTCTGCAGTTAGTTGTTTACCTAAGATTGCGATGACTTCATCATGCTCTTTATCTACTAAAAAGGTATCGACAGAATCGCTCGCAAGACTCCTCCTACTAATTGTAAAATTAAATAGTTCTTCATCAATTATAGAAATAACCTCGTCATCACTAAGTTCTTTCTCCAAATCATCATGAATAATTTTCCGAGTAGAAAACTTATCTTGCTCAATCAATTGTTTTGTCACTTCATCAATCTTATCTTTTATAAAGAAAAACTGGTAAATATTCCATCTTTCTACATTTTTTTCTAAGAATTGACTTTGGAAGTAGATTGCTATATAATCTCTAAGCTCCTCATGAACTTTTAATAGCTCATCCTTATCTGAAAATTGAATAGAGAATATATAAATATTATACTCCTTTTCTTCTTTAATCCAACATTCAAGTCCTTCAAATGTTATGCTATCATCTTTCTCTTTTAACGAAGTTATTATGTGATTTGCTTTATTTAATGGCATCTTCAAAAATCTTTTTTAAATTGATACTAACATCAGCTAATGAATTGCTATCTATGACAGCTCTATTTATTTGATTCAAACTAAGAGCTCCGATTTTTATATTTGGAATACTTGGCCCTGAATGTTCAGGATTACTTATATCAACTACAAGTTTATTTGTATTACCAAACTGATCTATATTTGAATTGAAAATATTACAGGTGTGCTTTGCAATTTGATTCTTTTTATTTTCATGAATAGACATTTTAGCTATATTGAAATAGTTTTTTTCTTCAGTTAAGTAAAAATTAAGATATAATTCGATAGGTACGTCTCTTTTGCGACTGAAGATTCCAAAAACATTAGATAGTTCTTTTGATGTTACATTGATACTTATATGATTTGCGTCACTATAATCTCCTTTAAGTATTTCAACGTATGTTAGTATTTGTATCCAACCTTTCCATAGTTTATCATTAACATTTTTATCCTTTCTTAAATGTTTTATTAGTTCTTTTAAATCCAAATTTTTCTTTGGATAAAATATATCATCTCTTTTTGATTCAATGATAACCTTTGGGGAAAGATTATTAATTGGATTATTCGATTCTACCACGCACTCGCTCTCTCTATCACCAAAACCTACAAATACATCATTTTTAAATAAATCAAATGATACAATTTGATCATGCTTTACATTGATGCCATTTCTCTCTAAAAATGTTTTAGCCTTTCTTATACTCACAGAACTAAGATTACGAACTGCCTGATACTTAACAATAGATGTAACCTGGAAATAATCGTTAACTACAGCAGATCCTGAGAAAGCATTATAATTAGAGTTTTGTGCATAATTTAATATGCTCAAAGAAACATCTTGAATTAAGTTTTGACCTTGTATTTCTCTATCTATTGATTGTACGTCTTCAAACCAACTTAGACATTTTAGTTTAAATCCTTAAGGAGGATTTTCGATTTATAAACTTACTAATTTTTGTTGATTATATATTTGTCTTCTTTTTCGGATGGATTCCGCTTTTGTTTGCTTTCTTTTTTCCAAAATCTGTTCTGATCTTCCGAAGTACACATCTGCTGGAGTGAGGTTATTTATCGACTCGTGATAGCGCTTGTTATTGTAGTTTTCTACAAACTTCCCCAGTGCCTGGATGAGTTCCTCGGGGTGATAAAAATGATTTAGTTTCACTACGTTTTTCATCGTTCTGTGATAACGCTCGATCTTACCTTGGGTCTGCGGATGCATTGGTTTTCCGTGAACTTGCTTCATCTTTAAATTATCTTTAAGATAGGTTTTCAGCTCACTGGAGACGTAGCAGGAACCGTTATCTGAGAGCAGTTTCGGTTTAGCTTTGGTCTTTAATTTCGCTTTTTTAATGGCCGTGTCCACCGTTCGTTTCACATCTTCGGCCTTCATCGAGTCGCACAGCTCCCAGTGAATGATGTAGCGGCTGTAATCGTCCAAAATCGTGCTCAGATAGTACCATCCCCATCCAATGATCTTGAAATAGGTAAAATCTGTCTGCCACATTTGATGCACAAATTTCGTTTTGTCTTTGAACTCATTTGCTGCTGAAAGAAGAAAATGATTCGGTGCCGGGATTAAGTCTCTTTGCTTTAAAATACGGTAAACACTGGATTCTGAAATAAAAACACCTTGTTCATCGGTAATTTTGTAGGCCAGTTCCCTTGCAGATAATTCGGTGTGTTCCAAAGCGATCTCTACCACCAGATCTTTCTGTCTTTCAGGAATGCTGTTCCATTGCCTATGGTTTGTTCTTTTCGTAGTTTCCAACCCATCATAGCCGTATTCGAGGTAGCTCCCGTACCATTTGTAAAAGCTGCTTCTTGCAATTCCAAAACTTTCCAAGGTTCGTTTCACGCCGAGTTCACTTGTGGTTACCGTTTGAATGATCTCGTATTTCTCAGCTGCCGATAATCTCATATATTTTCTGTATTTATCGATTAATCCAGCCTGTCTAAACTTTTTTTTACAATGTCATAGCGAACGACCAGATCAGCTACGATCTCTTTCAAACGTGCGTTTTCCTTCTTCAGATCTGATACTTCATCACTCGTAGCCTCGCGAGCGACATCTCCATTGAGACGCTTCTTTCCTGCTTCCATAAACTCCTTGTTCCAGGCATAAAACTGCGACTGTGCAATATTATGATTCCTGCAAAGTTCGGCTACGGAAGTCTCCGCTCGAAGACCTTCCATCACGATTAAAATCTTTTGCTCTGCAGTGAATATTCTGCGGGTGTTTTGCCGAATATCTTTTACAAATTTTTCGGTGGGTTTCTTTTTTGGTGTTGCCATAATTAAAATTACTCTTTTTATGAAAACACTCCTTAACTTTTTAATATCTAATGTCCACTTTTTGCTGACGATTTACAATGCTTTTCAATTCGGTTCAGCTTGTGAAGGATGATTTCGTTTTCCATTGCTTTACTATTTTAAAATTTGTGTGGCAAAGGAAAACAAATGACAATGTCATTAAAATACTCGGATAGTCAAAACACCTTCTAATAAAGGTTTTTACAGTATAAAATTTGAATATGGCTGATCTATAAGACAAAATTGGTGTATGCGCTATTTAAGCTGCCATACGGAATTTGAGAAACTTCCCCTTTCTCATACTTTACAAAGTTTGCTATAATAAAGTTCATTAAGCTTTTTCTTTTTGCCCTATCAAATTTAATATCACCGCTTTCTGAGATTATGTGTAACAAAGAAAACAATTCGGTGTAAGTAATAACATTCTTTCCCGATGTTCCAACCCATTTTATTTTATCACCAGGTATGTTTCCATTCAATAAAGCTTGTAAATCATTTACTGAACTTTCTTCAATATTTTTACTATTCAATCTTATAATCTCACTTATTTCTGTCTCACTAAGTTTCCGAATAGAAATATTCTGATTAACTAAATTTTTGATCTCAGGTAGAAGTGCAGATTCAAATTTTTTAGTCCAAATTAGTTTCCCAAGCATAGCGGCTCCTACCACTAAATAAAACATTATTGACAGACGATAGAAAAATAACACATATTGATTGGGGATTGAAATATCTTTCAGCATCATCAGTAAGATAGCAAAATAAATAATGTAGATGAAAATTCGAGGTCTTTCGATCCGAGCAATCCACCAATCACGATCGAGACAAAAGAAATAATAGAGAATCCATTTTATGTTTACTCTACAGAAAGGGTAAAGAATAAAAACAATTAAAACTAGCGCAATTACCTTAAAGATAGGAACCCTGAAGTTGAATGGAATAAGATAGACTCCCATCAGAGTTATCAGCGAGATAACAAATGAAACTAGAATTAATAAGGAAGGTCTACTTTCAATGTTTATTTTCATCATATCTCAATATTTAATTCTGGAATAATCTCTGCTGCTTCTTTCATTTTGCTATCCACAATTTTTGCATAGATCTGAGTGGTCCTCAATTCACGATGGCCTAATCTTTTTGAAACTGTGTAAATATCTGCGCCATTTTCCAGAAGTAAAACAGCATTCGTATGCCGAGCTGAATGAAAAGTAATATGTTTGGGAACAGCAGCACGATTGCACCAACGGATAATTTCTGTATTGTAAGTCATCCCATATTTCAAACCCTTGAAAACTCTTTCTTGTGGATCTTGTCTTTCGCCTAACAATTCTCTTGCTTGTTTTGATATATAAAGATATTCTACACCATCTGTTTTTTCTTGTCGGAAATTAACTCTTGAAATATCACCTTCATCACGAACTTCTTTCCATGTCAGAGAATTTATATCTGACCAACGTAATCCTGATAAGCATGAAAAAAGAAATGCTTTCTTCAAAACAGGATATTTACATTCTGCTTTCGCTAGCCTTTGTAATTCATCAAAAATCAGATATTCTCTTTGGCTTTCAGCTTGTTCAAATGATTTTATTTTTGACGCATAATTGATTGTCAAATATCCATTATCGAAAGCACTTCGAAGTGCAGCCTTAAATTTATTGAAATATGAATATTTGGAATTTTGAGAAAGTGGAATTTCACTTTTAGTAAGAGCATCTTTCTCAAAATATCTGTGAACTTTTTTGACGAATCTCTCATCAATTTCATCGAAAGTCATGCTTTTAGAAACAATCTTTTTGAGATGTTGTAAAGTAGAAAACCAGTTACCGTAATTATTGGAAGAATCTTGTAATCGTTTCTCATCTGTTAACTCCTCAAAATATGTTAAAAAAGTTCTTTTACTTTTTACGGTATCTTTCAAGTCGTAACGCCCCTGGACATATTCAGCTTTTTTGATTGCCAAAATACTTTCTGCGAGAACCAAAGTTTCTTTATTTTCTTTTTTTTCATTAGGCGTTTTTGGTTCGGGATGCAAATACAGTTTCAAGTACTCGAAATCACGCAGATGAATTCTTTTTCCTTGAACATTTGTCGATGAACCTTTGTAATACTCAATGAAAAGACTAATCCTTCCATCAGCTAAATTTTTCTGTTTTAAAGTGATATTCATATATTTTATTTGAGGTGTACATTTGTACACCTTTAAACTAATTTTCTTAGCTCAAGGTGTACAACAGGTGTACAAATATATAAATAAACTCTAAAAAGAGAAAATAAATTTTTTATAAATATCTGATAATCAAATAAAAGAAAGAAAAAGAAACCAAAGAGAAGCTAAATTATTTCCCGATACAAAACTTAGAAAAAATATTCCCCAGCACCTCATCATTCGTCACTTCACCGGAAATTTCTCCAAGATGTTCCAAAGCATTTCTCAGCTCGTAGGCCAGCAATTCTGTAGAGATCCGGAAAGAAATGGCTTCTTTCACTTTATGGGTGGCGTCCAGGGACTTTCGGAGAGCTTCAAAGTGTCTTTGATTCGTAATAACGACGTTATTTTCCTGAGACTTTAACTGCTCAACGTAAGAGGACAATTCGTTTTTAAGATCCTGGATATTTTGGTTTTCTACCGCAGATATTCTGATAAAATCAAAATCCTGGGCGATTTCGTTTCTGAAAATATCTTCTACCGCTTCATATTTCGGAGGCAGTACTTCGTCAATTTTTGTAGCACAGATAATAAGTTTCAGATCATCTCTCTGCAAAGATTTTATCATGTCAATATCTTCCGAATAATCTTCTGTAGCGGCATCTGCAAGGTAAACCAGGATATTCGCATTTTCGACCTTCTCTTTGGCTTTTTTCACACCGATTGCTTCAATTTCATCCACGGTATCACGCAGTCCTGCCGTATCAATCAGACGGAAGGCATGACCTTTAATGTGCAAGATCTCTTCAATCGTATCTCTTGTAGTTCCGGCAATATTACTGACAATGGCTCTCTCTTCTTTCAATAAGGAATTTAACAGCGTTGATTTTCCTGCATTCGGCTTTCCGATGATGGCCACCGCAGTTCCGTTTTTAATGGCATTTCCGTATTGGAAACTATCGATAAGAGAGTCTAATTTTAATTCAATTTTATCCAATAACCCGTTAAGCGCTGACCGGTCTGCAAACTCCACATCTTCCTCTGCAAAATCCAGTTCAAGTTCGATCAGGGAAACAAAATTCAGAAGATCCGTTCTCAAGACCGATATTTCATTGGTAATTCCTCCTTTCAGCTGATTGATCGCTACTTTCCGGGACGCTTCATTTTCAGAGGCAATCACATCTGCGATAGCTTCCGCCTGCGAAAGGTCTATTCTTCCGTTAATGAATGCACGAAGGGTAAATTCACCCGCTTTCGCCATTCTTGCCCCGTTTTGGGTCAAAGTTTCCAGAATACGTTTTCCGATATGCGGGGAGCCGTGAAAAGCGATTTCCACAGAATTTTCTGTAGTAAAGCTTTTCGGAGCCAGGAAAATAGAAATCATCACCTCATCAATCGCTTCTTCCCCATCCATAAAATAACCGTAATGAATGGTATGAGACTTTTGCTTTTCCAGATTTTTACCCGGAAAACTTTTCTGGACAACCTTTAAAGAATCGTCTCCTGAAACTCTGATAATCCCTAAAGCTCCTACTCCATTGGCCGTAGCCAGTGCGCAAATCGTATCCTTATTCATTTTGCAAATTTAAGGTTTTTCATGCTAATGTGTGACAGCGTTTTTTATACAGATTGTCTATGGCTTTGATTGGAGCTTTTGGGATTTTTATCCATTATCAGATTCCCTGTTGTCAATGACTAAAGTTTTATCATATTATAACTCTTAAGCAATACGATCAATTAATGACCATCTGTGATTTTTAAGAGTGCTATTCGTATTTAAAAGCTGTTGGAAATTAAATTCACCTTCACGGCCAATTTATTATGAGATCGCTTCGGCACTTCGTTCCCCGCAATGAAAATTTACTGTTGTCTTTTGCCGAGTTCTCTCAATTTTTGAAGCCATTTCACACGCTGTTCATCCGTAGAATTTCTTATAATTCCGATATAAGTTACTTTCACCGGTGTTACACCACAAAATTCCAGCGTTGATTTTTTCAGCTGATTCACACTTGGTCTTCCATAAAGAAGCCAATAATACCATCCCGGCTGATCCAGTGTCGTGATGATATGGCCTGTTTTCCCTTTCAGCAGTTTATCCCACCAAACCGAATTTTCTCTATACTGGTAAGCAAATCCCGGAAGGAAGAGCCGGTCTATAAAACCTTTCATCAATGCAGGTAAACCGCCCCACCATACCGGATGAATCCATACCAGATGATCTGCCCACTGTATAATCTCCCAGGCTTTCAGCAAATCAGGTTCCAACTCCATTCTTTTCTGGTATCCGAAATGAAGAATAGGATCAAAATTGAGTTCAGCGATGGTAATCACTTTTACTTCAGCTCCCGAATTTCTGGCTCCTTCCTGATAAGCTTCTGCTATTCCAAAATTAAAAGAATCTCTATTCGGATGCCCGTTGATAATGGCTATTTTTTTCATGATACAGATTGTATGTTGATGGTTTCATAGGCTTTAAGCTTGTCCATCAATATTGATGGCTGATGCAACTGATGACTGAAATACACTTTGTTTTCATGGGGACTCATAAGCAGCTCTTCTGTATGCAACACCGCAGAAAGTGCGGTTAATTCTGCCTGTCCTTTTGTGCTCTGCAGACTTAACTTTCTTACTTCATTATTACTCTTGACAACGATTTCAAAGACACTTTGGTCCCCCTTTCCACTTGATCCGAAAATCATTCGCCTTTCCTTTAATGACAAAATATTGAAAAGTCTTATTTTTTGGAAGGCTCCCAAAAGCCACGTGATGAACTTTGAATTGTAAGTCATCTTAACACTCACATTAGGGACGTTTTCAATCTGATTTAAAATATATAAATCCGGTACATCAAAGTTATAGGCTTCTCTGGTCCCAATGCCAAAAGAAAAATTAAAGTTTTCAGAATCTAAAAAATGTTTGATCGGAACCTGTCGGTTATTTTGATACCTGATAAACGGCTTTGCCACATTTTCAGCCATAAAATGAGCGGAACTTTCACCGGCAAGATCTTTCACCGAATAATACACAAAAAGTTTCACTTCCTGAATGTCGGCAGCCTTATCTGCAATGGTTTTAGCAAGCCCGTTCACAATGCCTCCCATCCATCCGGAACTGAATACAATCCTGCTCTGTACGTCTCTGTTTTTGGCAATGCTGTATGCTCTCACAAGGTCAGGAGTAGGTTTGGTGATATCCAGATAATCGATTTTATTTTCGATGGCAAACCGGAGAACATGATCTTCTTTATCATTGACCGAAAGAATGATCAGATCTATTTTATTTTCCTTAATAATGTGAAAGGTTTCCGGATGAGTCACATCAATTTTCAGATCACTTCCTGTATTTTTACCTTTCCTCCCTCCAACGAAAACAGACAGATGAGGATTTCTTGATTTTAAAATTCTGATCATCGTTTTTCCTACCAGACCGTTTCCTCCAATAACTAGAATATTATGCTCCATATATTTTTTTTTTACAAAATTATAAAGCTACCTATTCAGGCTATAGGACAAATGTCCAAAAAAACAATCCCTTTCCAGTTATATTTTATGATTACAAATGATGTCAATTTTATTTACAGCGTAACTTCTTTTCTGATCCGGCTAAGGTGTCGTTGGGTAATTCCCAGATAAGAAGCTAAATATTGCAGCGGAATTTTCTGAACATAATCCGGCTGATTCCCGAGCAGATATGCATAACGCTGTGCGGCACTGTCCCTCTGAAGCTGGAAAAACCGCTCCTCAAGCTCAAGATATTCCTGTTCCGCGATCATCTTCAAAAATCTTGTCCAGTTGAGATCCATTTTTATAAACTGATCGATGGCATCTTTCTTTAAAACCATAAGATGGGCATCAGTAATAGCCTGCATATTTTCTCTGCTGGGAGAATCTGAAATAAATGACGAGTAGCTGGCCATCAGCTGATTGGGAAATCTGAAACAGTAGGTCATATCTTTTCCCTCATCTGAAATATAATAGGAACGAAAAATGCCGGATACTATAAATGCTATTTCCCTGCATCGGTCACCTTCATGTACAAAAAATTCATTTTTATGTACTTTTCTGACTTCAAAAAGCTGCAGGAAATCACTGATCTCATTTTCTGAGAATACATTAAAACTGCGGAAAAAATCTTCTACCATGTTTTCAAATTATAATTCAGGAAGGTGATAAAGCCTACCGCGGGATGTTGATCGCGAAATTAAACAAATCATAGAGTATTTCAAAAATTAAGTGTCCCGAACGGTTCAAAAGATCTTAATGTCTGGTTTTTGATAAAAAAATAAAACCATTTCATGACGAAATGGTCTTACTGCTTTGAATTTACTAAGTGTATGAAGATATGAATGATGTCTTGTTACTGATGCAAAGATAGACCACCTGGTATTTGTTTTTGTCAGGGGAATCCCTAGAATTATATCCGTGAAAATACGGTTGTTTGGATAAAAAAAGCCCCGCAGAGACATCCGCAGGGCTTCAAGAATTTATCTAACAATTATTAATGTTCAATATATAAAATTCAATGGTTAAGGATTAATATTTTGAAAGTTCAAAAACTGACTATTTTCCATTCACCACCTACTGTTATTCACATTTCAGATCATTAAAGAGGGCTTACCAATTCCAGGAACCATTCTTTAACTTCTCCTTCAAGATAAGGGCCTATTTTTTCTTCACATGTTCTGTGATAATCATTCAACCAGGTAATTTCTTCTTGTGAAAGGATTTCTTTTACAATGGTATCTTTAAAGAACGGGCAGAATGTAAGGGTTTCAAATTCATAGAACGTTCCGTGAATTGTTTTTTCGGCTTCTTTTACCGCAATCAGGTTTTCATGTCTGATTCCATATTCTCCTTCAAGATAGTATCCCGGTTCATTGGAACAAACCATTCCAGGAAGAAGATCCTGAGGATTCATGTCTTTTCTGATGTTCTGAGGTCCTTCATGGACATTCATGAAACTTCCGACTCCATGTCCTGTTCCGTGGTTGAAATCTTTCCCTTCCATCCAGAGCGGAAGTCTTGCAATGGCATCCAGATGAACGCCTTTTGTTCCTTTCGGGAATTTAACCATTGATAAACGGATCAATCCCTGCAATACCAATGTAGAATTTCTTTTGAACTCATCAGAAACCGCACCTAAAGAAAGAGTTCTTGTAATATCCGTAGTTCCTTCCAGATACTGTCCTCCTGAATCTACCAGAATACTTGCATCATTGGTAACGTCTTTGCTTCCTTCACTTTTTGCAGAATAATGCATGATGGCACCATTATCTTTATAGCCTACAATACTGCCGAAGCTTTCTCCCACGAAATTGTCTCCTTCTGCGCGGAAACCTCTCAGTTTTTCGCCGATAGAATATTCATTCATGGCTTCTTTTCCTGCATTATGGGTCAGCCAGTAAAGGAATTTCACCATGGCTACTCCATCTCTTACCATCACTTTTCTGAATCCTTCCAGTTCGGTTTCGTTTTTCTGAGCTTTCATCAGATTACCCGGAACCGGAGCTTTTGTAAACTTGTTGTCTGCTTGTAAGGTTTCAAAAATCATCTGGTTACTGTTCGGAGAAACCAGTATATTTTCATTTTTAAATGCTTTCAGGTAATGGTAAAACTCTTCATAAGGCATCATTTTTACAAAAGATTCATCCATCTGCTTTCTTGCCTCCACTTCAAGTTTCTCCAGATCTGTGAACAGGACTGCATCATTTTTTGTAATAACGATATATCCTAAAAATACAGGATTGCTTTGTACATCACTTCCTCTTAAGTTGGAGGTCCATGCTACATCATCCAGACTTGATATAATATGAACGGTAGTTCCCTGATCTTCCATTTTCTGACGGATCGCCCCCAATTTGTCCGTAACTGATTTTCCAGCTCTTTCTACAGGATGTACAAAAATCGGATTTTTTGAAGGGGTTCCTCTGTCTTTCCAGATTTCCTTTAATAGAGGAAGATCTGTTAAACTTATATTTTTTGACTGCAGTTTTTGCGAAAGCAGTTCCCAATTGGCATTTGAAGTGGCTACGGCATTAACGGCTACTTTTCCGTTTTCAGGTGTTTCAGAAATAATCCAGTCTATATAATTGGGAGTTCCTTCCATTCCGTCTTTGAAAAGATCAATTCCGGAATTTTCCAGTTCAATGGCAGCCTGCGTAAAATACCTTCCATCAGTCCAAAGTCCAGCTTTGTCTTTGGTAATGACCACAAAACCGGCAGAACCCAGGAATCCTGACAACCATGATCTTTCCTGCCATTCTTCAGGCAGATATTCGCTCATATGCGGATCTGCGGAATATACTATAAATGCATCAACATTATTTTTATGCATCTCTTCACGAAGTGCAACAACTTTTTCCTTTGAAGTCATTCTTTTTTCTTTTTTAAACACCGAAAGTTACGAAAAAATTGAGGTTTAAAAATGAAATCTCAGGTCAATTTTCACTAATGATTGGTTATTCTTTCTTCATCAATGGATTTGATCTGTTACATTTTTGAGAATTAGCTGTTGAGAAAATTGTAGATTTTTCTTAGTTCAAAACCTATTAAAACCTGCGTTTTTTAAAGATAAATATGGATATTTTTAAAATACTACTCCTCTCCATTTACAGCATAAATAGGTATAATTGCCATTATTCCTTTTTTTTAAGAACCATCAAAAACGGATAATCATTTTGAAATAAATAATCCTGTTAAATAAAGAATTACATATTTTATGATTCGTGAAAAATAATCAGCAACATTGAATCTATTATACATTTACATACCACAAAAACAACATAATTGCTAAACATATGAAATTTTGGAAAGATAATTGCTACTATTCATCGTATGAGAGAGCAGAATTATAAAAATCACAGGAAATTTTATCCCCCACATCATTTCATTTACCTTCCGCTATTAATTGCGTTGGAAATTTATGGAATTTATAAAATCCGGAATGATCCTGAACACCAATTAACGTGGACATTGTTTTCAATCGTGATATTTCTGCTTTTCTACCTGGCTTTTATGACAAGACAGCATTACGCACTGGGACTTCAAAACCGAATGGTGATGCTTGAATTCAAACAACGTTATTTTGAGATTTTCGGAAAGCGATCTGATGAAGTGGCAGATCAGCTGAGATTTGACCAGATTGCTGCACTAAGGTTCGCCTATGATGATGAGTTCAAAGAACTTCTGAACAAAGCCATTAAAGAAAATATGTCAGGCGATGAGATCAAACGATCGATCAAAACCTGGAAAGCCGATAACCAAAGAGTTTAACAACACAAAAATATTTATATCATGAGAAAATTGACTTTATTCAGTTTAGCGATATTCACAATGTTGACACTAACAAGTTGTGAAGCAATAGAAACTATTTTTAAGGCAGGAATGTGGTGGGGAATTATCCTGGTCGTTGCGGTGGTAGTAGTCCTCTTTCTGATCTTTTCTCGGGGTAAAAACTCTTAACCATTTTGTATGGAGAAGAATACAGATCTGGAAATCATTTCTCACCTGAAGCCTTCAAAAATTATCAAGATCATGAAGGATCCTGAAGCCTCCGCAAAGGCGGTACATCTTGTATATACCTCCGATGCGGAAACGGCCGGGATTACCCGTAAGAAAACAGGAAAAAAGTATTCTTACTACAAAAACGGCGAAAAGCTTAAGGACAAAGAAGAAATTACCAGAATCAATAAGCTGGTCATCCCTCCAGCGTGGGAAAATGTATGGATATGCGCGCTAGATAATGGTCATCTTCAGGCCACAGGTTTTGATGTGAAAAGCCGAAAGCAGTACCGCTATCACCCATTGTGGAGTGCTTTAAGAAATCATACTAAATTTTACAGAATGCTTCAGTTCGGGTATGCACTGCCTGATATCAGACTTCATGTGGAGCAGGATCTTGCCATAAGAAATTTCGAGAAGAGAAAAATATTGGCATTAATTGTCAGTTTGATGCAGCGTACAAATATTCGTATTGGTAACAATGCGTATGAGAAACTGTACGGATCTTTTGGCCTTACCACTTTAAAGGATAAACATGTAAAAATTAACGGGCAAAAGATTTCTTTTTCATTTAAAGGAAAGAAGGGCGTTATGCACAATATCAACCTTAAAAGCAGAAGACTTTCAAGGCTTGTCCAGAAGTGTAAAGATATTCCGGGAAAGGAGCTGTTCCAGTATTTTGATGATGAAGGAAACCGCCATTCGGTAGACTCAGGAATGGTGAATGAATATATCAAAGAAATAAGCGGTGAAGATTTTACGGCTAAAGATTTCAGAACCTGGTCCGGAACCGTGAGTGCACTTATTGCTTTTAAGGAAATAGGCTATGCAGAAAACGATTCACAGTATAAAAAGAAAGTGAAAGAAGCTCTTGAGATTGTAGCCGAACATCTTGGAAATACCAGCACGGTCTGCAGGAAATACTATGTACACCCTCTGGTAATCAATCTCTACGAAAATAATACGATCAAAAAATACCTTGATGAATTGGAACAGATCGAGGAGAATGATGGAAAAGCCAGCCTTACACAGGAGGAAAAGCTGGTGCTGAAGATTCTTGAAAACGAGAAAATGTAGGATAGAAGTTATAAGATTCTCTCTATAATTTGGTTTTTGTTTTTATAAGTTTTCATTTTGATTTTCTTTTGTTGATGCATTTGATTTGGGGTTAAATAATGATTCGAAAAATGAGGTCGTAATTCATTATAAATTCCAATAGCTTCATTTACTATTTTTCTTTTGAGCGAAGTTTCAATATCATATTTATCGATATCAAATTCTTGTTTTAAAATACCATTCACTCTCTCTGCTACAGCATTTTCATAAGGTTTGGAAACAATGCTTTCCTGCTCCAAAAGAACAACAATACAACAGGTAGATTATGATTTAAAGGGGATGCTTGAAAACAAAGTAGAAGTTCAAAATCTTAAAATCAGCAAAATCTCTCCCTTTTCTGAAAACGGACAAGAATTAGATAGTGTTTGTTTTTATTTTGACCTTTTGTTTACCGAAGCTTTATTTTCAGAAGACTTCAAATTCAACAAGGGTATGAATGTATCTGCTCAAAACAATTTGTTTATATACAATAAATCAAACAGGTTGGTCGGTTTGAAGTTGGGAAGAACAATATTGAAACAAAATTAATATAAAACGCGACCAGTTTTGTCGTTTGTCTGCATTAAATTTGTCTAAAATAGGATTGAGGGCATGTAATATTTAAAATATTTCATCGTTATTTGAAAAATTGATTATATTTGACCTCCTTTAAAAAAACACAAATGGCTCCTTTTTCTTTCAAAAAAGCTATTTAAATATTTGATAATTAATAGTGGTTTGTTTTTATACGCAAATCCTTAAAGAATATATATTGCGCAATATAGAAAGGTTGGAAGTTACCGAAAACCCACCTCCGAAAGGAAAGTTCAAACATCTCTGTTGGTGTTTAACAAAATAAGTAGGAAATAGAAAAAAAATTATTCAAATGAAAAAATTAGCTTTATTATCAGCAATAGCTGTAAGCGCTTTTACTCTTAGCTCTTTTACAACAGTAAATGGAGAAACAAAACCTGTTAAACCACAAGGATACAAAGTTTACTGTGCTGACGGAAGTTACGCAGGTTCTTTTATATGTGATTGTAGAGCAGCTCAAGTACAACGTATTGCAGATTTAATGTGTAACTAAATTAAAATTTTTTTATGAAAAAAATAACAGTACTATCAATAGTAACAGGAAGTATTTTAGCTTTGAGTTCATTTACTGCATTAAATAATGTGAAAAAAGAAAATTCTAAACTCGTAAAACCTCAAGTATGGAGAGCATTATGTGCTGACGGTAGCGTTGGAGGAGTTTTTACATGTGATTGTTCACAAAAAAGAGCAAATGAAATCGCTCATGTAATGTGCAATTAAGATAACAAATAAAGGTTCTGTAATTTATTTTTATAGAACCTTTAAAATTTATTATTATGAAAAAAATATTTTTAATCAATTTTATATTACTTTCAATCTTTTGCTTTTCACAAAAAGGATTTGTAAGATATGGGTATTTTCACGCTCTTTCCATTGGAGATGCTAAAGCACCTGAAAGTGAATCATATTTGGTCTTTAATAAACAATCATCTTATTATGTTACCGCAAAAGAAAGTTTAGAAAAAGCGGCTGACAGGTCTGAACAAAAAACATTTACGAATGAAGAGGGAGGCGGCGCAATCTACAATGGTACTAAAATGAGTGAAGAGGGAGACCAAGTAGTTAATCATTTGTCAAAAAAAACAATGTGGTCTAATTTACTATATAAAAAACAAGTTTATGTAAAGGAAACTACGCCTACAATCAATTGGAAAATAGGAAAAGAAACAAAAAAAATAGGGAAATTTACCTGTAAAATAGCAACTGCTAATTTTAGAGGGAGAAACTATACCGCTTGGTTTACTCCTGAAATTCCATTGCCTTATGGTCCGTGGAAACTGCAAGGATTACCTGGATTAATTCTTGAGGCATATGATACAGGTAAGTTTGTATATTGGAACGCAAAAAGTATTGAATATCCTTCAAATACGAAAGAAGAAACAAAATACTTAGACATCCCTATAAAAGAGAAATTTTTAACATATACGGAATTTAAAAAATTCCAAAAAGACCAACTTAACAGACTTATAGAAAAAAACAGAATTGCTAAACAAAGCTATCCTGAAATACAGCTAGAAGGAGTTAAAATATCAGATATGTTTGTTGAGTGTGAATAAGACTGAAAAAATATTTTCTATCATTCTTTTTTTTATGTTTTCATTTTCATTTTCACAGGAAATTATCATAAAAGGAAAAGTAACAGATAATCAAAACAGAGGCATTGAAAGTGCTTCTGTTTTAATATTGGATAATAATGACGAAACAATTGCTTATTCTTTTTCTGATGAAAAGGGTTATTATAATTTAAACTTTGATAAAAAGGGAATTAGTGGCATGGTAACATTAAAAGTCTCTAGTTTAGACCATACACCAAAAGAAATTAAAATTAACCAAGAATCTGCAATATTAAAAGATGTTGTACTCGAAGACAAAATTGAAACGATAAAAGAAATAATACTTGATGGGAAAAAAGTAAAAATAAATCAAGATACTACATCTATAAAGGTAGCAAGTTTTGGAAATAAGACAGAACAGACGGTAGAAGATATTTTAAAAAAACTGCCTGGTATTGAAGTTTTAAATGATGGTTCTATTAAAGCTCACGGAAAAAAAATTAAAAAGCTTCTTGTAGAAGGAGAAGACCTATTGGACATAAACTACAAATTACTATCTAAAAATCTTGATTCTAAAGTATTAGACGAAGTTCAAATTATAGATAATTTTGAGGACAACCCAATTTTAAAAAAATTAAACAACTCAGACAAAGTTGCTATTAATCTGAAATTAAAAAAAGGGCTTAAAAATGTTTGGTTTGGAAATGTCACCTTAGGAAGTGGCGTATTATCTGAAAACCGATGGAAAGAAAGTCTAAATTTAGGATTATTAAAAAAGAAAATTAAACTATTCTATTTTGGAGATTATAATAACCTTGGTGAGAAAGCAACAGATTTAATAACAACTAATGTATTGGAAAATAATCAATTCGGAAATGACCGTTTTGAATATAAAACAAAATCTTTATACAGCATTGCCAATAATGAGCCTCAGTTTTTTTCTAAAACTCAAAGCATTTTCAATAATGCTTTTTTAAATTCATTGAGTTTTACAAGCAAACTTAAAGAGAATCTATCTTTACGAGGGGTTGTCTATCTGACTTATGATAAACAAAAACAAAATTCTTTTTCCGAAACAGTATTTAATATTGAAAATAATAATCCCATATCATATACAGAAAATAATTTCTACAATAATAGAAAAACATTAGCTTCAGCAGAACTCGAATTAAAATATTATCCAAACGATAAAAACTACCTAACCAATCTTTTTATTTTTAAAGACAACCCCAATAAAACGAGTGATGATTTAATTTTTAATTCGGATAATATTAATCAATCTTCAAAATCAAAAAATTCTAGTTTTTATAATCATTTTAATCATACTTACGAGCTGTCATCTAATAAAGTTATTAATAATTATTTTTATTTTGGAAGTGATAGAGTAAATGAAAAGACAAATATATTTTCACCATTATTAAACTCTTTTTTAGATGTGAACTCCGATAGTAATTTATTACAAACTGCAAGTAATAATATTCTATATTCAGGGATTAAAACTAAATTAATTACTAAACTAAAAAGACTTGACATAACAAACAGCTTACAAGCAGAATACAATAGTGAATTGTTTAATAATAAATTAATATCGGATAATGGATTTTTATCCACTGATTACAACAATCACGTTAAACTAAATCAATTTAAAGTAATTTCTGACAACTCAATTCGATTTAATTTTTCAAAAACATTTGATATAACAGGAAATATTAGCTTACAAAATATCAATTATAATTACAATGACATTCACAAAAATATTTTCCTGATCAATCCTTCTATCTATTTAAATATAAAAAAAACAAAGTTAGGCAGTTTTACTTTGTCCTATTCTGAAAACAGTACCTTACCTGAAATTAATCAGTTAACAAATGATTATCAGCTAACCGATTATCGTTCTTTTTCGAGAGGTGTAAACTATCAAACCCCATTAAAAAATACTATTGCCTCATTTGCCTATTACATATATATAGACGACAAGAGATTTTCAATCAATACTAACCTGTTTTATTTAAAATCTAAATCAATACTCAATACTGAAAGTATTATAACAAATGATTTTAGTTTCAATTCACTTCAACAGACTTTTGGGGGAGAAAGCTATAATTTTAATTTCAGCTTTACTAATTACATCCGTAAGTTAAATATTTCATCAAGAATTGAGACTAACAACATTTGGAATTCCAATCCTGTAAATGTCAATTCTAATAACTTCTCAATGTCTAAAGGTTACACAAACAAGATAAAATATTCAGCTACGACTTATTTTAAAATCCCTGTAAACTTTGACTTTGGATTTTCATATAACTATAATCAAATAATTTTTAATGATATAAAAAACACGAATATTACAAAAGATTTATTTTTAAATGTCAATTATAAAATATCAAAAACATTACTAGCAGAATCTAATAATTCATTATATTTTATTTTCTCTCAAAAATATTCCTTTAATAATTTAGTATTAAGTTATAACCCTATTGATAGTAAACTTTCTTACCGTTTGGTCTTCAATAATATTTTAAATGAAAAAGAATATATATATACTACATTAAATAACTACACTAATTTTAAATCAAAAATCCAACTAGTTCAAAGATACTTATTAGCTTCGGTAAAATATCGCTTTTAAAGATTATTAATGGATTTCAAATTCTTACAGAAGAGTCATTTTGCATGTGTGCGACTGGAGAAATAATAATAAGTAATAAAATAAAGGGCATAGTGAAAAACATACAATTCTCTAGTTAATTTCTGAATAGAATAAATTAAAATAAAGGAATCAATATTAAGCTTATTTTGTTTGGGAAATTTTAATAGAGAAACTGAAATATATAGTAAGAAAATAGAAAATACTTTTGATAAGGTATATTTCGTACTGATTAATATAGCAGATTGATTACTGATTTTAGCATTAAGAAAATGGGCATAAATTATTGTTCACTCTGTTGTCAAAAGCTGATTAACTTTTATAAATCGAATGATTAGGTTTAAGAAACAATAGGGTAATTTTTTCAGTTTTGATTGATCTGTAACCACATTTCAGTATTCATTTAAAATGGCATATTGAACAATTTTGACAATCAGTACTTCCTACATCCATCCTCCAGTTTCCTATTTACACCGAAATCCTGTTCTTGAAAAACGACGTCCTATAGTCTTTATGCTTAATCTGTACAACATTACCTGCCACTATGTTCGAAGAAATCGAAGTTGAAACCCACCAGGATGGGACGGTCTCCTGAATTCATTATTTTATTCTGGAGAAAAGCAGTAAACTTCACTGCTTTTTTCATAGGTAAAGTTTTTAAAAACCAATTTATGTTAAATAATAGGATGAAGTATTTGAAGAAATTGTTCCTTTCAAAATGAAAACGTAAATTTGTATACCAACCTATTTATAATTTAAAATAATACAACATAGTATGTCAAAAGCAATTTCGCAAGTACCATTTGCAGTCAATGAACCGGTAAATTCTTATGTACCGGGATCTCCTGAAGTTAAAAGCCTTATCGCCACTTACAAAAAGATGTGGGCTGAGAAGATAGAAATTCCTATGTTCATCAACGGAAAGGAGGTGAAAACTGACGAAAAAGTTCAGCTTCAGTCTCCTCAGGATCATGCTCATGATTTCGGGTTTTACTACAAGGGTACGATGCAGCATGTAGATGACGCCATCAACGCGGCATTAGCAGCTAAAAAAGAATGGAACGAGCTGGGCTGGGAACACCGTGCAGCTGTTTTCTTAAAGGCGGCTGATCTTTTGGCTGGACCTTACAGAGACGTGATCAACGCAGCAACGATGATCGGACAGTCTAAAAACGTACACCAGGCTGAGATCGATGCAGCGTGTGAATTTATCGATTTCTTAAGATTCAACGTAGAATTCATGACTGAAATGTATTCTGAGCAGCCGGTTTCTGATGCGGGAATCTGGAACCGTGTAGAGTACAGACCATTGGAAGGATTCTGTTTTGCGGTAACTCCATTTAACTTTACAGCGATTTCCGGAAACTTACCAACGTGTATGGCTATGCTTGGAAATGTCGTAGTTTGGAAGCCATCTGACAAGCAGGTTTATTCTGCAAAAGTAATCATGGATGTATTAATCGAAGCGGGTCTGCCTGCAGGAGTAATCAACATGGTTTTCACAGACGGAAAAGAAACTGCTGAGAAAGTATTGGCACATCCTGATTTTGCAGGTCTTCACTTTACAGGGTCTACGAAAGTATTCCAGGGAATGTGGAAAATGATCGGTGACAATATCCATAACTATAGAACATATCCAAGAATTGTTGGGGAAACAGGAGGTAAAGATTTCGTTATTGCTCACCCTTCTTCAAATGTAGAAGCGGTAGCTACTGCTTTGGTAAGAGGTTCTTTTGAATACCAGGGACAGAAATGTTCTGCGGCTTCAAGAGCTTACGTTCCTAAATCTCTTTGGGCTGATGTGAAAAAAGTAATGGAAGCTCAGATCAAATCTATTAAAGTAGGTTCTCCGGAGGATCCATCTAATTTCGTTAATGCGGTAATCGATAAAAATTCTTTCGAAAAATGTAAAGGGTATATCGACAGAGCGACTGCTTCCGGTGAAGCTGAAATCGCTATCGGTGGAAAAGTTGACGATTCTAAAGGATGGTTTGTACATCCAACAGTTATTGAAACTACCAATCCTCATTACGAAAGTATGGTAGAAGAGATCTTCGGACCTATCCTATCTGTTTATGTATATGAAGATCAGGACTGGAAAGAAACGTTAAAATTAGTTGATTCTACGTCTCCATATTCATTGACAGGTTCTGTATTCGCACAAGACCGTTATGCCATCAATGAAGCTTTCAAAGCTTTAGAAAATGCTTCAGGAAACTTCTACATCAATGACAAACCTACTGGTGCCGTTGTTGGACAGCAGCCTTTCGGTGGTGGTAGAGCTTCAGGAACCAATGACAAAGCTGGTTCTAAAATGAACTTACTAAGATGGACGTCTGTAAGAAGCGTAAAAGAAACATTTGTTTCTCCAAAAGACTATAAATACCCATATCTGGGATAAGAAATATACGATATGAATTGTTCGTTATGATCAGTACGAACAATGAATAATCACAGAGGCCACGGAATTTTTATTCCGTGGCCTTTTTTATAAATCGTTCCCAACAAGCAGTGAATCATCATGACTATTATTTAAACTGTGGAATAGAACTCCCTAATCCATGAAACCTCCTACCAATCATCTGGCACCTCCCTCTAACACCTTTTAACAAACTTTACCTATCTTTTAATATTTTACACTACCACTTAGGAATAGTTATTGAACATTTATTAATAACACTAAAAAATAAAATAGTATGAAAAAGTTATTGTTAGCAGCTGTAGGTTTAGGATTAGTCGTTGTGAGCTGCGGAACCAAAGAATCTTCAATGTCATCAAGTACTAGTGATTCTACGGCAACAGTTACTACCAAAATGGTAGCACCGGTCGCGACAGATTCATCAAAGATGGCGGTAACAGACAGTGTGGGAGTAGATTCGGTTGCTGCTCCACGTCCGGCTAAATAGAAACAGATTCCGATCTTAAAAATGGAAAATCTGCAGATGAAAGTTCTGCAGATTTTTTTTGACGATGCAAAGAAAAAGGTTGAATTTCAAAAATTTGGATTAACAAGATGATTTCATTTTCCTTATTATTACATTAAAAATAATTTTATCTTATAATATAGGAGAAAATTTCATAAAACTGTCAATATTTCTCTATATTTGATCATATTAAACATTAAAATTAATTATTATGAAAAAATTATGGATCGGAGCTGTTCTTGGAGTTATGATTTTAGGAAGCTGTGCCCAGAACAAAGAGAAAAGAGAAGAATTCAAAAATGAGCATGATAAAGACTCTCTGAGAAATCATATGGGAGATTCTGCTGTGGCCAATTCTGAACCTGCTCCTGCTTCTCATGATACTGTAAAAGTAAAATCAGACAGTCTCAAGACTAAATAAAATAACAAATCCGCAGCCATAGCTGCGGATTTGCACTTAAAAAAACTTGACTGAAAAAAACCGGGCAATCAACCCCGATTGTATTATAAAATCTTTGCTCCTACCGGGCTATTCACCCAGATAGATAAAGGTATTGACTACCAGATAAGCAGACCTGTTATCCATTGTTGCTCCCACTCCTCCTGTAGGAATTGTGGCAATTCCTGACAATGAATGGATGTGGGCACCGGAAATAGCGGTACTCCCCATCATTCCGACTCCTCCCCAAGAGGACGAATCACTGTTCCCCTGATAATGACCTGAACCATTATTTCCTACATTTGTTCCTCCCAAAAGGAAACCTCCTTCATCTGAAGTATGGATATGTGCTCCCGCACTTTCCGCTGTTCCGCTTACCACTCCTATCAGATTAATGTCCGGAAGATTCGAACGGGTAATCGTCATGTTATTATTTCCGCCCTGACTTCCCAGTAGTTCGGCACCATTTCGTGTTTTCAGAATCCTATCTGATGCGTCGGGAAGACGTGTCGTAAATCCTAAGCCAGCCGCAGACGTCTGTGCAGATGATGGAAGAGAGGAAACTGACCTTCCATTAAGCAAATACCATCCGTTATGATCTGAAGGCTGCATAGAGTTTTTAATATCTCCTGCAGACTGGGGATTCAGTTTTCTGGGGTCCCCGGGCAGCATTCTCTGCCACATTTTACCATCATAATAATAAAGTCCGGCGGCGGTAATATTAGCCGTTTTGCTGCTGGGTATTCTTACCGGTGCCGAAGCATAAATAATAGTACCTGCATGACTCTCTGTGTACTGGGAATCACCTGCCTTGATTTCTTCCCCTGAAAGCCTCGGGGGCAGCACCCCCTCAGCTGTGGATCCGTCGGTTCTTTTTGCGACGATGTCCAGACTCGCAATTGGCGTTGGTGTATTGATTCCTATCTGGCCAAAGGCAGCATTAGAAAATACGGAGGCCAACACGACCGTAAAAGTTGTCTTCATGTGTTTAATTTACTAGTTTAAAGTTTTCATGGTTTGTGTAAAATAATTGGCAGACATTTTACACCGTCTAGTAATTTTTAGTTTTAGTTTTGATCGCTGCTCTGCTTTACAAAGAATAAAAGATTAAAAAAGTGAGTGACAAACTGCAGTAGACTCATTCCCGTAAAGCTGCGCAAAGATATCGATGTGAATGTCTTACGTAAAACAATAGGTTATCAGTTTTCATGAAAATGAAAAGACAGAATTCATAAAAACAGCCTTCTTCTTAATTGTTTTCAGGAAAATGAACATTTTTATCTGATTGATTTTCAGCATCCAGGTACTTAATATATGCTGAGGGAGAAAAATCTGTTACGGCTTTAAAAACCGAAGCAAATTTACTGTGAGAAGAAAAACCACATTCGTCTGCAAGGATGCTGATCTTATATTGCCTGTACTTTTCGTCATTGATCAGTTTATCAATGATATAATTGATCCTTAAACGATTGACATAGGTTTTAACGTCAGCATTTTTATGCTGGTTAATGACGTAGGACAAATATTTTGTATTGGTATTAAGCTCTGCAGCAAGAAAAGATAACGACATATTCTTGTTGTTATAAAGGTCCCCTTTTTCAAATTCCTCAAGAAGTTCGAGGAGTTTAGACTCGGTTTCGGACGTCATGAGAGATTCATTCCTCTTTTTGTCGGATACTCCTGCTCTGTCATCTACTTCCTCTACAGAAATGTTTGAAAAATCGGTATTTTCTGTTTTTAAAGGTAAATATTCACTTCGGGAACTGATCATTTGCAGCTGCGTTCTTATAATATTCCTGAATTTAGAGCGCTGTTTTTTCTGTTTTACTTTAAAAAAAGCAACAATCCCGATGAGTAAAATAAGCAATAAGATAATAGCCGTGTTTTTTACAAGACTGATTTGTGTACTTTTTTTATTGAGTTTTCCTACATTTTCCGGAGCTATCACTGCAAATTCACGATTCCTGGCGGTAAGACTGTCGTATGCTTTTACATATTTTACGGCATAAAGGGAAGCTTTATAATTATCTCCCGTTCCTTCATAATAATCATTGATATTGGAATATACTGCTTTTTTGAGCTTAAGACTTCGGGAGCTGTCCGCTATATTCTCTGCTTTTTTAAGATAGATTTCAGCATCTTCCCAGTTTTTCTGTTTCAGACGGATACCGCCCAGGCCATTATAAACCAGGCCAAGGACACAACACTTTTCTTTAAGCATGGATTCTGCTTTCCGGTAATAGTTTTCTGAAACAGCATAATCTTTAAGTCTAAAATAGATATCACCAAGGATCTGGTAAGAAGCAGCTACAGCTCTGTCATTCTCCTTTATGGTATCTTTTCCGAAAGAGTTCAGTGAGGATTCTATGTATTTTACGGCATCTGTATAACTTCCCTGCTCCATTTCGTAATAAGCCATTTCCTGATTCAAAAGTCCGAGTATTTCACCTCGTGTTTGAGAGTCAGTGATGAGTTTTGAGCTTTCTATACCCTGTAATGTATATTTTTTTGATCTTTCATGAAGGCCTACCAGACGGTATTCTTTAGCCAGAAACTCATTGACCCTCGAAAACCATTCCGCATCATCAATCTGATCTAATAAGGAATGCGCATTTTCTGCATAACAAATAGATTTTTTGAATTCACCGGCAGAATGATAGAGATCGGCAGAAAGTAAAAGACTTTTGACCTTATCCAAAGGAGCTTCCGCAGACCTATACAGAGAATCTGCTGTTTTCAGTGCCTTAGGAATATCTTTCGGAACCGTCTGAACAGACGTCCTTTCACAGATCTGATCGAAGCCATATTTTTTCTGAGCCAAGATGGGGACAGCAGTAATGAACAAAAACAAAAGTTTCAGCATACTTTTAGACATAAAAAAATAAATTATTATTTTGATTTTATAATAATTCATCATTTTCATGGGGTGTCTTTTTGTTTTTTACAAAGTTACTACTATTTTATATTTTATTAAAATATTCTACTATTATTTAATTTTTTTAACTAAAAAACTAATTATTATTTATTTTAATAATATAAAATTCATAGTTTTCACATTAAATAGATTTATTATCTGTCAAAAATAAAATATCCGTAACTATTTTCTATTTGCTGCGACTGATATGCTTACATAATTATTACATTTGTAATCAATAAAAAGTTTTATGAAAAAATTAACCCTATTTTCTTCTTTATTTATAGGAGCTCTTGCATTGGCACAGGGAATTAAATTTGAAGACAGTAATTTTGCAACGATACTTGCGAAAGCGAAAAAAGAGAATAAACTTATATTTGTAGATGCCTATGCATCGTGGTGCGGACCTTGTAAACTGATGGTGAAAAATATATTTCCATTACAGACTGTCGGAGATTTTTACAATTCCCATTTCGTGAATGCCAAAATAGATATGGAAAAGGGAGAAGGTGTAGGACTGGCCAAGAAATATAATGTAAAGGCATTTCCTACGTATCTTTTCATCAATGGTGACGGAGAAGAAGTGCACAGAACATTAGGCTACGTAGAGGAAAAAGATTTCATCCAGTTCGCTAAAGATGCCGAAGATCCCAATAAAAGACTGACTGCCTTAAAGCAAAAATTTGAAAACGGAGAAAAAGACCCTGAATTCTTAAAAAATCTTGCAGGCCTTACCATTTATAATGATTCTGAGTTGGCAGGAAAGGTGTTAGACCGATATTTCCAGCAGAAAACAAGTCTTGATCAGGAAGATGTACAAATGCTTCTTTCAGGAACTCAGAGTACGGAAAGCCCTCTGTACAAAATCTTTCAGTCAAAAAAAGCAGAGATCATCAAAATTTTCCCGGAAGATAAGTATGCAAAATTCGATAAGAATATCAAACTGAATACTGTTCTTAAAAAGGCTTACAATGCAGACACAAAAACCTGGAATGACAATTATTTCCTTACAGAAAGCCAAAAATTCCTGACTAAAGATGAGTCTGAAAAAATCTTAAAAAGAGCAAAAGCCAACAGAGCTTTAAAGAATAAAGATATTCCTACCTATGAGAAGCTAACCCTGGAATTGTACAAAGATTATTCTTCCATGAGTTCTGAAGAATTAAACTCTTTAGCATGGGATTTTTTTGAAAATGTAAGCAGCAAAACATCTCTGGAAAAAGCGGTAGCATGGGCTCAGGAATCGGTAAAGAAAAATGAGAACTATGCCAATACGGATACACTAGCCAATCTTTACAACAAGATCGGAGATAAAAAGAATGCAAAGATGTGGGCTGAAAAATCTGTTCAGCTTGCTAAAAGCACAGGTGAGGATTCTACAGATACAGAGAAATTATTGAAGAGTCTTTAATTTAACCCTTCAATCACAAAAAAACCGCAGAATGATTCTGCGGTTTTTTTGTGAAATCTATTTGAGGATTATCGTAATCGTTTTAACGACATCTGAGTAACCGGACCTGATCCTGTAGATCCACTGCTAAGATACTTAATCGTAGTAGCCGCTCCACTAGGCGCAATTCTAAACGAGTAAGTACTGGAAGCTACCATAGGAATGGAAGTAAGTAATGTATAAGTCTGCAGACTACCTGTTGGAGCAGTAAAATAATCGTTGACACGTGCCACCCAATTATTCGTAGTATCATTCCAGATTCCAACAACCGGAACTGTTCCGCTATCAGTAGATAACTGAGCATTGATAGTCACCTGATACACTCCATCTGCAGGTATTGTAAATGAATTAGCGGAAGCATTCCCGAAATAGCGACTTTCATTGTCTATGATTTCATTGGTCAGGTTACCGATAAGAAATGTTGCATTCGAGGCAGCAGGTACGGTATAATCAGCAGTCAGCTGTACAACGATTTCCTGAGCCACGATAAATTGTCCGTTCACGACAATTACTGTTCCTGTAGCATTAGGAACACCGGCAAGATTTTCCCAGGTAGGTGCTGCACCCGGTCCGTTAGATTTTAAAACCTGTCCTGCAGTTCCGGCAGAACCTGCAGTTCTGGCGTCTCCTCCTACGTTGAGCTCATTTGTAATTTGTAACGAACCGTTAACATGCAATCTTTTTTGAGGCGTCGCGGTATTAATTCCTACCTGTGAATAGGCCAATACGGGAAGTAGTACTACCCCTAAAATTAAATTCTTTTTCATCATTGTGTTTTTAATTAATTTGATCCCTGTAGATCTTTATTTTGTAACCGCTTTCGAAAATAATAATCAAAGCATTTGTCTTTTGTTAAAACTCTGTTATCTGTTACTTTAAACGTTTAACAGACATCTGAGTAATGGGTCCGGACCCTGTAGATCCGGTACTGATATACTTCACGACGGTAGTATTAACGGTATTGGCAATCCTAAATGAATACGTGTTGGAAGCGGCCATCGGAATGGAGGTAAGCAATGTATAGGTCTGCAAACTTCCTGTGGGAGCAGTAAAGTAATCATTAACTCTTGCTACCCATTTACTTGTGGTATCATTCCAGATCCCTATGACGGGACTCGTTCCATTATCGGTAGATATTTGTGCGTTGATATGTACCTGATAGACTCCATCTGCTGATACCGTAAATGAATTGGCAGTCCCAGTTCCGGAATAGCGATTTTCGTTATCGATAATCTCGTTAGTCAGGTTTCCGATAGGATCAGTTGTATTGATTGGGCTGATTTTCGAATAATCAGCAGTGAGCTGTACCACTATTTCCTGTGCAACTATAAATTGCCCGTTCACGACAATCACTGTTCCGGTAGCATTGGGAACGCCAGCAAGGTTTCCCCAGGTAGGTGCTACACCGGGACCATTGGATTTTAAAACCTGTCCTGCTATTCCTGCACTCCCGGAAGTTTTAGCGTCTCCCCCTATATTTAATTCATTGGTGATCTGTAGTGAACCATTAACATGAAGATTCTTTTGTGGTGTTGGGGTACTAATTCCTACTTGGGAATAGGCGAACACAGGAAGTACTAATACTCCTAAAATTAAATTTTTTTTCATCATTGTGTTTTTATTTGATCAATCACCTATACGGATCAAGACTGTGCTAATATTTTCAAAAAGAAGACCAAACTGTATCGATTTTTTTCTATAAAAAATACAACAAACTCATTTGCAATAGTTTAATAATAAAATAAATACATTATCAATCTTTCATTGTAAATTTCAACCTCTGTATCTTCATAGAATGGCTGCAGGCTATAAAATTCAGGTCAGATTCTTATCAGAAAACAGGCTATATATGCCATTATCATGTATGCAGTACAAAAGTATTAAAAATAACCTATCCCTAACTATACATAAAAGAACTTAAAATATCAGTAATCACAGGAGAAATATTTGCATTTTAGTAATAAAAGCCATTAAAGTAAAAAAATGAAATCCGCACACTGTAGGCTGCGGATTTCATTTACTTAAATATAAAAAATGAATTATTTACTATTTTTTAGTTATTATACACCAACACCTGCATTTTGGTAAGCATGGCTTCTGTATCACCGTTATATCCAGCATATGTGTTAGGATCAACATTAACAGTAGCACTTCCAGACCAAGCAGAATACTGTATTTTAAAGGTATAGGTACCGGCGGGAAGTGTAACAGATTTTAAAAATGTTACGGGAATTGGGATATCTTGCAATCCACCTCCTCCAGCAGGACCGTACTTAGCGGCATAGGCAGAAGAAATTTTAACATTGTTCTGAAGAAGATTAAATGTTCCCTGCGAAGTGATACCATTAGGAAACTGGGTAGCATATCCTAATACAGTAAATAAGAAAGTCTGGGTTTTTCCGGCAGGAACCGTCAACGTAATGGTTACTCCCGGAACATCCGCAGTAGTACCTGAAGCAACCGTTAAAGCTGTTGTTCCCTGTACATAATTGGCTGAAGCAATAGTTCCGCTTACCGTATTCAAAGATTGCCATGAGGGTGCTGCACCTGCCCCGGAAGAGGTAAGGACCTGCCCTGTAGTGCCTGCAGAACCAGCGGCTGTAGCACTTCCGCCTACGTTAATCTCATTCACAACCTGCAAAGATCCGTTGACATGCAAGCTTTTCTGCGGGGTTATCGTTCTTATTCCTACAGCTCCACTATTAATGTTAGTTAAATACATAAGCTCATTAAGAGGTTTTCCTACACTAAATGAAAGATATCGATTTCCTAGTCCACTGATTGTTCCTGTAGAAACATCCCCAAAATTAATACGGGCGACAGATCCCGGGTCTGCAGTGGAAGCAGTTCTCATATTAATTCCAAAATTATCGATTCGGTTGCCATAAGAAAAACCGTCCTGACCTATGTTAATATCAAATGCATCATTTGTAGCAGCAACTGTTACAGCAGCATTCAGAAACTGGCTTCCTTCTACATGTAGTTTTTTTGTAGGCGCATTGGATCCAATTCCTATTCTGCCATTGGCACCATCTACAGATAGAGTGCTGTTGGCTACAGAAAAACCATTAACAATACCTGATGCAAAAGCTAATGTATTAGCTCCCTGAGTTACCGTTCTGTTACCTGTAAGAGTCCCATTTGTATTATAAATATTGAGTGGTGGACTTATTTTCACCCAGTTGGAACCATTATAATAGTAATACCCTACTGCATCAATATTTACAGCAGTTCCCGCTTGTGTACCGGTAGCAATGCTGTTTACATACACCAAAGTAGATGTCGGAACCCCTGTCATACTTTGAGCTCTTTGTCTGTCAACTCTTGGAATCAGCATACCATCAACATTGGTGGTAGTACCTGTAGGATCTTTAGCGATTACATCTAAGGTTGCAGAAGGCATAACGGTATTGATACCAACTTGTGCATAACCCAGTAAGGGAAAGAAAAAAATCACTGGTAATAAATTAATTTTCATTTTGTTAAAATTTAAAGTTAATATTTTTAAAATCAAAAAATTACAATACTTTATAGTATAAATTTAATGAAAAAAAAGCAAAACATTTAAATTATTTTCTTTTTATCAAATTAATTTAAAGACTATCCACAGGAAATCGATATTTATCTACTATTAATGGTATTTTCAGATAGGTTCTATTTCATAAAAAAAGAGACTGTCTAAAAAATAGTCAGTCTCTTTCGTTTATTTTAAGTCAGAATTCTAATATTGAAACAATACACTTCCCCATGTAAATCCGCTTCCAAAAGCTGAAAGAAGCACCAAATCTCCTCTCTTTATTTTCCCTTCTTCAATTGCTTCGCTTAAAGCGATAGGAATAGAGGCAGCGGTTGTATTTCCGTATTTCTGAATATTATTATGAATCTTCTCATCAGGAAGTCCGAATTTCTGCTGTACAAACTGGGCAATTCTAAGATTGGCCTGGTGAGGAATGAACATATCCAGATCTTCGATGGTTTTTCCGGCTTTATCCAAGGCTTCCTGCATTGTTTCCGGGAATCTTGTTACCGCGTGTTTGAATACAAAGTTTCCATTCATGATTGGATAAACCTCTTTATTGGTCACATTTTCAGGTTCTTTTCTCATCCTGTCACTCCATCCGAATTTAGAACCCGGGAACTGCGTACACAATTCATCTGCATATTTACCTTCAGAATGCATATTTACGGCTAAAATATCTCCCGTATGTTCATCCTCGGTTGCTGACAGTATGATGGCTCCTGCGCCATCTCCAAAAATCACAGAAACCCCTCTTCCTTCATCAGAAAAATCAAGTCCGAAGGAATGGATCTCCGCTCCTACAACAAGAATATTTTTATAGGTTCCTGATTTGATAAAAGCATTGGCAACGCTCATGGCATAAACAAATCCTGAACACTGATTTCTTACATCCAAAGCACCAATAGTGTCACACCCCAGCATATCCTGAAGTAAAACACCACAACCCGGAAAATAATAGTCCGGAGAAAGGGTGGCAAAAACAATATAATCTATATCTTTTGCGGTGAGTCCCGCTTTTTCGAGCGCTTTTTCAGAAGCTTTGAATGCCAGGTAAGCCGTCGTTTCCTGAGAGTCATTTCTGTTTTGTCTGTGTCTTCTTTCTTTGATGCCCGTTCTTTCCGTAATCCATTCGTCATTGGTGGTCATCAGCTTCGCTAAATCATCATTCGTAACAACATGATCTGGAACATAAAATCCTATTCCTTTTATTGTACTTTTAATCATATAGTTTTTTTAATTTTGGCAAAGATAAAATTATTTAATCCATAGTTTTTCAAAATAGTAGTATTTTTATTATATGCCAATCGATACGATATACAGAGACTCCCAATGTGAATGGGTAGATGTAGAGGCTCCCACTGCGGAGGACCTGAAATTTCTTCACGAAAGATATGAGATCAACAACCTTCTTCTGGATGATACCATGGATCCAAACCACCTTCCGAAATATGAAGAGGATGGCAACGTAAAGTTTTTCCTGCTCCGGGAAAGTACTGAACTGGAACGAAAAAACCTCAACACCATAAGTGATATCAGCACGAAGATTGGAATCTTTCTTGTCGATCATACGATCATTACCATCCACCGGATGAAAACGAAAAGTATTTTGGAGACGAAGAAACAGATTTCTGCCATGCAAACGGAAGTTCCTTCTCCTAAAATTGCTTTAATGATTGCGCTCCTGATCATGAAAAGTTTTGATGATGAATCATTAAGTCTTCTGGAAACAATGGATAATATTGAAAACGAAATCTTCCTTAAAAACACCAATCATACGAACCAGATCAGAAGATTGTACAAACTGAAAAGAAAATCGGGACTGAATTCAAGGGTACTGACTATTTCAACAGATGCGGTGGATAAGTTTAAACTGTTGAATCTTCAGGATTCAGAGATCGTGGATTTAAAAGATAAACATAAAGATGTTGTTGCGGATTTTGATCATTTAAATATTCAGATTACCAACCTTATTTCAATGTTTCTGGCGCTTTCAGACCAAAAAGCCAACCAGGTTATGAAAGTTTTGGCTATTTACTCGGTGTATTTCTTACCGATTACCTTTATTGCCGGGCTTTATGGAATGAATTTCGACAATATGCCGGAGCTTCATCACAAATACGGATATTTTATAACGGTCGGTGTTATGGCTGTAGTCGTGATCTGCACCTTTATTTATGCGAGACGTAAGCAGTGGTAATGGCCTAAGAAAAAAAGGACGAAATACCTAAGTTGTTATAAAAGATTTGTTGCTAACTTTAAATCAAATTTGAGATTCATTCTCAAGGTTCGTAATGAGTTTAGCAGCAGAGTAATAATTAAAAAACTTGGCGCTTTTGCTTTTGACCGACAGCACCAACAACAAACTGCCCATGAAAACTGACATTCTAAACAAAATTCTTGAGGAAAATGTACTTTCCGACGAGTCCAAAGAGAAACTCAGTGCTTTGCATGAAAATATTTCGTCCAGGGAGTTTTCTGATTTACTGGATGCGCAGGGAAATCAATATGTAGAGTTTGTTCAGGAAGGAGGCGGTGTCTGGGGAAGTGCTCTTGTAGGGTATCTTTACGGTTTGGAAGTCTTCGGAGTTCGTTTTCTTAAAGTGGCAGGAACCAGTGCCGGCGCCATTAATACGATGCTTATTGCAGCCTGCAAAACCAAAGAGGAGGCTAAAAGTGAAGTAATCAAAGATATCCTGTTCAGCTGGAATTTCGCCGATTTCATGGATGGAAAAACCTATGTGAAAACTACGATTCATGCAATTCTGAACAATAAGAATTTTTTTAAAATCAATGCGATTATTTTGGCGGTCATCATGGTCATTCTGGTCATTATCCCTTTCGTAGCCAGACCGGAAACCACGCTTAATGCTAAACTGCTTTTTCTGATTCCTTTAATTCCGGTCATTATTTCCTTTTTCTGCATTAAAAAGTTTTACAATGATTTCAAAAGGCAGAACAGCGGATTCAATCCGGGAAATGCTTTTTTAGAGACCATGCAAAGTGTTTTGGACGGTTTCGGGATCAAAACGGTGGCTCAGCTTAATGAAAAATTTATCCAGAAGGAACATGATCTTCATCTCAATTACCGCTACGGGAATACGGGAGAATATTATACCATTGCCCTAAAAAGTATTGAAGCGATTAAAGCTAAAAATCTGGAACATATCGACCAGACCCGCTACAGAATTTTCTATGAAAGTGCGGTGAACAATGATTATTACAAAAACAATCCGTTTTACCAGCTTCGTTCGGAATACATCGTCATTACGACCGATATTAATGCTAAAATCAAAGTAGAGCTTCCTACAATGGCTAATTTATACTGGTCTGAGGAAGAACTGAAACACGCCAGTCCAGCCGAATTTGTAAGAGCGTCGATGTCTGTCCCCTTCTTTTTTGAACCTTTCCGGAAAATGATCAATAAGGATGACAGCTCGGTAAAATATGCATGGAAATTCTGGATGAACACAAAACCGGAAGACATCTATCCTTCCGGACTTTTCATTGATGGCGGAAGTATTTCCAATTTTCCGATCGATATTTTTCATGCCAGCGACGTATTTTATCCAAGAATGCCTCTTTTTGGAGTACAACTCACCAGCGACTCTGATATCCTGTCTGAAAAAGGAAAAACCAATGAAGAAATTCTTAAAACTCCTTTTTCTTATGCGGGAAATATCATCAGTACCTTAAAAGGTTTTAATGATAAATCATTTTTAACGAAACATAGCTTTTATCGCCTTTACAGTATTCAGAGCGTTAATTGCGGAACGAGCAGCTGGTTGAATTTCTTTATGAAAAGAGAAGAAAAAGAGGATCTTTTCAACAGGGGATTCCAGGCCGCCCTGGATTTCCTGAACCAATTCGACTGGGAAAAATATAAATATGAACGGATGATGCTTTCAATGAAGGAGAAAAAGATCCTGAAAGAAGCGGACACGCCGACGGTGGGATAAGGAATTTTGAGTATTTTAGATTTAATTTTTATTTAGACAAAAATGAATGTTTTAAAACATATTTCGCTAATTTTAATCATTTTCGCTGGTCATACAACAGCTCAGACTCCTGACCGTTTTAGGTCTCAGATCCTTTCAGAAGATGAAATGCTGATCACAACAGGAAGAGCTATACAATTAATTCAAGAAAATAAACCAACGGAATTCAAAAATTTATTTGCCCCTGATATCAGAAAAACTATTTCAGACAGTCAAATAATGCAACTCACAGAGCAGCTTAATTCACTTTTTAAAAATGAAAAAATACCGACGGACAAAAGAGATATTCTTCCCTCTTTGCAAGTCACAGGGAATAGTAAGGATACTCTCTTTGTCAATAACATCAATTATAATTTTAAGTCATCACAGACTTTAATTTTCAGTTTTCTAAAAAAATACGGAACGAAAGAGCTGGCTGGGATTCATTTAAAAAAACAGCCGTTAAATACAGGAAATCACAGACCGAACCTCAAACAAATTGAGGACTTCAAATTTAACGTTGATGACATTACCTGGTTCAGAATTTATTACGATGAAGGACCCAATAAAGTGACAAAATTTAAAAACGAAACGGGTTACTTTGCTGTTCAGGGGGATGCTGAAAAATTCGAAAAATCCGGAATAAAACCTATTTTAAAAAATATATTTTCTGATCTTGCCCAATCAAAATATGAGTCAGCAGACATCTTCAATGACTCTTTAAAACGTGGCGAAGATCCTAAATTTATCCAAATTGAATTTTCTTTAAAAGGAAAACCCTATTTAATCTCTTTATATCTCCCCCTTCTTGATCATCAAAACTATTCGGGCAAAATTGTATTAATGGAAAAAGAATATCAAAATTTAGGATATCAGTTTATATTAAATCAAAATGATTATTTAGGTGTGGTAAAGGAATTTCCTAAAATTTTGGATTTAAAACTAGACAATTTTTACGAAGATAAACCTTAAATCAATTGATATGAAATACATTTGTGAATGCTGTGGAGAAGAAAAAGAGGACTGGCCTGCTCTGGCGTACCCTTTCCCTCTTTTCTATTCAAATTTATCTGAAGAAGAACAGAAAAATGCTGAACTCACTTCAGACCTCTGTATTGTGGAAAATCCAGAATATGCACACTATTTCATTCGTGCTGTCATGGTTCAGCAAGTGGCAAACAGCTGTCAGGATGTGGAATACGGAATCTGGGTGTCATTGAGTGAAAAAAGCTTTAATGAATATGTCGAAAATTATGACAATAAAGAATTTGAAACTGAATATTTCGGTTGGTTATCGAATTATCTTCCGGACTACGATTTTGAAGAAAGCATTCCAACCACTGTTGTTGTAAATAATAGTGTGGGACGTCCTTTTGTATTTCCTCATCAAAGCCTTGATCATCCTTTCGTACATGATTTTTATAATGGGATTTCGCAGGAAGAGGCTGAGAGGAGAATGGATGTCGTTTTGAAGAATAGCAACACCTAGAAATGAACTGGATCATAAGAAGCACAAAAATTGTAGAATTCCACACAAACCTCCACAAAGTTTTAAAACCAATTTGGGATAACCTCATTGATTATGATTGGGTTTTAGCAGATTTAGATTTTATGTCAGATAATGAAATCCCCATTAACTTTGAAAGAGATTATTTTATTCTTAAAAGAGAAGAATTTGATGTTATTTATCAATCCCGTACTCAAATGATTTGGGGCGTTATTTCTGCTATTCCCAAAAACACTCAATTAGATCCTGGTTTTATTTCAAATTTATCTGCAGAAGATGAAAAGGTATGGAAAGTAGACCAATATTTAATTAAGGAATCATATGTTGAAATTATAGCCATTGACAGCAGCTATACCATCATCAAATTTAAAGATGAAAAGCTTTCAGATAAGTTTAAGGAATATTTTCAAGATCAAGCTATAGATTTACAAGCATTTAACTAAAAACATATTCCATGAAATCAGGATCCATCCATAAATACCTTTTGTTTACAGGAATTTTGTTTATTATACAATCCTGTCATTCCGAAACATTTGATTCTGCCCAGTGGATTCCTATAGAATCAGGACTCTATGACGGACACCGCAAGAAAATGCTTGATGATCTGATGGAAAATGTCCTTACCTTTGAACACGGAAATCATAAAGGAACAAAGAAAAGGTGATCAATCTCATCGGAAAACCTAACGAAATTGATACAGTAGACGGATCTGAAATTTACTATATTGAAGAAAAAATAGGCATGATTGATCCTAATGGTTATATCAATCTGCATTTAACTTATAAAGCCGATTCGACATTAATCAGTTGGAAAATTGAAAATGTAGATTATAAAGAATAACAAAGATAAACGTGAGTGGATTTATAAAAGAAAGAAAATCCGAAAAGTAAGAACGATCATATCAATAGACATGACCGTTATCTGTTTACAGTGAATCCAAAAACTCCAGGTACATCGGAACACTCCTTTCAATCCATTCCTCAGAAGGATCATTTTCTATTCCATAATAAACAAAAGGCTCTTTATAATCTGCTTTGATATAGTCAAAAGTCAGTTCATAAGGACGAAAAAGCTCGTTCATGGTATATTTGTATTTTCCTGATGCACGGTATCCTTCTTCATCAATTCCAGCGGTGACCGCCAGTGATATTTTTTTCCCTCCTGCTTTGTATCCGCTCTTACTTCCATAAGCCCAACCGTAAAGAAGTACCTCATCAAACCATTTCTTCAAAAGTGGCGGACTGCTGAACCAGTAGAACGGAAACTGAAAGACAATGGTGTCATAAGATTCTATTAACTGCTGTTCTTTCGCAACGTCTATTTTTTCATCTGGATAGACTTCGTATAAGGAATGAACTTTATATTTTTCAGGATGTTTATTTAATTCTTCGATCCATCTTTTATTGATCACCGATTTTTCGATATCGGGGTGAATAACTATGATTAATGTTTTCATTTTCGTTTACATTTCTTCAGCAAAAATAATAGATGTAACTTACAGTTCAGATGTTAGTGCCCAATTGTATGGTACTATAAAAAATGTAAGTAATGACTAAGATAAAAGAAACATCAACCAATTTTGCCAATAAAAAGGCGCTTTCAGACGAATGTCCTGAAATCTACGCATCCAATACGATTGGCGGACAATGGGCACTCGCGATCTGCTGTTACCTGATCAATGGAAAACTACGATTTGGAGAGCTTAGAAAGAAGCTGACCAATATCACAGAACGTATGCTCACCCTGCAACTTCGAAGGCTGGAAGAAGACCGGATCATTACCAGAACGGTCTATGCCGAAGTTCCGCCCCGTGTGGAATATGAACTCACAGAAATTGGTTACAAACTTAAACCTATCATTCTGGAATTTGAAAAATGGGGAATAGAGCATAAGGCAATTATGACTCAAAAACAGGAAATTTCCGAACTAAAAAAATCATAGAAATCACACCACAGTAATTCTCTGAAATTCCCTGTACTATATAGAATATCGTGAACTCAACCTCAATTCCCCTCCCACGGAGGGGTGGCAGATCAAAGATCTGACGGGGTGGTCAATAAGAAACAAACACATTAAGTTTTCACCAAATAAACAAACATAAAACATCATATTCATGGTTACACTAGATTTTCTGAAAACCATTTTATTTTCCCATGCTTCGAGGAATAATCCCCGTGCCAATTATTTCTATGAATTTGATATCGTGGTCTTTGATCATTCAACAGATGCGTCAGATTTCATGAGAACCTATTTTGCGTTAAAAGACAATAAAGAACTGGCTGTAAGATCAATAACTGAATTTGAATTCAGGGAAATCATCTACACATGGTTCTTTGGCCGCGAACGTTCAAAGAACAGCAATCGGGATCCTTCAGAAAATTTAGAAGAAGTGAACAGTTTTTATTGTTCTTTGAAAGAGTTTACCAAAGAAAACAGGATTTTTCATTTTCAAAATGTTAATAAGGGCCGTTATGAATATCAGTTGGGTATAGCTTTTGATTATCTCTACATTGAAGGCGAGGAAAATAATTTTCTCATTTACTTTAATGCACAGGACTAATATTTTGTAAATTTAATCTCTCTTAACCATCAAAAACTATCCTATGAAAAACTTAGCATTTTTATTCAGTTTGTCCATGTTTCTTTTATTCGGAGTTCATGCAAACGCACAAAAAATTTCGGACGGCCAAACCATTGAAGTCAATGGAATGAGTGTTACTTTTAATATTTTAAACAAAGAAAGTATTGAAGCAGGCGGAAAGCCCTATGACCGTTATAAGGTTTCAGCTTCTGTAAGAAATACCTCAGACAAAGCATACAACATCAGACTGTCTTCTTACCCCCAGATCGTGAGTAATATCGGACTTGTAGAACTGAACTGCATCAATGCAACCGGCGCCAAGCTGACTTCCAAAAAGATCGAACTAAAAATGAAAGCACAGATGATCAACGTGACCTACTCTGCTTACGATAAATCCGGGAAATTCACTAATGGAATTATTCCTGTAACGGGAAGTTATTATTTTGATCCGGGAGATACGATCAGCGACAATGCTATTTTTATCGTTCCGCAAGGACAGGCTCCTGATGTTACCGTGAGAAGTTTAAAATAATTGAAACTATAAAATTGAAATGCAAACCTCCAGATTGGAGGTTTTATCCTTTTTCCCACATGGGTTTATGTTTCAAAACTTCTTTATATACCGGACAGCTTTCGTCATGGCATCCCTTTAAAAATCCAATGCTCATCAGAAATTCATTGACAATTTCTCCACCTGTAAATTTGAATGTTTTTTTGAATATCTTCATCCATTCCTGTAATGTTTTCGGATGATGATGTTCCAGCCATTTTTCGAATGAACCATACTCTTTTTGGAGTTCGATGATGGTTTTAGCGTTTTCTATCGCGGCATTTACTTTTAATTTATTTCTGATTATTCCGGGATCACCCAAAAGACGTTCACGGTCTTCTTCCGTGTAAGCTGCTACTTTTTGAATATTAAAATGATCATACGCTTGTCTGAAACTTTCTTCTTTCTTTAAAATCGTTTCCCAGCTCAGACCTGCCTGATTAATCTCCATAATCAATCTTCCGAACAATTCATGATCATCATGAATCGGAAATCCGTAATGATGATCGTGGTAATTTTTGTGAAGTTCTTTTCTGCTTTCCGGCTGCATTCCTGCTATGGCTGAACAATAACTCATTGTAATATATTTTCTGTTTTCGTTAAAAATTTTCCTAAAGCATCTTTGATATCAATTCCGGTCCGGTCTGCCAAGATCATCAGCCACCAGATATTTTCGCCCATTTTATGTTCAAGTTCTTCTCTGGAGTTTGATTTTGTCCATGTTTTTTCATGTGACATTATATTTCGTCCCAGTAAACCTGCATCCGTAAGATAAGCTAAGGCATCCTGTTCTAAAGTCCACTCTTTAACGTTCTGTTGAATTTCCAGCTGATGATACTTTTCTCTGATCTCCAGAGAGCGTCTGATCATTTCATCCAGATGATTTTGATCCATAATTTTTGTTGTTTTAATTGCCGAACTGAAATACTTGAAACGATAAAGATAATGCAGGATTGTGACAACTGTTAGTCAGTAGCATTTATTTTTTTATTTTTATGATCTGTAGTTTTCCGGAATAGCATAATTTAGAGATCTTAAAATAATCTATGAAACCTTTTCTAGCCTTCTTTTTTGCTCTGATATTCATTTCCTTTAATGCCCAGAAGATCTATTCAAAAGCATATGGAAATCCAAAAGATGCTCCTGTGATTTTCATTCATGGCGGACCCAGCGGAAATGCTACATTATTTGAAGGAACTACAGCCCAAAAACTTGCGGATAAAGGGTTTTACGTTATTGTATACGACAGACGCGGAGAAGGAAGATCCAAAGATGAAAATGCTTCCATGACTTTTAAAGAAAGTTTTAATGACCTCAACCAAATCTATGCAGAATATGGTATTAAGAAGGCCAATATTTTAGCCCACAGTTTTGGAGGAATTATCGGAACTTTATTTACCAGACAATTTCCTGAAAAAGTAAGTTCACTAACTCTTGCAGGCGCTTTATTTTCCCAGCAGGAAACGTATGACCATATTTTAAAGCAGGCTAAAGAGAAATTCAGAAATGATCCTTCAAAACTTAATGAAATCCATGAGATCGAAAAATTAAGCAAGAACTCTGCTGCTTACCGAAAAAGATGCTATGAAACAGCCAGCGAAATGAGTTTCTTTTTGATGCCCTCTCCGACTCCTGAAAGCAGGCAATTGAGAAAAGAATATGAAGCAGGTGAATTTTATTCCACAAACTTCAGAAATGCCGAATCACCACTGAAATTTTATAGAAACGAAACTCAAAACAATCTTAACAATATCTCTGTTCTGAAAGAAATAAAAAAAAGAGGAATTCCTATTTTTGCCGTCTATGGAAAAGATGATGGAATATTCTCCACAAAACAGCTTAATGACATGAAGAAGATAGCCGGAAAAAATCATTTTAAACTTATCGACAATTGTTCGCATTATCTTTTCGTGGACCAACAGAATGAATTTTTACAATTCTTGGTTGAAAATCTAAAATAAAATGTAGTTTTGCAGCAATGCAGGCACTCCAAATCCATATGAAAAACTACAGAGCATTCTTCATGATGCTTATTCTTTCGTTTTCATTATCGCCGTGTTCTGTAAAAAGAGATCTTCTTAGTATTCTTGACATTCAGTATATCAGTGGTTTAAATAAAGTAAAAACTACAATTGGTGAGGCATCTGTTTGTGATCTGTCAACCGAAAGTTCTTCAAACAAAGGTTCTGTATCTAAAAACAGTCTGAAATCAAAGGAAAATAAGTACTTTACGGCTTTAGATGCTGCAATATATTCCCAAAAAGGGAAAGTAATCTCCCAAAATAAGTATTCCGGGCAATCTACCGGAAACAGTCCGCCGAAATATATCTTATTTAAAAGATTGAAATTGGATCTGATCTAGATTATATCTTAATCACATTGTCTACAAACAGTCTTTTAATTCAATACAATTTCAATGAAACATACTTCAGACAGCCGGTCTTATGACCTGGCCGGACTTTATACATTATCACTCCGTCTGGTAATCGGATGGACTTACTTTTCAGCTTTCTGGCGCAGGCTAGTCCTCGAAAACAAACTTATTCCCGATGAAGCCGGATATATTGGTGAAAAATTCAATCATTTCCTGCCCAATGCTCTGGGAATAAAACCGATTATCGAGTACCTGGTCACTCACCCCGATGCTTTAGAAACTTCAATGATTACGTTTACCCTCATTGAGGCTATTGTAGGACTCTTCATTATACTGGGGCTTTTTACCCGACTGATGAGCATAGGAATTTTCGGTCTTGCGATGGGAATTCTACTGGGTTCCGGCTGGATCGGAACCACGTGTCTTGATGAATGGCAAATTGGTGTTTTAGGAATTGCAGGTGGATTTGTTTTGTTCCTTACCGGCAGCGGAAATTTTTCTCTGGATCATTATTTTATTAAGAAAAATAAAAAATTCACTCACAAAAAATGGTTTCTATGGCTCGGATCGGGTGTTCTTCCTTTGCCCAATCCAAAAATCCTTGTACTGGCAGGTTCTGTGTTTATTTTCGGACTTACATTGTACACCAATCAATATTTCCATGGCGGAGTCTGGGGAACACTGCACAATAAGTCTGTAAAACCTAAGATTGAAATTTCCAATGTGTTGCTTACTCAATCGGATCTGACATTTGAAGTATACAGGACGCAGGGTGCAGATGTCTACGGTTCTTTCCTGATTGGCATTGATCTTCTGGACAAGAACGGGACGATTTTAAAATCATTGGACATCAGGGACCTTTCAAAATTTCCGAAAGAAAATATCCGGAATCATTATGTGGCTAAAGTAAAACCTGGAAAACACAGTTTGATTATTCCGCTTGGAGCAAAGGCTGATCTGACCGTGAGTCTTAATGATATTCGGATGAAGGGAGAAGTTCATACGATCAAACTTACTGACATCAGTGGGATTGAATGGACAGCAGAAATAAAATAATAATTTAAACCCTTAAGAATCTTTAAGTGATTAAGAATATTAAGTTGCAGATGCTTTGACTTCGCTCATTATAACATTGCTGATTCTAATATTAAATTTTCACAATTGTAAAGGTCACGCTGAAAGCTTAAAAGTATCTTAGCTTAATGAAAAGATCTGGCTTTATATACAAGTATTGGTCATAAAAAAACCTCCGGAATTTTCGGAGGTTTTGTATTAATTTAAAATTTAATGTACACCACTTAAATCTATTTTTTCTTTGCTTTTTCGTTCTTTTACCAATAAGATAAACGGAATACAAATTAAGAAGGCAATTCCCAAGTACAGGAAAACATCCATATAAGATAATACTGTTGCCTGCTTGGTAACGGTAAGATCCATCATTTTATAAGCTGCATTCATTGCTGCATCGGGAGTCATCCCTTTCGCCATAAAGCTTGCTTTTAATCCATTCAATCTTTGCTGGACATCAAAATCATTGGAATCCAAATGAGAAATCAAATTGACCCGGTATTTCTGGCTTGCATTGGCTATAAATGTGGTGATGGCTGCAATCCCGAAAGATCCTCCCAACTGTCTCATCATCCCTGTAAATGCGGCGCCCTGGCCAATTTCCTGACCTTTCAATGTGCTTAATGACAATGAGGTGATAGGAATAAATAACAACCCTAATCCGGCTCCTCTTACCATCAACATCCAGAAGAATGCATCTTTACCGGTGTCCGGAGTTAGAATTTTATATCCCCAGAAACTATAAACGAAGAAGGTAAATAATCCTAAAGATACCAGGATCTGCTGTTTTACTCCTTTTGAAAGCAACTTCCCAATAATAGGCATCATGAAAGCGGTTGTTAATGCCGCGGGAATCATTAATGCTCCGGATTCTAAGGCCGTCCACCCTAAAATACTCTGGGTATACAACGGAACGATAAACGTAGAACCATATAAACCAAATCCTAATACAAAGGACATGACCGTTCCAATCCTTAAATTACTGTTTTTCAAAACCCTTAGCTCCACAATCGGATACTTGAAAGTAAGTTCTCTCCAGAGGAATAATATAAATCCTAAAACTGCAGTTACTGTAAACAGTACAATCCATTCACTGGCAAACCAGTCTTCTTCATGTCCTCTTTCTAAGATATACTGTAACGAACCTACGGTAACTGCCAGCAGAGCGATTCCTAACCAGTCTACATCTGAAGCTTTTCGTTTCTCAGCATATTTCGGACTCTTGATGAATTGTAATGTCATTAAAGTGGCCGCAATACCGATAGGAATATTAATATAGAAAATATAAGGCCAACTAAAATTATCTACGATATACCCTCCTAATGGCGGACCCAATGTAGGACCAATAATTACTCCCAAACCATAAATGGCCTGAGCCATACTTCTTTTTTCAACAGGATATGATTCCGTGATGATGGTTTGCGATGTTACCAGTAAAGCTCCACCTCCAATTCCCTGACACAGTCTGAAAAATACCAGCTCCCAGATATTATCTGCATTACCGCATAAAAAAGAAAATACAGTAAAAATGATAATAGACGCTGCAAAGTAATTTCTTCGTCCGAACTGTTGGGAAAGCCAGCTTGTCATTGGTACAATAATGACGTTACCAATGGCATATGCGGTAATCACCCATCCTACTTCAGAAAGTGTGGAACCCAGGTTACCTTTCATCTCGTTCAGGGCAACGTTCACAATCGTGGAATCCACAATTTCCAGCAAAGCACAAAGAATAGCTGTGATCGTAATGATCACTCTTCGGGCTCCATATTCTACTAATGAATCTTGCATAGTTTTTTATAGTACAATGTATTTTGTAAAATGTACAAGGTAATCTACCTTAATAATTTATATCAGAGATTCTTCTTTAGTTATGCAGATTAAAATCAGATCAATCGCAATACATTTTACATTATACTCTGTACATTTTACATTTGAATTATTTAAGCGAAACTTCAGCTTTCACATTCATTCCTGTTCTCAGTTTTTTAGCAACGTTCGGATCCAGTTTTACAAAGTCTATTTTAACAGGAAGCCTTTGTACTACTTTTACGAAGTTACCACTTGCATTGTCCGGAGGAAGAATAGAGAATGTAGACCCTGTAGCCGGAGAGAATGAACTTACCACTCCGTCAAATTCTCTGTCAGGGAAAGCATCAATCTCGATTTTCACTTTCTGACCTTCCACCATTTTATCAACCTGAGTTTCTTTAAAGTTGGCGATCACCCATTTCTGGTCGTTCTTCACCAAACTGAACAGCTGAGATCCAGCCTGTAAGTATTGTCCTGCCTGGATAGGAACTTTTCCAACAAATCCGTCTTCAGGAGCAAGGATAATGGTATAAGAAAGATTAAGTCTTGCATTTTCCACATCCACTTCTCTCTGTTTAGCAACTGAACCTGCAACGCTGATCTGCTGAGAGCTTGCAGCAGTCTGGGAAGAAGCTACTTTCGTTTGCTGAGCAATCTGATTTCTCTGATCTACTAAAACCTGTAACTGTCTGTCGGCAGATTGTTTTGCAGCCAAAGCCTGCTCATATTGTTGTTCTGTAATAGAATGATCTTTTACCAGAATAGAATATCTTTTCAAATCCTGATTGGTCTTCCAAACATTTACTTTTGCGGCTTCTATCTGAGCATTAGCCGTTGTTACCGCTGCTTCTGAAGTATTGATACTCTTAGAGGTTGCTGTTGTACTTGCCTGTGCATTTGAAATATTGCTTTTTGCTGTCGTTAAAGCCGCTTCTGCCTGTACCAAAGCCATTTTTTGATCTCGGTTATCCAGGATAACCAGAGTATCCCCTTTTTTTACAAACTGATTATCTTTTACTTTGATCTGCGTTACATACCCTGAAACTCGTGAGATGACAGGACTCATGTTGGAAGCAATCTGAGCATCATCAGTTTCTTCGTGAACCTGTCCGTAAGAATATGTTCTGTAACCGTAAATTCCTCCCACCACAACGACAACCGCTAAAATGATTGGGAAAACTAAACTTTTTTTCTTTTTAGGTTCAATTTCTGGTGTATTATTATTTTCCATTTTTGGGTCTTAATCTTATTTAATTGTTAAAGTTCCTGTAGTTTGTAATAGTTTTCTGTAAGCCAATGCTGCATCTGCTTTTGCATTGATGACTCCCACATTGGAAGAAATCTGAGCGGCATCTGCATCTAAAAGTTCGGTCATGGTAGCCAAACCGTTATCATATTTATTTTTTGTAATTCTGTAGTTTTCATTAGCCTGTTCAGCCGCTTTTTCGTACACTGCGATTCTCTTTTTTGAGTAATCTGTGTTCTGATATTCTCTGTTGACGTCTAGCTTAATGTTGTCATTCAGTAATTCATCCGTTGCTGCCAATTGCCTTTCTCTGGCCTGAGACTGCTTCAATGAAGAGTTTTCTTTCCAGATATTGGATAAATTATAAGAAATTCCAACTCCAACATTTACCGCATTGTAAATGGTAAGAAATTTAGGAATATCTGCCGCTACATAACCTCCAGTGAATGCAATGGAAGGAAGATTTTCGGCTTTTGCCGATTTTGATCCCAACTCAGCTGCTTTTCTTTGCTGTGCCAAAGCCTGTAAGTCTTTACGGTTTTCTCTGGCTTCATTTACATAGAAGTCAACTGCTTTTACATCAGAACCTTCGTCAATATAATTTTGATCCACTTCAATTTCGGTGTTATCAGGTAATCCTAATAAAAGATCCATATTGATGTTGGCAATATTGTAGTTGTTTTTGGCTTCCAACAATTGCAATTCTATATTTGATGTCTGAAGATTGGCCTTTAAACGATCATTTCTTGCGATAACTCCGTTGTTTTCCAGTTTAAGAAAAGTCTCGTCCCTTTTTTGGGAAGCAGTAAGATTTTCTTCCAATACTTTGATGGATTGGTTCGCCTTAAATAAATTATTATAAGCCTGAGCAACATTGTAAGCAATTGCTATTTTATCATTTTCCGTGCTTAATTTTGATGCTTCCACCAAATATTTGGCGGACTGAATACCATATTTGATTCTTCCGCCGCTGTAAATCGGAACACTTAAATTAACTGACCCGTAAGCCACCTGATGTACTGCAGGACTCCCCGCTCCTGCTCCAGAAACACCGGAAAGTTTCAGATCAATCGTAGGTTTAATAGGCAAGTACATATAACTTCCTGAAACTTTCAATTCCGGAAGTTGTCTGTTTTTGGCTTCCAAAAGATCTGCCGTAGCTTCTTCGATCTTAGCGGCATCGATCCTAAGGCTTTTACTGTTCTGGATTCCCAGCTGCACGGCTTCGTCGAGAGTGAGCTGTTTTTTCTCCTGAGCATTTATGGCTGCAATTCCCATAAAAAGGGATAATGCCAACACCGAGTTATTTATTCTCTTCATAACCTAAAAGGTCTTTTAGTAAGTATTTTATATGTTTATTAAGTTCTGTGTAATATTTTTCTTCAAAAACTTCATCGTCTTCCGTATCATTTAGAAACTCTTTGTACATCTCTTTGGCATTGGAGGCGTAAAATAAAGTTCCGCTTACCGTAGCATGAAGTAAATAGATAGGAGGATTTTTAGTGAAAATTCCTTTTTTCAAACCGCTTTCAAGAACCTGAGAGTACATCGAAATAAAACCCATCTTCGTTTGCTTAAGAAATTCCACGATCTGCGTATTTTCCGTGTAAAGCTGTTCCCGCTGCATGATCCTGTAAAAACATTTGTGATGCCTTACTCTTCCCGAAAACTGATCAACTATCTTTTCAATCTTCTGCCATTCATTAATATCCGTTCTTTCAAGAATATCTTTGGCAAAGAACTGACCTTCACTCATTCTGTATTCTACCAATTTTTCGTACAGCTTCTCTTTAGATCCGAAATAGTACGAAATCATAGAGATATTTACATTGGCAGCCTTTGAAATCTCCCGGGTGGAAGTTCCCTCAAAACCTTTTTCAGCAAAAAGCTTCTCGGCGGCAAATAAGATATTTTCTTCTTTTGAAACCATAGTATTCTATTTTTCAGAGCGCAAATGTACATAAGATTTTTAAAAAATCAAACGATTGATTGATTTTTTAATAGGCATTTAATATTCGCCAATATAAATAGCTGAAATTTAATAAATTGGAAATAAAATTTAATTTGATTTTTATTTAAAAAATATCCTAATTTGTATGAATAGTCGCTCCATTTACACTCTTCTTGCTTGAAATGTTCACCCTAAACCCTCTTTTCAAGGTAAAAATCGATCATTCTGCGTGGATTTTTGCTTATTGACAAAACAGAATTCTTGATAATATTCCGTTAATTAATAAAAGTAACACTGCGCAAATAAGCTTTGAAATAAAGAGAGAGGTACCGCTTCTATCTATAAAAATTAAAGTCCGGAATATCTCCAGACTTTTCATTGAATACGATCATTAAAAACTCATCAGCTTTATGGTCTGATTGAGTTATGAATTTTTGTGAATATATCGTGATAATTTTATACCCAGATCCGTCCAGACAATTTTAGGATTTCCGTTTCGCGTCAAATGAAGATCTGCTGTATTAATTTCTTCCAGAATACTTTCAATATTGGCACCACTTATAAATTTTGAAAATCCAGCCCAGTTGAATCCATCTGCATTAATTTTTTTATACACTAAATCTTCAGACTGATAGTTCTGCAGCAGAGCAAGCCTAAAGATCTCAGAGCAGTAGTTAAGGAAGTTCTTTTGCTTTTCCCGGTTCCATCCAGCAATTTCTCTGGCCCAGAATATGATACTTTTAAGGAACTGAGGCTTCTTTTTAACCATAAATGCATCACGCACCCATTGTACAAAAAGCTTTTCAAACTCGTCACTTTTGTGTCCGGAATTTAAAATCTTCAAGGCATCATTAAGGTCTCCCTGTGCTTCATGCACAATTTCCCTAATCTTTTCATCAGCCATTGAAAAGTTCTTTTTGAGATGATTTTCAAGATCCTCATCATGGATCCTTGGAATTTCTACAATCTGAGTTCTGGAAAGAATGGTAGGAAGAATATCATCAGCCGTTTCAGCCGTAAGCAGAATAAGTGTCTTTGCGGGAGGTTCTTCCAAAAATTTTAAAAATTTATTCGCCGCTGCAACATTCATTTTATCCGCTCTCCAGACGATCAGGATTTTGGTCCCGCCTTCAAAACTTTTCAGGGCAAACTTCTGATTCTGATCATCAATTTCATCAGCAGAAATAAAAAGCTGCTTGTTTTCAGATTCAAGAAAAGCAGTCCAGTCGTCATAGCTCGAATAGGGAGACGCCATGATCATTTCCCTGAATTCTTCAAATTTATTTTTGCTTAAAGAATTTTTATTATCAGTAAAAACCGGAAAACTGAAATGCAGATCTAAATGGTTCAGATGCTCTACTTTCGAAGCAGCGTGTTCATTTTCCAGGCGAAATACCTCTTTGGCATAAGCCAGTACCATAGGAAATGTCCCATAGCCCTCTTTCCCTAAAAAAAGCTGGGCATGGCTGACTCTGTTTTCAGCAATGCTTTCCCGAAGAAGTTTTTTCAGATTTTCATGTCCGGCAATGTTCTCCCAATTCATGTTCCAAAGATAAAAAAACTGGACAAGAATCTGAAGTTAAATTTTGGGAATAAATATGAATGATTGATTTTGGTGTGAGGTAAGAGTTTCGCGGAATGGGATACACAATTCGGGATATGGATTACGGATTGATTAATTAAAATTACAAAATACAGGTATTGGTTTATATGTTTAATATTAGCTTTGATCTATTTTGAAAAGTTTAAATTTTTCATATCACTTATCCGGTTATTTATACTTCATAGGTCACAACCCGAACCCTGTAACCAAATCAATATTCATTATTCACTTCTGATGTTTCATTAATAAATCCTCAAAAAACCCCATCAGTTCACGCCTTAACAAACTTTAACCACATATAATTTTTACAATTCATTAATATTTAAGATATTTGCGCATTGTTTTAAAAATAAAGAATGAAAAAAATCTTTGCCGTATCATTCATATCAGTTGGATACTTCCTAAATGCACAGAGTATAAGCAACTCTCCGTATGCAACTTATGGAATTGGAGATGTAAAATATGATAATACGATTGAAACTGCCTCTATGGGTGGTATATCTACTGCTTATATCAGTGATTTCACGAGCAGCTTCAATTTCGCAAACCCTGCGAATAACTCTAATTTCGAACTGACAAGCATCAGGCTGGAGGCTACCAACGAAAACAATTACTTCAAAACTAATTACAACGATACAAAGTCTACCAAGCACTCTACGTATCTTTCTAATATTTCACTAGCCTTTCCTCTGTCTCCAAAAGTGAAGATGGGACTTTCCTATCAGCCATACAGCTCAAAAAGCTACGACATTGTAAATACTGTTGACAGATACGAAATCGTAGATAATATCCCAACGTTAAACGGATATTATACGAACCGTTTTAAGGGAAGTGGAACTTTAAATACTGCTCAGGCAGCTGTTTCTTATAAAATCGATCAGAATTTTGCGGTAGGTTTGAGAGCAAATCTTTATTTTGGAAATCTTTACGACCTGAATGAACTCAAATCTTTTGATAAAGATGGTATTGGTGCTGAATACATCAACGGTTACGAAACGAAGAACAGTATTAAGAACTTTAACTTCACTCTAGGTGGAAGCTATCAGAGTTTAAATAGCCGTACAGATAAAAAATTAACGATTGGTGCTACTGCTACCTTCGGGAATACCAGTAATATGACTACTGACTATATCAACAGTACCTATATATATTCTGATGCAGCCAACACAGTAAAAGCTTTGGAAACTATCATAGACCAGAAAAGCACAAACTCTAAAAATCTCCTTCCATTACAGGCATCTTTAGGGGTTGGTTACGGAAGTGAAAACCACTGGTTCGTATCCGGACAGCTTGATTATAAAAAAGGGGAAGACATTTCCTATTTCGGGAAAACTTTTGATTTCCAGGATACTTACAGAATATCTGCCGGAGGATGGTATCTACCTAATTACAATAACTTCAGAAACTACTTCTCAAGGGTAGTCTACAGATATGGAGCTTTCTATGAAAGAGGAAATCTTAAAATAGACGGTAACAGCATCAATAAGTTTGGAATTTCAGGAGGCGTATTGCTTCCATTCAAAACAAGCAGCATCACAAGAATGAGTGGTCTTGAATTAGGAATAGAAGTAGGAAAAAGAGGAACTCTTAAGAATAACCTGATCAATCAGAATTTCATCAACCTGAAAGTCGGATTCAACTTTGCTGACCGATGGTTCAGAAAGAATCTGTACAACTAACATGAATTTTTCAAAAAAAATATCATATAAAAATATAGCATACCTTTTTAGTTGTGCTATATTTTTTGTATTGACATCCTGTGAAGAAGACCTTACCAAGGCCAACGGGAGTAAAAGCAAAAACTTCCCGTCGCAGATCATTAATAATGCCAATATCATCCAGCGAGATTCAGGTTTTATTTCCTTAAAAGCTAAGGCTCCTATTATTGAAAAATATGAATTGATCGATAGTCCGTATGTCGTAGCAAGAAAAGGAATTAATATCGAATTTTTTGACAAAAAAAAACCTAAAATTCCAGGAAAGATCACGGCTAAATATGCCCGTATTTTTGAATATAAAAAATTCTACGAGGCCAAAGGTGATGTGAGAATTACGACTAATGAAGGACAGCGGTTTGCGATGCAGAGCGTATATTGGGATCAGAAAAAAAACAGAATTTACACTAAAGATACGGTATATGTTACCATGGAAGATGGTTCTACTCTGGTGGGTGCCAATGGGATGACGGCTAAAGATGATTTCTCTGAATATACTTTCTTCAATAATTCGGGAGACTTCAGTACAAAAAGACTCGAAGAAAAAAAAACACCACAGTAACATGAAATTTCAGGCTATTGGACTCATGTCCGGAACCAGTCTGGATGGTCTGGATATTTGCTTTGCCGCTTTTGAAAAACAAAATGGCTGGACTTTTCAGATCTTAAAGGCAGAAACTCTACCCTATCCTAAAAACTGGGAAGACAAGCTCAGACACTCTATCGGTTTATCTTCAGAAGAATTATTGGAACTTCATTCAGAATATGGTTTTTATCTCGCTGAGAAGGTTAAAGAGTTTATTCAAAATAATCATCTTGAAAACATTGACCTGATCTCATCTCACGGTCATACCGTATTTCATCAGCCTCAAAAGAAATTTACCTTGCAAATCGGTGACGGCAGAGCCATCAAAATAAAAACGGAGCTTCCGGTTATCTATGATTTCAGGAGCCAGGATGTGCTGATGGGAGGAAACGGTGCTCCATTAGTGCCTATCGGTGATGAGTTACTCTTTTCAGAATATGATGCATGCCTGAATCTTGGAGGATTCTCCAATATCTCTTTAAAACAGGAGGGTAAAAGAATAGCATTTGATATTGCCCCTGTTAATATTGTTTTGAACACGCTTGCGCAGAAATTCAATAAAAACTTTGATGAAAATGGTGATCTGGCAAGAAAAGGGCAGATCAATGAGCGACTTTTAGCCAAGCTTAACTCCTTAGATTTTTATAGCCGCCCCCACCCTAAATCTTTAGGTATTGAATGGTGTAACGAACATATTTTTTCACTTTTTGAAAATATTGAAACAATAGATGCCATGGCCGCTTTTACTGAACATGCGGCTCAGCAAATCTCTAACATCATTAATAAAAACAGTCTACAAAAGGTCCTTTGTACAGGTGGAGGCACCTATAATACCTTCTTAATCGAAAAGATCAGGGAAAAAGCTGGATTGGGCATCATTATTCCCAAAAACGAAATTATTGATTACAAAGAAGCATTAATCTTTGCTTTCATGGGCGTTTTAAAGATGAATAATGAGATCAATGTCCTTTCTTCTGCCACAGGTAGCATTGCAGATCACAGCTCAGGAGTTATGGCATAAAAAAACCTCCATTGCTGAAGGTTTAGATATTATTTGTAAGCTTCAATCTTATCCGTCAATGTATTGATAAAGTTCTGAAGCGGCTTTTCAACCATCATTTTGATAAAAGGATTGAATTTTCCTTCAAAAAGCATCTGAACTTCAGTCTGAGTTTCGCTGATAGGATTTAAAGTGGCTGTTAATGTAAAGTCAAGACTTGAGCTTGCTGACTTCAAAACAGCTTTCTGCTCATCTACTTCATCTATTTTCAGAGCAATTTCCGGCATTCCCTGAAGACCGAATTTGAACCCGTTATCTTTTGTTTCAAACTTCTGAAGACCGTCCGGCATAAAATCTTTATAGTTTTCAGGTGATTTCAACAATTCAGACAAATCTTTAGATGATTTATTGACAATAATTTTTCGTCCTTCTAAATTCATTTTTTATTTTTGTATTTAAATTCTTAATTCTTACAAATGTATAAAGTTTTTGTGAACGAAAAAAAATTATTAGTATCTAAGCATCCTGAGAATCTTGAAAAAGATCTTAGGTTCGAAAGTTTCACAACTTTAGAGATTGCCTTAGATCTTTTGGAAAACACTTCAGTGAAAGAGCTGAATGTTTTCGGTGAGAATATTGAAGAGATCTGGAAAGAGTTCCAAAAGCTTTTCAGAATTATAGAAGCAGCAGGAGGACTGGTTACCAATCCTCAGGGAGAGCTTCTTTTCATTAAAAGATTAGGCAAATGGGATCTTCCGAAAGGCAAGATGGAAAAAGGTGAATCCAGAGAAGAATCTGCCATAAGAGAAATTGAAGAAGAAACCGGCCTGAAGGACGTGGAACTTGGAAAGTTCATCAACACGACTTATCACATCTATATTGAAAGAAACGGCGAAAAGATTCTTAAATGTACCCATTGGTTTGAAATGAACTTCGATGGTGAAGATACTTCAACGCCACAAATCGAAGAAGGAATTACGGAAGTAGCCTGGAAAAGCACCCCCCAGATCAAGGAGGAAGTTTTCCCAAGTACTTTCCAAAATATTAAGCTTATCGTCAATGATTTCTGGAATTTAAAACTTAAATAAATTCTATTGATTTTTCAAGGGCAATTCCTCTTGAACCTTTTAACAGGATATTTTCAGAATGAATTATGTTATGCTTAAGATATTCTATCAGTTCTGCAGTATTGTCAAAAGACAATGCTGAAGGATTGACTGATTTAAAATACTTTCCTACGGTAATGATTTGGTCAAAAGCCAATTCAATAGCAAGTTGTAATACATTCTGATGCTCTTTCTCACTTTCCTCTCCCAATTCAAGCATATCTCCGATAATGATGGTTTTATTACCTTCAAACGTTGCAAAGTTATGTAAAGAAGCCGTCATAGAGCTTGGATTGGCATTATAGGTGTCTAAGACTAATGTTCTCCCCTCCTTTTTCACCACTTGTGAACGCATATTGGTCGGAGTATAGCTTTCAACAGCCTGCTTTACTTTCTCAAAGCTTATTCCGAAATGCAGTCCAAGACTCGCTGCTGCACATAAATTGGTAAAATTATATTCCCCTGTTAGTTTTGAAACGGCTTTAATTCCCTGATATTCCAATCCTACAAAATGGTTTTCCGAAAACAAACCAAACTGATAATCTGAATTCTCTTTTCCAAAGGTAATTTTTGGGGTATAGTTTTCAGCTTTTTCTACCTGAATAGGATCATTTTCATTGACTATAATCGTGTTGTGATGATTTTTCAAATAATCATAGAGTTCAGACTTTCCTTTGATGACTCCTTCAAATCCGCCAAAGCCTTCCAGGTGAGCTTTACCAAAATTGGTAATATATCCAAAATCAGGCTGAGAAATAGTACATAAAAGTTCTATTTCTTTCTGATGATTCGCCCCCATCTCTATCACCGCCATCTCATGCTCTGCCCTGACAGAAAGGATGGTTAGCGGAACACCGATATGGTTATTTAAGTTTCCACAGGTATACTGCACATTGAATTTCTCTGAAAGAACGGCATGGATGATCTCCTTGGTGGTTGTTTTTCCATTACTTCCCGTAAGTCCGATCACAGGAATCTTAAGCTGATTTCGGTGGTGAATGGCAAGTTGTTGAAGAAAGTCGAGCGTAGACGGAACATAGAAAATATTCTTGTCCTTATTTTCAAATTCCTGCTGCTCCACAATCACAGCCAAAGCTCCGTCATCTGCAGCTTTTTCTGCAAAGATTGCGGCATTGAAGTTATCACCTGAAAAGGCAAAGAAAACATCATTCTTCCCGACTTTTCTGCTGTCGATCGTTACTTTATCTGACTTTAAAAATAAAGGATAAAACTGTTCTGTATTCATAGGTCAAAAATAAAAAAACCTTCCGGAAATCCGGAAGGTTTTTTATAAGTATTTTGATAATATTATCTTCTAGTTCTGCTCTTATCATTAGCTCTAGCATCCTGTGCAACACGGAAGCCAATCCATCCGTAAGCTTTGCCTTGGTTTTTGTATCTTCTTTGTCCCGGATCCAACCAATAAGCTGTATCCTGCCAAGAACCACCTTTTACCACTCTTACGTCATTAGACATGGCTGATGTTCTGTCTTTAGTATCTTTCTGAAGCTTTACTCTTCCTCCTGCATCCACTATAAATCTCTTTTGAGGAGAATTATACATATCGTATGCAGCCGCTGAGTCTGAAGTTCTGTAGTATTCTAAAGAAGACTGTCTGTCCCCATCTCTGTAATTTCTGTAGTCTGCGATAGTTTCTCTTTCAAACTGTCCAGGAAGTCCTCTGTACACTAATCTTCCGTCGGCTAACGTATCATATTTGATTGTCCCTTCGTCGATCATTTTGTAAGTTCCGTCACCGTTTCTTACAACAGCCTGAGGCATATTTCCTCTATAATAGTTGAAGTCGCTGAAATCTTCATCAATGATAGGTCTGTATACGTCAGCCGTCCATTCTGAAACGTTTCCGTACATACCGTAGATTCCAAGATCATTAGATGGATATTGTCTTACGTCTGCAGTTTGTGCAGCGCCGTCATTTTTCCATCCTGCGATACCTGAATAGTCACCGGTACCCATTTTGAAGTTTTCAAGGAACATTCCTTTATCTTTTCCTTTAGTTCCTCTCAATCTTTCGATTTCAGGTTTTTTACCAAGGTATTGATTGTATTCTCTGTTTTTAGCCATACCAAGAGCTGCATATTCCCATTCCACTTCGGTAGGAAGTCTGAACTTCTGAACCATTGAAGAGTTTGGTGCTCTGTTTGCAGACAGTAATCTCTGGTTGGTTGTTTTCATCCCAGATTTTTGCTGCATCCTTTTCTCGTTGATATATCCCTGCATTTCCGGATCATTCGATTTGAATTTATCCATGTTAAATGCTGTTCCTCCCTGGTTATTGGATTCGTTGATGTACAAATCTTTAGCAATAACTCCGGCCTGCATCAAAGCTTTTTCATTGGCTCTGTCGGTAAGCCATTCACAATATCTGTTGGCCTGAGTCCAGGAAACTCCTACTACCGGGTAGTAATCGAATTCTGGCGAACGCAAATACGTTTCATTATAATCGTTTCTAGCAAGTTTATTGTCCCAAAGCAGAGTATCTGGCAAGGCGCCGTTATAGATCTCTTTAAAGCTAGGGTCACTTGGAGGGAATACATACTTCAACCATGTCAGGTATTCGCGGTATTCGTAGTTAGTAATTTCTGTTTCTCCGATAAAGAATGAACTTACCTGCATTCTGCGAGGTGTGTTATTCCAATCATGCATAACATCATCTTTCACTAATCCCATTGTAAAAGTTCCACCTTCTACATATACCATTCCTGGCCACCCCTTCTGCTTTTGTTGCTTTCCTGCAAAAAACCAACCTTGTTTTTCGTTTGGTTTCCAACCCGTCTTGCTGACAAACTTTTTAGTACCGCCTCCTTTGCTGGTACCTGATCCGCCGCAGCTGGTTAATGCAAGTGTAGAACTTAATGCTATTAATGAAAACAACTTTAGTTTTTTCATAGTCGATATAAATATTTTCAAAGTACAAAGAAAAAATAAATTATTCAATAAATCAAGTAAACATTTGATTTTTTTGAAAAACGTTAACAAATTAATTTTATTGTATCACAATTTAATTCTAAAATTTTCATTTTATTTGTAATTCAGAAATTTTAATAATAAACATGAAACAAAAAATCACCTTTTTATTACTATTCTCTTTTGTATCAACACTTTGGGCCCAGAGAAAAGCCATAGAATGGGAAGGCTCTAAAATTCAGGATTTCGGTGACACAAAATTAAATCTTCCAAATTTCAAAAATGAAGGTTTTTCGTTCAGCCAAAATAATGTTTTTATCATCACCAAACAAAAAATAGGAGAAAAGCAACTGAAAGTTTCGGACCCTTCCTGGGAAAGTGTTTCCAATAGAGATCTCTATGATCTGGACAAGGGAAGACTGCCCGATTATGACGTTGCAGATATAGCCTATTATACTATAGAAGGAGAAAGATATGCAAGCATCAGTGTCTCTTTATTTAAAAATGTAAAGGGACGTGTGCAAAGACTTTCTTCCTTTACTATTTCTGAAACCTCAGCACCCAACAATTTCAGATCCGGAAATGCGAATAAAGTGGGAAGTACAGCAAACCCTCTTTCTGCCGGTGGTTTTTATAAAATTAAAGTAGACCGATCCGGAGTATTTAAAATTACAACACAGTTTTTAAAAGATAACGGGATTAATCCGGCTTCTGTAAATCCTAAAAATTTCAGAATTTATGGAAACGGAGGCGTCATGCTTCCTGAGCACAATCAGGATACCAGGTACAGTGCTCTTCAGGAAAATGCCATCCAGGTGGTAGGTGAAGAAGATGGGGTATGGAACGACGGAGACTACGCCCTATTCTATGCTCAGGGACCTAACGGCTATAATCTTTATGATAAATCTAACGGAGGCGGTTTTAAAAGAATAGATACGAGAACTGACCAAAGTAATAATCTCAAAAATATTTACGAAGATTTTTCATACTATTTTATCAATTTTGACAAAGGAGCCGGTAAAAGAGTGCAGCCTGTGGATGCCAATCTTCCGGCAGGCAATTTAATTACAAGGTATGATAATTACCAGGTGATCAATAATGACCAGAAGAATCTTTTAAAAGTTGGGAGAATCTGGGTAGAAGATGCACCATTTACTACAGACAAGGTAGTTACTTTTACGACAAACTCACCTATACAGGCAGGAGATGTTGTAAAATATAAAACTCAGGTAATTGGCTACCGGTCTCAGAAAAATACAGTAGAATTTAAGATTAATAATCTAAATCCGATCGTACGTGATGTTCCGGCCAATACTTCAACGTATGCCTATGATTTTTACCAGCTGAAATATGATGGTACCATATCCAATCTGACTGGAAATCAGATCACCTTTAATTATGCTCCGAATATTTCTTTAAATCCAAACGGAGTTTTCCATATGGATTATGTGGAAGTACAGTATAAAGAAAATCTTACTTTCAATGGCTCACAGATGAGTTTCAGAGATTTTTCCCTTACCAGCGGCTCCAATACCAATTACGGTTTCGGAATTTCCAATGCAACAAATCTTGAACAGGTATGGGATGTAACGGATATTACGAATGCCAACAGAAGGGTGAATAAAGCAGGGGCAGGCAGTTTTAATTTCGGATACATTACTTCTGATCCTAATTTCAATAATGAATTTGTTGCTTTCCGTGCTGATGCCGCCTACAATCCACAGTTTGTAGAAAGAATTGCCAACCAGAATCTTTCTGCATTGCAGAATGTAGATTATCTGATCATCACTGTTCCTGAAATGATGGGACAAGCGCAAAGACTGGCCAGTTATCACCAGACAAAAAATAATTATACGGTAGAAATCGTAGATGCCACCAAAATTTATAACGAATTTGGAAGCGGAAGCAGAGATCTTACTGCCATCAGAGATTTTGTAACAAAACTGAACAACAGTTCGAGGCTTAAATATGTATTTATTTTGGGAGATGCCTCCTATGATTATAAAAACAGAATCTCCGGTAATTCCAATATTGTGTCCAGTTATCAGGGAGAGAACTCTGCAGATTTTGTAGGATCTTTCGTAACGGATGACTATATCGTAATGACTCAGCCACAAACAACAGAGTTCATTGAAAACAACCTGCCGGACGTTCCTGTAGGAAGAATTCCTGCAGCCAATGTAACGGAAGCTGGAAATATGATGAACAAGACACTTGCTTATTATAATGCTTTACCAGGACAGTCTACTCCATTTGGAGAATGGCGTATGAAGGTTGACTTTGTAGTAGATGATGATAAGGATGGCGGAAGTCCTTTCCATGAAGTAATGAATAATACCCTGTCAAGTATTTTTGAACAACCTGGACAGGTGGACCTGAAAGAATATAATGTAAGAAAATTATACCTGGATGCTTTCCCTGCACAAAGTACAGCAGCGGGACAAAGATTCCCTCAGGTCACTCAGGCTATCTCCAATGATATCGGAAACAGTCTTTATTTATTCTATTTCGGACATGGAGGTATTAACGGATGGGCTCAGGAAAGAGTATTGACAAGTACGGAGATCCAGAATTCCAATAATTTCTCGAATGTCTACAGCAGATTTCCGTTTGTATCTACGATTACTTGTGAATTTACATTATGGGATGAGCCAGGAACTTCTTCTGCGGGGGAACAATTCATTAAACTTAAACAGGGAGGTGCTGCAGCGATGATTACTTCCAGCCGTGCCATCGGTGTAGATTACGGTCGTCTTTTTACCGATACTTATACCAAGAATATTTTTAAGCTTGTCAACGACGATTTTGAAACCTTAGGCTACGCACATTTAAATGCTAAAAAACAAAAAGGCGCCAACATTGACCACCTGAAAGTTAATTTCCTTGGAGACCCTGCTATGAAACTAAGCAGACCTCAGAGACAACTTGTCATTGATGGGATTGAATCACCGGTTCCGGGATTGATCAGAGGTTTGGATTTCATTAAAGTAAAAGGACACATTAACAATCCTAACGGAACACTTAACACCACTTTCAACGGAAGGGTTTCTATTAACATTTTTGATAAGAGATTAAACAAAAAGACCCTGAATAATGACGGAGTATTATCTCCTGTTATGGATTACACGGAAGAAGGAAGTGCCATCGTTAAAGCTTCAGGAACTGCTGTCAACGGAGTATTCAATGTAGAATTCTATGTTCCGAAGGATATTAACTATGCCGTAGGACAGGGAAGAATATTAGGATATGCTGATAATAAAGGAGCCGATGTATTTAACAATCAGGCTGTACAGGTGGGAGATATTAATCCTAATGGAATCAATGATAATGAACCTCCAAAAGTAAGACTGTATATGAATAATACGAACTTTGCTGACGGGGGAATTACGAATCAGAACCCAATGCTTTTAGCGTGTGTCACTGATGATACAGGAATCAACTCTACAGGATCAGGTATTGGTCACGACATTACCGTTTATCTTGATGGCCAGATCATCAATACGGTAGTACTGAATGATTTCTTTGCTTCCGGTGAAGGAAATGGATGTCTAAACCCTAGTCTTGCCGACTACCAGAAGGGGAATGTAACCTATCCTTTCAGAAACCTTGCAATAGGACAACACCAGTTAACATTTAAAGTTTGGGATATAAACAATAATTCGACAACTGCTACGTTAAACTTTGAAGTTAAGGATGAAGCTGATCAGCATCTGATCATCAACAGACCACTGAACTGGCCGAATCCATTTACCAATAAAACATACGTCCAGTTTGAGCATAACTGCGATGATATTCTGGATGTGAATGTTCAAATTTATACCATAACAGGAAAATTAGTAAGAACATTGTCTCAGCCGGTAGTCGCAGAACCCTTCCTACAGGGCTTTAGAACGCCGCGCCAGGCAATAGAATGGGACGGAAGAGACGATTTTGGGGCAACTGTTGCAAAAGGTACGTATATTTTTAAGATATTTGCAAAAAGTCAAAACCAAGAAAAATGCAAAGGAAGTGCCACAGCTGTAGAAAAAATGGTACTTTTGAAATAAATTAAATAATACATAGATAACAATATTTATAAAAAACTGATAATATATAAAAGACAACATATGAATTTAACTACTAAACTGCTTTTGGGATTTGGTTTAAGTGCTGGTTTTTTAGGCTATTCGCAAGATTTAAGTAAAATAAATCCAGTATTGACCGGAGCTCCGTTTTTAAGAATTGCACCCGATGCAAGAGCTGGAGGTATGGGAGACCAGGGGGTAGTAACTTCTCCGGATGCATTTTCACAGTTCTGGAATGCGGCTAAATATCCTTTTAGCAGAACAAGTTCTTCCATAGGTCTTAACTATACGCCTTATATGGGAAAACTGACCAATGATGTATTTTTACTATACGGTGCGTTCCATAAATTCTTAGGACAGGAAGAAAGATCTACCATCTCTGCGAGTATCTATTATTTCAACATGGGTGAAGTAGACCTTACTCAGTTAGTAGGTTCAGAGGTAACATCCATGGGTACATCGAAACCTAATGAATTCTCCATCGACGTTGCGTACGGTCTGAAACTTTCTGATTCTTACTCAATGGCCGTTACCGGTAGATTCATCCGTTCTGATTTAGCCGGAGGTTTCAACACAGATACCACACTTAAAGCTGCGAACTCTTTTGCGGTAGATGTTTCAGGATACTATACTTCTCCCAGATTCTCAAGTTTCGGAGGTTATGATGGAAAAGTGAACGCCGGTTTCGCTGTTCAGAACCTGGGTCCGAAATTAGACTATACAGGAAATGAAGAATCCAGATCTTATCTGCCTACGATGGCAAGATTAGGACTTGGATATGATATGTATCTGGATGATATGAACAAGATCGGACTAAGTGTAGAAGGTTCAAAAATCTTGGTTCCGGGATCAGAGTACGTAGGAATAGATCCTAATACAAGACAGCCTAGATATGAGATTCCCAATGTGGGACCTATCGCTGGTATTGGAAAATCTTTTAAAAACAAAAACAGTATCATGTACAGTGGTGCTTTAGAATATTCTTATGACAATGCATTTGCAGTAAGAACAGGTTACTTCCACGAAAGCGAAGAGCAGGGAGCAAGACAGTTTGCTACAGCAGGTATCGGATTGAAATACCGTTCTTTCGGACTTGATATTTCTTATCTGATCAATATGTCAAAAATCAATACTGCTTTAGATAACACCCTTCGTTTCGGCCTTACCTGGAACATTGGTGAAGAAACATCTAATGTAGATTATTAAGATATTTATACCTCGAATCAAAAAGCCTCATTTTTATGGGGCTTTTTTTGTGAATGGTAAGGAGTGAATGATGAATAAGCTTCGCTTTCAATGTGCTTCGCAGTGAATTCTCTTTTACTCCTCTGCGAATTGAACATTCACTTGCAAAGCAAAATTCACAAATTAACAAGAATGAACGGTGAATAACTTTCGCTGTCAATGTGCTTAGCCGTGAATTTTATTTTATTCCTCTGCAAATTGACCATTCACTTGCAAAGCAAAATTCACCATTCACTCCTAAACTGAAAATAATACATTCATTCCTACTCAATTCGTCACAACACAACTCTCCAAATTGACAATTGGCAAATTATTAAGGAAATATAATATTTAAGTTTGCAAAAGTCTTGTTTTTATAAGGCTTTTCTTGTTTTCAATAATTAATTTTGTAGTTATGAACTATTCAGCAGAACTCAAAAAATTTGTGACCAGTCAGTATGTATATTCTGCCATCAGAATTACGCTGGCCACTGTCCTGCCCTGTTTAGTTCTGGCTCACTTCGGAATTCTGAAAGAATACTTTCTCTTTCCGCTCGGAACCAGCTTTGTAGCCCTTTGCGACCAGCCCGGACCCTTTATCAGAAGAAGAAATGCACTTACCTTTGCTATTTTCTGCTTTGTCTTTGTAGCGCTTATAGCCAGTCTGGTGATGAATTTTAAAGTTCTGGTCCTTCTCGAAATCATTGCTTTCGGAATGTTCTTCTCCCTGATCGGAGTGTATGGACAGAGGCTCGCTGCAGTGGGATCATTATCTCTTGTTGTACTGGCGATCTTTATCGACGGGCACCTTACCGGGGGAAATATTCTTAAAAGTCTGATGATCTTTGCATCCGGATGTATCTGGTTTCTGCTCATATTTCTTGTGGTCACTACCATTCAGCCTTATAAACTGGCGGGACAGATGATTGGCGAAAATTATCTCCAGCTCGCAGAATTCTTAAAAATAAAAGCGAATTATTACCAGAAAAATCCTGACTTCGACAGGTTGACGATCCAGGTGATAGCCAAGCAGGTCGGAATAAAAAATCTTCAGGAAGAAACCCGTGAAACCGTTTTCAAAACGAGAACTATCGTTAATGAATCAACGACAACCAGCCGGCTACTGATGTTGATGTTCCTGAATTCTATGGACCTTCATGAAAAATTGATGACCTCTGAAAGCGACTATCAGAAACTGCAGCAGAGTTTTGAAGACAGCATGATTCTGGTTAATATCCATGACTACCTCAACCTGCTTGCAGACGAAATTACCAATATCGGAATCTCGCTCCAGATCGGAACGAGAGCAAAACCTATATTTGATCTGGAGCTTGAACTGAAAAACCTTAATGCACATTATTTCGAACTTCGCAATAAGCAGATGAGTCCGGATAATTTTGAAAATTTTATGGTCCTCCGTCAGATTTTAATGCGCATCAATGAGATCACAAAAGAGATCAATGAGATCTATAAAGTGTTTTCCCAGGATGTAAAACTGGCGAAAAGTCTTTCCACAGGTCTGGATTTAAAAAAATTCATGCCTAATGAAGAGAAGCTTAACATCAAAGTTTTAAAGAATAATATTTCGCTTTCATCGTCTCAATTCAGACATGCGATCAGAATCACCACGGCCTTACTGGTGGGATATATCTTTTCCATGTTCGATCTTCTGGGTCTCGGGCATACGTACTGGATCCTCATTACGATTACAGCAATACTGAAACCCGCCTACTCTATTACCAAAAAGAGAAATCTTCTCCGTTTATATGGAACCATTGCAGGAGCGGTCATTGCCTATACCATTCTGCATTTTATTCATATCAATGCCATCCTGTTTACCATTCTTCTGTTGAGCATGATCATGTGCTTCAGTTTTTTGAAGGGCCGTTATTTTTGGGCAGTCCTGTTTATGACAATTTATGTATTTCTGAGTTTTAATTTCTTAAATCCCGGAAATGTAGATGTGATTTTCAAAGACAGAATCCTCGATACATTGATTGCCGGAGTCATTGCCTCTGCTGTATCTTATGTCGTTCTCCCGGTATGGGAACATACGCAAAATCTGGATCTGATGAAGAAATCTGCAGCGGACAATCTTATTTACTTCGAAAGCGTTATTTCAAAATTTCTGGAAGGCGACTTTGATATTGAGGATTATAAAATGAAACGGAAAAACGCAATTATTTCATTGGCTAATCTTTCTGACAATTTCCAAAGAATGATCTCTGAACCCAAAAATCAGCAGAAAAAACTGGAGGTCGTTCATCAGTTTGTGGCAACTTCACACCTGATTACCGCATATACAGCTTCTCTTTCCCAATATTCCAAAAATGATGAAAAGTACCCTGAAATAGATGCTGAAAGCTGGAGCAGAAAGATCGGAGCAGAAATGCAGCAGACCTCTGTTTTGCTCAACGGAAATGAGATTGATGAAGTATTAAAAATGGAAAGCCGTCTGGAGCCTGAAGACTCTTCCATCGAGGATATGCTTTCAAAAAGAAAGACCGAGATCGGAGAAAGTGATCTTGTCGACCGGAGAGATCCTGATAAAATATCACATCTAACTGAGCTTAAAAATATCCATGATATTCTTGAACTGATCTATGATGTTGCCAAAGAGCAGAAAAAAGTGATAGAAAAATACAGAAGTGAAGAGAATCCTATTCCTCCACAATCGTAAAGCAATACTCATCGAAAAATTCCACCCTCGCCTTGAACTCGTCTGAAAACTGTTCATCATAGACTCTGCAGCTTATCTTGTGAAGGTGTTTAAGCTCAAAAGGCTTTACTTCATAATTCTTTTTCAGAGACCAGTATTTGGAATGATGAATCTTATACATACTTTCCTTTACACTCCATATTATAGTATAGAAGGCAGGTGCATGATCTTCAGGAATGAATCCTCTTTCATTTTCGTAGGTGAATTTATCAATCACCCTTAAAATTTTGGGATTGAATTTCTCAATATCAATTCCTATTTTATTTTTAGAAACGGCTATGGCAGCAAAAGGAAATGAATGGGTAATGGAAATTTCTGCATCTTTAGGCGACAGAAAAGGTTCTCTTTCTTTATATAGAATTTTAGAATGGGGTTTCAGACTCTTGAGAAGCTTACGGACCATCAACACTTCCTGAAGTTTTTTTGGGTGATAGTCTTTTACTTTCTCTGCATTTTCAGGTTCCAGAAGTTCGTTGATATCCAGTTCTTCGCTTTCATCATATTTCCATACAAGGATGGTGGCATTGTCATCTGAAAAATCTCGGTAAAGGGGCATCGTTTTTTTATTCGATAAAAGTAGTAAAAAGATGTGGAAGTTGGAAGCAAGAAGATGGAAGTTACTGGCCGTTCATACAACACCTTTTAATTTATAATTAAAAGAAGCTTATGTGAAAAAATACTATTTTCTTTAATTAACCTGTCAACATTCATCTCCCCGTTCTCTTTTTGTTCAAAATGATCTATTGAGACTGATGATTCACATCATTTCTATGCTCAAGAATCTCAAGATTTCCATCAACAAAATAAGCACTTCCAAATCCGTTCACATAAGAACCTTTTATTGGTTGTAAGGCAATAAGGATGAAATCCTGCATTTCAGCAATGACATCAACTACTTTTCCATGGCTTTCTTTTAGCTTGGTAACGACTGTATTCCAGACTTCGGAATCTCTTTCAACTTGGGAAGCTGCTGCCTCAAGCGTTAATCGTTCACGGGCGTAGATCTGTTTTGTGGCAGATTCATCCTCAATGAACATCACAGATGTTTTTCTTCCTTCGGCAAGATTTTTTGTATGTTTTGCCATAAAAGAAACCAATATATATAAGGTATTACCGACCTGTACAAAAGGAGCATAACTTGAGTTGGGAATTCCCTCTGCATCTACAGTAGCCAAAATCACACTTTTGGTACGATCCATCAGTTCTTTTACTTTAGGTGCAACAGGTTTTGCTTTTCTGCCGGCCTCATCCTGGGTATTGGTATGATTCATGGTATAAAAATTTTATCTTAACAAAAGTAGTTATTTAGATTAAGACTAAATAATTTTAAATGATGTATAATCTCATAAACCTGACTTCATCTGCCGTTTTTTTATCTAAATTATTAATTGTAATTTTGCATTTCGTTATCAATTGAATTTAAACTTATTCATTACATATGAGTACTACAACACAATACGTTCCTTACAAAGTGAAGGACATCTCCCTAGCAGAATGGGGAAGAAAAGAAATTACCCTTGCTGAAGCAGAAATGCCAGGTTTGATGTCTATCCGTGAAGAATACGGACCATCTCAACCGTTGAAAGGGGCAAGAATTGCCGGATGTCTTCACATGACCATCCAAACGGCTGTGCTTATCGAGACATTGGTGGCTTTAGGAGCTGAAGTTACCTGGTCTTCTTGTAATATTTTCTCTACACAAGATCATGCTGCTGCTGCAATTGCTGCTGCAGGAATTCCGGTTTACGCCTGGAAAGGACTAAACGAAGAAGATTTTGACTGGTGTATTGAGCAGACTTTATTCTTCGGTGAAGACAGAAAACCATTGAACATGATTTTGGATGATGGTGGAGATTTAACGAACATGGTTTTCGATAAATATCCTGAATTCACAAAAGATATCAGAGGGCTTTCTGAAGAAACAACTACAGGAGTACACCGACTGTACGAAAGAATGAAAAACGGAACTTTGGTAATGCCTGCAATCAATGTAAATGATTCAGTGACTAAATCTAAATTCGACAACAAATACGGATGTAAAGAATCTGCAGTAGATGCTGTAAGAAGAGCGACAGACGTTATGTTGGCTGGAAAAAGAGTGGTAGTTTGCGGATATGGAGACGTTGGTAAAGGTACTGCTGCTTCTTTCAGAGGAGCGGGTTCTATCGTTACCGTTACTGAAATTGACCCAATCTGTGCGCTTCAGGCTGCCATGGACGGGTACGAAGTAAAAAGATTGGATACAGTGGTAGACAACGCTGATATCGTAATCACGACTACCGGTAACTTCAACATTGTAAGAGGAGAGCATTTCCTTAAAATGAAAGATAAAGCGATCGTTTGTAACATCGGTCACTTCGATAATGAAATCGATATGGCTTGGTTAAACAAAAACTACGGTCACACGAAATCTGAAGTGAAGCCTCAGGTAGATATCTATACGATCGAAGGTAAAGAAGTAATCATCCTTGCTGAAGGTAGACTGGTTAACCTGGGTTGTGCAACAGGACACCCAAGTTTTGTAATGTCTAACTCTTTCTCTAACCAAACTTTGGCTCAGATCGAATTGTGGAACAACTCTGCAGCGTACGGAAACGAAGTATATATGCTTCCTAAGCATTTAGATGAAAAAGTTGCTGCTTTACACCTTAAAAAATTAAGCGTTGAGCTGGAAACTCTTTCTCCGGAACAAGCTGAATATATTGGTGTAGATGTAAAAGGGCCATTCAAGCCTGAATACTACAGATACTAAGATTATTTCAATCTATATACAATCCCATTATTTAACATGATGGGATTTTTTCTGTTCCCATATTTCTAAACCTGCCAGGTGATCCTTATTTTTGAAGGTTAAAAATAATCATCAAAAAAATCTCTTCCGGTTGTTGATGAACTTAGCTACCATTTTAGCTAGTAGAGTACCTATTACTCTTTTCCCCGTATTTTACCCCTATTTTTATACCATGACTCTTAAGTTTAGAAAAAATGAATATATTTAGCCCCTTAAACAAAACATGTAATTAATGAAAAAACAAAGAGTATCAAATGCATTCGTAGCTGCGTCCTGGGTAGCATTGGGAGCAGGAATGATAGGTTTCATCGTAGGTCTCACCAGAGCTGAAATGCTGCTGAATGAAAAAGGATATTATTTTACCATCCTTCTTTATGGCCTTTTTGCCGTAGTTTCACTCCAAAAAGCTGTCCGTGACCGTTTGGAAAACATTCCGGTAACAGATATTTATTACGGGATCTGCTGGTTTGCCACCCTTTCTTCCATTGTCCTTCTGGCTGTCGGACTATGGAACGCCACCATCCTTCCAAGTGAAAAAGGATTTTATGCATTTGCTTTCCTTCTTGCTCTTTTCGGAGCGATCTCCGTTCAGAAAAATACAAGGGACAATATGGCCCAGGAATAAAACAACAACGCTTCAATATTGGAGCGTTTTTTTATTATAAACAAAATACCCCGTTACGGATAACGGGGTAATGTATGATTGATGTTATTGATCGTATGAATTGGGATGTTGAGCTTTAATATCATCCACTGTTCCCAGGACCTTATCTTTCAAAGCATCCTGATATTTCTGAAGATCCTCAGCCATCTTCTGGTCTCCGATTCCTAAAATTTTAGCGGCCAGAATTCCTGCATTCAAAGCTCCGTTTAAAGCTACTGTTGCCACCGGAATTCCACCCGGCATCTGAAGGATAGACAATACAGAATCCCAGCCATCAATAGAATTGCTTGACAAAATAGGAACCCCGATTACCGGTAAAGTGGTACAGCTGGCAACCATTCCCGGAAGGTGTGCAGCGCCACCGGCACCTGCGATGATCACTTTAAGCCCTCTTTCCTTTGCTGTTTTGGCGTAATCAAACATTCTTTCCGGCGTTCTGTGCGCCGAAACGACTGTCAGTTCGTATGGAATATCGAGACTTTTCAAAAAATTTGCAGCCTGTTCCATGATTGGCAGATCGCTCTGGCTGCCCATAATAATTCCTACCATCTTCAATTTTTATTAGATCTTCAAAGATAAAGAATAAAAGTCTTTTTTTAAAATGACAGCTCTATTCATTCTCTACTATAGCTGTTAAAATTATACCCCATGAGCAACTTCCAGTTTCTCTCTTTCAGCTTCCAATCAATCATCTCAAAGTAAAAATCCATATCTGTATCAGCTAAAATCATACAAACTGTACCCCTACCATTCATTTCAGAACAGGTATATTTGCCTGTTAGACCTTACATTTACTTTGAAAGATTACAAACTTCTTTTTGCTGTTCTCACGGTTGCCATTGTCTGGGGAACTACATTTCTGGCAATCCGCGTTGCGGTGGAAACTATTCCTGCGTGGTTTGTAGCCGGGATCCGCCAATTTCTGGCATCGATCATTATGCTGATAGTGCTTCTTTCCAGAAAAGAATTCAAATGGATCGGATGGAAAAACATGGGTTATCAGGCTATTTTTGCTTCACTGATGCTGATTGTGGCCAATGGCATGACCACAGTGGCAGAGGAAACGGTATCCAGCAGCCTCGCTTCACTTATCAGTGCCTGCTCTCCTATTCTGGTCTTCCTGGGCAGTCTCGCGGTCGGCCTCCAGAAATTCAGTTTCCGGGCTTTAGTGGGTGTTTTGCTCTGTTTTAGCGGAATCCTCTTTATTTTCTGGGATGGGCTTCAGGATCTTGCCAACCCCGAATACAGAATGGGAATGATCTTCCTTTTCTGTGCGATTGCCGGATGGGCTTCGGGAACTATCTTCACCAAAAAACTCAATATCCAAAGCGGCAATATCACCTTGAATCTTTTTTCTCAGTTTCTGTTTGCTGGAGTAGTACAGATTATTTTCGCCTTTATCTTTTCAGAAAATTACAACTTCGGACACTGGACGGTGAAAAGTATTTCAGCAATGCTTTATCTGGCGGTCTTCGGTTCCGTTGCTGCATTTTTTGCTTTTCACTATGCATTAACCAAAATCTCTCCGGTGCAGGTTTCCATACTTGCCTACGTGAATACCATCATTGCCATATTTTTAGGATGGCTGATCATGGATGAAAAAATTTCCCTTAAATTTATCTTCGCGGCAGTGATGATTATCTGTGGTGTTTTTATCATTAACTATAAACCGGAAATGTTTCGAAAAAAGGTGGAAGGAAAATAAAGAATAAAATCGAAAAATACAAAAGCGTTTATTTTAACCGCCAAAGATTTCAGACCTCAAATTTAATAAAATACTGTATAGATCTGAGGAATCTGTGGGAATAGATTTTATTTCCTGATCTTAACTCCATCACAAATCATGTCTCAAAAAGCATATAAAATTTTCTTTATATGAGCCAGGAGATTTCATATTTTCCTTATTTTTTCTTATATTGTTTTAACCAACATCGACAATATGCTAAAAAACACATTTTTTATACTTTTTGCTGCCTCTTTTCTATTAATCAGCTGTGATTATAAGGAAAAAGAAAAAAATCTGACAGAAAGAGAAAAGCAATTACTCGAAAAAGAAAAAATATTCGCAAAAAAGGAATCTGAATACCAGTCTCTTTTAAAAATGAGAGACAGCATTTTTTCAAAGAAAGATTCCGTAAGAATCGCCTTATGGCCGGAAGAGATATCTGGTGCCTGGAACGGGAAGGTCATCTGTACAGAATCTAACTGCAGCGATTATGTAGTGGGTGATCAGCGTACAGATACATGGGAATTCGATAGTGATTCTATCCATCTTTCAACGAAAATCATCAACAACAATAACCTGGTAAGACTGTATTCCGGTAAATTTGAGAATAATGAAATTAAGCTCAATTTCAGAACAGATTCCACCTCTCAGAAAAAAGTGGAAATGAATGTTCTGCTGAATGATATTTCCGACAACAAAATTAAAGGAACACGAACCATTATATCTGATAACGGCTGTACGGCTAGATTTTCTGTAGAGTTAGTACGTTCCACCAAATAAAAACACCTATGATTTTACTGAGTATACATAATCTGAGTTTTCCTATAGAAGATCCGGTATTAAAATTCCTGTTGGTATTGATTATCATTCTTGCCGCTCCTCTTCTTTTGAACAAAATTAAAGTTCCCCACCTTCTGGGGCTTATTATTGCCGGTGCGGTGATAGGGCCTAACGGTTTTAATGTTCTTGCCAGAGACAGCAGCATTGTGGTTACCGGAACGACAGGCCTTCTTTATATCATGTTCCTGGCAGGATTGGAAATTGATATGGGAGATTTTAAAAAGAACAAATGGAAAAGTCTGACGTTTGGAATCTACACCTTTGTTGTTCCTTTTGTTTTAGGCTATCTGGGAGGTCATTATCTCCTTCACTTTTCTATATTGACATCGATCCTTTTTGCGAGTCTTTTTTCTTCGCATACTCTGATCGCCTATCCATTGGTGAGTAAATTAGGAATTGCAAAAAATAAAGCCGTCAACATTACCGTGGGCGGAACCATGATCACTGATATTCTGGCCCTTTTGGTGCTTGCCGTGATCGTGGGAATGTCGCAGGGAGATGTAGGTACAGAATTCTGGGTAAAACTTTCTGTTTCCTTTATTGTATTTGCACTTATCGTCTTAATCATATTCCCAATCATTGGACGCTGGTTTTTCAAAAAGGTAGATGACAAAATTTCACAGTATATTTTTGTGCTGGTGATGATTTATCTGGCAGCAATGCTTGCTGAACTTGCCGGAGTAGAAGCCATTATCGGAGCATTCTTTGCGGGTCTGGCTCTAAACAGATTGATTCCTCATACCTCATCTTTAATGAACAGGGTAGAATTTGTAGGAAATGCCATCTTTATTCCTTTCTTCCTGATCAGCGTAGGAATGCTTATTGATTTTAAGGTTTTCTTTAAAAGCTGGGAAACCTTGGAGGTGGCGGCCATTATGCTCGTTGCATCCATTGGAGGAAAATATATTTCGGCGGTGATGACCCAAAAGACATTCAGGCTGTCCAAAGAAGAAGGAAAACTGATTTTCGGACTGAGTTCGGCTTCTGCAGCGGCTACTCTGGCTTCCGTAATGGTAGGATATAACATCATTCTTTCTGAAACAGAAACGGGTGAACCGGTAAGGTTACTGAATGAGCACGTGCTGAATGGGAGTATCCTTCTGATCCTTATTTCCTGTACCATCTCTTCATTCATTTCAATGGCAAGTGCTCAAAAAATTGCGGAAAGTGACAATGAAGATACGGTTTCCGGCAACAGCCATGAAGAGGAAAATATCCTGCTGGCGATTAATCACGAAGAAACGGTAGACAGAATGGTGAATCTGGGAATCCTGATCAAAGCCCATTCAAATACGGAAAATCTGTTTGCTTTAAATGTGATTAATGAAGATAAGAATGAATCTTCAGTGAAAAATGCTGAAAAACTTCTTCATCACGCTGCAGATGCCGCCGCTGCAGCTGACGTTAAGATACAGGCTCTGAAAAGATATGACAACGATGTGATCAACGGAGTCAAAAACGTAATTAAAGAACAGAAAATTACTGACCTGATCATCGGACTGGAAGATGAGAAAGGCTTCTCCCCTTCTTTTGTGTATAATCTGTACAACGGATATCTTCAGAATGACGATGTGAATGTACTGGTCTATCACGCCGCACAGCCCCTTTCCACGATTAAAAAATATGCTGTGATGATTCCTGAAAATGCTCATAAGGAGGCAGGATTCTTCCACGCGCTTCTAAGGGTATGGAATGTAGCCAGAAATTCCGGTGCAACTGTAGTGTTTTACGCTCCTGAAAACATTCTTGATATTCTTCAGAAAATCGTCAAAAAAGCAAATATAGAGGCCGAGTTTATCATTATGAGCACGTGGCAGGACGGAGAAAAAACGGCTGCAAAACTGAAAGAAGATGAAGCACTGATCATTTTAATGGCTAAACGGGGCATGCAGTCTTACATTCCGAGAATGCGACTTATTCCTGAATTATTGAACAAGTATTTAAAGGATAATAATTACCTTCTGATCTTCCCATTCTCGGAATTTGATGAAAATAGTCCGGAGATCCGTTCTGTAGGGAATCATGGTGATTTTATGGAAATCGGAAATGTGATCCAGAAGATTTTTAAGTAGTCTAAAATAATTTTATATTTAAATCCATGAAAAAATTATTTCCAGCAATTCTTTTATTATTAATCGGCTGCAAGGATCAAAAACAAAATATCACGGTAGACCCTAAAATAAAACCATCAGTAATGTCTGAAATTAAATATGGTAAAAAATTCTTTGATTATAATGAGATAGACTATTATCATATTGAAACCAAAGAAGATGAAATTATAGAATTAGATCAAAATCAAGACAAATCAAAAATTGATAAGCTTAAGTATCATTTGATATATGACACAATACCAAAAAACATTAATGATCTTGATTTTCTAAATTATATAGACAAAATCGGTTACTTGAAAAAGAAAATAAATCCTTCTAAATTTGAAAGCATCAATAAAATATTTGTGGAAAAGCCTGAAGAAGAAATAATAATTGCCGCTTGTATTCCAGTCTTCAGGGATATTTTAGTTTTTAAAAAGAACAGTAAAGTGACAGGAATAGCGAAAATATGTTTTAGCTGTCATCAATATCGTATCATTGGAACAGATGCCAATACAGAAAACTTTGGCTCAAATAATGACTATTCGCAACTCGGAAATATTTTAGATACTATTAACTAATAATGAAAAAGTACTATTAGCCATAGTTTCACTGTTGACTTTAATTATAGTTTCGATAACAGTTTACCGGAATCTTCCCATTGAAATCACAATAAAAGAAGAGATAAAAGCTGGAGATAAAATCATTAAAAAACAATGGGAAATTTCCTGATAACAATGATTATAAAACACTGAAGAATTTACGACTAAAACAGGAAGATTCCCACATTTATCTTAATTACAAAGGATAATAAAGGTTATTTTGAGGTTGCTTATCTTGAAAGTTTCGACGGTTCTCATCTTTTATGGAATTCTAAAGAAAGAAAATAGATGATAGATTTTCCTAAAATTCAAAAGTAGAACATGAATAAAATAGAATGAATTCAAGCTTCACAACATTCAAAAAAATCTGCTCCATCCATTCAATCTGGGAAAGAATTTTTCACGCAAAGCTTTAAGATCTTACTATTGATTTGAGGAAAGCAAAGAAAAGAATCAACAAGTTGATCTGATGAAGCGAATGGATCTATAGTATTGACAAAATAACATAAAAAAGAGCTGCAATCATGACTACAGCTCTTTATCTTTATTCTAAGGATAAGTCTTATTCAGCGATCACTCTCACCATACTTTTCACCATCACCAATTTCTCCATCAGCTCTTCTCTGGAATCAGCCAGCACATTGATGTGACCCATTTTTCGTCCCGGTTTGGTTTCTGTTTTCCCGTATAAATGAATGTAGGTTTCAGGTAATTTAAGCACCTCTTCCATTCCCTCGTATAGTACTTTTCCGGCATATCCTTCTGCCCCTACCAAATTCAGCATTCCACTATAGGTAATTGCATCTGTATCGGCTAAAGGTAGATTTTTCACTACACGATACATTTGCTCAAACTGTGAATTTGTATTGCCTTCCTGGCTCTGGTGACCTGAATTGTGTAATCTGGGTGCAGTTTCATTCACCCATATTTTCCCTTCTTTATCCAAAAATAATTCAATTGCAAAAAGTCCCGGAGAATTAACAGCATTCAGAAACTTCTCTGTAATTAAATCAATTTGTCGTTGAGTGTCTTCAGTAAGAAGAACGGGACAAACATTGAAGTCCAAAAGATTGAGTTTTGGATCAGCCACCATTTCTGTCACCGGAAAGATATTTGTTTCGCCGTTTTCATTTCTGGCAACGATAACAGAAAGTTCCTTGTCAATATCTACAAGGCTTTCGATAACTGAAGCCTCTTTCCATAAGTGTTGATAATCCTCTTCTGTTCTGATCACCTGAACGCCTTTTCCGTCATACCCTCCCGTATTCATCTTCTGCACAAACGGCAGCGGCATCATGATCTTTTCATCACTGTTCCATACGACCTGAAAATCAGGACTTGGAATACCGTAGGTTTTATAGAATTCTTTCTGAAGGATCTTTTGCTGGATCGTTTTGATAATAGCTGCATTGGGAACTACTTTTATCCCTTGTTTTTCAAGCTCGGCCAAAGCATCGGCATTCACATGTTCTATTTCGATCGTCACTACATCCTTATCTTTCCCAAAGTTCAGTACGGTTTCATAATCGTTGAAATTTCCTTGGGTAAAATGGGAGATATTGTTGCACGGTGCATCAGAAGCCGGATCCAGCGTATAAAATTGGTCATCGTATTTCAGTGCGCTTTGGATCAGCATCCTTCCCAGCTGCCCGCCTCCTAAAATTCCTATTTTCATTCTTACTTTTATTTTTTCTATTAGATTTTTTATGGAAAGTTATTGAATCTTGTCAATCTTTAAATATCCAAGTCCCATTGGGTTTTTCTGATCTTCCGCATCAGATTTTGTCAGGATAATGGAATATTTTTCTTTCATTTTTTCAGGCAGGATATCATTCACATTGAAAATATCATCAATATCAACACCATGTTTATCGTCCACATGGCTTACGGCGCCTTCAAAACCCATCGTTGCATAAAACTCCGTCGCTTTTGCCCTTTTGATGATCTCCCCCATCGATTTTCCGACCATCAGATGCTGCTCGTGAAATTCTTCAAAAAAGCCTTTCTTATATCCCCCTAAATTAAGGAAATACAACTTATCTTCATAGGTCTGAGCTGTTTTTTCCACAATGTTCACTTCATACCCGTCTGCAAATTTCACTTCCTGATAGCAGTCTAGATGGATCTTCCCTTCGGCTTCTTTCCAGAAATCCTTCATATCGGGAACGAGATCTTTAAGATTTTCTGCGATCCCGAAAAAAACGTCATGCTGCTCGATATTCCTGCCCCTAGGCGTTGCACCGAGAATGATATAAAATAATTTCATTTCACTTTTCATGCCTGCAAAAATACGTCAAATTTATCTTTTTTAAACGTTTGGCAGAATAAGCCAATAGTTTTATATTTGTAGCATGTCAGAAATCATTATTCTGTTCCTCGGCGCGGTTTCAGCCGGTCTTTTAGGTTCACTTACGGGTTTGGGAGGAGGAGTTATCATTATTCCTTTATTGACGCTGGGTTTCGGCGTTCCTATGCATTATGCAATCGGTGCTTCTTTAATTTCTGTGATCGGGACTTCTTCCGGTGCTGCAGTAGCTTTCGTAAAAGAAGGTTTTACCAATATGCGGATCGGAATGTTTCTGGAGATCGGAACTACGGCAGGGGCTATCATGGGTGCTTTGCTTTCCGGAATGCTTAATCCCAATACCATCGGAATTATCTTCGCCAGCATTCTTCTGTTGACTGTTATTTTAAATCTTAAAGGAAAACCTGACCACCAGGAACCGGTCATCAAAGGAAGTCTTGAGGAAAAACTGAAGCTTTACGGAACATTTCCTGACAAAGGAGTTTTAAAAAGCTACTCGGCCAGAAATACAGTTCCGGGATTTTTAATGATGATGTTTGCAGGTGCGATGTCCGGACTTTTAGGAATTGGTTCCGGTGCGCTTAAAGTGTTGGCGATGGACAATATGATGAAACTCCCCTTTAAGGTTTCTACGACTACGAGTAACTTTATGATTGGGGTAACGGCAGTAGCAAGTGCACTGATCTATTTCCAGAGAGGCGAGATCATCCCTGTAATTGTAGCTCCGGTATTAATTGGTGTGGTAGTAGGAAGTTTCATCGGGTCAAAAACACTGATGGTCTCCAAAACAAAGAAATTAAAAGTGTTCTTTGCGATCGTGATCACTATTTTATCAGTCTACATGATGTATAACGGTATCAATAAAAGCTTCAGATAATGAGAAAGAATTTTACAGATGTAGATCTGAACCGTTCGGTAGGAAATCTTTTGAGACTAGGCGTTATTTTGTCTGTGATCACTTCATTGATTGGTTTTATCAAACTTTTCGTGGAAGGCTTTGAGATGCCTAAAAAATATTCGTCCCTTAATATGGGCACGTCTTCTGAAAAAGTGTGGGGAATGTTCTGGACTTCTTTATGCAAAGGAGAAGGAATGGCCATTATCCAGCTGGGAATTCTGCTATTGATCTTTACTCCTTTAGTAAGGATTATTTTTGCCTTGATTGGCTATTTAAAAGAAAAAGACTACGTCTATGTAGTCATTTCTTCAATAGTTCTTGTGATTATGGCGATCAGCTTTTTTACAGGATACGCTCACTAATTTTTACATTTCATAGAATTCCAGGGGAAGCTGATCCGGATCCTGGGTAAAGAAAAATTCTTTTCCGGTGTATTCATCTATGCGGATGTCTTCACAAATAAGGCCTTTTTCTATAAGTTCTTCCCTTTTAACGCTAACGTTTTCAACAGAGAATGCCAGATGTCTTAAACCACATGATTCAGGACGGGACGGTCTTTGCGGAGGATCAGGGAAAGAAAACAGCTCAATCACGTAATGCTCCCCGATCGCCAGATCAAGTTTATAAGACTTCCTTTCTTCACGGTAAACTTCCCTGATGATCTTCAAGCCTATAACTTCAATGTAGAATTTCTTTGAAACCTCATAATCTGAACATATGATGGCGATGTGATGGATCTTCATTATTTAATTTTAATTTTTTTGATTATAACTTCAGCAAAACTTGCAACCTGAGCAGTAGATTTCTATTTTACTTTATTTCTCTGCAGTTCTCTTTTCTTCTGGTATCGATAATGTATTGAATTTTCCACTCATTCTGCTGTTTAACCAACTGAAAGCTGTTGGCTCCACAATGGGAAAATTTCCCTTTAAAATAGAAGGAATAAGGGGTAAACACGCTGGCCAGACCTCCATCTGAATGAACGGCATCAATGATGATCTTTTCATCCAGATCACCTTTTGAAAATTTAGATACGGAAGCAATAAATTCCTGAACGTTTTCATTTTTTACGGTTCCGTCTTTGGAAATACTCTGTAAAACAGCATTTTCAGCAAAAGCAGATTTCATCAGTTCCGGATCGGCATTTTTCATTCCAAGAAACAGGGTACGGATCGGTTTTTCAATATCCAGATTCTGTTGGCCAAAACAGAAGGTACAGAACAGTAACGCCAACATGGTAAGTTTATTCATATTGATTGCAATTTATCTCAAACAATAAAATTAGGAAAAATATGGTCAATAATTAAAATTAACAAAGTTTAAAAAGTGAATTGCACTGCATTATTTAAAAATAGATTAATTTTATACGTTTATTTAAAATTATGTGGGGAATTTATTTGTTTTTGATTGGATTACTGGTGCTGTTAACGATACTACCCAAAATCCAAAACGCTCATTGGGTATTCAGGGTGCCGGAATTCGGCAAAATCCAGATTACTTATGTTGTGGTGCTTACCTTTATTTTGGGTCTTTTTCTTGATCATTCGCAGAATCTATGGTATGCACAGGGGCTTTTATTATTCCTGTTTGTTCATCATGGTATTACGCTGGTAAAATACACACCGCTTTATCCGGTGAAAAAATACAAACAGCAACATCAGTCTTCTCAAAAACTGCATTTCATTTCTGCTAATGTCTATCAGTTTAACAAAGAATATAACCGGTTTATTCAGCTTATTGAAAAATATAAACCTGAAGTATTTCTGACGATGGAAAGCAATGGAGATTGGGAACAGGCAATGAAAGCCCTTGAAAAAGACTATCCTTTCCAGCACAAAGTGACACTTGAAAATACCTATGGAATGCATTTTTATTCTCAGCTTGAAATCAAAAGTGCCAAGACCCATTTTTTTGTAGCCGATGATATTCCAAGTATTGAAGCCCACTTAAAGACCAAAGACGGTTTTTCGTTTGTGTTCTTTGGAGTACATCCGCCGCCGCCAAGTCCTACCGAAGAAGAAACTTCGAAGGAAAGAGACGGAGACTTATTAAGTGCTGCAAAACGCATTAAAGATATCAAAGAACCTGTGATTGTTGTTGGAGATTTTAATAATGTGGCATGGTCAAAATCGTCTGTCTTATTCAGAAAAACCAGTCATCTGATCGATCCAAGAATCGGACATTCTTTTGTATCTACTTTTCATGCGAAATACCGCCTGTTAAGATTCCCAATCGATTTAATGTTCCACAGTGAAGATATTTTCATTAAAGACCTTAAAACTCTGGAAAATTTCGGATCAGACCACCTTCCGGTGTATTGTGAGTTTTTCATTGACCATCATAATGACGAACAGGAAGAAAAGGTAGAAGAAGCCACTGTTGAAGAAAAAGCTGAAGCAGAAGAAATGATTTAAGAAGGAAAAAAAGAGGACGGAGACCGTGATGCGGTGGTAACGGAAGGATAGAATTTTAATTGCAAATAGTCAAAACGCTATGATCGCAATTTTTTTTTTAATTAAACCTGAAAATATTTTTGTTCGCAAGGGCGTTTCACTCAGCAAAAACAACAACAACAACCAGCCTTTACTTAATACAGTAGTTGATAGAACATAAAAAGCCGTTTCACAAATAATGAAACGGCTTTTTCTATTGTTGGGTTATTCTTAGAATAATTCTTTTCTGATGATGTTTTGGCTTCTTTCAGGGCCAACAGATACTAAGTATACATTGATTCCAAGGTATTTCTCGATGAACTCAATATATTTCTGAGCATTGTCAGGAAGTTCGTCGTAGCTTCTCACTTTGGTAAGATCTTCGTTCCAACCTGGCAGATCCTGGTAGATAGGCTCGTAGTTGTATAATTTCTCCGTTGAAGAAGTGAAATAATCGATGATTTTTCCGTCTTCCGTTTTATAATGAGTAACGATCTTTAAGTTTTCGATTCCTGTAAGAACGTCTAATTTAGTAATCACAAGGTTGTTGATCCCGTTGATCATACAAGCATGCTTCAAAGAAACAAGGTCTAACCAACCTGTTCTTCTTGGTCTTCCTGTCGTAGCACCGAATTCACCTCCGATCTGTCTGATCTTTTCTCCTAATTCATTGTCCAATTCAGAAGGAAATGGTCCGTTTCCAACTCTTGTACAGTATGCCTTAGCAACACCGATAAGGTTTTGAAGGGATGTAGGCGGAACCCCTGCTCCTGTACAAACCCCTCCTGTAGATGGAGAAGATGACGTTACGTAAGGATAAGTTCCGAAGTCGATGTCCAGCATCAATGCCTGAGCACCTTCAAAAAGAACGTTTTTACCATCTCTGATGGCTTCGTTCAATTCAACTTCTGTATCAACGATTCTGTCCTGAAGCTGTTTTCCAAGCTCTAAAAATTCGTTGTAAATTTCTTCAACGTCTAACGTTGGTTTTCCGTAATATTTTTCGAAAAGAGAGTTCTTAATTTTTAAGTTTTTCTCAATTTTGTCTCTTAATATTTCAGGATTTAAAAGGTCAATCATTCTGATCCCTACTCTTGAAATTTTATCTTCATAGCAAGGTCCGATTCCTTTTTTAGTGGTTCCGATTTGAGTTCCTCCGTGTTCTTCTTCACGGTAAGTATCCAAAAGAATGTGGTAAGGCATGATGACATGCGCTCTTCTGCTGATAAAAATGTGGTCAGTTTTCAAGCCTTTGCTTTCAATCTGGCCAACCTCTTTAATGAAAGATTTTGGGTTTACCACTACTCCGTTCGCAATGATACACTTCCCTTTGCACTGTAGAACTCCTGAAGGGAGAAGGTGCAAAACAAATTTCTCTTCACCTACATAAACCGTGTGACCAGCGTTGTCTCCTCCCTGGAAACGAACTACATAATCCGATTTAGCTGATAAAACATCCGTGATTTTTCCTTTACCTTCATCTCCATACTGAAGACCTACAACTACGTAAGTTGACATATTTTACTTTTATTTTAGATTCATGCAAAATTACTTTTTAAAAATAGGGTGGGCAAATTATGGGTCTAATATTTTTTAAAACTAATTTCAAACCTTATTTAGATTTGAATAAAAAAATTGGATGATTTGTAATAATGAATATGGAAAGTCAGATCGATACTATTCCATTTAAAATGAGTAAAACTCAATTTTGATCAAATACCAATTATTGGTATATTTGATTAAAATTAAAACGATGGCAAAAAATACATCCATATTATTGGGAGATTATTTTGATAATTTCATCAGCGAACAAATAAAATCAGGAAAATACTCGTCAGCAAGTGAGGTTATAAGAAACGCCTTAAGATTATTTGAATATGAAGAATCTAAGAAAACAGAATTAGTCAACGAATTAAAAAAAGGAGAAAAATCTGGATTTGTTGAAGATTTTGACCGTACGGAATTTCTAAAAAATCTTCATCAAAAACATTCTGTTGACTCATGAATTATAGAATAAGTAATGAAGCATTCAATGATTTAGAAAAGATTTGGCTCTATACTTTTGAAAACTGGTCATTAAAACAGGCAGACCATTATTTTGATCTGCTTATAAATGAGATTGAATATTTATCTAAAAATCCGGAATCCGGAAAAGATTACAGCAAGATAAGAAAAGGATATTGTCGTTCAAGAGTTAAATCTCATTTTATATTTTACAAAATCAACTTGAAAGATAAAGAAATTGAAATCATCAGAATCCTTCATCAGCAAATGGATATTTCAACCAGACTGGATGAATAGATTAGAAATTTAAAACTACGTGAAAAGTCTCTTATCATCTCTAATGAATTTGATTAATTCTGTATCTTTGATTATTCTCTGAAATAACCAAAGCTCCTCCCCATCATGAGATCATCACAAACATCATCCTACCTCTCCCCATCTCCCTCAAGCGAAGTAAAGCTCTTCCACACCCTGTTCACTCCTGACGAAATTCCGGTAAAAGCTACCTTACTCATCATCCACGGCATGCAGGAACACAGCGGAAGATATGCTGAAATAGCTGGTTATTTTGCAGATCAAGGATTTGTGGTTCTTACCTACGACCATTTGGGACATGGAAAATCGGTGAAGGATAAAAAAGACATTGGATTCTTCCAGCTGGATCAGCCGGACGAAAAGCTGGTTTCAGATGCTGACGCAATGGGTGATTATCTTATACAAAAATACCCGGATGTTCCTCACTTTGTTCTTGGACATTCTATGGGATCATTCGTTACCCGGTGTCTTCTTCAAAGAGCTGGCGGCAAATTTAAGGGAGCCATCATTACAGGAACCGGAGGTCCTTTGGCGGGTATCGGTCTCATTAATGGTTATCTCTCGTTAGCCAACAAAATAGCCCCTCATTATCTTACCTATCTCAATACTCTCTTCACTACTGTTAATAACAAAAGTTTTAAGAAAGACAAAGATTTCAGCGACACTAGTTGGCTGAGTTTGAATCCGGCCAATAGAAAAGCTTTTACCGAAGATGAGCTCTGTGGAATTCCTTTTACCAATAATGCTTTTTATACGCTGTTTAGTATTTACAAAAAAGCCACGGCAAGAAACTGGGCCGTTTCTATTCCCAAATCCTTCCCTATTCTTTTTGTCAGCGGGCAAAATGATCCGATCGGCGATTTCAGCAAAGGGGTTATCAAAACGGTAGACTATTTAAAAAAGGATGGATTTAAAGATATCAACGTCAAAATTTATCCCGAGATGCGCCACGAAATATTAAATGAAGAAATAAGGGAAGAGGTTTTCAATGACATATTTCAATGGATTTTAAAGCATTTATGAAACTAAATATGTGTTATCTATATCTATTGGCCATCGCAAAGATGCCAGGATTTTATCCTTGATACAATTGTAAATCCCTTTTGTATTTTCTAAGTACCAACAGAAGAAATCTTTTAGACCTATCACTAATACAACACAACCATCCGTGAAATCTGCGGGAGCATAAAAAAATAAACAGAACATTTTTAACCCAAAACAATCTCCCTCTCCACGCCGATCTCTTCAAGGAAGGTCTCATCATGGGAAATCACCAGCAGGGTTCCCTGATAATTTCTGATAGATTCCGTGAGAATTTCTACGTTCTGCAAGTCTAAATTGTTTGTTGGTTCATCCAGAATGATCATATCCGGGGCTTTATTACTGATTGAAAGTCCGCATAAAAGCAGTCTCAAACGTTCTCCTCCACTTAATATCCCACATTTTTTTTCCCAGGTTTCCTTTCTGAATAAAAACCGGGATAGTAAAGTCTTCACTTCAGATTCCGGCATTGCACTGTCATTAAACTGTTGTACAAAATCGTAAACGGTCATGTCCTGACCAATCAAAGAATATTCCTGATCGACATAAATGGCATTACATTCTGATTTTGAAATGGTTCCCGCAGAGGGCTTCAGATTTCCCAATAAAAGATTGATTAAAGTGGTCTTTCCGGAACCGTTAGAACCTTTGATCAAAATCCTGTCCCCACTTCTGATGTCAAGATTGAGGTGTTCTTTCCACAATAATTTTTCATTATATTTAAAATTAACTTCCTCTGCAGCAATCAGAAGCTTTCCGGAATGCAGATCAGAATCATTAAAAATTAATTTCATCTGATCGGAATTTTTCAATGATGAACGCAAATTTCTCAAGTCCCCTGATAGATCATTGATCTTTTCAGCATGAATATCTTTTAATCTGGAAGTATTTTTTTCGGCATTATTGCGGAGTGTATTCATCATGATCCTTGCAACACCCGACTTTTCCTGCTTTTGTTTTCCTCTCGCATCCAGTTTTTGCTTTCTTTCCAGCGTTTCGCGTTCTTTCTCTTTTGCTTTTTTCAGAGCCCGCTCTTTAGAATGAATGTCGTTGTTTAATGCTTCCTGTTCTATTTCTTTCTGTTCAGCATAAAAATCATAATTTCCACCATAAGTAGAAATTCCCTGATTGCTTAATTCAAATATCGTGTCAACAAGGTTCAGTAAAATCCGGTCGTGACTGACCATAACAACAGTTGAATGGGTTTGCTTAACAAATTCATACAGAAGTTTTCTACCTTCAAGATCAAGATGATTGGTAGGTTCGTCGAGTATAATAATATCAGGCTGATTGATCTGAATTCCAGCCAGAAAAACTTTCGTTTTCTGTCCTCCGCTTAAACTTTCAAGTTTTTGATTTAAGTTTAAATTTTCCAGTTTCCAGTGTTGCAGTGCATTCTGGCAACGTTCCTCAATATCCCAGTCGTCATTTAAAGTTTCAAAATATTCTTCACCTACGTCACCATTGATGATTTTTTGAAGAGCATTCAGTTTTTTATCGATTTTAAGGCATTCTGACACAGTCCTGTGGTCAAAATTCCCAAACATCTGCGGAACATAATACAGATCGCCTTTGACGGTTATATTTCCTTCAGATGGTTGAATTTCCCCGGCAATAAGCTTCAGAAGTGTAGATTTTCCAATACCGTTGCTTCCGGCTACTGCCGATTTTGTATGGGATTGGATGGATAAATGGATGGAATTAAACAGGACGTCTCCTCCCGGAAACCCGTAGGATATACTTTGCAGTAAGATCATAATTTCTTTCTTGGTAATAATTAAACGTCAGTAACTCACGGGTTACTGTTGAGTACAATCGAAAAAGAAATTAAATCCTACATGTCTGTATCATTGGGTTTTGGAAATACAAAGATAGAAAATTTCCCAATATTACATTTTCCTGATAAAAAACATACTTTTTTTTCATTACTTCCGAAACCATTGAAATCTACCGAACTAAAATGGCCTTGTACGCAAAGGTTTTAAATTATAGATTTAATAGGATAATGGAATAGAATCAGCGATTTTTATTGCCTGTTATTTTCACTCCATCTTATTTAAATGAGTGATTATGAAATCCGCAATAAAAGTAGAAAAGATTTTGATCAAAAAAACGTAACTTTGCCGACTACTAAAATTTTTTATGGAAAGCATTAAAGTTCACGACAAAACTTTCGTTCCTTATCTGAAGGAAGCCGAGATTCAGGAAATTGTAAAAGAAACAGCTTTAAAGATTTATGAAGATTACAAGGATGAAGTTCCTGTTTTCATCGGGGTTCTGAACGGAGTGATCATGTTCTTCTCAGATCTTTTAAAATACTACCCGGGCGAATGCGAAATTGCGTTCATCCAAATGAGCTCTTACGCAGGAACTGAATCTACAGGAATCGTTTACCAGAAAATGGAATTGACGAAAGACGTGAAAGACCGTCACATCATTCTTGTGGAAGATATCGTAGATACTGGAAATACCGTTGAAAGCCTATTCAAATATTTCACAGAAACCCAGCGTCCGAAATCTGTAAAACTGGCTTCATTCCTATTAAAGCCTGATGTATACAAGAAAGATTTCAAACTGGATTATATCGGAAAAGAGATTCCAAATAAATTTGTCCTTGGTTACGGACTTGATTATGATGAGTTGGGAAGAAACCTTGCGAATCTGTATCAACTGGAAGAAGGACAGATCAACCATTAATTATTGCTGCTAGCTTTTGGCTATTAGCCATTAGCTTAAAATATTAAATCGAAATAAAGTAAATATTAACTAAAAAAGCTAAAGGCTGAAAGCGTATTGCTGAAAGCTGCAGGCGAATCAACATTATGATAAACATTGTTCTGTTCGGCCCTCCAGGAAGTGGAAAAGGAACACAAGCTCAAAACCTGATCGAAAAATTCAATTTAAAACAGATTTCAACAGGTGACCTTTTCAGATACAACATGAAAAATGATACCGAGCTTGGAAAACTGGCTAAGTCTTACATCGATAAGGGAGAATTGGTTCCGGATCAGGTAACAACAGATATGCTGATCGACGAGCTTAGAAAGCCAACCGATACCAACGGATTTATCTTTGATGGCTACCCAAGAACGACCGCTCAGACGGAAGCTTTGGAAAAAATCGTAGATGAGGAACTGAACGACAAAATTGATATCTGCCTATCCTTAGTGGTTGAAGATAAAACTTTAGTGGAAAGACTTCTGAAAAGAGGTGAAACCAGCGGAAGATCTGATGACAGCAATGTAGAGATCATCGAAAACAGAATTAAAGAATATTATACTAAAACAGCAGAAGTAGCTGAACTTTACAAGCAACAGGGAAAATATGTTGAAGTAAACGGCGTAGGAGAAATTGATGAGATTTCCCAAAAACTTTTCGCTGAAGTCGAAAAAATTAAATAATCGGGAGATGGAGTACGGGATTTGAAAAATTCGCATCCCGTCATCCACAACCCGCAACACAAACTATATGTCTAACTTTGTAGATTACGTAAAGATCCATTGTAAAAGCGGACACGGAGGTGCAGGTTCTGCCCACCTTCGCCGCGAAAAGTATATTCCTAAAGGTGGTCCGGATGGAGGCGACGGAGGTCGCGGCGGACACGTCATCATGAGAGGAAATGCTCAGGAATGGACTTTACTTCCACTTCGATACACCCGTCACATAAAAGCGGAACGGGGTGAAAACGGGGCGAAAAGCCAGCTGACCGGTGCTGACGGTGCTGATATTTATATCGATGTTCCTATCGGGACGATCGCTAAAAATGAAGAAGGAGAAATTATCGGCGAAATTCTTGAAGACAAGCAGGAAATCACTTTGATGCTTGGAGGAAAAGGGGGAAAAGGAAATGAGCACTTCAAATCTTCTACCAATCAGACTCCGAGATATGCACAATCAGGAATGGATGGTGAGGAAGGCTTCGTTGTTTTCGAACTTAAAATTTTGGCCGATGTAGGTTTGGTTGGTTTTCCAAATGCCGGAAAATCTACCCTTCTTGCCTCTGTATCTGCTGCAAAACCTAAGATCGCCAATTATGCATTTACAACACTGACTCCCAATCTTGGTATTGTAGATTACAGAAATTACAAATCATTTGTAATGGCTGATATTCCTGGAATCATTGAAGGTGCCGCTGAAGGAAAAGGTCTGGGACACCGATTCTTAAGACATATTGAAAGAAATTCTATCCTTTTATTCTTAATTCCGGCTGATTCTGAAAGTCATTTTCAGGAGTTTAAAATTCTGGAAAATGAATTAACGGAATATAATCCTGAACTTCTGGATAAAGATTTCATTGTTTCTATTTCAAAAGCCGACCTTTTGGATGATGAACTGAAAAAAGAAATTTCTTCTGAATTTCCGGAAAACAGAAAGCCATTATTTTTCTCCGGAGTTACTGGAGAGGGCCTCGTGGAACTGAAAGATGCAATCTGGAAAAAACTACACGGATAAAAGATGATACACTCATTAAAGAAAATAACAGCACCCGCTGTTATTTTTGTTTCATTTCTTCTGCCTGGCTCAGTTTATGCTCAGGATAGCGATTCATTCGTGGAAACATCTAAATCAGATGAACCAGCGCCTTTAAATGATAAGGCGTTTTTTAAGTATGAATTTAATAAAAGGTTAAAGTATACACTTACCTACGATAAGATCGCAGATCAGGGGGCTAGCAATGAGGTGAGTGAGGATATTCAGTATTTCGTAAGTGATGCCGATTTGTCCGTCCTATCTTTTAACAACAGCAGAAATGGTTTTATTTATAATTTAAATAAAGAGACCAATCCTGTACTCCCTGTCTTGATCAAGGATGAAAGTAAAGATATTAAACCTGGAAATTTTGATTATTTTAAAGGAGATATCCCGCTGGAATCTGAAATTGCAGACATTAAAAAAAGGAAAAAAGCAAAAACAGAACATATTTTAGAATTGGTGGAAAAGAGAGCAGAAAATGATCTCATTCATTATAAGTATAACCTCATTCTTAATCAAAAAGTGAAAAAGAATCTGGGAGTTATTGAACTGGACATTACCAACAGTGATCAGAATTTCAATAACAACATTCTGTACGATATGGAACCTTTGTTTTTTAAAAATAAAATAATGTTCAATAAAGGGGAGATAAAAAGCTATTCGCATTATAATTCTGTCAACAAGAGAACAAAGTTTTATCAGTCAAAAGATAATGAGCCTATCCTTTTAAGGTTATCATTTACCAAAGGCTGCTGTGTTTCCTCTCTGGAGTAATTTCAATCCTGAAGCCACGATTATTTGGAATAGTTATTGAAAGAAACAGAGAAACCATCCCTTATGAAGCACATACTAAGTCTTTTTGCACTGATATTTTTATTTTCATGCACGACTCAAAAAACGGAATCAAAATACACCAAAATTGAATATCAGGCTGGTGCCTGTTTTGGATCCTGTCCTGTATTTAAACTGACCATCAGTCCGGACAGAACTGCCATACTGGAAGCGGAACATTTTAATTTCTCCAAAGATTTTTCGAAAGGAGAATTTTCAAATCCGCGGGAAGGAACTTTTAATGGGGTGATCAGGGAAGCAGATTACAACAAACTGATTTCACTTCTGAATGATCTTGACGTCAAAAATCTGGAAGACCATTACGGAACAAAAAATATCACCGATCTTTCAACCTCCTATCTGAGAATTAATTTTACAGACGGATCTTCCAAAAACATAGAAGATTATGGTAAAAGAGGAAGTGAAAAACTGAGAAAAGTCTATATGTTCATTGAAGACCTGAGACATAACCAACAGTGGGCAAAAGTAAAATGATCCGCTTAAAAATATTTAGACTACCTTTGTACCATATAATTCCTTCACATTGAGGGAATTTTATTTTAAATTAAAAAAAATAGTTCATTTGAATTTTACAGACCTAAACTTAATAGAACCTATTGCAAAAGCAATTCAGGAACAGGGTTATACGAACCCTACGCCCATTCAGGAGAGATCAATCCCTGAAATCTTAAAAGGTAGCGACTTTTTAGGATGTGCACAGACAGGAACAGGAAAGACAGCGGCGTTTGCTATTCCTATTCTGCAGAATTTATCAAAAAGCAAGACCAAAAACAACCATATAAAAGCCCTGATCTTAACGCCGACAAGAGAACTTGCCATCCAGATCGAGGAAAATATTAATGCATACGGAAAATACCTTCCGCTAAAACAACTCGTTATTTTCGGAGGGGTAAAGCAGGGAAATCAGGAAGCTGCTCTCAGAAGAGGCATCGATATCTTGGTAGCAACCCCCGGAAGACTTCTTGATTTTATCGCACAGGGTATTATCAGCCTTAAGAACATTGAAATCTTTGTTCTTGATGAAGCAGACAGAATGCTGGATATGGGTTTTGTACATGATGTAAAAAGAGTGATTAAACTTCTTCCACAAAGAAGACAGACTTTATTCTTTTCAGCAACAATGCCTTCTGAGATCCAGAAACTGGCTGATTCTATCTTAAATAATCCTGTCAAGGTAGAAGTCACTCCGGTTTCTTCTACTGCTGAAACCATTAAGCAGTCGGTTTATTTTGTAGATAAAGAAAATAAGCTGGACCTTCTTTCTCATATTCTGGAGAATGATATTTCAGATTCTGTACTGGTATTTTCCAGAACAAAACACGGTGCCGACAAAATAGCGAGAAAGCTGCAGAAAGATAATATCTCAGCAGAAGCGATTCACGGGAACAAATCTCAAAATGCGAGACAGAATGCCCTGAATAATTTTAAGAACGGAAAAACAAGGATTCTGGTCGCTACAGACATCGCGGCAAGAGGTATTGATATTGACGAACTGAAATATGTAATCAATTTTGAACTTTCCGACGTTTCTGAAACCTATGTTCACAGAATCGGAAGAACGGGAAGAGCCGGAGCAGAAGGATCTTCCATCTCTTTTGTAGACAGTCTTGATCTTCTAAATTTAAGAAATACGGAGAAACTGATCGGGAAAAAAATTCCTGTGATCAAGGAACATCCTTTCCATACGGATAATCTGGTAGCTCAGAAAAGAGACTCAAACAACAAGCCTATGGCCGCTGGCGGTGACAGAAGACCCAGGTCTCCGAAGCCTCAGAATAACAGCAATAAGCCTGCTGGAAGTACTCCTACAGCTTTCAAAAAGCCTAAGAATAAGAATTTCACAAGAAAAAAATAATAGCAAAGCCCTTTCGATTGAAAGGGCTTTTTTTTATGTCGTATTGAATGACTTATCCTAAATTCGCTTATTTAATTGTGAAAAGTATTATGGGCTGATTTCTTTTCTATTCTTAAAGTAAAAATACTGTAGTAATACTAACTAAATCCTCCATAGCAATATAATTTCAACTCTTTCAAAATATTCATCCAGCGTATTTTTTAACGCTTACTTATTTTTCACCGTCTCCAAACAGCTTACATGCATTTTCCGTAGTGATTCTGTCAATTTCTGTAAAGTCTTTCCCATAAATATTCACCAGCTTTCCGGCGACAAGATCCAGATATGAACTTTCATTTCTTTTTCCTCTGTGTGGAACCGGAGCCAAATATGGGGAGTCCGTTTCCAGAACGATCTTTTCCAAAGGAATTTCATTCAGAAACTGATCGATCTTTCCGTTTTTAAAGGTGACCACTCCTCCTATTCCCAATATGAAATTGAGATCTATTGCGTGTTTCGCTTGCTCCAGATCTCCTGAAAAGCAATGGAAAATACCGCGAAGTTTTGGATGTTTTTTTCTTTCCAGCACCTCGAAGGTTTCATCAAAGCTTTCTCTGGTATGGATCACAATAGGAAGATCCTTTTTGATAGCCCAGTCAATTTGCTGTTCAAAAGCTTTAACCTGGATATCCAATGTTGTTTTATCCCAGTAAAGATCGATCCCGATCTCCCCTATCGCTGGAAAATTTCTTTCATCCAGATAATTCTTAACAATTTCAAGTTCCTTTTCCCAGGATTCAGGTTTTACATAGCAAGGGTGAAGTCCCATCATGGAAATAATTTGCCCCGGATATTCTGTTTCCAGTTGAAGCATTTTTCCATGGGATTCGGAATCAATCGCAGGAAGGTAAAACTTTGTGATTCCTTTATCTACAGCCCTTTGAATGGCTTCTTTTCTATCTTCATCAAATTCCTCTGCGTATAAATGGGTATGGGTATCAATCATTTTTTTAAAATTTCAACAGATCTTCATAAGGGTTTTCCAAATTCATCAACAGCCCAAAGGCCGGCTCAGTTTTAATTCCCTGTTTCTTTAATTCTATTATTTTATGTCTAAATTCTTCTCCTTTTTCCTGTAATATTCTATGCTCGGCCAACATGTGACGGTACGCATTCTGCTGAAGTGATGGCTTATTCTGTCCGAAAATTTCGATCTTAAATTCTTCCAGCCTGAAATTCAGAACAATGCTGTTTTCTTCATGAACAATAATATTCTCTATGGTTACATCCCCATCTGCCGGAATTAATTTACCCGATTTGATATCATCCAGAAAATCTTCTTTAAACTGAAGATCTACTTGACAGATGATGTCCAGATCACTGCTTTCAACGTCGATCCCTATAGGAATTGTTCCTGCCAAAACAGGAGAATAGGTTTTTAATTTCTCAAAAACCTTATATTGTTCAAGAACTTCGTAAGCTCTTTTCTGTCTTTCACTTCCTGATTTCAGATAATTGAGATTCGTAAAATCAATCATTTAAAAAAATTTTATGTCTTACTTTTCCTCTCTGAAGTTCAATTCTTTCGTTCAGTTTTTCTCTAAATTCTATATATTTCGGATCTTTTTCATCATCTGTCCTGTGTTCAAGTGCTTTATTGATCTTAAAATTCTCTTTGATAAAACTTTTAGTCTCATCTGAGAAATAAGATTCTCCAAACTTATCGAATATATAACTGACAGCCTGTGAAGTAGGATGAATCATATCTTCTTTATAAAAGCGATAGTCCCGAAGGTCATCCATTATTATTTCATAAACAGGAAGATAATGGCAGTTTTCAAGCTGCGAAACCGACTCATGAACAGCTGTAATGAGTTTAGATTTACTCAGTTGATTTTCAATCATCCCATCCTTTGTATGACGCACCGGCGAAACTGTGAACAGAATCTGTACATCATCACGGCAGATATCTTTCAGGTTTAAAACCGTATTATAGATCGAATCCGTAAGCTCGTGATGAGACAGTAGTCTTTTTTGAAAAAATTTCTGTGGAATTTTATGGCAATTGGCAGCCAGTTTTTTCTTGGGAATAAATTCATAAATAAATGAAGTTCCGTAGGTAATGATTACCCAACCTGCATCCTGAAGAAAATTGTTCCCTACTTCTATTCCTGTATTGATTTTATCCAGGGTCTGATGAATATATCGGGTATCAAAACTGCTGTGATGGTCCAGTGAAATAAATTCTTCATTAAAAGTAATCAGTTCCTCCTCCTCATAGAACTCCGAATCGTGAAGCCTTTTCACCGCATTGCTGATCGAAAAAGGATTAAAAATGGTTCCAAATGGATTATTAACCGTCTGAAGCTGCCCCTGTCCCAACAAATCTGTCATTTCTGAAGCAAAACACGACCCTATTGAAAATATTTTATCTTCAACATCAATCTTTTTCTCTGACTTGGGTATGTCAACTTCGGTTCTGAATTTCATTGTTTAGGTGGCAGATAATAGGTAGAAGGTGGCAGGCAGTCGTCAATCTATCAAACCTACAACCTGCTACCTCTTACTTATCATCTTATTAGCTCTCTCTTCTTAACAGATAATTTGCCAGTTCAGCGAAAGGTTTTTTCTTCTCTTCAGGGATATTGATTTTCGCCAGATAGCTCTGTCCGATCTCATTGTGTTTTTCGATCAGGCGCAATGCTTTCTCGTCTACTTTGGTTCTTCTGAAGATCTTTTCAACACCGTATACTTTATCGATGTTATCGGTCTTTTTGCCATACCAGTGATCCAGTTCTTTTCTTTCTTCTTCCGTCGCATGTTCTCTGGCTAAAAGGTAAAGAATCGTTTTTTTATTTTCATAGATATCTCCGGCATGTTTTTTTCCAAACTGAGCCTGGTCTCCGAATACATCCAGATAATCGTCCATAATCTGGAAAGCGATACCAATGTGTTTTCCGAAGTTGAAAATAGCCTTGGCATCTTTAAAATTAGCTTTTGCAATAAGCGCTCCTATTTCAAAAGACGATGCACTCAGAACCCCTGTTTTATAGGTAATCATTCTGATGTAATCATCATAGGTAACGTCTTCCTGAGTTTCAAAATTGATATCATACTGCTGACCTTCACACAGCAGAAGTCCGGTATGCGTAAAGATTCTGATACAGGCTTTGAAAATCTCAGGCTCAAGATCTTCAAAAAACTTATAAGCCTTCAGCATCAATCCATCTCCGGAAAGAATTCCTACATTGATCCCATGTAACGTATGGATCGTAGGTTTATTTCTTCTTAAAGGAGCTTCATCCATAATATCATCATGGATCAGGGTAAAGTTATGGAAAAACTCGATCGCCAGTGCCGGTTTTATAGCCTGTCTGAGATCTCCGCCGAACAGGTCGCAGGCCATCAATACCATAATAGGACGAAGACGCTTTCCACCGTGGGAAATGATATAGTTCATCGGATCATAAAGTTCCGCAGGCTTGTCTTTGAAAGTATACTTAGTGATGGCATCAGCAACGATCTGCTGGTATCTGTCTAAAAATTCCATAAAATCTTATAATTTGAACAAAAATACAATTTTTCGAGGCTTTATAAAACAAAAAACTTTGCCCCGGAGGACAAAGTTTGTATTTATAATTTCAACTTTTAGCTTAAGTCAAAAATGTTACGGCAAGATAAGTAATTCCTGCAACAATTGCTGAAATAGGAATCGTCAATACCCAAGCCCAAAGCAGACTTACGGTAATTCCCCATCTCACGGCAGAAATTCTTTTTGTTAATCCTACCCCGATAATAGAACCGGTAATGGTATGCGTAGTCGATACAGGAATACCAAAATGGTCAGTAATGAATAAGGTGATTGCTCCGGCAGTTTCAGCACTTACTCCTTCCAGTGAAGTTACTTTTGTAATTTTAGTTCCCATTGTTTTAATGATCTTCCAGCCACCACTCATGGTACCTAAGGCAATCGCAATGAAAGAAACCAGAGGAACCCAGATGTAATGTTGCGCGAAATAATCGAAACGGGCTGCCGATGCAATATTAAGATAAACAGGATCCTGAAGCATATTCACGTGATAATAGATCATCGCAGCTCCAATAATACCCATTACTTTCTGTGCATCATTCAAACCGTGTCCTAAACTGAACAAAGCTGAAGAAGCGAGCTGTAATCTCTTAAATGATTTATCTGCTTTATACGGATTGGATCTTTTATAAAGATGAACAATAATAAGCGTGATAATGATTGAAATAATCATCCCTATAATCGGCGCCATAAAAATGAACAGGAAAATAGGAATTACTTTATCAAATTTAACAACACTTTGCTGGGTAACCTGATAGCAGGCAGCTTTAAAAGTCTCCCATGTTCCCAAATGAGGTTGAGTAGCCACAACTTCGTGATAATCCATCATAAAAGCATGCATTAAGGCTGCTCCCAGAAATCCACCGATCAAAGTGTGTGATGATGATGAAGGAATCCCAAACCACCATGTTAAAAGGTTCCAGGCAATCGCAGCGATAAGTCCTGAGAATATTACTTCTAATGTAATAAAGTTTTCATTAACCGTCTTGGCAATCGTATTTCCAATTTTAAATTCTCCAATAATGTAAGCAGCAATAAAGAAAGCGGCAAAGTTCCAGAGAGCTGCCCAAAGTACAGCCTGGAATGGAGTTAAAACTTTTGTAGAAACGATCGTCGCGATTGAATTGGCGGCATCATGAAAACCATTGATATAATCGAAAATTAAAGCCAGTGCAATAATAACTATTAGTAAAATCGGAAATTCCATTTGTTATTTTGTTTAGGCGTATTTAATCATGATGTTCTCAATAGTATTGGCAACATCTTCTGCCTTATCGGTTACTATTTCAAGATAATTAAGTACAGATGAAACTTTGATAATATTAATCGCATCATTGGTTTCAAATAAATCTACCATTGAATTGGACAGCAGGTCATCTGCAATGTTTTCAATAGAGTTTACCTTGATACAAGCTTCTTTTACCTGGTCCATATTCTTGAAACCTTTAAGGTTTTTCATCGCATTCTGAATCTCAAGACAAGCTTTGTGGATCAGAAGTGAGAAATCCGAATAAGCCTTCATTTCAGGAGATTTATACAGGAAAATATATTTTGTGGAAGCATAGATGTAATCGGCGATATCATCAAGTCCTGTTGCCAGTGTGTGGATATCTTCACGATCGAAAGGTGTAATGAAGTTTTTCCCTAGTTCAACGAAGATCTCATGTGTAAGCTCATCATTTTTATGCTCATAGTCACTCATTCTTTTTAACATCGTATCATCGTTAAGATCGAAATCTTTGATGCCATTGTTAAAGTCTTCAGACATTGCAACTAAGTTTTCAGTTACTTTTTCAAAAAGTACAAAGAAAATTTTATCCTTCGGTTGAAAAGCGTGGAAAATATTACCAATTCCCATTTTTATGTATTTATAATTTGAGTGCAAATTTCCTAAAAAAGGATTTGCCCTGAAACTATATAACATTAAGTTTTGTTAACATTCGATTAATGCCTGATTATCAAATAAAAAAACCGGCTAAAAGCCGGTTTTATATGATATTGAGATGCCTTAGTTTGCTACTTCAGCTCTCATTTCTTTTCCTTTAAATTTCATTGAAGGAATATTGCTCATTACATTTTCTGAGAAAGATTTCTCCACTTCAAAGAAGGAGAATTTTTCTAAGATTTCAATATCACCGATTTCAGCTCTTTTTTTGCTTTTTCCGGCAGTAGCTTTATTGATGATTTCTAAAACATCAAGCTTTTTCAATTGATCTTTTTTCCCAAGGTTGAAGAAGAATCTTACCATGTTTTCGTCCTTTCTTCTAGGTTTTCCGCCACGGTCTCTGCTATCTCTGCTTCCTCTTACGTCACGGTCTCCACGGTCACGATCTCTTCCTCTATCGCGGTCCCTTCCTCTATCTCTGTCTCTTCTTGAATAATCATCATCTCTGCTGCTGAACTTTTGATCAACAAGATCATGCTTATCTTTGTAGTACAAAGCAAGGTCTTTTAACTGGAACTGCAATAGTTTGTGTACCAATTCTTCTTTTGTAAACGCACTAAGATCCGGAATTAAGCTATCATTGAATTCAAAGATATCTTCTTCGTGTTCCGTAAATAATTTTTCAAAAACACCTTCCACCTGAGCTTTGATAATATCTTCGCCTGTTGGAATGAATTTTTCTACAATATCGATTTTCGTTGTAGATTTTATCTGCTTCAGTTTTCTGCTTTCTTCAGGTTTAATTAAAGAAATTGAAATACCATCTTTTCCTGCTCTACCGGTTCTTCCACTTCTGTGAACGAATACTTCCGGATCATCAGGTAAAGAATAATGGATAACGTGCGTCAGAGAGTTTACATCCAAACCTCTTGCTGCAACGTCTGTCGCTACAAGGATATCAATATTTTTCAGTCTGAATTTCTTCATTACTGTATCTCTCTGTGCCTGAGAAAGATCTCCGTGAAGTGCATCAGCTGCATAGCCATTCTGCATCAGGAAATCTGCCACCTCCTGAGTTTCCATTCTCGTTCTACAGAACAAAATAGAATACTGGTTCGGGTTGGCATCAATTAATCTCTTAAGAGCTTCTTTTTTCTGACGGTATCCTACTACGTAATATTCGTGCTTGATGTTCTTCTTAACTTCGTTAATAGAACCCACAGAAATACGGTGTGGAGTCGTAAGATAATTTTTAGAAATTCTTTCCACTTCTTTATTCATCGTCGCCGAGAACAAGAAAGTTTGCTTTGTATCCGGTGTTTCTCTCAGAATCGTTTCCAACTCATCTTTGAAACCCATTGAAAGCATTTCATCAGCTTCGTCTAAAACTAACCAATGAATAGCAGAAAAATCAAGTGCTTTTCTGTTGATAAGGTCGATTACTCTCCCTGGAGTACCTACAATAATTTGCGGCTTGTCCTTTAAAGAACGAATCTGATCCATAATACTGCTTCCACCGTAAACCGCTGTGGTTTTGATGTCTTTCATGTACTTGGAATAATTTTTTATGTCTTTAGAAATCTGAAGACATAGTTCCCGTGTCGGACAAAGCACCAAAAATTGGATTTTGCGACTCGTTTCGTCAATCATATCCAAAATCGGAAGCGAAAACGCTGCTGTTTTGCCTGTCCCTGTCTGCGCAAGTGCGATCAAATCGCGAATATCTGAAAGAATGAAAGGGATAGTCTGTTTTTGGATTTCTGTCGGGCTTTCGTAACCCAGTTCGCCAATTGCCTTAAGGATGTCAGGACTTAAATTGGACTCCGTAAATAAATTCATTAAATATTTTAAAATTTTTGCAAAGATACAACAAATATTTGATTTGTTTTTGAATAAAGTTTTAAATATGTAAACTTTAATTCAGAATCCTTTAATATATTTTTAATTTTTAAAAAATTAAATCCAAAAAAACAGGTCTTAAATTAAAAACATGCTAAACATTATTTTTTTTTATTAAATTACATTGATTTTTTCTGTATTATTTATGAATTTTCAAAAATATCACCATGAAACGCAAAATTTACTTTTAAAATCTCATTTATTATCATGAGAACATTTCCAGTATCCATGGTTACATTTCAAGATTTACTCATCTGTTGACTGGGCGCAATTTATCGCTTATTTGAAGCTTATTCAAAGTTAGTATTATTTTCTCCAAACTGTACGATACCATCTTTTTTTTATTGGATTCCTCTCATTTTAGCCTCTTTTTAAAAATTTAATTGTAAAATTCACACCTCATTGGATCAAATTTGCATACTGAATTTCACAATTTTCATCCATGAAATCTGTCTACTTCATTAAGCATAAAAACAGTACCCTCATCACTTAATTTTGGTCATCATAAGTTTATTTTTTAACTTGGTTCAATAAAACACCCTCTTACATTAAATTTCCAAAAGTATGATTACCATCAAACCAGAAACCCTGACATTTTTAAAAGATCTGACCCAGAATAACAACCGCGAATGGTTCAATGAAAATAAAAATCTTTATACGGAATCGCAGGAAAACGTCATTGCTTTTCTGGACGAACTGATCAAAGAAATGGCAGAATTCGATGAAGAACTGGGGAAAATTGACGGCAAAAAATCATTGTTCAGAATTTATCGTGATACGAGATTTTCAAAAGATAAAATACCGTACAAAACCAATTTCGGTGCTTCTTTAGGAATGGGAAAAGGAAGCCACAAAGCTGGTTATTATCTTCATATAGAACCCGGGAAGTCTTTTCTGGCCGGAGGTGTTTATATGCCGGAATCTTCCGTTCTGAAAGAAGTACGAAAAGAAATTTCGTTGTATGGCGAGGATTTCCTCAAGATCATCAGTCAGAAAGAGTTTAAAAAGCATTTCCCGGAACTGGATCAGGACGACAAACTGAAAAAAATTCCTCAGGGATTTGAAAAGGAAGATCCGATGGGAGAATATTTAAAGCTTAAAAGTTTCATCGTGCTTTACCATTTAAAAGATGAAGAGGTTTTAGATAAAAATGCGGTGAAAAATATGACAAAGATTTTTCACCTGATGAAACCTTTCAATGATTTCCTCAACACTCCCCTCACTTTGAATTTATAACAATAGCAACAGTCCTATCGGAATAAAAAAATCTGCGTCATCTAAGAAATCTCAGTGGAAAAATTCCCTCACAGATTTCGCAGATGACGCAGTTATGTATTGATAGAAAAAAAGTATTTTTTTTATTTTAAAACTGCATCACATCCTTCACTACTCCATTATTCTGGGTGTGTTGAAGCAATTCTGTTTCAATAAATATTTTGATTTTTTCTTCTGAAGCATCTTTTGGAAATAAGACATGAACATTTGCTCCTGCATCCAGTGTGAAAAATAAAGGAAGTCCTGTTTGTTTTCTGAATTCCCAGATTTTATTGATCACTTCCATAGTTCCGGTTTTCATCAGAATAAAGGCAGGATCACTCATCATCATCATGGCATGAAGGGTAAGAGCTTCATGTTCCACTAACTTAATAAAGTGTTCCATGTGTCCGCCTTTGAGAATTTCCTTCATCGGAACAAAATTTTCTCTTGCTTCCTGGAATCTTCTTTCAGCATAAGGATTGGTATTCATCAATCCATGCCCTACCGTTGAGGAAACACTTTTTTGACCTTCATGGATTAATAAAACCCAGTCGTTGAAGTTTTTGAATACCTCATGAATCTCAGAATCCGGATATTTTACGGCAAATAAGTCCGAACTTCCTTCTACCTCATCCGAAGCTCCCCAAACGACCAATCCGTTGTACAAACTTCTGCAAGCGCTGCCGCTTCCTAATCTAGCCAAAAATGAGGCTTTTCTTAAAGATTCTTCCTCGGATGTATTTCCTGAAAACTCTTCGTCCAGCTTCATCAGGCATTTTGCAATTGCTCCAAATCCTGAAGCAGAACTCGCAATCCCGGAACTGTGTGGAAAAGTATTCTCTGTTCTGATGATGTATTTCCCTTTCAATATCCAGGGAATATACTGTTCGATATTCTTAAAATATTTTTCTATTTTTTCTGCAAATTTCACTTCTTCATGTCCTGCAAGGAAGGTTTGTACAGAGAAATTTTCATCTGCCAAAAACTCCATAGAAGTATTGGTTTTGCAGTGATTCAGCGTATAACTGATGCTTGGATTGGCAGGGATCTGATCTTCATATTTCCCCCAGTATTTGATCAGGGCAATATTAGACGGACAGCTTTCTGAAACCGTCTTCGTATGAATCGTGAAATTTTGTTTTCCTAGAAATTCTTGTGTTGTCATAGTCTGATTTAAAATGCTAAAACGCTTTTATTTAACCACAGAAGGCACAAAAGAATAGTAACACTTAAGTTATTGATAAAGTTAATAAAACTGTCGGTTCAAGACTACTTACGTTTTCAAATCTTTGATTTTTTTATTTGAAAAGCCTGTGTTGTCTTAGTGGTCCAGATGGTTTTATTTTAATACATTTTTTCTATAATATCCGCATATTTTTTAAGAACCACATTTCTTTTGACCTTCAATGTAGGGGTTATTTCTCCGGTATTGATGTCAAATTCTGACGGCATCAGCGTGAACTTCTTCACTTTTTCATAATCTGCCAGATGTTCCTGTAATTCTTTAATTTTTTCTTTATATAAAGTGATGACCTTATCCTCTTTCACAGCCTCCTCCCATTTGGTGAACGGAATATTATTTTTCTTTATATAATCCTGTAAAAATTCAAAATTAGGAACAATAAGAGCCGACACAAACTGTCTTCCTTCTGCTACCAGCATGATCTGCTGGATAAAATTATTATTGGTGAGAAGGTTTTCGATCTGCTGCGGCGCGATATATTTTCCGTTGGAAGTCTTCATGAGATCTTTGATTCTGTCTGTGATGATCAGATTCCCTTTATCATCAAATTTTCCGGCATCTCCGGTCTTGAACCAGCCATCTTCGGTGAAAACTTTCTGAGTTTCTTCAGGCTTATTGTAATAGCCTTTCATAATGCCGTTTCCTTTAGCCTGGATCTCATCGCTTTTACCGATGCGAATTTCTACGCCTGGTAAAGGTTTTCCGCTCGTACCATGTTCATAGTGAGTCAATGGAAAAAGGGTCAGGGTCGCTGTCGTTTCTGTCAGCCCATATCCTACGGTCACATGAATGCCGACAGAGTCGAAGAATCTGGTGACTTCCGGTGACAATGATGCTCCTCCGCAAGGTAGGAACCATAGTCTGCCACCCATTTTTTCTTTAATTTTACTGAAAACAAGCATATCAGCAACAGATTCTTTCAGTTTTAACCCAAAAGGAACCGGTTTTTCGCTTCTTCTCAGTTCTGCAGTCTGCCATCCCGTTGCCAGTGCCCAATCGAAGATCTTTTTCTTCGTTGATGAACCTTCTTCTGCTTTTTCTAAAACTCCCGCATATACTTTCTGAAAAAATCTCGGCACGGCACACATCATGGTAGGTTTTACGTCTTCCAGAGCTTTGGCAATATTCTTAGGATCTTCCAGGAAATAAACTCTGGCACCGCCATAAAGGCAAAGTAAGCTCCAGCTTCTTTCGAAAACGTGCGTCAGAGGGAGAAATGCGAGTGAAAGTTCTTCTTCAAAGTTTTTAAATTTAAAAAACTCAAAGTGCGAATCAAAGGCTTTGATAAAATTTCCGTGGGTAAGCATAACCCCTTTCGGAGTTCCCGTAGTTCCGGAGGTATAGATCAGCGTCGCTGTATCATCATTTTCTTTGGGAGTGATCTCCAGTTTGGGAGAAGACTTGGCAATAAAATCTTCAAGATAAAAACTGTTGAATTCTTTCTTGATCCAGATTGATTTTTTGGAAACAATAATCGTTTCCAGCTGACTTCCTTCCTTATTTAAAAGCTCCAGACATGCATCATATTGCTCCTGGCTTCCTACAAGAACAGCTTTTGCAGACGAATCACTAAAGATATATTCTGCCTGTTCCGCATTATTTGTAGAGTAAATAGGAACGGTTATTGCGCCAATAGCCATTGAAGCCAGATCAAAAATCATCCATTCGGAAGAATTATCCGAATAAATGGCTACTTTATCATCTTCCTGAATTCCCGCATCTTTCAGTGCATTGGCTGTTTTAAACACGATCTCACTCAATTTTTTCCAGCTCAGTTCTTTCCAGGCTTCCTCCTTCTTTTTAAAACCAATCGCAGATTTTAAAGGATGCTTTTCTACATTTTTTAGGATAATTGCTGCTGCAAGATTCATGAATTCAGCTTTTTGTCGTTAATATAATTGTTAAGATGAAAATCAACACTTTCCTTCACAGAAATAAACTGATAATCAAGCTCTTTTTTTATTTTTTCGTTGGAAATGGTATTGAGAGAGGATATGGATTCAATATTGGATCTGGTAATGATTCTCAGTTTCGGAATCAGCCAACCGAAAAGGATATTAGCCAGTCTTCCTACATTTAACTGTGATTTTGTAAGAATTTTAGCTTCTTTGAGACCTAATTTCGTTCTGATCTGCTGTCCGAGCTCTGCATATTTCTTGTTTTCTGAAATAAGGATAAAGCGCTCTCCGAAAACACTTTTTTCCATGAGTTCAATACAAATTTTAGCAGCGTCTCTTACATCTACATAACTTGTTCCGCCGGAAAATGTAAATCCATTTTTCTCAAAAGTAGGGAAGATATCTCCACTGCTCTGGCCCCAGTTTCCGCTTCCGATGATCATTCCGGGATTGACGATGATGGTATTCAATCCTTCTGCAGAAGCTCTCCATACTTCCATTTCAGCAAGATGTTTGGAAATAGCATAAGCAGAATGTTCTTCTTTAGGATTAAATTCAGAATTTTCGTCTAATTCTCCTTTTTCGTTAAAAAGATCCAATACAGCAATCGTACTGACATGAAGAAATTTTTTCACTCCTGACCCTTCGCAGGCAAACAGCAGGTTTTCTGTACCTTTTACGTTGGTATGGTACATTTCTTTTTCATCATGAGGATGGAAACTTACTTTTGCGGCACAGTGATAGACCTCATCTACCCCTTTTAATGCATGTTGCAAAGCGTCCAGATCGTCAAAATCCAGGTCTATCCATTCGATCTTATTAAAAAGATCATCAGAATTTTCTGTATAGACATTAAAAGAATGCCTCACATCGTTTAAATTGCTTCCCGGTCTTTTGGAAGCCCGTACGTTTTTTCCCTTTTTAAGAAGTTCCAAAACGATTACCCTTCCCAGAATTCCGGTCGCACCCGTTACAAAAATCATTAATTATTTACTTGATTGCTGACTAAAATATAACAATATTTTCTATCCGGCAATTCTTCATTTTTCTGTACAGATTTCACGAAAAACTGCTTATGCAAATTTGCGATTTTTAAAGCAGAATTCCACTTAATTTAACCAATATTATCATTATCCCGGTTATTGAATATAATTCTGTTTAAGTTGATAGAATAATGAACGGACTGTTTCAACCACAAAAGAGAGAAAAGTTTTTTACTTGAGTTATTTAAGTTTAATATTTTGAAAAAAGAAGAGCAAACAGTTTCTTTCAAAATTGAAGATTTTCATGATGACAGAACTTTGCCGTATCAAAATTCCCCTCCTTTGGAGGGGTGGCGAAAATTCAGAGAATTTTTGACGGGGTGGTTCAATACTCAAGTCCTTGTTTTCACTCCAGGAAACAAAAAAGCCCTTCAGATATACAAAAGGGCTTTCAGTATTTAAGTGGTCATGCTATTTTTAAGCCATCACCATATTGTTTCTTCTGGGAGCTTTGTCGCAAAGAACATCTGCAATACTCTTTGAAATAAGATTGTCTTCAGTCAGGTTATCCAGCCAGAAAAACTCTCCTGCTGCATTGATTTCAATGAAATAGTATTCGTCTTCAGGGGAAACAATGATGTCTATCGCGCCATAATCAACGTTATATACATCTAAAAGTTCAAGAAGTTTTGCTTCCACATCTGTCGGCAGTTCTGTTCTTACCCATTTGGTTAAAAGGTTGACACCGTCTTTTCTCCAGTCTACTTTGGCATCTTCAGACTGTTGGGAATCTATTTCAAAAGCATAAACGTCCTGTCCTACGATGGTAACACGAAGTTCTTTTTTCTTTTCGATCTTTTTCTGGAACTGCATCGGGCAGTACAGGAGTGAATCAAGCTCTTCAAGTTTATCTTCGCCAACTACATTGGTAAACACGACGCTTTCTACGCCATCTTCATAAATCGCAAAACCGGTCTGCATTTTCGCGACTACATTCTGATGTTTAAGGATAAATTTTCTCGCTTCTTCAGGATTATTGGTCAGGCAGGTTTCAGGAATTTTAAGTCCTAATTTAACCGCTACTTTTAGCTGTTCCTCTTTACTGTCTAACCTTCTGTAAATCCCAGGTTTCCCCAATGCATAGGCATCTACAGACTCTATAAATCCGAAAAGCGTATTACGGATTTCTCCCATAGCGGCACCATAGAATTTTTTATCCATTTCTTCTTTCACCCCGTTTCCGATATTGTAAGCTCTGCGGTACCAAATGGCAGCAATATCATCCAAACGGTGTTGTGCATCTTTGGTTTCAAGGATACTTACCCATTCGCCATCCTGAAAAATGGTCGACAGTTTATTTTGTATAGGATACAGGTCTACATCAAAACGGATGACCTCACAACCGTTTTTCTCTATATATTCTGTTACTTTCTCGATTGAAAAATTATCTGCAGTGTGCGTAATAATTAGTATTTTATTCATGGGTATTGATTCTTTTTATAAGGTTATCGGCAATTCTTTCTGCAATAGGGAACCCCAGTTCTTTCTGTAGCATTCCCCATTCTCCCTGAGGATTGACTTCAAGGAAATAATAGTCTCCGTCTTTTCCTTTGATCATGTCAATGGCTCCGATATAGAGCCCCATTGCTTTCATCATGGAAGTCAGACCGGTTTTAACATTTTCCGGAAGATCATAGGCTGACCAGTGATAATCTCCCTGCGCTGATCTCCAGTCGACATTATCGCTATTGTTGATCTTTCCTGTAAAAAACTCTCCTGCAATGTAAACAATTCTCAATTCGTATTCTTTGTCAACATAAGGCTGAAAGATCATAGGACAATAGGTGATATCCGAAAGATGTTCCAAAGTGTCCTCTTCAATGATCATTGTTGAGATAAGATTCTCTCCGTTCATGGTCTTTGCGGTCAGACTGTGAAGTTTAGCAACTGCTTTTCCGCCACAGAATTCATGAAAAAAGACAGTGATCTTTTCTTCGTCATTTGAAAATAGGGTTTCCGGAACCCTGAGATTATTTTCTTTGGCTAACTTTAGCTGAAGCATTTTACTTCCATCAATTTTTCTCTCATTTTCAAAAGGGTTAATCCATGGAACATTTTCTAATACAGTGATCAGGTTATACCGAAGGTTGGCATATCCGCTCAGGAACACTTTTCTGTAATCGTCATCCAGTTCTTCCGGTGTACTTATCCCCCAGGCTTTTCTGTGCCATACTCCCTGAATATTTTTGGAATGAACCGTGTTTCCGAATTCATCCGTCAGTTCAAATGAGTCTTCATTCACACTGATCTTTTGAAAATGGTTCATACGGTCAGAATTAAGTCTGAAATATGGAATATTTTTAGAGTTCAGATATTCAAAAAAGAGGTCGATATTATAAAAATCCTGTGAGTGGGTGATGCAGAGAATCATTTGCCTGTTTTTATTAAAAAAGGAAACTTAGTGGTAAGTTTCCTTTGATATGATTGTATTAATACGATTACTATTTTTAATGTATTAGTCTAATGGAACAGATGGAGAATCATCATCTCCGTCAGATGGATATTTCATGGTCTGCATTAGATCGTCCTGAGGAGAAGTTACGTTATCTACTTTCGGTTTTGTAATAACGTCTCTTTCAGGAATTGTAATTTCACCTCCACCTTTAATAGTTTCAGGATCTTTTAATTGTTTTTCCAGGAATGACGCAAAAAACGGCTTCTTTTTTGAATTTTTGTCTTTCATAATAATTTAGTTTGGGTTAAAGTATAATTGTATTCTTTCAGAATTTAAATAACAGAATCATCACCATCTGAAGGATACTTCATCGTAACCAAAAGATCTTTGTTTGGCGATGTTACATGATCAAAAATCTGTGCTGTAACATTATCAACTGAAGGTGCCGTAATAATATCATTATCTGTATTGGTAATGACTCCTCCACCTCCCTGAACCGTTTCAGGATCTTTGATCTGCTTTTCTAAAAATGAAGCAAAAAAAGGTTTCTTTTTTGAATTCTCGTCTTTCATAATTATTGAGTTAGGTTAATAATTTATATCGTAATAGGATTACAAAATTTCTAATTCTCCTGACTCATCACTGTCAGACGGATATTTCAAGGTAACTACCTGGTCTCTTACAGGAAGCGTTGCGTTATCAACAAGCGGAGATGTGCTAACGGTATCTCTTGTCGGCAACGTTACTAAATCTGTGACAGGTGTTGTCACTGCTCCTCCCTGAATTGCTTCCGGATCCTTAATTTGTTTCTCTAAAAATGAAGCAAAGAAAGGTTTTTTTGAGTTTTTCTTTTCCATAAGTTAATATATTTAGTTTTTATGTAAAACTAAAGTACAAAAAATATCAACACGCAGGGAAATACAAGGTTATTTTAAGAAAATTTTAACTAAATTATTATAAAAACAGAATTAAATTAATGTAAACCTAAGAATTCCTTAACAACTTTCGCGAAATCAACAGGATTTTCTGCCTGAACCCAATGTCCGGCTTTTTTTACGGTCACAATTTTCGCTTTTGGAAACTGCTGTTTAATCCCATATTCATCCTGTGGAAGGATATAATTGGATTTTTCACCAGCAATAAATAAAGAATCCCCTTCAAAAACACCAAATTTTATCGCATTAGATACAAACTCATTGTATTTTTCCGATAAGGTTTTAAGGTTGAATCTCCAGTTCAGTTTCTTATCATCATCCCAATACAGGTTCTTTGCCAAAAACTGAATGGTAGATTTTTCAGGAATATACTGACTGAGAACAGTTTCTACCTCTCCTCTGGAGCTTACTGTATTGAAGTCTACCGTTTCCAGAGCTTTAATAATTCCCTGGTGATGGGGAGGATATGCTTTGGGCGAAATGTCTACTACGATTAGTTTTTCTACTTTTTCCGGATATTTTAGCGCAAACTGCATCACCGCTTTCCCTCCTAAGGAATGGCCCAGTACATGAGCTTTGTGAATACCGTAATGGTCCATGTAATGCGCAATATCGTCTGCAAGATCATCGTGAGACATACTTTCCGAATGAAAGCTTCTGCCATGGTTTCTGAGATCGATAAGATGAACGGGAAGTTGCTCACCTAAGTCTTTTCCAAAGCTTCCCCAATTGTCGAGCATTCCAAATAGTCCGTGAAAGACCAGAAGTGGCGTAGTCTTAAGATTTTCGCCGAATATTTTTGAGTTTAAGATTTCCATTTTTTTTGAAATTAGAAGTTAGATGGTAGACATTAGAGTTTAGAAGCCAAATGATAAATTAGCGGATGAAGAATAAAAGTGATCAGTATGTTCCAATGACTTTCCTATGATCCAGGCTTCTTGTTTTCTTATCCCCAAACAGCCAGTCTCTTCAGATAAGCCTGTACCGTATTTTCAAGTCCCATATACAATGCTTCAGAAACCAGAGCATGTCCTATGGATACTTCAAGAAGGTTTGGAATATTGTCGGCAAAATATTTTAAATTTTCCAGGCTCAGATCATGTCCGGCATTAATTCCTAATCCAAATTCTGTGGCAGCAAGTGCTGTGTCGTAATAGGGCTTGATGGCCTGTTCTTTATTGGTCAGATAATTTTTAGCGTAAGCTTCAGTGTAGAGTTCAATTCTGTCTGCTCCTGTTTTTGCTGCATGCTCAACCAGTTCAGGTAAAGGATCCAGAAAAATTGAAGTACGGATTCCTGCGTTTTTAAATTCTGCAATAATTTCCGTTAGAAAATCGATGTGCTTTCTGGTATCCCATCCGGCATTGGAAGTAATGGCATCATCTGCATCCGGAACCAGCGTAACCTGTTCAGGCTTTACGTCCAAAACCATATCAATAAAAGAGCGGTGCGGATTTCCTTCAATGTTAAATTCAGTAGTAACCAAAGGTTTCAGATCATAGACATCCTTTCTTGTGATGTGTCTCTCATCCGGTCTTGGGTGAATCGTAATTCCCTGTCCTCCAAACTCCTGAATCTTGATTGCGGCTTCTGTTACACTTGGCGTTTCGCCTCCTCTTGCATTTCTTATGGTCGCAATTTTATTGATGTTTACGCTTAGTTTTGTCATTTTTCATTAAGATGTTAGACAGCAGAAGTTGGGTTTTCATTCCACTTCCCTGTCCGATTATTATTAACTTATTTTTTATATTAAAGAAAGCCAGAACATAGTAAGTTACTGGCTTGTATACTTTATACTTTAACGCTTATCTGCATTACCTGAAGGTCAAATTCTTTTGAAGCCACCAGCAAGTGGTCAAAAATATCCGCTTGGATCTGTTCAAAATGTTCCCATTTGGAATCATTGGCAAAGCAATACACTTCTAGAGGAAGCCCCTGTGGCGTAATATCAAGCTGACGGACCATTCTCGTTCCGTTTTCATCAATATCAGGATCGTTTTCAATATATTTCTGAGCATAATATCTGAAAACGCCAATATTGGTAAGCTGTCTGCCATTAATCGTCTTTTCATTATGCTCCACACTTTGGTTTTCTTGTCTGATTTCCTGTGTTTTTTCTTCCAGATACTCTGAAATAAGGTTGATATCTTTTAAACGCTCAATATCTTCTTCATTTAAAAATTTAAATGAATTGATATTAAAATAAACCGATTTTTTGATTCTTCTTGTATTGGATTCCGACATCACCTGAAGGTTTTTGATCTCCGTCGTCAGAAGGTCGTAGGTTGGAATGGTTGAAACGGTTTTATCAAAATTGGTAATTTTCGTCGTCAGAAGGCTTATATCTGTAATATTTCCTTCAATGCTGTATTTGGGAATGCTTACCCAGTCTCCTACTTTCAGATTCTTTGAGGTAGCAACGTGTATCCCGGTTACAAAACCTAAAATGGTATCTCTGAAAACAAGTACCAGAACGGCAGTAATAGCTCCCAGGCTTCCGACAATTGTGGTTCCCTTAATTCCAAATATGACACAGAGCCCCACAACAGAAAAAATAAATATTCCTAAGATCTTTACGGTTTCTGAAATGGCATTTAATGCCATAATTTTATAGAAATCCTGTTTTATGGTGAAATAGCTCCGGAAACCTGTCAATGAACGGTAAAGCATTCCGGCAAGAATCAATACCAAACCTAAATTAATAGATCTGTTGATAAAAATATTTGTTTTCGGTAATGCAGTTGCGGGAAATATTGAAGGATGTACTGCGCCTACCACAAGAAGTGCAGAAAAATGAGCGACGGAATTGGTAATTTTAGACTGATAGATGGATCGGATGATCGGATACTTCTCATCATTTCGAAAAAACCTGAATACAAAATTAATGACAAATTTAAATACAAAGTCAACAATTAAAAATACAGCACACAGCAATGCCAGCTTGATAATAATATGAACAATCCAATCCATCCCGCCGGGAGTTACCTGGCTGATATAGATATAAAGCTGATCACTTATTTCCTGTAAAAAGTTTTTAGTGTCCTGTATCTCGTCTTTCATTACAGCAAATTTATAAAATTAAGAATGATGATGTACCTATTGACAATCAATTTTCATCCCAAATATTGAAAACGTGTTGGCAAATCTTCTTTTTTCCTATCTTGCATTGATAATTTTGAAGAATGGATACAACATTAATTAATATTCTCTGCCTTATTTTATTATTTCTCGGAATGCTGGGAACTTTTCTGCCTGTCCTTCCGGGACTTTTATTAAGCATCTGCGGACTACTGATCTATAAATTCGGGACAGATGCGGATCTGCCTATGATTTATATCTGGGCTTTCGGAATTCTTACAGCCATTTCTATAGTGCTGAGTTATGTCATTCCTGCAAAAACCAACAGAAAATACGGTGGGACCCGCTGGGGAAGTATCGGATCTATTATCGGGACTATTGTAGGAATTTTTATTCCTATTCCTCTAGGCTTTCTGGTAGGGATGTTTGCGGGGGTATTTATTGGTGAACTCCTTCATGACAGCAAGGATATGAACAAGGCTCTGCAATCTACCAAGGGGGCATTTATCGGCTTCATTTACGGAACCGGTTTTAGTCTTGTAGTAGGTGTGGCAATGTTTTTGGTAGTAGTTTTAGATATGCTTAATATTATTTAAAAAAAAATATGTTCCACAAAGCCATCATATTCAGCCTGGGATTGCTGACCTTAGCGGGATGCAACGCCCAAAAGAAAACGAAAACACCGGAACAAACTTCCGGAACACCCTCTCCTATGAATGACACTAAAAATTCAAAGCAACAAGGAGGCATCATTTATTTTAATCAGGGAGAAAACAGATTCCTGAAAGACTATGAGATGAATGTGACCTTCAAAGGTATTTCTGAAGACAGCCGATGTCCGGAAGGAGTGAACTGTATCTGGGCAGGAGTTGCCGTAGCAGAGATTGAAGTAATGGGAACTTATTCCCGGCCTGTGGTTTTAAGTCTCGCGACTACTGAAAACGCAGGACGAAATTTCCATCAGTCGCAAGAATTTAATGGATATACTATTTCACTGGAAGAGGTCAACCCGTTTCCAAAAGCGGATGGCGGCGCCAAAGCTTTGGAAGGAAAATATAAGGTCGGGATTACCATCAAAAAAACTGAAGGATCAGGAGATTCTACCAGGAAATAGGTTTCTTTCCTTTTGATACCAGGTATTCGTTAATCTTCGAGAATGGTTTACTTCCATAAAATCCTCTGTACACAGAAAATGGTGAAGGATGCGCCGATTTTAAAATAAAATGTTTAGCCGGATCAATGAGTTCGGCTTTTTTTTGTGCAAAAGCTCCCCAAAGAACGAAAACCACATTTTCTTTCTTATCTGAAATTTCCCTGATGATAAAATCTGTGAATTTTTCCCAGCCTAAATCCTTGTGAGAATTTGGTGAATGGGCACGTACGGTTAAGGTAGCATTCAATAATAAAACGCCTTGTTTCCCCCAGTCATCCAACTCTTTTGAAGTTCTTTCAACTCCTACATCATCTTTCAGTTCTGTAAAAATATTTTTAAGTGAAGGCGGTGCAGTGACCTGTTCTGAAACAGAAAAGCACAATCCATTCGCCTGATAGTCATTATGATAAGGATCCTGACCAATAATCACAACCTCAACATCGTCAAAAGGTGTGATTTCCAGGGCTCTGAATATTTGATTTTTAGGAGGAAATACTTTGGTGGTAGCATATTCCTGTTTTACTTTTTCCCAAAGGGTTGTAAAATAGGCTGTACTTTTTATTGGGGCTAAAACTTCTGTCCAGGTCATGAGTTCGATAAGATAATTTGAAAATAGGTGTTAATATAATGATATAATTTCTGTTCCACAGGAATTTCAGTACAAAAATATTCTTTAATTCCTGGATGACCAAATCTGACTATATGATGATGATATTGCTTAATGACTGAGATTGAAAATGATCTATGCTTTAAATATTTTCACCTTTTTTTCAATCCATAGGTAAGAAAAATAGGACAGCACTATTGAAAACCCGATCAAAAGAAAATTATTAATATGATAGGAATCTACAACGACAATGTTCTGTTTCTTTACTATATAATGAATGATATACAGTGAGTACGAAATATTACCAAGAAAATAGACAACTTTTGTTTCTAAAAACTTTTTGACAAGGCTTTCTTTTTCTGAATACAGATGTTTTATAATCATTGCAGACAGTAGAGGAATAAAGAATATCCCCCTTCCAGTATAAAGCAAGGCTAAAAATAAAATAACAGCTCCATACACATAAAAATTACTTTTCTTCATCTTTATTTCCGGTAAAAATGCAATCCCGATTCCTATACAATAAGAAGAAACTGTTCGCACTAAAGAATTTACTCCAAAAACAATATCAAGGTATTGTGAAGATCTGTTTATGGTAAGCGGCGAATGATCAAAGTACATATCTGGTAAATAAGAAATAATCCCTCTGAGAAATAATCCTGATGCGATGAGGATCCAGCTGTTTATTTTATATCGTATGATGGCCCAGAGCATGAAAGGAAACATCAGATAACACATCCATTCCGTACTTAAAGACCAATACACTTCATTGAATGAATAATTGGGATTGAAAAAACACTGGAGAAGTCCTGCATTAATTAAAAACTCAGACCAGGAAGGATCTTTTGCAATAAAAAGCACGATAAAAACAATGGAGAAAAAATACACCGGATAGATTCTGTTGATTCTTTTTTTATAAAATGTCGCGGCATTATCAAAAGTCAGGTGCCGAAATTTTCCGGAGTATGATACCGCAAGAAGAAAAGCGCTGAGTACAAAAAAAATATCTACAGCAACGTACCCTTTGCCAATTACAGACTGAATCCAAAAACTTTTAAAATAAGTGAAATGGAAAAACGTCACCCAAAGTGCTACAATACCTCTAAGTCCGGTTAACGATTTTATTTCATTTCTCATGTTATAAAAAAACAATATTGCCTTTCCGGCGATCAATGGTTAAAAGTTAATTTCCTTTATATAAACTAAAAACAATATTGTCCGGAAAACCTTCATCTATTCTTCCTTGTTGCAAAACAAAATTGTGTTTCAGTAATAACTTTTGGGAAGCCTCATTCATTGTATTGGTGAACGCTAAAATTTCCTGTAAATTTAATTCATTAAATCCAAAATTTAAAACAGAATCTACAGCTTCCGACATAATTCCTTTCCTATGATGATCAGGTAACAATTCATAACCAATCTCTGCTGTTTTCCTGTCTTCAGAAAATTTCCAGAGACAAATGGTTCCGATAAGATCGGGTTGATCTTTGTAAGAGATTCCGAAGAAAATAATTTCTTTAGTCTGAGTTCTCCTTTTGATGCTTAAAATAAACGCCAGCGCATCATAATTAGATTTTGGTGAAACTCTTGTAACGAATTGATTAATCAATGGATTGCTCCTGATCCGTAGAATATCTTCGACGTGATTTTCATTAATTTCTTTTAAGATCAATCGTTCAGTTTCTAATTTCATCTTCCAAATGTACTAAAAACGAATGATCAAAAATCTCCTCCAGGTTCAATTAATAGACGCTGTCAACTATTCAAATTAGCTCATTTTCAAATTGTCCGTCAGCAGATTCACATTTTCTCACTAAATTTGCAGTGTGTATATAAATAAAGAAGATTTAAACGAATTAGAGTTTCCGCAATTGCTCGCGGAGATCTCTCCATTTGCGTACTCTCCGAAAACGAGAGAAAAAATTCTTCAACTTCGTCCCATGGAAATTGACGAGGCGGAACTTTCCCTGAAAAAAACGTCGGAATACCTCTCGAGTTTTGAAAGTTCAAATGCGATTCCGTTTGATGAGTATGAAGATATTGAAAGTGAGCTGAAGGTAATGCTGATCGAGAATTACCGTTTGGAAAACAATGCTTTCATCAAAATAAAAACCTTAACTGAACAGATAGGAAAGCTTCAGAAGTTTTTCGCCACCATGCCGGACACCTTCCCTACTTTAATAGGTGATGTTTCTGTGCTGGAGTTTAAGAAAGAGATTATTGATAAGGTAGACAAAGTCTTTAACCGTTTTGGAGAAGTAAAAAGTGATGCTTCTCCCGTTTTAAAAGAACTGAGAGCCGAAATCCAGCACGCTAAAAAAGCAATACAGGAAAATTTCAACCGCGCATTGTTCAATTACGGACAAAGTGATTTCCTTGATGATATCCGGGAAACTATTATTGAAGATCAGAGAGTTTTAGCCGTAAAATCAGGATTTAAGAAACGAGTTGCGGGAAGGGTTTTAGGAATTTCAAAAACGGGTTCCATTACCTATATGCAGCCGGATAGTGTGGTAAAACATTACTTTAAGCTTAAGGAAAGTGAAGAGGAAGAGAAGAAAGAAATTGATAAGATCCTGAGAAAACTTACCGCTGAACTGGCAGAATTCCAGCCTCAGCTATGGAAATATCAGGTGTATATTTTTGATCTTGACCTGACGAGAGCGAAAGCAAAATTTGCTGAACTGGTGAACGGAATACTTCCAAAAATCAACCGTCACAGAACGCTGAAGCTGAAAGATGCATTCCATCCTCTGTTATGGCTTAGAAATAAAGTAGAAAACAAGACGATCTTCCCACAGACGCTATCATTAACGGATCACAACAGAATTATCTGTATTTCGGGACCGAATGCGGGAGGAAAGTCCATCACTCTGAAAACAGTCGGATTGCTTCAGCTGATGATCCAAAGCGGAATTCTCGTCCCTGTGCATCCAAGATCTGAAATGTTCTTTTTTGAAAAGATGATGACAGATATCGGAGACAACCAGTCGATCGAGAACCATTTGTCAACGTATTCCTCAAGACTTAAGAAAATGTCGGGAATCATCCGTGAGGCGGATGCGAATACCCTGCTTCTTATCGATGAATTCGGAACAGGATCTGATCCTGAGCTCGGTGGTGCACTGGCGGAAAGTTTCATGGAGTATTTCTATGACAAAAAAAGTTTTGCGATCATTACGACTCACTATACCAATATCAAGCTTGTCATTGAAGAGCTTCCGAATGCTGAAAATGCGGCCATGCTTTTCGATGAAGAAACACTTGAACCGATGTATAAACTGGAGGTAGGACAGGCAGGAAGTTCATTTACGTTTGAAGTAGCGGAGAAGAACAGAATTCCGAGATTTATCATTCATGCTGCCAAAAAGAAAGTAGAGCATGATATTGTTAATCTTGATAAAACGATTGTAAAGCTTCAGCAGGAAAAATTTGAAGTTGAAAAACTGAAAACCGATCTGGCTGAAAGAAAAGAATCGGTAGAAGATAAACGCGACAATCTCCAGAAACTTAATGAACAGTTGCAACAGAAACTGTTCAATTTCCAAAAATTGTATGAGGAGGAACACCGCAAACTTCAGTTTGGGAATAAAATTGAAACATTTATCGACAGTTATGTAAAAGGTAAATCGAGAAAGGATGTAGTAAAGGATTTTGTGAAAATTCTTGAGCAGGAAAAATTCAGGAAAATTGGTGCGGATAAAGACGAAACCAAGCGTCTTCAGGTGGTTAAAAGAAAGATCACCCAGCAACTGAAAAAGGATGATGTGATCGAAAAAATCGCTGAAACCAATGAAAAACTGGAGGAGAAACGTAAAACCGACCGTGCCGTATGGATGAAAGAGGGACAGCGTGTGCGTATTCCCGGAAGTACCAGCGTAGGAACGATTGAAAAAATTTCCAAGAATAAAGTGATCGTGAACTATGGAACTTTTAAGACAACGATTAATGCGGATGAACTTGAGAGAATTTAATGATGTTCATTTAAACATAAAAATAGCGCTGAATGTTCAGTGCTATTTTATTTTAACTCCTAAACATTGCCTATTGAAGCATACAGATCAAATTTTCTTGTTATTTTTGGATCATGGATAAAAGCTTACGTGTCCTTTGGATTTTTTATAGAAAATTACTAATCCCTGCTATTTCATTTTCGCTGTTACTGTGCTTCTTTACTCAATTGAGCATTGAAAATTTTGGATTATGCTTTTTTCTTATCTTTCCTCTGCTCCATTTTTTCATTTATGACATACGGCTCAAAAACGAATATTTTTTTTACGCCAATTTTGGATTTTCAAAATGGTTTTTGTGGGGATTCACGGGATTATTAAGTTTAATGATCAAAGTTATGACGCGATTCCTATGAACAGACTTCACATCGACAGTATCACCAAATCTTTTGGCGGAAGAAAAATTCTGCAGGACATCTACCTAAGCTGTGAAACTGGTAAGATTGCAGGTATTCTGGGTCCTTCGGGTGGTGGGAAATCTACCTTATTCGAAATTATCTTTGGGACAGTAAAAGGGGATACACAGTTTATTAAATTAAATGAAACGATTCTTAAAAGCTTATCGGACAGGAAAAATAAAATTGCCTATCTACCCCAGCGCTCTTCATTTCTTCCAAAAGAATGTAAAATAAGGAAGCTTATTCCTTTGTTCTGTACCCTAGAAAATACGGAAAAACTTTACGGTTTAAAAATGATACAACCATTTTTGGATGAAACCGTAAGAAATCTTTCTGGCGGTGAAAAAAAAATTATTGAAACCTTGATTATTACTTATTCAGATGTGGAATTTGTTTTATTGGACGAACCTTTCAGCGGCGTTTCTCCTAAAGCTGTTGACGAACTGGAAAAGATCATTAAAAGCCAGGCCCGGTACAAAGGTATAATCATCTCTGACCATCATTACAAGACCTTATTAGAGATGTCCGATGATCTTTATCTTCTCTCAGATACTTATTTGCGAAAAGTCCAGGGGATTAAAGAACTACAGCAATTCAATTACCTTCCTAAAAATCAATAATCGCATGAGATATCAGCAGCAGGATATGATTAATGAAGAATTTTATGTTTATTTCGGAAGGTATTGATCAATTTAAGCAAATACAACAAAATTTTAATGATCAAAAAAAACATTTAATTTATATATTTGAGGGATCAAAAAATTTCATAAAATGATTTCCGTAAACAGAGCATTGTACTTATCCGCTTTCAGTCTTTTTTCTTTAGCATTTGTGAAAGGACAGAATAAAGTTCCTTTCGGTGTGGTAAAAGCTGAAGAAGGCTATGCCAATGTACGTGTCCACAAGGATGACTACAGAAAAATAGTAGACAAGATCAGAATGCGCAAAGGAGATGTATTTGTTTATGTAAAGCCTGCCCCGGGAGAAACGGAATGGATATGGATCAAATATCCCGAAAAGCAGGATGAGGAAAAACCTTTTGTGAGATATGAAAATCTTGAAAAGGAAGGAATGGTGAATAAAGGCCGTATCGCTTTTATCGACCAGCTTCCACAGTTTACACCGTCTAAATCCAAGAACGGAAAATCACTTATCTTTACGGACAACAGCAATCCTAAAATACCAACTTCCCAGAGAACAAAAGTAGTCATCGATGTGTATCCATCGAACGCCGGCTACAGAAAACAGGAAAAAGATGCGAATGGAAAGATTCTTACTATAGATAAAGTAAAACCCTGGGGAATCAAGGATGCACTTCCGGAAGGCATGACAGAGATCAAATCGATCCGAGTTCAGCAGCCCGGACGAGGTTCCGTTTTTGTAAGGGAAGCCATTAAAAATATGTTCCAGCCTACAATGGATTTCAATAATGTAGGAGTAACGGCTCTTGACAATGATCATATCTATCTTTATATGATCAACGGCTCGGGTGAAAACCGGTATATCACGCTTTGGGCCATCAAGGAAGGAAGAGTGATGAGCCAGATTATTTACAATAGTCCGGAATAATTGCCGTTTTTCTCTGTAATATTCTTATTTTTGCCCTGAAAAAGTATAACGCTTATTCATCACAGAAACTGGTTCTGCTTAACGCAGATGAAAAGGGAACCGTGTGAAAATCACGGACTGTCGCGCAACTGTAAGTAACTGAAGTCTTTATCAAGGATCCACTGTGCAGGGCACGGGAAGGAGATAAATGATGTTACAAGTCAGGAGACCTGCCTATTTCTTTAAACAAGAAACTTTCGCGATTTGAAGTTTATTGATCTGATGGACTGCTTCAGGAATTCCTATGATTCCTGTCATGGCTCTGTTATTTTGATAGTATTTCATTTCGCATTAATTAATAATGAAATATGACGACAGAAGAAAGAATTGCAGCATCCGAAACCAGAATTTTTAAAGCGGTTTTTCCAAATACCACCAACCATTACGATACACTTTTCGGAGGTACTGCTATGCAGCTGATGGATGAAGTAGCCTTTATCACGGCAACCCGTTTCGCAAGAAAAAGAGTGGTAACCGTAAGCAGCGATAAAATCGATTTTAAAAAACCAATTCCAGCAGGAACGATTGTAGAATTGATAGGGAAAGTTTCCTATGTCGGAAAAACGAGTATGAAAGTGAATGTAGAGATCTATACAGAGCAAATGTACTCTTATGAAAGAGAAAGAGCGATCGTTGGAGATTTTACTTTTGTGGCTATTGATGAAGAAAAGAAGCCTATCAGAATACTGTAATAAAAATAGTTTCGGACGGCCAGAGGCCGCCCGAAACTATTTTTACAATTGGGTTCTTTTGCCTTGAAGCAAAATGAACCAAAAATTCAAGACTGGAAAGACACTATCCCACAAAGTGTGTAAGTTAAAAAGTTAGGCTTGGATTTTATAATCTGAGCCTTTTTTCAAAAATAAGGATAAATTGATTGAGAACAATGCCCCAATTTTGGATAGGCATCGTCCATTTTTTAGTAGCTTCTTTTAATGCCAGATACACTGATTTCATTACGGCATCATCGGTAGGAAAAGACATTTTGTTTTTGGTGTATTTTCGGATTTTTCCGTTTAGATTTTCAATTAAATTAGTTGTATAAATGATTTTTCGGATCTCTAAAGGAAAATCAAAAAATACAGTAAGTTCATCCCAATTGTTTCTCCAGGATTGGATAGCATAAGAATATTTACTTTCCCATTTATCTGCAAAATCATTGAGTGCTTGTTCAGCTGCTTGTTTTGTTGGAGCGGTGTAAATATGCTTCATATCGGCAGAGAATTCTTTTCTGTCCTTCCATACCACATATTTGCAGGCATTTCTGATCTGATGCACAACACAAATCTGGGTTTGAGATTCGGGAAAGACAGAGCGGATCGTCTGGGTAAATCCGTTTAAATTATCGGTGGCGGTGATGAGAATATCCTCCACACCACGGGCTTTTAAATCTGTGAGAACACTCATCCAGAATGCTGAGCTTTCATTTTTTCCAAGCCACATTCCCAATACTTCCTTTCTCCCGTCACGGCTTAATCCAACAGCCAGATAAACTGTTTTATTAATGACTTTGGAGTTTTCCCTTACTTTGAAAACAATCCCATCCATCCAGACAATGAGATACAAATCTTCAAGCGGGCGGTTCTGCCAACTTACTGCTTCACTTGCAACCGCATTGGTTATTCGTGATATGGTGGAAGTAGAAACCTCAAAATCATACATTTCACGGATTTGTTCCTCAATGTCTGATACGCTCATTCCTTTGGCATAGAATGAGATGATGATGTTTTCTAAACCATCGATAATGTTGTGCCTTTTGGGAACTAATGCGGGCTCAAAACTACCTTCTCTATCTCTGGGAACCTTAATCTCGGATTCCCCAAAAGACGATTTTATCTTTTTGGTTCCATGACCGTTTCGATAATTTCCATTAGTTGTTTTACCATGCTTTTCGTTATCCAGATGACTGTCCAGCTCTGCATCCAACATATGCTCCACGGCTTTTTTGTGCAGTTCTTTGAAGAAGGATGTTAAATCTTCCCCATTCTTAAAGGATTTGTAGAAATCCTTGTTGTTTAATAAATCTTCTTTGTCAATCATAACTATGTAATGTTAAAAATAATAAAAAGTTATTTCCGTAAAATTTTTTGAGCTCTAAGGGCTCAAAATTTTCCAGAATAACTTTTCAACTTACACAGTTAGTGAGACACTACCACTGGAAACTTCCACTAAAAATGAAATCTGTTCTCTAAAAACTCTAAAACTCTTGCGTTAGCTATCTATAGTAAGAATCGTATTTTGTGCCGCACTCAAACATAAGAGTTTTCTTAACGTTCACAGAATCCATTTTCTTAACCTTACAGTTTATTAGGTCGTTCCCTACATCTCTAATAACCTAAGATAATCGTCAAAACAGATCGTTATAAACTATTGTATCAATTGTCTGTCCCATTATCTAACAACTTTTTCAGTATCCAAACTCCTGCTAAGCAACGTTTGAAAAGCCTCCCCCATTTCATCCGATGCTCTGGTAATGGCATTTTCAAGCATATTTCTGATCTGCTTTTCCGTAACGCCAGCTTCAGTCCAGCTTTTTCCTGACGTGTGAGCATTTAAAATAAATGGCATAATCCTGTCGATGGAGCAAGCAAAAATAGCATCCGGAGTTTTTTCTTCTTCAAATTCAAGCCAAAGTTCAAAAAATTCTGTGCGCAAAGGCTCATCAAGAATTCCGAAAATTTTCTGTGCTGAAATTTTTTCTCTTTCAAATTTCCCCACCATTGCTTCTTCATCAAAAAGGAAAGTATCTCCAGCTTCGATCTCCACCAGATCATGGATGGAAAGCATTCTTATGACTCTTAAAAGATCAATATCCGCCCGGTTTTTAGCATAAGGGTAAAGAATCTGGGCCAGAATAATGATCTGCCATGAATGCTCAGCTGTATTTTCCCTTCTGGAATCATCCGCATTATAATTTCTTCTCTGTACATTTTTCAGGGCATCTACGGCCAGGATAAAATCGATCTCCTTCTGTATTTTCATTTTCTTTTTTTATTATTTAGATGATTTTTTAACCACCCATTTATTACTGATCTTCTCTCTTACGGTTATTTTTGGAGGATCTTCACTTACATCTCCGATTTTTTCATACACCAAATCGATTCCTTTATTAGGAATCACCTGGTATTCATAAGTATAATGCAGTGAAGCTCCTGATCTTGCATACGTTATTAATCGTTTACGTTCGTAATCCACCTCAAACATTCCCTGATAATTGCTCGCAATGTTGGTAAGTTCTTTACTTGGGACAAATTGATTCCGTGTCGAATTAAAGACATAGACATCATATGAAGCACTACTGTAATTCCCTGCGTTACCATTTCTGAGTGCAACATCTTCTGTACCGTCAAAATTAAAATCTCCAAAGACAACAGGACTTTCATAGACCATTTCCTGAGTAAGCGATATTACATTTACTTTTGAAGGCTTAAAGCTTTCTTTAAAAGATAAAATCAGGTTATCTGAAACCAGTGTTTGTATTTTTTCACCGTTTTTATTGAACAAAACGACATTGGCCTTATGCCCGCACTGATCGGTAAGGCATTCTTCAACATCAATTTCGGTATTGTATTTTTTGGATGCCCCTTCCATAGCAAAACGGTATTGCCCGAAGCAAAGAGGTCCAAGCAGCATCAGAGCTGATAAAGACTTGTAAAATAGGGATGTATTGATCATGTGATTGGGTATTAATTGAATTTTTTCAAACAAATTCTATGCAAAAATAAGGGTTTTGACTGAAAGCTATTTCATGTAACAGATTAGTTGTATTTTTATTAAAAATATATCATATGGCTCCAGAATTCAATTATCCAACGGAAATTAAAGGAACAAGAAAGTTGTATTCTCTATTCAAAGGGTTAAAAAATCCTTTAGAGGTTATTACCGGGAATCATAAGATGGCAGGAGATACCTATTGTATTAAATCAAGTTTGACTCATAAAAACTTTATTTTTTCTCAGGATAAAGAATTCACAGAATATATTTTAAAGCAAAATCATAAAAACTATTACAAATCTGAGATACAGTCCATCACTTTAGGAAAGTATCTGGGAAACGGTTTGCTTACTAACAACGGAAAAGACTGGCTAAAGCAGAGAAGACTGATCCAACCCGGTTTCAGTAAAGCGAAAATCAGCAACCTTGTTTCCATTATGGAAGAAGAAATTGATAAAGCTTTTCAATCATTTAGACCTGAACAGGATGTGGATCTTTATGATTTCTTTCACAAGCTTGCTTTTAATATTGTAGCCAAGACTCTTTTCAGTTCTGATATTGATGAAAACCGGATAAAAGAACTGGGTAAAATCATTACAGAAGTTCAGGAAGTTTTCGCGAAAGAAGTCCGTCTGCCTTTCTATTCTCAAATTCTGAAATTTTTGGGAGTACTCGACAGGACTCTTGAAAAAAGCGAAAGAGGAAAGGCCATTATTCAGGAAGTTTTAGATAAGCGAAGAAATACAACGGAAGAGAAGAATGATTTGCTGGACATGCTCATCCAGACAAGATATGAAGACACGCAACTTCCGATGTCTGATGAACAATTGGTTGATGAAATGCTGATCCTTTTCATTGCTGGCCACGAAACAACAGCCAATGCTTTGACTTTTATCTTTTTTGAGATCAGTCAGAATCCTGATGCTGAGAAAAAATTAAAAAAAGAGATCGCTGACGAAGAGGAAATGGTTTTTACTTCTGATAGCTTAATGAAAAAATCTTTTACTTCAAACATCATCAAAGAAGCGATGCGCCTCCATTCTCCAGCGTGGGCAATTGATCGTCAGGCTTTGGAAAATGATAGTTTCAAGAAATATTCCTGGCCGAAAGACACTTTGATTATACTGTATATCAGTGGTCTTCACCGAAATCCGAAGTACTGGAAAGATCCGAACTCTTTTATTCCCGAGCGTTTTGACGATGAAAATGCAAAGAATTTTGCTTACTACCCTTTTGGTTCAGGCCCCAGACTTTGTATTGGTGAACACTTTGCCATGATGGAAATGGCTCTTATCGTCCGTAAATTCTACAAAAAATTCAGTTTTATATCTTATCAGAAAGAATTAGACAAAAAAGCTCTTGTTACGTTAAGAACCACAAGCTTAAAAGGAAAATTATCAGCTATTTGACCTTATTTTTTTTAACCATTTATTTTTTTTAAATTGATCAATAAAAATAATAAAACTGATTTTCAGTTAGTTACGTCATTTATTTGTATTTTTTCACTACTTTGTATTGCATATTACCATTTTAATTACATATCTTTGTAATGTAAAATAAGAAGAGGCTCATCTAGCTAGGAGTATTCTTCTTAACATATAACTAATTAACAAAACCTATTAAAGATGAATACTGAAAATACCAAAGCGCAAATGCGCAAAGGGATTCTGGAATTCTGTATTTTAAGTCTCATCAATCACCGTGAAATGTATGTTTCCGACCTAATTGATGAACTTAAAAAAGGAAAACTGGATGTAGTGGAAGGCACCCTCTATCCTCTCCTTACAAGACTGAAAAATGGAGAATTTCTCTCCTACAGATGGGAAGAATCTACAGGAGGACCACCAAGAAAATATTATCAGATCACAGAAAAAGGAAAACTTTTCCTAACTGAACTACAAAATACCTGGGCAGAGCTGACAGCGTCAGTCAATCAAATCACTCAAAAAATATAAAAAACAAAGCTATGAACAAGACACTCTCAATAGGACTCGCAGGTTTTTCTTTCACGATAGAAGAACACGCATATATAAAGCTCAGCGATTATCTGAATGCACTGAGAAGCTCATTGGACGCTTCAGAGGAGGAGGAGGTAATGCATGATATAGAAATAAGAATGGTTGAAATCTTCAGAGATTCTTTAGGAAAACGTGAAGTAATCAACGATACAGACGTAGAAAAAGTAATTGCACAGATTGGATCTCCTGAAAAGATCGAAGAGCAGGAAGAAGCTTACTTTTCTGAGAAAAATACAAGAAAAAACACTCACTCAGGAGCAGAATATACAGACAAGAAACAATTGTTCCGCGATCCTGAAAGACAAAAGATCGCAGGGGTATGTGCAGGACTTGCCCACTATGTAGGAATGGACATTACGGCGATGAGAGCGATCTGGTTGGGAATATTTATTCTGGGTATCTTCACCGCAGCTATTTCTTCATCACTGATCGGTCTTCTTTATGTCATTCTCTGGATTGTACTTCCAAGAGCAGAAACAGCTGCAGATTTCCTGAAAATGAAGGGAAAGCCTATGAACTTCGACAATCTTAAAAATGAGTCTAATAAATTGGTTCAGTTTGCCAACGAATCTACTCAGAGAGTCGGAGAAATGTACAACGAATCCAAGCCTTACATTGACAATGCGGGCAGCGGAGTTTGGAACATCATCAAATATTTTGTAGGATCCATCTTTGTATTAATGGCAGTAGGAAGCATCATCGGTATATTTGTTATCTTCGGATTATTCGGTATGGATGCAGATTTTCCAGGTGCTAATGAAATGAGATTCTATATGGATGATAACGGTCTGGACAAAGTTCTGGTAGCCATTATGATCATCGGATGTCTTATTCCTACGATTCTGTTCAGTTTATTGAGTATCCGTATATTTTCACCAAAAACAAAGCTTAGAAATATCGGATGGGTGATCGGAGCATTATTTCTTATATTGATTGGCCTGGGAACCTATTTCGGAGTGAGCATGGCAAAGAAAAACCTGATCTACAAGGGCAGCAAGGAAGACACAGAAAATATTGCCATCAATACGACATCAGATACGCTTTATGTAGATTTGAAACAAGTCAATATTCCTCAGAATTTCACGGCATATGATGACGATATTTATTCTGACAAGAAAACGGTTTATAAAGAAGATTATATCTCTGTAGAGGTAACAAGAAAGCCGGAAGTGAAAACACCTTATCTGATCATTAAAAAAGAAGGAAACGGCTATAACGTTCCGGTTCAGATCAACGTCCCTGTAGAAATAGTAGGCAATAAGGTATTGCTTCCGAACTACATCAAGTATCCTTATGAGCACAGATTCAGACATTACAGAGTAGATTACGAACTGGTTGTTCCTCAGAATGCAGTAGTAATTCCATTGAAAAAAGACAGAATGGACTTTGACGGAGATTTGAACGGAGACGGAATCAATGATGACGATCAGGATCAGGACGAAAACGGAAAGATCAGAATTGAAAAAAACAAGATCTCAGTTAATGGTTCTACGATAGAATACAACTCTGATGATAAAGACAGTATTATCATCAATGGGAAAAAAGTTCCGAATTCCCAGGCAGACAAAGTAATGGATTCCATGAAGTCTACCATCAAAAAGATGAATAAGAACGTAGACATCAAAATCAAAGACGGAAAAGACGAAATTTCCATACAAACTAAATAATTAACTTCAGAGAGTGCAGGAGGTGTGAATGGAAGGCAACCGTTTGAAATTCACACTCTTCTTCTCTCAGAAAACGAAAAAAATATTAGTATTTAGTTCGCTATGTTAAAAAAATGTTATACATTCGTATAGTTAAAAAAAATTAACCAAATCAATAAAAAACACCCTAACCATGGTACAAGTTGCACTAGAAATTGTAATGAAGATCGCAGATTTAATCAGCGGTTTGTTTTAAGAGCGATAATATTTCAATATATTTGTAAAGTATAACCTGTTTGGTTATACTTTTTTGTTTTTAATTTAAAGATATATGAGAAAACTGATAGGTAAATTAATGTTAAAGCTGTTGGGCTGGAAAGTTGTTTTACAGGGTGATGCAAAAAGCTTAGACCGATGTATCCTTGTGGTAGCACCCCACACCCACAACATGGAATATCTATTGGGAAATCTTGCCTACTGGTCTCTCGGGAAACCTCTTAAAATCATTATCAAAGATGCCCACACCAAAGCATGGTACGGCAGTGTTGTAAGAGGCCTGGGAGGAATCGGGATCGACAGAACGCAGAAAAATGATCTGGTAAGTTTTGTCGCCAAACAGTTTGCAAAAGAAGATTTCAGTCTTGTTATTACGCCTGAAGGAACAAGAAGCTGGGTTCCGAAATGGAGAAAAGGATTTTATCATATGGCATTAGCCGCAAAAGTGCCTATCGTTCTTGCTGCCGGCGATTTTAAAAGAAATATCGTCTATCTGGGCTACACCATTCCTTATGAAAGAATTGCTTCTGCTCCTTTTTCAGAGATTATGGAAGAAATCCAGGAGTATTATATTAAAAATGACATCGGACCTAAAATTCCTGCCAACTGGAATCCGAATATTATGGGAACAGGCACTGAAGAAGAAGTTAGAAGTTAGAAGTCAGCGAAATTACTTTTATTCCATTGCTCATTAATTTATCAATTATCATTCATCACTTATAAAATGAAAGGTCAGACTAAAGAAGAACTCCTTACGTTTTTAAACAACTGGGGAAACGGTGTCACATTAGCCAAAACACTTGAAATACAATTCACCGATATCGACGTTGACAATGAAACTCTTACTGCGACTATGCCGGTTCAGCCAAAGGTACATCAGCCTTTTGGTATTCTGCATGGTGGTGCAAGCTGTGTTCTGGCAGAAACTTTAGGGTCAAGCCTATCCAATATTTTTATCGATGGCAGCAAATATTATGGCGTAGGAACGAATATCAATTCCAACCACCTTAAAAGTAAAAAAGACGGAATTGTAACCGCTACGGCCCGTTTCATCAGAAAAGGAAAGACGATGCATGTTTCAGAAATTGAGATCAGGGATGAAAAAGGAACGCTCATCAATCATACCACGATGACGAACAACATTCTTCTGAGATAGTTTAAAACATCAGCCAAAAATAAAAAGACTCAAAAAAATTGAGTCTTTTTTTATATACTTGCTGCAACCTTTTTCTTTTTCGTCATCTTATAAGAAAATAGTAACCATGAAAACACTTTTTTTACCATTCTTACTTTTATTATTTGTCATCTCATGCAGTGATAATGATACTGAACTTCTTGAAAAAAAAACTGCATCTTATGATGTTTACCTTGGTGGTATAGACGACTACAAAGCATGCTACTGGAAAAACGGACAGCAACATTTTCTGCCGGGAGGACAAGATATCCAAGCAAGCCAGCTTGTCGTAGATCATAATGATATTTATATTATGGCCAATAATGTTCCAGGCACAAACACCCCTCCCACATGGTATTTCTGGAAAAACGGAATAAAATATAATGTTGCAGATTATATAAACGAAGCTCCGAATACAAATAGTGACAAATACAAACTTCAGATCTGGAATAGACTGACAATATATAATGGTGATATCTACTTCACCGGAATTGTCAAAAATCCGAACCCTACTTCTTCGCAGGACCTTTATCAACATTGTTACTGGAAAAATGGAGTCAAGACCGTATTGGAAACATTCGGGCAAAACAATCAGTTTGCTTTCGGCTGTTTAGGAGTTGACAACAACAATGTATATGTTGCCTTACGTAAAAACTTCACCAACAACGCTGCGGGAATGACTAATTGGGATTTGGGATACTACAAAAACAATACTTATAATGCCATGAACGGCAACCTGTTTCCTCGCCGCTTTATAACAGATCAGACTGGACTGCACATGCTTTTAAGAGATACTAACAACACTTTTCATTTCAAAAACATGAATGGAGGCAATGATATCCAAATTCCTGCTACTATAGCCCAAAGTGGTATAGAAGAATTCTATTTTGAAAATTCAGACATCTATTATATCGGTAAAAAATTCTATTACAAAAATAATACTCTTGTTCAGATCAATGATCCGGCAGGCTATAATACAATCGGGCACTTTGTAGCAAAAGACCAGAATATTTACATGACACGATACAACACAGATACAAATGGAACAGGAGTGAAATTTTATATCAATAATGTAGAAGCAGGAAGCATTGCAGATATCAGCAGAGGCTGCTTCAATTCTATTTTTGTCGTAAAGAACTAATCCAGGCATGCATTATACTTACGACTGGCAGAAAATATACAGCGAACATTCCCCAAAACTCTTGGGGATTTGTCGCAGATATATACCGGATGTATACGCTGCGGAAGATATCCTTCAGGACAGCTTCATTACAGCCATGCAAAAAGGTCATCAGCTTAAAGATGAAAAACTATTGTTCGCATGGCTTAAGAAAATTGTGATCAATAATGCGCTTCAATATATAAGGAAAAGCAGTAAAGAAATTTTTATTGACAAAGAAACGTCAGCAACATCATTAACGATGAGTGAAAATATGGAAGAAAAAACGTATGTTCTTGCCTATGATTTTACGCGTGAAGAGTTACTCTCCTCTATAGATCATCTTCCTTCGCATCATAAATCGGTATTTAATTTATATTGTATAGAAAACCATTCCCATGCTGAAATTGCAGAGATGCTGGGAATCTCCGTCAATACCTCGAAATCACATCTTTTGAGAGCTAAAAAGTCAATTCAAAATTATCTGGCTACTACGATAGTCAAGCCTGATACTCCAAAAAAGAAAATAACTCAAATACTAATTTTTCTGGGTTTCGGAAGCCTTTTATGGGCACAGACTTTCAAAAGTAAATTCTCGGAATTTTTACTTCAGCCAGACAGATTGCTTGAAATTCCGGAGAATATATCTATCCAGAATATCAGTTTTAAATCAGACTCCGGTATGGGCTGGAAGATAAAAGCAGTAGCAGCATCCAGTCTTTTCGTTATTATATTAAGCTCAGTTCTTATTTTCAAACCGGACAGTCCAATCATTTCCAAAAGCCTTATACAAGCTGAAAGTACAGAAGCAGCTCAAAACAATGAAAAAATTGAGACGGAAACCCTGAACCAATCAGTTTTGAGTGCCAATAATGATGAGCTACAAAACAAAGAAATACCAAAAAACAATAGTATTGAACAGGCCGTTGTTCATGAAGAAAGCCGCAAATTAACACAAAATAAACCTAAGATCATCGTAAAAGATTCTGCGGAAAACATTCCGACAAAGATCATCGTTGTAAAAAAAATCATTCAGAGAGACACTATTTACGTTGAAAGATAATTCCCGTTATGCCTTTAAAAAAATTAATTTTCATCCTTTTCTTGTTTATTCTGTATCCGCTCAATGGCCAGAGAAAAAAGACGGATACGCTTTACGTCTATGAGAAAGTCATTGTTTATGATACCGTTTATTTAGAAAAAGCCTTAAAAATAAAACCACTGGGCATCTATTTCAACCCTTCAATGATCTTTAATTCTGTTCCTGTAACACAGCAATATGAATACATTTCATTCATGGATACAGCAAAAGGTATAGCTATCAGACCAAGAAAATTTGAATACGGTGTTGAAGCCGGAATAGGTTTTAAAAATAGTAATTGGGCTAAAAAATCATCAGAAAACAGACAGCAACTCGGATTCAATGCGGGAATATGGATTTCAGGAAGTATTTATAAACGATTTTCATTGATGCTTTCCGCAAATGTATATCACTGGAATTCCACCTTTGATCTGGATGCCAATAGAGAAGATACCTGGTTAAACGGCTATTATTTTACAGAAGATCAGAAGCCTATCCTGTTTCAAAAATTTAATAACAAACACTTTGAATATGCAGTACAGTTGAAATTATTTTATGAATGGAAAAAAATCAGGCCGTTTATAGGATTTCTAGCCAATCAGAATGTCTATACAATGCAGTTTATGGTCCCGGAAAATAACATTTTGAACAAACTGGAGGATTTCAAATCCAAACAGATCAATCCTGGATACTCTTTCGGAGTTCAGTACCGGATGACGCGAAAATTTCTTTTATCTCTGGAGTATCAGGAATATAAATGAGAAATATTTCGCTAAAAAACAGGGCTTTTAATTTTGACATTTTTAAGACTAATAATACCTTTGCTGAAAGGAAAATCAACCTGGGAGTTTCGTATACTATTTCCGGGTGGTGATTCTCCAAATCTATTCACAGCTCATGATTTATTTCAAACTCCCTTTCAACGAAACATTATATTCAACTGATCAAAAACAGGGCAGCGAGTCCATCAGCTTTCACTCTTTTGCTCTGTTAAGGCAGATCGGTTTTGAAGGAAACATCACTGAAGCTTCTGAACCATTTGAACCAAAAGAAATGACCAGTGAAGTACTTTTGAAAGATGAAAGTCATTTCACGGAAGAGACCAAAGAGGAATATACCAATACTCTTCAACAGGTCATTGATGTCATCAAAAACCATGACCTTCCCAAGCTGGTGTACTCAAGGAGAAAGATCTTCAGGGATTTTAACGGTATTGATTATAAAGAAAGTTTTAAAAAACTTTGTATCACTTATCCCAACGCATTCAGATACATCTTTAATGATGGAGAGAATGCCTGGATGGGTGCTTTTTCTGAGACCCTTGGAAAATTCAATAAAACGACCCACGAATTTGAAACCATGAGTCTTGCCGGAACGCTGCCTGTATCTGAAGAATGGACAGAAAAAGAGATTGAAGAACAAAAACCTGTCACCTCTTATATCAAAGATATTCTTGAAAACTACTCAGCCAATCTACAGCTATCGGAGACCTACGATCATATTTCAGGAAATATCAAACATCTGAGGACAGATTTTAAAGCCCATATACGGCCTGAGGATCTGGACAATCTCATCCACGAACTCCATCCTACCCCTGCAGTATGCGGAATTCCAAAAGACTTCTGTAAAAAGAGTATTCAGCAATTTGAGAAATTTCCACGGGAATTATATGCCGGGTATATCAAAGTGGAAACAGATGAATGGGTTATGTACTTTGTCAATCTCAGATGTGCAAGATTGTATAAAGATTCAGTACACATTTTTGTAGGCGGCGGAATAACGGCGCAAAGCGATGCCGAAAAAGAATGGCGTGAGACAGAGCTGAAATCTGAGGCTGTTTTAAAGAATCTTGTGGTTTCTTAGGGTGAACGGTAGCACCCACCCAGGGATTTTTCTTATATTTTCGAATTTACACATAGTTTCATACGTGACATACTGGTGGAGACACTCGAAGGGATCAGCTGCAAAACTTTAGGAAGAAATGATTTTTTTTACGCAAAGTTCTATGAAAAGTGCTTTTGAGTTGGAGGAGGCAAAGAGTTCGACTTCGTCTCTGATGAAGCTTCAGGACAGAGCGCCTGCTTAATCGAATCAATGAAATTGATTCCGTCTTTGCTTCCCTTTATCATTAGTGTAATCAATTTCTTTGCGTTAAAAAAAAACGTATCCCCGCGCCAAGTTTTGAAATTGATACACTCGAAGCCACCAGTAGTAAAAACGAAAAACCTCTTTCACTTGAAAGAGGTTTTATTATATAGAATAATGTGATTCTTAAATTACTTCTTCACTCCAATTCTGCTCCATGTATCCAGTACAAAAAGCAAAATCAAACCAATAACTGCTGAAGCGATTGAAAATACAAACTTCAGGTTATCTTCTGATAAAAGATCCGTTTGCCAGTCTAATGCATAAAGATTGATGGCAATGAAAACGATAAACACAACTAGAAATACTTTATAAAACTTCTGCATGATTCTTAAAAATTAATATAGTTCTGCACCAATTGGGCAAAGTTAGCGGTGAATAATTTTATTGAAATAGCCAATAGGATGATTCCGAAAACCTTCTGAAGAATAGACAGTGTAGCCTCTCCCATTCTGTTTTCCAGCCATTTTGCTGATTTCAGCACCAAATATACGAAAATTGTATTGAGAACAATTCCTAAAATAATATTAATGTCATGAAATTCAGCTCTGAGAGATAATGTTGTTGTGAGCGTCCCGGCTCCTGCTACCAGTGGAAACGCAATAGGGACAATGGATGCAGCCTTTGCTTCAGTGGTTTTATTGATTTCAATTCCAAGAATCATTTCAAGTGCTATGATAAAAATCACAAAAGCTCCGGCAATGGCAAATGAATTCACATCTACTCCGATAAGCTTAAGAATTTTATTTCCTACGAATAGAAAAACGATCATGATCACTCCGGCAGTAATCGATGCCTTCCCGGCCTCAATCTGCCCAAATTTCTGCTGAAGGCTTACCACAATGGGAACAGAACCGATAATATCGATCACGGCAAAAAGAACCATAAAGCAGGTAACGATCTCTTTAATAGAGAAATCATTAAATATTTCCATCTCTTTGTAATTAATAATTTCGCAAAAATATGAAAAAAAAGTGATTATTTGCTAATTCGTGAATACAAATTAACAACTGCTTTTAAAAGTTCCTCCATTCCTTCCGCTGATTTCAAAGGAGAGTATTTCTCCATTTGAATCCGTTGTGATAAATTTCTGTATTCTTCAGCAACAGAAGATCCCTTATCACTTTCCAGACGTATTCTGAAATCATCTGAAGAGCTTTGCAAATACTGTTTTCTTACCTCCAGATCCATTTCCTCCAGGGTATCAAAGAACTTTTCATAATCTCCGTTGTCTTTAAGGTTTTCTAGATAGCTGAAATAATCGTTGATATCCGTTTTCAGTGTTTCACGAATTTCTCTTTCCGTTTCAGCCACAGAACCAAGTGGTTTAGGAGATGTTGTTTCTCTAACTAACGCTCGCTTTTTTTGCCAAGTTTTAAATAACAGATAGACGATAAATAATCCTATTAGAATGGCAATATTGGTTAAAAGAATATTCCAGTGGAACTTACTTTTTTCTTTTACTTTAAATGTAGTTGTCTTCAGAACAGGCGTATTTACCGTTTCTAAAAGGGTATTGGTATACTCATTTACTTTTTCAACCGTGGTACGGGATTCAAGAATTTGGTCATGTGAAAAGGCATTAAGTGCAAGGGTTTTCTGTCCCAGGTCAACATATTCACGGCTAGCCGGATCAAAGAATGCAAACGGTTCGGTCTGGATTGAAATAGGTCCTGCTTTTTTGGGAATCACGACATAGTTCGCGAAAATTTCTCCCTTCATTCCTGTAGTTCCCGGAGCTACTTTAGACGTAATTTTTGGACTAAAAACTTCATAATCGGGAGATGAAACAATCTTCGGAAGATACATATCCGGAAGGTTTCCTTCTCCTGATACTTTAATAATCACATTAATCGGTTTTTCAACCTCTATTTTATCTTTTGATGCATTATAGACATTTACGCTGAAATTTCCGACTGCATTTTTAAAATACTCAGGTGATCCCTCAGGAAGTTTTTTTACATTAAGCTTTACTCTGTTGGAAACAATTTTATTTTTGTTGGAATATGAACTCACCGATGCTGATACAGACGGAACATCAACGTATCCCGCTTCATTAGGAAAGACCATAAATACCGCTACAATCTGAGACGCCATGTTTCCGGCTCCTGAAGGGTCAATCTCGGACTTGGTGAAACTTATAGGATGAACGTTAATATTATCCTGACGGGGAAGACGAACATCTTTTACCTTTCTGAAGTTGTCCATGTTTTTAGAATACACCCTTAATACAGCAACTGTAGGCTGATCCTGGTAGACCTCACGGTCTTCTATCTCCATGTTCAGATACATCTCGCTGGAAATATTCGTCGCAAGAGATCTCTTTTCAACAACATCTTTTATATTGACATCAAAAGGTTCTGTCTTATAGATTTTATTGTTCACTGTTACCAGTACGGAACCGATTTTAATTTTCCCTTTTTTCTTAGGTTCAAGAGCAATTCTGGATACTTTCTGAGTAACAAGTGTGTTGGTTGCGGGATCAATCAGGGTATTGGTCACAGATCCGCTTCCAATAATGGTAAATTTTGAAAGATCGGGAAGCTGGAAACGGGTCTGCGGCTCGAGATCCACCCCATTAAGTTCCAGAATAATCGTAAGGTTGACAATATCCTTTCCATTGTATTCTGCTTTATCAGATTCCATAAACAGGTTAACCTGTCCGTAAGAAATTACGGATGCAAAAATGAATAGTATGTAAATTAATTTCTGTTGCATCACCAATCTTTTTCGTTGCTCTGGGGCACCGAATAAGAATTTTTATTTAATATTTTTCTGGCGGTTTCTTTTTCTTTTTCGCTTACTTTATCTAATATGGCATTTTCAAGGTTTTTAGGCATCTTCCCCTCATCATTCTGGTCCTGCTTGGGAGTATCTCCTTTTTCACTCTTCCCTTCTTCCTGCTGGCCACTGCCCTGATCATTCTTTTGATCTTTTTTATCGCCTTTCTGATCATCACTTTTATTCTGATCATCACCGCCACCGCCTTTTCCTGAGTTTTTCTGCTCATTTTTTTGCTGCTGCTCTTTTTCCTTTTCTTTCAGCTTGGCAATTTCGTAATTCTTTCGGGTTGCTTCATTGTAAGGATTCTGCTTCAGAGCCTGCTTATAATAATCAGCTGCTTTTTCAGGCTGGTTCATCTGCATATAGGTATTTCCAAGGTTATGAAGAGCGGCTGTTTTATCAGGCAATGTCTGCGAAAGCTTTTGTGCTTTGTCAAACTCTGCTTTAGCCTCTTCATATTTTTTGCTTTTATACAATGCGTTTCCAAGGTTATAATGCGCTGTGAAATCTTTATCGTTGGTTTTTACAGCCTCCATATACTTAGAGGAAGCTCCGTCATAGTCTTTACCATTGAATTTCTGATTACCTTCATACACTAAAGTTCTATAGTTTTCCTGCCCAAACACTACGCTTGAGAATGAGAAAGCAATAAGAAACGATAAAAAAATGATTTTAGTATTCATTAACTGCAAAATTATTCGTTTATATGTTAATAAACAGACCTCTATTTGTTAAAGTTCGGTTAAAGTATTTATTTAAAATCTTGATAGACAAAGTATCCGACATTATACATTGAAATCTTTTTTTGGGTTCAATATATAAATTAAAAAGAAGAAGAAAATAGATACGATCAAAAAATACTGATAATAGTGATTGGCATTCTGAGACCTTACCAAAGTCTGTGCAGACGAAGATTTTTTGTTCATGGCATCGATGATTTTGTCGGGAGCTTCATTGACATTATTTCCGTCGACATAATCTCCGCCTGTGGACTCTGCCATCTTTTTAAGGGCTTCCGTTTGTCTTTTGGAGATGACTGTTCCGCCATCCATATCCGTTTTGTACCCCATCAGCTGTCCGAAAACATATTCCGGTACCGGTGCTCCTTCATCTGTTCCTATTCCTACCGATGTTATGGAAATACCTTCTTTATTGGCAAGTCTGATGGCTGCATTGTCATTTCCTTCATTATCTTCACCATCACTTAGCAGAATCACCTTTCTTGAGCCTTTGCTAACATTTTTAAACTTATCTGCTGCTGCCTGCATTCCCTTGAGAAAATCTGTACCCTGGATCTTCATGGAATTGGTTTCTATAGCACTGATGTACGTTTCCGCGGTACCGTAATCTGTGGTAAGCGGCATAATAGAAACTGCTTCTCCGGCAAAGATCACGATCCCTATCTTATCATTTTTCATCTTCTGCATGGTATTCATCATCAGATTCTTCGCCTCTGCAAGACGGCTGGGATCAATATCCTCCGCATTCATAGAATTGGAGACATCGAGCATAAAGATAACATTGTTAAGCCTTTGATTGGTTTTCACTTCTTCCGAACCGTTCAGAAGATCGATAATAGAAAATATCAGAAACAGCGTTCCCAAAAGATATAAAGCAGGAAAGAACTTTGTAAATCCTGATCTTTTTTCAAATAAACTTTCATGAAAACGGCTCTCAGCAAAAATCTCCCTTTTCTTCTTTTTCCATTTTAAATAACGGATCATAAAGGAAGCCAGCAGCGGCAAAAGCAGCAGCAAAAGTAAATACCAGTAATTTCCTAAAGACCAATTCATCAGCTTAAAAATTTATATAACACCCATCGCAGCAGCGCATCAAAGAACAGCATTCCTAATGCGATCCAAAGGAAGATTTTAAAATATTCGTCATAATTGTACAGCTTGGAAACTTTGATATCTGATTTTTCCAAATGGTTGATCTCATCATAAACCTCCTCCAGACTGCTGTTGGAAGTCGCTCTGAAATATCTCCCGCCTGTAGTTTGTGCTACTTCTTTCAGTGTATTTTCATCGATCGTCACTTCTGTTTCAGTAAAAATTAAATCACCGAAAATATCCTGAGAGGTAGGCATCAGCGCAAAACCGTTTGTCCCGATTCCAATGGCATATACTTTTATATTATTATTCTTAGCCAGTTCTGCCGCCAGCTGTGGAGGTATCGCATTCTGAATATTGCTTACCCCGTCTGTCATCAGGATCACCACTTTACTTTTAGCTTTGCTTTTGATCAGATGATTGACTGCTACAGAAAGTCCTTCTCCGATGGCTGTTCCCGGTTCAAGACCTGCAGAATTAAGATTTTTAATTTCGTCAATCACCACCTGATGATCTGAAGTCACCGGTACCTTTGTAAATGCTTCCGCTGCATAAGCTACTACTCCTATTCTGTCATTCGGACGTTTCTGTACAAACTTCACAGCAATATCCTTTAATGCCGTAATACGGTCCGGATTGAGGTCTTTCGCAAGCATACTCAGGGAAACATCTATAGAAAGCATAATATCTACTCCTTTGGTATCATCCCTGTCCTGAGATATCGTAAATGTTCTCGGTCTGGCCATCGCAACAATAAGCGCAGAAAGAATGATGTATTTTGAGAGTTTAAGCAAAACAAGCACTGCACGGATGCCTCCGTTTTCTTCCATATTCTGGACCGTCGGAACTTTGATTCCCTTCTTTTTCTTTCCTCCGACATCTTTAATCAATAAAGGAATGAACAGCAAAAAGAGCAGCAGAAACCACGGACTGTAAAATTCAAAATTAAGCATCCTTTCTTAAGTTTTCAAATTCTAAATCTTTTGATGATCTCTTCACAAAATCGCGGATATCTGCAAAATCTTTTTCCATAGTCGCCTGATCAGGGAAGGTTTTGGCAAACTTCACCAGATCTCCTCTTAAAAATACATCTTCCACTATTTTTTCGTTTTCCTGGGAAATCGTGTTGTTCTTTTTCATGACGTCAATAAGATCGTCGGTAAGAAGAACATCCGCCGGCAGCCGGTACTGTGTGGTAATAAAGGTTCTTGATATTTCTATTAATTCCACATAGAAAGATCGGAAATTCCCTCCTTCGATGTATTTTTTCTTTTTCAGGGAATCCAGTTCTTTTAAGGTCTGGTTCGTAGCAACTGCAGGTGAGCTTTTCGATTTTCTACCCCATTTGATGAACATAATGATTGCAATAATCAAAGCGATAACGGCAAGCGCGGCCAGAATATAAAATTTATAAAGCTCCCAATAATCTTTTGTTTCAAGCTTTACCTCTTTATTGTTCATGATATCATTGATCTGATCGGCCTTTTGGGCGGTATTGATCACATCAATTTCATAAGGAATGGTTTTTAAGATCTTTCCTCCTACATTAAATTCCAGTTCAGGAATGGTAAATTTTCCCTCGTCATAGACTGAAAACTCAATTTTTCTTTCGTAAGAATTCTGATTTTGTCCTATGCTGTCCTTAATCTCTTCGAAATGGAAAGGAAGCAATTCGTTTTTAGGAGCAGCAACGACCTGAAGATCATGAACATTGTCAATTCTAATCATTAACCGATTGACTTCACCTAAAGCCAGCGTCTTCTTTTCAAGATTGGAAGACAGTATCTGTGAAAAAGCACTTCCACAAATTAAAAAAGACAGTATGAATAATATTTTTTTCAATTTCTAATAATAGTAGTTAAGGCCAAAGCCTTTGTTATTTTGGTTTACTTCTTCTGGAAATAATTATACAGTAATTTGGAATAATCAGCACCGGTGCTGACATTCATAAAACTGGCCGAACTGGTAGCAAAATCTTCTTCCAGAGCCCGGACTTTCTGTTTCTGGGCTTCCGCGAAGGTATATCTCCATCTCGCACTGGAAGTATTGGCCCAGACTTCTTTTCCTGTTTCAGCATCATGCAAAAGCACATAGCCTACATCGGGAATTTCGTTATCTTTTTCGTCATAAATTCTCAAGCCCAGCAACTGATGCTTCTTTGAAGCTACCCGAAGCATTTTAGAATCGTAGGTATCTTCAAAATCAGAGAACAGAAAAACCAGAGATTTTCTTTTGAAAATCCCCATCATGTATTCCATTGCCTTATCAATCCTGGACACTGCAGGCACATAATCTGCCGTCAGAATATTGCTGATAATGGAAAGAATATGCTTTCTGCCTTTCTGGGGCGGAATTACTTTATACACTTTATCTGCAAACAGAATCAGTCCTACTTTATCATTGTTTCCGGCAGCCGAAAATCCAAGGCTGGCAGCAATTTCTGCAACATATTCTCTTTTCAGCTGGCCTTTGGTTCCGTAATCCATAGACGCTGAAATATCTACGAGAATCATCATCGTCAACTCTCTTTCTTCTTCCATCACTTTGACGAAGGGTTCACGGAAACGGGCTGTTTTATTCCAGTCGATTCTGCGGATCTCATCGCCAAACTGATAGGGACGAACCTCAGAGAAAGTCATTCCCTGACCTTTAAAAGCACTGTGATACTGTCCCATAAGCGAAGCTTCCGTCTTCTTTCGGGTACGGATCTCAATCTGCTTTACTTTCTTTACAATATCTTTTATTTCCATAAATGTGTTGCGGGTTTCGAGATGCAGTGTTTCGGTTATTCCCGTCTTCCATTCTCACCTCTCACTTCTAATCTATCAATTCAATTGAAACATTCAGCCATTCATTATCAAATTTCGGGCTGTATTTCTTATAAAAATTAATCGCGGGTTCATTCCAGTTCAGTACCTGAAAAACCATTCCGCTATACTGGTTTGATTTTCCATAGTCTAAAGTGGCCTCAAACAAAAGTTTTCCGATCTGCTTTCCCCTCATTTTTTCTGTCACTACGAGATCTTCAAGATACAGTCTTCTTCCCTTCCAGGTTGAAAATCTGTCATAATATAATGATATTCCAACAATTTCATTGTTAAGCTCGGCAACAAAAGCTCCCCAAACAGGAGATTTCCCGAAGCCGTCTTCTATAAATTCATCCAAAGTTAAGGTCACTTCATGAAGTGCCTTTTCATATTCTGCAAGCTCTTTGATCAACTCCAACATTGGAGCACAATCTTCCTGAACCGCTTTTCTGATGATCACTCCACTCATTAGGGCGCCTGAATTTTTGCTAAAATTCTATTGATAATCTCTTCTGAAGTAATTTCTTCTGCTTCAGCCTCGAAAGTAAGACCAATTCTATGCCTTAATACATCCTGAGCCAAAGCTTTTACATCTTCAGGAATAACAAAAGCTCTCCCTTTAAGGAATGCATACGTTCTGGATGCTATGGCAAGGTTGATGGATGCTCTTGGTGACGCTCCGAAACCAATGTAATTTTTAAGTTCAGAAAGTCCGTAGTTTTCAGGATAACGGGTGGCAAAAACCATATCCAGAATATATTTTTCGATCTTTTCATCCAGATAAATCTGATTGATCAGTTCTTTAGCATCTACAATATCCTGTAATGAGATCACAGGTTTCACAACAGGCTGATGAGAGGTAGAAACCATTCTCATGACCGTTCTTTCATCCTCAAAACTTGGGTAATCAATTTTACACTTCAGCATAAAACGGTCGCTCTGGGCTTCCGGCAGCAGATAAGTTCCTTCCTGGTCGATCGGGTTTTGGGTAGCGAGTACCAAAAACGGTTTTGGAAGCTTCATGGTTTCATCACCAATGGTGACTTGCTTTTCCTGCATTACTTCCAATAGTGCCGACTGTACCTTAGCCGGCGCACGGTTGATCTCGTCCGCCAATACAAAATTGGCAAAAACAGGTCCTTTTTTTATGGAAAAATCATTGTCCTTGATATTGAAGATCATGGTTCCTACAACGTCTGCAGGGAGTAAATCCGGTGTAAACTGTATTCTGGAGAATTGTCCGTGAACAGCTTCTGCCAGGGTTTTGATCGCCAGAGTTTTTGCCAGTCCGGGTACCCCTTCCAAAAGAACGTGTCCATTCCCCAAAAGGCCAACCAAAAGGCGGTCTATCATGTATTCCTGTCCAATGATCACTTTGTTGATTTCCTGTCTCAGAAGGGAAAATAAGTAGTTTTTTTCTTTTACTTTTTCCGTCAACTGGCGGATATCTTCGGCTTGATATATCTCTGACATAGCTTTAATTAAAATAAGTGGTAAATTTCTGATAAATACTGGCAGTAATCAACATAATGAATGCCATTTTTGAGTTAAAGTTTGTTAAATATTCCGGGATTGGTAAAGCAGTATGATTAATATAAAACAACTTTCACTGTATAAAATCAATTCATACAGTGAAAGTTAAGATAATATTTTCTTATAAAACAGAGTATTAAATGAAGAGTTTTATAGTTAATGGATCAATTTTGCTTGGCAAATCAATGGTAAATGATTCCTACTAACAAAAATTCACCATTCACCATTCACCCCTATTAAAGTTTAATGATTTTAATGGTAAAAACATTTTCCGGCATATCGACTGTTTCTTCGTAAGCCCCTACATTGATAAAATATTCAGTTCCTGCTGTCGTTGTGAATGTATAGGTTTCTGCTGCACCACCGCCACCATTGTCTACTGCCTGAACGCATACCAAGCTACTGCATGTACCCCTGTAAATATCCATCTGAGGATCATAGGTACTGCCTGAAGGCATTGTTATCCCAACGGTAAACTGCCCACCGTCTCCTGTAAATTTAAACCACGTCCCGTCATTCATTGCGTCGGCACATGAGGTTATGAATCCATTATTATTAGTAGCAGATATTGCATCACTTTGAGTATATTCATAGGGGAAAGCAGCTGCTGGTAAGGCTCCAGAACAGGCATCATTGACTGGAATGGGAGGAATGGTTTTAAAGGTAATATCTGTACATCCTAAAGACTCAAGGCCGGCTGAAACAGCATTAACTTTTAAATAGTAGGTCGTATCACGGTTAAGGGGAGTTGATGGAGTAAAATTAACCCCTGTCACAACCTGCTGATTAATAATATCTGTCCCTCCCGGAGTTGTTCCCAGTGAAATTTTATAAGAATCCGCCCCTGAAACCACCAGCCATTTAATAGCAGGAAGCAAAGGTACAAACTGGGTTCCGTTTGTCGGATAATTGACAAAAGGGCATGAAGGACCTAACTTAGGCGTTAATCCTGAAATAGTAACTGCAGATTTGTAATCGGCTCTTATCCCTCCGGGTGGCGTTGCAGGATCAACTACCGCGCGGTCTCCCTTATAATAGAGAGTAGAATACAGAATATGCGGGTAAACGCGAAATGCTTCGTCAAAATTATTAATATCAATACTCTGAGAATTTTCTTTAGCAGCAATTACTAAATTATCGGTGTTATTATAAGCAAATGGAGTCGTGAAAATAACTTCCACCTTATTATTGGTTTTTGTCACAGTACCTGAAAAAACCTGAGTAAGCTGAGCAGCCGGAATCCAGTCGGTACCGGATGTAAATGCTGTTTTTGCAGTATGCCCTACATAGACGCTCCAGTCCGAGGAATCATTGATTGTGGCGGACGGATCCACATAAAATGTAAGACCTGTGATATTTCCTGCAGCTGTAGCATTTAACTCTTGTTTAGGATAGATCTGCTGAACATAAGAATAGGAAAAAAAACTGCTTACAGGCGCAGTGCCTACCGAAGTGCTTGTGATATTCAAATTGATCTGTGCATTAAATGCCGAAACTATCAATAACAGAGATAAAAGTAAAATTCTTTTCATAATTAATAAATTCATCAATAACAATGATGCTAATTTAACAATAAAGTTTTGATATTAATAACAAATATGATTATTTCACTGATCATATTAATTATTTAAACCATTATCAAGAAAACGATGTATAAAAACAATTCTATAAGTCTAATTAATAAAAACCATTCATCAGTATTTATAATTAATTTACGTATTTAATAAAGAAATCAATGTATGATTTAAAATTAATCAAACAACAAACTGCTTTAAATATATATTTTAATATATTTGTATCAAATGCCAATCATATGTATAAAAAGCTATTTTTTGCGGGTCTTTTTTTCGCAGGTCTTTTTAAATCACAGACAACCAATAGAATGAATCTGATTTCAGATGCAGTTTATTATGACGGCTATGCGGCTACAGTCTCTGACCCGGTTCCTGCTGGTCTTATCAGGCTGGGAAACACGAGATATGCAAGGAAACTGACAGATGCTGAGCTTAATTCCTTTAAAGCAAAAATTGCCATGAGAGTAAGCATAGGTGCCCTTTGTGATAACTATGACCGTCTGGGAAGTGTTTATTTAGCGATGGTTCCGAAAAACCAGCCTACCTATACAATGAATGACACTAATGTGAAAAGAATCGAAGTTGGAAGATACATTACTCCGTTTATGAGTAAAAACCGTACTCCTGGTGAGGTTCCTTACACGTATGACCTCAGTAATATGTACAATGTATTTCATGATGCTACCTTACGTACGACCTATGATCTCTACATGGAACTTGATGTTTTCGGTGTTCCTTATGCGGCACAGACACAGGTTGCCGGATGTGCCGGAAGGATTGATGTTTTCTCAGGAAATCTTACTTTCTTTTCAACGGATACAGGGGCCACCATCACAGATCAGAATTCTATTGTTCCTATACTAACCTATAAGACCTTAAACAACTATAACAATACGGATGTTCCTGGTGAAACTGTCAGAATTGTTAATTTCAATCTTCCCAATGCCATTACCAATGCCCGTTTCTATGTCATCTCCACTCCTCACGGCGCCAATACAGGCGGGGAAGAATACGTAAGAAGACAGAATTACACCTATATAGATGATGTCCAAATGCTTACTTACACTCCCGGAGGAATTTCCTGTGAACCGTTCAGAGTATACAATACACAAGGCAACGGAATTTACGGTGCAGCTCCGAAATCAGTTGCAGAATGGACGTCATGGAATAACTGGTGTCCGGGCAACTCTGTTCCGATCAGAGGATTCAGCATGCCCAATCTAAGCGCAGGAAATCATACTTTAAAACATACCATTCCAACGGCCGTTTTCAATCAGCAACAGGGTGATGTATACTTATCGGTCTATATGCAGGGTAAAAGCAGTGCAGTACTGGATGTAAAGGATATTAAGACTGTGGATGTAAGCATCTACCCCAATCCTACTTCAGATTTTGTGAATATAAGATCCAAGTCTGAGGTCGCTTCAATAAGTGTTTTCAGTGTTGATGGTAAAAAATTAGCCGAAACCCGCGGGGAAAACAAAATAGACATTTCAACATATCCTGCAGGAGTCTATTTGCTGAACATTATGTTAAAAGACGGAATAACATTCAAACATAAGATCATCAAAAAATAATCACCTTAAAAATATATTCAGATCTTACGATTTTGAAAAAACAACTCCTTTGAATACTTTTCAGAGGAGTTGGTTTTGTAATTGGCAAAAACAAAAGAGCATCTGATCATTTTACTTATCATGGAAATGATGACAATTAACACTTTTTTTCACGATTTAAGAACATTTAATTTAATCCTTGATCCAAAAAATTGTCACTTCCAGTTTATTAGACTATTTTTGGTGATTAAAAAATTTTGTAAAATGAATTATCATTTTCAAGCACACAGACAGGTGAGAAAGAACCTTTTAGGAATCCTGCAGAATACTTCACATGAAGATCTTTTGCTGATTCCTGACGGTTTCAACAACAATATGTACTGGAATATTGCGCATACAGTAGCTACTCAGCAACTCTTGCATTATTATCTGAGCGGAAATCCTTTCAGAATAGATAAATATTGGATCGAAACCTATAAAAAGGGGACTCTTCCCAACCTGAATGTACAAAAATCTGAAGTGGAAGATCTTGAGTTTTTGCTCACCGAAACTTCAAAGATTTTGATGAAAGATTATGACAGTGACTTCTTTTCAGACTACACCCCGTACACCACCAGTTTCGGAATGGATCTGAAAAGTATTCAGGATGCTATTATCTTTAACAATATGCATGAAAGTCTTCATTACGGCTACATCATGGCACAGAAAAGAGCAATATTGGGCGAGAAATATTAATATTTTGATGAAGAAAGTTTTTTTTCCACAGTTCTTCCTTTTAGGTGCACTCATCATTGTTTTGGTGAGTTGTTCCCCGAAAAGTGATGCTGTAAAAACATCTGCTGGTGACAGCCTTTCAAAAACATCAGAAAGTATCGTTCCAAAAAATCATCAGTCCGAAATAAAGAGCTCCGTTGCTTGGGAGGAAATTTTCAAATCTCTTCCAAAAGAATGGACGATGCTCACCAAAAAAGACTCGAAATACATCATTTATATTCCGTGTGATTATCAGAACCAGAAAATAATTCTGAGCAATAAGGGGAAATATGCATTAGAGCATATCATTGGGCAGGATGCCTATTATTTTCAGATCAAGAATATCAGAAAAGACGGAAATACGTACCTGTTTGAGCTGCAGGAGGAAAATACAGAAAAAGGACAAGAAAATGTAGTTTATACATTGGATATTAAAAAGAACAACCAGGCATTATGGGATGTTTATAATGATGAAAGAAAAATGGCAGGTATCACTACCACCGATTCTCGCTTTGAAAGCAGATACAAAACAGTAGAAGAGCCGCCCTGCCTTGAATAAGTTTAACAACAGAAAAAATAAATTTTGACAAACGAAAACAAAAAAGACGATTTCATTTTCGGACTTCGTCCAGTAATAGAAGCCATTGAAGCGGGAAAAACGATTGATAAGATCTTTGTGCAGAATGCACTTCAGGGTCCTATTTATGCTGAGCTGAAGACTATTTTAGCCCAACATAAAATCCGTCCCAACTATGTGCCGATTGAAAAACTGAACCGTTTTACAAGAAAAAACCACCAGGGTGTGGTTGCTTTTATTTCTGATGTTCCGTTTCACAGAGTGGAAGACATTGTTCCGCAGTTATTTGAAGAGGGAAAAACGCCTTTCTTGCTGATCCTGGACAGACTTACAGATGTGAGAAACTTCGGAGCGATATGCAGAACGGCAGAATGTGTAGGGGTAGATGCCATCATTATTCCTGAAAAAGGAGGAGCGCCTATCAATTCAGATGCCATCAAAACATCTGCGGGTGCCCTTTACAATATCAAAATCTGCAAGGAGCCGAATCTTGCCCACGCGGTAGATTTCCTTCAGCAGAGTGGTATTTCTGTGTTTGCAGCGACTGAAAAGGCTCAGAAACTGATCTATGATGTGAATTTCACAGAACCTTGTGCGATTGTCATGGGAAATGAGGAAACGGGAATTTCTAAAGAAGTAATGCACCATTCTGATGAAAAGATTAAACTTCCTATTGAAGGAAAGACCCAATCTCTAAACGTTTCTGTAGCATGTGGTGCGATTTTATATGAAGCGGTAAGACAAAAAATTGTGGCAGCGGCATCTCTTTAGTAAGTAGCCGGAACATAAGTATTTTATCGTGATGTTTTATGGTATCGTTATTGATGCACAGAACAAAAATATCAGTAAAATTTAAACTTAAAAAAATTAAAATGAAAAACGTAGCAGCATTCATGCTCATCTCATCTATAGCTCTTGTTTCTTGTAAAAAAGAAACGGCAACCATCACTAAAGTAGATCCCAAAACAGGAAAAACAGTGACTGTAGAAGTTCCTGCAGATTCTGTAGCCAAAGTAGCTGAAAATCCTGCAATCAAAGATTCTGCGGGAGTTTTTACTCAGACTTTTAAGCTGGAAAAAGGAAAAACATATCCTCTTACAACGTACCAGAGGGATGTAAAAACGATGGAAGATCCTCAGGGAAAAACAATCACGGCAACAAGTGAGTCTACAGATGAAATGAATTTCACCGTCAACGATATTAAAGGGAATGTATATGACATGACCCTTAATCTTGTGGGTAAAAGAAATTCACAAAGTGCACAGGGCAAAACAGTAATTGTAGATACCAAACAGGCTATTCCGAAAGAAGATGATCTGAAAATGATCTGGAATATCAACAAAGCGCTTACCGGAAACAAGCTGAACATGAAGATGGATACTAAAGGAAATGTAATTTCTATCACAGGTTTTGATGCTGTTTATACCAAAGTGACCAATGCCGTAGGAACGCTGATCAAAGATGCGAACCAAAAGGCAAGCGTTGTAGCGAGTCTTAAAGAAACTTTCAATGAAAAAGTATTGAAAGACCAGCTTAATAAAAACTTAACGATTATTCCTAAAAAAGGAGTAAAGATCGGTGAAAAGTGGACCACTTCTGAAAATGCTGATGCAAGCGGAAGCGTTAAGGTCACTTCCAACTATGTACTGAAAAGTGTAGGAAACGGAACGGCAGAAATTTCAGTAACGGGAGGAATTCCTAAAAAGACTGAAAAGAAAACCCAGGGACCGATCACGCACAGCCTTAGCAGCGAGCTTGCTCAGAACGGAACCATTAAGTTTGACCAAAGTACAGGGTGGATTGCCAACCAGAATATCGATGTAAAAACAACACAGGTTGAGACTATTTCAGACGGAAAACAGTCACAGTCTATGAAAAGCACGTCTAAATCTTCTGTCATGGTGAATCCTTCTGCAAAATAATTGAATTAAAGACGTTTTAGGGTAAGAGTGTTTGAAAATCAGAGAGGTTTGGGGTTTCATGGATCATAAGCATCAGGATACCCTTACCAAATTTGAATTTTAAACACTTAACTTTGAATCTTAAACTTTGAATTTAAATTAGAAATTATGAAGTACATTCTTGAGTTAGTACTCACAGCTATTATTATGTTCTTTGTCTGGAATATCCTGAGAAGGCTCTTTTTCAAAACTTTTTATAGTTACAGGTTTAACAATAATAAAGACAACATTAACAATCAGCAGGATCTTAACAGCTCGAATAAGAATAAACAGAACCTCAACTGGGATGCAGAAACCGTTGACTATGAAGAGGTGAAAGAAACCAAAGACAAAAGGTAAAAATTCCAAGAAATAAAAGATAGTAACCAGCATGGCTAAAAATAAAAACTTAATTTATATTGCAATTTCATTGATTGTCTTTATAGTTTTAGCATTTTTATACTCCACCCCTGTTTTTTCAGGGAAACAACTTTTTCAACATGATATCGTACAGTACAGAGGAGGCGCAAAAGAGCTTCTGGACTACAGAGCCGATACCGGAAACGAAACCTACTGGAGTGATTCCATGTTTGGCGGAATGCCTACCTATCAGATGGGAAGTCAGTTTAAAGGTGACATCATCAAAAAGATAGACAGCAATCTGAATTTCCTGCCAAGACCCGTTAATTATCTTTTCCTGCTTTTTGCAGGATTCTTCTTCCTTGGAATGGTAGCCGTCAGAAACTGGAAATACGCCTTACTAGGTGCCACATTCTTCGGTCTATCCACCTATTTTTATATTATTATTGCGGCCGGGCACAACGGAAAAGTCAATACCATTGAGTATTTCGCACCGCTGCTTGCCGGAATTATACTGGTCTATATCCGGAAACAGTACATCTGGGGATTTATTGCAACGACCCTGTTTATGGGGCTTCAGATTGCAGCCAACCACCCGCAGATGACGTATTACCTGTTTCTGGCTTTAGGATTTTTATTCCTCTCCGAATTGGTAAGAGCAATTCAGAAAAAGATCCCGATGAAGCATTTTCTTATTTCATCAGGAATTATTGCTGCTTCATGTGCCATTGGCGTGGGGATGAACTCTCAAAGGATTATGGCCAATTCCGAATACATTAAAGAAACCGTCCGTGGAAAACAGATCCTGACGAATGACAGTCATACTTCAGGAGAATCAGGATTGGATAAAACGAGTATTCTGATGTGGAGCTACGGAAAACTGGAAACATTGAATCTTTTCATTCCAAGGCTGATGGGTGGCGGAAGTCAGGAACCGGAGGCCAAAGAAATGATGAATAAGGTTCAGGAACTTATCCAGGAAAATGTAGGCTCGCAGGCAGAAATGGACAGGATTTCCAAAGGGTTCAACGGGGTTACCTACTGGGGAGATCAGCCCGGAACTTCAGGTCCTGCTTATCAGGGTGCCGTTGTATGCTTCCTTGCTTTATTAGGATTCTTCTTCGCCTGGAAAAAATACAGATACTGGATTCTCGGAGCTTCTATTCTGACCGTTTTACTGGCATGGGGAAGCAACTTTATGCCACTGTCTGACTTCTTTATCGACTATGTTCCTTTTTACAGCAAATTCAGAGCACCTTCTTCTATCCTCGTGGTGGTAGAGTTATTATTCCCTCTGATTGCCATTATTGGAATTTACCGATTCTTTACCGATGAAAAACTGACAGAGGAATACAAAAAGAAAATCCTTATGTATGTAAGTGGTGGAACTTTAGGACTCCTTCTTATTCTGCTGATTTTTGGAAAATCACTGCTTGGTTTTTATACCGATGGCGAAAAAACATATTTCCCCCCTTTCCTTTTGGATTATCTTGCTGATGAGAGATTCAAATTATTCAGAATTGATGCTATAAAGGCGCTGATCTACGTCGCTATAACGGCAGCTGTTCTTTTCTTAACGATGAAAAAGAAACTAAGCCAGAATGTGGCTTTGATTATCATTGGAGCAGTAAGCTTATTTGATCTCTGGACGGTTAACAAACGTTATCTGAATGATGAGAATTATGTAGACAAAATCTTCGCTGAAAATCCATTCCAGACTGAAGGTTCAGATCTTCTGGCTGAAAAAGTTCAGGGAAATCCGAATTTAGAATCTATCTTAGCGAATGTCAATGTGAATAAAACACTTGAAACGATTGCTGAAAAAGATAAAACACACTATAGAATTTTCAATAATATTTTAGGAACATTCAGTGAAACAAATACGTCTTATTTCAAATCTTCTATCGGAGGTTATCATGCAGTAAAGCTGAGAAGATATGACGACGTGATCAATGAATATTTCCAGGTGATGGATTCTGTAAAAGTACCTAACATTCTTAACCTTCTTAATGCAAAATACTGGGTGATGGGCGGACCGGAAAAACCTCAGGCCATGCCCAATGCAAAAGCTAACGGAAATGCATGGTTTGTAAGTGATCTGAAATTCGTGAATACCCCTGATGAAGAAATCAAGTCTATTGGGGTAATCAACAGTAAGAAAACAGCTGTTATTGCAGCATCAGATAAAGCCTATTTCAACAGTAAACCGGTTCAGGCAGATTCTACGGCATTTATCAGTTTAACGAAATATCAGCCGAATGAGCTTGAATTTAAATCTCAGTCTAAAACGCCTCAACTGGCTGTATTTTCTGAGATCTATTATCCTCATGGCTGGAAAATGTTTGTGGATGAAAAAGAAGTTCCTTACATCAAAGCTGATTATCTTCTGCGCGCTGTACATGTTCCTGCAGGAAACCACAACATCAGAATGATCTTTGAACCTGAAGTGATTGAAAAAGGTAAATGGCTGTCGCTTTTATGCTTCGGATTGTTTATCGCACTGAGTGGATTCGGGATTTTCTGGATGTATAAAAATAAGAAGAAGGAACAGCTTGTTGAAAAAACTGTTTAACGTTTAAAGTATATTGTTCAAACTTAATGGAACAAAAAAAAATACTGATCATCACCTATTACTGGCCTCCTGCGGGAGGTCCTGGTGTTCAAAGGTGGCTGAAGTTTGCCAAATACCTGCCGGAATTCGGCTGGAATCCTGTGATTTACACCCCGGAAAATCCAAGTTATCCCTTACTCGATGAAAGTCTTATGAAAGACATTCCTCAAGATCTGGAGATTATAAAAACCAACATATGGGAACCTTACCAACTGGCTGAAAAACTGAATAAGAGCAATAAAAAATTCAAAGCAGGGCAGTTTGATGTGGGCAAAAATCAGAGCTGGAAATCAAAGCTTTCAATCTGGGTAAGAGGAAACTTCTTCATTCCTGATGCCAGGATATTTTGGGTAAAACCTTCCATAAAATTCTTAGAGCAGTATTTAAAAGACAATAAAATCGATGTGGTAGTGACTTCCGGACCGCCCCACTCTCTTCACCTGATTGGTCTCGGACTGAAAGAGAAATTCCCGGATATGAAATGGATTGCCGATTTCCGTGATCCATGGACAGAGATTTCGTACTATAAACATTTAAAACTCACGAAAAGTTCAGACAGGAAGCACCGTCAGCTTGAAAGTGCGGTTTTTAAAACTGCGGATATCACATTAGCCACAAGCTATACAGATGCTGAAAATTTCAGAAAATCGGGAGCCAATGCGATTTGTATTACGAATGGTTTTGATGAAAGCGATGCTTCGGCTACACACAATGCGACAGGAGAAAACACTCAGGAAAAAGCCTTTACTTTAAGTTATATCGGAGTACTTGAGCAGTTGAGAAATCCTGAAAACCTTTGGAAAATCCTTAATGAGTTAGTAAAGGAAAATAAAGAGTTTACAAACCATTTCACCTTAAAATTTGCTGGCAGAATTGACGATAAAATTCTTCAGTCCTTCGATAATTCAAATCTGAAAAATCATATCCTGAACCTTGGTTATATTTCTCATGACAAAGCAGTACAGGAAATGGCCCAGTCAAATCTTTTACTGATCACGAATTTTCCCAATGAATCTTCTAAAGGAATTATTCCGGGAAAAATATTTGAATATCTTGCCACCGGAAAGCAAATCATTTCTTTTGGTCCCAATGAAGCTGATGTTTCAAGGATCCTTTCTGAAACGGCCTCAGGAAAACATTTCAGCTACGAAGATTCTGAAGTAATTAAAGATTATATTCTGGAACAATTTGAGCAATGGAAAAAAGGAAATCTTTTGGTAAACACTCAGAATATTGAGCAGTTTTCAAGAAGAAATCTGAGTAAAAAGCTTGCTGAGATTTTGGGTTAAACTAAAAATCCTTGTCAAGGTTTTGAACCTTGACAAGGGTAACCAGATTAATAACGTTCAGTCTTTAACTTTAATTCCCTTAGCACAGGTCAGATTAAATCGTCCATTGGTCATTAACAACAGCTATCAGATATTGCTTACCCTGAAATTCTTCAAATACAAAACGGATCGTTTTCCAGTCCATTTCGCTGTTCTTTTCTGTCCCTTTGATATAGTTTTCAGTAAAATCTTTACCGGGATATATTTCTTTTAAATTATTAAGTGAATTACCGCCACCCTGAAATTTGTTTAATGAATATTGTGAGGCTGTAAAATCTTTCGAAAATACCCATTTTGTAAAATAATCATTGATGGTTGCCTTGTAAGGATCTCCGGAACCATCTTGGGCTCCCCAGGTAAATAAAGTTTTTGTCGGCTGGAATTTCTCAAAATCTTCCTTCGAGAAATGTCTGTCTTCTTTCGGATCTACAAATCCATACATTGAAAAGCTGATTCCTTTTTCCGGATGAATTAATGAGGCAAACGTTTTATAATCTTTACCTTTTAAAGCCTGCAGTATTTCATCATTTGCTTTCTTTACCGCGGCTTCATCAGTCTTTTTCTGTTGTTTAGTATTCTCCAGATTTTTTTCCTTAGCCTGAGCCATAGAATCAATGACATTAGGAACAGGTTTTTCAGGATTTTTCTTACACGCAGTCAATAAGGTTAATGCAAATATGGGAATTATCAGGTTTTTCATCTTTTTAATTTTTAATGCATAAGAAACACCAAAACTGGTGCCAATACGATGCTGCTGATAGATAAGTTCTGTCATCAATTTCACGCTTAATCTCAAGGTTTTAAGTAAATTTGTACTATGGAAATTTTAGACATCCTGATCATCGGAGGCGGACCGATCGGCCTTAACTGTGCGCTTGAAGCTCAGAAAAACAATCTGACGTACATGATCATAGAAAAGGGAACCATCGTTAATTCTCTATACCACTATCCTTTATATATGCGTTTTTTCTCAACAGCTGAAAAACTGGAAATTGGAGGTATTCCTTTTATTTCTCCTGCTCCGAAACCCGGCAGACAGGAAGCTCTGGAGTATTATCAGGGAATAGCAAGACAAAAGGAAATCAATATTCGCCTGTATGAAAAGGTCCTCAAAGTTTCCAAAACAGGAGATATTTTTGATATTGAAACCTCAAAAGCAGTCTATAAAGCAAAGAATGTCATTATTTCAACAGGATTTTATGATATTCCCAATCTCATGGATGTTCCGGGAGAAAACCTTCTGAAAGTGAAACATTACTATACAGAACCCTATCCTTATGCCCAACAGAAAATAGTGGTCGTAGGATCAAGTAATTCCGCAGTGGATGCTGCGCTGGAAACTTACAGGAAAGGTTCTGATGTAACGATGATCGTCCGCCACTCTGAAATCTCAAAAAACGTAAAATATTGGGTAAAACCTGATATCGAAAACAGGATCGCAGAAGGAAGCATCAAAGCTTATTTTAATTCTGAAATAGTAGAGATCACAGAAAATACGGTCATTTTTAAAGATGAAAAAGGACAAATCAGTGAAATTGAAAATGATTTTGTACTGGCACTGACCGGTTATCTACCCGATTTTGATTTTCTGAGAAACTCAGGAATAGAATTGCAGGGCGACTGCCTGAATCCGTTGTACCATCCTGAAACTATGGAAACGAATGTTCCGAATTTATATCTTGCAGGCGTGGTTTGCGGAGGAAAGGATACCCATCTTTGGTTTATTGAAAACTCCAGGATTCATGCAGAGATGATTGTGAGGAATATTTTTGGGAGAGAATACTGATTGTAGTAGGTAGATTTCAGACATCAGATCGTAGACCTGAAATGTTCGGATGATAAAAATATGATGCTCTAAAGTCGCAAGGATTTTATCAAAGGTAAAATTGATTGGGGATAATTTATCCTGCACAATCTGCCCAATCTGTGAATCTGCGGGACTTAAAGTTATGAGATTTCAGACATCAGAAATCGTTTACAGGCTTCAATAACCCTCAGACTTTCACCTTCTATCCTAAAAACTCTCAAACCTCAGACTCTAAAAACCTGAAACTCCCGACCTGTACTAACTTCCAGCCTTCTTTTTCAGCATCCATGGAATCACAAAATAAAATCCTGCAGCAATACCTACAGCCAATACTCCTGTTCCGATCCACAAAGTACTGAAGCCTAATTGATCAGCGGTCATTGTTCCGACATAAGGAGTAATGATAAAAGCTAAAGCAACGGCTATCCCGTTCATTCCCATATAAGCTCCTTTATTGTTTTCTCCTGAACGCAGAGCGGTAATGGTCGACATAAAGGGAAGAGTCCAGATTTCACCAATACACAGCAACGTCATCGAAACAATAAGCGTAAGAATGGAATAATCAAAAGCCAGCATGGCATAAGAAATACCACATAATAGGGTTCCTATCAGTAAGGTAAAGGCCAGACTGAAATACTTTTCTGCGATCTGTACAAAACCCATTTCAAGCAGGACAATCAGGAAACCGCTGTATCCAAGGATATAACCGATATTCTGCTGGCTTAAATGAGCCGTATCTTTATAGAAAATAGTCAATGTACTGAATAATTGGAAAAAACAAATCGCGAATAGCATACAGAAGAAACTGTACATCAGAAATTTTCCGTCGCGGTATGGAGAATTTTCTTTTTTAACAGCAATAGCCTCTTTTACTTTTTTAGGTTTCAGTAATGCCTGTTTATTTCGTTTCCCGAAGAAACGGATATACATTAAACCCGCCAGCAATGCGGCTAAAGCATTGCTAAAAAATAAAAATTCATAAGAAATAGCAGATAATATCCCTCCCAGTGCCGGACCTATGGAAAACCCAAGATTAACGGCCATTCGGTTGAGTGAAAAAGCTCTGGTGATGTTTTCAGGTTTAGCATATTTTGTAATGGCTACTGAGTTGGCAGGTCGGAACGTTTCGCTTACAATACTCTGGATCAAAATAATTGCCGCCAGCCCAACTTCCGTTTTGAAAAGTGGAATCAGGCAGAATAAAGGCACACTCAGAAGCAGACTCAGGCTCTGAACGCGGTATTCTCCAATTTTATCTGTGATCAATCCACCCAGCCAAGAGCCCAAAACAGAACCTATTCCAAAAAAGCTCAGAATAATTCCTGAGTTTTCTATGCTGAAATGAAGATGTCCCGTCATGTAGACTCCCAGAAAAGGAAGTACCATAGAACCTGCACGATTGATGAGCATGACCAGCGCCAACATCCAACTTTCTTCCGAGAGTCCTTTAAAAGAACTCGTATATACGCTAATTAATTTCACACTGTTATTTTTTGGGGAGAAAATCCGGTAAGTTGCAAATTTAAGAAAAATGCCCCAGAACACCCTTCAAAAGGTCTTTTATTTATCAATAAGATCCATAGGAATAAAAACATAGGGTATCCGACCGGAATCAGCTGATATTTTAACTTCAACCAGACAATCAACTTTTATAATTTTCGTAAATTGCAGTAACAACGGGATATTTCAACTTGAAATTCTAAAATCATAAGCAAAAATTTAACCGAATCAATACACGCAAATGATAACCTACGAAAATTTACATGATACGCTATCGTTTTACAGTATTGATTGCCGGCAGTCTTACTATATCTCTTCCGGAAATCCTATTTTCGATTTTCCTGAGGCTCCCTTCAGGATGGATTATTATGCGCTGTGCATTTGTACCGCCGGAGAAATAAGTATTGAAATTGACAATCAAAAATACGATGTTGATGCTCACTGTTTCCTTGTTGCCGCCCCATCTACGATCGTGAAGTTTCTGGAGACCAGTAAAGATTTTAAAATGAAACTGCTTTTTTTTGACAAGAACTTTCTGATCAAAAACATATCCAATCCTTTCATTATCGAAAAGATGAACCTGTTCTCCAGCGGGTCTTACAGTATTGTCCGGACGGATGAAAAAAATTCAGCACTGCTGCAGAATCTGCTGGACTATTTAAGGAAGAAATCCAGGCAACAAGGGAAGTTCACAGAAGAAATTGTCCGGACCATTATTTTCAATCTGTTATTGGAAACCGCTGACATTATAGAAACAGAGAATAACAATGTCTTCGAAAAAGAGGAAGGCAAAAAAGATATTTTCTTAAAATTCAGCCAGATGATCCGTGACAATATAAGACAGCACCGGACCGTCCAGTTTTATGCTGACCAGCTTTTCGTTTCCGGCAAATACCTCATTGAAGTGATCAAAAAGGCAAGTGGCAAAACACCTCATCAGGTCATTGATGAAACTCTTCTTAAGGAAGCTTATATGATGCTCGGTAATCCTGACATTACCATTTCGGAGATCGCTTTTGAACTGCAGTTTAATTCTGCTTCTGCTTTCGGACGTTTTTTCAAAAAACACACGTCCATTTCCCCTTCAGAATACCGAAACAGAGAAAGTATTCAGTGATAAGAATTTGGGGACAGTAATTCTGACATTAGGGACATACCCTACATTCTGAATAGAGGTACCTTTATATTGTTAATTAAAACAATAAAAAATGAGTACGATCAATTCAAAATTCGACAAAGTTTTAAATGCTTCTGAGCAATTCGGAAATGTAAACCACGAACCGGATTCCAGTAAGGAAGTTCAGATTAACACTCCTGAAAAGACCATGCCTTTTTCAGATCAGATCGGAAACTATCAGCGTAATAAAGGAATTCCTTTAAAATCTTACGAAAACAGTAAAATCTATATTGTAGGAAGCGGAATTGCCGGAATGTCTGCGGCCTACTATTTCATCCGCGATGGTCATGTTCCGGGAAAAAATATTATTTTTCTTGATCAGCTTAATGTAGAAGGAGGCTCTCTGGACGGCGCCGGAAATGCAAAAGACGGTTACATCATCCGTGGAGGGAGAGAAATGGATATGACCTACGAAAATCTCTGGGACCTGTTCCAGGACATTCCTGCTCTTGAACTTCCTGCTCCATACAGTGTACTGGATGAATACCGTCTGATCAATGACAATGACCCGAATTATTCCAAGGCAAGACTGATTCACAATCAGGGAGAGATTCAGGATTTCAGTCAATTCGGACTTGAGAAAAAAGATCAGCTGGCGATCGTGAAATTGTTACTAAAGAAAAAAGAGGAACTTGATGACCTTACGATTGAAGATTATTTCGCGGAATCTTTCCTTAACAGTAATTTCTGGTTCTTCTGGCGTACTATGTTTGCTTTTGAAAACTGGCACAGCTTACTGGAACTGAAACTGTATATGCACAGATTCCTGCATGCTATCGACGGAATGAAAGACTTCTCTTGTCTCGTCTTCCCAAAATACAACCAATATGACACTTACGTTACGCCTTTAAAAAATTTCCTTGTTGAAAAAGGGGTTCAAATACAGTTCAATACTCTGGTAAAAGACCTGGATATTCATATCAATACGGAAGGGAAAACAGTAGAAGGCATTATCACGGAACAGGATGGTAAGGAAGTGAAAATCCCTGTTGGAAAAGAAGATTATGTAATTGTCACCACAGGATCTATGACTGAAAGTACATTCTATGCGGACAATAATACAGCTCCCGAAATCACACTGGATAACAGCAGTGCAGGACAAGGCCCGGGATGGATGCTTTGGAAAAATCTGGCCGCCAAATCAGAGGTCTTCGGAAAACCGGAAAAATTCTGCAGCAACATCGAAAAATCTTCATGGGAATCTGCTACGCTGACCTGCCGACCTTCTGCTTTTACTGAAAAATTAAAAGAACTGTGTGTCAATGATCCTTATTCCGGAAGAACGGCTACAGGTGGTATCATTACAATCACTGATTCTAACTGGGTGATGAGTTTCACCTGCAACAGACAGCCGCATTTCCCTACTCAGCCTGATGATATCCTCGTTGTATGGGTGTATTCTCTGCTGATGGATAAAGATGGAAATTACATAAAAAAAACAATGCCTGAGTGTACCGGGAACGAAATCCTTGCAGAACTTTGTTATCATTTAGGGATCATTGACCAGTTGGATAATGTCATAGAAAATACGATTGTCCGCATTTCATTTATGCCCTACATTACTTCTATGTTCATGCCGAGAGCTCATGGCGACCGTCCGAGAGTGGTGCCTGAAGGCTGTAAGAATTTAGGATTGGTAGGACAGTTCGTGGAAACGAATAATGATGTGGTATTTACCATGGAAAGTTCTGTGAGAACAGCCAGAATTGCGGTGTACAGTCTGCTAAACCTGAACAAACAGGTTCCGGACATCAATCCTCTGCAATATGATATCCGACATTTATTAAAGGCGACCCAGGCTCTGAACGACTACAAACCGTTCTTAGGCGAAGGTATTCTAAGAAAAGTACTGAAGGGAAGCTACTTTGAACATATTTTAGTAGACCGTCCCGAAGAAAAAGAAGAACATGAATCTTTCCTTATGGAACAGGTTGGCCGATTCCAGGACTGGATCAAAGGAGTGAAAGGATAAAAGGCTGAAAGTTGGAAGAGGGAGATTGAAAGCTATTATCTCACATTAATTTTCGATAGTTGCCGATCAATTCCAAAATAAAGGGAAGCAAATAGTTTTAAAATTTCACGCAGATGATGGAGATGATGCAGATTTTTACCTTTGCTAATCTATTTTTATGCGTACCAGATGCGTGAGCAAAAAATTAAACCATTAAGATTTCTGTTAAGTTTTTAAGAATATCAAGTTTTAGATTCGCTTTAAGACGTACAACTTAAAAAATCATTTGATTTTTTCTTAACTAACCTTACATTCTTCATTGATCTTAATGTTTTAAAAAGCATGAATTAAAATCTGTTCCATCAGCTAAATCTGCGAGAGTAATTATTTTTGTTGGGCCCACAAGTTTTGTAATTGATTCCGGTCACTCCAAAATTTGATCAAACAGTCTTAAACATTTAAAACAAAAAAGCAGGACTTTTTCAAGTCCTGCTTTTATATTGATTATTGTAAGATTATTCCGGTTTAAAAGAATCCTTTAATGTTACTGTACGGTTAAATACCAGTTGAGAATCCGTAGAATCCTGATCTTTTGTAAAGTACCCGATTCTCTGGAACTGAAGTGGCTCTCCTACCTCTACATCTTTTAAGCTTGGCTCAGCAAATCCTTTAATCGTAGTTACGGATTCAGGATTGATGAAGTTAAGGAAATCTACATCTTTCTCGGCATCAGGCTGCTCTACGGTAAAGAGTTTGTCATAAATCCTCACATCTACCGGAATAGCATGGGTAGCAGAAACCCAGTGAAGTGTTCCTTTTACTTTTCTCAAGCTTTCTTCCGTTCCGCTTCCGGACTTGCTCTTTTCATCATAGCTGGCATAGATCGTAGTGATCTCACCGTTTTCATCCTTCTCTACTCTTTCTGCTTTGATAATATACGCAGACTTTAAACGAACTTCTCCGCCTAATTTCAGTCTGAAGAATTTATTATTAGCCTCTTCTTTAAAGTCTTCTCTTTCAATATATAATTCTCTTGAGAAAGGAACTTCTCTTGTCCCTGCATTTTCCTGTTCAGGATTATTTTCAGTTTCAAGCCATTCTTCCTTCCCTTCAGGGTAGTTTTCAATGATTAGTTTTACCGGATCTACCACTGCCATGACACGTTTCGCAACCTTGTTCAGGTCTTCACGCACACAGAAATCAAGCAATTGGATCTCAATAAGGTTTTCTCTTTTGGCTACCCCTACCTTTTCAATGAAGTTTTTGATTGATGTAGGTGTGAAACCTTTTCTTCTCATTCCTGAGATGGTAGGCATTCTTGGATCATCCCAACCCGTCACTGCGTTTTCGGCTACCAGCCTCTGCAATTTTCTTTTGGAAGTGATCATATAAGAAACATTCATTCTTGCGAATTCTCTTTGCTTAGGTGCCACTTTAGATTCGTCATACACCTGCTCCAGATACCAGTTATACAATGGTCTGTGGTTTTCAAATTCCAATGAACAGAGTGAGTGAGACACCTGCTCCAGATAATCTGATTCCCCGTGTGCCCAATCGTACATCGGATAAATTTTCCAGGCTGTTCCTGTTCTGTGGTGAGGTCTCTTAAGGATTCTGTACATGACAGGGTCACGCAAATTCATATTGGGAGACACCATATCGATCTGAGCACGAAGAGACATTGAACCTTCTTCAAATTCTCCGTTTTTCATTCTTTCGAACAGGTCAAGAGACTCTTCTACCGGACGGTTTCTGTACGGTGACTCAATTCCCGGTTCTGCAGGATTCTTTCTCTGCTCGGTGATCACTTCAGATGGCTGCTCATCTACATAAGCTTTTCCATCTTTGATCATCTGTACAGCCCATTCATAAAGTTGCTGGAAGTAGTCAGATGCATACAGCTCTTTATCCCATTTGAAACCTAACCATTCAACGTCTTTCTTGATAGAATCTACGAATTCCTGTTCTTCTTTTTCAGGGTTCGTATCGTCAAAACGAAGGTTTACGGGAGCATTGTATTTTTCGCCAAGACCAAAGTTGATGCAAATGGCTTTTGTATGGCCAATATGCAGGTATCCATTAGGTTCAGGCGGAAAACGGAAACGGATCTGTTCTTTTTTCAGGCCGTTTGCGATATCATCTTCAATAATTTGCTCAATAAAATTGAGTGATTTTTTTTCTTCTTCCATTATTAAATTAGCTTTTATTGTATGCAAAAAAAGTTTGACAAAGTTACGGAAAATTTGGGGCTTACGGAAATGATAATTTAAAAGCTAAACTGATGATAATTCAATATTTTTTACTAATTTAGAGAAAACTAAAAACCGTTTACAAAAATTACTGAGTATGGCTGTTTATATCTTAAGCAATCGTAAAATCGTCCGACATAAGGGCGAAAAAGAAGATTCATTTTCTAATGATGAATACTCTATTCCCAATTTCAGGATTGCAAAATGTGATTTTGACACCTACAAAGAGTCCACTGCTGCAGCCAAAAAGAAGAAAGACTATACCAACCGAAACATTTTAAACTACAAATTATTTTCTGAACCTGAAAAACAAGGCTATCAGGAGGTTCTGGAAGTTCTTCAGAACGAAAAAGGTCTTAAAAAATCTACGCTCACCGCCAGCAATCTCGGTGGAACCCAAAGAATGTTCTATGAACTCTATAAGAATATGTCTTCCACCAAAGACCGGAGCGACGTCCTGATCTTCATTCATGGATATGCCTATGATTTTGATGATGAATTAAAAGCCATCATCGATCTTAAAAAACTATTTATTGATGATCCGGCATCGCCCGTAGAGCATATCTTATTTGTAAGCTGGCCCGCTTCAAGCAGCATTGTGCCACTTACTTATTTCGATGATAAGGCATCGAGTATCAATTCAGGATCATCGCTGATGAGACTCTTTTATTTTTACACCCAGTTTTTAAAAGATATTTTTTCAAACCGTGATCTGGCTCCGTGTAATCAGCGAATACATCTGATGGCCCACTCCATGGGAAACAGAGTACTGCAAAGTATGTTGTACAGTCTAAAAAAAGAAAATATACTGCGCGTTATCGATCAGGTACTTCTTTTAAATGCCGATGTGACTTATAAGGTTTTTGACGATTCTGAGGACTCATTCAATAAGCTTCCCCTGCTGGCCAACCGTGTTTCTATTTATCTAAACAGAAAAGATACTATTCTTGGAATTTCTCAATTTACCAAGAATATTCTGACCCCGCGGTTAGGTAAACATGGCCCAAGTGACATTGATCAATTTAAAGATATTGTTTCTGTGATCGACTGTACTTTCGTAGAAGATGATGTACTGAACAGTTTCAAATATGAAGTGGGAAATCATTGGGGATACCTTTCCAGTTCTAAGGTACAGAATGATATTTATCAAAATTTATATGGTGTAGACCGGAACTTAATAACTGGAAGATCAAAGGATAACGAAAATATTTTCACAATTATTTCTTAACACTCTATTAAAATACTACTATGACATGAATCATATGTTAAACTTTAAACCAATGTTTAAATTGGCATAAAGATTGTAAATTTTCATTAAACAGAGAAATACAAATTTTTTATTATGAAAAGAATTAAAAGCAGGTTTTCTTACATATTAAGTTATATTAAGAAAGCAATTTTCGTAAAAGATGTGATTTAAATTGATAGAATAACCCTTAAAATTGATAGTTTATCCGACCCTAATACTACATTAGCCCAATTTCTAATACCTGATATCTTCCATTATACTTAATGGAGGACTTGATCATTTACTATCTGTATCGTTTTCTGTATAGACAAAAAATATCACATGAATTTCAAATCCCAAGTAAGTGAATTTAGTTAAATTAAGTTAAATTCTTGTACAATAAAAAAAAGAGATTGATATTTACTTACCAAATAAATTAAAATCTTTTATTATGAAAAATCTAACTGACAACATGAGGAAACTCAAAAAGGGAGAATTAAAAACAATTAAAGGAGGAATAGTTCCGCTCGGCTGTAATAGCTGGGATCCCCGAAAAAGATGCTGCAGATCATGGGATTCTGAGCACTCAAGCAATCCAACCTGCGAAGATGCTCCTCCTCCATTTGCTTAATTAGCTATTTTTCTGTTATATTTTAAACCATAGCAACTCATTTTTGAGTTCCAGATCTGATTCAAAATTATTTACAAATAAAGATCCGGTGCCCAAACCTTGTGGCATCGGATTTTTTTTTGTGAAGGTATACTGTGCGATAGCATTCAGACCGATATTACTTTCGAGGGCTGAAGTAATCCACCAACCGATATTCAACTCTTCTGCAAGCGCAATCCATTCGTCTGAACCTGTAAAACCACCAACCAATGCCGGCTTTAGAATTATATATTGAGGCTTAATCGCTTCTAAAAGTTTTTTCTTTTCAATGGGATCTGTAATTCCGATCAGTTCTTCATCTAGAGCAATAGGAGTAGGCGTTTCGGCACACAATGATGCCATATCTTCCCAATGGCCGGCTTTTATGGGCTGTTCAATAGAGTGAATATGAAGATCTGCAAGCTGCTGTAAAACAATTTGCGCTTCTTCTCTATTAAATCCACCATTAGCATCAACCCGAAGTTCCAATTGATCTTTTGAAAATTTTTCTCTTAATTTTTGAAGGATTTTATGCTCAGATTTCCAATCAACTCCAATCTTCAGTTTGATACAGTGAAACCCTTTTTCAAGCTTCTCCCGGATCTGCTCTTCCATATAAGCAATCTCCCCCATCCAGATCAGTCCATTGATCATGATAGCCGATTTTCCTTCTGTAAATTCACTTGGAAAATAAAGATGATCTCCGTGCTTCAGATTCAAAATAGCTTGTTCATATCCAAACCATATGGATGGAAATTCTTTCAGCTCTTCTTTTAAATAATGGTGATCCCGGTTAATATTTTCACAGAGCCATTGTAGCTTTTCTTCATAATCCGGTCTGTCATCAAAACTTAATCCTCTGAAAACGGCACACTCTCCTGTTCCTTTTTTTCCGTTATCTTCAATTTCGAGAATAAAGGTCTCCTTTTCATGCAAAACGCCGCGAGACGTTCCGCTCGGGCGTTTGAATTCTAATAAATACCCAGAATATTTTGCTTTCATTATTTTACACTGTCGATCCGCATAAATTCCTCTGCTTTTTCCACCATCTGAATACTTCCGCAGAAAAATGGAATTCGCTGGTGCAGTTCTGTTGGCTCTACTTCAAGAATTCTCCTGAATCCGTCCGTAGCCTTTCCTCCAGCCTGTTCAGCAAGGAATGCCATAGGATTACATTCATACAATAATCTCAGCTTTCCATTGGGAGACTGGGAGTAAGATGGATAAATATAAATTCCTCCTTTCAGCATATTTCTATGGAAGTCTGCTACTAAAGAACCGATATATCTGGAGGTATAAGGACGGTCGCCTTCTTCCATCTGACAATATTTCAGGTAATTTTTAACGCCTTGCGGGAATTTGATATAGTTTCCTTCATTGATGGAATAAATTTTTCCCATCGCAGGAAATGTCATATTTGGGTGAGAAAGATAATAGGTTCCCAGTGAAGGATCCAAAGTAAATCCGTTCACTCCGTTTCCGGTTGTATAAACAATCATGGTAGAAGAACCGTAGATCACATATCCTGCTGCAATCTGATTGATCCCCTTTTGAAGGAAATCCTCCAACTGAACCGGAGTTCCTGGCTCTGTGACTCTTCTGTAAATAGAGAAAATAGTTCCCACAGACACATTCACGTCAATATTGGAAGAACCGTCTAAAGGATCGATCAGGACGACGTATTTACTTAGATGACCGTTTTCACCACATTTAATGTCAATAAAATCATCATTTTCCTCAGAAGCAATACCACAAACAACCTCTCTTTGAGACAAAGCCGTAATAAAAATTTCATTGGCAATTACATCCAGTTTCTGCTGTTCTTCCCCCTGAATATTCTGGTTTCCGGCAGCTCCTGTTATATCTACAATTCCGGCTTTATTTACTTCTCTGTTTACCACTTTCGAAGCCAATCTTATTGCACTTAGAAGACGAGAAAATTCCCCCGTAGAATATTGAAAATCTTCCTGTTTATCTATAAGAAATTCTCCTAAAGTCTGTAATGGTTGATTTGACATATTTTTCTTTTTACGTTTTCCCCAAATTTCGGAAAATTTATCGGAGAAAGAAAGCTTTTCTTACAAAAGACCTTAACCACTGTCTTCCAAAACGATACAAGGACAATCAAGCTATATACATAAAAATACTCTTCCATTATTAATCCCCATTTGATGACAATAAATCAATGAAATTCTGATAATTTTCATCAAGTCTCAATTTTAATGAAATCTTAATTCCTTCCAACCGTGAGACTCTTTCATATCTCGTTGTAAATTTATAATTTTGACCTCCGTAAAAAACTCATGTAATTTTTAATCTAACAATTTTATTTTAAACAAATTAATGAAAATTTTCAAGTTTGGTGGAGCATCTGTAAAAGATGCGGAGAGTGTAAAAAATGTGTCTATGGTTTTGCAAAGCCAGGGATTTACCAAGTGTTTGCTGGTTATTTCAGCAATGGGTAAGACGACGAATGAATTGGAAAAGGTTGTAGAACTTTATTTCAAGAAGGATAACTATCAAACTGAGATTGAAAAGATAAAACGAAAACACATCGAGATTGCGGAAGGCTTATTTCCTGAAAACCATGCAGTTTTTGCAGAGATTAATGTATTTTTCGATGATATCGATTCTTTTTTAAGAAGAAATAAATCTCCAAATTACAGTTTCGTATATGATCAGGTAGTAAGCTGTGGAGAAATGATCTCTACCAAGATCTTAAGTGAATATCTGAACGAAATCCAGTTTCCGAATCAATGGTTAGATGCCAGAGATTATATTAAAACGGATAATTCTTACAGAGACGGTAACGTAGACTGGGCAAAAACAGAAGAATTTATTTCAACCTTAAATAAAGAAATCTGTTATGTAACACAGGGTTTCATAGGTTCTGATGACAACAATTTTACAGTAACATTAGGAAGAGAAGGCTCTGATTACTCTGCTGCTATTTTTGCCTATTGCCTGAATGCTGATGCCATGACCATCTGGAAAGATGTTCCGGGAGTAATGACGGGAGATCCGAGAAAGTTCAGTGATGTGACTCTTCTTTCTAATATTTCTTATGAAGAAGCGATCGAACTGGCTTATTACGGAGCAAGTGTCATTCACCCGAAAACATTACAGCCGTTACAGCAGAAAGCCATTCCTTTTTATGTAAAATCTTTTGTAGATCCTACCAAAGAAGGAACTAAGGTGGGGGCTTCAGATAAAAACCAACATGAAGAATCTTATATTTTAAAAGAAAACCAGGTTCTTTTACAGATCTCAACCCGGGATTTCTCTTTCATTGCAGAAGATCATATGAGTCTTATATTCGGATACCTTTCGAAATATAAGATCAAGGTATCTCTGATGCAAAATTCTGCTATCTCACTGGCTCTGTGTCTGGAAGATAAATTCAATCAGGTTGACGAGCTTAATGATGAACTTCAAAAAATATTTAAAACCAAAGCGGTTAAAAATGTATCTTTATTCACAGTAAGAAATGCGAAGATGGATCATATTGATAAATTTTACCAGGAAAAAAATGTATTATTGGAACAGATTTCCAAAAATACGGTTCAAATGGTAACACAATAATTTTAACTGCGACTAAACACATATGAGTTTAATTTCGAAAAACGATCTTATCACAGCTTCCGGCTTAAGCAAAATCGGGTTCCTCAAGAACCCGGTTGCATCTGCCGTGATGAGCATTGCCAAAATAAATGAAGTTAATAGATTATACGATAAACTAAAAGACAAGGAAGGCAAAGACTTTTTCGACTCATTTGTAAGAGAAAGAAACTTAAGTTATATCGCTTTTGAAGAAGATCTTGCAAAAATTCCCAAAACAGGACCATTTATCCTTGTTTCCAATCATCCACTGGGTGCTATTGACGGAATTTTAATGTGTAAGATCCTTTCAGAAGTACGTCCGGATTTTAAAGTCATGGGTAATTTCCTTTTGGAAAAGATCAAACCTATGGAGCCGTATGTCATTTCTGTCAATCCTTTCGAAAACAGAAAAGAAGCCCACAGCAGTACTTCCGGAATGCGTGAAACATTGAAACACCTTCAAAACGGAGGTTGTGTAGGTATTTTTCCTGCTGGCGAGGTATCCAATAAAAATAATCCTTACGGTGAAATTCTGGATAAAGAATGGGAAAAGCCAGCGCTTAAGCTGATCAGAATGGCTAAAGTACCGGTGGTTCCTTTATATTTTCACGCTAAAAACAGCCGTATTTTTTATCAGGTCGCTAAACTTCATCCAAGTTTACAAACGCTCATGCTTCCAGCCGAAATGATGAACGACAGGGAAAAACCGATCAGAATCAGGATAGGAAAGCCGATTACTTTAAAGGCTATGGACGAGATGGAAACCATTGAAGAACTTGGTGAATTCCTGAAGCGTAAAGTGTACATGATGAAATCGTATTACGAGAAGAGAAAATCACTTGCGCAAAGCATCAATCTTAAAAATTTAACGGTAAAATTTCCTTTATTAAGAGAAGAAAATATCGTTCAGAATATCATCGATGAAACTCCAAAGGAGGATATCCTTAAAGACATCAACAGGCTGAGAGGTACAGATAAGATGCTGTTCAGTAATGGTAATTATGAGATTTATTTCACTACGTATGAGGAAATCCCTTCCGTAATGAGAGAAATCGGACGCCAGAGAGAACTCACCTTCCGTGCTGTAGGTGAAGGAAGTAATCTCCCGTTCGACCTTGACGAATATGATAAGCATTATCATCATCTTTTCCTTTGGGACAATAGCGCAGAGAAACTTGCCGGAGCCTACAGAATGGCTTTAGGAAAGGACGTTATGAAGAAATACGGCATCAAAGGATTTTATACCAGCTCTTTATTTGAATTTGAGCAGGACATTCATCCATTCTTTAAGAAAGTGATTGAAATGGGCCGTGCTTACATCAGTGAGGAATACCAGCAGAAACCTCTCCCACTCTTCCTTTTATGGAGAGGAATTGTACATGTCTGTTTAAGGAATTCTGATCATAAATTTTTGATGGGTGGCGTAAGTATTTCAAATAAATTTTCGGAATTCTCCAAATCTCTGATGATTGAATTTATGCGTTCGAATTATTTTGATTCAGCTGTAGCTCAATATATCACTCCTAAAAATGAGTATAAGGTAAAACTACGCGACAGGGATAAAAATATCTTTTTTGAAGAAATGGAGTCCGATCTGAATAAACTGGATAAGATTATTGATGATCTTGAACCGGAATTAAGACTGCCTGTTCTTATTAAAAAATATATTAAGCAAAATGCCAAAGTGATTGCTTTTAATGTGGACCCGAACTTCAATGATGCGATCGACGGATTGATGTATATCCGAATCAGTGATCTTCCCGAAAGTACGATAAAGCCTGTATTAGAAGAGATGAGCGATCATATAAGAAAAGAACAGGAAAATAATTCGGCTGAAAATCAGTAAGTTTTATTTTTATTTAAAAAAAGTATGGTTAATACTTGCTTCATATAAGAAAACTTACTACTTTTGCATCACTTTAAAACAACGAAGTAAGTCAAACAAAAATATAATGGTTTCTTAGCTCAGTTGGTAGAGCAATGGATTGAAAATCCATGTGTCCCTGGTTCGATTCCTGGAGAAACCACTTTAAAACCTCTAATTTATTTAGAGGTTTTTTTGTGCTCATAAAACTCACCTTTTTCTGAGTGAAAAGTATTTTCATCTTCATCACAGAGGCTTTTTGGGAAACATAGTTCATGAAAGTTAAATTTCCTGAATTAAAGAGGCGCCCATAAAATTTTTACTTCAAAATATTTTCATCAGTATCTATCTCCTGATATTTTCTATTTTCTATTTTCTATTCTTTATTCTTTATTCTTTATTCTTTAAACTATTTTTATAAATTTAAACACTAAACTAATTCATCAAAACATGAAAAAAATAATTCACTTTTTAACATTTCTTCCAGTTCTGTTTTCTATACAAATATTTTCACAGAGTCATGATAATAATGAACTTCAGAAAATGGCAGATGACGACCAAAATGCAAGAAAGTCTGATCAGATCAACTGGAAAATATTAAGCAGGGAAGACAGTTTAAGACGGGAAAGAATTTTTATTCTCCTGAAAGAAGATAAAATAAAAACAGCAAAGGATCATTTTAACTGCGGAATTGTTTTTCAGCATGGCGGAGACACTATTTCTTCGGGAATGGCCGTAAAAAGCTTTGAAAAAGCGCTAAAAATGGACCCAAGTCTTAACAGATGGTGGTACGCTGCTGCAGTAGACAGAGACCTTATGTACAAGAAGAAGCCACAAATCTACGGAACTCAGTTCATCAGAGACAAAACAACGAACGCCAAATGGGCCAGGTACAAATTAGATTCCTCAAAAATTACTGACGAACAAAGAAAATATTACGGTGTGGAAACACTTAAAGAACAGGAACAGAAAGAAAGAGAAATGAATCAGATTTCATTAAATGATGCTTACAGTTCTGAAAAGTCAATTGACGGGCTTATTAATCTTATTAATACAGAACACAGAAAAGGAGCACTCTCTTCTTACAATACGAGCGAAAATCAGATCAATAGTTTTGGCTACAGACTGGTCAGTGAGAATAAGATCAATGATGCTTTGAAAATATTTAAATTAAACACCCAGCTCTATCCGGACGCATGGAACACTTATGACAGCTATGGTGAAACGCTTTTAAAAAAAGGGCAAAAGAAGGAAGCTTTAGAAAATTATAAAAAATCATTGAAACTGAATCCGGAAAATGAAAATGCAAAAAAAATTTTAACCGAATCCAAATAACTGATGACCAAACTATTGAAAGTCAAAAACGCCCTAACCAAGGCGGATTATTAAAATAAATAGCAAAAAAACTTGCGAGGTATAAGAAAATATTATACTTTTGCCCCACGTTAAACAAACGAACAATTGGTTTCTTAGCTCAGTTGGTAGAGCAATGGATTGAAAATCCATGTGTCCCTGGTTCGATTCCTGGAGAAACCACAAACCGCCTTAATAAAGGCGGTTTTTTTATTTCATATGAACAGTTTTGCAATACTACATCTTAAAATTCGTTAATATAAAGCGTAACCCCACAAATTCGTCGCCTGTTTTTTAGAAAATAACTATCTTCGCCTACAAATCTAATTTGAAAATGAAGAAGATCATCTCCGGGGTATTTGTTTTCTGCTCTGTAGTTATAATGGCTCAGGAAGCTATACAATTTCAGGAATTACCACTCAAAGACGTTATAGCAAAAGCAAAAAAAGAAAAGAAGCTTGTTTTCGTTGATGCTTATACCTCATGGTGTGGACCTTGCAAGATGATGGAAAAAAATGTATTTACAAAGAAATCTGTCGGAGATTACTTCAACGCCAATTTCGTGAATGCAAGATTCGATATGGAAAAAGGGGAAGGACGGGAAATTGCAGCCAAATACGGTGTACGCTCCTATCCTACTTATCTGTTTCTGAACGGTGAAGGTGAACTGGTTTCTCAAAACACAGGATACATGGAAGAAAGCATGTTTGTAACGATGGCTCAGGATATCAATTCGCCGGGTAACAAAAAGGGCTCTCTGAAGGAACGTTTTGCAAAAGGAGATAAAGATCCGGAATTCCTGATCAATATTATGAAACTGAACTCTTCTTCAGATTATGATTTTGCTAAAAAAGCCTCTGAAAGATATTTTGAAAACAAAAAGAAGACGGAAGAAATTTCGAAAGAAGAAATAGGCCTTCTTTTATTCTTTGTAAAGTCTACAGAAGACGTCAATTATAAAACATTCACCTCAAGAAAGGCTGAAATTATCAAATACTTACCGGAAGCCACTTATACCGAATTTGATAACCAGCTCAAACTATCAAAAATAGTGGAACAGTCTATTGATGATAAAAATAAAAGAATCAACGAGGAGTATTTCAGGTCAACGGCAGAACCGTTAGTCGGAAAACAACTTGCCCAATCTAAACTAAACCAAACGAAACTCAGTTACTACGAGCAAAATGCCAATTTCCCCGAATTTGAAAAAGCAGCGCTAGACTATTACAAGAACTCCGATGCATTTGAACCTAATGAGCTACTCAGAGCTGCATGGGTTTTTAGCGATCACATCAAAAATCCTTCTTCATTGAAGAAAGCCGCAGAATGGGCTGAAAAATCTGTGATGCGTGGTGAAACACCGGAAAACACTTATATTCTTGCCAAGCTTTATTTTCTGACCGGAAACAAAGAAATGGCACTAAACTATGCTGAAATGTCTAAAAACATGGCAGTTCAGACAGGAAAAGATGCCCAACTCGCAGAAGAATTACTGAAACAAATAAAATAAATGCTAAAGCACAAATTTCTTACTACCTCTATCACACTCCTTTCTTTAGGAATGTTGACTGCACAAGAACAGGAACCGGAAAAAGGTCTATACATTAAAGGGAATGCACTTCTTGCAACAATTGGTGTTCTTAATGTCGGGTTAGAAAAACAGATCAGCCAAAAGTATACATTACAGGGAGATGTTTTCATTTCTCCTTGGAAATCTTTTGCTGGACATGAATTTCAATATTATTCTCTTTCTCTTGAAGGGCGATACTATTTCAATGAAGCATTCAGCCGCTGGTATATAGGAGCAAATATTGCAGCTTCGGCGTTTGTACTTCAAAAGTGGAACTATTGGAATGATACCCTGTATGTAAATGATAGAGATGAAGTATTCGTCTCGTCTAACTTATACCAAAAAGGTGTTTCATTTATATTAGGTGTTACAGGCGGATATCAATTTAAGGTATCAGACCGCTGGAATATTGATATATATGCAACAGTGGGTACATCCCAAGATTTCTACAAAGGATATGATCGTGTTACTGGACAGCGTTACGAGTTAGCACAGAAATATAACAAAAGTGGAGAAATTCTTCCTTACAGAGGAGGTATCATGATCTCTTATAAACTAAAATAGCAGCATGAAACTGTTTGGAAAAAATCATATTATCATCTCAGTGATTACTTTTGTGATCCTTTTTTTAATGAATTACATAGGAAATGACCTTCCCGACAAAACGGAGAGAGCATTAATGACTGCTTTTGCCGGAGTAATCGGATTATCACTGGGACTTTTCATTCTTAATAAAGGAAAAAACGACAAGAATCCTCCACAGAATTTTGATTGATAAAAAGTGAATTGTGAGTTTGACTTCGCCAGTGAATTTTATAACAGACGAATTCACTCATCATTGAATGGCGAAGCTAGATTGAGCATTGACGTAAAAAATCAATTTTCGTACATAATATATTTGCTGCGGATCTTCTCAAATTTCTCCAGATCCCCTTTCCAGGAATCTTTGATTTCCTGAGCTGATTTTCCGGCGATGATTTGTTTTCTGAATTCATCAGTTCCCGCCAGCTTATCAAAAAATAAATTATCAAGGAAGAAGCTTTGTTGTGGGTTTTTGTAGCTTTTATATGACTTGATCAGCCATTCAAGATTAAGTTCTTTTAAATTTTTTGAATATGATGAAAGGTCTTCACCGTAACACAATTTCCCGTTTAAGAAAGGATCTTTAGCTCCAAAATTGGGTTTAGGTGTAAATTGATAAGGTAATTCCTGCGTCCATGGAGATCCGTAAATCTGAAACGGCAAACTTGTTCCTCTCCCTACAGAAACCTGAGTTCCTTCAAAAAAGCACAAGCTTGGATATAAATTGATTGATTGATCATTGGGCAGATTTGGGGAAGGTTTGTCTAAAATCGGATAACGCTGTTTTTTGTGGTAATTTTTCATTGGAATCAGCGTATATTTTGCCTGAACTCCATTTTTTAGCCATTTTTCACCATTAACCATTTTACCATACTCACCTATCGTTAATCCGTAAACCACAGGAACTTCATGCATTCCTACAAAACTTGACCACTTTTTGTTTAAAACAGGTCCGTCTGTATATCCGTCATGAGGATTAGGACGGTCCAGCACCATGATCTCTACATTATTTTCCGCTCCGGCTTCCATTAAATATGCTAAAGTTGAAATATAAGTATAGAACCGCACCCCAACATCCTGAATATCAAAAACAACAATATCAATTCCTTTTAACTGTTCCGGTTTTGGTTTTTTATTGTTTCCGTATAAAGAAATAATTGGGATTCCAGTTTTGGTATCTACTCCATTTTTCACTTTTTCTCCGGCATCTGCATCTCCTCTGAAGCCGTGTTCAGGTGCGAAAATCGTTTTTATCTTGATATTATTTTTAACTAAAAAATCGACCACATACGTTTTATCGCTCATCAGCCCGGTCTGGTTCGTTACCACACCGATTGTTTTATTTTTTAACAGGGGCAAATAAAGTTCCGATTGGTCTGCACCGGTCTTGAAATCAGGTTGAACAAGGCCCTGAGAATAATATTGATTGAATACACCTAAAAAAATTAGGCAAATAAGAAGTAAATTTTTAATTTTGAAATCTAAATTCATAAGCTTGAAATTTCCTTTATATTTCTCTAGAAAAATAGCGTTTTCCAAAGATAACAAAAATAACCTTTCAAGAGTTATCATCTTCATCGGCAGGCTTTCTGTTGCTTTGGGGATCATTGTTTCTTTGATTACTGTATCTACGGGCTTCGGTTCAAAGAAAGCCATCAAAGAGAGACTGGCAGATTTCAGCGGACACATTACCGTACGGTCTACAAGGTCCAATTCCTCATACAATACTTCTGTCCTTGACAATCAGGGATTGAATATTCAGAAGATTAAAGAACTTCCTGATGTGGAAAGTGTTCAGAAATACGCTACGGTAACAGGAATTATGCGTAATGAACACAATTTTTCAGGGATTATATTTAAAGGAATCGGAAAGGATTTTGACAGTTTGAGATTCAAAAAATTTCTTGTAGCCGGAACGACTCCAAAAGTTACAGAGAAAGGCTTTAACAATGATGTGACAATCTCACAGAAGATCGCTAATGATCTCCATCTTAAAGTGAATGACAGCATTGTTACCGTATTTTCAAAAGCAGATCAGAAACCGATATACCGTAAATTCAGAATTATAGGAATTTATAAGACGGATATTAAAATGATTGATGAACAATTCGTGATCGGCGGCATCAATCATGTAAGAAAAATTCAGGAAATGAAACCTGATGAAATAGGCGGTATTGATATTTTTCTGAAAAACGTGAATGACATCGACAAAGATTTTCCGGAAATTGAGAAACTGATCGGTTACAAGAATTATGCTGAAAAAGCCACGGAAAAGTTCCCGCAGATCAATGACTGGATCAGTATTTTTGATACCAATATCGCATTGATTATCATTATTATGCTGGTTGTTGTAGTCATCAATATTATTATGGTGCTTCTTATCCTGATCATCGAAAGAACCAATTCTATCGGCCTTTTAAAAACGCTGGGAGCAAGCAATTCACAGATAAGGGCTACTTTCATCAATTATACCCTGATCATCATGATTCCGGGACTTTTGTATGGAAATGCAATTGGTCTGGGTCTGATTTTGCTTCAGAAATTTTTTGGCATTATTAAACTTAATCCAGAAAACTATTATGTAAGCACAGTTCCTGTAGATCTAAATCCGATTGCCATCATCTCTATTTCAGTAGGAATTCTTATTATTTCAGGATTGGCTCTGATTATTCCTAGCTACCTGATCAGCAAGATATCTCCGGTGAAAGCGATTAAGTATAACTAGAAGAAATGTGAAGGGTCAATTGTCAATGACATAAACAGTGATCAATTCTATTTTAGTTTAAAAAATTCATTATTCACTTTGAAAAATCAATAACGAACCGCAGACAATAAATCCATTTCTACGTCTGTAATTAAAAATTCATCAGTGCCCATTCACCATTCGCATTTATAAATCATAATCTTTAAATTACGTCGCTAATTTTTAAAGCATTATCTTTGCACCGCTTATAAACCATTTATGAAATACGCAAAAAATATTCTTGAAACGATAGGGAATACGCCTCTTGTAAAGCTTAATAAAGTATTAGGAGAAGACTTTCCTGCCTTAGTTTTAGCAAAAGTAGAGACATTCAATCCGGGAAATTCTGTAAAAGACAGAATGGCTCTTAAAATGATAGAAGATGCCGAAAAAGACGGCAGATTAAAACCTGGAGGGACCATTATTGAAGGAACTTCGGGAAATACAGGAATGGGGCTGGCTCTTGCTGCCATCATCAAAGGATACAAATGTATTTTTGTAACCAATTCCAAACAATCTAAAGAGAAATGTGATATCCTTCGTGCTGTGGGAGCAGAAGTTATTGTATGCCCTACCGATGTGAAGCCTACAGATCCGCGTTCTTATTATTCAGTTTCCAAGAGACTGGCTAAGGAAACAGAAAACGGATGGTACGTAAACCAATATGACAACCTATCCAACAGAACGGCTCATTACGAGTCTACCGCTCCTGAAATCTGGGAACAGACAGGCGGAAAGCTGACGCATTTTGTGGCTGGTGCAGGAACAGGAGGCACCGTTACAGGTTGTGGAACATTCTTCAAGGAAAAAAATCCGGATATCAAAGTAATCGGTGTGGATACGTACGGTTCTATTTTGAAGGAATTCCACGAGACAGGAGAACTTCATTACGATCATGCCTATACTTACATTACGGAGGGAATCGGGGAAGACATTATTCCTGAGAACTATGATATGTCAGTAATCGATCATTTTGAAAAGGTGACTGATAAAGATGGTGCTGTTTACGCAAGAAAACTGGCTAAAGAAGAAGGAATTTTCTGTGGATACTCTGCAGGAAGTGCTATTGCTTCTCTGATCCAAATGAAAGACCAGTTCACAAAAGATGATGTGATTGTGGTTCTTCTTCACGACCATGGTTCAAGATATGTAGGAAAAATCTACAATGACGAGTGGATGAAAGAAATGGGTTGGTTAGATTAATCAAACATAGAAGGTCAAAAGCCTTTTTACATAAATAAAAAATCAGAGCGTTGCTCTGATTTTTTATTGCTTGATATTTTTCTTTACTGCTTGCTTCAGAATTTCGTAATCTGCTTTACTCATTGATTTTTTGGGGAACATATAATTGAATTTCCCTTCTAAAGAAATAAATTCATCATTGACCTCAAAGTCCTTAAAATCTTCCCACTTACTCAGCTCTTCCTGATGATTAAGATTAACATTAAAAATTTCACTGTTAAATCTGATCTCATAGATCTCAGCATCTTCCAGTGACTTTAAATACCTGTTCACCTCTTTTTTCCATCGCGAAACCTTGTTGATGCTTAAAGAAAGATACACGGTACAAAGCAAAAACAGAAAGCTGACGAAATATAGAATTCCAAACTTTTCTTTGCTTAAATCATCTTTGAAAAAGAATAAAATCAACAGAATTAATCCTACAACGGCAGTAGTAACGGTTTTGCCTTTGGTCGTCTGTGAAAAAAAAAGGCTTCCCTGATTACCACTGAAATAAATTTCTTCAAAATCTTTTCTGCTTACATTTAATTTGATGACTTTATCTCCATTCATTTTTTAGAATTATTTAGTTTGTTTTTAAAGGTTACAAAACTAAATCAAATATCTTCATATTGATCACTTATTGCAGAAAGTTTATTCATCAGATCACGATTTCTTTGCTTTAAATCTTCCATTTTTCTGAGCATATTACTGATCACTTCTAAACCGGGAAGATTGATTTCCAGATCGTAATGCCAATTGGTGAATCTTTCAAAAACAGGCAGATCTTCGTACAATAAATAATGAATTTCATTCTCAGTTTCCACATTCAGTAAACCTCCATCTACCAGTTCATCAAAAAAAGTAATCTCTATATTGTAAATTTTTACGAGTTCTTCTCGCGATATTCTTTCACTCATGGCTTAGGAATTTTTAAGTTGTTCAAAAAGTTCTTTCTGCTTGTCTGTAAGATCTGTAGGTAATTTCACTTCATAAGTCACAAAAAGATCCCCGGACTGTCCTTCTTTTTTATACACCGGAAAGCCTTTTCCCTTTAGTCTGACTGTTGTTCCGTTCTGGGTTTCTGGTTTTACTTTAAGATTCACACTTCCATCAAGTGTATTTACTTTTACATCTCCCCCTAAAAGAGCCGTATAGAGGTCAATTGAAACTTTGGTTTTAAGATCATCACCTATTCTTTCAAAATCGGGATCAACCGGAATATTGAATGTGATGTACAGATCTCCGTTTGGTCCACCGTTAAAACCAGGACTTCCGTGTCCTTTCAGTTTGATCTGCTGCCCGTCATATACCCCTGCAGGAATAGTAATTCTCACTTTCTTACCATTGATTTCAAAAGTCTGCGGATGGGTTTGTGCAGCATCCTTTAAGTTTAAATTCAATTCCGCATGGACATCCTGGCCTTTGAACTTTCCTGAAGAACTTCCTCGTGAATTTTTACTAAAACCTCCACTTCCTCCTGCACCACCAAACATACTTTGAAAAAAATCAGAAAAATCTTCCCCTTCCCCGAAGTCTGCACCGGAAAACCCACCACCACCGTAATTCTGTTGCTGGTATTGCCTTTGTTGCTGTTGGGCTTTTTCGTATTCTTCACCATGTTTCCAGTTTTCTCCGTATTTGTCATACTTCGCCCGGTTTTCAGGATTACTGAGCACTTCATTGGCTTCATTCAGCTCTTTGAATTTTCTCTCTGCTTCTTTGTCGTCGGGATTGAGATCAGGATGCAGTTTTCTGGCCTGTTTTCGGTAGGCTTTTTTGATGTCATCCTGTTTTGCGCTTTTATCTACGCCTAAAATTTTATAGTAATCTATATAAGCCATAGAATCGATATTTACTCAAATTTATGAAATTTGCGCCTGAAATTTATATAAGAGAATGTTAAAAATAAGCCTATCTTTGATAAAAAGCGTTGAATGAAAGAGGTACTGAAAAACTACTCAGGAATTATACTTTTGCTCTTAGGAATTGCTATAGGAAGCATTATAGGAGTAACTGCTCCCGGTATTGTAGACTATATTAAACCTTTGGGAGATATCTTCCTGAATCTTCTTTTTGTAAGTGTAGTACCATTGGTATTCTTTGCTGTATCCAATTCTATTGCTTCCCTGGAACAAGGGTCTAAATTTGGGAAAATCATTTTAGTGATGTCCTTTACTTTTCTGTTTTTCATTTTAACGGCAGCCGTTTTTACGATTTGTGCGGTGTATGTATTTCCCGTTTCAGGAGTTTCAGGCAGTTCTGAAATGATAACTGAAGCGGCCAGTGAAGATAGCTGGGGAAACAGGATTGTCAGTTTCTTTACGGTTGGAGAATTTACTCAACTTTTTTCAAGACAGAATATGCTAGCTCTTCTTATTTTCGCTTTTATGACTGGATTTGCAGCTCGTAAAGCCGGAGATAAAGGACAGCCATTCAGGGTTTTTATTGCTTCAGGATATGAGGTGATGAAGGAACTTCTTTTACTGATCATGAAACTGGCACCTATTGGTCTTGGGGCTTATTTTGCCTATCAGGTCGCTACGCTGGGACCTCAGCTTTTTGGTTTCTATGCAAAACCATTGGGGCTTTATTACGTTGCTGGAATTGTATATTTCTTTGTCTTCTTTTCGTTATACGCTTTTATGGCAGACGGGCAAAATGGGATCAGAAGTTTCTGGAAAAATGCGGTCTATCCTACCCTAACCGCCCTAAGTACCTGCAGCAGCTTTGCTACCATGCCAGCTAATCTTCAGGCAGCCTCGAAGATCGGTATTCCCAATTCCATTGCCAACCTGGTTATTCCAATTGGAACAACATTGCATAAAAACGGATCTTCCATGTCTTCCATCATCAAAATATATGTGGCTTTTCTGATCATTGGAAAAGATTTCTTTGATCCTGCCAATTTACTGCTGGCTTTAGGAATCACAGTTTTTGTAAGTATTGTTGCGGGTGGGATTCCAAACGGTGGATATATTGGTGAAATGCTTATGATTTCGGTCTATAAATTACCTCAGGAAGCTATCCCCGCAGTGATGATTATCGGGACACTGGTGGATCCTTTAGCTACAGTTCTGAATGCTGTGGGAGATATTGTCGCAGCCATGTTTGTGAACCGGTTTGTGAAAGTATAGAGAGAGGGAGAGAAAAGAATGAAGAACAGGAAACAATACCTATATATCTGAAATTAGATTTAAATTTATAGATACATATGCCTGATCTATTCAATTTTTGAAAGTTTGAGGTATCATTATTTTTCTCATTGAGTAATCAATTGAAAATGTTTTCGATAACAGATTGTTATAAAGTTCCGTTGATGATCAATATTTTTACTCACTCCGTTTTACGGGTTCAAGGTTTTCATATTCTTCTTTAGTGAAGAGTCTGTATTGAACCTTGAATGTTTTACCTAACGGAGTTTCCAATGAAAATCCGCCCGGACCGAAACCATCTGTAACATCCAAAGTAAAATGGGAATATTTCCAGTATTCGAATAAATCACGGTCTATCCAGAATTCATGACCATTAATCGTTCCTATCATGGCGTCATTCATTCTTGGAAAGAATCCTCCTTTCTCAAAACATTGCGGCTGGGTACCTTCACAGCATCCTCCTGCCTGGTAAAACATCAGGGCACCATATTGATCTTCCAGCTGATAAATAACGTCAAGTGCTTTTTCTGTAGCGGATAATCTTGATATCGTAGTTTCCATTTTTTTCTTTTTATATTTAAAACTTAGACGGGCCAAGTTTGTTTCTTTTAAGGTACGAAGATTTAATTAAAACCATAAGAAATTATTTTATTTGCTTCTTTGAATAAAAAGCCCGGCAAAATAATTCTACCGGGATTTTTAACTCATCATGCTTACATGGAGCCGGCAATATCGAGTACGATTCTGCCATCTATCTGCCCTTTCTTCATTTTATCAAAAACATCATTGATATCTTCCAGTTTTGCAGAGGTCACCGTTGCTTTCACAAGGCCTTCATTGGCGAAATCCAGTGCTTCCTGAAGATCTTTCCTTGTACCGACAATAGACCCTCTCACGGTTATTCTCTTTAATACAGTTTCAAAAATCGGGAGTTCAAAAGAGCCTGGTGGAAGACCATTCAATGCGATCGTTCCTTTTCTTCTCAGAACATCAATTCCCTGTTTGAAGGCAATCGGGGATACTGCTGTAATGAGCGCGCCATGCATACCACCAACTTCTTTATGCAGATATTGTCCCGGATCGGTAGTTTTTGCATTCACAACCAGATCGGCTCCCAGTTTTTTTGCTAATTCCAGTTTGTCATCTGATACATCAATGGCTGCTACATGCATTCCCATTGCTTTTGCATATTGTACCGCTACATGCCCCAATCCGCCTATTCCTGAAATAGCTACCCATTCTCCTGGTTTCGTTTCTGTTTCTTTCAATCCTTTATACACTGTCACTCCTGCACACAAAATAGGGGCAATTTCTAAAAAGTTGACATCCGATTTTAAATGTCCTACATATCTTGAATCTGCAATCACATATTCCGCAAAAGCCCCATCTACACTATAACCTCCATTTTTCTGAGCTTCACACAGTGTTTCCCATCCTGTAATGCAATAATCACAGCACCCGCAGGCACTATACAACCATGGAACTCCCACTGCATCGCCTTCTTTTACATATGCTTCAGGTCCGCAGGCTACTACGATTCCTACTCCTTCATGTCCGGGAATTAAAGGCATTTTTGGTTTTGCCGGCCAATCGCCATCGATCGCATGTAAGTCTGTGTGGCAAACTCCACAGGCGATTACTTTTACCAGCACTTCATATCTTCCGGGCTCTCTTACCGGAACTTCTTCTATTTTTAGCGGTTGCCCGTAGCCCTGAACTACTGCGGCTTTCATTGTTTTTGGAATCATATTATTTGAGTTTAGTTTTTGGTTGATATTGGTTGTTAAAAGTGAGTTGTCAATTGTGAATCTTAATCGTTGGTCATTCACTATTGAATTGCGGAGCAAAATTGACTTTTCACATTGAAAATTGTTTCCTTAACGATAATAGAATTCCTTCTTACCCAAATATTTCAGATAAGGACGTCTATTTTTCGCGTGAGGGATGGAAAGGGAGGTGAGGAACGAGCCGGTGCAGAATGAAATGGATCACCGAAACGAAGTGAAGCCCTGGAAAAGCCCGACCGTTTTGCCCCGGCAGAGCCGGGGCAAACGGGCACGCCCTAATATTTAAAAATTAAAAGAAACCTAATTTGTTTTTGTTGTAGGAGATCAGCATATTTTTAGTCTGACGGTAGTGATCAAGCATCATTTTATGATTTTCTCTACCGATTCCAGACTGCTTATACCCTCCGAAAGGTGCTCCTGCCGGATAAGAATGGTATTGATTTACCCAAACTCTTCCTGCCTGAATCTGGCGTGGAACATTGTAAAGCTGGTGTGCATCTCTTGTCCAAACCCCTGCACCAAGTCCATAGATTGTGTCGTTGGCAATTTTTATTCCCTCTTCTTCGTCTTTGAAAGTCGTAAATGCCAATACCGGCCCGAAGATCTCTTCCTGGAAAATTCTCATTCTGTTGTTTCCTTTGAAAATAGTCGGCTGAATATAGAATCCGTCCTCTAAGTTTTCTCCTACATTGTTTACTTCTCCACCTACAAGAACTTCAGCACCTTCTTCTTTTCCCAGCTGAATGTAGGAAAGGATTTTGTCTTTCTGGATCTGAGAAGCCTGAGCTCCCATCATAACGGTTTTATCCAGCGGATTTCCTACTTTGATGGCTTTCACTCTTTCGATCACTTTTGCAATGAATGCATCGGCAATATCTTCCTGAACCAGCAATCTTGAAGGACATGTACAGATTTCTCCCTGATTAAGGGCGAAAAGAACAGCTCCTTCAATGGCTTTATCAAGGAACTCATCGTCTGCATCCATTACTGAACTGAAGAAAACATTTGGAGATTTTCCTCCTAACTCAAGTGTTACCGGGATAATATTTTCTGTGGCGTATTGCATCACAAGACGTCCTGTAGCGGTAGAACCTGTAAAAGCTGCTTTTGCTACTTTTGGGTTGGTAACCAAAGCTCTTCCCAGCTCTGCTCCGAAACCGTTCACAATATTAATAACTCCTGCAGGCAAAAGATCACCGATAATTTCCATTAAAACCAGAATAGAAACCGGAGTGCTTTCTGCAGGTTTCAACACGACACAGTTCCCTGCTGCCAGTGCCGGAGCCAGCTTCCATACGGCCATCAATATCGGGAAGTTCCAGGGAATGATCTGGGCAATGACTCCCAGAGGCTCATGAACAATCAGAGATACGGTATCCTTATCCAGTTCATTGTGAGAACCTTCGTCTGCACGGATCACGGAAGCAAAGTATCTGAAATGGTCTATGGCAAGAGGTAAGTCAGCCGCTAAAGTTTCTCTTACTGCTTTTCCGTTGTCAATAGTTTCAACAATAGCAAGGTATTCCAGATTCTGCTCGATTCTGTCTGCAATTTTGTTCAGGATAATACTTCTTTCCGTAGATGAAGTATTTTTCCAGGTTTGAAAAGCTTTTTCTGCAGCATTGACTGCCAACTCCAAATCTTCCTTGGATGAGTGGGCTACCTGAGTAAAGTTTTTACCGTTAACAGGTGAAACTACATTAAAGTACTGCCCGTTAACTGGAGGCGTAAATTTACCGTCAATGTAATTATCATATTTGTTTTTAAATTCAGGCCACTGAAACGTAGTATCTGATTTTGGTTCTGTAATCGTGCTCATATTGATATAATTTTATTTTTTTCTTAATGCCAAGTTACATTTTGAAATGAAAAAGCAATAGCACAATCGTACAAAAAAACATTAAAATAGTACAGATGCCGAATTTTATAATTTTATTAACAACAGTGTAGGTCTAAAATTTATATATTTGAGTTATTGGGTTTTACAAAATGTTTAGAAATGAATAACAATAATAAATTTTTATTAAATACTCCTGAATTAAAAAAGGAGAGCCAGTTATTGAATCTTGTTGAGAACCAGACAAAATTCAGTCTAAACAACTGTGAATTTAATATTTATGAAACCCATCAAGCTGCTTATGGCGTAAAACTTCACTTTGAAAATATTGCTTTTACGTCTATGCTGAGAGGAAAAAAGCATATGAAGCTGGATAATAAAACGAATTATTTTGATTATTTCCCGGGTGAAAGTATTTTGGTAGCACCTGGAGAAACAATGGTGATCGACTTTCCTGAAGCAGACGAGGCGCCAACCCAATGTATTTCTTTAAGCCTTAATCCGGATTTTATAGAGGATTCTCTTAATTACTTAAACTATACTCTTCCTAAAGTGGATGACTCCTCACAATGGAATATCCAGCTGGATGAGTTTTTTCTTTTTAATAACAAGTCTCTGGCCTCAGCAACCAACAACATTATGAGAATTGCAATGGATGATAATTCCCAAAAGGATATCATGGCAGATTTTGCACTGAAAGAACTGTTGATCAGACTTATGCAAACCCAGGCAAGAAGTATGGTGGAAAAAAATATCGCTAAAAATAAATCAAGAATAGGATTCGCGGTAGACTACATCAGAAAAAATCTTCACCAAAAGCTCTCGATTGATAGTATTGCTAAACTGGCTTATGTAAGTAAGTCGAATTTCTTCAAAATGTTCAAAGACGAGCTAGGAACTTCTCCGAACGATTTTATCCTGCAGGAAAGAATCAACAGGGCAAAGGAATTATTAGCGGGCCAAAACAGCATTAAGGAAACAGCTTACCAGACCGGTTTTTCGGATACTAATTATTTTACCCGAGTATTTAAGCAATTGGTAGGAGTTACTCCTAAGAGTTATCAAAACAAAACAGTGTTTTTTAAATAAACTAAAAAGAGCAGATTCTTCTGCTCTTTTTAGTTATAAACCAATTATTTTTTTTTTGAAACAATCTGCTCTAACTGCTTCTCCAGTTTATTAATCTTTTCGGATTGAGACTTTAAAGTCTTATTTTCTTCCTGAAGTTTTTTGATTTGCTTGTTCTGCTCTATGGAGTAAAGAGTAAGTTCTTCTATCTTTTGTAAAAGTTTGATCTGAAATTCGCCAATATTCACCCCATCTTTCTCCATTACTTTTGCAGAAGCAATTTCCGGCAAATGTTTCTTTTCTTTAATGTGCTTTTCAACATCTTCTAACTTTGGAAGATTGTATTCATTTTCAAACACAAAATCAGCAGTTGGCGTAAGAGTTACTTTTACTTCTTTTGCTTCAAATTTCCCATTTAATAATGCATTTCCATTATCTCCATTTATTATTAATGCTTTACTCCAATCCCAATCATTATTCGCTACATTTTTTGGAGCAAGATGCATTAATTTTCCACCACCATCAGGAGTATGAAAAATCCAGGAATTTGTTCCACCGCTTATAATATCCTGAAATTGAGCATCCCCAACAACATCCAATTTATATTGAGGAGTATTTGTTCCAATTCCCACATTACCGTTAGGAATAAATCTTACTTTTTCTTCGCCATTAAATCTGAATCCGAGTCCGATAATATTATCTGAATCTCCTCTAATAATACCCATATCTGCATGATTATTATACCATGTAAACATAAGGGAAGAAACCAATGTATTAATAGGATTTTGCGCGGCAAAAGGCTGAAAGAATCTAATCGCTTTTTCTTCGTTTCCAAAATTAACATCGAACTTAGTCTTAGGAGTTGAAGTGCCAATTCCAACATTCCCAATTTCTGTTAATTGAAAACCGACTCCAGTAGATGTACGAAGCCTTACCCCACCATACCAATTAATATCCAACCCATCTGAACCTGATACAGGATAATGACCCAAATAAAAATTTATAGGATCACCATTACCATATAATTTGTTGAATGGGATATCTTGAGAAAATAGTAGTTCACAAATAACTAGACCTAGAACTGATAATGCTTTTTTCATAAAGTTTGTGTTTAAAATTATTGATCACTCCTATCAAACTAAAACAGCTCAATAAAAGTTGGCAAATTTAAATATTTTTTCAAGAATATCAGAATAATTTATCAGTATATATAATTTTTTTAATCCTGGTAATGATAATATCTTGCTCCTTTCAATACAGGATTTTCTGATTCTACAGATTTCAACCCAAAGCCTTTATAGCTTGTATTGACCGATCTTTTAAGTTGTTTCCGATGCAACTTTTCATAGGTTTCAAAATCAATGGATATTCTGTTTTTTAAGTTTTCAAACAAATTCCATTTTGAAACGACGGTTTTCCAGTTTTTGGATATTTTGCCGGCAAAGACTTTAGATTTAGAACCACTTCCATATCCTAAGAATCCTACCTGAGCACCCGCCATTTCTTCTCCCTCATTATAAGAAACCTGAAGAGCAGACAATAGCGCCATAAAAATAGAAGCGGTATACATATTTCCTATTTCTGAAGATGCTCTCTGTGATCTCTCAATTTTTTCACTGATGAAATTAAGATATCCTTCAGATTTGGCAACCGCTTTCTGTTCATCGGGAGTTTCGTAAGAAAGCCCGTTTTCAAGGCTATAGATCTCGGTAAAAACTCTTTTGCCATGAAGCGCATAGGGAAGATGGAAGATAAGATACCGCCATGCTTCATAGGGTTTATCTTCTCCCGTAATTTCTTTGTAATGCTGATAGGCTTCCCTGATCCTGTCCTGATAACATTGGTTTGAATACTGTCCGTCAAAAACCGGCTCATCCGTAAATACTTCTATGGTATCAGGGAAATTCTCCGGCGCTGTAGTTAAATCTTCTTTGTCATATACTCTTCTTGGTTTGAAAAAGTCAAAAACACTTTCTGTAGCTACGCCCCAATTATTTTCGATTTCAAGAAGGTCCGGTTTTGATGAGATCATAAGTGCCACAGCACCTCCGCCCTGAGTATATTCACCTGAAGAAGCAAGTTCGTATTTAGCATAATCACTGGCAATAACAACTGCTTTTTTGTCTGGATTTACTCTTACAAAATCAAGAGAATTATGTAAAGCATCCACTGCTCCAATGCAGGCAAAGGTCATATCTACCACATCACAGTTTCTGAAACATCTTTCGCCAAACTCTTTTTCCAGCACTTTCTCTACCATCTGCATGGCATAGGACGCGGTAGGTTTTGCAGCATCCAGGGCGCTTTCTGTTCCTAAATAAATCCTTGCTATCTCTTTCGGATTGATTTCATAATCTCTGATCATCTTCAATAAAGCTTCGGCTGCCAGTGTAGCCGCATCTTCATGAACATCGGGAAATCCCATTTTATGCAGTCCCAATCCTTTTTCCAGTTTTGCAGATTCAATTCCTCTTTTCTCCGCCAGGTCTTTGATTTCTAAATACAAAGACGGCACATAATAGCCCGCAGCCTCAATTCCAAAAGTCATTTTATTCTAAATTTTTATACGAATTTATAAAATGATGTTTGAATATACCCTCATTTCTCAGGCATAATTTGTCTTTTAAATACAAAAATCATAAAAAAACCGCTGTTCGATACAGCGGTTTTACATTCTTATCAATTTTAATGATCTTTTTACTTAAAATCTTCAATGGCTTTGTTGATGGCATCAATCTGTTTGTTGATACTGGCCGCATTCTGAGGATTTTGTCTCAAGAGCTCCATTTTCTTATTTAAGCCGTCTTTAAGCATCTGGGAAATCATCATTTTTACCTGAGGATTATCTCCCATCTGTCCTTTTGCATTACTGATTATTTTTGTAATGTTTTCCGTAGCTTTGAGATTGTCCGAGCTCATGATCCAGTTATAGCCTTCTTCCGCAGACTTACCTAATTCCGGGTTCTGGAATTTAATGAAGGGATAAAATGCGACAAGCGGCGTGATATTAGACATTTGTGAAGTCACTTTATTCTTGACAATTACCGGAAGAAGCTGGCTCAGCAATTCTTCTGAAGCGCCTTCAAGATCTATTTTATCTGCGAGTGCATTGGCTTTTGACGGATCTACTGTTAAAACAGCATTTAATGAAGTCCCTTTTACAGCATTGGAAACAGCATTAACGCCTTTTTCAAACATCGGCAGGTATTTCTTATCCTTAGTTTTAGTTAATGCAGCAATCGCAGCAGCCTGAACCAGTGTTTTCGGATCATTGGACGCCAGTTTCTCTACATCAGCACCTAAAGCTTTCATTTGTTCAGGATTCGAAAGATCCATTAACTGAAGAGCTTTGATTCGGGTTCTGAAGTAAGGATCTTTAAGGGCTGCAGCTAACAATTTTGTAGCAGCAGGATTTTTTCCTACCTGATCTTTTATCGCTGTTAAAGCTTTATATCTGCTTTTAAATTCCTTAGAATTCGTAAACTGCATCAGGTTTTGCTCCGGAGTTTTCGTATCAATAATATCTGCCAGCAAAATTCCGTCTGCATTGATATTGATCAGGTCAGGATTTTTAGAAACATCAAAATTGAATGTGTTTTTAGCTTCTGCATTGACCCAAACATTATATCTTTTCGGCTTTCCGTTGTCGTATACATCTATTGCAAGAGGAAATTCAAACATCTGCTCCTGAGTTTGATTGAGGGTTAATGTCACCTGCTTTTTCACAGGCTCAAAAGTAAATGAATAATTCAGTTTTGGATTTCCGCTTCCGAAATACCATTGGTTGAAGAACCAGTTCAGGTCTTTTCCGGAAACTTTTTCAAAAGACAATCTTAGCTGATGCGCTTCTGCATTCTGATATTCATTGGTTTTCAGGTAATCATTCATTCCGGCAAAGAAAGCATCATCTCCCAGATAGTTTCTCAACATATGAAGGATTCCTCCTCCTTTTTGATAGGTTACCAGATCAAAAACATCTTCACGGGAATCGTAATTGAATCTTACGAGATTTTTCTTGAAGTCAGACGGATTATGGATATACATATTTACATCCGACATCTGGTGGTAATCTGCCTGATCTTTTCCGTATTTATATTCATTCCAAAGGTACTCGGAGTAATTGGCAAAAGATTCATTTACAGTAAGGTTACTCCAGCTTTCTGCTGTTACCAGGTCTCCAAACCAGTGGTGGAAGAGTTCATGGGCAATGGTATCTTCCCATTTGTTCTCATCGATAAGCTGTCCCGGTTTCTGAAGGATATCACTTCCATGAAGGGTTGCCGTCGTGTTTTCCATGGCACCGCTTACATAATCTCTTCCTGAGATCTGTGCATATTTTGCCCACGGATAATCATAGCCTATTTTTTTTGAGAAAAACTCGATCATTTCGGGAGTGTTTCCGTAGATCTGTTTTGCATAAGGTTCGTATTCTTTTTCGATATAATAATCTACCGGAATATTTTTCCATTTGTCTTTAACGATGGCATATTCACCGACTCCCATAAAGAAAAGGTAGGTAGCATGTCTTTTATCCATTACCCAGTGGTCTGTTCTCAAGTTGTTGCCTTCTTTCTGGGAATCTTTTAAAATTCCGTTGGAAAGGGTGACATACTTGTCAGGAACCGTCATATAAATCTCCTGGGTGGTCTTCTGATTCGGTTTATCAATGGTTGGGAACCATGCGGAAGAAGATTCTGTCTCCCCTTGTGTCCAGATCTGTGTTGGCATATCCGGATTTTTACCCTGTGCATTGATGAAATAAAGTCCTTTGGCATCATTAATGGCCATACTTCCTTTCTGTTTTACCTCATTAGGACGTGCTGTATATTTGATATAGACCGTATATTCCTGATTTTTCTGATAGGTTTTATCAAGATTTATCTTTAGAATTTCATCTTTATATTCATATTTCAGAGGTGATCTTTTTCCGTTGTTATCAAGTGCTACTTCATGAATCAGCATTCCTTTTGCATCCAGCGTCAACTCATTGGTAGGATAGAAATAGGGAGAGGCTGTCAGCCATTCTTCTCCGCCCATCTGTTCTTTCTGATAATCGAAATTGACTTTAAGCTTGGTATGTTTAAGCTCCGTCACTTTGGTGTGGGTAGCTCTGTACACCTTTTCTCTTCCTGAAGTTTCGGTTTGTGCTGATACGTTTGCGGAAAAGAAGATTCCCAGTATAGCAATCGATAAAATCGCCTTTTTCATCTGTTACTTTATTATTTTTTAGAATTATTTTTTGTTATGATATCAAAAATATCATTTACCAAGGTTTCGTAGTCGCCTGTTTTAAGCTGTTCTTTGGTTTTAGCAAAAGCTTTTTTCAGTTCACTTTCCGGATTTTCGTCATCAATGATTTCAGCCGAAGCGACTCCTTTTAACTGAAGAACTGCATTTTGTAGTGCTTCAAGGTCTGCATTTTGCTCTGTATTGATTTTTAAATATTTCATTTTATTGTTTCTTAAAGGTAAAATTATTGGCACCCTGCGAAAAATCCATTGTCGCTTTTGCGGTATTGAATTTCATTTTAATGCCTGCCATTTCAAACTTAAATTCATTTTCAGAGACTGCCTGAAGAGGAAATTTACCTTGCCCTGTAGCTTGTCCCATCAGTTTTCCGTTTTCCGAAAATATTTTTATATCCAAAGGAAAGCCTTCTGCCTTATATAATCCTTCATATTTTTTAAGGAGTTCTTCTGAAACAGAAATTTCCTTAAAATTAGGCATTTTAAAATCTTTACCAAGGACTGTCTGTATCATTTTAATTGAAATATCATTATTATCGTAGTCGGACTGGTTGGTAACAAAGCTTACTGCTACTTTCAGTTCGGGAAAATAATACAGTACTGACCGGAAATTATCAATTCCTCCTGTATGTCCATATCCTGAATATTGCTCAAACGGCACTTTGGCAATTCCGTAGCCGTAGTTATCTACAAAGCCTTTCATCTGCTCAAGACTGTTTTTGCTAATTAATTTCCCATTTTCCAGACCAATGATCAATTTGATAAGTTCGGTAGGGGTAGAAATAATATTCCCTGCGCCAACCGGAATGCTCATATCCGTTTCCTGCGAAAGTTGATAGTTTCCATTGGTATATTGGTAGGAAAGCGCCTGATTTTTGGATGGATCAATTTTCCCGCCCACTTCAGTCAGTGTTAATTTTAAGGGGCGTGCAATTTTATCTTTAATCAGCCTGATATAACTTTTTTCGTAAACTTTTTCTAAAATAAATCCCAGAATTATATAGTTTGAATTGCTGTATACATATTTTGTTCCCGGAGAAAAATCACTTTTATATTTTTTGATGATAGAGAGCAAGGATTCTTCTGTCTGCGGTTTTGTATTGTAGGTCCAGTATTCTTCTTCATTGGTGAGATTATGAATTCCGCTTCGATGCTGTAAAAGATTTCCGATGGTTATCTTATCCGCATATTCTATTTCGGGATAGAACAGGGATAGTTTTGTACTAAGTGAAAGTTTCTTGTCTTCGACAGCCTTCATGATAAGTACTGCGGTAAATATTTTGGAAATAGAACCTATGCGATATTGGGTATTGATATTAGCCTTCTGCTGTTTTGCAGCATCGGAAAATCCGGTTGTCTTCAGAAAAGCAGGCCGATCGTTCTCTGCAATAGCAAAACTTCCCATTAATTTATGATGAACAGAAAGTGAATCTAGATAATCCATTAATTTCTGTTTGCTGGCATTTTGAGAAAATACCAGGCAGGAAACACTTGTCGCTGCAATGAAAAACATTTTTTTCAGAATCATATTGTCTATTTTACAATCAGTAGTAAAATAAGAGATTCTGTTACATAATGTATTATGAGAATATTAGTTGTAATCTTTGGAAGTAATCCTGCTCTGAAGCTTTGGTATATAATTTTTGAAAGTTTTTAAAATTAGCGGGCGTTCCTATTGCTCCTTTTCCTCGCTGGTCCGTCTCATAGACATTTAAAGAGGAAATATCTTTTACTATTTTTCTGAGATGCTGAGACACATTTAAAGTATCAAAAACAGCATCTTTTGTACAATCAAAGTCTTCAACCAACAGATCTGATAGGACTGGTTCTTTTTCATCCTTTTTATGACAACTAAAAAGAAAAACAATAAAAACGGCGCCAAAAATCCCCGAAAGTTTCATCAGATCGCTACCGGAGCCTTGATTCCCGGATGCGGATCATAATTTTCAAGGGTAAAATCTTCAAAAGTAAAGCTGAAGATATCTTTGATGTCTGGATTCAGTTTCATTACCGGAAGCGGTCTTGGCTCTCTGGAAAGCTGTCTGTTCACCTGCTCAAAATGGTTGTTGTAAATATGAACATCTCCGAAGCTGTGGACATAATCTCCAACTTCAAGATCGCATACCTGTGCTACCATCATGAGTAATAACGCATAACTAGCGATATTGAAAGGTACGCCCAAAAACACATCAGCACTTCTCTGATACAACTGCAGTGAAAGTTTTCCATCTGCTACATAAAACTGGAATAGTGCATGGCATGGTGCCAGTGCCATATTAGGAATTTCAGCAGCATTCCATGCAGAAACGATCAGTCTTCTGGAATCAGGGTTTTTCTTGATCTGATCAATTACTTCTGTGATCTGATCCACCACTTTTCCGTCAGCTCCCTGCCAGCTTCTCCACTGTGCACCATAAACGGGACCTAGATCACCATTTTCGTTTGCCCATTCATCCCAGATGCTTACGCCATTATCATTCAGATATTTGACATTGGTATCGCCTTTCAAAAACCAAAGCAATTCATAGATAATGGATTTCAAATGTACTTTTTTGGTGGTCACCATAGGAAAACCTTTTGACAGATCATACCTCAGCTGGTACCCGAAAACACTTCTGGTTCCGGTTCCGGTTCTGTCGGTTTTATCTGTTCCATTGTCAAGAATATGCTGTAAAAGGTCTAGGTAGTTCTGCATTTTGAAAGCGCTTTTGATGGCTCAAATTTAGAAAAAACTAAACGATTTACAGGTATCATGGGTCATAAAAAAGCACTCACTTTCATGAATGCTTTGTATGTGGGTGATGTTAATTCTCTATTAAACAGCTGTATATCCGCCGTCTATAAGATAATAGGCTCCCGTAATAAATGAAGATTTATCTGAGCTTAGGAACAAAACCAATTCTGCCACTTCCTGTGCGGTCCCGAGACGACGTATGGGATGTGTACCCATCAAAAAATCACTATTATTGAAAATTTCAACAATAAAGTTTTTTTTAAATTTTACAACAATAATACCTAATTATTTAAAAATCCATTTAAAAATTAAACAAATCATAATTCAAAAACAATAAAGCAGTACATCCTGGCTGATTTTATTAAATATTTATTATGAAAATAGAAACCTAATTATAATTAAAGAGATCAGATGATACGGTTATTCTATGCTTTGGATCGTTTGAGATATTGTATTGACTGAAAACATTTCACCTGCTTTCTTGCCAAACATCGCTTTTACAAGTGGAGATTCTGCAGAGATAGCCATAAGCTTTTGATTTTCATACACAATTTCTCCTACAGAGGCTGCAATATAAAAGAAGCCCTTATCGGTTTTAACGAGAGCGCCATTCTGTACTTTATCCATAGGTTCAGCAGATATTTTCTGAATAACGGAAAGTTGGTTCAACGATTCGTTAAGCTGTCTCTGAAGATTATTGATCTCCTGCTGAAGCATTTCACGCCCGGTTTCATATTTATCCCCCATTGAACTTTTAGTATCATTACTGGAAGCACGGGTTTCTGCGATCAGGTTTTCAAAATTGCGGATTTTATCTGTGATCTTTGTTTTTATGATGTTTAATAATTCCTGTTTATTCATGTCTTCCTGTTTTTCTTATCCAATGATTTTTCATCTTCATTCTCCTAACGGCTGTTTCCCGATGCATGAAAAATGCACATATAAAGATTATGCTGACTGCAAATATGCAAAAAATAAGCGGGCAAAAGCCCGCCCTTATTGAATAGATAGATCAAATTGAAGAATATTTCAACTTTTACTTATGAATTTTTATTTTTCAAAAACTGAATAATCTGAAACTTTAAAATTGAAATCTTTTCCACTATTAAAATCTCTTTTTGTCCGGTCAAAAATATTTCTGAAAGTTCCTGAAAGATTTTCGTCTTCGATGGTAAAGTTGATTGGTTCTTTTGACATATTGAGAACTACGAGCACCTCATCATTTCCATTCTTTCTTAGGTAAGCTAAGATTTTATCATTGGCTGTTGTATTCAGCAGATACGTAGCGACATTGGCATCTCCCCCTCTTAATGCAGGATTGGAGGTTTTTAATTCAAGCAGGGTTTTATAAAACTCTGCCATCTGGTAGGTATTGGTCCATTTGATCGCATCTTTTTCAAAAAACTCAAGTCTTTTCATATTGGGAAGCTCCTGACCTGAATACATCAGTGGCACACCGTTCCAGGTTGCAGAGAATACGGCCATCGGTTTAGCAATGACTGCGTATTTTTCATATTCTGTTCCGTTCCATGAGTTTTCATCATGATTGGCCGTAAACCATGCTCTCATTGAATGATCGCCAATCTTCGAATATTGAAGCAGCAGATCTTTAAGTTCCTGAAGCGGTTCATTTTTTTTGTAGTAGTCTGCAGATTTATGCATCCATTTCCATGAATAGCTGGCATCAAATACTTTTCCGTATTCAGGACTTTCCAGCTCATCAAATTCTCCTAACCAGAAAAGTGGTTTTATTTTTTCCACTTCCGGACGTGCCTGTTGCCAGAAATCAACTTCCACCCATGAAGCAAGGTCACATCTGAAACCATCAATACCTGTTTCCTTTACCCAGAATTTCATTGCATCAATCATGGCGAGCCTCATTTCCTGATTCTTATAATCCAGTTCAATGATATCATCCATTCCGGAAGCGATATGGAATTTTCCATCCGGATCTTTCAGATAAAATTCGGGATGCGTCTTTGTCCAGACATGATCCCAACCTGTATGATTGGCAACCCAATCGATAATCACTTTAAAGCCTAATCTGTGAGCTTCATTGATCATGTGTTTGAAATCATTCATTGTTCCAAATTCAGGATTAATGGAAGTATAATCTGAGGCTGCATAAGGACTTCCGAGACTTCCTTTTTTATTCTGTTGGGCAATAGGGGTTACAGGCATCAACCAAAGGGTCCGGACACCCATTTTTTTCAGGCGTGGCATTTCTTTCTCAAATGCTTTGAAGGTTCCTTCAGGGGTATATTGTCTTATATTGACTTCGTAGATATTCGTTGTGTGTTTCCATTCTTTAGGCAGATCCATAGTGTTTTTTGTATTTTGAGTGGTACAGGAAACAATTCCCAGACCTATTATTGCTAATAGAATTAATTTCTTCATCGCTCTATTTTTAACAAAAGTAAGGAAAAATGAAGTGTGTGAAGGTGAATTGTGAGTTGTGAAACGTGAATTTTGCTTCCCAAGTGAATCGTCAATGGTCAATTAATCAATATACTGTCTTAAAATTCGTCATTGGGGACCTTCCTGTCTGATGTCTGATATCTTGAATCTAAAATATTACATAAAAAAAGCCCGGGAAAAAATCCAGGGCTATATATTGTATTCAGATATTATCTATCATCCTCGTTGTCTTCTTCATCCTCGAAAACATCATCATCGAAGCTGTCCTCTTCATCATCATCGAAGCTGTCATCATCTTCATCTTCAAAACTGGTGCTTACGCCAAAGTCATCATCAAAGTTAAAATCATCATCCAAAAGAGGCATTGCTGATCTTTTCTTTGATCCTCCGCCATTTCCACTTTTGCTTGGTGCTTTTAACGGAACGTTTCCGAATCTGTATACGGTAATAGGATAATTGACCCCTTTTGTTTCTTCGATAATCTCTACCAGCTCGCAGAAAAATTCCCAAAGATCTAGAAGCCCGTACTGGAACTGTGCTTTATCGCCTACATTTCCAAAAGCCTCATCAATGTACACATCCGACATAATTTCGCCATCACCATCGTCGCTCATATCTTCCAGGGGAACACTTTTAAGTATTGTTCCGTCATCTTCCAACATATTAAAGGTGGAAAGCTCATCTCCCTGCAGATTGAACGCACTTTTAATTCCCAAATGTAAGTTCCATAGTGATTGTTTTCCTCTTACTTCAATATCACGGAAAATATCCTCTTTCGCATCTAATATTACGCGGATCTTGTAAACCATATCAGTTTCTTAAATTACTTTTTTGCCTTAATTATTATGATAAATCTCTGTTGCAAATATATAATAAATGAGAGGTGACAAAAAAATATTTCACGATTTTTTAAAATATTTTTTTTTCATACATTTTACCGGAATTATTTACTTTTTTCCAGCATAAAGCTAAATTTAGTTCCTTCGAGATAAACACTTTCTACCGTGATATTTTCATTATGGGCTTCGAGGATATGTTTTACGATAGCAAGCCCAAGTCCTGAACCCCCTTCCCTTCTGCTTCTGCTGGTTTCCACGCGGTAGAATCTTTCAAAAATTCTGGGAAGAATTTCTGCTTTAATTCCCATTCCGTTATCAATGACCTCGATCAGTACCTTATTTTTGAGGACACTGGTTTTTACCACAACTTTTGCTTCCTGCCGGTTGGCATAATGGATCGCATTGGAAATTAAATTAATAAAAACCTGTGAAATTTTCTGCTTATCGGCATCTACAAAAATCTGAGGGTGAAGGGTTTGTATCTGAAGTGTTGTATTATGCTTTTCTGCTTCAAATTCAAGAAGGTCGAAAATTTCCTTAATCAGAAGGTTGACATCAAATTTTGAGGTATTAATGCTGATTTCTCCAGCTTCAAGACGATTGATCATATCGAGATCTGTAACAATCGCAATCAGTCTTTCAACGGATTTATCGATTCTTTCCAGATATTTGTCGCGGATGGTAAGATTTTCAACACCACCATCTCTGAGGGTTTCTACATATCCCTGAATGGAAAACAAGGGGGTTTTAAGTTCATGCGAAACGTTGCCAATGTATTCTTTACGGTAGCTTTCCATTTCCTTCATCATGTCGATCTCCGTTATCTGCTGCTGGTTAAGATCTGAAAATCTTTCTCCGAGTTCCCGAATAGTAATATTCTCGTTATTATCATTAACAATTTCCTGTGGAAGCATCTGTGAAAGTCCACGAACCTGCTTTTTTCCATAATAGTTGAAGAGAAGCTCCAGCACTACATAGTTGATCATAAAAATGAGGATCAGGCAGATGAAAAGACCCATTTTAAAAAAAGGGGTCCGGTAATAAATATCCTTCAGTGAATCAAAGATGATGACTAAAAGAAACATCACCAGTGTCAGAAGACACGAGGCGACGAGTGTAAGTCTGTAAAATTTCAATTTTACAAGTTTTTATAGGTTATGTAAAGGTCAGGAATTTAAGTTATAAAACGATAAGTTTATAGCCGATTCCCTTTAATGTCTGAATGGTATTAATTCCCAGTTTTTCTCTTAATCTTCTGATGTGCACATCAATGGTTCTTTCTCCTACGATCACATCATTACCCCAAACTTTTTCCAGAATTTCTTCTCTTTTAAATACTTTTTCTGTATTTGAAGCCAGAAGATAAAGCAGGTCGAATTCTTTTTTAGGAAGAAGGAACTGCTGTCCGCTCTTGGAAACCCTGAAGTTATCTTTATCGATGACCAAATCTCCGATTTCTATTAATTTAGCATTATCAGAAACCTGGGAAGTCAATTGCAATAAAGCATTTACTTTAGAAGTAAGGATTTTCGGTTTGATCAGCTTCACGATATAATCGTTGGCTCCAGCCTGAAATCCTGCTAATTGTGAGAACTCTTCACTTCTGGCGGAAAGAAAAACAATCAGTGTTTTATGAAGTTCTTTTACTTTACGGAGTTCCTGACAGGTTTCGATCCCATCTTTTTCAGGCATCATCACATCTAACAGGATAAGGTCCGGGATGATCTCCTTGGCTTTTTCTATCCCTTCGTTACCATTGGTAGCAGTATAGATGTCGTAGCCTTCTTTTTCCAGGTTGTAAGACAGAATCTCTAAAATATCCAGTTCGTCGTCTATTAAGAGTATTTTCTTTTGGTTCATTTTAAATTTTTACTGAGTCAAAGTTAATAAATTTTAAAGCACAGATGAACAAATCTATTATCGTTCACATAAAGTTAACAATAATGGTCTTTTCTTAATGTTTAGTTAAGGAAAAATTAAAATTCACTAAACCACTTACCCCACTTATCTTTTATTCCTTTGCACCGAAAGAATCTAGTAAATAAAGTAAGTAAGATAATGAAAATTAATAAACTTAGCATTGCGGTCTTATTTTTATCCGGATCAATGTTTTACGCTCAGGAAACGAAGCAGGACACGATCATTAAGGAGAAAAAAATTGATGGCGTAGTAATCCAGGGAAGCAGCAACAAGAAAACTGAAACTGCGGTATTAGGAGAACAAAGAAAAGCGATTATTCAAAAGCAGGCTGTAAGTGCTGAAGAGATTTCCAGAAAAGGAATTTCCAACGTAGAACAAGGACTTACGAAAGTAACGGGAATCACTACGGTAGAAGGAAGAGGACTTTTCGTAAGAGGTCTTGAAGAGCGATACAATTATTTATTAATCAACGGTCTTGGATCACCTTCCAACAACCCGTTCCAAAAGATCATTGCCTTAAAGCAGTTCCCAACAGATGTAGTGGGAAAACTGAATATCTATAAAACCTTCAACTCTAACCTTTACGGAGATTTTGCGGGAGCTACTTTTGATATTGAAACACTTACTATTGATAAGCCTTTTACAAAAGTGGAATTCAGTGTAGGGGTAAATACTTTAAGTACATTCAGAAACAATTTCAAAATAGCTGAAGGTGCAGACGGAATGAACGGATATTTAGGTTTGAATTCCAAAGACAGAAGACTTCCGGATGAGATTAGAAACTCAAGACCGGATAACTATAAATTCACACCGGGTCAATCATTAAATTCTTTTAAAGATTCCTGGAACGTAGACAACGTAAAATCAATGCCGAATACAAGCATCGGATTTACGACTGCCCAAAAAGTAAAAATGGGAGATACAGGGAATTTAGGAATTTTATTCTCTTTAAACCAAGGAAGCAAATTTGAATATAAAGAAGGTGATAACCATCAGTTCAAAGGACAAGGTCAAGGCTCATTTATCGAAAATATGAATTTTCTTAACCGTAAGCAATATAATTACGAAATAGAATCTTCAGTTTTATTAGGTTTAGGGTATAAAAACAAAGGAACCAATGTTAACCTAAACGCTATTTATTTACAGAACGTCAATAATATTATAGAAGATAACTACGGCTACAAAGACGGACAGGTTCTTAATAAGACTACCTTCTTTAGAACAAACCAGTTGGATATTTCAAGATTTTTAGACTTGCAGCTAACAGCTTCTCAAAAAATAAATGAAAGACATCAAGTAAAAGCAGGAGCCAGCTATGTTATTAATAATTATCAGCAACCTGACAGAAAAATCATAGAAGGTAACCGTATTGATCCCACTACCGGAACAAGACTTTCGGATGAAAACATCGCAATGCGTTACGGGGGGAATAACATTATCCGTCAGTATCTAGATGTAGACTCCAGATTCTACGGTTCAGCTTTTGCGGAATATCAATTGTCTTTAGGAGAAAAAGGAGACAGAAAAGACTTTCCTATTCAAATTGCCGTAGGTTATAATGGTTTCTCAGATTTCAGAAAAACGTCTTACCGATTTATTTTCGGACGTACATCAACTTCATCAGCTCCTTTTGTTATTAATATTGATACTCCTCAGGATGTTTTCAATGCTTCACTTAGAAATGGAGATTTATATTATCAGGAAGGTTCAGATGTTTCTCAGTTTTATTCAAGCTTCTATCAAATTATTAATGGGGGTTATGCTAACGTTAACCTTAAACCAAGTGATTCATGGGATATCTTATTGGGAGCAAGATATGAGAATGATATGACGCTAATCCGTTATTCTGAACAGAGTGCCGAAAATAAAATTAATCTGGATAAAAATAAAGATTTCTTCTTACCATCATTATCTGTAAAAAAGGCACTTAATAATAAGAATAATTTAAGGTTCTCTTTCAGTAAGACAGTTACACGTCCTATCCTTATCGAGACGATGCCAATTACTTATATCAATCCTGATAACGTAAATATTGTAGGTAACCCTGCCATTAAAAATAGTGAAAACTATAACTTCGATTTGAAGTGGGAATACTTCCCTACCAATAAAGAGATGTTTGCTGTTAACTTATTTGCCAAAAGAATTGACAATGCCATTGAGCGTTCACTGGTAGCTTCAGGAAATGCAACAGGTTCAACGATCACCTTCTTCAATGCAAAAAAAGCAGATCTATTCGGGATAGAATTAGAAGGAATTTTCAGTTTGGGGAGAATATCTGAAGCTTTAAGAAGTTTTACTTTAGGCGCTAATGCAACCATTATGCATTCAGATGTAGAGAGAAGCCAGGATCAGCTAAACATGGAAAGACCTGATTGGTTTGCCCTTACAGGGGAAACGTTACGCAAAAGAGGTTTACAGGGAGCTTCTCCTTATACCATCAATGCTGATTTAAAATACGAACTAAAAAACCGCAATAATTTAGCCCATACATTCTCTCTTGTTTATAATGTATCCGGAAGTAAAATCTATGCAACAGGAGGTGCAGGTACGGATAACTACTACGAAAAACCATTCAATCAGATAGATTTTGTATACCAGGGCCAATTGACTAAAAACTGGAATGTAAAATTTGCTGTACAGAATATTTTAGACAGCAAGTATAAAATCTTAATTGGTGATAAAAATTACCTCCCAACTAATTTTGAACAAGGTAACAATACACTTACCAACTATTACAGAGGTACTACATTTAATCTTACTGTAGGCTATACATTCTAAAAATAATTTAATAAAAAATAAAAATAAGTATAAAAATGAAAAGAAGAGTTTTATCATTATTATCGTTAACAGCCGTGTTAACATTAGCCTTAAATTCATGTACTATCGAGGTAAATGATGGCCTAGGAGACGGTACTACAGTTACTACTCCGGGAACTACTGAAAGTGTACTAAGCGGAAGCGGAACATTATCAGGAACTATTTCAAAAGATATCCTTATCAAAAAGGGAAGCTATACATTAGACGGAATCGTAAAAATTACGAATAACGCTACCATTACCATTGAAGCAGGAGCTACTTTCAATGTAGTGACTTCTAAAACAAGTGGTTTAGTAATTCTTCAGGACGGAAAGATCAATGCGGTTGGTACAGCTGCTGAACCTATTGTATTTACAACAGCTACTAAGGTTCCTGGAGACTGGGGCGGTATTACAATCTATGGGACAGCTCCAATCAAAGCTGTCAATGGAAATACTCAAGCTCTTTCTGAAGACGGAAACAATGTATATTACGGAGGAAGTGATGCTAATTCAAATTCAGGTACCATGAAGTTTGTACGAGTTGAATATGCAGGAAAAAAGATCGGTGACGGTACTTCTGAAACCAATTCAATGACTTTCTACGCTGTAGGAGCAGGAACTGTTTTAGAAAATCTTGTAACGTATAAAGGAACTGATGACGGGTATGAATTCTTCGGAGGTACAGTAAGTGCCAAGAACATTGTTTCTTATGGTAACTATGATGATTCTTTCGACTGGCAGGATGCATGGAGCGGACAAAACAATACGAACTGGTACGCTTTCCAGACAGGGACAGGTAACTTCGGAATGGAAATTGAAGCTTCTGGTAATGCCGATAATGTGGCACCAAAAATATCAAATATCACCCTTATCAGAGACGCAAATACTCTTCCTGAAACAGCTAACTCACCTGAAATTACTGCTATTCAGTTCAAAAAACAGGGAACAGGAATTTTCTCTAATGTGTACATCAGCGGTTATAAAAATATCGGAACTCAGAAAGCTTATAGCGTACTGATTCAGGATGCAGCTACAGAGACAAGCCAGGTAAATACCGGAAAAGTAGTGGTTGCTCCCCTTACTTATCTAAACTCTGACAATGCCGGAGTTTGGGGGTATGCTTACACTCCAAACGGTGCTAAAACTTTCACCAATACGACTACTGTTACCAAAGTATCTCTAACTCCTGGAGCTTGGGCTACCGTAGACGGAGTTAATCTTTTAGCAGGATTACAATAAGTAACTAGTTTCTTCATATCAAATTTTAAAAGCCATCAGAATCTCTTCTGGTGGCTTTTGATTATTCATATAACTATACAGAAAAAGCCATCAGAAGATCCAATGGCTTTATTCACAAAAAACAAGTATATAAAAAATATATTTCAATTAATGTCTCCAGAAAAGATTCCCTTCATTCATGAAAGCTTCTATTCCGGACACTCTGGAAACCGCTTCGGCAGAGCATGAGGCATCAGCCAGTACAATGGAAGCATCGTCCCCGGCTTTTGGCCACTGCTGTTTTCCCTGATCATCCAGAGGAAGAATATTCTGAGTCGCAAACTGTAATGTTCTTGACAACTTCAATTCAGTTTCATATCCGTACAGTTCAGCGATAAGATTGGCTTTCTGAAGCATATTTCCTGATCCGAAAGTACTCCAGTAATCCTGCACATTATCATTTCCGATCAGGACATTAACCCCGTACTTTTTCAATACAGGAATCGGCATTACCTTTCCTCTGAAGGGTACGGAAGACGCAATTCCAACCTTTCCTTCTGCCAGCCTTTCTGCAATCCTTTCTGTTTCTTTTGGAGAAAGATAAGCTAAAGCAAAGGCATGGCTTATAAATATTTTCCCTTGCAGTTCCGGATTTTCAATCGCCTTATCAATCAGATAATTGATCGTTTTCATGCCGGACTCTCCTGCTTCATGCAAGTGAATATCAATTCCTTTTTGATGATCAAGCGCTAATTGTACCGTAAAGTCAAGTACTTTTTCAATATTACCATCTATACTTAAAGGATCCAGGCCTCCTATAAAACCTACACTTTTCAATTGGGCTGCTTCTTTCATCAAAGGAGCAGCATCTGTATAAAATAAACCGTGCTGTGGAAAAGCCACAAGCTCTGCTTTAAAAGAATCTTTTTTATGTTCCAATGCTTTTTCAAGATTCTCCAATGATTGTAAACCTGAAGTAGGATCAATATTAAAATGAGTCCTTGCAAAATGAGTCCCATAATGCTGTAACAGACTGATCAGCTGCTCTGCCCTTTCTACAGATGTTTTTAAAAGTTCAGGGATGATTTCCTGTTCATACGCAATCATATCCTTCACCGTTCTGCGTTTCGGTGAAAGCGCCTGCCATGGAAGTCCATATAGTGTTTTATCCAGATGAATATGCATATCCCTGAAGGCAGGAAGCATCAGAAAACCTTTAGCATCCAACGCATCAGAGGCTACATCATTTGCTGTTACAGATTTGATCTTTCCATTCTCTATTTCAATACTGAAAAGGTCGGTTTTGGTTCCGATCACTTCTTCTTCATCGTATTCAAATCCCGTTTCGAGGCGGACATTTTTGAGTGAATATTTTCCTTTTGCGGTCAGTTGATAGGGAAACTGCATAACTTATCTTTTAAAAAGACAAAGTTACGCCCCCTTTATAATGACACAGGTGTATCAATTATGCTTTGTTTTGTACGGATTATTATTTAAACTGTGAAGGAGTCATTCCCGTCTGTGCTTTGAAAAATTTGGAAAAACTGGCATGATCATAGAAACCGAGATCGTAGACAATATCTTTCACAGACATTTCCGATACTTTTAAAAGGCGTTTTGCCTCCAGCAGAATACGGTCCTGAATGAGCGATGATGCAGAAGAGTTCAGATTCTTTTTACAGACGATGTTTAAATAATTAGCAGAAATATTAAGCTTCTCTGCATAGAAGGAGACCGATCTTTCTGTTCGGAAATGCTCATCAATAAGCTGTAAAAATTTAGAGATAATAGGGTTGGAATGGTACATTTCAAAATCTTTAAAAGTCCCTTCCACCGATTTGCTGACCAACAGACCAATCAGCTCGCTCCGTTTCTGAATGACTTCCCAAAATACATTCGTTTCACTTATCTCTTTCCGGATGGCCTGAAATTCGTACAGGAAAGTCTGAAAAGTTTCTTTGGAAAGATGAATAACAGGATGATTCTGATAATAAGAAGCAGAAAATCTCAGAGAAGGCAGAAAACTTTCAAACCAGCCTCTGCTGATCATCAGCTGATAACCCACGGTTTCCTTTTCGATCACCCATTGATGTACCTGATCCGGAAAAACAAGATGGATCTGGCTGTTTCCCACTTCATATTCCGTAAAATCGATCGTGTGGCTGCCTTTCCCATGTTCAAAAAGATTGATGATAAAAAAATCATGTTTGTGGGGTTCATCAATGGAACGTTCCCCATGGAGTTCATTAAACAGCAAATGACAGCCCTGAAGCTGATTATCACTGAACTCCTGAATTCCTAAAACGGGAAAATGATCTGTATGAAAACCCACGTATCCTGATTTTCTCCTAAAATTAGTGAAATTTATACGAGAAATCTGAACGGAGGGAGCTATTTTCATTTTTTATACAGCCTTGAAGTTTTTAAAGACAAATAATCAAAAGTATTTTTGTTGACCCATTAGTAATTGTAAGCCAAAAAAGACCACTTAAGTTTTGTGAAAATCAAAGATTTTCTTGGTGAAGATCAATAATCCGTGCAAAATTCCCCTCCCGTAGAGGGGTGGCGAAAATTCAAAGAATTTTTGACGGGGTGGTTTAAGAGAAAGCATTTTACCGTAATATCCTTTGAAACAAAATAAATCAAATGTTCATAGTACAGTCATTTAATACACTGCATTTCCCTGGTAAACCAATGATTCCACGTTTGAAATTCTGGATACGGCTTCTGCCGAGCAGCTGGCATTCATCAGTACAAAATCAGCCTGATCTCCTGCTTTTGGCCACTGCTGGTTTCCTTTATCGTCCAGGGGAAGAATATTTGCTGTTGCCAGTTTGAGACTTCTTGATAATAAAAATTCTGTGGAATATCCATACAGTTGCGCCATGAGATTGGCTTTCTGGAGAACACTTCCTGTTCCAAAAGTATTCCAGTGGTCTACGATACTGTCGTTCCCTGTAAGAACCGTTACATTATGCTTATATAAAGTAGGAATTGGCATCACTAGATTTCCAAAAGGGATCGTAGAAACAATTCCGATCTGTGCTTCAGCCAGTTTTTCTGCCATGTCTTCCTGTTTTACTTTATCTAATTTTGCTAAAATAAAACAGTGACTCAGATAGGTTTTGCCTTTTAGAGAAGGATTTTCATTCACTTTTTTAATGAGATATTCCACTGTATTCAACCCGGATTCACCCGTTTCATGAAGGTGGATATCAATTCCTTTTTTATGGTCTAATGCCAGCTGAACCGTAAAATCAATGGTTTTCTCAATGGCACCGTCAATGGTAAACGGATCTACGCCTCCAATAAAATCAATATCCATTTGAGCAGCTTCTTTCAGATAAGTTGCTGAATCGGTATAAAACACACCGTGCTGTGGAAAAGCTACCAGCTCAGCGCCGAAACTTTTCTTCTTAGCCTCTAAAGCCTTATGAAGGTTTTTTAATGAATCTAATTTTGAAGTCGGTTCAATATTGACATGGCTTCTCGCAAAAGAAGTTCCCTTAGACTGTAACAGCTCAATCATCCTTTCTGCTTTGAACGTTGAGTTTTTGAGCATTTCCTGAAGCATTTTCTGCTCAAGTGCGATCATTCCTTTGACACCACCTGTTCTTTTTCTAACCGCCTGCCATTGATCGCCATACAATGTTTTGTCCAAATGAATATGCATGTCTTTAAATGCAGGAAGCATCAGCATTCCTTTAGCATCAATCGCTTTTGCATTGGGTTGATTGGGAGCTATACTTTTGATTTTTCCGTTTTCGATTTCTACATAAAAGAGCCCGGTTTTAGTAGCTACAACCTCTCCTTCTTCATAGTCAAAGCCGGTTTCCAGACGAACATTTTTAAGGTTTAATTTTCCTTTTGCCGAAACATTTTGTTTTTCAAACAAAGGAGATGCTGCCAGAATATTGGGCATTAAACTAAGTCCGGCTGCCGCCAGTGCTGAACTTTTAATAAAATCTTTACGGGATATTGCATTGTCAGAGGTCTTCATTTCCAATCTATTTTATACAAAAATAGAAAGAACGGAAAGGATGAAGGGGTATGGTTTATCACAATATTTGTATGATTTATTGGATGGTTTAATTTACAGATGGTTTTCCTGGACCACCCCGTCAAAAATTCTTTGAATTTTCGTCACCCCTTCAGAGGATGGGAACTTCTATTTTCATAAGGATTCTCTTGTCAATAATTTAACTTTAATGGCATGAATAAGTTTAAAAAATTCTATTTTTAGGATAAAAAGATTAGTAGAAAGCAAAAATAAGCAAAACGGTTAAAACCGTTTATATACAATGCTTTATAAAACAGTAGTCTTAGTTTGAAACTCGGTGTCTGATAGGTTTTGGTCTTAAAAATACAAAGATAGGTTACTAATTCGTTACCGATTAGCAAAGGTAATTAAAGGTGTAACAGATTACATTTCAGTGTTTTGCCCTATTTTTCATATTCCCTTGTAACTCAATACAATTTAATTTTAAACATTAAACATTTGAGTTATGGAGCAGACAAAAAAATCTACGTTCAAATTACTTTTCTACCTGAAAAAGAACGAGCCGAAAAAGAACGGTAATGCCCCGATTATGGCACGTATTACTATTGATGGAACACCTAAGACTTTAGGAACAAAGTTAGAAATCAACCCAAATAATTGGGATTTAAAGTATGGAAGAGTTGAAGGCAAGAGTGCAAAAGCACTAGGTATTAACCAAAAATTGGATAATATACGGGCACGTATTGATACCCTTTATGAAGATATGCTGAAACACGAGGGTTTTGTAACGGCACAAAAGCTGAAACTTGCATTTCTCGGTGTTGGTATTATGGAAGATTCCTTGCTGAAAGTCTTTAAGAAGAACAATGACGATTTTGGGAAAATGGTAGTACAAGGAGAACGCTCCGAAAGTACCTACTACAAATACAAAATTGTCTATAACCACGTTACTGAATTTATCAAAAGCAGGTATCATCGTGATGACATGGCGTTCAGGGAATTGACGTGTGATTTTATCAGAGAGTTTGATTTCTTCCTTAGAATAGACAAAAAGTGCACACACAATACTGTTTGGGTATATACTATGCCACTCTATCGTGTTGCGGAAATAGCTGTCAAAAACGGTCTTATCAGGAAAAATCCTTTTGAAGATTATGAAATAGCGATGAAGGAAAATGACCGTAGCTATTTACTCAAGGAAAACGTTGAGTCCCTGTTATTACACAATCCTTCAAAACAAAATTATGAAATTGTAAAGGATCTTTTTGTATTCAGCTGTTTTACAGGACTATCTTATATAGATATTAAACAACTTAAAAGTACTAACATACAATCCTTTTTTGATGGTCACGATTGGATTATAAGCCGAAGACAAAAATCTGATGTTGCCTCTAATGTTAGGCTTATGGAAATACCCAAACGTATTATTGAAAAATATAAAGGTACTACCCGAAATGATTTTATTTTTCCTGTTCCAACTAATAAAATTTGTAATAGCCATATAGACAAACTTGTTCAAGAATTAGAGATTGTTACAGAACAAAAAGTAACCTTTCACACCGCAAGGCACACATTTGGAACAATGTTTTTAACAGAGGGTGTACCCCTTGAAAGCCTTAGCAAAATGATGGGACATAAAAACATTTCTACCACTCAAATCTATGCCAAGATTACCAGTCAGAAAATTAGCAAGGATATGGATTTGGTATCGCATAAATTTGCAGGAATGGAAGCCGCATTTTCTGAAATGGAGAAAGAGGTTATCATTTAGAATTTATATACACACAGAGCGAAGCAGGATTATGTCCTGCTTTTTTTATGCCCATACTTAATCCTCAAAAGCACATTTATTCCTCCAGCACCCATCCCATGCAATAAAAGAGCTTTGGCAGGATGACTTAATAAACCATACTGAAAAACTATCCAATCTTATCCCTCAACAAATATTTTCAGTACCGTTTACGTGGCCTCCAAAGCCACAATACTTTGAGATACTAAAATAAATTCTGCTAAATGTAATTGCAGGTTTTGTAATCATAAGGCCATTTCCTCAATGCCTTTTTCAAGTGCTTCCACATGATTTTTTATTCAAGAACCGATATGCTTTTTTGTTCCATTTCAAGAGCAAAGGTATTTCCGTGTTCTTAACGCAGAAACAAGGTCGTGCCTTCCTGGTTTGCAAAAAAAATCTCCACCCATTCGGGTCGTATTTTTTTGACAAAACCTTGTTCCTGCTAAACACTAACCTTTTTATGCTCGTGAAACGAAACAAAGCATACTCCGGCTCTTTAGACGAATAAAAAAAATGTCAGAAATGAAAAAATACAGCATTGGAAATGGCAAAAGAGTGAAACGAAACTTCAGCACCTCCTCTCATTGCCGAATAAATCAAGGGAAAAATCAGAACAAAATTAATAACGCAAAAAAGTAGAAATCATGAACATTACAGGAAGACTGACAAGAGATGCGGAAGTACGCACAACGTCACAGGACAAACAAGTAGTAAATTTTTCAGTAGCGACCAACGACAGCTACCGTAACAAACAAGGTGAGCGTGTAGAGCAAACAACCTATTTTGATTGCTCCTATTGGATAACCCCAAATGTAGCCAAGCTACTTACAAAAGGCACTTTGGTAGAACTATCGGGAAGAGTAAGTACAAGAGCGTGGACAGGCAATGACGGAGAGCCAAGAGCAGGACTGAATTTCCATACCTCACAAATCAAACTGCACGGCGGTGGCAAAAAAACGGAAACGGTACAAGCCACCACAGGCACAAACAATAATAAGACAGAAGACGACCTACCATTTTAACAACGAGTATTCAATCATTTTTTAACATCAAAATTTTAAGCATTATGGCACATAATATCAATTTCAACGAGAGAACAGGACGTTATTCATTTTTTAGCGTTCAGCAAAAAGCGTGGCACGGTTTGGGGCAAATCGTAGAACAGTACCCGACAAGCGAAGAAGCTATCAAGCACGCAGGGTTAGATTACGAAGTCGTAAAATCCCCACTATTTACAAAAGGTTCGGGCATTATCGAAACGGCTAACGGTATTGAGATAGGCAGTAGTGAATTGGAAGTACCTAACTATTTTGCTAACATACGCACCGATAACAATGCAGTATTGGGAGTAGTCGGAAAGGATTACCACATAGTACAAAATCGTGAAGCCTTTAATTTCTTTGATGCAATTGTAGGTGGTGGCGAGGGTATTCTCTATGAAACCGCAGGAGCATTAGGAAACGGAGAACGTATTTTCATCACAGCCAAATTGCCTGACTACATCCGTGTCGGTAATGGCGATGATGTTACGGAAAAGTACATCTTCCTAACCACTTCGCACGATGGTAGCGGAAGTATCACAGCCGCATTTACTCCTATCCGTATAGTTTGCCAAAACACCTTAAACGCTTCGTTACGCAGTATGACCAATGTGGTTCGTATCAAACATACTTCGGGAGCAAAACAACGTATAGAAAATGCCCACAAGATTATGGGACTTGCCAACACATTGAGCAACCAATTAGAGGGAATTTTCAATGAGTGGGCAAAAGTGAAGGTAACAGACCAAGAGGTTAAAAAGCTAATCCAATTGGCACTTTGCCCGAATAAGGAAACCTTTGATTTGCTAAAAAAGGGTGCTATGGATGAAATTTCCACCGTGTTCAAAAATACCGTTGAGGACGCATTTGCATACGCAATGATAAGCGATACACAGCAAATGGACACAGCAAAAGGCACTTTGTTCGGAGCGTATAACGCTGTTACAGGCTACTATCAGAACGTGAGAAATTACAAGAATGACGAAGCCAAATTACAAAGCATTGTATTGGGTGGTACTGCTCAACTCAAATCACAGAAAGCATTTGACTTGTGTAATGGTTTTGCTTTAGATGGTGCAGAAATCCTAAACCTTAATTAAATAACAACAGGCTACCGCCTTAATCGGTGGTAGCCTACAAAATTTCATAACAATGAATACAAATTTTTTCAACCAGATACAGCAGTTGGACTTTACAGGAGTATTACAACTGAACATTTCAAAAGGAATAGAAAGCAACCTAATCGTAACAGTATTGCTTAACAACGAACAATGCGGAGATAGTGCCAAAAACGGTATTCCCCCATTGACATTTAACGCCACGCCCCAAGAGTTTGACGAGGGATTTTTTGAACAGATTACCAAACCTATACAAAAAATATCAGGCTTAATGGTGGATATGGAAAAATTCTTAAAGCAATTGGAAGAAGTTAAAAAACAATCGGCAATCGAGAAAGAAAAAGCCGAAAAGGAGAAAAAGGAAAAAGAAGCCAAAGACAAGAAATTTAAAGATGCTATAGTAAAGGCTGACGAGTTGGAGAAAGAGGGTAAGTTCCGTGAAGCGTGGATGAAAGTACCCGATATAACGGAGTTTCCCGAAAAAGCGGACGAGATACGCAAACGCAAAACATCATTATCCGACAAGTTTGCCACACCGAGCCTTTTCGGAACAATGGAAGAAGCACCACATGAATCGCCAGAGGAAGCAGTTACTGCCGATTATCCTATTGATGAAGCGGACGAAGAAGAATAAAAGTGTTAACCCCAAAATCAGAAAGTTATGTTATTAGCAACGCAATTAGAGCGAGTTTTCATACTCAAAGATAAAGGACAGGACATCAGACTGACCGACCCCGAACCACGTTGGAGCGTGGAAGCCGTAATGAATTTTTACGCCAATATGTACCCGATTTTGACAACCGCAAAAGTATCAGCACCACAAATAAAAGATGATGCAGTCGAGTACAAATTTGAGAGCGTAATGGGTACGAAAGGTTAAACCAAAATTTTAAAACGATGAATTATGCAACGCAACATCATATCGGGAACTATCAGCATACCCGAACAGAAACGACAACGGCAATTGCACCGACAGTTGGGCGAGTTTGCCAATTGGATGCAAAGACCAAAGGATGCAAACCAAGTGCAGAAAGACAAGCAGAAATCCGTACCAATAGCAATGCTACCAATGGTATTCTAAAGTGTACGTTTCTGCCCAAACTGAAAACAGCAAAATCCGTACAGGCTTGTCAGAAAACGGCGAGGGATTTTCACAAGTCCCTTTCCAAACTTGCCGAGCATCACAGCATTGAGCCAATGCAGACCCAAGATTTTGAGTTTCCATACAATATAGTATTGTCTATGTGGGATATGGAAACCAAAGTAAAACGTACCAATATCAATTGGGAAGGTTTTAAATTGATACAGGATAGCAAGAAAACCTACTTTACAAGTGAGGAACGGTACAACACAGGTACAACCTTGTATTACATTCCAGTTGTGCCACTCTTTCAAATACTCAAAGACCAGAAGCGTAAAAAGACCGCACAGCTTTTACTATCAGTATGCAGTTATCTGTACCACATTGCCCAAATTCCCTATTACAGACAAGAAGAAAGTTATTTGTATTGGCTTTACGAAATGATGAACGATTGGGTTGAACAGGACGAGGAAACGGCAGAAACCGAAACCAACAAACGTGAGTTGAGAAATGCCGAATACATTGGCGATAAGGTGGAACAGAAGTTATTCAACCTCATCAATCTAAAGGTATTTGAAAAGCGTTTGAACCGATTTAAAAGTGTTGATACGTTCGATAGCGAATGTTGGAAAATTGCTCGCAATGCGTTTGCCCTTTATACTGAATATCCAAGCGAAAATATTTTCAGAAACGCAACATTGCCCGAAAAAGACCCTTATGATAATGACGAGAATGAAATAATCGGAATGGAAAAGTACATTTCATTTATTGCAGATACTAAAGGCTGGTTATACGAAAGTCTTTCAGATACAATCAACAATGAATTTAACGAGTACGGAGCAATGGAAGAGCCAACTATTTCCAAGCAATTTGACGGAAGCGAAATACCAACAGCCAACCTCGATTTTGAGAACCGTTTGTTTGATTTATTAAATGATTTGAGTGGATTATTATACGAATACAAAACGATAGAAAAATGAACACAACAACAGATATAACAGACCATTTCGGAACATTGTACCACCCAAAATCTGCTTTGGTTTTCTACGAAGCCAAAGGAACAGATACCGATATGTACGTGGAGCATTTTGATATGGATAGCAATGGAACGCCTATAAATGCCCACCCACTGACAGTAAAAGAAGCTAACATTTTGGCAAAGGCTTTACAGACGGATGAAGAAAAAAACACAGCCTTTTTAAAGCCAAAGGGAATTTTGCCTACCAACATTCTGCATATTAATCCGAGCGAAAAAGGTACGGTGCTATGGTACACCAAAACACAGCAAAGGCAGATATATTTTGTGGATAGTTTGGGCATACCCAACGGAAAGGCACAAGTACCGCCAATGCTTTGGTTAGCGAGCAAAAGCAGTCTTACGGTATTTGCTTTGGCAAGCGACAGAAGACCTACCGAGAAAATGCCATTGCATTACGTCCCATTTTTCAATATCTACGAAAAAGGCAACGTATGTATGGGTACTGTTAGTATTGACATTAAAAATTCGGCTTCGGTTGAGGAATTTATACAGGCTTGGGAACATTATTTTTTCAATTCCTATTTCAGCCATTCATTATGCGAAAACTTGACGAAAAAAAACATTGTAAACCTTTGGAAAGACCTTATCAACACAGACAAACCCTTTCCTAAAGAAGTATTAAAAAAGAATAACAAAACCCTTAAAAATCTATTGTGATGAATACAGCAAAAACAGCAATCCATTTTACGGACAATTATCTGCTCAATCCGACAAACCCGATTTCGGTAAACCTTATCGGAGCAGGTGGCACAGGCTCAAAAGTATTGACCGCTTTAATGGAAATAAACGAAAGTTTGATAGCATTAGGACACGCAGGGTTGCAAGTCCGCCTTTGGGATGATGATGTTATCACGAGTGCTAATTTAGGCAGACAGCGTTTTGCAGAAAGTGAAACAGGATTATACAAATCCGTTGCTTTAATCAACCGATGCAACCGTTGGGCAGGTACAAATTGGAAAGCCGAAACGGTAAAATTTGAAAAAGATAATTTTGGCAGATTGCCCGAAGAAGCAAGGGCAGTTATTACCATTACTTGTGTGGATGGCGTACAGGCAAGGTTTGGCGTTGCTGAAATTTTAAAAGAAATAAGCTACCTCAGACACTATCAAGATGAGCCAAAATATTGGGTTGACTTTGGAAATAGCCAACACACAGGGCAAGTTATATTATCCACCATCGGAGAGATAAAGCAACCCAATTCCGAGAAATACCAAACGGTGGCAAGCCTGCCATTTGTTACCGATGAATTTGGCGAATTGCTGAAGCAATCCGAACAAGAAGACAACACGCCAAGTTGCTCCCTTGCCAAAGCATTGGAATACCAGGACTTGTTTATCAATTCCTCATTGACACAAATGGGTTGTTCCTTATTGTGGAACTTATTCCGCAGAGGAATGACCGAATACAAGGGATTTTTTCATAATCTGAAAGATTTCCGTACCCACCCGATAAAAGTCGCCTGACCCGAAAAATCGGGCGGGCAAAAATGCAATTCCTCACTTTGGTCGGAAACGCATTTTTGCATTTAGAATAGGTGCAACCCCCTTGTCAAAATGCACCACTACACAATTCCCTTTCCTTACATTTTACCAAACAGGTTGCGAGTTTTTGCTTGGGATATTTAGTATCCCATTTGTTGTATTTAGCACTGACTTCTTTTCTTTTCACACAGCGACCAAAGAAAAGAAGCAAAAGAACGTCGCATGATTAGATTTGATCGTCACATTAAAAATCGCGCCATATTATTTTTTAAATTTGACTATATCCTAAATAAAATAGACAATATGGAAAAAGCAGAAAAAATAAAGCAATTATTATCAAATCAATTTGAACAGGATTTATTTGAAGCTTCACTTGCTAGCCTAAATGATCGAACAAACAAACTTCGCTTTAATAATTTTGCATACTCTATAAGGGAGTTATCACGACATTTTTTATATAACCTTGCACCTGAAGAACGTGTGAAAAATTGTGTTTGGTTTAGTCCCGAAACTACTGACGGAAAGCCTACAAGAAACCAAAGGATTAAATACGCAGTTCAAGGTGGAATAGAAGACGCTTTATTAGATAGCTGGGGATTTGATGTTGACGAACTTAAAGACATGATAAAGGAGGTAAAAGAAACAATCAATACTTTAAGCAAGTACACTCATATTAATCCTGAGGTGTTCGATATTAGCGATTCTGAAGTTGAGCGTATGAGCCAAGATGTACTTAACTCCTTCATTGCTTTAGTAGAAACAATTGAGAACTATCGTGAAGATCTTAAACAATTCCTTGATGGACATATTGAAGAGCATATGATATCATCCGTTGTAACTAATTTTTTTGAGAATGTTGATCGACTCGCACCTCATCATTCATTGGAATATAGTGAGGTGTCAGAATATCATATTTCAGAAATTAATGAATATGAAATTGTAGTGGAAGTTTTTGGAGATTTACATGTGATTCTTGAATATGGATCTAATAGAGAAAGACGTGAAGGTGATGGATTAGACTTGCCAGAAACATTTCCTTTTGAAACGAAGATACGCTATCAAATCGATGATGATTTTCCATCCACTAAGTTTGAGGTTGATGATTACGATGTAGATACTTCAAGCTGGTATGGAGATGATGAAGATGAAATATAGTCTTAAGCGTTGAAAATCAATTTCTTAAAATTCATAGTATCACTACCAACAAGAAGGTAACTTGAAAACCCTATATTTAAAATTGCCTTTCCTACTTTCTCATCATCAATATCACTATGGGCAATCAGTTTTATGGTTGGATATTTTGTCCTCAATTCTTGAAGCTGTGTCAGCACATTCTTGTCGTAAAAATCAAGGTCAATAATGCAAACATAGGGAAGTTCATTCAATGAAAACAATTGCGATAGTCCATCTTCAATGCTTTCCGAACGAAATAAGACTTCAGTTCCTGAAGCGACAAGGTCTTGGCAGATACCATTTAAAATAGGGCTTTTGTCGTTGATAAATGCGAGAGTGATTTTTTGTTGTGCTGTACCAGTTTCCATAATATTGTCAGATTTTGAGTTAATGGAGTTTCCTGCACAAAAAGAAAGCGCAGGCAACTACACTTACCGCACATTGAGGTACTGGTATACCCGACAACAAATAAGCGAGCGCCCACGCCTATGGCATGAGCGTTCTTCCTTATCGTCCCGTTGTCTAAAAATTACCAGTTTTCAATGTGGGACTTAAAGTAAAAACACTTTAAGATTCTATATTTTATATAGCAAATATACTAAACTCATTCCTTTTTGAACAGATATAAGATACAAAAGGTTACCGTAAGCCTGTTTTATTGACTATATAATTCTGTTCCAAGATAGTCAGGATATCACTTTCCTTGTAGATGATCTTTCCGCCAATCTGTATAAATGGCAATATATTATCATCACGGTACTGCTGTAAAGTCCGTTTGCTGATATGCAATAACCGGCACATATCCTCGCCGGATAGGTATATTTCTCCATTCATTACAGGACGGTAGTTTTTCAATATTTCTTCAATACGGTTTCTCAACTGCATTATTATCTCCTGATGGGCGATGATTTCTTCGGCTTCATTCGTCAGTAAATCCATTGTCATTGTTATTGTACGGCTGTCCGGCTTCGAGTAAAGCCTGTACGTCCGATCGTTTGTAATAATTCTTGCGGTTCAGTTTGGAATATGGTAATAAGCCTTTGTCCTTGTAGGTCTGCAAAGTCCGTTTGGTAATATCCATCATCAGGCACACTTCCTGGTTATCGAGCCACTTTTCTTCTTTGAAAATCGGAGTGTATTTCTGTACAACATTTTCGGTCATTTCCAAAAGTTCCCATAGCTCATTCTTCATTTCGTCCAATGCGGATTTTTGTATTGCAATAACTTCCATAGTTTGCTTGTTTTTTCCGTGGAAGTCTAAATTAAAGAGGCTTAATGCAGTTTTGGCAGTTGTGGTATTGATTGGCTTTGAAAGGAAGTGTTTGGCTTAAAACTAGGATTCAATTTTGTTTACAATGCGTTTTATTTAATCAGCCCCAATTGTTTAGCAATGTCCATTGTCATTTTGCTAAATGGTCTTTTATGGATATCTTTTTCTTTGGTATAATTACCTACAATTACTCTATCAAAATCATTTTGACTTAATGATAATTTTGAAAAGCTCTTTTGAAGAATGTCTTTGAAACTTTCATTATAAATTTGGTTTTTGACAATCAATTCTGCTATAATATCCTTTTGAGTATCGTGAATTTCTTTTATACTGAACATATTTTGTAGCGATTGATGACCAGCTACTGTTGTAGATACATCATTAAATAGAATTTCAATGCTTTCAGCATCTTTCGTCACTAAATAATCACATTCGGAAGACTTAGTGATTTTAAAGTTATAATCGGATTTTGATAGTTTTGATGTGATATCTGTATAAAGAAAAAAATTGATTGGTGTAGAACTTTTTCTTTTGTTACAAGAAGCACAACAGGGATATAAATTAAATAACGAAATGCTTAAAAACGGAAAATCACTTTTAGGATAGTGGTGGTCAACTTCGAGTCTTGCGTCAATTTCGTTGTTCTTTTTAGTGATAACAACAGTTAATTGAGAATTACAATAAACACAAGATTTTATTCCAATCTTTCTGAAATATTTTGGATAAAATTTATCTCGGCAATTTGTATAGTTAAGGGCATTTTGAATAAAATGAGTTAGTTGTTTTTTCATGGGCTTGAGTACTCCATTAACCGTCTCAAAACGGGAATTTGCAGGCAATGACCCAACCATTCCTTTGATAGCTTCTATTTCTAAAGGGCTTTTTGTTAAAAATGAAATATCTTGAAATTGAGTAATGACGTTGTTAAGGTAAGTTTGTTCAGCTTGATCAAATATGTTTGCGTTAATTGCCTGAAGTTTTTGCAGTGCAGAACTTCTTTGTTCTTCTATTTCTACTTTAAAAAATTCCTGAACACTTTTTGCTTTATTTATATGTAACGAAATCATGATTATTTGTTTAATAGTTTAGTTAGCTTGTCAATTTGTGATTGAATGAAATTAGTTTCATCATTTGGAAATGCTTGACTGTACAGTTCCATTAAACTATTATACAAAACTGGTTCACCAACTATTGATATAATAGAAGAGCATTGACTTTGATCTATCTCTTTGTACCTAGAATTTTCAATTTCAATAGATTTAATCTCACCTTTTATTATAGCAATTTTATTTTTTTCGGTCTCTTCATTTAATAGACCGTTGAGCGATTCTATCTTTTTATTGTTAATCTTCAATGTGAGACTTTCAATAACCAATTTTATTTGACTTTTTGCCCATTCCCCCATAAACCCCTTTTGCATAAAAAAGTCATTTGCTAAGAGGTCGTGTACATTTGCGCCAAAGGTTTCGTTGCCTTCTATATAAGGCTCTCCTTTGATTAATTTCAAAACAAAAGCATTCGGAATGTCTGATAAAATATATGGGGAGTGCGTTAAAAATGTTATGTTTAATCCTTTAATGTGTTTTAAATTTTCAGGATTAATTTTACCAATATAATCTAATAGATCAGCAATATGGATATAATGGTGATATTGACCCCTCTGCTGGACATACTGACCCCTCTGTTTAGGATTTCTTCAGTCCAACTGATGACCTGACAATATTACTTCTTTTTTCTTAGACTTTCGCCTTTTAACTCAATTCTATATGAGCCATGAATTAGCCTATCGAGTATTGCATCCGCAATTGTATCTTCTCCAATTACATCATACCAACTTGCAACCGGTAGCTGGCTTGCAATCACTGTAGATGCCTTAGCATGTCTATCTTCAATTATTTCCATCATGTCCAATCTTTGATGCTGGTCTAGGTTTACCAGGCCGAAATCGTCAATAATAAGAAGGTCTGTTTTTGATATTTTATCCATTAACTTATGTAGCGTACCTTCCAAACGAGCCATTTTCGTCTTTAGAAGTAGCTTTTGCAGATTAAAGTACAGTACCTTATAACCTTGTGCACAAGCTTGATGACCTAAGGCAGAGGCTAGAAAACTCTTCCCGCAGCCTGTAGCGCCACTGATCAGTATCGGATCTCCTTTTTTGATGTACTCGCCCGTAGCTAGGGCAGTGATCATTCCCTTATCCAACCCTCTGGTAGCTACCATGTTTATCTCTTCTATTGAAGCCTGATAGCGGAACCCCGCATTCTGCTTAAGGCGGTCAAACCGCTTTTCGTCCCTTTCATCTGCTTCTGCCTGCAACAATAGGGTTAACCCTTCAGAAAGAGTGAGTTCAGTGCTCCGGCGTGTTTCGTTCAGAGCTTTCCAGTTACGTTCCATACCGTGTAGGCGTAACGCTCTCATTTGTGTTTCAATGTTCATTTTAGTGTATTTATATCATGTATTATGTTCATTATGTTCATTCTGCTATTTCTTGGTCATTGCGCACCCAATCCGTCCTTTGGTTGATCAAAGTGTGTCGGCTGGCTACTTGCATAATATGCTCTACCTCGTATATTGGCATGTTCTGGCAATGCGTCTTTTACCAACGGTTCTTCTTCGCTGTTAGCGATGCCGTTTTCAAGTACGTTCTTAAAGAAATAGTAAGTGTAAAGCTTGTTTTTTAGAACATACTTACATGCTTTATCAAACTCCTCTACTGGAAAGTCCCGCTTTAACTTGAATAGACCGTCGCAGGTACGGTATAACTGTTCAGGGTAGCGGGCTCGCTTAAAAAGAACTTGCATAAGCTCATGGAATTCTGGTGAGTGCTCTCTAGCTCGGGCTAAATAGGTCTCATGACTTCGTTTCTTGTAGGCCTGATGTTCGGACTTTAAGTGTTCTGCAACAGTGGTATAGGCATTTTCCCTATAACTCCGTATATGCACAGCGATCTGTTTTCCTTGACAATAGATCGATACCATAGTACGCGTATAGATAAGCTTCACTTTCATTCCGATGTAGGTAAATGGGACACTGTAATAGTGTTTGTTGCGCTGCAGGTAGATATGGCCATTGTTTCCTACTTTGAGTTCTGCGTAGTACTTTAACTCGAATCGCTCACTTGGAAGCTCATCCAGTGTAGACTTTTCTGCACTTAAGAAACGCTCTTCTCGGCAATATGGTTTTTGTTGCATGCGCGTCTGGTTATGCTTTACCATACAGGTGTTTATAGCTTGATTAAGTGCATGTATATCGAAGAACTGCTGGTTTCGAAGGGGTGCAAATACGCGGCTATAAATCATTTTTACCTGGTTTTCTACCAGCGACTTATCCTTAGGACGAGCTGAACGGGCCGGGACTACAACTGTGCCGTAATGGTTGGCAAAGTCTTCCATGGATTGGTTCAGGACTGGTTCATATTTATCTGCTTTGATCACTGCTGCTTTTAGGTTATCGGGAACAATGGCTTTTGGTACACCTCCCATAGCCTCCAGGCAACAGCTCAGCGCGTAAAGAAAGTCGGGAGTTTGTTGAGAGCGTACGGCGATGGCAAACGCGTAATCTGAGAAAGGAAGACAGGCAACAAAAACTTCACAGGCAATCAGTTCACCTGTGGACCGATCGATATAATGGAGTTTCTTTCCAGAAAAGTCAATATACAGTTTGTCGCCAGCGATGTGTTCCATCACCATGCTGCCTTTTCTGGAGACAAGCTGTTGCCTTAGGTGGTATGTGAACTGTGGATAGCTATAACCGGTGGGGTCGCTCTCAATATACTCTTGCCAGAGCAACTGTTTGGTGACCCCGGTACGCTTAAGTTCTTTTTCGTAATAATCAAGACGGCTCTTCAGGTATTCAAACTTATCTGCCTTATATGCAGGATTACCTGAATGAAAAGATTTTTCTAATAAAGGGTCCTCTTGCTTAAGCAGTTCTTCGGTATTGAACCCGCCATCGGCCATCTTTTTCAGGTAAGACCGAACTGTATTCTTACTCATTCCAAGAATGCGGGCAATCGTTTTTATTCCACTGCCGCTCTGATACAATCTAATTAATTGCTTTATCTGACTCATTTGTTTTGGTTTTCCAGCCATCAGTGATCCAAAATTGTTTGATCACTAAGTAACAAAAACTACTCGCAAAGGGGTCAGCATGCTCCAGCACAATGAACTAATAATGAATTTAGGGGGTCAACATGAGCCAGTATGGCAGTTGAATATGGGCATTAAACGCAATATGCATCCCTAAAATTAATTCGATTTTGAGGGGTCAATATGCTCCAGTATATCCACAATATATGTCCTTTGCCATTCAGGGTGATAATAAAGTTCTATTTCGTCTAATATGATGTTGATATAGTTGTAATGAATTATTTTTTCGGACTCTTCTGCTTTTTCTTCCTTTAGCTGTTCAACAGAATTGAGGTTAATAAGATGATATACAATAGAACTAATACTATGTATTTTTTGTTTTTCTCCAGAACTTAAAGAACCAAATGAAGAACCATCTTTTGGGACTATGTTAATGTAGAAAAAAGAAGGAGGTGACATCATAAAGGTATTCACCATAAATGATTCTTTTTTCTGTATCTCCTGTATCGTTTTTGACAATCCATCAATTTCTAAACTGAAAGGTTTTTTTAAATCGAGATTGGGTAACAAGGTCTGATAATATTTTAAGTAAAGAATAGCTCCTTTTACTTTGAAAACGGCGTGACTGTCACTTTCTTTTATTCTCCTGATATACGCATTTATATTTTTTATATTTCTTTCTTTCGGTTCTCTATATCTTTTGAATATTTTATAATCAGAAAAAGCCATTTTAATGAGCTTCTTATGAATGTACGAAAGTGTAACATTCACAAATAAATCATTATTAAGTTGTTGTTCTGTTATTTGAAATTCAAAATGTTGCTGAAAGGCTTCAATTAATTTTTCTCTTACTGTTGAATCTATGGGCTCTTCTAGGGTTGCATTAGGATTAGGATTGTATGACAGTTCCAAAGCAGATGCAATTTTATTGTTTGCAATATTGCGTAAACTGTTTTCTTCTTGCCCTTCGGTTATAGGTTCAAGAAGATTGGCTAATAATCTTCTTGTGAGCAAATATTTTTCTTTATTGATGTCAATAATACCATCGGTTCGCATTGGATTTAATACAATAGGTGTTTGATATCCATCGTTTTTGTGAAATAAAGGATTAATCCAATCTCCAATTTCTAAAGAGTTCAAAGCAAAATGAGAGTAATTAACAACTATCGTATAAAAGAACTGTTTTAAGTCATCAATGCTTTTAATCTCTTGCTTTGAAACATTCGCGACAAACTTATTGTTGTTTCGTTTATAGGTTTGTTGATAAACATTACCTTCTTTAAAAACAACATTTATTAGAGTGTTCAAATCAACAGAATACAAAAGTTCAAAATCTAAAAATTTAAAAGGTTTCCGTTTTCTACGGTTCTCATCTTCTAATAAATTTAGAATACTTCCAATATTGTAATTTGCCCAGTATATTAATTCTATTAAAGTACTTTTACCTGAACCGTTTCCACCTACAACAGCATTAATGTTAATTGGAATATTATTTATTGAGGTTTTTAGTTCATATAAATTGACATCTGTTTTAGGTATGTATTCTACCTCTGAAAAGTCATTTTTCCGAAATTGATACTCATTTCGGAATTGGTAAATTTGATTGTTTTTTAAATTTTTTGAAGCATCTAAAGTCAATAAAGAATTTTTACGAGTGTCTTTGGTTGGTAGCATTTTACCAACATTAATAGCTATAATTTTGAAGTTTTCTTTGTTACTCATTCTGTACCATAATTGTAATTATTAGTGATCTAAATTACATTATTTTTTCCTCTACAGTGAGATCATAAAGGTTTAATTAATCATTCTGGTACTATAAAAGTGCTAGATTTGCTCAATTAGCTTTATATTTTTACCGAAAACTCGTAATATCTATACCATCTACTATATAAATTTGAATAATTGCTGTTTGATGAGTTTCAATTATTGTTCTACCGAATACTTTCCACTGCTACCTTCTGCTTTTCCATTTCTTTTTTCTCACGAGAATAAACCCAAAGCGATAACAGCCCAAAAATAATCAGTGCATAAGCTACCCACTTACCAAATTTTTCAAGCAGTTTAATGATAACCGAACTTTCATAAGATGAAAATCCTTCTGCTCCCATAGGACCACGCCTGTAAAACTTTCGCCGATTAATCCAGTAGCGAAGTCCCAAGCCTGCAACCAAAAATATGATGCCTATTATCAATGATGCGATCATAACAAAAACACTTTAAATTCACCTTTTAAATTTACAAAAATTTAGCTTCGATCACTCCAAAAAAAGAAATCCTGCTTTTGCGGCAGGACTTCTTTTTGATACTATACTAATCACTACTGTTAAACTGAAAACTTATCTGCTTTTCGTTTCCGAAGCTGTCCGAAATCCAAACCTCAAAGGACTGTGACACGGCAGATGTTGAAGTGTAATACAAGCGAAACTGCTCTGTCGGTAAGGGGTATAAATCGTTCGGCAGGTATGGCGGTTCATCGTAGTATTGCAACGTTCCCTGTCCGTCAAACTGAAAGTAACGGAGAAAATACTGCGTGTTGCTGTAATTCCCTTTACGTTGTATGGTAATGCGTATTTCTACAGTCTGCCCGTTGGCTACATCTTTGGGAACTGGCATCACGTTTACTTCAAAAGGAAAATCGTTCTGTATTTCGAGTTCATCGTCTTTGCTACAAGATACCAGAGAAACCGAAGCTGTTAGGATTGCCAGCATTACATATATAGGCAGTAATGCTATTCTGAATTTATTGAAGATTGCTATCATCGTTTTTACGTTTTAAAAATTAAACCTTAATCCCACACCTGCGGATGGTCGGAACTGTTGCAAATCCGTACCCCATAAAACCTTTGTACGCCCTTGAAGAACTAACACAAATCGGTCGGACAGGTATATTTCAAATGTGAGGCGACCGCCTGCTCCGTAGATGAAATTGTCCTCGCTCAAAATCTTTGCTCCGTCATACAACATCGCTTCGCCACGATTGATGCTTTCATAACCGACTACGCCTGTTATCCCGAAGTTCAGTGTGATGTTCTTACGAACATCGCCCAGCAGGAAGAAGCTGTAACCACCTTCGGCAGTAAAGGTTTCCTGTGGTATGCGGAGATCTTTATAATCGTGGTATTGGTGCGTGTATTCCAACGCCCAAAGCTGGTAGGTACCATTTTTACCGTTCACGGTCATTCCGATGTTGAGGTAATAATCATTGCCGATTTTATCATCGGATAATACGCCTGCACTTATTTCCAATCCTTTCTGTTTTGGAAGCATTCTTTGTGCCTGTGTAACCGTGATGGCCATCAAGATGAGCATCACGGTATAGATATACTTTTTCATATAATTGCTTTAAAGGGTTATTAAAATTTTAGGTGCATATCATTAACCAAACGAGCCTTGATTAAATCGGAATTTTCTATCTGTAGTGTCTGATGTCTGCCTCCGTTTTTTTCGAAAATTTCAATCAGCAGTACCTTGTCATCTGCAATGGTAAATTGATCTAACAGGAACACGTTTTGTTCGGTCGATTTACCACCAATCTCGTCCAATGGCTTGTAAGTGCGTAACGGTATCAGCGGGCGTTCCTGTACTACGGTACGTTTGGCTACCTTTTTATCCACTACTTTGAAATTGATAAAATCAATCCCGAAAGGCACATTAGTTTTATTTCTTAATTCTGTATGGAAATAGTATTTGCCGTTATGTATGTAAATGCCTTTAAGAATAAACTGTATACCAAAACTCTTAGCCCCGATATGCTTTACAATACGCTTATCCTTTTTGTAAATGGTTTCCAATAGCAAGCCTGCCAACGAGGGAGAATTGTTGCCCAATTCCTCAAAAAGCACATCGTTACCGTTGGCTTTATCCACCGCCTTTTGCATCGTAAGCAGGTCATAACTCAATGCTTCGGGATAGGAACTGTAATACACATTGAAACTGTAAAAACGTCCGTCATTCGTAATGACTGAAAAATTGGTTTCCGCTTCAAAATCCTTAACCGTTGCTTTTACACGCAAAACGTTTTCCGCATCTTCCGCTTTCCCTGCAATCAGGTATTCGCTACCCAAATCCACGTAACGAATGGCAGTCGGGAAAATCAGGTGCGAAGTCTTATCGTAGGTCACTTCCATTTTGTAAGGTTCTATCTTGCCTAATGCAAGCGGAGTTCTGATGCTGTCCTGTGCATAAGATTGTACGGCAAAGCCGAGTATCAGGGCAAAAGCCCAAAAGGTTTTTAAATGATTTTTCATTGTTTTATTTATTTGAGTTCAACATTATTTTTTAGACACAAGAAAGACCTGATGTCCTGCTTTCAGCGTAACTTTTGGGGTTCTTACCTTTTTGGCGAAATAGCCCGAAATTCCCTGTACTACTCCTTTGCTTAAATCTGCGGCAACCTGTTGTCCGGCATTCTGTGTGAGCATTACGCTTGTACCCCCTGTCTGGCTCATATTGCCTGCCATTTCGGTAAGGGCATTCATTTCGGGCGAATATGGAACGTATAAGCCTTGCTGCCCGTCCAAATCGTAAATTGTTATATCTACCGGAATGATATTGCCCTCCAGTTCTATCGAGGTAATTTTTAGTTGTAGCCTTCCATTCTGAAATTTGGCATTTGCCGTTACAATCGTTCCTTTTGGAATGGTACGTTGTGGCGTTTGGGCAGACTCTAACAATCGTAAACGCACACCCGTTTCGCCAACTACTGTTTGAGCATCGTGTACGCAGGCTTTGATGCTGTTTTTCGGTTGTACCGCTTGCTGGGTAGAACCGGCAGTATAAAACCCTCGGTTTCTTGTTTCGCTCCAATCGGCTAAAAAAGCACTGTCCGTAGGCTCACGGTAGAGGGCTGATACGGCATTCTTTCTTGCAGGCGTAAACGATACAAAATGCTCTTTTTGGTTAGTACCCGCAGCACTAACAGCACCCGGAATAGCACCATTAGCAGGTGTTGCATTTTCAGTAGTCGTATTTTTCGGCAGATACTTTGCTGCCATTTCATAGGATTTCTCCATTAGTTTAAGTTGGTCATCTACAGTAGCAACGGGTGGCACATCTTTTTCAGCCAGCTTTTCTTTCATTTCGTCCAGTTGCCTGCGGAGCTCCATTGTTTCCGAGTTATCATCCTGATAAAAAGAACTCAATGCACTTTGGGTATTTCGATAGCTGTTCAACCCAGGATTGTTGTTTCTTCCTAAATTTCTGCCATAGCTGTTGCTTTGGTCTTCTTCAGGAAGTTGTTCGGCAATCGGTTCTTCTTTGTCTTCGGTATTCCAATAGTCAGAAAGCGTAGTTAAAGCATTACGCTTTTCCTGTTCTTTGCTTTCCAGCATTTCCTGCTCGTACGCCTTGCCTTTGTCGGCAGGCATTCCGGCTCCGGTAGCTTCTGGTACTGCATCGTTCAGCCCAATGTTCTCGATTTCCTTTTTGTCTGCGGATGGTTTAAATATGAGGTACATACAACCTACGAAGACAATTCCCATTAAGCCAAAGATGAGCGGCTTTTTGAGCTTTTCGGCTTTGTTCTGTGTACCGTCTTGCGGTACATCAGCGGTTGCTGCCTGGTTCCCTTCCGTTACCCGAACAACCGACTTTTTGTTCTCATTTTCTTTCATAAATCTTGTTTTTTAGAATTGTTGATAATGTGTCCTGCAATCTTGCAGGGCTTTCACTTTTTTTGAGGACAGGGTTTTCGATATGCTCAATGACCATATCGTTACCCGACTTTGAGGTATCGTACCATACTTTGCAAATGACCCCTGCCGTAAGCAGTAGATACCCCACAAAAAAGTAAAGTGTGTATTGGTGCTGTTTCCGCAAGGGCAATGCCCGCCAGCGTTCGTCCAGCTTGTCAAAGTACCTGTCCATATTTGCTCTTAGTTTTTTCATAACCTTACTGTTTCTGTTGTTATAGCTTGAAACGCTTAGGACTTTGACCTGCCTTTTGCTTCGGTTCTTCATTGACCAAAGCGACTGCCTCAACCGCTTTGGGTGCGGATATTACAGACAGGTTTGTCAGTTCCGATTTTTTCAGCAGTTGCCCAAATTGGTCTTTCCTTGTAACCTCCATTCTGTTGAGCGAGAATTTGCCGTTCAGGTATTTTACCCACATACTGCATTCTACACTTGGCTTGTCTTCGCCCGACCATTGCAGGTAGCCCGTCAGCAACAAGTCCTGTTTAGGCAAACTATCTGTACCTTTTTGGCAGTTTTCGAGGTATTCGCCGATACTTTTCTTCAACTTTCCGGCATACGCTCCCTGCGTATGGAAATAGCCGTTATATCCTTTATCGGTAAGGATTTTTGCAAACGTGTTTAAATCTGATAATGCTTCCATAAGATTGTTTTTTTAGCGTTCGATAACTTCTATATCCCTGTTTTCTATCACTGCAAACTTTTCGATGTTGAAGCCTTGCGGGTTGTTGTCCGAACGGACAGAGTTCACGAGATAGCAGGAAGTAATCAGGTTACGCCTGGTCACGTTGCTCGAACGGATAATGAATTGTTTGGCGTAAGTACGCACCGCATACGGATAGGTGTCGAAATTGCACACGACACTATCCACCTCAATGCGTTGCTGTACATTCCCCGAAATAATCCTGCTGTAATAACCCTTTTCAGATAAGTCTTTGTAATAGTCAAAAGCACTTTTATCCGCAAGGTTAAATGCCCTGCTCATATTGCTTTCGATAGCATTTTTATCGGGTGCCAGTGTAAAAAAAAGCTCGTGAAAACGTCTGACGTGTTCCCTTGCTTCCACAGGTCGGTTGATGCTCGCATCTTGTGATAAGGCAAGCATCAAAGATTTGCCGTTATCCAATACATAGATTTTTTGGCGTTGTTCGTCTGCAAAGCTGTAAGATTTCCAAAGTGAAAATCCTACCACGCTTAGGCAGAGAACGGCAAATACAATGGCATACAGCCGTATTTGCCTAAAACTGTTTTCGATATTTCTTAATGTTTTAAATTCCATTTTTAAATGATTTGATTGTTTTTATTTCCCCATTAACCTGCCACCGATATTTCCAACAGCCGAACCTGTTCCTGCTCCGGCGATATTTCCGGTTTTCATTGCCGCTTGGTTTACGTTACGGGTAAAGTTTCCTGCACCGCCTGCCTGAATAATCCAGCCTGTTACCGTTGGGATAGTGAAGTAACCCACGATACCGATTATCATAAAGATGATGTACACGGTATTGGATGTGTCGGGTATATAGGTCGGGTCGGCAAGCATTGCTATATCCTTTTCGATAATGAGGGATTGTATTTTGGCAAGCATAGAGCTGAACAGGTCTGCCACGGGCAACCACAGGTAAACGCTGACGTATCGGGTCAGCCATTGCGTGAGCGTGGACTGAAAACCGTCCCACACGCTTATCGCAAAGGCTATCGGCCCGAGTATGGACAGGACGATGAGAAAGAACGTCCTTATGGTATCAATAACCAAAGCTGCCGCCTGAAACAGTACCTCTAACAGATTGCGAAACCAATTCTTAATAGCTTGTTCGGTTTGGTAGGCAAACCTATCCATATACATTCCCGACATCGTAATCAAATCGCCGGGCGACCAGCCCAATTCTTCGAGCTTTTTATCAAATTCCTCATTTGATACGAGATAGGCTGTTTCAGGATTTCGTAGCATAGCTTCCCGTTCCAACAGGTCTTTTTTCGCCTGCAAATCGTTGAGGTCAAGCACCTGATTTTCGAGGATTGTGTGAGTACCCTGTACCACCGGACTTAACACGGCATTGATTGTTCCCAATACGATAGTTGGGAAAAACATAATGCAAAGCCCCAAAGCGAAAGGACGGAGCAAGGGGTACATATCAATGGGTTCAGCCCTGCTCAAAGCCTGCCATACTTTTATGGCAACATAGAACAAAGCCCCCAATCCGGCTATCCCTTTAGCCACTGCCGCCATATCGGCGGACAGTGGGAGCATCTCATCATATAATGAGCGTAGGACTTCGTGAAGATTTTGAAATTCCATAACTACCAGTATTTTTGGTTAGGAGTTCCATAGAGGTCAAGCACTCTTTTGGTATTGTTCTGCTTTTTTGCTCTTAGAATACTTACAGAGATATTCTTATTGGTATAGTAGCGTACCAAGCTGTGGTATTCCTTTACTTCTTTGTACACTCTATCAATAATATCCATACGCTCTTTGTCGTTCAGCGAAAGGCTTGATGAGGTTACAATCTGTTTGAGTTCTTTCAGCAGTTCGGTACTTTCATTCAGCAATGCCGAATAACCATTGCTGATAGCTGCCAATTCCTGTGCAGAAAAATTCGGGTCGTTCATCATCTTACCGAAGTTGGTAACATACATTTCGGATACGTCACCGACAAGCAATACAGTCTGCTGTACCTTACGTGCATCTTTTACAAGATTATTTACAGCTTGTAGCTTGTCGTAATACTCCTTACCCTGTTTATACACCTTTTCCACTTCCTTGAAATTTTTAATTACATTGGATACCGTGGAAGAAGTCTGTACGATTTCATTCGCACTGTTGAGAATACCCGATGCCAGATTTGTGGGGTCGGTTACTACCCATTGTGCTTTTGCGGACGGTGCTACGGCGAGCATTAGTGCCGTACACACCATAAAAAGGAACTTTTTCATTTTTATGAATTTTAAAATGTTAATGACTATTGATTTGCTTTGTCACGCCTTTGCATTGCGATATGCTTAATGGCGAGTTCTACGTTACCGTCCAATTCGGAAGCTAATTGCATTACCTCCATTTTTTCGGTTTCTTCTGTCGTGTATGCGAGGTATTCCTCCAAACTAACTTCGGTGGCATAGACTGCCGAGTTCGTACCACCTAAGCCAATCCAAACCTCTTTGTACAGTCGGCTTGCATCGTTGTTCATATTGATTGAAAGTACCTGACCTTTTTCCTTATCTGTAAGCCCCAACATTGCCTGTATGTCATCGAATTTATTCATATACTTACGTTGGTCTAAGAGTATTTTACAATCGGAATTATTGATGATACTTTCTTTCACAATGGGCGACTGGATAATATCATCGACCTCTTGTGTAACGACAATCGCTTCTCCGAAGAATTTCCTAACTGTTTTAAAGAGGTATTTTATGTATTCTGCCATTCCCTCTTTCGCTATCGCTTTCCACGCTTCTTCAATCAGAATGAGTTTGCGGATACCTTTCAGCCTACGCATCTTGTTGATGAAGACTTCCATAATGATGATTGTGACTATGGGAAAGAGGATTTTGTGGTCTTTAATCGCATCAATTTCAAACACGATAAAGCGTTTGGAAAGCAGGTCTAACTGCTTATCGGAGTTCAGTAAATAATCATACTCGCCACCTTTGTAGTAAGGTTCCAGTACGTTGAGAAAATTGGCAATGTCAAAATCTTTTTCTCTTACCTGTTTCTCTTCCAATACTTTACGGTAATCTCCTTTTACATACTCATAGAAGCCGTTGAATGATGGGTAAACATCGTCCGATTTTATTCTTTCGATATATCCACTTACCGCATTGGATAAAGCCACTTCTTCTGAACGGGTTGGCGGTTCATCATCACGTTTCCAGAGTGTGAGTATCAAAGTCTTGACACTTTCTCTCTTTTCAATGTCGAAAACGCCGTCATCGGTATAGAAAGGGTTAAAGGCAATGGGATTGTCTTCTGTATAAGTGAAGTACACACCGTCTTCACCTTTCGTCTTTCCTTTGATGAGTTCACATAAACCCTGATACGAATTACCTGTATCTACCAGCAATACGTGAGCTCCCTGCTCGTAATACTGCCGTACCATATGGTTTGTGAAGAACGATTTACCACTTCCCGAGGGACCAAGTATGAACTTGTTCCTGTTCGTGATAATTCCACGCTTCATCGGTAAATCCGAAATATCTAAATGGATAGGCTTTCCGGTCAAACGGTCGGCCATCTTGATGCCAAATGGCGATGGCGAATTGTGGTAATTGGTTTCTTCTGTGAATAAGCACAAAGCAGGTTCAATAAAAGTGTAAAAACTTTCCTCACTCGGAAAATCGCCTGCATTGCCAGGCATTCCAGCCCAATACAATGTGGCTACATCCGTAGTGTTGTGGCGTGGTTTGCATTCCATCAGTGCCAACGCACTACCACAATCGTTCTTTAACTGTTTCAGTTCCGCAGGGTCATCCGACCACGCCATAATGTTGAAGTGAGCACGAACAGAAGACAGTCCAAAGCTGTGGGCTTCGTTCAGATATTTTTCTATCCACTCTTTGTTAATCTGATTGGCACGGCTGTAACGAGCAAGTGAGTGCATATTCCTTGCGGATTTCTCAAACTTTTGCAGGTTGTCTTCGCTGTTGTCTATAAACAAATATTGGTTGTAGATATGGTTACAGCTTAACAGCAAGCCCACCGGTGCGGCGAATGACAAACGGCAGTCGCTACGGTCGGTAGATAGCTTTTCAAAACGGGTATCGGCAGATACCGTTCCGGGTAGGTCGTCCGTGTCCGAAAGCGTGTGCAGGCTTAACCTTTTGTTCCCGACACGGACTTCTTCTGTTCCGAGTGCGATGTCCTGCATCGGTGTTCCCGCATCCCTCGATAGCGTAAGGTATTGTTCCAGTAATCCCTGCTTTTCGTCAGTTCCGATGATGTCATCTTCGGTAAGGCGTTGCAGCGTTATAAAACCACTATCGTTTACGATACGTTCAAACTGTGTCACCGCTTCCATAAAGCGGTGTATCGGTTCCTTGTTCCTGATTTCCTTTGGTATCAGCGAACCTTTGCAAAGCGATGAAAAATTACTTTGCATACGCATACGCTCTTTGGTTGTCTTGGTTAAAAAGAGGTAGCAGTAATGGTTTAAGAACGGTCGCTCATTGAAATGGCGTTGGTAGGATTTAGCCAAAAAACTTTGGTCTTCCTGTGATAGATCCGGAGCATAATTTTCCTTGATGTACCAATCCTGCTTGTGGACCACGGTAAAATCTGGCAAGGTCTTGATGGCCTTGTGCCAGGCAGAATGAATGGCTTCGTATTCTGCCGAAGCTACGGTAAACAGTTCCGGCAAACGAACCTCAAAGCAGGCGGTAATGTCTGCATCTTTGGAAAGAATGCAGTTGTTTTCTACTGCCAGCAAAGGAAACTTGCTTTCCAATGTGGTGGTCTTTGCTACATTTCTCATACGGCATTCTGTTTAGAAGTGAATTTCAAATAGCGGTTTACAGGCTTGCGACAGATGATGTAGCGGGGATGCCTTTTATTGGCGGCTATCTTCATCAGTCCGTGTTCGCCATACTTTCTGTTCAGTGAAAAGGTCTGCCACACGATTAGGGAAGCACCGCCAGCTCCAAGTATTAGGCAGATGTAAGAGTTTACTCCTGCCATATACAGTATCATCACCAGGATAAGCGTACCGAGAAGTCCGCCAGCGAAGATGAACAGATATTGTGCTTTCAATCCTTTAAATTCCACCGTTCTTCCGATGCCTTTGTTTATGTTGTAACTGTTCATAAAGCAAAGGATTAAAGAAAGAATGAACGCAGGATGGTAGCTGCAACAATCAAGAAGATACACGCACCGAACCAGCTCGCCGCAGTTTTGGATGTATCGGGGTCGCCCGAACTGAATTTGTTGTACACCTTAACACCTCCTATTAGCCCGACCACTGCACCGATGGCGTAAATTAATTGGGTTGCGGGGTCGAAATACGACGTTACCATTTGGGTAGCCTCGTTGATACCTGCTGTACCGTTTCCCTGTGCGAAAGCACCAATTCCTGACAGCATAGCCACGGCTGCCAGCAAAACTTTTTTTCTTTGTTTTTCCATAATTGAAACACATAAATTTGTTACTGTTATCCCACACCTTGTGAGCTTTAGGTACAAAAGTGTTTCAGAAAATGAGGCGGTCTAACAAAGTGGCAGTCAGAGGAATTGTTTGGCGGTGAGTGGCTTTGTAAGAGGTGTTTTTATAACTTAGTCACTTATTTATTTTTAATATGCTAACAATATGATTGATTTTGAAATAGCAGAAATAGAAGCTGCTAATCAATTTGCCCGATTACTCAATCCAAGAGTTGATTTTACAACACCATATATATTTTATTATGATGAAACCAATAATATCAAAACGTTCTATGTAAAAGAAAACGATTTCAATTATACGTTTACAGCTAACTTTGTTTTGGGCGGACTTCTACATCAGGGAGCAGTGTCAGATGTACAACCTTTGATAGATAGCTTTAAATTGCAAAAAACAGCCAAGGAAGTTAAATTCAAACATATCGCATTTGGAGATTTTCTTGATTGTCTCAAATCCCAGAAGTTAAATCTCTTCTTTCGCTTTTTAAAAGATAACGATCTTTATGTCCATTATTCAAGCTTAAATATTCTGTACTGGTCTGTAGTGGATATTGTAGATTCTGCGATAATGAATTCGGACGCAGCTATGCAATTAGGACCTGGATTTGACAATCGAATGAAGAATGACCTGTACAAACTCTGTCGTCTTGAAATAGATGCTGTCGTTCAACTTTTTTATGCTTTCGAATATCCTAATGTTAAACCTGAGAAAATTGTTGATTTCATAGAAGCATTGAGTAGTCTTTTTGAAGCATATCTTGAGTTACCTGAATTTAATTTTGGGTTGGAATCGTTACGGCAGATATTGAAAGAGTCTAAAAAGAAAGGCGAACTAGCTTTTGTTATGGATGAAAAAGATTATGTTCTGCTGGCAGATCTGACACATTTTTATCTTAGACCCATCTACACTTTCAAGAATTCAACTCATATATTCGATAATGAGGATTCCATCCGAGAAGCTTTGAATGAGTATAGAATCCTAGATAAAGGAGTAGAGTTTAAAAACTATTCTTTTGTTGATTCTCAGGATAGCCGTTTGACACAACTATCTGATATTTTCGTTGGTTTCATGGGTAAATATACCAATTACAGGAATACACACAATATGGAAGAAATTAAAGCGGATATCGACTCTTTCTCAGCTTTACAATTAGAAAATATGAAGTTATTTATTGATATTATTATTAAATCAGACCAGAAAAACCCCGCCTTTCTGCACGCAACAGATAGTTATGAAGAGGTAATGAAATTTGGAGAGTTATGCGAGATTATTTCTGGGAAATAACCTAATTAGTATCAGATAACCTAAGGTCAATTATAAAAATAAAGCCGAAGAATTACCCTCGGCTTTATAGAGATAAAATTAAAGTTCTACAATCGAAAGAGTTTGGAGATTTTCTGCCAAATAGTAAGTTTAGGGATTTCTTGAACAACAGGTTCTTTTTTTGGAATATCTGGCATTTCAAAATATTCTTCTTTATGTTTTAGATCGTTTTCTCTACCTAAATGGATTTCTCTTTCTGTCCAACGACCAGCAAACTCAACTTTATTGTTCCTTATCCAGTAGTGGGACTGACATTCAAAATTCCAATTGCCTATAGAGGGGTGAAGCGTAACTGCTTTACCGTTAAAAGTCAGTTTCCAATCTGTCGGAGATAACGGGGTCACCACTTCATTACCGCATCCGCATACACATTTGTGTATTGCAGTACAGTATTCTATTGATACATACAAAACGCCCTCCTCAACCTTTTCAGGAATGAACTCAACAAATTTATGGTGTAACATCCTCATTGAAAATTTTAGACACACTAATGGAATATGAGCTGTGATATTCATTTTCCAGATCAACATAAATTCCAGATAACTTCTTCCATTTCAGGATAGCAAAAACAGCATTTAATGCATTCAGTTCAGCTACCTGAATGTTGGTAGCGTATTCATTATTATCAGAGTCTTCCGAAAAAATGCGGAGGGGCAGATGATCATTTTTATCACGAGAAGCAGAAGTAACCCTTACAGCACCTGTAAGTTTATCATCAACTACGTTAACCCCTAGACCTACATCGGAAAAAGCGACATCTACACTTACCAAATAATCCGTTATTATCTTCCTTACGGCATTCTTGTCTACACATACAAATACATAATCCATTTGATCCAACTCTTGTAAGTTCTCTTTCTTTACATAGTAGTCATGCCCATGGATATACTTGCGCATGTTTGAATACAACTTTTGATAATAAGACACCTTTCTCGGGTTTTCGTACAGATCATTCATTGACGCTGCACCGGGAGAACGGAAAGCATTGTGCTGGTCAAAGGTGTCCCCATCGTATATATGGATTTCTTTTACCGGAGTTTTAGCTACCAAATCCAGAATATATGCTCCAGTACCGCCCAGCCCAATAATTGCTATTTTCTGCCTTTCTAACTTTGCATTAATCATTTCGATGTTTGCGCGGCTGGAATTGGTGTCAATATATTCAAATACTGTTTCATTACCACTGTCCGGTATGACCTTAAAAGTCTTTTCCGTAACTGAAGGGTCCAGATATTTAGCAGGTGCGGAAATGATGTCTGCATACCTCTTGACTTTTTCATAGTAGTTCGGATATCCAGCAGCAGGCTTATTTGAAAAAGATCTGTTTACCGTAACCTGATGGTTTAGTACAGAAGTAGTATTGCTATGCTGGATTGCTGTAATGACTGTACCATCAATTTCACAGGGGTTATCCCCAATAAAATGTATAACATGGTTATCCGGAGTTCCCGTTCGTTCATTACAACTTAATGTAAGCGTAGTTACCAATATTCCATATTGGATTTGATTGTTTTGATCTACAAAGGGTATATGATGGATAAGTAAATATCCACCACGTACCTCGATCTCATAACCTTCGTCTCTTAGACGTTTAAGGTCAGGACTATGATTTATCAGTTGCTGTGACATCGAAGATCATTTTATTTTTTACACGAACAATCGAACCTTTAACCATTGTGCCTTCCGGTTTTGGTTCCCAACCTCTGCTATAAGTAACCGTATAACCCTTGTTTGGGTTATTATCGTATGATCCGAAAGCCAACACAACCAACTGCTCAAAAGAGATGTGTGCTTCTTTCCAAGTATGTGGACGAGCATTCACAATGATTGTAAACTCCGTTGGTCTAGGCTTAGAGAAAAACTTCTCTTTACCCGGACGAGCTAAATCAACGACTTCATCATCTAATATTTGATCGTCTTGCCAACCTTCCTTGATGTCAAGGAAGATATCATCTTCAACAGGTATATTACCCAGTTCTCTGATTTGAGCACCTCTGATGTATTGCTTATACCAAGTAAAGGGCTTGTAATTAATGAAAAACTGAAGCTTTTTCTTTACAAAGAAATACTCGGTTTCAGGTCGAGCCAAGTTAACTTGTTTCTCATTTTCAATAAGCTCATCCTGATAAGGTTTGCTAATTGACAAAAACAACTCGGTATCTAAAGGTATCCCAGCAAGCTGTTTTAATTCTGCTCCTGTTTTGTACTGGTCAAAGGCTTCATACTCTTTACCTTCTATTACAAATGTTAGAGGTGCTTTTGGATTTTGGGAATGTGATTCCCCTTCATGTTTATTTGAATTCATCTTGAATTTAAATTGATATTAATTAATATTTAATTGCTTATTGCTTATCATTTCGGCAATAAATAGGGCGTACCCTGCGATAGTTTAATTCTGATGCAATTGAAATTTTATACTATTAATACCAAGCCCCACTACCTGAATTGTACCGGCAGGAGGTTTAAAATCACGAAAAGCTTGTTTATTTCAAATAAAGGAGGTAGTTTTGAAGTGCAAAAACATTACTACCAAGAGCCTTGCAAGGGCTTTTGTTTCCTTTAAGGAATCAAGCCAGGTGATTTTCGCCTGGTTTTTTATTTTCTTACCCGCCTCTTTCTCATTAAAATTTTGTGTCTTTTACTGATTTTGGATCGTTTCCGGGTTTAACAGTGTCACTATCTCTAATTGGTCCACCATTTGGGCGATGTATTCTAACTTCTCCTCCGCCATTATTTGATGAAAACTGTTTTGCTAGTTGTTCAGCTTGCTTTTGAGTACTGGCAATTGCTGAAGCTTTCTTGCCGCCTTCCTTCTGGACATTCCATCCGTCTTGCCCTTTTTTTTGTGTTACATGGTAATTTGCCATAATTATATGTTTTTTTAAATTCTTAAATTAAACTCTTGGTATAATTCGAGCTGCAGTTTTGATGTCAACCGCCTGGACTCCAAGCGACTGTAGCATTTGTCGCATGTCATTAAATACTGGTTTCTCACTATTAGGATCTGAAATTGTTAGTATTGCTGTAAATGGTACACCCGCAGCTGGTATAGTTACACCATCTCTTGACAAGTACTCTACATCTAGTTTCCATTCTGTCGATGGTCCAACTCCTCGGGGGAAAGTTTTTTCATAAACTTTCACTGGACTCCATTTGAAAGAATGTTCAATCTGATCTTTCTCATATAAACTTCCGTCACCATCTTCTGGCGTATAAATTGCATTCAACCTTCCTTTATAGTTACCATTATTTTGTAGCTGTCTCAGAGCTGCGTCGATATTTATTCTGACAAACTCAGATCCAAATCTGTAATCAAATCTTGGAGTGCTTACAATGGTGAGTTTTGCGTGCCCAAAGCATTTACCATCCCTTACTAAACTTGACGGCCATGAAAATTTAAAACTCATTTTATGGCCACTTATGGCTCGGTTTGCAAATACTAATGTTATTGCAGATGAATTTCCGTTCAAAATGTCTTCAGAACCATCCGGCATACCGAATCCAATCAAGTGTTTGGAGACATTTCTCAAATTTTTGTCGTTGAGGGACTCTGGCAATACAGCATGATGGATTCCAAGAGCGATTAGTGTTTCCCTTGAAACTATACCTTCAATCGAATGATCAAGACTTGCTAAAGTCTTTGCTACATTAGGAGCTGCGTAACTAGTTCCGCAACCATCTACAATATTACTCGTTGGGTCTAAAGATAGAAGACCATGTCCTAAAGTTGGGTGACTAGTCCCAGAACCACCAATATGAGCAAAATCAGGTTTGAGTCCTACTCGTAGTCCAGGTCCTCGACAACTGTAACTGCTTAGAGCATAAGGAACAACACCTTCAAGATGCGGAGGGTTTAAAGCTGAAACACTAATATTACGACAGCTTTCAGCTGGTTTTTTAATAGCGTCATTTCTCGAAGAAGCTAATATTTTTAATGCATCGAAATGATCCACAGGCCATTCTTTTCTAATATCTCTAGGATGCGTATTACCCGCCGAAATAACAAAAACGACATCGTTTTCTTCTGCAATTTTGTCCAAAATTTGTGCAGGAACGCTATAGCCTGTAGTTGATGCATGCTCTTCTATATTCAGGCTGAAATTAAATATTCGAACTCCAGTTCTAGCTTTTAATTCCTGAACAGCAGTTTCAAGTTCATTAAAAAATTCTAGAGGTTTTGAATAGTACGAGCTATATCTATCAGCACGAGGTAATATATCAAGATCTATAATTTTACAACCATCAATTTCCCTGCAAATAGCCTTTCCATTTAATTGTTGGCCAAATATTGCTAATCCAGCTATAAAAGTACCGTGATTTTCGTCTTTGTCCATGCTGCTAATTAATCCCCAACGATCTTCTATCCAGTCACCATAAACATCTGAAACACCTCCGTCTACAACGCATATTTTTGGATATGAGCCTTTATGATCAGGAGCAAGAACAGTAAAGTTTTCACCTTTGACCTGAGACTTGACAGTTGAGCTTTGTGTAATGATAGGAGGAAGAGTAACTTTTTTTACCAATGGATGATTTCCCAAATATTCTAATAATTCGTTATGTCTCTCCAAGTTTAGGTCAATAGATTTTTTCTCTCCTGATTTGCCTGCTGTTGATGATGAGTAAAGCTGTATTACGGGAGTTGAATCGGTTTTTTCTAATTTGACACCAAACACAACAGATGAGCCTTGACCGGTAGTAATTCTTGACACAAATAAGCCTGTGCCTAAAATGGTTAGCCCTCCAAAAAAGCTATCAAACAAATCGAATTTGTATTTACTTAGTAAATCCCAATCTTGCCTCGCCGGAGGAGCTTCAAACAATTCTACCATATACGAACCGCCAGTTTGAGGATTAGATAGCCATTTTACGGCTTCTTTAACAGAAAAATTTCTTTTGTCACTTGCAGTATATGGGCTAATTCCTTCAATTGCACCGACTTCACTTCTTAATCTTGAAGGATTAGGTTCATTCTTCCCATTCTTTTCTTTATATCTTGTTTCGGGTTCAGCCTGTCCAACTTTAGTATTTATTTTATCAATACTTTCTGGCGTCAGTTCGACAAATAATTCTCCCAAATCTCCAGCTCCAATTATAGGAGCAACATCCCTTTTAAAAACTTGTGAAGTTGGACGATGACTTTTTGCTAATGCCGTTTGCTTTAATGTAACTTTCGCATAAGAAACCTTAGCAAAACTATTTACCAATTGCATGCTCTTTATCTCACTAAGCTGATTTTGAATATTATCTCGATGCTCGATGAATTCAGTATCATTTCCGGCAAAAAAGTCTTTAGAACCACCGCCTCCATTATTTTCTAATGCCTCGATAAAAGCATCGCTATTTAATACTATTTGAACAGGACTATTTGCCATAACTTATATTTTTTCAGAATCTTTAAATTTCGATAGCTGCTTACTCAAAGTTGACGGGGTCATTCCGAACAATGATGCCAGATTTTTCTGTTTAAAAGAGTAAACCTTATCGTTTAACAGCATGTTTATAAAATCTTCATCACTGTGAACCATAACATTTCTCTTTTTTGTGTCTACCCTTCCAGAGTTGAGCACAGCAAATTGCTTCATTACTTCTACGATATTGCTTTTCTTTTCTAAGACAAAAGCTCTCTTTAGCCATTTCGAAAGCATTTCTGCATCAGCACCTGATGAACCATCAAGGCACCATGCTAAAAATTTAATCTCACTTTCATTAAATTCTAAAGGCGTAATAAAATTCTTGAGTAATTGAATCATTACTTCGGGAGAAGGTTTAGGAATTTCAACCTGTATATCAAACCTTCTCCAAATAGCGGGATCAAGAAGACTTTCATGGTTGGTTACACCAATGGTAAAACCTTTTTCATGACGCGAATCTAGACTTTGCAACAACGTATTGACTACTCTTTTTACTTCACCAACCTCCTGTGGATCGTTACGGAGTTTAGCAATTGCATCAAACTCATCAAGAAGTAAGATGCATTTATACCTATTAGCAAAAGCGAACAGATTACCAATATTTCGAGATGTAGTTCCTAAATACGAAGACATAAGCCCTTCTAACCTTGCCAGTACTACAGGTAGTCCAATTTGTTTTGCAATCCATTTTGCTAAATGTGTTTTACCAGTTCCTGGCGCACCATAAATTAAGCAGGAACTAGCAGGGGTAGCATTAATTTCTAAAAGTTGATCGAATTTACTCCATTCATTTACAATTGAGTGAATAGCAAGCTGGATATTACCATCAAACATTGGGGCTTTTTCTGGTAGATCATCAGGGAAAAAAATCTCTGCCAATGGTGTTGATGTCTCCTTATCTACAGGGATCGATGTCTTAGGAGTTACTTCCTCGCCTTTTAAAACAACGAAAGATCTTTGGATTTTACTTGGAGACATGTCAAGCGATGATTCAGAAGCAGTCAACAAAGCCTCCAATGACTTTGCCTCTTTAGCAAACCCATCTTTTTCCAGACTTTCTTTTAATCTTCTAATTTGATGCGTGACAGCTTCATTCGGCGTTGCCAATGCGGATCTGCTTAGAGCTTGTACTATACTGAAATATTTGAGCATTTGCTTATTTGTTTCTTAAGTTATAAATGCAAATATAGTAATAAATTTCTAAAACAAGATTTTTATTTCCATTTTTTAATATAAATTTCCAAAAAAAGATTTTAGTTTCTATTTTCTATTAAAAATAAGTTTAACGACATGAAAGTGAGTATGTTTCATGAATATTAATAAATGGGGAGCATTGCAAATAGAAAAGGGAGCTTGCTATCAAACAAACTCCCAATGTCAAAATTCTCCAAAATCATTTTCCACAAAACAAAAGAATAAACTTCAGTTTCAAAGAAAAGGTAACTGCCCAATAGCTAGCTTTTTAGCATGCTGAATTCACATTCTGCGACCTTTTCTTTTGCTGAATTCACTTTCCTCTTGCTTTGTACTAGTGGATTTTTTTTGCTCAGTTTTAATTTCTTGTCCATTGTTACGCTTTACAGTTTCCGCAAAACGGGTCTGATGCCACGGTATTACTTTGGCTTCAAATTGCAGTTGCACTCCATTTTTTTTTAAATAGTCCGAAGTATTCAGGTCACTTGTCTTATTCTGCCCAATTGGGTCAAGGGTACGTTTGCCGGGAATTTGTACAACAATAAGGTCTTTGGGAATCTCCTTGACATTGAGGCTCACTTCCTGAAAGGTATATGTCCCTTGATTGAACGGAATTGTATAGGTGTCGTCTTTGTACGAATAATAATGTTTGAGTTCGGAAAAGATGATGCCCCGTGACCAGATATCATCTTTAGGGTGCAATTTGTCATTGAATAAGTCAATATAGAAGGTATGCCCCGCAATATCTATCGTTGGAATAATACCTTTGTAAGCAATTTTATCGAACGCATCCTGATCAACCATTAGTTTGAAATCGTCCATAGCATCGATTTTGTCTTCTGAAATGTTATGCTTTTTTGCCATTCCGATCGGGTCAAGTTTTACAAAGTCAGGTATCTCTGCCAATTTTGCTCCCGGTTCGGCGTACGTTGTCAAGCCCTTAGTGTTTGGGCTATACCAAAATCTGTAACCTTGTACTGCTTTTTCTTCCATATCGGATAGAGAAATTACATTTTTCGGATTGGCTTTTTCACGGAGTTCCAATTGATTTACATCCACTATAAATTCTGTTCCGAATACTTTATGTGTCGGAAGTCCCCTTTGTGTATCCGTGGGTATCTTATACAGATTGTCCTTTGGTTGGTTGACAATATATTCTTCTTTTGGTTGTAGCTGTTCAGCGACATTACGTTTTATATGCTCAATCACATTGGTATCTATCCACGGCAGGGTACGCGCTTCAAAGTGCATTTGTTTCACATCCTGATCAGTTAGGCTATTATCATGCTTTCTATTCCATCCCACTATATCCAATTCATACTGATTGGGAAACTGCACTATGATAATATCAGTAGGCAGTTCGGTCATTTTAGAAACATCGTCCTGTTGAAATTCGCGTTTTGTTGGATTATAGGGAATAACAAATGCCCGTCTGTCACGATCATAGTAGTCTTTTATTTCAGTAAAGTCTATGCCTTTGGATATAAAGTCGTCCTTTGGCCGTAGTTTGTTCATGCGTAAATCCACATAGAATGTATGACCTGCAATATCAATAGTAGGTAGTATGCCTTTATTCAAATGCAGATCAAGCAAACTGCCCGGTTCTATATTAGTATTTGGCAATCCATTTTCCATATTTTCTTATTTTAAAAGACAAAGGAAAGTCTATACAAACTCCCCAATGTCAAAATCACTCAAATCACTTTTCCGCAAAGTGGAAGAACTGTCTTCCGTTTCAGATGAAAGGGTGCTATCCAAAAGCTCGGCTATTCTTCGGGAAGCATCTTCCATAGAATTTTCCAATAGGCTGAATAATTCGGTTCCCTGTATTTTTTGAACTATGGCTATCGCTGTTTCCTTTTGGGCTGGTTCCAATTCTTCTTTTTGGAGCAACACCCCCACGGAGCTTAGTTCTTCAAAGGTAACCCCTTGGGCAAAACCGTCATCACCACCGGATATTCCGTACCTGTTCCATTCTTCTTCCTCTTCTTCCAAATCAGGTATCTTTCTGAAAACTTCGTCCAGCTCTTCCTGCGGAATTTGAATACCTACGTTTTCATTTTCGTCGTATTCAATGTCTAAATTAGCAGGGTTTATCTCCGGTTCCTGAATTTGGCGTTCAGTGGCAGTGTTTGGCACTGAAAGGCGTTCTACGGGTTTTGGTTGGCCCATAATATCGGGCAGGTTCGGATTGACTTTCTTATGCGGAGGTTCTTGTTTCGACCTTTTATGAATGACAATCTTATCCTGCAATAGCAGTACAATGACAATCAGCAGGCATATCACAATTACTATTTCCATAGCTACAAAATGGGTTTAAAATGTTCGTTGAAATAATCGGTAATATCGTCCCCGTACTCCCTAAAGTGGTGTTCAAGGATATTGTCAATATAAGAGTAGAGCGTTGTTCTTTCTTCCCTTGTCAGTTGAACGATGCGGAGCAATCTTTCGTGGTATTCAGGGCGAATGTAAACGACCTTGCCGTTACGTCCCGATGGAAATCGATTGACCAAAAATGTTTCCTCGTAGTCCGCTTTCTTTGATGAACTGTTTCGAGCTTTTTCCCTGGGCTTTGTTTCCTTTGTTATATCCTGCTGTCTATTATTGCTCGATGGAGCAACAGGCTCATCGCCACTTATGACGTTCATAAGGTATTCCTCATCAACATTGGGCTTTTCAAAATCGTTGTTTTTGTTATTTGAAGCCATACATTACTATTTTTATAGATGAGTGATTTTTAAAAATTCCTCGACAAACAAATCCATTTTAGTTGCTTTCATTAACTGTGGTTCGGCGGGCAGCAAACTTGACCGGAATACATAACTACCTGTATCGTCTGTTTCCTTTCGGAAACGCTTGCTATCCATTATTCTTGTTTCCATTATAGGCAGGTTGAGTTCTTTGATGACACTTTGATAAGCATCATACAAACCTGTTTTTTCCCTGCCGTCCACTTGGTTCCAGAACAGCCACATCTCTTGTTCGGGATTGCCCTCGTCCGTTTGGGGAAGTCCGAGAAAGGCTTTGGTAAAGCCCAATGTACTTTCCACTACCAAACGGTCGGCAGTAATGGGCGAAAAGATGAAGTCCATTTTTTTTAAGGTCGTCAGTACACCTTTGGTATTGGCTGTTCCCGGCAGGTCGAAGAAAACCACATCCGGTACAACGGCCGACTGGCTTCTATATTCCGATGCTTTTTCCAAAGCCGTTTCAGCTTTGCATTTGATAATCGGGTATGCTTTTTTGTTGATAGCTTGGAACTGCTTCATTGCTGCCTTTTTATGGTAGTCGTTCTGCATTATGGTTCTCTTGTCCCGTTCACGCATATTGGTCAGGCTGTGCTGTGGAAAGTCGCAGTCCATCACCAGCACATTAAAACCTAAACGGTAGTGAAGCACGCTTGCCAGCAAGGTGGTCATCGTAGATTTCCCCACACCACCTTTTTGGGTGGAGAAGCTGATTTTTAAAGTTTTCTTTGTTGTTTCCATTATTTAAAAATTTATTGTTACACACTTTATTTGTTTTGCAGGATTGAATATTTGACTATTACCTCATTACAATATTCCTGCATTCCCTTTTGGGTACTTTCCAGAACAGGTATTTGCTTTCATTTTTGCCTTGTAAGGCACATTCTTTGGCAAGTGGCAAAACTTACAATAGGTAAATTGCTTTACCGCTTTTATTGTTTTATTCTTTTAAAACCTTATGCTTTTATTCCAAACTGTCTGTTTGCAAACCTGATTTTCTTCTTTGTTGAAATACATTTTTTACTACCTGCACTAAAATTATACGGCAAATAAAGCGATTGATTTAACCGCTGATTGCGGTGTGGCAGTGTTTGGCGTTCAAAGGCAGTGTTTGGCACTGCTATACAGTACAATGCTTTCGTAAACAGGGCTTTACTTTGTACAATGATTTTTATTAATGGATTTATGCAAAATTCTTTTGACAAATCGGAGGGCAACGGGAACGGCATCGAGCCGTTTTTCCCTGTTACATTTAATCCGTCCCGCAGGGCGGATTTTTGTGTTCGACAGAACACGGCAAGTTGTGTTTTGAGGCACTCGAAACCGAGTTCGTGCCTCAAAACAACTTGCCCTGCCGGGAGCTGAAAAAACCACTCCGAAGTCGAGGTTTTGTATGAATTTAAAATGGATTAGTGATGAATGAGAATAATAAAAGAAAACAAAATAAAGGCGGACGGAAGGCAAAAATCGACCCAAGCATCCACCGCCACGTTTTTCGTCTTACTGATGAAGAAAATGCCAAACTTTTATCGCTTTTTGAAACATCGGGAATGCCCAATAAAGCAAAGTTTATCATTTCTCTGTTGTTTGGTAACGAGATGAAATCAGTTAAAATAGATAAAGGCACGGTTGATTTTTATATGAGATTGACTTCGTTTCATAGTCAATTTCGTTCTGTGGGTGTCAATTACAACCAAATAGTGAAGCTTTTGTATAAGAATTTTTCCGAGAAAAAAGCCGCAGCGTTTCTATACAAATTAGAAAAACAAACGGCTGAAATGGCAATGTTGTGTCAAAAAATCATTCAGATTAGCGAAGAATTTGAAACAAAGTATCTGAAAAAACAGCCTTAGAAATGATAGCAAAAATTGGCAGAAGCGGAAATCTATATGGAGCATTGGCGTACAATCAACTGAAAGTGGAGAATGAGAACGGACAGATTTTGTTCACCAATAAGATGATTGAAACCGCTAATGGTCATTATTCCGTTTCGCAATTGGCTCAATCTTTTGCACCTTATCTCATAGCGAACCGCAATACCGAGAAACACACCTTGCATATTTCGCTCAATCCTGACCCGAGAGATGAGGTAAGTGATGACAAGTTTCGAGAAATGGCGGAAGAATATATGCGTGAAATGGGCTATGGCGAACAGCCTTTTGTGATTTTCAAACATACCGATATTGACCGCAGCCATATCCATATTGTTTCGGTTTGCGTGGATGAAGAAGGTAAAAAGATTTCTGATAAATTCGAGAAAATGCGGTCTATGAATGTGTGCCGGGAACTCGAAAGGAAACACGGATTGATAGCTGCTACAGATAAAGAACATAAGCTGAATGACAAGATTTTTAGTCCCATAAATTACAAAGCAGGCGATGTAAAAAGTCAGATAGCTTCAGTTATTCGCCATTTGCCAAACTATTATCAATACCAAACTTTGGGAGAATACAACGCCTTGCTTTCTTTGTTTAACATTACCACCGAAAAGGTAGAAGGAGAATTGCAAGGGCAGTTGCAGAAGGGTTTATTGTACATTCCCTTAAATGAAAAAGGAGAAAAAGCAGGTCATCCGTTCAAGGCATCTTTGTTTGGGAAAAGTGCTGGACTTCCAGCTTTGGAATTGCATTTTGAGCAAAGTAAAATTGCATTAAAAAATAATCCTGTTCAAAAAACTTTAAAATCTGCTATAAACATTGCTTTACAATCAACAACTGATGAATTGAGTTTTAAGAAACAATTAACCGAACAAGGAATTAATGTAGTGGTGCGCAGAAATGATGTAGGACGAATTTACGGAATAACTTTTATAGACCATAATTCTAAGACAATTTGGAATGGTTCACGATTGGGAAAAGAACTTTCTGCTAATACTTTTAACGATTATTGGAATAACAACATCAAACCGGAAATTAAAGAACCAGTTCAATCACAAATAAAAGCTTCTAAGTCAAACGATGCGGAAAATTTACCTGTGGAAAAACCTCATCATTTCTTCGATTTTTTAAATACTGAAAAACACGAAGATGGTTTGGTCGAAGCATTGGGCGGCTTATTGCCTGAAATACAAGGAGAAGATTATGAAGAACAAGATTTTGCAAATAAAATGAAGAAGAAAAGGAAACGCCATAGAGGACAGCAATAGCAATCCGCCAAACAATGCCATTCGCAGACATTGACTACCACATTTTAAAAACCAATATTTACAACTTTTAAATTCACGCCCGAACATTAAAACTAAAATAATGCAGGGAGAAGACGATTTAAGAGGTCTTGCCAAAATAATGGCATTTATGCGGGCAGTAAGTATCCTTTTGGTACTGATGCACCTTTATTGGTTCTGCTACGGTTTCTTTTTGGAACGTGGCTGGACGCTGGAAATAATCAACAAAATCTTAGGCAATTTTGACCGAACAGCCGGTTTGTTTTCGCACAATTTATACACCAAAATTTTTGCTTTGGTACTGTTGGCATTAAGCTGTTTGGGAACAAAAGGCGTTAAAAATGAGAAGATAACTTGGTCTAAAATATATGTAGCTTTGTCGATTGGAATTATTTTGTTTTTTCTGAATTTTCCTTTGTTGAAACTACCTTTATTAACTGCCACATTTCTGTATATTTTTACCACTGCTTTAGGTTATATTGCTTTGATGGTAGCAGGAGTTTGGATGAGCCGTTTACTCCGTACCAATTTAATGGAAGATGTTTTCAACAATGAGAATGAGAGTTTTCAGCAGGAAACTAAATTGATGGAAAACGAGTATTCTGTCAATCTTCCTACAAAGTTTTATTATAAGGGCAAATGGAATAATGGCTGGATAAATATTGTCAATCCTTTCCGGGCGACTATTGTTTTGGGAACACCCGGTTCTGGAAAATCTTATGCGATTGTAAATAATTATATAAAGCAACAAATTGAAAAAGGGTTTTCAATGTACATCTACGATTTTAAATTTGATGACCTTTCTACCATTGCATACAATCATTTATTAAAACATCGGGATAAATACAAAGTTCAGCCAAAATTTTATGTGATAAATTTTGACGACCCACGAAAAAGCCACCGTTGCAATCCGCTCAATCCTGATTTTATGACGGATATTTCTGATGCCTACGAAGCTGCTTATACCATAATGCTAAACCTCAACCGAAGTTGGATACAGAAACAAGGCGATTTTTTTGTAGAAAGTCCGATAATTTTGTTAGCTGCCATTATTTGGTATTTGAAAATTTACGATGACGGAAAATATTGCACATTTCCGCACGCTATTGAATTGCTGAACAAAAAATATTCAGATGTTTTCACGATTTTAACTTCATATCCCGATTTGGAAAACTATTTATCTCCTTTTATGGATGCGTGGCAAGGTGGCGCACAAGACCAATTGCAAGGACAAATTGCATCGGCAAAAATCCCTTTATCAAGAATGATTTCTCCGCAGTTGTATTGGGTTATGACTGGCGATGATTTTTCTTTGGATATTAATAATCCTGAAGAACCTAAAATTTTATGTGTAGGTAATAATCCCGACCGACAGAATATTTATTCCGCAGCGTTGGGATTATACAATTCAAGGATTGTAAAGCTAATCAACAAAAAAGGGCAATTAAAAAGTTCGGTTATCATAGACGAATTGCCAACTATTTACTTTAGAGGATTGGATAATTTGATTGCAACTGCAAGAAGTAATAAAGTGGCTGTTTGTTTAGGTTTTCAAGATTTTTCACAATTGACGAGAGATTATGGCGACAAGGAAAGCAAGGTTATTCAGAATACGGTTGGTAATATTTTCAGCGGACAAGTGGTGGGAGAAACTGCAAAAAGCCTTTCGGAACGTTTCGGAAAGGTGTTGCAGAAAAGACAAAGTTTAACCATCAACCGAAGCGACAAATCAACTTCCATTTCTACGCAATTGGACAGTTTAATCCCAGCTTCAAAAATTTCAACTTTAACACAAGGGATGTTTGTTGGTGCAGTTTCGGATAACTTCGATGAGCGAATTGAACAGAAAATCTTTCACGCTGAAATTGTGGTGGACAATGAAAGTGTAGCATCAGAAACCAAAGCGTACCAAAAGATACCACAAATATTATCTTTCGTAAACCAGCAGGGCGAAGATGAAATGAAAAAACAGATTGAAGGGAATTACCGACAAATAAAGATGGACATTTTGAATATTGTAGAAAATGAATTGGAAAGAATTAAGAACGACCCAGATTTACAACATTTATTACAGCAGGCATAAAATGTTCTTACAACTACTTCAGTAAGCAGACAAATTTAAAAATGGTTGGTTAGGGAGTTATTATTAAATTTATTATGGTTCTTAAATTCTTTTTTTTGCTTTCTTTTGTTACCAACAAAACTTATTTGTATATCTTTGTCAAAATGTTGCGTAGATACACTGCCATATTATTCTTAATTGTTGCCCAAATAATGATTTTGGGGCACGGCATTGTATCGCACCATCACCACCTTGAAATTGTTAATGACGAACATCATAACGGCAAAAACAATGGCGAAACACCCTTAGAGATTGCATTTTCGGGTTTTATACACGCTGGTGAAAACATATCCTTTACAAATTCAAGCGAAACTAAAATTGTCATTTCCAAGGACGACGTAAAATCTATTAAGGCTCTGCCTATTCATTTTACTGCGCCCGTTGAATATATAGTTGACTATCAGAAAAATACTTTTCCACCAGATAGGCATATTATTTATCTACCACCGCTCCACGGAGCCTATTCCCTTCGGGGTCCCCCTTCATTCATTGTTGCTTAACTTTCAATCCTCGAAAGTTAAAATTTGACGTATGCCCATTTTTTCGGGCAAATTATTTATTTCTTACTATCAAATTTTTTAAACAATGAAAAAATCATTCATTATAGCGGCTTTTGCTGCCCTTACCTTAGTTGCCTGCAATACCAACGAGAAAAAATCTTCAGATAATACTGATCAAGTGACACCTGTGGAAACAGCAAATCAAGATAGCATTGATAAAGCACACGGGCATTCCCACGATCCTTCCGGTAATCATACTGCACCTGCTGCAAAAGCAGATAGTTCAACTGTAGCTCCTTTAAAGCAGGACAGTATTGATAAAGCACACGGACATAAGCATTAATTAATTTTTTAAGCAAAGTCTTATAATCATTGTAGCAAAGCCTGCGACTGTTTGGTATTGCGTACCCTTGTACGCAGTACTGCCAGGCTTTTATTGCCTAACTAAAAAATTAATTTCAAATGCAGTATGTAAAAATTGTTTTATCAATAGCCTTATTGCTATTGGTTTCAGGGTCGGCGTATGCTCACGGAGTAGATGAGGATACCCAAACTTTTTTAAGTGGAAATTCAGGCGTTGCTTTTGTACCGTTCCTGTATATAGGGGCAAAACATATGCTTACAGGTTACGACCACTTATTATTTCTTGTGGGCGTTATCTTTTTTCTTTATCGTCCAAAAGAAGTGCTTTTGTATGTGAGTTTTTTTACCATTGGTCATAGTATTACCCTTTTATTAGGTGTACTGGCAGATATGGCTATCAACGCTTACCTCATCGATGCTATTATAGCACTTTCAATCGTTTACAAAGGTTTTGATAATTTAGGTGGCTTTCAAAAATTCCTTGGTCGCCAGCCTAATACAAAAGCGGCTGTCTTAATCTTTGGACTTTTTCACGGTTTCGGTTTAGCCAGTAAATTACAGGAATTGAGTTTTGACCGAACAGGATTATTGACCAACCTGCTTGGTTTCAATATCGGTGTAGAGATAGGTCAATTCATCGCCTTAGCTCTTGTATTATTTGTTATCACCCTTTGGAGAAAATCACCGAGCTTTTTCAAATTCTCTACAGTTACCAATATGTTGCTTATGGCAGCGGGCTTTTTATTATTCGGCTACCAGTTAGTCGGTTATTTTAACTCTTAACAATTATCAAAATGTCAGAAATAGCACATAAAGTTTTAGATAAAAAATCTATCATAAAGCAGGTAATCATTGCTTTAATTATTGGAACCACCCTTCTCGTAAGTGCAGTATTACCAGCTGAATATGGTATAGACCCCTTAGGAATAGGAAAGGCAACCGGTTTCAGCAAGTTATATGTACCAGAAGGAAGTACAGAAAATCTAAGTTCAGAACCGCACAAGATATTGAAAATGGAAAATGTAGGTTCGCCGGCGGATGTGGCAAAGCCTGATGCCGCAAACAACCCTGCGCCTGCTACACAATTGGCAGAACGTACAGATGATGTAAGCGTAGTTATTCCTGCCGGTAAAGGATTGGAGTACAAAGTAAATATGTTGAAATACGGACAATTAAAATATGAGTGGATTACCGATAAAGGTGAACTGTACTTTGATTTTCACGGAGAGGTAAAAAACAACAGCAACTACTTTGAAAGCTACACCATTGCTTATTCAAACAATATGGCAGGTTCATTTCTTGCTCCGTTTGAAGGTCCGCAAGGATGGTATTTCAAAAACAATTCAAATGAGGACATTACTGTCAAAATCAAAATGAAAGGACAGTATCTCCTTAAACAATAACCATTCAAACAAGATTATGATATGTTAAACAACATCATTCATTTTTCAATAAAAAATAAGTTGGTAATAGGATTATTTACCCTGGCATTAATTTGCTGGGGTTCCTATTCCGTTACCAAACTTCCTATTGATGCAACGCCCGATATTACAGACAATCAGGTAATGGTAATCACAGTATCGCCCACATTGGCAGCGCAGGAAGTAGAACAGCTCGTAACCTTTCCGGTAGAGCAAACAATGGTAAGTATTCCCGGCATAAAAGATATGCGTTCTTTTTCTCGCTTTGGTCTTTCCATAGTTACAATTGTCTTTGAAGAAAAAGTAGACATTTATTGGGGAAGACAACAAGTTCAGGAGCGGTTGACCTTGGCTGCTAAAAACATACCCGAAGGTGTCGGTGTTCCTGAAATGGCACCGCTTACCACAGGTTTAGGCGAAATTTACCAATACGTCATCCATCCTAAAAAAGGATATGAAGACAAATACGATGCTACCGAATTAAGAACTATTCAGGATTGGATTATTAAAAGACAACTTTTAGGAACACCGGGAGTAGCAGAAGTAAGCGGGTTTGGCGGATTTGTAAAACAGTATGAAATAGCCATAGAGCCAGACAGGCTCGCCAGCCAAAACATCAATATATCCGATATTTTCACCGCTTTAGAAAAGAATAATCAAAACACTGGTGGTGCTTATATCGATAAAGGCCCAAATGCTTTCTTTATTCGAAGCGAAGGTTTGGTAAAGAATATTGAGGAAATTAAAAAAATCGTAGTTAAAAACGAAGGGGGCATTCCTGTTTTGTTAAGGGATGTGGCAGATGTCCGTTTCGGAAATGGGGCAAGATATGGGGCAGCAACAAGAAATGCGCAGGGAGAAACCGTTACCGGAATTGTGATGATGCTAAAAGGTGCCAACTCTTCTGAAGTAATTACCAATGTAAAAGCAAAGATTGAAGAAATTCAAAAAAGTTTGCCCGAAGGTGTAGAGATAGAGCCGTTTCTTGACAGGAAAAAATTAGTAGATGGCGCCATATCAACAGTATCAACCAACTTGGTAGAAGGTGCTTTAATTGTAATTTTTGTTTTGATACTTTTCCTTGGTAATCTGCGTGGCGGTCTTGTGGTAGCCTCGGTTATTCCATTGGCAATGCTGTTTGCCATAGCGATGATGAACCTTTTTGGCGTATCCGGAAACCTAATGAGCCTTGGTGCCATCGATTTCGGAATTATTGTCGACGGAACGGTAATCATTGTAGAAGCAGTACTACACCGAATAACAACCAGCAAAAACCGGTACGGCGGAGTAGAAAAACTTACACAAGAACAAATGGATGAAGAAGTGTTTCAGTCTTCAACCAAAATTCGTTCGGCAGCAGCATTTGGAGAAATCATCATTCTTATTGTTTACCTACCGTTACTGGCATTGGTAGGTGTAGAAGGCAAGATGTTTACACCAATGGCGCAAACCGTTTCATTTGCTATTATGGGCGCATTCCTATTGTCATTCACTTATGTTCCGATGATGTCTGCATTAGTCCTCAGCAAAAAGACCACGCACAAAGACAACTTTTCGGATAAAATGATGAGAGCCATTCAAAGAGTGTACAGCCCCATCATTGAAGGAGCAATGAAACGAAAGCTGTTGGTAATATCTATTGCCGTGGCAATGTTTGTTATAACCCTTTTTGCATTCAACAGAATGGGCGGAGAATTTATACCCCAATTAGATGAGGGTGACTTTGCAGTAGAAACAAGAGTTCCCGTGGGCAGTTCCATTAACCAGATGATAGATGTATCCCAAAAAGCGCAAGATATTTTACTGAAAAATTATCCCGAAGTAAAGCAGGTAGTGAATAAGATAGGTTCGGGAGAAATCCCTACAGACCCAATGCCGATTGAAGCCGGTGATATGGTCGTTGTTTTAAAACCTAAAAAAGAATGGACAAGCGCAGCAGATAGAGAAGAATTGATTGATAAAATGCAACAATCACTTGCTGTTATTCCCAATGCTACTTTCAGCTTTCAACAGCCTATACAAATGCGTTTTAATGAGTTGCTAACCGGAGCTAAGCAAGATGTTGTCTTGAAAATTTATGGAGAAGACCTGGATGTACTTTCAGATTTGGCTTCTGATGTAGGAAAGAAAATAAAATCCGTTGAAGGTGTAGAAGATTTGTATGTTGAAGAAATCACAGGATTGCCACAAATAAGCATCCAATTCGACAGAGATAAAATAGCACAATACGGTATGAACGTAGAAGATGTAAACAGTGCCATTGAAACAGGATTTGCGGGAAAAACTGCAGGCTTGCTGTACGAAGGAGAAAGAAGATTTGATGTAGTGGTAAGATTAGACAGCGCATCAAGAGCCGACATTACAGATGTACAAAACCTATTTGTAAGTACACCAACAGGACAGCAGATACCTTTAAGCGAAGTCGCCAATATTTCCTATAAACCGGGTCCTGTACAAATACAGAGAGATAATGCCAAAAGACGTATTACGCTTGGTTTCAATGTTCGTAACCGCGATGTAAAAAGCATTGTGAATGATATACAGGACATCGTTGCAGCCAAAGTAAAAATGCCGGCAGGTTATCATATTACTTACGGCGGACAGTTCAAAAATCTGGAAGAAGCCAATGCAAGACTTGCCGTAGCCTTACCGGTAGCGCTATTGCTTATTTTGCTATTGCTCTATTTTACATTCCGTTCTGTGAAGCAAGGTTTGCTGATTTTTACAGCTATTCCGCTTTCAGCTATAGGTGGTGTATTTGCATTGCTGATAAGAGATATGCCTTTTAGTATTTCTGCTGGTGTAGGATTTATTGCGCTATTTGGCGTAGCGGTATTGAACGGTATTGTACTCATTGCAGAATTTAACCGATTGGCAAAAGAAGGCGTTACCGATATTTATGAGCGAGTGCGCATTGGCACAAAAGTGAGGTTAAGACCCGTATTAATGACGGCAATGGTGGCATCATTAGGTTTTCTTCCGATGGCTATTTCTTCCTCATCAGGTGCAGAAGTACAACGTCCTTTAGCAACCGTGGTTATTGGCGGGCTGATAACTGCAACAGCGCTTACCTTACTGGTGCTTCCGGTGCTCTATATCTATTTTACAAAATCAACATTCAAAATGAAAAAGAATAAAACATTACCAACGGCAATATTGCTCTTAGGTTTTTTATGCTTTTCATCTACACTGAAAGCGCAGGTATCTTCAGGAACAAACACAAGAGTATTGACCTTACAGCAATCTATTGATGAAGCCGTAAAAAACAACAACAGCATAAGGATTGCCGAATACAACATCAATGTTCAAAAAGCTTTGAAAAAAGGAAGCGTAACCATTCCAAAAACTGAGCTTTCTTACACACAGGGCGTTGTAAGCAACCCAACCATTAATGATAATCTCATTAACGTGACCCAACGCTTTGACTTTCCTACACTGTACAGCAACCAGTCAAAACTGGCACAAGAAAAGATAATCAGCACAGAAAAATACAAAGCCGTTTCGGAAAATGAATTGATAGAAAATGTGAAGCTGGCGTATTTGCAATACCAGTATGTTCTGGAAAAAGGAAAACTCATTGCAGCGTTAGACAGTATTTACAGCAATCTGAGCAAAGCAAGTGATGCAAGATACAGAACGGGAGAAAGTACCAATCTTGAAAAAATGACCTCTTCCGTTCAGTTAAAACAAATTCAAAATGAACTTGAAAAAAACAATGCCGATGTGAAAATTGCCAAACAACAATTGCAAACTTTACTGAATACCACAGATGATATCAGCATTGCAGAAACCAACCTTACGGCTAAAGAATTACTATTAACTATCGAAAACTTTTCTGCAAATAACAATCCCATTATTGGATACCTGCAACAAGAAGTAAACGTAAGCCAGCAGGAAATACAGGTTGAAAAGAGTAAAATGTTGCCCGAAATTATTTTGGGTTATAGCGCTCAGACTTATAAAGGAATGCAGACCATCAATGGTATTGACAGGACTTATACCGGAAAAGACAGGTTTAGCTTTTTTCAAATTGGTATTGGCATTCCATTGTTTCCGGGAGGTTATAAATCAAAAATTAATGCAGCAAAAATTAACCGGGAAATTGCAGCAACACAGGTGGAGCTGAATAAAACCAACCTCAATGGTCAGTTAAAAGAATTGGAACAGCAATATGCCAAACTTCAGAATGAGCTGAATTATTATCAGCAACAAGCTCTGCCACAAGCCAATTTAATCATCAGCAATTCCGAAAAAAGTTTTAAAAGCGGTGAGGTTTCCTATGCCCAGCATTTGCAAAATTTAACGCTGGCAAATAACATTCGTACCGCTTACGTAGAAAGCCTGTACAATTTCAATAAGGCAATTATCGCCATTGAAACACTTTCCGGCAATAAATAATCATTAAAAAAATTAGAAAAATGAATAGTTCGTTCAAAAAATACATTCCCTTTTTACTAATCGTAGTAATTACGGTGTTATCCTGTAAAGACCAAAAAGAAACAGCTACAGAACAGGCAGTTACAGAGAACAAAACCGATACTGCATCCCAAGTAAAACAAATAACATTTACGCCAGACCAGTACAAATTATCGGATATACAAACGGGTACTATAGAACTGCGAAACCTAAGCAATATCATCAAACTAACGGGTGCAATTGAAGCCGAACCCAACAGTGTAGCCACCGTATCTGCACCTTTAGGCGGTTACATCAAATCAGCAGGTTTATTACCCGGGCAATTTGTAAAAAAAGGGCAACAATTAGCCACACTCGAAAACCCTGAATTTATTTCCATACAACAGGAGTATTTAGAAAGCATTGGCAGGTTAGAATACCTATCGCAGGAATACAAAAGACAACAGGATTTAAGAAATGAGGATATAAATGCAGCAAAAACCTACCAGCAGGTAAGTTCCGACTTCAAAGTAATGAAAGCCCGCATCTCAGGATTAGAGCAGCAAATGGCTTTGATTGGCATCAGTACTGCTTCTCTTAAAAGGAGCAATAAAATTTCGAGAACAGCGGGCATTTATGCACCCATATCAGGTTACATAAAAAACAGCAATACCAATATCGGAAAATACGCATCGCCTACCGATATCCTATTTGAAATTACAGGTACCAATGACCTACATCTTGCTTTAAATGCCTTTGAGAAAGATTTAGGCAAAATTCAGGTAGGGCAAACCGTTAGGTTTTCACTATCCAATGAAAATGATTACAAGCACACCGGAAAAGTATTTTTGGTTGGGCAGGCTGCAGACGATAAAAAGATGATACCCGTACATTGCCATTTTACTAAAGATGTAAAACTACTGCCGGGAATGTATGTAAAAGCGTGGGTAGAAACCGGAACAGATGAAAAAAATGCAGTGCCGAATGATGCACTTGTACAGTTAGAAGGAGTGGATTATATTATTGCGCAGACCAATGAAGGCAAAAACGGTTATACTTTTCAATTAATACAAGTTGCCAAAGGCATAGAACAAGAAGGTTACACGGGCATAGAATTACCATCAACAGCAAATCCTCAACAAATAAAAATAGTTACCAAAAATGCGTACACTATTTTATCAGCGATTAAAAATGCCGAAGAAGAGGAATAGTTAAGATTTGCCCCAAATAGAAGTTAAAATATGTCCCTATTTATATTACAAAACATTATCCACTATACGCTGCATTTTTTCTTTCCAGGGTTAGTTGCTTTTGTATTTTTTAAAAAGGAATGGAAAACGGTTTGGATAATTTTATTATCAACGATGCTTGTTGACATTGACCATCTGTTTGCCGAACCAATATTTGATCCAAACAGATGCAGTGTAGGATTTCACTTTCTGCATTCATATTACGCTATAGTGCTGTATGTTTTGTTGTTCCTATTTGGAAACAAAATAATAAGAATTATTGCCCTTGGTTTATTGCTGCATATGGTAGCCGATTTTCAGGACTGTTTGTGGTAGTGAACGATTAATAACAAAAATTTTAAGAAATGCTTTTAAACAAAAAAATATCTATTTCATACTTTGTTAAGCAAGTAAAATGGCAAATATTCTTTGTAGTTACCTTTGCTCTAACCATTGGTTTTCTGCATTTAACCCCTGTACTGGCAGATATTGCAATACCATTTAGCATATTGGCTCTTTTAGGAACTATTGTTTCTATTTTACTTGCCTTTAGAACCTCACAGTCTTATGAAAGATGGTGGGAGGCGAGGATTGTTTGGGGAGCTATCGTTAATGACTCTCGAATACTTACAAGGCAATTGAACCAATTTCTATCGACTAAAGAAAAAGAAGAAATTAAAATCTTTGCTCAACGGCAAATTGTATGGGTGTATGCTCTGGGCGAAACCTTGAGGAAAGTAGGATTTTCTTCAAAAGTCGAAGCGTATATTAATTTTCATAAAATTAGTGCTGTCAATATTCCAAACGCTATTCTTGATGAGCATTCTAAACAAATGGGTTTTTTAGCAGAACAAAGAAAAATTTCGGAGTTTCAGCAACTGCAACTAAACGAAACAATTACTAAGCTATGTGATAGTATGGGGAAATGTGAACGCAAAAAAAACACGGTATTCCCAAGAGCGTACAGCCTGCTATTACATACATTAATCTACGTTTTTACCATCTTGGTGCCATTCGGATTAGAGCATTCGCAGTTTACTATACAAATTATACTGTCAATACTTATTCCTATAATGTTTATTGCCATAGAAAAAACCGCCATAATGATGCAAGACCCATTTGAGAATACACCTGTTGATACTCCGATGACATCGCTGGCTTTAACCATAGAAATCAATATCAAGCAAATGATTGGTGAAGACGAAATACCCCAAAAGAAAGACAATGAGCTTTATTTTGAAATGTAGTGGTACTTAAGTTTTTATTATCAAACCTGTGTATCTGTCGTACAGAAATCAAAATTAAATAGACAATGAATAAAATAATTAAACCAATTATAGAACCCTTCAAATCTCTGAGGAATGCTACTTTTGCAAAGCTATATTTCGCCCAAATCGCAAGCCTTTTGGGTGATGCTTTTACTTGGCTCGGTTTGGCTTTGCTTACCTACCAAATGAGCCCTAAAAACGCAGCGGCAATATTAGCATCAGCCCTTACTTTAAGGGTAACAGCCTATATTCTCTTTTCGCCTTTTGCAGGTGTTGTATCAGAAAGATTTCAACGAAAGCAGATACTGCTCGTTACACAGGTGGCAAGAATGACAATCGTATGTGCGTTACCATTCGTTAATGCCGAATGGCAATTATATGGGTTGATATTTGCCTTGAATGTATTTGCAGCATTTTTTACACCAACTTATAGGGCAATTATTCCACAGATAGTTGAAAAAGAAATTTACAGAGAAGCCAATGGTTTATCAATGGCAACATTTCAGTTATTGAGTGTTTTCGGACCCGCACTGGCAGGGATTTTCGCAGTATGGATGGGTGCTACACAAATATTTTTCATAAATGGTGCAACTCTTTTCGTTGCTATACTTATAATACTTACTATTCCCAAAGGAACATTGCAAAAAGGTGTAAATAATGAGAATACAGCATCTAAAAATACGTGGAATGAAGTATTAAAAGGCATTCGATTACTATTCGGTAACAAAATTGTTCGTTTCGCTTTAAGCATCGAGTTTATATCAGCTATTGCAGGAGCTATCATCTTAGTAAATACAATAGGTTTGGTTAAAAATTCCTTGAAATTGGATGACCAACATTACGGTTGGATAATGTCAATTTTTGGCGTGGGTGCAGCTATTACCGCATTCTTATTGGGAAGTTTAGACAAATCGAAAAGTAGAAGTGTATCCCTAATAAGCGGTGCAATGTTACTAGGTATAGCCATTAGTTTTGCTAATTTTTTACCATACAACGGAGTAATGTTTTTATGGGTTTTGGCAGGTATCGGTCAAACATTAGCAGATATGCCGTCCGAAACCCTAATCGGCGAAAATATTGAAGCCAAAGACCACGGCAAAGTATATGGTGCTCATTTCGCATTTTCCCATTTATGGTGGGCAATAGCCTATCCCATTGCAGGATTTTTAGGTACACAGTTTCCCGGTCGGGAGTTTTTGTATGGCGGTATTGCCACAATTATTTTAGCGATTGCAGCTATTCTGCTGATTAGAAAACCACAGGTAAAACAATAAAAATGGCTTAATGAAAATAATTAGGACATTTATTAATTAGCCCAGATATTAATCCCAAAAGATAAATATATGACTAAATTCTTCAATGAAACGTTGCATAAACTAGAAACTGAAATCACAGAAATTGAAGCGGAAAGCTGTTTTCAAAAAGTTGAAGCAATCATCAACCTTATTGTAAATTCTTTGTCCGAATTAAAGGAGTATGTCCTGAAAAATGAATTCCAAGATAAAGAGGAAGAAATCCGCTTTTTCAAATATCAGAAACCTGTAATTGTTGCCAAGCTTATTTTTTACAACGCCATCTATAAAATCGAAACCAAAAGACCCTACGGTGCAAAACTCATTAAAAAATACTTAAATATAGAATTAAGGAAATTGAAAAGATTTTTTGAAAGTAATCTTGAATTTTATAAATACTATCGAACCAACAATACCTACATTGATGAAAAAATTTTTGTACGTGGCAAATATGATATTAAGCTAAGTTTAGATACTTTTTATTTTCAGGCAGACCATACCTTTTCGACTTCTCACGATTATAAAGTTGCAAAAATTATTGCCAATGACCAGCTTCAAATTTACATCGAAAACCAACTTCATAAAGCAACAAACGAAGAAAAATCAACCGATTTGCCCACACTAAATTGGACTGCCAGTAAAACGGCGTTGATAGAACTAATTTATGCTTTGCATTCCCAAGCTGTTTTTGAAGGTGGAAACATAGATCTAAAAGTGATAGCCAAAACATTTGGACAAACTTTTAATATAGATTTAGGCGATTTTTACCACACTTACATCGAACTGAAAAGCCGCAAAATCAACCGTACAAAATTCCTTGATAACCTTAAAGAAAGTCTTCTGAAAAAAATGGACGAACAAGACGAAATGTAAACGGTTTGATATTTTTAAACACCTCTTGAAAGATGAATGCTTTTATTCTTTAAAGCACTTTCGGGATTGGCTGTTTTTAGCGTTTGTTTTTCAATTTTTTCTTTCTCTTCGCCTTTATTTTCGGGGTTTATTGATAATTGTATCTTCCGTTCAACCGAAGCCAATTCAGTTTTCAGTTCACTCAATCTGTCTTCTTTTGCCCAAGTCCCATTTATCACTTCCTGAAGCACAGGTAAATCTTTTTGTATTTCTACGATTTTCTTTTTCTCTTGGTCGATGTAGCTTGGTAATTTTTCCAATGCGTTTAGGAAATTCATTGCAGCCAGCTTTTCATCTTTAGCAATTAAACCGTTGTTGTAGGTATATTTAATGTTTCCTTCGCCCTGAACCAAAAATCGGTTTACCCGAATATCCAAACCTTCTTTTTCAGACATTTCGGTTTTTACCAACAACGTAAATCCGTACAAATTTCCAATCTCTTCGTACTGACCGCCAGTTCGGGATTTATCTGCAAGTTGATTGAGCTTGATGCCGATTTGTTTTATATCTGCATTAAGTGGTAAACCGTCTAACTGTACAGGATTTGCAATAGTTCCATCCGAATGTTTTTGAATGCGTTGTTTTAAATTTCCCCAATCGAGGTTCATTCTGTTGAAACGAGATTGTGCGCTTTCCAATAACACTGTATAATCTTGCAATTTGTATTTGGCACTAGATTTAGAACGGTTGAAAGCTTGTTTTTCGCTTTCCAAACCTGCAATTTGTTTTTCTAATTTGGCTTTATCCAACAGGTCTGTATTTCCTGAAAGTATCGCCACATATTCCGAAAAATTCATTCCCGATTTTTCATCCATACTTCCTTCGTCAATCGTTCGTTTGCCCAGGTTATTGTTTTTTAATTGGTCAATAAAAAGTTGTTTGTTGTAAAGCAGATTGAACTTATAACTATCCAATGATTTTTCTACTGCATAGATAATTACATCCACTTTGTTGTTGGCAAAGAACTTGGCGATTTCATTGCCTTTGCGAACAGCTCTGCCATCACGTTGAGCAAGGTCGCTTGGTCGCCACGGCGTATCAAGATGATGAACAGCAACGGCTCTTTTCTGCGCATTCACGCCTGTTCCAAGCATACTTGTAGAACCGAAAAGTACACGAATTTTGCCTTCGTTCATTCCTTTAATAAGTTCCTTACGTTGCTTATCATTTTTGGCTTCTTGTATAAAACGGATTTCGTGAGCAGATACACCGTGGTCTTCCACAAGTTTGCGTTTGATTTCAGAATACACATTCCATTCGCCAGGTTTATAAGTTCCCAAATCAGAAAAAACGAACTGCGTTCCTTTCTGTGCATTGTATTGGTTGTAATATTTAGCAATAGTTGCTGCACAATGCGAAGCCTTGCTATCGGGATGGTCTTCGTATTTCCCACTTACCATTCGCATATCCAACGACATTTTGCGGGCGTAGTCTGTAGCAATGAGCATTTTTGCTTTTTCTTCACTTTGCGACAACGGTGGTCTTCCCAGCAACTCGGCATTTCCTGTTTTTGCAAAATCCATTAATTTTTGAATAAATGCAGACTGGTCTGGAGTAGGCGGAATAGTATATAAAATCTCATTCTTATCCGGTCGGTCAATTCCTATATCTTTTGCCGTTCTGTAATCTGTAATTTCAGAATAGAATTGCGCCAATTCCGGCACTTTTATAAAATATCGAAAACGTTCTTTTGCAACAATATTATTGGCAACTGAAAATTCATAATCGGTCGTTTTTCTTGCGTAAATAGCTGCCCAAGCATCAAAAGAATGAATGCCCTGTTTTTCCATTGCTCTTGGTCGCAGGTATTTAAACAAAAGGTACAACTCCGTCAAAGAATTGCTGATAGTTGTTCCCGAAAGAAAAGTGGCTCCCATATCCGCATTGATGCGCTCCTGAATGGTGCGGATAGCAAAGAGCAGGTTCATTGCCTTTTGGCTTCCGTCCACATTTCCCAATCCTGCAACCCTTGAATGCCTTGTATTAAACATCAGATTTTTGAATTGATGGCTTTCGTCCACAAACAAATGGTCAATGCCCATCATCTTAAAATCAACCACATCATCTTTGCGATTATCAATATCGTGTTGCAGAGTTTTTAGTTTTACTTCAAGGTTTTCTTTTCGTTTGATTACTCCGGCAAGCATTCCTCTGGTAACTTCTTTGCCCTGCGATTGCAACGCATCGAGGTTTCGTTCTACGCTATCTAACTCAATTTGTAGAATTTCTTTTTGCATTTCGGACGATTGCGGTATCATCCCGAATTGGTCGTGCGTGAGGATGACGCAATCCCAATCGTTGTTTTTAATGTCGCCAAAAATACGTTGGCGTTTTTGGGGTGTAAAATCTTCTTTGCCCGGAAACAATATTTTTGCGTGTGGATAAGCGGTGCGGTAAGCTTCGCCAATTTCGTGGACATTGCTTTTTAGCCCGATAATCATAGGTTTATGAGCCAACCCTAAACGCTTCATTTCCTGTGCTGCCGTACACATTACGAGCGTCTTTCCTGCACCTACTTCGTGGTCGCAGATTGCACCGTTGTTCAGCTTTATCATCCAAACCGTGTCCTTTTGGCTGGAATACAAATCTTCAATTCCGAGTGCTTTGCGGTCTAACCCAGGAAAGTTCTGGTGAGTTCCGTCGTAATTCGGACGGACAAAGCAGTTAAACGTGTCGTTGTATTTGTCGGTAAGCCTTGTTTTAAATTCATCATTTTGGGCATGAAGCCAGTCTGTAAAAGCGGTTCGGATTTCATCAATCTTGGTATTCGCCATTTGTATGGCTTCCATATCCCGTACCTTGACTTCTTGATCGCCAACCATCACTTTTTTAGTAATATCAGGCGTAGTATTGACAAGGGCGTGTTTGAGCAGAGCAATCCCGTCAAACGTCCGGCTTTCAGCTTTTACGGCGTATTTATCCCATATATGAACATTCTTTTGTTTACAGCTTACAGAAAAATCATCAGAACTCTCCGAGTAATGAATGTTCACCTCCGTATCAAAAAGATGTGAAGCAAACCGGCCATAAATACCAGTGGGTATCCAACGCTCGCCGAGGTTAAAATCCAATTCTTCAAACTCAATTCGTCTTGGTCGGGCTTCTTCCAAAACGGTAAGGCTTGCTTTAGCCTGTGCATCATCGGGATTACTTTCGAGATACGCTTTGACTTCCTGGGCTTTTTCCACAACGTTACCTGCAATCCAGCGTTCGGATATCTCGTATTTCTTTTGTAAAGGATTGTAATAAATACGACCGTGTAAGGCTTCTTTCAAAGCGTCATCAGTCATACCGCTGATTTCGGACATATAATCCAAATTCACGTTTCCGTACTTATTGAGCGAGGCCGCTAATGCTTCTTCGGGATTGTCCGTTGTTATGGTTAAGGTAGAAAAACTTACAGGGCGACTGAATATATCGGCCTTGTGTACCACGCCACCAACCACACGTTCCAGATAAGGTATTTCCTTTCCGGAACTATCCGTTTTGATGAGCTTGATATTATCGGCACTGTTGAGGTTTCCGTGCCTTTTGACAAAGGCATCGTATAATTGATTAAGATTTTCTCTTTCTTCTTTATGTTCGGTCTGAAGCTTCGCCTCCTTATTGTAAAGATCTTGGTAAACATCACGTACAGCAATGTAGGCTTCTGTTCTTGCTTTCTGCAAGGTCGGTAATTGCAAAGGGTGGAATACTGCCGTACCGTCTGATGTATCTACATTTTGCAGATGACCGACCCAACCTTTATCCAATACAAGGCAATCGTTTCTGTGGAATGATTTTAATTGTTCACCATACGGAGCTGGTTCAGGAATGTTGTCGGCATCGGCTGGCTTATCAGCTTGGCCATTCCCATTGAGACCCGAAAACAGGTCGCCGATGGCTTCCTGTTTTTCGCCATTGTTAGATGGGCTTCCGTTGGTAGTTCTATTGGTAATCGGAGGTGCATAAGGTTGCTGTATCGCACTACTGAACAGGTCAGGTTGGCGACCCATTGCACCTCTTCTTTTATTGGTGCTTTGCCTTTTAACTTGTGTTGTTCTTTTAGGTGGAGCAGTAACCATTACAGGCTCGTCCGAATTTTCAAATAGGTCGAAAATGCTTAATTGTTTTAATTCCTGCGGGTTTTCCCGATTGATTATAGGAACAGATAAAGATTGTATTTCCGGTTGAATGGTTACAGGTTCGATAACCGTTGGCTCAATCGGAATTTGTATTAAAGGTTCATCGTTCCGTTCGCTTTTGAACAAACCTAAATTCAGGTGCTTTCCAAAATCGTCGGAAAGCATTTTTTTGAGGTCTTTGGCAATTCCGGCAACGCCGTCTTTGTGCGTATAAATTAATGCTGGTTTTCCATAAGGGTCGGTATCTAATTTGCGGTCTGTATGTACAATTCTTGTGCTGTCCTGAAAAAAAGCATTACCAGGCGTATTGTATTCTGTTTGCTTGCTCTGACAAAAGAGTTCTTCCGCTTCTGTCAGATTTTGTTTTGCCGTATTTTTTTGAAGGATAATCAAATCACTGCCAACTTCCGTTCCTGCATATTCCGTAAACAAATTGTTGGACAATCTGACCAACGAAACCAAATTGTTATCCTGCATTAATGCCCTGCGTATCGGTTCGTTCTTTGGGCTATTTAAAATTCCTTGTGAAGTAATGTAAACTAACAAACCTCCCTCACGGAGCATATCAGCACCCTTTAGAAAGAAGTAATTGTGTATGCTTCGGGCTGCCTGTACTTTTGCACTGTCCTTGCTTCGGGAATAGGATAAATCAAAGACGGAAGTATCGCCGAACGGTATATTACTGGCGATTACATCATAGCTGTTTTGTTCCTTTTCGGGGATTTCCTCAAAACCGCTGATGCGGATATGGCTTTCGGGATAAAGCTGTTTTAAAACTTTGCCTGTCAGCAAATCCTTTTCAAAGGCGGTAACTTTGGGTTGTTGGTTTTCGGAAAAGGATTGAATGAACGAGCCGATACCTGCGGAGGGTTCGAGGAATTTATCAATGTTCAGACCGCTTTCACGAAAAGTTGCGGAAATCGCATCTATGACCTGTGGCGGTGTATAAAAAGCCGTCAGTACGGAGCTTTTCATACTGTCCACATACCTGCGGTATTGCTTTTCGTCTTCTGAATTTTCTTTGAGTAGTTGGTGAAGTTCCTGCGTAATCGGGAAAAGGTCGTGTTCTGTTTTTCTCCAACTATTGATGTCTATTTCGTTCGCTATGGGGTTCAATACGAATTTAAGACCGCCAAATCCGCTGTATTGCATCATTAGCAGCCTTTCACCTACGGTGGCTTGTCGTATCTCCTTTTCCAGTTTAAAAGCAATTCGCAGGGCATCAATGTTCTGTTGGAGATGTTGCTTTTTACTGAAGCCCATTTTTCTCTATCCATATTGCGATGGTTCCGGTTATTTCGGTATAGAGCAGATCAAACTCATAACCGTATGCGAAGTCATCGGTTAGTTCATAGCCGGAGAAAACAGGCTCACAAACAGGGAGCATTCTAAAGGCGAATGGTCGCAGTTCCTCGTCTGCCATTATGGTATCAAACTCATTGCATACGACTTGGAAAACCGTATCGAATTTGGAGAAATACAAGCCCTCAAAAAGTATGTAGTTGGCTATTTCGTTGCATTGCTCAATAGCGTTTCCCGAACGGAAAGCACCCTCGTAAGCATTGGCAGCCCACGATGAACGTTGGTCAATAAATTTTTGGTCGTTTGCCTTTTCGGGGAAGCTGGTGTTTAATAATTCTTGTAGTCGTAACCTAAAATATGATAGGTCTTTTTGCTGTATATCCATACTATAATTTTGTTAGAATTTACTTGAACCCTAAAATTATAGCAGTAGATAAGAGCCGTTAAAAATGTGGCAGGGTTTGGCGTTGAGAGGCAGGATTTGGCGTAAGAGAACTAATAGTGAGGGATTTAATTTGTACTTTTGAAATGACGAAGCAAAAAGGACAAACAAAATGAATTATCAACAAATACTTCCGACAGAGCCATTACGGAAATATGTCCGCTATTTTTGGATATTGGAAGACGATAGTTTAGGCTTTTCTCAAAAGACTTTCAAGATCATATCGGATGGCTTGCCCGGACTTATTTTTCAGGAAAACGAAAAAGCATTCCATGACAAAGACAATCAAGAGTTACCACAATTGTTTTTATATGGGCAGACTACACGATACACTGAACACAGAGCAATAAAAAATTTCCGAAACATTGGCGTTTATTTTGAACCGACCGCACTAAAATCCATTTTTGGAGTAGATTCTAATGAGCTGACTAATCAACATATTAGCATAAACGAACTGGTTAATACCAATATAACTGACCAACTTTCCGATACGACTTCTTCCAACCAGCGAATAGAATTATTGTCTTCCTTTTTGATACATCTTGCTAAACAAAGAAATACCGAAAACGAAAAAGTAAATTTTGCAACGGTCCAGCTGCAAAAAGGTGTGAGCCTACCGACGATACAAAACGAACTGAACCTATCTGAACGTTCGTTGGAACGGCATTTTAAACAGCATATTGGTATATCACCCAAACTATACGCAAGGATAAACCGCTTTCAATCCGCCTTGGAAAGCATGCGCCAAACCAGATTTAATTCACTGACCGACATTACTTACCAAAACGATTATTTTGACCAATCGCACTTTATCAGAGAGTTTCACGAATTTGCGGGAACAAACCCTAAACATTTTATACGCAACGCCAACGAACAAGTTGCGAACTTCCCCGAATGGAAAATTTAAGCGTTGTCGGTTTTATCCAATTTTACCAAAAAGAAGGCTGATAATTTTGCAGGAAAAAGTAAAGTTATGATAGCCATTACAGGAGCAAACGGACATTTAGGAAAAGCGACCATTCAATTTTTGTTACAGAAAGTAGCACCGACCGATATTGTTGCCATTATCAGAAACCCCGAAACGGTAAATGAATTTAAGGAAAAGGGCGTAACCACCAAACAAGCGGATTACAACGATTTCAACACACTTAAAGAGGTATTCAAAGGGATAGAGACAGTATTGCAAATATCCACCATCGGAGTGGACATTGAAACAGCCAAACAGCAGGAAAAGAATGTCGTAAATGCAATCGTGGAAAACAACGTAAAGCACATTGTTTATACAAGTATCGTACAAGCCCGACCCAACACCATTTTTCAAGGAACGGAAACGCAATACCATACGGAAGAATTGATAAAGGAAACAAAAATTCCTTACACGTTTTTCAGAAACAGTATGTATATGGAAGCCATACCCGAACTGATTGGAAACGTTTTCCAGACAAATGAAATCCGTTATCCATCGGGAAGCGGAAAAGTAAGTTTTGTATCACGAACAGACATAGCGGAAGCCATTGCAAACGTACTGACCGAAAACACACACCAAAACCAAACTTATGAAATCACAGGAAATAAAGCATATACGTTTGGCGAATTGGCAAAGCTGTTAAGTGCCGAAATGAAACACATTGATATTGCAGACACTACTTTTAGAGAAGAATTGATTGGCTATCAAATGCCTGTAGATGTAGTGGATTTATTGGTAAGTATGGCAAACGGGATTAAAGTGGGAGAATTTTCATATACATCCGATACTCTTGAAAAATTGCTTGGCAGAAAACCCTTAGATTTGAACAAGTATGTAAAGAGTTTATAAGTATGTTATTTAAAGAGATACATTTAAGCGGAATAAAATCGGGCAAGATAACTTTGGCATTCCGCAGATGGCAAAAGGTTTCTGTAAAAGTCGGAAACCTTTTACATACATCTATCGGCTTAGTAGAAATCCGTAAAATTGAAATCGTAGACGAAACCGATATAACCGACAAAGACGTTTTACACGCAGGATTTGCAAACAAAAAACAATTACTACAATCATTTACGCACAACAGCATAGGAATGATTTTCAAAATATCTGTTAGCTATCATTCCGCAGACCCACGAATAAAATTAAGAGAGCAAACGGAACTATCAGGAAAACAATTTGCCGACCTAAAAAAGAAGTTAGAACGGTTGGACAATCACAGCAAGCAAGGACATTGGACGGAAAAAATTTTATTGACGATAAAAGACAATCCAGATTTACACGCCATTGGCATTGCAAAGCTGACAGGCTTTGAAAAAGAATGGCTGAAACTGAATATCCGAAAATTGAAAAATTTGGGTTTGACAATAAGCCATACAGTAGGTTACGAGCTTTCGCCATTAGGTAAGAGTTTTACCGAAAATCTATTAAATGAAAAATAAAAACCTCTGAAAGTGCAGAGGTTCGTGTTATGGATTGTTGAGGATTTGAAGCATTCTGCCGACTTCAATATCCATTCTCGAAAAGGCAAACCATTTTTTGCCCAGGTCTTTCAGTGACGCTCCGATATGGTAGAGTTCCGTATCATCAATAATTAAAAAGCGGTCGTGTGCATCGGAAAAAGCCTCAATTTCAATCGGAGGGTATTGGCTATTGTACCGTTGCACATCCAGCCTTAGCTGGTTGCTGATATTTTTGGTATAGATGGTTGCAGTTACGGCATCGCCACGTTTACCCAATAAGGTCAGTACCGTATCATCTATATAATTATCCAAAAGGATAATGGAACTTTCGGCACTTCGGATAATATCGGAAACAAAGGCATAGGCATCAAAAACCTGCCCGTTGTAGAAAATACCTTTTTCACTGTGGAGCTTGTCGCTTTCCAAAGCCTTAAAAATCTCTTCAAATCTTTGGTCGGCTTCTAATTGTTTCAGTTCAATTTTATCCAAACGATGAAACAAAGCGGAATTACTGATAAGCATTCTACGCATTTCAACGAACGCTTCCATAATTTCAACACTGACTTTAACTGCAATATCTGAACGGAGTATGGCAGAAGCCATTGCGACACCTTGTTCAGTAAAAACGTAGGGCAAATAACGTCTTCCGCCATAGCTTAAACTTGAGGTTCCAAATTGGAACCTCAAGTTTTCAACTTCTTCTTCGGTCAGTTGAAAGCAAAAAGAAGCAGGAAACCTTTCAATATTTCTTTTTACGGCTTTGTTGAGGTTCTTTGTTTCCACTTGGTATAAGGAAGCGAGGTCGCTATCCAACATCACTTGCTTTCCACGTATGGAATAAATCAGGTTTTTGATTTCCATTATGCTAATAGGCTTATTTTCCATTACTTTTTGTAGCTTTTATTTTTGGTAAACTCAAAAGAGGTTTTGCAATCCTCATTCAACACGATATAAGCATCGAATTTCTTACCTGCCTTGCTTTTCATTCCTTTGATGAGTGAAGTTTTCTTTTTATTGATAAGGCTTTCAATATCGGCTATGCCGATTTGTACGCCACATACATTACGGAACTGTACCCAATTACAAGCCTCATCAGGACACTTCACTATTTTATCACGGATAGTGAGTTGCTGGCTTTTACATTTCGGGCAAACCAATTTTGGCAGGTTATTTTGAGCAATCGAAGTTTGCAACAGTTCATTGGTAATAGATGAGGCGTAAGTTTCCATTTCTTTTTGAAATGCCCCTGCATCGGCTTCGTTGTTTTCGATTTTTTGCAAAGCCAATTCCCATTCGGCGGTCATTGCCACATCCGCAATTTTACGGTCTTTGACCAATTCGTACACCTGCAATCCTTTTTCGGTAGGGATTAAGGATTTCTTTTCACGTTGTACATAGTTACGGGTAAACAGGGTTTCAATTATTGCGGCTCTTGTAGCCGGAGTGCCAATACCGATATTTTGCAGGGCTTTCCGTTCGTCTTCATTTTCGATTTCCTTTCCTGCACTTTCCATAGCCGACAAAAGCCCTGCTTCGGTATATAATACAGGCGGTTTGGTTTTTTTTTCCAAAACGGAGGCTTCTTTTTTTTTAAGTTCATCGCCTTTTTTCAGTTCGGGCAAATCCTGTACAGGCTCGGTATCATCATCGGAGAAACTGCCTTTGATGGAACGCCAGCCCGCTTCTATAACCTTACAACCCTTTGCCGTAAAATCATAATGCAACGCCTGTAAACCCACATCGGTTATCTCTTTGATGCAGGCTTGTGAAAGGGCTTCGAGCAACCGAAAGGCAATCATATCATAAACGGAGCTTTCCTTTGCGTTCAGGGCAGACGGGATTTTATCCGTAATCAATAATCCGTGGTGGTCGGTAACACGCAAATCGTTCACGATGCGTTTATTGAAACGTCCCCATTTTATTTTTGACACTGCTTGCTTGCAAGTTTCTCTGTCCTGCAAAGCTCTTACGAGATTGGGAATTTCTGCCCACACATCTTCTGGTATGTACTTGCTCCCGGTACGTGGATATGTGATAAACTTTTTTTCGTAGAGGCTTTGGGCAATATTGAGCGTTTCTTCGGCAGAAAGGTTCAGTTTTTTGTTAGCTTCCTTTTGCAGTCCGGTTAGGTCGAACAATAAAGGAGGTTGCTCCGTTACACTTTTGGTTTCTACCGATGTAACCGTTGCCATTTCGCTTCGCCGAATGGCTTTCAGCGTATCATCGGCAAGTTTTTGGTCTTCCCATTTGGTTTTGGAAATGCTTTTAAAATCTATCAGCTCTTTGTTGTGCGATAACTGTATCTGCCAATATCTCTTTACCGAGAAATTTTTGTTTTCCAGATAGCGTTTGCATATCAAAACCAATGTAGGCGTTTGCACTCTTCCGAGTGAATAGATACCATTTCCTGCGGCTATGCTCAATGCCTGTGTAGCATTGATGCCCACGAGCCAATCGGCACGGCTTCTGCCTTGTGCCGCCTGGTAAAGTCCGTCAAATGCTGCCCCGTCTTTAAGGTTATCAAAGCCTTGTTTAATGGCTTTTTCGGTAAGCGAGCTTATCCAAAGGCGTTCAAAGGGCTTGTTACATTTCAGGTATTCATAAATGTACCTAAAAATGAGTTCGCCTTCACGCCCTGCATCGGTTGCAACGATAATGCTGCAACTTTGCTTAAATAGCTGCTCAATAACTTTCAGTTGCTTTAATGCGCCTGTATCAGCGGTATAACCTTTGTCTTTTTTTACTTTCCGGACGGTCAACAAAAAAGGGTTGGGGAGTATCGGCAAAGCAGCTTTGTCAAACCCCGAAATCCCGTAATCTTCTGGCATTCCCAATCCTATTAAATGACCGAATGCCCACGTAACAAAATAGCCATTACCTGTCAGGTAACCTTCCTTTTTATCGGATGCTCCTACAAGTCTGGCTATTTCTCTTGCTACGCTTGGTTTTTCTGCAATGATAGTTTTCATACTTAATTATCTTTTTACGCCTTTGGACTTTGCAGGGGCTTGAGACTTTTCCTGTTGTTCCTGCTGTTGCTTGTTTTTCGGTCTTTGTTGCCCCGATTTTAAAGGCTCATTGATTTTTTTGGTGGCTTCATTGGTTTTCCCTTCTGAATTGACAGCAGTTTGCGTTTTATGGGTTTCAGTAGGTTTTGCTCTTTCCTTGTATTGATTTGGAAATTCAAAATTTGTTTTACCATCTTCTTTATTGAAAGTGATGTAACCTTGATAAGGCTGTCCTTTTTTGTCTACCAATCCGTCAATGTAGATGGTTTGACCATTTTTAAAATCCTTATGTTGCTCATCGGTCAGTTCCTTACCACGGAAAGTTTTTGGAGCTTCTTGTGCTTGGTTCTGCTGATTGCTTTGTTGATTGTTCTGTCCGTTGCTTTGAGTTTGCTTGTTGGTGTTGCTTCTATCAAACAAAAACTCAACATAACGTTTGTCTGCATTAAACTGAACCGTTGCTGAAAATTCCGTTCCTTTGTTTGAAATCATACCCTCTAAATAAAGCGGTTTACCTTCCAATAATGTTTGTTTTTGGGCATCATTGAGTTTCACGCCTTTAATTTCATCAGGGATTTTTATGAAATCTGTCCGTAGGGCAATAATGTCGTTGGTAAGCCTATCTATACTGATGATGGATGGCATCATTTCGCCTGTTTTGGTGTTTTTTAAATCAACCACACGACCCATATTGCCAGTTGCAAGTAGATTTTTTTTGTCTTCATCGGTAAATTTGTGTCCGAAAAATTCAAAATGTAAGGTTGGTTCTTTTTTGATACCGTGAATTCCCACAACAACTTTTCCATCTTCGGCTTGCTGTAATGAAAGACGGGCATCAGTACGGAGAATTGAACCACCGAGATTAACGCCAATGGGCACAAGTTCGTTGGTCTTGAAGCCTTTTAATAAAGGTTCTAACAGATTTCTTTTTTCTAAAAATTCCTTGCTCAATCCAAGATTATTCATTGTGTCCCAATCAATTTGTTCCGGTTTGTAGCGGTATTCGCTAGTTTCCGCTGCTGTTTGTGTTGTTGCCATATCTTTTTGATTTTCTTGTTTATTATCCTGCTTTATTTCTGTTTTTATTTCGTGTTCTTGCATCACTTTTTCGCCTTCGGGAGTTGGCTTATTTACCTGTTTTTGCATTTCCTGTGCTTTTTCAACTGCGATAGGGGCAGGTACTTTAAAGAATGAAAAATTGGTAGGGTTCTTTAGTTGGCTGAAAAAATTGGAAAAAAAATTGGAAAAAAAATCGCCACCCTTATCCACACGCATAAACTGATTTTCATTTTTCTTGGTGGGGTCAACGGTTTCCATTTTCCCTTTCTCGTCGATACTTTTTACGGCTTGGATTTTCATTTTTTCTTTATCCAGCACTAATAATATGTCCGATAGTTGTTCGGGCATTTCCTGCGTATTTGCTGTTTCTTCGCTCATAATTTGAAAAATTTAAAATTCACTATCGAATGTAAAACAAGCATTTACTGGATTGGTGGAAATGGCATTAAAAGGCAGTATTTGTCATTTATTGGCGTTCATTTATTTAGTAGGAGGATTAAAACTTTCACGAATAAATTGATGTACATCGGAAAGTTTATAGTACAATTTTCCACTAATCGTATAATAAGGCAACTTCCCATTCGAACGATACCGCTGCAGAGAACGATTACTGATTTTAAGCATTTGAAGCAAATCCTGATTGTCCAATAATTCCTCGCCATCTATGCTGTTACGCTTTTTTTGCAACTCATTGATATTATCGCCCAGCATATCGAGGCGACCAATAAGGCGTTCCATCCACGCCAAAAATTCCATTCTATCAATATTCATAGCCATACATTTTATGGTTTCCCCAATTTCAGATTTCTTCCTTTTTCGATATAGCTTTTACCTTTTGCCATAAGTTCCTGCAAAAACTCATCACTACTCTCAATTGCATTTGCATTCAGCATATCTTTAATTGCACCGATGGTGTAGAAATACTGACCGTAGATTTTTGAATAGGCAATCTCGCCTTTGGTACGCATACGCCATAAGGTTTTCTCGCTTAGGCGTAGGTATTGAGATACCTCGTGGTTATTGAGCCACAAGTCATCATAACTTTTATCTTCCAATTTTTTCAGATAATCGGCAATGGCATTAATACTGTTATTTAACTTTAGCCAAGCTTCTTCTTCAATTGTGATTATTTTCATTGCATATCATTTAAAGTTCACTATGCAAAATTGTGAAAGGTGGCAGTGTTTGTCTGCCAATGCTTGCCCATTGGTTTTTGAAGTTTTTTGAAAAATTTCACAATCAAGTAAAACCTTTATCAGACAAGGTTTTTAAGGCATTTTGAATATTTAGTATTGAAGTTTTGGAAGAATTTACCAATTGGCAGATATGGGCAAAAAAAACAGTACTTTTTGAGTACTGCTTAAAATAAAAATATCCCCGAATTAACCTAAAGGTCTTTATCCATATATTCTTCGAGTGACAATTTGAGTTGGTCTAAAAATGCAGTTCGGGAGCCAGCCCTTGTTTTCATCCGGTGGAAAGAGTGATGTATATCATTTAAGGGTGTTTGGAAGAGGACTTGAAAAATCAAAGCTAATTTTCGGATACCAATTTTTCCGTAAGCCACGGAATTTGAAGCATAAAGAGCGTATATCAGTTCAATGAGTGCATTTTGTGAATTTGTCCACGAAATATCCTTGTTGGTTTCTAAATTTTGTAAAAGCGCATCGGGATTTTCTTCAGGATTTATTTTGGAAAGTAAATAAGTATAGATTAGTTCATTGGCAATTATATGGGCTATTTTGTGGTCATAATAGGTTGAGAAAGTTAGGTCAATTTCAAATACACCGCTCTTTAAACCATCGTGATAATTTATGTTTCCAAGTGTGAAATAGCTATGGTCACGGTCTGTTCTATTTGCACGATAATATCTGTAAAAATCTTCGTTGCAGATGTTTTCCTCGTATTCGGTTTTAAGAATTTTCAACTGTTTTTCGTAAAAACTTTGGTACATTTTGCCTTTGCTTGCAGGACAAGTTGTTTCAAGACGAAATACCTTATTGTAATAAATAAGTTTGCCTAAAATTTGCGGTTTAATGTTTTTAAAAAAGTCTATTTCTTGTTGTTCATTCTTAAAACCTGATTTTAAAACATCTGCTTTAATGTTATGCAACATCGTATTTAGAAATAAAGTCATTTGGTAAGCCTCGTCAGACGTCTGCATTATATGAGAAGAAAAAATATTTTCTTGATGCCGAATTTTTAATAATATTTCACTTAATAGGATTTCCATAGCGTAATCGATTTTAGGTTAACATTATTTGTTTTATAATCAAATCTTTGATTATTCAAAATTTGAAAAAAATAATGAAACCATTCCCACAGGTTCCCCCAAGGTGGGAATTTTTTTTTTTGAAGTGAAATTTCAAATACAAAAAAAGGCAGACAAAAAAAATGGACAAAGTGTTAGCCACATTGCCCATTAATCATTAAATTTGTAGTATTGATTTACAGGGGTAATTCAATGAAATCAAGCGCAGTAAGCACCATTACTAAATCGTTACCAACAGAGTTTTGCACTCTTGTAAGCTACTGTTTATTAGTCAATTTCGACTTGATTAATCTTTTTCTAATAAAAAAAGACCGGATTCTAAAATCCAGTCTTATTATAATTGATGTAGTAAATCTTAAGAATACTCAAATTTTCTTACGGCTTCAAGCGTCATTTCAATTTCTTTATCTTTGATTGCGTCGCTGATGAAATAGGTTTCGTAGCCACTTGGCGGAAGATAGATTCCATTTTGAAGCATCTGATGGAAGAAGTTATTGAATAAAGAATGGTTAGAAGCGGCGGCTTCATCAAAATTGGAAACGCTGTTGATGTGGAAAAATACCGACATCATCGATCCTTTTCTGTTGATTTTATGGGCAATTCCTTTTTCATTCAGAATTTTTCCGATCCCGAAATCCAGGGTCTCTGCTGTTTTATTAATTCTGTTAAAGAATTCTGGATCATTTTTAATCAGCTGTAGTGTTTTCAATCCAGCTCTCATTGCTAATGGATTACCGCTTAAGGTTCCCGCCTGATAAACGCCTCCTTTTGGCGCAAGATGGTCCATGATTTCGTTTCTTCCTGCAAAAGCCCCTACCGGAAGACCTCCCCCGATCACTTTTCCATAGGTCACTAAATCAGCTTTTACATTGTACAGTTCCTGTGCTCCTCCAAAAGCTAACCTGAAACCTGTCATCACTTCATCAAAAATCAACAAAGCTCCGTTTTCATCACAGATTTTTCTCAGATTCTGAAGAAAATTATTTTCAGGAAGTACGCAACCCATATTTCCGGCAACAGGTTCGATAATAATGGCTGCAATCTGTCCCTGATTATGACGGAACAAATCTTCTACCTGCTCAAAATCATTGTAGCGGGCCAGAAGAGTATCTTTAGCGGTTCCTTCTGTTACACCCGGAGAATTTGGATTTCCGAAAGTGGCAGCACCACTTCCTGCTTTGATCAGAAATGAATCTGAGTGGCCATGATAACAGCCTTCAAATTTAACGATCTTATCTCTTTTTGTAAATCCTCTTGCCAGTCTTACCGCACTCATACAGGCTTCTGTACCTGAAGAAACCATTCTGATCTGGTCAATATTAGGAACGTTTTCTACGATGAATTTAGCAATTTCTGTTTCCAGTTCTGTAGGCGCTCCAAAAGAAAAGCCTTTTTCAGCCTGTATTTTCAGTTCTTCCAGTACTTCAGGATGGGTATGTCCTAAGATAGCAGGTCCCCATGAATTGATGTAGTCGATATAGGTATTGTCATCTGCATCGGTAAGATAAGCGCCTTTTGCAGATTTCATAAATACAGGAACACCTCCTACTGATTTGAATGCGCGAACCGGAGAATTGACTCCTCCCGGAATGTATTTGTAGGCTTCATCGAATAAAGCCGAACTTCTTTGATACTTCATATTTTAGTTGAGTGTTGCAAGTTTATAATCTGGCCGTTAAAGAGTAACTGACCATGAGAAACTTACAACAAAAATTAGTTTCTAGGTTTTTTATCAATCAAATAAATCAGCTGGCCTGCAGATGGTTTTTGTCCTTCATCCATTCTGTTTTTTGCGTATAATTTATTCAATTTGATTCCGAATTTCTGTGCGATATCGTGCATATCTTCGCCGGATTCTGCTTTGTAAACGGCAGTATTTCCTGAAGAGTTTTTAGATTCAAGAAATACAATATCATTTTTCTTCAGAACATCGCTTTCGAGCTCATTCCATTTCATAAGTCTGCTTTCGCTTACCCGGAATTTATCTGCGATGAATTTAACATTCGTGTCCTCAGGAATGACGATATATCGTAAACCATCGTTGGGATGGGTTTTAATAAGAATCGAATTAAGGATTTCAGCTTTTGTTTTAATCCTTTCCACTCTCTTCTGTTGCTGCGCATAAGAAGTCTGTTTGTAAGGAACCTCAACAGTCACGGCATCTTTCGCTTTCTTACTGATGTTCTTTGAAGGTTCCAGCTGAGCCATAAACGCGCGGTCATCTTTCAGATCCGGGTACATTTTAAGAACGGCATACAAAACTTCTGTAGAGCTGGTATCATCGTACTCATACAGTCTGTACTTTTCAATTTTACTGATCAGGATGGAAGCGTAACGAGGATTGGTTGCATATCCTGCTTTTTTAAGGCCATGCGCCCACGCTTTGTAATCCTTCATATTGAGATTAAAGAGATTCGTGTAATATTTTCTTGTTGATAAAAATATAGAATGGTCTTCGTACGACTGTCTTGGGTCTTCATAGACGCGGAAACACTCATTGGGAGCATCATCTGTATGCTTCATGGTTTTTCCTGTCCAGTCTTCTTTACATTTTATTCCAAAGTGATTTTTGCCTTCCTGAGCCAGTCTGCTCTGCCCTCCTCCGGTCTCCAGGAGTCCCTGAGCCAATGTAATAGAAGCAGGAATTTTGTATTTTTCCATTTCTTCTACCGCATATTTAGCGAATTTTTGAATGTACTGGTCTTCAGTAGCCCAAGCCTGAGCTGAGAATTTTGATAAAACTAAAAGGCTTACGAGTAAGAAAAGTCTTTTCATGTTTTTCAATTTTTACTTATATAATTAAATTTCTATTCTGTTTTTCCAAAAGCAGATTGGCTCCTTCAATACCCTGCAAACCGCCGGTATGAAAGCACAAAATTCTACTGTTCTCAGGAAAATACCCTTCATCCACAAGTTCAAAAACTTTCTGCATCATCTTTCCTGTATACACCGGCTCCAAAGGGATACCGTACTTCTCTTTAAAATCATTGATAAAACGGATGTTTTCATCTTTTATTTTACCGTAACCTCCAAAACATGAATCTATTAGATTAAAATTTTGTATAGAAGTTAATTCTAAGATTTTATTCTCCAGTGAATCATCGTCAACGACCTTAAATCCTATTACTTTCTGATATTCTTCACAAAATTTCGCCATTCCGGCAACTGTTCCTCCGGTACCGACCGCGGTGCAAAGATAATCAAAATCTTTTGTTTGGTCATTGAGCATCATTTTAACCCCCTGTAAAGCCTCTTCATTAGTTCCGCCTTCCGGAACAATCAGCGCATCGGGAAACTCATTCTGTAGAAATTCGGTTAGTTTTTCTTTATGTCTGTATTCTTCTCTGGTGACAAATTTCAGATTCATTCCGTTTCTTTTGGCAAAAAGAAGGGTGGGATTATCCCGCCATTTATGTTCCAGTTCCTGTCCTCTTATTATTCCCAGCGTTGGAATACCCGATAAATTACCAACCGCAGAAACCGCGGCGATATGATTTGAAAAAGCGCCTCCAAATGTAATGATATAAGGATTCTCCGGACTTTTTTCCAGATAATTATTGATATTGTAAAACAGTTTCCAGTATTTGTTTCCTGAGATCTGGGGATGGATAAGGTCTTCTCTTTTGATGAAGAGTTTTATATTCTTATGCTGAATAGGGATTTCCTGAATCGGAATGGGTTCTGCCGGAACTTTTAATAGCATTTTTAAAGTTTAACTATTAGGTACAAAATTAATAAAAGATTTAGATGGGTTGGCTATGAATTTTGAAAAATGCATTTTAAAGGGATTGTGCTTTTTTTTAACGCAAGGTGGGCAAAGATTTTTGATAAGAATAATTGTTATAAGATCGCAAAGGCGTTAACACTCAGCAGCGGTTGAATGCTGATTTTGTAAGGAGACAGCATAGGGTCAGTCATCATTTTTTAAATGCAAAATAGAAATTTATTTTTCCCAAATCGGATTTCTATTTTCTTATAGAGGTTTACTGAAAATATCTTTTATCTTTTATCTTTTATCTTTTATCTTTTATCTTTTATCTTTTATCTTTTATCTTTTATCTTTTATCTTTTATCTTTTATCTTTTATCTTTCATCTTTTATCTTTCATCTTTCATCTTTTATCTTTTATCTTTTATAAATACTTCCTAAAGCTCCAGAATTTCCTTTTCTTCAGATAAATCAGATCCCGTTCATTGGCATACGCTTCTCTTTCAAACGAGATTCTTTGATAGGCCATGAAACCGTCTTTCAGTTTGAAAAACCAGTAGTAATATTCGATGACATAAAAAATATAAAAGAAAATAACGAGCATTTCGAGCTGTTGTCTCAAATGGATTTTTTCGTGATTGATAAGTACTTTATTTTCCTTATCTTCGGGTTTCCTAATGAAGATAAAGGGAAAGAGAGCAATGCCGTTAATTTTTAATTTCTTTAATGGCTTTTGGCATATAATTATCATACTAACAAATATAAAGTTTTTTGACTTAGAGATTTAACTTATGGCCCAATATGATATCAAAGAAGGTGAAGACTTCTACTATAATGAACAGGGGTACAAGGTTTTTACAGAAAAATTCCATCTGAAAAGGGGACATTGCTGTAAAAGTGGTTGCAGACACTGTCCTTACGGGTACGATAAAAAGACTGATACATTCATTAAAAACGATAAAAAAAATAAATAAAATGAAAAAATATATTTTTATTTTGTTAGCATCGGCTGCATTAGGCCTTACATCGTGCAGTCCTTTCCAGGTGCGTTCAGATTATGCGCAATCTGCGAATTTTACGACTTATAAAACGTATAAGATCAGAATTGACGATCTTAAACTGAATGATATTGATAAAGACAGGGTTTTAAACGAACTGTCGAGACAGCTTCAGAGCAAGGGACTTCAGTCCGGCGAAAATCCTGATCTGATTGTCAATGTAAAAGCGAATCATAAAAAGGTGACCGATATCAACAGCAGCTCTCCTTACGGCATGTGGGGATGGGGCGGCCCTTTCGGATGGGGCGTTGGGATGAGCAGAACATGGACCAGCAATTATAACGAAGGTGCTCTGATTGTTGACCTTATCGATTCTAAAACCAACAAACTGGTTTGGCAGGGTATCGGAAGCGGAATTTCCGTGGATTCTCCAAAAGCCAAGCAGAGACAAATTCCTGAGATCATGGCTGAGATCATGAAAAACTATCCTCCTCAGAGAAAATAATTTTTATTTAAATCAACCGATTATATAAAACGCCGATACAGAAAATTGTATCGGCGTTGACTATTTTAGCGAAACCTTACTTTCTATTTTGATTTGTCTAAGTAATAGATCAATTTATCATTCCTGTTGGTGACAAATTCTTTTCCGTTTTTATTGATCCTGCAGACTAAAACTCCCTGATTATAGGTGTCCCAGATTTTAAATTTATATGACCTCTGTTTTGTGTATACAGTAACGAAGTATTCTTTTTCTTTTGACAGGATGGTTGACCCAGGTAAATTCATCAAATTTCAATTCCTCAAAAAGCTGATGGCACTCTTTATTACTGACAATCTGATTATCAACAACGATTCCTGTCACATTTGAAAATATTTCGTGGTTATAAGAATTGTACTCTTTAAAATCATACCTAACTTTTACAAAGTATCCGGTCAGCAGCAATGCATATATAGGGAATGGAATATAAAAATTTATTTTTTCTACTTCATTACGACAGGAAGCAGGTTCGTTAAAATCAAAAAAACGAAAACAATTCCTATATAGATACTTCGTGGTATTAACTTGTAATTATAGAATTAAAATTTTTACCAATATGATGAGCATTATTAAATGTCCAAACATTTTTCGCCATTGTAATGGTATGCATAAAAAAAGCATGCTTTACATGATAAAATTAACAGTAATGTAATTTCTTATTCGTGAAAATAGAGTATTCTTACAGAAATTTTATGAGTATGAAAAAATTAATATTATGTACTGTGATAGCCGGGTTTGCCAATGCCCAGGCTCCTGCAGGCTATTACAATTCAGCCAACGGATTGAGTGGTGCTTCACTGAAAACAGCATTAAGTTCTATTATCACCAACGGACATCAGGATAAAGGATACAACGGACTCTGGACGGGCTATAAAATGACGGATATTGATAAGAATTATGAAAACGACGGGTCTATCATGGATATTTATTCAGAAAAACCTTCGGGAACAGATCCATATAAATATACCCCCGGTACCAACCAGTGCGGAACATATTCTGTAGAAGGAAACTGCTACAACAGAGAACACATTGTTCCTCAAAGCTTATTCAATGAATCTTCACCCATGGTCTCAGACATTCATTTCATCAGAGCAACAGATGGAAAGGTGAATGGAATGAGAAGTAATTATCCTTTCGGAAAGGTAGGTTCAGCAACATTTACTTCCAAAAACGGATCAAAGCTGGGAAGCTCTTCCTCTTCAGGATATGCAGGGACAGTTTTTGAGCCGATTGATGAATTTAAAGGCGATGTAGCAAGGATGATCTTTTATTTTGTTACCCGCTACCAAAGCAAACTTTCTTCTTTTTCTTCCGGTAATATGCTGGGCAGTTCAACATTTCCGGGATTACAGACCTGGGAGCTGAATGTTCTTCTGGCATGGCACAATCAGGATCCTGTTTCACCAGCAGAAATCAGCAGAAATAATGCGTCTTACAATTATCAGGGAAATAGAAATCCGTTCATTGATAACCCTAATTATGTCAATCAAATCTGGGGTACTTCCAATCCGGGAACCACTGATCCGGGAACGCCGATTCCTAATCCGGGTACAGGCTGCGTGAATGAAACTTTCGAAAGTATTCCTGCCGCCAATGCTTCTTATACAACAAGGACGTGGACTGGAAGCGGTATTTCATGGACGGCTACCGATGCAAGAACAGATCAGACCATCAACAATAAAGCGATTACCGTGAGAGATGGTTCTTTAACATCCGGTACTTCAGCAAATGGAATCGGATCACTGACGGTCACTACCCAACTTAAATTTTCAGGAAGTAACGGGACATTTGATGTAAAAGTCAACGGAACAACAGTAGGAACTATTCCTTACAGCGCGACCGCTGCAACGACAACGATTAATAACATCAATATTTCAGGAAATGTTACGGTAAGTCTTGTTAACAGCTCATCAAGCAACAGAGTGGCTATCGATGATCTTCAATGGACATGTTATTCAGGAAGTTCCAAACAGGCTCAAAAAGCAGCAATGGATCAAAGTGCTATTCAGGAGCTTCAGGTCTACCCTAACCCAATTTCAGGACAGGAAATCTTTGTAAAAGGGGACACGCAGCATATTAAAAAAGCAGAAATTTATAATCTTCAGGGGAAAACACTTGAGACGATTAACAGTCCTTTTAAAAATGGAAATTCTATTAAGATCAAAAATCTTGCGCAGGGAATTTATATTTTAAAGCTTGATCAATCTACGTTGAAGTTGATTGTGAAATAAATAATTTTTAAGTATAATTTAAGCCGGTTCAAAAATTTTTGAACCGGCTCTTTATTTTTTGATGCAAAGTTTATTTAGAGTTTGCCTTTTAAGGAAGGCAAAAGTCAATTTAAAAATGTTTCCGTACTTTTTTAGAGGGAAATGTGCTTAGATCTCATTCGCTATTTAAGTTTTATATATTTATTTTCCATTCCTTCATAGAGAATGGTCAATGTATCATTTTTAATACTGTACTGACTTTCAGAGGTTTCTTTCGTGTCCTGATCTGCGCTGATTATTTTATTATTTTGAACTTCAAAAGTTGATTCTATGGTATTCTGCATTTTACCTTCTCCCAGATGTTGACGAAAATGACCGTCTTTTGTGAATTCCAGAACTATCTTATCCATTGAACTTCCCGTTTGCGAATCTTTCAGAAGGCCTCCCCATTTCCCTATAAGCTTAGGATCTTTCTTTTTTTGCGAATGACAGTTGAATGCCAAAATGCATCCTAAAATCATTAAAATAGGTTTCATCATATTTCTTATTATTATTTTAAACCCAATAATTATCTTCAATTACAGTTCAAAGACAGTTCTTTTCTCAGCCAATTCTTAGCTTTATGATAGTTGAATATATCAGCTATTAAAAAACCTAATGGTATTAATGAAATGGAAGCTATCAGAAGTCTATCCGTAAAACCAACGATATGGGGCTTATGATCAATTTTTATGACCTCGACAAATAAAGCCGGTAATATGCTTATCCCCAGTGTAACTGCAATGCATAAAGCTATTGAAAAGTAATTAGGTTGATAACGAACAGTTACTTTCGACCTGTTCCCTGATGGAATAAAGGATATTTTTGAAGATAAGTAGAAAAGAGACTTTGAAAACCCATTGTTTTTAAAATGAAATGATACATACCTGATCCCACCTTCTCTTCTCATATTGATGTATCGGTAGCTCATGTATGTAAACCGCTTATAAAACTCCTCTTCAGAAAGATTGGTCTCACAGTTTTCTTCGTAGATTAAAAAATATTTAAACATTAATAGATTTCAAATTCTGTTTTTCCTTTTGGGATATGTAATAAATAATCCAGCTCAGCTCCGGTCCAGCTTCCATCTTTCTTAAATTTACAAAGTAACGCAGAAGCTCCTCTGAAGCCTTTGTCTTTTTTGATACTTTTTAATCCTACCAGCTTTCCATCTCCGTAGAAAACCAATTCGTAGTTACTCAACGGCATAAATTCTAAATTTTCGGCTTTTGCAATAGAGATCAGTTCATCCCAGCCTTCCTGTACTTCATCTTTATCAAAATACTGAGCGACTGCCTGGTCTTTTATTTTATTGTAAGAAAACTGTGCAATTTTATCCAGATCTTTTGCTTTAAATGCAGCCTCAATCATTTTATACGCTTCAAGTACCTTAGCTTCCAATATTTTTTTGTCAAAATTTCTAAGATCCTGGCTGTCTTTCCAGCCTTCAATAGTAAAAGGTACATTGGACAGCTTAAATGTTTTTGTTTCTTCAAAACGATCTTTCCCTGCCTCTTTAAATAATTTATCCTTATCCTTTGGTGCGTTATAAACAAATAAGTTATCCTGCTGTTTTTCAGCTGAAAGCTTATCCGTATTTTCATAAGATTCCACTTTTACATCAAACTCTGTCTGAGTGTCCAATTTTCCCAGATCTTCCCGTGGATAAAGTACAACTTTTAATGTGTTGGTATTTCCGGTAAGGTATGGATTGATCTCATTTCCTGTACTAAACGATTCATTATTAAAGCTTTTCGTCACTTTAATATCATTTATAAAAATTTCAAAATTGCACATCCCGTTCGTATGGTAAATAACATATTTAGGTTCCTTTGGATAGTGCTTAATATTCTGAAGGGTTTTCTCTATTATATTTTTAGAATTAATTTCTGAATTCTGTTTCATATTTAATTGATTGTTAGAAGTTTGAGAGCAGCTTAAAGTTGTTAATAAAATGGTTAATAATAAAATATATCTTTTCATAACATTATATTTTCAATAAATAAATTTTAAATAATCTAACTCTATCCGGAGCAAGCAGTTCATATTCTTTGGGTTTACCTTTTTCATCTTCTGTACTAACGTCAAAAATTGTGTATTTAATAATCATCAATTTCGCTTTAGCACTCAAAGTTACCTTAAGTCCTGAGAAAGAGATATAATTCTCTATGTAAAAGCCCTCTGTATCTTTTCCGTAGGATTGGTATAATCCAATTAAAGCGCTGCCTTTAAACTCAAGATTTCCTTCAAATTTATGATAAATCAGACCAAAAATGAAATCTTCATACGCCATTTTCAGTTTTACTTCCGCTGCTAACTTTACATACTGACCATAGGCGACCACTCCCCTCGCTTCATCATAAAAATTTCCTGCTTGTTTTGAAAAAGCATAAGACTTCGTGAGGAAATTATATTTTATGTTTTGCTCTATACTTATCCCTCCCACAATCGATATGGAAGCCGCAATATTATTGAGTTTATCCTCGTAGGTTCCCTTTGCTTTATCCCTTATATCTTCAAAGTCTTTTTGTTTTTGTTTGCCGGTAATCTTATCTTTTACAGTTTTATCGGTAATATAATCTAACAGGTCAAATTCCTTTTTATACTCTACTGCCACTACAGGTTCTATTTTCAGATCTGCTTCCCACACCAGGGCAATTCTTCCGTCTGCCTGTTTATAATAGTAGAGACCGCTCCTGTAGGCCATAGAGGGGCCTAATATTTCAACATCTTCAGGTAAGCTGTCCATTACCTTTTTTAACTTTTTCAATCCTTTCGCCAGCTTTTTGATTTTCTTAAGCTTGCTTATTCCACTTCGTCCTCTGGTAAGAAGCAGAATAAGGATTTCTATGACAATCTGAAGGCAGACAAAACCGTACATTGCGGCACTTGTTGCATATTTGGTATATTTTGTTTGAGCAATAAAATCTACGGTAGTTCCTGTAAGACTTAAAGCGGTACCTTTCTTCTCCTGGGTACGATTGTGAATAGCATGCAAACCTATTTCAATTTTTTGAGCTTCCGCTTTTATATAATCGAGCAGGACTCTTTTTGCCATATAATCCACCATACTCAGAGAGGTCCATTTATAGATACTGTCTATTAAGGATTCAAATTCCGGCGCGAGTCCCTTTTGGAGACTAAGACTATGATTGTGGAAGAAATAATCTTCTTCATAATCATATTTTCCGTGAGCCAGCCAGACAATGTCGGGATATGTTTTTACATGTATTGTGGGTTTATTATCTTGTGGATAATAGGTACAACTGTTGATGTAGAAATAGTAGCTTTTGTGTATGGAGGAAAAGTAGTTGATGTATTTTCCAAAATAAAGTATATAATTTTTGATAAAATCATCTCCTATATTCGCATTTACAGGATAAGTGATTGTATTTTTCGGCTCTGTTTTGGAAATCGTACCATCCAATACTTTAATTTCATCTTTATGCCTACCGCGGCAACCTTTTCTTTCCTTACCTACCGCACTTACGGTCAATTTCTTTGTTTTGCCTGCAAAGGGTGCAATGGTTTCAAAAACAATAGGTGAGAAAGTATTTTCATAATAGTTAAACCGAATAGAAGCCCGTCTGTTCTCCTGATGTTGTGCTTCAGTAAGATTTGTACCTTTATGTTTTAGCTGGCTTTCTCCATGCCCATGACATTCAAACTTTGAACTCTCCAGTCCATTGCTTTTGAAAAAGTTCATGATGGCTTCTGCTCTATCCTGAGACAGTTTGAGGTTATAGTTTCCAGGTCCTCTCTCATCCGCATGTCCATCTATTATAATTCTGGAATGCTGGTTGGCTCTCAGTAATGAAATCAAGGGATTCAATACACTTTGTGCGTCTCCCCGCACGCCTGTTTTACCAAAATCAAAAAATATAAAATGTTTTTCCTCCAGAGGGGTGGTAGAAATAGGTTTAACCTTTGTTTTCCCATCAACAAAAACGGGGAACTCATCAATTTCATTGATCTTAATCTGTTTAAATGTACAGGATCCTACTCTTGCAATATTGGTATTAGGTTGCCCTATAATCAGAGGCGTCTGATTGGAAGGCTTTGTCTTGTTGACCGCTTTCAGCTGATTCTTAATATTAAGATATTGGCCGTGTCTGTCACTACCTTCTTTATCTTTGAGATAGGGACCGTTTTTTCTTTTAATTTTCACATAAAATTCTTCATTATCCTGAATCTGCTTTATGTGGGCTTTCCACTGTGAAGTATTGGGGATTTCAAGGTTGATCTGCCCGTCCTTAACTTCTACATTGTATATAGTACGCATCTTGTAGTCTCCGTTCCACATCTCATTGTGAACTTCTATGACCACTATTTCTCCGTTAATACCTTCTGTTCTGGCATGAAAATGTACAACCTCTCCATAGGCTAAACCGAAGTTTTGGCTATCTTTATTTTTAATGGTTTTTCCTCCCCTGGTTCTGCTCCAAGCACTGGAAACAATAAGTGGATCACAATATCCGCTTAAGAACAACCCTGTAAAAGAGGAGTCGGGTTTTCCTGTCATGCTTGCTTCAATGTAATAAGGGTAACCACAAAGATTTTTAGGGATCTTATAAGAGAACAGTTTATCCGTCATACACTCAAGCCTGTCAACGATATTTTTTCTATCCTTATCTAAAACAATCCAGTAAATTTTTCCTTTTTTCTGGGCATCCGTTGTTTCATTATGCCATTCCTTGATATGAAAATGTGCTTTTTTATTGGCTGGGACGCATGCCCATCTATCCGGACTAAATTTGGAATTTGAACTATTAGCTTCATTCGCTATGGAGACAAATTTTATTTTTTTTATTCCTTTTGGCATAATTTACAATTTTGGAGATTCTCCGGCTTCTAAACCTTCATGTGTGGGTTGCTCTTTATACATTTCCTCGGAACTTACAAGTGGATTGATTTGCTGCTGCACATCCTGATCAGCATTTTTAAAATTCTGTGCACTACCTTCCGTTCTCTGCCCATGGTCTATGATTTCAATACATGGGGTTCCGGCAATGGCACAGATGGCCTTGCTGGTTTCCAGAATGATATATCCTCCGTTATTAAGCTGAACCTTTTCATAAAAATCTTTCCACTCGGTCACCATGATTTTGCACGGTGGTGGCGGTACTCCCATTTTGGTACAGTTGCCGAATGTATTCTTCTCAAAGGTAGCCGCTCCTATTTCCTTCGTGGTCACAATTAGTTTTTGTGAAGCATTTTTATCATTAGCGTATTCTTTCTGGTGCGAGAGCACTTTAATCTTGTCCGGAAGCTGTCCGAACTGGCATTTGCACATGGCACCCTGCACTACAATATGTTTTTCTGCCATAACTACAATTCTTTATTTGAAACAACGAGTCTGGTTAAATATTGATTTCCAAATTCGAGACGGACAAAAGAGGAATTCATTTTAAAAGTAACAACGGTTAATGCTCTGGCTGAATTTTCATCGGTGTCTACCGTTGTCTGATAAAGCTGTGCATTGTACCGTGCAAACTTCTGCTTACACTCAGAGGGTGAGCTTTCGTTGAATACTAAACCAAATGGCAATCCTGAAACGCTGTCCTCTCCGTAATACTGAATGGCGTAGTACTCTTCTCCTCCATTCATATTGGCATAAATCATATTAAAATCTTCAAAATCCCAGTTGGAATATTTCCCGCCTTTACAGTCTTTGCATTCCAATTCACTTGGACCGGTCTGTAAAAGTTTTGTGAAAGTTCCTGAGGTAGCAGGTAATGTGATAAATTGTTTTTTACCAAATAGACTTTGTAATTTTTTAGATACGGTCTTTTTTTGAGTGGTTTTTGCTTCAAAGGCGGCAACCTGAGCCGTTGCCTGTGCTTCGGTTTCCTCGTCTGTGAACGAAGCGTCAACAGCTGCCAGATCATTTGAATGTTCTGCAGGCTTGTGGTTTAATAGAAATTCTTTGATCTCTTTCTCAAGTTTCCCTGTGGATTTGGTCAGCTTTGTATCCACTTCTTTTTTAGACCAGCTGTCCGGCACTACTTTTTCAAGAAAAACGGTGATTTTCGTGCTTTTTGAAGAGACCTTTTTCATATTGACGTTCCAAACTGCCTGTTGGATAAACTGTTTAGATTTGGCTCCGGTTTTCAGTGCTAAATCCAGATAAGGATTTTTTTGGCTTCCTTCATATTTGAGATCATAGAGCTCGACAGTCGTTGAGAAGTCGGTGTCTGATGCCGCTGCGGCTTTAGCTTCGTCTCTTGTAAAATCATTTTTAAAATTAAAAATGGAATTCTGTAAGGTCTGGATGTCTTTCGGTATATTAAACTCCACTTTTTGCCCGAAATACAGGCTAAAGCTTAATAGAAAGGTCAGTATGGATAATTTGTGATTGGTTTTCATTTTCATTTAGTTACGTTTTTTCTATTACTCTGTCAGAGCCGCAATGACTACTGCTATTTTCTTTTCTTTTTCAAGGTCTATACTGCATTCCAAATACAATGATTCGGGCAGTAACGTTTCTCCGTTCAGATAATATGCCAATTTGAAATTTCCCTCATGGTTCATTACCGGATGTTCTTCAATAATCAGGGAAAAAGGAGCTCCATTCATAAAATCATAGACGGTTCTTTCATCGTTTAAGATTCCTTCCCCTTGGATATTAACCAGGTCATATTCATCTTTCAACGGATCAATCTCCAGTTTTACTTCATACTTCGGTTCCACAGAATTATTGACAATAGGGAAACTTTCTGCTGTACTGGTTTCATAATGAGGTCCGAACTGATGATAGATCCCGAAAAACAATGTTCTGATGAAATAGTCATTTTTTAGATAAAGACTCATGGCTTCAGGTTCGTTGATTACTTTTTCTATTTTTTCACAGTAGCGGTCGACCGTTTCTCCTTCAAACTCTTGATAAACCTCCTGCTTTACTCCGGGCCATCTTTCTTTAAACACTGAAAGATTTTCTACCGCATTAAATTTTCCCTGTTCATCTGCACTGATGTGCAGGGGATACAAAACTTTGGACGTTTTAAAGGCGAGCAGATCGGCTATTTCGTTAACTTCTTCTTCATTCAGATAAAGACCGGAGGTTCTGTCTATTTCAAAAAAATGCAGTTGATTTTCTGTTTTCAGCCAGCGTACAGACATTTCATATTTCAGTTCATTTGTATGATCATTGTTTTCAATATTTACACTGATTCCGTATCTGCTGAAAGAGTTTTGCGGCTGAAAAACCAGACTGTTTCCCCTACCGAATCTGACCAGTTTATTTTTATCCGTCACGGAGGTTCTGGGAATAAACAGCTCCTTCTGACCGGTAAGATCAATCAGGATCATGTCCTTTACGTCGCACTGGTTATTATGAAATAGTTTTAAAGCATCGGTATCTAAGTGGTACAGCGATGCTATACTTTTCAGGCTTTCTCCTTTCTGAACGGTATGTATGTTAAATTTCTGCATAAAATGATCAGGCATTCCTGTTCTCTGTCGTGGTATTTTATTTCATGTTCTTTAGACAATCGCTGACAGTATTACTATTCAATTGGTAATTCTGTTCTTTTTATTTTTCGTGAAAAATGGTGACTGTCCATTCTGTTTACTGTCAGAATCTATTCATAGATCCGGAATTAATGGAGGACTCTCACTCTGTCTGATGTAGGATCCATTCCTATTCCCTCTCTTCTGGCAGACCAGTGCAGATATTCATTTCTAAGTCTTCTCAGGTCATCCTGTTCTTTCATTTCTTTCTGATAGTCTGCATATTTCTGTTCCGGTATTGATGTCCCGCCGTACGCGGTTTCCACGTCCTTATATCTTTTAAAAACATATTGTTTCCCATCTGCCATGGCGTACGATCTCAGCCTGTCTTTTACTCTTATCAGTAAAGGATCTTCTGAAATGGAATATGTCTCATCAGTAAGTTTTTTTATGGTCAGGGGAACTGTCTTCTGAACACCATACTCCGCCATAAAATGTAAGGGCACAAAGCTGTATCTTTTTACGAGTTTACGGCTGCCTTTTAACGCCAGATAAAATCCGGGGGTAATGGTAAGCTGATCTTCTTTGTACCAGGCATCTGCTATAAGCTGGCTTCTCAAGGCTTTTAATTTCGCGCTGGTAGTCCATGATGTTTCAATTTCCTCCCAGGTCTCTGTTCCGTCTTCATAAGCTCCTCCCACATCACAGTGTACACCGGGGAATATTTTTTCTATACCTACATGCACATTGGTAAGGTCAAAATTTTCTCTATGTTCATTTTCTGCTACAAAATGGATTACGGTCTGTGCTCTTCCGATATCATTCAGACTAAGCTCTTCCACATCATTGTGAAAGTTCGGCATGGCAGAAAAGTTTTTTGAATAAGAGGACACGGTATCGTAAATACCCAGAAATCTTATTTTGATTACATCGACTGTAATTCCGGCTTCCTGTAGTTTCAGTCCCAGATGTCCCCATTTCGGAAGTTCATCGCCTTCCACTGTGGTGCCATCGCTGTCATACCTCGAGGTTACAGTCATCCCTTGATGTGAAACTGTAGTGGTGGTTGCTTTGTATTTTGATTTTCCTATTTCATGAACGAAATTACGGGCTGCTGCCGCACCACGGCTGAAACCGAAAACGTCAAAAGTCAGTACTGCAATCTTATCCGCTTTTTTGGCGTTCTTGATATTTTTAACCTTTTTGACAATCTCTTCACATCCTTTCCTCACTTTGCCCCGGATACCGGTGGCTCCCGTTCCGAAGGCATAGCCCAGCATGGAATCTTTCTCTTTATCTTCAGTTCCTATCCCTTCGATGTAAATACCAAAATTTTTATCGTAATTGTCCCACAAACGCGCTACGTTGCTCCAGTCGTTATTATAACTGTTATTATCTGTGGGTGAACCTCCGTTTTTTTTGTATTCGGGAGTTTCGCGTCTTCTTTCGATGGTATTGGTTTTATTATTCAAAGTTCCATCGAAAAACATCCCAAGAGTAATGTCTAAAACTTCCTCTTTGGTTATTTCCGGTGTATAATCTCCAAATTTATTATTGTGCATCGTTTTTATTTTAGTTTTAATGACAGAATAACAATAAAATATAGTAATAAGGCTAAACTAACAGCCCATGCCATTATATTTTCAACAGCCCATTTTCTGTTTTTCCTGTACAGATAAAAAATGATTGCGGCCAAAACAGCTTCATACAAAATGATGTATCCGATACAGAATACCGGGCTGTACAGATCTCCCAAATTATATCCCCCTCCTCCTATCGATCCTCCTGCTGTATCATATAAAAACCACGCAACAATTGCTGCTACGGGAATGAACAAAAACAATAGGTTATAGGTAAGGGTTTTATAATTCATATATCTGGATATCTTTAGTCTATTTTACGTGACCATCTGATCTTTGCTTTTGTAACAGGCAATTCTTCGGTTTCGCTTTTCAATGATAATAAGGCGCTTGTATTCTCTGCATTGACTTTGATGGTAAAATCGATGTTCTTTTCTTTCCCCAGTTTTTGAAACAATTGAAAAATTTCTTTCTCATCAAAAGAATCTATCCATACGCCATATCTGTTCTTATTTTGATCTCTCCAGTAAAAACCGCAGAATTTCGGAACAGCCCGTTTTTTATAGGTATCTGAGGTTAAACTTTCGCCGAAAAGGTTTTCCTGCTCTCCGTTATAATTCGTGAGACCGAAATCGATCCATTCGCTTCCTTCCGGAAGGATCACTGAAGGTTTCCAGCTATATCTTTCTCTGTATACATCATAGATTCCTGGATCAGGATAGCCTTCTTTCTCTATTTTAGCTCTGATTTCAGGTTTAAATGTTTCGTAAGAAGGATCTTTAAGCATCCTTTCTGCAAAACCTTCCTTCAGCATATATTTTGCATTATCGTATGCTTTTTCTTTGGTAATAAGGGTATCATGAGCCTGAAAAACGCCTACTTCTTTTTGATTGCCCGGTCCGTTGATCCATAAAACCACGCGTCCTTTTGGAGCAAGTCCTACAATAAAATTAGTATACGTTGTTTTCTTACCGTTGTCCTGATCTATAAATCCTTTCGCAAAAAGATCTTTTATTTTTCCATGATCAAGATCCCATTTTCCGGTATAAAATTTATTTTCTACCAGAGAGTACCAGGTAAATTCAAGTTTTTTGGGAATGCCCATTTGTCTGGTTTCTACACTCATGGTCCCTCCTTCGTTTCCCCAGCCTGTATTCTGCGTTCCCCAGATTGCATCGAAGCCGTAGGTAAAGTCATCGGCAATAATGGCGCCTTCGTAAATTTCCATAGGATATTCCTGAGGTGCAGAGAGGGTTCCTAGCCAGCTGTATTTTTCTTCCATTTTTTTATTTTGACAATTGATTAATGAGAAACTACTAACAATAAAAAGAATCAGAATTCTTAATTTATTTGTTTCCATGGGACATTATTTTCTTATTACTTGCCAAAACAAGGTTGTTTTTCTGAGCTTCCACATTAATTTTCTGTGCAATTTTTTCAACCTTTTTGCCTACACTCAAATGATAAGAGTCGGTGACTTTTATCTGTATATTTTTAGCTGTTTTGATGATCGCCATATCAGAAAAGTTTTGATTTTTCAGCACTGTTGAATTCTACAATTTTTCCGCTCTGCATGGTCATGTTTTCCAGCTCGCTGAACATAGAGATCTCTCCGGCTATTTCATTAGAGGTTTCAGACTGTCTTTTGAATTCCTTTTCTACCATTTCTGTTCTGGTATCCGAAGATTCTCTGATATCTCCAGAGGCCGTCTGAACAATATCTTTTCCGGCTGTAGAAATGATACTGTCATTGGCAGAACTGTTGATTCCTTCTCCTGCACTGATTGAAATTTCTTTTCCTGCAGTAATGTTGATATTATCTCCGGCATTCAGCGTGAAATTCTTTGGTGCCTTCATACTGATATTTCCGGCTCCATCCATAAAATAGATGTTTCCGCTGGGATCCATGATTTTTACGCTTCCCTCTTCGTCATTCATCAAAATCCTGATTCCGCTTCTGGTCTGAATGGACTTCATATGGTTGTTGATGCCACCGCCTAAACCGATTCCTCCGTGGAACATTCCTCCCATTACAAAAGGTCTGTCGGGGTGACTGTGAACAAAATTCACCATCACCTGGTCTCCTACTTCCGGAATGGCCACATATCCTCTGTTTTGCGTGATCTGATCGGTTCCTCCTGCATCAGGGCTCATCATTCTTATAAAATGGGTGGTATCGCTGGTCTGCCAGTCGAACTGCACCTGGATCCTTCCCTGTCCTTCCGGATCTGTATTGGATATTACCACTGCGGTCTGAGGTTCAGCTTTTGGAATTTTGTATTCCGGTCTTGGAAGAAATCCTGTATCTGCTGCTATTCCTACAAAACTACCCTTGTAATGCCCTATCGTATCGATCTCATGTTCGGCTTCTGTAATCATTATTCTGGTAAAATAGGAAGTTTCATTCGAATCTGGTTTCCGCATCTGAACATCGGCTACACATCCCGGATGAAGGAAAGGAACCGTGGTATTTCCTGAAATAGAAAAAACGTTCACAGCCTCACTTCCTGAAGCACTTTTTTGTGAGTATTCAACGTCAAGGTGCGTGGATGCCTTGATAGGCGCTACCTGAAGTGCCGGTGTTTTGTAAATATTATTATTGTGATCGTAGGCTGTTTTGGCAATGTCACTTACATGCTGAATTGGCGTAGCTCCTGAAGTAAGTTTTTCATTCTTGTTACTGTTGTACCCGTAGAACTGTGGTTTGGTATGTACTGCTTTCAGCTCCACTTTAATATCATTGGCGCTGCTTCCGTAGGTAAGGGTAATCGGTTTGTTCTGAGGCGGTAATTTTCCAAAATGCAGAACTTCTCCGTCATAATAGAACTGTTCGCCATAGGCTTCAGCCATTCTCGCCAAATAATTGTAGTGCGTCTCGTCGTACTGACTGCTGTAAATAATCTGTGAAAAATTATTGGCATCAACCCTGATATCAAAACGGCCCTTATCAATTCCCTGCTTGATAACTTCTTCAGCAATGATTCCCATATTCACAGGCTGAGCTCCTCCAAAACTCTGGATATGGGCTGCACCATCCAGCAGAATGGTAGGACTGCATCCGGTAAGGACGATATTTCCAAGACTCATTTTTTCCTGACTGAAGGCCACCCCGGTAATAATTCCTACAAAGGTTCTTTCAGGGCTGTTCTCTATATCTTTATAGGCAATGACCGCTGTAAGACGTTTGCCTAGAAATTTATTGGCATCTTCCAGAGAATGGGTCTGGCGGTCTCCCAAAGTATCATGAGCCAGGGTAAGGGTGAATTCATGATGGCGCTGGGTACTCTGTTTAAGTTTAAAATGCTTATAAAACTTGATAATCTTTCCTTCTATGACTAAGGAAAGCTTTACCAGACGGTTGATGCCGATATGATGATTTTCGGACACTCCGTCTGCATTCTGTGCAGGACGAAAAATCGCTCCCTTTGATTTTTCAGGTATACTAGACATATTTTATAAAGTGATTTGTGTGTGTTTAAAAAAATTGTTTACATTATTCATCCAATCGGGAATTTTTGAAAATAAACAAAGATTCCTTGTCAGAAAATAGCATTCACAACAGGTAAAAAAAGACCGTCTTGAGGGACAGTCTCTTGGTATTTTGTACTACTCCAGACCTAGCTTAATGGCCAGAATCCGTCATATAGTGAATTTCCGTACGTTATGCTTTCTGCGCTTATCACAAAGCTTACCAGCATATTATTACTATCGATGGCATCAAAATCCATTTCATGCTGGATGACATATCCGTTTTCCCATTTCAGGGTAATCAGTGTTCCTTCTTCATGAGATTTATTAAAAGTAACTTCACCACTTGTAGGCTTATATCTGCCATTGACTAAACTTTCCAGAATATCAGACTTTTCAGTAGCTTCGATGGTTATTTTTATCAAAGCATTTGACGGATCAGAAGCGACACGTCCTGAAACATCTGTAGATCTTGATACACTGTAATTAAGTTTTAATAGCTTTTGTCCTTCACCTCCATTGAATTTTAAGATTCCTCTTGAATTTCCTGCCATATTCTTACATTTTAATCATTAATGATTATTCTTTTCATAAATTTTGTCTAACAAAGATAGACTTCATGCTCTAATCTAAAAAGTTTTTGTGCAACAGATTCATATTTTGTAGTAATTCTACGACTTTTTTTCTCTTGATATGGATTAAAGATTAAAAAAACACATAATCATTAAATCGTTTTTCTCAATGAGCATGAATGTAAAAGTGTTTATAATAATAAGATACCATCATCATGACAAGATTTACGGCAATCATGATCAGGAGAATCTTACTGTACTTTCTTTTTTTATCTACAAAACTCAGGCCTAAGGTAAAAAGAAAGATCAACACGGTATAAACAGCAGGATACAGATGAAAAGCTTCTGAAAATTTCCCTTCAAAAACAAGCACAATAGCCCTCTGGGCTCCACATCCCAAACATTCAATTCCGAGAAATTTCTTGCTGGGACAGGTTAACATAAAGTCTTCAATCTTCATTTTTGATTTTTATGATGAAATTTTCGCCCTTGTATACTGATGGGGAAAAAAGCAGTCTTTCTTCATTTCAAATGATCCCTGAACAGCCATATACGGGTTTCTCAAAATCGCTCTTGCGACAAATATAAGGTCGGCATCTCCTTTCTGCAAAATTTCTTCAGCCTGGTCTGTTGTGGTGATCAATCCCACCGCTCCTGTTTTTACCCCTCCTTCATTTCTTACCTGAGATGAAAAGGGAACCTGATAACCGTCAAATACAGATATTTTTGCTCCATGAATATTCCCTCCACTTGAAACATCTACCAGATCTACGGAATGTTCTTTTAAAACTTTGGCCAGTTCTACACTGTCATTGATGTCCCATCCGTTTTCAGCGTATTCTGTTCCTGAAATCCTTACAAAAAGGGCTGTATTTTCATCCAGTACTTCGTTTACCGCATCTACAATCTCCAGCAGAAACCTGATCCTGTTTTCAAAACTTCCACCATATTCATCTGTCCGGATATTGGAGAGTGGGGATAAAAACTGATGAACCAAATAGCCATGAGCTCCATGAATTTCTATAACATCAAAACCCGCTTTGACCGCTCTTTTTGCAGCTTCTTTAAAATTTTCTACCTGTTCCCTGATTTCTTCAACAGTGAGAACATGCGGAATTCTCTCAGACGGATGATAGGGAACAGCACTTGGAGCCACCGTTTCCCAGCCTTCTTCAAGTGGAATCTGCAAATTATTCCAGGTGGAACCTTTTCTGCCTGCATGGGCAAGCTGGATGCCAATTTTACTTTCTGAACGGGAATGAACAAAACCGACGATTTTCTTCAACGCTTCTGCCTGCTCGTCATTCCAGATTCCCATACAGTGATTGGTAATTCTTCCTCTGGGTTCTACTCCTGTAGCTTCTACCATGATGAGACCTGTTCCGCCTTGGGCACGGCTTCCGTAGTGTACAAAATGAAAATCATTTGCGATACCGTTTTCGCAAGAATACATACACATGGGAGACATTACCCATCTGTTTTTTAGCTCTATATTTCTGAATTGTATTGAAGTGTATATCATTTTATTTTTTTGAATTTCAATTTAATGCTGAACAAAAAAAACATTGTCCACCTGATGAAAAAGAAGTAAATTTAGCCCCCCTTTTTAGTCTGACTAATATATGAAAAAAGACATACAGATCAGTTACGAGCACTTTAAAAACAGCAGTGAACTGAATGAAATAGAAAAAACTCTATTTAAGAGAGCGATACAAGCCCGTGAAAATGCTTATGCGCCTTATTCTAATTTCCTGGTAGGATGTTCCGTTTTGTTGGAAAACGGCGAAATTTATTCGGGAAACAATCAGGAAAACGCAGCTTATCCGTCAGGATTGTGTGCAGAAAGAACCACTTTGTTCTGGGTAGCAGCCAACTTTCCGGACGTAAAAGTAAAGAAGATCTTTGTCGTGGGAGGTCCTAAGGAATTCCATGAGAAAAATCCTCCGATTCCACCTTGCGGAGCCTGCCGGCAGAGTTTAATAGAATATGAAACGAAGCAGAATGAGAATATAGATCTTTATTTTTCAAGCATGAATGATGAGGTGGTTAAGGTATCATCCATTAAAGATCTGCTGCCTTTTTATTTTGATTCTACATTTTTGTAGAGGAGAAAAGTGAATGGAAAGTAGTCAATGGTGAATTTTGCTTTGCAGATAAAGGATGAATTTTTCTTACCAATCATCATTGCCTTTTCACGATGAGGTATTTTACTTTCAAAAATTATGTCAATGATGAATTCTGCTTTGCAGGTGAATGGTTACGTTTAAATACAAACATCAATACTTCTCTGCTTAGTTGTGCAGAGCAAAGTTGACGATTCGGGATTGATTTTTCTGTCTTTTTGTGCAATAGATTTAAAAAGTTATCTTTGCAAAAATTTTGGTTTCCAGCATATTGGAAATAATAGGGAATTGGGTGAAATGCCCAAACTGTCCCCGCAACTGTAAATCGCTATAAAAGTTTCTGCAAAAAACCACTGTTCATACGGGAAGGTGCAGAATGCGAAAGTCAGGAGACCTGCCAAAATTGTAACTAAAAAACACATTACTTTCGGAGGAAAAGTAAAATAGTATGGATATAAAAAGATCTTTAGTACTGCTTTGTTCGTCTTATGGCAGCTTTCTTTTGGGACAGGAGAAGGCGGTAGACACCATTTATATTTTTGACAACCAGATGAATAAAGTAAAGCTTTTTCATCCGGTACGCACCATTAACCCAAAAGATGTTGAGAAAAACTCAACGAACCTTTCTGAACTTTTACGGTATCAGTCTTCTATTTACATCAAGGAAAATGGCCGTGGTGCTGTTTCGTCGCCGTCGTTCCGTGGAACAACTGCGCAGCAGACGGCTTTTGTATGGAATGGAATCAACATTAACTCCAGTTTTTTAGGACAGGGCGATGTTAATAATATTCCATTGTTCGGATATGATCAGATTGAGGTAAAGGCTGGCGGCGGAAGTGTGGTTTACGGCAGTGGTGCTGTTGGAGGAAGCATTCATTTAAACAATATTTTAGATTTCAACAGAGGATTTAAAGCTTCTGTGTTTTCGGAAGCTGCTTCTTTTGATACGTATAATAATTTTGCACAGGCTTCTTTCAGTAATGATAAGCTAAGTGTTAAAGTTTCAGGAAGCTACGTCACGAGTCAGAATGACTATAAAGTTCCTGAGTTTGTTGTAGGAAATACAGGATTCAATAACGTTAACGGAAGGTATTACAATACTTCAGTGAATATTGGAGCTTCTTATAAAATTGCTGATCAGCAGACGATTTCGTGGCAGAATCAAATCTTCGATGCATCACAGCACTATCCTATTTTTGAGGATAACGGCAACAGAACAAAATATAAAGCGCAGACTTTGAGGAGTCTGATCGCATGGGATATTCAAAAAAATAATCTTTCGAACAGCTTAAAAGCAGCGTACACGGAAGATAATTTCCAGTATTTTTCGAGTCTTAATCTTCCTAAAGCCAGTGGTGCAGAGGGAAAGAATTACATTTTCAAAAATGACTTCAACTATTTCATCACTCCAAAAATCAACATTAATGCTATTGGAGAATTTCAGGTAAATAAAGGAGAAGGATATGAATCCGGAATTGGAAGTATCAGTAGAAATGTAGGTTCGCTGGCTGGTTTGATCCGGTATTTTGCTACAAAAGATCTTCGTTTTGAAGCAGGAATCAAGAAAGACTTTGTGGAGAACATTTCTTCTCCTCTTCTTTATTCTTTTTCAGGAAAGTGGAATGCGCTTCGCTGGTATCATGTTGGGGCAAACTTTTCTAGAAACTTCAGATTCCCTTCGTTTAATGATCTCTACTGGCAGCCGGGAGGAAATCTAGATTTACTTCCAGAAACTTCTACGAATATCGATATGGACCATGAATTCAGTTTTGGAGATTTTAAGATCACCTTAAGTCCTTATTATATGGACATCAAAAATCTTATTAACTGGCTTCCTACGCCTTTAGGATACTGGGCTCCATTCAATACGGCAAGGGTAGAATCTTACGGTTTTGAATCGCAGGTTACCTGGAATAAAAAATTGGGCAAACATTCTGTGAAACTTGATGCAGGGTATACTTATTCAAAATCAGTGAATAAAGACACCCAACTGCAGCGGATGTATGTTCCCCTGCATAAAGCGGTGGGAAATATAGAGTACGGATATTCTTTCCTAAGCGTCTATGCTCAAGGGCTTTTCAACGGTCTTACCTATACGACTACCGATCAGCAAAGATCTACTGCCATTGATCCTTATTTTATCTTAAATACAGGGATTTCTGCGGCTATTTTCAAGAAATACACTTTAGGATTCAAAGTGAACAATGTTACCAATACGGTGTATCAGACGGTATCTTTGTATCCTATGCCGAAGAGGAACTACAGTGTGTACGCAACGATTAATTTTTAAACTTAAAAATATTATGAAACTGAACAAATTTTTACATTTTCTTTTTGCTTTTACCCTTCTCTTGGGCATTGTATCGTGTAACAGTGATAACAATGATGAGCCGGAAATATTCTACGGCAATGGTTTTTTGATCGCTAATGAAGGTACCTTTGGAAAGCCTGAAGGTGACGTAACGTTTGTAAGTGCAGACCTGAACCTTAAACAGGACAATGTTTTCTCCCTTAATAACGGAGGAGCGAAATTAGGGGATGTTTTACAAATGATTGCATTCAATGGTGACAACGCGTATCTTCTGTTGAATAATTCCAATAAGATCCAGGTGGCAAACCGATATAATTTTAAAGCGGGTGGCCAAATCACAGCTGAACTTAATAATCCACGTTATATGGCTTTTGCCAACAATAATATTTATGTAACGAATGATAAATATGGAGGTGATAAGTTTGTGAGCATTTATAAGATCTCTGACGGTTCTTTCATTAAGAAAATTCCTTTTACAGATGCTGCTGAAAGAATTGTAGAAGCCGGAAACAATATCTTTGTACAGAATGCATCATTCGGTTTTGGAAATAAGATTTCTTATATCAATACTTCTACAAATGAGGTTCAGTCTACCATTACTTTACCTAACGTCAATATCAATAAGATCATTTCAAACAACCAAAACGTGTATGCTATTGCTGCCGGAACTGCTGATTCTTATATCTATCAGATTTCAAGCACAGGAAACCTTACAAAGACAACGACTTTAACAGGTATTGCGAATGCTAAAAACCTTGAAATTTCGAATGGTAAATTTTACTTTACCTCAGGGAAAAATGTATACACCATGGATATGAGTGCTACAACAGCTCCTACTTCACCACTATTTACAGTAGCAAACAGTGTTGACGCCTATTCTGCTTTATATGGATTCAGTGTAATTAACGACAAAATTTTCACTTCTGATTCAAATGGATTTACCCAGGCTAGTAAAATTGTAGTTTATAATACTTCAGGAGCTATCATCAGAGCATTTACTACGGGAATAGGGTCTAATTCAGTGTATCCAAACTAAGACATTAATACTTCGGTATTATTTATAAATTTTATTTTTTTTCATCATTTGTGTTTTTTTTCAGGCCGCTTCTTCGAAGCGGCCTGATTTTGTTTTCACTGATAAAAAAAGCTTCGGCGGGATTTATCCCGCCGAAGCCTTTTTATTAAGTCTTAATTTAGTTATACTTTAATCCCAATTTTTCAGCTTCAGCGATCACAAATTTCTCGGCTTCTTCCTTATCATTCAGGATCTCTCCTTCAAGTATGGCTTCTTTTACTTTCTCTTTCAGGATTCCAATTTCTTTTCCGGGTTTAAGATTAAACATCTTCATAATTTCTTCTCCGGTAATTGGCGGCTGAAAATTACGTACCTGATCCTTTTCCTCTACTTCTTTGACCTTCACCGCTACATATTCGAAATTCTTTTTGAATCTTTCCTGCTTTTTAGAGTTTTTGGTAGTAATATCTGCTTTACAAAGGGTAAAAAGATCTTCCAGATTTTCTCCGGCATCAAACAAGAGTCTTCTCAATGCAGAATCTGAGGCATCATCCGTGATCAGAGCAATGGGTCGTGATGAAAGTTTTACCATTTTCTGAACGTACTTCATATCACTTCCCAGCGGCTGTTTCAGTCTGTGGAAAAGAGTCTTTACCATCTTTGAGCCTAGAAACTCATGGCCATGGAAAGTCCATCCTGTACCTTCAACAAATTTTTTGGTTGGAGCTTTACCTACATCATGCAATAATGCTGACCAGCGAAGCCAAAGATTATCTGTATTTTCAGAAATATTGTCTACTACTTCCAAAGTGTGGTAGAAATTATCTTTATGAGTCTGTCCTTCTACTTCTTCTACTCCTTTCAGTTCTATAAGCTCGGGAATGATTAATTTTAAAAGACCAGTTTCCTCCATTAATCCTAGACCTACAGAAGGTTTTTTGGACATCATGATCTTATTGAACTCTACCATGATCCTTTCCATAGAAACAATCTTGATTCTTTCTGCTTCCTGCTTAATGGCGTTCAAAGATTTCTCTTCGATCACAAAATTCAATGTAGAGGCAAAACGAACCGCTCTCATCATCCTCAACGGATCATCGGAATAGGTTTGTGCGGGTTCCAAAGGTGTTCTTAAAATTCCTTTTTCCAGATCTTCAACTCCATTAAAGGGATCGATCAATGCTCCGAAATTAGCCTTATTTAAAGAAATTGCCATCGCATTGATGGTGAAATCTCTTCTTTTCTGGTCGTCTTCCAAAGTTCCACCTTCAACTTCAGGTTTTCTGCTGTTCTCGGTGTAGCTTTCTTTTCTGGCACCTACAAATTCCAGCTCAAGATCCTTATATTTGATCATCGCTGTTCCGTATGTTTTAAAGACTGAAACTTTCAATTTAGGGTCAAGGTCCTTTGCTACAGTTTCAGCCAGCTCAATGCCGCTTTGTTCAGTCACAAAATCGATATCGGTAGATGCTGTTCTCTTCATCAGAAGATCACGGACATATCCACCGACAATATAGACGGACTGGTTATTTTTTTCTGCCGCATCAGCAATGATCTTGAATAGTTTTAAATTTTTATTTTGGGTAAGATTAATTTTCATCGTTAATAAATAGATCGTCTTTTCTAGCAATGTCTTTTTCCATTAATCATAATGGGCATACATCTTATTAATTTTTCCTTCATCATCAAAAAACATGACTTCTACGGCATATTTATCCATAATAGATTTATAATACAAAGCCACTGAATTTACTCCTGCTGTTGATTTGATAAGTTCAAAATTCAAATCAGGGAATTTTTCCAATGCTTTTTTCCAATATTCCCATACATCATTTTTTCCCTTCAAAGTATTTTCTTTTCCTCCTGTAGCCAAAGTAATCATGGGTGTAGTCACCTCGATATCATCAGCATAATGGAATAGTATTTTATCCAGATCATGAGAATTCCAGGCATTAATCCATTCTTCAGCAAAATTTTCATGGTTCATAGCACGTCTTTTATGAATTGAATAATGCAAAGATAGAAATTTAAAAAAAGAAATCCTGCCAATATATGTTGACAAGATTTTAAATTGAGTGAATTACATAGAATTTTATTCACGAAGAACCTTAATCCTGTTATCATTCCATATTTTTATCACTGAAGAACCTGAATATTTTGAAACTTTCTCTCTATCATCTTCTGCAGCATAATCCACCAGTTTAACGATTTCCGGTGAAATATCCGAAAATTTCAGAGGACTTTTGTCACCACTGAAATTGGCAGACGTAGAAACTAAGGGTCTGTTTAATTTTGTAATCAGCTTTCTGCAGAAATCTGTTTTTATCATTCTGATACCAATGCTACCGTCTTCAGCAAGTAGTTCCTTGGGAAGTCCACGCGGATTTTCATAAACAATCGTTACAGGTTTTTCGCTAAGATCCATAATTTCCCATGCCATTTCCGGAACATCCACCAGATCCTGAAGTCTCTTTTCAGATTCCACAAGAATGATCATGGATTTATTTTTTTCTCTTTTTTTGATGTCAAAGATCTTATTGACTGCTTCTATATTGGTAGCATCACATCCAATTCCCCAGATCGTATCTGTAGGATAAAGAATTGTTCCGCCGGATTTTAGTATTTCAATAATATTTTCCATAATTCAACAGGGCATGAAACCCGTGTATAAAGGTAAAAAAACAAGATGCTTCAGCCAAAAAATAGAGTGTTAAAATGTTGTGTTTTGATGAATATTTTATGTTGTGTAAAAAATACACTTTGTATTTAGCTTATCAATGATGAATGATGAATGATTTGTGCGGTGGTCTATTCCCTCTCTTATCTCTTATCTCTTATCTCTTATCTCTTGTCTCTTGTCTATTATCTTTTGTCACCTTTGGAGTATATCACAAAAAAAAGTCTCATACAAATAAATGTATGAGACTTTTAAATAAAAACTGGCGGCGGCCTACTCTCCCGCTTTCGCAGTACCATCGGCGCTGGTGGGCTTAACTTCTGTGTTCGGAATGGGAACAGGTGAGCCCCACCGCTAAAACCACCCTAAAGGCTTTATATAAGACGTGAGATTTGTAGACCTGAGACTCGAGACTTTATGTCTCTTATCTACTATCTTTATATCTCTTGTCTGGTTTATCGATAAAAACACTCACAAAGACAAAACCTTTACTGCGCATATAAAACTTGTTATACAGTAACCATAGGCTATAAATCTACGGGTAATTAGTACTACTCGGCTATGACATTACTGCCTTTACACCTATAGCCTATCAACGTCGTCATCTCCAACGACCCTTAAAAGATGTCTCATCTTGAGGCGAGTTTCGCACTTATATGCTTTCAGTGCTTATCTCTTCCAAACGTAGCTACTCAGCGGTGCTCCTGGCGGAACAACTGATACACCAGAGGTTTGTTCAATTCGGTCCTCTCGTACTAGAATCAAGCCCTCTCAAACATCTAACGCCCGCAATAGATAGAGACCGAACTGTCTCACGACGTTCTGAACCCAGCTCGCGTGCCACTTTAATGGGCGAACAGCCCAACCCTTGGGACCTTCTCCAGCCCCAGGATGTGACGAGCCGACATCGAGGTGCCGAACCTCCCCGTCGATGTGAGCTCTTGGGGGAGACTAGCCTGTTATCCCCGGAGTACCTTTTATCCTATGAGCGATGGCCCTTCCATACGGAACCACCGGATCACTATGTCCTGCTTTCGCACCTGATCGACTTGTTGGTCTCACAGTCAAGCACCCTTATGCCATTACACTCTACGCACGGTTACCAAGCGTGCTGAGGGTACCTTTGAAAGCCTCCGTTACTCTTTTGGAGGCGACCACCCCAGTCAAACTACCCACCACGCAATGTCCTTCTAAAAGAAGTTAGGCTCCAAGTAAGTAAAGGGTGGTATTTCAACGTTGGCTCCACGAACACTAGCGTGCCCGCTTCAAAGCCTCCCACCTATCCTACACATTACTTACTCAAAGTCAATACGAAGTTATAGTAAAGGTTCACAGGGTCTTTTCGTCCCATTGCGGGTACTCGGCATCTTCACCGAGACTACAATTTCACAGAGCTCATGGTTGAGACAGTGCCCAGATCGTTACACCATTCGTGCAGGTCGGAACTTACCCGACAAGGAATTTCGCTACCTTAGGACCGTTATAGTTACGGCCGCCGTTTACTGGGGCTTCAGTCAAACGCTTCGCTTACGCTAACGCCCTTCCTTAACCTTCCAGCACCGGGCAGGTGTCAGACCCTATACTGCATCTTTCGATTTTGCAGAGTCCTGTGTTTTTGATAAACAGTCGCCTGGGCCTTTTTACTGCGGCCACCATTGCTGATGGCGTCTCTTCTCCCGAAGTTACGAGACTATTTTGCCTAGTTCCTTAACCATGATTCACTCTAGCACCTTAGGATTCTCTCCTCGACTACCTGTGTCGGTTTTGGTACGGGTTGCTTCACTTCGGCTTTTCTTGGAAGCACTTTCCCTACAACAACTTCGCCCGAAGGCTAGGTCTTGACTATTCCGTCAGTCTCCAGTAAGTACGGCACTCCGTCCCCTTTTTAGTGTGAGCAAGTATGGGAATATTAACCCATTGTCCATCCACTACCCCTTTCGGGTTCGCGTTAGGTCCCGACTAACCCTCAGCTGATTAGCATGGCTGAGGAAACCTTAGTCTTTCGGTGAGCGGGTTTCTCGCCCGCTTTATCGTTACTTATGCCTACATTTTCTTTTCTGTACGCTCCACAATACCTCACGATACTGCTTCGGTGCAAACAGAATGCTCTCCTACCAGATATACCCAAAAGGTATAAATCCATAGCTTCGGTACTCTATTTATGCCCGATTATTATCCATGCCGGACCGCTCGACTAGTGAGCTGTTACGCACTCTTTAAATGAATGGCTGCTTCCAAGCCAACATCCTAGCTGTCAATGCAGTCCAACCGCGTTGCTTCAACTTAATAGAGATTTGGGGACCTTAGCTGTTGGTCTGGGTTCTTTCCCTCTCGGACATGGACCTTAGCACCCATGCCCTCACTGCCGTAGAACATTTATTAGCATTCGGAGTTTGTCAGGAATTGGTAGGCGATGAAACCCCCGCATCCAATCAGTAGCTCTACCTCTAATAAACTTATATACGACGCTGCACCTAAATGCATTTCGGAGAGTACGAGCTATCTCCCAGTTTGATTGGCCTTTCACCCCTACCCACAGGTCATCCGAAGACTTTTCAACGTCAACCGGTTCGGTCCTCCACTCTGTGTTACCAGAGCTTCAACCTGCCCATGGGTAGATCACAAGGTTTCGCGTCTAATCCTGCTAACTAAGCGCCCTATTCAGACTCGCTTTCGCTCCGGCTCCGGACCTGAAGTCCTTAACCTCGCTAGCAAAATTAACTCGTAGGCTCATTATGCAAAAGGCACGCCGTCACCCAACTTGTGGGCTCCGACCGCTTGTAGGCGTACGGTTTCAGGTTCTATTTCACCCTTCTATTCGAAGTGCTTTTCACCTTTCCTTCACAGTACTTGTTCACTATCGGTCTTTCAGGAGTATTTAGCCTTGGAGGATGGTCCCCCCATATTCAGACAGGATTTCACGTGTCCCGCCCTACTCATTTATCATCAAAATATGCCTTTCATATACGGGGCTATCACCCTCTATGGCTGTTCTTTCCAGAACATTCTATTAAACATATAAAGACTTTTGGGCTAATCCGCTTTCGCTCGCCGCTACTTACGGAATCTCTTCGATTTCTTTTCCTCAGGGTACTTAGATGTTTCAGTTCTCCTGGTTTGCTCTCTAATTAATTAGAGTGACATGTCTTCAACATGCCGGGTTGCCCCATTCGGACATCTGCGGATCAATTCGTGTGTGCCAATCCCCGCAGCTTTTCGCAGCTTACCGCGTCCTTCTTCGCCTCTGAAAGCCTAGGCATCCGCCATACGCCCTTAACGATTTCTTTCCTATTTTTGGTTACTCAAGCGCTTATATGCGCTCGGTTTTTTCTTTGTGATATTTTTACCGTTAATGTCAATGATCTTAATGTCTTTTCTTCTGTCTGATGAACGAATATTGTTTTTTGGCTCTATCCGTAACTTTTAAATCAAACTTCCAAAACTGTGGAGAATAAGGGAGTCGAACCCTTGACCTCCTGCGTGCAAGGCAGGCGCTCTAGCCAGCTGAGCTAATTCCCCCTCTAGTAGACTAAGAGAGTCAAGATGCTAGATTAAAGATTTACATCTTGGCTCTTGCCTCTTTCATCTTCCCGTCTTATAATTAGTAGTCTCGGGCAGGCTCGAACTGCCGACCTCTACATTATCAGTGTAGCGCTCTAACCAGCTGAGCTACGAGACTGTCTTTTAGACTAACAGTCCTAGATCCTAGATACAAGACTTTTGCATTCGTCTTGGTTCTTGGCTCTCGGCTCTTGTATCTCTATCCCTATACTAATTTCTAGTGGGTTGTGTATTTTTATAATATATAGCAACCAAATAAAAAACTAAAGCTTTACTTTAAGCAGAATCAATGTACATTGCTGTACTAATTTTGTTTAACGTCTTTAAGACGCTCTAAAATGAGATGTTCCAGCCGCACCTTCCGGTACGGCTACCTTGTTACGACTTAGCCCTAGTTACCTGTTTTACCCTAGGCAGCTCCTGTTACGGTCACCGACTTCAGGTACCCCAGACTTCCATGGCTTGACGGGCGGTGTGTACAAGGCCCGGGAACGTATTCACCGCGCCATGGCTGATGCGCGATTACTAGCGATTCCAGCTTCATAGAGTCGAGTTGCAGACTCCAATCCGAACTGAGACCAGCTTTCGAGATTTGCATCACATCGCTGTGTAGCTGCCCTCTGTACTGGCCATTGTATTACGTGTGTGGCCCAAGGCGTAAGGGCCGTGATGATTTGACGTCATCCCCACCTTCCTCTCTACTTGCGTAGGCAGTCTCACTAGAGTCCCCAACTGAATGATGGCAACTAGTGACAGGGGTTGCGCTCGTTGCAGGACTTAACCTAACACCTCACGGCACGAGCTGACGACAACCATGCAGCACCTTGAAAATTGTCCGAAGAAAAGTCTATTTCTAAACCTGTCAATTCCCATTTAAGCCTTGGTAAGGTTCCTCGCGTATCATCGAATTAAACCACATAATCCACCGCTTGTGCGGGCCCCCGTCAATTCCTTTGAGTTTCATTCTTGCGAACGTACTCCCCAGGTGGCTAACTTATCACTTTCGCTTAGTCTCTGAATCCGAAAACCCAAAAACGAGTTAGCATCGTTTACGGCGTGGACTACCAGGGTATCTAATCCTGTTCGCTCCCCACGCTTTCGTCCATCAGCGTCAGTTGTTGCTTAGTAACCTGCCTTCGCAATTGGTGTTCTAAGTAATATCTATGCATTTCACCGCTACACTACTTATTCCAGCTACTTCAACAACACTCAAGACTTGCAGTATCAATGGCAGTTTCACAGTTGAGCTGTGAGATTTCACCACTGACTTACAAATCAGCCTACGGACCCTTTAAACCCAATAAATCCGGATAACGCTTGCACCCTCCGTATTACCGCGGCTGCTGGCACGGAGTTAGCCGGTGCTTATTCGTATAGTACCTTCAGCTACTCTCACGAGAGTAGGTTTATCCCTATACAAAAGAAGTTTACAACCCATAGGGCCGTCGTCCTTCACGCGGGATGGCTGGATCAGGCTCTCACCCATTGTCCAATATTCCTCACTGCTGCCTCCCGTAGGAGTCTGGTCCGTGTCTCAGTACCAGTGTGGGGGATCACCCTCTCAGGCCCCCTAAGGATCGTTGACTTGGTAGGCCGTTACCCTACCAACTATCTAATCCTGCGCGTGCCCATCTTTATCCACCGTAGTTTTCAATATCAAATGATGCCATATGATATATTATGGGGTATTAATCTTCCTTTCGAAAGGCTATCCCCCTGATAAAGGCAGGTTGCACACGTGTTCCGCACCCGTGCGCCGCTCTCAGTATCCCGAAGGAAACCTACCGCTCGGCTTGCATGTGTTAGGCCTCCCGCTAGCGTTCATCCTGAGCCAGGATCAAACTCTCCATTGTATGTTTTTCCTGACCCACTCAAAGTTTTTTTTACGCTTTAGTTTTTTTTCTTACTTGGTTGTATATTGTATGTCAATGATCTTTTTTCTTTCCGCAAAACATAGAGAAGCTTTTCTGTCGTTCTGTTCCCTATTTGCGGTTGCAAAAGTAATTATTTATTTCTAAATGACAAAATATTTTCCAAAGAAAATTTGAAGTTTTTTAAGTAACCTTAACTCCCTGACAAACATCCGTCCTTACTGCTTCTGCGCTCCGTTTAACCGGACTGCAAAGATACTAAAATTTTTAAATCCCACAACTTTTATTTCTAAAAATTAATCAGATCATTTTCTAGCTCCTATAAAGCATTTTCATAAATAGTATCGCTTACCTAAAAGCTCTTCTGTGCTACTAATCAACTCTCGTTTTTCAGTGGGGCAAAGATAACAACTTATTAACACGCAAAACAAACTTATTTAACATAAAATTCATCATCCCGTCATATTAATGCATAAACAACTGGCAGGCAGAGAGAAAAATTTAAACTTATGTTTAGTTTTAAAGTCTATTTGAATACAAAGTGCAGCCCTATTGTTTATTTTGTACATAGATAAGGCTTAAAAAGTCAGCATAGGACTTCTTCAATCTATAAAGAAGAGAATATAATCTTCGAAGATTTGAATACAGAAGTACTTTTAACTACATATGTTATGTATTCTGAAACTTTACTGATAAAGGAGATTTCTATAACGAAAAATAGAGAATGGCTGATCTTTCAACGTAGAATCAAAAGATTATTAAATTAGCGCCTACAAAAGTTTGAAAAGCTCTTTTACTTTTAATGAAGTATTCCTATATATATGTATAAAGGCAAATACGTAATTTTTGATTGGAGAATTTAAAACTGAAAATGAAAGAATATTAAAATTTCATGAGAATGAATTTAGTTATAATATTAATCATTAATACAATAATGCTTACTCATAGTCATCTCTATCAAACTATTTCAATCCTGGTAAATATCTTTCTTCAATAATGCTCAGGTGATGATAATTGTGTCCCACTATCAATTTTCCGATCGTTTCTACAGTCAGTTGGTTTCCGTTGGCCCTACCTATATTTTTTAAAACAGATGGCTCCAGAGTTTCAAGTAATATTTGTGAAGACCTTCTTATCAGTTTATATTCATCAAGCAAAGATTCTAAAGATCGGTTATTGGCAAAAGAAGTCGCAGCATAATTTTCTTCATCGAAGCCGGGTAATTCAGCCTTCTCCCCTCTTGCAAAAGCCAGAATTCTGTATTGAAATATTCTTTCAGTATCAGATAAATGTAGCAAAAGTTCTTTTAGTGTCCATTTTCCTTCTGCGTAGGCAAAAATAGATTGTTGTTCGGAAATGGCAGAATATATCTCCACCGTTTTTTCCCCAGATCTTTTTAATTCTCCTATCCAGTCTTCAGAAGGGATCTGATCAAGGTATCTTTGTATGTATTTTTGAAAATCAGACATATTTTTTGAGTTATTACGTTATTAGTGATGAATGAAAAATCAGTGGTGATGGTTTAGAAAAGATGATTGAACTATCCTATTAACAATTCACATTCTAATTCTTCATTTTTAATTTATTTTGTTTGTCCATTCATAAAAATTCACTGAATCATACCGTTCAAAGCCGCAAGCAGGATATAATTGATTTCCTACGTCATTGTTTTTTCCTGTTTCCAGAAGGATTCCACAAGCGTCTGATAATCTGCAAAGTTCTTTTGCTTCTTCAATCAATTCTTTGGAATATCCCTTCCCTCTATAGTTTTCGTTGACATAAAGATCATTCAATAACCAATAGCGCTGCATTCTTGTGGATGAGAATATAGGATAGAGCTGGACAAATCCTGTCAGTTTTCCCGCTTCCTCTGCAACAAAAACTTCAGAGTCTCTCTTCTCGAGTCTTTCTTTAAGAAAATTTTCCGCAGAAGGGATATCAGACTCTTTGTGATAAAAAATCCTGTATTGGTCAAATAATTCCGCTAATTGACTTATATCTTCGAAAGTAGCTTTTCTGGTATTCTTCATATTGATTATAAATGATGATCGTAGCTCAATACTTGTTTCATTTTCCATTGCTTATCTTCAAGAATCCACAAAATGGTAAATTTTGCACGGCTTCCCTGATTCCATTTTCCATTTGAAAATTCAAAAAAATCATGTTCGCCTTCTTCTATGAAAGCATACAAAACATTATTATTGTGCAAAGGATAAACTTTCATACTATTCGGAACAAGATCACGTCTTACTTTATTAGGTCCTCCACATATATTATTTTTAATGGAAGCAGTAAAAGCTTTCTCTCCGGAAGTAATTCCTCCTTTATCGTGGTAAAACTCCAGGTCGTCGCTTACTATAGATTTATAATGAGAAAGATCACATTTATTAAATCCTATATCAAAGATCAGGCTGTCCAGCTTTTTAGCTGTTTTGTATAATTCATCGGTAGTTTTTACCTGGGAATATACGATCTGACTAAAAAAACTTAAGATTAAAAAGAATTGAATCTTTCTCATTATATTATATTTTAAAGTATTAAGAAAAAGCTTTCTCAAGATCTGCAATAAGATCTTCTGCATCTTCGATCCCAACGCTTAAACGAACAAGATCATCTGTAATACCTAATTCCTCTCGTTTATCAGCAGGAATAGAAGCATGGGTCATCAATGCGGGATGATTGGCTAAAGATTCTACTCCTCCTAAAGATTCTGCTAAAGTGAAAACTCTTACTTTTTCCAAGAATTTAACTGCGTCTTCTTTTTTGCCTGATTTAAAAGTAAAAGAAACCATTCCTCCCGGCTCTCTCATTTGAGATTTTGCCAGTTCGTACTGAGGATGAGATTCCAGTCCAGGGTAAATCACTCGGTCAACTGCCGGATGCGTTTCAAGATATTTAGCTACTGCAAGTCCGTTATCAGAATGACGCTGCATTCTTAATGCTAAAGTTTTGATTCCTCTTAAAACCAGATAAGAATCGTGAGGTCCTAAAATACCACCACTTGCAAACTGAATGAAGTGAAGTTTTTCTCCCAGTTCAGCATCTTTTGCGATCAATGCTCCGGCAATGACATCTGAATGTCCGCCTAAGTATTTTGTAGCTGAGTGCATCACGATATCTGCTCCCAGATCAATAGGTCTTTGAATATAAGGTGTTGCAAAAGTATTATCTACAGCCACTAAAATATCTTTTCCTTTTGCCATTTCCACTACCGCTTTGATGTCTACCAGTTTCATCAAAGGATTCGTAGGAGTTTCTACCCAGATCAGTTTGGTTTTGTCTGTGATGACATCAGCAATTTTAGAAACATCATCAAAATTCACGAAATTAAATTTCAGCTGATATTTTTCAAAAAGTCTTGTAAACATTCTGTATGTACCCCCGTAAAGATCATCTACAGCAACGACCTCATCACCAGGGTTCAGTAATTTTAACACACAGTCGATAGCTGCCAGTCCTGAACCGAAAGCAAGACCTCTTGCTCCATTCTCAATGCTTGCCAAAGAGTCTTCCAATGCCTGTCTTGTAGGATTGGCTGCTCTTGAATATTCGTATCCGGAATGTACACCCGGACTTTTCTGTGCAAATGTAGAAGTTAAAAATACAGGAACATTTACAGAACCTGTTGCAGACTCGTGATGCTGCCCTCCGTGAATAACTTTTGTATTAAAATTCATAATATTTTTATTTTTATAAGCCTGCCATAAAAAAGTCAAGGCTTTTTGAAACGTTGTCCGATTTTCTTTTTACTTCCAGCTTTCCGTTAAAAGCGTACGCTGCAGCTTCTATCTCTTCCGGAATCTTCTCAGGAACAGTCGTTGTGTAAGAAACCAGATAGTCACTGTTTTCATATTGATCTTTCCCTGTTTCTTTCAGTTCTTCAAACTTTCCATTGATTTTGAGAATGATTTTTTTCAGAGAATGATCTATATAAGCAATATCTGAGCCGTTTCCTTTAATGAAATCATCCATACCAGGAACAAGCTCCATGATCGATTCTCCTTCCATGTCATGAGGATGAAGGCTTCCCTTTACCATCGCTGCAGGAATTTCCTTTTCTTTGAATAAAGAAACATCGAGATCTGCATTTTCAGAAATTTTCTCCGTCCCGGAAACTTCTCTATTTTCAGAAGCAGGAAGTTTTTCTGTCCTGACAACAGAGTCTCCCGTTTTTGTTTCTTTGAGTTCGTCTTTTTTACTGCATGCGGCAAGCAATACCGCTGTACTGATGAGTAAAAGTGCTTTTTTCATATTATTTTGTGATTGGTGCGGAGTTTTGATATTATGATCTGATGGCTGACTTGATAGCGAATTCATCCGCAATCTGCTCCAGCCATTGTGCGACATCTTCTTCTCCAGTAGCTCTCTGGTATGTACTCCCTAAAGATACCAAAATCTGATGAATAAACATTTTCATCTGATCTACGGGCATTTCTTTTGTCCAAAGATCAATTCTTAAAGCTTCCATTGTTTTATCATCCCAAACAGAGATCATTGTAGCTTTTGTTTCCTCTTTTTCCACCCCGCCGTCCTGAGCGTTCCATGTTATGCTTTCAGGAATGTGGTTCTCATCCAACTCTACATCTATTGTAATCTGAGTTTTTCTCATATCAATCTAAAATTTTTCCGCAAAGTTACTACTTCTTCAGCTTATCTAAAATTTCTGCGAAGTTATCTTCATCAGGAAATGATGATTAAAGTAAAAAAGAATTCTTTCGTTGAAGCTGCAATAAATATCTGGTTTCACATAAAAAAATAACCCTCAAATTAATTGAAGGTTATGATGTATTTTAAATGTTAAGGTTTTTTGGGCTTGTAGACTGCTTCATTAAATATCTTTGTGCCGTCAAGCTTTAAGAAATCCACCAGTTTGGTTTCTGGTTTCTGCCTGAAATAAGCTTTGCAGATCTGCCATCCGGTAAAGATTCCAATTTGTGGGGAAGACTCGTTATCAATTTCCGTATAGAATTTTGAGAAAGGTCCAGGAGAAATAAAACGTTCTACCAATCTTGGATCATCCCCGAAGATGAGATTACTTTCAACAAAATAATTCCAGATATTGGATTCATTAGATACCGCCCAATCGTACTGCTTTTTGGTATAGTTCATTTTAAGATAATCCGGCGTATCCGGAAGGAAAGCATCCTGTAAGATCATGATTTTTCCATTAAGAATTACTTTATCTATGAATTTCTGATGATCCGGATCTTCTGTTACAATATTTTCGGCAAAAATCTGGGAAACTTTAGGAACCATATTCTGTGGGTTCATCGACTTCTGAAAATATAATTCGAGTCCTTTGTAATTGGCATTGCCATCACCCATAAATCCTGTGATATCGATGAACAGAAGATTTCCTTTTGAGTCATAAAAAATAGGATCCTGAACCATCTGCAATGCTGATGAAAACAGATAAACCTTAGGATTTTTGAACTGCGGGAAATAATATTTTATATGAGCAAACAGGTCCTGAAGTTCCTTCTTAAGCTTGGTTTCATCTATTTTGCCCGCTGCTTCTTTATAAACCTTGATCTCTTCCACATCAGCTCTTCTTTTGCCAAAATCGGCATCTGAAACGGTTCCCTGGAACCATGGAAATTTAGCTTTAAATTGTTCAAGAGGAATATCCTGATTGTAAAACTGTTTGGAAATATCCGTTAATTCAACTTTTTCTGCAGTATCTTTTACTTCTACTTTCCACTGGTTTTCGGGTTCTTTTTTACATGAATGCAAAGCAAGAACTAAAATGGAAGAAAGGGCAATAATTCTAAAAATCTTCATTATTTTTACATGAAATTTAAGTGTACAAAAATAAGGATTAAAAACACAATCGATGAGGAAAATTAAAATATTTGCAACCCTCTGCCTGATTATTTCAGGATTTTCTTTTTTTTATGCTCAAAAACTTAATTTTAAAGATCAAAACTTTGAAAAAGCTGTGCTGGACAATTTCGATCTTAATAAAAACGGTTTGTTGGAACAGGAGGAAGCAAATGCCGTCAATAATTTATTTTTGGTTCAAAAAGGAATTAAGTCCGCTGAAGATGTGGGCTTTTTCCCCAATGTTAAAATGATTGTACTTGATGACAATACTATCTCCAGTGTTTCACTTGACAATTTCGCCTATCTCGAGCTGTTTTCCTGTACAGGATGTGGAATGTCTTCTTTTAAAGCAGAAAGACTTAAAAACCTGACCTCACTGTATCTTGACAACAATCTTTTGGAGAATATCTCATTAAAGGAAACTCCGAGAATTGATCAATTAACATTATCTTTAAATCAATTAAAAACCATCGATATCACTGTGCTCAAAAATCTGAGAAAACTGAACGTTGAACACAATAAGATTCAAAAACTTGATATCTCCGGAAACCCAGCCCTTCAAACACTGAACATAAGCGGAAATAAAATGAAGGAAACAGACATCAGGAAAGGAACGAAAACTGATGTTACAATTTTCGGAACCGAGCTTTAAATTATTACCATGAAAATAGAAACAAAAAGACTGATCTTAAGAAAACTTGAAGAAACCGATGCTGAACGGATGTTTCTTCTGGATTCTAATCCTGAAGTAATGAAATACATTGGCGTTCCGGTACTCACAGAACTTCATGAATCATTAAACGTGATAAGAATGATCCGGAACCAATATGATGAAAATGGCACAGGAAGATTGGCTGTCATTGAAAAGGAATCAGGACTTTTAATCGGCTGGAGCGGTTTGAAACTGCTTGCAGAAGAGACCAACGGTTATAAGAATGTATTGGATCTCGGTTACCGTTATTTACCTGAGTCATGGGGTAAAGGTTATGCAATGGAAGCAGCAAGAGCATCTCTGGATCTTGGATTTATTGAGATGAAAGCTGATGTTATCTATGCTTATGCTCATTGTGAAAATGAGGGTTCCAATCATATTCTAACAAAATTAGGTTTTGAGAAAACCAGTGAATTTGAAGAACCTGATGGGATCTGTAACTGGTATGAACTCAAACGCGAAAAATATATACCATAATATACTGTACTAATCAGGAAGACCGGAGTACAGCTAATACTTCGCAGACATTTCAATTATCCTAAGTCAGATTACGAAAAAACCTGTAATTTTGGAATCTCTTTTCCGTTTGAAATTCCTGAAGTTAACGCATTGGATGTTGAGCTAATTAAAGACGGATAAAAAATGAATTTGAATAGATTAAAAAAATATAAATAATGCAGACTCAAAAAGTAATAGATCATATTGTAGACTGGTTAAAAGATTATGCTGTAAAAGCTAAAGTAAACGGATATGTTATTGGTGTTTCCGGAGGTGTGGATTCCGGTGTGGTTTCTACTCTTGCCGCTATGACGGGATTGAAAACCCTTCTTATCGAAATGCCCATCCGTCAGAAGCCGGATCAGATAGACCGTGCCTGGGAACATATGAATGATCTGAAATCAAAGTTTCCCAATGTAGAGGCGATGTCTGTAAACCTGACTCCTGCTTTTGAAGAACTTTATAAGTCATTTGATGTCAAAGATGAACTGTTTCCTAATGAAAAGCTTGCTTTTGCCAATACGAGATCACGTCTTAGAATGCTGACGCTTTATTATTACGGACAACTGAATGGTCTTCTGGTATGCGGAACAGGAAATAAAGTGGAAGATTTCGGGATCGGGTTTTATACAAAATATGGTGATGGTGGTGTAGATGTATCTCCTATCGCAGACCTTTACAAAACGGAAGTATACACGCTTGCAAGAGCTTTAAATCTGGTTAAAAATATCCAGGAAGCCATTCCTACAGATGGTCTTTGGGATGTAGACAGAACGGATGAACAGCAGATTGGTGCTACCTATCCTGAACTTGAAAAGATTCAGAAAGAATATGGAACCAAAACTGCCGACGACTATGAAGGCCGTGATAAAGAGGTCTTTTTAATTTTTGACAGAATGCATAAAGCAGCTCAACATAAAATAAATCCTATACCGGTTTGCGATATTCCTGAGGAATGGAGAAATGATTAGTTTTGAGTTATAAATTTTATATATGAACGGTAAAATAAGGTCTGTATTTTTTATTTGTCTTGGACTTCTCTTCGGAATGTCTGTGATGTATATCTACAATAATTTTATTGCAGACAAAAAGGGAAATACAGGGACAGCAAAAACAGAAGCTTCCCGCTACGGAAGTACTTCTATGGATTCGCAAGGCACCATTGGAAATAGTTCATCACCGTCTATCGACCAGCTGACAGAAGAAAAAACAGTCATTAGCTACGTTAAGCAAAACCACAGGCTTCCGGATTATTACATCACTAAAAATGACGCAAGAAAATTGGGCTGGAATCCGTCAAAAGGAAACTTGTGTGACGTATTACCCGAAAGAGCTATCGGTGGTGATCGGTTCAGCAACCGTGAGAAAAGACTTCCCGAAGATGAAAAATATTATGAAGCGGATGTGAACTACCGTTGTGGCAACCGAAATGCAGACCGCATTATTTTTACGAGAAACGGCGATGTTTATCTGACCAAAAACCATTATAAGAGTTTTGAAAAGCAGTAATTGAGCTTGTCATTTCGAGGAGAGCAGCGACGAAGCAATCTTTATGATAAAAGGACCATGAAACCAGGTTTTGTTTATATAATGACCAACAAGAACAAGACAACTCTCTATACAGGAGTTACTTCAAACCTGCCCAAACGTGTGCAAGAACATAAAGCAATGTATTACCAGCAAAGCTTTACCTCAAGATATAACTTATACATACTGGTCTACTGGGAATCTTTTCAGGAAATAGGAGATGCTATTTTCGGGAAAAACAAATCAAAGCAGGCTCAAGACAGAAAAAAATAGATTTAATAAATTCAATAAATCCTGATTGGAGAGATTTAGCAGATGATATCGAAAATATCATGGATGTTTTTTGAGATTGCTTCGTCGCTAGCTCCTCGCAATGACTAATATTAAATGAATAAAAAAAGAATATGAAGACAATATATATCGATTTTACAGACATCGGCGACTACGACGATTTTTACGCCCAATTAAAGGAAAAAGTAAGTCTTCCGGAATATTTCGGAGATAATCTGGATGCGCTTTCTGATGTCATTACCGGAGAACTGGAGATGCCGCTTCACCTTGAATTCGTCAATATGACGGTAGACCAGCTGGAAATCTTTGAAGATCTGCTGACCACTCTGGAAGATGCGGAGGACGAAGCTGAAGACTTTAGCTTCACCTATTATCTGGAACAGTACGATGATGAAGACGAGGAGGAGAATGATGGTGAAAATGAATAGATAACAAATTTTAACTACACTATTTTAATATATAATATTCTCTTTTTTTAGGTTGTTTTACAAATAAAAGATTAATATTTGCAACATAGCAATCATTAATCTTTCTCGTAAAACTAAACCATGAAAAGAGTATCATTTTCTCTTCTATTCTTACTGACACATTTTGCTTTCACTACTGCTCAAACAGGCATCAACACTCCTTCTCCATCTTCTACACTAGATATCAGTGCAAAGAATTCAACAGGAACTTCCACAGATACAGAGGGATTGCTGGTGCCGCGGGTAGACAGACAAAGAGCACAAAATATGACCACAGTTCCTGTATCAACATTAATCTATGTTAACAATATTACCACAGGAACATTAACCGGTACAGCAGCCCGTATTGATTCAGCAGGATATTATTATTTTGATGGAACAGTATGGACCAAACTCGTTACTTCACTCAACATTTATAATTCTGACGGGATTTTATCTGATCCCAGAACGGTAACAACCAACGGTAATCTTTTAAGCTTCATTAATGGAGTCAACAATGTAAAACTTGGCACTTCAGCCACTGAAGCTTCGCTTTCAGCCAACGGATCGTCCAGAGGATGGCTAAATCTTGCCGGAGGTTCTGCAAATCTTGATTATTACGTAAACAACACAGGTGTTGGCCAATTGGTTTCCTTCGGAACTTCTACTCAACTAAGTATTGGTTCTACCAATGCCTCTCCCCTCGCCCTTAAAACAAACGGAACGGATCGAATTACTATTTTAAGTAATGGAAATACAGGTGTAGGAACCTCAACACCCAATACAAAACTGGAAATTTCTTCCGGTACAGCCAATATTTCAGGGACAAAACTTACGAACCTTACTTCATTGTCTCCCATCAGCACAGGGCAGACTTTAGGCGTAGATTCTGCGGGAAATGTAATAACTGTAGCCAACCCAGCGCCTGCAAGTGTCACAACTGCTTCTGTAAACATTACCACGGGAGCCAGTTTTAATGTAAACGACACGACTGTGATCATGGTCCCGGGAACGTCACAGACTGTGGCTATTCCTACAGGTGGAAAAGCATTGTTTATCAATTTTATGCTGGGAATAGATTATGGAAGCAACCCTGCAGGAAGTGGCGCCTCTTACTATGAAGCAAGATTGTATCTGGACGGTGCAGCCACAGACTGCTATATGCGAACCCAGGAATACGGACCTGGTGGATTCAGTGCTCAGTTCAGCTTTAATACGGTAAAATTTCTTGCAGCCGGAAATCACACAATCGATGTAAGAATGACACGAACCTTTAATAATGGAGTGGCTTCGGGTACCAATATGCTCTGCATTCCGATTTCTATGTCATTCAATGCCACTTATTTGAATTAAGGTAATTATTCAAGTAATCCTATTACATTCTTTACCGTAAAAATTAATGACGTATCCTCTTAAAAAATTTCCCATGAAAAGAATACAACTCTCCATATTATTGATTATTTCAGGCTATTCACTTATGCATGCTCAAGTGGGTATCAATACTACCACTCCTCTTTCCACATTAGATATTAATGCCAGAAATGCTACAGGTACTTCCACAGATACAGATGGAATACTAGTCCCCAGACTAGACAGACAAAGGGCACAGAGTATGAACAGTGTTCCTGTTTCTACAATGATTTACATCAACAGTATTACCACCGGTACCCAAAACGGCACTGCTGTCAATATAGATACAACTGGATTTTACTACTATAACGGAACTTCCTGGATAAAACTCATTCCTTCTAACACTATTTATACTTCAGACGGCACTTTAAATGGACTCAGACTGATCACAACCAATGGAAACTCTATCAGCTTTGTCAACGGAGCCAGTACTATAGGCATTATCACCAGTGCAGCAGAAGGAGGCTTTTCAGCAAGTGGATCAGCTAAAGGGTCTGTCACTTTATCTTCATCTGCCGAAACATTGGAAACCTATGCAGATAATGGCAATGCTACCCAAATGAATTCTTCAGGAACAATCACAAAATTAAGTATAGGAACAACGAATACAGCCCCTCTTTCTCTTAAAACAAACGGAACAGAAAAACTGATCTTACTGAATAACGGGAATGTAGGAATCGGCACTTCTTCCCCTAATACTGCATTGGAATTAACTTCGGGAACGACAAATACATCAGGCTTAAGATTCACTAATCTTACCTCTACCTCTCCAATAGGTGCGGGACAGGCTTTGGGTGTGGATACCAATGGAAATGTAGTGACTGTTGCTAATCCCAATCCTACTACTGTAAGTACTTCATCGGTAAACAGTACAGCAGAGGTCAACTTTACGGTGAATGATGTCACCGCTACCATCATCTCCGGAACATCACAATCAATAAATGTTCCCGCAGGTGGAAAAGCTTTATTTATCAATTTTATGCTTGGAGTGGATTACATCAATAATCCGTCAGGAAGTGGAACCGCCTATTATGAAGCAAGATTATATATAGACGGTATAGCCACCGACTGTTATATGAGGACACAGGAAATAGGAATCAGTGCGAATGCTTCTTTTAGCATCAGTACCATAAAATTTCTTGCTGCCGGAAATCATACAGTCGACGTCAGAATGCAGAGAACCTTCAATAACGGGACAGCCTCCGGTGCAGACATGCTTTGCAATCCAATGTCAGTATCATTTAATGCTTCTTATTTAAACTAAGCTTCAAATCATTAAGATCTGAATAATTAAATAGTACAACAATTAATCATTATTTTAAACCTAATTCATGAAAAAATTTCAATTCTCCATTATATTTCTTTTAAGTGGCATTTCTCTTGTTCTGGCACAGGTGGGAATTCATACCAGTCTACCGCTTTCTACCCTTGACATTAATGCAAAAAATTCTACCGGCACAAGCAACGGTGTTGATGGATTATTAATCCCCAGAGTAGACAGAGAAAGAGCTCAAAGCATGACTTCCGTTCCCATTTCAACATTGATTTTCATAAACAGTATTTCAACAGGAACATCAGCAGGCACTGCTATCAACATAGATGCAACAGGATATTATTATTTTAGCGGAACAGCATGGGTAAAACTGGGAACATCCAATTTCTATAATTCGAACGGCAGATTAGCAGGGACGAGAATAGTAACAACCAACGGAAACCCTATAGTCTTTATGAATGATATGACCAGTGTAGGAATTGTAGCAAGCTCAGTTTTGGGAACTCTTTCTGCCAACGGATCTTCACGAGGATCTCTGTCATTGACCGGAGGATCGTCGCATCTCGACCTCTATGTGGATGACAATAATCAGGCACAGATTAATTCTTACGGAAACTCTACTCAATTAAGTATAGGTACTACCAACGATGCTGCATTAGCTTTAAAAACTAATGACAGAGAAAAAATTATAATACTGGGTAACGGAAATGTGGGTATAGGAACCAACACGCCCGGTTCAAAATTTGAAATTGCTTCCGGAAATGCCAATATCTCCGGATTAAGGTTCACCAATCTTACCTCAGCTTCTCCCACCGGTACAGGACAATCTATAGGTGTAGATACGAACGGAAATATAATTACGGTCGCCAATCCTTCTCCGGCAAGCATCAATACAGCTACCGTGAATAACACCAACGGCATTGATTTTAATGTGAATGATCTTGCAGCTACAGTCGTAACCGGTACATCGCAGTCTATTACAATTCCTTCCGGAGGTAAAACTTTATTTATTAATTTCATGCTTGGAATTGATTATACAGGCACCCCTGAAGGAGGTGGAAAGGCTACTTATGAAGCCAGATTATATATTGACGGGGTGGCAACAGACTGTTATTTAAGGACTCAGGAAACCTCAGCCGGAACCAATACCCAATTTACCATCAATACGGTTAAATTTCTCAACACGGGAAATCACACATTAGATGTAAGAATGATAAGAGCAGTCAACAATGGAACGACCTCTGGTGTCACCATGACTTGCAGGCCTATTTCAATGTCGTTTAACGCTTCCTATATTAATTAGAAATTAAATAAAAGGATACAAAAACTCTCAGCATTTCTGGGAGTTTTTTTTGGGTCAAAATATTTAATCAAAAAAATATTTAATTTTTTTTCAAAAATAAAAACCAAACAGTCATGCATCTCGTATATACTTTAAAATGCAAGTATTGATAATAAAAAAGGACTACCGAAAACCTACTTATCAATCAAACTAAAAACCATTTAACCATTAATTATTCATTAAAATACCGATGTAACTATTGGAATTTTTTTGATCAATTAAATAAAAAACTAAACAGAGATGAAAAAAAAGAATTGTGTGGTTGGATTTCTACTGGTTGGCTTTTCACTTGTAACAGCCCAGGTTGGAATAGGGATATCTTCTCCGAATACCAATGCAGCATTAGACATCACAAGTACAAATAAAGGACTCCTTCTTCCTAGAATTGCTCTTGTTTCCACGAACAGTGCCTCCCCGCTTTCAGCCCATGTCGCCGGAATGACAGTTTATAATACATCCACCAATACTTCTGTGGCTTCCAGTCCTGTATATCCGGGAGAGTATTATAATGATGGTACACAATGGTTAAGGAAATCCACGTGGAATGATGCCAGAATGATTACCGGAGGAGGAATAAATGATGCTATATCATTGACCACAGCAGATGTTGTTGCCGAAACGGCATCGACTACCATACTCAGTACGATTTCTTTTACATTAGACAGGCCGTCTACTGTGGAGTTCAGTGCTGATGTTTCTACGCGCTATACTGCTTCAGGAAGCAACACCACACCTTTATCAGATGGAGCTGTAAAATTGTGTACTCTTAATTTCCAGTTTACGACGGCCCCTGCAGGAGTTTCAACAACCGCTTTTTTTGGTGATCATTCTGCCTCGTATACTACCGCACTTTCTGCCGCAGCAACAGCAACGGGAGATGTTTATCTGAATCCTTACGGAGTGGTTACCTTACCTGCAGGAAGTTATGTCCTTAATTTAAGAGGTACAGCATTAAGCGGAACTGCGTTTAGAATTGGTTATGGTGGAGGAACTCATGATATGATCCAGATCAGGGCGACTCCATTACAGTAATCAAAGCTTCATCAACTTTTTAACACCAATAAATATCACAAAATGAAAAAAAATAGATATACGATCCCTTTATTTCTTGCCTTCTTTTCATTCACAAACGCCCAGGTAGGTGTGGGATTATCTGCTCCCAATACGAATGCAGAGTTGGACATCACAAGTTCAACCAAAGGTATTTTACTACCCAGAGTCGCATTGACTGCTACTAATAATCCGGCACCGTTAACAGCTCATGTGGCAGGAATGATGGTATATAATACGGTAACCAATACCTCAGTTGCCGCCAATCCGGTATACCCCGGTGAATATTATAATGATGGAACCCAATGGCAGAGAAAGTCTGCACTGAATGATGTAAGAATGATCACAGGAGGGACCATTGCCGATATCCTTTCCTCTACTCCCGTAGATATTGCTGCAGGCACTCCTACCACGACTACTTTAAGTACATTTTCTTTTACACTGGACAGACCATCGAGTGTAGAGTTCAGTGGAAATATTTCGATGTCATTTAATGCCAGCGGTGACAGTACGATACCCTTAGGAGATTCAGCCATAAAACTAGTGACTTCCAATTTCGTTTTTACCACAGCCCCAAGCGGAATAGCTGTGAATACACCTTTTGGAGACAGCACCATCACTTATATGAATGCAACTACAGCCAATATTACAACCATTATAGGAAATTTTTATACCGCGCCTCATGCCACGCTTCTGTTACCAGCGGGAAATTATGTGGTCAATGTCAACGGATTGGCATCCAGCAGTAATGCATTTAGAGTTACGTATGGATCCGGAGTCAGAGATATGGTTCAGATTAAGGCCACTCCAACAAAATAGTTGGGAAGATTTTGAATTTAAACGTACTAAAAACATAATCAATGAAAAATATATTTGCTGCATTTATCATTCTTTCAAGTGTTCCATCAACAATGATGGCGCAGGTAGGAATAGGCATTGCTTCCCCCAACGCTAATGCTATGCTTGAGGTCAGCAGTACCAATAAAGGACTCTTGCTTCCGAGAGTAGCTCTTACAGCGACCAATAATCCCTCTCCTCTTTCAGCGCATGTTGCCGGAATGACCGTATATAACACTGCTACCAATACCACTGTAGCAGCCAATCCTGTTTATCCGGGAGAATATTATAATGATGGAACACAATGGCAGAGAAAAACAGCTTGGTTTGAAAAAACAATGCTTTCAGGAGGAACCATAGGTGGCGATGCACTTGGTACAATCAGTTTAGATGTTCCGGCAGCTACCACGACCGGATCCATTACAACTATTACTTTGGCTACTGTATCATTTACTTTAAGTAAACCTTCTGTAGTGGAATTTGATTCCAATATCTCGGCAATTTTCACCAACTCAGGTATTGCCCCGGGCGGTACAGGAGCTGGAATAACGGATAACGCGGTTAAGCTTTGTAATGTATATTATTCATTTACTGCAGCCCCTGCCAGCATACCGATCAATACAGTATTTGGGTTATCCACACTATCGTATACGAACAGCTTTTCAACTTTTATCACAACCGGTAATTTTTATCTTGTACCCCGTTCTACTTTAGTATTACCTGCCGGAAACTATACTCTTACAGTTAATGGTGCCGGTGGAAGCGGTACTGCTTTCAGGATAACATTTGGTTCAGGAAACCGCGATGCCATCAATATAAGAGCAACACCTTCCAAATAAAATTTTGTCAACAGATATAATTTGTTTTAAATTAATACAAAAAAAAGAGATGCATAATCTGCATCTCTTTGATATTATACTACTTAAAAATCTCTTGGATTTTATATTCCATTCGTTTTCAATTAAGAACAGAAATATCAAATACCAAGGTGTAATTATCCTTATTTCTATTCACAGTTGGGTAGGTATATTATTTCTGTAGTTTTCAAACAAACTCCATTACAGCAGATATGAAGTTGCGGACATGTAAGATCAACTGAACATGCATTTCCGCTACCCTTGATCATTTTCAGATTTTCTCGTGATAATTTTTTCATGACTCAATATTTTAATTAGTATTCCAAATATATAAATATATCCCAAAATCTAGAATTAAATATAATTGATTATTTAAATAAACGTTTCAGGGCTGACCATATCCAATGAAAACCCGGATTAAAATTTTTATAATTAGCACGATCTATCAAAAAAAAACATTCCCCGAAAGGAATGCTTTGTATACTTTGAAATTTTATTACCTTCCAATAACCTCTGTAATCGGGTTTCCTACATTTCCACTCGGGAACTGAATTTTCAGCAGTGATGAAACAGTAGGGGCAATATCGGTCATGTGATACTCCTTATTACTTTCTCCCTGATGAATTCCCCACCCCATAAAGATCAGTGGAATGTGAGAGTCATACGAATTCCATACACTATGGGTAGTTCCTGTTTTAGAGTAAGGAGGAAGCATTGAATCATGAGAAATAAGCTGAATATCACCGCTTCTCTGTCTGTTGATTCCGTTGATGATTCTCTGTTTAATCGGTTCCGGAATCGTAGCTTCCTGAACTTCATCTACAGACACGGCATACAAAACAGTAGGATCTTTCTGCAATTCTTTGATGGTAAAATCTCTCAGGTCATCCAATTCTATTTTATTATCCTTCATCAGCTTTCTGTCAAAATAGATCTGATAATTATCTACTGCATTGATGAGCTGATCAACCCCGAATTTATCTTTCAGTTTCTGGTTGATATCTTTTTCCATTCCCTCTCCGAAGAATCCTGTGGTGATCTTATGTTCTTTCAAAAATCCTACTGAATGAGCTCCACCGTGGTCAGCAGAAAGGAAAACCGTATACTCGCCCTTTCCTACTTTTGAGTCCAGATAACTGAAAAACTGAGCCAGATCCTGATCAAGTCTTAAGTACACATCTTCTACTTCAATAGAATTCGGCCCGAATTTGTGACCTGCATAATCTGTAGAAGCCAGGTTGATGGCTAAAAAGTCAGTAATATTATCTCCCCCTAATTTCTCTCCTTCTACAGAAGCTTCGGCCAATTTCAGTGTCAGTGTATTTCCGAAAGGCGTATAACGGATATTATCTTTTTTAGTCTGATAATCCTGAGCTAAATTGCTGTAAGGAAAAACAGGGGTCTTTGCACTTCCGAGAAGGCCTTCCCATGAAGAATTATCAGGTGAGCTTTCTGTATATTGGTTGATCGGAAGTAAAGTGTTCCAGCCGTTTGCTACTAATTTTTCAGGAAGATTCTGAGAATTGAAAGACTTTACCCACTGAGGCAGGTCATTCATATACCAGGTACTCGTGATAAAATTTCCTGTACTGTCATCAAACCAAAATGCTCCGTTCGGCGTATGGCCTGCAGGAAGAATGGAAGCACGGTCTTTCAATGAAACTCCGATTACTTTTCCCTGGAAATTGGTCGCCAGCCTCAACTCATCAGTCACTGTGGTAGACCAAAGATTTTTTGGAGAATGACTTCCTGTCTTTGTATTGGTTGTTCCTACCGGCTGAACGCTTTCGTCTGCCGTACAGTATACGTTTTTTCCTGTTTCTTTATCTGTCCAGTCGTTTCCGGCAATCCCGTGGATGGCAGGTACAGAACCTGTATAGATGCAGGTATGTCCCAAAGCAGTAATGGTAGGTACATAGGGAATGTGAACGTTATTTAAAGAATATCCAGTATTCAGAAGTCTTTTAAAACCATCGTTTCCATATTTATTATAAAAACGGTACAGATAGTCCCACCTCATCTGGTCTACGACTAATCCTACAACTAATTTGGGTCTTTCTAACTGAGAATTTTTGTTCTTCTGAGCATTGATTGTAATTACGGACAATAAAGCCGCTGCCGCAATTGAAATTTTCCTAAGCATCTAGTAAATTTTTGTTGATCACAAATTTACGGGTTTTGAAAGTTTTGGCGTGTGAAATTTCATTAAATTTGGCGAAATCATCCATATAAAATTTTGGAAAGAAATATTGAATTAATAACAATCCAATCAATCAAGGAATTTCCTAGCATTGACTATATCTCAAATATTCCCCGTCATAAACAACTTAGATTAATTTTTAAGGATTCTGTTCAACATTTACGAGAAGATTTTGGCTCGGATTTAAAGAAAAGATTTCCGGCTTTTCAAATCGCCATTCCTACTATAGAACACGAAATCAACATCTGCAAACTGATTACAGATGAAGAAATAATAGCCAATCAGCTATTTTTTACGCGCTGTGCAAAAGATTATAGAGAATTGAGTACCGAACTCATCAATTTATTTATTACGAATAAGAAAGTAAAATTAAATAAAGATTTTCCATTTCTTACTTTTAATAGAATTAAGGGACAAAGAATGAGCAGGGGAAAAGTTGGACAATGGAATTATTTTTTCCATGGCTATCATTGCCAGTTTCAAAATACAAAAACAAAGCAGGAAATTGAAGTGCCTTTTATGTTTGGAATGGAGTTTGGAGATTTGGATCCTTATTTTTTCAGTATTTACATTAAATCAACCCCACAATATCAGCCATTACCAGTAGAAATTTATGACGAATTTGCTGACGGATGTAGAATTCTTGAAGTCATGCTTAAACTTGACCTGCTGGAGAAAATTAATTCGAGTATCGGAAATCACTCCGGCACCGTTATAAAAGATCGGGAAAAGATTCAAATTAAAGTATTTAATCCAGAGACAGATTTTGAAAAGCGCCAATCTAAACTAACAAGGATAGTACAGTTTTTGAAGTTTAAAAAATCATAAGAATAAAAAAATGATATTAGGAGTATACTGGTATTTCAAATTTCCCGAAAACTTATACCGTTTCCAGTTTTTTACATTTATCAATGGAATGGGAGGTCATGCTGACAATCTTGCCGGACTGGAAGCAAGGGTTTTAGTAGAACAGCCTGAGAACCTTCTGAAAAAACTGGAGGAACTCCACCTACGCTTCAAAAGGATGTATTTAGACCTCAAGATCAATGGAAACCAGCTATTGATCTCAACTGGTGACTATACCCTTTTTGATGAACATTTCCAGTTCGTTTCAGAAATAGAACAATTACTGATTCTCTCCCATGCTCATCTGACTGAAACTCCATTTGAAGCAACATCAACCAGGAATTTCAGACCCGAAAATAGGCCCTATGAAACCATACAACATCGGTTTATTCAGATTATTGGATCAGATTTCAAAAAAGACAATGCAGAAAACCTTTCCATAAGAATTGATTGTAATCTTCCGCTCTCCTGTAAAAAAGACTTGATTAATCATCTGACCCTCCTCTGTCATGAAGAGAATATTCATGTTTTCTACTATTACGAGAAGGATTTTAAAAGCCAATGCAATCTGATGCTCATTTTCTCCAACGGAAGACAAATGGAAAATGCAATTCAGAATGTCCATATTCATTCGTTCGGAAATAAGATCCTTCAACTGACTCAGAAATATCCGCTCCACTTCGGTCATTTCGGAGGGATGGATTACTATCCTTTAGATGGACCCTTTGTACAATTGATAAAAGATGAAGAATATATTTTAATTAAAAAATAAAGCAATTATGATCAAATTCAAATACGTTATTTTATATGTTGAGGATGTTGAAAAGTCCATGAACTTTTACCAAAATACATTTGATACCCCTATAAAATTTATAACACCTGAAAAAGATTACGGAGAATTGATAACCGGAGACACCAGTCTTTCTTTCGCTTCCGTCAATCTTGCCAGTTCTAATATAAAGAAAGGATTTTTATCTTCTCAATCTCAGGAAAAACCTTTCGGGATAGAATTAGGATTCACAACGGATGAGGTAGAAAAACTTTTGGAAAAAGCAGTTAAAAACGGAGCAGTCCTGTATGAAGATATGGCTGTAAAACCCTGGGGACAAAAGGTAGCCTATATCAAAGATCTTGACAATTATTTGGTTGAGATCTGCACAGAAATTCAATAAAAACCAATCATATTCTTTATTTTCATGGAAATAAAAAAATTAGAAAAACTGACTGAAAACCCTGCTCTGAAATGGGGATTGAACGGCTATACCACTGACAAAATACTATCAATCTCTTTTGTTGAGTATTCCGGTTCTTTTGAATTTGTATTGAGAGAAAAATCACTGAGCTACAGCAAGGTCTGGGAAACCACTTCTGATGACATGGACGATCTTAATGAGAGGATTCAAAAAGGACATTCTTTCGGAGTTTTTGAGGACGGTGAACTTATGGGCTGGATTATTGGTGAGCACAGAATCTGGAATAATAGTTTTTATATTGAAAATATCCTGATCAGCGAAAAATTCAGAAGAAACGGAGCCGGAGCCCAGCTGATCAAAAGTACGGTCCGCGAAGCCAGAAACTTAAACTGCCGCATCATAGAGCTGGAAACACAGAATACAAATTATCCTGCAATACAGTTTTACAGAAGACTAGGCTTCAGCATTACGGGACTGAATACAAGAATGTATGAAAACCCTGAAGAAACAGCTGTGTTCATGACCTTGGATTTGTAAAAAAACAAACCTGGAATCAGTCGGCAAGTTGAACGATCGACAAAAACTATAAAACCTATTGAAATTTTTATTTTGTACCAAATGGTACAATTATATACCTTTGTCTCAGAAAATGAATCCCGATGGCAGGAAGACCTAAAATATTTAACGAACAGGAAGCTGTGGCAAAAGCCACTGAAGTTTTCAGGGACAAAGGTTATGATACAGCCTCTGCCGAAGAATTGCTGGGCGCTATGGGAATTGGAAAAGGCAGTTTTTATCTTGCTTTTAAGGGTGGGAAACAGGAGCTTTATGTGCGCTCCATCACTCAGTTTTCAGAGCGTTTTTATCAAAAGCTTTCCCAAAGTCTTGCTGCATCTGAAGACAAGATTCAGTTGATCAAAGATTTTTTTATAAGTCTGGCGTATGCTTCGGATTGTGATAAAGAGCGTGGCTGTTATTTAGGTAATGCTTTGGTCCAGCTTTCTGAAAAAGATCAGGAAATTAAAAAGGTCACGGCCCAATTACTTAAAGAACTTCAGTCTCTTTTTGCTAAAACCATCAGACGTGCCCAGGAAAAAGGTGAGATGAACAGCACAGAAGATCCGGAAATCATCGGATGGCACCTCAGCAATCTGTGGAACGGAATTCATGTTACCAGAAGAATGGAGAGTTCACCGGAAATCCTGAAAAGCATCATTGAAATGAATCTTAAAATACTGGATTAAAATTTTTTATTCAATTTTGTACCGATTAGTACAATTTAAAATACTTATTAATTTAATACAAAAATGTCATGAACATTACCAACAACATTATTCTTATCACGGGTGGAGGCTCAGGAATCGGATTAGAAATTGCGAAAGCACTTCACACCTCCAACAAAGTTATCATTGCAGGAAGAAATAAAGCTAAACTTGATGCAGCATCAGCGGGTCTCGAAAATATCTTTACCATCCAGGCAGATATTACTGATGAAAAAGATGTAGAGCGACTGGTTGAAGAAATCAAAGTCAGTTTCGGTGGTCTGAATATCTTAATCAACAATGCCGGACACGCTTACGTGTATACTCTTTCTGATACATCAGACACGTACCATAAGGCAACAGCAGAATTTGAAACTAATTATTTCGCTCCGATACGTCTGACCGAAAAACTCCTTCCATTACTAAAAAAACAGGAAAACGCAGCAGTTGTGAATGTCTCTTCCATCGTCGCACTGGCCCCGGGATCCCATCTTCCTACCTATTCTGATTCTAAAGCGGCTCTTCATTCCTATACGAAACTTTTAAGATATGAACTGGCCAAAGACACCCCTATTAAAGTTTTTGAACTGATGCCGCCATTGGTTAACACTGATTTTTCTGTTGAAATTGGAGGCCGGGAAAATGGTATTCCTGCTTCGGAAGTGGCAGAAAACCTTGTGAAAGGGCTCCTTGAGGATACTTATGAAATCCGAGTGGGAAATACAGAAGTTTTATACAGCAGTTTCTTTGCTGGCTCTGAAGGTGCTTTTGATGTGATGAACCAATAGCCGGTTACATCCATCCGATCCTATACTGCGGGAGAAAGAGGATTCTTTGCCCGCAGTTTTATTAGTGAAATCTCCTTACCCACTACTTTGTCATCATTTTTTTCAATTATTTCCATGATTAAATCTTTAAATACTAAATCATATTGATTAAATCACATGATCGTGTATTAAAATTTCTTATATTAGTAATCAACAAATTAAAAACAGTAACTGCTATGAAAAATTTAAAGAAATTAACTAGAAAGCAGCTTGAACTCATCAGCGGAGGAGATACTGCTTACGCCATTTGCGATGCTGACGGTTATTGCCCGCCCACTATCGGATCCTATTATTGCAGTGGCGGTATGTGCTACAGATCTTCAGAAGGAGGAGGCAATCCGGGAGGAAGCTGCACAGAACCTAAGCGTTTATGTCAGCCGTGGGAAACGGGATGTGGATGTGTTTACTTTTAAAGGAAATATTGTTAGATAAAGAAGGGGGCGGTTTTTACTGCTCTTTTTTTGTCTCTTTTAATGATGAACACAGGTCTTTTACCAGGGTCTTGTGCAATAAATTGTAATCTTCCAGAAAATCAACAATCTCTGACAGATGAACAGTCCCTTAAGAAAGATAATTGAAGTGTATAAGAATCATGCGGACAAAACTCTTTTAAAAGGTTTTAAATTTCTTCCTAACGGAAAAAAAGTTTATAATGATTCTTTTGATGTGAACTACTGGCAAAGAAAAGAACTGATTTTTGAACTGTAATACGTAATAAATATTGTCTTTCAAATGTTATTACTATATGAAAACCACGCACTTAATCCTATCCATCTTCCTTTCTTTGACGTTTGCTTCAGCTCAGAAAAGCAGTTACAAAAGTGTTTTTGAGACTTCCGATCACGTTAAAATCAACTATAAAGTTTCGGGAAACGGAGAAGCCTGCATCTATGTTCCGGGAGGTCCTGGACAAGGATACCCGTCATTTGAGCTCATGGGCGGAAACCGTCTTGAAAAAAACATGAAAATGATCTATATGGATCAGCGGGGATCCGGTGAATCGGGAACATCAGAGAATTATCATCTGGAAACTATGGTAAAGGATATTGAAGAATTGAGGCAGCATCTGAAAATCGACAGAATTTTTCTGCTGGCGCATTCTTTCGGTGGCATTATTGCAGTTAATTATGCTAAAAAATATCCTCAGCATACCAAAGGATTGATTTTAACTAATGTGACGCTTCATTTTCTCAATAATGAATCTGTCAAAGAACAGATTGAATACGGAAACAGCCTTCTTCTACAGGAAAATAAAGCTGTTTCTGAAGACCTTCTTTCTGCAGAACTTTCAAAAATAAGCGCTGCATTAAGAAAGAAGAGAATAGGCTATAAGTTTCTTACGGAGGATATCGAAACCATCAAAAAAATGGACAAAATAGATTCCCTTCATCCAAGAATTATAGATTTTGGAATGGCTGTGATCTCAAAACCGAGGGAATATCCGGAATATTATACTGATTATGCACCGGTTACAAAAGACATTCGTGTTCCTGTATTAATTATCACCGGAAAAAAGGATAAAGCTGTAGGAAGCGGACACTATCAAACGTTTCAGTTTCCCTGTCAGAAGGTAGTTTCTATCGATGGCGGACATCTTTTGTATTACGAGAAAAACAGGAAATTCATCAATTCTGTTTGGAATTTCGTCTTCAGACATTATTAAACTTAAATAATAAATACTCTACAACACCCCAATAAGTGTGTTGTATTTTTTATACTGACTTTGAAATTGTATCACCATAAAATCATATCTTTTCTCCCGCTATTTAAAGTAAAATATGAAAAAACTACTATCCATTTTTTGCATAATTCTTGTTCAGTCATCAGTTTACGGTCAAAAAGACCAATATCGTCTTTTGATAAAAACGTGGAACTTTCTAAAATATTACCATCCGGATCTGGCCAGTGCAAAAAAAGACGCTGACAGTTTATTTTTAACGACTGTGGAGAAAGTAAATGATCAGTCGGACGCCAACTCAGTAATTAAAGTCCTGACTGAAAACCTGAATCATAAATTTTCAGGAACCCCTGTTAATGATCAGGAAAAAGATATTCTTTCTGCCAATCAGGATTTCAAATGGTACCAGAAAAATAAAAAGATCAGTACCGAAAATAAGGCACTTCTTAAAGACATTTATGATCACAGATTCATTAGTGATACCGGGGGAAAACAAAAGCCCGGAGATAAGAAAAAAGACTCATCACCTAAAGATAAAAACTTCGCTTTACCAGAAAGACTGCTGATATTTGCAAAAATTCAGGGATCCATCGATTATTTGTATCCTCACAAATATCTGATGCCAAAAAATTCTGATGCCTACTTTACGGATCTTTTGGATCAAACCATTCACTGCTCGTCAAGAAAAGATTTTGATATCATTCTGGCTAAAGCGGTTGCTAAAATGGAAGACAGCCATGCATTCAATTTTTATAATCAGCTGAATTATAAGAATGAAATTTACCATCGGTTGTATTATCCTCCATTTGATTATGTGATTTTTGATGATCACCTGCTCATTACCCATCTTATTTTTCCTGAAATCTGTTCTAAAGCCAATATCCATATCGGAGACAGGATCATGAAGATCAATGGCAAGAGCATTCCTGAGGTCATTAAAGAAAAACAGGAATTGCTTTCATCCTCCAACAGAGAGACTCTTTTACATATGCTTTCAGATTATCAGAGAAATCTGATCTGGACAGACGACAATTTACAGAAAGAACTTACAATACAATCAAAAGAAAATCATACATCCTACCCGGCAAAGGTTGATTTTCTCAATTTCACCGATAAGCAGCAACTGGCAACGGTTACGGAATACATAAAAGGGAAAATCCGCACCAAAGATGAGCATACAATGAACCATAAGGACATTGCCTATTTTAAAATAAATGATGTAATTTCCTTCAGTACAGTTCCTGAAGATAAACAGGATGGCTATATGGACAGTATCTTTACAGAAGCATCATCCAAAAAAGCAATGGTCTTTGATATGAGAGGTTATCCCGATTGGGGTGGATTTGTATTTCACTATATCTACAAATACTTTTCTCCTGTAAACAATCATTTCGGAAAATACTACAAACCCAATGTTAAAAATAGAGGCACTTATATTCCCATCAGCTATAAAGAGTTTGGACATTACTATCCAAAGATTGAAGATAAAACCGTTCATCCATACAAAGGAAAAGTTTTCATCATCGTCAATCCAGAAACATTAAGCATGAGCGAATGGAATACCATGAATCTGCAGAAGGTCTTCCCTCAAGCCCTTACAATCGGTCAGAAAACAGCCGGAGCCGATGGTGACACCACCACTGTACCCCTCACCGATGATTATGATCTTGTATTTACCGCGAACGGCATTTTCTATGATGACAATACACCCACTCAAAAAGTCGGCGTACGAATCAATGAAATGATAAGATATACGGATGATGATCTTATCCGGAAGAGAGATCTGGAATTTGAGAGGGTTTTGAAGGAGATAAAATAGAAAGATTATTAAAAGGTAACTAATTTCGGCGCGGCCTTTGGCCGCGCCGAAATTAGTTACCTACTTATGAAACCCTTTATAAAAAAGCTCAGCGCGGCCTTTGGCCGCGCTGAGCAAATATTATGTAGAGCTAATCTAATTAAAACTTAAGATCTCCGTTCACCTCTCTTACCGCATTAGCAGCTTCAGCAAACTTCAACTGCTCCTCTGCAGTAAGTGTTACATTAACAATTTTTTCTACTCCGTTGGCTCCGATAATAGCTGGAACACCTAAGCAGATATCATTTTGTCCGTATTCACCTTCAAGCATTAAAGAACAAGGGATCATTTTTTTCTGGTCGCAGGCAATCGCCTGAACCATTACAGAAACCGCTGCACCTGGAGCGTACCAAGCTGAAGTTCCTAATAATTTTGTTAAGGTAGCCCCTCCTACTTTAGTTTCTTCGATAACATATTTCTGCTGCTCATCATCTAAGAATTCAGTTACAGGAACACCGTTTCTTGTCGCTTTGCTCAATAATGGAAGCATTCCGGTATCACTGTGTGCAGCGATCACCATACCGTCTACATCAGAAATAGGGCTTTCCAATGCTTCAGCCAATCTGTATTTGAATCTTGCAGAGTCTAATGCACCCCCCATTCCGATGATTTTGTGCTTAGGAAGACCTGACGTTTTGTGTACTAAATAAGCCATAGTATCCATTGGGTTAGATACTACGATGATGATCACTTCCGGAGAGTTTTTTACTAAGTTTTGAGTAACTTCTTTCACGATACCAGCATTGATACCGATAAGTTCTTCTCTCGTCATTCCAGGTTTTCTTGGAATCCCTGAAGTGATAACCGCTACATGAGAACCTGCAGTTTTGCTGTAATCTCCTGTTGTTCCGGTAATTTTTGTATCGAACCCGTTCAGCGATGCCGTCTGCATCAAATCCATTGCCTTACCTTCAGCAAATCCTTCTTTAATGTCTACTAAAACTACTTCTGAACAGAAGTTTTTCATTGCGATGTATTCTGCACAGCTTGCTCCTACAGCGCCTGCACCTACTACAGTTACTTTCATATGGTATACTTTTTTTAAATTATTTTTTAGTTTAGTCTAAAAATTGAAACGCCCAAATTTAACAATTCCTGAAAATGTGGGCAATTTTTCAGGAATTTAATTAGGGTTCAATGAAATTAATTGACGTTCAGTAAAAACGTATATAGCTTTTTTGCTCCTGAAAGGACTTCATTATAGTTTTCTTCAGTTACTTCAGTATCCAGAACCTCTTTGAAATTTTTCCACATTGGTCCTGTATTTTCCTGATAGCATCCAAAGAAATTGAATGTTACATGATCAAAACCTTCCGTTTTAGAAAGCTGTTTTGCAATTACGTTTCCACCCAATGTAGAACCTTCGATCACGTACATTGCTCCTAAAGCCTCATGTTCATTGTCCAGCTGAAGTTCGTGTGAAGCTGTCTGGTTTTCCAAAGAAAGACTTTCAAGGTCTTTCTCGATAAGAGGAAGTTTTACTCTGCTGTTAAGCTGGAGCTTTTCCGAATATTTGTCAGCAAGACTTCCGAATATTTTGTCCTCACTGTGAAGAAGCATCAGATAATTCGTATTGATGATCTTTTTATAGTCCTCTAAAGTGAACGTTTTATTAAAAATTTTTTCCGAATTGAAAAGTTTCTCTGCAGCATCGTGATACTCCGCTGTATTTTGCTTAAGATACTCTGATACCATAAATAAGGTTTTTAAAGTTGCCCAAATTTACGGTTTTTTGAACGTTAAAATGAAACAAGTCCCCTCTTTATTGCTATCATATTCCACATTTCCACCAATCCTTTTCATAATACGGTGTACAATGGACAGGCCTACTCCGTTTCCTTTAAACTTTTTAGCATTATCCATTCTGTTGAAGATTTTAAACATCTTGTGCTTTTCTTCCTGTGAAATTCCGATTCCGTTATCAGAAATCCTGTATACAATATTTCCTCCCTCTTCAGTGCCCCAGATTTCCACTTTCGGCTCGTCCCGGTGGGAAGAGTATTTCACAGCATTGTTGATGACATTCAAAAATACCTGATGAAGCATCGTTTTGTCAGCAAGTACGTCAGGACATTCTTTAATAATAATCTCACTTTTAGGACTTTCGAAAGTGATCTTTGCATTTTCCGAAATCTTAAGGATTGTATTCGCAGGCTGCAAACGTTCCAGCTCTATCTCGCTGTGCTTCGCGCGGCTGAGTTCCAGTACATCATGCATCATTTCCGCCATATTGTCAATTTCTTCAACAATGGAGGTCAGTTTATTTCTATTTTTTTCTGTCTTTTCAAAATTCGAAAGCAACATCTGTGCATTCAGTTTCATGACGGTCAGAGGGGTTCCCAGGTCATGTGAAATGGTATAAGAAAAACTGTCAAGTTCCTCATTTACTTTTCTCAGTTCATTGTTAAGCGCTTTGATCGCATTATACTGCTTGTGAGAAGTTTCAAGGATCACATCCCTAACTGCTTGTACAGAACTGATATCTCTGGAATTCCATCTTTTTGAATTTCCTTTTATATTTTCAGTAAAAAGATGAAAAGATGTTCTTGGTGAAATAATGTGTTTCTCTTCCCCATTCTGCAAAAAGACTCCTAATTTTCTCTCTGGATTTCCCGCCCAATTGATGTGCTCACTGAACTCCTTACGGAACCAGATCAGCATTTCTTTTTTGCTCCTTTCAATAAAATAAATAATGATTCCGGCTGCATTTTCAGTCAGTTCCAGTTCCTCTCCGTAATCCTTAAGAAAAGTTCTGCTGACATACATACTTTCTTTCGTATTTTCAAGAGCCCAGTGCGCAATTCTGTCAATCGTTTCACGTTCCGGCACAGTTCCTACCGTTACTGGTTCTCCGTCTGAAATAATCACCAGACCATCTGCTTCAGGAAGCTTTCGGATCTTTCCTTTATTGTCTGCCAGGGAATCAAAAAGATTATTATGTTTTAAAAATTCTGCTTTCAGCTGTGAAGCTCTTTCGTTCAGTTCAAGACGGTAGTTCAGTTCATTTTTAGATTTGAAGGAAGAATAGGCATTGGAAGCAAGGGCTGTAAAGATCCCTGCCTGCACTCTGTCTTCAAGATCAATATGCTTAGCCTCCGAGTTCTGACAGGTAACCAGTCCCCAAAGATAATCATCAATAATAATGGATACACTGAAACTGGAAGAAGCTCCGGAGTTTTTGACATACTGTCCGTGAACCGGTGACATTCCCCTTGAACCTACAAAAGTAAGATCAATATTTTCATCTGTCCTGCTTATAAGCGGAACGGTCTCCGAATAAACATTACTGAATATTCTTTTCCTTTTCTTTAAATAAAGATCTCTGGCTTGTTTCGGAATATCAGACTCCGGATAATGAAGACCGAGATAACTTTCCATATTCTCATCTCTTTTTTCTGCAATCACTTTACCAGAGCCGTCCATCATAAATTTATACACCATCATCCGGTCATAATTGACGATCTTGGATAGAGTACTCAGCAGCTGCTCCCAAAGCTCCTTCTCATTGTCGATAACATAAAAATTATCATACTTATTGGAAATACGCTTATTGGGATTTTCCTGTACCGCTTCAAATTCAAGAAAAATATGTTTGCCACTTCTTAAGATGGAAAAATGATATTCCTTTCCACTGATGAATACCTTATCAAAATGAGTTTCATTTTCTCTTTTTGTAAAATCATGAATAGAGGTATAAAGGTCCGAATCTATAACAGACCGGAAGATTTCAGGAAAATCCGTAAGCTTCCTGTCAAAAAGCTGTTCTGCATTTTCGACCCTAAATATATCCTCAATATTCCTGCTGAAAAAAGTAATGGTATGAGATCCTGCGTCAATGCCAATCAGATATCCAAAACTTTGTATATACCCAGGGATATGGATGGGTTCTTCATGACACTCTACAAAATTCATATAATTCTTTGATCAATCAAAGATAACGATTTTTTTAACGACATATTGCTTTGTGGTATCAAATCCTGAAAGTACGTAAAACACAGTACCCAAAGATGCCACAGAGGTATAACACCTTGAATTTCAAATAAAAAAAACTTTAATTTTTCAATACCTCCAAAACATTTTCACCTTTAATATACTAAAATTTTTACGGCAGATCAAGTTTAATTTTCGGATCATGATTCATTACATGAATTTTACATTAATATCCGAAATACTTATGTTAATTAAACAAAATTTATTAAATTTATATCACCAAATAATGAATACATTTAAAAATTCCTGAATTTCTTTGTATTATTTTCAATGAAATATTCTTTAAAATTCAAATAATAGCACTATGAAAAAGTTCCCTTTAATTATCTTCACATTGATCCTTACATTAGGAATTGGAAGCGGGTATGAGGCCTGTACGAGAGTAGTCTACAAAGGTACTGACAACACGGTGATCACTGCAAGATCCATGGACTGGCGTGACGAGATCCCCGCTAATCTGTGGGTTTTCCCGAGAGGTATTCAGAGAACCGGCGAAGTAGGACCATCTTCAATACAATGGACTTCAAAATACGGAAGCATCATCAGTTCCTCATGGGACATCACCTCTGCCGACGGGATGAACGAAAAAGGACTTGTAGCCAATATGCTATGGCTGGGTGAATCCCAATACCCCGAGTTCAATCCTAAAGGACGACAAAAAGGACTCGCTATTTCTCTTTGGGCACAGTATTTTCTGGATAATTTCGGAACCGTAAAAGAAGCGGTAGACCATCTGAAAAAAGATCCTTTCATTATCGTAAGCGACTATATTCCCGGCACGGAAAAATTTGCTACCGTACATCTTTCACTGTCCGATGCTTCAGGTGATAATGCCGTATTTGAATACATCAACGGAAAACTGGTTGTGCACCACGACCCCAAATACACCGTAATGACCAACTCTCCTGTTTTCGATGAGCAGCTGGCTTTAAATAATTACTGGCAGGGCATTCCGGGAACCATCATGCTTCCGGGAACCAACCGTGCAGCAGACCGTTTTGTAAGAGCATCCTATTATATCAATGCGATTCCTAAAACCAATGATACACGTACCGCAGTAGCCAGTGTATTCAGCGTGATCAGAAACTGTTCAGTACCTTACGGAATCACTTCCGATACAGAGCCTAATATTTCATCCACAAGATGGCGTTCGGTTTCTGACCAAAAAAATCTCGTTTATTATTTCGAAACCGTATTTACGCCTAATACATTCTGGGTAGATCTTAAAGATTTTGACCTGAATCCAAAAGCTAAAGTAATGAAACTGGATCTGAGTAATTTCCAGACTTACAATGGAAAATCCAACAAAGATTTTAAGGAATCAGCCCCTTTTAAATTCTTAGGGATCTAAATCATATACTCATTAAACACAAATACTATGACCCCTTTTTCAACAAAAAAAAGAAGCCTGATCTTTTGTGCCCTACTGGCTGGTTTTTTCGCCAGTGCACAGACCCGGGACTCTCTGCAGCAGAACAAACAGGAGGAAGACAACGTTAAATATCCGGTGCTTCAGATTAAAGGCCTTTTCCAGGCCCGCTACCTTGTCGATATGACCAAAGATGTAGACGTGAACGGCTTGCATCATGCAGACGGATCAGGAACCAGTAACAATTTTATGCTCAAATACATGAGGGTTCAGGTACGTGCACAGATCAGCAAAAGAACAGAAGTTGTGGCACTCGCAAATCTGGCTGACTTTAAAAACGATCCTAAAAGCCGGGTTCTTGAAAATGCTTACCTTAAATATACTTTCAATCCTAAACTAGCCCTTACTGCAGGACAGTTCAGACCCTGGTTCGGTATTGAGGAGACCTACCCTATTGACATCATCAAGTCTCTGGACTGGTCCAATCAATATACAGAGTTCGGAAAACTGGGCTGGACAAGCTTCCAGATCGGACTTTCTGCCACCGGACAGCTTCAATTAGGTAAAATTCCTTTTCAGTACGCTATTTCAGTCGTCAACGGAAACGGGAAAAATCAGGTAAACGATAATGATAACGGAAAACAATATTCTACAAGACTGGTTTTCGGTCTGTCAAAAAAATATAATTTCAATGTAGGACTGAATGGTGGTATAGGTGAAGTTTTCAGCAAAAAAGTATATGCAGTAGGAGTTGATCTCAGCTCACTGATCCATTTTGATCCGAAATGGAGTCTGGATATGCAACTGGAAGCCAAACAGGCAACCAATCACGTTTTGTATAATGCTGTCAGTCCTGAACTGAGACCTGATAATCCAGATCAATACCTGATCCGTGGAGCTTATTTTCTTCCGAATGTAAGATACGAGATCAATCATAAAAACCTCAGCGCCTTCGAACTTTCTTGCCGTTATGAATATCTGGACACCAACTTCAGACTGACTTCCAACCCAAGACAGACGATCACCCCCATGCTCGGACTTGAATTTCTGAAAAATTATGGGGCAAGGATACAGCTGGGCGTACAGTTCGACCGTTACAAGCATCAGGTAGAAAACACCTCACAATACAACAACAATCTATTCATTGTTCAGGTACAAAGTAGATTTTAACCGCTTAAATATTTAGAGATCATGAAAGAAATTAATATCAGAAATATCGCGATAACGTTTGCCGTTGCGCTGATCATATGGTTTATTCCTGCCCCGGAAGGAGTTGCTGAAAATGCCTGGCAGCTGTTTGCTATTTTTGCAGCCACCATCTTAGGAATTATTCTTAAAGCGGCTCCCATGGGAACAATGTGTATGATGGCTATTGCATTTACAGCGCTTACTCAGGTAGTGGCTCCCGGAGATGCAGGAAAATCAATTACAAAAGCCCTTTCCGGATTCGGGGATAAAGTCATCTGGTTGATCGGAATCTCATTCTTTATCGCCAGAGGATTTATCAAAACAGGATTGGGAAACCGAATCGCTTTTTTATTCATCAGAATATTTGGTAAAAGTTCATTGGGACTGGCCTACGGACTTGGGCTTGCCGATGTGTGCCTTGCTCCTGCTATTCCAAGTAATACGGCAAGAGGAGGCGGAATCATTTACCCTATTATGAAATCTATGGCTATAAGCTTTGACTCTGTTCCTGAAAAGCCGGAAACCCACAGAAAACTGGGTTCTTTCCTTACTTTGAACAGTTATTATATGAACCTCATCGCTTCTTCCATGTTTCTTACCGGAACAGCAAGTAACCCGATGTGTCAGAAATTTGCAGCAAATTTAGGAATCAATATCACGTGGATGTCATGGGCTGCCGCCGGATTCGTTCCCGGAATGGTAGCCTTCTTTGTGGTGCCTTTGGTTTTATACAAATTGTATCCGCCTGAATTGAAAAAGACAGGAGATGCACCGAAAATGGCAGCTCAGAAATTAAAAGAAATGGGACCTATTTCCAGAAACGAATGGCTGATGTTATTAGCTTTCTTTATCCTGTTGGCCCTTTGGATATTTGGAGGAACATTATCTATTGATGCTACGACAACCGCTTTCATTGGGCTTACCATGTTACTTCTTACTTCAGTACTCACGTGGGAAGACATCAAAGGGGAAAAAGGAGCCTGGGACACGATCGTATGGTTTGCGGTTCTGGTGATGATGGCCAGTTCTTTAAATGAGCTCGGTTTTATTGGCTGGTTCAGTGATCTGATTAAAGTAAAAATAGGTGGACTAAGCTGGCAGATTGCCTTTCCGGTGATCATTGTTGTCTATTTCTTCAGTCACTATATTTTCGCAAGTGCAACGGCCCATGTCGCAGCGATGTATGCTGCCTTATTAGGGGTGGGTGTTTCTTTAGGAATCCCACCGATGCTACTGGCGATGATGCTGGGTTTTCTGGGTTCAATTTATGGAGTACTTACTCACTATGGTCACGGTCCGGCTCCGGTATTCTACGGAAGCGGCTATGTAGAGCTGAAAGCCTGGTGGCTGCGGGGTCTTGAAATCGGGATCGTGTTACTCATCATCTATATGGTCGTCGGAGGACTTTGGATGAAAGTTTTAGGATATTACTAATCAAATAAATAAAAAAATATGCTGTCAACCTTGTCAAGAAAAATGCTGATGTGCCTTACAGGACTATTCCTGAGCTTCTTTCTGTTGATCCATTTCTTGGGAAATCTTCAGCTGTTTCTTCCACCGGAGCAGGCGCACCTGCAGTTTAACGCCTATTCGCATTTTCTGTCCGGAAATATTCTGATCAAGATGGTATCCTATGTATTGTATGCAAGTATTATTCTGCATACACTGGACGGATTGGTCATTACTTTAAAGAATAAAAAATCGGGAGGCAATTATCAGTCGGAAAGACGGGGAAGAGCCAGCAAATGGTATTCCCGGAATATGGGAATTCTGGGTACTTTAATCCTGATCTTTCTGGTGATCCATTTTCAGAATTTCTGGTATGTGTACAAATTTGGAAACCCGCCGCTGGACAATAACGGAAATAAAGATCTTTACATTCTGGTAGTGACTGTTTTCAAAGAATGGTGGTACGTCATCATTTATGTATTGTCTATGATCGCTTTATGCTATCATCTGATTCACGGGATTCACAGTGCGGCCAGAACGCTTGGATTATACCATCCTAAGTTTGTAAAATGGTTCAAAACCGCTGGAATTGTCTATTCAGTCATTATCAGTGTCGGTTTTGCGCTGATGCCGGTGTACGTATTCTTTACTGCCCATTAAACAGAAAAATTATGATCTTAAATTCAAAAATACCACAAGGCCCGTTAGAACAAAAATGGGATTATTATAAAAAGAAAGCCAAACTGGTTAACCCTGCCAACCGTAAAAAGCTGGACGTTATCGTTGTAGGAACAGGGCTTGCAGGAAGTTCTATTGCGGCTTCTATGGGTGAAATGGGCTATAATGTCAAATCATTCTGTTTTCAGGACAGTCCGAGGAGAGCGCATTCCGTAGCTGCACAAGGTGGTGTGAATGCCGCTAAAAATTATAAAAACGACGGAGACAGTGTCTACAGAATGTTTGTAGACACCCTTAAAGGCGGAGATTTCCGAGCCCGTGAAGCGAACGTCTACCGTATGGCAGAATGCTCTTTAAATCTTATTGATCAGGCCGTAGCACAGGGCGTTCCGTTCGGACGTGAATATGGCGGCTACCTCAACAACCGTTCTTTCGGTGGGGTTCAGGTAAGCCGGACGTTTTATGCAAGAGGACAGACGGGGCAGCAGTTGCTTCTGGGTGCGTATCAGGCCCTCATGAGACAAGTGGGAAAAGGTACCGTACAGTTATATTCCAGACATGAAATGCTTGATCTTGTTATGATTGATGGCAAAGCAAGAGGAATTATCGTCAGAAATCTAGACACCGGAGAAATTGAAAGACATGCTGCCCATACGGTAGTTCTGGCCACCGGAGGGTATGGAAAAATCTATTATCTCTCCACTCTGGCGATGGGATGTAACGGTTCTGCGATCTGGCGTGCCCATAAAAAGGGAGCTTTAATGGCTTCCCCAAGCTGGATTCAGGTACACCCTACTTCGCTTCCTCAGTCCGGAGATTATCAGTCCAAATTAACCCTGATGTCGGAATCATTGCGTAATGACGGAAGGATCTGGGTGCCTTCAAAGACGGATGAAACCAGACTGCCTAATGATATTCCTGAAAACGAAAGAGATTATTACCTGGAACGGAGATATCCTGCTTTTGGAAATCTTGCTCCCAGAGATATTTCATCCCGTGCCGCCAAAGAAAGAATTGACGCCGGTTTTGGAATCGGACCTCTGAAAAATGCGGTCTATCTTGATTTTTCAAAAGCAATAAGAGAGCAGGGAAAGGAAAAGATTCAGGAGAAATATGGAAATTTATTTGACATGTACCTTAAAATCACAGGGTACAATGCTTATAATGAACCGATGATGATTTCTCCCTCCGCGCACTTTTCAATGGGTGGACTTTGGGTAGATTATGAGCTGATGACGACTATTCCCGGCTTGTTTGCCTTAGGAGAAGCCAATTTTGCAGATCATGGAGCCAACAGACTGGGAGCCAACTCACTTCTTCAGGCTTCTGTAGACGGCTATTTCATTGCTCCTTATACGATTGCCAATTATCTGGCTGATGAAATTCATACGGGAAAAATTTCTGCGGATGCTCCCGAGTTTGAAGCGGCAGAAAATGCTGTAAAAAAACAAATTAACGATTTTATGAGTATCAGAGGAACCAAAACCGTTGACTACTTCCATAAAACATTGGGTAAAATTTTATACGATTATTGTGGTCTGGCCAGAAATGAAGAAGGCCTGAAACATGCCATTGAAGAAATCAGAAAATTAAAGCATGAATTTTACAAGGATGTGCGGGTTTCCGGAGAGGGAGACCAAATGAATACGGAGCTTGAAAAAGCAGGCCGCATCGCCGATTATTTTGAAATCGGAGAACTGATGTGCTACGATGCTTTAACCCGAAACGAATCCTGTGGTGCTCACTTCAGGGAAGAATTTCAAACTCCGGACGGAGAAGCTTTAAGAAATGATGCTGAGTATCAGTTTATCTCCGCATGGGCATGGGCAGGTGAAAACAATGAACCTGAACTGATCAGAGAACCGCTGGTATTTGAAGAAATACAGCCAACGGTAAGAAGCTACAAATAAAAAACAAAAATTATGGATTTACATCTTAAGATATGGAGACAGAAAGACAAACAGAGTGAAGGAAAACTGGTCAGTTATGATCTGAAAGAACTGAATCCTCACATGTCTTTTCTGGAAATGCTGGATACTTTAAATGAAAAACTCATTACGGAAGGCGACGAACCTGTAGAATTTGATCACGATTGCCGTGAAGGAATCTGCGGACAGTGCGGCATGATGATCAACGGAATTGCCCACGGACCTTTAAAAAATACAACGACCTGCCAGCTTCACTTAAGGTCTTTCAAAAACGGGGAAACAATTTTAATAGAGCCTTTCCGGGCAGAAGCTTTTCCTGTAAAAAAAGATCTTAAAGTCGACCGATCGGCTTTTGACAGAATTATTTCTTCAGGAGGATTTGTTTCTGTGAATACAGGTCAGGCTCCTGATGCTACAGCCATTGCGGTGACCCATCAGATTGCCGAAGAAGCATTTGATTCTGCCGCCTGCATCGGATGTGGTGCGTGTGTGGCTACCTGTAAAAACGGAAGTGCCGCTTTATTCACTTCTGCGAAAATAACGCACATGGTCCTTCTCCCTCAAGGGAAGGAGGAGCGGAGCAGCCGTGTTCTGAATATGGTTTCTCAGATGGATCATGAGCTTTTCGGACACTGTTCGAATACAGAAGCTTGTGAAGTAGAATGCCCACAGGGAATTTCTGTGCTGAATATCGCCAGAATGAATTACGAATTTGGAAGGGCACTGTTCTTCAGGAAAAAGTAACTTGAAAATATCTTTGAATATTCATGGCAAGGTTGTGAACCTTGCCATGGATAATTTCCAGCCTAAGGATTGATGATGGCCACCACTCTGGCAGGAGCTGCGGAACCGCCCACAATTTTCAACGGAAATACACTGACTTTAAATCCTGAAGGAGGCAATGCGCCAAGATTGGTAAGCTGCTCAATATGTAAGTATTCTTTTTCAATGCCTACCCGATGACCTTCCCAGAAATATTCGGGATCATTGAGTTCTCTTGCTTTTTTAGCCATATACTTTAGCGGAAGATCCCATCCCCACTGATCGATTCCCATGACTTTTACTCCCTGATCAATCAGCCATTCTGTAGCTTCTTTACTCATTCCTGTTCCTTTTTCTACAAAATCTGCGGTTCCCATCATTTGATCCCGGTCTGTCCTGATGAGGACAATATTTCCTTCCTGAATGGAAAGTCCGTTTTTATCAAGATCTTTTTTCAGATCATCAATGGTGATGGCTACGAAATCTTCTTTGTGGGTGCAGTCGATGACAATCCCATCGCCATAGCACCATTCCAAAGGGATCTGGTCAATTGTTTTCGCGGGTTTCCCTTCTACAACAGGTCCATAATGCCATGGAGCATCAAGGTGTGTTGTTGCATGAAGTCCCATATTTTTGATGGAATCATCTGCCCATCCTGTCCAGTTTTGGGGAAAAAGCCTGAAGGGAAGATTCAATGCCAGACGAATTAACCAGTGAGATTTTTTATGGGCTTTATGTTTAATCTTAACTCTCATAAACCAGGGATCTCCGGCATTATACTGAATGGGTTTGGACAGATCAATAATCGTTGTTTTCATTGAATAAATATAGTGAAAGGTTAAAAAGGTAAGTACTTCCAATCAAACTACCGGAATGGTTATTTTCTTAGGATTATTTTGATCATACAGGATCTCGATGGTACCATGTTGCGGGACAGAGGCCAGGTCAAGAAGCCTCACTATTTTTTTGTAAACGGTGATATGCTCAATGCCTTTAAAATCTTTGAAGCTTACCTGAAACAGGAGCTGCGGCTGATCATTCACGGTCAATCCGGTCTGGCTTACGCTGATAATCTGTGCCTGTGCATTTCTTCCGGCAAAAAGAATACGTTCTTCTTTTTTATTTTTCACAAATTTTCCTACGATTTGCTTGTAGACTAAGATCGTCAGCAAAAACATGACCCCACTAAAAATAATAGGATGCATAAAGGTAAGAAACCTCCATCCAAAATCAAATGATTCCCTGATGTAAAAGTAACTGTAAAGACCCATGACATAAACTATCATGAAGACAACAAACACGATCCTTAAGATCATATTTTTAATTTTAAATCTGGTCTGTACACCGCTCAGAATAAAATAAGGCTCTTTCGACGTGTCAGGATTCAGAAGGACTTTAACGGTCTTTCCCACATCAAATCTTTTTTCCTGTGGTTTTGTATCATAGAACATCATTTCATGCCTGATCTGTATATTGCTGAGATTCTTAAAGGAAAGGACAATATGGATTATATTGATATTCTTCCTGGCATCATACTTTATGAGTTTGTAACTGATAATTTCAGCCTCTCTTGGAATTCCGTTCTGTGCAATATAAGTGATTGTGTTTTTCTCTTTAAAGGTATTAATGAATAGATTTTTAATAAAAAAGAGGAGAACATAAAGCCATACAAGCAAAGAAAAACCGAGATATACATAGCTCAAAGCAGGTGTATTTCTCGGTTCAGTTGTGATTTCCGAAGTCATCATATAGATAAATATCGGAAATGGTATGCAGAAAACAAGCATATAAAGCGTCCAGAAAATGATCATAAATTTCATAACTGTTATTTTGCGGTGCGTGATAAAGTTATGATATTATTATTTAACGGACTTTCTCTCTATTACACTTCTTTTTCAAAATAAAGTCTGTAGTATTTGCCTTTGTCATCCTCCCCCATTTCCAGTTTCTGTCTGTCGCCATGGATGTAGATATGGAAGTTTTTATCAAGTTTGATGATGCTTTTGAAATGACGTTGTGTTTTTTTCACTGCGGCTTCACTGATCGGGAATTCTTCCGCAATATTCACCTGCATATCCTGCTCGTAATCGGTTTTGAAATTCACGAAACTTTCAATGACATGCTCGTCTCCCAATACTTCTGTAGCAAATTCATCCAACTTAAATTCTTCTTTTTCTTTGAAGAAATTGATGGATTTATTTAAGAAATCGGCCTGATCCGCTTTTGACACTTCAAATTCCTGTGGAAGCTGTTTGGTAATGTAGTCTTTGTAAACCATCAAAGCTTCCTGAGTGTGGAAATATTCGTCGTCACGCTGTTTTACTTTCAGGAAATCTTCAAACCAGTAGTACATATCTCCGTTTTTATTGTTGTCAACCACGGAAAGTACATAGCCGGTCTCTTTGTTATTGTTGTAAATCAAAGCTGCTTTGTCAATTTTAGACAAACCGATTCCCTGATCTTTTTCGATATCAAAAGTTTCTTCCTGAGGGGAAATTTTAAGGAAAGATTCTCTCTTTTCTGTTTTAAAGATTCCAATCTTATCTACTTTATCCGGACGGTCGCTTTCTTCTTCAAAAAGCACAATAAACAATTCTCCGCCCTGAACTCTTGGATTCTCAGCTGCTTCGAAAAGGTGTTTGGCAATATTTTCGGATTCCCAAAGGAATTTCGATTTGTCTTCAAAAATCTCGGATACGGAACTGTAAACCGGATTATTGACCAAATACGTATCGCTGTAAAAATTGAAGGTCTCTTCCGATTTAAAAGAACCTAAAAAATAATCTTCCAGCAGCTCTGCCATTCCTTCTTCCAGCTTGAGCTCTTCCTGAGACAGCGTTAAAGACTCTCCATTGATTTTATTTCCTACTCTGTGTACTATAATTTTTGAAAACATGTCCTGAATAATTTGGAGTGCAAATATATTCATTCTATTCTTTCTATCATACAAATAAAAAATACAGAAGAAGCTTATTTTCGGGGAACACAGTATCTTTGGGTGAAAATATAGATTAATTATCTTTTTGTATTATATCTGAATTGTAATCAGGCTATAATTTAGTTACCATCTATTCTATACACCCATTTATTTGAAAAAAAACATTAAAAATATCAGGTTCAATCATGAGAAAGCACCGTACGGATGTGAAGTACTGGAGCTGGATGATTTATTAAAAAAAATCTCTACCTTCACTTATTTAGGCAAAACAGAACGAATCCATTTTTTCATCGTCATGATTATTACAGAAGGAAAAGGAAAACATTTTGTAGATTTTAAGGAATACCAGCTTGAAAAAGGAACGATTCTGTTTATAGCTCCCGGTCAGATTCAAGCCTATGAAACCAAACCCCAATATAAAGGATATATGCTCCTATTTACTGAACATTTTTTCCGTAAACAGGCCAATGAACTTAGTTTTCTGAATCAATCTTCCCTATTTGACACCACTTTATCCAATGCCTTAGTAAAACCTGATCCGGATACGTTTTGTCAAATGATTCAGCTTGTACTTTTATTGATGAAAGAAATTTCATCCCACTATACCTTTTCTAAGGAAGAAAGCCTTCAAAAGCTGACCAGTTTATTTCTTATTTACTCTGAAAGGCAAAAACAAATGGATAATAAAAATATTCCCAACCACCACTATTTGTCCCAATACTATCACTTCAAACAATTACTCGAACAGCATTTTCTACAAGAACGCAGTGTAGACTTCTATGCATCGCTAATGGCAATTACTCCCAAAACACTCAACAGGATCACCCGGTCTGCTATTCAGAAATCCGCAAAACAATTCATCGACAACAGGATAATAATCGAAATGAAACGTCTTTTGTTGTTTGAAAGACTCAGTATAAAAGAGATTGCTTATACGCTTCATTTTAATGAACCCACCAATCTCATCAAATATTTTAAGAAACATACAGGACAAACCCCAACATCATACAAGGAATAAAATGTCCGTTTTTTATCATTTTTTGTCTGCTTTAAACCTTTTAAGATTCACCCTAATAATACATCTTTGTGTTTATAACATCTCCATGAAATTATTTCAGATTTAAAAACACAAATTTATTCTACATAAAATCCGGGAGGTTATACAACTTCATACAAACTGATTGCATGTCTTAAACATAAGCTTGCGGGAAGGTAAAAACACAAACAAAAGCTGTCTCTACTATTGAGGCAGCTTTTATTATTTCAGGTACGGCTTTGCATACCATCTTTTTATCATATTCCCTATTTTCAGTAAAAATCTGTCTCATTTTGATAGCAACCTTATCATTTTGACAGGATTTATAGAATATAAAACCTCAGCGAAAACAAATTAACTAATTGATATACTGATAATTAATAAAATTAAATTCTCAAAGGAACGCCATTCGCTTCATCATCTTCAAAACCTACACAATGGACTTGAAGACTTTAAACCGCATAGACAAGTTAAGAAGATTAAAAAGCAGAGGACCGGCGACTCCAAAGTGGCTAAAACCTTATCACCTGATTCTCATGGCTTTTCTGACTGTTTTAGTCTTTGGAACAATCATTAAACTTTTAGAACAAAATCATTAATTATATGAACTATTCAGAAGCCGTCCGGGAAATTGCAGAAGTGATTCCCGACTTTGAAAATGAACTTACAACTACTACTCCCCAGAATTCTTACAGTGTGATCCGAACTTTCACTGAACGGATCAAAGGGATGATCCGACAGAATGACAGAAATGTATTATTTAAAAGTCTCCACAAGATGGACAAAATTTACACCAATGGAGATCTGGCTTTAAAAAATGCTGTGGAGGGAATTTTCATCTATTCACTGGACAATTTTACTGCTTTTTGCAGTGGCGAATACCGGAAAGTGATCTTTAGTCACATTTCAAAGGACTTGCAACAGACCTACTCGAGACAGATTTACAATCATGGCATTTAAAGTTTTATTACATTTTTCATCTGTTTCGTTACAAAAACAAATTTTGCTTAAAAATTAAAACTACTAAAAATCAATAGGTTATGAAATCAAAAATAAGAAGAATATCCGACTGGAAAACATGGAAAACCACGACCAACAGGCACAATACAGAGGTATTGCTTACTCACATCGCTGTGATTATCGGTGTTTTTATTTTTGCGGCCATGCTGTAAATTTTGGTACACATTTCGCTGCAAGATAAATACTGAAAAATATTAGTTATGATGAAAGTACAAATGCAAGCTATTAATAAAAAAATAGCCGTTGAATACTTAAAATTTTTCTATCCACCACTCCGAAAGGAAATCACACAGTTATCTGTGCAGGAAAACTTTGCCGGCATTATCCAGGCTACGATCAACTATTTAAAGGATATGCTGCAGGAATCGAAAATCTATATTGTAGCCCATCACATCAAACTGATGGACTGGATCTACAGAAACGGCGATTCTTACGTAAGAACCGTGATCGAAAATCTGTTTGTAAGATCATTGGAGAGCTTTAAAAAGCATTCTAAAATCCAGCAATGGAAGCTTCTTTATCAGAACATGCCTGATAATTTTCAGCTTATTTATAATGAGCAACAGAAACAGGACGAGATCTTTTTCGGTAAGTAAGAAATAATTTAATTTGTAAATAGGCTCTTCAGGCATTTTTGTCTGGGGAGTTTTTTATTTTCTAAACGTCAAAGTATTCATTTTCAACAATACAGCTTCTCAATCTTTAATTACTTCATAGCATAAAAATGAATCTTCATATTCTTTACTATGCATCACTAATATTTTATTAAATTATATTTCACCATGTGGTGCAAAATAGATACTTTTGCAAAAATTATCCGATGAAATACTTTTCGCTCCTTATTCTTGCGGCGTTACCGATGATCTCATGCAGTGGAAATGATGATGCAGTAACTGAAAATATAATGCCTGCAGAAAAGCAGGTGTACACTTTTGAATATAAAAATTATACTGTACAAAGTATCTCAGTCTATAAAGGTCCGTCAGGTCAAAAGATTGATCCTTCAGAATCTTATCTGAACACCTATTGGAGTACTTATCAGCAACCGGCATGGAAGAAAATAAGTTTAGATCTGAAAAACAATTCTTTACAATTGATCTCCGGAACATCTTCAGATGTCACGTATGCCGTGAAGATTGAAAAAGATTCTGTATTTATCAGTGAAAATAATGAGCAGACTTTTGCAGGGATTTTTAGCAGAAGTGAATCTTCTTTCACGCTAAAAAGATCGTTTCGCTACATTAAAAAGATGCCAAGAGACCCTAACAGTGCTCTGACCATTTCCCAGAAAGCTGTTTTCGGAATAACCGGTTACCAGGATATTTTCGGGAATAATGTTTTCAGCAGTCCATCAGAAATGACCGCAAACGGAGATGATATTCTTTGGTCTAACATTGATTATCACTACAAAAACTTATAACAAATTTTGACGATGTGTACTCAGGTCCTAGAAATATCCTTTCATACATTTACTTGATCTGAGAACAGCCTCCCCTAACTAAGTGTTTGGGGAGTTTTTATATGATTTTTATCACTAACAAGAGAACTATAATAATTACAATCAATAAGTTATATTAAATTAATCTTTTATTAATAATGGTTAACAAAGATTTAATCATTATATATTTCACTACAATGTGTAAAAAGTATACTTTTAGGGTCTCAAATTAATTTATGAAAAGAATCATTGTACCTATTGCGCTATTGGTTGTAGCGACTATTTCTTCCATCTCCTGCCGTCAGGATATCAACGAAGAAACAACAACTGTTTTAGAAGGAGCAAAAGCTTCGAAAGGAATCAATCCTGTCGTAAGCGTACCTTCAAAATATTTAAATTATGATGAAGTATCTGTAGGAGGAAAGCAAGTGGCTTCCAAAACGACTACAGTAACTTTAAACAGCGACCAGATGGTGGTAACATCACCGAACAAAACGTTTATTGGCGGGGTTTATAATTCCACTACCCTGGACAATCTTTCGTATACTCCTATTTCTTATCCTGTAAAGCCGATCACGGTTTCTTATTCTTTCCCTTCTGATTTTATTGTAGATACGATTGAAAAGCCTACACTTTCGAGCATGAGATCTTCGATCTTCAAAGCGATGCAAAGTGCTAATTTCAGTGGTCAGCAGTCTCTTGCTTTTGACTACAACATCAAGCAGTTCTCGTATTACAGCGAACTTAAGATTGCATTTGGAGCTAACGTGAATATCGGAAGTATTTTCAGCATTGATATCAGCGGAAGTAATAATAAGGTGAAAAGAAATACAGGGATCTTTGCCAAGTTTACCCAGAAGAATTTCACGATTGATATGGATCTTCCGGATAACGGCAATATCTTCAAAAATGAATCTGACCTTAATCTGGCGGCTTCTAAAAATCCGGTTTACATCAATTCTATCACTTACGGAAGACTGGGAATCATCTCTCTGGAATCTGACTATTCGTATAACGAAACAGCGTTTGCTTTAAAAGCGGCATTAAATGCTAAAATGGTCAACGGATCGATCAGCATTGATGTTCAGAGTAAAAAAATTCTTGAAGAATCTGACCTTAAAGTGTACATCCTGGGAGGTATCGGTTCTGATGCCGTACAAGTGGTACAGGGCTACACAGGCTTTATCAACTTTATTGTGAACGGAGGTCAGTTTACAGCCAATGCTCCGGGGGTTCCCATTAACTTTACTGCAGCTCACGCAGGAGACAATTCAGTATACTACACCACGTTTACTGTAGATAAATAAACATGAAAAAATTAATCTATTTAATGGCAGCTATTTCTATAGCTGCCTTACAAAGTTGTGCAAGTGAGCTTGAGGCCTCTGCAGAAGCTCAGGAAATGTCCCGCTCTCCCCAGCAGGTCGTAAATATTACTTCATTCGGAACTTATCCATCTGCTCTATCCGGTAAAAACAGAAGCATGCTCGCTAAAGGTGGTAATGCAGAAGAGTTTACGGAAACGAAGGAATTTGAATCTTCAGAATCGATCGTCCTTCCCCATCTTCAGATGTATATTTTCCCGGGATCTCTGTTGAAAGGTAACTCTATCCAGAATATGGATTTCAAGCCTATTTCAGCCTCTGTAAAGCCTGTTACCGTTTCTATGTCTATTCCTGCTTTGAACAAAAAGACAGCCTTCACCATAGACCAGCCTTCTTTATCCAAAACGAGACAGCTGGTACAGGATTATATTCAGTCTGCAGATTTTACACAGAACGGCACGCTGAGCTACAGTGTGGAACAGTTTACGTCTTATGATGAGCTTAAAGTAGCTTTCGGATCAAATGTAAATACAAGGTCTTTATTTGGTAAAAATTCTTCCTCAACGAATATTGAAGAAGGGATGATTGCCAAGAGAACAGGATTCTACGTGAAATTTTACCAGACCTCTTTCACACTGGACATGGATATTCCAGCCGGATCACTAGTTAATGATAACAACTTTGACAGTGGCGGTGTGGAACCTGTATATGTTAATTCTATTTCTTATGGAAGGATGGGTGTTTTAACGATCGAAACGAATGAGCTGGCAGAAACGGCAAGAACTACCATTAATGAATCATTCAGTAAATTGTTTGTAAAAGGAGAAAGCTTTCTGACTCAGGAGGAAAAAAATTTCCTGAACGGAGCTGACTTTAATCTTTACCTGATAGGCGGAAGTGGCGTTACCGCTGCACAATCTTTTAAAGGATATGAAGCTTTTGTGAATCACATTTCAAAGGGAACTTTCTCTAAAAGTCAGCCCGGTGTACCGATTTTCTGTACGTATTCTTACTTAAAGGATAATTCTCCTGTGAAGACTACATTTAAATTTGATATTAAAAATCCACCGGTTTATGTAAAGCTTGTGAAAGAAAATATAACCAGCGGACGTAACAGAAATGTGGATCTAAAACTGTATTTCTATTCCAGTAAAAGCCAGACGAATACGATTGCTCATCCAAGCATCCGCTTTGTGATCAACAAAATATCAAAAGTAGGGAGAAAAAATGGCGGTATGAACGGACCATGGACTTACACCACTACCAATGAACCTATTATTCTTCAAAATGCCGGAATGAATATTAATATGAGCATTCCCAATCAGGTGCTGTCCCGCGAAAACGGGCCTTGTGTACCAAGAGGAAGATTCGGGTGTGAGGTTGTACCGATCTACACAGAGGATGTGGAATACAGCATAGCACCAAGTGATAAGTACAATTACCTTGTCATCGATTAAAAAACAAACTTTATAAATGCACGATCAGATTATATAATATTTTTGGTTTAATCTGAACAAGAACTCCCCGGATAGTGTCCGGGGAGTTTCTTTTTATTTATCCTTTTTGACAAAGACTTTCTGAATAGTCTGAAGTTCTTCTTTATTCATTTTTGAACTCTTTTCGAGCTTGGCCAGAAATGAGGAAACTTCTTCGGGAGTTGCTGGTGATCCCAGGTTATCTCCTTTACTGTCAAAAGAATCGGCAAGCACCTCTCCTTTTGGATTTAGGATGAGCCAGAAAGGAAGTCCGGCATTTTCTCCTTTGTATTTATTCATCAGTTCCTGTCCGCCCGGGTTTTCAAGTTTCTTTTTTTCTCCTCTTTCCTGAACATCGATGTAGGTGGTAACGAATTTATTCTCGAAAATAGGTTTGGTTTCAGGAAGGTTCATATTTTTTTCCATCAGCTTGCACCAGCCACACCATGAAGCATGGAATACCAGCAAAACATTTTTCTTCTGGGCTTTAGCTTCTTTAAGGGCTTTATTCAATTCTATATCTGCTTTTTCCTGTGCTATGCTTAGCTGAAACAGCAACAGGGCAGCAATGACAATAATTTTAGAGTATTTCATTCTGAATTTTGCTTTAATGTTACACGAATGTAGGTATTTTTCTGTAAAAAACGGCTGGTGTTTTTGTATTCAGAATTTGATTGGGGCTGTTCCCTATCTGCAAAAACTCCGGGACTATGAGAATTCCCAACATTGGTTTTTCCTTCCGGCAATTGTGCAAAAAACGTAAAACCTAGAACAAAGAATTCAAATGATTATTAATTTCTGATGTTTTCTTTTTTAGAAATGCTATGATTTGGGTAATTCCGGTGGACGCATTTTGTATTTATAGCTGTTAAGGGTTTTTAAAAATGCTACAATATCAAAAACTTCTTCATCCGTCAAATGAAGTTTTTCCACCATCTCTGATTTATGGGGAAACTTAGGATCATTGATCTGATCTCCTTTCGGGGTTTCTCTGCCCATTCCGGCATTGTACATCATGACAATATTGGCCAGTTCAGGAAAAAGCCCGTTATGCATATAAGGCTTGTTTTCGGATACTTCTCTCAGTGTAGGGGTTTTAAACTTTCCTACATCTTCGTTTTTTTTGGTAACCACATATCTTCCGAGATCCTCATATTTTCTTCCGTAATAGGTGAGCCCAAGATTATGAAATTTCTGATCAGAGAAATAAGGGGTATTATGGCAATTGATACAGTTTGCTTTAGTTCTGAACAGGTGAAGTCCGTTCACTTCAGCATCTGTTAATGCATCTTTCTTCCCGGAAACAAATTTATCAAACTTAGACGGCGGACTTATCACGGAACGTTCGAAAGTTGCGATGGCTTTTGCAATTCTATCTTCTGTCACGTCTCCATTTCCAAAAGCTTTTGCAAAGAGCGGTTTATAATTTTTAATTTTCCGGATATTCTTTACCGCCATTGACATATGAAGATTCATTTCCACAGGATTTTCAATAGGTGCTTTCACCTGCTCTTCCAGTGTTGCCGCACGGCCATCCCAGAAGAGGGTTTTTGCATATCCTATATTCACCAAAGTAGGTGCGTTTCTGGTTCCTGTCTGCCTGTCATGACCAAAGGAAACCCTGCTTCCGTCTGACCACCCGATTTCAGGATTGTGGCAATTGGCACAGGAGATCTGACCACTTTTGGAAAGCCTCGGATCAAAAAACAATACTTTCCCCAATTCCATTTTATCTTCGGAATAGGGATTGTCTTTAGGATAGGTCATTTCAGACAAAGGGCCTATATCCTGAAAATCATTCTTAGCTTCATTAAATAAATGAGGTTCCGGCCATTTGGACTGATCCCCACTGCTGTATAATGTACGTAATTCTTCGATGGTATATCCGGTAGGATCACCAGAGGTATAGCTTAATAAACATACGGCACCAATAATCGCCAGAAAGGCGAGATATCTGTCTTTCATTTCTTTTTTTAGTAATAAACATTCAGCCCTACAGAAGCAATCTGATTGGCTTTTCCATTGTAATCTGCTGCATTTTTATAATTGCTGTTCATCATCCATATCTGAGTAAAGTTTCCAAACAGTTCATATCTGATTTTACCGCTATCCAAAAGGTAACTTGCCTTAAGATTAAGACCCACTTTTGGGGTAGCATCATAAGCAAAATCCGGTTTTGCTATCTTGGTTACAAAGATATTATCTTTAGAGCTTTGATAAGGCGCGTAGTTGAATTCTTTCTCCAATGGCAGGTAAAGATTTTGGGTGATCCCTACAGCCAGTTTATGGGAAGGGATAAGAACAAATTCTCTTTCCAGCCCAAGTTGGTACTGAAAGAAAGAAAGCTTTCTATCCATTACCACAGATACATCCTTTACATGATTCTTTCCATATCCAGCATCGAAAAGCACCTTAAACGCTTCGTTTCTGTGATTGAACCATACCAAGCTATTCTTCCACAAAAGATTCTGCTGCTCCAGACGATAGGTTCTATATTCTAAAGGATAATTATAATTGGTATCAAGCTGATCTTTGTAGGTAATTGCCGAAGCCCATCTTTTTCCGTTATAGTTTCCTAGGAAATTAATGTAGAAGCTGTGTAAATCAGTCTTTAGCCCTGAGTATTTTGTATAATCTTTATGGTATACGTAACTGGCATCCTGGTATTCATAGATCTTATAAAAGCGTTCTATCACATGGGTATAATCATATCCGGCAGAAAAGTGAGTATTGCCATTATTGAAAGCATATTCTCCACCCCAGATATAACCTTCCATCTTATATTCGGAAGTTTTATATTGTGTATTCCCGATATACTGGTTACCATAGCCTTCGTTATAGCGGATATAAATACTGTCATTGGCAGGTATATTTCCCCCTTGATTCACAAAAATAATATCATTATTCTTATAATGGTTAATGTAACTCAATTTCCCAAAAACAGAGTGCTGATGCCATTTTAATCCTAATTTCGCAAAGGCTCTGTAGGTATAATCATCTATTTTTGGTCTGGGATCGGCATTTTGCCTGTAGGATTTGGCATATCTTCCTTCTCCTCCTACTTGCAGAATAATCGGTTTTACAGGATTATAGGCAAACTGTCCATTGATAAAGTAGCTTTGCTTCTGCCATCTTGCCGAACGTGGAACCCAGTAATAAGAAGGGTTGTACATAAAGGAAGAATGGGTCGTTCTCTCATCACTTAGAATAAAGGGAACATTTTCTTCGGTAGTTTTATCTGCCTGCAGCTTTCCTGATAAAGCAATTTTATCATTCAGTTTGTAAACTCCTTCGGACTGAAAGGTAAAGCTTCCGATCTTTTCAGCGGTCTGAACTCTTTTAAAATTCTGTTTGGTTACAGAATACTGAAAAGTTGTCTGCGAAAAATCCAGAGGCTGAAAAAAAGAAATATAAGGATCGTTCAGCCTGATATTCTTTTCTACAGAACTTATATTAATACTATCTAAATGCGTAATCTGGGCATGGAAGAACTGGCTGCCTAAAACAGCCAATCCTAACATCCTGTATTGAAAAACTTTTACAGTTTTCTTTCTGTTATTGTGCATATCCTCTAGGGTTCGCTTTAATCGTTACAAAATCATTGGCAGAATTATTAGTATCCTGCAATACCACACGACCACTGATAATTTCTTTTGTTTTACGAATGATTGATAGTCCTGTAAAAGTACCTTCTGCCAATCCTGCATTATTAACAATAAATGTTCTTGAGGCATCGATATCCGATGGGAAGTCTTTAGGAGCTTTCTGTTCTTTATCGGTAATGTCTACACCATCGATGATATATTTTTTGGGAATTTGCAAAAACAATGTTCCGACTGGGGCTTTGGGCGCTGCCACTTTTTTCCAACCTGTAATCTCAGCATCTGTAGCTCTCAGAATTCCTACTCCTAGCATAGAATTAACATTCAGGATCAGGTCATTGGAAGCAATACTCCAGTAGTTCACCAGCATATCCGGAACCATAATATTCTGAATATCCCACAAGAAAGGCTTTTTACCATTACTTAAGTTATAATCTCCCATATAGGTTTCAAAATCTGCCTGGCTGAGGTCGACTGTTTTGGAAGGATCCTGTATGGCTACTCCGGCACCGTTGATATCATTAAAAGGGACTTTATGATTAAGAGCGGTTTGGGCTACCACAATACTTCTTCCCGGTAAAATAGGATATTGGCTGCCATTTCCGGGAACTTTAATCAAAATATTGGAATATACATAATCTGTATTGGCGGCTGTTCCTCCACCAGCCGTCTGGCTCCAGTTGTACTGACCGTTGGGTAAAGTATAATTGGCGACGTTATTGTTCACATTTCCTTCCAGAAACACCAGATACAAGCCGTCAGCATAGATCGTCTGATCTGAGTTGTTGTGAATTTCAATAAACTGATCTCTGAAATTGGCCCCCAGTTTCGTGTCTGAACCTGCATAATAATATTGTTTAATAACAAGATCTCCCAGATTCCCACTTGAAATTCTTACCAGTGCAGAAGAGATATTGGCATTGACAGCTACTTTTTCCTGAAAACCTCCGAAATGTACAATCTCATAACTGGTACTTTCTCCAAGCTGCTGTTCATATTCATTTTTTTTCAACTGTAACTCAGCCTGAACCGTATAAGTTCCCGGCAGCACAGCATTCAGTTTCAAATCTCCGTTAGCATCTGTTTTTCCTGTAACTTTATCCCCTGTAGCGGCGTTTTCCATCGTAATGGTAACATTGGCTACCCCTTTGTCTGCAACGGAAGGATATTTAGAAGCATCATATTTAATATTTACTGTAAACGGAACTGGTTTAATCTCGTTATTTCCGCCGAAGTCATCATCTCTGCTGCATCCTGCAAGGATAAGAATGGGCATGACCAGCAATAGTATTGATCGTTTCATTATTGTTATTTTTTAGTATTATTATTAAAATTTATATGAAATATTAGCCCCAAACGAAGTGGAAGTAAAGTTGGAATATACATAGCCTTTTTCGTCGTAAGCTTTTAAATTGAATACATTACTTACATAGACCGAAAGTCTGAAACCGCTTAAGAAATCTTTCGTCACGCGTAAATGAACGTTATGCAGGGTTTTGTTATATAAACCTGACAGTTTTTCATCAGAAGGCTTAAGGAATAAGTTCTGATATAAAGGATTTGTTCTGTCATTTTCCGGAATCATTTCTATCTCGCCACCGTATTTAATATACCCTACCGGATAAATATCATTGGCCCCTGTCAGTTTTCTGTCTGAAAGGAAGTGATCTGTTCTAAGTCCTATAATCAGTCCTGCTTTAGCAAGGTGATAGTCAAAACTGAAACTCGCTCTGGCCATGGTGCTTTTATTTCTGGTATCATTATAAATTCCGTATTCGAAATTCTTATCTGTGATTTCAGGAGCTTTGAATGTATAAATTCCGTCATCTTTCCGGCCTGAGGTTTCTACATAACTGGCATTGAAACCAATGACAAGATTAAGGGCTTCTATTTTTTTGAAATTCGCCATAAGTTCCAATCCTTTATCTACAGATTCATAGCCGTTAACGATCCGGTTCTGGAGGTAATTAAATTTTTCCGTTCCCACTATTTCAAAAGTAGGGACTTGCGTTCCTATGATAGTGACATCTACTTTAGCCCTATTCATCGTCTTCAAAACGCTCATGGTTGTAAATCCGTCAAATAACTTATTGTAATACCCCGTCAGGTTAAAGGTTCCAAAAGGGAATCTGTAGTCCACTCCTATTTCTGTTTTCCAGCTGCGTGAAGGTTTCAGATCAGAATTATCTCCCGGAGTTACAACCGTCTGCATAATAGCCGCTGAATAGTAACCTGGTAAACGATAATCTCCTAATAAGAAGTCAAAATATCTTGGTGCGGTATACAGCTGATTAAGTGAAGGCGCTTTAGAGGTTAGTCCCAGCCCTCCTCTTACTGATAAGTTTCCCATCTGATAAGAAGTATTGACTCTTGGAGAGTAAGTGGAATAAGAATTCTGAAGGTCATAACGCAATCCCAAATTGGCTCTTAAAATATGTTTGTTGGCAAAAGCTTTGGTGATATTATCCTGAATATAAAAAGCATACTGTTTGCTTGAAAATACGTTATCACGATAGTTATAATCCCTCATACCGTCTGAACTCTGTCCTGAAGCTTTTAGCGTGGTAAATTGCCCGGCAGTTCCATATCTTCCCTTTCCAAAATTATCACCATATCTGAAATTAACTCCGAAACTATAGGTATGAAGCCATTTTGAAGCAGTCAGTTTACTTCCGTTGATACTGAAATTGGTGTAAATATTAAGTGGCTTCCCGTCTGCAAAAGCCTGATTTTCATAGCTGGGCGGAGTATAAGGAGCATAATACACTGAATTCCCCGACGAATTTCCATAAGGACGGGCACCCTGGTTCAACCAATATCTTCGTTCTGTAATTTGTGTTGCGTAGCTCACTCCAATATCGGCACTTACTGTCCTGAAAAATGGTTTTCTTTCATTGCGGGCAAAATTATAAGAGATATTATTCCCTACTGAAAAGCTTTTATTATCTACATTGATGATGATTCCGCTAAGATCATCGGGATCATCCTTTCCCTTACTGGTATTGGTAGAGAATGAAGCAGAAAGTTTGTTAGTGAATCCATTCTTTCCCTTTGAAGACCAAAGAAGATTAAAGTTGGTTCTATCATACCCTACCAGGCTTGTCCGTGGGTCAGAAAGTGAATTCATATAGTCTACAGAAACGTTAATCGCATTATTCCTATTGAGCCCGAAACCTTTGGTAAGACCAATCTGATACGTTCCTTCCCTTAAAGATGAATCAAGTCGCAGAGGAGAAGCTTTTGCTATTGTATTGACTTTAATAAGACCGGAGGTCAGATCTCCGTATTTAGCATCCGGTACCCCTTGAATTACTTCTATACTTTCAATATTTTCTGTAGGAATTTCCCTTAAGTCAACGCCATAATTGGGTTGTCCAGGTGTTAAATTACCATTATTTGTATTGGTATTAAAGCTTATTCCAAAGGGACTGCTGTTGGCAGAATTATAACTCTGCATATTCTCGTTGTTGGATAAAGCAATATCATTGACCATCAACTGTACTCCAAATGCTCTGTTCCCAAAATCATCTCCTCCTGGAATACTTCCTGTTCCTGTAACAGAAGATCCACTGGCTGTTCTGAACACAATATTTTTAAACTGAGTATTGTCAAACTGCTGTACATATTGACCCGGTAATTGTTGTAAAACATCTCCGATAGAAAAAGACTGCAGATTCTGAAGGGCTTCCTGCTGAATTAAAATTTCCGAGAACTGCTTCTTTTTGGCAGTAAGTTGTACTCCTTCAATTCTTATCTCTGATTTTTCCCGGGATGAGCTTTTGGGTGAAAGGATCTGAATTTTTAACTGTTCTCCCTCTTTCACGATAATGGTTTCCTCTTTATTATTGGCATTCAGGAAGGTAATCTGGCATTTCCCTTTAAGAATCATAGCGTTATCTTTACCAAGTAACTCTTTACAATTTGTCATTCCCCCATTGACAAGTTCACCTTTTTTAAGCTGCCCATTATGGAAAAATTCTACTTTCTGAGCAGATAGAAATCCACCTGCCGTTAAAAAAACGGCACCAACTAATAACGATACTTTCACCCTATACTATTTAAATGGCAAAATTAATTATAATTATTCTAAATAAAAAAAAGATTACTAGATTTATTTTAGTTATTTTTTGTTAAAACAAATTAAATTAAACACACAATTCCCCATATGAAGAATAAAAAAGCATTAAAGTCAACAATAGACTTTTAATGCTCTTTTATAACTTAAGTATGAAGTATTAATTCTTTAACAATTGAGAAAACCAATAATGTAATAAGGAAATGTTTTAATGGAGTCTGAGCTCAAATATTATAAAAAAAACGACTCCTATTGTAGAAGTCGTTTTCTTATATTTTCCGGAAAAATTATTTTTTTAAATCTGCCTTTACCTCTTTATAGCCATCTGCAACTGCATCTGCTCCTTTTACAGCGGTCTTTTTAACACTTTTCGCACCTTTGGTTGCTGTTTTACCAACCCATTTTGTGCTTTTTTTCACCCCTTTTTTTGTAGCTTTTGCTCCTTTTTGAGCTTTGTCACCCACCCATTCTGCCCCATCTTTAACACCTTTTTCTGTTGCTTTCGCGCCTTTTTGGATCGCAGTGCCCACATTTTTTGCTTCTTGCTTTACTGTTTCCTGAGCATTAACAGCTGCTGAAAATAAACCAAACGCTACTAAGGCTAATACCTTCTTTTTCATGTTGTATTTTTTTAAATTAATCTAATAAATATAACATAAAGCAAGCCAAACCTGTATGACCAAAAAAAGATTAATGAAAATAATTCAATCAAATTCAAAAAAGACAGTAACCATCGTTTTCTATATCTGATTTCTTTGCTAATACATCACTTAAGGACAGTTTCATCTGCTGAAATACTTTGAGGGAGAGTTATTGACTTTTTCTTCTTTAAGATATCCAATAATGCCTGAACTGTAAATGTTAGAATCAAGTATAATAGTATAAGCATTAATACAAATGCAATTCCATGTTGTCTGTATCCAAAGATTCCTTTTCCCCAGGAAATTAATATCCACTGTATCATATACATCGACGTTAGGTTTCTACTGCAGTATTTTAAAAGGCTGGTGAATTTATTTTCTTTCATTTTTGTGGTTATTCTGAAAATAGCCCACAGAAAAATCAAGGTCCATCCTGCAAAATAGATAACACCGCCCGGTCCCATGTGGTAAAAACCATTGTAATGATAGTCGCCATATAAAAATACTAACGGGGCACCAAGCGCTACAAACAAAATCCCCACATATAACATATTCCTAAATAATTGTTTGCTGTTGTAATTGAGCTCCAGATACCACTTTCCAAAAAACATCCCGATGATAATAAAAGACATCCACGGAAAGACAGGAAAATAAATGTAGGCAGGATAATCATTACTGAAAAAAAGATCTGAGATATAATTAAAGACGGGATAATCTACATGAATTCCGCTCACTTCTCTGGAAACTAAGGCTATCAATAATGCTATAGCCAGAATACCATATTTGTTTTTTACATATTCCCGGATAAAGCCTACAAATAGTAAAGAAATTCCCGCTAACTGCAAGATGTCTCCCAACATGACGAGGTACATGTATTGTTGTTCGATAGGACCATGCCATCCATATTTCTGAATAAAATTATCGGGAGCAAACCCCAAAACCGCGGGAACAATAAACTTCATGAAATTCATGAAAAAAGCGGCTAAGAGAAGTAAAATTCCCCGTTTAACAGAGCTTTTAAGACTTTGATGGGTAGAAGTCATAAAGGTGATCCCCATGCAGATCATAAAAATTGCCGTTCCTCTGCCCAAAAAGACAATAAAACTGCCAACAGCCGATTCTGATTGTGATTTTACATTCGCATAAATGAGCATGGTGTGTATAATAATCATTCCGATGACACTCATTCCCTTGATAAGATCCAGGGCTGCGATCCTTTTACTTTTCTGTTCCATAGTTTTTTTTAGTTTTTAACAAGTCTGCAAATCAAATCGAGAATAATTGATTGAGAGGTTCCGATGACCATTTTGCAGAAACACAAAATTAAGTTTTTTCAATATTAATATTTATTTATTCTAAATAAAAACAAATATACCTATTAAAAGTAAATAATAATTGAGTTCATTAATAAATTATTCTGATGCAGATTAAAAATTCCCTAACGATCCTTACACTTTATGTCATATCAACTATAAAAACCTATATCTACACGTATGTTTTAAACATGCAGGCTTTGGAAACAAAAAAACCGCCGCAAACCATGTTTGCGGCGGTTGTATAATCAAATGTAAGTATTATGGTACTTACAATGTACTTATTTCACTTCTTCAAAAATAACGATATATGAATATCAACAAGTTATGATTTTATGGTACAAATAAGGGACTGATTTACTAGTACTATTTGTGGAAATACATACCGAACATTAACTTTTTTAGCATTTATTACTCTATTTATTTCTATTTAAAACACTGATAATCAGTTTTTAAATACTTCCATTTTGTCAGGCTTACTCGAAGCAAAAAGCAAAGTTAAACTTGCTAACGTGTCAGTAATCCTGCAGTTTGATTGATTTCTTGACATACGAGAAGTTCAACATAGGCTTCAGTAGAAATTTGCATTTTTTTTGGATGGTTTCAATTTCGATTTGCACTTGAAAGTTACCACAATTTTAAATAAAAAAGACGTGTTAAAAAAACACGTCAGAACTTTATCAATCATAATCACCCGAATCTCCGAAAGGTTCATAGGTATCATCATCCAAATAATCGTCCGAATCATCATAATTAGAATTGCTAGAACTTGAATCATCTTCATCCCAATCATCTGGCCTTTCATCATGACCTCTTGATTGCCAATAAGCATCATTGTTTGGATTTAATTGATTTGAAAAGTTGTCTAAATCAGATTTTGAATTACTCATTTTTTTTAATTGGTTTTTTTTTAAAATTCCTACTCTGTATGCTTTTCGGATACCGCATTTTTAATTTGTCGACATACATCAATCATCAAATCAACATCCGAAAAACAAAAAAAATACGCTTCCGGAAACAAGAACGGAAGCGCAGGAACAAAATCGTTTTTCTGAGGAATCAAAGCGGATGACGCAGCATCTTTCTTATGACAGGTTGATTATTTTCTGACACTGGAAGCTGATGACATTTTGTCTTATCTGTCACATCAAATATGTGAATCTCCACAGTGGAAGTTTTGGAATGATAATGTTTTAAATATTTTTTATTTACTCTGAACGCTTTATGAATGGTGACAAACTGAGATGTAAGCAATCCTTTCTCTTCCATTTTTGTAAATGAAAAATCAATAAGGATAGCAGGGCTTCTGTTGATGAAATGAATCTGCTTATTATTAGAATCTGAACCTTCTTTTTTATCTGCACAGAGATAAACGATATCATCTATACGAATACGATTTTTCTTAGTTTTCTCAAAATCCAAATAAACATATTGTGGCGGACTGAAATAGGTTACCTCCTGAAGGAACCGTTTAAAACTTTTTTCAAACTGATCCTCGCTGAACGGTTTGGTAATATGATCGACACAGATTTCGGCATCACGTTTCAAATCTTCTATATCTTCAACATATTCAGAAGTATTGACGCTGGCAAAAAATACAGGTATTTTAATATCCTGAGCCACTTCCATTCCTGTCATGCTGTCATTTCCCAAATCTAAATCAGCAACCAGAATATCAGGCTGTATAGTCTTTAATTGTTCAAAAAAATCATTAGAACTTCTGCTTTTGAGCACAATTTCGACATTTGGAATTTTGATCAGGTAGGCCTCAATCTTTTCCAGCTGTCTGGGGTTGTCTTCTAGGAGAGCGAGTCGGTAGGTGTGGGGCATAATTAAAAATAATATAGAAAATAAATAATTACAATGGCAACTCATTCAAAATCTTCTTCTGCAATCTCCAATTTGGTAAAAACTTATCCATCAAAATAATGAAGTTTTTATTATGATTTCTTTCCATCAAGTGTACAAGTTCATGTACCACAATATATTCTATACAATCAATTGGTTTTTTCGCAAGTTCGATATTGAACCAGAGCATTCCCTTTTCAATATTGCAGCTTCCCCATTTGGTTTTCATTTTTCTGATGCCAAAATTAAGGTCTGTGATATTCATTATTTTGGAATAATCAAAAATCAAGTTTCCTATTTTTCCTTCTAATTCTTTCTTATACCAATTATAAAGCGTTTTTTGTTTTTGCTCCAAAGAAGCTTCTGGTAATGAATAGAGCTCAATTGTATTATGTTTTAAAACCAATTTAGGTCGATGAGCATCAATAACCTTCAGCAAATAACGTTGTCCGAGAAATTGATGACTTTCTCGAGTAATCATCAACTTGGGTTCTTCCCGTTCCTGACTTCTAATTTTTTTTTGTTCTCTTTTAATCCAACTTAATTTTGTGGCAGCATAAATTTTCACTTTCTCCAAATCATAATAATCCGGGGAAGCAATAGTTACTCTTCCATAGGGCGGATGTACACTTAAATGCAAATTCTTAATTGCTTTAAATGTAACCTCTATTTCCACCGGACCAATATGTAAAACCTCAATTGCCATTAATATTCGTCTTTATGGGCATCAATTATTTTATAGATTTCTTCCACTTTACTTACATCGTCAAGGACATCGAAAATAGCTTTTTTAACGAGCTTCTGCTTAGCTAAGTTTTCTCGGAAACCTTCTTGCTTTGCGTATTGTACCTTTTCTTCAAGAACTAAAGCCAAATTCTCATCACCATCTAAAGTATGATACAATGCAACTTTTCCTTTCGTATTCAGAGATTTTGGAACACCATCTTTCTTACCTTGATTTACCTGACGAATTACGTCTGCCATTTCTTTCAAATAATCTCGGTAGCTGATGGTTTCCTTTTTTCTACGCTCTATTAATTCCTGCAATAAAACTGACATATGGTCGAAATACTTTGGGTCGAGCAAATGCTCTTCAACAATTTTACTACGAACATTATTTTCAATAACCTCGGCTACGGCTTCTTGATTTCCTTTGATTTCTTTCGGCAAACTATCAATGGCTTTATCCATATTGGTTTCCAATAAATCCAACAGAGAAATATTTTCAAAAGGAGAAATTACTTCAGATTCATCCGCTTTAATGTAAGTATCAATCAAGAACCGCATATCTGCTTCGTAAGCCTTCAAATCAATCGTTTCTCCGGACGCAATACGGATGATTTCACGTAGATTCAAATATTCGTCTAACTTGTCATTAAATCTTTTGATTTCAGCATCGGTAAATTCTGCCGCGATAAAATCTGCTTTCACGTTAGCATAAGCTCGAATGTATTCTACAATCGCTTTGTAGAGTGCCATTCTTTTATATTCTGTTGCTTTTAAATCTTCGGGATTTTCTGTATTTCCACAGAAATAATGAATGTATGCCAAATCATTTTTTGGTGAAGCCACATTTTCACAAATGCTTTCCACAGTTTCCAATGCTGTAAATAGGCGGTCTTTGGCTATTTTCAAACGGTCTTTCAATTGAATGCCAACTTCTTCTTTTGTAAAACCTTCGCTGTCTAATTCAGAAGTGTAAACATTAATGGCGTCTGTTACATTGCCAAACAACTCCATATAATCAATGATATAGCCAAAATCTTTATCATCTGTATCTAATCTGTTCACCCTGCAAATCGCTTGAAACAACGTGTGATCCTGCATTCTTTTGTCAATGTAAATATAGGTGCAAGGTGGCGCATCAAAACCTGTCAACAATTTAGAAACAACAATCAGCAATTTCATTCTTGCAGGTTCTTTACGGAAACTTTCTTTGGCATCAGCTTCGTAAGTTTCTGTTTTCGATTTATTACCTTTTACGCTTACTTCTTTTAGTAAATCGGTGTAGGTTTTAAAGATAAATTCTTTGTCGGTTTCATTGTCTGCACCTGTATCTTCCAAAGAGACATCGCTTGCATTTGGATTGTAGGAAGTGATGATGGCACATTTATTTTTCAGTTCTGTATTCAGAAACAGATTGTAATATTTCGCCGCTTCATAGATGCTGGAAGCAACCAATATAGCATTTCCATTTTGTGACCTTAAGCGTGGTTTCACGGAAAAGTCACCAACAACATCTGCAACAATCTTCTCCATCCTGCTTTTAGAACTGAGCACATTTTGCATTGTGCCCCATTTCTTCTTCAGTTCGTTCTTTTGGAAATCATTTAAGCCAGCTGTTTTAGCTTCAAACCATTGGTCAACTTTTGTTTGCGAAGTCAGATTCTGTTCTATGGAACGACCCTCATACATTAAGTCTTTTACGACACCATCTTCAACTGCTTCATTAAATTTATAGGTATGAATGTATCTACCAAATACATCCATCGTTGTTTTTTTATCCTCCTTTAATAAAGGTGTTCCGGTAAATCCAATAAACACTGCATTGTGTAAAACAGCTTTCATTACCTGATTTAATTTACCACTTTGAGTACGGTGACATTCATCTATAAAAACAAAAATCTCCCCTTGCGTTTGCACAGGATTGTTCTGCAATTCTTTGATGAAAGCGTCAAAATCGGTCTCTGTTTTATTACCGAATTTATGAATGAGCGAACAAACCAATCTCGGTCTTGATGAAGTTAAAAACTGCATCAATTCTTTTCCTGACCTTGTTTTAGCTACGTCGGTTTCACCCACATCTTTAAAGACCCTTTCTATCTGGTCATCTAATTCTGTTCGGTCAGTTAAGATGACAATTCGTGAATTGGCAACATTCTCCAAAATCCATTTGCCAAGCATTACCATCATTAATGACTTTCCGGAGCCTTGTGTATGCCAAATAATACCGCCTTCTTTTTTACGCACAAATTCCTGTGCTTCTTTCAAAGCAAAATACTGGTGCGGACGAGGCAATTTCTTTACACCTGCATCGAACACTACGCCGTTGTAAATGATATCAAGAATTCGCTCTTTATTACATAATTTTTTTAGATACTTATCTAATTTGTAACCTTCATTATCTATTTCATCTTCTTTCCACGACAAGTAATATTTTGACTGCGTTTCTATCGTTCCATATTTCAAACCCTGCGTATTGTTTCCCGCCATCAGCAACTGCACCGTGGTATAAAACCATTCGTTAAACAATACTTTTTGGTTGGAAATCGATTGATTGATGCTTTCCGAAATATCAGTCGTTCCTCTTTTCAATTCCAATACACCAATGGCAATCCCATTGATGTACAACACCACATCCGGACGGCGGTTATTTTCACCTTTCGTTAGCGTTACTTCTTCCGCAATACCAAATTCATTTTTATCAAAATCTTGCCAATCAATCGGGAAAATGGTATCGAATTGCTCACCCAAATCTGGTCTAGCTTTTACACCATAGCGTAATAACGAATACATCGCTTTGTTGCGGTGGTACAAATTACCGGAATTTGTAGTTGCCATATCATACACTTCTTTTACGGCTTTGTCTGCCAAAGTTTCTGAATAGCCACGTTTCATCAAATTTTGTTTTAGAATTTCTTCTTCTACATTGCTGTTGTGTTCTCTCTTTTCCCAATTGCCATAGTAGGTGTAACCCAATTCTTTTTTAAAGAGCTGGATAATGCGGTTTTGGGTTATGCGTTCTATGGGGTTAATCATTATGCTATTACTTTTATTAAATTAAGTGATTGGAAAACAACATCATCTATTACCTCTATCATTTTGTTATTATTATCTATCATAGACAATTTATTATCGTAACTATAAATTACTTCTTTATCTAATGTCAATCTATTATTTTTTACTATCCAATTTTCTTGTGAATGACCAAAGTCTTCAGAAATTTCACTTGCTCTCTTAAAAAGTGAAAACGTCCAAGACTTTAAACTAGGATTATAAACAAAATCTAAAGCGAATTCTCCTTCTAACGGTTTATTGAAAATGATTTGTTTTAACACTGAATCAAAGGTGAAATCAAGAACAGAACAATTGTTATCAGCAATCCATATATGTTTGTTTGGATAAGAAGCTTCTAATAAGGCACATTGAATTTCTTTTGATGCCTGCACACCATAATTTGTCTGTTTTAGCAACACAACCCTCTCTTCATTCTGATAGAGAAATTTGTTATTTGCGCAGTATTTCAGTAAAGCTGGATAATTTATAAGTGCTTCTCTATAATCTTGGGTTTGATTTACAGGGATAGCTTGAAGGAAAAGCACATCTAAATCTAATTCTTTTTCAGAATGTATCCAATTAAGAACATTGATGAAATCTACACTTTTAAATACTTCACGCCATTCTCTCAGAACATCCCAACCATTCCCCACACCAATTAATGAATACTTATCAATACCGTTTCCAGTACCAGAAGAAAGACTAAAGTCATAAAAAGATAATAAGAATCGTCTTAATTTATTGCTATCTTTTTTATTGAAAATTACTTGTTTAATAATTATTTTATATTGTTCAAGTAACTGAATTTTTTCTTCAACAGACGTTGTAGCGTCAATATCAATACATTTTAACAATACAGAACTTTCTCCCATTAAAAATTCACAAATCTTATCTTCAAGTGTAATGTCCCAAAAAAAATGTTCCCAACGAATTCGTTCTTCGACTAGTGAATTCTTTAATAATCTTAACTTTTCTATTTCATTATCGGTTCTAATTGAAGTACTTACATCCATTAATTCCAAAATTCCAGTCACATCAGAACTATCTCCATAAAGTTGATTAGTAACAACTATAAGGTCAATAACAAACGTGTCTGGATTTTTTGCTATAGCTTCGAAATAAGTAATATTTTTCAAAAACATCGCCATCCTTTCAATTTGTTGAATGTGAGCAATATCGTTATAGAAATTATTTTTCAAGCAATAGTTCAATACAGGAAGCAATGTAACATAATCTATCACTTTTGATTTCGTAGCCAACCATTCTTTTTTTAGTGGTATATATTTAGATTTTATGCTAAAAACAAAAGATACGACCTGAAATAACTGACTTAAAAAATCAGCGTCAACATAAGAGCTTAAGTAATTAATTATTGCATTTTTTTGTTTTGAGGTATCTGAGAATTGTCTTACAAATTGCTCTTTTAGCTCTTTGCTTTTATAATCTTTTTCTTTGTCTGTAAAATTTTCAATTTCTACGTTATCATTTGCTGATATGTGTACAATAACAGTCCATTTTAAAAATTCTTCAAAACCTAAATCTGCATTTTCATTTTCACCACGATGTATCCAGAAATAATTTTGCCAGCTCTCCCACGCTTTTCCCAATTCTATTTTTCCTTCTGCCGAACCAATCTTTTTCATCATTTCGGCTCTTACAATTTCTTGAAAAGACAGTTGTTCACCCCTGCTATTCATATAGATGTATAATTGTTCACCTTGTTCACTTAAATGGGTGTCAAAATAATTAACTTCTATAAAATCTTCAATGTATTCTAATAACTCATCTTTTTTGCTATTGTTATGCAAGTAATGTGAAATAACTTCATAGTTTCTGATTAAGCTTACAATGGTTGCATCTTTTAGATATTCTGTACTGTAAAATTTTTCTGAGTTCCGATAATCATTTCCTATTATTACTTCATTTACAAATAACTTTAAAAAATCGTGCGACTGTTCTCTAACTTTGTAATCAAGCTTTAATATTGAATTATTATAGTATAAGGTTCTAAATGTTTCTTTTTTTTCCGGAATATCACAGTATAGATTTAAAAGCAAGAGAAATAAAGTTGTAAGCCTTTGTTGACCGTCTATTAAAAAGAATTTTCCAGCATATTCTTTATCGTGGTACGCATAAATAAATCCTAATTTCTGATGGTGCTTTAACCGCTCGTATTCTTTTGTTAAAAATTGATTAACAGAAACATTTTTCTCAACTATACCATTAATTTTTATTTCAAGACTATGGTTTTGCTTTTGATTAAACTTTAAGATAATATCATCTAACAGCTTGGTCACGTTATCCTCTTCCCAAACATAGTCTCTTTGGATTTCAGGTATAATTATTTGCTCAATTTCATTATGAGTAAGCAACTCCTTTAAACTATAGCGGCCTGTTTTCATACTAATGCATTTTTTTTCAATTGAATTAGTCTTGCTTGTATCCACTGAGAATGAAAGCTGGCGTCATTTTGAGACCATAATATTAAATCTTTATCAAACTGAATTTCGTTACCATTCTCATCTTTTTTTAACTCTAACATTTTTGAAAAGACATCAACAGTATGTTTTGGAACAAAACTGCCTCTATTTATTTTATTTAACAAAATCTTTCTTTTCGTATTAAACAATCCGTTGCTCAATGCAGCATTTACTCGTCCAGAAAGCAATGCCATATTACCTAGAATATGCACGTCTGGAAAATTGTCGTAGATAAAAGATATTTCGTCACCTGAAATCTCTTGCCCTGCTTCTATTTTTTTTGCGATATTCTCCTTTCCGTTTTTCCTACACATACTAAGCAGCCAATCAATATCATCATTATAATCAATTGTATTATTGCCAGGATTCTGCGGAAATATATGTTCCAAAGTCCACCCTTCAGACGCATACGAGTAGAAGTCAAATCTATAATTTGAGTCTTTTTTATTCTCACTATTTTCGGGAAAGACACTAATTGCAAGTAAAATATTTTTTATCCTTTTATCTGGATATTCTAATTTTTGTACATTTTCTATCTCACCCAATTGCTTATTCAAATGTTTTTTTAGAATACTCAATGCATCCGTATTATTCAAATACAAAAACGATGAAAGTTTTAATCCCGTTGTAAGGCAATATCCAATTAGATTATACAAAGAATTGTCTTCATACCAATTTCTAAGTCTTAAGTAGAAATGTTTGATTTCGCTTAGATAATGTAAGGCATCAGTCGCAGTTATGGTGTGCTCGTGAAATTGATTAAAAAGTTCATATTGTCCTGCATTATTCTTATTCACCACAACCAATTGGTCTTTAAACATTTTTAATACATCAGATATTTTATCGGTTTCTTTATGCTTGATAAATGTTAATGCTGTATCCATACCTGCTTTATCATTTCCGAAGAAATATTTACCAACCTCTTTTCTAGCGAACCAGCTTTGCATTTCGTCCCAGTTTTTAGCCATTAGACTACGTTGGTCCATAATCTCTTTGAAATGTTTATTACCACCATCTCTAGATGCCTTTGTAAGTAACAAGCCCTTGATAAGATAGGTATCAGTTAGTGGAACTTTGTTGGCATTTAAACTTGAAAAAACCTCTTCTGCGGATGTAAATTCATTTTCTTTATTTAATATAATTTTTACATTATCTGCAATAAATGATATGAATGGTTGGAAAGCTTCTGTGTTGTTTTCCTTCAGTATATCAAAAAAACTCTTTATGCAATGTACTGCGTGCAACATATAAAACTTATCTTGTTCTCTTACTGTCTCAATAGAAAAATTTTCAGTGTTGCTTAATTGAAATATTTCATCAAATATATTTACATCATTAAACTCATAACGTGAATAACTTAATAGATAATTGTCTTTTGGCTTTGCAATATTCATCTGACTATAATACCAGTTCAAAACACAAAATAGCAGTGTAATTGTTGTAAGCCTTTGCTGACCATCAATTACTTCAAAATAAAAACCGCTGCTATGCTCTACTCTTTTTACAGTGATATATTGCAGATAATATTCGCTAATTTCCGCCTTAGTATTACTTTTGATAAAAGCATCATACAAATCACAAAGTAAAACAGGTACTTGTCCGTGAATGGTCTCAGATTTCCATTTATAACCACGCTGATAAGGACCAATATAATAACCTTTCACTTTGTGGTCTTCAAGACACAGAGAAAAGATTTCACTAACGGAAAATATAAAATTATTCATTCTTTCGTTTCAGTTTAAAATTACACAAACCTCACTCTCCCCGTCAGCAATTCCTGCATCATCCCTTGTTTTACCTTTCTTGCTTTGCCCAGTTGCGCTTCCAAGGCTTCCAGCTCCGCATCCATATCCGATAATATCGTGGCGATGCGGGTTTGCTCAGTGAGGGATGGAAATGAAAATTCAATTTTTTCCAGAATGCTCTTATTTAATTTTGCTCTTGTACCGCCAACAAGTACATTTTGGAAATCAATCGATTTTAACAAATAGGACAAAAATTTCGTACTCAATATTGAAAGAATACCTTGTAATACGTGTGCGTGATTGTTAACCCAAATTTTTCCACTGACATAATTTATTGGATAATTATTTAAATCATTTGCTCCATCTTCCGCAACTAGTACGTAATCACCATTATGAGTGAAACCCTCAATATAACCTTGAATACCATTGGCACCATAGTAAGGTGTATCTCCTTTTATTCGACTTGATTCCTTGATTGGAATTCTTAAATTATTTAAAATAGAGCAAACCTCCCCCAACTTCTTCACTTCCCAATCCTCCTTAGGCGACAACAATTCCTGCATTGCCCCTTGTTTGATGAGGCGTTTTTTGGCGATGAGTTGCTCCAGGCTTTCGATCCACGCATCGGCATCACTCAAGGCTTCCGCTATCGCTTCTTGTTCGGGTAAGGGAGGAAGAGGAATACTAAAATCTCTAATCTTAGCCATTGAAAGACTAGGTTGAGCTCCAACACTAATCCTATCGTCAATTTCTTTCCTAATAAATTCGCTCAAAAAATAATTAAAAATATAGTCTGTATTAACATCTTTATCTTCAATTTTAATCTTAGCCGTATTTGGTCCTAAGTGAAATCTATTATTTTCTTTAATAAGATAAATTGGTCCAATTGTTCCAACATAGGCAAAGACTAAATCACCTTTTGATAATTTGCTTCGATGTAAAAAGTCGGAAGTCTTTCTTGGAATATATTTAGTGTCTGATAAATCTAGCTTATTATTTGTAATATTTGTTCCCCTAACAACAATGATTTCGCCACCATCTTTGTAACTATTAAAGTATTTGGAATATTCAAACCCAGCTAACTTGGTTATGAAAGCAACACTTCCCAACTTCTTCAAATGCCAATCCACCGGCAACAAACCAATCTCCGTCTGCTTCATCGTATTTTCCTTTACCATACCAATCCCATTTTTTGCAGGTGAGCCAATACTTTTCGTGAAGCTTCCGCTGTTTTGGTTTCCAAAGTAGGCAAAGCTTGTTGGTAGCGGTCGGCCAGTTCCTTAATGCGTTGCGTAAGGTTTTGGCTCAGCTTTTCCTGTTCGCTTTGCAATGCCTGTTGCAATACGGGTGTCCATTTGTGGTTAATCACCATATCTTTTATTTCGGCTTCGGTTAATAAAGGATATTGTGCCACCACTTTTACTTCCAAATTCTCCTTTGCAATTTTTATCAGTTTGGTAATGCCACCCAAAGCTTCCTGCGTATCAATATAGTTTTTAATGTATTTCAATTCTTCCTTAGCCACATTATCGGCTTTACGTTCTTTGTAAAAGTCTTTTACATTTTTAAGATTGATTTTTTCCAAATCACTGAAAATGCCTTCCTCTCCGCTGTTTTCTTCTTCTATTTCCGCAAGGGCTTCCTGCGTAAGGTTCAGTTGGTTTTCTAAATCCTGTAAACTGTCATTTTGTTCCTTAAAGAAATAATGTATCATCATTTCCGGCGTTACCATTCTGCCTTCAATACCTGCCAAACCTGCAATCTCCTTGTCCTGTGCAGTTTTACCATCTTTTCCTTTTTTACCTTTGATGACCAATCGGGTGTATTCGTTTCCAGCCTTCCAGCCGTCTAAAGCAATCGAATAAAAATCATCCTGCATCACCTCGTTCCAATATTGCATCAGGTGTTGGTACATCGCATAACGGTTTACCAAAGCATTATCTTCAAAATGTTCTAAGATGCCTTGTGCCGATGTTTCAATGGCTTCTTTCACGGCAAAACCTTTATCTAAATTATTCCACTCCGTTTGTTGTTCGTGCAACCATTTATCAAAAGCAGTGTGCATTTTTGTATTAAAGGCTACAAATTCGGGATGGTTGAAAATGGTGGTTTTAATGGTTTCCGCAGGTACTTTCAATTCAAAATAACCTGCTCTTGCTGGATTGAACAAATCGGCTTTCAGCGAAGGGAACAAATCCCAATACGCCTGCAGACCAGCCACATCTTTCTGCGGAATGCCACCCGACAAATGCCCCGCCAAATCCTGAATATCTTCGGCTTCCTGCGTATCAATATACCGTGGAATGTTGAGGTTGTAATCGTTTTTAGGGTCGGCAATTTCTGTCATCGATACCATTCTGCTAAACTTTGGCACTTCAGCTAAAGCGTCAAATACATCGGTAATTTTACGAATATCCTGCTCTCGTAATCGGTTTTTGTTGCCGTCTTTCACAAAGCCCTTGCTCGCATCAATCATAAACAAACCTTTGCGGTGTTCGGCATTTTCTTTATCCAGCACAATAATACACGCCGGAATGCCCGTACCATAAAATAAGTTGGCAGGCAAACCGATAATGGCTTTAATATATCCTTTCTTCAAAATATTTTTACGGATTTCTCCCTCTGCATTACCCCGGAACAAAACGCCGTGAGGCAATACTACTGCACCTTTTCCATTAGCTTTTAAGGATTGTAAAATATGCAACAGAAAAGCATAATCACCATTCTTTTCCGGCGGAACGCCTAATGCAAAACGGTTGTGTTCATCGCTGTCCACATTCACACCATTGCTCCAGCTTTTTAACGAAAAAGGCGGATTGGCAACCACGTAATCAAACTTTTTGAGCGAACCATTATCTTCTTTATAAAACGGACGACTCAATGTATTATCTGCAATAATGGTGGCGGTTTCGGCACCGTGCAGAATCATATTCATATGCGCTAAGTTGGCAGTGGTGGTTTCTTTTTCCTGTCCGTAGAGGTCAATGTTTTTGCCCGCTTCATTCATCACTTTCAGCAACAGCGACCCCGAACCACAAGTTGGGTCATAAGCCATTGTCTGGTGCGAAGAATTGTTCTGATTAATGCCAATCACTTTTGCCAACACTCTCGAAACTTCGGCAGGCGTATAAAACTGTCCTTTCGATTTTCCGCTTTCGGTAGCGAAATGGCGCATTAAATATTCGTAAGCATCACCCAGAATATCATCACCTTCGGCAGAGTTACTGGAAAAATCCAGACTCGGATCGTTGAAAATACGCACCAGATTAGAAACCGTATCCACCAAATCTTTTCCCTTACCCAATTTACTTTCGTCATTAAAATCGGGAAATTCATTGAGTTTATTGGCTTCCTTAATCGGATTTAAAATTTGCTTGTTGATTTTATCGCCAATTTCCGGGGAACCCACCAAATCGACCATATCGTCAAAAGTCGCTCCCGCAGGAACGGTGATGGCACCAAACGGGTCGCCTTTGTATTTATCTGAAATGTACTTTACAAACAACATCGTAAGTACATAATCTTTATATTGAGAGGCGTCCATTCCGCCACGTAGTTCGTCACATGAAGCCCATAACGAGCTGTATAATTCTGATTTTTTGATTGCCATTAATTGTCTGATTCAATTTAATTGTTAAATATAATCAATAAACCGTTTTTTGAAACTTGTTTTTAAGATTAGTATTATTTTTTGGTGTTATTTATTATCTATCAAACACTTTCCAACCCTTAAAATTATTCCTACATCATTTGGAAGAATACATATATTGGCTAAAGTCATTGAATTTGTAAACCTTATGAATTTTGTATAATTTATAATTTTCGTTTTTCAAATGTAATTAAATAACAAATTTACTTATTACGGGATTCCGTATTTTACTTTATTTTTTTTAAAACAATACTAAAAAAAACTACCTTCGAGAAGGCAGTTAGTAAAACTAAAAAGTCAGGTTTTCACTTTTTATTAGTATAAGGAAAATTATTAGTTTTAAAATTAAAATCAATTTCAATAATTTCTTTTATAAATACAAAACCCTAACTTCAGTTGGGATAAATTTATTCTTCAATTTTATATTTTGTAATATCAAGATCGAAATCGTATAATTCTTTTGGATGTACTTCTAAGGCGATAGAAAACCTCGATATTGTTTTCAAGGTTAAATTGATTTTACCCGCCTCATATTTACTGATATCTGCGCTATCAATTCCTGTTATTAATCCTAAGGTTTCTTGAGTCAAAGCTTTTTGTTTTCTAATTGCCTTGATTCTTTTGCCTATACCGATTGTGAGATCCTTCAAAATGTCCATTGTAGCTTTATTTAAAGCAAAATGCAATAAATTCATAATATTTCCATTGGGATATATCCCAAGTATTTAATAATTTGTTATATTTGTATAATAGGTTACAATAGTGTAACTGTGCGATAGTTCTAAGAAATACAGAAGCTATTTCTTAGATTCTCAACTGGAAAACGCTGCTTATGAAAAGAACAAACTCTTTACCTAGAAAACTGTCCAATCTTCAGTTATACGAACTGCTGAAAAAGGGCAACCCGATCGCTCTGGAACACATTCACCTGCGCTACAAAAGACTTCTTTTCTGGGTTGGATGGCAGGAGCTGAAGGATGATTTCATAGTGGACACTATTGTTCAGGATACCTTTCTCAAATTGTGGCTGCACCGCGACACCATTGAATCGCCTGATCATATTACCGGCTTTTTACGCTTTGTGATGAAAAGGGATTGCATCGCGTATGTGACTGCTCCCAGAAATAAATTCACCCGCCTGATGGCTTCTCTTGACAGTTTTGAGAATTACCAGGAATATCTAGCAGGTTACGACCCTTTGAAAGATAAAGAGTATTTACATAGCCAGGAATCCGATCAAAACAAATTCGATGAAATCACAAAGGTGTTACCCGTTCTGAATCCCAAAAGAAAACACCTGATAGAACTTTGCCTGGAATATGGCTTCCAGTACAAACCGATTGCAGAAGCTATGGGAAGCAGCGTGACAGGCATCAGCACGGAGGTGAGCAAAGCCATAGATGATCTTCGGAAAATTCTTAAAGTCACTTCCTTTGAGCAGCCGGAGGAAAAAGCTGCACTTAAAAAAGATCAGTCAGAACAACTCAGCAGTCAGCAGCTCGAGATCATCAAAAAACGGTTTGAACAGAAATCTTCGTTTGCGCTGATTGCACAAGAACTTCAACTACCGGAAAAAGAAGTTCATCGGGAATTTCTGTATGCATATCAACATTTACAAAATCAAAACACTTCTGAAATACCTCTTTGAAATGGAAAAATCCACGATAACATTGACCCGAAGAATTCAGCTGCTGATCGATCTTCCTGCAAATGAACAAAAAGAGATGTGGGAAAAACTCTATCGGTATCAAAACCGCTGTTTCCGGGCAGCTAATTTAATTGTTTCTCATCTATATGTTCAGGAAATGATCAAAGATTTCTTTTACCTCACAGAAGATGTCCAATACAAACTAGCGGACGTAAACAAAGATGAAATGGGAATATTTACACGATCGAAAACACACACAACTGCACGTATGGTTTTTGATCGCTTCAAAGGAGAGATTCCTACTGACATTTTGGGAAGTCTGAACAATACGATTCAATCAACCTTTTCCAAAAACAAAGTGGATTACTGGCAGGGATCAAAATCATTGCGAAACTTTAAGAAAGATATTCCAATTCCGCTTCCAGTTAAATGCACTACTAAAATGAGATATGATGTCGAAAAGAAAGCATTTTGCTTCAATATGTTCGCGATTCCTGTTAAAACGTATTTAGGAAAAGACTTCTCAGATAAGCGGTTGATAATGGAACGCCTATTAAGAAAAGAGATCAAGGTTTGCACATCGCAAATCCAACTGAAAGCCGGGAAAATCTATTGGCTTGCCGTATTTGAATTTGAAAAAGAAGACCACCTTTTAAAACCTGAAATCATTGCTGAAGCATCTCTGTCATTAGAACATCCTATCGTGGTAAAAGCCAACAATGCGCGAATGAATATTGGTTCGAAAGAGGAATTCCTCTACCGCAGACTGGCGATCCAGGCCAGTAATAAAAGGATTAGAGCAGGAGTCGCTTATTCCCGTTCTGGAAATGGAACCAAACGGAAACAGAAGGCACTGCACAAAACTGAGAATCTGGAAAACCGTTTTGTCAGTCATCATCTTCATCTGTACAGTCGGCAGCTGATTGATTTCTGCATCCGGCAGCAGGCGGGAACGCTGATTCTTAAAGATCAGGAAGACAAAATAGGGATTGCAAAAGAACAAGAGTTTGTACTTCGCAACTGGAGCTATTATGAATTGCAGACCAAAATAAAATACAAAGCAGAAAAGGCCGGTATCGAATTGATCATCGGATAGCTAAAATAAATGAGGGTGCTTGTAAACCCGTAGGGTGAGGTTTTGAACGCTCACTAAATGCTGGAAACTAAATACTTTTTCTGGTATATACAATGGCGTGGGTTTCTTTTTTCACCTAAACTTTAGCACTAAAGTGTTGAACATCCAATGTCTGTTCTTTCAAAAACCTGTAAGTCTGTGAGTCTTACTCGCCTTCTTGCGAGCTTATAATTTTTTCCTATTTGCTGTAACAGTTGTTTGAACATCGGAAGGTTTATCTGTGGTTTAATAATACGAATGATTGCTATTTCATACAAAAACATCTATTTTGATTGACATAACGAACATCCAGAAATAACACTTGATTATTTACAAATTCAATTGATAAGAAATGGAACGGCCACCACCCGATTTTAGAAAAACTCCAATTTCGGAAAGATGTTGTAAATCTCTGGTTGCAGTAGCTTTAGAAATTTTGTTGATAGACATATACTTTTTCGCATTCATTCCGCCAACAAAAGAATTTTCTCCCATTTCTGTCATTTTCTGAATAGCCTTCAATTCTCTTTCATTAAGTTGGCTTTTAAATTGATCGAAAAACAAAGTTTTCTTCAAAGTAAAAAGTGCTTGATTTTTAGAATCGAGTAAAGCATCCTGCAATATTGAGCAAAAATAAAGCATCCAGCTGTTTACCTCAAGATTTCGCTGAGCCTGCTTTAATTCTTCGTAGTAACGGTTTTTATCCTTTTCAATAGATTTTGAAATGCTAATAAAAACAGGGGTTTCAAGTTTCTCGGACAAAGCTTTTTCCGCCAAAGCACGTCCTATTCTACCATTTCCATCTTCAAAAGGATGCAGCGTCTCAAAATATAGATGCCCTAATGCCGAAAGCACGACACCTTCTCCGATTTTCCCAATGTCGCTCATTTCAAAGTCATTATACCATTTCAAAAATTGCGGTACCATCAGTGGCAAATCCTCAGAAGGTGGTGCTTCATAATGGATGACGAAATCACCAAATTTACCAGAGACCACTTGCATAGGCTCTATTCCTGTTCGAAATTGTCCGGCATTAATTCCTTTTTCATTATCCATCAAGATATGGTGCCAGTCCAAAAGTATTTTTTCGGAAATTGGCTTGTGATAGCTGTTTTGAACTTCTATCATCAAATGTGCAATGGCATTTGCCTTTTTGTTCCGGTTGCTTTGATGGTAATCTTTGATGCCTAAATTGGCTTTCAGTGAGGACATCACATCTTCCCGACTAAAATATTCGCCTTCAATTTCTGATGTTTTTAGTGCTTCAGAAAGCATAATTTCAGCAAATAAATCTCGTTTATTTTCTTCAGAAAAGCCCATCACAATTCCAGATATTTCGCCCAAATCGTGCGCAAACTGTTGAATCAGCGGAACGATTTCTGGCTTATTAAATACGAATGTCGGGAAATTTTCTGATTGCCAAATATATTCCATGAGCTGATTAAATAATTTATTTGGCTCAAATATACTAAAAAATATGAGCCGATTAGCGTTTTTAATCGGCTCACTATTTTGCTTTTTTTGAAAGAATCAGCATTTTTAGAACTATATCTCTTGAGATTTATTTGGATTCGTTATCCACTTTTTATTAATTTATTTTGATTTCATACTCGCTTCATACCCATCTTTAAACCTCAGGAAATCTTCTGCTTTTTTAGGATTGTTTTTAATCCAGAATTGTACCACTTGAGTATTTTCTCTCAATAATCTGATCTCCTTTTCATCGTAGATTTTTTTTCCTTCCACAGCAATCTCATTTAAAATATCTTGGCGTAGTTCACTTTTGGCTTTGATGCTTTCTTTGTACCAATTGGTTGCGAAATTTATGGAGGCAATCAGCACTACAACAGAAAAGACAAAAATTCCAACTCCGCTCCAAATAAATATCTTCTTCCATTTTATATCCTTCTCAAAACCTTCCAAATCATCTTTAGTTTCTTTTGAAAGAACTGTCTCTACCTGAGAAGGAATACTGTCAAGAAATTCAGTTCTTTTGGCTTCCTCTAATTTTGAAAATCTAACTGCATCATCATAGATCGAATGCATCTCTTGCAAACTCATTTGTATCTCGTTCAGCAGATTCGTATGGTCTTCGATATCAGACTGAAGTTTGATATTTTGTTCAATATTTTCAATATTTGATTTGATTACATTTTCTAAAAGTTCCATTCCGTTACTTTTAGATTCTTTATTTTCATTTTCCATATTTATTTTTATTTAATTTTTGACTATCTTTTTATTTTCCGCTTCTTTTTCCAGAGTTCTTCTTCCTCCTGAGAAACATAGGTTGGATTAAGAAAGTCACCTAATAATCCACCTGCAATCTCTATTAAACTTTCATTTTTTTCTGTTTTCAAAAGATTACCTGCATCATTATTTACACTACTTTGACTTAATAATTTTCCCAAATCACCAAGATCAGAATCTATTGCCGACAGGGAGAATCCGACATTTTTCCGAAAAAAGAATCCGTTTTTCTGTTGATTACTATCAACTTTATTGATCCATATATCCTGAATTTCATTTTTTTGACCAGCTTTAAAGTCTCCATTATATTGGATCTTTAAAGAAAATCCTTTCTGTCGTAAATTTTCCCGAAATACCTTTAAGTTGTCAGCATTTCTTTGTACTTCCATAACCGCTTTTTTAACTTCAAACAGAGATTTTATCTCAGAAATTTTCAATTGATTTGAGATTTCAGATAATTTGTAACCAGCTTTATAAATCCTTTCGGTATGAAAATTTTTGTCTTTTTCCATCACAATCCGCATTCCCGAAATCCCGTCCTTGACATTTGAAGACAATTGAACTTCAAAACCTTTTTTCTTCATTCCTGAGATGAGATCGTCAAAATTATTTTCTAACCTAATGGCTTCGGTCAAGCTTTTCAGCATCTCAGCTTTTTTTTGAATTCCAATTTCAACATCGGTTAATAATCCTTTCTCTTTGCAAACTTCTCTGACAGCTTTACCAAATCTCTTTCCGATATCGTGTGCTTTCACAGTGCACTTTCCCGAAATATCAATCCTATTGGCGACAAAATGAATATGTTTATGTTTTGTACTGTTGTGAATATCCAGTCGATATTGATTTTTGTTTGTCAAACCTACTTTTGCAAGAGCTTCTATCGCAATTTGTTTGAATTCTTCATCCTTCAATTTTCTACTGATCTCGTCCGGTTGAGAAATATAACCAGTCAATGCCCATTTCTTTACTTTGGTATTTCTTTCAGCTACGGTTTTCATTTCGTTAAACTGACCTTCAGCAGTATCCCTTAGAAGATAATTCGAAGCCACCATCTCCGCTGTTCCTTTATCATTGCCATTGTATTCCAAAGCAATCTTTGTGATAGATCTTGTGGTTGCGGAATTATTCATTTTTCTGAGTTTTAGAATATAAATATTGATGAATCATTTCGATCAGATTTTCAATTCTAGCTAAAATTTCTTTCTTGTTTTCAAAAACATTCCATTCCCGATTTCGCAAAAGATTGGTTATCTTTTTGAAATTGTTTCCAAATTGAAGTAAGACTTCATCGGTTTGAAATTCATTGATTTTTAATTCTTTTTCGAACAAAATATTCCGGATATAAGTAGACAATTTTAGCGGATATTTTTTTTGTTTTTGAATTAGGGTTTCATATTCGGAATTCGTCATTCTGATTGAAATAACCTTATCCAATTTTTTATTTTCTTTGGTCTTCAAGCCACCTTTTCGACCTAATTCCTGGAAATATTTTTTTCTCTTTTCCTGAGCAATCTTTGCTTCATTTTCTTTGGCGACTTGCTGTATGAATTCTTGTAAAAAGTCTCTTTCCATTGTGTATATTTAATTGTGTTTCAAAACATTTCTGACGATAGGAAGAAATCAAAAATCCCAATTTTGCAATCAGCGGCTACGCTTATTGTAAACTTTGGGTACTTTTTGCACTAACATACCACCATATTTTACCTGTATTTATTTTACTCACCTTCGCCTTTGTTTCACTTGTCTTTCAGGTGATGGATTTTTATGAATCATCCAATCATTTAAGTCTTTGAAATCTGAATATAAAACCCGACAATCTTCTGCGTTTTTATTTTCATTTCTAATAATGTCAACTGCACGATTTCCAGCTTCATCATTGTCAAAATAAAGCTCAATATTTTCATAATTTAGTAGTGAACTTTTAATATTGTGAAGCATCGAAACGGAATTCAAAATGAGATAATCAGCAGGTTCTTTTTCTAAAAAATTCTCTACACTTTTAAATGAAAGAAAATCGAAAAAACCTTCGAAAATCCTAAGTGAATTCGAATCGTTTTTAATTGTTGAAATATCTTTTTTGCCCAAACAAATTTTAGAATATTTATTGCGGATTTCATAACCGCCAGAATCGTTCTTGAAACCAATTCCGAAATAGTTTTTATCATTCATTCGGTAATGAATTTCGTGTAAGAACTGAGTTTGATTTCCAACTTTTCTTTCTCTTAAATATTCCAAAAGTGCAGGATGGTGGATTCCATTCACGTCAAGTATCTCATAATTTTTAGTTGGGTTTTCGAACTTCTGATCAGGAATGTTTTGCTTTTGAAAAGAAGATAAATTCTGATCTTCAGCCCATAGTAAAACTTCATTGACTGAAGCGTTCAGATATTTCTTCATAAAGTCAGTATTGTTTCCACCGATTCCTTCTGAAAATAAGTACCACTTGTTTAAACTTTTATTGATTTTAAAAGATGCTTGGGATTCGGTGGCAAAGGGATTGAGATACCAAGCTTCTTTTTCATTTTGTTTCGTTGGAAGGTGTCCGAGAGAAAGGAGGACTTCTTCCAACGGGATTGTATTAAATTGTTTGCAATTCATAGCTGTAAATTTTCCGTGTTTTGAGTTAGAAATTTTTTGTTGAATTGTTGAGAAAACCTTGTAACTTATTGATTTAATAATATTTAGTTACTCAACAAATGCTCAACAATTCAACAAACTAGAGTTTTTCCGCTCAACAAACATTCAACAAAAAGTGAAGTTTAAAAGTTTGTTGAGGATTTTGTTGAGTTTAAAGTGTTTGATTTTCTATTCATTATCAATCAATTCAACATTTCAACACGTTTATTAAGAATAAAATCCTTTTTTATGGTGAAATAGCGACCAACTGAATTGTTTTGGTAAAATATTCCTGCAAAATCAAGGTCGTATCTGATGTAAGTCAAACCATTATTTTGTGGATTTAATTTCCAAGTTTCCTTTAATAGAGTTCGAATATCATTTCTCGTCCAATAAGTAAGTCTAAACATTCTGATTATCATATTCAGCAAGTCTTGCGGAACGACATTAATTTCTTCATCGTCATTGGTTTCAAAAAACTCATAAAGCAATTCTATTATTTTAGATTCGAGTTTATTGTTGTTTTTGAAAACTAATTTTTGAAGTGCTTTCGTTCTGATCTCATCGGCTGAAAACCACATTCTTGTTTTCTTCTCCGTTGAAAATGGTCTTTCGATTAAAAACCGAAGAAAGTTGGGGATTTCGGAAATGAGGTTATTCAAAAATTCAGTGTTTTCGGTTTTGATCGGATTGATTTTCAGAATCCAAAATCGAATTTCGTTTTCATCAATTTGAATAAAATTCTCCTCATTATTGGAACAAAGAATAAACTTGGCGAAAAAATCGATTTCTTCTCTGTCTTTTCCTTTGGCTTCTAGTTTATCTTTATTAGTTGTCGATAGATATTTCAATCTTTCTGTAATTTCTTTTTTATCAAAGAAAACTTCATCGATTGCCACCAACAACATTGCTGCCCAATCGGAATTGAATTGACTTCCGAATGAATCTCCTTTGATGTAAGTCATATTCAATCCGAAAATCTCTCTCAGCCACTTGATAAAAGTTGATTTCCCGGTTGCTCTTTCTTTGGACACCAAACATAAAATAGGTAAAATTTGTGTTGGAAATTGCAGGAGAATTTTCAAATAATCCAAACCCATTTCCAGTTGTTCACCGAAAATATGCGCTACAAAATTCAAAGAAAATGGAATTTTAGATTTCAAATCTTCCGTTTCAGATGAAGGATGAAATGGAATTTCATTGTAAATATTATAGAAACCTTGAACGATTTGTTGATAATTTAAATGCTCCGGAATGCAACAGAAACCATCAAATTTTGGCACAGTTGACACATATGTTTTTCCGTGATCACTTACGATTGTTTCTCGATTCCATCTAACCAAAACTGAAGTTTTATCTCCAGAAATTAATGGCTTTTCTATTACTTTATAATAGGTTGTTCCAACTCGGATGTAGGGGATTTTTTGGCTCATCTTTGTAGATTTTGGTTAGAATCCACATTTGCCTTTCTCGAATTTTTTCTGAAACTGGCTTCCGCTTCAGATTGGATTTCCTGTAATGTTTTCTTCTTTCCTTTCGAGATCCAATCCAATAGTTCATCCTCAAAAAAGTAGAGTTTCTTGCCATTTTTATAACAGGGAATCAATCTTTTCCGCACTAGAGTATAAACAGTAGGTTTTGCCTTACCTATAATTTGGCAAGCTTCTACAATATCAATCGGAATTCTTTTTACTGGAATTATCGGAGGTTCCTTCCTTTCTACCAGAAATTTAATTTCAGCTATTTCGCTAACCAGATGCGCTACTGCTCTTGGCAGGTTTTCAAATGAAATGTCATTGCTATCCATAACTATTGTTTTTAATTGTTATGATGCAAAGAAAAAAAGTGATTCCTCTGTGATCGCTATAAACACGCAATCACAGAGGAATCACTAAACATACACTTCATTTTGTGATTTTTTATGTTTTTTGGTAGTCTGTCAAGTCTTCTTGAATTTTGATATTACCTTTTTGAGGTTCATCTTTCAAATGTGACTTGATACTATCTAAATCAATATCATCAAGCGAAACAAATACAGTTTTTAATAATTTTGAAATTTCTTCCTGTTTTATTGGTCTAAAATAATTCCAAAGATTCCAACCGAAATGATAAAGGTCTAGATTAGATAATTCTTTGGTATGGACAGAAATACCGTTAGGAATCTCTTCTTTTTTTGAGTAAAAACATACGGCATTACAGAGTGTATCAAGATCTTCATCTGTTACATATAATGCAAATTGATTCCGAGTGTAATCTAGAGCGATTTGTAGTTTTACACTTTCATTCTGTTGCTTTTGCTGCAGTTGAGTTTTTCTTATAGATTCCAGATTTACGGATTCTGTAGTTTGATTCACAATGTTTTCCTCCGAATTTTCGACTAAATAGATTGGCGTATTTTCATCAATTATTTGTTTTTGCTTCTCCCCTACATTCTCAGGATTTTTAGATGGAAGCAAATCTTCAGTAGAATTTTCGGAACTACCTTTTTTAGGGAAAATCTTTCTGAATAAGACAATTATACCATCGAGAAATAAGATAATAAGTGCATAAAATAATATACTTAATGCTGTGATTGACCAAAATACAATATTTGCGGTATATTCGTCACCACCTTTTCCGAGAAAAGAAATTCTTGCTAACGCTCCCCCTATTACACATACTAATAGAACGGAAAGGTAGATGACAATATATTCGAAATATTTCAAGTGCATTTTATAAGTTTTTTAAATGAATAGCAGTCGAAGCTTTATTTTTCTTTTCATCAACAACCTTTGCGTAAACCTGCGTAGTTTTTACGTTCGTATGACCAAGCATTTTACTCACTGTGTAAATATCAGTTCCACTCGAAAGCTGAAGCGTTGCAAAAGTGTGTCTAAAATTATGGAAAGTTATTTTTTTAGTAATTCCAGCACTTTCAATCCACTTCTTCAAAGGACGGGAAATCCAAGCCGGATTAGTCAGATTTTTAAAAATCAAATCATTTGGAAGACCTACTTCACCACAAAGCTGTAATGCTTGCTTAGACATTGGCATATATTCTACACCTTTAGTCTTTTTTTGAGTAAAATTTATTTTTGCCTGATCGTTTTCAATACTTATCTCGTTCCACGTTAGTTTTTGAATATCGGAATGTCGCAGACCTGTTAACGCTGAAAAAAGTGCTGCTCTTTTAAGAACTTCAAGTTCGCAAGGCGTTTCAACTAAGGTATTAAGTTCATCAAGTGTTAAATATTCCCGTCGTGATTCCTCGTGCGGAATCGCTTTTATTTTAGCAGAAATGTCAGTCGTAAAATATCCATCAATAAAAGCTTGTTTTAATGCAGCTTTGAATACAGAAAAATAAGTTGAAGCCGTATTTTGAGAAATAATCTCTTCCTTATTGCTGCCACTTTTTGCAGTCAACAAATATGATTTAAAGTGTTCACAGAATTTTGTATTGATCTGCGAAAACATAATTTTTTCGCCTCCAAAATCTTTTAGAAATTCTATCGAACGATACCAATTTATTTGAATAGATTCGGAATTGTTTCTATGTCGTTTACTAACCAGCAGATCAAAATATCTCACAAAATTCTCTTGGGATTTTTCTTTTTGCTCTACTTGAATTTTGTCAAGTTCGCTGTAAAGTTCAATATTGTCATATTCTCTCTGACGTAATTTACGCATAGAATCTGCATAGAACATTGTTTCCCGATCATTTTCGCTTTTGCAAACGATAATACCATTGTCATCTCTTTTAGGTTTAAATGAAACGGATTCTTGGGTTGTTCTTGCAGGTCTTTTCTTATCAAAATCTACGGTTGTGACGCTTCGGTTCAAATATTCCCGGATTCTCTGAACTTTATCTTTACCAGGAATCATCACAGGATAACTTTCCAAATAAATAAACCATTCTTTTCGGAATTCGGATTTTCGCAATCGTACGGTAACTTTGGTTTTTAATAACTCTTTCATTTTCCGTCAAAAATTTTATCAATTAAATCTTTAGGAACATACACAAAACTTCCAACTTTCTTTGTCGGAATTTTGTTTCTTTTAATTAGGTTCGTTACAGTTCCTGGATCAGCGTAGAATTTTGAACTAATTTCGGAAATTGTATAACAATTACCAACTTCAAAATTGGGTTTCTCAATTATTACCTCCTTTTCTTCCGGTATTTCAACTGCTGAAAATAAATTTTCCAGATCTGATCGCTTCACACGAGTCAGTCTTGAGCCTAGATTAATTCCAGTAATGATTCCTCGTTTTATACATCTGTGCACAGTATCTTTGGAAAGTCCAAACATAACAGTTGCTTCTGCAACTGAAATAAATTCCCTATTCTGAACTTCGGCAATCTTGTTCTTATATTTTTGTAAAAGAGTGTCTTTTTCTACTTTTTCTTTTTCAAGTTTTTTCTTCTCTTTTAATGCTTTATTATTACAAGATAAAGAGCAAAAACGAGTCATAACTGTTTTTGCTTCAAAGGGTTTGGAACACTGCTCACATACCCTAGGTATTTTCAATTTACTAAATCCCATTCTGAAATAACATCCTGAACATTTTCCGTTTTTTGAGTTTTTTTTATATTTAAGGCGCATAAGACGCACATACTACCCAAATAACACGCGGTACAAGTATGATACAAAATTACAACAAAAATCGATTAAAATCAACAATTAATAAAAAATACAAAAACAAAAAAAATCGCTGTAAACATTACGTTTACAGCGATTTGCTAATTTATTTCGATCGATATTAATCGATGATAATTGCTACTTATTTGACTTCTTCGAAGTCTGCATCCTGTACATCATCTGCACCTCCTGCATTACCTCCAGGGTTTTGAGCGCCTGCACCTGCATTAGCACCTTCAGCCTGTTGTCCTGCTGCATACATTTCTTCTGAAGCGGCCATCCATGCTGCATCTAAAGCTTCTGTTTTAGCTTTTACTTCGTCAACATTTTTAGTTTCAAAAGCTGCTTTCAATTCTGTGTGAGCTGCTTCTACAGCTGCTTTTTTGTCAGCAGAAAGTTTATCACCGAATTCTTTTAACTGCTTTTCAGTCTGGAAGATCAATCCGTCAGCTTTGTTGAAGATTTCAACTTCTTCTTTTTTCTTGGCATCCGCTGCAGAGTTTTCCTGAGCTTCTTTCTTCATTCTTTCGATTTCTTCGTCAGAAAGACCTGAAGAAGCCTGAATCTTGATCGTTTGTTCTTTTCCGGTTCCTTTATCTTTAGCAGAAACGCTTAAGATACCGTTAGCATCAATATCGAAAGTTACTTCGATCTGAGGAACTCCTCTTGGTGCTGGTGGGATATCTGCAAGATCAAATCTTCCGATCTCCTTATTGTCGTTGAACATAGCTCTCTCTCCCTGTCCTACTCTGATGCTTACAGCTGGCTGGTTGTCAGAAGCTGTAGAGAATACTTCAGATTTTTTAGTTGGGATCGTAGTGTTGGCATCAATTAATTTAGTGAATACAGACCCCATTGTTTCGATACCTAGAGAAAGTGGTGTAACGTCAAGAAGCAATACATCTTTTACGTCTCCTGTCAATACTCCTCCTTGAATAGCAGCTCCTACAGCAACTACCTCATCCGGGTTAACTCCTTTTGAAGGTTTTTTACCAAAGAATTTTTCTACTTCTTCCTGGATGATCGGGATTCTTGTAGAACCTCCTACCAAGATTACTTCGTCGATATCAGAAGTTGATAAACCTGCGTCTTTCAATGCTTTTGCTACCGGCTCCATAGATCTTCTTACAAGATCAGAAGCTAATTGCTCGAATTTAGCTTTAGTTAAAGTCTTTACCAAGTGCTTAGGACCTGTAGCTGTAGCTGTGATGTAAGGTAAGTTGATCTCAGTCTGAGCAGAAGAAGATAACTCGATTTTTGCTTTTTCAGCAGCTTCTTTCAGTCTTTGAAGTGCAATAGCATCAGTTTTTAATTCTACTCCTTCTTCAGCTTTGAACTCATCTGCCATCCAGTTGATGATCACATCATCAAAGTCATCCCCTCCTAAGTGCGTATCACCGTTTGTAGACAATACTTCGAATACACCGTCACCTAAATCAAGGATTGAGATATCGAAAGTACCACCTCCAAGGTCATATACAGCGATCTTCTGATCTTTATGACTCTTATCCAAACCGTAAGCTAATGCAGCAGCGGTAGGCTCGTTGATGATTCTTTCTACGATAAGACCTGCAATTTCTCCGGCTTCTTTGGTAGCCTGTCTCTGTGCATCATTGAAGTAAGCCGGAACAGTGATTACCGCTCTTGTTACTTCCTGTCCAAGATAATCTTCTGCCGTTTTCTTCATTTTCTGAAGGGTCATTGCAGAAATTTCCTGTGGCGTATATTCTCTGTCGTCGATTTTTACTTTTACGGTATCGTTGGGTCCTGCTACTACTTCATAAGGTACTCTTGAGATTTCTTTAGCATCTTCCTTGAAATGAGTCCCGATAAATCTTTTGATAGAGTATACCGTTTTCTTTGGATTCGTTACAGCCTGTCTTTTTGCAGGATCCCCTACTTTTCTTTCACCATCTTCTGTAAACGCTACGATAGATGGAGTCGTTCTTTTACCTTCAGCGTTAGGGATAACAACAGGGTCTTTTCCCTCCATTACAGCAACACAAGAGTTGGTTGTTCCTAAGTCAATTCCAATTATTTTACTCATAATATTTATATTTTTTCTAATTTTTAAATTTTAATTTACACTCTCAATTTCTCAATATCTGTACCATTTAAAATTTTGTGACAAAATGACAGAATCAAAAATATCTGTAGTTAGTATCGTCTTCCAGATTATGTTAAATTGTACTATTCAAGACAGTTTGAACATCGGATATCTAAAAAAATTAATCAAAGTTTAACTTTAGAAACATGAATTAAACTGTACGAATTGCTATTTTTGATAAAATATACACTTTAGAATGTCAGTACACTTTAATCCGCGAGATATTACATGGCTTGCCTTCAATGAAAGGGTCTTACAGGAGGCCATGGACGAAAATGTCCCTTTACATTTAAGAATACGTTTTCTGGGAATCTTTTCCAACAATTTAGATGAGTTTTTCAGGGTACGGGTAGCGGGATTAAAGCGTGCGATGGATTTTAAGGAAAAAGTAATTGCAGAATCTTTCTATCAGCCCCCTTCAAAAATCCTTCAACGGATTAATGAAATCGTGATGAGACAGCAGCTGAATTTTGATAAAACCTGGAAACATATTCAGGTAGAAATGGGTAGCCTTAAAGTTTCTATTAAAAACTCTAAAAACCTCACCGCCAAGCAGAAAGAATTTGTAAGACAGTATTTTGATGAAGTGGTGGAATCCAATGTCATCCCTATCCTTCTCCATGAAAATACTCCGATGCCTTATCTTAGGGACAAAAGTCTTTACCTGGGGGTAGCCATGAGAAAGAAAGACTGGCAGTATTCCAGCAATTATGCAATTATTGAAATTCCGTCACGATTTGTAGGAAGATTTGTCTTACTGCCAACGGAAGATCCGGAGGAAAAAAATGTCATGCTGCTTGAAGATGTCATCACCTTCAACCTTCCGCATATTTTCTCTTATTTCGGGTATGACGAATTTGCCGCTAATGCTTTTAAAGTAACAAAAGATGCCGAACTTGACCTGGATAATGATATCCGAACCAATTTCGCAGAAAAAATAGAAAAGGGGCTTAAAAACAGAAGAAAAGGAAAGCCTACCCGTTTTGTTTTCGATAAAGATATGGACAAAGCGCTATTGGAGCTTCTGATCCGAAAATTAAATCTAACCAAAAAAGACAGCATTATCCCAGGAGGAAAAATTCATAACTTCAAACATTTTATGGATTTTCCGGACGTTTTTGAAACCTATGAAAGACCGGCCGAAAGATCTTCTTTTACTCATCAGGCTTTTGAAAATGGTGAAAGAGTGACCGACGTTATTTTAATGGAAGATGTTCTTCTTTCTTTCCCCTATCATAAATACAATCCGGTGATTGATCTTCTGCGTGAAGCAGCCATGGATCCTGATGTAAAATCGATTCAAATTACGGCTTACCGTCTGGCGAGCAACTCCAAGATCAGCAACGCTTTGATTTACGCCGCGAGAAATGGTAAGGAAGTAACGGTGATGCTGGAACTTCAGGCAAGATTTGATGAAGAATCCAATCTTAAATGGAAAGAAATGTTTGAGCCCGAAGGAATTACCGTACTCGTAGGTCTTCCGAATAAAAAAGTGCACGCTAAACTGTGCATCATTAAAAAAAGATCTCATAACAAAACACTTCAGTATGGCTTTGTGAGTACCGGAAACTTCAACGAAAAGACCGCAAAGATTTACGGCGATCACTTATTAATGACATCGGATCGTGGAATTATGGCAGATATCAACAAGGTATTTAATGTGTTGAAAAAACCAAAAGATGATTTCCTTCCGGTTTTAAAGACCTGCAAAAATTTACTGATCTGCCCGCAGTTCATGCGTGAAAAAATTGTCCATCATATCGATAAGGAAATAGAAGAAGCCAAAGCCGGACGAAGAGCAGAAATCATTGTCAAAGTCAATTCTATGAGTGACCGGGCCTTGATTGAAAAACTTTATGAAGCAGCAAAAGCAGGAGTGATCACAAAAACCATTGTAAGAGGAATTTACTGCCCCGTCAATCAGAAAGAATTTAAAGAAAAAATAAAAGCAATAAGTATTGTAGATGAATACCTGGAACATGCCAGGGTGATGTATTTCTATAACAAAGGGGCGGAAGATCTTTACATCTCATCTGCCGACTGGATGACGCGAAATCTCGACTATAGAATTGAGGCGGCTGCTAAGATCACAGACAAGAATCTAAAGAAGGAATTGAAAGATATTCTCGACATTCAGTTGAGAGATAACGTAAAAGCTCGTATTTTAGACAAAAAATTGAGCAACGAGTATGTCAGGAATGATAAAAAGGAATGCCGTTCTCAAATAGAAACCTACAAGTATTTAAAAGCTAAAACAAGCAAGAAATGAAGATTGCAGCGATAGATATAGGAAGCAACGCCGCCAGACTTCTGATCAATGAAGTAAAGATCAGCAACAGAAAACCGGAATTTATAAAACTTAATCTCTTAAGAATTCCTCTAAGACTGGGTATGGATGTTTTCACCATGGGAATGATCGGAGAGGAAAGAGAAAAAATGGTCATCGATTCCATGAAGATTTTCAGTGACCTGATGAAGATTTATAAAGTAGATCACTACAGAGCCTGTGCCACGAGTGCGATGCGTGATGCCTCCAACGGTAATGAAATCATCAAACAGGTAAAGGAGACTTCCGGGATTAATATAGAAATTATTTCCGGTGATGAGGAAGCCACTCTTATTTATGAAAACCATGTTGCAGAAGGGCTTGATAAAGAATTTGCCTATCTGTATATCGACGTGGGCGGAGGTTCCACAGAGCTGACCTTCTATGAAAACGGAAAAATGGTGTATGAAAAATCCTTCAACATAGGAACTATCCGACTTCTGAACAACCTCGTCACTCCGGAAAACTGGCAAGAAATGAACGACGAAATCAAGAAGAATATTGTCAGTAAAAAACCGATCGTTGCCATCGGTTCAGGAGGAAATATCAACAAGGTTTTCTCGATGAGTAAGACCAAAGACGGAAAACCGATGACTCTGGCGCATCTTAAAAAAGTGTATAAAGAGTTCAATGAACTTTCTGTAGAGGAAAGAATGACCAAACATACCCTGAGAGAAGACAGAGCCGATGTTCTGGTGCATGCTTTGAGAATCTTTAACAATGTCATGTCATGGTCTGATATCAGCAGAATCTTTGTACCGAAGATCTCCGTGGCAGACGGGCTTATCCACAACATTTTCAGTCAGCTGCACGAAAAGAAATAGATTTCTGACACCTATATATTAAAAACCAGCTATCCATTAGCTGGTTTTTGCTTTGTATACACTGCCATTGCTAGCAAAACAAAGCCTTTGCCAACTTATATTTTAAAAAGTAAGAAGGATTTGAATATGTAAAACAATACAATAGGTTACAGATCCATCCTCTCCATCTCTAAAACTTCAACAGATTCATATTATTTTCAAAAATGTAGATTTTTTGCTGTAAATTTAAAGTAATACTAAAAGTTAATACGTCATACATACTATCAAGAGAAAAAAATGAATCCGATCAAAATAATTCTTACAGGAGCAACCGGTATGGTAGGTGAAGGTGTTTTAATGGAATGCCTTGAAAATCCTGCCGTTTCTGAAATATTAAGCATAAGCAGAAAACCTTCGGGAAAAACACATGCCAAACTCAAAGAATATTTAGTTCCGGATTTCCTGGCCATCGATCTTCATGATAAACATCTGAAAGGCTATGATGCGTGCTTTTTCTGTGCCGGGATCAGCAGTGTAGGAATGAATGAGGAAGATTATACAAAGATTACCTATGACACTACCCTTCATTTTGCTCAGGCCGTTCTGAATGAAAATCCGGATATGGTATTCAACTATGTTTCAGGCGCTCATACCGACAGTACGGAAAGCGGAAAGCTGATGTGGGCCAGAGTAAAGGGCAGAACTGAAAATGCTCTGAAGAAACTGGGTTTTAGAAATGCCTTCAATTTCCGTCCCGGATTCATGAAACCTGTTGATGGTCAGACCCATGTAAAATGGTTCTTCAAACCATTTATTTGGTTTTTTCCTGTTTTTTTTCCTTCAAAATCATTAACTTTACACGAAGTGGGCAGAGCTATGATTAATGCTGTACATAAAGGCTATCCTACGTCTGCTTTGGAAATTAGGGACATCAAAAACTTAACTATATGAGAGAAATGGTAAAAAGAATTGTTCTGGTGATTTTTGTACTATTGGTTCTGACTGCAATTTCAGGATTTTTCTATATGCAGAAAAATCCCCTGGACGGAAAATCCTCCGTCAATAAAGCATCAATTTTGTCAGGAAATCATTCAAAATAAATAAAAGACAATCCGCTCTGAAAATGCAAATAAGCTCATTTGCTGTTTTGCTGATTCATTTTTTATATTTTCCCATTTAATGTTTTCTATTTTCACCTCTTTGTAATATTTGTTCCCTTTTTATTAAACATTTATTAAAATTCCATTAAAATACTTGCGAAGTATAAAGTTCATTTTTGCATACATCTAATTGTAAGTAAAATGATCAACAACTATTTTTTAAAAGGATCTGTCATTGCCGCATTTTTCCTTCAGGGCGGACTTTTCGGACAGACCCTTATCCATTACTGGAATTTTAATAACAATGCATCTTCAGCATCCATTACAACTCCTTCTTCCACTTTAGTCAGCGGATCTCTTGCTGCGATACCTGGAGGCACCAGTGAAATAGATTTTGCAGGCGGCACCGGACAAAATTTTAGTGATGCCAATTTAAATACGAGAAACGGCGATCCTTCGGGAACTCATTTAAGATTCAATAATCCTATTGGCGGAGCATTACAGTTTAATCTTCCTACCACAGGGTATCAAAATGCTGTTGTAAAATTTACAACCAGAAGATCGGGACAGGGCGCAGGAACCCAGACCTGGTCTTATTCAACCGACGGAACTACCTTTGTTCCGTATCAAACCGTCAGTCCGCAGGATGCCAGTCCTCAACTGATTACTTTTAATTTTTCTGCGATTTCCGGAGTTTCCAATAATCCGAATTTCAAATTAAAAGTAGAATTTTCGGCTACGGGAGGCGGAAGTGGAGGCAATAACCGTTTTGATAATTTCACGGTAGATGCTACTCCTGCGGGAGGACCAGATACGACCGCTCCTACAACTTCATATCTTCCGTCACACAACACAAATAATGCTTCAACATCTGTAAATCCAACCATCTCTTTTAATGAAAATGTAAGACGTACAGACAATTCCGCGATCAACGATTCTAATGCACAAAATCTTGTAGATTTCCGTATCGGAAATGCTTCAGGTACTCCAGTTCCCTTTACAACAACTTTTAACAATAATAAGATTACAGTCATTCCGGTATCATCCCTTAGCCCAGGGCAAACTTATTATCTGGCTCTTAAACCCAATACCGTTGAAGATTTAAGTGATAATGCGATTACAACCACAACATCCAGCACCTTTACAACGGCCGGAACAACAGTTTCTCTGGATAAGAATTTTATTAAAGTGAATGAAAATGCAGGAACTCTGGCATTCAAGATCAATGTTTCCAATCCTTCTACGGCAACGGTCAATCTTGTGATAAAACCTGCTCCTTTCAGTACTGCCAACAGCGGTGACTTTACATTATCCAACCAAACAATTAATATTACACCCTCCACAACCAGCTATACCGTTAATATCCCAATCATTGATGATACCCTTCAAGAACAGCAGGCAGAATATTTCGTGGTAAGTTTAGAAAACCCAGCGGGAACAACTATTTCAGGAGATAATTCGGCGACGGTTTACATTGTGGATAATGATCAGCCTGCACCGGTTCCTTCCGGACAAATCCAGCTGAACTATATCGGCAGCTTTGATCCTTCCGGAAATAATAACAGTTCTACCGAGATTGTAGTTCATGATCCTGCTTCACAGAAACTGTTCACCATCAGTTCGATTACAGATGTTTTTGATATTATTGACTTCAGCACTCCAACTGCTCTATCGGTGGTAAAAACCGTCAATATGGCTCCATATGGTGGAATCACAAGCATTGCGGTTAAAAATGGCATCATTGCTACGGCTTCTCCGAATGCAGACCCACAACAAAATGGTTCTGTCGTTTTCTTTGATATTAACGGAAACTTTCTGAAACAGGTAACTGTGGGTGCTCTTCCAGATATGGTGGCTTTCACTCCGGACGGAACAAAAGTGATCACGGCTAATGAAGGTGAGCCGAACGATGCCTACACGGTAGACCCTGAAGGAACAATCAGTATTATTGATATTTCAGGTGGTATTGGAAATCTTACCCAAGCCAACGTCACGACTATGAATTTCAATAGTTTCGATTCTCAAACCGCTGCTTTAACAGCAACAGGACTACGCAAAGTGAGAACCAATAATACGCTTTCTCAGGACCTGGAACCTGAATATGTTACGGTAAGCGCAGACAGCCAGAAAGCATGGGTAACGCTTCAGGAAAACAATGCGATCGCTGAAGTTAATTTAGCAGCGAAAACGATTACAGGCATCTGGGGATTAGGAAAAAAAGATATGAGCCTGCCTGGAAATGGTTTTGACGCTTCTGATAATAATGGAGAAATCTTAATTGCCAACTGGCCAGTGAAAACATATTACACGCCGGATGCCGTTCAAAATTTTAAAGTTGGAAATACCCATTATATTGTAACAGCCAATGAAGGTGATGAAAAAGATCTTTCCGGTTTCAGTGAAAGAACTACTGTTGGAGCCAATGCTTATACTTTAGATCCTGTTCTTTTTCCTCAGGCGTCTGTCTTAAAGGCATCTCATAATCTAGGCAGATTCAGGGTTTCCAGTGCAACGGGAAATACAGATGCAGATTCAGATTTTGAAGAAATTTCAGCTTTGGGCGCCCGTTCATTCTCGATTTTTAATGCTGACACCAAACAATTGGTTTATGACAGTGGTGATCGGTTTGAAAGATATATCGCAGCCTATCATCCACTGATCTTTAATGCCGATAATGAAGGCAATGGTGCCAAAAACCGAAGCCGGGCCAAAGGACCTGAACCGGAAGGAGTTGCTCTGGGAACGATCAACGGCCAGACGTACGCTTTTATTACCTTAGAGAGAACCGGCGGAGTGATGGTTTATAATATCACCGATCCTAACAATCCTACGTTTACAGATTATAAGCATTCCCGATCTACGTCAGCTTACGGTGGTGATAATGGCCCTGAAGGCATCACGTACATCGCTCCGGGAAACACCACCACCGGAAAGGGTTATGTCATTATTGCGAACGAGATCAGCGGAACATTATCCATGTATCAGGTTGCTTTCCCTGCTACCTTAGCAACGGGAGAAATAAAAACGGAGAAAGCTCCATTTAATGTATTCCCCAATCCGATAACGAAAGGAAATATCCTGTATTTCAACAGGTCTCAGGATTATGAACTGTACGATATGTCAGGAAAAATGCTTGGAAAAGATAAAAACGCATTAACCATCGACACTTCAAAACTATCTGCAGGCGTTTATCTTTTGAAACCTTCAGAAGGACGCATTAAAAGGGTTATTGTAAAATAGCCTATAAATATAATTCAGTTGATAGGGTCCCGGATTTTCCGGGGCTTTTTTTTGATCTGCAAATTCAGTAGATTTAAGGCCGTACTATGTCTTGAAATAATTAAAAAAAAATGTTTGGATTTACCTTTGATAGTGAAACAGAGCCGGAAATCATTGCACTTATGGATGATGTAAGAAATATTGAAAGCCCAGCGGGCATTATTTACCGTACCATACGATTAATTAATGTTGACGACGCTCACAATCTTTTATCAGCAATAGAAAATGCTGCAAAAATCTATGAAAACAATGGTTTCATTTGTATGCTTGATGATACAAAATCTATTGTAGCCAGAACTTTTATTAGTAATATCAGAATATTAAAGTCCAAAAAAAATAATATCACTTTATATGGACAGGTATGGTGTCATCCAAATCAAAGAAGTAAAAAATTATTTAAAACTAAGTTTGATGAAATACTTGAAATTTTTGAAGATTACCGTGTACAGGTTGTTTTAAAATAAAAAGTTCCGGTCGGAAAGCTTCGCTTTCCGACCGGAACTTGTCTCTATACTTCAATATTATGCTTTCGGAACTTCAGTTTCCGGATTCATATCATCAAAATTCTTTTTCTCTTTTTTCTCTGGAACGATTACAATCTCCTGTTTAGCCTCATCCGGCTTTCCTTTTAAATACTCCGGTAAATTAAGTCCGGCCATATTAAACAGGTCGTTCAATGGAGGTACAGATTTCATCATTCCCGAAACAAAATTGGCGGTAGAACCATTTCCATCCTGTCCGTTTCCACTATCCCAAACCGTGATTTTATCGATTTTAATATTTTTAACAGCTTCCACCTGGGTTTTAACCAATTCAGGAAGTTTTTCAATTAAAAGCAACTGGAAAGCACTGTTGGTATCTCCACCTGCAGCCTGTACGATTTTGTCATACCCCTGAGCCTGTTTGGTGAGGATTTCATAAAGCCCTTTTGCTTCGGCTTCCATTTTAGCAAAAATAGCATCTGCCTCTCCTTTCGCCTGCAATCTTATCTTTTCAGCTTCTGCCTCTGCGTCAATGATGGCTTTCTGTTTAGCAATTTCTGCATGTACTACAATATTGGCCTGTTGCGTAGAACGTTCTCTTTCTCCTCTGGCAACTTCCGCTTTCTGTTCTGCAAGGTAAGATTCTTCCAAAGATCTTGCAGCCTGTACTTTTTCCGCAGCGGTAGCAATTCTTAAGGCTTCCGCTTCTTTTTCTCTTCTTTCAGCATCAGAGTTCGCGATGGTGATCTTGGCTTCATTTTCCCCTTTTACCGCAATAGAGTTGGCTAATGAGGTGGCAATTCTTGATTCCTTTGCGGCTTCTGCTTTACCGATAGACTCATCTTTTATGGCCGAAGCAATACTGATTTCTTTATCTTTTTGAGTGATAGCAATCTTCACATCTCTGTCTCTTTGGGTTTCGGCAATCTGAGTGTCTTTTTCCCTGTCGGCAATTGCTTTACCCGTTTCCCCGATTTTAGTCTGTTCCGCAACACTGATGATCGCTTCGTTAATCGCTTTTGCAGCGGCTTCTTTACCCAAAGCTTCAATATATCCGGATTCATCTCTGATATCCGTAACGTTCACGTTGATCAGCTTTAAACCAATTTTCTTTAATTCGGTATCAACGTTTTTAGAGATATTGTCCAAGAATTTATCCCTGTCTGAATTGATCTCTTCAATGGTCATTGTTGCAATAACCAAACGGAGCTGACCGAAAAGGATGTCTTTAGAAAGTTCCTGAATCTGCTCCTGAGCCAGACCTAGTAATCTTTCTGCAGCATTTCCCATAGAATCAGGTTCTGTAGAGATGGCAATGGTGAACCGGCATGGTACATCTACCCGGATGTTCTGTCTGGATAAAGCATTGGTAAGATTAGCCTCAATGGAGATCGGTTTCAAATCAAGATAAGCAAAATCCTGAATAACAGGCCATACGAAAGCACCACCTCCGTGGATACATTTTGCAGAGCTGCCTCCTGTTTTACCGTAAATCACTAAAATTTTATCCGAAGGACATCTTTTGTACCTTGATATAAGGGCCAAAAACGTGACGAATAGTACAAGTACAATAACTAATGTTAAAATAAGACTTCCTGGTATTGCCATAAATAGTTTTTATAAAATGGTTGATAATGAATTAAATTTTTGAAACGACAAGGATCTTGTCATAAATGTAAGTAACCCTCACAGAATCGCCGGACGGGATCTTTTCTTTTTCTTCTGTCATAGCCGGAAGTTCGTGGCTGGTGCCATTGACAGAAATGGTAATCTTTCCTTTACCACTCATATCCGGAGGAATGGTAAGATAAACTTCACCTGCCCTGCCAATGAGATTTTCCATCTTAAAGGTATTATCTTCCGTAAGTTTCATGATCTGAAGGATCAAAATAAAGAATAAAAATATAAATCCTGCCCCAACAATGACGGCAACAAATACCAGCAGCGATTTGTTTCCTATGGAATGATAAAATGCAACACCACTCCATCCAAATCCTAAAAGGAAATTGATAAGGTTTCTGAAAGAAAATAACTGAAAAGGGCTGTCAGCATGACTGTCTCCGCTAAAATCAGAATGCATTACGTCTCCATGACTGCCTCCGACAAAAGTAAGAACTGTTTGAATTAAAAAGATAAAGCTGGCAGCTATGGCTGTATACCAGAAGCCTTGCTGAAGGGGTTCTAAATTTTGAAGAAATTCAAACATAAGATGCGTTTTTAACAAATATACTTAAAAAAAACTGATTTTTTAAATTGAAAATAATAAAAAACGAGAAGGCCTGATGGGATAATAAAACGTCACTATTTAAAGCTATCAGTCAATATATCATGTTTCAAACAGGATTGGTTTTTAATATCTTCGCTGCTTTAAGATAACTATGAATAAACTTTTTACAAGTGTAGCAATGGTGGCTTCTTTTTATAGCAACATCAATGCTCAGACAATCAATTTAGACCCCAATTTTGGAAGTGGAGGAATTGTCTCACTTCCATTAAATGGAGAAGCAGATGACCTGCAAATTACCCTAAGTTCTGATAATAAAATCCTTGCGTATGGAAAGGACATTATAACATCCGGGAATGTCAATCCCAATAAAATTTATAAATTAAATCTTGACGGGACTTTAAACACAAATTTTGGAAATGCCGGAATACTCACACTTCCCGACTACATAGGTGATTTTATTGTCCTACCTCAGGGAAATGGGAAAATTCTTGTGACCTTCCAAAGAACATCCGGTAGTGCTTCTTCTGAAACAAGTATTCTGAGATATGACCTAAATGGTATTTTGGATAACAGCTTTGGAAATAATGGGGAGTTTAAAACTTCTTATAACGGACCAAATGGTTTCAGATCTAACAATGCGGTTGTTCTTTCTGATCTTTCTATTATTTTAGCAACCGGAAGCCAATTCATTAAATTAACTCCGAATGGAAGCATTGATACTTCTTACGGAAATAATGGAAGCATCAGTCAGGTTAACAGTGGGAATATCCAACTATCAAATTCCAATATACTCGCCTTTTACGATCATAAGATTGATAAAATAACTTCCACCTTAACTCCGGTCAGTACATTTGGAACCAATGGAACCTTTACGTACCCTGACTCAGGAAGCTACTTTTCAAAACAGGCTACAGATAACAGTATCTATACTTTAGATTTAGATGGTAACACTTTCTACAATATCAGTTCCAATGGAAACTTATCCAGTACCGTTTTATTGACTGATGACAATAATAGTCTTGATTTCTACAGCAATTTTGACTTTTCAGGAAATAAAATATACTTTGTAGGAACAACATCTGCAGAGATTCCATTCATTGTAAGCTATGATCATTCAGGCAATCTTGTTCCTCTTAATTCCCAAAATTCTTACAAGGAGACATCTTTAGCACAAGGAAATTATACTTCTGTTTTAGCAAAAGACAATGTCATTTACGTAGGAGGTGACCAAAAGGATCTTTCAACCAATAAGTGGTATTATGTAGTGACAAAATACAATGTATCAACATCTACTTTATCAGCGAATGGAATCCAGCCTGAAAATTCCATTTCATTTGAGAATCCTGCTCAATCCCATTTGGTGTATTCCTCAAAAGAGAAAGTAAGAAAAATTGAACTCTATTCTACAGATGGAAAATTGTTAAAAATAATAACTGAAAATCATTCCAATATTTCAGATCTATCTAAAGGTGTTTATCTTTTAAAGGCTGAATTTGATCATGGAAAAATAGTGACCCGGAAACTGATCAAAAACTAATGCTGTTATAAAAGGACATTAAAGTTTATCATCCATTAGTTTTGAGTCAACACAAAAGCGCAGGGAATTCTGAATAAATCTATTTTAAGGGGAAATCCTTGTGCCTTTTGTTTAAAAGTTTTTAGCAAAGAAGTGATCGTCTACAGTCATCTCATCTTTTTATAAAATGTTTTTATACTTTTAATATCATTCATTTTGTACAAATTATACAACCTGAAAAAGGTAAAAAAATTTAGGTGATCCGTAGGAGATTTTACACTTATACTCTAAATGAAATCAGAACAAAAAAAGACAGGCTGAAAAAACCTGTCTTTAAAAAATATTTCGTGTAATTTTTTACTCTACATTGATTACTTTTTGAATCTCCGGAGCATGTTGCTTGATGGTATTTTCCACGCCCAGTTTCAGGGTTGAAAAATTCAGCGAACATCCGGAACAGTTACCCAAAAGTTTTACAAAAACCTGGTTATCCTTCACGTCAATAAGCTCGATATCACCTCCATCCTTATTCAGGAACGGTCTGATGCTTTCCAGAGCTTCCATTACTCTTGTTACTGTATCTTCGTGTTTTATATTTGTTTCCATATTTCTTTAATTCAATTCGGTTTTTTTTCAAACTTAATTGAAAATCATTATTTTTTAGCTTTCGGCGAGCATCCTGCCATGGTGGAAATCTTTACCGCTTCTGTAGGGGGAAGATTTTTATTTCTTTCCAAAAGACTTTCTACCATTTTTCTTGCGGTTTCTGTGTAGATTTCTGCAATTTTAGAACCTTCCTGAAGGGCTGCAGGTCTTCCTACGTCTCCAGCTTCTCTGATGCTTTGAATCAACGGGATCTCTCCCAATACCGGAATTCTCAGATCTTCAGCAAGATACTGAGCGCCCTGCTGTCCAAAGATGTAGTACTTATTGTCCGGTAATTCTTCCGGCGTAAAATACGCCATATTTTCGATTAATCCAAGAACCGGAATATTAATACTTTCCATCTGGAACATCGCAATCCCTTTTCTTACGTCTGCTAATGCCACGTGCTGAGGGGTACTTACGATCACCGCACCCGTTACAGGCACTTCCTGAATGATAGACAAGTGAATATCTCCTGTTCCCGGAGGAAGATCGATCAATAAAAAGTCAAGTTCTCCCCAGGCTGCATCTCTGATCATCTGGTTCAGCGCTTTTGAAGCCATTGGGCCTCTCCACACCACTGCCTGATTGGCACCTGAGAAATATCCTATAGAAAGCATTTTTACCCCGTAATTTTCAACAGGTTTCATCATGCTTTTTCCGTTGACTTCTACAGAGATGGGTTTTTCACCTTCAGTATCGAACATCGTAGGAACTGATGGTCCGTAAATATCGGCATCCAGTAATCCTACTTTGAAACCCATTTTTGCTAAGGTAACTGCCATATTTGCAGCAACCGTAGATTTTCCTACGCCTCCTTTTCCGGAAGCAATAGCAATAATATTTTGAATTCCCGCGATCTGTTTACCTTTGATCTGGCTAAGCTGAATCTCACTGGGCTCCGGAGAAACTATTTTAAGCTTCAGATGAATATCTTCTCCAAACTCACTTGCAAAAGCCTGCTTCATCGCTGCTTCCAGCTTTTTCTTTTCGTGCATCGCAGGAGAATGGGCAGTCATGTCAATATAAACATCATTACCCATGATCTGAAAGTTATTCACCAAATCATCTACCTCTATCTCTTTAAGGAAATCTTGAACCTTTTCTTTCGTCAACATACTAAATATAAATTGTTCACAAATTTACGGATTTTTTTGATAATTTAGAATCAATAAAATCTATAACCCAATGTGATAAATAACATGACAAAACAAACTTTCTCTATATTCTTATGCTCATCTTTAAAACACATTTTCATCATTAAACATATCACCTATGAATTCTACGATCTACCCCTCTAAACATGTATCTTCCAAAGGTATTTTCGCGTTGGGAACAACCAGATTCAAATGGTATGACCTCGCAGAAAATCTGGCTGACATCTCACCTCTGGATATCAGTAATGCTAAAATCTGTATTGAAAATGCTGTCGAAAATTTTCAGAATAAAGAAGATCTGGGATTTGTCATACTGCACAGATGTGGCAAAAACTATCTCTTGCTGGTCTGTACCTGGAGAAGTGAAAATGAGCTTTGGGAAAGTGTTTATTATGACGGTTCCGGAACATTTGAAGTCTGGGACAGAAATACAATTCATCTTCCTACGTATTGTGTCTGGGAAATGGGAATTGTATACCACGAATCCCAATCATGGAAAAAATTCCTGGGAACAGACCGTTCGGAAATTCATCAACAGCATTATCTGGATGACCTTTTCGAGGGAAAAGTTTAAGACCGTCTTTCAATTCAATAGCAACGGGCTTTAGCCCGTTTAGCAAATATACCGCCATTCATCTGGCTTTAGCCAAAACCTATTCAAACACAACCATTGTCATATCATAATTACATTCTGTTCTGCCGTTTTTTCAATATATTCGTTGACATAAATTGATGATATGAAAAAAAAACTGGCAGTTTTCTCCTTATTCATTGCTCAGATCATATATTCCCAGAATTACGCTCAATATGTAAACCCTTTTATAGGAACCGGGGGCCACGGCCACACCTTTCCCGGAGCCATTGTTCCTTTCGGAATGGTACAGCTTTCACCCGATACCAGGATAGACGGAAGCTGGGATGGATGTAGTGGCTATCATTATTCAGATGCGGTGATCTATGGTTTTTCGCATACCCATCTGAACGGAACCGGAGTTTCCGATTACGGGGATATCATGCTGATGCCTACGATGGGAAATGCAAGCTTAAACAGCAAAGACTATTCTTCAAAATTTTCGCATAAAAATGAAAAAGCATCGGCCGGATTTTATGCTGTGAAATTAGACAAAAACAATATTGATGTTCGCCTGACGACGACGAAAAGAGTCGGTTACCATGAATATACATTCAATAACTCAGGGAAGGCCAATATCATTCTAGACCTCAATCACAGAGATAAATTGCTGGAAGGTGAAGTAAAGATCATTGATGATAAAACCATTGAAGTTTTCAGGAGAAGTGAAGCATGGGCTACCAACCAATATATCTACGCCAGAATAGAATTTTCAAAGCCGATGCTTGAAACAAACGTATATGAAGCACATGCTGCAGTGCAAAAAGGTAGTATACAAGAAAATAATTTTTATTACGGAACTCAAGTAAAAATCGCTTTTTCCAATAAAGTTAAAAAAGGAGAGAAAATTCTTGTAAAAGTTTCAATTTCCCCGACGGGTTATGAGGGAGCCAGAAAAAATATGCTGGCAGAAGGCCAATCTAATGATTTTGAAATGGTAAAAAAGCAGGCAGAATCAGACTGGAACAAAGAGCTTTCAAAAATTGAAGTTAAGTCTGACGATAAGGATAAACTTTCTGTCTTTTATACAGCCCTTTATCATGTTTTTACCCAACCGAACATCAATATGGATGTGGATGGAAAATACAGAGGTCGGGACAACAAACTATACACCTCCACAGGGTTTGATTATTACTCCGTCTTTTCACTTTGGGATACATTCAGAGCTGCCCATCCGCTGATGACCCTGATCGACAGAAAGAAAACAGCCGATTTCATCAATACTTTTATCAAACAGTATGAACAGGGTGGAAAACTTCCGGTCTGGGAGCTGGCTTCCAATGAAACGGAATGTATGATCGGTTATCATTCTGTTTCTGTGATTGCAGATGCAATGGCTAAAGGAATTAAAGGTTTTGATTATGAAAAAGCATTCCAGGCCTCTAAAAATTCTGCCATGCTGGATATTTTTGGGTTAAATGCTTACAAGCAGAACCATTATATCAGCATCGATGATGAACATGAAAGCGTTTCCAAAACGGTGGAATATGCCTACGATGACTGGTGTATTGCCCAAATGGCTAATATTTTAGGCAAAAAGGAAGATTATCAGTACTTCATGAAACGTTCTCAGAACTGGAAAAACCTATACAATCCAAACAGCGGCTTTATGCAGCCCAGAAAGAATGGAAACTGGTATGAGCCTTTTGATGCAAGGGAGGTAAACAATAATTATACGGAAGGAAATTCATGGCATTATTCCTACTCCGTTCAGCAGGACATTCCAGGATTGATCGCAGCACATGGCGGAAAGGAAAAATTTGAACAGTTCATTGATGCTATTTTTGCAGCACCGGATAAAACCACAGGCAGAGAACAGGTAGATATTACAGGATTGATGGGCCAGTATGCTCAGGGGAATGAGCCGAGCCATCACATTGCTTACTTATATAACTATGTAGGCAAGCCGGAAAAGACCGATGCCAAGATCAAATATATCCTTGATAATTTCTATAAAAATACTCCGGACGGGCTTATAGGAAATGAAGACTGCGGCCAGATGAGTGCCTGGTATATCCTAAGTTCACTGGGAATCTATGCGGTTACTCCGGGGCTACCTGAATGGCAGACCACGACACCTTATTTTGATGAGGTTAAAATTCATTTAGAAGATGGCACCACAAAAGTAATCACAAAAAACACCAGTCAATCTGAGCTTCAAAAATTAGGGTTTGAAAATAGCAAACCTGTAAAAGATTTCAAATATACACAGCTCACCGCATCACCCATTATCGCTTCCGACAGGATTTTCGATTTCTCTTCAAAAGTACAGATCACTCCACTGAATTCTGGTGATAAAGTTTATTATATGACCCTTAATTCAGATGATGCGAATGTTAGAAAAACGTTTACGGCATACAAAGGTCCTTTCACCATTAGTAAAACCACTCAGGTTCTCGCGTATTCGGAAAGAAATGGTGAAAAGAGTTCAGTGACCGTAGCCAATTTTAACAGAAGGCCTAATTATTGGGATATCGACATCCACTCAAAAGCAACGCCGCAGTATACGGCTAATGGAAAACTGGCCCTGATCGACGGGATCAACGGTGATGTAAACTGGAGAAAAGGTGAATGGCACGGCTATCAGGGACAGGATTTTGAAGCCGTGATTGATTTAAAATCGCCTCAGCAAATCACCCAATTATCCTCTACTTACCTTCAGGACAGCAGAGCATGGATTCTGATGCCTAAGAAAGTGGAATATTATGCTTCCATGAACGGGAAAGACTTTGTTCTTCTGAAAACTACAGACCATACCATCGATCCAAAAGATGAAAAAGTACAGATAAAAGATTTCGGAGCAGAGATCCTCCCGACGGAAGCCCGCTACATTAAGGTAAAAGCGTACTATTTCGGAAAACTTCCCGAATGGCACCAGGGAGCCGGAGGCGAGGCGTACATCTTTATTGATGAGATTTCTGTGAAATAAATGATCAAACTCAATAGTATAAAAATTCCCCTTTGAAAAGTTCAAAGGGGAATTTTGTTTTTTAATTCATTCTCTCGGACCACTGCAATTCTTCAGGCAGCTCCATATCAGAAAATTCTATATGAATCACTCTTCTTCTCCTGCCATCAGTCGTTCTGTTGGAGCCGTGCAGGGTAAGGGGCTTCATGATCATGATACCCCCCTTCTGTACATCGCAGAATTTTTCGATTTCCGTTTTCCAGTTCATGGTTTCCGGTCTGTAGATTCCTTTGGTGTGAGATCCCGGAATGACTTTCAGTGCTCCGTTGTACTCATCCGTATCATCCAGATGGATCCTGATGGTACAGATATTTTCAAGAAATGGTAGTGGCGGCTGAACAGCAAACTGATTTTGCTTGGCCGTCCAGGGTCCGAAACCCGCTATTTCCATTTTTTTATCTACTGAAATTGTGAGATCCTGATGATAGGCCACATACCAGTTGGACGTTTCGGGTTTGTCAAAATAAATACTTTTTACAGCAAAATATTTGTCTCCGAAGAGTTTTCTGACAATGGTTTTAATGGTATCATTGAATATCAGATCTTTAATTTCCGGAATTTCTTTCAGGAACTGTCTTATGGCAAACACGTCAGCAGACTTTCTGAAATTTTCTTTTGATGCATCGGCCTTTGCGATACTCTTTGTTATCTTTTCAATCTCATCATCAGAAAAGATCGAATTGATTACGGTAAGACCTTTTTCAAGGAAGTATTGTTTATGGTTCTCTAAATATTGTTTTGTCATGTGCGTTTTAAACTTCCTGAGGTGTATTTTCAAGCTGTCCTTCCCATTTGGAGACAGCAGAAGTGGCGAGGGCATTTCCTAATACATTGGTCATACTTCTTCCCATATCACAGAAGTGATCGATTGGCAGGATCAAAGCGATCCCTTCCGGTGGAATACCAAACATCGAGCAGGTCGCTACGATGATAACCAGTGAAGCTCTTGGAACTCCGGCAATACCTTTGGAGGTAAGCATCAGTACTAAAAGCATGGTAATCTGCTGACCCAATGACATTTCAATACCGTAGATCTGAGCAATAAAGATGGAGGCAAACGTCATATACATCATACTTCCGTCAAGATTAAAAGAATAACCTAATGGCAGAATGAAAGATACAACCCTGTTATTGCATCCGAATTTTTCAAGCTCTTCGACCAATTTAGGGAAAACAGCTTCTGAACTCGTTGTAGAGAAAGCGATCAGCAACGGTGCCTTGATTCTTTTAAGCAGTTCGAAAAGGCGGTTCCCCAGGATCAGGTAACCTACCAACAGAAGAACCAGCCAAAGAACGGCTAATGCGAAGAAAAAGTCCCGCAGATAGACCGCATAAACGATAAATATCTGGAATCCGTTCATCGCTACTACTGCGGCAATTGCTCCCAAAACTCCAAGGGGCGCAAACCACATAATGTAGGCTACCATTTTAAGAATAGCATGGGCAATAATATCAAAAAGTTTAACCACCGGTTTTGAATATTCTTCACCCAAATTGGCAAGTGCTACCCCAAACATAATGGAAAAAACCACGATCTGAAGTACTTCATTGGTGGCAAAAGCTTCAAATAAACTTTTAGGGATCATGTGTTTTACAAAGTCTTCCAGAGAAAAACCTTTACTGCTTTTCAGAAGATCTTCTGCTGCAGCAGCATCCTGGATGGGAAGTTTGGTCACATGACCAGGCTCAAGCCAGTTTACAAGTATCAGCCCGATAAACAGGGAAACCAGTGAAGCAGAGATAAACCACAACATGGCTTTTGTCCCTACCCTTCCGATCATTTTGATATCGCTCATTTTGGCAATTCCTACCACAAGCGTGGTAAACACCAGCGGTGCGATGATCATTTGTACGAGTCTGATAAAAACAGTTCCCAGCAGTTTGATATTCTTGGAAAAAGGTTCCGCACTTTCAGGATATTGTGTGTGTACAACACCTCCAATGACTACTCCCAGGATAAGCGCAACGATAATGGCTACAAAAAGTTTATTTTGTCCTTTCATATATATAGTTCAATTCCCACAAATATAGCAGTTTTTCAATTGGTACAAGATTTTGTCCGAATCCGGTGAAGTTGAGATTAAGTTTATGATCCATTAAAATTAAATCCCTGATTTATAAAATATTGCAAAAAACTTAAGAAACATTTATTGATTTTTTATTCTTTTGGTACAAATTTTATTATTACATTTGATTGTATTAACAACATTAATAAATATACAATATGAAAAAAACTATCGCAATGGCTGCCTTAGCTGTAGCTGTATCTTTCGGAGCAGTTTCTTGTAAAAAGAAAGTTTCTGATGCCGATCTTCAGACTCAGGCTACAACCATCGTAACTTCTAATCCCAATGCTTCTGTAGAAGTAAAAGAAGGAGTGGCTCATTTAAGCGGAACTTTCGCTGACCAGCAGTCTAAGGATGCTATGATTACACAATTAAAAGCGATCAGCGGAGTAAAGGAAGTAATGGACATGTCTACTGTAGCTCCTGCTGCACCAGCACCTGTTGAAACGACATCTGCTGTAGATCCTGCAGTTCAGAAAAAAGTTCAGGATGCTGTTAAAGATTTCCCTTCTGTAAAAGTAGAAGTTGTGAACGGACAGCTTACGCTTACAGGAAATGTTTCAAGCCTTCAGGCAAGAAAGATCAAAGAATCTGTAGATGCTTTGAAAATCGGAAAGTATAACAATAACCTAGTCGTAAAATAATTTTAGAGATGAGTACATTACAAGATAAATATTCAAGCGTAGTTTCAGCAGCACAGTCTGCAGGAATTTCTAACCTTCAGGTTCAAGAGCAGGATGGTATTCTTTATGTTTCAGGAAGTGCTTCCAATACAGCCGCAAAAGATGCAGTATGGAATGCTTTAGGAACTATTGACTCTACTTATTCAGCTTCCGATATCAATATTGACGTACAGGTTTCAGGATTAGCTTCAGGTGCTGCTTTAACAGTAGCTACAGAAGATTCTAATCTTAACATCAGACAGGAGCCTTCTACTGAAGCTGCTGTAGTAGGAAAAGCGGCTAAAGGTACATCGGTAACTTTGATCGAGCAGACTTCTGATGACTGGTGGAAAGTAAAGACTGATGATGGTCAGGAAGGCTATGCTTATTCAAGATATTTGAAAGCATAATTTTTCAAAATATAAACTTTTGAAAAAATCAATACAGACATCCCCGATCGGGGATGTTTTTTTTATATTTTTACGCCTTTAAAGAAAGCACTGAATGAAGAAAATCTTATGGCTGCTGTTACTGGCATTCAATGGTATGATCCTGTATGCACAAAATTTACAGATCAACGGGAAAGTGTCTGATTTTGATCAAAAGCCGGTGGAAAACGCCACCATTTACCTCCTTAAAGAAAAAGATTCCTCCATCATCAATTATACCGCTACGAATAAAGAAGGTAAATTTTCTCTAAAAACAGATGCCCTGAATGAGCCTTCTATTTTAAAAATCAATGTTGAAAAGCTTTCGCCGTATTCTAAAAAGCTTGAAAAAATCAGTCAGTCCCTTAATTTGGGGGATATCGAACTGGAAAAAAATAATGTGAAAAACATTGATGAGATCAAAATTACGGTGTCCCCTGTGAAGATCAGGAAAGACACCATAGAGTTCAACGCTTCATCCATCAAAGTCCGTCCGGACAGTAAAATTGAAGAATTATTGAAAAAAATCCCGGGTGTGGAGATCGACAACGACAAAAAGATTACGGTGAACGGAAAAGAAGTCGATCAGATCATGATCAACGGAAAGCCGTTTTTTGATAAGGACGGTAAAATTGCTCTTCAGAATCTTCCGGCCGATATCATTAAAAATATTCAGTTTACAACTACCAAGACGAAAGAGGAAGAATTAAGCGGTAAGAAACCTAAATCCAATACGACCACCATCAATTTTAATATTGACGAAAAAAAGAACAAGGGACTCATGTCCAGACTTACACTGGGCTACGGTTCAGACAAACGTTATGAAGGCAGCGGGCTGCTGAGTTACTTTAAAAATGACACCAAAATAAGTCTTATCGCTTCATCGAACAATATCAATTCTCAGGGCTTTTCCAATGATGATGTGTTTGATAATATGGGGGCAGGCAGAAATTCGTCGGGAATGCAGGGTGGAACTTCCTCAACAGGCAGAGGAAGCAAAGGAATTCAAAAATCTACGACCATCGGAATCAATTACAATGATAAATTCGGAAAGGATGCCGATCTGGACAACTTCAGTTTAAGCCATTCCAATTCTGACACGGAAACAGCATCCAAATCTTCAAGAACCACTCTCCTTCCGGAATATACACTCACTACGCATTCTGAAAGTAAGGGTGAAAGTGAAACCCAGCAGTACAGTGCAGATGCATCCGCAAAAATTGTACTGGATTCTTTAAGTACGATTTACATTTCACCTCGATTTAACAATAGCCGCAGCACCAGTATTAGCAATTCAAAATCATCTACGCTAAGGGATAATAAACTGCTCAACGGCAATACGTCCTACACGGGCAGTGAATCCGAAAGTAATTCATTTAATCCCTACCTCTATTTTTCAAAACAATTCAGAAAGGAAAGACGTTCGCTGAATGCTAAAATGAACAGTACACTTTCTGAATCCAACAGAGATAACCTGAACAGATCGGAAACTTTATTTTATCAGGGTAGTGAACAGAATGACAACAGAAACCAGCTGTCAAAAACAAAAAACCAGAACAATACCTATAATTTCAGTGCCGGATATACTGAACCTGTTTCAGATTCTGCAACCGTAAGTTTTGAAGTCACTTATAATTCAAAAATTTCAAGAGACTCTAGGGATGTTAATGATTTCAATGCTGCCACAGGACGATATTCTGATTACAATTCACCTTTATCCAACAGTTTGAGGCAGAAAATCAATCAACTAACTCCAGAACTTTCTTTTGATCTCAATAAAAAGAAATTCAGCATCTGGGCTTCTTTGAATTTTGACATCTCAGAGATGAAGGTCAATTCTGTCTACAATGGAAAGCACTATCGTCTGCAAAAAGATTTTGTACTTCCGGGATATAATTTTAATTTACGTTACCAGTTTTCTGAAAGTAAAATTCTGAATCTTTCGAACTACGCCAATTTTACGATTCCCGGAGCCGAGCAGCTTACTCCCTATGAAGACACTTCAAATCCCCTGGTCACTTCTACCGGAAATCCTAATTTGAGAAATACATGGACTAATAGCAGCTCTTTATTTTTTAATAATTACAATCTGATAAAAAACATGAACTATTACGTCAGTCTTAGCTTCATGTACAGAAATAATGATGTGGTTAATTATTCCCGATATGATAATTCAGGAAAACAGCTTGTGACGTATGACAATGTGAGTGGAAATAAAAACATGAATCTTGGAGGCGGATTTAGCAAAACTTTTAAATGGAAAGACAGTAAACTGACTATAAACCAAAGGTTTAGCATGCAGTACAACTACAATAAAGGGTTTATAAACGGACAGTTTTTCACGAACGAGTCTTACAGCCTTAATCCTGGTTTGAATGTGACCTACGAGCTTAAGGATAAACTGAGCATAAAACCTTCTTACAGGCTTGGCTATAATTTCTCGAAATACAAGAATTACAGCATTGACAATGTAAATACCGCCAATCAAACCCTGAAACTGGAACTCACCCAGTATCTTTTCGACAGCAGAGTGGTTTTTGGAAATGATTTTGAATACAATACGAATTCTAATATTGCCCCCGGTTTCAAAAAAGATTTTTACTTTTGGAATACGAGTTTAGGATATTCGTTCTTTAAAAAACAATTGACGGCAAAAATGAAAATCTATGATGTTCTGAATCAAAATCAAAGTGTCAGGAGAACCATTTCGAATTCTTATATTGAAGACCGGGAAGATCTTATTCTGAAACGGTATATCATGTTCTCTCTGAGTATGAAACTGAACAGATTTGCAGGAAAAAAGATGCAGTAAAAAATCCCTTTAATCTATAAAATCAGCAAGTGTAAAAAATCTCCCGCAGATCGCACAGATGAAAATCAAACTTCTTTTTTAGATTCTTCTGTATTTTCATTGAAAGTTTGAGCATAGGTAGTATACCGGAGCTATTTTATTTTTAAATTAGCTGCAAATTTTATTTATGAAGATCCATATTTCAATTTTATTTATTTTCTTTTTTATCCTTGGACGTTCGCAGACTCCAGATCAGAAGGATACATTCGTAAAAGATAATTTCACCAAAAAGGAATTTTACATTCCGATGCGTGACGGAGTAAAGCTTTTCACAGCAATCTACGTCCCGAAAGATATCTCAAACAAAAACAAATATCCTTTTCTGATGCAGAGAACCTGCTACAGCATTGCTCCTTACGGTGAAAATGAATACAGATCCAAACTGGGACCTAACCAGTATCTGATGAAGGATAAGTATATTTTCGTATTCCAGGATGTACGCGGAAGATATATGAGTGAAGGAACTTTTACCAATATGACCCCTCAGGTGGACCGCAAAACAAAAAAAGATGTAGATGAAAGTACGGATACGTACGACACGATAGAATGGCTTTTAAAGAATGTTAAGGACAACAATGGTAAGGCGGGACAATATGGAACTTCATACCCTGGATTTTATACTGCGGTAGGAATACTGGCTCAGCACCCGGCATTGGTAGCTTCCTCTCCTCAGGCGCCTATTTCTGATTTCTGGAATGATGATTTTCTTCACAATGGCAGATTTATGCTGGGCTATTTCAGAACGTTCCCTGTTTTTGGGATTCAGAAAACAAAACCTGAAAACAAAGCCTGGTATATGGATACTTTCGTGAAGCAGACTTCGGAAGATGGTCTTAAGTTTTACAGAGATATGGGAACATTAAAAGATGGCTACGAAAAATACTACAAGAACAATTTCTTCATGACGGAGATCATGAATCATCCTAATTATGATGAGTTCTGGCAAAAAAGAAGTCTTCTTCCTCATTTAAAAAATGTCAACCACGCAGTAATGACTGTTGGAGGCTGGTTTGATGCGGAAGATCTTTCAGGACCTCTGAATATCTATAAAACGATAGAAAAGACCAGCCCTAAAGCTAAAAACACGATTGTGATGGGACCTTTCTCTCACGGAGCATGGGCACAGGAGCAGGGGAAACATTTCCATAACCAGATTTATTTTGGAGACAGCATTGCAACCTATTACCAGAAAAATATTGAAACTAAGTTTTTCAGTCATTATTTAAAAGGAAATACAAAAGAAGATGCGGGGCTTCCGGAAGCTTTGATGTATGATACAGGATCCAAAGAATGGAGAGAATTCGCTTCTTATCCTCCAAAAAATGCCCAAAAGGTTAATTTCTACTTAGCTGACGGAACATTGAAGAATGCTTCAGGACAAGGTTTTTCAGACTACTACAGCGACCCGAACAATCCTGTATTGAGTTCTGACAATCTGAAAGATTTTAATGGATTCACTCCTAAAAATTATATGTCGGAGGATCAGAGATTTGCAGTAGGCAGACCTGACGTTTTGACGTTCACTACAGATGTTTTGACAGAAGACATGAGTTTCGCGGGAGAGATCATGGCTAAACTGAACATCGCTTCGTCTTCTACCGATGCAGATTTTGCAGTAAAACTGATTGATGTTTATCCTGAAGATTTTAAACCAAAAGAAAAGAAAGACGGGGTGATCTATCCTAATTATCACCAGATGGTAAGAAGTGAGATCATGCCTGCCAGATTCAGAAATTCAAGAGAAAAAGGCGAAGCTCTGGTTCCTAACCAGAAAACGGCTGTCAATTTCAGACTGCAGGATGTGATGCATACTTTTAAGAAAGGACACAAAATCCAGATCCAGATCAGCAGTACATGGTGGCCGCTTTTCGCGATAAATCCTCAGAAATTCATGGAAAACCCTAATTTCGCCACGAAAGCAGATTACACGAAAGCTTTTATCAAAGTATATAATGATAGCTCTATTGAAGCTGAAGTATTGAAATAAATTAATGTGTCTAAAGCCACAAATGGCAATAGACACTTGTTTATAAAACATAAAATCCGGTCGCTTCGAGAAATTGGGCGACCGGATTTTTTTATGTCATTTGGAGAGAGTAGCTTGGAGTGCCAACATTCGTAACACCTTCTTTACTAAAAGAGATGATCGTAATGCCATTCTTAACAGAAAAATGCTGATGAAGGCTCCCGAGATCACCATTATCTTATTCTTCAATCGTTCTGAAAGTAAGATTCACTCTTGGGGTTTTCACTTTGGTTGTTGGCGGAAGTCTGTGCAGCCAGTTTTCCTGCGTCGTCCCTTTCATGATCAAAAGGCTTCCGTTTTCGAGGAAGATTTCCACTTTTTCTTTCGTGGTTTTATGTTTAAATAAAAACTTCCTTTCTGCACCGAAAGTCAGGGATGCGATGGCTCCGTGTTTTTTAAGATCCTTTTCTCCGTCGCTGTGGTAGGCCATTCCTTCGCTTCCGTCATGGTATAAATTGAGAAGACATGAATTGTATGTTTCTCCTGAAACGTCCTCGCATTTTTTCTTCAGTTCGAGTAATTCCGGTGTCCAGAATTTCGCATATTTTGTCCGTTTTGAATAGGTATATTCAAAGGCTTTTTCGCCGAACCAGGCTACTTTTCTCTTCGTTAAAATTAATTTTCCAAAGATCACTGCTTCATCATTTTCCCATGGGATTTGATTGAGTAGATAATCATAAAAGAAATCTGATCTTTCTTTGTTAAATACTGTTCCGTAATAATGGACTGTTCCGTCATTCGGAAGAATATTCAAAGGATATTCTGATATTTCTTCAAACAGGTTATTCATGATTTTGAGTTTGTAAAAAGTATGAATGAGTCATTAGATTTTATAATTACAGTTTTATTTAAACCACAAAAGTCGCAAAAGTTTTTAACACTTAAGTTTTTTAAGTTATTATTAAAACGTTGAATAAAGCGCACTTAAGTTTTTTTGAAAATCAGAGATTTTATTCAGTACTCATCTTTCTAAATATATGTATTCTCTGTTTTATAAATAAAAAACATCCAATCAGCCTTTAGCCAAAACTTAAATCTGATATTCATATAAACGAAAGCTAAAAAACTCCAGGTTATATTTTGTGAACTTTTTTACTTAAAAATATTCAACTTTTAAAATAAAACGTAACGCTTTTGTGACTTTTGTAGTTTAAATAATAATTAAAGCAAAATAGAATTTTCAGAGTAAACATGGGAACTTTCCCAGCCTACCATTAGCTGCTTCCTTTCACTTCCCCATCGGTAGCCACCCAGATTTCCTGTAGATTGTATCACCCGGTGACAGGGAATAAGAAAAGCAACAGGATTACTTCCAATCGCTGTTCCCACCGCTCTGGACGCTTTCGGATTTCCAACCTTTTGTGCCAGACTGCCATAGGTAGAGAGCTTTCCCATTGGGATAGAAAGCAGACTTTCCCAGACTTTAAGCTGGAAATCTGTTCCTTTTAAATGAAGTTTAATCGTGCTGAGTTTCGTCCAGTCTTTATCAAATATAGAGAGTGCATTTTTTTGAAGAGTATCCTGTCTTTCAAAAAAAGAAGCATTGGGAAAAGTATGTATTAAATTTCCCAATGCTGTTTGTTTATCGTCTTCAAAAGCCATGTAGCAGATCCCTTTTTCAGTAGATGCTGCCATTACAGATCCAAAAGGACTGTTGGAAAAACTGTAATTGATGTTCAGGCTTTTTCCGCCGTTTTTATATTCCGCCGGAGACATTCCTTCAATGTTCACAAAGAGGTCATGAAGCCTGCTTGTGCTGGAAAGTCCCGTCTCGTAGGCGGTATCAGATAAAGTTGCTTTGTCTTCCTTCAGTAAATTTTTAGCATGTTCAAGACTGATGAACTGTAAAAATTTCTTCGGACTTGTTCCTGCCCATTCCGTGAATATCTTCTGAAAGTGAGCCGGACTTAAGTGAATATTCTCTGCCACTTCCTCCAAACCTGGCTGAAGCCTGAAATTGTCCTGGATATACGCTATCGCTTTGGCAATTCTGTTGTAATCGATCTGACTTTGTGCGGACATACTATTTCTTTTTTACCTCACAAATTTCCGAAGAATACAGGGCAGAAAAAATCTGATTCTTGCGGAATTTTAGTTGTTGTTATAAATATGGTGCTTGTTGCACAACTCAAATATAGTAAAAAACTCTTTGTGTTGTGATGTTTTTTTGGTAAATTTATATATGCAGGGACGAAAAAATTTTACACCACAATTATTCTATGAACTCAGCTTAGATCGGCTGGTTCCCATGGATAATTTTTATAGAAAAATCAGTTTTGAATTAGATTTTCAATTTCTATATTCAAGCACCAAAAAATATTACGGCACAGAAGGTCATCAAAGTATTGATCCGGTTGTGTTTTTTAAAATCTTATTGGTAGGTTACCTCAATAATATCAATAGCGACAGGGCTTTGCTTCGCTTTTGTAGTAATTGCTTAGATGTGCGGTTGTTTTTAGGATATGATCTGGATGAAGAACTTCCTTGGCACAGCACTATTTCTCGTACAAGAGGTCTTTTGGGAGAGGATGTTTTCCTTCAGCTTTTCCGGAAAATCCTGAGTTTATGTATAGAAAAAGGAATGGTGAGAGGCAAACGTCAGGCGGTAGACTCCGCTTTCATCAAAGCCAATGCGAGTATGGATAGTTTGGAGGAGAAAGAAGTTTTAGACGATGCGAGTGCTTTTGTTAATGAACTGGAAGAAAATTCTGAGTATAAAGTGACGACCACGCGTAAAAAACTCGTCAATCAGCACCATAGCTGGAAAGAAGAAGCTTATAAAGGCATGCCTGGTAATACTAAAAGCGAAAGAAAAGATGAAGATGGTAACGCAATTAGGCCCAAATTTTTAAGTAACCATACGCATTATTCTCCCACAGATCCCGATGCAAAAATCTCTGTAAAACCAGGGAAAGCCAGACAGTTGAATTATTCTGGACAAGTTTCAGTAGACGATGCTTATCACGTGATTACAGGAGCCTGCGGAAGTACTTCTGGGAGTAAAGATTCAGCAATTTTTAATGAAATTATGGATCAGACTTTAGCCAATTTTAAAGAAAACCACTTACAACCCGATGAAATTTTAGCCGATGCGGGTTACAGCAGTGGAGAAAGTTTAAGCTATTGTCAAAAACGCGGTATTAATGCTTTTATCCCCAATTTTGGACAGTACAAATCTCATCGTGATGGTTTTGTTTTTAACCAATCAGAAAACCGCTACGAATGCACAAAAGAAGGAGGGAACAAGGCTTTTTTACCATTCAAAAAAGAAGCGATTGATTCTAAAGGCTACAGAAAAAAAGTCTACCGAAGCAGCGAAAAAGATTGTGGGAAATGCCCACTTAGAGAGGTTTGTTGTGGTAAAGTGACGAAATTTAAAAAGCTTGACGACAGCATTCATAAACCCCTTTACGATGCCATGCACGAAAAGCTGAACAGAGATAAAAACTACACAAGATACCTCACCAAACGCCGGAGTTCTACGGTGGAGCCTGTTTTAGGCACGCTTATCAATCATCATTCGATGAAACGCATCAATGCTCGCGGCATAAAATCTGCCAACAAGCATGTTTTGATGGCGGCATTATCTTATAATTTAAAGAAACTACTGAAATTTTCTGCCCGAAAAGTAAAAATCAAAGCTCAAATTCAAGACCTTCCCAAAGTAAAGTCTTGGTTTTTGTCCAAACTGCAAAATACGAGTGTTATATCTCTGAATTAAGAGCCTCAAAATATTAAAAATCTACCTGCCAAAAAAGCAAAAACCTCTCTAAAATCGCTTCTAAAGAGGTCATATTTATTTATAAGTTTTGAAAAATAGGAGTTGTGCAACGGTTACTATGGTTGTAAGCAAGCATTTTGTAGTATAACTTAGCCGCTAAGAAAGCAGTTGGCTTCGCCATCGGAGAATCCATTAATTCTACGATATCAAAGGCTACCACATTACATTTTTCAAATACTTTTCTCAATAATTCCAATGTAGGATACCACTGAAGACCGCCTGGCTCAGGCGTCCCTGTAGATGGAGCAATAGAAGGATCGAAAGCATCAAGGTCAATGGTAATATATACATTTCCTGAAACTTTTTCCAAAACATCATTCACCCAGTTGTCATTGTTTGCGATCTCATGGGCGAAAAACACTCTTCCTTCCGGCAGATATTCCGCTTCTTCAGCATCCATAGAACGGATTCCCACCTGAACTAAGTTATGCTTCTGATTCGCTTCAAAAACCGCACAGGCATGGTTAGAAGTAGAACCATGGAATTCAGGACGTAAGTCGGTGTGGGCATCCAGCTGAAGAACAGTAAGGTTTTCAAACTTCTCTCCTACCGCACGGATAGAACCGATAGATACAGAATGTTCTCCTCCAAAAAGGGTAAATACTTTTCCTTCGTTGTTCAAAAGCTCTTTTGTTTTTTGGTATACCGCTTCTGTCATTGCTTCAGGGCTTGAGTTTTCAGAAATTTCTCCTGCCAGATATACTCCGTCAAGGAAAGGCTCCGTTCCTGTTTCAATATCATAAAGCTCCATATTTTCGGAAGCATCAAGGAATAATTCCGGGCCTTTATCAGCTCCTTTTCCCCAAGTTGAAGTTCCATCGTAAGGAACGGTTACCAGCATTACTTTAGAGTTCTCTAACGTTGCATTTTCTTCAGGAATTCCTGCGTATGTTCTCATGTTTTATTTAAAAATTTAAATGATTTAAAGATTGAAATATTCGGGGCAAAGATACGAAATACTGTTTGAGTTGAATTATGAGTTATGAGTTATTAATTATTAGTTATTAGTTTCGGGGTGCAGGATCCGGGTTTGTGAGTTTGAGAGTAAGAGGGTTTGAGGGTTTTAGAGTTTCAAACTGGTTGTCAGTTGCTGGTTAGTAGTAATTAAGCTGATGAATTATCATCTGATGTCTTGTGTCTGAAATCTAAAATCTTGATTCTTGATTCTTGACTCCCCTCTTCTTTCCCCTTTCAAACCAATTCCCTACTTTTGTAAAAAACAAAATATGCCTTTAAAAGCTGTTCTTTTCGATATGGACGGGGTTATTGTAGATACGGAACCACTTCACAGAAAAGCTTATTTTAAAACGTTTAACGAACTGGAAATTAGTGTTTCTGAAGAATTATACACCTCTTTTACCGGAGCTTCCACAAAAAGAGTGGCTGAAACGCTGATCCAGAAATATAATTTAGCCCATTCCTACGAAGACATTGCCGCGATCAAAAGAGCTCATTTTAAAGATTATTTTGATAATGATGATGAGTTTGATCTTATTCCGGGAGTAAGAGAATTGATCAAACATTACCATGAGAACGGAATTAAGCTTATTCTCGCTTCCTCGGCGACGATGGTTACCATCAACATGGTTTTTGAAAAGTTTGGTCTTGAGCAGTATTTCAGTGGAAAAATTAGCGGTGCAGCTTTGAAAGAGTCGAAACCTCATCCGGAGGTATTTCTTTTAGCATCAGAAATGGCAGAAGAGCCTGTTACAAACTGTATGGTGATTGAAGACTCTACGAACGGAATTCTGGCGGCAAGCAGAGCAGAAATTTTCTGTGCTGCCTACAGAAGTCCACATTCAAAAAATCAGGATTATACCTTAGCGGACATTGTCGTTTCAGATTATGAAGAACTGGAACTGGATAAGCTTTCAAAATATTTTTAAATGAAAAAAGCTCTCAAAATTTGAGAGCTTTTATCTTTATATTTTGGTCTTATCATCTGAAGCGAAGAGAAGATTCTTAATGGTTCTTAATCCTTAATAAAAAACTTAATGGTTAAAATTTAAAACATTAAGAAACAATTGAGTTGTTAAGATCATTAAGTTGAGATGGCTTCGTCACTTCGTTCCTCGTAATGACAGTAGTTTTATTTGTACCCTAAGATTTTCAAAATATCTTCCGGTTCCTGTTTCTCGCGGAAAACTTCATACTGAAGCTCACCGTTTTCATCTTTCTGGATCAGGACGTGTCTTGGCTGAGGCATCAGACAGTGGTGAACACCTCCGTACCCTCCAATTGTTTCCTGGTACGCTCCAGTATGGAAAAATCCGATATACAGAGGTTTTGTATCACTGAAAACAGGCAGATAAATGGCATTTGTATGCTGTTCAGAATTATAATAATCATCAGAATCACAGGTAAGTCCACCCAGAAACACCCTTTCATAGGTATCTTCCCATCTGTTCAATGGAAGCATAATGAAGTGTCTGGAGATCGCCCATGTATCAGGAAGTGTAGTCATGAATGAAGAATCAATCATATTCCACTTTTCTCTGTCGTTCTGACGTTTCTGAGAAATGATCTTATAAAGGTTTGCCCCACTTTCTCCAACCGTAAAACTTCCGAATTCCGTATAAATATTTGGTTCTTCCACTCCTTCCTCTTCACAGAACTTTTTGATCTGAGAAACGATTTCTTCAACCATATACTGATAGTCGTACTCGAAGTTTAAAGAAGTTTTGATAGGGAAACCTCCACCAATGTTCAGTGAATCCACTTCCGGAGCAATTTTCTTCAAACGTGCATATACGCGAAGACATTTGTACAATTCATTCCAGTAATACGCAGTGTCTTTGATCCCGGTATTAATGAAGAAATGAAGCATTTTCAGTCTCGCATTCGGGTGTTCAGCGATTTTCTGGCTGTAATAAGGAATAATATCTCTATATCCGATCCCTAACCTTGAGGTATAGAATTCAAATTTAGGTTCTTCCTCTGAAGCAATTCTGATCCCGATATCGAATGTGGTATCAATACTTTCTGTAAGCTTATCCAGCTCACGGTAGTTATCCAGGATCGGGGTAATATTTTCAAAACCACTGTTAATCATCTCGGAAATTTTCGCCAGATAATCGTCAGTCTTGAATCCATTACAGATGACCTCAATATTTTTATCTACTTTACCTTTCCCATATAGAGATTTGACAATATCCATGTCGTATGCTGAAGAAGTTTCGATAGAAATATCATTCTTTAGAGCTTCTTCAAGCACAAAATTGAAATGACTGGATTTTGTACAGTAGCAGTAGGTATAATTCTTTTTATATTCGGCTTTCTCAAAAGCTTCCCTAAACCAGCTTTTCGCCTTTTGGATATTTTGAGAAATTCTTGGCAGGTAGCTAATTTTTAGCGGGGTGCCAAATTTTTCAACGACTTCCATTAAAGGAATATCGTGAAATAACAAATTGTTCTCAGAAACATTAAATTCCTCTGTAGGAAAATACAATGTCTGATCAATAAGTTCCGAGTACTTTATTTTCATTTCTTGACAAGTGAATTACGAAATGCAAAATTGCTAAAAAAGTTTGATTTTTAAGCGTTAAATTTATTATAAATTTAAAAATGACATCCTGTAAAAACCTCTACAGATTATTGATTCGTGAACTTCTTAACATATTCCTCCCTCTTATTTTGTGAAATACCCAGAACCTGTTGAATATAAGCATCCGTTGAGCCATATTTCTTATTGATTTCATCAAAGGCTGCATCCAGGTAAGCAGGCTCCACCCAGCTTAGTTTTTCCAAAACTCTGATATCCATTTCAGGATAGAGAAAATGGAGATGGTCTGCCAGTTTCAGCCTTTTAACAACCAGTTTACTCCTGTAATTATTGGATAAAAGATAGTCATTGTAAATAGTGGCCTTATCAAATTTTAAAATCGTTAAAATTAAAGCCGTAGTAATTCCTGTTCTGTCTTTTCCGGCAGTACAGTGATAAAGAACCGGATGATCGGACTCCAGAATTTCAGTAATTATTTTTTTGATTACTTCAGGGTTCTCCGTAACGTATTCGCGGTAGAAATCAATCATTCTTTTATCTGCATCAGAACCGTTTACTTTTCCCTTTAAAACCAGCTTTTTGGCCTTGGTAAGCTGATCTCCTTCATCTTTAAAGGCCGAATATTTTTTATAAATAATATCATTGGGAAGCTGGTCGGGTTTATCAGATATTTCTTTTGAATTTCTAAGATCAATCACCTCTTTTATTCCCAGATTTTCCAATTCCCTGAATGATTTTCTCTTGAGTTGATGAAGATGTCCGCTTCTGTAGAATATCCCTTCTTTTAAGGTCCGGCCCTCAGAATTTTTGATATTTCCTACCGTCCGAAAATTATTTACTTTTTTGATTTCAATAGGATTTCCGGTTTCACTTTTTCCATATTCAGGTTTCATAAAATCCTGTGTTTTACAGGAAGAAACACAAAATATTGCGATGAGCAGGACTGGTATTTTTATGAATTGTTTCAATATATTGAGGGATATTCTATTTCATTAATTCCTACAAAAAACAACAGATCACCTGATTCATATTGAATGGAAACCTCATCTTCAACCGCAAAATTCCTGGTTCCGATTCTTGAAGTGATGCTTAGACTTGCATGGGTTAATGGCCAGTTTAATCCTGTTGTGGTCATATTTCCGACAGAGGGAAAAGGATACAGTGAAATCATTTTATTTTTAACGCCTTTCAGCTTAAAATTGTTCGGAACAAAATAATATTCTGAAAATTCGTCATAGAATTTAAGATTCATTTTATCTTTAAAAGCATAAGCAACCGTTAGATTTCCTAAAAAATGATCCTGTTCACCTCCGCTTCCTCCAAAAACATCAACATTGGTAAAGCCTTTTTCCATGATAATTTCCAGGGCCTTATGAAAGTCTGTTTTATCCTGATCCAAAGTCAAAATAAATTTATCCTGATAAACACTTTCATCCGATCCCGAATGGGAATCAAAATCACCGGAAATAAAGTCCAGTTTGTCTAAAGGAAAACCTAACTGCTTTAAATAATGAAAAGCACCGTCAGTACAGGCAATCAAACCATATTGACCGGGATCCGGAAGGTTTTTTGGATGATCTCCATTGATGAAAAGTAATACTTTATCTCTCATTCGGATTCCAGTATTCTTCAGGTTCGTTATTGATTTTTGAAATATATCTTGCCAAAACAAAAAGGTAATCAGATAGTCTGTTCAGGTATTTGATCAGTTCAGGACGTACTTCTTCAGATTCGTTTAAGAACACCAGGGAACGTTCTGCTCTTCTGCAGATGGTTCTTGCCGCATGTAAAAATGTTGCCGGTTTTCCACCGCCTGGAAGAATAAAATATTGAAGAGGCTCCAGCTTATCTTCAAAAGCATCCATCCAATTTTCCAGTTCTTCAATCTCCGTATCTGAAATAATCAATGGAAGACGGGATTTCCCGTTGGCCAGCATTAATTTATCAACCGGTGTGGCAGCTTCTGAACCTACGGTAAACAGATCAAACTGGATTTTTTTCAACTGCTTCAAAACGTCTTCATCCTCAATATGACTTTTAGAAATACCAATGAATGAATTAAGCTCATCTATATTTCCGTAGCTGTCAACTCTGGCACTGGCTTTGGAAACTCTTGTACCACCATATAAAGCGGTCTGTCCTTTATCTCCTGTTTTAGTATAAATTTTCATCGTACTAAAATACTTTATTTTGTACAATGTAAAAAGTAAAATGTAGGAATGATTTATAGTTTTATCTCCGTACAGTTATAGCCCTATTATTGATTGAATGAGAGAATCCTTCGACTGCGCTCAGGATGACATAGCTAATACTATCTGTTTTTATTACACGTTGTCATTTCAGGTGTCAACTGAAGATTTACAAATGCAGTTCACGAAGGATATTTTTAATTTCATTTCACTACGGATTGCACAGATGTAAATTTTTAGATGTTACGACTAGGTTTTGGCCGGAGCCGAATTGATGTGACTATTTTTCTAAACGGGATTTATCCCATTCGTATTGAATTTACATAGATTTAATCAAAAAAAATGACCGGATAAATCCGGCCACTCACAAATTATTTATTTACCTCTACGTATTGTATGATGGTCTGGTTTTTGGGGTTATAGATTATCGTACTGTTGTTGGGAAACCTTTTCAGTTTATAATATTCTATATCTTTATCATTTTTAATATCTTCCACAAAGCTGGTGTCAAAAGTATTTTCAGGAAGAAATTTGGAGACAAAACTTATTTTGTCAATGATGCTTTGTCCGTCTATTTTACGGGCGGTTTTATCTGATCGGTTTTCATCGGTAGTGGGTTGCTTCTCAAGAAAAGGAAGCAATATGGCGATGTCTGATTTGTATTTAAAAATATATCCTTCGGAACCGTTCGGAAATTTAAATTTCTTTCCGGTCTCTTCTGCAACGACAGATTTTCCTCCATCAGGGAATACCTGATTAAATTTCACGTCCTGAGAATTGGTTAAAGAATTAATGGATTCACTCACCGTTTTCTTCACGGTCTCTTCCACTGCCTGTTGAGCTTTCTGCTGCACCGTTTCTGTGGTTTTCTGAACAGTCTGATCTATTTTCTCTTCAATCTTACTGCATGACATTAATAGAAAAACAGGAATAACAGGCAAAATATACTTCTTCATTTTGAGATTTTAATAACGTTGCATTCTTTTTACTGATGCAATTTAACATTTAAACGAGAAACACAGGTTTATATTTTAGCAAAGAAAAAATTTTTTTTTCACCTTCAAAAATCCTACTGACAAACTGTTGTCATCATCCCATCTTACCTTTGTATCAACAATAACCCACTAAAACAATACCATTATGACAACGACAACAACAGCCACAAAACAGTTTATGACTTCTGACCAATTATTAGAGCACTGGCAAGGGCACAGAAACCTGACAAGAAGAGTAATAGAAGCTTTCCCTGAAAAAGAATTATTTGAGTTTTCTATAGGCGGAATGAGACCTTTCGCAAAACTGGCAGGAGAACTGATCGGCATCGGAGGACCCGCTTTAAAAGGAATTGTTGAAAAGAATATGGAAGCTTACAATGAAGATGGTTTCAGCCCGAAAACAAAAGAAGATATTTTGAAAAAATGGGATGAAGAAACTGAAGTGATCAACCATTATTTCAACCAGATCACTGAAGAGCGTATGCAGGAAACTTTCAATCTATTCGGACAGTACGAATTTCCGGTGTATCAGAACATCCTTTATTTTGTAGATAATGAAATTCACCACAGAGGCCAGGGATATACCTATCTGAGAGCTTTAGGAATTGAACCGCCTTTTTTTTGGGAGAGATTTTAGGATCATTAATGCCTTTACTCAGACTGAAAATGATGATTCAATTCAGACAAAAATTGGGAACGACAGAATTACAGAACACATCATTTCCATTTTCCATTTATTAAATAGAGATACCCGGATTTTGCTGTTTTATTTTTTTTGCTAATTAGTTGAATTAAAATTTTCTTTATTCAAATGATATCAATTTCCAAAACTCCGGCTTCACATTCGTGAAGCCGGAGTTTTATTTTCTATTCCATCTTTTTGGAAATTTCTGAGGCCAGATTTCTGAGTTTCGTTTTTAAGGATTCCGGTTCTAAAACGGTTGCATAATCTGCAAAAGTAATCACCCAGCGCGGAAAACCTTCGTCTATCCATTCTGTATCAAAGATCATTTCGATCCCGTTTTCGGTTTCAGTTTCTTCAATAAACCCGTAGTATCTTCTGGAATTCACAATATGCCCTATTATTTTTTTGTCAACTAAAAGCCTTACTCTTGTTTTCTCTCCGTTGGAATATCTTCTGTAATCATTAATTTGTCCGTATTCCTGTGAAAATAAGGTCTGAGTTTTGAAGATCTGCAGTATTCTGTCGACCCGGAACTGTCTGAAATCTTTTCTCAGCGTACAGAAAGCCATGATATACCAGTAATTGAATTCAAAGAAAACACCCACTGCTTCCACTGTTCTGTTCGTTACGGTAGAATCAACGGTTTTATATTCAATAACCAGCTGCGTTTTATCGGCAATACTTTCCAGAATTGTGGGAATCACATTTTTAACCGTGTCACCAGGCTGAGTGTGATCATTAAAAACATGAATCTGTTTTTCAATATTCTGAATCAGATTTTTATCTGAATGCCGAAGTACCGACCGTACTTTTTCCATCGCGGTCTGATAATGATTTCCAAGACTTTGGTGGGAAAATTTCTGCATCAGTTTTTCGGCCGTGATAAAGCTCAGTACTTCTTCTTTTGTAAACATAATGGGTGGAAGTTTGTATCCATCCATCAGGGAATAACCGCTGCCCGCTTCGCCTATGATGGGAATTCCGGCATTTTCAAGAGTTTTCACATCACGATAGATCGTCCGGATGCTGACATCAAACTTGGCGGCAAGATCCTGTGCTCTTACGATCGGTTTTGATTGTAATTGAGTGAGAATTGCCGTTACTCTGTCCAGTTTTTTTAGATAGTGATCGTTCATATTGCCAGGACAAATCTATCAATCTTTTTTGATCTGTAAAATATAAATTTTTCTGCTTTTATGATATATACGGCTCACCATACAAAGAATAACAAAATCTCATCTTTACCTTGCTGAAAACCTTTGATTTTCTTCTCTTAAAACAGTTTAATATTTAAATCTGTGCGTCCTGGCTTCTAAAACCTTGCAAAAACAGAAAAACTAAAATTAATTATCTTTAAAAGAATTCACCAGTTTGTCAAGATTTAAACTTCTCGCAGATGCATCAAAAATCTCCCGGTAGGTGCCATTCATCTGAACTAATTCATCATGGGTTCCGTTTTCCACTACCCTTCCTTTTTTCATCACATAAATGGTGTCGGAATCCAGAATCTGGGAAAGGGAATGAGAAATAATGACTACAGTACGGCCTTCTTTAATGGCATCAAGGGAGTTTTTGATCTGTTCTGTAGCAATAGCATCCAGACTGGCTGTTGGCTCATCCAGGAAAATGATCGGTGGATTTTTAAGGAATAGCCTCGCAATGGCAATTCTTTGCTGCTGCCCTCCGGAAAGCTGGGTAGCATCATGCTGATAGCCATCCGCGAGATCCATGATCTGCTCATGGAGATAGGCTTTTCTGGACGCTTCCTGAATTTCCTCAAAACTCGCATTCATATCACCGTAACGGATATTATCTTCTATGCTTCCCTGAAAAATATGGTTTCTCTGAAGCACGAGACCAAGGTCATTTCTAAGAAAAGTATTATCAAAATCATTTAAATGAACTCCGTCCAGAAGAATTTCTCCGGAATCAGGAAGATAAAATTTGCAAAGAAGATTGATTACCGTAGATTTTCCAGCCCCACTTAATCCTACCAATGCTGTGGTTTTCCCATTTTCTATTTTCATAGAAATATCATGAAGAGCATGGGTTCCGTTCGGATAGCTAAAGTTGACATTTTTCAGTTCAAAATTACCTTTGATCTGTTTTTCCACATAGGTTCCGTTCTGCTCTTTTTCGTCATCTGCATTCAGGATTTCAAAGTATCCTTCAGCATAAATCATCGCGTCATTCATATCATCATAGATTCTGTGCAACTGACGGATAGGAGCCGAAATATTGTTGAAAAGCATAATGTGAAGCATGATTGCCCCTATGGTCATCTTCTGATCCAATACAAGGTAAACGGTCAAAAGAATAATTAAAACCACTCCAAACTGCTCAATAAATGTTTTTAAACCGTCATAAATAAAGTTGGTTTTTCTTGTGAACATCTGGCTTTCCATCAGCTCCATCTGTAGATCATACTGCTTTTTACCTTCAAATTTTTCCCGTACAAAACTCTTGATCACCATGATGGAATTGATCAGATTCAGCAATCCCGAAGTTTTTCGTTCCCTCTGATTTCTGAGCTGGCGACGAACTCCTCCCAATTTTTTTGCCTGAAGAGAACTGATATAAAAATAAATCGGAACAATGATCGTAGAAACCAATCCCACATATACATTCTGCATGTACATAATGATCAGAGCAATAATCGCATTGGAAAAAAGAGGCAAAATATCAATAAAAAAGTTTTGTACCAGCTTCGTTAAACTTTCAATACCCCGATCTATCCGGATCTGCAATTTTCCGGATTCGTGATTCTCATCATTGAAATAGGCGACTCTATACGACAGAATCTTGTCGATGGCAGACTGTGCCAGAACAGAACTTACATTGATCCTTATTTTTTCACCATAAAATTTCTGTCCGAAGTTGATGAAAATATTGAGCAGCTCTTTTCCCAGTAAAATAATCGAGATCACCACCAAAATATGAATACCTTCCGACATCGGATGCGGAAGATGGGTAAGATTGGTTACCTCATCTACCGTATATTTTAATACAAGAGGGTTAACCTGTGCTGCAAGAGCTCCTAAAAAAGTAAGAAACAACGTCCAGTAGATCATGGGACGGTAAGGTCTGATAAATGGAACCAGCTGTTTATACACTCCAAATAAAGTGACTGTTCTGTTAAAAGGTTTTGCCATAGAAGTTATTTAAACTAAAAAACGTACCGTTTCTGAGAGAAAAGGTACGCTTAATTCTATTTTTCAGCAAATACTTTTAGAGTATCTGTGGTTTTTATCCTTCGTAAAAATAAGTGGTAAGATAATGCAGTTCAGGTTGGCTTACCGCTTTAGATTCTGCTTCAGCCTGTTCCAGAGTATACTGAGAGGTCAGTTCTTTTCTTTGGAAAACAAAAGAATTATTAGCATTCTTGTCTACCACTTCATTGAAAATATGTTCAATTTCAGAATTGGCAAGTGATGCGAAACTGGAATCCTCGATACCGTACATCAGTCTAAGATCGTCAAACTGCCCGAAGTTTTCATCTACAAATCCCTGAAGCTGTGCTTTTGAGTCAAAATTACCTGCCCAGATATTATAAATATATTTCTTCTTTTTCGGTTTGTCTAAAATACTCTGATAAACAAAGTTTTCTCCAAGATAGGCCTCTCTTACCTGAGGATCGTTGGCGAGATCTTCCGGAAGTCCTTCTTTCAGGATATTCCCTTCAAACATGATGTAGGTTTTATTGGTAATAGCTAACGTCTGCTGAACGTTGTGGTCGGTGATCAGGATCCCGATATTTTTGTCGACCAGACTTCTTACAATCTTCTGAATATCCTCTACCGCAATCGGGTCTACCCCTGCGAAAGGTTCATCCAGGAGAATAAAGTTCGGGCTGGTAGCCAGACAGCGTGCAATTTCCGTTCTACGTCTTTCCCCACCGGAAAGAAGATCACCACGGTTTTTACGCACGTGCTGCAATGAAAATTCTTCGATCAGCTCATCACATTTGATCTGCTGTTCACGTCTCGAAAGTTTGGTGAGCTGTAAAACACCCATGATATTTTCTTCTACCGACAACTTTCTGAAAATAGAAGCTTCCTGCGCCAGATAACCGATTCCCTTTTGAGCACGACGATACATCGCATCGGTAGTGATTTCCTGTTTATCAAGAAAGATTTTCCCTGAAGTAGGCTTAACCAATCCCACAATCATATAAAAGGAAGTAGTCTTTCCTGCTCCGTTTGGACCAAGCAAACCAACAATTTCTCCCTGTTCAACCTGTACAGAAACTCCTTTTACTACTTTTTTAGGACCGTATTCTTTGATTAAGTTTTCTCCTCGTAAAATCATAGGAGCAAAGATAAAGTTTTTTTGAATTCAAATTTTAGATTATACATTCTATCCAATGTTTTTTGAATGAATGACTTTTATTTTTAGTATTGATTGATAAAACAGGCTTCGCAATGTTGAAAACGGATCAACCTCTTTTCACTGAAAAAAGCCGAAAATTTAGACCTCTATTCTGTAACTCCCATTCATTTTTTACGACCTATCAGAAAATTATTTTACTCATCACAAACAAATTAGCAATGGAAAATTACGGGTATACCAAAACAGAAAATGGCCAGAATCAGCAAAACAATGGTCCTTACCGTTCAGAAAAGAGAATTCCAGCCGCTTTATTAGGAATTCTTGTGGGTTGGCTGGCTTTAAATAAATTTTATCTCGGGTATAAAAAGGAGGCTCTTATTCAGCTGGGTCTGAATATTATTACTTGTGGTGCCGCTTCTGTTATTCCTTTTATTGAGGGTATTTTATATCTTTTTATGAGTGACAAGCAGTTTGATGATACGTATGTGTACGGAAAAAAAGGATGGTTGTAAACCTTTATTATTTTATTTCCTACTTTTATTCCATCAAATCAAGAATTAAGTTATTATGGAAAATAATCAAGACCTGACCGATCTTCTTGCACTGGACCTGAGTGTCAATATTGTGAACAGAAGGCCTTATGCCAAGGAAGTTTTCAAATGGCAGGATATGGATCTTCTTCCCCACTCATCCGCAGACACCTTGCTCTGTGAGATTTTTGAATGGAACGGACGAAACTGGAGAACTACCGAAAACAACCTCATCGGATTTCTGTTTTCCGGAGATCTCCTCAATACCGTAAAGCAGCAGCTGATGAATACCCCAAAACATCCTGCTCTCATCCCGGATTTTGAATTTACAAAAGACAGCATGGAGGAATACGGCCTGTCGCTTCCTTCTTTATTCAACATTGGAGTGAATGGGAATATCAACAATGCAAAAAGCTTTTCTGTACGGGTTAACGGCGTTACAAAATCGCGGGTGACGAACATTGACTCTCCGGGAATTGAAATTCTGAGAAGCTATTCTCAGTTTACTCAGGACCAATCTAAACCGTACCGAAAGAATATCAAGTTCAATTATCTGAGTACTTCGCTGTTTTATGCAGAAAGTGTAGAAATCTTTCTTGAAAAAGAATCAGGTGTAGGACTGGATGTCAGTTTCCAAACGACCAATGTGGAGGTGGATGCCAAAATAGATACGGATACGAAGAAACATTTTGTATTAAAATATTCTGGAAATCAGGCTCCTTTTGCTGCGAAATTTACGAAAGGAAAAGATTTCAACATCATGTAATCCATATTTATTATCCTTTTATTAATAAAATATTTTGCCAAAAAAAACACCTCAATTACAATGAGGTGCTTTATGTTTTATGATGGTATGATCTTTATTTATTTAAAATCATGGCTGCTTCCTTGGCAAAATAGGTAAAGATCAGATCTGCTCCGGCTCTCTTGAAGCAGGTAAGACTTTCAATAATGGTTTTATCATTATCCAGCCAACCGTTCTGTGCAGCTGCTTTTACCATGGCATATTCTCCGCTTACGTTGTAAACTGCTATCGGAAGATCAATCGCTTCACGGATCTTGGAAACAATATCCAGATAAGGAAGTCCCGGTTTGATCATAATAATATCAGCACCTTCATCAATATCTTTATACACTTCATTTAAAGCTTCACGGGAATTGTGGAAATCCATCTGATACGTTTTTTTATCTTTAGGAATTTCCATATTGTCTTTCGGTGCACTGTCCAGAGCACTTCTGAACGGACCGTAGAAAGAACTCGCATATTTTGCGGAATAGCTCAAAATTCCCACGTCTGTAAATCCGCTTTCTTCCAACGCTTCACGGATCGCCAATACTCTTCCGTCCATCATATCACTGGGTGCCACAATGTCAGCTCCTGCTTCGGCATGGGATACAGACATTCTTGCCAAAGCATCATTGGTCGCATCATTCATGATTTTTCCGTTTTCGATGATTCCGTCGTGTCCGTAAATGGAATAAGGGTCTAAAGCGACATCAGGCATGACAATCATTGCCGGAACTGCATCCTTGATTGCTTTGATGGTCTGCTGCATCAATCCGTCTTTGTTCCAGGCTTCTTTTCCGGTATTGTCTTTCAAATGTTCTGACACTTTCATGTACAGATTGACCGATTTTACTCCTAAAGAAAATAATTCTTTACATTCCTTCACCGTCAGATCTATACTCCTCCTGAAGATCCCCGGCATAGACGGGATTGCTTCCTGTTGGTTTTCGCCCTCCATTACGAAGATCGGCATTACAAAATCATCAGTTGTAAGGATATTTTCTCTTACTAAACTTCTGATAGATTCATTAACTCTAAGCCTTCTATTTCTTGAATGTATCATTTTGGAATACTTTTTGAATAAGTTTCCACAAATTTACTACAACTTATATAAAAAACTATTGTATAGAATTGTAGAATTGTTTATTTTTGTTTTAATACATTCGAGAAATTATAATTTGATGAAAAAACTTTTACTTTTATTTCTATTTACAGGCGCTTTCGTTGGGTTTTCCAACAATATTCAAGCACAGCTGAGAGAGCCGGGTTCCATCACACAGAAGTCTGATGACGGTGTATTGGTGGCTTATCCAAATCCAGCAAAAGATTTCCTTCTGATCAAGGCCAAAGATGCTGCTTTAAAGATCAAAAGTGTAACCTTTTATTCAATTCTGGGAACACAGGTAGCCAATTATTCTGTCAACATGAATTCCGGAGAGATTAATATTGAAAAATTAAAACCCGGGAAATATCTGATTCGCTATATTTTAAGCGATAATACCCAAAAGGTGACTCAAATTGTAAAACAATAAATATTTAATCCTGATAATCATCAGGATTTTTTCTTTTACAGCAGTTCTACCCTATTATTTATGTAACTTTAAGGACTTTTTTATACTCATTGTAAAAACAATTTAATGCTTAAAGCTGAACATATCAGAAAGACCTATAGTGCCGGGAATAAAGTAGCATTGGATGATTTCAGCATCCATGTACCTCAAGGCAGTATTTATGGTCTTCTTGGCCCGAACGGAGCCGGAAAAACTTCTTTTATCCGTATCATCAACCAAATTACACAGGCTGATTCCGGAGATGTCTTCATCAATGGGAACAAGCTGAATCCAAGCCACATCAGAGATATAGGTTATATGCCTGAAGAAAGGGGTTTATACAAAAATATGACCGTGGGGGATCAGATCCTTTATTTCGGGGAACTGAAAGGAATGACCAAAAGCGATGCTTTACAGGAAGCCAAAAAATGGTTTGAAAAGCTGAATATCGATCAATGGTGGAAAAAGAAACTTTCAGAGCTTTCAAAAGGGATGGCACAAAAGATCCAGTTTGTAGTTACTGTCCTTCACCGTCCGCATCTTCTGATTCTTGATGAGCCTTTTTCAGGTTTTGACCCTGTGAATGCGAACTTAATTAAAGATCAGATTATCGATCTTAAAAATAACGGAACCACCATCATCCTTTCTACTCACCGAATGGAAAGTGTAGAAGAAATGTGTGACTATGTGGCGCTGATTAACCATTCTAAAAAAATCATCGACGGAAGGGTTTTTGACGTAAGAGAAAAATTCAAGAAAAATATTTTCGGCGTTACTCTTTCTGAGGTAGATGAAGCTCAGTTTAACAGTTTCAAAAGCAGGTATGATATTTTTAATTTTTCTAATGAAAATAATCTGGTTTCTTTTGATCTCAAAAATGAAAGCGGACAAAATGAAATCCTTCTGGATCTTGTCAACATAGGAAAAGTGAGATCATTCGACGAGAGAATTCCGAGCATGAATGAAGTGTTTATTAATGCCGTAAGTAATCATTCTTAATTTTATGAACAATATTTTTTTAATCACAAAAAGGGAATTTCTTACTCAGGTTAAGAAAAAATCCTTCATTATATTAACGCTGCTCGCTCCTCTGTTACTTGTTGGATTTGGAGCTGTCATTGGATTGATGTTTAAAGCTAATGAATCACACAGCATCATTGAGGTTGTTGATAAAAGCGGGCTTTTTAAAGACCATCTGAAATCTAATGACAAACTGAACTATGTATTTGTTTCGGCTGCGGATGAGAAATCAAAGATCAATAATCTGAAAGACAATGAGTCACTGGATGGCATTCTGATCCTTCCAGAACTTAAGGATCATGATTACACCGGATTGGAAAACAGCACAAGACTGATTGTCAATGCAAAGATGGGCTTTGATACGAAGCAGAAGATTGTTTCAGATATTACGGAAGTCATCAAGAAAGAAAAAATCAAACAACTTGGAATCCAGGAAGCACAGCTGAACAGTCTTGATAAAAGCTTTACTTTAAAAACGATTAATGTTTCCAATAACAATAAAGAAGATTCGGACCTTGCTTTTGGAGTAAAAAGCGGCTTGAGTATTCTTTTAATGTATGTGACCTTTATGTTCATCATTATTTACGGAGTAAGGGTGATGAGAAGTGTTCTGGAGGAGAAGAATAACCGTGTGGTAGAAATCATTATTTCTTCTGTTAAACCTTTTGAGCTGATGATGGGGAAAATATTAGGGGTAACTCTGGTAGCTTTGACGCAGTTTCTGATCTGGATCTCGATGTCGGTGGTAGGAGCATTGGTTTTAAATACGGGGTTTTCATCTTTTCAGAAGAATATTCCGGGAGGTAATGAAGAACTTGCCAGTAAGCTGGACGTCGCACAGATCGCAACTCAGATCTCGCACAGTTTATTAGAACTGAATTTTCCGTTGATTATCTTTGTTTTCATTGTATTTTTCCTTTTAGGATATATTTTCTACAGTTCAATATATGCAGCCATCGGTTCTGCGGTTGATAATGAAACAGAGACCCAGCAGTTCACTTTATTTGCGATTTTACCGCTTACTCTGGGGATGTACGGGAGTTTTTCATTAATGAACAATCCTGACGGTCCTTTGGGCTTCTGGCTGTCTATTATTCCATTTACATCACCGGTTGCCATGATTGCCAGAATACCTTTCGGTGTTCCTGCGTGGCAGATTGCTCTATCTATTGTACTGCTATTGGCTACTACTATTTTCATGATCTTCTTAGCTGGAAAAATTTACCGTGTAGGCATTCTAATGTATGGTAATAAAGCGACTTTAAAAGAGATCTGGAAGTGGATCAGAGGATAAGTCTAAAAGTTCTTTTGTCTTGAAACAAAATGAACCAAAAGTTCAAGGCTGGAATCTTCCGCTAAAAATTAAAACTTGCTCCTAAAATTCCCAAAACTCGTGCGGATTTACTGGTGCTTCTTCCACTCAATATTCTACCCGCGCTCAAACAGTGGTAATTTTTTAAAGGATCAAGATTTAATTTTTTTTAACGCTACAGCTTCCTAGGACACTATAGATAGATTTACTGACAAATTTTAGTCATATAAAACAAAAATCCCGGAAAATTCAATTTCCGGGATTTTTTATCGTTGAATAACGAGTTATTCTATTTGAAAATATAGCTTAAGCTCAAGCTCATTACCTGCTCAGACTTGCCTTTAGTGGTACCACCTTTTTCTTTAGCAAGATCAGGATAGGTATCTGAAAGACCAAGATCATATTTAAGAGCGAGTTCCAGTTGTCTCTTATAACTATAGCCTACTCCTAATCCAAGGGCGAAATTAAAGCTTGCTGCTTTACCGCTTACTGAAGGATATAAAGGATCGGTAACATCCGGATCATAATAGGGTCTTCCTACCGGTGCGTTTTTAACATTCTGATTCATCAGAAAGTTAAATCTAGGACCGATCATTCCAAAGAATTCTGATTCAGCTTCAGAAAAATATCCTTTAAAATAGACAGGTACGCTCAGATAATTGTTACCATATACAGCATCATAACCATCTTTTCCTTTAGCATCTTTATCTTTTCCGGTTTCTCCTGCACCGTAATACACGACTTCCGGTTGTATATAGAACTGGTTTGCTTTTCCTACCGGGATAAGAGCTAAAGCTCCACCCTGAAAGGCGTATCTGGGACCAGAAGGGTTATGGGCATTTCTTACTCTGGAATAGTTACCTCCTGCCGTGACACCGAATCTTGTATTAGAAAAGTCGATTTGGGCAAACGACAGAGTTGAAAGGGCCAATGCTGAGGTTAATAAAAGTTTTTTCATATGTTTTGTTTTTGTATAGCTATTATCCTAGAACTTTTGCAACAGTAACACCGATATCAGCTGGAGAATCTACAACGTTGATTCCGTTTTCTCTCATGATCTCCATTTTTGCCTGAGCTGTATCTTCATCACCTCCTACGATAGCCCCTGCGTGTCCCATTGTTCTACCTTTAGGAGCAGTTTGTCCAGCAATAAATCCTACGACTGGCTTAGTAGATCCACTAGCTTTGTACCATCTTGCCGCTTCAGCTTCCAGTCCACCACCAATTTCACCAATCATTACTACCGCTTCAGTTTCAGGGTCATTGATAAATAATTCAAGAGCTTCTCTTGTAGTTGTTCCAATGATTGGGTCACCACCGATACCGATTGCTGTAGAAACACCGTAACCGGCTTTTACTACCTGATCAGCAGCTTCGTAAGTAAGAGTACCTGATTTTGAAACGATACCTACTTTACCTTTTTTGAAAACGAATCCTGGCATAATACCAATTTTAGCTTCTTCAGAAGTAATGATTCCCGGACAGTTTGGACCGATTAGTCTGCAGTCTCTGTCAGCGATGTAAGATTTTACTTTCACCATATCCGCTACAGGAATACCTTCAGTAATACATACAATCACTTTGATCCCAGCTTCAGCAGCTTCCATGATCGCATCTGCAGCAAATGCAGGTGGTACGAAAATGATACTTACGTTTGCTCCAGCTTTTTCAACAGCGTCAGCTACTGTATTAAATACAGGCTTTCCTAAGTGCTCAGTTCCTCCTTTTCCTGGAGTTACCCCTCCTACTACGTTGGTTCCGTATTCAATCATCTGACCAGCGTGGAAAGTACCTTCGTTCCCTGTAAATCCTTGTACAATTACTTTAGAATCTTTGTTTACTAAAATTGACATTTTATTGATGTTTTAATTTATTTAAATATTTTATTAATGCTCACAAATTTACTTATTTTTCTTTGATTTTGGACAAAACCAAGAGAATAGTTTATTTGAGATTTCTCAGCTTTACTTCTTTTTTCAGATAGCCTTTAAAATCCTCTGCAAACATACCGATATAGGTCCCTTTTTTAAGATCTCTGTTCACTCCGGTTTTACCAAGAAGAACAGATCCACCCTCAATTGTATTACCGGAAGCGATGCCGACTTGTCCCCAAAGAGTCACTTCGTCACCGATGATACAGCAGCCAGCAATTCCTACCTGAGAGGCAATTAAACATTTTTTTCCGATCACCGTATCGTGTCCGATCTGAATCTGATTATCTAAAACCGACCCTTCTCCAATGACGGTAGAATCTGTAACCCCTCTATCGATGGTACAGTTATTTCCGATCTCTACATTGTTTTCAACAACCACATTTCCCACAGAAATCAGACGGTCAAAATTTCCGTTCAGTTTTCTGTAATAGAAAGCATCACCTCCCAAAACAGTTCCTGACTGAATGATGACATTATCGCCGATTTCGGTTCTGTCGCCGATCACCACATTAGGAAAGATAAGGCTGTTTTTTCCAATCTTCACATTATTTCCAATGACTGCAGAAGAGTGGATCTTGGTCCCTTCTCCTATTTCAACATCATGGAGTTCTTCCGTGAAATTATATATTCTCGTAAAGTGAGTATTGATCTTATTGAAGTCTCTGAAAGGATCATCAGAAACCAAAAGAGCTTTTCCTTCCGGACAATCTACCTTTTTGTCGATCAAAATAATGGTAGCGGCAGAATTCAGTGCTTTATCGTAATACTTCGGATGGTTGACAAAAACAATATCACCTGGTTTTACCATGTGAATCTCATTGGTTCCCAATACTTCAAAGTCTTCCGGACCAACAAATTCCGAGCTTATTAGATCGGCAATCGATTTGAGCTTTTGCGGAGAATGGAATCTCATAACAATGGATTTTTCTTATAAAAACAAAATTCGGACTGCTAATGCAAACCGAATTTATGTAAATTTTAATTATTATTTTACTCTTTCCAAGTAGCTACCGTCTTCAGTATTTACTTTGATCTTATCTCCCGGCTCGATGAACAAAGGAACATTTACTCTTGCTCCTGTTTCAACGATGGCATTTTTAAGAGCATTCGTTGCTGTATTTCCTTTGATACCCGGATCAGCTTCAATTACTTCAAGATATACAGACTGAGGAAGTTCAGCAGAAAGTGGAGTTTCGTCAACTTCTTTCAGAATGATCGTTACTTCTTCACCAGCTTTCATAAACTGAGCGTTTTCGATCATTTCTTTATCTAAGTATAGCTGAGAGAAATCATCATTATTCATGAAGTGGAACCCATTCTCATCATCATAAAGATACTGGAATTTTCTGGTGATTACTTTTACTTCATCAATTTTGTGTCCAGCAGAGAAGGTATTATCAAGTACTTTTCCGTTGGTTACTGATTTTAGTTTTGTTCTTACGAAAGCTGGTCCTTTCCCAGGCTTTACGTGCATAAATTCAACTACTTTGAAAATATCATTGCTAAATTCGATGCAAAGTCCTTTTCTTATATCGTTACTTGTTGCCATTAATTTATGTTATCTTTTTATTTTTAGTTTTTATGAGGGCGTATTTAATTTGCCTCTTTTTTTAATTGCTTTCCTTACTGGTTCCGTATCCTTTTACAATACCTCTCGGAGAGTTTTGGATAAACTGAAGGATTTCGTCTCTTTCAGCCGTTGGAAGCATCTCTTTTTCAATAAATGCCAAGGCCTGTGAAACGTTCATCTTCATCTGGAAAATAGCTCTGTATATTTTTTGAATTTCAAAGATTTTCTCGTTGGAGTATCCTCTTCTTCGTAATCCTACGGAATTGATCCCCGCATAAGAAATCGGGTCTCTAGCTACTTTTACGTAAGGTGGAATATCTTTTCTGATCAGAGATCCTCCGGAGATCATGGTATGCTTTCCGATTTTGCCAAACTGCTGTACTGCGGATAATCCTCCCATTACGGTAAAATCACCTATTTCTACATGTCCTGCAATACCACATCCGTTAGCAATGATGACATTATCTCCAATGATACAGTCATGTGCAATGTGAGAAGTTGCCATAATAAGGCAATTGCTGCCGACTCTGGTAAATCCTAACGCTTTGGTTCCTCTGTTGACCGTGACACATTCTCTCAAAGTGGTATTATCACCAATAATAGTTTGTGTGTCTTCCCCGTCAAATTTCAGATCCTGAGGGATGGCAGAGATTACGGTTCCCGGAAAAATTTTACAATCTTTTCCTATTCTTGCTCCATCCATGATGGTAACATTCGGTCCGATCCAGGTTCCTTCTCCTATTTCCACGTCCCCTGCAATTGTAGTAAAAGGTTCTACAATAACATTTTTGCTGATTTTTGCGCGTTTATCTACGGCGGCTAATTGATGAATCATTTAATCAACTTTATTTTTTGCAACTTGAGCCATTAACTCTGCTTCTACCACCACGGTACCTCCTACATATCCATAACCCTGCATATGTACAATCCCTCTTCTGATTGGTTCTATCAATTCAATTTTGAAAATAATAGTATCTCCCGGAACTACTTTTTTCTTGAATTTCACTTTATCTATTTTGATAAAATACGTAGAATAGTTTTCCGGATCCGGAACACTTGCCAATACAAGAATTCCTCCCGTCTGTGCCAAAGCTTCTACCTGAAGTACTCCAGGCATTACTGGCTCCTTAGGGAAATGTCCTACAAAGAAAGGCTCATTCATCGTTACATTTTTCAAACCTACCACATGAGAATCTGAAAGTTCAAGAATTTTGTCAATCAATAGGAACGGTGGTCTATGAGGCATAAGACGCATGATCCCGTTGATATCAAAAACAGGTTCTTTGGTAAGGTCAAAATCTGGCACGTTTTTCTTTTTCTGAAGTTTCCACTGGCGGTTCAGTTTTTTCGCAAACTGGGTATTTACATAATGCCCTGGCTTGTTTGCAATGACTTTACCTTTTATTTTTACACCAGCCAAAGCCAGATCCCCCACTACATCAAGTAGTTTATGTCTTGCAGCTTCGTTTGGATAGTTTAAGGTAAGATTGTCAAGAATACCGTTCGGTCTGATAGAAACATTATCTTTTCCGAAGGCTTTCTTTAATTTCTCAGTGGTTTCCGGAGTAAGATCCTTATCCACATATACGATTGCATTAGAGATATCTCCTCCTCTGATCAATCCGTGATCCAACAACATTTCAAGCTCATGTAAAAAGCTGAATGTTCTTGCAGAAGAAATTTCGTCCTTGAATTCTGAAATATTTTTAAGAGTGGCATTTTGGGTGCCTAAAACTTTGGTTCCAAAGTCTACCATCGTAGTCACTTCGTAAGTATCGGAAGGAATAATGGTAATCTCTGATCCTGATGCAGGATCTGAATAGCTCAACACTTCTTTGATCACCAAATATTCTCTGGCTATATTCTGCTCTACGATCCCTACACTTTCAATAGCCTCAACAAAGAATTTTGATGATCCATCTAAAATTGGAGGTTCTGAAGCATCCATTTCAAGAACAGCATTATCTACATCACAGCCTACTAATGCAGCCAACAGGTGCTCACAGGTAGTAATTTTAACGCCCAGTTTCTCTAATGTTGTTCCTCTTTCTGTTGCTACTACATAATTAACATCAGCTTCTACCTGAGGACTTCCCTCTAGATCTGTTCTTACGAACACAAAACCTGTATTTTCTTTAGCAGGTTTAATGGTAAGTTTTACTTCTTTACCTGTATGAAGGCCAATTCCGGAAAGCGTTACTTCTTTCTGGAGTGTTTTTTGCATATCACTCATTAGTTTTATCTTTTGAGGTATCCTCAAGATTATTTATTCTTCGTACGATTTCAGTAAAGTTTCTGAAATGTACATAGTTTCTAAGATAGTCGTTATAATTTATTGCCGGAGATCCGTAAAGTGTATCTCTGTCACTTACGTTTGAATTCACACCGCTCTGCGCCTGAATTTTAACCTGGTTACCAATTTTGATATGGCCTACCACGCCAACCTGACCTCCGATCTGATTCCAGTCTCCAATAGTAGTAGATCCTGCAATTCCGGCCTGAGCAGCAATAACGTTGTTTTGCCCTATTTTTACATTATGGGCAATCTGGATCAGATTATCGATCTTCGTTCCTTTTCCGATGATGGTAGAGCCAATTGTGGCTCTGTCAATGCTGCAATTTGAGCCGATTTCTACGTCGTCTTCGATAATCACGTTACCAAGCTGAGGAATTTTTTTGAACCCTTCTGCGGTATGCTGAAAACCAAATCCGTCGCCTCCCACCACCGTATTGGAGTGGATCACACAGTTGTCACCAATAATGCAGTAATCATAAATCCTTGCGCCACTGTCTATTTTACAGTTTTTACCAATTTTTACTCCTTTACCGATATACACATGTGGATAAATCTGTGATCCTTCTCCAATCTTAGCCTTCTCCGAAACATAAGTAAATGCCCCTATATAGACTTTTTCTCCGATCACCGCAGTATCATGAATAGAAGAACCGGTCTCGATTCCCTCTTTTCTGCCCTGCATTTCCTGATACAGATTCATTAAGATCTGGAAAGAAAGGTATGCATCCTTTACAACAATTAAGGTAGGATTGTAATTATCTTTATCAATAAGTTTTTCCGAAACAATAATAACGGAGCATTTAGAGGTATCTAAAAAATGAGAAAATCGATCCTGTGCTATAAAAGAAAGATGCCCTGATTCACCATTCTCAATTGGTGAAACCCCTGTAATAACCGTGCTTTCGTCGCCTATTATTTGTCCGTCAATAAAACTTGCAATTTGCGAAGCTGTAAATTCCATATTCTGCAAAGATAAGAAATTCTATAATTCGCAAACATTTTTTGCTTTTCGGAACGTGAATTTTAATATTATTTAAGAAATTATCTGGGAAATATCTCTTGGAAAGGTAAGAATATACCTGGCTGTCTTATGCACCATAAGCCCCGATAAAAGCTGGTCCTGGGACTCTTCAAGCCTGATCTTCTGACCATCTTTCTGAAGAAGATAAATGGGTTGCTTTTCGGTATCGTAAGGCAGTAATTTTCTTTTAATCTCGTGTACAAGCTCCTTTCCATTATCAATTCCGAAAAATTCGTTAGTTTTTTTTATTTTTTCTTCAACAAATTCCGGATCAAAAGGACGCGTTGAAATAACGGTTTTCGGAAGATTTCTCTGAATTACAGATTTGCACCAATAAGAAAGAATAAAGTCTTCTGAATTCTGCCAGGATTTCATCGCATGAATTATATCATTATCATCAAGCTGGTTAAACCGATAAATATCCTCATCGGTGGCTGAACTTTTGGCCCGGTGCAGAAAATACTTCAGATTCTCCCCTGCAGGCAGATCCATCCCCTGGGAAACCAGATATTTAGCTCGTTCGAGAATTTTAACCAAAAGAAATTCCGCCAATGCCGAGGTCTTATGATAATACACCTGCCAGTACATAAACATTCTTGCAGTCAGGAAATTTTCAATAGAATATACTCCTTTCGCATCAATCACAAGTTCGCCTTCACCACAAACATTCATCATCGAAATAATTCTCTGGGTATTAATATTTCCTTCGGAAACACCAGTGAAAAAGCTATCTCTGTTCAGGTAATCAAGCCTGTCCACATCCAGTTGAGATGAAATCAGCTGATTAAAGAACTTCCGGTGGTATTTACCCTGAAACATTTCGATCGCTACTGAGAGCTGGCCATCAAATTCTTCATTTAATTTATTCATCAACAAAAGAGAAAGTTTTTCGTGATGCCAGTCGTCCATGAGCATATTTTCCAGTGCGTGGGAAAACGGCCCGTGCCCGATATCGTGCATCAGAATAGCAAGCATGGCTCCTTTTTCTTCTTCTTCAGTGATCTTAATTCCTTTCTGCCGCAGAGTTTCCAATGCGGTAAACATCAGATGCATTGCTCCCAGTGCGTGGTGAAATCTCGTATGTGTGGCACCAGGAAAGATCAGATTCAGAAGCCCGGTCTGCCCGATTCTTCTGAGCCTTTGAAAATAGGGATGCTCAATAACGTCAAATAAAATTTCGTGTGGGATTCTGATGAAACCATGAACAGGGTCGTTGATGATTTTTAGCTTGTTCTGCATTTGAAAGGTAGATATTGGTAAACAAAGTTAGGGATTTTAAATTTTAGCATTATTTAATTTTCGTTCATAATCCTCTCTAAACTCAATTGAAAGAAGAAAAAACACAGAATTACACCGATTATCTCATTTAATTTGATTATATTCAATTTCACAAACCGCACAGTAATTATTGATCAATACACACCTTAATTACTTCTTGCAACCCATTAAACTATGAGTGACAAAAAATTTAATATCGCTATTCTTATTGATGGTGATAATGCCCAAGCTAAATTATTAAAAGAAACCATTGAAGAGGTTTCAAAATATGGTAAGGCTACAATCAGAAGGATTTATGGAGACTGGACCTCTCAAAGTATGAATTCGTGGAAAGATCTTGTCAATCTTTACTCTATCAATCCCATTCAGAAATTCTCTTATACCAGTGGAAAAAACTCAACGGATGGAGCCATGATTATTGATGCCATGGATATTTTGCACGGAAAAAGTGTTGAAGGTTTCTGTATTGTTTCAAGTGACAGCGATTACACCGGTTTAGCCAAAAGAATCCGTGAGGAAGGACTTTTCGTGATGGGTATAGGAGAGAAAAAAACACCAGAAGCTTTTGTAAAATCCTGCGACATCTTTACTTATACTGAAAACATCACTCCTAAAGTTAAAAAAGAATCAAAAGCTGAAAGCCACAAAATAAAGGAAAATAAAACTGAAGAAACGGTAAAAAAAGAGGCTGTAAGTCCTAAAGTTCATGAGTTTCAAAACTTCTTATCCCGGAAAGATGAAGAAACGATTTCAAAAGCATTTGAAATCTCTGCTAACGAGAACGACATGGCTTTTATCTCAACACTCGGTACCAATATCAGAAAGATCGATCCGAGTTTTGATTCAAGAACCTACGGATATTCTACTTTATCCAAATTATTTGATGATCTGCCATATTTTGAAGTAGTGAGAAATGAGACCAATCATCCGCTGCTGAAAAGAAAATAAGTTCATCAGAATTAAGACAAAATACAAAAGTGCATTTTTCTTAAAAAATAATAGGTATTCATCTTTTATGGTATTTTTTATACCCGTAATCTGAATTAAGCTTTGCGTGATATGGGTTTTACATTTACCTTTGATCGCTTTAATCAACTAGTATCCTTAATGAAAAGTTTATTCATTATCATCCTATCCTTTTTAAGTTTCAACTTTTCCGCTCAGGCTTTATCTGAAACTCAGAAACTCGAATCGCTTTGTAAAGTCTGGGGATTTTTAAAATATTACCATCCTCATGTGGCAAAAGGGGATTTTGACTGGGACAGACAACTTATCCAAAAAATTGACGAGCTTGATCAGATTGATGATAAAGTTCAACTGAATGAATTGTATTCTAAATGGATCAGCAGTCTTGGGAAAGTTGATGATTGTAAGAAATGCTTAATACCAAGCAGAGAGAAAGTCTATTTTTTGAGAAACTTTGATCTCACATGGATCAACGACAGGCGTCTATTCGATGAGAAGGTAAGCCGTGAGCTCCTTTTTATTCAAAACAACAGAAATCTTGGGAGTAATCACTACTTTGGAATTGGCGGAAAAAAGGTTTATTTCAAAAATGAAAATTCTTACGGTTCAAAATTCACATCCAAACAAACGAGTCTTCTGGAGCTTTTCAGATACTGGAATCTGGTAGAGTATTTTTTTCCATACAAATATCAGACTGATCAGAACTGGAATGATGTTTTAAAAGAAATGATCCCGAAATTCACAGAGATTGCCAATGATGAAGATTATCATCTGACTCTTGCGGAGCTGGTGACAAAAGTGGATGACTCCCATGCCTTTTTATATTCTCCTATCATTAATACCTATCAGCATGGAAGAAGAAAAGTTCCGGTGGAATATATTTATGCGGAGGGAAAACTGGTCGTAACTAAAATCATTCATCATAAATTGAATGAAGAAAGGGCCTTAAAGACCGGAGACGTAATTTATGATATCAATGGCAGGACGATTCCTCAAATGGTCAATAGTTTAGGGAAATATATTCCCGCCTCTAATTCATGGGGAAAAATCAACAAGGTAAAAAATCTTTTCCTTTTCAGTAATAATGATTCTATTGCATTAAAAATAGAGCGCGACGGGCAGAACCTGAGTATGACCGTTCCAACTTATCTTCTCAAGGATATCATCCCTGAAAAGCCGTCAGTTCGAAAAAAATGGGAGTTTCTGGATTCTGACCATAAGATAGGTTACGTCAATATGGGCATCATTGAAAGAAGTGATCTGGATGATATGTATAAAGATTTAAAATCGACCACCTCCATTATTTTTGATCTGAGAAATTACCCTAAACTGACTATTTTCCCCCTAAGCAAAATGATTCTTCCTGAAAAATCAATTTATTATCAATTTAATTTCCCGGAGACGGATTATTTGAGTAAATTTTATAGCGCTAAAAATAGTATCGGCAGAAAGAATCCGGATTACTATAAGGGAAATGTAGTAGTTTTGGTGGACGAGAATACGCAAAGTCAGGCAGAAACTACAACAATAATGTTTAAACAGCATCCTAAAGCGAAAGTCATCGGAAGTAATACTTCAGGAGCAAATGGTGATATCATCCGGTTTAAGATTGCAGATCTGGACACTTGCTTTACGGGACTTGGAGCGTACTATCCTGATGGAAGAGAAACGCAAAGGATTGGAATTATCCCTGATATTGTTATAAAGCCTACAGTAAAGGGCGTACAGAAAGGAAAAGACGAAGTTCTGGAAAGAGCTTTAGATTATATAAAGACCGGTTTTTAAAGAAATTAAATATCTGCTGTGATGAAGTGAATTTTCATTTAACTAATATTTAACTTTTATTGTCTCTAATTTGTGAGAATTTAAAAGGAATTGGTCAACATTTTGATGCTATAACCATGTAAAAAAATAAATTATGTCGGAAAAGATATTATGGATAGATGATGAAATAGATTTACTCAAACCCCATATCGTATTTTTAGAAAAAAAAGGTTACCACGTAACCCCTGTCAATAACGTCAACGAGGCTCTGGAACTAATGGATTCGGAGAAATTTGCATTGACGCTTATTGATGAAAATATGCCCGGCATTTCGGGATTGGAAGCCATTCCCATGATCAAAGAGAAAGATAATGCTCTTAAAATTGTTATGGTCACAAAAAGTGAGGAGGAACATATTATGGAAGAAGCGATCGGATCACAGATTGCTGACTACATTCTTAAACCTGTAAATCCTAACCAGATCTTATTGTCATTAAAAAAGAATCTGCAGGAGGACAATCTTGTAGAACAGAAAACAATTCTTCAGTACCAGCAGGAATTCAGAAACCTGTCTATGGAACTTTCCTATATCAGAACCTATCAGGAATGGGCAGAATATTATAAGAAAATTCTGAGCTGGGAAATTAAATTTGATAAAGTAGCGGATAATGAATTTTCGGATCTTTTGCAGTCGCAGAAAGAGGAAGCAAATATTCAGTTTGCGAAGTTCATAGAAAAAAATTACGAAGGCTGGTTGACAGATTCTGAGAAGCCTTTAATGAGCCATACTCTATTTAAAGAAAAAGTAAAACCGGAAGTAGAAAAAGAAAAAGTTCTTCTCCTTATGGTCGATAATCTTCGTTTTGATCAGTGGAAAGTCATAGAACCATTATTCACAAAATATTACAATAAGATTTCAGAGGATTATTACTACAGTATTCTTCCGACGGCTACACAGTATGCAAGAAACTCATTTTTCGCTGGTCTGATGCCATCTGAGATTGAAAAACGTTTCCCTGATAAGTGGTTCAATGATAATGAAGAAGGAAATAAAAATGAATTTGAGCGTGATTTTCTGGAAGATCAGATGAAAAGAATTGGTCTTGGATCTAAATCGATGAAGTATCTTAAGGTATTAAATGCTGATTTTGAAAGAAAAATCTACGATGATTTTAACCAGCATAAAAACAATGATCTTCTGGTAATCGTTTATAACTTCATTGATATCCTTTCGCATGCTAAAACGGATAATCATATTGTAGATCAGCTGATCCGTGATGATAAAACTTTCAGATCCCTTACTCTTAACTGGTTTGAAAATTCATCATTATTGAAAATTATCAAAGCTGCGGCAGAAAGTGGTTATAAACTTGTAATCACTACAGACCATGGAACGGTGTATGTAAAAAAGCCGAGCAAAGTTGTGGGGGATCGCGAGACCTCCACAAACATCCGATATAAAACAGGGAAAAGTTTAACCTACGACAGCGGTGATGTATGGGCTATTACGAATCCCGAGAAACTTTTTCTACCAAAAGGGAATTTAAGCTCGAAGTATATTTTTGCAAAAAACAATATTTTTCTGGCTTATCCTAAAAATTATAATCACTTTGTGAATTATTACAAAGAAACCTACCAGCACGGTGGCATCTCATTGGAGGAATGCATCATTCCTTTCAGTATTTTAGAACCCAAGTAGTTTTTCTCATAGTTTATTTAAATTTTGGGTTCAGGGGCGGCAAAAATCAAATGATTTTTGCCGCTTCTTTTTTCCCGCCTCTTTTAATAATCTCAAAGACTTCATATCTTAGCAAAAAAACAATGTTTATTATTTCTCTTACGTATAAAACTTCTCTGGAAAATGTGGAACACTTTATCCGGGAACACAATGATTTTCTTGAAAAATATTACAGCTCCGGACACCTGATCACTTCTGGCAGAAAAGAACCCAGAACTGGAGGAATTATTCTTGCTGATGCACATTCCAAAGAAGAAATTCAGGATATCATTAAAGAAGATCCTTTCTATAGTAATGACATAGCGGATTATGAAATCACTGAATTTATTCCATCAAAATATAACGAACATTTTAAATCTTTTATCAAAAACTCATGAAGTTAATCACCTATAATGTCAACGGAATCAGGGCAGCTTTCACAAAAGATTTTTTAGGCTGGCTGAAGACTGCTGATCCTGATATTGTCTGCATTCAGGAAAGCAAAGCAGGAAACGATCAGATCGATATTGAAAGTCTTGAAAAAATCGGTTATCATAGTTACTGGCACTCTGCGGTAAGAAAAGGCTACAGCGGGGTCGGAATCGCGTCTAAAATCAAGCCGAGTCATGTTGAATACGGATGTGGTATTGAAAGTTACGATAATGAAGGCAGGATTATCCGTGCAGATTTTGACGGCTACTCAGTAATTTCTGTTTATGTGCCTTCTGCGAGTAATATCGAAAGACTTGAATTTAAGATGCAGTTTTGCCATGATTTCCTAATCTATATAAAGGAACTCAGAAAAACGATTCCTAACCTTATTATTTCGGGAGATTTCAATATTTGCCATCAGGCTATCGATATTCATGATCCGGTGCGTTTAAAGAATGTTTCCGGCTTCCTGCCGATGGAACGGGAATGGATGACCAGCTTTATCGAAGAATGTGAACTGATTGACAGTTTCCGCTTTTTTAACAATGAACCGGACAATTACACCTGGTGGAGCTACCGACAGAATTCCAGAGCTAAAAATAAAGGCTGGAGACTTGATTATAACTTTGCCACATATACTTTAAAAGACAAGCTTTCAAGGGCCGTTATATTAAAGGAGGCCGTACATTCGGACCACTGCCCTGCGTTGCTAGAATTAAACGTCTAAATAAAAAAAGACTGACTAGTCCTGAAAATCTGATACAGATTAAAGGACAAAAATAATAATTAAACCAGAGCAAATTTGTTTTTGCTTTGGTTTTTGTTTTTATAAGTTTTCATTTTGATTTTCTTTTGTTGATGCATTTGATTTGGGGTTAAATAATGATTCGAAAAATGAGGTCGTAATTCATTATAAATTCCAATAGCTTCATTTACTATTTTTCTTCTGAGCGAAGTTTCAATATCATATTTATCGATATCAAATTCTTGTTTTAAAATACCATTCACTCTCTCTGCTACAGCATTTTCATAAGGATCGGAATTCTGCGTCATACTGCATTTTAATTGATATTTTTTCAAAATCCTTTGATACTCATTTGAGCAATATTGTAAGCCTCTATCAGAATGATGAATCAGTGGTTCTTTTTCAATGTTATTGTTTTTTAATGCCTTTCTCAATGCTACGAGACTGCTTTCTGTATTAAGGTTGTCTGCAACATGATACCCAACGATTTTCTTTGAATAGGCATCGGTTATCAAACTTAAATAACTCGGCTTTTTTCTGTTCCCGATATAAGTAATATCTGCCACCCAAACCTGGTTGGATTTGTTTATACTATAATCCAGAATCAGGTTTTTATGCTTTCTGAATCGATGATGAGAATTCGTTGTGATATGATAGCTCCTCTTGGGTATTATGAGCAAATTATTGGCTCTCAAAATATCAAAAAACTTATCCCTGCCTATTTTCAGGGATCTTAAAGTTCCCTTTAATAGAAAATACAGCTTCCTGCCTCCTAATTTTGGCATTTTTACGCGAATATCTTCTACGAGTTTTATCACTTTTGAAGCTTTGGTTTGTGAGTTTTCATACCGCTTGATACTTCTGTAATAGACTTGTCTATCCAATCCGAACAATTCGCAGGTAAAGATTAAGGTTTCTTTCTCTTCACTGCGGAAGCTGGTGATTGTCCGGGTGATAAGTTTTTTCTGATATCAATATCATATTCTTTCTCAGCAAGATTAATCATCATATCGAAAAATATCACCTTTTTATCCGCGATATAAGCCTGTCTCTCTAAAAATGCTTTCTGCTTTTCCAGCAGTTTAACTTCAGCTTCCAATTCCATAATACGCTGTTCCGGAGTCTTTTTCATGGTAAATGAATTTTGATTTTCCCAATCAAAGTTACCATATTTTCTAAGCCAACTAACAATCGTAGAGCGTGCTTGTATACCGTATTTTTTTCGACAGTCGGTAATTCCTGATTTTCCCGCTTCTATTTCTCTTACTATTTGAAGCTTCAAACTCAAATTGTAATCTCGCTGGGTACGCTTGACGTACTGGGTTTCTAAATGTTCTTCCATAACGATGCTTTTTTTGTGTATCGATATTTCAGGACTAGACAGACTACAAAATAAAAAGCCAGCTGAATCCAGCTGGCTTTTTTAAATTTAAATCATAAATTTAGTCGACAATTTCATATTCCACCGGAATTGTACCATGATTGATATCTCCGATTTCGTCGAACGCAGCTTTAGAAATATCTAATGCTCTTGATGCATGGAAAGGTCCTCTATCATTAATCTTCACTATCACCTGTTTTCCATTGTTCAGATTGGTAACTTTAATATTAGTTCCAAACGGAAGCGTTCTGTTGGCAGCGGTAAACTTTGAATTACTAAAGATCTCCCCGCTAGCTGTTTTTCTACCGTTAAATTTATCGTGGTAGTACGATGCATAACTTGTTTTCTTCGCATCTAAGGCATTATTTGTAAAAGAATAAATACCTAAGGTTGAAATCATCATTATGATTACGAGAATGAATCTTTTCATCATCTTGAATTTTATTGGTTTTGACGGAGCAAAAGTATAAGGAATGTTGTAAAGTCCCTACTCCGTATGTTAAAAACCGTTAACGAAAACAAAATTATATGTTAACGAAGCTTGTAAGTCCCTATTAACAGGGGTTTTAAACCACACTGTTAAAAAATGTTAAAAAAACAAGCTAAAAGTTAACATAATTAACTTATTACCGAAAAAATGCAAAAACCGAATTGTAAAACTCATTGAAAATCAATAATTTACATAAATCATAAAAATCTTATAATGCAGATGAAATGATTTAAAAAATTAAAATTTTTAAGATGCTTAAGGTAGAGAACAGGCTTGGTAAAAGTTATTTAAGGCCGTTTATATCATCACTCGTAATTATTTTAACATCACTATTTAACATTAAATTCAAATACTACCTGATATTCTTTATTTACAACTACAATAATTGATCTCTATTTCAAAAGCTATCTTCTTCATTATAATCAAATTGAATACCAAATCGATTCTGTAACCGCTAAAATATTATCCTAATTTAGCCCTGTTCTTACTTTCGGATTTGATTCCACATATTATCAAAAAAAAACCAATGATTGCTCATTGGTTTAAATTATATAAATAAGTATTGATCTTATTTTAAGTATTCAATTACATAGTCATAAGTCCCTGAAGGATATACGACTGACATGCTTGGTGAACCAGTAATAGCATTTCCTGCAGTGGTTGCTAATGTATAAGAATATAAACTTCTGTCATAAACAGTGTTTGTACCAGCCTTATAAATAGTGATACCATACAATGCAGTCATCCCTGTAGGAGCAGGAATATCAACAGCTGTAGAGCTTCCTGTAGCAGTAAACTGCCCTTTGATTGCGTATACCTGAGCATTGTTTACTAAGGTATTCGTTGCTACTTCAGAATTCGTAAAGTTTACTTTAGGGTTTCCTGCAATTGGCAACCAACGACCACCAGCCGTAGTATAATTACCAGGACCTGCGGTAGGATTAGAGAAATAGTAGAATCCAGGAGTTACCGCCTGAGCTCCGACACCAGATCCTGTACCAGGAGTATTACCAGTACCTGAATTATAAACGATCATACCGTCATATCCTGTAGGAAAGTTAAGTGCTCCTGTAGTTGGAGTTACAAATGTAAAAGTTGTAAGATTTGTTCTTGGAAATGCAAGACCTTTACCTGAATTGGTACTTCCTGAAAATCCATTAGCAGAAGCGTCAAGAAAAACTGACTGTCCTCCAACTGTTGAACTAACTGCGTTGTTAGATCTGATTTGAGCGAATGTGCTACTTGTACCTGAAACGATTGCAAGTAAAATTGTTGTTATATAGAGTTTCATAACTTTGTTCTTAAATTATTAATCTGATAATTGAAATTCACTTATTAGAAACCGTTGAAACTATACCAGTTAGTACCATCACATATATAAGTCAATGTACCTCCTTGCTGGATTGGTGAAACGGTCGCAGACGAATGTGCTCCTGTCACACTAAAACCAGTTCCATTTGGAGTAGTATCGATAAAAGAGATAGTTTTTCCGTTAGTTTTGGTTAAAATACTTAAATCAAAAGTAGTACTTGAAGTAACAAGTATAGCGTTGCCTAAATCTGCATCGGAAATAGTACCAGCAGTCTGAGCTCTAACCGTCATACCAACTGGAGCAGCGCCCCCACCAAAAGGCTTCCATTCAGGAACTACATTATCAAAATAATAAAATCCTGCACCAGTAATTTTAGCCTTTCTAGGGCCAGTACCGGTACCTGAAGTAATGTACACTATAGCACCATTTTGTGGAGCACCATAGGTACCTGACGTGTTGTCTTTAGCAGATAGCTCTGCAGCTGTCATACGAGGGACTAATAAGGCATCAGGTCTGGCATTATCAGTAGTATTGGCTACTACGTCTAACGTTGCGGAAGGTGTAGTCGTGTTAATACCTACACGTCCCTGCTGAGCCTTGGAAACTGCCGAAAGGCCAACGAGCATTGTCGCTGTTAATAAAAATTTTTTCATAAGTTTTTAAAGATTTAAATTACATTATTTCCCATCAATATTTTCCAAAATGGAAAATGCATCTCAACTTGTGCTTCTTTTTTAAACTGAACATTTTCCAGTCTAATGGATAGGCAACTGATTGAAGCATTTGATTTTAAAACATTGCTTATTGCGCAAATTTAAGACATAATTTTCGAATTTATTCATTTTATGTAAAAAAAATAATAGACTTTTATCTACAAAAACAATAAAGCATTGTAAATCAGAATTATCGATAATTTAACAACTGAACTAATTGTGTTAAATTTTATTAATATTTTTAATTATCTGCGGAAAGTATGCAAATAATACAATTTTGATAAGAGGCACATTATCAGACTAATTCCCCATATAAGTCGAACTCTTCAGCAGAAGTTATTTTCACCTCTGCAAACTCTCCGATAGAGATATAGGTTTCTTCAGCAGATACAAGAACTGTGTTGTCAACATCCGGCGAATCGTACTCTGTTCTTCCGATAAAATAATTGCCCTCTTTTCTGTCAAATACACACTTGAACGTTTTACCAATCTTCTCCTGATTCTTCTCCCAGGAAATCTGTGACTGAAGCTCCATGATTTCTTCCACTCTTGCTTCTTTCACTTCCTGTGGTACATCATCTTCCAAAACATAAGCACCGGTATTCTCTTCGTGAGAATAGGTAAAGCATCCCAATCTGTCAAACTTCTGTTCTTTTACCCAGTCTTTCAACTCCTGGAATCTCTCCTGAGTTTCTCCCGGATAACCTACGATCAAAGTAGTTCTAATTGCCATGTCCGGAACTTTTTCTCTAAACTTGGCTAATAATGCATCGGTTTTTTCATGGGTTGTTCCTCTTTTCATAGATTTCAACAAATCGGAGTTGATATGCTGAAGGGGAATGTCTATATAGTTACATACTTTGGGTTCTTCACGGATGATATCAAGAACATCTTCCGGAAAACCACTTGGGAAAGCATAATGAAGACGGATCCATTCAATACCGTCAACTTTCACCAGCTCTTTTAAAAGCTCTCCAAGGGCACGCTTTTTATAAATATCAAGACCGTAGTACGTAAGATCTTGTGCTATAAGAATAATTTCTTTAGTTCCTTTCTTGGCCAATTTTTGAGTTTCCAGGACCAATTTTTCGATAGGTGTAGAAACATGTCCTCCTCTCATTAAAGGGATTGCACAGAAAGAACAAGGTCTGTCACAGCCTTCTGAAATTTTCAGGTATGCATAATGTTTAGGAGTTGTTGTCAATCTCTCTCCTACCAGTTCGTGTTTGTAATCTGCACCAAGATGCTTCAACAGAATAGGAAGATCTCTAGTTCCAAAATACTGATCTACATCCGGTATTTCTCTGATAAGATCCGGCTTATATCTTTCTGAAAGGCAACCTGTAACAAAAACCTTCTCGACTTCACCTCTGTTTTTAGCTTCTACATAATCAAGGATGGTATTAATGGACTCTTCTTTTGCATTGTCAATAAAACCGCATGTATTGATCACTACAATATCTCCACGGTCTTCATGAACCACCTCTTTACCATTGGCTTTCAGCTGACTCATTAATACTTCAGAATCGTATACATTCTTGGAACATCCAAGTGTAACCACATTGATTTTCTTCTTCCCTACAGATTTTGTGCGCATCGTTTTGATTTTGAGTGTGCAAAGATACAAAATTATAAAAGAGTAAGGCTTAAAAAAAGAAAACCACTTTATAAAAGTGGTTTTCAATGTTTTATTTAAAAATTACGTTCAGAAAATTTTGGAAGAGATTCGTCTTTTTCGGAAAGCTTGATAACTTCTTGTGGTAATTTCCAATCAATATTAAGATCCGTATCATTCCATATAACACTTCCTTCAGAATCTTTATGATAAAAATTATCACATTTATATGAAAAAATGGCTGTCTCGCTCAAAACAGAAAAGCCATGTCCAAATCCTCGTGGAACATACAACTGGAATTTATTTTCGGGAGTAAGTTCAATTCCAAACCATTTTCCGAATGTTGGAGAATCTTCTCTAAGGTCTACTGCCACATCCCAAACTTTGCCTTCCAAACATGAAACTAATTTCGCCTGTGCATGTTCACCCTTCTGAAGATGAACACCACGCAGAACGCCGTAGAAGGATTTAGAAATATTATCTTGAACAAAGTGGCCATTCATGCCTGTTAATTCCTCAAACTTCTTTTCATTAAATTTTTCAAAGAAGTATCCTCTTTCATCTTCAATAATGTTGGGTTCTATGATATAACAATCTTTAAGTGGGGTCTCTTTTATTTTCATAGTTATGTTTTTATAAATTATATTCTTTTTTTAAACTCCATTTTAATCCTAAATAAATTCCACCTGTAGGAATAAATATAATCAAAATAACAACCCAAAGAGGAAGTTGTGAATGAATTAAAAATATATTAACTAATAATTGACAAAAAGCGAATACAGAACTTACAATCAGGTGTGAAACTTTTTTCTCATTGGCAAAAAGCTGGTACAAATGTCTTCTATGAGCCTCAAAAATATTTTCTTTTAAAAGTATTCTTTCAGTAATCGTAAGAACGACTTCCATTCCGTAAATTGAAAGTAAAAGGATATATTTGTATTCTTCTGTTCTCATGATAAGAAGCGTAATAAGCCCGATCACCCAAAACCCTATTCCCATGCTTCCAACATCCCCGGCAAAACATTTCGCTTTTTTTCTAAAATTAAAAAAGAGAAATACCATACACGCCAAAATCGGATATAAGATAAAATTTTCGTTGGTAAACTGAATGATATCTTTATTGATATATGCCAGCGAACCTAAAGTAACAAGGCTATAGACTCCCGTCATGCCATTAATACCATCCATAAAGTTATATGCATTCAATGTCCCGATAATGATCACAAAAAGGATTGGCCATACCCAGAAAGGCATTAGAGTAAAAGCGCCTGTAAAGTATAAAAGAAGAACTACGGAAATCAAGTGAACGGAAAGCCTGATCTTGTTCGATAAAGTCCGGACATCATCAACAAAGCTGATAGTACATATCGCCAAAAGTCCTAAACCGAAAGACCAATAATCCTGTATGGCTTCATTTAGATTAAACAGACAGAAAATAATAAAAGCAATAGGAAAAATAATTCCTCCTCCTCTTAAGGTAATCTGTGAATGCGCGCTTCTATGGTTCGGTTTATCGATAATATTATATTTGTCAGCTATTTTAAAATAAACCAACAACGACACAGAAAGTAAAATTATAACAATTGCAAATTCCATAAATTATAGTTGAAATTTTTCCATTACATTGGAAGGATTAAAATCTAATTCTTTTTTGATTTTTTCGTTGGAGAAAGTGAGAGACTCTGTTATTTTTTTTAGTCTTAAAGAATTAATCGGCGCTTTTTCACCTAGCAAATCTCCGATCTTAGCTAATAGAAGTGCGACAAAATAAGGGATACTTGCAGCTGGTTTTTTATTTAACATTTTTGAGATTTTATCGGAGATATCTTTAAAGCTGGGATTATGATTGTCACAAACATTATAAATCCCTCCATCTTTATTAATAATGCTTGCAGTAAGTTCTGCAAAATCTTCTACCCAAAAAATACTTTTTCTTGCTGTTCCTCCAGCAATATTAAAATATTTCCTTCTTTTTATAGCATTGATCATATCCCTTAAATTACCCGGTGGATTTGGGCCAGCAATAAGTGAGGGTCTTAAAATAAACAACTTTACATTATTTGCCTTGCACCAGTCGGCAAGAAATTTTTCAGCCAAAATTTTACTTTTAGCATATGGTGTATTCCCCTCTAATGGAAAATTTTCACTTATATTTTGTCCAAAATCTTTCCCATATACAGCTACTGTACTTATAAAAATAAAAATTTTCGGAAGATTTTTTTCTAAGGATAGACAAAGATTTTTTGTTCCTTGATAATTTACGTCATAAAATATTATTTCTTCTTCTTTTGACTTTGGAATAGAATGAGCTTTACCTGCCGCATGGAAAATCATATCAAATCTTTCTTCAAATAATGGAATCTCGTCAGTAATATTATTAACAAAATCAGCACTATGTGTTCCTAAAGTTTTAACATCAAAGGATTTCCTCCGAAGTACAGGAATAACATTTTTTCCGAGAAAACCATTTGCTCCAGTAAATAAAATCTTCATAACAATTCTTTTTTAATCATTTTCCATATTTTGGTCTGTTCAAAATTTTCAACGACAAAATCCCTTCCTCTTTGGCCAAATTCTTTACGCCTTTCAGCATTCTCCATGAAAAACTCTAAACATTTACTTATGTCTTCAGCAGTAATAGTCTTGGTAATAATTCCTGTTTCATTTTCTATAACTGCTTCATTACATCCAGTAGCATTTGTGGTTATAACAGGTAATCTCATTGATGATGCCTCTAAAACAACAGTTGGAAATCCTTCTCTGTAAGACGGCAGGACGAAAACATCCATTAAAGAATAAAATACAGACGTATCTTCCACTTCACCAACATGAATAATAGTTTTTGTATTTCGAATAATGTTGAGAGATTGATCCGATATAGCATCTCTTTTTTCTAAAGGTCCCACAAGAAGCAGTTTTGCGTTAGTATTATTTTTAGAAAATAATAACCATGCTTCAAGCAATTCATTAATTCCTTTATCAGTTACGAGTCTTCCTACAAAACCAAACACCACATTGTTTTCATCTATACTATATTGCTGTTTTAGTTTTGCAACAATGGTTTTATCGATATTATCTGGATTATATTTATTATAGCAATCCACACCGTTACATGTTCCTTTACCCAGAATAATGTTCTTGCTTTTATTATTAAGTCTATCTGTGATACTTTTTTGTTTGATTCCGTTACTGACGCATATTACTTTATTTGCTAAATTTCCAGATAATCTTTCTATATTTGTGAGTAAGATCTTCTTTATACCCTTGCTTGTTTCATAAACTAAACCATGTCTAAAATAAATTTTAGATTCCACTCCGGCCAAAGTAGCCGCTAACATTGCAATCATTCCTCCTTTTGGAGTATGGCCAACAACAGTCGTTATATTGTTTTCGATAATAAATTTACGTAATTTATAAATTGCTTTTAAATCTTCAATAGGAGTAATTGCTCTATTAATATCTAATTCGTAACTCTTAAAACCATATTTATCAGATAATTCACTTACATTACGTGCCGGAGAACAAGCAACAAAAAAATTATATTTCAGATCATTAGCATTAAAATAATTAAATTGTTCTCCAACAAAAAATGATATTGAAAATGAAACTGAAACTACATGTAAAATATTTTTATTCATTGTATTTTTTTTAATTTAAACCTGAAAGTATTTTTCAGTTTTAATTACACATTAGATAAAATCATACAAACCTTCTATATAAAGAAACACCTGAAAGAAAAATAGGATTAAAAAATATATAAAAATTCTCTTTTTTATTTTAAAACTAATCATGTTTTCCTGAAGTAAACAAATCACAAACAGAATCTTAACAAAAAAAGAAACCCGTTCGAAAAAAGTCAAATAAATAAATGTGAAGTTCATAAGTGCAGAAAGAATGAACAATATTTTCAACCAAACATCATCCTTTTTATTTTTCCATTGAAAGAATAAAAAAGCCAAAGTAAATAAATACCAGCTAAATTTATAGACGCTCACTAAAATAATCTTTATGTTATTCAACGTCAGCTTGAAATAATAATCCTTCTGAAAAGTGTAGAACTGTAGTTTGCCAATTATAGGTATTGAACTAAAGTTTGTAAATGTTTCGTTCTGAAATGGGAGATAAATAACCGGAAGAATAAATCCTACAAATGAAATCAACCATAGTAAATGGATTTTCTTTAATTTCAGTTTCAACAAAGCCAAGCAAGGCAAATAAAATATGGAACTAAAATGCACAAGCATAGAGCCTAAAAATATAAAGCCTGATTTGAAATACTTATGATTGACTAATAAATATATTGCTCCATATAATAAAGCAATACTGTGAAGATTTCTAACTCCTGATAAAAGTCCGGATACACTTATAGCGGAAGCAATAAATATTGGAACTATTATCATATTCTTACAAGTTCTATCTAATATAAGATAACTCACTTTAAGGATTATAAAAACGGTTGAATAAGTAATAGCTCCTAATAAAAAATTAACTGGAATACCTACTTTAGAAAAAACGTAAATATATATCTGTATTATGTAATCTGAAAGGTTTTTGAGGAAGTTCCAAAATTCAATAATTGTCATTCCCTGAAACTTATTATAAAAATAATAAAAACGATATAAATCATCAAAAATCGGGGGAGGATTTACGATCACAACAGAAGCCAAAGCGAAAAGCCCAGGAATGAGATACAATAATATATTATATATTTTCTTTGATTTTATATTTTCCATTTCAAATTATAAATCTGAATAAAGTTTTATCGTACTATCGACCAATTTCTTAATGTCAAATTCTCTTGATTTAGAAAGACATTTCTCTGAAATTTCTTTATAGTACTCAATATTTTCCAAAGAAATAATTTTCATCTTCAAATTTTCCTCACTTCCTTTTTTAAATAGTATTCCTCCTCCATTTACAACCTGCGCCAAACCATCTACATCTGAAGCTATTAATGGAACACCGCATGCCATTGCTTCAACTGCTGCCAAACCGAAACCTTCTATGTGAGAGCTTAAAACTGCAATATCACACATTTTTAGCAAGGAATAAACATCTGATCTTATCCCCAAAAAATTAACTCTATTTTCAACTCCAATTTCTTTCACTAAATTCTTAAGGATATCTTTTCTTTCACCATCGCCAATGAGTAACAGTTTATATTTTTCTGGTAATAAAGATAATGTTCTAATAAGGGTATCCTGATCTTTTTGTTCACGAAAGCCTGCAACCATAACCAACAATCTTTCATTTTCAAAATATCCAAAATTTGATCTATCAGCTTTCGGAGCATTTTTAATATCCTGTATCTTGATACCATTTTGTATTACTATCAGCTTTTCTTGAGGAAGATCAAGCTTTTCAACTAATTTATTTTTCACTTCCTGAGTAATGCAAATAACCTTATCATAGAAGCTATAGATAAATTTTTCAATCCTTTTGAATTTATTATTTTCTATACGCTTATTTGATGTACTGTGCTCGGTAAAAACAAGCTTAACATTTTTATTTCCAATCATTTTAGCAATAGCTGCAAAATATTGAGCTGGAAATAAGTGCACATGTACTATATTATATTTTGAGAGGTATGGAATGATTTTTACAATGTATAGTGGATTATAAAATGTCTTTCCTAAAGAGTATATATTGCCATATTTACCTGCTGCCAATTGTTTGTAAAAGGGTGTTTTGTCTCCATTCAGCAATAAAACATCAACCTGACAGCCCTCTTGTACGAGAGCTGGAACCATTTCAGTTAATAGCTTTTCTGCACCTCCAGTACCCAATCCATCAATAATATGTAAAACTTTCATTAAGATTCTTTTATAAAAAAGTATAAACTAACAGGAAACCCTATTAAGGAGAGTAATGGATTAACTTCTTTCCATTTATTTAAAAAAGTTCTCTTCGAAAATCTGGCAAACCTCCAATAATTAATATTGGCTTTTATTTTTTGAAGAAGAGGAATAGGCATTCTTGAAAAATCCGAATAAAAAAGCAATGTATATTCGGGCGAATTCTTTCTTATTTTAAAATTATTATATGTAAGTCCCCCTTCCAGATATTCCGCAATATAAATAATATCTGAAAACCAGAGAAATTTATATTTTAATGCTACATTATACCAAAGCACACCTTCTGTACAGAATCTTTCTCCATCAATACTGGGAAAAGGATATTCTCTTAATATATCTGTCCTTATAATTTCTGCCATATCCCCTTGTATCTTCATTCTGAATCTAAAATCCAGGGCATTGGCGTGAATATCCTCATAAGTGTTTTGTGATCCTATATATTGGGTTTTAGAATATCCAATTCTGCCGGATAATCCTGCATAAGATTCATTATTTTCAATAAGTTTATACTTATCGGCTATTATCGCAGTAGCATCTTCTGTTAAATAATCATCGCTATCAACAATAAAAAATAATTTACCTTCAGCGATTAGAGCTCCCTGATTAATGGCAATATGTTTTCCTGCATTGGCTTGCTTATGATAATGCATTGGAATATTTCCATGTTTCTGAAATTCTTCCACAATATTTTGGGTATCATCTGAAGAGCCGTCATCAACAATCACCCATTCAAAATTCTGTACTTTCTGCTGGCATAAACTTTCATATAAGCGTTGAAGCAAATATCCTCTATTATATGTTGGAGTAAAGATTGTTAATAGCATTATATGACAAATTTATTTTTAATGTATTCTCCTGGATTTTTGTAGTTTAAAACCTTTGCATAATTTCCTACTGCAGTTGCATTTTCAGGAATATCTTTTGTGACTACGCTTCCTGCCCCTATCGTTGAGTTTTTACCAATTTTAACATTTTCTATAATACAAACATTAGGACCAATATATACGTTGTCTCCAATTACAGCTGCATTTCCATTATTGGCTCCTATACTTGTGTATTGAGAGAGATTTACGTTATTTCCTATGATTGTGGTTGGATTTATAACTAATGGTCCCGAATGTCCCAAATAAAAACCATATCCAATTTTAGTTTTATGGCTGATATCAATTCTATACTTTATTCTTTTGACATTCAAAACAATAAAACAAATTTTATGAAAAAAGCGGTTATGGTGTTGAGATAATCTAAGCCATACACAATAATTAAATCCTCGATTAATCATATACTGTACAATAAAAGATTTTAGAGAATAGCTTGCTGTATAACGATAAAGGTCAGATTTTATATATTCAATAATTTGCTTTAGCTTCATCTTATTTTATGTATCTACCGAATATTTTCACATTCTTGTTTAAACTCTCCTTAGAAAAAGTATTTTTCCTATAGATATTTGTTGAATTATCAAATGATAATACGATTTCGCTCAGATCAAGATTATTATTAGAAATATCTATATCACTTGCGTCGTAAACATCAAGTCGTTTTCCAGACACTCTATTTGAAGTAAATATTATTCTTTTAACCCTTTGATTAGTTCCCCTGCCTTGTGCTACTGACAAAGAGAGACTTTTTGAAAGATCTGAAAAAATATTATTGGCCACATTAACATCACTGCTCGTAATTTGTAACAGGTTGTTAGGGATAAAATAATCTTTTTCTACGGTTATCTCATTATTTTTAATAATTGTTCCTGTATTTGTTTCAAAACCAAGCATTAATATTCCGGCTGAAGTATAAAGAATGGATTTGCTTTGCTTTCCAAGTCCCCTATTGGTTATAATATTAGAATCAACTATTTGCTTATTTCCGTTATTATTCCACAAAACAACACCAGAAGAATTACCTATTAAATAATTTTTGTAAATCGTTGCAGTACCATCAATAAGTTCTACATGAATAGCTCTATCGTATCCCGTAACAGTATTATTGAATATTGTCCCGTTGCCTGATCTGCTGCCTTCAATACAAATTCCAACAGTTCCAAGTCTTTGTGTTTTTAAAACATTATTGATAACTTTATTATTTTCTATTAAATAGCTGTTAACACCATTTAAATATATTCCATTCCCATGATTATCAACATAATCATACGGATTTCCGGTAACATTCTCGAAGGTATTGTTTGAGATTTCTGTAAAGGTATTAGAGTATGCTCCGATCCCCGATGTACCATATATATTTCTAATGGTCATATTAGTCACCTTAAATCCACTTAATGTCTCCGCTACAAAAGCCCAGATATCAGGGTTATTTTTAACTTTTGTTTTATAATTTTCTGCAGCGTCCACAATTCCACCATCAATTTCTACGTTGAACTTATTTATTGTTTTATCTGTAGGGTCCTGTGTTGATCTGAATCTAAAACCTTTGAAATCGTTGGTATAATGTAATACCGCTTCCTTATCCAATCTGATTTTAAAACTTTGGTTTATAATAAATATATAACTATTCTCATATACACCCTTTCTCATTCTTTTCTTATTGTCCAGGTAATAGTTTCCTTTGGGAATATACAAAATCCCTCCATTTTTGCTGATATATTCTATGGCTTTATCAAAACCTCCAGTATCGTCATTCTGATCATCCCCTTTTACATTAAATGTATTAATATTAACCATTTTTTCCTGAGCACATGACAGCAGAAAACAATTAAACAGGAAAGAAAATAAAAAAAATTGTCTATATATCATTTTAAAAATCTTTGAACAAATATGATTTATATGGAAGGTAGCCTTCCCCATTGTCAAACACTAATAATTCTCTTGTATATACAGCAAAACAATAAAATATCAAAATCAACAATATGCCTATTCCTACTGATTTTTTATTAGGAATAAATAATAGTGAGGAAAGAATAACAATATATCCTATTATAAAATATCCTTTTAAACGAGCAATGAATGCAAAATCATAGAACGCAAAAGTAATCATCATAAAGATAACATATAAATTAAAGAACAGATTAAAATATTTTATTTTGTTCTCTATTCTGTATCTATTCATTAATATTACAAACAAAATCGGAACCATTTCTATAAAATTAAGAACATTGGCACCAGCTCCTTCCTCTTCGAGGTAACCAGTAAGCTTTTCTCCACCAAAAGGTAAAAAACTGGAAATTTGCATACCTATTAAAGAACCAATTTTTAGTACCCCCATACCAATTGATATAAATAATAAAACAACTGTCCTTTTGTTACTGATTTTTACTCTATATAAAAAATAAACAACTATAAACAATATAGCACTTGTATGAAAAAATGAGGCCAGAAGGACCATTAAAAAAAATTTAAAAAACTTTCTTTCTATTACAAATTGAATGGCAAGCCAACAAATTATCATCGCAATAATCTGTCTCTGTGCGGTAAAAAAATAATATAAAAACCCCTTTGCAAAGAAAATGGTTAGTAATACTCCATATACATTAGAATAACGGGTAAATACAAAATAGAGTCCAATACTACAACAGATTCCCAAGAAAAGTAAAAAAGTATTAAAATCAACTCCTAAATAATTAAAAGCAGACATTAAAATAATGTACCCTTTCTCTGTACCTAATAATAAAAAATAATCAGGTGAAAAAACATCTGAAAAATCCTTATCGGTATTTTCGTACATTAATTCATAAACAAGGTAATCAGAGCCTCCAATATTAAATCTCGAGCCTGCAAAGATTCCAAGGATTATAAAAAAAATAAAAAAGGGAATTTTATTTGCGTTTTCTTTAAAATAAGTATAAAATGACAGGAAAATTGAAAATATGTATAGTATGATATATGCCGCCATTATTCAAGTATTTTAGAAAATTGTAAAGAATTGAAATTTTCTAATTATAGTAATATTAAAATTATTTATTTTTTAATTTGCCCATAAGCAAGGAGACTCCTTCCTGAACATATTTTTCTTTTACAATTAACAAACAAACAAATATAGATAAAAAAAACATAATAGATTCTCCTATAAATTTCCAAAAGTTAAATTCCAAATTAAAATACTTTTTGAATCCTAATAACAATAAAAATACTATTATTGAACTCGCTAAAATTTTAAACACGTTTTTATTAAAGAATAACCCTTTTGGAAGTTGTTTTCTAATAAAAGCCAACATAAATAATATAGCAACTATTTCAGCTAAAATTTGTGTAACAGCTGCACCGTTCTGCTGCCAGTGCTTTATAGCATACAGATTAACAACTACACTAAAAGCTGCTGTTAATATAACTGCGTAGGTGTAGATTTTTTCTTTCTTCTGAATAAACAGGACCAGATATCCTAAAAAATATACAATGCCTGCTATTAAACAAATAGGAGATAACAATTTCATGGTTAGCACTGAAGGATAGAAATCATCTCCAGCCATCACATTAATTATTTCTTCTGAAAATAAGAAAAAAAATAATGAAATAGGAACAGAAAAAATCAAAATTAAATTAAACGATTTGACTAATGTGTCACTATACAATTCTGTCTCACTTTCCCAGTAAGTAGATAACCTTGGGATTAAAACCAGACCAATAACTGAAATAAATGTGGTAGTAAGTCTTATTAGTTTATTGGACGCAGCATAATACCCTAAATATTTATCTCCGGCTAAATGACTGATCAGAAAACTATCTAATTGAAGATAAATATTTACAGAAATTGCCGCTACAAAAATTGTCATTATTGGTTTGAGATGTCTTTTAAAGTCTAATGTCTTAAATGAAATTTCATGAAACTGGATGTTTTTATATAAAAAATAGAAATTAAAAACATTTGACCCACATACATATAAAATTGTAATAAATACATATATAAGATAATCATCCTTGGTATGAATACATAAGTACAGAATAGCCAATGCAATTAATCGGACAAAAACAAATCTGACAGTGATGTAAAGCTGATCTTCCATACCCATAAAAAACCAATCTGCACCGGCATTATTAAGTAAGATGACAATACTGAAAAGTAAAATTAAGGTCTTATAATCAGAGAAAAAGTTGAAACCATATATTAATGTAAAAAGAGCAATGTACGAAATTAAAGTAGTAACGAAAAGTATCGACAAAAGCTCCACTAGGGTTTGAGATAGTTTTCTCTTATTGTTTCGTTGTTTAGCTATTTCACGTACTCCATACATTGGAATTCCAAGAACAGAGAACATGATAAAGTAATTAATAATTGTATTAGCATACTCTACCTTACCTATTATTTCAGCACCCAATGTTTTATTTGCATGAGACATAATAAGCAAGCCAACGATAGCCGAAGTCATAATCCTAAGTGCACTTAAAACATAGTTTAAGCCTAAGCTTTTTTTTTCCATCAATAGTATTGTGCTTTTCAAATGTAATAATGCAGTATTTGAGACACTATTTATAGTCTTGCATCTACTAAATCTCTGTTCAGACAGGCTTTTGTATCAAAAATTACGGCATTTTCTCTTTTCAATTTTCGAAGATCTATTTCAAGAAACTCATTATGAGCGACAGCAATAATAATAAAATCATATTGTCTGTCTTCTTTAAGCTGATTCAGAATTTCTACACCATATTCCTGCTTTACTTTTTCTATGCTTGCCCAAGGATCAAATATGTCAACATTAATTCCATATTCAAGTAACTCCGTATAAATATCCAAAACCTTACTATTTCTGATATCTGGACAATTTTCTTTAAAAGTAACTCCCAGAATTAATGCTTCTGAGCCTTTAATTATACCACCTTTTGCAATACGAAGTTTAATAACTTTTGATGCTATAAATTTAGCAATAGAATCATTTACACGACGCCCTGACAAAATAACATCTGGATGATACCCTAGTTGTTCTGCTTTGTGAGCCAGATAATATGGATCTACAGAAATACAATGTCCTCCAACCAGACCTGGTTTATATTTTAAAAAATTATATTTTGTGCCTGCAGCTTCCAGAACATCATTTGTGTCTATGCCTATTCTGTCAAATATTAATGCGAGTTCATTTATAAATGAAATATTAATATCTCGTTGGGCATTTTCTATGGCTTTTGACGCTTCAGCTACTTTAATACTAGGGGCTTTATGCGTTCCTGCTGTAATGATTTTACTATATAAATCGTCTATTTTGTGTGCAATTTCAGGCGTTGATCCTGAAGTAACTTTTATGACACTTGTCAGAGTATTGATCTTGTCACCGGGATTAATCCTTTCTGGAGAATAGCCAACAAAAAAATCCTTATTAAACTGAAGTTGTGAATATTTCTCCAATACAGGAACACATTCTTCTTCTGTACAACCAGGAAAAACGGTTGATTCGTAGATTACAATATCTCCTTTTTTAAGGATTTCCCCCAACATTTTTGAGGCTGATATTAATGGACTTAAATCTGGAGCATTATACTTATCGATGGGGGTAGGAACTGTCACAATGAATATATTACTTTCTGAAATCTCAGATACTTTATCCGTTGCTTTATATCCCTTTTGGCCTTTAGATTCTGTAAATTGTTCTAGACCTTCTTTCAATTTATCAACATCGGCTTCAAGAGTAATATCCTGTCCATTGTTTAACTGATCTACTCTATCCAAATTTATATCAAATCCAAGAACAGAATAATGAGAAGCAAATTCAAGTGCCAAAGGTAGTCCAACATACCCCTGCCCAATGATGGCAATCTTATAGAAATCCATTTAACTAAATATTTTTTTTATTTTTTGCACCCAGGTTTTTTCCTCTACCTTCATGTATCCGTAACCATATTTGTTACTATATCCTAAGTTTTCACTACTCACATCATTTAATACAAAAGCTACATTTTTAATTTTATCCTGGTCAATATTACTATTAGCAAATTCAATCAACGCCTTTTCAGTATAGTTAGATCTTGAAACATAAATTATTATATCTGACAATTCTGCAATTAAGAATGAATCGGTTACCAATAATAATGGTGCTGTATCAAGAATAATGTAGTCATATTTAGCCTTAAGCTGGTTCAGAAGCAACTCATATCTACCGTTTGATAATAATTCTGTAGGATTTGGAGGTATCATTCCTGAATAAATAACATCCAAATAAGGGTTAAAAGTGGATACGTGAATTATTTCTTCCAACTTTGTTTGATCTGAATAAAGGTATTCAGTAAGTCCGATTAACCCCTTTCTAGCAGGGTTATAACGTTGCAGCTGAGGATTTCTAATGTCCGAACCAATAATGATTACTTTCTTCTTTGGCCCGGCCATTGTTAAAGCTAAATTTACAGAGGCAAATGTCTTCCCTTCTCCTTTAACAGTAGACGTAACAAAAATTACTTTTGCATCATTATTCTTAGGAAGCATGAAATTCATATTTGTAATAAGAATTCTAAACGCTTCAGCCATTGGAGTGATATCGTTCATTCGTACAATATCTGATTCCCCTTTTTCTTTACTTGGCAATTCTGCAATCACAGGAGCATGCACAAGTTTCTCCAGATCGTGCTTAGTCTGCAATTTATTATTAAACAATTCTTTCAAATAGATAATTGCCAACGGTATTAGCAATCCTATAATAAGAGCTGCCATTAAAATAATTCCACTTTTCGGAGATACTGGAGCTCCGTAAGCATACGCAGCATCTATTACTCTGGCTTTAGGAGCAAAAACAGATTGTGTTATTGCAGTTTCTTCTCTTTTTTGAAGTAATAATAGATAGAGATTTTCTTTTATTTGTTGTTGCCTTTCAATACCTCTAAATATTTTTTCTATCGTTGGTAATTTGGAAATCTTACCAGATATTTTATTTTGCTCACCTAAATATTGATTCTTTGCTAGCTCTAAGCCCGTTCTATTCTTTTGTAGACTTTGTGTTATGGATGTACGCATAGAATTAATCTGCTTTGTAACATCAACAACTACAGGATTTTCAGGAGTAGCAGATTCTAATAATCTATTTCTTTGTAAAACCAACTGATTATATACTGAAATTCCTGCGATAGCATCAGGATTATTTAGTCCTACATTAGCTGGTAAAACCTGATATGCCCCTTGGTGTGATATAAAGTTCATCAATGAAGAGGTCAATTCTAACTGCGCATCAATTTCCAACTGTTTTGCTCTTGCTTCAGCAGAACTTTGCAAATCTATCTTTGCCTCAGCTTCCAGGTCCGTTAAATTATTTTGGGATTTAAAATTTTCTTTCTGATTTTCTACCTGTCCCAATTCAATAGAAAGCCTTTTAATCCTATCTTCAATAAAGTTTAATGTCTTTTGAGATTCTTGATTTTTATCTAATATTGCATCATTGTTATATGCAACAATAAGTGCATTAAGAATATCTTTAGCTTTATTAATTTCTGGATATCTTATATTTAATTTGATGATGGTGGTCTCTTTATTAATTAGCCCTGCATTAACCATCCCTTGTAAGCTATTTACCTTTGCATCAATTGATCCAATATTAAGCTCAAGATTATTATAGTCTATTTTTTTTACTAAATTTTTATTAAATTTAGTATTCTTTACGATAATAATATTAGCAAAAGGTAACGATATTGTCCTTCCAAATCCAGTGACAATATTTTTTTTAAGCTTTTCTGAGGATATAAAAAGTTGGTCACCTTTAATTTGAAGTTTTATAATATTATTTGCATTAATATCTTGTTTTTGACTAACAATCTTAACCTCAATAGGAGAAGTTTCCTTGTATAATTCGGTACTTCTAATTCTACCTTTAGCTATAATATTTGTTTGAAGATTTTGACTGTTTACTACACTATTCATTAATCTTTTAGACTTGAATATCTCAATTTCATTGGTAATACTGTTAGTCTTAAGTCCTCCAAAACCTGAAAAATCAGGCAAAATACCTAGATTACTTGCAGTAGGAGATGATGTATTTTTGGCATCTTTAATAAGTACTGTAGCTTGCGTATTATATACAGGAGTCATAAATTTAAGGGATATATACCCTAGAATAATACATAATACCGCACTTACAATAAACCATGGCCATCTTCTGATATATGGCTTAATGATTTCATTAATATCAACATTAAAATTATTTTTTACTTCAGAATTTTGTGAAGACTGTTTATCCATCAATTTTTTATTTCTTATTAAATAAACTTACGACTACTGCCACTGCCGTTACTGCAATAGAAATTCCCGTTAAGATAAGTCCTGTATTAGGGTTTTGCTTTGCCGTAATATCTTTGGTATTGTTGGAAGAAACTATAATAGCATCACCTTGTTTTAGATTATAATACGGAGAATTAATTAGGTTGGCATCGTGCAAATTTATTTTACCATGGGTAATCTGACCATTCTCGGTTCTTATAACTAAAACATCTTCTCTCTTCCCATACATAGTAAGATCACCTGCCATACCAAGTGCATTTAATATAGTCGCTCGTCCGTTCGATATTGTATAGTCTCCCTGTCTGTTTACTTCACCTAAAACTGTTACCTTAAAATTAGCCAATCTGATATTCACAGTAGGATTAACAACAAATTGAGTCATTCTGTCTCTTATCTCTTCTTTAAGGCTTGTTAAATCTTTATCCGTTGTATTTATCTTTCCTAATAACGGAAAATCTATATCTCCATTGGTATCTACGATATATGTAGGTCCTGAAATACTGATAACTCCCTGGTTGGGTGTATTTCCTCCGGCAATATTGTTTGTTTGAATAACCTCTGAGGAAGAATAATTCTGATTAAATGGTTTTACAACATCCATATCCTTTGCAGTTATCAGAATTACCAATTGATCTCCATGCTGTATTGTGGAACCAGAATTTTTAGCAGATGATTCTATAGCAACTTTTTCTATATTCTGCATATAATTCAAGTCATTTTTAACATTTTTATTGACCTTGCACGAAACAAGCAATAATGCAAAAAACACCCCTACTATTTTACTTTTCATATTTTAAAATTGTACAAATATACATTTATATTTTTCTATTTATCTAATACTTCGTAGATCGAATTGTTACTCTTAAATTCCGGAACAATGGTCTTTAAAATTTTCACTACGTCTACTTTTTCTTCCATTACAGAAGCGTTCGTAATCAAATTGATCAGGCTTTCAATTTCTGAGAATGTCATTGCTGGATCCTTAGAAATCATGATCTTTTCATTATGAGTAGGAAGTGTTTTAGCATTATCGCTCAACAGTTCTTCATACAGTTTTTCACCTGGTCTTAAACCCGTGTAGATAATTTTTATATCAATATTCGGTTCAAAGCCGGATAATTTAATCATTCTTCTTGCAAGATCGAGAATCTTCACAGGTTCTCCCATATCAAAAACAAAGATCTCTCCTCCCTTACCCATAGTTCCGGCATGAAGAACAAGTTCGCATGCCTCAGGAATTGTCATAAAATATCTTACGATATCAGGGTGAGTAATGGTCACCGGCCCTCCAGCTTCAATCTGTTTTTTAAAATGTGGAATAACGGAACCATTTGATCCTAGCACATTCCCAAACCTTGTCGTAATAAACTTGGTGGTATTTCCTTCTACATCCTGTAAAGACTGAACAAACAGCTCTGCTGCTCTTTTAGATGCCCCCATCACATTAGTAGGGTTTACAGCTTTGTCCGTAGAGATCATTACAAATCTATTTACTTTGTAACGGCTCGACAGAACAGCAATATTTTTTGATCCCAAAACATTGACACGAATGGCTTCATTAGGATTCTCTTCAACTAACGGAACGTGCTTATAGGCAGCAGCGTGATATACCATTGAGAAATTATACGTCTGAAACAGAGGCTCAACTCTATGAATATTGGAAACATCAGCTAAAACAAACTTAAATCTGATATGAGGAAATTTATCTTTTACCTCAAGTTCAATATCATATAGAGGCGTTTCAGCCTGATCTAAAACAACAATCAAAGATGGATTGAATTGTGCCACCTGTCTTACAATTTCACTACCAATAGACCCGGCACCTCCTGTTACCAGAATATTTTTATTGAAGTGTCTGCTTCTGACCTCTTCACTTTCAATTTTGATTGGTTTTCTATTCAGTAAGTCCTCAATTTGAAGATTTCTGATCGCCCCCCCTAAATCACTGTCTCTGAGTTTTTGTACGGATGGAGCTTTGAATATATTTAAATCTTTTTCAAGGAATAAATTCACCCACGAATTCATTTCATCTTTAGACATCATTTCCTTGACGATAATAACACCATCAATAATAAGATCTTCTTTTGTGGCTTCCTCTATTCTTCTCTTTTCATAAATAGGCTTTCCTAATAAAGAAGCTCTTTTGGAATCGGTTCGTTGCGTCAAAAAACCGACAACCTGATAAGGCAGGCTTGGATTATCTAAAATAGCACGTGCTATAGCAATGGACTGTTCATCAATACCCAATACTAAGATCCTCTTTTTCAAAGTACTTCTTCTATATTCTCTGACAATATGAAAAAATTCCTTCACATAGAGTCTGAAAAGAAACAGCCCCATGAAAGAAATAATAAAGTACAATATGAGAAATGCAGTGAGTATAAATTTCCCACCTGTAGACCAGAAATAAATAAGATTGACTACTCCTACTACCGTCATCGTACAAAAACATGATATCAGAAGCTTGAAAAGGTCAATAAAGGTGGAATGCCTTATAATGCCGGCATATGTTTTGAAAAAATACATAAACAATGTATTTATCAGAATAATAAAAGCAAAAACAACGCTTTTATGCTCATGATAAACAAATTCTTTTTGGGTAATTTTCTCGATAGTATAGGTAGAAAGAAATAAAGACATAGCCAAAATGATAATATCTATTACAAGTATTATCCATCTCGGAAGATATCTTACATCTGAGAGATTTACAACATTATCACCTCCGAATATCTTTTTTCTAAGAGAGCTGTACATTGTTTGTATTTGTGTTCATTTTTTAAATGGGTTGAAACCCTACTTTTATTAATACTAATTCCTAAAGTGTGGATACAAAATTAAAATAAAATCTGATCTACACTTAAATTTAAAAAAACAAATTTAGTGAATTTCATTTTGTAAAACCTCAGAAATTCTAGCTCTGCAATTATCTGTTAAATTAGTTCCGGACGGTAGGCACAGTCCTCCTTCAAAAAGTGTACCAGACAGATTATTTCCAAAAAACTTATAGTCTTTGTACAGTGGCTGCAGGTGCATAGGCTTCCATAGATATCTGGTTTCTATATTATTCTGTGAAAATTCAGCCTTTAATTTTTCTTTTAGAAGAGTATCTTTGAGAATGATCGTACTAAGCCAATAATTCGAATAAAAGTCACTGTTGGGTGCAGAAAACAGTTTAATATTACCATTATTCTTCACGGTCTGTTGATAAAAGTCATGATTTTTTCTGCGCTGACTTATTTTTTCTTCCAGTGTTTCCAACTGTCCCCTTCCTATACCTGCTGCAATATTATCCATTCTGTAATTATATCCTATTTCAGAATGACTGTAAAATTCTTCATTATCTTTAGCTTGGGTAGCCAGGAAAAGCGCTCTTCTTTTAGCATCACTATTTCTTGAAATTAAAATTCCGCCTCCTGCAGTGGTAATTATTTTGTTACCATTAAAACTTATGATAGAAAGATCACCAAACGTTCCGCACGGGCGGCCCTTATATTTACTTCCCAATGCTTCTGCACTGTCTTCTATAACCGGGATTTCATATTTTCTGGAAATCTGAAGTATATCATCCACATTAAAAGGCATTCCGTATAAAGAGACTGTAATTATAGCTTTAGGTTTTTTTCCTTGCTGAATACAATATTTTATGGCCTCTTCCAGTGCATCAGGACACATATTCCACGTCTGATTTTCACTATCTACGAATACGGGAACAGCTTTAAGATAAAGAATAGGATTAGCAGTCGCCACAAAGGTAAAAGACTGACAGATGACAAAATCTCCTTCTTCAACATTTAATAACCGCAATGCAAGATGAATAGCTGCAGTGCCGGAAGATAAGGCAGTAACATGAGAGCTGTTGCCTAAATATTCTTCAAGACTGTTCTCAAATTCATCGATATTGGAGCCATATTGGGAAATCCAGTTGGTATAAAATGCATCCTTTATATATTTAAGCTCATTTCCTCCCATATGTGGAGGCGAGAGCCAAATTTTTTCATTTTTCAATTATCTACTTATGTTTCGTCAAAAGTATCATTTATTTTCTCATATTCAAAACCTCTGCTCATCAAATATTTTATCGTTTTAGATTTTTTTTGATATTCCTGCAATCCTTTTTGCCTGGAGGAATAATCTTCAAATATCTTTTTGATCATTTTTTCATAATCACCCTCATCTATTTCATCAAAGCACTTGCTGATAAGCTTTTCAGAGATCTGTTTCATCTTCAGATGCATTTTTATTTTATTTCTGCCCCAGTGTTTGATATAAAATTTCCCTCTGATATAACTCCGTGTAAATCTTTCTTCATTAAGATAATTTTCTTTTAAAAGGTATAAAATGATTTCATCTTTAGCTTCATCAATCAGCAGAAATTCACGCATTTTCTGTTCAACTTCTGCATGGCAACGGTCCTGATAAACACAATAATTGACCAGTTTTAGTTTTATTTCATCAAAAGTGAAAGATTTTTTCTCCATAATAGATATGAAAAAGAATGGACAAGTGCCCATTCTTTATATAATGTTTTAAGTCAAATTAATAGTTGAACAGGGCTCTTCCTTCCATCAGTTCATTCACTTTCTTTCTTACAGAAGAGATTACTTCTTCATTTTTGATATTATCCACTACTTCGGAAATAAATCCGGCAATGGTATCCATATCATTTTCTTTAAGACCTCTTGTCGTGATCGCTGCAGTTCCCAGTCTGATCCCGGAAGTCGTGAATGGCGACTTGTCATCAAAAGGAACCATATTCTTGTTGCAGGTAATATCTGCCAATACCAATGCCTTTTCAGTTTCTTTTCCGTTAACATTTTTATTTCTAAGGTCTACCAGCATCAGGTGATTATCTGTTCCTCCGCTTACGATATCAAAACCTCTGCTGATCATCGCTTTGGACAATGCCTGTGCGTTGGATTTCACCTGCTTGGCATAAGTTTCAAACTGAGTATCTAAGGCTTCTGCGAACGCCACTGCTTTACCGGCAATAACGTGCTCCAGCGGACCACCTTGAATTCCAGGGAAAACGGCTCCGTCCAATACCTGGCTCATCATTTTCGTTTCTCCTTTTGGTGTTTTGTGACCGTACGTATTTTCGAAATCTTTGCCCATCATGATCATTCCGCCTCTTGGACCTCTTAAAGTCTTATGAGTAGTAGTGGTTACCACATGACAGTGTTCGAATGGTGAGTTTAATAATCCTTTAGCTACCAGACCAGCCGGGTGGGCTATATCTGCCCAAAGAGTTGCTCCGATCTCGTCTGCAACCTCTCTGAATTTAGCATAATCCAAATCTCTTGAATACGCAGAGAAACCTGCGATCAGCATTTTAGGTCTTTCTCTTAAAGCCACTTCTCTCATCTGATCGTAGTCGATAAGTCCGGTTTCTTTCTGAACACCATAAGAAACTACCTGATACTGAATTCCTGAAAAATTCACTCCTGAACCATGCGTAAGGTGCCCTCCCATTGAAAGGTCCATTCCCATAATTTTATCTCCTGCTTTCAAAACGGCAAGATAAATGGCAGCATTAGCCTGAGATCCGGAATGCGGCTGTACATTGACATAGTCAACACCGAAAAGTTCTTTTGCTCTGTTGATGGCTAATGTTTCAACCTCATCTACTACTTCACAGCCTCCGTAATATCTTTTTCCAGGATATCCTTCAGCATATTTGTTGGTCAGTACACTTCCCATTGCTTTCATCACGTTCTCAGAAACAAAGTTTTCTGACGCAATAAGCTCTAATCCATGGGCTTGTCTTTGTCTTTCTTTTTCAATCAGGTCGAAAATAATGTCCATTTTACTTTTAGTTTTTGAAATTTTTCACCCCAAATATACGGAATTTCCCGTTAGATTTCGGTATCGCCAAATATGATTTTAACCCCAAAACTAATCAGAATTTTAAAATTCTTCCTCTGCAAGTTCCTTATTGACAACAGCTCCGGTAAAATTCCCCTGAGCAATAGCATTGGCAACAGACCTCATCATAGTGACATTATCTCCGCAGGCAAAAATACCCGGGACGTTTGTTTTCTGCATACAATCAACTTTGATAAATCCCTGTTCGGTAAGTTCACAGCCAAGATCTTCAGAAGCATTGATATTCTGTTTAAAAGGTACTTTGGCATAGAGTACCTTCAATGAGATTTCTTTTCCGGTTTTAAAAATAATTTTCCGGATTTTCCCATTTTCATGCTCAATCTTTTCAACTTCATCTTCCACTAAGGTGATATTATTCTGAGCCAGTTTATCTTTCTGATCTTTGGAAAGAACTGATTTTCCATTGGTAAATAAAAAAAGATCTTTTGTCAAGTTATACACCAGTTTTGAAAAGTCAAAAGCCATATCACCATCTGAAAGGATTCCCGTCACTTCATTTTTTACTTCATAACCGTGGCAGTACGGACAATGCAGCACTGAAACTCCCCAACATTCCGCAAATCCGGGAATATCAGGCATACGATCTTTTACTCCGGATGCCAGAATGAGTTTTTTAGCGCTGAATTTGTCACCTTCCGTTGTTTCCGCCTCGAATCCTTTTTCTGTTTTTCGTAATTGAATGACAGACCCATCATGAAATTTCACGGTATCGTATGCTGCTACCTGCTTCCGGGCAAGTTCAGAGATTTCCTTTGGGGCTTTTCCATCATGGGTAATAAAGTTATGGGAATACGGAGTCTGTCTATTGCAGGGCTTCCCATTATCGATAATCAAGGTATTTCTTAATGATCTTCCCAAAGACATTCCAGCCGATAATCCCGCATAGCTTCCTCCTATAATAATAACGTCGTAGTTTTTCATTTTAACTGATGGTTTAAATAATTGATGTTTGATCAATGATGATTAATCGTAAAATGATTGGTTAAATCATCAATCCTTTGTTGAAACAAAGTTAAAACAAAAACCAATTAAAGACACAATGTTGCATTAATATTTTCTATGACTCTTAATCCTAATAAGGATATAAAAGAGAAACAGCTGATTTTAAATTTTAAAATCAGCTGTCAGTTAATCTATTTTGAGAATCTATTAGTAGATAGGATCAGTTATTTTTAAACAACCTGATCGTATAGTCCAGAAGTTCTTTTCCGCCTACCTCTCCATGTCCCGGCATTACTATTTTAACATCCGGGTACTGACCTTTGACTTTCTCAACGGTTTGAGACCAGGCATGGACATTAGCATCCCCAAGATACCCTTTCGTTGCCTCCATCTCTTTGATAAGACACCCCCCGAACATGGCCTTCTCGTCAGGAACATAAGCAACGACATTGTCTTTTGTATGTCCTTCTCCGAAGTATTTTACTAAAATTTTATGTTTTCCTGCATTGAGGGTAATCGTATCATTAAAACCGTGCCCCGGAACATTGGCACCGGCTTTTTTTGCCAATTCTATGGTTTTATTATTGGCGTAAGAAGGAATATTGTTTTTGTCGAATTCTTTCAATCCTCCCAGACAATCATCGTGAAAATGCGTTGCAACAACGGCGTTCACTTTTGAATGAAGGTTATTTTGGATCCATGAAATCAATTCTTCTGTGCTTTTGTCATTGGTAGGAGTATCCAGAATGACGGTTTCATTTCCGTCTTTTACGATCATTCCGTTGCATTCTACTTTTCCAAAGGAATCTGTACTTAAATAAGATACATGCTGATAGATATCATCAGACAGCTGAATGACGGACAGGTTATCTGTCTTGTACACTACTTTAGCTTTCTGACCTTTTTTCTGAGAGGTACAGCTAAAAAACAATAGCGCTGAGGATAAAAATAAAATTTTAGATAGTGATTTCATAGGTTCATTACATTGCAGCGAAATTAAAAAATATTTCACGCTCCTAAATAATCCCATGGAGTTAATTAACTGTTAATATCACCACTTCCTTTCATCGATTTCATTTTGAATTCTTTTTTTAATATCAATTTTCGCACCTTCAAAACTAAAGATGGTCGTTCCTTTTTCGCGGGCAAACTTATTGACAATGGAATCAGCTGCTTTAGAGTTTTCAAAATAAGGACCTGTTTCTTTCAGTTCATCCTCCTCTCTGGAAAATTCTTTGACGCGAATCAGATGGTCATATTTTTTATTAAGATCGAACCAGTTGATATAATCTGCATTGAAAGAAACTGCCTGTACTCCTTTCTTTGAATAATAATTGATCGCACCTGCCTGTCCATAATTATCACAAAGCACCAAGGTTTCTCCTGATTTAGACAATCTTGAATATTCTCTATCTACTTTTTGAGCAAGCTCTTCCCAGCCCTGCATATCAGCAAAATCCTGAGGCAGCGCATGATCTTTACCATCTTCCCAACGAAGCATTCCCATTTTTTTGTAAAATTCAGGATGATTTATAATATATTCCGGACTTTTATTGGGAAAAGCAACCTGATACAAAGGCAGAAACAGTAAAACAGGAATTAAAATAAAGACCGGTTTAAGAAACTTTTTCCAGCCATTTTCAAAAATATGAGCGAGAAAAACAGCTCCAAATGCTATAAAAACAGGATATAAACCAATGGTATAATAATCTTTAGCCTTAAAAAAAACAAACAAGGCAATAGTCAGAACATACATCCAGAAGAAAGATTTGAATTTTTCAAAGGGTTTATAAAAGAGCACCGCATACCATCCGGCGATGATCACTAAAAAAGAGCCTATAAAAAACAGAATCTGGGATTTAAAGAAATCAATCCGGTTGACATGGACTAGCTGATTTTCTTCAAGTTCTTTCATATGGTGTACAACCGGAAAATGATGATTGTATTGCCATAACAAGTTGGGAAGCATGATCAGTAATGCAACTGCTGCCGCTCCGTACAAATGGGGCTGGAGAAATATTTTTCTTTGTTTTGTCAATAGAACAGCAGGGATAATCCCCAACACTGAAAAGACAATATTATATTTATTCAGAAAACCTATTCCAAAGATTACAGCCGCTGCATAGAGCCATTTTGCTTTTTCGGAATTGAAATAGCGAATCAGGGTATAATAAATAAGCGCCCATAATAACACTTCCAAGGAAGTGGGCTGAAAAAGCATATTGAGTCGCAGAAGAATTGATAGGAGAATGCCTGTTGAAGCCAGAATTTTAGCATACAAGCTCCCCTGAAGTTCTTCAATGATCTTCCATACAACAACGATCGTCAGTGCTCCGAAGAGTGCCGGAAAAAACTTCACCCAGAAGACGGAATTTCCTGCGATTCTAATGAGCCAGGCCAACCATGAATTCACGGGAGGCACAGAAAGATATCCCCAGGCAAGATGATTGCCCTGATCAAGATGCAGATATTCATCCCGGTGTAATTCATATTCAGGGCTGATCAGGGAATACTGGAGGATGAATTTTGCAATGATAAAGAAAAAGAGAATCAGGTAGTTTTTCTTCATAACGGTTGATATTAAATGATTTCAAATTTTTGCCGGATCATTTCGGCTTTAACACCGGAAATCTTTTCTGCCCAAAAATTAATATACTCCATTCTTTCAGGAAATTCTTCGTGTGTTTTATTTTGTCCACTCACTACATAGCTTTCGTACTCGTTCAAAGCATTTCTCAAATACTGTTCATAATCTTTAGGTTTCCTGGGGATATATCCAATTCCATCACAACCACAGCTATGAAAACATTTTCCTATTTGAAAGAGTCCTTCTACAATTTTCCATTCTTTAACAGCGGTTTTCTTAGGTGCTTTAAAATCCAACCCAAGGTCTGCCATCAGATTTCCACATTCGGGACATTTGATCTGCCTTGCGTTGATTTCCTCTGTCAATGCATCCAGTTCTTCTTTTTTAGTTTTTGTAAAAACATCGCTCACATTCCTTATGGTTCCATCCCGCTGGTGATAGATTTTATCTTTTTTGATTCTTAAAAGAATATCATCCGTATCTGTCTGTTTAAATGATTTTCGGCATTTAAAACAGGTGTAATGGGATTTATATGTTTTCCGGGCATACCTGCACATGTCTTTATTTTAATCTCAAATTTAACAATTCCATTTTAGAGACGAACAGACCTTATTAATAAAAAAAGATCCTGAGAAACAATTCCTCAGGATCTTACCGTTTAAATATATAGCGATGGTTTACTATTTTTTCTTTTCTTTAAGTTCTTCTTTATCTTTATCGGAAGGGTTCCACACTTTCACTTCAGAGTCTTTGGTAATTCCTGAAAGGATTTGTACGTTTATCCCGTCGCTGGCTCCTAATTTCACATAGACTTTCTTGAATTTTCCGTCCGGCTGCTTCACTTCTACAAAAGGCGTGTCTTTACCGTTTTTCTTTTCATACTGAACCAATGATTCATCCAATAGCAAAGCATTCTTCTCAGATTTAAGAACGATTTCTCCGTTGGCAGAGAAACCTGCTCTGATGTATTCGTTATTAGGATTGGTCACATCCCCTTCTACCGGGAATTTTATAGTCCCTAAATTGTCTTTTCCTTTAGGCGCGATCATTGTCAGTTTTCCCGGGAACGTTTTGTTCTGAAGGGCACCGATCACGATTTTCATATCCATTCCCTGTTTTAGTTTTCCTGCCTGAGCTTCATCAATTTCTCCCTGGAAGATCAAAGAATTAAGGTCTGCAATAGAACAGATGGTTGTCCCAGCATTGAAAGAGTTGGCCTCGATCACCTGACTTCCCACTTTTACAGGAACTTCAAGAACAGTACCAGCGGCTTTGGAACGAATTTGCGTAGTCGCAAGCCCCTGAAGTTCAGGAGTAGCCCCGGTTTTTACAATCTGTAATCTTTTTTGAGCGGTAGCCAGCTGCTGATTGGCATTTCTAAGCGTCTGCTGTTGAGTGTACAACTGCTGCTGTGCGTTTAAATACTCCTGCTTGGAAATCACGCCCTGCTTGTACAGTTTTTCCTGCATTGAATACTGCTTCTGCATATTATCAACATTCAACTTGGCATTACTGATCTGCAGTTGGGAATTCACTACTTCCTGCTGAGCATTGTTTACGTCAGCAATGTTAGGGATGATTCTCACTGTAGCGATCAACTGTCCGGCTGTCACCTTATCTCCTTCATCTACTAAAATTTTATCAATGATTCCCGCAATGTTCGGCTTGATCTCAATTTCTTCTTTCGGAACGATTTTTCCTGTAGCCATTACCTTGTCCTCCATGTTCTGGTAACTTGGTTTTCTGGTCAGGAAAGCCTCACTTTCTTTAGAATTTGATTTCACGAGATACCCGATCCCGGAGAACAATGCCACTGCAAATAAAAGCCCGAGTACGATATAAATGGCTTTTTTCCAAGTGAATTTCTTTTTCATATATCTAGTTTATTTTTTACTATTAAAGTTTTTTTTAACTGATTTAAATATTTAATGATTTAAGAATTTAAACATTAAAAAAATCCGTCATTATTTTCAAATTACTACATCAACCTATTACCCCATTATTATTCTGATCTCAAGGCTTCAATTGGTCGGATCTTTACTGCTCTCTGCGCAGGGATCATTCCGATAATTAATCCCAGAACAACCATTACTGCCATAGCTCCAAATACGTTTCCGTAATTTACCGTAGGATTATAGAAAGGAAATTGATCCTGATTCTGTGTCAATGCATTTAAAATGATGAGGACAAAGATTCCGCACATGAACCCGAGAATTCCCGAGGACAGTGTAATCACAACGCTTTCCAATAGAATCTGGTTGCGTACTTCTGCAGGTTTTGCTCCTAAAGCTCTCCTGATCCCGATTTCCTTTGTTCTTTCTTTTACCGTGATTAAGAGGATATTGGAGATCGCAATCACTCCGGCAAGAATGGTCAGCGTTCCCACAATGATCGTTAAAAGCTGCATCCCTGTAAGGAATCCTGTCAGTTTTTTAAATTCTTTTCCTAAATTGAAACTTCCGAAGGCATTGGTATCTTCAGGAGATACTTTATTTTTCGTTTTCAATACCTGCTTGACATTTTCTTCTACTCCATTCACATTGGCATTGGGTTTACTTACAATAGCAAACATATCGATCTGCTCTCCGGCATTGTACATTTTGGTATAGGTTGACAGCGGAATAAATGCTGTCTGATCATTTTCAAAGCCGCCTCCTTTTTTAACCCTGAAGACCCCAATTACATTAAAAAATATTCCTTTTATGTTCACCTGTTTTCCAACCGGATTTTCTTTTTTCTTGGCATCAAAGAAGTTCTTGTAGATTTCTTCTCCAATCACTACCACATTCTTATTTCCCATCACATCGGCATCATTGATATACCGTCCGAAAATAAGTTTCTTTTCTGAAATTTTATTTCCTACCGAATAATCTCCCGTAAGAGAATAGGTACCGTTTTTACCGTTTCTTGACATGGATTCACCGGGTGTTCCGGTAAAGCTTCCTCTTGCGTTTTGCGGTGAAATATAGTCGATAGCGTTCACTTTTCTTTTCAGCATATCCATATCGGATAATTTCAGATGTACTTCTCTTCCTTTAGGAAATCCATCGTAAGGAATAGAGGTTTTCTGAGCCCAGAGAAAAATAGAATTGGTTGCAAATCCGGAAAACAATTTATCAAAACCATTTTCCATCCCTTTTGCTGCTCCAAGAAGGCTCACATACAAAAACATTCCCCAGCCTACACCAATCATGGTAAGGAACGTACGAAGCTTATTATTCCTCAATGAATAATAAATTTCCTGCCAAGTATCTTTTTTAAATAAAATGTTCACTTCTTTGAGTTATAAGTTTATACTATATAATGGATCAATTATTATTGATCATATTCCTACTCTGTCCTTAATGCTTCAATCGGCTTGATTCTCGAAGCTCTGTATGCCGGAACGAATCCTGCAATAAGTCCTGAAAATACCAGAGCAATAAATGCCATAAAGATCGTCACCCAGCCTACACTCGGGCTTTTGATGAAATATTCTTCGAGGCTGTCTCCTATTAAACTAAGCACCAGCACTCCTACTCCAACACCAACAATACCTGAAACTACCGTGATCACGACACTTTCCTGTACAATTAAAGCTACAATACTTCTAGGTTTAGCACCGATTGCTTTACGGACACCAATCTCTTTGGTTCTTTCTTTTACGATATACACCATGATGTTACTGATCCCAATAATTCCTGCAAGCAAAGTTCCTAACCCGATAAAACCTACAATAATCGTAAGCACAGCCATAAACTGGAAGGTTTCGTTCATGTTTTTGGCATTATTCCAGACACGGACTCCGTTTTCATCGTCAGGAGCCACATTTTTTCTTGCTTTCAATCTGTCCTTCAGCTCATCACCATATTTAATAGCTTCCTCAGGAGATAGTTTTTGATTATAGGCAATATAGGCAGTCGATACGGTATCGGACCCTTTTTTCATTTGCTGAAGCGTTGTGATAGGAACGACAATATGTCTTTCATCCCAGTCTCCCCCATCATCAGAAAAAACACCCACCACTTTGAACATGGTTCCGTTGATATTCAGGTCCTTTCCTACCGGACTTCCGTTTTTGATAAGGTCACGCTGAACCATTCTTCCGATGACCGCAACATTTTGCTTTCTGGAAAGGTCCATAGAAGTAAGATAACGCCCATCAAGCATCTTTCGGTTCTCAATAACCTGTTCTCCAGGTTCTGCCCCGTTTACCTGATAAGTACCGCTTTCTTTACCGTATTTTATCATTAAGCTTGTGCTGTATCTTGGACTGGCATCGCCTACTTTTTCTTTATCCGTATTGATCAGAAAATCGTAGTCGTCATTATTCATGGTAACAGTTCTATCAGACTGAAGTCCTTTATAAGCCATCGTAGTTTTACCGGTATAGATGGTGATAAGGTTTTGTGCATCTCTTGCAAATCCTGCGGTAAAAGCATTTTGCAATCCCTTTCCTATTCCGAAAAGAACCACAAAAATAAACAGCCCCAAAGCCACTGTAAACCCCGAAAGCACCGTTCGCAATACATTACTGCGAATAGAACTGAATATTTCCTGCCAACGATCTAGGTCAAACATTTTTTATTGTATTTAAAGATTGAAAAATTTAAAGATTAAAAAATTGTACTTTAAATTTTCAAATTATCTTATTATCAAATTTTCAAATCAGCACATTTTACAAAACGATCTGCTTGATAAACTCATCACTTTCAATAATTCCGTCTTTCAGGATTACGTTTCTCTTGGTCTGTGCAGCTACGTCAGGTTCGTGAGTTACCACGATGATTGTTCTTCCTTCATTATTGATATCCTGAAGAAGTTTCATAATATCATGTGTCGTTTTTGAATCCAGTGCACCGGTTGGCTCATCTGCAAGAACCACCTTTGGATCCGTGATCAGTGCTCTGGCGATCGCTACTCTTTGTTTCTGTCCTCCGGAAAGCTCATTGGGTAAGTGATCCGCCCATTGAGCAAGACCTACTTTCTCCAGATACTCCATTGCTTTCTTGTTACGTTCTTTTCTGGGAACATTCTGATAGTATAAAGGAAGTGCTACATTTTCCAGCGCCGTTTTATAGCTGATCAGATTAAAAGACTGAAATATAAAGCCTAAGAACTTACTTCTGTACTCTGCAGCTTTCACTTCAGACAGATGCTCAATAGGAACGTTATCCAGTTCATAAGTCCCCGAATCTTTTTCATCCAGAATACCGATGATATTAAGAAGCGTAGACTTTCCGGACCCGGAACTTCCCATAATAGAAACAAACTCGCCCTCAGAAATATTAAGATTAATTCCTTTAAGAACGTGCAGCTTGCTTTTCCCCGTATCGTATGACTTATGTAAATCCTGAATTACTAACATGAAGTGATGCTTGTTTTATACCCCTATAAGTAGATGATATTTTCAATTTGTTACAAGAACCATAATATATTCGAATATTTTATTGTTTAATTCATTTCACCTTTATTTAAAGCATATTACACAAACCTGTTTAACTGTAAGTCTGGTTTTCCATTTATTTTTTACCCAGAACGCGCTGTAAGCCATTACCCGTGCTGGTTTCATGTAAATGTGGAAAACTTTTACAGTTAAAACTCAGCCAATTAGTATTTACCCCTTTCAAAATCAGTTCTTTTTTTCGAACTTTGTCCCTAGTTCTTTACAAGAAACCGACATTCATGAATGTGAATATGTTTCAAATGTAAATGCCAAACATACAAGAAGTTAAGCATTACTTCCACTTTATCCACAGTGATGCTGATTATTTAATTTTAAAGCTATTTTAATATGGGAATTTTCGATAAGAGAGTAAGTTACAAGCCATTTGAATACCCTGAGGTTCTTCAGTTTGTAGAAGCGATCAACAAATCGTTCTGGGTGCATTCGGAAGTGGATTTTACTGCAGATGTTCAGGATTTTCATTCGCAGTTAGAGCCGAACGAAAAACACGCTGTGAAAAATGCGCTTTTAGCCATTGCACAGATCGAGGTGTCTGTCAAGACATTCTGGGGAAACCTATACAACCACTTACCAAAACCTGAATTCAATGGACTGGGCGCTACTTTTGCAGAATGCGAGTTCCGTCACTCAGAAGCTTATTCCCGTTTGGTAGAAGTGTTGGGATACAACGAAGAATTTACGAATGTTATAGAAATTCCTGCCGTAAAAAAGAGAATTGACTTTCTTTCCAACGTTCTGAAACATGCCAATTCTACAACACCAAAAGAATATGTATCTTCTCTTTTATTATTCAGTATCCTGATCGAAAATGTATCTCTTTTCTCACAATTTGCGATCATCCTTTCTTTCACAAGATTCAAAGGATATATGAAGAATGTTTCCAACATTATTGCATGGACCTCTATCGATGAGCAAATCCACGCTAATGCAGGAATCTACCTGATCAACAAAATCCGTGAGGAACAACCGGACCTATTAACAGATTCAGATATCGAGGACATCTACACCTTGGTAGATCAGTCTATTGAACTGGAAGGCGAAATCTTAGACTGGATCTTTGAACTGGGAGAATTAACCGTTTTCTCAAAAGAAGACCTTCTGAACTTCATGAAATACCGTGTAGACGACAGTTTAAAGAAAATCGACATGGAAACCCGTTACAACGTTTCTCCTGAACAATACCGTCCAATGAAATGGTTTGAAGAAGAAGTTTTTGCCAATTCTATGGATGATTTCTTTGCTAAAAGACCAGTGGATTATACAAAGCACGATAAGAGTATTACAGCGAACGATTTGTTTTAAATAGGAAAGCGCGAGCGAAGCGAGCGTCAAAACACTAAGTATTAGCGATGCCCTACTGACTAAAAATAAGTATTTCATAATCATATAATTCCTTAGTCCCTCAGAAAAATAAAATATTTCAAAGCATAAAAAATGATCAATGTCATTGTAACCTATACCGTAAAGCCTGAATATGTTTCAGAAAACAAAGCCCATATTCAAAAGTTTTTAGATGATTTTAAAAATCTTGATCAGGAGACATTTGAGTATAAGGTGTATGTAAAAGAAGACGGAGTTACTTTTGTACATTATTCAAATTATATCAATGAAGAGGTTCAGCATGAGGTTTTAAATGTACCGTCCTTTAAGGAATTTCAACGATTAAGAGATGAAAGCGGACTGAACGGTACGCACAAAGTGGAAATTTTACAATCAATATAAAAAGCAACAAAATTCCGGAGTATAAAAACTGCTCCGGAATTCGAAAATATAACATCTATGGAAGAACAAAATTCAAATATATGGTGGCTCAATGAAGAGTCTGAGCAGATGCTAAACAGAGGATATCTGTTAAAAGGGGAAACTGTAGACGGAGCCATCGACAGAATCACCACTGCTGCCGCAAAAAAATTATATAAGCCGGAACTGCAAGCCGCTTTCAAGGAAATGATCGTGAAAGGGTGGATCAGCTTCTCTTCTCCGGTTTGGGCGAATATGGGAACACAGAGAGGTCTTCCTATCTCTTGTTTCAACGTTCACATTCCGGACAGCATTGAAGGCATTACCCACAAAATGGGTGAAGTGATTATGCAGACAAAGATCGGAGGTGGAACTTCAGGATATTTCGGAGAACTTAGAAACAGAGGGACTGCCGTTACAGACAACGGAAAATCTTCAGGAGCAGTTTCGTTCATGAAATTATTCGATACTGCAATGGATGTGGTTTCTCAGGGTGGTGTAAGAAGAGGTGCTTTTGCAGCCTATTTAGATGTAGACCACGGTGACATTGAAGAATTCTTATCCATCAAAGACATCGGAAGTCCTATTCAGAACTTATTTACAGGGATCTGCGTTCCTGATTACTGGATGCAGGATATGATTGACGGTGATATGGACAAACGAAAAGTATGGGCAAGAGTACTTGAAAGCCGCCAGCAGAAAGGTCTTCCTTATATCTTCTTTACCGATAACGTTAACAGAAATAAGCCACAGGTTTACAAGGATTTAGGAATGACGGTGAACGCAAGTAACCTTTGTTCTGAAATCATGCTTCCTTCTACCAGAGAAGAATCTTTTATCTGCTGTCTGTCTTCAATGAATTTAGAACTGTATGACGAATGGAAAGATACGGATGCTGTAAAATTAGCAGTTTACTTCCTGGATGCTGTTTTAACTGAATTTATCGAAAAAACTGAAGGTAACTATTACCTTCAGGGAGCAAGAAACTTCGCATTGCGTCACAGAGCGCTTGGATTGGGAGTTTTAGGATACCACTCTTATCTACAGAAAAATATGATTCCGTTTGAAAGTTTTGAAGCGACTCAGTTCAATGCAAGAGCTTTCAAACATATCAAAGAACAGGCGGAAACTGCTTCAAGAGAATTGGCCAATATTTACGGTGAACCAGAATTGTTGAAAGGTTATGGATTGAGAAATACCACTACGATGGCTATTGCTCCTACTACTTCAAGTTCTGCGATCTTAGGGCAGACCTCTCCTGGAATTGAGCCGTTTGCTTCGAACTACTATAAAGCTGGTCTTGCCAAAGGAAACTTTATGCGTAAGAACAAGTATTTAGCTAAGCTATTGGAAGAAAAAGGTCTTGATAATGAGGAAACCTGGAGAACGATCATGTTGAACCACGGTTCCGTACAGCATTTAAAAGAGCTTACTGACGAAGAAAAAGCAGTATTTAAAACATTTAAAGAGATTTCTCCGATGGAAATTATCTCGCAGGCTGCTCAAAGACAGCAATATATTGATCAGGCTCAATCTCTGAACCTACAGATTCCTTCTACGATGCCTGTAAAAGATGTGAACTATCTTTATATTGAAGCCTGGAAAAAAGGAGTAAAAACACTTTATTATCAAAGAAGTTCTTCTGTCTCTAAAGAAATGATGGTTAACTTTGTTAGCTGCTCTGCTTGTGAGGCTTAGTGATCATTAATCATAAACATCTGCATAATAAAGCACGCTTTTCAGCGTGCTTTATTGTTGTTTTAAAAATTTAACAAAAATTTAACATTTGACAGTGGAAAATTTATTTTTCGTTAATCATTCATCAACACTGAAAATATCCGCTATTCACTCCCTAAGCAGTGAATCAAGTGCCTGTATCACGACATTTAGGTTATTAATATGAAGCAATTTTATATACATTTGTTTAAAATTTACTAATCAAAATGTCTTTTTAGTGAAAATATCAATTAACAATAGAAGCATTATTGATATTAAGCCAACAAGAAATGGAAATGGAAATTAAGTATCAGTAATTTAAATATCTTTTAAGTAATGAATACATTTTAAAATTGATCGATTTTTAAATTGAATGAAAAATTAAATAATCTTAAAAAACACATACTACCAATTACAGAAAACAAAAAAATAAAACAAAAACACAAAAAAGCATAATAAACAACACCATAATGATGAGTGATGAATATAAAAATTAACCCTAAACAAATCCCGTTTAAAACACAAAATACACAAAACACTCCGATTGAAAATTTAATTCTCTATTGACAAGAAATTTATTAATAGAAAAAAAACACACAAAAAATTATTTCGAAATGAACAAGATTATTACTTTAATTTTGGTAATGGCTTTTTGCACCATTACTGCGCAAGTGGGCATCAACACCTCTTCACCTGATCAGAGCTCTGCATTAGATGTTACAAGCACTAGTAAAGGAGTTTTACTTCCCAGAATCAGCAATCTTTCATCGGTTACCAATCCTGCAACAGGACTCATTATTTTTGATACCAATAAGAAATGTATCAGCCAAAACGTTGGAACTCCGGCTACACCGGACTGGGTATGCCTTTCTCCCTATGTCGCAAAATTTTTCTACATGCCAAGTGTAGTGTTTGACACGACAACGACAGCAACAGGACAGACAAAAGACCTGTATACATTGTATAAAAATCAGTTTTCGAATGTCCCTGCGAACGCAAGAAGTGCATCCGCACCCGCCTCGATCCCCTTTTTCCCCAATGCAACAGATCTACATTATTACGTAACCGGTTACGATGCTTCAGTTTTTAAAATCAACAGCATCAGTAACACAGGGGTATTAAATTATGATGTTTTATCGAATGCTACTTCAGCGTCTTTCATCAACATCGTATTTGTCGTAAAATAAACAGCCATGAAAAAGAATTATAAAGGGCTGTCTTTGATGAGCCTGGTTTTCGCACTGCTTACTAATTTACTGTATGCACAGGCAGACAGTACCGAAGTGGCAAGTATTTACGGATTTTATGCCTACTCAAGTTCGCTGATGAATGCGTCTTCAGCACCAGAACTTACCATACAGGGAAATGCATCACACACTGCTACCGGGGTACAGCTTACTCCCGCAAGTTCAGGGCAGTTTGGAGGATTGTTTATCAACGGAAGAACTTTCACATCTGTCAACGGACTTCATGTTGAATTTGAATATGATATGAAAAACGGAACTCCTTTAACCGGAGTATACGGAGATGGTTTATCTTTCTTTCTTTATGACGGAGCGGTAACAAGCCCTACCATAGGAGCACCTGGTGCCGGCATCGGATATTCTTACAACAGAACAAAGGACACCTACGCCAGCCAAAGAAAAGCTGGTTTATCAGGGGCCTACTTAGGGATTGCTCTGGATGAATTTGGAAATTTCAAGTCTAAACGTTTTCAGGGTGAATCCAGAATGAATGGTATTACAGGAGTAACCTGGAGCCAGGCTTCAAGTCATATTTCTTTAAGAGGAGCAAGAGGAGCCGCTATCAATACAACAGGATTAGGAGCAGGATTTACAGGATATCCTGTTCTGGTAACCCGCTCTACCCTGAGCAATTCAGGAACAGTAGGCAGGATTCTACAGAGTGACAGAAGTTATCAGGCAACGACCAACACCCTTTCTTCAGTATTTGATCTTCGGAATAATGCAGGAGAATTCAGAAAGGTATATCTTGACCTGATTCCTCATTTTACAAGTCCTACGGTCACTGACGGATTTGATATCAAGGTGGATATCCAGACGACACAGGGCGGAACACCGGTTAATGTCATCAATTATTATCATTATAAAACCTCAGTGCCTTATACTGAAAATGCCAACCCACAGACAACCGACTTTGACACCTCAGATGTTGAAGGAGCTGCAACTTCCCAAACTCTGAATGCCACGGTGCCGGCTGTTTTAAAACTGGGTTTTGCAGCAGCTACAGGAGCTGCATTTCAACAACATATCATCAGAAATGTGAAACTAACCCTTCCCTATGCGGCAGTAACTAATGACGATGTGACTTCTACCTGTAAATTTCAGCCGGTCACTATTCCTGTTTTTAATAATGATATAGCCTATAAAGGGGCGATTAGCATTGCTACTCCTCCAACTGCAAGTAATGCGAATATCGACTACTCTACGTTCAGTTTTACAAAAACCAGTGACACAGATCTTACACTTTATCGTAAAAAAGTGACTCCACAAGGAACATGGTCTTACAATAAATCAACTGGCATTGTAACATTCAATCCTTCAAGTGGATTTACAGGAACGGCCACTATGACGTATACGGTAAAGGGAAGAACGGTAAAGGATTCCAACGGAAAGATCATTGAACCGTATGGTGACACCGCTTACCGGTCTGTTCCGGCAACGATCACCGTAAATTTAAAAACGTCAGGCTGTATCTATTCAGTGATTTCCAACATAATGGTAACGCAGGACGTAAAATAAAACAGCAAAACAAATTGAATAATAAAAAACCATAGAGCTTTCTATGGTTTTTGTTGTGTCCTGTAAAAGAAAAAATAAGTCCGATTGTCTGTTTATTTTAAATCAAGTCCATCACAAAAACAGCCCGGACAAAAAAATCCGGGCTGCTGAAAAAATTATAAGTAAAAAATGAAAGACTAGTTATTAAAAGTTATACCGCACTCCGAGCTGCGCCTGGAATCTGGAGGCAAACTGATCAACTGTATAAGGCAGTCCCGGGGTTTTAAAGTTATAGGTAGGATCACCGGCAGATGGCTGACCAGCAGCTACGTTTCCTACCTTTGTAAGCCCAACGCTTGCAGTAGAATTAAAAGTATTGGGGACAAAATAAACTTTACCCCAGTTTTTATTCAGCATATTGGTAAGGTTGATGATACTTAATGAGATCTGGATATTATTCTTAGACTTTTCACTCAACCTGATCTCATCCATAATTTTGAAATCAGCCTGAATATTCCACGGTGTAAAATCTCCGTTTCTTTCCGTAAACTTGCCTCTTCTGGTATTTAAATATTTATTACCACTGACAAAACTTTCATAATCTGCAATCTGCTGTTGGGCAGTTACCAGCACATTTCCGGAAGCATCTTTTATCGGAACAATATATTTTGCGGCTTCTGCTGCATCTTTAAAGATATAGGAAAGTCCTGCAGCCTGTCCTGTATTGGCAATCGTACTGTTGACAAATCCCCATGAGAAAGGATTTCCAGACTGTGCATTAAAATACACATTAGCCGATAATCTGTTCGATTTGGAAATATCGAAGCCATATCCCAGATTGGCCACCACTCTGTTTTTAATTGCAAAATTGGAGGTGGTAAGCTTAGGATCATTCGGCGTCAGAGACTGGTTCATCTGCCAGTTACTTTCCATTGAGTTTCGGATTCCGTTGGTAATATCTTTTGCATCACCATAAGTATAAGCAACGAAGAAATTGAACCCGAAATTATAGGATTTGGAAATCTGTGCCGTCAGGTTATATCGGTAACCTTCCCTGGTATTGGATAAAAGGTAGGCATTGGAAAAGTTACTGTTGATATTGGTCGTATAAACAGGCATTTCATGATTTGTATCATAGCTGTAATACGTTACATTATCTGTTTTGTTCACCTGCTGGAATTTCAGATCATAAAGTACTTTCGTATAGATTCCTTCCAGGGTAAGTTTATATCCGGCGAATGTATAATCGAAGGCTAAAGAACTTCTCCATACTTTAGGCATTTTAAAATTGTTATCGATAAGATCTACCTGTACTTTGGAAGAGTTCTGCCATTTCGGAAAATTACCACTTACCAAAGGATCTCCATTGGCCGCAAGCTGTGCAGCGGTAGGCGCATTGTAATCATAACTTCCGAAACCTACTCCGTCATTGTAATAAGCATACCCCAGCCACGCAAAAGGAATTCTGCCGACAAATATTCCCGAACCTCCTCTTACGACTACAGATCTGTCTTCTGTGACATCCCAGGTAAATCCTAATCTTGGAGAAATGGTCGGCTTGGTAAGATAGTCGTTGTTTAATTGGCTAAGTGGCGTATAAGTATAGGTGTTTCCATAATTAGGATCCATAGGAGAATTTTGTACCTGCGGACTTAAAACAGGTTTATTGGGAAGATCCGTATAATCTACTCTTACGCCCGGAGATAGTCTTAACCTTCCTAAATTGATCTCATCCTGAAAATACAGTGAGAGAAGATTCACCTTATACTGAGCATAGGGATTATCGAAAATCGTCTGTCTGTTTTCACCATTAAACGGATAGGTTCCTCTTATCCTCGACGGATTAGAATTATAAAAATCGGCTAAGCTTTTATACGAAATCCTCCCATTAAGAGCATTGACAAAACCATAGTCAATATTATACAATTCATTGTGTGTTCCTAACAAGAATGTGTGATTTCCTGTTTTATAGGTCAGGTTATCCGTGATCTCAAAAGTTTTCTGTTTCATATTAAAAACGGTAGCTTCCCTGTCATTTCCCAATAAAATAGTTCCTCCGTTATAAGCTATTTCCACTTGTGGAAACATGGCATTGCTGGAAGTAGGATCTCTGTAATCATGAATAGAAGAATAGCCCAATACTAAATTATTATTCCATTGATCATTAAAACGGCTCTTCAATTCCAAAGTAGTTGAGGAAGACGTATTTTTCTGGATAAAATCCATACTGGCAAACCTGAAATTCGCTCCATCTCTTTCAAGATTCGATGCCTGTGAGAATACGGTATTATTTTTAATGGATAATGTGTGTTGATCATTGATTTTCCAGTCCAGTTTATTAAAAAGCTTGGCACTTTCTGAAAAATTATTGTATCCGTCGAAGCTTCCTGCATTAAAGCCATATTTATTCCGTACAAAATCTGAAATCTGCTGAGCTACGGCATCATTCACCAATGCGTTGGGATCATTCGCATTATAGAATACCGGATCTCTTCTTTTCGTGTATTCAAGATTTGAGAATAAAAATACTTTGTCTTTTACGACAGGCAATCCTATCCTTCCGCCATAGATAACGTCTTCAAAAGCTTTCGGCATTTTTGAATGATCTCCGATCCTGTTGTTTCCGGTAATAGCGGCATTTCTTCCGTACGCGTAGATGGACCCTGTTACATCATTACTTCCGCTTCTGGTCACCGCATTAATACTTCCTCCCAGAAAGTTTCCAAGCTTCACATCATACGGAGCGATATAGACCTGAACATCCTGAATAGCATCCAGACTTATAGAATTGGAGCGTGTACTGCTTCCCGGCATTCCTGAAGTACCGGTCTGCCCACCCAAAGAAGGACTGAAGCCGATCGCATCATTATTAACAGATCCGTCTATTGTAACGTTATTATATCTGAAGTTTGTTCCGTTAAAAGAGTTATTGGCACTTTGCGGCACCAATTTCGTTACATCCTGAATGCCTCTGTTGATATTGGGGAGACCTGAAATCTGAGCCTGGCTGATTCCTACACCATTTTTAACAGTGGTTCTCTTAGAGGTGATCCTGACTTCATCAATGGTCTTTTCACCAGCCCCAATCTCCACAATGGGAAGGTCATTATTTCCAAGAGACAGCTGCAGGTTGGTATTCGTGTAGACGATTTGCGATCCATCGGAAATCTCAATGCGGTAAGGACCACCCGGCTGAAGATTATCTAAACTAAACTGCCCCTTCGCATTACTTTTGGTCTCAAATGCAGTATTGGTGGGAACATGAACCACTTTTACCGTCAGTTCAGAATTGACTCCTTTTAGCCTTCCAAAAATTTTAGAGGTCGTTTCCTGTGAGAATGCAAATCCAAAGGATAGTAAAGCAAAAGCACAGATCAGTTTTTTTTTCATATTTTTTTCTTCTTAGTTGACAGGGCAAAATTAGATTCCCTGAACATGAAGGATGGTAACATACAATTAACATTATGTAACACAAAGTTTACGATTTCCTTAAAAAAAAATTAATAGCCTCACAATATGATCTGATTTCAAAGCCTATTAAGTAAATGAAAACAAGGATAGTATTGATATCTGACATTTTAGGCTTGTATGAACGAAACATGAACAAGGATAAAAAGCAATCAATTTCCGGGGATCAATATTTTTGAGAAGAGCTTTTTTTTATTTTGAAATCAGCAATTAGCAAGAAAGTATAATGATAAAGCAAGACAGATGATCTTTCAATGTATCTCTTTATCATGCTGATTAAATTTAAAACATAAACGATACAAAAAATTTAGAATGAAATTCAAAAAAAAGATTATTTTTGTACGATTGATTTTAATTCCCCCTGATTAGAATTATAAAACATAATACACACAAAAAAATGAAAAAATTTATTCTCATCCTCTCTGTAGGCTGTTTCTCTATGGCTTACGCTCAAAATTTAAATTTTGCAGACGCACAGTTTAAAGCTTTAATTCTAAGCTCCAGTACAGCCAATAACATTGCCAAAAACAGCAGCGGAAACTCTATTGCTGTAGATACCAATGGTGACGGAGAAATCCAGGCTTCGGAAGCTCAGCAGGTGAAAATTCTAAATCTTCAAAAAAGTGGAACCGTTACTTACAGCGATCTCCCCAACTCCATTGAAGATGCACAACTTTTCTCCGATATGGAAGAACTGTATATTTACCATACCCGGTCTGCAGTCATTAGTTTTACGGGTCATAATACAATCAAAAAAGTACTGTATACCGGAACAGGTGGTTTTACAGACGCTTCCGGAATCTCCCATACAGTTCCCATCGACTTTTCCTTTGATAGTTGTTCAGCGGTGCAGGATATCAATCAGTTTGCCAGTGATATTAATCTGAATACCCCTATTAGTACCATCCTGAGATTCAAAAATTGTCCGCAACTTACCGGAAATACAATCATCAACTCTAAAAACATTAAAGAACTGTATCTTGAGAATTCGAATATCACCACCCTGACGTTCAATTCCTGTCAATTTTTAGACAAAATTTCGGTTCCAAACTCAAATACTTTAACCAAAATTTCTGTTACAGGATTGCCACACTCTGTAGGAACCACTATTAACCAAAATATTGAACTGATTGCTGATCATTGCACTAATTTACAGGAGATTATTGCTGATACAGATCATTATGATACCAATGGTGCTTATTTTTCATCTGTTAATCTTAATGGATCAATCAATCTCAAAAAAATCAAAGGGCTCAATACACCAACCATTGATTTCTCAACAACAGGATTGGTAAATCTTGAGGAACTCGACTGTGCTTATTACAATAGGGATGGATATCATACAACTTCAGGAATTTACTTTGGAAATGTATCTTCTCTGAATCTGGCCGGCTTGCCAAAGCTTAAAATATTAAAAGTCTTTAATCAGAAAATCACGAATAATGTCAATTTTAGTGCAGCATCTTATCTGGAAAGTATTGACTTTACAAATTCTGCAGGTTACATGAATTGGTTCAATGTAAATAATCTTTCCCATTTACATACTTTGAAAACGGATCGATCTGAAACTTTGAATACTCAGGGCAATGATGACCTTCAAAAAATTACGGCTAAAAACTGTACGGCTTTAACCAATTTGATTTTTAAAAATAATCATCATCTACAAGAATTGGATCTCCAAAACTGCGTAAGTCTCGAAAGATTAGCAATGGGTTTTTATGTAGCTAACAGCAATGGAATATTCACTGAACTGCACACCATTAATTTGAATCAATGCACGGGGCTTAAAGAACTGGTGGTAAACAATACCCAAATAAATGCTTTAAATATTACAGATTGTATTGCTTTAAAGTCACTGGAACTGAATCAAAATGATTTACTTCCCGCTGTAAATGTTTCCCATAACATCAATCTGGAAGATTTGTCGGTAATCAATTTACCTTTATTATCAAGCTTAAACACTTCAGCCAATATCAATTTAGTCAATGCTAATTTTAATAACTGCCCACAAATTACCGAACTGAATTTTTCAAATTCTCCTACTCTTCAATTCATAGCGCTGTGGAATATGCCTAATCTTACTTTTGCTAATATAAGAAACGGCTCTATTGAAGAAGGGATTGATTTTATGAATTATAACAGTAACCTGTCGATGTGTGTAGATGATGCTCAACTTAATGATCTTCAAAATCTATATCCGGATATCACTTTTACGACCAGTTGCGGAAGTTTTTTAACCACTGCCAGTTCAAAAATCAGAAAGAATGCAATTAAAATAGCACCGAATCCTGTAAAAGATTTTGTTACGATAAACTCGGAAGAAAGTATTAAAAATGTAACTATTTTTGATGCCCAGGGAAGAATCATTTTCAATCAGCATTTGAATAATGAAGTGACCAAAATCAATCTTTCGGCACAACCTACCGGAACTTACACCGTAAAAATTAAAACCGATACGACAGAAATTTCTAAGAAAATAATCAAAGAATAGTCTGTTTTTCCGCACCAGTTTGAATGAAAACCATAGATGATTCTATGGTTTTTGTTTTATATTTGTTACCCTAGTTTAATCCTAAAAATATCAGATATGAAATTCGGACAAGTAGAAGACCCTTCAAAAATAGATTTTACACTTCCTAAAGATCATCCCAGAACCAAGGAAATTTTAAATCAAAATAAAAAAGGACTGGAAAATATTTCCATAGGATGTGCTAAATGGAATAAAACCGATCTCAAAGGATTTTATCCCAAAGGAACTAAAGACGAACTGACCTATTATGGTACCCAGTTTAATTCTATTGAACTAAACGCCACTTTCTATGGGATGCCTACTCCTGAACAGGTAGCAGTCTGGAAAGATAAAACCCCGGAAAATTTTAAATTTTTCCCTAAAATAACCAATACAGTTTCTCACTTCAGAAGACTGATTGACGTTACCGAACCGGTGACCCAATTTGCATCAGCCATTATGAATTTTGATGAAAAACTGGGTATGGCTTTTCTGCAGCTCCATGATAATTTTAAACCTAAAGATTATGACAGACTGGAGAAATTTGTGAAAGACTGGCCCAAAGAAGTTCCTCTGGCCATAGAACTCCGAAACACGGAATGGTTTACTGATGAAGAAATTTTCAATACCACCTGCGACCTTTTTGAAGCTCATGACATCACCAACATCATTGTGGATACTGCGGGCAGGAGAGATATGCTTCATATGCGTCTTACGACTCCCAATGCTTTTATCCGGTATGTAGGTGCCAATGCCGAAAGTGACTATGAAAGACTGGACGACTGGTTGAAACATCTTACCCAATGGAAAAAAGAAGGGGTTCAGAACATCTATTTCTTTGTACATCAGAACCTTGAAAAAGCATCTCCATTATTATCTGCTTATTTCATAAAAAAAATGAATGAGGCGTGGAAAACGGATATTCATATTCCGCAAATGGCTTCTGACAACAATGGAACTTTATTCTAATTGATGTACAAAAAGTGCATCTTTCAGCCTGATTTTCAAAAAGCTGCGTCAAAAGCTGTTTTAATGGAAAAATTGTAGTAACTTAGAATGTACTGCCATTGATATAATGGAGGTCTACTTTCTAAAATACAAAATGTCATGGAAAAAGAAATTTGCACGATCAGCATTGCGAGCAACTGGCTCGGCGACGAATATACATTTTACGAAGATCATACCATCAAAAGGGTCTACGATAACCACAGCCTTAGTGCCAACCGTACGGAATGGCTGGAACCTCACCAGATCAGTAAACAGAATAAAGATAAATTGATCAAAAGCTGTCCTGAAGAATTTAAGGAGCAGATCATGCAAATTCTGGATTATCCATAATAAATAGGTAATGAGCGATAAGTAGTACGACCTAAAGAATTGCTACTTATTGCTCACTACTTATTGTTTATTTTTTCTCAAAAGAAGCACAAGGTTCAGGAAAAGAAGTAAAAAATCCAAGGATACCCAAATTCCGAGCTTTGTATTTTCGTAATTATAGGCATCTACCTCTTTTTTAGCAGCGTCGGAAAGTTTTACACTCTGATTGATATAGTTCTGTACTTCTACAATCTGGTCAATATTCTTATTAGGGACTGCATGCTGGGAGAAATAAACCATATTTTTCTTACCCAGATATCCTATAATCCAGTATTCATCGGACTTATCCATTTTAAGATATTCTACCCTGTAATATTCCGGACGTATTTTTCCCATATGCTTGGGCTCAAGATTTCCGTTTTTGGCACTATCCACTTTAATAAGGTAAAAATCCAGCGTTTGAGGAAGTTTATTGACAACCTGAAGACCAACTGAATTATCCACAAAACCTACCGAGCTTTTTTTGATAAACCAGTATGTAAATGTAGATATAGAAAAAACTACCGTAAGTATACGGAACAGTTTTGCCCATTTTGCCAATCTTGCTGATTTTACTTTAGACAAAACCAGAGAAAGCACACAAGCCCAGAAGATAAGAAAAATGATAAATACCATACTGCAAAGATACTGATTTAAGATTTTTCGGGAAGTGTGTTAATCAACATTCCATTCTTTGAAAAACTGATCCAGGAATCCCAGCATATAATCATGTCTTTCCTGAGCCAGCTCCTTTCCTTTTGTGGTATTCATAAGATCCTTCAAAAGAAGAAGTTTTTCGTAGAAATGATTAATGGTGGTTCCATTAGATTTTTTATACTGATCTTTCGTCATATTCAGACTTGGCTGGATTTCAGGATCATACATCGGATTATTTTTAAAACCTCCGAAATTGAATGTTCTTCCTATTCCAATGGCACCGATAGCATCGATACGGTCAGCATCCTGCACGATTTTAAGCTCAACAGGAAGTTCAGCGGGAACCTCTCCTCTATTCTTAAATGAAATATTTTTAATAATAAATAAAACCTTTTCTATAACGTCTTCATGAACGTGCTGTGCCTCGAGAAATTCTCGTGCTATTTTGGGAGCTATTGTTTCGTCACCATTATGAAACTTGGGGTCTGCAATATCATGCAACATTGCAGATAGTTCTACAACCTCCAGGTTACAATCTTCAGTTACGGCAATTTTTTTTGAAAGCTTCCATACTCTTTCAATATGGTACCAGTCATGTCCTGCTTCAGCGCCTTCCAGTTTTCCTTTTACAAATTCTACGGTGTTTTCGATCGTACTTTTCATTGAGTTGTCAATTCGTTTAAAATAATATTCCAGAGTTTTTTATTATAACTTCTAAAAAAATTGATGTGTCCGATTTCTTTTTTATCAGATTCAGCGGTTTTCACCAGTCTGTAGGAAGGTCTTAGATTTGGATAGGTATTGTTCAAAAGGCTTAGTACCCCTTTTTCAGTAAGCCATGCATCATCTTCCGCCCGGATCACAAAGACTTTCTGGGTCAAATTTTTAGAATAGTCCTCCATTTTCTCCAACAATCTGTTGGTAGATTTCCTGTTTAAAATTAAGGTTCTCCAGTCATATGCGCAATTTTTTGGAAGACTTTCTCCAAGCCCAAACCAATTGGCTGGAAAATACCCTAATAATCCGGTAGTTAAGGGCTGAACAATTCCAAATCCGAGATAAGCTTCAATTCTCGTGCTGAATTTAAGGTTTCCCACGAACGCATTTTGAGTTCCCACAAAAATAAATTCGTCAAACATTTCGGAATCTTCATTCATTCCAAGGATCAATGCTCCTACAGAATGTCCAAGACAATATTTTTTATATCCTGAAAACTCTGCTTTAATATATTGGGTTATGGTTTTGTAGTCTTCAGAACCCCAAATCCGCATTGAAGCTCTAAAGCCTTTCATATTATCCGGTTTTGACAGCCCGATTCCTCTGTAATCATAAGCAATCACCGTAAATCCATGTTCCGAAAAGAAACGGGCAAATGAGAAATACACCTGCTGTTTCACTCCCGTTGCGGAATTGATCAGGAGAAGTTTCCCATTGCTTTTTTCAGGTCTGAAAAGATGAACTGCCAGTGACACCTGATCTTTTGTAATAAGTTCCAGTTTTTCCATAGATAAAAAGAAAAAATCCACTATAAAAGTGGAGATTTTACTTATATTTTTATGTTAAGTTTCTAACTTTCGATATGTGACAAATAGTTTTAGGAAAAGAAATCCGACATTCTTGGAAGTCCGGTCTGTGAACCTTTCCCGCCTGAAACCCTTGAAGAAACCTCATTCCCGAATTTCACACAATCTTCGATGGTATTTCCATGACAGAGTGCAACAGCAAATCCTGAAATAAATGCATCGCCCATTCCCATTTTATAAACGGTTTCATCTTTGTCGTTTCTGAAGTATTTCATTTCGGTTCCGTCAAAATATATCGTTGAATTAGTATCATCTCTGACAAAAACTTTATTGAAATATTTTTTAAGAATTTCCTCTCTCTGCTCTTCTCCGAAAACAGTATGAAGTTCACTGCTTTTAGCAACAATAAAATCGACATTTTCGATAATTCCTTCACTGATCTTCATGGCAGGTGAAGCGTAGAGTCCTACTTTTTTACCGTATTTCTTGGCTTTTCTAATGGTATATTCTACCACTTCCATTGCCACTTCAAGCTGTACCAAAATAAGGTCTACCGTTTGGAAATACCGATCTGCTTCTTCTATATGCTGGATACTCAAACATTTATTCGCTGCAGGTACCACTACAATAGCTGCACTGCCATGGCTGGTGGTCACATAGGCTGTCCCCGTGGATTCCATATCCGTCTCATGAACAAAGCCTACATTTACGTTTTCACCTACGAGATTACGCATGATCTGTTGTCCAAGAGGGTCCATTCCTACACATCCGATAAAATAGACACTGGCTCCTAGCCTTGCCGTTCCTACCGCCTGATTGGCCCCTTTACCGCCAAAGTAACTGTCTGAATGAACAGCTAAAACAGTTTCGTTCTGCTGAGGAATTTTTTCTGTTTCTAAAACCAGATCTATAGAAGAGCTGCCTACAACAATAATTTTGGGTTGTTCTGATGAGAAGTTCATTGGTGTTTTTATGTTAGTTTAATATAATCTATTCAGAAAACTAAGTTTCAAAAATAACTAAATTAATTAACTTATCTCAATAAATTCAGTAATTATCTTCACAGGCTTGTGATCTTTATCATAGGCTATATAGCTGGCATAAAAACCTTCACCATATCCTGTTTCAAACGCGAAAATAGTTCCCGGATGCTCATCCGCAGGCTTCAGGAATGCGTACTGATCGATAGCTCCTTTTTCGTCAAAGAAGTACTCATGGAAAAACTCTTCATAGATTCCCATGAAATCTGCCCCTTTACTGTGGTACAGTCTATTCTCAAGTTCGTTAAGACTATTTTGGGTATCTGCATCCATAAGACATCCCATTCCACTTTCTACAGGATATCCGAAAATTTCCTCATCAGCAAGATCTTTTACATTTTGCCCTTCAGTAACTGCCATTTCCCATTCCGAGATCGCGGCATTGCTGAAAATAATTTCTGCATAGGCTACACAGTTGCTTTCTCTTTCTTTATGCAGCAAAACAGAAAAATCCCCTTTCGGAAATTCTGTAGTGAAAGGCTTCATATCGTTGGTGATCACCGGATCACAGGCGACCAGCTTTCCGCTTGAAAGGTAGATTTTCCCAACTTCAAAGCTTTCCAATAAAGGGCTTTCTACGAAGTTCTTTGAGAATAGCTTTTTTATGTTTTCTAGGTGTGTCATTTATTCTTAATTATTTAAACTGTCAGGCTGAACGGAGTCGAAACCTTCGTTCTTTTCTTCAGAATTATCCGAATGACTTTGATTTTGACAAACAGATAATTCTTTTAACTTTTCCCAATTATCATGGATAACTGCTTCTTTCTACTTTCTACTCCAGCCTTTTACTTGTTTTTCAAATAAAATAGTCTGCGTTATATCATTAAATTCACAAAAGAAGACTAGCTTAACCGGTCTTCTTTTGTGGGTATAGCTTTCAGGAAATTTTCCGGACTGATATTGAGACAATCGAGTTTCAATATCGTTGGTAACTCCTGTATAATAAGTGCTGTCGAAACATTTTAAAATATATACAAAATATTGCTTTGTTTCAAGATTACAGACTTCGACTCCGCTCAGCCTGACATTCCGACAAACTTACTGTCTATCTTTTAAATTTACAAACTCTTCAGCTTTTCTTCTAAGATAACAATTTTATCCTGAGCATCTTTCTGTTTCTGTCGCTCAACTTCTACAATCTCAGGTTTGGCATTGGCTACAAATTTTTCATTGGAGAGTTTCTTGTCAACAGAAATAAGGAATCCTTTTAAATAAGCTAATTCTTCTTCTGTCTTCTTTTTTTCTTCTCCTAAATCTAAATTCTCACTCAACGGAATAGAAACTTCAGTCGCTCCTACCAGAAACGTAAAGCTTGGCTTATCTGTTTTTTCACCAAAATGAATGTCTGCAACATTGGCTAATTTTCTGATCACGGCTTCATTTTCAAAACCTGAAGCACCGGTATACACCTCCACCGCTTCTCTGGGAGAAATTCCTTTTGTCTGACGGTAATTTCTTATTCCTGAAATAATCTCTTCAGCAGTTTCAAAGTTTTTGATCATCTCTTCGTTAAATGCTTCAGCTTTTTTCTGCTGGGCAATAACCAAAGCTTCATCGGTATTTCTTTCAGAAATTAACTGCCAGATTTCTTCGGATTGGAAAGGCATAAACGGATGCAGAAGTTTCATCAGATCTTCAAAGAAAATAACGGTTCTGTCATAAACTTCCTTGGAAACTCCTTCTCCATAATTAGGTTTGATGGCTTCAAGGTACCAACCACAAAAATCATCCCAAATCAATTTATAAATTAAATGAAGAGCATCAGAGATTCTGAATTTCTCAAACTGCTGGTCAATTTCTGCAATGGTTTTATTTAATTTATTTTCAAACCATTCAATGGCTTGTTTATCTGCATCATTCAATGGTTTGTCTTCATGTTTCCACATGTTGATCAAACGGAAAGCACTCCAGATTTTCGTCATGAAATTTCTTCCCTGAACCATCAGGTCTTCATCAAATAATAAATCATTTCCTGCGGGTGCACTTAAAAGACTTCCTACACGAACGCCATCTGCCCCATATTTAGAAATCAGATCTAAAGGATCGGGTGAGTTGCCTAATTGCTTAGACATTTTTCTTCTTTGCTTATCTCTTACAATACCTGTAAAATAAACATTTTTGAATGGAACCTCTTTTCTGTATTCCAATCCGGCCATGATCATTCTGGCTACCCAGAAGAAAATAATATCCGGACCTGTTACCAAATCTGATGTCGGATAATAATAATTGATATCTTTATTTTCAGGATCAAGTAATCCATCGAAAACAGACATTGGCCACAACCAAGATGAGAACCAGGTGTCAAGAGCATCTTCGTCTTGTTTTAGATCTGATGTTCCGAGATCCGGGTTTCCTGTTTTTTCTTTGGCTAAAGCTAGAGCATCTTCTACATTTTCTGCAACTACAAAATCATTTTCTCCGTCTCCATAATAAAATGCAGGAATCTGCTGTCCCCACCAAAGCTGACGGGAAATGTTCCAGTCACGGATGTTTTCCATCCAGTGTTTGTAGGTATTTTTAAACTTTTCAGGATAAAATTTAACCTCATCATCCATTACTACATCCAAAGCGGGCTTAGCAATTTCAGACATTTTCAGGAACCACTGAACTGAAACTTTAGGCTCAATAACAGCGCCTGTTCTTTCTGATGTTCCTACTTTATTTACATAGTCTTCTGCTTTCAACAAAAGATCATTTTCCTCTAATTCTTTTGCAATCTGCTTTCTTACATCAAATCTATTCTTACCTGCATAATGCAAACCATGCTCGTTAAGATTTCCATCGTCATCCAAAGCATCAATCATTTTCAACTGATGTTTCTGCCCGATTTCGTAGTCATTGATATCGTGAGCTGGTGTGATTTTCAAAGCACCCGTTCCAAATTCAATATCTACATATTCGTCTTCGATGATAGGAATTACTCTGCCAACGATCGGTACGATTACATTCTTCCCTTTCAGATGAGCATATCTTTCGTCATTGGGATTGATACATACTGCAGTATCTCCGAAAATAGTCTCAGGACGTGTAGTCGCAACAGATAAAAACTCTTCTGTTCCTTCTATTTTATACTTCAGGAAATATAATTTTCCGTTTTGCTCTTTAAATATTACCTCTTCATCAGAGATATTGGTTTTTGCTTCAGGATCCCAGTTGACCATTCTGTAGCCTCTGTAGATCAATCCTTTATTGTATAGATCTACAAAGCTTTTGATCACCTGCTGAGACATTTTGTCTTCCAAAGTGAAACGTGTTCTGTCCCAATCACAAGAGCAACCCAACTTTTTTAACTGCTCGAGGATGGTTCCTCCGTATTTATCGGTCCAATCCCAGGCATGCTTTAAGAATTCTTCGCGGGTAATATCAGATTTACTGATTCCCTCTGACTTCAGTTTAGCAACAACTTTGGCTTCAGTGGCGATTGAAGCGTGATCTGTGCCCGGAATCCAGCAGGCATTAAAGCCCTGCATTCTTGCACGGCGGACGAGAACATCTTGAATGGTATTGTTCAGCATATGCCCCATGTGTAATATCCCCGTTACGTTTGGCGGAGGAATTACCACAGTATATGGTGGTTTCTCATTAGGTTCGGAATGGAAATATTTGTTTTCCATCCAGAAGTTGTACCATTTCTGTTCAGTTTCCTGTGGATTGTACTTTTCTGAAATCTGCATAAAATTCTATTTCTTTTGCTTACAATTTGCAAAAATAGTCTAAAGAAAAAAAATTTTAAGTATGAATTAAAATAATTTTTAACTTTGTTTCTCAAAATTTATCTAACAAACATATTAACATTCAAGAATATGAAAAAATTAATTGCAGGAATTGCATTATTTGGAACATTTGCATTGGCATCTGCACAGACTATTACATTTGATAAAACTACATTTGACTATGGTACGATCAAGCCAAGTGCAGACGGTACAAGATTTTTCACTGTAACCAATACAGGTGACAAACCTTTGATCCTTTCCAATGTAAAGCCTTCTTGCGGATGTACGACTCCTGAGTTTAGCCAGGACCCTATCATGCCAGGAAAGTCTGCGAAAATAAAAGTAGGATACAATACTACTCTTAACGGACCTTTCAATAAAATGATTGAAGTTTTCTCTAACGACCCGGCTAACAGCAGAAGTGTTATCTACATCAAAGGTAATGTAGACGCCAGCGCTCCTGAACCAAAACCATTAACAGCCGAAGAGCAGAAAGCAGCAGCTAAAGCTGAAAAAAAAGCAGCTAAACTTGCAAAAAAAGCCGCCGCAAAGTAATCTCTACTCAAAAAAATAAAGGAACCGTCTTCAATGAAGACGGTTTTTTTATTACATTTAAATAAGATATTAGAAATTAGAGGCTAGAAGTTAGATTTTAGACATCAGACATCACACTTAGGAACTTAAAATGAGAGGTGAGTTAGAGATCTTTTCTTCATGTATTAGCCCCGCAATCTTTAATTTTTTTTAATTTTTTTAATCTTAAATATAAAAAACATGGACACCAATTTCTCAGATGACTTCCTGGTAAAGGGAAAATTTTCAATAAAAAAAAGCTCAACAGCCTATGAAGGAAAGCTCACCAAGGAGGAAGGAGGGCAGCTATTAATCAAAGAGAAAGAAAAACTCCGCGAGCTGCAGGAAAAACTTTATGCTGACGGCAGCCAGTCTCTGCTTGTCATTCTTCAGGCGATGGATGCTGCCGGAAAAGACAGCCTTATCGAGCATGTTTTCGGAGGTGTAAATCCACAGGGCTGTAATGTGACCAGCTTTAAAACCCCAACCTCTAAAGAATACTCCCACGATTTCTTGTGGAGGCATTACCTTGCTCTTCCCCAGAAAGGAATGATCGGTATCTTCAACAGATCCCACTATGAAAGTGTCTTGGTATGTAAAGTTCATCCGGAATATAACCTCAGCGAAAGGACATGGTCTTCTGTGAAGGATTTTGATGATACTTTCTGGAAAAACAGATATGAGAGTATCAGAAATTTTGAACAACATCTTGCCCAAAACGGAACTACGATTGTAAAAATATTTTTAAATGTCTCCAAAGATGAACAAAAGAAAAGACTGCTGGACAGAATCAACGAACAGGAGAAGAACTGGAAATTTTCTGCAGCCGATCTTCCGGAAAGGGCATTATTCCCGCAATATATGGAAGCTTATGAAACGGCTATCAACGAAACTTCAAAAGATAATGCTCCCTGGTATGTACTTCCCGCAGACAATAAATGGTTTGCAAGAGTAGCAGCCGTACAGATCATTATCGATACCCTGGAAAAGATGAGTCTCAAATATCCTCAGTTGGGAAAAAAGGAAAGGGCGGAGCTTGATGAAGCTAAGAAAACACTTGACAACGAGTAAGTTTAGCTTAAATCATTAATTTAAAGTCAATTAAATAAAAAAAACACGAGAAAATCTATAAGCCGGATTTTGTTCTTCCTGAGAAGTGCCTGTTATTTATCTGCGTCTTACATTGCTGCAAAACTTGAGCTGATTACCCCTCGGCTTTCAGGACGAGCCGCCCCTAATTTCCATTGCTGAAAAGAACCGATATACTTATCATTGCACCGCAAAGAGTTTACCTGGTTTCACTACAGCCGAACTGTACTTGCTTTCTGTTGCACTTGTCCTACCCTCACGGGTGACGGATGTTATCCGCTTTGCTGCTCTATGGTGTCCGGACTTTCCTACCCCTGCCGAAGCAGGAATCAACAAGCCGATTTTCTCGCGGTTGCAAAGATACATATTATTTGGTGATATGTATCTTTGCCAATAAGGTTATTCAGGCTTTGATAAAGAAGATCGTTATTTTCAGTTTTTTGACTAACGGAGGGGAAGTGTATTCCTACCAAATATTAAATCTTCTTATTCATTAACTCACTCTCAAATCATCGTTAAATCATCAAAATATTGTCTCAATAAATTATCCTGTCATCATATCAACAAATCACTGCATTATTATTATCTTCGTGCCATTATATACCTATGACTTCCAGAGAAAAAGAATTTGCGCAACTTATTAAAGATAATCAAGGCTTGATTATTAAAGTTTCGCGTCTCTATACCAATTCTCTTGAAGATGAAGAGGACCTGTTTCAGGAGATCGTACTACAGCTTTGGAGAAGCTACGATTCTTTTAAAGGGAACTCCAAAATTTCTACGTGGATGTACCGCGTAGCCCTGAATACAGCCATTACTCTTTTCAGAAAAAAAAGCAAAAGCCTTCCTACGAACGAGCTGGATATCAACCACAGAGATTTTGTGGAAGATGATGATGACAAGCAGCAGCAGATTTCACTTCTGTATACCGTGATCAAAACCCTGCCGAATGTAGAAAGAGCGATTGTAATGATGTACCTTGACGACCTGCCTTATAAGGATATTGCAGAAAACCTTGGGATCACCGAGGTCAATGCGCGTGTGAAAATGAACAGATTAAAGAAAACCCTTAAAGAACAGATGGAAAAATATGCCTGATTTTGATTTAGACAGCTTTAAGAAAACATGGCAGGAACAACCTGTTCAACCCAAATATGACAGCTCCGAAATTCTTCAGATGCTGAACAAAAAGTCGCGCAATTATGTGAAATATATTTTCTGGATCAGTGTGGCAGAGTTTTTATTCTTTTCTGTTCTGGGATTATTTTATTTCTTTCAGGATGAGGAGTCAGACAGTTTCCGTAAGATATTAGAAAAGCTTGGAGCTCAGGAAGCTCCTGAAATAGAAACCAATTTCGATCATGCTTATTTAGCGATTAAAGTTTTAAGTCTTCTGATCACGTTTTATTTTGTTCTGAAGTTTTATCAGAATTACCGAAAAATAAAGATTGAAGAAAATCTCAAAGGTCTCATTATAAGAATCATTAAATTCAAGAAAACGGTTAATGCATTTATTCTGATCAGTATTGCCTTGCTGGTCGCTTTTACTTTTGTATTTACAGCCTTCATTTTTTACGTTTTAAATTCTCAGAATGTACAGCCTTCCAATTCCAATCTCATCATTGTTATTATCGGAATCATTGTCAGTACCGTATTATGTGTGCTTCTGATCTGGCTTTATTACAGACTTGTGTATGGAATTATTATCAGAAAACTGGATCGAAATTTAAAACAGCTTAAAGACATAGATTCTCAGGAAAATTAGCATAAACAGGCATCAGTTCAAGATTTTTCATTAATTTTATTCCACCAAATCTTAAACTATGCCATTATCTTACGTCTATGGAGCTTCTTCCATTCCATTATTGGGACAAACAATCGGAGGAAACCTTAAAAAGACTGTTGAAAAATACCCCAATCAGGAAGCGTTAGTCTGCGTTCATCAGAATTACAGAGCTACATATCAGGAATTTTATAATCAGACAACCGCTGTTGCCAAAGCTTTAATTTTTTCAGGGGCAAAAGCAGGAGACAGAATCGGAATCTGGTCTTCAAACCGCTATGAATGGGTCTTACTTCAATATGCCACTGCCCGGATAGGAACCATCTTAGTCAATATCAATCCTGCCTACAGAACTCATGAACTCACCTACGTCATTAATCAATCCGGTATTCGTTTTATTTTTTCTTCTTTAAGCTTTAAAACAAGCAATTATAAAGAATTGGTAGAATATGCAAAGGAAGTCTGCCCCAGTCTGGAACATGAAATTTTCTTTGATGATAACTGGGAGGATTTTTTAAATAAGGGACAGGATATTTCAGATGACACGCTTCACAGTTTTGAAGACCATGTCCAGTTTGATGATGCTGTGAATATCCAGTATACTTCGGGAACGACAGGTTTTCCAAAAGGGGTCACCCTTTCCCATCATAATATTTTAAATAACGGATATTCTATAGGAGTACGCTTAAAATACTCGCAAAATGATCGTGTCTGCATTCCGGTTCCGTTTTATCATTGCTTTGGAATGGTGATCGGAAATATATGCTGTACAGCTCACGGAGCATGTATGGTGATTCCCAATGACAGTTTCGATCCGGATATTACGCTAAAAGCTGTTTCTGATGAAAAATGCACTTCTTTATATGGAGTTCCCACTATGTTTATCGCAGAACTGGCGGTTAAGGATTTTGATACTTATGATTTTTCAAATTTAAGAACCGGGGTCATGGCGGGCTCGGTCTGCCCTCCTGAGATCATGAAAAAGGTAGAAAATCTTATGAATATTAAAGAAATGAGCATTTGCTATGGCATGACGGAAACGTCTCCTGTTTCTACGCAGACCCTCATCGGGACACCATTGGAAAAGCAGGTCAGTACCGTAGGAACAGTCCAGGATCACCTTGAAATAAAGATCATTGACGAAAACGGAAAGACGGTAGAACGCGGTGAGCACGGTGAACTCTGTACGAGAGGTTATTCTGTCATGCTGAAATACTGGAATGATCCCGAAAACACAAAAAAAGTACTGGACGATGCCCGATGGATGCATACCGGTGATATGGCTGTCATGGATGACGAAGGTTATATTACCATCTCAGGAAGAATAAAAGACCTGATCATTCGTGGTGGTGAAAATATTTCTCCTAAAGAAATCGAAGATTTTCTGTATACGTATGTCAATATTCTTGATGTACAGATCATTGGAATTCCGAGTGAAAAATATGGCGAAGAAATAATGGCCTGGGTAAAAGTCCGAAAAGGTTTTGATATAACGGAAGCTGAACTTCTGGACTATTGCAAAGGAAGAATTGCTCACTATAAAATTCCGAAATACTGGAAATTTGTGGATGAATTTCCGATGACGATCTCAGGGAAAATACGAAAGGTGGAAATGCGGGAAATTTCTATAAAAGAACTTGAGCTGAATCATTTTAAACAGCGCACCTAGAAAATCTCCCACAGATATCACAGAGATTTTTAGATTAAAAATAAAGAAAGCCCGGAAATTCCGGGCTTTTACTTATTTATAGATCACTTATTAAAGTTCTTTTCTTAATCTTGCAACCGGAATATTAAGCTGTTCACGGTATTTGGCGATTGTTCTTCTGGCAATATTATAGCCCTGTTCCTTCAGAATAACTACCAGAGCATCATCTGTAAGAGGTTTTCTCTTGTTCTCCTTACTGATCACTTCCTGAAGATGCGTTTTGATTTCTTTGGTAGAAACTTCTTCACCATCATCATTCGTCAGACTGTCTGAGAACAGGTCTTTCAGATAAATGATTCCGTTCGATGTATCAGCATATTTACTTTTTACTACTCTTGAAATGGTAGAAATATCAAATCCTGTAATGTCAGCAACATCTTTCAGAATCATTGGCTTCAGTGATTTCTCGTCACCGGTAATGAAATATTCCTTCTGGAATTTCACAATAGCCGTGATGGTTTGCAACAAGGTATTCTGGCGCTGATTAATAGCATCGATATACCATTTGGCAGCATCCAATTTCTGTTTAATAAATAAAGCGGCCTGCTTGTGTTCCGACGAATTTTTATCATGAGAATAGGTCGTCAAGATATCTTTGTATTCTTCAGAGACTCTTAATGTAGGTGCATTTTTGCTGTTAAGCATTGGGATCACCATTCCATCTTTCACCTGAATCACAAAATCCGGAATAATTTCCTGGTTGATGGTGATGGTTTGGGTATCAAAGTTCCCTCCTACTTTAGGGGAAAGCTTTGAAATCTCTTCAAGGGCATCTTTCAGATCTTCTTCTTCGATATCGTATTTCTGGATGATCTTATTGTAATGCTTATTGGTAAGGGCATCGAACTGGTGTCTCAGAATATTGGCAGCCAGAGATACGGCTTTATCAGAGCTTACTTTCTTTTCGATCTGAAGCAACAGGCATTCCTGAAGTCCACGGGCTCCTACCCCAGGCGGATCAAGCTTCTGGATATAATTTTCCAGGATATCATCTACTTTTTCTTTGGTGGTATAAATTCCCTGTGAGAAAGCAAGATCATCTACAATCGCTTTGATTTCCCTTCTTAAATAGCCATCCGTATCAAGATTTCCGATCACATATTCTGCGATCTTCTCATCTTCGTCACTGATATTGATCAAACGGATCTGCTCCAGAAGATAATCATATAAAGACTGTCCTTCAGTCAGAAGACTTTCGTTATCAAATTCCTCGTCGTCCGGAGAATAGTTGCTGGATGCAGTTTTATAGCTGGGTTCATCGTCATAGATATACTCGTTGACGTCAAAATCTGTTTCAATACTTGCTGTCCCTTCATCCTGATAAGCGTCTTCAAGAGAAGAAAAATCGTCTTCTTTAGGATCTTCCTTTACAATTTCCAAAGCAGGATTCTCTTCTAGCTCTCTTTCCAGCTCCTCTTCGAATTCCAGGGTGTGAAGCTGAATAAGCTTCATCAGCTGGATCTGCTGAGGTGCCAGCTTCTGTCCTAACTTGAGTTGTAAGTGTTGTTTAAGCATATTAGTCTTTGTGTTTTAACATAACATATTCTACGAATTTAATAAATTAATTCGACAAAAAACACATTTAGCATGATTTTTGCATTATCTTATTAACATAATAAACTATCAGAAAATAAAAAAGCCTTAATTTTTACATTAAGGCTTTTTTTATTGATCTAGAATTCAGCGCTTTTCGGTGTTCTAGGGAAAGGAATTACATCTCTGATATTGGTCATTCCCGTTACGAAAAGAACCAGTCTTTCCAAACCTAATCCGAAGCCTGCATGAGGTACAGAACCGAATTTTCGGGTATCAAGGTACCACCAAAGTTCGTGTTCATCTACATGCATATCTGCCATCTTCTGTTTTAGTACATCTAATCTTGCTTCTCTTTCTGATCCTCCGATGATCTCGCCGATACCCGGGAAAAGAACGTCCATTGCTGCAACGGTCTTATTGTCATCGTTCAGTTTCATATAGAAGGCTTTGATTTCTTTTGGATAGTCGAACAATACTACCGGGCATTCAAAATGCTTTTCAACCAGGTATCTTTCGTGTTCAGACTGAAGATCAGCACCCCAGTTTTCAACCGGATACTGGAATTTCCCTTTCTTATTTTCTTTAGAGTTCAGTAAGATCTCAATGGCTTCCGTATAGCTTACACGTTTAAAACGTTTAGCGATAACGTTCTGAAGTTTTTCGATAAGACCTTCTTTAGCTCTGTCTTTTTCAGGTTTTCCTTTTTGTTCTTCCTCAAAACGGGTGTTCAGGAATTCCAGATCATCCTTACAGTTGTCCAGAACGTACTGGATCACATATTTTAAGAAATCTTCTGCAAGGTCGATATTGTCTTCAAGGTTGTTGAAGGCCACTTCCGGTTCTATCATCCAGAATTCCGCAAGGTGTCTTGTTGTGTTTGAATTTTCTGCACGGAAAGTAGGTCCGAATGTATAAATTCTACCTAATCCCATGGCTGCTGTTTCTCCTTCAAGCTGTCCGGAAACCGTCAGGTTGGTCTTTTTACCAAAGAAATCCTGTGCAAAATCAATCTCTCCTTCTTCAGTTCTTGGCATATTGTTCAGGTCAAAGTTCGTTACTCCGAACATTTCTCCTGCTCCTTCTGCATCCGCCCCTGTAATTACCGGTGTGTTGATATAGAAAAACTGGTTTTGGTTAAAGAATGAATGCACGGCAAAGCTTACGGCATGACGCACTCTGAAAACAGCTCCAAATACATTGGTTCTGAATCGCAGGTGTGCCTGCTCACGAAGTTTCTCTAAGCTGTGTTTTTTAGGCTGAAGAATCGTATTCTGAAGTTCTTCTGTGAAGTTATCGCCTAGAATAACGATCTTTTTAGCAATAATTTCCATTGCCTGTCCCGCTCCCTGGCTTTCTACGACTTCTCCCACTACTTTAAGGGAAGATGCTGTACTGATCTTTTTAAGAATCTCTTCATCAAAATTTTCAAAATCAACAACTATTTGCAAATTATTAATCGTAGATCCATCATTAAGGGCAATAAAGCGATTCGCACGGAATGATCTTACCCATCCGTAAACAGTAATGTCATGATGTAATACTTTTTTGTAATCCTGTAGGATTTCTTTAATCGTCTGCTTTTTCATTTGTTGATTATAAATTTTCGTATAAAATTAACGTCCGCAAAGTTACAAAAAAACAGCGCAACTTGATGACTGCAATCTCTTTTTAAAAAATAGCTTATCCATTCCTTAATTCATAATATATAATTTAAACAAGTTTTAATTAAAAGAATCATGTTTTTTTCCATATCACAATATTCAGCTTCTTTCAGGATTTACCTGTTTCAGATGATTCGTTTGTGCACTTCAGATGCATTTTGCAAAAACGAAACTCATTCCATAATTTTTCCTGTTTTTTTTTGAATTGATAATATCTGTCTCAAAGCATTTTTTTAAGTATCAACAATCAAATTAAGCCATTGCTTATATTTCAGGTTTATTGTCAGGAATCATCAGCCAGACTGTAAGATATAAAAAAAGTTTACAGAACCTAAGCAACAGATACCTTATGTTTGTCATGATACATCACCTTCTTCTAAAACTCATTAATTTGTAAATAATAATTATTTATATTTGAGAACAGATATGGATACTTCACTTCGGCAAATAATAAAAAATACGATTTCAATTTCTGATGATGATCTTGATTTTATGGCTTCTCTTTTCAATCCTACAGCATTGAAAAAGGGTGACTATTTTTTAGAAATTAGTAAGCGTTGTGACCAGATTGCTTTCATAAAAACAGGAATGTTACGAATATTTTACCCTAACGCCAGAGGTGAAGAAACAACCTGTTATTTTTCTTTACCCAATGAATTTGTAACCTCTTTTTCAAGTTTTACAACGCAAAGTTTATCTACAGAAAACATCCAGGCCATTCTGCCCAGTGAATTATTTGTCATCAATAAGCATGATCTGGAAATGCTTTATCAAAAAATTCCGGCGGTTCAGGAATTTGGAAGAATAGCTGCCGAAAATCTGGCTATCATTATGGAAAAACGAATTTCTCTTTTTCTGAATAATTCTGCGGATGAACGGTACCAGTTTTTATTGAAAAATAATCCTATTCTGATTCAGAAAGTTCCTTTGCAATATCTGGCTTCCTACCTTGGCATGTCCCCACAACATTTAAGCAGGTTGCGAAGAGGCATTTAATGTGTTTCATTTCTTAGCAAATGTTCAGTAAAATACAAGCAGCATACACGAGTTTTGTACCATCAAACAATTTAAACAACAGGTACAATGCAAGTTTCAATAAAAAAAATTTTCGCAGGAGCAGCCGTTTTCCTCCTCACCCAGAATTCCTACGGACAAGAAAATAAAGACTTTTTATACTCAAACCGTGTTAGTGTTTTAGCAGGTATGATTCAACCGATATTGCTGAAAGGCGGCAATATTGAAGTGACTTACTTTTCAAAAAAAATGAGTTTTGATTATTCCCATGGCTTTTTATTAAATATGTCGGGAGGTACCATTACAGGCGATCCTAAAACTCAACATTTAGCTTATCATTTACCGTACTCAACAGGTTTTGGAGTCGGCTATCGTTTTACTTCATATTTCGATGTAAGAATCGAATCAAAAATGCATAGCTGGGAAGTATATTATGATGGAGAAACTCAAAATAAATCCAATTTGATAAAAGCCTATAAAACGTATTCGTTGGGGCTTGGTGCCTATTACCGATATATGCCCTTCCATAAAAAAGATAATTGGCTGCAAGGGATTACAACCAGTACAAGTTTGCGCTGGTGGCCTAATGTAGCCAGTAGTCTTACAGATAATAAATTCACCTATTACAATAAATTCTCAAACAAAGATGAAACATTAAAAGCATCAAATATTGGAATCGCCGGCTCACAATTTCTGATCAATTTAAGTATCGGCTATACATTCGGAGAAAAAAAACAACAGATAAAAGAGGAGTGATCATGCTACCGCTTTATAATAATATTAGTATGAATAGCTGCATCTGGGCTGGGATAAACATTCAGCCAATGCTTATTAATTGAATTTCCAATAGTGTATTTACAGAAAAAATGAAAAAGATCATTCCCCTGCTTATCATTACAACAGTTATTACCATCACTTTATATACGTTTTACTCGTATATTTATTTATCTCCCGGCACAACTGTTTCGCCTCAGCAAAAGACCGAGTACATCAAACACCATATTTCAATCGCTGTTCATGCAGGATTTGGTGCAGTAGCCTTACTTTCAGGTATGTTTCAACTAATGAAAAGATTTCGGGAAAAATTTCCTGCAGCAAATATTACTTTACGAAGAATATATTATTTTTCAGTATGCATTAGTGCCGTTACGGGTCTCTACGTGGCAACGTATGCTCAAGGTGGTTTAGTAAATAAAATAGGCTTTTTTCTCCTTGATCTCATTTGGATTTTATCAATAATTCAGGCGGCTGTTGCTGATAATAAAGATGATATGCCTGCCTTTAGAATTTGGATAGTCCGCAATTATGCGCTTACATTTGCATCGGTAACTTTGCGCTTATGGCTGGTATTGATCTGGAATAGGTACAGTTTTGAGCATTCTCATTTTTCTGAAGTATATCAAACATTAGGCTTTCTTTGCTGGGTTCCCAATCTGATTTTTATTGAATGGTTCTATCTGAGTAAAATAAAATATCAGCCAAGGTAAAATGTGAGTTTACACAATTTCCATTCCAGTATCCGGGCTATCTTATGAAGAATTCTAACCTACTGGCCTTTCATTTACTGATCATAGATCTTATGAAAACCCATGTTCGAGAGACTACAAAAAGACAGCGTAACTTCATGAGTACGCTGTCTTTTTGAAAAAAATCATTTATCAATTATTTAACGAATAACTATACTTCAAATAGTATTTAATTAAAGAATATGCTCTTTCTCCTCTGCTTTCCATTCCTGATTTTCCATGCATGATAGCAGCTTGGTACATCAAATTGCCACTTCGGAAGTATTAAAACAATCAGGATCACATCAATATGAGAAACAAGTCCTAATCCTATGGTGAGGTAAAACGCCCAGCCCGCTTCCTGAAATCCTACTAAATATGTAAATGCAATCAGTAAACTCAATCCCCACATTTTCGAGATAAATGCATGAGTACACGTTTCTTTTCCAAATTTCCAGATGCTTATCATATAGCAAAGAGCTTCCATAATGAGGAGTAAAAGAATTCCCGGCCATTCATTTTTAATTAATTCAGGATTCAGAAAATAAGATGCAAACCCCAGTGAAAGCCAGAAAATAAGATCTGTCTGGCTGTCTAGTCTTCTTAATTTTTCTGAGGAAACACCCACTTTTCGTGCAATAATTCCATCAAAGATGTCGGTTAATAGTCCGAAATACATCAATGCTACAATTAAAAATCTTGATTCTATGCCTTTGAAATACGCTAATAACAAAATGATTGGAGCAAGGATAAACCTGATTCCGATAAGCAGAGAGGGTAACTTTTTCATAACTTTTTATTTTTAAAATTCCAGTTGATCAAAGGCATTTTTCTTTTTCCATTTTCATTCCAAAAGCCAATCTGTATTCCCTGTGAATCTTTACAAACATTAATTAAAGCCACCTGAATGCCTCTGCACTTTTGACTTACATTCGCAAAAGTAGAAATGGCGGCACCTTTTGTGGTATGATGAAAATTGTATAATGGTGAAATGGCAACTCCATTGATCACGGAAGGTGCGCCTATATTACTTGATAAGCTTAATTCCAAACCGTTAGTCACCGTAGGCTCCATATTAACAATAGATAGTTGCATCCCATTAATTGTATTCATTTTATCAGGTAAAGGTTCTGAACCAATATCATTAATACCCCAGTTATCGATGGATGTAATATTGACAAGAAACAGTACGGGAAAGAAAATCCCTAAACCATTAAAGCCTAGCTCAACCCCATTAATTTTCTTAGGCTGTATTTCCTGATCAATCTCATCGTAATATTTAATGAGCATTCCATTCACATTTTTAGTTGCCTTCGAAGGTGAAAAAGCAATAAACTTTGGCTTATCCAAATTAGCATTTAAACTGTCCTGAGCATTGATGATATATACCATAAAAAAGCTGATCATCATTAAAAATTTTGTTTTCATAATTTTCAATTTTAAAATCCTATTTTTAATTTTCCGTAAACATTATCTTTATGGGTAAGTCTAAACGTAATCCCTGCCGTGAATCCTTGTATTTTCACCTTACTGTTGTTATAAGATTTTGAATATCCTATTCCAATATCACAGGAATTAAATAATGATATTCCGACTACAGAATAGGCATGGGAGAAAGAAGAGCCCGCCTTAACAAATAAAAGTGTTCCTATATTATAACTCAAATGCAGGTCCGGAATTCCGTGTATTTTACCCTGATCGCCTACTACTCCATACCCTGTTCCTAAAAAAAGTTTATCCTGATTTTCACCTCCATCCATCAGAATAAATTCTACCCCTCCACGCAATACATGCTTGCTGGCATAAGAATAATCTATATAATAAATCGGCTGGATCTTTTGTTGTGCTTTCACCTTTAATGATAAAAACAGGCATGATATGGCAAGAATTATTTTGTGTTTCATTTCTTAAATATTTCTTCAAATTTGAAAAGAATATTCACTTTCTTAAATGTGATAAACCATTAACATTTTGCTTACATTTGTGAAAATCACAAAAGCATGTATCAGGAACTTTTACTTAAGGAAATTCGCAGAAAAATTGGTGACAAATCTTTGAATGATGAGATTGCCAATATTCTGAATATAAGTTATGATGCATCGCATAGAAGAACCTCTCTGAAAGCAAAGTTCAGTTTTGAAGAAGGCTTGGAACTGGCCAGATATTATCAGATTTCTCTCGATCAATTGATCACTTCAGACCAGCAGCTGTTGGTTCGGAAAACTTCAGTGGTAAACGAAACGGAAGATTTACAGTCGTTTTTTCAGAATAATCTCAGCATTTTTGAAAATCTGCCGCTTTCTGATGAGATGACCATTTATTATTCTGCCAAGGATATTCCCTTTTTTTATACGCTTTCAGATACCTTGCTTTCCCGCTTTAAAATCTATGTCTGGATGAATCTGCTGAATGCAAAACAGGTTTTTATTCCTTTTCTGCAATTTTCGCCTCCTCATTTTGAATCCAATACTCAGGAACTCAAGAAAAAATATGAAGCACAAAATATAGTGGAACTGTGGAATGACAGGACTATTTCCAGTATTCTGCAGCAGATCTTATTTTATTATGAAACCGGACTTTTACAAAAAAATGAAGCTGAAATTATTCTGAAAGAACTGAAAGAATTGATAGAGTATATTGAACAAAAGACAGAAAACAATCCAAAATTTCAATTGTATGAAAATGAACTGATGCATCTTTCCAATGACATCTTTTTTCATCATCCGCAACAATCACTTTTTGCCTTACCTGCGAATATGTTTGGTTATATTTTGATTAATGATGCAAAAACCTGTCTTGAAACCCGAAATTATTTTGAACATCAGATCAAGAATTCAAAATCTCTGAATACTTCCGGCAACCGTGACCGAAAAATATTTTTCAATAAAATGTACCAGCAGATTGAACATTTAAAACAAAAACTGTAATATGAAAAACCTTCATAATGGTGAATTTTTTGGACAGACCAATGAAACCCTTCGTTTTGATGGGCTGACCATTACAGATACGGAATATACCCATCCTTATGTGGACTGGCATTATCATGAAAATGCTTATTTCACATTTCTGCTGCAGGGCAATATGACGGAAGGGAATAAAAAAGAAATCTATGACTGTCCGGCAGGCACACTGCTCTATCACCATTGGGAAGATGCCCATTACAATATTAAACCCGACCTATTTACGAGAGGGTTTCATCTGGAAGTTACTGAAAACTGGTTTAAAAAATTTCAGCTCTCAAAAGATTCTATCGAAGGAAGTTTTAATTTGAAAAATCCAGCTTTAAAATTGTTAATGTACAGGATTTTCAGAGAAACGAAATTGAATGATCTTTCTTTTGAACTGTCTGTTCATGAACTTTTGCTGAATATTTTCGGTGAATTATCAAATAAGGTTCAACCTCATGATAAAAAGCCTGGCTGGGTACGCAGGATTGATGAAATTTTACATGAAAACTTTACGGAAAAACTGAATCTGACAGACCTTTCTACCACATTGGATGTGCACCCGGTCCATCTGAGCCGGGATTTTCAGAAACATTTCCATTGCAGTTTGGGAGCGTATATCAGACAACTAAAGGTCAATAAATCTTTAACCCTTCTCAATACTTATCCTTCTTTAGCTGAAGTGGCTCTGGAATGTGGTTTTGCAGATCAAAGTCATTTTATAAGATCGTTTAAAGAACATACGGGAATTACTCCATTACAGTACAAAAAACTACTTATAAAGTAATAATGTTAATTTCATTCTATTTTCTATCAACACTTGTTCTTACTTTTGTTCAGATAAAAAAATAAAATGAAATCTATTCTCCTTTTTGTTATACTTCTTAGTTTTGGACTTTCTTCAGGTCAGTCACAAAATGTTACAGATCCCGATGCCATCATTCAACCCATTCATAAAAAATACAACAACCAAATTATTTTTCTCGATAAAACAATATCTCCGGACCAGATAAAAGAATCTGATTTCCTCAAAACGATGGTATTTCAGGAAGATAAAGATCTTGATATCCGCATATTTATGGATAATTCTTTAGTCAATTATCTACATCAGATTGATCCCGCTTTATCCACTGACGAATTACTCAAAAAAGGAAATTATCAATTCAGTTTCTCTGTGGACGGAAAATTAATTTATACAGAAAATTTAAATACCGGAGCAGGATTACCGGAAGACAAAAAGAAGAAAACGACTTTTAGAATTCCTTTATTAAGTTCGAAAAATGAGGATTCATGGGGGAAATATATGTGGATGAGATTTTATCTGGGCAATGGCGGAATTGATGCATTGACAGAAGGAAATCATGTATTAAAAATTGAAATAAAACCTTATTTAAAAATGCCATCACTAAAGGTTGGCAATACCATTGCATCAGGTGAAATTCACTTAACAGTTCCTCACAAAAATACTTCGGAGCAGCAGATGGCCATTCAAAAAATAAAACCCAACAGCGGATGGAAAGTGTCTGATGAAAAATTTGATCAGGAAAAAATCAGGCTTTTAAATACAAAAATTGCAGAGAACAGGTTCAGAGACATCACCAGTATTGTGGTCATTAAAAATGAAAAGCTTCTTTTGGAGGAATATTTCAGCCAGTCAGGAAGAGATTCTTTGCAGGATACACGGTCCGTGGGTAAATCTTTTGCCTCAACTTTGATGGGTATAGCTATTAAAGACGGGTATTTTAAAAATGAGAATCTCATGCTGAAAGAATTCTATGATTTAAAGAAATCCGAAAATTATTCTTCCAGCAAAGACAGTGTGACGATAAAAAGTCTGTTAACGATGAGCTCAGGTTTTGACGGAAATGATGCAGATGAGGAATCTCCGGGAAATGAAGAAAATATGTATCCTACAAAAAATTGGGTGAAGTTCGTCCTGGATTTACCCACTACAGAAAACAAGCCTGAAAAAAACTGGAGCTACTTTACAGCAGGTGTGGTACTTACAGGTGATATTTTGGATCAGAAAGTTCCAAAAGGTCTTGAAAACTATGCCGGAAAAAAGTTATTTCAACCTCTTGGAATCACAAACTACAAATGGCAGTTTACGCCTCAGCAGAAGCCTTCTCTGGCTGGTGGACTTCGTATGAGAACATTGGATTTTGCAAAATTCGGACAGCTTTATAAAAATAACGGGATGTGGAACGGTCAGAATATTATTGATAAAAATTGGGTAAAGAAATCTTTCACCAATTACTTCACGGACAATCAGGATTTCGAAGGCTATGGGTATTTATTCTGGAGAAAAGTTTATAAAGTCGGAAACCAAAGTTTTGAGACGTATCAATCCAGTGGAAACGGGGGAAATAAAATTATTATTTTCAAAGAAATCCCACTTGTCATCGTTATTACGGCAAAAGCTTACAACAAATCTTACGCTCATTTACAGGCGGATAAAATCGTTGAGGAATATCTGTTGCCCGCTGTTTATCATAAGTAATGAATAAGAAGTAACCTTCAATAAAAGATGAGTGATTAGCAATAGTCACTCATCTTTTTTCACAATGTTCTATTCTGAAAGGGCTCCCCTGTACTTGCAGCTTTACCAGAAGATAGAATTCTCTCAGATGGAGAGCCATTTATATCCTAAAATCCGTACATAGATACTTTGTCGTTCAGGGTAAAGGATAAGATTGTTTCAGGAAACCCATGGTTCAGCATCGGAAATTATTTCGTAGGTCCGTCTGGATACCATCCTGTCTGTATGTATTATTACGATGTAAAAATTAGAAATAAATTGGTTTTCCACGAAGGAAGAGCACACGAAAATAATCGCTTCTGATCCTGTAAAGACCAAAACGGGAAAATATTTTCTGGTAAGTAATGTGAAAGAAGGGAAATTTCAGATCTGCTATCTGAAAAACTGATTATTCGTCTTTTTTAGAGGACACTAAAAAAACATCGATAAGTCCTTCCGGAAGTTGCATTTTGATGAATCGTTCTTCCCTGTCTACCTCAAGAATCCAGTCTTTAATGATAGGAATCACTACTTCTTTTCCATCAAGATTGGTTACGAAATAGTTTTGGGCAGTCTGGTCGTTCACAGATCGTATGACACCGCATTCTTTGCCATTTTCATCAAGGATATCGAAACCGATGATCTCATGATAGTAAAACTGTTTTCCGGTAAGTTTCGGAAGTGTGGCAAGCGGTAAATAAACGCTTTTTCCCAGAGACTGATCTACTAATGCTTCAGAAGAATTTTTGAAAGCAAGGTTCAGCGCATCGTTTTTGCTCCATGCTGATCTTTCAATAAAAAAAGGAACCAATAATCCGTTGATTTCAACGAATATTGATTCCAATTTATTGTAAAGCTCGGGTTGATCGGTATCCAGTTTAAGGATAACGTTTCCCGCAAGGCCATGTCTGCGTGTGATTTTTCCTAGTAAATAGCAATCTTCTTTACGCATACAGGTATTTTTTAAGCTTCAGTGTTTTCTTCAGTTTCAGCAGCAGGAGCTTCTCCTTCTGTAGCTTCTACAACTTCTTCAGCAGGTGCGTTAGCAGCTTCTTCAGCAGCTTTAGCATCAGCTTCAACTTGTGCAGCAGCAGCCACTCTAGCTTCGTTTACTTTAACTTCAGCATCTAAAGCAGCTTTCTTAGCGTCAGCCTGAGCTTTAGTTAAACCTTCTACTTTACCTTGTACTTTTTGTTCTTTAGATTCTAACCAAGCACCGAATCTTTTTTCAGCTTCAGCTTCGTCAAAAGCACCTTTAGCAACTCCACCTTGTAAGTGTTTTTTGTAAAGGGCACCCTTATAAGAAAGGATCGCTCTTGCAGTATCAGTTGGCTGAGCACCGTTGTTTAACCACTTTACAGCAGCATCAACGTTCAAATCGATAGTAGCAGGGTTAGTAATTGGGTTGTAAGTTCCTAGTTTCTCGATGAATCTACCATCTCTTCTAGCTCTAGAATCTGCAACCACGATGTGGAAAAAAGGCTTACCTTTTTTACCGTGTCTTTGTAATCTGATTTTTACTGACATAATGTTGTGAATTTTACGGGAACTCGTCCCAGTTAAATATTTAAGAGTGCAAAGATAAATAAAAAATTTTATCCGACAATTATTAAATGTAACAATTTATCAATCTCTCAATGTAACCGTTTTTTGGACTTTCTTATCCAGAAATCATTGCTACATTGTTATATTATTAGATTGGTATATTAATCTACTTTTCCCATATAGAAAAGGCCCAGACATTTTTGATTTTCTTCAATGGTCAAAGAGTCTTTAAGGTGATTGACAAGACCTGGAGAACTCCAGTAACTGCCTACATTATTGGCTGTACACGTTAAATACATATTTTGTACGGCCATAGAAACGGCCGCGATTTCTTCCCATTCGGGAACCATTCCACTGAAATTAACGACAATAGAAATAACAGCATCTGCTTTATTGATTTTAAAACCGATATCCTGGTATTTTTTCTCTAAAAAAGTCTGCTCGGATTGTGTAGCCTTGTAAATAGCCTGCATTTCTGATGCCAGCTTAACCTTTTCTTCCCCTTTGAAAATCTTAAAACGCCAGGGTTTTGTACGCTTATGATTCGGGGCTAATGTTGCTGAATGGAGTATTTCCTCTATAATTTCCTGAGATATTTCGGTTTCAGAATAATCTTTCGGGAATATACTTCTTCTTTGTTCTATGATTTCTTTTAAAATTTCCGCTTTATTCATACTGCAAATTTACAATATGTAATTGAATGCATTACATTGATTTAAGCCTGATTTTTCAACAATGCGTTCCGGTTTTTATACACTTTATAGTGTGTGAATAAAAATGTGAATACAATGACCATGACTGCTCCCCGGGAAATCCATAGCTCCAAGCCATCAGGGACAGATCCCGGAAATGATAAGTAGAGAAGACACACAGTGTACGTGAGTCCGGCATTGATCCAGGAACGTTCCGGATCAGGATAAGCTTTTATTGTCATTGGCTGGTTATATCTCAGAATAGGAATCAGCTTATGATGGTCCCAGATCAGTAATATAATCACAGCAATCATCATGAGAGACGTGATGACCCATGTTCCGGTAAAGGAAAGACTGATGGTAATGATCCATATATTGCTTAATATTGCTAAAAACATCAGAGTTCCAAGAAGGGCCAACCGCTGAGTCATCAGCAAAATTCCAGCGATAACCTGAGAAAGTCCTAAAAAATTCCAGTAAAATCCTGTCTGATACATGGCTTCAAAGAAGTACCCTATTGGTGTATCTGTTGAAAGGACGGTAAATCTGTTTCCGATTAATTTTGTCAGTCCGGAAGGAAAAAAAGCAAATCCTACCAAATAGCGTAAGTGGATCATCACCCACTGATTAAATCTATTGGTTCGTAATTTTTCAAAGGTCATGGTGTTCGGGTGGCAGGGTTGAGTTTTGGGTTATTGGTTTTAGGGTAGTATTAGTGTTTGCCGGTTGCTAAAATCACTATAAAAATCTTTGCAGTAGCATCTTTATTCTTTATTCTTTATTCTCATGTCTAATATCTCATGTCTCTTATCTCTTATCTCTTATCTCTTATCTCTTATCTCTATCAAATCACCTCCACAATCTCCTGATGAATATTATTCAAGGTAAAAGCATCGCCGGACTTCATTCCCATCATCTTTTTGGCCATTGGGCTTTCGGGCGAGATGGCATAAAAACGGTCTCCTTCAAAAAAGAATTCTCCTAATGAAACTGAAATATAGAACCGGGCCTTGTTGGTGATCACCAAAGAACCCAGCTGTATCATTTCTGTGGAATTATTCAGAACCTTTGACATATTTCTTTTAAGGTCATTCAAAGCTCCCAGCTGGCGCTGCATCTGGTAAATCTCTTCCTGCATTTCCTCTCTCATGCTGTCATATTTTGGCGTCTTTTTAATATCACGACTTGCTTCCAGGGTGAACTCTATGAAATTTTTAAGTTTTTCAATTTTCTCAGAGATAACTGTTTTGACATAATTTCTTATATCACTTTTCACAAATACGATCTTCTCCATAAATCTAATCTTTACATAAAGATAATAATTTTTTAAAATAACAATTGATATTTTCGTTCTCGATAAAAACAAGTAAGAATTTCCTAAAAAAACTGATAATGTGGAGTCCTAAAATGGGTTACTATTGATGGTATGAATTAAACAGATTTTTTGGGTTCTTAAAAAATAGGACATAAAAAAGCCTTGCACTTCTACAAGGCTTATATTTCTTTATTTTTCAGAGATTTTCTTAAGGTCTCCCAGTCCCTGGTCAAACATGGTTTTCATATTCATATCCATCATGGGTTTCATGATTTTCATCACCGTATTCAATTCATTGTCTATTGACCAGGTCACTTTTGTTCCGTTTCCTTCAGGTGTCAAAACAAATTTTGCAACAGCGTTACCTTCAAAAGGTTTGATAAAATGAAGTTGAGTTACCAGTTTATCATTGGGTACAATTTCGGTAATGGACTGCTCACCCTCTCCTACTTTATCATTGCCTTTCCAGTGGTAGGAATCTCCAACTTTATCACCAGTTCCGGAATAGGTGATGACAATATCTTTATCGGCTTTTGAAAATGGATCCCATACATTGTATTCTTTTAATGAACCTAAGTGCTGCCAAACTTTTTCTGTCGGAGCATTGATGACTACTGATTTTTCAAAGTGATAATTCTTACTGAAAGCCAGCATGGCTATCACTGCGTATACAACAACTAAAAGGATGATTACGCCAAGAATTTTTAAGAGTGTTTTCATAGTTTTGATATTTTGTGTTACTTGTTTTATTTTTTCACCTTAAAAACTGAGAAACAGGAGCCCTGTCAATGGTCAGTATTTTATGATTTATTGTTTTCAAAATTAGTCATTCCACCCTTTTCGTCTCTTTTCATATGACAAGATTATTAAAGATAAAGCATTTTTGTCACATCCTGATATCGGGGCATTATTTTTGTGCATTTCAGCTGTGATTCCCAATGAATCATTAAATTTACCTTACCTAAAAATCGAACAATGAATATTTTAACAGAGAAATTTACGACACCATATCACTCAGCACCTTTCAATGATATTAAAAATGAAGATTTTCTTCCTGCATTTAAGGAACTGATCAAAAAATCTGAAGATGAAATTAATGACATTGTCAGCAATTCCGAGGCACCCACTTTTGAAAATGTCATTGAAGCTTTGGCCTATTCGGGAGAACAGCTGGATGTGGTTTCCAATATCTTTTTCAATTTGAATTCTGCGGAAACAAGTGATGAAATTCAAAAGCTGGCTCAGGAAATTTCTCCGCTTTTAACTGAATATTCTTCAAAGATCTCTCAAAACGAACCTCTTTTCAATAAGATCAAAAAAGTATACGACGAAAAAGAACAATATCATCTTAATGAGGAGCAGAACATGCTTTTGAACGAAACGTACAAAGGTTTTGTAAGAAGCGGTGCTCTGCTGAATGAAGCGGATAAAGAAAAACTACAGAAGATCAATATGGATCTGTCTTTAAAGTCACTGCAGTTCGGACAGAATGTTTTAGCATCTACCAATGCTTATTTCAAACAGATCACGAATAAGGAAGATCTGGCAGGAATTCCGGAGGCTATTCTCGACCAATATGCGGAGGAAGCGAAAGAAAGGGAACTTGAAGGCTGGGTGGTTACTTTGCAGTATCCAAGCTATATTCCGTTCATGACCTATGCTGAAAACCGGGAACTGAGAAAGGAAATTGCTTTGGCAAGCGGTAAAAAATCGTTTGACGGAGGAGAATTTGACAATCAGGAACTGATTAAGGAACTTCTTCAATTAAAACAGCAAAAAGCAGAATTATTAGGCTATCAAAACTATGCAGATTATGTTCTGGAAGAAAGAATGGCCAAATCTCCGGTGAAAGTTTTTGATTTTTTAAATGAACTTTTAACGAAAGCGAAACCTTATGCAGACCAGGAGATTGAGGAATTAAGATCTCTAGCTAAAGCTGACGGAATTGAGGAACTACAGGGCTATGACCATACTTTCTATGCTGAAAAGCTCCGCAAACAGAAATATGATTTCAATGATGAGGAACTGAAGCCTTATTTCCCATTGGATCAGGTACAGGATGCTGTTTTCGGACTGGCCGGAAAACTTTTTGGACTTCACTTTAAGGAAAGAAATGATATTGAAAAATACCATGAGGAGGTGAAGGTGTATGAAGTTTCTGAGGCTGGAAGTGTGCAAGCTGAAGAAAAGTTCAAAGCTTTGCTCTATGTAGATTATTTCCCAAGAAAAGGCAAAAGAGCCGGAGCCTGGATGACGAGCTATAAAAATCAGTATAAAAAAGACGGTGAAAACTCCCGTCCGCATATTTCTATCGTTTGTAATTTCAGCAAACCAACAAAAGACACTCCTAGTTTACTGACTTTCCAGGAAGTAACCACTTTATTCCATGAATTCGGACATGCCCTTCACGGAATGATGGCCGATACACAATATCCAAGTCTTTCCGGAACTTCTGTGAAGTGGGATTTTGTGGAACTTCCTTCCCAGTTTCTGGAGAATTTCTGCTACGAACCTGAATTTTTAAAGACATTTGCCAAACATTATAAAACCGGGGAAATACTTCCTGATGAAAAGATCGAAAAGATCGAGCAGTCCAAAAACTTTATGGAAGGTTACCAAACGATGAGACAGCTTGGTTTCGGACTTCTGGATATGAGCTACCATACAAAGGTGGCAGAACTGGAAGGTGAAAGCGTGAAAGCGTTTGAGGATAAGTACACGAAGGCAACAACGCTTTATCCTACCAATCCGGAAACAGCGATGAGTCCTAGTTTCTCTCATATTTTCCAGGGTGGATACTCTGCGGGTTACTATTCTTACAAATGGGCTGAAGTTCTGGATGCAGATGCGTTCCAGTATTTTAAGGAAACCGGAATTTTCAATCCGGAAACTGCTGCAAAATATAAAGTTCTTCTTTCTTCAGGCGGAACAAAAGACCCGATGGAGTTATATAAAAGTTTCAGGGGAAGTGAGCCGAAAGTGGAGAGCTTGCTGAAGAGAGCGTTTGGATAAAATAGCGGGATACGACGATGATACAGGAATTGAATCAGCTAGGAATTATTTTTAGACAATCATTAGAAATAACCCTTAGTACTATTGGTCATGAAGATATTGATCTTATTTTAGATAACCGGGATGAGGCGGAATTTTCAAACGCATGGACGCAGGCGTATCAATCTTTCGAACAGAAAATAATGGGTCCTGAAATAAAGACTACCATTGATGAGATCCGAAAGGAAATGTTTATGCTCACCTTCGGAATTACCAAGTCATCTGACTTATCTGCCTATATTTCTGATGATATTGATCTTATTTGTTCCTGTTATGTTCACGGTGGTGAAAACAATTGGATAGCCCATTTACTTTTTACTTATCTCCACCATCAGATTCCGCAAGGAAAGCTGATAGAAACAGATCAAACATTAAATGACTTAATCAAAGGAGCTACTGAAAGGTAGCTTCTTTTTGAAATATAGTACATAATAATCTGGGGTTCTTCAATTGAATTTACTCTATTCAAGCACTCATCCATTACAGACAAACATTTATGAAACCACCCTACAAGATAAAACTGGGACTTTTACTTTTCACACTAGGTTTTCTAGGAATTTTATCTCTTTTAACCATGGAGATTCCCATTATAGAGAAACTAAAAACTGACATGGCAGAGGTCTTCACTCCCTTTCAGTTCAAATTGCTGGTCCTGCTTAACCCTACTATTTTATTGATTATTTTTACAGTCATTGGAACTTTAGCTTATGATAAGGTTGGATTTAAACTGCCTGTCTTTGAATATTTAACCCGAAAGAGTAAAGTTTCTGTTGATTATAAAAATATATTGAAATTTGGACTTCTTGGAGGAATACTAAGTGGATCGTTATTATCTTTTATTTCATGGATCTTTAATTCTGACATTCCCCAAGCGTTAAAAAACTTTAAGCCTAACCTATTAAACAGATTTCTTTATGGAGGAATAACTGAAGAAATCGTCATACGTTTTGGATTAATGACTCTTTTCGTGTGGCTATTTCACTGGATTTTCAAGACCAAAAATGCGATGATTTATTGGGTTGGAATTTTACTTTCATCCCTGTTATTCGGGCTTGGGCATTTACCGATCGTGAATGGTTTGGTTGAAAATCCTTCTTTTAGTCTCATCCTCTATATTATTTTAGGAAATTCAGTGGGTGGAATTATATTCGGATGGCTATACTGGAAAAAAGGACTTGAGTCAGCCATGATTGCCCATATCCTCACTCATATCATATTTCTGATCACCGGAGTCTGAAAATAATGGAATAAGAATTTTTTACAGGGGAAAACATTTCATCAATCATAACGATTCAAATCTTTAGAAACATTAATTGTCAAATACAAGAAAACCCCATCAAAAAACGGAACAAAAATCTGAATTGAAAACTCACTGATTTAATTTTGTTTTTTGTAATTTCACAGCAGTAAAAAAGCTGCTCAAAGCAGCTTTTTTACTATCGAAACTATAACAACAGAAAACACTAATGACAGAGAAATTTCCGGTAATCCACAGTACCCTTTCACCAAAAGGACTAAGCACTCTTATTCAACAACAATATCATCTGAGTAACCTTACCGAATGTAAGTTATTCCGGGCTGCCATGAACCATCTTTATATCGTTACAGATGGAGAAGAAAAATATGTGTTCCGGGTGTACACTTTTGACTGGAGAACATCATCAGAAATAGAAGAAGAATTAAGACTTTTAACTCATTTAAAAGAAAATGGCGGATCCGTAGCCTATCCCATTGCAGACCAATCCAATCAATATATACAGGAAATAAACGCGCCCGAGGGAAAAAGATTCGGGGTATTATTTTCGTATGCAAAGGGAACAAAGACTGCAAAATTTTCAAGCCAGGCCAGTTTTGTCATAGGTCAGGCATTAGCAAAAGTTCACCAGTCGACAGAGAATTTTGCACTCCACAGAATCACCTACAATACCCAGAGTTTACTTTCAGATTCTCTTTTAAGAACCAAAATGTTTTTCAAAAGCACGACGGATGACCTTCTTTTTTTAGAAAAACTATCCCATTTTTTAACTGAAAAATTTGACAATGCAGACCGGCAACCCATGAGATACGGAGCCATACATCTTGACGTTTGGTTTGACAATATGCATATTGATCATGAAAAAGAGGTAACTTTTTTTGACTTCGATTTTTGTGGAAACGGCTTTTTATGTCTTGACATTTCCTACTTTTTATATCAGTTATTTTCCACCAACATCAATGAAAACGACTATCAGATCAAAGCAGAAAGCTTTTTAAAAGGGTACGAAACAATCAGTGAAATAAGCAAAGAAGAAAAAGATTTTTTACCTTTCGCCTGTTTAGCCATCATGAATTATTACATCAGTATTCAATGTGACAGATTTGAGTACTGGACGAATATTTTCCTGAATGAAGACCATTTAAAAAGAATGATTGGAAATCTGAAACGCTGGATGGCGTACCATAAAATCGAAATTGAATAATATAAAAACAGAGAAACAACCACAGCTACAGCGACTACAATACAATCTGCAAACATGACAAAAAATTACGTCCTCCCTTTTATTCTATTTCTATTCAACCTGAGCTATGGACAGGCTCCCCCATCACCACCAGCTCCTCAGGAAGTAAAAGATTTTAAAGCCAATGGAAACTCTGCAGCTAAAGTAATAGAAGTTAAAGCTAAAAGCAATAATAAAGCGGAAACTCCCAAAAATACCATTCCAAAATTCAGGATATCCGTAAAGGAGTCCACCGATAAAAATTCCATTTATTATTTCAAAAATATTGAAACTCAAATAGCAAAACTGGATACCCTTTTGTCTGAGGAACAAATCATCAGCCTTACCCAATACAAAATATATACAAATGCAATACATCCAAAGGATCTGGACAGTTTAGCCAATAAGGCTTATCAGCTCAACGAGAAAAAAAACTATTCTGAGGCTATTGAAACCGCAAAAAAAATACTTATTCAAAGCCCCAACAACATCACCGCCCACAAAGAAATGGCCTACGCCTACAAGCGGCTTGATCAGAATGATCTATCTCAACTCCATTTTTCAATGATGGTGAAAATCATCAATTCCGTCTTGAAATATGGTGATGGAAGTCGCCAGACTCCGTATATCCTCAATAATTTTTTTGAAGGGCTCTCCCTATATGAAGCAAAATTCGGATGCTTTCCCAAAAAGGTAACGTTACTTTTGACTACCGAAAAAAAACTTTTAGGAGGTTATGATTGTTTCCACATCATGCGTTTTTCAGATTTGACACACTGGCTGCCCTCATTGGAAGAAGAAGATTATACAACAGAACAGTAAAACAAATAAGCCCTTATCCAATAACATTCGATCTGCCACACTCTAAAAATTAAATTAAATTGAAGAAACTAATAAGCCTTATCGCTCTGATTTTAATCTGTATCAATGGATATTCACAAAATACCTACGTCTTTTTTGGATCATTCAACCGTGATAAAAACACCGAAGGAATTTACGTTTATAAGCTGGATACTGTCAAAGGTAAATTATCCAAGGTAACATCGGTTAAAGGAATTTTAAACCCCTCATTTCTTACTTTATCGCCCAATGGAAAATATGTATTGGCCTGTACAGAAAGTAAAACGCCCAATGCAGGAAGTGTGAGCAGTTTTAAATTCAACCCGAAAGATGAGACGCTTACTTTTATAAACAGTCAGAAAAGTGGTGGTGAAAATCCGGTCTATGTCACGGTTCATCAAAATGGCAAATGGGTGGTGAATGCCAATTATACAGAAGGAAGTGCTTCCGTATATCCTTTTTCTGAAGATGGAACCCTACATCCTGCGGTACAGAATTTTCAGTTTTCGGAAGGAAGTATCAATGAAGACAGGCAGGACAGATCGCATGTTCATGCCGCAGTTTTTTCACCTGACTTTACTCATCTATTCTTACCGGATCTCGGAGCAGATAAAATAAGATCTTATACGTTTGACACTGATAAAGCAGAACCTATGCAGGCAGCTCAACCCCCGTATATTCCCACCACTTTAGGGGGTGGACCAAGGCATTTTACCTTCCACCCCAATGGAAAATTTGCGTATTGTATCGAGGAATTATCCGGAACGGTCAATACTTACCAATATGAAAACTCTAATTTGAAAAGTATTCAAAGAATCAATACACATACAGACGAGTACAAAGACAACTTTGAAAGTTCGGACATTCACATTTCGCCGGACGGGCGCTTTTTATATGCCTCTAATCGTGGTGTTGAAAATAATATCGCCATTTTCTCCATTCTTGAAGACGGAACGTTAAAAAATGTCGGATACCAGTCGATTTTGGGGAAACACGCAAGAGTATTTGACATCGATGAGTCCGGAAAGTTTTTAATTATAGCCAACGGCGGGAGTGGAACTATTGTTGTATTCAAACGGGATGCAAAAACCGGTTTGTTAAAAAAAACCGGGAGAAAAGTGAAAATTAAAAGTGCTTCCTGTGTAAAGATCAGAAAGTACTCATCTACTTAAACAGAATATTCATACCATCAATATAAGTGAAGATAACCCGAAAATCAATTGTTTTTAATACCGTCTTGTTCAGTGCACTTTTACTGAATTTAGTGAATCTTAAGTTATTTGAAGAAACCATTGTTTCCGTCAAAATTATTGTCCTTTTTTACATGGTAGGGGTTTTGATTTTCATACTCTTTAAAAGTAAATTGAAAGAGATCAGTCCATGGAATCATATCAATAATTTTATCTTTTGCCTATTTGTTGTTGGTAGTTATTCCACGGTATTATTTTTAGGTTCCAATTATTACTTCGCTGAAGAAGCTACTGAAAATAAAACCTATCAAATTATGAGAAAAACTGAAATTCTGGGGCCCAAATACAATCGTGGCAAAAAAACGCCTGCTGTAATTATTAAAACAGAAAAAAATAATACAAAGAGAATAGAATTTAATCGAAATATGAAAGCTAAAATAGATAAAGCTGACTTTCTGGAATTGGAATTATCTAACGGATTATTTAATTTTGATATTATCCGCAGGACGAAACTAAAATAAAAGACCAATTCCTATGACTGAAAAATTCAAAAAAATATCAGACACTTTTTTTACGGTTTTAGGAATAGTCGTAGCTGGAGGAGGAATACTGTTTGTTGTCTTTATAGAAAACCCTGTAAGGTATTTTTTTTATGCTTTATTTCTCGTAATTGTCACTAATTTTAAGAGCTTCCGGAATTTCAGAAATGATTTTAAAAAAGTGGTCAGTAATTCCCTGATTGCAACAGGGGTGGTTTATCTTGCTTTAATTACTTTATTATCTCTTTCTCCGTTTCTGAAAATCCTGGAATTTAAATGGTCTCATCCAGATTGGAAACCGGTGAATGCCCAAATGATACAACCATTTACTTCCTGGGACAACGGTTACAAACGAAAAGGAAACTCCTACGTTACAGTTGACTACGAATATCAGTTTAACGGAACAACGTATAAAAATTCAGAGCTTGAAGCTTTGTACAGATATTATCCCTTTTGGAACGGGAAAAAAAGTCAGGAGCTGGTCAACGAATTTTCAAAATCAGTTTCAGAGAAAATACAGAAAAAGGATTATCTTATTCTCACCCATCCTCACCATCCTGAAAAAAGTAAACTGTTTTTATCCGCAGATTTATTTTATTTTCAGGGGTCATTATTTTATGATGCTGTTACGGGTCTGGTCGGATTTATTCTGATCTTTTTAGGAATTATCGGAGCTATTTTTCTGTGGTCATTGAAGAAGAAGCACAAGTAGAAAATGATCCTGATCAATGCTGAAAAAATCAACCACATACCTAGTCTAATCATTATTTTTTGATAATTTTGATCGTATTATGACAACCGTTGAAGAACTTTATAAAACATTAGACCAACGCAGACGTCCGGAAGACGTCGCGGAAATGATTATTGAGTTATTAGAAGATAAGATTTCTAAACATGAACACACCATTTTGGAGAAAGCCGCTCAGGGTTCTCTGAAAAGAAGTGTGTTTGGGTACACTTCAATGCTGGAAACGTTCGGCCAGGCCATCGGCGCAGAAAAACAAATTCATAAAGCGATTGAAATTTTCAGAATCAGTGAAGGAGAAAAAACAGATTATAACAATGCTGAAAATATTGAAGCCTTTTTAAATCAAATATCACCTCTGATTCAAAAATCTGTAGGACAGAATGATTTCAGATCGGACAGACTTAATAAAATTCAAAGAAAAGAAGCCGGACTGGATCTTTCCAAAAGAAATTACAACAAAAAATGGCGTCTTTTAAAACGAATTGAAAAAAGACTGTCCCAATTTATTCATGAATCTCAAAAGATTGAATTTCAGAAAATTGCAAAACACGGACTTTCACACACGATTCATCCGGAAGATTTCACTGAAGATCTCAATACAGCATGTTTCATTGCCTATTTCAATGCGAGAAGCGGCCTTAGAAATACCTTTACCAATCAAAGTCAGGAAAGACCGTTTGATGAAATATGTGAGGTCCTGTTCAACCGATGCAAAGAAACTCCGGAAAAAACCAATTGGCTTGCGGTCTCCTATATCTACACCAGCGAGGAAGTTTTGCAACATCTGACCGATGAACAGAAAGGAGCTCTGCTGGGCAGATGGACCGATATCCTTCAGGAGATTGCAGCGTTTCTTGGAGAACTCTGGGATCAAAACGACATCAACAGGAAAACAATGGCTGTAAAAGCGGGCAACGACTCTACAACATGGAATAATACTGCAGGAGCCTGGAACAAAGCAAGAGACAACTGGATGAACCTGATTTATGCTTTGGGAATGGAATATATTCTTGAAGATATCAGTTTTGGAAAAGTCATGCGACTGATGGCGGCCGATGTCATTGCATGGCATCTGTCAGGCGGCGGAAAACTGGATCCCAATACAGAAGTCTGGAATAGATTACCTTTGCCCTGGGAAGTCTTTCAGGAAAAAGAATTCTGCAATAAAAAAATGATTGTTGAGGCTTGCAGAAAAGCAGATATTGATCCTGAAAAATCAGGCTGGATTGCCCCGCGGACTCATCAGGTAAGCCCATTTAAACCTACCCCAGAGCTTGTACACGGAGTTACCGTTTCCAATCCGTTCCTGGCTTCGGTTTTAAGAAAAAATAAATATTTCTCAGGCAAGATCTGAAAAATAATACCGTAAGGATAGGTTAGTTCAGTGGTAGAATTCCCGGCTCTTCACCCGGGTTGACGCAGGTTCGAGCCCTGCACCTATCCAACTTCTGATATAGCTCAGTGGCAGAGCACCCGGCTCTTGGACCGGGAGGACACAGGTTCGAGCCCTGTTATCAGAACATCAATCAATGTTTGGCAAATCCTATGAAAGAAAATAAATACGATAATTCATCCTTTTTCGAACAGTATGAAAAAATGCTTCGTTCCCAAAAAGGATTGGAAGGGGCCGGTGAATGGCCTGCGCTGAAAAAAATGCTGCCAGATTTTAAAGGAAAAAATATTCTTGATCTGGGATGCGGTTTCGGCTGGCATTGCCGTTATGCTATAGAACACGGAGCAAAATCTGTTATCGGAGCAGATCTTTCAGCAAAGATGCTTGAAAAAGCCAAAGAGATCAACCAACTTGAGGGTATTGAATATGTACAGGAAGCGCTTGAAGACCTCCATTATCCTTCGGGAAAATTTGATATGATCCTGAGCTCTCTGACTTTTCATTATATAGAATCATTTGATGCCATGGCTCAAAACATTTACAATTGGCTTCAACCTCAAGGACATTTCATATTTTCTGTTGAACATCCCGTTTTTACAGCACAAGGAACGCAGGATTGGGTGTATGATGAAAATAAAGAAAAATTATATTGGCCGGTTGATCATTATTTCACAGAAGGAAAAAGGGACACTACATTTTTAGGAGAAAATGTCATAAAATACCATCGAACATTGACAACTTACCTGAATACCTTGTTAAAACTGGGATTTAAAATCAATGAAATCACAGAGCCGGAACCCAGTGAAGACCTGTTGAAAGAATTTGATGAAATGAAGGATGAATTACGCCGTCCCATGATGCTGTTAATCTCAGCAGAAAAATAATAGAGCGTAATTTCAGAAACCTACATCATTTAGAATAAAATAAGCCAAAAAAGCTCATCATGAATATTACGTGTGATCAATGTAAAGAAACATTTACAGCATCCCCGGATCAAACGACGTTCATCTCTGATTCACAGAAAAAAGGGATGCGCTTTATCATGCTGGAATGCCTTTCCTGTTACAGCAGTTTTTCATTGAATCCGATGACGATGGAGCAACCCATTCCAAAAAAAACAGCAGATGAAGACGGTCTGAGATGTCCATGCAATAGCTGTTACGGGCTGCTTTCTTATGTCGATGATTCAAAACCCTTCTGGGGATGTGGTGAATGCGGAACAGTATGGTTCTCCAAAGCAGATTTATTTCAGTCCATCACCAACAGCATTGAAAAATACCCTTACCGGGCAAAAGTCTACACAAAAAAAGGAAATAATTTCCATCCTGTTCCGTTAGAAAATGAACCTGAAAATTACGAAGACGTCGTCGCTCAGGAAAAAACAGACTCTAAATGATGTTAAAACTATAAAAATCAAAATATAATCATGTTACTAGCCATCCTACTGCCCTTCCTGTCTTTCATGTTCAGAGGGAAAATTTTAACCGGAATCATCTGTTTAATTTTACAAATTACAGTCATCGGCTGGCTTCCTGCTGCTATCTGGGCTGTTTTATCTTTAAACAACGCAAGAGCGGACCGTCGCAATGATAAACTGATCAGAGCTATGAAAGAAAATCAAAGATAAAATGGGGCTGTTATGCTCTACCAAAAATAATAAAATGATCAAATCGGTCATTTTTTTTATCAATCACTATAAAGTATAACATAGTAATAGCAATTAATTATATCTTTGTATTACAAATTAATAATAATGACGACCAAAAAACTTTTAACAGCATTTCTATTTCTGTTATTCTTTTGTGAAAATACGAAGGCTCAGACCTATGAAAAGAAAATAGACAGTCTTATCCTTACCGGATTTGGCAATCAAAATGAACCCGGTGGCGCATTTATGGTATCAAAAAACGGAAAGACCATTTATCGCAAAGCTTTTGGAAAAGCCAATCTGGAGCTGGATGCCAACATGACCCCAGACCATGTTTTCCAGATCGGATCCATGACCAAGCAATTTACTGCTGTAACGATTTTGATGCTTGAACAGCAGGGGAAATTAAATGTAGGTGATCCCATTTCAAAGTATATCAAAGACTACCCTTCCGGTGACAAAATCACCATCCATCATCTGCTGACCCACACTTCCGGAATTAAAGATTTTACAAAAATGAAAACTTTATCCACGATTGCACAGAAAGAAATGAAGCCCGAAATGATGGTTGATTTCTTTAAAAACGAACCTGTAGATTTTGCTCCCGGAGAAAAATTTGACTATAATAACTCGGGATATGTCGTATTAGGCTATATTATTGAACTGGTTTCAGGGCAGACCTATGAAGATTTTATTAAAAAGAATATTTTCGAAAAAGCAGGTATGAGTCATTCTTACTATGCTACCGACCGACAGCTTATTCCTAAAAGAGCTTACGGCTATCATCGGAAAGACCATGGATTTGTCAATAAAACCGTAATCAGTTTCAGTGTTCCTTTCTCCTCCGGTTCCCTGATGTCTACAGTAGACGATATGCTGAAATGGCAGCAGGCTTTAAACCGGAATATCCTCCTCAATACAGCTGAAACAAAAAAAGCTTTTCAGAAATATAAGCTGAACAGTGGCGAAGAATTTACCTATGGTTACGGATGGCACCTTAAAGATATCAACGGAACTCCGGACAGGGAACATGGCGGAAGTATTTTCGGGTTTAAAAGTATGGGGGTGTATATTCCTTCTGAAGATATTTACGTTATAGGATTCAGTAACTGTGATTGTCATTCACCGACGGAGATCACAAGAAACATCGCAAAAATTACGTTGCAGTCGGTAAAAAAATAATCAAATAAATGAAGATTACAACACCCAAAGGAAGGATTATTGAATTTCAACAAAGTACAGAAAACTGGCAAAGCCATGAGTATATCACGGATCATCACGGAGTACAAAGTAAAATTCCCGTTTTCATATTTGAAGACCTTTTTTACCGGGAATATTCTGAAACCATGGACTTTGAAAACGATCTCCGGCAGTTGATTGATTTTTATCTGGACCATCAGAAGAAGATCCTTTCTCAGACAAGAATGGCGGTTGATCCTATGATTGTTCATAATCATGACATGGGCAAAGATGAAGTGAATTATATCATCAATCATATTGAAATTACGGGTCTTAGCCGATATGAATTTAAAATTGATTTTGTATTCCTATACGGCTATGTTTACTACAATATCTCTTACTTGTTTCTGTCACCTGAGGACTTTATTATCACCAAAATAGAGCGTAGCTACAATTATTAGATATTTTTAAAACAAATAAGAGAATCAATACGATCTTATCCATAAGTTTTACGCCAGTGTACTGATCAGAAAAACAACATAAGTTTGTCCTCAGAATGATGAATTAGTATATTTACTGTCCAAAATTAATATGAAAAAGACTTCCCAAATCTTATTATTGCTGATCAGCAGTTTTGTATTTCCACAGAAACAGTTTACGATTGAATTGACAGCTCCCGCATTTGAAAAAGATTCTCTGCTTTTAGTTCCTCCTTCCAGCTCCAGAAATATCCTGTCGCTTTACAACCTGAACGTTCAACCTGATAAAAGTGTATCCTCAATCGCAAACGCCAAAGGAGCCCTCATAAGAATTCAACCTCAAAATACAATCAGTGGGACAATTCCCTGTCCTTTGCCTATGATGTTCCTGGCACCAAAGGAAGACGCCAAAAGTTTCAGTCAGTCAAAACTGTTTTTTATTGAAGAAGGTCTTTTAAAAATCAAGATTAATGATCAGGACTTATCATTGGTTTTGTCGGGAGATGCGTCAGTCAATAATGACTATAATACGTTGAAAGAATATTTATTGGAGGCAGACGGAAAACTGAAACCATTCGAAAAAAATGATCCTGCAGATATAGAAAGCAAAGGGAAACTCCTTCAAGCCTATATCAAAAAACATCCCGGATCATACCCTGCTTTTTGGGAAATCGTCAATGATCTTTCAAAATACGGTTTCTATAAAATTTATCTCAATAATCTTCCGTTATTTTCAAACAAGGTAAAAACTTCATCCTGTTTTAAAAACTTCGAAAAGATTCTTTCGCTGGAAAATTCAACTGACGTAGGAGGAAGTTTCCCGGAAATAAATTTTGGTTCTGAAGGTAAAATCACAAAAGCAGGATTCGCAGATTATAAAATCACGCTCGTCGACTATTGGTCTACTGCATGCAAACCGTGTATTCAGGAACTCCCTGAACTTGTTAAAATGTACGAGAAATACAAAGATAAAGGCGTGAATTTCATCAGCATTGCAGACGACAGAACCCAGCAGAGAATCGATCTGGGGCATAAAATATTCAAAGAAAATAAAGTTCTCTGGAAAAATTATTTCGACATCAATAAAGAATTTCCCAGAAAGCTCAACGCTGCGGGTTATCCACTCTTTATACTTGTGGACCGCAACGGAAAGATTATTTCAAGAGAACTGGGCGGACAGGAAAATTTAGAAACCATAATAGAGCAGTATTTAAAATAATTAAGGCTGAAAGGTTTTTCGTTTTCCCGAAGGAAGTATACTTTCAGAAACTTTTAGAATCGAAAATAAAACCATAAACAGACAAACCATATTGATGACCAAAGCTGCTGAGAAAGCCGCATGATAGTCCTGCAGCGAAGGTTTTAATCCAAGGAAATAATAGAAAACACTGCCTACCACAATAATTCCTAAGATCGCAGCCACCTGCTGAAAAGTATTATACACTCCGGAAGCATTTCCTGCAAGTTTTTGTGGAAGTCCGGACAGCGCAATGGTAGCCAGTGACGGAATAATAGAACCGACCCCCAATCCATGAAAAAACAGGAGCAGACAAAGAATGAAAAAAGGGGTTTCCCTGTCAAATAGAAGAATCTGCAAAATAAGAACAGTCATGATCAGGACCAGTCCGGTCACTAAAAACTTTTTACCATATCTTAAAATAAATTTCGCTGAAAACAAAGAAGCCAGGATAAAACCGACTCCCTGAAAAACAATAATTTCTCCTGCATTCAGCGAACCTATCTGCAGCCCGTCCTGGAAAAATAATGACAGGATATAGAAGTAAGAATCCAGCATGATGAAGAAAAAGGAAACTGCCAGAATTCCCAGATTAAAATTTTTGTAGCTGAATAAGGTGAAATCAATCAGATAAGATTTCCCCCGTTTTAACCTCATCTTTTGAATGGCGACAAAAAAGAGTAAAATAACAATCGAAAATATAAGCAATACTATACTCCCGATCTGAATTCCCTGATGTTCAGACAGGGTAAGCGCATAAGTAAAACAGAAAAGTCCCGAAGCTAAAATAATGACGCCAAAGAAATCAAAGGTACTTTTCTCAGCATTAGTTTTAGATTCAGTCAAGATGGCATTGCTAAACCATAAAGCCAGCAGACAGACCGGAATATTGATCAGAAAAATCAGTCTCCAGGATTCTTCTATCAGCGTCATTGAGGAAAAGTAACCGCCAAGAAACTGTCCCAAAATAGTGCCCAGACCAATTGTTATTCCGTACCAACCCATAGCTTTCGTTCTTTCTTCATGACCTGCAAATAAAATCTGTATCATCGAAAGGACCTGCGGAGACATAAGCGCCGCACTGATCCCCTGAATAAACCGAGAGATGACAAGCAGAGCTGCACCGGATGAAACTCCGCAAGCTACTGAACTCAACATAAAAAATACCAGCCCGATCATAAAGATCTTTTTTCGTCCGTACATATCCCCTAACCTTCCGCCTGTAATAAGAAATGAAGCAAAACCAATCAGGTAAGATGCAATCATCAGTTGCATTTCTCCATGGGAAGCATGAAGATCACGCTGAATAGATGGAATGGATACATTGATGATGAAAATATCCATAATCGTCAGGAGCTGACCGGACAATATCACCATCAATTTCAGATTTTTAGAATTCATTTTTATATAGATATATCTATTTATAATTAAGAAAAAAATTTAAGGCAACTGGGCCTCAATTATTTGTTGAATAGCGTTAAAAGAATCGGTATTTTTATCAATTGTGGAAGTCACTACCGCTCCCTCTATCAGCAGGAAGATACTTTCTGTGATTAAATCAGCATTCAGGTCTTTTTTATTCTCTGCATATCCGCCCACCAGTGTTCTGATCATTTCTTTCTGCTTACCCTTATGCTTTTTTGCAAAATCAGAAACAACCGGACTGCTGTCTCCCAATTCAGCAATAATCTTAATGAAATGACAGCCTGCAAACTTTGAGGATTTCTGTAATTTTTTACGGTAATCTATCAAAGAGAGGATTTTATTTTTGGGTTCAGAAATTTGTGCGGTATGGTCTTCAAAACCCTTGAACCATTCCAACTCTTCCTTGATGAGGTATGCCTGAAGAAGATCATTTTTCGAAGTGAAATGATTGTACAGCGATCCTATGGCAATATCCGCTTCAGCAATAATCTGATTAATTCCGGTGGAATTGAAACCCTGTCTGTAAAACAAATCTGAAGCTACCCTGATAATTCTTTCCTTTACCTTTTCTTTTTTCATCACGAAAATTTTTACAAATCTACGCTAAAAATAGATAAGTCTATCTATTTTTTAATTAAATGAAGAATCGTTTAGTTTATTCGATCCAAAAAACAAGTAAGAACCCTATCAAAATATTGCTTCCCTATTTATTTTTACTCCTCATATTAGTACCTTGCAGTCAGTCCAAAAAAGAAATGATGCAACAATCCAATCCGGTCGTCTACTTTGAAATTCCAGTCACTGATATGAAACGTGCCGAGCAGTTTTATACTTCTGTTTTTAATTTCCGTTTTGAACAGGAGAATGTTGATGGTTATGAAATGTTGCTATTTCCATTTGAAGAAAAAAAAAGTGGGATCACGGGAGCTCTGGCCAAAGGGGATGTATACCAACCGACAAAGGATGGTGTTATTATTTATTTTAAAACAGAAAGTATCGAAGAATCCCTGACCAGAGTGCTGAAGAACGGCGGAAAGATCCTTTATCCAAAAAAGATCAATGAACAGTACGGATTTGCGGTCGCTGAATTTGAAGACTCCGAAGGGAACAGAATAGCTCTTCATGAAACCCTTAAAAAATAATTAATCATTGGCTGCATAACATTTTCAGTTATAATGCCTACATATTTCGTATCTTTAGTTACCACATTACAAAAAAAGATCATGTGGTACAAAGCAATGGCAGAAGAACTGTATTTCATCAAAACCAATCCGAATATTGCTAAAATCAATTTGTATAATAAGCTATGCCGTGAAGAGGAAGAAATCATCAGATTTCTTCATGATGATGCTAAGGTAAGTCTTGAAATCATTAAAAATAAAGTCAAAGATTCCATAGACCAGCTTTCCAAAGAAGAACTTACTAGTCTTTTTACCTGGTTTACCAATGCCTATCCCAAGGACAGTGAAGAAGCCAGAACCCAGCTTTTCATTCATGGAATTGATGTTTTCTATGAAATTCCGAAAAAAGAAAATGTACAATCGTTTCAGGATCTTCTTTCGGATTATGAAAATTATTCTAAACAGAATCTGGATTTTATGGTGGATGCCCGGCACTTCAACCAGTTTCTGGTGTATGGTCTGTTTTTTACGGACATCGCGCTGGAAAAAAAAGGAAGCTGTACTGTCCTTTCCCATTATTTAAAAAAGGATTATCCCGCTTTGTATGCTCTTGCAGAAGATCAGTTCCGTACAAAAGGTTCTGAATATAATAATCTTGATCTGCAGCATTATTTCGGGGAACTTTACGATCTTACGAAATACTATAAAGGATCTGTCATCAAGCTTCATATTTCATAAAAGAGGCTTTTTCAAGCCCCTGTAATACTTTTATTCTTCATCAGATAATCCAATGCTTCCTTTACCGCCAGCTCAGGAGCTTTAGGATTGAATCCCAATTCGTTCCGGGCTTTGGAAATGTCAAAATTCTGCTGCAGTCCGGAAAACATCGCAATATCTTTTCTGGTCAGCAAAGGAGGTTTTCCATTGAGTTTAGCTGTCAGTTCCATCATCCCTGCAATGGCGTATAACACTACTTTAGGAACAGAATTAGGCACTTTCAAATTCAGTTCGGGATAAAGTTTGGCGGCTAAAGCAGTGGTATCTGTGATCGTCATGCATGATAGAATATTTTTCGAATATCTTACAAACTTAAACAAAAGAGAAACTGATGTGATGACAACCTGTTTAAATATTTTTTCACCTGTTTATGTAATGTCACCGCATGATGAGGTGTTATGTATAAAAAGCGAATCATGAACCGAAAGATCATTCTTCTTTTAAGCCTTGTCTCATCCTCTTATTTTTTTGCACAAAGCATTGAAGGAACTGTCACCGACCTGCAAAACAAACCCGCACCTGAAACCGAGGTACTGATCATCAAAGCAGACACAAAATTTTCTGCAATCACGGATGAGAACGGAATGTTTAAAATTCCATTAAAAGAAGACGGAAACTATATTCTTGAAATTATCAGAGACGGTGTAAAAACCAATAGCGAAAATATAACGGTAAAAGGAAATTCAAAAAAAAATATTAAGCTCAAAGAAGTCCATGTAGAGAAAAAAATAGAAGGGGTAACACTAACCGCAAGGAAAAAACTGTTTGAAAGAAAAGTAGACCGGTTGGTTTTCAATGTAGAAAATTCTGTAGCTTCTCAGGGAATTGATGCTGTGGAAGCTCTTGCCAAGACTCCCATGGTACGCGCTACAGATGATGCCATCAGTATTGCCGGAAAAAGTAATGTCGCTGTGATGATCAACGACAGACTGCTGAACCTGAACGGACAGGAACTTATCAACTATCTGAAAACGATCCGTTCTGATGATATTCTTAAAATAGAAGTGATTACAACACCCCCTGCAAAATACGAAGCAGAAGGAAAAAGCGGCCTGATTAATATTATCCTGAAGAAAAATACAAATCTGGGCTGGAATGGTTCCCTACAGACTTCAGGAAGTTATTATGGCGGAAGACCAGCAACCTCTACACGAAGCGGTACTACTTTTAACTATCAGGGCGATAAACTGTCCGTTACCGGAAACCTTTCTATAGGGGACAATTACTGGGAAAACCGTTCTTATAATTATCTTACCGGAACTACAGACAACAATTACTGGAAAACCAACAGTACCAGCAGCAACAATTACCGTTATAAAGGCGGTGGGCTAAAGGGAGAATATAAAATCAATGACAAAAATCTGGTAGGAATCAATTACAATTATTCATTCAGTAATCCATTGGAACAGGGCGAAAGCAAGGCCAATATCTTTGATAAGGATGGTTATCTGGATGTTTTCTCGGATTACAGCAACAGAAACCGCAGAAAAGTTCACAATGCATCGGCATTTTATGATGTCAAACTGGATTCTTCGGGAAGTAAGCTGAGCCTGACGGCGAATGTGATGCTCAACAACTCCAATGCGAGAAATTTCTATAATACCATTACTTCTGATGAGGTCTCTACTTTTGCGAATCCAATCAGTAAATACAGGATCTATTCCGGTCAGGCAGATCTGGAGAAAACTTTTGGAAAGGTTAAAACAGAGGCCGGCTTGAAGTATACAAAGATCAAAAACGACTCAGAGTTTAATTTTTTCAATATAGAAGATGATCAGTATATTCTTAATACGAAAAGAACCAATACTTTCTTCTACAACGAGCAGAATTATGCGGCCTACGCCTCAGCCAGCTTTAAGATCAATGATAAACTGGACGCAAAAGCAGGAATTCGCTATGAATATACTACCCTGGAGGGAATTTCCATGAACGATGATTCTTCGGCTAAAATTAAATATGGAAAACTATTCCCGACCGCTTACATCAGCTATAAGCCCAACGAAAATAATGCGTTCTCACTGAACTATTCAAGAAGAATTTCACGTCCCTATTTTGGCAACCTAAATCCGTTTAAGTTCTATGTTTCGGAATTTGAATACAGTACAGGGAATCCGTATCTACTGCCTTCGTTCTCTGATAATTTTGAGTTCGGCTACGTTTTGAATAATAATTTTAATGTCACTCTGTATTATAACTACAATAAAGACAACTGGGACAGAATTCAGGTCGTGGAAGGCAAGTCAAAATACAGCATCGTTAAAAACTTCTACAATCAGGATCAGGCCGGAATCAATATCAGTTATAATTACAACAAGCTGAAGTGGATGGAATCCAATATTTTTGTGAATGGATACTACGCCAAGACAAAATCTTATGATCCTACTGCAGTAGCCGCTGCTGCAGGATACAGTGCCAACTTTAATGTTGACAATAATTTCTTCCTGAATAAAAGCAAAACGCTTACTTTAATGCTTGGGCTTTGGAGCAATCTTCCGAACAGGGACGGAAATACGTATTATTATGCCAATGCTTCGGTGTATACAGGAATGAAACTGAACCTGATGGAGAAGAAGCTTCTGATCAATCTTTATGTCAATGATCTTCTGAATACCAATCGTAACAAAGGGATAGAATATTACCCGAATTATGATGTAGAATATTTCAACAAAGGGATCACGCGAAATATTTATCTTTCTGTAACGTATAAATTCGGAAACAATAATGTGAAGGGAGCTACGAAGGAAGTTAAGTTCGAGGAATCCAGCAGAGCAGGCGGAGGAAATTAAACTTTATTTTATAATTTAGAAGCAGATAAGTTTGACCATGCTGCTACAAAAAATACTGACCGGCAGTTTCCTGATATGTACAGGATTTCTGCTGGTCTCTTGCTTTAAAGAAAAAGAATATAAGCCCAATTTTTTCAACGGAGAATGGCTTTCAGATTCATTAGTTACTAAAGAAAATGACCATTGGCGGGAATTTTTATATTTTCAGAATGGGTATGCAGCACGTACTACCTTTTGGGGTAAACAATATTTACTTAATAAAAATCTCAGAGTAAGAGATTTAAAATTATATGATCGTGGCAAGGCGTTATTCCATATTAAGGTGATCGATTCTAATAGAATCGTAGTGGAAGGAAAAGGGTATTACGGAAGTTTTTTCCGGGATAATTTTCAAATTGGTGATATAAAAAAAGCAATATTCCAGGCAGAAGAAACTGAAAAGCAAAGGAAAAGATTACTTGGAGACTGGAATATGATCAGTTTTAAAACAATTCCCTTATCAAATTCCCTGGAAAATAAAATAATGGCCGGGTATCTACAGGATGAAGAAATCATTGATATTCCTTTAAAGAAGATCAGTTCACTAAATTTTAATTATACTACATTTTCAATTCACACTGCAGCAAAAATTTCAACCTTTGAGTATAGTGCAGAACCGGATGAAATAAAATTCGATTCAGGAGATGCTTTTTATTCATTTAAATATTATTTTCAAAAGGATCAGCTCATTATTAATTATTCAAAAACATTGGGCTTTCTACATATCCTCACATTTGAAAAAGTTCACTAATTTGATTCTAAGAAAATAATAGACCACACCTCCTACCAGATAAGCCACAATATCTAAGATATCACCTGTAAACCTTTCAGAAACCATAGGACACACCACTTCAAAAAGCATAGACAAATAGAATACAGAGGTCAAAATAAATTTAAAATCAGGCTTCCAATGATATCCCCCGACTTTATTCATCAGGTACTCTATAAGATAAGTATACATCGGAACGGTGATGAAATCAGTCAAATGATGGCTGATCACAGGAATAAAAATCCCGCTTTTTCTAAGAAAAATGATCAGAGCCCAGACCGCCAGTCCCAGCAAAAACAAATATGAAATTTTATTTTTCATCACATATGAAGGATTGCCATAATAAATCCGATAATGATCTGCAGTATTTTCACCAAGGTTTCCTGTACCCTTTTTTCTTTTATGGAATATCTGTTTTCAGCAGTTTCGTAATTGAACATTTTTTTTCCTTCCATCCTGATTGATTTTCTAATGCAAATATATCAAAAACTAGAACATTTGTTCTAATTTTGAAATATGATTTAAAGTCTCTTATATTTGATGCATGAAAACCAAGGATAAAATATTATCAAAAGCATTGGAGTTATTTAATGAAAAAGGCTACAATACGATCACAACAAGACATATTGCAGCGGATCTGAATATCAGTGCGGGGAATCTTCATTATCATTTTAAATATTCAGAAGATATTATTAAGATCCTTTTTTCTGAACTGATTCTAAAAATGGACGTTTTACTAAATAATCTCCAGAAAATAGAAAACAAAACGCTGGAAGATCTGTATCATTTTACCTTTTCAACCTATGATGTTTTTTATTCTTTCCGTTTTATTTTCATGAACTTTTTTGATATCCTAAAAAATATCCCGGTCATAGAATCACAGTATGAATCCATCAATATCACCAGAAAGGATGAATTTCAGATTATTTTCAAAGGTTTTCAGAAAAACAATATTTTCAGAGATGATATTCCCGATTTTATCCTGAAAAGCCTTACTACACAGATATTCATCATTGCAGACAACTGGATCATTCACAACAGTCTTGCTTTTAAGATGAACAAAGATGAGGCAGTAAAACACTATGCTTTGATACAGATGAATCTTTTTTATCCCTTACTTACCGTGGAGCAGCAGAAACTGTATGAAGAAAAATACATTCTTGAATCATGATCATCAGAAAAGGAAATATCAGTGACTTGCCGGAAATGCGCAGCCTTTTTACAGAGACCATCACCGCTGTATGTACAAAAGATTATGACACAGATCAGATCGATGCCTGGAAATCCGGAGGTGAAAATGAGGAAAGATGGATGCAGGTGATAGACAAACAATTTGTCATTGTAGCCAAAGTCAACGGACAGATGGCTGGATTCTGTACCCTTGACCGGGGAAATTATATTGATCTGCTTTTCGTTCACAAGGATTTTCAGCATCAGGGAATTGCCCTGAAAATGTATACCTTTATTGAACAGGAAGCGATACTCCGGAAACAAAAAATATTGACTGCTGATGTAAGCAAAACAGCAAAACCTTTCTTTGAAAAGATGGGTTTTAAAATGATCAGGGAACAAACTGTTGATGTAAAAGGAATCGGTCTTACCAACTATAAAATGGAGAAAAAGTTAAATTAATCTGAGTTTGGGATAAGAAAATGAAGCGTTTTTAGAGGATTTTGAATCTAATTATCCGCCACTAATTCACCAGTAATTTGTGAAGCAAAATTCACCATTGACTTATAAAAAATCTTTGTCATGCAGGAATCACAACCGGAATATCACCAGCTTAAAATATCAGTTCCCCAAGAATTTGAAACCGTCTTTACGCATTTTTATTTCGCAGAAAACAAATCTTCCTGTGCAGTAACCAAAACCCTGCTTCCTTCCTACCAGACGATTATGCTTTTTTGCTTCGGAACCAACGCCTGTATGACCACTCAGGAAAACACCAGTGTTGAAGTGGAACAATGTGTAGTTTTAGGCCCGGTACGGCAAGCTTTTGACTATACCTTGCCAACAGGAAGTTCCATTCTGGTCGCCAATTTCAAAAACGATGCATTTTACCGTTTCTTTGGAAAAGCTATGATTTCCCACCAGGGAACTCACCCGGATGAACTTTTAAAGGAGAACTGTTTCACGGAACTCTGGCATCAGCTCTCAAAATTCCCGTCGTCACAGGAAAAAACCAATCATATTCTTGAATTCTGCCGTCCTTACGTTCAGGAACAGGATGAAACAAGCCGATTGCTGAGTAATTTCGAAAACCTCAGCCTGAATCCTGTTAAAACTATTGCAGAACAAACCCATCAGAGTGAAAGAAATATTCAGCTCAAGCAGAAAGAACAATTCGGGTATTCCTATAAAGAACTTGCCCGCTACAGTCGTTTTCTAAAGGCTATTACCCTTATTGAAAAGGAACTTGAAAGAGGCAAAAAAGTAGAATGGTTTACTGTTATTGATGAATGTGGCTATTATGACCAGAGCCAGCTTATCCATGATTTCAAACATTTCATCAGTATTTCTCCTTCCCAGTACATCAAGTTCCAGAAGGAGATCTGCCGTTCCGGATCAGACTAACTGCACTTCGTTTTCTTACAATTTTTGTCATTTCCGCTGCTCTACATTTGTCTTATTAATTTAAACAATAAAACGATGAGACATTTAATCATTTACGCCCATCCCAATGAAAACAGCCTGAATAACCATCTGCTTCAAACCGTTATCGAAAGTCTGGAAAAAGACAATCACGAAACAGAAATAAGAGACCTGAACAAAATTGGCTTTGATCCGGTCTTTTCACTGGAAGATATCCAGGCACAGTTGGCAGGACAGCTTTCTGATGATATAAAAACAGAACAGCATTATATTTTATGGGCAGAACAAATTACTTTTATTTATCCTATTTGGTGGACGGGAATGCCTGCGATTATGAAAGGGTACATCGACCGCGTTTTCAGCTATGGTTTTGCCTACCGCTATGACCACGGGGTACAAAAAGGGCTTTTGAAATGTAAAAAAGCAGTCATTATCAATACCCACGGGAAATCTCACGAGGAATATGAACGTATGGGAATGGATAAAGCACTTACCCTTACTTCAGACAACGGAATTTTTCTCTACAGCGGTTTTGAAATCGTTCAGCATTTCTTTTTTGATAAAGCTGATAAAGCTTCTCCTGAGGAAGTGGAAATATGGAAAGAGCAGATCAGAAATACCTATTCACAACCCGTTTTTAACCTTTAAACTCATCAATAATGGAAAAATTAGCAGCAAAACAGACCGTCGATCCTCTATTATTCAGAACTTATAAGCTGACCAAAAAAAATCATCAAATACGGTTTATTTATAACTATTCTTTATTTTGCCTGTAAGGGATTTATGGCATGGAATTAGCTGCAAAAGCGATAAGTAAAATTGTTTTGAAACCTTTATTTTAAACCATTGGGATTCATAAACTGTTAAAGAACAGTAAGTTTTTTATAAATCTTAACTGATATGGAACTTTACGGCGGGTCTTAGTGGTTTAAATATTGGACCAACATTAAAAAGCTTTTATACTTGCATTATCAATGAAACATTTAAACAGCATATTGCGTCTTCCTTTTTTCAGTGAGTATTACTCCCCGGATCAACGTTCGGGAAGACTTTCTATATCTGTAATTCAATAAGAATAATCTAATATCAATAGAGAGCCCGGACAGCATTGTCCGGGCTTTTTTTGTTTTAAAACCCAATCATTATGATCAGTACATTACAAGAAAACACAGCCATCATTCTTCCGGAAAAAGGTCTGGAACAGAAAATTAAACAGGCTGAAGTGGAAAACAGAAAATTAATAATCAAACTGGGATTTGATCCTACTGCTCCGGATCTGCATCTGGGACACGCCGTCGTGCTTAAAAAACTGAAACAGTTTCAGGATCTGGGACATCAGATTGTGATTGTCGTTGGAAGTTTTACGGCCAGAATCGGTGATCCGACCGGAAAAAACAAGGCCAGAAAGCCCTTGAGTGTTGAGGATGTCCATCACAATGCACAAACTTACATCAATCAGCTTTCTAAGATCATTGAGGTGGAAAAAACGAAAATTGTTTTTAATTCTGACTGGCTGGATGCACTCAGCTTTTCAGAAGTGATCCAGCTGATGTCAAAAGTAACGGTAGCCCAGCTGATGCACCGGAATGACTTCAATAAAAGATTTACGGAAAATACTCCGATTGCGATGCATGAACTCGTATACCCTATTCTTCAGGGCTTCGATTCTGTCCAGATTGAATGTGATATTGAGATGGGCGGAACGGATCAGCTTTTCAACTGCACGATGGGAAGACAGCTTCAGGAAGTTCATCAGATGTCCGCACAGGTGGTGATGTGTATGCCTTTGCTGAAAGGTCTTGACGGTAAGGAAAAAATGAGTAAATCTTTGAACAATACGATCGGTCTGACGGATGAACCGAATGAAATGTTTGGAAAAACGATGTCCATTCCGGACAGCCTTATCGATGAGTTTATTGATCTCGCTTCTGATTTTACTGCTGAAGAAAAGTTAGAGTTAAAATCAAAATTAGAAAACGGTGAAAATCCGATGGATATCAAAAAGAGAGTCGCTAAAAATATCATTACACAATACCATGATCAATCAGCGGCAGGCCTTGCAGAAGAATTTTTCAGCAATCAGTTTCAAAATAAAAACGTTGAAGAGAAAGTGTACAAACCTATTTCTTTAGCCTTATTTCAATCTCAAGAAAATAGAATGAGAGCAGTGGAATTGTGCAGTCAGCTTAAAAGTGACCTCAGCAAATCGGCCATCCGAAGAATGATCCAAAGCGGAGGTATTCAGATTAATCATATCAAGATAACAGATCCTGATCAGGAAATTGAATTGCTCCTACAGACAAAGATCAAAATCGGAAAAAGAGATTTTTTTGAACTGATATAAGCAGAGGTTCTTTTAATATATTTGTTTTCTTAATAAATGGTATGACCACAAAAGAAATTTTCGAAATACTAGAAGAAGAACTCTATCTTACTGTTCGGGATTTTGAGATTGAAGAAGACCGGATTTTCTGGAAAGATGCATTCGGTACCGAAATTGAAATCGATAAGTACAGTACCGCCATCAATAACCAGGGAGTTTTCGCCTGGTGGCAGAGTAACGAAGTGGGACACGAACTGATACGGATAAAAATAAACAGAGATATCATCATCAATTGGCGTCCCCCTATTAATACAATGGGTCAGCCATCATCGGGAGGACATTTACAGTTTTTTGAAAACTTTCTTGTGACCCAATATGTTGATAAGCACGGACAAAGACTTTTTGTTTTCAACATTAATACTTTAAAAGCAGAAGAAATTATTACGAAAGGATTCACTAAAAAAGTAAAATTAAATGGTAATGAGCTGTTTATCAAAGATTCGTTCGAAAATGAATTCATAAAAGTTTCTATTTATCCTGACCGACTGGAAAGAGAAGAGATTGATGAAGCCTATATGAACAGCAGAAATATAAAATTTGATTAAATAATGAGTTATTTTATGGTCGATATTGAATCAGATGGCCCGATTCCCGGAGATTTTTCGATGGTCTGCTTTGGAGCAGTCCTTGTGAATGACGCACTGGATACTACGTTCTACGGGAAACTGAAGCCTATTTCGGAAAAATTCAATCCGGATGCTTTAGCAGTGTCCGGATTCAGCAGAGAAAAAACCATGTGTTTTGATGATCCTAAAGAAGTCATGCTGGAATTCGAAGAATGGATTAAAGAATACTCAAAAGGAAGACCTGTTTTCATCAGTGATAACAACGGTTTCGATTGGATGTTCATCTGCTGGTACTTTCATCATTTTACCGGCAAAAATCCCTTCGGTTATTCATCAAGAAGGCTTTCTGATCTCTATTGCGGACTGGAAAAGAATACTTTCGCCCAATGGAAGCACCTCCGCAAAACAGAACATACGCATAATCCTGTAGATGATGCCAAAGGAAATGCTGAAGTGCTGCTGCATATGAAAAAAGAAATGGGACTGAAAATAAGTTTGAAATAGTTTATACTACAATTAAGTGGGAAGAAATACCGAAATCTATATGTTCGATAAGGAAAAGGCGTCTGTCTATCTTTATGATGATCTGAAGCACAAAAAATTCCATACAAGAACGTTTAAAACATTTCTGGAAGACAGGAAAAAAGAAACAGGCAAGTATGACATTACCCTTGAAAATATATTAGAGAAGGTGAAAAATGACATGAATACCATCACACCCGATGAATTGTTTGAAATCAATCTTTTCCTCATCGAAGAAGTTTATTCAGAATATACTGGGAGAGATGATACCATAAAGGAAAAATATTTTGAGGAATTGTATGACCATTATGGAATTATTCTGCTGTATGAAATTCCTACCTCAACGGTTTGTACCAGCTATATGTTTCAATTTGGAAACTATACCCATTATTTCCCCATTTCTGAATCAGAAAATAGTGATGGCGGTATCAATATGGATTCAACAGACTTTTTAAAATTTAATGATTATACAATCCTTTTGATGAAAATGATCCTGGATAAAAAAATGGACGGATATGAATATGAGTTTACCAAAAGTGAGGAAGACATCATCCAGCGTATAACGGCAGACCAACAAAATAACCTTATATTGCTTAAAGAAATTGAACATGAATGTGATTTTATCAAAGACTGTTCAGCTGATGAAAAAGGGCCTTATGCACAGACCATCTACTATGCTTATGCATTTTTTAAACAGTTCATCGAAATGAAACTGAGAATTAATGCAGATAAAAATCCGAGAATCGTTATCTTAGATTCCTGATCATCATCATCATCAGAAAACCTTGCTTAAAAAATCGGACCTCAACCCACCTTATGAACACGATTATTACCTATAGAAAAGCTTCAGAAAACGACATTGATTATCTTCTTGATCTGAGAACGAAAACCATGAATCCGCATTACGCCAATTCCCATCTTCCAACAGACAGAGAAACAACGCTTCAGCGAATTCTTTATCAGTTTGATAAAGCCCATATCATCCTTTTAAACGATGAACCTGTCGGATTATTGAAGATCAACAGAGGTAATAAAACAGAAGTTTTTCAACTTCAGATCGATCCCACCCAACAGGGAAAAGGGCTCGGAAAAAAAATTTTAAAAGACATTCTTGAAGAAGCGTCTAAAGAAGGTAAAACAGTAGAATTAAGTGTCTTAAAAACCAATAAAGCTCAACATCTGTACACCAGCTTAGGATTCAAAACGGTGGGTGAAGATGAACATTCTTATTTTATGGAATTTCAATAAAAAAGTTATAAAATTTTCAACCACAAAAGTCACAAAAGTTTTTACACTTAAGTTAATTTTAAGTTTAAAACATTACACAAAAGAAGTACACTTAAGTTTTCTAAAAAATCTGTAGATTTTTATCTCATTATTGAATTCTGGGGAATCTGAGAGATCTGCGGGATTTATAGATAATGACTCCATGCTGAGTCATCCCATAACAACTGACGACAAAGGTCATTGGGAGCTGATACTCTCGAAGCCTCTGCCAACTAAAATTATGTCAACCACAAAAGTTTTTACACTTAAGTTAATTTTTAAGTTTAAAACTTTGCACAAAAGAAGTACACTTAAGTTTCTAAAAAATCTGTAGATTTTTTTATGATTTATTCGCTAAAGTGACAAAGATCAGTCTTCCGCCTTCTTCAGCAGACAAAAGTATTTTCTTCCCATCTGTAATTTCTACCATAGATCCGGGCGGAATCTCTTTCTGTTCCGTAACATCTTTCATGGAAGTCAGGCTCTGATTGACCAGCACCCATCTTCCTTCATGAAAAGTAAAATATCCTACAGGCATCTTATCCTGCATCGTAAGATTTTCATTCCGGATCACCTTTCTGGAAACATGCCATTTGAATAAATACTGGTTGTTGTAGACCATCAAACGATGGTTCTCAGGTTTCCATACCTCTTCATCAAATTTAAAGTACAGGTCCAGAACCGGCAGTGTTCCACGATGTGGAGTGCCGCAGAAAGGGCATTTCGGATAGCTGCTGTTGTCGAAGACGTACCATTTTTCAGTACATTCCGGATTGTGGCATGGCTGTACCAAATCCGCTGTCTTCAACAAAGCAGTCTCCCATTCATTGGCTGTCGGCCGTCTAATGGGATCATGAAGTCCGTCTATAAATGCTTTCTTAAAAAGTTCGGACAGATAAGGTCCCGCAGCGGTGTAAGGAATTTTTTTAGGATCACCCCAGAATGCATCCCATTTTCTAAGATGGTCGGCTTTTACTTGATTGGACAGATCCTGGGAATGTTCTACGAATAAAGCTTTTTCACCCATAGAAATTACCTCATCTTTTTCGGAATCCAGATCCCATATTTTCCCTCCTCTCAAAGGATGTCGTCTGAACAGGTACATATAAATCAGCACGGCCAATGCATGCAGATCTGTTTTCTGATTAGGGAGATGCCTTCCCGGATCCTGCATGCTGAGATGCTTGGTCTTTAAAACTTCGGGAGCAATAAAATCTGCCGTTCCTATGACTTCCGGCGGGAAAAGTTTGGGAACAACCAATCCGTCTATATCAATAATGCAGGCAGATTTCGTCACCGGATCTATCAGAATATTGTTGTAGGAAAGATCGGAGTGCGCCAGTCCCATCTGGTGAAGCTTTTTCACGCCTCTGCTGATATTAATAGTGATCTGGAAATAGCTCAGCCAATCCCCAAGTTCAGAAGGATCCAGCCTCAAAGGATACTGCTGATTCCTGAACATGGGAGCCGTAAACCATTTACCCACTTTATCCTGACCCTGAATATTATCGGACCCGATATAGCCTTTCGCAAAGAAGAATTTTTTATGGTAAATAGGAACTACAATTCCCGTCAGTTTGTTCCTTTCTACAATATCGTAAGGCCACCTGAATATTTCGTTCAGAAAATAGTCTGATGAATTACCGTTCCGTATATTTCCAAGATAGGTAGAAACAATCCTCATGATACGCTCCTTCTGCCCCGCGTCCAAAGGATTCCGGTAAAAAGCGACTACATATTCTCTGTCAGGCGAAAAATAAACATCCTTTATACCGCCCCGGATCGGGCTTTCATCTACATATTCATAAGATTTGTTGGGGTCCAGAACGGAAACAACTTTAACGGTCTTTTTCATATTTTAATAGATTATGGCCAGTGTTCGGTCATCGTGATTTCCCCGGCTCCAGAAATCAGTCCATTTCAGAAGTTGCTGATCAATATCGGTATCGTTGATAAAATCTACCTTTGCGCGGTCATCATTATGCCCGTTCAGGTCGCCAAAAAAAGTTTTCCAGCTGTCTGTATCTTCAAGTTTATTTTCCGTTATGAATTTGGGATCGTAAATACCGTCGGTCATCAGGACCAGATAAGAAAAATCATTTATGCAGGTCATTCCAAATCTAGAGCTCATACTATCATTGAAAACCTCGCTCATCGTGATAAATCGGGTGCCGCCACCAAATTCCCCCACATCCATTGTATTCAGCAGCTTCACTTCAGAAAAGTCAGTACTGATTAAATTGATGGGACAGTCTCCTACTCCAAACGTAAGAATGACATATCCAAAATCAAACTTTTTCACTAATGCAAAGATCAGCGTCGTGTGAAGATCTTTGATGGAAAAAGAATTTTCCGTAGCTGTTTTATCCAAAACATGATATACATGCAGAACTCCTTCATAAAGTGACCTTATGATATTCTCTCTGGCTTCAGACCTGATTTCTTCTGAGAGTTTAGAGGTATTGTAAACGATCTCAATATTTTTGCCGATCTCATTTAAAATTTCACTGGAATTGAAGAAACTGTTTACGGAAACAACAACCAGTCTTGAACCTTCTCTGGCCATTACAGCGGAACCTGCACCATCCGCAACAGAAACAATACTCCAGCCTCCGGGAAGTTCATTCACTGCAAAATCATCATCCCTGAATTTCCCTTCATGAGCGTGAGCACGCCCTCTTTTTGATACAACGGTAATTTTTTTATCGGAAAATTTCCCCTGATAAGATGCTTCATCGCGTTTGTAGTAAACATCTTTTGCATCGGACGGAATATTTTTCCATAGATCTTTGGGATCTGCATTCACCAGAAGATGAACTGTTTTGATCTCGGTGTTGTTTTGATCCCGGATATGATAGAATTCAATATCCAGCTCATGCACGCTGCTTGCGTAAGGAATTCCGGATATTTTATTATTATCAAATGTAAGTCCCGTCTCCTGAAGATTTGCGATGCTTTTAATTTTTATGTTCGGAAAGTCGTCCATCTCAAAACTGAATTCATAAAACTGTTTTGAACTGGCATTTTTGAGCACCAGATGGACTTCTTTAAATTCTTCTTTTTCTCTGTAAATAACCGCTTTTTCCATGGTTTGGTTTTTGGTCTGCGAAATAGGATTTTATCTTATTATCCAAGTGTCCTGTTAATATCAAATCCTTCACTCGAAAACCCGTAATAATCGGAAGTTCCGCACCATGGACATTTGTTGTAGCCTTCTCCTTTGAGACAGTGAATTCCACCGCACGAACAGGTTGCCAAAGCGATAGGATTTGCACAGTGTGGACAGGAAGTTCCTCCCTGAAGTTCTTCTATGGATATTTTGAGGTTATTTTTCTGGGAAGAAGAAAGTCTGAAATAGGCTTTTTCATCAATTTTGTAAGCGCCATCCAGTCTGTAATATCTTGTAGACATTCCCGGTATGCCTGATTCGGCGAATGTCTTTTTGAATTTCATTAGATACAGTTTCTCGGTTTCGGAACATTTACCATTCAATACCACAAAGTTATTGTCCGGAAATTTTTGCTCCAATTGAGGATCTACTTTTTCCAGAATAATGGAATCAATTTTTGAAAGATTAATTCCTTCTTTATTGGCTTCTGTAACACTTTGGCTGGTTGTTTTAATGGAATCTGTCACCCATTTGAAAAATTCTTTGTAGGAATTTTCATCAGAGTTATTAAAAAGTAAAACATTATCTGATAAAGTCCCCAGCAGTTTATAGTTGGTATTTTCTCCGATAGATACGGCTATGGTATTGGTTTTCCCGTGATACTTGTTGTTCCATCTTTCAATGGCTTTTGTGGCATCATCGGTAGGAACACCGTCCGTAAAAAGAAAAACGATAGGTTTCCAGTCGCCTTTTCTTTCATAAGTAGTTTTCACGATGTCCCTGTCTATACAGTCCATGACTTTAATAAGGCCTTGAGACAATGAAGTCCCGCTGCCGATAGGGATCTTCGGAGGATAAAAGCTGATGATATCCTGAAGCGGCGTAATGACTTCAGCCTCTCCTGCAAAACCTACAATCGAAATATACACCGTTTCCAGTGAATAGGGATCTTTTTTCAATTCTCTGATGATATTGGCGATACCTTCCTGTACCTGCTCAATAGGTTCTCCGACCATAGATTCGGAGACATCGACTAAAAAATAAATGGGTAGTCTTCTCATGGTTTATCGTAAAGACAAGTGATTTAGATAATAATATTAAGCTCGGAAGGCGGCGGAGGCAGCGGTGTACTTTCTTCCGTTCCCTGTGATTTCCCTCCCATCGTAATGGATGAACTTACCCATTTGAAAAATGAGGAAAGGGTGATGGCATCGGTAGTATCGAGTTTTACCACGTGATCTGTAAGCTCCTTCAGAAACTGTTCATCTGCTTTCGGACCTGCTGCACAACCTACAATAGCACCGAATTCCAGGCTTCTGATCACAGGAATCATTTGTCTGTATTTCTGGATGTCAGAAGGTTTTCCATCGGTAAATATAAAAAGCAGCGGTCTCCAGTCTTCTTTTTCGTCTGAAGAACCTTTGACCAGCTCTTTCTTCACCAGTTCCGAAACCATTTCCAGTGCTGCACCGGTGTGGGTTGGACCACTGTCGGGACAGGTGATTTCCATAGGGTAAAAACTGGCCAGGTCGATCAGCGGAATGATATTTTTAACCTCGCGGTCAAAAGTGATTACACTGAGATGAAGGCTGTCCATGGCCTGAGGATCTGCACGGAGCATGCTTATCAGCCCGTTAAATCCATTATTCAGCGCCTGGATGGGTTCTCCATTCATAGAACCTGAAGTGTCCAGTAAAAAGTAGGCTAATAGTCTCCTGCTCATGATAAGATGGTATTAATTCTGAAGCCGGCAGCGAAAGTTGAAAACTTTCCTGCCGGCTTTTTTAGTTTGATCAATCGTTAAAGTTTAATTGCTGTAGGAATACTGCTTCAGAATCTCAATAAAGTTATCGGTCTGATGCGGTTCTCCAATGGCACGGAATTTCCAGTCGCCATTGTGTCGGTATGCTTCTGCAAAAACCATGGCACATTTCCCGTTCATACTTGCATCTCCTGAAAGACTGTACTTTGTAATTTCTTTCCCTTTGGCATCTACCGCTCTGATAAAGGCATTCTCTATCATACCGAAGTGCTGGTTATTTTGTTTTCCCTGATAAATGGTTACCAGAAATAGTATTTTCTGATAGCTCTCGTCCAATTGGTCAAGTTTCACGATGATCTGCTCATCATCACCGTCTCCTGCTCCGGTTCTGTTATCTCCCGTAAGCCATATATTTCCGCTTGGATGCTGCATAGAATTAAAGAAAACCACATCCCCCTGATAAAGAGCAATCTGTCTTCCTTCATTGGTCTGTACTGTTTTTCCAAGGTTGGCGACCTTACCATTTCCGTCTAAAAGAAAAGCTACTGCATCAAGATCATATTCTGCTTCTTTGCTGAAGAGTTTCCCAAAGAAACCTCCCTGCTTTCTGACATCCCACCCTAAACCGATCGTTACTTTTGAAAGATCGTAAACACTTTCTCCACGGTCATTTTTTCTTAAATCAATCGTCTGCCCTTTCTGTAAATTAATTGCCATAGTTATAGTTTGTGTATTTGAAAATAAAATTATTTAATGATCTGTCCTTTATAGTATTTCTCAAGGAAGAAAGCCAGGTCTGCTCTGTAGCCTATTCCTGATGCTTCAAATTTCCAGCTTCCGTTTCTTTTGTATAATCTTCCGAATTCTACTCCGGTTTCAATAGAGAAATCTTCATCCAGCTCATATTTTGCAATCTCCTGATTGGTGCTGTTATCTACAATTCTGATGTATGAATTTCTTACCTGTCCGAAGTTTTGTTTTCTTCTTTCAAAATCTTCGATGGTGACTACAAAAAGAATTTCTTCTGCTTTAGGATCTACTTTTTCAAGATCTACAATAATGGCCTCATCATCATCCCCGTCACTGTTTTTACCACTCGGATCATCCCCTGTATGGGTGAGGGCACCGTCCGGAGACTGAAGGTTATTATAAAAAACAAAACATTCTTCATTGATTAATTTTCTGTCGGAGTCAATCATGATGGCAGAAGCATCCAGATCGAAGTCGAAACCTGTCCCTTCATTCGGGTCCCAGCCCAGTCCTATCGTCATTTTTGTCAGTCCTATATCGATCTTTTGTCCTTTCTGTAAATTAATTGCCATAGTGTTTTAGATTATTAATTATTTTTTGTTTAAGATAAATTTGATTTGTGAACTGACCAAATTTATTGATAAAAAAATGAATGGCATGCGGTAATGTTTAATTTTAATAGGCTTTTAACATAAGAAAAAGGAATCAAAAAGTTTATCCGGGAGTTTGCTATGTTTTTCAACCATTAAGGACCAATGATTCTTTCTTATCAATTTTCAACATAAAAAAAGTCCAATTAAAAAATCGGACTGATATGAATTGAAAAAGTATTGTTGAATTAATTTTTGATCTCCTGACCTGAAACCGCTTTTTCTCTTGCTTTTGCCAGCATAGGAATAGAAATAAGCCCCATCACCAACATAATGGTAATCTGTAATGGAAGGGAGATAAATGAATACGTCAGTCCCATTTCACCCCCTAGTTCCGCACTTTTCCCCATTGAAATAAAAAGCGCCATAAATCCAAACTTCATAGCCAGATTGAAAGCTCCGATTCCGCCACTGGCAGGAATGATCATCCCCAAAGTACCGACAACGATAATGAAAAAGCCGTCAGCAATGGTGAAATTGGAGGTTTCAGGAAGTGCAAAGCATACGAGATAGGCTGCAAAGTAATAAGAAATCCATATTCCTAACGTATACAGGATAAATTTCCCTTTTTCTTTTAATTTAAATATGGTTGCCAATCCCTCGAAAATCCCGTCAATAAAATTGACGATTTTGCCTAAAAACGGAACTTCTGTAAGTCTCTTTCTAAATACAAAGAACAGAACCATTCCCACTGTGAGTATCAGAAGAATAATCAGAATGTTATTAGGAATCTTAATATCTGAATTTTCATAAAAAGACAGAATTGCTTCATATTTAAAGAGCAGGGTCAATCCCAAAAACCCGAGCATACAGATAAGATCCACCACTCTTTCAAGAATAATCGTCCCAAAAGATTTATCTACGGGAACTTTCTCTACTCCATATAAAGCAGTAGCTCTTGCCACTTCACCACTTCTCGGAATGGTAAGATTCATGAGGTATCCGAATGATATCGACCAGAGTGAATTTGAATTTGAAATTTTATGCCCCATCGGTTCCAGCATCAGGTTCCAGCGGATCGCCCTGAACCAGTAAGCCAGAATCCCAAAAACAGAAGCAAACAGGACCCAGAGATAGTTGGCTTTCGCCAAAGAAGCTTTAATCACCTTAAAATCAAGACCTTTTAAGGCAAGCCATAAAAAAAAGCCTGCAAAAGCAAGCGATATTACTATTGTTAGTATTGATTTTAAAGGATTCTTTGATTTTTTCTCCATGGATCAGGTCAGAAGGTTGGTTTTTTCATCCGGGAAAACAATCTTCGGCTGGAAGACCTGTGCTTCTTCAGGCGTCATCTGTGCATAAGCGATAATGATGATGATATCATCTCTCTGTACTTTTCTTGCAGCAGGACCATTCAGGCATACTTCTCCGGATTTTCTTTTTCCTTTGATAACGTAGGTGTCAAAACGCTCTCCATTGTTGACATTGACGATATAGACTCTTTCTCCCACTACCAGACCGGCGGCTTCTATAAGATCTTCGTCAATCGTTATACTCCCAATATAATTAAGGTCTGAGGCTGTCACCCGTACCCTATGGATCTTAGACTTGAAAACTTCTATTAACATGTTGCAAATTTATTAATAAAAATTAATAAAACAGACATTTGAATTCATTTTAAAACTACCACAGACCCAGCTACTTAATTTTATATTAGACAAGTTTTCAAAGCATTATTTATAAAATATGCAAACATATCCGCAAAAACATTAATAGTTTATACGAAATTCAGGATTTAATAAATACAGGAAATAATATTAAATTTTCGCTAAAGTCAATACTCATAAGCATTTGGCATGATTTTAGTGAGCGGTAACGTAGATTTTACGTGAAAAGTCAAATTATCATATTTTAACTGTTTTCGTCAAAAAGCAAAAAAATTTTATAAGTTTTGATAAAATAATTGCACAATTAGAAAATAGTATTATATTTGCTATAATTACGAACTAACTTAATATTAAAAATTATGAACAAGTCTGAATTAATCGACGCAATCGCAAAAGATGCAGGAATCACTAAAGTTGCAGCTAAAGCTGCTTTAGAATCTTTCATTGGTAATGTAACAACTACTCTAAAGAAAAAAGATGGAAAAGTTTCTTTAGTAGGATTCGGTACTTTCTCAGTAGCTGAGAGAGCTGCCAGACAAGGTATCAACCCTGCCACTAAAAAACCGATCAAAATTGCTGCTAAAAAAGTTGCTAAATTCAAAGCAGGAGCTGATTTATCAAATGCAGTTTCTGGTGCTAAGAAAAAATAATCATTCAGATTATAAAAAATTCACAGGCTGTTTCTTCTGAAGCGGCCTTTTTTATATTTTGTACCTGTGGCTTCGAGTGCCTCAGCCACCTGAGATTCTACAACAATAGAAAGATCAACACTCTTTATTTCTGCTCTATTATCATAATCTTTAAATTTTAGATACAACCTCTGTCATGCTTATCAAGTAAAAGCGAGCCAAAAGCCCGCTTCTACTGAATTATAAATGTCATTTCTGGTAATGATAAAAACCAGCATTCGGTCTAGCTTCTACTTCCTACGGTGCCAGTCTTGAAATCTTCCAGTCCAAATCTTCCAGTTCATAAATAATTCTGTCGTGAAGACGGTTGGGTCTTCCCTGCCAGAATTCAATTTCGTAAGGTTTTGCAATGTATCCTCCCCAGTTGGATGGTCTCGGCACTTCGGTATCTTGATATTCTTTTTCGAGTTCTTTTAATTTTTCCTCAAGAAATTCTTTATTGGGAATGACCTGGCTTTGCGGAGAAACCACTGCTCCCAACTGACTTCCTTTCGGTCTTGAATGAAAATATCCGTCACTAAGATTTTCAGCAATTTTTTCAAGATCCGCTTTAATGATGATTTGTCTTTCGAGATTAGGCCAGAAAAAACTAAGACAGGCTTTATGGCTGTGTTCTATTGCTTTTCCTTTTCTGCTGCTGTAATTGGTATAAAAAATAAACCCTTCATAGGTATATTCTTTGAGCAACACCATTCTTGTTCTCGGACATCCGTCTTCTTCTACCGTAGAAACGGCCATAGCATTGGCTTCAGAGACTGCCGGACTGGCGCTGGCATCTAAAAACCAGTCCCTGAACTGTTCAAAGGGATTTTGTTTGATCTCACTTTCAATAAGTTGGGATTTCTCATACACTTTTCTTTTGTCGTGCAGGTTTTCCATAAATATTTTTTATTAAATTTGAGTATGAATTACTCATACAAAGGTAAAATATTAATTTCCACACCTGACATTTCCGGCGATATTTTTTCGAGGTCGGTGGTGCTGATCGTTGAGCATAACGAAAGCGGTGCATTTGGTTTGATATTGAACAAAAAAACAGCCAGATGAGTAGTAAGTTCAAAAATTTTTTTGACTTCAAAATAGAGGTCTATGACGGTGGTCCTGTAGAAAATGATAAGGTCTTTTTTATTGTTAAAGAAAAGAAAGTGACTGAGATTTATTCTGAGATCAATAAGGAGTTCTATATTACGGAAGATATCGAGAGCATCATCAGCGCAGTCCTCAATAAAGAACTGAGCATTCATGATGTGAAAATATTCTCCGGGTATTCCGGATGGGCCGCAGAACAGCTGAATGAAGAGGTATTGAGGAAAATGTGGACGGTGGTGGATGTATACAATCTTGATTATACCCTTCCCAATGACCAGACGCTTTGGAAATCAATTATGCAGAATCTTGGTGGAGAATATCTGCTTTGGGCCAATTCACCTGAGGACATCTCTCTTAACTAACTGAATTCCCATTTGATACGATAGGAAAACATTAACAAACTTTAAGATTATGTTAACCAATTTTAAAGAAAGAATTCCCGTTATTTGAGAAACCAAAAATCACGACCATGAGAGGAATTAAACTATTCGCTTTATCCGCTTTTTCTGCTTCGTTTTTATCCTTTACTCCTATCCATAAAAAATACATTGTCATCGATGCCGGACACGGCGGAAATGATATGGGAAGTATCTATGGAAAATTCTCGGAGAAAGAAATTACGGTAAATATTGCTAACGAGATTAAGAAACTGAATTAAAATCAGGATCAGTATGAGGTTATTTTAACCAGAGATTCTGATGCTTATCCCACCCTTCAGGAGCGAACAGCGATGATCAACAAGCTGAATCCGGAAATGGTTATTTCTCTTCACATGAATAGCGACCCTCAAAAGGAAAGTACAAAAGAAGGAACTGAAGTGTATATTCAAAGTACCGACGGTTCTAAGAAGCTTGCTGAAAAAATTTCCAAAAAATTTGATGTCCGTAAAATTGAAGAACGCAATCTCCACATGCTTAGAGAAACAAAGGCTCCTACCGTACTGGTAGAACTTGGGTTCATCAACAATACCAAGGACAGAGAGTATGTTACCAGTGAAAAGGGACAAAAAGAAATCGCCCAAAAATTCACAGAGATCATCCGTGAATACTAAATAAAGATACAATTCTGATATCATCAGAAAAAACCCGGTAAAGGACTTGGGTACTTTGTTGTTTACCGGGTTTGTCAATTTTAAAAACTATTCTTCCAGCTTTCCACCATTTCTATAAACCGGGAGCTTTCAAAAGTTTTATTTCTTATTTTACCTACACAAAATATGCCTTTCTCGTCGGAGATCAGTAAAATCTCTTCCGCCTTTTGAGATTCAAAAGCTATAATCTCATGTTCCTGAATATCTGCCAGGTTATTTTTATGTAAAAAAGTAACAAAATTCTCCATCAAAGGAGAGATATAGGCTCCTTCAGACTGTTTCGGAACTTTGATCACATTTCCTTCAAGGAACAACAGGTTTCCGGATGTTGTACGGGCGATTCTTTTATTGGGATTAAGCAGGATCACATCATCGAGATCATTTTCTTCCGCATAGATTCCACCATAGATATTTTCCGGGCTGTGAACCCTGATATTGCTCAACAAATTATTATTGACATTGATTTCCTTGATAAGGTCCATTTCCAGTGGTCTCTGATGAACAGCCAGTACGTCATCTGACTCAGTTACCTCATAAAAATAAGCTACGGAAGATTTTGAAACAGTCACCGCATCATTATTTCTGAAAACCTGAAAATTGATAATTCCATTTTTAATTCCTTTCCCATCGATAACATCTTTGTGAAAAAGCGTCTGAAAAAACTCCAGGGTATAGGTAAGCGGAATATTCATTCTCATTTTTCTCATGGAAGCCATTAAGAAGAAATAGCACTCTTCATCCATGATCAATCCTCCGTTTCTCACGAAGAACGAAACCTTCACTGCGTCGCCTAAAAGGAACGCTCTGTTCTTTACATTTAAACCGTCTGATGTAAAATATTGATTTTCCAATTTTTGATGTGATTTATTTATAAAAAAATAATGAACGATAAATCGTTCATCAGTTTTACCATTTAATCGTGTACGGCTTATGCCGCACCTAATTTTATTCTAAGGTTTTCTATAAGGTTTTCCCAATACAAGGCATTTTCCTCTTCATCTCCTTCTTCACAAAAATCTGTAATATTCAGGGCCAGATCTTCTGTAATATCGTCTACTGTGATCGTCATTTCAAAGAAATTTTTAGTCCCTTCATCTTCTTCCCATCTGAAACGTACGAAACCTTCAGGCTTGTATCTAATCAAAGTGGCCTTTTCAGCAGGTCCTCCACCCCAACTAAAAAAGAAATCATCTCCTTTCTCTGTCACATCATCTGCAAACCATTCAGATAGCCCCTCAGCCGTCGCCAGATATTCATATAAAATCTCTGACAAACAATGCATTGGAAATTCGTAATGGACTTTATGTTTCGCCATATAATCTTTGTTTTTATCGTCCCGCAATATATAAATTAATTTTTTTATTACACAAAAAAGCAATTACTTTTTTAAAGAATCTTCATGATATTTATCACGGGTTTTAAATATATATTGAATATAATTTTCGTACTTAAAGGCACCATGTTATGCATAAAAAAATCCCTCCGAAATTAGACTGCACCCCAAAGTTTAGACAAAATTAAACAATATTATTATATGAAAGAGTTCGGTACTGTACCGGACTCTTTCCTTTTAGATTAAGTCTTATCCTGTCGTTGTTGTAGTAATTAATATATTCCTTTATTTCCTTTTTGAGTTCATCAATTGTTTTAAATTTCTTAGTGTAGAACATTTCAGATTTTAAAGTCCCAAAGAAGTTTTCTATTACCGCATTATCCAGGCAGTTTCCTTTGCGGGACATACTTTGGATAATTCCTTTTTCTTTTAACAGATGCTGATAGGCTTTCATCTGATATTGCCAGCCTTGATCAGAGTGGATAATGAGGTTTTCAGTATTCTTGATTTTTCTAAACCCCTTTTTGAGCATATTTATGACTTGTGCAAAAACAGGTCTTTCCGAGAGATCGTAACTCACGATCTCGCCGTTGTACAGATCAATTATCGGTGAAAGGTATAATTTACTGCCCGAGACGTTAAATTCTGTCACATCAGTGGCCCATTTTCTGTTGGGCAGATCTGCCTTAAAGTTCCTCTCAAGAATATTTGGCGCTATCCTGCCTTGCTCTCCCCGGTAAGATCTGTATTTTTTAACCCTAATGATACTTTTCAATCCCAGGGTCTTCATTAATCTCAATACCGTTTTATGATTGATTATAATTCCTTGTTGTTTCATAACCAAAGTGATACGACGGTATCCCAACCGTCCTTTATGCCTATGATAAATCTGTTTTATCAAAGCTTTTACCTCTCCATATTTATCCTTTTTCTTAAGTACTTTCTGATGGTAATAGAAACTGCTTCTGGCCATACCTGTACAATCCAGAAGGACCGACAGATCATATTTTCGCCTTAATCCTTCGATGGCCTCTGTTTGTTCTTTTTGAGAGTTAAGGCGTCTAACTTTTTTAGAAAATCAATTTCGGCCCGCAGCCTTTCGTTTTCCAATAAAAGTTCTTCTTCTCGGGTTAATGGCTTATCGGACTTTCTTTTCTTACGTTTATAATCGCTCATAATGCGGGGTCTTCCTTTGGGGGTATTCTTTAACCCTAAAATACCACTTTTTTCATAATCCCTTTGCCAACTCAACACAGTAGACTGCGCTGCGATATCGAATCGGATACATGCTTCCCTTTGTGAGAGATGTTCTGTTTCGATGGCTTTCAAAACTTTAATCTTGAAATTCAACGAGTAGCTCCTGTTTTTTCTTGGTTGTAGTCCCAAGGTTCCGTACTTGTTATAAAAACCGATCCACTTGCGCAGATTGCTTTCATTAAATCCTTTCTCTGTTGCTATAGATTCAATCGAACGATGAGAATTTTTGTGAAGTTTAATACATTCTAATTTGAAAGCAACGCTAAATTTTTCTTTTCTATACATAAAAAATGCCCCTAAAAAGTGTCTAACTTTTTGGGGGCAGTCCAAATGGAGAGATTTTATGGTTTAATCTTCGTTCAGAACATCAAGAATAATCTGGCAACCCTCTCGGATTTCTTCCAAGGAAATCGTTAGCGGCGGAGAGATCCTCATGTATTCATTTCTGTAAAGCTGCCAGAATACAATAAGGCCCTTTTCCATGCATTTTTTAGCTACGTTGAGGGTATAGTCGGGTGTCCCTAAATTAACGGCAAGCATCAGGCCTTTTCCATTGATATTTTTAATCTTCGGATGAACAAGAAGTTCTCTGAACAGTTTTTCTTTTTCAGCGGTTTGTTCCATCAGTCCACTTTCCAATACTTCTTTTAAAGTGGCGTGGCTGGCTGCTGCAATCAGAGGGTTTCCTCCAAATGTTGTAATATGTCCCAATTTGGGTGAATGGGACAGTGTTTCCATGATTTCTCTGGAACTCATAAAAGCACCTACCGGCACTCCGCCTCCCATTCCTTTTCCCATGACAAGAATATCGGGAACTATTCCAAAATGTTCAAAGGAGAATAATTTACCGGTTCTTCCGAATCCGGGCTGGATCTCATCGAGGATAAGAAGAGCTCCCACTTCTTCACATCTTTTTTTAAGCTTGATCAGATAATCATCTGCAGGGACTAAAAATCCTGCAGCTCCCTGAATGGTTTCCAGGATAACACAGGCTGTTTTCTCTGTAATTTTATCAAAATCATTTTCATTATTGAATTCAATAAAGCTGATCATCGGTAGCAAAGGACGAAATTCTCTTTTATGGGTTTCATTTCCTGATACGCTCAATGCACCGTGTGTATTTCCATGATACGAGTTTTTAAAGGAAACAATTTCTTCTCTTCCTGTATATCGTTTTGCAAGTTTCAGGCTTCCGTCGATAGCTTCTGCCCCACTGTTGACGAGATAAGTAATCTCCAGAGGATCGGGAGTAGATTCAGTCAGCAGTTTACATAAAGCAATAGGTTTTTCCTGTGCATATTCACCATATACCATAACGTGCAGATATTTGTCTGCCTGTTTTTTGATAGCTTCCACTACTTTAGGATGTGAATGTCCCAAGGTATTGGCAGAAACACCGGCTACAAAATCCAGATATTTTTTTCCATCTGTTCCATAGATATAGCTTCCATCTGCTTTTTCAACTTCAAAACCTGCTGCAAATTTTGTGGTCTGTGCCTGATATATAAAAAAGTCTTTGTGCATTTCCATTGTCTCGAAAATTTTCAGCAAAGCTATAAAACATTCATTAAACGCTAAAATTAAAGAACATAAAAAAAGACCAGTTGCTGCTGGTCTTTTCCTTATTTTTTAACCCGTTTAGGTTTTTTGGATTCTTCTTTTGCTTTTTCTTTATCAATAGCTTCCTGAGCTTTATTAAAGAGATCATTATCTGCAGAATATTTTATTTCTTCATAATTGGGACTGTCCACAAGGATATCCTGCCATTTCCTGATCCGGTCTTTGGTATTCCAGTTGAAATCTGAAAATTTCCTTTTCTCCGGTTCTATTTTACTCATAGGATAGGTATCAGAATTCGCTGCGATGCTGCATGAGATAATCTGCAGTCCGGTTTCCTCAAACAAAGCACCAATGATTCCACAGGTGGAAAGGGTGATCCCTATTCTCTGAGGCTGTTTTGTTTCCTGATCAACGTCATCTACATAGGCGATGGATTGGGCATTCCCTACTACTCTGGCTTCTTTAATCTCGTTATTCTGGTAGTAAACGGTCATGAATTTTCCTTTCACCTGGTTGAACTCATCTTTCAGGTTTAGTGAATCTACTTTGCTTATGGCATAAGCATTTCCGATTACTTTGAGTGAATCTATGTTTTCTGTTTTGGTATTGAAATAGGCTTCAATCTTGTCACCGGTCACCTGTTTTTCACCGCTCCAAAGAATCGGTTTGGTATACATGTGCATGATCCCATCTGTTTCGTTGAAGGCAATGGAGTCTGCCCTACCTTGTGCGTTTGATTTAAAGATACGGCCTTTTTTATACGCTCTTAAAAAGCTTTTCTTTATGGTAATGTCTGCTGAGTCCGGTCTCTGGTAAGAAAGAATCTTTTCTGCGGCAAAATAAATGGAATCTTTTTCCATGATCTTAACAGCATACGGACTTTGGGTCATCATAGCGGAATCTTTCTTTTGAAAAACTTCTCCGTACCCTCCTTTGATGTATCTTCTTTCTAACGGATCATCCAGGGTAACATTCCCGGTTGCTTTACCAAAACCTGTGGTATTATTAAAATACATATCATCACCGGTAAGGATCTTGTCATTGTAAAAGATCTTGGAATTTTTATTCAGGAAAGCCTCCTTGGTTTCCATTCTGTAAGTTCCTTTTTCGGTGTAAATCCGGTTTTTACGGTTGGCGCGGTTGGTAATGGTGGTAGGACCAGAAAATTCAGCTACCTTAGTATTCTGATTCTGTTTGATATTAACTCCCTCTATAATGTAATCCGGATTATCTATTTTAACGTTCCCAACAAAATCTATCATTTTGGTATTGAGAAAATAGGTAGCCGATTTGGTATACATTACATTCTGTGCATCAGAAATGGTTCCTCCGGTATTGAAGTAGGCCTGATTGGCTAACCTGTCATAGTAGAGGATATCTGTTTTGATCGTCTGCTTGGGATCGGTAAGAACGACCTCTTTTTTGGCAACCCCTTTCTGGGTAACTCCGTTATATTCCATCTCCTGGGCCGTAATGACAGAGCCATCTGCGTTTTGAAGCTTTGCATTACCAATAGCTTTTACGAGACTTTGGTCATTGTAAAGAATCACCTCGTCTGCATAGAGAATAGATCCCTGATGCTCTATCTGAACGTGCCCCACCATATACTGGTTGCCCTCGTATTTTGTGTCTTTTTTAAATTCATCGGCATGGATGATCTTTACCTTATCTTCAGGTCTTACTGCGGGTAAAGGTTTTCCTTTATTTTGAATATAAGGATCCATCTGCGTGGTTTTATTGTCCTGTGCAGAACTGAACGCAGAAATAAAAAATAACAGAAAAAGGATTATTCTCATTAATTAATCATTCTTAGTGCCATAGAAATACAGCGAATGCGAATCAATATTTACGCCAAATGCTTCTTCAATTGCTTCTTTAATTCCCTGAATTCTTGGATCGCAGAATTCGATGATCTCTTCAATTTCTTTATCAGAGCCTTTTTTGTAGATCACCAAATGGTCATGCTGTTTGTCAAAATAAGACTTTTCATAAGATGAAGAGGTCAATGTTTTTTCTCCGAACTGATGCTTACGGATCAAACCGGCATCAAGGAAAATTTCAATAGTGTTGTAAATGGTTGCTTTTGAGACATGATATTTCTTCTGCATCATCAAAAGATACAGATCATCCACATTGAAGTGGTGATCCATATTATAAATTTCTTCTAATATCGTATATCGTTCAGGAGTGTTTCTGAAACCCTTTTCTAATAAGTAGTTTCTTAAAACATCCTTAATCAAAGCAATATTTTTTTCTTTTTGTATTGTATCCATCAAAAAAATTATCTACAAATTTATTGATTTTTATTTAAATACACCGCATGGTTTGGTGTCGGGACTTTTAGGAATTATGACGAAAGAAGCCGGATTGCTCAATCTTGGTGTCATAAACCGTCAGTTCTGTGATGGGTGCAGATTCCACTTCTACGTTATGTGATGATACTCCCCACGCTTTAAAGTCATCACTTCCGATGTACTTCACGAAGTTGTAGATATTGAGTATAATCTTCTGTTTAACCGTTAAAAGTATATCGTTAATATATGTATTATCTATAATCACATACTTCAGATCCGGTGGAATATTATGGGCTCTGAGAGAAGGATGGCTGCTTCTTGAAGGAATGGTTCCATCGGCCATAAGATCTTTCAGTACCATATTAAAATAATCATTGATCCTACGGTCTACTTTAAATCCTAAAAGGAAATTGACTTTATAAACAGTTCCGGGCAGAATTTCATCTACAGTATATCTGAAAGTGTATGGATCTTCCTGATTGACAATACTTAATATAAAATAATGATCAGCTCTTTTCGGCTGTTTCTTAATGATGGAATAGATGATTTTGGATTCTACCTCGTCATTTCTTTTGGCTCTGCTCAAATAAGCAAGATTGGTCGCATATTTCGGAATGCTCTCATCCAGCTTCATATCTTTTATGATAGACACGTATTTATCTATTTTCACAAACTGGATAAATCTTGTTTTTATCAGTCTTCCATTATACCATGCATACATAGAGATTCCAATAGAACCAGCCAATACTACGGTGATCCAACCGCCTTCCATGAACTTGATGATGTTTGCGCTAAAGAATCCTAGTTCAATAGACAGATATACCAAAGCAAAGAACAGAATCAATACTTTACTTACTCTATGCTTTAATAACCAGAAAATAAGCAAAATGGTGGTCATCAGCATCGTGACTGTAATGGAAAGTCCATAGGCGGCTTCCATTTTTCCAGACTCTCTGAAATGGAGTACTACAATAATACAAAGGATGAGAAGTCCCCAGTTTATTCTGGGAATATACATTTGCCCTTTCACCCCTGAAGGATAATCGATTTTCTGATTAGGCCACAAGTTAAGAGACATTGCTTCAGAGAAAATGGTAAAAGAACCTGTAATTAAGGCCTGACTTGCAATAATTGCTGCGGCAGTCGCCAAAATTACGCCCGGTACAATCATCCACTCTTCCATGATTCCGAAGAATGGGTTGACTACAGAGAATCCTGGTTTTGCATGATTGGTTAAAAGCCATGCTCCCTGTCCCAGATAATTTAAAATAAGCATGATCTTCACAAAGCCCCAACTTACTCTTATGTTTTTAGCCCCGCAGTGTCCCAAGTCTGAATAAAGAGCTTCGGCCCCGGTTGTACAAAGAAACACAGCACCAAGAATAACAATTGCACTTGGAGAATGAGCAATAAGCTTATAGGCATAATAAGGATTGAAAGATCTCAAAATTTCGAAATTTTCACTCAAATGCATGACTCCTAAACCGCCTAACACAAGGAACCACACCACCATTACCGGTCCAAAAAATTTCCCGATAAAGCTGGTTCCAAACTGCTGTACCACAAAAATGACAATCAGAATTCCGATTGTAATGGGAACTACAGGGGTATGAGGATTATAGATCTCCAAACCTTCAATAGCCGACATCACGGTAAGCGATGGAGTGATCACCCCATCTGCAACGAGTGCTGCTGCGCCTATGATAGCAATAAGATAGAGCCATCCTTTTTTAAGATTTTTAACTAATGAGAACAAAGCCAGAATACCTCCTTCTCCTTTGTTATCTGCTCTTAAAGCAATGATTACGTATTTTATTGTAGTCTGAAGAGTAAGGGTCCAAATAATACAGGAGAGAGCTCCTTCTATGTATTCGTTGAAAGGCATATTACTGCCGCCGTCTCTTGCATTTACAATCGCTTTCATCACGTAAAGCGGTGATGTCCCGATATCTCCGAATACAATTCCGAGAGAGACTAAAACTCCAATAAAAGAAAGTTTTTTTATGTCAAAATGATAACCTTCTTCTGTAACGTCTGCCATGTCAGCTTATTTTTTTTAAACGCGCAAATTTATACTAATTTTATGACGTCAAGAACTATTCTTCATGAATAGAATAAATGAAAAAACTTCCTTTCGGAAGTTTTTCTCTATAACATTTATTTTACGTACATCGCTTTTTTGATTTCCTCCTTCACTTTTTCAAGTTTAGGGAACCATTCTGCAAACAATGCAGCTGAATATGGAGCAGGTGCATCAGGAGTCGTAATTCTCTTGATCGGTGCATCTAAATAATCAAATGCTTTCTGCTGTACCATATAAGTAATTTCAGAAGATACCGAACCAAATGGCCATGCTTCTTCCAGAATTACCAATCTATTTGTTTTTTTAACAGAAGCTAAAACGGTATCAAAATCCAGAGGACGAACGGTTCTAAGGTCAATCACTTCTACAGAGATTCCTTCTTTAGCCATATCTTCAGCAGCCTGAATAGCCAGCTTCATGATTTTACCGAAAGAAACCAAAGTAACGTCTGTTCCTTCTCTTTTGATATCAGCTTTACCTATTGGCAGGTAATATTCTTCTTCAGGAATTTCCATTTTATCTCCATACATCTGCTCAGATTCCATAAAAATAACGGGATCATTATCCTGAATAGCTGTTTTCAACAATCCTTTTGCATCGTAAGGATTTGAAGGAACAACTACTTTCAGACCGGGAACGTTGGCAAACCAGTTTTCAAAAGCCTGAGAGTGGGTAGCTCCCAATTGTCCTGCCGAAGCAGTAGGACCTCTGAAAACGATCGGACAGTTCCACTGACCACCACTCATCTGGCGGATCTTAGCCGCATTATTAATAATCTGATCAATACCTACCAATGAGAAATTGAACGTCATATACTCTACAATTGGTCTGTTACCATTCATCGCAGCCCCTACAGCAATCCCTGTAAAACCAAGCTCAGCAATGGGTGTATCGATTACTCTTTTAGGACCAAATTCATCCAACATTCCTTTTGAAGCTTTATACGCACCATTGTATTCTGCAACTTCCTCCCCCATTAAAAAGATGGATTCGTCTTTACGCATTTCCTCGCTCATTGCTTGTGCAATTACCTCACGAAAAGTATATTCTGCCATATTTATTTGAAAAATTTAGACTACAAAAATAGTGTTTTTTTATTACTAACATAATAAAAAAGGCATCTCATTGAATGAGATACCTGAAATATTAATTGAATTAAAAAGGTTTTTCTTCCGCCTTGCTCAGTTCTCTGTAGTTTTTTCTGAGATCGGACAGAATTTTGCCATACGTTCTTTTATAAATCAGATACAAAAGGTAAAAGCTGACAAGCATACAAAATCCGAACAAAGCATAATTTCCCAATTCAGGATCCATACTTTCGGGATTGGTATGGGTTACAATATGGTGTCCTTTGTTCAATCCATCTTTTGCACCTGCCATAAAATCCTTTGTATATAAATCAAAATGAATCAGGTTATCGAGAATAACCAGAAAAAAAGAAATTCCTGCATACCCGAAGATCAGTTTTCTCAGGTTTAGAATATTTTTCATTAATGATAAGGAATTCTGTCCGGTTTTCAATTTGCGAAACAGCAAAATGGCCAGAATAATAAATCCGGAAAACAGGATGATTCTAAGATAAGGAAATTCTCCATTAATATATCCATACACCGACCACAGTATAATTTCTATTAGACCAATCACCAATAATGTTTTCGCAACAGAAACAGATCTGTGTTTGATCATGGAATAAATTTCGTTTTCAGAATAATTTTTAAACTCTCCTTCATCTTTATTCCATTCTTTTTTCAAAAGTTCCAGTTCTTCCATATTATTTTGTGCTTATTTTGGTTTTCAAATTATTCTTTGCTCTATTCATTTTCACCCTTGCATTTCCTTCACTTATCCCTAGGATCTCCCCGATCTCTTTATACGGCTTATCTTCCAGATACATCATGATCAAAGCTTTTTCAACGTCTGAGAGTTCATGGATGGCTTTGTACATTTTTTTCAGTTTATGTTCATCATCTTCATAGGCTTGATATTCCATTTTCAAAGAGGAGACATCTACATCAGAATACTTCCATTGTTTTCTCTGTGGTTTCCTGAAAAGAGTCATCGCTGTGTTGAGCGCAACCTTGTACATCCACGTCGAAAATTTAGATTCTCCTTTAAACCCGGGAAAGGATCTCCATAGCTGGACGGTAATTTCCTGAAACAGATCTTCATGATCTTCGGTGTTATCTGTATATATCCTGCATATTTTGTGGATAAGCCTCTGGTTGGGCTTAAAAAAATCAACAAAATTTTTCTCCAATTCTGTGTTCATACCTTATGAGTGGGTACTTTTTATTTTCGTTACATATTTTTTGAAAAAAAAATAAAAACGGCATCTCATTGCTGAAATACCGTCTTATACTTGTATTGAAACCTGATTAGTTTACTTTGTCCCAGATTTGAGTTCTTCCAAATACAGAAACCCCCATGTATCCTCTTACATTCAGTTTGTCACCGCTTTTGGTGATGGTACATTTGTAAGTCTTACCTGATTTAGGATCTGTGATCGTCCCTCCTGTAAATTCATCACCCTCTTTTTTCAGACCTCTGATAATCTCCATTCCTAAGATAGGTTTACCTTTTCTGTCGTCTTTACAAGATGAACAGTTTGGATCTGCAGGCTTTATAAGCAACTGAGAAACTTTACCGTAATACTTTCCGTCAGACTTCTTATAGATTTCCACAATAGACTTGGCTTGTTTTGTTTCATCATCGATCGTCTTCCACTTACCTTCAATCTGTGCAAACGATAATACACCAAACAAAGAGAGCACGAATGTTAATAATAATTTTTTCATATTTCTTATAGTTTTAATTTCGATATACGTTTTTTGTTATCTATCTATTGCTAAAAGTATAAATTAAATTTTAAACAGACAAAAACTTTTACTATACAGAGCATATCATAGGCCAAAAAGGGCAAGCAGGTACATAATCCTGTTTGCCCTTTTTTCATTTTAGCGGTTTTGATTATTCAAAAACCAAGATTTTAGATATCGTATTTCAAACATAAGATATACTAATAAAGTTCTTGATGTAAGATTCATGGATCGAACCAGCAACGATCAACCAGCAACAAGACCCTACGACTCTCAAACTTATTTGAGCTTTCTGTTGATCACCCTATCCATATAATCCTGAAACCATGCTTTAGCCGTCAGCATTCCTTTTTCTATTTCAGGAGTTTTCAGTTTGCCTATCTGATTGTTTTCAAATCCAAGATCATTTTTATCATATACTCCGGTAATTTCTTTTCCGTCAAAACGATACATATAGTTTCCTATGATAAACTGTTCCGAACTTCCATCTGAATTAACGATAACAGACGGATATTTTTTATCACTTACTACACTTCTGCCCCAACTTCTAATCGGCTTATTGTACCCGATAAGGTCTGCCAATGTAGGATAAATGTCGATCTGCTGGGCGGTCTCAGGATTTACTCCTTGAAGGTGATAGTCAGGATTTGGAGAATAAAGGATCAGCGGAACAGCAAAACGGTTCATCGCTTTTTCATATTCACCATAAGCTACCTGATTGGTATGGTCTCCTGTGAAAACAAAAATGGTATTATTGAACCATGGCTGTTTTTTAGCAGTTTCAAAATATTTTTTGATTGCATAATCCGTGTACTGTATCGGCTCATGCATTTCTATGGTTCCTTTTTTGAATTTACCATTGTATTTTTCAGGAATTTTAAACGGATGGTGTGATGATGCCGTAAATACCGTTGCCATAAAAGGCTGTTTCTTTCCTACATTCTTTGCAAAATACTGAAGAAACGGTTCATCCCATATAGCCCACATTCCGTCAAAATCTTCATCATGATTGTATTCATTTTTTCCGAAATAATGTTTGAAGCCTAATATATTTCCAAATCCAAGGAAGCCCATCGAGCCGTTTGGAGCGCCATGATAAAAGGAGGTATCATAGCCGAGATCGTTACAAACTGAAACAATAGACTGTATTTTCTGATTGGAATAGGGTGAGCTGGTGAAGGCATCCGTAAGACTCGGAATACCTGCCAATACGCTGCTCATCCCATGAATGGACTGTCTTCCATTGGCAAAAGTATTGGGAAAAATCAAACTCTGGCCGGCAAGGCTGTCGATAAACGGTGTATAGGAAACATAGCCTTTTATATTTTTATCTTTATTAAAAGCTCCTGAGTATTCTCTTCCGAAGGATTCAACAATAAAAATAACGATATTAGGCCGGTTCTCTACCTTCCTGTCATATATTTTATAAGGCTGTACATTGTCGGTAATATATTTCTCATCTACAAAATGAACTTCCTTAAAGTTATTGGTCCCCAATGTTCTGAAAAAAGAAAATGTACTGTTTAAAACTATATTTCCCTGTAGTGGATTCACTACAAAACGGTTGGCATCTACTAAATTAATAGGTCTCGTGCTGTGCTTGAAGTCGCCACGTATTCCTCCAATGACTAAAACAATAGTTCCGCAGAGAACAATGACAGACCAGATAAAGTAGGGAACAAGCTTTAAAGGTTTCTGTTCTGTAATCTTTATTCTTTTATAGAGAAAAACCCAAAGTGCCATTAAAACAACAAACCAGATCAAAACAAAAGGATGCTGTCCTAGAGAAACAGTAAAGACCTTAAAGACATTAGACTCATGTTTCGCCACGTCCAAAGCAGTGGAGGTCAGTCTTGCCTGTGAAAATTTATAATAGATAAAGTCTCCGAAATTCATGGCATAGGCAATTCCGTTGGTGATAAAATACAGCCAGAAAAGTATATTCTGATATCCTTTCTTTGTATTGATCACAACGGGGACAAGGCTTAACAAAATAAATAAAGCATTGACATATAAAATCGCCGTGGTATCAAAGGCGGTTCCATGAAATGCCAGATTGAAATAATCTGAAACGGAATCCACTTTGATGAGTTCTTTATTGAAATACCAAAACAAAAGCCGGGCAATCTGATAAAAAACGTATGCTAAGAAAATCCGGTATAAAAGGACCAGAACTTCTTGTTTTCTAAATTCTTTAAAAAATTTCATTCGGCAAATTTACATCAAAAACCGATTAATGTATTTTTTCCTTCATAATATTTCGGGATAAAATTTGGAAAAACTGTACTTTTGTTGACATGAATTTCATAAAAAATAATCTTGCCAATTTATTGACGCTTGCCAATTTATTTGCGGGCTGTGTAGGTGCGATCCATCTTATTTTAGGAGATTACCAGACCACGGCCATCTGTATCATTCTTTCTTCCATTTTCGATTTTTTTGATGGGTTTGTGGCCCGTGCGGTAAAATCAAACTCCAATCTGGGACTTCAGCTGGATTCTCTGGCGGATATGGTCAGTTTCGGAGTGATTCCGGGTCTTACGATGTATAAAGCTCTGGAGCCATTCGGAAATGAAATCTTTGGACTTCATCTTCCCTTTGACATCCGTTATATTGGTCTTCTGGTAACGGTCTTTTCCTGCCTTAGATTGGCTATCTTTAACCTTGATGAGGAACAGCGTTATTATTTTAAAGGACTGAATACGCCAACCAATACGGTACTGCTTTTTGGATTGTATTATGCTTTCAAGGAAACAGGAAATTTTGGATTTTTATTTGAAAATTCATTGTTTTTAATTGTATTAACGGTTGTTACTTCATGGCTTTTGATCAGCCCGATCAAGATGATGGCGATGAAATTCAAGTCGAAAAAGCTTCAGGACAATTATCCAAAGGCTATTTTATTAGGCGGCGGAATTGCCATTCTGATGATATTTCAGATCGTAGGTATTCCCATGCTGGTTATTTATTATATAGTAGTATCCCTCGTTTTTCAGAGACAACTGAAGTAGACATCAGAGGTGAGATATTAGACATCAAATATAAGACTTTAGAAGCACCAGATTACTGATCATAGAATCCGTACATTTTCAAATTAAAACATTATCAAATTATAGACATGAATTTAAAACTCCATAAACCCCTTTGCATTTTTGACCTTGAAACTACAGGAACCAATATTGGAAAAGATAAGATTGTAGAAATCTGTATTTTAAAAGTCAACCCTGATGCCTCCAGAGAAAGCAAAACATGGCGTGTGAATCCTGAAATGCCAATTCCTAATGAATCCAGCGCGATCCATGGAATTTATGATGAGGATGTAAAAGATGCTCCTACCTTCAGAGATATCGCTCCAAAAGTGATGGAAATGCTTGCAGGAAGTGATTTGGGAGGATTTAATTCCAATAGATTTGACGTTCCGCTTCTGGCAGAAGAACTTCTGAGAGTAGAAATAGATTTTGACCTTAGCAAATTCAGATTGGTAGATGCACAGACCATTTTCCACAAGAAGGAGCCTAGAAATCTGGGAGCAGCCTATCAGTTCTACTGTGGTAAAGTCCTGGAAAACGCTCACTCGGCAGAAGCGGATGTGATGGCTACCTTTGAGGTACTGGATGCGCAGGTTGGAAAATATGAGGATATTCCCAATGAAATAGCGCCTTTAAGTGAGTTTACGTTCCATAATAAGAATGCTGACCTTGCAGGATTTATCGGATACAATGATAAAAACGAGGCTGTTTTCAATTTTGGAAAATATAAAGGACAAGTGGTAAAAGCGGTTTTCCAGAAGGATCTGGGCTATTACGGATGGCTTCAGAATGCTGATTTTCCACTGTATACGAAGAAAGTCTTCACCAAAATTCAATTATCAGGTAAATTTTAAAACATGTCAAATCTCGTTCGTTTCAAATTCTACGAAACCGCCCTTGAAGCTAACAGGGACAAACAGATCCTTTCCGAAAATGGAGTCAATGGCTTTATTGCGAATGAACAGCTGATTCAGTCTGACTGGCTGCTGTCACAAGCTGTAGGCGGTATTCAGTTGCAGGTTTTTGAGGATGATCTGGAAAAGGCAAAACAAATACTACAGGATTATAACGATAATGAAGCATATTCCCTGGAAGTGGAACACACCATCAAAGATCCGGCATTTGACTTTGTCTGTCCAAAATGTGGCTCAAACCATATTTACAGGGATGACCGTGCGACGAGTTTCTTTGGGATCTCGATTTTGTCAAGCCAGAAGTTTGTATGTTATTACTGTGGTAATGAATTTACACATCCATAGAATTAAAGTTTAAAAATATTAATAAATTTCCTCGTCGTTATTGAACAGCTTGTGGATTTACAACCGGATTTCAATGACGGACACCTAAAATAATTAAGAGATATGAAAATCATTTGTATAGGAAGAAACTACAGCGAACATGCGAAAGAATTAGGAAATGAGATTCCTGAAAAACCCGTTATTTTCATGAAGCCTGACACCGCGGTTTTAAAAGGAAATGATTTTTATATTCCTGAATTTTCTAATGACGTTCACTATGAACTGGAAGTGGTTTTAAAGATTTCAAAAGGAGGAAAATACATCCGGAAAGAGGTAGCTCACAAACATTATGAAGAGATCAGCTTAGGAATAGATTTTACGGCAAGAGATCTTCAGAGTGAGCTGAAGTCTAAAGGTCTTCCGTGGGAACTGGCCAAAGGATTCGATGGTTCTGCGGTCGTGGGAAACTTTTTCAAAAAAGAAGATTACAATCTGGATGATTTAGAATTTTCTTTACTGAAGAATAAGGAAGAAGTGCAGGATGGCAACACCAAAGATATGATCTTCAGCTTTGACGATATCATCGCTTTTGCGTCTCAGTATTTTACCCTGAGAGTGGGTGATCTTATTTTTACGGGAACTCCAAAAGGGGTAGGAAAAGTAGAAGAAAATGACGTGCTGGAAGCTTATCTAAAAGATGATAAAATTCTTGATATTCGAATATTATAAGGATTTAACATAAAATTTTGGCAATTTTTTCTTATCTTTAAAATAAACAAAATTAGAGGTCATGATAAATATTGTACTACCCGTAGATTTTGGGGACAAAACGGAACAACTTGTAGAAGGCGCTGTAAAATTCGCAAAACAGTTAAACGGCAAAATCTTTTTGATTCATGTAGCGCCATCAGATATTGGTTTTGCTATCGGTGATATGGGATATCAATATTTTCCTGAAGTAGAAGCCAATGAGATCAGAGCTGAACTGGTAGAGCTGAATAAGATCGAGCAAAGAATCATTGCCCACGACGTGGACTGTGAGCATCTTTTAAAACAAGGAATCGCCAAGGATACTATCCTGGAATATGCAAAGGCTAAAAATGCGGATTATATCGTCATGGGATCCCATGGAAGAAGTGGGATCTATGATGTTTTTGTAGGAAGTTTAACGAAAGGACTTACAAAAGATTCCCATATTCCGGTGTTGGTACTCCCCATCCACGACTAAAAAATACATTTTTAATTGTTAATAAAAAAACCGATCAGACCTGAGTCTCATCGGTTTTTTACTATATAACCAATTAATTAACCTTCTTTTTTATAGATCTTTGGATCGTAGTAAGGGTTCTTCCCCTCAGTTGGAGAATAATAGTCTTTATCTTTATCACCACCTAATGTTACTACCAGTACATAGCACCAGTACGTGAACAATACGCAGCAAACGGCAAATAGAATCCAGTTTAAAACATTTCCAAACGAATCAAAAAAACCGAAGGTCCATTTGAAAACTTTACTTAAGAATAACCAGAAAGACGTCATTATTTTCCTTTTTTAAATTAACTTTGTACAAATTTATAAAAAATGTTTAAATTACTTTCAAAAGAAAGCAATATTTTTTCAATTCCTGTTTATATTGGCTTTCTTCTCTTAGTAGTTATAATATTTAACATACTGAATTTCAACACTTATGAAGCCATCATTGCCGGGATAACTTTTCTGGGAATTGCATTGGGATATTTTTGTTTTCACAGCATTGCGCTCAATTATCAGACACATCTGCCTTTATTTCTGTATACCTTTTTTATTTTCGGACTTTATCCGGGAAACCTGGACATAGGAATTGCTGTTTCACTGCTTACCAATTCTTTTCTTGTTTTGCTGCTCACGAGTGCAGATGAAGACATCAGAAAGAAGTCTTATGTACTGGTAGGAGCCATCGTGGCCTTGAATTTTATTTTCCTGCCAACGACGTGGCCAATGGCGCTTTTCGTGATCATTCACGTGATTGCCACTTCTCAAAAAATAAGTTTAAATCTCTTCAGGTTTCTTTTAGGAACGATATTAATTGCATTCAGCTATTTTTCCATCATGTTCTTTTTCAGTTTTACGACGTGGAATATAGATTATTTCCCGTTTGGAAAAATGAAGCCCATGACGGATTATATTGATCTGTTTCCTTTAATTCCTATTGTCCTGATGCTAATTTATGCAGTATACGACCATTTTAAAAATTACAATAAGAAAAGCCCGATAAGCCGGTATAAATATACATTTCTGCTGGTATTTTCACTGGCCCAGCTGGTGACTATTATTCTGTACATGAATAAAAACTATGAATATTTACTGCTTCTGGCATTCCCATCAAGCATTATCCTGAGCAGGATGATGAGATTTTTGCCTAAATACTGGATGCAGGAGGTAAGCTTATGGCTTATCATTATGAGTTTGATTGCTTTTAAGGCAGGTACGTATTTTAATTTATTTTAAAGATTATGATTCAGATAGACGATAAATTGATTTCAGAGGATATATTTTCCGAAGAATTTGTTTGCAACCTTACGAAATGTAAAGGTGCATGCTGTGTGGAAGGAGATGTAGGTGCTCCGTTGGATAAGGACGAACTTGAGATTTTAGACCGTATTTTTGATAAAATAAAGCCTTATCTTACACAGGAAGGCATCAAAGCGCTTGAAGAACAGGGAACATGGACCACAGATCCGCAGGACGGAATGTACGTAACGCCCATGGTGGAAGACCGCGAATGTGCTTATGTAACTTTCGATGAAAAAGGAATTACAAAATGTGGTATTGAAAAGGCTTATGAGGACGGTGCTGTAGACTGGCAAAAGCCGATTTCGTGCCACCTTTATCCGATCCGTATTACAGAATATTCCACTTTCACAGCGCTTAACTACCACGAATGGAAGGTGTGCAGTGATGCCTGTGCGCTGGGGAAAGAATTGCAGGTTCCTGTCTATAAGTTTCTGAAAACTCCACTGACCAGAAAATATGGTGAGGAGTTCTACGGCGTTTTAAGTGAAGCCGCTGAGGAATGGAAAAAAGCCTATGGCTCTTAAATAAATAAAAACCGCAGACTGATCTGCGGTTTTTTTTATCAATTATTCTGAAAAATATTATTTAACGACTGTTGCTCCTACCACTGCAGGTTTTGCATCAGCTTTTTTAGTATTTTCCCATCCGTCTTCCGGCATCAAGGTCGCTGTGATTTTACCTTTGGCAAGGTATTTTTTAGCCACATCCTGAAGGTCTTTCACGGTAAGCGCTTTTACTTTTTCCTGATAGTTCAGGATGTCATATTTATCGCTGCCATCCAACTGATTTTTAGCAAGAGCACTCATCCAGAACATATTGTCCTTAAGTTCTGTTTTGTTGTCATTGTACTCCCCTTCTTTGTATTTGTCAAGATCTTTTTGCTCAGGACCTTTATCAATAAGTTTCTGAAGCTCAGCCACTGCACTTTTTGTAAGTTTCTCTGCATTTTCAGGTCCACATGGGAAACTGATGCTGAAATTGTATGTACTGTAAGGAATCTTGTTCATACTTCCTCTGGCTCCACCGCCATAAATTCCGCTTTCATCTTCTCTAAGTTTTTCAATTACTTTGATGGTAGCCACTTCTCCAAGAGCTGAAAGAGCTAAAGCTTCTTTTTCATTATAAGGGGTTTCTCCGCTGTAAGAGATGGTGACCATACTCTTAGGGTCTTTTCCTTTTTTATAGACTTTTGAATAATCTCCGGTCATCTGTCTGTATCCGGTATCTTTAAATGTTGTTGTTTTTCCTGATGTCGGAAGTCCACCGATATACTGAAGTACTTGTTCTTTTAATTTTGCTTCATCAATATTTCCTACAAAATAGAACTGGAAGTTTCCGGCATTGGCAAATTTCTCTTTATAGATATCGTACGCTTTTTTATAATCTGTATTCGCCCAGTCTTTTTCCATCGGGAATAATCCGATGAATCTAGGGTTCTTCTGATTCATAAATTTCGCATGCTCATTGGAGAAATAAGCCTGAGGATTAGACAACAGGTTATCCAGCATGGCAGACTGCTTTTCTTTGTAAGCATTGAATGCCGCAGGGTTATAATTTAAACCTGTAAAATAAGCATACGTAAGCTCCATAGCCGTCCCTAAATCTTTCTGGGAAGTTCTTCCTGAAATCCCTTCAAAGTAAGGTCCAATCATAGGATTGACACTCACCTGCTTTCCGGCAAGATAGTTGGTAAGATCTGCTTTTGAGAATCCGCCCACTCCTGCTTCAGATAATGCTCCAAAAGCAAACTGAGTTTTGATAAAGTCTGCATCGGAGATCAGGGAGTTTCCTCCTAAACTTCTTGCAGAAAATACGATTTCGTCATCTTTGAAATCTGTCTTTTTGAAAGTCACTTTAGCTCCGTTGCTTAGCGTCCAGGTTGTTGTTCCCAGTTTAGCATCAGTTTCAGTCTTGGTAATCTTCCCTTCTGATTTGAAAGGTTTTATTAAATTTTTGATGGCTGCTTTTTCTTCGTACGGCTTAAGGTCTGCCATTTTTACAGCTTCGAATGTATTAAGAACCATGGCTTCTGTAGGCATGGTAACGTTGTCTTTCTTTGGCCCGGTCATCACAATCACTCTGCTGTCATCTTTCACCAATTTCTTGATCACGTCGTTGGTCTGTGCGAGAGTAACTTTAGGAAGGAATGATTTTGTATCTTCATATTCCCATGCAATTGCCGGCATCGGTTCCTGCTCGAGAAAGTTTCTTACATATTCGTCTACCAGCATATCACTTTCTGTCTTGTCCCTGTTGTTGTAAGACCTTTCAAGGTTGGACAGCGTCTGTGCTTTCGCTCTGTCCAGCTCAGACTGGGTAAATCCAAATCTTTTCGCTCTTTCTACTTCTTCCAAAAGAACTTTCAGAGCATTCAGCTGATTTCCTTCCTTTACCACAGCAAATCCCTGGAAAGCTTCCTTACTTCTTGCATACGTTCCTCCATGATATACAGATCCGAAGGTAAAAGGTGGATTGTTTGAGTTAATCAGTTCTTTTAATCTGTTATTCAGCATTGCGGTAGAAAGACCTTCTATAATACTCTGGTTGTACTGTTCAACAGTAACATCAGGCTTGTAAGCTTCCGCATCTTTCATAATAAACTGAACCATTGAACTTGTAGCATCAGGATCTGTCTCTATTGCTACTAATGTTTCTTTATGGTTGGGAAGATCAAAGACTTTTCTTTCTTTTGGTTTAGAAGGATTTTTATATTTGCTGAAGTTGTCTTTGATTTTCTTTTCAACTTCGTCTACATTGATATCTCCTACCACTATGATCGCCATGAGGTCCGGTCTGTACCAGTCCTGGTGGAATTTTCTGATGACATCCGGCTTAAAGTCTTCCAGCACCTCTTTTTTACCGATCGGAAGTCTGTCTGCATATTGAGATTGATACAATAGTTTAGGAAGATATTTATCGGCCATTCTTTTGTCAGCGCCAAGACCCAGTCTCAGTTCTTCCAGAACTACCCCTCTTTCTTTGTTGATCTGTTCATCGGAAAGTGTAGCATTAAATGCCCAGTCTTCCATTACTTTCAGACCTGCATCCAGGTTTCCTGGTTTATCCAGCGGAACGGGAAGCATGTATACCGTTTCGTCAAAACTTGTGTAAGCATTCAGGTGCTGTCCGAATTTTACTCCGATAGACTGTAGAAAATCTACCAGTTTGTTGTCCGGAAAATTCTTGGTTCCATTGAAGTTCATGTGCTCCATAAAGTGCGCCAAACCTCTCTGATTTTCATCTTCAAGAATAGATCCTGCATTGATGGCCAGACGGAAATCTACTTTCTTTTCAGGTAATGTGTTTTTTTTGATATAGTACTTCATTCCGTTGGGAAGAGTACCGATTTTCACAGAAGCATCCACGGGGATATTCTGTCCGAAAACATTTGAAGACATCAGGAAGATGACCGCAAATGATGATAAAACTTTCTTCATGTAATTTGAATTTATTTTCGTGCTAAAAATATCAATTATTCACCAGCTGAAGAAGTGTTAAAATTCATATCATAGTTAAATTTGAGTTAAAATTAAAAAGGCAACAAAAAAGCCGGAAAATATCCGGCTTTTGTACTGCAAAATGACAGTTTTTATTTAAAATCAGCATCTGAAACGCCCGTGTTTAAAACAACTTTTGTAGTTTTTATCGTCACTTTCTGCCCTTTTCCTTCAATATCAACTTCGGAAGGGAATTTCAAACCTTCTACAGTCAGATAATCTTTCACAATCACATTCCCCTCTCCTACCGTAGATTTGTATAAAAGGCCGGTTGAGGCATCAAAGTAAAATTTTCCTTTTTCTGAAGATAATACATTATAATCTTTTCCATCCACTTTTTCTACGGTAACCGATTGAAAACCTGCAGGATCAAAGGCCAATGCTTCTACAGTTTTTCCTTTTTTCAGTTCAGCGATATTATCGGCAGGAAAATCAGTTTTCTGGCCTGCTCTTTCTATGTATCCTTTTTCACCGTCAAAAAACTGGGTTACCTTTTGTCCCATTGCGGTTTGTACAGATTTGAATTTATTGCCCTGTTTCATGGTGCTCATGGTAATATCCATCCCCTGAACACTAAGGGTATTGTCTACTACCGTAGATTTTACGGCTTCTAATTTGGCCTTTCCTCCTAAAGCTTTGAAGTAATTATCAATGACTTCTTTGGGTGCAAGTTTAGATTTCACGACTTCCGTCTTTGCGGGAGCTGCGGTGGTCTGCTGAGCTGCTGCCGGTACTGAAAACAATACGGCACAGAAAAACGGAATGATGATCTTTTTCATATCTATAATAAATTTAAGGATGTAAATATATGAATAATGACTGCAACAAATTTAACAAAGTATTTTTACAGGGAATACCGGATCATTCCTGTCCGGATCCATTAAGATTTTTTAAGAAACAAAAATTAATCAAAGAGAATGAGGGAAATAGATACTGCTTCAAACTTAATAACAGGCAGCAGGCAGTAGGAGTCGCCCAAAATAAAAAAACCTCCGATTGCTCGGAGGTTTTCAAATATTTATATCGAAATAAATTATTTCTTAAGTTCTTCTAAAAACTCGTCGTGAGAGATTTTAGTTTCTTTTTTTCCTCCTTTTTCAAGGATTACATCTTTCAGTTTAGCCATCGCTACTTCAGAAGAAATTTGTCTTACCTGCTCCTGGTCTTTCAACATTTCAACAGCGTATTTCTGGATTTCTTCATCCCCTAAGTGGTGGATTCCGTAGATTGCCAACTGGTTTTTCACCAACTGCTCAGCCTGTGCCAATACATCAGCATAGTCTAACTTGATTTCGTTATCAGTCATTAATTTACCTTCAATGATCTGGTATCTTAGCTGACTTTTCTCTGCTTCAAGAATTTCTTTAGCCTGCTCTTCAGACTGAATATTCTGGTTAGAGAATAACAACCATTTTACCAAGAAATCTTCAGGAAGTTTCACTTCTTCTTTTTCAGTAACCTGCTCCAATACTTTATTCACATAGTGAACGTCAGCATTTTGCTGGAAATACTCATCCAATTCAGATTTTACTTTTTCTTTAAGCTCTTCTTCAGAGGTAATAGTTCCTTCTCCGTATACTTTGTCGAATAACTCCTGGTTCAGTTCAGCTAAGTTCAATGCATAGAAATCTTTTACTTTAACTTCTACTTCAGCATGGTGTAGATGCTCAACTTCTTCTTTAGTGAATCCTAATTCTTTAGCCAGTTCTTCGTCACCTGCAAGAGTTTCTTTAGATACTTTTACAGAACCGTCCATTTTCAAAGCTTTTACCAATTTGAAAGCTTCTTTGTTTTCAGCAGTAATGGTAACGTTCTTTGGCTGGTGGTGGTGCTCTCCTTCAGCATCTTCTTCTACAACCTGAGAAATTTCTAAAGCTACATAAGAATCTTTACCGATTTTATCCTGAGGAACCTGCTCCGCAAAACGCTTCTGCATGTTCTCAATGCTCTTTGTGATTTCCTTGTCAGAAGCCTCTACTTTATAGTGAGGAGCTTCATATTTAGCTAAATCTATAGTGAATTCAGGCTCATATCCTACTTCGAAACCAACTTCAATTTGATCAGCGTTGTAGTCCAACTGGTTTACTGGCTGAGGAACAGGCTGTCCAACTAATCTTAACTTGTTGTCGTTAACATAATTGTTCAATGCGTCAGAAACCTGTTTGTTGATTTCTTCGAATGCAATACCTGCTTCATATTGTTTTTTAACCATACTCAAAGGCACTTTCCCTTTTCTGAAACCAGGAACTTGCGCATTTTTAGCATAATTAATCAACTGCTTGTCTACTTTTTCTTTGTAGTCAGATTTTTCCAATGTCACTGTAAGTAATGCACTTACGTCATCATGGTTTTGTGCGGTAACCTTCATTATTGATTAAAATTTTAGGTTGCAAAAATATGAAAATTTTATGAGAATAACCTACTTCTAATCAATTCTTAGTCCTCAAATGTTGATAAATAAAAAACCGCTGAAAATATCAGCGGTTCTATCCTTAGGTAAGTATTTCTAATTACTTAGATTATAAGTAGCTTCTGCGTCAGTTTCTCCTCCTACTACACTTCCCCAGGCCGTTCCAACCTTTGCTTCATTTACACTCTGAGGCTCATGAATAAGGGTTAATTTGAGGAACGGAGAAGTTCCGTCCACCGCTTTTACAACATCCCATTTTGTTTTCAACCCCACTCTTTTTCCATCTTTTCTAAGATCATTTCCGTCCAGTCTGGTAACGGCAATGTTGGATTTCGGAAAGTCGAAAATAAGGAAATGTTCATCTTTAGCTTCTATGATTTCGTTGGTAGCGTCCTCATTTCCGTTTCTGAATTTCGCTTCCACAGTATAGGACTTCCCGTCTTTCAGAGGAATTGTAGGAATACCTCCTGCTCCGATGCTGTAATTATATTCGATCGCCGTAGATCCCGGCGTATCTTCTTTCACCAACAAAATAATATTGGTAAGTTCTTCCTGAGGAAGATCATCTTCTGCTACAGAACCGTCTCTCTGACAAGAAATAACAGTGATTGTAATGAATAAAACAGCTAGTAATCTGATAATATTTTTAGTATTGAATAGTTTGTTCATTTTTAGAATTTTAAGTTTGTAAAGTTGTAATGTAATATTTTTTCTGAATCCTTAGAATTTGTATCTAAAGTTTAAAATAAAGTTTCTTCCTGCCTCATCCGCAAAGAACCTCAAACGGTTCAGGTAATCTCTGTAAGAAGTATTGAAGAGATTGTTGACGATAAGCCCTGCAGAAAGATTTTTGCTGATATTGATTCCCGTTTGCACATTCCAAAGTGAATAACTGTTGGGTGGCGTACTCAAATCAATGGTTTTATCCACCAATTCGCCGTCCACATATACTTCCAGCGGAACATTTCGGACAGGGAATCTGGTTTGTTTCAGAGAGGTTTGATTTTCAACGGTAAAATAGAAGTTATTCCATTTTTCCTTTTTAAACTGTAATGCGTTGGAGAAATTCGGTGGCATCATCAGAATCAAAGGTTCATGGTTGGTATCATCCTGTCCGTGAACGTAACTTCCTTTTCCCACATAGGTAAGGTCATCCGTAAGTTTCCAGTTGATATCAAGGTCTACCCCGTACATCCTGGCATCGATCTGCTGATAGGCCCACTCGGGAAATACCCCTCTGATTGTTCCCTTGATTCCCACAGGAACCTGATTGATAAAGTTTTTAGTGATAAAAAAATAGGGGTTTACAGAAATATTCAGTCCTTTCAAGACATTGAATTTTGAGTCTACTGTTAAGTTAAACTGATGTCCCTCTTCATTTTTCAATGCCATATCTCCGGTTTCGATCACTCCTGCAGAATGGTGTAATCCGTCCGAAAATAACTCTGCAACATTCGGCGATCTGCCCACTTTTGCATAGTTAAATTTCAGATCAAAATTTGATCCCGGGCGGTATTCCAAACCTGCATTAAAGGAAACATTATTGTAATTAAGCTGGGGACGCGTCAGAATTCTGTTTTGGCTTTTCTTCACATAAAATTGAGGATAGGTGTCGGCATATAATTTTTCCCAGTCACTTTGATCGTACCATTTGGTCACATCATAACGGGTGAAATCATATCTTGCGCCAGCCTCGAAATTAAATTTAGAAGAAATCTTATATTTAAATACAGAATAAGCTCCTGCAGAATATTTATCATAATTAGGAATCAAACGTCTTGCTTTTGTCGCAGGATCTGAATAATTGTTTTGAAAACCTGCATCAATTCCTGTTTCCAGAGACCATTTGCCTCTTTCCAATAAATCATTAAGATTAAACTGATGAGTCATCAGCTCTAAATCTAAAGAAGGGATATCATTCAGTTCACCTCTCCGGATATCATATTCCTGTCTGTGATTGTACTGATAACTATAGGTTGCTGACAGTTTTCCAATATTTTCAAATCTTTTAAAAGCTGAAACTTTTGCAATATGATGCTCCACAACCTGTCTTGGATTATCAATATCATAACTGAATTTTCCTGAGTAAACAGGTGGATTTGCCGTCATTGCCCTGTCATAATCCCCGGAAGTAGAAACGTGCGAATCTCTCAAAATTCCTATATTCTGGTTCGTCAGGTAATAGTCAAATGAAATTCCTTTTTCATAACTGTTGTTCTGAACCGTAAAATTGAAAGAAGAAAAATCCATTCCCGTATTCTTCAGATTATAATCGGGAGCACTCTGATCTCCTAATTTTTTGACACTGCCGCGGGATTTCACAGCCCATCCGTTTTTCCAGACTTTAGCAACATCTACATCCAGTCCCAGCCCTCTGCCATTTGAGATCCCTGTAAGTCCGACCGACCCTTTAATCGTGTCTTTTTTAGGAAAAATTTCAGGTTCCAGCACCACCACTCCTCCGATAGCATCACTTCCGTATTTCAATGCAGAAGCTCCTTTGATCACATCGATGTGCTGAAAATTATTAATATCAACATTGGGAGCATGTTCTACTCCCCATTCCTGTTCTGCAAGCTTTACTCCGTTATTCAAAATAGAAATTCTGCTTCCATACAAGCCGTGAATAACAGGTTTTGAAATATTATTCCCTGTTTTTAAAGTGGCAACCCCAGAAATTTTTGATAATATATTCCCCAGGTTATCGGTAGAATTCCTCTCGATTTCAGATCTATCTAAGGTTTTAATGATCAGAGAACCATTAGATTTATGACTCCCATGAATGGTCACCGTTTCTATATCATGGCTGTGGTGCTCTAACTTAATGACCAATTGTAAATCCTGACTAACTTCTATATTTTCAGTATAATCATTACAATCAGGATGTTTGGCAATGAGCGTATATTTTCCCGCAGGAATTTTATTCAGTATAAACTTACCTTTAGTATCGGTTTTAGCAGTAAATCCACCGATATTCACCACCGCATTTTGCAGCATGGTTTTATCGTGAAAATCCTGAACAGTTCCTTCTACCGAATATGATTTTTGTGCACTTATTGACACCAGTCCACAAAAGACCAGCATCAGACTATATATCAATTTCATTGTCTATAGATTGATTGCGTACCTTTTACCGGTACATTTTTTCGTAAAAATTTATTGTGTGGGTTTGTAAGTCAGATTACAGATAAGAGACTTCTACCAATGAATCAATATCAATCCATTCTCAAATATATAAAGCATGCTAGTGCATGAACTTATGTACTCTCCAACTTTGATATCACGGAACTTTCATCCCAAATCATCAATAAGGAAAACATTTGTATTAAAGTCTTTCAGAAAATTCTTCCAGCCTTAAAACTCGTTATTGAACAAGAATCATGTACCTTATTTATCCCAAAACCCGCATCCAACAGCTATCAAACAATAGCTTTAAACCCAAAGTATTGAACTTTAAAATCAATTAAAGCCCATAAAAATCTATGATTTATGAAATTGAGGGAGGCCCCCGAAGCTGAAAAGTGAATTTGGTCTGAGACCATATTTTTTCCTGAACGGCCATCACCTGTTTTACTTCGTGCGTAAAATGTTCGAAAGTAAAATTGTATTCGTCCGGAACCAGTGTATGTCCTGTAGCTAAGAAATGACACGCGAGACAATCGCCGGGCTTTTCTTTAGCCGAAGTTTTGGTCATGGCATGTTCTGTCTTCTTAAGATTGAAACTCTTAAAGTAGTCGACAGCGTCATGGTGGTGAAAACTTTGAGAAAACAGTGCAATGAAGTAAATCCCAAACAAAAGTTTGGAAATAAAGTTCTTCAGATTTCTGCTTTCCTTAAAAATCATTTTGTAAAATTATAAAAATAATTTAAGTTTTAAATTAAGTTTTGGTTAAACACTTCATTAAAACTGTTCAATACGTCGGTAAAAGTAGTTTTTTGTTACAAAAAGATACTTTGACAGAGGTAATTATTTTTTTATTTATTTTTTTTATAGTAAAAAATCCTTCGGCTTCGCTCGGGGTGACATTCCTAATACCAACTGTAATTTACTGTGATAGCCACAAAAATAAAAAACGTATTATTTTAAAACTGTCATCCTGAGCAGAGCCGAAGGATCTATATCTCTTGTTATTTTGTATCATAATTGGATATTCAAGAAGTTGTAAAATGCAAAATATAAGATTTAAATATCCTTGTTATCCGCAAATCAATTTCAATTCCTCCATTCATGAAAATCTGCCATACTTAAGCCAGCTGAGAACCTAAATGCTCCCATTCCTGTAAAGCAACTTCCAGTTCTTCTTTGGTTTTATTATATTTTTCCAAAGTTTCTTCAGTAGGGTTTTCTTTTGTAAAAGTAGCTTCCATAGTTTCAATTTCAGACTCCAGTTCAGAAATTTTTTCTTCTACTTTCTTTAATTTATTCTGAATATTTTTTTGTTCCTTGCTGACAATCGTTGATTTTTCTTCCACCTTCACTTCTTTCGGAGCTGGTTTTGCCTCAACCTTTACATCTTCACTGTGAAGTTTTGCTTTTTCAGCAGAAATTTCTCTAAGCGTTTCCTTTTGTCTGTATTCAAGATATTCGCCAACACTTCCCAGGAATTCTTTCATTCTTCCGTCACGGAATTCATAAATCTTATCACAAAGTCCATCCAGGAATTCTCTGTCGTGAGAAATCACGATCAATGTTCCCTGAAAGTTCTGTAAGGCCAGTTTGATAATTTCCTTAGACTGAATATCAAGGTGGTTGGTAGGCTCATCCATGATCAACGTGTTGAATGGACGAAGCAGTAATTTACAAAGCGCCAGACGGTTTCTTTCTCCTCCGGAAAGCACTTTTGTTTTTTTGGAAACAGCTTCTCCTTGAAATAGGAAAGATCCTAATAAATCTCTTACTCTAGGTCTGGTTTCTTCTGTTGCCGCATCTTCGGCTTCTTCTAAAACGGTTTTATTTGGGGTCAGTACTTCTTCCTGATTTTGGGCAAAGTATCCGATGTTGACGTTATGTCCTAAATTCCAGGTTCCTGAATAATCCTTAATTTCTCCGGCAAGAATTTTCGCCAACGTAGTTTTTCCCTGTCCGTTCTGTCCTAAAAGGGCAATTCTGTCTCCTCTCTGAACAATAAAGTCTACATCATCAAAAATTTGTTTTTTTCCGTATGCTTTTCCTAAATGCTCAGCTTCAAAAATCACTTTTCCGGGAACCATAGATTGTACGAAACGGATGTTGAATTTGGAAACATCTTCATTATCCACTTCAATACGCTCGATTTTATCTAATTTTTTAATAAGGGACTGTGCGAAGGAAGCTTTGGTAGCACTTGCACGGAACTTATTGATGTTATCCTCCATCTGCTTGATCTCTGCATCCTGGTTCTTTTTGGCCCCGATGAGTTTCTCGCGGCGTTCTTCACGCATGATCAGATATTTGGAGTAATTCGCTTTATAATCGTCAACTTTTTTATTATTGATATCGAAAGTCCTGTTGCAGACCGCGGTCATAAACTGCTTATCGTGACTTACCAGAACGATGGCTCCGGGATAGTCTTTCAGGAAGTTTTCCAGCCAGATAATGGATTCCATATCCAGGTGGTTGGTAGGCTCATCGAGAAGCATGATATCATTTTTCTGAAGCAGCAGTTTAGCCAGTTCAATTCTCATTCTCCAGCCTCCGGAAAATTCGTCGGTGATTTTTTGGAAATCATCCGCTCTGAATCCTAAACCGAACAATACTTTTTCCATATCGCCTTCAAGATTGTAAGCGTCATGGTTCATCAGAAGATCGTTCAGCTCTGTCATTTTATTGATCAGATCCGTGTACGCATCACTTTCATAATCTGTTCTTACGGCCATCTGATGATTTACCTCTTCCAGTTCGTTTTTCCAGGCATTGATCTGTTCAAAGGCCTGCATGGTTTCAGCCCATACGGTTCTTCCTTTGACGAAATCCAGATCCTGCTTCAGGAAACCAATGGTAGCACCTCCCTCGCGAACGACAGTTCCTTCGTAGAAATTAATTTCCCCTGAAAGCATTTTCAATAAAGTGGATTTCCCCGCTCCATTTTTTCCCACGAGACCAACTTTGTCATCCTTTTTAATGGTGAAATTGGTATTTTGAAACAGATAGTTTCCCGAATGATGTAATCCTAAACCTTGAACAGAAAGCATTTTATTAAATAAAAATTAGTGATGAATAATGAATTTTCGGGTGCAAAAGTACGGAAAAAGAAATGAATAGGCCAGAAATAAAAACAGACTCCCTGACAGCACGGCTTTTGGAACAACAAAAAGGGATGCCCTGCCAGACATCCCTTCGTAACCTAAATTTAAAACTGAAAAGTACTAACGTTATTTTATCTAATTCTGTTCTGCCGCAAAGGATCTTATCTCTATTGTACGGCTCCAGATATCATTATTCGGAACATTGGTTCCATACAGAAAGTCAGCTACAAAACTGTCTTCAGGGAGGTGCAGTTCAGTAAAAAGTTTGGTATGGATTCCCAGGTCTACAGAGGTACTGCTGGGTACATTCAGACCATTATTGATCAGCTCTGCCTCAATCTCATCTGCCGATCTTTTTAACATATCAGCACTATACATTCCAAAATTGGCTGAAATATGAGTATAATCTGCGAAACCTGAATAATCATACTTAGGTTTCATATCCATTGAAAAACTTTCCACATAGGCTGCAAGGTGGGTATAGAAATCTGAAAGGAAAGTATCATCTGTAATTTCTAACCCTGACCGGGAAAGATCTGTACTGAAAATCCCTGCCATGACATTATTGGTTTCCTGCAACATTACTTTTCCGTATACTCTAGGAAGGGTATTCAAGATCACTTCTCTGGAAACGTAAGCCTGGGAAAGAACAACTCCTTTTTCAATCTGAAATCCGGAAAGCAGGGCGTCCCATATTTTATTTCCTTCAGCATCAGTTTTTGCAGTTCTTACATCAGAAACATAATCTTCAAGGTCATTGGTATTAATAAAATCTGTAGAAATATATACGGAATGCGGTGCCTGAAGATAGCCACCTCCTACATCAGCGTGAGCGCCGGGAACGAAAACTTCTTTCCAGACCGATCCTGAAGTTTCGGTTTTGGTATCCTGCATACTTTTTGAATTTTCAAAAAAACCGGTGAGCGGGAAAAAGAAGCGGCATTCATTGACTGCACAGATATGGAGGGCATTTTCCACTTCCTGCGGAAGATTCATATCATAGGTGTTGAATGGTTTGGATTCAACCGTATCAAAAACACCGAGAAATTTTATGGTTATATTTGCTGATGGATATTTTGTTACCAGCTGATTACAGAACTCTCTGGCAAGCATACTTCCTCTGCTGAATCCATAGATATAAAAGTGATACTCTGTATTTCCGTCGCCCAAGATATTCTGTACAAAACGATCTGCTTTGTCTAATTTGTCGTCGGAAGAATATCCCTGTCCATCAGGAGGATTGGCGCATGTTGCCATTGCAAAATTGCTATCTTCACCGCCAGTGACAGTTCCTATACCTTCGACATATATTTTACTGTTTGCTTTAAATAAATTAAATAATTTATAGATATTGGTAGGAGCTCCTTTATAGCTTTCATTATTTTGTAAAGGCCTTTCAGATGAAGAAGCATTGATCCCGTTATTTCCTGTTCCGTCAAAAAAGATTCCGACAGATAGTATTGTATCGTTTTCCATCGCAGTGTTTTGCTTTAGTTATTAAAAAATTCCCTCTGCATTTTGATTGTTGTGTTCTACTTTAAATCCTGTAAAACTTATTTTTCAAATTAACGGAAGAAGGAAGAGCAATACTAGCGTGAAAAATACCAAATAAAAAATTCCGTATTTCTACGGAATCAGATTTTATCAAGAGAATATATGTTGTTGACAACAGCGTAGATGACAATCCCTACAGTGTTCTTGGCTCCGATCTTTTCCAGGATACGCTGGCGGTGGCTTTCTACTGTTCTGGGACTGATGAAGAGTTTTTCGCCGATTTCGTTATTCGTGTATTCCTGACAAATGAGTTTGACGACATCTTTTTCCCGTTCAGACAATTCGTCTTCCATTTCAAAAAGCGATTTCTTCTTTGCTGAACTGTTCATATAGGTAAAAAGCATCTGATGATCTTCTGCGGTAAAGAAAACTCCGTTTTTATAAACCATGGTAATAGCATCGATGAATGTTTTTCGGTGTGAGTTTTTGGGAAGAAAAGCAGATACGCCCAACTTGACCATATAGCCGAGAATCGACGTTTTGTAATGAGAAGAAAGAATAATAATCTTCAGTTCCGGATATTTTTCTTTAAGAACTTCTACCAGCTCAAAGCCGTTCATGGGCTGCATCTGTACGTCCACCAGCGCTATATTCGGAAAATCATCTTCCGAAAGGCTTCCCAGTTTCTCAATAAAATCAGGCCCGTTGTTGGAGGTAAGGCATACAGATATATTCTTTTCATTTGAAAGCAGCATTTTCACCCCTTCCAGGATCAGCTGCTCATCATCAATTAAGGCTATTTTGATTTGGGAGTTCATGGTTTTTTGGAATTATAATGATTAAACGGCTTCCTTTATTTAAAGAACTTTTCCATTTGTGTACGGCGTTCATAGATTTTATTCTGGATTCGATATTTTTGATACCCATCCCTTTTTTCACCAGGTCATAGTCAAATCCCTGCCCATTGTCAGAGATGATTACAGCCATATTCAGTGGGTAATCTTTGATGTAGATCCAAAGATCCGTCGCTGTGGAATGTTTGATCACATTGGTGGTAAATTCCTGAATAATTCTGTACAGCTGTACTTCTACAAAGATATCTTTTTTCTCATATCCCGGCATTACCTGCATGGAAATATTGATCTTGTGTGAAAGGTTGGCAATCAGCTCTTCCACATAGAGAACGAATCCTACCGATTCAAGGTTGACAGGATACAATGAATGGGAAATACTTCTGGCGGCATCAATAAGTGATGACATTTGGCTGTAAATATTTTTTTTAATCACCTCATCGCCTTTGGTATCGAGGTTATTCATCCACAATGAAAGGATATTAAGCCGGTTTCCAATATCATCATGAATCATGACGGCAATTCTTTTTCTTTCTTCTTCCTGTGCTTTTATATTTTCAAGCACCAGCTTTTTCTGATGGAGTACTTCAGCTTCATGCTGGACATTCTTCTCCTTAATGATCCTACTGATAAAGGCCCTGTAGGCAAGAAGAATAAAGGATACTATAATTGCTATGGTAACAATTATAAGGATCAACAGGCTGATATTTAAGGTTACTTCTTTAATTTAATGAAGGTATATAAAAATGAACAATATAAAATGCTCGACAGAATATTATTCGCGCTCAGAATAATATAATAGTCATTTTCTGACAGGTTCGCGATCTGGTGCTGAATGATAAAAATAAAGACCGAAACGGAATAATAGAAAAAAATACAGGCATCTGCGAGAAGAAAACGGTTGGGTACAGAAACGCCTTTGATCTCACGGATCAGTGCAAATCCTGAAAGACAAATGATGATGATATTTGAAACCACCTTTACAATATCGCTGTTAAAAGGATAATCATAAATATATTTTGACACCATAAATATGGTTGCCAGCAATGCGGTGACCCAAATTAAATATTTCGGAAGTTCCAGCTTCCGGATAAACAAAGCAGTAATCAGAAAAAACTCTCCAGCGATATAAAGAGGATACAGAAACGAGGTATCGTTAAGATTGAAAATATAAGGCAGAACGAGGTTCAGGAGTTCTATAAAAAAAAGAAAAGCAATACAGTGAAAATATTGCTTTTCTTTATTATTTAATATACGGTATTTTGCTGCTCCCAAAAGTATGATGGACAGAAGCAGACCGTAGTTTAGGAATAAAATTGCTTTAAAAAAATCGGTCATTCCTATCTATACTAAGTAGTTAAGATCCAAGTTCAGGAATACGGCAGATAGGAGGACAAGGTTTCGCCCAATCGTAAGTATTTGAAATAGTTTTAGCACTGTTTCCCTGCAATAGCTCCTGGAAAGAGATAAAGATAAGGGTTACCAGCATTCTCCCGTAAATATCATTGTATCTGAGTGCAAACGAACATTTAACCCCTGCGATCTTCGGTTCAGGATGACAAAGATCTTCCATAGGAATATAGAATTTTCTGAAAATTCTCGCTCCTGCGAATTCTGTACACTCACGGAAGAACCATTCCATTCCTTCATCTCTCCAACGTCCGATAGCTTCTATCGCTATATCCTGATCCAGGATGGGCTGGTCGGAAACCGGAAAAAACGTATTGGTATTATCATCTATTTGGGTAAGATTGCTGGAAAGAACTGCGTTTTTGACAACGGTAAATTCCTTTGATTGCTGCAGGATGATATCATGTTTAAGAGGTGCTAAAACTGTGTACTGGTACTCAACAACACTTTTATCAACATATCCTTTCTCGTCCAGCGGGATAAAAATAAGGACTACTTCCCCGTTGAATACGCCTACTTCTGCACAGACATCAACGTATTTGTTTTTCTCTTTGATTTTTTCGATCTTGTCCGCAGGCAGTTCGAAAATGTAATTGGTAGGAATCAGGTTTGAGATCAAGTGATAGTCTGAAAGACATTTGCTCCATTCAGCAACCGCTATTTTATAATCGTTCTCGTTCATAAGTTCATGGTTTATTTAGTGGCATAAAATTATACAAACTAAACATCCTGCACAACTAATCATATCATAAATTTATTATTCGTAAAATAAATTTAATTTTGAAAACCAAAAACCGCCTATCCGTTAAAATATTTTTGTGATTTATGGAGAATCATCTGTTGATAAGAGACCTTAGACTGAGATTGTCTGAAATTAATACATCAATAATTTCTTACTGTAATATGATAACAACTTTGCTGTCTTTCTTTGATATAGTAAATTTTGCCGGCAGCTGCATAAAAATTTAATACCTTTTCCAGTGCCACTTCCATTTTAGGATTGTATTTCAGCACATCATTGAACCGGATGTAGGAAATATCAAAGGAGTTTCCGTAGTTATGAGAGCTTATTCCCAGCGATGCATTGGAGTTTACTCTTCTCAGCCTGCACTGATCTTCCAATGTTCTTGTAATGGATGAAACCGTAAAAGTATGCCCTTTCGTTTCTTTGCTAAACCTGGCCCCCATTTTTTCGAGGGTACTCTTTGCTTTGGAAACCATATAGGCCCGGCTGTAATCCAGTTTTTGGACGCGATATCCTTTTCCTGCTTTTTTTATTTTATGAAACTTTCCGCTGCTGATATATTTCTGCACCGTTTTAGAGTCTATAAGCAACTTTATGCCAAAACTTTTTGATGCATCCAGATGCGATTTGTACAGAGTAGTGGGTTCCACTTTTAATACAGACGTAAGATCATAGCAGGGAAGTACTTTTTTTGCTGCCTGCGAATAATAAAAGCTATACATAAAAGGCACAAAGGCCGCACAAAAAAACTTTCTCATTAACCACGCTTTTAAATTACTAAACGAAAGATAAACATTTATGTCATACCATTCAACTCCCGCTTACTGTCATTCTGAAAAAATTCCCAACAAACATCAAACCAAATTATTAAATCATTAATTTTTCTTCCCAATAAATTGAAATATTTTAAAGATTTATCTTTCTATTTTAAGATTTAAATTTTACATTTGAGATACTTTTAACAATAAACATATGATAAAAAAACTTTTTGCTGAATTTTTCGGCACATTTTGGCTTGTTTTCGGCGGCTGCGGAAGTGCAGTTTTTGCTGCCGGAGTTCCCGATATTGGCATTGGCCTTTTAGGGGTATCTTTAGCCTTTGGTCTTACTGTTCTTACGATGGCTTATGCTGTCGGGCACATTTCCGGCGGACATTTCAATCCGGCTGTTTCTTTCGGACTTTTAGCGGGAGGCAGGTTCTCTGCAAAAGACCTTATCCCTTATATTGTGGCACAGTGTCTTGGAGCTCTTTTGGCTGCGGGATGTCTGTATGTTATCCTTAGTGGTTCCGGAGCCGTAGATTTTTCAAAACCGGGCGCTTTTGCGACCAACTTCTATGGAGAAGCGGTCTATAATGGAAAAGCATTCAGTATGGGAGCGGCATTTCTTGCTGAATTCTTATTAACGGCTTTCTTCCTGATTGTCATCATGGGAGCTACAGACAAATGGGCTAACGGAAAGTTTGCCGGTATTGCGATTGGCTTGGCTTTAACACTGATCCACTTAATTTCTATTCCGATTACGAATACTTCGGTAAACCCGGCAAGATCGCTTTCGCAGGCTGTCATTTCGGGTGGGCTTGCCATGTCTCAGCTTTGGCTGTTCTGGGCAGCGCCTATTGCGGGAGGAATTACAGGAGGATTGATCTACAAGTTTTTACTTCAGAGAGATTCAACGGAAGTTGTTGCTGATTAATTCCAATCATTATATCAAAACATTAGGCTGCCATTTTTTGGCGGCCTATTTTATTGTACGGCTGTGTGCTGGTTTTAAGTTTTGAATTTTAGTTTTGGGAAGAGTTTAGTGGCTGGTTTAAAGCACGAAATTCGCATACGGAAACTTTATACATTGCTGAAAACGGATGACTCATGTCTGATATCTATTTGATTTTCTTGATTTCAAAAGGATTTTTAAAAATAAGTTCTTCCTGTTTTCCTTTCATCTCCATTTTTCGCTGCAGCAGATTTAGCGCCATTTTTCTGATAAAAACATCTTTATCATTGAGTTTCCAGTAAGGGTCTTCATGCACTCTTTTGGGATTGCGTATAAGGTAGAACTCCGTTTCCCAGGTGTCTGCGTTATGATAGAATTCAATAATCCCACAGTGTCCGGGAATTAAGGCATGGTCTATCATACCCATCGGAAGAAGAAAACTGAACGCATTGCAGATATAATCACCGCAGGAAATCTTGTCATGTTTCAGAAATTTTTCGCCGGTCTTTTTATTAAGGTATGATTTTTTGAAATCATTTTTAAAGTCACTTTTCGAAAGTTTGATCTCAATTTCATGACTGAATCCTTCAGAATCAATCAACAGCATATCCGCTTCCCAGTCGGCCTGAAAATAATTCGTCAGTACAATTTCTTTTTCGAAATCGCAGTGGGAATGGATATAAGCGTGAACAAGTTCTTCGATCTTCAGCATGACAATTAAAGTTTAAATTGAGATTATTTCTTTTGCAGTTCGACAACGCCATAATGGAGCCAGATTCCAAAAATGCCCGTTTTGGTCACATAAGATTCATCTTTTCCAAACATAACGGTAGTATCAGGTTGTGTCTGACAAATAAAAAAATGTCCGCCATCCATACAATTCATTTTTCCATCTTTGTGTAGATCTGTCCACCCGAATTCTTTATAGGCATCACGGTCATCTTCGATGTCAAATAAAAACCGCTTAATGATGATTTTATCCTTCCCTCCATCTCTTTTTGAAGTCATCGACCACCTTGCCAGATCAGATTTTTCTTTAGCAGGAATTTCCTTAGGATCAGCATCTTTAATTCTGGTAACCACTAAGGTGTCTGTAGTCGTAGAAACTCCTTTATTGATCTCATTCATCAGGTACGTCCCGGACCAGATATCCTTTTCCTTCTTTTTCTGGGCAGATAAAAGACAAGACACCCCAGTCAGCATGATCATTAAAAAGAAATTTTTTAAGAGATTCATAGCAAGAGATCATTATTATTTTTAAAACTGAGCTTTATGAAACCAGCAAACTGCATCCGCGGATATCGGAATGGTCTATTCTTCCCAGCACCTGAAATGTATCACCTGGAAGTTTTTTACCCAAATCCTGTGTTGCAATAAAGCAGCATGAATGGATATTAGCGAGATCTATTATGTTAACAGCTCCGGTTCTTCCCTCCTGTTCGTAGGAAAAAGGATCTTCTGCATTCCGTACCAATATTCTCATCCAGTTGGGACACTTGTATTCATTGTTGCCCAGCGAATAGGCCTGAGAGAGAAGCTCTGTCATTGAATATTCGGAATAGATCTTCTCTGTTTTAAAACCGTTCTGCAGAATTTTCAAGAGTTCATCCTTGGTCATTTCTTCTTTTCTGCCTTTCATTCCTCCGGTTTCAATCACCGCCAGATTCTGAGATCCGTTAACAGATAGATTAAGGGATTCCACAGAGTCCAGGAAGTCAAGCAAGGCAAAAGACACTCCGAAAAGAATGACTTTTTTATCTTTCAAATTGTTTAAAAGCTCAAACAGGTCTGAATGATTATAAAGAAAATAGCCGTTCTCAGGTTTTGCAGATTTTTTCATCAGATAATCCACCATATAAATGAGAGATGAATTCTGTTTTTCAAGATAGCTTGGAAGTAAGCCCAGAAAAATAAAATCTTCAGGTTTTCCTATAAACTGTTCAAAACTCTTATAAATGCTTTCTTCATAGAGACCGGGATCGGCGATAAAATGTTTTGAAAGATTCATCTGCGTAGTTCCGGAACTCTGAAAAAACAAATCAGTCTTCGGTTTTTTGTCCAGGATCTGATGGTTTTTAAACATTTCGATCGGCAGGAAAGGAATCTTCGTCAACGTATTGACCTCATCAGGGTTTATTTTCAGGTAATCTACAAATTTTCTGTAGATCTCAACATGTTCATATTGATAATGAAAAGCGGCCAATGATGCATTCAGGAAATCCTGTTCTGTCTGTATGCTGAATATATTTTCCAATTTTATAAGACTATTTTAAAAACTCCTTATCAATTCAAAATGAATGAATTATATAAAAAATTATATTTTTTTACTATTTTTTCATTGCAAAATTACACTTTGGTAAACTTCTTGCAATTACTAATTTGGAATATGGATTAAAAACAAGAGTGAGCTTCGGTTCATTCGAAAATTACCTCTCTCAGGGGTAATTTTTTTTTGTGCCGTCTTTAAACGTTTTCAGTTCAAAATCATGCTCAAAAACGCCATAGGTAAAATAGGAAATCCAGTCTCCCAGATTAATGTATTTTGCTTTCTGTTCCAGATCCAAAACCATAGGAAGGTGACGGTGACCGTAAATGAAATAATCGATTTTCTGAGTCTTCAGTTTTTCTTTCGAATAGATAATCAGAAATTCTTTTTCTTCTCCTAAAAAGGCTTTATCCTCTTCTCCGGAGATCATTTTATTTTTCTGTGAAAGATACAATGCGACTTTCATGGCAATATCGGGATGCAGCCATTTGAAAAACCACTGTGCTACGGGATTCGTAAACAGCTTTTTCATTCTTTTGTATCCTTTGTCACCAGGCCCGAGACCGTCTCCGTGAGCAAGGAGAAACTCTTTTCCACCCATCTCAAAGTACTGTTTCTTATAAAAAACGGTACATCCGATTTCTTCTTCAAGATAATCTTTCATCCACAAATCATGGTTGCCTACAAAGAAATAGATGTGAATCCCTCTGTCTTTCAGTTCTGCAATTTTCCCGAGAACACGCACATATCCTTTGGGAATAACGTGTTTCCACTCGTGCCAGAAATCGAAAAGATCACCCATTAAAAACAAAACCTGAGCATCTTCCTTGATTTCATCCATCCAACGGATAAATTTCTCTTCACGCATCTTGCTTTCCTTAGGATCAGGAGCTCCAAAATGCTGGTCTGAAGCGAAATAGACTTTTTTTCCAGATTCTAAATTAATGATCGTTTTTAACACCGGTCTGAATTTTTATGGGTAAATTACTGTTACTTATTATCTTCTGCGAACCATTCTCCATAAGAGTTTTCTGTTTCGTGAAGTTTAAGATAGGCCAGAGAAACCTCAGCCGGAAGTTTTGATTTTATTTTGGCAGCAATAGCGTACAGCATATTCTCGCAGGTCGGCTGAAAACTGCAATAGATCACCTTGTGTCCTTTATTTTCAAGATCTTCGCCTAATTCTTTATGGGGAGACAGCGCATTGACAAGAACTGCATGATCCCACAGATCTACGATCTCAGATTTTACGATACTTTTTATATCTCCGAAATCCACTACCATTCCATTTTTGGAATTCTCCAAATCATTAATCACCCTTCCTTTAACCGTTACAAACAGTTTATAGGAATGTCCGTGCATATTTTTACATTTCCCATCATAGTTGTACAGCACATGGGCTGTTTCGAATGTGAAAATTTTTGTAATACGTATCATATTAAATGTACTATTTTTAAATAACTGGTTTTCAAGATATTAAAATTAAATCAAATTTAATTGTGTCAAAATATGTGTCAACTATCAATGAAACCATAAAATAATGCTCAAATTTAAAATAAAAAAGAGCAGGAAAAAAACCTACTCTTAATTTTGTTTTGTAACTGGCTAATAATAAATGTTTATAAAATTTGATTTCATTAATTTTTAAATATTTTCACCCTATGTGATTTTTACAATTATCCGCAAGAAGAATTAGTAGTTTTCTTAATTTTCTTAGGATCAACTTTTACCAGATTATTGCCCAGATCTGCGTTTTGAGAACATCACCATAAGTTCAAAATTCAAATATATTCACAACATTATATTACTGATAATAAGAAACTTAAATCAATATTGGTATTTTTGACAGTATCTATGTAGTATCCTTAAATATAAAGAGAAAGTATCCTCAGCGTATCTCATTCCTTTATTACAGGAAAAAATAAGGCTAATCTTGCACCTTAATTCTCTCATAGGTGAAAATACAATTAAAGAAAAGCAGTTACCGTATAAAAAAAGCATCCTGCATGCTTCTTTTGCTATGCCTTTTTTATAATATCAATGCACAATTACCAACAGGAACAAATGGCAGTCTACTTAAAAAGCACGGCATTATTTTTCAAACAGAGAAAAAAGTTTACAAACGGGAAGTCTATATCTCTGAAAATAAAAACTCTGTTATAGTTTCCAATAAAAAATCAGTAAATATTGGTGTTATAACCAATCCTTTTAAGGAAAAACAATCAGCATTAGTATTACAGCATAAATACAAAATGGTTGCTGTATACGAAAATAAAAATTTCCCAAAGCAACCTTTCAAAACAGTAGTATTCAAAAGGACTTTATTATCAGGAATACAGATCCGTCCTCCTCCTCTTTTCAATACACTACATGAAAAAAAGTATAAGTTCAAATATATCAATCCGGGAAGGGAGTTATTATAAAGCTCTTTTCATTCTTCTAAAATGAGAAAACAAAATGAGAAATAAATTTTATATCATCTTTACATTAACGATCGGTTCGTTAGCTTTCGGCCAGGTGGGTATCAATACACAAAATCCACAAGGGATTTTCAATATAGATGGCGGCAAAAACAATGCTGCTACAGGAACTCCCACCGCAATACAGTTAGCAGATGATTTTATTGTCACTGCATCAGGATCAACAGGTATCGGTGCAGATCCCGATGCATCTGCTATTCTGGAACTTAATGTAAGCCAGCTTGCCACAACCAACAAAAAGGGATTTTTAGGTCCAAGAGTAGCTTTAACAGCATATAACGATGCGGTTACAATTCCAAGTCCGGCCACTGGTTTACTAGTATTCAATTTAGGAACAGCTGCCCTTACCTATAAAGGCTATGTATATTGGGACGGCTACCAATGGAGACCTTTTGATGGACGTTCATCACAGCTTGGCACCATCGGTAGTTTGACATGCACAGACAATACTCTGGAGCCGCTTACCTATACTAGTGGTGTTCCTTTTGCAGGCACCATGTCTGTTCCGTATGCGGGAGGAAATGAAGGAATGTACCCTGCACAATCTATAGGACCTGTCAACGGACTTACAGCAACACTTTCACAGAGTAATTTTGCGCAGGGATCCGGTACTTTAAACTATCGCATTTCCGGGATACCAACGGTATCCAGTCCCAGTACAACAACATTTCCCCTTTCCATCGGAGGACAAAGCTGCAGTGCATCAGTTGGCCTTGGAAAAGTGCTGGCTCCCGGTGAATACCAGTTCTTTACTTATAGATTACCAGCGACGTACGTAGGATTATTGAGTACACAGATTGGCAGCTCTTATAATGCTGTTTTAGGAGGAAAGATAAGATTGGATCTTAATTTTACTGTAAGCTCCAATCAAGGTTCCGGAGCGGTGAGCTACAATCCTCGTTTAGTTAATGTCTCTCCGGGTAATATCAAGCTATGGTATGTAGCGTCATCGAGCATAGACCATTTCCGGCGTGCGAATGTCTTATTAGCCTCAGGAGGTTATATGGAAACCGATAACGGAGTTTATCTTAACTGGGGAGATAATATGAATGGTAGTTCAACTGCTGTAACAGCCACCAGCTCCAGTGATGATTCACAGGAGATGGAAACAATAGATTTAATTGTTGATGGAATTTGGTATAGAATAATAGTTTATGTTTCTGTAGATAACCTAAATGATAATGATCCTACTAATAACATCCGACGTGTCTTTATGACAGCACAAAGAATGTCATCCTCACAATGATTTTCAAATTCTATTAAAAATTTTGTTACTATTTATTATACAGTCATGAAAGTAAGGGGACAGCCAGCTTTGTGCTTCCACCAAAATAACAAACCGGAACAAGTAGCCAAGAAACCGCTTATCCTGTAACTGTAATGGCAGAGCCAACCGGAAATAATCCCATTGATACTAAAGCATATATAAAAATAGAACAGTAAAATACCTTAAATTTTTCCTATCCGGCAGATGAATCTGTCTGCCGGTTTCTATAGGACTTCAAAAACATAAACAAATGAATTTTAAAGAGATTCCAATAGGATCATTGATTGAACAAGAAGTTGCAGCACGCGAAATAGAACTTTCCCGTATCTGTAATTTTATGAAATGTACGGAACAGGAAATAGAGGAAGTCTACAAGGCAACAAGTATAGAAACAGAAAATCTGTTGAAATGGAGCAAGCTGTTAGAATATGATTTTTTCAGGCTGTATTCACAGCATTTGATCCTGTATGCTCCAGTAACCAAAAGCGCAGAAAACAAGAGCTACAAGAAAACAATCTTACCTCAGTTCCGTAAAAGCATGTATACAAAAGAAGTTATTGGCTTTATTCTGAAGCAAATACAGTCGGGAGAAATGTCAAGATTGGAAGTAATTGAACATTATAAAATCCCAAAAACAACTCTTTATAAGTGGATAAGCAAATATAAAGATGAAGATGAAAAATAATAAATATGTTTATCTCATAGGAAAATCCAAGAAAGAGATAACAGAGCTTCTTGAACAGGACTTTAACTATTATCCTGCCGATTTCTGGTTTTACATTTTGTCTAAGAGTTGGCTGGGAAGAATAAAGGTATTATGGCTGTATTTCAAAGATGAAAAGGTATATGAAATTAAAATAAAAACTACTTATGGAAAAATTAATCCCTGATTATAACAGAATCTATAACGATATCATTATAAAAGAGTTTCCAAATAAAAGAGATTCCTGCATGCGATTATTACAAAAAGAAAACTTATCTGTTATGGACATTATAGAACTGAACGAAAAAATTTTCGGCCTCCCGAACAAAGAAACTTTTGCAGCCAACCAGAGGCACCGTTCGTACACAAAAACAGACATTCTTAAAATACTTGATTACCAGAAAAAAAATCAACTCAACAACAGCCAGCTTGCCATCCATTTTAAATTAAGCCGTAACACAGTATCCAAATGGAAAAGACACTTTGTGGTATAAAATGGTATGCTTTTTTTTAAACAGAAAGGATTCCGGGAATGTTATTTCAAGTTTTATCAAAGAAAAATTTAATTTTATTTAACTGATAAACAATTATATATAAACAATACTATTTTTTTTAACATTACAGAAAATTAATTTTAAAACTTTAATTTATCAATAAATAAGCATTATCTTTTTACATTTATTTATTAACAATGCTACATCAAATACTGAATTATATACTGAATCTGCATATTGATCCCGATGCAGACAACCTTAAGCGTCTTGATGGCCAAAGACTAAATTTATTCTCATTTTCTATAGGCGTTATTTTGATTTTCAACAGTTTCAGGGACTTGTGGTTTGGGTTTGAAAATTATTTTGAAGTGTTGTTTATACTGGGAGTTATTTCCCTGATCCTTTTCTTTTTTACGAAGGTTCGACAAAATTCTTTAGTATGCCTTATTACTATAGAGCTTTACATCCTGGTGGTTTTCTTTTTCTCATCCACATCAGGTTTTGAAAATGGCATGTCATTGTATTATTTCCCGCTATTAACCAGTCCTCTGTTTATTTTTAATACAAGAAAAACCTTGAAGTATATCATCATTATTTTTGCTACTGTATTTATTTTATTTCTCACAAGTCATTATTATGATTTCAGAATATTCAGCATTGGTAACATGGGAAATTTAGAATTTTCAAAAAATCAAAGACTTATTACTTTTATAATGGTGTTTGTGGCACTGGCAATTATCGGATATTTTATTATGTTAAAACACTTTACGGTTTTGGAATTATACCAGAAGCTTCTTAGAAGCGAAAAAATCATCTCCGATATGCGTACAAAACTCAACAGAAAAGATGATCTGGATTTGGAGAATCTGGTAAAACTAGCCATGAATGATGATATTGCTTTCATACCCAAAATAAAATCTTCATTTCCCAATTTATATGATAATCTCATGGAAATAAATCCGGATATTACGTCCGAGGAGTTTAAATTATGCGCTCTTCTCAAGCTGGGTTTCACTACAAAAGATATCGCAGAATACAATCACATTTCAGTACGGACCGTTCAGACAAGGAAAAGCAGGCTGAGGAAATCATTCGGAATATCTGCTGATACAGATCTGTACAAATGGATCGATACTTTATAGTTTGGAGCAGATCCGTTTTGATGATGATACAGATGACTTTGAAAACTTATGATTCTTCAACGATATTATCCAGCCAGTCACTTTCCAGCCTTTTGATCTTTTGAGTTTTCAGATCTACCAAAACCCAAAGCGTATCTGAATCTACCACGAGCTTATCCTTGCAGTAGAATTCAACTTTTCTGGGTTGTTTTATGCCTTCAGGAGGTTTCGGATAGGTTTTAACCGTGATCACATCATGTAAGAACACTTGTTTCTTGTACTGAATATGATGATCAACGAGGATCCATGCAAATTCTGCAAATTCCGTTTTGTGTTTCAAAGAATCCCAATGTTCACCGGCAATTTCTTCCACCCAATGTACATACTGCACATTATTGACATGATGATTCTTGTCGATATGCTCTTCGGTTACGTGTATTTCTTTTTGATAAACTAAATCCATTATTTTTTCTTCTGCATTACTAATCAAATATATAAACTTTAATTTTTTAATTCTAATTTCGATCAAAAAACCTTCTCAAAACTGAGAAGGTTCACCTTTGAAAATTTTATTTAAATAGGGAAAGTGATCAATGAAACTGCGCCGTTTCCGTAGAATCTTTCATAGCAACGGTCGCAGAAGAACCGTTAGTCACTACATTCTGTACTTCATCAAAATACCCCGTTCCTACAAACGACTGGTGTTTTACCGCTCTGAATCCTTTCTGCTGCAAAGCAAACTCACGTTCCTGCAGTTCGGAATACCCTGCCATTCCTCTTTCTTTATACGCTAATGCGAGTTCAAACATTGCGGTGTTCAATGCATGGAAACCAGCGAGTGTAATAAACTGGAATTTATAACCCATTTTCGCAAGCTCTTCACGGAAATTCCCCATTTCCTCCACACTTAATCTGGCTGCCCAGTTGAATGAGGGTGAACAGTTATATGCGAGCATTTTTCCCGGAAACTGAGCATGAATTCCTTCTGCAAACTTTCTTGCCTGTTCCAGATCGGGATTAGAAGTCTCCATCCAGATCAGGTCTGCATAAGGCGCATAAGATAAACCACGGTCTATTCCCTGCTCTACTCCATTATTGACCACGTAAAATCCTTCGGAAGTTCTTTCTCCCGTCACAAATTTACGATCTCTTTCATCAATATCTGAAGTCAGAAGATCTGCTGCATCTGCATCTGTTCTTGCAATAATAATACTTGGAACCCCCAATACATCCGAAGCCAGACGGGCTGCAACCAATTTATTAATAGCCTCCTGAGTCGGAACCAAAACTTTCCCGCCCAGGTGTCCGCATTTTTTTGCTGAAGAAAGCTGATCTTCAAAATGAACCCCTGCTGCTCCTGCTTCGATCATCTGTTTCATCAGTTCGAAAGCATTCAGATTGCCTCCGAATCCTGCCTCAGCATCTGCGATAATGGGAACCAGATACTCTTTATCTCCGTTTCCGCTCACCGACTGGATCTGATCTGCTCTCAACAATGCGTTATTAATCTTTTTCACCACAGAAGGCACTGAGTTCGCAGGATACAATGACTGATCAGGGTACATTTCTCCTGATAAATTGGCATCAGCCGCTACCTGCCACCCTGAAAGATAGATCGCTTCCAGTCCAGCATCCACTTCCTGAACTGCCTGATTTCCGGTTAATGCACCAAGTCCTGCCACGTAATCCTGGTTATTTAATTTATTCCAGAATTTGTTTGCCATTTCTGTCGCAATCGTATAATCGATTTTATAAGAACCGCGAAGTTTTACTACTTCTTCAGCGGTATAGGTTCTTTTCACTCCTGTCCAGCGGGGATTGTTCAGCCAATCCTGTTCTATAGCCTGGATTTGTTCTTGTCTTGTTTTCATAATATTTTGGATTTGTTGTTTGTTAGGGATTAGATGATAGGTTTCAGGGATGAGAGAGTCTTAGCATTGTTTGAGATATCATTGATGAGCTATGAATGATGAGGTAAAGTCGATGGTTTTAGTATAATAGAATCGTCCCGCTTTCCAAAAGCCAATTCTCTTAAAATCAAACGCTCCCACTCTAAAATACTCCTACTTATATACGCTCTCACTCAATAAACGGATACGCTTTCAAAGTCAGGAATTCTTCAAATTTTTCCGAGAATACCAATTCATTGAAAAGTTCTTTCGCAAGATTGAATTTCCCATTTTTAAAACGCTGTTCACCTACATATTGTTCGATGTGGTCTATTTCTTCCGCTTCCCATTGGAGAATCATTTCGCGGGTTAATATTTGCCCGTTATCAAGTTTTGCTTCATTTTGTAACCATTGCCACAGCTGCGTTCTGGAAATTTCTGCGGTGGCGGCATCTTCCATGAGATTGTAAATAGCAGCTGCACCCACTCCCATCAGCCAGCTTTCCAGATACAAAATACCTACGTTGATATTTTTTCTGATTCCTTTTTCAGTAATTTCACCTTTTGGAACTTCCAACAGGTCTGCCTCTTTGATGTGGTATTCCAATTTTTTATCAATTTGATTTTGCGTTGGCATATGTTCATCAAAAATCTCTTTTGCAATGGAGACTAAAGCAGGATGGGCCACCCAGGTTCCGTCGTGACCGTTTTTCACTTCACGCTCCTTGTCTTTTTTTACTTTTTCAAAAGCCGCTTTGTTCGCTTCATCATCGTTTTTTACAGGAATTTGCGCTGCCATTCCTCCGATAGCATGAACGTTTCTTTTATGGCAGATTTCGATCACTCTTTTTGAATACGCACTCATAAATGGTGAAGCCATGGTCACCTGATCTCTGTCCGGCACCATAAAAGCGGGAAGGTTTCTGAATTTTTTGATGAATGAGAAAATATAATCCCATCTTCCGCAATTGAGTCCGGCACTGTGATCTTTTAATTCAAATAAAATTTCATCAATCTGAAATGAAGCGGTAATGGTTTCAATGAGAACCGTTGCTTTGATGGTTCCTATTGGTATTCCAAGATAATTTTGGGCAAAAACAAAAACCTCATTCCACCAGCGTGCTTCTTTATAATGTTCTAATTTCGGAAGGTAAAAATAGGGACCACTTCCGTTTTTAATTAAGTGCTGAGCATTGTTAAAAAAATAAATTCCAAAATCCGTGAGTGAACCTGATGTTTCTTCACCATTGATCTCCATATGCTTTTCCGGCAGATGCAAACCTCGTGGACGTACCTGAAGAACCGCTGTTTTTTCATTAAGCTGGTAAGATTTTCCATTTTCAGTCGTGAAATCTATCTTTTTTCTTACCGCATCGGCCAGATTTATCTGTCCCTGAATGCAGTTGTCCCAGGTTGGCGAGCTGCTGTCTTCAAAATCAGCCATAAAGGTTGATGCTCCGGAATTGAGAGCATTGATGATCATTTTCCGGTCTACAGGTCCTGTGATCTCTACTCTTCTATCTAAAAGGTCAGCGGGAAGTGATGCACAGATCCAGCTTCCATTTCTTATTTCTTCGGTTTCAGGAAAAAATTGAGGAAGATTTCCCAAATCAAAAAACTGCTGTATTTTTTTTCTTTCTTCTAAAAGTGCCAATCTTTTTGCGTTGAATTTCTGATGAAGTGCAACGATAAAATCGGTTAGTTCCGGAGTAAAAACCTCTTCAAACTGCTTCTGAGCTTTTATTTTTAACTGAGTTCTGGTTTCCATAACCTATTGATTTTGTGATTTGATGTTACAAACATAAATAAAAATTTTCACAATCAGCGAACGTTCGCTAAATATTTTAAAAATTTATTATGCGAATAATCGCATTCAATTTTTTATATTTGAATATGAATTCAGAAAGTGATTTTATCAAAACCGTTTTCGGACTAAAGCTGAAACAGCTGAGACAAAAGAAAAACTGGTCTCTGCAGGATCTTGCGGTGAAGACCGGTTTATCCAAATCTTACCTCAATGAAATTGAAAATGGAAAAAAATATCCGAAGCATGATAAAATCATTCAGCTTTCGGAATCGCTGGGCTCTACTTTTGACGAGCTGGTTTCTACTAAACTCGACAAAAGCTTAGCTCCATTTAACGAGATTCTGCAATCGGATTTCTTCAAGGAAATACCGTTGGATCTTTTTGGAATCAGCAAAAACAACCTGATCAGCATCATCAGTGATGCGCCTAAAAAGGTAACTGCTTTCATTAATGCATTGATTGAGATTTCACAGAATTACAATTTGGGAAAAGAACGCTTTTACTTTGCTGTCCTCAGATCTTTTCAGGAGCTGTATGATAATTATTTCCCTGAAATTGAGGATAAAACAGTTGAATTCATCAAAGAAAACGGGTTGGACACCAACAAAGATCTGAGAGCTTCTGTTTTGGAAAGCATTCTTACGGAAAAATTTCATTACAGCATCCAGTCTGAGGATTTTGAACAATTTGGAATACTGGATAATTTGCGTTCCCTGTTTGTTCCTGAACAAAAACTTTTACTGTTGAACCGGAAGCTTGAAAAAGATCAGAGAACATTTATTCTGGCTAAGGAAATAGGGTTTAATGTTTTGGAATTAAAGATTCGTCCCAACACTTATTCGTGGCTGGATTTCGGAAGTTTTGAAGAAATCCTGAATAATTTTTATGCGTCTTATTTTGCCGGTGCTTTATTAATTCCCAAGAAACAAACGCTTGAAAAAACCTCAGAATTTTTGCTTCAGCACACCTGGGAACCGAAAAGCTTTGAAGAGCTGATTGAAAGTTTTACCGACTCTCCTGAAACATTTTATTACCGACTGACCAATTTACTTTCTTCTGAATTGGGAATAAAGGATTTATTTTACCTGTGTCTGGTCAAGAAAAAGAATTCGGATAAAATCCAGATTTTAAAGGAACTTCACCTGAATCATCAGCAGGCACCGCACGCCAATGCGATGAACGAACATTACTGCCGAAGATGGATTGCCGTAAAAAACCTGCATCATTTAAAGGAGAATGAAACGCTTACCGATGCTCAGATCTCACATTACAAGGATCAGGGAGTAAGCTATCTGGTGATTTCCACTTCACAGAAAAATCCTTTTTCAGATGGAAGCAACAGAAGCTATTGTCTTGGAATTTTATTGAACTCCCAAACCATCAAAAAGATAGGTTTTATAAAATCTCCAACCTTAAAGACGATCAATGTAGGAGTCACCTGTGAGTCGTGCAGCATTCCGGATTGTGAAGTCCGGCAGTCACCGCCGATCCGACTGGAAAAGGAACATTTTAACCTCAGTATGAAAAATGCCATTGAGAAGATCAGGAAACAGATGATAGATGATAGATGATAGATGATAGATGATAGATGATAGATGATAGATGATAGATGATAGATGATAGATGCAAAATTAAAGTTTCCACAAACAATATCTCACTTCTAATCTCTATTTTCTAATTAAAAAAAATACACACCATGATATTAGATTTATTTTTTCCCAACCGCTGTATTGAATGTAGCCGGATCATAGATTCAGATCTTTTGGTTTGCAGTTTATGTTTTGAACAGATTCATTTTACTCATTTTGACTATTCTGGTGATAACATCATTAGAGAAAAATGCAAACTTTTGTTTCCCATTGAAAATACCTATGCCCTGATGAGGTTTGAGCAGGATAGTTTAAGTCAAAAGATTATCCACGAACTGAAATATAAAAGCAGGGAAAATGCCGGTAAAACTCTTGCCGAATGGACCAAGGAACGTTTGAATTTCAATGAAGAAAAACCAGATATTCTGGTATCTGTTCCGCTTCATCCTAAAAAATTAAAGGAACGGGGCTATAACCAACTGCATGTATTTACAGAAACATTGTCGACGTTTTATCATATCCCATTTGACCACGAATTGATCCAAAGAAATCACTATTCAAAAGCACAGGCCTTAAAGGATAAACAACACCGTTTGGAAACAACGAATCCATTTTCTCTTTCAAAGTCAATTTCGGGAAAGCATATTCTTTTGATTGATGATGTTTTCACGACGGGAAGTACTGTTTCATCTATTGCCTGGGAAATTTTAAATGCAGGAGATAATAAAGTGAGCGTTCTGGTGATGGCAGTGGATGTTTAGTATAAGGGTTTGAGCGTTTTAAAGTGATCTGGTTACTGGTTCACAGTTACTAGTTACTAGTTGCCAGTTGCCAGTTGATACCCCCCGAATCACTAAAACTCTCGTACCCTTCCATTCAATTACCTTTCTGCTTTCAATTCTTTTTCCTAATTTTCCGGTAAACTATTGATCATGAAAAATCTGCTTTTGCTGCACGGTGCATTGGGACACAGTTCCATTTTTAAACCTTATGAAAAGGAGCTGTCAAAATATTTCAATATCCATACGCTTTTATTTTCAGGACATGGAGAAACTGATTTACCAGAACAGGGAATTAGTATCGAAAAATACACTGAAGAAGTTAAAGCCTATTTGGAAAAAGAAAATTTAGAAGAGGTATGCATTTTTGGACATAGTATGGGAGGTTACGCAGCGCTTTGCTGTGCACTACGATATCCGGAAAGAATTCATTCTATTATGACTCTGGGTACAAAATTCGACTGGACGGAGGAACAGGCTTTAAAGGAAAGCAAAATGCTTGATCCGGAATCTATTCTTTTGAAAGTTCCCAAATATGCTGAACAACTGGAAAACCAACACGGGACAAAATGGAAACAATTACTTCCTGCCATTGCAAAAATGATGGTTTCACTGGGCAGAAATCCACCTCTGAATGAAAACAGCCTTTGGGGTATTACAATCCCGGTACAGATCATGACCGGAGACAAAGATCATATGGTCAGTATAGAAGAAAGTATCGGTGCTTACCACAGTATTCCAAATGCAAAATTGGCCATACTTCCGGACACCAAGCATCCTATGGAAAAAGTACGGCCCAATTTATTATTTGATCTGATGAAAGACTTCTGGGGTCTTTCTTAACATTTTTATCGTTGTAGTTTTTCACCGTAGCTTAAATCTCCGGCATCACCAAGTCCTGGCGTAATGTATCCTTTTGAAGTCAATCCTTCATCGATAGCCCCTACCCATATTTTTGCATCAGGATACGCTTTTTCAATGGTTTCCACTCCTTGTCTGGAAGCGATTGCCGCAACAATATGCAGCTGTGTTGGAGTTCCATTGGTTAAAAGGTCTTTGATGGCTTCAATTAAAGAAGCTCCTGTTGCCAGCATCGGATCAGCCACAATAAGTGGTCTTCCTTCAATATTCGGGCAGGTAAGATAATCCTGTTTGATCGAGAAATAATCATTGGCATCGTGCTTTCTATAAGCGGCAACGAAACCACAATCTGCTCTGTCCAGATAACTCAGGATTCCTTCAAACAAAGGCACTCCGGCTCTTAAAATAGTGGTAATCACAGGCTGAACTGCAATTTCCTGAACTTTAATTTTATCTAAAGGTGTTTGAATCTCTACTTCTTTGTATTCTAATCCTTTACTGATCTCAAACGCTGCAATTTCGCCGATACGCTCCATATTTCTACGGAACCTCATTCTGTCATGCTGGATGTCTATATTCCTAAGCTCATTGATCCAGGAGTTTACTAAAGAAAATTGTTTTGACAATACAATTGTATTCATTATTCTGAAAAAACTTTTTATTTAAACGATTAAATTTTATATGAATAAAATCCCTCTTAGAAAAATCTAAAAGGGATTATTTATTATTTCTGTCTGAAATACACTTCAATAGGAACTCCGGTAAACCCGAATTGCTTTCTCAATTGGTTTTCAGTAAATCTTTTGTAAGGTTCTTTTACATATTGAGGAAGGTTGCAGAAAAATACAAACTGTGGTGACGGCGTTGGAAGCTGTACACAATATTTAATTTTAATATACTTTCCTTTGTTAGCTGGTGGCGGAGTCTGCTCAAAAATAGGAAGCATCACTTCGTTTAATTTTGAAGTTTTGATCTTTTTCTTACGGTCTTCGTATACAACCATTGCCATTTCCACAGCTTTCAAGATTCTCTGCTTCGTTAATGCTGAAACAAAAAGAATTGGAATATCACTGAACTGACCGATCTTCTCTTTAATTGAATTTTCAAAATCCCTAACGGTATTGGTTTTCTTATCTTCAATAAGATCCCACTTATTCACAACGATCACAATTCCTTTTCTGTTCTTTTGTGCTAAACCGAAAATATTCATATCCTGAGATTCCCAGCCAAGCGTTGCATCCACCATAATGATTACAACATCTGAAAATTCAATAGAACGAATAGATCTCATTACCGAATAAAATTCCAAATCCTCATTTACTTTAGATTTCCTTCTCATTCCGGCAGTATCAACTAAAACAAATTCGTGTCCGAATTTATTATAAAGAGTCTGAATACTGTCTCTTGTAGTACCTGCAACATCAGTTACGATGTTTCTTTCTACATCAAGCAAAGCATTCGTTAAAGTGGATTTACCAACATTGGGACGACCTGCGATCGTAATTTTCGGCAATCCCTCGAAAGGATCTTTATAATCTGTTGTAGGGAAATCTTTAACAATATCATCCAAGACTTCTCCTGTTCCGGAACCTGTAGCTGAAGACAAAGTGTAATATTTTTCAATTCCTAACTGATAGAATTCAGTAGCGTTTATTTCCTCTTTGGCAGAATCTACTTTATTGATAACGATGTAAACGGGTTTATTTGCTCTTCTAAGAAGTTCGTGAATTTCGTAATCGGTATCAGTAAGGCCTTCTTCTACATTCATCATAAAAATGATAGACGTAGCTTCATCTATTGCCAGCTGAACCTGCTTACGGATCTCTTCTTCAAAAATATCATCCGTTCCTACATCATATCCGCCGGTATCTATAACTGTAAAATCTACTCCGTTCCAGTCAGATTTCCCGTAATGACGGTCTCTGGTAACACCAGCCGTAGAATCTACGATGGCTTCCCTTCTTTCTAGTAAACGGTTAAAAAGTGTTGATTTTCCTACGTTGGGACGCCCAACGATTGCGACAATATTTGACATAAAAATGTTTAATAAATGAAATTATTAATGGGTATCTCCAACTTTTGGAGCCCAATTTTTTGCAAAGATAAGATTTTATTATTTAGTCGTTAAAAAATACCATTTCTGGAACTCATTTTCATGAATTTTCACGATTATGTATTTAATTAAAAATCATGCAATTATAGATAAACACTACTTTTTTTGTCATTGATCTGCAAAAAATATTTTTTCAATCAAATATTTTTTATAATTTTGCATCACCAAAAAGATACAGACCCATGGTGTAACGGTAGCACTCTGGTTTTTGGTACCATCAGTTGGGGTTCGAATCCCTGTGGGTCTACATCAAAACAAAAGCAACTCGCTAATTTACAGCAAGTTGCTTTTTTATTTCGGTCACTTTTGGTCACTTAGTCACGATTTCGGTTACTGTTTTTGTTAAAAAGCCTTGACTAAACATCATTGAATCTATTTGAATCTGACTGTATTTTTAACTGCGGAAATAATGCCCATCACTATAATAATCATACACTAGATTTCTTGCCGTAGCTTCCCAATCAATATAAATATAATTTGGTGGGGTTCAGGAATACTTCTTCCAAAAGATACTGTACAAATGTTTCATCGTCTGAATATTCACCTATATAATAATTTATTACACTGTCATAAATCCGCTCAAAGTCACAGACTTTGCGCAGCGGGAAAGAGGAGGATTTATTTTATTATACAAATATTTTGTTTTTTTTCTAAAGTATAATAATGATTATATTTAATTATGGTTGAGTCATTTAAAATGTATTCATTGGGAGATTCAATGCCATGTTGTATTAAATCACTAACAGGAATTATTTTTAAAGAATAGCTTTTTCCTAGTTTAATTTTTTTACAATTATTGGACGTATTTTCTTTAAATACTTCTATAATATCATTATTATCTGCTATCAATATGCTAACTTCTTTATTTTCTTTAAAAGAGATTATTTTTCTTGTTATATGAACAGGTTTTGAACTAACAATTACATTGTTTGTTTGACAGCTACAAATAAAGAAGAAAAACAAAAAAACTATATTTTTCATAAGATTATTTTTTTAATTTTTTATCATCTGAATAAACTTTATACAAAGGCTGTGTCTGAATTTTTCCGTTAACATCTTTTTTTCCAGCAAAACCTTCATAATATTTTCTTGTCGTTGTCCCAACAGTCTCAAATCTTGTTCTAGCTGATATGACTAAATTATCATACGGCATCATGCTTCTGGTTTGATCATGGAATTTATCAAATATTGGACTAGGATTTAATGCTGTTTTTATCGGAACGTCTGTTTTTGTATTTAAAGATTCTTGGGTAATAAGCACATTTTCGACAACTTCATGTGTTATTCCTGTTCCTTTTTGAGTTCCTGTAAAACTTTCTGCACTTCCTAGTACATCAGGATTTGTATATTGAGTTCCTGTACTAATTCCCGTTGCTGAATCATAATCAGCACCACCAAAAGATCCTCCTGGCATTAGCCCCCCACTCGGCGTTACATTGTTACTCTCAGCATAAATTTTTGAATCCATACTGGTATTCTTTATACCATCATATAGAACTTTATCCGTTTTTGAAAGCTTATTATAGTCACTTTTGCTCAAATTTGCAGTATTCAATTTGCCATTCGAATCTTTTGTCATAGCAAGGCTGCTATTTGCATTTAATTGCTCAAGTGCTTTATCTGCTAAATTCCCCAGAAGATGGATATCCTTATTTTCCATTCCATCAGGATCAATAAACCTCAAAGGATTATTATATGCATAAGTATAAGTGCTCCAACGTCTAGAAGTTTCTGCCAAAGGATCAATTACACCCCATCTTCCCAAGTCAGGCATATAGAATCTTGCACCGTAATCATACATTCCGGTCTCCTGCAACTCCTTCCCGTTGTACTTGTAGTTGTAATCCATCAGCATCGATCCAAATATTATACCCCTCATGTTTCAATCCAAACGGATAGTAATTGTTTTCCTCCAGAAGGGCAACTCCTCCGCCGTGGGCAGCACTGTAGCTTAATCTTATATTTCCTAAATGATCTCTCTAATTGTAAACCACCGCAATTGCAGCGGTTTGTTTTTATTATTGGACATGGTCGAGACACTATATCTGCTGGGAAATTAATTATCATCAAACTCCTGACTAAATTTCACTCCCTTTTTTAAAAGTATCTCTTTTATCTCTTTTGATTTTTGTTGTGGAGATATACGAATAACTTCATTTTTTGAATTAAATACAATATACCAGTTTTTAGAATCATAATCTATTAATTTAGTTGCAAGATTAAAGTCTTCATACTTTGTTTCTTTGAATGAATGTTTTAATATATCTGATTTATTCAGTGATTCATCTATAATCAATTTATAACCTTCAATTTCATACACTTTACTATATTTAAAATCTTGTAATAATTTTGGATTAACAAACCATACGTCTAACCAGTAAGCATTTTCAACATTCTGACTTGTACTAGCACCAATTATTAGTATATTTTCTTTTTTGCTGATTTCTGTTTCTGAATTTCTATACTTAATAAATGCCTTAACAATATTTTGATATAAACTATTGTTTTTCTGACTATATATATTGTTTTTACAACTACTTATAAGTAGCAATAAAAAAACTAATAAAAAGCAATTTTTCATATTTTTATTTTTTTGTGTTACCTATATGTTTAGCTGTCTTATTGTCATATCTGAAGTAACCGACACCTGGAGTATATTGATAGACATTTTGAATATTTGCGTTGTGGTTTTTTCGGTCGCCACCTGGCAAACCTACATCAGTTAATATCCCACCTGTTTTTTTATCACGATGTGCATTAAAACCTGAAGGTCCCCATTCAGACCCTGGAGGATGAGAATGAACTCTTTCCTGCCGAATTGCATCTTTTGTAATGTGGAATCCAGAACCTCCTAAATTATTATTTTCAAGAACATCAGCAGCACTAGCACTTTCATTAATAGAATGATTAGTACCAACAATATTTGTAGAGAAACCATCGGAAAAGTTAAATGTATCTTGTCCAAATTCCACAGACGTATTATTTACTGCAAATTCAAAAACTTGTGTTGCAACATCATAATCTTGTATCTGCATATAGGTAAACTCAGTTCCTCCCGCGACTCCGTCGTGACCGGGTGTATTGTAAGGTACTGTTTTAGCTTCTCCTATTTGTGAATCTCCTGTTGGATTTGATTCCGAAACATTTGTCCGAGCAATCTGTATAGATTTAGATTCATCTTCGTTAGTAATGGTGTCATAGGCATTGTCATCTTTTTTTCTTTCTATATTTCCATTGTTGAATATCTTAATCTTATCTTCTGCCTGTCTACCATCCGGATCAATAAATCTCAAAGGATTATTAAAACCATAATTGTAAGGACTATGACGTCGCATATTCTCCGACAGCGGATCCACCACACCCCATCTTCCTAAATCCGGCATATAGAACCTTGCGCCGTAATCATACATCCCTGTCTCTTGTAATTCCTTCCCATTATACTTATAACTGTAATAGCTTCCCAACTTTGAACTGCTAAGCATTCCCTGAATATGATTTAATCCAAAAGGATAATAATTATTGGTATCTGTAACTTCCAGAACGCCTTCGCTGTTTTTCGCAAAACTTACCCTGGCATTGCCAAGGTGATCTCTGTATTGGTAAATATAGCGGTTTTCCGTGAATGAAATGATAAAAGAGACTGTATCAAAGGTAAACCAACGCTCTGAGAATTCCTTAAATGACAAAAGTTGTCACACAGGAGTCCGAGAGAGAAGGTGCTTTTGAGACAGCCTCCTTATTTTTATTAATGGACACGAGCGAGACGCTCGCGCCAGCGGGGGGGATTGCAGTTTTTTTTTTATGTTCTGTAAAAACTATTTTTTACATAAAAGACTTTGCTTCATTTGTATATTCAATTTTATAATGATTCTTATCTTTCCCAATATATATAAACTTATACTTAGGTAGTTGGTCTTTATTTAATTTTATATTCTGTTTATTATCAATAGTAATTGTAACATCTTTATTATTAAAAATTATACAGGCTGCTGTAAATCCTAACGTTGGCATAGTCTCACTTTTTTTATTAAGAATTGTACTATCCTCATTTTTAACAGTTATGAGATTGTCAAATTTAGATGTGAAAGTTAAAAATGATTTATTTTTATCATGTGCATCAAATTTTTTAATTAAAACTTTTGATCGTACATTATCAACAATTTCCATTTCCTTACCATATATTTCGGTTGTTTTTATAGCAGAACAGCTTATAAAAACAAATGAGCAGCAAACTATTATTTTATTAAATATTTTCATTGTCTTGATTTAGGTTGTTGTTCTTCTACTAATTTAATAGCATTAGTTCTTTGTTCTGGAGTTATTTTTTTACCTGGACCTCCTTCTCGCATTAAATTATCTGGAGAGGATTTTAAAGTTGCTTTATCATTATGTTTTATTCCTAATGTATGACCTGTTTCATGAGCACCTGTTTTAGCAACAGCAGATATATTTTTATTATTAAAATCTAATTGCCCTGTTTTTTCATCAGCACCGAGTCCTTCTGTAGTAAAAACATTAATCTGAGTTCTATTTATCTGTGTATTGTTATTAGTATCTGTCATTCCATTAGTAAAATATGTAGCATTATCAAAGAACTCTTGACTTTGTCCTTTAAAATCATCAACATTATTTTTATCATAACCATTATTATATTCCCAGATCATAGTAGATTTATCACTCTGACTGAAGGTAATATTGACTTGATTTCCAGCAGAATCTTTCCCTCCAAAAGATGATACAATTTGAGCTTCACGATCTTGAAGCAATGCAGACATTTGTGCATTAGAAAGAACTCCTATTGTATTATTTACAGGTTTATACGTAAGATGTAAATTGACAGTCTTATTTTCTAAGTTTCTACTTGATACCCATTCTAATCCTTCTAATTCTATACCGTCAATAACTCTATTTTCTGCAAACGCATAAGTACTGTTATAAGGAAATTTTTCCGCCAAAGGATCGATATTAAAAAACCTTCCTACATCTGGCATATAATTCCGCCACTTAAAACTGTAGAAACCATTCTCTTGCAACTCTTGCCCTTGATACTTATAACTATAATAGCTTCCAAGATTAGAACCCATCAGCATTCCCTGAATATGATTCAATCCAAAAGGATAATAGTTATTGGTATCCGTAACCTCCAGAATGCCTTCGCTGTTTTTAGCAAAACTTACCCTAGCATTTCCAAGATGATCTCTGTACTGGTAAATATAGCGGTTTTCTGTGAAACTGTAAAATCCTTCTGAAGTAGGCACAAAATCCAGTTTCCATTCAGGGGGACCTCCGATAACAAGGCCATCATTGATGTTTTTATACGCCTGTTCTTCAAAAGCGGTTTCACTTCTACAAGTAAGACATAAGCCTGCTCCTTCATTATAATCATACTGAAATCCATCAAGATAATCTGTAATACGTGTGGAACCTGAAAAACCTTTTCTTCCGTAAATCGTATGGGTTTTTCTGAGCTTTGTTCCGTCTGCACGGTATAAATACCCTAACTGTGCATTTGTAGCCTGTCCAAGTCCAAATGGATCTATGTATGTTATTGAATAGGTATTAGGGAGATTAAGGTAATTGTAAACAATACCCTTGATCCCTTTGTCTTTCATATTGATCATATTCCCGTTCAGGTCATAATCAATCATATTGTTTCCGCCTTCATATCCTGCATCATTTAAAGAACTTTCAACAACCTGATTCAGGCGGTTTCCTGTATAATGATAGGTAAGATTATCGACAAGCTGTGCTGTTCCTGCAGGCGCTTTTCCGTTTCTGTGCAGCGTAGTGATATTCCCATTGAGGTCATACGTCAGGTTTTCATTAAAGAAATAATTATTGGGAGCAGTAGTGTAGGCTTCTCTGTAAATGGCATCTGTCAGTCTGTTCAGCTTATCATAAACATAATGGTATGCTTTGTAAACATCATCAGCGGTTCTCCAGTGTACTTCTGCAATATTTCCTCCATATCGGGGAACTGATTTACCAGGAATAGCGGGATCCTGGTATCTCATGGAGTATCCGAATAGTTTTCCGTTAAGATTGTCCGGATCATTGATCCTGGTCATCCAGCCCCGAATATTGTATTGGTAATCCATGCTTTGAAGCGGTGATCCAATGCTGATTCCCCCGACTTTCTTGTTTTCAAGCTGAGAAAGCTCATTGTACTTATTCTGGGCAAGAATTTCTTCAGGATTGCTGTCTACCTGGTGTTTGTGGACCAGAAGTCTGTTCTGCTGATCATAGATGAAGTTTTCGGTAATGACTCTTTCTGTATCTGTAGTCAGTCTTTTGTGTTTCGTAATGACAGTCTGCGCTACTCCGGCAAAATCCAGTTTGGATTCTGTTTTGGTATAGCCTCCCAGATGATTGATGGAATGACTGCCAATCGCTCGTCCTTTACCATCATAATAGGTGTAGTTTTTGGTCCAGTTATCGTCTTCAATATTCTTGACCAGACTCATGACCGGAAGGCCTTTGGTGGTTTTTCCATCGGCTGGAGTTGCTGTCAAAATGGACTCTCCCTGAATGGCGGATGGAAAAGAGGGATTGAAATTGTATCCTGGAACAGTGTCATAATAGTTGATACTTAGGATTTTTTCATATAAAAATCCAAACGGATAGACCGCATTGCTGTAGTAAACGGGCATTGCACTATTGGTAAATCCGGAAGTATTGCGCTCTTCATGAAGCGGAGTTCCGGTATTGGCATAATAATCTACGGACTCTTGTACCTGTCTTCGTATGTACTGTGAACCTATAGCTGCTATTCCGGTATACAAAACTCTTGAAAATTGATCATATTTCGTGAATAGCCATTTACCAGAAGGCTTCATATTAGCATCCTGACTCATTATCAACCGGTCAGCTTTATCATATACCATATACTCCCAGCCTTTACCGGGAAGTTTCTTTTCTACCAAACGGTTTCTGCCGTCATAACGATATTGATAATACAAATTTTCTACTGTCGTAGGTTCAACAGTAGGAGCTGATGCTAAGGGAGGAATAACATACGCCAGCTGATCATATTCATTATAAACATAATACGTATCGGCATTTTCTGTAGAACTTACTACTTTTCGGACAAGCAAAAGCTGTCCTTTCCCATTTTTAAACTCTATGGTTTTGTTGCCGTCTTCATCAGTGACGGTATTTTTGTACAGTTGAGAAGGCTCGAAATACTGAGGAAGCTCTACCTGTGTTTCTGTCCTGCCATCAATCCAGATGGTAGTGGTTTTATATTTTCTAACGTAATCTTCACCAATATTCGTTGCATAATCAAATTTCACAGGTTTACCAGCCCAGTCATTTCCTACCTGGATCTGCTGCTGGATTCTGTCAAGTGGAGAGTTTTCCAGTACTTTTTCCGCATATATTTGTTCAGAACCATAGATGTTAGGTTGGGTAGCATTAGCCAATGGAGTCGGAACAATCGCACCATTCAGGGTCCCGGATTGCGGAACAGGCAAGTAGTCTTTTACCTGTCTTCCGAATGCATCGTATTCAATATGGGTAACCACATCTCTGCCTAAAGGGGAGGCTTTTACATTTACGACCTGTTTAGGTCTTCCCAGACCGTCAAAATACTGAACGGTTTCTGAAGTCTTTGTGGGGGTGGCTCCATTATAATCGAGATAGGTTTTGGTTTGTACATAGTTTTCTCCCTGCGTAAGCTGAGCCTTTGCTGACTGACTAATCAGCAACAACCCAATAGGAATGATTATTTTTTTCATGTCTGTGTTAGTTTTTGTAGTTGTATTTATATTCCTTCAGGATCTTACCCGTCGGGCTGTTTTCCCTTACTTCTTTCAGTCGGTTGGCGGTATCATAAATGTAGAATTCTCTGATGCCGGATGGAGGAGTGATGCTTTTTACTCCGATTAACGGATCATAGCTGTACGTACTGATTTGATACGCTGATAATGCAGCGTTATTTCTAAATACATCTAAAGCAGAGATCAATGATTGCTCTGACGCCTCTGTACTGAGCTGACCATCATTAACAGATGCATTGACGATATTATCGATAAGTGCCTGAGGAATATCTGAAAGCTTGGCCCCTTCTATTTTGGCAATAGGCTGGGTTTGGTTGTAGCCCCAGATGATTGTTGCTGAAATACCATTTTTGGTCGTATACTGCTGCAGGTTGCCCTTGGAATCGTATTTGTCATATGTGACTTCGGTGGATGGAACGCCAGTTAAATCAGATATATCATATGATTTTACATATAATGGAAGTACTAATGAAGCATTGTTATTTGTGATTTCTGCCGCTGTCTTAGGATAAACAGTCTCTGATTTTGAGAGTGTTTTTGTAGAAGTTCCAATAGTCTGGTTTGTTGATGTTTCCAGAGGAATACCAACCATATTCTTATCGATCATCAACTGGTTGCCTTTTTCGTGGGCATAACTATAATTTGTTTCATCAATAGATGCATCAGGAAAAGTAATTTTTTGTTTATTCAGCTGATAATGCCATGGATTATTGTAGAAGTATTCTGTTTGGGTAACAATTGGAACACCATTTAAATAATCACTTGTTTTCTGAGACTGTAAATAGGTAAAACGACTGATGTTTTTATAATATACAACATCCATATGTGGATAATCAGCATCCCAATTTCCAACATTGATAATAGGTTCATAAATTTTTCGTCTGCTGATACCTCCTAAATAAGAAGTCCTGCTTTGATCCTCAACATAATTGTTTTCAATAGTTTTTAAGGTCGTATTGTTATTGTCTTTATAAACTGTTAAGATCTCTTTCCCGTTATTCCAACCTGAGTTGGTCCAGGGAGCTGATATAATAGAGCTTCCTTTAAGAGTGGTACCCGGGTAATCCTTTTCGGAACTAAAGTGATGGACAGTTTTTCCTTTTCCTTCTATTTGTTCTTCCACAGTATCATAAAAAATATTCGGATTAAAAGAAAATAATCTGCCTATGTTAGATGAAGTAATGGCAGTATAGACAGACATTATAGGCAACGGATTTAAAGAACCCATACATAAGGAACCTGCCGATCTGACTTCAACAAATACAGGGTCTCTGGTAACGTTGATAGAATGTTCCCCATTATCCTTGATATACTTATATTTTCTTATTACAGGAAGTCCATCACCAGGAGTGTCAACCGTTGAACTAACCCTATATCCGCCTAACAACACATCTTGTAAGACAGACTTATCTTCCTGGTCATAATAATATACTTGAATATATGCCTGACAACAAACAAATGATGCTTGCACAGTGACTTTAATGGTCTGGTTCTTCTCAACAAAAACATAGGCAGTTTGACTATTGTTCAATGAAGATTCTGCCGAAATACCGAGAGAGGTATATCCAATACCAGGAAAATACTCAAATAAAGGCAGATAATTTCCTAACTGATCTTTAACCCACATTCCACCTTTCTGCTTATCAGTTTCTAAATCAGGGCTGTCTTTACAGTTCCCATAAGGATTGAGATAATTGGATAATTGAATACGAACATATCCCGACTTTGCAGGGGTAATAGTTAATTCCTGTGTTGAATCATAAGTGTTAGAGTTATTTACAGTCGAGGTACCTAAAAAAACTTCAGGTGCATACACCAAAACATTTTCCTTCCTAACGTGATTTTCGTAATTAAACAGTGTGTTGCCTCCCGTTGGGTAAGTAATGGCTTTTAATAACCCGTACTGTCCATAGGAAGGTTCAACTTTCTGATTAGCGCCACTATATTGAGGTGCTGTAGTATCATTACTCGAAAACAATTGAGGTACGAGACTGCTGTTGCTCACGCCATTATAAAACCCCCACATATCTCTGGAAAAACTTAATCTTGGAGGAAAGCTTTGCGGATTATTATATGTGAATTTATGGGATGAATTAATTTTATTATTCAACATTTCAGTTAAGAATACTCTTGACGAATTCGTTGTCAAATAGTTAAAGCTAATGTCATCTATTACTATATTAGTATGATACTTTTTTACATTAGTGAGTATTGAATAATCTCCATTTTGAGAGGAATAAGAAAATACAACGGAATTATTATTGGTATCAAATATTTTTTTGAGTTGCTTACCCACTACATACTGCTCTGAATCTGCAATAAGCCCTAAATCCGGTGGTATAGTATATGGCTTACCCTCACAATAGTAAAAATCATTTAGATCGTCATATTGTAGATCACCATATTTCTGCTGAATTGTTTGGGTGTAAGTCATTGTTTGGGATTGTGAAAGAATAGTGGTATAACTCACATCCTGATACTCAAATGTAAGAGTCTGGCCATTAGAAGTAATGATGGAAGTTAAATACCATGATTGTATATATTGTTGTGGTGGCTGATGTCCTCCAGTATTAAATGTCCTGTTTTGTATATATTCTATAGTATTGAAATTATATCTTACTCCGTTATCAAGTATAATTGAAAATAAATTTCCATTATCATTCCTTTTTATTTTGTAATCTTTCTGATCAATCATAATAATATTACCTGCTTTATTGATCATAAATTTTACGTTATAACCACCAAAGTTGGCAGAATACAAATCAGGCTCAGAATCAAAATCATCATTTTCACAGAAATTTAGATAGGCGGACAATTGAGTAGCAAAGTTTTCTGCTAAAGGGACATCTCCGCTCCCAAAACTGCTCTCTTCATCAGGTCTGTCTCTTATCGTTTTTGTGATAATTCCGCCTGAAATAAAAGTCCATCCTAATCCTACAGAACCATTCATCTCATCTACATTGATTCCGTTAGAAGCATAGTTTAAAGAAATGGGAATACTTGTTCCATCGACTGAAAGTTCTGTAATTGGAATATTAATATTGGGAGCACCTGTAAACATTCCTATGGGAACATTTCCATATTGGCTAAATTTAAAGGATTCCGGACTGGTTGGTGATATTTTAGGAATGTGTTTGCCAGCATCATTTGTATTGGTAGTATAATCCTGTGGGGTATTACTCTGACTATACATCAAAGCAGAAAGTATAATCCCTACCAATGTTAAAGTTTTTTTCATCGTGTTATTTTTTTATAAATTTCGCACTTGCTGTTTTATTATTATCCGTTTTTATGGTAACCAGATAAGCCCCCTGAATCAAATTCTGAGTATTAATTTTGGTCACCTTGTTTTTGGTTTTCACCGTCTGAAGCTGCCTTCCACCCATATCGTACAGCACTATATCAGCCTCTTTGAAATCGTAGCCTATTTCAACATAAGTATACTCTGAAACTGGATTCGGATAAATTTTGATATCCTGTTTTTCGATCAACTGGTCAAGCTGCTTATCTCCAAGCTTTACGATCTTCCAGTTTTCTTTTCCTAATTCTTCTGCGCTAGTTCCTGCCAGAATGATCGAACCGTCTCTGTTCAGCTTTATATCAGATAATCTTTCTTCTCGTTTTCTGGATTCACCTTTCACATGTTTGCGCCACTGTTCATTTCCATCTGCATCTAAATAAAGCGTCCAGAAGGTTTCGTCATCTGTTTCTATTCTTCCTTCTGCCTGTGTATAACCACCTAAAAGGATTCCTTTAGAAGATTTATTATCTGCTGAATGAATGACACTCATTCCCATCAAAATATCACGGTTTTTGAAATTGTAAGACTTTTGCCAGATCTCTTCTCCTCTTTCGTTAAGCGATATTAGCCATAGATCTGTTCCTTCTTCAATACCAACGGTTTTATTTCCTGATCTTTCTGAACGACTTTCGCCACCAATGATATAGCCAGTCGAAATCAAAGCAAGAGTTTTCAAATGATCATCTGCTTTTCCACCAAAGTTCTTTTCCCATTCAACCTTTCCTTCATTGTTAAGTTTGATGATATAATAATCTCCTTCACCATAGTTTTCAGTTTTCTTTGAACCACCCAAGTTGCTTCTGGAATAGATCCCTAACAATGCACCACCGTCTCTAGTGGGAATCATTTTCTCTACTTCATCCAATCCTTTTCCTCCTAAAATAGACTGAGAGAGTTCTTTTCCGTTCTTATCGAGCTTTATAATTAAAACATCTTTGATCCGTAACCTTTAGCCGAATTTTGGACATTTCCAGCCACAAAAAATCCTAAGTCTGTCGTCTGAATGACTGATCTTGCTTCTTCATCAGATGCTGATCCCAATGTTTTTTGCCAGAGCTCGTCTCCGAATTCATTTAATCTAATCAACCAGATGTCTGATCCACCTTTTGAATCTTCTTTTTTATCCAGTCCCTTTGCTGAATAAGTCGTGCCAGAAATCAAAAAACCTCCGTCTTGTGTAGAAATGGTTGCGGATAAATAATCATGATTGTTTCCAGAAAAATATTTTTCCCAAACCTCCTGACCCTGTTGGTTTAATTTGATCAAATGTAGGTCGTAACCATTGTTTTGTTTATTGCCTTCTGAGAGAGGTTTATTGCTCTGAATTGAGCTTCCCGTGATCAAATACTGCTGATCGATTGTTGTGGTTACCTGGCTTAAAAAATCCTGTGTACCGGATTTAATGTCTTTTTGCCAAACCACTTCCTGAGCATTGCTCAAGATTGTGCATATAGTCAATGCACTCATGTAGAGTTTTCTCATCTATTTTTGTGTATTTATTAATTTAACTTATGTTTAATTTGCAAATTTAACATTTTTTAATAATGATTTAGATCCCATTAATGAGATTTAATATGAATTTTATCACACACAAAAGATTATTATATATTTTAAATCTTTAGTACTACAAATCTACTATAGCGTAGCGACAGAACGTGTCGTGTATTAAACTAGATGTACTTATTTCGTAAAAAGCTAGAAGCATCTGAAATTTCAGTTAAAAGAATAGGCATTTGTTTAAAGAACTTATCTCAAACAAACTGTCAGGGTATTGTTATAGTAAAGAAGAATTTACCAATAAAAATCTTCTAAATTTAATGTTCAGTTCCTCTAAAAGCGTAGTTTAAGGAGTATCTAAATTTAATTTCAAAAAAAACACACGTGAACGTGAATTTTTATATTCGCAGTATTATATTTTTTTTTATATTAGTTTCATAAAAAAAGTATCCGAAACCGGATAAAATAATAAAAAAATTAATCCAAAACTACTATGAAAAATTTAAAAAAAATTTCAAGAGAGAACTTAAAAGCTGTTAAAGGAGGAATTACACAAGAATGTGCAGTATGGTGGGGTTCAGGTAAGCCATATTATAAAACTGAGGCAGCTTGTATTCAGGCAGCTTTAAATAATCAAGATGATTTTCCTAACTGCCATAATGAATGTGGACGTTGGTACGGTTACTAAACTTAAAAAAATAAATTAAAATGGCTGTTTTCTGGTGAAACAGTCATTTTTTTATGAATAACTTCTACTTAACCAGAGTGAATTTTCCATATCAGAAGTATATTTTCTTTAAGAGACTTCTTCCGGAAATTGATCCTATTTTTAATCAGGAACTCATTAATATTATATCATAATTTTTCCTCATCCCGATTAATCTATTCTAAGGCCAATAAAAAAGACAGCTTTTACAGCTGTCTTTACCCTATGATGTTATGTTAATCATTATTTCACATCAAACCGATCAAGATTCATTACTTTCGTCCAAACTCTCACGAAATCCTTAACAAATTTCCACTGAGCATCGTTGCTTCCATACACTTCGGCAATTGCTCTCAATTCAGAGTTCGACCCGAAAACAAGATCTGTTCGGCTAGCCGTCCATTTAGGCTGTCCTGTAGAACGATCGGTACCCATATACAGTTCATTATCTTCAGAAATAGATTTCCATTGCGTTCCCATGTCCAGAAGATTAACAAAGAAGTCATTGGTAAGTACTCCAGGGCGATTGGTAAATACACCATGTTTAGATCCGTCAAAATTAGTATCCAGTGCACGCATTCCTCCTACCAAAACCGTTAATTCCGGAGCTGTAAGGGTTAAGAGCTGTGCTTTATCGATCAATAAAGATTCAGTAGATACCGAGAATTTACTCTTCAGATAATTACGGAATCCGTCCGCTGCCGGTTCCAGATATCCCATAGATTCCACATCGGTCTGCTCTTGCGAAGCGTCCATTCTTCCAGGCGTGAAAGGGACTTTAATATCCTGTCCTGCATCCTGTGCTGCCTTTTCTACGGCTACACTTCCAGCCAAAACAATAATATCGGCCATTGATATCTTCTTTCCTCCGCTTTGAGAGTCATTAAATTCTTTCTGAATCTTCTCCAATTCCCCTAAAACTTTCTGAAGCTGAGAAGGATTGTTTACGGCCCAGTATTTTTGTGGAGCCAGACGGATTCTGGCACCATTAGCTCCGCCACGTTTGTCACTTCCTCTGAATGTAGACGCAGAAGCCCAGGCAACAGATACCAGCTCAGAAATAGTCAGTCCTGAATTTAATATTTTCCCTTTTAATGCCTCAACATCTCCATCATTCACCACTTCATGATCAACTGCCGGAATAGGATCCTGCCAGATCAGTTCCTCCTGTGGAACATCCGGTCCTAAATATCTTGCTTTAGGGCCCATATCTCTGTGCGTAAGTTTAAACCATGCTCTGGAGAAGGCATCAGCAAAGGCATCCGGGTTTTCGTAGAAATGTCTTGATATTTTTTCGTAAACAGGATCCAGTCGCAATGAAAGGTCTGTCGTAAGCATGGTAGGTCTGTGCTTTTTATTTGGATCAAAGGCGTCAGGAATAATCTCAGCACCTTCTTTCGCCACCCACTGGTGAGCGCCGGCAGGGCTTTTGGTAAGTTCCCACTCATTTTCAAATAAATTCTTGAAGAAATAATTACTCCATTCTGTAGGAGTTTCTGTCCAGGTTACTTCCAGTCCGCTGGAAATAGCATCTGTCCCTCTTCCTGATTTATAGGTACTGCTCCACCCTAGCCCCTGAAGTTCAATTCCGGCAGCTTCCGGTTCTTTTCCTACATGATCAGCAGGACCGGCACCGTGTGTCTTCCCAAAGGTATGTCCACCGGCAATCAAAGCTACTGTTTCCTCATCATTCATCGCCATACGTCCGAATGTATCTCTGATATCTTTAGCTGCAGCAATAGGATCAGGATTTCCGTCCGGACCCTCAGGATTTACATAGATAAGTCCCATTTGTACCGCTGCAAGTGGTTTCTCAAGATTTCTGGAGTGAATATCACCATCCGCATCATCATCTGTAGGAAGTACCCCATGTTGTTCAGCTACACCTTCTGATCCGTGAGCATAACGAAGGTCACCTCCCAGCCACGTTTTTTCCGAACCCCAGTAAATATCCATATCCGGTTCCCATACATCTTCACGCCCTCCTGCAAATCCGAATGTTTTAAAGCCCATCGATTCCAGAGCTATATTTCCTGTCAGGATTAAAAGATCAGCCCACGAAATATTCTTTCCATATTTTTGTTTAATCGGCCACAATAATCTTCTGGCCTTGTCTAAACTTACATTATCCGGCCAGCTGTTCAAAGGGGCAAAACGTTGCTGTCCTGCTCCCGCTCCACCTCTTCCATCCCCTACACGGTACGTACCGGCACTATGCCACGCCATGCGGATAAACAAAGGACCGTAATGGCCAAAGTCAGCGGGCCACCAATCCTGAGAGTCTGTCATTAATGCATGGAGGTCTCTTTTTACCGCCTCAAGATCAAGGCTTTTAAATGCTTCGGCGTAGTCAAAATCCTTATCCATAGGATCTGAAAGTGATGAGTGCTGACGCAGGATATCTACCCTCAGTTGCTCAGGCCACCAATCTAAATTTTTGGTTCCTCCGCCTGCTACGGATTCTTTTTTCATTGTTCCGTTATGAAATGGGCACTTACTGATGTCATTCGAATCTTTTTCCATTGTCGTTTAATATTTTATGTTGTTTAATACATTTTCTTTTTAAATACCTGACAAACTTACAAAGCCTTCTTAATATATACAATCTATTAATTTTAATTTAAACCATAGTTAAAAACTATAATAAATTAATTTTTACAGATCGCTTGATCATATCAGACTAAAACAAGTAATAATGCAATTAAGTTAATGAAAATTAGAGAATGTACAGACAATATGCAAGATTAAACCATCATATTTAGAATGATTCAAATGAACGGTATACAATTTGATAATCAGTTCATTCAGTTTAATAAAATTTGACTATTTTTATAATTCCAAGCATAAAATTGATATGAAAAAAATACTCATTATCCTCCTTGTTGCCTTCATTATTATCCAGTTTTTCCCGATTGACAAAACCAATCCACCTCCTACGCCGGGCATGGATTTTCTGAAAATCAAAAATACACCACCCCCTGTTGCCAGGATGATCAGTACCTCATGTTATGACTGTCATTCGAATGAAACCCAATATCCATGGTATTCAAGCATATCACCAGCTTCATGGTTAGTTAAAAATCATATCGATGAAGGCCGTAAGCATCTTAATTTCTCTACCTTTGCTGTATACGAGCCGAAGATACAGGCTCATAAACTGGAAGAATGCATAGAAATGATCGAAAAGGAAGAAATGCCTTTGGAATCTTACTATGTAGGACACCAGGATGCAAAACTGACCGCTGAACAGCGTAAAGAATTGATCCAATATTTCAAAAAAGTAAAAGAAGACACCGAAAGGAAAATGGTATTTTAAAAATAAGCGTCATGCGGGAGAATTGGGAAGATCAACATATTGTGTTTTTTGACGGCGATTGCGGCGTCTGTAATTTCTGGGTGCAATGGATTCTTGAACGGGATAAGAATAACAAATTTATGTTTGCATCCCTTCAGTCTGATTTCGGACAAAAATTCTTGGCTGAAAGAGGTCTGGAAACCAAAGTATTCAACACGCTCTATCTCTGGAAACCGGGCCATTACTACTACATAAAATCAAGGGCAGTACTCCAGATTGCCAGTATATTGGGTGGTATTTATAAGCTTTCGGTTGCCGGAAAAATAATTCCTGCATTTTTAAGTGATCAGGTGTATGATCTCATTTCAAGAAACAGAATGAAACTGGCTAATCAGAAATGCTTTCTTCCTGATCCGAATCAAAAGAAAAAATTTATTGAAGTCTGATTCTTAATGATGGATTTCTTCAAAATACATACTGAAAAAGCAAAGATGAATCATCTTTGCTTTTTTATTTATTAAACTTTCTCTATTGGTTCAACGACCATATGGAATAGCTGTTTGGCGGAGACTGGATCTTCACCCATTGATCTCCCTGCGTTGTAGGATACCAGGTAGAATTACCTGTAAAATCTTTGATCTGCTTACTGCTCCAGTTGGTTTGCACCCATCTTTCCTGCCAGCTTGATGAATTGTTGATATAAACTACAAGTCCGGGATTTCCATTGTACCCGTTACGTCTTGCGATATATTCATCATTATCTGTATACAGAATAGAGGTATTTCCGGTGGCTTTGTTATTATGAATCCAGATCAGATTGTTCAGTTTTTGTTTATTCAGCCACTCTTCATAATCCCGGTAAAAGATCGTCGGATATCCTTCATGAGTCAGAATATAGGCATAGGCCGGCATTTTATTGTTAATAATATCTGTATCATGATTGGCTACAAAAGTAACAGCTTTGTAAGGATTTCTTTTCCACATCATATCGTCATTCAAAGCATTTAAATTTCCATTATCAAAAGCTTCATCCATTTTATAATAGGCTGCAAAATCGAAGACGGAACTGTTGGCATTGTTCGCCCACCATTCCAGAGTATTCACATTGGAATCCCACAGTTCACCTACGGAAAATCCGCCCACATTGCTATTCCAGGTATTAACTACCCAAGGTCCGAAACCTTTGACATAATCAAATCTCCAGCCGTCAAATTTCATGACATTTTTATAGTACTTTCCAACAGAATCATCTCTTCCCCAAAGCCAGTCCTGAACGTAGGGATTAGCGTGACAAAGATCCGGAAACCCACCAAAAGCCCCTTCATCATTGTTTCCATAGGAGTTTTTATAAAAATCATTGTAGCTTCTTGGAAATTTACCCGAAGCTATGGCTGAGAAATCGGTCCATGTATTGGTTCCTGTAAAAGGATTGGACTGAGATTGTCCACCACTGTTGTGATTGATGACAATATCTGCATAAACCTGCATATTTTCAGCATGGGCCTTTGTAATTAATGCTTCCAGTTCAGTTCTTGAACCAAATCGTGTTTCTACACTTCCGTTTTGGTTGAAATTTCCAAAATCATAATAATCGGTAGGATCATATCCCATGGAATACGCTCCGTTCTGAGCTTTTGAAGCAGGAGGAAGCCATACTGCACTGATCCCTGAATCTGACCATGCGGCGAGTTTGTCTTTCACGGTATTCCACCAGTTTCCACCTTCGGGAACATCCCAGTAAAATCCCTGCATAAGAACTCCTCCTCCGGGACCGGATACAAATTTTCCGGATACAGATCCGCTTCCGGTACTAAAAGGACGCCCGTCATGCGTTGTCACATTAACGGTTTTGCTGTGAGATTCCTGTTTCCTCAGATTTTCATTATCATTTTCATCAGTGTTCTGACAGGAATTAAAAACGGCTAAAACCAGCATCGAAACTAAGAAATGTGTTTTTTTCATACTACTATTTTAATTATTAACCTATTAACTAAATTACAATTTTCTTAAAACAAATTCTATAAAATGTGAAATATTTTAATTTTCACCAAAAGATCTTTGGAAAAGGATGCCTACAATTTTCATTAAAAAATCATAAACTTTTTATATTTTCAAAACAATTTTTCTTTTAATCCATATATTTGCATATTATGGAATATAACACCCAAAGAACTCAGCTTCATATGCCAGAATATGGCAGAATCATACAGCAGTTGGTTGAACGCTGCAAGGAACTCCCTACCAAAGAGGAAAGGAGTGAAATGGCCATGGCTATTATCGATTTTATGGGTCAGAGAAACCCTCAACTCCGTGACGAAGACAATTATAAACATAAACTTTGGGATCATCTTTTCATTTTAGCAGAATATGATCTTGATGTAGAATCCCCATATCCTTTCCCTACCAGAGAACAATTGGCCGAAAAGCCGAAAAGAATGGAATATCCTAAACTTCAGGGAGATTTTAAGTTTTACGGGAAAAGTATCCTTCAACTGATTGAAAAGGCCATCGAACTTGAACCGGGTGACGAAAAGGAAGCCCTGATCGAGGTGATCGCCAACAATATGAAGAAGTCTTACAATGTATATAATAAGGAACATGTAACGGATGACGTCATTTTCCGTCACCTTAAAGAGTTGTCTGAAAACAGGCTGGACCTTACGGGAATAGAATCGCTTGAAAAGAGCAAAATCTATTACACCACCAACAATAATAGCAGAAACAACAGCAACAACGGGCGAAATAACAGCAATAACGGACGAAACAACAGCAATACCAATAAAGACCAGACTAATAAGAGAAGGCATAATAACAACAACCATAAAAACAGAAAGTAATGAGTGGAACATTTCAGATAAGGGGAGGAAAAAAACTGCATGGGGAAATAACTCCACAAGGGGCAAAAAATGAAGCTTTACAAATTTTATGTGCTGTCTTGTTAACCGATGAGGAGGTAAGAATTAAAAATATTCCTGATATTCACGACGTCAACAGACTGATCGAAATTCTAGGTGATTTCGGGGTAAAAGTAACCAAAAATGGCCAGGGCGATTTCACATTCAAAGCCGACAAGGTCAATTTCGACTATATAAAATCAGACGAATTTAAAAAAGACGGAGCTAAACTGAGAGGTTCCATTATGCTGATGGGGCCGATGCTTGCCCGCTACGGTGAAGCTTATATGCCGACTCCGGGAGGTGATAAGATCGGAAGAAGAAGATTGGATACGCATTTCCAGGGATTGGTAGAACTAGGAGCTGAATTTAATTATGATGAAGAGGAATATTTCTATTCATTAAAAGCGAAAGAACTGAAAGGGAAATTTATTCTTCTTGAGGAAGCTTCCGTAACCGGAACTGCGAATATCGTTATGGCTGCAGCTCTTGCTAAAGGAAAAACAAGAATTTATAACGCTGCGTGCGAACCTTATCTTCAGCAATTATGTAAAATGCTGAACAGAATGGGTGCCAATATTTCCGGAATCGGTTCTAACCTGGTAACCATTGAAGGGGTAGACTATCTTCACGGTACGGAGCATACGATGCTTCCGGATATGGTAGAGATCGGATCATGGATAGGACTTGCTGCCATGACGAAATCTGAAATTACCATCAAAAATGTCAACTGGAGCCAGCTTGGCGTGATTCCCAATACATTCAGAAAATTAGGAATTCAGCTTGAACAGAGCAATGACGATATCTTTATTCCTGCTCAGGAAAACTATAAGATCCAGAAGTTTATCGATGGATCTATTCTTACCATTTCAGATGCTCCTTGGCCAGGATTTACGCCGGATTTATTATCGATTATTCTGGTAGTAGCTACCCAGGCGAAAGGAAGTCTTTTGGTTCACCAGAAAATGTTTGAATCCAGATTATTCTTTGTGGATAAACTGATCGATATGGGGGCACAGATTATTTTATGTGATCCGCACAGAGCAACAGTAATCGGATTGAACCAGGAAGCTCCGTTGAGAGGAACGACTATGGTTTCTCCTGATATCAGAGCCGGAAATGCCCTTCTGATCGCGGCACTTTCTGCGGAAGGAAAATCCATCATCCACAATATCGAGCAAATCGACAGAGGATATGAAAATATTGACGGAAGACTGAAAGCCATTGGTGCTGACATTGAAAGAATTTAAAAGAATTTATTTAAAATAGGCTGTCTTAAAAGACAGCCTATTTTAAATAACAGTATTGGAGTATGACAAAATTGCTCTATAAAATAATATTTAATCAATATCATTAATACTAAGTTTTGCAGCTTCTAAAATAAGTTCTGCTGCTTCATAAAAATGTCCATGATATTTTTTTGAAATTCCTTGAACCTGGAATTTTTTTTCTGAATTATCCTTTTTTAAAGTTATTGAATTACTTCCACCATCAAGAGTTCCTATCAAATAATTATTACTTTTAGGAAATTCTATGCTATCTTGTTTTATTTTTAAAATAATTCCTTGGATTTGTTTATACTTTTCATATGTTGTTCTCTTATGATCATAGTATTCTCCTTTTCTGAAGATTTTTACGATGACAGGCCTTTTTCTATGTTTTTTCGTAGGAATTAATATAACCGTTAATCCATCACCTCCTACTACAACAGCATTCAAATGATCTAATTGAATAAATTCATCATTATTTTTTTGTGACGTACAAGAAAATAAACAAAAAAGAAATAATAATATTATTTTTTTCATGATCTGTGTTAGATAATAAAACCTCCAAGCTTGGAGGTTTTACTTTTATTGCTTAGTTAATACTATATCTCTTGGAAAGTTAATGGGAAAATCACCATTTTGATCTACATAACTGTTATGAACACAGTCTTCTTTATAAATACTTGGCATATATTCAAAGTGGAGTGTCATTTGATTTCCAGAGAAATTTGTAATATCTAAAGCTGCCGATTTTCCACACATATTTTGAGGATAAAAATAAAGCCTTTTCCAATTTCCATTTCGTAAACTACCAGAAATGCCTGTAAACTCAGGATCTGTATTGTTAAAATTTGTAATCTTATCAATTTCTATTATTCCGTTTGATGCAATTACTTTCCTTGCACCTAATATTCTATCTTTATAATAGGGATGTGTATCACCGGGAATAGAAGAAGAGGTTTTCACTTTGTTGAATTGAAGGTAAAGTGTTTTTCCGTTCCAAGTACCTTTCCAAAGCCCAACATATTTATCCAATTCATTGTTCGTATCTTTTAAATAAGCATTGTTTGGTATCTCACTCGGATCAGTATTAAGAGGATACTCTTGTGCTTTACATAAAAATGAAAGCATTGTTGCTATAATTAAAAATAGATTTTTCATATTTTTTTTGTTTTTATTATTAAGGACAATTAGTCTCTGTTAATTTTCCGTTTACAAGGCTTAGCTGAGTGTTTCCACTTGAGGTATTTCTGAAAAGTTTTGCACCAGGTATATTCATTTTTTCGTTCATAAATTTAAGAAATCCTTTTTCTAATTTTTGTGAATCAAAACTTACATTACCACTTACATTGCCAACACTTTTTGCTGCGTCTAAAAGGTCAATATATCTATTATTAAAGTCTATCAATTCTTGTGTAGTGAAATTAGGAAAAGGGTTTGGTACAGAACCATCAAAAGTGAAAGAATAATTCCCCCAACTGCTGACTATTGTAAACACGATTTGATCAAGAGGAATTTTAGGAAAGTTTGCGGGATTACTATTATAGTTTTGAGCCCAGTTAACCCATTGATTAAAAAACAAGATGTCACCAGGAGAAAATATAGGATACAGTTGATCGTAGTGAGAGTGCATTATTACAACAGTATTAGGAAATACAGTTAAGTTTACCTCATTAGTTCCTGGCTTATTTTGTAATATTTGATTTTGAATGCCCCCAGCAGAGTTGCCTATTCTAAAGCCACTTTCGAAACCATCTCCCGTTTTCCCTTCCAAGTTTGTTATATTTCCTTTAAAAGTTGGAGTATCGGTCATTGCCCTTAATCTTGAACAAGGATTTGCGGGAGGTGTACCTCCTCCTCCGCCACTACCTCCTGCATCAGGATTATGGATACAATCTTCATAAGGTCCACATCCACCAGAAGGCCCCCCACCCCCTCCTGGAGGGATCCCACCCCCACTTCCGGGACTGGGTACGGTAATAATAATAACTTCTATATCACAGGGTGGCTGTCCTTCAAAACCGCACGGTCCTCCTGGAGCTTTAGCAACAGATTTAATTTTCATGTTACTTTTTATATATTGAGCTCGAAATAACCCAAGTATTTTACTATAGTTTTCAGCTTGTGGAGACATTTTATTAAACTCAACGATAGTTTCATCATCTTTCAGAATTGCAATAATAACGCCTTCTACTTGATAGCTTTTGATCAGTGGAAAAAGAATATATCTTTCATTATTTTTTGTAATGAAGTCTTGAGACCTGATATTGAATTCTATGTATTCATCTGCCATAGTAGATGAATCTTTAAATGCATTTTTAAGTGCCTTAGTAGTGTGCTGCACATTGTTAATTTCATCGTACCGTTCCAATAAAGTTTTGAAGCCATTTCCATAATTTACTGTTCCATTTTTCTGAGCAGACTGAGCAGAAAACACTCTAAACTTAGAAGGGGGTGATTCTTCATTGCTGTTCAGAAGATCTTCTGAACGACAAGAGGTTATAGAAATGGCCAGTGAATAAGCCATCATCAGCCGGAGCGCTAATTTTCTCATCATAATTTGTTGTTTTTTTTAGATTTTTTAAATATATAATAATTTTTAATATCACACCGAAGTGATATGTGACAAAGCTAAAATAAATTATCTCTCAACATTATAAGAATTTTTATATTTTTGATAAAAATTCTTATAATATGAGTATAGGTACTAAAGTCAGAAAGTATAGAGAAGCGAAAAACTGGTCTCAGGAAGATCTGGCAATGCGCTTAGATACCACGCAGACTACAATTTCTAATATAGAGTCTGATAAAAACATTCCCAATTCTCTATTATTAAATAAGCTTGCAAAAGAATTAGATATAAATATGAACGAACTTTTTGATGATAAGATTACAAATATTAATCAGATAGAAAAAATTGAGGGAGCTGTTAATTTAGGAAATGGGACTATAAACATGCAATCTCCTGAGCTAATAGAAAGTATTTTAAAAAATCAGGAGCAAATTACAAAACTGATAGAATTACAAAGCAGACTTATAGAGAATTTACTTAAAAAGTAAATAGAGCAGGATGATAAGGACTTCATCAAGAAAGCTGTATCGTAAGACGAAAGAATTTAAAAATACATTGTATTCCGATAAAAAAGCGTTCAAATTAATTTTTGAACGCTTTTATTTTTTTGAAACATCGGTTACCAGCCGCCTCCGCCTCCACCGCCACCGCCACCGCCGGAGAATCCTCCGCCGCCGGATCCGCTGCCGGAACTGGATGGCTTTGTAGATGCAGACTGTATCGATTGCGTAAGACTTGAGTTCAAAGTATTTCCGAATGCATAATGATTCATTACGCCTCCGTAATACCAGGTATTGTGATATTCCGTTGATGTTCTTTTCAGCAAATCATCAAATTTCTGTCCCCAGATCTGATCGACTCCCATCACCATCGCAAAAGGAAGGAGGGTCTCGAAAACCTGTGGGGTCATCTGAGGAGGATTATGGAATTTCAGCTGCTCATTTTCAGCTGCTCCCATATACATTTTAAAACCGTCTATCAGTGATTTTTTCCTTAGCTTTTCTTTGGATGGCTGTTTGATTAAATACTGATAAAGCACCATCACAGAAAAGGACAGAGCAAGAAAAATATAACAGACACTGAAATTGATACTCGTTTCATCTGTACCTTCCTGAGAAATAATCCCTCCTATTCCTAAAATAATACTGATGGGAATAGGAATCAGGAACAGAAGCTTCCATGAGAGTTTTTTTGCTAAAAAGGCTATCAAAACAAATGCAATAAAAAGAACAATATATAAAATCCCTCCGGCAAATACTCTTTCAAACTCAGGCAGGATCGTATAGCTTATAAATAAGCCAAAGCCATAAAACACAGTAATGATAAGCCATGGGAGTAATAACTTCTTTGTATTATTTCCTTCATTTAAAAAATCCTCATGCTGAAATCTTAGCGCTTCTTTGAAATTGAGAACCGCCTTTTCAATCTTCGAATTATATTTTCCGTCAAACTTTACGGCATTTTCAGAATCCGAAAAAAGACTGTTCATCAGATTGATCTCTTCTTTGGAAAGGGATTCATCTGCCGGTTTCAGTTTTTGCAGCGTAAAAGTTTTGGTATTAAAAAATCCCAGCAGACCGGAATCTTCACCTTCAATAATCTTGACATACCCCTTGACGGCAAGATTGACAACCGCTGCGGTAAGGTATTTATTCTTAAAACTTTCGGAACTGATATATCCGAGAGAAGACGGTGAAAGATTTTCGGGAACATTAAACTGCGGATAAACGGTTGGTGTTTCAGGATCAACCCCATATTTTCGCCATGTCGAATACAAACACATTAAAAGAATTAAAAACAGGATACATCCACCCATCAGAATTCCATATTTTTCAAGGAAAGTCGGTGGCGGTGGAGGAACCATTAGACCTTTTTTGAAACCTACTGCAATGGTAAGTCCTTCATTAGCCCGAAGCCCTGCCGCACTCCATTCAATGGCATGCTCAGACAATACCTGAGCCGTACAATTTTGGCTGTTGCTACCGTAAGCTCCCGTATAACAAGAGTTTTGGATAATTCCTGCTCCTTCGGGAAGATTCACTTTTGCAGAAACAGAATCTACATCGAAATCCCAGTAGGTTCCGTTCACATTCCAGTAAAATTCATCATACTTCGCAAAAAATCCGATCTGGTTCTGTGCTTTGTATTTTATTTCATAGTCGTAGGTTCCGGGATCCAGGATAATATCTTTATTTCCTGCATAAATCTTTAAATAGCCATCTCCTGTCTCTTCATGGTAATTTTCATCGATTCCATTTTTTTTCACAGAGATGATATCGTATTGTACTTTCTGTGTTTTATTGTTCAGATTTCTGGATAAAGGAAGTGCCCGGAAAATTCCTCTTTTGATGTTATTTCCGAGACTGTACACCTTAATATTTTCGGTTACGGTAATTCCTGAATTTTTATCCACATCAATATCCGAATGGAAAGAAATAATTTTTTCCGTTCCGATCATCGATAACTGATCTGCCCTGGCCAATTCGTTTTGGGCAAAGGCTACGAAAAAAAACTGAAGAAGGAAAAGCAGTAACCCCTTTTTCATTTCTTAGAATTTTACAGTTGGTACTTCTCTTTCTGCAATATTATCCAGTTCAAAGAAAGGCGATTTTTCAAATTTGTACATGTTCGCAATGATATTGTTTGGAAAAGATTCAACTAAAGTATTGTTTTCACGCACCGTTCCGTTGTAATATCTTCTTGCTTTTTCCACATCATTTTCTATGGAAGTAAGTTCGCTTTGAAGTTGCTGAAAATTAGTGTTCGCTTTCAGATCAGGATACTGTTCTGCAACGGCAAATAAATTCATCATCGCCTGATTCAGGTTTTTCTCAGCCGCTTCTTTGGACTGAACAGAATCTGCCCCTACTGCCTGCGTTCTCGCTCTGATCACGCTGTCAAGAGTTTCCCGTTCGTGGGTAGCATAGCCTTTCACCGTTTCCACAAGATTGGGAATAAGGTCATGGCGTTTTTTAAGCATCACATCAATACTGCTCCACGCTTCCTGAACCAGATTTCTCAGTTTTACAAGACGGTTGTAGATCGACACTGCATAAATAGCAAACGCTGCGATTAAAGCAATAATAACTATACTCATACATTTTTATTTTATATCCTTTAAAAGTACTCTTTTTTTGAATCGGAAATATAAATTTAAGAATAGTCTGGAATTATTTTAATGGAATTTCTTTTAAACCATTAAAAATATTGAATAGATGAAAGCAAATTAAATCAAAATTTTGATCTTAAAAATCCCGTTGATATCACAAAAAAAGTATCCGGAAAAACCGAATACTTTCTGTAATTAAAACTATATGAACCTCCCTAAAAATACTTCCGGCAGTTGTATTCCACCATGGTATTTAAAAGTTTATTTTTATTCAGATAAAACTCCAGCTGCTGGTAGTCTTCTGAATTGACATTAATATACAATTGTACCGAACCAAAACTGTTTCCATTCACATATTCTACATTGGCAGATAACACCCTGTGGCAGATCCCAAACTGATTGTAGATGGTGTTCATTAAATGCTCAAATTTCATTTTGCCATTCAATTCTATTTCCAGTATCAGTTCTTTTTTAGGCAGCCCGATTGGATTATTCGGTATTACCTGTAATGTTGGATTAGGTGTAATCATCATTAAACAATTTTTTGGTTAAACATTTTCTAGATCATGGTTGCTTTCTTGCATTAAATCTTTGACAAAAATATAAAAAATTATTAGTCCACCAAATTAGTAGACTAATAATTTTAAATTTTAACTTATTTTTTTTTAAGCTCAGGATAATAGAATGGAATTATTTCCCCACAGATTACACGGAGATCACTGATTTTACAAAAAAATACCTCTAAAGATCATTCAAATCTTTAGAAGCTGTAGTATTTTAGAGTTCCCCTACTCTTTCCAGTTTTTCTGAAGCTGCTAACCCATTTGGATTACATCCGGGTTCTCCTTCAGGAACGGCCAGATTTTTCTTTTTATAAAATGCTGTCCAGAATTCATTGGTCTTCCCTGTTTTAGGGTCAATAAAGGTCATAGGTTCTAATGTGAAAATTTTGCTTTCCCGGAACGCTCTTTCTATGTAATCTGAACAGTAATACGAATTGTCATCTAAAATATAATTGAAATTATAGGGTTTTCCCACCATAGATTCTGCTTTTTTAAGTGCTTCGGGAACAGATTTCTGATAGTCAGATTTTAAGCGGTAGATCATTACTTTCTGCCCTTCATCAGACTGGTCTTTAAGAAAAGAGGTCAGGTCTTGTTTCTGGGAACCTCCTTTTGGAGCTGCATGCAGCACATACCAGTGATTATTTTCCTTTTCCACAATTCCAATATGATCAAAAGAGGCCTCTTTTTGCTTTTGTGTCACATTATTAATTGCTCCCGACAGTCCTGTTTCTTTTGCCGTGACAAAAAGCAGGTCGCCGTTCTTTAATTGTCCGGCTCCGGGTTGAAAAGTACAACTCTGCACAAGAAGTAGCACAGCTAATATACTACTATAGGTAAAGGTTTTTACAAAGTTCAAAAACAGAACTTTTTTTAATCTAATCATAACGCGTTTATCATTAAGTGGTCAAAATTACAAATTGCATTCATTATATGTATGTGAAAATACTTAATTACCTTTGCAGAACCAGCAATAAAACCTGACTTCTATGCCTCATATCCTGTTAGTTGAAGATGATAAAAGACTTTCGCAGCTGATTGCGAGAGGAGTAATGGAAAATGAGATGGAAGTAAATATTGCTGCGGACGGTGAAACAGCACTCAAGCTTACCGAATTAATGGATTTTGATCTTATCATCACTGATATTATCCTTCCCGTTAAAAACGGACTGGAATTCTGCAAGGAAATCAAGGCACTGAAGCCCGAGATCCCGGTTATTATGCTGACTGCATTAGGAACAACGGATGATAAGCTGGAAGGTTTTGATTCCGGGGCAGATGATTATCTTACCAAACCCTTTGAAATGAGGGAACTCATAGCGAGAGTGAAAGTTCTGCTTAAAAGATATTCCACCTATCGTCCGGAAACCTCATCTGTGTTGCACTACGAAGATATTGAGATGGATTTAAAATTAAAAACGGTCATTCGTGCCGGAAATCCAATCAAGCTTACTCCTAAAGAATTTAACCTGATGAAATTCCTGCTTGAAAATCCTGAAAGGGTTCTCTCCCGACATGAAATTGCAGAAAATGTATGGGAAACCCATTTTGATACGGGGACAAATTTCATTGATGTCTATATTAATTATATCAGAAAAAAAATCGACCGCAGCTTTGACACCAAACTTATTCATACAAAAGCAGGTATGGGGTTTATTTTGAAAAAGGGCTACGAAGATAATTCCAACGCTTAACGATCCGGTATGAAAGTTAGAACCAGGCTTACCTTACTTTTTACTCTAATCACTGCGATGCTCATTAGTTTTTATGGCGTTGCGATCTACTATTCTTCAAAAGAAGCCCGGGAAACTTCATTTTACACGGAACTTAAAAGTGAAGCGGTTGCCAAAGCCAATCTCTTTTTTCAGGGAGCACTGAGCGAAAAGGAAATGCATCAGCTATATAAAAACAATACCCAGACTCTGAGTGAAGTTCAGGTCGCGATCTATGATTCCCATTTCAATCTTGTTTATCATGATGATTCTAAAGTGGATTACGTGAAGGAAACCCCTGAAATGCTGTCAAAAATCTTTAAAAGCAAACAGCTTTTCTTCTTTCTGGACGATTTGCAGGTAACAGGAATCGTTTATTCCCATAACGGACAACAGTATGCAATCACTGCGGCGGCTTATGATCAGTATGGTTATAATTCCATCAATCATTTATTGACCATCAGTATTATTTCATTCATTATTATTCTTGTCCTTATTTATCTGGCAGGTCTTTTTCTTTCTAAAAAAGCCCTCAGTCCTGCTGTGAAAATGGTGGAACAGATCAAAAGGATCAACGCTGGAAAACTTCAACTCCGGTTGGATGAGTCTGAAGAAAAAGGAGAGTTCCACGAACTTGAAAAAAACTTCAACCAGATGCTGGAAAGACTAGACAACTCTTTCAGCACACAAAAACATTTTGTCTCCAATATTTCTCACGAACTCAACACCCCACTCGCTGCCATGACCGCTGAACTGGAACTGGCTCTGCAGAAAAATTACACCCAGGAGGAATATCAAAAGATTATCCTGAATGCATTAACGGATGTGAAAAATTTGAGTAAGCTTTCCGGAAGTTTAATGGATCTGGCCAAAGCCAGCTATGACCCTGCTGAAATAAGCTTTTCAGAAATCAGAGTAGACGAAATACTGATGGAGTCTTACGCTAAAATCAAGAAAGAAAATCCTCAGTATAAAATCAACCTCAACATTGATCCGGCAATTGATGAGCAGAAACTGATCCATAAAGGAAATCCTTATCTTCTTCTGGTTGCATTCAATAACCTGATTGATAATGCCTGTAAATATGCTTCAGACAATACCTGTTTTATTAATGTTTCGGCTGTATCTGATCACCTTTCCATTAAGTTGATCAACAATGGATTGCCTGTTTCCGAAAAGGATCAGCGGAATATATTTAAACCTTTCTACAGAGCAGAAAATTCCTTTGACAAAAAAGGATACGGAATAGGCCTCTACCTTACCCAAAAGATTATTAGTCTTCATCACGCTCAAATCCAGATTTCTTCAGGAGAAAATACAACCAGCTTTCAAATCACTTTTTAGACAGAGGAGAAAAGGTAAAAGATGAAAGAGAAAAGAAGATAGATAATAGACGTCACAATTTAACTATAGGTTAATGATATCAGAATACGACGTATATAACTTCACTCTAACTTCTAAAATCTAGCCTCTCTAATCAAATTCTAATAACATTCTAAACCATCTCTAACAGCTTCTCCCAGCCGTTACCACTACTTTTGCAGCAAAATAATTCCAACTATGGACGCAGATCCTTCCAGTTATTATCAACCGTAAGCCTTTTCTGAGCATGCTTTTTCTGTATGCCTGAAAAAGGCCTGCTAAAAAGAAAAAGTTATGAATACATTAGAATTTGCTACCCGCTTACTGGCTGCTCTTATTTTGGGTGCATCCATTGGTTTTGAAAGACAGTGGCATCAGAAAAGTGCAGGGCTCAGGACCAATACACTGGTATGTCTGGGATCGGCAGCATTTGTTTTATTATCTCTTAAAATCGGCGGTGATGCTACAGGTAGAATAGCCTCATACATCGTTAGCGGCATTGGTTTCCTTGGCGGCGGCGTTATCATGAAAGACGGACTAACCGTACGTGGACTGAACACTGCTGCTACCATCTGGTGTTCTGCCTCTGTGGGCTCACTGGCTGCTTTGGGATTCGTGACCGAAGCCGGAATAACTGCCGGACTCATCATCTTAATCCACACTGTATTACGTCCTTTGGGAAAAACATTAGGCTCCAAAACAATTCGCGCCAGTACCTCCGAATATCTTATCACGATTCAATGCAGAACGGAAATCGAAAACCATGCAAGAGTATTGCTGATGCAGTCTTTCAATTCAACTGATCAGATCCTGTTAAAATCTCTGACCAGCGATGATACCGAAACCCCGGAAAATATTATTATTTCTGCAGAAGTCTATTCTTCTTCACCTCAGGATAACATGATCGAAAAAGCGATCAGCAGGCTCACCCTGGAAGATAAAATTACCCGAGTCAGCTGGGAAATCATCGGAACTGAAAACGATTTATAAACTTAAAACTCAATGTACAATGATTCTAAACAATGAAACCCGATTTATTAAAATATTCTCAATGAAATCAGTATTCTTTACTCCTGTTCTTGCTTTTATTATTTCCTGCAGCGGTAAGAAAGAAGAACCTCAGCAGAAAGAAACCTTTAGTATCAAAGGAAATCATGTCATCATATCAGAAAACAATCCGGTATTAAAAAAGATCATCACTGAAACGGTTACGGAGCAGCAGTACAGCAAGAACATCACTTCCGCCGGAACTATAGAAACCATTCCAAATAATTATGCAGAGATAGCAAGTCCATTTTCAGGGCGCGTGATCAGATCCTTTATCAATATCGGACAAACCGTAAAGGCAGGAAGTCCTATTTTTGAGATCCTTGCCCCCGGATATTCTTCCGTCCGTAAAGATTATTCTGATGCAATGAACGATGTAAGACTTGCAGAAAAAAATTACAAACGTCAGCAAGATCTTTTCAGACACGGTGTAGGGATCCAAAAGGAACTGGAAGAGGCAGAAACTGAATATCAGAATAAGAAAACCTCTCTTTCCAATGCTTCGTCTACATTGAACGCTTACAACAGCAAGGGTTCAGGAGGAACCTACATTATTAAAGCACCGATCAGTGGAGAAATTATTTCCAATAAGATCGTTACCGGACAATATCTGAAAGAAGATTCCGAACAGGTTGTCATCATCGCTGAACTGTCAAAAGTATGGATCACAGGTGCGGTGAAGGAAAAAGATATCCGTTTTATCAGTCCTGGCGACCCTGTATCGGTGAAAATCAATACCTATCCGGATATGGAAATTACCGGAAAGGTATATCACATCAGCGAACTGGTAGATGAAGATACGCGAAGTATCAAGGTTTTAATCCAATGTGATAATCCGCAAAGAAAATTAAAACCAGGAATGTTTGCGGCTGTCACTTATTCTGCAGGAACAGAAAAAGCCGTGATTATCCCCTCACAAGCACTGATGCAACAGGGCGACCGTCAGTATGTCTGGATAAAAACAGGAAGAAATGAATTTACAAAACGTTTCATCAATCCCGGCAGCACTTCCGAGAAAGCAACCATGATCAGTTCAGGACTACAACCTGGAGACATCATCATGATCCAGGGGGGAATTTATATGCCCGGGACAAAATAACACCTCTTTTCATCCTTCCGAAAGCCTTTGCCCACTGAGCCAACGACTTCCGGACTATTAAATCAATTTTATGAAAAAACTACTCACACTCTCTATACAGAAGAGATGGCTGATGCTTGCCCTTTTCTTATTATTAGGAATTTTTGGATATTATTCATGGACCAAGCTCTCTGTGGAGGCTTATCCTGATATTGCCGACACGACATCGCAGGTGGTAACTCAGGTTCCGGGGCTTGCTGCCGAAGAAATAGAACAGCAGATCACCATTCCTTTGGAAAGATCACTCAATGGTTTGCCGGGAATGCACATCATGAGAAGCAAAAGCACTTTCGGACTTTCTATCATTACCATGGTTTTTGATGATGGCGTTGATGATTATTGGGCAAGACAGCGCATCCAGGAAAGACTTTCCGAGGCTGAACTTCCTTACAATGCCCAGCCGGGCTTAGATCCTCTGACCTCTCCTGTGGGAGAAATTTACCGCTATATTATTGAAGGAAACGGACAAAGTCTGAGAGAACTGACGGACCTGCAGAATTTCGTCATTATTCCAAGAATCAAACAGGTAACAGGTATCGCAGATGTGACCAATTTTGGAGGAATCACGACCCAGTTTCAGATCGAGCTGGATCCTCAGAAGCTGGATCAATATGGGCTCTCTTTATCTGAAGTCACTGAAACCATTACTAAAAACAACAGCAACGCAGGAGGAAGTATGCTCCCAAGAGGTGATCTGGCGTATGTGGTACGGGGAATAGGACTGATCAAAGACCTAGATGATTTAGGTAAAATTGTTATCAAAACAGAAAAGGGGGTTCCGCTATTTTTGAATGATGTGGGAACTCTGAAATACGGCAATCTTGAAAGGAAAGGAATTCTGGGTTATACAGACAGGACGCGGAATTATAATGAAAGTACCGGAGGAATTGTACTTCTGCTAAAAGGACAAAATCCTTCAGTCGTTCTAAAAGATGTTCATCAGGCTATTGAAGAGCTGAATACCAATATTCTTCCTGCTGGTGTCAAAATTCATCCTTATCTGGACAGAACAGATCTTGTTAATACAACCCTGACTACGGTCACCCATACTTTAACCGAAGGAATTGTTTTGGTGATCATTATCCTGATTATATTTTTGGGAAGCTGGAGAGGAGCACTGCTTGTTGCCATTACCATTCCTTTGTCGCTTCTTATTGCATTTATCCTGATGTATTTCACAAATATCCCTGCTAATCTGCTTTCATTAGGCGCAATAGATTTCGGGATCATTGTAGACGGATCGATTGTGATGCTGGAAGTTATTTTAAAAAAGAGAGAAGACCACCCGGAAAATGAACTGAACGAAAAGACCATCATCCAGAGAGCAACCGAGATTGCAAAACCTATTTTCTTTTCTACCGTCATTATCATTACAGCTTATCTTCCCTTATTTGCTTTCGAACGGGTAGAAAAGAAACTCTTCACTCCTATGGCTTTTACGATCGGATATGCCTTACTTGGGGCATTGGCCGCCGCTTTGATCTTGATTCCCGGGCTTGCCTATGTTATTTACAGAAAGCCCCAGAAGATATTTCACAACCGTTGGCTCGAAAAAATAAGTAGTCTTTACGGTAAAAGAATTGATAAGGTTATAAAAGCTCCTAAAAAAATGCTGATTCCGGCAGGCATCATCCTATTTTCCGCAGGACTCCTTTCTTTTATGGTGGGCAAAGACTTCCTTCCGGAACTGGATGAAGGATCTATCTGGCTTCAGGTACAGCTTCCTCCAGGAATTTCATTGGATAAAGCCAGGGAGATGAGTGATTCATTACGTACTCAGACGATGAAGCATTCAGAGGTTACTTATGTGATGGTACAGGCCGGAAGGAATGATGACGGAACAGATCCCTGGACGGCTTCCCATTTTGAAGTTTCTGTAGGCATAAAACCTTACAAAGAATGGGCATCAGGCAAAACCAAAGCGGATCTTATCAAGGAACTGGCTGATGATTATCAAAATATGCCGGGGTTTTCGGTAGGATTTTCACAACCTATGATTGACGGGGTTATGGACAAAATTTCCGGTGCACACAGTGAACTGGTTGTAAAAGTATACGGTGATGATTTTGACGGAACCAGAAAAATTGCAGAACAGATTCTTTCTACTTTAAAAGCAATTCCGGGATCTGCAGATCTTGCTATTGATCAGGAACCGCCGCTTCCCCAACTTCAGATCATTGCAGACCGGGATAAAATTGCTCAGTATGGACTGAATGTTTCCGATGTGGCAGACCTCATCGAAACAGCTTTGGGTGGAAAGGCTATTTCACAAATCTTCATCGGCAATAAGGTATATGATATTTCGTGCCGGTATGCCGAAAACAGCCGAAACACTCCGGATAAGGTAGGAAATCTTATGCTGACTTCAACTTCAGGTGCCAAAATACCTCTTTCACAGGTAGCTGAGATTAAATTGAGCACGGGAGAAAGCACCATTACAAGAGAAATGAATAAAAGACATCTCACCGTTAAACTGAATTTAAGGGATCGGGATCTTTCCTCTTTTCTGAAAGAAGCGCAGAATACTATTGAAAAAGATATTCGCTATGATCATCTGAAATACCAGATCAAATGGGGCGGGCAGTTTGAAAACAAAAACAGGGCTTACTCCCGATTGGCATTCATTGTTCCGATCGCACTGTCTGTGATGTTCTTACTGCTTTACGGAGCCTTTGGAAGCTTCAGACAGGCGCTTGTTCTGATGAGTATTATTCCCCTTGCTTTATTCGGAGGCATGCTGGCATTGAATGTACGGAGTATGACCTTAAATGTTTCGTCAGCGGTGGGCTTCATTGCCCTGTTCGGAGTAGCCGTACAGAACGGAGTAATTATGGTATCTCACATCAATACGCTCAGAAAGCAGGGATTTAATTTAAAAACGTCCGTGGTTAAAGGAGCGGAAGATCGTTTCAGACCTGTACTGATGACTGCTTCCGTTGCTGTGATAGGACTATTTCCGGCTTCACTGGCTACGGGAATTGGTTCTGATGTTCAGAGACCTTTAGCTACAGTCATTGTATATGGTCTTATGTTTTCAACGCTGCTTACTTTATTTATCCTGCCGGCGATCTATTATCTCGCAGAATATCATTTTGACAAACAAAAAATTAATTCGAATGAAATCTAAAATCATTTTCACCATATCACTTGGGCTCTTATTTCAAATTTCCGTAAATGCCCAGGAGAAAGAAACTTTAAATTTTGCCTCTTATCTGAGTGAGGTCAGAGAAAAAAATCTAAACTATGCTGCTCAAAAATATAATGTCAGTATGACGGAAGCTTCTATCCTGACGGCGGGATTGTTTCCGGATCCCCAGCTTGAAATGGAAACTTCAGACAATGGAGTTTCAAAAAAAATGGGGTATACGATCGGAACTTCAGTAAACTGGACTTTGGAACTTGGTCAGAAAAGAAAAGCAAGGATAGAAACTGCAAAAAATCAGGCTGAGTATTCTAAGCTTCAACTTCAGGATTTTTTAAGAAACCTGATAGCGGATGCGTCTGTTGGATACATTGAAGCATTAAAAACAAAAGCTCTTGTTGACATCCAGAAAGATTCTTACCTCAGCATGCATCAACTTGCAACATCCGACAGCATCCGATACAGGCTGGGCGCTATCTCTCAGGTGACATCCAGACAAAGCAAACTGGAAGCTTCATCTTTACTGAATGATCTCTATAAGGCAGAAAGCATCAGCAGACAATCATTCTCAGCACTTTTTATATTTCTGGGAACGGATCAGCAAGAAAAAGAAATTAGTGGAAACTTAAAGGCTTTTAACAGAGACTTTAATTCTGAAGATCTTATTTTGGAGGCTGTTAATACCAGATCTGATCTTTTGGCCTCAAAACAGAATATCCATACAGCCGCCAGCCTGATTAAGCTTGAAAAGGCAAACCGTATCATTGATTTGGGATTAAGTGTAGGCGCAGAGCATAGCACCTGGGCAACCAATGAAATTGCTCCTTCCCCCGCTGTGAACGCCATAAAGCTGGGAGCCAGCATTCCTTTGAAGTTTTCAAACCGCAGAAATGCTGATCTGAAAATCGCAGAAATAGGACGTAAGCAGGCAGAAACGGAGTATAAGCAGATCGAAAACAGCATCCGAACAGAAGTTATGCAGGCTTATTATCAGTATCAGGCCACCCAGAAACAGCTGAAACAATTTGACAATGGAATGCTTTCCGAAGCCAAAAGTATTCTGGATGGTATTATTTATAGTTATCAGAGAGGTGAAAGTTCCATTTTGGAAGTTCTGAACGCACAGAGGACCTATAATGATATCAGACAGCGCTATATTGAAACACTTGCAGATAATGCGGTAGCGCTTATTGAATTGGAAAGGAAAACCGGGATCTGGGATATTGATTTTTGATGATGATTGTATTTATTTGGTTAGGTTTCGGGGGCATTGTTAACCACCCCGTCAAAAATTCTTTGAATTTTTGACACCCCTCCATGGGAGGGGAATGATCGTCGTTTGAATAGTAAGCTTATTTTCAACTGAGTACATCATCCTCAATGATTTTTTTTTATTCTTTAGCATAAATGTAATTTCTATCCGATAAGCCATGTCCATGAAAAATTTAAGCAGTCAAAAAGCTTTTGCTATTTTTTGATTAGATATATAAAGTAAGTCGAGAGTCTATTTCTTTTTTGAAGTGGGCTCTTCTTTCTTTTTAAACTGAGTTTCATACATGTCAATCCATTCTTCCAGTGTTATTTTCTTGCTGACCTCAGCGATAAGTTCAAAAGGAATATCATCCATTTTTTTGAAGCGGACGCATGATTTTCCCATATCCAGTTTTCTTTTGGAATACTTTGGATATTCAGCGACAAACCATTCCAGCAATTGAGGATCTGCATACATTCCCATGTGATACAATGCAATAAAGTTCTTTTGCGAAGCTAATGCTATAAATGGTAAAGGTGAACCTGGCGTACAGTGATAGCCAGCAGGATATCTTTCCAGGGGAACTGCCCAACCTACCATCCCGTAGGCAGTGGTTTCCTGAAAACCTTCCGGCAGATTATCATTCACAGTATCGAAGAACTTTTTGAATACCTCCTGTCTTTCCTCAGGAATTTTTGAAATATAATCGGCTACGGAGTCTGCTGGAATTTGCATTGTCAATTGAATTTTATAATCATCCAAAATAACAAAATTTATGAATATGTTGAATCAAAAAAAACGACAGTACATAAATGCACTGCCGCTCAATTTTATTGACCTTAAAAAAAATTATTTTCTGACTGCTTTCACCGTAGACTGTGAACCGTCTTTGAAATAGATCGTAACAAAATATAATCCAGTATTCAGTGTACTTAAGTCCAGTTCCTTCAAAGCTCCGGTAAAAGTTTTGACCGTTCTTCCGGAAGTATCTCCTACGGTTACAGATTTCACTTCTCTGCTGTCTGAGATATACAGAATATCTTTGAATGGATTAGGATGAACTGATGCTTTCTTCACTCCTTCTTTTATTTCTGAAGTACTTAACAGAGCACTTTCCACCTTAAAATTATCAACATAAAAATTATAATCAGGATCATCATTCACGGCTCCGTCTGTTCCGTAAAAAGCAAATACGGTGTTGGCACTGTTATATCCTGTTAAATTATAAGAATATTGAGTCGAAGTATTGGTGGGAGCATTGGCCTCATTCCATGTTTCAAGAATGGTCCATGTTGTTCCTCCATCATTCGATACCAGGAAATGAACAACGTCATCAGATCCCATAGGTGAAGCAGCGGTACTAAAATAGGCCGTTACACCATAATCAAATTTCACTTTGTAAGAACCTGCGGACAGATTAAATGGTAATGTTTTAAGCCAGCCTGTTCTTCCGGTAGTATATAAGTTGATCGTTGCTGATCCGCCAGACCCGACTCCTAAAAAGCCACCCGACATCCAATAGGGAGTGGTACCGGTAGGAGCTGTGGCAGGAGTTCCCCCCGAAAGTCCGGCTGTCCAGCATGTTCCCGGGAAGCTGCTGAAATCATGAGTATACGAAGGGACAACCGTACCACAAAGTGTGGTAAATGTTCCCGACAATGACCAACCGCTCTGTGCCGTTGCCGTGCTGCAATTACTTCTCACCCAGTAATAGTAGACTGTACTTGGTGATAAGGAGGGAATCGTAAAGGTATTTCCTGTTACTCCAGGGTGATTAGGTACCGTTGTACTTGTTGGTGCTGTATTGGTTGTACTGTAATACACATCATAGCTCACCGCCTGAACGCTGCTTGGGATTGTCCATGAAACTTGAGCAGAAGTTGAAGTAAGCGTCCCCACAGGCTGAAGTGTTGGAGCTACACAGTCGGTATAAGCATCGGCAGAGAAGGCGAAAATATTGGCAATTCCAGTCCCCCCAACTTTGGCTACGGTAACACTTTGAATAGGTTTGGTCTGATTGGCAGCATCTATCGTTAAGACAGACTGGTAAAGTCTTGGATTGGTAGAATTCGGTTCCAGAACGTTATTACTTCTGTTAATTCTTCCGATTCCCTGGACTGCATAACTTGTTCCTCCGTACCAGTCGGAAATCGCTACTCCGGAAAATGTCTGAGAGGTAGCATCTGTAAAGTTGACAGTTACATTCACTGTACACGTTCCGCTTCCTCCGGTAGAAAGCATATAGACTTTAAAAGCGGGAACAGGTGTGATAAATGATAGTGTTCCGCTATTGCTTCCTGTAGTATTACTGGAAATTTTTAAGGAATTATTTCCATACAAATCTCCCAGTTTAAAGCTCAGTCCAGGTGTAGACGCCACGGCAGAATTAATAATTCCATTAACAGGAAGTCCGTAGGTAATGGGTGTACTTGTAGCAGTAAGTTTAAAATCCCGCGCGACAAATGCAAACGACACGCCATCAACATCTTCTGTAGTAGACGTCATTGCGGACCCTACATCGTTGGCAATAACATCTGCCGTATATCCGGACTGGACTGGCATCGTTTGAAAATTTTGGGCATTCATCAATGATGCCGCAAAAAGAGTCATCATAGGAAGAACTCTCAATGGTAAATGTAATTTCATGATTATTTTTTATTATCGCTTAAATTTAATAAAAAACACAATACAAAACTGATAATTTTACAAAATAAACAAATATAAGCCAATAATATTACGATATCAATATTTTAACTATATAGAAAATTTATTTTCTGACCAAATATTTTATTCACATTTTAATGTATTATTTTGACAATTTCAATCATTTTGTCTCATCATCAATCTGGAATAGTCAATATTTTTCAACAAGCTGACAGCCAGTATCAAACATCAATAAAAAAAATTTACTTCTCAATCCACAGAATCAGTAGCAATCAATTTTAATTTACTGATTTCCAAAACAATTAAAAAGCTTTCAAAATGGACAACAGGTTATTTTATTATTGAGAAATTAAATCTTATTTTTGCCATACAAATTTTTTGAACAATGCCGAATATTTCAAACAGAGCACAGCATATGCCGCCATCGCCGGTAAGAAAACTGGTTCCTTACGCTTTAAAAGCGAAACAGCAGGGAATAAAAGTATATCACCTTAATATCGGTCAGCCTGATATTGAAACGCCGGAAACCGCTTTAAATGCTTTAAAGAACATTGATCTTAAAGTATTAGAATATGCACTTTCTGAAGGTAATATAGAATACAGAAGAGCCCTTACAGAGTATTATCATACTTTAGGTTTTTCAGACCTGACACCTGATAACTTCATTGTAACAAACGGAGGTTCTGAAGCGCTAAACTTCGCGATCTCTACTTTATGTGATGATGGTGATGAGGTCATCATTCCTGAGCCTTACTATGCCAATTACAATGGTTTTACGAGCACCTTCAATGTTCATGTGGTAGCTGTTCCATCTACGATTGATACAGGTTTTGCCCTTCCTCCGATCGAAGAATTTGAGAAAAAAATTACAGAAAAAACAAGAGCAATCGTTATCTGCAACCCAGGTAACCCTACAGGCTATCTTTACACTCGTGAAGAGCTTCAGAAGTTAGCAGAAATTGCTTTGAAATATGATATCGTTATTATCTCTGATGAAGTATACAGAGAATATGTTTATGATGGAAAGCAGCAGATCTCTATGCTGGATTTCCCTGAACTTAGTGAAAACTGCATCATCATTGATTCAGAATCCAAGCGTTATTCGATGTGCGGGGTAAGAATCGGATGCCTGCTGACCCGTTCTAAGAAGATCCATGATGCAGCGATGCTTTTTGCACAGGCAAGATTAAGCCCTGTTCTTTTGGGACAAATCGCAGCAACAGCAGCTCACCAGAACGACGGTGCATACATCAGAGCGGTAAGAGAAGAATATACCCACAGAAGAAACATTCTGGTAGATCTTCTGAACGGTATTCCAGGAGTAATCTGCCCTAAACCAAAGGGAGCATTCTATTGTGTTGCTGAACTTCCGGTAGATGATACTGAGAAATTTGCACAGTGGTTACTAGAAAAATACTCTCTTAATAATGAAACGATCATGGTAGCTCCGGCAGGAGGTTTTTACAGTGATCCTGAATTAGGAAAAAAACAGGTAAGAATTGCCTACGTACTGAAAGAAGAAGATCTTAAAAGAAGTGCTGAAATTCTTAAACAAGCGCTGAAGAAATACAGAGAAGAATTTAGTCTTTAAAATATAATCTATGGTGCCGGCAATAAAAAATACTTATCTGAAACTCCTGTTTTCAATATTTTTGTTGCCGGCACTTTTTTCCTGTGACCAAAAAAAGGAAGAGGTTTCTGCCGTCCACCAAAATTCCAATGAAATAACCTTCATTAGTGTATCCAATATCGGAGGTGATCAGGGAGATTATAAAATTATCAAAGTTACTCAGGATTCCATCCATGCAGAGAAGGGAATTGCGGCCCGCGGAACTCATCAGGAATGGCACTCAGCAATTAGTGTACCCATCTGGAAACAGCTGATATCTTCGATTAAGACTAAAGATCTTGATGAGATCCAAAGCTCTCCCAGCCAACAGTCTGTAGACGGTATTGACGAAACGTTTCAGATCAGAACTCCGAAAAAGTCACACATCTATGTCAACTCTTATGCAGATACGCTTCATTACCAACAGCTGAAACAGTTTAAAGAACAGCTCAATATGATTCTTCCAACAGAATACCAATAACAATATGCAAGAAAATTTTTCCCTAAAGCCTTACAATACATTTGGCGTTGACGTCAAAGCAAAATATTTTATTGAAGCAACTACCATTGAAGAACTTAAGGAGGCCATCCGTTATTCTAAAAATCATGATTTTAAGGTCTTATTTTTAGGCGGCGGAAGCAATATTCTGCTGACCAGAGATTTTGACGGACTTACCATTAAACTTAGCCTGAAAGGAATCGAAGAGGAAGACCTGAGTGAAAATGAGGTTCTTGTAACAGCAAAAGCAGGGGAAAACTGGCATGAATTCGTAAAGTACAGCCTTGATAAAAACTATGGCGGACTGGAAAATCTTTCTTTAATCCCGGGCAATGTAGGCACTTCACCCATGCAGAATATCGGCGCGTACGGAACTGAGATAAAGGATACTTTTGTAAGTTGTACCGTTTTGGATCTTGAAAATCTTGGATTGAAAACGTTTAATCTGGAACAGTGTCATTTTGGCTACAGGGATTCCATTTTCAAGCAGGAAGGAAAAGGGAGGTATGTGATTTTGGACGTCACTTTCAAATTAACAAAAAAAGAGCATCATATTAAAACGGAATACGGAGCGATACAAACTGAACTGGAAAATCTGGGAATTACTCATCCTACCATTCAGGATGTTTCCAAAGCCGTCATCAATATCAGACAAAGCAAACTTCCGGATCCAAAAATGACCGGAAATGCAGGAAGCTTTTTTAAAAACCCAACCATTCCTTTGTCCCAATTTGAAGATCTGAAAAAGAAATTTGAAAATATTCCCGGCTATCCCAACGGAGATGTGGTAAAAGTACCTGCCGGATGGCTTATAGAGCAATGCGGATGGAAAGGAAAACAAATTGGAAATGCAGCGTCACATAAACTTCAGGCTCTGGTCATCGTGAATGCTACAGGAAATGCTACGGGAAAAGAAATTTTTGATTTTTCTACTGAGATCATTCATTCCGTACAGGAGAAGTTTGGGATAGAACTCGAACGGGAAGTGAATATTTTATAATATACAAAAGACAGTTACTGAAAATAACTGTCTTTTTTTTGTCAACAAAATCACTATTTTAGCTAAAAAAAGAGCACAAATATGAAAATCGCTATTCTCGGAGCCGGTAATATGGGCCTTTCCTTTTCAAAATCATTTTTAAAATACGATCTGATTAAGCCTGAACATCTTCATCTGATCACAAGAAGTCAGTCTAAGATTTCCAAGATTGCCGAAGAGTTTCCAAAATCCAAAATCTCTACTTTTGAAGAAACCCAGGAACTGGATGCCGATCTTATTATCATTGCTGTAAAACCTCAGGATTTCCTGCATGTTGCACAGAACTTTCACTTCACATTAAAAGAAAACCAGATGGTCCTGTCGATTATGGCCGGAATCAAGATTGAAAAGATTCAGCAGTTATTACATCACCCGCTTGTCGTAAGAGCAATGCCTAACTCTCCTACTCTTCTGGGAATGGGAATTACCGGATACACAGCCGCCAACGGTATTTCCTTCAGCCAGCTGATCAATATTGAAAGACTCCTGAACAGCACCGGAAGATCTGTCTATTTGGAAAACGAAGACCTCATGGACGGCGTTACGGCACTTTCAGGAAGCGGACCTGCTTATTTTTATTATATCGTAGATGCCATGATAAAAGCTGGCGTAGAAATGGGTATTGAAGAGAATCTTTCTAAACTTTTTGTTCAACAAACGATGTTGGGCGCTTACCACCTGATCAATAATTCTGAAAAGAGCCTTGAAGAGCTTATCAAAGACGTTGCCTCCAAAGGCGGAACTACGGAAGCAGCGTTAAAAACATTTGAAGATAACAGTTTTAAAGAAATTTTAAAAAACGGAATTTTAAATGCTGAAAAACGGGCTAAAGAACTAAACGGCTAAATTTCTTTTCTACAAGCCTGCAAAGCAACCATCCAAGATAAACACCGAAAGTATTAAGAATAATATCATCAACCTCAAATATCCCCATTCTTGTAAAATACTGAAGCGCTTCAACGATGACTATGGAAGAAACGAAGACATACAACAGCCTTTTCAGATCTTTAAGCTGAGGAAAGATCCAGCCCAAAAAACCAAAAGGAATGAACATGAGGATATTGCCCAGCACAATAACCACGATCTCCTTCCATCCAATGGTGTTATGAATAAACTCCAATGTAGAGAGAATAGGTTCTACGGTAATCTGGTTATCTTCGTATTGAAATCTGCCCATTCCTAAAAACATCAGATAGAGCAAAGTCAGTGTATACGGAACAATAATAATTTTATAAAATTTCTTTAACATCAAGTGCAAATTTATTCATTTCAAAAACATTAAATTTGTTTGTTAAATTAATTTAATGAAATACCTTTTACTTACACTCATTTCAGCGATATTGCTGTCTGTGTCGTGGCCTACTTACGGAGTACCGTTCTTTATATTTTTTGCCCTTGTTCCGCTATTGATGATGGAACACGGCATATCCAAATTTTCAGCTTATAATAGAAAAAGCTGGATGGTCTTTGGGCTCTCTTACCTTTGTTTTGTGATCTGGAATATTGTAACAACCGGATGGCTTTATGGCTCCAAAAACCCGGACGGAAGTCACTCGATGATGGCAGTGATCTTTCCGGTGCTCGTGAATTCTTTCCTGTACTCTCTTGTTTTCCAGTGCTATCATTGGTACAAGAATGCACAGGGAACCTACTGGGGATTAGCCTTTCTGATCGCTATATGGATGAGCTTTGAAAAATTTCACCTTAACTGGGAACTGACATGGCCGTGGCTGAATTTAGGAAACGTATTCTCAGATTACCCTAAACTGATACAGTGGTATGATACACTGGGAGCAACCGGTGGAAGCTTTTGGATCCTGCTAATCAATGTTTTAATTTTCTACACGATAAGAACCTGGGAAGCAGGAAGAAAAAGAAAAGATCTGATCAGAAACGTTTCTATTGTAGGGGTACTGATTATTCTACCTATGATTGTTTCAATAATCAAATACAATAACTTCAACGAAAAATCTTCCGGACAGGTGAATGTTCTGATGCTTCAGCCTGATCTTGATCCTTACGCTGAAAAGTATTCAAAGGACAGTCTTACCATTGAAAACGACCTGTTAACTTTAGCAGAGAATAATTCAAAAGGCAAAATCGATTATTATATCGCTCCGGAAACTGCTCTTCCCGGAAGAGGATCCATCTCTGAAACCGCTTTTGAGAAAAGTTTGCTCTTAAATAATGTTAAAGGATTTTTATCAAAACATCCGGGCTCTGTTTTCGCAACAGGAATTTCTTCACACCGCTTTTATAAAAATAAAGAAAACCTTCCCAAAGAAGCTTACCAGCTCAATCCTGATCTTTGGGTAGAAAGTTATAATACCGCCATTCAGGTTGCACCACAGCAAAAAATTCAGGTATATCACAAAGGGAAACTTGTTCCTGGAGTGGAAATCTTCCCGTATATGAGTGTTTTAAAACCTCTTCTGGGGGATGCCATGCTCAACCTAGGCGGAACAGTGGCCTCTTTGGGAATAGATAAAGAAAGAATGGCATTTTCAAATCCGTACAACAAAGGCCGTATGGCACCCATCATTTGTTATGAAAGCATTTACGGTGAGTTTACAACCGATTATGTAAAGAAAGGAGCCAACTTTTTAGGCATTATGACCAATGATTCCTGGTGGGGAGTTACGGAAGGACATAAACAGCTTCTCTCTTACGCAAAACTAAGAGCTATCGAAAACAGAAGAGAAATTGCCCGTGCTGCCAATAGCGGTATCTCTGCACATATCAATGCTAAAGGAGAAGTAGTAGCCGATACTTTCTACGGAGATCAGACCACATTATTTGCAAAAGTGAATCTTTATGAAACCATGACCTTCTACACGAGAGCAGGAGATCTTTTATCAAGATTTTCCATTTTTGCACTGGGCTTTTTACTGTTTTACTTTTTGATTGAGAAGTTCAGAAGCAAGATTAAAAAAGCTTAATAGTGATGATTTTTTCAACACCAATAGCGCTAATGGCCTGTACTGACCAGCCTATTTATTGGTAAGAAATCTCAAGTACATAATTCCTTTTTCTACCGAGGGAAATATACTTGCATAAAATAGATGACCATCATTCAAACGACTAAAATTCCCCTCCCATGGAGGGGTGGCGAAAATTCAAAGAATTTTTGACGGGGTGGTCTACCCGCATAACAACGAAAAAAATAAGAAATAGAAAAGCCAGCTGGACGACTGGCTTTTCTCACTAATAGAACGATTCAGTTATTTAATAATGAGTTTCCTGATGATTATTTCGTTTTTTATTTTCACTTTTACAACGTAACTCCCTTTTGTAAGATGGGATACATTAACAGACTGGTCGTTATTTAAAACAACATTCTGCTTTCTGCCATCTATAGAATACAGCTCAACATCTGAAATTTTTTCTCCTTTAATGAATATTTTTTCTGATGCCGGATTTGGGTAAACTGATATCTGGCTCTCTGATTTTACATCAAGCGTTCCCAATGCATTTTGAGAAGAGGCATCGGAAAACACCTTTGAAGCATCGATTGATCTTACACTCCAGTACACATTCTGAATAGAAGGATCGAGATCCAGGAACCATGACGGCGTTGTTACTATGTATTTTGCAATATTACCCGCTCCGGGTGTAGTTCCAACTTTGATTTCATAGCGCAGCGCTTTCACTGGTGTCTTGTCATCAGATGCCCCGCTCCACGAAAAATTAAAACGGTTTCCTGTTTTTACAACCTTAATGACTGCAGGAGGTAGAGGTTTCAGATTAACTTCAGTAGAAGTATTTTTAAAAATTTTGGTAAGTGAAGGCATGCCCGAATCTGCCCAATCAAATCCGGCCAACAAAACATCCAGACGGTGGTCATTGTTAAAGTCAAGTAAATTGACAAAACCCGGTCCTCCTAAAGTATGCAGTCCTGTAGGTATATTTTCAGTGAAATTTTGATTTGAAGGATCATATAAAAAAGTTTTCACGACGGCATCATTATTTTCATCATTTCCGGAAACAATGAAATCATAGTATCCGTCATTATTGATATCTCCCGTCATTACAGATGAATCTGCAATCTCCGGAGTACTAATTTGCTGTACCTCCAGATGTCCGGTTCCATCATTCATAAGAACGGTAAGAAATCCTGAGTAGTTGGTATCCTGTCCGGTAATGACAATATCCTGATAGCCATCTGCATTGAAATCTGCAAAATCCATTTTCCCACTTATTAATGCTGTAAGATCTTGCGTAAACGTCAGGGTTCCTGCCTGGTTGATATAGACTTTAGCAATTGGAATATCACCATCAGCTACTCCAAAAATGACAAGATCCATAAGATGATCATTATTTAGATCCACAAATTTGAAATTTCCGTTTTGTGTTCCTGGCAACCAGCCTTTAAAAATTTCAAAATCAGTTCCCGTATTTTTATAAAAATCCATATTATTTATGAAGCCAGCCCCTTCTACGTAATGAGTTCCATTGATCGCATAATCTATTTTACCATCATTATTGAAATCAAAAGCTTCCAGAGATCCGTAAATCTTTCCGGCAAGGTCTGCTTCTTTCGAAAAACCATTTCCTGTGTTTTTGAATCTGTAATGCTTATAGTTGACCACATCATTATAACTCAGGCCTGTAGATATAATATCCAAAAGACCATCATTATTAAAGTCCATGAATTTGATATCCCCCAGATGGGTTGAACCCACTCCCAGATTAGCATATGGCACCAGTGAAGTCCCGTTGTTCTTATATATTTCATTAAAAGAGCTGTCTACATTTCCATCACTGTCACTATCAATGGCTCCGTTGATCACTACATCCAGTTTTCCATCGCCATCCATATCAGCTGCATCCGCTGCCCCGTAATAGAAATCCTTCATACCGGTCTGAATTTCAGCAAAATCCTGTGCGACAAGTCCAACCGGAAGCATAGATAAAAGAATACAAATCCTCCTCATATTATTTTTATTTAGATTAATTAAAAACAAAGATAAAACATTAGGATTTGCATTGAGAAGAAAGTTTACATGAAATATATCAGTCACTTGGCTCAGGGGATGTCATGATTTCGTTTATTTTAAAATTCATGATTATTAATCAGCTTGTTATTTGTAAATATTTTCCAAAAGATTTGTCTATATAAAAAATTCTTCGTTATTTTGCACTCTCAAATATTATACAAATAAGAACATCGAGATATGTCAAGAATTTGCCAAATAACAGGAAAGCGTGCAATGGTTGGTAACAACGTTTCTCACGCTAATAACAAAACGAAGCGTCGTTTTGAAATTAACTTATTAGAGAAGAAATTTTACCTTCCGGAGCAAGATAAGCACGTAACACTGAAAGTATCAGCTCATGGATTGAGAGTGATTAACAAGATTGGAATCGAGGAAGCTATTGAAAGAGCTACTAGAAACGGATTGATTAAAAAGAATTAATAAATCATGGCAAAAAAAGGAAACAGAGTTCAAGTAATCCTTGAATGTACAGAGCACAAAGAAAGTGGTATGCCAGGAATGTCTAGATACATTTCTACTAAAAATAAAAAGAACACTACAGAGAGATTAGAGCTTAAGAAGTATAATCCTGTTCTTAAAAGATCTACCCTTCACAAAGAAATCAAGTAATTTATAAATATAATTTACCATGGCAAAGAAAGTAGTAGCAACCCTACAAAGCGGACAGTCAAAAAAAATGACTAAAGTTGTGAAAATGGTTAAGTCATCTAAGTCAGGTGCTTACGTTTTTGAAGAAAAAGTAATGAATGCAGACGAAGTAGACGGTTATTTGAAGAAATAATCTCCACTTTATTTACAATATAAAAAACTACTCATATTTTGGGTAGTTTTTTTGTTATCTTTGTTCACCAGATTATTAATCAATTCAATATACACCCATATGAAAAAGATTTTCATTCTGGTTTTCATAGAATTTTTTCTATTTTCATTCAGTCAGAAAAAGATGGACAATGTAGAATTCAGAAACTCGGCTGAAGTATTTACCATTAAAGGGCTTTCACAATCAACAAGCATTGACTGTGGAAATTCCAAAATGATTTTTCTTTCCGGGCAGGTTCCATTGGACAAAGCCGGCAACCTTGTAGGAAACGATGTAGAAAAGCAAACGCAGCAGGTATTTAAAAATATCGAAAACATCCTGAAAGAATATGGAGCTACAGGAAAGAACATTGTAAAACTGGGAATCTTTATCACTGACATTTCCAAAACACCAGACTTTAGAAAAATTCGTGATTGATATATCAACCTTCAGAATCCTCCAGTGAGCAGCCTTGTGGAAGTGAGCCGTCTTTTCAGAGATGACGTACTTATAGAAGTAGAAGCCACGGCAGTTATAAAAAACAAATAAGAACAAACTATGAGTTGGTTTAAAAATATTTTCAAAAAAGAAGAAAAAGAAACTTTAGATAAGGGCCTGGAAAAATCCAGCCAGGGTTTCTTTGAAAAAATGACGAAGGCCGTAGTCGGTAAAAGCAAAGTAGATGATGAAGTACTGGATAACCTTGAAGAAATACTGATCGCATCCGATGTAGGCGCATCTACCACCATCAAGATCATAGAAAGAATTGAAGAACGCGTTGCGCGTGACAAATATGTAAGTGTAAGTGAACTTGACAATATCCTTCGTGAAGAAATCTCCGGACTGCTTCTTGAAAATCCGCACGCGGGAACAGGAAATATAGACAGTTCCAAAAAACCCTATGTCATCATGGTAGTTGGCGTCAACGGAGTAGGAAAAACAACGACCATCGGGAAACTCGCGCACCAGTTTAAATCTGAAGGCAGAAAGGTAGTGCTTGGAGCAGCAGACACCTTCAGAGCGGCAGCAGTAGACCAGCTGACCATCTGGAGCGAAAGAGTAGGTGTTCCTATCGTAAAACAGGATATGGGCTCAGATCCGGCTTCTGTCGCTTTTGATACTGTACAGAGTGCCGTTGCACAGGGCGCAGATGTGGTAATCATTGATACCGCAGGAAGACTTCATAATAAGATCAACCTGATGAACGAGCTTTCCAAGATTAAAAGAGTCATGCAAAAGGTAATTCCAGATGCCCCTCATGAGATCCTGCTGGTTCTTGACGGTTCTACCGGACAGAATGCTTTTGAGCAGGCCAAACAGTTTACGGCAGCCACTGAAGTAAATGCACTGGCAGTAACGAAACTTGACGGTACAGCCAAAGGCGGAGTGGTGATCGGTATATCAGATCAGTTCCAGATTCCGGTGAAATATATTGGGGTTGGCGAAAAGATGCAGGACCTTCAACTTTTCAATGGTACGGAATTTGTTGACTCATTTTTCAAGAAAAGATGATTCACATCATGTTTTCCCTTAAACCAGCAAACAAATCAATAAATATTAACACTTAAAAAATTTGCAACTATGGGAATTTTAACATGGATTATTTTCGGTCTATTGGCAGGAGCAATCGCAAAAATGATTATGCCGGGTAACCAGGGAGGTGGCTGGCTGATCACTATTATTTTGGGGATCATCGGAGCTTTCGTGGGTGGTGCAATAGGAGTTTATGTCCTGCACTGGGGAGACGTTACTTCATTCTGGAATCCAAGAAGCTGGATTCTGGCTATAGGAGGAGCTTTAATTGTCCTCTGGATCTACGGAATGGCTACCAAGAGAAGCTAACACTGGCAGATAAAAATAAAATCCCGGAACTGAAATTCAGTCCCGGGATTTTTTGTACAATATAATTTAGTTTAGTTGATCTTGATTTGATAAGGCATTTCCATTTTCACCTCAGACTTCAGTTTTTCACTGGTGATTTGCTGAAGGATTTCATAATTGGCTTTTCCTATTTTATTTTTAATGATTCTTGCGGAAATATCTTCCTCATTCAGGTCTTTGAAAATCTGCTCAAAAGGAGTCATTTTTTTAGGGTAAGAAGAAACATGATAAGATTTTAAACCTGCTTTTTGAGCAGCAAATTTCACAGCATCATTCAATGTTCCCAGTTCATCTACAAGCCCGATTTGCTTGGCACGAACACCACTCCATACTCTTCCCCCTCCTACACTGTCAATCTGCTCGAAAGTCTGCTTTCTGTTTTGCGTAACGAAATGTACAAATCTCTTATAGGTTCCTTCTACGCTTCTCGTGATCAGATTTACCCCGTAAGGCGTCACCCCGTTCAGCGCTGAGTAGTATTGAGAATTCGCATTGGTAGAGACAATATCTGAACGAACACCGTTTTTGTTGGCAAGGTCTTTATAATAAGGTATCACTCCGAAAACTCCGATAGATCCAGTCAGTGTATTAGGTTCAGAATAGATCTTATCTGCAGCCATTGCAATATAATATCCTCCTGAAGCGGCATAGTCACCGAAAGAAACCACTAAAGGTTTTTTCTTTTTCAACTGCTGAAGCTCGAATAAAATCTCATCCGAAGCATTGGCACTTCCTCCTGGAGAATTGATTCTGAAGACCACAGCCTTTACTTTATCATCATCCTGAAGGTCTCTGATGTACTTGATGTATTTTTCAGAATAGATTTCATTGTAGCCATCTCCGTTGTTTATGCCTCCTGAAGCGTATAATATAGCTACTTTTTCACCAGACTTTTCTTCATCTGCATAAGAATTAATATAGCCGGTTAACGATACCTTATTCAGCTTTTCTTTTTCTTTAAGACTCAACTTAGATTTTATCATCTGGTCATACTCCGTTTTCTGGATCAGTTTATCAGCCAGTTTATATTTCAAGCCCAATTCAGGAATCATTCCGTATAAACTGTCAACAACCGTTTTAAACTGTGCAGTATCAATCTTTCTTGAAACCGCCATTTTAGTGGATGTATTTTTCCAGATATCATTTAAAAGCGTACCCAGCTGTTCTTTATTTTCAGGAGAAATATCATTTCTAAGGAATGGCTCTACTGCTGACTTAAATTTTCCGTGACGGATAACTTCTATACCAATTCCATATTTATCTGCGAAATCTTTAAAAAAAGTAACTTCCGTAGCCAATCCTTTCAAATCTATCATTCCGGATGGATTAAGATAATACTGATCAGCTACAGATCCTAAATAATAAGAAGCCTGTGATACAGCATTTCCGTAAGCATATACAAATTTTCCACTCTTTTTAAAATCTTCAATCGCATTTCTGATATCATCTATTTGCGTCATTCCTGCATGCAGATCATCAGCTTCAATACTTATACCTTTAATATGATCATCTGTTTTAGCTTTCCTGATGGCTTCCAGAACATCATAAAGCAAAACACTTTTGCTTTTCTCGCTGATATTGAACAGGCCCACTTGCTCTTCCGTTGGGCTATCTATTATATTGGTCTTTAAATTAATCGTCAGCACAGAATTGTCTTTCACTGCAATGGATTTTTCATTCCCCATGGAACTGAACACAATCATCATAATGAAAAAGACGAAAAATACGGCACATAATAGGACAATTGCCACTATATTTGCCAATACGTTTTTAAAGAAACTTCTCATAAATCAATCAATTTTCCAATATGTCGCAGAATAAGGTCGTTTTGTTACTCGGAAGTAACCTCGGAGATCAAAAAAAAAATTTGGAACACGCTTTACAGAAAATCAGTGAGGGTGGGAATGAAATATCACAAACAAGCGAATTTTTAATTACTGAACCCGTAGAATTTGTTAGTTCCAATATTTTTTGTAATATTGCATCAATAATATTCACGCGTCTTTCACCAATTCAACTGCTTGATTTTGTTAAAGGTATTGAAGCTGAAATGGGTAGAATTAATGATTCAACATCATCTGGAGGCTATAGCGATAGAATAATAGATATTGATATCATTAAATATAATGATCTGAAATTCAGATCCGAAAGATTAGAAATACCCCATCAAAAGCATTTATTTGAAAGGGATTTTTCTAAAATATTATTGAAAGATTTTATCTAAAATAAAAAAACATAAAACATACAATATGAAATTAGGTTTATTATTATTGGCCGCACTTCCTATCACAGCTTATGCTCAGGACAGTACAACAGTAAACTCTTCAACTGAGTATCCTAATACCTTCTCTTCAGGTTCTGCTAATGTAAAGCCATTCGACAATAAGTCCAGACGTTTCAACGACTGGTCTATTTCTGTTGGTGGTGGTGCTGCATTTATGGCTCATTCCGATTTAAGATCTTTTTATGACAAAAAGGTCAACTGGGGCTATAATGCTTATGTAAGTATTGACAAGCAGATCACGCATGCTTTTGGATTAAGCCTTATCTACCAGAGAGGTGAAACAAAGCAGAAAGCACAATTAGAAGGGGTAGCCGGTGCTTTGGCTGGTGTAGGTACAGCAACAACCAAATTTGATCAGGTTGCATTAATGGGAGATGTAAACTTTTCCAATTTATTGAGAAGAGTAGATAATCATTCCCCTTACAGATGGGCTTTCCATGGTTATGCAGGAATTGGTTTCCAGGGTTACAATACTTCTCTGCATGATGGAAATGAATACAGATGGAGTAATACTCCTAAAAGAGTTCCATTGTTTATCAAGCAGAATTTAGACATCAACTCTCTATTCTATCAGTTTGGAGCAGGATTGAAATACAACGTTTCAAGACTTATCGATATCGAAGCAAGAACCATGTATATCATAAGTGGTGATGATGAATTTGACGGAGGCGGATGGGCAGGTCCAAACGATTATGACCCGGCAGTACCAGGCTCAAAGTATAACATGATCAGCGATTCAAGGTCTGATAATGCATGGACTGTTACTTTAGGTGTTTCTTTCAAATTAGGAAAAAATCTATCCCACTTGGCATGGCATGACCCACTTCAGGAAGCTTATTACAGAACAAGCGTTTTAGAAAATGCTTCTACAGAGCTTGTTGTATGTGAAAAAGGTGATGCTGACAATGATGGGGTTTGCGACGATTGGGACAGACAGTTAGATACTCCTGCAGGAGCAAGAGTGGATGGTGCCGGTGTAGCTTTAGATATGGATCTTGACGGTGTCATCGATTTGTATGATAAGTGCGTCACGGTTCCTGGACCTGTTGAGAACAACGGATGCCCTACAAAATAATAAACAGGGCATTAAGCTTGTTTATTTAAAAATAAAATCATTTAATTAACTAAATAAAAAATACACTATGAAATTAAGTTTAGCAATTGTAGCATTAGCAATGGCCATTCCAGCCGCAAGCTATGCACAAGACTCAACGGCAGTTTCAAATGGAGAATATCCAAACACATTTTCTTCCGGTTCTGCCAACGTTTCCCCGTTTACCAATCAGTCAAAAAGATTTAATGACTGGTCTATTTCAGCTGGTGCAGGTGTACCGCTAATCCAGTCTGCGGATATGACTTCCATAAAGAATGGTAACGGTAAAAACCTTTTCGGATACTCTGCTTATGTAAGTATCGATAAAGCCATTACTCATGCTTTTGGTTTGAAATTACAGTATGACAGAGGTGAAACAAGACAAGGATGGTTCAACACTAAAGATGCTGCTCCAGACGCGAAAGCTGTAGCTGGAAGAACTCAGTATGATGCAATATCTTTATTAGGAGATATCAACTTCTCTAATCTTATGAGAAGAGTTGACAACCACTCTCCATACAGATGGGCACTTCATGGTTACGCTGGTATCGGTACCATTGCGTACAGAGCCTACCAGAAAGATATTACAGGACAAAGACTTGCTACTGAAGTTAAACCATTTAAATTCGGGTCTATGTTTATGCAGGCTGGTGCCGGTTTAAAATATAAAATTAACAGAAGAATTGACCTTGAAGGCCGATTGATGTATGTTGTCACCGGTGATGATGAATTTGATGGTGGAGGCGACAAATACAGTACGATCAACAGACGTGAAGAGCAGGTATCTGATAACTTCTTTAATGCTACTTTAGGGATTTCATTGAAACTTGGAAAACACGAGTCTCACTTAATGTGGCATGATCCACTACAGGAAATCTATTACAAGCTAGATGTTTTGGCTAACAAAAACCAGGATATTGAAGTATGTAAAAAAGGTGATGCTGATAACGACGGAGTTTGTGACGATTGGGACAGACAGCTTGACACTCCTGCTGGTGCAAGAGTAGATGGTGCTGGTGTTGCTCTTGATACAGATCTTGACGGTGTCATCGATCTTTACGACAAGTGTGTAACAGTTCCCGGACCTGTTGAAAACAACGGATGTCCTACAACGACTGCAGGACCTGTAGTAGAAACAGAAACTAAACTTGAAGGAATTGAGTTCGATTTAAATTCTGACAGAATTTTACCTTCAAACACTCCCATCTTAAATAATGCAGTTAACTATATCAATTCTTCAACTGGTTCTTACAGTGTAATCGGTGCTACTGATACAAGAGGTACTGATGCTTATAACCAGAAACTTTCTGAGAGAAGAGCAAATAATGTTAAGTCTTATTTAATTAAGAACGGAGTTCAGTCTGGAAAAATCAACGCAGTAGGAAAAGGTGAAAAAGATCTTAAATATCCTGAGTGTGAACCAGCTACTAAATGCCCTGAATGGAAAAACAGAGCCAACAGAAGAGTATACTTCGAAGCTAAATAATATTTAGCAGTAAATATATCAAAGCCGTGCCTTGCACGGCTTTTTTTGTTGTAATACTTTTATTACTTTTACCTTATGATTTCTCAGCAGGATTTCCAAAAATTAAAATATGATACCCTAAAGTTTTTTTGGGGCTATGACAGTTTCAGAGATTCTCAGGAAGAGATCATTAATGCAGTCATCAATGAAAAAGACAGTCTCGTTCTCTTACCAACCGGTGCTGGAAAATCACTTTGCTACCAACTGCCTGCCTTATTAAAGGAAGGAACCTGTCTGGTTATTTCTCCCCTGCTTGCCCTGATGAAAGATCAGGTGAGCAAGCTCAAGCATCGCGGTATCGAAGCAGATTATTTATCTTCCGAACTGGATGAATATGATGCAGAAGCAGTCTATAACCGTTGTAAAGACGGACTTACCAAGCTGTTGTATGTTTCTCCTGAAAGATTGACCAATAATCAATTTCTGCAGAATATTGAAGAAATTCAGTTGTCTTTTATTGCGGTAGATGAAGCTCACTGTATTTCAGAATGGGGTCAGGATTTCCGCCCAAGCTATCAGAATATTAAAGAATTCAGGAAAAACAACCCAAAGATTCCATGTCTGGCTTTAACAGCTACTGCAACTCCCAAAGTGCTGGAAGAGATTAAAAACAAACTGGAACTTAAAAAGCCCTTTGTTTTCCAGAAAAGTTTTAAAAGAGATAATATCAGAATTTTCATGGATGAAGTTTCTGACAAATTTCAACGTGTTTTGGATATCTTGAAGCACAACAATGATTCAGGAATTGTCTATGTAAGGACAAGAAAGGATGCGGAAATGCTGGCAGAGTTTCTAAAAAAAAATCAGGTAAAAAATGTAGATTATTTCCATGCGGGTTTAACGACAAAAGAGAAAAATACAAGACAGAATATCTGGAATCAAAGCGATAATCAGGTTCTGATATCAACCAATGCCTTTGGAATGGGAATAGACAAAGACAATGTCCGCTTTGTGATCCACTACTCTCCTGCCCCGTCATTAGAGAATTATTACCAGGAAATCGGAAGATCAGGAAGGGACGGCAAGGATAGTTTTGCATTTCTTCTCTGGAACAAACAGGAACTCCTTAATTTTGATGACATCCTGAAAAACCAAATTCCAAACAAGGCAGAGTTTTTAAAGATTATCACCTACCTCTACTCCATTTTCCAGGTGGCAGAATATGAGCTACCGGAAAAAGTTTTCCAGCTGAATACTCAGGGAATACAAAATTTCACAAGATTATCGAAAGCTAAGATCAGTAACGTTCTTAATTTCCTTCATAATCAGGAAATCATTTATCATAACGACAACAAAAGCCTGTCGTCACTGGAGCTTCTTTTCAATGCAGATGAAATAGACCAATTACCACAGAAAGACGCTTATTTCATAGAGCTTCTGCTTCGTACGATATCAGGAATCACTACCCATAAGGTGATGTTCAGTGAGCAACAGGTTAGCAATAAGATCGGAGTGAGCATTCCTCTGATCAAAGAGCGGCTGAAAGAATTGCAGCAGAAAAATTATCTTGAGTATGTGGACGGAGCCCTGTCAAGCATAAAATTTCTAAAACCTCGTGACGAAAGAGCCATCAATGCAGCGTACTGGAAACTCTTTGAACATATTCAAAAGAATAAGATCCAGAAATGGGAAGAAATAAAGTTTTTCATAGAAAATAATGATTACTGTAAAATGAAACTTATTCTCGCCTACTTTGGCGAAAAGAATACGAAGAATTGTGGCCAGTGTTCAGTCTGTGAAAAAAATAAACAGTCCATCTTTGGAAAAAATATTTCCCAACAGATCATTAATTTATTGGCTAAAAAACCGTCAACCATTGAAGATCTTTCTGTACAGCTGAACTACCATTCTAAAAATAACATTCTAGAAAATCTGATCTTCCTTTTGGATGCTGGAAAAATAAAAATGCTGAATTTCAGAACGTATGCACTGAATCATGAGTAAAGGGTAATGAGTGATAAGCAATGGTGAATTTTGCTTCGCAAATGAATGATGAACCTTAGACAGCAGATTTCAGACAAATTATGGTAAAAAAGGAGTTTAGATTGGCCTATGGTAGAGACGAGCTAAACGGATTGAACGAGTAACGGCCAACCAGCAACGAAAACACTCTAAACTATAAAACTCTCCGATCCTAAAACCCTCCAATTCCAAAACTCTACCAAAAACCATTATCTTTGTGCTATGAAATCATTGAAAGTCGTTTTTTTAGGAACTCCGGAATTTGCAAAAACTTCTTTGGAGGCTATCCATCAGTCAAAACATCAAGTGGTAGGGGTTGTTACTGTTGCTGATAAAGCCAGCGGCCGCGGGCAGAAGATCAATCAGTCTCCTGTAAAAGTGTATGCTTCAGAAAATAATATTCCTGTTTTCCAGCCGGAAAAATTAAGAAATCCTGAATTTTTAGAGGAACTGAGAAAACTGGATGCTGACGTTTTTGTAGTGGTGGCTTTCAGAATGATGCCAAAAGTTCTTTTTGAAATGCCTAAACTGGGAACTTTCAATCTTCACGCTTCCCTTCTTCCTGATTACAGAGGAGCAGCTCCTATCAACTACGCAGTAATTAACGGTGAAGAAAAAACAGGGGCTACCACCTTCTTTATCAATGAAAAAATTGATGAGGGGAATATCCTTCTTCAGGAAGAACTTGAAATTTTACCGGACGAAAATGCAGGAAGTCTTCACGACCGGTTAATGGAAATGGGTTCAAAATTAGTGGTAAAAACACTTGATGGCCTTGCAGAAAATGCCATTGTGGAAAGACCTCAACCTCAGGTGGAGCATCCGAAAAATGCTTATAAAATTTTTAAAGAAGACACCAGAATCAGTTGGAAAGCTTCTTCAAAAACAGTTCATCAATTTATTCTTGGGATGTCACCTTATCCTGCTGCATTCACTACGATCAAAATTGGGGAAGAAGAAAAAGGATTAAAAATATTTGCTGGAAAATTTGAGATTTCAGATCATGGAAAACCTTCGGGAACATTGGACATCTCTAAAAATGAATTCAAAATTTATACGGAAGACGGTCTGTATTTCCCACTGGAACTTCAGCTTGAAGGCAAAAAAAGAATGACGGTAAAGGATTTTCTGAATGGGTTCAGAAACTTTGAAGAAATAAAGTTTTAGTTGAAGGATTTCAGAGTACGAGATTCGGTTTCGGAGATTAGCTGCTTGTTATTACCCGTTGGTAGATTTATTGCTAAAGTCCTTTCTCTGTAACCTAAAGATTCTCCCATCTCGTGTCTGAAATCTGATATCTTTCTCCTGATCAATTCTTACTCACCATTTTCCTCCTGATTCTGCTTATAAATTCAGGAGTAACTCCCAAATAGGCAGCAATCTGAATATTGGTAAGACGATGGGCTGTTTTGGGATACTTTTTCAAAAAATCCTGATAACGTTCCTCGGAGGGCTTGCTTAAATTATCAATAATTCTTCGTTGCAGGGCAATGATGGACATTTGAAATTTAAGTCTCATCAGCCTTTCAATTTCAGGGATTTCCTGGTATAGCTTTTCTTTGTCTTCTTTTGAAATGAGAAGAATTTCACTGTCTTCAATAGCCTGGATATTCAGCTGTGACGGAATCTGATTAATAAAACTGTCGATATCTGAGATCCACCAGTCTTCTACTGCAAAATAAAGGATCTGCTCGTCTGCATTGCTGTCTGTACGGAAAACTTTGAAACACCCGTTCATCACAAATCCTTCAGCTTCACAGATGTCTCCTTCTTTCAAAAGAAAATCTTTCTTCCTGATCTTATGAAGACTGAAAGCACTGCAATATTTCTCGAGGTTCTCATCTGAGATTTCAATGTACTCCCTGATGTGTTTCTTTAAGGACTCTATCATGGCTTAAAAATAAAAAAAGGTTTAGAAAAATCCTAAACCTTTTTATTGATTATATTTCTACAAATGACCTGTAGTATTGGTATGCTACTGACCACTCAAAATTCACTTTTACAGCTGAACCAGTTCGGTCACCTCTACATCATATCCTCCAACCTGTGGCTTAATATTAGGATTCTGAGTAATCACCTTGAATTTATTGATTCCCAGATTTTTCAGGATCTGTGTTCCGATACCGTAATCTCTGTAGTTGTAAGCTAAAGTAGGATGCTGCTCCTGCCCGTCCTGATAATTCATGAACTGCTGCAGTTTTCTCAATGTATTTTCAGAATTTGAAACGTTATTGATGAAAATAACAGCTCCTTTCCCTGCTTCATTCACCATATTGGTTACTTTTTCCAATAAAGGCTTCTCACCATTGTTAAGTCTTGTCAACACATCGAAATAAGAATCTGAAGACTGAACTCTTACTAAAACAGGCTCATCAACCGTCCATGCTCCTTTTGTCAGGGCAAAATGGATCTGGTCGTTAGAGGTTTCTCTGAAAGCATAAAAATCAAAATCACCATAGGCTGTTTTTACTTTTCTTTCTTCCAGCCTTTCGATCAGGTTTCCTTTTTTAAGCTGATAGTGGATCAGATCTTCAATAGAAACAATCTTCATATCATGCTTTTGAGCGAAAGCGTGAAGCTCAGGCAAACGAGACATCGTTCCGTCATCGTTCATAATTTCACAGATCACTCCTCCTTCTTTCAGACCTGCCAACTGAGTCAGATCAATAGCAGCTTCAGTATGTCCTGCTCTTTTTAAAACACCTCCTTTTCTTGCACGAAGCGGGAAGATGTGTCCGGGTCTCATGAAATCTGTCGGCTTGGATTTTTCATCCATCAAAGCTAAAATTGTTTTGGCTCTGTCTCCGGCAGAAATACCTGTAGAGGTTCCGTTTCCAAGAAGGTCAACAGAAACGGTAAAAGCGGTTTCCTTAGGATCACTGCTTCTGCTTACCATGACTTCCAAACCAAGCTCGTCACATCTTTTTTCAGGAAGGGGCATACATATAAGTCCTCTTCCATAAAGTGCCATAAAATTGATAATTTCCGGCGTCGTCAATTCTGCAGCGCAAAGAAAATCTCCTTCGTTTTCTCTGTCTTCATCATCTACTACTATGATTATTTTACCATTTTTAAGGTCTTCAATAGCCTCTGGAATAGTATTTAATTTAATATCAGACATGTTTACTTTTTATTTGTGCAAAGATACTTATAAAAATAAGCATCTGCCAATTAATATAGAGGGTTTGTTAGGCTTTGGATAAAGAGTTGCTTGCCTCTCTGAAAATTTCATAAGATCTCAGTCTTTTCTGATGATCATAGATATGTGAATTGATAATTAATTCATCCACATTGAATTTTTCCTGAAAATCTTTCATCTTCTCTTCAATTTCTGCCTGATCTCCTATAAACGTATGTCTTAGTTTCTGAAGCACCATTGATTTTTCCATTGGTGACCAGATATCATCCATATCATCTACCGGCGGGGCAAAAGGTTTGCGGTCATTTCTTACGATATTGATAAAGGCCTGAAACAATGTCGTAGAAATTTTATGAGCCTCTTCAGACGTTTCTGCTGCCACACCATTGACACAAGCCATAATATAAGGTTGATCCAACTGTTGTGAAGGTTGGAAATGTTCTCTGTAAATTTTAAACGCCATTTCCATCTGTTCCGGAGCAAAATGTCCTGCAAAAGCGTACGGAAGCCCAAGTTCAGCAGCCAGCCAAGCACTATCTGTACTGGAACCCAGCATATACAATGGAATATCCAGACCTTCTCCAGGAATCGCACGGACCAAAGCATCAGCATTTTCTTTTGAAAAATACGTTTGAAGTTCTAAAATTTGTCTTGGAAACTGCTGGTTGATGATCGCAGGATTTCTTCCTAAAGCCTGAGCGGTAAGTCCGTCAGTTCCAGGAGCTCTTCCCAGACCGAGATCTATTCTTCCCGGAAAAAGAGATTCCAGGGTTCCAAACTGTTCGGCAATAACCAGTGAACTGTGGTTGGGAAGCATAATTCCTCCTGATCCTACTCGTATTGTTTTCGTTCCGTTGGCAATAAAGCCGATCAGAACGGAGGTCGCAGAGCTAGCAATACTTTCCATATTGTGATGCTCGGCCAACCAGAATCTTTTATAATTTAAATGTTCAGTATGGTTTGCTAAAGATAAACTGTCCTGAAAGGTATCGTGAATGCTTTTTCCCTGCTTTACGGGAGCAAGGTCCAGCACCGATATTTCAAAATTTTTCATATCAAGATATTTGTTTTAAAGGGGATCAAAAATCTCCTTTCAATTTCATTATTTTAAATTTCAGGTTCTAAAAACCATACAAATTTAAACCATATCATCTGTATTAGTTACTTTTTGTAATTGATAAGTCTGATCGGTGTTGTGAGAAAAAACTATCGGAATTAAATTTCTCTGTCAATGATTTTGTTTACACAAATTGAATTCTTAAAAGTACAATCCATTTTGTATATTTGAAAGTGATCTGAGCTTTACAGGTAAAATAAAAATAACTTAAATTCGATTTGTAAATCTTCCATAAAAACCGAAGCTTACTTAATAAAAAAAATTCCCATGAAAAAAATATATCTTATTCTTATTTCTTTTCTTCTGATCAGTTGTTCTTTTAACCAAACCTTTTCAAACCGTGAGGAAGATAAAAAAGATGCAGAAGAAATCTCACAAAAATTCTTTTGGGAACTAAAATACGGAGGTAATCTGGATACAATTTACAACCTGTTCGGTGATAAGTTTTTTGAAGTAACAGACAAGGAAAAATTACTTCAGATCATCAACACTACTCAAAATGATATAGGGAGGGTTGAAGAATATGATTTGGTAAAATGGGAAACTCTTATTATAAAAGGATCTAATGCCAAAAGTGAGTATCTGTTGGTATACAATGTCAAAAGAGGTATGGCCAAAACAGAAGAAACTTTTTCTATGGAGAAAGATAAAAACGGAGATATCAAGATCGTTGGATATAGGGTCAATCAGGATCTCTTAAACAAATAAAAAAAGACTGTCTCTCTTTTGGGACAGTCTTTTTTGTTATATCGAATCATTCTTCTCTTTTTTAAAAGTATAATGATTGATCAAAATCCTGATTTCATTAAATTCAAAATCATTCGGCAATGCATTTTTCCATTCCGTTAAAGTTTCAAGTGGATTTTTGTAGAACTGGTCTTCAAATGCTTTGATCTTATCTGAAGTAATGACTCTTGAAATATCGAGTAATCCCTGCTCTGCAAATTTTGCTAAATGCCCGATTACTGTTTCTTTGACCAAGCCTCTTTCCATGGCAATTTCACCGATGGTTTTTCCTTGCTCGAATAATTGAAAAGTTAGGACCTGAGAAGGAACTTTTGCAATCGTTAAATTGATTTCTTTATCGTTTTTTTCATCTAAAAGTTTAGTTTCCAGTAAATGAGCTTCTTTCAGATTGTTGAGATACTCTTCAGTATCCTCCAGCCAGTCTCTGAATTCTTCATTGTATTGTTTTAAGCCTTTTGTTCCTTTAACTTCAGCATAAAACTCCTTCAACGGATTGAAGATTTTATCCCTGATTTCGGTAAAGAAAAAGTTTACTGCACCTTTGGTTTTACTTTCAATTTCGGTCCATTCTTCTTTGTTCTCAATGAAATTATTAACCTTCTGTGAAATAACCCTTTCCAGTTTTTCGAAAATTTTTCCAAGATTAACAATTTCATGTTTCAGCTGAAGATAAAGTTGATTGGTTTTGACATGATCAATGCTTTTGGTGGTGATAGAAAGCTTATTCCACTCTTCTACTTCATGCAGGAACCAAAGACAGTTTACCGTACGAAGAACTTTCTTGATGCTGTAATCATATTTTTCACGGTTCAGGATCGCTTCTACATTGTCATTGGCAAAAGTATTTCCCTGAAACTGCAGAATTCTGTTATCCTTAAAAATAACCTCAGGAGTGATTTTGGATTTTAAAACAATCCCTTCCAGCGTTCGGCATCTTGACAGAGCTACATAAACCTGTCCTGCGGTGAAACTTTTTCCGGCATCAATAATGACATTATCAAACGTTAATCCCTGACTTTTGTGAATGGTAACCGCCCAGGCAAGTTTGATCGGGAACTGTTCGAAGCTTCCGAGCACCTCTTCTTTGATATTTTTTTCAGTGTCCAGAAAATATTTTTTCTGTTCCCAGACTTCTCTTTTTACAACAATTTCTCTTTCGCTTCCATCGAGAACGACTTTGATTTCGTTATCATCAAGTGAGATGATTTCACCCAACTTTCCGTTGAAATATTTTTTTTCTCCGGTAATATCATTTCTGATGAACATCACCTGTGCGCCCACTTTTAATTCTAAAAATTGTTCATTGGGAAACTGGTTTTCCTTGAAATCACCAAAAAGTTTAGCTTCATAAGTTTTCACCGTCAGATCAATTTCCTCCAGTTTTTGCTGGTTGATCTCATCGGCCATCCTGTTGTGGGAACACAGATAAACGTAGGAATCAGTTCCAGCTTTAAAATCAGGATCATACCTTTCGTTCAGAACATCAAAATTAATATTGGCTACATCACCGTCACGGATCGCATTCAGAATATCCAGAAATTTTTCATCCGACTGTCTGTACACTTTAGTCAGTTCAATAGTCAACAACGGAATATCTTTAACGGCATGACTGTCGAAAAAGAAAGGAGACTGGTAGCAGATCTTTAAAATATGCTCATCCCTTACAACGGGAGGAAGCTGATAAAGATCTCCAATGAACAACATCTGAACTCCGCCAAATCTCTGATTATTCCGTCTGATAAATCTCAGCGAAAAATCCATCATATCAAGAACATCCGCTCTGAGCATAGAAACCTCATCAATAATCAGGACCTCTACTTCTCTTAAAAGTTTAAGCTTATCTTTTCTATATTTGAAATGGGGCATCAGATCAGCAATATTATTTGCCAAACTGCCATCGATACGGTCTGTAGTCGGTAAAAAAGTCCTTAAAGGCAAGCCAAACATAGAATGGATGGTCACTCCTCCGGCGTTGATTGCGGCGATTCCCGTAGGCGCTACCACAATATACTTTTTCCTTGTCTTCTTTACAAAGTCATTAAGGAAAGTTGTTTTTCCGGTTCCTGCTTTTCCTGTAAGAAAAACGCTTCTGTTCGTATGCTCTATTAAGTCAAAAAAATGATTGTTCACGGCTCCAAAATTACGGAAAATGAATTTGAATTTGTTACCTTGGCATAACTTTTGAAAATTCTTTAACAGAAAAGAAATTATAATGAAAAAATTTTTCATCAATATTCCATTACTAGCATTATGCACTACACTTACCTTGGTTTCATGTAATACATCCAAGAACGTCAATACCAATCTTCCTAAAGATATCTCCGAAAGACCTGCCGATGAAGACAGCCAGAAATATGAACAGGCCCAGCTGGATAAGTTAAAAGCATCTATTGAATCTGAAGTCTCAAAAGAAAAATGTACTACTGCTTCTGATTGGACATTTGCGCCCATGGGAGCCAAAGCCTGCGGAGGACCTCAGCAGTATATCGCCTATCCAAAAAAAATTGAAGCTACCTTTTTACCAAGAGTTGAGGACTATACCCAAAAAGTAAAAACCTTCAATGATAAGTACAATATCACTTCTGACTGTATGATGGTGATGCCTCCTACTTCTATCAAATGTATTGCAGGAAAAGCATTGCTCATCACGGCAGAACAATAAAAAAGTAAAAATAAAAGCAAAGGTTATCTATCCGGTTGAATCATCAACAAACTCGCTCAGGAGTTGATACTAAGGATCAAAAAAAGCTCTATCGACAGGATGGAGCTTTTATTATTTTGAAACTGATGTGAATTTTACTTCGCGAATGAATGCTGAAGAAGGTCACGAAATAAGATTGTAGATTTCATACATGAGATTTGAGATGTTCAGGTTATTATTTCAAAATTTTCTGCTACTTGGAATAGCAACCATTAATCACTGAGCTCATTCACTCTAAAATCCTTTTACGCTCTCAGTCCTTAATACTATCCTATTATCAAACTTCAAGATTTTCCTTATACCAGGAAGAATATTTTACATAATTATCAGCAATTCTGTTCACTTCTCCTTCCAATAGCTGGGTAGAAATATCTTTAATTTTTTTTGCAGGAACTCCACCCCAAACTTCTCCTGATTTTATATGAGTCCCCTGTGTTACTACTGAACCTGCTCCTACAATAGAGTTTTCCTCTACCAGACAATCATCCATCACAATAGCACCCATACCGATCAATACATTATCTTTGATGGTGCATCCATGAACAATTGCATTGTGGCCGATGGACACATTATTTCCAAGGTGTAAAGGGTATTTCTGATAGGTACAGTGCAACATTGCATTGTCCTGAACATTTACTTTGTCGCCCATTCTGATGTAGTTTACATCTCCCCTGATTACTGCATTATACCAGATACTGCAGTTTTTGCCCATGGTAACGTCTCCGATAATGGTTGCCGTTTCTGCCAAAAAAGTATCCTCTCCTATCTGAGGTTTTTTTCCTAAAAGTTCTTTTACAATTGCCATAGTTTTAATTTGATGATTTGAAATTCAGTTTATTTGAAGATTATACTTCTGCTCCCACCAATTTCCAAATTCTATTCTCTAACTTCTGAATTTTTATTTCTAAATGAGTGTGATAGCAAAAATCTAATTTCTAATCTCCAACTTCTAATTTCTAATTGCGTATTTTTGTATCTCAAATTTAACGAAAAAATGCGTACGATACTTATAGAACCAACTGAAAACCCGAAAGTGATGAAATTTGTCGCGGATTATAACCTGATCCCGGGCTCTTTAGAGTTGGACAGAAGTTCAGATATTTCAGAAATTCCTTTAGCCCAGGAACTTTTCAATTATCCTTTTGTGGAAAGAATTTTCATTACTGCAAATTTTGTAGCGATTGCAAAGCAGGATACAATAGAATGGGAACATGTAGCTGACAGCCTTAAAAATGTGATTGAGGATGAATTATTGGCTAATCCGAGAATTTACCTTCAGAAAAAGAAGGAAATGTATCAGATCTATGCAGAGATGACGCCTAATCCTAATGCGATGAAATTTGTTTCCAGCAAAATGCTTATTGACGGTTTTGTGGAAGTAAAATCAGTAGAGGCTGCGGAAGGAGTTCCTTTAGCACAAGCGATCTTTAATGAATTTGATTTCGCTAAGGAAATTTTTATTTCTGATAATTTTGTTGCCGTGACAAGAGATGATTCTGTAGAGTGGCATCAGGTGATGATGGCTGTTCGCGGTTTTATTGCTGAATATCTTCAGAACGGAGGCGAAATTTCCACGATCGAACCTCAGAAACATGAAAATCCTGTTGAAAAAATCATCAACAGAGATTATACAGATGATGAGCAGAAGATTTCAGATATCTTAAATGAATATGTAGCTCCTGCAGTAGAAAATGACGGTGGAAAAATTTCCCTGATGGAATATGATCAGGAAAGCAAAACTGCTAAAATGCTTTTACAGGGTGCTTGTTCAGGATGTCCGAGTTCTACCGCTACTTTGAAAAACGGAATTGAAAATATTCTAAAACAATTCGTTCCGGATCTTGTAGAGAGAGTGGAAGCTGTCAACGGATAATTAATCGTAATGATATCCGGAAAGAAGATTTTGATCATTGTTGGAAGTGCTACAAAACATTCAAGCAATCATAAATTACTGGAACAGGTTCTGGAAAAACATTCAGATACGGATATTAATTTCCATCTGTATGATGATCTTTCTACACTTCCACATTTTGATACTTCATTAACTGATACGGATATTCCGGATGAAGTAGTGAAGATCAGGAAGGAAATCGAACATTCAAAAGGGGTTGTATTTTCTACTCCGGAATATATTTTCAGTATTCCGAGCAGGTTGAAAAACTTATTGGAATGGTGCGTTTCCACTACTCTTTTTTCTGAAAAACCAGTTGCTGTAATTACGGCATCTGCCAACGGAGAAAAAGGGCACGAAGAATTAATAATGATTTTGAAAACATTGGGGGCGACAATAGAAGATCAGCATCAGCTTTTAATCAAAGGTATAAAGGGAAAATTTAACGATGGCTTGGTTGAAAATAATACCTTTGCCAGAGTATCAACATTGATAACAGATTTTGAAAACGCTGTTTCACATAATTAAAATTAAAAATATTGGCTAAAAAAGGAATTTTACTGGTAAATCTGGGATCGCCAAGATCAACGGCGGTCAATGATGTAAAGGAATATCTTGACGAATTCCTCATGGATGAGAAGGTGATTGATTACCGTTGGTTTTTCCGGGCATTGTTGGTTCAGGGAATTATTCTTAAAACAAGACCAGCAAAATCTGCAGAAGCTTATAAAACAGTATGGACGGATGAAGGTTCTCCTTTAATTGTCATTACTCAAAAAATTCAGAAAAAACTTCAGAAAATCGTTGATGTTCCTGTAGAAATCGGAATGAGATATGCTCAGCCCAGCATTGAAGCAGGAATTCAGAAATTAGTTGATCAGGGAGTTTCCGAGATTGTTCTTTTCCCATTGTATCCGCAATATGCGATGAGTACAACGGAAACAGTCATTGAAAAGGCTGAAGAGGTAAGAAAAAAGAAATTCCCGAAGGTAAAGATTAATTATATCCAGCCTTTTTACAACCGAGATATTTATATCAACTGTCTCGCAGAAAGTATCAGGGAAAAACTTCCTGAAAATTTCGATGCATTGCAGTTTTCTTATCATGGTGTTCCGGAAAGGCATATCTACAAAACAGATCCTACCAATACCTGTAATCTTAATGACTGCTGCTCAAGAGACAGTAACCCGAGCCATAAGTTTTGTTACCGTCATCAATGTTATAAAACGACCAACCTTGTTATTGAAAAATTAAATCTTCCCAAAGAAAAAACCATTGTTTCTTTCCAGTCGAGATTAGGAAAAGACAAATGGATAGAACCTTATACGGACGAGACTTTAGAAACGATTCCTAAAAAGGGAGTGAAAAATCTGGCTATTGTTTGTCCGGCCTTCGTTTCTGACTGTCTTGAAACCCTGGAAGAAATTTCAGTGGAGGGTAAAGAACAATTTCAACATGGAGGTGGTGAGAGTTTCCACTATATTCCATGTCTGAATGATGAAGACCGCTGGATCGATGTCGTAAAAATACTGTGCGAAGAAAAGCTGAATGATTTTTATTTGGTCTAATTTCTTCAATACATAAAACAAAAAGGGGCACAAAATTCATTCTGTGCCCTTTTGTTAAATATATTAAAGTTTATTTTTTGATCAGGTTTCCTGCTTTTTGTCCATTCACCATGACAATATATACTCCTGAAAGTATACCGGATGGAAGCTGAATATCTACTTTATTCAAACCGTCGGTCATTTTGAATTTTTCAGAAATCTCTCTTTTTCCGGTAAGACTCACCAATTCTACAATTCCTTTTCCTTCTTTTCCTTCGAACTGAACCGTAAATTTATCAGTTGCCGGATTTGGACTGATGGTATACAGTGAAGCCTCAGCTGCTGTTTTTCCTGCTGCCGATGTTCCTCCACCAACACCTACCGCATTCCAGGCATTGGTCACCTGTGTTACTTCATTACTTCCGGCACCGTATAAATCTGCAGCGGCCTGAAGTGAATAAGTTCTTGCATTAGCATAGGTGGAAGAAGAAGTAAGATAATTGGTCAGTGTTCTATAAGCAATGGCTCCTGCCTTATCTATTCCTATTGCTGACACATTATAAGCAAAACCTTTATCGTTGGTGCCTGTTCCTCCGGTTACCAGTAAATAATACCAGAAATTAAGGACTCCTGAATTCGTGTGTACTCCACAATAATCATTGGATTGGCTTGGAGTTGAACAACCCGATGTTGTCGTAGCTTTCCAGTAGGTTCCTAAATAGGTATCCGGTTGGCTATACGCATTAGGATTGGCCATATCTCTGATGACATAACTGAAATCTTCTCCCAATTTCCAGCTTGCTTGTGTTGGTCTTGCCCAACGTTCTATTGTATTTCCAAAAATATCAGAAAATCCTTCATTTAAGGCTCCTGACTCTCTTTGATAAGCAAGGTTTGCGGTTTTAGTAGTCAAACCATGGGTAATCTCGTGGCCGCAAACATCAAGAGCGGTTAAAGGCTTACCTCCGTTTGTCGTAGAGCTACCGTCTCCGTAAGTCATTCTGGAACCGTCCCAAAACGCATTAAAATAATTGGTTGAGTAATGAATATAAGATTTAATCGCAAAATTATTATTATCTATACTTTTCCTTCCAAATTTGGTATAAAAATAATCTAAAGTCATTTCAGCTCCCCAATGGGCATCAGTAGCATATTGATCTTTATTTGTATTTACGTTGTTCCAATTGTTATCGGTATCTGTAAAATCTACAGCTGATGCATAGCTGGTCCCTTTTTTAAGATTGTATGTTTCTACAGCAGTTCCTCCATTTCTTCCGGTTTCTCTTAATCTATAACTTCCATTATATGAGTCGGCAACAATAGATCTGTTTCCACTGTAACCTGTTGTAGCAGTTCCCGGAGCATTGGTTTCATGAATCAAAGCATTAGTTCCTAAAACTTTAGCATCTTTGGCATCCACAAAAACATATTGTCTGCTTAATGGTTTTTCTGCATAGATATCGAATTTGTAGGCAAGCTTGAGATCTCCTATTTTTTCATCTGAAGGATCCGAATAGTATACCAATTCTCCTTTTGGAGCAAAACTTGCATCATTATTTTTAGATTCTTTTTTTATAAATTCTTCTTCTTCTTTATTCTGCCATTTATAGGAATCTGCTCCTACAAAAGATAAAGCACTCTGCAATGCCGTACTTTCAGAGATATTTGCTTTTTTCTCTATAGTGGCCGGTATTTTAAGAATCCATTTCCCGGTTTCTCCCACAATTTTTCCTCCTTTGGTCTGTACGGCCATCATTCCATATTCTACAGGAATATCATTGATGGTTTGTTGAAATCTATGGGTTTCAAAGCCCAATTTATCTTTTTCCAATCCCAACTTGCGAGACTGTCCTGCTGACAGTCTTTGCGAAGCTTCATCAAATAAAACAGGAGCTCCCTTAAAATCGGGACTACTTTTATCAAATCTCAAAAATTCTGCATGAAGTCCGCTTTTACCCGGAACTACTTTTGATGGAGTTTCTTGTCCAAAAGCAAAGGAGCAAGCTGCAACGCTTACTGCCAGAATAAATTTCGTTTTCATAATAATATTTGTTAAAATTTTAAAACTAATTTAGAAATTATTCACAACAAAATGATAAAATAAATAAACAAATAATAAGCAAATTAAAATATGAATACATAAAATCCAATTATCATTTTTCCTAAAAAGATCATTAACCTAAAAATAATTTAATCAAAACAAACAATAATTATGAATAATTTTAAATGCAAATCAAATAATTGTGAATTAATTTTTCACTATGCTTTGCATTGTATCTAATTAATGAACAGACTCTCTGATTTATCGCAAATGATTTATTCATCATCGTTTCACAAAAAAACCATCTCTTGCGAAATGGTTTTGCTGTATATAATTTTAATCTATTTATTTTACTATTCCAGGAATTTTTTTTTACCAAAAGCATTCATTTCACCCAAAACTATTTCCCAATAGGCGTTCTGAATTCACCATATCCCATCAATCCGTCATAATTACGTCCGAAAGGAGCATAATATAAAAAGCCCTGATACAGGTTTTCTGTTTGCCAGAAATTACCATTGATCTCTCCGAAGTTCAGCGATCCGTCGCCTTCTTTGGTCGCTAGAATGTAGTTGTAGAAACCTTGTTTCAGAAATATTCTGGCTACATATCTTTTATTGGCCGCATCATACTGCATCAGATTTTCTTTGCCGGCTTGAAAATTATTAAAACCACCCATCACGTAGATCTCCTTATCCACAGGATCGGAATCTAAAGAAAAATACACCCAAGAATAATCAGCCTCCCTTTCCGCATTCCTTTCCAGTCCCAGATCATTTCGTCTGTAATACCATGCTCCATTAACATCTGGCTGGTATTGGTAATTGAGAGGGAAAGCCCACACGGGATGCAAGTAGGTCTGATTAATACCGTCCTTCAATTCTGTAGCTCTTACCATGTCTGCCGCCATATTCATATTCTTATTATCGAAATAATAGAATTCATTATTTCCGGGAAATGTTAAATTCATTTGCTGAAAAAGCAGCTGATTTCCCAAAGTAGCACTTGGCTTAAGGTTATTAACCACTACATTGGGATTGTTATTCTGCATGACATTCAAAGTCATAGAATTCACATTGGAAGAAAGGTCTCCGGCTTTTGAGGTTGCTTTCACCTCCACTCTCTGATTGACATTTGGATTTTTGGCGTCTGCGATCCTAGAGATATTCAAAGCAACAGATGCCGCATCTTCCACCAGATAAAAGCGTCTTTTGAACAATGGTTTGTCTGCAGAATCTTTATAAACGATCAGTTCAAAATTTCCTGAGATCTTCGGCTGAATTTTATCATTCGGGAAGGTAAGCTTATAATGGGTATAAGGCTGCAACGTATTAAAAGAATACTGAAACTGATCTAAAAGCCCGTTGAGACTTCCCGTTGCAATTTCTGTAAAAAACAGGTTGTCATCATTCCAGTTTCTATCGTAATGTTTAAGAGTGTATCTGTAGATTTCACTGGCATTGGTAAGGTCATCAAAGCTTAAAATCAGCTGTTCTCCAAATTTTATGACAGGCGTTTCATCGTTCGTCTGAGGGTTAAAAAGCTGGATACTCTGGATATTCTGTCCAAAAACCAGTCCGCCCAAAGAAAGTAAAAGTATTCGCAAAGTTTTCATTATGACGAAGATAACGAAAAATCGGGATTTTCTTAATAATATCGTATTTTTGAAATAAAAAAAACAATTATGCTTCAGATCCAAGGCTTCGTATTTAATTTTGCCAGCGAAAACACGTATATCCTTTACAATGAAAATAAAAATGCCTGGCTGATCGATCCGGGAAATATGAATGAGCAGGAAACCAAAGCGATTGAAAGTTTTATTTCTGAAAACGGGCTGAAAATAGAGAAGATTCTTTTGACCCACGCTCATATTGATCACGTTTTGGGTCTTCAATGGGCTTTTGATACCTTCAAAGTTCCTGTTTATATGCATCAGGAGGACCAGGAAGTTTTGGATATGCTTCAGGTCAGCGGAATGCGATTTGGATTCTCAGTTGATCCCGTAAAAGCAGATATCACCTACATCAGTGAAGGTGAAGTTCTTGATCTTGACGGAGAAAAGTTTAAAATTTATCATGTTCCGGGACATTCTCCGGGAAGCGTGGTTTATCATAACGAAAATCAAAGTTTCATGATTTCGGGTGATGTTTTGTTTGAAGGAAGCATCGGAAGAACGGATCTTTATAAAGGAAATCATGAGCAATTAATCAATGGAATTAAAAACAAACTTTTTATTCTTGATGATGAGACGCAGGTATTCTCTGGACACGGAAATCCAACGACGATTGGTTTTGAGAAGGAGTATAATCCGTTTTTCAAATAGTTTCGCGATGCTGAGTTTGAGTGTATGAGGGTTTTAGAGTGTATGAGGTCTCATATCCAGTATCTGATGCCTAAAATCTTGATTCTTATCACTCAGTTCCTTTCGACAAAAAAGCAAAACCGCCAGAAAATTTCCTGACGGTTTTTTTTATGAAGAAAATAAATATAAGTTTAAAAATCCAGTGTGATGGATGCTCTTGCAGCAGCGCCCATAATGGGTCTTGCCATTCTGATATTCGTTCCCGGGGTAATCTGGGATCTTGGATCTCCTTCTGTAATACCAATGGTGTTAAAGATATTCGTTCCGTCTACTGCAAAACGTATTTTTCCTAACTGATAAGACATTCCGGCACCCACTTCAGTGAATGAAGGCAGAATATTATCATCCGTATTTCCTTCGTTCTGGAAACGTTTTCCGTAATAGTTCATGCTTACGTAAGCTCTCCATTCTTTAGTGATATTCACTGCAGGAGAGATATTGAAATAGAACTTAGGCATTCTTCTTACCGTATTTCCATCATAGTCAAAGGTAGTTCCGTCTGCATTTTTTCCTACAAAATCTTTGTATTTGGGATTCTGGATCGTCCCGTTGAAAGTCACTTCAAGAATATTATTGAACAGTCTTGTGTATCCTTCGATTTCTACCCCGAAATTCGTTGTGTTAGCAAATTTATTTTCTGAAGTTCCGTCTGAGAAGACATCAGTAAATGAAAGATTTTTAAGGGTAGAATAGAAAGGAATAATTCCGATATCGAAAGTACGTGAATAATATTTGTATCCTACTTCAAGCTGATTGGTATCAACCGCTTTGATAGCGCTCAGATCCGACATATTATTATAATAAGCTTCTTCATTCGGAGATCTGAAACCATGAGAGAAACGTGCATATACTGCATTTCCTTTGTTAAGCTTATAATTCGCCGCCAATGTATAAGATACTTTATTGATATCATAGTTCCAGTAGGTATACTTATTACCCAGCACCGCCATATTATCATCTGCTGTAGTCGTCACAAAACTGTGGGTTCCGTCAGTCGTTAAACCTGAGTTATTGAGATTCGCTGTTGTGGTATTGACTCCATATCCTTTATAGTAATCACGGCTGTAACGCATTCCTCCGTTAAGACTTAAAGCATCTGTTACATTATAATCTAAATTCAGATAAACATCATTAAGACTTCCCTGGATCTGTGAATCTCTGATCAGAAAAGACATATCTTTCACCCCGTTATAGGTCTGAGAATATCCTGCACCTGAAGGGCTTATCGATGGATTGACAAGGTTTAAAAGCGTTGGCCTGTCTGAAGCTGTCGCTAAAACATTACTCCAGTTCCAATATTGATGAGATTTCCAGTTGGATTTATAGAAACCTGCCGTCACACTTCCTTTATCAAATTTATAATTCAACTGTAAATCATTAACGAAATTATTCATCTGCTTATCAATAGCCCAGAATCCTAATTTCTGTATATACTGCGGATTCACTACAGAGCCATTACTCACCAAAGAATACTGATAATTGCTCATTCCCAAACCACCTTCACTAACAGGTTTAGTTGCATAATCAGAAGCCAGTTTAGGAGCTCCTGCAGGGAACATTCCTGTATATTCCATGTTGATATTGGTGTATCTCGTCTTGTTTAGAACGCTGAAATTATTTCCAAGATCATATTTAAATTCTGCGCCCAGCACATCTACTTTTGGGTGAATTCCATTTTCAAGATCTCTCTTAAAAAATCCGCCGCCGGCCTGTGGAATATTAAGCTGGCTTACACCTCTGTAGCTGTAGGTTCCATAGTTTGCATTAAAACCAGGAAATTCTTTAAGGTCGTTTCCATCTTGTAGTAAAGGAATCGGAAGGTAGAATGTATTCCTGTCATCCAGCTTTTTATAATACACTTTAGCATAGCCTTTATCAAAGACATACTTAAGATTCATTCTGATCTGTCCACCATTATTGGCTCTGAATCCCGTTTTTCTGATTCCATTATCCGTTCTGTAAAACCCTCCGACATTGAAGAATAGTTTATCCTTCACCAAAGCTCCGCCTAAATTCATATCGGTACGCATCAATCCGTACGTACTGGTTTCCAGTTTAGCCGTTCCTTTAAAGTCATTGCTTCCTTCTTTGGTAATAAAGTTGATCAAACCTCCCGGAGAATTGTTCGCGTAAATGGAACCTGAACCTCCTCTCAGAGCTTCCAGACGGCTCACCGAATTATCTACCCGGAAAAAATTATCTGCATTGGCAAACTGAAGGGCTCCGTCTTCAAAAACCGGAAGTCCGTCCTCCTGCACCTGTACAAATTCGTATGCTCCTGCGGAAGGAATACCTCTGGCAAAAAGGTTATTTCCCACTTCCCCACCGGAAGTTTCCACAGCAAACCCCGGAACCCTCTGTAAAAGAGCGGCAGCACTGATGGGATTCTGTTTCTGGATTTCTTTTGCGCTAAACGTAGAAATCGCGGTACTGGATTCTATTTTCTTTTTTGGGCCGGAGTTCCCGGTAATAACGATCTGGTCTATAGAAGACGTTTTGACTGAGTCCTGAGGGGTTTCCTGAGCATACGCATTGTTAAAGTAAAGCGTAGCGGTGGCAGCCATTAAAAATATCGATCTTTTTTTCATAGCATGATTTTTATATAGTTAGTTTTGTTTTAATTTGAGATAGACCCCATTTGTCCATCCGAATCCATCCTGATTCGGATATTCTCCGCCTCCCGCAATGGTTTCAGTGTCTAACGCGTTATATTTTTCCATTAATTTTCCGGTGTTGCTGTATACCCTTTCCACATTGTTGCACCAGTTATTTTTGATTTCCTCAGCCAGTTCATCGAAACCATAATTCTTCATTGCTTTAAAGCCTAACCATTGGTAGGGCGCCCATGCATTCGGAAGATCCCATTGCTGGCCGGTATTTTTTGTGGTGGTGACAAGACCTCCCTGATACAGAAACTTCTCTGCAATATTTTTAGCCACAGACTCTGCCTGTTTCTGGTCTGCCAGGCCTAAAAATAATGGATAAAGAGCAGCAATATGTTCAGACGGTGTAGTTGTGTGTTTTTTTAAGTGATAATCTTTATAAAATTCCGTCTTTTCATCCCAAAAGTAGGTATCGATCATCTGTCTGCGTACGGCTGCTCTTTGAGTAAAATAATTTTCTTTCTCTGCCAGATTCAGAAGCGCTGATGATTTTGCAAGTGTTTTCTCCAAATGCCATAAAAGGCTGTTGAGATCTACTTCTGCAATATTCAGTGTTTCTATCGTCTGTATATGTTCTCCGTCTGCAAACCATCTGCTGGAAAAATCCCAGCCGGATTCGCAGGCACTTCTTATATTTCTGTAAAATTCCTCTCCTGTATTTTCACTATCTTCAATATCGATAAGATAACTTTCAGGACGTGGTGTATTGTCTGCATCATAATAGCGGTTGAGTAAATCGCCGTTTTTGGTTTTTGCGACTCTCTTCAAGCTGGAAGTATTATCCAAACGCTCTTCCCCACTCATCCAGAAAGCATATTCTTTCTCTAAAGTATCATGATATCGGGTATAAATTTTTTCGTCATGCGTGGTTTCAAAAACAAGATCCAGCATCAGCGAAAAGTAAGGTGGCTGTGAACGGCTCAGAAAATGAGTTCTGCTCGCATTCGGAACAAAGCCGACATTCTGAATTAAGTAAGAACAGTTTTCAACAATATTTTCCATCATTTCTATTCTTCCCGATGCCTGCAGTCCGAGCATAATAAAGTAGCTGTCCCAATAGAAAAACTCATTAAAACGACCTCCGGGCACGATATAGGGTTTCGGAAGCTTCAACAGGGTTCCTTTTTCCTCATACGCAGTACGGGTAAGTTCATCCCAAAGCTTTTCGATATGCTGCACAACAGGCAGATGATCTTCCTTTCGCACTGAAACGTTCGCACCCGGAAAATCAAAATTTTCCGTCACAAAATCTTTCAGTTTAAATCCTTCATGTCCTTTTTTCTTTTCATATTCCGCATTGATCTCCGAAACAGGAAACAAAGGAACGGCATCGGTCATCATCTTCTGGTCTTCAAAGATCTTTGCTCTTTGTACATCATCAAAAAGAGTCTGAATTTCGTTTATGTAAAACTGTTTATTCATTATTATTTCTTAGGATTTATTTTTAATTTATTCATGAAAATGGCTGAGATGATCAGCAGTGAAAGCGGTATCAATGAAAGATAAAATGCTTGTTGCCTACTGAATTCCTGGAAGACAAAACCTGTGATCATTGAACCGATGGTCCCTCCGATCGCAGAAAAAACAACAATCAATCCGGACATGGCACTGTGCAAATATTTTGGTATGGATGCCAAGATCACAGAATTGATGCTTGGATAAATCGGTGCCAGCAAACCTCCCATCAATGGAAATAAATACACGACAAGAGGTGCATTAAACCAGCCTGTTCCTTCATCAATCTGGACATTATGGGTTAATGGTAAAACTAAAACAATACTAATCGCAAAACCAATTACACAGAAAGAAACCACATAGATCCAGCTGAATTTTTTAGAGAAAAAGCCTGATAGAAATCTTCCCAGCGCAAAAGCTCCGGCTAAAACGGCTCCGGCCTGAATGCTCATAGAAGTCGGAAGTTTTAAAATTTCTTTATAAAAAGTAGGCGTCCATGTCTGAAAACTCTGTTCTACCAGTACAAACAAAAAGGCGCACAAAAGGAAAAACAATACTTTTTTATAACTGAACAGACTGATACTGTTTTTCAGATCGCCTAACCAATCGGTTTTCTCACTTCTGGCTTCGGTTTCATTCAGTTTTGAAAAGAACAGGAACAGAAATGACAATGCTGAAACAGCTCCCAGAACCCAATATACATTCAGCCATTGGGTAGATTTTGGATTATGATCATCAATAAACAAACTGAAAAGTACATTTCCTGCCAGTACCCCAATCATGAAAAACCCTTCCAGAAAGCCCATAAAGCTTGAATGCTCCTTATCTGTATCCGTTACAAGACCAATAGAAGTGAAAACTGATATCTTTATTAATGCAAATGAAATTCCTACAATTGCAAATAACAATTTGAAAAACCAGAAATCATCAGCGAAAGGCATTACAAAGCACATGCAACTCACCAGAAAAAGCCCGGCAAGCATTGAATTTTTGATCCCTATTTTGGGTAGAAATGAGGCCAGAATAAAGGAACATATGGCAATCGGAAGATCTTTAAAGCCCTCAAGAATACTGGCTGAAGATTTTGATATTCCGAAGTTCTGCTGTACCTGAAGAATAACTGTACCCACGGAATTCAAAAGAATCGCGAAAACAAAATAATTTAAAAACAATACCGCTTTAATGTTGAAATTTTTCATTGAGATCATTTCTTGTCGGCTAAGATAGATGCATTTCGCTTAACATTAATTTAACACAATAAATCAATATTTGAACTATATTAATATAATTAGTATTTTTATTGATTAAATACGATTAATGAAATGAAAGTTAGTTTTGAAAGAATAGTAGCCAGTGAAAAGAGCTCCTTCCGTACATTACACAACAATTCACCAATCAGCGAATTCAAATGGGAATATCATTATCATCCCGAAATCGAGCTGGTTTGTGTTATTTCTGGGAACGGAACCCGCCACGTTGGCTATCACAAAAGCAATTATACCAACGGAGATCTTGTACTGATAGGTTCCAATATTCCTCATTCAGGATTTGGATTAAATTCAACAGATCCGCATGAAGAAATTGTGCTCCAGTTCAGAGAAGAGATTCTTCAGTTTCCGGAACAGGAAGTGGAAGCCCGATCTATTAAAAATCTGCTTGAACTTTCCAAATACGGAATTCATTTTCACCATAAGATCAAAAAAGTAATGCTCCCGAAGCTCAAACTGATGCTGGAATCTGAAGGCTACAAAAGATACCTCCTGCTGCTTGATATCTTGTTTGAACTTTCAAAATGTAAGGATTATGATCTTTTGAACAAGGAAATCATGCCCTACACCATTATTTCAAAAAATAAAACCAGACTGGAGAATATTTTCACTTACGTAGAACATCATTATGATAAGGAAATCAATATTGAAGATGTGGCCAAACTAGCCAATCTTACACTGCCGGCCTTTTGTAATTTTTTTAAAAAAGCAACCCAGATCACTTTTACAGAATTTGTGAATCGTTACCGTATCAATAAAGCCTGTATGCTGATGGCTCAGAATAAAAGTATTTCAGAATCGAGCTACAGCTGCGGGTTTAATAATGTGACTTATTTCAACCGGATGTTTAAGAAGTATACAGAGAAGACGCCTTCTGAGTTTATCAAGAATTATTCTCATAATAAGGTGAGTGTGGATTTGAAAGTTGAGAATGAGGTTAAGTTTAAAGCCAGCTTTTAATTTTTCTTATCCCTGGCAAGGTTTTAAATCTTACTAAGGGGTAAAAAAAGCTGCCCTTAAAAAAGAACAGCTTTATACTTATATATATGACGGTTAAAAATATTCAACCATTCATCATATTACTTCCATTTAATATTGCATCCCATGCTTGGCTTCTGGATCTCTTCCTGTGGTTCGCCCAACAAAAGATTTTCGAAAGCGATGATCAGGTCTTCTCCGGTTACATCTTTATTGTTCCCGGGTCTTGAATCATCCATCTGTCCTCTGTAAATAAGGTCTAATTTATCATCAAAGAAATAAAAATCCGGTGTGCAGGCTGCATCATAAGCTTTTGCTACTGCCTGGCTTTCGTCATACAGATAAGGGAAATCAAAATTTCTTTCAATCTGGAATTCTATCATTTTCTCGGGAGCATCAGCCGGATATTTCTCTACATTATTGGCATTGATGGCAATGAATTCAATTCCTTTTTCATTATAATCTTCATATAGTTCGTTGATCTTATCGATCACGTGAAGAACAAACGGACAATGGTTACACATAAAGATCACCAGTGTTCCTTTCTCTCCTTTCAGTTCGTCCAGAGATTGGATCTCATTAGTTTTTGAAGGGTTCGGAAGTTCGAAAAACGGAGCTTTCGTTCCTAGAGCCAACATATTTGAGGGAGTATTCATATCCTTTATTTTCTTTAACGGCAAATATAAAGCTTCTTTTAATATAAGCCAATCTGCGAATTTATAAACTTGCGTTAAATGTTAATTATCAAATATTATTTGGAAGTTATATCGAAAAGTTTGTAGTTTTGCTAACACTGTTAGTAAATAAATATCATGGGCCTACATGAACGTCGTCAAAGAGAGAAAGAATCCATCCGTGCAAATATTTTGCAGGCGGCTTTCGGTTTGGCCAAAACAGAGGGCTGGGCTTCGTTGTCAATGCGAAAGATTGCCGATGCCATTGAATACAGTGCTCCTGTAGTCTATGATTATTTTGAGAACAAAGAGGCGATTTTGTATGAAATTTCTATCAATGGCTTTCACTGCCTTCATATAGAATTATTAAAAGCGCAGAGCAAATTTGAAACTCCTGAAGAGCAGCTTACTGCTATCGTAGACGCATATTGGAATTTTGCTTTTAAAAATAAAGAATATTATCAGTTAATGTTCGGTTTGGGAATGCAGTGCAGCGGTAAGGGTCAGATGAAAGAAGAGTTTTCATCATTTCAGGACCTCATCTATGAGTGCACTCTCAATATCATTACAAAGAATGGATCTAATCCTGACAATGCCTGTCATATGTCACACGCTTTATTTTCGGCGGTGCACGGTCTGATCTCTATTATGATGATGCGAAATTCCGATATTCCTTCTACAATGAATAAAACAACTTTAGACGAAACTGTTTCAGCTTTCGTTAAGTCTCTGTAAATTTTTTTTGAATTAAAAATTTACAGCGTTAGGAAAAGTAACATCAGATATCTATAAAATATCCGTTTAAAAAACTAAAAAAAGTAACAATGAAAACGATCATCTAAAATCTATGGAGGCCTCTAACATAAAGCTTAACACTGTTAGTTAAATTAACACATGATTAATACACCTCATCTTTTATATAACCTACATTAAAAAAATAGACAGCTATTATGAAAATGACGATCTGACTCCGTTATTAAAAATTCTGATTTTTTTTTGACCTTATCATTAACACCGTTAGGAAAAATAACAGAAATCATTAAAAGAACACTATTACTTAAATCTAACACTTCATTAAAAAATTAAACCCACAATGAAAATACCTGGAAAAATAAGGTTTATCGTACTTATATCAAGTATTATCCTTTTGCAAAACTGTACCCAAGCAGCAGAAGGTTCCAATGCAGCACCGCCTGCTCCGGAGCTTCCGGTTTACACCGTGATCACCTCTCCAGCTACAACATATCAGGAATTCCCTACCGCACTGGAAGGTAAAAACAACGTAGAAATCAGATCTCAGGTCGATGGATATCTGGACAGGATCTACGTAGAAGAAGGTTCTTATGTAAGAGCCGGACAGCCATTATTTAAAATAGATTCAAGAGCCTATGGTGAACAAATGAATATGGCTCAGGCCAATTTACAGGTAGCCAATGCCAATATCCAAAAAGCTAAAGTAGAAGTTGACAGACTTCAGCCATTAGTAGCTGCCAAAGTAGTTTCCGATGTACAGATGAAAACGGCAAAAGCCAATTACGCAGCCGCTGTAGCGGCCGCATCACTGGCAAAAGCATCGGTAGGAGGCGCTAAAATCAATGTAGGATTCACGACCATTACTGCCCCTGTGAGCGGATATATCGGAAGAATTCCTTACAAAAAAGGAAGCCTTATTTCAAGAATAGACCCGAGCCCATTGACTTTGTTATCGGATATCAGCCAAATTTATGCTTACTTCTCTTTAAGTGAACTGGATTTTATTGCGTTTCAGAATAAGTATCCCGGAGCAACTTTAGATGAAAAACTGAAGAATATGCCCATGGTAGATCTTATCATCGCAGACAACAGTACTTACCCTGAAAAAGGAAGAATGAGTATTGTAGATGGACAGTTTGATAAAACCACCGGGGCCATTACCGTTCGTGCTATTTTCCCCAATACAAAAGGCTCTTTAAGAACAGGAAATACAGGAAGAGTGCGTATGCCTCAGATGCTTTCAAATGCCGTTGTCATTCCTCAGGAATCTACTTTTGAGATTCAGGATAAAACCTATGTCTATAGTGTAGGTAAAGACAACAAAGTAACCAGCAAACCAATTAAAATCTCCGGAAAAACGGAAAGTTATTACTTTATTTCTGGAGGAATTTCTCCGGGAGAGAAAATCGTATACACAGGAATTGGAAGCTTAAAGGATGGAGCTTCTATCAAGCCGAAAGCGATTTCATCTGACAGCTTATTGCGAGCTAAACCTTTGTCCTCTATTTCGAATACGGAAGACTTAAAAAAATAAACTTCTTATGTTAAAACAATTTATAGAAAGACCGGTACTTTCAACGGTCATCTCCATTATACTGCTATTGCTGGGAGCTCTTTCGGTATTCAACCTGCCAATTACGCTGTTTCCCGACATTGCCCCTCCAAGCGTTCAGGTTACCGCATTTTATCCGGGTGCGAATGCAGAAGTTGTTGCCCGCTCCGTTGCTGTTCCTATTGAAGAAGCAGTGAATGGCGTTGAGAATATGACTTATATGACTTCCAACTCGAGTAATGACGGTACTATGACCCTGAGTGTGTTTTTCAAGCAGGGTTCAGATGCTGATAATGCTGCTGTAAACGTTCAGAACCGGGTGTCCAAAGCCATGAGCCAGCTTCCGCAGGAAGTAGTTCAGGCCGGAATCTCCACACAGAAAGTGCAGAACAGTATGATCATGTTTATGGGATTGTCAAGTGATGATCCTAAGCAATATGACGAGCTGTTTCTTCAAAACTATCTTAAAATCAACGTTATTCCGCAGATACAGCGTATTCCGGGGGTTGCTCAGGCACAGGTTTTCGGAACGAGAGATTACTCGATGAGAATCTGGCTGAAACCAGACCGGTTAGCCGCTAATAATCTTTCTCCACAGGAAGTAATGGCAGCGATTAAAGACCATAACCTTGAAGCTGCGCCAGGACGTCTTGGACAAGGAAGTAAGGAAACCTACGAATATATTTTAAAGTATAAAGGTAAATTAAGCAAAAACGAGGACTACGAAAACATTGCGATTAAAGCCAATAATGACGGTTCATTTTTAAGATTAAAAGATGTTGCAAGAGTAGAATTCGGTTCCTATACTTATACAGCAGCCAACAGAGTGGACGGTAAACCTGTAGCAGGGTTCGCGATCCTTCAAACGGCGGGTTCCAATGCCAATGAAATTCTGACTGAAATTGAAAAACAGGTCGATCAGTTTTCAACGACCCTTCCAAAAGGAGTAAAGCCGATCATTATGTACAACTCTAAAGATTTCCTGGATGCCTCTATTCATCAGGTGGTAGAAACTTTGGTGATTGCATTTATCCTGGTATTTATTGTCGTGTATATCTTCCTTCAGGATTTCAGATCTACTTTGATTCCGGCCATTGCGGTTCCGGTTGCCATTATTGGTACCTTCTTCTTCCTTCAATTATTTGGATTCAGTATCAATATGCTTACACTGTTCGCACTGGTACTCGCCATTGGTATTGTGGTGGATGATGCGATCGTTGTGGTTGAAGCCGTCCATTCCAAGATGGAACAGACAGGAATGCCGGTGGAACAAGCCACCACCAACTCTATGAGTGAAATTTCAGGTGCGATTATTTCCATTACTTTGGTGATGTGTGCCGTATTTATTCCGGTTGGATTCATGCAGGGCCCTGCTGGAGTTTTCTACCGACAGTTTGCCTTTACATTGGTCATTGCGATCATGATCTCAGCAGTCAATGCATTAACATTGAGTCCGGCTCTTTGTGCATTATTGCTTAATGATCCTCAGGGAGAACATGGTGAGCATAATCATAAAAAAGGTTTTGGAGCGAAGTTTTTCAACGCATTCAATGTGGCCTTTAATAATATGACCAAAAAGTACATTTACAGCCTTAAGTTTTTAATCAAAAACAAATGGGTAGCCGTGGGAGGTTTAGCGGTTATTATTGCTGCAAGTGTTTTCCTGATCAATAAAGCCCCTACAGGATTTATTCCAACGGAAGATCAGGGATTTGTTTTGTATGCAGTGAATACTCCTCCGGGAAGTTCACTGGACAGAACCAACAGAGCTACTGAGCAGATTGATAAAATTGTTAATGCAGAAAAATCCATGAAGCACCTGTGGGTAGCCGATGGAATGAACTTTATCAGTAATGCCAACGCTTCTCCTTATTCTGCAGGATTTATTAAGCTTAAAGATTATAAAGACCGTGGCGAAATGAAAGATCCCGACCAAATTGCTGCTGCCTTAACAAGTAAAGTATCACAGGTAAAAGATGCCAACGCATTCTTCTTCAATTTCCCTACCGTACAAGGTTTTGGTAACGTTTCCGGATTTGAATTTATGCTTCAGGATAAAACCAACGGTTCATTTGAGCAGTTAGGAACAACCACTCAGGCTTTCATCGGAGAACTGATGAAACGACCGGAAATTGCATTCGCCTTTACGACGTATGCAGCAGGAAATCCTCAGTACACGATTGATGTAGATGCTGATAAGGCCAATCAATTGGGCGTTTCTATAACAGAGTTGATGCAGACTATGCAGATCTATTACGGAAGTAGTTTCGTTTCAGATTTCAACAGATTTGGGAAATATTACAGAGTAATGGCTCAGGCAGATATTCCTTACCGTACCGATGCGAATTCTCTCGAAGGAATTTATGTTAAAAATAAATCAGGCGAAATGGTTCCTGTAAAGACCCTGGTTACATTACAAAGAACTTTTGGACCTGAAACTGTAACCAGAAATAACCTTTTCAATGCAGTAACGATTAACGGAACTCCAAAACCTGGTTACAGTACCGGAGATGCGATTAAAGCTGTTGAAGAAGTAGCTCAGAAATCATTACCAAGAGGATACGGATATGAATGGACAGGAATTACCCGTGAAGAAATCAAAACAGGGGGACAAACGGCCTTTGTATTCTTCTTAAGTATATTATTTGTCTATTTCTTATTAGCTGCCCAATATGAAAGTTATATTCTTCCCTTTGCTGTTATTCTCACAGTTCCTACAGGGATTTTCGGAGTATTTGCTTTCACGGGACTGGCTGGAATTGACAATAACATTTACGTTCAGGTTGGTTTGATCATGCTTGTCGGGCTTCTTGCGAAAAATGCGATTTTGATTGTAGAATTTGCCGTACAGCGAAGAAAGGCAGGAAAAACATTGATTGAGTCTGCTCTTCAGGCTTCAAGATTACGTTTGAGACCTATCCTGATGACCTCATTTGCCTTCATTATCGGGATGCTTCCATTGGTTTGGAGCCAGGGAGCTGCGGCAAAAGGTAACCACTCCATCGGTATCAGTACCGTAGGAGGAATGTTTACAGGGGTGGTATTCGGAATTTTCATTATTCCGGTAATGTATGTGATCTTCCAGTATCTGCATGAAAAAATGCCGAGCAGAAAAAAGAAAAGACTTCAAAGACAAAAATTGGAGGAAGAACTTCTGGCCACTGCTCACTAATATATATGATATCAAAACTTTGAGATATTAATGGTTCAATAAAAGCAAAGTATTCTCCTACTAAAGACCTCTTTGCATTAATAAAACCTTCTCAAAGTTTTGTTTTCAACTAAAAGTCCATTTAAAACTATGAAAAGAATTAAGAATTTTATTCTCACCCTTATATTGGCTTTAGGCGCGGTTTCATGTGTGTCCAAACTGGCATACACGGAGCCGGACCTTCAGCTTCCGGAAAAATTCCAGTACACTGCTACGGCTGATACAGCAAGCGTTGCCAATCTGGAATGGAAAAAGTTTTTCAGCGATCCTATTTTACAGGGATTGATTGAAAAAGGAATTAAAAATAACTACGATCTTCAGATTGCTTTAAAACAGGTAGCTTCTTCACAGGAAAAACTGAAACAGGCAAAATATCTTCAGTACCCTGATGTAGGTTTTGGTGTTTCGGCACAAATTTCAAAACCTTCAGAAAACAGTATGAACGGGAAAAGCCTGAATTCATTTTTAGGTCAGAGTCACGTTGAAGATTATAATGCAGCATTCAATCTTTCGTGGGAAGCAGATATCTGGGGAAAGATCAAAAATCAGCAGGAAGTTTCAAGAATGCAGTATCTGCAGACTTATGAAGCTACAAAAGCAGTACAGACCCAGGTAGTAGCAGCTATTGCACAGGGATATTACAATTTATTAATGCTTGATAAACAGATCCAGATTGCCAAATCAAATCTGGAATTGAGCACCAATACCCTTTCCATTACTGAAAAAATGTGGCAAAGCGGAGATACCACTTCTTTAGGCGTTCAGCAGGCAACCGCTCAGAAACAGTTAACAGAACTTTTGATCACTCAATTGGAACAGAATATTGCCATTCAGGAAAATGCTTTGAGTATCCTTGTGGGTGAAAATCCAAATAAAGTCAACAGAACGATTGAAATGTCTGACACTTCTCTTCCCCAGAATATTTCCGCAGGACTTCCGGCAGCCATGGTAAGCCGTCGTCCGGATGTGCGTCAGCAGGAATTGGTTTTGCTGGAATCCAATTCAATGGTTGGGATAGCTCAGGCTAATATGTATCCTGCCTTGAAAATCACAGCAAACGGAGGAGTGAATTCATTTAAAATCGATAACTGGTTTCAGATTCCGGCATCTTTGTTCGGATCTGTATTGGGAGGAATTACTCAACCTCTTTTCCAGAAAAGACAATTGAAAACAGATCTGAATGTGGCTAAAATCCAAAGAGAGAAAAATGTATTGGCGTTCCGTCAGTCGGTTTTAAATGCTGTGGGTGAAGTTTCCGATGCTTTGGTGTCTAACGAAAGCCTAAAAGTTCAGGAACAAAAAGCAAAAGAACAGGTAACCACGTTGAAAAACGGAATAAAAAGTGCAGAAATGCTTTACAAAGGCGGTATGGCCAATTACCTGGAAGTAATTACAGCTCAGGGGAATTCTCTGCAGGCTGAACTCAATCTTGCTTCTGTAAAAAGACAGAGACTAAGCAGTATTGTAGATCTTTACAGAGCTCTTGGTGGCGGTTGGAAGTAGTAAATTTAATTATATTGTTTTTAGTGCGGTCTCTGATTCAGGGATCGCATTTTATTTATTTTTAAGGAAATTTAGCTGTTTCTCTAGGGATGAAAAACCCTTTGATGCAATTCAAATTTCTGATACAAATCTGGATGTGGTTTTTAGTTTGTATGCCAGCCCCTTCATAGGCTGGCCCACCTTCCGTAAAAATTCCTCTGGCAGTATCAAATCTCCTGATCTCGCTAAACCCTTTTTCCTCTTCATCTCTTTTTATTGCATCCTCAATTTTTTGATGCAGATATTCTATGACGGCACAATCAAGTTCTCTTAATACTAAATCCTGGTGGGCATCTCTCTTCACATCCTTATTCTGGGGTAATTTTTTTCCTGTAAATTCTAAATCAGTTTTAAGCAGTTCATAATAATCACATAATACCCCAATAAACTGAGAGTCTGTGAAATCCAAACAATAATCTAACTGATAAATTACTCCAACCACAGACGGATTGGCTACAGTACCTCTTTCAAGTTTGTCTTCAGCCCATTTTAATGCTCTTTCAAAATTATTTTCCCATACATAAAAACCATTCCCTAGCCAGTCAAATTTTTCCTGACTTTTTTTGATTTTATTAGGATTATTAACCAGTTCGTTTCTAACAGACTCATCGCACCCATGAAATCCAATCATTAAATTTGGACGGCTACTGTAAAGCATTAGAAAGAATATTATTTAGTGGAAACAACTCTTTTTAAATTACTGTATGTGCCAGTAAAATTTTCATTCTTGGTAAGAATTTTAGCAGACTGCAAAGAGGTTAAAATCTTGGTTCTATCCTTCTTCTCGGCTCTTATACTTTTAGCCAGAGCCTTTAACAATTTAACCTGATTATTTTCCATTTTCTTTGCTTTTGATTGTATAAATATAAATCCGATATCTTTTATCAGAACAAAGTAACAGTTTTTTTTAATATAAAACAACACAAAAAAAACACGAACCACATAGAATATCAATGGGTTAAACCATAATATTTATAAAAAATTATTTTTCCTGTTCAGAGATCCACTGAAGCAGCTCTTCAAAATCTTCCTGTGAATAGCCCAATTGCAGATAATGAATATCATCAGCTTTCCTGTACCATGTCAGCTGGCGTTTTGCGTATCTTCGACTGTTTTTTTTGATCTCAGAAACGGCAAACTCAAGATCCCATTCTCCATCAAAATATTTGAACAATTCTGCATATCCAACCGTTTTCAAAGCTGTCAGATCTTTAAATTCCTCCAGAAATTCCGCTTCTGCCAAAAGTCCTTTCTCCATCATGACCTCTACCCTTCTGTTGATTCTGTCATACAGATCTTCTCTGGACGCTTCAATTCCTATCCGGATCACATTGAAATCTCTGGAATCCTGTGAAACAGCGATCTGCTCGGAATATTTTTTATTCGTCTGCCAGATCACATCAATAGCCCGTAAAAGTCTTCTGTGATTGTGAAAATCTACCACTCCGAAATACTCGGGATCGAGCTCTTTCAAAATCTGCTGAAGTTTTTCGATTCCTTCCGTGTCAAAGATTTCCTGTAACTTTTTCTGATTGTTTTCATCAGCTTCAGGCAGGTCATTCAAACCTTCAATAACCGCTTTTTCATACATCATACTTCCACCTACCAAAATGACGGTGTCATGATTAACAAAAAGTTCATTAAGTTTTTTTAAAGCATCTTCCTCATACTGACCGATAGAATAGTATTCTTTAACTGAAAGATTCCCAATAAAATGATGAGGTGCCTGTGCCAGTTCATCTTCCGAGGGCGACGCCGTTCCTATTTTCATTTCTTTAAAAAACTGACGGGAATCACACGAAATAATTTCCGTATTGAAATGGTTGGCCAGATCAATTGCCAGTCTCGTTTTGCCTATTCCAGTGGGTCCTACAACAGAAATCAAATTTTTCATATGTAGTTTATTTATTTGTTTTTTAAAGGTCATATGGAATCTAAAATCTTCCTCATTAATTGTGGTTTCCAAATCACTGCGATTTCACAGTGCTAATTTAAATGTTTATCTTTGTACAACAATAAAAAACTATGATTTTATCAATGACCGGATTCGGCAGAGCCGAAGGTGTTTTTGAAGGTAAAAAGATTTCAATAGATATTAAATCATTGAACAGCAAAAGCTTTGATTTAAATATCAAAGTTCCTTTACGTTACAAAGAAAAAGAATTCGAAATCAGAAAAATCCTTAATGACAGAATTATCCGTGGAAAGGTAGACTGCTACATCAATCTGGAGAACCTTGAGGAAACTAATGATGTGAAGATCAATAGAAGCTTAATTGATTCTTATATCAATGAACTTCGCAACATCGCTTCTGACGGACCAGACTTTGAATACCTGAAAATGGCGGTAAGACTTCCTGATGCGATCACATCCAGACCAGACGAGCTTACGGAAGGTGAGTGGGAATCTTTAGCGAAGATCGTTCATGCAGCGGTGGATCGTTTTATGGAATTCAGAAAGACGGAAGGAGGAATCTTACACGAAGAACTGGCCAGAAATATCCAGAATATTGATAAATATCTTGCTGAAGTCATTCCTTTTGAAGAAGAAAGAATCATTGCAGTAAAAGAACGTTATCAAAAATCTTTGAAGGAATTCGAAAATGTAGACGAAACCCGTTTCTATCAGGAAATGGCTTATTTTACGGAGAAACTTGATATTGCAGAAGAAAAAGTAAGACTTACCCAGCATTTGAAATATTACCAGGAAGTAATGGACAATGAAGATTTCAACGGAAAAAAACTTGGTTTTATTTCTCAGGAGATCGGAAGAGAGATCAATACTTTAGGGTCAAAAGCCAATCATGCAGAAATCCAGAAACTGGTAGTCATGATGAAAGATGATTTGGAAAAAATTAAAGAACAAACGTTAAACGTATTATAGACCATAGACCTATAGACAGGAGATCATAGATTTTATTCTTGTATCTCTAATCTAAAAATCTCTAATCTAAATGAATAAAGTTATCATATTTTCAGCACCATCCGGGAGCGGGAAAACTACATTAGTAAGGCATTCTCTGGAAACATTTCCTGAACTGGCATTTTCAATCTCATGTACGACAAGACAGCCGAGAGGAAGTGAAGCTCATGCCGTGGATTACCATTTTTTGAGTCCGGATGAATTCAGACAGAAAATAGCGGAAAATGCTTTTGTAGAATTTGAAGAAGTGTATACTGATAAATATTACGGTACTTTAAAATCTGAAGTGGAAAAGATCTGGAATGCAGGAAAGGTCGTTATTTTTGATGTGGATGTAAAAGGAGGAATTTCTTTAAAAAAATATTTTGGAGAGAAAGCCCTGTCCATTTTTATTGAACCACCTTCCATAGAAGAATTGGAACGAAGATTGATCTCCAGAAATACGGATGATGCAGAAACCATCCAAACCCGGGTAGCAAAGGCAGGAGAAGAAATGACCTATGCGAAAGAGTTTGACAGGATCGTCATCAATGCCGATCTTGACATCGCAAAAAGAGAAATAGAAAGTTTAATAAAAAAATTTATTGGGAATTAAGAGAGGAAAGAAGGAAGATGGAAGTTTGAAGAACAATTACAATTCAAGCTACAATTTTCTAACTTCTAATTTCTAACTTCTAATTTCTGATGAGCAAAAAAATTGAGGTTGATATGAGTACCGAAACATTAGAAAAAGCTAAATCTGCAATTCCTGTAAGAGGATTTCTGGATATCAAAGATATAGTGATTCCTCAAGGAGAAGAATTGGTGAAAGCTATTCTTAAGCTTAAGGAAGAAAAAAATGCAGTAATCCTTGCCCATTATTACCAGCCGGGAGAAATTCAGGATATCGCCGATTTCCTGGGAGATTCTTTACAACTGGCAAGACAGGCTAAAGATACCAATGCAGACATGATTGTATTCTGTGGAGTCCATTTCATGGCAGAAGCCGCTAAAATTCTGAACCCGACTAAAAAAGTAGTTCTTCCGGATACCATGGCCGGATGTTCTCTTGCAGACGGTTGTTCAGGAGAAGGTTTGAGAAAAATGCGTGAACAGCATCCTAATGCGCTTATCGCTACCTACATCAACTGTAATGCTGAAACTAAAGCAGAAAGTGACATCATTGTGACCAGCTCAAACGCTGAAACAGTGATTGAAGCCCTGCCGAAAGACCGACCGATCATCTTTGCTCCTGATAAAAATTTAGGAAGATATCTATCTAAAAAAACCGGTCGTGATATGATCCTTTGGGATGGAAGCTGCATCGTACATGAAGCATTTTCTATGGAAAGAATTGCGCAACAACTAGCAGAAAATCCTGACGCGAAAATGATTGCCCATCCTGAAAGCGAGGAAGCTGTATTAAAACTGGCTCACTTCATCGGTTCTACTTCTGCCCTGTTGAATTTTGTAGAAAAAGACGATTGTCAGAAATTCATTATTGCCACTGAGGAAGGAATTCTTCATGAAATGAGAAAACGTGCTCCACACAAAGAATTGATTCCCGCTCTTGTATTTGACGAAAGCTGTAACTGTTCGGAGTGTTTCTATATGAAACGTAATACGATGGAGAAGTTGTACCTGTGCATGAAATATGAACTTCCGGAAATCCTTATTGACGAAGAACTTCGTTTAAGAGCTTTGAAACCCATTGAGGCAATGCTGGATCTTTCGAAGTCTATCAAATAATGAAAAAAATATTTTTACTATCTCTGTTATTTGCTGGCAGTCTCTATTTTTCTCAGAACTATAAAGAAACAGTGATCAAACAGGCCACTGAAATGAGGAAATATTTTATGGAAAAAAATTATAACGCGTACAGTAATTATGTGGACGATGGCGTTATAAAAATGTTTGGAGATAAAAAGAAAATGATCAGTACATCAGTAGATGCTGTTGAAAAAATGAGTAAGGCAGGATATACTTTTAAAAAAGTAAACTTTTCTGATGTTTCTGATATTGTTCATACTAAAAATGAACTGCAAACAGTAGTTCATCAAAGAATAGAAATGGAAACTCCTAAAGGTAATATCTTAGGTGATTATTATCTGATAGCTATTTCAAAAGACAATGGAAAACTTTGGAAATTTATAGACACTTCAGGGAAAAGCATTGAATCAGTAAGAAAATATTTTCCCAACTTAAGTCCTCAACTTTATATTAAAAAATAATTAATCTAAAAGTAAAAAATAAGCACTGTTTTCACAGTGCTTATTTTTTTAAAATGGTCCAAAACATAAATAATCTACCTTTACCCGTAATTTACAGCACTCCGGTAAAGCGTTAAAATCATCACATGATTTTGGGTAATCCGGTCCTGGTCCATAAGGTCCGGAAGGACAGTTTTCAAAACAGGCGCTTCCTCCATTAACCGATTTTAGATTTTCTCTGTTTAATTTTCTCAGATTTTTCATAGTAATTTGTTTTAGCTTATCAATAAGATGACAGTTCATGAAAAAGATGCAAGCATCATTAATTACACCATTGGAGCATAGCAGGTACCACCAGGTTTTCTCCAGCAACCCCAGGCGCCGCCGCCACGGAAACACACATAGGCTGCTCCACCGCATGTTTCAATCTGAAACTCTGTAAATCCACCATTAATCTTACTTTTCTCTTCTCTGGAAAGCTTTTTTAAATTTTTCATACTAATTTTATTTTGGTTTAGTACTTAAATATAGATGTTTTACCAGACAAAATAAAACTTTCAGCAAAATTATCTCTCTCAGTAATGAATTAAAAACATCAGAACATCCACCAAAATAATTTTGCTGTCTCAAAATAATTTGTACATTTGTCTCGTAAAGAATGAACTTTCTAAGAAACATATCAGCCATTTCTCTACCGGAATTACTTATTTCGGGGCTATCTTCTGTTTCTACATCAACGATTACAACTACAACAACTACCCCTTAGCGGGGTACATTTTCACATATCATTTCCTACGCCCGTACTCTTTTTTTAGAGAGTCATTATTTCGTTTTACCCCAACCTCAAATACCTATTGGATGAAAATCTTAAAATTCGGCGGTACATCAGTCGCCAACGCCCGGAATATTCTTCTGGCAGAAAATATGATCAAAAAAGAATCTTTGCACAACAGAATTGTAGTAGTAGTTTCAGCTCTTCACGGAGTTACGGACAACCTGATAAAAGCGGCAGAGTATGCTTCTGTTAAAGATGAAAATTATCTTCCGCTCATCAAAGATCTTGAAGACAAACACCTGGATCTCGTCAAAGAACTGCTCCCCGTTTTAGAACAGAGTGCATGGCTGAGCTTCGTTAAAAAACATTTCAATGATATGGAAGATATCTACAACGGAATCTTTGTATTAGGTGAATTTACAGATAAAATCAGGGACAGGATTACTTCATATGGGGAATTTCTTTCTTCAAACATAATCGCCGCCAGATTTCAATATGAAGGATTAGACGCTATATGGATGAATGCTGCTGAACTGATCAGAACTGACAGCAATTTTGCCAATGCAAAAGTAGATTTTGATACCACTGAAGAAAATTTGAAAAATTATATTACCAGTCATCAAAATCAGATTATAGTGGCACCCGGTTTTATTGCTAAAGACCAGCATGGTAATATGACAACATTAGGCAGAGGCGGATCTGATTATACCGCAGCTATTATTGCAGCAGCTGTTTCGGCTGAAGAACTCCAGATCTGGACCGATGTAAGCGGTATGATGACTGCAGACCCGAGATTGGCATCCAACGCCAAACCCATTCCTGAGATTTCTTATCATGAAGCCATGGAACTTTCCCATTTTGGTGCTAAAGTGCTCTATCCTCCATCCATACAGCCAGTAATGGCCAAAAATATTGATCTTAAGATCAAAAATACTTTTGATCCCGATGCTTCCGGAACTTTGGTATCCCATCATCTGAACAGATCAGCAGACCAACAGCAACAGGCTGCGGCAGGAGTTTCCAACATGAGTCATATTGCTCTGGTAACTTTGGAAGGCAGTGGAATGGTCGGTATTCCCGGAATCTCGGCAAAACTTTTCCAGTGTCTAAGCTTTGAAAAAATAAATATCATTCTTATCACTCAAGGTTCGTCTGAACATTCTATTACGATTGCTGTTAATGAAAAAGATGTATTTCATGCCGAAAATGTTGTCAATGCTTCTTTTGAAGACGATATAAAACTATACAGAATGGCCCCGGTAAAGATAGAAACCGGATTATCTATTGTTGCGCTGGTGGGCGAAAATATGAAAAACAGAAGTGGTATCTGTGCCAAAATGTTCGGATGTCTGGGGAACAACGGGATTAATATAAGAGCTATTGCTCAGGGATCTTCAGAAAGGAATATCAGTATCGTTATCTCGGAAAAAGATACCAGAAAAGCAGTGAATGTTCTTCACGAGGAATTTTTTGAATCAGAAATCAAGCAGGTCCATCTGTATCTCTGCGGAACCGGAAATGTAGGATCAAAACTGGTTCAGCAGATCTATGAACAGAATGATTATCTGCAGGAAAATCATTTAGTCAATTTACGGATTGCAGGTATTTCCAACAGCCGGAAAATGTTTTTTTCAGACAAAGGAATTCCTGAAAGTGAGTTCACCAATTGGAGCGAAAAAGGTATTGAAGCATCAGTTCACGGATTTGCAAATGAGATTATCTCCCGAAATCTTCGAAATTCAGTATTTGTTGATGTCACTGCAAGTACATCTGTGCCGGAAGTTTATGAAGATTTATTAAAAAAAAGTGTCAATATCGTGGCTTGTAATAAAATCGCAGCCTCATCAGATTTTGAACACTATAAAAATTTAAAAAATACGGCCCGGAATCATAATTGCAATTTTCACTTTGAAACCAATGTAGGCGCCGGACTTCCTGTTATCGGAACGATCAATGATCTCATGAAAAGCGGGGATAAAATTACCTCTATTCAGGCAGTACTAAGCGGAACCTTAAATTTTGTTTTTAATCATTATGATGGCAGCAGAACCTTTTCAGAAGTCGTAGCCCAGGCTCAGAAGGAAGGCTATACAGAACCTGATCCGCGATTGGATCTTACAGGAACTGATGTGGCAAGAAAGATTTTAATTTTAGCACGGGAAGCTGGATATGCACTTCAGTTTGAAGATATTGAAAATGAAAGTTTTCTTCCTGAAGAATGTCTTCAGGGAAGTGTAGAAGACTTTTACAACAAGCTTACTGAATATGAGAATCATTTCAAAAGTTTATTGAATGCTGCTCAAAAAGAAGGTAACATTTTAAAATACACTGCCGGTTTCAAAGACGGAAAAGCCAAAGTCGGACTTCAACACGCATCTCCGGATAGCGATTTGTACCATCTTTATGGTAAAGATAATATTGTCATCTTTAAAACTTTGAGGTATTCTGAACAGCCTCTTGTGGTAAAAGGTGCTGGTGCAGGAGCAGAAGTAACTGCCAGTGGTGTTTTTGCAGATATTATACGATCCGTTTAAAATAAATAGTATGAAAAAAATAAAAATAAAAGTTCCCGCTACCGTCGCCAATCTGGTTTGCGGATTTGACATCCTGGGAATGGCAATTCATGAGCCTTATGATGAAATGGAACTGAAATTACTGGACACTCCCGAAATCATTATTAAACATGAAGATCATTTCGGGCTTCCGGAAGATCCTTCTCAAAATGTAGCCGGTGTAGTGCTCCAAAACATCCAGAAACATTTTCAACTGACCCAAGGTTTTGAAGTAACGATCCGCAAGCATATAAAACCGGGCAGCGGGCTCGGCTCCAGTGCAGCAAGTGCCGCCGGAGCTGCCTTTGGGGCTAATGCTTTATTAGGAAATAGTCTGTCTGATGAAGAAATGATCCACTTTGCGATGTTCGGGGAAGAACTTGCTTCAGGAGTGCGCCATGCAGATAATATTGCCCCTTGTATTTATGGCGGCATTACATTAGTGAAGTCCTCCTCTCCTATTGACATTATTCCTTTGAGTACACCGGATCTGTTTGTCGTTGCCGTACATCCGCAAGTGGAGGTAAAAACTTCCGATGCCCGTCAGATTTTAAAGAAAAATGTTCTTCTGAAAGATGCGGTAGAACAGTGGGGAAATATCGCGGGATTAGTGGTAGGAATTCTTAAAAATGATATTCCTTTAATTGGAAGAAGCCTTAATGATGTCATTATAGAACCCATAAGAAGCATCCTGATTCCTAAATTTGACGAGGTCAAAATGAAAAGTTTGGAAGCTGGTGCCCTGGGAGGCGGAATTTCTGGTTCGGGACCTTCAATTTTCATGCTGGCGGAAAAAAAAGAAACGGCTGAACATATTGCCCGGCTGATGAAATCGGTGTATGATGAGATTGAGATCGAGAGTTTTGTATATGTCTCTAAAATAAATCCGGCAGGGATTGAAATCGTTGAAGAACAATAAATTAAACAACATGAATTATTATAACTTAAAAAATAAGCAGGAAACGGTTGATTTCAAAACGGCCACTATAAAAAGCCAGGGTAGTCAGAAAGGACTTTTCTTCCCGGAAACGATTCCTCATTTTGATGAACATTTCATTAAGCATCTTCATTTGTATTCTGATGAAGAAATTGCTTTCAGATGTATGAAAGATTTTATAGGCGATGACATTCCGGCGGAAGTCTTAAGGACCATTGCAGCAGAAACCGTTGGTTTTATGATTCCTTTAAAAAAAATCAGTGAGCAGATATCTATCTTGGAACTCTTTCATGGGCCTACATTGGCTTTCAAAGACGTGGGCGCCCGGTTTATGAGCAGATGCCTGTCTTATTTTCTGCAAGATCAGGATAAAAAAGTAACCGTTCTTGTCGCTACTTCCGGTGACACGGGCGGAGCTGTTGCTCATGGTTTCTATAACATTCCCGGAATTAATGTTGTTATTCTTTATCCTAAAAACAGAGTGAGCCCGGTTCAGGAAAAGCAACTTACAGCCTTGGGTGGAAATATTACTGCGCTGGAGGTTAAAGGAAATTTTGATGACTGTCAGAAGATGGTAAAACAAGCTTTTTCGGATGAAAGTATTAATGCGGAACTGTTTTTAACTTCTGCCAATTCTATTAATGTCGCGAGATGGCTTCCTCAGCAGATTTATTATCTATTAGCTTTAAAACAATGGCAACAAAAAGAGAGTACTGATCCTGTCATCTGCGTTCCAAGCGGAAATTTCGGGAATATCTGTGCCGGGTTTCTGACTTATTTCCGTGGACTTCCTGCAGACCACTTTATTGCTGCCTGCAATGAAAATGATGTCGTTCCTGACTATTTAAAAACCAATCAATACCAACCTAAGAAAGCCTCAGCCACTTTATCCAACGCTATGGATGTTGGTGATCCAAGCAATTTTACGAGAATAATGGAACTTTTCGGACATCAGTTTGATACGCTTAACAATATGATCACCGGCTATTCAATAGATGATGAATCTACCCTGCAAACAATCAAAAAAGTTCATGAGAAATACGGATATATTCTGGATCCTCACAGTGCTGTTGCTTTTGCTTCTCTAGAAAAATATCTGAATGAAAATCCGGGTAAAAAAGGATTTATACTGGGAACAGCACATCCGGTAAAATTCCCTGAAGCAGTAGAAAAAGCAGCCAATATTAAGATTGAGATTCCGGAAGCATTGAATAATCTGATGAAAAAGGAGAAAAAAACTGTAGAAATTCCTGCAGATTTTGAAGAATTAAAACGATTTTTGCTGAATCAAAACCAGGAACAATGAGCAAGATCTTTCTTGAAGATGTAAAAATATATGCCTACCACGGTGTCCTTCCCGAAGAAAATATCATCGGTACCTATTATATTGTAAATGCGGAACTGCACACGGATCTTTGGAAAGCTGCCGAAACGGACGATCTGAATGATACCATAAGCTATGCGGATATCAACGGGATCATTCATGAGGAAATGGCAATACCATCAAAATTACTGGAACATGCAGCAGGAAGAATCACCATGAAAATCCATGAAAATTTTCCGCAAATTTCCTATATCAAATTGAAGATCACCAAAACTTCTCCACCGATGCAAGGTGAAATGAAAGGCGCAAGCATTGAACTGGAAAGAAGCTTTAAACCCGGAGAACTGTAAATTTTTATTTCACAAAAAACATAAAGAAATTGAAATCCATCAAATTATTATTTTTATTAAGCTTTGCCGTAGTTTTCGGCCAGACTGTAGCTGATACTCCAGCCTATAATTTTCCAAAGATCAGGTCCTCCATTACAATGCCGGTAACCATTCCGCTTTCGGAGATCAGTAATATGATCAATGCTTCAGTGAAAGATCTGGTATTCCAGGACGATTCGTATACGGATAACAATAATGACCAGTTTAAGGTAAAGGTATGGAAAACCCGTCCTATCCGATTGGTAGGAGGAACCAGTCAAAATATTCTGATCGAAGTTCCGTTAAAAATCTGGGCTGAAAAAGGGATCGGTACTTTGGGAGTGTACTCTTATCAGAATACAACTTTTGAAACGGTGATGTCTTTTAATACTACGGTGAGTTTCAACAATAACTGGACGATCTCTACCAATACACAGCCTAACGGCTTCAGATGGGTAACAAAACCTGTTCTTGACTATGGCAAAATACAGATCCCTATTACTTCTCTGGTAGAAAAAAGTCTGAAAGAGCAGCAGGGAAAATTTGCCAAAACGATTGATCAGCAAATGAATACCCAACTAAATTTCCAACAGTACGCCGTCATGGCATGGAATGTTTTTTCGCAGCCTTTTAATATTTCAGAGGAATACAATACCTGGTTGAAAATAAGCCCGGTAGGCGTCAATATCACTCCACTGAAATTCTATGGCAATGAAATCACGACCAACATCGGAATGGATATTTACTCGGAAACATTTACTGGAAGTAAGCCTGCAGCATCAGCAACAGTAAAATCAGCCGGTAACTTTAATGTCATTCCTGTTTTAGCTGACAAATTTCTCCTGCAAACCACCGCCAATGTTCCTTTTTCAGAGGCAACGAATATTGCGAGAAATATGTTCATGAACAAAGAATACGATGTAAGGGGTTCTAAAGTAAAAATCAAAGACATCAGGGTTTATGGTTCCGAAGGAAGAGTCATCGTTGAAGCTGAAACAGAAGGTTACGTAAATGGTAAAGCGCTCATTTCAGGAATTCCGGTGTATGATGAAACGAAAAAGAAAATCGTACTCTCCAATACCAAGTTCAATCTCAGGACTGCCAATATTTTACAGAAAACTGTTACTCTCCTTTTTAAAGGAAAGATCGTGAAAATGATCGAAGATGAATACGGAATTCCTACTCAGGATCTGGAACTGGCTTCAAAGAAAAGTATTGAAGAAGCATTTAATAAAGAATATTACAAAGGTTTAAAAATGAATGGAAGGGTCTACAACCTGAAACCTGGCAGCATTCTTCTCAACGACTCAGGAATCACTGCGGTGATTGAAACGAGTGCTACTTTAAAACTAATCATCAACGGAATTTAAATTAATAAAAACTAATATTTATCATGAGAAAATATCTGGCAATTGTCGACAGACACAAAGCCACATCCGGCACCCGTTTTATTAACTTATTATTAGACCGACTTTTTATACAGGTCATTTACTACGTCTTCTTTTTTATTGTTGGAGTAGGCTACGCCGTAGTATATGGAGAGGGATTTGATACAGAAAGTGCCAATCAAAGTTTTATGTTTAAGCTGATCACGCTTCTAACGTACCTCACAATATCCTTTTCATATTTCTTTTTTATGGAATTTTATCTTGGCAAAACCATTGGCAAATATATTACCGGAACTGAAGTGATCAGTATAGATGGAAATAAACCTACCGCCGGACAGATTATAGCCCGTACCTTTTCACGTGCAGTACCTTTTGACTCGCTATCTTTTTTAGGAAATAACGGTTGGCATGACAGCTGGAGCGATACCAGAGTCATAAAAGGTAAAAACTATGTTACTGAAAGACAATCGAAAGAAGAAATTAACAGCATTGGAGCGAAAGAAATGAGTTAAAAATTTTTGTTCATTAATAATTTTTGCTATATTTGCACACCTCAAAAATGGTAAAAATGGTACTTTGGCCGAGCGGCTAGGCAGTGGTCTGCAACACCATCTACAGCGGTTCGAATCCGCTAGGTACCTCTTAAAACCTCTAATTAAATAATTAGAGGTTTTTTTTATTGATTATTTCCAGATCATTTGACTTTAAGTGGTGATAATGACAAGTCTCCCTATTCCGTTTTTTTAAATAGTATGCAAGGTTCTTTTTTCATTGAGATCCTACCACGGCCGTCATCAAAAACAGGATAGTGTAATATAATAAATCGTGCTATATATCACTGTCATTCTTTCAATAATATATTTTAAAGGTGGGAGAATTAATAAAAAAAACTTCCCACATATCAGGGAAGTTAAAAGATTTAGGTGTGATGATGTCATCACTAAGATTATCAATTCAAATATAGGTGATTTATTTTATAATTAGTATGATTTAGATCATAATTTTAGTTTTCGCTATTTAAACCATAAAAAAAAGTCTCCCGGGGCACGGGAGACGAAAGTGTAAATTTTCAGAAATGAAATATATTATAAAGTGATGGTGATTTCTTATAACCAAACGGTATGCCGTTTCGGGTTGTACATCCACAAATCGTGACTTTTGTGGTATCTTTTTTCCAAAACCAGAAAGCTTTCACGAAGATTCCCATAAAAAACCGATATTATAATGCAGTAATGAAAGCGAAAAATCCAAAAAATATTCCCGGAGAATTGGCTACTACAATAGGCCAGTCTTTCTTAGGCTTCTTAACAAATCCATAAGTAACCCAAAGTGTACAGTTTATTGCCGCCACCAAAGGCTGAAGCCAATCCCCTTTATCTCCGTTTAAATTGTGGGTGATTTGAGGAATATAAGAAAAGTACATCGCCATAGCGGCAACTGTTGCTATCCATCCCAATATCTGCATCGATTTTTCACTCATAACATTCTTATTAATAGTTAGCGATCAATAAGAGAAATTATTATGCCAAGCGTTTAATCCAATTTGTGTACAAAAAAAAATCAACACCTATAATTAATGATAATTTTCTAAACCTCAAATTCGTTTTAAACATGAATTAAGTACCAAAATAAATTGAGACTTTTTTTGAACATTGAGAAAACAGAAAAACACGCTTATCCATCAGACTTATCAGTGAGACATAAAAATATCTGAACTAGCACAAATTGTAAAACCATTCAGTCTGGATAAAAAAAATCCCCGAATTGCTTCGGGGATAAAAACTAATAACCATGAAAACTCAAATTAAACATGAGTTGCTTGATTATATTGAAAAATCGTACCAAAATGTAAAAATTTTGAAAATAATTTGATTTTTTTTTGAAAAAATTAATTGACCTGTACGTTTTACGCAGACATTGTCACGGTACCTTCTTACGTTATTGCTTCATTTACAAGCATTAACAACAACTTACTTACATTCTAAAGTTTCATCGTATTTTTTTTTCCTCAGAAAGCATTTTTTTCTTCAACTTTAAAATAATCACTGTTTTCCTAAAAATCTCAAGATCGATGACAGTTTATATAAATCATCATCTATCATTTCTCTTTTACCATTTAGAACATTTTGTAAAAATTGCCAATCATCTGTCAGACTTTCCATTGTTAAATCTTTAGGATCCTTATAAGTGTGATATAGTTCTTCATCCAGAACATTCCAATATAAATCTTGATCCAACACAAAAGTATTATGGTTGGAAGCATCGAGCTTATTCATTAACAAAAGAAGGATTTTCTTTAGATCTTCCTTTTCAATTTCTATTGTATTTTTCATTTGATAAAGTCAACTATAGCTGCTTTTAATAAGATTAGTTTTTCGTATTTTGAATCTGTTCCAGAACCTTTTTACCATTATCATTCGCAGGGTTAAGTTTTAAAGATTTTTTATACATCTTAATCGCTTCATTTTTATCACCCGTTTTTAACAGAACTTCACCATAGCTGTCGTAAACATTCCAACTGTCAGGAAATAAATAGACGTTGAGTTTGAAAATACCCAGGGCTTCTTTCTCCTGATTTGTTGTCAGCATTCGATAAGCCCAGTTGTTCAGTTCAAGTTCCTTTGGATTAAAGTCAGGATTTTGTTTTTTTTCCTTTTTGACAAAATCTACAGCATTTTCAAATCCAATCTTTTGCAGATTTTTTCTTAGGTACGTTAGTGGATCAGCTTTGATAATATCAGGAATATAGCAACCTGCAATCTCTTCTATAAAATCCTCAGGAGCACTCCCCCCTAAATTGGTTAATACAATGACTGCTAAATGATCATCAGGATAAACCAGTACAACAGATCTGTTACCACCCGACATTCCTACTGCCTTATGTTTTTTCCGAAACTTCGCAATCCCCCAGCCTCTTGCCCAATCTGTAGGATTTCCATTATTGAATTGACCAGGGGACCACATCAGATTCAAAGTTCCGGACTTTTGAAATAACTGACCGTTTTGTAAGGCAATAATCCAATTGCCCACATCTTCAGCAGTACTGTTAAGTCCTCCCGATGTACGGCTAAAATCCGGAAATTCATAATAATTATTAGTCAATTGACTCTCATTCAAATTTTTTCCATCAAAAAAACTTCTGTAACTGTAAGAAGGTGCATAGTGAGGAATAACATCTCTTGAGTCTCCAAATAAGGTATGTTTTAAACGGGCGGTTTTAAATTGATTTTCTTCAAAGAAAACAGCAAATGGCAAGTCAGTAACCCTCTCTATTATTTTACCTAATAAGTAATAATTGGTTTGATTATAACGGAACTGTTCCCCTTTTCTAAAGTCTAAAGGAATAGTTTTGAGTTTTTCCCAAATCGCTTTTTCTGCTCGTAAAGGTCCAATATTTCCTGTAACAGGGTCAAAAAGCTGTAAAATTTCCGGTAATCCGGAAATATGAGTTAATAATTGATCAACAGTTATCTTTTGCCACTCTACAGGCAAATCATTTAAATAGGTACTGATGGGTGCATTTAACTTTATCTTTCCCTGCTCAACCAATTGCATGATTGCAACACCCGTAAAAATTTTAGTGTTTGAATTGAGGGGAAAAATAGTCGTGTTGGTTACCGGAATGTTATCCTGTATATTTGAAAACCCATAGGATTTACTCAAAACAATTGTACCATTTTGAACTATAGCAATCTGTACTCCAGGAATGCGCCTCGTTTTCATTTCCCTATTAATAATTTCGTCTACATCTGCATTTACATTTTGCGCAAAAGAAGATACAGAAACGAGTAATGACATGATAAGAAAGTACATTTTCATGGTATATATTTTACCTATAAAACAACTGAAAATTAAATCTATTACATCCTTCCGCTAATTTAACAGAACGTTGAATTACTTTTGAACAATTATATTCATCTAATTTTTTACAGTTTTATCATTACAAAATAATGATTGAAAAAATAACAAAAAAAATCCCCGAATTGCTCCGGGGATAAAAACTAATAACCATGAAAACTCAAATTAAACATGAGTTGCTTCATGTATTGAAAAATCATGCCAAAAGTTTAAAATGGCAAAAAATACTTTATATATTTTTAAGAGTTATTATCTATTAAAAAAATCAGGAAGCGATAATGTATTCGGGTAAAACGAAAAAACTTCCCATAAATGGGAAGCTAAAGTATGATTATAAAGTGATGAAAATGTATAATGCTTTAATTTTCAATTCAAATATAGAGACATTATGACTTACTTTTTTATGACTAAGATCATATTAAAGTTTTCACTTATAAATTCTTTTCATCGGAACTATTCATCTTTTGATCAAGATCGCTCAAAATATGGAAAAAATTAAAAAGCCTCCCGAAGGAGGCCTCAAAAAACACAAATGATGAAAAAAATTTTTATAATCTATATAAAATTATCTATCGTTTAATTCTGTAGTCAAAATTATGATATACGATCTGTACATTTTATGAGTTGAGTCATAAAGTAAGTTTTTAACATATTTACTATGTCTAAATCTCACTGCGAGATTAAAATTTATAATCTTATTATTACCCTAAGTTCAATTTCGCAAAAGTATACGGACAATTAATCTTATCTACTCCTGTTTTCACTTTTACAGCTTAACAAACGGTATTCATTTACAGCAATTTAAAACTTTTCAACAATGGAATATTCGCATAAATAATCAATTATTTAAAACTATACCGAATCATAATCTTGTAATATAACAAAAATTTACCAAAAACAACTTGATCCAGATCATATTTTTCAAATAATATATTCTATAGTTTTACATTAAAATCTAATTCAATATAACGTGATAAAATTCTCTATACTTATAGCCAATTACAATAATGGGAGATACTTTAGGGACTGTTATAACTCGTTGATTAGCCAGACCTATCAAAACTGGGAAGTTATAATTGTTGATGATGCATCTACCGATGACTCTATGGAAGTAATTGAAACGATTATTAAAAATGATCCCCGTTTCAAGATGTACCGCAATGCCACTAATCAAGGCTGCGGATATACAAAAAGAGAATGCATGAAATATGCACAAGGAGAAATATGTGCTTATCTGGATCCCGATGATGCTATTTATACAGATGCCCTGGAGAAGATAACACAGGAGTTTGTAAAAAATGATATTACAGCAGCCTATTCCCAAATGATGCTCTGTGATGAAAATCTTAATCCGGATAAGGTATTTGCAAGTACAAAACAGATTTATAACAGCAGATTCTTTTTCAATTGCCCTACTCAGTTTGCTCATTTCTTCACTTTTAAAAAAGAAACTTACCTGAAAACTTCTGGTATCAACCCCAATTTAAAAAGCGCTGTAGATCAGGACCTTTATCTTAAGATTCTTGAGCACGGTAATGTCAAATATATAAAAGAGCCACTTTATATGTATAGATTACATGCGAAAGGTATTTCTCAACAGAGCTCCAAATCGAAAGCCAAAGAATCTTTTGCTAAAGTGATTCATGATACGATGAAAAGAAGAGGAATCAGAAAGATCAATAACAAAAAAGTTCCGGAAGTATATACCAACCCGCAGGAAATTTATGAGCTCCTTAATTATCAAACTCAAAGACTTCACCGCCTGATTAATAAAGTAAAAGTAACTCTAAATATATAATATAGTGCTTCTCAATGTTGAGAAGCATTTTTTTTATTTAATACAACCGACATAATAATAGAAATTCATTCCTGAAGTCCCCCCCTCTATCATGAAGGTAAAATAAAAGACCTCCCATTCAGGAGGTCTAAAAACACAAATGATGAAAAAAATCTATTTAGAAAAATCTAAACAGAATCCGTTGACAATTAACGTCTTAATATCTTCTTCTATTATATCTTTTCGAGTAAGGAAAATCATAACTGTAATACCAAAAGCCTGATTTATGATTTATTTTTTTCAGAATCATACAACATCCAAAAATAGCAAGCATTGATAAACAAATAAAATAATCATTTTTAGAATAAATGAATAGTCAAAGACGTCTATAATAAGTAGTTTTAAGTTTTTATAATGTTAAATTTAATAAACTCCAAAACAATGTGAATAAACTATCTGTATTCTAAACTGATGAAAAAAATCCTCTTTCGAGGATCTCCAAAATGGATACTTATTTTACCACAAAGTCTTATTCTGCCCAGGTAACAGGGATATATACCGTTACATATCCATCTGCATCTACCTGAGCATCAGATACAGTTCCAGTTACGGATCCATAGCCTGTCCAGCCTCCCTGTCCCTGCATCGCAGAAAACGTATAGCTCCCTGCAGGGATTCCCTCATAATATCCGGGAAGGGTCTGAAAGCCTCCACTGTAATAGGTATCATAAACCTCTCCCGTTACCGTATTCTCAGCCAGAAAGCTTCCCACATCATGATTACCCGAAAGGGTCTTGGTTCCGTCTAAAGAAATAAGACCAAACCTTACTTTATAAGTTTTCGTTTTTGAAACTTCTTTAGAGGTTTCAGAATGAGGCTGAGACTGAGCATCTGCCATGATATCATTATTTGAGCATGATAAAGCCGTAACCGACAAGGCTACAAAAGCCACTGTTTTAAAAATTGATATTTTCATATGAAAGTAATTTGGTATTCCAAAAGTAACCAATTCATATGAACTGAATGAAAACACTTAATTAACTAAAAATTACATTCCAGAACACCAGCTGGAAACAGAAACAATGCAGTCTGATTTTTTCACAAAAAGTACATTTATCTTAAAATATAATATTTTAACACTTCTTAACTGAATGTTGGCTTCATAATTGGAAATATACAGATAGTTGCCGCCGTTTGGGCTAAGACTACTTATTAAAATTTGAATTATGAAAAAGATAGTATTAGCAGGTTTTTTATCAGTCTTCTTAATGACAGCCTGCAAAAAAGACGACAGGACAGCTGAAAAATCACTGGAAGAACAGAAACTGGAATTCCAGGCCAGACAGCTTGATATAGAAAAACAAAAGCTGGCTATTGAAAAAGAGAAATTAGTATACGAGGCCCAGAAAAAGGTGGACAGCATCTCAGAAAGTAAAAAATCTCAGGCTGCTGCTGCCAGCAATTCAAAACCTAAAGTCATAAGAGAAACGAGAACCGTGTACAGAGACAGAGGATCTAACTCAAATTCTGGAGGAGGAACCTATGCTGATAACGGAAACAGCTCATCACAAGGAACAACCCAAAAGAAAAAAGGATGGAGCAAAGCCGCTAAAGGAACCGCTATCGGTGCCGTGGGTGGTGCCGCAGTAGGAGCTATTGTAGCGAAGAAAAACAGAGGTCTTGGTGCCGTAATTGGTGGAGTCGTTGGTGGTGCAACCGGTTATACAATCGGTAGAGCTGGTGACAGAAAAGACGGAAGAGTTCAACCGCGTAATTAATATTTCCATGATACTATTTAAAGATTGCTTATTTTTAAGCAATCTTTTTTTATGATGCTACTCTTTCTTTCTTCAGCAATCATGCTCTCAGTTCTCGCAGGCTGGGGAAAGATCTTAGAGAGTTTCTTAGGATCTTTATCGCAGGGAATTTCAGGGAATATTTTAAACGGAATAATTGGACTCAGCCTGATATGGACAGTTCTTGCGTTTTTTATTCCTATCAATATATATGTAGAGATTCCTTTTGTACTAGCAGGAGTTTTCCTCTTTTTCAAAAATAAACTGTATCTCGAATTTTATCACTTCTCTAAAAAAGATTCTTTTTTAATAGGCGGTATCTCAGTAGTCATTCTTTACAGCAGTTCTTTTTATCCTTATATATTAGATCATTTCGGATATTATGTTCCCAGTATCAAATGGCTTACGGAATATGGTCTGGTGAAAGGCATTGCCAATCTTGATCTTACATTGGGACAAATGTCGGTCTGGCATATTTTCCAGGCAGGGTTTTCAGGGTTTTCAGATCCCTTTTTAAGGATGAATGCCGTTCTGCTGATCATTTACACCATTTATATTTTTGAAAACAAAAGCTGGATTCAACTCTCATTTATTCCGGTATTTTTGCTTTTTTCACAATCGCCAAGCCCGGATTTGCCTGTCATTACTTTATCTTTGATTATTTTAAATGAGCTCATAACAGGTAATAAAAATATCAGGCTCCTTTTTGCCTATGCTGTTTTCATTTTTTCTATAAAGCCTACGATGATCTGGCTTCCACTATTGGTATTCCTATCTTCTGTATTGATCTTTAAACCTCATTATAAACATACCATCATCGGAATTCTCATCCTTTTATTATTCTTCATTAAAAATATATGGACATTTGGTTATCCGGTATTCCCAGTTGCTACAGGCGATTTCGGATTCAGCTGGAAACCTAATCCGGAGGTTTTAAAAATATCATCTCAATACGCTATTCAGAAAACGTATGATATGCAGTATCCCTATGAGGAAATCCAAAAATTTTCTCTTTATGACGCGGTCAGAAACTGGTTTACACTGGAAGGAATTAAATCGAAAATCAATATCCTATTTATTTTATGCCTGACTGTATTTTCGGTTTTTGCCTTTATTAAAAAGAAAAAGATCCTCACCTTGATCTGTATCTCTTTATTAATTAAAAGTATGCTGGTATTAGCTTTTTCGGCCCAATATCGATTTTTTATTGATGCGTTTTTTGTAATATTTTTTGTATTGTTTATTCATTTAAGCAAAAAAAAGGCACTGCTTTTTTTCTTATTATTAAGTTTACTGGTGCTGGGCATTTTAAGTTTCCCCAACTCCATCCGTCAATATATTCCGAGTTTCAGACCGGGAAATTTCATGACCGGCTTCAAAAAAGAACAATTGTATAAACCTTCCACCTATCATTACTATCAATTCGAAACCTTCCAAACAGGAAATTTAAAATTCAATATATCAAAAGATTACCCTTTTAATTTTGACACTCCGCTTCCTGCCATTTCTTCGGGCTACGTCATTGACTATATACATTCAGGGATTTTCCCGCAGTATATTGACAAAAAAAATATCAAAAAAGGATTTATCTGGAAACAGTTGACTCCAAAGGAAAAAAGAAAGATAAAGGACGTTATCCATACTATCAAAAACAGTGATCAATAGAACAAATGGAGAAACTTTATTATCTGAAGAAAAATAGGTAATTTTGTATTATGTTCAACACATTAGGTAATCTTCTCAGTCTTACAACATTTGGAGAAAGTCACGGCGTGGCTTATGGCGGTATCATTAATAATTTTCCGGCAGGTTTAACGGTAGATTTCGATAAAATTCAATATGAATTGGATCGTAGAAAACCGGGCCAGTCTGCGATTGTCACTCAAAGAAAAGAAAGCGACACGGTAAAGTTTCTTTCCGGAATCTTTGAGGGGAAAACCACAGGTACTCCAATCGGTTTTATTATAGAAAATGAAAATCAGAAGTCTAAGGATTATGATCACATTGCTGATTCATATCGTCCGAGTCATGCAGATTTCACTTATGACCAGAAATTTGGAATAAGAGATTATCGCGGGGGCGGAAAATCTTCTGCAAGGGAAACTATCAACTGGGTCGTTGCAGGGGCTTTAGCAAAACAGCTTTTGTCCGGTATCGAGATCAATGCTTACGTTTCTTCCGTAGGTGATATTTTCTGTGAAAAACCTTATCAGGCTCTTGACTTTTCAAAAACGGAAAGCAACGATGTACGTTGTCCGGATGCTGAAACTGCTGAAAAAATGATCGAAAGAATCAAAGAGATCAAAAAGGAAGGCAATACCATCGGCGGAACCGTTACCTGCGTCATTAAAAACGTTCCTGTTGGAATCGGAGAACCGATATTTTCCAAGCTTCAGGCTGAATTGGGTAAAGCAATGCTGAATATCAATGCCTGCAAAGGATTTGAATACGGAAGCGGTTTCTGCGGTGCTAAAATGACAGGAAAGGAGCACAACGATGCCTTTAATACAGATTTTACAACAAAGTCAAATCTTTCAGGAGGCATTCAGGGAGGTATTTCCAATGGAATGGATATTTATTTCCGTGCAGCATTCAAACCTGTAGCGACTATTCTAAGACCTCAGGACAGTGTGGACAAATATGGTCACCCGGTCATCGTTGAGGGAAAAGGACGTCACGATCCTTGTGTAGTGCCAAGAGCCGTTCCCGTTGTGGAAAGCTTAGCTGCATTTGTACTGGCTGACCTCTTTTTGATCAACAAAACAAGAAACATCAATAATTTTTAATATAAATATTTTTAGTAATGAAAAATTACTGGGATCAGGGAATTTCTTTTGAAGAATACCTCCGCATCGGAAAAGAAAGATTAGAAAATCCTTCCAACCAACAGGAAATCGAATATAAACAATACTACGAACTTGGACTTCAGAGAATGGACAGAACACTGAAAAAGTATGTCCCGGACGAAGAGCAGCTGAAAGAATTGGCTTCCAAAAATTTTGACGGAAAGATCCTGATTATTTCAGAAGCATGGTGTGGTGATGCAAGTGCTACAGTTCCTGCACTTGTCACATTTTTTGAAGGACACAATGAGGTGAAAATTTTCCTCAGAGACAGTGATAAAAGCTTAATCAGCCAATACCTGACCAACGGTACAGAGTCTATTCCTAAGGTAATTATCCTGGACAAAGATTTCCATGTGAAAAATTCCTGGGGCCCTCGCCCGAAGTACGGCCATGAATTATTAATGAAACATAAAGCAGACCCGGAGGCTTATCCTAAAGATAATTTTTATAACGATCTGCAACTGTATTACGCTAAAAACAGAGGAAAAGACGCCGTTGAGGAAATTTTAGAATTATTATAACGATCATTAATTTCCCTCGGTCAAAATAACAGTAAAGATTAACGCATGAAAAAGAATATCATTTATCTTGTCCTGATCATCATTATCGGGGTGATCGCTTTTGTACCAGGAGTAAAAGAATCCCTGAAAGACCAGTTCTTTCCAATTGCTACCATTGAAAATGCGGTCCATGTAAGTGAAGAAGATTATGACATTGAGCTAAAAGGAATCAATGCACCCAATACCAATCTTAAAGCTTTTAAGAATAAACCTGTTTTCCTTAATTTCTGGGGAACATGGTGTCCGCCTTGCAGAAAAGAATGGCCTACCATTCAGAAATTATATGATTCAAGAAAAGGAAATGTAGATTTTATTCTGATCGCCATGAATGATCAGGAAGATGCGGTAAGAAAATTTTTAAAGGAAAATAATTATACAGTTCCTGTATATTTTGCACAAAGTCCTATTTCTGAAAAAATTCTTCCCAAAGTATTCCCTACCACTTTTCTGATTGATCAGCATGGAAGAATCATCATTAAGGAGGATGCCTACAGAGATTGGAACACAGAGACTGTGCATCAGTTCATTGACAATATCATCAAGTAATTTTTTTTAACTAAATTTTATAGTTTATTGGTATAAAATTTGCGAAATTTACTGTGTTGAAAAATGATCAAAACTAAACACAAAATGAAATATTCAAAATTAAATCTTGCAAAAGAGGCCATCAGCCACAAAGGATTCGTAAAAAAAATTCCTGATATCTTCAGAATGGTTAAATTGTGGAGAAGAGGAGAATATCCAATGAGATCCATCGATATTATCCTTCCACTTCTAGGAATTCTTTATGTGATCTCTCCCATTGACCTGCTTCCGGAATTTGCGGTCCCTGTTTTAGGGGTGATGGATGACCTTGCAGTATTGTCGCTGACGATTCCTAAGCTTATTAAAGAGGTAGATAAATTTTTACTCTGGGAAGCAGAACAAAGGCTGAGTGGAACCAAAATCATTGATGCAGAAATTGTAAAATAATACTTTACAGAAATATTTTAAACCATCCTGAAACATTTCGGGATGGTTTTTTGTTGACAAATGGTTGATAAATTTTTAAGCCTTATTTCAAATCCTTAAATTTGCAGTATCTAATAAAAAATAATGGAAAGTAAAAAAGAATTTTTCTTAGAGTGCTACAAGCTGGGCATCATCAAATTTGGAAGGTTTACCTTAAAAAGTGGTATCGAAAGCCCATTCTATGTTGACCTGAGACCTTTGGCTTCAGATCCCAAAATTTTAAAAAATCTGGCTAATTATTTACTGGAAATGCTTCCATTGGATAATTTCGATTTAATTTGTGGGGTACCTTATGCAGCGCTTCCGATGGCTACTGCAATGTCTTTGGAAAGTTATATTCCATTAATTATTAAAAGAAAAGAAGCAAAAAGCTACGGAACGAAAAAACTGATCGAAGGAATTTATCAGAAAGGACAGAACTGTCTTTTGGTAGAAGATGTGATTACTTCCGGAAAATCTCTGGTAGAAACTATTGCAGAGGTTGAGCAGGAAGATCTGAAAGTAGCGGATATCGTTGTGGTTCTTGACAGAGAACAGGGCGGAAAACAACTGCTTGAAAGCAAAGGATACAGAGTACACACACTTTTCAATATTTCAGAAGTATGTACGATTCTTCAGGAAACCGGAGAGCTGTCTGACGAAGAAGTAAAAAGAATCAGGATTTTCTGAAAGTAAATCATATTCAGTTTGAAGAAAAGACAAGAAGTTCTTACGAACAAAAACTTCAGCAAACCCAGCACTCAGTTTCAAAAAAATTACTGGAAACTGCACTGGCAAAAAAATCTAACCTGATTGCCTCTGCAGATGTTACGACCACACAGGAACTGCTTGCTCTTGCTGACAAAGTAGGTCCTCATGTGATTGCCTTGAAAACGCATATTGATATCATTTCAGATTTTGACTACGAAAAAACAATTGTTCCCTTAAAAGCATTGGCTGAAAAGCACCAGTTTCTCCTGATGGAAGACAGAAAGTTTGCTGATATTGGAAATACCCAGGAACTGCAGTTTACCAGCGGTGTATTTAAAATTACCGATTGGGCAGATTTCGTAACGTCACAGGTAATCGGAGGATTCGAATCTTTAGATTGCTTTAAAAATGTTGGGGTAGTTGCTATTGTTGGAATGTCTTCAAAAGGAGCACTGACTACATCCAGCTATCGTGAAGAAGCTTTAAAAGTAGCATTATCACATCCTAATGTAATCGGAGGGGTATCTCAGAACCAGATTCCTGAAGATCTTCTGCTATTCACACCAGGTGTTAATCTTGCAGATTCAGGAGATGGGAAAGGACAGCAGTATAATACTCCTGAGCACGTTTTCAAAATGCTTCACACCGATTTCATTATTGTAGGAAGAGGAATTTATAAATCTGAAGATCCGGAAACGGCTGCCGTTACCTATAAAAATGAAGGCTGGAATGCATATGTTAATTCTTTGCAAAAAAACACAGTTCAGGGCTAAAATCCTGCTGAATATATTCAAAATAAGTTTATATTTGGGCTTTATCACAGGATATTGAAAAAGATCACCACTTGCCTTGTTTTGTTTTGGGGAATTGTACAGGTTTCCGGGCAGAAGGACAGCATATATATTGAAGCTAAATTATCTGCCGACAGAAAAACACTGGAGGTGAATCAGGAAATTGTGTATTACAATCATTCCGATAAAGACCTGCATTCGGTGAAGTTTCTCAATTGGGTTTCTGCTTATAATAAAAAAGGGACCTCCCTGGTCTACAGAAAACTTGAAGACAGAAGTACTGATTTGCATTTTGCCAAACCGGAGCAGCTTGGTAAGCTTCTTGATTTACAGGTTCAAAATTCGGCCCAGCAGTTGGTACCAGTGAGTTCAATTTCAGATGAGAATCTTTTTCTTCCTCTGGCAGAGGCCTTAAAGCCAGGTGAAAGCATTACATTACAGCTTCATTACAGCATGCGCCTACCCGACAAGAGATTTACGGGATATGGTACATCTGATACCATGACAGCATTAAAATATTTCTTTATTGTTCCGGATCATTTTGATCCGGACAATATTTCCAAAAGGAACTATCACGACATTGAAGAATCTGTAAGTTTCAACACATTCTGGACCATCAATTTTGATCTTCCACCCAACAGTTTTATCGAAGGTAATCTCCCACAAACGCAAATGAATTCATTTAAGGGTTACCTTGATTCTGATCCTGAGTTTGTCATCGCACAGAATGGGCTTCCTTCCATAAAAGTCAATGTAGATGGCGAAGATACTGAGATCAAATTCGGATACAATCTGAAACCGGAAGAAAAGCAGAATCTTGAATTCTATCTTCCTTTGCATTTAAAATTCATTAAAGAAAAGATAGGTTTCGTTCCAAAAAACCTCTTTATTTCAGAGAAGTTCAGGTCTTCGGAAGATTTTTTCGGAAACAATGATATTACCTTCTGGAAGTTCAGATTTCAGTTATTCACTGACGCTGAAAAAACGGATCTTGATTATTTCGGAATCATTACTAAAAAAATTCTTGACGAAAGCGTCATAGCAGATAAACAAAGCAATCACTGGTTTAAGAACGGTTTAAAATCGTACATGGAAATCCAGTATATCCAAAAATTCTATAAAGAGACCAAATTATTGGGTACTCTGCCCGAAACTAAGATTTTTGGAGTCAAACCTTTGAAGTTATTCCATGCCTCCAAAGTCAAACTTATCGACCGTTATGGACTTTCTTATCAATACATCATGTCCCAGAATCTGGATCAGAAAATCGGTGAAAAATTTACGGTTTTAAGCAACTTCAACGATATGGCTGTCAGCAGTTTTGAAACCGGAAGTCTTTTCAATTATACGGCAGAGAAAATGGGGTATGACCGCTTCAACGAAATCGTAAAAAATTATATTTCTAAAAATACGGACCAAAAGATCGATCCGGAAGACTTTTTGAAAGAGCTTGCTGACAAAGACAAGACTTCAGGATACCTTTCAGATTTTTTAAAACGAAAAAACAGAGTTAACTTCAGGCTGAAGAATATCAAAAGAGATGCAGACTCTTTAACAATCAGAATTGGTAAGAATGCAGATACTCTCATACCTGTCCGACTTGAAACCCAAACAAGCGAAGGTGAAAAAAAATCGTACTGGGTAGAAACTGAAGAGCATGAAAAAATAACCAATTTCGTTCTTCCTGCTTCTGAAGATATTCACAAAGTCACGCTCAACAGTGATTATATTTTTCCGGAATCTAAATACCGCGATAATTTTTTATACGCGAAAGGTCTGTTTTCGAATGCAAAAAAAATAAAATTTAAACTGATAAAGGACATTCCCAACCCGGAATACAACGAAATATACATCAGTCCAAGGGTACGATTCAACAATACTTACGATAAATTCCTACTGGGCGTGAATTTAAAGAATCAATCTTTCTTTGACCAGAAATTTCTGTATTCATTTACCCCCACTTACAGTACCGGAACAGGAAAACTGACAGGGTCAGGAGCGATCTCCTACTCTTTTCTTCCGGCAGAAAGTATTTTCAGAAGTATTACTTTTGGGGTATCGGGCTCATATTTCCATTATGACTATGGACTGGCCTATAGGAAAGGTTCTATATTTTCCAATATTAATTTCAGAAAAAATCCACGGAGTACGGTGAGCAGAAGTCTTGGATTCTCCTATAATTATTTAGAGAGAGATTTGAGTCCGAAAATGGTTGCCAACAGAGATTATGGCAAATACAACTTATGGACTGCAGGATACGGATACAGTGACAGTCAGATGATCCATGAAAAAAGCTTAAGTTTAAGCACACAAGGCATGGAGGATTTCAACAAAATAACTGCTGAAGGATTTTACAGATGGGAGTTCGCTCCTAAACAAAAATTAAGCCTTAGACTGTTCGCCGGTTATTTTGTAAGAAATGACACGCGAAATAATATGTTTAATTACGGAATTTCAAGAGTGTCCAATTATTCTTTCTCCTATAATCTTTTGGGTGAAAGTGCCAACAGCGGTCTTTTATCCCAACAGTTTATCCTGGCTGACGGAGGTTTCAAATCTTTTATTCCGGGATCTGTTAATCAGTGGATTACTTCTTTTAATGTAGACTCAAGTGTCTGGAAGATATTTCATGTTTATGCTGATGCAGGGATATATAAAAACAAAAACCGTCCTGCTGAGTTTATCTGGGATAGCGGTATCAAAGTAAGACTGATTCCTGATTTCCTTGAAATTTATTTTCCTATACAGTCATCCTTAGGTTTTGAACCTTCTTTTAAGGATTATGCAAAACGCATCAGATATACTTTAGTTCTCAACCTAGGTGCAGTCATTAATGCTGCGAGAAGAGGATGGTATTAACTAAAAAGAAGCAACTGTAAAAAATACAGCTGCTCTTTTTAACATGTTATATTGAAAACTAACTTTAAAATTTTATTAGAGATCGATTTCAAAACTTTTATTCAAAACAATTGCTGAATAAATAACCAATCTCTATTCAATAGATATCAAAAAGGATACCACAAAAATAGATAATCAAAGAATATCTCTAAAAACAGAACATACTTCATTTAATTCAAATTATTGAGCCGGATATGCCAGCCAAATCAGCGGTTAAGCAGATGATATCATAAAAAGCTCCGGCCATTTCGTAGAAATGGCCGGAGCATATATTATTTAAAAGAAACTAAAGATTAGTCTTTCAAAATCTTCTGAGATACAGGCTCGTTGTTTACAGTTCCTGTTACGATGTAATTTCCTTTTGCCAATTCAGCAACGTTCACAGTTCCGTTTTGTTTTACAGAAGCAGACTTCACTACCTGTCCGAACATGTTGTACACTTTCACATCTTTCACATCAGCACCAAAAGTGATTTCGTCGCTTTTCACGAAAGTATTTTTTACAAAGTTTCCAGCTTTTACATTTTTAACATCTGAAACAGCTAGTGATCCTGTAGTTGAATTCTTAGGAGTAGGAGCACCTGCAACAAAATCTGTAGCATTGTTGTTAGTATCACCAGCTACTCTTGCTATAGAATTTGTATTTGATGGAGCAGGAGCTGGTCCTGTACCTTCAAAGCTGGTAGTTGTAGTTCCATATCCTACATAATCTATAACGTTCGCAGATGTAGAAGATGTTGGTGCAGTACCATCAGATGTCAATGCAATTTTACCTGCACTTCCTGATAAGTTTATTGTTGCTGATGCATCTGGTGTTGGTAAAGTAGCCCCGTTTGCTCCAGATGAAATTTCCTGAATTAAATAAGTCTGTCCCGGCGCCAAAGTAAAAGTAGGAAGAGCGTGATTGCTAGTTCCTCCATTAAAAGTTCCGATAGCTGAAGCATATTGTAAATAAGCTCCAGTTAAAGTAATTGAAGTTGTACCAATATTTTTCAATTCAACAAAGTCATTTTTATAAGAAGCACCAGAATTCCCTCCGCCTCCATATACCTCATTGATCACAATCTGAGCATTCATAAATGCCGTTGCGGAAATTAATCCTAAAACAGTAAAGATTTTTTTCATTATAAAAAGTTTTAAATTTATGTGGTAAAAGTACAAAAAAACCGTCATTATTTTAAAATGACGGTATATAATTAACAATTAATTAAAATTAGCTTTTTAAAATCTTCTCAGAAACCGCATTACCATTAACATTTCCTGTTACAATATAAATCCCTTTCTGAAGATCTATTACATTTAATACTCCATTTTCCGTCACAGAAGCAGATTTAATTAATTTTCCATTAAGATCAAAGATTTTGATATCAGATTTTGCTCCGAAATAGATCTCATGATCTACTGAAGTATTTTTAATCAACTTTATTGAAGATGCTTTAATATCATTTACAGCAAGAGCACCTTGCACTGCCAATTTAATATCGTCGATAAAAAATCTCTTTCCTCCTGCTGCTGAAGCAAATCTAAGTTTTGTTGTAGAGGTACCTCCAATAATATTAACGGTATAAGTAGAAAATGCAGAGTTGGTCAAGGTAAAACTGTTGGAACCATTGATACTTCCTCCACCAGAAATCGTCACCGTTAATGAGGTATTGTCAGTGCCGAATCCTGCAGCTCTGAATGTAAGAATGGCATTACCGGCAAGACCTGTTAATGCAGGTGTAGTTACTGAACCTGCTGTACTGCCAGAACCAGCTTTAATACATTGTGACGCTCCTCCTGCACCTGCAAATACCCAACCTGCTGTTGTATAGGTACTGAGAGACTTTGTCCCGACGTTTCCAGTCCAAGAATCATCATTTCCCCCTGTTCCATCCAAATCATCAAACGTTGCATTGAAAACAGTAGTTTGAGCTAATGTTGCAACAGCAAATACAACTGTAGCAACTAACGAATAAAATTTTTTCATAACTGTAAAATTTAATTATTAATAATTTACACCGCAAAATTACCGGTATTTTTCAGGGGTTTACAATAATTAGATTAATTTTCTGTTAATAATGCTAAACCCATTTCCATTAACATTTTTTAGCTATTTTTACGAATTATTTTGAAACGCTTGCGCAATTTTTTTCTTCTGATCGGTTTGTTTTTCATGGGCATATTTTCGGCTCATGCACAAATATTTTCGTGGAAAAATCCAAACATCCCACAAGACAGTATTAAAAAAGACAGCATCCTCGCAGCACGCTTTGAACAGGACCTTTTTGCAAAAGACACATTGGATTTTGTAAGGACCAACAACAAAATAATCGTAGATGAAGCCGTACTTGTCAAAAACGACAAGAAAAGATTTTTGGGTGAACTGAACTCTAAAGGTTCCATTATTAGAGGAATCACTTTCGGTAATAATCAAGGCCAATCTGTACAGAGTTCAATGGACCTTCAGATTTCCGGACGACTTTCGAAGGATGTCACTATTTTGGCGAGTATTTCAGATCATAACCTTCCTATTCAGGCGGACGGATACACGCAAACCCTGGAAGAATTTGACAAGATCTATATGCAGCTTAATATTAAGGATAAATCGATCCTCAGAGCTGGTCACCTTGACTTGGTAGAGTCCAAAAACTATTTCGCCAAATTTCAGAGACGGAGTATGGGTCTTGAATTTCAGACTGAATTTGGAAAGGATAATAAGACTTTTGTCGATGTTTCTATGGGGGTCGCACGAAGTGAATTCCACAGGGTACGTTTTCAGGGAGTGGAAGGTAATCAGGGACCTTACCGTCTGACAGGTAAAAATGGTGAACAGTTTATCACCCTTATTTCAGGTTCTGAGCAGGTTTTTATTGACGGTATTCTAATGAAGCGTGGAGAAAACCAGGATTACATTATTAATTATAATACAGGAGAGGTCACCTTTACCAGTTTCCGACCGATTTTCCAGCAGAATTTCATTACAATCTCTTATAACTATACAAACAGGAATTACTCCCGATATTTATTTACCGGAAAGCTTGAACATCAAAGGGAAAAGTTTAAAGTAGGCTTAAACTGGTTCATGGAAAATGACAATAAAAATGCTCCTCTTTCTTTAAATCTTTCTAAAGAAGATGAACAGATTTTAGCAGAAGCAGGAAATGACCCGAATCTCATGTATGCCCCATCAGGTGTGGTTACAGCATATGATGTCAACAAAATCCTGTATCGGTTAAACCCCGCCGGCAATTTCTACGAATTCTCTACCGATCAGAATGAAACATTATATCAGGTTTCCTTCACGTATTTCGGTATTAATCAGGGAGATTATAAAATTACCCAGACGACTAACAACGGCCGTGTATTTGAGTATGTAGGGAATAATATGGGAGATTATAAAGCCGTAAGAAAACTCCCTTCACCTCAGAAATCACAGGTGTATTCAGTGAATTCCGAATATCTTTTAAAGGAAGGAAAAATAGGCGCTGATTTCTCCCTGAGCAATTACGATCTGAACCTATTTTCATCAAAAGATGCAGCTCAAAATATAGGATATGCATGGCGTGTTTTTGGAAATAAAACGTTCACAAAAAGCAGGTGGAAAGGTACTCCAAGTTTTGAATATCAGTACATAGACAAGCAATTTCATATTCTGGACCGTATCAACGATGTAGAATTCTCAAGAGACTTTAACCTGGTACAGGAATTCAGCCAGAGAACCCAAAACAGATTTACATTCAGCTTTCTGAATAAATGGAATAATAAATCAAATCTAAATTACAGAATCAATTACCTGGATGAACAGGACACCTACAAAGGAATAAAAAATGACCTCGACTTTGGATGGATCACAGGAAAGTTTTTTACCAAAGGGAATTTATCTTATCTTAATACCGATGCGACCCTTCAGGATACGAAATTTATCAGAGGAGGGGTTTCTACAGAGTTTACAGGCAAAAAAGGCAGCTGGGCTCTGGGGGGAAGTATGGAACATAATGAGAAGAAGTACAATGATACCCAACTCATGGATGTCACCAGTTTCAGCTGGAAAGAGATCTTTGTACAGAAAAAAATCGGCGATAGTACGCGTACAAAATTGCTTGCTAAAGTCTATATGAGAGATAATGATTCTGTAAGAAACAACAGACTGGAAAATATGAATAATATTCTGGGGATTATGGCTGAAAGTCAGATTATTAAAACTGATAAAACGACTTTAAATGCTTTAATACATTACAGAAAATTTTTCTATCAAAATAATGAAGCCGATATGACTCGAAATAATGATTTCGTAGTTGGAAATATACTTTACAATCAGCAGTTATTCAGAAACGGAATGCGTTTGCAGGCATTTTATGAACTTGGAAACGGACAGGAAGCGCAAAGAGAATTCCAGTACCTTAAAGTAACGGATGGACAAGGGGTTTACAAGTGGACCGATTATAACGGAGACGGCATCCAGCAGCTCGACGAATTCGAAATTGCAGAATACTCTGATCTGGCACAGTACATCAGAATCTACACCAATTCTGTACGGTATATCCCTTCAAATAAAAATAAAATACAGCTGGCATTGTTTGTCAACCCAGCGATTATTTTCAATTCAGAAAATGGATTTTTAAAGCGCTGGAATTTTAATGTTTCATTAAATTCACAAAACTCATTCTATAAAAAGGACAAGGTTTTAGTATTGAACCCGTTTGAAAAGAACAGCGATCAGATCCTCAAAAATCAGAACATATTAGCTTCCGTACAGTTTAACCCCACTGAAAAATCCGGATGGAATGGTAACTACCGTTTTATTTCCAACGATAACCTTATCAATGCCAATTTCAGTAACGAAGAAAGGCAGCAGACTTCTCATTTCATCAATGTTGGATACTGGTTTAATAAAGAATTCAGGGTAGACTGGGAGAATTCTGTCCATGAGCTTAAAAACTCATCCCAGCTATTTGCTACAAGAGATTACCTTCTTCATAATATTGAAACCAAACCGAAAGCGACTTATAAATTTACAGATGCCATCCAGACTGAACTCTCCTCTGCCTACCGTCAGAAAAAAAGAATGGACGGTGAAGAATTATTAAAAGCTTTTGACATCACAGGAACGATTCAGTGGGAACGAAGAAAAACGTCGATCAGGGGAAACTTCTCTTTCATCAATAATAATTTTACAGGAAACAATTTCAGTATTGTAGGAAACCAGATGCTGGATGGTCTCAAGCCTGGAAAAAATCAGGTATGGAGTGTCTTCATCCAGCAGGCGATCAATTCTTTCCTTCAGCTCAACCTCAATTATGAGGGAAGAAATTCGGGAGACCGAACCATCCACATTGGAAGTATGCAGGTAAAGGCTAGTTTTTAAGCGCTTGAGTTACCAATTATTCAATCAAGCATCTAAAAAAGGGCTCTTATCTCGTGCCCATGTCTTTTATCATACATCTACAATCGATTGTTCTTCATTCATTTGCGTAATAAAATCCTATAAGGAAACAACTTTTAAAGTCTAAGATCTCATGTCTCAAATCTGAGATCAAAGCCTTTTCCCAAATAGACAGGGAACATTTACAACGATAGATATTATCATACTTCCGAATGTTTAGAATTTCGTAAATTTGCGCCATGGTAAAAATAGGCAATATAGAACTGCCGGAATTTCCGCTTTTGCTGGCTCCGATGGAAGATGTAAGTGATCCTCCGTTCAGACGTCTATGCAAGATGCATGGGGCTGATCTGATGTACTCAGAATTTATCTCTTCCGAGGGCTTGATCCGTGATGCAATGAAGAGCCGCAAGAAGCTGGATATTTTCGATTATGAGAGACCGGTCGGCATCCAGATTTTCGGTGGAGATGAGGAAGCAATGGCAATGTCTGCAAGAATTGTAGAAACTGTCAACCCGGATCTGGTAGACATTAATTTCGGATGCCCGGTGAAAAAAGTAGTGTGCAAAGGAGCAGGGGCAGGAGTTCTTAAGGATATTGACCTTATGGTACGTCTTACCAAAGCAGTGGTAACTTCTACTCATCTGCCTGTGACAGTGAAAACCCGTTTGGGATGGGACAGCAACAGCATCAATATTGATGAAGTGGCAGAGCGTTTACAGGAGACTGGAATTAAAGCTTTAACAATACACGCAAGAACCCGCGGACAAATGTACAAGGGAGAAGCAGACTGGGAACATATTTCAAGAATTAAGCAAAATCCGAATATAGAGATTCCAATTTTCGGAAACGGTGATATTGATTCTCCGGAAAAAGCGCTTGCCTACAAACAGAAATATGCTTGCGACGGAATTATGATCGGTCGTGCCGCCATTGGATATCCCTGGATTTTTAACGAGATCAAACATTTCTTTGAAACAGGTGAGCATCTTCCTGAACCTGGCATCTCAGACCGTCTTCTGGCTGTACGCCAACATGCGGAATGGAGCGCAGAGTGGAAAGGAGAAAAATTGGGACTTATTGAAATGAGACAGCACTACAGCAATTACTTCCGTGGTGTTCCTCATTTTAAAGAATTCAGAAAGAAATTCCTTGAGGTCTTTACCTTGGAGGAAATGGATGTGTTAATCAAAGAAACACAGAAGTTCTACGAAGAGTATCAGGCTCAGGCATAAATAAAAAAACCATCAAAATTTGATGGTTTTATTTTTTTAATATCCCTCTGATGAGGATTCGTTTTTAATTAGTGCCAGTGCGGAGGAAGTTCCGATTCTCTTAACTCCCATGCTGATCATTTTTTCAGCATCTTCAGGAGTTCTTACCCCTCCGGCTGCTTTTACAGGAAGCTTGCCTGCATGATCCAGCATAATTTTTATGCCTTCAAACGTAGCTCCATTGGGCTTTCCTCCTTCAGTTTGGTAAAAACCTGTAGAAGATTTCACAAAAATTTTTGGAAACTCACTTTCTGAGAAATTTTCTTCTGCCCAGGTTGAAATATGTTTGGTGATACCAGCGATCTGATCATCTGTCAGTGCCGCTATTTCAATAATCCACTTCACTACTTTCTGATGCTTGAGGCCCAGCTGAGTACCTTTTACAAACTCTTCTTTTACCAGTTCCAGATCTCCTCTTAGATAGGCAGTGTAATTAATAACAAAATCCAGTTCATCGGCTCCGTCTTCAATTGCTTTTGAAGCTTCCGCAAGCTTTTCGTCAATAGAATAGGTTCCTTCATGAAAACCTATTACGGTTCCTACCGCAACATTTGAACCTTTTTCCTGAATATACTTTTTGATATCCGCTACATAATCCGGACGGATCATTACGGCAAAGATGCTATGATCTATAGCTTCCTGTGCCAGTTCTTTATCTAATTGTAATGTTTCTTCGTTTGAAATACCGGACTGTGCGGGCGTTTTCAAATAGGTTGAATCCAAATATTGGGCAATGTTCATAATCGTTATACTTTCAGTTGTCTGTAAATACCTTGTTCCAAAGATATGAAAGTTTCTGTTCTTGTCACGCCTTTAAGCTTCTGAAGTTTGCTAAGAATCTGCATCAGATGGTCATTATCTTTGCAAAGAACTTTCAGGAATATGGTATAATTTCCTGTTGTGTAATGGGCTTCTACTACCTCATTCACGTCCTGAAGAGATTTTACAACATCCGGATAATGACTGGGCTGGTCTAAAAACATACCGATATACGAGATCACCTTATACCCTATTTTTTTAGGGTTAAGAAATGAAATAGAGTTTTCAATAACTCCCGCATGTTCGAGTTTTTTGATCCGTTGATGTACTGCTGTTGTGGAAATTCCGACATTTTTTGAAATGTGGGCTAACGATGTCTTAGCGTTATCCATGAGCATGTAAATGATCTCTTTGTCAATCGAGTCTAAATGATAACTTGTGTTGCTTGAATTCTTCATTTTCTACTTTTAATATTTATGTTTTTGTTTCCTCAAATTTTACAAAAACCGGAAAGTGATCGCTGTATCCGCCCAAATACCGTGTACCGGCATAGGTTCGGAAGGGTCGGCCTTCAAAATTTTTTACTCGGCTGCTTAATTTTTCAGAATTAAAAATATGGGCATTCTGAAACTTCAAAATATCGTTATCAAAAAGAGATTTTGACAAGATAATCTGATCATAAAGCAAACCTGACTTATAATGAAAAGTAGAATAATTTCTTGTATAGAACAACTCTTGAAAAGGATTTATCAATACCTTCTCATGATCGTTGTCGTATAGAATTTTTACTAAATTTCCATCATCCGGGTTTTCGTTAAAATCACCGCACAATATTACATGTTCCTTTTCTTCACGCACGATTTTCAAGATCCGTGAACGGATCTCATTAAGGATAAAGTCTCTTTTGGGCTTATTAACGTCTTTTTCTCGCTTAGAGGGAAGATGGGCGACAAAAACATTAATAACAGTTCCTTTATATTTAATTTTAGAAAATAGTACGTCTCGGGTTGTGTCGTAATTTTCTGTGTTTTTTTTATTTATAATTTCAAAGAAGAAAGTGATCGTTTCCGAATCTATAATTTCTACTTTGGTTTTATCATATAGCAGGGCTACATCTACCTTTCTCTCGTCCATGGAATTGTAATGCACAATTCCATATTCTGAATTAAAAGGCTCCATTTCCACCAGATCTTCCAAAACTTTCCTTCCGGAAACTTCGGACAGCCCAATTAAAAACGGAAGAACTTCATTTTCCTCCTTCATCAATTGAAAAACGTGTGAAATTTTAAAAAGCTTATTTCTGTATCTTTTTTCATCCCAGTTTCTCAATCCCGATCGGGTTGGATCTAATCTGTGGACAGGTTTTGGATCAGGTAAAAATAAGTTTTCGACATTGTAAAAAGAGAACATCTCCATCTGCACAAATTGCTATCTTAAATTATCACTTTCTTTTTCCGTTGTAAATTTATTGTTTTTTTTCAAATTTCGTTAATTTATTTACAATATTTTTAGATTAAACTTATACAATAAATACAACTTATTGACTAAAAAACATCAACAAGAAAGCTTTTATCTGACTAAATTATTAAGTATTTGAAATTATTTCTCCATTAGATAGAATTAAAACAATCCATAATTTTCAAATTAACATGAATAAATTCATGTTTGAGATCGCAAAATAATTAATAATTTCAGCCCGATTTATTTTTCTATCAATTCTTATTCCGTTTTAATTTCAATATCCTCAGAATGTGAAAAAAAATTCATGATAACAGGTTTCCCTGTTATTTTTATAGCAAATCCGGACGCTTTTCCTGTGTAATCCTTACTGCTTCATCATGACGCCATTCTTCAATCTGGGCAAAGTTACCGCTCAGCAAAACCTTCGGTACTTCTAAACCTTTATACACTTCGGGTCTTGTATAGATGGGTGGCGAAAGAAGATCATCCTGAAAGCTATCGGTAAGGGCACTCTGCTCATCATTTAATACTCCGGGGATCAGTCTTATAATAGAATCTGCCAGAACGCACGCTGCCAGTTCACCCCCGGTAAGGACATAATCACCGATTGAAATTTCTTTGGTAATATGAAGATCCCGAAGTCTCTGATCAATACCTTTATAATGACCACAAAGAAAAATCAGATTGTTTTTTATGGAAAGGGTGTTGGCTATTTTTTGGTTTAAAGTAACCCCATCGGGTGTCAGATAAATTACTTCGTCATAGGCTCTCTGGGCTTTAAGTTCCGAAATGCATTTATCGATCGGTTCTATCATCATCACCATTCCTGCTCCGCCTCCATAAGGCTCATCATCGATCTGTCTGTGCTTATTAATCGCCCAGTCTCTCAGATGATGAAAATGTACCTCTACCAAACCTTTATCCATTGCTCTTCTTAAAATAGAAGTCTGAAACGGACTTTCCATCAATTCAGGAAGTACGCTTATTATGTCAATTCTCATTGTAATGTTCCGTTTTTCTTATTCGGTGAAATAATTAATCTTAAAGAAGAATCTTTGTTGAAATAGCTCCACATCCAGTTGAAAAAGACGGCAAGCTTATTTCTTACACTCAGGATGAGCATCAGGTGAAGGAACATCCAGAAATACCATGCCAGGAATCCTTGAAACTTGATAAACGGAAGATCTACCACAGCTCTGTGCTTTCCAATAGTTGCCAGTGAACCCTGATCCTTATACTCGTATTCTGTCCATTCACTTTCATTCTTCTTCAGAAAATTTTTACCTAAATTTTTTGCTTGATTAATGGCTACGTTGGCTACCTGCGGATGTCCCTGAGGATATTTCGGAGTTTCCATATAGGCAATATCTCCAACCGCATAAATATTATCGTACCCCTTTATTTTATTAAATCTGTCTACTATATATCTGTTTCTGATCAGCTTATCTTCCGGAAAACCGCCTACGACATTGCCTGTAACTCCGGCAGCCCAGATCACATTGTTGGAAGGGATTTCTTTCCCGCTCTTCATGTATACTTTATTGCCGTCATATTCCGTAACGACCTCACCGCTTAAGAAAGTTACTCCAAGATCTTTAAGATATTTTTCAGACTTCTCCTGTGCTTCACTGCTCATTACGGCCAATGGTTTTTCAGTGGAACTGACTAAAATAATCTTAAGGTGATCGAAATTCATGTATGGATAATCCCGCGGAAGAATCTCTTTTTTCATTTCAGCAAAGGCACCTGCGAGCTCTACCCCGGTTGGTCCGCTTCCTACAATAAGGATGTTCCAGTTACCGTCGTCGCTTCTGCTTTTCTCCAGAATCAGCTTTTCAAAGGTCATCAGCACATGGTTTCTGATGCCTATCGCTTCCTGGGTATTTTTCATCCCGAAAGCTCTGGATTCCATATCTTTGTTGCCAAAGAAATTGGTTTTACATCCGGTTGCTATAATGAGCTTATCATAGGTAAACTCTGCTTCATCTGTGATGACTTTATTATGGACAGGATCAATTTCTTTTACTTCCGTAAGACGAAACTGTGTATTTCGTGACTGCTGAAAAATCTTTCTGAAAGGGAAGGAAATATTGGAAGGTTCTATCCTTCCGCAGGCCACCTGATAAAAAAGCGGCTGAAACATATGATGATTCACCCGGTCCAGAACGATTACTTTTTTATTCTTGTTATTTAATGTTTTTGCAAGCTGCAGCCCCGCAAATCCTCCTCCTATAATGATGATTTTTTCGCGTGTTTCCATAATACACAAATTTACTGATTTTATTTAGCATTTAGTAGTGAAAAAAGTTAGTTTTGCAAAACTTTATGACACCCAGAAAGTACACCAAAAAAACTGCCAAAAAAGTACACGAGAACCGTCGGAAGAATTATTTTTTCCGAAGAAAAGTAATATTGGCCATTTTAATAATCGCTTTAATTGGGACCGGATTCTACCTGAAGCAGTCTGTCAGCTATTATTACGCATTGTACTTTAATAAATTCAATCATAAAAAACTTCACAACAGCGAAACAGAAACTTTAAGAATACAGAAAATTCTCAGCGCTAATCTTGACAAGACCTACGGTTTTGATGTTTCCCATTACCAAAACAAGGAAGATATCAAATGGGACAGTTTAAGTATTGGAAATAAAACCATTCCCCTGGAATTTGTCGTAATGCGAGCCACGATGGGAAACCGAAATGCAGACAAACATTTTGATGAATTCTGGGAAAAAGCTCACCAACATAACCTTATCCGCGGAGCCTATCATTTTTACAGAGCCGATGAAGATCCTGTCATCCAGGCTAATAATTTTTTAGAGAATGTAAAACTGGAAAGCGGAGATCTTCCGCCTATTTTAGACATCGAAAAAATTCCAAAACGAAAAACGAATAAAAAACTGATTGAAGATCTGAAAATATGGTGTAAAATCGTAGAGGAAACTTACGGTGAAAAGCCCATTATCTATACCTATTATCATTATTATAAAGATTTCCTGAAAGGGGAATTCGATGATTATCCGCTATGGCTGGCTAACTATAATGATGTCCCCTCTCCCACTCCTGAAGGCCCCTGGGATTTCTGGCAGTTTACGGAGAATGGTATCGTTCACGGCATTAACACCAAAGTAGATCTTGATATTTATAATGGTAGCTTATGGTCTTTGAAAAGGCTTACATTAGACTAAGTCAGGAAGAGGGAAGCTGCATGATAAATGGCTGATACAATTTATTCGCCTACGATATCTCCCGTTCTCTATCTTCCGTCTTCCAATCCAAACCCTGATCATTTACCCAGAAACTTCAGAATATCTGCATTCAATTCATCTGCATGTTCAAAAGGAATCATGTGGGTTGCATTTTTGTAAATTTTAAGTTCAGCATGAGGCATTTCTTTCGCCATCATCTCAGTGTGATCTTGTTTAATTACATCTTGATCTCCGGCAATGACTAAAACAGGGCTTTGTATTTTGTTGAGATCTTTTGTACTGATATGGGGCTCATTCAACATCATCTTCACCAATCTGCGTTCGTTGAATTTTTCAGGTTTGTTTTCCATATTGAGTACGAGAAGCTGGTTTTTCATATGAGAGGTCAGTCTTTCGTCAACGCCTGACGGAAAGGTATTGGCTCCGATAATAATTAATTTGTCAAGGTTTTCAGGATATTTTATGGCAAACTCGAGTCCTGTAATCCCGCCGTCGCTCCATCCGGCAATATTTATTTTCTTTAATCCCAGATGGTCTGCAAGAGCTTTTATATCTTGCGCAAACTGAGTATAGGTAAAATCTTTTTTAGATGTATCATTACTTTTACCCTGCCCCCTGGTATCTACCACAATGACTTTAAATTGTTTGGAAAGAACGGGAATCTGCTGGTAAAAGTCCTTTATACTTCCTGAATTGCCATGAAGGAGAAAAAGCGGTTCTCCTTCCCCATATATTTCGTAATAAAGTTTCGTATCCTTTACTTCAAGATAACCTCCTGAGGATTCGTTTTTTCCGTATACAGAGCTTTCTGATGCTATTTTATATTGAGAAATATCAGAAATCAACCCTTCAAGATCATCTCCTGAAGCAGACGCTTCATCTTTGGTATTTTTTCCACTTTTATCCACTTTTACATCTATATTAATAGCCGGGGCCGCTAAGGTTGTTTTTTTCCACTCTCCATAAAATCTTCTAAGAAATCCGGTTCTGAACAAGGCTGCACTGATAAAGATCCTTCCTTCAAATTCTTTCAGAAACTGAATTCCAATAAAAAATTTCCCCTGCACCCAAATATTTTGGTCGCTAACGTCCAGTGTAAAGGTTCCGTCTTTGATCATCTCCTTTGTGAGTGATACCGTGATTTCTTCATCCAGAATATTTTGATCAGGAAAACCATTTTTTTCCTTGTAAATACTATAGCGCATCAATACAGGTTTATCGGACGTATAACTTGCAATATTCAGATTGATATTTTTGATTTTGGATCTTCTGCTGGCATTAAATTCCAAAGCGGTTTCACCAATGAAATCATCTTTTTTCAACTGGGGATTAACAGAATACAGAACATGCTTTGTTTTTGTATTGACGCCCCAGTTTTTATCAACCAGCTTTTTTACTTTGATAGTAACCTCCTTTATATCTTTAGTTTTTTCTTTTAAAATTATCTGTTGGTGACCTTGTTTTTTTAAATTCTGTACCGTTTCAGCATAAGGTTCGTAACCGGGAACTTCTATTCTGAGTTTTTTTGAGGAATCAAGTCCGGACAGATCAATTGAAAAATTGCCTTTCTCATCAGAAACGGTTCCTGCATTTTCCTTTTCAATTCCGATTTTCACATAAGGAATCGGCTGATTTTCATTTTTGGAAATGACTGTTCCGGAAATTACCTGTGCATTTAAAGCATAAGCGGCTAAAAGAAAGAATAAAGTATTCAGTTTTTTCATGGGATAAGTTTGGTGCAAAATTCTTTATTTCCTGCATTCAACACTCCCAAGGTCTTATTAAATTTAGCAGCTGTTTAGTTAAATTTATTTTAAAATATCACCATTTTGTGATGGAAGTTCTAAAAAATGTATAATCTTTCTTTCTTACAGAATAGCCATGATCTCTTCCCATGAATACACTCTCTTGTAATGTTCGTTTTCTGTCAGCTCGTTGTGGGGTTGGGTAAAAATGATCCAGGTTTTTCGGATAATCATCAATCATTACATCACCATGGATTACTTTTTTGCTTCCGCATAAAACAATCTGTTCCCAGCTGATAAACGGAAAGTGTTCTCCCAGCCAGTCAAATTTTTCCCGTAAACTGTTGGGAAATTCCATTCCGGCAGAAACAATATAGAGCTCGTATTTATTATTGATATACTCCAAAGCCGCACGGCTTCCTTCCATTACCGGAAGCGTTCTGAAAAAGCCAACTTCATTGACGTGTTTCTTTCCATTGGGAAAGGCTTCAATTTCCGGTATTCCGACAAGATTACTGATTTCAATTTCTCTTCCTGAATCTCTTTTTTCAAACTGCACCAGCTGATGATATACATCTGCCATGACCCCGTCCATGTCTACAATTACTCTTTTCATTATTATACATCCGATTTAGCATTCATTAGCATCAAAAATCAAGCCTTAGGGCCATTCAAAATTAGGGAATGTGTTGGGGAAATTTACTTGATGGATATTAAATAAATCTTAATTTTAAGGGATGGAAGATGGAAGCCGGAAAAGAGAAACTATTTAATTCAAATATTTTTGTACCCTTGTCAAGGTTTTGAACCTTGACAAGGATATCTTCCAACCTCCTTCTTCCCCCTTCCATCTTCCTTACCTCTAATTCACTTCATTAGGTCAAACTTTTCTAGTTACATTTTCGTACTTTTGCCGCTGAATACAAAATCAATATCAAACCATTACATTCCAATGAATTACGTTTCTGTCGAAAATCTTACTAAATCTTATGGCATCAAAGTTTTGTTCCAAAACATCAATTTTCATGTAAATGAAGGCGACAAAATAGCCATTGTTGCTAAAAACGGGAGCGGAAAATCTACCCTTCTTAAAATATTAATGGGGAAAGAAATTGCAGACAGCGGAACTGTGAATATTAATAAAGACATCCAGGTTGTTCTATTTGACCAGGAGATCGAGTTTGATTCTGATCTTACTATTGACGAATTTATGATGACGCTTGATTCTGCCCCTATTCAGGCCTTGAAGAATTATCATAAATCCCTTCTTTCTACCGATTACGATTTCATTGAAAAAGCTTTGGCTGAAATGGAAATCCATAAAGCGTGGGATCTGGAGAATGACATGAAACAAATTCTCTCTCAGTTAAAAATCACGGATCTGGAAGCCAAAATGGGAAACCTTTCCGGAGGACAGATCAAACGTGTGGCCTTAGCGAAATTACTGACTGAAACAAGAGCGGAACACCGTCATACCCTTCTCATCATGGATGAGCCTACCAACCACCTGGATGTAGAAATGGTAGAATGGCTTGAAAGCTATCTGAGTAAAGCAAAAATAACTTTAATTCTGGTAACTCACGACAGGTACTTCCTGGATGCTGTGTGTGGCATTATCTGGGAAATGGAAGATAAAAATCTATATTTCCATAATGGATCATATGCAACTTATCTTGAAAACAAAATGATTCGTGAGGACAATATGAATTCTACCATCGACAAAGCCAATAATCTTTACAGGAAAGAATTGGAGTGGATGCGAAGACAACCTAAAGCGAGAACTACCAAATCGAAATCGAGACAAGATGACTTTTACGAGACTGAAAAAATAGCTAAAACTGATACGCGCAAGGAATCTCTGGAACTTGATTTCGAAATGAAAAGGCTTGGAAACAAAATTTTAGAGCTTAGAGATATTTCTAAAAGTTATGGAGATAAATTATTATTAAAAGATTTCAGTTATCAGTTTCAGCGAGGCGAAAAAGTAGGAATTGTAGGAAAAAACGGTGCCGGAAAATCTACCTTACTGAATATCATCCAGGGGCTTGAACCCAAAGATTCCGGAGAAATTGAAACGGGAGAGACGATCAAATTCGGCTATTTTTCTCAAAAAGGACTGAAGTATAAAGAAGATGAAAGAGTCATTGATTTTATCAAAGAAATTTCTGAAAACTTCCCTTTAGCCAACGGAAAAACCATCTCTGCATCTCAATTTTTAAGATTATTTCTATTTGACGATCAGACACAATATTCACCTATTTCTAAACTTTCGGGAGGGGAAAAAAGAAGACTGCATCTGATGTATATTTTATATCAGAATCCCAACTTCCTGATCTTTGATGAGCCTACAAATGATTTGGATCTTCCAACTTTGACGGTACTTGAAAATTTCCTGCTGAACTTTCAGGGCAGTTTGATTATTGTTTCTCACGACAGGTATTTTATGGACAGAATTGTTGACCATATTTTGGCATTTGAAGGGGAAGGAAAAATTAGAGATTTTATTGGAAATTTCTCAGAATACAGAGATGCCAAAAGCCGCGAGGATGCAATGGAAAAAAATGCAGTATCCAAACCGGAACCTGTAAAAGAAATTGTTGCAGTAGCAGCAAAAGAAGTAATTCAGACTTCTTCTCCAAAAAGAAAAATGTCTTTTAAGGAGCAAAGAGAACTGGAAACGATAGAAAAAGAAATGCCTGAACTTGAAGAAAAACGCGCCAAGATCATGGACCAGCTTAACAATGAGACGGAATATGAAAAGGTGGCAAAATTATCTGCTGAACTTGAAACCATTTCTGAAAAGCTTGAGGAATATGAAATGAGATGGCTGGAACTTCAGGAAATTTAAATAATATATAGAGAAAGGGTTTTAGAATACGAGCTACTGATATAATCCCTCATACGCTTCTATTCTAAAACCCCCTATTACTCTCAACTCTCCCACGCTCTTACAAGTAAACAACCTTCTCCCCTTTTGAGCTCTCAATGGAAGCATCGATGATTTTCATATTCTGAACCACTTCTCTTCCCTGTGACGGCAATGCATATCCAAAGACAATGTATTCGTAGATCTGTTGGTAATAATCCATATAATTTCCGGGTTCACTGGTGGTCAGTATTCTTTCAGTTTCCGAATTTTCATTTAAGAAGTTTAAAATTCCGTCTGTGTCTTTTAACGGTTTTGTCCATTCGTTCCCATACACAGGTATAGCTCCGGCAACCAATTCATTTTCCTGATTGTCTGTCCTTTCCTGCAGAAAACTTCCTTTTTCCCCATGAATAGCATACGCATAATGAGCTTCTTTGGTAAAGACCGATGATTTCAGTCTCACTCTCAAATTATTTTTGTAGTAAAGAAGGATTTCAAAATAATCATTCGCATATTCTGCTCCTTTCATGGAAAACACATCAGCAAAAAGCTTTTCCGGATATCCGAAATACTGTACTGCCTGGTCTACAAGATGAGCCCCCAGATCATGAAGTGAACCTGAACCTGTTTGTTCCGGATCTTCTTTATGCTGTTTTCCGCTTGGTGTCGTGCGGAATCTGTCGAAACGAATTTCAGCTTCTTTAATGTCTCCCAATTTTCCTTCACTCATTATTTTGTGAACCTGTAAAAAATCGCGGTCAAATCTTCTGTTCTGATACACACTTAGAAATAACCCTTTTTCTTCTGCGAGATTCACAAGCTGCTCTGCTTCTGATACACTTACCGTAAAAGGTTTTTCAACGATTATATTTTTTCCGGCTTCGAGTGCCATTTTAGCATATTCGAAATGCGTTTGAACCGGGGTATTGATGATCACCAGTTCAATATCTGCATTCTGAAGCATCTCTTCTACGGAACGATAAATAGTCGCCTCCGGATATTTTTCTTTAGATTCTTCCTTGCTTCTTTCTACAATAGCAGCCATAAAAAATCCGGGATGTTCTTTTAAAAACGGAGCATGAAAAACTTTTCCGCTCATTCCAAAGGCACAAAGTCCTGCTTTTACCAATTGCATAGGTATAAATTTTTAACAAAGATATTTAATAATCCTCAGTTTAGCAGCTTACAGCAAGGATAGATATTTTTATTACTTTCTTAAAGTATGACAAAAATCATTTTATTATTTTTATTAATTCTAAATTAATCCCTTCCGAATTCTTATTTTTGCCGCTATTTAAAACTATTCTACATAAAAATAAGAAATGAAAAGACAACTCTCTTCTTTAGGCCTTTTATTGACCGCCTTATCTTTAGGCGCTCAAATGAAAAATATTGAGACGGACACCATCAGATCACAAACTATAGAAGATATCAACCTTCATAAAACAGGAAATCCAAACCAGGCAAGAACATTATCGACCAAGTCTAATCTTACGGTAATGGAAAACCCACAGGCGATCTCCATTGTCACGCATGAAATCATTGAGCAGCAACAGGCTAAACAATTGAGCGACGTTCTTCAGAATGTCAATGGTATGTATGTGACTTCATCCAGAGGAAATTCTCAGGATAGCTTTGGAGGGCGTGGTTTTATCTTAGGGAATGATAATATTTTTAAAAACGGATCCAGGATTAACAGTGGTGTTTTTCCGGAAATCAGCGGTCTTGAAAGAGTTGAAGTCCTGAAAGGAGCTAATGCAATGCTTTATGGAAATACAGCTGCAGGAGGGATTATCAATATGATTACCAAAAAACCAAAATTCAATTTTGGAGGAAGTGTGGGACTGAACGGAGGAAGCTGGAATTCTTACAAGCCAACGATTGATCTTTACGGTCCTTTATCCAAGGATATAGCCTTCAGAATAAATGGTGCTTACGAATATGCTGAAAGCTTCAGAGATGTTGTTCAGTCTGAGAAATATTATTTCAATCCTTCATTTTTATTTAATATAAGTCCAAAATCCCAGTTAATTGTAGAAGCGGATTATCTTAAGAATAATTTTACTCCGGATTTTGGTATTGGGTCTATTACAAAACAGGATGGTCTTACGTATGAATTAAATAATTTGCTTCCAAGAAATGCATTTTTAGGAACAGACTGGCAATATCAAAATGTACAGCAGCTTTCCACAAATATCACATTTAATCATCAGTTTAATGAAAAATGGTCTTTGAATAGTACTGCTTCATATCAAAACTATACAAAAGATTATTTTTCTACGGAAAGAGTACAGTGGGGATATGAAAAAATCAGTAATCGCCTTTCATGGAAAAGACCTTTAAACAGAACCTATAATGAACAAAACTATACTTCAGCACAGGTAAATCTTAATGGTGAATTTAATACAGGAAAAATTAATCATAAAGTATTAATTGGAGCAGATGCAGATTACAGTGCCGCAGACTCATATACCTACTATAATCCAAGTAATAATCTGGCATACGGAAACAGTTATTTTTATGGGACAAACGGAAACAGCCTTGGAACGGTTTACCTTGATGACCCTTCAAGCTGGGCAAGTGGTGCAACACCCGATGCTTCAAGATTAGAACAGAATCGCATTAATACAAGAAGAATTGGAGTATATGCACAGGATTATATCAGCCTTACCAAAGAGTTTAAAGTAATAGCAGGATTACGTTGGTCTTATATTGAAAATATGCCGACAATCAATACTAAATTTAAAACCAATAAAAACGCAGTTGTTGATCCTAATGCTACAACAACTAAAGGATTAGTCAATAATACTTCATCATCAGATCAGGCAATATCACCAAAAGTAGGATTTGTCTATTCTCCAAATAACAATTTATCTGTTTTTGCAACCTATACCAATTCTTTTGTGGCTAATACAGGTATGTTAAGAAATAATGAAGCTTTAACCCCAACCAATATTGACCAATATGAAGTGGGAGCCAAGAAAAATCTATGGAACAACGCTTTGGCAATTAATCTTACTATTTATCAAATATTATATAGAAACTACTATCAGGTAGCATTAAATGATGCAGGACTACAGTTGGATCCCAACGGATTGATTAAAGATTTTGCAGGAAAAATGAGAAGTCGCGGTATAGAACTGGACATTACGGGAAATCCTAATGAAAATCTATCCATTATTGGAGGCTTCTCGTATAATAATTCAGTTTATCTTGATACTCCTGAAAAATTCGGTTATGTAGAAGAGCAGAGAATTGTGAGAACTCCTGCTACTACAGCCAATGCTTCTGTATTCTATAAATTCACCCGTTTTGCCAAAGGATTAAAAATAGGTGCCGGTGCTTATTATATCGGTAACCGTCTCGCGGGATGGAATGATACCAAAACAGGAAGTAACAGTTTAGCTTCAAGAAATGGAGTGAGCAGAATTTTTGAATTAAAAGATTACACAACCGTAACCATATCTGTAGGCTACGAGTGGAAAAAATTCTCTATCCAGGGGAAAGTGGGTAACTTATTCGATGTTGTCAATTACAACGTACACGAAAACTATTCAGTCAACCCTATTACCCCAAGAAACTACTATTTTACCCTTACCTACAAGCTGTAGAATTTAATACGATAATAATTTCATCAATCAAAGTGGAAATTGCATTTTTGCAGTTTCCATTTTTAAATGATAAAAAACAAACAATACGATATACGATATGGATAAGATCAAGGACACAAGAAGTTTTATGCGAATTACACACCGTTATCTTGGATATTTTCTTGCAGGAATAATGGCCGTGTATGCACTGAGTGGAGTTTTACTTGTTTACAGGGACACCGATTTTCTGAAAAAAGAAAAGAAATACGATAAAACTGTTGCGGTCAACCTTTCAGAAAAGGAATTGGGAAAAGAATTAAAGATCAAAGGCCTTGAAGTGGAAAAAACAGAAGGAAACATTCTTCATTTTAAACAGGGAACGTATGATGCTGCATCCGGAAAAGCAAAATATTCTAAAATGGAACTTCCTTTTGTTCTGGACAAGATGGTTAAACTTCATAAATCCCAATCAAAAGAAACATTATCTCCTCTTAACACATTTTTTGGGATCTCTTTATTTTTCTTTGTCATTTCAAGTTTCTGGATGTTTAATCCTAAAACAAAAGCATTCAAGCGAGGGATCAAATTTGCTATTGCAGGCCTTATTATTTCGATGATTCTTTTGTGCCTATAAATTATAGGATCATCAAAAAAATGACTAAATAATTCACATTACTCATCTTGGCAAATTAACACTTATTCTGAGTTTTTATCTAAAATTAAGAAGTCTGGCACATTTCTTGTTTTTTCTTTAATCTACAAATGATAACATTTAATTATTAAAATAATAAATTATGAAAAAACTAATTTTTGCAGGAATATTGGCAGCAACAGGATTAACTGCAACTGCGAATGCTCAGATTCAAAAAGGTAACTGGCTTGTAGGGAGTAGCTTACTAACAAGTAACTTTGGTTTGAATACTGGTGGTGGTTATAGCATTGCTATTCAGCCTAAAGGTGCTTATTTTATCCAAGACAATGTTGCAGTGGGTGGATATGTTAATTTAGGAATTAGCAAAGTAACCAACGGAAGCCCAACAAGATTTGATTATGCAGTAGGTGGTTTAGGCCGTTATTATCTATCTCCGGGAGAAAAAGGAGTGGATAACTTGTTAAATCACGGACGTTGGTTCTTCGAAGGTAACGTAGGTATCGGAGGTTCATCTGTTGAAAATGGTAACTCAACAACAGGTCTTGATTTCGGTGTTGGACCAGGTTATTCATATTTCATTACCCCTAATATTGGTTTAGAAGGTCTTGTTAAATATCAGGGACAAGCTGGTTTTGGTAGCGAAGGATTAAATTCGAATATTACATTCAACGTAGGATTCAGTATTTACTTACCAACTTCAAAGGCTAAAGAAGTAGCTAACGACGTAAGATAATTTTATATTATCTGATAAAAAAAATGAAATCGCCCCGAAATATTTTTCGGGGCGATTTTCGTACAAATTAAAACTAAACTATAAAAAATCAAATAAATCATGTATTGGGTTGGGGCGTATATCTCAGGTACGGCTTTACTTCTGTAACACCTTTCGGAAATATTTTTCTTGCTTCTTCTGTAGAAATTGTAGGCGGAACAATGACGTCTTCCCCGTTTTTCCAGTTGACAGGAGTCGCAATCTTATGGGAATCAACCAGCTGAAGAGAGTCCAGTACTCTCAGGATTTCATTAAAATTTCGTCCTGTAGATGCAGGATAGGTGATAATGAGTCTTACTTTTTTGCCGGGATCAATAATCAGTAAAGATCTTACCGTAGCAGTCAGTGAAGCATTCGGATGAATGAAATCATAGAGTTCAGAAATTCTTCTGTTCTTATCTGCAATAACAGGAAATTGAACATCCGTATTCTGGGTCTCATTAATATCTTTAATCCAGTTCTGATGGTCTTCTACTCCATCTACACTTAAAGCAATAACTTTGGTTCCTCTTTTATCAAATTCTGATTTCAGCTTTGCTGTATAACCCAGCTCTGTAGTACATACCGGCGTATAATCTGCAGGATGTGAGAAAAGAATTCCCCACGAATCCCCTAAAAATTCATGAAATTTAATATCACCTAAAGAAGTCTCTGCCTGAAAATCCGGTGCTGTATCTCCTAGTTTGATTGACATAATATTCTGCTTTATTAGTCTACAAATTTAGTAGACTTTTTGGAACTGGCAAAATTTTTGTAAGAAATTTATATCTTTAATTAAAATTTTATTCATGCAGAACATTGGACACCGCTATATAGATGTCATTTACAGAGTTTTGGAAAGCTGGTACATGAGATTTGCCGAGCTTACTCCGAAACTTATCGTCGGAATTTTAGTCTTTTCTTTTTTTCTTATTACCAGTAAGTACCTGAGTTTAGGCGCCGTAAAATTATTTCACAAATTTTTCCCGAAAAGTCAGAAGGAAAGTTCTCTGGTTACTTTAATCAGTATTTTCAGATTTCTGATCATGATGATGGGAACTTTCATCGCTCTTGAAATTATGGGCTTCAGCGGTTTCCTATGGAAATTCATCGGAAGTCTAGGGGTGGCTGGGGTTATTGCCGGGGTCGCTTTAAAGGATCTGGTATCCAGCATCTTTTCAGGAATGCTTATCGGGATTGATAAAGCATTTAAAATAGGGGATTATATTACGATCGGAGCGCATTCGGGGACCGTACAGGAAATAGGTTTCCTAACAACCAAAATCATTACTGACGATGGAAAGAAAGCTTATATCCCCAATCAGGTTATTTTCAATGCTCCTTTTTATAATATCACGGCTTCCCCGCAACGCAGAATTATTTTAAATTTTGAGATTCCGGCAGACGAAGATATCAGTAAAGCACAGAAAGGAATGCTCGATGTTATTAAAAGTCTTGACACCGTAGACAGACTGGATACTTCGGAAGTTATTTTCACCGACCTTAAACAGGGCAATTTTAACCTCCAGGCTAAATTCTGGATGAAGGTAGGTGCTAACATGGTTCAGTTGAAAAGCGAGGCTTATCTTAAGATTAAGGAGCGTCTGGACGCTGACAATATACAGCTTGTCACCCCTACGAGCATCAGCATCACGAATGGAGAAACTTCTCCTGCCGAAAATCAGGACAAATAAATACCAACCGCTTTTCTTAAGCGGTTTTTTTATTCTTCAAATTATTTTTTATGATTGAATTTCGAGAGATCTTTCTGGTTTAACCGGGCTGAAAAAAAATAGATTCAACCACAAAAGTTTTTTCACACTTAAGTTATTTTAAAGCTGAATAAATTGTACATAGAAAGCGCACTTCAGTTCTTATGAAAATCTTTGATTTTCTTCTCAGGTGATCTTATTGTTTTCAGGATAATAAAACTTTAAAACTAAAGTGATCTCAAGTGTTTAACATTAAAAATTTTTGTGGCTTTTGTGGCTAAAAAATAAAAAAAACCGTTCCAAAAATGGAACGGTTTCTCAATTTATTTACAAGTTTAGGCTTATGCTAAAACTTCTTTTACTTTGTTGGCTGCTTCTTCCAAAGTAATTGCAGAATGTACAGGAAGACCTGAATCATCAATTAATTTTTTAGCTTCAACAGCGTTAGTTCCCTGTAATCTTACGATCAATGGAACCGGAAGGCTACCCATCGCTCTGTAAGCATCTACAACACCCTGAGCTACTCTGTCACATCTTACGATACCTCCGAAGATGTTGATCAGGATTGCTTTTACGTTAGGATCTCTCAAGATAATTCCGAAAGCAGTCTGTACTCTCTGAGCATCTGCAGTACCTCCTACGTCAAGGAAGTTAGCCGGGTTACCACCAGATAATTTGATGATATCCATCGTTGCCATAGCAAGACCAGCACCGTTTACCATACAAGCAACGTTACCATCCAATTTTACGAAGTTAAGACCAGCTTCACCAGCTTCTACATCCATTGGATCTTCTTCTCTTGTATCTCTTAATTCAGCAAGGTCTTTGTGACGGAACAATGAGTTATCATCCAAAGTTACTTTAGCATCTACAGCGATAATTTTGTTATCAGACGTTTTCAACACAGGGTTGATTTCGAAAAGAGAAGCATCAATTCCAGTGTAAGCATTGTAAAGAGAGGCAATGAATTTTGTAAATTCTTTGAAAGCATTTCCTTCAAGACCTAGGTTGAAAGCGATTTTTCTAGCCTGAAAACCTTGAAGACCTAAAGCAGGATCAATGATTTCTTTGTGGATCAAATGAGGCGTTACTTCTGCAACATGCTCAATGTCCATACCACCTTCAGTAGAATATACGATTGTATTTTTACCTTCAGCTCTATCTAAAAGAATAGAAACATAAAATTCTTTAGTTTCAGTTTCTCCCGGATAATAAACATCTTCTGCAACCAAAACAGAGTGTACTTTTTTACCTTCAGCAGAAGTTTGTGGAGTTACCAACTGCATTCCGATGATGTTTTGAGCGTTTTCTTTAAGTTTATCCATGTTTGGAGAGAACTTTACACCACCACCTTTACCACGACCACCTGCGTGAATTTGTGCTTTTACCACCCAAGCCTGAGCTCCGGTTTCAGCAGTCAATTTTTCAGCAGCTGCTACAGCTTCTTCTACATTGTTCGCTACGAAACCACGTTGGATAGCAACTCCGTACTTTGATAAAATCTCTTTTGATTGATACTCGTGAAGATTCATATTATTTTTATTATTTTATTTTAAAATTTAAAGGTTGACAAATTTACTAAAAAGACATGGAAGTTCAAGTTTATTGACTTAAAAATTAAGGTACAGTATACTTGATTTTTAACATATTTATCAAATTCCCTCTGTTCTTCGGATGATTTTTCAGACTGTGATCCCATCCATGTAATCTTTGGAGTCAGAAAACATCAGTTGTTTTTGACTATTCAAACCTTAACACAATCGGCTGGGAAAATTGTTGTATAATGGGCTTTTTATCATAATACAAGGGCTTTTCCAAACCTCCGATAGCATAGAGGAATAATGCACTGATAATCTTGAACTCTGTACCGGATGATCCGCTGTATTTTACTTTTTTGAATTTCCCATCCACATCAATGATAAAATTCAGCCGGCACTGATAGGTCCCTTCGTCCTCTTCTATCAAATAAACCGGAAAATCAACGGTCAAGCGTTTTTTTAAATCTTCAAGTTGATGGTAATTCTCGACCTGACTCATATCAACAGATTTACTTTTGATTTCATTTTGAGATTGAGATTCCCCCGGCGACACGGTGTTTTCTACCTGTATTCCATTCGCTGTTTTAAATAAAATACTTTGATCGACCTTCCCGATGATGACTTCTTTATCGAATATACTTTGGTACAGGCTTTCCAGATCCTGTATTTTTTCAATGTAAAAAGCTTTATATTTCTTACTGTACAGATCAGCATTTTTTTTGTAATCATACCGACTGATGCTGTCAGAAAAATTCTTTTGAATCGTTTTAACGGCCGTTAAAATATTCCCATTCATGAATTTCTTCTTCTCCTGGGCGTTTATTTTTTGAACACCGAAAGAAAAAATAATAAGGGTCATCAACAATAAGATAAAACGACTTTTCATTTGTCCGTCTTTATAGTAAACAAGTTTTGCCAAAGTCTGAAACCCGTTTCTTATTATATTTTTGTTTTGGCAAAATACCATATCAGCAGTGCCCAGCTAACAATCATAAAAAGACCTCCAAGCGGAGTAATGGGCCCTAAAAACTTCAGGTTGGCCCCCAGATAATCCTGTAAACTCAGGAAATAAATACTGAAAGAGAATAACATTGTTCCTGCAATCATTAAAATAGAAATCCATTTCTGCGATGAAGTATCAAATTTCAGGATGTAGCCAACGATCAACAGAAAGAATGCAGCGTACATCTGGTATCGCACTCCGGTTTCAAAACTTTCAAGTCTTTCCACAGACAGTATCTTTTTTAAAGCATGTGCTCCGAAAGCTCCCAGAATAACGGACAGCATTCCATAGGCGGCACCGAAAATTAAAGTAATTGTTTTCATTTTATAGTTCTTCTAATTCTAGATTTAAATATTTTTTTGTTTTGTAATCCTGCCATGTACCAATGATTTTATTCCCTTTCAAATCCGCTTCTATTAAGGCTCTTGGTATCCATTCCTTAAGTTCCTCACTGTGGTAATCATCTTCTGTGATGGAAAAATGGTCATGGACAAATTCGCCCCTCCAATTGATTGATTTTTTGTTCTTGTCATACCAATAAGTAGCTGAAAAGGAATCATCCTCATTGATTTCGTTAAACAAAACCGTAATAGGATATTTTCCGTCAATTTTTCCTTTGAATAATTTATTTCCTGGACCCGTCTGCCCAATTTTTTCAGAACCTGAAATCAGATTCTTACCATAAATACTCAGGTATTTTTCAAGTTCTTTATAGGTAAATTCCAGTTCATGACTTCCCAATCATCCAATGCCCGCATGGCATGATTGGAACATCGACCTGCTACAAAAGTCAATTTATCCTTTCCGAAAAAATACTGGATGCCATTCAAAGTATAATCCATAAAGCATCCTTCATATAAGCCAATCTGCTCCTGAACTTCTTCTGATGGATTCTTTTCGGATTTTAATTTTACGAGAAAGCTATTGACTCTTTTTTTAATTTTTTTCTGAATCAAACCTGCAACCGTTTTGGTAGCACTTGCTTGAAATAAAGCTTCCGCATTGATATAATTTCCAGTTCTCAGATCAAAATTCTTCCAGTCTGAAAACTCTTCCGGATACGCTCCCGAAGCCTCTCCATTGATGCTTATACTTAAAATATTTTTAGGAGTTTCCAATTTCTGCCAATCAAAGAAATAGACATAGTTGGAATAGTAATTCGTAGCTGTAGAGGCCAGTTTAAAAGGGTTCCCACCGGAATTCGGAATATATTCCAGTTCACTGACCTGCAGAAAAGTATTGATCTTATTCTCAACCAAAGGCTTTACGCTGTAAGAAATTAACGGAAAATTATGGTTTTCAGAGGCAGGTTGCAGATTATTGATCTTCACATTTTTTTGCTGTGAAAAACTTAAACCTGAAATCAAAAGGAAGAATAGAAGATTCCGTTTCACTATTTTGATTTTATATAGATTAAAATAAGTTTCGCAACCAGAGTCGAAATCCCCAATATCATAAAGAGAGTGGAAAATTTTTTAGAACTTCTGAATCCCGGGGATGTCGTTTTCTTTAAAAAAATCCCGAAGCCGATAAATAGTAAAGGTAAAATGATTTGCAGCATTATTGGGCTCTTAATCGGTTAAACTCATGAATAACCTCATGATGACTTACTGTTTTATCTTTAAAATACGTCACAAAATGCTGTTTTTCCGCTTCTGTAGCGCCCATTTGGTTTAAAATATTCAACAAGTGCATTTTCATATGCCCTTTCTGGATACCTGTTGTCACTAAAGAACGAAGGGCTCCGAAGTTCTGGGCAAGACCGGAAACAGCCAGAATACTCATCAATCCCTGTGCAGATGGTTTTCCAAGAAGGGCCAGCGAGAATTTCACCAAAGGATGTAAATTCGTAAGTCCTCCTACCACTCCAACAGAAATCGGAAGATCAATCCAGAATCTGAAAATTCCATTGTCTATCGTACAGTGAGTTAAAGATCTATATTGTCCGTCTCTTGCAGCATAGGCATGTGCGCACGCTTCTGTGGCTCTGAAATCGTTACCTGTGGCAATGACTACAGCATCTACTCCATTCATCACTCCCTTATTGTGCGTCGTGGCACGGAAAGGTTCTATTTCAGCGATGGTTACCGCCTGTTTGAATTTTCTCGCAAACTCTTCATTGGAAATTCCGCTGTCGTCTTTTAAATCTTCAATTTTACAGGAAACCTCAGCTCTTACAATACAGTCAGGGGTAAAGTTGGAAAGAATATTCATCACCACCTGAAGTGAGCTTTTTTCTTCCTGAGTAAAATCTTCACTCGTTGCAATTTCCTGTTTCAATGTTTTACCGAACTGCTCAAGACATGAATTGATGAAATTCGCACCCATGGAATCTACCGTATCGAAACTTGCTTTAAGCTGGTAGTAATTCGGCATTTCAGAAGTTTTATCAACTAATTTAATATCCAAAATTCCACCGCCTCGATTTCTCATGTTGGCTGTGATCGCTTCTGTAGCTTCGTATAATTTTTTCTTTAAATTAAAATTAAAGAAATGCTGAAGCTTATGAGATTCTACGTTAAATATAAAGTGGGTATGTCCCAGTTTTTCATTGTTGATAATGGTTGTTTTAAAACCTCCTTTATCGATCCAGAATTTGGCAGCCTTGGAAGCGGCCGCTACGACTGAGCTTTCTTCTACCGCCATTGGAAGGGCGAATAGCTTTCCGTCGATCAGGAAATTCGGAGCAATTCCGTAAGGCATATAGAAATTGGAGATCGTATTTTCAGAAAACTCTTCGTGAAGTTTCTGAAGATCAGCATTTTCGTTCCAGTATTGTTTTAGTATATTTTGATATTCTTCGTTTCCATCAAGGTATTCGCTCACAAGCCAATCTATTTTGCCTTGCTTGGTAAGTTTCGAGAAACCTTCTACCGGTTTATGATCCATAGCATAAATTTAATATCCGTAAAGATAGTAATTTTGTAAGTCACCATTGTTGATAACTTCTATCGAAAAAGATTGATAATTATAAATTTTGGAACTATTTTTGAACAAAATAATGATACAAAATATAACATCCGGTTAGAAATATGAACTTTGAACGCCTGAAAGAAAAACTTGAAATCCTTGCGGACGCTGCGAAATACGATGTTTCCTGCTCATCCAGCGGAGGAACGAGAAAGAATAAGAAAGGCGCTTTGGGAGACAGTTCCGTAAGCGGGATCTGTCATACCTATACAGAAGACGGACGATGTGTTTCTTTGCTTAAAATTCTATTGACCAACCACTGTATCTACGACTGCGCCTACTGTGTATCCAGAAGTTCAAATGATATCAAAAGAGCAGGTTTTACAGTAGAAGAAGTGGTGGATCTGACGATTAATTTTTACCGTAGAAATTATATTGAAGGATTGTTTCTAAGTTCAGGTATCTTCAAAAACGCTGATACAACGATGGAGCGTTTGGTAAGAGTGGCTAAAAAATTACGGACTGAAGAAAATTTCAACGGCTACATCCATTTAAAGTCTATTCCGGGTGCCAGTGATGAACTGATGCAGGAAGCAGCCCTTTATGCAGACAGACTTTCCGTCAATCTGGAAATTCCTACAGAAAGTGGTCTGAAACTGTTGGCTCCTGAAAAGAACCGTCAGGATATGATCAATCCGATGCGCTATATTCAGAAAGGCATTATTCAATATAAAGATGAAAAGAAAATTTTCAGAAAAGTACCGAAGTTTGCGCCTGCAGGACAGTCTACACAGATGATCGTAGGAGCCACCAATGAAAACGATTTACAGATCATCAAAGTGGCTGATCATTTTTATAAAAACTTCAATATGAAGAGAGTCTATTATTCGGGATATGTTCCTGTTTTGGAAGATAAAAGACTCCCCTCTCTGACTACGGAAGTTCCTATGCTTCGTGAAAACCGTCTGTATCAGTCGGACTGGCTGATGAGGTTTTACGGATTTAAAGCGGAAGAAATTTTAGATCCTCATATGCCGTTTTTAGATCTGGAGGTAGATCCTAAACTGAGTTGGGCACTGAGACATCTTCACCAATTTCCTATTAATCTGCAAACGGCCGATTACCAAATGATTTTAAGGATTCCGGGAATTGGCGTAAAAACGGCACAGAAGATCGTTCAGGCACGTCGTTTTCAGGTTTTAAATATGGACCATTTGAAAAAACTTGGTGCTGCCGTGAACCGGGCAAAATATTTCATCGATTTTAATGCAGGAAATGCTTACCTGAAATATTTAACGGATACCAATTTAAGGAAACTGCTGATAGGAGGAAGTTCTTCCAAGTTTCACAATCAGTTTTCACAGCAGTTGACTTTGTTTTAAAACTGATCAAAAAAAAAATTTACCTGAATCACGATGACCACATTGCTTTATGACGGAAGTTTCGACGGCCTTTTAACCGCAGTATTTGAAGTATTTGAATACCGGTATCAAGATGTTGAAATTATAAGTAAGGAAAAATTCCATCAGGAAAACATTTTCGCTGAAATTCATGAAGTGATCACACAATGCGACAAAGCGGAAAGAGTATTCAATAAACTGGAAGAGAATATTGGAAGATCAGGCATTCACCAGCTGCTGAAAGTTTTTCTGTCCGAAGATCAGGAACGGGAGCATCTTATTCTTTCTGCTGTCAAACAATCCATCAGGCACTCTGGCAAAAATATTCTTCAAAATTATGCGGATGAAGAGATGCTGAAAATATCAAAGATCTGTAAATCTGTAGATCGTGAAAGGCACAGAATGACTGCTTTTGTCCGGTTTGAAAAAATGCAGGACGGAGTTTTCTTTGCCAAAATAGATCCTGACTTTGATGTTCTTCCCCTGATCCGGAAACATTTTAAAGACCGTTATCAGGACCAGAAATGGATGATCTACGATTTGAGACGGAATTATGGAATCCTGTACGATCTGGAAAGCTGTGAGTTTTTTTATCCGGAAGAAAAACTAGATCTTCATAAATACCAACAAAAGTTCCATGATGAGGAACAGAATTACCAAACGCTTTGGCAGCGGTATTTTACGAAGACCAACATAACGGAAAGGAAGAATTTAAAACTGCATGTGCAGCATGTTCCGAAAAGGTACTGGAAATATCTGACTGAAAAATGGTAACAGATCCTCAAAAATTTAAATAACGTGAGTTCAGGATAAAATTGATTTTACATATCCTGGTCATATATATTGTAACTCAACATTCTTTTATTTTTTCTGACACCTTTGCGAACATTTTTTTCAGGTTTAATTAAAAATATTTTGCGATCATAGCATTTAAAGCTATTTGAAATCAAATTTTATGACATCCTTTAAAAATGAAAACGCAATAATAACTTCTAACCTCGTGCCTCCGGCTTCAAATCTTTATCAATTAAATTTTCTTATCCCCGATGATCTCTGGAAATAAGTTCTAAAATTTGAATCAATCATTCCATATTGTGGATAACTTTTTATTTCGTTGAAAAAAGACCTGATTTCAATTCCCTTTTTGACTTATATTACTTAAATCATTCATTTCATGAGATATATAATTCACATTAATCAAAAACTCATATTGTGGATAACTTTTTCAAGTTAACATACCGTTAACATTGAGGCTTTTTCAATCTTATTTTTCCTGTCAAATGGAGCAAATTATTCCCTGGTCAACGAGAATAGAGGTTTGAAAAAAATTATTTAAAAATTTGAAAATCCGTGACATATGTAATGAAAAATTAAATCACCATTCTTTTTTTGTGGATAAGTCTTACTTTTTAAGGGTTCGCAAAGCTTTTTTTACGATATACTGTGTCTCTTTTCCTGGGCTTTCCCGAAGCCATTCATCGCAGGTTTCGATGACAAACTCAGGTTGTGATTTGCTTGCATCATTCAACCAGTTTCCTACACTATCCTGCACATATCTTGAAGAATCTGACCGTAAAGGCTCGAGAATTTTCAGTCCAAGTCCGGGATTTTGTTTTAAAGCATTGATATGTTCGCACCAAACACCTCTCGGCCTTGTAGATTCGCTGGCAAAACGTCTCACATTCTCATTGTCATGCCGCGTCCATTCGGATAAAACAGATAAGCTTTCCTCAAGATTTTTGGATATATCCGGACGCACTGCCATCCAGCAGATTTCCCTCACTCCAAAATGAGAATCAGAAGCAAATGACTGAATCCTGTCTAATTTTTCTTTAATTTTCAAATTATTGTTTCGTCCAATGGTATAGGAAGCCCAGCAACGTACGAGATCTGCCGGATGGGCTGAAAGTTTGAGAAGAAACTCATCGTCATTATTTTTAGAAGCCAGATTAAGTAAACCAATTCCGATGGTTTCATTAATGGTATTAACGGTTTGTTTTTTCAGCTGGTCTACATTTTCTACAATAGGTTTCAAATATTCTGTACGGTGATTCTGCTGAAGCAAATTTTCCAGCAACAGTCTTTGATCTACCGCCAGCCATTCTGTAAGATTAACACTTTCGATCTCTCCCCGATTCAGCTTTTCAAGAATCTCATGTGGAATGTCTTTGATGGAGCGGGCTCCTTTTCGTTTTTCTGTCATAATACTTTAATCAGTTCTTCAATATCCAGCCTGTTCATGTAATTTACATCTAAAAATCTGAAAATGATATAACCATTTCTGTCAACTACAAATACAGCAGGAATTGGCAACATATTATCTTCATTACCATTAAATTCTGTAAGATCAATACCGAGGCTTTCATAATAAGGCAACAAAAAATCCGTTAATTGGAAAACGATTCCCAACTTTTTTGCAAAAGCATTACCTGCATCTGTCAAAACATCAAAACCAAGGTCATTTTCCTCAACTGTAGTTTTAGAATAATGCAAAGTTTGTGGAGAAACAGCGGCTAAAAAAGAATTTTTATTTTTTATTAATGAAAGATTTTCCTGCAGAGACCTCAGCTCGAGATTACAATACGGACACCAGTTTCCTCTGTAAAAAGTCAAGATCATTTTTTCTTTTTTAAGAATTTCCCGGGACGATATCATTTGTCCGACAGTATTGGGAAGTGAAAATTCGGGCATTTTATCACCTATCTTAAGACTATTTTTTTCCAGATTACTGGTTTTTAATTCTTCAATAGATTTTCGAAATGCCTGCAAAACCTCTATTGGAAGCTGAGAAGATAATGTATGATTTAATTTGTCAATCTGTTGAGCCAGACTATTCATCTTTTTAATTTTATTATTTTTACAAAGGTCTAAAAGTGAATCAGAATAGGCAATAACGCATATTTTTCACCCATAGGGATAAAAAAGTCAATTTTATGAAAACAAAGGATAAAGCTGAGGAAAATAAAATATGTCCGTTGGAAGTCGCCGTCAATACCATCAGTGGAAAATGGAAAGTTCCTATTGTATGGCAGATCAATGAAGGTAAAAAAAGGCCCAGTGAATTTCTTCGCGGAATTGCTAAGGTGGACCGCAGAGTTTTGAACCAGCAGCTTAATGAGATGGTGGAGGATGGTATTTTGGTTAAACAGTCGTTTAATGAATTACCTCCCAGAGTTGAGTATACTTTAACGGAGCTTGGAGAAAAACTGGTAGAAATTCTTTGGCAGCTGAATGATTGGGGAAAGCTTTTGGTTCCTGAAAATGAGAAAATTTAATGTCTGTTTTCAATTCATATCCTAAAATCGCGGATATTTGTCATTAAACAGAAACTGCATGAAAAAAAATATTTTTATTCTGACGCTTACCCTGATCATTTCAAGCTGTAACAATGACAAAAAATTATCAGGTAACACCATTGAAATAGCAGGAGTTGGGGGTCCTGAAAGTTCTGTTCAAATCAATAAAGATAAAAACACGATTAGGGAAAGATTTTCTGCTCCTGAAGGTTATACATGGATTGAAGAGCAGCAAGATTCTTTTGGATATTTTATTGAGAATTTCAAGCTTAAACCGTATGGAAGTCAGATTTTAAAATATGATGACACTCCTATTTCCACTCAGGATCTTCACGAAGCCGTTTATGATATTGATACAGGGAATAAAGATCTGCAACAGTGTGCTGATGCAGCAATCCGTTTAAGAGCGGAATATTTGTACAAAGCTAAAAAATTTGATAAGATCAAATTTCATTTTACCAGTGGCGATCTGGTCTCCTGGAATGACTATAAAAATGGTATCCGGGCTTTCGTCAATGGAAATTCAGTAATTTTTAGAAAGACAGCAGGTTTTGATGATTCCTATTCTAATTTCAGAAAATATCTGGATCTGATTTTCAATTATGCCGGAACGATTTCCTTGAATAAAGAAACAAACCCGGTTGCAAAAACTTCAGATCTGAAAACCGGTGATATTCTGATCACTCCGGGAAGTCCGGGACATATTATTTTTATTTCAGGAGTCTGTCAGAATAAGGAAGGTGAAAAGTTATTTTTATTAAGCCAGGGATTCACTCCTGCCCAATCTATTCATATGCTATCCAATCCTTTTGATAAAAATATTTCGCCATGGTATCGTCTTGATGTAAATTCTTCTGAAACCAAAACAGCAAGGTATTTTTTTAAACCTACAAATTTTAGAAGCTTTTAATTATATATATTCAAAACTCTTCTCAACTTACTGCCATTATCTGAACTTGTTTTTGTAAATTTGTGTTCGAAATTTTTTACTAGATGAAAGAGAGTGCTGTAAAAAAAATTGCAGTTCTTACTTCAGGAGGTGACTCTCCAGGTATGAATGCAGCATTAAGAGCGGTCGTAAGAACCGCCAATTATTATAATATCGAATGCTACGGAGTAAGGGAAGGCTATAACGGGCTCATCAATGATGATTTCCTGAAAATGGGTCCCCGTTCCGTAAAAAATATAATCAACCAGGGCGGAACCATTCTGAAATCTGCCAGATCCGTGGAATTCAGAACTCCGGAAGGACGCCAGAAAGCTTATGATAACTGTGTGAAATATGGTGTCGATGCATTGGTATGCATTGGAGGAGACGGAACTTTTACCGGAGCCAAGATCTTTAACGAAGAATTCGGGATCAGGGTCATCGGTGTACCGGGAACTATTGACAATGATATTTTCGGAACGGATAATACCATTGGCTACGATACTGCTTTGAATACAGCGATGGAAGCTATTGATAAGGTTCGTGATACGGCTACTTCCCACAACAGGGTTTTCTTTGTTGAGGTGATGGGGCGTGATGCCGGTTTTATTGCTTTAAACAGCGGACTGGCCACTGGTGCATTGGACATCCTTATTCCTGAGAAAAAAGACAGCATGCAGGATCTTTTCGCAAACTTCAGAAAAGCTGAAAAAACAGGAAAAGCATCCAGTATCGTGGTAGTTGCTGAAGGTGAAAAACTGGGAAGCATCTATGATCTTGCAAATCAGACGAAGGAAGAATTTCCTGATTATGACATCCGGGTAACGATCCTGGGACATATTCAGAGAGGAGGTTCTCCGAGCTGTGCAGACCGGGTTTTGGCCAGCAGACTGGGCTACGGTGCCGTAGTGGGATTAATGGAAGGAAAAACAAATGTAATGGCCGGAATGCGTTCCAACGATATGGTGTATACACCGATTGAAGAGGCCATTAAAAAACATAATGAAATCAATAAAGATCTTTTACTGATTTCCGAAATTTTAGCAATCTAATTATTTTTTATAAATCTAAAACAAACTATTATGTCAACAATCAAAGTAGGTATCAACGGTTTTGGTAGAATTGGACGTCTTGTTTTCAGAGCAATGACTGAAAGAGATAACATTGAAGTAGTAGGAATCAATGACCTAATCAACGCAGAATACATGGCTTACATGTTAAAATATGATTCTGTACACGGTATTTTCCCTGGAGAAGTTTCTGTAGAAGGTAACGACCTTGTGGTAAACGGAAAAAAAATCAGAGTAACTGCTGAAAAGGATCCTAACAACTTAAAGTGGAATGAAGTAGGTGCTGAGTATATCGTAGAATCTACAGGTCTTTTCTTATCTAAAGACTCTGCTCAGGCTCACATCAACGCCGGAGCTAAAAAAGTAATCCTTTCTGCCCCATCTAAAGACGACACTCCAATGTTCGTAATGGGTGTGAACCACCTGGAGCTTACTGACGATATCAAAATCTTATCCAACGCTTCTTGTACAACCAACTGTTTAGCACCTTTAGCTAAAGTAATCCACGATAACTTCGGAATCGTAGAAGGTCTTATGACTACGGTACACGCTACAACAGCAACTCAAAAAACTGTTGATGGACCGTCTGCTAAAGACTGGAGAGGTGGTAGAGCTGCTCTTAACAACATTATCCCTTCTTCTACAGGTGCTGCTAAAGCGGTAGGAAAAGTAATCCCTTCATTAAACGGAAAATTAACAGGTATGTCTTTCAGAGTGCCAACTGTTGACGTTTCTGTAGTTGACCTTACGGTAAGATTAGAAAAAGCTACTTCTTACGATGAGATCTGTGCTGCTATTAAAGCTGCTTCTGAGGGTGAATTGAAAGGAATCTTAGGATACACTGAAGATGCAGTCGTTTCTCAGGACTTCGTAGGAGATAAGAGAACTTCTATCTTCGACAAAGACGCCGGTATCATGCTTTCTCCAAACTTTGTAAAACTTGTTTCTTGGTATGACAACGAAATGGGCTACTCAAACAAATTGGTAGATATGCTTATCCATTCTGCTTCTTTATAATAAGTAATGAGCAATCAGTTATAAATAATGAAACCTTCCCGATGGGAAGGTTTTTTTGATTTTATTATATTCGAATATACTTTAATACATTTTAGAAAAGCTGATTCAGAGGAACCCCGAATTTCACACCCCAAAAACTTTCCTCTTTTCCTTCATCGTAATTACTGAAAGAAGTATTACGCCAGAAAGGCTCAATATTGATTGTGGTTTTTCCGTCCTTATCCCTCAGCGGGAACATAATCCCTACACTAAAAATATTTTTATTACTTGTAAAAGTAGTTGAGCTTGGTGTGATAAACTCTTTATTTTGATAACCTACATCCAAACCTATCAAGTTGGATTGCCCAAGTGGTATAAAGCAGAGAACCTGTACAGAAATATCTCGTTTATATTTTTGCTTAAGCGTATTGAAATTGGTAATATATACACTATGCTCTTCTATATCATAATAAACGGTATTATTGGTTCCACTTCCATAACGGATCCTGTTCCATTCTACAGTTGAGAATATTTCAGAAAGAGAAGTCTTTTTTGAATATGATAATTGTGCATTCAGATATAATCCAAAGCCTTTTCTCGAGCCATAATAAATATTTCCGGATAGGGAAAAATATGCTCCGCTAATGCTTTTATTCATAGGGTCCATCACCGAATTCTGGACATTGATGCTGTCTATTATTTTAAGTTTATCTTCGGAGTAACCTACATCAAGCTTCGTCCATGCTAAAAATTTTGTAGTCCAAACATTTTTGTACACTAAATTTTCATATTTTTCAACCTCCTGATGGTACACTTGTTTATAGTCCGATTGATCAGATTTTATTTTTTCCAACTTATCTTGAGAATCCATTTTTTTTATTAAATCTTCCCGTACTAACCCATAAATTTCTTTATTTTTATCCCGGGTTTCAGGAGATAATTCACCATAAGAATATCTTGTAGATAAAAGTGCTGTCCAGCTTCCCCCTACTCTTAACAATTTTCTATTTGAAAAATCAAAAAAGCCGTTATTATTAAGTTTTCCACTGGCATTTATTGAAAAAACATGTCTAAATTTTTCTTCGTCTTTTTTTTCAGGTATATAAATAATGGGACTCAATGAAAAACTCTGCTCATTTTTATCAATGGAAAGCGCTGCATACTTTCCCACCTGATTATTTTCTGTAGATCCTGTAACAAGCATAGAAAAATCTTTCTTCACCATCTGGTTATAAGTGTACGCAGATACAATAGGAGTATATTTTCCTGATCTTTCTTTGATAAAATCTAAATCCTTATCTACTAAAGTCTTAAGCAAACCTTTAACATCCTCTTCTGGCTTTCCCTGTGATTTGAACATTCCCGCCCACAGCAGGAATAGAAGTAATACATATGTTTTCATGGCTATTAGTTTTATACAAAGTTTAAAAATCCATGAATACAAGTAAATTACCCGTTCGGGTGATTTTAAAGGTTAGAAATGCAATGAGAAGGGAATGTGTAGACAACGAAAAAGCCCCCCAGCAACGAGAGGCTATAAGTTTATCATTTTCAAACAACTAAAAAGAAAAGAGTAAACTGTTTTATAACATTCATAAAAGCTTCTTATTCAGTAGCCGTTCAGGCGGTCCGCTTATGCTTTGTTTAATTATTTTTTTCTTGATTAAAAAAATGATAGAATAAATTAAATCATTAAACAAAACGGGATAAAGTAAATTGAGTTTTCCTGGTTATTAGTTAGTACAAAGTTTAAAATTTTATTAAAGTAAAAAAATCCCCCTTTTGTGGTATTTTGCAAGTATTTTAATTATTTTAGCATAAACCAATTAATTCATGGAGAATTCAGAAAAAAAACACCCTCTTATTGAAGTCTGGAATACGTATCCGGGTGTAAGAAGAGACAGAACGATCCGTGATAAACCACCGATCGAAAAGATCATCAGTGAAATGTTTGCCATTGGTGAATTTTATTATTACGCTCTCAATCTTACCAACAGTACGCTTTCCCATCATCATGAAAATATCCTCAGACTTCACGGTCTTGACAGCTATCCTGAAAATTTAAAAGAAGTCATAGACCTCACGCACCCTGATGATATTGAATTTGTCATGAAAGCTGAGCAGACTCTGATCGACAAAATGACAGAAATAGGTTTAGAACATCAGCTTTACATCAAATGCAGCTATTGCTTCAGAATGAAAACAGCGGAAGGAAAATATGAACTCTTCCATCACCAGTCTGTGATCACCATGGAAGATGAAACCGGAATTCCCATTCAGGCGATAAACATCCATACTAACATCCATCATATCACAAAAGAAAATCCTTATACCGTCCTGATTTCAGGGATGGGCCCCAGAAATGACTTTCACCAGGTGAAGCTGGATTCCTTTTCGAAACCTGAGAGTTTCCCTGAACATTTAACGAAAAGAGAAATGGAAATTCTTTCCCTTATCACAAAAGGATATTCAGGCCCTGAAATTGCCCAGTCCCTGATTCTATCTGAACACACAGTACGCACCCACAGAAAAAATATTTTACGAAAAACAGATTCCAGGAACTGCAAAGAGCTTGTAAAGAAAGCTTTTGAAAGAGGACTTATCTAATGATTTTTTATTAAGAAATCTGATGAAAGGCTGATAAATCTCACCAGTATATTTCGGCGCAAAACTTGTATTTTTATAGTAATGAAAAACATGATGATACTGCCGCGTTTTAAAGATTCTCCTCACTTTAAACATTTTTGGGGAAAAGGAAACGGAAAACAACTTATCGACTTTTCCGGAGCTGAAGTGAGTTTTAAGGACTTTGAAAAGTTTTCACGCTATTTTTATCATGTGGATGAGGTGGGAGATGAAGTGGTAAAAGAGGTTTATTTTACTAAAAAATTTCATGAAGCCTCAAGAGAAATTGAAAATTATATCCGAAACGGGGTCTCTGAAACAGATGATGTTCCTGAAAGCGTAAAAAAACTTTTCACCCAGACGCAGCAGATTCCGGAATGGCTTGACTACAGCCTGCTGAAAAGCGGCGCAGAGCTCTGTATGAGAAGTAATATTGACTCGCTCATCTCATTAAGGGATTACTGTCTGATCGGCGGTTATGATTATGCCTATCTTAATAAGCCCCTCACCGCTACGGAGGCTCTGAAAAAAGGTGCAGTAAAACGTCTTTCAGAAACGCTGGACTTTTGGGTCAATGCAACGCGCTATGATGCCCTTCAAATTCATGCAAAAGGTTACGAATTTGCTATTAAGACCCGCCTGATCCATTCGTACGCCAGACTTTCCGTCAAGAAACATTACAAGGAATGGGATACGGAAAACTGGGGAGAACCTATCAATTCATGGGATATGATGGCTACGTATATTGGTTTCAGTCTTGTTTTTCTTCACAGTCTTAAAAAATTGGGAAATACCTTTTCAGAAGAAGAGGAAAAAGGAATTTTTCATCTTTGGAAATATGTAGGATACTTATTGGGAATTCCTGAGCAACTTCTTCCCGACAGTAAAAAGCAGGCAACAGAATTTTTTCATTTATGGACTTCTGTTCAGCCTCCTTCTGATAAAGATTCTATTTTACTCGCCCATTCTTTACTGAATGAATCTCTGGAAAATCCAATTTTAAAATTCAAGTTCCAGAGGACCAATCTCAGATATCTGCACATCTGCTGTACCTGGTTTCTGCTGGATGATGAGGTATGCAAAAGACTTCAGATCCCGGAAGTTTCAAACAGAAAACTGTTTCCCAAAACAAAGATCCTGTTCAACAAAATCTATGATACAATCGTAAGCAGGGATGCAAGAATAAAAAAAGGAGACAAAGACCAGATGAAAGTACTGGAAGACTATCTCAGAGTGACTAAAAATTCAAATCTTCACTAAAACAATACTGAACAGCAAGTATAGTCAACGGAAAAAAATATTTTTTATGTTTTGAATCATAAAACTTCACATTCCATTCGTAATGAATAACATCAGCCTCAAAACATTATTATTATTTAACGATAAAAACAGTTTTTCACAGTAAATAATATTAGTTTTTGAAGGTAAAATTCCGTAATTTTGAGCAATTATTTTAACAACAGATGAGCAACATAGACGATAAGAAAAAAGCACTTGCATTAGTGCTTGACAAGCTAGATAAAACATACGGAAAAGGAACGGTAATGACTTTAGGTGACAGTACAATTGATACGACCATTGAAGTGATTCCTTCCGGATCTTTGGGATTAGACATCGCTCTTGGAGTAGGTGGATACCCTAGAGGAAGAATCATTGAGATCTACGGACCTGAATCTTCCGGTAAAACAACTTTAACACTTCACGCGATTGCAGAAGCTCAAAAAGCAGGTGGAATTGCAGCATTTATTGATGCAGAGCACGCTTTTGACAGAGGTTATGCAGGAAAATTAGGAATCGATCTTGAAAACTTAATTATTTCTCAGCCGGACAACGGGGAACAGGCTTTGGAAATTGCTGATAACCTGATCCGTTCAGGGGCAATCGACATTGTGGTTATTGACTCCGTTGCAGCATTAACTCCAAAAGCAGAAATTGAAGGAGAAATGGGAGATTCCAAAATGGGTCTTCACGCAAGATTGATGTCTCAGGCATTGAGAAAACTGACTGCTACGATTTCCAGAACAAAATGTACCGTTATTTTCATTAACCAATTGAGAGAAAAAATCGGGGTGATGTTCGGAAATCCGGAAACCACAACCGGTGGTAATGCATTGAAATTCTACGCTTCTGTAAGAGTAGATATCAGAAAAGCGAGTGCACCGATTAAAAACGGAGATGAAGCAGTAGGAAGCCGTGTGAAAGTGAAAATTGTAAAAAACAAAGTAGCGCCACCTTTCAAACAAGCTGAATTTGACATTATGTACGGTGAAGGAGTTTCTAAAACAGGAGAAATTCTTGATCAGGCTGTAGAACAGGGAATTGTAAAGAAAAGCGGTTCTTGGTTCAGCTATGAAGAAACCAAATTGGGACAAGGTCGTGACGCAGTAAAAGACGTGTTGAAAGACAACCCTGAGCTAGCTGAGGAATTAGAAAATAAAATCAAAGAAGAATTGAAAAATAAAGTAAAATAATTTTTTTCAATCCATATATTTAAGACAGCTTCAGGGCTGTCTTTTTTTTGTGTAATTTTAAATAAAAACGCAAATGAAGCTTAATATTATATTCAGAATAGCGTATATTCTGGTATTTATAGTTTTCTTTTCCTGTAAAAAAGACAGAGAGATCAACCCTGATTTCGTCGTATATCCTGTCGATACAAAAAACGAGAAAATTGAATTCTTTTGGAAAGATCATCGAAACCAGCCTTTCAGGAATATTGAAAATTTAAAAAAATACGTTAACACCAAAAATCAGAATTTAAAATTCGCTATGAATGGCGGTATGTTCATTGAAAACAATATCCCAAAAGGATTATACATAGAAAATTTTAAAACTTTACATCCCATTGATACATTGAGTGGTGAAGGAAATTTCTACTTACAACCTAATGGCATTTTCTATAGAACAAAATCTAATGTATCAGCCATTATTGCCACTGAAAATTTCAAAACAGATGCAGATATACAATTTGCAACGCAGTCCGGTCCTATGTTGATCATCAACGGAAAAATAAATCCCATTTTTCAAGAAAACTCAGGTAATTTACATATCAGAAACGGTGTCGGAATATTGAAAAATGGCGATCCGGTTTTTGTGATGTCTAAGAAAAAAATAAACTTTTACCACTTCGCCTCCTTCTTTAAGAGTTTGGGCTGCACCCATGCATTATATCTTGACGGTTTTGTCTCTAGAGCTTATTTCCCGGAGGAAAACTGGACTCAGGTAGATGGAGATTTCGGAGTGATGATTGGTGTTACCACTGAAAAGTAACCCGTTTCAGGATTACAGTCCGTAGAAAAAATGCCATTCTGTCACATTCTCCTTCATGGTATTTTTTTTGAGCATTAAAAGGAAATTAAAAAATCTAAAATATTATGACTAAAGGAAATATTAATGTATCTGTGGAAAACATTTTCCCTCTCATCAAAAAATTTCTTTACAGTGATCACGAAATATTCCTGAGAGAACTGATCTCAAATGCCACGGATGCTACTTTAAAATTAAAGCATTTAACAAGTATCGGAGAAGCTAAAGTGGAGTACGGAAATCCGAAGCTTGAAGTAAAAATCGACAAAGAACAAAAAACACTTCGCATCATCGATCAGGGAATCGGGATGACGGCTGAAGAGGTTGAAAAATACATCAACCAGGTTGCTTTTTCGGGCGCTGAAGAATTCCTTGAAAAATATAAGGATTCTGCAAAAGACTCCGGAATTATTGGTCATTTCGGTCTTGGATTCTATTCTGCATTTATGGTGGCTGAAAAAGTGGAAATCATCACTAAATCTTATAAAGACGAACCAGCCGTACGATGGATCTGTGACGGAAGTCCGGAATTCACTCTTGAGGAAACTACTGACAAAACAGAAAGAGGAACAGAGATTGTTCTTCATATTGCAGAAGATTCAACCGAATTTTTAGAAGAAGCAAAAATTCGTGAACTGCTTTCAAAATACAATAAATTCATGCCTGTTCCGATTAAATTCGGGACCAAAACCCATACACTTCCATTACCCGAAGATGCTCCGGAAGATGCCGTTGCAGAAACTGAAGAAGTGGATAATATCATCAATAATCCAACACCAGCATGGACGATTGCCCCAAGCGAACTGACCAGTGAGGATTACATGAAGTTCTATCACGAACTGTATCCAATGCAGTTTGAAGAGCCTTTGTTTAATATTCACCTGAATGTTGACTATCCGTTCAATCTTACGGGAGTTTTATTCTTCCCGAAACTGAGCAACAATTTAAATATTGATAAGGATAAAATCCAGCTGTACCAGAATCAGGTATTTGTAACGGATGAAGTAAAAGGGATTGTTCCAGATTTCCTTATGCTTCTGAGAGGAGTCATTGATTCTCCGGATATCCCGTTGAACGTTTCCCGTTCTTATCTTCAGGCAGACGGTGCTGTAAAGAAAATTTCTTCTTACATCACGAAAAAAGTAGCCGACAAAATGTCTTCTCTGATCAACGAAAACCGTGAAGATTATGAGAAAAAATGGAATGACATCAAAATCGTTATTGAATACGGAATTATCACGGAAGAAAAATTTGCTGAAAAGGCAGATAAATTCACTTTATATCCTACTACAGATGGAAAATACTTCCTATGGAATGAGCTGATCGAAAAGATTCAGCCTTCGCACACCGATAAGGATGGTAACACGGTCATTCTTTACGCAACCAATGCAGATGAGCAGCACAGCTATATTCAGGCGGCTAATGATAAAGGTTATGACGTTCTGTTATTAGACTCACCTGTCATTTCTCACGTGATCCAGAAACTGGAAACGTCAAAAGAGAAAATCTCATTTGCAAGAGTGGATGCAGATCATATCAACAACCTGATCAAAAAAGACGAACCTGTCATTTCTAAATTAACTGAAACTGAAAAAGAATCTTTAAAGAAGAACGTGGAAGAGGCTGTAAAAGACGCTAAATTCACCGTACAGCTTGAAGATCTTGACAGCAATGACGCTCCGTTTACGATCACGCAGCCTGAATTCATGAGAAGAATGAAGGAGATGCAGGCAACCGGCGGAGGAGGTATGTTCGGAATGGGAGGTTTGCCGGAAATGTATAATCTGGTCGTGAACTCGAACAGTGAGCTTTCAAACCAGATCTTAAAGACAGAAAATCCTGAAGAAAAGGAAACGCTGATCAAATACGCTCTGGATCTTGCGAAGCTTTCACAGAATCTGTTGAAAGGAAAAGACCTGACAGATTTTATTCAGAGAAGCTATAAGCAACTGGAGAAATAATAGATACTCTAAAAATAGTAAGACTGCTCTCATATTGGGAGCAGTCTTTTTTATGCTTTAAATTTGAATCAAACCGAATGTGAAGTTGAGGAAACGCAAAGACGCAAAAGTTTTTTTACATCCTACTGTTTTAAGGCGCAAAGATTTTATCTCCGATAAAATTGTACACCGCTAATATTGCGAGAAATGAAATAATTTTATAATCAATCTAGAATCCTTTACAAATCGTACCAATCAAAAAATTGAACTATCACTTTTCCCTTGCTGAAAATCTTCGATATTCCTGCGTCTTAAAAACTATTTATATTTTAAACCTTGCGTCTTTGTGGGTAAAACCTAAAAACAAAAGCGTAAATAATAAACACATTGATGCAATACCTTTGATATTCTAAACTTTTTCTGCACTTTTCCTTAAATCTCAACCTCCTACTTCACATTTTTTCCATTTTCTATTGTACACATTGTCCTTTTTTTCCATTTTTGTATAAAATGTCGGATATGCAAAAAGAAAAATTACGCGTCATCAGAAAACAAAAAGGCTATACTCAGCAGCAGATAGCCGATATTATCGCGACTGATGTATCCAACTACAGCAGAAAAGAAAGCGGTGATGTAAGAATCGTTAAAGATGAATGGGACAAAATTGCCCGTTTTTTGGATGTTACTGTAGAAGATATTTATGAGGAAGAGGAAGCAAAAGTAGTTGTTAATTACGATCATCCTGTATTTAATGACAGCTCTTCCGGAAATGGAACGATGACTCAATTTCATAACATCTCTGCATCCATTATTCAAAGCTTGCAGGATTATATTGCCCTGCTAAAGCAAGAGAATGAAAGATTGAAAGAAGAATTAAAAACTCCGAAAGGAAGAAGATAAATTTGGCAGTTTACAGTGCCGGTTATTGTATCCTGAATACTCAAGAGTATTCTGGATATTTTTTTAATAATTGTGGGTATTTTTTTACTACCCCGTCTTTTTGCAGGCAAAAATCCACCCCTTCAAGGAAGGGGAATGTGAAGGGAGATCTAACTTCTCTATCGGTAGATTAAGGAGAGTGATCTTTTTTATTTGGGGGTTCCAGCGGCTTTGCCGCTGGAACCTGTTTTTATTATGGTGTATCACTCGCTTTCAGAGCTTCCTCTTTTTTATTATTGACCAATCCATTCAGGTGGTCTCTATTTGGCTGAATAAAAACTTTAGTGCCTTAAGTATTTAGAGAACCTAACTTTCGTGTTCGTTAGGTATTCTTTTATCTTGTCATCTATGAATGCATCTGGGCTTTTGAAAATATAGCGATAAAAAGGAATAGGAATGAGAAGATTGAAATGGGTTTCATTGGTTTTCGTTTTATTGATGAACCAAAGCTATCCCGCCTATTGACCGAATGGAAAATCCTGATCTGAACGGGTAAAATTTTCAATCCTAAATCTCGTCAAGCGGATTCCAAAAGAGTTTTTTGAAATCTTTGATTTTTAAATTTTCGACGGTAATACCTTCTGCTTCGAGTCTTTTTTGAAATTCAGGAACAGACAATACTCCGGAACTTGATATCACACGATGTGCCGGAACGTCTTCGGGGCACCCTCCCATCGCTTTTCCTACGTGACGGGAATGGTTCGGATACCCTACCGCTTTTGCTATAGCTCCGTAAGAGGAAACTCTTCCTTTGGGAATAAGTCGTGTAATCTCGTAAATCTGTTGTTTGAAAATTTCGTCCATAGTCAGTCAGGGGTTGTGTTCCGTTAAAAATAAGGTCTCCGTGAATTTTAAACCTTTTTTGCATCATTTTTGAATGTTTAATGATTCAATGATGTTTGATTTTAAATATAAAGGTATGAAAAAATCATTTTTCCAACTGCTGAATACAGTGAATAAAAAGATGCTCCCCAAGTTGAGCGACAAGGATCCGAACAGCCTCAGTAAAATTGAGAAGGGAATTCTGGCCTACCGTTATTTTGTGCTGGTGAATTCTCTGGACTGAACCTCCACGTAAGTCATTGCGAGCGAAGCGAAGCAATCTCTTTATGAACTTTTTCTTAGTGGTTTTATTTTGAAACATTAAGAAAAGCAATTAACCTTAAAGACTTTGTTGCTTAAATTATAAGATTGCTTCGCTACGCTTGAAATGATAAGTACAACCATAAAAAAGCGCTTCAAAATGAATTGAAGCGCTGGTATTTTGATAAGAAGTTATTCTTAAGAATTTTCCAAGATGTAAGAGAACATCAGTGGTGCACAGATGGTAGCATCACTTTCAACGATGAATTTCGGTGTAGTGATATCCAGTTTACCCCAAGTGATTTTTTCATTAGGAACTGCTCCTGAGTATGAACCATAAGACGTTGTAGAATCTGAGATCTGACAGAAATATGACCAGAACGGAACGTCATGCATTTCCATATCCTGGTACAACATTGGAACTACACAGATTGGGAAATCTCCTGCGATACCTCCACCAATCTGGAAGAAACCAACTCCTTTTCCAGCTGAATTGTGAGTGTACCAGTCTGCCAGGTACATCATATATTCGATTCCTGATTTCATAGTGGTTGCCGTAAGCTCACCTTTGATACAGTAAGAGGCGAAGATGTTACCCATCGTAGAATCTTCCCATCCCGGAACCACGATCGGAAGGTTTTTCTCTGCTGCAGCGATCATCCATGAGTTTTCTCTTGGAATTTCATAGTACTGCTCAAGAACTCCTGAAAGAATCATTTTATACATGAATTCGTGCGGGAAATAACGCTCTCCTTTAGCTTCTGCATCTTTCCAGATCTCCACGATATGCTTCTGAAGTCTTCTGAAAGCTTCTTCTTCAGGAATACAGGTATCGGTAACTCTGTTCAGCCCTCTTTCTAATAAAGCCCACTCATCCTGTGCCGTCAGATCTCTGTAGTGCGGAACTCTTTCGTAGTGAGAGTGTGCCACAAGATTCATTAGATCTTCTTCAAGGTTAGCGCCTGTACAAGAGATAAAATCAACTTTTCCCTGACGGATCATTTCTGCAAGAATCTTCCCCAATTCAGCAGTAGACATCGCACCTGCCAAAGTAATCATCATTTTTCCGCCATCTTTAAGATGTGCAACATACCCCTTAGATGCATCTACCAATGCAGCCGCATTGAAGTGCAGGTAATATTTCTCTATAAATTCAGAAATCGGTTTGCTCATTTTTTTAATTTTTGCAAAGATAAAACTTAAAAACGGAATGCAACATGAGTACTTCAATAAACTCCTCCGCGAACATCCTTTTTTAACAAATGATAAAAAATGTTTCTCAACATCCCATATTTTACACAAAAAAAATACAGCCCTGGAGCTGTACTTTCATCTAACAAATATAGATAACACAGGGACTACCCGTGACAAGATTCTACTTTTAAGATCTCGATCTTCCTTTCACCATCTTTGAAAGGCCAGTCGATGACATCTCCCACTTTATATCCTACAGTTGCCAAAGCAATATCCGATAAGATGGAATGTTTATTTTTTGCCGGTTTAGCTTTTACGGAGGCAACGAAAATATATTCGTGCTCGAAATTCCGCGTGTGGTCTTTGATGGTTACTTTTCTGTCAACAGTCACTACATCATCAGGGAGATCTCTCCTCAAAACCTGCTTGGCTTTCTTCAGTTCTTCAGTAAGTCTTTTCTCTTCCGGCATGCTTACCTTTTTTCTTCTGAGTGTATCTTTTATCGCATCATAAATTCCGGTGGTTACAGTAATATGGTTGGACATTTTTAATTCTTTTAAAATGAGTGGATGCAGCTATTCCAGTGATCCAATGCAGGATGACCCTATTCAGTTTTTCTCCTGTAGAAAACTGCAAAAATAAATACGTGAAATTAATTGGAATATTTTCCCTGTCGTGGATCCTGACAGGGCTTAATTAATAAAGTCCTTGGAATTCTTCAGAAAAGAATCTGTATGTAAGTATAACAGCGACAACAAAAGGCCATTAGAGTGGCTTTCTGCAGAAGAAGGAATAATTGCTGTCATAAATTAATGTTTGTAAATAATACCCCTAAGATAATCAAAAATACCGATATACAAAAGGAAAAAACATACTAAACTGCAACTCAGATCTTATAGCCTCTACATCCCAAAACCTGAATCTCTAAAACTTAAACTTCCTGTTATCTTTCTTTTCAGAAATTTTCTTTTTGGTATCCAGTCTTTTCTGCTTCTGTCCTTTTGAAGGTTTGGTAGCCAGTCTCTTTTTTGGTACAATTAAGGCTTTGTCAACGAGATCAATAATTTTTTCAATCGCCTTATTTTTATTCATGAGCTGGGTCCTGCTTTCAGAGACGGTAAGGAACATATAGCCGTCAGCATTGATTCTGTTTTTTAACTTACCCCTGATGAGCCCTTTTTGATACTCATTAAAAAATTCGGATTCATCGACCAGCCAAAGAACGGTTACCGCAGTTTCCACTTTATTGACATTCTGGCCTCCTGCCCCACTGCTGCGGGAAGTTTTAAAGCTGAGTTCTTTTGAGAAGTCTTTCATAGGATGGGAATGAATGGGTTAAAGATAGTGGATTAATAGATAATAGATGGCGAGATGATAGATGAAGAGATGGATGATGGTAGATGAATAGATAGTGGATGGCACTATTTTTTAGCTTTTGGTTATTATTTTATAGAGTTCTATTCTGTTGACTTTGCCGTTTGGGGTTCTGGGAATTTTATCCGTGAAAATAATTTCTTTCGGTTTGTGAAAACTTTTTTCAAAAGGGATTTTTAAAACCTTTTCAGAAAGTTCTGCAGATTCTTCTCCTTCGATGATCAAAATAAGTTTCTGTCCCAATCGTTCATCTTCACTTCCTAAAAATACTGCTTCATTCGGAATTTCTTTTTTAACTAATGCCTCTAATGCTTCAGGGAAAATTTTAGCTCCGCCGGAATTAATCACATTGTCGATGCGTCCCAGGAATTTAAACTGTTTTTCATTTCTAATCTCAACTAAATCATTCGTTTGCAGAACCTCAGTATTTAAATCGGGAGCCTCTATTTTCAGACAGCCTCTTTCATCTGTAGTGATAGAAATATTTTCGAAAACGGTGAAATAATCTTCAGGTTCAGGCATCAGCTGTTTCAACGCAATATGAGAAAGGGTCTCGGACATTCCGTAGGTCTCAAAAATACGGTTTGAAGTATTGGAAAGCAGTTTTGTACTTAGTATTTTGCTTTTTAAATTTTCAGAAACAGCAGCTCCTCCAATGATTAAATTTTTAATCAAATGCAATTTGTTGAGTGAATTTTCTACCTGAAGCGGCGTCATAGCACAAAAATCTACTTCTTCATTTAAATATTCGGTTGGTTTTAAGGAGGGATCAGTTACGATCAGTTTCAATTTTCTCTGAATAGAACGTACCATCATCATTTTTCCTGAAATATAGTCTACAGGAAGGCACAACAATGCTTTGTTCCCCTCTTTTAATTCCAAAAAATCACAGGTCATCACCGCAGACTTGATCATTTTCTTTTTTTCAATTTCAAAAACTTTCGGAATCCCTGTGGAACCTGAAGTTTGCACTTTTACGGTATCTCCAAGGGAAAACCATTCATCTAAAAAATTTTTGATGGTATATTCGAAATCCGTTTGAGGAGATAAATTATTAATATTGAGTTTATTGAAGTCTATCAGCATAATGGTATGAAATAAAACGGAGTGTAAATGTAAAAAAAACTTTAAAATTTTCTTGTATCTAAAGAAAAAAGCTGTAAATTTGCCTCACCAAAATAAAGAGACCCATGGTGTAACGGTAGCACTCTGGTTTTTGGTACCATCAGTTGGGGTTCGAATCCCTGTGGGTCTACTTAAAGCCTTTTTAATCGACAGATTATTAAGGCTTTTTTATTTCCCAATGGAAGTCTTTAATGATTTCGTAATTTCAACCCAATATTAACATTTGCGAACCATTCATAATAATATTATTTTAAACAATCATAATAATAACTACATTTTATTGTTAAAATTTCATCTATGAAAAAGAAAATATTGTAAATTCGCAATATTAAAATATACATACGATGACTTCAAAAATTATTTTCAAATTTTATTTCGCATTAATATCAGGCTTTTTTTTATCTATAAATGGACAGGTAGGAATTAACACCACTATGCCACAGGCGACCTTGGATGTAGTAAGCAAAACAAACTCCTCTGCAAACAGGTCATTTAAAGTCCGAAACTCTTCAAACGTAGAGGCACTAACTGTTACTGATAACGCTCGTGTCGGAATAAGAATGACTAATCCACAATCCAATTTTCATATTTTGAGTGATGTGTTAGGAGCAATCAATGAAAGAGCTGGAGGAGTAGGTCCCGCGTACTTCGTCCTTAGAAAAAATGCCTCTACTGACAGCAGTATCAACCAAGCTTTAGCATCGGGAGATAATGTAGGGGCGATTGTCTTTGCAGGAAACTCAGGAAATGGCTACAACAGCAATGCCTTAACTTCTTCTAGGATCACGGCACAAGCAACCCAGAATTTTACAACAACAGCACAGGGAATCAGAATAGAATTCCATACGACCCCCAATGATACAAATTCAAGTGTTTTACGAATGACCATAGGTCAGGACGGTAAGATCGGGATTGGTAAAACAGCTTCAACAAATATTCTGGAGATAGAGGGAGAAGCTTCTAAAACGACTGCCGGAGCATGGCTTGCCAATTCGGATGGACGCCTGAAAAAAGACATTCAGCAAATCTCCGGCAATGAAGCATTAGAAAAACTGCTTCAGTTGAAAGGAGTTTACTATTATTGGAATGATGATAAAACGGGTATTCTTCGTCCGAAAGAAAAACAGATGGGCTTTATCGCCCAAAATATACAGGAAGTTTTTCCCGATAAAGTAACCAAAGATACCAAAGGCTATTTGCAAACTGCCTATGGAGATTACGATGCCATTCTGGTGGAAGCCATAAGAGCGCTGCATCAGAAAAATGAGAATCTTGAAAGAAGAATCAACGAACTAGAATCAAAAATTAATGGCTTACCGAAAAAATAATTTTCAAACGTTGAGATGACAATGCCTTTCGTTGGGAAGGCTTTTTTGCTTACAAGAATCTGGAAACCAAAGATTATCCAAGATTTAATTTTTGGAATGACGTTCGTAAAACTATTATTTTAAAAATTTTTACTTCAAAAAAACAGCTTCTTATATTCCAAAGTATTGCACATCAATAAAAAAATAGTAAATTTGCACCACTCAATAATACAGACCCATGGTGTAACGGTAGCACTCTGGTTTTTGGTACCATCAGTTGGGGTTCGAATCCCTGTGGGTCTACAAACCATCCTTTTCTAAGGATGGTTTTTTTGTATCTGAAAATCTTCAAAAATTATGAATTAGCTTTTCTCTGATTTCGTTCATTAGACATTATTACATTTCTTTATTTTTTTTGAGCTTATTTAATTACTTTCGTAGCATTTATTTAATCAAATACTTTATAACCATGAAAAAAACACTACTCCTTTTCTTATTTCTTTTAACATATCATTTGTCAACAGCTCAGCAAGCTCCACCTATTGAATGGGCAGTATGTCTGGGAGGTATAGGAACTGAAGGTGCATGTGTAGATTTCAATACTGCAAACAAGCAATATGGACTACAGGTTTTGCATACTCCGGACGGGGGGTATATTTTAGCAGGGAATACCAATGCCAACAGCGGATATGTTTCCGGTTTCCACGGAAGTGCCGGATTTACCCAGGATATGTGGGTAGTAAAAACAGATAGCCACGGAAACTTCCAATGGCAAAAAGCATTGGGGGGAACAGGAAATGATTCTGCAGCCGCTATTGCACTCACGAGTGATGGGGGATATATTGTTGCAGGATATTCTACTATAGATAATGGAGATGTACCTGCATATTACGGTGCCAATGATATTTGGATTGTTAAATTAGATGGTGCAGGCAATAAATTATGGACACAAAATCTGGGAACGACAGATGATGAAAAAGCTTACTCTATTCAACAGACATCAGATGGAGGCTTTATAGTGGCTGGAGCTATATATGCTGCCGGAGTGGGCCCGGTGACCAGATATAATATGGTAGCGATAAAGACTGATCCCAATGGCAATATAGAATGGCGTAAAAGTTTTGGAGGTTCAGATGATGAAGTGGCCTACTCTGTAAAACAAACAACAGATGGAGGATATATTCTTGCCGGTTCTACCCAAACTAAAAATAATGGCGATGTTTCCGGAAATCACACGTACTGGAGTTCAGGTGACGCTGCCTACCTTGCCTCAAGAGATGCCTGGGTAGTAAAATTAAATGCACAAGGGGTATTACAATGGCAAAAATGTTTAGGAGGAACTGGAGAAGACAATGCATATTCTATCCAGCAAACGACAGATGGAGGATATATTCTTGCCGGATATTCCAATTCTGTAAATGGTGATGTTACCGGAAATCACGGAAATAAAGATTTCTGGGTGGTTAAAATAACTTCTGGCGGTACATTGGAATGGCAAAAAAGTCTGGGCGGGAGTAATTCTGATCAGGCTCATTTTATTAAACAAACTCCTGATGGAGGATACGCTGTAACAGGAACTTCTTTCTCTAATGACGGGGATGTTACAGATCACCGCGGCAGCACTAACAATAATGATTATTGGGTGGTAAAACTGGATGCTTCTGGAAATAAATCCTGGGCCAAATCTCTGGGAGGGACTGGTAGTGATACTGCTTTTTCTTTAGATCTGACCGCGGATGGCGGCTATGCTATTGCAGGAAGTACGCTTTCCAACAATGGTGATGTGACCGGCCTACACACCAATTCTTCTGCTACGGATTTTTGGCTGGTAAAATTAGGGTCAGGTAACATGGGAACAGAAGATATAAAGGCTGCCACTAGTATTTCTTTATATCCCAATCCTGCAAAAGATGTAGTCTTTTTCTCAGAAGAACTCAGCTCAGTTGAAATATATACTTCCGATGGAAAAATCGTTTATGAAGCATTATCCGGTAAACAAATAGATCTTCATCATTTACCTGCAAACATTTATTTTCTGCATGGAATCAATAAAGAAGGAAAAAAAATCGTCAAGAAAATTGTAAAACAATAGTATTTAATTGAGGTTACATTCATTAAAACGATTTCAGTAAACCAATAAAACCCGCTTTCGCGGGTTTTATTGGTTTACTGAAAAGGGTAATTCATCAAAAAAATAATTCTTTTTATTTTTTCAGGAGTGAAAAATTCCTTCTCTAATCTGGCCAGTCCTTGGTCTGACGTGTTGCTTGTCTTTCTCATATTAATAAATATAAGGCAGAAACCCAAAAGTCATTTTATTTGAAGTTTTTTATGATGATCAATAGATATCTTTTTATTTTCTATTTTTCAACTCATCAATCTCCTCCTGAAGAGATCTCACTTTATTTTTCAGCTCCTCACTGATCTTTGAAGGGAATCTTTTAAGTTTTTTAAGGTCTAAAGCCAGCATGATGGAAGCAATTCCTATAAAGATAAAAGATACAGCCGTTAATGTAACTAAGGAAAGTCCGGTAAATACAGGATTAAAGATCAATAGCAAAGAGAATATAATTCCTCCTGCACTTGCCAAGGCAACATTTCCCCAGCTTAAAATTTTCTGACTTCTAAGATCAAAGGCAAATCCTAAAAGCTGAAAAGAACGAAATAACAATGTGAATCCCACAACAAATGGAAGGACCGTCATCGAGATCTTTGGATTACTCACAAGATATACTCCAATTGCTGTCGTCAGCAATCCGCTGATCAGGAACCAGCCCCATCCCTGCAATGACTTGTTATTCTGTAAGGAAAAAAATATTTCCGTTATTCCCGAAAATAAAAATGAAACACTGAAAAAAATAGAAAGAGTGACATACGTAGCAAGCGGGACACTGAATACATAAAAAACGCAGATTAAAAATATAATTCCGAAAATCAATGGAATATACCAATGCTTTACCGTGTTTGTAAGGGTTTGAAATAGATTTGCCATAAGTGAATGTGTTTTAAATTTGTTACTTGTATCGTAATATTGAAATGATCATCTGATTTCTGACTAGTTTTTTTTCACCCTATTTTGATATATATACTTACTAATGTACGCAAAAAAAAAATCTTTTTAAGAAGGTACATTATAAAATTATGGGATAAATGATAAAAGCTTTATTATTTATCTAATTGTAATAGACAAAAAAAAAGGACAGATCAAAATCTGTCCTCTGTATAATTAAGTAAGCCTGCACCCACTTTCTGTACTATAATCAAATTATTATTTGGTTTTAGGTTTATACAGTTTAAACATTATAAAAAGAAACGCCAGCCAGATCGGAATCAGGATCACCTGGATTTCCATTCCCGTAATGCTCATCAATACCAAAATAGCTACTAAAAATAAGATGCAGATGTAATTTGAAACCGGATAGAATATGGATGGGAATAACGTTTTCACCCCCGATTGATCTTTATCTTTTCTGAATTTCAAATGGGTATAGCAGATCATCAGCCAATTAATAATCAGAGTCGAAACTACAAGAGCCATTAAATATTCAAAAGCCTTTTCCGGAACCAGTTTATTAATGATAATACAGATTCCCGCGAAACAGGACGAAATCAGGATCGCATTCGTAGGAACACTGTTTTTATTCAGTTTCTTTAAAAACTTTGGTGCATTTCCCTGCTGAGCCAGTCCGAAAAGCATTCTGCTGTTGCTGTAAACACTGCTGTTATATACCGACAATGCCGCTGTTAAAACAATCAGATTAAGGATATTGGCAATTAAAATATTGAACTGAATCACCTTTCCGAAAATATTGAATTCAAATCCATTTAAATTCTGAAAAACCATCACAAACGGGCTTGTTCCCTCTGTAATCTCTCTCCACGGGCTCAATGCAAATAAAATCACCAAGGCTCCCACATAGAAAATCAAAATTCTATAAATAACCTGATTAGTTGCTTTAGGAATGGTCTTTTCAGGGTTTTTAGCTTCTGCTGCCGTAATTCCGATTAATTCCAATCCTCCAAATGAGAACATAATCATCGCCATGGCGGCAAACAGTCCGGAAAATCCACTTTCGCTTTTATTAAAAAATCCTTTGGGGAAAAATCCACCATCGTTCCACAAATTCGTAATACTTGCTTTATCGCCTCCGGTACCACTTAATAATAAGTAAATACCAAATACAATCATCCCGATAATGGCAATCACTTTGATGATGGAAAACCAGAATTCAGTTTCTCCATATACTTTTACAGAAGCCAGATTTAGGGCTGTAATCACAATAAAAAAGAATAAACTGGACACCCAGAGTGGAATTTCGGGCCACCAAAAATGAATATAATGCCCGATAGCCGTAAGCTCGGCCATACTTACCAGAATATAGAGAATCCAGTAATTCCAGCCAGATGCAAAGCCTGGAAAATTACCCCAATATTTATAGGCAAAATGGCTGAAACTTCCTGAAACAGGTTCCTGAACCACCATTTCACCGAGCTGGCGCATAATAAAGAATGCAATGATTCCTGCTAATGCATATCCCAGAATAACGGAAGGTCCCGCCAAAACTGCTGCCGGGCCAATTCCAAGAAACAATCCTGTTCCTATAGCACCTCCGAGGGCAATTAGTTGAATATGTCTGTTGGTTAATCCTCTCACCAGAGCCCCATCGCTGGACTCTGTTTTCTGTTCGCTGCTCATAAAATCAATTATGCCCTAAATATATAAAACTTTAGAGAAATTTGCCTTCTATGAAGCTTTCTTAATATTCAAAAGGTTCATTTTTAAAGAATTAAAAACTAAAAAAGTCGTATTTTATTATAAATATTCTTCCGGAATTGAAATATTATTCTTTTTCATATACTCTAAAAGCGACTGATACCGGTCTTCATTCCCGTCTGTTCCGCATTTGTGAGAAATACTGCAGATGTCTGAAGGTTTAATTTCCAGGATATCGGAGATCTTCTTAAGGATATCAAGGTTGATCTTTACTTTAGAATTTTCAATGTCGGAATAAGCCTTTTGGGAAATCCCCATTTCAAAAGCCATGTACTCCTGCGTAAAGTCTTTACTTCTACGGATTTTTCTGATATTTTGACCACATATTTTCATCGTTTTTGTTTTAGTAGTTTTTAGTATAGTTTAGAAGGAGAGCTACTAGACTTACACAAAGTTAATAAATACCTTTGGCAAAACATTATACACGTTACATGATATTTATTTTTAACAGAAATCAAGATAAAATAAAATCTGCTTTCAAAAGGTAAATATCACTTCGGTACAACACTATTGGAATTATGGAGACGCAAAAATTCAATTATGACAATAATATTGTCAGAGCATTCTTGTATGCTACTATCGTATTCGGGCTGGTCGGCTTTCTGCTGGGACTTTCGGCTGCGCTGATGCTTTTCTACCCTGAGTTGCCTGAGTTTTTATTCGGGACAGATGATACCACGATTCAGAGTCTGAGAAGCGGAAATATACAGGGACTTATCAATACACAGGGAGCCATGGGATTCGGAAGAATCAGAATGCTTCATACCAGTGCGGTTATTTTTGCTTTCGTATGTAATTCCTTCTTCTGCGGTGCTTATTACAGTATGCAGAGACTTTTAAAAACAAGAATGTACAGCGATACGCTTTCATGGCTCCATTTCTGGACCTGGCAGCTGATGATCGTTGCCGTAGTGATCACTTTCTTAATGGGAATCAATACTTCCAAAGAATATGCTGAACACGAATGGCCAATTGACATTATGATCACCGTATCATGGGTTATTTTCGGAATCAATATGTTCGGAACCATTGCCAAGAGAAGGGTAAGACACCTTTATGTAGCGATCTGGTTCTACATTGCCACCTGGATTGCCGTGGCCATGCTGCATATTTTTAATAATCTTGAAGTTCCCCTATCCTTCACAAGCTGGAAATCCTATTCTGTATATGCCGGTGTAAAAGATGCTCTTGTACAATGGTGGTACGGTCACAATGCCGTAGCCTTTGTACTGACCACTCCGGTGTTAGGCCTGATGTACTACTTCATGCCGAAAGCGGCACAGCGACCTGTATTCTCCTATAAATTATCCATTATTCACTTTTGGTCGCTGATATTCGTATACCTTTGGGCTGGCCCTCACCACCTTCAGTATACGGCGCTTCCGGCATGGGCACAGGCCGTAGGTACGGGATTCTCTATCATGCTTATTGCGCCTTCATGGGGAGGAATGCTGAACGGTCTTCTCACCTTAAGAGGAGCCTGGGATAAAGTAAGAGAAAATCCGATCCTGAAATTCTTTGTAGTAGCAATTACCTGTTATGGTATGGCCACTTTCGAAGGACCTTTACTGGCTACAAAATCTTTAAATAAAATCGGGCACTACACGGACTGGGTGATCGGACACGTACACCTGGGAGCCCTTGGATGGAACGGCTTTATGGCCTTCGGAGTGGTATATTACCTGGTTCCAATCATGTGGAGAACGCCCTTATGGTCTAAAAAATTAGCCAACTGGCACTTCTGGTTGGGAACATTAGGAATTATTTTCTATGCAGTTCCCATGTATATCTCAGGATTCACCCAGGGACTGATGTGGAAACAGTTCAACCCTGATGGTACCTTAATGTATAAAAACTGGCTGGATACGGTAACGGCGATCATTCCTTATTTCAAAATGAGATTCTTAGGCGGTATCCTTTATCTTTCAGGTGCTATTTTAATGGTGGTGAATGTGATCAGAACCGTAAGATCAGGCTCATTCCAGAAGGAAGTTCCTGCAGAAGCTCCGGCACTGGCAGAGATTGGCAGCTCAAGAAAAGAAGGAGAAGGTGTACACCTTTGGCTTGAAAGAACTCCAAAACTGCTTTCAATATTAGCTTTCATCACAGTAGCCATAGGCGGATTAATAGAAATTGTTCCTACACTATCTCTGAAGCAGAGCGTTCCGACCATCACCGCTGTAAAACCTTATACTCCACTTGAACTGGAAGGAAGAGATCTTTATGTAAGGGAAGGCTGCAACTCCTGCCACTCTCAAATGATCAGACCTTTCCGTGATGAGATCGTAAGATTTGAAGGTAAAAACGGACAGTATTCTAAAGCGGGAGAATTCATTTATGACAGACCTTTCTTATGGGGATCTAAGCGAACAGGACCGGATCTTCACAGAGAAGGTGGCAGAAATCCGGATTCATGGCACTTTAAGCACATGTACAACCCGAGAATTACCTCTGCTGGTTCCATCATGCCCCGTTTTCCATGGCTGATCACCAATAAGCTGGATCGTACTCAAATGGTTGACAAGATGAAATTGATGAAAAATGCTTTCGATGTGCCTTATTCAAAAGCAGAAATAGATTCGGCTAACCAGTGGGCAGACAATCAGTCAAAAGGCATTGTCAAAAGAATTTATTCTGAGGCAAATGACCTTAAAGATCAGATGGAAAAAGAAAAAGCAACAAAAGGCACCTCCTACGTACCGCTGGAGCAGAGAGAAATTGTAGCTATGATTGCTTACCTGCAAAGATTAGGTACCGATATTAAAACGACACAGATCCAGACCGCAAGTGCTGAGTAAACTTTAAAATTTTTACTGCAATGAAAAAGAGAACCCCCATTTCAATATATATCGCAACGACGATAGGCTTAACGATCATGGCGTTTGAAATGTTCGCCGGAGATTCAGGCTATTTTTCTTCTCCGTTTTTCTGGGCGCTTATTGTAATCACTGTTATTCTTCTGCTAATCATGAACTCCATCGGAGATCTTGTTGAAAACGAAAGTTTCAGCAGACTTTCAGAAGAGGAAAAGAAAGAATATTTAGCAGAAAAAAGTATTCCCTATTATCAGAAACTTTGGAATTCTGCCTTCAAAAAACAATCTGCTACGGAAGAAAAAGATATTCTTATCGACCATGGTTTTGACGGAATCACAGAGCTTGACAACTCCCTTCCGAAATGGTGGATAGGCCTGTTCTGGTTCGGATGTATATTCTGCGTTGTGTATATGACCGCATTTGCCTTTACTGAATATGCTCATCCTGAAGCGGAGTATGATAAAGAAGTAAAAACAATGCTCGCTTCTATAGCTGAATATGAAAAAACAGCACCCCAGATTGATCTGGAAACGGCAAAATATAGTGCAGACAACATCGCAGATGGTCAGGAACTTTTCAAAACCAATTGTGTAACCTGTCATGGTGACGGTGGAAAAGGCGGTATCGGTCCAAATCTTACAGACACGCACTGGATCAATATCAAAGAAAAAAGTCTTTTTAAAAATGTTTTCTGGATGCTTGAAAACGGTTCACCCAATAACCCTACGATGCGACCTTTCATCAAAGAAGGAACCATCAGCGGAAGAGATGCTGAAAAAATTGCAGCCTATATTTATCATATCAATCAGGAAACTTCTCCTATCACTCCAGCACAGGGCGGTGCCACTCCGCAGGGTGAAGAAGTGAAATGGGAAAACGAAAATAATTAACCTAAATTTTATTATCTCCATATATTTCTCGCCCCCTTTTTTGAAACTAGTCTAACATTTGAGTTTCATTTTTGCTAACCTTTTCAACATTAAAAATGATTAAAAAAGGGGGCTTTCTAAAGAGAAAAATCCACACCTTGGTTGTCTTTATCAACATATTCACTTGACAACTACTAACTAAATTCCATATCACGGCAGCCAAGGCAGGATTTTTGTACTTGCACTAGGATACCACAACAAAGAACTAATAAAATAGTATTCTTATCTTTGTTAGAAACCTAATCGCATTTGGAACTGAAAATCAACAAAAGAAAAATTTTAAGGCGTATTGCAATAACCATTATTTCTATACTGGTTTTACTTACCCTTTTGATCCTGAGTTTAAGGCTTCCTGCCGTTCAAAACTTTATCAAAGACAAGCTGATCGTGTATCTTGAGAAAAAGATCAAGACGAAAGTAAGTCTGGAAAGGGTCTATATCGGATTTCCGAACAGCCTTGTCATGGAAAACCTTTATCTGAAAGGACAGGATGTAGACACGCTTCTCGCTGTCAAAAAACTCGATGTAGGGTTAAATATGCTGAAACTTATCAGCTCCACAGCCGATATCACCTCCGTAGATCTTGACGGAGCCCGTGCGAATGTTGTACGCAAACCCAACGGAACATTCAATTTCGATTATATCATTAATGCTTTTGCAACGAGTGACAAAGAAGAAAGTTCTTCCAAACCTTTTATTATTTCTCTTGATAAGATCAATTTAAAAGATATTGGAGTAACATTTAATGACCAGCAGTCGAAGAATGATATTAAATTATATTTTAAATCTTTTGATACAAGGGTTAAAACTTTTGACCTGAATAAAAATACCTATGCCGTTAATGATATTAATCTTGACGGACTGAAATTAAAATTAAAACAGGACCTCATTGAAGAAGTTTCTAAAAAAGTCGAGAAAAAAGTAGATTCCCTCAACGATAAAAAACCTATGAATATTGGTCTGAGGGGAATCAAGCTTACCAATTTCGATATCGATTATGGAGACGACAATACCAAAACTTTTGCCAAAGTTCTGTTTAAAGAATTAAGTACGAAGGTCAATAAACTGGATCTCGAGAATAATTCCTATAATATTTCCAACGTTGTTCTGTCAGGAGCAGATATTAACGCGAATCTTTATCTTCCTGCACAAAATGCTAATCCGAAAGACCAAAAAGAACCGGAAGTTTCGAAAGTTTCCGATCAGGATAAAGCGATGAAAGTACTTCTTGGAAAACTTGTCCTTAATGATGTAAAAGCTGTTTACAACAACACGGCTATTGCTCCTACCAGACAGGGCATGGACTTTAATCACATGAATTTCTCTAAAATGAATGTGGAGGTAAGAAGCTTCAAAATGGAAAATAACACGTTTGCAGGAACGGTGAATTCCGCGGAAGTTCAGGAAGCAAGAGGGCTTGATATTCAAAAATTCAATACGGATTTTGTCTATGCCGAAAAAGAGGCTTACTTAAAAGATCTCTATTTACAGACTCCCAAAACGCTGATCCGTGATGAGGTAATTTTAAATTATGATTCCCTGGAGCAGCTGACTTCAAATCCAGGCACTGTAAAAATTAAAGCTAATATTAAAGATTCCAAAATTGGTTTTGCCGACATATTGAATATAGTTCCTACTTTACGCAATACTGTTCCATTCAATAAATATCCTAACGCTATTCTGAATGTCAATGCTAATGTTCAGGGAATTGTCAATGACCTTCTGATCAAAGATCTTAAGGTGTCAGGTTTGGATCAGCTGAGAGTTGCGGCTTCAGGAAGGATCAAAAACGCGATGAAACCTGAAAATCTTTATTATGATTTAAGGATCGGAGAATTTTCAGCTGAGGCAAAGACAGTTTACAATCTTGTTCCGAAAAACACCATTCCTTCGAATATTTCTCTGCCTTCCCATTTTAGTATCAAGGGAAGCGCAAAAGGAACGACCAAAGTTGTAAAAGCAGATCTTAACCTCTACTCTACCCTTGGAAATGCTGCCATTGTTGCAGACGTGGATATGAGCAGAAAAAACCGTGAACTGTATGATGTAAAAGCTAATCTTCAGGGTATTCAGGTTGGAAAGATCATCAAAAATAAAGATGTAGGAGCCATTACCGCTCAGATTTCTGCAAAGGGCGAAAGTTTTGATTTCAAAAATGCAAAAGCAGATCTGAAAGGCCATGTAGCATCGGCTGTCTATAAAGGATACCGCTACCAGAATATGGATCTTACTGGTAAAATTAATAAAGGAGCTTACAACATTGTTTTAAATTCAAAAGATCCGAATGCGAATCTGAATTTAATCGCTTCCGGAGTTTACAATGAAAAAAATCCTACCGTAAAAATTAATGGAGAAGTGATCAAACTCGATGTGAATAAACTTGGATTCTATGAGAAGCCTATGATTATTGCGGGAAAGATCGACGGAGATTTTTCAAGCCTTGATCCGGATGCCCTGAACGGTTATTTAAACCTGAAGGATTTTGCTTTTTCAGATACAAAAGAGGTTTATCCTGTACAGGAAGTGAATCTGAAAGCTTACTCAACCCAAGACTCTACCCAAATTATTTTCAACTCTCAAATCGCTGATGTTTCTTTAAAAGGAAAATATAAACTGACCCAGATTTTTGGAGCTTTAACGCAGACCATCAATCAATATTATCAGTTTCAGAAACCAGCGAAAGGTCAGAAGATCGATCCGGGGCAATATTTCACCTTCAATGCAAAGATCAAAAATGATGATTTAATCAGAAAGTTTGTTCCGGAGCTGAAAAGTTTTGAAACGATCAATTTAGCAGGAAATTACAATGCAGATTCTCAAAAGATCGAAATCGACGGTCAGATCCCACAGGTCCTATATGGTGAAAATTCACTTGAAAATGTTGCTTTAAAAGTAACCAATGAAAATCAGGCGTTGCAATACAACCTGAATGTAGCTGCATTAAAAAGCTCAAGCTTCACCTTGAAAAAAGTGGCTGTAAGCGGAGATGTCGCAGATAATACCATTAATTACAATATTACCACAAAAGACGATAAAGATACCACACAGTTCCTTATTGCAGGTCATGCAAAATCATTGAATGACATCACAGAAATTTCATTGAATCCGAATGGTTTAAAACTTAACTACTCGGACTGGAGTGTTGCTGAGAATAATAAGATTCAAATCAGCAGCAAAGGGATTCTGGCAGATAATTTTGTTCTTTCCAATGCGGGAAGCGAGATATCACTTCAGTCTGAAACAGACAATCCAAGCAGTCCCCTTAATGTTTCGCTGAAAGATTTTAAAATTGAAACGATCACTGAACTCATCAAAAAAGATACAGTTCTGGCGAGAGGAACCATCAACGGGACAGCGCAGCTTCGGGATATTACCAAAAAGATGACCTTCACTTCTGATCTGAATATTTCAGACCTGATCGTCTATGGAAATGCGGTGGGGAACCTTGCTGTAAAGGTGAACAACGCTTCACCGAATATTTTAAATGCTGACGTTGCTCTTTCTGGTAATAATAATGATGTGAAAATTCTTGGAGATTATAATACGTCTTCAAGCACATTTGATCTGAATATGGCGATCAATAAGCTTCAGATGAAAAGTGTTCAGGGTTTTTCTATGAATGCGATCACCAATACCGAAGGTTATATTTCAGGAAATTTAAAGATTACAGGAAATACGGATCAACCTAATATTTTAGGGAAAGTAAAATTCAATGATGCCGGACTGGAAATTGCAAAAACAGGCAGTGATTTCAGAAAATTGAATGATGAAATTGATTTTACCAACCGGGGTATCGAGTTTGACAAATTTAAAATCAATGATAAGGATGGAAATTCTCTTGTAATCAATGGACAGGTTCTTACGCAAACTTACAGAGATTTTGCTTTTAATCTTGACGTTAATGCCAAAGATTTCAAAGTGGTTAATTCAGAAAAATCCAATGATGCAATGATGTATGGAATTCTTGCTATTGACGCAGGACTTCATATCCGGGGTAATCTGGATCTTCCTAAAGTTGACGGAAGGCTGTCCGTTTCTGACGATACAGATTTCACTTTTGTTCTTCCACAGTCCAGTCCTTCCCTTCAGGAAAGAGATGGAATTGTAGAGTTCATCGATCAGGATCAGGTGGTTTTAAACAAAACAATTAAGGCTGATTCACTGAAAGCCCAAAGCCGTTTCAAAGGTATGGATGTAAGTGTGAATATCGAAGTAAGTAAAGAAGCAAAAATGTCCATTGTCATTGATAAAGCCAACGGAGATTTTGTAAAACTTCAGGGTGAAGCAGAGTTAACAGGAGGAATTGATCCTTCAGGAAAAACCACACTGGTAGGAGTCTATGAAGTAGAAAAAGGATCTTACGAACTTTCTGTAAGTCTTCTGAAACGTAAATTTGATATTCAGAAAGGAAGCACGATTACATGGACGGGAGAGCCCACTGCAGCTATTATGGATATTACGGCTGTTTATAAAACGGAAGCACCTCCTATTGATCTTGTTGAGCAGCAGGTTGATGACCCGGCTGTATTAAACCAGCTTAAACAAAGAATTCCTTTCAATACCTTATTAAAAATGAAAGGTGAACTTCTAAAACCGCAAATCAGTTTCGACATTACAACGGACGAAAAAAACAATGCTGTTTCATCTGCGGTAACGGATGTAGTGGATCAGAAACTCACTCAGCTAAGGACTCAGGAATCGGAAATGAATAAGCAGGTTTTCGCCCTTCTTTTACTGAACCGCTTTATCGGAGAAAATCCATTTGAATCCGGGGCAGGAATGTCGGCTGAAGCGATGGCCAGACAGAGTGTGAGTAAAATTCTTTCCCAGCAATTAAATAATCTTGCGGCCGGTTTGATCAAAGGAGTGGATATCGATTTAGGCCTTGATTCTTCTGAAGATTATTCAACGGGACAAAAAAATACAAGAACAGACCTGAATGTGGGCGTTAGTAAAAAATTACTGAATGACCGTCTGAAAGTTTCTGTAGGAAGTAATTTTGCTTTGGAGGGTGAAGCCCGTCAAAACGAAAACACCACAAACATAGCAGGAAATGTCACAATAGATTACAGTCTGTCAAGAGATGGAAGATATATGATGAGGGCGTATCGTAAGGATGAATATCAGGTGGCTCTTCAGGGACAGATTATCGAAACGGGATTAGGATTCATCATCACTCTGGACTATGATAAATTCCGCGAGATTTTCCAAACATCCAAGAAAGAAAGACGTAAAAAAGAAAACAAGAATAACCAAGTGGTAGAATTTAAATAATGAAAAGTAATTTTAATATATATTGTAAATATTTGTTCGTTTCGGGATTTGCCGCTGTTTCGGTGTCATGTAGCAATACAAAATTTCTTAAGGAAGGTCAGATGCTTTACACCGGCGGAGAAGTGAAAGTCGAAAATGACAGTCTTTCAAAAAAGGAAAAGAATGAACTCAAGGCGGCGCTGGAGGAAAATTTAGTTCCTAAGCCCAATTCCAAATTATTAGGTCTGCGTCCAAAATTATATTTCTATAATATTGCCAAAGAACCTAAAAAAGATAAAGGATTCAATTATTGGCTAAAATATAAAGTAGGTGAAAAACCTGTTTTACTGGGGGATGTAGATCGTGAATTCAACAGAAAGATCATTGAAAACTATTCTGAAAATAAAGGATATTTCAATGCAAAAGCCACGTATGATACGGTATCAAAAAATAAAAAAGCACAGGTTATTTACACCTTAAGACCTGGTGCAAGGTATCTGGTGAGCAATGTTAAATTCCAGCAGGATTCCACACTTATCAACCGGGAAATTCAAAATTTCGCTAATAAAACCTTACTTAAATCCGGAAAACCTTTCGACCTCGATGTGATCAAAGATGAGAGAGAGCGTATTGATAATGGCTTAAAGGAAAGAGGTTTCTACTATTTCAGTCCGGATAATGTTATTGTTCAGGCTGACAGTACAGTAAGCAAAAATCACAAAGTAGAGCTTAACGTAAAATTAAAAGAAGACACTCCTGATCTGGCTACAGAACAGTTCAGTATTAATAATGTTATTGTCTTTCCCAATTATACTATTCAGGATGTCAAAAGAGGAAAGTACAGCGTTCCGATGAATCCTGATTCACTGTCCAAATATGCTTATGATGACATCTACGTCATTGACCCTCAACATAAATTTAAACCAAAAATCTTCGACAGAGCATTATATTTCAAGAAGGGGGATCTTTACAACCGCTCCAATCATAATCTTACGCTTAACCGTCTGATTAGTTTGGGGGTTTTCAAATTTGTGAAAAATGAATTTATCGTTTCAGATTCGTTAAAACATCAATTTGATGCGTATTATTTATTGACACCAAGACAAATTCAATCCCTCAGACTGGAAGCTTTAGGACGAACGAACTCCGCGAATTATGCTGGTAGTGAACTCAACCTGAACTGGACGCACAGAAACTTCTTCAGGGGAGCTGAACAGTTTAAGGCAGCCGTTTACGGAGCCTTTGATTTCCAGATGGGAGGACAGGAAAATGCACAGAATCTATTCCGTGCAGGGACGAATGTTCAGCTTTCAATTCCAAGAATTGTAGCACCTTTCCGCTTTAATTCTTCAAGTGCTTTTGTTCCGAGAACGAATATTACTTTGGGCTATGAATTTCAAAACCGTACTCAACTTTATACGCTTAATAATTTTAATGCTGCATTTGGGTATGTATGGAAGGAGAACGCCAGAAAGGAACATGAATTAAAGGTCATTGATATTACTTTGGTATCTCCTGCCAATGTAACCGATGAGTTTTACAAGCAGGCAACTACTCCTGCTGCACAAAGAGTCGTTGCAAAGCAACTTATTTTCGGGCCAACTTACTCGTATACGTATACCAATACAATGCTGTCTAAGCCTACCACTATTTATTATAAAGGAACGTTGGATCTGGCAGGAAACGTTACCGGTTTGGTAACAGGTGCCAATGTAAAAAAAGATAAAGAGAAAAAAATCTTCGGAGTCCCATTCAGCCAATATGCAAAAATGGAACATGATTTCAGGTTCTATCATAAATTCACCGAAAAGACTTCATTCGCAAGCAGATTTATCGGAGGGATAGCCTATCCCTATGGAAATTCGGAATTCATTCCTTTCTCCAAACAGTTTTTTGCTGGGGGAAGCAACAGCATCCGTGCTTTCCGTGCAAGAACTTTAGGGCCTGGAAGTTTTGATCCAAGAACTATTGAACCGGGAACTTTATTAGACCAGGCAGGAGACATCAAATTAGAGTTAAATGCAGAATACCGCGCCAATCTATATAAATTTTTAAATGTAGCAGCTTTTGTTGATGCGGGAAATGTCTGGTTAATCAATGATGATAAGAACAGACCCGGAGGTAAATTTTCAAAAGAATTCTTAAGTGAAATTGCAGTTGGAGCCGGAGTTGGTCTAAGACTTGATTTCTCTATCTTAATTTTAAGACTGGATCTAGCAATGCCGTTACGGGTTCCTTATTATGAAAAAGGAGACCGATGGGCATTTGACCGAATCAATTTCGGAGATTCTAGCTGGAGAAAAGATAATTTAATTTTAAATATAGCCATAGGATATCCTTTCTAATATGATCAATACTATCAAATTTTTCTGGGAGGTACTTAAAGAGACCTTCGATGAATGGAACAATTCTTCTGCATCAAAAGATTCTGCAAGTTTAGCCTACTATGCGATATTTTCTATTCCCGGATTATTGATAATTATTATCTGGATCGCAGGAAACTTTTTCGGTGAGGAAGCTATCCGTGGTGAAATAAGTAATCAGATCAGCGGTTTAATGGGAACGGATGTTGCAAAAAGTATTGAAGGAATGATTGCCGGTGCATTGATTGACAAGCAGAATATCTTTATGAAAATAGTAGGAATCGGATCTTTAGTTTTCGGTTCTACCACTTTATTTTTTCAGCTGCAACATTCTTTAAATACGCTTTGGGATGTAGAAGCTGCTCCTAAAAAAGCTTTGTTAAAATTTATTTTGGACAGAGCCAATTCATTGGGAATGATTCTTATTCTTGGTTTTCTACTGATGATCACCATGATTTTATCTTCCATGATCAGCCTGTTTAATAACTGGATCACGAATTATTTTGGCCTTGAAACCTATATGATTGTAGAGCTGGTCAATTTTGGAATTGGTTTTTGTCTGGTCATGCTGCTGTTTGCGCTCATGTTTAAAGTACTTCCTGATGTAAAGATCAGCTGGAATCCTGTATGGAAAGGAGCTTTGCTTACTACTGTTTTATTTACGCTGGGTAAGTTTTTACTAAGCCTTTATTTTGGAAATTTTAAGCCTACTTCCGCTTTTGGAACTGCCGGAACTGTGATCTTGATTATGATGTGGATCAATTATTCCTGTATGCTTGTGTTTTTCGGAGCAGAGTTTACTAAAGTTTATAACAATAAAAAGGGATATCCCATTGTTCTTTCAAAACATGCCAAATGGAGTGCGGCGAAGCTGTACAGAGATAGCAGAAAGGATGATTTGAGTGAGAGCTGAGATTTTCTTTTAATTTATCCGTAATCTATTTTACATTATAAAAAAATAGCCTCCTAAATTTCAGGAGGCTTTATTTTTTACATTCTGTCTACGGTTCCGATGCCGAGCAGGGTTAGTGATTTTTTAATTGTCTTAGCAGTGAGGTCTGATAGATTCAAACGGAATTTTTTTAAGTTTTCGTCTTCATGCTTCAGAATGACATTGCTCTGATAGAATGAATTATAAGCTTTTACTAAATCATAAACATAATTGGCTACCAAAGCAGGACTTAGTGCCTCTGCTGATTTCGCAACGACCGTTTTATAATTGGTCAATAGCATGATAAGTTCTTTCTCGTGTTGATTTAAAGTTACCTCTGAAATTTCCTTATAATCTACCTCTGCCTTTGATAACAATGATTGAATACGCGCATAGGTATAGAGGATAAACGGACCTGTATTTCCTGAAAATTCTACACTTTCAGCAGGATCAAACAGCATCTTTTTCTTAGGATCAACCTTGAGCATAAAATATTTCAAAGCAGCTAATCCTATGATTTCATAAGAAACCTCTTTTTCATCATCAGAAAGACCTTCCAGTTTTCCCAATTCCGTAGTGATCGATTTTGCTGTTTCATACATTTCCTGCATCAGCTCGTCAGCATCTACAACGGTTCCTTCACGGGATTTCATTTTACCGTTGGGAAGTTCTACCATTCCATAAGAAAGGTGGAACAATTGATCTGCCCACGAATAGCCTAATTTTTTCAGGATTTTAAATAAAACCTGGAAATGATAATCCTGTTCGTTTCCTACCGTATAAATGAGTTTCTGAATATTATTTTGTTTAAAACGTTCTACTGCCGTTCCTAAATCCTGAGTCATATACACAGAAGTTCCGTCTGAACGAAGCAGCAGTTTTTGATCCAGTCCTTCATCCGTAAGATCACACCAAACTGAACCGTCTTCTTTCTGGTAAAGAATACCTTTATCCAAACCTTCCTGGATCAAATCTTTCCCCAGAATATAAGTATTACTTTCATACTGAACCTGATCGAAATCGACACCTAATCTTTTGTATGTTTCGCTAAAGCCTTTATACACCCAGGCATTCATTTCTTTCCAGAGTTTTCTTACTGTTTCATCATCATTTTCCCAATCTAAAAGCATTTTTTGTGCTTCAACAATTAAAGGTGCGTCTTTCTTAGCCTGATCTTCAGTTGACCCGGCCTCAATAAGTTCAGCAATTTCTTTTTTGTAGTTTTTATCAAATTCTACATAATAGTTTCCTACAAACTTATCTCCTTTTGTATGGGTTGATTCCGGAGTTTCTCCATGTCCGAATTTCTCCCACGCCAGCATAGACTTACAGATATGAATTCCTCTGTCATTGATGATTTGAGATTTAATCACCTCATATCCTGCCTCTTTAAGAATCTGTGCTACAGAAAAACCTAATAGATTATTTCTGACATGTCCTAAGTGAAGCGGCTTATTGGTGTTTGGAGAGGAATACTCCACCATTACTGTTTCGCTCTTCTTTTCTATAGTATCAAAATCATTGCTAACAGATCTGAAATTATCCACAAACAGCTGGTTTTTCACCTTAATATTAAGGAAACCTTTTACCACATTAAAGCTTTCGAACAGGTCTTCCTGTTCTGTCAAAGCACCTCCTAATTCAACACCGATGCTTTCCGGATTTTTTTTAAGTTGCTTCACCAATGGAAATGTAACAATGGTAAAATCGCCTTCAAATTCCGTTTTATTTTCCTGAATCTCAAGCTTAATATCTTTCAGCTGGAATACGTTTAAAATAACCTCCGAAAGCTTCTCTTCTATAATATCTTTAATATTCATGTGTATGTATTACTTTTTAAAGGCTGAATGGAGCAGCCTGCTTCGTCTAAATATTTTTGAGATACAAATATACGGAAATAAAAAAACCGCCCGAAGGCGGTTTTTGATATGAATGTATATTTTTTAGTTGATATCCCAGAATATTTTTGTAGTAAGTTTATCACCTCCAATGGCGGCACTTGCAGCAGAGCTATTCGTACCATTAGTTGTCGCTTCAGCAGGTGGATACTGAAGTCTAACCGGGACTTTCCCACCAGCATTTGGAATAGCGGTAGTAGGAGCAACTAGTTGTGGATAATCCAATCTTCTGTAAAAGTTCCAAGAAGTTACAGCCTGATTATACATCGCTACCCATGCCTGCTCACCTATTGACTTTTTCCAATTTGCAGGGTTATAAGGATGAGCAGCTAAGTAAGCTACAGCATCTGCAGTCATTCCCCAGTCTGTAAATGAAGAGGTTACTGCGTTGTTATACAATGTAGCAGGACTTCCGCCAATTCCCCATCTTGCAGCTGCTTCAGCAAGATAAAACCCTACTTCTGTATAGCTTAAAAGAATTCCGGGTGTAGTAGCATCTCTTGTAAAAACACCTGGTTTTGAAAAGCTGGCAAAAGCACCAGGTGCTCCAATTACCTGCCCCACATACTGACCTGCAATTGGACCTCTGTAGTATACACTAATCCTTGGATCTGCTGTAGTATTCATGTAGTCTACTAAAGTTTTTCCAGCAATAAAATCATTTCTAGAAGTAACCTCCTGATAAACAGGATTTTCATTAGGAGAAGAATCTAGATACTGGAATTTACAATCATCTCCTGATGAGGACATCAATCCTCCTGAGATTGCTTGATTAACAGTATTCTGAGCTAAACTTGGATTAACATCTGCTAAAGCTATTCCTACCTTAAGCAGTAATGAGTTGCCAAATTTTTTCCATTTCCCAATATCCCCTTTATAAAAAACATCTCCATTCCCAAAGCCATCCGAGCTTGTAGATAAGTTATTTATATCAGTTGTTAATCTTGAAATAAGTGATGCATAAATATCAGCAGCCTTATCATATTTGGGAAGAGGATAAGACTCTATATCTAAAGCCTGTGTATAAGGTATATCGCCATAGGTATCAACTAAAACCTGGAATGTATAAACTTGCATTATATCAATCACCGCTAATTGATTTTTCTTTATACCAGGCCAAGTTGCCGTTTCCTGAATCGTCGGAACATAAGCTTCAATAGTTCTTCTTGCCTGGTCTAAATTTTTTAATGTATTAACATAAGTATCAGTCCAAACATTATTGGATACATTTCTATTCGTAAAATCATAATTACTTTCATTCACATAAATAGTCTCCTGCCAGTACTGCATTGTAAGCCTAAAATTGTTTTCATTAACACTAGGCGTCGTCATATAATCACTTAATTCTTTCTGAGCATAAGTTATTAATGCTTCTGGTGTAGTATTATATGTTGCATGCTGATCTGTGTTTACATCATCACTTGTTGAACATCCTACGAATGACATAGCGACTAACGATGTTAATATATATTTTTTCATACTTTCTTAAAAATTAATTTTTACATTAAACGATATGTTCCTTGTGGTAGGAAGTGGCCCGGATTGGTAACCTTGAATATTTCCAGCCGATAGACCCGCTTCAGGATCTGAGTAAGGAAGGTTTTTATGAATGATCCAAAGGTTGTTACCGATTAAGCTCATAGACATTCCTTGTATAAATTTAGAATTAAAGAAATCTTTATCAAATTTATATGTTATTGCTACTTCTCTCAATTTTACGAAGCTTGCATCATAAACGTAAGCAGCACCTGGAAGGTCTGTTCCTAAAACTTGGCTCGATCTTGATCTATCTAATCTAATTGTATTCGGGATGTATTGACCCGGATTATTTGGATCAGCCATTACTCCTGGCATGATTACACCTCCACCATTAGGCAAAGTATTTCTTATTGGATTATTCAAATCATTCATCCCCACTGAATCAGGATAAATTCCAGTTCCATAACCGTAGAACTGATCTAAAGAATATACTTTTCCACCTTGTCTCCAGTCAATTAAGAAGCTTAATGATAAGTTTTTATATGTCAATGTATTGTTTAGCCCTGCACTCCATCTGGATTGAAAACTTCCCTGATTATAAGTTGCTTTATCTGTAACCAAATAAGCCCCGTTTGGTCCTACGATTTTTTGTCCGTTTGAATCATAGACAAAATCAGAGGTCCAAAGCGTACCATAATCTCCATTGAGAGGAGCATTAACACTTGCTCCGCCCTGAAGTCTACCAATCGAAATATTCTCAATACCTGGACTAAGCGCTGTAACTTTCGTCCAAGGATTAGACCAGTTTAGATTCAAATCCCAAGAGAAATTAGTTGTCTTAATAGGCGTAATATTAACAGCTACTTCAAATCCTTCTGTTGTCAACTCACCAGCATTCTGAGTTCTAGCACTAGCCCCCGTAGCAAATGAAACAGGCAATGCCAAAATTTGATCATATGCTTTATTTTGGAACCACGATACATCAAACCCTAAACGGTTCTTAAACAATTTTGCCTCAATACCAAGCTCCACATTTTTAAGTCCTTGAGATTTAAGATCAAAATTTCTAAGTACAGCATTATAAGCATATACCGGAATATCTCCATAGGAAGGTTGGGAAAAATAACGGTTCATCAATTGATCTGCATTCGTATCTGATCCTACCTGAGAATATCCAGCACGTACTTTTCCAAAATTCAACCAGCTCGCCTTTATAAAATTTGAAAAAACTATACTCCCTGATAATGAAGGATACCAATAAACAGCATCAGTACTCGGCAAAGCAGTAGATTGATCCCTTCTAATAGTACCTTCTAAATAATAGGTATTTTTATATCCTAATGAAACCTGAGCAAAGGCACCGTATACATATTTTGATACATCAGAAATCAATGGTCTAGCTGGATTAGATTTAGAATTGGCTATGGTATAAATTCCGGGAGTATACAATCCTCCAGATGTAGATTGCTGATTTGAGAATGCTTTCTGGACATTTACATTTCCTCCTAGTAATGCACTAACATTAAAATCATCAGTTATGTCTTTCTTGTATGTAGCAATAAGATCGTAATTCGTTTCGTTGAATTTATAATTACTTAAAGCATATCCTGATGGTTGGACAACAGTATTCAACCCAAAATTATTCCCTACATAAGAGCCGACTGCTTTTCTATCTTCTGTCATCATTGTATATCCATCAGTACCCATTCTAAACAATAGATTAAAATCTTTGTTTACATCATAGTTTAAACTAAAATTTCCAGCAAACCTGTCTCGAGAGTCATTTTGATAGTTTTCATATCTTTGGAAATAGGGGTTATCCCAAAATGCAGGGCTCAAATCATCAGTCGCATTTATATTCCAAGTATAGTTCTTTTTATAAGTGTTGTAAAGATACTGTAGATCTTTTATATCTACGTTAGTTGGCCACCATTGTCTGAAATTAGTCATTATGTTATCATTATAACCAGTGCTATTTCGTCCTTTGGTCTTTTGAGTTACATAATTGGCATAGAAATTTGCCGTTAATTTATCTGTCAGTTTATAAGAAGCATTCCCACTAAAGTTATTTTTCATTAGCGAGCTGTTAGGCATGATATCGGAAGCATTTGTATTGGTATAACTTAAACGATATGTAGCTAAGTCATTACCACCACTGAAAGCTAAACTATTTACATAGGTGGATCCAACATCAAAAAACTTGATAGGTCCATTTTTTGCCATTTGCCAAGGAGTCTTTTGACCTTCAGTCGGCGAACCTGGAGTAAAAGCTCCATATTGCCAAACCATTGATCCATCGTATGGAGAACCATATGACGCATCATTTCCAAATTCAACAATTGGACTTCCATCTAATGTCCCGGCAAAACTAGTTCCTCTGTATCCTTGTCCGTACTGCGTTTGATACTTAGGAAAAGTTGATTTATCAACACTTGACATTGTAATGGAACTAGAAAATTCCATGCCTATACCTTCCTTATTTTTCTTTCCTTTTTTGGTAGTAATTATAATAACACCATTTTGAGCCCGTGAACCATAAAGAGCGGTTGCTGCTGCTCCTTTAAGTACATTAAGAGTTTCGATATCATTAGGATTTATATCTGATATTGAACTACCGTAGTCATAACCACCACCACCTGTGGTTTGGGCGGTTGTATTGATATTGTTATTTATGATAGGAATCCCATCTACAACAAAAAGAGCTTGGTTATTACCTAAGAGAGACTTAAATCCTCTCATTACAACATTGACAGATCCCCCAAAGTTGGTACTTTGTTTAATCTCCAGACCTGCTACTTTACCAGATAAGTTATTTAAGAAGTTAGTTGTAGGATTTTTATTAACAGCGTCACCCTTTACTTCCTGGGTTGCATAGCCGAGAGATCTTTTCTCTCTTTTAATTCCGAGTGCAGTTACCACTACCCCCTCAATTTCTTTTGTTTTTACCGTATCGTTCTTCTGTTGAGCATTAGCAATGGCAACAGATGAAGACAATACCAAAACAAGCAGACTTGTTGTTAGTTTCTTCATATCAAATTTTAATTTTTGTAACTGTACAAATTTGTAAAACTTTCTTAAAAACACAAAACAAAATCGTAAAAAATTATTAAATATTCATTAATTTTCAAAATAAAAACACTAAAATTTATTAAATTAAGTTAAAATCTAACCAATTAACAAAAAGAAACCATTTAAGCAATATTTTTTTTCAGAAAAACACAAATCCATTTAATTGATAATCTCTATATGAAACATTAATAATAAATAATAATAACAAATTGATAGTCAGAACCATTCATCACATCACAATGAAAATAAATAAATAACGGACCACAAATACAATGCTATACATATTATATTTTTCAAGCTTAAAATTGCCCATTATATCCTAAAACAACAAAAAACCGCCCTCGGGCGGTTTTTTGAATATTATTTAAGATCAAATTAATTGATATCCCAGAATAATTTTGTGGTTGCTTTATCACCTCCAATTTTACTGGCAGCAGCGTTAACATTTGCACCATTCAATACATATTCCTGATCAGAATAAGGCATTCTGTAGGGTACGGATGATAAATTAGATTTTGGAGGATTAACAAGGATTGGGTTATCCAAACGTCTGGTAAAGTTCCAGCTAGCAAACCCTTTGTTAAACATTGCAATCCAAGCTTGTGTACCGATAGATTGTTTCCAGTTGGCAACATTAAATGGATTAGCAGCTAAATACGTTACTGTATTGGTCGTACTTACTCCATTTTCTCTCATAGATTCTGTTACAGCAGCAATATAAAGATCTGCGGCAGTACCTCCGACAGAATATCCTCTTGCTGCAGCTTCAGCTTTTAAGAAGGCTACTTCCGCATAACTTAATAGGTTAGATGCTGTAGTAGCACTTCTAAAGTAAGGGCTTAATTGAGAGAAATTAGTATAGGGATCATTTAACTCTCCGAAAACACCACCTTTATAAACCCCTCCGACTTTCGTAAACCATACGTCCATTCTTGGATCGGAAAGAGCTTTCATGGTGTTAATAGTCAGTTCGCTAGGTAAAAAGTCATTTCTACCGGAAGCTACTAAATTATCATAAACAGGGTTTGAAAAGGTGTTTCCATCATAACTAAATTTGTAGGCTTCGGTATCAGAGGAGATAACTCCTGCTGCGATTGCTGACTCAGCAGTAGCTTTGGATAATGCAGGATCAACGTCTGCTAAATTTATCCCCAATCTTAATTTAATAGAATTAGCAAATTTTTTCCATTTTGTCATATTCCCTCCATAAACTAAATCACTATAACCAGTAGCAGACGGCTTTATGGTAGCAGTAACAGCATCGATTCTCTTAATTAAATCCAGATAAATAGTCTTAGCATCATCATATTTAGGGGTTAAAATCTCATCTGGCTTAAAAGCTTCAGAATAAGGAATATCACCAAAAGTATTTACTAAATTCTCCCAAATAAAAATTTCTTCAATTTCTAAGGTTGCCAACTTGTTGGCACGTATATCATCCGCTTCTACTTCATTAACCAGATTCATTTTTGCCTGTTTCAGATTGTTAATACTGTAAACATACATTCTGTTAAAATGATTACGGGGCTGATTACGGGTAACAAGATTATATTGCGTTTCATCAGGATATTGCGTTTCCGACATTTGTTGTGTGAAAAACCTGTAGTTATTAAAATTCACACTTGGATTATCCATATAATAAGATGATTGATATAAGGCAGTAGCTAGCAAGTTATCAGATGGAAGAAATGACGGATGTTTAGGGTCGTCGTTAAGAGAAGTTAAATCACTTTGGCACGAACTTAAAGCTAACCCAATACACGCAGACACCAAACTTATTTTTATAATATTTTTCATTTTTAAAGTAATTTAGAATTTAAATGTAACGTTGATACCTAAATCTCTTGTCGTAGGCATTGAACCAATTGACCACCCGTAAGAGCTAAGTCCTCCACCTACCATTGCTTCCGGATCAGCATATGGTAAATTTTTATGAATAATCCATAGATTTCTACCTACAATCGAAATTTTAGCATCATAAATTTTGGTTCCAGCCAATAAAGACTTAGGAATCATATAGCCAATACTTGCCTCTCTTAGCTTAATAAAGGAACCATCATAAACAAATTCGCTCGCAGGTTGTGTTTTGTATCCGGTAGAACCACTGTTATCAATCGGTGATAATGCAATATTATTTGGAGTACCATCAGGCAGAACACCAGGCAAAACAATAGGTTTGTCCCTGTAATCTCCTTCGGCTGTTTCTTTATAAAGACCAGATGACAATCCGTAATACATATCTGTTGAAAATACATCACCTCCTTTACGCATATCAATCAAGAAGCTTAGAGAGAATCCTTTATAGCTGAAGCTATTTCTAATACCTCCAATCCAATCCGGTGTAGTATTACCTATTACTTGATTTGGATTTTGTAAATATTTTCCTGTCTTCGGATCGATAACTTTCTGCCCATTTAAATAGGTATAATCGGCGCCAATCAATGTTCCCCAAGCCTCACCTACTCTGGCATTTAAAGATACACCTCCCTGGAAACTGTTCAATAAATAATTATTAATTCCAGTATATAGCTCTACTACTTTATTCTGATTCTTAGACCAGTTTGTATCAATACTCCAAGTGAAATCTTTTGTCTTTATAGGCACCAATCCTAACTGTACTTCAACCCCACTATTATCAATTCTACCTGCGTTGAATATTTTACCTGTATATCCTATAGCTGCAGAAGTAGGAAGTGGAGAAAGGATCTGAGGAGTAGTTCTTGTCTTATAATATGCAAAATCAACCGTTATTCTGTCTTTTAAGAAATGTGCTTCAGTTCCCACTTCAAATTCATTGGCCTTTTGAGGTTGCAGATCTGGATAAGGTTGATTTAAAATAGAGTTATAAATTCCTTGATTGTATAAAATTCCAGCAGGTCTATAATTATTAACTAATTGATAAGCAGCAGCAGATCCCCCAACCTGAGCATAATTTGCTCTTATTTTCCAGAAATTCATCCATCTTTTAGTATCTAGAATCTCAGACATAATTAATGATCCTGTAATCGAAGGGTAGTTGAAAACATTATTACCTTTTAAAAGTGTTGATGTTTCTTCTATCCTGAATGTTGCATCTAAATAGAATTTTTTATAAAAATCGAATGAAGCTGTTGCATACCATGAGTTAGTTTGTATTGTATATTCAGTTTCATCCTCTGCTAGCGGTGCCTTTTTAGAGTTGGATAAAGCATAAATTCCAGGTACTATCAATCCCCCCTCTGTTGAAGCATAGATTGAATTGTAATAATTCCTACGTATGTTTCCTCCTACAACTCCGGAAAGGTTAATATTATCGGTGATATCGAATTTATAATTTACCATTAAGTCATAGTTAGTTTCAGTCTGTAGTATATCACGCCTTCCATATCCAGAGCTAATAGTGTTATTTGATTGTCCAAAAGCTTGAGGCAAAGATCCAACAGCCAATCTTGTTTCCGCTATAAGGCTTGACCTGTCATAAGAAACTTTTCCAGTAACAGAAATATTATCCAGCAGATCATATGTTACCTGGCCATAAGTGAAATTTCTATATCTTTTGTCTGAAGAATAATTCTGATATGCCTGGAAATATGGGTTGTTCCAATATGCAGGAGCTCCATTGGCGGCAGACTTCCTATTCCAAGTAACATTACCATAGTTATTGGATGCACTAGCCACAGCTGGATCTACATTTGCAAAATATAAGTTTTGCAGATCATTAATATCCACATTAGTTTGCCACCATTGCCTGAAGCCAGTAGCTATATTGTTTGAATACCCCGTAATACTTCTACCCTTAGTATCCTGTAATGTCATTGTAGAATAAAAAGAAGAATGCAATTTAGGAGTTAGATCATAATTGATCTTTAAAGAGAAATTATTTTTATTAAGATGTGAGTTAGGCATTAACCCATCAGACATCATATTTTCATAAGTAAAACTAATGTTTTTCCCTTTTTGTCCTTTTTCTAATGTTACACTATTGATATATGAGGCTGGATTTTCAAAAAAATTGATCGGGCCATTTTTAGCTGCTACCCAGGGGGTTGCTTTTTGATAATTGGGAGATAAAGGATTAAATGAATCCCACTGATACACCATTAAATTAGGATCAAATTTTGGGCCCCAAGAAGCATCCGCTCCAAAGTTAGCATTATTCAAACCATCAGAAGCCTGTGTGCCAAATTTTTGAGAATAACCAGCACCATATCTTGTCTGATATTCAGGGAAAGTAGACTTATCAATAAATCCTATCTGCACTGCAGAAGAAAACGTAACTCCCCAGGAACCATCATCCTTTCCTTTTCCATTTTTAGTTGTAATAACAATTACTCCGTTTAACCCTCTTTCACCGTACAGAGCTGAGGCTGCAGCTCCTTTTAATACGTTAATGGATTCAATATCTTCCTGATTGATATCAGAAAGAGCATTGCCATAATCAATTGAATTCTCTCGAGTAGTGTTATTATTAACAGGCGATCCATCAATAACAATTAGCGGATTACCACCTGCAAGTGATTTCACTCCTCTTATAACTAAATTGGAGGACCCTCCAAAGTTGTTATTGGTTGTAACATTTAACCCGGCTACCTTTCCCGATAACTGTGATGCAATATTACCCGTATTTGTAGTACCATCAGAGAGAGCACTGGCCTTTATTTCCTGAGATGCATAACCCAAAGACTTTTTTTCTCTTTTAATACCGAGTGCTGTCACAACCACTCCCTCAATTTCCTGAACCTTAACAGTATCCTTCTTCACCTCCTGAGCATTGGCTACAGCTAGCGACGAAGATAACACAAGTATAAGTACGCTTGTTGTTAATTTCTTCATATCAATATTTGATTTTATTACTTTATAAAATTTGCAAAACTTTCTTAAAAACACAAAGAATTACCAAAATAAACAGCACTTATACAACAAATAAAATAAATTATAGTAATTTATTTCATAAAATAAAAAATATATAGAATATTAAACAAAATAAATCACACGATAGTTACTTTTTTTCAAAATCTGAAATATGCTATAAAAGCATTCGCTAAAACACAAAAAACATTCATTATCAAATATATATGAAGTAAATATTAATAAATCATTAAATACTATCACTGAACGCTTACATCATTTTATTCACGAAAAGCTGAACCAAAAGCTATAAAACAAAAAAAACCGCCCGAAGGCGGTAATAAAAATATATTAAAAATTTGTCTTACTTATTTTAACCAGAATGGAGAATAAGCATTGATATTATACATATCATCAATACTTGGATTAGGCACGTTAGCCGTATTTGAGATATATTCTGACTGCGGATACATTAGTCTCTTCGGTCTTGATGTATAATAGGCCCCTTGTGGCATTGGTAACTGAGGGAAACCTGTTTTTGTATAACTGATGTATGTCTCAGTCGGGTTGATATTCGTTAATGCAACCCATTTCTGATACTGGATAGCTTGAATCTTATTAGCGGATGCAGCCCATCCCATTCCTGGTTTTGCAGCTATCGCATTAAGATACGCAGCACTAGCAGCTGCTGTAGAACCAAACGTTGTAAATGACTCAGTAATACCTTGATTAAAACTCGTTTGAGCGTTAAATGCCATAGTAGTAGGATATACAACCGCAGCTTCAGCCTGTAAGAATCTTACTTCTGATAATGTCAGTACAAGTCCTGGATTTGAAGCTAAAGCCGTACTTGTATTAGGTCCAGTAGTACCATTTGTGAAGGCCAAAAATAAACCTAGAGTCGCAAAATCACCTTCTGCTTTCCCTGCTTGTTTAGTTCCTCCCTGAGGTTGTCCTACTATATTACCAGCAGCAGTACTTGGGCTTCCAAGTCCTCTACCAATAAATAATCTGGAAATCCTTCCATCTGACACTCCTGAAGTTTCAGTTGTCAATCCTCTTAGAGAGTTAACGATGTGTTCTGACGCAAATGTCTGTCTAAAACCTGCACCAATATCCCCTGCATCAATATCTATTCTTCCAAAATTTGCATAGAACGGATTTCTCTGATCTAAAGAATTTGGATTAAATCCTGGCTGAATCTTCACATCTGCACTGATAAAATTAGCTGGATTACTAGTAAGTGGAGCCATAGACAGAAGTTCTGCATTTCTCCATGTAATAACTTCAGGATCTGTACAATTAGAAAGCCTAACAAGCATTTTAAGCTTCACTGTATTAGCCATTTGCGTCCAGAAAGTTCTCCACGTAGCAAGATCCTGAGTTGCACCAGATCCTTGGAAGATTGGATCTTCAGTAAAAGCCAAATTATAATTAGATGAACTTGGAGTCTGTGGGATCAATGCAAGTGCTTGGTTCAGTTCAGCTAAAAGTCCCTTATAAACATCCTTAGCCTTATCATATTTAGGATTCTTATTAGCCTGTCCTTTGAATGCCTCAGTATAAGGAACATCATTGTATAGGTCAACGATCATCTGCATATAATAAGCCTTCATCACCTTAGCTACTGCAACATGATGAGGATATTTTGCAGATTCCGGAGCATCTATTACTGCCTGCAGGTTAGATACTCCTAAATAAAGATTATCCCAGATATTGTCATAGAACTGTGAATCTGCTCTCATTCTGAACTCATCCCCGTAAGGAGAAGCATAATAGTAAATATTTCCTGCCCATGCATTCATCATCAGGTTACCGAATCTGTTCATGGTATTACCCTGTGTTCTGAATACTACAGTCTCAGCAGCGCCCAGTCTATCTTTAGGAGTTACCTGATTAGTATAGGCTTCGTTTACATTTTTATTTACATCTAGGAAATCATCACTACACGAGTTGAAAAACAGCAGCGTCGTCATTCCTAAAATAGGTATTAGTATCTTTTTCATTATGATTTATTTAAAAATTAATTGTAGTAGTGAAACCTACTGTTCTCGTTGATGGATATTGATTTGCATTTGTTAGTCCCTGGATATTTCCTGTTGTGAAAGATCCTTCAGGATCTGCATACCCTCTGTTTTCTTTAGCAAACTTATAGAAAGGATTTCTTGCATATACACTGAAACTCAAACCAGTCAATCCAATAGATCTAGCCGCATCTGCACTTAATGCATAAGATACACCTAATTCTCTAACTTTGAATGCAGTACCACTTAAGATAAAGTTTTCACCAACCCTTGAGTATACGCTTCCATAGTAATCCGGCAAGTCTCCATAACTTTCTCCTCCAGATTTTATTGAAGTATTTTCAACATACTGTCCAGCTGAGTTCATATAAACAGAATTTGGAATAACATAACCTCCTTGCGTTCTGTCAAATTCTGCAGACTGCTCCAAGTTTCCACTAAATGCCAGACCTGCCATTGCTCCAGAATAGATTTTACCACCATTTCTGTAATCAAGAACTGCATACAATCCAAAATTTTTATATTTGAAGTTTGTATTAAGTGCCAATGTATAGTTAGGTGTAACACGTCCAAAGCTCACATAATTGTTAGAAATATAAGGATTCCCGTTGTCAGGGTTGATAATTATTCTCCCTTGCTCATCTCTCATATAGGCAGTAGCCTTTAATTGAGGGAAATCTTCTCCTTTCACGGCATAGATACCAGCAATTCCTCCCGTAGAAAGGTTTACTTCATCCTGGCCATCAGCCAATTCAATTACTTTAGTTCTGTTAATAGACCATCCAAGGTTTAAATCCCAAGAAAAGTCAGTCCCTTTTATTGGCGTCAATCCTAAATTAACCTCCATCCCTTTGTTTCGGATATCACCTACGTTAACTGCTGTAAGCTGCAAACCTGATGCTGAAGATGTAGTTTGGTTAGTGATAAGGTCTTTAGTCGTTTGAAGATAAAAACTAGCATCTAATGTAATTCTGTTTTTAAAGAATCCTAACCCTAAGCTTACTTCATCACTGGTTATCTTTTCAGGTCTGATATTAGTATTTGTAGGTCTTTGATTGTTTACAAAACTAAGAGGTCCTGCTGAACCAAACGGGTATCCTTGTCCTAAAACAACAGTCTCTTCGATACCAAAGACACTTACAGGGTCATTTCCTACTCTTGTATGAGATCCTTTAACTACAAATCTGCTTACTACCTCACTTTCAACATTGAATGCTTTCAAAGGCATGAATGACACCCCGCCGGAATAGTAGAAGTAGCTAGGCTTACTTTTCTGAGTTTGATCAGAGTGAAGAAGCTTAGAAGAATTTTCATATCTTCCTGTAGCATTTACAAATAAATAATCTTTATATGAAAGATCCATATTAGCAAAGAATGCATATCTGTTATCAGTGAATCTTCTGTTGTTAAGGTTATATGGAATAGTTAGATTACTAAGGTTCCAATATTGATAAATACCAGGAATTTTAATCCCGCTACCTCCTACTGATGTAGTCTTACTTTCAGTTCTCTGTACATTATAACCTAATGTCAATTTAAAATTAATGTCTTTTGTAAAGTCATAATTAAAATTAGCCATCAAGTCATTATAGAAATATCTGTTAATCGCATTAGACTGAGCCAAAGTTGAAGTAATTGAATTTGGTGCAGGATTACCATCTGGTTTCACAATCGTTGGAACTGATTGTGCTGCGTTATATCCGTTGTTATAGTTTAATATGTCGGTTGAAGTAATCTGAGCAGTTCCGTTATTGTTGATTGAGATATGATCATTGATCTTATAACCTAATGAAATAGTTCCGTTTACGATATCAACCTTAGATGTATTTCTAACATTTTGGATTGTCCAGTAAGGATTTTGATAGAAAACAGTCCAAGCGTAAGGATTCGGGCTAGTTCTGAAATCCACAATAGGAATCTCTGCAGCAGATTGAAGAAGGTTCGTATATAGTGCAGGATCTGTTGAGTTAACAGATCTATTGATATAAGTTACCGATCCATCTAGAGAAAGATTTCCAATTTTGAAACCTCCATTTAACATTACCGAAGTTTTCTTCAACTTATCATCAGCAACGATAAATTCTCTATCTTGACGGTTGATCGTTAGTCCTGCATAAGCACCTTCGCTTCCGGCAGTTATACTTAATGTATTATTAAGGTTAAGACCAGTTCTGAAGAATTCCTTAGCATTATCTTTTTTTCTAGGCGCAAATGGAGCGAATACAGATCCAGCTGCATCTTCCGTAGGAACATCTCCGTCTGGATTAACTGAGATTACTCCATCTCCGTTAACATCATAAAAAGGAACCCCAATAGCTACATTCTGACCAGCAAAAGCAGGATCAGAATACGCAGGTCCCCAAGAACCGTTTTCTACGTGAATTCTATCTCCGTACCAACCTTGTCCGTATTTTTGCTGTCTTTTTGGTGTAAAAGCAACATTATCAAATTCAACGTTACTGTTGAAGTTAACTCTAGGCTTTCTGCTTCCACTTCCTTTTTTAGTAGTTACGATAAGAGCACCGTTAACCCCTTGAGACCCATAGAGAGCGGCACCTTGTAGACCTAATAGAGTTGTAGTAGATTCTATAGCATCAGATGGTAAAGACTGAAGAATTGTCATTGAAGAGATTACACCGTCAATAACAATCAACGGAGAAGTACTTCCTGTTAATGTTCTAGAACCTCTGATTTTAATATCATAAGTACCATCAACACTGCTGCTTGTTTTATTAATAGTAAGGCCCGGTACTTTACCTGCCAAAGCTGCAATAGCATTCGGAGCACCAGCTTGAACAAGCTTGTCTTTTCCAATAACGGCAGCGGTTGAAGTCTGAGCATCCAACTTCATTTTTCTGTTCATGGCTCCGGTCATGATTACCTCACCAATCTCCGTCGTTTTAACAGTATCTTTCTTCTGACCACTTACTAAAGCAAAAGTCGAAGACAGAACTACCACCAAAACACTTGTAGTTAATTTCTTCATATTTAAATTGATTATTTTTTTTTATTGAATGCAAATATGTGAAACTTTCTTAAAATCACCAAATATTTCGTTAAAAATATTTAAATTAACTAACAACACCATATCAAGAAACCAAATACTTAGAAATATGTCAACAAAAATAATATATTATTTAAAAGAATACAAAATCAGCCATATTAAATACAATACAGTCATTGTGTTAAATAGAAGCAATATATTTATTAAAACCAAAATATATCTAAAAAAAACGCATGAGTGTTTAAATGCAATTTTCACTAATTTTACCCATCATTTATAATATGATATAAATAAAATCATGGATTTATTACAAAAGTGGACAGATCTCTATATTGAGGCTGGATGTGATGAAGTAGGAAGAGGATGCCTAAGTGGTCCGGTAGTTGCCGCTGCCGTTATTTTAGATGATAGTTTTAAGCAGAATTTAGTCAATGATTCCAAGAAATTAACATTCAAAACAAGGATGGAACTGGATAGTTATATCAAAGACAATGTAAAGAACTATGCGATTGCAGAGCTCCCCCCCGTATTCATTGATGAACATAATATTCTTAATGCCAGTATTCATGCGATGCATCGTGCTTTGGATCAATTAACGATAAGACCTGAGCTGATTTTAGTAGACGGAAATAAATTCCATCCCTATAATTTCATTCCTCATCAGTGCATCATTAAGGGAGACTCAAAACTTCTTTCGATTGCGGCGGCTTCCATTCTGGCAAAGAACTACAGGGACAAATTAATGATCGAGCTCCATAAAGAACATCCCGAATACAGCTGGAATACCAATTTTGGATATGCCACAAAAGCTCACCAGCAGGCCTTAATAAAATACGGGCCCACAATACATCACAGACAATCGTTCAGACTCAAATATGACTAGATAAAAAGAGCCCTTATCGTCTGATTAGATTTCGATATATAATAAAAAGAGGCCGTCTCACAACTGAGGCGGTTTTTTTTGGTTATTATTTTAGGTTTTTATATTTTTATATTTGATAATCAGATATTTGTTTATGAATTTCAAGTATTATAATCAGAATCAGTTGGAGTTGTTTCCCTATAGTTTTGAGGATTTGATTCCCGGGAATTATCCTGTTCGAGTGGTGAATAGTGTTTTAGATAAAATAAATATTGCCCCACTTCTTACAGTGTACAGCAAGGAAGGCAATCCCAGTTATCATCCCGTGATGATGCTCAAGGTGATGGTTTTTGCTTACATGAATAACATTTATTCGTCGCGGAAAATTGAAAAAGCGCTTCGCGAGAACATCAATTTTATGTGGCTTTCCAATATGAGCATCGTGGATCATAATACGGTGAACCGTTTTCGAACCAATAGGTTGGAAGCCGCCTTCAAAGATATTTTCTCGCAAGTGGTTTTACTATTGTCAGAAGAAGGTTTGGTAAGTTTGAGGCAGGTTTTTGTGGACGGAAGCAAAATTGAGGCACAGGCTAACCGTTACACTTTTGTCTGGGCAAATGCCATTAAAACCAATAAAGAAAAGATGCTTCGCCAGCTGGAAGAACTTTGGAACTATGCCCAAAGTGTTGCCCGGGAAGAAGATAAAGATCCTGAACCACCAGAATTTAAAGAAATCAGCAAAGAAAAAATTCAGCAAACAGTAGAAAATATCAATGCCAAATTAAAAGGCAGCGATGGCAAAACTGATTCCGACAAAAAAGCCAAAGCCAAGCTGAATTACATTAAAAACAATTTTGAGAAAAACCTCGGTAAATATGAAGCTCAGGAAGCGATTTTAGCAGAGAGGAATTCTTACAGCAAGACCGACGAAGATGCTACTTTTATGAGAATGAAGGATGATCACATGATGAACGGACAGCTAAAACCAGCCTATAATGCGCAGATTTCTACCGAGAATCAATTTATTGTCAACTACACCATTCATCAGCAAACCAATGACATCAATACCTTAGAAAGCCATCTGGATAATTTTGAGAAATTATATGGCAAAAAAAGGATGAATGAACTGGAAGAACTCACCGCCGATGCAGGTTACGGAAGCGAAGAGAACTACGAATTATTAATACAGAAAAACATTACTCCATTTGTAAAATACAATACGTTCGATAAAGAGCAAAATGCCCATTATCAGGCGAAACACAAAAGTTTCAGCAAAGAAAATCTGTCTTATAACGCTGAAGAAGATTTTTACGTTTGTCCGATGGGACAAAAAATGGCAAAAACACACGAAAGTATCCGGAAAACCAAGACCGGTTACCCGCAAAACCTATCGCATTATCAGGCAAAAAACTGTGACGGTTGTCCGATACGAAGCGCTTGTCACAGTTCCAAAGGCAACCGGAGCATCGAGAGAAACCACCATTTGGAGCAGTACAAAGAAAAAATCAGACAGCTTTTAAACAGCGAAGAAGGCATCAAAAAACGCAGACAACGTTCAGTTGAAGTAGAGCCTGTGTTTGCCCATCTGAAACATTGCAATGGTTTTAAGAGATTTACATTAAAAGGTCTGAAAAAAGTAGAACTGGAATTTGGATTACACGCTTTAGCACATAACCTAAGAAAGAAAGTTGCCTGAAGAGGACAACTTTTTCCTGCTTTGAACAATAAAACAAAGTTCAAATAAAATAAAATCCGTCTCGCAAATTGGTTGTGAGACGGATTCTTTTTATTATAAAGTATTAACTTATTTCTTTTTTTTCTGTTGCTCCTGGATCTGTTGTTGATTTTGAGCTTTCTCCATCATCTCTCTCATTTTCTTCTGGAACTTGCCTTCTGATTTTGGCTTTTCTTTGTTCGCCTGAATCTGTGCATGAATTTTCTTTTCATCCAGGATCAGGTATTTAATAACAAGAATAATTAAAATGTTAATTGCATTCGATACAAAATAATACCATGAAAGACCAGATGCTGATGTATTCAGGAAGAACAGGAAGGTAATCGGGAAGATATACATTAACACTTTCATGTTTGGCATTCCTTCCTGCTGAGGCTGCTGCATATTCCCTGAAGTCATTACTGTATAAATCAAGATCACGATCGTACATGCCAGAGCAAAAACACTTAAATGATCTCCTAAGAAAGGAATTTTAAAGGGAAGTTTGATCAAGTCATCATAAGCCGTCAAATCTTTTGCAAACCAGAATCCTTGTCCCCTAAGATCAATAAAGTTCGGGAAGAAACGGAATAAAGCATAGAAAATAGGAATCTGAACCAACGCCGGAAGACATCCTGCCATCTGATTAACGCCCGCCTTTCGGTAGATTTCCATCGTTGCCTGTTGCTTTTTCATTGGATCTGCATCCTTAAATTTGGCATTAGCTTCATCAATTTCAGGACGAATCACTTTCATCATCGCACTCAATTTATGTTGTTTATACATAATTGGCGATAAGATCAGCTTTACAATGATGGTCATTAAGAAGATCACCCAACCTGCTGTAAGTCCCCATCCTGCGATGAAATTATACATAGGCATGAAGAAATAACGGTTCATTCCTCCAATGAAAGACCATCCTAACGGTAAAATTTCATCAAAATTTTTGTCATAAGATTTTAACAACGGTAAATCAAGCGGCATAAAGTACCAGGTAAAATCCTGATTAAGCTCGCTTCCTGTCATCTGAACAAAGCCTTCAAAATTCAATTTCTTCAGGTATTCACCTTCTTCAATAGCTTCCTGATTTCCTTTACTATGGGTAAAACCGTTTTTAGCTTCGATGACAGAAGAAAAGAACTGCTGTTTTACACCAATCCAGTTAAGGGTTTCTTTTTCCTCACTCATATCTGTTCTTCCATCATAATCATAATCTTCATAATTATTGAAAGCATATGAGAATTCTGAGTGAGACTGTTCCTGTGCTCTACCCTTTTCCAGGTTTCTTACACTGTAATCCCAGATAAAGTCTGCTTTATTATCAGACGTCACGGCAGCAAGCCCTTTCGTTCTTACCTTAAAGTCTAGTGTATATTTTGGAAGTAAGGTATAAATAAACTGAATAACAGCACCATTATAGTCCGCTGTCATCGTTACAGCATTTCCATTAACAGCCGGTGTAAAAACTAAGTCTTTAGTATTGATCACTTTTCCGGTTTTATCTTTAAACTGAAAACCGTAGTTGGAGTTCTTTTTATCAATCAGATAAAGAGGAAGATCTGCTCTGTCTGTTTGATGATCATATGCTTTGTATTTCGAAAGCTGTACTTTAGAAACCTGTCCTCCCAAGCTTGAGAATTCCACATTCAGTTCTTTGTTGTTCAAACTGGCTGTCTGAATGGCGCTGGGAGTTACATTTGGATTGATATTGCTTGCCTGAGTCTGTTGTACAGCATTTTTTACCTGCTCCGTTTTCTGTTCCTGAGCTTTTAACTGCTCTTCTTTCGACTGCTTGTTCTGGAAATAGAACATGAATCCGAAAAGAACCAGACATAAAACCGCAAAACTGATCATCTGACTTTTATCGATTCCCTTGTTTTCTTGCATTTTATTTTTATATTAAAATTTTAAAATTTAACCTAAGTATCACAATGTGCTACTTTTTGAGCTGACAAAAATACTGTTTTTTTATCAAAACTCTATGCATTACCATGTTACTATATAATAAACTCAAGCTGAGAATAATCAGCCTGAGTTTATGATAAGACGTTTATGGTATAGTATTACCTTATTTCTTTTCGCAAGCCTTGATAAAAGCTCTGAACAGAGGATGCGGCGTTGCTACGGTACTTTTATATTCCGGGTGATACTGCACTCCTACATAGAATGGATGATCCGGCATTTCAAGCGCCTCTACCAATCCTGTTTCAGGGTTGGTCCCTGTTGCGAGGAAGCCGTTCTTTTCAAACTCCTGAAGATAATCACTGTTGAATTCATAACGGTGACGGTGTCTTTCAGAAATATTTTTAGCTCCGTAGATATCATATAGCTTAGAAGCATTTTTCAATGAACACTTCCATGCTCCAAGACGCATTGTACCTCCTTTGTCTACTACATTTTTCTGCTCTTCCATAATAGAAATGACAGGATCTGGTGTAGACGTATCAAATTCCATTGAGTTGGCTTTTGAATGACCTAGAACGTTTCTTGCAAATTCAATCGTCATGATCTGCATTCCCAAACAAATCCCCAACATCGGAACTTTATTTTCTCTTGCATATTGAGCCGTAAGTACTTTTCCTTCAATTCCTCTATCGCCAAAACCTGGAGCGATAAGGATTCCGTCTACACCACTTAAGGTCTCTTTAATATTTTCAGCGGTGATATCTCCACTGTATACCCATCTTACTTTCACTTCAGTTTCAAGACTTGCTCCCGCATGTTTGAAAGCTTCAGCAATAGAAATGTAAGAATCCTGCAGAGAAATATATTTTCCTACCAAGGCAATTTCTACTGTTCTTTTAGGGTTTTTGAATTTTTTAAGGAAGGTTTTCCAGTCTTTCAGGTCAGCTTCTTTATCATTTTTCAGATCAAGTTCTTTTAAAACGACATCATCAAAGTTTTGTTTCTGCAGATACATCGGAACTTCATAGATCGTTTCAAGATCTTTACATTCAATCACATTATCTAAAGAAACATTACAGAACTGAGCCAGTTTTGCTCTCTGATCCTTTGGAATATTGTGCTCTGTTCTGCAAACCAAGACATCCGCCATGATGCCGCTTTCCATCAACTGACGAACGGAATGCTGCGATGGTTTTGTTTTTAATTCGCCGCTTGAAGCCAGATAAGGCAATAGCGTCAGGTGAATCACCATAGAATTTTTCTCACCAAGCTCCCATTTCAACTGGCGTACTGTTTCAATGTAGGGAAGAGATTCAATATCTCCTACAGTTCCTCCGATCTCAGTAATGATAATATCGTAGTTCTGCTTGGAAAGCATTTTGATTCTGCGTTTGATCTCGTTGGTGATATGAGGAATTACCTGTACAGTCTTTCCTAAGAAATCTCCTTTTCTTTCTTTTTCTATAACTGTTTGGTAGATTTTCCCTGTTGTAACGTTATTGTTTTGGGAAGTAGGAGCATCAAGATAACGCTCATAGTGGCCTAAATCCAGATCCGTTTCTGCGCCATCTTCGGTTACATAGCATTCTCCGTGTTCATATGGATTCAGTGTTCCCGGGTCGATGTTAATATAAGGATCAAGTTTTTGGATCGTTACATTAAAACCGCGTGATTTTAATAAAAGTCCCAGAGAAGCAGACACGATTCCTTTTCCCAAAGATGAAGTTACACCTCCTGTCACAAAGATGTACTTTGTATTCTTTTTACTCATTAGATTAGGTTTGTGCAAAGTTATGGGAAAAAGAGACACAAAGCAATTTTTTAAATTTTGAAATTGGAAAAACACGCCTGTATCAATTATAAATTCTGATTAAAAAATTTATCTATATTTGATAAACACAATGACAAAAAGCGATAGCCATCATGATTTCCGTATATAAATTAAAACCAAAATTCCAGCAGCTGCTTACTCCGGTTTTATTATTCCTGCATAAAAATAAAATCACAGCCAATCAAATTACAATAGCTTCAATAATATTATCTGTTGTTATAGGGATTCTATTCTGGAATGCAGATTTCTCCAAATGGTTCTTTTTAAGCCTGCCAATAGGACTTTTATTAAGAATGGCTCTGAACGCATTAGACGGAATGATGGCCCGGAAATTCAATCAGACCAGCAGACTGGGTGAAGTCTTAAATGAAGTGGGTGATATTGTTTCTGATGTGATCATCTTTTTTCCTTTATTAAAATTTCAGCCTGAAAGTCTATACCTGATCGTTATCTTTATAGTATTAAGCATCATCAACGAATTTGCAGGGTTGATAGGAAAAGTAGTTGGAAAAGAACGTCATTACGATGGTCCGATGGGGAAAAGTGACCGAGCCCTTATTCTGGGAGTTTATGGTCTGTCTCTTTTTTTCGGAGCGGATATTTCAGGAATTTCATCCTATATTTTCGGGTTTATTATTGTTTTGTTGACCATAAGCACCGGTATCCGACTAAAGAAATCACTGCATGAAGCCTGAAGAAAATAAATTTTCAGATGTTCCCTTGCGGGTAAAAACATGGATTTATATTATCGTCGTTTTTGCCATGGGAACCTCGCATCCTCTCGCCATGAAGATTTTCGTTTCATGGATCAGCTTCCAGTGTTTCTTTGAATTTTTAAGATTATTCAAAATTAATTCAAATCATATTATTCCTTCTTTATTTCTTGGAGCTGCACAGTTTTTTCTGTTGTATTTTTTCACCATTGAAATCTATTTTATATACAGTTCTATTTTGTCACTCGTTGTTCTGCTCTACTTTTTAATTTTGAAAATATCCTTAAAGCTGCTTTACGGAATATTCATAGCTTTATTCGTCTGCCTTTTCGCTTTTCCACACCTTTCATTCATCAGAGACACCGTTTCCGGATTGAATTCCATTATTTTTATTGTAGTTGTAACGGAGCTCAATGACGTTTTTCAATACCTCATGGGAAAATTTTTCGGAAAGCATAAAATCACGCCTACAATAAGTCCTAATAAAACTCTGGAAGGATTCATTGGTGGTGTTTTACTTACGGTGGTATTGAGTACTATCTTAGGATTTTACTTACTGAAGACTGATATTTTCGTCAATACAATCATAGGAGTCATTCTTGGTATTTCTGGATTTTTCGGGGATGTTTTTATGTCTTATTTAAAAAGAAAAGCCAATATTAAAGATACAGGAACGCTTCTTCCCGGACATGGTGGTTTACTCGACCGGATGGACAGTCTGATCTTTAATGCTCCCATTTTCTTTTGGATCCTATCTCTTATTATAAAAAGTTAAAATCATGAGTGAAAAATTTAAAAGAGCGGTTCTATTTTCAGGAGGCGGAACCAGACTGATGATTTACCTTGGAATGTTCGCGGCTCTTGAAGAATTGGATTTGAAACCCGACATACTGATCGCTTCATGTGGCGGAGCATTTGCAGCAACTGTTATTAATGCTTTTCCTGATCATATTTCCAGAAAGGAATATCTCAAGTCGGAGGAATATTTCAGGTTTGTACGCGGAACGGTATTGACAAAACATAAAAAACTTTCTCAGATCGGAATTTTCTCACTAAAAAAATTATTATATAAAAAAAGAGCGCCTTTCATTGAAGATGTTTTTAGCAGATATCTTGTTGAAATGCCCCAGGATCTGTCCGAAGTTTTTCCTTCATTAAAAAACCTTCAATTTTCACAAAACATTCCTACAGTAGTAATCGGTTCAGAAATTCTCTTTCATCCAAACGAGAATGGAATGGAAAGAAATGGAAGAAAGCTTTATCAAAAAATTATAATCACTGACCCAAAGACAGCAGAAAAAATCAAGCCGGAACAGATCATTATCAGATCTGAAAATTTAATGAATAGCGCTGTAGAAAGGCTTGCGATGATAAGAACTGATATTTCTTTGCTTGAAAGCACCCGGATTTCTATTTCCGATATGTTTTATGTAGAACCCGCTTTTCTGCATGGAAAATATTTTGCAGGCGGAGCTATTGATCTTATTCCTGTAGAATTGGCCAGTCATCTTGCCGACGAAATCATTACCGAAAAAAAACAATCTTACAGTTCTGTCGAAGAAGCTTTTGTCCGAGCTGTGCTTGGTTTCAGTGGCAATGAAAGACTTGCCGAAATTGAAAAATCCCCGGTGAGTTTCCAGGTTGACACCACTACTATTAAGAAGGATTTAAAAGGTCATTATCTTAAAAAGGGAATCAACTGGAGTAAACTGGAGATTGATTTTTCTTTCCCAAAAACATACAACCAGTTTACAAAAGATATGGAAATGCAGTGGCAGTACGGCTATGACCAGACGATAAAATCTATTCGCAGCTGATGTTCTATGACCCAATATATTTGTCTAAAGCCCATTCCTATTGATGCATTGAAAATCTTTGATTTTCTAAACAACTCATGTGATCTTCTATTCTCAAACCTTTACACTTAAAATCACTAAAGTGTTTAAAAACTTTTGAACCTTTTGTGGTTGATAAAATCCAACTTTCAGTTTTAAAATCTATTTTTACACAAAATTCAAATCACCACAACCTCATGAATGTTTTTATAGCAGGCGGAACGTCCGGTATTGGCTATGCTCTTGCCCGGCATTATTTTGAAAAAGGAGATGATGTAGGGATCTGCGGAAGAAACCTGGCAACGATGTCTGAAAATAATTTTGAAAATTTAAAAGCATTTCAGGCAGATGTTTGTGATACGGATTCTATTGCCGCTGCGGTACATTCATTTTTGAACGATCGCGAAAATCTTGACATTTTCATCAACTGTGCCGGAAGTTATGCGGAAGATGTAGCCGGAAAAATTTCCTATGAAGAAGCTGAGGAAATGCTTCAAACCAACATTTTAGGAACGGTCAATTGTTTTGAAACAGCCCGAAAACTGATGAAAGGACAAAAAAAAGGAAGTATTGCGGTTATTGCTTCCGTTTCCGGAATTTTAGATTATGATAACTCAAGTCTGTATACCAAAACAAAACGCTCCGTCATACAAATCGCCGATGCCTATCGCCGTGCCCTGAAACCATTTGGAATCTCTGTAACGACCATTGCTCCGGGATATGTAGACACTAAAAAATTAAGAGAACTCAATAATAATGATCTTCATAAAAAACCTTTCCTTACCGATGTTGAAACTGCAGTAAGCATCATTTCAGAAGCTATTGAAAACCATGAAAAACTAGTAATTTTTCCGGCAAAAATGAAGTGGATGATGAAATCACTGTCTTTACTTCCTTCTTTTTTATTAAATACAATTATGTTCAGGAAAGCCCGATGGATGAAAGAAGACCAACCCTAAAACAGCAAACCTATGCTTTGGCCCTCTGTGCGTTTGTATTCATGACTGTTTACAATTTTGCGGCATGGTATACTTCAAAGGCTGAAAAAGTTCCGTCGTTCACCTTTGATTTTGAAAAGTATATCCCATTTCTACCCTGGAGCATTATTCCATATATGACCAGTGTCTGTTTTTTCTGTTTGGTATTTTTTGTATGTAAAAATAATGAGCAGCTTAAAGTTTTAACAAAGAGAATGCTTTTTACTACAATAGTTGCAGGCGTTTGTTTTATTCTGTTTCCACTGCGGTTTTCTTTGACAAAACCCGCTACAGACAATTCTATTTTAGATTACTCTTTTCAGTTTCTCAAGATATTTGATTCGCCTTTCAACCAGTCTCCGTCTCTGCACATCGCTTATGCGCTGATCTTTTGGACCGTATTCAGAAACTTAAACCGATTCCGGATTTTTCTGATGGTATGGCTTATTGCATTGGGAATTTCTACCCTGACAACTTACCAGCATCATTTCATGGATATTATTGCAGGAACTGTCCTTGCACACCTAAGTTTTATAGTTTTTCCTTATCGAAAAAATGATTTCAAATACAGAAATTTCCAGATTGCAAACTTTTATTTTTTGTCCGGATGGATTCTGATCATAGCTTCAGTTCTTCTTGATAAATTTTATGGCCATTTAGGGTTGATTCTTCTTTGGCCGGCCGCAATGGCTATTATTATCGGTTATCATTATCAAAAAAATAACATTCACTTTCTAAAAGATAGAAACGGAAAAATTTCATTATGGAAAAAAATATTTTATGCACCCTATCTGATGGTCTATTGGATTTTCTGGAAATTTTTACGGAAGAACAAAAGACCGCTGGAAATTGCTCCCTGCATTTACATTTCGCCAAGGCCCGGTCGTGATGATGTACATTATTTCGGAACAGGCAGAGATATTTTAGTCTATGATCTTTCAGCAGAAATTGAGGAAATACCGGATTTACAAAAGAAGTGTTCTTACCACTCTGTTTCTTTTCTGGATATCGGAACTTTAGATATTGAAGAAACGAAAAAGTTGGTTAATGAAATCACAGAGAACTATAGAAAACTTCCAGAAGAGGGAAAAATATTCATTCACTGCACCATGGGATTAACAAGAAGCTCTGTTATAGGCATTTTAGTAATGAAAAATATTCTATCTTTACCTCTAGATGAAGCAGTAGAAACCATGAAAGGCATCCATAAAGATGCAGTCATTCATCCTTATCTGAAGGATTTTTTGAAAAAAATTTAAACTATGAACAGCGGACATTTTAAGAGTTTCGACGGCAGTACTATTTTCTATCGGGAATGGAATTATCAGCCACAACAAAAAAGCATCATCATCATCCACCGCGGTCATGAACATTCGGAGAGACTGAATGATATTGCGCAATCTTCACAATTCTCAAAATACAACATTTTCGCATTTGATCTTCGCGGACACGGACACACCGAGACGAAAACATCATCTATCTTTATGGATTACGTGAGAGATCTGGATTCTTTCTCCAAATTTCTGGGATCAAAATACGCTGTGAATATTTCAGATATTTTCCTGTTGGCCAACAGTATCGGAGGGGTTGTCGCTTCAGCCTGGGCTCACGATTTCGCTCCTGATATTGCCGGAATGGCTCTTTTAGCTCCTGCTTTTAAAATCAATCTTATTGTTCCGCTGGCCAATGAAATGATTACGCTTGGAACAAAGTTAAAAAAAGGACTGATCATCAAAAGCTATGTAAAATCTAAAATGCTTACTCATGATCCGGAGCAGCAAAAAGCATACGACACAGATCCACTGATCACAAGATCTATCGACGCTGAACTTCTTATCGACCTTGCCAAAGCGGGAAAACGTCTGGTAGAAGATGCTGAAGCTATTGATACACCAGCATTGATTCTGGCAGCAGAAAAAGATCATGTGGTTTTCAATAAAGAACAGAAAACTTTTTATGACAGGCTTGATACAGATTTAAAGAAATATGAAGTATTATCCGGCTTTTTCCATGGAATCCTGTTTGATAGCGGAAAGGAGAAAGTATACGACAAAATAGCTGATTTTGCTGAAAAGTGCTTCAGCAGAACCCACAAAACAGCTTCCCTCCATCCTGACCGCTTTTCTGTAAAGGAATATGAGGATCTTCAGAATAATATCGGAAATAATCTGAATTTCAAGCTTCAGAAATTTTCACTGAATAACATCGGAAAAATAAGCAACGGAATGGCGATCGGTCTGAAATACGGCTTTGATTCCGGTGCTTCCCTGCATTATGTGTATCAGAACCAGCCGAAAGGCAAATTCGGTTTTGGGAAAATGATGGATAAAAATTATCTTAATGCGATTGGCTGGAAAGGAATTCGTATCCGTAAGGAGCATTTGATCCGACTTTTGGAACAGAATATCCAAAGTCTTAAGAAAGAAGGGAGAAAAATTAAAATTCTTGATATTGCCGGTGGGACAGGAAATTATTTATTCGATATTAAAGAAAAATATCCTGATGCCGAGATTGTTATTAATGAATTTGTTAAGGCTAATATTGAGATCGGAGAAAAAGTAATCAAAGAAAAAAACTATCAGAATATCCGTTTTACCAACTTTGACTGCTTTGATTCTGAAACCTATAAAAAGGTAGATTTCCAACCTAACATTACCATTGTTTCAGGGATTCTTGAACTATTTGGAGACAACGAAATGGCGGCTAAAGCAATTCAGGGAGCAGCTTCTATTTCTGAAAAAAATTCTTTTATCGTCTACACAGGACAGCCATGGCATCCGCAACTTAAAATGATTGCTTATGTTTTGAATAATCATCAGAACAAAGACTGGATCATGAGGAGACGTTCTCAGAAAGAGCTTGACAGGATCATGAAATACAGCGGAATCCGAAAGGAAAACATGCTGATTGATGACTACGGTATTTTCACAGTTTCTTCCGGGAAGATTAATTCTTAAACTTAAAAAAATATAATCTCCCGCAGATTTAGCAGATGGCACAGATGTTTGCGTTGCAATTAAACCTGCAAGATCTGATAGATCAGCGAGAATCAAATCCCAATAAAAAAGGTTTTTCAATCACTTGAAAAACCTTTTTTTATACAAATGGTCTATAAAACTATTGTTTTACCAGTTCAAAATATAAACTTACGTCTACATCCTTAGCGACTCCTGCACCAGTCGGGTCATATTTGATTCCATAGTCTAAACGGTTAACCGTAAATTTTGCCTGGAAACCCATTACTTCTTTCCCTTGCTGATTCTTAGTAATGCCCCCAAAGGTTACAGGAATGCTGACATCTTTTACAGTTTCCTTTATTTTCAGAGCTCCTTTCAGAATATAGGTGTTATTTTTATCTTTTGTGATCGATTTACTGCGAAAACTCATGGCCGGATATTGATCAGCATCAAAAAAATCCGGACTTTTAAGATGTTTGTCTCTCATATCTGTTCCTGTATTGATTGAGTTGACATCCACGTCAAATGCAAAAGTAGCATTATCTAAATTAGCAGCTTCTGTGCTTACTTTTCCGTCGAATTTATCAAATCTTCCCTGCACAAAATTGATTCCCATATGCTTGATATTGAAATTTACGGAAGAATGCATAGGATCTACAATCCATTCCGTTTGTGCAAACCCCAAAACGCTTAACAGCGTGAATACGAAAGATAAAAATACTTTTTTCATTATAACTTATTTTTAGTAGAGTAAAGATAATGCATATTGGTTATTCTCTTCTTGATGTAGGTTAGTTTTTAATTTTAGATCCCAAAATTTTAGAATAAAGGAGATCAAATAAATACATCAGAAGGAAAACAATAATTGAATTGATGTACAACATTAAGTCTATAAGATGATTATCTGTTGCCTCAATAAAATAAATAAGAGGATTAATACCAGACAGCAACAGCATCACCAGATAGAGGATTTCAAATAAAATGGCACTTTTCCATAGGGATTGATAGCTTCTCCTGAATATCACTATAGTTACAGATGCAATCACGGTAATGATCAAAGATCCGAAAAAAACAGCCGTTGGAAGCATTCCCAATTGACCGGCAGACAACTTAAGAATTCTTCCGCTCCAATGGGCAAGCTGAGCATTGAGACAACTCATCACAACAAATATGATCACACTTTTCAGAAGAATATTTTTCATGGCTGAAAATTAATTAAAATTCTGAAAGGAGATTCATTTTTTTTAACTTCGCAGTATGGCAAAACTGAAAACAGCATATTTCTGTCAAAACTGCGGAACCCAGTATTCCCAATGGATGGGGCAATGCAAAAACTGCGGAGAATGGAACACCCTTGTAGAAGAAGTCGTTGAGAAAACCTCATCTAAAACTCCCCCTTTTTCAAAATCAAAACAGCATGTCATCAACATCATTGAAGTGGTGACCAGCGAAGAACCCAGGATAAAAACACCTTCCGAAGAACTGAACCGTGTTCTGGGCGGAGGTATTGTACTGGGTTCAGTAACTTTGATAGGTGGAGAGCCCGGAATCGGAAAATCTACGCTTTTGCTTCAGCTGGCTTTAAAGATGAAGAAGAAAGTATTTTATGTTTCCGGAGAGGAAAGCGCTTCACAAATAAAAATGAGAGCGGACAGGCTGACAGATCTTCAGAATCCTAACTGTTTTCTTTTTACGGAAACTTCACTGGAAAAGATTCTTCACGAAGCCAAAAAACTGGAACCTGATTTTATGATCATCGATTCCATTCAAACTTTACAATCTCAGTTAATCGAAAGTTCACCTGGAACCGTTTCCCAGATCAGGGAATGCTCCAATGAGATCATCAAATATGCAAAAGAAAACAATACTCCCGTTTTCCTTGTAGGCCATATTACAAAGGATGGCCAGATTGCAGGACCTAAGGTATTGGAACATATGGTAGATGTAGTTTTAAATTTTGATGGCGACAGAAATCATCTTTTCAGATTGCTAAGGGCCAATAAAAACCGTTTCGGATCTACTGCCGAGATTGGAATTTATGAAATGGTTTCCCAAGGTTTAAAAGAGATCAGAAATCCTTCTGAAATCCTCATTACCAAAAAATTCGAAGAACTTTCCGGAAACTCTGTGGCAGTCACTTTGGAAGGAAACCGACCGATGTTGCTTGAAATCCAGGCACTGGTTAGTACAGCTGTTTATGGAACTCCTCAAAGAAGCTCCACCGGATTTGACGCCAAAAGACTGAATATGCTTCTGGCCGTTCTTGAAAAGCGGGCAGGTTTTCAGTTGGGCGCTAAAGATGTCTTTTTAAATATTACCGGAGGAATTAAAACGGATGATCCTGCTTTGGATCTTGCCGTAGTAGCTTCTATCCTGTCTTCCAATGAAGACATTGCGATTTCCGAGCATTTCTGTTTTGCCGGAGAAATCGGGTTAAGTGGAGAGATTCGTCCTATTGCGCAGGTTGAACAGAGAATTACAGAAGCTGAAAAATTAGGGTACGAAAAAATATTTGTCTCCAACCTGAACAAAATTCCGAAAAGAAAATTTGGAATTAAGATTGAGGAAGTGAGCAAAATTGAAGATTTCCATGAAAGAATTTTTTAACCCTGTTTTCTAAAAAGGTTGGAATAGTTATTGACAGACAGCTAAAGAATTTAAAATAATGAAAAACAGTATTCATGAATACTATGATCATCTTGCAGAAACCTATGAACAAAACCGTTTCGGGAATTCTTACGGAAGGTATATCGACGAGCAGGAGAATGTTTTTCTACATTCTTTTTTCAAAGATAAAAGATATTCAAAAATTCTGGATTTAGGATGTGGAACGGGCAGGCTGCTTAAATTTGCAACGCATGGACTCGATTTCAGTGAAAAAATGCTCCGCATTGCGAAAGAAAAAAATCTGGGGAAAATAACAGCTGTTGGGGAAATTTCTAAAATTCCGTTTGATCTAAAATTTGACTGTATATTCTGCTTTCATGTGATCATGCATCAAACGAAAGAGGAAACTGAAAAATTCCTTGATGAATGTTATATGAAATTAGATGATCATGGAATTTTGATTTTTGACTATCCTACAAAAACCAGAAGAAAGGCTGTTTCCCCTCAGCAAGACTGGCATGCAGGGAATACCTTTACGGCTTCAGAGATTTCAATTTTATCAGATAAACAATGGAATATCAGGAGGACTGCAGGTATTTTATGGTTTCCCGTTCACAGATTTCCCAACAGCATAAGAAAACTTTTTCTACCTTTAGATATTCTGCTCTGCCGTACTTTTCTGAAAAAGTGGGCTTCCTATCATATCGTAGTTCTGGAAAAGAAATGAAAAGGATATTAAAAAAAATGCTTCCCGATTCATTGAAACTGCAAATCAGATTGTGGCAGCGGTATTTTGACGAACAACAATCCCGTTATCGCTATTCAAAGGAATATAATTCAAAAAGAATCGGTAATCATATTCTCGAAATGAAACAGGCCATAAAAAAGGGAGAGTTCAATGAAAATAAGATCCACAACTTAAAAGTAGTCAGTGAGAAAATTCACCATCTGGTCATTCAGCCCGGTGAGGTCTTTTCTTTCTGGAAATTAGTTGGTAAGCCCTCAAAGAACAATTTCAAAGAAGGCCGGAATCTTATTAAAAATCATATATCCAGCGGAACCGGAGGCGGAATCTGTCAGTTTTCATCTATTCTGTATTATACAGCTTTACAGGCAGGGCTTAAGATTATTGAAAGGTACCCCCATTCTATAGATATTTATAAAGATCATGAGCGTTTTACTCCTTTAGGTTCAGACTGCACTGTGGTTTATGGGTATAAAGATCTGCAGATTCAGAATCACTTTCCCTACCCTGTACAGTTCACAAGTTTCGTGAACGAGGAGGAGCTTCATCTTCATTTGGTTTCTCCGGAAAAAATCATTTTAAATACTATTGATTTTAAATATACAGAAATTGAAAAAGGAGTTTGGGTGGAGACCTTTGCGGAGGACAGGTTATTGTGTAAAAATTTTTATATTCGTTTATGAATTATTTAGCCCATTCTTTTCTTACTTTTTCGGACGGCCAGATCGTAGGACAATTTCTTGAAGATTTCATCCGGAACAAAGACCGTTATTCTTTTCCGAAAGACATTCAGGATGGAATCACAATGCACAGGGCTGTGGATACATTCACCGATTCTCATCCCGCTATTCATGAGGCCAAAAAAGTATTCTCTCCTCTTGTGAGATTGTATGCCGGTGCTTTTGTAGATGTTGCTATGGATTATTTTGTGGCCAATGATCTCAGCCTGCATTCTTTGGCTGAATGGAAAGCTCATTCCCTAAGGGTTTACAGAGTATTGAACGAACATGAAGAATGGCTTCCTGAAAATTTCAAAAAAATGCTGGTAAAAATGGAGGAAGACGATTGGCTGTATAATTATCGTGAAGACCGGGGCATCAAATTCAGTATGAGAAATGTTCTCAACAAAGCGAAATACCTTGAACCGGACATTCCTGTTTTTGAAGCTTTCCTGAAAAACAAATCTTTTCTCCAGGAATGTTATCATGATTTTTTTCCTGATCTTCTTGCCCACGCAAAAGGCATCAATACATTGATCCAGCTTGACCATAAATAAAAAACACCTACAGGGAACGTAAGTGCTTTTTTAACAATTTGTGTTGTTAGAATCCGCTGCCTTCAATGTCATAAATGGGAATTTTTATGCATTACACCAAAGGTCTTATTTAAAATTATGGGTCAATCCCGTTTTAAATCTTCTCATCTCTACTTTTAAAGAGTTCATCATGATGTCCTACTGATGAGCTTTTTTTACTCTTGAATTCATTTAAAAAATACCTCAGTACTAATCCCTACTTAATCTGAAGAGCTATTTATCCTATGAAAATGCCAGTAGGATTACCTTGATTCATGTATGATTTTAGTGATTTCTTATTTTTAAATAAAAGATCGTAAATTCTAATTTATCAATTAATTTCAAATTTTATGAAAAATTTTCTTTAATAAATCATTAATTTAAAAATTAATCATCCTTATTAGACATACACAAATATAATTTATTTCAAACAAATAACAAATATTATAAAGGTTAATTAATTAAATAATATTTACCAATGCATTATTGATAACAAAAATAAGAATTCGCTAAAAAAAACTTATTAAAATTAATTCTAAAAGTGGGACAATTTAAAATTATTAATCATCAACTAGTGATTTAATATTTATTCTAAAATCTAGCGATGAAGAAAAAACTTCAACAAACAAAACAGCGCTAAAACTGGCGGTACAGATAACGGTTAGGATAAGTAAGTTTTTCACTTTGCCGTTGTCCGTTCACAATCATATGAACAATATTGATCTGATCATCAAAAAGATTGTACAAAAAACTTACTGCCGCTTCTAATTTTTTTGGAGGAGAAACCGTTTCTGATTCCAGAAAAATATTGACAGACTCGCTGTCTTCTTCATAACCCACATAATTTATTTTTAAAAACCTGCCGTCTGCTTTCAGTTTAAAATATTCGGCACAGTACTTTTCTAAAGCCTCGTTGAGTTTCGCTTTATATTTTTCATCATTAAAATGAAATGAGCTTCCGTATTTTTTACCCAGTCCGTTTTCCAGATCATCCAGAAAAAAACGTCCGGTAATCTCAAATGATTTGGATTTGGCATTATAATTAATTTCTACAGAACCTACATGATAAGGATGAACATGATCAGGCTTTGTAAAACTCTGAAAAAAAACAGCTATCATAAAAATAAAGGCGTAAAAGAATGTACCCTGCATTGATTTTATTTTTAAACAAATATAAAAAAAGCAGCAGTTATCCAACTGCTGCTTTTTTAAGACATCTGTTTGTATGTTTAACCTCGATTATTCTTTTACTATTTTCTTAATAATTTTAGTAGTATCATTTAATACAACATTGAACACATATACTCCTTTTACCAATTCTGAAACATCAATTTTATTGGAAGAAGCATCAACATTTACTGTTTTAATGAATTTTCCTGAAGCATCATAGATTGTTACAGTTGCTTTAGTATATTTTCCTAAGATTACATTTACATCATCTCTCGCGGGATTAGGTGTAATATTAACTTCTGAATTTATCTTAACATCTGCTGTTCCCAACACACTGGTGCTCGCCTTAGCAAAATATCCCCCGAAACCTGTCGTCTGAAAACTCACTTCCCAATATTGATAGGTTTCATTCCAGACAATATCATTTACATTAGGATTAATTACACTAGCTGAACTTCCAAAAGAAGCTATGGTACCGGTATTGCTTGCACTGGTTCCTGCATATTTTTCAATCACAAGATTGGATTTGTTTGCATTATCTGTCGCGGACATAGGTAGTTTTACGCTGCTAGTCAGATTATAGGCATCAAAATCAGCCTGCTTGAAGTATAGCGTAACTTTTCCCGTTGAAGTAGTTGCAGACGTTGCAGGATTGATTTCATATCTCCTTGAAACATAATTGGACTGCGCATTATCAACCCACACTTTTGAAGTAATATCTCCTGAAACGGTACTTGCTGCTTCTTTTTCTACCCTTGCAATCAGCTGACAGGTATTCGTAAAATAATTATATCCTCCGGATACTGTTGCTGTTTTATTCAGATTTGAAGTAGCGAGATTTTTCACTTCGGCAATATTTTCATAAACCGTTGCTCTCATTTTAAGATCAAAGGTTCTCATCATCCAGGTGGTTCCGTTGGTTGAAGTTTTAGTACGTCCGCTGGCCGAAACAGATTCGTTCTTCATAGAAACTCTTCCGCTCAGTCCATTAATTACAATATAAAAATCCTTCCCTGTCACCATCTGAACATTTAATCCGGACAGATCCACATAGTTCCAAGTAAATCTCTGAATATCATTTACCCATGAAGAAACGGTTTTAGTTGCAATGATATCTCCCGGATCACCATTGGCATTTACTTTTCTAATTTGAATATCAACGGCCATATCACTTGGAATTGTGGATGTACCTGTTGAGAATGAAAAGCCTCCTAATTTTCCTGTTAATGTTGGCGTATATCGAACAGCTAAAGCAGCATTATCAAAATAATTGTTGTTTTCTGCACTGACAAGAATGTATGGTTCGTCATAAGTTACAGTCTCAAAATTGGATTTTACACATCCCAGTTCATCCGTTACTGCTTTATAAATATCCAATTTTCCATAGCCCCATCTTGCATTCGGGATATTTCCTGTAGCTCCGTCTTTTCTAGCATTAGCAGTAAGTCGGCTCTTCACCTGTGCTGCGGTCAAAACAGGATTAGCCTGAAGAAGCAAGCCTACAGCTCCAGCCACTCCCGGTGAAGACATGCTGGTTCCTTGATTTTTCACATAGTAAGACGTACCGTTGATAATATCCGTTGCTCCCGGAACAGAATCAACTGATCTCGAAGAAATCACATTCTGACCTGAAGCAGTAATGTCCGGTTTTTGAAAACCATCAACCCTAGGTCCTTGTCCACTGAATGAGGAAATAGATTCTTGTGGAGTAGGTGTTAAATATCCGCCAGCAGCAGTATACCAGCTTCCCCTTCCCATATATGAGGCTACAGTAATAGCGTTAGAAGCATTACCAGGAGTTCCCACAACATATTCATTATCTCCATTTTGGAGGGTAGCATTAATCCCTATTCCTTTGCTATATAACCAGCCATGAGTGGTGATTGCCTGGGTTCCGTTATTCGTGATTTCTAAAGTATAATTTCCTGCACAATCAGCTGCAGATCCTGTATTTCTACTGATCACCAACTGCACATAACGTTTGTTATTATCTGTTCCCCAATAGTTATACATGGATGCTGTAAAACCTCCGCCTAATATACTATGGGCTGTATTCGTACTTACGTTTTGTATATATTGCTGTCCATCCGGGGTTGTCAGTTTTGCAGTAACAGCAGTATCATTGTTCGCATACATCAAAAATGCAAATACTGAAGAAGCAGAAGTATTACTTCCCACCGTAAAGGTATAAGACTGAGCAGCATTGGGTTCGATATCAACTTTTCTGTGAAGATTGGCACCATAATCATTTCCTGCGGAAATTACGACTACCCTGCCTGGAGCTGCTGTTGTGAAACTATTAACTGCGACTTCATGAGAAGAGGTTCCATCATGAGCACTTCCCTGACCTCCAATACTCATGTTAACGACGATTGGCTTATTTAAAGCTGTGGCCACATTCTGAAAGTAGGTCAAAGCATTGATTGTATTTGTCGTAGGAAAAGAACCGTTTCCTCCTTTTACAAAAACGATGTCTGCTTCGGAAGAAAAACCTTTGTGCCTTTTATCTGCAAAAGCAGCACCATTTCCGGCAGCTGTACCAGATACGTGGGTTCCGTGGCCGTTGGTATCATTTTCGCGAACAAAACCTGCCGGGCTACCATCCAATTCATTTTCGATCTGAGCTCTTGTGTACTCTACACCCGTCGCAAATCCTGCGGGCGGTACTTCACCTGCCTGAGCAGTTAATGTCTGATCCCAAATGGAAACAATTCTACTTTTTGTCTGGTCAGCAGCTTTTCTGAAATCGGGATGTTTCCAATCTATTCCCGTATCATAAACCCCCACTAAAATTCCGGTTCCGTTATAGGCGGTATTATTAAAAGCACCCTCCTGGAGCAGGCTTGCTCCGGATTGAGCTCTGCTCACATCGTTATGAAGCTCATCAAAGGTGGGCGCCATTACTGAAGTCACATAGGGAAGCTGCATCAGCTTTTCAATATCATCAATGGTGACCAAGGCGGTCGCAAAATTAGGAAGCTGACTTTGAACCAAAAAACCGTCAGCTTTCAGTTTTTCCGGTGTTTTTGTATAGATAATACATGAATACATGGTTTGAGCACCTTTAGAAGTTACGACAAGATGCTTGTCCAGCTTCATATCGTCACGTTCAAGATCTTTAATAACATTCCCTTTTACCAGGATATCTTTATTTTTCAACAAAATATCAAATCTGGAATCCAATTTCTGTACCTGTCCGTAAAAAGCATACGAGTACAGTCCTAAAAAAGCAGCCGTTGCATTCCTGAGAAACTTCGCTCCTCCAATCGGAATGTTTACTTTTGCAAGAAATAGTTTTTTTAATTGCATATTTTAAGTTTTTTTTAACATCACAAGTATACAATTTTTATTTCACAATAAAACCCAACAAAACACCATAAATATTAACAAAAACAACAATTAAAAAATAAATAATTCACAAAAATACCAAATTAAACAAAAATAAATCACATTCAAACTATTCAATAAATAAAAATTTTAATCTATTATTTAAAAAATAAAAAATTTATAAACCATACTAAAAATGCAGGATTTTCTATTTTACTTAAACCTTGGCTGGGAACATATTATTTCTCTTGACGCGTTGGATCATCAGTTGTTTGTACTGGCTCTGATCGCGGTCTATTCTTATAGTGACTGGAAGAAAATTCTTATCCTGGTTACCGCATTCACCATCGGACATTCTGTTACCCTCGCATTAAGTATTCTTGATGTTTTCAGAGTTCCTTCTGCGTGGGTAGAATTCCTGATTCCGCTCACCATCGTTCTGACTTCTCTGGATAATATTCTGATGAAGAATAAGAAGCAGATTCTGATGCGCGCCAATTATTATCTCGCCCTGATCTTCGGACTGATTCACGGAATGGGATTTGCCAATACAGCAAGAGTAATGATTGCCAAAAGCCAGGGCATTGCCATTCCTTTATTAGGATTTAATATTGGATTGGAATTAGGGCAAATCGTTATTGTACTGGCTATTCTTATCCTTTTATTTATTCTGCTTAAAATTTTTAAGGTCAATAAAAAAGACTGGATCCTGTTTGTTTCTTCGGGAGTATTTGCACTGGCGCTAAAAATGACATTAGAGAGAATTCCTTTTTAACTTTGAAACATTTTCAATTTTTCAACTACTTATTATTATCTTTGATAATTATTAAATCTTTTCGGTAATGAAACTAAAAGCAGTCCTATTTTCATTTTCTGTATTGGCCTATACAGGTTTCACCGCACAAAATATCCAGAACAATCCTGGAAGTAATCACGGAAACAGATTCGAGCAGCTGGGGACTATCCTCCCGACTCCCAATATTTACAGAACGGCTTCCGGGTCTCCCGGCCACGGATATTGGCAGAACAGAGCTGATTATGATATTAAGGCTTACCTTGATGAAGATAAAAGAAATCTGAAAGGTTCAGAGACCATTACCTACTACAACAATTCGCCGGATGATCTGGATTACATCTGGCTTCAATTGGACGAGAATGAACAATCTACCGTTAAAAATGCCGGATTCCAGTTCTCTTCTACCCTTCCGGCTTCTTCTAATGATCAGCAGCTGAAAGTCACTGATCTTCCGGAAAAAGACAACGGCTATGGCGTTAATCTGGAAAAGGTAACGGATGCTTCAGGAAATCCTCTGAAATATACGGTGAACAAGACGATGATGCGTATCGATCTTCCGAAAGTTTTAAAGAAAGGAGAAAAACTGGTCTTCAAAGTAGACTGGAACTATAATATCCCGAACAGAATCAAAATGGGCGGCCGCGGCGGTTATGAAAACTTCGCTGAAGACGGAAATGATCTTTACACAATGACCCAATGGTATCCGAGAATGTGTGTATACAGTGATTTCCACGGATGGCAGAACCATCAGTTCACAGGTCGTGGTGAATTCGCACTGGTATTCGGAAATTTTAAAGTTTCAATGGATGTACCGGCGGATCATATTATTGGCGGAACTGGAGAATGTAAAAACTACGATCAGGTTCTGACTTCTGACCAGATGTCCAGATACAGAAAAGCCGAAAGTGCTTCCGAACCTATTGAAATTGTAACATTAGACGAAGCGAAAAAAGCAGAGAAAAATCATTCCAAGCAGAGAAAAACATGGAATTTTGAAGCTAATGATGTAAGAGATTTTGCATGGACCTCATCCAGAAAATTTGTCTGGGATGGAATGCGTGTTACGATTCCTGAAAACAATAATAAAGTGATGGCGATGAGTTTCTATCCAAAAGAAGCCTATGGTCTGTACAGAAAATATTCAACAAAAGCCGTTGCCCACACTATCAAAACTTACTCTGAATTCACGATTCCTTATCCCTATCCTGTGGCACAGTCTGTAGAGGCGGCCAACGGAATGGAATATCCCATGATCTGTTTCAACTTCGGAAGAACGGAGAAAGACGGGACTTATTCTGAAGGAACCAAAAACGGAATGATTGGAGTAGTGATCCATGAAGTAGGACATAATTTCTTCCCGATGATCATCAACTCTGATGAAAGACAATGGAGCTGGATGGATGAGGGGTTAAATACATTCACAGAGTATCTTACCGAAGAGAAATGGGACAATAAATTCCCTTCAAAAAGAGGTCCGGCATGGACGATCACAGATTATATGAAATTGCCGAAAGATCAGCTGGAACCGATCATGAGTAATTCTGAAAACATTATTCAGTTTGGCCCGAATGCGTATTCAAAACCGGCTACAGGATTGAATATTCTTCGTGAGACCATCATGGGAAGAGAACTTTTTGACAAGGCTTTTAAAACGTATGCTAAAAGATGGGCATTCAAACATCCTGAGCCTGCCGATTTCTTCCGTACGATGGAAGATGCGAGCGGTGAGGATCTTGACTGGTTCTGGAGAGGATGGTTTTACGGAACAGATCCGGTAGATATTGCAATTGACAAAGTAACGGTTGCTGTCCCGGATCTCAACACGCCACCTAAAGAAGTCAAAGAAACAAAATATAAAGTGGAAAAACCACTTCAGAATACTTTTGAAGATATTTCAAAAATCAGAAACAGAGAAGATAAGAAAATCACATTCTATGTAGATAAGGATAAGGATCTTCAGGATTTCTATTACCGATATGACAGAGGTCAGGAGAAATTAGATGCGGACAAAGAATATACTGTAAAAACAGAAGCCGGTCTTCCGCTGGATGCCAAGGATCAGGAGAAATTCAAAAACCTGACAGGCTACCAGATTGATTTTGTTAATAAAGGCGGACTGGTAATGCCGATCATTCTTGAATTCACATTTGAAGACGGAACTCAACTGTATGACAAATCATCTGCGCAAATATGGAGACAGAATGAGCAGAAGGTTTCCAAGACGTATTATTTTGACAAAAAAATAAAATCGATCCAGCTTGACCCGATGAGAGAAACCGCGGATATCGATACTTCCAATAACGTATGGAGCAGTACCGGAACAGATACTCAGGTTTCCAAATTCCAATTGTTTAAACAGAAACAGGGAGGTGGTCCTGTAAGAGGAGGAGCCAACGGAAAGGTCAATCCGATGCAGGCTGCCGGAAAGAAATCATAAAATTAAAGGTTGTTTCAAATTGAGACAACCTTTTTTCTTGTAATACAACATTTTAATGATTGGGCTAAAGCCTACCCGTATTGAATTTTTAAATATTAAAATCAAAAAAATCTTCGTAATTTGTGTGATCTGCCGGAAATTTCCAAACGTACATTTTAATTTAAATAAGCCTTTAAAGAATTTTTATACGTTCTCCCAAGCGGAAGCTTCTCCCCGTCTTTAAGATACACATGAGCCGCATCATAGGAGCTGATGTGGGAAGACAGAACAATATATGATTTGTGAATTCTGATAAATCCCAGATTCTGAAATTTCTCTTCAAAATTGGACATCCGCTCAAGGATCATATACTTTTTAAGAGGAGTCACCAGAATAATATATTCACCGAATCCCTGGACCCAACGTACCTCATCCAGAAGAACTTTATGCATCACGTAATTGGACTTGAACATGATAAAGTCTTCTTTCTTCTGATCCTCCACAGAATTTTTAAACTGCAGGAAATCCTTTGCTTTACTAATCGCTTTTCTGAACGTCTCAAAGTCGACAGGCTTGACAAGATAATGCACCACATCCAGTTCAAAAGCTTTAACTGCATATTGAGTTTCCAGGGTAAGAAATATGCATAACGGCTTATACGGAAGCTGATGTAAAAGTTCAATTCCGTTGATGTAAGGCATATTGATATCCAGAATCACGAGGTCTACCCTATTCTGTTTAAGGTATTCCAATGCTTCTTCCGGATCCTGAAATACCTTCAGCAGATCCACATCTTCCATTTGCCCGCAATACTTCTGGATAAGCTGGAGCGCCGGATATTCATCATCTACACTTACAATCGTCAGATTAGGCATTACAATTTGATTTTTAAAATAGTTTGATAGTGGTTCTCTTCCGCAGGTTCCGATATAAAAGTAAATCTTCCTGCATAATTTTTCTCTAAAATATTCATGACTGCTTCATTTCCCAATCCGCTGTCATTCATATTTCCGACCAGGTTCTTTTTCTTCGATACAGAATTCCTTATCTCAAACAGAATATGCTGATCCTGTATTGTATAGCTGATCTGGATGTAGCTATCCGCTTCTATTCCAATGGCCGAATGTTTCAGGGCATTTTCAAATAACGTAAGGCATACAGAAGGTGGAATATCTATTAATTCCAGAGTTTCTTCATCCTGAATATCAAAAGTGATGTTCAGCACATTATTATATTTTAACTGATACAGTCCTGCAAGAGATTTTATGGAAGAAAACTCCTGAGCCATACTGATCTTTTCTTTACTCGTATCATAAATCACATACTGAAGCAGTTTACTGAGCTGTAAAATAGATTCTGAGGTATTTTCTGAAGGCTGAAAACTTTTGGAATAAATATTATTAAGGGTATTAAGCAAAAAATGAGGATTCATTTTAGATTTTAAAAGATCCAGATACAGTTGGTCTTTTTCCTCACCCAGATCTTTAAAATCCTGTTCAATGAGAAATTTATCCTTGGTAATTCCTAAAAATGAGGCAACAAGTATCACAATTCCCTGCGCCGTATATACATTGTAGAGAAATTTGGTATTGGAAAGCGTCTCGTTAAAATGCATATTAAAAACTGCCGGTTCGAGTAAAATTCTAAAGAGACTCGAGAACAGAAAGCTGATGAGCGCATAGAGAATGAACTCGGGATATTTATTGGAAAGATAGAATTCAGGAACCAGATAAAAATAGACGAGACTGTAAATTCCGACATTAAAAATAATCACAGATAAAACACTCCAGACCAGTTCCGGAACATCTAAAAAGTAGTTTTCAGTGAAAAAAGTGATGATAAAGAAGATAAAAAAGAAAAAAACATGCTGAAACTTCAGCAAAAGTCCCCAATGATATTCCATCAGTCTTTTCAAAACCTTTGCATTAAACAAAATCCTGAAAACCAACAATATAAATACAATATTTATAATTAAAAACATTTAAAAAATCCAAATTTCAATCTTTCAAATATACCATCTTTTTTACCCCCTCCTGCAGTTCACTGATAAAATCTGTCATTGGTTGAAAAATAAATCCGCGGCTGGTTCTTATAAATATATTTGAGACATCAGGATGTTAACTCAATATTACATGAAAATTAAATTCAAATTAATCGTCATTTTACTGCTGGCCATGAGCTGGCAGATCGATGCACAAAGCCGAGACAAATACAATATGTGGTTTCAGTATCTCATGTCTGCAAAACTGACCGACAAGAGTACACTGACCGCTCTTTCACAGTACCGTTCTTTTGATCTGGCGTATGACACCAGGCTTTTTCTGGTTTCTGCCTATGTAGATTATGAAGTAGCCAATGAAGTGAAGCCCGCAGCCGGATTTATGTTTCTGGTACTGGATTCTTATAAGTCTGACAATTCAAAAAAAGAAAGGTATGAAAAGAGACCTTTCCAACAGGTGACTTTGGGAGGCAATATCGGAAGAACGTCCGTCTCACACCGTTTCCGTGTGGAAGAACGCTTTATCAGTAATCCCGATGAATTCATTGTCAGGCTGCGGTATCTAATTTCCCTGAGAATTCCCTTTAACAGGGCGGGAGAAAAAGAAAAACTATACGGCATTCTGAAAAATGAATTAAGAATGAACGTAGTGAAAGAAGATCCGTTTGACAGTAACCGATTAACAGCAGGACTGGGAATTAAGGTTGGAAAAAACTCAGCAGTTGAAGTTGCTTTTATCAATCAGCTGGAGACCGGATCTACAAGCAACTACGCCTACATTGGGTACAGAAACAGCTTCGACTGGAGAAAGAAAAACAAAAATAAATAACTATAAATCAAATCATCTATGCTTACATTCCTTGGATTTCTCATGATTCTGATCTTCATGGTCCTGATCATGAATAAAAAACTGACTCCGCTTACGGCTTTGGTCATCGTACCGGTAACCATCGCTCTTTTGGCGGGTTTTGGTCCTGAACTTGGTGAAATGATGAAGAACGGGGTCAAAGAAATAGCGCTCACCGGAGTCATGCTGATCTTTGCCATCCTTTATTTCAGTTTAATGATCGACACAGGACTTTTTGAGCCTTTAGTCAATATCATTTTAAAAGCCGTTGGAGACAATCCCATCAAAACAACAGTGGGAACCGCTGTTCTTACGGCTTTGGTTTCGCTGGACGGCGATGGCTCTTCCACTTATCTCATTGTGGTTGCCGCTATGCTTCCTCTTTATAAAAAACAAGGTATCAATCCACTGATTCTTACGTGTATTATTATGCTTGCGGGACAGATCATGAATATTCTTCCATGGGGAGGTCCTACGGCAAGGGTAATGAGTTCTTTGAAACTTGGGCACACCGAAATATTCGTTCCTATGATCCCGATTATGGCTATTGGAATCCTTTGGGTGATATTCGTTGCCTATATTTTAGGGAGAAGAGAAAAAATAAGAATTGCCAAACATGGAAAATTCACCAAGTATAACAGCAATGATATCATCGGTGAGGTAGATCTTAAACTCAGACGTCCGAAACTGATCCTGATCAACCTGTCGCTTACGATCGCGCTTCTGGTTGTGATGATTCTGGATGTAGTTCCATTGGGAATTGCCTTTATGATCGCCTTTTGTATCGCTTCCATTATCAACTATCCCAAATTAAAAGATCAGCAGAAAATTATTTCAAAACATGCGGGTAATGCTTTATCGGTTGCCGGAATGATCTTCGGAGCGGGAATTTTCACCGGAATCCTGAATGGTTCAGGCATTATGCAGGCCATGGGAAACAGTATGATAGAAATCGTTCCGAAAAGCTGGGGTGGCTACATGAATATTGTTACTGCGGTATTCAGTATTCCGCTTACTTTTTTTCTTTCCAATGATGCTTATTATTTCGGGATCTTACCTATTATTGTGGCTACCGGACATCAATTGGGAATTTCTCCGGAAATCCTGGGAAGAGCGAGTCTTATTGGCCAAGGTTCCCATCTTTTGAGTCCGCTGGTTCCCTCAACCTATTTATTAGTATCATTAGCCGGTGTGGAATTTTCAGATCATTTGAAATATACTTTAAAATGGGCATTGGGATCTTCTGTTGTGATGTTGATCGCTGCATTGATCCTTGGAGTCATATAATCTGAATTCGTTAATTATTATTATATTTCGGAGGTATAAAAACCTTTCGTATTTCGTTTAGATCGATACGGACTGTATATTTTTTTCAGATGAACCTTTTTGAAACCAGGAAAACATTCACGGGAAGATATTTAAAAAATCTCACCTTATATGTATTTGCCGCCATTCTCGGCGGAGTACTTACAGGCTATTATGCGCCTGAAGCAAGTATTCAGCTGGGAATGGTGAGCAGATATTTTTTCATGGTGCTTGAAATGCTTATTCTTCCCATTATTTTCATGGCGATCATGTATGGAATCTGCCAGCTGTCCGGTATCAGAAATGCAAGTAGCATTGTCTGGAAAACCATTCTTTATTTTCTGATCATCAGTTCTGTGGCTATTATTATAGGGTTCATTTTCGGTTTTGCCGTAAAGCCCGGCGCTGATACAGGAATTAACACTTCGAGAATCAGTACATCGCTTCCGAAAACATTTGAAATCAATGACAGCAGCTTATCCGGTAGTCTGTATCTCAACAGGCACGGAATTTTTCTTATAGTCTCCATTATTGCCGGAATTTGCATGAATCTTTCCGGGGCAAGAGAAAAATTCCTGAATTTATTAGACCGCGGTCTCAAAGTTTTTTATACCGTAATTAAGTATCTCTACATCATTCTCCCGATTATTATTTTCTGTAATATCGCGTATGGCGTTGCGGTATATGGCATCAACACGCTCCTGCCGCTCAGTAAAGTCGTTGCCACGGTTTATCTCGCTGACATTGTTTTTATCTTTGGAATTTTAGGAATCGTTTCTTATATATTCAAAATCCGTCTGTGGAAGTTTTTGCTTGATTTAAAGGAGGAAATTATTCTGGTCATCACCACCTCTTCTTCCAAAACAGCATTTCCACTGATCTTTGAAAAAATGGAATCGGAAGGCTACAGCAGAAAGATTTTAAGATTTGTCATTCCTTTAGGCTATAATTTCAATCTTTCCGGGGCTTGCATTTATATCTCTGTAACCTGTTGCTTTCTCATCCAGTTTTATAATATTTCATTAACCGTGAGTGATTATCTCTGGCTTTTCGTGATTATTTCCGTGACTTCAAAAACGGCTTCAGGCGTTCCCGGATCAGGATTTCTTGCCCTTATTTTTACGTTGAACCGGTTTGGAAAAATTCCTTTAACGGATATTGCCCTTTTGTACAGTGTAGACCGTTTTATGAACGAGGCGAGATCTGTGACCAACTTTATCAGCATCGCTGTTTCCGGGGCGGTGATTTCAAAGATCAATCAGAATCAGAAAAATAAGATAAATTCTGTGTCATATGAAGAAAAGCTGATATCGGATCTGTAACTTTTTGAAAATCAGAAATACTTATTGGTAAAAAAATCATGAGAACATTTCTTATCTTTTTATTAGTAAGCAGCGCTAATTTATTTTCACAAAAACTGTTCACTCCAGGCAACAGCACCATTGATTCTAAACTGATCAAAGATGAAACCTCAGAAGCAGTATGGTACGCAGAAAATGCAGGCACAAAAATAGAGATAGGAAGCATTATTACAGAACTCAAAAAATTAAACAAAACCGATCTGCTCATCAAAACGACTGTAAAGCTGAAACAGGCTCCGGATGCCAAGTGGACAGATTCTACCATTGTAAAAACAGCCAATTTCGAACCGGTCTATCATTCATCTTTTAATATGAGTAGGGATATTGTTCTGAAATCTGAAAAAAATAAAGTCACCGGATATTATCTGGACAAAAATTCTCAGAAAAAAGACCATATAGAAATGGATGCCGCAGATTATTTTGACAGCAGCAGCTATCCTATGCTGGTCCGGTTTTTACCCTTAAAAGAGAATTATACCGCAGACCTTTCTATCTTCGATTATAATCCGGATGCTAAGAAAGGACTTATTAAAGCTTACATAATGGATGTAAAGAAAACAGATTATAACGGAAAAAAAGTATGGGCTGTAAAAACAACCGATGATATAGGAGATAAAAAAAACATCGTTACTTATTATATTGATCCCGAAACCAGAAAAATTCTGAAACAGGATATAGAGATGAGTGGAAGAAAAATGACAATGGAAACCATTCAATAATGAATATACAAAGTTTACTGCAATGGTAAACTTTTTCTTTTTAATGTATTGCGGCCATCAAAAGCATCGGTTAACTCCATCTCGCAAAATAAAAGTTAAAATAATGACAATCAGAATACAAAATTCATAAATAAATCTACCAACGGTGTATTATTGAATTCTATTTTTATTTATCTTTGACTTACACTTATCAAATCAAATCGTCAAAATCCTGATTGACATTAAATGTTCAGGCACGTACAATAAACAAAATATTACTTATGAAAAATGCTAAATCATTAAGCAGAGACGCCCAAAAATCCATCATGGGAGGCGCAGCAAGAACAGTCTGTTGTGAACGCGACGACCAGGGAAAATGTACTTTATGGATCGGGCCGGGACAGCACTGCCCATAATTCAATGAATCATCAGAGTTCAATACAAAGCCGGAATCTTCCGGCTTTATCTTTTCTATTTTTCTGCCAAATTTTCACACTCGGAATTAAAATTCTGCCATTTCATCCATCAGGGCCTCATGGCATACATTTAGAGAATTATAATGGAGAATTAATTAAAAAATAAAATATATTATGTCAGTAAACTTTAAACCATTAGCAGACAGAGTTCTTATCGAGCCTATCGCTGCAGAAACTAAAACAGCTTCAGGTATTATTATTCCGGACACTGCGAAGGAAAAGCCGCAGGAAGGTACTGTAGTAGCAGTAGGTCCAGGTAAAAAAGATGAGCCTACAACTGTTCAGGTAGGTGACAAAGTTCTTTATGGAAAATATTCAGGTTCTGAATTAAAATTAGACGGAAAAGATTTCTTAATCGTTAAGGAAGGAGATCTTTTAGGAGTTATTGGGTAAAAATCTGTACGTTGTACAATGTAAAATGTACAATGTATTAATGACTGATTAAAAGTAAATATTAAAAAAGTAAATCAAGTACTTTGTACACTGTACATCGTACATTAATACAACAAACAATGGCAAAAGAAATAAAATTCGATATTGAATCTAGAGACGCTTTAAAAAGAGGGGTTGATGCATTGGCTAATGCAGTAAAAGTAACGTTAGGACCAAAAGGTAGAAATGTAGTGATCGAGAAATCTTTCGGTGCACCTCACGTAACGAAGGACGGTGTTTCTGTAGCAAAAGAAATCGAACTTGAAGACAGAGTAGAAAATATGGGAGCGCAGATGGTAAAAGAAGTGGCTTCCAAAACCAATGATATCGCAGGAGACGGTACTACTACCGCTACTGTTTTGGCACAGGCTATCGTAAGAGAAGGTCTTAAGAATGTAGCTGCAGGTGCCAACCCAATGGATTTAAAAAGAGGAATCGACAAAGCAGTAACCGCGGTTGTTGCAAGTCTTAAAGCTCAGTCTAAAGAAGTTGGAGATTCTAAAGAAATGGTGAAGCAGGTAGCTTCCGTTTCTGCTAACAACGACGAAACTATCGGATCTCTGATCGCTGAAGCTTTCGGAAAAGTAGGTAAAGAAGGGGTAATCACTGTAGAAGAAGCTAAAGGTATCGATACAACAGTAGACGTTGTAGAAGGGATGCAGTTCGACAGAGGATACCAGTCTCCTTACTTCGTGACGAACCCTGAGAAAATGGTAGCTGAAGTAGAAAACCCTTACATCCTTTTAGTAGAGAAGAAAATCTCTTCTATGAAAGAATTACTTCCGGTTCTTGAGCCTATCGCACAAAGCGGAAAATCTTTATTGATTATCTCTGAAGAAGTGGAAGGTGAAGCTTTAGCAACTTTAGTAGTAAACAAATTAAGAGGTTCTCTTAAAATTGCTGCGGTTAAAGCTCCGGGATTCGGAGACAGAAGAAAAGCAATGTTGGAAGATATCGCCATCTTAACAGGTGGACAGGTGATTTCTGAAGAGCAAGGTTTCACAATGGAAAACATCTCTTTAGATATGCTGGGAACTGCTGAGAAAGTAACGATCGATAAAGATAACACAACGATCGTAAACGGTGGTGGTGATGAAGCTAAAATCAAAGGAAGAGTAGCTCAGATCAAAGCTCAGATGGAAACGACTACTTCTGACTACGACAGAGAAAAACTACAGGAGAGATTGGCTAAATTAGCTGGTGGTGTTGCCGTACTTTACGTAGGTGCAGCTTCTGAAGTTGAAATGAAGGAGAAAAAAGACAGAGTAGATGATGCCCTTCACGCTACAAGAGCAGCAGTTGAAGAAGGTATCGTTGCAGGAGGTGGTGTTGCTTTAGTAAGAGCAATCTCAGCTTTGGAAAACCTTACAGGAATCAATTCTGATGAGACTACAGGGATCAAAATCGTTAAAAGAGCGATCGAGGAGCCATTAAGACAAATCGTTGCTAACGCAGGAGGTGAAGGTTCTGTCATCGTTGCTAAAGTAGCAGAAGGTACAGGAGACTTCGGATACAATGCTAAAACTGACGAGTATGTAAACATGCTTGAAGCAGGAATCATTGACCCTACGAAAGTAACAAGAGTTGCCCTTGAAAATGCAGCTTCTGTTTCTGGAATGCTTCTTACGACTGAGTGTGTAATCACTGAAATTAAGAGCGCTGAACCTGCTATGCCAATGGGAGGTGGAATGCCAGGAATGATGTAACGCAGCGTGTCGCTGAGACCATTTAATATACTAACCGTTCTGCTTTTGCAGGGCGGTTTTTTGTTGGATTATGGTTTTATAGTATTAAACATTGATACTGAGATTTGTATATTTGTAAAGATCAAAAAATAAAGAACATACTCTTCCAAAGCAACAAAGTTTCGTATATTTAAGAATTGTACAACATTTCATCTAAAACCCTTGGTAAAAAGAAAATCAATAAATAATGTAATGAAACTAAAAATAAAAAGGTAGTGTCTCACTAACTGTGTAAGTTGAAAAGTTATTCTGGAAAATTTTGAGCCCTTAGAGCTCAAAAAATTTTACGGAAATAACTTTTTATTATTTTTAACATTACATAGTTATGATTGACAAAGAAGATTTATTAAACAACAAGGATTTCTACAAATCCTTTAAGAATGGGGAAGATTTAACATCCTTCTTCAAAGAACTGCACAAAAAAGCCGTGGAGCATATGTTGGATGCAGAGCTGGACAGTCATCTGGATAACGAAAAGCATGGTAAAACAACTAATGGAAATTATCGAAACGGTCATGGAACCAAAAAGATAAAATCGTCTTTTGGGGAATCCGAGATTAAGGTTCCCAGAGATAGAGAAGGTAGTTTTGAGCCCGCATTAGTTCCCAAAAGGCACAACATTATCGATGGTTTAGAAAACATCATCATCTCATTCTATGCCAAAGGAATGAGCGTATCAGACATTGAGGAACAAATCCGTGAAATGTATGATTTTGAGGTTTCTACTTCTACCATATCACGAATAACCAATGCGGTTGCAAGTGAAGCAGTAAGTTGGCAGAACCGCCCGCTTGAAGATTTGTATCTCATTGTCTGGATGGATGGGATTGTTTTCAAAGTAAGGGAAAACTCCAAAGTCATTAATAAAACAGTTTATCTGGCTGTTGGATTAAGCCGTGACGGGAGAAAGGAAGTATTGGGAATGTGGCTTGGAAAAAATGAAAGCTCAGCATTCTGGATGAGTGTTCTCACAGATTTAAAAGCCCGTGGTGTGGAGGATATTCTCATCACCGCCACCGATAATTTAAACGGATTTACCCAGACGATCCGCTCTGTCTTTCCCGAATCTCAAACCCAGATTTGTGTTGTGCATCAGATCAGAAATGCCTGCAAATATGTGGTATGGAAGGACAGAAAAGAATTCTCTGCCGATATGAAGCATATTTACACCGCTCCAACAAAACAAGCAGCTGAACAAGCACTCAATGATTTTGCAGATAAATGGGAAAGTAAATATTCTTATGCTATCCAATCCTGGAGAAACAATTGGGATGAACTTACTGTATTTTTTGATTTTCCTTTAGAGATCCGAAAAATCATTTATACAACTAATTTAATTGAAAATCTAAACGGAAAAATCCGAAAATACACCAAAAACAAAATGTCTTTTCCTACTGATGATGCCGTAATGAAATCAGTGTATCTGGCATTAAAAGAAGCTACTAAAAAATGGACGATGCCTATCCAAAATTGGGGCATTGTTCTCAATCAATTTATCCTTATTTTTGAAAAAAGGCTCAGATTATAAAATCCAAGCCTAACTTTTTAACTTACACACTTTGTGGGATAGTGTCAATAAAAAATTATTTCATCGTTTTTTTTAGAGTTGTATTCACTTTCCTTTCATTCTTCCTTCCATTTATTTTTACTAAAGGAGCGTCTCAAAATATGATTTCAAAAGGTCATTATTTATGGTTCAGCTACTTTATCTTATTCTTTCTATTTACAATTTACATATTAGTGAGAAAGAATTATTATGAATTGATACTTGCCAATATTCAAAATGACAATCTCATCTATAATAACTTCTTATTAATTAAAAAGACTATCCGCCTAAAAGACATTCTTGGATATAAAAATGGGATTGATGATGATGGAAATGAATTTATAAGTCTATTCAATAATAAAAGTAAAAAAATTGCAACGTTAAAGATAAATATATATTCCAATTTGCCTGAATTTATTGAGGCTCTGGATTCTAAGAACATTGGTTATGAATTAACTTCATTTCAAAAAATGATTGAGAAGATTAAAAAACTTTTTACAAATACATAAAAAACGTCGTATAATATTATATTACAAAATGTAAATCAGCTTTAAATATGCTTCTTACCACTGAGTGCGTAATCACTGAAATTAAGAGCGCTGAACCTGCTATGCCAATGGGTGGTGGAATGCCGGGAATGATGTAACGGTCAGCGACCGAGGCAAATTAATATACTAACCGTTCTACTTTTTGTAGAGCGGTTTTTTTGTTTGTATTATGATTTTCCGTAAGAAAATAGTATATTTATATTTGATGATTGACAAATAGATAACTAAAATCAAAACAGCATTAATGCAATTATATATATTGACGCAATGCGTAAATTAGAAAGTTACCTGCAAGCGTATGACAAACATTCCACATTATTTAGGAGGATATAATATCATTAAATTAAAGCCGATAAGTTTTGGTGCTTTACAGGGTAAAACATCACATACTTGTTCAAGTTGCATTAATTTTTCAATTTTCGATTCTTGGACTCAAAGCTGGGTAAAACAAAATTTGGGTAAAACTCAACAAGCAGAATTAAATATTAACGACGAAAAAATTAAAGAAATACAGAAATGGACAGAAGCAAAGTTCGATAATCTTGCAAATCTTTTCCCAACACTCGAAGATGCAAAAGAATTTAAAAATTTATTTCTTGAAAACATTCCAGATTTGGGAATTTATAGCATTAATTTTTCCGAAATAGATGCAAATTTTTAATTGATGAATTTGCAGAAGGTTTTCATACAAATGATTACAATTACAACAACGGAGATTTTGTTTTAAGAAAAAATTTGCTGAATAAAATTCCAGAAAATTCTAATGAAAAATTTATTGGGTTTGATTTAATCGGAGTTGAATGTGATGGTTCGTTTCATAGTTTTCTATGCAATAACACAAGTGAAAATTTGAATATTCAATTCGGTTTAGAATTAAATGAATTTGAATTATATGATGAAGTTTTTGACACTCCGAAATTGAGAAAATTTTTAGGAGATGAAAATTATTTCGAACCTGTTCCCTACTATATTTGTAAAGTAAAAAAACTAATTGAATAACAACGCCTGCAGATAATAACTAAGCTTTCGTTTTGTCCGCAGGACACGAGATGAAAGCCCGTTGAACGGAAGCTCCGGGAGCTTTTTTGGCCGTCTATGGAGTTTTCGATTTTAGGATTTAGGGTAACAAAGCAGTTTTTTGGAATGACTGCTTTTTTTTGTGGCATTTGGTAGCCTTTATGAGTGGTTTTCTGCAGGTTTTTCTTCGCTGCAGCATATAAATTCCCTTACCCGCAAAGGTTATTTTGCAGACAATGGTTGGATAACGAAAAGAAATTCCGGTGGCGGACCGCGCTGCCCGAAAACAGCTATAGTGACTAAGTTTCCTTCCTTGCAACTTCGACATTTCCGGAGCAAAGTTTTCGGTTTTGCTGCAGTAACTCTGATTTTCAAATCGGATTGCAGTGCCTGCAGTTTCCCACGCTTCCAGCTGCTGCTCAGGATGCCGTAATGCCGGATCCTTACAAATCTTTTCGGTAAAATATGCATCGAAAACCTCCGGACAAACTCCGTGTTTGCAAGAGTCATTTCCTTTTTTTCGCCGCCTTTGCGGTAATCTTTGTACTCAAAACGGACCTGCTGATCCGTCACTTCTTTTATGCGGTGATTGCTGATGGCGACTTTGTGAGTGTATCTCCCCAAGTACTCGATCACCTGTTTCGGGCCGCCAAAAGGCCGCTTGGCATATACGACCCAGTTCTTGGTGAAGAGTTTCTCCATTAAATCCCGGTCAGTAATTCCACAGGCTCTTAAGGAAGTCACAAACTTTGCCCGAAAGACTTTGCTCAGCGCTTTTACTGGAAACAGAAACTTATCCGTCCTTACTTTCTTTCTCCATTTTCCCTGCATCGTGAGACCACCTCCCGGCACAATGCAGTGCAGATGCGGATGAAGGCTCAGATTTTGTCCCCATGTGTGAAGTATGGCAATCATTCCCAACTGAAGGCCTTCGGTTTTGCCGAACTGGTTTAAAGTAGCCCAGGCGGCCTCAAATAAGGCTTTGTAAATGAGTTGGGGCTGGGATATTGCTAGCCCATTCAACTCCTCCGGCAGGGTAAAAACCACATGGTAATAGCTGCAGGGCAAGAGGTCCTGTTCGCGCTTTTGGATCCATTCTTCCTTTTTGTGTCCCTGACACTGCGGACAGTGCCGGTTACGGCAGGAGTTGTAGCTGATGGAAAGATTTCCGCAACCATCACACGTATCAATATGACCACCCAAGGCAGAAGTCCGGCAGTTGGACAATGCCCTAAGCGTCTTTTCCTGATGAACGCTGAAGTTTTGGGATGATAAATTGATTTTGCGAAGAACTTCTGCTACACTCGCACCTTTACTTCGGGCCTGCATTCCTGCTGCATAAAGTAAATACCGTATCCAAAGGACTGTGCGGTTTTTGGTCCGAGAGCTGGCACACATGAAGATATTCCATTGTACTTTCAATACGCTCATGACCCAGAAGTTTCTGTACCATGATGATCGGAACGCCGTCTTCCAAAAGGTGTGTGGCATAAGAATGCCGCAACGTGTGGGTGTGAACGTCTTTGGTGATGCCGGCTTTTTTAGAAATGGTTTTTATTACCCACTGCACACCGCGCTGGCTGTAGCGGGAATCGAAATCTTTGCTGGCAGACCGTGAAGCCCCTGTGCTGAGCGCATCAATCTCTTCAATATTCCTGTTATGGTTTCCATTGAATAAATACTGAACCGGATTCTCAATACTGATGAAGGTTTTCAGTCCCCGGATCAAATGTTCCGACAAGGGAACGTAACGGTCTTTGCTCCCTTTACCCTGAACAACATGCAACATCTTCCGGTCAAAATCCAGATGCTGAAGTTCGATATTCCTTACTTCCATGCAGCGCAGTCCACAGCCGTATATCAGACCGATGAGCAGTTTATGTTTCAGGAGTTCGGCACTCTGAAGCATACGCCAGATCTCTTCCCGACTCAGGATTACAGGAAGTTTCTTCACTTTAGCAATGGTGGGAAGGTGCAGAAAACTATAAGGCAAACCCTCAGTTTTCAGCAGGAACCGAAGACCGTATACAGTATGCTTAAAATACGATTGCGAAGGGGTTCTGCTCCGCCGCTGCAGTTCAAAAAGATAATCTTTGACCTGTTCGGGATCCAACTCGGTAGGCAGGGTTTTAAAATGCAGCGCCAGGGCCGCCACATGACGGGAATAATTATCAAAGGTTCTGGGGCTCCTGCCCAGGATAGAAATATTCCGCTCAAAGCGTTGCAGCAGTTCAGCAAAACCACTAACTTCGCTCGAGGCGCGGTTCAGAATTTTGTTTACCCTTAACTCCTCCGGAGATTTTTTTTTGTAGCCATTTTAAAGATTTTTTGTTGTTTTACCAAAGTTAATAAAACAGCGAAGGGAAAAGCTACCGGAGGTTTAGTTCAACATGGGTAACCGTTGCACAACTCCTATTTTTCAAAACTTATAAATAAATATGACCTCTTTAGAAGCGATTTTAGAGAGGTTTTTGCTTTTTTGGCAGGTAGATTTTTAATATTTTGAGGCTCTTAATTCAGAGATATAACACTCGTATTTTGCAGTTTGGACAAAAACCAAGACTTTACTTTGGGAAGGTCTTGAATTTGAGCTTTGATTTTTACTTTTCGGGCAGAAAATTTCAGTAGTTTCTTTAAATTATAAGATAATGCCGCCATCAAAACATGCTTGTTGGCAGATTTTATGCCGCGAGCATTGATGCGTTTCATCGAATGATGATTGATAAGCGTGCCTAAAACAGGCTCCACCGTAGAACTCCGGCGTTTGGTGAGGTATCTTGTGTAGTTTTTATCTCTGTTCAGCTTTTCGTGCATGGCATCGTAAAGGGGTTTATGAATGCTGTCGTCAAGCTTTTTAAATTTCGTCACTTTACCACAACAAACCTCTCTAAGTGGGCATTTCCCACAATCTTTTTCGCTGCTTCGGTAGACTTTTTTTCTGTAGCCTTTAGAATCAATCGCTTCTTTTTTGAATGGTAAAAAAGCCTTGTTCCCTCCTTCTTTTGTGCATTCGTAGCGGTTTTCTGATTGGTTAAAAACAAAACCATCACGATGAGATTTGTACTGTCCAAAATTGGGGATAAAAGCATTAATACCGCGTTTTTGACAATAGCTTAAACTTTCTCCACTGCTGTAACCCGCATCGGCTAAAATTTCATCGGGTTGTAAGTGGTTTTCTTTAAAATTGGCTAAAGTCTGATCCATAATTTCATTAAAAATTGCTGAATCTTTACTCCCAGAAGTACTTCCGCAGGCTCCTGTAATCACGTGATAAGCATCGTCTACTGAAACTTGTCCAGAATAATTCAACTGTCTGGCTTTCCCTGGTTTTACAGAGATTTTTGCATCGGGATCTGTGGGAGAATAATGCGTATGGTTACTTAAAAATTTGGGCCTAATTGCGTTACCATCTTCATCTTTTCTTTCGCTTTTAGTATTACCAGGCATGCCTTTATAAGCTTCTTCTTTCCAGCTATGGTGCTGATTGACGAGTTTTTTACGCGTGGTCGTCACTTTATACTCAGAATTTTCTTCCAGTTCATTAACAAAAGCACTCGCATCGTCTAAAACTTCTTTCTCCTCCAAACTATCCATACTCGCATTGGCTTTGATGAAAGCGGAGTCTACCGCCTGACGTTTGCCTCTCACCATTCCTTTTTCTATACATAAACTCAGGATTTTCCGGAAAAGCTGAAGGAAAACATCCTCTCCCAAAAGACCTCTTGTACGAGAAATAGTGCTGTGCCAAGGAAGTTCTTCATCCAGATCATATCCTAAAAACAACCGCACATCTAAGCAATTACTACAAAAGCGAAGCAAAGCCCTGTCGCTATTGATATTATTGAGGTAACCTACCAATAAGATTTTAAAAAACACAACCGGATCAATACTTTGATGACCTTCTGTGCCGTAATATTTTTTGGTGCTTGAATATAGAAATTGAAAATCTAATTCAAAACTGATTTTTCTATAAAAATTATCCATGGGAACCAGCCGATCTAAGCTGAGTTCATAGAATAATTGTGGTGTAAAATTTTTTCGTCCCTGCATATATAAATTTACCAAAAAAACATCACAACACAAAGAGTTTTTTACTATATTTGAGTTGTGCAACAAGCACATGGGTTTGGCAATATGGTGGGTTTCGTACTTCTATGAAACATTTGTACAAGGTTTAACGACAGTAATTCTATTGAACTTTTGTGCCAAAAATCCCCGCCTTCGGCAATACCCAAACCGTTATTCTATTACCTAATAGGTTAATAAATACAAATCTCAACTTTCGTCAGAATTTTTAATCAATTCTGAAATCCAATAAATCTTTAGGTGCTACATTTAGGCCTCTACCAGCTATGCCAATGGGAGGTGGAATACCAGGAATGATATAACGGTCAGCGACCGAGGCAAATTAATATACTAACCGCTCTATTTTTATAGGGTGGTTTTATTTTGCAAAAAATCCAATGGCCTTTTTACCTGAAACTTTATTAGCAATTGTATATATTATATATTAGCGCAATTCGTAAATTTGGCTGTTAGCAAAAATTATAAAACGACAAGACAACGAATGAGAAAAATTGTATCGGCACTCATCATTTTGACATTTTTAAACCAAGCAAATGCTCAAAAAATTTTCACTTCTGACATCAATAATTTTTGGACTGCATACGACAGTATTCAAAAGGTAGAAAATAATAAAAATGAAATTCTCGAAAACCTTTTTTTGAGTAAAAAAACTGAAGGGCTAAATGCCTTTATGCAAATCAAAAAATTTGACAGTAACGATTATCTAAAAGCTTTGGAAAAGTATCCAAAGTTTTGGAACTCAATTAGGCCCAATACTTTAATTGACGCAAAAAAAATACGAACAATAAACAAAGCTTTGACGAAATTGAAAAAGCTTTATCCTAATAATTCTAAAGGAAATATTTATTATACAATTGGAACGCTAAAATCTGGTGGAACAACTAATAACGAAGATTTACTTTTAGGAATTGAAAAAATCGTTGGAAATGAAAACACAATAGTTTCAGAATTTGAAAATGAAAATCTTCAAAAAATGTTTCAATTTTCAAAGACCACAACAATTGAACAAGTTACAATTCACGAATTTGTTCATACTTTTCAGAAAGATGGCGAGATTAATGTTCTATCAAAAGCAATTAAAGAGGGTTCTTGCGATTTTGTAGCGGAATTGACTTTAAACAAAAAATTTAATTCTCATTATATTGATTTTGGATTTAAAAATTACGAACAAGTAAAATCTCAATTTAAGTCCAAAATGTTTAGTCAAAACTTCAGAGATTGGTTTTATAATAGCGATGTGAGTAAAAATCCAGATTTAGGATATTTTGTAGGCTATGTAATTTCTAAAAAATATTATGAAAACTCTAAAGACAAAAAGAAAGCCATTAAAGATATTATTGAATTAGATTTTAATAGTGAACGAGACATCGTTCAATTTTTAGAAAGATCAAAATACTTTGACGAAAAAATAAATGTTGAGCAAATAAAAGCATCTTATAAAGAAAATCAGCCAAAAGTTGTAAAAATTTTGGATTTTGAAAATGGCTTTCAAAATGTAAAATCAGACATAAAACACATTCAAATTGTATTCTCAAAACCAATGAATGACAATATTTCGATTAACTTTTCTAAAAATGGAAAGGAACATTTCCCTCTAAAAAGTATTATTGGATTGGACGAAACTAAAACCATTTTAACACTTGAAACAGGAGAATTGAAAACAGATACAGAATATGACTTTTACATAACCGACAGAGAAACAAAATCAAAAGACGAATTTTCCTTTAGTGAACAAGAATATAAAATATCATTTAAAACCGAAAAAAAATAGCTTCTGCTAATAACTAAGCTTTCGTCTTGTCCGCAGGACACGAGATGAAAGCCCGTTGAACGGAAGCTCCGGGAGCTTTTTTGGCCGTCTATGGAGTTTTCGATTTTAGGATTTAGGGTAACAAAGCAGTTTTTTGGAATGACTGCTTTTTTTTGTGGCATTTGGTAGCCTTTATGAGTGGTTTTCTGCAGGTTTTTCTTCGCTGCAGCATATAAATTCCCTTACCCGCAAAGGTTATTTTGCAGACAATGGTTGGATAACGAAAAGAAATTCCGGTGGCGGACCGCGCTGCCCGAAAACAGCTATAGTGACTAAGTTTCCTTCCTTGCAACTTCGACATTTCCGGAGCAAAGTTTTCGGTTTTGCTGCAGTAACTCTGATTTTCAAATCGGATTGCAGTGCCTGCAGTTTCCCACGCTTCCAGCTGCTGCTCAGGATGCCGTAATGCCGGATCCTTACAAATCTTTTCGGTAAAATATGCATCGAAAACCTCCGGACAAACTCCGTGTTTGCAAGAGTCATTTCCTTTTTTTCGCCGCCTTTGCGGTAATCTTTGTACTCAAAACGGACCTGCTGATCCGTCACTTCTTTTATGCGGTGATTGCTGATGGCGACTTTGTGAGTGTATCTCCCCAAGTACTCGATCACCTGTTTCGGGCCGCCAAAAGGCCGCTTGGCATATACGACCCAGTTCTTGGTGAAGAGTTTCTCCATTAAATCCCGGTCAGTAATTCCACAGGCTCTTAAGGAAGTCACAAACTTTGCCCGAAAGACTTTGCTCAGCGCTTTTACTGGAAACAGAAACTTATCCGTCCTTACTTTCTTTCTCCATTTTCCCTGCATCGTGAGACCACCTCCCGGCACAATGCAGTGCAGATGCGGATGAAGGCTCAGATTTTGTCCCCATGTGTGAAGTATGGCAATCATTCCCAACTGAAGGCCTTCGGTTTTGCCGAACTGGTTTAAAGTAGCCCAGGCGGCCTCAAATAAGGCTTTGTAAATGAGTTGGGGCTGGGATATTGCTAGCCCATTCAACTCCTCCGGCAGGGTAAAAACCACATGGTAATAGCTGCAGGGCAAGAGGTCCTGTTCGCGCTTTTGGATCCATTCTTCCTTTTTGTGTCCCTGACACTGCGGACAGTGCCGGTTACGGCAGGAGTTGTAGCTGATGGAAAGATTTCCGCAACCATCACACGTATCAATATGACCACCCAAGGCAGAAGTCCGGCAGTTGGACAATGCCCTAAGCGTCTTTTCCTGATGAACGCTGAAGTTTTGGGATGATAAATTGATTTTGCGAAGAACTTCTGCTACACTCGCACCTTTACTTCGGGCCTGCATTCCTGCTGCATAAAGTAAATACCGTATCCAAAGGACTGTGCGGTTTTTGGTCCGAGAGCTGGCACACATGAAGATATTCCATTGTACTTTCAATACGCTCATGACCCAGAAGTTTCTGTACCATGATGATCGGAACGCCGTCTTCCAAAAGGTGTGTGGCATAAGAATGCCGCAACGTGTGGGTGTGAACGTCTTTGGTGATGCCGGCTTTTTTAGAAATGGTTTTTATTACCCACTGCACACCGCGCTGGCTGTAGCGGGAATCGAAATCTTTGCTGGCAGACCGTGAAGCCCCTGTGCTGAGCGCATCAATCTCTTCAATATTCCTGTTATGGTTTCCATTGAATAAATACTGAACCGGATTCTCAATACTGATGAAGGTTTTCAGTCCCCGGATCAAATGTTCCGACAAGGGAACGTAACGGTCTTTGCTCCCTTTACCCTGAACAACATGCAACATCTTCCGGTCAAAATCCAGATGCTGAAGTTCGATATTCCTTACTTCCATGCAGCGCAGTCCACAGCCGTATATCAGACCGATGAGCAGTTTATGTTTCAGGAGTTCGGCACTCTGAAGCATACGCCAGATCTCTTCCCGGCTCAGGATCACAGGCAGTTTGTTTACTTTTGGAATGGCGGGAAGATGCAGAAAACTATAAGGCAGGCCTTCAGTTTTCAATAAAAAGCGAAGTCCATAAACGGTATGTTTAAAGTAAGTTTGGGAAGGAGTTTTCGAGCGTTGCTGCAGTTCAAAAAGATAATCTTTGACCTGTTCGGGATCCAACTCGGTAGGCAGGGTTTTAAAATGCAGCGCCAGGGCCGCCACATGACGGGAATAATTATCAAAGGTTCTGGGGCTCCTGCCCAGGATAGAAATATTCCGCTCAAAGCGTTGCAGCAGTTCAGCAAAACCACTAACTTCGCTCGAGGCGCGGTTCAGAATTTTGTTTACCCTTAACTCCTCCGGAGATTTTTTTTTGTAGCCATTTTAAAGATTTTTTGTTGTTTTACCAAAGTTAATAAAACAGCGAAGGGAAAAGCTACCGGAGGTTTAGTTCAACAAGGGTTTTGCCGCAGGCGGGCTGAATTGCAAAACTCAACGGCAGTTTTTCAATTAAATATTAGTAATAAAACCAGTTTTTGTGCTTCGATTGCCCCACCATTGCAAAGCACTGAAACATTGGCGGTAATGCGGCAGACCTATAACTTAATAAAACACGTAATGCCCAATTCGAGAAATCATTCTAAAAAAATCAAGCAATTGCGAGACAAAAAAATTGACCTTGGAATTATAGATAAAGGATTTATTAGTTTATATCACAACGAAAATGTTATGAGCAGCCAGGTAAGAAAGCAACCCTATAACACAATGTAAAGAAAAATAAATTTAACTGAAAACTATAAAAAAATGACGATGACAAACTTATACTCCCCGCAAAATGATCTCAAATAAAAATTTAGCTAGAGTTGCAGGCTTTTGCTACCTGATTGTAATAGCTACAGGATTATTTTCAGAAGTTTTCGTAAGACAGGCATTAAGAGTGTCAAACGATGCATTGGCTACTGCTCACAATATTCAGACTCATGAAATGCTTTTTCGTTGGGGTTTTGTGGCTGACCTAATCAATTTTGTAGTGGGCATCCCCACAATATTGATAATTTATCATTTCTTTAAAAAGTCAAATAAAATTATATTGCAAATCGCTTTAGCATTCGTTATTATTCAAACGGCAATTATTGCAGTCAATCTATTAAATCAAATTACACCATTGTTACTATTAGGTAATGACACTTACTTGAATACTTTTCAGCAAAACCAACTCGCAACACTTTCTCTTTTATCCTTAAATATTCAAGCACAAGGATATGGAATTGGTTTAGTATTTTTTGGATTTTATTGTATATTAATTGGATATGTAATTGTCAAAACAAATGCAATCCCAAAAATTATTGGATTAGCTTATGCAATAGCAGGAGTATGCTACTTGATAAATAATTTTACAATGTTTCTGTCAAAAGGATTTGTGAATCCGCTGTTCATTTACCTTGCAATTCCCATTTTTTTAGGAGAACTCTCTCTTTGTTTGTGGTTACTCATAAAAGGTATTGACATATCAAAATTAGAAACAAAAGATGAAAATTAATACCGCTCGCTACCACACGATTGTATCGTGTGACTTTGGCTTTTAGATTATAGTATTAAACGGTTTAATTTACACTAGTAAAACTACACGAAAGTAGTTCTGCGGTAACGGAGGCGTTAGAATGCCAGGAATGATGTGACAGTGTGTCGCTGAGACCATTTAATATATTAACCGTTCTGCTTTTTCAGGGCGGTTTTTTTGTTCCGAATAGTACAACGAAATCAAGAAAACAGAAAATCAAGAAAAGCTGCCGGCGGTACACTTCAACAGCCGTTTCACATAATTACGAATTTTGTTGTGAATTCATCTTTACGTTTCGCAAGAAGCTTTATCTTTAGCCAAAAATAAACTAACAACCTAAAGAATGACTTTCATTAAAACAATTTCCACATTTTTAATTACCCTTTTAACATTAGCCACAATTTTTGGACAAGAGTCTAAACACAAAACCAAAATCCTGTTAATCGGGACCATTCACTTCGAAACCCCTCATTTAGATACGTATGAATTAAAGACTGATGATTTTTTAGCTCCGAAAAGACAGAAGGAACTGGAAGAACTGACCGAAATTCTAAAACGGACAAATGCTGATAAAGTGATGATAGAAAAACCATTGAATCAACAAAAGAAAATTGATAGTCTGTATAATGCCTATTCCCAAAACAAGTATACATTAACCGTTTCTGAACGGGAGCAAATCGGTTTTAGATTAGCTAAAAAATTAAATTTAAAACAGATCAATTGTGTAGATAAGTTTTATGGAATGAAGCATGACAGTTTGGTTTCTGTCACGGCTAAAGAAAAAAATCAGGTATATCTGTTAAAGGAATTAGGAACTACAGCGAATAACTTAAAACTTGAATTCGATGGTGTAGTAAAACGAAATTCAATCACCGAAGTCCTGAAATATATCAACACAAAAGAACTTTTGCAGAAAAATTTATCTTTATACTTAAAATATTATGCAAAAATTGGTGCCGGAGACAATTACATTGGTGCAGAATCCGTTTCTGACTGGTATTTGAGGAATTTAGCGATTTACTCTAATATAATAACGCAAATAAATCCCAATGACAAATATGTTATCCTCATATTTGGACAAGGCCATATTCCTATCTTAAAACACCTGCTACAAAATAATGACGACTTTGAAGTGGTTGAATTAAATACCGTACTAAAATAAACTGCCTCCAACAGATAAAGTTAATATTACAAGACAAAAAAGGAATGCTTCTAACTACTTAATCAATGAATTGAAGAGCACTGAACCTATACCAATGGGAGATAGAATATCAGAAACAATGTAACAGCCTGTCACTGAGATCATTTAACATACTACCCGTTCTATTTTTGTAGGGCGGTTTTTTATTATATTTGATGAGTAACTATAACCCATGAAAACCAACTTTTTTTCTACCCTATTTATCTGGCTGTTATTAATAGCGTTACCAGAAATGGTATTTTCACAATCGGCCGGCTTTACCATTCAGGATGTCAAGTTTGAAAGTCAGGGGATCACTCTCGCAGGCTCCATTTTACAACCTAAAAACTCCTTTGCAGCAGTGGTCATTGTTCACGGATCTGATCCGGTAAAAAGAGAAATGGAATTCGCAAAACGTCTTGCCAAAGAAGGCATTGCTGTATTCACCTACGACAAACGTGGCGTTGGAGAATCTGGTGGTGTCTATGTAGGACCTTCTGTGGGCACCAATAATATTGACACGACTAATCTTACTTTATTGGCTCAGGATGCCAATGCAGCTGCAGAAACGTTTCAGACCTATCTGAAAGATAAAAAAATACCCATTGGATTAGTCGGATTTAGCCAGGCTGGATGGATCATCCCCATGGCGGCAAGCAAAAATCCACAAATTAAATTTATGGTTTTATTTAGCGGGCCTACCATTACCACGCTGGAACAACTTCGATTTCAGTTTTATACCAATGGAAACAATAGTTTTTGGGAAAATCATACAGAAGCAGATGCCATTGAACATACCAGAAATGATCCGGACAAATACCAATTTGCAGCGACTGACCCCAAAACCTATCTGAGTACCCTTTCAATTTCCGGACTTTGGCTTTTTGGTGAAAAAGACATACAGATTCCGGTAAAGTTGTGTATAGAACAATTGAACACTCTTAAAGCACAAGGAAAACCTTTCGAATATGTTTCTTTTTCTAAACTAGGGCATAATACTTCTTCCAGCAATGAGACAGCTCCTCTTGATACTGCTGTACAATGGATGAAGCAGAAAGCATTGAATAAAAAATCTAAATCTTCAAAATAAAGCATGTGTTCGTCGCTGCAGTACGATTGTATCGTGTGGCTTTGGCTTTTAGATGATATTATTAAAATGTTTAATTTATTATACTTAAACCACACGAAAGGATTCGTGCGGTAGCGGGGAATGATCAGCAACCGAGACAATGTAATATATTAACCGTTCTATTTTTATAGAGCGGTTTCTTGTGTTTTTTACTTAAATACGGTTTCCCGTAAGAAAATCATATTTTTATATTTTAACTTAGCACAGAGTATATTAAAAAGTTTTATATCTAAAATGTTTATCATATGAAAAGTGCACATATTTTACAAAATCTGAAACTACTTAAAGAAGATATGGAAGACAAAGGCTGGGTTATTGAAGCCTTTACGTTCAATTATAAAAATATAAGTTATATAGTTCTTGTTAAACTGTATGTTGAAGATGAAATAAGACCTGAATATGCACTTTTGAAACTTGAGTTTATAAAAGCAAATGATTCTGATCATACTTTGATAGTTCCAGCCAACTCAAATCAAATTATGATTACCCCTCAAATATTAAGAGAGTTCTTCAATATTAATTACTCAACAAATCTACGAGATATTTTACAGCAGTTTTATGAATATTTTTCTGGTTTTATTCCTACTCAAGTAAATCTCAATCAACCAGACTATATAAAAAAAATAATGGTTTCTTCACTATCTAAAAGTGACAGTGAAGATCCCGATAAAATATACTGTTATACAGTAAAAAGAAATCCTAACAATGAAAAAAGATCTCCGTTCAACGATAATAAAACTCAATTATTAAGACCTACATTATATGCACGATTTAAAGAAGAACGTATAATTAGCTTTTGCTATTCTTTACATCAAGAAAAACAAAAAACTGATGAAGAAATACTTTTAAATTTCGGAAAGAGAAGATAGTTGTTAGGCAATGTAAACTATTACCCTCACTACCGCACGATTCTATCGTGTGGCTTTGGCTTTTAGATTTAAACAATCTATAAAATATTGAAGATACCAAATTAAACTTAGCTTCTTTTTTTAGAAAATAATTTGTCTTTTTATAATGTAATACTATGACCGAGAAAACCTTTCAAAAAAAACCAGGATATTATAATGAATTCCCTATTTTTAGAGTAATAAATCTAATGAAGAAAAATATTGGATTACAAGATTCATGCTTACAAACTAATGAAATTGCAATATTATATTTGGAGGAACAATCTTTAGAAAGCGGAAATAATGAAATTTTCATAAAAGAATTATGTTCAAAATTCAAAGTTAGTTTGGGAATTAGAGATTTTGAACAGTTTAAATCTACACTCTATAAATCATATATATTGCAAACCTATAACCTTATAGAACCTTTTTTTAAAAATATAAATCAAACATACAGATATTATAATAATTTTGATAGAGATTGGAAAACTCAGGATGATAAAGGTAAAAATTTAGACCCTTTTAATCAACTATTAATAAATTTACCTAAAGATAAAAGCCAAGAGTTAAAAACATATCCTGAATATTTTTTATTTAATTATTACAGACTAGTTAGAAATTCAATTGCTCATTTACAAGATTCATCAAATCAACATGAAAGAACTAACGAATATTTTAATAATTATATAAAATGTAACATTGATTTTTTTAAAGATAATTATGAAATTATTGCACCTAATTCTCCAGAGAGTATAAATTTCACAGATTATATTCTATATACAAAATCAATAAAGTATTTCAGCAATATTTTAAATGATCTATGTTTTCCTTCAATACATAATCTAGTTATACTTGCTCAAAAAGATAAAAATTTACAGAGCAAACTAAACATGACCAAAACTATAAAAAGTGATGGTATGCTATTAGTAAGGATTAATACACTAAGAGGATTTTTCCATGGTCATTTTAATACAAACTATAAAAAAATTAGAGATGAATTCTGTAAAGCTTATTTAGAGGACGAAAAAGTTGACTGCTCAAAGTTTCTTTAAGCTACAGCTAATAACTAAGCTTTCGTCTTGTCCGCAGGACACGAGATGAAAGCCCGTTGAACGGAAGCTCCGGGAGCTTTTTTGGCCGTCTATGGAGTTTTCGATTTTAGGATTTAGGGTAACAAAGCAGTTTTTTGGAATGACTGCTTTTTTTTGTGGCATTTGGTAGCCTTTATGAGTGGTTTTCTGCAGGTTTTTCTTCGCTGCAGCATATAAATTCCCTTACCCGCAAAGGTTATTTTGCAGACAATGGTTGGATAACGAAAAGAAATTCCGGTGGCGGACCGCGCTGCCCGAAAACAGCTATAGTGACTAAGTTTCCTTCCTTGCAACTTCGACATTTCCGGAGCAAAGTTTTCGGTTTTGCTGCAGTAACTCTGATTTTCAAATCGGATTGCAGTGCCTGCAGTTTCCCACGCTTCCAGCTGCTGCTCAGGATGCCGTAATGCCGGATCCTTACAAATCTTTTCGGTAAAATATGCATCGAAAACCTCCGGACAAACTCCGTGTTTGCAAGAGTCATTTCCTTTTTTTCGCCGCCTTTGCGGTAATCTTTGTACTCAAAACGGACCTGCTGATCCGTCACTTCTTTTATGCGGTGATTGCTGATGGCGACTTTGTGAGTGTATCTCCCCAAGTACTCGATCACCTGTTTCGGGCCGCCAAAAGGCCGCTTGGCATATACGACCCAGTTCTTGGTGAAGAGTTTCTCCATTAAATCCCGGTCAGTAATTCCACAGGCTCTTAAGGAAGTCACAAACTTTGCCCGAAAGACTTTGCTCAGCGCTTTTACTGGAAACAGAAACTTATCCGTCCTTACTTTCTTTCTCCATTTTCCCTGCATCGTGAGACCACCTCCCGGCACAATGCAGTGCAGATGCGGATGAAGGCTCAGATTTTGTCCCCATGTGTGAAGTATGGCAATCATTCCCAACTGAAGGCCTTCGGTTTTGCCGAACTGGTTTAAAGTAGCCCAGGCGGCCTCAAATAAGGCTTTGTAAATGAGTTGGGGCTGGGATATTGCTAGCCCATTCAACTCCTCCGGCAGGGTAAAAACCACATGGTAATAGCTGCAGGGCAAGAGGTCCTGTTCGCGCTTTTGGATCCATTCTTCCTTTTTGTGTCCCTGACACTGCGGACAGTGCCGGTTACGGCAGGAGTTGTAGCTGATGGAAAGATTTCCGCAACCATCACACGTATCAATATGACCACCCAAGGCAGAAGTCCGGCAGTTGGACAATGCCCTAAGCGTCTTTTCCTGATGAACGCTGAAGTTTTGGGATGATAAATTGATTTTGCGAAGAACTTCTGCTACACTCGCACCTTTACTTCGGGCCTGCATTCCTGCTGCATAAAGTAAATACCGTATCCAAAGGACTGTGCGGTTTTTGGTCCGAGAGCTGGCACACATGAAGATATTCCATTGTACTTTCAATACGCTCATGACCCAGAAGTTTCTGTACCATGATGATCGGAACGCCGTCTTCCAAAAGGTGTGTGGCATAAGAATGCCGCAACGTGTGGGTGTGAACGTCTTTGGTGATGCCGGCTTTTTTAGAAATGGTTTTTATTACCCACTGCACACCGCGCTGGCTGTAGCGGGAATCGAAATCTTTGCTGGCAGACCGTGAAGCCCCTGTGCTGAGCGCATCAATCTCTTCAATATTCCTGTTATGGTTTCCATTGAATAAATACTGAACCGGATTCTCAATACTGATGAAGGTTTTCAGTCCCCGGATCAAATGTTCCGACAAGGGAACGTAACGGTCTTTGCTCCCTTTACCCTGAACAACATGCAACATCTTCCGGTCAAAATCCAGATGCTGAAGTTCGATATTCCTTACTTCCATGCAGCGCAGTCCACAGCCGTATATCAGACCGATGAGCAGTTTATGTTTCAGGAGTTCGGCACTCTGAAGCATACGCCAGATCTCTTCCCGGCTCAGGATCACAGGCAGTTTGTTTACTTTTGGAATGGCGGGAAGATGCAGAAAACTATAAGGCAGGCCTTCAGTTTTCAATAAAAAGCGAAGTCCATAAACGGTATGTTTAAAGTAAGTTTGGGAAGGAGTTTTCGAGCGTTGCTGCAGTTCAAAAAGATAATCTTTGACCTGTTCGGGATCCAACTCGGTAGGCAGGGTTTTAAAATGCAGCGCCAGGGCCGCCACATGACGGGAATAATTATCAAAGGTTCTGGGGCTCCTGCCCAGGATAGAAATATTCCGCTCAAAGCGTTGCAGCAGTTCAGCAAAACCACTAACTTCGCTCGAGGCGCGGTTCAGAATTTTGTTTACCCTTAACTCCTCCGGAGATTTTTTTTTGTAGCCATTTTAAAGATTTTTTGTTGTTTTACCAAAGTTAATAAAACAGCGAAGGGAAAAGCTACCGGAGGTTTAGTTCAACATTGTATTGATAAAATACGGAAAGACAATATTTCTTTACTACTTCCGTTTCTGCTTTTCAATTCCAAATTTTTTCTTTAATATAGTTTTATTGAAAAGTTACCTTTGGTGGTCCTTGAACAAAGTTCTTCAAAAATCTAAATTTGTTAATAATTTTTCCATTAGCGGTAAGCGCTTCAGAACTTAACTCTAAATAATATAAAATCATGAATGATATTTGGCATTTCTTACGTGAGTTTGAAAGTAAAGATTTGGTTAAACACTATATCAAAACCAAATTTGGTTATGAAATTAATACTTCAAAAGCAACAGAAATCACATCAGCGTTCAAGCAAGGAAGAAGTTATTTTGATTCTGTCCTCAATAGTGATATTTCTGTAAAGCCTCTATTGCAATATTATGGTATTGTTGCGCTTAGTCGGGGCTTAATATTAATTTTAAATAGAAAATCAAGAGAAAACAATATATTTCCTTCGCACGGATTAAAAATAAGTAATTGGTCAGATATATCACCTACTGGAAAGTTCGAAAATATAGTTTTGAAAACATCCTCAGGAACTTTTAAAGAACTTGTAAAAGCTACTAATAATAAGTCCTATTTTCGTGCTAAAAGCAACTACATAAATTGGCATTTAGAATATGTTATTTTAGATGAAGCATATGAATTTAGCCTCAAAGAACTTTCATATTCTTATCCTGACTTAAGAAAATCTGTGGAAGCTTGGTTAGGGGAATCAATTCCATCCTATCAATTAGAAACTTTAAAATATGCAGAGGGAAAAACAATTATTAATGCGATTGGCAAAGGGAATTTTGAAAGAATATTCCCCGAACAGTTGTACAAAAATAGAACGATTGAAGAATCTGAAAAGATTACGAAAGTCACATTCGAAAGCAATATTAATCCACATATTTCTCAAAAATGGTCTAGTTCATTTCAAGTCATCGGAGATCCATATTTAATTCCACCGTTTAATAGTACTCTCTTTCTAAATGAAATTTCAAAGATGTTTGCTACATCATTTATATTTGGTACGATTTCAAGATATTATCCAACAGCTTGGAATAATATAACTAGCGGAGTTAAAGATGATAGAATTTTACCATTCGCGATAAACTTAATGGATTTTTTGCAGGAAAAATATCCACAAATAGTTATGGATTTTATTAATTCTCCATATAATTTTGAAAATAACGCCAGTCACTAACAACCCTTTACGTAATAGCTGGTTTTTTAATTAATTTGATGTTTTTTCTTTACATGCTCCCAAGGCACGCGAAATCTCACGATTGTAGACAATTAATATAAAACAAATCCTTTAAAAAAATTATCCACTTCGGGAAATGATAAATAAGACTTTATTCCATATAAAACTATGTAAAAGCTATCGCTATATCTTGGTGGTTTTATTTTTGAATAATCCATAAATTTATATTTCAAGATATTTAAAAGTATGGAAATTTTTGAATATAATAATTTTGATAGTCCACTAAAAGTGGGTGATGATAATCCCCACAAACAAAAATGTGTTTTTTGTCAAAACGAATTAGAAGTATTTTCAATAAATGATTATTGGGATGTAGATTTAAAACAAATTTATAATTTTCATCAATTAGGAAAGAGTTGGTGTTATGAAGAAGGGATGGATGAAGATATGTGGGAACTTGATCTTTCTAGATACTCATGTGAAGTATATTTTCATCATTGTACTAAGTGCGGTTGGTGGAGAATAATAAAGGATGTGACAGTTAGTGCTAAAGTATTGCAGTTATGGCAATTTTTTTATGGTACTGTAGGTTTATTGAAAAAATTAGATTTGCATAATATTGATATTCCAATCAATGAAATTTCAAAATATCTTTTAGCTAAATATGAAGCACGATTTAGTTTACATCCAAAATTATTTGAAGATGTCACAGGACAAGTTTTTAAAAACCTCGGATACGATACAATTGTAACAGGTTATTCAAATGATGGAGGAATTGATCTCATCCTAGAAAAGGAAGGAAACCAAATTGGTGTCCAAGTTAAGAGATACAAGAGTAAAATAAAGGTTGATCAAATAAGAGAGTTAACAGGCGCTCTTTTTCTTTCTGGTATACCAAAAGGTATTTTTATTACTACATCAGATTTTCAAAGCGGAGCAAACAAGCTAATACAGAAATCAGCTAATAGAGGCTTATCCATCGAACTTATAAACTCTGAAAGATTTTATGACATTCTTAAATTGACTACTGAGTCTAAAATTGATAAAGAAAACATTCGAAATAAACTTGAACTAGTTTTAAAAAATAAATTACATAGTTATAACTGGGAGAATCCGATGAATAGCCTTTAAAAGGATACTCACACTGCGAAAAGTATTAGGAATTTTCACAATAAAATAAATTCTATAGAATATACTCCAAAGTCGTAAACTTTCGTGTCACCCCAAATCCACCAGCTCCGGCAAAGAAACGTCCAATGCATTGGCTATTTCGAGCAAAGTATAAAGGGTGGGATTTACTTTACCATTTTCCAGCTTTTCAATAGCCTGACGGTCTTTATTACACGCACGGGCAAGATCAGACTGGCTCCAGCCCTTCTGCTGACGAAGCATAACAATGTGCTTACCCAATTCTATCTTTAACTTCTCTCTGGTCATAAATCAAATGTCAGCTAATTTGTTGACAAGATTGTCATATAAAAGATTGACAATTAAAAATTTTACAATACATTTGTCGTATAATTATATGACAATGATTAATTCAAGAAGACTTAAAATTCATACAAGATATCAGACAGGCACGTACAAAATGAAAACTGTTCCGGAGATCCGTCTCAAGGGAAAATGGCTTTATAAGCTGGGGTTTAAAGAAGGCCAAATGGTGAACATACAACTAAAGAAAAACAAACTGACAATCACGCTTGATAAATCGTGAAATAAGAATTGTATCATCAACTTTAACTTATAGATCATATTGAGTTACAACCCCTATTGTTTGCCCCCGCCGGAGTCCTCCGTTGGTTTCCCGCAACCTGCGGAAGACTTCCGGACACCTCATTTGATGACAATCACTATTGGTGGGAACCAACGGAGCCTTTCGATGGTCTCCTATAACTTGCAGGAGACTTCCGTACAACGTATTTGATAACAAACATCAGTGTTTGAGACTTCCGCCGCTTGTGACTGATCATAAACAGCCTTGGAAAGCGTGATGTAATTTCCAGTAGAACTCTGCAGGATTAATACAATTTATCTATATTTATAGGGTCGCAATACGTACATTCGGGTGTTGTGCATCATTATAAAAAAACATCATGGAATTTGAAATTAAATATGAAGATTATTTTGAAAATGAAATAGATTTTAATGTCATCAATAGTTCTGAAAAATATCTGAAAGTTTATTATAAAAATGGCTCTATAAAAAAGACCCTGCAAAGAATATAAAGATCATGCACAATTCTGTTAGAAACCTTACTTTCTGATGCCAATGGAAGTCCGCTCACAAAACTAGATCTCATTAAAGGAAAAGAACAGCGGGCAAAGGAAAGTTTTAAGAAAAATAATAATTTTATTGAAAAAGAATTGTCTAAATAATAGAATTACCCTACGCTGACACGGGAATTTATACTAACAATGTAATGCTTAAATTTGTAAGCTAAACCAAATAATTCAACTAGCGATGAAAAGACCATTACTCATATTGATATTCTCGATTTTTCTAACGGGTTCAAACCTATACGCACAGCTCGACAAAAATGGAAACCCAATATTTAACAGTGAAAAAATAGAAAATTTCAGTTTTGAAAATGTTGAAATAATTTCAAATTATTACACCATTAAAGATAATATTGATAATAAGCAGTCATCAGTTTTCATCAGTGAAAACCCAACGTTAGATAATTATTGGAATTTCTCTTGTAACCTACCCTCTTACTATTTTATGGTAGTTGATAAGGGAAATGTTAAAGGAATGCTGATGCTGATTCCTAAAAAAGAAGATGATTCGTTTTTTTATAATGTAGTCATTCCCAACAAAAATGAAAGTTTTCAAATTCCTTCAAAACTAAAGGGCAGAATAACAGAAAACAGGGCAAAAGAATTAGCAGACTTCAATAAAACTAAAGCAATCATCAATAATGGTATTTTAAAATTTAATAATAAAGATTTTCAGGTTTTAAAATACAATGATGTAATAGAGGAAGTGAAAAATATTGTGAAGGAAAAATTCATTGACAATCAAGATGATGAAAATTCTAGTATTGAAAACTATATTAAATCGGAATCTAAGGGAGGAAAGTTAGACTTCAAAAATACGGTGGAAAAATATGAAGGTGCTTTTATAAACTTTGACGGAATCATGTATAACAAAAAAGACTTTGCCATATTGATGTGGGGAGCTGCTGTTAAAAAAACAGGGATAACAGAACTCAACAAAGCACAGTTACTCTGGCAGGAGATTAATGAAAGGAGCCTAACAGAACCGGAATTAAAAGCGCTACGAATAGGTTTTGAGACGAAATTTTAAAGAGCACTTCGTGCAAATATCCTATTCGGTGAGCAACAAAATTTAAATTGCAAATAAAATGATGCAGTTAGAAGAATTAGACAAAATCAAAATACTTGAATTTCTAAAATTACAAATGTCAAAAAAGAAATTTGTGGTAACTCCTGTTTCAATTTTAAAAAAATTTGGTTTTCCTGTTTCTGAGCATCACTTCCTCCTTGAAAATAAGGCACTGATTTTAAAACTAAAATATATTCTGGAAGAACTTAATGAAGACGGTATTCTCATCCAAAGGGAATCAAAACAGGATTTTAAAGGATTAAAAGAAATTGGATATGACTTTATTACTTAATAACAATCAATGGTGCTTTTCAGGTTCTCGGAATTGAAAAAGTACCAAAGAAATTTCTTAAACTTTCCCCAATCCATGAAGTTCAATTTTCTATTGATACTCTGTACTAAAAAATATCGAATTCTTAATAGAATTAAAACCAAACATTAAATCTTAACAATTGAAAATAAAATTATTACTCCTTTCATTTCTGAGCTCATTATCAGTTCATACACAGACACTTCAATTTAAAAATCTCGCCAATATGTCTGCAGGCAGAGGTGCCATAACCAGTGTAATCGTGGATGATAATATCTATGTGAGCAATGGGTATCATGAAAAAGCAAGTGATGCAAAGTATGTTGAGAAATATAGTATTACCGATAACCGTTGGAGTATTCTCAATTCTACCCTGCTTCCCAAAAGATTTGCTAATTCGGAGACATACAATAATAAAATTTATATTTTTAACGGTTGGGGAAACAGCCATCTTGAAATTGTAGACCTTGCAACCAATACAGTAACGCAGGGGGCGGTTAATCATTCCTACACAGGAAACTCAGGCTCAGCAATCCATAACGGCAGAATATATGTATTTGGTGGCAGCGGCCTCAATGGAGCTGCAACCACTGTATTTTCCAATAAATTCCAGTATTATGATATTGCTTCCAATACCTGGAATCCATTACCCAATATGCCCACAGCCAGAGAAGCCAAAGGCAAAATTATTAATGATAAGCTTTATGTCATTGGTGGGTTTAACGGAACTCCCTCCCGCCTGATCAATGTTTACGACCTCAAGACTAATGTTTGGATTGATAAGTACACCATGCCTGTCGGCATATCCGGACACTCATTAGCGGTATCAGGTCATAAGATCTTTATTGCAGGTGGTTTTAATAACCAATCTTTCCTGGCCTATTTTGATACTGTAACCAATAAGCTCCATCAGTTATCATCCAATATGATTCCCAGAAGACATGCTGCAGCGGAAGTATACAACAATAAACTATACATCATTGGTGGAAGTACAACGGCTCTCACCAGCTCAGCGATTAAAAGCATACAGGTGGCAGATATTAATGAAAGTGTACTTTCTGCCAATGCAGACAAACCCGTCCAGGAGAAGAAAAATTAACTCTAAAATTTTGAAGGTTGAAGAATATCCAAAAACCGGGAAAGTAATTCATATCTCCTGCGACAGAATGAGCCCAATATCTCCTGATAATATGATAAAATTATGGACTGAGCAACATATCAAACTCAGCCCACCAGCAACCATAGATTTAATTAAAGCAACAGAAAAAATTATTGAGTTTCAGTTTCCAAACGATTTTAAAGCGTTTTACTTAACACTGGACGGCTTCGCAGATTGGGACTGGACAAAAAAAATGTTTTCTATCTGGCCATTGACGAGAATTGTGGAAGAATATCATAATGAGAGTAACAAGAGCTTCATTGTGTTTGCGGATTATTTAATCAATTCACATCACATTGGATTTGTGAAAGGACAAAAAGGGGTGTTTAAAAATTCTGGTGTAATCCCTGAGTTGATAGCAGAAACTTTTCTTGAAGCCCTATTTCTGATCAATTCGGATGCAGACATTTTGTATTGAGATCATCCGGCTTGCTCCGCAAAAAATCTCAATTTTGAGCAATATAATAAAAACAGTATTTTTAAAACATCCTTTGAAGTACGGAAACTTCCGGATCGTCTTGGCGGTTTAAGAAACAAGAATATACAACATGAGAGTAGCCATTTTTTCTGATATACATGGTAAAATACTATTGCCTTTCAAATTGGTTGATCTATACCAAAAAGAAACGGGTAATACCGTTGATTTTATTTTGCAATGTGGAGATATGGGAGCCTATCCTCACATCGACAATCTGGACAAAGCCACTGTAAAACACGCCCAATATGACAGGGATGAATTGGGATTTCATGACGACTTCACCAAAGTAAATCCAAATATCAAATCGTTTTTAGATGAACTCAATATCAAGATGATTTGTGTTCGTGGAAACCATGAAGACCACGATTTTTTAGACAATCTGGAAAATGATAATTCTCAAACCAGCCTGTTTCCTATTGATATTTACGGAAAAGTTTTTGTCTGTAAATCGGGCTTCATACAGGAATTAAAAACGAAAAACGAAGTTTTAACCTTTGTTGGTATTGGAAGAATTGGGGATAGGAAAGGAAGAACAGAAAAGCGATTTATTCAGGAGTATGAACGAAAGGAAATCAGGAAACTGCTTAAAACAAAAGATGTATTTGATCTCTTAATCACTCATGACAAGGATGACAGTAGCCAAAGAGGCTATGGAATGTCTGAAATCAGAGAGGTTCTGGACAATATCATTTTTCATTATCATTTTTATGGACATACGGGAGAACCTTTTAAACAGGAAACAGATTTTAATGGGATAACACAGTCCATAAAAATAAAAGAACTGGAATTTAATGAAAATGGAATCTTAGAAAAGGGCTGTATGATTATACTGACAAAAGAAAACGAAGAATTAAGCATTGAAATAGTTGACCAAAAACTGACCAATACAATGACAAAATATAATTGGAAAACTTATAACTAAAATGAACGACATTTTTACGATTGACGATTTGCAAAAAATATGGCAAAAAATAAGTATCCTGCATAGCGGACAAACCTATGGAGGACAAAAGCAAGGCGAAAAAATTGAATACATCAACCACATTGGGAGCGTTGTATTTGAAATCATGAATGCGGCTAAAAATACATCTGACTTCAATGCAGGGCTTGCCATCAAATGCGCACTTTTACATGATACAATAGAAGATACAGACTTTAGTACAGAAGATCTGGAAAAAGAATATGGACAACAGGTTCAGGCAGGTGTTTTGGCATTGACAAAAAACACGACTCTTGAAAAGAAGCTGCAGATGAAAGATAGCCTGGAACGGATAAAAGCACAGCCAAAAGAAGTCTGGGCCGTAAAAATGGCCGATAGAATCTGTAATTTATATGCACCACCCTATTATTGGAACCAATCGAAGAAAGAAAAATATCTTGAAGAGGCCAAAATTATTTATGAGCATTTGAAAGATGGCAACGATTATTTAGCAAAAAGACTATTAGAAAAAATTGAGATTTATCCTGATAAATAATGAGCAAACAACGCATCGGATCCATCGTGGTTTTGGATAAGCTAAACGTCTTTTCCTTATCTTGATTTTATGGTTTCAGAATGTACTTTCTCCAATTGCCGCTACGCCTTATTAAACATTGACGCACCTATAAAACAAAACCTATGACACCAATAGAAAACGGTCTTTTTGAAAACAATGAAGAAATAACAAACTGGACCTATCCGGGAGCCACATTATACTATAAAGACTGCGATTTAAAACCTTCTGTCGCTGAAAAATTCACGAAAGACCAACTCATCAGAAATGGATTTTTTCTTGACGTAAGTGCCAGAGGCGGTGGAATAAAATTTAATACCCGATTTTTAATTGCCTCTGCAAAAGCAGCAAAACTCTATGAAGTAAATCCGGACAATGAAAGGTTTGGTCATTGCTGTTTAAATCTTGACAGCTATTTCAAAGTTCTTGACATCTATAAACTCGGAGATAAAACTCAGATTTTCCTGTTGCACATCCCTGCAAAAAGCTTAAAATATTTTGAGCGCGTCACCTCAAACTGGGATGAAGACTTTATCAAAAAAGCAAGAAAAAGTTTTGATGATAAAATACACATGGAGCCTATAAGTGATTTGCTGGAACCATTTTGGTTAAAAAGAACAAACTTCCCGGTTGGAATGGATGCCTCTGAAAGATTTTATCCTCTGACTTCAGTATCCACCATTACAAAAAATGAACAGCCTTTGTATAATGGAATTAAAAATCTGACAAAAGATACCGGTGACATCAATATTCCGACACCATTTTTCAGCGAACAACATAGTAAATCCAAAGAAGGAGGTTTCTGGAAAAAATTATTTGGTAAATAAATAACTTTTCCTAAAAACATCTCCCCCATTAAAAAACATAATAACCAACAATATCTATGGGATTTTTCAGCAGAAATAAAACACTTAAGATTAGAAATATAGAATTTCAATCTGATCATCACTATCATTACTCCAAAGGATTAAAATCCTCTATTCACAAAGAAATAAAAATTGCAAAAAACAATCTGTCATTAGAGGACTTACAACCAATTCTGCTATATCTTGTGGAATTTATTCAGGACGAAAAACCAGACATTAAAAACGGAGAAAAAATAACATGCTTCTCCTGGAGTATTTTATTCCATGAAGTTTCAGACTTTTTTGAAATTCTGGAAGTAATCCCGGAACAGCAAGGCTTTGGCGAAGGTCTAAACCGTACACTTCATATATTGAAACAGCAAATTTCCGTTTGCAACCAATTAAAAGTAGAACCGGATTTTCCTCACTTCGACCAAATGGTTACCGTAGATCCGCTGATAAAAACAGGATTACAGGCCAATTTATTTCGTTGGAACGGAGATGATCCAGATTCCGGATGGGTTGCCATGACAGAAAAATTTAATGAAGAAACAATGTCTTTCGAAGGAATGACAGTAGGACAACTAATGACGCTGAGACCGGAAACCGTACAATTTATGGCTCTCCCAATTGGATTTAAAGTAATTTGGCAGGGAAATAATGCAAACATAGGATTTGATAAAAATATGATAGAAAATTAAATGGCCCATCACATAATACCACGGTGATGATGCAGAGAATAGTATACAGAAGCCGCGAAACCATGAGCACCAATAAAAAATGAAAAAATGAGTGAATTTTCAGGGTATGAAAAGATGCCCAACACCTTAAAAAAACTAGGCCTGAGCGAGAATGATTTTTCCCAAATGGAAAAATTGAAATGGGTGGTTACAGAAAAAGTCCATGGCGCTAACTTTAGTTTCATCTATGAAAAGGGGAACTTGAAATTTGCCAAAAGGAAAGAATATCTAAAATGGACAGACGATTTTTTCGGTTTCCAAATAATTGTCAACAAACTTGAAGACGACCTTCTGCGCCTTTTTGAAACTCTAAGCAATGAAATACTTGGGAAGAAATATATTGTTTATGGCGAATTGTTCGGAGGTAAATACCCCCATCCGGAAGTGGAGCCTGTAAAGGACCTGCATGCCATTCAAACCGGAGTATATTATACCCCTGCCATCGAATTTTGCGCTTTCGATATTGCTGTTGAGACCGATGGTTCAGACTCTAAATACTATCTGGATTATGAGACCTCACTGGCTTATTTTAAGCAGTTTGAAATATTTCATGCGCAACCCTTACTGATTGGAAAATTTAATGAGGCCATGAATTTCAATATTAGAATTAATTCAGCTATTCCTAAAGAATTTAAACTTCCGGAGCTCAAAGACAATTTAATTGAAGGGGTGGTGATAAAGCCTTTCAATCTGATCGATAAGAACAGTCTTTTTTCCAGACCCATTATTAAATTAAAAAACCCTGAATTTGACGAAGAAGAAAAATTTCATGAAGCTGAAAAATGGTCTTTCATTCCCAACATTTCTTCTAAAACAGAAGATTTATCCTTTATCGTAGATGAATTGAGAAACTATATTACTCAAAACAGATTAAAAAGTGCAATTTCCAAAATAGGAAAGCCGGATAGAAGCAACCCACTTCGAATAGCCGAAATTAAAACAGAATTTTCAGAAGATGTCATAACAGATTTCAATGAAAACAACAATAATCTTTTAAACGATCTATCTCCTGACGAAAAAGAATGGATTATGAAAAGAGTTGATTCTGAAATAAATAGAATAATGATTTTAAATTTTGAAGAGTCGTAATCAGCAAAAATCCGACCTGCTCCTGCCTTGTGAAACCTTCCGGTTTTGCGGCATTAAGAATCACATTCATTGGTACGAATTTAAATTTTACTATTTTATTTAAATTTACAAACAAAAAAATTCGCACAAATAACCTGACCTCAACACTAGCAATGGAAAACAGTTTAAAAAATTTCGAAAAGACGATTAAAAAAAAACACAGCATCAGTTTTACTCCAAAATATAAAGAAGAATTCAAAACATATGTCAATGAAACACTTTTCATCGCTATTGCTGAGAAAACCTTTGAAAGATTGGATTGGGACTTTATTTATAAAGATAGTCATCATATAGAAGCAAAGCGTAAAGAAGAAACCTTGGTAAATGAACGCTGGACTGAAATCATTACAGCCACATATAAAAATGGGATTATTTTAGTCCAAAGTGAATCCTTAGGTAACGAAATATGGGATGTGGGAAAAAATTCTAAAAGAGTAAAGCTATTCATTTATGCCTATCAGGAAATATTAAAAACTTTTGATGAACAGGCTCTTAAGGAGCTTGAAAATGAAACTGAAAAGAAAAACAATTGGGATGACTACATCATTCCTGAAACTTTACCAAAACCTGTAAAAACAAAAAGTCCCAATATTACAATACCCATTATTGGTAGTTTATGCCTTTCTTTAATTCTCGGTTTTATCTTAGCATTCCTTTCTGTAAAAGGATTGTATTTGATAGTGCTGTATGAGTTTTTGGTGGCAACTGCAATTGCTTTTGTCATGAAATACTTAATTAAGATTTCAAACTATACGGATTTTAGTAAATTACAATATGTTTTGGGAGCTATGATTATATTGATTTATATATTAAACCAATATTTTCAATACGAACTTATTTTGAATGAAAACAATCTGGACAGAATTGGATTTTTGAATTTTTTATACATAAGATTTACGCAAGGTTTTACAATAAACAAAATTAATTTTGGCTGGATTGGCTGGATAATAAGCTGGATTATACAACTTGGACTAACGGGTATTTTTCTTTATTTAAAAATAATTGCTGTCTTAACCAAATATATCATCGGAAGAGTTCCGATTGAAGTTGTAGACTTTGCCTATTATCATTTAGTAAAAGAAAAATCAGAAGAACAGATTAGAAGTGAACTTGCTAAAAAAGGCTGGCCCGACAAAAAAAATCAAGATGAAGTTCTGGAAGCTATTGGAGGGTGGCAAAATGCGACAGAACTCAATAGAGTCAAATAGAAAGCGAAAGTTCCGCACAAGCGAAAGTGTAATTTTAAATCCTAACAACCAATTAATCAACAATCTACCAAACAATCAATTATATGAAAGAATACACACTCCCCCACTTCGGGCAATTGTCAACAGAAAATCTGGAAGAATACTACACAACCAATATGGACTTCAATGGCAATGAAGTTCAGGTAGATCTTAATTTTGAAAACAAAAATATAGATCCGTCACAATTGGAAAAAGTCAAAAACTATCTTGAAAACATCGGAAAATTTGACAAGCTGAATAAAACATACCTACACGATGACTACAACGATGAAGAGGGAGAAACCGTAAAATTTTATGTAGAACATCACCTGGAAGAAGTTGAAAAAGAGGAACTTTCAACACTGATCAACTTTGATGACTCTGCCACTGAACCGGAGCAGCAACTTTTAAAAAAACTTGAATTGGTGAGGGTAGGACTTTATCCGGACAGTGAAGATCAATTTGCTATTTTAGACTATTCAATCGGACGGGACATCACTGATTATCTGGTGGTCATCAATACAGACGAAAACGGACAATTGGATTATATGGCAATGGAAAATTAAAATCCCTTTGATAGCGCGAGCCTTCATTGATTTTAAACACAATTTACTATATTAGCCGTTCTGTTTTCCAGAACGGTTTCTTTATTTTTACACCGTTATCATTTTAGACTTAACTCCAGTTAAAGTATAAAAATCAGGACTTATTTTTAAATTGAGATCAAAAGTTTAAATAACTCTGGCAAAAAAAACTTCTCCTATATTGAAGAACTAAAAAAGACGTTAAGATAAACAACACAAAAAACATGGATAAAAAATCATTTTCAAAGATTATTGCCGGCACCATGACCTGGGGCGTTTGGGGTAAAAACTGCAGCACGCAACAGATGATCGAACTGATGAACTGCTGCCTGGAAAATAACATCACTACTTTTGATCACGCAGATATTTACGGAGATTATACAACGGAAGCTGAGTTTGGAAAAGCTTTTAACGAAAGCAAAATAGACCGAAGTACAATACAGCTGATCTCCAAATGCGGTATTCAGATGGAATCCGATAAAAGAAATAATTTCGTAAAACATTACGATTATGCTACCTCATACATCATTGGGTCTGTAGAACAGTCATTGAGAAACCTGCAAACGGATTATTTAGACTTACTTTTACTGCATCGTCCCAGCCCCTTAATGAGAGCTGATGACATTGCAGAAGCCATCGCAAAACTCAAACAGGACGGAAAAATTCTGGACTTTGGGGTATCCAATTTTACCCCCTTACAAACGGATCTGATTGAGACCAAAATCAAAATCAATTATAACCAGATCAGTTTTTCTATTACCGATTTTGAAGCGATGACAAACGGAAGTTTAGATCATATGCAGACTCGAAATATTACGCCGATGTGCTGGTCACCCCTGGGAACTGTTTTCAGACAGGACGACGATCAGACCCGACGATTAAAAAAGATACTGGCCAATTTCTCCGACAAATATGAAGTTCCCGCAGATATTATCCTTCTCGCATGGATATTAAAACATCCTGCCGGGATTCTGCCGGTTTGCGGTACCGCAGATCCGTCAAGACTGGCCAATCTGATGAAAGCCACGACCGTTAATATGGAATTGCAGGATTGGTTTGCGCTTTGGTCGGAAAGTACGGGAGTTCCGGTTCCGTAATTGTCTGAGATATTCAGCTTGGAATCTGCGCCATCCTTAGAAGATACAATGAACGGTTTTACTATTTTAAAAAGATCCTATGACACCGCCAGATCATTCAAAGATAATAAACAAAACGGCCAAAAAAGTTTTTGGTCCTTACGGCATCAAACAAAAAGGAAAATCAAGAATCTGGCTCGATGATCATGGCTGGTATACCACTATCATCGAGTTTCAGCCATTTAGCGGCAGACAGGGAACGACGCTCAACGTCGGGGTCAATTTCAACTGGCAAGAACAGGCATATTTTTCATTTGACATCTGCTACAGACAGGATGTTGATTTTGTAGAATATACCGAAAATGAAGATCACTTTTCAAAAGAGGTTGAACAACTTTGTGAAATAGCCCTTAACAAAGCCCTTGAATACATAGAAAATCTTCAAAATACCCATAAAGCCAAAGCGTTCATTTTGAATCACCTCTACACCAGCGAGAACATTTGGGGAAGTTATCATAAAGGCACAATATGTGGACTAACCAATGATCTCATTGAACAAAATCATTACTATCAGAAATTATTACAGGAAAATCATCCGGGAGAATGGCTCAATGAGTTAAAAGAACAGGTGCAACTTCTCATGACCAATTCAGACCATAAGTTTAAAGAAAAGATCGTTGCAATCATTAAAAAAACAAGGGTTTTGAAAAAACTTCCTGAGATTGAAATAGAATTTATAGAGTGATGAATAAAAATAGTTCATCAACTACTGTTGAAGCACTTATGCCCGTAATATTTTTATAAAACCAGTAAAAATTAAAATGATAAAATATTTTTATTTTACCGTTCTTATCATATTGATGATCAGTTGTTCAACAATGGATTATAAACCCCTTTCTAAAGAAGAAATAGCTCAATCCAATCTCAAATTTGATGGATTTTATTTTTGCTATCAAAGAAAACCAGAGAAAGATTCCAGCAATACATCCAAAAGACATCATTCGGAATTTGATCCCGCCCATTTGTCAATTTATCTGTTTAGTAAAGAAGGAAAGGCTGTTTACCGGGGAATTATGGCAGAAATGTGGCAAATACCGGGATCAAGCAATGATGACAGGTGGATTTTTGATGTATTATTAGGTCGTCTGGGTTGGACAAAATCACATCTCTCTCAAGAATATAAAAAAACAGATTCTTATTCACTTAAGGGCAACAATTTCATATTAACATCCTACAATAGAAAAAAAATATTTAGGTATACACGGGAGTGTAAAATCCTGGCTAACTCTGACATTGTAATCGATCAAGATACTTTTAAGTTCAAAAAATATTACGCCAATTATAATACTTTTTTAGAGAACAAATAATTAAAGTTGCAAACAAATTATATTTTATTTGAGGTTTCCTGTTCAGAAAAAAACCACTGTTTCACTTCCTCATATTTTTTGTAGCTTCGTTTCTTGAAGCCTGATGAAGCATCGTATTTCATTACACCAATCTAAAAACACCATCCATGAAAAACCTCCAGCGCGAAGACCTCCATATCATCAGCCGCCACAGCAATGTGACGGAACAAACCATAGAAAGGGCCCTGAAAGAAAACATTTACCACGATAAAGCGATGTGGCAGAAATTCCTGCGCCTGTTCTTCATCACCCTCGGAATCGGTTTTACCACGGCGGGCATTATTTTCTTTTTTGCCTATAATTGGGCAGATCTGAATAAATTTGCCAAACTGGGACTGACCGAAATCCTCGTTATTGCAGCCACTCTCATTGTTTTTCTTCCTAAAATAAATAACACCACCAGAAATATTGTCCTTACGGGATCGTCATTTCTTGTTGGAGTTCTGTTTGCCGTTTTCGGGCAGATTTATCAGACGGGCGCTAATTCCTATGACTTCTTTTTGGCCTGGACTCTTTTCATCACCCTTTGGGTGGTAGTTTCGAACTTTGCTCCGTTGTGGCTGCTGTATATTGTCTTACTCAACACCACATTTTTTCTATACACGGAACAGGTTGCCAAAGACTGGCCGGCATTATTGGTCATTGCATTGCTTTTTCTGTTCAACACGGTCCTGTTTCTTATCTTGCTCTTTTTGGATAAGGATAAAAAAATTGAAACTGTCCCCAAGTGGTTGACCTATATTTTAGCTTTGGGTTCCATAACCTTCGCGACTGCAGGAATGATTTATGGGATTCTTGACGGTTACCATCCTGTTTTTCCGGTTTTAGCTCCCATCGTTTTACTGGTTTTTGGACTGGGAATCTGGCACGGTATCCAAACGAAAAACGGGTTTTATCTTTCGGTGATTCCATTGAGCATCATTATCATTATTTCAGCTCTGCTCCTTAAAATATCGGAAGGTGGAAGCATGTTTTTACTAGTCAGTCTTTTTATCATTGTAAGTGTTACGCTGGTCATTATGAACCTGATCAACCTTCAAAAAAAATGGAACCATGAGAAATAGAGAAGAAATCAAAGAACTCCTGGATTATTTCCGGACCCAGGAAAATAAAGAACTGAAATTTGATGAAGAAGCCATCTTTACCGCTTATGAAAAAAGAGATGACCATCAATCTTTAGCAGTAAAAATATTGTCTGTCTTTGGGGGCATTTTAGCAAGTCTAGCTTTTTTGGGATTCCTGTTCATTACCGGAATATATGATTCTACGTCAGGGTTACTGATCTCCGGAATCCTGTTGATGACAGGAGGAATGTTCATTAATAGAATGTACAGAACCATCATCTTTGATACGGTAAGTGTTTCATCATACCTCATTGGATTGGTCCTTTTCGCACTCGGTTTATTTAAGATGGAAATGACTGAAAATACGGTCAGTCTTATTTGTATTCTGATTGCAGCGGGATCGCTGGTGGTTGTCCGGAGTTATATCATTGCCTTTATTTCTGTATTAATCATCACTGGAGGCTCTATAACACTGATAGTATCCAACCACAATTATGATTTGATACACCTGTATATTTCTCTCCTGGCGATCATGATTACGGCCGTGTTCCTGAAAGAAGCCAAAATAATTTCTCTGCATCCCGCCCTTTCAAAATTATACGATCCCGTTCGCATCGGGCTTATTTTTTCATTCCTTGCAGGATTGGTTTTTCTCGGAAATGATTTTATTGAAGTATCCCGGGATTACATTTGGGTATCCTCTGTGGTTATTATACTTAACATTATGTTTGTTCTTTCCCGTCTTTTTGAAGTTTTGAGCATTTCCCAAACCACCCAAAAGACAGGAATTTATATTGTAACAATGGCTCTTCTCTTACCTACACTTTTGTCTCCCGCGATATCCGGAGCTATTTTAATTATTCTTGTAAGCTTTTTAGTGAATTATAAAACCAGTCTGGCTATTGGCATGATGGCATTTATTTATTTTGTGTCACGATATTATTACGACCTGCATTTTACCCTGCTGACCAAATCCATTCTCTTATTTTCTTCTGGTATTTTATTCCTGGGGCTTTATTTATTAACCCGTAAAAAACTGACATCGAATGAAAAAATATAAATGGATGATTATCGCAGCCAACCTTGTTATTTTGCTGGTATACTTCAATTATACCGTTGTCAAAAAGGAAGCCCTTTTAAAAGAGGGGCAACTGGTTCTTTTGCAGCTGGCCCCAGTTGATCCCCGTTCTTTGATGCAGGGCGACTACATGAACTTGCGGTATAGCCTATCAGAAAATATAAATACAAAATACCTTCCTAAAAGAGGCTATTGCGTAGTCCGTATCGACAGCAAAGGTATCGCAGAAAGAGTGAGATTTCAAGAGAAAACAACCCCCTTGAATAAAGATGAATACCTGATTAAATATACGGCTCCCAATGAATGGAATATCAATATCGGAGCAGAATCTTTCTTCTTTCAGGAAGGACAGGCTCAGAAATATGAAAAGGCAAAATACGGCGGCGTAAAAATCGATAAAAACGGAAACAGTCTGTTGGTAGGCCTTTATAATGAGCAGCTCAACAATATACAATAAGAACCTCATTGTCAGCGTATGCAGACTTTAACTACTCTACAACATGAAAAAAGCACTTGAATTCCTTAAACAACTGGAAAAAAATAACAATCGGGAATGGTTTGCCCGGCATAAACCGGAATATGACTTAATTGTCAAAGAAAACAAAGTTTTTTTTGATCAGATCTATACCGAACTTCAGGAATATGACAATTTAAAAGGAATCCATATCTATCGGATTTACAGAGACGTGCGGTTTTCGAAAGATCAGACACCTTATAAAAATAATTTCGGGGTTGGCTATTCCCGTTCAAAACCGATGTTAAGAGGAGGATATTATATACAGATAGAGCCTAATAACAGTTTTGTGGGAGGTGGATTCTGGGGTCCTGATACCAAAGATTTGCTTCGCATCCGTAAAGAATTTGAACTTAGCACAACAGCCATAGAAAAGATTACTTCTGACAAAACTTTCTTACAATACTTTGGAAACATTGAAGGTGATGCTGTAAAAACGGCGCCAAGAGGTTTTGATAAAAATCATCCGGCCATTGATCTCATCCGAAAAAAACAATATGTCGTTATGAGGAAATTTACCGATAAGGAAGTTTTATCATCCAATTTTCAGAAAGAAGCCATACTCACCTTGTTAGCCATGCGTCCATTTTTTGATTATATGAGTGAGGTGCTGACGACGGATCTTAATGGAGAACCTTTATTTTAAAAATACTACTGGAACAACTTTTCTTATCTTTACTTTTATTAAAACCCATCCATGAAGGCAACTCTTGACACCATCATTTTGTACGTTAAAAACGTTGAATTGCTTAAAAATTTCTATGTCGAAAACTTTCGTTTAGAAGTAATGGAAGAAGATCCGGTCTGGGCTCTTCTGAATGCAGGAGCACTACAGATTGGATTGCATACAATAGGCGATCCTTATCTTGAAAATATAAAAAACGGACATCAGTTTGATAACAATACCAAACTCGTTTTTGAAATTGATACAGATATAGAATCGGCAAGGAAGGAATTTGTATCCAGAAACATTCAGATGCGAGACATTAAAACATTTGATAATTATGATTTTTGGCTGTGTGACGGAACAGATCCTGAAGGCAATGTATTTCAGTTAAAAAGTAAAAAAGCAATCCGTTAATGATCAGTCACCAAAGATTAGGAGAAAGAAACTTCAATCATTCAAAAATACCTTAGCATTCCTTTAATCTTTGGTAACCCAAAATTCACTGAGAAAACAATGAAAAATATTTTCAGAGAACCAGCAGAACCTTTCACATTTTTTAGTTATTCTGATTTTCTCATTTTAATCATTATTAATCTTATTCTCTATCTCTTGCTAAAAAAACAATTGTTAAAACTGACCAGAATAAACAAAATTATGATCGGAATCTTTTTTCTCATCATCGTGCCATTACTGTCTACTCAAATTGAATTATATAATGTTCACTATAAATTTGAAATTGTCGATAGCTTTAATCTGTTGTATGTGATTTTCAAATTTCCGTTTTGGTGGTTGATTGGCATAATAAATATATATCTGATTAAAATCATAGTAAAGAAATACATCTAAGCTGGTAAGCATTTTCATTCTATTAAAACAATACTCTGCCATGAAACTTAAAATAGTTATCCTCCTTTTTACTTTTTCACTTATAAAAATTTTTGCTACCGGCCAGGAACCTGACAAAATAATCATCAACAACAAAGAGTATGATCTCATGAATAATCCTTTGGAGGGATATTTGGAGAAGCATCCTGATGATCATCCGGTCTATGGATCTCAACTCACCGAATTTCATCAATATAAGAACGGAGAAAGAATGCTTTCATTTTCCTCATCAAATGACCGCGAGTATATAGCAACGTTTAAAATTGAAAATAATATTTTAAGTTTAATTGATATTAAAATTCAGGATCTGAATTCAGACAGTGAAGATTATATTTCCGTTTTCCAAAAACTTTTCGGAAATCGAAAAATAGTTCTTAATTATTCGGGAATACTCGTGATACCAACCGGAAAACTTATTAAAGCTGCCAGCTTCGGATACTCGTCATTACATGAGCAATACAAATTAATGACCATCGACAATGATACGGTGGTCAGGGAAAAAGATCTGGACAAAGATGAGTTTATAAAATTCAAGTTTCGCCAGTTTGCCCAATACAAAAAAACGGAAGAGTATAAAACCGGGTTAAAAAAATATAGGGAAGAATGGGAATATCGCAAAAAATCGGAACTGTCTAAAGAAAATACGAAAGGCATGTCAAAAAAAGAAATCACCGCATTAAAAAAGGAATATGACCAACCTCCTACGGAAGATGATATCAATGGTTACTTTTTCGCGACCGGAAATCCGGATTTCGTCATTGTAGATTATTAATTTCAAAATAGACAAACCGTTCAGAAATCTGGAACGGTTTTTTATTCTCATACAGTGAAGATAAAATTTTAAAATGTAATAATTACGGTCTTGAAGTTGTTTTTAAATAAAAACCTATCATGAAAAGTCTATCTTATACCCTTCTCTTTATTACGATCGCCATTTGCTGTCAGGCGCAGAGAAAACAGTCAAAGGAATTTATCAAAATCCAAAATGAATTAACCCATAAACTAACGGCAATCAGCAGGAATGCAAGCTTTAATGGATTTGGAGTGGCGTTGGTGAATGATCGGGATATTCTGTACCAAAACGGATTCGGCATTGCGAATACAAAGACGCTTCAAAAATATGATGAAAATACAGTTCAAAATATAGCTTCCATTTCAAAAACATTGATCGGTCTTGCGATTCTTAAAGCTCAGGAACTGGGAAAGCTCAAACTGGATGATCCTGTCAACCAATATCTACCATTCAAAGTCACGAATCCTTATCATCCTGAAGTCGCTGTAACGATCCGGCAGCTCACCACACACACCTCCTCCATCAATGACAACAACGGCTATTTATTGAATACTGTCGTGTTAAAAGATACGGTAAACCTTTCATCCAATGTAAATATTGATATCTCCCCCACCCAATTCAATCCTCCTTCCTCTAAAATTTCCATTGAAGATTTTTTAACCCAAGTTCTCAGCGAAAGCGGAAAATGGTATTCCAAAGATGTATTTACAGAAAACAAGCCTGGCGAAATCTTTAATTATTCCAATATTGGAGCAACGCTGGCAGCATTGGTTCTGGAAAAGGCAACAGGAATTCCTTATGATGTATTCACTACAAAATATATTCTTAAGCCATTAAAAATGAATCATTCCGGCTGGAACTTTAATGCGATTGATTTTTCAAAATATACCCATACATTCATCAACAAGCAAACGCCCTATCCTTACTATTCCCTTAATACCTATCCTGACGGAGGGCTGCTTACAACTTCAAGTGATATGAGCAAATACCTTCTGGAATTGATGAAAGGTTACTTCGGCAAAGGAACGATTCTTTCCAAAGAAAGCTACAAAGAATATTTTACGCCTCAGCTCAACGCCGGGAATTTTCAGGACAGGAGCAACAGCGAATACAGTGATGAATACAATATGGGCATCACTATGGGCTTTGGCTCTACCGGAAATTTCGGTCATACCGGCGGCGATCCTGGAATGAATTCTGTCATCTGGTTTTTTAAGGATAAAAAGATCGGCAGGTACCTTATAGTAAATACCGACTGGGACAACAAAATTTCGGGAAAAGACCAAAAGGCTATTTATGATCTGCTGGATGAATATTGTATCAAACTGAATGCATTGAGCGGGTCTGAAAAATAACAAGAAATTACTGCTGAAAATAAGAATACAGACAGCTTCTAACCCTCAACAATGGTAATAATCTCCTGTTCCTGCTCGAAATCCTGATTTCGTCATTGTTGATTATTAGTATATTTCTCTAAAAGTACATCTCTCATTTCTATTTTTTTTTAACATTACTTTTCTTCGTATGGATTAAAATATATAGATTTGCATTTATAATTAAATGAATATTCATTTAATTATATTAATCTGATAATAAGATAAATATGAGAAACAGAGATCTCAACAAAGAAAACAGTATTAAACAGAAAGCTATTGAAATTATTGTTAAAGAAGGACTGGACGGCTTTACGATGAGTAAACTGGCGAAGGCATGCCATATCTCTGTAGGAACTCCTTACGTATATTATAAGGACAAAGATGATCTTATTATTAAACTGGTTATTGAGGAAGGCAATACAATGGAAATCGAAATCAATAAAGGATTCGATCCCGATTCTTCTCTTGAAGAAGGCCTGCGGGTGCAATGGACCAACAGATATAATTATGCCCTCAAAAATCCTCTCCTGCTTCCATTCTTTGAACAGATCAACAATTCTCATTACAGTCATCAATTTAATGAAATGTTTAACGAGAAGCCGGGAATGTTTATGAGTGAGTTCAAAAACAATCTTTTAAACTTCATTTCCAATACAGTGCAGAGAAGAGAAATGGCTGAAATTCCCTTTGAAATTTACTGGTCCATCGCTTTCTCTCCCTTGTATACCTTATTGCGCTTTCATCAGCAGGGAAAAAGCATCAGCGGATTACCTTTTACTTTAACAGACGAAATGGTATGGATTACCTTCGAAAAGGTTTACAGATCACTAAAAGAATAAGGAACAGAACAGAACAGAACAATACATAAACAGATACAATGACACATTCATTTCTAATGATTGGCCAGTCCAATATGGCAGGTCGTGGTTTTTTAAAGGAAGTCCCTCCTATTGATGACGAAAAGATCAAAATGTTGAGAAACGGAAGATGGCAAATGATGGCAGAGCCTGTTAATCCTGATCGTTCCACTTCCGGAGTCGGTCTGGCAGCTACTTTTGCTTCTTCATGGCGTTTATTTCATAATCAACAGGATAATATTGCATTAATTCCATGTGCTGACGGTGGTACCAGTCTGGATGACTGGTCGGTAGAAGCTCCATTGTTTCAAAATGCAGTTTTTAAGGCAAAAGCGGCACAAAAAATAAGCACCTTGCAGGGAATTCTGTGGCATCAGGGAGAAAATGACAGCAATAGGCAAAAATACAGGCTCTATGGAGAAAAATTAGCCCTCATTATGAAAACCCTGAGAGAAGAACTTAATGTTTCAGACATTCCGCTCATCATTGGAGGACTGGGTGATTTTTTACAAGACGGTAGGTATGGTCAATATTTTAATGAATACAACGAAGTCAATAAAGCACTCATCCAATTTGCAAAAGATCATGAGCACTGTTACTTTGTATCTGCTGAAGGTTTGACAGCCAATCCTGACAATATTCATTTTAATGCCATTTCCCAGAGGAAATTTGGGATCAGATATTTTAAAGCATTCCAGCAAAAAACACATATACTGGGATCATTACCGGACGAGGATCAGATTATAGAAGCTATTCATAACAGACCGCTGACTAAAAACGAAAAAATTGAACGGCTTCAATATCAATTTGCTATGGGGACTGTCACTTCTGATGAATTTCAGGAGCAATTGGTTCAACTTCAATGATCATTAGAATTTTGCCCATCGTCTGAATAACAAAATCAAATGATTATTTTATTTATTTTTATACATCATATCACAAAAATACCTCTATGAACACAACATCCACAGAAGCTCCCATCTACTACCACGGTACCAAAGCAGATCTTAAAACCGGAGACCTCATCGAAATTGGTTTCAGCTCCAACTATGGCACCAAGAAAAAAGCAAAATACATCTATCTTTCTGCGACTTTGGAAGCGGCAACATGGGGCGTCGAACTGGCTTTCGGAGAGGGGAAAGAACGAATTTATACGGTAGAACCTACAGGCCCGATTGAAGATGATCCCAATCTAACAGACAAAAAATTTCCGGGCAATCCTACAAAATCTTACCGTTCACAGCATCCTTTTAAAGTAACAGGAGAAGTTACAGAATGGCAGGGGCATTCGCCGGAGCAGCTGAAAACGATGAGAGATCACCTTGAAAAGCTGAAACAGCAAGGCATTGAAGCTATTGAGGACTGAAAAAAAATATATAACAAAATGATAGATTTTGAACTTTGGGAGGCAGAATTAAAAACAATATGGGATCAACTTGGACTTATTTCCAATGCTGATTTCATCGAAAAAATAAAAGTACATACAGAAACCTTATGTGCTCACCAACCCCATGCTATTGCAAATTTTGAAAGAGCATGCGCCTATGATTCTACGGGTTTTGAGAAAGATGCGGAGCCTCTTTACAGATCAGCTTTACACTTAGGTCTTACGGGATTACGCAGAAGAAGAGCAAGAATTCAACTGGCCAGTACCCTTAGAAATAATGGGAAAACAGACGAAAGTATTGAGATCCTGAGAGAAGAAAAGGAAAACTATTCTGATGAACTGGATGATGCGGTGAATGCTTTTCTGGCGTTGTCACTTTCCTCCATCAATAATGATAAGGAAGCGTTATCATTAGTTCTTGAATCACTATCTAAACATTTACCCAGATATAATAAGTCTGTATATCATTATTCAAAGGAACTTCTTAAATAAAAAAAACTTTATTCACGCTATAAAAAAAGAATCTTGAAAGCACCCAAACTAACTATAGAAAGACTTACTACAGAAAGATTAATTCTTATTCCGTTTACCACAAAAATCTGCAGGGATATTCTGAAAGATGATTTCAGTGATCTTGCAGCGATGGGACTAAAAAAAGGAAAAGGCTGGCCCTACTCCGATGTAATAGAAACACTTCCCAGAATTATTGATAATCTCTCAAAAGTTGAAGAACCTACCGGGTTTGAATCCTGGATGATTATAAAAAATGATACTTTCGAAATCATTGGGGATGCAGGATTTAAGGGATATAATGGTGAAGAAAAAAATATAGACATCGGATACGGAATTTCTAAAGAGGAAAGGCGAAAAGGTTATGCGGAAGAAGCGGTAACAGCATTAATCCAATGGGCTTTCTCAACGGGCATTGTATCTGAAATTACAGCAAGATGTCTCCCGGACAATGTCAACTCCATTAATTTTCTGCAAAAATTAAGCTTTGCAAAAATAAAGCAGGATACTGAAATGATGTATTGGTCGTTAAGAAAGTAATTTACCTTAAAAAAACAATTCAGATTACGCAAATGGCATTTTTTTTATCCCCTTTGTATAAGTTTTAAAAAAAATTGACGTTCTAGATTCAAAACTTTTATCCAAAAACATAATCGCATTAATTCATGAAAATATTGTATGCTCTACTTATCTGTGTTTCTTTTGTATGCAGAGGACAGTCTGAAATACAGCTTCCACAAATAATTTCTGACAAAAATATCATCTCTCAAAAGTTTGAGAAAACAAGTGATATTAATTTGTTCTATCATACAAAAGTGCAATATCTCGGAAATCCTCAACCGTCTATAAAATTAAGCTATACAGATTATAATTGGTCGAATCCTATCCTTATGAATAATTATAAACGCCCTACGGATAACTTGAATAGACAGTATAAAAATGATTATAAAAATATAAGAATCTTTGTTGATACAAATCAAACAACATTATTGACTCAAACTTTGGCTGACCTAAGTAAAATAACGGAAGAGGAAATTGAAGCTGAAATGGACAGAATCAATGACGGAGAAAAAGCTACAAAAGAAATTCCTAATATAATAACTTATTATGACGGATTTCCAGTTACTATTTATAATGCAGAAGATAAAGATATCATTGTTGGATTTGGAAATCATATTCCATTGGAACTCGAAGCTCTGGACAAAGAAAACAACTGGAAACAGATTTACGGCTACAGAAAATATTTATGCGGAACTGGAATTAAATACATCATGCTAAAACCCAAACAAATTGCCATAGTGTTCGAACCCAAACTGAACGGAAATTTTAAAACAAAGTTAAGATACCGATTAAAAAATATAGTTTCAAATGAATTTGAAGGAAATATTGATGAAGTTTATTTCAAAAACTGATATGAAAAATCTAAGCTTTTTTTAATGACTCTCCAAGGAAATCAATAAAAAAAACAGCAAAAGTTGAAAAAGAATGTGCTTTTAATACATTTATTTTGTACAAATTAATACCTCATCACTAATCCCTATTCTATTTCTTTTTGTAATTTAACACAGCAGAAAATAATTCCGCCACACCAAACAATATGTTATGAAAAAAGACAGCTCTGTACTTGTGAAGCTTTCTATCTTTCTCTGCTGCCTCTATTTCCTGTTCAATTCCTGTTCAGAACCTATTCCGGCATCCAAGGTCACAGATATTTCCGATATCAAAGCGGTGGTTGATATCTATCAAACCTTAACGGATGAAAATGACAACAGTATTTCCGTAAGTTTATACGACCGAAAAGGCAAAATGTTTGGCAACGATTCGGTAAATGTCACCGTGAACGGCAAAAAAATAGAGTACAAAATTATACAGGGGTTATATTATACCAAAACGTATCTATACCACACAGAGAAAATAGCACCCGAAAATAATCAATATGAGTTTCAGATTCAATTGGCCAACGGTAAAAAGTTTTTTCTGGGCAGCGTTCCCTCTCTGAAACTAAGCAGTTCAAGAAACATTATCTATGACGAAGAAGCATCATTAAACAATGATTTTTCCATCCAATGGTCCGGCCTTCATGATGTCAACGTACTCTATCTGTCTAAAACCGTTAAGGTAAACACCAGAGAGAAAAGCAATGTGGAGACCTTTATGGAACAGCCCGGAGATACCATAAAAATCGGTCCTGCCGGAACGTACACCTTAAAAAAAGAAAAGTTTTCCAAACCTGGCGAAACCTTAGACATCCTGGGGTTTGAATTCACAGCAGAGAAAACCGGAACTATGAATCCACAGCTGCTGAATGGAAGCAGTATTACGATCAATGGCAACCATGACGAACAGGCTAACTTCAAATAATACATTAAATTTAATTTTTCAGACAGGATGTTTCGATAAGGAATATCTCAAACTTTATGTAATCATCAATTATGCAAAACACTAAAATCCAGGAAGAATGGTTCTCAAAAGGAGAACAGTATGCTAGAGAAATTAATGAAATGGTTGATTTCGGTGAAAAGAACGGTTGGGAAAACTGGAAAGGAAAAGAACCTGAAGATACCAGATCCAATCTTGCTGAAGCGGTCTTCAATCTGCTTAAAACAGCCAACCAAAATGGCGATACGGAAACCTTCAGAGCAGAATTTCCGCCGGCTCACACGCCGATCATTCCTTTGATGGAAAACAGATCACAAAGTATTGAACAGCTGCACCTTATTTCTGATGAAAAGATCGTTTTTATGACCGGTACTTCTTATGAAAAAAGACAGGCTTATCTGCTGGATCATGATCAGGTGACCCCACTGGACGAAAATATTCAGGCCATAGGAAAATCAAAACAAGATCATGTTTTTGCGGTCGCAACTGCGGGTAAAATATCCATGTATAAAGGCTGGGACGGAGAACTTATCAACGAATTTCTGCTCGATAAAACAATAGAATTGGGAATTACAGAACTCATCCCATTCAACGATGGAAGCAAAGTCATCTTGGTTACTTCATTCGGAATTTATCTGATTTCTACAAGTGAAGAAAAACTCATCCATCCTATCAATGAAGACAATGAAGAAGACTGGACACCGGATATCGATATGGAAAACGCTGCGCTTTCCAACGACAATTCTTATATCGTGGTGGGAGATCAAAGTTATGACCACCGAATTTTAGATCCGGAAGGCAATACCCTAGGTGCTGTAGGAGCACAATCTTCATATCCCCATTTTTGTCTGTTTGCTAAAGATGACAGCCAGATGATCACCAATTCCTGCCATTTTTACAATGGAATGACCATCGGAATCAATGCCGATCAATATGTAGGGGCTGATATCGAAGCCTACACTGAAAGCGATGATTACACCATTATTGATGAAGAAATGAGAGTGTATGCGGGTACAGCCACAGAAGATTACTATATTTTAGGGGATGCTTACGGATATATCAAAGCATTTGATAAAAAAGGAAATCGGCTGTGGAGACACTTTTTAGGTTCCACCATCTCAGGAATGACCCTTTCTGACGACGGGAAAACACTTTGGGTAGGTGCCCATTCCGGTATTTTGCACCAACTTAAATTAGATCAGGACCGAAGAGACCCACAAAGTATCGGCAACGCCAATCTTTATGAAGAGTTCAGACTGCTGATCTGGAAAGAGGAACCACAGATCTGGAAGTGGTAAAATCATAAAATAATTTTCAAACGTTCTGTTTTCAGAGCGTTTTTTATTAGGTAGAAAGAAGAAAATACAAGAGTATTCACTCTAGTTTTTGTATTTTTAGTTTCACAAAAAGCACCAGTATAAACCGGAATAAAAATAACTCATGGAAAAATACGCACAATCGTCAGACGGACAGAATATTCACTACAAAGAAAGCGGAGAAGGAAATCCGTCGATCCTGTTTGTACACGGATGGCTCGGCAATGCAGAATGGTGGAACAGTCAGCAGGAATACTTCAAAGACCAATATCATATCGTACAGATGAGTCTTGCAGGCCACGGAAAATCTGATACTTCCAGAAAAACATGGTCAAGCGAATCCTATTCAGATGATATCAAAGCCGTTGCAGATCAGCTTGATTCAAAAGAGATCATTCTTGTAGGACACTCGATGTCGGGAGCCTATGTTCTTGAAGCCGCTTTAAAAATCCCTCAGGTAAAGGCTCTTATTTTAATAGATACGGTGAAAGATCTTGATGAAACCTTTACAGATGAACAGGCCGAAGATTATTTATTCGTACATTATCGCAATGATTTTAAAAATGCGGTTGAAAATATTCTTCCCCAATATCTTTTTTCAGAAAAAACACCACCTGAAGTAAAAGAAAAACTACAGAATGAATTCCTTCACAATACATCAGAAACAGCCATTGAACTGTTGAGACCCTTATACAAAACAGATTTCAGAGAAACCGCTTCAAACGTTCAGGTGCCTGTAAGAGCTATTAATTCAGATAATTCGCCTACCAACGCAGACAATAACAGGAAATATTTAAAAGATTACGAATACGTTGAAATAGCCGGAACAGGACATTATCCGATGCTGGAAAACCCTGAGAAATTTAATCAGTTACTCGAACAGACCATCAAAGAACTTATCTAAATATTCATCTTTATTATGGCCGATATTTCCACTAAAAAAGAAGAGCGCTCGCGAAAAGAAAGAAGTGAGGAAATTCTCAAAAAAGAAGAAATAAAAATTAATGTTAACCTCCCCTATATAGAAACAGAAGAGGAAACGACCCTTAGAACCCCAGAAGAAATAGCCAGAAGAGTCACCGTTCTTGCGGTTACCAATCTTATTGCTTTTGATTCCATTGATCCGGAAGAAGCCGTTGATTATCTCAAAGACTGCAATCTGTGGGACGATGTAACTACCAAAGAAAAAGATTTCTTAAATGATCCTACAGAACAAAAAAAGGCACAAGAAAGCTGGAAATGTGAATGTATCTGGGTTTTACTATGGGCATTGAAAAAAGTAAACACCCTGCCTTTCCCTGATGAATTGTGTGATCTGAATGATATTCCGTCCGAAAACTATCCCGTTGGCGGTGACATTGATCCAATTGATTTCATTCATGCCCCTCATGAGCTCCGTTCAAAATCTGAAATACTTGATGCTGCTGATTTGTATTACAGATATGACTGGGCCTGTGTGGATGCCCGGATCCAAAATATAGAAATGGAAACAATAGATCCAGGTATCGTTTATGAAAGACACTATTCCTTAAACTGGCTCATCACGTATATGGATCAGGAGTGGGATGATGTTTCATGTGATACCTAAAATTATATTTTCACCCATCATAACTCAATCCTGAAATTCCTTTATTCAACGGATTTTTTCCTTACATCATTATTTTTGTATTGATGACAGATCAACATCTGAATAGCTTTGTCCTATATATGATAACCCTACTATGAATAAAGAATTAATTTTTCTAAGAACGTTTGCATGGGCAGCAGCTATCGGAATTGTTTTCCTCACAGCATCGGCATTTAAGAAAAACGGCAATCAAAAGTTCACCGAAATTGATGTTGAAAGAATCAACATCGTAGAAAAAGACGGAACCGTAAAAATGATTATTACGAATGTCGCCCAATTTCCCAACGGAAAGGACAAAGTCAATAACCGCACAACCAATGAAACCCGGAAAAAGCGTTCAGGAATGCTGTTTTACAATGAAGACGGCATTGAGTGTGGAGGCTTTATCTATGACGGAGAAAAAAAGGAAAACGGACATAGCTCCGGGTTATCCTTAACCTATGATCAATATGACGGAGATCAGGTGATGCAACTTTTAACGCAGGATTATTCAAAAGATGGCAAACGGTTTGTGACCAGCAGCCTTGCTTTTAATGACAGGCCTTCAGAAGAATCACAGCTTCAAACATTTAAAATTATTAAAGAGCTAGAAGAACTCCGCAAAAAAGATCCCAAAGCCATGCAGCAAAAATATGATGAATATTTAAAAAAGAATTTAATCGGGGGCGCACCAAGAATTATGCTCGGAAAATCCAGAAATGAAAACAACGGACTGTTTTTATTTGATGATAAAGGAATGCCTAGAGCGATGTTCTATATTGATAAAGAAAACAATGCGAAACTTGATTTCTATAATGACAAAGGAGAAGTTACAGCATCATTCCCTGATCATAAGACAAAATAATCTCAATAATTTAATAGCCCTCCATCTCCTGTAGGGCTATTTTGTATTCTATGAATATGCTCTTTATGAAAAATATTTTGAATGAAGCCAGGCAAAGCAAATACTTTTTACTGTTTGTTTTTCTGTTCGGCTATGCACAATCCATACAGATCAGACTGCTGGTGAGGAAAAAACTGGACTGGTATATTTTTACGCCAGAGGCGGCCGTCATGTCTTTTGTTAGTGCCGGAATTCTGTTCTTCGTCATGTATATTTTTATCAGGCACTGGCAGAAGTCCGAAACATTTAGCACGAGAGAAGCATTAAAAATATTCAGTATTTCAATGCTGGTCTATTTAATGGTCATGAAAATATTGGGGGTATTCATTTCCCTTGTATTTGATACTTTTGAAAGAAACTTTAATCAGCAGTCACTGGCTTTATCGACCCTCTCTGAAATAATGAATACCTTTATCTATGGGAGCTTCTTCCTTGCATTTTACTATTACCAAAAAAATAAAAAAAACAAAAGCAAATCGAAAGGTACAATCAGGCATTTTCTGAAACTAAGATCAACCAGCTCAAATCACAGCTCAATCCTCATTTTCTGTTTAATAACCTGAATGTTTTGGACCAGTTAATTGAAGAAGATCAATATAAAGCGTCTGATTTTCTTAACGAATTTGCTGATCTATATCGCTATGTGCTCCAGGTTTCCGACAAAAGTCTAATCTCCATCGATGAAGAAATCTCCTTTGCAAAAAAGTACTTTGGACTGATGCAGCACAAATATGGCCATGCTTATCTCCTTGAAATCCAGGATACCGGAATAAAGGGAACGATTGTTCCCCTCACCCTGCAGTTGCTGCTGGAAAATGCTATTCAACATAATATAGGAACAGAAAAAAATCCTGTTGTGATAAAGATCTTTATCAATAATAACCTTGTGGTATCGAACAATATTGTTGAAAAAAGAAATACAAAAATAACCTCCGGAAGAGCGTTGCGGAATCTGAAAGAACAATACACTCTTTTAGCCAATCAGCAGTTTGAAATCCTCCATACTCAAAATGAGTTTTCAGTAACTTTACCTATAATTCCATTACAAGAAAAATGATAAAAATTCTTATCGTTGAAGATGAAATCCCGGCCAGAAAAAAGCTCAGAAGATTTCTGGATCAAGTAAAAGAAACCGTTTCTGTGGAAGCAGAAATAGATACTGTACTTGAAGCTGTAAGTTTTCTAAAAAAAACAAAATCTATTGATCTAATCCTTTCTGACATTGAACTTTTGGATGGAAATGCATTTGACATTTATCATGAAGTAAAGGTTTCGTGCCCCATTATTTTTATAACGGCCTATGATCAGTTCCTGATGAATGCATTCGAGAGCAATGGAATTGAGTATCTTTTAAAACCTTTTTCATTTGAAAGATTTCAGAAGGCATGGGATAAATTCCTGTTGTTAAGAAATAATAATGCTACGGATCATGCTCTGTTTTTAAAATTGAATCAAATCATCGGAAATCGTCTGGAAAAATATAAAACGAGGTTTTCTGCTAATACCAGTCAGGGAATTTACTTTTTTGAGACCACAGACATCCTGTTTTTTGAAGCAGATGAGGGAGTTGTTTTTGCCATTGATAAAACCGGAAAAAAACATCTGTTAAACAGATCTACTTTAAAAGAACTGGAAACTCAGCTTGATCCGCTCGATTTTTTCAGGATCAACCGCAGCGAGTTGGTGAATAAAAAATTCATCGAAAGAATTGAACGCTATTCTAAAAATTCATTAGCTTTAAAGATTGCCGGGTATGAAAAACATCTGGTCACCAGTCAAAGCAATACCCCTCTCTTCCGGGAGTGGATAGAAAAATAGATTTTATCAGAATACAAAGGATATGATGCTACAGGACCTTATTGAAAAATTCATCAGCCTCACAGAAGGAAAACTCACGCCTCAGGAATGGGTGGCCTGGTTCACAGCTCATAAAGGCACCATAGAAAAAATATGTGGGAGAACGGCTTTTCTTAAAATAAAAAACAAAGAAAGTTTCAGTGAGAGCCGGAACGCCTACATCGGGCAGCTGGGCGCTTTTGAATGGTTGAATTCCATGAATGTTAACACGACTCTTTCTGATCGCTATAAAAAAGGCTGGGAAAAAGAATTTGATGATTTCTGCAAAGTTGAAAAACAAAAAGAAAAACAGCTTCAGGAAGAGGTTGAAAACAAATTCGGCTATTTAAAAGACCGCTATCCAAAATTCTTCAGACAATTAACCTACTCATATAGCATCTCTGACATCATCGAAGCGGGCGTACAACAGGAATTTATTCTAAATAAAGAAAAAGAACTTTCTATCCAATTGTCCGAAGACCTGATAACATGGTACCGAAATGTATCCATCCTAAAGCTGGAAGGTATAGAAATCGATTTTCAGGAATTAAGTACGGAAACAATTCAAAAAAAACAATACTTAGTCTTAGGTGAATTTTGGTTGTATGGTGATGGAGATCAGCTGCTGTACAGTTTGGAAAATCAAAATATTTATAGCTTTGCCCACGAACATAGCCCTCCAAAAATCATAAAAATAGCGAACTCATTATCTGATTTCATAGAGAAAAAACTCGTGACTTATTTAAAAGAATACGAATCATAAAAATCAAAGTTACAAAACACGTAAAGGCTCTACAAGATACAATAATTCTAATCTGACCTATGGATAAAATACTCCTTATCTTATTTCTAATCATTTTTGTAAATAAGAATTTATACTCCCAAAATGTAAACTTAGACGAATATGAAGTTTATCTTGGAAATACCTTGATTGCTAAGCAAGACTTCATAAAAAATGGCCAGAATTTAAATGAAAATCAAGCAAAAACAATTGAATTTAAGCCAATAACCAATGGATTTAAAAAAGTTTATTATTTAAACGGAACATTATACTCAAGCGGTAAAATTGAAAATTTAAAAGAAAATGGGGTTTGGGAATACTGGCATCCAAATGGTCAAAAAGCCCGGAAAGGAGAATTTATAAATGGAAAACCTAACGGAACTCATGAATACTGGTATGAAAACGGAAATCTTCGGGGCATAGGAAATTGGAAAAATGGAGTATATAATGGAAGATGGGAAATGTACAATGAAGATGGAAAGGAAAAAACAATCCAAAACTATAAGGAGGGAAAACAAATTCTCTAGATTAATTTTTTCAAAGAAAAAGCTTATCAAAAACTTCACAAAAAAATCATTTCAGTTCGGAATGATTTTTTTTTGTAATTTATAATGGCAATCTATAAATACCAGCAAAAATCCCTTCTCCAATTCAAAAAACTTCACGAAATTTGTGGTCTGTGCGTTAAATAGAATCAATGAAATAAAATTTTAAATCAGAACATACAGTAAAACTTAGTATAAGTTTTCTTCGGGGCAGGGTGCAATTCCCTACCGGCGGTTACAGTCCGCGACTCCTTTCTTTTGAAAGGACTGATTTGGTGAAATTCCAAAACCGACAGTTACAGTCTGGATGGGAGAAGAAAATGAAACGGTCAGTAAGATTCCTTACGGGCTTATTGTGCCGTATTTCATTTCCATGTACCGAAGACTATTTTAACTTTTAAAAGTAAAATAACATGGAAAAATTATTAGAACAATTTGGAGCAACCTCCACAGAACGTGTAGAAAATGCACTTCTAAAACTACAACAGGGAAAAGGTATTCTTTTAGTAGATGATGAAAACCGTGAAAACGAAGGCGACATCATCTTTCCCGCCTCCACCATTACAGAAAAAGACATGGCACTCCTGATCCGTGAATGCAGCGGCATTGTTTGTCTGTGCATTTCGGAAGAGAAAAGCAAACACTTAAATCTGCGTCCGATGGTGGAAACCAACAACTCAAAAAACCAGACCGCATTCACCATTTCTATTGAAGCTAAAGAAGGCGTAGAATCCGGTGTTTCTGCAAAAGACAGAGTTACAACCATCAAAACTGCCGTAGCCGAAAATGCTCAGGCGGCTCATATCGCAAGTCCCGGACACGTGTTCCCACTGATTGCAAAGGAAGGTGGTGTTTTCGAAAGACGCGGCCATACAGAAGGCAGTGTAGATCTTGTGAAAATGGCCAATCTCGGTGATGATGCCGTACTCTGCGAACTGACGAATGAAGACGGCTCCATGGCGAGGCTTCCGGAGATTGTGAAATTTGCATCTCTCAAAGAAATGAGTGTAGTGACGATTGAAGATATTTACGCCTATCGTAAAATCATGAGCAACTAAAAAATAGAGATAACGCACAGAACTGCCACCCGATTGTACCGGGTGGTTTTTTCTTTTAAACAAGTTATTAAAAATAAGTTAATATCAAAACTATACCCGTTTGTATCCTCCTTTCACTGATTTTGCATCATCCATTCATCACTTTACTCACCGAATGATTTTTTCAATAACACTATTTTATTTTGCCCATCACAATAACACAAATACCAACCATATCATTATTTTTAAGTTAAAAATCAATTCATATTGAAATATTATTAATTTTTTGCCTACTTTTTGCTGATACTTTTTTACACCACAAAATATAACATCATGAAAAAGCTTCTCACCTTAATACCCTGTTTTCTGATTTCAGAGGCAGGCGCGCAGGAAATTCAGACTGTCCAGACTGTTCCCGTTGATAAAATGAATATCATTAAGACCAACGTAACAGCTTACGCATTCAGAAATATCAACCTGTCCTACGAAAGAGCCATCACTCAATGGTTCTCTCTTAATGTAGGTTTTGGAGCTATGACCCAGGGAAAAGTCCCTTTTATTAATGCATTTTTGAAGGATGAAGATGAGAAAAGATTCCAGAACCTGAGAGTAAAAGCTACGAATTTCACCATTGAACCCAGATTCTACATCGGTAAAGGTTATGGAAAAGGATTTTATTTCGCTCCCTATTACCGGTATTCCGATGTTTCTTCCAACAGTTTTGATTTCTATTATGACTATAATGCCATCGACGGAAATACTTATCAAATTCCTCTTAAAGGACAGGGAAGTACCAGTGGAAACAGTGGCGGTCTGATGGTTGGAGTACAGTTTTTCCTCACCAGAAGCCAAAATCTGGTCCTTGATTTCTGGATTGCAGGCGCTCATTACGGAAGCGGAAAAGGCGACTTTACCATGACCAGCGATTTTGTTCTGACTCCTGAAATGCAGGCTCAGCTGAAGAAAGAAATTGAAAATCTGGATATTCCTTTTGTAGATTATACCGTAGAAACCAATGCCAATGGCGCTAAAGTAAAGGTAGACGGTCCCTGGGCCGGCTTCAGAAGCGGTCTCTCCATTGGATACAGGTTTTAAAAATATTATTAAAAAATTCCGTTCTTGATTTTCTGAACGGTTTTTTTATATCTTTAAACCGGATATTAATGTATCCGTTTAATCCTTTCGCATGAAAATTCTTATCATAGAAGACCATAAAGATCTTGCAGCCAATATCACAGATTATCTTAAAAAGGAAGATTACGTCTGTGAAGTAGCCTGTGATGCGACGGAAGCTTTAGAAAAAATTGAGCTTTTTGAGTACGACTGTATTCTTCTGGACCTGATGCTTCCCGATGGAAACGGCCTGGATATTCTGAAGCACATTAAAAACTATACTCCCGGATCAAGTGTCATTATTGTTTCAGCAAAAAATTCTTTAGATACAAAACTAACCGGGTTAGATGACGGAGCCGATGATTATATTACCAAACCATTTTCCTTACCCGAGCTTCACTCAAGAATAAAAGCTGTCCTGAGAAGAAAAACGCCTGAGGCCAACCGCATTCTCAGTTTCAATGAAATCAAAATCGATCTGGAATCTAAGGAATGTAAAATCAATGAGCAACTGATCAATCTTACCAAAAAAGAACTGAACCTGCTGATCTATTTTATCAACAATCAGAACAGGATGCTTTCCAAACAGGCCATTGCAAGTCATCTTTGGGGTGATTACACGTACAGCATTGACAATGTAGACTTCGTCTATCAGCATTTAAAAAATTTAAGAAAAAAATTGATTGATGCGGGTGGAAAAGATTATCTGCAGACCGTTTACGGACTAGGTTATAAATGGATTGATAAATGAATTTAAGTTTCCGTTTTGCCAGAGCATTCACGGTATTGGTATTTTTCGTGCTGATCACAGGGTTTGCCATTCTCTATTTTGCTTTTGAAAGGGCAACGATGCGTTCCGCTATTCTTAAACTTGAAGATTTAAATACCTATGTAGCCCATAGATTGGAAAAGGATTCCACCTATGATTATTTAAAGTTTCATCACCGGCAAACCCAGATCAATATTCTTCCTTTGAACTCTAAAAATATCAAGGAAAAAATTATTGAAGAAAAATACATCTGGAACAAAAGCATACAGTCCCACATGAACAGGATCACCGTGACCACCTACCCTGTCATTCACCATAAAAGATATGCCATCACCAGTGTAAGATACATTACGATTATTGAAAATAATTTCCTGATGAGCATCATCATGGTGATTGCATGGATTATGGTGTTTCTTATTATTCTGACCATTATCGTGAGCATTCTGGTGTCTAAAAAAATTCTTGATCCTTTCTATCATGCGATAGACGAAATAAAAAAATTCAGTCTGAGAGACAACCGCTCGATGGATCTGATGAAAACAGAAACCGAAGAATTTAAATCACTCAATACATTTTTACTAAAAATGACTGAAAGCTCCAAAAAAGACTACAATCTCCTGGAAGAACTTTCTGAAAATACTTCTCATGAATTACAAACACCGCTAGCTTCCATTAAAGGGAAAATAGAACTGTTGATGGACAGTGAGCTTTCAGAAAATCAACTCATCACTCTTTCTTCCATGAATGATGAACTGGACAGGCTTTCATCGATCAATCAATCCCTTATTCTCCTTGCCAAGCTGGAACATTTTGAAAAGAACGATTCCCAGCTTATCAATTTTTCTGACTTACTTCAGGAAAGGCTTTATTATTTTGAAGATATTTTTGAAATTCAGAATCTTACGGTGACAAAAGATATTCATGAGGATGTTTATCTTAATTTTGATAAAAACCTGGCAACAATTGTCGTCAACAACCTCATCAATAACTCCAAAAGACACAATATAGAAAACGGAAAAATCTCTGTCCTGCTTACAGAAAAGTATTTCCAAATTTCCAATACGGGAAATCCTCCCACCATTCCTACTGCAGAATTGTTCAAAAGATTCAAGCGCGGAAATCCCAATCAGAACTCCATTGGGATCGGTTTAGCCCTCGTGAAGAAAATTTTGGAGATTTATGACGCTGAAATATTCTATCAATTTGAAAACGATCTACACACAATAAGGATCAATTTCATAAAATAAAATACTGAAATTCAAAAACATAGCATCAAATGTTTGAATTTTATGAAAACTTCAGAATTTCTTCAGAATTTATGTATTGTTTAGGTGCAAACAAAAGCGCCAATGAAAAAATTAATCATTATTTTCAGTTTAACTGTTATGCAAAGTATGTATGGTCAGGATACCGTGAGTGTAAAAAAAACTACAGAAGAAGTTTCTTCTGAAAAAAATCCTTTAGATGTAGGAGAACTTAAAATAAATCTCAACTCCAAAGGGGATAAATGGTTAAAATTCGGTATTTCAAGCCAGATTTGGTTACGCAGTATCGATAATAACCCCGGGACATTGGTGAACGGAGTTCCTCAGGAGCAGACCTATGATGCAGGAATACGGAGAATGAGATTAACGGTTCAGAGTCAGGTTACGCCTTTTTATTCTGTGTTTTTGCAGATGGGAATCAATAATCAGAGTTTCATCTCAGGTGGTGGAACAGGTACAGGAAACAGTGGGGCCGGAAAAAAAGCGCCTTTCTTTTTTCATGATGCTTATAATGAATTCGCCATTATTCCAAGAAATGATTTTCAGACAGGAAAGCCGAATAAAAACAACCTCTATTTAGGAGCTGGACTTCATTCATGGAATGGAGTAAGCAGGCTCACCAATGCAAGTACCACGAAAATGCTTGCAGGTGATATTCCGGTTTTTAATTTCCCGACCATAGAAATTGCTGACCAGTTTTCAAGACAATTGGGTATTTTTGTTCATGGGGAGTTCGATCGGATTAATTATCGTTTCAGTGTCAACAAACCTTTTGCTACCAATTTAAAACCTGCTGTGGGAGGTGCAGCCGTAGACAATAATCAAAGCGGAAAATTGTCTTATTCCGGATATGCCTTTTATCAGTTTTTTACCAAGGAAACGACCGTAACGTCTTTTCTGCCCGGAAATAATTTAACCACCAAAAAAATTCTGAACCTGGGAGCCGGTTTTTATACCAATAAAGAAGGAACCCAGTCTCAACCTTCAGAAAATATTTTTGAATCCCACAATGTCAATATTTTTGGAGCAGATGTTTATACTGAACTTCCCCTAGGCGACAAAAGTAAAGAAATGGGACTTACTTTGTATTCGGTTTACTATAATTATAACTATGGACCTGATTATTTAAGAGTAAGTGGTCTTTTGAATCCCGGTACTTCCAATTCAGACTTTACAGGACAGAAAGCACTGGAAGGAGCCGGAAACAACAGAATTCTGATGGGAACAGGAAATATATGGTTTTCACAAATAGGTTTTGTGATTCCGAAATTCAGTAAAATTCTAAAGGTGCAGCCCTTCTTCAATTATGCCCTTAAAGACATGAAAGCGCTTAACCAGAATGGAAGTTATTATGACGTGGGAGCCAGTCTTTATCTATATGGTCAAAATGCAAGAATCGTCGCTCAATACAGCAGCAGACCACTCTATGATATCACCTCCAAAACAATTTTTGACAGAAAAGGTGAATTTCTACTGTCTTTTCAAATCGTACTTTAAAAAATTTAATATCTTACTTATATGAATACTACTCAAATTACAACTGCTCAAAGGATCAAAGCCATTGTGGGTGGTTCCGTAGGAAACCTTGTGGAATGGTACGACTGGTATGCCTACGCAGCTTTTGCCATTTACTTTTCCAATTCTTTTTTCCCGGATTCTGACCTGAATGCACAGCTGATGAATACTGCAGGAATTTTTGCCGTTGGATTTCTGATGAGACCCATTGGTGGATGGATATTCGGAAGTATTGCAGATAAGATCGGAAGAAAAAAAGCGATGACGCTTTCTGTACTTTTAATGTCTTTCGGCTCCCTTCTTATTGCCCTTACTCCTACCTATAAGACTATCGGAATCCTTGCTCCTGCATTATTATTAATTGCAAGATTACTTCAGGGACTAAGCGTTGGCGGGGAATACGGTGTTTCCGCAACCTACCTGAGCGAAATGGCATCAGAAAACCGCAGAGGTTTTTACTCAAGCTTCCAGTATGTAACGCTTATAGGCGGCCAGTTGATCGCATTAGGAATTCAGTTGATTTTACAGAAACTGCTTTTAACGGAGACTCAGCTTGAAGAATGGGGATGGAGAATTCCTTTCGTAATTGGGGCACTACTCTCTGTGATTGCTTTATATTTAAGAGCCAATCTTCATGAAACTGAAGCTTTTGAAAATAAAAAAGAGGTGAGCGACAAGAAAAAAGGAACTGTGACAGAACTCCTTAAGCATCCTAAAGCGTTGCTTACCGTGATCGGTCTGACTTTGGGAGGGACTCTGGCTTTTTACACCTACACAACGTACATGCAGAAGTTTTTGGTCAATACGGTTCATCTTACTAAAGAGCAATCAACCCTGATCTCCTTTATTTCACTGTTTATATTTGCCTGTCTGCAGCCTGTATTTGGAGCGTTGTCTGATAAGATAGGAAGAAGGCCTTTGCTTTTAGGTTTTGGAATTCTTGGTACCCTTTGTACAGTTCCGCTTTTAACGGCTTTAAGTACTACTACTTCGATGTGGACAGCATTTTTCCTGATTATGGCAGCCCTGATCATTGTGAGCGGCTACACTTCCATTAATGCTGTTGTAAAAGCAGAACTCTTTCCTTCTGAAATCCGGGCGCTGGGAGTAGGACTTCCCTATGCTCTTACGGTAGCTATTTTCGGTGGAACGGCAGAATATGTGGCTCTATGGTTCAAACAGGCAGGAACAGAGCAATATTTTTACTGGTACATCACCGGATGTATTTTATTCTCTCTCATCGTCTATGCAGGGATGAAAGATACCAAGGACAACTCATCACTGGATAAAGATTAATAAATCAAGTATAAAAACGGGCGCCGCAGATTCTCTGCGGCGCCCGTTTTATTTTTAGTGGTAAGCTTTTTTAAATTTCTCCACCATACTATCCAGATTATGGCGCTGGACATATACACTCTTCACGTCGTGGTATCTTGGTGATTTGTAAAAAACCTCATGGAAATCCATGCTTCCGTTTCCTACTTTCACTACTTTCTGTACATCGATATTCAGTTTTTTCAGTTCGTCTTTAAAGACTTCAAATTCATCTTGTATATTGCTCATTTATATTTTTGGATTTTAGTTAAAAATTTCAATTTTTCACTTTATCCCCCTTCATTTAACCGGGGCATCTTCTAAATTCGTAATAAAATTAGTGAATTTTCTAATATAATCATCATGTAAATGCTATTTTTTTATTTAATTTTCGATTTTTATACCAATTTTACATTTTTTGAAACTTTTCAGATAAAATACAGCCCATCGCCCGGAATGAAAATCTATTTGAAAAGCCCATTAATTCAGGAAAAACTATCAGAAAAACGAATCTTCTTTTAAACGAGATAAAGCATTGAAATATGCAGCTTTACCCCCCTGTTATATAGAAAATTCATGTAAATTTTGTGAGAACGGTACCTTCACACAGTGTTTTTTTCTTCCAAAGTATTTTAAAGCATAAAAATTTGAAAATTTTCAGCAGGAAAAAGAAAATATTGATAATGATTTTTTGATTTAAAATTGATCGTTGTGAGATCGATGCGCTCCTCACCATGACAGCGGATGATTAACATTTTTAAATTACCCAAACCCTGATATCATTCCATTGTACCAAAAAATTTAAAATAACTTAAAACATATTGTAACATTTTAAATAAGTCTCTCTCTAAAAGACAGATTCATCTTAAAATTTTATACAATGAAAAAATACAAAGTCTTCTTCATTCTGATATTGTTTTTTGCAGCCGTATGCAATATATTCGGACAGACAAAGACCTATCCTTTTGAAGTAAAAAAAACCGGAAAAGGTAACCAGTCTATCATTTTTATTCCGGGATTTGCCTCTTCCGGAGAGGTATGGAATGAAACTGTAACTAAATTTGACAAGAACTTTTCTTGCTACGTATTGTCCATGAAAGGATTTGCCGGAGTACAACCATTGGCAGATGCCAGTTTTAAAGAATGGGAAAAAGGAATTGCTGATTATCTAAAAGATCTGAAGATTGGAAAAGTTATTATTATCGGACATAGTATGGGCGGCGGTATGGCACTGGCAATCGCCGCAGATTACCCTGAACTGGTTTCCAAAATAGTTGTTGTGGATGCTCTTCCCTGTTTAGCCGCACTATCAGATCCCCATTTTAAATCTAAAGAAAACAATGACTGTAGCACCACCATCAATGGATTGAAAGCAATGAATGAGGAACAATTTAAACAAATGCAAACCGGCACGATCCCCCGTCTTGTAGCCGATTCTTCCATGCAGGAAACGGTAATTGGCTGGAGTATGAAATCTGACAGAACAACGTTTGCAAAGATATACTGCGATTTTACCAATACCGATCTTCGTGAAAAAATAAAAACGATTCAGTGTCCTTCACTCATCCTGCTGGAATCTTATTTTGTAAATTTCAAACCAGCTATTGAAGCTCAATATAAAAATTTAAAGAATGCAGATATGAGATATGCTACCAAAGGACTTCATTTTATCATGTATGACGACAAAGAATGGTACTTTGAACAGTTAAATAACTTTTTATCATCTCACTAATGGTATTTGAAGAGATATATGAATTATACTGGCAGAAGATATTCCGTTTATGCATGGGGTATGTCAATGATTCTGAACTGGCACAGGATCTTGCACAGGAAACCTTCATTATTGTTTGGCAACAGCTTCCAAAATTCAGGAATGAGTCCAGTATCGGGACATGGATCTTTAGAATTGCATCGAATACGTGTTTAAAACAGATCGAAAAAGAGAAAAGATTTGCGAAAGCTGATCTTCCCATTCATCTTGAGGAAAAAAAACAGGAATCCATTGAACCCCAGATACAGCTTCTTTATCAGTTTATTTCAGAGCTGCCGGAAACAGATCGTATTATTATTTCTCTGGAACTCGAGGAAGTAAGGCAGGCAGAAATTGCCGGCATCGTTGGACTCTCTGAATCCAATATCCGGGTAAGAATTCACAGGATAAAAGAAAAATTAACAAAAAGATTCAAAGAAAATGGCTACTAATATTGACTTTAAAAATCTGTGGAAACAACAGACCACTGAGAAACCCAGCATAGAAGAACTGCTTGGCAGACTGAAAAAATTTAAAAACGAGAATATCCGAAAACTTGCCGTTACCAACATTCTTTTAATCGTAACGAGTGTAGGGATAGGCTTGATCTGGTACCATTACCAACCTCAACTGATGACAAGCAAAATAGGGATTATTTTAATTATTCTGGCTATGGTCATTTTTCTGTCTGCCTACAATCAATTGTTTACGAATTTCTATAAACTGAACAATACCCAAACCAATACGGAATATCTGAACAGCCTGTACTCTCTGAAAAGCAAACAGAAATTTATACAGACCACCATGATGAACATCTATTTTATGATGTTGTTCATAGGGATCTGTCTGTATATGTATGAGTACACTTCAAGAATGACTGTCTTTTACGGAATAACCGTTTATGCTGTTACTTTTTTATGGATTGCTTTCAATTGGTTTTATTTGAGACCTAAGACGATAAAAAAACAGCAGGCTAAACTGAATGGACTTATTGATAAGTTTGAAGAAATTAATAATCAGTTAAAACAATAATATTGATTAGTGCTTTCAAAAATGTCAAATAAAAAATTCACACTTTTCACATAACCATGTAATAAAACAATATTTTCATCATAAATATAAAAAATTTTACTTATAATCAGAATATTTAATGAATTTTTTCGCGATTTCCGCATTTATATAATTTTTTATTATTTTTATTTAACGAAATCATGACTATAAGAATTATGAAAAAACTACTACTTTTAATTATCTCAGGAACCTTATGTTCCAACTTGTACTCACAAAAGCAGGAATTCCAGGAATGCGGAACTGATGAATTAATGCGGAAACATTATGAAAGATATCCCGAACAGAAAGCTCAGGATGATGCCTTTAATCTGGAATTATCCAAACTGATCAAAAGCGGGAAGTTTTCCAAAACGATCAATAAAAAGCTGGTCTATGAAATCCCTGTCGTTGTTCATGTAGTAGGCGACGGAAGTGCCATCGGAACTGTGAATAACAAATCTGATGCGGATATTATCGCATGGGTAAATTATACCAATGGGGTATTTTCCGGAAGTGTTTCCAGCGGAATGTCCGGAACCAGCGCGGTACTGCCTGTAAAATTTGTTTTTGCCAAAGTAGACCCAAATTGTAATACAACCAACGGAATCAATAGAATTAATGCATCTAATTTACCTAAATATGTAAGCGGCGGAGTCAATAATGACAATACAACCAATGCTGTAACCGCTTCCGAAATTACCGCTTTGGGGATGTGGGATACGAGCAAGTATTACAATATCTATGTCGTTAAAAAACTAACCTCTAACTCAGGAGGATTAAACGGATTTGCTTATTATCCGGGCGGCAGTAATGACTATTCTTTCATGTCTACTAACGCATCTTCCGTGAATGCACAGACTTTAGCCCATGAATTCGGACATGCTCTGGGCCTGCGTCACACTCATGAAGGGTACAATGAATCTACAGGAGCCTGCCCTACCAATACAGACTGTACGCTGCAGGGAGATCTGGTGTGTGATACGGAACCTATGAAAAGTCTTTACCACTCGTCTGTTCCAAGCAGCTGCCAAACGGGACAGATCAATCCTTGTACGACCCAAATCTATGCAGGAGGTGAGAAAAACGTCATGGCCTATACCTACTGTTTCAGAAACTTATTTACAACGGGACAGGCAGACAGAGCCACCGCGCAGCTATTGCAGTACAGACAGTCTTTGATCAACTCTCCGGTTGCATCTACCACGACTCCTAACAACAGTTCTGTTTTAACCGCAGCATGTACTCCTACTTCCATGACGAATCCCGGAAACTTTAACATTGGTGTTACTTCTGTGAAATTTGCCAACATCAATAATTATTCTGCCAACTACAAACAGGCTTCTAATAATTTCTACGAAAACTTTACCGGAAACTATTGTGCCGGGGTTTCAAAAACTACCATTCCAGCCAATACCGCAACAACGCTTACGGTTGCACCGGGAACAAGCAATCCCCATATTATAAAGGCATATATCGATTATAATAATGACGGACAATTCAATGAGACCTCGGAACTCGTTCTTAATCAAAGCGGGATCAGCAACGGTTCTGTAGCGAGCATATCGGTAACTCCGCCAGCAAATGCTGTTGCTAATACTCCTTTAAGAATGAGAGTAATCGGAGAATTTAACGGAACAGCCGTTACCGCTTGCTCTACTCCAAAATACGGACAGGTTGAAGATTATTCCGTAATCATCGAACGTCAGACTGTACTCTCTGTAGGAAATACTGTCAAGACAAGCACTGCCGACATTACAAAAGATACGAATGCTGTGCTGATCAAAAGTGATCTGAAAATTTCATCATTACATATCTATGATGCTTCGGGAAGACTCCTTACCACCAGAACAGATATAAAATCATCCGAATTCAGATTCCCTGTCAACGAAAAGAATACGATCTTAACCGTAACTGCGGTTCTGGAAAACGGAAAAGTACTCACCAAAAAATTAAAATTCTAAGAAATTCATTCCAAATAGAAAAGAGAGCTCCAGGGCTCTCTTTTTACTTTTATACCAGTCAATGGACTATGATTGCTTCTCTTCTTCAAGTTCTACCTCATGTCTGAGCTGAGCTTTGTAAAGGGTTGAGTAGTATCCGTTCTGATCAAGTAGCTCCAAGTGTTTTCCTTCCTCTACTATTTTTCCATGTTCCATCACAATTATTTTATCTGCTTTCTCAATGGTGGAAAGCCTGTGGGCAATGATAATTGAGGTTCTGTTTTTAGTAATCTTTTCCGTGGCTCTCTGAATCAGTTTTTCACTTTCATGATCAATAGAAGAAGTGGCTTCATCCAGAATCAGAATTTTAGGATCTGATAAATAGGCTCTAAGGAAAGATAACAACTGTCTTTGCCCTAAAGAAATAGAGGAACCTCTTTCGCTGACTACAAAATCATAACCACCGGGAAGCTGTTCGATAAACTGGTCAACTTCAATTTCTTTGGCTCCAGCTTTTATTTTTTCCAAGGTAACGCTTTCATCACCAAAGGCAAGGTTTTCAAAGATACTTCCGTGGAAAAGGAATACATCCTGCAGCACCACACCAATATGACTTCTCAGGTTATAGAGTTCATAATCTTTTACCTCAACATCATCAATCACGATTCTTCCGGAATTAATATCATAAAGTCTTGTGATAAGACTGATGATCGTAGATTTACCAGCACCCGTAGCCCCCACAATAGCAACTGTTTCTCCTGGATTTACTTTAAAATCGATTCCCTTCAGCACTTCCTGTTTATCATCATAAGCAAAACGAACGTTTTCAAATTCAATTTTACCATCGAAATGATCTTTTTTCACGATTCCTGTATTAGGCATTGCGTAATCTTCATCCATCACACCCAATACTCTTTCAGCCCCTACAAGACCTCTCTGGATATTATTGAAGCGGTCTGCAATCTGTCTTAACGGACGGATCAGCATTGAAATATATTGAATAAATGCGATAACAACACCAGCACTGATCGTAATGTATCCTCCATAAAACAGGATAAATCCAATGAATAATGAGGATATCAATTCTACAACCGGAAAGAACAAAGAGAAGATAAAAACCGTTCTCAGTAAAGCGCTTTTCAGAGTAATATTAATATCATCAAATTTTTTGAACTCAGCATCCTGTCTGTTGAACACCTGAATAATGGACATCCCTGCCAGTCTTTCCTGAACGAAAGAGTTTTGATTGGCCGTCCACGTTCTTTCATCTCCGAAAGCTTTTTTAAGTCTCTTCTGAAAAAACCTGGTAATCATCACCATTAAGGGAAGGATCGCCAAAGTAATATAACTCAGATGAACATTGGTGCTGAACATCATCACCAAAACGAATACAATTCTCAGAATATCTCCGAAAACCATCAGAAAACCATCAGTATACACTGTAGAAATCGTCTCCACATCACCCACGGCACGGGTAACCAACTGGCCGATGGGAGTTTTATCAAAAAATGATGTCCTGAAATAAATCAATTTGGCATACAGTCTCTCGCGAATATCACGGATAACATTCTGCGAAATATAATTTGAAAAGTAAACTAAGAAAAAGTTTAAAATAGTTTCTGCAAAAACCAAACCTACCAGAATGTAGATATGCTGCATCATCAACGCTTTATCCTTCAGCTTGGTAATATCATTGTCTACCACCTGCATGGTAAGATAAGGTCGATAGGTAGAAACCACGGACAGTATGACGGAAATTATTAAAGTTAGGATGAACCATGAACGGAATTTCATTCCAATAAAGAATAGCCTCTTAACAATCCCCCAGGTATCTTGTTTTTTCATTGTACGAGTTGAAGAAAGAATTTAAAATTCTATGCAAAAATAAGACTTTATAATTTGACAGCCTTTACAAGTTGATCAAATCGTCATAGAAAATTTCAGATAAGTGTCATTTACAATATGAATATATTTTGGTGGATTTGTGTTAACAGGTAAGTTACAATGATCGTAGCGAAGGCACCCGAAGCCAGCATAAAGGTGACTTCCGGAACCTAACCTACCTAATTTTACAGATCCTGATCTCCAATTTTTTCAATTTCCAGAGAAGGTTTACTGATATTTTCTTTTAAAAATTTTCTTTCAAGAAGCTTATACACTCCATATACCGCTGCAATGGAAATGACCCAGCTGATCATATTGATTAAAGAAAATCCTGTGTAGTCTACTCCGTCAAGGGAATCGGGATCTGTGACACCTTTATAAATTCCGTAAGAGAAACCAAAGAACAGCTGAGTTCCCAGGTATACTCCAATCGCTAAAAGTCCATAGTGCCATTTTGTTTTGCCAAACCTTTCAGCAAGCTGTGCGTAATACCGGTAGGCCCCGATAAGAATAAAAATTGATAACATAATTCGTGTTTTATAGATTAAAAATTCAGGTCTGTCCTGATTTCATTATTCAGTACTTCATCTATTTCCAATAAACACCTGCATTACAAAAGAGAATCAAATAAGTTTTACATGGAAATAGTCGTTATCTGCTAAAATAACATTTTTTTTCATAATGCAAACAAACAGAAAGTGACAGGGAAAATCCTTTGAATTTCTTGTCTTATACAATTACGCCTCTGCCTGTTTTGTCTTTAAAAAACCATTAAACAAGCCAATATTCAATTATTTATCGTGCTGATATGAAGATGAGAGCGTGTTCTTATGGAAATTCATATCCCACGTCCACCAGAAACAATCCGTGACCCGGAGCTGAGGTTCCGGCAGCGTTCCGATGTTTATCTTCAATGATTTTACGAAGATCTTCAGGCTTTATTTTGCCACTTCCAATTTCTACCATAGTTCCTACGATAGCACGCACCATATTTCTGAGGAAACGGTTGGCGGAAACCGTAAACTTAAGTTCTGTTCCATCCTGCTCCCACTCTGCTTTATACATTTTGCAGATATTGGTTTTGTTGTCCGTTTTTAATTTGGCAAAACTCGTAAAATCCTCATATTCAAACAGAATTTTACAGGCTTCATTCATTTTATTGATATCCAGCGGTCTTTTCCAGTGCTGCCATGCAGATTCCTGGGTAAAAGGATTTTTTGCCAGAGAAATATAATATTCATACGTTCTGTACGTCGCATCGAAACGGGCGTGAAAATCATCTTTTACCTGAAACATTTTTTTTATGGCAATATCAGGCGGAAGAAAACTGTTCAGTTTATAGGGAAGATTCATCACATCCACCTCTTTCTCCGTATCAAAATGGGCAAATATTTTTTTGGCATGAACACCGGTATCCGTTCTTCCGGCACCCGTAGTTTTAATTTCTTCCCTTAAAATAGTGGAAAGTGCTTTTTCCAGCTCTTCCTGTACAGAAATAGCGTCCGGCTGTATCTGATAACCGAAATAATTTTTCCCGTTGTAAGAAAATTCTATAAAGTATCTCAATGTATTAAAATAACTCCACAAAAATACTTTAATTTAATGAAAAGTCTTTCAGAATATTGCTTAAAATCCTTATGAAAATTCCTATTTTTGCAAACGTATGAAAAGATGGTACCTTTATCCTTTTTCCCTTGGTTATCATTTGGTAACGGGTATCCGAAACACAATGTATGATCTGGGAGTTTTTAAAACGACAAAGTTCAAGACTCCGATAATCAATGTCGGAAACCTTTCTGTGGGCGGAAGCGGAAAATCGCCTATGGTGATGTATCTTGCCCAATACCTGTCCAAACATTACAGGACAGGCGTGCTTTCGCGTGGATACGGAAGGTTGAGCAAAGGCTACGAAGTCACGAATTACGACAGCAATTATAAAGTAGTGGGCGATGAAGCCATGCAGCTTTTTGAGCGCTTCAAAAACCGCTTCGTCATTGCCGTGTCAGAAGAAAGGGTTCCAGGAGCCAAAAAGGTGATCGCTGATATGGATCTTGATGTTCTTGTTCTTGATGATGCTTTACAACACAGAGCCATCAAAGCTGGTTTCAACATTCTGATGACTGATTTTAATGATCCTTATTTTAAAGATCATCTTCTTCCCGCCGGAGATTTAAGAGAATCCAGAAACGGGTCAAAAAGGGCAGATATCATTATGGTCAGCAAATGTCCTGATGAACTTACCGAAGAAACCAAACGCTATTATATTTCAAGAATAAAACCGTCGTACAATCAGAAGGTCTTCTTTTCATCCATCGGATATGACGAAAATGTGTACGGAAAAGACAAAATGCTTCCGGACAATAACCTGAATTATTATGATATCCTTCTTATCACAGGAATTGCCAATCCAAAACCTCTTCTTGAGCACCTTGCAAAATTCTCAAAGCGGGTGAAGCATTTAAAATTCAGAGACCATCATAATTTTACGGATGATGACATCAAAAAAATTACGGCAGAATATAAAAAATTAGGGGAATACAAACTGATCCTGACTACGGAGAAAGATTATGTACGTCTGAAAACTTTTGATTATCTTAGAGAAATTGTTTACTACTGGCCTATCAATGTCATCATTGATAAAAAAGAAGAATTCAACCAAATCATCTTAGATTATGTTAGAAAAAATTAAGCAGACTGCAGATTTCATTAAAAATATTATCAGGGAAACACCAGACTTCGCGATCATTTTAGGGTCCGGACTGGGAAAACTGCAGGATGAAGTGGAAGCCATCCATATTTTAGAATACCCTGAAATTCCTCATTTCCCCCAGACCACAGTGGTGGGACATGGCGGAAAATTGATCTACGGAATTCTGGAAGGCAAAAAAGTTCTGATGATGAGCGGACGTTTTCATTATTATGAAGGTCATTCTATGGAAACGGTAACTTTTCCCATCAGGGTTTTCCATCTTTTAGGGATTAAAAACCTCATCCTTTCCAATGCTTGCGGCGGTGTAAATCCAGCCTATAACGTTGCAGATATCGTTATTTTAAAAGATCATATCAACATGATGCCTGAACATCCGCTTCGGGGTAAAAATATAGATTCTTTCGGGCCACGTTTTGTGGATATGAGCGAGCCGTATAACAAAAAAATGATCGAAATAGCTGAAAAAGCGGCGATGGAAAATAATATTAAAATTCATCAGGGTGTTTATGTGGCCTTACAGGGTCCCACTTTTGAAACGCCTGCAGAATACGGAATGATCAAAGCCATCGGTGGTGATATGGTGGGAATGAGCACTGTTCCGGAGGTCATTGTTGCCAGACATATGGGAATGGATTCTTTCTGCATCTCTGTTATTACCGATCTTGGAGGACCTGACATTGCCTTTGCCGTTTCTCACGAAGAAGTTCTGAATGCTGCCAATAAAGCCATGCCGAATGTGATTGCTGTGGTGAAAGGTCTGGTAAAAAATTATCATAATTCTTTATAGAAATTTTCGATCTCATCAATTTTTCCTAATTCATAAGAAATCAATCTCCAATTGCGTTTCATTGTTTAGCTTTGTATATGAAATTGAAAAAATGAAAAAGTTAGCCTTAATTTTTATGATCAGTGTTTTCGGGGTGAGCTATGCACAGCAGCAACCGAAAGTTCTAAAAACCAGTTTTTCTAAAAAAGCTTTGGTACAAAAGCTCGAAGATGAACAAGGTAAAAATGTGACCATTCAACAAATTCTGGATCAGCATAAGGGAAAAGTTTTAGTGATTGATTTCTGGGCCGGATGGTGCAGAGATTGTTTAAAAGCACTTCCAAAAGCGGAAGAACTTGAGAAAAACAATCCCAATATAGATTTCGTATTCCTGTCACTCGAAAGATCAAAAGAAGGCTTTGACAAAAGTCTGGACAGATTCAATATGAAAGACAAGGATAACTACTGGTTTTCTTCAGGATGGAAAAATGATTTCAATAATTACATTGATCTGAACTGGATTCCAAGATATATGGTGGTGGATCAAAAGTCTTCTATTGCAAAATATTACGCGATTTCACCGGAAGATCCGGAGATCCAGGAAACGATAAACCGTCTTTTGAAATAATGATTACAAGAGTAGCTACAGAACAGGATTTAGAAATCCTTTTAGAATTTGAGCAGGGAATTGTTACCGCAGAAAGACCCTTTAACAGTACCCTTAAAGATGGAAAGATTCACTATTACGATCTTCTTCATCTGATACAATCTGAGGATTCACTGGTACTGGTGACGGAAGATAATAACGAAGTCATCGCATCCGGGTATGCAAAAATCAAACAAACGGAAAATAATTATTCTGATTTTGAAACGTACGCTTATCTGGGTTTTATGTATGTAAAGCCTGAGCACAGAGGAAAGGGAGTTAACAAGTTGATTCTAGACGAACTGATCGGCTGGGCAAAGTCTAAAGACATTCACGAAATAAGGCTGGATGTTTACGCTCAAAACGAATCTGCCTTAAAAGCCTATGAAAAAGCAGGTTTTGAGTCATTAATTGTTACGATGAGAATGAAAACATGATCAGAATTTAATTCAAAATAAATGAATCCATATCTTTGCGGTATGGATTCTTCTTTTCCCACCCGTAAAATAATTCATGTTGATATGGATGCATTTTATGCTTCCGTGGAGCAGCATGATGATCCGTCACTCAAGGGAAAGCCTGTTGCTGTGGGAGGAGAACATCGTGGGGTAGTTTCAGCGGCAAGTTATGAAGCCAGGAAGTACGGAGTGCGCTCTGCTATGCCCAGCAAAACAGCCAAGGAAAAATGTCCGCATCTAATTTTTGTTCCTCCCCGCTTTGCCCGGTATAAAGAAATATCAAAACAGATCCGGGAAATTTTTCATGAATATACGGATCTGGTAGAACCTCTTTCTCTGGACGAAGCCTATCTGGATGTTACGGAGAATAAGAAAGCTATGGAATCTGCCAATCAGATCGCCAAAGAGATTCGTCAGAAAATATTTGAACAGACGGGTTTAACTGCATCTGCGGGAATTTCCGTGAATAAATTTCTGGCGAAAGTAGCTTCCGACATCAATAAGCCGAATGGGCAGAAGACCATTCATCCTGATAGAATTGAAGGTTTTCTTGAAGAACTTCCTGTCGAAAAATTTTATGGTGTAGGAAAAGTTACGGCTAACAAAATGTTTAGTTTAGGTATTTATAAGGGAAAAGATTTAAAGAAACGATCGATAGAAGAACTGACCCGGCTTTTTGGAAAATCGGGAGGTTATTATTACAATGTCGTTCGCGGTATTCATGCTTCCGAAGTGAAACCTCATCGCATTCAGAAAAGTGTAGCGGTAGAAAGAACTTTTTTTGAAGATCTGTTTGATGATCAGGAGATCAATGAAAAACTGGAACATCTGAGTCAGGAACTTCATCAGCGTCTGCAAAAGAATAACATTCTTGGAAGAGCCTTAACTCTGAAAATTAAATACAAAGATTTTTCTCTTTTTACGAGAAGCTTTACAAAGGAGGATTATTTCACTTCTCCTGAGCAATATTTCAACACGGGGAAAAAGCTCTGGGAGCTCAGACCCTTCGATAAACCCGTGAGATTATTGGGCCTTTCCCTCTCCCATCTCAATACAGAAGAAAAAAAACAGATTTCTATTCAACTAAAAATCCCGTTCGAAGAATTTGAAAACCAATAGGTGAAAAATTTTCACTATCTTGTAGGAAACCAACCAAATTACGACTTATGAACGCGACGATGATTCAATTTTTCCACTGGTATTCTGAAGGAAATGGCAAATTATGGAAAGAAGCAGAACAACAGGTCTCCCATCTGGCAAAATTAGGAATCACCTCAGTATGGTTTCCCCCAGCTTATAAAGGAACGAATGGAGGTTATTCAGTAGGATATGATGCCTATGATCTCTATGACCTTGGAGAATTTGATCAGAAAGGAAGTCTTCCCACCAAATACGGTACTCATGACGACTATCTTAAAGCCATTAAAGCTTTAAAAAAACAAGATATCAACATTATCGTTGACATCGTTCTCGGGCATAAGGCCGGGGGCGACGAACTGGAAAAGTTTAAAGCGGTAAAAGTAGACGAAAACAACAGGGAAAAGATTATTTCCGATGTCATGGAAATTGAATCTTATACTAAATTCACCTTTCCCGGAAGAGGAAAAAAATATTCTGATTTCGAATGGAATTTCAACTGTTTCAGCGGGGTGGATTATGCTGAAGGCATGGACTCCCATATTTTCAAAATACAGTCTGAATATGGTAACGACTGGGAAGAGATGATTGACGATGAAAAGGGAAATTATGATTACCTGATGTATAACGACATCGAACACCGGAATCCTTTTGTCCGTGAGGAACTGAACAGCTGGGCGGAATGGTATTTTGAACTGACTGATTTTGATGGGGTAAGACTGGATGCCTTAAAACATATTTCTTTTGATTTTTACAAAGAATGGCTGACGATGCTGCGTTCCAATTCAGGAAAAAACATTTTTGCGGTCGGAGAATACTGGGCTCCGGGGCAGCTTAGTCTTCTTCAGAAGTACATTGATGTAACGGAAGGATGCATGAGTCTTTTTGACAGTTCTCTGCAAAATAATTTTCATACCGCTTCCAACGAAGGAAGTTCTTACGATCTCCGAAGAATTTTTGACGAAACCCTTACGCAGGCAGATCCAATGCATTCCGTAAGTCTTGTGGATAACCATGACACACAGCCTCTGCAAGATCTTGAAGCTCCTGTAGAAGCGTGGTTTAAACCATTAGCTTATGCCCTGATCCTTCTTCGTGAAAGTGGCTATCCATGTGTTTTCTACCCTGATCTTTATGGTGCGCATTATACTGATAAAGGTGGAGATGGCAATGACCAGGAAATTTTCCTTGAGAAAGTAGACGGTATTGAAGAGCTTCTTACCGCAAGAAAAGACCATGCCTACGGAGCTCAGCGGGATTATTTTGAAGATGCCAACTGCTTGGGCTGGACCCGTGAAGGAGATGATGAACATTCGGGATGTGCTGTTGTCCTGAGCAATAAAGATGCTTACACCAAACCCATGGAAATGGGGAAACGCTATTCCGGAAAAGAATTCTATGATCTGCTTAACAGAAGTAATGAAAAAGTAATGATTGATGACAACGGATGGGGTAATTTCCCGGTTCCGGCAGGCAATGTAAGTGTATGGATTTCTGAGTAAGTCCTGAAATCGATATAAAAAAGCATCCCTGACTCGAAGTTTACCTTCTCTTCTGATCAGGGATGCTTTTTAGTTTTACTAATCCTGTAATTGTTAGCAGAATATATAACGGCAATTCTGTATATTAATGGCCCACTCGCAGCAATATCCATCTTCATTGGAAGTACAGCATACCTTATCGCGGTTGATATCTCCCCCTTTCAGATTCTTAAGTTCCTGACGATCAAGTTTTCGTGCGTTCAGATGTTTCTTTGTTTTCATAGTCATATATTTTAAAATTCGGTTAAACAAATATAAATAAAATATCCATATTATTAAATAATTACTCAAAATTCAATAATTCAATGCATTTACTTCAAAAATACGAAATACTTGCAGAAAATCCCATCCTCCCACTGCTCTCTTGTTTTATTCCAGGTTGATATTTAAAACTCAATTTTCCGGATTTTTAGAATTTCCGGCCTTTCAGACTTATCCGATATCTTTCCTGTTCTGGCAAACTCTGCCCAAAGTGCTCTCAATTTTTCTCCATTCTCATGCACAAATTCCCATGGAATATCTTTCAGTAGTTCTGCCGATTCCCATGCCGATTCATTTCCAAAAATCAATGGAAGATCAATACAGTGAGCGGCTCCAATATGATTATATTCCGGCTTTGAATGAATCCTGAACAGATAGACATTTCCTCCTGCCCTGGCGTAATTTTCCGCAAACTCTTCTGCAGGTTTTCCATAGATGAATTCAGTTGTTTTTCTCACTGCCTTATCCAATATCTTTAATCCGATGCCTTTTCCGAAATACTTGTTTAAAGCATCGGAAGTTTTGAGATAAAATGCAGTTTCATTATCATTTAAACCTATAAGAACATCATATTTCCCTGCCTTTAATTTCCATGTATCAAGGGCCTCGTTTTCCTGACATAAAGGGGGAAAACCATACTGCGTTCCGAACGGCATAGCTGCTTTCAGCCCGTATTTGATGACAGCCGGCACATGTTTCCGATATTCTTCCGCTATTTTTAAGACATCTGGTTCACTGCTAAGAAATGCTGTTTTCTTAAGGAATTCCGCGGACATTTTTTGTCTGGTATGGCGCAATCCCAAAGGGGCACTCTGGATAATCACCCGCTGAAACAGGTCATCCACTCCTTCAGAGATCATCAGATGGGCAATGGCATCTCCTCCTGAAGACTGTCCTAAAAGGGTAATATTCTGAGCATCACCATCAAAATCTGAAATATAGGTTTTGATCCACTTTAATGCTTCAATGATATCAAATAATCCGAGATTAGGAGGTCTGTTTTCATCACCGCCCAGGAAACCGAAAATTCCAAGTCGGTAGGAAACAGTAACCACTATAATCTGCTGTTCTTTTACCCAGTCACCAGGATCAGAAGTAGGAAGATCACCACATCCGATTTCATGAGAACCCCCATGAATCCAAACGACAACGGGAAATTTCTCTTGGTCTGTAAAGGTTTCAGGGCGGAAAACAGAAAGAAACTGGGTAGATTCATCAGGTTCAAAATTTTTAATTTGGGTGGGTCCAATCATCTTTTCTACCAGCGGGCTTATAGTCTGCGGACAAACCGGTGTTTTATGAGGAAATACTATTTCTGATTCCAAAGGCTTTTCTGGAACAGGTCTTTTGAACCTTTCAGAATGGGCATAACGGATGCTTTTGGCTTTAATAACACCGTTCTCTTTTAATGCGATAATTTTCCCAAAGGAGGTCTGAAAAATGTGAGTTTTTGTCTGTGGAACTATCATTTTAAAAACTTTGAAAAATTTTATCTATTAAAATTAATTTAGTTTTTTGAAATGGGAAAATTTATTGGGGAAATTCTTGGCTTCAGCTTTAATGCCTGGAACGCTAAAATTTTTATAACTGTATCGTTTGGAGCGGAAAGGCGTTAACACTCAGCAAAGGCTGATTTAAACGCAAATTCCGCTAATTTTTTTACACAAAAGTTCACAAATGATTCTGAACAACAATCGTAGTATGGTGAAAATATTTCTTTTATCTGTGTTTTAAAATGATCAGTTTAAAGTTTTATATTCACTGGGTGAAACCCCGACTTTGGCTTTAAATAATCTTGTGAAATGCTGCGGATATTTAAATCCAAGATCATAAGAAATTTCACTGATGGATTTTGACGGATTTAAGATCTGTTCTTTCGCTGCATCGATCAGTTTATTATGAATAAATTCCTGAGCGGAAACTCCTAATTCTTTTTTGATCAGGTCACCGAAATAATTGGCAGAAAGGTTAAGTTTTTCGGCAAAATAATTGACCATCGGAAAACCAATGTTTTTAGGATTATCGGATTTAAAATAATCATCAACCAGATTTTCAAATTTTCCGATCACGCCCTGATTGACATGGTCTCTTGTAATGAACTGACGATCATAGAAACGCATGCAGTAATTGAGGAACAATTCAATATTGTTGACGATCAATGATTTGCTGTGTTTATCAATGGACTGCTCAAGTTCAAGTCTTATATTTTTAAAACATTCCAAAACAATTTCTCTTTCTTTTTCTGAGAGGTGCAAAGCTTCGTGAACGTCATAGGAAAAGAAACTGTAATCATTGATATTTTTTCCCAGATTCGTTCCTTTAATCAGATCAGGATGAAACAGCAATGCATATCCGCCCGGTTGTATTGATTTTCCGTCATTATTTACTCCGCTTACCTGTCCTGGAGCAATGAAGACCAGCGTTCCTTCCTGATAATCATAGCTGTGCTTGCCATAATGCATATCGCCGCAGATGACATCTTTCAGAAAAACCGTATAAAAGGTATACGTTCTACGGTACTGGCAAATAGGATCTGATTTTGAAAAATCGACCACACTTACCAGCGGATGCAGGGTTTCATTATTAACCATTTTATTATAATCTGAAACGCTCTTCACTTGATCAACTTCCTGATCTTCCATTGACTATGTTTTTAATCTTATTCAAAATTACCACTTTCTGACCTATCTTTTATAATGTCTGTAAAATTGGTAGGTATTTCGGTAATCTGTATAAGCTGTGTTTATTTAAAAGTATCGAATTTTGTACCGTTATGGAAACAGTGAATACCAACATTTTTTCCAAAGGAGAAAAAGCCCCCGAAGCCTATTTTTCCGGAGGAACAGCATGGGTGCAGATTTTAAAACCCAATGAAGATGATCTGAACTGCCAGATCGGAAATGTTATTTTTGAGCCCGGATGCAGAAATAACTGGCATTCTCACGGCGGCGGACAGATTTTAATCGTAACTTCAGGAACAGGATTTTATCAGGAAAAAGGAAAACCGGCTCAGGTATTGCGTGCAGGAGATGTGGTGAATATTCTTCCCGATATCATCCACTGGCACGGGGCAGCTCCAGACAGTGAGTTTACGCATATCGCGATTAATCCCAATACTCAAAACGGTATTGTGGAATGGCTGGAACCTGTAAGTGACGAAGAATACAATAATTTATAACTCAACTTAATTAACTTAAATCGAATAAACCAATGAGCACATTAACAGTAAAAGCCTACGGAGCTGAGTCTACCACGGCAGACCTGAAGGAAATGAATATTGAAAGAAGAGAAACAACTCCGAAAGATGTAGAGATTGAAATTCTATATTGCGGAGTATGCCACTCTGATCTTCATACTGCCAGAAATGACTGGGGCGGATCTTTGTATCCTGTAGTTCCCGGACATGAAATCGTAGGAAGAATTACCAGGGTAGGAAGTGAAGTTTCTAAATTCAAAGTAGGTGATCTTGCAGCAGTAGGATGTATGGTGGATTCATGCGGACACTGTGACAGCTGTAAGCAGGATCTTGAACAATATTGTTTAAACGGATTTACAGGAACTTATAACGGGAAGGATAAACATTTGGGAGGTCATACTTTTGGAGGATATTCTCAGAAAGTGGTGGTTGATGAGCATTTTGTTTTAAGTGTCCCTGAAAATTTAGATCTGGCTGCAGTAGCACCCCTTTTATGTGCGGGTATTACGACATGGTCTCCATTGAGACACTGGAAAGTAGGACCGAACTCTAAGGTTGCTGTTGTAGGTTTAGGCGGATTGGGACATATGGCGATCAAACTGGCGAAAGGACTAGGCGCGGAAGTAACTCTGTTCTCAAGAACTCCGGGAAAAACGGAAGACGCCAAGCAATTGGGTGCTGATCACGTAGTGATTTCTACTGATGATTCACAAATGGATACGGTAAAGGGAAAATTTGATCTGATCATCGATACGGTTCCTTATGAGCACGATGTGAATCCTTATATGCAGACGCTTACGCTGAACGGAACTTTGGTTCTGGTAGGATTTGTAGGTGAATTCCAGGAGACGGAGGTGAGCACAAGACCGATGATCTTCCAACGCCGTTCTGTTGCAGGTTCATTAATCGGAGGTATTGCTGAGACTCAGGAATTACTTGATTTCTGTGGAAAACATAATATCGTATCAGATATAGAACTGATCAAAATGCAGGATATCAATCAGGCTTATGAAAGAATGATTAAAAGTGATGTGAAATACCGCTTTGTAATAGATATGCAATCTTTGTAATGACTCGTATATTTTAACGAAAAGACTGTCTTTGGGCAGTCTTTTTTATTTACAGCATTACATGATTTTCAGATTTGACCGAGTCATACGATCTTTGTATAATGATTAAAATTGATTCATTATACTTAAAAAACTTATTTATATTCTCCTCTCATATCCTGAAATGACCACTCGGCTAAAGCTCCGATCACAGGAACCAAACCTTCTCCTGCTTTGCTCAGTTTGTAGGTCACGTGAGGCGGAACAACAGGTTTTGCTGTTCTGATGACCAATCCGTCCGCTTCCAACTGTTTCAGATGCTGAATGAGAACTTTTTCAGTCACAGCCGGAATAGCGCGTTTAAGCTCACTGTATCTTTTGTCGCCATTGGAAAGCTGGTATAGGATAATCGGCTTCCAGTAGCCGCCTATTTTTTCCATGACATAGGTAACGGGGCACTTATCCAGTGCATATTTTTTGTTTTGCTGAATGGTAGAACTTTCTTTAATGGCTGTCATAATATCACCTACTTTAGGGTAAGTACTTGTATAAAAGTAAGTACAAATATACCTTTGTTATCAGAATAAAAAAATAATTATTATGAAAATTATCATCACAGGATCTTTAGGAAATGTAGCAAAACCTTTAACACAACAATTGGTTGCAGAAGGTCACGATATTACCGTTATCAGTAGTAACGGATCTAAGGTTAGTGAAATTGAATCCATCGGAGCTAAAGCAGCAATCGGATCTATCACAGATCTGGATTTTTTAACTGCAACGTTTGAGGGAGCTGATGCTGTTTTTGCGATGACACCGCCTAATATGGGAGGAGTTCATATTGTTGAAAATACGGTTAATGCAGGTAAAAACTACGCAGAAGCGGCTCAAAGAAATCAGGTAAAAAGACTGGTGATGCTGAGCAGTATCGGAGCAGAGTCTCCTGTAGAAAACGGTCCCATCAAAGGACTTCACCATATTGAAAAATTATACAATGATCTGGAGAACACTTCTGTAACTCTTTTGAGAGCCGGATATTTTTATTTCAATTTCTTTAACGATATTCCATTGATCAAGGGAGCCGGAATTATTGGAGGAAATTATTCTGAAAATGTAAGCATTCCACTGGTTCATCCAAATGATATTGCCAAGGCCGCTGCTGAAGAATTGGTAAAAAGTCCTGTTGGTAAAAATATCCGATATATGGTGAGTGATGTACGCAAAGCTTCTGATTTTGCAGGTACTTTCGGAGCAGCGATAGGAAAGCCGGAATTACCATGGGTAGAGTTTTCCGATGAAGATTCACTCAACGGAATGTTGCAGGCAGGTCTTCCACAGGAAATGGCTGAGCTGTATACTGAAATGGGACGAGGAATAAGAACAGGGGTTGTTCAGAAGGATTTCGCAGAGCATGGATCTGTAGTTGATGGTTCCGTAAAACTAGAGGACTTTGCGAAGTATTTTTCTGCTCAATTTAATTCTTGATTTTTTTTGACTTTCACTTTGAATGTGATAAAAAAGTTTCGGCGCACCTGCGGTGCGCCGAAACTTTAATTTTAAACGATTCTATAAGTTTTTTTGATATCAATCTTAGCTTCAATTTATCTTTTCTCCTTTAAAGTCTGTTTTAAAACTTTAAGTTTTCCATCGATAGGCTGCTCTATTTTCAATCCTAATATTTCGGCAACTAATGGATATACATTGACATTCGAAAATTCATCAACTACCACATTATTTTTAAATTCCGGACCCCAGGCAAAAAATGTAGCTTTCATTTCGGGTACGAGTCTGGCATTGTAGCCGTGTTTTCCAACGGATGTTTTCTTTCCTTTTTCTAAAAATATTTTTGGAGCTTTTGGAATGAGAAGAATCTGTCCTATTCTCTGGTATTGATCATCTTTGGTCCCGAAATGCAAATATCCAGGAAGTCTTTTATCTAAATAAACTTCATAATCATCTGTTTTTCCGGCTTTAAGTTCTTTATAAACGGATTTTACTTCTGCAGGATTCTTGACAACCACTCTTAATAAGGTCTGGGAATTATAAAAATCGAACCGGTCTTTATCAAAAAGTATTGCAGGTATGTCTAAAGGAGCTCCTCCGTCTACTTTGATCATTCCGTGATCAGACACAAAAACAAAGTTGACGTTTTTCAATCCTAAACTATTGACTTTCTGAACCAGTTCACCAATAGCGTTATCTACTAAATGAACGGCATCTTCCGTTTCCCTGGCTTCCGGACCGAAGTGATGTCCGCTTCCGTCCACTTCGGGAAAGTACAATGAAATAAAGTGAGGTCTTTTATCCATCGGTAATTTCAGCCAGTCAATGACTTTATTGACTTTTTCGGAAGGAGTGAATTTCTCATGGTAAGGGTAATAGTAAGTCGGTCTTTTTCCTCCGGCATCACTTGCAGAACCTACCCACATCAGGGAGGCTGAAATCATTCCCTGCTTTTCGGCTAATCCCCAAAGAGGAACGCCGCCATACCAGCTTCCGTCTTCCGCATTCTTTCTATCGCTCATGGCATAGAATTCTTTTCTTTTGTAATCGTAGAAGAAATTATCAATCAATCCATGATGTGACGGATAAAGACCGGTAATCAAACTCCAGTGGTTGGGAAAAGTGATGCTTGGATAACTGGGAATCATTGCTTTAGCCTGAACACCTTCTCCGGAGAGCTTTAAAAGATTTTCAGCATTGTATTTTTTAGCATAATCATAACGGAAGCCGTCTGTAGAGATCATGATTACATAAGGTTTTGTCTGCGCATCAACGCTGTTATAACGATTAGCAACCACAACCTGAGCAGTATCGACCGGTGATTTCTGTGCAAAAATTGTTAAAGAAAAAATAAGCAGTAAAAAATGTAGTCCTCGCATCATTATAAAAATTTTTAGCAAAGTTAGGCTCTCAAAACCTCAGATGAAAGTTTAGTGGGTTAAAAAATTATTAAAACGAGTTTAGAATTTTTATAAACCAAACTCTACATTTTGTTTATTATTAGCCCTTCGTTCCTTTCCCTATCTGGTCTGATGTGTTAATATATTCGCTGGGAGTAATGCCTTCTATCTGCTTAAACACCCTGTTGAAAGTAGCCTGATTGGAAAATCCGGCTTCAGTGTAAATATACATTAAGGTTACTTTCTGCAGATTGCTTTCATCAATAAGCTTTTTCACATAGTTAATCCTGTGTACATTTAGGTAATTGCTAAAATTCAGGTACCCTTTAGAACGGATTATTTTGGAAAGATAATTATAGTTGATATCCAAAGAGGTGCTTAACATGGATATATTCAGATTGGCCTTTTTAAATAGTTTATCATTCCTCATCATCACTTCCAGCTGTTCAAACAATTTTTCCGCAGCCTCGTCATTAATCATAGGGGTTTCAACTATTTTTTGCAGAACAGGTATTTTGACATCTTCCTCGTTGGCATTAATCAATTTTTCATCTTCAATATCAATCAGAACCTTGAGCTTATTTATTTTATTGCTGTAGATCAGTAACAATATGATGACAAGAAGATTAAAACCAAAAAGAAATACATCGGAGGCAACCACTTCCGTCCGGGAGTATCTTGGAAATTGAAGATCAAAATATTCATACACTAAAAAGCAAACAAGAATATTGAGAATTAAATAAATGGAATAAAGAATAGTCTCCCTTTTTTGAAAAAAAATATAGGCAACTAAAGGAAGCGGAAACAAAGAAACCACATTACCAATAGAATTACTCCAAAAAGTAAGCATAATATAAAAATTATACAATGGAGCCATAATCATATATCCATGAATTATGTGATCTGCTTTGTATTTTCCTCTGATCAGAATATAAGTATAAGAAAGAAGAAATAATCCTGCAGTAAGATAGATAACTATGGTAGGATTATAAATGAAAAATTGAAAAATAACAATATATAATACAAGTATACTGCACATAATCATGATGTACAGATGAATAAATTTTTTTTTTAGATTTTCGATTTCATTCAGAAAGAGATCCCTCATTTTTTAATCTATCAAGTAATTATTTTTCAATTATCACTGACATAAATATTTGGTTAACAAAAATATAAACACTTTAAGTTTATATTGAAAATCAACTCATGTACAATGATTTTGATTTGCTAAGGTATGTAATTTTGTAGAACGAAAAAACAAGTAATTCACTAATCCCTCAAACATTGAATATACCAGGTAGCTTTAGAGAAATATTAATCAGCATGGCATTGCTGATATTTCTTTTTGGTAATGCCCGGGAGAAGAATGATTCAAGGCATCATAAGAATAGACAAAAAAAAACAGAATCAATAAAAATTTTTATTTACGAAGAAACCAGCGTTTATGCAAGAAAACTTATTTACCATGCAACATTTCCCGTTATAATAAAGAAAATCATCAAATCAAATTCTAAATTTTCAGCGCAAAAGAAAACAATTGCCACCAAGACTAAAGAAAAAACACAAACTAAAAATATAAACTATTATGATCATATAATTACTACTCATGGGTCTGATAAAAAAATACGAGTTAGTGCCCATGAAAAATATCATTATATATCATTACCAAAACATCACTCACCTTATTTTACAATTCGTAAGACTGTAGTTTCCCAATTATACTTTTTAGTAAAACTACTGCCTTCCATCTATAATCATATTCTCATTGAGAACGGCAAAAATAAGGCTTTCAGTATCAGACCTCCCCCCAAAAAAAAATTCAATATATAAAAAACAAGAAAAGAAGAGGGTAAAGTTGCTCTCAATAAAATAAATAAACCCTATTAAGATGAAAAATAAAACATTCTATCTGTTCTTGCTGCTATGCTTTTCTGCAAGAATTTTCAGTCAAGTTGGTATTAATACCACCTCACCTAATCCTAAATCTGCACTGGATGTTATTTCCAAAAACAATAATACGGGAGTACTAATTCCCCGTTTGACCACTGTAGAGAGAGATGCTATTGGTGCAGCATCCACAGAGGATGGTCTAACGATATACAACACCGATGAAAAATGTTACAACTATTACCAGTCAACGAATACAGCATGGTTAAGTTTATGTGGTACCTATCAGAAAGCGGTATACACAACAGACTGTACAAACATTAAGGTGTTCGGTACCTACACACAGGGAACATCTTTGAACACAAGCAATTATATAACGATGCCTATTACAGTGGCAAAGGCAGGGACTTATAATATTGTTGCAAAAACCACTAACGGATATTATTTCGAGAAGTCCGGGGTCTTTCCCAACACAGGTACTTTTACCATTACTTTAGATGGTTCCGGTGCACCAAGTACAGGTCCTCAAACCAATACCCTTTCGTTTGTATATGATGGATTAACCGATACTGCATGTACCACTAAAACAGTAAGCGTTTTAGGCTCGCAGGTAAGTTATGGTATTAATTGCAACGGCGCTGTAGTCAATGGTACTTATAATAAAGGCGTGCAATTGGTATATGATGATAATACGGTTACTATTACTCTTTCTAATGTAGACACTTCAGGTACGGTAAGTATTAATTCTTCTACCAACAACGGTGTCAATTTTACGACTACAGAATCTATAAATCCAAGCAGCACCAATATTACCCTGCATGGTGTAGGAACCCCAACAAGCGCTGGTACTTATACGTATACATTTACTACCAATGGAGCTAATCCTCAGACATGTACATTTTCTGTAACTTTTGAAACCAATCTAGGTACTTTTGCCAATCCTGCCAATAGATGCCTTGAAATATATAATGATGGGAAGAGAACTGACGGCGAATATTTCATTAAAGGATCCGGAAGTGATGTCGTAAAAACTTATTGTGACATGACCAACGGTGGCTATACCTTAATACAATCCTACTCTGAAAAGGCTTTATTGACAGACAACGATAATGACTTGAGAAATAACCAGAATTTAAACTGGAATGGTAACAAAAATTATACAGCAGCAGTAGGTGCCAGCGGTATTGTTACCTACAGAAACTTTTTACTGCCCCTTGTAGTGAGACAACAGGTAAGAAGTAATACTACAGGTAACCTATACAGAGTACGTATTGTAGAAGATGCAGTCAATCTGAATACTAATGGTGATGCGTGGGCAAAAAACAACTACGCTGTATTTGATTTATCTACAGCTGGAAGCAATGATTTTATAGGTAATGTATGGACTTCAACACAGGTAAAAATAACATCAAAACTATTTGGTAAAAATTATAATACTACCGGACTAACCAGCGGAAACTATGTGACTTTTGACGGACAATCCTGGAACTATGCAGAGACCTATAACATTGGTAACGCGAAAGTGATTAGTCATCAAAGCAATCCTCCAAATTATGCTTTCACGTATACCAATACAAACGGAAGCACTACATCAAGTAATTTAGTTGGCTTAGATGATATTTGGGGACCTTATTCTGACAGTACATTTAACCATCATATCGGTAAATGCAGACCCACTCTTAATGGAACTACAGGTATAGGGGATGATTATCAGGGTGTCGTAGAATGTAATGGAGGTTTGAATGTTATCTATAGAACACCTCACTCATTTAATGGTGGTGAAGGTCGCTATGTACAATGGTTTGTAAAATAAAATAGAATGGAAGACTGAATATCGCTTTTAAACATCATGAATCGTCTTCTAATCAAAAATTAATACTGAAGCCAGTTTATGATGTCTGGCTTCTTTAATTTGAAGCAAAACATAAATTCCTATATAAAATACCCTTCTGTCTCTTATACAATTTAAGCAATTTTCATAGACACAAAAAGATTCGGAAGGGTATTTACCTTTCATTAAAAAACTAATAATCAACTCATATATGAATTAGAGATCACAATTTTTATAACGAAGAACACAAATTATGGCCTTACTAGAAAATCTTTTCAGTTTTAGTATGATGGATATGCTTAAGTATATCCTTATATCGGGTACCTTTTATGTGATATGCTATATTCTCTACAAAAAATCACTGGCCTCCGCCAAAATACAGGAAAGAATTATTTCAAAGAAAGATATCAAAAGAGAAATTTATTATTCTTTACTATCTTCTGTCATCATGACCTTTATTATTGTATTAATTCTCAACACCCCACTTGTCAGGCATACTCTACTATATACCACCATTTCAGATTACTCTATTCTTTGGCTTATAGCAAGTATCCCTATTGGAATGTTCATTCACGACACCTATTTTTACTGGTTGCACCGCCTACTGCATCATAAAAAATTATTCAGACATATTCATCTTGTCCACCACCAGTCCAATAATCCTACTCCTTTTGCATCGTATTCCTTTCATATTCTTGAAGCGGTGGGTGAAGGCCTGATTCTCCCTCTCTTATTATTTATCATTCCGCTTCATCCTTTTGCTATTTACACATTTTTGTTATTTTCCTTTATCATTAATGTTTACGGACATCTGGGATACGAAATTGCTCCTCAATGGTTCAGAACCTCATTTTTATTTGGTATTCTGAATACTTCCGTCTATCATAATCTTCACCACAGTAAGTTCCACGGAAATTATGGATTGTATTTTAGGTTTTGGGACAGAATCATGGGTACTGAAAATCCAAAATATATTGAATGCTATGATGAAATTCAGAATAACAGATTTCCTCAATAATTATAGTTTCATTCATTTTTACAGGGTAGCATCATCAATACAATTTCACTTAACTATTAATTAATATAATCTCTATGAAGCAGAATAACAAAGAAAATTTCAAGCATATCCATATCGGAAAATACCTTCAGGCAAGAGTCGAGGATTTACAAATACCGTTAGATAGAATTAGTAATTTTTTAAATGTTACCGATGAGGAAATAGAATCTATGTACCAATCAGAAAGTATAGACAGTCATCAATTATTAAGATGGTGTAAATTATTGGAATATGATTTTTTCAGATTGTACTCCCAACACCTTATTTTGTATTCATCTCCTACAAAAAAGGATGCAACGGCTTCTGACAAAAAAACAAGTCATCATTTACCAGCCTTTAGAAAACATATCTATACCAAAGAAATTATAGATTTCATGTTGGAACTTATCAATACGGGACAAAAGACACGACAGGAAATCATTACCGAATACAGGATACCAAAGACTACTTTATATAAGTGGATTGCAAAACATACTGATACCAATTAAATATAGTAATGTAAAAAAAAGAAATGAATCCTCCTGATTATAATAGAATTTATCTTGATCTTATCAACAGAAAATTTCCTGACAGAAAAAAAGAACTCATTCCTATGCTTGACAAAGAAATCAAAAATTCTCTTGAACTTATTTCCTTTAATAATTTGATCTTTAATCATCAGGAAAAGGATATTATGGCTTTTAATCAGAAATTAAGATCTTATGATGAGGTAAGTATCAAAAAAATAATGGAATATCAGAAAATAAATAAGCTTAACAATCAACAGGTGGCCAACCAATTCAGAATCAGCAGAAATACGATTGCGAAATGGAAGAAATTATTTGCATAGCGTTGAAGAAATAGTTGATCTTCTGAAAAAATAAAGTTATTTCTCAATTTATTACAAAAAAATCTCTTACGGTGTAAGAGATTTTTCGTTTCAGATTGTTTATTATTCTTTAATCAGTTTTTCATACGTCAAACTGCCATCTTTTAAAGTAATCTCAAGATAGTAGCTTCCCGGTTTCAAATCGGAAACAAGGATCGCGTCTCCAGTGAGTTCCACAGATTTAACTTTTCTTCCCGTCGATTCATAAACATCTACAGATTTGATTTTATCTGCATTTTTAAATTGTACCCTGTCTGTAGCCGGATTGGGATATAGAATTACTTTCTTACTTTCAGCAACAGCCTCGCTTGTACCCAGTACTGCTCTTGTTAAAACGGCATATCCTCTATTGGAGGTTCCTCCCCCATGATAAGCCAAAGCTGTAGAGGATCCTTTAGCAAAGAAAATATTGATAGAGTTGGTATTATTTGTAAAAACAGTATCTCCGGTTCCTCCTGCAAGGGATCTTGTGGCCACAAGGGTTCGGATTCCTCCACTCGTCGTATTTGAGGTAATCGTCCAATCCTGTGAAGCATCTGCATTAGGCGTTTGTCCAATTCCTGCAAACGTATAATCAATATTGGTATTGGATGTCGAGTTTGAATTATAAATAAATCCGTCGACTCCTGTTACCATTCCTCCGCTTATTCCGTTACCTCCAAAACCTATTCCCAAATAGGATGTATCCGGTCCGGTAAGCGTCATGGTGACTGTAGTAGGATTGGTATTCATCTTTATAGTCATACCGGCCGATAAACTGACCGTTCCCGTCGAAAACTGTGCCCATACGAGATTGGCAAGGGCTACACTAAGTACTAGTAAAACTTTTTTCATTTTAATTTTTTAAGAGGTTGATGATTTCTTTGTTATTGGTTTGTAATGCATATTCAAAAGGCGTCATTCCCATTGAATCTTTTTTGGATTGATCTGCTTTGTATTTAAGCAGCAATTCTATGAGCTCTTTGTTTCCGAACTTTACCGCCCAGAAGAGAGGCGTAGATCCGGTAGCATCCGCAATATTAGGATCGGCATTTTTACTTAATAAATAAGCAGTCAGATCCTTATTATATTTTACAGAAAGTCCTGCCAGAGCGGTTCCTTCCTGGCTTTTATAATTAATGTCTTTCACATGATCTATCAAAAATTTAGCGACTTCAGTATTTCCTCTGTAGCATGCGAGGATAAGAGGCGAAAAACCGCTTTCATTGGTTCTATTGATAATATCCGGATCCTGTTTCATAAGATTTTTCACTTCATCTACTGTTCCTGTTCTGGCAATTTCAAATATTGATTTTACTTTTTCCTGAGCTGAGATAGCAGAAAAACCAAGGAAAATACTTATGATAATAATGATGTTTCTCATGGTTTTGCCATTACATAGTTGTACTGCACATTGACATTTTCAGCCACCTTTTTGCTTACCATTTTGGGGATCGTTACATTGTGATCTGCAGGTCTCGCCACAAATCCTCCCTGCATATAGACCTTCCCATCCTTGGCATAAATAGTTGCTGCAGAAGACACAGCTTTATCTACTCCATGAAAATTCAGAGTTCCCTGAACATTATATTTCTGTGGGGAAGCGGTAAGTTTTGTTTTATCAAAATTGACGATTTTTCCTTTAAAGGTAGTCTTAGGGTATTTTGCTGTTTCAGCATAGCTTTCATTGAAATGTTCTTCCATTAATTTGGTTTTAAAATGAAAGTTTTTCACCGCCGAAACGGATGCTATTTCTCCGTTGTCCGCATTCAGAACAACAATATTGTTATCATCCTTTGCATACACATCTTCGAATAGCGGCAGAGATGCCTCGAAGGTTACACTTCCTGTTTTTGAGCTGTATTTCTGCGCTGACACTACGCCTATAAAAAACAGCACAGCGCTCATTACTATTAATCTTTTCATATCCAATATTTTTTAATTTTCAGTAAGCCCATCGGCTTTCCACTTGATGAAGGTATTGATTTGGGTTTGAGATAAGGAACCGCCCTGTGGCATTTTGCCCGGATCTCCATTGGGCCTCTGGATTCTGTCGATAATTCCGTCTATATTATTCTTCACATCTGTGTAGGTAGCTAAGGGCTTAAAACTTCCGGCAGAATGACAGTTGATGCAACTGTTATCCACAATAGCTTTCACCTCAGCATTGTATCTTACAGGCGCTGTAATGGGAGTATTATCAGAAATTTCATCATAGGTCCTGCTGTCACAAGCGGTAAATAGCGCAGCTGATGACAATATGTATAGTATCTTCTTCATTTTAAAAAACTCTGTAAAGGTTAAACCCAAAGAATATCTGTCCTTTTCCCCACTTCCCTACTGCATTGGAGAGATAGCCGATATCTGAATTGATCTGGGAATTGGAGAATAAAAGCTGAAACACATGTCCCCCGGTTTCTATATCCATCCCTAAGGACAAAGGATTTTTATAGAAACTGTGATTATCAAAATTCACAAAATATTCTGCGTTGATAGAAATTCTTTTGGAAATTTTATAGCGGCCGCCTAATCCGGCCAGAAATTGATTTTTATCTTCAAGCGCCGGATCATACAAATTTTTATGGATGAAAGAAGGACTCAGCTGTAACGAAAACTTATCATTGAATCTTCTTGAAATTAAAGCCTGGGTAAGATAGGCCAGCCGGTCACCGAATTTAAGATAAGGATAATTGTCCTTGTCAAGATCTGTATTTAATGCCATGACATTGTAGCCCACAATGTCTGCCGGAAAATTTTCAGTTTGCTTTATCAGTTTATACTTGACCGCGCCCTCGAATGTTTTCATATTTGTTTCCCGGGAAAGGCTCACTGATACGGCATCTGTAAGGCCATAGATGACTCCCAGTTTGGTGGAAGCGTCATCAAGACCGAAAAAGTTTTTGAATCCGGTGCTTATATCTCCGAAACGGTGAGCTACCACAATATACCATTCATTTTTAGCAGAAAGCTTTGTGGACTGTCCGGTGACAATTTGCAGCGCTTTAAAGGCCGGCTGAGAAATTTCTGTCGTTGTTTTGAGTGTGTCAATATCTTTGAGCAGGTCTTCCTGTGCTGAGACAAGACCTGAAGCCAATACCGACAAAAATAAGAGAGCTTTTGTCATATACAATTTGAATTAAATTATGATATGACAAACTTATCGAGTTATGAAGTCAAAAGTATGTGATAAAAGTCACCGAATAAATTGTTTTTATCAATAATAAAGATAAAATCATTAAAACATCACATATTAGACTGATCTAACATTTTCATTTACAGGGATTTTAATCCCTTCTTTGGTCTGCAAAATTTCACCTTCATTTTCTATTTTCTTCAAAACTCTGCTTACGACTTCTCTTGAAGTCCCCAAATTACTGGCGATCTCGCGGTGTGTAATCTTCAGTGGATTGTTTCCTGTCGCTGAAATCTGTTGTTTGATGTAGTTCAGAACTCTTTTATCAAGTCTGTGGAAGACGGCATCATTGACCATATTCATGACATCTGAAAAGCGTTTGTCATATTCATGATAAAATACTTTGTTGATTTCCGGAAATCGGATCAGCCATTCATGGATAACGGAAACAGGAATCAGGATCACTTCAGACTCTTCTTCGGCAACAGCATATACTCTGCTTGTATAATCTGTAAAAATAGAGGAGAAAGTCATCAGACAGCTGTCATTAGGCTTTATATAATAATAGATCAATTCTCTTCCATCATTAAGGGTAAACACCTTGATTGAACCTTTGATCAAAAAAGGAACATACTTATTTTTCTGTCCTTCCCTGATAATTTCTGTTTTTGCTTTTATATCAGTGATAACTGCATTTGCGTGCATCTCATTTAAGAAGTCCTCACCCAAGAAACTGAATTTCTCAAGAATAAATTGATTATTAATCATATCTGCCATATCATTTTCAAAACAAATATATAAAATTGAAGTATTCAAATGTTATAAAAATAATATTCTTTCATTATCACTGTTAAAAAATCAACAATTGATTCATTCATCAGAATATTTTAAATATAAATTAATATTTTATCTTTAAAATATTCAATAAAACAAGATGATATATATTTTTGCGATGATGATTCATTTTCCCTTTCATCTTTTTGGAATGATAGAATAGATAAGTTAAAATTGGGGATGAAATAAAAAATGCCCCGGCAAAACCGGGGCATTCTTATGTATTGTAAGAAAAATCTTATGCTTGTACGTTGTTTCCTCCTAATACGAAAGGCTCAACTTCTTTGATTTCTCCGAACTGCTGCTCATAGTTAGCAATGTTCTGTTGAAGAGCAGATAATACTCTTTTAGCGTGAAGTGGAGCAAGAATGATTCTTGATCTTACTTTAGCTTGTTGAACACCCGGCATTAACTGGATGAAATCTACTACGAACTCAGATGGAGAGTGGTTTACCAATGCTAAGTTAGCATATACCCCAGCAGCTACCATTTCGTTCAATTCGATGTTGATGTTTCCGTCTTGTGGATTTTGATTGTTGTCCATTGTTATAAAATATGTTTTTAAAATTCGAAATTTGAGATGGTGAAAATATAAAAATAAATCCAAACCTCAAATTTCAAATCATTAATTTTAGTTAAGGTCTTCGAATTCTTTCTTAGAACCTACAATTACATTCTGATACTCTTTAAGACCTGTACCTGCAGGGATTCTGTGTCCTACAATTACATTTTCTTTAAGACCACTTAAGAAGTCTACTTTACCAGCTACTGCTGCTTCATTCAGAACTTTGGTTGTTTCCTGGAATGATGCTGCAGACATGAATGATTTAGTCTGAAGAGCTGCTCTTGTAATCCCCTGAAGTACAGGCGTTGCTGTAGCAGGTAAAGCTTCTCTTACTTCAACTAAAGCCTGATCTTCACGCTTCAATTTAGAGTTTTCGTCTCTTAATTCTCTTGCCGTAATCATCTGACCTGGCTTGAATTCTTTAGAATCACCAGCGTCAGTAACAACTTTAAGTCCGAATACTCTGTTGTTTTCTTCCAGGAAGTCGAATTTATGCTCTAATGCTCCTTCAAGGAACTGAGTATCACCTCCATCTACGATAGATACTTTTGTCATCATCTGTCTTACGATGATTTCGAAGTGCTTATCGTCGATTTTTACCCCCTGAAGACGGTAAACTTCCTGAATTTCATTAACAAGATATTCCTGAACTGCAGTTGGACCTTTAATTCTTAAGATATCGTCCGGTGTAATAGAACCGTCAGAAAGTGGAGAACCTGCTCTTACGAAGTCATTCTCCTGAACAAGAATCTGGTTGGAAAGTTTTACCAGATAAATCTTTCTTTCACCAGTTTTAGCCTCAACAATAAGTTCACGGTTACCTCTCTTGATTTTTCCGTAAGAAACTACCCCGTCGATTTCAGTAACAACCGCTGGGTTTGAAGGGTTTCTCGCTTCGAATAATTCGGTAACTCTCGGAAGACCTCCGGTGATATCCCCTGCTTTTGCAGATTTTCTTGGGATCTTGATCAAGACTTTACCAGCCTTAATTTTTTCACCATCGTTTACCATTAAGTGGGCTCCTACCGGTAAGTTGTACCCTTTCTGTTCAACTCCTTTAGAATCTACCACCTTCAAGGTAGGTACGGCTTTCTTATTTCTGGATTCAGAGATTACTTTCTCTTCAAATCCTGTTTGTTCATCTATTTCAAGCTGGAATGAAATACCCTGGATGATATCCTCGTATTCTACTTTACCAGCAGTTTCAGCAATAATTACCGCGTTGTACGGATCCCATTTTGCAATCAGATCACCTTTCTTCACTTTATCACCAGACTTCACTACCAACTGAGAACCGTAAGGTACGTTGGCAATCATCATTGGTGTTCTCTGTTCGTTATCGGTAACCAATCTAAATTCTGTTGTACGTGAAACTACTACTTCCGCAGTATTACCGTTTTCATCTTCAGAAGTAATGGTTCTTACTTCGTCCAATTCTACGATACCGTCTCTTCTTGCAACAATAGATGGATTTTCTGAAACGTTCGTGGATACCCCCCCTTGGTGGAAAGTTCTCAACGTAAGCTGAGTACCTGGTTCCCCAATTGACTGTGCTCCAATAACCCCTACTGCTTCACCCATGTGGATCATCTTACCGGTTGCCAGGTTTCTACCATAACATTTAGCACAGATTCCTTTTTTAGTTTCACAAGTAAGTGGAGAACGAACCTCAACAAACTCTAATCCTGCCGCTTCGATTCTCTTGGCTAGTACTTCATTAATTACCTGATCTGCTTCAGCGATTAACTCGTCTGATTCAGGATCATAGATGTTATGAAGAGAAACTCTACCTAAGATTCTTTCAGAGATCTTTTCAACGATCTCGTCATTTTTCTTAAGGGCAGTTACTTCAGTACCTCTTAGGGTACCACAGTCGTCTTCAGTAACGATAACGTCCTGAGCAACGTCTACCAGTCTTCTGGTAAGGTAACCAGCATCGGCTGTTTTAAGAGCGGTATCTGCAAGACCTTTACGGGCACCGTGAGTAGAGATAAAGTACTCAAGGATCGAAAGACCTTCCTTAAAGTTCGCAAGAATCGGGTTTTCGATAATTTCCGCACCGGTAGAACCAGCTTTCTGCGGTTTTGCCATCAAACCTCTCATCCCTGATAACTGACGGATCTGTTCTTTAGAACCCCTCGCACCAGAATCAAGCATCATATATACAGAGTTGAATCCACCTTGATCGGTTTTCATTCTACCCATGATCATTTCAGTTAATCCGGCGTTGGTGTTGGTCCAAACGTCGATTACCTGGTTATAACGTTCTGTATCGGTAATCAGACCCATGTTATAGTTGGCTCTAATTTCGTCTACTGTTTCAATTGACTGGGCAATCATTTTCTTCTTCTCAACAGGAACTACGATGTCACCTAGTGAGAATGAAAGACCTCCTTTGAATGCGTTTGAATACCCTAAGTCTTTCATTGCATCCAGGAACTTCACTGTTGTAGGGAAATCCGTATCAGCTAAAACTCTACCAATAATGTTTCTCAGTGATTTCTTCGTCAATAGTTCATTAACGTATCCTGATTGTTTTGGTACAATTTGGTTGAATAGAATTCTACCTAAAGAAGTTTCGATCAATTTTGTTTTGATTTCACCATCTTCTTTAACAGGTAGTCTACATCTTACTTTAGCATTCAGAGAAACTCTTCCTTCTGCATAAGCGATTTCCGCTTCTTCAGGAGAATAGAATGCAAGGCCTTCCCCTTTCACTTTCATATCTTCTGTAGAGCTCAATTCTTTGGTCATGAAATAAAGACCAAGAACCATGTCCTGAGAAGGTACCGTAATTGGAGAACCGTTTGCCGGGTTCAAGATGTTTTGAGAACCAAGCATCAATAACTGAGCTTCAAGGATCGCTTCAGGACCTAATGGTAAGTGTACCGCCATCTGGTCACCATCGAAATCGGCGTTGAATGCTGTTGTTACCAACGGGTGAAGCTGAATTGCTTTCCCTTCGATCATCTTAGGCTGGAATGCCTGAATACCCAGTCTGTGAAGGGTAGGTGCTCTGTTCAGTAGAACAGGGTGACCTTTCATCACGTTTTCAAGGATATCATATACTACAGGCTCTTTTCTGTCGATGATTCTCTTTGCAGATTTCACAGTTTTTACAATTCCTCTTTCAATCAGTTTTCTGATGATAAACGGTTTGTAAAGTTCTGCTGCCATATCTTTAGGAATACCACATTCGTGAAGCTGTAAGTTTGGACCTACAACAATTACAGAACGCGCAGAGTAGTCAACCCTTTTCCCTAGTAAGTTCTGACGGAAACGACCTTGTTTACCTTTCAATGAATCAGAAAGTGATTTCAATGGTCTGTTTGATTCAGATTTTACAGCAGAAGATTTTCTTGTATTATCGAATAATGAATCTACTGATTCCTGAAGCATACGCTTCTCGTTTCTCAAGATTACTTCCGGAGCTTTGATCTCCAATAGTCTTTTCAGACGGTTGTTTCTGATAATAACTCTTCTGTAAAGGTCATTTAAGTCAGAAGTCGCGAAACGTCCTCCATCCAATGGAACCAATGGTCTTAGTTCTGGTGGTATCACAGGAAGTACACGCATAATCATCCACTCCGGTCTGTTGATCATTCTTGTATTAGCACCTCTTAATGCTTCTACAACGTTCAATCTTTTAAGAGCTTCAGTTCTTCTTTGCTTAGAACCTTCGTTGTGAGCTTTGTGTCTCAAGTCGAAAGACAATGCATCAAGATTGATTCTTTTCAGAAGATCTTCAACCGCTTCAGCACCCATTCTGGCGATGAATTTGTTGGGATCAGAATCATCAAGATACTGGTTTTCCACAGGAAGAGTGTCCATGATGTCAAGGTACTCTTCTTCTGTAAGGAACTCCATGTTATCGAAATCAGAACCGTCTAATTTTTTAGCAATACCTTGCTGAATCACTACATATCTTTCGTAGTAGATGATCATGTCTAATTTCTTAGAAGGAATTCCTAAAAGGTAACCGATTTTGTTTGGTAAAGAACGGAAATACCAGATGTGAGCGATAGGCACAACAAGGTTGATGTGTCCGATTCTCTCTCTTCTTACTTTTTTCTCTGTAACTTCTACCCCACAACGGTCACAAACGATCCCTTTGTAACGAATTCTCTTGTATTTACCACAAGCACATTCGTAATCCTTTACAGGACCAAAGATCTTTTCACAGAACAACCCGTCTCTTTCAGGTTTGTGCGTTCTGTAGTTAATGGTTTCCGGCTTTAAAACTTCCCCTCTTGATTCCTGAAGAATCGATTCCGGTGAAGCTAAACCGATGGTTATTTTATTAAATCTACTTGATTTATTTTTATTTGACATAATTTAATTTTTGATTAAAAGATTAAAAGATTGAAAGATTTAAAATACTTTCGCTCTTATCATCTCAGAGTTAATTAATGCTTTAATTTTTTACTAATTAAATCTTTTAATTACTCCTCCAATCTTACATCAAGTCCAAGTCCTTGTAACTCGTGAAGTAATACATTGAATGATTCCGGAATACCTGGTTCAGGCATCGATTCACCTTTTGCAATGGCTTCATAAGTTTTTGCTCTACCAATCACGTCATCAGACTTCACCGTTAAGATTTCTCTCAAGATGTTAGAAGCTCCAAATGCTTCAAGAGCCCAAACCTCCATCTCTCCGAATCTCTGACCACCGAACTGAGCTTTACCTCCTAACGGCTGCTGAGTAATCAATGAGTAAGGACCGATAGAACGTGCGTGCATCTTGTCATCAACCATGTGTCCCAGTTTCAGCATGTAGATAATACCTACAGTAGCCGGCTGAGTAAATCTTTCTCCGGTACCCCCATCATAAAGGTGAGTGTTACCGAATTTAGGAAGACCTGCTTTCTCTGTATACTCGGTAATCTGATCAAGAGTTGCCCCATCAAAAATTGGTGTAGCGAACGTCATTCCTAATTTCTGACCAGCCCATCCAAGAACTGTTTCATAAATCTGACCGATGTTCATACGAGAAGGTACCCCTAGTGGATTCAATACGATATCTACCGGTGTTCCGTCTTCAAGGAATGGCATATCTTCTTCACGAACGATTCTTGAAACGATACCTTTGTTACCGTGACGTCCTGCCATTTTATCTCCTACATTCAACTTACGTTTCTTAGCGATATATACTTTAGCCAACTTCATGATACCAGCCGGAAGCTCATCTCCGATAGAAATTGCGAATTTCTCACGGTTTTTAACTCCCTGAATATCATTGAACTTGATTTTATAGTTGTGAATTAATTGTTTAACCAATTCATTCTTATCGTTATCTACTGTCCAGTCTGCACCGCTTACGTTAACGTAATCTTCAACTGAAGTTAATAATTTATGAGTGAATTTCACACCTTTACCAATGATTTCCTCATCAAGGTCGTTGGTAACTCCCTGAGAAGTTTTACCACCCACCAGTGTATTTAATTTTTCAATTAAAGTGTTTCTTAACTCATCAAACTTAGCCTTGTAAGTGTTTTCAATTTCTTCAAGTTTAAGTTTTTCTTCAGTTCTCTTCTTTTTGTCTTTAATATTTCTGGAGAACAATTTTTTGTTGATCACAACACCTCTTAATGAAGAGTCTGCTTTTAATGAAGCATCCTTAACATCACCGGCTTTGTCACCAAAGATTGCTCTAAGAAGTTTTTCTTCAGGAGTTGGGTCAGATTCACCTTTTGGAGTGATCTTACCGATCATAATATCTCCAGGCTTCACTTCAGCACCAATTCTGATCATCCCGTTCTCGTCAAGATCTTTAGTCGCTTCTTCAGAAACGTTTGGAATATCCGCTGTCAGTTCTTCCATACCTAATTTGGTATCACGAACTTCAAGAGAGTACTCGTCTACGTGGATTGAAGTAAACCAGTCTTCACGTACCACTTTTTCGTTGATTACGATTGCATCCTCAAAGTTGTATCCTTTCCAAGGCATGAAGGCTACTACTAAGTTTCTACCAAGCGCTAATTCTCCGTTTTCGGTAGCATAACCATCACAAAGTACCTGTCCTTTTTCCACTGTTTCACCTACTCTTACGTTTGGTCTAAGGGTAATGGTTGTACTCTGGTTGGTTTTTCTGAACTTGGTTAATTTATATGTTTTCGTAGCGGACTCGAATTGTACTAAATCTTCGTCATCGCTTCTTTCATATTTAATGGTAATCTGATCAGCATCTACATACTCAACAGTTCCTCTCCCTTCAGCATTGATCAAGATTCTTGAATCTTTAGCCACCTGCTGTTCCAGACCTGTACCCACGATTGGAGCTTGTGGCTTCAATAGAGGAACGGCCTGACGCATCATGTTGGATCCCATCAATGCACGGTTCGCATCATCATGTTCCAGGAATGGAATCAATGAAGCTGAGATACCAGAGATCTGGTTTGGTGCAACGTCGATAAGGTTAACCTGAGAAGGCTCCACTACCGGATAGTCACCATCCAGTCTTGCAATAATTCTGTCTGTTAAGAATTCTCCGCCATCCGTCAATTCAACGTTCGCCTGAGCAATTACTTTATCTTCTTCATCTTCTGCATTCAGATAAATAGGATCAGCATTAAGGTTTACTGTGCTGTTTTCTACTTTTCTGTATGGAGTTTCGATGAAACCTAAGCTGTTAATTTTAGCATAGATCCCCAGAGATGAAATCAAACCGATGTTTGGTCCTTCCGGAGTTTCAATCGGACAAATTCTTCCGTAGTGGGTATGGTGAACGTCACGAACCTCGAAACCTGCTCTTTCTCTAGATAAACCACCAGGCCCTAGTGCAGAAAGTCTACGCTTGTGCGTGATTTCTGATAATGGGTTGGTTTGGTCCATGAACTGAGAAAGCTGGTTGGTACCAAAGAACGAGTTAATTACAGATGTTAATGTCTTAGCATTTACCAGGTCAAGTGGAGTAAATATCTCGTTATCTCTAACGTTCATTCTTTCCTTGATTGTTCTGGCAATTCTTGAAAGACCTACACCGAACTGTCCTGCCAATTGCTCTCCAACAGTCTTGATTCTTCTGTTAGACAAGTGGTCAATATCATCAACCTCTGCTTTAGAGTTTACCAATTCGATCAAGTGTCTTACGATAGCAATGATATCTTCTTTTGTAAGAACCTCAGTGGTTGTAGGGATGTTTAGACCTAACTTTTTGTTTAGTCTGTAACGTCCTACTTCACCAAGTGAATATCTTTGTTCAGAGAAGAATAGTTTTTCAATGATTCCTCTTGCCGTTTCCTCATCGGGTGGATCTGCATTTCTTAACTGACGGTAGATGTACTCTACTGCTTCTTTTTCAGAGTTCGTAGGGTCTTTCTGTAATGTATTCTGGATGATAGAGAATTCATTGCTGTTTTCTTTGTGAATCAGGATAGATTTCACGCCAGCATCAAGAATAAGATCTAAATGTTCTTTTTCAAGAATAGTTTCTCTGTCCAGGATGATTTCATTTCTTTCAATAGAAACTACTTCACCTGTATCTTCGTCTACGAAATCTTCGAACCAAGTGTTCAATACTCTCGCAGCCAATGTTCTTCCTTCTACTTTCTTAAGGGCAGCTTTAGAAACTTTCACTTCTTCAGCAAGGTCGAAGATCTGAAGGATATCCTTATCAGATTCATAACCGATAGCTCTTAACAGGGTAGTTAATGGTAACTTTTTCTTACGGTCGATATACGCGTACATTACGCTGTTGATATCGGTTGTAAATTCCATCCAAGATCCTTTGAAAGGGATAATTCTTGAATAGTATAGTTTAGTTCCGTTAGCGTGGTAAGTTTGTCCGAAGAATACACCAGGCGAACGGTGAAGCTGCGTAACAATAACTCTCTCAGCACCATTGATGATGAAAGATCCACTAGGCGTCATATAAGGAACCGGGCCTAAATACACATCCTGAACCACTGTTTGGAAATCCTCGTGCTCAGGGTCTGTACAATACAATTTAAGTCTTGCTTTAAGAGGAACTGAATACGTCAATCCTCTTTCCACACACTCGTTAATTGAATAACGTGGAGAATCTACCAGATAATCAAGGAATTCCAATACAAACTGATTTCTAGAATCGGTAATTGGGAAGTTTTCCTGGAAGGTTCTGTATAAACCTTCGTCTGTTCTGTCTTCTGGAAGGGTATCAAGCTGGAAAAAATCTCTGAAAGACTCTAACTGGATGTCCAGGAAGTCAGGAGTGATAATTTTTCCTTTCGCTGATGAGAAGTTAATTCTCTGATTCCCCCTTGTAGTTGCTGTTGTTTTACTCATAAAACTTTTAAGAAAGGGTTAAAAAATATTTTGATTCATTAAAAAATATCAGGAGCAGAAGAAAGAAAATCAAGAAAAATAAAAGACTTCAAATGTTTGGCGCTATTAGAAATAGTCTTTAATCTTTTTTCTTTATTCTTAGAATCTGATTCCTAACTGCAACGCTGGTATATCTTTTCACAGCGTAATGCAAAATATTCTTATTAACTTTTGAGGCAGAATAGCCGCTATACCTATACACACGAAACCCCTTTCACTATTTGCATGAAAGAGCTGATTTACAATATTTTACAGGTTTATGTACAATTATTCGCGCCAAAAGAGGGACAAAATTACAAAAATTTCTGCATATACACAAATAAAACCTCTCATTTTGAGATCGTTAAACGAGTTAAATATAAAAATGGCCGCTCCTAAGGGCGGCCATTGCTTTTATCGTATCTGAGAAATTATTTTACAACAATCTTATAAGATTTTACGGTTGTTCTGGTTTCTATTTTCACAATGTAAACACCTGCCGGCAGTGAAGCTGTACTGATTTCAGTATTGCCTGAGAATTTGTCAGATCTGATCAGCTGCCCCTGAGCAGAGAACACACTGTAAATACCGGTTTCTTCAGACTTAACATTAAGGTTTTCACCTGATTTTACAGGATTAGGATATACTTTGATATCATTAGCCTTTTCAGTAATATCAGAATCAGTAATTGCTTTTGCTGATGCCTGACCGATTTTCAACAGAGAGATATAAGGGGATAGTGGAGAATTCGGTGCTCCTCTTCTGACAAGGTCTGTATCTACTACCGCCTGAATACCATCTTTATCAAGATCATTAATTCTGGAAATAAATCCTGCCCCGAAGTCATCTAGATTATCTTTACCAATAGCATAAAGATCATAATCAGCTCCATTTGAATTTAAATCAATAAAATCAGGTTTATCATCACCATCTGTATTTTTAAGAGGATATTTCAATATTCCTGAATCCGGAGAAGTTTCCAGGATATCGGCAATACCATTATTTCCTACGGCAACATTACTATCTATAATACCGTTACGGTCTGTATCAATCTGACTGATTACAGATGCAGGAATACCCGATTCAGATAAGTCTAAAATACCATCATTATCAGAATCTAAATCCAGGTAGCTGGAAATCCCGTCTCCCAATACCTGTACAGGACCAAAAACTCCTTCTGTATCATCATCTTCAAATTTTCCGTTCTGATCAAGATCTTCAAGAGCATCCGGAATTCCATCGTTATCAGAATCAAGATCACAAGCATCTTTAATACCATCTGCATCAGTATCTAATGAAGGGGATTTATCATTCACTGCTGTACATCCTTCTGCACAATCAGGAATACCGTTTCCATTCATATCGATACTGTCATTACCGTTTGAACATTGGTCAAAACAGTTTGGAATCCCATCATTATCATCATCTCTGCTGGCAAATGCATTATAGATGTAGTAATTCTGAGGAATACGAATTCCTGTACCGCTGTAGAAAGTTATTTTAATACGGTTAAAAGGTTTTGTCGCCTTACCTCCGACATAAAATTTGTTTGAATCTGTTGTGAAGAAGTTTCCACTAATCAGGCTTCCTGTACTTGTGAAAACATCTGTTTGAGTATTATTGTTATAAAGAGTCACCCTAATATTTTCAAGAACACTTACCCCGATCAAATTGGCCGCTTTTTCCAATGTAAATCCGGCGTATGTATTGGCTGGAAGCATAGTATTGGTATCCACCGTTGCATAGGAAGAGAAAATACTCAGAAATGACGCTGCAGGAATCGTTGCTGTAGCATAATTAGAAGTATTGGTATCCACAATAGCAGAAGGGTTGGTCATTTTCGCCAAAATAAGACCAAGAAATCCAGGACCGGATGTCCAGTTGGTTCCCGTTACCAGATTACCGGCAATCGCAGAACCACTTGTCTGAATTTTATCGTTACAGTCACAAGATGCAGGCTCCTCAAATGCATAATACACTTTTAAAGATCCTAAATTAATCCCTAAAGTCTGCGTCACTTTTAAACGTACTTCGTTAAAAGGCTTGGAAGAGGTAAGGGTAACCTTCTGTTTTCCTGAACCAAAACCTAATACTTTGATATTGATCAATCCTCCTCCATCTAATAATGTTCTGGAATCCTGCAGCTGGCCATATAAATAAGTTTCTACCGTGATATTTTTCAGGAATTCTGCACTTATAAGTTTTCCTTCATCATCAGGAGAGATGACAAAACCTGCTTTGTTTCCTGCAGGATATACCTGATTTTTATCTAAAACCCCCACTGAATAAGATCCAAGAAGACCTGCAGGCAATACAATAGACCCGTAGGAATTTTTATCACCATCTCCGATTCTTTCTCTATTCTGAACAAAAGAAAGCGGAGCAATAAAACTGCTGCTTCCGGATACATTACCGTCTACCCCACTTCCAGCAATAATATCATCACAGATATTATTCTGGTCAACAGGAACTTTGGCGGGATCAAACGCGAATGCATAATATACATTCATTGCACTGAACAAAGACAGTACGTTGGTCTGATAGAGTCTTACTTCATTAAATTCTTTTGTTGTTTTTAAATGCAGGAAAATTCTGTTTTTACTCCCTCCAAATGCCGGTACAGACAATAATGTACTGCTTGTCGTGGTTTCCTGAAGCACACCATTTTTGTAGGTACTGATTCGTAATGAACTTAACAGGTCTACTGTGATAAAACTTGTTCCAAGGTCTACATTAAATCCCGTGATATATCCTGCCGGATAAGTGGTATTTGTATTTTTTACTGAAATACCATTTCCACTCAACAGGGAAGCAAAATTACCCATGCTTACGCTGTTATCAAGATTCGCATCCACCACCGGATTCATGCTTCCGCTATAACAAGCCAGACAGATCCCTGAGTTGTTAACAGGTTTGGCTTCCACCCCCATTCCACGGATAGGTTCATAGCCTTTTTGTGCGAATGCTGATGCTGAGATGATCAACACCAGAAATACTGACGCCCATTTTTCGAATAATTTTTTTGTCATTTTTTGTTTTATTTTTTTTTGTTAAGGTTTGTGTCTATTGATTATAGATTTTGCCATCCGTACACAGCATTACCAGTCTGTCTGCAACCGATAAAAGTACCGCTGGTTACTCCCAGTGTAGTGGTGACTTCATAAAGTACTGATCCTGCATTACTTGAATCACAAGCTGGTCTTGCAGCAGAAGCCTTTATCTGAAGAGCCTTACTTATTTCAAGATCCGCATAATTGGTTGAGCTAGGCGTGACATTGATCCCAACATCCGTAATCACTGTTCCCGCATTCCCTTGTCCTGAAAATACGTGAGAAGTATTGGCGTAGGTTGATTGGGCAGCCACTGAGGTACCATTAATTCCAATGGCAACAGAACCTGTCCCACTTACCGTATTATTGCTTCCAAGAGCAAAATTATTTAAGGTCACATTATTGTTGGCCCCGAATGCGAAGCCACCATTTGAAGCATCATTTGAGTAACCTACTGCAACGGCTACAGAGTTTCCGGTTTTATTAAAACCTCCAAAAGCAAAATTGTCGGATGATATTGCCGAATTTCCTGTACCAAACACTTTCCCCCCCGCTGTAGCGGTATTTCCTGAGCCTATCGCTATTCCGGGAAAATTAGCCGCTGAAGCCGTCGCTGTATTTCCTCTTCCAAGGGCTATATTATTTGAAGTGTTATTGACCGTATTCGTACTTCCCCATGAGAGGCTGGAAGCATTTTCACCACCGCCTGAGAGTCCTCCTGCAGCATCAAGAACTGCATGAACTTTATTCGCACTGATCATAACAAGATCTGCAGATCCTTTAGGTCCCAGATAATTAGCTGAAATCGGAGCAACTCCTAAAGTTTCTGCTGATGTAGAAATTTCGCCAACGGCATTTCCTTTAACCTGCCATTCCGTTCCTGTCTGCTTCTGCCATAGTGATCCGTCAAAATAATAGTAACCGGAAGCAGTAACATTAACCGTCTGAACAGCAGGAGCAGCATCGATAGCCGTTACGTAAACCAAAGCTCCGGTTTGAGCAGTAGTATAGGTTTTAGCAGTCAACTGACTTACTGAAATCCTGGGTGCAATAATGCCATCCAATTTATTTGTGTTTAAAGGAAAACCCACCACATCAAGGCTTGCCTGGGGCTGATTAGTATTAATTCCTACTTGTGCGTCTGCCCCAAAAGAGAGAGCCATGGCTGCGATCGTAAATAATCTGTTTTTCATTTTTAGTGAATTTTGTTTTTTTGTGTGTTTATTTTTTATTAATAAGTACAGAGATCCTTTCACCCGCATAAAGAGGAGAACATTGTTGTTTTTCGTTAAAGCGAATGGATTGGATACCTATTAGAGAGTCTGCCTAAGATAATTTGTCAGGAAACTTAATGATGTCGCTAAATCCTTTCGTACTTTTAGAATCTACAGACAAATGGACATTGGATTTCTGGTATTTCCTAGTCCTTGTTTCTATAGATGGAGGGTTGATATGGTGTTGATCTGATGTAATAAAAGAGAGAATTCTGCTATGAGAATAATGAATTAGAGCGAAGTAATTGAATGTACTGTAATCAGTTCCAGAATAATAGTTATTTTTTAAACGGAACACTTCTTTGTTCCATTCCCTACTAGTGCTTGTTTCTGGTAAAAAATGATTAGTACCAGGTTGATCATATTGCGGGTTTTCTGAAGAGTTCGCTGTGATGTATTCGAAACTATTCATGATATCCGTACGGTATTTTTGAACAGTGGACTTCTGTACCACTGAAGATATAATGCTGAGATTCCCAACCTGCAATGCAGCCAGCATACTGATACAATATGCTACAGCAGAGCCGTAGAAAATAAAGTAACTTTGTTTCAAATTGTGCGTTTTTTTTCGATACAAATATAGTTATTTTTCAAACATTACAATATTATAATACAAAAAAATCAATAAAAATAAGCTATTCTATAAATAATAAACATTCAATCGTATCAATTATTAATTATTTCATAATTATAATCAAATATGAAATTACATCCATCATGCATATTTGAATACGATTAGCGAATATTTCAGTTTTAATAATTGAATCCCCACAAAAAAAGCCCGGACATTACTGTCCGGGCTTCCTATTTTATAGTAAACTGAATTATTTCAATTCTACTTCAGCACCAGCTTCTTCTAATTGCTTCTTAAGAGCTTCAGCTTCGTCTTTAGAGATTCCTTGCTTGATAGCAGCAGGAGCTCCGTCTACGATATCTTTAGCTTCTTTAAGACCAGCACCAGTTAAATCTTTTACCAATTTAACGATAGCTAATTTAGATGCACCTGCAGACTTAAGAATTACGTCGAATTCAGTCTTTTCTTCAGCAGCTTCTCCACCACCTGCAGCAACTACTACAGCAGCAGCAGCTGGCTCAATTCCGTACTCATCCTTAAGGATAGTAGCTAATTCGTTTACGTCTTTTACAGTAAGGTTTACTAGCGTTTCAGCTAAATTTTTTAAATCTGACATTGTTGTAATGTTTTTGTTGATTATTTATTTAATTTTTTGAGAGTAATTATTCAGCACTTGGAGTTTCTTCCGTGCTTTCTGCAGCAGGAGCTTCTGGAGCCGCCTCAGCAGGAGTTTCTTCCGCAGCAGGTGCAGCAGCTTCTTCAGCTTTAGCTTCTACTGTTTCAGGTTTGTTTTGAAGAGCAGAAACAACTCTTTGAATTGGAGATTGAAGTAATCCGATGATTTCTCCGATCATTTCTTCTCTAGACTTGATGTTAGCAAGTGCAGATAAGTTTTCGTCTCCAACGTAGAAAGTTTCCTGAAGGTAAGCAGACTTTAAAGCTGGCTTATCTTCTTTCTTTCTGAACCCTTGAATTAATTTTGCAGGAGCGTTTGCCGTATCAGAAATCATCAATGCTGAATTTCCTTTGAACGTTTCAAACATTTCAGAGTAATCTACTCCTTCCATTTGCTCCATTGCTTTTTGTAAAAGTGTATTTTTTACCACTTTCACTTTGATATTCTGTTTGAAAGCCTGTCTTCTGAAATCAGAAGATTTAGCAGCGTTCAAACCGTCTAGATCTGCTACGTAAACTACTTTCGCATCCTGAAGCAAGTCTTTGATCTCTTGTATTGCTACAACTTTTTGGTCTTTTGTCATTGTCTTAAGGATTATTATTAGTTAACAGATTTACTATCAATTGCAATACCTGGGCTCATTGTAGAAGACAAATAAATGCTCTTCACATAAGTACCTTTAGCAGCAGTTGGTTTCATTTTGATCAATGTCGAGATTAATTCCTGAGCATTTTCTTTGATTTTATCAGCATCGAAAGATACTTTACCAATACCTGCGTGGATGATCCCGTATTTATCTACTTTGAAATCAATTTTACCTGCTTTCACTTCAGTTACTGCTTTACCAATTTCCATGGTTACAGTTCCTGATTTAGGGTTAGGCATTAGACCTCTTGGTCCTAATACTCTACCTAATGGACCTAATTTACCCATAACAGCTGGCATAGTAACGATAACGTCAACATCTGTCCAACCCTCTTTTATTTTTTGTAAATATTCGTCAAGACCTACATAATCAGCTCCAGCTTCTTTAGCTTCAGCTTCTTTATCTGGTGTAACAAGCGCTAAAACTTTAACGTCTTTACCAGTTCCGTGAGGAAGAGATACTACACCTCTTACCATTTGGTTTGCTTTTCTTGGATCTACACCCAATCTTACAGCGATATCTACAGAAGCATCAAACTTTGTAGTGTTTACTTCTTTTACAAGAGCTGCACCTTCTTCAAGGTTATAGATTCTACCTTTTTCTACTTTGCTTAAAGCTTCTTTTTGCTTTTTAGTTAATTTTGCCATTTCAGTAAGTTTTAAGCGTTAGTTGGTTTAGTTCCTGTTACTTTTAATCCCATAGATCTAGCAGTACCAGCTACCATAGAAAGAGCAGAGTCTATTGTAAAACAGTTAAGGTCTGCCATTTTATCTTCAGCGATCTTTTTAACCTGATCCCAAGATACAGCCCCTACTTTATTTCTGTTTGGTTCACCGGAACCTCCTTTGATTTTAGCCGCATCCATCAACTGGATCGCTGCAGGTGGAGTTTTAATAACGAATTCAAAAGATTTGTCTTCGTATACTGTAATTACTACAGGTAAAACTTGCCCTGGCTTATCTTGGGTTCTTCCGTTAAATTGCTTACAAAACTCCATGATGTTCACACCTGCAGAACCCAATGCTGGACCTACCGGTGGAGAAGGGTTAGCTGCGCCACCTTTCACCTGAAGCTTTACCATTTTAAAGACTTTCTTAGCCATTTTATTTTTTTTTAGTTTGAATAATTAATGAGTTTGGAAGCATTATTTATTCAGCAGATCACCGACTCACATACAGTAAATCTACTTTTCGGACTGCAAAATTATGAAATATTTTTGAATTAGCCAATGGAATGTGTTGATTTTTAGAAAGAATTATCAATATTTTTTTATTTGTGTCTGCCGGAAACGGAAATCGACAAAGTTTACATTCTTATTTTGAAATCTATTTTTTACGGCTAACCTCTATTCTCCTGGTTACAAATAAGTTCATCATAAAATAAGACAGCTATCAGCTATCAGCTTTGTTACTTCATATAGGGCATTTGTGTAAATCAGATTTCCGGAGAGAAGTACATTTTAGAAATTGAAATTGTCTCCATAAAGAGAAAGCTCTTTGTAAAGAAATACTCAAAAATAATTACCCATTCATGATTCACCAAAAGAGACCCACACTTTAAAGATAACCGACTTTTCAGAAAATTTCTCATTCAAAAAATAACTCAAGAAAATATAAAAGAAGCTGCCTCCAGACAACTTCTTTTATATAAGCAATTCATTTCTCCTGCTAAAAACCAGACGGCTTGTTGATCGTACTCGCTGAACCATTCGTTCCTCCGAGATCAGAATTAATATCGCCGATATTCTGTTTAGTGATAAGTCTTTTATAGGCCATCAGATAGAGGTCTATTGTAAAATTATTATAGGTTCTTCCAGGGTTAGCAGATGTAAGGGCAATAAGCTTACTGTCCGTAAACCTAGCTCTGATGTGCCAAGTCCCTTTACTTTTAAATGCTGTTACATCAGGAGATCCCTGTCTGTTGTCATTGGTTCCGTTATCGCCGTAATCAAGAGCTACATTGGTAGTACCATCATTCATTTTAAATGAATAATTATGAACTACGACCAAGAACTTATCCGCATCTATTTTAGTATCATAATCTGTAATTCCCGCACCGGATATTCCCGTAAGAGAAAGCTTAAGATAATTGAACAGTCCGCTGCTTTCCAGTTTAGGATCATACAGCTGGAGCGAATTTTCAGAAGTAGCCAAAAAACTTCCTCCGGTCATCGTAGGTTCTCCGGGATTTCTAAGATATAGTGAATTGGTGTATGTATTTCCGTTAACATCCAATGTCTCTTTGGGATCAGTGGTTTTGATTCCTACTCTTCCAGACTGGGCATTTACCAACATTCCCAGAAATAATATCATTATAATGTAAATTCTTTTTTCCATGATCATTATTTATTGAAGCCCTAAAGGCGTATTGGTTGAAACTCCTGAATAAACCGGCGAAGCTGAAGCGGATACAGACCCGGTAAAGGTTCCCCATTCTTTCACCAGTGATTTTTCAAATACATTAAGGGTAAGAGTCCAGGTACCGTTCACTGAAGACACCGTACCAACTCCTTTAAAGCTTAAATTAATAGCGTGATACTTTTTCCCTCCGTTCGTCACCTGAGTTACTTCCGTAGAATAAGCTCCGAAGGATTTGGGTGTGGTTGAAGTATTTACCGCTGAAACGGCGCTTGTAAAAACAGCACCCGTAATGGCCACTACATATTTACTGGTTTCCAGGCCAGTATTGAGATTAACGACTTCATCCTGGCTTACATTTCTAAGAATAATATTATATGTATTCACAGGGGCTACATTACGGAGTGAAATATCCAGCATCTTGACTTTTCCGACAGGTGAAGTATCTTTTGAGCGGGTGAGAAGAAAATAATTTCCTGTTGCGGGTGAATTGACGGTATCTACAAGGTAAGATTCAACCAATGTTTCTCCCGCTACATCTAAAGTTCCCTGAGGATTAGCAGTATTAATACCCACCTGTGCGTTTGCAGCACATAAAGCACCCGCCACAAGGAATAATGTGGTGATTTTTTTCATGATGTCAATCTTTTTTATTGAATTAATGGAGCAGCAGCTGCACCCGTGGTGGAAGCTCCCAGATCCTGAGTATTGTTCATTTCTTTTGCATAAGCTTTGTCAAAAACCAGCAGGTTGAGCGTCCATTCTCCTGTAGGAAAGGAATTATCCGGAGCAAATCCCTGGTAGTCGGCTTTCAGCTTCCATGTTCCACCGGATGAATAGGCAAAAATCTGTGGAACAGGTGTAAGCCAGTCGGCAGAATAGGTTCTTACAGGCTGTGTAAATCCGAATGAGGAAATTACCACAAGAAATTTGTTGGAGTTGATTTTGGTATCAAACTGATTGACCCAGTCCTTATCTGAAGGATCACAGGTAATTTTAAACTGAATCAGATTAATGGGTGCCGGTGAATTAGGTACAAAAGAATCATTGTAGGCCGTAATTTTATTTTCCGGTGCCGGAGATTTGATAACGAATGTATAATTTTCATCTGCGCCTAACTTTTCTAACGGACTTTTGAAAATCATTCCTGATGTTTTCATTGTTCCGTTTACTGAGAGGTCTTTTTCAGGCTTGGAGGTATTGATACCCACCTGTGCGTTCAAAGATACAGCGCTTGCGAGAAGCACCATCGAAATAATTTTAGTCATTGGACTTATGTATTGTGTTTGTATTTACTAATTCCTTAGTTCATTGTTTACCTTTCTAATTCTGTATAGCCAATGATGTTTCTCTACATCTGCTATGCGTTAAATAAATTAAATAGGATAAAGCTTTAAGGATTAATTGCTTACTTGTTTACAAGAAACATGCCATATGAAAATAAATCAAAAAATAATTCTTTATTTTCACAAAAAACGAACAAATTATCACAAATAGGTGAAAACTAAGTTAAAATAAAGTCCCTTTTTTAGGAACCTCACAATAAATTAATTCTCTGAAGTCTCCCTTTAAAAAAATTTGAAACTATGACTACAGGTACCAAAAAAAGACCGCTTTAAAAAGCGGTCTTTATATATTTCAAAAGTATCAATTATACTTTTTCTACTTGCATATAGCTAAGCTCCATTGGAGTTTTTCTACCGAAGATCAATACAGAAACTTCGATTTTCTTTTTGTCTTCAAGAATCTTCTCAACAGTTCCGTTGAATCCGTTGAAAGGTCCGTCAATTACTTTAACGTTTTCACCTACAATGTACGGAATCTCAACGTCAGTTGCGAATTCTGACAACTCATCCATTCTTCCCAACATTCTGTTTACTTCAGACTTTCTCATTGGAACAGGATCTCCTCCTTTGGTTAAACTCAGGAAAGATATTACTCCCGGAATGTTCTTAATTGCGTGAGGAATTTCACCCATCAGATCAGCTTCGATCATTAAGTATCCAGGATAGTAAGGTTTCTCTTTAGGAACTTTTTTACCGTTTCTTATCTGAATAACCTTTTCCATAGGAATAACCACCTGAGTCACGTACTGCTCAAACCCTAGACGTTTGATTTCTGTCTCAATATAGTTTTTCACTTTATTTTCCTGTCCGCTGATTGCTTTCAGCACATACCATTTCAATTCGCTCATTATGGGAAAATACTTTTTTAGTTGAACACGTTAATTAGCATTCCAATTATGTTGCTGATTGCTTTTGAAAACAATTCATCAACTCCAAAGGTAAACAATGCCAAAATCACTGTAGCTATAGTTACTACAATAGTGGAAGACTGAAGATCAGACCACTTTGGCCATTCAACTTTATGTCTGAATTCGTTATAAGAACCTTTTAAAAAATCAACAAATGAACTCATAATTAATATTTGCACGGGCACAAGGATTCGAACCCTGATCAACGGTTTTGGAGACCGGTATCCTACCATTGGACGATGCCCGTAGATAAAAAGCTTCCGAGAGTTTCCTTCCGGAAGCTTTATTTATTTTAAGATGATTAGTCTAAGATTTCAGTTACCTGACCTGAACCAACTGTTCTACCTCCTTCTCTGATCGCAAATCTAAGACCTACGTTAAGAGCGATTGGCTGTAACAATTCTACAGTGATCTCTAAGTTATCACCAGGCATTACCATTTCTACACCTTCTGGTAAGAAGATCTCACCTGTAACGTCAGTAGTTCTTACGTAGAACTGAGGACGGTACTTGTTGTGGAATGGAGTGTGACGTCCACCTTCTTCCTTAGAAAGGATATAAACAGAAGCTTTGAATTTTTTGTGTGGCTTAACAGAATCTTTCTTAGCGATTACCATACCTCTCTTGATGTCAGTTTTTTCAATACCTCTCAACAATAGACCTACGTTATCTCCAGCTTCACCTCTGTCAAGAATTTTTCTGAACATCTCAACTCCTGTAATCGTAGAAGTTAATTTTTCTTCACCCATACCGATGATATCAACAGGATCACCTGTATTGATAATACCAGCTTCGATTCTACCCGTTGCAACAGTACCTCTACCTGTAATAGAGAATACGTCTTCGATTGGCATCAAGAATGGCTTGTCAGTATCTCTTGGTGGTTGCTCGATCCAGTTATCAACTGCATCCATTAATTCCTCAACAGACTTGAACCATTTATCTTCAGTATCAGGAGTAGCAGCAGTAGCAGCTGTAAGAGCTCCTAATGCAGAACCTTGAATTACTGGAGAGTTGTCTCCGTCAAAATCGTAAGTAGATAGTAAGTCTCTAAGCTCCATTTCAACAAGCTCTAATAACTCAGCATCATCTACCATGTCAACTTTGTTCATGAAAACAACGATTCTTGGTACGTTTACCTGACGGCAAAGTAGGATATGTTCTCTAGTCTGAGGCATAGGACCGTCAGTTGCAGCACATACTACGATAGCTCCATCCATTTGAGCAGCACCAGTTACCATGTTCTTTACATAATCCGCGTGACCTGGACAGTCAACGTGAGCATAGTGTCTTTTTTCAGTTTCGTATTCAATGTGAGCAGTATTGATAGTAATACCTCTTTCTTTTTCTTCTGGAGCAGAGTCAATTGCAGAGAAGTCTTTTTTCTCAGCAAGACCTTTGCTAGCTAATACAGCAGAAATTGCAGCTGTAAGAGTAGTTTTACCATGGTCAACGTGACCAATAGTACCAATGTTCAAGTGTGGTTTGTTACGATTAAACGTTTCCTTTGCCATGATTTAAAATTATTTATTTTATTATTTTTCAATTTTTCGGTGTGCAAATATAATGATTTTTTAAATACCACAACCTTTTTCATGAAAAAAATTTCAATATTCAAATCAAAGAAGCACAAACCTTATATTTCAATGTATTGAGACTGCAAATTTACACAAATTTCCGGATTGAAAAAAATCATGTCTAACGTTTTTATTTGAATTTGTAAACTATATGATTAATTACTAACAGGATAGAACCCTAAAATATTTTTTTTATCATTAAAATTAAGGGTATAAAAACCGTCTTATGTGTTTTCTCGTAGATGTTATAAACCATTAAAAATAATATTATGAGAACACTATTACATTTCTTTCTGGTCCTGATGACCGTAACCACTTTTTTTTCGTGCAATGATTCTGATGATCCAATGATGACCCCGGACCCCACTGTTACCGGTCCTGATCTTATGGCCTATGGCCTTACTTCAATGAACGAACTTGTTTCTTTTAATGCCAATAATCCCAAAACATTTGCTGCGAAAACAGCAGTGACCGGAATTCCTTCAGGTGAAAAATTAATGAGTATCGATTTCAGACCTGCTACAGGTGAACTGTATGCTTTATCCAATGCCAGTAAATTATACATCATCAATACATCTTCTGCCTCAGCAAGAGTTGTAAGTTCTACCGCTTTCACTCCTGCCGTTTCCGGAACGATAGCTTCTATTGATTTTAATCCAACGGTGGACAGAATCCGTTTGGTAAGTAATTCAGGGCAAAATTTAAGACTGCATCCTGAAACAGGTGCCGTTGCAGCTACTGATACCAATATAACAGGCACAGGAACACCGAGCATTACCGGAGTAGCGTACACCAACAGTAAAGCTGGAGCTTCATCTACTGTTTTATATGATATTGATCCTGTTTCAGGAAAACTTTTTAAACAAGATCCTCCCAATAACGGAACTTTGGTAGAGGTAGGAAGTCTTGGAGCAACATTCTCAGGACAGGCTGCTTTTGATATTAAATATGATAACAGTACGGCATTGGTTGCTTTAAGTGATAAGCTGCACGTTTTAGATTTAAGCAGCGGTAAAACAACTTTTATAGGATCTCTTCAACAGGCTGTTATTGATCTTGCAATTCCGACTGAAGCAGTAGCCTATGCTATTGACAATTCAAATAACCTTCAGATATTTAATCCGAACAGTCCGGTGCCTGTTTCTAAAGCAGTGGCGGGATTACAAACCGGAGAAAATATTTTAGGAATAGATTTCCGTCCTTTAAACGGGCAATTGTATGCATTGGGAAGTTCAAGCAGAATTTACACGATTAATTTAGGAACAGGGGCTGCAACAGCAGTAGGAAGTTCACCATTTGCTACTTTACTTGCAGGAACAGATTTTGGATTTGATTTTAATCCGGTTGTTGATAAAATACGTGTCGTGAGTAATACTGGACAAAATCTTCGTTTAGATCCGGTAACCGGCGGGATTACCGCTGTAGACACTACTATTAATCCTGCAGGCGCCATGATCAGCGCAGCGGCTTATACCAATAATTTTGCGGGGACAACCGCTACTACTCTATTTGTGATTGACCATAATACGGATAAACTGTATCAGCAAAATCCGCCTAACAATGGAACTTTAGTTGAAACAGGTTCTTTAGGGGTTAATATTACGAATGCCAATGGTTTTGATATCGGAAGCGTAAGCCAGAAAGCTTATTTAATGGCTACGGTAGGAACCTCAACAAAGCTATATTCGATCAATACAACCAACGGGACTGCTACATCAGTTGCTGATTACCCTAATGCTGTAAAAGCTTTTGCTGTAGGATTAGGATTCTAAAAAGACTCATAGTTATTATTTCAATACCAAGAAGCGCGGAAAACAATGTTTTCCGCGCTTCGCTTGTTATAGATAGAAGAAATATTAAATCTGCTGGGACTTCTTCGTTCTGTTGAAGATCCAGAATATAATCGGGAAGATCAGCAGGGTTAATACAGTCGCGGTCATTAAACCTCCAATGATAACGATCGCCAGAGGTTTCTGGGATTCTGAACCGATTCCTGTAGACAGCGCTGCAGGCATTAATCCAATTGAAGCCATCAGTGCAGTCATAATAACAGGACGCGTTCTGGATTTTACTCCGTTTAATATGGCATTATCCAAACTTAATCCGTTTTTGACATTCTGGTGGAACTCTGTGATGAGGATTACTCCGTTCTGTATACAGATTCCGAGCAGGGCGATCATTCCAACTCCGGCGGAAATTCCAAAGTTCATTCTGGTGATATGAAGGGCAATAATTCCCCCGATCAATGCAAAAGGTACGTTGGCCAATACCAGCAATGAATCTTTCATGTTTCCAAAAAGGATGAATAATAGGAAGAAAATACCCAAAATACTGATTGGAACCACTTGCGCCAATCGGTGTGAAGCTCTCTGCTGATTTTCAAACTGACCTGTCCAACCGATGGAGTACCCATCAGGAAGGTTCACATTGGCCACTTTTTTCTGCGCATCGGCTATGGTACTTCCTAAATCACGGTCACGGATCGAGAATTTTACGCCGATGTATCTTTTAATATCATCTCTGTAAATGAATGCTGCTCCGTTATCTTTTACAATGGTACTGATCTCTTTCAGCGGAATCTTTGCACCGTCCTGTGTAGGTACCATCAAAGCAGCAATATCGTTTTCATCTTTTCTGTATTCCTGGGAATAGCGGAGACGGATCGGAAATTTCCTTTCGCCATCGAACATCTCTGAAGCCGTTTTTCCTCCAAAAGCCATTTCCAGTACAGATTGTGCATCATCCGGCATCACACCGTAAGCAGCCATTTTATCTCTGTCCAGCACTACGCTTACTTCCGGCTGACCGATATTTTTAATGATTCCCGGATCTTTTACCCCGTCTACATCTTTAATCTGTTTTAAAACCTCATCAGCCAATTTATCCAGGGTTTCCAGATTATCACCATAAATTTTAATTCCGTTCTCTGCCTTAAACCCTGCTACTGCTTCTGCCACGTTATCTGAAATAGGCTGTGAATAATTAAAAGTGATTCCCTGGTAGCTTCTGAGTTTTTTATCTATCTCCTCGATCAATTCTTCATAGCTGATCTTACGTTTCCATTCATCTTTGGGTTTAAGATTGACGGCAAACTGTACGAATCCAAATCCATTCGGGTCTGTTCCGTCATTACTTCTTCCGGTTTGAGCCAAAACATCGGTCACCTCAGAAAAACTCATAATGTCTTTCTTTAAGAGGTCTGCTGTCTTTAAAGATTCTTTTAACGATGAACTCATAGGCATTTCTGCGGTGATCCAAAGTGAACCTTCATTCAGCTGCGGCAGGAATTCCGTTCCCAAGAATTTCCCTGAGAACAAAGTGATCACCATGAACGATATGGCCACAATTAAACTCGTCTTTTTATGTTTAAAAGTATAGTTGAATCCTTTTAATACTATTCTGTCCCAGAAATTAACAAATGGATTGTTTTTTTCTCTAACATTCTTATTGAGTAGAATATGGGACAAAACAGGAACTAAAGTCAGTGTAAAAATCAATGCTCCTATCAAAGCAAATCCTAATGTAAATGCCAATGGTGAGAACATCTTTCCTTCTACTTTCTGGAAAGAGAAAATAGGGATCAGCGAGGTGATAATAATTAATTTTGAAAAGAAGATGGCCTTCCCTAAGCCTGTTCCGGTCTGTTTGATCCAGCCTCCTTTTGACAGTTTATTAAACTTTTCTGTTCCGTATTTAAGGGCTTTATGGTCGAGCATTACAAAGAGTCCTTCCACCATGACGACCGCCCCGTCAATGATAATCCCGAAATCTACTGCCCCCAAAGAAAGGAGGTTCGCACTCATCCCGGCCAGTTTTAAACATAAGAATGCAAACAACAATGATAAAGGAATAATAATGGAAACAATAAAGGTCGTTCTCCAGTCAGCCATAAAAATCAAAACGATTACGGTAACGAGGATGATTCCTTCAATCAGGTTATGCATTACGGTGTGGGTCGTAAAGTCCATGAGGTTGTCTCGGTCATAGAATGTGACCATTTTGACATCTTTCGGAAGGATTTTTTCATTGAGTTCTTTAATCTTGGCTTTTACCCCAACGAGAACTTCGCGCGGGTTTTCTCCTTTTCTCATGACAACGATTCCTTCTACGGTATCTTCGTGTTTATTGAGTCCGGCCTGCCCCACTCTGGGCATGGAACTTTCATGAACGTCTGCCACATATCTTACCAGTACAGGATTTCCACTGTCATTCTGTATGGTGATATTTCCAATGTCTGCTACAGATTTCACAAGACCTATTCCTCTTACCACATAAGCCTGACCGTTTTTTTCAATGACATCCCCTCCTACATTTAAATTACTTTTGGTAACGGCATCATACACCTGAAGCGGAGTCAGATTATATTTATCCAAAGCTCTGGGATCAATACTTAACTCAAATACTTTATCCTGTCCTCCGAAAACATTGATGTCTGCTACGCCCGGAACGCCTCTCAATGCACGGTCTATCACCCAGTTCTGAAGGGTTAGCAGTTCTCTTGAATCTTTTGTTTTACTTTCCAGCGTATATCTGAAAATTTCCCCGGTAGGCCCGTAGGGTGGCTGAACTTCCGGATCCACCTCATCAGGAAGGTTTACGGTTCTTAATTGGTTATTGACCTGATTTCGGGCAAAAGTATCATCCACCCCGTCGTCGAAAAGAATTTTAACGATAGAGAGACCAAACATCGTGGTACTTCTCACACTTGTTTTCTTCTGGACCGGGCTCATGGCCAATTCGATGGGCGTTGTGACAAAACGTTCTACTTCTTCTGCACTTCGTCCATTCCATTGGGTTATAATAACAATCTGGGTATTGGTTACATCGGGGAAAGCTTCAATAGGCATATTTTTGAAGCTTATAAAACCAGCAATGGCCAGAATAGCTACCCAGATAAAGGTAAATGCTTTGTTTTTTAGCGAGAAAGCAATTATATTTTTAATGAATTTATTCATGATAGATTAAATTGGTGACCTAAAAAAGCCGTTGAAAGAAATATTGGATTTGATCATAAAAATTTCAAACACCAAAACTGAAAAACAGGATTTACAGAGGCATCTAAATGAAGCTTGCAAAGGCATTTTACTCGACAAAGCCCAATACATTGAATTCATTGCAGACAACTGTTAACTGTTCAGAGAGCGGTAGATCAGCAGCTGATTGTTGGTAATCACTTCTTCACCTTCAGACAATCCACCTACGACGTAGGTGATATCCCCTACCTGCTTTAATATTTTTATTTCTTTAATTTTTATATCTGTTCTGGATTTGAAAACTACCACAAAACTTCTGTTATCATCAAAAATCACTGCTTTTGAAGGTACGGTAAGTGCGGTACTGTTTTCAGAACTTGACACTTTAATGGTGGCTTTACTTTCCGGAATCAAAAGACCATTGGCATTATCCAATACGACTCTTGCCTGCATGGAGTTAGTTTCCGGATCGATGATTTTGAATATTTTATCAATTCTTCCGTCAAAAATTTTATCCGGATAAGACAGGGTGGAAACCTGTGCTTTCATTCCAAGGCTTATTTTTTCGATATCAGCTTCATTGACGTTCATGATCGCCCAGACGTTTGTCGTGTTGGCTACATCAAAAATATTCTCACTTCTGTCGCTTCTCAGCTGCATATCTTTATTAATATTTTTCTGAACAATATATCCGCTGATGGGGGCTACCACACTGTAAATATTTCCTTTTTTCACATTGTAAACTGTACTTACTGCCGTGGCTCTCTGCATCTGATCCTGGGCTTTCTGCAATATGCTTTTGGCCTCAAGGACTTCCCTTTCTGTATTCAGCTTACCTTCGTACATTTCTTTGGCAACACGCAGGTTATTTTGAGCAACCACCATATCGGTCTTTGCATCACTTACATCTTTTTGAACTTCTGCCAGTTCGGTACTTCTTATTGTGGCCAGTACCTGTCCTTTTTTCACGTAATCGCCAAGTTCAGCGTTTACACTTAAAACATTTCCGCCTACCAATGGGTATACATCAATATAGCTGTTCTTGTCTGCAGAAATTTTCCCATAAAAACTATATTGATCTTCTATGTTTTTTTTCTCAGCCTTGGCTAAAGAGATGGAGTTCAGCATGGTATTGCTCAGTTCAAAACCTTTTTTTGCCTGTGGAGCTTTTTCTTCTTCTTTTTTTGCACATGACAACAAAGAGAAGGCTATCAGTACAGGGATTATATATTTTTTCATTGCTTAATAGAAGATTTTCGTTTGTATGAGTTGATTAAGTTGTTCTGCAGATTGCATGATCTCGTTCTTCATATCGTAGATCTGGAGGGCTGTTTCGCGGTAACTATCCATGAAATCTGTAAACTCTATCAGATTGACGTTCCCTTTTCTGAAATTTTTCAACATTCCGTCGTAAACCAGTTCCATATTGCTAAGGTCTGTGGTTTTAATTTCTGCAAACTGATCGTATTGACTTTTCCAGGTTTTATAGGCGGCCTGAACTTTCGTTTCAAGGTTCATTTTCTGGTACTCAGCATTTTTCTGATTTTGCTGAATCGCATAATTGGCTTTTTCCACATTCCCCTGATTGGATTTCCATAATGGCAAAGGAATTCCCAACATAAGATTCACCTCATTTTTAAAGGTTCCTCCATTCTGGTCCCATCCGGCTCCAACATTCAGATCCGGAACATTAAGGGATTTCTGCCACTGGGAATACAGCTTACTGTTGTCAATTAGTTTTAGGAAATAGAGATAGTCGGAATTATTTTCCAGTGCTTTTTTCTTTAATTCATTTTCATCTCCGAAAGGTTGAGCTGCGAGGATTTCCTTAGCATCGGCATCAGCAAGCTGTGGTTCTATATCATCCGATATTCCGGTAAGTACTTTTAAGTTCTGCTCAAAGTCAAGGATATTTTTATTGATTCCAAGTTTGTCATTGTTGAGCTGAATCACTAAACTCTGTAGTCTGACTTCATCCTTCAGGGATACGTTTCCTTTCGCAGACTGGACACGATAAGCACTGAGCAAATCATTCATGTAGCCAAGCTGCTTATTTGTATTATCGAGTTTCAGTTTCTCATAATAGAGATTGAAGTAAGCAGCATGAAGCTGAGTTCTAAGATCTACCAGAAGTTGGGAAAACTGGAGCTGGGCAAGTTCTTTATTTGATTTTGAGAAAGCAATTTCATTTTTCTTTTTTCCACCCATATAGATAAGCTGGGTAATCTGAGCTCCTTTAGCGCTTCCTATATCAAAAACTTTTTTGCCTTCAGGATTGTAGGCATTGATCTGCCCGCTCAACTGGGGGAGTTCCCAAATCTTAGCCTGCAGAATATCCGCATCAGCCATATTGATATTGTACTGCTCTGCAAGCAGCTGGAGATTGTTTTTTTGAAATGCCTCTTCACAGTCTGAAAGCGACATTTGTTGCTGCCCTGCCATGAATGAGGAAATGGCAATCAACAGCCCTGCAATTTTGTTCATTATTTTATTTTTAAAATACAAAATTGCTTTTATACGATTAAAACGAACTTAAAGAACCCTTAAAAAAAAATTAAATTTCCCATGAATACAATGATTTCCGAAAGTCTCAATTTGTTTATTACTCAGTTTTTTATCCCCGAGTGTTGATTTTTTATGTTAAATTCAATCCCAAGTTTAACTAAAAATTAACATCAAATTGGCAATTACTAACCACGGCATACTGTTATTCTTAAATCTACTTTTAAAAATAGTTTGGTATTTACGCGAGTAGTATAAATTATGACAAAGAAAACAGGCAATCAATACTATTTAGTAAAAATCACAATGAATTTATTGAGATTTTCCTCTGGGGAAGAATAGATGATCATAGCACCATGGTATTCAAGGATCCTTTTGACAATCCTTAGACCGAGACCAGACCCTGAAATATTTTGAGAATTATTTCCTCTCATAAAAGCTTCAAACAGTTTTGCCTGCTCTTCTTCCGGGATTGTATTTCCATGGGACATTACATCTACTATGAGCTGATCACTGTTTTCCGTGATTAAAACATCCACTTCAGTATCGTCAGAATATACGGCCGCGTTTTTAAAGAGATTGATAAAGACAATTACCAAAAGAGAATGAATCCCTCCTATGGTCAGAAGTCCGTTTTCTGAGGTCTCTTCAGAAATCAGGAAATCTAGCTTAAGAGTAGGATAACTTTTTTCTACCGCTTCAAAAGCTTCAAATATCACTTCATCAATCCTTACTTCCTCATAAATGCTCTGAATATTCTCTTTGTCGAATTTGGTAAGCAGTAAAAGAGAATTGGTGAGATCAGACAACTGATACACATCACGCTGAATCTGTTTTAAAGAAGACAGGGTTTCCGGAGAATGTTCTTCGAATTTGATCAGGTTTTCAAGCTGAAACGCCATTCTTGTAATAGGTGTTCTGATTTCATGGGAGGCACTTGCTGTGAAATCTTTCTGGGACTGAAAAACATCATCCAGCCTCGCGATCATCGTATTAAAAGATTTAGCCAGGACATTGATCTCATCATTAGACTCCTGGACCGGAATCTGCTTGGTCAGCTTATGGGCTGTAACCTCTGAAATTTCAGTATTCAGATCTTCTAAAGGGCGCAGAAACTGCCCCATAAAATAGTAACTGAAAAAGCCGATCAAAAGGGTACTCATGACATAGGCTGTAATCAAAAGGTACTTAAGATATTCCAGTTTTGATTTTCCGTTCGTATCAAAAGCGCTGGTGAGGATATAATAATTTTCGCCATTGATATTCCGAAGGGCGGCGTATATTTCAGGAACCGTTTTCTCAGTGTATATAATCTTCCTTTCATCCAGCTCTTTGAGAAGGGCACTATCCCAGGTAACATTTCGGTCTTTGATGGTGCTGTAGATTAATTCTTTATCGCTATTAAAAATCAGGATGGTTTCATTGAGAAGGATATTATCTGAGTTTTCATTAAAAAAAACAGGGGCTTCTTCTTCAAAATCTTTAGACTTTGAAATGAAGTGAGATGTAAATTCGAGACGCTGTCTAAATCTTTCTTTGAATTCATCTCTTCTAAAATCATTAAAAGACATATAGATCACCGCCATCACCATTGCAAAAAGCAGGGAAAAGGCTACGCTGATCGTTAATGCTATCTTTCTTTTTAAAGACATCTACAGTGTACTTAGGTAGTATCCGAAACCGGAACGGGTATGAATCAGTTTAAGTTTAAAATCTTTATCAATCTTCTTTCTCAAAAAATTGATGTAGACTTCTACGGTATTGGTATTGGTATTGAAATTATGTTCCCATACGTGCTCGGTGATCTGCTGTTTGGAAACGGTTCTTCCCTGTGCTTCGGCAAGATAAACCAGCAGTTGAAATTCTTTCAGGGTAAGCGCTATTTCATTGCCTGCTCTATAGACTTTCTGTTCTGTTTTATTAATAATCAGGTCATCTACCCTGATGATATCCTGATCAGCAGTGTCGGACGGTGATTTTCTTCTCAACAGTGAATTCATTCTCAGCAAAAGTTCTTCAAACTGAAAAGGTTTTACCAGATAGTCATCGGCAAGTCTCGTGAATGCGTCTTTTTTATCTGAAATATCTCCGTAAGCCGAAATAATAATGATGGGGGTATTTTTATCGAAAGAACGGATCGTCTGACAAACATCAAGTCCGTTTATTTTAGGAACATTAATATCTAACAGATACAGGTCATAGGTATTATTTTTAATCTGACGAAGAAAGGTTTCGCCATCATAGATTTTGTCACAGGTAAAGCTGTTTGACTCTAAAAACCTGCAGAGCTCTGCTGAGAGAATAAGGTCGTCTTCCAATAAAAGAATATTCATCAAAAATATATTTAATACGAATTTAACGAAAATTTTATGATTTATACTTACGGGAAAAAGGCAAAAAAAAATCCCGAAGTAAATTCGGGAAATTTGAGAGCCAACTACGGGACTTGAACCCGTGACCTCTTCCTTACCAAGGAAGCACTCTACCGCTGAGCTAAGTCGGCACTAACTAAAAAAATCACACCAATCAGCGTGATTTTTTTTGAGCGGAAGACGAGGGTCGAACTCGCGACATTCAGCTTGGAAGGCTGACGCTCTACCAACTGAGCTACTTCCGCAATTTTGTTTCCAAAACTATTGGTAAACGCTTTGCAAATCTAGAAAAATTCTTTTAAATCTGCAAGACTTTTTTTAATATAAAATAGTGGGAAGAGCAGGATTCGAACCTGCGAAGCCGAAGCAACTGAGTTACAGTCAGTCCCATTTAGCCACTCTGGAATCTTCCCAAAAGTTTATATTAAAATTGAGCCTCCAGAGGGACTCGAACCCACGACCTGCTGATTACAAATCAGCTGCTCTAGCCAACTGAGCTATGGAGGCAATTTTAATTTTACGCCTGAAAGCTTTTGAGAAAATTCTACTCTGAGCTTTTCAGTTGTTTAAAAAATCATTCTTTTTGAGTCTGATTTTTGAGCGGAAGACGAGGGTCGAACTCGCGACATTCAGCTTGGAAGGCTGACGCTCTACCAACTGAGCTACTTCCGCAATTTTGTTTCCAAAATCATTGGTAACGGTTTGCAAATCTAAGAAAACTTCTTGAAACCTGCAAGACTTTTTTTTAATATAAAATAGTGGGAAGAGCAGGATTCGAACCTGCGAAGCCGAAGCAACTGAGTTACAGTCAGTCCCATTTAGCCACTCTGGAATCTTCCCAAAAGTTTATATTAAATGAGCCTCCAGAGGGATTCGAACCCACGACCCCGAGATTACAAATCACGTGCTCTGGCCAGCTGAGCTATGGAGGCATAATTAAAAAGAATTCAAAAGAACGCTGTTCCCTTTTTGCGAGTGCAAATATAGAACGGTTTTTTTGAATTCTCAAACTTTTTTATGACTTTTTTTATCTTTTTTTTCTATGCCATCTCTTTTTTCTTGATTAGTAGCTTTTTAGCTGTATCAACACAAAGGTCTAAACTTTCTTCAAAAGTTTCAGATGTCTTTTTTACTACGATATCGTCTCCCGGAACGGCCAAAATAAGTTCAGCAGTTTTGTTACTTCGATCCGAGGTATTTTCGACTTTTAAGAAAACCTTACACTCATGAATTTTATCATAGAAGGTTTCCAATTTGCTTACTTTTTTGTCAATGTGTGATTCTAATGGTTCGTGTGGTGTTAAACCAATTGATTGAACTGTGATCTTCATAATTCTTCTTTTTTAGATGCTCGCGGGTGAGCCTGATTAAACACTTTTTTCAATTGTTCAATATTGGCATTCGTATAGACTTGAGTACTGGCAAGACTGGAATGCCCTAATATTTTTTTTACTTTGGAGATCTCCGCCCCATTATCCAAAACGTGCGTAGCAAAGCTATGCCGAAGGATGTGAGGACTTCTTTTTTCTTTCGTTGTTACAAGACTAAGGTACTTATTAACTACCACATAAACAAATTTTTCTGAGAGTTTTTTACCCTTTTTATTGACCAAAAAATATGCCTGATGCCCGTTTTCAGGTTTCCTTACTTCAAGATAACTTCTAAGCAGATCCGAGAGATCTTTGGATATAGGAATAAAGCGTTCTTTATTTCCTTTTCCTATTACTCTTAGCTCGTTTCCGTCTAAATTAACATACTCAAACATCAGGCCACAAAGCTCGGCTTTCCGGATACCGGTCTGATATAATACTTCAATAATGCATTTTTCAAGAAGATCATGGTTCTCTGACAGGAAATCGTCACTCAGCGTCTGCATTTCTTCCTGTGAGATAGGAATCTGTTTTTCAGCATAAAACTTAAGGGAAGAGATACTTTCGGTGGGAGAAACTTTAATCTCCCCTATTTTTAAAAGAAATAAATAAAAACTTCGCAGTGATGATAGTTTTCTATTGATGCTTCTCTTCGAAATATTATTTTCGCTTAGTTCAACGATAAAATTTCTGATCACTTTTTTATCTGCCCGGGAAATATCTTCGGAAGCTTCTGTTTTGAGGTAGAAATAAGAAAAGTCCTCAAGATCTTTTTTGTAGCTTGTAACGGTATGAGGTGAATACCTCTTTTCGAACTGCAAATATTCTAAATATTTATTCAACATTACGTAAGGTGTAAAAACAAAAATTCACCTCTCAAATATAAGAATATTTAAGAAGTGAATTATTATGTGGTTAAGAAAAATTCTTAAGCCTGCTCTTCCTTGCTAAGCCCTCTTTGTTTATAAGCGGCTTTCAGTCTAGATTGTCTTAAAGTTACAGAAGGCTTAATAAACGCTTGTCTAGATCTCAATTGACGAACTGTACCCGTTTTATCAAATTTTCTTTTATATTTTTTTAATGCTCTGTCGATGGATTCACCATCTTTTACTGGAATTATTAACATACTTTACATCTCATTTTGGGTTGCAAAACTAGACATTTTTTATTAAACCTCAAAATTTAACCCCGATTTAATTAAAAAAAAGCAAATAACTTATCCACAAAAAAACTTTGCAATGTGGATAAGTCACCAATACCCCATAGGCAATATTTATTTTATATACTGAAAATCAATTAATTAATCATTATTTTATCTAAGAAAACATTGCCCAACTTTCTTACGTCAGCATAATTCTAAAAAGCAGCCTATATTATGAACGGTATATAAACAAAAAACTTTATCTTTGCAATTACTTAATTCATGGGGTTGACTGGTTTCGACAGCAAGATCAATGGGTAAGTAAGCATGCAGAGAACCGTAGCGCGATCTCTTAAATCCCTTGCTACACAACTTTAACTGGCAACGAAGAGTTCGCTCTTGCAGCTTAATCCGAATAAAGTAAGATTCAAGCGCTTTCCCGAAGATAGTAAGGAAGCAAGATATCTCACAAATGCTCCGTTCTACGGCGTTTGATCCTGGGATATAGGAATGTAGAAATAAGGCTTCAGACGCTTCGGCTGAAACTCGAAAACCTCAGAAGATAAGCTGGATGTTGGGTGTCTGCCCTCTGCCTTCAGTCGAAAATCAATGGTAGAATAAGCATGTAGAAATCTTATGTATTGCTTGTTTGGACGAGGGTTCGAATCCCTCCAACTCCACATTTAATGAAATTAGGCACTTTTAACAAAGTGCCTTTTTTATTGCCATTATTCATGTAAACCGCACAAACAAACAGTTTAACATAGTTTTGTTTTTGTTTTTTTAATTGCATCAAATTGTTTTACATTTCATTTCGTTGACACAAACGTTGATACAAATCTTAAATACTTCATTTTGTATCAACAATTTTACTAACTTTGATTTGTTCAAATTTTCGCACAATGGCAATCAAGTTATTTTTACGCTCTAAAACTGGAGCAACCTCAACTATTTATTTCCGTTACACAAGGGGAAGAGATTTTAAACTCATTCTTAAAACTCCCTACATAGTTAATTCAGAAAAATGGAATGAACACACAGAGTTAAGAAACACAGATGATATAATTAAAAACCCAAAAGATACTGTTGAAAAAAATCACAATTCAGATATTGTTAATTTTAACTCAAAACTTGGAGTATTTAAAGATGCAATGTTTCTATATCTTGCAAATAATCCTAATGCAACAATTGAGGAAATAAAAGAGTTTTACAACAATTCTTTTTTTCCAAAAAAAAATGAACCTAAAACAACAAAAACGGCAATTCCTAACGATTTTGTAAGTTTTATTGATCATTACATAAAAGAAAAAAGTAAAAGGATTGAGGGCAAACAAGAACCTATTACAGAAGCTACCCGAAAAAAACTCACTACTATCAAAAATCGCATCATTTTATTTGATAAAAAACTTTTGTTAAAAAATATTGATGATGATTTTAGAGACAATTTAACTGAATATATGCAGTCTGAAAAGTTTAGCGCAAATACAATTGTTAAGGATTTAAAATACATTAAAACCGTGTGCAGTTTTGCATCTAAAAAAAAGGTTGTAATTAATTCCGAAGTTTTACATTGGGAGTTTATCACTCCAAGACAAACATACACACCCCCTATTCTATCATTCCAGGAAATTGAACAAATAAAAAACACAATCTATCCACATGATTACTTAGAAAACGCAAGGGATTGGATGATTATAGGATTTTACACAGGTGCAAGAGTTTCAGACCTACTTAATTTCACTTCAAAAAATCTTGTTGATGGAGATATTTTAAAATTCAGACAAAAGAAAATCCAAAACCAAACGCATGATGCAGAAGAATACATTTATTTACATCCCGAAGTTTTAAAAGTTTTAGTAAAAAGAAACGGAGAATTTCCAAGAAAAATATCAGACCCGCGTTTAAATGAATACATTAAAGACGTTTGTAGAATAGCTGGTTTAACTCAAAAAATGATTGGAGGGATAAAAGATAAAAAACAGGGAGGAAGAGGTAAAAAAATTGTGAAAGAATTTGAAAAATGGGAATTAGTGAGCAGTCATATATTCCGCAGGAGCTATGTAACAAACTTTTTACAGGCATTAGGAAAAGAGAATATGAAAACTCAAACAGGTCACAAAACCGATGCTATGGTAAGTTTGTACGATAAAACGGAAAAGATTCAAAGAGCGTTGAGAGTAAAGGAGCAAATGGAATCTTATTTAAAAATTGTTTAATCAAGTTTTTGCACTATGAATCGAAAAGAATTTGAAGAGAAATATAAAAATGCTAAACTACCCGAAGATTTACAAGAGCTACTGAATAATGCAGCAAAAGACGCAAATTTAATATTATCAGAATACGAAACTGAATACCAAAAAATCCAACACTCTTACAGTTCCTTTTTTCACACCAATGGTATTATTAAACCTTATGATATTAAAGAGTTTTTTAGTTGGATTGCAAATAGATATCCTGATAAAAACTTATCTTTTATTATTGAGGTTGCTAAAAATCCCAACAGTTACAAAATGTTTCATGATTATAACTTGAGTTTATTTAATGGTAAAGATAATAATATAACAAACTTAGACGCATGGAATATTAATGAAATTTTCGATTTTATAAGAAATGAAGACATAGCAGAATTTGACATTTATAAACTGTTAAAAAACTATACAGAGAACTTTGACAGTGAAATTATCAGGAGTGTTTTAAAAGATTTAGAATTTTACTTGTTTGTCGAAAAAGAAGAAATAGAGGCTAAATTTTCTTTCGATGAGGTAGATTCTGCTATCGCTCTAAGAAAAGAAAAAGGTTTAGAAATTCCTTATTATAAAAGCATTGAAGCAAATGAATTAACTGAAAAACAGAAACAATTTAGAAGACAGGCAGAAGAAAAAGGGTTTAATTTTGACAATCCAATTATAAACAAAGAGCAACTTCTTTTTCCTTATGAATTCATGAATTTGTATAGGTTGAAAAATTTATTAAATAGTAAATTACAAGGAAATAATAAAAAATCTAATGAACCAATTACAAAAAGTAATAACAATGACACAATTAAAAATATTGATTTAGATACGGGTATTGATAAAGATTTATTAAATTATCTTTCTGAAAACTTCCGCTCATCTGATAAAAGATTTAATGATCTTACAAAATACAATCAAATTTATAGAGTGCTAAATAATGGTAGAGAGTACAACATTGAGCATAGAGCATATAAGAAGTTAATAAAAGAATTGTTTGGTTTTGATTATCTAAATAGAGAAATTAAAGGGGAAACAAAAAAACATCAAACGCAATTAGATAAACACACAAAAAATTATAATGATTTAAAAAAATGATGTTATTTCATAGTAATGGAATAAAATAGAAATAACAGCGGAATAATGACGGAATAACTCATTTTAATCTTTGCAGTATTAATTTAAACAATATTGCAAATGAGTCAAATCCAATTTATCGGAACAAATCCGACCGATTTAATTACAGAGTTAAAAAACTCTTTAATTCCTGAACTGACAGCGCGCCTTTCTGCGCAATTTCAACCCAAACAACCAACGGAATATTTAACACGTTCCGAAGTTTGTAAACTCCTAAAAATCGACCTTTCAACCCTCCACCGATGGAGGAAAGAAAACCTTATACCAAGTTATGGGTTTAGCAATCGTGTGTACTTCAAACGTGAAGAAGTGGAGCAGATTATTAACCAAAATAAATTAAGTTAATATGAAAACGGCAACCACACATACACCTGGCCATTACGGAATGATTTACACGCTCGATGAGGTTAAAAAATCATTCAGACAATATAAACTATCCAATTACGAAAAGATTGCATTTTCTGAACTGATAAGAACCGAAAAGAATAATGGATACAATTCCAGCACAGGAGCGGAAAACCTATTTAAAATCCGAAATACAACTAACTGGAGTAAATGTACCATTACGGGATTACGTCCTACCGCAACTCCTAATTTCTACTATGCAGATTTACCGATAAAGGATAAAAAATCTTTATTTGTGGTATTCATTCCCGAAGATTGGGAAATGATATACATACGTATTTGTCCGCAGTTCTACCCATTTAATAGAACCGACCGCTTTAGTACAGTTAATGAAATAATAAAAGTAATGTTAAACCATATGAACGAAAAAGGGAACGAGTAAAACCGCTCCCTAATTGTTCAATTTTGTAATAGTGGCAACCACTACAATAATAACAAATGTACTAAAAATGATTGATAATACTAAGTTTCTTTTGGACAATCGGCCAATCATAGAAAGACTATACTGTCATCCCGATTTCATAGTCTGCAAACCACAAAATAATAGATATTTTTCTCTTTCTCATAAAAGGTATGGAGTGAAACTCAGATTAGATTTTCGTACCATAATGCTGAAAGGAGCAGTTATAGGATATAGACACGTAGAAATAAATATAAGTCCACATTATCATAAAAATAACTACCAGCATAATGGAGATGATTTTACCCCTTTACAGGCAATTAAATCTATAAAAGACGTTCTTTGTTATCTTAATATAAAAGAGTCTGAATACAGTTATTTAAAGGTAGTTAATTTGGAATTTGGCGTGAATATTATCCTTCATGATGATATTAAGAATATTATGAACGGTTTATATTATCACAATAAAGATCAATTCATTATTCCCGATGAAAGATACATCTATTCAAAAAGGAGTGATACGACAAAATATAAACAGATTAAAGTCTATGCTAAGGGTATACAGTTTGCCACTAATCCCGGGTATAGAATAGATCCAAATACCTTAAGATTTGAAGTAAAAAGTAAAGAGAGTAAATACATAAGAACGCAAAAAATATATACAGCACTTGATTTACTTAATGTATTTAAATATGAAAAATTCGCTGATACTCTACTCTTGGAATGGGAGAGAGTTTTAGTAATTAACTTAATATCAAAAACAAGAAAAGAGCACAATTCGGAGTATTGGAGTAATTTAATAACCAATGAAAAACGCAATATATTTAGAGATAATAAAATAAAATACTACGATGGTTTGATTAGACATGATAATATACATTTACAGGTAAAATTGAAATTGATCGACAAAATTTACCAACTATTAAATAATGCAATTTCCACACAGAAAACGACCATTAATCCGGGTTTTTTAATAAACGACACTACTAGCACAAAAGAGATAAACGTGGAAAATGCATATTTGCATAGATGTATAATTACGGGAATAGATATATCAAGTCAAAAGAAAGGGAGTAAATTCCTAAGAGAAACAACTCTAAGAGATATTAAAATAAATGATTCCGACCTATTTCAAGAATTATCAAGTAGATATCTAACAGACCATGGAAAACAACAAAGTGATGAAAGAAAAATATACCTCATCTGTAAAAATATTCGTGACGTTGATAGCAATAAAAGGAATTGCCGTAAAAGTTTTGAGAAAAGAAACTATAACGCTAATCAGTTGCAGTTTTGTTTTAGAACCTAACAAAAGTTAACATTTAGATTTTTTATTATGCTCAAATATGTTACTGTAAATAAATATTGACACTATCCCACAAAGTGTGTAAGTTAAAAAGTTAGGCTTGGATTTTATAATCTGAGCCTTTTTTCAAAAATAAGGATAAATTGATTGAGAACAATGCCCCAATTTTGGATAGGCATCGTCCATTTTTTAGTAGCTTCTTTTAATGCCAGATACACTGATTTCATTACGGCATCATCAGTAGGAAAAGACATTTTGTTTTTGGTGTATTTTCGGATTTTTCCGTTTAGATTTTCAATTAAATTAGTTGTATAAATGATTTTTCGGATCTCTAAAGGAAAATCAAAAAATACAGTAAGTTCATCCCAATTGTTTCTCCAGGATTGGATAGCATAAGAATATTTACTTTCCCATTTATCTGCAAAATCATTGAGTGCTTGTTCAGCTGCTTGTTTTGTTGGAGCGGTGTAAATATGCTTCATATCGGCAGAGAATTCTTTTCTGTCCTTCCATACCACATATTTGCAGGCATTTCTGATCTGATGCACAACACAAATCTGGGTTTGAGATTCGGGAAAGACAGAGCGGATCGTCTGGGTAAATCCGTTTAAATTATCGGTGGCGGTGATGAGAATATCCTCCACACCACGGGCTTTTAAATCTGTGAGAACACTCATCCAGAATGCTGAGCTTTCATTTTTTCCAAGCCACATTCCCAATACTTCCTTTCTCCCGTCACGGCTTAATCCAACAGCCAGATAAACTGTTTTATTAATGACTTTGGAGTTTTCCCTTACTTTGAAAACAATCCCATCCATCCAGACAATGAGATACAAATCTTCAAGCGGGCGGTTCTGCCAACTTACTGCTTCACTTGCAACCGCATTGGTTATTCGTGATATGGTAGAAGTAGAAACCTCAAAATCATACATTTCACGGATTTGTTCCTCAATGTCTGATACGCTCATTCCTTTGGCATAGAATGAGATGATGATGTTTTCTAAACCATCGATAATGTTGTGCCTTTTGGGAACTAATGCGGGCTCAAAACTACCTTCTCTATCTCTGGGAACCTTAATCTCGGATTCCCCAAAAGACGATTTTATCTTTTTGGTTCCATGACCGTTTCGATAATTTCCATTAGTTGTTTTACCATGCTTTTCGTTATCCAGATGACTGTCCAGCTCTGCATCCAACATATGCTCCACGGCTTTTTTGTGCAGTTCTTTGAAGAAGGATGTTAAATCTTCCCCATTCTTAAAGGATTTGTAGAAATCCTTGTTGTTTAATAAATCTTCTTTGTCAATCATAACTATGTAATGTTAAAAATAATAAAAAGTTATTTCCGTAAAATTTTTTGAGCTCTAAGGGCTCAAAATTTTCCAGAATAACTTTTCAACTTACACAGTTAGTGAGACACTACCTAAATATTACAAAAGTTACCAATCTTGTGTATCTTTTTCATTATCGAAATGGAATAAATTAAAAAAAGTATAGTCGTAAAATTTAGCATTTGTATCAATGAATCTATTATTAAATTCTGTATTTTTATTTTTTAGACCATATCTTTCAAGATTAATATCTCTAAGAATATGGTTGTTCTGGCCGGGGTCATGAACAACTATATCCTTTACTGTAACTCGGTACTTATTTTCCTTGAAATCTATAATAAATTTAGAAATAACTGTTGTATGTTGTACATATATGGACGGATAATTTGAAAACCTTTTAAAATCGACTTTCAAATTTTGAGTTGCACCATATATTGTATTTTCATTATCAGATAACTCAGAAAACTTATTGGAACTTTTTAATAAATGAATAACTTCAGATTTTGTTAATTTTGACTCATAAACTTTTTGCCATAGAATTTGATTATTTACAATAGAAAAATTTTCAATTTGGGAATAAAGAAATAACGGTGAAAGTAGAAATAAATAAAGTATTTTTTTCATTTTGTTTTTTTAATTAATAACATTATAGCAGTATCGCAAAAATGTCGTTGACATACCAGAAAATCCGGCACCTTTGTAGTCGGCCATAAGTTCAGAAAAAGAACCGCTAAAATTTTCATTATTGTCACTTTGTTTGGAGAACTTACCAGAATCTTTAACTAAAGCCATTAATTCCTCTTGCGTAAGAGTTGTTTCATACACTTTCTGCCACTGAACCTGACCATTATCTAAGGGAAAATTTGATACTTGCGCAAAGGACGATGTGAATATTAAGAATAGAAAAAAAATGTTTATTTTTTTCATTGTATTTATTTTTAAATAACACTTATTTAAACTTGTACACTAAACCAACTTGAAACGCTTTATTTTTTATTTCAGTTTTATTAGGTATGTTGTAAGGATTTTTTGTCGTATCGGTTAACCCAAAAATGTATCTTCCTGTAATTCCTATGTTGTCGGTAAAATAATACCCTGCTCCAGCTCCAACACCGAAATTAAAAGTATTCAAAAAATCTTTACTGATATCTATTGTCCTATTTTGCAAATAACTATCAGCTGTTTCTGTATATTTCTCTTGGGCAATTATGTTAATCCCAAATTCGGGACCAACTTCTACATATAAATTAGGAATGATGCTATACTGAACCATTATCGGAATTACAATATATCCTAAATTCGTTGTGTATGTCGCTTTATTTCCGACAAGTAATGGATCGTACCCATCTTCCGTATTTATTATACGGAAATCATATTCTGTTTTATATCCATATTGACTAAAAAGTAATTCGGGTTGAATGCTGAAAGATTTTGAAATTGGAATATTAACGAATGCACCTGCGTTAAAACCAATTCTTGATTTTTGATTCGAATAGCCATAGCCGTATGTAAATGACTTGTCTGTTGCATTTGAAATATTTAAACCACCTTTCAAACCATAGGATATTGAACCGTTTTGAGAATTACTTGTTTTTTGAGCATTTAAAAATAATGCAAATTGAATTGCACCTGCAATCATCATTTTTTTCATAGTCGTTAATTTGGCACAAATATAACTTTTAATAAGAAAACTGTTTTACGGGATTCCTTAATAATTTAGGTTTCGAAAATTAGACGTAAATTTAACATATGGGAAGATATGCTACTTTTCCGATAACGGTCGAAGACCTGAGATTTTTAGATCTTAAATTTTTATCTAAGCATCAGTATCTAATACCTAACTCTATAAAGTCGGGAGTTATAACATGGAGTAATAAAACAGGGGATAAAAATAGTATTTCTGTACATAGCAGTACAGATAATGATGCCGGGGTTTTAACATTGAATTATATTCTTAACAATGATAAAAAAATAAACTATCAAGTAAAAATAGCCTCTAAAACCTCCAATTTAGGAAAAGGTTTAGTTTGGTTTTTCATTTGTCCCTTCACGGGCCGATATTGTCGTAAATTACACCTTATCAATGGCTATTTTCAACACCGCACCGCGAACCCTCATTTAATGTATGAAAAACAAATAGAGCCTAAAATATGGAGGGTATGGAATAAGGCATTTGGAGCAGAATTCAATGACCATTTATATTTTGAACTGCATAAGAAATACTTCAAAAGATTTTACAATGGCAAAATAACCAAACGATACGCCCGGATAAGAAAAAAATTAAATCAGCGGGATGAGGTGGATTTAAGGGAATTGGACAAGTATATTATATGGAATTTAGATAAAAAATAATTTGGATTCAATCCTTTTAAAATACTTATTTTCAAGTAATAAAGGCGTATTCTTGAATGTCCGATTAGCTGTAACATTAATTATTCACTATATGAAATTTTAGTTTCTCGCATTACGGAAATCCATAGATGATTTTATCACCATATGTAGAAAAAAAACTATATTTGGACCGAAAAACTAAAATATATGACAAAAAAATTAACTATCCCGGTGGTTCTAGCTTTTCTAGTTGCCATATCCCTGCACTCCTGTCGGTCTGAAGATCTTCTTAATAGTAGTGAAGAATTACCTCCTACTAAGTTTAGAGTATTTACTGCACAGGGAAAAGAAACAATTAATTATGCAAAAGGTTTCAAAACATTACTAGAGCACTATGACGAAATTAACAATGTCCAACACACTGCGAAAGCACTGAGAAAAGCATTGAAAAATTCATCAGAAATGGCGAATGAATATGTAGAACTAAATATCCATTCTCAGGATTTCACCACAAAGGGCAATGAAAAATTTACGCTTTTTCCACTCATAAAAAATGGAAAAGTAGATGGTATTATTATTGCCAGACTAAAGGAAAATGATACTCAAGTAGAATTTCTGAAAATGTATACTGAAGCAGAAAACTACAATAAAATATTAGAATTGTTTAAAGAAGCATATCTTAAAAAACACATTACCTCAAAGAATTGCAGCTAAAGGAAATGGTAATTGCAGTTCTGACGGATCACCTTGTGATACAGGAGAAGTAATTATTACGATGCCCGGAGCTGGAGGAGGATATACTGGTGGAGTATGGAATGGAGATAATCTCCCTCCAGGAGGATGTAAACCTTATGAAAACTGCCTAAATCCTGAAGGCCCCGGTGGAACCGGTGGGGGTGAAGGAAATAGCCCCTCCCCTGATGGGCCCCAATTAAGCCCATGCGAAAAAATTAAAGAGAAACAGGCTAATGTGAAATATTCTCAAAAATTTGCTGATCTGAACAAAAAGGATATTTTCGACATGAATAAAGAAAGAGGATATTATGAAAAACAACCTCCAAAGGGAGTTATAGCTCAGTCTGGATTTGTACAAATAGATGGGGCTCCGGGAACACAGGGACTAGATCTTCCAGATGATAAAACAGGAATATCAGGACTTTTCCATTCTCACAATAATGCAGACGGAAGTATAAAAATTTTCTCTCCTACAGACGTAAGAACCTTTATTAACACATTCTTAAAAAATGCAAGAGAATATGCAGGAAGCTATGAGGATGCCTATTCAACTGTAGTAACATCTGAGGGTAGTTATACAATAAAGTATACAGGGACTACTCACCCAGGAGGAGTGGATTATGATACTAGCTTGATTTGGGACAAGTGGTACGAAGATGAAATGGCAAAAATTATTGATAAAGATGGAGAGTTTCCACAAAATAAAGTAGAAGAAGTTTTTACCAGGTTCATTACAGAAGTGGTTAATAAACCTGGGCTTCAAGTATTTAGGGTAACAGCTAATTCTGCAACTAAAATGACCTACAATCCAACTACTAGAGGTATGGACACCGATGATTGTCCTCAATAATTTTAAAACTTATAAAATGAAAAACATAATTTTATTTACAATACTTATAATAGGTATAAAATGTAAAGCACAAGTATATCCTTTAACAACAGATACAGATGTCCCGAATAATACATATATAAAGGATACTAACAATGATCTTCCCGCATTTGAAGGGACTTGGAAAGGGACTTGGAATGGTAAAGCACTTTTGATTAATTTTAAAAAAATTGAACACTATTTGGATACCCACCTAAAAAACAATCCATTTTATCGAGATCTATTAGTTGGTAAATTTCAAGTTAAAGATCCTTCTGGAAATATATTATTTGATAATTTAAGTATTGCCGATAATAGTGCTAAAATAACAGGGGGCAAAATATTCCCCAATGGAAAATATGTATTATCCTATGTAGATCCTGAGCTTTGTTTTAAAGGTGGTCGCATTTTTATAGAATTTACGAATAGTTCAAAAACAGAAATTAAATTTAAATTTATGGAAACCAGCAATCTTATTGATACCGACTGCTTCTATCATGGAAAACCAGCAGATCAGAGACCAGAACCACTACCTAAAGAAATTATCCTAATAAAACAATAATTAAAAGCCTCCTATATTAGAGTTTTTTTTATTGAATAAATTTTAAAATGAGAGTTCAATTAAATAGTATTGGAATTAAATTTTTTCTATTACAGAATATTACAGTTTTTGTTGTGGTACCACCTGTAAATATCTAAAAAAAAATCTACAATGGTAAGATTACAAAACAGTATGCACAACTAAGGAAAAAAATAAGTCAGCGGGATGAGGTTGATTTGATAAAATTAGATAACTATTTTACAAAGAAATATTAGAATTACATACACAACCGTTGATACAAATCATTTTTTTAAACTTTAATTGATTGATTTTCACATATATTTAGTAGTCCCTCCAACTCCACAAAAAAGAGAGCCTGTGTTTTACAGACTCTCTTTTTTTATTAAAATCGTTATTAAATTAATGCCCTATTTCAGTACACTTTCATTTACCTTTATCTTATTATCTACATTATACGGAAAGCATGCTCGGCGGCAAACCATATTGTTTCTTGAAAGCAAATGAAAAATGAGAAAGATTTTCAAAACCAAGATCCAGATAGATATCACTCGCTCTTCTGCCTGTTTTCAAAAGATAATGCGCTTCCTTAAGTCGCTTTTCGAGCAGCCACTTTCTCGGGGCAGTACCGAATATTTTTTCAAAGTCGCGTTTAAAGGTGGCCAGACTTCTTCCCGTTAGATAAGCAAAGCGGTCCAGCTTCACATTAAAATGATAATTTTTCTGCATAAAACTTTCAAGATCTATTTTATAGGGATCTGAGATATCAAACAGAATATTTTTCAATGAGTGATCATGTCCGAATAAAAGAATTAAGGCTTCTTTCTGTTTTAATAAAGCCAGTTCAGGAGATTTATTTTCCAGCAAATCCTTGTATTGCAGTAAAGATTCCATGAAATATTTCAGATGCTTTACTTCAGAGACCTCAATAAAGGCAGGCATCTTTAATCTTTCAGGAAGAATAAATTGCTCTTCCGAAATCATTTCATTGAGCATTTCATCATCAAATCTGATGGATAATGATTTAAATTCTGCTTCTTCCCCAGGTTTTTTCAAAAATTTCAATAATTGATTTTTCCTGACCAGATAAATATCTCCACTACGAAACATTTGCCGGTGAACCCCATCATTAAGTTCCATTTCACCGGAAATTACCATTGACAAAGCATTGCACGAAACAAACTGTTCCCCTTCGCGAAAAACAGTAAAGTAGCAGGAATAATTAATGTAATCTATATTTTCAGACATTTCTTGACATTAAAGTCAAGCCAAAACTTTTTGACTTGACTGTTCAATATACTATTTTTAAGGCTTAATTACACCAAAATTGATTTCGGTTCTAAATATTCTTCCAGACCGAATGCTCCGAATTCTCTTCCGATTCCGGACTGCTTGAATCCCCCAAACGGAGCCAAAGGATCATGTTTAAAACCATTAATACAAACTCTCCCTGCTTCAATCTGAGAAGCAACTCTTACAGCACGGTTTTCATCGGAAGAGGTAACATAAGCAGCCAATCCATATGAAGTATCATTTGCAATAGAAATCGCTTCTTCTTCATTTTCATAAGGAATAATGGACAATACCGGGCCAAAAATTTCTTCCTGAGCAATACGCATATTGTTCCGGACATTCGTAAAAATGGTAGCTTTTGCAAAATTGCCTTTGTCAAGACCTCCTGGTTTTCCCAAACCACCTGTTAAAAGATCTGCTCCCTCTTCAATACCCAACCTAATATAGCTTTGTACGCGTTCATATTGTTTTTCAGAAACCATTGGACCAACATTGGTATTTTCGTTCGCCGGATCTCCAACCACAACGTGACGGACAGTCTCTTTGGCCAATTCATTAACCTCCTGCAACCTTGAATAAGGCACCAATAAACGGGTTGGCGCAATACAAGCCTGCCCGCTATTCATATATGCTCCATAAACAGCTTGAGGAACAGCCTGTTTAAAATCAGCATCGTCCAATATAATGTTCGGTGATTTTCCTCCCAGTTCCAAGGTCACTCTCTTCATCGTTTCCACAGCTCCTTTGGCAATCATTTTTCCTGTCTGAGTAGATCCGGTAAAAGATATTTTGGCAATATCCGGATGATTCACGATTTCATTACCTGCAACACTTCCCAGTCCATTCACTAGGTTGAATAATCCTTTTGGCAGGCCAGCTTCGTGAAAGCACTCTATAATCAGTTGGGTCTGAAGTGCACTCATTTCACTGGGCTTTACCACTACGGTACAACCTGCTGCAACCGCCGTTGCCAATTTACTGCATATAAAACTGTTGCTGGAATTCCACGGGGTAATAATACCTATCACTCCTATAGGTGTCATCTGTACAAGGGTCTTACCCGCTTTTCTTTCGAATTCAAAATGACGAAGCGTTTCTATCATCTGCTCAAATGCGCCCACCATATTTTGAAAACTGGCCGTACAGAACTGTCGGGTTCCACCATATTCCAGAATCATCGTTTCAATGAGTTCACTTTCCCGTCTTTCAACCGCCTTCTTTAGATTTTCAAGGATTTCAATACGTTCTTCTACACTAGTTTTAGAAAAAGTTTTAAAAGCTTTTTTCGCTGCTGCAATTGCTTTTCTGATATCTCTTTGATCTCCCAAAACAACTTCTCCGATTTTTTCATGATTTGTTGGGTTAATCAGATCAAATATTTCTGTTCCCTCTATTGATGTCAATTCACCATTGATGTAAGCCTCAGTGATACGTTTCATATTAATTGTTTTAATTTAATATGGCAAAGTTCTTACAATTTCAAAAGCTTCACTTTGCTACATGGCTCAATTCAACTTTGCTAAATAGTTCATAATGCAAATAAAAGTTAGGCTCCATTGCATTGATTAAAATAAAAAAAGCTTCATCATCATTGAATTTAACAGAAATAAAACGCGAGCTCTATATTATTACAGATTCAATTTCTAAGCTGAAATATCTTTGATTTGCCATTGACTACAAAGGATTTTAACATCATTTCTGCCCTGAATAACAATTTATTTTACTTATGATTTGCATAGCAAACATAAATAGCTGAAAACTAAAACACTAAAACTTCTCACTATAAAATAAGTATAGTCTACCCACAAAAAAGACTAAAAAAATGTTTTATCGTGAAGAATTTTATATATTTGCACCATCTAACAATTAAAAAAATAATTTACTATGTCAGACATTGCATCAAGAGTAAAAGCTATCATCGCTGATAAGCTTGACGTTGAAGAAACAGAAGTAACTCCTGAAGCTAGCTTCACAAACGATTTAGGAGCTGACTCATTGGATACAGTTGAGTTAATCATGGAATTTGAAAAAGAATTCAATATTCAAATCCCTGATGATCAGGCTGAAAAAATTACTACTGTAGGGCACGCTATCGCTTACATCGAAGAAGTAGTAAATAAATAATATTCTTCAACAAAAAAGAAAATTTTAAAAGTTTATGGAATTAAAAAGAGTAGTTGTAACCGGTTTTGGCGCAATAACACCGATTGGAAATAATGCAAAAGAATACTGGGAAAATCTTCTTAAAGGTGAGAGCGGTGCTGCTCCGATTACTCTTTTTGATGCCAAAAACTTTAAAACCAAATTCGCTTGCGAAGTAAAAGATTTCGATCCGTTGCAGCATTTCGATAAGAAAGAAGCAAAGAAAATGGACCGAAATACTCAACTTGGGCTTGTAGCCGCAAGAGAAGCGGTAGCACACTCCAGAATTATGGAAGACAATGTTGATAAAAACAGAGTCGGGGTAATCTGGGGGTCTGGAATCGGAGGTTTAGAAACTTTCGAAACTGAGGTTTTAGGATGGGCGAATACGGAAATTCCAAGATTCAACCCATTCTTTATTCCTAAAATGATTGCGGATATCACTCCTGGTCATATCTCCATTGAATATGGTTTTCACGGGCCGAATTATACTACGGTATCTGCCTGTGCATCCTCTGCCAATGCGCTGATTGATTCCAAGATGATCATCCAGTTAGGAAAAGCTGACGTTATTGTATGCGGAGGCTCCGAAGCTGCCGTTACAGCAAGTGGTGTCGGTGGATTTAATGCGATGATGGCACTTTCTACAAGAAATGATGACCCTACCACCGCTTCAAGACCCTTTGATAAAGACAGAGATGGTTTTGTACTGGGCGAAGGTGCGGGATCTATTATCCTTGAAGAATATGAGCACGCGGTAAAACGTGGTGCTACCATTTATGCAGAATTATTAGGTGGCGGTATGAGTGCAGATGCACACCATATGACAGCGCCTCATCCTGAAGGCCTAGGCGCTTATCTTGTAATGAAAAACTGCCTGGAAGATGCAGGCTTAACTGCTGATGAAGTAGACCATATCAACATGCATGGTACCTCTACTCCATTAGGAGATATTGCAGAATCCAACGCAATTTCGAGATTATTGGGCGAGCACGCTTTTGACATTCAGATTAATTCTACAAAATCAATGACCGGTCACCTTTTGGGTGCTGCCGGGGTTATTGAGGCTATCGCTGCATTAGGAACAATTATTCATGGTATCGTTCCACCTACCATCAACCATTTTACTGATGATGAAAATATTGACAAAAGATTGAATTTCACATTCAATACAGCTGTTAAAAAAGATGTAAAAGTAGCCATGAGCAATACTTTTGGATTTGGTGGGCACAATGCTTGCGTTCTATTTAAGAAAATCTAAATTCAATGAATGGAGTTACAGAAATACTTTTCTAAATTCCTTCTCAAAAAAAGAAAAAGAAAATTAACGGAGAGAGACTACTTTCTCAGTACCGAGATGAAAAAAATGCTGGGTGCCGAGGTTCAGAATGTCGCTCTTTACCGTGAGGCTTTCTCTTTAAAAAGTTCTTCTAAAAATCAAGACAGTAATTACGAAAGACTTGAATTTTTGGGAGATTCTGTTTTGGGTACAATTATTTCCTGTCATCTGTTCCAGACGTATCCTCAGGCCAACGAAGGATATCTGACCCAGATGAAATCTAAAATTGTTAATAGGAAGAATCTTAATAAATTAGGTGAAGACCTGAAGTTGATCGATCTTTTGCAAAAGCAGGGATCCGCAGCGTTAGGCGAAAATATTTCCGGAAATTTATTTGAAGCACTGATCGGTGCGGTATATCTTGACTTCCATTATGAAGCCTGTAAAAGGATCATTCTGGAGAGATTGCTGACGCCTACCGAAATGAACAAGCTTGAAAATAAGATCGTCAGCTATAAAGGTCTTTTGCTCGAATGGAGTCAGAAGAAAAAAGTAAATATAAAGTACGAAACCTGCGAAGAAATCCAGGCTAATAAAGCAGTGGTATTCAGGTGTCATGTCTGGCTGGGAGAAGAAAAAATCGCCAATGCGACAGAAACTTCCAAAAAGAAAGCAGAGGAAAAAGCAGCACAGAGAGCATTTTATATTTTAAACAAAAAAGAAAACATACTTGGAAATCCAAAAACTTTATGATCTAGACGATATAGAATTTGAAGATATTGCCATAGGATTGGTAAGATTAGCAAAAGATGTACCTGCTCATGAGTTTTTCTATAAAATAAATCAAATCAACGGCCTTACCTTTTCCAGAAAAAAAGATGTGATCATTCACGGGGCTTATTATGATTATCATTTTCCAAGATTTGAAGCTTATCACAAGTTTACCAAGACGTGTTTTACATTCATTTCAAACCGTTCTTCGGAAAGTAAGCAAAAAAAACTGCAGACTGAGCTCTTTACAGAAGAAGAAAACATTAAATTTTTATTAAATAATCAGGTAGATGTAGAATATATTCTGCATACTTCGGAACAAATTCCTGATTTTTCCGTAATTTTGCTCCCGGAAAATCTTGTGTTTCCGATACAAGATTACACACTAGGTTCTGAAGAGGAACTTTATCAAATTATCCAGTATTATGAATAAGTATTTAAAGAAGACAAAAATTATTGCAACACTAGGACCTGCTTCATCATCGAAGGAGGTAATGTTAGGACTAATGAAAGCGGGTGTTGATATTTTCAGAATAAATTTTTCACATGCAGACTACGACTTAGTTCGAAATAATATTGAAATTATCAGAGAGCTTAATAAGGAATATGGCTATTCTATAGGAATCCTAGGAGACCTTCAGGGACCAAAACTTAGAGTAGGCGTTGTAAAAGAAGGTTCTTATCTTAACCCGGGAGACATCCTGACCTTTACCAATGAGAAAATAGAAGGTGATTCTACGAAGGTATATATGACTTACCAGCAGTTTCCTCAGGACGTAAAAGTGGGGGAAAAAATTCTTATTGATGACGGGAAACTGATGTTGGAGGTTATTGAAACCAATGAGATCGATACCGTAAAAGCAAAAACGATCCAGGGGGGACCATTAAGCTCTAAAAAAGGAGTTAATTTACCTAATACGAACGTTTCTCTTCCAGCTCTTACGGAAAAGGATATTCAGGATGCTAATTTCATGCTTGACATGGAGGTTGACTGGATTGCATTGTCATTCGTTCGTCATGCCCAGGATATTATCGACTTAAAAGAACTGATCAAGGCGCATCCAAACGGTAAATTCAAAACACCGATCATTGCCAAGATTGAAAAGCCTGAGGGCGTTAAAAATATTGACGAAATTTTATTGGAATGTGACGGACTGATGGTTGCCCGTGGTGACCTTGGGGTGGAAGTTCCAATGGAAGAAGTTCCTGCTATCCAGAAAAACCTGGTAGAAAAAGCAAGATTCTATTCTAAGCCGGTAATTATCGCTACGCAGATGATGGAAACGATGATCAACAGCCTTACGCCTACCAGAGCAGAGGTCAATGACGTTGCCAACTCTGTATTGGACGGTGCAGATGCAGTAATGCTTTCAGGAGAAACTTCTGTAGGAAGATATCCTATTCAGGTGGTTGAAAATATGACGAAGATTGTAAAGAATATCGAGACTACCCATTTTTACCAGCATAAAAATGAGCCTATCGAGAAAGATTACAACTGCATCGACGAAAGATTCATTACCAACAGAGTATGTCTTGCAGCGGTTAGAATTGCTAAAACAACCAATGTTTCAGCGATCGTTACTTTGACCCACTCAGGATACACCGCATTCCAGCTTGCTGCTCACAGACCGAATTCACAGATCATTGTATACAGTGGAAACAAAAGAGTGATCACTATGCTGAATCTTCTTTGGGGAGTTCACGCGTATTACTATGACATGAAGAAGTCTACGGATGAGACGATTATTCAGGTCAATATGCTGACGCATAACCACGGTTATATCGAAAGTGGAGATTTTGTAATCAATATCAATGCGACTCCATCTTATGAAGGTGGAAAAACAAATACGTTGAGACTGACGACAGTTTAGGCGACAAGCGAAATTACTTTTCGATTACCATACAAAAAACTCCCGGAAATAGTTATTTCTGGGAGTTTTTTATATTTAATAACTGTAAATTACATTATTACTTTTTACAATTATACTTTTTACATTGTACAACTAGTTTCCCACGATCGTTCTTGCCACGACAAACTCTTTCAAAGCTAATAAAGACAACTCTGTTCCATAACCCGAATCCTTGCTGCCACCGAATGGAAAACGCGGATCAGAGCTCGTCATTCTGTTAATATTTACAGTCCCTGATTCCAGGTTTTCGATAAAAAATAACTGACGGTCTGCTTTTTTTGTCCAAACGGAATTTGAAAGTCCGAAAGGAATGTCATTAGCCATTTGTAAAGCTTCTTCGTCACTTTTAGCGATCATCACCATTCCCAGAGGTCCGAAAAGTTCCTCTTTCAAAATAGGATTTCCTTCCTGAACACGAATTAAACCAGGTTTAAATTCATTTTCAGAAATTCTTTCCAAAGGAATAATAATTTCAGCACCATTTTCCAATGCCCTGTTGAATTGAGCTTCCAACTCATCGGCCAGGTCTGGTCTTGCCATTCCCGCTAATTTGGTTTCCTTATTGAAAGGATCTCCGACTTCGTACGTTTTATATTCTTCAATGAATTTCGGCAAAAATTCATCTTCAATTTTTTCGTCAATAATAAATCTTTTAGCAGCAGTACAGGTTTGTCCGCAATTTTGAAGTCTGGATTTCGCTCCTGCTTTTGCCGCTGCATCTAAATCTGCATCATCAAAAATAATGAAAGCGTCACTTCCTCCTAATTCCAATAAAGATTTTTTGATATTTAAACCAGCGATTGAAGCTACTTCACCCCCCGCTTTTCCACTGCCTGTAAGACTCACTCCTCTTACTGCATCGTGCTCAAGAATTTCTTTCACAGCGGTATGTCCTACTTCCAGGTTCTGGAAAACACCTTCCGGAAAACCGGCCTCCAGAAGAACCTCGGCAATTGCATTCCCGCTTCCGAAACAAATTGAAGCATGTTTCAGAACGACTGTATTTCCGGCTAAAATAGCTGGTACAGCAAATCTCAACACCTGCCAGAAAGGAAAATTCCATGGCATTACTCCTAAAATTACCCCTTTTGGAACATAATGAACTTCAGAATAAGAAAATTCAGATTCAATTTTTTCGGGTTTTAAAATATTTTCAGCGTCCGCATAATAGTTCATCATCAAAGCACATTTTTCCACCTCAGCAATCGATTCTGCAATAGGTTTATTCATTTCAGTGGTGATGATCCTGCCGAATTTTTCCGAATTATTTTTTAAAATTTCCGCCGCCTTTCTGATCAGCTTTTGCTTATCTTCAAACGGTACTTTTCTCCATTCTGAAAATGTCTTATTTGCTTGAATAAGCTTATTTTCAATTAACTGTTCCATAATATAATTTCTGTTTTAAATTCAAAAATGAATTTATTAATGCTTTTATTCTAAAAAGCATCGTGAAAGTAACAAATTTTGTTCCTTAAGGGTTAAAAAAAGAAATGATTTTCTCTATTAAAATAATATAATTTTACCTTTAGATCATAAACCATTCATTCATAAGACATGCGGCAAGTCTTGCGGTTCTGTCTTCAATATCAAGTGATGGATTAACTTCTGCTGCATCCAACGCTATCAGTTTTTTACTTTTTAAAATGTGGCGGTATAAATGCATAAAGGGTGTATCTGCAAAAATGCCATTGTAAGCGGAAGCAGAAACTCCCGGCGCAATAGAAGCATTAAAGACATCCATGCAAATGGTAAGATAGAGAACGTCTACACTTTCAACAAGCTCATTAATGCGTTCATAGATGGAAGGAAGATTTTCAAAAAACAGTTCATCGGCAAGGATGTACTTCATTCCATACTGATGGGCTGTATCAAACAGTTTCAGGGTATTTGAATTTCTCTGAATCCCGATATGCAGTGAATTGATCTGTCCTTCCTGTGCGATCTGCCAGAATCCGGTTCCTGAACTTGCTCCTACTCCATTTTCCGGTTGTCTGTTATCAAAATGAGCATCGATATTAATGATCCCGATCTTTTGTTCAGGAAAGGCCGTTTTCACGCCTAAATAGTGAGCATAAGTCACTTCATGACCTCCACCCAAAACAATTGATTTCCCGCCTTTCAAAAGTACTTTTGACACATTTTTAGCAAGACTGTTTTGGGAACTTTCCAGGTCACCGTCTTCACACGTTACATTTCCAAAGTCCAGAAGGGAAAAATCCGGGCGGATGACGGGAAAATTAGACATATTTTTTCGGATCACATCCGGAGCATCTTTTGCACCCTGCCTTCCTTTATTTCTTCTCACTCCTTCATCTACGGCAAAACCGTGCAGCACAAAATCATCTGCTGCAATATTGTCATAGTTACGTTCTTCCTTAACCCGTTGAAATATTCTGTGAAAAAGAAGTTCTTCTCCGTCTAATCTGCCTTGCCAAGTGTCCTGAAACATAGATTTTAAATTAAATTTTAATTACATCGTTTTATCCTGTAAATCTAAATAATATTGTTTAGATAGTAAAACACTCCTGTGTTCAATTTCAAAAACGTTCTATGACATCCGTCATTCACGTCATAAGCCCATTGTAAGCTATTCTTTGTTCTGATTGGCATTACTGCTGATGAACATTTCATTGCGCTCTTCCGAAACTATTTCCAGGAATCGTTCATAATGCTTGAGCACATCAGAAATCAGTTCGTTCTTTGTAAAGTACTGCACATCATATCCTTCTCTTCCATCCCCAAAATAGGATCTTGGATAGTGGGTTTTACTGTTGTCCAGATCCGGAAGGTTTTCTTCATTAATCATGTATTCAGAAACGGTTTTCACCTTATTTTCAACGCCATATATAAAATTATTGACAACTCCCTGATGAATCTCTATTTCTATTCTTACGGGACTTTCATATTGATTTATTTTGGCTTCGATTCCATTGGATGCAAATTCCTGCTGCAGCTCTGTAAAAGCTTCTTTCGTCTTAACTTTAATAAAATGATCGACTGAAGAATTATCTTTAAAGGAAACGATATTTTTTAAGCGTTCTTTCCAAAATTCCCCTGACCACGGAACGGTAGAGGCAGAAAAGTTGGTATCATAATATTTCTGATCAATAATAAGTGCCTTCATTAAGCTTACGATGAATAAAAGTACGATGATTGAAAAGGGCAAAGCTGTAATTAAGGTCATACTCTGAAGCGCTTTCAATCCACCTGCATTTAATAATAACAGGGAAAGTACGGCCAGTAGAATACCCCAGAATATAATTTGCCATTTGGGAGACTTTTTGGCATTTTTAGTAGCGATACTGTTCATGACGAATATGCCCGAATCGGCAGAGGTTACAAAGAAAATAATAATGATGGCGATAACAAAAAATCCGGTTACTGTTGAGAGTGGCATATATTCTAAAAACCTGAACATCAAAGCATCAGGATCGGACGCCAGAGCACTTAAATTTCCGTTGGCCACATTCAGATCGAACCAGATAGCACTGTTTCCGAATACAGACATCCAGATAAAATTGAATAAGGTAGGAAGTACCAAAACTGCCAGAATAAACTCCCTGATGGTTCTTCCTTTAGATATTCTTGCGATAAATAAACCTACGTAAGGCGACCATGAAATCCACCAGGCCCAGTATAAAATAGTCCAGTCATAGAACCATGGCAATGCATTTTTTTCATAAACATGGGTATTGAAAGTAAGATTGAAAAAATTATTGATGTAGTTTCCCAATCCATCGGTAAAACTTCCTATCAAATATACCGTTGGACCCAATATCAGAACGAAGAGTAAGAGTACAATGACACTCATTATATTAATATTGCTTAAAATCTTTACGCCTTTATCTACTCCGCTGATGGCTGAAAAAACAGAAAGAGAAATAAGGCTGATAACAATAATCACCTGATTGGTAAAACTGTTTTCTGCGGTGATATGGAGTATATTTAATCCTGAGCTGATCTGTACCACTCCAAATCCTAAAGTCGTGGTCAATCCAAAGAAGGTACAGCATAATGCAAAAACATCAATGGCGTTTCCCCATTTCCCATTAATCTTATCTTTCAGCAATGGATAAAAGCAGCTTCGTAATGAAAGCGGTAATCTGTATCGGTAAGCAAAGTAAGATAAGGAAAGTCCTACCACTCCATAAATGGCCCAGGCATGGATTCCCCAATGAAAAAAAGTATATAACTGCGCCTGTTTTGCCCGGCTCACATAATGATTATCGGCAAAAACTTCGGAAGAATAATGCTGCATAGGTTCTGCCACACTAAAATAGATCAATCCGATTCCCATTCCGGCAGCAAACAGCATTGAAATCCATGAAAAGAAGGAATACTCCGGTTTACTATCATTAGCGCCCAGTTTTATGTTTGCATATTTACTAAACAGCAGGTAGACTAAAAAGATCACAAACAGAGTGACGGCCCAGACATATACCCAATTCAGATTGACAAATATGAACTGTTTAATCTGATTCAGAATATTTTCCGTCGGCTTTGGAAACAGAGCTGAAAGAAAACATGTTCCAATAATAAAAATCAGACTTGGGATCGTCACCCCTTTATTGAAAGTAGATTGTACATTTTTAAATTTCATCACATTTATTTTTCGTATTAATATTGACAGACACCTGGCATAGCCCTGGCAGAAGTACTCAAAGAATAATATGACTGCGTTATTTTCCTTATCAGGGATGTACTTAAGAACTATAGAAAATTACTGTTTTATACAATGAATTAACAGTAATGGGGTCACAATATAAGAAAACTTATATAAAAAAATAAAAATCAAAGGCTGTAATTTTATCTACTCTGCCCTTCCAAAAAATGAATTTGTTTTAATTAACGTTGTATTGTTCAAAACTTTGCCAGTATTTATCTTTATAAATTTCGAGTGAAATTTTATATTCAGGATTTTCTTTGATGATCTGATCAAAAACTTTTGAAGGTTGTCTAAAATCTTTGCTTGCAAAATAAATGCTTTTGGAATTGTCTGCCGTTTCTCTCCCGATATACAAATGTCCGTCTTTTGGCGTCAGAGTTTCTACCGCATAATCTTCAAGTGCATTCATTTTATTGTAATCCTTTTCTTCAGGAAAACCACTATTATTGCTTCCGTCATAAAAAATCTTCAGGACAGAGATCCATGGATAGGAAGCTTTTGCATCGTATTTTAACAGAGAGGCATTCACTGTAGCCATGAGTGGCATCCCGTTTTCTAAAGTGGCTTCAAGAACTGAAAACTGATCTTCACTTTCTACAATCTGTGAATCTTTATACTTTTCAGTAAATTCTCTTTCTCTCCACAGAAGAAAATCTCTTAATTTTTCTATTGGAATAAGTTCCTGCTCTGCTTCATGTTTACCGATAATGCTAAAGGTATCAATCTGAGTGGCAAAATTCAGCTCCCCAAGGAAGTTATCCAGAAAGATACAGATTCCTGTCGTGGCAGATTCTCTGTTTTCTTCGTTCAGATTTTCATAAACAAAAGCCAGATCGATCTCATCCGGATACCCTTCTATGTCATTTGAATAAAAGTAAATATTATGTTTTGTCAACTCACAGTCATTGATTCTAACCCCTACATTTTCAATATCTGTTTCGGGTTTTAGAGCGGTAAACTTCCAGTGATCAATCTTTGGAGCAGCGGCAATCAATTCTTCAGCAAAAATTATTTTTTTCACGTCACCTTCTACTGTAATGATGAGCTCTGCGGTGTGTTCATCACACATTCCAGAAAGGAAATAATAGCCATCGTTTACCTTACTAAGTTCAGGAGACATGATATCAAAGAATTGCTCTTCAATATGTTCTCTGCCTTTTACCACTTCAAAAAAAGTTTTTTCTTTTGTCAAAAACCAGTCCCAAAACTCGTTATAGGTTCTGGTTTCCTTTTCCGGCAGCTTTTTGCCGAGCATCTTGTCAAATAATCCCATCATTAATGAACCTGATTTCCGTTGATATAAACCTTCTCAGCACTCAGGCTTCCCTGATTGTACAGTACATTCTGGAAATTATCTGTTTTAAAAGTTACAAAATCAGCTTTCTTTCCGTCTTCCAGCTTTCCGATGTCTTCAAGCCCTAAAGCGTACGCGGCACGGAAGGTCATTCCTGCCAATACCTCAGCAGTTGTTAATTTTTCAAATGTGGCCAAAATGGAAGCTTGAGTAATTAAATTTCCCATGGGCGCAGATCCCGGATTCCAATCACTGGCAATCGCCACGATTGCTCCCGCATCTAATAGTTTTCTGGCTGGTGTAAATTTTTCGCCTAATCCTAAACTTGCTCCCGGAAGTGCTGTTGCTACCGTATCTGATTTGGCCAAAAACTCAATATCTTCATCAATAGTCGCTTCCAGATGGTCTGCCGATTTCGCTCCTACTTCTACGGCAATTCTTGAACTTCCCGGTGTAAACTGGTCTGCATGAACGGTTATATCAAAACCTAAATCTTTAGTTTTAAGAAGGAAATCTTTACTTTCTTCCGGCTGAAACGCCGATTTTTCAATAAATATGTCTACACGCGTTGCAAGCGCCTCTTCTTTTACTTTAGGTAAGATTTCGGTGATGATATAGTTTAAATATTCTTCATTACTTCCTTCAAAATCTCTTGGTTTCAGGTGGGCAGAAAGACAAGTAGGAACCAGCGTAGCTTGGGTATGGCTTTGTGCTTTTTTAATAATTCTGAGCATTTTCAACTCGTTTTCGACATCTAGCCCGTAGCCACTTTTCACTTCAATAGTTGTGATTCCCAATGAGATCAGAAAGTTGATTCTTTCGAGTAATGTCTTTAGTAATTCGTCTTCCGAAGCACTTCTTGTATGCTGTACAGAACTCCAGATTCCACCACCGCTTTCAGCTATTTCAAGGTATGTTTTTCCGGCATTACGCATCGCAAAATCATTGGCCCGGTTTCCTCCAAAACAGATATGAGTATGAGAATCCACCAATCCTGGAAGAACAATCTGCTCTCCTTCAATGGTTTCTATGTTTATATTTTGATTTTCAGATTTCAGTGTTTCGAAATTTCCAATTTTCTGGATGGTACCGTCATTCACCACAATTCCTCCGTCTACAATAATATCGATCTGCTCATCGGAAAGTTTTCCTCTTAAAGGAAGATTGGCCAATGTTACAATTTGCTTGAAAGGTCCTATTAATTTCATTGATCAAAGATTAAGCTATAGCTTGTTTATAATTAATTTTTCCTCTCAAAAATACTTAAAATATATCAATATCCTCCATCTAAATTAGCCTTATTCTTTACCTCAGTCTCTATCTCAGCCTCCGTATTCCCCTTTTTCCAATCTCTGAAATTTCTCAGTCCACACCTCAACCTTAGTCTAAATTTGTTATCTTTGAGGTAAATGAAATGAATTAATGCCAGACTTTTTACATCCAGATAAGGAAAACTACTCGCATGAAGAGCTTATGCAGGAGGAGCAGATCCGTCCGCAGAGTTTTAAGGACTTTGCCGGGCAGAGAAAAACTTTGGAAAACCTTGAAGTTTTCGTAAGTGCTGCCAAAAGACGGGGTGGAGCTCTCGATCATGTACTTCTGCACGGTCCGCCGGGTCTGGGTAAAACCACTTTAGCCAATATCATCGCTAATGAACTTGGTGTAGGCTGTAAAATTACTTCCGGCCCTGTTTTGGATAAACCGGGAAGTTTAGCAGGCTTACTTACCAATCTGGAAGAAAATGACGTTCTTTTTATTGATGAGATCCACCGTCTTTCTCCTATTGTAGAAGAATATCTGTATTCTGCTATGGAGGATTATAAGATAGACATTATGTTGGAAACCGGGCCTAATGCAAGAAGTGTTCAGATTGGTCTGAATCCTTTTACATTAGTGGGAGCGACTACAAGAAGCGGAATGCTGACAAAGCCGATGCTGGCAAGATTCGGGATCCAGAGCAGACTTGAATATTATTCGGTTGAGCTTTTGTCGATGATCATTCAGAGGAGTTCAAGGGTTTTAGGCAGTAAGATTTATGAAGATGCAGCGATAGAAATCGCGAGAAGAAGCCGTGGAACTCCGAGAATTGCGAATGCTCTGCTAAGAAGGGTACGTGATTTTGCTGAGATCAAAGGAAATGGTGAAATTGAGATCAACATTACCAAATATGCATTAAATTCTCTTAATGTCGATGAGTTCGGATTGGATGAAATGGATAATAAGATCATGCGTGTCATGATAGAAAATTTTAAAGGAAAACCGGTAGGAATTTCTGCCTTGGCGACTTCTATTGCAGAAAACCCTGAAACTTTGGAAGAGGTTTATGAACCCTTTTTGATTCAGGAAGGATTTATTATCAGAACACCCAGAGGAAGAGAAGTAACGGATAAGGCTTATAAACATTTAAATATAGCCATACCGAGAAGTCCCGGAGAATTATTTTAACGATCTATGTTTATTCCAAAATTATACAGAAGCGAAGATTACAATCTGATGAGAGAAATCATCAGGGAAAATGCTTTTGCCTTACTCATTTCTTCCGGGGAAAGAATAAGGGCAACTCATTCTATGATGATGCTTAATGAAGATGACCCTGAGAACATTTATGTGGAAACTCATATTTCAAGAGCTAACCCTCAGGCAAAAACATTAAGAGACGGAGATGAAGTACTCTGTGATTTCCTGGGTGCTCATGCTTATATTTCAAGCAGCTGGTATGATCATATGAATGTATCAACCTGGAATTATGAAGCGGTACAGATCCAAGGAAAGGTAGAACTGATGAATCATGATGAATTGTATCGGCATCTGGATAAATTAACTTCTAAATATGAAAGTTTTCAGAAGTGTCCGGTGATGGTGAAAGATATGGGAAGGGAATTGGTAGAAAAGGAAATGAAAGGTGCTTTCGGACTGAAAATAATTCCTACGGAAATATTTATCAAGCAGAAACTTTCCCAGAACAGAAAGGAACATGATTTTCAAAATATCATTTCAGAGCTTGAAAATTCAGATGAGAATGGTAAAAAGATTGCTGAAAAGATGAAATTAATAAAGAAATAATAATCAAAATATATATGAAATTATATCCAATACAATGTGGAAAATTTAAACTGGATGGCGGTGCCATGTTTGGAGTCGTCCCAAAGAGTTTGTGGGAAAAAACCAATCCTGCAGACGAAAAAAACCTGATCGAACTGGGAACAAGATCCCTGCTTATAGAAGACGGCAAGAAACTGATTCTTGTAGACTGCGGTCTCGGCAATAAACAAGATGATAAATTCTTCGGCCATTATTCTCTTTGGGGAGATGACAGTCTTGATAAAAATTTAAAGAAATTCGGTTTTGTAAAAGAGGACATCACCGATGTTTTCCTTACTCACCTTCACTTTGACCATTGTGGAGGCGCTATCGAATGGAATGACGACAAAACAGGATACAGGCCGGCTTTTAAAAATGCACAGTTCTGGACGAACGATAACCATTGGAAATGGGCTACAGAGCCTAATCCCAGAGAAAAAGCAAGTTTCCTGAAGGAGAACATCCTTCCGATACAGGAAAGTGGACAACTTAACTTTTTACCTCTTCCTGCAACAGGAAATTATGGTTTTGCCCCTGATTTGAAGATGGATGTCATCTTTGTAGACGGGCATACGGAAAAGCAAATGCTTCCGGTAATTCAGTACCAGGAAAAGACAATTGTTTTCGCCGCAGACCTTATTCCTACAGCAGGACATATCAACCAGGTATATGTGATGGGCTATGATACCAGACCTCTTTTGACGATGGAAGAAAAAGGAAAGTTCCTGAAACAGTGCGTCGATAATGAATATTTACTGTTCTTTGAACATGATGCCCACAATGAATTAGCAAGCCTTAAAATGACAGAAAAAGGAGTAAGATTAGACGAGATCCACAGTTTTAATGACGTTTTTGGATATTAATTTTTGATTATGGAAGAATTACATTCAGAGACACAGAAAGCAGAACCGGAACCGTCACCCAAGATCATTGGGCTTACCGGTGGTATAGGCTCAGGAAAGACTACTGTAGCCCATTTTATTGAGGAGTTTGGATTCCCGGTTTATTATTCCGACGACAGGGCTAAAACCATTGTGAATGATAGTGAAGACCTCAAAATAAAGATCAAAGAATTACTGGGCGAACAAGCTTATGATTCAAACGGCCTTTATGATAGAAAATATGTAGCAGAAAAGGTTTTTAATAATAAAGATCTGCTTCACGAATTAAACGAAATCATTCATCCTGCTGTAAAGATTGATTTTGAAGAATGGCTGAAAAAACAGACCAAATATTTAGTTTTCAAAGAAACAGCATTATTGTTTGAATTAAAACTGAACAGACAATGCTACAAATCTCTTCTGGTCACTGCAGAAGATAATATCAGAACCAAAAGGGTAATGGACAGAGACGGAAAGACCTACCGTGAAGTAGAATCCGTCATGGAAAAGCAGATGCCCGAAAAGGATAAGATCAAGCTGGCAGACTGTATTATTTACAACAATACCAACCTGGAGGATCTTAAGGAACAAACCGAACGGATCGTTTTCAGTATAGAATAAAAAAAACTCGTTAGATTTTTCTGACGAGTTTTTTAAAACTTTGGAAAGATTTGAACTGAAAAGTTATAGTTTCTTTATCAGACAGCTTTATTAGTCATCTCGACTTTATCTGCTGAGGAATTATATGCACAAGTTTAATAATACCTAAGCAAGTAATCATAAATTACCATTTCAAATAGTCTTTGATTGGAAATAAAAAGCCTATTCATATTCAAGTAAAAAATAGTTTAAAAAGCCTGTAAAGATATTTCTCAGGAATCATTTTCAATACGGGATAGGAAACTTAAATATTTTAAAATACTATAGTATCGTATAACTTTACACATTGAAATTGATACTTTTGCATTGCACCAATATCAAAATGATGAAATATATATTCCTAATTGTAATATTATTACTTAGCAATTGGGCGAGTGCCCAAGGGACCAAAATTGATAGTTTAGACGAGCTTAAGTATTCAGAATTGAAGAATAAATTTTATGATTATTATGATCATATTAAAATCCCACAATCTGAACAGATAGCGAGATATTATCTACAAAAAGCTAAAAAAGAAAAAAACACACTCGAAATCGCTGAAGGCTACAATCTTATGCATTTTAGTAAAGATTTTCCTACTGCTATAAAATATGTTGACAGTTTAGCGTCCATAACAAAAAATGTGACAGGAAATCTCTACCCTACCAGAACCTATCTGATAAAAGGAAATCTTTATTACAAGAATGATAATTTGAAATCAGCCCTGGATAATTATATCTTGGGATTAAAGTATGCTAAAGAACAAAACGACGAAAGACAAATGGCCTATGCCAATATGAATATTGCTTATATCAATAGTTATATCGGTAAAAACAAAGAAGCGGCAAAAACATTCAGACACTATGTGTACAATAGAAATAATATCACAGATGATTATCAACATAACCAAATGCGTATAGCCCTCATTAGCTGTTATATTGAGATTAATAAATTAGACTCTGCCAATATTTTAATTCAGGAAGGGCAAAAATATGCTCTTAGAAATAAAAATCAACACGATTACAATCTATACCACTACCTATCAGGAACTTACGATCTAAAACAAAAGAAATACAACACAGCCATCACAAAGCTATCCAATGTCTTTAGATACTTTACTAATTCCGATGAGAAGAGTAATATAATTTACATTTTGTACAATTTAGGCAAAGCTTATGAAGGTGAGGGAAAAAGTGATAAAGCATTAGACACATATATTAAATTAGATTCTATTGTACAAAATTCTGGCATTACTTTTCCAGAGCTTCGGGAAGTATATACTTATTTGATAGATTACTTTAAACAAAATAATGATAAAGAGAAGCAGCTTTATTATATTGAAAGGTTTCTAAAAGTTGATCAGAAATTAGATGAACAATTCAGATACTTGTCAGTAGAGCTACCCAAAAAATATGATACGCCAAATCTCTTACAGGAAAAAGAGAGTATCATTAATGATCTTCAAAATAGAAAAACAATTCTAAATTTTTCAATTGGTTTTTTATCAATTTCTTTAGTACTGCTTTCCTTCTTTTATTATAAATCTAAAAAAACAGAAAAAAAGCATAGAAAGATTGCTCAGGATTTAATCAATTCTATTGAGAGACGAAACCTTGAAACTTTAGAGGAGAAATCAGATACACCTCAACTTCATGATCATAAGGAGGTTGAAGCGGAAGATAAGAATGCTAAAAATACTCCTGAAGATGTTGCACAATTTATTTTAAAAGAACTGGAAGTTTTTGAAACAAAAGAACTTTTCCTAAAGAAAGGGATTACCTCAGCAAGTCTGGCAAAAAGTATTAAAACCAATACGACTTACTTATCAGAGGTGATCAACAGTCAGAAAGGAAAGAATTTCGCAACCTACCTTAATGATCTTCGTATTAGCTATGCGCTAAACAGGCTGGTGAAGGACAGAAAATTCCGTTCTTATAAATTATCTGTCATATCAGATGAATTAGGATATAACAATGAGCAGGCATTTTCATTAGCCTTTAAGAAAAAAACAGGGACTACTCTATCTATATACATTAAAGAGATCGAAAACAAAGCCACTCAAAATACTGATATAAACAAAACATAATCAACAATTTAAATACTTTATTTTTATAAATATATAGCTCTAAATTTACAAATCTAGAGTTCATTTACTTTTTTCACGTTACCTTCTTATGTAAGTTTGCTCAGGGTAAAAACACAGATATTTAATTTTTGTATGTGTACAGTACAAAATGCAAATATAAAAGCGCTGATCAGCAAATAACCATGTTACTGACTGTATGACCAAGTGAGTATTATTAATTTTAAAAATCAAAAATGAATTTAGAAACTTTAAGTACAGAAGATCTTAGAAGGATCGAAGGAGGTTTTGGGGGTGAACCTGAAACTATTGTAATTCTCGGAAATGTAATTCATACAAACGGAGTTGGCAATCAAAATCTTTAAAATTAACATATTTATTATTCAATTTTAAAAAAAAAATGAACTTAGCTTAATTAAACTTAGTAGAGCTTGAGACTCATGAATAAAAAACAATTGATGGGGGTTTTCCATCGGTAGTATTAGCAGCTTGGGTTATAATGACAGCAATTGACATAGGATTGGTTGCAGTATATCAAAATCAGCAAAATCATAAATAAAATGAAAACATTTAAATCAAGGAGAGGAAATACAGATTTAGTCAATTCAAAAAATGAAAATTCTTATTTCGTAGTCATACTAGTATGTGTACTCATGATCTTTACAGTTCTTCTCGTTGTGAATATGTAATCATTTATTTCTCATAACAAAGAAGCAATCAATTAATAATTGGTTGCTTCTTATTTTTTTCAGTTGTTAAAAAGTCTTCAAAAAAAGATTATCAATGATCTGGAAAATAGAAGAATAATTTCATTTGTTCTTTAGTTTTTTTTATGACTATCATTATTACATTACGAATTAAAAAAGACAGAAAGCAAACATAGAAAAACTGATCATGATTTAGTTAATTCTAGTGAAAAAAGTGATTTTAAAATTCCTAAAGAAAAATCGCTTAAAGATACTAATCAGGCTGAAATAGCAGAGGACAAAACGTCTAAAAAGGTTCCTAAGTAAGTAGTACAATTTATTTTAAAAGAATTGAAAGTTTTTGAAACGAAAGAACTCTTTTTAAAGAAAGATAGTATATCCGCCGGTTTAGGAAAAAGTATAAAAACCCATACTATCTGTTTATCACAGGTAATCAATATTCAGAAAGCAAAGAACTTACTGCTTATCTTAATGATCTTCCTATTAATTATGCACTCAATAGGATGATTAAGGGTACGAAATTCCGGTCTTATAAATTATCCGCATATCAGACGAATTGGGATATAAAAATAAGCTGGAATTATATTTGGTCTTTAAAAAAACCAAATACTCTTCTTTCAATCTGCATTAAAGAGATTAAAAAGTAAACAAATTCAATATAGACAATAAACAACTGATAATAAACATTTTAAATATTTTATTTTTATAAATATATAGCTCTAGATTTACAAATTTAGGGTCCATTTACTTTTTTCACGTTACCATCTTAAGTAAGTTTGCAACAGGTAAAAACACAAATGTTTTATTTTTTTGTATGTGTACAGTACAAAATGTAAATAAAAATGCTGATCAGCAAAACCCATGTCAGGGTTTATATGACAAAATAATTTACTTAATTTAAAAATTAAACTAAAATGAAAACATTATTATTCGCAGCGTTCTTATTTGCAGGAACAACTCTAGGATTTGCTAAAAGCAATACACCAGTTCATAATTTTTCTAATGAAAGCAAAGAAACTATATCTCTGAAATCTACATCTGACAAAGTAAATTCTTTGAAAGAAGGGAAAAATGATGAAAAAGCAGAAGATGTTAAAAACATCTGTCATCAAACTGTTTTTACTACTGAGGTTACATATAGTTATTTTGATGATGGTATGGGAAATCTTATCGTAACAAAATCAACTGATTTGGTAATGAGTACCTATTGGTACGGTTGCTAAATAATAGTTACTAAAAGTATAAATAATAAGAGCGTCTATTTACTTAGGCGCTTTTATAAATACAATTTAATAGATATGAAATACACTCTTTTTATCTCCTTATTTTTTTTTAATTTTATTAATGCCCAAAATTTAAAGGTAGAATATGAATATGTAAATAAGCAGGATCTTAGCGAATACTCTTCAGAATCCTCAAGCACATTTAAAAGACAGGCAGAGGAAAAGCTTAAAAAAGCTCAAAAACAAATACTGTACTTTTATAAAGGAAATACTTTTTATAAAAATATTCCCACTGAAGGATTTGAAAACGAGAAAGAAAGAAAAAAAGTAGATGAAAGAACGACTAGCATAACAAAAGAATCTTTTGTTATAAAACCGATTAAGATTTACCATAAAAAAAATGATCCCGGTTTCTATCAATATCAAAATTTTGGAGACGAAGAATATTATAAATATTATGCACCTAAGTTTTCCAAAGTAGAATATAAAGATAACGTTGAACAAATTGAAAAATATACATGTAAATTAGCAGAGGTTACACTAAATAGTGGGGGCTTGGTAAAAGTATGGTATGCTGAAGATTTCCCCGTAAGTGCAGGTCCTTATGTTTATAATAGTTTTCCAGGGCTTGTTTTAAAAGTGGAATCTCCTAATTTTATTGTATATGCAACTAAAATAAGTAATGACGGAAAAGAAACAGATTTTGAGCCTATGAATTCAAAGCTTAAAGTTTTAGACCAGGAAAAGGACAAGGATAAAATTCAGGAAATTATGAAAGAAGCATCAAAGGTAAAAGAAACACATACAGATATTCGATTATAATGAATTTCAAATTTTCGATTATTATTATTTTATTTTTTTTCAGCTATTCTTTTTCACAAAACATTAATATTGAAGTTAAGGAAGCGAACGGAAACCCTATATCGGAAGTTAACGTTCAGCTTCTTAAACATGAAAAAACTTTAGACTTCCAAAAAACAAACGATAAAGGTGTTTGTAATTTCCAGCCCTCCCAGAAAGGAAATTTTTCCTTAAAATTTTCCTCTTTATTATACAAAACAAAGATTGTAGAAATTAATACAAACGAAAAAAATGATTTTGGGATTGTCTTAGAATCACAAGTTAAAACGATACCCACGATAGAAATAAAAGCACGTCCTAAAATAGCCAGTGCGAAAGAAGACACTATAGCTTTTAACCTGAAAGCTGTAAGAGACGGTACAGAAAGAACGACGGAAGATCTCATTAAAAAACTTCCGGGCCTTAATATTAATGAAAACGGGAAAGTAACCTATAGAGGAAAATCAGTAGGCCAGGTTTTAGTAGAAGGAAACGAGTTTTTCGGGAAAAACCATAAAATGGCAACTCAGAATATTTCGGCTAATATGGTTGAAAGTATTGATCTTTGGCAAAACTATACTACCATTAATGGAAATCGTTCCACTGCCCTTAATTTAAAGCTGAAAGAAGAATATAAAGGAAAAATTACCGGAAATATAGAAGGTAATTATGGTACTAATAATTCATATCTGGGACATGCTAATTTGTTTCGTATTGGAAAACTTGGAAATTTAGCCCTTATTGCTGACGCTAATAATATTGCTAAAGACCCTATCAGCTTTATGGATTTTTACGAAATGAATACGCAGGAAGATATAGATAATTCAGATAGCAGTTCAAATGTAGATATTCCCACTTTTCTTAATAATGACGGAAAAGTAGAATCTAAGGATAATCAGTTTGGAGCCTTGCAGTATTCTAAGTCAAAAAAGAATTTTAGCATTACGGCTTTTTCAATTTTCAATAATGCTCAATTAAATAAATTTTCAACTTCTAAAAGAACTGTATTCGAAGGACAGTCAATGGATTTTAATTTCTATGAACAAAGAACAGAGAACAACAGAGGATTTTTAGGGACTACCCAGATTAAAATGAAAAAAACCTTTGCAGATGATAGTTTTCTATATTATAACTTTGGCTATAATCCTACTCAAGATAATTTTAACCAAAATATAGACCGATATTCTACAGATATCAATTTTTACACTATTAATAACACTGTAAAAAATAATGGTATAAGCAATTTTATTTCGTGGAATAAACAGTTGAATAGTTCAAAAATAATCTTCGCTTTCAACCAAATGAATGAAGATTATTCGGGAAATTTAAATATACTTTCCAATAACAATCTATTTCTGACTGATAACAATTCATTATTTCAGCAATATGACGTGAATTCAAAGAGATATGGACTAGACTTTTACCTGAAGAATAAAAACAAGCTTGTCAATTTTAATTTGCATTCGGGATTTTCTTATAAAAATGAAAAATCGGAACTTACAGAGCTGATATCACAGGCAAATGAGAATAGGACGTTAAAAACTTATCATTATATCAATGATCTGAATATGTACAAACAATTTGGGAAATTTGAGTTGTCTGCTTCGTTAAGTTCTCATTTTCTGAATATCAATGAATATGAAAAACATTATTTTGAGAAAAGACTAAAATTTCAATACAGTCCTGCATCCAAAGCCAATACAGAAGTTAGCCTTGAATATAACTCAATATATAAACTTCCCACATTAAAGCTTCTGCAATACAACCCCTTATATACAAAGGATTTATATTTTACTCAAAATGTAGATCTTACTCCTGATCTGATAAGCAACACGGACAGTTATAAATTGACATTTCACAGGGCTTATTTAGAAAAAGGAAGCAGCATGTTTCTTATGCTGATGTATGATAAAACCAAACCTAGCTTTACGACAAATTCCATTAATTATGGTAAATTTTCAGCTATGGAAAATACAATGGGAAGATATAATGATCGATTGATATTTTTGTTTGCCAGTGATCGAAGATTTAGTAAGTATTATACATTAAAAACAAAGTTTACAAGTGCTTTAACCAAGAATGTAAATTATATCAGTGAGAATGAAAATATTTCTACCGTCCAAAATTTTGAACTATCTCAAAAGCTCTCTACAAATTTTAAAAACAAGCCCCTGCAATTTGATTTAGGTTACACTTTTACTAAAGGTATTTTCGAGCAGAGTTTTTATGATACAACTTCCAAACAAGACAATATAAGATTGTCTTTTGGGATAAGAGCCAACATTAAAAAAGAATGGATTGGTAATATTTTAAGCGAATATTTAATACAGAAAACAGGAGAGAACAAGCTTAGTAACTTCTTAATTGGTGGTCAAATTTCATATAGAAAAGAAAAATCAAACTTTGAATACAGCTTGTTATTTAGTAACATTTTAAATTTAAATTCTTTTCAGTATATCAATAGCTATACAAGTCAGCTAGGTACGGAAGAAGCCTCTACAGCCGCTTTACAAGGTTATATTATTGGTGGCTTAAAGTATAACTTTTAAATAAGATGATTATGATGATGTTAACATGAACTATTTGTATGTGAGTAAATTTACCTGCTTCAACAATCTTCAATAACAAAAAAAGCCCTCATTTTTCCTGAGGGCTTCCTATATTTGAAATTTAAATATTATTCTTTAATAAATTTCTTTTGAACGGTTGTACCATTGTCTTCGATATCTAAAACATAAACTCCGTTGATCAGCTTGCCTACATTGATCTGATTGTTCAATAAAATGCCCTGAGCAATGATCTGTGCCGCTGAATTGTAGATCCTATATTTTGCTCTTTTGCTGATATTTTTCACATACAATACTGAGCTTACAGGATTGGGATAAATCATAATATCAGTCTGATTCACCGGATTAGCCGTTGCGGGTTTAGATATTCTTACGGAATAATCTTCTACTTCGCCATTGGCAAATCTTGTACAATTTACCGGAACTCCATCTCTCATCAGTGCAATTCTCATGACTACATATTTGTAAGTTGTCATGCTTACAAAGGCATCAGCAGGTACACTGAAGGTCCCTGTCACCGGACTTGTTGTATTCGGAGACGATGTAAATACTCTTTCATCAAGATCGAAATATCCGTTTCTGTTGAAATCGATCCATACTGCAATACCTTCGTCATGATTGGTTCCATTCCATTTTTTCTCAATCGTGATCTGATTACCTGTTGATCCCTGAACCATTTCTATAAAGGTATCAGGTACTCCTGTGTAATCTGTATAGCTTGAAGGTCCTGAAGCATTTTCCATCTTAGGTCTGCCGCTTGGCGTTACTGTAACTTTAGCAATATGCTCGTTCACTGAACTTCCTGAAGACATTTGACAGTAGATCACTGTAGGGGTCGTGAAATAATACGGAGGCGTATAAGTTCCCGGTGTCCCGTTACAGATATTCACCACCTGCATTTCATATTTCGTATCTTCTAATAATCCTGTTATGGTATAAGCATTATTCGCTACCGGAACATTGGTCCAGCTCGGAATACCTACTTTTCTGTATCTCAGGATATACGTTGCTCCAGAAAAACCTTCCCATATCACTTCAGCTGATGTCGGCGTAAGCTGGGTAATCATTAATCCCGGAGGAGGAAGTTCACATGTTCTTAATGTCGTAAATACAATAGGGTTTGAATATGGATTAGGAGTCGTTTCTCCTGTACACTGATTGGCTACCTGCACTTCATATTTTGTATACGGATCTAAACCGGATAAAGGATAAGTATTGGCAGGCGGAGCCGGCAGATTAACAAGATTCCATGTTGTTGCTCCAACTTTTCGCCATCTCATAATATAGGTAGAACCTGTTACTAAAGGCGTCCATGTTACTACTGCTGAATTTGTAGTGATTCCCGTAACTGATACTCCCGGAGGGGTAGGATCACATTTTGTAGTGAATGATCTGATAGGTGTAAAAGCACCTGTAGAAGTTCCGCAGTTGGCAGCAATCTGTACTTCATACGTCGTAAAAGGAATCAGGTTATTTAATGTGTGAGGTACTGCGGTAACATACACCGAAGTCCATGTTGTAGTTCCCTGTACTCTGTATTGCAACAGATAGGTAAGATTATTTGTCGCGGCTGTCCAGTTGACAACAGCTGAATTATAAGTTATCGCTGTAATCGTAGGATTTGTTGGGGTAACTGTACTGCAAGGTTTTAACTTTACGACATAGTCTTCAACTTCACCATTGACTGCATTCTGGCACATAACAGGGGCACTTGAACGTCTCAGCACAACTCTCATCGTTGTTGTCAGCGGTCCGTTATATGCTCCTGCCGGAACTGCAAAATTCGCAGTAACAGGAGTGGTTGTACTTGATGCTGAAGTAAGGATCTGCTCTGTGGTTTCAAAAACTCCGTTTCTGTTGAAATCGATCCAGGCAGTAACTGCATCACTGCTGGTTGTTCCAGTCCATCCTTTTGCCACAGAGATTTGATTTCCTGTAGAACCGATCTCCAGTGTAATAAGCGTAGGCGCTGTATTATAACTGGTATAGTTATTCTGTACAGTGGTATTATTCATTACAGGAAGCGCAGGATTCACAGAGGTAACGGTCACATTTGAAATATGATCATTCGTTCCTGTACCTGTCATAGGACAGTAAGTAACCGGAGGTGTTGTAAACTGTGCAGAAGGAGAGAATGTACTTTGGCTGCCGTTACATTTTGTAGCTACCTGTACTTCATATTGTGTCTGCTCTGTTAAGTTTGGAATTGTATAGTTATTTCCGGGAGCTGGCACTGGATCTACTGTAGTCCAGGTGGTAGTTCCTACTTTTCTGTATCTTAATATATAGGTGGCCCCGGTTGCTGCTGACCAAGAAACATTAGCCGTTGAAGGGGTAAGATTCGTTACCGTAATATTGGCAGGTGGTGCATTCGTACATACCGGCTGATCGATCAGCTTCACTGCATAATCCTCTACCTCACCATTGGTAAAGGTACCACAAGCGGCAGGATTGGCAGAATCTCTCAGGACCACACGCATACGGGTTGTAAGTGGGCCTGCATAAGCTGTAGCAGGTACTGTAAACGCGGCAGTTACAGGAGTCGTTGTATTATTGGCCGCATTTAAAACACGTTCAATAGTCTCAAAGGTTCCGTTTTTATTAAAATCGATCCATACACTTACGGCTTTACTTGATACAGCAGCCGGCCAGGATTTGGAAATAGAAACGTTATTATTGGTTGATCCCCGTACCAGTGTTATCAATTTTGTGATCTCTGCAGAGTAGTCTGTATAGTTTGCTGCAGCCGAATTATTACTCATGGTGTATGAGTTTGTGGCTGCTACGGTTACATTGGAAATATATCCATTATCTGTACTCGTAGATGTTGCAGCACAATATAAGGTTACAAACGTTGAAATCGGTGAAAAAGCTCCGGCTGTTCCCGCACACACATTAGCGATTTGAAATTCATAATGTGTTCCGGCTGCCAGCCCGCTTAGGGTAACTGTATTGGTTGTTGGAGCAGGTGTTACTGTTGTCCATGCTGTAGCTCCCGCAATACGGTATTGAAAGATATACGTTGCATTGAATGATGCATTCCAGGTTACTGTTGCCTGTGCCTGCGTAATGGCTGAAACCACAATTCCTCCAGGTGCAGTGGTCGTACAGATCGGAAGTGTTTCTATTGAAGCTGTACCGATCGCATAGAATACATTATTAACAGCACTCACTCTTATTTTAGCAGTTCCTCCCACTGTTAAAGGAAAAGCCGTAAAATCTACCGCCTGGTTTCCATCATTAGGGGTGGATGCAGCTACGACATTCCAGGTGGTTCCGTTATCTGTTGTAAAATCTATTTTCACATTAGCTGCATTATATGGTGCTGCATTGGTGTTTACCACATTCCAGGTTACGTTGGTAGGACCGTTATTATAGATTGTCGCCGGGTTTACTATAAAAGGGCCGTTGTTTCCTACAATAATGGTTTGTGTTGCAGATTGGGTCTGCTGTTGATTCGCAACAGGATTGTTATCTCTTGCTGTCACTGTAAATTTGGTAGTTCGTGCCACTGTAGATACAGCTTCCCAAAGGTTGTTGGCATTATTTAACACCCCTGCAAGCACAGAAGAGAGTCTGGGGAAATATCGGACAGGACTGGTTGAGGGAGCAACAGATCTGAAAGAAGGACCTGTGGTTGTATTTCCTAAGTTCGCATTATTGATTACTTCATTGGCAATATCAACTTCCTCCCAGTTAAAAGTCATAGGATCATTCTCAGCATCTGTAGCAGATGCAGTCAGCACGAAAGCGGTTCCTTTTGGAATATTATAGGTCGTAAGTGGTGTAATTACCGGAGGAGTATTGGTAATAACTGTTTCTGCATCACATGTTTTGGTGATGAGGTTTGCCTGAATCTGGGTAATATTAGTCACATTAAAATAAGGATCTGAATGTGGCTGTACATCAGTAGTTGGTCCTGTAATACCTGCATATCCCATAATACTTGATCCTGAACCAGGCTCCACACTCGTGGAAGAGCCTAACTGAGGAGCAGAGTACGAAAAGCTGTGAACTCCTCCCAGCTGATGCCCTACCTCATGGGCTACATAGTCTATATCAAAATTATCTCCCACAGGAGGATTTCCGCCCGGAGATGTCCATCCTGAACCTTTATCATTGGCTGTAGGCACCATATTATCCCTGCATATACAACCTACACATCCGGCATTTCCCCCCGCACCCGGTGGAGAAAAAAGGTGTCCTATATCATAGTTGGCATTACCTACGGTTGCTGTAATCACATTCTGCACCTGAGAATTCCAGCCGGTAATACCGTTCTCTGTTCCATTTTCGGTTGCAGAATAAGGATCTGTATTTGAATTGGTGTAAATTAAACTTGGGTAATTTTGGAGATTCAGATGGAGTGCAAAATCTTTTTCGTAAACTCCATTGATTCTTGTTAAAGTTGCATTCATAGCAGCCAGAGCTCCGGCTACTGTACCTCCATGGTACTGGGTATATTCCCCGCAGACTGACAATGCTAATCTTAAAGTTCTGAATTTCTTATCTGAATTTTTTGCAAAATCGGTAGCCTGGTTAAAAAAGGCTTTTCCATTTTTATGAAGGATCTCGATATCATGTTTTGCATCTTCACTTTCCTCAGTGGAACATATAAAACCTTTTTTATCTTTTCCTGTTTTAGGATGGACTTTATAGATTGTCTTAGCCGCATTGGCAGGTTCTATAAATTCATAGCCTCCGTCCTGAATAATCATGGACTGGAAATCATTTGGTGATAAACTGAATCTTAAGTATTTTGAAGGATCGTCCATCCCTACTCCAACATAAGAACCCAGTTGGTACTGATCTGCCAGCTCTTTTACCACAACAGGAAAGCTGTATACTGCAAATTTTTCAATTTTTCCTTCCATCGTGGGAAGAGATATAATTACAGGTTTTGCATTTTTACCTGTTTCTTCTGCTTGGGCTAATTGCAATTTCAGTTGTGAAATGTCCAAAGAGTAATACTTGTGAGATTTTGAATCTTCAGTAGCTCCTTTTCCATTGTACACAGCAGGGGTCCATTGGGCATGGATCATTGCAAATAAACACAGGAAGAAGAAAGAAAGAGAGGTTTTCTTCATAATTAAAAATATTTTGTAATGATTTCACAAATCTACTATATTTTTTAATAATAAAAACCCTATCTATCCATATTATTAAAAATAAAGCAATGGAATAGTTGAAAATTAAAAAAACAAATAATTTTTTAAATTTTTAGCGAAAAATTCAACAAATATTGAATTATTCATTAAAAATATACTAAAAATATGAGAAGTCACTTTTTATGACGCCAAAAAAAAGCCCTCATTTCTGAGGGCTTCCTATATTTGAAATTTAAATATTATTCTTTAATAAATTTCTTTTGAACTGTTGTACCATTGTCTTCGATATCAATTACATAAATTCCGTTGATCAGTTTGCTTACATTGATCTGGTTGTTTAGAAGGATACCATCCCCTATTACCTGGCCTGCAGAATTGTAGATCTTATACTTCGCTCTTTTGCTGATATTTTTCACATACAATACTGAGCTTACCGGGTTAGGATAAATCAGAATGTCAGTTTGGTTAACAGAATTTGGCACTCCCGGTTTGGCGATTCTTACTGAGTAATCTTCTACTTCACCGTTTGCAAAATTCGTACAGTTCACTGGAACTCCATCTCTCATCAATGCAATTCTCATCACCACATACTTGTAGTTAGTCATACTTACATAAGCATCTACCGGTACACTGAACGTTCCTGTAACAGGACTTGTTGTATTCGGAGGTGATGTAAATACTCTTTCATCAAGATCGAAATATCCGTTTCTGTTGAAATCGATCCATACTGCAATACCTTCGTCATGATTGGTTCCATTCCATTTTTTCTCAATCGTGATCTGATTACCTGTAGATCCCTGAACCATTTCGATGAAGGTATCAGGTACTCCTGTATAATCTGTATAGCTTGAAGGTCCTGAAGCATTTTCCATCTTAGGTCTGCCGCTTGGCGTTACTGTAACTTTAGCGATATGCTCGTTTACAGAGTTCTGAGAACCCATCTGGCAATAGACTACCGTAGGTGTTGTGAAATAATATGGAGGCGTGTAGGTACCTGGTGTACCGTTACAAACATTCACTACCTGCATTTCATATTTCGTTTCTTCCAATAATCCTGTAATAGTATAAGTATTTGTAGTCAGAGGAACATTCGTCCAGCTAGGAATACCTACTTTTCTATATCTCAGGATATACGTGGCACCAGGGAAACCTTCCCATGTAACTTCAGCCCATGTAGGGAAAAGTTGAAGAATCGTTAATCCCGGAGGAGGAAGCTCACAAGTTCTTTCCGTTGTAAATACTTTCGGATTTGAATATGGGTTAAGAGTCGTTTCTCCAACACATTTGTTAGCCACTCTTACCTCATATTTTGTATAAGGATCCAAGCTTGTCAACAGGTACGTATTGGTAGGAGGAGCAATATTGCTAACCGGAGTCCAAACTGCAGCTCCTACTTTTCTCCATTCCAATGTATACGTTGAGCTTGCAGCAAGCGGTGCCCACGTAATCAGTGCAGAATTTGTAGTAATAGCACTTACCGTAACATTTGGAGGAGTAGGATCACATCTTGTTACAAAAGGCTTAAGTGCTGTAAATGCACCTGGAACGTCTCCACACACAGCGGCAACCTGAACTTCATAGTTAGTAGCCGGAGTTAAACCTGTCAAGACAAGTGGAATGTTGTTAAGTAACGCAGAAGCATATACTTGAGTCCATGGTCCCGGAGGAGGTCCTACAAGTCTGTATCTCACAAGATAAGTCACTGTATTGGCAACTCCTGAGAAAGTAAGGGTAGCGGAATTATAAGTCGTCGTGATTCCAGGCTGGTTTGGAGTTCCATTACTACATGGTCTTATTCTTACAGCATAATCTTCCACTTCTCCATTGACTGCGTTCTGGCATAATACCGGAGCACTGGTACGTTTAAGTACCACTCTCATGGTCGTCGTAAGCGGACCTGTATAAGCAGTTGCCGGAACCGTGAAACTATTATTAGTAACAGGAGTGGCAGTACTTGCTGGTGAGCTTAAGATCTGTTCTGATGCTTCAAAAACTCCGTTTCTGTTATAATCTATCCAAGCTGAAACTGCAACATTACTTGTTGATCCTGTCCATCCTTTTGATACGGAAAGCTTATTATTGGCAGAACCAGCATCAAGGGTGATCAGTGTTTGAGGTGTTGTATAGCTTGTATAATTCGTCTGTACTGTTGTGTTATTCATTACCGGTACTCCAGGATTAGAAGACGTAACAGTTACATTGGAAATGTGGTCGTTAGTTCCTGTACCTGTCATAGGACAGTAAGAAAGTGGTGGTGTTGTAAACTGTACAGTTGCAGAATATGCTCCCGTAGAAGTTCCACATGTTGTAGATACCTGTACATCATACTTAGTCTGTTCTGTAAGGCCCGGGATTGTGTAGTTGTTTACTCCCGCAGCCAAAACCTGAGTAGTCCATGCTCCACTAGGAGATACTCTCCATCTGATGGTGTAGGTGGCATTGGCAGCACTCATCCAATATACGGTAGCTGTAGTAGCCGTAAGGTTGGTAACTGTAATGGTTGTAGGTGGAGCTGTAGTACAAGCGGGCTGATCTACAAGCTTCACTGCATAATCCTCTACTTCACCCCAAGTGAAAGTTCCACAAGCAGCTGCAGTAGCACTTTCTCTTATCGCTACACGCATACGGGTCGTAAGATTCCCCATATACACTCCCCCCGCAGCATTAGGAACTGCAAAAATAGCAGTTACAGGAGAGGTAGTATTACTTGGTGAATTCAATACTTGTTCAATAGATTCAAAAATTCCATTTCTGTTAAAGTCAATCCATACTCCCGTTCCGAACGACCATTGCGTTCCCGGCCAGCTTTTTTCAACAGTAACCGTATTGGCTCCTAAACCTCTTACTAAGGTAACGAGTCTAGCAGGATCTGTACTGTAATCAGTATAATTGCTGAAATCTGAAGTACTGGTCATTGGTATTCCAGCATTCGGAGTTACAGAAACCTTGCTGATGAAACCATCAATGGTAGTACTTGTAGAAGCAGAAGTACAATAAGATATTGCTGGTGTTGTAAAGGTCGTACTTGGAGAGAATGCTCCAGTGGTACCTCCACAGATTGTAGCAATCTGAACTTCATACTGAGTCTGTTCAGTAAGTCCTGGTATCGGATAGTTGCTTGAAAGTGGTGCCGTAATATTTACCGTAGTCCATGCTCCTGAAGGGGCAACTCTGTATCTCAATACATAAGTAGCTCCAGTTGAAGGCAACCATGTTACAAGCGCTGAAGTTGGTGTAATATTTGAAACTGCTATATTTCCCGGAGGGGCAGTACTACAAGGCTGTAAAGCAATAACATTCAAGGTAAAGTCTACATAATTACCGTAAGGTGCCGGACCACATGCAGTGTTGGCTCCAATAAATGATGAAGAAGTTCTTACCCTATAATTTCCCGGTGGCTGAGATCCTGGTATGGTGATGGTTGCCGTTCCATTGGTAGCATAGGTAGTTGTTGCAAGAACAGTTTCTCCCGGATCGTTAAAATTCATATTATTATTCCAGTCCACCCAAACATAATAATAGTAAGTACTGGTTCCAGAGTTCAAATTCATGGTTATCGTATTGGTTGGTAACCCTGAAAAAACGGTGGCTGTGTTATTAACATACGCTGTGTAGGAATTAGCAGTATAATTTAAATTTGTAATTCCTCCAGTTGTCGTAATCGTTTTCAGATAGTATGAAGTTGAACTTCCGCCCCCTGTTGGTGTACAGTATCCTGTAAGTACCGTTAGCGGCCCTGTCCATGAACTTTGGTCTGTAGCAGTACATCTTGATCTTACCCATACATAGTAAGTACCATTGGCAGCTAGTGGAGATAGAGTTGCAGTGGTTCCTGTAACGGTTTGTGAAGGTACCGTTGCACCCGTTGGCGCAGTTGCAGATGTACTGTAATAGACATCATACCCTCCTGCAGGAGCAGGTGAAGGCGCTGTCCAGCTGATAGTGGCACTCGTTGGTACCACCGTTCCTAAAGTCAATGCTGTAGGCGCTATACATGACGGTGGTGTCGTCAAAGTTAATTGTCCTACCCATGTACTCTGGTCAGTCGCACTACATCTTGATCTTATCCACACATAATACGTTGTATTAGGGACTAATGGAGAAAGGGTTACTCCTGTTCCTGTAGTCACTGTTTGTGTAGGTGGAGTTGCAGCTGTTGGGGCTGTAGCTGTTGTACTGTAATATACATCATATCCTCCTGCTGGCACAGCAGAAGGTGCAGTCCAGCTGATCGGAGCTGTTGTTGCCGTTAAAGTTCCTGAAGTTAATCCTAAAGGAGGTAAACAAGAAGGTGGCGGACCAAAGGTTAACTGAACATTGGGTCTGTTGCCATCGACTGTTCCATTGCCTGCAGGTGCTGTAGTATCTGCCTCGATATACATATGTTTCGACGCATTGCTGGAATAGGTAAAGGAATTTCCTGTTGAAGTTCCATTTCCGCCTCCACCATAACTTGTTTCAACCAATACCATCAGGTTTTCTGTTCCATTATAATAATAAGGATTTTGAAGCGTGATTGTATTCCATCCTGTAGGGATGCTGTTGATCGTTCCGTTGTACACTAAGGTAGCACCGGTGGTTGCAGTAGCCCAGTTTTGGGCTGTAATCGTAGTGGTTGCAGCCGGAACAGATTTTAAATAAATCTTTACCGGAGTAGCAATACTGGTGGCTACTGTTGCATTCCATGCTATAGACAGGACACTTCCACCCGCAGGAATACTCGCTTCCGCAGCTGTATAAAGTGACACATCTCTTTGGAATCCATAGTAAGTACTCAAAGGATACCTCTGTGTACTTGTTCCTGTACCAATTGTAACTGTTTGTGCTTGCGTGAAGAGTCCGAAGACCATACACAGCAATGTTATGAGCACCCTAAAGGGCCTGCTCATTTTACAGAGTAAAAATCCACTCATATTTTTTAAAATTTAATGATAACAATAGTATAAAGTAATTGTAGGGTTTTCCATTTTGGTGCTCAAATGTCAATTTGAAACATCCATTTTACATATAATCTGTATTGAAAAGAATAGTTTTTTAATTCATACGCTAATATTTTAATAATTACACAAATCTAATAATTTTTTCACTACTAATATATCCATTCAAATATTTTTTTGTAAAAATTTCATAATAATAATACATTTTATACATTAAAACGTAAAATCTTCAGTAGAGCCTGAGGATTTTATATTATTTGAATTCGGGTAGTTTTTTCATCTGAATTTGGGATAATATATTTTCATTTTTACCAAAAAAAGGAAACTTTATAAGGAAATAAACCTGCTATTCCCTTATAAATAACGATAAAATAATAAGATTTATTATTCTTTGACCGCAGTTCATCAAATTATTAATAAAACTTAAAGATTAATGACAAAAAAAATCCTCAGATAAAAATCTGAGGATCTATTATTTTTAATAAAGACTGCCTGATTCAATATGAAGAATCATTTTTGAATTAAAATTTGTAAGCTATGTTCCATGCAAAACCCATATTGAATTTAGCTGAGCTTTTCCCAAATCCCGGCACAATCATTGGCGTGATATCATCCTGTTTGGAAGTGTATACAAGATATCTTGGCTGCATATTGACATCAATATAAAAATTGGATTCAAACAGCTGAACTCTTCCCCCCAAGGTACCTTCCAGCCAGGCAGAAGTTTGTGATGATGATGGAAATGATACAGATGAACCGCTTCCTCCAAAACCACGCACAGGGACTGCCCTATATTCCTGGTTGTAGAATGCTCCTCCAATCTTACCTCCGGCGTAAAAACCATTGAATTCATTCTCAAGATCTTTTGCAAGCATATAAAATGCCCCTAACTTAACAAAAGGACCGCTTGCTTTGCCATCATAGCCATTCTTCTGATATACATTTTTCTCAAAACCTGCTTCTGCAATGGCATGAATATCCCCTTTCACTTTTGAGGAAATAAATCCCTGGTAAAGCATTCTGTCTGAAAAAAAGGAAACGCCAGTATTAAGAACATCAAGACCCACCATAAAATTAGGCTTGTATTTCTCCTGAACTTTTTTGGCTTCTTTGGTTTCTTTTTTTTCCTGGGCCAACCCCAGTATTCCTATTATGCTAAAAAAGAAGGAAAAGATTAGTCTTGTCTTCATTCTCTATTTGATTTTGTCCTGCTTCCAATTTGAGGACAGGATTTGATTGTAGTAATTCTGAACTTAAATTCTCATAGCTTTTTTTAATTCCACATCCCGGAGAAACATATTGGGCTTTTGTTGTATAACTAACCCGGACGTGAGATTCGGTCCCTTTATCTGCAAGCCTGAAGTAAACATCTGTATAAGGTGAGTCATCTACTCTTAATGGAATCAGCCTTGAATCGATATTGGTAAGTTTTCCTAATTGCACCTTTCCTGAACCATAGTCCACTGCTACATACAGTGAATCTAAGGTTCTTACTTTATCAGTCTCCAGAGATTTAAATGCCACCTTCATTCTGGGGGTTCCTTCCCCACTCTCACAGATATCGTCTTCTCCTCCACAGGAGAAAAGTATTCCTATGAAGCAGATCATGACGAGAAATTTAAAGTATTTCATCTGTATATTTTTATTTTTTATTGAGTCAGATGGAACTGACGTTTCATATTAAGATTTGACATTCAAATTTAAATAAAATTATTTTTTAATCAGCAACGCGATATTTTCAACGTGATGGGTTTGCGGGAACATATCCACAGGTAATATTTTAACCAAAGTATAATGTTCTTTCATTAAAGCCAAATCTCTGGCCTGTGTTGCAGAATTACAGCTTACATACACTACTTTTTCCGGAGCAAGTTTCAGGATCTGTTCCACCACTTTCTGGTGCATCCCGTCTCTTGGCGGATCGGTAATTAAAACATCTGCTTTGGGATGGTTTTCCATGAATTCATCATTAAAGACATTTTTCATATCTCCACAATAGAATGTTGTATTGGTAAGACCATTTAATTCGGCATGCTCAATAGCAGCATCAATGGCTTCCTGGACTGATTCTATGCCAATAACGTGTTTTGCATTTCTTGCCACATATTGTGCAATAGTTCCTGTTCCGGTATACAAATCATACACTACTTCATCTCCTTTTAAATCAGCAAACTCTAATGTCTTTCTGTAAAGTTCCAATGCCTGTTTGTAATTGGTCTGAAAGAATGATTTTGGCCCGATTTTAAACTTCAGCCCGTCCATTTCTTCCATTAAAAATCCTTCTCCGAAATAAACATTAACGTTTAAATCGTAAATAGAGTCATTTTGTTTTGGATTAATAGCATACACCAATGTTTTGATTTGTGGAAACTTCTCTAATAAATACTGGAAAAGCTGTTCTCTGTTGTTCTTCTCTTCTCTGTAAAGCTGGAATAAGACCATCCATTCTCCTTTAGAGTTCTGTCTCATCATCAGGGTTCTCAAAAAGCCTTCCTGATTTTTCACATCGAAGAAATCCAATCCATTATCTACTGCGAACTTTTTCACAGCCAGACGGATGGCATTGGATGGATCTTCCTGAAGGAAACATTCTTTAAGATCTAAAATCTTACTCCACATTCCAGGAATATGGAAACCAAGAGCATCTTTGCTTCCAAAGTTTTCTTCAGAACTTATTTCATACTGAGTAAGCCATCTCGCGTTAGAGAAAGAAAACTCCATTTTATTTCTATAAAAATACTGCTCTTCAGCCCCTAAAATAGGAACGGTTTCAAAGTCTTCAATTCCGCCGATCCTTTTAATATTATTGTATACTTCTTCCTGTTTGAAATCCAGCTGTTTTTCGTAGCTCATATTCTGCCACTTGCATCCGCCGCATGTTCCAAAATGAATACATTTAGGTTCTACTCTGAACGGTGAAGGCTCTACCACCTCTACGGTTTCTGCCTCATAGTATTTGGACTTGGATTTTTTCACTCTTGCATTCACAACATCTCCCGGAACAGCGCCTGAGATCAGTACTGTTTTTCCTTCTTCCGTTTTTCCTATGGCCACGCCTTTTGCCCCTGCACCGAACAACTTAATATTTTCAAGAATAATATCTTTCTTCTTTCTCATCCGTAAACTCAATTTCTTTTAATGATCGGAAGAACCCCTCCGGTTTCCTCCTCAATCTCTATTTCTATTTTTTCTAACACAACCAGAAAATCTTCCGGTTTGATTCCGCAAAAATACAATAAAAAAAACCTTATCCGAAGATAAGGTTTCCATCTATATTAAAGTTTATTATTTTGTAGGGGCAGGCTGTGGATTTGCAGGCTGTGCTGAAGGATCCATTTGCATTCCCGGCTGCATTTGCATATTCGGTTCTACTCTTGGGGCAGAAAGACCTGTAAGTTTATCAAGAATTGTCACAACCTCCTGCTCACCTAAGTTTACAAAAGATCTGCTGGCAATCTTACCGTCTTTATCCACCACTATAAAACAAGGCAGTTTGAATCCGTACACTCCATATTTTTTAGCGATATCTGATTCCAAACCTTTTTCTCCGTAAACATTGGTTCCCGGAATTCCTTTTAATAAGGCACTGCTGGTTTTTACAAACTGATCTTTTGTATCATCAACGTTTACAAAAACAAAGTTCATTTTTGACTTGTAGAAATTCACAACTTCTTTCAATACAGGAACTGTCGCTTCACTGATGTAAGGGTTCCAAGATGCGTAGAAGAACAACATATACGGTTTTCCTTTATTTTCAGAAAGCTGGTAAGATTTACCGTCTGCTTTTACTAATGATGCTTCAGGCGCAGCTTCACCTACTTTAAGACCGTTGATAGCTACCTGCATTTTTACAAGATCAGCTTTTATAGAAGCATCTGTAATATCTGTATCAATAATTTTTTTAATCTTCTCGGTATTTTTTGCAGGTGCACCCGGATGAATATCCTGTGCTACTACAAATGCCAAAAGATAATCTTTAGCCGTCTTGGAAATTTCTTTTCTGTCTTTCAGGAATTGTGCGAACACTTCAGAAGTGGTAACGTCTGTTTTCCCTTTCGTTTTAGCTTCCGCGAACTTCTGAAAATCCGGACTTAATTTTACAAGTAAATATTGTCTGTATAATGGAATAGTTTTTACCATTACATCTTTGTTTTCTTCCAGTTTGGTTTCATAATCCTGGAAAGCTTTAGAAACTTTAAATGAAGGATTTCCAGACATCTGACGCTTTGCCATTTCATAGTTGGCAAGAAGGTTCAGAATCGTTACTTTCACATCATTCTTTTTCCACTCAAGAATCCCTTTACCCGGATTATTTTTTTGAGCAAGATCATCTACATTTTTGTTGATATCAGCTTCGATCTTCTGCGCTCCTTTTAAGAACGTTTTTTCATCTCCTGCCATTAGCTGCTGAATATTGATCTTACTTCCGTACTCCCCTAAAAATTTTTGGCTTGCCTGAAGGAAATCATTGTTTTTCTTAGCATCTCCTGTTACTACGAATTCGTTTGGAAAGGTCATTGCGTTTCCGGAAATATTCAATTTCTGTCCGCCTTCAAGATAAATAAGATTTTGTCTTCCGGCGTAGTTGATGACATACATGCCGTCTTTAGGAGCATCGAAACTTCCTGTAAAGTTTCCGTTTTTATCTAAACCTATATTAACAAGCGGAAGTGTTGCTACACCAGAAGCTTCAACAAATTCAATTCTTTCGAGTGGTGAACTTCCAGCAATTTTTCCTTTTACTTCAACTTTTTTTGAACAAGACATCACAAAAGCTGTGATGATAAACAATAAAAGATATTTTTTCATTTCAATTTTAATATTACACAAAAATACCGTTTTTTACGGCTTGTTGATTAAGACTATTTATTTTTTTTGAAAATTTTATGAAAACCTATGAAAAGGGACGTTGAGCGGTTTTTCTCAGCATAAATTTTAATAGACAAAAAGAATTCGGTACTTGAGTATTCTTTCTTCTTTTCATAAAAAGTGTTCACCAAATATAGACTTATTAAATAAAGAATATCTTATTCAATCAACAACTTAACAAATTTTAACAGACAAATGCATAGCATAAAAAAATCGTCTCCATAATGAAGACGATTTTTTTATATTTTGAATAGGTTCTATCCGTTATCTACCATAGCAGCCATATACTCTCTGTTCATTCTGGCGATGTTTTCAAGAGAAATTCCTTTCGGACACTCAATTTCACAAGCTCCAGTATTTGAACAGTTTCCGAATCCTTCTTCATCCATTGCTTTCACCATGTTCAGAACTCTTCTCTTAGCTTCTACTCTACCCTGAGGAAGTAGGGCGAACTGAGAAACTTTAGCTCCAACGAATAGCATAGCAGATCCGTTTTTACACGTAGCCACACAAGCACCACATCCGATACATGCCGCAGCATCCATCGCTTTGTCTGCATCTTCTTTAGGAACCGGAATGGCATTGGCATCCAAAGTATTACCAGAAGTGTTCACCGAAATGAAACCTCCGGCAGCCATTACTCTGTCGAATGCGCTTCTGTCTACCATTAAATCTTTAATAACAGGGAAAGCAGCACTTCTCCAAGGTTCAATAACGATGGTTTCACCGTCTTTGAACATTCTCATGTGAAGCTGACAAGTGGTAATACCAGTATCGGGACCATGAGCTCTACCGTTGATGTAAAGAGAACACATTCCGCAGATTCCTTCACGACAATCGTGGTCGAAAGCGATAGGTTCTTTTCCCTCGTTAATAATATTTTCATTCAAAATATCCAACATTTCCAGGAAAGAAGAATCTGTAGAAACATCCGATATTTTGTAGGTCTCAAACTGACCTTTAGTTTTGCTATTTTTTTGTCTCCAAATTTTTAGGGTAAGATGAAGGCCTTTTTTTGCACTCATAATTATTTATTTATAGGTTGGAGATTATTTGTAACTTCTTGCTTTAACTTCAATGTTTTCGTAGATCAGATCTTCTTTGTGCAGAACTTCAGTTGTGATATCATCTGTCTGATATTCCCAAGCGCCTACATATTTGAAGTTAACATCATCTCTTTCAGCTTCACCTTCAGGAGTAGCATGATCTTCTCTGAAATGACCACCACAAGATTCGTTTCTATGGAGAGCATCGATAGCCATCAATTGCCCCAATTCGATAAAGTCTGCAACTCTGAAAGCTTTTTCAAGCTCAGTATTCATTCCTTCTGCATCACCAGGAACTTTCACATCGCTCCAGAAATCTTTTTTCACCTGTGCGATTTCAGCGATAGCTTCTTTTAATCCTTCAGGAGTTCTTCCCATTCCTACCTTATTCCACATGATGTGTCCTAATTTTTTGTGGAAATAATCTACTGAATGAGTTCCTTTATTATTTAAGAAGAAATTGACTTTGTCTTTAATATCTTTTTCAGCCTGATCAAACTCACCAGAAGTCGTAGGAATTGCTCCTGTTCTGATGTCTGCAGAAAGATAATCTGCAATTGTATAAGGAAGTACGAAGTATCCGTCTGCCAAACCTTGCATCAATGCAGAAGCTCCCAATCTGTTAGCTCCGTGATCTGAGAAGTTAGCTTCACCAATTACAAAACATCCAGGGATTGTAGATTGTAGATTATAATCCACCCAAACCCCACCCATTGTGTAGTGTACTGCAGGATAGATCTTCATAGGCGTTTTGTAAGGATCATCGGCTGTAATTTTTTCGTACATTACGAATAAGTTACCGTATTTCTCCTCAATCCAGGCTTTTCCTAAATCATAGATTTGCTGATCGGTAGGATTGTGAATATGTTTTTCGATAGCGGCTTCTTTACCTTTTTTGATGATCTCTGTAGAGAAATCAAGGTAAACACCTTCTTTAGTATCATTATTCTCGATTCCGAAACCTGCATCACATCTTTCTTTACCAGCTCTAGAAGCAACGTCTCTAGGTACTAAGTTTCCGAATGCAGGATATCTTCTTTCCAGATAATAATCTCTATCTTCTTCTTTAATATTTTCAGGTCTTAATTTACCTTCTCTGATGGCTACAGAATCTTCAATTTTCTTAGGAACCCAGATTCTTCCTGAGTTTCTGAGAGATTCCGACATCAAAGTCAGTTTAGACTGTTGTGTTCCGTGAACCGGAATACAAGTCGGGTGAATCTGTACATAACAAGGGTTTGCGAAGTAGGCTCCTTTTTTGTGGATCTTCCAAGCCGCAGAAACGTTTGATCCCATTGCATTGGTAGAAAGGAAATAGACGTTTCCGTAACCTCCGGATGCAATAACAACCGCGTGAGCAGAATGTCTTTCAATCTCTCCCGTTACAAGGTTTCTTGCGATGATTCCTCTTGCTTTTCCGTCTACAATTACCAACTCCATCATTTCATGACGGTTGTACATCTTGATTCTTCCTTTACCGATCTGACGGCTCATTGAAGAATAGGCACCCAGCAATAACTGCTGTCCTGTCTGTCCTTTTGCGTAGAATGTTCTTTTTACCTGAACTCCACCAAATGAACGGTTATCTAACTGACCGCCGTAATCTCTTCCGAAAGGAACTCCTTGTGAAACACACTGGTCGATAATATTGGCAGAAACCTCAGCAAGTCTGTAAACGTTGGCCTCTCTCGCTCTATAGTCACCTCCTTTGATGGTGTCATAGAATAATCTGTAGGTAGAGTCACCGTCTCCCTGATAGTTTTTAGCAGCATTGATACCTCCCTGCGCTGCAATGGAGTGTGCTCTTCTTGGAGAATCCTGGTAACAGAATGCTTTTACATTATATCCCTGTTCAGCCAGTGTAGCGGCAGCAGAACCACCTGCCAAACCTGTACCTACAACAATAATATCAATCTTATCTCTGTTGTTGGGTGCAACAAGGTTCATATGGTCTTTATGATGCTTCCATTTATCCTTTAAAGGACCAGCCGGAATTTTTGAATCTAATTTACTCATATTGGTATATTGATATTATTGAGTTACGAAGTGAAAAATTGCAATAAAAATAAAACCTGCAGGAATAAGGATTGAATACCATTTTCCAAAAGCTTTAATTACCGGAGTATATTTCGGATGTCTGGCACCAATCGACTGGAAAGAAGATTGAAAACCGTGAGCCAAATGTAGTCCAAGCAAAACAAAAGAGATCACATATAAAGCGACTCTCCAAAGGTCTGCAAACTTCTCATGTAACTCCGGCCAGAAACGTTCTGCGTCAGGAGCAAGTCCTTCCACATACTTGTAGTTGATTTCATGTAGCCAGAAATCATATAAGTGAAGCGCAAGAAAAGCTAAAACAACAGCACCGGAAATAATCATATTTCTGGACATCCATGAAGAATTCACGGAAGGGTTGTTTGAAGCGTACTTTATCGGACGCGCTTTATTGTTCTTAATTTCCAGTACAAATCCCATAATGAAATGGAAAAGAACTGCAAAACCAAGAACAGGCTGCATTAAGAACTGCACAAAAGGATTATAGCCCATAAAATCTGATGCGGTATTGAATGCATCACGATTCAGGACTGATAACAAATTGGTCGTCAAATGCAGTATAAGAAAGATCAGCAAAAATAAAGCTGATAATGCCATCGCATATTTTCTACCTATCGTAGAACTCGTTAAACCTGCCATATAAGTTTAAATTTGAATTTCCCACAAAATTAAGAAATGTTAACAATATCGGGAAGTGAGAAATCTCACAATTAGCCAGTTTGTAATCTTTCTAAATAAGAATCTACCGCATTGTATAAGGAAAAAATGAAAAATACCAGTTATTATTTCAAATCATACATCTTACCGTTGTATACCACTTCTTGTACCGTATGAGGAAATGTCTTTATTTCCAGACTCCGAATTCGTCTTGATGCACAATATGGGCTGGCAATAAATGTGATTATTTTTTGTTTATCAGCGTTTTCAGCTATCCAAAAACAGGCGCTGTCACCTTTCTTCAAAGATAATACTTTGGTTTTATTAAAATCATGAAGTAAGATCTCCTCTTTTTGATTTTCAAAAATACCAAATCCTGTTCTCATGACTAAAAACACTAAAACCGCGGTAACCAGACGCACTGAATTTTTAAAATCAACCTTTAAAAGCAATGGCCTCAACAGATACACAATAAAAGATAAAAACAATACTTCTGCTATATTCATAGGGATTTCAGAAAAAAACAGGATATCTGATTCTGCAAACCAATGAATAAGTTTTAGCAAAACCTGAATTGACAGATCATATATAAAATTGATCCAAGTAAAATCTACCTGCAACGCTATAAGAATGGTCATCAAAAAAGAAAATATAATGATCAGCTCTGAAAAAGGAACAATCAAAATATTGGCAGGAAAAGAAACCAGAGAAAACTGGTGAAAGTAATAAAGAACCACCGGAAGCGTCGCAAGTTGTGCGGATAAGGAGATGGTAATGGTGTTGAATATTAATTTTTTAAAATAGCTATCCTGTCGAGGGAAATATCTCAAAAGGGGCTGGTTTAACCAAAAAATACCTAAAACAGCCAGAAAGCTTAACTGAAATCCTACATCAAAAATCTGCTGCGTATCCAACACTAAAATAATCATCGCTGATAGTGAAAGTGAATGGAGTAAATCCGGTTTCCGCTGAAGAATTACATAAATGAAATAGGCCGTAAGCATAATGCAGGATCTGGTGACTGAATTCCCAAAACCTATAAGTGCGGCGAAAAGCCAGATCAATGCTATACTTGCAACAACAGCGTATTTTCTGAACCGGAGAGGACTAAACCGGGTCAGCAAAAAGTAAAACATTCCAAAAATAACGACGATATGTGTCCCGGAAATAGCTAAAAAATGAACCAACCCTGACCTGTTAAAGTCCCGTACGGTTTCAGCATCCATTTCCGTTCTGTCTGCCAGAATTATTCCTTTCAAGAACTCACGGGTCTTTGCAGATATTGAAACTGAATCAATCTTCTTCAGGATTTCAAATCTCTGCTGCTGAATCCGTTCATTCAAGTTTAAATCACTCCTTACTGTGGAAGAAATCTCTTTCGACACATAGCATTGATATTCAATATTTTTCCTTTTTAAATAATGGGAGTAATCAAACTGAAAATCATGCTCTGGAGCTCTTGGTTTTGATAGATATGCCTCTGCTTTATAATAGTGTTTAAAATCAAGTTCTTCATGTGCTTTAGGAATATAAAGAACTGCATTGAAATTTTCTTTTTCACTACGGACAACGGCTTCGTATTTTTTATTTTTTACAGTAGAGTTTAATTTCTTTGAAATTTTAAAGACAATGACTCCCTTTTTGGGAACAGAATGGTCACGGGAAGAATAGGTATTAAAAAAATGAAGAATTATTCCCGCTCCAAAAAACAGTAATCCCAGCAATACTGTTTTCATTTTATGCAGAAAATAAGAATGGAAGAAAGTCAACAGAAAAAACAACAGACAACATGCGGATACAGGATAGACGAAGTTCTTATTCATCTTCAGCTGATCCTGAAAAAAAATTCCCAGAATAAAACAGGTGGCAAGAATAAGAATAGGTTGTCTGCTCAATGAATGCGATTATTTATAATCACAAATTATTGATTTATTTGATTACTAAATAGCACTTATTTTGCAGGAATTCATCATTATTCATGATAAGAGCGAATAATATCGGGCTTAATTATTTACGCTGAAATTGCAATTTATAAAAAAAATAAAAGCCGACTCTATCAGACGACTTTGTACTTGAAAACGGTCAGTAACAGCAGTTTTATTTTATTAATGAAAATTAGTAATTTAATTTCTTTTTCTATGAATGAAACTTAATTATCAACTGTAATTTTTAGAATTATTTACCTTTTAACAATTGATCTGTCAACCTCTTTGTTTCCTTAATATAAAACCAGGAATCTTTCCCGTAATCTTCATATTTGAAATTTCCCGTTTTTTTAGGAATTGCAGGTTCTATTTGTGTTCCTTCATGCCATTCGTTAAAAGAAGTGATCCCAATATAGTCAGGATTTACTTTTGCAGCAGCCTTAAACATCGTTTCGTAATATCTTCCGTTTTCACGGCTTTTGAAATTGGCTTCATTCCAGGGCCTTATCCTTGTATCTGAATAACCCGGGCCTACACACGGTATAAAAATAAGATTATGGTCTTTTGCGTATTGAGAAAGGTAGCTCCAGTTGGAAGTAGTGCTCCCGAAGACAAAACCTTCACTGGCAAAGTAGGTATAGAAACCATCAAAACCTGACTTCTCAAAAAAGTCTGAATGTTCTTTTTCAACCCAAAGCCCAATGTAATGTCCGTCCAATTCTGTATTCCGAACTGTTTTTTCTCCGTTTACAGAGAGAAGCTTTGACCATTCTGCCGAAGAAATCTTATAGCTGTCGTATATATAATAAAGCGGTTTCCCGTCCTTTTTATAAAAAGCATGATGATGGGAATAGGTTTTGACAAGATAGGAAAGCTGATCTCTGAGTTCCGTACTGTTTTTATAGAAAGGTTCTATGTGAAAAGCAATTTTAAGGTCAAACTGATCTGCAATATCAAGATATTTGATGATGCTTTTATCTACGAAAGGATCTTTGCCAAGCCAGCTTAAGACAACCACTCCCACACCGGATTCTTTGATCATTTTCATATGTTTCCTGATGATCTCAGGATCGTTGGAACTATAATTTCCCAGTTCAGGATAAAAATTAGCACCTATGTCGTCTCCTCCTTTATGATGTCCGAGATTATTCCATTTTGGGTTACTCCAATGGGGTAAAATATCATGATTCCAGTGAGCATATTTCCCATCAATGGTTGGATTTCCGTACCAGCCGTAGTAGAATATCTGCACCTGATCTCTGGATTTGGTGTTTTGGGCAAAACTTTTCGGAGAAAAACAGATCAGTACAATTAATACTATAAAGCTTTTAAAATTCATTTTTATAAAATTTAAATCTACAAAACCATTCAGCAAATCATCAGTAAAGTTTTTTAAACATTTAAAATCACCTCAGCCGCTTTTTCACTGGCTCCTTTGCCTCCCAGTTTTTCTCTTAAAAGGCTGTAATCCGCCAGAACCTGGTTTCTCTTCTCCCCTGCTATCATTTTGTTGAGTTCTTCAACCAGATTTTTGGTATTCAGATCGGTCTGGATCAGTTCTTTCACTACTTCCCTATCCATAATCAGATTGACGAGTGAAATATATTTAATGTTTTTCACCAACCTTTTGGCGATGGCATAAGAAACTTTGCTTCCCCGGTAACATACTACCTCCGGAATATTGAGTAAAGCAGTTTCTAATGTGGCGGTTCCTGAAGTTACCAGCGCAGCTTTTGAACATCTCAGTAAATCGTAGGTTTTGTTGGAAACAAAATGAACGTTGTCATCTACATATTTTTGATAAAATTCTTTCGGAAGACTTGGTGCACCGGCAATGACAAACTGGTAATTTTTAAAGTGAGGCCTTACGGAAAGCATTATTTCAAGCATTTTCTCCACTTCCTGCTTTCTCGAACCCGGAAGAAGCGCTATGATTTCCTTTTCGTTCAGTCCGTTTTCTTTTTTAAATTCTTCTGTACTGATATCCTTCAGACTGGAAATAGCATCCAGCAGCGGATGTCCTACAAAATGGGAATGAACCCCATGTTTCTTATAAAAATCTTCTTCAAAAGGAAGAATGACCATCATTTCGTCTACATACTTTTTAATGATCTCTACTCTGCCTTCTTTCCAGGCCCAGAGTTGTGGTGAAATGTAATAGACTACCTTAATTCCCAGTTCTTTTGCAAATTTTGCGATCCTCAGATTAAACCCAGGATAATCGATCAGAATAAGAATATCCGGTTTATTTTTTTTGATATCTTCTTTACAGAATTTGATGTTATTCAAAATCGTTCTCAAGTTCATAGCCACTTCTAAAAATCCCATAAAAGCGAGATCACGGTAATGTTTCACCAATGTTCCGCCCTGAGCTTTCATAAGATCGCCACCCCAGAATCTGATGTCCGCCTGCGGATCTTTCTGTAGAAGAGCTTTCATTAAATTGCTCCCATGAAGATCACCGGAAGCTTCTCCTGCTATAATATAATATTTCATTTCTTCCGAAATCTTTATTTGTTGTTATGGCTCCCTTAATCTCCCTTTATTTTATGAGATAATTTTAAATTATGGGAGGCTTCTATGGTAAGGATAGAGAACAAATTAAGGTTTTCATAATCTTAATTTGTAAATTTGTCCAAAGATAATGATAAAAAATGTCAGAAGAATTTGAAATCCGAAATAAAGTTGCTGAAAGCGGTCTTGTTAATTTTGATCTAGCGACTCTGGTTCCTAAGGGGATAAGAAAAGGTATTGACCTTAAAGATTTTCTTTTCCAGGAAATGATCCTGAAGGAAAAAGATTTCAGGGAAAAGGTAGATGCGATAGATACAAAGGCGTATGAAGATACTTATATATACATTTACAATTCTGTAGATACCATTATTCCATTGTGGGCTTATTTTGTATTGACCGCCAAACTTACGGATGTAGCTAAAAAGGTGGTCTTCGGAAATAAGGAAGATCTGGAAGTTATATTGATGCATAATGCCATCCAGACGTATGATTTCGAAGATATGAGAGGCAAAAGAGTTTTGGTAAAGGGCTGTTCTGATAAAGAAATTCCTGAAAACGCTTATATAGAACTTGTTGAACAACTAAAACCTCTGGTAAAATCATTGATGTTCGGCGAAGCATGCTCTAATGTTCCCATTGTTAAGAATTAGTAGATGTTCAGAAGTTTATACGCTGTATTTATATTTTTCATTTTTATCGCTATTTATGATGCCGGAAGTTTTTCAAAAATCCCTTTTGTAGATTCTATCGGTTTTGTACTTGATGTAGAAAAAGGCCAATGGATTATCACTTCTGAAGCAACAACCCACGCTCTTTATATCAATACGGCTATCGTTCTTAAAAACCTTACAGGCCTCAATGCCATTGAAGCATGCCGACTTCTGGTTATTTTTTCGGGGGCTGCCACTGTTTCAATTATTTATCTTACAGCTAAAAGCATTACCAAGACGGAATGGGCGTCCATTACAGCAGCCTTTGTCTTTGGATTTAGTTTTTCATTTTGGAAAAATGCAGAAATTGTAGAAGTCTATACCTACAATTGCCTATGGCTGAGCCTTTTTTTCTTTTCACTGATCAAAACTTTTACAGAATATAAAAAAGTATATATTCTTTTAAGCGGATTATTTTTAGGAATCAGTTTGTGGGTTCATATCGAGAATATCCTGCTGATTCCTGCATTTTTAATTTTTCTTTTTTATTTCAGAAATGACAGGAAATATGTCTATAGTTCACTGCTTATTTTCGGACTGTTTCTTTCATGTCTGTTCCTTCTGAATATGTCACAGGGATTACCTTTTAATTCTGTTTATAGTTCTGAATACGGGAACTGGGTGGAAGATTCTTTCAAAAAAACTTTCGTGCAATATGTAAAAGATTTCTTCAAATCAATTGCCTACCTCATTTACAACTTTAATCTGTTTACTTTTTTTGGAATAGCGGGTGCTATTCTGCTATATGGCACTTACAGGAAAATATTTTTTGTATTTATATCAGGAGCTGTCTGTGTGTATGGCTTTTCTACGTTTTATGCCGTTTCGGATAATTATGTTTTCTTTTTGCCTTTTAATCTTATTTTTGCACTTTCTGTAGGCTATGGACTTTCCTCTCCAAAATATGCTGCAGTGAAAAAGTTTTCATGGATATGCCTTCTTATTCCCCTTGGATATCTGGCTGTTTATAAAACCGCATTTTTAACGGAAAAAGGAAAGGCTTTCCACACATTCAAAAAACATAAGGGCGGCCTGAATTATTACATTCTTCCGTGGATGAACAACAATACTGGAATTCTTGAATTCACTATTGATAAAAAAACAGCTCCGGAGCCTGTAGAATGGATGACAACGATTGCCCGTGAATATATCGAACTGATGAAAACCAAAGGATATACGGAAGACGAACTTCGAAAACTTTAACTATACAGCAAGACTAAAACAATTATAAAGAATTAATCTATGTTTAAAAACTTATACGCAATATTTATATTTTTCATCTTCATAGCGATCTATTATGCAGGTAGTTTTACAAGAATTCCATTTGCTGATTGTGTAGGATTTGTACATAGTGTAGAGCTTGGAGAATACAAAACAGTAGCGACAGCTATTACCCATATTCTCTACGTAAACACCGCTATTTTCATAAAAAATATTACAGGACTTGATGCTATTGCCACCAGCAGACTCCTGATAATTGGATCTGCCGCTGCTACGGTATCTGTGATCTACCTTACAGTAAAAAGTATTACAAAAATAGAATGGGTATCCATTACAACCGCTTTTGTTTTCGGTTTCAGTTTTTCCTTTTGGAGAAATGCTGAGATCGTAGAGGTATACACTTATAATTCGCTATGGATCAGTCTTTTCTTTTTCTCAATGGTCAAAACATTTACAGAGCATAAGAAAAACTACATCATTTTAAGTGGATTATTTTTAGGAATAAGTCTTTGGCTGCATATCCAGAATATACTCATGATTCCAGGTCTTTTTCTTTTTCTATATTATTTTAGAGCAGAGAAAAAATATGCTTACACTTCACTGATTATTTTTCTTATTCTATTCTTATCACTAACTGTTTTAAATGTAGCTCAGGGACTGCCACTTAATTCTCCTTATACTTCAGAGGGAGCGCATTGGATTCAGGACACATTTAAGAAAACACCAAAACAATATTTACTGGATTTTGTACAGTCTATAGGCTATTTGATTTACAATTTCAACCTGTTTATATTTTTTGGAATCATAGGAATGATAGCCTTATACAGGATAAACAAGAAAATGTTTTTTGTATTCTTCACTGCTGCCGTTTGTGTATATGGATTTTCTACATTCTATGCCGTTTCGGACAATTATGTATTTTTCATCCCGTTTAATATGATTTTTGCTCTTTCAATTGGATATGGACTTGCATTACCCAAATACGCTCCTCTAAAAAAATTCTCCTGGATATGTCTTCTCATTCCTTTAGGTTATTACGCTTCCTATAAGATGGCTTTTTTAACAGAAAAAGGAAGAAGCTTTCATGAGGCTAAAAAATATAAGGGTGGCCTGGATTATTATCTGGTTCCATGGATGAATAATAACGTAGGAATTCTTGATTTTATTATTGAAAAAAAGAAATCTCCGGATCCAATGCACTGGATGCTCAACGGAGCCCATGAATATATAGAGTTGATGAAGAGCAAGGGATATACAGAGGAAGATCTGAAAAAACTTTAACAATAATTGTGAAGTGAAAAGATTTCGTGAATCACATTTTTTGATAACTTTGATTTACTTAATACTTTAAAATAAACACAAACATGAGTTTAATTGACCTACTTACAGGTAGCACCAGCAATCAGGTTGCTGAACAGGCTGAAAACAAATTTGGAATCAGCAGAAACCAGATCATCGCTTTATTGGCGGTAGCTGCACCATTGGTAATTTCTTACCTTAGAAATAAATCTCAGGATGCTAAAGAAGCAGAAGCTTTGAATAACGCTTTAGATAAAGATCACGACGGAAGTATTCTTGATGATGCAGCACAGGCAGAGTCGAGACAGGCTGAAGGAGGATCAATTCTTTACCACGTTTTTGGCGGGCAAAAAAGTACCGTTGAAAACCAATTGTCTCAGAATACAGGAATTTCAATCGATAAGATAGGTCCTATTTTAGCGATGCTTGCTCCGGTTATTATGGGATATATCGGTAAAGAGAAACAACAGAATAATGTAGGAGCAGGAGGCCTGGGAGATCTCTTAGGAGGAATTCTTGGAAATGCATCCAGCCAGGCTCAAACACAGCAATCCAATCCTTTGAATGACATTTTAGGTAGTGTCTTAGGAAGCGGTCAATCGCAGTCCGGAGGAAATCCACTTAACGATATCCTGGGAAGTGTACTTGGCGGAGGCGGAGGACAGCAGCAACAGGGCGGCGGCTTAGGAAGTATCCTGGGTAACATTTTAGGAGGAAAATAATTTAATTTTGTATATCAAAAAAGGCTGAAGATGAATCTTCAGCCTTTTTTATTTTTAGCTTTTTGCTTTAGTTTCAGAAGGACCAATTGACTTAGAAGCCTTTCTTGGTCTTCTCTTACCATAACTTCCTGAATTGATTTTTCCTCTTCTTGATTTTCTGTCTCCTTTTCCCATAATGATAACTGTTTTGTTGGTTTAGCACTAAATTAGGCAATATGACTTACAACCAAAAATTAAGGTTGTTAAAATTTTTATAAATCTACACTTTCACCGCTTTCCACCTTCCTTTTTTAAACAAAATAAAAGCCACGATGGTAATTAAAGTTTCCGCAGCCGGAATAGAAATAAATACACCTTTAGGTCCCATTCCAAAATGTTTGGAAAGAAAATACGCCATTGGAATCTGAAACAGCCAGAATCCAAAGAAATTCACCCACGTTGGCGTCCATGTATCTCCTGCTCCGTTAAAAGCATTGATAAGTACCATTCCTATTCCATAGAAAATAAACCCCACACTCATAATGTGCAATGCATTTTTAGCAACCATTTTAATTTCGGTTTCCTGTGTAAAAAAACCTACCAGGAAATCTCCGAGCAGAAAAAAAAGTAAACTTACTCCCAGCATGAAGATCACATTGTATTTTACTGTCTTCATGACAGCCTGTTCCGCCCTTAACATTTCATTGGCCCCCATATTCTGTCCAACCAGCGTTGAAGCTGCATTGCTCAAACCCCAGGCAGGAAGAATAAAAAACATCATCAGCCTTAAAGCGGTCTGGTACCCTGCAGAAGCATTTTCTCCTCCGGTAGTCGCCACCAGTTGGGCAAGAAAGATCCAGCTGCATGAAGCAATCACAAATTGAAAAATTCCGGGTGTTGCAATTTTCACGATGCCTTTTATTTGTTTGAAATCAGGAGTAAAATAAGGGAGCGCTATACGAATCTGAGTATCTGCTACCAAAAGATGGTACAGCTGATATATCACACCGATACTTCTTCCTATCGTAGTAGCTAAGGCTGCTCCGGTAAGCCCCATCGCAGGAATGGGTCCTAAACCTTTAATCAAAATGGGGCAGAGTATAATGTTGGCAATATTGGCGATCCACAGAGACTTCATCGCAATGGCTGCGTTTCCCGCTCCCCTGAAAATCCCGTTGATCAGGAATAAAAGCATAATGATCACACTGCTTCCCATCATGATCCTTGTGAAATCTTTCCCATAAGCTGCTGCTTCAGGCTTTGAGCCCATCAGAATCAAGATTTCTTCGGCATAAATAACTCCAAATAAGCTTAGGATAAAAGTAATAATAAATGACACCAACAAAACCTGCGCAGCGCTTCTGGAAGCCTGTTCCGGATTTTTCTCACCAATCCTTCTTGCGACCAAAGCTGTAGCAGCCATACTCATCCCTATTGCAATGGAATACATTACCGAAAGTACAGATTCTGTTAATCCAACCGTCTGAATCGCATACCCGCTTTCTTTCAAATGTCCTACAAAATACAGATCAACCAATGCAAACACTGATTCCATAGCCATCTCCAGCATCATAGGAACCGCCAGAAGGAGTACAGCACTTCTTATCGTTATTTTGGTGTAATCTACCTCTTCACCACTAAATGCTCTTTTCAAAAACGCTATATATTTTGTCATTTTCTAATCAATAATTATCTGATTTTCAAAAATACAAATTCAATTCTTATAAAAATTTAGTTACTCATATCAAAAAAATAATTTAGATTTGTATATTCTTAAAATGAATCTTATGAAAAAAATAATCTCTACCGTTTTTATACTTGTAATCTCAGTATCTGCCAATATGCTTTCTGCTCAGACACTGAGTAAAGCTCAGATGCAAGCCATTCAGTCTGACAATGTTGCTTCATTTAAAAAGAATTTTCAAAAAGCAGATTATGATAAGTGTTTTCCGCTTAAAGATGAAACTTTCAGTGCTTTAGGCTTTAGTTCGCTTTATGGAAGAAATAATATTGTTCAGTTTCTTATTGAAAACAAAGCAGATGTTAATAAGGCCTGTAACGGTAAAACACCTCTTGCCTTAGCTAAATTAGGAAAGAAAGAGCAAACCGTACAACTATTGCTACAAAAAGGAGCTGCTAATAACTAAAAAGCTCTCAAATAATATACAAGACTTCCGAAAGGAAGTTTTTTTTTGTTTAAAAACCTTCAAAAATCTTATCTTTGCATCCGGAATTTATGGTTGAAAACTTCATCATCAGAAAGCTAGACCCTATATCTTAAACATTGAACCTTAAACAAATAATTATGTTTCGATCACACACGAACGGAGAATTATCTCTGAAAAATCTTAATGAAGAAGTTACACTTTCCGGATGGGTACAGACTATCCGTGATAAAGGATTTATGATTTGGATAGATCTTCGGGATCGTTACGGAATTACCCAGTTGGTTTTCGATCAGGACCGTTCTTCTGCACAATTGATGGAAGACGCAAAAAAGTTGGGACGTGAATTCGTTATTCAGGTTACAGGAAAAGTAATTGAAAGAGTAAGTAAAAATCCCAATATTCCAACAGGCGAAATTGAAATTTTAGTTGAAAAATTAACGGTTCTTAATGAATCTCAACTCCCTCCTTTCACTATTGAAGATGAAACGGATGGGGGTGAAGAATTAAGAATGAAATACCGTTATCTGGATATCAGAAGAGCGCCGGTAAGAGATAAACTGATCTTCCGTCACAAAATGGCGCAGAAAGTAAGAAATTATCTTTCAGATGAAGGATTTATCGAAGTGGAAACTCCGGTTTTAATCAAATCTACTCCGGAAGGTGCAAGAGACTTCGTTGTTCCAAGCAGAATGAATCCGGGACAATTCTACGCTTTACCGCAATCACCCCAAACTTTCAAACAATTGTTGATGGTAGGGGGAATGGATAAATATTTCCAGATTGTAAAATGTTTCCGTGATGAAGACCTAAGAGCTGACAGACAGCCGGAATTTACACAAATCGATTGTGAAATGGCTTTTGTAGAGCAGGAAGACATCATGAATGTTTTTGAAGGAATGACAAAGACACTGATCAAAGATATTACAGGTCAGGAATTTGGAGATTTCCCTAGAATGACATTTGCAGAAGCCATGCAAAAATACGGAAACGACAAACCGGACATCCGTTTCGGAATGAAATTCGTAGAACTGAATGACTTGGTCAAAGGAAAAGATTTTAAAATATTTGATGACGCCGAATTAGTAGTAGGAATCAATGTAGAAGGATGTGCTGATTATACAAGAAAGCAGATCGATGAACTTGTGGATTGGGTAAAACGTCCACAGATCGGGGCTTCAGGAATGGTTTGGGCTAAGTTTCAGAATGACGGCGTAAAGACTTCTTCTGTCAACAAGTTCTATAATGAAGAAGATTTAACAAAGATCATTGAAAAGTTCGGAGCTAAAGAAGGCGATTTAATGCTGATCTTATCCGGAAACGAAAATAAGGTAAGAGCTCAGCTTTCTGCGTTAAGAATGGAACTTGGAAACCGTTTGGGACTGAGAAAAGGAAATGTATTTGCCCCGCTTTGGGTGGTAGACTTCCCGTTATTGGAATTTGACGAAGAAAGTGGACGTTACCATGCCATGCACCACCCTTTCACCTCTCCTAAGACTGAAGATATTCATTTACTGGAAACAGATCCGGGCAAAGCAAGAGCCAATGCTTACGATATGGTTCTTAACGGAAACGAGATCGGTGGAGGTTCTATCAGAATATTTGATAAAGATTTGCAGTCTAAAATGTTTGACCTTTTAGGATTTACAAAAGAGGAAGCGGAAGCTCAGTTCGGATTCCTGATGAATGCCTTCAAATACGGAGCTCCTCCTCACGGTGGTTTAGCTTTCGGATTTGACCGTTTGGTAGCTATTCTTGATGGAAACGAAGTGATCAGAGATTATATTGCATTCCCTAAGAATAACTCAGGACGGGATGTAATGATCGACGCTCCTGCATCTATTGCTGATGCACAGCTGGACGAACTGGAAATACAATTGAATTTAAAAGCATAAATCGAAAGCGGGGTTAGTTTCCCCGCTTTTTTAATGACCTAAAAATGAAAATTGCAGCAGCACAAATTAAACCCGTAAAAGGAGATATTCTGAAAAACATTGAGAATCACACAAGATTAATCAGAGCCGCAGTTAGTAAAAATGTTGATTTAATCATCTTCCCTGAACTTTCAATTACCGGCTACGAAACTGATTTAGCGGAAAAGCTGTCAATTCATTATGAAAATGAAACTTTAGAGGTATTCCAGAAATTGGCAGACGAAAACAGCATCAGCATCACTGTTGGCATGCCTACAAAATCTGAGGGTCAATTATTAATCAGCAGTATTATATTTCAACCGGAAAAGAGAAGAAAAGTGTATTCAAAACGTCATCTCTTTCCAACCGAAACCTCTGTTTTTTCAAGAGGAAATACTTTCTGCCAGCTGGAAGTATTGCAGAATAAAATTTCATTAGCCATCTGTTATGATTTATCTGATCCGAACCATTCACAGGAAGCTTATCAGGCGGGTTCTACTTTTTATACTGCAAGCGTTCTTAATTCCGTCAATGGCATTGATGAAGACCTTATTAAACTCTCCACCATCGCAGAAAAATATCATATGCATGTTGTAATGGCTAATTTCATTGGAGAGTCCGGAGGTTATGAATGCGCCGGAAAGTCTTCTGTTTGGAATAATGATGGAAGTTTACTCGGACAGCTCAATAGTAAAGATGAAGGCATCCTGACTTTAGACACAGATAATGACCGTATCGAAAAATTTTATGTGAATGAGTCATCCTAAAATAGGTTGATTATAAACTAAACAATAATACGATGCGAATGAATCATTTTTTCTCCGGATTTTTTATGCAAAATTACAGGAATGTCAAGTTTAGATCTATATACATTCATAATATGGGGATTACTCTAAGTATCATATCAAACACTTGTGAATAATTAAAAGTTCAATTCTACAGGAAAAAATAACGAAAAATAAATTTATTAACGAAATAAATACACTATTAAATACGATAAGTAGTAAAACAACTATTATATTATGTTATATTCCAATATTGGTTTTTTTCAATATATTTATAAACAGAATACGAATATAATTGAAATATCAATATTCATATTTGGATAAAATTACAAATACACCAACATTTAAATAATATGAAAAGTAAACTATTACTCTTATCAGTATGCCTTCTTCTGGCACTGAATTCTTGTAGGTCGGATATTGAAAGCACACAGGCTAACTCAATGGACCATACAACGGCGAAACTGGACAATACCACGATTCACAAATTATTAATTAACGGGACTTATACTTATGTTAACGAAGTAAATGGTGAATATTTTTATGCAGATGATATTACGATTACACCTGAACAGTTTAACAAATTAAAGACGCAGGCCAATTCGGAGCTATCAACAGCAGAAAAAAGCACCATTGTGAGTTCCTTTATTAAGACATGGCCCAATGCAACGGTCTATTATACCCTACCTAGCCAGGGCACGCTGAGCACTCAGAACTATAATACTTTTCTTACTAACATTAACAAAGCGTTTGATATGATTTCTTCTCAAACCAGTGTTCAGTTTGTTCAACGTACCAACCAAACAGAATATATCACCTTTACCTATTCTACAGGTAACAGTTCTCCACTTGGATGGCAGCAAAACAGAGTCAATGGTATCAAAATTTATAATATTACCTATCCGGCAATTATTGCCCACGAAGTCATGCACTCTATGGGAATCATGCATGAGCAGTGCCGTCCGGACAGAGATCAGTATATTATTGTAGATATTAACAGAGCGGTAGAAGGCAGCCGTCACAACTTCAATATTTATAATGATTATGCAGGACACGGTGCCTTTGATTTTGGTTCAGTGATGATGTATCAGTCTACTGACTTTGCTATAAACTCAAGCCAACCTGTAATGACTAAACTGGACGGTTCTACTTTCACCAAGCAAAGAACAGGATTGTCTGCCGGTGACTATGCGGGAATTAATCATTTGTACGGGCCTGTGAATGCTACTTCTGCAATCAACGGAACCTACACCATGACAACATCTTTAGCGAATGATAAAAATGTAGATATTTCCGGAAGCTCCACTACAGATGGCACCAGCGTGATCCTATATTCAGCTTCTACAGGGAATAACCAGAGATTTACTTTTACTAAATCAGATCATGGTTATTATATCATCAAATCTAAATTGGATGCTACAAAGGTGCTAACCGTAAAAAGTAATGGAACTGCGAATGGCACTGCCGTAGAGTTAAGAACTAATTCCAATACAGATTCTCAGAAATGGTTATTATTTAACCTTGGAAATAATGGTTTCGGATTCGCTCCTAAAAATGCACCATCCCTGAGATTAGAAGTAAAGAATGGCCTGACAACTAATCTTACGCCTATCGTAATCGGCAGTACAGATCAAACGGTTCAGCCTTCTACAAAGCAACGCTTTAAACTTACAAAAGTTAATTAAATTCAACTTTTTCATTAAACAAAGAGGTTAGGGAATAAATTCCCTGACCTCTCTTGTTTGTCACATCAGTAGACCTTTCCTGTTTTATAATTATTTCCTGTTTAATTTCAATATCTCATTTCTTCCCGGACCCGTAGAAAGATAGGTAATAGGAACACCCAGCTCATCATTCAGAAAAGAAAGAAAAGTTTTTAATTCTTCAGGTAAGTTGGAGGCATCATCAATAGCGGTAATATCTCCTTCCCAGCCCTTCATCTGTTTTAAAACCGGAAGGCCATTTTCAGGAAGTGTTCCGGAAATCGTTGCCATACTGCCATCTTCAAGTGCATAATGGGTACAGACTGCTACAGATTTCATTCCACTTAAAATATCAGCTTTGGTAAGGATCACCTGCGTAACTCCGTTGATCATAATGGCATATCGCAAAGCCGGAAGATCCAGCCAGCCAATTCTTCTTGGACGTCCCGTATTGGAACCAAACTCATGGCCTTTATTTCTGATCTCTTCTCCAAGCTCATCAAAAATCTCCGTCGGAAACATACCGTTCCCCACCCTGGTACAGTATGCTTTTGCAATCCCGAATATCTCACCGACTTTTTTAGGCGAAATACCCAATCCACTGCAAGCTCCTGAAGCGGTGGTGGAAGAAGATGTTACATAGGGATAAGTTCCATGATCTATATCCAGCATTGCAGCCTGAGATCCCTCAGCAAGAATCTTCTTCCCCGTTAACAAAGCGGTATTTAAAAACAGTTCTGTTTCTGTACGAGTGAACTTTTTCAAAAATTCTATAGCCTCAAAAAACTCCCTGCTGATTTCTTCCCATGGAGGAAGTACCGTATCACCACCTGCGAGCACGCTGTAATCTCTATTTAAAATACGCTCTATCCTGCTCTTAAAATCCGGAGCATCTATATCACCAACCCTTAGATTCTGTCTCAGGATTTTATTGGAATACGCCTGGGCAATTCCGTTTCTTGTTGTGCCGATGGGGGTGTAATCGGGATTATCTTCCATGAATATATCCAGAAGTTTATGGGTCGGAAGGACAAGGTGTGCTTTTGCAGATATGATGAGATTATTTTCCGGCTCAATCGTTCCGTCAAATTCCTTAAGATTTAAAATTTCTCTTCTCAGACTTACCGGATCCAACACCGTCCCTGTTCCGATAACATTCTGAACTCCTTTCATAAAAATCCCGGAAGGTAGAGATTTCAGGGTAATTCTTTTTCCGTGACGTTCTATACTGTGTCCGGCATTCGCACCACCATTAAAACGGGCGGTAATATCATAGTCTTCGCTGATGAGATCAATAAATTTACCCTTACCTTCATCTCCCCACTGCAATCCTAATACAATGTCCATATTCATACTTTACATTTTTTATACTGCAAAGCTATAACAGGCAGAACGCGAAGCCATTGTCATTTGACAAAAAAGTATTTACACAATATTTCTTCTGATCCTGCTTAATGACGAAGGGGTAATTCCCAGGTAAGAAGCCAGCATAGATTGCGGCACTCTGTTGGCAAGTCCCGGATAATGATCTAAAAAATGAGTATACCTTGATTTAGCATCCAGATTCAGCATAGTACTGGCCACCTTAAGTTTATTCTCTGCCACAAAAGCATGAAGCCTGGCGAATAATACCGGCCAAACGGCAATTTCCTTTTCCAACTTTTTGAAATAATCAAGATCAATGGTCAGCAAAACACCATCGGTTACCGCTTCAATATATTCAAGCGCAGGGATCTGATCGGCAAATCCGTAGAAATCACCTATAAACCTTCCTTCATATATAAAATAACGTGTAAAATCATCACCCTGCTTATTGTAGTACAAGGATCTGAAAACGCCCTCTTTTACAAAAGCTATCTTTCGACTTACCTTTCCGGCCTCTATAAAAGCTTCTCCTTTAAGAATAGTAATTTCCTGCAAACCCTGAGCGATCAGCAGCTCCTCTTCTGTATTCAGTATTCCGAATTTTCTTATGTATTTAAAAAGTTCTTCCATATGTATTGACGCCCTGATATCGGGAAAATATAAATGTATAAAAATAGCAGGAACAACCCATTGTCATTTGACAACAAGACGATAAAATGTACCACATAATCTTTTCACGGCATGTTAATTGATTGATTTTTAAAAACGTAAGACAATGAAAGCAATCTGGAACGGCGCCATTGGCTTCGGTTTAGTCAATATCCCGGTTAAAATCTATTCAGCTACAGAAACCACAAAACTGGACCTCGATATGCTCGATAAATCTGATTTTTCCAATATCAAATTTAAAAGAGTGAACGAGAGCACCGGAAAAGAAGTTAAATGGGAAAACATTGTAAAGGGTTATCTCATGGATGATCAATACATCGTTCTTGATGAGGAAGATTATGAAGCCGCAAGTCCTGAAAAAACAAAAATACTTTCCATTGATCAGTTTGTCAGGGAATCAGAAGTAGACAGTGTTTATTTTGAAAACCCCTATTATCTGGAGCCTCAGAAAAACGGTGAAAATGCCTACAGGCTTTTGCTAAAAGCATTACAGGAAACTGAAATGGCTGGTATCGGAACATTTGTCCTCCGGGACAGCGAGGCTATTGGCATGATCAGGCCTTACAACGAAGAAATACTGGTTCTGAACCGTCTTAGGTTTAATCAGGAAATAAGAGATTATAAGGATCTTAAAATTCCGGCTCAAAAAGCACCTAAACCCGCTGAGCTTAAAATGGCGGTAAGCCTTATCAAACAGCTTTCCCAGGAATTTGACCCTGTGATGTATAAAGATAATTATTCTGATGAATTGATGAAAATCATCAAAAAGAAAGCAAAAGGCAAAAATATAAAAGCTAAAAAAGCTGAACCTGCTAAAGAAGGAAAAGTAATTGATCTTATGGCTCAGCTGAAAGCCAGCCTGCAAACTCCTAAATCCAAATCTGCATCGTAATGGCTCTAAAAGATTACCAGAATAAACGAAAGTTCGACGAGACCAGCGAACCTAAAGGAGAGACCAAAAAAAGCAAAGACCAACTCGTTTTTGTGGTTCAAAGACACGCAGCTTCCCGGCTTCACTATGATTTCCGTCTGGAAATGGAAGGGGTCCTGAAAAGCTGGGCGATTCCCAAAGGCCCGTCATTGGATTCAAAAGACAAACGCCTTGCCATGAAGGTGGAAGACCACCCTTATGACTATAAAGATTTTGAAGGAAATATCCCGGAAGGAAACTATGGAGCCGGACAGGTAGAAGTATGGGATAGCGGAACGTATGAACCTTTAGATGATACAAGCCAACTTTCTGACGAGAAAGAATTATTAAAAGAATTAAAAGCAGGTTCCATAAAATTCATTTTACACGGTAAAAAACTGAAAGGTGAATTTGCACTGGTTAAAATGAAAAACGCTGAAAATAATGCATGGCTTTTAATTAAACATCAAGATGATTTCGCAGAGGAAAAATATGATGCAGAGAAAAACACCTCTCCAAAATCTCTGGTAACGAAATTTTTAGAGGAAAAAAAAAGCCTGAAAATAAAGTAAAAAAGGAAGTCATAACCTCTGAGAAAAGGTTTAAAAACTTCAATTCTTTATCCAACGAAAAAAAACTTACCTCATTCATCAAACCGATGCTGACCAAATCTTTTGAGAAAGCATTCGATGATGAAGACTGGCTTTTTGAAATTAAATGGGATGGCTACAGAGCTGTTGCCGATCTACGTCATACCAATCCCCTATTCTACTCACGCAACGGAATTTCCTTTTTATCAAAGTTTGAAAAAGTTACTAAAGATTTTAGCCACCAGAAGCATAAAATGGTCCTGGATGGAGAAATTGTCGCTTATGATGCGCATGGTAAACCCAATTTTCAGCTTTTACAGCAGATCGGGGATCATCCTGACATGGCATTAACCTATCAGGTTTTTGATCTTCTCTGGCTGAATGGGCATTCAACAGAAAAACTTCCTCTTGTGCAACGGAAGGAACTTTTAAAAGAGGCTTTAACGGAAACGGATATTATCAAATACTGTGATCATATTCCGGAAAAGGGAATCGCTTTTTTTAATCAGATGAATACAATGAAACTGGAAGGGATGATCGCCAAGAAAGCTGACAGCTTGTATATTGAAAATCAAAGGAGCAGTGACTGGCTGAAAATAAAATTCACAAATACGGATGAAGCTATTATTTGCGGATTGACAGAACCCCGTGGTTCACGTGAAAGTTTCGGAGCTCTGATTTTGGGAAAATATACAGATGGAAGACTGACTTACTGTGGTCATACGGGAACAGGTTTTAACAATGAATCTTTAAAACAACTTTATGACAGACTTCAAAAGATGGTTATAAAAACATCACCATTTGAAACGGTTCCTACAACGAATATGCCTGTAACATGGACGAAACCTGAGTTGGTATGTGAGATTAAATATTCTGAAATTACTAAAGACGGTATGTATCGTCATCCTGTTTTCTTGGCTATCCGTGAAGATAAGGAGCCTGAAGAAATTCAATTGAATCCAAAGAACGAAAAGTCTAAAGAAATGAAAGCTAAAGCCCCATTAAAAAAGTCAGCGAATCCTGAAAAAGAAAAGGAAATTACATTGGACAAACATCAAGTCCACCTCACGAACCAGGATAAGATCTATTTTCCCAAAGACGGCATTACAAAAGGAGATGTGATAGAATATTATCAGTCGGTTGCTTCTTATATTCTTCCTTTTCTGAAAAACCGTCCACTCTCTCTCAACCGCTTTCCCGGTGGCATTGAAGAACAGGGTTTTTATCAGAAAGATGCAGGAGATAACATGCCGGACTGGATCAAAACAACAAAGGTCTATTCGGAATCCAATGACAAATATATTGACTACGTTTATTGCAATGATAAAGCAACCTTAGCCTATCTGAATAATTTAGGCTGTATTGATCTGAATCCCTGGAACAGTTCACTTCCTGATCTGGAACATCCGGATTATCTGGTGCTAGATCTGGATCCATCCAAGAAAAATACATTCGATGATGTGGTTGAAACAGCACTTCAGGTGAATGAAGTTTTAAATTCAGTTAAAGTTAAAGGATATTGTAAAACTTCCGGCAGCACAGGAATTCATATTTATATTCCGATGGGAGGAAAATATGATTTTGACCAGGTCAAAGATTTCGCCCATATTCTGATGAAACAGGTCAATGAAAAGCTTCCCAAACTGACGACTCTGGAACGAAGTTTACAGAAAAGGGATGATAAGAAAATTTATATGGATTATCTACAAAACAGGATTGGTCAGACCTTAGCGAGTGTCTACAGTGTACGTCCAAAAGAGGGAGCCGCCGTTTCTATGCCCCTGGAATGGAATGAAGTGAAACCTGGTTTGAAGCCTACCGATTTTACGATTTATAATGCCCTGGAAAGGATTAAGGGCAAGGGAGATTTGTTTAAACCGGTTTTGGGTAAGGGAATTGATATGATGAAGGTGTTGGAATTGTTGCAGAATGGTGAATAATTTCTATATTTTTAATGCAGCAAATTTTCTAAAATGATTGAGTCTATCAAATTACAACTTCTTTTCAATGAAAATACCGAAAAGGATCAGCAAAAATCTTTCTTTAAACATGTATGGAAAAAATCTTTTAATGACATTAAAAAAGCGCTTATTTATGCTATTCTTTTTTTGTCATTGGGCTTTTTCCCAATAAAAGGTTTTGTGGGAAGTCCATTTCCTTATATTTTTAAATATGCTGGTTTTCTTTATATTGGGTACGCATTTATTCTGGTTTATCAATATTTTACGACCAAAACTAAAACATATAAACTGATAGATGAAAATATAAATGATTTGAAGAAGAGAGATTTGAACATGCACTCTATTACTTTGAAACAAAATATAATAACTATTGAAAATCCTCTCAACACGATTAGTTCTGTATGGGAAAAAACCAATTACAAGTTCATTCATAAACGTCTTATAATAAGCACTCTAAATAACACTCTTCATTTTATTTTCACCTCATCTCAATTTAAAAACGATGATGATTATCAAACATTGATTAATTGTTTGCAACAATATTCCAAACAAAAAGATTAAGGAAGTTTTGCCACCAAACTCTCCGGCAAGATTTTCAAAATAACATAAATGATCTTCCACTTAAAATTCGGAACAATAGTAAAAGAATTTCCGGCATTGACGATATGTTTTGCTACATAATCCGGTTCCATGATCAAGGATTCATTGAGCTGTAAACCTTCATTAATCTTTGTTCTGATATAGCCGATGACCAGAGCATTCACTTTTATTTTCCTTGAAGCCAATTCCTGTCTTAAACCCGCTAAATATTGAGTAAACGCTGCCTTGGTACTTCCATACACAAAATTACTTTTCCGTCCTCTTACTCCCGAAAGTGAGGATAGTCCAATAATTCTTTCCAGATGGGAATTGCTATGATCCATTGCGATAATATTCAGAATGGAAACAGCTCCCATATAATTGACCTGCATCATCTGGTGAGTGCCTTTAAAGTCTTTCATCGCTTTTTCATTATCAACCAGAAAACCGGCCGTGTACACTGCAATATGAGGTTTTACAGGAAGTTCATCATAAAATTTCTGATGGGAATCAAAATCTACCGCGTCAAAATAAAGAATGATGACCTTTGAAGCATCCAAACGGTTGTCTGCGACGAATTTTTCAAGCGAGTCAGTATCCCTTGAAGCTGCGATTACAGAAAATCCTTTATGAATGTATTGTATGATACACTGCTTGGCCACATCTGAATTGGCTCCCAGAATGAGAACGGTTTTGCCTGTATTTTGATTCATGATGCAAAGATATTTTATTTGAATTCACGGTCATCTTTTTTAAACACAAATTTCACGAATGATTTTCACGGATAGCACTGATTTGACTAAGCTTATAATATGCAAGATCTGCAGAAGATTTTTGACGTAAAGTTTTGGGATGATATGAGATACGGAGTTCACATTTCACTTGTAAAGTAAAATTCACTATTGCAGTTTCTCGATCTCAGTCTTACCCTAAGAAAAGTCTGGTATCTGAAATCTTGATTCTTAAGCTATATAAAAAAGCCCGGCGCGGTGAACTTTGTTCACCGCGCCGGGCTGATATTTTCAAACTAAAAGATTATTTCTTTTCAGTATCGATTTCTTTTTTCTCTGCTGTTTTTTCAGCAGCTGCTTTTGCTTTTTCTCCAAAACGCGTTTCAGTAAATTCTCTTGAAACGGCCGCTTTTTCGAATTTCAGTTTTCCTGATAAAGTTTCGATCACGAAACCATCATCCTGAACCTGAGCAATTCTTCCGTGAAGACCTGAAGTAAGGACTACTCTGGTTCCTACTTTTAAAGTTTCCTGAAAGTTTTTCTCTTGCTTCTGTTTTCTCATCTGTGGTCTTATCATCAGAAAATAAAACCCCACAAACATTACCCCCATCATGATCAGCATCATTGATGAAGACCCCTGCTGTGCCTGTAAAAAGATTGTCAACATATATTTATATTATGGTTGGATGTTCGCTGTGAACGTTAATTTAATAGGAGCCTTGTCTACATTAGCAAATACATCTGCATACTTCTGAACGTTTCCGTCGAAGCTTGAAGAGTCAAAATGCAAAGTGATATTTCCTTTTTTACCCGGAAGGATCGGTTCTTTTGTAAAATCCGGAGCTGTACATCCGCATCCAGGTTTTACTTCAGAGATCACTAAAGGATTTTTTCCTGTATTGGTAATCTCATAAATGTGCTGTACTTTGTCTCCTTTTTTGATTTTTCCAAAATCGAAGTTATTTTCTGAAAGCGCAACTGATGTTAGGGGCTGGTTAGAAACCGGAGATGCTGCTGCATTGGCAACTGCCGGAGATGCTGCTGAATCAGTTGGAGCTGTTTGTTGTATTGCTGTAGAATCTGCGGTTGCAGTTTCAGTACCTTGCACCTCTTTGTTTTCTTTTTTACAAGAAACCAAACCAAAGCCTATGATAGACAAAGCGATAATTGATAATGTCTTTTTCATGTTAAATTCTATTTTGATCTTTACAATATTTATCCAAAATTCCGTTAATGAAGATATTGGAACGGTCTGTTGCAAATACTTTTGCAATTTCAATATATTCATTGATAATAACTCTTGAAGGCGTCAGAGCAAAATTATCCAGTTCTGAAATAGCAGTAGACAAAATTACTTTATCCATTAAAGAAACTCTTTCCAGATCCCAGTTTTCCAGTCTTTCGCTAAGTTTTTTCTCATTAGCTTCCCAGTTATTCAGGGTATCTCTGAGAAGTTTTCCCGCAAAAACTTTATCCTCTTCATCTTTAATCATCTTAATTAAAGTTCTGCTTTCTTCATCTTCTTTCAGGAAACCTATTGTTTTCTGTACCATGGAGTTGGCGATGTGAATATCATCATACCATGAAAGTTCTTTATCACTAAGATATTCCTGGAAATCTTCATTTTCAGCAATATATCTTAAGAATAGCTTCCCGATAAATTTCTGATCTGCTTCAAAAGAATATCCTTCTTCTTTCATGAAATCCTGATAACGCTTTCCTGCGGTAATTCTTTGGAAAGTTTTTACCAATACATCATCATGCATATCCCATTTCAATTGCTTGTGCTGACCTGTGAAAAATAATCTTTCAGGATTTTCTTCCAGCTTGATCAGTACCTGGTTATTGATGAATTTTTGGTTAGGATTAATTTCAGCATCAGTTTTAAGGTATTTGTTTTTACCAATCTCGATCTGGGTTTCTGCCAATTCTTTCAGAGCGACCAAAAAATTGATCTGATAGATGTAGAGATTATAGATTTTCTCTATTCCAGAGAACATATTTTTCTCTAAAACATCAAATTTTAAAGGGTTCTGGTAGTATGAATACACTGTCTGTACTACTTTTTCACGGATTTGTCGTCTTCCTAACATTCAAAGAGCTTTTTATGGGTGCAAAGATACAAAAATTAAAATTGATGAAATTCGTAGTCTGCCTACATTTTCGTAAATTTGTAAAACTTTATGAAAGCTCTAAAAACTTTAAACCCTTACTTTTGGAAGCACAAAACATTGCTGTTTTGGGGGTCATTATTCATCATTGCCAGTAATTTCTTCAATATATATAAGGTCCAGTTTGTAGGAAAGTCTGTAGACGAACTTACCAAGGACGGACATCTGGGTTTCAACCAACAAGTTCTGGTGTACGTTGCTATTATTGTTGGCTGTTCACTTTTAACCGGATTTTTTACCTTTATGATGCGTCAGACTATCATTGTGGCATCAAGAAGAATTGAATATGAACTGAAAAATAAAATTTACAGACATTACCAGGAGCTATCTCTTACGGATTACAAGCAGACGACTATCGGTGACCTGATGAACAGGTTGAGTGAAGATGTTGTGGCCGTAAGAATGTATTTGGGTCCGGGTGTCATGTATGTGGTGAATTTAGTAATCCTTCTATTGATCACCAGTATCTATATGATAAAAACGGATGCCTCTATGACCTTATGGACTTTGTTGCCGCTTCCCGTTTTATCCTATATCATCTTTAAAGTGAGTTCTATTATCAATAAGAAATCGAAGATCATGCAGAAAAGCCAGTCTGCGATCTCCACTTTTGTACAGGACAGCTTTTCCGGGATCAGAGTGGTTAAGTTTTTTGCTAAAGAAAATTACATAAAGAAGAACTATGGGATCAAGGTAACTGATTATCAGAACAAAGCTTTGGATTTAGCGAAAACGGAAGCGTATTTCTTTACTATTATTCTATTTGTAATCGGACTCCTTAATGTTGCTGTTATTCTTGTAGGCGGACAGAAATATATTGCCGGGGAACTGAGTGTCGGTAAAATTGCTGATTTCTTTATGTACATCAACATCCTGATCTGGCCCTTCTCAATGGTAGGTTGGGTAACTTCTGTAAACCAAAGAGCTGAAGCTTCCATGCAGAGAATTAATGAATTTCTGGATAAAAAGTCAGAAGTCATTAATACCAACTTTGAGACCTATCCTATTCAGGGAGATATTGAATTCCGAAACGTTTCTTACGTATATCCCAATACAGGAATCAAAGCATTAGAAAACCTTAGTTTTAAGATTAAGGCCGGGGAATCCCTGGCTATCATGGGTAAAACGGGAAGTGGAAAATCTACCATTGCTCTTTTGCTCTGCAGACTAATTGATCCAACTGAAGGAGAGATTTTAGTGGATGGTAAAAACCTGAAAGACCATAATCTGGCGAATTACAGAAATTTCATCGGCTATATTCCTCAGGAAAGTTATCTGTTCTCTGATTCTATTGAAAACAATATCGGTTTTGCTGTTGACCATCCTTCCCACGAAAAGGTAGTGGAGTATGCAAAGATAGCAGACGTTGATAAAAATATTGTGGAATTTAAAGAACAGTATAAAACACTTGTAGGTGAACGCGGAGTGATGCTTTCGGGAGGACAGAAGCAAAGAATATGTATTGCAAGGGCACTAATAAAGGATCCAAATATCATTATTTTTGATGATTCCCTGTCGGCTTTAGATACCGAAACCGAGCAGAATATTCTTGAAAATATTGACCGGAAAATCAACAATGCCACGTCCATAATTATCACACACAGAGAGTCTAGCGCTCAGAGAGCTGATAAAATCATCAACCTCACCGAAATTACCAATTCTTTAACCGCTTAGCCGTTTCGTTCTCAATTGTTAAATAAATCATAAAAAAAATTTTGTGATTAAAAGAATTCTTTTATATTTGTTCTTAACAAGATTAAAAAATATCTAACAATGAGTGAATACAAGGAACGCCATGAAAATGAAATTTTCACGAAGGTGTTAAAAGCGGGGAGAAGAACTTATTTCTTTGATGTGCGCGAGACGAAAGCAGGAGATTATTATCTTACGATTACCGAAAGTAAAAAGAACTTCGGGGAGAATGGGGAAGCTACATTCGAGAAGCACAAAATTTATCTTTACAAAGAGGATTTTAAAAGTTTTCAGGAGATGTTCAATGAATCCACAGATTTCATCATTAATGAGAAGGGGGAGGATGTAATATCAGAAAAACACGACAAGGACTTCAAAAGCAAATCATTCACTATTGATTCTGACGACGAAGTATAAAAAAAGAATATCTAAAAACACAAGCATCTGAAAAAGATGCTTTTTTTATGCCATTTTCTCTCAAAGTACAATATATTAATAATGTGACATGTCTAACAAATATTGATCATCACAAAAAAGAGTATACCAAAAGGCATACTCTTTCTGTAATCTTTACTACAGGTTACACAAACTCTCTTTTGATCTGCGAAAGTATGGTGGGATCCTGTATTTCATGGTCTTTAGCTAATAATAGTACTTTAGACATCACTTCAGCAGATTTCGGATCATCATCTGCAAAAGGCAGAAACAATCTTCCTCTGTGCTGGGAATGAACCGGAAGAATCGAAAGATATTTTCCCGGAACCTGATGGACTACCGCACTGCCTAAATGCACACTGTATTCGGCCATTGTACCTTTCACCAATACATGTGAACCTTCAATGCTTACATTATCCAGTTTAAATAAACGGGCCGTTTCTTTCATCAGTACCGCTCTCATTTCTATAGAAGAATGACTGGCCTCCGGTTCTACTCCTCCCACGTGAGCTACTGATACCACCAGATCTATATCACGCATTACTTCTGAAAACAATCTTGGATTGATGTCTTCAAAAGGAATGTTCTTATAATTTTTTAATGAATGAAATTCTATGGTTTCCAACGTTGGATGTTCTACTTCAGCAGGAGAAAACCAATTGGCTGCAGCATACATTTTCACCTGGAAGCCTTCTTTATGATATACTTTTTGTAAACCTTCCTCATAATCTACTTTCCAGCCTCTTGTTTTAAGCAAAGCTAAGGTCTGTTTCGGCTGAACCTGATGTCCCGCATAACGGCGTGATACAGATTTCTCCTTCAGTTCATCAGGGGTCGGCACATACAATTCCCTGAATATCTGTTTGAATGGCTGAATGAGTTTTTCCGTAAAACAATAGTGTTGATAATCACTCCAAACGGAATGCTGATGCAAATCTACACAATGAGCAATGCGTAAAGTATCGGTTTTACTTACTTCATGAATCTCCCCATGAGCATCAACCAGATTGCCTTCATGATAGAATCCTATTTTGTTATCGCTGGAAATAAATACCAGCTTTTCGAGGTGTTTAACTATAACAGGGTGTTCGAAAAGGTTTTTAATTTCTGCAAAAAGAAACTCGTCCCCTCTGATCATAGCTTCTTCCAGTCCTTTTCGGGAACGGGTCCACTGTTCACGCATTATTTTACGATAGTTTCCTAATTCTACAATGGCTTTGTCCTTTTTGATTTTTGGCGGAATAGATTTGAGCTGCTTATCATCTCTGAATACTACGATTTCAGCTTTTCCATCCGTTTCTATAATTAAACCCCCGGTAACACCATCAATTGTCACCTGTGTTTCTTTTGACAGAATGACCTGAATCTGCTTCGTTTCCATAGCCCACGTTAGTCTTATCGGATCCGGATACCCTGCGTTCCGGGCAAGATTTTCCAGGGCAACACGAATCGCCAGAGCTTCACTCGCCTGTTTCATAGAACCAAACTCCTTACTTTCCTTTTTAAATTGTTGAATATATTCATACCGGCTCAACACATCTTTCTCCGGATTGGCTTTACTCAGCGGCACAAGTCCATACACACGAAGATAATCCTGATCTCGCTTGTCTTTTACTTTTGCGGTGACCTCTTTTATTTTTAAATCGCCTGTAAGCGTATCGGAGTAAAGTCGTGCCCGGCGATGTCCGTTTCCATCGGAGATATATTTAGCCGATTCATACAGCATTTCCCAACGGGCTTTACCCAGTTCTTTATACGCTTTTATGAACCAATCCTTATCGACTGCCCCATCCTGAAATTCCTGTACGTCTACGGATGAGTATTTGGCTACTTCACTTTCGAGTTCTGAATTCTGAGCCTGATACGCACTGGTTTTGGTATGGGCATGCATCCACCAGATCGCTGAATCCAGACCTTTCCAGCCTAAATACGTACTGATCAGCTTCTGCCATTGCGGTGCATAGATAGCAGCCTGTATCAGGCGAAGTTCTGCCATCTTCTCTTTCTTCATCATTTCATTGAATGATTCCTGAGTATCACTTTCCAAAGGATAAGAATTTTTGATCAGATAAGAGAACAGCTTCTGCTTGGTCATGCTTTCGTCGCCATAGCTGTAAATATAATTGGCATACAATCCTGATTTCCCGAGTCCTTTCAACAGCTGTACAAGACGATGGGCTCCGAACAGGGTCTGAAACTCCTGCACAAATTGAGAAACGGCAGTATTGGCGTCCCCCCGAATGAGCTCCACATCCAGGAATGTATTTTGAATTTCTTCTATGATTGGTTTCAGAAAAGGAAATGTATCCACATATCTTTCCTGCTGATGGTAGGTAGTATAATTCTTAGCTCTTGTAAGATCCCTTATCACGGATTCTGCGGTAAAAATCCCCTCATAGAGTTCATCTTTTGTAATAACATTAAGTTCATACGCTTTGCAGAATAAGTAGAAATTCGGAACAGAATATTTTTTATTTTCTTCCAGACCATTAAATTGCATCCAGCGGTAAAGATTCCACTGTTTAATATATTGTTCATCGGTAAGATCTTTAAATGGAACTGCCTGTAAAAACACATTGAAAAAGCCGGTCTGCTGCCAACCGGTTCCTCCGCCATAATAATACTCTCTTTCCTTTGTCTTGTAGTTGATCACCTCGTCCGGAAGGTGAGCAAACAGCGTACTGCAGGCATCGATCAGGAAATCTGTTTTCTCCTCAAATACGAACTTATATTGTAAAATTTCCAGAATTCTTTTAACAGGATTATCCCAGTAATAGTCGGTTTTCAGAGGATTAGGGATAATATCTTTATGATAGAATACATAATTGTCAAGGAAATCTCTGAACTTTTTACGGTCGCAGTTTTCAGCGAAAGTCAGCAGGAATAAATCGCGCGGCTGAAGCCCCGACTCTTTATACCATTGTGCCCATATTTCATGCAAAGGATAGTTTTCAGCGATCTGTTCAGAGGTGAAATTTTCCGTATTATTTATGATGTGTCGGAAAGTATTTCCCATCAATACGGTTATTTTAGAGCCATTCGAGTCGTCTGCCTCGTATTCATAGTCTTTGTTTTTCAGGAATAAATCATTGAGCTTTCTTAATTCTTCTTTAATATGATTTATAGATTGTGTGAAACCATAGGGATCCTTTTTGGTCGCCTTTGCATATAAAGAACTTTCTTTGACTTCGGGCAGTTCAAATTTTGATACTACTGAAGGATCGTAGAATCCAAATCCATTTTCTGCTGAAAGTACCTTTTTATCATCAGAAGGATTAAGCTGATCAAGCAAACTCTGTTCTCTCTCTGAAACTTTGGATTTTTCAGCATATTGTGCAGTCCATTTTCCTATTTGAGCAGATATTCGCTTATCTTTCTGAAGCTGTAGCATGATGTCTAATGAAGCCGTTCGCTGCTCAATATCGCCTTTACCCATTAGTTCATCCACTAATGGAACCACTACTCCATCTTCCTGCTGGATCACCAGCTCGATCAGTTTCTTTCGAAGCGCACCTCCTTTTCTTTTAAACATATCAAAGAAAGCCATTACTTCCTCCTGATGTAAAGGATTCTGCTGCAACACATTAATTCCTGAGGCTATCAAAGATTCTCCCCTGTCTTTGATTATTTTAAAGGCAAATTCTTTTTGAAAGGGAGTAACAGCCTTTTTCTTTTTTCCGAAGTTATAGGAGTAAGAATAACAGTAGAAATCCCCTAAGACAGATCGTGAAATCTGCTCGCGCAATGAAAGGTCAAACTGATCGAAATAAGAAAGGACAAGATTCATCTTTTCTGTATCCTCACCCACCAGATAAAACATAGAAGCGTAGAAATTGCTTTTGCTGAAAGTCGCATTGAGCCATGAGAATATTTTACCTTCGAATTTCTTTTCTTTAAGCGCTATCTTTTGGGTAAGTTCATGAAGTTTTTCAAAGAAATCAGGGTAATCTCCATTATTGATAAAGAATTTTGAAGTTACATTAGCACTTAATAATGTTGATAAAGGTTCTCCTGCAAACGCCAGCACCTGTAAATCACCTTCCAGCACTGCTTTATAATACAGAGGCATTTGAATGTAAGGATCCTGGGTTTCACCGGCAAACTTTATCGCAAGACATTTCTTTTCTATGCTCCCTTTATCGTACAGCTGATGCAGATAGGGAACAGCTTTTTCTACATCCCATACCGACTGTACCCAAAGGGCCATATACACTTCATTATTATTACTGCTTTTTATAGCATCAGGAATCTGGTCCGGATTATTAAAATAGGTATGGGCCAGCGATACAATAGTTCTTACGACTGATTCTTTTTCGGTATCCCAGCCTAGGCCTGTCCAGGTATCTATGGAACGGACCACTGATGAAAAACGAGTAAGTTGATGCTCTGCAATCACATTCGTCATATATTCCAAAGCGCCGATACTCGTTTCATCCAAAGCTTCCAGTACTGTCTGTCTCAGGCCTTCCTGTCGCTGAGCTGCCAGCAGGAGTTTTTCCACCAGTTCCCAACAATGCTGCTGTTCACTGTTGAGGAGTGCTTTTATAATGTTCCGGGATACTTTTCCTTCTGGATGTTTATTGAAAATGATATCTTCAATCAGTTGGTAAATACCGGCATTTCCTGTATCAATAGCTGCTGACCAAATATAAAACTGGTTTGAACTGTTTGATATGTTACTGTCATAGATAATCTGCTCTTCCAGTGTAAGGTCATAAAACTGTTCTCCTCCATTGGTGTAAGAGTAGCTACTTGGCAGCTGCAACAGCCCTCCAATTAGATTAATCTGGTTGAGAAGGATGTAGTTTTCATTATGCGGAGCTCGGAAAGAACGTCTGTAGTAGCCTGTCTGATACATTTTATAAGGCATTTTATTCAAGGCATGCTTTACCAGGTCTGCATTAGGGCCAAAAAAATAAACCAGAAGTTGATAATAGTCTTTATCATCCCACATATTGGGTTTGATATATTTTTTGATGTTTTCCATGCGTTCGGAACCCAGGCTTACATCCTCAAAATAGTTGGTCTTACCCACTATTAATATTCCCAGCTCCGCTACCTCTTTCTTAAGTTGGGGTTTTGAAAAGATTTTTGACAACAAGCCTTTTTCTGTTTGCTCTTTTAATTCTTTCCTAAAATTCCGATAATGATTGACGGTCTTTTTCGATTCTAATTTTTCTATAATTTCCATGTATTTTGAGATTCGGTGTTCGTAATTACCAATAACTTCCTGCAAGAAATGTAAGTCTGATGAAAGCAAATGAATGCTTCAGTCTGAGGTCTATTGTTTCAGAAAGGTTTTCCAGCTGCTCATCATTATAAAATACCGCAAACATGCCGTCTTCGAAAGCTTGTATTGCATTCTCCTGTGCTTTCTGAAGATTGGCTTTCTTCTCATTATAAATACTTCCGAACCCTACCTTACCTGTGTCTGTAAGAATATTAAGATAGTTTTCCGAAGGAATTTTAGCATAATCTTCGTCTTCCAGCTCAAATGATTTGGAGTTGAATGTTTCCACTTGTTGCTGCACAATTAATTGTAATAAGTGTTTTAAAGAGATTTTCGGATCATTGCAGGCAATGTCTAGTTTTTGCTCCGAAAGAATAGGATGCTTTCTACCCAGCTGCTTTACCGTAACCTTAATTTCCATTGGTGAAGTTGATATCAATAAATATAGGGAAATTTTTAACGGAGACTGTTTTAAAAACTCAAGAAGTGGTGATGAAATAAGTCATAAAAATTACGCAAAAAACAGCATGTTCTTTTTAAAGCAAAGTTCTATTGTAACACCGCATATTTAAAAAAAAGACAAAGATGAAAATCAATTCTCGATTGATTCGATGAATCATACTTGTATAGAAAGATGTGGGGGAAACCATAAAAAAGGCCGTTTTCACTAATTGTGATACGGCCTCTTTCTTTATGAATTATAGTTAAACCTCAGATTGCATAAGTCTGAAATTCAATGATTTGATTTTTGATATCTTTTATTTTTTAATGACTTTCAATGTCTTACTATCATCATTTGAAATGACTTTAACCATATAAACTCCTGATGCTAAGCCGGAAAAATCTAATGTACCTTCATTAGCATTGATTGTTTTATTCAACACTTCCTGACCTAGTAGATTATAAACCAATACCAGAGATATTTTCTGATCGAAAGAAATAATGAGCTTGTCATTAACCGGGTTCGGATATGCTTTTAGAGAATTCTTTAACATTGTAAAGTCATCAACACCTAAAGTTGGGCAAGCAATACCTGTTGGAACATTTTTATCAACAGTAGAACCGTCCCCTAATTGACCATACAGGTTTAGCCCCCATGTGCTGACAGTTCCATCGTTCTTTAAGGCAAAAGTATGTGATATTCCAGCAGCAATAGCTTTCCAGTTTGTAAGATTTCCTAATTGTACAGGAACGCTACTGTTGGTCGTAAGTCCGTTTCCTAATTGGCCATATTGATTTCTTCCCCAGGTCCACAGTGTTCCGTTAGATTTTATGGCAAGGGTATGATTTCCTCCTGGAGCAACGGTCTGCCAGTTGGTGGCTGTTCCGATTTGTGTTGGAACATTTTTATTAGCCGTTGTTCCATCTCCCAGTTGTCCATTAGCATTATATCCCCAGGCCCAAAGGGTTCCATCTGTTTTCAGTGCTGCGACATGGAGCGTTCCAACACCAAGACTTTTCCAGTTGTTGGCGGTACCAACTTGAGTAGGTACCAACCTATTGGTATTGGTAGCATCACCGATCGTTCCATAAGTATTGCTACCCCAGGCCCAAAGGGTTCCGTCTGTTTTTAATGCAATAGTAAAATCCTGTCCGCATTGAACAGCTAACCAATTAGTGGCAGTTCCTATTTGAATCGGCACTAAACTAGTCGTCGTGTTTCCAGTACCTAACTGTCCGTAAGGATTGAGTCCCCAGGCCCATAGGGTTCCGTTATTTTTTATAGCTACCGTATGATACATTCCGCTGTCAAAAGTTTTCCAGTCAGTAGCAGTTCCCACTTGTACCGGTGTGTGTTGTTGTGTATTTGTTCCATTACCCAATTGACCTGAATTTGCTCCCCAGGCCCAAAGCGTTCCGTCTGTTTTTTGGGCAATTGTATGGCTGCTTCCGCCAGCAATTTCTTTCCAGTTATTACCAGTTCCTATCTGTTTTGGGGTTAATGCATTAGTGGTGGTACCATTTCCTAATTCTCCTGAATAATTATTCCCCCAGGTCCATAATGTTCCGTCTGTTTTTATAGCTATACTATGCAAACTACCTGCATTGATTTTTTGAAAACAGCCTGCCTGAACAGTGCTTGGCGACATTTTCACCAAACCAAGCTGTAACGTTCCCAGCCAGATAGTCCCTGAAGATTGTGTACTGACTGCACTGAAATAGTCATCAGGCAAACCGAAATTTGTATTTGTTGCGGTGTAAGTTGCGCAATCCGTAAAGTTTTGTAAACCTGATCCATTAAATCCAATCCATACTTTACTGTTACTATCAACATCCAAGGCGCTAAGATTGTATCCTGCAAGACAAGACGTGCTTTGATAAGTAAATGTGAGGTTAGTTCCGCTCGTCGTTAATGTAATTAAACTATCAGAACCTTTTACATAGACCGTATTGTTGGCAATTTTCAATATTTTTTGAGTTCCCTGGGCTATAAAATTAAAATCAGTTCCATTAAATTTATACAATACACCACCATTGGTAACCCATACTCCATTATTACTATCTGTTGCCACAGAATTCAGATTCGGTACAGAGGAATAATTAGACCAAGTTGTACCATTGAATTTTGTAAGACCTGAGTCTGTAGCAATCCAAAGGTTATTTTGTCCGTCAATAGCTATATCATTGATTGCATTAGCCGGTAAACCTGAATTGGAAGTTGTATAATTAGTCCATGTCGTTCCGTTATACATAATAATTCCATTAAGTTGCGATGCAATCCATTTTCTGCCCAAGCCATCAATTTGAATTTTAATAATTGAATTGGATGCAATACCGGAATTGGAAGTATTGTAATTGGTAAAAGTAGTTCCGTTAAAAGTTGAAACTCCATTATAGGTTGCAAGCCATAACAATCCATTAGCATCAGCTTTAATATCAGCAATATAATTGCTCCCTATTTCTGAATTCGAAGTATTGTATTTTGTGTAACTATACGTTTGTGCAAATGCGGAAATTGAGCTGAGAATTAAGAATAAAAAGTAGAGTTTTTTCATGATTTTTAATAAAATAAATTTCTTCATGTTTAGTTTTATAATGTTTCCCTACTCGTTTAGCTTTTCGGTTCCGCTCCGTTTGAATGGTTTCTGATCTCCATATGAAATGAAAACTTTTCAAAATCAAATTAATTCATAAAAAAACGACCTATGATTTTAAAAGATATCGGGTTGATTAAATAATACTGAATCATTACCAATAGAAGATTCAAAGTTTCTCCAGTATGAATAAAGAATCATCTCTCGTTACGAAAAATAATCTAATAAAGTGTGTTGATTACCCCCATTGCATTGTTAAAGAAATTTTGAGGATTTACTTTGGTTCTGAGTTTCGGGAAACAATCAGTATCGTTGAATTAACAGAATAAATTCAGGGTAATTTTTCTCATTTTCATGGTTTAATGGTCTTTAAATTGAGTTTATAGTTTTTGCAGCAACATATATCATCATGAAGATTTTTTATGTTGTGAACTGCAAAAATATACTTTTCTTATGGAGTATCAAATAGTCAGTGAGAATTTACACACCAAATAGTGTTTATTAATTTGGCTTTTGGCATTGATCAATGCTATAGAAATAAAAAAAAGTACACTTTAAAAAGTGTACTTTTCTTGGGTGAATGAGGGGTCTCGAACCCCCGACCTTCGGAACCACAATCCGACGCTCTAACCAACTGAGCTACAATCACCGTTTTGTGAGTGCAAATATAGGGAAGATTTTTTAATTACCAAACAATTCCATCAAAATTTTTCATCGCAATAAGCTTCTCAGACGTAAATCCCTCAGCATAAGTCACTCCCGATAATCTTCCTAAATCCTGAGCACGATAGGTTAAGCTTTCTAAAAAGTCTTTCGTTGCAATTGGAGTAACCGGTTCATTGGATGTTGGATCGTAAAACTGTGTTTTGAAGGCCATGCACGCTTCAATCTTCTTGTCTAAATGATCGGAAATGTCAATCACAAATTCAGGTTTGATATCTTTCCACTGGATATAATGAAAAATATGCTTGGGTCTCCATACTTCCTGATTTTCGCCATCTACTACCGTTTCAATTTTTCTTAGTCCAGCCAGGAAGCATGCATCAGACACTAATTTCGCTCCTTTTGCATGATCCGGATGTCTGTCATCAATCGCATTGGCTAAGACGATTTCCGGGCGGTATTTACGGATCATTTTTACAATCTCCATCTGATATTCTTCAGAATTGACCAAAAAACCATCTTTCATTCCCAAATTTTCTCTTGCCGAAACTCCGAGAATTTTTGCAGATTCACCGGCTTCTACTCTTCTTGTTTCATCTGTTCCTCTGGTTCCCAGCTCTCCTTTGGTAAGGTCAACAATAGCACATGTTTTACCTTCCGAAATCATTTTAGCTATTGTTCCGCCACATCCCAGCTCTACATCATCAGGATGTGCTCCGAAAGCAAGTATATCTGTTTTCATCAATTCTTTCTATTTTTTAATTAGTAAGATGAAACGCCCAATAATTTTTCTACGATCTTCGAATTTTTAACCCCGGGCATTTCATATTTTCAAAGATAAGACTTAAAATAAAAACTTCCCAAACATTGAGAATGGGAAGTTTTAATATCTATAATTTAAATTTTAAATTACTTATTGATTTCTGCATTTAATTTTACAGCATCTTGGTAAGTAGGATCAAGCTGTAAAGATTTAGCAACATAATCCTTAGCTTTTGCAGCATCAGAATCTTTATTCATATAAGCTACTGCAAAGTAAGCATAAGCTAAAGTCTGCTTGTTAGCTTCTTTATCTGCAGGTTTTACCGTGCTGATAAATTTCTCGTAGGCTAATTTTGCAGCATCATTATTTCCTGCCTGTTGGTAAGAATACCCCTGACTGTAGTAAGCTGGTGCCCAATCCGGTAGAAGAGCACTCATTTTCTGCCAAGTCAGTACTGCCCCATTCCAGTTTTTAGCATCCTGGTAAGCGGTAGCTAATTTAAACAAAGCATCAGAATCCTCCTTATTAGCTGCTACTTTCTTTTTCAATGCCTCAATTTCCGGAGTAGTTGGCCCTTTTTCCGCTTCAGCCTGAGAAGCACCTCCTCCTGCGATATTAGCAAGTTCTATATCCCACTTCATTGTCTCATCCTTCGCCGCTTTAGCAATTGCAATTTTCTGCTGAGACTCGGTCATTAAAGCTGATTTCTTAGCTGCATCCGTTTCAGTTTTTGCCAATCCGGCTGCAATAAGTCCCTGAAGCCCCTGATCTGCTGGCTGTAATCTTGTTTTCTCAGCCTGAGATATGAAAGTATCCATATTCTGTTTTGCATCAGCATAATTTCCGTCAGCATAAGACTGATAAGCTCTCAGTTTAAATTTGATAGGGTCATCAATTTTATCGAAGATCTTATCTAATACAATTTTAGAATTTGCATAATCTTCGTTCGTGAAGTATAGTTTAGAAATTTCTAACTGTGTATACGGATCCTCATCAGCATATTTGGTATAGTTGATCAGGTCTTGTGTTGCTTTTGCATTCTCCTGGTATCTGATATCGTAAGAGGCCAAAGCTTTATAAGCAGGTGCATAAGTTGCATCTACACCTATCGCTTTATCAAGGCTTTGTTTAGCTTGCTGCCATTGCTGTGCGGCCATCCACAAAGTAGCCATTCTTGTATAAACAGATGCTTTGTTTTTAGCTAAAGGTAATGCTTTGTCATAAGCAGACATTGCTTCCCCCGGTGCTCTTTTGATTCTATAAGCATCTCCAAGAGTATAATAATAATGAGCAGGAACTCCTTTCTTCTCAGCTTTCTCAATAGCTTTAGTCAGGAATTGAATGGCTGCATCAGGAGCATTGTTTTTCTCGAATAATGTTAAAGCCTCAGCTGCTCTGAACAATACTTCAGCATCCTTTTCTCTGGAATCAGCAACAATTTTCTGAATCTCAGCAACTGCGCCTTTATCGCCTTTACCTAGTTTTACAGTAGCCAAACCGATTTTGTTAAGGTAGCTTTTGCTATCAACAGCTAAACCTTTGTTAAAGCTCTCTATAGCTTTAGCATAGTCAGGCTCGCCCTGTTTAAGGTAAGTATTTCCTAAATAGAAGTAATTTTCTGCTGTAGGTGCTTTGGCAACCATTTCCGTAAAATTGATTTTAGCCTGTGCATACTTATCACTATCAATACTGTTAATACCATCCTGCAACGTCTGTGCAGAGGCTAAACCGGCAAAAAATACCACGGCTGCTCCTAAAGCAATTTTCTTTACATTCATAATCATTATATCTTTCATTTTATATTTTTCTTTATTAGAGTTATATGCTCCACAATTTTTAGACCAAAACAATGTTTTTACAAGAGGTAAAACATTATTTTAATACTTTTTAACGCATTTGTACCTCTCTTTTATATATATTATAGGGCTGTAAACCTTCTTTCTCCACGATCATTTGTCCCAGCTGTGTACATGAATATCTGATGAATCCATTAGCAATATTGAAGTTTCCTTCATTGGTTAAAAAATACAGAACGCGGGTAAAAGGATAAGTCATTTCACGAAGGCTGGCATTATCCACCGTATAAAGTTTTCCATTATTTTCTACCGGAAGTACTTTTACCATTCCTCTAAGCTTTTCGGACGTTTTATCGTAAGGACGACTGAACGTGTTCAAGCCGATAACTCCAATTTTATCAGTATGTTTCTCCAATTCTTCAATAATATTCTGGTTTCCCGGAATGATAGAAAATTTAAGGTCTTTGGGTTGCTTCTTTAGCTTTTGGGCAACGAAATTCAGATTACTTGAATTGGTTCCGTCAAAAATAAAATTCTTGGCATCAGATTCAAGTCCGCTCCTGATTTCATCCATAGAGATACTCTGTTTTGGAGAATCTTTTGGAACAACAAATACTACCGCATCTGCAGCGAATTTAGCAGGAAGAAACTTCAGATCAACCTGTTCTTCATACGCTTTCTTCTCTTCAGGAGTAAGGTCTCTGGACATGACGGCTATTCTTGCTTTATCATTCAGCAAATCAAGAAAACCTAAATCTTCTTTCTTTGTTTCGATTTTGATGTGCGTTTCAGGATAATTGATCATATATCCTTCTGCCAATGCTTCGGTAACGCTTTTAAAAGATTCATCGGTAAGTATGGTAAGATCTCCTTTGTGATAGGATGGAGATTGATCTTCTTTTTTGCAGCTTACAGCAGCGATGCTCATCACAGAAAGCAACGCAATTTTCAAACTATTTCTCATTTCCTGAATCTTTAATTCTTGAAACTGCTCTATAGATTCTAAACACTCCATAAAGAATAAGCACTGCACCCATTGCGTACGCTATGGCAGGCTCTAAAATCGTAAAGAAAAATTTGTAGACAATAACTACAATTCCCAAGACGATATAAAATAATCCGGTAACTAAGGATAACCAATTGAACATCATGTAACAAAAATACCAAAAAAAATAAAAAAGAGAAGCATATGCTTCTCTTTTTATTTATAATTTGAATAAATAAGTCTTATTCAAAGTTCATGGTAAACGGTACGCTATAGTAAGATCTAACGCTCTCCCCGTTTCTTTTCGCAGGAGTCCATTTTTTAAGTTTCTTAACTACACGAACAGCTTCACTGTTGAAGTCGCCATTTGGAGATTTCTCTTCAATAGTAACTCCAGAAACGGTTCCGTCTCTTTCTACTACGAACTTAAGTTTCGCCTTAAGGGTACCTTCACCTCCTTCCATTAGAGAAGTATCAAAATTCTCCCCAAGGAACTTTCTTAATGAAGCCATCCCTCCAGGATATTCTGCAGACTGGTCTACATCTTTGTAGATCTCATTAGGGTTATTTGTTTTTACTTCCGCAGTACTGGCTTTGTTACCAGTAGATGGCGGTGGTGGCGGTGGTGTATAAGCCGGAGCTTTAACCCCTTCCTGATTATTTAAACCAGTCGTCGTTTCTAACTGCTTAGAAATTGGTGGCGGTGGTGTTTCAATCTTCGGAGCTTTTACAGGCTCAGGAACTACGTTCTGAATCACCTCGATTTTTTCCTCTTCTTTTGGAGGAGGTGGTGGAGGTGGTTCTTCTTCTTTTGGTTGCTCAATGATCGGGTCTTCTTCAATAATGTTTACCAAATCTGCCTTTACTTCTTGCTTAGGCGGTTCAGTAAGTCTCTTAATGGTAAGATAAATAAAAGGAGACAAAGCCGCAACCAGGAATAATGCCGTTCCAACAATAAAAGATTTTGTCAGAAGTCTAGGATACTGATGTCTCAGATCATAGGCACCATATTCCTTGTTTCTATTTTCAAATACAATCTCATCTAAAGTAAGATTCTGATTGTATACATTTTCATCTGCCATAGATATACAATTTTATGGTTAAATTACTTTGTAGCTGGTGCAGCCGCAGCTCCATTATTCCCAACTTTTCTATCATAGATAGCTTTCTCCCAAGGCTTCACATCGGTTACCCCGTACTGCTCGCTTTTGGTAATGGCCATTTCGTCAAGAATATCTACAAAGTTCTTATATACAGCATCGTCAGTCGGCTTGATAATAACAGTAAATTTTGTTTGATCTGCTGCGCCTGCTTTTGCTTTCTCAATTATTTTTCTAATTCCCTCTCTATCGTAAGTCGTCTCATTAAGATTCTGATCAGTTAAAGATGTAGGATCCTGTTGATGCCAGAAAATCTTATTGTCTTTCCCTAATAATAAAGAAATTGAGTTAGAAAGTTTAATTTCTGTTGGAGGTGGTTTCGGCTGATCCTCTTTTGGTTTTGCCGGAAGACCTAAATCCATTACATTCGGTTTGCTAAATGTGGTTGTGAACATAAAGAAGGTAATCAATAGAAAACCCAAGTCCACCATTGGAGTCATATCTACTCTGGTATTCTGCTTCTTGGAACGTACCTTGCCGCCTTTGCCGCCTTTTTCCTGTACTTGTACTTCTGCCATTTCTAAATGATATTATTATGGTTTACCTTCTTGTGATGTAATCAACCAGAATTTAAGAAAATCAATATCTCTTAAACCTTCAAATAGGCTTTTAACTTTAGGATACTCAGTAGTAACGTCTCCCTTGATTGCTAATTTGTAATCAGGATTTACGCTCAAACTTTGTTGTACCCAGTCAACTAACTGCTTATTTGTACTATCCATAGGAATCCCGGTAGGACTCTTAAAGCTTTTCTGCTCCTCATCTGACAAATCGAGATAGCCTTTCAGTTGGTTCATAGGAACCCCAATTGCTTGTACTTTTTGAAATGCAGCTTTTTGCTTGTTGTCGAAAGTCATATTATACTTTTGACCCATTTTTTCTAAAAGCTGTAATCTCTCTGATGCATTCTCCACCGGCTGGAAATAAAATTTCCCGTCCGGAGTAGCGTTGATGGTCATCAAACTCGCATCAGGAAGTAACTTCTCTGATATTGAAGATGGCGGTTTAATCTGCTCCACGTCAGGTTTTTTAAACTGAGTGGTCAATATAAAGAATGTAAGTAGTAGGAATGCAACGTCACACATTGCCGTCATATCCGTCACTACTCCATGTCTTTTTGGTTTGACTCTCGCCATTGTTTTGAATTATTTTTAATTAAACTTCTTTTATTGGAATGCAAATTCCTTGCTACAAATTCAATTCTTAGTTGAATTCAGCGAAAGACTGCTGGATGCTCATAGCGATCTCGTCGATCTTATAAGTTAATCCGTCAATTTTAGAGGTAAAGAAGTTATAAAGGATAATCGCAATTGCTGAAGTACCAATACCTAAAGCCGTGTTGATCAATGCTTCGGAGATACCTGTAGAAAGTGCAGCAGCATCTGGAGTACCACCACCTGAACCTAATGCAAAGAATGCTTTAATCATCCCGATTACAGTTCCTAAAAGTGCGATCAAAGTTGCAACAGTACCTAAAGTAGAAAGAATCATCATGTTCTTTTCTAACATTGGCATTTCAAGAGTAGTAGCCTCTTCGATAGCTTTGTTAAGAGCTACCATTTTTTGCTCCTTATTTAAAGTAGTGTCATGAGAAAGTGCTTTGTAAGTAGTAAGACCTTCTTTCACTACGTTACCTACAGATCCCTGTTGTCTGTCACACTCTTCTAGAGCCTCATCAACTTTGTTTTGGTTCAATAAGCTTCTTACCTGAACTACAAAGTTGTCTAGGTTTCCTTTACCAGCAGCTTTACCTAGTACGAAATATCTTTCAAAAGAGAAAACGATTACAGTAATCATGAAAGTAATCAAGATTGGTACGATAACCCCTCCTTTGTAGATAATCCCTAAAAACGATTCCGGGTGAATGTCTTTTCCTTCAACACTAGAGAAAGCTACAGATCCACCACCTAGTTTTTCTGCGTCTTTAAAGTTCCCTGGGTTCCCAAGAACAAATAAATAAATACAAACTCCTATAACGAATAAAATAGGAATAATAACAGCCGGGTTTAAACCTCCTGCTTTTCTAGCAACTACTTGCTCATCATTTTTTGAAACATTCATTTCCATATTTAACTAAATTATATTGTTTTTAAAATTTTACAGGGTGTAAATTAAAGGCAAAATTAATTAAAATGCAAGAGTCTTAAATAAACATTTTGCATTTTTCTGATAAAGAAATTTTAATACGATTTCGATATAATAATTATTTTTAATTATTTTATTTATTTTTCTCAATTTTAACATTTAAGTTAAAAATTTAAAAAAATAAGACCCCCATTTTTTTTAATTTGCCAATGTTAAGTTTTTTTTAAATTACGATATTCACAATACGGTGATGCACCACGATGATTTTTTTAGGTGTTTTACCTTCCAAAATAGGTTGCATCTTTTCATCTGAAATCACCAAATCTTCCACTTCCTTCGCCGATAGCTGAGCAGAAAGTGAAATTTTGAACTTCATTTTACCGTTTACGCTAACAGGATACTCTATTTCATCTTCTACAAGGTAATCTTCATTCAATACCGGGAATTTTTCAAACTCAACAGATTCTGTATTCCCCAGCATACTCCAAAGTTCTTCACAGATATGGGGCGCATACGGAGAGATGATAACGGCTAAAGGCTCTAAAATATTGCGCTTGTTGCATTTTATTTTTTGAAGCTCGTTGACAGCAATCATAAATGAAGATACGGAAGTATTGAATGAGAAATTTTCAATATCATAAACCACCTTCTTTATTAAGGTATGTAAAACTTTGTATTCAGCTTTTGTAGGTTCTTCATCAGACACATCAAAAACATCGCCATTAAAATAAAGATTCCAGAATTTTTTAAGGAAACCATAGACTCCACTTAATCCTTGTGTATTCCAAGGTTTGGATTGTTCCAATGGACCCAGGAACATTTCATACAGTCTTAAACCGTCTGCTCCGTATTCTTCACAGATATCATCAGGATTTACAACGTTGTATTTAGACTTGGACATCTTTTCTACTTCACGGTCTGTGATGTATTTTCCGTCTTCCAGGATAAATTCCGCATTGGCATAGTCTGGTCTCCAGGCTTTGAAAGCTTCGGTATCCAGTTCGTCTGATGTTCCTTTTAATAAAGATACGTCAACGTGGATTTTCTGTGTCTGATGATCACCAGCCAGGTTTTTAGAAACATACTGGTTTGTCCCATCAATTCTATATACAAAAGCACTCATTCCCAAAATCATTCCCTGATTGATCAGTTTCTGGAAAGGTTCATTATTCTTAATATATCCTCTGTCTTTTAAGAACATATTCCAGAAACGGGAATACAATAAATGCCCGGTGGCATGCTCGCTTCCTCCGATGTATAAGTCTACCTGCCCCCAATAATCACTTAAGTCTTTATTTGTAAAAACCTCATCATTGGAAGGGTCCATATATCTAAGGAAATACCATGAGCTTCCCGCCCAACCCGGCATCGTAGATAATTCTAACGGGAATACTGTTTTATTATCAATCAGATCTGTAGCCACAACTTTCTGATTGGCTTCATCCCATGCAAATTCTTTTGCATTTCCTAATGGCGGATCACCGTCTTCAGTAGGAAGATATTTTTCAACTTCCGGAAGTTCCAGCGGTAAAGCAGAAACCGGAAGTGTATAAGGCATTTCTTGTTTATAATAGATAGGAACCGGTTCTCCCCAATACCGCTGTCTGGAGAAAATAGCATCACGCTGTCTGTAGTTCGTTGTTCCGTGGCCAATTCCTTTATTTTCTATTTCAGAAATTATTTTTGACTTGGCCTCATTATAATTCAACCCGTTTAAGAAATCAGAGTTCACACACACTGAATCTTTAGAGTCGAAAGATTTCTCCTGAACATCTTCATCGGTATCTACTACCTTTTTTATATCCAGGTTAAATTTCTTTGCAAACCTATGATCACGTTCATCGTGTGCAGGAACAGCCATTACAGCACCTGTTCCGTAACCCATTAATACGTAATCTGAAATATAGATCGGCATTTTCTCTCCGCTGAAAGGATTGATTGCATAACTTCCCGTAAAAGCACCGCTCACGTTTTTCACGTCAGACATCCTGTCTCTTTCCGTTTTTTTGGAAGTTTCTTCTATATAAGTATCTACTTCTGCTTTCTGAGCTTCTGTAGTAATGGTATCCACCAAAGGATTTTCAGGAGCCAACACCATAAATGTAGCGCCAAAAATAGTGTCAGGTCTTGTTGTAAAAACCTCAACAATCTCGTCATGACCTTCTACCTGAAACTGAACCTGCGCTCCCTGGGATTTTCCAATCCAGTATTCCTGAGCATCTTTAAGTGGTTGTGGCCAATCCAGTGTCTGAAGTCCTTGTAATAATCTTTCAGAGTAGGCAGATATTCTCATGCTCCACTGCATCATTTTCTTTTGGAATACAGGAAATCCTCCTCTTTCGGATTTTCCGTCTTTCACCTCATCATTCGCCAATACTGTTCCCAAAGCCGGACACCAGTTTACAGTGGTCTCTGCTCTAAACGCCAGACGGTAGTTTAAAAGGATATCTTCTTTATCAAGGTCTGAAGAATCTTTCCATTCTTCTGCCGTGAAGTTGAGTTCGTCGTTTTGATTGGCATTTAATCCTTCCGTTCCTTTTTCTGCAAAATGCTGAATCAGGGTATCGATGGATTCTGCCTTATTGGTATCTTTATTATACCATGAATGATACAGCTCGATAAAGATCCACTGTGTCCATTTATAATATGATGCATCTGAAGTTCTCAGTTCTCTGCTCCAGTCGAATGAAAAACCGATTTTCTTTAGCTGCTCTTCATATCTGTTGATATTCTCTTCCGTAGTGATCGCCGGATGTTGTCCTGTCTGGATCGCATATTGTTCAGCAGGAAGCCCGAAGCTGTCATAACCTACCGGGTGAAGGACATTAAACCCCTGGTGTCTTTTATATCTCGCATAAATATCTGATGCAATATATCCCAGCGGGTGCCCCACGTGAAGCCCTGCTCCGGATGGATACGGAAACATATCGAGAACATAAAATTTTGGTTTGTCCGTATTATTGGAGGTTTTGTAGGTCTGGTTTTCTTCCCAGTACTTCTGCCACTTTTTTTCTATCTGCTGATGATCGTAAAACACTTTTTATAATAGATGTTAGATGTTAGACTTTAGATATTAGAGTTAATTTTGACCATTAATTCCAAATCAAGATTCACAAAAATAACGATTTTAAAAGAAATGGAAATTTTAATTTTAATTAATTCAGGAATTTGCTTTAACAAAAAAATCTCATCCTAAGATGAGATCTATGATAAGTCTATGAAATGTATGTTTATTGAGGAATTCTTCTCATTGTATACGTTCTTGTTTTGTATACTGTCGGATCCTGAGTTTCCTCTCTTATTGACAGGTTCAAAGTGGTATCATTAAGGGTAACTATTTTCCCATTAGATGGTTCTACGATCCCCTGATATTTTATGACTACTGTTTTTGCACTCCTATCGTACGTGTACGTAAAGTTCTGATCTGAAATAATGGCACACTGAGGTGTTGTTGTGCCGATGTCTCCATTTCTGGTTCTTTTCCCACTTGCTTCAGTATTGAATCTCCATCTTGATTCTTTTTCACAATCTGTGTATGTAATAAGATCCGAAACAGGTTCTTCTCCTACTTCTACGGTGGTCACTACTTCTTTCAGCGGCTGCCAAACTCCAACCAGAGGATATTCCATCGTATTGTCGCCATCATCATTACATCCTGTAGCTACAAATAATGATAAACCTGCAAATAGTAATGCTAATTTCTTCATATATAAAATTTTCAAGGGCTAAAATTATAATTTTTTTGATTTATAACACCATTTTTTGTGAAAAATTATTTTTATAATCCTTATTTCTGAAAATTTTAGAACATTAATCCTCATAATAGCCGTTATTTAACAAATATTGAATGTAAGGTTCTCTCTCTATTTTATTAAAAAAACTATTTTTGCAGAAAGAAAACAAAATGCAGGATATAACGAAAAATAATTTTGACTTCATCCGTGTTCTTCTGGCTTTCATTGTCTTTGTAGGACACCTGGGAGCTTTAAGTGACTCAAGCCAGCTAGAATTTTTAACCAATAGCCCCGTAGAAGTTGCCGTTTTTTCTTTTTTTATTGTCAGCGGATTTCTTATCGCAAGGAGCTATGAAAGGTCTTCAAGCCTGAAAAGTTATATCAAGAAAAGAATCAACAGAATTGTTCCTGCCTATTTACTTGTCGTTTTTCTGTGCACTGTACTCCTCAGCACGGTAAGCACGCTTTCTTTTTCTGATTACTTTGGTAATACACAGGTTTATAAATATTTTTTGTGGAACTCTACCTTCATGAATTTCATGGCCCCTTCCCTACCCGGAGTATTTGGTAATGAAGCGGTCAATGGTGCTCTATGGACACTTAAGATTGAAATGTGCTTTTATTTTGCTGTCCCACTCATTTTTTTATTATTTGGAAAAAACAATAAATACAGAAATATCAGCCTGATCATTCTGTACTTTCTTTCTCTGGTATTTCTTAATTATTTTGAAATGGCCGGAAAAATTTCCATTTCCAAACAACTGCCTGGCTCCTTATGTTATTTTATTGGAGGAATGCTTGGCTATTTTTATTTTGACCAATTTATCAAACATAAAAATGTTCTTTTCATCATAGCGATCATTACGGTTTGGATCGATCTTATACTTCATATCAAATTGTTCTCGCCTATCATGATCAGTATTATTGTTTTATATATTGCCTATTCACTGAAATTCCTGAATAATTTTGGGAAATACGGAGATTTCACCTATGGTATTTATATCTTCCACTTCCCTATTATCAGAGTATTTGCAACGCTGGGATTATTTGCCAACTACAATCCTTTTTTGATGAGTGTTGTATGCATGTTTGTGGTGATAGGAGTAGGAATTGCGTCGTGGCATCTCTATGAGAAAAAATTTTTATAATTTTACACCCAGTAAAAACATAAATGAAAGACCTGGTCTCCATCATCACTCCCTGCTACAATTCTGCTGAATTCATTGAAGAAACGATACAATCTGTTCTCAACCAAACCTATGAAAACTGGGAATGGCTGATCACTGATGATCTTTCCAAAGACAATACAGTGGATATCATAAGGAAATACAACGACCCCAGAATAAAGCTGAACGTTCTTGAAAAAAACGGCGGTGCCGGAAATGCAAGGAACAATAGCCTTGAAAGAGCAACGGGACGATACATTGCATTTCTTGATTCTGATGATTTCTGGTATCCTGAATATCTCGAAACCATGACAGATTATATGGAGGAAAATAATGCAGAGCTGGTCTATTGTAATTATTCAAGATGTAATGAGCAGTTGCAGCCTGTTTTAAAGGATTTTCTGGCAGACAAGGTGGTTACCTTCTCCAATCTTCTGAAGACCTGCAGACTGGCCCCGGTTTCTACGATGTATGACACTAAAAGGGTAGGGAAATTTTTATTCCCCGTAAAAAGCAAGCGTGAAGACCATGTCATGTGGCTGAACCTCTTAAAAGTAGTTCCGGAAGGAATGCCTATCAAAAAGACAATGGCAAAGTACAGGATGCGGGAAAACAGTGTTTCACGAAAGAAAAAAAACATCATTAAAGACCAATACCTGGTGTATAAAGATTTTATGGGATTTTCTACTTTAAAATCTCTTTATTATACTGGCAATTGGGCTCTCAACGGATTTCTAAAATATTCTAAAATATTCAATTAATGGAGTACTCTAAAGAGTTTAAAGCAGCATTGAGTGCCTTTTCCAATGTAGAAAAAGACCGCCTTATTTTCAGGCTCCTGAAAAAGGATAAGCTTTTGTCTAAAAAACTGTATTTTGAACTGATCGATCAGGAGACGACCGATGATAAACGAAATGCAATGGAAGAGAATGTTGCTGAACAGGTTGTTCTGGCTTCAAAATATGTGGGAAATGCAAAATATTTCCTGACTATAATCCGAAAGTTGAGTGCAGAAATTACAGAGCATATCAAAATAACAACAGATAAATTCGGAGAGGTTTCGCTGAATCTTTTGCTGGTGAACAGAATTTTAGATTCCAACAGCGATTTCAGCAAACAGCGATTCGACAATGTTTATAAACTCTATATCTATATCATTAATAAAATATTCAGAGCACTGGTATTAACAAAAAAGCTTGACGAGGATTACTGGATGGAAATTGATGAACTTTTAAGAGAAACTCAAACCAAAATCTCTGAAAATCACTATCTGCAAAAACTGTGCATCAATAATGGTCTGGATATGAACTGGCTTGACTCTGAAAACATTCCTGATGACATAGACCAAATCATGAAAGATATCAAAAGTCAGGGATTTTTAAGATAAAATTTTCTGAAGAATCAGATGGGTAGCATCAGGTTTTTCATTAACAAATTTCCCGGCATTATGAGACATTTCTTTTAACTCTTCCTGATGATCAAGAAGAAACGAAACGAAATCTGCTGCTGCATATTCTTCGGTAAAGGATTTACCTCCATTGGCTGCAATAAGGTCGTCTGCCTCAGGATTTTTTCTGTAATGATTTCCAAAGATCACCGGTACACTGAATGTTGCCGCCTCCAGGATATTGTGTAATCCTGCATCGTGAAAACCTCCGCCTACAACGGCTATATCTGCATAAGAATAAAGCTTTGAAAGTAAACCGATGCTGTCGATGATCAAAAATTGAGCACTCAGATTCTGAGACTTACTATTTTTAATTTCACTGTATAATAAAGCATCAGGAAAAATCTGTTTCAGGTGTACTACTCTTTTCAGATCATGAGGAGCCATAATGATCTTTACTGCTCTGCTCTTCTGTGCAATAGCTGTTGCCATTTTCTCCTCTGCCTGCCAGGAACTGCCGAAAACTATCGTTTGATGATCTTTCTTAAACTCTGAAATATATTCAACTTGATTATCAAGGGATCTCAGCTGTTTTACCCTGTCAAATCTTGTATCTCCTGTGACTGAAGAATGACTCAGTCCCACACTTTTAGCCAAGGCAAAAGAAAATTCTGTCTGGTGAAAAAACCAGTCTACATTTTTTTTAAGCTGCTTTACAAACCATTTTCCATAAGAGGTAAAAAAGGCTTGCCTTTCATAAAACAAGGCAGAAATCACATAGATTTTAGCACCACGAATTTTAAGCTCAGCCAGAAGATGATACCAGTAATCGTACTTAACAGTAAAAAATAATTCGGTATTAAACTGAGAAATAAATTCTTTTACCGTACTTTTTTTATCGAAAGGAAGATAACAGATCACATCAGCAATATGCTTTTTCTTGATAACATTTTCATAGCCTGATGGAGAAAAGAAAGTCACCAGAATCTTATGATCCGGATATTTTTCTTTAAGTTTTTCTAAAACCGGAAGTCCCTGCTCATATTCTCCAAGGCTGGCAGCGTGCATCCAGATCACCTTATCAGATGGCGAAAACGCAGCTTTTACTTGATCTAAAGATTGTTTCCTTCCTTCAACTCCTTTTTTAGTTTTATCATTAAACAAGGAAAAGACTTTCATTCCGAAAATGAGAAGGCGGATAAATAGGTTGTATAGAAAGGACATCTTAATTATTTTTCAATTTCAATTCGATCATTATGGGTAGAAGGGCTGGAAATGACAAGAAATTCCACTTCATCAGGAGATTCGTTGGCTACAAAATGTATTGATTGAGGCTTAACGGAAATACTTTCTCCTGCCTTTACTGAAAACTTTTCATCGTTAATATCAAATCTAGCTTCTCCTTTTAAAATATAGAATACCTGTTCTGCTGTTTCATGGAAGTGTAGTTTCTCAGCCGCTCCTGCAGGCATTTTTTCCTGTTTCACAGAAAGACTGGTGGAATCATTCAAGATCCAACTGTCACAGCCGTCTCCCCAGCTATAATGCTTTGAATTATCTTTGGAATGTATCATTTGAATATCGCTACAAAAATAAGAACAACGATCAGGCTTACAATCACTGATAAAATAGCCGTCGGTAAAGGAATTTTAGGTTTAACACTTTCATCAGAGGAATATCTGAACGCATAATCCTGGCCATTCATAAAAATAAGGATAATCAGTGTAAATAACCATCTCAGAAATGTATTCATGATCAAGAACTGGATATCTCTGTTTTGGTCTGTGATCTCTACAGGAAAATTAGCTGTTTCAGGATGTTTTAATGAGTAGATGAACATACAATACAAAGCGGTTCCAAGAATCGGGGTCAAAAAAGAATATCTCTTGCTCCCAAAATTATCGGCCTTTCCATCAAAATCAAAATGTACAGGAATTCTTTCAGGAAGGGTTTTGTAATGCTTCAGCGTAAACCACCAGAAAAAAACCAATAATCCGAAATTAAAAATATCAAAAATTGTAAAAATAATATTCTCCATTCCGACTGTATTTTAGACTAGAGTAAGTTTTTGATCACTCTCAGTTTATGGGTATGCTTGTTCATTTCTTTGTTAAAAATCCCTGTAGAATCCAGGATATCTATTCTTACTTTTCCTGAAGCATGAATGATTCTTTGGTTATCCAGCATAATTCCTACATGAATAATTTTTCCCTCAGGATTTTCAAAGAATGCTAAATCTCCGGGCTGGCTCTCTTCAACAAACGTCAGGGGAACGCCAATTTCTGCCTGCTGGTAGGTATCTCTGGGTAATTTTATATCATGAATTTTGTAGACCAGCTGTGTGAAACCTGAGCAATCTATAGCAAAAAAGCTTTTACCACCCCACAGATAAGGCACATTAAGAAATTCTTTCGCTGCTAAAGCAATGCTTTCACGGAGATCATGACTTCTTCTCGAAGCCACTACCGGAAATTCCACTTCAGAACCCATTGAAAGAAGGGTTTTTCCGTCTTTCATCAATACTGAAGAAAAATCTTCAGTAACTACGGTAACTTTTCTTCTGGCCAGATCCTCTTCTGTTACAAGTCTTAGCTGTTTGGTATCTATCCAACCCTCATATCCATCATAATGCATTTTTATTTTGGTCCAGTTTTTATTCACTTCCAAAATATCTGCACTTTCGCCAAACAACATTTCCGTAACAATTTCCGCCTTGTCAGAATTCTCTGCGCGGACCGGTGCTACTGTAACGTTACAAATTCCTTTATTCATAATTTTTTAGATGATAGATTTCAGACCACAGATATCAGATTTACCTGCAAACGGTGTCTCTTATCTGTTGTCTCCTGTCTTATTTCCTTCTCAGAAAATTCACTCCATCACGCAAAGGTAAAATAAGATTTTCAAAATCATCGTCTTTTGCGATCAAATCATTCAGTTCCTGAATGACCTGTGTAGATTTCTGTTTTGGATTTTCTTCCAGTATTTTCCCGTACCATAAAACATTATCAAAAAGAACTACTGAACCTGATTGCGTTCTGGGCTTGATCAGTCTGAAATATTCAGCATAATTTTCTTTGTCGGCATCGATAAAAACAAGATCAAAAATCTGATCAGTTTCTTTTAAAAATTCCTTGGCATCCTGAAGCTTAAAATCAATCTGTGTGGCATATTCACTTTCTTCAAAATATTTTTTCGGCAGATAAGCAAGATCTTCATTGACATCCAATGTTGTTATTTTACCGTCTTTAGCAAGTCCCGATGTCAGGCAAAGTGTGGCATAGCCTGTAAAAGTTCCTATCTCCAGCACATTTTTAGGCCGCAACATTTGCGAAACAATGGTGAGAAGCCTGCCTTGCTGATATCCGGATATCATGTGTGGCTGTGTAGTCTTCTGGTAGGTTTCTCTTCTCAGTTTTTTTAGAATTTCAGGTTCTGAGGAAGCATGGGTTTCCAGATACCTGTCCATTTCAGGATTTTTTTCTTCAAAAAAGCTCATAAAATTTTAATTTAAACAAATTTAATAATTTTAAAATTCCTTTTTGAATCCGTTATTTCTATCCGGCATCTCATAAAAAAGGAGAGAAATCAATTTCCCTCCTTTTTTCCAGCTTGTTCTTCTTGTCCATTATAAGGCGATACAGTACTCACCTGGTGTACCACATACCCAACCCGGACAACAGTCTTTAGTCACACGACAAATAATCTGTGGGTTGCAATAGCCCACAGCACCCTGTACATTTTTCATTTGTCCTCTTGAAAGTTTTTTTAAATTTTTCATATTTTTAGTTTAGTATTAATTTCCTACTCTTTAAGATTTTCGGAGATCTCTGTATTTTATATCTCTTTATAGAGATTTAAATATAAACATTCTTTTAAAATAAATAATAGAATTCATAAAAAACTATTAACACTTATTAAATTTAACAGAAGTGTATTGAACTCTCATGCTATACTTTAGCTAGTGTTTTTTGATTTGAAGATGAAGAAATTCCCAGTATTATTTGGGTAAAATCACGCATGAACAGCTATATTTTGCCTTAAAGTTGAAAATATTAAGTATCTATTGACTCATCACTCCGGGAAAACCACGATATAAAATACCGTGAAAATACGGATATGTTTGTGTTGAGCATAGTTATACATTTGCAGAGAACAAGGGGTAAAAACACTAAGAAAAAAAGAAAATGAATGCAGGGGGAAAACTAATTAACACAGAGAATCAGAAGACCGCAGGGCCGAAAGGCAAGGCGGATTCTTCGTCTAAGAAAACTAAGACCGAAATATCCAACTCATTTTTTCAACGAATTATTTCATTATTGAAAAAAGAAGAATTAATTTGATTAAAAAAATAAATCCCGAATGACTTCGGGATTTATTTTTTATCGTTGTTATGCTCTGATTATTTTTTAGGAGCAATATCCATCAGTTTCATGAACTCATCAAGCTTAGGCATAATGATGATCTCCGTTCTTCTGTTTTCCGCTCTTCCTGAAACACTCATATTGGTTGCCTTAGGATTGTATTCTGAGCGTCCTCCAGCTGTAATTCTTGCCGGATCTACCCCAAATTGAGTTTGCAAAACTTTAGCAATGGAAGTTCCTCTCAATGCAGAAAGATCCCAGTTGTCTCTTGGCAGATTTGGAGAACTTAAAGGTGCATTATCCGTATTCCCTTCAATCAGTACAGAATATTTATCGTAATCATTGATGACTTTAGCTACTTTTCCTAATACTTCCTGAGCAGCAGGTAGAACATTGTAATCTCCTGTTTTATATAACATTTTATCTGAAAGTGAAATCATAACCACTCCTTTCAGTACTTTCACCTGTACATCATCATCTGTTACGTTATCCAACGATCTTTTCAGTTTATTAGATAATGCCATGTTCAGACTGTCATTTTTAGCATTGTTTGAAATAAGCTGCTTGATATATGAATTGGAAGCATTGATCTCTCCCACCAATTTGTCGATATTCGCTGAACTTTTACCTGTATTGGAAAGACAGGCATCCAAAGATGATTTCAAAGCATCATGCTGGCTTTTTAAAAGATTATTCTCCCCTGACAAGGCAGAATTCTGAGATTTTAAATCCTGGATCTCTCTTTGTCTTTCTCCAATATTTTCAATACACTGCTTATAGTTTGAGCTTAAAGCGTCATATTGCTTTTTGCTGACACAAGAGGTCAGTCCCAACGCCATTGCAGAAACTCCTAAAATTTTAATAATCTTCATAAGTAATCATTTTTAGACGAATCAAAGTTAGGAAAATTGAATTGAATTTTATGGATTATCTTTGCATAAAAGAAATCCTAAGCAGACATTTTGGAAAAATTTAGTTTTAAAAATCAGCTTGAAAACCTTGTCCGGAACCCGGAAAACCACCACTATCTTCTTGCCGTTAGCGGAGGTTCTGACTCTATGGTTTTAGCCTCTCTATTTCAGGATTTAGGGCTGATGTATCAGGTAGCTCATATCAATTATAAACTCCGGGGAAAAGATTCGGATCTGGATCAAAAAACGGTTCAGGATTTTTGTGAGAAAAATCATATTCAATTTCATCTGTATGAAGTTTCAGAAAAAGATAAAAAACCGGAAAACTCTATTCAGCTGTGGGCAAGGGAACTTCGCTATCATTTTTTCAGAGAAATTCAGGAGCAGCAAAACCTGGAATTCCTTGTTACTGCGCATCACCTGAATGATCAGCTGGAAACGTTTATCATCAATCTTTCCAAAGCTTCAGGCATCAACGGACTGAGTGGAATTCCTGCAGAAACCCATAATATTCTCCGACCACTCTTAAACTTTTCAAAAAAGGAAATATATGAATATGCCGAAGAAAACAGGATTGATTTCCGGGAAGACCTTTCCAATAAAAAGAGTGACTATCTAAGAAATAAGATCAGAAATGAAATCGTTCCAAAACTTTTAGAAACGAATGACCAATTTCTGGAAAACTTCAAAAAAAGCTCTTTGTATCTTAACCAGACCAAAGATTTTGTACAGAAACAGATCAAAGAGATTGAAAATAAACTGATCGTATTTAACCCCGAACATAAAATCTTATCAAAAGAAAAGCTGCATAAGGAAAGTGCTTTCGTACAGTTTGAGATCTTAAAGAAATATGGATTCCATCAGGAGGAAGAAATTCCAAAAATATTTACGGCAGAAAACGGAAGCTCTTTTTACTCAAAAGATTATCAATTGGTTGTTGATCGTGACGAATTAATTTTCATACACAAAAAAGCAGAAAAAGAAACGCCAAACGACATTCTTCTGATTGATAAATTTGATTCTTCCGAAAACCAAATCATCATTAATCTGGAAAATAATATTGAAAAAATCAATAAGGATTTTGAATGGGATTTTGATGTTGAAAAATTACACTTTCCGCTACGACTTAGGAGACAAAAGGATGGTGATGAGTTTTATCCTACAGGTTTTTCAGGCAAAAAGAAGGTTTCTAAGTTTTTTAGGGACGAAAAAATATCTATTTTAGTGAGACAAAAAATCTGGATTTTAACGGACTGTGATAATTCCGTTTTGGGAATCATTCCTTTCAGGCAGGATCGCAGATTTATGGCAACAAAACACACAGAGAAAGTTCTGACTATTACATGAACAAAAGAACGACTAATGCTTTAGCTATCGAAGATTTCCAAAAAGACAATAATGTTGCCTTTGGTGTTCTGTACCAAAAATATTTCGGGTACACCCGGAAATTTGTTCTTGGAAACAAAGGAAATTTAGAAGATGCAGAAGATGTTTTTCAGGATGCTTTGATTATTTTGTACGAGAAATTGTACGATGACGATTTCAAAGCCTACACTTGTCTTGCCAATTATGTCACCGGGATTTCTAAAAACCTGTGGCTTAAAAAACTGAGAAACCGAAACTTTTTTGTGGAAATTCACGAAACCTATTATTTTGACAACAAGGAAGAGATTAACCAAGCCATAGAAAACGAAAGAGATTATTGGGATAAGCTCAACGATTATATCAACGAAATCTCTTCTCACTGCCAGAATCTCATCCATGATATTTTTATTCAACATAAAAACATCGAAGAAATACAGGAAAAATACAAGTATTCCAGCAAACACAATGCTCAGAATCAAAAGCATAAATGTGTAGAACAAATCCGAAAAATAAAAAAAGAAGATAATTTTTAAACATGATTATCAATACATTATAAAAAATCACCTTTTCATCGGGTGATTTTTTTTGTTTTTGGGAACTTCATAGTAAATACTTTATCTTATGCTTACCAAACTTTTTTACGGATTTTGCCTTTTGATGACGATTTCCTTTTATGCACAAAATAAAACAGGGATTCAGTTTCAAGACAAAAATTTAGAGGAAGCCAAAAAACTGGCTGAACAAGAAAACAAACTTATCTTCATAGATCTGTATACTACATGGTGCGGGCCATGCAAACTGATGAAAAAGAATACCTTCCCGAATCCTGAGCTGGGAGAATTCTTCAATAAAAATTTCATCAGTCTTTATATTGACGCCGAAAAAGAAGGAACAGAACTTGCAAAAAAATTCAAAATCGTTAATTATCCGTCCTTTCTTTTCTTAGACCAGAACGGCGAGCTGGTACAGTATGATTTTGGATATTATAACGCTGCACAATTTTTAAATATCGGACAGTCGGTTTTAGAAAAAAGAAATCCGAACAAAAAAATCAAAACGCTGGAAGAGGTAAAAGGCAAAATGGCAGGCGAAACGATTGCCAACTTTACAGCGAAAGATCAATTTAATAAAACTTTCTCTTTGTCAGCGGAAAAAAAGAAAACGGTGTTGGTTTTCATTCGTGGACAATGGTGCCCTTACTGTAATAAATACATCGAAAGCCTTCAAAATCTTGCGCCTGAATTACAATCTAAAAACACAAGATTGGTCATTATTTCTCCCGAAAAACCTGAATTTATAGAGAAAACCATCAGTAAAACTAAAACTCAGTATTCCGTTTTGTATGATGAAAACTACAGAATTGCAGAACTTTTTGATGTTCTTTACACCCCCGAGAAAAAAACGCTTGATTTCTACGAAAACCGATTGGGAGATGATTTCAAGAAAAGCCGTTCCGATAATTCCGGAAGACTACCTGTTTCTGCTACTTATATTTTAGATGAAAATCAAAAAATAATCTGGAGACATTTCAATCCTGACTACAAAGAAAGAGCTTCGTTGGAAGATATTTTAAAACAGCTTTAATGTGAAATCGCCATTATTAGAAAACACAAATACCGATAAAGACTCTGCGATTGCATATGACAAATGAAAAACAATAAATATCTACATATGAAAAATATAATAATCATCCTGACATTTTTGGTTTCGTTTTTTGCATTTTCTCAAAAAAATGAACACCGAAATTTAGAAGACAAACTGGCGATACAAGGCTATGCCCCCGTTTCTTACATCGAACAGAAAAAGGCCGTAAAAGGTAAAAAAGAACTGGCAGTTAATATAAATGGAGCCATTTATTATACTTCTTCGGAAAAAAACAAAGAATTCCTAAAAAAAGATCCCACCAAATACGAGCCGGCTTACGGAGGTTGGTGTGCATTTGCAATGGGAGATGATGGTGAGAAAGTAGAAATCAATCCTACAACTTTTAAAATCATTGATGGAAAAACCCATTTGTTCTACAATAAGTTTTTCAGCAACACCCTTTCTTCCTGGAACAAGAACGAGGCAAAACTGAAAAAAAGCGCAGACCAGAACTGGAAGAAACTGACTAATTAATCCTCATCAAAAAAAATAAAATTATGAAAACATTTAAAATTTTCTTGGGAACAGCATTTTTATTACTTCTGCAAAGCAATTATTTATTTGCCCAAGGATGCAGTGATGCCGGATTCTGTACGGTTAACAGTTTTCAACCCAATAATAATGACAGCATAAAAGCTTACCATAATCAGATTAAAACCGGAATTTTCTTTGGCAAAGCAGATAATTCAATTTCTGCGTTTGGAGGCTATATCGAATACAACAGGCAGCTTGGAGAGAAATTTGGTTTTGATGTAAAACTGACATCGTTGGCACAAAGCGGAAACGATGTTTCCACCTTCGGACTTTCTGATTTGTTTTTGAATGCCAATTACAGAGCTAACGAAAAACTAAAATTCACATTAGGCGCAAAAGTTCCTTTGTCTGACGCGGGAAATTCTAAGGACAATATACCGTTGCCAATGGATTATCAATCCAGCTTAGGAACGCTTGATTTGATTGTAGGAGTTGGATATGAGATTAAAAAACTCCAGTTGGTTGCCGCTCTTCAACAGCCATTAACACAGAATGATAATCAGTTTCTGGCATCACAATATCCCGCGAGTTCAGAGCTGCGAGGGTTTTTATCCACTAATAAATTCAAAAGAAGCGGTGACGTTTTGCTAAGAATTTCTTATCCACTAATGATTCATTCAAAGATAAGACTTACCCCGAGTCTTTTGCCGATTTACCACCTGAAGAACGACCGGTTTACCAATCAAAACAATGAAGAACTGCAGATTAATAATTCAGAAGGACTTACGCTTAATGGAAATGTTTATCTGGATTACGAAATCAACAGAAGAAATGGCATTCAACTTAATATGGGCGTTCCTTTTATTGTAAGAAAATCCAGACCTGATGGATTGACGAGAAGTTTCATCGCCAATGTAGAGTATAGGGTGAAATTTTAATTCCCCGATCAGAAAGTTTATAAAAGATAAAAACATCAGAAATTATGAAAACAATGATCACCTTTATTTTCGCATCACTTTTCTTGGTTTCCTGCATCAGAGAAAGCACAGCAACAGAAGATTTAATGGAAATGGCTCCGGAAAATGCCACGTTAAAATATTCCGGAAACTTTATGCAGGGACCTTATGGAAATAACGTCAATGGAAAAGCCGAAATTTATGAAAAAGACGGAACTTATTCTTTGGCTTTTAATGATGGTTTTATGATTAGCAATGGTCCTGATCTGTACGTTTATGTAAGCAAAGAAAAGCAACCATCGCAATTTGTTTCTTTAGGAAAACTGAAATCTGTGAATGGCGGACAAACCTATACTTTTACAGGTTCAATAAATTTCGATGAGTACAAATACGCAGTCGTTCATTGCCAGCAGTACAATCATTTATTTTCTTACGCCTTACTCGAGAAAAAATAACTGTACAAATATGAAAAACTACATCAATTGGATATTAAGATTGGTTCCCTCCATTATTTTACTGCAAACTTTATTCTTCAAATTTACGGCACATCCGGATTCTGTCGCTATTTTTTCTAAGCTTCACGCAGAACCTTTTGGAAGAATTTTTTCCGGTATTCTGGAACTCATCACAGCAGTTTTGATACTGAACCCGAAAACCTCTTTCTGGGGAGCTGTTTTGGGATTTGTCACGATGATTGGAGCGATAACTTCACACATTTTCATTTTAGGAATTGAAACCAATAACGATGGCGGAAAATTATTCTATCTTGCTCTTACCGTTCTTGTTTTCTGTGTGATTCTTTTGTTTAAATTTAAAAAAAGTAAAGTATGAATAAAGACGAATCGGTTTATGTCATCTTACATGAGATTCTTACCGACCAACAGAATTTACTGAGAAAAGTTTCGGCAAAAATGTACACTCATACTATTCCATCTCTGGACGGTTCTACCATTGGCGGCCATACAAGACATATCATTGAGTTTTTGGAGATTTTACTGAACTCTTATCATACGGATCAAATTAATTATGATGAAAGACAAAGAAATCTGGAACTGGAAAAAAATCCTGAAAAGGCTATAAAAGCTATTTCTGAAATACTTTCCAACATCAACTTGCCCAACAAAAATTTGATGATGCATCAGACAGTAGGAAATGTGTCTTTGGAAATCCCAACCAATTTCTTTCGGGAACTGCTCTACAATATCGAGCATTGCATTCATCATCAGGCTTTGATAAAAGTGGCTTTTAACGAGATTAAAATGAGCCATTTACTCAACAAAAATTTTGGGATTGCACCTTCCACCATACAATACAGAGAAACTCAAAAAATAAATTAAATGTGTACTGTAACGTATTTTCCACTGAAAGACCAAATTATTCTGACTTCTAACCGGGACGAAAAACCCAATCGTTCCGCAAAGGAAATCCATCAGGAAAAAGGTGTTTTTTATCCAAAAGACTCCACAAAAAACGGAACCTGGTTTGCTGTTTCCGAAAGCGGAAATGCTCTAATTTTATTAAACGGAGCTTTTGAAAATCACCGTAAAACAACTGAATATCATAAAAGTAGAGGACTCATTGTTTTAGATTTAATTGTGAAAGACAACATTCTCAATGCCCTACAACTAATTGATTTGAAAAATATTGAACCTTTTACTTTGGTTATTTTGCAGGAAAAAAAATTGGCAGAATTCCGTTGGGACGGCGTTGAAAAACATTTTAAAATGTTGGATATTACTCGTCCGCAAATATGGTCTTCCGCTACTTTGTATGATGCAAAAGCACAGGAAAAAAGAAGACAAATTTTTCAGGCGTTTTTACAGAACAAAACGATTTCTGAAAATAATATCTGGGAATTTCATCATCAGAAAAGCGGCGATATGAAAAACGGAATTACCATAAAAAGGCAAAATACGATACAAACTATCAGCACGACACAAGTTGTAATCTCTCACGAAATTACATTGAAACATAACGACCGACTCAACCCATTTTCAAAACCTGAAAAAATATCCCTTAAAAATGAAACTCAAACATCGCATTCATAAGATTGCACATTGGGAATATTGGTCAACATTTACCATTTACTTACCGCTTTTTCCGGTTTGGCTTTACTGTGCCTGGAAAGCAAGAACACTCTTATTTTTCCACGGCGCAAATCCTTCCATAAAATATGGCGGAATGGCGATGGAAAGTAAAAAAGAAATCTACGATTTGATTCCCGAAAACTGGATTCCGAAGACTCTTTTTGTCTCTTCACAAACTCAATTTCAGGAAATATTATCCGAATTAAAATCACATCCAATAAACTTTCCCATTATTGCAAAACCAAATATTGGCTTAAAAGGTTTAGGCGTTGTTCAGATTGAAGATGTAGATGAATTAGAACATTATCAAAACAATAGTGATTACGATTTTCTAATTCAGGAAAAGATAAATTTCCTACATGAAGTCGGCATTTTTTACCATCGTTTTCCAGACGAAAAATCGGGCAAAATCACAGGAATAGTCAAGAAAGAATTTCTTTCTGTAAAAGGAAACGGCAAAAAAACCTTAAAACAATTGGTAATGGAAAATCCCAGAAGTGCTTTCCAAATCAAAGCTATAGAACAGAAAATGGGAAACGAGATGCAGAAAATAGTTCCTGAAAATGAAGAAATTACTTTAATTCCATTTGGAAGTCATACAAGAGGTGCAAAATTTATAGATATTTCAACCGAAGTTACAGAAAAATTAGAACAAAAAATAGATGAAATCTGCACCAGAGTGAATGGCTTTTATTTCGGAAGGCTGGATGTGATGTTCGAAAATTTGGAGCTTTTACAAAAGGGCGAAAATTTCAAAATAATAGAGATAAACGGTGCTAAAAGTGAACCGACCCATATGTATGACCCAAAACATTCCTTATTTTTTGCCTGGAAAGAAATTACCAGACACTGGAGAATAATGGCAGAAATCAGCAGAAAAAATCACGAAACAGGTTTTCCTTATCTCAAGATGAAAGAGGGGTTTTTAGCTTTAAAAAATAATCTGGCTATAGAAAAAAGGCTGAGGAAGATTTCTTCGGTTGATTAATCTGCAAAAAACAATTACTTTTGTATAATAGTATTTACATAAAATAAAAATATGAGATTCTCTTCGATTTATAAAATTTCGTTTCTCCTTTTCTTTTTTATTACTCTCGGATTTTCGGCACAGATCAAAAATCCTGTAAAATTTAAATTTACCATCAATGAATTAGGCAACAATCAATACGAGGCTGTATTGAATGCAACGATGGAAAGTGGCTGGCATATTTATTCCAAAGATCTGCCTGAGGATACAGGAATTCCTACTGAATATAAAGTTTCAGGGAAAAATATTGAACTGATAGGGAAATTCACTGAAGTCGGTAAAAAACATGAAGAATTTTCGGAAGCCTTTGGCGGAACCATTGTTTTTTATTCCAATGCAGCCGGTTTCAAACAAAAATTCAAATTAAAGGACCCCACAAAACCTGGTGACGTCACTTCTGAGATTACCTATCAGACCTGTGATGACAGAGTCTGTCTGGCCCCCAATACTTTGGAATTCAATCAAAAAGTAACGCCAAAAGGAGTTACGGAGGAGACTGCGGAAGAAAAAGCTGCAGTTGCAAAAGACTCCGTGAAAATGATAGAAACAGTTACTACAAGCCCTGCAAAAGGAGCAGTAACCGTCACTGAAACTTCACAATTGGATCCGAAACAACTAAAAATAGCCACCATTGATTTCCAGAAACCTTTAACGGATTGTGGAACTGCGGTTGAAAAAGTTGGTGAAAACTACTGGACCTATTTATTCCTGGGATTTGCAGGAGGTCTTATCGCCTTACTGACACCCTGTGTTTTCCCAATGATTCCACTTACGGTTTCATTCTTTACCAAAGGAAGCAGTAATAAAGCAAAAGGAAAAAGAGATGCACTGATCTATGGTTTTTTCATTCTTCTGATCTTTGTGCTTCTAAGTGTTCCGTTCCATCTGATCGATGGGATTGCCGGGAATATTTTCAATGAAATTTCGACAAGCGTCTGGCTGAATGTGGCCTTCTTTATCATATTTATCTTCTTCGCTGGAAGTTTCTTCGGATACTATGACATCACACTGCCTAGCTCTATTGCCAATAAATCTTCAAAAGCAGAAGAAGCAGGTGGACTTGTTGGTATTTTCTTCATGGCTCTAACGCTGGTTATTGTCTCTTTCTCATGTACAGGCCCTATTCTGGGAGGTTTGTTAGGAAGTGCAGTGACAGGATCATCCAACGTTCCGATGCTGCTTACGTTTGCATTGGCAGGATTTGGATTGGCATGGGCTATCGTCTTTGGACTACTGGCTTTATTTCCGCAGGCTTTAAAGAGTCTTCCAAAATCTGGAGGATGGATGAATACGGTAAAAGTGGTTTTAGGATTCGTAGAGCTGGCTTTAGCTTTAAAATTCTTATCTAAAGCTGATCTGGTTTCAAAGACATTCTTGTTAAAAAGAGAGCTTTTCATCGCAATATGGATCGTTATCGCGCTAGGGCTAGCTTTATATCTGTTCGGAATTATCAGATTCCCGCATGATGATAAAAAACCAAAAATCTCTATTACAAGAAAGATATTGGGAGCATTGGGAATTGGTTTTGTGATTTACCTTATTCAGGGATTAATTCCTTCTGAGCGTCCAAAACTTCAATTGTTAAGTGGAATTTTACCTCCCCTGAATGTTAGCTATTTCCATGATGAGAAAGACGGAATTCTGGGAATGCATCCTGAACACGATTTCTTTAAAGCGATTGAACTCGCTAAAAAAGAGAACAAGCCTATTTTGATTGACTTTACAGGCTACGGCTGTGAAAACTGCCGAAAAATGGAAGAGTTTGTCTGGAGCGAACCGGATATTCTTCCTATACTTCAAAATGATGTTGTACTGGCTTCTCTTTATGTAGATGACAAAGAAGAACTTCCTGATGATCAAAAAACTAAAATTGATCTTGGAGACGGACAGATCAAAAAAGTAAAAACCATTGGTGACCGTTGGAGTTTATTCCAGCAGGTGAATTTCAACAACAATTCTCAGCCACACTACGTTCTGATCACTCCGGACGGAAAAGTAATCAACACTCCGGTATCAGGATATATGCCGAAAGAAGATTTCAAAAAATTCCTGGAATGCGGCGTTAATTTTTACAAAACAATGAAATAAGATCAACTATCAATATCATCTACAGCCTTATCAATTTATTTTGGTAAGGCTTTTTTTATATAATTATTCAAAAGCAAGCAGGTTTCATCAATCAACTTATCAATAATACACAAATACTTAAACTGTCACAAAATGTTATGAAATTAAAATACAAAAATCTATTTTTATATTAAATAGGAATTTATTTTTAAAAATTTATAACAATTAAGCAATTTAGGTATAAACTTTGCATCGCTTCCATCAAATCATCATAGGTTTTTACCTTTCATCAAATACCGTTTAACATTTAAAAATATGAATTATGGCTGAAGTAATCGCAAAAGAAAAACAAGGAGGGAAGCAAAAGAAAAAATTAATCCGGGTAGACATGACTCCTATGGTAGATCTGGGATTTCTACTGATCACTTTCTTTATGTTCACCACCAATTTTACAAAACCTAATGTAATGGACCTGGGACTTCCTGCGAAGGATCCTCATCCAAACCCTATTACTGATAATGTCATTAGAGATAAAAATCAGGTAACCTTTATTCTGGGAAAAGACAACAGAGTGTTTTACCACCAGAGTAACGAGACTGATCTGAATGCAGGAAACCTGAAGGAGACAGATTTCAGCGGCGTGAAAATCTCTAAGATTATTTCTGAAGCCTATAAAAATGCTCCGGTACCAGAAAACTTTACCGTTATTGTAAAACCTACAGATGAAGCCAATTATAAAAACTTCGTAGACATTCTGGACAACATCGCCATCTCTAAAAAGGAAAGATACGGTATCACCGATATAAAGCCCTGGGAAAAGAAAGTTTACACAGAATTGACAAAATAAGATAAGGAGCATTTTTAGAATGCTCTTTTTTTATTTACATTTGATAAGGCAACTGATTTTGAAATCTGACATTGTCTTCTGATTTATTTTTAACGGTTATAATATTTAAGATCATGCTGAATTTTGAGAGAAAAGGAAACGGAAAAGAAACTTTGATACTGCTTCACGGATTTATGGAAAACCTGTCGATCTGGAGTGATATGGAACCTCATCTTTCTAAAGATTTTTCATTATTGAAAATAGATCTTCCAGGTCATGGTCAGTCTGATATTTTAGGGGAAGTTCACACGATGGAATTGATGGCGGATGAAGTAAAAAAAGTCCTAGATCATGAGAAACTTGATAAAGTCCACCTGTTGGGACATTCTATGGGAGGCTACGCCTCGCTGGCATTTGCAGAGAAATACCCCCACACTCTTAAAAGCATGACTTTATTTTTCTCCACCTATTTTGCTGATGACGAAGAAAAAAAACAGCAGCGAATCAAAAGCTACAGAATTATCAAAGATGCTTTTGCTCACTACGCCAGAGCCGGAGTTCCGAATCTGTTCAATCCCAATGAAAGAGATATTCTGGAGGGAAAAATTGAAACCGCTCTTGAAACCGCTCTTTCGACCAATAACCTGGGAGCCCTTGCCTCGGTAAAAGGTATGGTAGAAAGGACGGACAAAAAACATATCATGGAAAATCTGGAAGCTAAAATTTTAATTTTAGCAGGAAAGCACGATAATGCCGTAAAAACAGATAGGGTTATCAAACATCTACCGGACAGAACCAATATAAAATCATATATCCTTGACTGCGGACACAACGGGCACTGGGAGAAACCGGGCATCTGTGCAGAAATTATCAATACAGAACTTCTTCATAATCTGCCAAAAAAATTAGTCATGTAAAAAAGCATTCATAGATGCCGGACAATGCATATCAAAATTTCTTGTATATTAGTAGAGATTAATTATCTCAATGAGTTTATTCTCTTTCAAAAAAAAGAAACCACCAGTCATCGGGCTTACACTTTCCGGCGGAGGAATGCGGGGAATTGCCCATATCGCAGTACTGAAAGCACTGGAAGAATATAACCTTAAACCTCATATCATTTCAGGAACCAGTGCAGGCTCTATTGTAGGCGCTTTCTATTCTTTCGGTAAATCACCGGATGAAATGATGGACATTGTAAGGCATACTACTTTTTTTTCGAGGTCTTATCTGAAACTGTCAAAAAATGGTCTCTTCAGCCCAAATTTCATTTTAAAACTGTTGACCGATCATTTTCCCGAGAATGATTTTAAGATCTTAAAAATCCCGGTTTACGTAACCGCAACAGAAATGACTCACGGAATTGTAGATTTCTTTTCAGAAGGAGAACTTTTCGCGCCTCTTCTGGCTTCGTCAAGCGTTCCTTTCATTCTGCCCCCTGTAAGAATGGGCGAAAAAATATACGTAGACGGTGGTGTACTGGATAATCTTCCTATCGAACCTATTATTGACAAATGTGATTTTTTAATTGCTTCTCATGTCAATTCTATAAGCTATGATGAACTCAAAAAAATGAGTGTGATGAAGGAATTCGACAGGATTCTTCACTTAGCCATTGCCAAATCGGTTTATTCTAAAGTGAAATCCTGTGATATTTTTTTAGATCCGCCTAAAATGACGAAATTCAGTTTATTCAGCAAAAAAAACCTGGACATTATGTTTCAGGAAGTTTATGAATATACCTGTAAAGAACTGGAGGAGAAAGGGTATAGAAAAGGCTCCCCAATTGAGAGCCTTTAATTTATCTGATTATTAAGTATAATTATTCTTTGATGACCTTAAATGTCTGTTCAGAATCTGCTGTTTTTACTTTAACAACATACACTCCTGATTTCAAATCATTCGTCTGAATTACAGAAACATTTTCTTTAACAGATTTAACCAATCTGCCCTCAGCAGAATAGAAGGTCACTTCTGTTACTTTTCTGTCTGCTGCTGAAATATTTAAAATATCCTGCATTGGATTCGGATATACGGCTAATTTTGTTTTCGCATTCGTTTCATTTACCGCCAGTGATCCGGCAGGAACGATGGTAATACTGTAATCTTCAGCTTGTCCGTAAGCCGTTGTTCCTGAAGTAGCCGTAAGCGTTGTACCTGAAGAATAACAAGGACTTAAGTAAATGGTTGAACCGTATGTCTTTTTCACTCTCATTCTGGTCTTTCCTAATGTTGCTGTAGCCGGAACAACAATATTTCCGGTAGCTGTTTTGGTATCTATACCGGTGGAGTTCACTAATGTTACTGCAGTAGCTGCCGTTCCAAAAAACACTTCTCCAGTATCTAAGAAATCTCCATCCTGATTCCAGTCTATGTAGACAATAAATCTATTTGAATTATTCCCGTCTGTATTGCCTTTGAAAGTTATCGGATAAGTTCCGCCCTGTTCCACTGAAACATTTCTGTTAGCAAAATTTTCGTGGCCAGGACTTGTTAATGCTTCTGAAGAAGTATTGGTCATACTTCTTAACTGAACAGACGTAATAGGCTCTATACCACTTGTAAATAATAGGTTTCCATAGCAATACGGAGCAAATGATTCTCCGGTTGTGAAACTTGAAGTTTGACATCCGACCGCTGCGCCGGCAGCATTTTTAGCGACCACTTTCCAATAGTAGGTGGTATTTCCCAATAATGTTGTAAAATCAGCAAATAAATAATTGCTGGCCACCAGCGTGGTTGGATTGGGGTTGGTGTCCAGATACAGATCGTAGCTGTCTACTTTTGGTCCTGAGGTTGGCGCTGTCCATGTCAAGGTTACCGAATTTGGATTTACTCCTGTTGCTCCATTGCTTGGTGAAGTTAAAGCAGCAACACAATTGGGAACGACCGTAGGCGCAGTATCACTGCTTACATCATCAAACAGCAATCTGAACATATCTGCAGAAGTGGAGTGAAATCCTACATACACTGTTTGTCCTACATAAGAAGAAAGATCTACTGAGAAGAAGGTCCATTTACTTGGAGCAGGAGTCAAAGGGGTAAGTATGGTGGTAAAGGCAGCTGCAGTGGCTGTTGTAGTAGATAATTTAACAGCGTAGCTTTCCACATAATTAGGGTCCTGATTCTTCACAAAATAGGTAAGTCTGTCATTAACACCTGCTACTACCGTAATGGCAGGAGTTACTAAAAAATCATCATGAGCTGCAGTACTGAAATTAATTTGCGCTGCATTAGGTAACGAGTACACACTTCTCGGAGCTCCCGGGCCAAAAGTAAACCCGTTGGTATCTCCTCCGTTAATTACACTCCATCCGGCGGGAGTTGTGGTACCTGCATCAAAGTTTTGAAAAAATTGCGCATTGGCCATAAACGGCAATGCAAACAACATCGTAAGTAATTTTGTTTTCATAAAATAATTTGTTTTTTCATTAATTCACTGCCTAAAGTACAATAAATTTACAAACAAAACAAACTATAAGTCCATTCTTTATGACTTAATGAATTTCTCCTTCTCCAAGAAAACGTTTAAAATCTTCGATGGTGCTACTCAGGGATCCATCAGATTTTCCACCTGCTGCATTGATATGCCCTCCTCCATTAAAGTATTTTCTGGAGAACTGATTTACATCTACATCATCTTTACTTCTGAAAGAAATTTTAATGAAATCATCATATAAATCTTCCATAAAAAATGCTGCCATTTTTACTCCTGCAATACTCAGCCCATAGTTAACGAAACCTTCCGTATCCCCTTTCTGGAATCCGTACTCTTTCAATTCGTTTCTTGTGAGAGAAAGTAGGGCTACCTTACCATCATTCACTACTTCTATTCTTCCTAATACCAAAGCAAGAAGGTGAAGACGGGAAACGGTGTTGGTATCCCATGTATTTGAAGTGATAATGGAAGGATCTGCTCCTTTTTCAATCAGATTGGCGATAATACGGTGCGTGGTTGCACTTGTAGAACGAAAACGGAAACCGCCCGTATCAGTCATAATTCCCGTATAAAGACATTCTGCAATATCCTGATTAACCAGCTTCTCATCATTCATTGCTTCAATAAAATGATAGATCATCTGTGAAGTAGCAGGGATTACGGTGTCAGAATACACGAAATCAAACACCTCCGGCTGTTGATGATGGTCGATAAGAATTTTCTTAGCCTTGGCTTTAGTCAGCCACTCCCCTAATAATCCTATTCTTGAAGGAGAATTAAAATCAAGGCAAAAAATTACATCTGCTCCACTGATAAGCTCAAATGCATATTTTCTCTTATACTCTCCGATGATCACCTTTTTAGACTCCGGCATCCATTTCAGAAATTTTGGAAAATCATTTGGAACAATCACTTCTGCCGGAATTCCTTTTGCTCTCAAATAATGTTTTAACCCCAGACTGGAACCTATTGCATCTCCGTCCGGATTATAATGAGTAAGGATAACGATCTTGTTTTCAGGCGTAAGTAGTGTACTGATATCTAAAAGTTCTGTTGGTGTAAACATCGTGTGTTTATTTTTCTTTAAATTTGAGTTTTCAAAGATAGAGCTTTTAAATAAATCATTTCAATATAATTTCCGCCCCCCGGATTTCATTTCCATTCGCGGGTTATAGAGAATAGGATCAAAAACATTTCAAATAATTTCTAAAAAAAGATGACTAAAATTTGTAACTTTTAAAAATTTCTATATCTTTGCAACCTGAAAATTAATAGATTAATTACGATTTAAATATATAGTAATGAGTAAAAGAACATTCCAGCCATCAGAAAGAAAGAAAAGAAACAAACACGGTTTCAGAGAAAGAATGTCTACGCCAAATGGTAGAAGAGTTTTGGCAGCAAGAAGAGCTAAAGGCAGAAAGAGTTTAACTGTTAGTGCTGCACGCGCTAAGAGATAATATCTCGGATATCATATACAAATCATGCTTGAAAAGAAGTTTTTCAGGCATTTTTTGTTGTTAAAATTTCCTAAAGTTTAGGTTTTTTAAGCTTCTTTTTTCTATTTTTAAGATCTGAAAAAATATTTTAGAAATAGCACGATAAAACTGAATTATGCCGCATACAAATATCTCCGGAGATAATATTATAAGCTTACAGCACGCAAAAATTGCGCAAAAAAACTTCACTGTTCTTACTGACGTTAATCTTAACATCAAAAAAGGCAGATTCTGCTACCTTATCGGAAAGACAGGTTCCGGAAAAAGTTCACTTTTGAAAACGCTTTACGGGCACATTCCTTTAGCATCAGGACATGGAGCTGTGGTAGGCTTTGAACTAGCCAAGCTGAAACCTTCAGACATCCCTAACCTGAGAAGAAAATTAGGAATTGTATTCCAGGATTTCCAGTTACTTTCCGACAGAACCGTTGAGAAAAACTTAAAATTCGTTCTTGAAGCAACAGGATGGAATGATAAAGTAAAAATGGAAGACCGCATCAACGAAGTGCTGGGAAGTGTCAACATGAAAAGCAAGAAGCACAAGATGCCTCATGAGCTTTCAGGAGGAGAACAGCAGCGTGTTGCTATCGCGAGAGCTTTACTTAACCACCCTGACCTTATCTTAGCCGATGAGCCTACAGGAAACCTTGACCCGGAAACATCCAATGAAATCATGACCCTTCTGAAGCAGGTAGCCCTTGAAAACGGAGCCGCTGTAGTCATGGCAACACATGACTACCATATGATACAGAACTTCCCGGGAGAAGCGATCAGATGTGAGGACGGAAAGGTATCTGTACTGGATACAGCAGAATTATTCGAGTAAGATTGAAAAATTCAAAGAATTAGAAATTTGAAAAGATAGGCTAGACTTTTATCATCTAATCTCCTATTTCTAACTTCTATTTTTTAAAGACATGAAACTCTTTTGTGAGTTCAAGATATAGGTCCGAGTATTGTCTCGGACTTTTTTCTATGACAAAATCAGATACCTCAACAGGCAATTCTGCAGATGAAAATTCAAGAACTAATCTTTTCGTTTTTGAGTTTTCAATTCCTTTAATATTGATTTTCCGGGTGAGAAACAGGTTATTATCCAAAGCAATTTGAATAAAACCATCGCCCGCCTCAGCAGGAATAATAACCGACAAAATACCTTTCCCAGACAACAATTTGGCAGAAGCTGCGATAAGTTGCTGAAAATTCAACTCTACGGTTTGACGGGCAATTTTGTCTTTACCGGAACCTGACTCTTCAAAATAGGGAGGATTGGAAACAATCAGATCAAATTTCTTCTCTGTTTCAAAGGTTTTAAAATCCTGATGACTATTTTTTAATCTTAAATGAAAAGGGGAATGTTCAAAATTCGTTTGGGTTAGTAAAGCAGCCTCCTTATTAATATCAAGTCCAAGAAAAAATGCCTGCGTATTTCTTTGGGCAAGCATTAATGAAATCAGGCCTGTTCCTGTTCCTATTTCTAAAACTTCCCAAGCATGGGCCACATTAGCTAAAGCACCCAGCAAAACACCATCTGTTCCTACCCGGAAGACGTCTTTTGACTGCTGAATTTCGAAATATTTAAATGTAAAAGGTTTCACTATAAATTGGTCGGAAGCGTTATCGTAAATGTAGACCCCTTTCCTACTTCTGATTTCACAGCGATTTCACCTTTGTAGTCTTCAATCATTTTTCTTACCATAGAAAGGCCAAGTCCCATTCCACTGTTTTTAGAGGTAAAATTGGGCTCAAATATTCTTTCGTACATATTTTCGGGAATTCCTATCCCGTTATCCTGCACGGAAATCATTACTCTTCTCTGATGCTGTTCCACATCTACATTAATGATCAGTTTACGTTCTTCACTCTGAGCCTGTTTTGCGTTCGTTACAAGATTGGTAATGATTCTGGAAAGATAAATTCTATCCATATTGATCATAATATTAGTCTTATTGGAATGCATAAATATACTGTCGTCATTGAAAACACGCAGAATATCTTCAACTTCTGTATTAAGGTTGATCACCTCATTATTTTTTTCCGGAAGTTTTGCAAATTCTGAGAAAGCAGACGCAACGGTGGCAATCAGGTCAATCTGATCTACCATGGTTTTGCTCATCTGTTTTACTCTTTCTCTGATATTCGGATCTTCAGGATCAAATTTTCTTTCAAAATTCTGAATGGTAAGTTTCATTGGGGTAAGCGGGTTCTTCACCTCATGCGCTACCTGCTTCGCCATTTCTCTCCATGCTTCTTCAGACGCCTTAAAACGCAGTCTTTCTTTCTGGTCCTGAATCTGTAAGATCATCCTGTTATAAGCTCTGGCCAGGGCATTAAGCTCATCATTTTTATAGTACCTGATAGGACGCATTTCATTTTCAAATAATGTAATACGGGTAATCATATCAGAAAATTTAGTAATATTTTTTGCAAGACTGTTAGAAGTCACCCAGCTTATCCAGATACTGAACAGAATAAGGAAAATATCTACCAAAAGAATATATTTGATATACTGGTGAAGAACATCCAGATAGGCGGATTCATTATGATACAAAGGAATGTATACAATGCCTATCGGTTCAAGTTCATTGTTTTTCAAAAGGAGATAGGATGAAGTGCGTCCTGCATCTTTGGTTTTATCGTAGCCTCTGATATCAACCCTGGAATCTGTGGCCAGAATTTTATTGACAATATTGATGGGAATTGTTTTCTGATCGATAAGACTTTCATCTTTATTGGAAAGAAGATAACTTCCCTTCAGATCATAGATCACAATATCATGTTGGTTGATATCTGCTATTTCGAAGATTTTATTACCCAACACCTTTGGCAGATCCTCTGTCTCTACAAGGGTGCGGCTCACTGCATAGTCCAGATACCTCATTACCGCATTGGTCTTCTCCTGCATATCAATATTGCTCTGCTGCAGAGAATTGTTCCTCAAGACAAAATAGGGAACCAGCGATGTCGCAACAACACTTAAAAAACATACAAGCAGGAACCCGAAAAATACCCGGTTCCTTAAACTGTATCCTTTGTATTTACTTATTGACATCCTACTTTTTAATTAACCTAGCAATATACTTACCAATGATGTCAAATTCTAAATTAACTTTGTCTCCGATTTTAAGATGCTTCATATTAGTAAACTCCCAGGTATAAGGAATAATGGCCACTGAAAACTGTGTATCTTCACTTTTTGCCACTGTAAGACTGATTCCGTTTACGGTAATTGAACCTTGTGGAACGGTTACAAACTGGCCTTCATCTTCGTATTTAACCGTAATAAAATAACTTCCGTCTTTATTTTCTATCCCTGCTACTTCACCGGTTTTATCCACATGTCCCTGTACAATATGTCCGTCTAACCTTCCATCCATCTTCATGCATCTTTCAAGGTTAACCACGGTTCCTTCCTTCCATTGTCCAAGATTTGTCTTTTCTAATGTTTCGTTGATTGCCGTTACCACGTACTGATCATCTTTAATTTCAACAACCGTCAGGCAACATCCGTTATGAGCAAGGCTCTGGTCTATTTTTAATTCGCTGGTAAAAGGGCATGTTAATGTAAAATTGATGTTACTTCCTTTTTTTTCAATCTTTTCAATAACACCAACTGCTTCAATAATTCCTGTGAACATATTATTTTTTGCTAAATTTGTAAATTATAATCTTCAAAGATAATCAAAATGAGCCCAAAAAACCACAAAGTACGAGTAGGAATTTCAATAGGTGATTTTAACGGCATCGGTCCGGAGATCATCATGAAGTCTCTGAAAGACAAAACCATTACGGACTTTTTCACTCCGGTGATTTTTGGCTCGGGAAAGTTATTCACCTTCCAGAAAAATATTTTCAAGCTAAATCTTAATTTCAACTACATCAACGAAGCATCACAGGCTCAGGCAGGAAAACTGAATATGGTGAACCTGGTAAAGGATAATGTGAATGTAGAATTGGGAACTCCGACACAGGAATCGACCCAAATGGCTATCGATTCTTTGGAACTGGCCACCGAAGCTTTAATGAAAGGAGATATTGACGTTCTTGTTACTGCTCCTATCAACAAGGATGAAATGGTAAAAATGGGTTTCAAACATGCCGGACATACAGGATATTTTGAGGAAAAATTCAGTAAAAAAGGACTGATGTTCTTAGTTACAGAGGATCTTAAAGTAGCTGTTTCCACCCATCACATACCCATTGCCAGTGTTGCGGAAAATATTTCCAAAGAAAAAATTAAAAAACAGATCAGAGCCCTGAATCAAACGCTGATTGAAGATTTCTGCATTCAGAAGCCAAAAATTGCAGTATTAGGACTGAACCCTCACGCAGGAGACGGAGGCGTAATCGGAAAAGAGGAAATAGAGATCATAGAACCTGCTATTAAAGAACTTTCTGACAATGGAATATTAGCCTTTGGACCTTATCCTGCAGACAGCTTTTTCCAGCCTAATAAATATAAAAAGTTTGATGCTGTATTAGCCATGTACCACGATCAGGGACTGGCTCCATTCAAAACATTAGCGTATGAAGAAGGGGTGAATTATACTGCAGGACTTCCATTTATCAGAACCTCTCCAGACCATGGAGTGGCGTATGATATTGCAGGAAAAAACATAGCAGATGAACAGAGTTTTACAGAAGCCATCTTCACTGCTATTAAGATATTCAAGAACAGAAGCGAATATAATGATCTGATGGCCAACCGTATGCAACCGAGAAAAGTATCTGTTGATACCGGTGTAGATGAGGATCTGCCTGATGAAAATGAGGCATAATTCGTTAAAACAAATTTTAAATTAATTTGTTATGGATTTTATTTGTTATTATAAAAAAATTGCATATTTTTGCACACTCATTTTATGGACAAGTTAAGAAACTATGACGTAAGCTTTTCCGGACTTAAAAACGGAAAGCACGTGTTCAAATTTGAGATAGATCATACGTTCTTTCAATTATTTGACACTGAACAGGAATTTACAAATCCTAAAATAGTAGCTGATGTTTTTCTGGAAAAGCATACTACCTAGAATTTGAGATCAAAGTAGACGGGACAGTAGAGCTCATTTGTGACCTCACCAATGAAGAATTCGATTATCCTGTTGAAAACGAGATTGGAATTTTGGTACATTTTGGTGAAGAATATGACGACAGCAATGAAGATGTCATTACTATTCCCAGCTCAGATCATGCCTTTAATGTGGCTCAACTGATCTATGAAAATGTACAGCTTTCTATACCGATGAAAAAAGTTTCACCGAATGTAAGCGATAAAGATCTTGAAATCTTAAACAGGTTCAGTCCAAAAGATATTGAGGAATCTGAAGAAGAGGAAGAAAAACATGAGAGCGACCCGAGATGGGAAGCACTGAGAAAGTTAAAAGACAATAATTAAATAAAATAATTTAAATATGATGAGATGATGAATCTCATCGCTCATCAATTAAAAAAGTTATTCAAAATGGCACATCCTAAGAGAAGACAGTCGTCCACAAGAAGAGATAAGAGAAGAACTCATTATAAAGCAGTAGTTCCTCAATTAGCGAAAGATGCAACAACTGGTGAACTTCACCTTTACCACAGAGCTCACTGGCATGAAGGAAAACTTTACTACAGAGGTAAAGTAGTATTGGAAAAAGAAGTAGCAACTACAGAAGAAAACTAAGAGTCGCTTTTCACTGAAAAAGCCTCATTTTAATACAAAAACCGCCCAATTTTGATAAAATTGGGCGGTTTTTTGTTGTTTTTTATGTTTTTTTGGTATCTTTGGGACAAAATCAAATATCAAATTTATGGACATTAAAGACATACAAAATCTTATCAAGTTTGTATCTAAGGCTGAAGTTTCAGAAGTGAAATACAAAACTAAAGATTTCGAAATCACTATTAAAACTCCATTAGCAGGCAGCGACGCGGTTTATGCACAGCCAGCAGTTTACCACACAGCTCCTCAGACAGCAGCAGCTCCGGCACAGGTAGCAACTCCTGCAGCACCAGCTGAAAAGGCTGAACCTGTATCTGATGACAGCAAATACGTTACCATCAAGTCTCCAATGATCGGTACTTTCTACAGAAAACCATCTCCGGATAAAGATGTATTCGTTAACGTAGGTGACGAGGTTTCTGTAGGAAAAGTAGTTTGTGTAATCGAAGCAATGAAGTTATTCAACCAGATCGATTCTGAGATCAGCGGAAAAATCGTGAAAATTTTGGTAGATGATGCCACTCCGGTAGAATACGACCAGCCTTTATTCTTAGTAGATCCATCTTAATTTAGAGGTTAGATGTTAGACATTAGATGTTAGACTCAATTCTGCATTCAAAATAACATTATCTAATTTTCAAATTATCTAATTTTCAAATTGAAGAAGATGTTCAAAAAAATATTAATAGCCAATCGTGGCGAAATTGCAATGCGTATTTTACGTACGTGCAAAGAAATGGGGATCAAAACCGTTGCGGTATACTCTACTGCAGACAAAGACAGTCTTCACGTAAGATTTGCTGATGAAGCAGTTTGTATAGGTCCTCCTATGAGCAAAGACTCATACCTAAAAATCCCTAACATTATTGCGGCGGCAGAAATCACCAATGCAGATGCCATCCATCCAGGTTACGGATTCCTGTCTGAAAATGCTAACTTCTCCAGAATCTGTCAGAAAAATAACATCAAGTTTATTGGTGCTTCTCCTGAACAGATCGAAAAAATGGGTGATAAAGCCAATGCCAAAGCTACCATGAAGGCTGCAGGGGTACCTTGTGTACCAGGTTCTGACGGATTGATTGAATCTTACGAGCATGCTGTAAAAGTAGCTGCAGAAACAGGATACCCTGTCATGATCAAAGCTACTGCAGGTGGTGGTGGAAAAGGGATGAGAGCCGTATGGAAAGAGGAAGACCTTAAAGATCACTGGGAATCTGCTATTCAGGAAGCTGTAGCTGCCTTCGGAAACGGAGGAATGTACATGGAAAAACTGATTGAAGAGCCCAGACATATTGAAATTCAGGTTGCCGGTGACCAATACGGAAAAGCATGTCACCTTTCTGAAAGAGACTGTTCTGTACAGAGAAGAAATCAGAAACTGACAGAAGAAACTCCTTCTCCGTTCATGACTGACGAACTTCGTGAGAAAATGGGTGAAGCAGCCGTAAAAGCTGCAGAATTCATTGGATACGAAGGCGTAGGTACTATTGAATTCCTTGTAGACAAACACAGAAATTTCTATTTCATGGAAATGAATACAAGAATCCAGGTAGAACACCCGATCACGGAACAGGTAATTGATTATGATCTGATCAGAGAACAAATCCTTCTTGCTGCAGGAACTCCTATTTCAGGAATCAACTACTATCCGAAACTGCACTCTATTGAATGTAGAATCAACGCTGAAGATCCTTATGCAGACTTCAGACCATCTCCGGGGAAAATCACAGGATTGAATATTCCCGGTGGGCACGGAATCAGAGTAGACACTCACGTTTATTCAGGATATAGTATTCCTTCTAACTATGACTCAATGATTGCCAAGCTTATCACTACGGCTCAAACCCGGGAAGAAGCTATCGCTAAAATGAGACGTGCATTGGAAGAATTCTATATTGAGGGAGTGAAAACTACCATTCCTTTCCACAGACAACTGATGGATAATGAAGATTATCTTGCAGGAAACTATACAACGAAATTCATGGAGGATTTTGTAATGGATAAAAAATATGATAATCACTAAGATTATTGATCTATAAATTGTAAACTGCCTCTTTCGGGGCAGTTTTTTTATTTCCGAGATTTTGATATTGTTTATTTTAATAAGAAATATTGAAACGCTTTTTCTGTCATTCATTAATGGTTCTGTAAATAAGAAGTTAATAAATGCTACCTACAAAAAACTTAAACCACTGACAGCCAACAAGCAACAACCCTAACACTTGTTAGTCGAAGAATTACGACACTTTTTAAAATTTATTCAATTTTTTTTTTTTGATACTATAATTACTTCTATTTTTGGTGACATAAAATAACAAACCACACAATATTAACAATTAAAATTTACTAATCATGGCAGACAGAAATTCAAGAGGAATTTTAAAATTCAATGGCGGTGAAGGACAAAAGTTATTAAAACTTAACTACAGTGTATCCCGCTCTACAGACGTATCAGGAAGAGTTGCATCAGACCCGTCTAATGCACTGATCAAACTTACAGTGGAAGCCACTGAAAAATCAGATATTCTGGAAAGCCTTCTTAACGGAAAATACAAGCCGACAACCGGAGAAGTAACATTCAACAAGTCTCACGAAGAAGGAACATTAACTACTTTAAAATGGGAGAACGGTTATGTGATCCAGCATGAATTAGATTTCGATGCAGTAGATGAAAACAGTATGTATATTACTTTTGTGATCAGTGCAGAACAAATTGATCTTGGAAATTCTTCTTACAGAGGAGAATGGCCATCTTAAGAATATAATTCCTACATCCAAAAAACAGCAGACAGAATAGTATTCCCGGCTTTAGGGATGCTGTTCTGTCTTTTTTTGACGATCCCTATTCATTTCTAATTACAGAAGTTACCAATAATATAAGATGAAAAATATTTAGAGAAGTGGCAAAAACAGTATCCTAAAAAATAACACGAAAGTATTAACTTGAAAACGGATATCTCTTTTCGTCAAAACTTTAAAGAAAAAAAATCATCTTGTCAAAGATATAAAACCTGCATTGCCCGATTTGTGAAATAAATATTTTCTAAAACAGCGTAATGTACCCTTAAAATACACTTTAATTACTGTCGTGTACCACATTACGTTTTTGTTTATGCATCTCATTAATAATGCTTAAATTTGTCGAAAACCAAAACATATGTCAACAGCAGCAACAGCAAAAAACTCACAGTATTTTATTGACCTTGAAGACAAACATGGAGCGCATAACTATCACCCTCTTCCAGTGGTTCTTGACCGCGGAGAAGGCGTTTTTGTATGGGACGTAGAGGGCAAGAAATATTATGATTTTCTTTCAGCATATTCTGCTGTGAACCAAGGACATTCCCACCCAAAAATTGTAGCAGCTTTAGTACATCAGGCTCAGAAACTGGCCCTGACTTCAAGAGCATTTTACAATTCAAACCTAGGAGAGTACGAGCAGAAAATCACGACTCTTTTCGGATTCGACAAGGTTCTTCCAATGAATTCCGGAGCTGAAGCAGTAGAAACAGCCGTAAAATTGGCCAGAAAATGGAGCTATGAAGTAAAAGGAATTTCAGAAAATGCAGCTAAGATCATTGTTTGTGAAAATAATTTCCACGGAAGAACAACAACCATTGTTTCTTTCTCTAATGATCCCGATGCCAATCAGAATTATGGTCCTTTCACTCCCGGATTTATAAAAATCCCTTACAACGATACTGCAGCACTTGAAGAAGTACTGAACAGAGAAGCAGGAAATATTGCCGCATTTTTAGTAGAGCCTATTCAGGGTGAAGCTGGTGTTTATGTTCCGGACGAAGGTTTTCTGAAAAATGCTTCTGAACTGTGTAAGAAGCATAACGTTCTTTTCATCGCTGACGAGGTTCAGACGGGGATTGCAAGAACCGGACAACTGATTGCGTGCCATCACGAAAATGTACAGCCGGATATTCTGATCTTAGGAAAAGCACTTTCAGGAGGAATGTATCCTGTATCAGCAGTATTGGCGAATGACAACATCATGAATGTCATCAAGCCTGGACAGCACGGTTCTACTTTCGGAGGAAATCCAATCGCATGTGCAGTGGCAGTAGCAGCTTTGGATGTAGTTGCTGATGAAAAACTTTCTGAAAGAGCAGAACAGCTAGGGCAGCTTTTCAGATCTGAGATCGAAAAAATTATTGAGAAGAACAGCCTTATTACCAAAGTAAGAGGAAAAGGTCTTTTAAATGCTATTTTAATCAATGATACTCCGGACAGCTCTACAGCATGGAACTTATGTCTTCAGCTGAAAGAAAATGGTCTTCTTGCAAAACCTACACACGGAAATATCATCAGATTGGCACCGCCTTTGGTGATTACAGAAGAGCAGCTTTTAGACTGCGTTAAAATCATTGAAAAAACTATTACAGAATTTCGTTAATGAAGTTATCAGTCTGTTATATTGTTTTAAATGGAGAAAGAATCATAGAGAAAAGTATCAATAGCATTTACGAAATAGCTGATGAGATCATTATCGTTGATTCTTTTTCCACAGACAAAACTGAGGAGATTTGTACCGGATTTCCAAAAGTAAAATTTATCAGAAAAAAATTTCGCGGCTTCGGCTGTCAGAAAAACTATACCCTGTCTGAAGCTTCAGGGGAATGGATTCTGTTCCTGGATTCTGACGAGGTTCCGGATGAAACAGCAGTGAATGCCATCAAAGAAATTTTAAAAAGCTCTAACCCCACTTATAAGGTATATGAGATTCACTTCAACAATATCCTGCTGAGCAAAACCATCAAATATGGAGGCTGGGGTAATGTATGGAGAGAAAGATTTTTCAAGAAAGGTCACGGAAAATATACAGATGATCTTGTCCACGAGTGCTTTATTACGAAGGACAAAAAAGGTAAACTTCCTGGAAATATCAATCATTATACTTATAAAAGCATTGCTCATCATATTGAGAAGATTAATAATTATACTCAGTTGATGGCAGAAAAAAAGGTTTCCAACGGAAAATCAGTCTCTCTTTTCAAGATTATATTTTCCCCATTTTATGATTTTATGAAAACCTATTTTTTTAAGCTTGGTTTTCTGGATGGGGTGGCGGGATTTTATATTTCGATCACTGGAGCATTTTATACGTTTCTGAAATATATCAAGATCAACGAGATTCTAAAATTCAAATAGTCTCTTTCACATAGACAATAAAAAAAGCCGGATTGCCACTTAAATCGCAGCCGGCTTTTTTCATCATCCGACATCTTTAATCTGCTTTATATAGTCAGATCGCTTCAGTTGATCTTCCTGAAAACTCGATTGATCATCTTTTCTTTAGTTTTATGACTAATTGGTCAGAAATTTAAATTTTATTTTAATGTATTTTTAAGCTACTGCATTCAATAAATAATTAATTTTGAATACTGTAACAGATGTCTATTTATGTAGACTCATACCAGCATATCAGGCAATATATTAACCTAAAGATAAAAACAGCAGAATGATATGGACCGTAAATAATTTTTCATAGAAATAAATTCCATGAAATTAACGATCCCAAAACTCAGATAACCATGCTCAGATTTGTTAAAAGGACTCTTGGATTTTCAAGCACAGAAAGTGTCCGTATCCTAATGTATCACAAAGTTCTTCCGGAGAAGCAAATCTTCGGAAAAGATTTTCTTACGGTATCATCCGAAGATCTGGAAAAACAATTTGAATACATTAAAAAGAATTACAACACTTTATTCTTTAACGAACTCACGACCCAAAGTCATCTGAAATATAAACTCATTCTTACTTTTGATGACGGGTATCTCAACAATCTGCAATATCTGGTTCCCCTATTGCAAAAGCATCAGCTTAAGGCTACAATCTTCATACCCACCGGACTTATCCAGAGCGATGAAAGCGATCAAAACCGTGATATGATGACGTTTGAAGAGATCAGGTCTATCAGGTCTCTGAATCCCGAATATGTTGAAATTGCATTGCACAGCCACGCTCACAAAAATTATTCCCAGATCTCTCTTCAGGAAGCAGCGGATGATCTTCGTGAGAACATTCGTAACCTGGAAGAAAAAGAAATTCCTTTTACAAAAGTACTTGCCTACCCTTATGGAAAATTCCCAAAAAAGGGAGAACAAAAAAAAGAATTCTTTGCCATGCTTGAAAAGGCCGGAATTACTTCTGCAGTGCGCATTGGTAATAACATCGCTTCCTATCCGTGGAAAAATAAATTTGAAATCAAAAGGATCGATATCAAGGGAGGCGACAGTTTCAGTGTATTTAAATGGAAACTGAGGCTCGGAAAGATTAAACTTTAATTCAACAGTTCACTGTAAAGGTTTTCGTAAGCATCTGCCATTTCCTGATATCCAAATTTCAGTGCCCTCTCTTTTAACCGGATCGCATATTCATCTGCCCTGGCTCCGTAAGCCTGCATTCCGGACGCGTAAACATGTTGCATGTGTTCTGCCTCGAAATTATCAAAATAAAACGCCAGATCGCCTCCAATTTCAGGGAGACTCGTCAGTTTACTCAAAAATACCGGCTTTCCAAAATACATTGCTTCTACAGGCGGAATTCCAAATCCTTCAGCTAATGACGGATGACAGTAGGATTCGCAATTCTGAAGCAGGAAATACTTTTCGCTGTTATCTACATTTTCCAGGATATGTACTCTGGTTTCCAATCCCAATATCTTGATTTTTTCCAAAAATTTCTCTTTGTAGGCAGACTTTGCGGAAGAGGTTACAAGCACTAAATCCCTGTCATTCTGGGAAATAAGATCAAGAAGCGATTCCTGATTTTTCTTTGGAAACAGAACTCCAATATTTAAAATATATTTTTTTCCTATAAAACTGTAGTTGTTCTCAGATTTGAATTCTAAATTTTCAGGAAAGATCAACCCATTGTAAATCACCTCCACTTTGACATTATTTTTTAGGGCAAAAAGATGTTTGTTTTTAATAAAATCATTTTTCACGAATTCTGAAATACAGACTATTGCATCAGCATTCCCTATGTTTTTCTGAACGACTTTAGTGGTTTTGTTCACTTTTTGTTCTGAGCTCCCATCGTGGAGAAAATTAAGATCATGGAGCGTCACTACCTTTCTCTGTCCTTTTTTTACGGTATGAAAATATTTAGAAAGCTGATGCGCCGTATGGATCAGAGCAAAAGATTGGGTATTGATTGAGATTTTCTTTTGCCAGAATCTCCAGTTGATAATATTAAAGTTTTTTTTCGTCTGTGGAATATTTTTTTTTGGTCCGTAAAAGGTATACTCAAAATCAGACGGTTTTTCGTCCAGACCCTTTATTAATGAAACACATACGTTGGCAATTCCCGACTTCGGGTACTTCAATCTTTCGGCATCAATCAGAATTTTCTGTGTCATTATCGTCAGGCTTTTCATCAAAAATATAAATTTAAATATGAAATTTTTATTTTTGCAGTATGAAAATTTGTTTAATCAGCTTCGATTTCTGGCATTATGATGAACACATAGTGGAAAAACTGAGTGATAGAGGCATTCAGGCATGCCATATCAACATCGGAGCCTTTACCCATAAAAATACCGGAGAGCGTATAAAAAACACTTTCAGTAAAATTTTTCTGGGAAAAAACCCGAAATATCACAAAAGACAAAGTTTCATATTGGAATCTCTGGAAAAAATTGGAAAGCAGGATCAGATTCTTGTGATCAATCCGGAAGCTATCGAAGAAAGCATTCATCAGAAGATAAGAGAATATGCAGACCGGAATATCGCTTATCTTTATGACAGTATGGCCAGAAATCCCGCAACCCATCTTTTACATTATTTTGACACCGTATTTTCTTTTGATGATCAGGATGTGAAAAACTTCGGATTTGAAAAGATTACCAATTACAATTATCTTGATTATCTTCCCGCGTCCAGACAGCATCCGAAGCTGGATCTGTTTTACATTACTTCTTATGATCAGAAAAGACTCACGGCGTTGAATCTGCTGATCAACAGAGTGTCTTCTATGAAACTAAAATTTGAAGTCTATATCGCAGGAAAGAAAGGCTGGAAAAACAAACTGAACCAGATCATTGATCAAAAGAATATCGATATTTTAAAGTTCGGAAGAAAAAAAATACCTCATCACGCTCTGCCGGCTTATTATAAAAACACCAAAGTCATTCTTGATCTGATGCGTGCTGACCAAACCGGACTCAGCTTCAGAATATTTGAAGCAATGGCTCTGGAAAAAAAGATCATTACGGACAATCCTACCATCAAAACTTATGATTTCTACAATCCTAACAACATTTTGGTGCTGGATAAGAATTTCCGTAATGTGAAAAAAGATTTTTTCAATACTCCATACGAAAAACTGCCTGAAGAAGTTTATTATAAGTATACTCTTGATCATTGGGTAAATACGGTATTTAAACTGAATTCATGAAAGAAATAAAAAATGTACTTATTGTAACCCGGGAATACAAATCTTCCCGAACCCCTAAAGTAGGAGGTACAGGCGTTTTTTATAAAAACTTATGTACTGAACTTGTAAAAAGAGGAATTTCAGTACATGTTTTCCTGATCTCAAAATATACATTTGATCTTGAGGAAGACGGAGTGAATATCCATTCTATCAAAGATATTTTCAAAGCTAATCCTCTTCTTGAGCTGGTAAGATCTTTTACCGGAAAAGTAAAAACATTGGAAAAGATTCATTTTAAAACTTATTTGTCTGAGAAAAGGATAATATCCGACACCATCCATACCTGGATAAAAAAAAACAATCTTCATTTTGATGTTGCAGAAACCCATGACTTTGATGGCCTTGCGCTTTCCATCCCTAAGGGAATTCCTTATGTGATCAGATGTCACGGTTCCTGGTCTGTTCTGGAAAAATATTTCGGCTATAAAAAAGTTCATCAGGGAAGGATTTTCTGTGAACAGGAAGCTTTTAAAAATTCAGGAAATATCATTACGATATCCCGGTACAATGAGACGATTAATAAAAATCTTTTTGGCATTAAAAATTCAAAGCTCATCTATAACGGTATTGATGAAAAATTTTATAAGCCAGAGGATAAACCTGAAATGATCCCCCACTCTGTTTTCTATTTGGGAAATGTGTCTTATGAAAAGGGCGCAGAAACGCTGATCAGTTCTTTTATTAAACTTAAAAAAGATCATCCCGAAGCATCCCTCCATTTCATAGGAAATGCTAATCATTACCCCGAATATATTACTGAACATATCGAGGATACGAAAACTCGGAATTCCGTTCATTTCTATGGGAATAAATCAGCTGCAGAAATTGTACAGCTTATCAGCAAAGCAGAGGTGGTATGCTTCCCCTCCAAAGGTGAAAATTTTAGCTTATCTTTGCTCGAGGTAATGGCCATGCAGAAACCTGTTATATGTTCTTCAATAGATTCCTTTAAAGAAATCATTGAAGAACCTGTCAATGGCCTGATTGCTGAGGAAGAAAATTTCCATGAAAAAATAAGTCTTATTTTTAAAGACAAAGATCTGAGAAACAGGCTATCATTAAATGCCCGAAAATTGGTAGAATTACAATTCGGTATTGATAAGATGGTTGATGAAACCATAAGGTATTATCAGGAAATCATGTAGAAATACAATTTTATAGATCACTGAAAATAACGACCTAATTTCTTAGTTCATCCTAAGTTTTAGAATATGAATGCAAAGGAACAAATTGAAAATTTAGAAGAACAGCTTAAAGCACTTAGAAAAAAATATTATATCAAGTCTTTTTTCAGGAAAGCAAAAAGACTCGTTACCGATTTTTTACCGCTGGATTCTATACCATCCGAATATTGCACAGAAAAAATTAAAGTCAGTGAAAGACAGGAGGCGGAGCTTTTTTTGCCTGGAACTTTTCATGCTCCTCAGCGATCTGTAAAAACACCTAAAAATGCCGTCGAAATCTTTGCACTTCAAAATGTTCTCTGCACACCAAATTCCACTTACTTTTTAAATCTTAAGAAAGATAAAATATTCTATGAAAAATGGCATGATGACGACAGGATCATCTATGTCTACAATACCAATAATTTAATGCAGCATTCAATAACGCTTGCCAAGGTAAAGAATTATAAGAATGTATATTATGATGAGGAAGCGATTTTTCTGGGCGGAACTTTTACTTTTAATTATTATCATTTTCTGGTAGACATCCTTTCAAAGATTGAGTTCTTCCAGTATATTCCCGATGCTAAGAATAAACTGATCATTATAGACGAAGAAATACAAAAGGTGGAAAACCTGAAAGATCTTTTATATTTCTTTCTGAAAGATTATAAAATATTATTCCTCAGCCACGACAAAAACTATTTTCATTTCAAAAAACTGTGGCATATCACCAGTACGAACTATGCTATTCCGAATATTATGCCTGGAGAGGTGTATGAGCCCGGATTTGCAAAATTGTCAAAATCGTCTCTTCAGTTTCTTAGAAAAATCGCCTTCGACAATTTGAATCTTAGTAAAGTTCACATAGATCCTGTTAAAAAAATATTTATTTCAAGAAGATCACAGTACCGAAAATACAATGACGAAGAAATCTTTGAAGTGGCAAAAACATTTGGATTCGAAGAAGTATTTTTTGAAGACCTGAACATCCACGAACAAATCTACCTGGTCAATAATGCCGACTACATCATCGGACCGAGTGGAGCAGCATGGACCAATGTTTTGTTTGCCAAACCGGGAGCGAAAGGTCTCAGCTGGTACAGTGCTGTATGGGGGGATTTTGCTATTTTCTCTACTTTAGCCAAGGAAGTCAATTTTGATCTTTATTTTTATATTTACCCTCAGGACGATGAAGGTTTTCATGAAGATTACAGACTTGATCCTGAAATTTTCAACCAACAGCTTCAGCAGCTATTTGATTCAAATTCTTCAATTCATTAACAAGCATAATTTGTTTTAAAAATCATTCTCATCAACCTTATGATCATCTAAAAAAATACACAAAACACGATCTATTCTTGTAAAACCTTAATTATTATAGAGATTACACTATTGTATTTTCATTAAATTCTAATATATCACATTATTATATCTAAAAATAATGTAAATTTCCTCCGCCAAATTGCGATTATAATTGAATGAAAAATTTTGAGGTTGTACATAACTTACTATGTCCTATTTCAGCATAAATCAAACTATTATCTGTAAAAAACATATCGCATGAAATTGATATTTATAGGTCTTCTTTTATTCAGTGTATTCTCGTTTGGACAGTTTTCTGATAATTTTGACATGTATCATCTTTCAAAAGCTCCGGAGGACTGGGCTATTTTTAAAGGGAACAATGATGCAGGAAATGACTCTAATAACTGGCAGTTAGAAACCGTGAATAAAGATGGGTCTGATAAATGCTTTTTTGTAAGATATGAGAATTCCGGTGAATTAAACGAAGACTGGCTTGTTACTCCTAAAATAGACCTGAGTGATTATCAAAATAATTATTTAATCTTCTCACAACGGAATTCTTTTCCCGGTAACAATACAAGATATGAAATCAAGATATCAATAGATTCTCAATCGGATCGTGACCAATTTGAGACCGTTGCCTCTTATAGTGATGCCACATTTGGTAAAAATTTCAGTATAAAAAAAATCAACATTTCAAAATACGATAAAAAGCAAATCTATATTGCTTTTGTAAAAAAAGATGACGACGGAAATAACTGGTTCATAGATAATGTATCGGTTGAAGGGAGTCCTGTTTCAGGAAAAAATAAATCATTGTTTTTCCCTAATCCTACATCCGGAAAACTTTATGCAGAACAAAAAATTACAAGCATTCAGGTGATCAGTATGGACAACAGACTTCTAAAAACCTATTCAAACACCAGTTCTATTGATATTTCTGATTTACCGGCAGGAATATATCTTCTTAAGGGTACTTACGAAAATGAAGAAATTTTTGAACAAAAAATTGTAAAAAAGAATTAACCATGTCTAAAACTAAAGTACTGCTTTTTAAAAGTTTTATACTCGTATTTTTGCTTCAGAATTTCATCTTTGGACAAAACTATTTTGTAGGATTTTCAAAAGAACCGATTAACCCCAACTCTACGATATTGTCCTCTCCTCTCGCTGGATTCGGAGATCCCAAGCAAGGAAGATTCAGCATCAACTTCATGGAAACAGGTACCGCAAAAAATGTTGTTGCCATGTGCTCCTCCGATACAAAATTATATATTGCTACAGGAAATAACAAACTTTGGCAGGCTGAAATCAGCTCCGGTGATCCCAACTGGATTTATATAGGACCGGCATATTATGTAACCGCACTCGCTTATGGAAACGGGAAGCTCTATGGTGCAGATAAAAACAATAAATTGTGGATGAGAGATGCGGTAGAAAACGACAATCCATGGATCAATATTGGATCTGCCTATAACACTACCGGGCTGACCTTTTTAAATAATAAATTATACGGTACTACGAAAAACAATAATTTGTGGGTAAGAGATGCTACTCCGTTGAGTTCCCCCTGGACCAATCTGGGGAAAGCTAATTCTGTAAGATCATTAACCAATGATGGATCCAATTTAATTGCATTGTCTAAATATGATAATGAATTATGGACAAGAACTACCTCACTATCAGCTAATGAAAAATGGCTAAAAATTGGAACTCCCAACCATACAACTTATGGTAACTATTTATCAAATATCACGTATACTAAAAATAAACTGTACGCAACTTCCAATAACAATAAATTGTATTACTCACAACATAGCCAGACACCCATCTATGCCTATGCCTCTTATTTTGAAAAAAACTCAAAAAAAGCACTCATTATTACCTTAGATTTATGCGGGATCAATTATTCTTTTTCACATACAATAAAAGCCGAAATAAAAAGCCTGTATAATATCGATGAAAACGCAATTTTAATTAATTGTTCACATACCCATTATGCTCCGGTATCTCAAAATTACTCTTGTCTCCAGGAATTCTATCAAAATCCCAATCCTAAATATCTTGAGATTGTAAAAAATTCCGTTTTAGTAGCTACACAAAATGCCGTTAACAATAAATCAAACAACAGTTTAAGCTTTGTAAAAGGTAAAACGAATATTGGATATAACAGAGCGGATATTACGAAGGAATTAGATAACAATATCACCATGGTTATTGCAAAACAAACCAATACGAATATTGCAAATGGTGCCATTCTGAGCGCAAGCACTCATCCTGTATCATATAGTCAGGCACGGGACTTTATTACGATTTCATCAAACTATGTTGGAGCCACGAGAGATAAACTAGGAACGTTAAAAAACATTAACAGTGTCCAATTTATGCAGGGATGTGCAGGCGATATCAATCCTTACAAATCAGATACTCCGGATCAGACAGCCACTAAACTAACGCAAGATTTTAGTAATTTATTTTCTTTATCATCATCCAATATCAGCGGAGAAATTACCGTTAAATTCGATTCTATTGCAGTACCTCTTAACAATTTCACGTTCAATAGGGCTGTCAATATTAAAAAGGCCAATACCGGAAAATATGACCAGGCCTCTGAAAGGAATGTAAGATGGGCCAATAAAATTATTAATCAATATACTTCCGGTACCCTTTCCAAATCAGCAACTGTCTATATTCAAATTTTAAAAATAGGGGACTGGAACATTATAGCCCTGAGCCGGGAAGCTGTCTCTCAATACGCAATTGATTTATACAGTCATTTTCAAAATTTAAAATTAACGGTATTGGGGTATTCCAATGATGTATCAAGCTATCTTCCCGTACAATGGCACATTAATAAATCTGTTCCAAACTATGAAGGGTATGAAAGCTTTTTCATTTATGGGCAAAGTGGTATTCCTGTCAATAATGTGGAAGATATGATATTGACAAAAATATATAGCATGATGCAATAAAATCAATCAATCCATTATCTTTGAATTGGAATATCTTATTCATCCTACATACAGAAAAATCATTAACAGTTTAAACAATGAACAATCCGCCGCTTGTAAGCCTCATCATCATCACCATGAACCATGAAAAGTTCATCGAACAGGCCTGCATGTCCGCCATTTCGCAGACCTACCCTCACTATGAAATTATTCTGCTGGATAACGCTTCGAAAGATAAAACCTTTGAAAATGCAGAGAAGGTGCTTTCACAATTCGGGCAGCATTATCAAATGATCAGGAATACCGAAAGTTTCGGGGTGGCTAAAAATATTAACATTGCAGTTTCCCATGCTTCGGGAGAATATATTTCCCTGCTTTCGGGAGATGACTGGTATACGGAAGATAGTTTGAAGGAGAAAGTATCCTATATTCAGGAAAACCCGGTAGATTTTATTCTTTCAGACGGCTATAAATATTATCAGACAGAAGACAGAACGACTGACGCCTACACTCCAAAAGAAAAAAAACAGGTCATCGACAGTCTTTCCAATTTTTTCCATGAAAATGTCTCTGAAAATAAAACGTCCAACGTAGGAACATTCGTAAAAAGAGAACTTTTGGTAAAATATCCTTTTGATGAAAATATTAATACTGAAGACTGGGATATGAATCTCAGACTGACCTCCAAAGGCTATAAGATCGGATTTATCGACAAAAAATTATTCTACTACAGAATTCTTTCCACCAGTTTATCGAGAAACTGGAAGCTGATGAAAGATTCTTATGAGAAAGTGACCCATAAATACATAGACTACATTAAAGCTGACCAGGAACTTTATAAAAAATACAGGCTTAAGCTTATCCATTTCAACTACGAAATCCAATTATCCGAAACAAACTCGGAATCGGAAAAAGCAAGACTGCAGATGGAATGGAAAAAAGAAAAGTATAAGGTCAAGTACAAAAATCCTGTCTTATTCTTTAAACTGCTGATGCTAAAAAAATAAATCAAAAGGATGGAGTAATTTTTAACTTCATCCTTTTTTAATCTCTGAAATCAAAAAAAGCCAATAACCAACCTGTAAATAATCCTAAAAACATATAATTTTAAGTAAATTTGCACCAAAATTTTAATTGAAATGGAGAAAGTAAGAGTTCGTTTTGCTCCAAGTCCTACCGGACCTTTGCATTTGGGAGGCGTAAGAACCGCATTATATGATTATCTTTTTGCCAAAAACCAGGGTGGCGAATTTGTCCTTCGAATTGAAGATACAGATACGGCGAGATATGTAGAAGGAGCTGAAGAATACATTGAGGAAGCTCTAGAATGGTGCGGAATCATTCCTGATGAAAGCCCGAAGAAAGGAGGGAAATTTGCGCCTTACAGACAGTCTGAAAGAAGGGATATCTACGACAGATATACTGAGCAGATCCTGAAAACAAACTATGCCTACCTCGCTTTTGACACGCCTGAAGAACTGGATGCTATCCGTGCTGAGTTTGAAGCAAAGGGAGATGTTTTCTCTTATGACAACAAAACCAGAAACCGACTGAGAAACAGTATTGCACTTACTGAAGAGGAAGTTCAGCAATTGCTTGATGAAAAAACACCTTATGTGGTAAGATTCAAGATGCCGGTGGACAGAATTCTGAACCTTGAAGATATCATCCGCGGAATATCTGCGGTCAATACCAATACATTAGACGACAAAGTTCTTGTCAAGAATGATGGAATGCCTACTTATCATTTTGCCAACATCATTGATGACCACGAAATGGAAATTTCTCACGTGATCCGTGGAGAAGAATGGCTTCCGTCTTTAGGACTTCACAAATTATTATATGAGGCAATGGGCTGGGAGGCTCCTCAGTTTGCTCACCTTTCATTGATCTTAAAACCTGAAGGAAAAGGAAAATTAAGTAAAAGAGATGGTGACAAGTTCGGATTCCCTGTATTTCCATTGGATTTCAAAGATCCTGCGACGGGAATTGTTTCTAAGGGGTACAGAGAAAACGGATATCTTCCTGACGCCTTCATCAATATGGTTGCCCTTTTAGGATGGTCTCCGGCGGATGACAAAGAAATTTTGACTCTGGAAGAAATGTGCAAAGAATTTGATCTTCACAAAGTACATAAAGCGGGTGCCAGATTCAGCAAAGAAAAATCAGAATGGTTCAACCACCAGTATATTCAGTTGAAATCTGATGAAGAACTTCTTCAGATCTTAAAAAATACAGACCTTGACTTGTCTGCGGTTTCTGATGAAAAATTAATCAGGATCATCGGTTTGATGAAAGAAAGAGCTACCTTCCCGAAAGATATTTACGAAAACGGAAAATTTTTCTTCGAAGCTCCCGTTTCTTATGATGAGAAAGCATCGAAAAAAGCTTGGAATGATGAAACGTCTGCTGTTTTAGGTGAATTAGCAGAAAATCTTACGACCACTGAATTTACTTCAGAAATTGTAAAGCAGGCGATCCATGATTTCGCGGAAAACAAAGGCCTGGGAATGGGAAAAGTAATGATGCCACTTCGTTTATCTTTAGTAGGAGAACTGAAAGGTCCTGACGTTCCGGATATCATGGAACTTATTGGAAAAGAGGAGTCTATCTCCAGAATAAACAATGCTATCAATAATTTTAAATAGTTTTTCATAATTTTTCATAAATTTGAAAGATTTAATTTACTTCAAGAAATGGAATATTTAAGTTTCGAACTTCCTATAAAAGATCTAATGGATCAACTTCAGACTTGTTCTTTAGTAGGAGAAGAAAGTGGTGTTGATGTAAAATTAGCATGCAGCCAGATTGAGGATAAGATTTTAGAAAAGAAAAAAGAAATCTACGAAAATCTTACCCCTTGGCAGAGAGTACAACTATCCCGTCATCCGGATCGTCCTTATACAATTGACTATATCAACGGAATGGTAGATAAAGGAAGTTTTCTGGAACTTCACGGAGACAGAAATTTCGCAGACGACCCTGCAATGATCGGCGGTTTAGCTACATTGGATGGTCAGAAAGTAATGATCATCGGAACCCAGAAAGGGAGAACGACCAAAGAAAGACAGTACAGAAGATTCGGAATGCCGAATCCTGAAGGATACAGAAAAGCTTTACGACTTATGAAGCTTGCTGAAAAATTTAAAATCCCTGTAGTGACCTTAGTAGATACGCCGGGAGCTTATCCTGGATTAGAAGCTGAAGAAAGAGGACAGGGTGAAGCGATCGCCAGAAACATTTTTGAAATGGTTCAGCTTAAAACTCCTATTTTCACTTATATCATCGGTGAAGGAGCAAGTGGTGGTGCCTTAGGAATAGGAGTAGGAAACAAAGTGTACATGCTTGAAAACACCTGGTATACCGTAATTGCACCCGAAAGCTGTTCTTCCATTTTATGGAGAAACTGGGATCACAAGGAAGATGCAGCCAATGCACTAAACCTTACCCCAAAAGATGCTTTAAGAGAAAAATTCATTGATGGAATCATAGAAGAACCTCTTGGAGGTGCTCAATATGATCCCGAAGTAGCTTATCTGAATCTTAAACATTCTATTTTACAGAATATCAAAGCTTTTTCAAAATTCTCAGGACAGGAACTTGAAACCCAAAGGCAGGAGAAATTCATTGCGATGGGACAGTTTAAAGGATAAAAAAATAAAAACGGTTAAGAACTATTTCTTAACCGTTTTTGCTTATCGTCTTCTTAATTTTATTATTCAGATACATTGAGTGCGATTTCTATATCCTTATCAATCTTTTTGAGTGATGAATATTTTGCATCGCATACCATTGTAGTCAGTACATACTCTCCTTTATCAATCAGAATAAAATTCTGTCCTTTTGCAGGAACAGTCAGGTTATAATATTTTTTTCCGCTTATTTTCACGATCAGATTACAGCTTGATCTGTTCTTAATGTTAATATAAGCATCGTTTTTATTGGTATCATTATTGAAAAGATGGGTAAGCATCGCTGCCGTTCTTTTGGCCTCTTCGCTGGGCTCCGCCTTATTGCTTGCTCCAGCGCTTTTGGAAGATCCTGCGGAAGCATAGCTTACAGTTCTTTCTGGTTTTGATGCAATAGCTGTCGTCGTACCTGTCTTGGAGGCAAGTACTTTTCCACTGTTCAGTTCATTATTCTTAACAATCTTTTCAATTTTTTCCTTGCTGATAGGTTTAATGGTAGGTTTTGCTTCAGGAGAATTATCTGCCATGATCATATCGATCAGTTTTCTTTTAAAGTAATCTGATTTGGCATGTCCGGGATTTTGTTTCAGGAAACCGGCAATGACTCTCGCCTCTTTTGAGGCCTCTGCATCCTGCTCTGTATAGATGATGATTGTTTCTTTTTCTACGACAGCCTTAGATTTCGATTTCTTCTTTTTTTGTGAAAAACCTAGTGTAAAAATGCATAGAAATATCAGTAGAAAGATTTTTTTCATTAATCAAGTCTTTAAAATAGTATTAAATATATCAATAACGTGAAAAGTCATTTTTTAGTTTATCATTAAAATCATTATCTTTGCCCTGCTCTAAAAGTAAGCTAAAAATTATTACTAATCTTAAATAAAAAAAATAATACATATTATGTCTTATACACCAGTTGCTGCAGACGTAGCGAAATTAAGAAACCAAACAGGTGCAGGTATGATGGACTGCAAGAAAGCTCTAGTTGAAGCAGAAGGAGACTTCGAAAAAGCAGTAGATATCCTTAGAAAAAAAGGACAGAAAGTAGCTGCTAACAGAGCTGACAGAGAATCTTCTGAAGGTGCGGTAATCGCTAGAGTAAACGAGGATAACACTTTAGGTGTTGTTATCTCTCTAAACTGCGAGACTGACTTTGTTGCAAAAAATGAAGCATTCATTGAACTAGCGTACGAATTAGCTGAAATGGCTATTTTTGCTGCTACTAAAGAAGAGCTTTTAGCTACAGATTTCCACGGACTTACGGTTGCTGAAAAATTAATCGAGCAAACAGGAGTTATCGGTGAGAAAATCGAGATCGGAGCTTTCGAAAGAATCGAAGGACCATTCTTGGGAGCTTACATCCACGCTGGAAACAAAATCGCTGCTATCACTGCCCTTTCTGCTAAAGTAGACGGAGCTGACGAAGCTGCTAAATCTGTTTCTATGCAGGTTGCTGCAATGAACCCTATCGCTTTAGACGAAACAAGAGTTTCTCAGGAAACAATCGATAAAGAATTAGAGATCGAAAGAGAACTTCTTATAAAAGAAGGGAAGCCTGAAAACATTATCGAAAACATCCTTAAAGGTAAAATGCAGAAATTCTACAAGGACAACACATTGGTACACCAGTCTTTCATCAAAGACGGAAGTATCTCTGTTGCTGACTATGTAAAATCTGTTAACGCAGACCTTAAAGTAACAGGATTTGTAAGAATAAGCTTAGCTTAATTATCTTTCAAAAAATAATACGGAATCCCGGTGAATATTTCACCGGGATTTTTTTATGGAATCATCTGTTGCTGTTAACCCAATATGACGTGAATCTTAAATCTTCAACAATATAATCATAAGTGCCTATTTGTGAAATATTTTAAGGTGAAAATAGATTATTAATGTTTAAATTTGCTGCCCCTTATAATAAAGCATGAAAAAATTTCTACTAGCTATTTGCACTTTTCTTTGTTTACTCGTTAATGCACAATTAGATAATGAACACTGGTTTGCTCCTATGTCAGCAAGTTCCCTTCAGGGATCTCCGCAATGTTATTTATATTTGTCAACCAACGAGACGGTTCCGTTTTCTGTGCAGGTTTCCAATAACAATATTGTTTTTTCTACCGTACAGGTAAGCAAAGGAAATCCCGTACAACTTACCATTCCAAGCAATTATATGATTGCTTCCACGGCCAACCAGCTTTTTACCCAGAATTCAATGGGCCTGCATGTAAAAGGAATTAAAAAATTCTTTGCCAACTTCAGGTTTTCAGTTCCCAACCAGGCTGAAATCATTACTTCGAAAGGATTGGCCGGGATAGGAAAAACTTTTTTCATAGGGACTGCGCCTACCACTTTCCCTAAAGATTATGTCAATTCTACCCTAGGAGTTACTGCTACGGAAGACAATACCACTATTACCCTATCCGGATATAATTCTGATGTTGTTTTCTCAGACGGCAGCGTCATGCCTACCAGAACATTTACTATCAACAAAGGAAAATCTTACATCATTGATGTCACAAGCGATATGGGGGGAGCAAGTAACAGAAAAGGATTATTAGGCGCAAAGCTTGTTGCCAACAAACCGGTATCAGTCACGAACGGAAACTTCAACGGTCTTTATACTACCCAGAATAATAGCAATGTAGACATCCTGATGGATCAGGCTGTTCCTGTAGACAGATTAGGAAAAGATTTCGTCATGGTAAAAGGAAATGGCCCGGCTACTGTAGGGATGGAAAAAGCCCTGATCATTGCTACAGAAAATAATACGACCCTTACTGTCAACGGAAATCCTTTACCTGGCGTTAACCTTAATGCAGGTGGATATTATATGATCGAAGGAAACAGCTATATCAATCAGGGGAATGGAAATTACAATATGAGCATTTCTTCCAGCAAAAACGTTTACGTATACCAGCTTCTCGCCGGAACTTCCGGAAGTACGGTGTATCAGACAGGAGGAATGAATTTTATCCCGCCTTTAAGCTGCTTCCTGCCAAAAGAAATCAATGAATTAGGCTTTATTAACAGAATCGGAACTACCTACTACGATACCAAACTTAACATCATCACACAGGCAGGTGCTGCGGTAACACTCAACGGTAATCCGGTTGCGGCAGCTACAGGTCCTTATCCTGTAACCGGAAATCCAGGGTGGGTCACTTATTCTGTTATGAATGTTTCCGGAAATATTACTGTCAACTCTACAAAACCTGTCACTGCAGGAATAGCAGCAGGAAATGGGTCCGTAGGATACGGAGGTTATTTCGCCGGATTTTCTTCGGTCCCAGCCATTACAAAAACAGGAGACTGCTACGCAGGAATTCGTCTTGAAGTAGACAACAGTTATGATGCCTACCAATGGTATTTCAATGGTGTTCTCATTCCAGGAGCGACCTCTTATTTTATTAATCCCGAATTATACGGGGCAGGAACGTACACCTGTTATATCACGAAAAATAACTGTGAATCCAGATTAACTTCCGAATACCAATATACATTATGTCCTCCGATCTCTACAACAACATACAATATCGGATCATGTAATACCAAAGTGATCACTCCTGTTTTCACGACCTCTACGCAGGCCATTGTTCCTTCACATACAAGTATTATTTCTCAGCCAACCAATGGTACAGCTACGGTAAATCCTACAACCGGGCAGATCACTTATACTCCTAATGCCGGACTTACAACGGATACTACAGATTCTTTCATTTATTATATTGATGGAAACGGAAACCCAACTGATTTTGAGTATTTCAAAGTGGTAATGAATATTGATGTTCTTCAAACTCAGAATGCTAATCTTTCTTCATGCGCCAATGCCAGTGGAAACGGAACTTTTAACCTCACAACCGCTATTTTAAGTCCGGATACTGGGACGACAGCAACCTATTATACCAATGCTAATTTAACCGGACAGATTACAAGTCCTGCCACCTATTCAGGTCCTGCCGGAACCATTTATGCTAACGTAACCTCAGCCTTTGGATGTACTAAGGCAGCACAGATCACCTTAACCCTGAATCCTTCACCTAATGTGAACACCAGTAATTTTAACGCAAGCTTCTGCGATGATAATTTTGACGGAATCATCAGTGTAAATTTCGCCACTGTAACTCCCCAGATTGTAAGCAATTCAGCCAATTTCACCGTACAATATTACCTCGTTCAGGCAGATGCTACTGCAGGAAATAACAATACCCTTCCCGCTAACTGGACTTATAATGCCAATACAACCGTTTATGTAAGAGTAACCCCAAACATAGGGGACTGTCCTGCAGCACTTGGACAGATCAATTTTACCATTGGAAATAAAATTCCATTAATCACCAATTCTGTGACAGCGGATGTCTGCGATAATGACCTCAGCGGATCTGAATCTGCCAATCTTAATGATTATAAAAATTTATTTACTGCAGATCCTTCGGTGATCTTATCATTCCATACTTCACTGGCTGATGCGCAGGCAGGAACCAACGCAATCTCCCCTACTCAGAATATTACTTCGGTCCATACTTATTATGTAAGATTTCAAAGCAATACGGCATGTCCGGCTACCGGAACTTTAAAACTTAATTTAAAAACACCTAAAAAATCTAACAGACTCAACAACCAGGTGGTTTGTTCAGATGAAAAAGTAGTATTGGATGCAGGACCTGGCTTCTCATCTTATCTATGGAGCAACGGAGCAACAACGCAGAGTATCACCGTAGGTGCGGGAAATTATTATGTAGATCTTGGGTCCAACGGATGTGTATACCGCCAGACGGTAAGTGTAACAACGGCTCAGGCTCCAACCATTACAAGGGTAGATACTTCAGGCTCTACTGCGACAGTCTATGTGACGGGAGGAACTGCTCCTTATCAATATTCTCTGGATGGAATGAATTATCAGTCTTCCCATGTTTTCATGAATCTTTCAAGAGGTATCCATAAGGTCTATGTACTGGGCTCAGACGGATGTATGCCGGTGACCAAGGAATTTTTGGTCCTGAATCTTGTTAATGCCATTACCCCTAACGGTGACGGACTCAATGATGTTCTTAATTATTCTGATCTAAGGATCAAGCAGAATGTGAAAATTGAGGTAGCGGATCGCTACGGAGCGTCTGTTTATAAGTCTTCCGATAAGAATTACGTATGGGATGGTAAGGCCAACGGAAGGAGTCTTCCTACAGGAACCTATTGGTATGTAATTACCTGGACAGAACCTGACACGAAATTGCCAGTTTCATATTCGGGATGGCTTTTAATTAAAAATCGTGATTAATTTTTAACTTTTGTTATATTTATTTAATACTATTTCAAATATTATTTTAAATTTGTAGAAATCCTAATTCCACACACATGAAAAGATTTCTACTCACCTTAGTATTACTTCTTTTATCAATTAATACCGTCTTTGCACAAAGGGATACGGAGCACTGGTTCGCCCCTATGGCGGCAAAACCATCTGCATTGATAAGTCCCAAACAGGCTTTATATTTTTCTACGGATTCTGTAACCCCGTTTCCTGTGGAAATATATAGTAACGGGGCATTGCTTGGGACGGTTACGATCATGAAAGGCGACCCTAAAGTGTTTGACATATCAACTGCTACCATGATTACAATGGAACCCCTTGATATGTTTAAACCTGTTGGTAAAGGAATTTACACTAAAGGTTTAAAACCATATTATGTCAATTTCAGATTTAGTGTTACCAGCCATGGAGAAATATTAACCTCTAAGGGAAAGGCAGGAATCGGAAAGAAATTCTATGCTGCTTCGACTCCAATGACAGGGCAATCTATTATTTATTTAAATTTCACAGCCGGAGTTTTAGCAACTGAAGATAATACAACGGTTACCGTTTCAGGATATAGTTCAGGATTACAGTTTACCAACGGTACTACAGGAACGACAACCCCAACGATGACATTTACCCTTAATAAGGGACAAGCTTATATCATTGAGGGCCGCGATAATACCGGAACGAATGCCACGGGTTTTATTGGTGCAAAGATAGAATCCAATAAACCGATATCAGTTACAAACGGAAACTTTAACGGACAGTTTGCGCTTCCGTCTTCTGCTGGCTCGGCAGGTTCTGACATTGTGATGGACCAGTCTGTTCCTACGGACCGATTGGGAAATGAATTCGTTCTAGTAAAAGGAAACGGAGACGACAATGACGGCGACGAGGATGCATTAATCATTGCGACCGAAGATAATACACAAGTTTACCTTAACGGATCTACTACTCCTGTTCAAACCCTGAATGAAGGACAATGGTATAGAGTAGGCCAGGGAGCAGGTGGCAGCTATGTATTCCCATATATAGACCAGGGGAGTTCGCACTTTAATATGCATATCAAAACTTCTAAAAATGCCTATGTGTATCAGCTTCTGGCTGGTCTTCCCAACAGTACAGCAACAGAAGGATTCAATTATATTCCCCCTTTGAATTGTTTCTTACCAAGAAAAATTGACGAAATAGGATTGATCAATCAACTTCCTGAAAGCAGCTCAAGTGGTACAAAAAATGTTAAATTAAATGTACTTACTGAAGCCGGAGCAATTGTTAATGTTACCGTAAACGGAGCACCTGCACCAACCGTTCAGGGACCTTTCACTGTGACAGGAACTACAGCATGGGTGTCTTACTCTGTTCCCAACGTGACAGGAAACGTTACCGTTACCTCTACTAAAGCCGTTACTGCAGGTATTTCTGCAGGAAGTGGTGCTGTAGGATACGGAGGCTACTTCGCCGGATTCTCTTCCATCCCGGTCATTGCTAAACGTTCCGGAGAATGTGCACCAGGCATTATACTTGAGGTAGATGATAGCTACGAAGGCTACCAGTGGTTCTTAAACGGAACAGCGATCACAGGAGCCACGGCCAATACATTCTCACCTGCAACGGCCGGAAACTATACGGTAAAAGTAACCATGGGGACATGTCCGCCTGTTACAACCCCGATTTATAAGGTATTTAGCTGTTTAAAACTGACAACACAAACATTGAATGCTTGTGCCACTAAGGTGATCACTGCTGCATTTACCTCTTCAACACAGACTGTAGTACCAGGAACACTGGTTATTATTACCCCTCCTGCCCATGGTACTGCCGTGGTGAATTCAAACGGAACCATCACCTATACTCCTACAACCAATTACTATGGGGCGGACCAGATTGTTTATAAATTCTGTGGAAATGGTGTTGAATTTATAGACTGTGAACAAATTACCTTAAACCTTACGGTTGTTCCTTTTGTAGTGAGAGATGCTATCATCAAAGCATGTCAGTATGATGTAGATCCGTATGCTTATTTTGATCTTACCAAGGCTAGCGTTACTGATTATAATCCGGTAGTAAAAAAATACTATCCGTCGATGGCTGATCTTAATGCAGGAACCAACGAGATTACCACTCCAGCCAATTATCCATCTGCCGGCGGATTCGTTTATGTAAAAGTAACGACCAACGAAGGATGTACGGCCAACGCAAAAATTGAATTGATCCCTCTGCCAATCAAAAAATCACCAATCCTTGTGGATCAGTTTATCTGCGCAGACAGCAAAACAAATCTGGATGCAGGTCCGGGATATGATTCTTACCAATGGAATACAGGGGCTACAACACCTGCTATACAGAATGTAGGAATTGGGGAATACACTGTAATTCTGGGCAAAAACGGATGTTTTCTGACGCAGATCGTGAGAGTAAGAAAAGTTGAAGATCCTGTCATTACCAAGATTGAAATTTCAAATACTACAGCTACAGTGGTTGTAAACGGAGGAAAAGCTCCTTACCAATATGCAGTAGATACCCCAACAAACTGGCAGGACTCTAATATATTTACAGGTCTCACAAGAGGTCAGCATACATTCTATGTAAAAGATGTTTATAATTGTGATCCTACAACCGTAGAAGTAACAATTCCGAATTTGATCAACGCAATAACTCCTAACGGTGATAATAAAAATGACTTTATAGACTACAGTGAATTAGCCTACAAAGAAAACCTTACTTTTGTCATCTATGACCGATACGGAAATATGATCTTCACCGGAAACAAATTCAACAATTACAAATGGGACGGAAGACACTATGATAAAAAACTGGTTACCGGAACCTATTGGTATCATATCAACTGGAATGAATCCAATAAAGAAAAAACTCCAATTAAGTATACCGGATGGATTTTAGTTAAAAACATTGAATAATCCATTCTGACTATAAATATTTAACCGCGATTTGAAATCGCGGTTTTTTTTTAATCCAAAATCCATATTTTTTAAACATTTTATAATACCACATTAAATATTCTCCTATTTTTGCGGGAATCCTAATTCCCAAATAAATGAAAATATTTTTACTTACTTTTCTTTTGCTGTTGACAGCTATTAATCCCCTTTTTGCCCAAAGAGATACAGAACACTGGTTTGCCCCGATGGCGGCCCGAAGCTCCAATGTAAGTTCTCCTCAACAGGCCCTTTATTTTTCAACAGACTCTACCACTCCATTCCCTATAGAAATCTACAGCAACAATACCCTTCTTGGAACAGTAAACGTTGCTAAAGGAGCTCCCCAGACCTTTCAGATTCCTTTGGGAAGCATTATCACAAGCAATACTTCTGAACTGTTCGTTCCTGTAAACAAGGGGCTTTACACAAAAGGGACAAAACCCTATTTCGCAACCTTCAGATTTTCTGTTACCAGCCATGGTGAAATTTTAACCTCTAAGGGAAAAGCAGGAATCGGTAAAAAGTTTTATGCAGTAGTTTCCCCTATAGAAAACCCAGTTGTTGCCTTAAATTTCACGACCGGTATTATGGCTACGGAAGACAATACGGTGGTTACCGTTTCAGATTATTCTGACAACGTCATATTTACCAACGGATGGACAGGGGTATCCAATCCCAGTTTAACATTCACTCTTAATAAAGGTCAATCCTATATTATTGAAGGAATTGGTGATAAGTCCGGAAATAAAGAAGGCTTCATCGGAGCCAAAATAGAGGCTGACAAACCTATTTCTGTGACGAACGGAAATTTCAACGGCCAGTTTGCAATCATTCCCCCAGGTTCTATCTTTGACGGATCTGATATTGTAATGGACCAGTCCGTACCAGTAGACAGACTGGGAAATGAATTCGTTCTTGTAAAAGGAAACGGAGATATTAGCGAAAGAATGGAAGATGCTTTGATTGTTGCTACTGAAGGCGGCACCCAGGTATTCATTAATAATGGAGCCACCCCGGCAATTACACTTAGCGAAGGAGAAAGCTACAGGGTTAATAAGCTGAACAATACCAATTATATCAATCAGGGCAATAACCATTATAATATGTACATTAAAACAACGAAAAATGTTTACGTGTACCAGCTATTAGCAGGCGTTGCAACGAGTAATGCTACGATCGGGTTCAATTATATTCCTCCGTTGAACTGCTATCTTCCAAGAAAAATTGATGAAATTGGAAATATTAATATCTTACCTCCTACCACCAATAATGTTAAACTCAATATCCTTACAGAGACAGGTGCTACCGTTACCGTAAACGGAGGAACTCCTCCAGCCGCTCAGGGCCCCTATCCGGTATTGGGAACTTCATCATGGGTATCTTATTCTGTACCGAACGTTACGGGAAATATGACCATCACCTCTTCAAAAGCTGTCACTGCAGGAATCTCCGGTGGAAGTGGTGTTGTTGGTTATGGAGGGTATTTTGCAGGATTTTCTTCGATTCCTGTTATTGCCAAGCAAACCGGAGACTGTATTCCCGGAATTGTCCTGGAATTAGATGACAGTTTTGATTCTTATCAATGGTATAAAGACAATGTTCCCATTACAGGAGCAGTAAGCAATTCTTATACACCTACTCAATCTGGAGAATATACTGTCAAAATAACAGTGGGGTCTTGTCCTCCCATTATAACGCCTGTCTATAAAGTATATACCTGTCTTACAGAAACTACATTAAACCAGACGGTATGTGACGGGGTTAAGTTGATTGTTCCAACGTTTACAAATTCTACCCAGTCCGTGGTTCCAGGTACCGTAACCATCATTACCCCACCAGTTAATGGCAATGCTGTCATTGATCCTGTTACTGGTGTTATCAGCTATGCTCCTGCTTTCAACTATGTTGGACCTGATTCTTTTGTTTATAAATTCTGTGGAAACAACCCTAATTTTACAGACTGCGAGCAAGTGACCTTGAATTTAACTGTTTCAGAAAGTCCTGTTGTCAACAATGCTTCTTTAAGAACATGCTTTCTGGAAGCTAACCAGGCTACCGGATTGTTCAATTTAACGAATGCCTCTGTCACAATGCAGCCGGGAGTTACCAAAAAATATTATCCCTCTCCAACAGATGCAGATAACAGCACCAATGAGATTTTAAATCCCACCAATTATATTGCTCCCACTGGAGTAGCTTATGTAAAAGTGATCAATGCTAACGGCTGCTACAGAATTGCAGAGGTTACACTGACCGTTCTGCCTCCTGTAAAATCGGCTGTTCTGGTGGATAAAATTATCTGTGTCGAGGATAAAACAACACTGGACGCAGGTCCGGGATTCAATGGGTATGAATGGAGCACCGGGGCAACAACACAAACTATTCAAAATGCAGGAGTAGGCAACTACTGGGTAAAGCTGAAAACAGGAGACTGTATCACCCTTCAAACTGTTAAGGTATATGCTTCAGAGCAACCGGTTGTATCTAATATTGAGATTTCAAACACGACAGTGACGGTCTATGCAATAGGCGGAAACCCTCCCTATCAATATTCTCTGGATAATATCCAGTGGCAGGATTCCAATATATTTGCAGACGTCGCCAGAGGCACTCCTGCGGTGTATGTAAAAGACAGTTATAATTGCGAACCTGTAAAAGTGGAAATTACTATTCCTAATCTGATCAATGCGATTACCCCCAACGATGACGGCGTGAATGACGTCCTGGATTACTCTTTATTATCAGGCAAAAAGAATCTGGAGTTTACTATTTTCGACCGATATGGAAGTAAAATATTCCAGGGCGATAAAACCAATGGTTATAAATGGGACGGAACCTTAGGAGGAAGCAAAAGAGTTTCTACCGGAAATTATTGGTTTGAGATCCGGTGGAATGAACCTTCCGGCAAGCAGACCGCTGTAAAATATACCGGATGGATCCTTGTCAAAAGCAGAGAATAAACACGTAACACCATCCATTTCAAAACCGCGATTTTAACATCGCGGTTTTTTTATTACTTTTTCAGGGAATGAATACATTTTATTATTAAATTTGTGTTAAACCCCTCCACTGAATGAAGAAAATTTTATCTTTTCTATTTATATTTTGTATTTTCACCTTTACCTTGGCCCAGCTGGACAGAGAACACTGGTTTGCGCCTATGATGGACAGGAGTGGAAGTCCCAATCCGTATCAGAAATTATACTTATCTACCAACAGGACAACAACTTTCCCGGTAAGTATTTACAATAATAATGTGCTTATTGGCACTGTAAATATCAGTAAAAACAATCCTCAAAAATTTGATGTACTCAGAAATTATATCATTACGACCAATCAGACAGATCTTTTTACACCTACTTCCAAAGGATTATATTTAAAAGCAGAGTTTCCCTTTTATGCTAACTTGAGATTCTCCGTCCTTAATCATGCTGAGATCATTACTTCAAAAGGAATACCTTCCACCGGAAAAAACTTTTACGTTGCCAACGCCCCCATTACGGTTGGAAATCCTATTTTAAATTTTATGGCCAGCGTTCTTGCCACAGAAGACAATACTGTAGTTACCGTAAGCGGATATAAACCAGCAGCCCAGTTTTCAAACGGAACTACGGGCGCCACAAATCCTACGATGACCTTTACCCTCAATAAAGGTCAGTCTTATATTATGGACGGTATAGGCTCTTCTGCAGGAAACTCGGATGCCTTCATCGGTGCCAAGATTACCGCCACTAAACCCGTCAATGTCACCAACGGAAATTTCAATGGACAGTATGCCGGCAACTACCCTACAAGTTCTGATATTCTCATGGATCAGGCGGTTCCGGTAGAAAGACTGGGAACTGAGTTTGCTCTTGTAAAAGGAAACGGAACTATTGGCTCCAATATGGAAGGAGCTATCGTCATTGCCACGGAGGACAATACCCAGATCTTTGTCAACGATGAAATTCCTCCTCTGACCACCTTAAATGCGGGACAATATTATGTGATTTCTGATTCAAAATATAAAGCCCAGGGGCTCAATCATTATAATCTTTATTTAAAGACCTCTAAGAATGCGTATGTGTATCAGATCCTTGCCGGAGATTCCGCCTCGGGAAGTGAAGTAGCAACAGGTGGATTTAATTTTATCCCGGCACTGAACTGCTATCTTCCAAAACAGATCAATGAATTGGGTTTTATTAATGAAAACTTTGTTCATTCCAATGCTAACCCTTCCGGAATTCTTAATATCCCCACAAAACTCAACCTGATCACAGAAAGAGGAGCAAATGTTACAGTAAATGGAGCCACTCCACTGCCAACCACCGGCCCGTTCAACATGACAGGGACCAACAGCTGGGTTACCTACGGTATTCCCAATGTAACCGGAACGATCACCGTGATTTCTGATAAAGCGATTACCGCAGGAATTAATGCAGGAAGTGACGCGGTAGGTTATGGCGGATTTTTCGCAGGTTTTCCTACGCAACCTGTTATTTTAAGATCAGGAGGAACTTGTGCCCCAGGCATAGTGCTTACAGTAGACCCGATTATTTATGATACGTACCAGTGGTATGTGAACGGAACTCTTATTCCGGGAGCTACCACCTCATCCATTAGCCCTACACAGTCCGGATATTACACCTGTTCGGTGACTATGGGAAGGTGTGCCCCTTTAGTGACAGAACAATTTAAAGTACTCAACTGTACAAAGCTTACTACATCAACCTATAATGTCTGTACCACCCAAACGATCACGCCAGCCTTTACGGGCTCCCCACAGACTCCTGTAACTTCTACAGTGGCTATTGTTACGCCTCCGGCATTAGGTACTGTCGCTGTAAATCCAGTAACCGGAATTATTACCTATACTGTTAATACACCAGGAACTACCGGAACAGATAGTTTTTCCTATACCTTCTGTGGAAACGATCCTGTATTTCCAGATTGTGAAACGGTAACCGTTAACATTAATATTCTTGCGCTTACGGTTAACAATATTACATTGCATGCCTGTAACATTAATGGGCAAGGAACATTTAATCTTACGTCTGCCAATGTAACCAATAACTCACCGGTAAACATTACGTATTATCCTACTCTGGTGGATGCCCAGACAGAAAACCCCGGAGCACTTATCACAACAACAAATTCATATACTGCACCCGACGGCACTATTGTGTATGCTGTGGTGAAAAATAATTTAGGCTGTAAAAGTATTGCTCAGATCACACTTTCCCTGTACAATCTGGCGATAGTTCTTAATAATTACAATGGCATTTTTTGTGATGACAACCTGGACGGAACAGTTACGGTCATACTTTCCAATATAACCGGTATTGTACTTAATAACCCTGGCTATTTTACCAACGTACGATATTACGCAACCCTTGCTGATGCTAATGCCGGAAATGCCAATACCCTTCCCAACAACTGGAGCTATACCGCTACAACAACAATTTACATCAGGGTAGAGTCCCCGGACGGATGTGCTGTGGTGGTAAAACCTTTACAGTTCAGTATTGGAGCCAGAATTACTTTGATCACAACAGTTGCTGCTGCCAATGTCTGTGATGATGATCTGGATGGAATAAAAGCAGTCAGCTTAGCTCAGTTTATCCCACAGTTTACCATAGATCCTAATGTTACTTATACGTTTCATGCAACTCAGGCTGATGCCCAAAATAACAATGCTCCTCTATCCGGGACAGTCAATGTTACAGGAACACAAACTTTTTATATCAGATTTCAGAAAAACGGTGTTTGTCCTGAAGTGGGATCCATTAAAATTACAATCAAAATACCTAAGAAGTCTGATCTCTTAAAAGACCAGGTTATTTGCCCTAAAGCCACGACAACGCTAGATGCAGGACCTGGATTTGAAAAATATTTATGGAGTACAGGAGCTACCTCACCCTCTATTTCCAATGTTCCGGCGGGGAGCTACTGGGTAGAGCTTACATTCAATGGTTGTGTTTACAGACAGATTGTGATTGTTACGGAATCACCTACACCAATGATCACCTCAATAGAGATCAACGGAACGACAGTAACGGTTGGAGCAAGTGGCGGAACACCACCTTATGAGTACTCTCTGGATGGAGTAAGCTGGCAGAGTTCCAATATTTTCAACAATGTACCGAGAGGCCCTCATAAAGTTTTTGTAAGAGACTCAAAATTATGTGAGGAAATAACAAGACCTTTCGCTATCATCAATCTGATCAATACCATTACTCCCAACGGTGACGGACATAATGAACAGATCGATTATTCTGCTTTAATGAGCAATACCAATCTTGAATTCAGAATATTCGACCGGTATGGTGCTGAAATTTTCAGAGGAAGCCCGGACAACCGATACATATGGGATGGAAGAATGGGTGGAAGACCAGTACCTACCGCTACTTACTGGTATTTTATCAGTTGGGTTGAATATGGTACTTCTACCTCTGTAAAATATACAAGCTGGCTGCTGGTAAAACATAAATAATGACTGATTGTCCGTTCATATTTACCGGTATTCTTGTCATTGTTGTACGTTTATAACATTCATTAACAGTTTGGTATTAAAGTTTAATATAACTTTAACCTGAGATCATTATCTTAATCGGTATAAATTGCTGTATTTCTACGTAATTTTGCCCTAATTATATGAAGAAGCTAATTACCCTTTTGATGCTGGTTTTTCTAGCAAAAGTCAGTGCACAGATCTACTCAGGAGAGGTGTTTTTAAGAGACAACTCAATCTTGTATCTTAATCAGGTTTATGTAACCAATCTGAATACCCAGAAAACCGTACTTACCGATTATAACGGCACTTATAACATCCCTGCAGCTCCAGGCGATGTGATCCGTTTTACCTCTATTGTCACGGAAAGAAAAGATGTAAAACTGACCCCTCAGATGATACAGCAGAAAAATTTAATTGAATTAAAGATTGCATACTACGAGATCCAGGAAATTGTACTGACCCGTTTCAAACCTACCGGAAATTTAAGGTATGATGTAAATTCTATACGCAAAGTGGATAAAGCACTGGCAATAAAAAAAGTAATCGGCTTACCTGAACCTAAAGGCGACGGAACGTCTCCAGAACTTCCGGTGGCAGGATTGAGGGACGGTGGTCTTACTTTCAGCCTGGAAAGCATCTATGACATCCTTTCGGGAGACCGGAAGAAAAAGCAGCGTTATATGGCTTACGAAAGAATGAATAATTCAGTATCCCAGATCAAAAATTATCTTGGGAAGGATTATTTCGCGAAGTTCAAGATTCCGGAAAACCTGATCGACAATTTTCTTCAGTTTGTTTATACCTCAGAAAATATCGAGGCATATGTACTCGCAGGTAATTTTGAAGCGATAAAAATTCCAATCGAAAAATACCTGCCTATCTACCAGAAAAGGCTTAAAACCTCAAATCTTCAGGAGGTTATTAAATAATCTTCCGATATCAAAGTCTTTAAAGAAAGATACACTATTTAAAATTTATAGTGTACATTTCTTTTTTATTTAAAATATGCTTAATTTCCTATCACAATTAAGTGTTTAAAATAAAAATAGCTGTACGTCGTTATTATAGAGAAAACTAATTGGCTAAACACAAATTAAGAGAGAACACCAAATCCTTATTTAATATTTTGTCAATGAAAAAATTACTTTTATTTTTTGTTTCCATTCTATTTATGAGTCTGTCTGCCCAAAAAAAGGGAAAGGACTACAGCAATATTTTAAAAAGTAAAAACATCTACGAGATCAATGCTTTCCTAAGGGATGCTCATCCTGAGGACCCACGCAGGTCAGTACTAAAACCGCGGGTTATGGAAATGATGACGCAATACATTAAAGAGGCTCATCCTGCTGACCAAAAAGTAAAAGATATGCAGGAAATGCTTGCCCTTCTCAAAAGACGACCTTCTACCAAGATCAGCTTCGACGAGATGAATGCAATTATCAAACAGAAACAAATCGCCAAATACAAAGCAGAGCTTGCTGCTAAACAATCCACTGTAGTCTATACTCCAAGTACAGCTCAAAATGCCTTTGTAGTCAACACCTCTGCGAACACTGCAGTTCCCAATGCAGAAGCCGAAGAATTCAATATGCTGATGGCTGTAAATCCGGTAGAACACAAGAACAAAACGGTAAAAATATTAAACTCCCTATTTGACAACGATCCCAACAGTAAGGAAAGTATCATCCTTATTCAGAATAAATCTGACTGCAATATCATTGTGAGAATGGAAGGTGTTGGAACTACAAAGTACAGGCTTGCTGTTCCTGCCCACGGTGAAAGCTCAATCGTTATAGATAAAGGGCAGTATCTTTTTACCAGTCTGGTCTGCGGGGCACAGTATGCATCGCAAAAAACGATTGAAAAAGCCATCATGGTAGCTTTGGGAAGTTCTGCAACACCATAAACCCAATATAAATACACTCTGTACATGCCTTTTATGTTTAAATGACAAGGTAGTCTATGTAAAATTCGCTATTTTTGCGGGATTTTATAAATGACTCGATGGGCAAAAATAAATTAGCAAGATTCGCTGAAAACAAGATTTTACCAAATGTTATCCAACCTACAAGAGAAGAAGCTTTAATCGGTATTCCACTGAAAGGAAACTGGAGAAAAGATTTCTTTAAGAACGACAATCCAATTGTGCTGGAATTGGGTTGTGGCAAAGGAGAATATTCTGTAGGACTGGCCAAAACATTCCCTGAAAAAAACTTCATAGGAATAGATATTAAGGGGGCCAGATTCTGGTTCGGAGCTAAAGAAGCGGTGGACAGCGGCATGAATAATGTAGCATTCCTGAGAACACAGATCGAACTTGTAGACCATTTTTTTGCTGAAAATGAAGTGGACGAGATCTGGATCACTTTTCCTGATCCTCAGATCAAGTATAAACGTACAAAACACAGACTGACTCATCCTGACTTTTTAGAGCGATACAAAAAATTCCTGAAACCGGGTGGAATTATCCACTTAAAAACGGATTCGGAGTTCCTTCACGGCTATACATTAGGCTATTTACAGGGAGCAGGCTACGAAATAATTTCTGCTCATCACGACATTTACGGTGCTCCTGAATATGATCCCAACACAGAACACCTGAGAGATATAAAAACCTATTACGAAGAGCTTTTTTCGGCGAAAGGAAAAACAATAACTTATATTAAATTCAGGATAAGCTGATGAAATAAAAACAACAAATTGATGAAAAAAATTTTAACGACCCTCCTCTTTTTCCTGATTACGGGTTCTGCTATCGCGCAGAAAAAACACAAAGACATTCTGAAAAGCGTAAACATCGCAGAAATTGAAGAATACCTTAAGAACGCGCATCCTGAAGATCCCAAAAGGAGCGTTCTTAAGCCCAAACTGATTGCCCTTAAAAACTCTGAATGGACCAAAGGCGCACAGACTGCCAAACCTATGGAGGCAAGACCTGTCATCACTGATATCCCCAACAGGTTGTTGAGGAATTCAAACTCAAATGATGCAGAAGAGTTTAAAAGACTGATTGCTGAAACGTCTGACCAGCACAAAGAAAAAACGGCAAAACTTCTCAATGCTATGTTTGATGAAGACATTACCAGGAATGAGGCTATCCTCCTGTTTAGAAACAATTCAGATTGTAACATCGTCCTGAGAATTGAAGGAAAGGATTTCCATAATCTGGCGGTTCCGGCACATGGCGAGAATTTCATTACCCTCAATAAGGGCCATTATACTCTTAACAGTAATGTCTGTGATATCAGATACTCTTCTGAAAAGGACATAAAAAAAAGTATATTTGTAGTGATTGAAAACCCGGGTGCGCCCAAGTCTGAAGAGAATAAAGATCTGGTAAAAGACAGCAAAGAAGTAACACCCGTGAAACCTTCAAAAAAGAAAAGATCAAAAAAATAACCGGTATGAAAAAGCTTCTCTTTTTCTCTGTGATTTCACTCAGTATTATAAGCTGTAATGCAAACTACAGCAGCTATCCCGTAAGAACCAATTACCCTGCAGGTTCCGCAACTTCAGCGGTCAATACCGAAAGGGAATATGCTGAGCTTATCAAAACCTACAAACCTGAAACAGCTGAAGTATTGAATGATCTTCTTAATGCAGACTCTCCGACTGCTCTCAAGACTTCAGTTTCCGTAGAAAACAGATCACCATGCAATATGGTTCTTACCATAAGCGGAAATGGCTTCTTTAAAAAGATTCCGATAGCTTCCGGCAAGGTTGGCTATACAATGGTTCCTAAAAACCAAAACTACAGACTATCCGGAATGCTCTGCAACTCATCTTATCAATCTACGAAATTTATTTCCACTTCATACGCGATAAAAATTTCTAATTAAATACAAACCCCACTTTATAAAGCGGGGTTTCTATATCATTAATGTGATATCAAGCTATTCTAATTGAATACAAATAAAAAAACGCTGGATCAAGATCCAGCGTTTTTCCTATATTAAAGAAAATCTTTAATTATTCAGCATCGAAATCAGCATCTGTTTCAGCAGATACTTTTTCTCCTTCTTCTTTAGATTTTTCTTTATCAGCTTTTCTTTGAGACTGACCTTCTTTGATAGAATCAGAAACAATGTTCAAGATCATATCAATAGACTTAGAAGCATCATCGTTTCCTGGGATAACGAAGTCTACTTTTCTTGGATCAGAGTTTGTATCAACAATACCGAAAACTGGAATACCTAATTTCTTAGCTTCAGTTACAGCGATATGTTCTCTCATGATATCTACAACGAAGATAGCAGAAGGAAGACGAACCATGTCAGAGATAGACCCTAAGTTTTTCTCCAAGTTAGCTCTTTGTCTGTCTACCTGTAATCTTTCTTTTTTAGATAAAGTTTCGAACGTACCGTCTTTTTTCATTTTGTCGATATGGTTCATTTTCTTTACAGCCTTTCTGATTGTAACGAAGTTCGTTAGCATACCTCCCGGCCATCTTTCTGTAATATAAGGCATATTAAGTTCAGAAGCGTGTTTTGCCACTACTTCTTTCGCTTGCTTCTTAGTCGCTACGAAAAGAACTTTTTTACCTGCAGAAGTTAATTTTTCTAAAGCACTACAAGCTTCATCTAATTTAACTGCTGTTTTATGTAAGTCTACAATGTGAATACCGTTTTTCTCCATAAAAATGTATGGAGCCATATTTGGATTCCACTTTCTAGTCATGTGACCGAAGTGTACGCCAGCCTCTAAAAGGTCTTTTACATTTGCTTTTGCCATGTTTTCTGTTTTTGTTAGTTTACTTTCCGTTTCTTAAACAATCAACAACTTCTTTAGATGGGAGAAGTGTTTGGATGCTAAACGTAACGGGCAATTTGCTTTAAGCTTTAGGCATTAAGCTGTAAGCTTCAAGCGAGTTAAAAAGTTTAATAAGTTTTTCAAAAAGCCTATCGCGTAATGCTTTAAGCTTATCGCAATTCTTAACGTTTTGAGAATTGGAATCTTTTTCTTGCTTTTTTCTGACCTGGCTTCTTTCTTTCCACCATTCTTGCATCTCTCGTAAGTAAACCAGCAGGTTTCAAAGCTAATCTGAATTCAGCATTGATTTCGCATAAAGCTCTTGAAATACCTAATCTGATAGCTTCTGCCTGACCTGTATTTCCACCACCGAATACGTTTACGGTAACGTCATACTGACCAACAGTCTCAGAAAGGATAAACGGTTGGTTCAATTTATAAACCATAACGTCTGTAGAGAAATAAGTTGCAGCATCTTTACCGTTTACTGTAATGTTTCCAGAACCTGGTCTTACATAAACTCTCGCTACAGAAGTTTTTCTTCTTCCGATTTTGTGAACTATAGACATAATTAATTATTTAAATTCGTTAACATTAATTGTTTTAGGCTGTTGAGCTTCATGTTTGTGCTCAGTTCCTTCATATAAATAAAGGTTCTTTAATAAAGCAGATCCTAATCTATTTTTTGGTAACATACCTTTTACAGATTTTTCCAATACTTTTAAAGAATCTTTCTTCTGAAGTTCAGCCGCAGTCATAGACTTCTGTCCACCAGGGTAACCTGTATGCCAGATGTAAGTCTTATCAGCCCACTTATTTCCGGAAAGCGTAATTTTCCCAGCATTCAAAACGATAACGTTATCACCACAATCTACGTGAGGTGTAAAGTTCGTTTTGTGCTTACCTCTCAAAATCTTTGCAACCGTAGAAGCTAGTCTTCCTAACGGCTGTCCTTCAGCGTCTACCACAACCCATTCTTTATTAGCAGTAGCTTTGTTCGCTGAAACAGTTTTGTAACTTAATGTATTCACACGTTTTAGTTAAAGATTAAACATAATTTTCCCCTAAAAGGGTGCGCAAAGGTACAAATAATTTTCGTAACCCAAAAACATATTTTATTTAATCTATATTCACGAAGATTTTAATACCATCTTAATAGATTCTAACGACAGTTCTAATTTTGGCACAGAACTTGTAAAATGAATCGCCGATGAAAAAAAACATTTAGAAGATTCTAAAAACACAAGCGATAAAGCAAAGAGTTTTATTCTTAAACTCTTTCTTTATTAATTTTTCTTAAAAGATTCCTGCAAAAGCTTACTGATATACTATTTTATATAGCAAAATATTTATATTTGCTCCCAAATCATATTCTATAATTCATGAGCCACGGAAAAATCAGAGAAGATAAAACCTGCCTGAACTGCGGGCATCAGGTTGAAGAAAGATTCTGCCCACACTGTGGACAGGAAAATATCGAAAGCCGCCATCCCTTTTATTATCTCTTTACTCACTTTTTTGAAGATTTCACCCATTATGACGGACAGTTCTGGGGAACGATGAAGAATCTTCTTTTCAAACCGGGGCGACTTACCAAAATCTATCTGGAAGGAAAAAGAACTCAATTTGTTCCTCCAGTAAAACTTTATATCTTCATCAGCTTCTTAACCTTCCTTTTCATTTCATTCCAGATCGCAGATATGAATTTCGGATTACAGGGAGCAGATAATGAGAAAAGCCTTAAAAAGGAAATTCAAAAAGCAGTTTCAGAAAATGACACTATCCGTAAAGACATCCCGGAGTCTCGCGATATTACCATTGGTATTTCTTCCGAAGACGGGGCACCATCTAAGTTGTCAGATACTAAAACCAGAGATACCATCAAAACTAACAGAAACGGTATAGACCTCAAAGAAGTATTTAAGAGTAAAAGTATTACTCAATCTTTTGGATTGCAGTCTATGGAGGATTTTGACAAGAAAGAAGAAAAAAACGGAAACAAATACGAAACGATCCGTCCATTTGTTGCCAAGGTATTTGAATTGGAAGAAAGAGGACATTCGCCACGTGAAATCGTTGATTTATTTATCAGGAGCTCTATTCAAAATTTACCCAAAGCTCTTTTTATATATCTTCCCCTGTTTGCTTTTCTTTTGTGGATATTTCACAGCAAAAAAAAGTGGTGGTATTTTGATCATGGTGTTTTTACACTCCATTATTTCTCTTTTTTATTGCTGCTCACCTTACTTATTTTTGTAGTGAATAAATTGTTGAGCTACTTTGACGAGAATACTTTTGTGATCGTCATGAAGATCCTTTTCATTTCAGCTGCTGTGATTTATTCAGGATGCTATTTCTTTATAGCTCACTACAGAACCTACAGAACCCATCCTGCGCTTACTATTTTAATCGGTGCTATCCTATTTATTATTAACTATGTCTTATTCCTCTTTCTATTGATAGGCTTAGGAGTAGTAAGCTTTTTACTGATGCACTAACGGCGCAGAGATTTGTTTGCTCTGAAACTTGCAATTAAGTAATACGCTACAAAAACCGTTGAAAATTTAAGGATTGAAGGAATGGCCAGCTCTAAGCTGAATACAAGTGTTCCTATCAGTACTAAAACAGCCATTGCCGCAAAAGAAATACCTAATTTTTGTGGGAGTGTAAAATTGGGGGTATCCAGATAATAAGCGATTCCCCATGCAATCCCAAAAGCCAGTGCATAATAAATATCCAGACCGACATTTTCAGAACTGTAAAAAAAATAATTGATCAGGAAACTAAGAACTGTTCCTAACGCAAAGTACATCAAAGCCTTTTTCATACTCTCTATATAATTCTGCAAAAATAGAGAATTTAATGATCATTATTAAACGAATGATTGTTAAGTTGGGGAAATAACAACCTATCCTTTTCAAACAACCTTCTTAAAATCAAATTATTAGACAAAACCAAAAGGTTCTTATTTTATTATTATATTTGAAAATTCAGAAATTTTCTAGATTTTTTATGGAAACCCAAAAATATACTCCAATCAACAAAGTGAGAATCGTAACCGCGGCGTCATTATTTGACGGACACGATGCTGCGATTAATATCATGCGCCGCGTGATCCAGGGAACAGGATGTGAAGTGATCCACCTTGGGCACGACAAATCAGCAGAGGAAGTTGTCAACACAGCGATCCAGGAAGATGCTAATGCTATTGCTTTAACCTCATATCAGGGAGGTCACAACGAATATTTTAAATATATCTACGACCTTTTGAGAGAAAAAAACTCGCCGCAAATCAAGATTTTCGGTGGCGGTGGCGGTGTAATTCTGCCTGAAGAAATTGAAGATATCATGTCTTATGGAATCGACAGGATTTATTCTCCGGATGACGGCCGTGAACTTGGTTTACAGGGAATGATTGATGATTTGGTTAAAAGATCAGATTTCGCAACAGGAAAAGACGTAACTGCAGAGGATCTGGATTCAATTGATTTTGAAAATTCCACCAGCATTGCGAAAATCATTTCTGCCGTAGAAAACTTTTCAGACGAAAAGCCGGAACTGGTAAAAGCCATTGACGAAAAATCAAAAGACTTAAATATTCCGATTATCGGTATCACTGGTACTGGTGGTGCGGGAAAATCTTCTTTAACAGACGAATTGGTAAGACGTTTCTTACGTTCCAATACAGATAAAAAAATTGCCATCATTTCTATTGACCCTTCGAAAAAGAAAACCGGAGGTGCCCTTTTAGGAGATAGGATTCGTATGAACGCGATCAATGATCCGAGAGTGTATATGCGTTCGATGGCGACCAGAGAGAATAACGTTTCCGTATCCCCTTTCATCCATTCTGCTTTGAATGTACTGAAACTGGCTCATCCGGATGTAATCATTCTGGAAACTTCGGGTATCGGTCAATCCGGCTCAGAAGTTTCAGATTTTGCTGATGTTTCCATGTACGTAATGACTCCTGAATATGGAGCATCTACTCAGTTGGAAAAAATCGACATGTTGGATTATGCAGATTTGGTTGCTTTAAATAAATCTGACAAACGTGGAGCTTTGGATGCACTTCAGGCTGTCAAAAAACAGTTCCAGAGAAACCATTTGTTGTGGGAAAGTCCATTGGATGATATGCCGGTTTATGCAACAAAAGCCTCTCAGTTCAACGATCACGGAACCACTGAACTATTCAACAGATTGATTGAAAAAGTAAACGAAAAGTTTTCAGCATTAAATCTGCAAGGTTTTGTTGAGCAGGAAGTGACGGACGAAGTAACGATCATTCCTCCAAAAAGAGTTCGTTATCTTTCTGAAATTGTTGAAAACAATAGACAATACGACGCCAATGTTGAAAAACAGGCTGAATTAGCCCGAAAAATGTATCATATAGAAGGAGTAAAAAGCTTCCTTTCCAATGAGACTTTAGATGCTGAATATCAAAAGGCTGAAAAAGACCTTCAACAGGAAAATATCGATTTTCTGAAAACATGGGATGACACAAAAGAAGCTTTCAAAGCTGAGTTTTATTCCTATTTTGTTCGTGGAAAAGAAATCAAAGTTGAAACTTCAACCGAGTCTTTATCCCATTTAAGAATTCCTAAAATTTCTTTACCAAAATACACCGATTGGGGAGATCTGATCAAATGGAAAGGCCAGGAAAACCTTCCGGGAGGTTTCCCTTACACAGCAGGAATTTATCCTTTCAAAAGAACTGGTGAAGATCCGACAAGGATGTTTGCAGGAGAAGGAGGGCCGGAAAGAACCAACAGAAGATTCCACTATGTTTCTGCGGAAATGGATGCCAAACGTTTGTCAACAGCGTTTGACTCTGTAACATTATATGGCCAGGATCCTGCTTTACCACCGGATATTTATGGTAAGATCGGAAACGCGGGAGTTTCTATTGCTACATTAGATGATGCTAAAAAGCTGTATTCGGGTTTTGATCTGGTGAATGCAATGACTTCGGTTTCTATGACCATCAACGGTCCTGCTCCGATGTTGCTGGCTTTCTTTATGAATGCTGCCATTGATCAGAATGTTGAAAAATATATTGCTGAAAACAAACTTGAAGCTAAAGTTGAAGCTGTTTTAAAAGCAAAATTTGATGACAGAGGTTTAGAAAGACCAAAATATAACGGAGAATTACCTCCTTCCAATAATGGTTTAGGATTAAAACTATTGGGAATCACAGGAGATGAAGTTATTCCTGCTGAAGCTTACGCAGAAATTAAAGCTAAAACGATTGCTACGGTTCGTGGTACGGTTCAGGCAGACATTTTAAAAGAAGATCAGGCTCAGAATACCTGTATTTTCTCTACTGAATTTGCTTTAAGACTGATGGGTGATGTTCAGGAGTTTTTCATTACTGAAAAAGTAAGAAACTTCTATTCCGTATCGATTTCAGGGTATCATATTGCTGAAGCTGGAGCCAATCCGGTTTCTCAGCTGGCATTTACACTGGCCAACGGTTTCACTTATGTGGAATATTATCTGAGCCGTGGAATGGATATCAATGATTTTGCACCCAACTTATCTTTCTTCTTCTCCAATGGTATCGACCCTGAATATTCAGTGATCGGACGTGTAGCCAGAAGAATCTGGGCAAAAGCAATGAAAATCAAATACGGAGCAGACGAAAGAAGCCAGATGCTGAAATACCACATCCAGACATCGGGACGTTCTCTTCACGCTCAAGAAATTGATTTCAACGATATCAGAACGACGCTTCAGGCACTTTATGCGATCTATGATAACTGTAATTCTCTTCACACGAATGCTTATGACGAGGCGATTACCACTCCTACTGAGCAGTCTGTAAGAAGAGCAATGGCGATCCAGTTAATTATCAATAAGGAATTAGGGTTAGCCAAAAACGAAAATCCATTACAAGGTTCATTCATTATTGAAGAATTAACTGATCTTGTGGAGGAAGCTGTCTATACAGAATTCGACAGAATTACGGAAAGAGGCGGTGTTCTTGGTGCTATGGAAACCATGTACCAACGTTCAAAAATCCAGGAAGAATCGATGCATTACGAATGGCTGAAACATACAGGAGAATATCCGATCATCGGAGTGAATACCTTTCTTGGAAAAGATGGTTCGCCAACGGTTCGTCCGGGAGAAGTGATCCGTTCTACTGAAGAGGAAAAGCAGGTTCAGATTGAAACGCTTCATAATTTCCAGAAATCGAATGAAGATAAATCTGAGGAAGCCCTTAGAAAGCTACAATATGCCGCCATCAACCAGCAGAACTTATTTGCAGTGATGATGGATGCCGTGAAATACTGCTCTCTTGGACAGATCACCAACGCCCTATTTGAAGTGGGTGGTAAATACAGAAGAAATATGTAAAGGCAGTGCCGTAGACAATTATTGACTACTAACTGCATCAACAATTATAAATTAAAACCTCAAGGAATTTTCTTTGAGGTTTTTTTGTATTTTTTTTTCTGACGCTGATAACACGAAATTATTTTTGAACTGTTAAAAAATGATTCCTGTTTTCAGTATTTACCAGATTTCTTTATTTTCGCAAACATAAAATATCTATTTTTATAGTATACCATGAAAAACACAGTACAAAAAATTCAAGTTCTTATTGCCTTATGTCTTGCGGTTTTTTTATTTTCCCAGAAGCGTGTAGAAGATTTTACAATCAGTCTTCCTGATCAGAAACTGGAGAAAAGTTATTATAAAACCATTACATTAATCGATAACCGAATAGATACCACTTCTCTTGGGATTGTCCAAAAAGGGGCATTCAATACAAAAGCGAGGGTAGTTCCCACGACCAGTTTACCGGATCAGTTTCAGAATCTCTTACAACACATCAATGGAGCCAATACAGAAGAAGGCACCATCGTCATGTATCTGAAACAACTCTACTTTGCGGAAGTCACGGGAGCTTTCAGCGAGCATGGCTACTGCTATTTCCAGGCCTATCTATTTGCAAAGAACGATGATGGAATGTATTCTTATCTTGATAAAATAGATTCTGTCATCGACCATTCTTCAATGGATGTTACCAAAGCGACCATGAAGAAAGGAAGTGAGATGGTAAGCGATTTTATCCGTAAAAACATCTCCAAAAAAGCAGCGGAAACCAATCACTACACCTTAGACGATATCAAGAATTTCGACAATATTGAAAAACAAAAACTGGCTCTTTATAATTCGGAAACCTTGAAAGACGGGCTTTATAAAAATTATGAGTCATTCAAAAACCAACAACCTGACAAAGAGATTGTTAATCCTAAATTTTATGGAAAGTCGTCTAAAATCATCAAAATATATGAGATGACGGATGGTAAAGAAAAAGAAGTTAAGAAAAATGACAACTATGCTGTAGTATATCAGGGAATTCCATATCTCTACGTTCCTGTTGAAAATTTATTTACAAAAACTGAAAAAAGAGATGGTGATTTTTACCTCATCGGTAAGATCAAAGGAACTGCTAAAACCGGAAATGTGATGACGGCTACGGTCTTTTTTGGCATAGTTGGTGGTTTAATTGCAGCCAGCCCTGCCTCTTATCCTTTTGAACTAAAAGTTGATTATCTGAACGGCGCATTCATTCCGATCAAAGAAGTAGAAAAACAATAATTCCTACCTATCCCTTATCTATCAACCTTCTATCACCAGGAAGGTTGATATTTTTAATTGACAAGCCATATGAAACCAAAAGCCGTATTCAACTGGAGCAGTGGAAAAGATTCAGCTCTTGCCCTTTATAAAACCCTGCAGGAGAACCAGACTGAAGTAACAACTCTGTTGACCAGCATCAACGAAGAATTTCAGAGAATTTCGATGCATGGTGTTCATGTTTCACTTTTGGAGAAGCAGGCTGAAAGTTTGGGAATTCCCTTAATTAAAATGGAACTTCCAAAAGAACCTTCTATGGATGAATACCGGGATCTGATGAATAAGACCATGTCTGAAATTCAGGCAATGGGAATCACCCAATCCATCTTTGGAGATATCTTCCTTGAAGACCTTCGGAAATACCGTGAAGAACAACTGCAATCAATCGGAATGGAAGCAGTCTTTCCGCTCTGGAAAAAGAATACTACCGACCTTATCCATGAGTTTCTTGATCTTGGTTTTAAAACGGTTGTTACCTGCGTGAATGAAACGTATCTCGATAAAAGTTTTGCAGGCAGAATAATTGATCAAGATTTCATCCGTGATCTTCCAAAAAACGTTGATCCATGCGGAGAAAACGGAGAATTTCATACGTTTACTTTCGACGGCCCTATTTTCAAAGAACCTGTACAGTTTGAAATCGGGGAAACGGTAAAGAAAACCTATCCTAAACCTAAAACCGATGGTGAAGATCAGGAAGGAGAATATATTTTCTGGTTCTGTGATCTGAAGCTTAAATAATGGATAGGAAAACTTCGTTTTAAATTCATTAAAAGCAAAACGCGTTTTTAAGAACTAAAAATATTTTGTGAAATTTTCCACGATTCATAAAAGTACTAATGATCTGTGCACTGCTTTTGTAAAAAATGAGTAATAAATTAAAACATTTCCAATTGATCAGCAATAATATTTCATATTTCCTGCCCTGTTACATTGAGCGGTTTTTCTTATTTTTGATAGACAATGCTGTAAAAATTTATTTCCCATCACAAAATGACACAAAAAATTTCTTCCCTTCTTGTATTTATTCTTCTTGTATCCGGTTTAATTTCATGTAAAAATGAACCTGCTTCCGCTATTGCTCAACCCATTAATAAAAATGCGGTTATCGATTCAACAATTACCGCTTTCCAGACCACTCTTTTGGAGCAGCAGATTGATTCTGTTTTTAAAAAATATGATTTCAACGGAAGTATTGCTGTATTTAAAGATTCACTTCAGCTGTACAGAAAAGAAAATGGTTATTCGGATTTTAAAACGAAAACAAAGATGGACAGCACTACTGTTTTTGCCATCGGGTCTGTAAGCAAGCAGTTCACTGCGGTACTCATCCTTCTTCAGATGGAACAAGGAAACCTGAATATTACTGATAAAGCATCCAAATACCTGAAGGAATTCAAATTGAAGGAGTATGAAAACATTACGATTCACCAGCTTTTAAACCATACTTCAGGGCTCAATATGTTTGGAGGAAAACTGATGTTCAGAAGTGGTTCAGATTTTTTTTATTCCAATGACGGTTTTAATGCATTGGGAAAAATTGTAGAAGCCGTTTCCGGAAAATCGTATGATGAAAATGCTCAGGAACTGTTTAAAAAAGCAGGAATGCCCCATTCTTCTACAGCAAATGTTTTCGAAGGAAAGAATTTTGCGAGCGCTTATCTGGGCAACGGGAAAAGTTTTCAGGTAGTTCCCGATATGCCGAAGCGACTGGCTGGAAAAGACATCGGAACTCCGGCTGGCGGTATTCTTTCTACCATAGATGATCTTCACCAATGGAACAGTGCTCTGTATAGCGGAAAGATCCTGAAACCCGAAACGTTAAAGCAGTTTAGTTCTAAAAGCGCAGAAAGGCATCATGCTATTCTGGGTAAAATGGGTTACGGCTACGGAATTATGATGAACATCGGAAAACCTGAATGCTATTTTCACAGCGGCTATGTAAAAGGCTCTCCGTCTCTGAATATTTATTATCCGCAAACCAAAACATCGGTGATTATTTTATCCAATATTGCAAATGAAGAAAAAGGAAAGAGTTCCACTTTCCGACCTCACATGGAAGTTAAAAAAATCACAGATCATCTGGAAAACACCTTATTACAGCTTAAATCAAAACATTCACTTTCTTTGTATTCCAATAGAGAAGCTGAATCTGAACAGCAGTAGCGAACAAAAAGAAAGGTTTTATCATGACGGAAAGAACCATTTTTAAATCCTGAAAGAAGAAAGGAGTACATCCAATTACCAACAGTCCTACCAACAGGTTTTTTAACAACAAAGGATGGAAGCTGATTTGTGTATAATGGTACAGCTTCATTTTTCTAAAGATAAAATTATATCCCGAAAGTCCAAATATGATGGCAAAAGCTACTATCTGCACCTCATTATAAAGATCTGGTTTTATATAGAGTACAATTAAAAAACACACGCAACTCAGTAAAGCATATCCTGTCATCTTTCTGAATCTGTTCTGAAGAATATCTTTCTCAATTCTGGAGATTTTTCTGGTTGAAAGTAAGTCTGCTTTTATCATTTCAAGCTCATAGCTCCAGTTCATTTTGGTTTGAAGAAAAGCTTCCTGAAAACCTGTATTATGTTCTTCCATCAGGTTGGTGATCTGAAGGATAAAATGGTCTTTGATTTCCAGCAAAAGCTTCTGATCCAGTTTTTTTGAAAGAAGGTACTGTATGATTTCAGTTTCCTGCGCAGTATTTATCATATCTATATCATTCGGGTTATTATATTATTTTTAAAATGAGCTTCCTGTGTGTATTATTTAACTGAAGGTTCAAGAAAATTATGCAATTTTTTCAGTGACTTTTTATGTTCATAGAAATTGAGTAATGTAAAGATAATAGCCGTTTGCAGTAAAAAAGGAATCAGTAATGTAACAATAACTCCAAAGATCTCTGTGGTATTTTGATTTTTGAAAAACTGATAGGCGTAATGTCCGTTTTTTCCAACGACCTGTATCATGGAAACGGCACTTATCACCATCAGCCCCACATTCTTTTGGTACATTGTATAAAAGCATTTTCCTTTGTATTTAAGGTCCGCCTTTGTATATTTCCATATCTTCATATTGAAAATCCAGACCGCAACCAGTGCCAGCAGGAACACCCCATTCATTAATCGGAAAAACAATTTGTATTCTTCTTGATTTTTTGAAGAATAAATGAGAAGCAGGTTAATCCCAAAGAAAATAAGTCCTATTAAAAAAGATTTCTTCAGCAGGCTATTGTATTTTTCCTTCATTACTTTTTTGGCAATCAAAGGAAGTTCTACAGGGGAAAATAAAAGATAGCTGACCATTTTGAATTCGCCGTCCCAGGATTTTTTCACTTTCAGAAATGCATCTTCAAAACTCAGATGTTCATTGATCCGGATATCTGAAATCTGCGAGATCATATGGTCTTTAATTTCCAGTAAAATGTCAAGCGGAAGCTGTTGAAAAATAAGATAATCTGTAACCTGATTTTCCTGTGTTTCAGTCATCATATGTTAAAAATGGCATTTAGATTTAATAAATAACTTTTCATTTCATTCTCCTGAACAGCCTGATCTTTTTTCCCTTTTTCAGTCAAAAGATAATATTTTCTGTCTCTGCCATTGATTTTTTGAACCTCCGAAGTGATCATTCCATCATTCTCCAATTTATGCAGCAGCGGATACAACGCACCCTCCGTCATTTCAAGCTCTCCTTCTGTAAGCTCTTTTGCCCGCTGGGTAATTTGATAGCCGTACATTTTTACTTCTTTTGAAAGCAATTTCAGAATAATGTTCTGGAGTGTTCCTTTATAGAGGCTGTTTTTTTTCAAATGACGATATTTTTAATACCTTACAAAACTATGCATAATTTTCTTATGTATGTAAATTTTATCAGAAAAAATGTATTTTGTTGTATGAAAAAAATGTATTTCATTGCGGTTTACCCTCCTCAGGAAATCGTTGAAGAGGTAAAGGCATTTAAAAAAGATCTCGCATTGAATTACGAAAATTCAAAGGCGTTAAAAAATGATGCGCATATCACTTTATTCCCTCCTTTTTCGAGAGCGCTTGAATTGGAAAGTGACATCCATGCTGCTTTTCAAAAAATAGACACCAATCTCTCTCCTTTTGAAATTACATTAAATGGTTTTGGGAGTTTCCCCAATCCTAAAAATCCGGTGATTTTTGTACACCCCGAACCCAATGAAAACCTACATATTCTTTATGAAAGGGTAAAGCAATATTTCAATTTCATTCCCTATTCTTTCACCCCTCACATCACGGTTGGATACAGGAACCTTAGTTATGATAATTACCTGAAAGCGTGGGAGATTTACCGGGAAAAAGAATTTAAAACTAAATTCATAGTTGACAAAATAACGCTCCTCCGCCATGATCAGGAATGGATTCCCATTGCAGAAAAGAGGCTGACAGAAAACGTCAACAAACAATAAATGCCGCCTTATACAAGCGGCACTCTATTTTGAATCTTATCCATCTATTCTTTAATGATTTTCTGGGAAATGATCATTCCGTCATTTTCATAAACATTAACAAGATAGTTTCCAGCCGGAATATTTTTAATATCTACCCACAATGTTGAACGATCTTTCAGTTCAGATTTCCCTCTGATGAGTTTTCCTGAAGCATCATACAATTCAACTCTTGTATTACCTGAAAAATCCTGTTTTCCTCTGATGAAAAATTCGCCATCGGAAGGGTTAGGATAAATACTGTATCGTCTTTCTTCTGCTTTTACCTCTGTCATTTTGCGAGCTGAAGATTTATTCAGCGTCCAGGTGACATTGGTAAAATGAACGGTACTGTGATTATTGACCTTTAGCAATGGGTTATTATCATTAACAGAAAAGATCAGGGTATTATTTCCGGCATTCAGCTGGGAAGGAGAAATAGTAATTGCGTTGGCCGTTGAGGCCAGCAGTGTCCCGTTCAGCTTCCAGGAATTGACCAGGGTATTAGGAATCGGAAGAATTTCATTCACCGTAAATGTTACATTAGAGTTGGCGTTGACCGCTGAAGTATTCGCAGGGGTGTAAGAGTCCACCGGAGATACCAATGAGTGAATTTTTTCAATAATAGCTTCTTTACAGACCGAGCAGAACTGCTGGTTAAGATACCTCATCTCGCAACTTTGATGAGGACGGAACCAGGAAGGGCTTTCAGCAAAAGAATAGACTCCTACTCCATTGGTTCCTACCCAATTTTTCCACTTTACGGTAGCAGGATTTGAGGTCTGCGTTTTGTTAGGTGATTCCCCGGAACCGGAAAACCAGTATTCATCAGCCAGCTTTCCAAACGAATGTCCTAATTCATGAACAACAATTTCATTGGATGAACCATTGAGCGAAGCAAATGCATACGCACCACCGCATCCTCCATATTCTGTAGAGTTCCCCAGCACATAGGTAATATCGTAATCCGGTACATTGGCGGCAAGCACCTGACCTACTTTGTTTGTCGTATTGCTGTACATACAACGATGGACCCCGAAATCAAAGGAGGATCCAAGATAATTACCGGGATTAGAAACGGGAATTACAGGTTCTGTCACATCGGTGGCTGTTCCCGGATGTTTTACTCCGGAAGCGGCAGAGACTACTTTCACTGCGTAGGCGTTGAAATAGTTTTTATATTCCGTATAGGGGCTTTTTGTAAAAAGATAATTGACAGTGGCCTGTGCAGATGAAACGAAGGAATTTTGCTGAGCAGTGGTAAAACCATCACCTAATACTGCAATAATAATTCGTTTGTCGTTCGTTCCGTTCTGAAGAAGAGGAACCGTCTGGAAAGTCTGTGCAGCACAGCAGCTTCCGATTAATAAGGCTAATAAAGTTTTTTTCATGATTAAAGTTTTTGAGTGAATACAATCTGTGTTCCTGAATCAGTAACTTTCTCGATTTTTACCATTTGAATGTGTTCAGAATAGGCATATCTGACACTGAATTCTGCATTGTCAAGGGATATTTTCTTTCTGCTGACTCCCTCTTTTTCGTATACTTCCATTTCGGGATGCAGCGGATTTTTCACGAGCTGCTTGCTCACTTCTTTCCCTCCAGAATCAGATAGAATGACAATCAGATCTCCGCTTTCAACTTCACTCCTGTCGAAAGAAGGGCTGAATTTCAGTTTTCCTTCTGTAATTTTCTTTTCCTGAAGGACAATTCTTTCTTCTCCGGAAGCTTCTTTATCAGTCTGAAAAAACAGATAAACAATCTTGCCTTCTTTCCGGATCTCAGCACCAGCCGTTTTATCCCACCAATAGCCTAATGCGCTGTTTTTCTGAAAGCTGCACAGTAGCAGTACGGGAACCATTAAAAGATTAAATAAATTTTTCATGACATTTTTTATTTAAAGTTATAAATATTTCCCGAAATGTTGAATATTTTAAATGATATTTTCTCTGATAAAAAAGTTTAGAATATCCTATCTTTGAACCATGATTTCAGAGAAGATAATTTTAGGGATTGACCCGGGGACGGCCATTATGGGTTTTGGCATTATTTCCATAAAAAAAGGAAAGATGGAAATGATTTCAATTCATGAACTGATCCTGAAAAAATACCCGAACCATGAAACGAAGCTGAAATATATTTTCGACAAAACATTAGCTCTGATCGACGAATATCATCCTGATGAAGTAGCTCTTGAAGCTCCGTTTTTTGGGAAAAATGTGCAGAGTATGCTTAAACTGGGCCGAGCCCAGGGAGTTGCCATGGCTGCAAGTCTTCACAGAAATATCCCTATTACAGAATACTCTCCGAAAAAGATCAAGATGGCCATCACCGGAAATGGAAACGCCAGCAAGGAACAGGTGGCAGGAATGCTTCAGAACCTTTTAAATCTGAAAGAATTCCCCACAAAATATCTGGATGCCTCGGATGGTCTGGCTGTTGCGGTATGTCATCACTTTAATTCCGGAACAGTAGCCGGTACAAAATCATTCACCGGCTGGGATAGTTTTCTTAAACAGAATCCGGACAGGTTGAAATAGTTTAAAAGGAAAGAATCCGTCTCACAATAAAAAAGTGAGACGGATTCTATTATTGTAATTAATTATATTTGAATTTCAATGTCGTTCCATAATCATGTATTCCTGTCTCCTGCAGCTCCTTCCCATTGTATTTATAACTATAATAGCTTCCAAGATTAGAATTATTATTACTTTTTCTTTACTTGTTACTTCCTTCGCTTTTGTACAAGAAGTCGCGCCACCGCCGCATCAATGCCTATAGTAGAAAACAAAATGGTGATTGATAATCTGCCACAATACTTCCTGGGCAGAAAGTCCAAGGATAGTGCATAGAATATATGCACCAGAGTAGAATTTCTTCATCTGTTTGTGTATTTTAATTTAATTTTAGTTTTAATATAATAACAAAGCAAATTCAACAATTTAACACTCTTGCAATATCTCTTTAATTAGATTTAATATGAAATTTATCACTCTACTGTTTTACAATTGTTTATGACTATTTTTTTCATTTCCTTAAAACAAAGCTATTCATGTGCGGCGAAAGAACTTGACGTATTTTAAATAAAATATAAAAAAATCAATCTTCTATCATCATCAAAATAATACAATGAAAATCAATCAATTAAATCAAAACAAACAATTACTTGGTAAAACATAATACTATCTTTTACATTGGTATGATTTTTAGTATTACATTTGTATAAATTTTCAGTTATGAAAACAAACCAACAAACTATAAATCAAGCGAATCATAAAATAAACTGGTTCCAGAAGTTTCTGATGGTATGCTCCGGAGGAAACATTCACATTTTAAGAAAGACCCCCAGTGAATGGAATAAATTTTCAGGAATTGGAGGGATTGTACTGTTTACTGCAGTCTTTGCTACTCTATCAGCAGGATATGCGATGTATACGGTATTTGATAATATATGGACTTCCGCAGGATTTGGAATTCTATGGGGATTAATGATTTTTAATCTTGACCGATATATTGTTTCATCGATCAAAAAAACAGGAACATGGTGGAATCAGATTTTGATGGCAATTCCCCGTCTTATTCTAGCCACGTTCTTAGGAATTATTATTTCAAAACCTTTAGAACTTAAAATTTTTGAAAAAGAAGTCAATAAACAATTAAATACGATTATTCAACGAAATAAAAAGCAGCTTGAGGGGGAGATGAGCGGCCGGATTTTAAAGCAAAGCGGACCCTTTGAAACGGAAAAAAAGCAGATCGCCGAAAAGACATTACAATACCAAAAAGCATATGATTCAGCGGCGGTAGAACTTGAAAAAGAAATCCTTGGAAAACAGTCGGGCCTCACCAGTGGAAAAGAAGGATATGGCCCTAATGCAAAACGTAAGCAGGAACTAAAGGAACAGCGCCGTCTTGATCTGGAGAATTTCCAGAAACAAAATGCATCCAGAGTGGCATATTTAGATCAGGAAATCTCTAAAGTTTATACAAATCTTGAAACGGAAAGAAAATCGTCAGAAACCTTTGAAGATAAATTTAATGGATTTGCAGCAAGACTTCAGGCATTGGATGAACTTGGAAAAAATTCAGCGATCATAGGATTGGCAGCCGCTTTTATTATGGGCCTTTTTATCTGTCTGGAGATCTCACCGGTTTTGGTTAAATTAATTTCCCATGTAGGGCCTTATGATCACCTGCTGGAAAAAACAGAAAATGATTTCAGGCTTTATTCTAAAGAAAAAATTGAAAAAGGAAATGCCCTGACCGATTTCAGAATTGACGATTTTAAGGATAATTTAAAAAAATAACGTATTTTTCATACATGATTATTGATAAAGAAGAGATCCAGAAAAAAAAGAAAAAGCTGGACGACTGCAAAGCATTCCTGAAAAAAGAATTCATCGGAATTGATAAGATTATTGATGATTTAATGGAATACCTACAGATCTGGTATCTGATGCCTGAAATCCTGACACGGCCTGTGGTGATTAATCTATGGGGAATGACAGGGGTTGGAAAGACAGATCTTATCCGGAAAACCGTTCGTTTTCTGGAATTTCAAAACCGTTTTGTAGAGATCGAACTGAGCAACAGTGATGAAACCACTTGGAGCAAAAGTGTTTCCGATATTTTCCAGAGCAACCGCCTCAATGACGAAAAACCCAGTATCGTACTTTTTGATGAAATTCAGCGTTTTAACACCATCGATCCAGACGGCACCCCTGTACCACAAACGAAGTTTACCGATTTTTGGGAACTTTTAAGTGATGGAAGACTAAGCAGAAGGGAGCGTGATGATCTTGAACATTATCTGTTCTCCTATCTTCTACGCAAAAAGGAAAATGACCGACGTAAAATGAACGGGGAAACAGAAATGGATGAAAATCCTTATCTGAACCTTTGGGACGCTAAAGAACTGAAGAAATACCTCAGCATGGAAGATGATGTGATGAGCATCATTGACATGAAAGAGGAAGATATGATCAAACTTATCCTTAAGAAGCAGAAGGAGAAAAAAATCTACGAACCCGTAGACTATAGTAAAATGCTGATTATCATCAGCGGAAATCTGGATGAGGCTTTTCAGATGTCCCGTGAAACCAGCGAAGCAGATATAGATGCCAATATTTACCATGCCTTCACAAAGAAAATTACCGTTGTTGATATCAAAAATGCATTATCGAGAAAATTCCGTCCGGAACAGGTCGCGAGATTCGGAAACATCCATCTGATTTATTTTTCATTAAAGACGGAAGATTTTCAACAGCTGGTTCAAAGGGAAATAAATAATCTTAAAACGAAAACGAAGTCAAAATTCGGGATCAGCCTAAAGATCACTAAAAATATTAATGAACTGATTTACAGAAACGGAGTTTTCCCGGTTCAGGGGGTACGACCTGTTTTCAGCAGTGTTGTTGATATTTTGGACACGAACCTCAGCAAATTCCTCTTTGAAGCCATCATCAATGAAGACAAAACAATAGAAATAGATTATCTGGTAAAAGAGAAAACCATTGCCGGAAAAGTGGGAGGACGGATCATTAATATACCGTACACAGGAAGGATCGACCGTATACGCCAGTCTAATCAGCAGGATGCCGTAGCCAACATCAGCGTTCATGAATGCGGACATGCCATTTTGTATATGCTGTACACAGGTTATGCACCCCTGCAACTGAAGAGTAAAGTAGCCAGCAGCTATGCCGCAGGATTTACATTCCCTCACCAGATTCATGACACGAAAGAAAGCCTTCTGGATAGAATTAAAATTTATCTTGCCGGAGGTATTGCGGAAGAAATTGTTTTTGGTGAAAATAATGCAAGCATAGGAAGAAGCCATGACAGAGAACAGGCCACCGCCCTCGCTGCTGATTATATCAGAAAATATGGATTTGATGAAGATTTTCAGGCCGCCTACAGCCTTGAAGATTACCCTCACCGCATGCAACATGACATTACGGATAAAAAGATTGAAAAAATCATCCAGGATCTTGCAAAGAAAACAAGAGAGGATTTGCTTCTTCACCTGGATCTGCTGAAAGATATGAGCATTGAACTGAGTAAAAAGGGAAGCATGCTGCCTAAAGAGATCTCTGAAGCAGCCAGAAAGCACCAACTCGAGGTAAGCATAAAAGAGGAAGGCTATCTTCATATTGCAGAATATCATAAAACACTCAACTCATAGAGAATAAATCCAACATAATACAGATATACATTAATAAAATCTCACCTTTCAGTTAATCCTGAAAGGTTTTTTCTTTATATAATGACTTTATCCGAAATATTTTATAATTTTACACCACTTAAACTAATCATCATGAAAAACTTAATTTTAGCCATCACATTGCTTGTAAGCTGTGCATTCACACCTACTTTAAAAGCACAAATGGATCCTTATCTGGGACAAATTATTTTTGTTCCTTATAACAGAACTCCTAATGGATGGGCAGACTGTAACGGACAACTTTTATCCATTGTTCAAAACCAGGCTCTTTTCTCTTTAATAGGAACAACCTTCGGAGGAAATGGAACGACTAATTTTGCATTACCGGACATGAGAGGAAGAGCTCCTATTTCTTATGGAATGGGTGTCGGTAGCGCTAACAACTATGTCGTAGGCCAGACCGGAGGCAGCGAATCTGTTACTTTAACTCAACAGGAAATGCCAGCGCATTCTCATACGGTAAATGCTGTAACCAGTGAGGGCAATCAAAACGTGCCAACCAACAGTCTTCCTGCAGATACAAAACTTTTAGACAAGGAATATTCTGATGCTGCTGCCAATACGACGATGAAGGCAACAATGATCAATCCGGCAGGAGGAAATCAGCCTCACGAAAACAGATCTCCTTTCCTTACAATGAGATGTATCATCGCAACACAGGGTATTTATCCATCTTTTAATTAATAAGTTATGAAAACTCTATACTTATTAGCCTTAGCTCTTGGAAGTTCAATGGCCGCGCAGACCATTACTTTCAAAGGATGCTATAATTTGTTTGACAACCAGAACTTTGTTTTTACGAAAAGCGGAGTGGATGCGTACAATAAAAACATCTACATCACAACACCGGTTGATGGGCAGCCATGTGGCGGATTAGGAAGCTGCGAGTTTAAAATCCAGTGGAATAACGCTCTTAGCAGATGGGAATTTCTTGCAGATACAGGTAACGGAACTTTCGTCAATCCCAATTTGATTTACTACAACTCAACAGGAAACAGCGCCAGTTCAAGACCACCAAGCAATACATTTGGATTATGGGTAGAGAATACAGCTGTAACAATCGGCCAGTGCGGAGGTAATCTTACCGGTACCAACTCTACCATGACAGGTGATGTAAGCAGTTCTTCACTCGCAACATCCGATGTTACAAAATCTAAAATTCAGGTTTTCCCAAATCCTGTTTCCGATATCATCCGTATTTCAGGAATCGATAACGGACAGACTATCCAAATTTATAATGTAGATGGAAGACTTGTAAAATCTGAAGCATTCGATCAAAAAGTGGATGTTTCTCAACTTTCTGCAGGAGTCTACGTTTTAAAAGTTAGCACTAAAAATTTCGAATCCCATGAATTTAAATTCGTGAAAAAATAAAAATACAATGCCAATATAGCATTAATTGATTATTGATATAGCCTTCAGAATTGCCTGAAGGCTATTTTGCTTAATAGGAATATTTTTTGATGGCTCCATACTATGCCTTCAAGTGTTGTCAATCAATACAGCTACTTTCCAGAGACTGAAATATTACGAATTGCTTATCAGTCAGGAGCTGTTGATGACGATCTCAAAGTACCGCTTGCTTTTTCTGAAAGATTCAGGCAGGCAAGATCAAAAGGAAGGCTTCTTACTGCTGTGATTAAGCGGAGATATCGATTCATTAAAAATAACTGACAATAATTTAATGAAAAATGCCTCCATAACCGGAGGCATTTAAACTTTTACAAGATCAAAAAATTATTTAATGATCAGTTTAGATGTTTTTACGTCTTTTCCATTGGAAATCTGAACCATATAAACTCCTTTTTCAAGCTGTTGGTTTATTTTGTAAAGCCCGTTTCCTTCATCAGATACTGATGGACTGGATACCACTCTTCCTGACATATCAGAAATGGAAACTTTTAAATCTTTTCCGTTTTTAGCTTTGATAAATACATTATCACCTGTCGCAACCGGATTAGGGTAGATAACAAGATCATTATTATCTGCTTTTACTTCACTTGTTCCTAAAGCATTAACAAATTTAACTGTATAATCTTCTGCCTGTCCCCATTTAAGCTGTCCACAAGGTGTAATATTCGTATTTTCATAATCAACGATTACTCTCATTCTCAATGGAGTATCCATCACGGTGGATGATGGCGCAGTAAATGTCGTATTAAAAATACCTATAAGCGTCGTAGGGTCCATTGCCACATTATCACCTGTCCCAATTAATTCAGAAGTCTCAAAACTTCCATTATTGTTGAAATCAATCCAGGCACGAACAGAATTTCCTTCATCTGAGACATTTACCTGAAGATTTTGAGCTTGGCTCACTAAAAGCTGAGTCGTAGTCGCCTTAAGACAGCTTGCTCCTGTATAATCTTCGTAATAGTTTGCCCCATTACCCCAAACTCCTGTAGAAGCATTATTAATACTTCCCAATTTTACCAAAGTAGGTCCTACGAAATAGTTGTTTGAAGCTGCATTTGCCAAACCACTTGGTGAGCACGATGAAATTGGAGTTCCAATATTGGAAGTTGCGGCAGGAACTGTTCCTCCTAATGAAGTACTCAGGGAGCCTCTCATTAAAAAGAAATATTTTGCTGCTCTGTCATGCTGTCCATTGGTAAATTTGAAGGCCTTAGGGTTTGTATAGTTCATCATATTGTACTGAACTCCCTGGTAATTCACTCCAGTACAATAATTCATATCGTTATTAGTAAGTGCAGGAAAGTCACTTAACATACTCCTTGATCTTTCTGTATCACATACTCCATCATCATCTCTGTTACAGTCATTATTAGGTTGTGAAGGACAATAAGTTGTTAAAGCAGTACCTGCAGGAGGTTCCGCATTAGCCGTACCAAAAGTATGAAGTAGTCCCATACTATGTCCGAATTCATGTGCTAAAGTAATATCATTTGGCAGAGTTACTACGAAAGATTTCATAAATGACTCATACGCAGAATTTACATTTTGAGGAAGACCAGCCCACCCCATAATACCATAACCACCGCCACCGTCTACCTTATTCATAATATAAATATTAAAATAGGAAGCTTCAGGCCAGTGAGGTGCAATTGTTTTTACCTGGGCAGTTGTAACACCATCAGTTCCGTTACGTTTTACTCCAAAGCTGTCATATCCAGTAAGACTTCCTCCATTATATCTGACAATACCGGTAGTTGCATTACAGTTCGGATCTCTTTTAGCCAATACTAATTTGATAGGCATTGTAGCAGCCGTTCCAAAATCTCCAGGAAGACCCTGAGGCCACTGATAAGTCCCCGCATACATTTGATTACAATGATCTAGCCATGCTTGAATCTGCTCATCACTTTTGTTGTATGCAGTTCCAATAGCTGAACCTGTAGGTACTATAACGTGAACGACTACGGGAATTTCATAAACTCCATTGACTGTTTTAAAGGCAGTCCCATTATTATTAACACCACTTTTCTTACCTCTAAGAATTTGATTACTGATCTTGTAAATAATGTCATCAATTTCCTGATTCTCTTTTTGGTGTCCTCGCTGCTCGGCATCAAAATCACACCAACCTTTTTTTTGTTGTGCTGATACTGAAAGAGAAAACAATACAACTCCACAAAGGAAAATTTTCTTCATACTTCTACTATTTAAATTATAGATTTTATTATCGCTTTATTATTACTCTAAAAAAAGTAACCATAAATACATTTCACATTAGTAGAAAAAAATGACTTTTGTTACAAATATTTAATAGTTTTTTAAGAAAAAGATAACATTTCGTTTAAAAGGCATACTATTCAAACAACAAAAAATCAATTAACATTAATATAAAATAGAATAAAATTCTACAACAAAATAGAAATCGAAAATTAACCCATCGGATATCATTTACAGATTAAAAATTTACATTTAGTTAAAATAAATTATGATCTTATAATAAAATAGGCTGCACAAATCTGCGCAGCCTATTTTTATATTTATCTTAAAATCCTAAAAAGAATAATTCGGAGCTTCCTGAGTAATAATTACATCGTGCGGGTGAGATTCTTTCAATCCACTTCCGGTAATCATTACCATTTTGGTGTCTTTCTGTAAAGCTTCAATATCTTTAGCGCCACAGTATCCCATTCCCGCTCTTAAACCTCCGGTAAGCTGGAAAATCACATCTTCCAATTTTCCTTTGTGCGGTACTCTACCTTCAATTCCTTCCGGAACGAATTTTTTAGCCTCACTCTGGAAATATCTTTCTTTACCTCCTCTCTTCATCGCAGAAAGACTTCCCATTCCCTGGTAAGATTTGAATTTTCTTCCCTGGAAAATAATTTCCTCTCCCGGAGCTTCATCTGTTCCGGCTAAAAGAGAGCCCAGCATGACAGCTCCTGCTCCACTTGCGATAGCTTTTACAATATCTCCTGAAAGTTTAATTCCTCCGTCAGCGATCACCGTTACGTTCTTAGATGCTGCATATTCGTAAACATTATAAATAGCAGATAGCTGAGGAACACCTACTCCTGCAACAACTCTCGTTGTACAGATAGAACCTGGTCCAACTCCTACTTTAAGGACATTAGCACCAGCTTCAATAAGATCTTTTGCCGCTTCTGCCGTTACAATATTTCCTCCTACGATATCTAAATCCGGATACGTTCTTCTGATTTCTGAAATTTTATCCAAAACACCTTTAGAATGTCCGTGGGCCGAATCAATAGCCACAATATCAACACCAGCATTCACCAGCGCTGCAATTCTGTCCATGGTATCTTCTCCTACGCCAACTCCAGCACCTACGATAAGGCGGCCTTTGTGATCTTTATTTGAATTCGGATACTCCAGTTGATTGTCAATATCTTTAATCGTTATTAAACCTACAAGCTTGTTATTCTGATCTACGATCGGAAGTTTTTCAACTCTGCTTTTCAGAAGAATTTCTTTTGCTTTCTCAAGGTTTGTATTTTTATCAGAGGTGATCAGATTTTCTTTCGTCATGATCTCTTCAACCTTCATCTCAAGGTTTTCCTGATATTTTACATCTCTGTTGGTAATGATCCCGATCAGTACATTGTCAGCATCTACTACAGGAAGACCGGAAATTTTATATTTGGCCATTGTTTCCTTAGCTTCAGCTAAAGTATGATCTTTTGAAAGGGTAACGGGATCAGAGATCATTCCGTTTTCGGAACGCTTTACACGATTGACCTGTGCAGCCTGCTCAGCAATCGTCATGTTTTTGTGGATGAAACCTAAACCACCCACTCTTGCCAAAGCAATAGCCAGATCTCCTTCAGTAACTGTGTCCATCGCAGCAGAAACTATCGGAACATTCAGCGTGATTTTGTCGGTAAGTCTTGATTTTAATGATACCTGATTAGGTAAAACTTCTGAATAAGAAGGGACTAGAAGAACGTCATCGAAAGTGATGGCTGTCTCTACAATTTTGTTATGAATAGACATCTTTACTTTCTTTGCAAAATTAGGTTATTTCAGCGAGATATGAAAATCCTTTTCAATAGTTTAAATAAAAATTAATAATCAATAACTTAAATCGAAAAACCGCTCTTATCAGGAACGGTCTTTCTGTACAAAATAATTAGTGTAGTATGAAACTACTTGTTATATCTCCAGGTAGCTGATTACTTATCAGTTGCTGCATTAATTACTTTTGAAATATCATCAGCCGTAAAACTCCCTCTCACATCAACGAAAACCAATTCTTTATCTGAATTTACAGTGATCATCATATTTTTAATGGTTTCGCCATTCTGTTTTACTCTTACATTGACATTTTCTCCGTCATGTTTGATGGTTGCCCAGTCTTCAAAATCATTATTGTTTAAATATTTAGAATAATCATTCAGCATGGCTTTGCTTCCGTTATCTACCGTCATTACTTTTATCTTTGAGATTTTCTTGATCAGCGCAATGACTTCCTCACTTTCGCCATCTTCCCTCAACGCCTTTTTAATAAAAGGCTTGGCCAGAAATACAGGGACATTGAAACTTGCAAATTTTGCTTCTTTATAATTGTGTCCGGACTGTTTAAAGAAATCGATATTAGGCCTTCCCGAAACAATGCACGACTGAAGAATAAGCAATGCTAAAATTCCTGTAAAAAATTTTATTAAAGTTTTCATGGCTGTTAATTTTTTAATCTATAGGTTTCAGAGTTCCTCCTGATGTCTTGCTGATATTCGCTTCTATTTCCGGTCTTCCTTTATATTTTACCAATCCTCCTGAAGAAGCCCTTACCTTAAGTCTGCCGGAAACATTCACAGAAAGATTTCCTCCGGATGTAGCCTCCGCTTCAAGATTATCCAGTTTTAGTTCGTCTGCTTTACACAAAGCACCGCTGCTGATATCTATTAGTCCGGAATTAGCTTTTCCCTCAATAGCCGCATTGGATCCGCTGGAAGCCTTTACCATAACAGATGTTGCCGTAACTCCTACTCTTATATTTGAGCCTGAAGAAGCTGCAATTTCTACTGCGTTGGTGATTTTAAAATCTCCCTTAACATTCGCTCCGGAAGAAGCATCAATATTCAAGCTGTTTTCTTTTATAGAATTCACCACTCTGAAGTTAGCTCCCGACGAGGCTTTGATATTATCCATTCTTGGTGAAGAAATATTAACGCTTAAGTTTTTAAATCTCAGATTTTTTTGTCCTTTATTATCTATATATACCTTCAAAACTCCGTTTTCCACTTTTGTAATCACGTACTGAAGTTTATCAGCATCTGCAATGACCTTCACATTGGTAGGACTTTCCTGTTTGAAAACTACATTCACGCCGGTGCTTACACTAATTCCCGAAAACTCACCTACATTTCTGGCCTCTCCGTTCAGATAGGAAGAATTACTCTCGGAGGTAAAACTAGTTCTTGTATTGGTTACAGAATTGGTTTTTGTTTCGCTGGAATTGATGATCTTGTTCACATCATCCATCGAAAGTTTTCCATCCAGCATGACGAGGATATTCTCTCCTTTTCCTCCATCAATGCTTAAAAGCAGGTCATCCAGGATCCCGTCTTTTGCTTCCGCAGAAAGAAATTTAATCTTTGCTCCGGAATTATTAACGGACATGATTTCGCTGTAATTCAATGTTTTTAAATAGGATGCCACATCTTTGTTTAGCTGTGCAAGATGAGTCTGAACCTGAATTCCTTCTTTGCTATTCGCTTTCTCCGGATTTTCAGTGATCAGAATTTTTAATCCGTTAATTTTAGACAGTAGCGGTTTGATCTGATCCAGCTGCGAATCGTCAATATTAAGACTGCTGAGCATACTAAACATGGGTTTAGCAATTTTAATAGAGGTTACTCCTTCCACTTCCTGATACTTCTCAAAAAGTCGGTCAAACTTGTCGCTTTGCCCGGACACCATAAAGAAATGGGAAAAGGCAAGGGCGAATATTATGAATATTTTTTTCATGAGTCAATTTTTATTTTTTAAAGCTGATTACTTTTGCCTGATCAGGTGCATAATCTATTTTGTTTGTTAATAATCGTCGTCTACAACGGTAGGCTGTGCTAATTTTTGACTTACGTTATCCGCAAATATCTGGAATGAATACTTAGTCACATTGATGGCTTCTTCAACATTATCGATTCTTTTACCGTTGACGATAACATATGAATTTTTATAGCCTGTTGAATCTTTTAAAGCTTTGTTACTAAAAGATGAATTGTTCACAAATCTGGGCTTTACTTCTTTTTTAAGTCTCCCTCTTTTAGGCAGAATCTCATCCATCACATCTTTTTCCGCTACAGAATTCTCCTGAAATATAGAATCTTTCTTTGCTCCGGAAATAGAGTCGGTATGATTCACCGCTACCTGTTCCTGATGGTCATTATTCTCTTCTATAAATTTTGATTTCTGTTTCAAAACCTCATTTTTCACGAATTGCTCTTTTTCAATAACACCGGTACGGTAATCGTTAAAGAAAAAGCCAACACTCAGGAGAAGGACTAATCCTGCTGCCATCCAGAACCATTTCGGGAAAGAAGGTTTATTCTTCGGTATCGGAATAATAGGTGCCTGCTGAGTTTCAGGGTCAGGAACTCCTCCTTCTGCCTTCTGAAGAAAATCTTCAAAGCTCCAATCCATTTTTTCTTCCTTGATATCCTGGAAGATTTCGTTGTATTTATTCTGAAATTGATCTTTGTTCATAGCTCATCAGTTGTGATATTTGTTCTTTTACTTTTTGTCTCGCCCGCATCAGATTGACTCGTACTGCGTTTTCTTCCATGTCCAGCATTTCTGAGATTTCTGAGACTTCATATTCTTCTACATCTTTCAGATGGATCACCATTTTCTGTTTTTCCGGGAGCTGATTGATAAATCCTATAATATAATCCTTCATATTATTGATATCCATGCTGTATAATTCTGAGCGGTGAAGCTGCAAATCTGCAAATCCCAACTTTACATCGTGGTGCTTCAGCCGGTTCAGGCATTCGTTCCGGACGGACTTTAAAGCATAGGATTTCAAATTTCCAAACTTTTCGAGTTCCTCCTTCTTTTGCCAGAACTTTATCATCAGGTCCTGCACCACATCCTCTGCTTCATCACTGCTCATCACAAATCTTTTCGCAAAACGATACATCTCGTCTTTGAGAATAAACACCGTATTCTTGAAAGTTTCTTGGGTCATGAGTTTTGTTTCTATTAGTAAGACAATTAAAATCTTAATTCTATTACATGATACTTTAAAAAAATTGATATTTCCTGCATTCCGCATCTTCCACATACTCATAAACCCCTTCTACAAAAGCGTTTCAATGATTTTTATAAAAATACCTATTTTTTTTCTTTTTAGAAAGATAATTTCAAAATCTTAAGTTTTCTGCTATTTTTCGGTATAATAAATTTGAAAGTTCATAAAGAGATAGAAAACTTACATCCCATTGTTTCTCCTTACCATACCTTTAGAAATACAATCATCTGTGGGATTTGTGGGATAAAAAAAAATTATTTGTAGTGGGGGTTTCAACGATAAACAATTCCCGCAGATCACACGAATCACCCAGATGATTGGGTTATGTGAATCTATTTATTTTGTGCAATCCGTGGTCAATAAATAATAACCACAAAGGCAATTTTTTTTAAAAAACACTTTAGTTAATTTAAGTTGACCTTACAACTACATAGAAGGACACATAAGTTTTCCAAAAATCTAAGATTTTTATATGGACAAAGCGGTAAGAAATATTCTCAATTATCAGTGTTCTTGTATGACTTGTAGCAAAAAAAACCTCCGAAATGGAGGCTTTCAATATTAATAGGTATCAAAAATATGTTTTAAAATAGCTTTATCATCATCGGTTAATGGCATTTTCCTTCTTGCCATAGCTCTTTCCGCGACTTCATAAGCTTTGTCCAGCTTAAATCTTTCATCATCTTTACCTCCGCCCCACGAAAAGTTTTCTACCAGATTGGGTGGAAAACCGGGTTTGAATATATTGGAAGCAACGCCAATTACAGTTCCGGTATTCAATTGGGTATTGATCGCTGTTTTGGAATGATCGCCCATGATCAGCCCCGCAAACTGAAGTCCTGTATCTTCGAAAGCCTTTGTTCTGTAATTCCATAATTTGACGTGGCTGTAATTATTTTTAAGGTTGGAAGAATTGGTATCTGCTCCGAAATTACACCATTCACCAATCACTGAATTTCCTACAAAACCCTCATGACCTTTGCTTGAATAACCAAATATAATAATGTTATTCACTTCACCACCTACTTTACAATGAGGTCCCACTGTAGTAGCTCCGTAAATTTTTGATCCTAAATTAAACTTAGAATCCTCTCCTAATGAAATCGGTCCGCGAAGATTACAACCTTCCATCACCTCAGCATTTTTTCCTATATAGATCTTCCCCGTTTTTGTATTGATGGTAGAAAATTCTATCTGCGCTCCTTCTTCTATAAACAGATCTTTTTTATCTCCTAAAAACCCATTGGTAGAAGATAGTTCCTGTGATGTTCTCCCTTCTGTAAGCAAGGCAAAATCAAAATCTATGGCCAGATGATTATACGTAAACAGATCGGTTGGTTTTTTAAAGAAAATTAATTCCTCTTTGATATCTGTCATCTTTTCAATCTGATTCAGGGAAAACCCTTTCATATTGATTTTAGCAGCGACCAGTTCATCTTCATAAACGAGCGCCTCTCCTTGTTTAAGGTCTTTGATCTGTTGGATTACAGTTTCTGTAGGAAGAAAATTAGTAACCAGGAAAAGACTTTCCTTGTCTTCGGGAGTTTTAAATTTATCCTGAAGATAATTTTCAGTAAAGTAAGAAACTTCGGTATTTCCCAGGATCTTTTGCCATCGTTCAGAAAAAGTAAGAATTCCGCATCGCATAGCGGCTACAGGACGGGTAAAGGTAAGAGGAAGGAAATCTTCCCAATATTGGGCATCTGAAAATACTAATTGCATTGTATAGAAGTTAGAGATTAGAAGTTAGAAGTTAGAGGCTGAAACCTGGAAGTCTTATCATTGACAACCAATTGACAGGATCTCATTTCTGTTCAGAACAAAAATACGAAAATAGCGGGAATGAAGAAATTAGATGTCAGAAGTTAGAGATTAGTTTATAAAAGTCTCCGTAAGAATATGTGTCTTTCTGTTTGAAAAGAATATAATTTCATTTTATAGAAATAAAGTACAAAACACACCCAACTAAATTCTATTAACAAAAAAAAGTCTCCCAATCAATTGGAAGACTTCAGTATGTTGGGTAACAAAAAATTACTTGCTGAATTTTTTGTATTTGTTCATAAACTTATCAACTCTACCTGCAGTGTCAACCAGTTTCACTTTACCAGTGTAGAAAGGGTGAGAAGTTGAAGAGATTTCCATTTTGATCAATGGGTATTCTTGTCCTTCAAATTCAATGCTATCTTTTGTTTCTGCAGTAGACTTACAAAGAAACACGTCGTCGTTACTCATATCTTTGAAAACAACAAGTCTATAATTTTCTGGGTGGATTCCTTTTTTCATAATACAATTTTTAAAAAATTAAAGTTTGCTTTCGAAATAGTAATGGTATTTCTCTGCTAATTTTAGGCTGCAAAAATACAACATTTTTTTAAATATCCAAATACTGCATCCAATTTTTTTTATTGATAAGAAATTCAAAGTATTTTCGTTAAATTTGGAATCTATTTAAACTTTAATTTCGATGAAATTCAAACTATTACTGGCTTTTTCTTTCTGGATGCTTCTTGTGGCGGTATCATGTAATAAAGACGATATTACTTTTGATGCTCCCTCACAACAGTTGAGTTTTTCAAAAGACACCGTATTCTGTGACACGGTTTATCACCAGGTACGTTCTGAAACCTATGTCGTAAAGGTATATAATAATGAAGACAAGGACGTTCTCATTCCAAGAATCAATCTTGAAAAAGGAAGTGCATCATTATATAGGATCAATGTAGACGGAAAACCTGGATTTGATTTCAAAGATGTGCCTTTGAGAAAGAAAGACAGTATGTATATTTTTGTTGAAATAGCACCTGAAGCTACAGGTCCGCAAGCTATAGCAGAAGATAAGATTTTATTCAACAGTGGCGCAGGACAGCAGCATGTGACTTTATTTTCAGTGGTACAGGATGCAGAATTCTTTATCCAGACTCCTACCAATCCTAATTTGATCACTACGCATACCATATGGAACAAAAACAAAGCGAAGATCATCTATGGTGACCTTACGGTTAATCCTAATATAACACTGGATATTCAGCCAGGAACAAAAGTGTATTTCCACACCAACAGTGGGATGAAAGTATCAACAGGGGCTACATTAAATATCAACGGAGCCCTGAATGATGAAGTTATTCTCCGTGGCGACCGAAATGACCTTGATCACGACACGCTTCCTAAAAACTGGAATTCTATCCGCATGGAAGCAAACTCCAATCTTAATATGAATTTCGCCAGACTTTTCGGAGGAACCAGAGGACTGGATATGAAACAAAATACGGCCAACATCAGTAATTCATTCATCCATACCTTCTTTGAATACGGAATTTATGCCGTAGGATCTACGGTGACCGCTAAAAACCTCGTAATGAATAACTGCGGTGAGTCATGTATCGGGATCTTCAGAGGAGGAAATCACAGCTACACCCACGCGACCATTGCCAACTATTCCAGAACAATGGGATCATTCAACAGAAATGGAATTACTGCAGCCAACGAATGGAAAAATGCAGCAGGAACTACAGAACAGGGAGCTCTTCAGCGTCTTGATATAAAGAATAGTATTGTGTATTCAGACAGGGACAACTCTGTTAATTTTGAGCAAACTCCGGGACAGCAGTTTGAATTCCTGATCCAGAACTCGCTCATCAAATACTCAGGGGTACCTGAAGCCGGTTTCCCTTTTGATAATAATGTAAGAGTAGTACAGAGCATCAAGAATGAAGATCCGCAATTCCTTAACTATTTTGCAGCGAAGATGAATTTAAGAGTAAAGACGGCATCTCCGGCAAGAGGAAAAGGAAATCTGACTGTAGCAGGAACTGTCCCTCTTGATATTGTGAATGTATCCAGAACCACCAATTCTACTTTAGGAGCTTATCAATAATGGAAATCACACAACTGCAACAGCAGGTCGACGAATGGATCAAAACCATCGGCGTCCGATATTTCAATGAACTGACCAATATGGCTATGCTGACTGAAGAAGTGGGTGAAGTAGCCAGGATCATCGCCAGAAGGTATGGCGAACAGAGCGAAAAAGAAAGCGATAAAAGCAAAGACCTTGGGGAAGAACTGGCAGATGTACTGTTTGTAACTTTATGTCTGGCCAATCAAACCGGAGTAAATCTGCAGGAAGCTTTCGATAAAAAGATGAAGATTAAGACTGACCGCGATAAAGACCGGCATCAGAATAATGAAAAATTAAAATAAGATACAAGATATGAGATTTCAGATCACAGACTCATGGCAGTCTGAAATCTGATGTCTGTCATCTGACATCTTTAATCCGAAGAAACAATGAAGTTAGAAAAATCAAAATTACTAAGAGATAAAACAGTTCAGATCAGCGGTTCGAAAAGTATTTCGAATCGTTTGTTGATTTTGGAAAGTTTATTCAAAAATATACACATTGGCAATTTATCCAATTCTCAGGATACGCAGCTTCTGAAAAAGGCGCTGTCTGAAAACACTGAAATTGTGGATGTCCACCACGCAGGAACGGCTATGCGTTTCCTTGCCTCCTATTATTCTATTTTTGAAGGAAAGACCACCATTCTTACCGGATCCAAAAGGATGAAAGAAAGACCGATCAAGAACCTGGTCAGCGCATTAAAAGATCTGGGGGTAGAGATTGAGTATTTGGAAAATGAAGGTTTTCCGCCTTTAAAAATTACCGGAAAGAAGATCACTCAAAAGCAGGTGAATGTTCCGGCTAATATATCCAGCCAGTTCATCACTTCCCTTCTTCTGATTGCAGGGAAACTGGACAGCGGATTGGAAATAAACTTAGTGGGTGAAATAACTTCAAGATCATACATAGAAATGACGCTGGATATTCTGACAAGATTCGGAATTAAAAACAGTTTTGAAGGAAATACTATTAAAGTGGAACCTTTTCATGGGAATGATGAATCATCACCCGTGAATTATGAGGTTGAAAGTGACTGGAGCTCAGCTTCGTACTTCTACTCGATAGCTGCGCTGGGAAGAGAAACCATCCACCTGAAAAGTTTTTACAAAGAGTCTACTCAGGGAGATTCTGCAATTGCCGGGATTTATGAAGACTTTTTCGGTATTAAAACAATATTCACAGAAGACGAACATAAAATCACTTTACAGCCGGAGGCCGATTTTTCTTTCCCGGAAAAAATCATTCTGGATATGAACAACTGCCCGGATATCGCCCAAACACTTTGTGTAACGGCTGCCGCATTAAAAATTCCTTTTGAAATTTCCGGACTGGGAACTTTAAGAGTAAAAGAAACCGACAGACTTCAGGCTTTATATAATGAACTGAAAAAACTGGGTACCGAAACAGAGATCACAGACCTTACGATCAAATCTGTCAGTTTTGGAGAACCGGAAGAAAATATTTCCATCGCAACTTACCAGGATCACAGGATGGCGATGAGTTTTGCTCCGTTCTGTCTTATTAAGGAGCTCAACATTGAGGACGAAGATGTAGTGGAAAAATCTTATCCGATGTTCTGGAAGGATCTTGATAATGTGATGGTTCATTGATGTGCGGATTCGTTGATATGACAATCTACTAATTTGAAAAACACTCCCGTTTTATGAGAAACTTTTTGCTGATTTTTGCTTTAATGATCCCGCTGGTTTTTTCTGCACAATATCTTTTACCTAATGAGGAAACTATTTTTTCGTTTGACACAAAAAACGGAAAGAAAATGTCTTTGGTGAAAGATAAAAAGAATGGTTATATTCAATACCGATTGGGAAGCAAAAATCATGTAGAGATGGAGTTTCCCAATTCAAGGACGAAGGAAAGCTGGAAGCAGTTTACCTACAATTCTTATCACAGAGGCGGCGGAAAGCAGAACGCAGGTATGGACCTCAATTATTTATCCTTTTCAAATAATAATTACAAATATCAATTGTTCAGAACCTATTATGCAGAAGATGGATCCTATGCTGCCGGCATCACAGTTACTGACAGCAAAGGGAAAGAAACTGAAATTTCAGGCGTTTATAAAACGATTAAAGGCTGTATGTGCAATCTGGAAGACACAGAGGTAAAGAAAGAAGATTTTGGGTTATAATTTTAATGCCGTTCTATGAAAAAGCTTTTTTGTTTTATCTCTGCATTATTAATCATAGGTTTGCAAGCTCAAAGTCTGAAAGATTTTTCTGTTCCGAAAGGCTATCAAAAAATAGCTGAAGCCAAAGGAGATCTGGACAAAGACGGAAAAGATGAAACAGTGATCATTTTCAATACCGACAAAAAAAATAAACTGAATGACCGTGATAATTTTCTCAGATCATTCTTTATCTTAAAAAACATAGACGGTAAGCTGAAAATCTGGAAGGAAAATAGCACACTTCTTTTGTCCAGCGGAATGGGGTTTTATCCGGAAGAGAATGCGCCTCCTGAAATATCAATTAACAACAACAGCCTTTCTATTACCCAGATATTCAATACCAATTCTCGGCATACGCAGACTTATCAGCATACCTTCAGGTTTCAGAATGGTGATTTTTACCTCATCGGTTCTCATGACAGATTTGAAGACACCTGCGATTTCAATTATCTGAACGAAATCAATTTCTCTACGGGAAAAGTTATTGCAGATGAAGAATATTCATCCTGTGATGAGGAACAAAAAGTGATCCCTAAAGATACTCACAAAGAATTTAAGCATCCGTTTAAAACCTTGATTAAAATGAACAGCTTCAAGATTGGGGAACATAAGTTTAAAATTCCCGGTTCAGATAAAGATTTCATTTACTAATTTTTTCGATGGATGGGAAGATTCATTACTCTTATACTTTAACACAACTTAATTATCTCTTAAGGTTGAATTAACTTCTCCTGGTATGATATATTGCTATTTTTAATCAATTAAAATACCATAAACTATATCAACTTAAAGTATGAGATCTTCAACCATTTTATTCCTTGGCCTTACCGCTGCAAGTATGTTTTTCTCCTGTTCGGAAAGAACAGCCGAAATAGATTCAGACAGCACAGAACTAAGTCTCCATCAGAAAAAAAATGAGAGGGCTTCTTTAGCCTCAGTCGAAACCAATAGCTGGATGTCCGGACTTCAGGATAATATTTCAATAGCTAAACTTTCGATCCCGGGTACTCATGATTCAGGGGCTATGAGAGAGGTGCCTTCCAACAGTGGTACTGCAAAAACGCAAAACCTTACGATTGCCGAACAACTTAATGCCGGAGTCCGTTTTCTGGATATCCGTTGCAGGCATATTGATAATTCATTTGCGATACACCATGGTGCGATCTACCAAAATTTGAACTTTGATGATGTGCTCACCGCTTGTTACGCATTTTTGGAGAGCCACCCCACAGAAACCATCATTATGTCTGTTAAGGAAGAATACAATGCTTCCAACACCTCAAGAAGTTTTGAAAAAACATTTGACACCTACGTTCAGAAAAATCCTTCTCGATGGAATCTGGGAAATAACATTCCGAGGCTGGGAGATATAAGAGGAAAAATCAGATTATTGAGAAGATTTCCCGCTGAAGTTTCTAAGGGGATTGATGCCACAGGATGGGCAGACAATACCACGTTTGAAATTAATACTACCCCGGGAACATCAGTAAAGGTTCAGGATTATTATAAAGTGACAAATAATGATGAAAAATGGACAAAGATTTCAACCCTTTTTAATGAAGCAAAAAATGATACAAGTGGCAAACTTTTCATCAATTTCACCAGTGGATACAAACCTTTAATCTTTGGAATACCAAGTATACCTGGAGTTTCTGATGCTATTAATCCTAAAGTGACCACATTCTTCCAAAATAACACCAAAGGATCTTATGGAATGATGCCAATAGATTTCATCAACACAGAGTTGTCAACACTGATTATTAAAACAAATTACAATTAGGTGATTACTTGATCATCTGATATCATAAAAAATGTAGTCTTTAATTGCTAAAGACTACATTTTTTTAAACGCAGATTGTTTCCGGATTATCTCTGAATCCCGTAGGCTGAAAGTATTTTGTTAAAGATTTCAGTATTTTCAAACAGTCCTGTGAATTCCTGAGAATGGGGTCCGTAAGCAAATACACTTGACGGAATGGAGGTATGATCGTTTGTACTGAAATTCCCGAAAACCCAGCCCTCTTTAAGGCTCCCATCCAAAAGTGTCAAGCCTCCGGTTTCATGATCTCCTACAACGATAACCAGTGTTTCTTTATTTTCATCAGCAAATTTCATCGCTTTTCCTACGACATGATCAAAATCTAAGAGTTCAGTCACCAGCTGCTCAAGATTATTGCTGTGTCCTCCTCCATCGGTCTGTGAAGCTTCCACCATCATAAAGAAGCCTTTTTTATTTTCCTTTAAATCATTTAACGTAAGATCAAAAGCATCAGCCAGCCAGTTTCCTCTTCCGTTGCTTATTCTCCGGGAGGCCAAAGGATCAATCACCAAAGTACGACCGTTTATTGTGCTGACTGATTTCAGATCCTGATAGAAATCAATCTTTGCCTCTTTGATTTTTTGCCCGTTTTCCTGACTCAATCCTCCTGTAGGCCCTCCAATTAAAATCTTCGTTTTAGAATTGACAAAATCTTTAAGGATAGGCTCCGAACTGTTTCTGTTATCCGAATGCGCGTAGAAATCCGCTGGTGTTGCATCAGTAATATCTCCTGTGGAAATTAATCCTGAATCCATTCCCTTTGCTGCAATAATATCTGGAATCTGAGCCAGAGCTTTTCCTTTATCATCGACTCCTACAAATGTATTTTTTGTTTTAACCCCTGTTGCAAATGCCGTTGATCCGGGTGCAGAATCTGTAATGTAGGCATTGGAAGAATTGGTTTTGGATAATCCGGTGGATTTCATATTAAAAACATTCAGCTTTCCTTTGTTAGCTGTAAAAGCAGCATAATACTGGGGAAGGGAAGTTCCGTCCGGAATCAGGAGAATAACATTTTTAACCTTCTTTTTGGTCTGGTCTGTTTTGTACGTTGGTTGGTATATTTCATATTCATTTGTACTCTTATAAAAATTTTTAGGAATGGTATTGATGAATTTTTTAAGATCAGGAATATGATCGGTATTGATATAATCCACATCAAGATCCATCAGGTTTACCCAGGCATTGGTAAAATCAGGGGCTCCGTAAAAACGTACGGGCTTCTGCTGGACATGCACCTTTTCTACTGCTTTTTTAATTCTTTCCGTTTCCTCATCCCTCGGAATTCCTTTTCCATTCCATTTGACCAGATTCTGGAAGTCTGCACTGAACATTCCCACTCTTTTCAGCTGGTCTCCGGTATAATTTGTATCCAGATCACCATCAAACCAGAGATAATCCGGATAGTTTTTAAAATCACCCGGCTGAGGTCTTGCTCCTGTAATCACCATTTTAATACCCGGACAGCCTGTAATTTCAGGATACTTCTTCAAAATGTTTACCAAAGCATTTAAAGATGTTTTATAATCCTGTTTGATATCGATGAGGAGCTGTAGCTTTTTAGTACTATCGGAATAAATATTTCCTTTGTTAAGTTTGATTTGTTTCGATATCGGATCAAGATAGAGGCTCTCCAGTGTTCGGTCTGGTAGCAGTTCTTTTTCAGTATGGGCAACCCACAGTTTCCCCTTCACGAGGAAAACATCTGCCTCAATAGAACCAAAGCTGGCATAATAGGCCTGCCAGAAAGGAATTTCCTGCTGATAATCATTATGAGAATGGGCATTGCCCACCGTATACTTCAGATAATTCTGCGCCTGGTTTTGAGTAAACAACCCAAAAGCCAGTACAACTGCTATTTTTTTTGATAATTTCATCATACTATTAAAAAACCGTATCACTGTGCAGCTCACACAGTGATACAGTATATATCTATATTACTATTTTACCACCCTTCATTTTGCTTGATCACGCCGTGACTGTTGACAATTTCAACCTGCGGAACTGCCCATACATTGTGTATTGCCGGGTTGAAGTTTCTCGGAGCCCAGACTTCGTTACCATTGATACCATGAAGCGCTTTTGCATAGGTATTTTTAGCATCTCCCCAACGGACAAGGTCTCTGTGTCGGTCTGCCCACTCACCTGCCAGCTCACAACGTCTTTCATGCTTCAGGTCAGCCAGTGTACATCCTGTTTTTGGTGCCAATCCTGCACGGACTCTGATCAGATTAATTTCCACATCAGCATTCTGACCCTGCATGAGCAAAGCTTCTGCTTTAATCAGGATCACTTCTGAGTAACGCATAATCGGAACGGCCAGATCTGTACACGGATAATCGCCATTCGCACTTACATGGCCGCTGTTGAGCGTATATTTGAAAGCATCCATGTATTTATTAAACTGATAACCCGTAAGTGAATTCGTAGAAGCATACGTTCTTGTTTTTCCGTTAAAAGTGAACGAATCTCCCAGTTTCAAAATGGTTGCACTTCTTCTCTGGTCACCTGCTTCATATTCGTCATATAATTCTTTTGTCGGTTGGAAATATCCCCAGCCGTTATATTCTCCCCATCCTTTGTTTTCAAGCATCACGCCGGGAAGAATACTTCCCCAAGAGGTAAATTTAGGTGTACCCGGAATGGACCAGATGTATTCTGAGCTGTAATTATTCTCTGATTTAAAAACATCTGAAAAGTTCCCGAGCAGTTTTCTGTTTCCTTTGGTCATGACTTCATTAGCCCAGAATGCAGCGTTCTTCCAGTCTTCCATAAAAAGGTAAACCTTTGCCAGAAGTGCCCAGGCAGCTGCTTTATGGGGTCTACCGTAATCTTTAGGAGAAAGTTCTTCCTGAGAAGGAAGTAATTCAGCGGCTTTCTTCAGATCGTTCACTATATAATTGTAATTTTCATTCACATTGGCCGCTCTCGGAATAGGATTAGGGTCCGGTTCTTTAGTACGGTCGATAATGGGAATTCCTGCTTTTTCATTACCATAGTTATAAGCTAGCTCGAAATACATTCTGCTGCTCATAAACAGAGCTTCTCCAAGGTATTTGTTTTTAACAGCTACCGAAGCCTGAATATTATCCACATTACGGATCACACGGTTGGCAACACCAATCACATTAAACCTTTTATTCCATTGGGTTTCGAGATCACCTGCCGCAATATAATTGCTGCTGAAATTTTTAGCATTATCGGCTTCACTTTTCGCCCTTCCGGTTACCATATCATCACTGGCATTGATGAACCAGAAAAATCCTCTTCCGTAAAATTCTCCGTCAAAAAGAGGTTTATACATCGCATTAGCACCGGTTACCAGATCATTTTCCGTTTTCCAGAAACTGGCTTCTGTCGGCGTTCCTTCGGGCTGAACATCCAGCTCATTGGTACAAGACCAAAGAAGGGCGGATATTCCTGACACTAAAATTATTGTATTGAAAAATTTCATCTTATTCTTTTTTATGTTTAAAATTATAACCCCACTTCTACTCCGAAAATAAATGAGCGTGACTGTGGATATCTTCCGGTGTCCACTCCGTAGGTATCCATTCCAACTTCAGGATCAAAACCGGTATATTTTGTAATGGTAAACAGGTTGTTGGTGGTCACATAAATCCTCAGCCTGTTCACATTGATCCTGCTGTAAATGTCTTTCGGTAATGAATAGCCAATGGTCAGGTTTTTAAGTCTGAGATAAGATCCGTCCTCAACGTAGAAATCTGATACTTTAGAATAATTCCCACTTGGATCACCATGGACAAGTCTTGGAATATTGGTATTGGTATTCTGCGGAGTCCAGGCGTTCAGGATATCCCGGTCCATATTATAATTCTGCCCGGTTCCGCCAGGGTTCAATGAAACAAACTTCATCCCGTTGAAGATCTTATTCCCGTAAACTCCCTGGAAGAATACATTCAGGTCGAAATTTTTCCAGGTCATATTATAAGAAAGTCCGTAAGAAAATTTAGGATAGGGGTTTCCGAGATTTACAAAATCATTGTTATTGAGCACTCCTACATTTCCATCTTTTTTGAGGAATTTAATATCTCCGGGTTTTGCATTGGGCTGGATCAGATTTCCATTGGTATCTTTATAATTGTTGATCTCTTCCTGTGACTGGAAAATACCATCAGTCTTATACCCATAATAAGAGTACAGGGATTCGCCCACTTTGATACGGGTAGGTTTCAATACTCCTCTTACTCCGTTACTGTTGATGAAAATCTCATCCACATCCGCCAGTTTTTTCACCGTATTTTTTAGTTGACTAAAGGTAACGCCCACAGAATAAGTAAAATCACCAGTCCTTTTGCCATTGTAATTAATTCCCAATTCATACCCTTTATCCTGGAATAATCCTGCATTGATGTATTGATTATTGTAGGTTGCCGTACTTGGTAAGCTCACGTTAAAGATCTGGTCTCTGGAATTTTTCACGAAATAATCGAACTGTAAGGAAAGACTGTTATTCAGGAAAGAGGCATCCGCCCCAAAGTTGGTCTGCTCGGATTTTCCCCATTTCAGATCCGGATTCGGACGTGTGGTCGCATAGTAGGCAATATTCTGGGAAGGATCCTGGCCAAAGATAATATTGTTATCCCTTATCATTAAAGGATTAACAGCCTGCGGAGAAATCCCTCCAAGGTTTCCTAAAATACCATAACTTCCTCTCAGTTTAAAGGTCGAAAGCCATGAAATATTCTGCATAAAGTTTTCTTTAGATACTACCCAGGCTCCGGAAAGTGCATAATAATTAGCAAACCTGTTCTGTTTTGCTACCAACGAAGATCCGTCTCTTCTGCCTAATAAGCTGATCACATATTTACCTGCATAATCATAGTTTACTCTAGCCAGGTATGAGATCAAAGCCTGCTGGTATTTGTAACTGGAAACGTCTTTATTGGTATCTGCTGCATTCTGAAGATGCTGGAAAACCTCAGCTTCACTTCTGAAATCATAGGCTTTGGCCAAAAATCCTTCATCAATCGTTTTCTGGAAAGTGAATCCTCCCAGGAAATCAAAATTATGCTGCCCAAAATTCGTTTTATAAGTAAGAAGCTGTTCTGCCAAAGAAGTTGACGAGTTATTCGACTGGTATTCTAGATTATTGGTGTCAAAAATTTTCCCGACTTCCAGAACTCTGTAAGTGAAATTTTTAATCGTTCCTATTTTGAAGGTCTGGGAAAAATTGGATCTGAATTTTAAATTTTTAGCCAAACTGATTTCCGCGTAAGGGTTGATGAGAATCTCATGAGTAGGATTTCTGATACTGATTCTTTGAAGATAAGCAACAGGATTGATCATATCTCCGTACCCCCCTGCCACATCAATTGGTAATCCGGAAAAAGCTCCGGAAGATGTATAGGCAGGAACATTAGGCGGATAATACATCGCAGCGATCAATGCTCCCGTGTAACCACTTTTCGTATCTGCTGTATTTCCGTCCGAATAATTATAATACATATTTTCCCCGATCGTCAGCCAGTCTTTTACTTTATGTTCAGAATTGACTCTGAAATTATATCGTTTCGCCTGGGTATTGAGTAGAATTCCTTCTAAATTTCTATGGTTCATTCCCACAAAAAATCTGGATTTTTCACTTCCTCCACTTACATTGACGTTATATTCCTGTAGGGTTCCCGTTCGGAAAATTTCTTTCATCCAGTCTGTTCTTGTCACTCTGCCATCGGGATACTTTTCAGGATTGAAAGCAATGGGAAGACTGTTTAACTTCCCTGCATTGTCATAAGCTTTGTACATGACGTCCTGGAATTCTGCTGCGTTCAGAGATTCTTTGATTCTCCAGGCATTATTCACCCCATATTTCACGTCAAAGTCTACAGTCAGATTCCCTTTTTTTCCTCTTTTGGTCGTAATAAGAATTACCCCTCCTGAAGATCTGGCCCCGTAAATGGCAGCGGAAGCATCTTTAAGCACAGAGATATCCTGAATATCATTAGGGTTAATGGATGGCGTGCCATTAAAAACAACTCCATCTACAACATACAGTGGTGTCTCTCCATTAATCCCCCCCAAACCGCGGATATTCACTTTTGGTGCACCATTGGGATCTCCCCCTTCATTAATCACTGTTACTCCGGGCGCTTTTCCCTGAAGAACTTCTCCTACTCCGGATAAAGATCTGGAAGTAAGTTTGTCCAGTGAAGCTTCAGAAACTGCGCCGGATACTTTGCTTTTCTTTTGTGTTCCATATCCTACCACCACAACTTCTTCTATGGATTTTTCCTTTAAGCTGTCCTGTTTTTGAGATAGAACCAAAGGTGAGACCGATAGAGCACCGATCAATAAAACCCTTCCTGTCAAATAACCCACAGAAACCGGGATTTTAGATACATTCATTTCATCCTTTTTTATTAGGGGCAAAATTAGAACAGGTCTGTCCGAAAATTCATTAAGATTTTCTTATGTTTTTATTAAGAAATATTAGTAGTTTCAAATATCAAGAATTGACAACAAAGCTTCAAATACCTACATATCAATAACATACACTAACTAAACTAATCATTCTATTTGTATTATGAATACAATTGCTGTTAACTTTATTTTAAGTTTAAATTATTCAATTTTCAGAAGTCAAAAGACTGATCTATTTTATACTGTAATAAATAAGAGAGTTCATTTTTCTTTTTTTACATTTGCTGAAAATCCGGTTTACACTGAGACACTTGGTAAAGAGGAGCTCAGCAGCGTCCGGAATACAAATTAAAAAGTCTAAAAAATTATAAACAATTCAATGACTATTATCATCACTGGAACCTCATCAGGAATAGGTTTTGTACTGGCTGAATATTTTGGAAAGAAAGGTCATCACGTATACGGTTTAAGCCGAAAACATACAGAAAGTCAATATTTCAGGTCTATTCCTACGGATGTTACCGATAACACTGCGGTTCTGAATGCCATTGCTGAAGTTTTAAAAACAGAATCGAGGATTGATGTTCTGATCAACAATGCCGGAATGGGAATGGTGGGAGCAGTGGAAGATTCTACCAGGGAAGATATTTTAAAACTGTTCAACCTGAATCTTGTTGGATCTGTTCAGATGATGAGCGCCGTTCTTCCGAAAATGCGTGAAAATAAATTCGGAAAGATCATCAATATTTCAAGTATCGGAAGTGAAATGGGACTTCCGTTCCGTGGCTTTTATTCTGCGTCGAAATCTGCATTAGATAAAGTGACTGAAGCGATGAGGTATGAAGTATACCCATGGAATATTGACGTCTGCTCGCTGCATCTGGGCGATATCAAAACAAATATTGCAGAGAACCGTGTGAAAACACAAGTGTCTGAACCGTACAAAAATGTATTCGATAAGGTGTATGCTTTGATGAACTCACATGTAGGCGACGGAACTGAGCCTCTTGAAGTAGCAACTTATGTTGAAAATCTTTTGAATAAAAATAAATGGAAGGCCCATTATTATTTTGGTAAATTCGGACAAAAGATCGGAGTTCCGTTGAAATGGATTCTTCCACAGGGAACGTATGAGAATTTAATGAAAAAGTATAATAAACTGGACTAAATTCAGTTATTTAAAAAAAATTATTTAATCTGGGTTTGAACCATTAAGATTATTTGGTAAGCTTTGCTTTCTATAGCTTTAATATCTGTTATGGTTTAAATAAATTGAGCATTGAAATTATTTCTAAAAATATTTTTTATCCTGTTCTGCGTTTTTGTACAAGCGCAGAAGAAACAGTATTGGCTCATTGACACGGAAACGAATGTCAGAAAAAAAGTAAAAGATTCTGTTTCTGCGGTGAAATTTCTGGATTCTTTATCTCAAAGCAATTATTTCTTTACGAAGCTGAAGGATGTAAAAATGAAGGGTGACAGTACAGAAATTTTCTACGACAAAGGAAAAAACTTTAACGAAACCTACGTGGAACTTTCTGATTCCATCAGACAGAGACTAAAAATTCAGAAAGACTTTTTTACTAAAAATTTAGATTCAACAAAGAAAAGCATCAACAAACGATATATAGATGACGGCTATTCTTTCAGCCGTCTTAAATCGAAATATAAAGGTCAGAAAAATGGATATCCTGTTATAGAACTGGATATCAACAAAAATGATAAAAGGAAGATTGATGGTTTTGTAGTTAAAGGCTATGAGAGAGTCCCGAAAAGATTTATGAAAAATCTGGAAAAGGAATTCAAGGGAAAGAACTACGACGACAAAAACCTTTTAGCCATCAGTAAAAATTTCCAGAGCCACGCCTTTGTTACGCTGGAACGGCCTCCCCAAACATTATTCACCAAAGACTCCACGAGCATTTACCTGTTTATGGAAAAGAAGAAAACGAATACTTTTGATGGGGTAATTGGTTTCGGGAACGATAAAACGGAAAAATTTACGCTAAACGGAACCCTGAATGTGAATTTCAGGAATATGTTTAATGGTTTTGAAACAGTCAATCTGTACTGGCAGAGAAACCCGGATAAAGGACAGACTTTTGACCTTCAGACAGATATTCCGTATCTGCTTAAATCCAATGTCGGAATGAATCTGAAAGTCAATATTTTCAGACAGGATTCTACGTTTGCCAATGTAAAATTCCTTCCGGCTTTCTACTATCACATCAATAACAGAAATAAAATCGGGCTTAGGGGAACGCTTGAATCTTCCAGTATTATTGATACTTTATATGTTCAGGGAAAAGATTATAATAAAAAAGGACTCGGGATCTGGTTTGAAATGACAGAACCTACAGATATTGATCTTTTTCTTTACAAAACAAGGATCAATGCAGGGTATGACTACCTGACAACGACTTATACTAAAGACAATATCAAAGCGACCCAAAACCAGTTTTACTTTTTTGGGGAACACAATTATCATATTTCCGGTAATCACTTTCTGAATATAAAAGCTGAAGGTGCCATGATGGATTCCAAGGTAGAATTCTCTGCGAATGAATTATACCGGTTCGGGGGTTGGAATTCCATGAGGGGTTTCAATGAGAAATCGCTTGCCGCCGATTTTTATTATTATGCTGGATTAGAATACCGGTACCTGATTGGCAATCAGGCATTTTTTGATTTCTTTGGTCAATATGGTCAGCTCAATAATAAATCTTTAAATGTCAAGCCTAAACTCTACAGTGTCGGGCTCGGATTTAACTTTTTTATCCCGATCGGGCTGATGAGTTTCCAGCTTTCCAATGGTAATGAATTTGGAAATCCTTTTAAATTTAATGACATCAAAATTCACTGGGGAATCCTGAGCAGATTCTAAGGAATCTTATTATTCATTCCTGTTTTTCCACTTCTTCTTCAAAACAATAGATCGTATAATAAAGTCAAATATTAGAATATCTCCTCTTTTTTAGCTTTATGATAATGTTAAATATTGATGTTAAAAAATATTAAAATCGTATTTTTCTTTTAATACCACATTAAAATTCTGGTAACAGTACACCGCTAAATTTGTCCTCAAAAAAAATGAAGAAGACTTTAGCTACTTTTGCTGTTTTTTTACTCCCCTTTTACCTTACTGCCCAAGAAATCAACATTTCCGGAAATGTAAAATCCGAGAATGGCTCCATCGTATCCGGAGTCAGTATTACCGACAAAAATACCGGAAAAACTACTTTAACTGATGAAAGCGGTAATTTTACGATTTCAGCCAATCCAAAAGATATCCTTGAGTTTTATGCACCTGATTTTTCCCTGTACACGGTGGAAGTTTCTTATAAAAGACAATACACTATTGTTTTGACTAAAGCCAATGAAAAACAGATTGAAGGTGTTGTGATCACAGCTTTGGGAATCGCCAAAAAGAAAGAAAAAATAGGATATTCTACCCAGGAAGTGGGAACAAAACAATTTGAAACCATCACTACACCAAGTATTGGAAATTTATTTTCCGGACAAGTTGCCGGTCTGAATGTTTCCAATCCTACAGGAATGCAGCAGGCTCCGCAATTTACCTTAAGAGGAAACTCCAATCTGGTTTTTGTCATTGACGGTGTGATTGTAGAGAAAGAAGTGTTTCAAAATCTGGATCCTAACAATATTGCCAACATCAACGTTTTGAAAGGAGCTACAGCTTCTGCTCTTTATGGTTCACGAGGAAGATACGGAGCGGTTCTGATTACCACAAAAAGTGCTAAAAAGAATGGTTTCTCCGTAGAATTTTCACAAAATACCATGGTGACCACAGGATTTACCAATCTTCCGAAAACCCAAACCGAATACGGGAACGGATCACACGGAAAGTACGAATTCTGGGATGGAGCCGATGGTGGTGTGAACGACGGAGATATGATCTGGGGACCAAAATTTATTCCGGGACTGAAAGTAGCCCAATGGAACAGCCCAATCAGGGATAAATTGACAGGACAGGTCATTCCGTGGTATGGTGCAGTATCAGGAACTCAGTATAATGATAAATCAAGATATGAAAGAGTTCCGATCGACTGGAGATATCATGATAATTTAGATATCTTCCTGAAGCCTGCCGTGATCAATAATAACAGTTTTGCCGTAAGTTATAAAAACAACAAAGATATCTACAGACTTTCCGGAAATTTCATGAACTACGATGACAGAGTTCCTGATTCTTATCTGCAGCGTTATGGCATCAATTTCTCCTCCGAAAATCATTTGGGAGAAAAACTGACGTTTGACACCAAATTTAATTTCACTCAAACCTTTACGCCCAATATTCCCAACTACGACTATAATCCAAGCGGGCATATGTACACCATCCTCATCTGGATGGGTGCAGACGTAGACGGGAGAGATCTTAAAAATCATAAGTGGATTCCAGGAAGAGAAGGAATTGCTCAGGCCAACTGGAATTATGCATGGTATAACAATCCTTGGTTCGGATCTGAATATTATAAGAATAAAAACAGAACCAATGTGATCAACGCACAAACCGGTCTGGAATATAAAGCAACTGAAGATTTCTCTGTAAAAGGTAAGATATCCATGGTTGAAAATCACAACAAGCAGGAAATTTTAAGTCCGTATTCCTATTTCAACTACAGTGCTCCAAGGAGTGGCGGATATCTTCTGAATGATTCCAAAACATGGAACCTGAACTCTGATGTATTAGCAACTTACAAGAAAAAATTCTCTGACAATTTTGACTTCACAATCAACGCAGGAGGATCTGCATTTTATTATAAAAACAATATAGACAACGCATCAACTGACGGGCTGAAAATCCCGGAACTCTATTCATTAGAAAATTCTACAGGCGCTGTAAAATATTATGACTACCTGAAAGAAAAACTAATTTACAGTGCGTATTCAACAATCGATATCGGATTGTATGATGCGTTTTTCATCAATATCTCAGGACGTAATGACTGGTCTTCCACACTTCCGAAAGCCAACAGATCTTATTTCTACCCTTCTGCATCAGTAAGTGCGGTGATCTCTAATTTAGTAAAAATGCCTGAAGCGATTAATCTTTTAAAGCTTTCAGCTTCCTGGGCTAAAGTGGCATATGATTTCAAACCTTATTCGATAAGAAATTATTATATGAACAATAAGGGAGCCACATTCAACGGGAATCCTATGTTCAATTACCCTACGATCCTGAATGTTGAAAACTCATTAAAACCGGAACAAACTAATTCTTATGAATTGGGATTAAGCGCAGGATTGTTTAAGAACAGACTGACATTAGATGTTACGTATTTCAGAACATTAGATTATAATAATATTCTTGAATTTCCGGCAGCTCCATCATCTGGTTTTACGTCTCAATATGTGAACGGAAACGAGTACACGACCAAAGGTTTGGAAATCTCCCTGGGATTGGTTCCTGTAAAAACAGCTGATTTTACATGGAGGTCTTTAATTAACTGGAGCACCTATGAACAAAAACTGACCTCAATCTATGATCATATGCCGAACTATAATAATATCAAGCTTGGTGAAAGAATGGACAGTTTCTATGATTATACGTGGAAGAAATCACCGGATGGAAAAGTGATCCTGGACGCTAAAACAGGAATGCCGACAAGAGCAGATGCCCCAAGTAATCTGGGCCATTTTAATCCGGACTGGACTTTCGGTTTCAACAATACATTTAAATTTAAAAAATTCACTCTGAATATCGGAATAGACGGAAGCATCGGTGGTGTGATGAGATCTCAGGTGGTGGAAAAAATGTGGTGGGGTGGAAAACATCCGAACTCTACAGCCTACAGAGATCTTGAATATGCGAATCCGGGAACGTATTATTTCGTACCGGACGGGGTTAATTACAATGCCACCACAGGAATGTACACTCCGCACACAAAACCGATCAGCTTTCAGGACTGGGCACAGAATTATCCTTATCAGGCAAGGGTAACGGAAGACGAGAGTGAGTTATTTGCGAATGTTTTCGACAGAACATTTGTCAAACTGCGATCTGTTGTGCTGGAATACGACTTCTCTTATCTCCTGAATCCTAAAGGAATGATTAAAAATTTCACGGCCAATATTTCTGCTTATAACCTGGCTATGTGGAAAAAATCCAAAAACCTGTATTCTGATCCTGATTACCAGATCGGCACAAAAGACGTGAACGACATCCAGGACCCTTCCAGCAGATGGATCGGAGTCGGATTTAATCTTAAATTTTAATTAATAAGTATCCTGAACAATGAAAAACAATATCAATAGTATAGCGAAATCGCAGAATAGTATAATAGCAAAACGATTCAGAGGATCCAGTATCATATCAGCTGCTTTTGCAGGACTGCTGATGCTGGCTTCCTGTGAAACCGATCTTGACAAGATCAATGAAAACCCTAATGATCAGGCCAGCGTAGATCCTAAAGTTCTTTTAACTTATGTTTCAAAAAACACATTCCAGGTGAATGGTGACAATATGTATGCTTCCAGAATGATGATAGGAACAGATGGTGAAAACGTTTATCAGTATATGAAATGGAATGATGCCTCTTTCGATGCCTACACTACCGGGCTTTTGAATACGGGAAAAATGATGCAGGAAGCCGAGAAGATCAATAATAAAAATTATGTGGCTATCGGTAAGTTCTACAGAGCGTATTATTTCTTTAATTTAAGTTTAAAATTCGGAAGTATTCCTTATACAGAAGCTGTAAAAGGTGAATCAGGAATTACCCAGCCAAAATACGATAGTCAGGAAACTGTAATGGCCGGAATTTTATCTGAACTGAAAGAAGCCAATGATCTTATTAATACCAATGATAAAATTGAAGGCGATATTATCTATAATGGCGATGCTTCAAAATGGAAAAAGCTGATCAATTCTTTCCGTCTGAAAATTTTAATGACCATGTCTAAAAAAACGACATTGGGAAGCTATAATGTCGCAACGGAATTTGCATCTATTGCAAACAGTCAGACTTTAATGACTTCTATTTCGGATAACGGAGAACTTAAATTCGTTGATGCGGCAGACAGCAGATATACGATGTTCAACAGCAGTGGTTACGGGTCAAGTTTATATATGGCAGATTATTTTATCAATTTGTTTAAGCTGAGACAGGATCCGCGTCTGTTTACTTTTGCAGCACAAACTACAGGAGCCAAAGAAGCGGGAAAACCCTTTACAGATTTCACAGGATACAACGGAGGAGATCCTAATTCTTCTTATTCTGACAATGCGACTCTGATCACTGCAAAAAATATTTCTAAAGTAAATGACCGTTTCTACAAAGATGCAACCAATGAACCTTCTTCCGTATTAAGCTATTCAGAGCTTGAATTTATCCTGGCAGAAGCTGCGGCAAGAGGATGGATCTCAGGATCCGCGAAGACCCATTATGATCATGCGATTAAAGCAAGTTTCACTTTTTACCAGACGTATGTAAAAAATCCGGGACAGTATTTTTCAGGATTTGATGTGAATCAATATCTGGCGTCCCCGCTGGTGATTTACAGTGATTCAGATTTACCAGACGTGCGCTTAGAAAAAATTATGACTCAAAAATATATGACGATGTTTCATCAGAGCCAATGGACGTCTTATTATGATTATCTGAGAACAGGATTCCCTAAATATCCTCTTAAAGATGGAGTTCCAGCCCCGTTCAGATTCAGATATCCCCAGGCTGAGTACAACTATAACAGTACTAACCTAAAAGCCGCACTGGCTGCTCAGTACGGAGGAAATGACAATATCAATTCCAAACCATGGTGGCTTCAGTAGGAAACTAATTATTATATAAAAACAGATAAACCGCAGGAAAATCCAATTAACTTGCGGTTTATTTCTTATTTTGATTGAACATGAACAGAAGAGAATTTTTAGAAAAATCAAGCCTTTTGATGGCCGGACTGGGAACTTCAAGTATTCTTCATCCAGCCATTTTAAAAGCACTGGCAATAGAACCTGCAGCACTTTCCACTTTTTATGACGCAGAACATGTGGTGATCCTGATGCAGGAAAACCGTTCTTTTGATCATGCGTTCGGAGCTTTAAAAGGAGTAAGAGGCTTTTTGGACAAAAGAGCTTTCATCAAACAGGACGGGCATTCGGTTTTCTTTCAAAAAGGTGATTCCGGAAAATATGCCTCGCCTGCCAGATTGGATCTCAGAAATACCAAATCTACCTGGATGAGCTCTTTGCCACATTCATGGTCCGACCAGCAAAAAGCTTTAAATAAAGGAAAATATGATCAGTGGCTTCAGTTTAAAGCTTCCGGAAATAAGGATTATAAAAATATCCCGCTTACTTTAGGTTATTATAACCGCGAAGATCTTCCTTTTTATTATCAGCTGGCGGATGCATTTACAATATTTGATCAGTATTTCTGCTCTTCACTTACGGGAACCACTCCCAACAGACTTTTCCATTGGTCAGGAACCCTCAGGGAGCAGCAAAATGGGAAAGTAAAAGCGAATGTTTATAATGAAAATATTGACTACGATAAAGCAAGACAGGCTCATTGGAAAAGTTTTCCTGAAATTTTAGAGGAACAGAATGTTTCGTGGAGAATTTATCAGAATGAAATCAGCCTTCCGAAAGGAATGTCTGGCGAGCAGGAAGCCTGGCTGAGTAATTTTACGGATAATCCAATTGAATGGTTCTCAAAATTCAATGTCAAATTTTCAAAAGGTTACCATGAAAATATTCCAAAGATCATTGCTTACCTGAAAGAAGAGCTGGCAAAAAAACCTGATCAGAAGAAAAGATTTGAAACATTGATTGCTGAACTTGAAGAAGATCAGATACGATATGCTCCCGAAAATTATGCTCAACTTTCGCAGCAGGAAAAAAATCTCCATGAAAAAGCATTTACGACCAATTCCAATGATCCCGACTACTGGAACCTGGAAATTGGAAAAGATGAAAACGGAGAAAGACTGGTCGTGCCGAAAGGAGATGTGCTGTTTCAGTTCCGGAAAGATGTGGAAGAACAAAAACTTCCGCTGGTTTCGTGGTTGGTGGCTCCTGAACATTTTTCTGACCATCCGGGATCGCCATGGTATGGAGCATGGTATATTTCAGAAGTTCTGAATATCCTGACCAAAGATCCGGAGACCTGGAAAAAAACTATTTTTATTATCAATTACGATGAAAATGATGGGTATTTTGACCATGTTCTTCCATTTGCACCACCAGTTAATCCAAGTCAGCCCGTTGATCTGAACGGTAAAGAAGGCGCGGAATATGTAGATCAATCTCAGGAATATATGTCTGCCCTTCCATTGAAAGATTATGAAAGAATAGAAGGTAGCGTTGGGCTTGGCTACAGAGTTCCGATGATCATTGCATCCCCCTGGACGAAAGGAGGTTTTGTGAATTCTGAAGTCTCTGACCATACTTCCGTACTGCAGTTCCTTGAGAAATTTATACAGAAAAAGTACAAAAAAGACGTTACAGTTGACAATATCAGTGACTGGAGAAGGGCGGTGTGTGGAGATCTGACTTCAGCTTTTAATTCTTCCAGTACGAAGGCTCCGCAAATGAATTATCTTGATCAGAAAGAATATACGAAAACCATTAATGCTGCTAAAAGTAAACCCGTGCCTGATTTGAAATGGTATACTGAAAACGAAATCATGGATAACCTTCTTGAAATTCAGGAAAGGGGAACCAAACCGTCCAATGCTCTTCCGTACCATTTCCATGTCAACCTGGAAAATGGAAAAATTAAAATGAAGAATTTAAAAGAATGCGGTGTTCCTTTGTTACTCTATGACAGAACACAATTGGACAGCAGCAATTATCATTTTTCATATGCCTTGTATTCCAGACAGGAGCTTTCCCATCCCATGAATCCCGGAAAATATGATTATGAAGTTTTCGGGCCTAATGGTTTCTTCCGAAAATTTAGCGGAAGCAATACTCCTGAAATAGAGATCGAGTTCAACAATAATAGTTTAAAAAATGAAGCAGAATTAATCTTCAAAAAAGGAAATGGAAATACTTCCGTGACCATAGAAAATCTGTATGAAAAAAGTAAAAAGACATTTTCAATACATCAAACGGAGGAAAAAATAACGATGGATCTCAGCAAAAACAAAGGTTGGTATGACCTAAAAGTGCTATATGGAGATCATATCTGGCATTTTGCAGGAAGGATAGAAACCGGAAAAGTATCTATTTCAGACCCACACTGGGCGTAGACCAATAAACAGCAGCAGACCAAAGCCTTACACGAAAACGTAAGGCTTTTGTTATGATTACAGGCATATCCTTTTATTGTGATTTTATATAATTTGCATATAAAAATTCATATAAATAACGAAATACTATAAAGAAATAAATAACAATAATTAAAAATCGTAATTTTATTTTCATACTTTACTAATTTTTATTAAATTCACCTAACTAATTAACAAAATATCATGAAAAAATTAAACGTAAGCCTTGCCGTATGCTTTTTTACCTTTGCATTTGCAGGTACTTTACAAGCACAAGACACCAATACTGACAATCACACCATTACAATTTCTATCCCTGAAGTTGCATTAGTAGACATTGAACCTGCTGCGACAAAGAATATCACTTTGGGATTTACAGCACCTACAGAAGCCGGAAATCCTGTTACCGCGAGTGCTTCTAACAATACACTATGGCTGAATTATTCATCGATCAAATCTGTAGCAGATCCTACCCGTAATGTATCTGTAAAGGTAAATGCCCTTATTCCCGGAATTGACATTCACGTAACGGCCGCAGCTGCTACCGGAAGTGGTGGCGGAACATTAGGAACACCGGCCGCCCAGATTACTTTGAGTGCTGCGGACCAAACCATCATTTCAGGGATCGGAAGTGCTTTTACAGGAAACGGAGCCAATAACGGACACAATCTTACCTATGCTCTGGCAGCAGGAAGCGGACCTGGAGGAGTAGCTGTGTATGCGGATTTACAGGCAACAGCGACTACGGTAGCTACAGTGACGTATACGATTTCAGACAACTAGTACCGTCTCAGTTTTACAACAAAACAAGAAGAAACCTCCCGTAAGTTTCTTCGAGGTTTCATATTGCCCATGATTTAATTCCAAACTTTACATGATGATGATGATAAAGCGTGTTCTCTTTTTGATGTTTTTGATGCTGCAGTTAAGCTTCCTACATGCAGGTATTGTCGTACTCAACGGTCTTACCCATAACTACAAAGTAGAAAACGGCAAGGTGTACAAAGGAAAAATTGCTATTGAAAATACCGGTAGCAAGCCGCAAAACGTAAAAATATTTTTACAGGACTTTGCTTACCTCGCAGATGGTTCTATAAGTTATACATCCATTCGCACCAATAACAGAACCAATGGTGACTGGATCAAACTTAATACGAACCTGATTACCCTCAAGGGAAAGGAAAAAACTGAAGTATTCTACGAAATTTCAGTTCCCGATCAGTCTGTAAATCCCGGAAGTTATTGGAGTGTAATCATTGTTGAACCTGTTGAAGATATAAAACCCAGTGACGATAAAGCTGGCGTCAACATCACCTCTGTAGTGCGCTATGCAATTCAGGTCATTACTGATTATGAAACAGAAAAAGCTAAACCAGATCTTAAATTTGAAAGTGTAAAAATTGAAAAAGAAGAGGGAAAACAGATCGCTAAGATAGCGATTGCCAATCATGGCAATCTGTACTGTAAACCCACAGCGTCTATAGAAATCTACAACCGGAAAACCGGGGAGAAACTCGGAAGTTACACGAGCACTGCAATGGGATTGTTACCACAGACCTCCAAATCATTTCATATTGATATCAGCAAAGTTCCGCCAGCTCAATACAAAGCTGTCATCATAGCTACCGATGAAGACGAAAATGCCTTTGCGCTCAATGTGGAATTAGAAGTAAAGAATGATTAAAACTTGGATTTTATATATTGTCCTATTATCACTATTCCCGGTACTTATTTTTTCACAGCAGCAGCCAGGTCAATTGGCCAGTAAAAAAGATAGTCTAATGCCGGGAATGTCTACTTCTATTTCTTTTTCACTAGAAAACCCTTCAGCAGAGGACAAGATATATGATGTTACAATTACTGCATCAAGTTCATTTGTCAAACCTATTTTAGCAAAAGCAGAATTTAAGATAGCTGCGCAAGAAAAAACAGTTTATATCGTTCCGATCCGTATTGCTGCAGAAACATCGCAAGGTGTTTATTCTGTCATCCTTCATGGAAGAGATCGGTCTGACGGAAGTCGTTTTATAAAAACTTCGCAGATCACGATTTCCGGAAGCAGGAAACTTAGTCTCACTGCATTAGATTCACCGGAGTTTATAAGAGCTGGGGAAACAATCCGGGCATCGTTTCTTTTAAAAAATAATGGGAATGTTACCGAAAAACTGATTGTAGAGAGTAAGAATGCGGTTGTAGATCAAGAGACTTCTATCACATTGACCCCGAACGAATCAAAGGTAATAGGTATTTATAAAGTTACTAATGCTGAACTTGGACAAAATGAATTTCAAAATCTTAATCTATCTGTTTATTCACCGGACAATCCAAAAGAGAATTACACGGCCTATATAAGTACTAAAGTTATTTCGGTAAAACCTGTGGAAGACGATATCTATCACAGGCTTCCGGTTTCAGCTTCCATCTCGTTTATAGGAATGCAAAATAGGGGAATCTACCAGAATGGATTTCAGGGAGAGATATATGGTAAGGGAACTCTGGACAAGGAGAATAAAAACCAGATCGAATTCCATGCGGTATCAGCTAATCCGGTTGAATTCAACTCATTTACGCAGTATGAAGAGTATTTTATTAATTATAAAAGAGATAATGTCTTCGTGCATCTGGGTGATAAAACGTATTCGGCTTCTTACCTCACTGAATTTGCAAGATATGGCCGGGGTGCAGAAGTTCGTTACGATTTCAAAAGGTTCAGCGTAGGTGGATTCTATAACCATCCGCGTTTTTTCCGGGATATTAAAGATGAGTTTAATGTATATTCAACATTCAAAATCCGTAAAGAGTCAGAGATTACAGCCGGATATCTTTATAAAACACCAAGAACCGGGGAAATGAATTTCGGAAATATAAGATTGGACTCTGAAGCTCACCTTCCCTACACTACGGGAAAATTCAAGATCTCAAAAAATATCGTCGTTTCCGGAGAGGCTGCTTACAGTAAGACCGAACAGATGGAAGGTACAGCTTATATGGCACAGGCTCAAGCTACTTTTGAGAGATTTAACGGAAATCTTATGTATATGAGAGCGAGTCCCAAATTTGCAGGCTATTTTACGAATACAAGCACATTTAACGGAAATATTCAATACAAAATTTCTAAAAAGCTGAATGTATTTGGAAATTACACCCAGGATGCCAGAAATTTTCAGAGGGATACGCTATTCTATGCTGCGCCCTATAGAAGATTTCTGCAATATGGCATACAGTACAAGTATATTTCCACGGGTTTAATTACCTTATACAATGGCTTTCAAAAATACCAGGACCGTCTGGAGCCGAAACAGTTCGATTATTATGAGCAGTATTTTAAAGTGAGTGTCGATCAGCAGATAGGGCAGTTTCTTGTTAATGTACAGGGACAATTTGGAAAAACCAATAATTACCTGAGCGGATTTAATGGCAATTCGAGTTTCTATACCACCAATATATCTTTTGAAAAATTTAAAACTTCTTTCAGCATTTATGCAAGCTACGCTATTACTTCAAGGTACCAAATGCAGAATGAAAAGCAGGTTTATTATGGGGCTAGGATCTTCAGCAGGTTTTCTGACAAGACAAGCCTGAGTTTATTTTATCAGAATAATTATATGCCTGAGGAATATTTCAGGGATCGCAATCTATTTGAAGTGCTATATCATCAACAGTTATTTCGAGGCAGTGAACTGGATGTTTCTGGCAGATACTCATTGCAACGTGGTGAGCTGGGCAATAAAGATTTCATATTTTCATTACGCTATACGCTTCGCCTTAATGTACCTGTCCAGAAAACAGCAGAATACACTTCCCTATCAGGAAACATCAGTAATCTGGGCGTAAAAAAAACAGAAGGGATTAAACTCATGCTCGGAAATCATTTATCTATTACAGACAAAGACGGAAATTATCAATTCAAAAATGTTGTTCCGGGAGAATATTTTCTTGAAATAGACCGATCCACCGCTGATATTAATGATATAACAAATGTTTCTTTACCGGCCACTTTACATCTAGATGCTAAAGAGAATATTTTCAATTTTGGATTAACTACGGCATCAACAATCAAGGGAAATATCCATCTTTCTGAAAATGATGGCAAAGACGAATACAGTTTCGCTCAATATCAGCCTACAAAAGAAAAGAACAAAAGACAAAGTATCATTGTAGAAGCTTCCAATGGTGAGCAGACCTACAGAAAAATTGCATTTATCGGAGAAAACTTTGACTTCACTTATCTGCGTCCCGGAGAATGGAAAGTTAAGCTTTACAGAAATGGTTTAGACAAGAGGTATAAAATAGCTGCAGACTCTTTTCATTACAGCCTTAAACCGTCACAAACCCAGAACATATCCATTCATATTGTAAAACAGCAGAGTGAAATTAAATACCAGCAGGAAATGATCAAAGTAGGGTACAACGATGTAAAAAAGAAAAAATGAAACTGAAAGAAAATATAATTTATCTAATTTTTTGCCTGATGTCATGCACGGTATTCTCCCAAAGTACTATTGCCTTGACCCTACCCGTTGTCACTTTATTAGATATTGAACCCACAGGCACTTTTACTCTAAATTTTACAGCACCTACTGAAGCTGGCCAAGCTTTGACAGCTCCAGCTGCCAATACCACAAAATGGATCAATTATACTTCAGCAATTGCTTCGGGAGGACTTACCAGAAGAATTACAGCTTCGATCAATCAGCTTGTTCCTGGTATCAGCATAAGAGTGCAGGCTGCTGCTGCGTCGGGATCTGGTGGTGGCACATTAGGAACATCCGCCGGGCAGGTTACTCTTTCTACCACAGCTACAAATATTATTACAGGCATTGGCGGTGCATTTACCGGAAATGGAGCTAATAATGGTCACAGACTAACAATCAGCGTTGCAGTGAACACTTATGCCAATCTTTCAGCGCTAACTAACTCACCTATTGTTATCACCTACACTATTACCGAATAAATGAAAAGAGAAACCCAACATACTCACTTTACTACTATTCAATATAAAAGATCTTCTATACAGTATATCGTTCTTATTATTGTATTGATATTCAGCTTTCAGAGCAAAGCTCAAACCGTAACGGTTCCGGTTACCAACTGGAACGCCAGCATTCCGGCTATTACAGAAGCAGGAAATAATTATGACGGGACCTATGCAAGTCCCACTAACCAGGCTAGTATTAACGTGGGCCTACCGGCACTGCTTGGAAGTGTAAAAGTATATGTGCACTATGAAGCAAATCCTACATGGAACAGTGCTCTGGTTTTATCAGCCAAACGAACCAGCAACGGCTCTACCTTATGTGTAGGCTGTAGTATATCTGGAGGAACTGCTTATATCACGGTACCTTTAACAGCTGTCGAATTATTCCGAATATCAACTGTATTATCAGTTACTTCTTATACCGGGATTAATATACAGTACCAGGTAAGCGGAGTATCGGTAACGATTCCGGCAGCGACATATAATAGCAGGATCGTTTTTACGGTAAGTAACTAATTGTTCCGCGATAGATAGATAGATAGATAGATAGATAGATAGATAGATATCCCGGCTATTCGCGCTTATTGCTTATCAAAGATAAATGATAAATGATAAATGATTTGTGGCGGTGGTCTATTCCCTCTCTTATCTCTTATCTCTTATCTCTTATCTCTTATCTCTTATCTCTTATCTCTTATCTCTTATCTCTTATCTCTTATCTCTTATCTCTTATCTCTTGTCTATTATCTCTTGTCTATTATCTTTTCTCTTTGGGGTATATCACAAAAAAAAAGTCTCATACAAATAAATGTATGAGACTTTTAAATAAAAACTGGCGGCGGCCTACTCTCCCGCTTTCGCAGTACCATCGGCGCTGGTGGGCTTAACTTCTGTGTTCGGAATGGGAACAGGTGAGCCCCACCGCTAAAACCACCCTAAAGGCTTTATATAAGACGTGAGATTTGTAGACCTGAGACTCGAGACTTTATGTCTCTTATCTACTATCTTTATATCTCTTGTCTGGTTTATCGATAAAAACACTCACAAAGACAAAACCTTTACTGCGCATATAAAACTTGTTATACAGTAACCATAGGCTATAAATCTACGGGTAATTAGTACTACTCGGCTATGACATTACTGCCTTTACACCTATAGCCTATCAACGTCGTCATCTCCAACGACCCTTAAAAGATGTCTCATCTTGAGGCGAGTTTCGCACTTATATGCTTTCAGTGCTTATCTCTTCCAAACGTAGCTACTCAGCGGTGCTCCTGGCGGAACAACTGATACACCAGAGGTTTGTTCAATTCGGTCCTCTCGTACTAGAATCAAGCCCTCTCAAACATCTAACGCCCGCAATAGATAGAGACCGAACTGTCTCACGACGTTCTGAACCCAGCTCGCGTGCCACTTTAATGGGCGAACAGCCCAACCCTTGGGACCTTCTCCAGCCCCAGGATGTGACGAGCCGACATCGAGGTGCCGAACCTCCCCGTCGATGTGAGCTCTTGGGGGAGACTAGCCTGTTATCCCCGGAGTACCTTTTATCCTATGAGCGATGGCCCTTCCATACGGAACCACCGGATCACTATGTCCTGCTTTCGCACCTGATCGACTTGTTGGTCTCACAGTCAAGCACCCTTATGCCATTACACTCTACGCACGGTTACCAAGCGTGCTGAGGGTACCTTTGAAAGCCTCCGTTACTCTTTTGGAGGCGACCACCCCAGTCAAACTACCCACCACGCAATGTCCTTCTAAAAGAAGTTAGGCTCCAAGTAAGTAAAGGGTGGTATTTCAACGTTGGCTCCACGAACACTAGCGTGCCCGCTTCAAAGCCTCCCACCTATCCTACACATTACTTACTCAAAGTCAATACGAAGTTATAGTAAAGGTTCACAGGGTCTTTTCGTCCCATTGCGGGTACTCGGCATCTTCACCGAGACTACAATTTCACAGAGCTCATGGTTGAGACAGTGCCCAGATCGTTACACCATTCGTGCAGGTCGGAACTTACCCGACAAGGAATTTCGCTACCTTAGGACCGTTATAGTTACGGCCGCCGTTTACTGGGGCTTCAGTCAAACGCTTCGCTTACGCTAACGCCCTTCCTTAACCTTCCAGCACCGGGCAGGTGTCAGACCCTATACTGCATCTTTCGATTTTGCAGAGTCCTGTGTTTTTGATAAACAGTCGCCTGGGCCTTTTTACTGCGGCCACCATTGCTGATGGCGTCTCTTCTCCCGAAGTTACGAGACTATTTTGCCTAGTTCCTTAACCATGATTCACTCTAGCACCTTAGGATTCTCTCCTCGACTACCTGTGTCGGTTTTGGTACGGGTTGCTTCACTTCGGCTTTTCTTGGAAGCACTTTCCCTACAACAACTTCGCCCGAAGGCTAGGTCTTGACTATTCCGTCAGTCTCCAGTAAGTACGGCACTCCGTCCCCTTTTTAGTGTGAGCAAGTATGGGAATATTAACCCATTGTCCATCCACTACCCCTTTCGGGTTCGCGTTAGGTCCCGACTAACCCTCAGCTGATTAGCATGGCTGAGGAAACCTTAGTCTTTCGGTGAGCGGGTTTCTCGCCCGCTTTATCGTTACTTATGCCTACATTTTCTTTTCTGTACGCTCCACAATACCTCACGATACTGCTTCGGTGCAAACAGAATGCTCTCCTACCAGATATACCCAAAAGGTATAAATCCATAGCTTCGGTACTCTATTTATGCCCGATTATTATCCATGCCGGACCGCTCGACTAGTGAGCTGTTACGCACTCTTTAAATGAATGGCTGCTTCCAAGCCAACATCCTAGCTGTCAATGCAGTCCAACCGCGTTGCTTCAACTTAATAGAGATTTGGGGACCTTAGCTGTTGGTCTGGGTTCTTTCCCTCTCGGACATGGACCTTAGCACCCATGCCCTCACTGCCGTAGAACATTTATTAGCATTCGGAGTTTGTCAGGAATTGGTAGGCGATGAAACCCCCGCATCCAATCAGTAGCTCTACCTCTAATAAACTTATATACGACGCTGCACCTAAATGCATTTCGGAGAGTACGAGCTATCTCCCAGTTTGATTGGCCTTTCACCCCTACCCACAGGTCATCCGAAGACTTTTCAACGTCAACCGGTTCGGTCCTCCACTCTGTGTTACCAGAGCTTCAACCTGCCCATGGGTAGATCACAAGGTTTCGCGTCTAATCCTGCTAACTAAGCGCCCTATTCAGACTCGCTTTCGCTCCGGCTCCGGACCTGAAGTCCTTAACCTCGCTAGCAAAATTAACTCGTAGGCTCATTATGCAAAAGGCACGCCGTCACCCAACTTGTGGGCTCCGACCGCTTGTAGGCGTACGGTTTCAGGTTCTATTTCACCCTTCTATTCGAAGTGCTTTTCACCTTTCCTTCACAGTACTTGTTCACTATCGGTCTTTCAGGAGTATTTAGCCTTGGAGGATGGTCCCCCCATATTCAGACAGGATTTCACGTGTCCCGCCCTACTCATTTATCATCAAAATATGCCTTTCATATACGGGGCTATCACCCTCTATGGCTGTTCTTTCCAGAACATTCTATTAAACATATAAAGACTTTTGGGCTAATCCGCTTTCGCTCGCCGCTACTTACGGAATCTCTTCGATTTCTTTTCCTCAGGGTACTTAGATGTTTCAGTTCTCCTGGTTTGCTCTCTAATTAATTAGAGTGACATGTCTTCAACATGCCGGGTTGCCCCATTCGGACATCTGCGGATCAATTCGTGTGTGCCAATCCCCGCAGCTTTTCGCAGCTTACCGCGTCCTTCTTCGCCTCTGAAAGCCTAGGCATCCGCCATACGCCCTTAACGATTTCTTTCCTATTTTTGGTTACTCAAGCGCTTATATGCGCTCGGTTTTTTCTTTGTGATATTTTTACCGTTAATGTCAATGATCTTAATGTCTTTTCTTCTGTCTGATGAACGAATATTGTTTTTTGGCTCTATCCGTAACTTTTAAATCAAACTTCCAAAACTGTGGAGAATAAGGGAGTCGAACCCTTGACCTCCTGCGTGCAAGGCAGGCGCTCTAGCCAGCTGAGCTAATTCCCCCTCTAGTAGACTAAGAGAGTCAAGATGCTAGATTAAAGATTTACATCTTGGCTCTTGCCTCTTTCATCTTCCCGTCTTATAATTAGTAGTCTCGGGCAGGCTCGAACTGCCGACCTCTACATTATCAGTGTAGCGCTCTAACCAGCTGAGCTACGAGACTGTCTTTTAGACTAACAGTCCTAGATCCTAGATACAAGACTTTTGCATTCGTCTTGGTTCTTGGCTCTCGGCTCTTGTATCTCTATCCCTATACTAATTTCTAGTGGGTTGTGTATTTTTATAATATATAGCAACCAAATAAAAAACTAAAGCTTTACTTTAAGCAGAATCAATGTACATTGCTGTACTAATTTTGTTTAACGTCTTTAAGACGCTCTAAAATGAGATGTTCCAGCCGCACCTTCCGGTACGGCTACCTTGTTACGACTTAGCCCTAGTTACCTGTTTTACCCTAGGCAGCTCCTGTTACGGTCACCGACTTCAGGTACCCCAGACTTCCATGGCTTGACGGGCGGTGTGTACAAGGCCCGGGAACGTATTCACCGCGCCATGGCTGATGCGCGATTACTAGCGATTCCAGCTTCATAGAGTCGAGTTGCAGACTCCAATCCGAACTGAGACCAGCTTTCGAGATTTGCATCACATCGCTGTGTAGCTGCCCTCTGTACTGGCCATTGTATTACGTGTGTGGCCCAAGGCGTAAGGGCCGTGATGATTTGACGTCATCCCCACCTTCCTCTCTACTTGCGTAGGCAGTCTCACTAGAGTCCCCAACTGAATGATGGCAACTAGTGACAGGGGTTGCGCTCGTTGCAGGACTTAACCTAACACCTCACGGCACGAGCTGACGACAACCATGCAGCACCTTGAAAATTGTCCGAAGAAAAGTCTATTTCTAAACCTGTCAATTCCCATTTAAGCCTTGGTAAGGTTCCTCGCGTATCATCGAATTAAACCACATAATCCACCGCTTGTGCGGGCCCCCGTCAATTCCTTTGAGTTTCATTCTTGCGAACGTACTCCCCAGGTGGCTAACTTATCACTTTCGCTTAGTCTCTGAATCCGAAAACCCAAAAACGAGTTAGCATCGTTTACGGCGTGGACTACCAGGGTATCTAATCCTGTTCGCTCCCCACGCTTTCGTCCATCAGCGTCAGTTGTTGCTTAGTAACCTGCCTTCGCAATTGGTGTTCTAAGTAATATCTATGCATTTCACCGCTACACTACTTATTCCAGCTACTTCAACAACACTCAAGACTTGCAGTATCAATGGCAGTTTCACAGTTGAGCTGTGAGATTTCACCACTGACTTACAAATCAGCCTACGGACCCTTTAAACCCAATAAATCCGGATAACGCTTGCACCCTCCGTATTACCGCGGCTGCTGGCACGGAGTTAGCCGGTGCTTATTCGTATAGTACCTTCAGCTACTCTCACGAGAGTAGGTTTATCCCTATACAAAAGAAGTTTACAACCCATAGGGCCGTCGTCCTTCACGCGGGATGGCTGGATCAGGCTCTCACCCATTGTCCAATATTCCTCACTGCTGCCTCCCGTAGGAGTCTGGTCCGTGTCTCAGTACCAGTGTGGGGGATCACCCTCTCAGGCCCCCTAAGGATCGTTGACTTGGTAGGCCGTTACCCTACCAACTATCTAATCCTGCGCGTGCCCATCTTTATCCACCGTAGTTTTCAATATCAAATGATGCCATATGATATATTATGGGGTATTAATCTTCCTTTCGAAAGGCTATCCCCCTGATAAAGGCAGGTTGCACACGTGTTCCGCACCCGTGCGCCGCTCTCAGTTTCCCGAAGGAAACCTACCGCTCGGCTTGCATGTGTTAGGCCTCCCGCTAGCGTTCATCCTGAGCCAGGATCAAACTCTCCATTGTATGTTTTTCCTGACCCACTCAAAGTTTTTTTTACGCTTTAGTTTTTTTCTTACTTGGTTGTATATTGTATGTCAATGATCTTTTTTCTTTCCGCAAAACATAGAGAAGCTTTTCTGTCGTTCTGTCCTCTATTTGCGGTTGCAAAAGTAATTATTTATTTCTAAATGACAAAATGTTTTCCAAAGAAAATTTGAAGTTTTTTAAGTAACCTTAACCTCTTGACAAACATCCGTCCTTACTGCTTCTGCGCTCCGTTTAACCGGACTGCAAAGATACTAAAATTTTTAAATCCCACAACTTTTATTTCTAAAAATTAATCAGATCATTTCCTAGCTCCTATAAAGCATTTTCATAAATAGTATCGCTTATCTAAAAGCTCTTCTGTGCTACTAATCAACTCTCGTTTTTCAGTGGGGCAAAGATAACAACTTATCACAACGCAAAACAAACTTATTTAACATAAAATTCATACAGCACTCATAATGGGGATAAGTACATCCATAAGATTTTGATTACTAATTATTTATTTAAATAGTGGACTTATCCACAAGGGACGCAGATCAATAATAAAAGGAAGGCAAGGCTAAGAGAATGGGATAAATGTAGACTGAGCAGTTTTTAAGAAGACGTAGATCCTGGGGTACAAAATATCATATCCCACGGATGACTGGGATCGCACAGATTTTTTTTAAGATGATCAACTAAAGCTTTAACCTACTTAATAGAGCAGCAAACGGTAAAGGTGAATGATCGGGGAATATTTTCTGTAGATTCAATAGATCAGGAAGATCTTTGAAAAAAGTTATATAACAAAAGGTATATGATTAAAGTTTTAACCGATTAGGTGGGTTTTGATTTAATGCTTTAAATCAAAATAAAGCTTAACAGAGCAAAAGTTAGTAAGCTATAAAAGGTAAAGATGAATGGTTATGGAATATTTAATGCAGATTGAATAGATCATGGAGATCTTTTAAAAAAATTAGATAACTAAAGCTTTAGGATCCTGGAAAGGGTTTTAAAAACTAATATATAAATCCTGAACTGGGTACAATTTAAATAGAGAACAGCAAGGCTGATTATTTGAAGAATTTTATAAAGATCAAACGATAAAGGATATTACAATAAAATGGAGCGTATCGCAAAAAGAGCAGTTGTATAACTTGATTACAAAAATAGTCCTTCTGAGTTGTATCCAATAGTAGCTTTGATTAAACGCCTTTCATCGATGTGTGTATATCGAGATTAACAAAAGTCAGCTATTATTCAATAATAGTAAGTATTAAGGATATTTAGTAGATACTTTGATCGTTACAATGAAGCGGATATTTTATAATTGTTCCGCGATAGATAGATAGATAGATAGATAGATAGATAGATAGATAGATAGATAGATAGCCAGGCGACACTATCCCACAAAGTGTGTAAGTTAAAAAGTTAGGCTTGGATTTTATAATCTGAGCCTTTTTTCAAAAATAAGGATAAATTGATTGAGAACAATGCCCCAATTTTGGATAGGCATCGTCCATTTTTTAGTAGCTTCTTTTAATGCCAGATACACTGATTTCATTACGGCATCATCGGTAGGAAAAGACATTTTGTTTTTGGTGTATTTTCGGATTTTTCCGTTTAGATTTTCAATTAAATTAGTTGTATAAATGATTTTTCGGATCTCTAAAGGAAAATCAAAAAATACAGTAAGTTCATCCCAATTGTTTCTCCAGGATTGGATAGCATAAGAATATTTACTTTCCCATTTATCTGCAAAATCATTGAGTGCTTGTTCAGCTGCTTGTTTTGTTGGAGCGGTGTAAATATGCTTCATATCGGCAGAGAATTCTTTTCTGTCCTTCCATACCACATATTTGCAGGCATTTCTGATCTGATGCACAACACAAATCTGGGTTTGAGATTCGGGAAAGACAGAGCGGATCGTCTGGGTAAATCCGTTTAAATTATCGGTGGCGGTGATGAGAATATCCTCCACACCACGGGCTTTTAAATCTGTGAGAACACTCATCCAGAATGCTGAGCTTTCATTTTTTCCAAGCCACATTCCCAATACTTCCTTTCTCCCGTCACGGCTTAATCCAACAGCCAGATAAACTGTTTTATTAATGACTTTGGAGTTTTCCCTTACTTTGAAAACAATCCTATCCATCCAGACAATGAGATACAAATCTTCAAGCGGGCGGTTCTGCCAACTTACTGCTTCACTTGCAACCGCATTGGTTATTCGTGATATGGTAGAAGTAGAAACCTCAAAATCATACATTTCACGGATTTGTTCCTCAATGTCTGATACGCTCATTCCTCTGGCATAGAATGAGATGATGATGTTTTCTAAACCATCGATAATGTTGTGCCTTTTGGGAACTAATGCGGGCTCAAAACTACCTTCTCTATCTCTGGGAACCTTAATCTCGGATTCCCCAAAAGACGATTTTATCTTTTTGGTTCCATGACCGTTTCGATAATTTCCATTAGTTGTTTTACCATGCTTTTCGTTATCCAGATGACTGTCCAGCTCTGCATCCAACATATGCTCCACGGCTTTTTTGTGCAGTTCTTTGAAGAAGGATGTTAAATCTTCCCCATTCTTAAAGGATTTGTAGAAATCCTTGTTGTTTAATAAATCTTCTTTGTCAATCATAACTATGTAATGTTAAAAATAATAAAAAGTTATTTCCGTAAAATTTTTTGAGCTCTAAGGGCTCAAAATTTTCCAGAATAACTTTTCAACTTACACAGTTAGTGAGACACTACCAACTAAAAATTCCCAATACATGACTATATAAGATCATAGATAGATAGATAGATAGATAGATAGATAGATATCCCGGCCATTTGCGCTTATTGTTTATAAAAGATAAATGATGAATGATTTGTGGCGGTGGTCTATTCCCTCTCTTATCTCTTATCTCTTATCTCTTATCTCTTGTCTATTATCTTTTCTCTTTGGGGTATATCACAAAAAAAAGTCTCATACAAATAAATGTATGAGACTTTTAAATAAAAACTGGCGGCGGCCTACTCTCCCGCTTTCGCAGTACCATCGGCGCTGGTGGGCTTAACTTCTGTGTTCGGAATGGGAACAGGTGAGCCCCACCGCTAAAACCACCCTAAAGGCTTTATATAAGACGTGAGATTTGTAGACCTGAGACTCGAGACTTTATGTCTCTTATCTACTATCTTTATATCTCTTGTCTGGTTTATCGATAAAAACACTCACAAAGACAAAACCTTTACTGCGCATATAAAACTTGTTATACAGTAACCATAGGCTATAAATCTACGGGTAATTAGTACTACTCGGCTATGACATTACTGCCTTTACACCTATAGCCTATCAACGTCGTCATCTCCAACGACCCTTAAAAGATGTCTCATCTTGAGGCGAGTTTCGCACTTATATGCTTTCAGTGCTTATCTCTTCCAAACGTAGCTACTCAGCGGTGCTCCTGGCGGAACAACTGATACACCAGAGGTTTGTTCAATTCGGTCCTCTCGTACTAGAATCAAGCCCTCTCAAACATCTAACGCCCGCAATAGATAGAGACCGAACTGTCTCACGACGTTCTGAACCCAGCTCGCGTGCCACTTTAATGGGCGAACAGCCCAACCCTTGGGACCTTCTCCAGCCCCAGGATGTGACGAGCCGACATCGAGGTGCCGAACCTCCCCGTCGATGTGAGCTCTTGGGGGAGACTAGCCTGTTATCCCCGGAGTACCTTTTATCCTATGAGCGATGGCCCTTCCATACGGAACCACCGGATCACTATGTCCTGCTTTCGCACCTGATCGACTTGTTGGTCTCACAGTCAAGCACCCTTATGCCATTACACTCTACGCACGGTTACCAAGCGTGCTGAGGGTACCTTTGAAAGCCTCCGTTACTCTTTTGGAGGCGACCACCCCAGTCAAACTACCCACCACGCAATGTCCTTCTAAAAGAAGTTAGGCTCCAAGTAAGTAAAGGGTGGTATTTCAACGTTGGCTCCACGAACACTAGCGTGCCCGCTTCAAAGCCTCCCACCTATCCTACACATTACTTACTCAAAGTCAATACGAAGTTATAGTAAAGGTTCACAGGGTCTTTTCGTCCCATTGCGGGTACTCGGCATCTTCACCGAGACTACAATTTCACAGAGCTCATGGTTGAGACAGTGCCCAGATCGTTACACCATTCGTGCAGGTCGGAACTTACCCGACAAGGAATTTCGCTACCTTAGGACCGTTATAGTTACGGCCGCCGTTTACTGGGGCTTCAGTCAAACGCTTCGCTTACGCTAACGCCCTTCCTTAACCTTCCAGCACCGGGCAGGTGTCAGACCCTATACTGCATCTTTCGATTTTGCAGAGTCCTGTGTTTTTGATAAACAGTCGCCTGGGCCTTTTTACTGCGGCCACCATTGCTGATGGCGTCTCTTCTCCCGAAGTTACGAGACTATTTTGCCTAGTTCCTTAACCATGATTCACTCTAGCACCTTAGGATTCTCTCCTCGACTACCTGTGTCGGTTTTGGTACGGGTTGCTTCACTTCGGCTTTTCTTGGAAGCACTTTCCCTACAACAACTTCGCCCGAAGGCTAGGTCTTGACTATTCCGTCAGTCTCCAGTAAGTACGGCACTCCGTCCCCTTTTTAGTGTGAGCAAGTATGGGAATATTAACCCATTGTCCATCCACTACCCCTTTCGGGTTCGCGTTAGGTCCCGACTAACCCTCAGCTGATTAGCATGGCTGAGGAAACCTTAGTCTTTCGGTGAGCGGGTTTCTCGCCCGCTTTATCGTTACTTATGCCTACATTTTCTTTTCTGTACGCTCCACAATACCTCACGATACTGCTTCGGTGCAAACAGAATGCTCTCCTACCAGATATACCCAAAAGGTATAAATCCATAGCTTCGGTACTCTATTTATGCCCGATTATTATCCATGCCGGACCGCTCGACTAGTGAGCTGTTACGCACTCTTTAAATGAATGGCTGCTTCCAAGCCAACATCCTAGCTGTCAATGCAGTCCAACCGCGTTGCTTCAACTTAATAGAGATTTGGGGACCTTAGCTGTTGGTCTGGGTTCTTTCCCTCTCGGACATGGACCTTAGCACCCATGCCCTCACTGCCGTAGAACATTTATTAGCATTCGGAGTTTGTCAGGAATTGGTAGGCGATGAAACCCCCGCATCCAATCAGTAGCTCTACCTCTAATAAACTTATATACGACGCTGCACCTAAATGCATTTCGGAGAGTACGAGCTATCTCCCAGTTTGATTGGCCTTTCACCCCTACCCACAGGTCATCCGAAGACTTTTCAACGTCAACCGGTTCGGTCCTCCACTCTGTGTTACCAGAGCTTCAACCTGCCCATGGGTAGATCACAAGGTTTCGCGTCTAATCCTGCTAACTAAGCGCCCTATTCAGACTCGCTTTCGCTCCGGCTCCGGACCTGAAGTCCTTAACCTCGCTAGCAAAATTAACTCGTAGGCTCATTATGCAAAAGGCACGCCGTCACCCAACTTGTGGGCTCCGACCGCTTGTAGGCGTACGGTTTCAGGTTCTATTTCACCCTTCTATTCGAAGTGCTTTTCACCTTTCCTTCACAGTACTTGTTCACTATCGGTCTTTCAGGAGTATTTAGCCTTGGAGGATGGTCCCCCCATATTCAGACAGGATTTCACGTGTCCCGCCCTACTCATTTATCATCAAAATATGCCTTTCATATACGGGGCTATCACCCTCTATGGCTGTTCTTTCCAGAACATTCTATTAAACATATAAAGACTTTTGGGCTAATCCGCTTTCGCTCGCCGCTACTTACGGAATCTCTTCGATTTCTTTTCCTCAGGGTACTTAGATGTTTCAGTTCTCCTGGTTTGCTCTCTAATTAATTAGAGTGACATGTCTTCAACATGCCGGGTTGCCCCATTCGGACATCTGCGGATCAATTCGTGTGTGCCAATCCCCGCAGCTTTTCGCAGCTTACCGCGTCCTTCTTCGCCTCTGAAAGCCTAGGCATCCGCCATACGCCCTTAACGATTTCTTTCCTATTTTTGGTTACTCAAGCGCTTATATGCGCTCGGTTTTTTCTTTGTGATATTTTTACCGTTAATGTCAATGATCTTAATGTCTTTTCTTCTGTCTGATGAACGAATATTGTTTTTTGGCTCTATCCGTAACTTTTAAATCAAACTTCCAAAACTGTGGAGAATAAGGGAGTCGAACCCTTGACCTCCTGCGTGCAAGGCAGGCGCTCTAGCCAGCTGAGCTAATTCCCCCTCTAGTAGACTAAGAGAGTCAAGATGCTAGATTAAAGATTTACATCTTGGCTCTTGCCTCTTTCATCTTCCCGTCTTATAATTAGTAGTCTCGGGCAGGCTCGAACTGCCGACCTCTACATTATCAGTGTAGCGCTCTAACCAGCTGAGCTACGAGACTGTCTTTTAGACTAACAGTCCTAGATCCTAGATACAAGACTTTTGCATTCGTCTTGGTTCTTGGCTCTCGGCTCTTGTATCTCTATCCCTATACTAATTTCTAGTGGGTTGTGTATTTTTATAATATATAGCAACCAAATAAAAAACTAAAGCTTTACTTTAAGCAGAATCAATGTACATTGCTGTACTAATTTTGTTTAACGTCTTTAAGACGCTCTAAAATGAGATGTTCCAGCCGCACCTTCCGGTACGGCTACCTTGTTACGACTTAGCCCTAGTTACCTGTTTTACCCTAGGCAGCTCCTGTTACGGTCACCGACTTCAGGTACCCCAGACTTCCATGGCTTGACGGGCGGTGTGTACAAGGCCCGGGAACGTATTCACCGCGCCATGGCTGATGCGCGATTACTAGCGATTCCAGCTTCATAGAGTCGAGTTGCAGACTCCAATCCGAACTGAGACCAGCTTTCGAGATTTGCATCACATCGCTGTGTAGCTGCCCTCTGTACTGGCCATTGTATTACGTGTGTGGCCCAAGGCGTAAGGGCCGTGATGATTTGACGTCATCCCCACCTTCCTCTCTACTTGCGTAGGCAGTCTCACTAGAGTCCCCAACTGAATGATGGCAACTAGTGACAGGGGTTGCGCTCGTTGCAGGACTTAACCTAACACCTCACGGCACGAGCTGACGACAACCATGCAGCACCTTGAAAATTGTCCGAAGAAAAGTCTATTTCTAAACCTGTCAATTCCCATTTAAGCCTTGGTAAGGTTCCTCGCGTATCATCGAATTAAACCACATAATCCACCGCTTGTGCGGGCCCCCGTCAATTCCTTTGAGTTTCATTCTTGCGAACGTACTCCCCAGGTGGCTAACTTATCACTTTCGCTTAGTCTCTGAATCCGAAAACCCAAAAACGAGTTAGCATCGTTTACGGCGTGGACTACCAGGGTATCTAATCCTGTTCGCTCCCCACGCTTTCGTCCATCAGCGTCAGTTGTTGCTTAGTAACCTGCCTTCGCAATTGGTGTTCTAAGTAATATCTATGCATTTCACCGCTACACTACTTATTCCAGCTACTTCAACAACACTCAAGACTTGCAGTATCAATGGCAGTTTCACAGTTGAGCTGTGAGATTTCACCACTGACTTACAAATCAGCCTACGGACCCTTTAAACCCAATAAATCCGGATAACGCTTGCACCCTCCGTATTACCGCGGCTGCTGGCACGGAGTTAGCCGGTGCTTATTCGTATAGTACCTTCAGCTACTCTCACGAGAGTAGGTTTATCCCTATACAAAAGAAGTTTACAACCCATAGGGCCGTCGTCCTTCACGCGGGATGGCTGGATCAGGCTCTCACCCATTGTCCAATATTCCTCACTGCTGCCTCCCGTAGGAGTCTGGTCCGTGTCTCAGTACCAGTGTGGGGGATCACCCTCTCAGGCCCCCTAAGGATCGTTGACTTGGTAGGCCGTTACCCTACCAACTATCTAATCCTGCGCGTGCCCATCTTTATCCACCGTAGTTTTCAATATCAAATGATGCCATATGATATATTATGGGGTATTAATCTTCCTTTCGAAAGGCTATCCCCCTGATAAAGGCAGGTTGCACACGTGTTCCGCACCCGTGCGCCGCTCTCAGTTTCCCGAAGGAAACCTACCGCTCGGCTTGCATGTGTTAGGCCTCCCGCTAGCGTTCATCCTGAGCCAGGATCAAACTCTCCATTGTATGTTTTTCCTGACCCACTCAAAGTTTTTTTTTACGCTTTAGTTTTTTTCTTACTTGGTTGTATATTGTATGTCAATGATCTTTTTTCTTTCCGCAAAACATAGAGAAGCTTTTCTGTCGTTCTGTCCTCTATTTGCGGTTGCAAAAGTAATTATTTATTTCTAAATGACAAAATGTTTTCCAAAGAAAATTTGAAGTTTTTTAAGTAACCTTAACTCCCTGACAAACATCCGTCCTTACTGCTTCTGCGCTCCGTTTAACCGGACTGCAAAGATACTAAAATTTTTAAATCCCACAACTTTTATTTCTAAAAATTAATCAGATCATTTCCTAGCTCCTATAAAGCATTTTCATAAATAGTATCGCTTACCTAAAAGCTCTTCTGTGCTACTAATCAACTCTCGTTTTTCAGTGGGGCAAAGATAACAACTTATCACAACGCAAAACAAACTTATTTAACATAAAATTCATACAGCACTCATAATGGGGATAAGTACATCCGTAAGATTTTGATTACTAATTATTTATTTAAATAGTGGACTTATCCACAAGGGACATAGATCAATAATAAAAGGTAGGCAAGGCTAAGAGAATGGGATAAATGTAGACTGAGTAGTTTTTAAGAAGACGTAGATCCTGGGGTACAAAATATCATATCCCACGGATGACTGGGATCGCACAGATTTTTTTTAAGGTGATCAACTAAAGCTTTAACCTACTTAATAGAGCAGCAAACGGTAAAGGTGAATGATCGGGGAATATTTTCTGTAGATTCAATAGATCAGGAAGATCTTTGAAAAAAGTTATATAACAAAAGGTATATGATTAAAGTTTTAACCGATTAGGTGGGTTTTGATTTAATGCTTTAAATCAAAATAAAGCTTAACAGAGCAAAAGTTAGTAAGCTATAAAAGGTAAAGATGAATGGTTATGGAATATTTAATGCAGATTGAATAGATCATGGAGATCTTTTAAAAAAATTAGATAACTAAAGCTTTAGGATCCTGGAAAGGGTTTTAAAAACTAATATATAAATCCTGAACTGGGTACAATTTAAATAGAGAACAGCAAGGCTGATTATTTGAAGAATTTTATAAAGATCAAACGATAAAGGATATTACAATAAAATGGAGCGTATCGCAAAAAGAGCAGTTGTATAACTTGATTACAAAAATAGTCCTTCTGAGTTGTATCCAATAGTAGCTTTGATTAAACGCCTTTCATCGATGTGTGTATATCGAGATTAACAAAAGTCAGCTATTATTCAATAATAGTAAGTATTAAGGATATTTAGTAGATACTTTGATCGTTACAATGAAGCGGATATTTTATAATTGTTCCGCGATAGATAGATAGATAGATAGATAGATAGCCAGGCGACACTATCCCACAAAGTGTGTAAGTTAAAAAGTTAGGCTTGGATTTTATAATCTGAGCCTTTTTTCAAAAATAAGGATAAATTGGTTGAGAACAATGCCCCAATTTTGGATAGGCATCGTCCATTTTTTAGTAGCTTCTTTTAATGCCAGATACACTGATTTCATTACGGCATCATCGGTAGGAAAAGACATTTTATTTTTGGTGTATTTTCGGATTTTTCCGTTTAGATTTTCAATTAAATTAGTTGTATAAATGATTTTTCGGATCTCTAAAGGAAAATCAAAAAGGTAGTGTCTCACTACCATGATAAATGATGAATGATTTGTGGCGGTGGTCTATTCCCTCTCTTATCTCTTATCTCTTATCTCTTATCTCTTGTCTATTATCTTTTCTCTTTGGGGTATATCACAAAAAAAAGTCTCATACAAATAAATGTATGAGACTTTTAAATAAAAACTGGCGGCGGCCTACTCTCCCGCTTTCGCAGTACCATCGGCGCTGGTGGGCTTAACTTCTGTGTTCGGAATGGGAACAGGTGAGCCCCACCGCTAAAACCACCCTAAAGGCTTTATATAAGACGTGAGATTTGTAGACCTGAGACTCGAGACTTTATGTCTCTTATCTACTATCTTTATATCTCTTGTCTGGTTTATCGATAAAAACACTCACAAAGACAAAACCTTTACTGCGCATATAAAACTTGTTATACAGTAACCATAGGCTATAAATCTACGGGTAATTAGTACTACTCGGCTATGACATTACTGCCTTTACACCTATAGCCTATCAACGTCGTCATCTCCAACGACCCTTAAAAGATGTCTCATCTTGAGGCGAGTTTCGCACTTATATGCTTTCAGTGCTTATCTCTTCCAAACGTAGCTACTCAGCGGTGCTCCTGGCGGAACAACTGATACACCAGAGGTTTGTTCAATTCGGTCCTCTCGTACTAGAATCAAGCCCTCTCAAACATCTAACGCCCGCAATAGATAGAGACCGAACTGTCTCACGACGTTCTGAACCCAGCTCGCGTGCCACTTTAATGGGCGAACAGCCCAACCCTTGGGACCTTCTCCAGCCCCAGGATGTGACGAGCCGACATCGAGGTGCCGAACCTCCCCGTCGATGTGAGCTCTTGGGGGAGACTAGCCTGTTATCCCCGGAGTACCTTTTATCCTATGAGCGATGGCCCTTCCATACGGAACCACCGGATCACTATGTCCTGCTTTCGCACCTGATCGACTTGTTGGTCTCACAGTCAAGCACCCTTATGCCATTACACTCTACGCACGGTTACCAAGCGTGCTGAGGGTACCTTTGAAAGCCTCCGTTACTCTTTTGGAGGCGACCACCCCAGTCAAACTACCCACCACGCAATGTCCTTCTAAAAGAAGTTAGGCTCCAAGTAAGTAAAGGGTGGTATTTCAACGTTGGCTCCACGAACACTAGCGTGCCCGCTTCAAAGCCTCCCACCTATCCTACACATTACTTACTCAAAGTCAATACGAAGTTATAGTAAAGGTTCACAGGGTCTTTTCGTCCCATTGCGGGTACTCGGCATCTTCACCGAGACTACAATTTCACAGAGCTCATGGTTGAGACAGTGCCCAGATCGTTACACCATTCGTGCAGGTCGGAACTTACCCGACAAGGAATTTCGCTACCTTAGGACCGTTATAGTTACGGCCGCCGTTTACTGGGGCTTCAGTCAAACGCTTCGCTTACGCTAACGCCCTTCCTTAACCTTCCAGCACCGGGCAGGTGTCAGACCCTATACTGCATCTTTCGATTTTGCAGAGTCCTGTGTTTTTGATAAACAGTCGCCTGGGCCTTTTTACTGCGGCCACCATTGCTGATGGCGTCTCTTCTCCCGAAGTTACGAGACTATTTTGCCTAGTTCCTTAACCATGATTCACTCTAGCACCTTAGGATTCTCTCCTCGACTACCTGTGTCGGTTTTGGTACGGGTTGCTTCACTTCGGCTTTTCTTGGAAGCACTTTCCCTACAACAACTTCGCCCGAAGGCTAGGTCTTGACTATTCCGTCAGTCTCCAGTAAGTACGGCACTCCGTCCCCTTTTTAGTGTGAGCAAGTATGGGAATATTAACCCATTGTCCATCCACTACCCCTTTCGGGTTCGCGTTAGGTCCCGACTAACCCTCAGCTGATTAGCATGGCTGAGGAAACCTTAGTCTTTCGGTGAGCGGGTTTCTCGCCCGCTTTATCGTTACTTATGCCTACATTTTCTTTTCTGTACGCTCCACAATACCTCACGATACTGCTTCGGTGCAAACAGAATGCTCTCCTACCAGATATACCCAAAAGGTATAAATCCATAGCTTCGGTACTCTATTTATGCCCGATTATTATCCATGCCGGACCGCTCGACTAGTGAGCTGTTACGCACTCTTTAAATGAATGGCTGCTTCCAAGCCAACATCCTAGCTGTCAATGCAGTCCAACCGCGTTGCTTCAACTTAATAGAGATTTGGGGACCTTAGCTGTTGGTCTGGGTTCTTTCCCTCTCGGACATGGACCTTAGCACCCATGCCCTCACTGCCGTAGAACATTTATTAGCATTCGGAGTTTGTCAGGAATTGGTAGGCGATGAAACCCCCGCATCCAATCAGTAGCTCTACCTCTAATAAACTTATATACGACGCTGCACCTAAATGCATTTCGGAGAGTACGAGCTATCTCCCAGTTTGATTGGCCTTTCACCCCTACCCACAGGTCATCCGAAGACTTTTCAACGTCAACCGGTTCGGTCCTCCACTCTGTGTTACCAGAGCTTCAACCTGCCCATGGGTAGATCACAAGGTTTCGCGTCTAATCCTGCTAACTAAGCGCCCTATTCAGACTCGCTTTCGCTCCGGCTCCGGACCTGAAGTCCTTAACCTCGCTAGCAAAATTAACTCGTAGGCTCATTATGCAAAAGGCACGCCGTCACCCAACTTGTGGGCTCCGACCGCTTGTAGGCGTACGGTTTCAGGTTCTATTTCACCCTTCTATTCGAAGTGCTTTTCACCTTTCCTTCACAGTACTTGTTCACTATCGGTCTTTCAGGAGTATTTAGCCTTGGAGGATGGTCCCCCCATATTCAGACAGGATTTCACGTGTCCCGCCCTACTCATTTATCATCAAAATATGCCTTTCATATACGGGGCTATCACCCTCTATGGCTGTTCTTTCCAGAACATTCTATTAAACATATAAAGACTTTTGGGCTAATCCGCTTTCGCTCGCCGCTACTTACGGAATCTCTTCGATTTCTTTTCCTCAGGGTACTTAGATGTTTCAGTTCTCCTGGTTTGCTCTCTAATTAATTAGAGTGACATGTCTTCAACATGCCGGGTTGCCCCATTCGGACATCTGCGGATCAATTCGTGTGTGCCAATCCCCGCAGCTTTTCGCAGCTTACCGCGTCCTTCTTCGCCTCTGAAAGCCTAGGCATCCGCCATACGCCCTTAACGATTTCTTTCCTATTTTTGGTTACTCAAGCGCTTATATGCGCTCGGTTTTTTCTTTGTGATATTTTTACCGTTAATGTCAATGATCTTAATGTCTTTTCTTCTGTCTGATGAACGAATATTGTTTTTTGGCTCTATCCGTAACTTTTAAATCAAACTTCCAAAACTGTGGAGAATAAGGGAGTCGAACCCTTGACCTCCTGCGTGCAAGGCAGGCGCTCTAGCCAGCTGAGCTAATTCCCCCTCTAGTAGACTAAGAGAGTCAAGATGCTAGATTAAAGATTTACATCTTGGCTCTTGCCTCTTTCATCTTCCCGTCTTATAATTAGTAGTCTCGGGCAGGCTCGAACTGCCGACCTCTACATTATCAGTGTAGCGCTCTAACCAGCTGAGCTACGAGACTGTCTTTTAGACTAACAGTCCTAGATCCTAGATACAAGACTTTTGCATTCGTCTTGGTTCTTGGCTCTCGGCTCTTGTATCTCTATCCCTATACTAATTTCTAGTGGGTTGTGTATTTTTATAATATATAGCAACCAAATAAAAAACTAAAGCTTTACTTTAAGCAGAATCAATGTACATTGCTGTACTAATTTTGTTTAACGTCTTTAAGACGCTCTAAAATGAGATGTTCCAGCCGCACCTTCCGGTACGGCTACCTTGTTACGACTTAGCCCTAGTTACCTGTTTTACCCTAGGCAGCTCCTGTTACGGTCACCGACTTCAGGTACCCCAGACTTCCATGGCTTGACGGGCGGTGTGTACAAGGCCCGGGAACGTATTCACCGCGCCATGGCTGATGCGCGATTACTAGCGATTCCAGCTTCATAGAGTCGAGTTGCAGACTCCAATCCGAACTGAGACCAGCTTTCGAGATTTGCATCACATCGCTGTGTAGCTGCCCTCTGTACTGGCCATTGTATTACGTGTGTGGCCCAAGGCGTAAGGGCCGTGATGATTTGACGTCATCCCCACCTTCCTCTCTACTTGCGTAGGCAGTCTCACTAGAGTCCCCAACTGAATGATGGCAACTAGTGACAGGGGTTGCGCTCGTTGCAGGACTTAACCTAACACCTCACGGCACGAGCTGACGACAACCATGCAGCACCTTGAAAATTGTCCGAAGAAAAGTCTATTTCTAAACCTGTCAATTCCCATTTAAGCCTTGGTAAGGTTCCTCGCGTATCATCGAATTAAACCACATAATCCACCGCTTGTGCGGGCCCCCGTCAATTCCTTTGAGTTTCATTCTTGCGAACGTACTCCCCAGGTGGCTAACTTATCACTTTCGCTTAGTCTCTGAATCCGAAAACCCAAAAACGAGTTAGCATCGTTTACGGCGTGGACTACCAGGGTATCTAATCCTGTTCGCTCCCCACGCTTTCGTCCATCAGCGTCAGTTGTTGCTTAGTAACCTGCCTTCGCAATTGGTGTTCTAAGTAATATCTATGCATTTCACCGCTACACTACTTATTCCAGCTACTTCAACAACACTCAAGACTTGCAGTATCAATGGCAGTTTCACAGTTGAGCTGTGAGATTTCACCACTGACTTACAAATCAGCCTACGGACCCTTTAAACCCAATAAATCCGGATAACGCTTGCACCCTCCGTATTACCGCGGCTGCTGGCACGGAGTTAGCCGGTGCTTATTCGTATAGTACCTTCAGCTACTCTCACGAGAGTAGGTTTATCCCTATACAAAAGAAGTTTACAACCCATAGGGCCGTCGTCCTTCACGCGGGATGGCTGGATCAGGCTCTCACCCATTGTCCAATATTCCTCACTGCTGCCTCCCGTAGGAGTCTGGTCCGTGTCTCAGTACCAGTGTGGGGGATCACCCTCTCAGGCCCCCTAAGGATCGTTGACTTGGTAGGCCGTTACCCTACCAACTATCTAATCCTGCGCGTGCCCATCTTTATCCACCGTAGTTTTCAATATCAAATGATGCCATATGATATATTATGGGGTATTAATCTTCCTTTCGAAAGGCTATCCCCCTGATAAAGGCAGGTTGCACACGTGTTCCGCACCCGTGCGCCGCTCTCAGTTTCCCGAAGGAAACCTACCGCTCGGCTTGCATGTGTTAGGCCTCCCGCTAGCGTTCATCCTGAGCCAGGATCAAACTCTCCATTGTATGTTTTTCCTGACCCACTCAAAGTTTTTTTTTACGCTTTAGTTTTTTTCTTACTTGGTTGTATATTGTATGTCAATGATCTTTTTTCTTTCCGCAAAACATAGAGAAGCTTTTCTGTCGTTCTGTCCTCTATTTGCGGTTGCAAAAGTAATTATTTATTTCTAAATGACAAAATGTTTTCCAAAGAAAATTTGAAGTTTTTTAAGTAACCTTAACTCCCTGACAAACATCCGTCCTTACTGCTTCTGCGCTCCGTTTAACCGGACTGCAAAGATACTAAAATTTTTAAATCCCACAACTTTTATTTCTAAAAATTAATCAGATCATTTCCTAGCTCCTATAAAGCATTTTCATAAATAGTATCGCTTACCTAAAAGCTCTTCTGTGCTACTAATCAACTCTCGTTTTTCAGTGGGGCAAAGATAGCAACTTATCACAACGCAAAACAAACTTATTTAACATAAAATTCATCATCCCGTCATATTAATGCATAAACAACTGGCAGGCAGAGAGAAAAATTTAAACTTATGTTTAGTTTTAAAGTCTACTTGAATACAAAGTGTAGCCCTATTGTTTATTTTGTACATAGATAAGGCTTAAAAAGTCAGCATAGGACCTTTCCAACCCAATAATATCACCAGACTTTAGATTTAAGCCTCCTGTTCCTGAGGTATCTGATTTAACTTTTGCGGAAGAAACCTGAAAATATAGATTCTCGTCATTATTTTTTGCCTGAACTTTAATTATAGAGCCCAAAAGTTTCTTTGTTGATATAGTATATACTTCTCCGGGAATGATCTCCTGTGTAAGATATGATCTTGGGGTTAACACATAATCCTTCTCATTGATGTTAATTTTTTGATTTTTATCAGAAGAAGCAAAAACGTAAAGCATTCCTTTCTGGCCTGCTAAGTTTTCTTTGGGAGTATAGTACAGGGCAATTTTATAATTTGCCGGATTAAGAGGTTGCGGAATGCCCGTTATATTTTCAAAAGGTTTAAATGAAAATGTATTGGCTCCTATTTCTTTTGCCTTCTTATATATTAAAGAGAAAACAGCTGCATCATCATTGGAGAATCCCTGAACATCAATTTCGCCCAAATATTCGGCACCCTTTATAGCGTCCGCTTTTTTATACAGGAATTTATCTGTATTGTCATTTGTTTTCTCAATTTTTGAAAGATACACCTTTTGTGCATAACACAACTGTATACAAAATACGGAAAGGGCAATTGCTAGATTCTTCATATTATTGTTGTGTAATTGTTCTGACAGCTTCTTCGAGGCTATTTTCCCAATGTTTTGGTTCTATTTTATAAATCTCCTCTATTTTATCCAAAGACATGGTACTTCTGGCCGGTCTTTTTGCAGGAGTAGGATATTGGTCGGTTGTTAAAGGATTTAATTTTACTGAAGATTTTGAAAATTCAGCGATCTTTTTAGCAAACTCAAACCATGTCGTTTCCGGATAGTTGGAGAAATGAAAAATACCAAAGGTTTTGTTGGGGGTTTGGATAATGTTCATGATTGTTTCTGCAAGATCATTTGCATTGGTAGGCTGACCAAACTGATCTGCAACAATCCCTAGTTCGTTCTTTTGAGAAAAGAGGTTGAGCATTGTTTTAACAAAATTCTTATTAAATTCTGAATAGAGCCAAGAGGTTCTCAAAATAATGGTTTTAGGATTAAGTTCCAAGGCCAATTCTTCTCCTTTTCTCTTTGATTCACCATATATTCCCGTTGGGTTTGTAAAATCGTCTTCTGAGTAGGAAAGGTTGGTATCGCCATCAAATACATAATCTGTGGAAACATGAATCAAAATGCTTTTATGATCTGCACATGCCTGAGCAAGGTATCCTACTCCATCAGCATTGACAGCAAATGCTTTATCACTTTCTTTTTCGGCTAAATCAACTGCTGTGTAGGCTGAAGCATTGATACAGTAATCAGGTTTATTATCATAGAAGAAGTCATTGATCTGACTTTCGTCTGTAATATTCAAAGTCTGAGAGTCTGTAAATATGAATTCGTAGGAGTTTTCAAAATCAGGTGCTATTTTTCTGATACAGTTACCCAACTGTCCGTTACTCCCTATTACTGCTATTTTTTTCATCTGTAATTTTATTATTTTACTTATCTAAGGTACTGCTAAAGAAAATATATCCTTTCATCGCAAAAGATTATTTTTTCCGTTGTCTGATTAAGAATTTTTTGCGTTCTGAGATCTTAAGTATTTTACTCTTGGCTGGAAATCTTTTTGCTCCAGATTTACAAAGAACTTATGGAAAGTCTCTTTTATATCTTCGGGATGAACTTCAGATTTTCTTGTTGCAATATTAAAATAGATTACAGTAACCCATAATACGGCATGAACTGTTTTTTCATCCAGACTTTTCATCAGTATTTCTACTTTGGCTGTTCTGTCTTGTATTTCTATAGTCTTGCTGCTGATGACTACCTGAGTATTGTATCGTACTTCTTTTAAATAAGCGATCTCATTTTGAATGGCAATCCAGGTGCATCCCGTTTTCTTGGTATACTCTTCGTAGGTGAATCCGTAAAATGTTTCTACGTGATCTTCTCTTGCATTGAACATATAGTCCAGATATTTCACATTATTTAAATGTCCTATCGGATCACAATCGCTGAACCTCACTTTTACGGTTGTTGATACTTCTCTTTCCATAGCGCAAAAATAAAAAAACCGCCCCTAAAAGAGGCGGTTAATTTATAAAACTTTGTTAATTTCTTAGTTGATCCCTAATTCTTTCTTAACAGCAGCTGTAGCATCTGCACCTGATTTGTAAACCAATGCTGCAGAATTTGCATCCATAATGAATTCATATCCGCTAGCTTTAGCTACTTTCTCGATAGCATCGTTCAGTTTTTTCTCGATAGGTCCGAAAGCAACATCTTGTTTAGCCTGAAGATCTTTCTGAGCTTTATCCTGCATTTGAGCTATTTCTTCCTGAATCTTTTGTAATTCTGCTTCTCTAGCTTTGTTTTCATCAGCAGTTTTCTTAGGAGCTTCCTCGCTGTACTGCTTTAATTTAGCTTGTCCTGCGTCAGCTTTTTTCTTGATCTCCGCTTGTTTTGCATCTAAGAAAGCTTTTATATCAGTATCTGCTTTTTTCTTTTCAGGCATTGCATTAAGCACCCCCATTAAATCTACAGTAGCTAATTTCTGAGCTTTTGCCATACTTACCGATACAACCATTATTACCGCGGCAAATAATACACTTAATTTTTTCATAATTGGTAAAATAAATAATTTAATTTGTTTTTAGATTTTAATTTAAGGTAAAAGTTAATTTAAAAAAGTTACTTTTTACTTTTACTACTTGTCTTTTCTTTTTTATCAGATCCTTTTGATCCTTTTAACAAGACATCCAATACTTTTTCTGTATAATCATATCTGGGCTGATGGATAATCACATTAGTGTTGCTTTTATCAATAACTATGCCTAATCCATTCTTTTCAAACACTGTTTTAACAGCGCTCCAGATCTGATCCTGAAAAGGTACTACCAGATTTGTTCTCAACTTTGTAATTTCCCCGTTGGTTCCAAAACGTAAGCTTGTAGTCGTTTTTATATTCTTATCAAGATCTACTACTTCTTTTTCTCTAAGTTTAAGCTGGTCTCCAATAAGCAAAACTTTTTCACTTTCAAATGCCGCTCTTTTTCTTTCGTACTCAGACTGCAGATTTTGAAGTTCTGACTGCCAGGTATCGATCTGTGAATTTAATCTCGCTTCGGCTTCTTTGTACTGAGGTAATTTATTTAAAATATACTCTGTATCCACCACTCCTATTTTCTGGGCATTTGAAAACCCGAAAAGCAGTAAAAGTACAAATGTGAAAATGATTTTAAAGTTTTTCATAGGTATGAATTATAATGATTGGTTCATCAAGAAGTGAGTCTTCCATCCAGATGGCTCTGTTCCGGAAACGGTCTTATCGAATCCATAAGCAAAGTCAAATCCGATCAAACCGAAAGCCCCCATATATACTCTGACCCCAACACCTACCGATCTTTTCAGCTGGAATGGGTTGTATGTGCTCCATGAGTTCCATACGTTACCTCCTTCAGCAAAGGTAAGTGCATAAATTTTAGCGGTTTGATTCATCGAGATCGGATATCTTAATTCTAGTGTAAATCTGTTATAGATTGTACCACCTCCTTTTTGTGTAATATCATCCACTTCTCCTCCATATGTAGATGCATTTTCGTATCCTCTTAAAGGAATCAATTCACGACCGTCATATCTACCTCCAAACAAACCTGTACCACCAACGTAGAATCTTTCGAATGGCGGAGCACCCAGTTTTTTGTTATAGCCGTCCATAAATCCCATTTCAGCAGAAGATCTCAACACCAGTTTTCCGGCAACTTCGTTATATACATCAGCCTTGAACTTGATTTTATAGAATTCCATCCACTTGTACTTGTCAACAGGAGACATTGTAGAATAGTCTTTGTTACTGAACAAAGAGTAAGGTGCGGTCAACTTAGCGGAAACTTCGATATTTGATCCCATTGTTGGGAAGATAGGGTCGATACCTGCTGAGTTTCTGCTTAAACCTAAGTTAAGACTTAAGTTATTGGCATCCCCATAGTATTCTGTGGTATCCCCAAACTGGAATGGATAGTTACTGAATTTATAATTCTGATACTGGATTCCGGTGTATAATGAGAAATAGTCATCCGGCCAGTTCAGTAATCTGTTCAGACCAACTGATGCAGAGAAGATGTTAAGCTTCTGGCTACCACCACTACTGTCACTATATTTTACTCTGGAAGTATTTAAACTTACCGAAAGGGCAGTAGGTCTCGTTCCAAATAACCAAGGTTCAGTAAATGAAACGCCATAGTTTTGGAAATACTGTCCTGCCTGTGCCTGAATGGATAAAGTTTGACCATCTCCCTGAGGCACTGGCTTAAAGTCTTTAAATTTAAGGAAGTTTTTCAAAGAGAAGTTGTTGAAGGTAAGTCCTAAGGTACCAATAAAGCTGTTACCACCGTAACCAGCCTGTAGCTGCACCTGGGAAGACCCTTTTTCAACCAGTTTCCAATTGATATCTACTGTATTATCCTGCTGGTTTGGCTGAATATCCTGACCTACCTGTTGTGGATCAAAGAAAGACATCCCCGCAAGATCAAAATAGGTTCTCTTAATTTCTGTCTTTTTGAAAAGCTGTCCCGGTTTTGTTCTTAAAGCTCTAAGTATAACATGATCATGAGTCGTGGTATTCCCCTGCCAGGTTACCTTATTCCAGGTAGCCTGTTCCCCTTCATTGATTCTAACCTCAAGGTTTACGGCATCTCCTGATACTGATTTTTCAACCGGTGTTATATTAGAGAAAAGGTAACCGTTATTCATATACATAGACTTGATGTCTGAATCGTCTTCTTTACCTCCGTCTTCTCCAACTTTTTTGTTGAAACCTACCGCATCGTAGATATCTCCTTTTTTATATCCTAGCAATCTCTGTAAGTATTCTGTAGGGTAAACGGTATTTCCGGTGAATGTAACATCTCCGATATAGTACTTCTTCCCTTCGTTAAGCTTTACATTGATTTCGTAGTTATTTCTTTTGTTTCTCCATACAGAGTCTGAAACGATGGCAGCATCTCTATATCCCAAAGAGTTATAGTAGCTTACAAGGCTCTGCTTGTCTTCCTGATACTTTTCTTCAATAAATTTAGAAGATTTCAGAATTCCTCCGATACCAAATCTTTTTTGTTTGGTTTCTTTGAAGGCTTTTTTTCTAAGTTGTGCATCAGTAACCGTTTGGTTGCCTTCAAATTCGATATGGTCGATTTTTACTCTTTTCCCTTTCTCTACATTGATGGTCCAGTCTACCATAGACGGATCGTTTGCATTGACCTTATCCTGAATGGTAATTTTGGCATCAGCAAATCCTTTTTTCACGTAATCCTTAGGGACTTTTGTCTTAAGGCCGGAGATCAGGTTTTGGGTGATCTTTGTTCCCGGCTTCAGATTATTGTCTTTAACCAGTTTTTCGTTTTTAGATTTACCGATTCCTTTACCTGTGAATTTTACTTCTCCAAGTTCTTTAAGGTCTTGTAAGTAGAATCTTAAAATTATGGTTTGCCCTTCAATACTCTGAACATATACTTCAACTTCTGAAAAAGACTGGGTATCCCAAAGCTTTTTAACAGCGTTGCTGATTTTTTGTCCTGGAATATCTACAACTTCGCCTTTTGTTAAGCCCGTAAATCGTAAGATCTGTGCTGGCGTATATTTTTTTACCCCATCTACAACAATGTCTTTAAGAGTGTAAGTTCCTGCTTCATTTTCGGCATGTACTGCACTATTTACTTTAGTGCTGTCCTGAGGAGTTACTTGTCCATAAAAATGCGCCGAAGCAGCAAACATTATGATGGGTAATAGTCTAAACTTCATTTTATCGAGTCTTTCTTTTCTTTAAATTTATTGGGCATTTATCTGATCGCCAGTTAATCCGTATCTTCTTTCTTTATTTTGATAATCAACAATACATTGGAAGAAGATATCTTTTGTAAAATCCGGCCACAGGACATTTAGAAATTGTAGTTCTGCGTAAGCAATCTGCCAAAGGAGGAAGTTGCTTATTCTAATTTCACCACTCGTTCTGATCAGAAGATCTACAGGAGGAAAGTCTTTTGTATAAAGATAACTTTCGAATAATTTTTCATCAATATTCTCAATATCCACTTTTCCTTCTTTGACATCGGAGCTGATATTTTTTACAGCCTCTACTATTTCATTCTGTGAACCGTAGCTTATTGCCAGCACTAAATTACCTTTTGTGTTTTCTTTGGTAAGTTCTACTACACGTTCCAGCTGTTCTCTCACCAGGAGAGGCAGTTTTTCCAGATTCCCTATCACATGCATTCTGAGTCCTTTGCTGAAAATTTCTTCAGCTTCGAGCAACAGGGTTTCCACCAGCAGATTCATCAGTGTACTTACTTCATCTGCAGGACGGCTCCAGTTTTCAGAAGAAAATGTATACAGTGTTAGATAGGGTATATCAATCTCATTACAGGCATTAATGGCATTTCTTACTGCATTAATGGCATTTTTGTGACCGAAGGTTCTTTCTTCGCCACGAGTTTTTGCCCATCTTCCATTGCCATCCATAATGATGGCGACGTGTTTCGGTAAATTCTCAGAATTTATTTTATCTTTAATCAACGACATATTAATTAATCACAATAACATGGTGGTCTTCCGAATGAGTAGCTGAGTCCTAAACTAACTGTATTCATCCAATCTTTAGACCTTTCATCACCAATATTTCTTTTGTTAATAAGTTCTTGCTCTCTTTCTTTAGAGACTGCAAAATAGTTTCCGGACTGCAGCAGCGAACCGCCAGTAGCAGGATCTAAAATATCTGCATTAAAGCTGGAGGTTACATCCTTAGGCATAATCCTGCTGTGATCCAACTGATCTGTTAATGTATATCTAAATGTAGCTTCTGCAAATATAGACCAATTATGATTGAACTTATATTTTAAACCTACCCCGAAAGGGATATGCATCGTTACTTTTTTTCCTACTGTATATTGTGGAGTACTTGTAAAATCCAGTTCATTAAGAGGAGCCTGTGCTACTCCGTCTGCATCTCTTCTAAAGTCGTTTACAAGATTCGCTTTAGGTGCATCAAACATTAAAGCACCAATACCTCCGAAGATGTACGGGCTTACCATGCTTACCTGCTCGTTATTGATAGGGAAAAAGTTGTATTCGAACATTAAGCTGGTTTCGTATACGTTATTTTTTCCGTATGAATTTCTATTCACTCTATATTCTTCTTTCGCAGCTTTATCGCTGAACTGGATCTGGTTGTACCCTAAGTCCAATCTAACGGTTTGATGCGGGTTAAAATTAAATCTGTATAATAAACCTCCATAAAATGGGAATCCCCATTCTGACACTCTGTCTAAATCCAACGGCTTTTGTAAAATGTAATTGGTCCTCCCTACGTCCCCAACTAGGTTACTCATTCCTAGACGAACTCCCAATTCGTTTCTTTGTGCTTTAACACTTACCATTCCAAGGAAGGCAAGAAAGCTAAACAATAATTTTTTATTCATAAAAGAATATGGATTTATGGTTATTTTAAAATTTAATTTTTGCAAATATAAAACATTTTTATATTAATGATATTCTTAATGTATAGTTAAAAATAAACAAAAAAACATAATTTGTTATAAAGTAAACGGCAAAGTGCCAAAAATATTCTTTTTTCCTTAGATTCCAAATACTGACAGTATAAGAAAACCCCCATTTGCTGAGGGTTTAAAACGCTATTTTTTATTAAATATTGTCTGTATCTTATTTCGTATTTTTATCAATAGTGGTTCTTCATAATTTTTGTCTTCATCAAAATATCCATAACCATATCCATACCCATATCCATAACCGTAGCCGTACCCCTGTTTTGTATTATAGTCATTATAAATGAGACCTAAATGATTAATCTCCTCATTATGGTACTTTTCAGTGATCATTTTCAGCATATACTTTTCAGTATATTCATGACGCACCACATAAATATTGGCATCAGAATACTTCATCAGTTCATAAGAGTCTGCTACCAAACCTACCGGAGGCGAATCTATAATAATGAAATCATACTTCTCTTTTAGCTCTTCTATAAATTTGATGTTTCTTTTGCTCATTAAAAGTTCCGAAGGATTGGGAGGAATAGGTCCGGAAGTAGCCACATCAAGATTAGGAATATTGGTATTATTAATGATTTGTTCTATTCCTACTTCTCCTGTAAGATAGTTTGAAATACCATATTTATTATCAATTTTAAAATCTCCAAAAATCTTAGGTTTTCTCAAGTCCATTCCAAGCAGGATGGTCTTTTTGTCGCTTAACCCTATTACGGAAGCTAGGTTGATAGAAATATATGTTTTCCCTTCTCCTCCGATGGATGAAGTAACCAAAATCGTTTTCCCTTTACCGTCTTCTCTATTATTCTCCATCAGAAATCTCATGCTTGCCCTTATTCCTCTGAAGGCCTCTGAAACAGATGATTTCGGATGTTCTAAAACAGTAAGCATATTTTCATTACTATTATTTCCAATGACACCAAGAAGTGGAATCTTTGTGGCACTCAACAATTCTTTAATGTTACGGATCTTATTATCCAATACTTCTCCTATCAGGATAAATAAAAATGGGAGCAATAGCAGTCCGGTCATAATTCCCATCTTTATTGCTTTCACATTCGGACCTATCGGAGCCTGTCCCAGATTTTTTGCCGGGTCTATTACCGTGATGTCAGACTGGTTGGTCGCCACCTTCATCTGCGCTTCATTCTGCCTTCCTAAAAGACTGTTGTAAGTCGCTTCGATCATGCTGTATCCTCTTTCTGCATCCAGATATTTTCTTTCTTTTTCAGGATATGAATTCAAATCAATATTGGCTTCTGCTACCTGCTGATCTATTTTATTGATTTCATCATAGTATTTCGTATAATAATTTCTCAGAGAACCGGATGATCCAGCTTTAGCCTCATCAATAAGCCTGTTTATTTCTCTAATAGGTTCAGAATTTGGCTTATAGATCATTGCCATTTCTCTTTTCTTTGCATATAAAGCTTTAAGCTCTGTCACAGAGGCAGAGAAGAACCCATCTTCAAAACCAGCAGCATTCGTGCTGATCATTTTCTCGAAATCCTGAGCCTGCAGTGTATTTTTGATGTTATTCAAAGAACTAATCTTGCTCACGATATCGGCTTTTCTCCCTTCAAGCTCTTTTATTTTATCTAGGGATTTTTCGTCCCTGTCTTTGATATTGTAGAGTTTTTCCGAAGTTTTCAGATAGTTCAGAACCGCTGCACTTGAATCCAGCTTTTTACGGATATTATCTACGTTGTTTTGCAGATAAAGGTCCGTGTTTTTGTTAACGATGTTTTTATCAGCCAGTCTTTTTTTCTGAAGTTCGGCTACCGATTTATTTAAGAAGTTGACGGTACTATTAAGATTAAATCCTCTTTTATTAATAATCATAATTGTCCCTATCTCCTTGTCAAATTCTACCCCTATGGTAGAAACGATATCATTCACACTTTGATTTACAGAACCAAGAGTCACAATAATATTGTCAACTTTTATTTTAGGAGTTTCGGTATTTCTAAGGAGCCTAAATCTAAGATTCGGGGAATTATACCATTCGTTGATCTTTATAATTTTATTCGCAGGTTTGGCATATGCGTTAATAGACTGAAAACCTTCGGATTCATAACTATACAAACTGGTAGACTGACCTTCCTCCGGAAGAACTACCTCATAAGAGTCTCCTCCCTTTGGAATCAGGGTAATAGGATAATTAATCTGCTGAAGATGTTTTTTATCGATCTGCAGAAAAATTGGTGAGTCGGTTTTATCAATATATGTTGATTTGATGATACCCTTGGTCGAATAATTCACGAAAAGATCAAGCTCTTTTACCAAAAACTCGTTATGAGATCTTGATAATAACATTTTCTTAAGATAAACTCCGTCCTGATTTCCGTTTTGTCCCCAGATAAAATTGATAGACTGGTTAGGGGTAAAATAGCTTGATGTATTGTTTGATATGCTTAAAGAAAGGTTTGAAGCATAAATACTTTGTGCATAATATTTACTGTATACCCAGGAAATAACATAACCGATAAACAGCATCAATACAAACCAGTACCAGTTTTTGAGTATTCTTCTTACAAAATGTTCTATATCAAATAATGCAAACGATCCGTACTTATCCTTCTGGGGCTCGCTTTTACCTACTTTGGTGTCTTTCTCTGGAATCATGATTAAAGGTTTTTAAGAAGCAGGTAAATTGATAATGCTGTCGTAATCACGGACACCCCAGTAGTTAAGGTCTGTACAGGATCTTTTCCAAATCCGTTTAAGCTCTTTCCTCTTGTATTCAGATAGATTTCGTCGCCATTCTGTATATAATAGTAAGGCGAATTCATGATATCTTCGCGGGTAAGGTCTATTTTTGCTGTTTTGATTCCTTCCGGTAATTTTCTGTGAATGACGATGTTCTTTCTGTCTATAGTTCTGTTCAGACCCCCGTTAATAGCAAGTGCCTCAGTGATGGTAAGTGTATTTTTGTGTACTACTTTTTCTCCAGAAAGACCTGTGGTTTCTACGTCTCCCAAAATATAGTACGTTATTCCGTTTGTGTTTAACCTTACTTCAGCCTTTCCTTCCTGAAAGTTTTCATTTACTTTTTCCTGAAGCTCCTGGCTAATATCTTCTAATGTTCTTCCTTCAGCTTTGACATATCCTATTCCGAACACATTAATATCTCCTTTGGAATCAACTTTTAATCCGTTGAAATAGAAACTCATATTCCCTCCTGTACCGGCTCCTCCCCCCGTACCCATCAATGAAGAGCTGCCTCCTCCGGATGAATTCAGAGATGAATAAAACTGAGCTGCATCTCCCTTGGGAGTGGTCACAATATTGAGATTAAGTATATCGTTCTTGGTAATCCTGTAGGTAGGAATATTGTAGGGAACAAGTCCTTCTTCGTTGATCACCAGGCTTTCGCTGGGCTGCATATACCTTACATCTTTTTTGGTGATGCAGGAGGTAATAAAAAAGGGTAATAGTAAAAATAAATACTTTAAGTTCTTCATCATGTTTGAATGTTTTGCAAAAGTAAAAATTAAATTGATATTTTCTTATTATTTCGTAAACGATAAATCACATCTGGTAGATAAGCTCCCAAAAAGCCTAAAAAAAGGACAATCAGTAATAGTAGATTTATATTGATATGCCTTAAATAGTAGGCCACCGTTACAATCATAAGATAATAAACAATAATATAAAAAGTGGAACGTCTATGGGTAAGATCTAATTTCAAAAGTTTGTGATGGATATGGTTTTTATCTGCGTCAAAAGGCGACTTTTTGTTGCATATCCTTATTATAATTACATTCAGGGTATCCACGATGGGCAGAATAAGAATAGCTACTGCTACCACTGGTGCCGACTGAAGGTGATACCTTGGAACATTAGGAAGTTCCTTATCAATAAAAATATCAATAAAGCATATGGATGTAAAAGCCAGCAGAAAACCGAGAAGCATGGATCCGGTATCTCCCATAAATATTTTATTGGCTCTGTAATTCGATAAATTGTAATATAAAAATGCGAGAACGGTACCAATAATGATCACTGATAAAACAACCAGAGGATAATTGTATTCGCCGAGTCTATAATAGCTTATTCCGAAGAGACCACTACAAATGACGGAATATCCACCGGCAAGACCGTCTATTCCATCAATCAGATTGAATGCGTTAATCAGAACTATAAAAGTAATAATACTAAACACTATACTGATGATATACCCCAGTTCATATATTCCGAATATTCCAAATAAGCTTCTGATCCTAATATCTGATCCTATGACAATAATAGAAGATACTACGATCTGAGCAACAAGTTTTTTATATGCCCGCATTACGACAATATCATCCATCACTCCAATATATAAGAGAATAATTAATGAAGCAAATAAAAATTTATAGAGGTCAAAGAGTTCATAAGCAAAAATAGATGCCGTAATCCCGATCGAGTAAAAAATGGCAATCCCGCCAAGATTGGGGATTTTCCTAAGGTGAGAGCTTCTTATCCCCGGCTCATCCATAAGATTCTTTCTTCTGGATATTTTAATGATGGTGGGAATAGAGAAAAAGGTAATTAAAAAAGCAAACAGAAAGCCCAACCCTATTTTCACGTAAAAAATAGAAATCCCTGATTCGCTTAAGAACAATTCAAAATTTTTCATTCTTTTTTTTTCAAGCACATCATCCACCCCTCCAATAAAACTTATTTCAGTGCCTTACAAGAGGCTTTCCGTCAAAGTTTTAGTATTGACCGAAATAATTGTACTTATCATTTGTGTTATAACATTCTTCTTATCAATTTTTTTTGTCCTGCAAAAAATAACAGATAAAAAATCTTTTTTTTCAACGGCAAAGATAAAAGATAATTCTTACCAAAACGACTATAGCTCAATATATCTTGAATTTTTATTTTTCTTTCCTTCCTGAAAATAGTGAGCTCATGAACCATTTTATTGAAAATTTCTTCATTCTTTACAAAAGCTACATAAGCCAGAAAAGAATACACGCCTTCAAAAATCTGAAAGTTTTTCAATTCTTTCCTTTTATAGGAATATTCTGATCCTTCAAACACGGATTCTACATCTTGTACAGCTTTCAGGATATCGAGCCCCTTTTCTGTATGTGTTTTTGTAATAGAATCTGTCCGTTCCAGATACTGATAATGAAAACTCTGCGTCTGAGCCAACACTTTACATTCCAAAAGAAGTTGTGGGATCAGCTGGATATCTTCAAAGTGCACTCCCGCTTTGAATCTTTTATGAGCAAAAAGCTCTCTATTAAACAGTTTATTGCATGCAAAATAGCTAAGATCTGAAAAAACGGAAAAATGATTATCCAGCTCTATTCTTTCAGGCATGTTGGGAATCTGGGTCAGCTTTTGAGTGACTTTTCCATTTTGATCCACTTTCTGAATATTACAGATCACCATTTTGGCTTCATGCTTTTCCGCCAGCTGCATCATTTCTGCAAACATCTTTTCAGTCACATAATCGTCACTATCCACAAAACCGATGTACTTTCCTGATGCTTTTTCCAGCCCAAAATTCCGGGCATCGCTTAAACCTCCATTTTCTTTGCTAAAAGCTTTTATTTTATCCGGAAAATTCCGGGCATATTCTTCTATAATCAATCCGGAGCCATCTTTACTCCCATCATCTACAACGATAATTTCAATCGTCTGAAGACTTTGATTAACCAGAGAATCCAGACATTTAGCAAGATAATTCTCTACATTATATACGGGAACTATAATTGAAACCATCATCTCTTATCTGCTAAATTAACAATCCCTTTGGCTAAAAATTCACTGAACTTTTGATATCCCTGTTTATTTAAATGAAGCGGATCTGCGTATAAATTCCGGTCTTTATCAAAATTAACGGTCACTTCATCGAAATTTAAGATGACTACTTTTTTATCCAGTCCATTATGCTTTACATTTTCAAGTAGCGCCTTTCTATACTCTTGTATCTTAAATTCAGCACCTCCATTTAAAAATAATTCCGCACTTTTATTGCTAAGGCTGCTTATTATATTCTTATTCTTAAAGTTTTCTTCAATTCCAAATTCAGGAAGAGAAACCACCACCGGTTTGATATTATAATGCAGTAATGTTTTAATGATCATCATCATGTGATGGGCATAAAAATCGGGGCCGACATGGGTTGCAGCATCGTTGACACCGGCAATCACAATGCAGTAATCCGGTTTTTTTTCGATTACCTTTCTGGAAGAGAATTCTTCTCCATTCTCCTTGAAAAGGTTTTCATAGATCCTTTTGGTTTTAGCGCCAGGATTCCCGGATGAATAAATCTCCGTCTGAATTCCTTTATCCAGAAGCTTTTTTTCCAGAAGAGAATCAAGATTCTGCCGGACAACCCAGCTATCTCCAATAATACCAATCTGTAAACCCGTTTCCGGTTTTGTGTCTGAAGGAAAATATTCTTCCTCCGGGGCATAGGAGTATTTATTCCAGAAATAGATGACACAGAACACTCCGCTCAACAGAACAATACTTAATACTATTTTTTTTTTCATCTTGTGTATACTTAAAAGGTCAGCCTGGGATTAAGCGTTCCTCTTTTTGCGTCTTCAAAATCTTTTCTGGAACACGGAATACAGTTTTCTATATTATCGTCATCTCCAAAATACCATAAATTACTGAAGGTATCTCTCTTGAAAGCATACTGATCTTCATCAATCAAGACATAGAACAGCTCATAATGTCTTTCTCGGGGATGTGAGCGCTGGATATTAATTCCTTCGATCAGATACCAGATCATTTGTGCCATTAACTGATGATTCAGCTGATTTTCTGAATAAATATTATAATTAAAAATTCCTACAGACTTTAAATTTTCGCTCAATCCTATTTCTTTCATGTAGGCACAGATTTCTCTTCTGTTCAGGCCATTGACCTGAGGATTCATAGAGAAAGGTTCGCTGAAACTTTCAATAGCGTCACAATTTAGTGTTACCAAATCTGTTTTTCTGAAAAAAGGTTCTGTCTTTTCCGTAGAATTCATCATTTCGGCAAGGCGTATGATATCAAATTCAACTTCTTTAATAAGCCTTATTGAATCCGCCTCATTCAAATGTTTTTGATATCCTAAATGGTGATAGTTTTTAATGGAAAAATTTTTAGATCCCAATATCTTTCCTAAAAAAGTATATTCATTGATAGCTTCCCCCTGCTGCAGGGAAATAATATTGCTGATCTGGGTATAATTGATATTTTTCTTATGAAAATTCAATGTTGAAAATAGGGAGAAAGCAAAATCATTGGATCCTCCGATAATAACAGGAATGGCTCTTTTATAATGACAAGCCGACAAAACCTCCTGAAGAATATAATGGGAGTCCTGAACAGATTTTCCGGAAACCAGATCTCCGAGATCTACTACAGGAATTTCAAAATCCAATTGTGAAAGTTTATAAAATTCTTTTCTTACGGCTGTGAAATCCTGCACTTCCGCATCGCCTCCCGCTCCTCTGTAATCCGAAACAAAGAGAAGAACAATGCTGTCTTCTTTGATATCCTTCGTGATCCGGCTGCCTATCTGCCAGCTTTCTGCTTTGAAATTTCGTGGTGAAATGATAAAATCTTCAAAATCCATATTTTAATCTGAAAACTTGAGAATAAGTTAATGTATTAATTGCTTTATCGAACAAACATACAAAAAAACCCGAGCAAGTTCATCTACCCTGTCGTTTTTTGTGCATAAAAAAGCCGTTAACACTCCTGTTAACGGCTTTGTATATTGATTCTGATATTACTTCTTTTTGGCAGCTGGTTTTTTGGCAGCCGTTGTTTTTTTAGCAGCAGGTTTCTTGGCGGCCGGCTTCTTTTTCTCTGCAAAGGCATTTTTATCCTGATCCGTGATCCATTTTTTCACCTCATCCAGGGATACTTCCTTCAGCTCTTCAGCCTCGTACTTTGTATCATCTTTTTTCTTCGGAATCTTGAACATTGCTTTTCCAAATTTAACAAAAGGACCCCATCTTCCGTTTTCAATAGAGATTTTCTCTTTTTCCCATTGCTGGATGTATCGGTTGGCTTCTTTTTCCAGCTTGGCATCAATCAGCTCATTGATATCGCTTTGTGAAAGATTGTCGAAATTATATTTCTTCGGAACATTAATGAAGAGGTCTTTATATTTGATGAACGGTCCGAATCTTCCTGTTCCTTTAGTTACCGGATCTCCTTTATAAGTAGCGATGGGTGCATCTGCTCTCTTCTTTTCGTTGATGATCTCTTCTGCCCTCGCCTGGCTTACAGAAAGAGGATCTTCGCCTTTAGGAATGCTGATAAATGTTTCGCCCCATTTGACATAAGGTCCAAATCTTCCTACTCCTACTGAAACGCCCTGCCCTTCAAATTCATTAAGTTCAAATGGTAATTTGAAAAGCTCCAGTGCTTCAGCTAAAGAGATGGTCGCTATATTCTGTCCGGTCATCAATGAAGCAAAAATAGGTTTTTCTTCATCTTCAGTTTCACCAATCTGAATCATCGCTCCGAACCTTCCGATTCTTGCGTGAACATTTTTACCCGTTTTAGGATCTACTCCAAGCAGTCTGTCCCCATTCGCTCTGTCTGCATTTTCTTCTACATCTTCAATTCTTGGATGGAATTTTGAATAGAAATTGGTCATCATTTCTTTCCACTTCTGATCTCCGTTGGCAATTTCGTCAAAACTTTCTTCTACTCTTGCTGTAAATCCGTAGTCCAGAATTTCTTTGAAATTATCGGTCAGGAAATCATTAACGACTTCACCGATATCTGTAGGTACAAATTTATTTTTATCGCCCCCGAATTTTTCTTCAAGAACTTCTTTTTTGATCTTATCTTTTATCAGAGACATTTTGACGACTTCACGGGTGTGAGGATCAATCTCTCTTTTATCTACATATTCTCTGTTCTGAATGGTCTGGATCGTCGGCGCATAGGTAGACGGTCGTCCAATTCCTAATTCTTCCAGCTTCTTCACCAATCCTGCTTCCGTATATCTTGCGCTAGGTCTTGTAAATTTCTCTGAAGCTGTGATCTTTTTATAGCTTAGAATTTCGCCTACACTTACTTTAGGTAAAAGTTTTTCATTATTTTCTTCATCCTCTTCATCTGTCTTTACGATCCCATAAGCCTTCAAGAAACCATCGAAAATGATTACCTCACCCTGTGCTTCAAAATGCTGGGGTAATGATGCATCTCCTATTTCAATCACGGTCTTCTCAATTTTAGCATTAGCCATCTGTGAAGCCAGTGTTCTTTTATATATTAATTGGTATAATCTGTTTAATTGTACATCACTTACACTTTTTACGGCAAAATCAGTGGGACGAATCGCTTCGTGAGCTTCCTGCGCAGAAGCAGATTTTGTGGTATAGTTTCTTGGGGAAGAATATTCAGCTCCGTATTCTGAAGTGATCTGTTTTTTAGCGCCTTCAATAGCTTCCTGCGAAAGGTTCACAGAGTCTGTTCTCATGTAGGTAATGTATCCTTCTTCATACAATCTTTGTGCAAGACGCATGGTATTGGTCACATTATATCCTAATCTTGAAGAGGCTTCCTGCTGTAGTGTGGATGTGGTGAATGGTGCAGATGCTGAACGTGTTCCCGGTCTTGTTTCAACATTCAGAACTTTAAATTCTGTAGTTTTTGCTTTTTCAAGGAATTTCTCTGCTTCTTCTTCTTTTTCGAAGTCTTTTTTAAGTTTAGCCGAAATTTCCTGCTCGGTTTTGTTTAAAAAGATTCCGTCCAGCTTAAAACTTGCTTTCGGGATAAACTCGCGAATTTCCTTTTCTCTTTCTACAATTAATCTTACGGCTACAGACTGTACCCTTCCTGCAGAAAGGCCCGGTTTTACTTTTTTCCAAAGAACCGGAGACATTTCAAAACCTACAATCCTGTCCAAAACTCTTCTTGCCTGTTGGGCATTCACTAAATTTTGGTCAATATCTCTGGGATTTTCAATAGCTTTTAGAATGGCATTTTTAGTAATCTCGTGGAAAACAATTCTTTTTCTGTTTTCAGGCTTTAATTTCAATTCATCGGCAAGGTGCCATGCAATAGCTTCACCTTCGCGGTCCTCATCGGAAGCGAGCCATACCATTTCGGCTTTCTTTACCGCTGCCTTTAATTCTGTTACCAGTTTCTTTTTATCAGCCGAAACTTCGTAATCAGGACTGAATGTGGCAAGGTCTATTCCCATTCCTTTTTTTGGAAGATCACGGATGTGTCCGAAACTTGATTTTACTTCGAAATCCTTCCCTAAATATTTCTGAATAGTTTTTGCTTTTGCCGGGGACTCTACGATTACTAAATTTTTCGACATTCTAAAAAAATTTTTTGCAAAAGTAAAGCTTTTTTATTATATACTTTTTGTTAAAACGTTTTAATTTGATATTTAGATGCGTTTAAGATGCGTTCCCAAGGGCCTTTTTAAGGATATCAAGTCCTTTAGAGCGTACGGTTTAGGGTAAAATTCAGCCTCAATAAAATAGATCATATAGAATTTTTCATCAATTATTATAGATGTAAAACATATAGAAGCGATAAAAAAGCAGAATAGGAAACCCTATTCTGCTCTGCTTTGATTTTTTAATTCTATTGTTTGATTATTTTCACCATCTTTTCAGAATCATTAATTCTTATTAAATAGATTCCTGAGGTAAGAGTGGAAAGATCTGTTTTTCCGTTTTCAAACTTCCCTTTCCTCACCATTTGTCCTGACATATTGTACACCTGATAGTAATAGCCATTTTCTTCCGGCGCATTGATACGAAGAATATCTTTTACAGGGTTTGGAAAGAAAGAAATACTATTTTGAACTACTTTTTCTTTTACCTCCGCACTGCTTAGGATCTCAGCCTGTTTACCTGAAGCCAATACGGCAACCTGCAACTCCGGAATCGGGCCTGCTTCATTTCCTCCGGCATCATATTTCACTCTCACACATCGGCAGCTTGTTCCCAGATACGGATCATTATTATCATTGAAAGCGATAAAACGGTTGGCTGTAGCTGCTGCATCAAATAGGACATTGATTGATCTTCCCAGATAGTTCGCTGCCAACGCTCCTGTCCACACCCCCGGATACTGAAAGTTAACCGTATTAAAAGTTCCCTGTGGAGATTGATTGGCAAGAACACTTCTGAACCCGCGAGATCCTGAGTCCGGAAAATTCCCAACGATATATGACGGACCTACAAACATATAACCTATCGTAGAAGTCGTTGAAGGATTTCTTACCCTAAACCCTGAGTAGTCTGCCGACACACTATAAAAAGTAGCTACATTTTTATCTTTTTTATACCAGGGCGACTGTCCAAAATCCTGATTAGATATTAACGCTGCAGTTGTAATATCCGGAATTCTCCATCCTTCAGGACAAGGATCAAAAGGTGATTTTTTCCCTCCTCGCCCCCATCTGTCAGGAGCAAGATTAGGCTCATCAGCCAGCCAGTCCGTTCCATTGGTATAATTAGGTATTGTACTGTTATATGGAGCAAAAGAACTGGGAATCATATATACCAGAGGATTTTTTACTGAATAGGACAATACTTTGGCAATTTTATCTGCCGGTCTGTCTGCAATCTGCACATTCGAAGCAGCTGCATAGGCATTGTAAGGAACAATATAACTCCCTGACATATTATTGTAGATAGCCGGCGTAAGGGTGCTGTATGCAATCGTTCCACTGTCTGTTGCGGATCCTAAAAACACATTAAAAGAAGCCTTATTATCGGCATATTGAAATGTAGGAATCGGATCTTTTCTTCCCCATTGGTAGTGGAGTCCTGTGGAAGCTCTTATTTTTGCCAGTTCTGCAGTTGTAGGGGTAAGTGCATTGGCCACCATAGGAAATGTTTCTACTGCTCCCAGGTTCCTGTCCATAAATTCTGTCTGGAGTACAACATCAGCTTTACTTACATAGTTCACATAATTTACAGCATCCGCTACCGGAGCTTCAGTTGTATAAGTAAAGGATCCAATCGAAGAATCTGTTATCCAGATATGCCAGCTCCAGTATACCGGGGAAGCAATACTCCCATTATGGAGTGTTACTACAGCATTCCCACTTTGGTTCGGCGTGATCTCAACTGAAATTTTGGTATCACCAATAGCCTGGAGTGATGAAGGAGAAGGATTAACGACTGAAATTCTGTTTATTAAAGCTGTATTGGTGGTCCATAGTACATTTGCTTTTAGATTATTAAAACTTGAAGGATTAAGTATTTCCTGATTATTTAAAAGTTGACTCTGTACCGAAAACGCTTTACTTACAGGAATTTGTATGGTGTAAGGCTGTGTATTTTTAATAGACTGATACGTATTGGGATTGTACATTCCCTCTCTGTATTCCATAGGAGGAGCAAGATATTCAGAAGGAAAATCATAGCGGTCTACAATATAAAGCGGATCTTTAATACACCGGCATCCATTGGCTTCGGATGTATACATTCCTGACATCGGCATATAAAAATATCTACCTTTGATAGCAGGATAATTAGGATCCGGAATATCGGGCTGCCCTTTGTCCGGAATCATATAAAGCCCTCTGACACTTACAGCCGGAGAAGCATCAAAGTGTCGGGCCATCGTCGCGGTCCATAAGGCAGTATGGTGTTGATCGGTGTACTGTCCCAGATGGGCATTTCGGATCAACTGTCCTGTTCCTGGAAAAATACCCATATTATTTCCTCCTACATTCGAAAGATCGAATCCCAGGTTCGGATAGATACGAAATCCCGTCATGAATGCGGGAGTTCCTGTATCATTTGGTTTTATAATATGGTATTTATTTGTTTCGAAAACATTTTTAGCCATGTTGGTTCTGACACCGAAAGGAGAAAAATCGATCCTTATATCATCAATGTAGGACTGTGAGCCTAAATTGGCCACAAGCATGGATGGTATTCTCCATCCGTTTGGGCATGGATCGTAAGGGGATTTGTCTCTGTAAGGCCGGGCCTGACTATCATTATTGTACCCTGTGCTGATGGTCCCCACAGAATTGTCGGACCAAAGATTAAGTTCTGACAGCCTGTTATCCGGAAGATTAGCTGAACGGCCAAACCAGTTGACAGGAAGATTCAGGTTGTTGTTGTAATATGCCTGTCCACTGTTGTCATCTTTATTCACATAGATTAGGCTCAGGGGATTCTTTACTGAAATCCTCATATTATTACCTATCTCGGCGTTTGCAAGGGAAACAAGTCTCGTCAGATTATCAATACTTATGGCGCCGTTAAAATTTTTCGCTCCCCTATGCCTTACTCTCCCTACCGATCCGGACACCTCATAAAAGTCATTTCCTCTTGTTACCAAAGGTGGAATAGGATCTTTTCTACCCCACTGATAAAGAAGTCCAATGCTTCTGTTCCAGTCCGAAGAAGTAATGGAACTGCTTAAAGCTCCCAGATTACGGTCCATCCACTGCCAATCGGAATCAGGAATTGGCTCAACCGTCCCATCTGTTTTCATTCTTGTGATACTGTCAAAACTTTTATAAACAGATCCTTTAGTAGGATCATCCGTCACCCAGATATGCCAGCTCCAATAGATCTCGTTATTGACTCTCATAACAATAACAGCATTTCCCTTTTTGGTTTTATTGATTGGAACTTTTATTTTGGCATTCTGATCAGAATCCATAATCTCCAGCGAGTAGCCGGGCCCTGATTTAATCAATCCATGGGTATCTTCCCACAACACATCTGCTGTTACCGGGCCGGCTGGAATTCCGCCGTCCTTGATGTATTTATCTTCCTTCCACATAGCGTAAGCTTTTCTTACCGGGACCAGAAGACCTTCACCGCTTTGGATGGGGTCAAAAACATAACTATTAGGAGCTTTGGTCCAATCCGGGACTACCTCTACTCTGCTATTTGGACTAACTAAAGTATCACTCCTCAACATTGCTCTCTCTGCAAATCTGGATGAAGTCGGAATTTCATTTAATTCCCTACTATTCATCGAATAGGTACCCATCGACACTAAGCAAAAAATTGCCGCAAAATTTTTAACTAAATTTTTCATATTCTTGAACTTGTGTGCAATTACTTAGAAATACAATTTTCAAACCCTTATTGTCAATAAAAAATTGATAATATAAATATCATTGATTTTATTTTACAAAGATATTAATTATATCATGAATAAATCATTAATAAATCATTATATACATATAAATAAATCTCTAACTAAACACTAATAAGCGGATGGCTTTTTTCAAATAATCTTTAAACAAAGAATTTCCAAAACAAAAAAAAGACAGCCAAAAAGCTGTCTTTTAAATTATATAAAGAATAAATAGTTTCTTAAGGAAGAATATGATTTCTATAAAGTTCAATGGTAAATCTTCCAATTTTTATATTATTAAAAGAAGAGAAAACGACAAAATTAAAAATAACAAGTGCAATGATAAACGCGTAAATCATTTTTTTGACGCCACTTGATACTACGTACATTGTATTAGGAATCAGCACGTACGAAAACCCAATAAATGCACCAACAAGTCTGGAGGAGAAAACCGGATTGTTTCTGAATATAAAATAAAAGCATATCCCGATAACGGCGTAGCATCTGTGATATTCATAATAGGGGTATAACTCTTTCATTTTGTTATCGAAAACAAAAAGGAAGAAGGTAAGGATCATCATCATCGCCTCAGGAATTCCGAAGCCACCATTCAGTCTTTCAACAGACTCTTCCATGTAGCCATTCAAACCTGCCACCAAAACATTATCCGAGGCCATGCCATTTAAAAAATCTCCGAAAACCCTGTATACCTCAAAGGGCGAAAGAAATATCGAGATGATGATCAGAATCAGCATTGCTGCTTTGCTTAAAGGAATACGGGCCAGCCAATACATAGGAAGAAACAAATAACTCACGGTATGGATCCCGGATGCGATGAATATAAAGAAGAGATAGTGCCAAAGTTTCCGCTGTTTGATATACCGTATCGCAAAGTAAACAATAAATGTTCCCAGATTCTGTCTGATCTGCCCACTTTCTCCTACAAAAAAATAGGGAACAAACATGAACAAAGTGAAAGTAAAAGGATAAAAAGTATTGTCTTCAGTATACTCTATCTTAAAAAAGATAGCACAGATAGCCATCACCAAAGTAAGGACATAAAAAGGAGCATTGAAAACTCCTAACAATATTTTATTAATCAAGGTGTACAGCCATTCTACATCGAGCTGCTCCGGGCCTTCCATATGAAGCATCTTCATAAATATACTGGTGTAACTTTTCGTATCAGAATAAATGTACAATCCACGATAACTTCCGTAATCAGGCCCTACATTATCTCTGAAACCAACCAATAGAATAAGGTAGATTCCTAAAAACCAAAACCATTTTTTATCTACTTTTTTTCCAAAAACTTCCTGTACACTGAAAAAAAACATGTAGGCGATCGCAACTATAAAATAGGGGTGTAATATACTCATGCTAGTCTACTATTTTTTTAAACTGTTGCAATCTGCACAGAGAAGATCCAGACCTGTAATAAGGTATCGCATACAGTGGAAAAGGGAATACTATGGTCCATAGAAATCCGTTTATTTTTTCATCATTTTTTTTCAACATATCTAAAACAGATTCTTATTTCTTTAATAATAATATTGATTTAAAATATATTTTTGAGAGGGAACTTTTGCAAAAGTAGATTATTTTTTTATTCTGCCTAGAATATTTTGTTGATTTTCAGACAAAACTTATAAGATAAATGTTTTGAACTACTACCGAAAAAATTAAATTTGCAGACTTGATTTCACAATATAATGCATCGTTTTTTTATATTTTTATATTATCTGATCTCTAAAAACAGGATTATTTCTGCAATTATTGCTTTAGGAATAGCCTTATTATGCGGATTTTTTGCTTCAAAAATTAATTTTGAAGAGGATATCAACCAGATCATCCCTAAGAATGAAAAATCAGATCTTACAGCCAAAGTTCTTCAACAACTCAATTTTTCTGATAAGATCATTGTGATTATTGAAAATAAATCCGATGAAGAGAGCTTTCTTCTTTCTGAAACAGCCGATACTTTTTTGCAAAAGATAGAGCCTCTTAAAAAACACATTGGTTCCGTACAGGGAAAAGTAAACGATAGTGAGATTTCAGAAACGTTTGATTTTGTCAACCAGAATCTCCCTCTTTTTCTTGATGAAAACGATTATAAGGAAATTGAACATAAACTTCAAAAAGACAGCATTTCAAAACAGGTAGAGAATAATTATGTTTCACTGGTTTCACCAACGAGCCTTGTGATGAAAGATTTCATCAAAAAAGATCCGCTTGGAATTACCTACTTAGGAATCAAAAAATTAAATGCTTTAAATATCAGCAAAGACTTTAAGCTTGAAGACAGTTATATTGTCACAAAGGACGGCAAAAATCTTCTCCTTTTTATTGATCCTGAAAAGAAGAGTAATGACACTAAAGGTAATGAAGCCTTTATTAACCAGCTCAATGAGATCAAAGACCATATCAATACACAGTTCAAAGGAAAAACGGAACTCAGTTATTTCGGTTCACCCGTTATTGCAGTAGCCAATGCACAGCAGATCAAAAAGGACATCCAAAACACAGTTATGATCTCCATGACCGTTCTCCTAGTCCTGCTGATTTATTATTTCAGAAACTTTTTCACCCCTATTATTGTATTCCTCCCGACTGTATTTTCAGTTTTACTGGCTCTCCTGATCCTTTATTTTATCAAAGATAAAATCTCTGCTATTTCTCTAAGCGTGGGAGCTATCCTTATCGGAATTACGATTGATTATGCTTTGCATATTCTTACGCATTATAAGCATAACAATAATATAGAAGAGCTTTATAAAGAAATTACACAACCCATCGTGCTGAGCAGCGCCACGACTGCCGTATCTTTTCTGTGTCTGGTATTTGTCCGCTCTGAAGCTTTGAAGGATCTTGGTCTTTTCGCTGCTATTACTGTTATTTTATCGTCCGTTACCGCATTAATCATTGTGCCTCAACTTTACAAGCCAAAGCAGAAGGAAGAGCATCACAACACCAATTTTATTGACAGGATAGGATCTTACCCGTATGAAAAAAACAAACCTCTGATTATTGGCTGTTCGGTCATTATCATTGCCTGTATTTTTGGTTTCAGGCACGTGGGATTCAATGAAGATATAGGTGCTCTTAATTTTATTCCGAAAGAATTAAAAATAAGTGAAGCAAAACTGCAGAAGCTTTCTGACATCACTTCAAAATCTATTTATACCATTTCTTACGGAAATTCGGAAGAAGAGGCACTGACAAGAAATTCCCGTCTGAGTAATTTCCTGGAGAAAGAGAAGGAAGAAGGAAAGATCCTTAGCTACAGTTCACTCGGAAACGTTGTCCTGTCTGAAAAAGATCAGAAACAAAGAATTGAGGTATGGAATCAATTCTGGGATGCCGGTAAAAAAAGCAGAACTGTTTCAGAACTGGTGAACAGCGGTACTCAATTTGGGTTCAACAGCAGTGCTTTTGACAATTTCAATGAAGTTTTAAATAAAAATTATACAGCCTTAAGTCTTAAGGACTATGAGAAAGTAAAAGCATTACAGATCTCCGAGTTTCTGAGCCATGAAAAGGGATTTTATACAGTCTCCAATGTGGTAAAAGTAGATGAAAAGAAAAGAGATGCTTTCATAAGGGATGTTGAAAAGAATCATGATGCACTGGCCATCGACCGCCAACAGATGAATGAAAACTTTTTGGGGCTTCTGAAGAGAGATTTCAGTACCTTGATTAATTATTCCCTTTTGGCTATCGTATTGACCATTATTGTTTTTTTCAGGAATTTTGAACTTACCGTTCTTACCATGTTTCCCATTGTTCTCACGGGTGTGGTAACGGCCGGAATCCTGTATTTTCTCGGACTGGAATTAAATATTTTCAGTACCGTAGTCTGTACCCTGGTTTTCGGAGTGGGAGATGACTTCAGCATATTCCTTACCAAAGCTATGCAAAAGGAACATACGACCGGGAAAAATGAACTTCCCACGTACAGAACCTCAATTATTCTGGCTGTTTTCACAACGATATTGTCTATCGGTTCCTTGATTTTCGCCAAACATCCTGCTTTACATTCATTAGCATTGGTTGCCCTGATCGGGATGTTTTCTGTCATTATCATTACCTCTACCCTATATCCTTTCTGGTTTAGATTACTGATCACAAACAGGGCAAAGAAAGGTTTATCGCCTGTTACCTTCCGACTATTCATTAGATCTGTTATTTGCTTCTTTTATTATGGACTGGGTGGATTTATTTTTTCGCTGATCGGAAGCCTCTTTGTCAAAAGATCGAAAGGGAGAACTTTAGATATCATTAAATTAATTTTAGCTAAATTTTTAACATCAGTACTTTATACTACTCCTTTTGTACGAAAAAGAGTAATAAGAAATCCGTCAGAAGATTTTAGTAAACCTGCCGTGATTATTGCCAATCACACTTCATTTCTGGATACCCTGGCAATCTCTATGGCTACCCATAAGATTATATATTTGGTCAATGACTGGGTGTATGAGTCTCCTGTTTTTGGAAAACTGGTAAGGGCTTTGGGCTTTTATCCTGTGTCGCAGGGAATAGAGAATGGTATGGAAAAGCTGAAAGAAAAAATTGATCAGGGATATTCTCTGGTTGTTTTCCCGGAAGCCGAACGTTCTTATACGAATGATGTAAAAAGATTCCACAAAGGAGCATTTTATTTGGCTGAACAATTTGGATTGGATATTCTACCACTATATATTCACGGAAATTCTGAAGTACTGCCAAAAGGGGATTTTATTATTTACGACGGAAGCATCACGGTGAAAGTAGGAGAAAGAATTCGCAAAGAGGATTTAAGTTTTGGACAAAACTATTCCGAAAGAACGAAAAAAATCAATGCTTATTTCAGACAGAAATTTGCAGGGCTGAGAAGTGAACTGGAAGATGAAAATTACTTTAAGAAAAAATTGTTCTTTAGCTATTTATTTAAGGATCATGAAGTAGTAAAGGAAGTCAGGGATGATTTTAATGCCAACAAATCTGTTTATTTCGAATTAAACAAACATATTCCTAAAGATGCCACTATTCTGCATATGGCCGATGATTTCGGACAAAAAGATATATTGCTGACTCTTTACCAGGCAGAAAGAAGAATTTTTTCATTCATCAGGAATGAAGAAAGAAGGCAAACCGCTATGCAAACGTATCTTGTAAAAAGAAGAAAACTGCATTACATCAATACTATTTCTGATATCCATAAGAGTATCGATATCCTTTTGGTTTCAGATCATAGCTTTGACCTCAATACACTAGAGAAACTTCCGGGTACCATCATCTTCCTGAATACCGCCGGTACAGAGATGACTCATTCAGATTATTCCCTAGAATTTAATTCAAATACAATAAAAATATTCAAAAAACACTAAATAAATATGAAAAGCATATTTTTGTAAACGCTAAAGAATATTAATGAAAAAGAATATACTCGTAATCTACTATTCTCAGACCGGACAGCTGGAAGATATTGTAAAAAATATGGCCCAACCTTTTGAATCTAAAAAGGAGGAATATAACGTTACCTACTACAATATCCAGCTAAAGGAAGATTTTCCTTTCCCATGGCCGGGTGATGTTTTCTTCAATACATTCCCTGAATCCTACCTTCAGATCCCGAAAGAGATCTTTCCCCCTTCTGAAGAAATTCTGGGTAAAAAGTATGACCTCATCTTATTCGGATATCAGGTATGGTATCTTACCCCATCCATCCCTATCATTTCATTTTTAAAGAGTGGTTTTGCGGAAAAAATAATGAAAGGCACAGATGTGGTTACGATTTCGGGAACCAGAAATATGTGGATGCTTTCTCAGGAGAAACTGAAAGTACATTTAAGAGATCTGGGAGCAAAACTGGTAGGAAATATTGCTTTAGTAGACAGGCACGACAACTATACAAGTGTACTCACCATCTTGCGCTGGCTGACGACAGGAAAGAAAGAAAAATCAGGAATGCTTCCTGCTGCCGGGATCTCAGATGAAGAAATTTCAGGATCTTCAAAGTATGGCACTATTATAGAGAAACATCTCAGCAGCGGAAACCTGTCTGGCCTTCAGCCTGATCTGGTACAAAACGGAGCTGTAGAGATCCGTCCTTTTCTGGTAAGAGTAGAAAAAGTAGGAAACAAGATCTTCACTGTATGGTCTAATCTGATTATCAAGAAAAAAGAGAAGCGCCCATTGCTGATAAAATTCTTTAAGGTATATTTGATGGCCGCGATATGGATTATCTCACCTATCGTCTTAGTTTTACACTTACTGACAACCCCCATATTTTGGTTTAAAAGACAAAAACAGAAAACATATTTACAAGGAATTAATTTAAAATAGAATGTACGACGTATTTATAACAAAAGCATCAACATATTTACCTAATAACCCGGTATCAAATGATGAAATGGAGACTTATCTTGGTCTGATAAATGACGCTCCTTCTAAAGCAAAATCATTGATTTTAAGAAACAACAAGATCACAACAAGATACTATGCTTTGGATAAAGAAGGAAATCCTACTCATACCAATGCACAGCTGACTGCCAAAGCTGTAGAAGGACTATTCGATGAAAATTTCAAAAAAGAAGATATGAAACTGTTATCTGTAGGAACCACTTCTCCGGATCAGATGCAGCCTTCACATGCTTCCATGGTTCATGGTGAGCTGAATATCGGCAAATCTATTGAAATCAATACTGCTACAGGTCTCTGCAACTCCGGAATGAATGCCCTGAACTACGGATTTCTTTCTGTAAAAGCCGGGGTGAATGAAAATGCGGTATGTGCAGGATCAGAAAGAATGTCTGCATGGATGACAGCAGATAAATTCAACCATGAAGCTGAAAATTTAAAAGCATTGGAAGAAAGACCTATTGTTGCCTTTAAAAGAGAATTCCTGAGATGGATGCTTTCTGATGGTGCAGGTTCTTTCCTTCTTCAAAATAAGCCAAGAGAAAATGGGATCTCTTTAAGAATAGATTTCATCGATTTTTATTCTTACGCTCACGAGATTGAAGCATGTATGTATGCCGGATGTGACAAACAGGAAGACGGAAGCCTGAAATCATGGGCAGATTATCCTTCTGATGAATGGCTGAAACAATCCATCTTTGCCATCAAACAGGACACCAAAATCCTGGACAAATACATCCTGGTAAAAGGAGCCGAAAGCTTAAGATCTTCTTTTGACAAGCATAATCTAGATCCGGAAAAGATTGACCATGTTCTGGCCCACATTTCTTCAGGCTATTTTAAAGATGGTCTTAAAGAAGAATTTGCTAAGAAAGGAATGGATTTCCCTGCAGAAAAGTGGTTCTATAATCTTTCTGAAGTAGGAAACATTGGTGCCGGCTCTATTTTTATCGCATTGGAAGAACTGATGAATTCAGGAAAGCTGAAAAAAGGAGAGCAAGTATTATTGTGTGTTCCTGAAAGTGGAAGATTTGCTTATTCTTGTGCCCTATTAACGGTTTGCTAATGGAGCATCAACTACCCACATCCGACCAAAACTTTGTAGAAAGTCTTATTCCGCAGCGCTTCCCATTTGTCATGGTCCATGAGATCATGGAATATAATGAAGAAAACCTCATATCCGGATTTGAAATCAAAGAAGACAACATCTTTGTGCAGGAGGCTATTTTCCAGGCTTCAGGGCTTATCGAGCATCAGGCGCAGAGTGTTGCTTTACATACCGGCTACAAGTACTATCTTTTAGGAAAAGATGCTCCTACCGGATATATTGGTGCTATCAAGTCCTTTGAAGCAGAAACTCTTCCGGAAACAGGAGACCGCCTGACATCGGAAGTGACAATCCTGAATGAAGTAATGGGAGTAACGCTGGTAGACGTGGTAACCAAACTGAATGGCACCATCATTGCAAAATCCCAAATGAAAACTGCTGTAAAATAACTGTAATGGAAATCAAGGAAGACCTCATCAATATACATCACTTTCTGCCGCACCGTGAGCCCATGCTGATGGCAGATTATATTCTGGAACTGACCAAAGAAAAAGTTGTGACTTCCTTTGAAATAAAAGAAGATAATATCTTTGTCCACAACGATGAATTTGTAGAAGCCGGACTTATTGAAAATCTGGCTCAGACCTGTTCTTCAATTCTCGGACAGAGTTTTTTCGAAAATCCTGAAGCAGATACCAAAGTGATTGGTTTTATTACCAACATCAAAAAAATTGAATTGTTTGCCCTTCCAAAAACAGGCGATAAGATCATTTCAAAAGCCTCGCTGATCTCTCAGTACGAAAATATCTGTACGATCTTTTGCGAAACCTTTAATCAAGGTGAATTGCTGATCAGAGCGGAAATCAATCTGTTTATTCAGGAAGTGAAATCTTAAGAATCAATTGATTTAAAATATTTAAGCCAACCCGAAAAGGTTGGTTTTTTCTTTGAGAGGTAGTAAAGAGAGAAACTGTATAATGAGAAGATACTGAATTAGCAGAATTTCTCAAAGCCACTTTTACTGTTCTTTTACCCAACCTCATAAGACATTGAAATACCACCAGTAATCTCCAGCTTTTCTCCCCAATATTTAATAACCCTTATTTTTCGATATATTTGATGAAAATAAAGTCATGAGTGTAAAAGTAAGATTCTATTCAGATCAGGTTGAATTTGAGTTTGAAAATTCTGTGGAGTTTCCGGTAGCACCGGTAATAGGTGACGAAGTGAATCTTCTTTCATTTTTCAAATACCAGACTTCCGAGAGGATAGAATACTACAATAATATGGAAGACCTTTATCTGTATAATGACGCAGTGGTTTCACAACGTACCTGGTGCAATGATCTTGAAAAGCAAGAAGTCTATTTGCTGGTCAAGCTGAATTACAGACAAAGGAAGTAAAAACCTTTTTAATATTAAATCCAGAAAACAAAAAGCGGAGCATTGCTGCTCCGCTTACAAAATTGGTGTTATCAAAGTTTAGTACCCGAAGATCTCTTCAAGAGATACCTCCTGGAATGTTCCCATTTTATTGATAGATTCCATATTCAGGTTTTCTTTTTTACCGATGATCGCCGTGTTGTATTTTACCGGTTTTACCTCAGTATCATAGAAACTGGTAAGTTGAGGCAAAGTTAATCCCTGAATTTCAGAATAAACATCTTTTCTGATATCATAGTCAACCCCAAGTTTTTTAAGCGCCATTTGGCTAAAGAAAATATTCGTTCTGTTAATTCTGTTTGAAGCAATCTGCTTCAGCGCAGAACCTCTTGAGTTCTCAAACTGTGCCGGAATCTGCGGAAGAGATGCCATAAGGTCACTCATCGCATTAACTGCCAAAGGAAGCTTATTAGCCTGAGTTCCGATATAGTTCGTGATATAATTGGCATGCCCTTTTTCTGTAGCATTCGCGTAAGAAACATAAGCAGAATAAGCCAGTGACTTACTTTCTCTGATCTCCTGGAATACGATAGAAGACAAACCTCTTCCGAAATACTCATTGAAAACATTCGCTTTTCCGAAGTTGCTTACATTCACTTCATTTCCTTTCGCTACTTTAGACATTTCCATCTGAACCATGTCGTAGTTTGTAAAGTATACTTTTCCTTCTGCTGCAGGCTCCTGATATTCTTTAGCTTTTGCAGGCTGAAGGCTCGCTGTTGCAATATAAGGTTTCACCGCTTTCTCCAGACCTGACTGATCCTGTCCGTAAAGCAAAACTTCATAAGGTGATTGGTTCAACGCTTTGATCTTTTTGGTCAATTCTGCCACATCGATGCTTTCAAGACGCTCTTTAGAAACAACATCTGCCATTCTGGAATTTTTTCCATATTTAGCATAGTTCGTCAAAGCATTCATGATTCTTGTCTTATCTTTTTTAGCAGCATCTCTGGATTCCAGAATCGTCTTCACTGTCTTGCTATAAATGTCTTTATCCGCTTTTACATTGGTCAGCCAATGATTCATCAGCTCTACGCCTTTCTTCATATTACTTTCCAATCCGCTTAATGTAATAAAGATCTGGTCATTGGACGTCCTGAAACTGTAAGTGATTCCTAATTTATAGAACTCCCCTTTCAGCTGCTCAGGAGTATATTTATCGGTCCCAAGATATTCGAAAAGGGTTACTGCTATTGAAAGTTCTTTATCATTATCTGTTCCGAAAGGGAAAATATAACTGATCTGGGCCACATCGTTATACTTGTTCTTTACAAAGCTTATTTTTTTATCTTTGATTTGGGAAGTCTGGATTGCAGTCTTATAATCGATAAATTCCGGCTTGCTTTCAGATACTTTGGAAGCTAAAATATCTTTAAGGAATGGGGATTGAGCATCTCTGTTCAGCTTGATCGGAGTAATTCCGGGATTCTGTACACGAACCAGTTTATCATTCACTCCTTTTTCCTTGTAAACGACCACATAATTATCTTTGAAAAATTCATTTGCAAATTTTACAACATCTGCCTTCGTTATTTTTTCATATTGGTTAATATCATCAAGCTCCTGCTCCCAGCTTATTCCGTTGATGTAGGTGCTGTAAAGATTAGTAGCCAGCCCATCTGCAGTCTCCCAGGTCTTCATACGCTGCACCTTCTTATCATTAACGATTGCTTTCAGCATCCAATCCGGGAACTGACCTTTTTTCACTAAATCCAGCTGATCTAATAACAGCTTTTTAGCATCATCAAAACTCTGCCCGTCTTTCGGAGTTACAGACATTGCAAAAGCACCATATGTTTTGAAAGGGGATTCATAAGCTCCTGCACTTTGTACTTTCTGCTTCTGATTAATATTAAGATCAATAAGACCGGCATCACCTCTGTTGCTTAAAACTTCTGCCACCACATCAGCCAACCTCGCGTTCTGAGTTCCATTAGAGTCCGATCTCCAGGCCATCGTCATTCTCGGTGTACTTGGACTTTTTACCGTTCTTGTCACAATGCTTTCCATCGGCTGCTCAGATACCATCTTTTTCATCGGCAGCTCTTTGTATTTGAAAGTTCCAAAATACTGATCTACCATTTTAATGGTCTTATCAAAATCCAGATCTCCTACCAAAACAACAGCCATATTATTAGGCACATAGTACGTATCAAAATATTTATGAATAGCAACCATTGATGGACTCTTCAGGTGTTCTGAAGTTCCTATTGTTGTCTGCTGTCCGTTCGGATGTTTTGGGAAAAGGGCCTCCATCATCGCATAGTTGACAAGACGTCCGTCATTATCCTGAGCTCTGTTGTATTCTTCATATACCGCCTCCAATTCTGTGTGGAAAAGACGTAATACCAATTCTGAAAAACGTTCTTTTTCTACTTTAAGCCATTTTTCAAGCTCATTGGAAGGAATGTTGTTTTTATAAACCGTTTCATCTAACCATGTGTGGGCATTTGTTCCTGTTGCTCCTAATGAAGAGATCGCTTTGTCATATTCATTGGCAATGGCATATTTGGATGCTTCCTGAGAAACCTCATCTATTTTTTTATAGAGTAATTTTTTCTTTTCAGGATCCTTTTCAGCTTTGTGCTGCTCATAAAGGTCAGAGATCTGCTGCAAAAGTACTTTTTCCTTTGCCCAGTCCTGAGTTCCCAAATGAGAAGTTCCCTTGAAAACCATATGTTCCAGGTAGTGAGCCAAACCGGTATTATCACCCGGATCATTATTCGATCCCGTTCTTACCGGAATATAGGTCTGAATTCTTGGCGCATCATCATTTTTAGCCAGATACACTTTCAATCCGTTTTTCAGGGTATAAACCCTCACCCCGGTTTGATCATTTTTCACGGTTTCATAGGTATACCCCTGGCTGTCCGTCACCTTCTGAGTATCAAACTTCTGTGCCATTGCGTGCAACATGCAGAAAAGCGATACAGAAATAAAAAATTTCTTCATAAGTCTTATTTATTTAATCCAAATTTCTAAGAGTTCTATTAGTCTCCATTTACAGCACACTTGTTACAGCAAATTCATTACAAATCTGAGATTAAGATTTTCGGCTTAAAAATTGAATTTACACTCTGACAATACCGATCCGGGTCATTGGGATTTAATATGATTTACATATAATGTATTTTCACTATTTTAGCCAACTCATTAAAAAGGTGATGCATTTTTCATCTTAAAGTAAAAGAATAATACGGTTTACATGAAAAAACAAGACCTGCCTCAGGATGAAAGCAATCTGAAGTCAGCAAACATGACCGAAGTCTTGTATGTGACGGACGAAAACGACAATTACACGACAGCCAACAGCATAGGCTGGGAAGCTAAAAAAGCAGCATTGGAAGAATCTCTGGAGCTTATTCATGAAAGAATTGAAGAGGCAAGAAAGGAGGTTGCCAATAACACGGTAAGTCCCATTATTTATTTCATGGAACTTAATAAAATGGATTTGGGGGTTCTTTCTTCTTATGTCGGAATGTGGCAGTGGAGAGTGAAAAGACATACCAAACCCAAAGTATTCAAAACACTAAGCGAAACCGTACTGAAAAAATATGCCGATGCATTCGGAATTTCAGTGGATGAACTAAAGAACTTTGACGGAAAATAACACGGAAAATGAAGCATACACTTTATGCACAATTTCATTTCGCCAATGAAAAAGATAAAAGCAGCAAATGAAAATTAACTTTGAACACCATCAGACCGCGCATTGCGAAAACGGTGTCGCCTCCAATCTGTTACTCAATAAAGGCTTAAAACTCAGTGAACCCATGATCTTCGGGATCGGCTCCGGATTGTTTTTTGTCTACCTGCCATTTTTGAAAGTTAATTTTGCTCCAGGCTTCAGCTATCGTCCGATGCCCGGTGCTATCTTCAGTAAAGCAGCGAAAAGATTGGGCATTAAAATCAAAAGAGAAAAATTTTCCAACCCTAAAGAGGCACAGTCCGCTTTAGAGCGGAACTTAAATCAGAATATCCCGACAGGACTTCAGGTGGGCGTTTTCAACCTTACCTATTTTCCTGAAGAATATAAATTCCACTTCAATGCCCACAACCTTGTGGTATATGGAAAGGAAGACGGAAAATTCCTGATCAGCGACCCGGTAATGGATTATACAACGTCACTATCCGAGGCCGAGCTGGAAAAAGTAAGATATGCTAAAGGTGCACTTCCGCCAAAAGGACATATGTACTACCCTACTTACATCCCTGAAGAAGTAAACATTGAAGAAGCCATCAAAAAAGGAATCAAGGATACCTGTAAAAATATGCTGGCTCCCGTTCCGCTTATTGGGGTAAAAGCCATGAGATGGGTCGCCAAAAGCATCCCGAAATGGGCTGCAAAGAAAGGCACCAAAGTCACCAATCACTATCTTGGTCAATTGATCAGAATGCAGGAAGAGATTGGGACGGGAGGAGGTGGTTTCAGATTTATTTATGGAGCATTTCTTCAGGAAGCAGCAGTCATTCTCAAAAATGATGAATTAAAGGAATTATCCAAAGAAATCACCGCCATTGGTGATCTGTGGAGAGATTTTGCCGTAGATATTGCCCGTGTTTATAAAAACAGGAATTCAAAAAGTGATATCTACAACAACCTTTCAAAATCTATGCTTCACATTGCTGATCTGGAAGAAGCTTTCTATAAAAAACTGAGAAAAGCGATCTGATATGGCAGAGAATATGATTGAGATTAAAAATCTTTATAAAAAATATAAAAACTCCGAAGAGTTTTCTGTCAATGACATCTCGCTGAATATTGAGAAAAATGAGATCTATGGAATTCTGGGGCCCAATGGCGCCGGAAAAACCACTTTGATTTCCATGCTTTCAGGATTGATAAAACCTACTTCCGGACAATTTACCATCAATGGATTCTCACCCCAGAAGGACAATTTTAAAATCAAACAGATTATCGGAATCGTTCCACAGGAATACGCGCTTTATCCTACCCTTACTGCCAAAGAAAACCTGATGTTTTATGGAAGTCTGTACGGCTTAAAGCATAAGGATCTTAAAAGAACCATCGATGAATCTTTAGAGACCATGGGACTTTCAAAATTTGCAGATAAAAAAGTAGAACAGTTCTCCGGAGGAATGAAACGCCGCTGCAACCTTATCGCAGGAACACTTCACACTCCTAAAGTATTATTTCTTGATGAACCTACTGTAGGTGTTGATGTTCAGTCTAAAAAAGTAATCATCGATTTCTTACAGGAACTGAATAAAAACGGAACGTGTATTATTTACACCTCCCATCACCTTTCCGAGGCAGAAGAATTCTGTACCAAGATCGCTATTATCGACAGAGGAAGAATTCATGCCGTAGGAACACCTGAAGAACTGGTGTCACAGATTACCCACGCTGAAAACCTGGAAGACGTTTTCATTTCATTAACAGGAAAAGAATTAAGAGATGTTGTTGTATAAACTTTGGAGAAGCTTCGTGAAGGAAATCCTTCTTCTGAAGAGAGATATTGGAGGAATAGTCATTATTTTCGTTATGCCGTTGCTGCTTATTGTAACGATTACCTTAATTCAGGATTCTACCTTCAAAAATCTGGAAGGTTCAAAAATCCCGATTATTTTTATTGATAATGACAAGTCTGAGGTATCAAAAAACATAAAAAAAGAACTGGAAACCAGCAAAACATTCCAGTTACTAACGAATTACACGGAACAATCAGCGCAGAATGCCGTATTTTCCGGAGATTACCAGATGGCCATCGTCATTCCAGAAAATTTAACAAAAGATTTAAATTTAAATATTGATTCCAAAGTTCAGACGATCGTAAGTTCATTTGGCCTGGAAGGTGATTCTGCCGTGGTAAAAAAAACCGCACCAAAGGCGAAAGACATTCATCTGTATTTTGACCCTGCTACTAATGCGGGATTCAAAAATTCAGTCATGAATTCAGTGAATAAAATGGTTTTTGAGATCGAAAACAAAAAGATCTATAAAGCATTTCAGGATCAGCTCGGAACTGAAGAAAATCTGGAGGAAAATAAAAGCCTGATCAGTTTCAAAGAGATCACCCCTAAAAAAGGAATCATAGATGTCATGCCGAATTCCGTTCAGCACAACGTTCCTGCATGGACTCTTTTTGCGATCTTTTTTATTGTAGTTCCTTTATCAATCAACCTGGTTAAGGAAAAAAGTCAGGGCACCAGCGTAAGAGCAAGGATCAGTCCTACTCCTTATTTTGTCCATATATTAGGGAAGACATTCACTTATCTGATCATCTGTATCATTCAGTTTTTACTCATGGTGGCAGTGGGAATCTATCTTTTCCCATATATGGATCTGCCTGCTTTCGATGTTTCAGGAAAAATGTTCCAGCTTATTGTGGTGACTTTGTTTTCCGGATTGGCAGCTATAGGATTTGGTGTTTTACTGGGAACTATTGCAGATACTCAGGAACAGTCAGCCCCTTTTGGAGCTACTTCAGTCGTGGTTTTGGCCGCTATCGGAGGAATATGGGTTCCTGTATTTTTAATGCCGGAATTTATGCAGACCGTGGCCAAGTTTTCCCCGATGAACTGGGGACTGAACGCCTACTACGATATTATTTTAAGAAACAGTGGTATTGGAGGTATTGCGAAAGAACTTGCATTCCTGTTCTTATTCTACATTGCCATGGTATCTATTTCTATTTTTTACGAACAAAAACAAAATGCAGTCTAAAGAAAACATATTAACCTGTACGGAAGAAGTAAGGGTAAGGTTCAATGAAACAGATCCGCTGGGTATCGTCTGGCACGGACATTATATCGTGTATTTCGAAGACGGAAGAGAAGCTTTCGGAAGAGAGCACGGCCTTACTTATCTTGATATTCAGAGAGAAGGCTATGTGACACCTATTGTGAAAAGCACCTGTGAACATTTCCTTCCGTTAAAATATGGAGAAACGTTCAGGATTGTTACGACTTTTGTGAATTCCGTATCGGCAAAACTCATCTATACCTACGAACTGTTCAATCAGGAGGATAAACTTGTATGCAGTGGTGAAACCATCCAGGTTTTCTTAGACAGTAGCGGAAGCTTGTGCCTGTATAATCCTGATTTTTTTCAGGCATGGAAAGATAAAATGGGATTGTGATGAAGAAAGAAATTTATATTACAGACTACCACTGCGTCACTCCTTTAGGGTTTGATGTAAGTTCTAACTGGAATCATCTGGTAGAAGGAACATCAGGCGTGGGTCTGCATCAGGTGATAGAAAATCAGGAGGCTTTTTATGCTTCTGTCATTGATACAGACAAACTGGAAAAAGAATTTAAAAACAATTTTGACAGCCAGGATTTTACAAGATTGGAAAAAATGTTTCTTCTCAGTCTTAAACCTCTTATAGAAAAGCATGAAATTTCGGAAGAAACCGCTTTCATATTATCGACCACCAAAGGAAACATCAGCTTGTTAAAAAACCAGACCAAATTGCCTGAAGGTGTTTATCTGTCAAAATTAGCACAGAAGATTGCTGATCATTTTGGGTTTAAAACCAAACCCATTGTGGTTTCCAATGCCTGTGTTTCAGGTGTAATGGCCATTGCGGTTGCTAAAAATATGATCCAGACCGGAAAATATAAAGACGCTTTTGTAATGGCCGGCGATGAGGTTTCAGAGTTTGTTATCTCAGGATTCAATTCTTTCCAGGCCATTGGAACAGAGCCCTGTAAACCTTACGACAAAAACAGGAATGGAATCAACATAGGTGAAGCAGCAGCAGCAATGTATATTACTTCTGCGTTGGATAAAAACGAAAAGTTTAGGTTTAAAATATTGGGAGACTCCGCCGTTAATGATGCCAATCATATTTCCGGACCATCCAGAACAGGAGACGGATTGTATGCCAGCATCAGAAATGCAATGACTGAAGCTCATGTAACCCCAAAGCAGGTTGATTTTATTTCTGCCCACGGAACCGCGACCCTGTATAATGACGAGATGGAAGCGATTGCTTTCAACAGGATGGAACTTCAACATGTTCCGTTAAACAGTATGAAAGGATATTACGGCCACTGTCTCGGAGCATCAGGACTTCTGGAAAGCATTATTTCCATGGAAAGTGCCCGTCACGGACTGCTGATTCCCTCTAAAAATTTTAAAGAAATGGGAGTTTCCCAGCCTTTAAATATTATTCAAGAGAACCAGCCGGCACCGGTTCAATATATTTTAAAAACAGCTTCAGGATTCGGAGGATGCAATGCAGCGATAGTTTTGGAAAAATGTTAAAATGAAAGTGATGAAAAAAACTGACACCTGCACCATAGAACACTCAAAAATAACCGTTAACGGAAATCCTGTTTTTGAAAGCCCAACAGAGACATTTCATGACTTTGCGAAAGAAGCTTATAAAAGTTTAGAACTCAATTATCCCAAATTTCACAAGATGGATCATCTGAGTAAGCTTGCTTTTCTCGCTGCAGAAATGATTTTAAAAGAGGAAGATCACAGCAGAACAGCAGTGGTTCTGGCCAACAGATCATCAAGTCTGGATACAGATTTTAAATACCAGGAAAGCATCAACTCGGAGGAGAATTACTTCCCGAGCCCTGCCGTATTTGTTTACACGTTACCTAACATTTGTGTAGGTGAGATCAGCATTAAACATAAAATGCAAACGGAAAATGCTTTTTTTGTTCTGGATGAATTGGATGAACAATTTTTAAACGATTATGCAGAACAGATCCTGATATCCGGGAAAGCAGAAAAAGTTCTCTGTGGCTGGACAGAACTTTATCAGGAAAATTATAAAGCTTTTGTATATTTGCTAACCCTGTAAAAATGTAACAATATAACAGTGTAGCAATGTAACAATCCTAAAATTGGTAAACTGGTACATTGATACATTGGTAAATTAAATAATTATGGAAAATTTAAAAACAGAATTGAAGCACAAAATTATTGAAGTTCTTAACCTGGAAGATGTTTCTGTAGAAGAGATCAAAGATACCGATCCTTTATTCGGAGGCGGATTGGGTCTTGATTCTATCGATGCTCTTGAGCTTATTGTTCTTTTGGATAAAGATTATGGAATAAAATTAGCCGATCCTAAAAAAGGAAAGGAAATTTTCCAGTCTATCGAAATAATGGCTCAGTTCATTGAGGACAACAGAACGAAATAAGTAAATGTACCAATATAACAGTTTAACAGTCCAGCAATTATTGGTAAATTGTTACACTGATACATTGGTACATTATTACACTGTTATATTAAAATAATAAATGAACAAGAAAATTGCCATAACAGGAATGGGCATCATTTCTTCCATCGGAAATAACGTGGAGGAAAATTTTATTTCTTTACAGACCGGAAAACATGGAATTTCGGACATTGAAATGTTTGAAACCCGCCATGCCGGAACGATCAAAACCGGCGAAATAAAATCGTCTAATGAAGATCTTGTACAGAAGCTTCAGCTGCCTGAAAATAATAATGTAACGAGAACTTCTTTATTAGGCATGATAGCGGCTAAAGAAGCTGTAGAATCAGCCGGAATTTCTGACATCAATGAATACAGAACCGGACTGATATCCTCTACCAGTGTAGCCGGAATGGATATCACTGAGAAGTATTTCTACACTTACGAAGACTTTCCTGAAAAGCAAAAATACATCGATGCCCACGACGCAGGAAATTCCTCACTGGCCATCGCAGACTATCTTGAACTAAAAGGTATCGTTTCTACCATCAGTACAGCCTGCTCTTCTGCAGCAAATGCCATCATGATGGGCGCTAAACTGATCAAAAACGGAATTTTAGACCGTGTGATTGTAGGCGGTACAGATTCCCTTTCAAAATTTACACTGAATGGATTCAACACGCTGATGATCCTTACAGATTCTTATAATACTCCATTTGATAACGATAGAAAAGGTCTGAATCTGGGAGAAGCAGCAGCCTTTATCGTTCTTGAATCTGATGAGGTGGTAAAAAAAGAAAACAAAAAAGTCCTGGCTTATCTTTCCGGCTACGGGAATGCGAATGATGCTCACCATCAGACTGCATCGTCAGACAATGGACAGGGAGCCTTTTTAGCGATGCAGCAGGCATTGAAAATATCAGGATTATCAAAAGATGATATCGATTATATCAACGTTCACGGAACAGCTACTCCCAATAATGATCTTTCAGAAGGGATTGCTATGATCAGAATCTTCGGTGGTGGACAGGTTCCTGAATTCAGTTCCACCAAGGCTTTTACCGGACATACGCTGGCAGCGGCAGCGGGCATTGAAGCTGTTTTTTCCATCTTGGCTATGCAGCATAATGTTATTTTTCCTAATCTGAATTTTAAAACGAAAATGGCAGAATTTGATTTAACTCCGGTGACGGAGCTGAAAGAGAAAAACATTAATCATGTTCTTTCCAATTCCTTCGGATTCGGCGGGAACTGTTCTACTTTAATTTTCTCAAAATCATGAGTGCAGTATACATCAACAGTACATCCTGCATCTCTGTACAGGACACTTTAAAAGATCATTTTTTTCAGGATCTTAAGGCAGACCCATCGGTTCAGGTCTTAAAAGCTATAGATCCGAACTATAAAGAATTTATTCCTCCTGCCATGATCAGGAGAATGTCTAAAACCGTAAAAATGAGCTCAATAGCTTCAAATTACGCTTTAAAAGAGGCTGGAATTGAAAAACCGGACGCCATTATTGTAGGAACCGGAATGGGATGTTCACAGGATTCTGAAAAGTTTCTGAAAAATGTCATCGACAATAATGAAGAATTTCTGACGCCAACATTTTTTATCCAGTCTACTCACAATACGGTTGCCGGACAGATTGCTTTGGGACTTCAATGTCATGCGTACAATTTCACGTATGTCAATACCTCTTCATCTCTGGAATTTTCGTTTCTGGATGCTCAAATTCAGATCAACGACGGAGAGGCTGAAAATGTTCTTGTAGGCGCTGCAGATGAGCAAACTAACAGAACAATGGAATTATACCGTCTTAACAATACCATCAAAAAAGAAGAGGATCTTCCCGCTGATTATTTACATTCGGAGACGGACGGGGTGATCTGGGGTGAAGGTGCGGCCTTCTTTGTTTTAGGAAAAGACAAGACTGAAAATTCTTACGCTCAACTTAAAGATATTCAAATCATTAACCGATTGAATACAGAAGAAATAAACTCATGTATTGAAAGCTTTTTAGCCAAAAATAAGGTAAAGAAGGAAGATATTGATGCGGTTATTTTAGGTTTCAGTGGCGATGCAAAATCTGATGTGTATTATACAAAAGCAATGGATTTGTTTCAAAATTCAGCATTGCTTTATTACAAACATCTGAGTGGAGAGTTTAATACCGCGAGTGGTTTTTCAACCTTTATGGCTTGTCATATTTTAAAAGAACAACAGATTCCGGACGTCATGATGATCAATGCCACGAAAAAAGAGGAGATACGATCTATTCTTCTTTACAATCATCTGGCTGGAAGCGATCACAGTCTGGTATTGTTGGAACGGGCTTTGTAAAAAGCAAAGATCTTTTTGAGACAGGGAGAAAAATAAGGACAATTTAAAATAACAGAAGATGAAACATTACCCGTTTATTCTATTTTATCTTTTCTGCAACGTATTCATTTATGCGTTTCATGGATCTTTCTGGGTGTATCTGGTCTGTTTTTTTGCATTTTCTGTTCTGGTAGTATGGGGTTCATTTGATATTACGTTGGGGTATTTTGTGAATAGCATGACTCACAAAAGAACGAAAATAAATGAAGTTGCCCTAACCTTTGATGATGGACCCACTGAGTTTACCCCCCGATTTTTAGATTTACTTAAAGAACATCAGATCAAAGCTACCTTTTTCTGTATCGGGAAACAGATTGAGCAATATCCTGAAACCTTTCAAAGAATCATTGCTGAAGGTCATACCATTGGCAATCACACATTTTCACATTCAAACAATACCGGATTTTTATCTGCTGTCAAAATGATTTCCGAGATTGAGAAGTGTGATGAAATCATGTTCCGTGTGGGGCACCTTAAAACAGATTTATACCGTCCTCCTTTTGGGGTTACCAATCCAAACATCGCCAGAGCGATTAAAAGAACCCAAAAAACAAGCATCGGCTGGAATATCCGCTCACTGGATACGGTGACAGAAGATGAAAATAAAATTTACAAAAGAGTTACCAGTAACCTTAAAAAAGGAAGTATTATTCTTCTCCATGATACCTCTGAAAAGACTTATAAAGTTTTGGTCAATTTATTGTTATTTTTGAAGGACAAAAAATATTCGACGTTTACCGTCGATTCAATTACAAAATCAAATAAAAATGATTAAAAATATTGCTTTCGGAGCATTTTTATTAATTTCCGGGTTCATTTCTGCACAGATGACAGCCATGTCCGGAGCAGAAGCTAAAGCATTTGTGACGAAAGTATCTTCTGAAACTCAGGAGATCAAAACCCTTCAGAGCGACTTTACTCAGACCAAAAAAATGGATTTTCTGGATAAGAACATCGTTACGTACGGTAAGATGTCACTAAAATCGCCCAATATGCTGAGCTGGAAGTACACCAAACCTTACCAGTACAGCATTGTTTTTAAAGACAGTAAAATTTTCATTAATGATCAGGGCAAAAAGTCTTCTGTAGACGCGAAGAGTAAAACGTTTGAGAAGATCAATAAGCTGATCGTAGGAAGTTCAAACGGGAAAATGTTCAGTGACCCGGAATTTACCGTTACCTATTTTAAAAACGGAAACTTCAATGTGGCCAAATTCATTCCGAAATCGGCTCAATTACTGAAATACATCAAACAGATCGAGTTACATTTCCCTAAAAACCAATCTACGGTTTCGCAGGTGAATATGACGGAAGCTTCAGGAGATACGACCAATATTGTTTTCAAAAATACCAAAATCAATGCAGCGATTGCAGCTTCAGAATTTAATTTGTAGCCTGTTTATTCTACTGTTTGTTTCCTGTAAAAGTTACCAGCTTACAGATGCAAAACCAGTTCAAAGCACAGAAAAGACGGTTGAAAATCTATATTTTTCATCAGGCGAAGATTATGTCTATAAATGTCAGATGGATATTTATAAAAATCATGTAAGTGGTATTCTGATCATCAAAAAACTGAATGAAACAACCCACCGTGTGGCTATGACTTCAGATTTTGGAAATAAATTGATTGATTTCGAGATTTCTGAAAATGATTTTAAACTGAATTATGTACTTCCGGATCTGGACAAAAAAATCGTTATTAATTTTCTAAGAAATGACTTTCGTGAATTGTTGAAAAGATCATATCCTGTGAGTGAATCTTTTGAAAATGATCAGTCGAAAATCTATCTGTCTAAAGCGGATAATAAGGCTTATTATCTGTTCTTCAGTAAAGAAAACGGATTGTTGAAGAACATCATTTACACCAAAAACACTAAGGAAAAAATTGATTTCAGTTTTGAGGCAAAAAAACATATCTTCGCGGACAGCTTAAACCTCCGGCATAAGGATTTTAAGATCAATATAAAACTATTTCAAATAACCGAAACCGAACAGAATTAACATGAAAAAACTTCTATTTTTAGCAATTGCTTTAATTTCAAGCCTTTCTTTTGCCCAGGTAACTTTTAATCCCGGCATACGAGTGGGCGCCAATATTGCTCATTTTTCGGATGGTCCTGTTCACGACTATTGGTATTACATTGATAATCAAAACTATTATCATAGCGGAAGCAATACGTATGATATCAAATCAAAAATTGATTTTTATATTGGTTTTCAGGCGAATATCCGATTTGCTAAATTCTATGCTCTTCAACCGGAAATTTACTATACCCGTCAGGGAGCCAAATATGAAAGTCAAAACCCGGCGGTAACTTCTAAAACGGTGAGCCTTTCTTATATAGGAGGAGCGGTAGTGAATAAATTTTATTTCGATAAATTCAATATTCATTTTGGTCCGACTTTGGAACTTCTTACCGATCATAAAAATATTGAATCTCCAACAGATGCTGATTTAGGGTTATTATTTGGAGCAGGATATGATATTACCAAAAATTTTGGAGTAGAAGCCAGAATTAAAAAGGGCTTTGTACACATTAATAGCGACCATACGAATGTAACATTTCAAACGGGAGTTTATTATACCTTTAACATGAAAAAATAATTTTATGCAGACTATTCTTACAGACTTTTATACTTTAGAATCATACGAAAAAGCAGAAACCGGAAATTATACCGCTTATATTCAGCTGAATAAAGACCATGCGATTTTTAAAGGTCATTTTCCCGGAAATCCTGTAACACCAGGGGTTTGTATGATGCAGATCGTAAAAGAACTGACAGAAGAATTTACGGGTTCAAAATTATTTTTAAAAACAGCATCAAATGTAAAATTCATGGCGATCATCAATCCATTTGAGACTCCGGACCTGAAACTCCAACTGGATATTACTGAAAATGAAGAAGATGTTAAAGTAAAAAACATCACTTCTTTTGGCGAGACTATTGCATTAAAAATGTCTGTAAGCTATAAAAAATAACATCATGAAACTTCTCTTATCTCTTGTAACGGCTTTTATTTTCTTTTTCCAGACGGACATTGAAGCGTTAAGAAACAGCTATGCTAAAGCTAATCTTTCCAATGCCAATACGGAAGCGTTCATCAATCTTGCAGAAAAGCAATCGGGTTCTGATGCCGTAACCAACGGTTACAAAGCAGCGGCACAGATTATGGAGGCCAAGATTACCAAAAAGAACAGAAAAGCGCTTGTGAAAACAGGAGCAACAAGTCTTGAAAGCATTATTAAAAGTAATCCCAATACTATAGAACTTCGCGTAATCAGGCTGAGTGTTCAGGAAAATATCCCGAAAATAGTGGGTTACAGAGGCAGTATCAAGGACGACAAAGCATTCCTGATGAGTAATTACAGTAAGCAAAACGCAACGCTGAAAAGCTATGTGAAAAAGTTTGTGATGCAGTCTAAATCCTTTACAGACGCAGAAAGAGCCACTATAAAATAAAACGATGACCTTTCCTGAAGTACAAAATGCCATCAACGAAAAAAAGATTTGCATTTTAATCCCTACTTACAATAATGAAAAAACTCTGAAAAGAGTCATAGACGGTGTTCTGAATTACACTGAAAACATTATTGCGGTCAATGACGGTTCAACAGATTCTACATCTCACATTTTAGCTCAGTACCCGCAGATCACCGTGATTTCCCTGCCAGAGAACAAAGGAAAGGGAAACGGGCTTAAAACAGGCTTCAGAAAGGCAAAAAAACTGGGCTATCATTATGCCATTACCATTGATTCAGACGGACAGCATTATCCGGATGACATTCCTGTATTCGTAGAGGCAATGATTAAGGAAGAAGAAGATGTACTTTTGATCGGAAACAGAAATATGTCTCAGGATGGAATTCCGAAAAAGAGCAGCTTTGGAAACAGATTTTCTAATTTCTGGTTCTGGTTTGAGACCGGAATAAAACTGGAAGACACGCAATCCGGCTACAGATTATATCCACTATTAAAAATTCCCAGGAAATATTTTACCCCGAAATTTGAATTTGAAATCGAAATCATTGTCAGGACGGCCTGGAGACATGTTCCCGTAAAAAATGTTCCCATTAAAGTATTATATGATCCTGCAGAGAGGGTTTCTCATTTCAGACCGTTCAAAGATTTTACCAGAATCAGCATTCTGAATACTATTTTGGTAACCATCACGCTGCTTTATATTATTCCGCGAAACTTCGTGAATAATTTCAAAAAAAAAAGCTTTAAAAGATTCATAAAAGAAGATGTCCTGGAAAGTGACGGCAGCAACCGGACGAAGGCATTTTCAATCGCACTCGGTGTGTTTATCGGATTTTCACCTTTCTGGGGATTTCATACCCTGCTTGTGATTTCACTCTCCGTACTTTTTAAGCTGAATAAAGTTTTGGCCTTTGTGGCGTCCAACGTGAGTCTTCCGCCTTTTATTCCTTTTGTGATTGCAGCTTCTCTCTTTTTAGGTTCCCCATTTGTACATGGCGACAGTAATATTTTAAGCAGCGAGCTCAATTTCGAACTGATTAAAAACAATCTGCTTCAATATGTAATCGGAAGTGCTATTTTAGCGACATCGATGTCCGCTATTTGCGGAATTGCCACCTATCTTTTTCTGAATAAACTGAATCCGGAGAATGATTAGGAGATTTTAGACATCAGATATGGGACATGAGACTTTATATATTAAGTTTAGCAACAAGCAACTAAAATACAATAAACCCCAAAAACACTCTGCCCCTCAAACCCGTACCCCATACCACTTAAGTCCATTTTCTTTCATGTAATCCGCAACAAAAAAGCCCTGAAGCAGAGCTTCAGGACTTCCTTCTCTATACTGTTATTATTCTACTTTTATTTTGAAACAATAATTTTCTGGCTGTAATCAATGGCATTCCCCTTGATGGTCACCATATACACTCCGTTCAATAGCGTATTAACGTTTACAGTGGTCTGTTTGTTCAGATTGATTTTTTCCGAAGAAACCAATTTCCCTGTCAGGTCATACACTGAAACGGTAGTAATCCCTGAAAGATCCATTCCTGATGGCGTTTTTATCGTGAATTCAGTTTGCACCGGATTCGGATAGATGGATATTCCTTTTGAAGCAGCAGAAGCTTCGTTCACTGCCAGGGTATTACATTCAGCCGGAACGTCGAAATTTTCAACCTGGTCGCTTAAGTCCGGAGCAGGCTGATTATAATCCTGCCATATTCCAACCAAACCTCCCGGTGCTGCATTAACGCCTAACCCTCTTTTCGCAAATACCTTCCAGATCATACATTTATCTGCTCCGTTGGTTTTTGCCATGTCAGCCGCTAAGATGGCATTCCTTCCCTGTATAAAGTTCGGGTTACACTGCTGCAGTTTAAGGGCATCAACTACCAACTGAAGTACTCTTGCACTTCCGCTATTCGGATCTGCCAATACATTGCTGTTATAGCCATATTTCTCTACGTATTTCCAATTAAGATCCCAAAGCATCGTTGCCCATACAAATCCTATACTGTGAACATCTGCTCTGGTAACCGGAATTACGGTACCATTAGTTAATCTTACATTATCGTTAACTTTCATCCCATTAGTTCTGGCATAGGTGTAATTATTAACGGTAAAATCAGGTGAATATTTCGCGGGTCTTATCCCTGCTCCATTTGTAGTTTGACTGGCTGTAAAAGTAGCCATTCCTCTGGGAACAGAAGCGTTGTCTCCCGGCTTGTTGGTTAGCATCAAGGCAAAGAAATCAGACCATCCTTCTCCCATCTGCTCATTGGAAGTTCCGTAATTTAAACAGTTGTTTCCGGTACCCGTCATACGGTTGGTGATTCCATGTCCGTATTCGTGTGCCATAACCCCATTGTCTAAGCTTCCGTCTTTATAAACGTAATTTAATTTATCGTATTTTAATGTTGCACTAATCGTTGCTCCATTGGTAATTTCAGACTGTAAGAATTGTCCTTCCGTCTTTCCAATCATTATGGTCGGAATAGTAATAGTAGCATCTGTACCACCTAAACCTACCGGAGTATCACTATTGGGGTGATATTGTATCACGCCTATAGCACCAGCATTCTGCAGATTTTTGGTTTTAACTGCAAAACCGCAAGTCGCCGCAGTTACTACCGCTATTTTACCGGTTAAGCTTCCTGCTGCTACAGCCGTACATGCATCTGCAGGCACAGAAAGTGCTAAATTTCCAGTTACAGGAGCATTTCCTTCAAGCGCAGGGCCAAACTGTGCCGTTCTGTTTATTGGAACTCTTGCCGTATAAATTGATGGCGAATTATAAAAGAGATTCTGCATCTGAGTAGGCTCAAATAAATACATCTGCATTCTGGGGGCAGATCCGTCTGCCGGTGACTGGAAGTTCGCATTATTATAAGCTCCTCCGTCTCTGGCTTCTGCCAAAACAGCATCATTGCCTGCACCGGAGCCACTGAAATTAGTGGTCTGAAAATTTCTGGCTGTTTCTGTAAATCCAAATTTATAAAATACATCATGCATTTTATTATTGACATAAAATAAATTGGTCACCGCCGCAGAAGTATAGTTCTGTGGAGGTAATGTTACATCCATAGGGAAATCAAAAGCTCTTGCCGCTCCCCCATCGGCAGAAAACTGAACCGTATTGGTATTGTTTTCATCCGTATATGCGTACGCATTATTTCCTCTGGTGTTCGTATAATGATTGGTACCATCAGAATGCCATCCTTCCGGAGAAGCTGTTAAGTCCCACGGATTATTCAGCAATGCTCTGCTTCCAAAAGAAGGAGCTTCCACAGGGAATGGCAGAACGTTATAAGAGGCATTATCAGGAGCCAGAACAAAATTTTTGTTAAGGTTGCTGTTTTCCTGCTTTACAGAAACAGGAAGTATAGAAGGCTGAATATTGAGTTCTGTTTTCGGTAATTCTGTTGGAAAGTGCTCGTGAGCGCCATCATGGAAATCACATGAAATTGTAAGATTTTCGCGGTATAGTACAGAACCGTCATCTGTGCTGATGATTAAAGTCCACAGGTTGCCTGTCCCTTTCTCTTCCAAGTCGAACTGGTATCCAAGGATCAATTCTCCGCCTTTAGAGAAGTAAACAAGTTTAGTTTTTAAAGATTCTTCTTTTCCCTGACTGTTTTTAACGGTAGTCAAGCCGTTCAGTTTCCTGGCTGCTTCTGCTACCAGAGACTCCTTATGGGCACTCTCCTTTCCTTTTATCAGGGAAGGATACGTTTTCACAAAAGTATCAGCAAAGCTCAGCACTTTATCTTCTCTTACCAAAACATTGGCAGAACTTCCAAAAACCGGAACACCATTGATGGTTTGCTGTATTCCTACCACATCACCTTTCAGACTTTTTGAAGGGTCAACATTCACAATGGTAAATGCTTTCAGCTCAGGATTTATTCTTTGAAATGTCTTTTCAGCATTAACGTAATCTTTGATCACCTGCTCATGTTTCTGAGCAGATAAAGCGCTATAACCGAAAAAAGAACAAAGCAATAAAAACTTAACACTTAGTCGAATTCTTTTCATATCTTTTACTTTGATTTAATTTACTTCCCTAGTTAGTAGCAAAAACAACAAAATGTTACATTATCGATACCAATGGGTTAATAATAATTATTTTATACCACGAAAAAGAGCATTTTACAAAACAAAATGCTCAACTTATTTCATTATTTTAAAATTAAATTTTACTTCACAATAAACTGAACGAGGTCCTTTAAAAACTCCTCATCTACATTTCCTTTGACTTCATAATCTCCCGGAGATGGAATCCCTGAACCCTTAATAAACAAATGATTCAGTGAAGGATACCATTTAAAAGTTGCCATTTTATTGGTTTTCAACTGATTTTTCCAAAGGGCAAAGTCTTTTTCTGTCACCTGATAATCTCTTTCACCCTGTGCAAAAAACAGAGGTGACTTGATGTTTTTAACTTCATCAAGCGGTTTATAGTTTAAAAGATATTTCCAATAGGAAGCAGACTGTCCCAGGGGAAGTTCTGAGGCCGGACTATTCAGATCAAATTTATCTGATTGTAAAAAAGCTACTTGCTTTTTGATGGTATCTACCGTTTCGGTTGAAATTTTTGAAGGGTCAATTTTGTGAAGGTATTCAAGCTGATCCATTATGACTTCCTGAAGCGGTCTGGCATTACCGGCCATAAAAACATATTTTGAAATCTGAGCTTTCTCCGCGATCTTCGGCATCAGATAAGCGCCCAGGCTATGTCCCAACATGATGATCTGATACCCTTTGAAATTCTCATTATTTTTAAAATATGCTGCTGCATTGACTGCATCATTGATTGTTTCCTGTTCTGCTGTTGACTTTTCAGTGAAAGTTTCCGGATTGGAATAGGTTCTTTTGTCATATCGATATGAAGCAATTCCATTTTTAAAAAGCTCATCTGCAATATCTTTGAAAGGCTTATTTTCACCTAAGGTCTCGTCTCTGTCGCTTGCTCCGGATCCATGAACAAAAATGACTAGCTTTTTCTTATTACCATTTGCCGGAACAAGCAAAGTTCCCTTCAGTTCAATATCATCACTGGTCATCTTTAATGTATTTTTATCATCCGGCTGATCAAACATTTTATGAGGAACCAGAAAGAAACCGATCATCTTATCACCGCTGGTAAAAGTAATCTGGATATCCAGTTTAGATTTTTCAAATTCAGAATAATAGTAATAGGAATCTTTTTCATTATTTACCTCCAGAATATTTTTAAATGCACCCAACTGCCCCTGAAGCTGCTCAGTAACCATGGCAAGGTCTGTGGCTTTGATCTCTCCGGCTACGGAAGCATCAAAAAATGAATGGGCTTTTTCTGGATTTTTATCAACCAATAAAGTCCTGATAAATTGGGCTCCGATGTCTTTTCTGCTTTGAGAAAATGACAGGAATGACAATACAATTAGAAATAGGGTTAAAAGTTTTTTCATAATTAATTATTTAAAGACTACATCCGAAAAAGATAACGGACTCATCATCAAGGTTACAAAAATTGCAAGGATGATCAAAACCAGTTGGTACTGATAATAGGTTTTTGCCTGATCTTCTTCCTTCACTTCAAAAGTAAATTTAATCTTGTCCGGTCTTTTGATTGTCATCCAGATAAAGGTCAAGATAGCAAGATTCAAGGCGATAGGTACAAAAAGAAATGCCTTACTTCCATAGCCATCATTCTTTCCTCCATACCCATGAATAGGGATAATGTCAGGAATAGAACTATATTGAGTAAGCAAATAAGCGGTATAACCGATAATAATAATGAAAGGAATACAGAACAGTAATTTTATATGTTTAGGGATCATTTTAGTTTCTTTAAAGTTTTCTTCAGATATTTTTCTACATTTTGCCTGTCCGGAACTGTAGTAATTTCTTTGGTCAGTGCTTTTTCAAATTCATTTTTGGCCTTTGAAAACTCATTCCTGCTGAAATAATATTTGCCCGCCTGATAATAGACCAGCCAGTAATCAGGGTTCATGGATTGATAGTTGGGAATAAGGTCATTTGTCATTGCGATGTCTTTATCCTTTAGAGCCATACTTAAATCTTCACCCATTAATTTAGATACCTGATAGTTTTCAAATTCTTCAGAATCTGCAAAAGGATCTCTGGGAATATTCAGTGCTGTTTTTGCCTGAAAGCTTTCCACTGCCTTTTTACCGGAAAAGATTTCATTGAGATCATAGCATACAAATTCTCCCAGCTGATAAGGATTGGAAGAAACCCAGACGAGCCCTTTTTCAGGGGAAAATATAACGGCGTGGTGTGCCAGAAGCTGATTGATTGCTTTTTCATTTCCGTAGCCTATTTTCCGGTCTTTTAAACCGGATCTATCTCTTAAAACAGCGGCCATTTTTTCAGGATTCAGTTTTTTCTTTTCCTCCAAAAGTTCCTGAAGCTTTTCGTACCGGTATTCGGAATGACTTTCTAAGATCTGTTTTTGGTTTCTTTTATCATCTTTATACGCTTCTGATTGAAAATGATTGGTACAAAAAACCCTGCCTGTATTCTCAACCCTGTAAACTCCGAAATTTTTAGGTGAAACTTCAATGATCACCGCATTTTTATCATGAGCACTTCCTACCAGAATGGATTCGGAAATAAACACTTTTCTTTTTTTTGCGATGGCGATAGCTTCGTCAATATTTTTCGCATACTGTAGAATTTCCCGGGTCACAAGAGAGATCGGTGTCTTGGCAGTCAGAGGAATTTTAGATTTCCCGGCATTGATGGTTACTGTAATCCCTTCTTTATTCATTCCGGACACTACGCCTATCATTCCGGGCCAGCTTACAGACATATAGGGAATTCCAGTTTCCGGCTCCACAAATTCGATGAGCTTATTTTTAGCAAAATCATCTCCTACATAAAAATCAAAATTTCTCCCGATCAGCAAGTCTCCGTCTTCGGTATTTTCATTCCATACTGCCAGGGAAGTACATCCTACCATGGCCAGATCCTGCATGGCATGGCCAATGTCGTGGGCTCCGTGAAGATACAGGCTCCTGAGATATTTGGGAGCAATAAAATTGTACTGATCTGAAGAATACCGGGACAAACCGTATAATTCTGTTTGATAATCTTCCCGGACATTCAGGTACATTTTCCTGTTGTACCATTTTAGAAATTCTCTGAGGACCTTCTGTTTAAACTTTGACGGAACAAAACCTTCGACTTTGGAAAAGAAGATCTTTTCCTGCTGCTGCATCAGGACTTGGGTTAGTGCTCCGTTGTTATATCCAAGTTGCAGCGGGTTTCCTTTGATATAGAGCTCCCAAAGCTGTTGCTTATTCTTTGTCAGATAATTCTGATTAAAGCTGAATGTAGAATCATTGATCTTGTTGACCTTTGGAGTTTCCACCGTATAAGCACTGATATCGGGAATATGTCTGACCGATTTTGAAACTCCGCATGAAATAAGGGAAAGAATCAGGAACAAATAAATTCCCCCAGGTACTGTAGCAAGCCGGTTATTTTTTTTCATTCATCTTGATCATTTGTTTCAGACGCTTATCTATAAGTTCCTTTCCGAGAATTTCTGCACAGGTATTGAAGGCGCCTATGGTTACTCCAAGAATTCCGTGCATATTGACAGACTGTCCCGTAAGAAAGAAATTATCAATCTTTGTACGGGGCGAAACCATTGTTTTAAGAGGGTTATCTGAGTTTTTCATGTAACCGTACATATTTCCTTCAAAACTACCAATATAGTCCCTGTAAGACAGCGGTGATGAAGTGTAGATATTTTGTATGGAATGTCTGAGATTAGGAATTTTCTTTTCCAGTGCTGAGATCATTTTTTCCGCCTTTCCCATTTTAAATTCTTCGTACTTCAATCCTCTCTCGTGCTCTTCGGCCACTGTATTGATGGTTTTCTCCCAGGATTTCACCTCATCAAAATCCATATAAGAGATCACTGTAAGACTTTCAGCATAGTCGGGATGATGCTTTGAGGCTGTAGAAGAGAGCATATAGGTTTCAGGCCAGTTTTCTCTGCTGTAACGGAATGCATTCCAGACCATTTCTTCTGATGAATAGTGGTAGATATTATAATTGAAGTTAGGGAAAGTTTGAGGTTTTAAAACCAGATACACACTGAAACATGAGGAAACCGGTTCCCAGCTCATCACCCTGTTGGAAAAAGACTTTCTCAGTCTTTCTTCCCCGATCAGTTTCATGACGGAACGGATTTCTATGTTTGAAATAAATTTTCTGGCAATATATTCTTTGCCTGACTTTATTTTTACAGAAGATAAAATATTGTTTTCATTAAAAATAAATTCGGAAACCTCAGAATGCTTGTGTACCTCTGCTCCATACTGGCGAAGCTTTTTGATCAGGAGTTTTGTAATCTGACTTCCGCCCTTTATACATTTATAAGCACTCTGAATGTAAGAATTTACTGTAAGAGCATGTACGTAGAACGGTATATTTTCTGAATCTCCGCCATATAAAAAATTGGAACCAAGCAGTACTGCCTGTAATTTTTTGTCCTGGGTAACAGACTCGATGAATCTTTTGGTATTGAGGTGAAGAATTTCTTCATTATAAGTATCCTTCCCAACTACCTGATATCTTGGAAACTGCGCACAAACGTACTGGATTTCTTCACAATAGTTTTCTAAGTTCTCTTTTTCATCAGGAAAATGGGCAGTGAGCTGTTCGACAAAGTTTTCATACCCCTGCGCATGAGGATATTCTATTCTTTCATTTCCAAAAGAAATTCTGTCGTAGCCATCCTCATCCATTTTGTGAAGTTCCAGCTCATCCATAATGTCAAGATAGGAAAAGAACTGGTGAAGATTTTGTCCTTCCGAAAGACCTCCCAGATAATGGACTCCGGTATCGAAAATCAGCTTGTCCCGTGAAAAGGTCTGCAGATTTCCTCCATACTGGTTATTTTTCTCCAGTACACAGACTTTCAGGCCTTCTTTCGCCAAAATCAAAGCCGAAACAAGGCCTCCCAATCCACTACCGATCACCAGTATGTCGTATTCTTTTTTCAATAGGAGAAAAATTGTGTGTTTTTTTGATTAAGCATTATAGAAAGATTAAACACAAAGACGCAAATGGTTGTTATTGAGTAGCTGTTTTTTTAAAACATATGGGCGCAAAATCAACAAATACGGTTGGGTTTAAAACCATCTTAACTCTCTCATCAGGTTTAATTCTGAATTATTATCAGTTTTCGGTGATAAAATTAGAAAAATTAATCAATATCATCCCAAAAATCGAAATAATTGAACCATTGAAGAGGATATTTTGTAATCATTGATTCCAGGTTCTGTACATAAGAATTGAGAAGTCCCTGAGAATCACGGTTTTTAATATTTTTCGCTACCCTTGCATATAAGTGATAGTGAAGATTTTTTTCTTTCATCACATACACATAGACTACAGGAACACCAAGCCGTGAAGCGATCAAAAAGGGGCCGGCGGGAAATTTAGCGCTTTTTCCCAGCAAATCAGCCTCCAGATATTTTGAACCTTCGAAATAACGGTCTCCTGTAAAGCAGATCAGCTCATTATTTGATAATACCTGATTGATCTCGAAAATATGAGACATATCTTCTTTGACGTAGATGAATTTGATATTGCTTTGTTTAACGACAACGCTTTCCAGATATTCTTTAATGATGGTCACCTCCTGATCTGTGGTCACAAGATTGATCTGACAATCAAAATCAATATCAGCAAAGAAATGTTCTGCAATTTCAAAATTCCCAATATGGGCGCTGATGAGAACGCCTCCTTTTTTTTCTGCTAAAAGGTTTCTGAGATTTTCTATTCCGTCAAATTCATAGGTGTATTTCTCCCTTAAACCAGCAGAAATAGCAGTTTTATCAATCAAAACCTTACCAAAAGTAAAATAGCTTTTGAATACGGAAGCTTTTGATTTCCAATAGCCATAGTTCAGTCTTTTCTGAAAATAATAAGAAATGTAGCGATTGCTTTTTTTAAGAAATAAAAAATAATAGGAAGCAACCAAATAGAGCACAACATATGAACTCCGGATTCCGATATTTCTAATACACCAGACGAATATCTTATATCCGGTTATGGTTCCTTTAGATTTACCTTTCCATTTGTTCATATATACAGTTTACCAATTTATCAATATACCAGTGTAACAATCTTTCGGTTGAAGTCATTGTTACACTGGTATATTTTTTTATTGTTACATTATTAAAAAGAATAAAGTTCAATCGATAGTTATGCGTTTTTTGCGGCAATTTTATTTTCAATAGTCGTATAGAAATCATCAAATGTCACCATTTGTTTAAAATCTGCTTCTCCCAATTTCACTCCGAAATTAGATTCGATCACGACTACCATATCGATATAGTCCAGGCTGTCCAGCCCGAGCGTCTTTTTCAGGTTGGCGTCATTACTGATTTCATCGCCATCTACCTCGAATTCGTTTATTAAGAAATCATTAACGATGTCAATAATTTTTTCCCTTTCCATGTTTTTAATCAAATTTTTTAACTATTAATGCGGAGTTGGTTCCCCCAAATCCGAAAGAATTTGACAAAAATACGTCAATTTTTTGAGTTTTCGTTTTTGAGACCAAATTTATCCTTTTTGCCTCATCGTCAGGGTTTTCCAGGTTGATATTCGGTGCTACAAAATCATTCTGCATCATCAGAATCGAGTACACTACTTCGCTTGCTCCTGCCATCCAGCATTCATGTCCGGTCATAGATTTTGTAGAACTTACCGGAATTTCACTTCCGAAAATCTCATAGATTGCTTTGGCTTCATTGGCATCCCCGATGGGGGTAGATGTCGCATGGGCGTTGATATAATCTATGTCTTCCACTTTTAACCCAGACTGTTTCAAAGCTCTCTGCATAGCCAGAGCCGGGCCGTCTACATTCGGTGTTGAAATATGTCCGCCATTTGAAGAAAAACCGTAGCCTACAATCTCTGCCAGAATGGTGGCTCCTCTTCTTTGGGCAGATTCTAAACTTTCCACCACAAGGCTGGCCGCTCCTCCACTTGGGATCAATCCGTCTCTTCCGGAATCAAAAGGTCTTGAGGCTTTGGTGGGTTCATCTTCTCTTACGGAGAAAACACCCAGTCCGTCAAAACTAGCCATTGAATATTTATTGGTTTCCTGCGCTCCCCCACAAATAATCATATCCTGAAAACCATTGCTGATCATCATATAAGCAAGCCCTAAAGAATGTGAGCCACTGGCGCACGCCGCACTGATGGTCAGATTGATTCCTTTCAGTTTGAAAATCGTTGAAAGATTCATGGTTACTGTAGAATTCATTGATTTAAAGATCGCACCCGATCCCATCAATGTAGTATCTTTCTTTTCTCTGGCAATATCGATAGATTCTACTACTGCCTGAGAAACACTGTCGTTTCCGTATAGAATACCTACTTCATGGCTGTCAAGGAAATCCTGATCAACACCAGCCTGTTTCAATGCATCAATGGTCGCAAGGTAAGCGTATTCGCTTTCCTCACCCATGCTTACACGCTGGCGTCTGTTGAGTAGATTTTTAAGATCCGGTTTCGGGACTACCCCTGTAAGGCCAGACCTGAATCCGAATTCTTTTCTTTCCTGTACTAAAGCAATACCGGATTTTCCTTGATATAGGGATTCTCTGACTTCTTCCAAAGAGGTCCCGATGCAAGAATAAATTCCCATTCCGGTAATTACAACCCTATTTTCCATGTTTTTATCTTTAAATGTAACAATGTATCAGTATAACAATTTAACAATCATACTGAGGTCAAAGCCAAATTGTTACACTGGTACATTGCTATATTGTTATATTATTTTTTATTCTTAAGAGTAGATTCCGCCGTTGATATTCACAATTTCCCCGGTAATATAGGACGCTTTTCTGGATGCTAGAAATGCTACCAGATCCGCAACTTCTTCTGCTTCCCCAAATCTGTTGGCCGGAATCATTGCTTTAAGCTCCTCTTCATTGAAGTCCTGAGTCATATCTGTTCTGATAAATCCCGGAGCGACTGCATTTACGGTGATATTTCTTTTGGCCACTTCCTGTGCGAGTGCTTTTGTAGCCCCTACCAAAGCGCCTTTTGCTGCAGAATAATTGGTTTGTCCCGCTGTTCCTTTTACTCCGGAAACAGAAACCATATTGATGATTCTTCCGTATTTATTTCGAAGAAGCTTCTGGATAAAGAAGTTGGTTACATTGAAAAAGCCATTAAGGCTTGTATTGATCACACTATTCCAATCCTCGCTCTGCATCCACATGAATAATCCGTCTCTTGTGATACCGGCATTGTTTACAATAACCTCAACGATCGCATCAGGATTGCTATCCTGCCACTCCGTCAAAACACCAAGGCTTTCTTCAGCACTGGCAACGTCGAATTTCAGGATCTCTCCAGTAGCACCCAGTTCCTGAACTTTAGCCAGAGTTTCCTTCGCTGCCGCTTCATTGGAAGTGTAGTTGATGAGTATATGGTAATTTTTTTCTTCAGCCAGTTTTATACAGATTGCTCTGCCAATTCCCCTGGAGCCACCTGTGACAATTGCACATTTCATGTGTTAGTGTTTAGTTAGTTTTTTTAAGTATAATTTTTAATCCTTAAGTGTATAACAATTCATTACGATCTGTAATTACATTGCCTTTAAATATTTTTTCACTTCCTCCAGATACGGATACATCACCATATCATCAGAAAAAGCAGGAATGATCTTTCTAATCTCGTCATACAATTCTTTGGTAGAAGACGAAATTTTGTCCTGAAAACCAAGATATTCCACAGCCTGAATAATGGTAATGGCTTCAATCGCCAATACCTCGAAAGCATTCTCGATTACTTTTCTGCAGATCACTGCTGCATTGGTCCCCATGCTTACAATATCCTGATTATCATTGTTATTAGGTATACTGTGTACGTACATGGAATTGGAAAGCATCTGACTTTCTGCCGTTGTAGAGGTTGCTGTAAACTGAACGCCCTGCATTCCAAAATTAAAGCCTAATTTACCTAAATTTACAAAAGGAGGCAAAATCTCGTTGATCTTTGCATTTAAAAGGTAGTTCAACTGTCTTTCAGCAAGCATCGTAAGCTTGGTAACAACAATCTTTAGTTTATCCATTTCAAGCGAAATATAATCTCCGTGGAAGTTTCCACCGTGGTATACATGCTTATCCTCAACATTGATGATTGGATTATCATTGGCTGAATTGATCTCATTTTCAAGAACATTTTCAGTGTATTCCAGCGTATCTAAAACAGGACCTAAAATCTGCGGAACACATCGTAAGGAATAGTACTCCTGAACTTTTTCCTTAAATACTTTTTCCTGTTCTTCAAAGTGGGTATAAAGATGGTCTTCTCTTTTCCTGATCAGTTTGCTATCCGCCAGATGAGCACGCATTCTTTCTGCCACTTTCTGCTGGCCGTAGTGTTTTTTCGTGCCGTTCAAAGCTTCTGAAAGATGGTCATCATATGCCTGAACAATCTCATTGATGGCGCATGAAAGTCTAATTGAAATATCCGTTAACTGGTTCGCTTTGTAAGCATTAACGATTCCTATTCCTGACATAACGGAAGTTCCGTTCATCAAAGCAAGTCCTTCACGGATCTCTACTTTGATAGGTTCCAGCCCCTCTGTTTCGAAAACGTCTTTGGTCAGTTTTCTTTCACCTTTATAAAATACTTCTCCTTCTCCGATCAAAACCAAAGCCAGGTGGGCAAGCTGTACCAAATCACCACTGGCTCCTACTCCTCCATGTTCGAAGATCAAAGGTGTAATATCTCTGTTGATCAATTCTTTAAGCAAATGAACCACCGATTGGTGAACGCCTGAATTTCCGAGTGAAAGGGTATTGAGCCTTGCCAGCATACAGGCTTTTACTTCCTGAGCGGGTAATGGATTTCCAATTCCAGAAGAATGACTTCTAATTAGGTTATACTGAAGCTGGTGGGTATCTTCATCACTGATTTTAAACTGAGCCATTGGCCCAAAGCCAGTATTCACACCATATATTACTTTATTTCGTGAAAATTCCTTTAAAAACTGAAAACTTGTTTCTACTCTGTTTAAAAGCGCTCCTTCCAGTTCTATTTTTTCGTTCTCAATGATAATCTTATGAAAATCCTTCAGTTCTAAAAAGTTATTTATTTTCATCAATTAAAAGTAATAGTTGCTAATTTTGTAAAATATTAATTAATTGTCACTAATTTTGCGGCAAAGATAGAAGTTATTATTAAAATAAAAAATCAAGATGAGCAAAGAATTTGTTGATGTTCTCGTAATCGGGGCTGGGCCTTCCGGATGCGTATCTTCTTCCTATTTAAAGAAGAACAATATCAACGTAAAAGTTGTTGAAAAGACAAAATTTCCAAGACTGGTAGTGGGTGAAAGCTTAATTCCCAGAGTAATGGATCATTTTGACGAGGCTGGACTTTTCCCTGCTTTGGATAAAATGGGCTTTGAAAAAAAACTGGGAGCCCGTTTTTTAAGAGGCGACGAGGTTTGCATTTTTGATTTTAGTGATAAATTCGGAGAAGGCTGGGACTGGACCTGGCAGGTTCCAAGAGCTGATTTTGATAATACCCTGGCCCAGGAAGTGATCAATAAAGGCATCGATCTGGAATTTGAAACTGAGGTAATTGATATTCAATTTAACGGTACAGATTCTATTACGACTGTAAGAACCAAGGACGGTGACACTAAAGAAATTCACTCCAAATTTGTCATCGATTCAAGTGGGTACGGTAGAGTACTCCCAAGACTTCTTGATCTTGAAAAACCCTCAAAACTAGCTCCCCATTCCGCTATTTTCTCTCATGTAGAAGATACGAACAGGGGGGAAGGTGAAGAAGGAACACTTATATCCTTTGATATTATTGAAACGGAGGTATGGCTTTGGGTCATTCCTTTCTCTAACGGAAATACAAGCGTTGGAATTGTTGGTCCTACAGAATATATAGATCAGCTTTCTGAAAATGGCGATCCCGCAGAAGCGTTAAGAAAAGCAATTTCTCTTTCAGAATATTATGTAAAACGTTTCGGAGATGTAGATTTCCTTTTTGAGCCAAGACATCTGAAAGATTATTCATGTTCGGTAAAGCAATTATTCGGAGACGGATATGCCCTGACAGGAAATGCTTCTGAATTCCTTGATCCTGTGTTCTCATCGGGAATGGCCTTTGCCACGGAATCGGGAATGCTTGCTGCTAAACTTGCTTTGAGACAGCTTAACGGTGAAAAGATCGACTGGCAGAAAGATTATACGGACTACATCCTTTATGGTGTCGATGTTTTTACCACCTATGTAAAGGAGTGGTACACCGGCAATCTTCAGGAACTTTTCTTCCACAGGCCTGAAAACGAAGATGTAAAAAGAAAAATATGTGCCGTACTCGCAGGATATGTCTGGAATAAAGATAATCCTTTTGTAAAGAAACATGATACGGTTATTAAAAACCTTGCAAATCTTATTAAGCTTGAAAAACAGCAACAGGAACAATCATAAAAAAACGGTCTGAACATTCAGACCGTTTTTGTTTTATTTTAAATGAGAAATTATCTCAAATCTATAAAAGTGATAGGTTTTCTGCTATTCGGGTTAAAAACAGTTTTCGACAAAATATCAAAATCAATGATTTCAATTTTAGGACTTACCCTGAGTTTTGCCCGGAAATGATCACGGACTTCATTCACAAAGGTCTCATGATCTTGCTCTGTACTTAATTTGATGATAATTTCGTCCAATCCGATTTCATCAGACTGAATAACGATCTGATAGCACAAAATCGTATTGAAATCATTTAAAATATCATTCATTGCAGGAGGATAGAGTGTGGTTCCTTTATATTTGATCATCTGCTGCTTTCTCCCGACAACAGGGCCAAGTCTCATGGTGTTTCTCCCACATCCACACGGTTCATCATGAGCTTTCACAAGATCCCCCGTCCTGAACCGAAGTAAGGGAATCGCTTCTACGCCTAAAGTAGTAATGGTAAGCTCACCATTTTCACCTTCCCCGACAGGATTTTCGTCATCATCAAGAATTTCTGTGATAATCAATTCCGGATGATGGTGCCCTCCGATCTGAAATTCGCATTCCGTGAAAGCTGTACTCATTTCTGTAGAGGCATAGGTTGAGAATAACTTAATATCCCATTTCTCTTTGATCTTCTGTGAAAGAATATTGTCTGTGAAATCCTGGTTTTTGATGCTTTCCCCGATGCATACTGCACCATAAACACTGGAATTTTTATAATCCACTCCGTTTTTTTCAGCATAGTCGATCATTTTTAAGAGGAAAGACGGAACAGTGATCAGGTATTTAGGTTTATATCTGAATATAGAATCCCATTGAAGCTCCGGAACACCCGGCCCCATTCTTACCACACTGGCTCCCATTTTTCTTAATCCCAGAAAATAAGCCAGACCAGCCATAAATCTTTTATCAATGGTGGTGACCATCTGAACAACATCTCCTTTCCGGATTCCTGCACAGACAAAAGAAATCGCTTCATTATAAGCAAGCCTTTCAAGATCACCGTCAGACAATCCGAAAGTAACCGGATCACCTAAAGTTCCCGAAGTGGTGCTGTAGTCGACGATTTTATCCTGTGAAATACAGAAAAAATCGTCGTTATGCTGCTGCAGATCATCTTTTGTGGTGGTGGGAATTTTCCGCAGGTCGTCCAGCGTCTGAATATCCGAGATAGTGATGCTGTTCTGTTTAAACAGCTTTTGATAAAAAGGTGAATTGTTTTCAAGATAAATCAGAAGTTCCTGAAGCTTTTGCTCCTGAAACTTTTTGATGTCCTGAAGGTCTGATCTTTCGATGTCCGGATAGAATTCCAATGATTTAATTTTAAGGAACAAATTTATTTAATTAAAATTAAAAGATTGAATGATTAAAAGATTAAAAAATTGGCAACCGGAATAATCTTATCTCTGAAAGGTAAAAGTCTGTGTATTTGTATTTCCTGCTGCATTCACCGTAGTTACTTTTAAAGTATGTGAACCTGATGCTCTGGGACATTTTTCATCAAAAATATAAACAAAATCATCTTTCATACGGGCAAAACGCAGCCATTTTCCGTCAAGTTCTGCACGAAATGCAACAATATCGCCGATTGTAGCGGCTCCTTTCAATCGCAGAGTACTGCCAGTGATCAGTGCTCCCTCTTTCCATCCCGGAGAAACAGATGGCATACTCTGGTCCAGCAGAAGTGTTGCCGTTCCCAACCGGTTAAATTCTGATTCCACCCTGTCTCCGTTCCACTTTCCTTTGGCAACATTTGTATCGCTTCCGTAGTCTAGCAGAACGACCACTTTTCCTTTTTCTTCATTGGTTAATTTCCTGTTGGGTTTTATTTTTAAAGTATAATTATCATGAACGGGAATATATGGTGAATGTAAAACGATGGTATTGGAAACGGCATCTCTGTTAGTGCTTGATTTTTCAGACATTTGAAAATTCACGGCATCATAAACTGCATTTTTGCTAAGATTGATTTCTGCATTTTCAGTCGTGATTGTTTTACGTTCATTAGCTTTTACCGTTGTATTGGTAGAAGAGATCTGATCTGAAGTTTTACTGAGTTTAACTTTTGTTTTTAGCCTGCTGGTATTTCCATTGAAATCTTTTAATATAATTTCGACAGAGTGTACATTTTCGTCCTTAAGATTAATGATTCCGTTTAAATCCGACGGGCTGTAGTTTTTCAGTTTCATACCCGGCAAAGAAGATAAGTGCTGAATGCTCATTTTATCTTGTATCAACTTAGGATAGTCTATACATCCATTGATATAGCGGGTGTCATCATAACTCACTTTATCAATAGAAAAGCTGTACATCACCTCATCATCCATCAGTAATTCTGCATGATAAATTCCAAGATTAAATCCCTGGTTGGCTTTATCAACTGCTTTAATTGCCAAACTAATCGTTGGTGAACTGACTTGAATTACATCTGTGGTATACATATTCCCCATCTTTTTAACAGCAATTCCGTTGGCTCCGGGCTCATAAGTACTGAATCGGCGGTCATACCAGTAGAGCCCGCTGATAACAGGCGCAATACTATCCGGAATATTAAACCCAAAAAGCAACGGATTGATACATTCTTCAGTTTTTGTATCTCTTATCTCGAAATGTAAATGCGGGCCGGCTGAACCTCCCGTATTTCCGCTTAAAGCAATGAGCTGCCCTTGGGTTACCGGAAACTGTCCGGGAGAGAAAATGATGTCCTGTTCACACTTTTCATCTTTATACTGTCTTTCTTTAACATATTCATCCAGTTGGTCATAGTATTTATTGAGATGAGCATATAAAGTGGTATACCCATTCGGATGGGTAATATAAACTGCATTTCCAAAACCATATCGCTCCACTTTTATCCTGCTTACATAACCGTCTGCTGCTGTCACAACCATTAAATTTTCCTGGCTGTTGGTCCGCAGATCCAGGCCCATGTGAAAATGATTGGTACGAACTGCACCAAAGTTGGCGGCCAGCTGCATGGGAATATTTAAAGGGTTCCGGAAATAATTTTGCGGATAGGTATTCTGAGCCTGTATTGTAATGGCGTTAATGAAAAAAAAAATGAATAGAAGTTTGTGGAAAATCTTCATGCATTATTTCGTTTGGGGATTCACTTCAATTTACAACATTTTAAATAATGATATGACAGAATTGTTTATTATTTAGATATTGGCCAAAGCCAGAGGATGAAGCCTGCCTTTTTAAAACGGGTTAAAACCCACTCCCATTGAACAAAATGGTTGTAAAAATTTGATAAAAACAGTGAAAAAAAATTGACACATTCATCATTCACAATTCACTTATGTCTCATTTCCCCATTTATATTTCTGAAATTGAACTTTTTAATAGATATAAGCTAAATAAAACATATATTATAAACCGACAAAATTTAGTAAATTTGCAGACTTAATTAATCAACGATATTGAGATATTTACAATGAGCCAATTTAAAGAATACAAAAACCTCAACCTTATTGACATAGCCGAGAATGTATCGGAGTTTTGGAAACAGAATAAAACGTTCAGTAAAAGTGTTGAGATTCGCGAGGGTAATGCCGAGTTTGTTTTTTATGAAGGACCTCCTTCAGCAAACGGTATGCCCGGAATTCACCACGTTATGGCCAGAGCATTAAAGGATATTTTTTGTCGTTACCAGACTCAGAACGGAAAACAGGTTTTCCGTAAAGCAGGCTGGGATACACATGGACTTCCTGTAGAACTGGGCGTAGAAAAGGAATTAGGAATTACTAAAGAGGATATTGGCAAAAAAATCTCTATTGAAGACTACAACAAAGCCTGCCGTGAAGCAGTCATGCGATATACAGACGTTTGGAATGACCTTACGGAAAAAATCGGATACTGGGTAGATCTTGAAGATCCGTATATCACCTACAAGTCAAAATATATGGAGACCGTTTGGTGGTTGCTGAAGCAGTTGTATAATAAAGAATTATTGTACAAAGGCTACACGATCCAGCCTTATTCTCCAAAAGCAGGAACAGGACTTTCTTCTGCGGAATTAAATATGCCTGGAACGTATCACGATGTTTCTGACACTACAGTAGTAGCACAGTTTAAAGTAAAGAAAGAATCTTCTGACTTATTTAGTGATGTTGAAGGAGACGTAAGCATTCTTGCATGGACGACGACTCCATGGACCTTGCCATCCAACACCGCATTGGCTGTAGGAAGAGACATTGAATATGTTTTAGTTAAAACCTTTAATCAATATACTTTTGAACCGATCACGGTTGTTTTAGCGAGAGTCCTTTTAGAAAAGAACTTTGGTAAAAAATATGTGGAAGGAACTCATGAAGATCTCGCGAATTATACGTCAGAAAGCAAGACGATTCCTTATCAAATTTTAAAAGAATTTACAGGAGTAAAATTAACCGGAACTCAATACGAGCAATTAGTTCCCTGGTTTACTCCAAACGACGCTCCTGAAAAAGCTTTCAGAGTAATTTTAGGAGATTTTGTAACGACTGAGGACGGAACAGGTATCGTTCACATCGCTCCTACTTTTGGTGCAGATGATGCAAGAGTGGCCAAAGAAGCCGGCATTCCTCCTATGTTGATAAAAGACGAAAATGACAATCTGGTTCCCCTGGTAGATTTACAGGGAAGATTTATCAAGGGAGAAAATGTTCCTGAATTATTCTCAGGAAAATACATCAAGAACGAATATTACGATGAGGGTACTGCGCCTGAAAAATCATGGGATGTAGAACTGGCCATTTTATTAAAAACAGAAAATAAAGCCTTCAAAGTAGAGAAATATGTTCACAGTTATCCGCACTGCTGGAGAACTGACAAGCCTGTATTGTACTATCCGCTGGATTCCTGGTTTGTGAAAATGACTGCTGTGAAAGACAGACTGGTAGACTTAAACAAAGAAATCAACTGGAAGCCTAAGTCAACAGGAGAAGGACGTTTTGCGAACTGGATTGAAAATGTAAACGACTGGAACCTTTCGCGTTCAAGATATTGGGGAATTCCTTTACCGATCTGGAGAACGGAAGATCTTAAAGAAGAAAAGATCATCGGATCTGTAGAAGAATTATACAATGAGATCGAAAAGTCTGTTGCTGCAGGATTGATGAAAGAAAATCCTTTCCAGGGCTTTATTATAGGAAATATGTCTGAGCAGAACTATGAACTGGTGGATCTTCACAAGAATGTAGTAGACAAAGTAATTCTTGTTTCAGATTCAGGAGCAGCCATGAAGCGTGAAAGCGACTTGATCGACGTTTGGTTCGATTCAGGCTCGATGCCTTATGCTCAGTTGCATTATCCTTTTGAGAATAAAGAATTAATTGACAATCATAAAGCATTCCCGGCAGATTTTATCGCGGAAGGCGTTGACCAGACCCGTGGATGGTTCTATACCCTTCACGCGATCGGAACCGCAGTTTTTGATTCAGTTGCCTATAAAAATGTAATGAGTAACGGGCTTGTTCTGGATAAAAACGGACTGAAAATGTCAAAATCCAAAGGAAATGGAGTTGATCCGTTTGAAACGTTAGCCGTTTATGGACCAGATGCTACGAGATGGTATATGATCTCAAATGCGAATCCTTGGGAAAACCTGAAGTTTGACATCGAAGGAATCGACGAAGTCAGAAGAAAGTTCTTCGGAACCCTTTATAATACGTATTCATTCTTTGCTTTATACGCTAATGTGGATGGATTCAATTATTCTGAAAAAGAGGTTGAAAACAGACCTGAAATCGACCGATGGATTCTTTCTGAATTAAATTTATTAATTAAAGAAGTAAAAGCATTCTACGAAGATTACGAACCGACAAGAGTAGCCAGATCAATCAGCACATTTGTGAATGATAACCTGAGCAACTGGTACGTAAGATTATGCAGAAGACGTTTCTGGAAAGGAGATTATTCTGATGATAAGATCTCTGCTTACCAGACGTTGTATACGTGTCTTGAGACCGTGGCAAAATTATCAGCACCTATTGCTCCGTTCTTTATGGATCAATTGTATCAGGATCTGAATAAGGTAACCGGAAAAGAAAACTGTGAATCTGTGCATTTAACAGATTTTCCTGTAGCAGATGAAAGTCTGATTGATCAGGATCTTGTGGAAAAAACGCATTTGGCACAGAACATCACCAGTATGGTTTTCTCGTTAAGAAAGAAAGAAAATGTAAAAGTTCGCCAGCCGTTACAAAAAGTATTGGTTCCGGTTCTGGATGCTAAAACGGAACAACAGATTTTAGCTGTTGCAGATCTGATCAAGCAGGAAGTAAACGTTAAAGAACTTCAGCTGATTAATTCAGAAGAAGCTTCTCATTTAATTATAAAACAGATCAAACCGAATTTTAAAGCGCTGGGTCCTAAATTAGGAAAAGACATGAAAACGGTGGGCGGAGAAATCGCCAATCTGAACACAGAACAGATCGCCAGTCTTGAAAAAGAAGGAAAAATAGACGTTCAAGGTTACGAAATCACCCTTGCTGATGTAGAAATTTCTACAAAAGATATCCCGGGATGGACCGTAACTTCTGATGGAAAGACAACTGTGGCATTAGATTTGACGCTAACAGATGAGTTAAAATCTGAAGGGATCGCAAGAGAGTTTATCAACAGAGTTCAGAACCTGCGAAAAGAGAAGGACTTTGAACTGACGGACAGAATAAAAATCTCCATTGAAGAAAATTCACCATTCATTGAAGATGTTAGGAAAAATGAAGAATATATTTCTTCTGAGGTCTTGTCAAATAAAATAGAAATTGTATCTTCACTTTCAAATTTTAACGAAATCGAAATAGATGAGGTTAATTTTAAGATAAATATTGAAAAAAATTAACATATAGTTATTGTTTTTTAAATTCCATTTCATAATTTTATTAAAAAAGAGAAAAGAACATGTCAGACGAAAGAGTAAGATATAATGATTCTGATTTACAAGAGTTTAAAGCGATCATTAAAGAAAAAATAGAGAAGGCTGAAAAGGATTTGCAACTGATCAGAGAAAGCTTCATCAACGACCAGAATAACGGAACAGACGATACTTCTCCAACATTCAAAGCATTCGAAGAAGGAGCTGAAACTTTAAGTAAGGAACAGAACTCTATTCTGGCAGGACGTCAGGAAAAATTCGTTCGTGATCTTAAAAATGCTTTGATCAGAATTGAGAATAAAACCTACGGTGTTTGCAGAGTAACAGGAAAGCTGATTCCTAAAGAAAGATTATTGGCTGTTCCTCATGCTACGTTAAGCATTGAAGCGAAAAACATGCAAAAATAAACCTTAAAGGTTTGTAAAAATAATATTGGGTTTATATGGTATTCATGAATACTTTATAAACCTAATTTTTAATGTATACCCATGAGCGGAGTATTAATTTTAGGCATCATCGTGGCCGCAGTTTTGATGTTTTTCAACAGAGCATGGATCAAAAACAGATTCTATCCTGATGAACACAGAAACTACACTATCGATGATCAGTTTAATTCTGATAAACGCGAGAGAGAAAAAGAAATCGACAGACTTCTGAGTAAGATGGGCAAAAACGGGATCAGCGACTTGTCTCCAAAAGACAGGAAAAGACTCGATGAACTGTCCAAAATGTAAAATTTTAAATAGATAAGAAAATGGAATCGATCATAGTACATCCTAAAAACCCTATGGAACTGAGTGCACTGAAAAGTGTTTTGAAAGATATGAACATCAAATACGAGAGAGCTCACACCAAAAATACTTTCCATACAGAAAAAGTGACCAAGAAAATTTTCGACAAGAAAAATCCTGAGAAACCTTCTAAACCAAAAGGATTGTAATGAAAAAGATCTTAGCTATAACATTTTTAGTATTGTTAATTGATCAGGCTTCGAAAATTTATATCAAAACCCATTTCAATCTGGATGACAGTGTGACTGTTCTTCCAGGTTTTAAACTGACTTTCGTAGAAAATCCGGGAATGGCTTACGGGCTTCATTTCGGAGGAATCATCGGGAAATATTTTCTGGTAATCCTGAGACTTTTCCTGATTGGAGGAATGGTTTATATGTTCAGGAAATGGCTACAGCAAGGAGCTTCCAATTACCTTTTGATTCCCATGGCTATTATTTTTGCCGGTGCGATCGGAAATATTATTGACGGTATGTTTTATGGGCTGATCTTCGACAGCGGAACGGTGTATGACCAAAGTATCGACCGATGGATCGGATATGGCGGAATATCAAAGTTTGTTCCTGTAGGACAGGGCTACTCTTCCTTTATGAAAGGTTGTGTCGTAGATATGCTTCACTTTCCTATTGTAGACTGGTATGTTCCTGAAAACATCCCTTTAATCGGTGGTAAACACCTGGAATTCTTTAAGTATATTTTCAATGTGGCTGATTCTGCGATTACCGTAGGCGCTGCATTTCTATTAATATTCAGAAAAAAAGCTTTTCCGAACGGACTTGAGTTTTAGAAACAGTATTCCGGATGAAAAAAGTAATCAAAAATATTTTTAAATTTTTCCTGCTGCTTCTTGCGGTGGGAATTATTTTTATAGCCTGGGCCAATTACAGCATCAGAAAAGAAAGCCGTGATTTTGTTTCTTACAGGATTGCTGATGTACCGGAAACCAAGGTGGCTTTGCTGCTTGGAACGGGAAAAACATTAAGCAACGGAATGCCCAACGCTTATTTCTACAACAGAATACAGGCCGCTATAGATCTTTACAAAAGCGGAAAAATAAAGTACATCCTTGTAAGCGGAGACAACAGCAGCAAAGACTATAATGAACCTGAAGACATGCAGCTGACTTTAATGAAATACGGTATTCCGAAAGAAAGAATCGTGATGGATCATGCCGGATTCCGAACCCTGGATTCTGTAGTCAGGGCTAAGGATATCTTCGGACAGACTAAGCTGGTGATTATTTCACAAAAATTTCACAATGAAAGAGCTGTTTTTCTGGCGAGAAAGAATGGAATGGAAGCTTTCGGGTACAATGCCAATGATGTGAATAAATACGCCGGATTAAAAACAAATCTGAGAGAATATCTTGCCAAGACTAAAGTTTACTGGGACTTACTTTTCGGAGTACAACCGAAGTTTGGAGGAGAAAAGATTTTGATCCCTTAATTTTCTTCTTGCCAATAAAGCAGATGTAAGATGATGATCTAAAAAGATTTCCTAGTCTTTTTTTTACGAAAACTTTCCCGGATTTTAATTTTAAGCAAACATCTGTGTATTCTGCGGGAGAATTAATTAAATTTGCAATTCATTAATTTTTATAAATAATTTAAACAAATGTCAAGAATTCTTACCGGCATTCAAGCCACCGGAACCCCCCATCTTGGAAATCTCCTTGGGGCGATCATTCCTGCTATTGAACTTTCCAAGCAGGAAGGAAATGAATCATTTTTATTCATCGCGAATCTTCATTCTCTTACCCAGATTAAAGATGCGCAGGTTTTAAAACAAAATACCTACGAGATCGCTGCGGCTTGGCTTGCTTGTGGGCTGGATACAGAAAAAACATATTTTTACAGACAGAGTGATATCCCTGAGACCTGTGAACTTTCTTGGCATTTATCATGTTTTTTTCCCTATCAGAGACTAACGCTTGCCCACTCATTTAAAGATAAGGCAGACCGGCTTCAGGACGTGAATGCAGGCCTGTTTACCTATCCTATTCTGATGGCGGCTGATATTTTACTGTATAATGCAGAAATCGTTCCGGTAGGAAAAGATCAGCTTCAGCATCTGGAAATCGCCCGTGATGTAGCCTCAAGATTCAACAATCAGATGGGAGAAGTGTTTGTACTGCCACAGTCTGAACTTCAGGAAGACACGAAATATGTTCCAGGAACAGATGGCCGTAAAATGTCTAAATCCATGGGAAATATCATCAACATTTTCCTTCCTGAAAAGGAGCTGAAGAAACAGGTGATGAGTATAGAAACCGACTCTAAAGGTCTGGAAGAACCAAAAGATCCTGAAACAGATAAGGTTTTTGCCATTTACGAACTGATCGCCACTCCTGAGCAGGCGGAGGAATTAAGAGCGAAATATCTGGCCGGAAACTTCGGTTACGGACATGCCAAATTAGAGTTGTTAAATCTGATTTTGACGCGTTTTGCAAAAGAAAGAGAAATGTTCGCGTATTATATGAACAATCTGGACGAACTAGAGGCTAAACTTCAGGAAGGTGCAGCAAAAACAAGAGTGGTTGCTACCGAAACCATCAAAAAAGTAAGAGCAAGCCTGGGAATTTAATTTTTCCTTTCCAACCATATGAAAGTCTTTCAGTTTGAAAGGCTTTTTTTATTTTGAAAGAATAAAGCAATGCATCCCCTCTTCGAACTCATACACAATATCCCATCCCGGATACTGTTTTATGATCGTCCTGATGATAGAAAGTCCGAGACCGGTAGAGCTGTGATCTGCTCCCTGTTTGTAAAAACGGTTGAAAATCTGTGCTTTGTCAAGAGGAATACCACTTCCACTATTCTTGAAGATTAATCTATTGTCTTCTATAATAATGTCAACATTTCCCTCCTGATTATTGTATTTCACTGCATTTTTAAGCAGGTTAGAGAGCAGGATACCCGCGAGATCTGGATTAAAATCTGCCCCAAAGAATCCTTTCTCAGCAATAGTAACATGAATCCTCTTAAACTCAATAAAATCGTCATAGCTTTTGACCAGCTCCGTAATCATTTCATTGAAATCAACCTTTGAGGTTTTATTAAACTGGCTGTTCTCTATTTTTGAAAGCATGAGCAGAGATTTATTCAATCCCGCCATTCTCCTCAGGTCTCCTTTTAATTCTGAAATAAAATTCAGATTTTTTTTGTCAAGATCTTCATTCTGGATCACCAGATCGATCTTGTTGATCATAATCGCCAGCGGGGTTTGAAGTTCATGCGAAGCATTTTCAATAAACTGTTTCTGCTGATGAAAAACAAGCTCATTCCGTTCAATCATTTCCACTATTTCAACATTCAGTTCTTCAAATTCTTTGATCGAATAACTTTGATGTTCTTCCTGAGAAGAAACTCCGAACTGGTATTTCTTAAGCTTATCCAGGATCGTATAAAAAGGACGCATGGCCTTATTCAGCATATACCCATTCACCGCCAAAATACTTATCACAAGCAAAATATACAATACAATTAAAGCCGTTGTGAGGTCGTACACCAACTCATCCTGTTCTACGGTAGACGTCCGTATTTCAAGTCTTTGCCTCTTTCCGAACTGATCTATAAAATCGGTTTCAAGTACACGGTAAGGCTGGTCTTTATCGTCATACTCCATATAAAACATCTTATTATAGAGTCTGTTCTTCTCTTTATAGCCGGATTCTGAAATGGGCTTGATTTTAAATTCATTAAATCCAAAATCTGTACTGTTCAATAATTCCGGATCATGGTAAACTGCTTTAATAATCTGTATCTTCCTGTCTTTAAGCCCGTCATCTACATTGTCATATACTTCGTCCAGAATATAGGCGTAAAAGAGCGCTGCCCAGACTGCAATAATGAGCAGCAGGATCACGATCATGTATTTGATGGTGTAGTATTTTAACGAAACTTTCATTAGATGAATTTATAACCTATTCCGTAAACAGCCTGGAAATCGGCTTCTGCATTGAGGCTTTTTAATTTTTTACGAAGATTCTTAATCTGTGAGTAAATAAAATCAAGACTGTCTGCCTGATCGATATAGTCTCCCCAGATCGCTTCAGCCAAAGTAGTTTTCTGTAATGTTTTTTCCGGATGGATCACAAAATAATACAAAAGATCATATTCCTTACGGTTAAGGATCAGATCTTCCTGCCCGACTTTAACGGTCCTGTTTTCCGGATCAATACTTATGTTTTTGTAGGCAATGGTATTTTCGCCATCCTGCTTCTTTCTTCTGATGACCGATCGGATTCTGGCCATCAGTTCGGCAAGGTGAAATGGTTTTGCCAGATAATCATCTGCGCCGATCTCTAATCCGGCCACTTTATCATCCACAGAATCTTTAGCCGATAAAATGATCACAGGATCTTTTTTATGCATTTTCTTGATCTCTCGTAGTAAATCAATGCCGTTTCCGTCCGGCAGCATAATATCCAGAAGAATGCAGTCGTATTCATATGAAATTATTTTTTCCAGCCCGGCTGTGTAGGTAAGGGCAAATTCCACAATAAAATGCTCTGCTTCCAGAAAAGTCTGAACAGTGTCTTTCAGTTCCGGTTCATCTTCTACAATTAATATCTTCATTCCGCAATATTGGCTTATCAAATATATGAAATTAGGAAGGAAGGTTGGGAGACCAGAAGTTATTTCCGGACGATTGACGCCCTTCACCTCCCATTTCCCTTGCTTTTCTGTTTTCAAAGTACCCTACTTGGATAATGTCTTGTTAAAAAGAAACCATCCATTTTCTTATCTTTTGGGAGGAGTGACTTCCTTCACTGCTGGTAATGATATTCCAGTTAACCATCCTATTAAGATTTAAGGTATTTATGTATACTTTTAAAGTGAATTAGTCATCAATTCTTTTGAAATTTCCTTTCTTATCAAATTCAAGATCCAGTCCGTTTGAAAGTTCGGCTTTATAAGACCATCTTTCTTTTTCTATCTTAATGATATACGTATTTGGGAAATTCTTAGCCGCATAGTTTCTGATCGATACGGGAATAAATCCATAAGGCAGCTTCTGGTGTTTCCCATCCACTTCTTTCCAGTTTCCACTGCTGTCGAATTCTACCTTCACGCCATTAGCCAGATAGACTTTATATTCGTCCACGCCATAAATCTCTCTGTCTTCAAGAGCAGACCCCACAGCAATCCCTTTAAAATGGGTGGCAAGGAAATTTTTTGCAGTTTTTGGTAACTGATTTGCGTTGATTGCTTTATCCTGTGCAAAAATAAATCCGCCTGCCAATAAGAAAATAAAAACAAGCGCTCCGGTGATTTTTCTAAAATTTTTCATACTCTTAAATTTTTCTGTCATTGTTATAAAGCAAAGGTCAGAATCAATTTAGGAAAGAATTAGGAAAAGCGGAATGAGTGAGAAAATAAAGTAATTAAAAGTGAAGAGTGAAAAAATATTTAAACCATTAAGATTATTGAAGGTTGTAAGAGTATTAAGAAGGTTTTCCTCTAAACTTTAATACTTAAAAAAAACGTTTGATCTCCCCTTAATTATCCTAAACTTCTTCAATAATCTTAATGGTTCAAGAAAAATTTTCAGCTTTTTATTGCTCCTGAAAACACAAATTTTATAAATAATTTTTAATCTGTAAAAGATGGGTTATTGCTTTCAAGCCTTCTTCCTGTCTATTTTCTTTATAAACATCGAAAAAAATCACATCGAGTCCGTAGTTTTGGGAACCTACCACATCTGCAATCCAGTCGTCACCAATCATTATACTCTCTTCTTTTTTGGCCTCTGCAAGCCCTAAAGAATAGTCAAAGATCTTTGGATTGGGTTTTCTCACCCCAACAGAATCTGCACTGGTAATGGTCTTAAAATATTTATCGATTCCGGACAGGATGCATTTCCTTTCCGTCACTTCCTGAAATCCGTTGGAAATAACGTGCAGGGTGTAGTGTTTGGATTTAAGATACTCCAAAATATATTCTGCTCCCTCTACCAGTTCATTGTAATTAAGGATCTTATCCAGAAAATGTTCTTCAAAATACTGGGAAAGCACTTCATCATCCACTCCGAAATGCTTGAAGCTATCATAGAAACGGTGCTTCCTCAGATATTCTTTACCGATGATACCGTCTCTGATTTTTTCCCAGAGGCTTTCATTGATGTCATGATAGACGGAATGAAACTCTTCAAAGTCGATATTATAGTGTAAAGTGATTTCCTGCTTTTCAAAAAGGTCTTTGATGGTAAGGTAAGCGTTCTTACGGTGATCCCAGAGCGTATTGTCCAGGTCAAAAAAAATGTGCTGAATTTTCATACAGCACAAAATTAATAATTTTAATTTTTGGAAATCGGGAAATTCTTGCTTTTGGTTGTTACCACTTCAAGACTTTTTGAGTAATTCAATAAAAAATCAATTGTTTGTTTCTTAGGTTTCAAAGTTTTCACTTTTAAGGAATCATTTTTTTTCATAGGCGAAAAGTATGTTTTCCTTTAAACGTGAATTTTTTAAAAATATTATCCTATCGTGTCAATACAATATTATTTTCATCCATGATTTTTCTCAGGTTGATGAGTGCATACCTTACTCTTCCCAATGTAGTATTGATACTCATATTGGTATGATCCGCAATTTCTTTGAAGCTCAGACCGTCAAAAAATCTTAATTTAATGACTTCCTGCTGGTTCTGTGGCAGAAACTGAAGCATCTTTAACAGATCTTCCTGAATCTGCATTGTTACAAGCTGATCTTCAATATTTTCTGATGGTTCTCTGATCAGATCAAAAATAGAATACTCGTCTGTTTCAAAAGTAGTTTCCGAAACTTTAACATTTTTCGCTTTTAGTCTGAAATGATCGATGATAAGGTTGTGTGCAATTCTTTTTGCCCAAAGAATAAATTTACCTTCTTCGTTGTATCGTCCTTCTTTCAGCATCAGGATGATTTTCATGAATGTATCCTGAAAAACATCATTGGCAAGGTCTTCATCATTAATTTTGTAAAAAATGAATGTAAACAGTTCTCTCTGATGACGATGAATAAGGGCTGATAGGGCTTCTTCGTCTCCTTTCTGGTAAAGGGAAATTAGTAGGCTGTCCGTTTTTAATTTCATAACTCTTCTCAATAATAAAAAATTTGCAGACCAGCAATTCTCCAGATATTTTATCTGGCCCTAGCTGTAAATACAAAACAGTTCTTTAGAGTAAAGTAAAATCAATAGGCAGTACAATTATTATATGGTGTAAATATAATAATTTTTTAATAACTGTTAACAAATTATTAAATTTTTACGAGAAAAATTTAAAAAAACTTATTTAAACATATCATGAATAAAGACTGTTGGGATATTTAATGTTAAATTAACATTCAGCCCTTTCATCTCTTTTCCATTCAAACGGGCATCTCCAATCGGAAAAGCATACCCTCCGGCAAGGTCTAAAAGTCCGAAAAGCGTAACTCCAATTTTCGGAGCAATATATTTATTGGTGCCTTCTGCGCCTATTAAAAGATAGTAGGAATGATAAAAATCTACATTTTTCTCAAAATTAAGGAGCACATCTGCCTGCAGTTTAGGCATGATGGCAAATTTAGAACCGGCAGAACCCATTAAAGCAGATCCTCCCAGCCTGTAAATGACATCATCATTCTTCAGGAAAAGCAGCTTCCCTCCCACTTCTCCAAAGCTCTGGTTCTGATAGGTATACCCCACGCTGACCATTTTGTGCATGGTGTACTGTGCCTTCGCCACTATGCTCAGGAAAAATATAAAAAGGACAGTAAGTGCTGATCTAAAATTCATCATCTTTAAATTATTTAAGGTGTAAAATTAAAAAAAACTGCCTTATCGAAAGATAAAGCAGTCTATTTATTATTTCTTAAGCGAAATTAAATTCCGAAAGAAGCTTTAATTTCATCTACTTTGTCCAGTTTTTCCCAGGTAAAGAACTCAAGACCTGTAAGGGTGATCTCATTTTTCTGACCTTTATTGAATGTTTTGTCAGCGGTATAATGTTCTTTTCCCATGTGTCCGTAAGAAGCCGTTTCCAGATAGATTGGATTTCTTAGTTTTAGGTTCTGCTCAATCGCATAAGGTCTTAAATCGAAGATGGTAGATACTTTCTTAGCAATTTCACCATCATTAAGATCTACTTTCGCAGTTCCATAGGTATTGATGTATAAACCACAAGGCTCAGCAACACCGATAGCATAAGAAACCTGCACCAGAACTTCATCCGCCACACCAGCAGCCACTAAGTTCTTTGCAATGTGTCTTGTTGCATAAGCTGCACTTCTGTCTACTTTTGAAGGGTCTTTTCCAGAGAAAGCACCACCACCGTGAGCTCCTTTTCCTCCATAAGTATCTACGATGATCTTTCTTCCTGTAAGACCAGTATCCCCGTGAGGACCTCCGATCACAAATTTACCTGTCGGGTTGATGTGATATTTGATCTGGTCGTTGAACAATGCCTTGATTTCTTCAGTTTGCTGAGCTATAACTCTAGGTACCAGAATACTTTTGATATCTTCACGGATCTTGTTCAGCATTTCTTCTTCAGTTCCGAAATCATCATGCTGTGTAGAAACTACGATAGAATCAATTCTTACCGGCTTGTGATCGTCAGAATATTCAATAGTTACCTGGCTTTTTGCATCCGGACGAAGGTAAGCGATTTCGCTTCCGTCTCTTCTCAATACAGAAAGTTCTTTAAGAATAGTATGGGCAAGATCTAAAGCAAGAGGCATATAATTAGCCGTCTCGTTCGTTGCATACCCGAACATCATCCCCTGGTCACCAGCACCCTGTGCGTTTGCTTTAGCTTCGAAAGATTCGTCGTTTACCGCTCTGTCTACCCCCTGATTAATATCCGGAGACTGCTCATGGATGGCAGAGATAACTCCGCATGAATCACCATTGAACATATATTCTCCTTTGGTATAGCCTATTCCGTTGATAACATCTCTTGCAATAGTCTGCACATCAAGATACGCATCAGACTTTACTTCTCCGGCAAGCACAACCTGTCCGGTAGTAACAAGAGTTTCACACGCTACTTTAGAGTTTTTATCGTATGCTAAAAAATGATCGATTAATGCATCGGAGATTTGATCGGCAATTTTATCCGGATGTCCTTCTGAAACTGATTCAGATGTAAATAGATAAGACATATTATTCTTTGTTTTTTAGATTAAAATAAGTGAAGAAAAATAAGAATAATTGCCCAGAAAAAAGAATACTGTTTTAGCATATTTTTAGAGAGGTTGCAATCAGGTCAAATTTTTCCTCGTTGATAAACGTCTGCAAATTTAAGGACTATTTTTTTAATACTAAAGAATTTTGCTGACTAATTATAATTTTCTTAAAATTAATGATTTATATCACTTAGCGGACTTCTTAGTTCATTGCGGCTTGATGCTCACAAATTCCTTCGGGTTGATATGATAATTCAGCTTAAGCTCTAAGGAACTTTTGATAGAATGTGATAATTCGTCAATAATTTTCTGCTTAAAGGTCGGCTTATAATAGATGATTTTGATCTCTCGGTAAGGGAAAGGTTTTTTAAATCTGAAAACATTCTCCTTCTGTTCATCGGAAAGCTGGCTCAGTGCCAGTTCGGGCAAAATACTGATTCCCCCAACTTTATCTACCATATGCACCAATGTCTGAATATTGGACGCCAGGAAATCCAGATTTTTAGGTTTCAACGTATTCTCTTTCAGATGGCAGATATTTTCAAACTGGTTTCTGAGGCAATTTCCTTCCTCCAGAAGCCATACTTTTTCAACATTCAGTTCTTCAGGAATGATGTAAGAATTCTTTTTATTCGCTTCTGTATTGGAACTGTAGATCATCAGCTCTTCATTAAACAGGAAGTCCTGATAAAATTCATCTGCCGTATCGTAAGGAGTAGAAATAATCCCTGCATCCAACTCACCGGCTTTTAAAGCTTTGATAATATTATCTGTGGTCATTTCCTTCACATTCATCTGGATTTTTGGATTCTCTTCCAAAAACTTAAAGATTTCTGTAGGCAAAATGAACGAGGAAACGGTAGGAATAATTCCCAGATTGATCGTTCCGCCCAAAATATTATTTAAAAGATTGGCTTTATTTTTCAGCTCATTGACAGATTCTATAATTACCTTTGCCTGATCAATGATCTGAAGCCCCACATCTGTGGTACGGATAGGGTGTGTAGTTCTGTCGAAAACCTTCACATCCAGTTCATCCTCAAATTTTTGTATCATCGCGCTTAAGGTGGGCTGCGTGATAAAGCATGCCTGAGCCGCTTTACCAAAATGTTTGTACTTATCTACAGCGATAAGATACTCCAGTTGCTGAATGTTCATCTGATTAATATTATCTATTACAAAGATAAAAGGTTTTTGCTATTAGTAATCAAAAATTCAAGTAAATTTGATATTTAATACGTCTGCGTAAGACGTTTACGAGGGAAATCAATCATACAAATCATAACGATATGGATTCTAAAAAATTAACGCTCAGCAATGGCGCTCCTTATTTTGAACACCAGGACTCACAAACCGTAGGTCCGAGAGGTCCTGTGCTTTTACAGGATTTTATTCTTCAGGAAAATCTAGCCCACTTTGTAAGGGAAAGAATTCCTGAAAGAATTGTACACGCTAAAGGAAGTGGTGCTTATGGGACCTTTACGGTCACTCACGACATCAGTCAGTATACCAAAGCGAAATTATTTTCAAAAGTTGGAAACTCATGCAGAATGTTTGCCCGGTTCTCTACCGTGGGTGGAGAAAAAGGAAGTGCAGACACTGCAAGAGATCCCAGAGGTTTTGCTTTAAAATTCTATACGGAAGACGGAAACTGGGATCTGGTAGGAAATAATACGCCTGTATTTTTCATAAAGGATGCCAAAAAATTCCCGGACTTTATCCACACTCAGAAAAGGGTTCCGAAAACCAATTTAAAAAGCGCGACGATGATGTGGGATTTCTGGAGCCACAATCCTGAATCCCTGCACCAGGTTCTTATCTTGATGTCGGACAGGGGAACTCCGCATGGCTACAGACATATGCATGGATTCGGATCACATACTTTCGCAATGATCAATGATAAAAACGAAAGAGTTTGGGTGAAATTCCATTTTAAAACAAAACAGGGAATTAAAAATTTCACTGATGCGGAAGCTGTAAAGATGGCAGGAGAAAACCCGGATTTTGCACAGGAAGATCTTTGCAACGCTATAGAAAACGGAGATTTTCCAAAATGGACGATGTTTATCCAGGTCATGACGGAAGAACAGGCAAAAGATTTCAGATGGAATCCTTTTGACGTCACCAAAGTATGGTTCCATGATGACTTCCCGATGATTGAGGTTGGCGAAATGGAACTGAATGAAGTTCCGGTTAATTATTTTGCCCATGTAGAGCAATCTACATTCTCACCAAGCAGTCTTGTTAACGGAATAAGCTTTTCTCCGGATAAAATGCTTCAGGGAAGATTGTTCTCTTATCCTGATGCACACCGATACAGAGTTGGAGTGAATGCTCACCAACTGGAAGTGAACCGATGTCCTTTTGCCGTCAATAATTATCAGAGAGATGGCTTTATGGCGGACTCCAGTGAATATCAGGACAAACCTAATTATTTCCCCAACAGCTTTGATGATGTAAAACCTGATCCTTCCTATAAGAATTATGAATATGAGCTGGACAGCGCCCATGTTGCCAGTTATAATAGAAATGAAAATGACGACGATCATTACACCCAGCCAGGATTACTGTATACAAAATCCATGACCTCTGAAGACAGAGAGCATCTGATCAGCAATATTATCGGAAGCATGAAAGGAATTACGGGACCCAAAAGAGAGGAGATTATCAACCGTCAGTTATGTCATTTTTTCAGGGCTAATATTGAGCTTGGCATGAAAGTGGCATCACAGCTGAACATCAATATAGATGTGAATATGATGAATCATTCGAAATAGTATTTTGAAAGATAAATCAAAAAAAAAGGAAAAAAAACCAATATTTTTTCCTTTTTTTTGTAAAAAATTTATAATTTGCAGAAAATAATATTTTAAAGTGGAAAAATGAGTTACGAAAATATATTATTAGAAAGAGAAGACAAATTAGCTGTTGTCACAATAAACAGACCTCAAAGCTTAAATGCTTTAAACGCAAAAACTATTCAAGAGATAAGCTCAGCAATGGATGAACTTAATGCTGACCCAACCTGTAGAGTTATTATCATTACAGGAAGCGGCGAAAAGTCATTCGTAGCCGGAGCCGATATAAAAGAATTCAGTGATTTTGGACAGGAAAAAGCCGAAGAACTGGCCAGAAACGGGCACAATACCCTGTTCAACAAAATTGAAAATACATCTAAACCTGTTATTGCAGCCGTTAATGGTTTCGCTTTAGGAGGAGGTTTAGAGCTTGCCATGGCGTGCCATATCAGATATGCATCAGAGAATGCCAGACTCGGACTTCCGGAAGTAACGCTTGGATTAATTCCAGGTTATGGAGGAACACAAAGACTTCCTAAACTGGTAGGAAAAGGCATCGCCAACGAAATGATCTTCTCCGCTAAGATGATTCCTGCCCAAAAAGCAAAAGAGATCGGATTAGTGAATGAAGTATACCCTATTGAAGAACTATTAACCAAAACAAAAGAATTAGCGAGTATTATAGCCCATAACTCACCAATGGCTATATCGAAGGCTATCCAAGCCGTCAACTTGTCTGATACGGATAAAGGTTTTGAATCTGAAATCAAGTATTTCGGAGAGCTTTTTGAAATGCAAGACAAGAAAGAAGGAGTTACTGCTTTTATAGAGAAAAGAAAGCCTAACTTCTAAGATTTTTAATCCAAATTATTTCGAAAAAACTAATGCTGCGGTATGAATAAGTTTGATAAAGCTTATCTAAAAATGGCCCAAGAGTGGGCAAAACTTTCCTACTGTAAGAGAAAACAGGTAGGAGCTCTTATCGTAAAAGATAGGATGATTATTTCAGATGGTTACAACGGAACTCCTTCGGGGTTTGAAAACTGCTGTGAAAATGAAGAGGGTAAAACACACTGGTATGTACTTCATGCGGAAGCCAATGCGATATTAAAGCTGGCCGCTTCCACTCAGTCTGCAAAAGGTGCCACGTTATATTTAACGCTGTCGCCATGCAAAGAATGCAGTAAACTGATTCTGCAGGCAGGAATTACAAGACTTGTGTATATTAATGAGTATTCAGACGACGACGGAATAGCGTTCTTGAGAAATCATAACATTGAAATAGAACAAATATCGGACTGTGAACTAAAAAAATAAGCACAAATGACTTGGGATGAAAAGATCAAAGATTTTGAAATATTTCTTCGCTTCGAAAGAAATTTTTCAGAAAACACACTCGATGCCTATATTCGGGACATCAAAAAATTAAAAGACTACGCAGAAGTAGAACTGGAAAACGTCGGTCCAGACGCTATCGGCTACGAAAACTTACAGGAGTATATCTTCAATCTTTCCAAACAAAAATTCAGCGAAAGATCTCAGGCAAGATGGATTTCTTCTATAAAAGCTTTCTTCAAGTTTCTGCTTGAGGACGAGTTCAGAGAAGATAATCCTGCGTCTTTACTTGAAGGACCAAAATTGGGATTATATCTTCCTGACACCTTAAGCCTGCCTGATATCAACAAGATTATCGCAGCCATTGAGGCCAATTCTGACCTCGGAAAGAGAAACCATTGTATCATTGAAGTTCTTTACGGATGCGGATTGCGTGTCTCTGAACTTATTGATCTTAAAATTTCGAACATCAATTTCAAAGAACAGTACATTAAAGTAAACGGAAAGGGAAACAAAACCCGTTTCGTTCCTTTGGCTGATTATACTGCCGAACTTTTGGAAACGTACATCAACGAAGTACGGTCGAACAACAAGATCAATAAAAAATATGAGGATACGCTGTTTCTTAACAGCCGTGGAACATCCATGTCCAGAGTAATCGTATTTCTGATTATAAAGGAACTTACGGATAAGGCTGGAGTAAGCAAAAAAATATCGCCCCATACTTTCAGACATTCTTTTGCAACGCACCTTTTACAGAATGGAGCAGACCTTCGTTATATTCAGGAAATGCTTGGACATTCCAGCATCACTACAACGGAGATCTATACCCATCTGAAAACGGAAGAACTTCGGGATGTGATCCTGAATTACCATCCGAGAAACATTAATATTGTTCAATAAAAAGAAGTTCCATCTGACCTTTGAAAAAATAATAGTAGTAAACAGATGAAATTATTGAAATATTGCCCAAGCTGTGGCAAAGAGACCCTCGACTGGGACGGTGAGAAGAAATGGAGTTGCCCGAAATGTGATTTCCGTCTCTACAATAATGTTGCCGGTGCAGTAGCTGTTGTTATCCGATATGGTGACGAAATTTACCTTACCAGAAGAAACCGTGATCCTAAAAAAGGAAAACTCGATCTGGCCGGAGGTTTTGTAGACCCAAAGGAAAGCGCAGAAGAAGCCTCTAAAAGGGAGCTTTTTGAAGAACTTCAGCTTGATATAGATATTTCAAAATTAAAGTATGTAACCAGTCTTCCTAATGTGTATCAATACAAAGAAATTGATTACAATACGATTGATCTGTTTTACGAATATCATGTTCCGGAAAAGTTTGAAGTCAACCTTGAACTTTCGGAAATATCAGAGGCTGTCTGGATTCCGTTGAATGCATTGGATCTTGATGATATTGCTTTTGACTCTCAAAAGAAGTTTTTTAAGGAATATCTGAAGAATATCTAAATAATAGTAAAAAAAATATCCCGTAGATTCTACAATTCGTGCATCATGATCAATCATGAGTACGGAACCTGTAAGATCTACGGGATTTTTATATTGTCTGCGGTGTCTAGTAAGATTTTGTTTTGAGCATATCTTCGAAGTAATGAACCAGCAGTGTTCTTTCTGCGTCGGATAAATTAGCTTCCTTATGATAGACTATATAACCGGGCATAGGCATTAGCTTGTTTTGAATATTTTGAGATGCCTTACTCAGCATACTTTCTTTTAACTCCTTATTATACGTTCCCCAGATAGAAAAATTAAGACGTTCTCTCCCTTCATTCACATGGCTTTTAACAGACCAGGAAATGGGAGCAATATTTGCATATTTTGGATACACCGTTTCATTGGAATGACAATCATAGCAAGCTCCTTTTATCAAACCACGGATTTTCTCAGGAGTCTTTTTAGCATCGACAAAATTGACTGCTTTATCAACAGGTTTATTAACTTTATCAATCGGAATAAACTGGATCAGCGCAAAAACAACCAACGTCCAGAACAATACTTTTTTTACCGTTTTCATCTCTTTATTTTACCGGCGTCAATACAGCATTTCCGGATTGCGATTTCAATTCTTTTTCTACTTCCTTCGTCACCGTTTCTTTCGGCGCATCTTCTTTTGGAGGTTCTACTGGTTTAGGCGTATTACCTTTGGGGTTATCCAGTGTTCTGGTGTCTTTTAAATCCCAGTCTTCCTTAGTTTCCCATAGCGGTCTTACAATCGCTTTTTTGTAGAATACGTAGGAATCTTCCGCAAAAGTTTCTTTTTCAAAGTCTGCTTCGTCCCAGAACTTATTCCCGTTGTTATCCACCAGTATTCTTACAATATATTCATTAGGCTTAAGGATATCAAATTTCACGTTATTGCCTTTGGTATACCTGGAGTAAATCACCTTATCTGAAGCATCCAGAAGCTGAATCCAATAGCTGGCATCCGGAGCATTCTGAAGGGTAAAGGCAAGACTTCCGAACTGATCAACTTTCTCTACCTCAAAATCGAAACGTTTGGACTGTACATTCTTTGCATAAAATGATGAAACGGTTTCTTTCGGAATGGTTAACTGGTATTTTTTCCCTGTCACAAAATCGGAGTGGATAACGATTTGGTAAGGATTGGTCTCGGAGATTTTTGCTGTGAATTCCTGAGTCGTTAAACTATCGCTCTTAAGAACCCATTTTTCAGGACTGATTTTATCGATGATATATCCGGATTTTATCCTGAAATCAGAATTTGGCGCCAGGCCGGGTCCTCCGTTATCACTCTCAAGATCCATGGCGTTTTTCTTGTTGTATTTGTAGAACACGGACACCGTATCCTGCTTACTGCCGGTATCGTAACTGAATTTAAGATTATCATTCGCTGTCTGCCCTACATCGCTTTTTACAGCATCAAACCAAATCTTGACAGAATCTGATTTGGGCCGGTGAGTCACCTTAATATCCTGAAGCTTTTCGTTGATAGAAGCTACTTTCACTTTCTCTGGATTTCCTTCGAATGTCATCGTGATTCCTCCCGGACTTTCTTTCATTTCACCATATTTCAAAGGCTTTTTGGAAGGGTAAACTTTTAAATTCAATCCTGAAACAGATTTTTCAATGTCTATCGGCTCTTTCTGAAACCCTATTTTTTCTTTTCCGGGATCATACACAGAGTTTCCATTTTCATCCTCAAAGGCAATGATCTTATATTTTCCTGGAGTAAGGTAATTAAGCTCGTAATAGCCATCTTCATCCACTTTGGTGATATAGTAAGGTTTCTGCTTATAATTGATGGTATCCTTTACCTGATAAAGTCCTACCACAAATTTATTTTCACCTTGTTTCTTTTTAATCGCTAATGCATCTGTGATATCCCCGCTTACGTAGAGATCATCCAGCTTATCACCCGTTGAAAATGCAAAATTGAAATAACGGAGAATATTAGCTTCATTATTATCAGCAATAGAATTTCCAAAGTTGAAGTTATAAGTTGTATTGGCCTGAAGCGTATCTTCCCACTGGATCATCACGTACTTATTCGCGATATTGGAAGGAAGGATCCTCTTTATATTTTTAATAGGCGGCGAGATGATCAGGTTTTTATTGATATCCTTTAACGTAATATATTCATCAAAATCCAGTCTGAGCTCATGGATATCTCTTTTGACATTGATTCTGGTGGAATCAATATTTGAGCTTAAAAACTTTGGAGCCAGGGTATCTTTCGGACCTCCCACAGGAGCTCCGACTCTTGCACATGAATGGGCAAGAAAACAGATAACGAATAATAGAAGAAGTCTTTTCATATATGTTTAAGCAAAATTAAACATTATTCTCCAAAAACTTCATGTCCAGTATTTAAAGTATCTTTATTATCGTTCATTACACTGTGCAGTTTATCTTTCTGAACCGGAAAATCCTCGAATAACCCTGATAACGCCAGGGCGGTATAGACTTTATTTGAATATCTGTTCCCAATAGCGACGATGGTCACTTTAGATTTCAGCAAATGGGCAAACACAGAATTGGTCCCATGCCACCAGCCATTGTGATAAGTAAGTTTTTCACCGTTATCAAAGATTTTCATTCTGAAACCTAATCCATAATTATTCATTCCGGACTTTTCATTGCTGTAGGGCGTGAAAACCATCTGCATCAGATCCGGCTTCAGGAAATCCTTGGAAAACATAGCCTTGGAAAAATTATAAAGATCTCTTGGTGTGGTATACACATTCTTGTCTCCATATATAAGATCAAGCCTGTCCAGAGGATATAGCTTTCTTCCGCCGTAATAAAAAGACTGTGCTGCGGTAGGAATATCTTTTTCCTGGAAAATGTAGGTATGCTCCATTTTCAGAGGCTGAAATACCATTTCTTTCATCGCCTGAGGAAAAGGAGTTTTAGTAATCTTCTCTATCAAAAGAGCCAGCATCGCAAAATTGGTGTTACAGTACATAAAGCCTGTATCGGTATCTCTTGCAAGGTCTGGTTTATATTTAATAATCATATTCAGGACATCCTGATTGGTAATGAATGGCTTTGAAAGTTCAGCGGGAACCGGTTGTATTTTGGCAATAAAATATTCATATTTCGGAAGACCGCTTCTCTGATCGAGTAAAGTCTGTACGGTAACATTCGGATAAGGAAATCCTGGAAAATATTGGGTTAAATGATCAGAAAGCTTAATTTTTCCGGCTTCTACAAGTTTTAGCATCGCCATCGCTGTCAGTGTTTTTGATACTGAAGCTACATGCAGTGGCGTATTTTTATTGATAGGCATCTGATCTCCTTCTCTTCCGAAACCTCTGTAGTTTTCATACAGGATATCATCTCCTTTTGCTACAAGGATTCCCCCACTCAGGTCTCCGCCTTCCCAGATTTTTTTATAATACTGATCAATATATCCTGTTACTATATTTTTATCCCCAAGCTGGCTTTCTTCTTTGGTAAATACATGGTCCAGATCTACATTTCCGTAGTTGGGAAGATTGGTTGTATTTTCAGCGGAAGCCTTTTTGGATTCGGAATTTTTTTTACAGGAAATAAGGGATAAAAAAACAGTTACAATAAGTACAAAGTTACGCGTCGTCATGAGTATCAAAAATGAGCAGCAATTTAATAAAACTCAAAAATAAATTCTTAGTCTGCAGTATACATTATGAATTATTTAACATTATTAAATGCTTTTGTGAAGAATATAAAATCACATGACGCAAATCTTCTCAACGTTGAGAAACTTTCTTATAATTTAGATTAAGTACTTATTTTTTAAATTGCAAAAACTTACTAAGAACAGTTTTTTAGAAATACATATTTTAAATAAATCCACCCGCACAAAAGATAATTTATACGGAATTCAGGCGATTATTTGCATTTTTAATTTTTGTATTAATGTCTTGTATGTGGGAAATATGTATTTTTGCACTCAATAAAAAAATAAAAATATGTTGAAAAAAATTTACTTTTTCTCTTTCTTCTTTTTGGTAATTACTGCTCTAAGGGCACAGACGCCACTTATATTAAAATTTTTGGTGACCGATGCTAACAACCTAAAAATAAAGTTAAGTACGCAGGGCATCTACAACTACTCATATGTAAAGACCAACAATTCTACTATTACAGGTAATGGAATTGGAAATACGGGTTTAACAGAAATAAGCGTTCCCTCAATAGGAACATATACTATTTCAATCACGCCTACCGGCACTTTTAGACTTAGTTCCGGAACTGATGTAGATAAAGTTGTCGAACTAACACAATGGGGGCAAATTACCTGGAATACTAATTTATCAGGAATGTTTTCTGGATATGAGAATATTCAAATTACAGCCACTGATATTCCAGATTTTTCACAAGTTACTAATCTCAGCTCGTTTTTTTCAGGTTGCACCAACTTATCAATTGTAAACAATATTAACAATTGGAATGTGGGCAACGTAACCGATATGAGCAATTTATTCTTTAATGCAAAGGCTTTTAATAAGCCAATTGGGAATTGGAATACCTCAAAAGTAACAGACATGAGCCAGATGTTTTTTTATGCTGACGCATTCAATCAGGATATTGGCAGTTGGAATGTTTCCAATGTGACCAACATGAGTTCAATGTTTAATCGTGCGAAAGCATTCAACCAGAATATTAATAATTGGAACGTTTCAAATGTTCAGAATATGTCACTGATGTTCGAAGCATCTCAGGCTTTTAACCAACCATTAAACAACTGGAATACTTCAAATGTCATCAATATGGCTCAGATGTTTTCTTATCCAAGTTTTAACCAAGATATTTCCTCTTGGGATGTTTCTAATGTTACCAACATGTCTCGTATGTTTTGGTCTAACAATAATTTTAATAAGAATTTAGGCAATTGGACACTTTCTCCAATAGTCAATTTGACAGAAATTTTTGGCTATAGTGGTTTAGATTGTGGAAATTACGGGGCAACATTAAAAGGCTGGGCTGAAAATCCTAATTCTCCACTTGGACGACTTGTCGGAGCAGTTGGAAGGACTTATGGAAACGGCGGCCAAATATTTCGTAATCAATTAATTAACAACAAGGGCTGGACATTTGTTGGAGACAGTTTTTCTCCAAGCTGCTCGGAGCCTTTGTTACTTGTTGAAGAAATAAAATCAGGCAAAACAAAATTACTTCTGTACCCAAATCCTGCCTTGGAAATGATCTTTATAAAATCAGAATACATCACTAAATCGGTACAGGTTTTAGATGCTTCAGGAAAAGTATTATTGAATAAAGTTGGTGAAACCAATCAATTAAACCTGCAAAAAATTCCTACCGGAATCTATTTTATTAAGATTGCAACAGCCGACGGATCTGAGAGTATACACAAGCTCATAAAAAAATAAACAATAAGTAAAAAATAGCCTCTTGCTATATAAATATAACTGCTTGCGGCAATAAATGGCAAAGCACAGATCGTAAGATCTGTGCTTTTGTATAATTTGAAAATAAAAATATCATTTACTGAAAATCATTTGGAAAGATCACGTCAAAAAAAGATTTGTAGCTATATTCTAACACAGATCAGTAACTTCAGCAAGGATTATTAACTAGCCTGCAAACCTTTCTATAATTTTATCAACGATCACCTGTGCCAGTTTTTCCTTACTTTGATGGGTCCACCCAGCTATATGCGGTGTTACAATTGTTTTTTCAGACTCCAGAAGATATTGGAGATCCTCGTTTTCGTGTTCAAGGTTTTCAAAGGAGGCCTTTTCATATTCAAGAACGTCAAGACAAGCGCCTTTTACTTTTCCTGACTTCAACGCCTCAACTAAATACTTAGTTTCAATATTTTTTCCTCTTGCCGTATTCACAAAATAGAAGTCTTTTTTCATCTCTGAAATAAATTTTTCATCGATAATATAATGAGTTTCAGAAGTGAGAGGAATATGAAGACTTAAGATATCTGCAGATTGCTTTAGCTCTTCTACACTTACCTGTGAAGCGTATTCGTCTGAAAGTCCGGGAAGAATATCATGAAATATGACCTTACAGCCGAATCCTGAAAATCTCTTCGCTGTAGCTTTCCCCATATTACCGTATCCGATAAGTCCAACTGTTTTTCCAAGCAGTTCATCGCCTCTGTTTTCTTCACGTTTCCAGATGCCGTTTTTCACTTCCTGAGAAGCAATAAAAAGCCTGTTCATGAGAATCAACAGCATGCCTACAACATGTTCTGCTACAGAGTCTCTGTTACCTTCAGGAGAATTGATCAGTTGTATTCCCAGCTTTCCAGCAACAGGAATATCAATATTTTCCATCCCCGCTCCTACTCTGGCGATAAACTTCAGATTTTTTCCTTTTTCGAGAAAGTTTTTGTCCAAAGGGATCCTGCTTCTGATGATGATTCCGTCATAATGTTCAATTTTACGGCAAACCTCATCGTAGGAAGACGTGAAATCCTCTTCCAGCACAAAGTTTTTAGCTAAAAGCTGTTCTGTAATAAGAGGATGATTTTTATCTAAAAGGAGAATTTTCATTTTTTAAACACGAATAATTTAAACACTAATGACACTAATTATTTCACAAATGACACAAATGTGAATTTCATAGCGTCCCATTGATTACTCTTTTTACCCCATTTTTAAATTGAAGGGTATTAAAATTGATCAGCATTCCAAGCTTACAGTTGCTTAAACGGAGATAAGTCAGAATTTGAGCCAGATATACATCATTCAGGGACTCTACCGATTTAATTTCTAAGACAAATTTACTTTCGATCAGGAAATCCAGCCTGTAGCCTACATCCAACTTTACTTCATCATAAACCAAAGGCATTGGCTTTTGCTTTTCTACCAGAAGTTCATGCTTATTAAGCTCATAGAACATACATTCTTCATAAGCACTTTCCAAAAGTCCGGGACCTAAGGTTTTATGAACACGATATCCTGCTTCATACACCATTCTTGATATATCGTTTTCTGAAATATCTGATGCTATCATTTTTTTCCATTTACTCGGCACAATTCATTTGTGAAAATCTGTGCAGACATTTGTGTTATTTGTGTTTAAGTCTTTACAAAGGCAGAATTTATTTCTTATCTTTCTTTGATTCTTTTGTTTCTTCAGGCTCCTGAAACAGTTTTTTAAGCTCTACAGAGTCAAGAGGTTTCATTCTTCCTGATAGGATAAGAGAAAGTTCTTTTCTTCTGATGGCCGCCGCATGTCTCAGTATTTCTTCTTCTGTTTCCGGGATCATATCCGGGATCGGAATAGGACGGTTGAATTCATCTACCGCAACGAATGTATAAATCCCTTCATTGGTGTGAATTTTCTTCTGATTGATCGGGTCATCCAGCCAAACATCTACATAGACTTCCATTGAGGTAGAGAATGCTCTGGATACTTTAGATTCCAGAACTACCACTCCCCCCTCAGGGATCGGATGATTGAAGGAAACGTGATTTACAGATGCCGTTACCACTCTTCTTTCGCAGTGTCTGGCTGCAGAAATAGAAGCACAACGGTCCATTTTTGCCAGAAGCTCACCTCCGAAAAGGTTTCTTAAAGAGTTGGTTTCGTTCGGAAGAACAATATTCGTCATAATGGTCAGGGATTCTGACGCTTTTTTTACTTTTGCCATTGAGTCTTAGTGTTGTTTTGAGCGGCCGGAGATGGTGGTGTCCCTTTCCCGACCGGTTTTGATAATGAATCTTTTTTCAGTGAATCTGAAACGGCTGTTTGCGGAGTATGAACCATCACTTTTACAGTATCTTTTACAATTCTGTGGGTAGAAGTCTGTACAGAAACTTTATCAAAAGATTTTTTTCCGAAAAGAAGTTCCTGTTGGGTAAAGGCGAGGTAAATAATTCCCAAAACAGGAACAGCGAGCAGAAAAATCCAAAGAATTGACTTCTTGAATTGATAGTCCTTTTCACGGTTTACAATAGTACTGACCTTTTCTCCGTTATTGATATCCGAAAGTCTTATTTCCTCGAGTCCATAGAAATCCGGATGTCCCGATTCTATTCTTTTCCCTTTGAAATGTGCCCTATCATTTTCAATAGTGATGACTCCAAGATTCTGAATTTCCAGAACCTGATCTGCCTGAAGCTTTTTCTTCCAGAAATCGGTCTGAATTTTCAGGTCACTTTTGGAAGCTTCCAGAGACATCTGTTTCTGTGCTGCTATAAAAGCGGCAAGTTCGTCAGACTGTATTTCATAATCCACCGCAAAAACGATCTCGCTTGCGGGCGGAAGGATGCTCCCGTTCTCGGAATTAATAATTGCCTTGGAGTTTTTAAGCGAAAACATACCGAAGCTCGGAACCGTCACAGTTCCAAATTGTTTCAGATATTCTAAAATGTAAGCTGAAATATTCATTTGGCAGCAAATTTATAATTTTTTCATGACTTTTTGAAGAGATTTATCGGATATAAAAAAAGACTGCCGAAACAGTCTTTTGACAAATAGGTATAAAATTGAATGTATTAAAACCTGTTTGGTAAATTATTTTGATAATTATTGAATTTTCCAGCTAATCCCGAACATAAAATTAGTTCCTGCCTGTGAAAAATAGTATGGATCACCATCGTAAACAGCTCCATTATTTACATACTTTTTATTGAAAAGGTTATTCACCAGTAATTTTAATTCAATATCATTACTGGCGATCTTAAACTGGTATTGCGCGTTGAAATCCGTCAGAAAATAGTCTTTCAGCTCCAGGTTCTTGTTTCCTGTATTATCCAGATATTGCTTTCCTACGTACTGGTTCATCAAAGCAAACTGGAAGTTTTTGTCCGGATTAAACTTCAGTCCAAGATTAGCAATCACATTCGGAGAGAATGATATTTCGGTATCTCCAAGACTCTGAAGCGTTCCATTATTTTTAATATTAAAATCAAGATTTCTATTCTGACTCAGACTGACATTTCCAGTCACTTCCCATTGCTTTGAAAGTTTAGCCAATGCTCCGATCTCCACTCCTCTTCGGTAACTCTTCCCTGAGTTGGTTCTGATAAATGCCCCTACATTATTCAATTGCCCGTTCAGTACTAGCTGATTGACATAATACATATAATATAAGTTCGCAGTTACCGATAAAATTCCGAATTGCTTCTCAATACCCGCTTCAAAATCGTGAAGTTTTTCAGCTTTCACATCATTATCGCTCATCAGGTCATCTCTGTTCGGTTCACGTTGGGCATGGGCGTAGGAAAGAAAAACTTTTCCACTTCCGATCTTGTAATTTACTCCCGCTTTTGGGTTAAAGAAAAGCCAGTTCTTATCAAGATTTCCTCCCTCCCCGTCGCCGGCAGTAATAATTTTTGTGTTATAATCAATATTTCTGAGCTGAAGATCTCCGAAGAATTCAAAATGCTCGCCTGTTCTCCATAAAGCCTTCGCAAAACCCGCCACCTCAGTTTTCACTGAACGGTTTCTGTAATATTCGTATTCATTTACCATTGGAAAATAGACTCCCGTCACATTCCCAAAGTGTCTTCCGTAATATTGGTTTGCGACTAGTCCGAAGTTAAGATCCACATTTTCAAATTTTCCGTATAAGGTAGAAACAGCACCGTAAAAATCATTATCCAGCCATTTTTTTCTGATAAAATCAGTCTGTTCTACAGCAGATCCGTTCACGATAGGTACAGGCAAATTGTAACTGGAATAATGCGTTGCATCTACATCCGTTTCATCCACCCTTTTATAATTTTCATAATATCCTCTTCCTTTTGTGTAATGGAAAGTGGTTTCCAAGCTCCAGTTATCATTGAATTTCTGCTCCCATAAAAGCTGGTAATGATTCTGTCTGTAGTTATCCGTCTCATTATCATAGAACTTCTCTTCCCCGGTGAACAGATCTGTATATTGTCCTGAATAATTGAATTTTGGATTGGTTTCCCACGTAGGTCGGTCAATTCCATTCCAGGCCTGGTAAGTCTTCTCTTTCCCTCCGAAAGCCATCAGGCGAAGTCTCGTTTTCCCTTCTTCGAATAATGCGGTGAAATTGTAAGAATCCAGATTTGAAGAAGCTCTGTCTATATATCCGTCAGAATGAATACGCGTATATCTTCCCATCACAGAAAGCCTGTTTTTCCAGAATTTTCCGGAACCTGCCTCAGCCGAATACTTGTAGGTATTGAATGAGCCATAACTGTCATCAGTTTTAAAATACATCTTCTCATCCGGCTCTTTGGAGATCACGTTAATGCTGGCTCCAAACGCAGAAACCCCATTATTGGAAGTTCCCACTCCTCTCTGAATAACGATTTGTGAAGCAGAACTTGTAAGATCCGGAACATTGACAAAGAACGTTCCCTGACTTTCAGAATCGTTGTAAGGAACACCGTTCATCATCACATTGATTCCTTTTCCAGAGACTCCACGGATCCTGAATCCTGTGTATCCAACTCCATTTCCGGCATCAGAAGTAGAGATAATAGAGGTTTGATTTTTTAACAGGATCGGAAGATCCTGACCCAGATTTCGGCTGTCAATATCCTTCTGCACATTGATAATTTCCTTAGCAACGGGAAGTCTTTTGGTAAAATTGACCGCTTCAATTTCCCTGATTTTCAGGGAATCTTTATTTTGAGCCTGGATAAAGGCTGCAGAGCCTACAGTAAGCCCTAAAAAAAATAATCCTTTCATTCTATAAATCTTTAAAATTTAATGAATAAAAGGGGCGGATTAAATAATGTAACAATTTTCTAATTTAACAGTCCTTCAATGAGAGTTGGTATTGTTTTCCTGTTCTATCGGTACATTTTCAAAATTCCCTAAACGGCATTATCCGTTCCAGGTTCATTGGGTATAATCTCAGCCTGTTACAGCACCCCTTTACTTCAGCCGCGAAATTACAAAAAAAATGCGAGATGGGGCATGCGCTGCATCGGGTTACGAAATCCGGGATTTCCGTGCTGAACAATCCGGAATTTTGAATAGAGTATTTTTAAAATAAAGAATCAAAGTCTCTATCGCTTTCTGCCTAATACGTCTTATTTCTTACATCAATATAATAATAATTCGTCCCATCTTTCGTGACTTCAAACATCCTCCCCAGTTTCCAGCTGAAGTTTCTTTTGATGTTGGAATATTCAAAAGGAATGATCACTTTATTATTGACATCAATTACACCAAATCTGTCATTATGGGAAGCAACGATCATCGGGTTTTCAATATCATCACCTTCCATAATGTATAAATACTGGTATTGGGGATAAATTTTGTAATCTCTGTAGTCGGCTGCATTGACGAATTTTGCTTTTTCAATGACTCCGTAAAAACCATTTAAAACATACGCCTGATAAAGCTGTTGTTTATAGTCTCCAAACTTGCACTTTCCAAGATCTGCATCTTTAAACTGATACACTCTTTTCCCTTTTTTGTCCACACGGTAAGAGATCATATCTTTTTCTACCGTTGCATATTCGTCCGTTCCAAATTTTTGTACTTTTTGATTGGGGGAATTCAGTAGATTGCAGTCTTCATAAAAAAAGACCGCTATATGATATTCCGGCTTGATGATGAATTTTCCGTTCTGATTGACATATCCAAATTTCCCGTTTTCCTTTTTGGGGATCAACAAGGGAAGATCCTGATGAACAATAACCAGATCAGGATTTGGCTTAGTGTCTGCAAATTCTTTTTTTACGGTCGTTTTTGTGCCATTTTTAACTGGGAGTTTCTTCAAAGATTTCGTCTGCGAAAAAACGAAAATCGATATAAATACGCAGAAAAAATTCAGGATATTTTTCATATTCACCATTTGTGTGCAAAACTACGGCCAAAAATAGAAATTATCAAATTCATATTTATAAAGAATCTAAATAATTTCATCCTGATGAAATATTAAAAATTCGTAATTTTGGGAACATTTTAAGTGTTTGATAAGTTTAAAAACGTTTGAGATATAACTTTTGATATTAACAGGATCAAAAAGTGTCCGAATGTTACCCATAGCAAGTTTTTCGACTGGACAGATCACAGGTAAGTCACTTACATTTTCTAAAAGTCCTCTATACTCACCTTTGGGACAAAATATGATCCCACATTTAAAAAACGTAGATTATACTGATTTATATTAATCTACTTTTAATATTGAAAAGACTTCTATATGAATATTTATAAGGATTACATCAAAGAGATTGAAGAAAGAAAAAACCAGGGGCTTCATCCGAAGCCAATTGATGGTGCTGAATTATTAAGCGAAATTATCACGCAAATTAAAGATTCAGGTAATGAATATCGATCGGATTCTCTTCAATTTTTCATCTACAATACCTTACCAGGAACAACAACCGCAGCGGGTGTTAAAGCTCAATTTTTAAAGGAAATCATTCTAGGTGAATCCGTTGTAGAAGAAATATCACCGGCTTTTGCTTTTGAATTATTATCTCACATGAAGGGAGGTCCTTCTATTGAAGTATTATTGGATCTGGCTTTAGGTGATAATCCATCTATTGCTAAAGAAGCTGCAAACGTTCTTAAGACACAGGTTTTCCTTTATGACGCTGATACCAATCGTCTAAAGGAAGCATTCAATAGCGGTAACGAAATCGCAAAAGAAATCATTGAAAGCTATGCAAAAGCTGAATTCTTCACTCAGCTTCCTGAGATTGCTGAAGAAATAAAAGTGGTTACGTTCATCGCTGGTGAAGGTGATATCTCAACAGATTTACTTTCTCCTGGTAACCAGGCTCACTCACGATCAGACCGTGAGCTTCATGGTAAATGCATGATCACCCCTCAGGCACAGGAAGAAATCAAAGCTTTACAGGCTCAACACCCTGATGCCAGCGTTATGCTTATTGCTGAAAAAGGAACAATGGGTGTAGGCTCATCAAGAATGTCAGGAGTAAACAACGTGGCTCTATGGACCGGTAAACAAGCGAGCCCATATATTCCATTTGTCAATATTGCTCCGATTGTTGGAGGAACCAACGGTATTTCTCCGATCTTCCTTACTACAGTTGATGTTACCGGAGGGATCGGTCTTGATCTTAAAAACTGGGTAAAAAAACTGGACGAGAATGGAGAGCCCATTCGTAACGAAGCAGGAGAACCTATTCTTGAAGAAGCCTATTCAGTAGCTACAGGAACCGTGCTTACCATCAATACAAAAACAAAAAAATTATACAATGGCGATCAGGAGCTGATTGACATTGCCAAGGCATTCACGCCTCAGAAATTGGAATTCATTAAAGCTGGCGGATCGTATGCTATTGTATTCGGTAAAAAACTACAAACATTTGCGGCGAAACTTTTAGGAATAGAAACACCACTTGTTTTTGCTCCTTCCAAAGAAATTTCTCACGAAGGACAAGGTCTTACCGCAGTAGAAAAAATATTTAACAGAAATGCTGTTGGAACAACCCCAGGAAAGGTATTACACGCCGGTTCTGACGTTCGAGTAGAAGTAAACATCGTCGGATCTCAGGATACTACAGGTCTTATGACTGCTCAGGAGCTTGAATCAATGGCGGCAACGGTCATTTCGCCAATTGTTGACGGTGCTTACCAATCAGGTTGTCACACCGCTTCAGTCTGGGATAAAAAAGCGCAGGCTAATATTCCAAAATTAATGAAATTCATGAACGAATTCGGTTTGATCACAGCCCGTGACCCGAAAGGTGAATATCATGCGATGACGGACGTGATTCACAAAGTTCTGAACGATATTACAATTGACGAGTGGGCCATCATCATTGGTGGTGACTCACACACAAGAATGTCTAAAGGAGTTGCTTTCGGAGCAGACTCAGGAACTGTTGCTCTTGCATTGGCTACAGGTGAGGCCTCTATGCCAATCCCGGAATCTGTAAAAGTAACGTTTAAAGGTGATATGAAAGAACACATGGATTTCCGTGATGTGGTTCATGCTACCCAAGCGCAGATGCTTAAGCAGTTTGGCGGAGAGAACGTATTCCAGGGAAGAATCATTGAGGTTCACATCGGAACACTTCCTGCTGACCAGGCATTTACCTTTACAGACTGGACTGCCGAAATGAAAGCAAAGGCTTCGATCAACATTTCTGAAGACGAAACCCTTATTGAATCATTGGAAATTGCAAAAGGCAGAATCCAGATTATGATCAACAAGGGCATGGATAATCACAACCAGGTCCTTCAGGGATTAATAGATAAAGCGAATAAGAGAATCGCTGAAATCAGATCAGGTGAAAAACCAGCTTTAACTCCGGATGCCAATGCTAAATATTATGCTGAAGTAGTGGTAGATCTTGATATCATCGTAGAACCTATGATTGCTGACCCGGATGTAAATAATGATGATGTTTCCAAGAGATATACTCACGATACCATCAGAACACTTTCTTTCTATGGAGGTGAGAAAAAAGTAGATCTTGGTTTTGTTGGATCTTGTATGGTTCACAAAGGAGATTTAAAAATCGTTTCTCAAATGCTTAGAAATATTGAAAAGCAACACGGGAAAGTAGAATTCAACGCTCCTCTAGTTGTAGCGGCTCCAACATATAACATCATTGATGAATTAAAAGCGGAAGGAGACTGGGAATTTTTAGAAAAATATTCCGGCTTCGAATTTGACGATAATGCTCCTAAAGGAGAAGCACGTGTGGAGTACAAGAACATGATGTATCTTGAGCGTCCTGGCTGTAACCTTTGTATGGGTAACCAGGAGAAAGCAGCTAAGGGAGATACGGTATTGGCCACTTCTACCCGTCTTTTCCAGGGAAGAGTAGTTGAAGATTCTGAACGTAAAAAAGGAGAATCTTTATTAGCTTCAACTCCGGTTGTTGTACTTTCTGCTATCATTGGAAGAATTCCTAATATCGATGAATACAAAGCTGCCGTTGAAGGCATTGACCTGACTAAATTCGCTCCACCTATTAAAGAGCTGGTTCAGGTTGGTCATTAACCGGGTTTGACGATAAGCCTTAGGGCTATTTTAAATATTACATAAATGAAAGATTTTGATCCTGCGGGTTTTAAAATCTTTCATTTTTTGTTTAGAACCTTTCTATTTAAGACTGATTGAGAATTATTTTAAATAGAATAGACAAAAGAAATTCTATTTTTTCTTAACTTGATAGATATAAAATAGATATAGAAAATCCTGATTATTTATTGTAATTATCCCTTTTATAGATTGAAGGAACAGAATTTGATGGATTGCAGTAACGAAGAATATTTTCCGTCGTAGATATGAAATATTGACGGAAAAAGTCTATTAAAAAAAAGAAAAATTAAATTAAGATATGACTTTTGATATTGATATGATCAAAAAAGTGTACGAGCGTTACCCTGAGAGAATTGCTGCGGCAAGACAAATCGTGGGAAAACCTCTTACCCTTTCAGAAAAAATCCTTTACACCCATCTTTGGGAAGGAAATGCTACCTCAGCACATGAAAGAGGCAACTCCTATGTAGATTTCGCACCAGACAGAGTAGCGATGCAGGACGCCACTGCTCAAATGGCGCTTTTACAATTTATGCAGGCCGGGAAAGCTAAAGTAGCTGTTCCATCCACAGCTCATGCCGATCACCTGATTCAGGCAAGAGTAGGTGCAGAATCCGATTTACAGGAAGGGATCAACAAAAACTCTGAGGTATTCAACTTCTTGAGTTCTGTTTGTGATAAATATGGAATTGGTTTCTGGAAGCCAGGCGCGGGTATTATCCACCAGGTTGTTTTAGAGAACTATGCATTTCCTGGAGGGATGATGATCGGTACTGACTCCCACACAGTGAATGCAGGAGGATTAGGAATGGTGGCCATTGGTGTAGGGGGTGCTGATGCGGTAGATGTTATGGCCGGAATGGCCTGGGAGCTTAAAATGCCTAAGCTTATCGGTATAAAATTAACCGGCAAAATGAGCGGATGGACATCCGCAAAAGACGTTATCCTGAAAGTAGCAGGTATCCTTACCGTAAAAGGAGGAACAGGATGCATTGTAGAATATTTCGGAGAAGGAGCAGAATCTCTTTCAGCAACAGGTAAAGGAACCATCTGTAACATGGGTGCTGAGATCGGAGCTACTACTTCTACCTTCGGATATGATGATTCCATGAGAAGATATTTAGCTGCAACCGGAAGACAGGATGTAGTGGATGCTGCTGACAGGATCGCGGAACACTTAACAGGTGATGCTGAAGTCTATGCTAATCCTGAACAGTATTTTGACCAGGTAATTGAGATCAACCTTTCTGAACTTACCCCACACTTAAACGGACCTTTCACTCCGGACCTGGCTACACCCGTAGCTGAATTCAGAGCTAAAGCTGAAGCTAACGGATGGCCGATAGAGGTAGAATGGGCGCTGATCGGTTCTTGTACCAACTCTTCTTATGAAGATTTATCAAGAGCGGCTTCCATCGTAGAAGATGCGGTAGCAAAAGGAGTTAAGCCTAAAGCGATATTAGGGATTAATCCAGGTTCTGAGCAAGTAAAATTTACAGCGGAAAGAGACGGATTCTTAGATTCTTTCAGAAAATTTGAGAATACAAGAATCTTTACAAACGCTTGTGGACCTTGTATCGGACAATGGGATAGAGAAGGTGCTGATAAAGGGGAAAAAAACTCGATTATCCACTCTTTCAACAGAAACTTTGCCAAAAGAGCCGATGGTAACCCGAATACCCACGCCTTTGTAGCTTCTCCGGAAATGGTAGCTACAGTAGCGATCTCGGGAAGATTAGACTTTAACCCGATTACAGATACATTAACCGCAGAAAACGGTGAGCAGGTGAAGCTGAATGAACCTAAAGGTTCTGAACTTCCGGCAAGAGGTTTCGCAGTGGATGACAACGGATATCAGGCTCCTTCTGAAGATGGTTCTTCAGTAGTGGTGAACGTAAGTCCTACTTCAGACAGACTTCAGTTGTTGGAAGAATTCCCGGCTTGGGACGGTAAAAACATCGAAGGAGCTAAGGTATTGATCAAAGCTTTCGGAAAATGTACGACTGACCATATTTCTATGGCTGGACCATGGTTGAAATACAGGGGACACCTTGACAATATTTCAAACAATATGTTGATTGGAGCTGTTAATGCCTATAATATGGAAACCAACCGCGTTAAAAATGAAATAACGGGTGAATACGGTGAAGTTCCTGCTGTACAGAGAGCATACAAAGCCGCAGGAATCCCTTCTATTGTTGTTGGGGATCAAAACTACGGTGAAGGTTCTTCCAGAGAGCACGCGGCAATGGAACCAAGACATCTTGGAGTAAAAGCGGTACTGGTAAAATCGTTCGCGAGAATCCATGAGACGAACCTTAAAAAACAGGGTATGCTTGGGATTACTTTCGCTAATGAAGCTGATTATGATAAAATCCAGGAAGATGACACCGTTAACTTCTTAGATCTTGATCAATTCGCTCCTGAAAAACAACTGACTTTAGAATTTGTTCACGCAGACGGAACGAAAGATATCATTATGGCCAACCATACGTACAACGATCAGCAGATTGATTGGTTTAAGGCGGGCTCTGCTCTTAACCTGATTAAGAGACAGGAAAATTAATTAAATCAACAAGTAATTATAGAAAAGCGGCTTCCCAGGGAGCCGCTTTTTATTTGATCTTACTCAGAAGATGGCTCCGGTAGCTCTCTCCAATTGGAATTTCCTGCTCGGAAAGCAGAACAATTCTCTTGATCCCAATATTTTTAGTTTTATCCAGATTGACGATGAATGATTTATGGACACGGACAAACCTTTCAGAAAGCTGGTTTTCCAGGGATTTCAGAGTATCAAGTACAATGAATTCCTCATTTAATGTTTTTATATTCACATAATCTTTAATGCTTTCTATGTAAAGAATATCGCTGAAATTGATGCGGTGCTGCTGACCCGAAGATTTCACGAAAAAATAAGATTCGCCACTATGATCGGGAAATGTAAAACGCTCCTGCGCTTTTATTGCACTTTTATGAAATCGGTCAAAAGAAACAGGCTTCAGAAGATAATCTATAATATTGTGTTCATAGCCTTCCAGTGCATATTCCGAATAGGCCGTTGTTAAAATATATTTTTTCTTATCCCCTACAATCTTCATAAAATTAATTCCCGAAATTTCCGGCATCTGAATGTCCAGAAAAATAAGATCAGCATCATTATTTTGAATATATTCCAGCGCAAGAATAGGATTTTCTGCAGAAAAAACCAGCTCTAAAAAAGGAATTTTGCGGACATAATTTTCCAGTAGCGAGATCGCCAGCGGTTCGTCATCTACAATGATGCATTTAATTGTTCTCATAGGGGAAAATTATTCTTAAATCTACAATAAATTCAGATTCCAGATCCTTTATAAAGAGTTCATGCTTTTTAGGATATAAAATTTCCAGCCTCTTTTTTACGTTTTCAATTCCGATTCCGGACGCCGTATCTTTCATTTTTTGATTTTTATAATTATGAAGATAAAAATGAAGTACTTTATTGTCATCCGAAACTTTCAATACAAAACCTTTGTCTCTAAAGTCTCCGTGTTTAAAGGCATTTTCAACAAAAGGCACAAGCAACATAGGGGAAATATTGATTTTAGGATGATTGATATTTTTTTCAATAACCAATAGTTCCGGATTTTTGATTCTGAGTTTCTCCAGTCCAATTAAGCTTTCAATGTATCCTATTTCCTTATCCAGACTGATCACTTCTTTTTCAAGATCTTTAGTGCTGTACCTCAGCAATTCGCTTAATTTTTCTATGGTCGGAAGTGCCTTATCTGAATTTTGATACACCAGGGAATAAATATTATTTAAAGAATTAAAAATAAAATGAGGATTGATCTGGGTTTTTAAGGCCTGAAGCTGGGCATGTTTCCTTTCTTCGATAAGGACAGATTTTTCTTCTTCAACCTTCAGATAATACTTAAAGAACCATAAATTCGTACTTACGAAAACCGTCAGGCTCGAATAATAGATATTATCATAAAAATAGTACAGGAAAGTAGTTCCCTCCGCATAATTTCTGAAACCTGCCACCGCAGGAAGCAAAAGCTCTTCCATGGAATATCTGAAGAGCACGAAAACAAATACCCCCACAAAAAAACCGATGATCATCAGGTAAAATCTTTTAGGATCAAAAAATCTTGGTACAATAAAAAAATAATTGACGTAAAATCCCAGAATATTAGCCAGGAATATGGTGACATCCAAAATATCAAGTCCTCCTTCACTGTAGACAGCCCTGGCAAGGAGTCCGTTAAAAATAATCAACAGCCAATAAAAAAAGTGCAGAAAAAAAACTTGTTTTTGCTTCATGCTCAAATGTAAGACACATCACTTTTACATTCCTATCCATTTCCGATGAAACCCGTTTTTTTTCCGATGAATTTTTTTTGAGCGGATTAATTCCACTTCAAATCTAAATGCCATTTCATAAAAAGAAGTTTGAAAATACCTTTGAACCAAGATTTTAAACTATGAAACTGAAATATATTCTTATCAGCACCCTTTTATCAGCAGCGCTATCTGCACAGACGCAAAAAGACAGCATCAGGAATGTGGAACAGATCAATCTTTTGGTCAAGAAAAAACTCATCGAAAGAAAAGCAGACCGTCTGATCTTTAATGTAGAAGCATCAGTAGCTTCTCAGGGGATGGATGCAACAGAGACACTGGCGAATGTTCCGATGCTGAAAGTTGATGAAAACATGGGTTCCATTTCTATTACCGGGAAAAGTACCGTGAGTGTAATGATCAACGGAAGAATGCTGAATCTTTCAGGGAATGCTCTTTTAAATTATCTGAAATCTATCCGTTCTGAAAATATCTCCAAAATAGAAGTGATCACTACCCCTCCTTCAAAATATGAAGCTCAGGGAAACAGCGGACTTATTAATATTATCCTTAAAAAGAATCCAAATTTAGGCTTCAGTGGAAATATCAATTCCAACCTCATCCAAAGAAGTTATTCCGGCTTTAGTTCCAATGGCTCCCTTAATTATCAGACGGAAAAATTCAGCAGCAGCCTGAAATTAACGTATTATGATTCAGCCAAGCGTACAGATGAAAATTATACTATTATCGGAGCTTCTCAAAATTACAGCAACTCGATCCGAAAAGATATGTGGAAGGAATTGACGCCAACGCTTAATCTATCTTATAAAATCAGCAAAAACGCTGAAATCGGAATGGAATACATTTATGCCCATCAAAAATCCGGGATGGATATCGTGAATACCACAAAGAACATCGCCTCCAATCTTGACGAAGAAGATCTTTTAACCCATACTTTTCACCGTGAAAAACTTCCTACTCATACTTTAAGCGCTTACTACGATCTGAAACTTGATTCACTGGGTAAGAAACTAAGCATTGCAGGAAATTTTTACAAAAACGATTCTGATACTGAAGTGAATTTTTCTACTTTAAAATCTTCAGACCATTCTACTCAGGACGTGAAAACAGTATCTTTGATTTCCCCACAGATTTTCTCCGCTCAGGCGGATCTGGAACTTCCATTCTCCTTTGGAACCATTGAAACCGGAGTGAAATTCAATCAGTTTAAAAACAGTTCCAACATTCAGTATTTTAATCTGAACGGCGGACAATATATTCCGGATCTTTCTAGAGCTAATGTATTCACGTATCAGGAAGAAAATTACGCAGCCTATTTCAGCTATGCCAAAACATTCGGGGAACACTGGGAAACGAAAGCGGGTATCCGTTATGAAAATACCCATGCAGAGAGTTTTACGCCTACTTCCAATTCAGGAAACAAATATAATTACGGACAATGGTTTCCCTCCGCGTATGTCTCGTATAAAGAAGACAAAAATGTATTCAGCTTGTCGTATTCAAGAAGGATCAACCGCCCGAGTATGAGCAACCTGAATCCGTTCCGATGGTATGAAAATCCTTATTCATATTCTTCAGGAAATCCTCTTCTTACACCTGCCTATATCAATAATTTAGAGCTAGGATATACGCTTAACAATAAATTCTCAGCCAGTGTTTATTATCTGAGAATGAAAAATGGATTTGGACAGATCTCTTATATAGATGAACTTTCACAAACCAGTACCTATCTGAATTATTACAACAACAATTTTTTGGGACTCAATGCCTCTTATACCGATATTTTCTTCAAGTTCTGGGAAACCAATCTTTCTTTGAATGCTTCCCTTCAGAATTCATCGGTGTTCAATATTCAGGCACAAACCCAAAAAGGCAGTTCGTTCAGCTATTCTATCAACAATACTTTTACGTTAAACAAAAATAAAACACTGGTATTTTTCCTGAACTACAGCCACAGCCTTGCGTACAAAAATGTGAACTCCTATTTCCAGGCTTTCCCGGAACTGACTTCAGGATTAAAGGTTTCTCTTATGGAAAAGAAGCTTCAGATCAATGCCACAATAACCAATATTTTTGCCCAGAGATACCGTGGAGAGTTATATTTCTCTGATAATACCCAATACATGAATAACTATTGGGACGGCAGAAGCTTCCGTTTAAGTGTTAATTATACTTTTGGAAGCGGCAAAAAGAAAATCAGTAAGAAAAACATCAATTTTGAGGAAAAAGAAAGAGCACAATAATTGTTTTTGTTGACTCATTCTCAAACTTTTGATCTTGTTTTTATTAACCACAAAAGCTTATTTATAATGATACGCTTTCGCAGATCTGGCTGACGAAACAGATTCTCATTTCATCCTTTTTTAAACATTAAGATCAGTGAAGAATGTAAGCTCAGTTAAGAAAAAATCAAATGATTTTTTAAGTTGTAGGTCTAAAAACTTAATATTCTTAAGAGCTTAACCTCATCTTAATGGTTTGACTTTTTACTCTCGCAGATGATACGGATCAAGCAGATGAGCAAAAGTAAAAATCGCATCAACTCCATCTTCTGCGGGACATTTTAAAATCAGATGATCTGTATCCACCTCCTTCATCAGAATCAATTTCATTGATTCCTCCTTCGCTTTCCTTGATATAAGAGGATACTCATTTTCTTTGCGTTAAAAACTTTATCTAGTCCCTAGGTTTTGCAATGGATGATTTTTGGGTATTCATCTAAACAAAAAAACAGAGATTGATTCTCTGTTTTTCTGTTGCCTTCTTTATCAATTTTAAAATTTAAATTCTACCCTCGCAAAAACGAAACGCCCACCTATCCCGTATTGCGAAACCTGTCTGGAATACACAAACTGATTATCAGCAGTCAGTGAACTGATGTCTGGACTTCTGGAAGGCAATCTGTTGAATATATTATTACTTCCTATCGTCGCCGAAATATTTTTATTAAAATCATACCCCACAGAAAGATCTGTCACAATACGGTCATTTAAAATAAAATGTTCCCTGCTTTCGGTAACTCCATCAAAATTGGTATCCAATACATCCGCATCTGTCACTTTACCAAAGTAGGAATTCCTAAGCGAAACTGTAAGAGCAGAAAATTTTACTGTATTGGCAAGCGTGGCTTTTATGCGGGGTACCGCTTCTTCAAAATACACTCTGTTGGGTTCAGAGAAATAATTATCGATCTGGCTCACCAGTTTCGGCGAGGCATGTATCTCTCCCACTCTCCTGGTCTGATTCAGATTAAGTCCAAGATTGTTTTCCAAAGATATTCCCTCCGAAATTCTTGTGTTTTGCGAAATAGTGATGTCCAATCCTTTTGTCTGGGAATCTACAGCATTGGCAAAGAAATTAGCCGCACTGGCTCTCGCAAGATCGAAAGCTCCCTGCAGCACAGCCTGGTCTGATCCCGGAGCAAAACTTCCTTCCGGACGGTAAAATAAATCGGTAAGCACTACCCTGTCTTTAATCTTTATCAGATAGGCATCCGCTGTCAATACAAGACTTAAAGCCGGAATCTTCCAGGTAATTCCCGTACTGTAAGACTGCGAAGTTTCCTGTTTCAGTTTTGGAATTCCTAAAGCCTGAGCCGCTTCAGAATTATTTCTGAAAGTCCCAACCTGAGTTGTCTTGCCCTGCTGGATCAATGTAGACGTGGAACTATAATAAATCTGTGCTAAAGAAGGCGCTCTGAATCCTGTTGAAACCGCACCCCTTACATTGAAATTTTTAGCCAGTTTTACGTTTGTTGCCAATTTATAATTAAAGGTGGACCCAAAGTCGGAGTAGTTTTCGTACCGTACAGCTCCTTCTACCAACCACCAATCCGTGGGCTCAATTTCAACGTCAGCATAGGCCGCGACACTGTTTCTGCTTCCGGAAACCGCATTATCAGGACTGAATCCCGGGAAAACCTGTGATCCGGCTGGTCTTATATGTCCAAAAAAATCGGTAACCTTTTCATTTTCAGGAGTAGCAGCAGTCACTACACGCCCGAAAATATCATAGGAAACGTAAGAGTTTTCATTTCCTGCATTCACTTTATAGTTTTCATAACGGTATTCTCCACCAAAGGCTACATTCAGACCTTGAAGGACATCATATTTCTTTGAGAAATCCAAATTCAGAGTATTCTGTAAAAATTCTGATCCTCCTGCTTTAAAAGTTCTTGGTGAGTGATCTCCCAGAGAGGCATTAAATGTATTCACTACCCCAAAATTAAAAGCATTCTTTCCGAAAGTATTGCTCAGATCTACATTCCAGCCATTCCATTTCCCTTTAATCCCTCCTGCTAAGGAATAATCATTCACATTGGCTTCAATTTGAGGAAGGTATCCATTCGGGGTAACCGCATTGATATTTCTTTCCGTGTTGGGCAGACGGAAGAATCCTCCGGCATTTCCCAAACGGTAGCTGTATCCTCCAAAGGAATAGACTTTCCAGTCTTCATTCACCGGAATTTCAGAATTGAAATAAAGTTGCCCCGACTGCAGCTTAGACTGCCCCGCTCTCAGGCTGAAATCTTTTCTTTCCAGGCCTCTGTAACTAAGCTCATCGTTAGTAAAATCTTTCCCTAGCAAACCTTGTAGGGCAGCAATACTATTCGCTCCTGAAATCTGATCTCTGAAATCCTGTGAAAAATAGCCTACCTGCGAGGCATATTGTTTGACGGTATTGATGATCTGCTGGCTGTTGGAAGTATTGGTAATATTTTTATATAATCCATCGATATTGACTCCATCCTGCAATGCTCTGTAATTAATGGCATTATAAGCGTTATAGATGTCTCCATGACGGACGCCCGCTCTTGAATACGGATCACGGTATTGTACCGATCCGGTAACATTAATGAAGCCTTTCTCACCTATTTTAGCTCCGTAATTCAGATCTGCGGAGATCGTCTGCCCGTCTACTCCTCCGGAAAAATTATTGGCGACAGGGGAAGCGTATCCTCCAAGGAAAACCTGTCCTGAAAGCCCTAATCTTTTTTTGAGTCCTAAATTCACGACTCCTGCAATGGCATCAGAGCCATATTGAGCAGACGCTCCATCTCTTAGTACTTCTATTTTCTCCAGAGCAAAAGCAGGGATTGCATTAAGATCTGTTCCTACCGAACCCCTTCCCGGAGTCAATGTCACATTGATCAATGAAGACTGATATCTTCTTTTACCATTAAGCAAGACCAGAACCTGATCCGGACCCAGTCCTCTGAGAAGAGCGGGATCTACAAAATCGGTTCCGTCATTGACCGTATGTGAAGTGGAAGAAAATGAAGGCACTACATAATTGAGGGCCTGACTGATATTGTTAACAGGACTTTGTCTTAAGATCTTTGAAATATTGATGATATCTACGGGAACCGGAGTGTCTGTAAGAGATCTTCCGGCTCCTCTTGATCCGAGGATGACTACATCATCTATTTTTTTGGATGTTGCAGAATCCGACTGTCCAAAGTAAAATGCTGAGATAAGAGCTGCTGAAGCTATGATTGTTTTTTTCTCGAAATTGCGCATGTGTTTTCTATTTTTTTGAGTAATTGTTTGTTTGATTTTTGGCAATAGTATTCCTGCAACCTTCTTGTAAGGTTACTTTTAAAAAGCCAAAATGGAAGTATTATTTTTTAAAGAAGTCTAGAAACAACAACCCATGCGCATGTAGAAATGGCATGAAAAGAGGTCAGAATAACGAAGTGACACTTCATGATCTGAGAAACGAAAATTTAAATTGGTCTTGAGGTTTCCCTTGTCTTTAAACATTGATTTTATTTTTAAAACAAAAATGTCAAGATGGGAAGAAATAGAGAATAAACATTTTTTCCGGGCATACCGGCTTATCTATTGTAGCACCTTGCTTGTTTTGCAGGTTGCTATCCCATCTATGAGATTCTTGATAATTACCTGGCAAAGATATAATTATTTCGGAATAAAAAAAATAATTGCTTAAAAATTTAACTTTTCGCAAATTTTGCCGTAACAAATTGCTCTTTTTTACGTCTAACTGAAGAGTAGTAAAAAAACATTATGAAAAAAACTATACTAGCTTTATCCCTTTTAGGGTCTTTTTTCGCTTATTCACAGGAAAAGAGCACGAGCAGTCCAGAGAAAGAAAAGCAGATCGAAGGCGTTGTCATTACCAAAACTAAAAAAGCCGTTGAACAGAAAGCAGACCGTACTATCTTTGACTTTTCTGAACAGCCTCAGCTGAATAACGGTAACGTTCTTGAGGGCATCAAAAAACTTCCGGGACTGGTCGCTACCGATATTGCGGGAATGATGTATCAGGGGAAAATCCTGGATGTATATCTGAACGGACGACCTCTTAATATTACCTCCAATGAATTAAATTCTTTCCTTGAAGGAATGCCGGCCAATTCAGTAGAAAAAATTGAAGTGATTACGCAGCCGGGAGCAGAATTCCCTGCCACCTCCGGAGGGGCGATCATGAATATCATCACGAATAAAAACGCCAATAAGTATTTAACGGCAACGTATTCGGGAAATTACTCTTTTACCAACTACGATAAGTTCAGAAGCAGAACAACCCATTCTGTGAATCTGAATGCAAGAAATAAACTATTCGGCTGGCAGCTGAATGTGGGCCAGAATTACCGTGAAAGTATGCTGAACGGTGATCAGGATGTTATACTGCACAATAATACAGACAGAATAGGGAGAGGTTATTTTGCTAAATCCGGTCTGACTTTTGATCTTGGACAGGACAGATTATTAGTGAACTACGATATTTATCACAATAATAACGACAATTATACTGCGAGTAGAGGGCTTGCCGACATCCTTGTGAACATTAATCCTATCACCTACCGTGAAGCTGATTATGAAGCATCAGATGTGGCTCATACCAACAACCTGAGACAGGAGGCTGTTGTGACGTATCAGAAGCGCTTCAGTGACAAATCTCAAAAGCTGGACTTCCAGTTCGGATATACAAAGTCTACCTCCAAATTCTCTCAGGATAATTTCTTCCAGAGAGGTTTCTACACTGACGCTACCCCTTTAGAACCTTTCCTTTTTTATCGTGGGGAAAATGTACTTGACAATCAATCAGATATGAGGGTAGCAAACTTCAAAATTGATTATTCACAGCCAATAAAGCTTATGGACGGTGGAAAAGTGAGCTTGGGAGGTTTGTATGAAAGACAGGATTATGATACAGAAAATAAAGGACTTACCAATTTAGAATACCAGAGACAAACCGCTTCTACTTATCTTGAATTCCAGGCAAAGCTTAAGAAGTTTGACTTTATATTAGGTACCCGTGCTGAAAATTATGATATTTCAGGAATTACAAGAACCATAAAGGATGGCGCTATTCTTGAAAGAGATCTTACCACATTCAATAAGTTTAAGCTTTTTCCTAATGCCAGCGTACAGTATAACCTGATGAACCAGGTTTACATTGCAGCGAACTACAATAAAAAGATCAGCCTTCCCAGTATTTCTGCCCTTAACCCGAATAACGTAACATTTGGCAGCCCGAACACCCAGGTAACAGGTAATCCGGATCTTCAGCCTACGATATTTGACAATTATGAAGTAAAAGTTTCAGCTTTTGATTATGCTTTTATCGGGTACAGCGTAAGTTCTGCTAAAAATCAGGTCGCCCAGATTGTCCTGAAAGAAGGGAAATATCTTTTCAACAAGCAAGTGAATATTTCAAATATGAAAATTCACAATTTCAACCTGGGGCTTCCGATTCCGTTTATGATCTTCAGCAAACCGATGAGCGAGATCATGAAGTTCAATTTTAATCCTGATAAAATTAATTTCATGTATCTGTACGCCGGATATCAGAAGCACGAAATTGATAATTTGAACAACAAGGGTTTCTGGATCTTCAATATCATGACTCAGTTGCTTTTACCAAAAGATATCAAACTGACGGCCAACTACAGCTATCTGACTCCAAAAGCAGGCTATTTCTACTTTACAGCAGATAAACCGTTCAATAATAATCTGGATATCACCCTGACGAAAAAGTTTATGAACAACCGTCTTACGGTGTCTGTTTTCGCGAATGATATCTTCAACGGACAGGTGATGCAGGTCTATTCTAATCCACCTGAAGGGCAGGCTGTGATGATCAGAAGCAAGTATGACACAAGAAATTTCGGAATTTCCATTAATTATAAAATTCCGACAAGAAATAAACTGGCGAAGGAAGATCCAAACATCCTGAACCAGACTAAAAAAGAGGATACGGGCGTTATGCAATCTCCCCAGTAAATTGATCCTTATACAATTAAAATGAGGCTGTAAAGAAATTTTACGGCCTCATTTATTTAAAACAATATTATTTAAAAATCTATGGTCTGAAATCTCCAGTTCAGGGTATCAATAAGTGTAAGCTGATCATTAGATCCAGGAAGTCCGGTAATCATCTTTAAGACCTGCATTGCCATCATACTTCCTACAATTCCAGGCAACGCTCCCAAAACTCCGAGACTGTCACAGTCCGGCAAATCTTCATCGAAAGGCGGTTCCGGAAAAAGATCTCTAAGGTTTTTACTGCCTTTATAGTTGAATACCGCAGTTTGCCCCGAAAAACCGAGTATACTTCCGTACACCAGTGGCTTCCCAAGTTTTACACAGGTATCATTGATGAGGTATCTGGTTGTAAAATTATCAGATCCATCTACGATAATATCATATTGCGAAAGAATTTCGTCTGCATTTGAACGTTCAATTTTCCTATCAATTCCTATAAAATCGACGTGATGATTTAGATTTTTTACAAAGGCTTCCGCACTTTTAACCTTCGAAACTCCAACGGTACTTTCCTTATGAATAATCTGCCGGTTCAGGTTGTGAAGCTCCACCTCGTCAAAATCTGCAACACCCAAAGTTCCGATTCCGGCAGCTGCGAGGTATTGAATAACGGGACTTCCCAAACCTCCTGCTCCAATGACAAGGACTTTGGACGACCTGATTTTCTTTTGTCCCTCCAGCCCGATTTCTTCTATGAATATCTGCCGGCTGTATCTTGCAAAAATATCTTCGCTTTTCATTCTAAATAACCTACTTTGAACCATTAAGTTTTTTTTAAGAGGTTAAGAAGTATTAAGGTAAGCTCTGCTTTAAGATTTAAAAATCGATTTGATTTTTCTTAATTAAACTTAATGACTTCATTCTTCTTAATGGTTTAATTTTTTAAAAACCACTGTACGCAGGATCCCAGTCTTTCATCACCGGATCGTAGCCTGCTTTTCTGATGCTTATTTTAACTTCTTCCATGCTTCGTTCGTCACTGGTTTCAAACTGTTCCAATGATTCTATGTCTACAGCATAACCTCCGGGGTTGGTTTTAGACGCTGCACTCATAGAGGTTGCTCCCAGTGATATGATATTGTCCCTGAATTTTTCATTTTCTCTGGTAGATATTGAAATTTCAAGATCCTCATTCCATATTCTGTAGGCACAGATCAGTTGCAGCAGATCTTTATCTTCCATGATAAAATTCGGTTCAATAATTCCTTCCGCTGGTCTTAATCTGGGAAATGAAACTGAAAAACGGCTTTTCCAGTATTGCTTTTGAAGATAATCAATGTGAAGGGCGTTAAAGAAACTGTCTACGCGCCAGTCTTCAAGCCCAAGCAGAACTCCGAGTCCGATTTTATGAATTCCTGCTCTTCCTATCCTGTCAGGAGTATCCAAACGGAAATGGAAATTGGATTTTTTGCCTTTGGGATGGTATTCTTTATAAACCTCCCGATGATATGTTTCCTGATAAACCAGCACGGAATAAACACCTGCCTGATGCAACTGCAGATATTCTTCTTCTGACAGAGGCTGTACCTCGATCGAAATATTGGCAAAATGAGATCTTAGCAGGCCAACAGCATTGAGAAAGTAAGAAATCCCTACCGTTTTATTGGCTTCTCCGCTGACCAAAAGGACGTGATTAACGCCCATGGATTTCAGAACAGAAGCTTCAATCAGCAGCTCCGTATCTGAAAGGGTTTTTCTCCTTACGTCATTATCCAGACTGAAACCGCAGTAGGTACAGATATTCTGACATTCATTGCTGAGGTACATCGGAGCATATAACTGAATGGTCTTTCCAAAACGCTTCTGGGTAAGTTGTCTGGTCATTTTGGCCATCAGTTCCAGCTCCTGCGCGGCGGCTGGAGAAAGCAAATTCAAAAAATCATCTAATGTTTTATGTTTTTTCTGAAGGCTGCCGAGCACATCTGAATGCGTCACCTTTCCGAGCCTGAATTTTATATCATCCCACTGATAACGTTCAAAAATATCTTTAAAACTGTTCATTTTTTCTGCTTTATTATTCAAATAAAAAAGAGGTCAAAGGACTTGAGGCTTCTGCATGCTCTGAGATTGCTCCCAGCCCTGACTCAAAAGCTCTTCTACCCGCAATAACTCCTTCTTTAAAGGCTAAAGCCATATTAACCGGGTTTCTTGCTACAGCAATCGCGGTATTCACAAGAACAGCATCCGCACCCATTTCCATGGCTTTTGCAGCATCAGAAGGTGCTCCGATTCCGGCATCTACTACAACAGGGACATTGCTCTGACTGATAATGATCTCCAGGAAATCTAATGTTCTCAATCCTTTATTCGTCCCGATCGGGGCTCCCAAAGGCATGACCACAGCGGTTCCGGCATCTTCCAGACGTTTACATAAAACAGGATCAGCATGAATGTAAGGCATTACGATAAATCCCAGTTTGGCCAATTCTTCAGTTGCATAGAGGGTTTCTATAGGATCCGGAAGAAGGTATTTCGGGTCGGGATGGATTTCCAGTTTCACCCAGTTCGTTTCCAGGGCTTCTCTAGCAAGCTGAGCGGCCAATACGGCTTCCTTTGCGGTTCTGGCGCCTGAAGTATTGGGAAGAAGATGAACATGAGTTTCTTTTAATGAATCCAGTAACCCGTCTTCTGCCGATCCCGAATCTATTCTTTTCAAAGCCATAGTAACCATGTCTGTTCCTGAAGCGATTACAGAGGTGGCCATTTCATTGAGATTCCCGAATTTTCCGGTTCCCAGAAACAGTCTTGACTCGAATATTCTGTCTGCTATTATTAATTTCTGATTATTCATATCATTGCTTTTTTAAATTCACTGATGGCAGCCGGGCGGTTGGTGATCTGTCCCGATACTGCAACTCCATAGAGTCCGATCTCCCGCAACTGTTGTATATCTTCAAGCACAACGCCTCCGATCGCGAAGATCTTCGGAATGGTGATTGATTTTTCATTTAAACTGTTCATCATATGCTGATAGCCTTCAAATCCAAGTACCGGACTGAGTTTTTCTTTTGTAGAAGTAAATCTTAAGGGTCCAAGGCCAATATAATCACACTTTTCCTGTATTCTTTGGATGACATCCGATACTGTATTAGCGGTCCCTCCAATGATTTTATGATCCCCTAAAACAGTTCTTGCCGTATGAATTGATCCATCGTTTAAACCCAGATGAACCCCATCAGCATCGATTTCTTTTGCGATCTGAACATGATCATTGATGATGCAGACCGCCTGATATTCTGAGCAGAGTAGTTTTGAAACCATACAGAGCTCATTTAATTCTTTCTCTGAAGCATTTTTCCAGCGGACCTGAACCCATTGTATCCCGTTGTCCAAGGCCGCTCGGATATTGAATTCCTGTTCGTGTATTGTATGTCCCTGTGATATATATTGTAACTTTTCCATTATTAATTAAACTGAATGATCTAGGATTTTCTCTTTTCCGGATTTGTTTTTATGATGAAAGGATTTTCTTCCTGGACTTTTTGAATGAGTTTACAGGTTCATTACATTCCCATATTCCACCTAAAAGCGCTGCTCCGTCCGCCCCGTTTTCAAAAACTTCACTGATATTGTTTTCATTAATTCCTCCCAACGCAATCAATTTGACCTCCTGATTATTTCTGCATTTGATATCTTCCAAAACAGTAGACTGTTCACCATAGCCTTTTTTAGAAATACTTGGAAAAAAAGGACTTATTAATGCGTATTCCCATTCTTTTCGCAAGGCATTAAATACTTCAATGTCATGAACTGATGTAGAGATGATATTTTCGCCTGCAAAAACTTTATGCCGCTCTTCCAAACGGTCTGCTTCCCTGAAATGAAAGCGGGAAACAGGATACTCTTTCCTCATATCATAAAATCCGTGTAGTACCAATTGAGAATGAAATTCGTCATCAATACCATCGAGAAAACTTTTCATTTTTTCCCTGTTGAACATAGGTTTTCTGATGTGAAGCAGATCCAATCCTTCATTAAATAACTGGTTAATGATTTCTGTCTCTTTTTGAAAAGGAGTTTCAGGAGTGATCACAATGATCATATGTAAATTTCTTTTCCTTTTTCAATAAATTCCTGGGACTTATCCAGCATCCCCTTTTCTGCGGAATCACGGATCTCCTGGGTAATTTTCATGGAACAGAATTTCGGGCCGCACATGGAACAGAAATGGGCAATCTTAGCGCCTTCCGCAGGTAAAGTTTCGTCATGATAGGCTCTCGCCGTATCCGGATCCAATGAAAGATTGAACTGATCTTCCCATCTGAATTCAAATCTGGCTTTACTTAATGCATTGTCTCTGTATTGGGCTCCGGGATGACCTTTGGCCAAATCGGCAGCGTGAGCAGCGAGTTTGTAAGTAATAACCCCAACCTTTACATCTTCTTTGTTGGGAAGCCCCAAATGTTCTTTCGGGGTTACATAGCACAGCATTGCACATCCGAACCATCCGATCATAGCCGCCCCAATGCCCGAAGTGATATGGTCATAGCCTGGTGCAATATCTGTTGTCAGCGGACCTAAAGTATAAAACGGTGCTTCATGACATTCTTCGAGCTGCTTCTCCATATTTTCTTTGATCATATGCATCGGCACGTGACCAGGCCCCTCAATCATTACCTGTACATTGTGTTTCCATGCGATCTTGGTCAGTTCTCCCAAAGTTTCAAGTTCTGCAAACTGGGCAGCATCATTGGCATCTGCGATAGATCCGGGACGAAGACCGTCTCCCAGAGAGAACGCTACGTCGTATTTCTTCATGATCTCGCAGATCTCTTCGAAATGGGTGTACAAAAAGTTTTCTTTATGATGGTACAGACACCATTTTGCCATGATGGAACCACCTCTTGAAACAATTCCTGTTACTCTTTTTGCAGTCAGATGGATGTATCTTAACAGTACACCTGCATGAATTGTAAAATAGGACACTCCCTGCTCTGCCTGCTCGATGAGGGTATCTTTAAAAACTTCCCAGGTCAGATCTTCCGGTACTCCTTTTACTTTTTCAAGTGCCTGATAAATGGGAACCGTTCCAATCGGAACCGGACTGTTTCTGATGATCCATTCTCTGGTTTCGTGGATGTTTTTTCCTGTAGAAAGATCCATAATAGTATCTGCTCCCCAACGGCAGGCCCAAACTGCCTTTTCCACTTCTTCATCTATACTGGATGAAACGGCACTGTTTCCAATATTGGCATTAATTTTAACCAGGAAGTTACGCCCGATGATCATCGGTTCACTCTCCGGATGGTTGATATTATTCGGGATAATTGCTCTTCCTGCTGCAATTTCGTCTCTAACGAATTCCGGACTGATCTTTCCTTTTGGAGTATTGGCTCCGAAACTATTTCCCGGATGCTGCAATGCGATTTCTTTGGGAACGGTTTCCAGTTGTTCAATACGCTGGTTTTCCCTGATGGCTACATATTCCATTTCAGGGGTAATGATTCCCTGTTTGGCGTAATAGAGCTGGGTAATCTCTAATCCATCTTTCGCTACCTTAGGTTTGTGATCGTATCCGAAACGTAGTTCATCAAGGCGCGAGTCCGCAAGACGTGCTTTTCCGTATTCTGAAGTGATCCCGTTAAGGATATCTACATCCTTTCTGTCCAGAATCCATTGTTCCCTGATTCTGGGAAGCCCTTTCATGATATCAATTGAGGCATTTTCATCCGTATAAGGACCCGAAGTATCATAAATGGTTACAGGAGCGTTTTCCTCCATTGTTCCATTGGTAAGACGTGTCGGGCTGAGATGAATTTCCCGCATTGCTACGCTGATCGGATGTATTTTTCCTTCAACATAAATTTTTCTGGCGTTCGGAAATGGCGAACATGTGATTGGATGAGCCATAAGTTTTTTGTATTATTAAATGAGAATTATCCGCCCTGAGTGGCAGTAATGATTAAAACTGAATCTTTGTTTTTAAGGAGGGTTTCTGCCCAGGCGGACAGTGGAATAATACGGTTGTTGAGGGCTACAGCTATCCCTTTTTTCTTTCCGGGAATTTCCATAGCCATCAGTGCTTCCAGATTTTCGGGAAGTACATCAAATGTTTTCGTTGTGTGGTTAATTGTAATTTCCATTCCTAATTGTTTTATCTATACTTTAGGAATGGCCATTATTGTACAATAGAATGTACAGCAAAAGTCATTTACTTTTCCCTACGCTGGTATCATCCAGATCAGGTTCAAAGGGTAAAGTCTCAGTCTGTAAGTCTACAGACACCCCTAAAGTTGTGACGAAGGTAGGAATTTTTTAAGAACGGGCAAAATCTAAGTTTTGCTCAAAATAAAAAAGACCATTTCAGTGATGAGATGGTCTTCTGTTATTTTTTAAATTTTATGCAGTAAAAATTTATCCAAAAATCTTTACTCTTCACAAGCTCGCCAGATGGCATCATTCTGCGGAACGGGAGCTATAATTTCTATTTCTTCTTTGGTAACAGGATGAATAAACTCCAGCTTTCTTGCATGAAGATTAATTCCTCCGTCAGGATTGGATCGGGGTGATCCGTATTTCAGATCTCCTTTGATAGGAATTCCTGTTTTTGACAGCTGGGCACGGATCTGATGATGTCTTCCGGTTTCCAGATCAATCTCAAGAAGCAGATAATTATCTAATGTTTTGGTAACACGGTAGGTGAGAATGGCTTCTTTTGCGCCTTCGGTTACTTTTGTAAAAACAATGGCTTTATTATTCTTTTCATTCTTCTTTAAATAATGAACAAGTCGCTGGGTCTGAGGAATCATTTCTTTTCCGACTACAGCCCAATATGTTTTTTTGACTTCTCTGTTTTTCACCATCTGGGTAAGGCGGGAAAGTGCTTTGGAAGTTTTGGCATAAATCACCAGACCCGAAGTTGGGCGGTCTATACGATGCACCAGGCCAAGAAAAACATTTCCCGGCTTGTCATCTCTTTTCTTTATAAAATTCTTAATGGACTCCAGTAAAGATTCATCCCCGGTTTTATCGCCCTGAACAAGCTGACCTACTTTTTTGTTAACAACCAAAAGATGGTTGTCTTCATATACAATCTGCTCTTTCATACCTTACGAACGCCTTGGTCTGTTGGTAAAAGAAATGATAATTCCTCCGAGAAGACCGATTGTTTTAAGCATTGAAAGTTTAGAATCTGCCGGTAAAAATGCGCCGATGACACAAAGTGCAGCTGCCGCATACATCCCGTACATAAAATTTTTATTGGAAAGCGATGGTGCCTGAACGAAGAAACTCGCTCCTATCAATACATAAAAAACTTTTCTGGACAGAAGCTCGTTGATCTCCGGAGAGAATAAATTAAACCATCCTACTGCCATACAGATAATGGCTGCAATTGATAAAATACCCTGAAGTGATTGTTGTTGGTTCATCATCAATTAATAGCTTTCATTTTCATTAGGGAATTCAACACTTTTTACATCTTTTACGTACTGAGCAACTGCTCCTGTAATTTCGGTATACAGATCAAGATATCTTCTTAAGAACTTGGGACTGAAACCTTTGTTCATTCCAACCATGTCGTGGTATACAAGAACCTGTCCGTCACAATCAGCTCCGGCTCCGATTCCGATGGTTGGAATCGTAATGCTTTCTGATACTTTTTTGGCTAAGTCAGCAGGTATTTTTTCTAGAACGATAGAGAAACATCCTAATTCTTCCAAAAGCTGTGCATCACTGATTAATTTTTCCGCTTCCGCTTCTTCTTTGGCTCTTACTTTATAGGTTCCGAATTTATAGATAGATTGTGGTGTTAACCCTAAATGCCCCATTACAGGAATTCCTGCATTAACGATTTTCTTAATCGATTTTGATATTTCTTTACCACCTTCAATCTTCACGGCATGTGCGCCACCTTCCTTCATCATTCTTACTGCGGACTCTAAAGCCTTTTCGGGATTACTCTGGTAAGTACCAAATGGCAAATCAGCAATAACCAAAGCTCTGTCTACTCCACGAACGACACTTTGAGCATGATAAATCATCTGATCTAAGGTAATGGGCAAAGTCGTTTCAAAACCAGCCATCACATTGGCTGCAGAATCTCCTATCAAAATAGCATCCACACCTCCGGCATCTACCATTTTTGCAGTGGTAAAATCATAGGCAGTTAGCATTGTTATTTTTTCCTTGTCGAATTTCATTTTACGCAAGGTTTCAGTCGTAACTTTTTTAATTTCAGAGTGAACAGACATAATGTATCTATTTTTTAAAAGTTAAAAAGTCGGCTTCCGCCGACTTAAGTTTTTGTATGATTTTTATAAAACTACGTGACCTAGTTTCATCAGTTTATCGTGGTTCAGAATTTTGATATTTCTGCCGTCTACTTCAATAAGGCTGTCCTGTTTGAATTCGGAGATCAAACGGATGGCACTTTCTGTAGCGGTACCAATGATGTTGGCAATTTCTTCTCTGGTGAGCGAAATTTTAATAAATCCTTCGGGATCTACACCCAATTTCTGTTCCAGAAGAATGAGAATCTCTGCCAGTCTTTCCCTTACTGTTTTCTGTGCAAGAAAGGTAATGGTATTGGATGACTCTCCCAGTTCATAAGAGATTTTCTGAAGCATTGCAAAAGAAAGCTGCGGATCTACTTCCAGAAGATACATGAAAATATCAGCTGGAAGGAAAATGCATTCAATGTCTGTCATAGCCTCCGCCTTTGCCTGGAAGTTTTCCCCGCAAAGCAATGAACGATAGCCGATGATGTCCCCCTCTTTGATAAATCTTAAGATCTGATCTTTTCCAAAAGCTCCGGACTTCGAAAGTTTGGCAGCTCCTTTTTCTAAAAAGAAAACCCCTTTTGGTGTTTCTCCGTCTTCAAAAATAGTGTCGTGCTTTTGAAAACTTAACTTTTTCTTGCTGTTTATATACTTTTCAAAATCAGTGCTAGAAAGTCTTTCCTTAAATGATTTATCATTAAAAACTCTGGCGAACCTCTCTTCAATTGCAATCTGTTGTTCCTGCGACATTTTATATGACATTTATCACAAAAATAGAACTTTTTAACGCGATAAACAAAAAAAATTGTTATAATTTTGTAGTTCAATATATTATGTGGTGAGCGAGAACTGTTTTCATTGTGGTCAAGGTATAGAAAAAGAGAGAATTTTGTTTGATGAAAAGACTTTCTGTTGCAACGGATGCAAGTCTGTCTACGAAATTCTGAATATCAATAATTTAACTAATTTCTACGAGCTTAATAAAAGAGCCGGAATTCGTCCCGGTGATGAGAGCTCTTCACAGTTTGAATATCTTGACACTCCTGAGATCTTTGAAAAGGTGACCGATTTCTCAGAAGGAAAGACCAGTCTCGTTACCTTTAAGATCCCCGTAATACACTGTTCATCATGCATATGGCTTCTGGAAAGCCTTCATACACTGAATGATCATATCAATTATTCACAGGTCAATTTTACGAGAAAGACCTTACAGATCTCGTTCAATCATAACGATCTGAAATTAAGCGAACTAGCTAATTTCTTAACAAATCTTGGATACAAGCCTGTGATCAGTCTTGAAACAGCTGACAAAAATGTTGATCATCTTGATAAATCCCTTCTTATCAAATTTGCCATCGCAGGGTTTGCATTCGGAAACAGTATGTTCCTTGCATTTCCTGAATATGTAGGGGGTGAAGATTTCTGGATGGAACATTATAAGGGGCTTTTCAGAACCCTGATGTTTCTGCTGGCATGTCCTGTTGTCTTTTATTCTGCTTCAGATTATTACAAATCTGCATGGTACGGGTTAAAAAACAAGATCGTGAATATTGATGTTCCGATCGTACTGGGTATTCTTGTTCTTTTCGGGCGAAGTATTTACGAAGTAGTAACCAATTACGGCCCTGGGTATTTTGACACCTTGTGTGGATTATTATTCTTCATGCTGATGGGTAAAATCTTCCAGAAAAGAACTTACAGCGCACTTTCATACGACAGAGATTATAAATCGTTCTATCCTATCGCCGTTACCAAGGTCGATTTCGAGGGAAAACAGAATAACATCCTTCTTTCCGAGATTAAAGTGGGGGACAGAATTTTGGTAAGAAACCAGGAAATTATCCCGGTGGATGCTATCCTGATCAATGGAGAAGGAAATATAGACAACAGCTTTATCACCGGAGAAAGTGAAAGCATCAGTAAACATCCGGGAGACAAAATATTTGCGGGAGGAAAACAAATCGGTTCTTCACTGGAACTTGAAGTGATCAAAGATGTTGACCAGAGTTATCTCACGCAACTTTGGAATAAGGAAGCATTCAAGAAGCACGAAACCGGCCTTGACACACTGACCAATAACGTCAGTAAATATTTTACATTCATCATTTTAGGCATTGCATTAATTTCCGGAATTTACTGGTCCTTCATTGATCTGAAGATCATGTTCCAGGTTATTTCAGCTATTCTGATTATTGCCTGTCCCTGCGCACTTGCATTATCTGCACCGTTTACTTTCGGGCATATTATGAGAATTTTAGGACGTAATAAATTTTACGTAAAAGATACACTGACCATCGAAAAGATTGCTAAGCTGAATACTATTGTTTTTGATAAAACAGGAACGATTACCCACAGAAAAAAATCCAATATCAGATATGAGGGTATTGAAATCAGTGATTTTGATCAATTGAATATCAAAACGTTATTAAAGAACTCTAACCATCCGCTTTCCAAGTCATTATATGAATTTATGGATATCAATGATGACTATTTCCCTGTTGAGAAATTCCAGGAGATTTCCGGAAAAGGATACGAAGCAAGCGTCAGAGGAAACGTTTATAAGATCGGCTCTGCCCGTTACAACAACCAGGAACCGAAAAATCTTGAAACCGCCGTTTATATCAGTAAAAATGGTGAGTTCATAGGTAAATTCATCTTCAAAAATGAATACCGTCCGAAATTAAAAGAACTGTTTACAAAACTCAGTTCTTACAAGATATTTATCCTGAGTGGTGATAATTCTTCCGAAGAAAATCAACTGAAAGAACTCATCCCAAATTATCAAGGAATGGCTTTTAACCAAAGCCCTGAAGATAAACTGAACTACATTAAAAATCTTCAGGACCAGAACATGAAAGTGGCGATGCTTGGCGATGGACTGAATGATGCGGGAGCGCTTAAACAGAGCAACGTTGGAATTGCTATTTCTGATGATACCAATAGCTTTACGCCTTCTTCGGATGTGATCATGAATGGGGATAAAGTAGTGACTCTGAATAACTATCTGAATGTCTGCAAGGGTTCCATCACTATTGTAAAAATGACATTCATAATCAGTTTTCTGTACAATATTGTTGGTTTAAGTTACGCAGTTACAGGCCACATGCATCCGCTCTTCGCAGCAATCATCATGCCAATCAGTTCGATCACCGTTGTCACATTTACTACTATCTCCACATGGATTTTAGGCAGAAAACATTTCAAAAAGCAGGCTTAAAAGGCCTTATTTAGACTGATTTTAAATTAGCTGAAATCGGCATTTCGTGATGAATGTCATTATTTTTCACTAAATTTGAACCCCGAAAATAGGTTAATTTTGTTGTCCAATGGATATTCTATATTTAATGATCCTCTGCAGTGTTTCTTTAGCTGCGATTTTCTTGATCGTATTTATAGTGTATGCCCGAAAAGGACAGTTTGAAGATGATGAATCTCCTGCTGTCAGAATTCTTTTTGATAGTGGAGAAATCAAGGAAAAGGATGAAAAAGGCAACAAAGATAAGGACGAGAAAAAAATAGGAGAGAATAATAAAATTGAAGAAAAAAGTGAATAGTTGATATGGAAACACAAAAGTTTAGTTATGACAACAGTATTGTCCGTGCGTTCCTTTATGCGACCTTAGTTTTCGGTCTTATAGGATTTACGTTCGGGCTTACGGCGGCATTAATGCTTTTTTACCCTGAATTACCGGAATTTATATTCGGTACTGATGATACAACCATCAAGAGTCTTGCATCAGGCAATATTCAAGGGTTAATAAACACTCATGGTGCATTTGGTTTTGGTAGGATCAGAATGCTTCATACCAATACCGTGATCTTTGCATTCGTATGTAATATCGTTTACACCGGTATTTATTACTCATTACAGAGATTATTAAAAACAAGAATGTACAGTGATACATTATCATGGTTACATTTCTGGACTTGGCAGTTTATGATCGTTGCTACGTTCGTTACGTTCTTTATGGGGATCAATACCTCAAAAGAATATGCTGAACACGAGTGGCCGATCGACATATTGATTGCTTTCTCATGGATCATTTTCGGGATCAATATGTTCCTGACGATTTCAAAAAGAAGAGTAAGACACCTTTATGTAGCCATCTGGTTTTATATCGGTACATGGATTGCTGTGGCAATGCTACACATCTTCAACAACCTTGAGGTTCCTTTATCTTTCACAGGCTGGAAATCTTATTCAGCATATGCAGGGGTAAAAGATGCTATTGTACAGTGGTGGTACGGTCACAATGCAGTTGCATTCGTACTGACAACTCCGGTTCTTGGTTTGATGTATTACTTCCTTCCGAAGGCAGCAGACAGACCGGTCTTCTCTTATAAACTGTCTATTATTCACTTCTGGTCATTAATTTTTGTCTATATCTGGGCTGGTCCTCACCACCTTCAGTATACAGCTCTTCCTGCATGGGCGCAGGCTGTGGGAACTGGTTTCTCTATCATGCTTATCGCACCGTCTTGGGGAGGAATGCTAAACGGACTTCTTACGCTGAGAGGAGCTTGGGATAAAGTAAGGGAAAATCCTATCCTTAAGTTTTTCGTAGTGGCAGTTACATGCTACGGTATGGCAACTTTTGAAGGTCCTCTTTTAGCGACTAAAAACATCAACAAAATTGGTCACTTTACAGACTGGGTTATCGGTCACGTACATTTAGGAGCTCTTGGATGGAATGGTTTCATGGCATTCGGGGTTATCTATTATCTGGTACCGATTATGTGGAGAACAAAACTTTGGTCTGTAAAATTAGCTAACTGGCATTTCTGGTTAGGGACATTAGGAATTATTTTCTATGCAGTACCCATGTATATTTCAGGATTTACCCAAGGATTAATGTGGAAACAGTTCAATCCAGATGGTACATTGATGTACAAAAACTGGTTGGATACAGTTACTGCGATCATTCCCTACTTCAAAATGAGATTCTTAGGAGGTCTGTTCTATATTTCAGGATCTATCCTAATGATCGTTAACGTCATTGCTACGGTAAGAAAAGGTTCATTCCAGAAAGAAGTTCCTGCTGAAGCACCAGCGTTGGCTAACATCGGAAACAAACGTAAAGAAGGAGAAGGTACTCACCTATGGCTTGAAAGAATGCCTGTATTATTAGGTATTTTATCTTTCATCACCATTTCAATCGGTAGTTCGGTAGAGATTATCCCTACCCTATCTTTAAAGAAAAGTGTACCTACGATTTCAGCAGTAAAACCATATTCACCTCTTGAATTGGAAGGTAGAGATCTTTATATCCGTGAAGGATGTAATGCCTGTCACTCTCAGATGGTAAGACCATTCAGGGATGAAATTACAAGATTCAACGGTAAAAACGGACAATATTCGAAAGCCGGAGAATTTGTATATGACAGACCATTCCTATGGGGTTCTAAGAGAACAGGACCGGATTTACATAGAGAAGGAGGGAAAAACCCAAGTTCTTGGCATTACAAACACATGTACAACCCAAGATCTACGTCTGCCGGTTCTATCATGCCTCGTTATCCTTGGTTAATTGCAACTAACCTTGACAGAACTAAGATGGTTGACAAAATGAAGCTAATGAAGAACGCATTTGATGTTCCTTACACTAAAGCTCAAATAGACTCAGCCAATGCATGGGCAGACAACCAGGCAACAAAAATTGTAAAAGATATCTTCTCTGAAGCGAATGACCTTAAGACAGCATATGCTAAGAGACCTCAGGGAGAACTGGAGAAAAAAGAGATCGTAGCGCTTATCTCTTATCTTCAGAGACTAGGTACCGATATCAAGACGACGGAAATAAAAACAGCAAGTACTAACTAAACATTAAAAGGTTCACATGATTCCTCAGAACTTTAAAGATATATTATCCAATACAGAAAACGCTGGTTTATACCAGACGCTGGCTCTGATTTTCTTTATGCTATTCTTCGTAGCTCTGGTAATCTATGTTTTTAGCAGGCCTAAAAAATATTACAAAGAGGAAGAAGAGGCGCCGCTTGGGGATGATGAGGATGACGATTTTAATTTAAAAAATTAAACTATTTATTATGAAACAAAGAACACCTGTTGTTGTAAACATCTTAATAATAACTGGACTTCTGATAGTTTTTTATTATTTGTTTGTACAGAGCTACTCGTTTCTAGCTTCACCATACTTCTGGGGAACTGTAGTGATCAGTGCTATTTTAGCCTACATCCACAGTGCCATTGGAGATTTGATTGAAAACAATAAATTCAAAAAATTATCTCCGGAAGAGAAAGCAGCTTATTTAACAGAGAAAAAGATCCCTTTCCTGAGAAGAATGTACGATGCTGCATTCAAAAAGCAATCTGAAACGGAAGAAAAGGATATCCTTATCGACCACGGTTTCGATGGCATTATGGAATTAGATAATCAACTTCCAAAATGGTGGGTAGGATTATTTTATTTTGGGACTGCTTTTTGTATTGTATATATTGCAGCTTATTCTTTCACAGATTTTGCTCATCCGTTGAGCGAATATGAGCAGGAATATAAAGAGCAGATGGCAAGTATTGCAGAATATGAAAAGTCTCAGCCGCCTATCACTATTGAATCAGCAAAGTATTCAGCTGATAACATTGCGGCAGGTGAAGAGGTATTCAAAACAAACTGTGTTTCTTGTCACTCTGATGGTGGTAGAGGGGGTATCGGACCCAACCTTACTGATAACTTCTGGCACAATCAACCTGAAAAAACATTATTCAAAAACGTATTCCACGTTGTAGAAAATGGGGTAACAGGTACAGCAATGCAGGCTTGGGGTAAAAATGGGGTATTAACAGGGACTGACATTCAAAATGTTGCCGCTTATGTTTACCACATCAATCAGGAGCAGCCACCAATTACTCCTGCCCAGGGAGGGGCTACACCGTATGGTGATGAAGCACATTGGGAAAAAGAATAATTTAAAAAATTAGAAACATATGAAAAAAACATAATTTGTTATTAATAAAAATAGTAACGAATTATGTTTTTTCTTTTTTAAACATATTACAAAGATGTCAGATATAGAAGAAATAGAAGTACGCGGCGGACAGGGACAGGTTCTGGACCCTGAAACTTACAGAGATTCTATCGGGACAATGGAGCAATCTGGTAAGAGAAAGTGGGTGTTTCCCAGAAAACCAAAGGGGAAATACACCAACTATAGAAACCTTGTAAGCTATGCTTTATTAATTATTTATTTTACAGTGCCATTCATTAAAGTCAATGGCAACCCTTTCTTTTTATTCAACGTTATTGATAGAGAGTTTTTCATTATTGGACAACCTTTCTATCCGCAGGACTTTTTTATCCTTACTTTAGGTGCGATCGCATCTTTAATTTTTATTATCATTTTTACGATTGCGTTCGGAAGAATTTTCTGCGGGTGGATATGCCCTCAGACAATTTTTATGGAATCGATTTTCCGTAAAATTGAATATCTTATTGAAGGTGACCGAAACAAACAAATGAAGCTGGACAGACAGGAGTGGAACAGCGAGAAAATCTGGAAAAGAGGTTTAAAATGGACAGTTTACGCTATTATTTCCCTGATAATCACGCACTTTATGCTCATGTACATTGTAGGGTACGAGGAAATATTAAGAATCATCTCTGAAGGGCCTTTTGCCCACCCTACCAATTTTATCGTTATGGTTCTGTTTACCTCTGCATTTTATTTTGTATTTGCATGGTTCAGAGAGCAGGTTTGTACCTTGGTCTGCCCATACGGAAGATTACAGGGTGTTTTGATTGATAAAGATACCATCAATGTTTTCTATGATTTCAAAAGAGGAGAAAACAGATCAAAATGGAGAAAAGGGGAAGACCGTAAAGCAGCAGGAAAAGGAGACTGTATCGACTGTCATCAGTGTGTGGTCGTATGTCCTACAGGAATTGACATCAGAGACGGACAGCAGCTGGAATGCGTTAACTGTACCGCATGTATTGATGCCTGCGACGAGGTCATGGAAAAAGTAGGTCTTCCGAAAGGACTGGTAAGATATGCTTCAGAGAACGAAATTGAGAATCAGACCGAGTTCAAATTTACAGGAAGAATGAAAGGTTTTGCGGTGGTTCTTGTTTTACTGGTTGGATTCTTAGGGTTCCTTCTTTACAGCAGAGGAGAGATGGAAGCAAAATTCATTAAACCTGCGGGAAGTACTTTTTTTGTACGAGATGGTAAAATCACCAATACTTACAATTATACCTTCCTAAATAAAACCAACGAAAAGAAAATTGTTACGATAAAAGTAGTTGAGCCGGCTCACGGTGAAATTATATACAGTGCGTCCAGCAAAATCCAGGTAGATAGAGATAAAATTTCGAAAGGAACCATCAACATCAGCTTTCCTCAAGAAGATATGAAACTTTCAAAACAAAATATAACCATTGGAGTGTATGATATGAAAGGCAAGCTTGTCGATTCTTATCAGACCTACTTTGAGGGACCATTCAAATTGCAATTCTAATTTTTAAGGAATGTCTATGATTTTTAAGACATAGACATTCTCAATTACTATAAAAAACAAAAAAATCCGGAAGAAATGAAAAACTTTAGTTGGGGACACGGTGTTGTAGTCGCATTATTTGCATTCATTGTTTTTATATTATCCATGTTGTTTCTTTTCCCGAACGGGCAGAAGAATTCTGAAATGGTCACCGATAATTATTACGAAGAAGAGCTTAAGTATCAGGATGTGATTGATGCTAAAAAAAGAGCTGATGACCTGCAGGAAAAACCGGTGTACAGCCAGGAAAAATCCGGAATTAAGATTGTATTCCCAAAAGAATATAACAATGCCAATACTACGGTAAAATTTGTTTTAAACAGAACCGACGACCAGAATCTGGACATCAAAAAACCAGTTCAGCTTGATGCCGCACAGTCTTTTATAATCCCTGCACAGGTATTAAAAGTAGGAAACTATACCCTGAGACTGATGTGGACAAAAGACAAAACAGACTACAGAATGGATTATGATGTGATATGGAAATAGGACTCATTTTATCGGCCATCGCACTAGGTTTTGCTTCCGGTTTTCACTGTATCGGAATGTGCGGTCCTATTGCCCTGTCGATGGGATTAACCAAAAAGCAGGCCGCCAACTTCTATCTTCAGAACCTTACCTATCAGTTCGGAAGAATATTCACCTATTCTTTATTGGGTGCACTTTTGGGAATTATCGGACAGGGGTTTGAAATGGCTGGCTTTCAGAAATATCTTACGATTACTGCAGGAGTTCTTCTGATTATTATGGCTGTATTTTCATTTGGCGGAAAAGATTTTGCTTCAAAAATTCCTTTCCTGTCCAAATTTTTATATTCTGTAAAGTTAAATCTGGGAAGACTTCTTCAGAAAGCGGATTACCGTTCGAGATTTACAACAGGGGTTCTGAATGGCTTTTTACCGTGTGGAATGGTTTACATGGCTCTTACGGCCAGCCTCGCAGGAGGCGGAATATGGCAGGGAGCTTCATACATGGCTTTATTCGGTCTGGGAACCCTCCCGTTCATGTTTGCTGTAGTTTTAGCCGGAAATCTAATGAATCAGGCCTTCAGGGTAAAGGTTTTAAAAGCCGTTCCTGTCATCATGATCATTTTGGGAGGATTATTCATTCTGAGAGGTCTTGAATTGGGAATCCCTTATGTTTCTCCAAAAGCAGAAGCAATGACCATTTCAAAGGATCATCAGGACGGTTCTCACATTAATAACAATTGTCATTAAGGACAATATTATTTTACAGTAGACTGACTGTCTGAATTTTTTAGATTTAAGATAATTCTTTATAGTATTTAATTGCTTTTTGTTTAAGTTCATGGGTGGACCATTCCTCCCACTCTCCTGTATAGGGATCATAACCACATTTTAAAGGTTTAGATACATCAAGCCTACTTTCATTTAAGTCCGGTTGTTCGGTATAAGCTCTACAATCTGTACATATATAACGAAATTCACAATCCTTACACACCGCAATATCATCTTTTGTAATATTCCAATATTGGTTAAAATTTTTATGCCTGATGGCTTCGTCTAAAGTGATATCCTTTATATTCCCAAAGCTTTGAGGCATTGCCGGGCAGTTCTTTATATTCCCATTGATATCTACTGCTATTTTCTTGTTAAGACAAGAATTATGATTGATTGCTTCTAACACTTTGGGAAGATTTGTCTGGAAATGATCAGGTGATACACCGCCACAAAAACTAAAATTCGTATATTTTTTTTGAGAAAATACTACTTTACCATATTTTTTTCTAGATCCCATGGTCATTTTTGGAGGTGAATTAAACAAAAATAAAGAGCTAAGCCTTTCAAATTTTGTACTTAATTCTGAGATACTATGCTCATCAACACCAACAGAATATTGGGAAATGATTTCAACTGAATGTATAATCGTATTGTCAAACATTAATCTTATCAGGTCAAAATCATCAGGATTTAAACTTTCATAGCAAACCAACGCTACAAACTTACAGCCTAGTTTTTCAACCTGAGTAATCACTTGTTTTAAGAAAGGTAATTCATCTTTTTTAATTTCAATAATTATATTTGAAATCCAATCTGGATTTTGATACCGCAGATCTAAGTCGATAAACATATCAAACTCTTCTTTGCTGCAGTAAAAACCATATTCCTCCTGGAGCAAAAAATTCAAATATTCATCCAATATGGGTTTGTTTTCTTCACCATAGTCTTTATAAATTGAAACTAAACTTTCTTTTCGGTTAAGTCTTTCAATAATATCAGCTAAAGAATTCGGTATAAAATCAGAATTTTCTCTCTGAATATCGCTGATAACAGATTTTGTATACCCTCTTGTCACTATACAATTTGTATAGACTCTAAAATAATTATGCTTCATTTTTCTATTCGTAAAATAGGCTTATAGAAATTTTGAACATCTAGTTTTTGCGTATTATAATAACTTGATGAAATTTTTCTTTCAGTCTTTTTCTGCCGTTTGATTCGTTTAAACTCTAATTCCTGGAAAACAAGGGGTAATTCGTTGTGATTATCTTCTATTTCCTTTATAATATCGTCAAGCTTATTTTTCTGTTTCATAATCGTTACTTAAATGCAATGCAATTTCTTTTTCCAAATGATAATTACATGGAAATGAGACCATATCAAACTGACCAACAGGATTAACTTCTAAAAAATAGAATATATTATCTGTTGAATAGAGTAAATCTATTGAGCCGCTTTCCAAAGAAATCCTTTTCATAAGCGTATCAATCATTTTCTCAATGGATTCAGGAAGCTTGAAAGGTACTGTTCTATTGGGCACATCATTATTATATCTTCTAAAATCTACTTGAGTTTTACTATCTCCTTGCGAGAGAATGGCCATACTCCAGCATTTTCCAAGAAGATAAAATGTTCTGATCTCAATCTTTTTTTCAATATACTCCTGAATGAAGGAAGTGTTGAAACTCTTTATACGATCCTTTTGTAAAATTTTTGTGTAAGAATCAATATTCAAATTATTTATACTCCCTAAAAAACCTGGCGTAACTGGCTTTGTAATCGTTTTTTTATATTTCTTCTGGCTTAACAGCTTATTATCGATGTACGATTCCGGAATCTTCAGGCCGATTTCTTTTGCAATATCATTAACAATTAATTTATTTACATTGGCCTTACCATAAGAATTAATTTGTCTTTTATCTGATAACTTATACTGAAGATATTCATGCAAAACATTCTTGTTGTGTGATAGATACGAATTGAATTGAGGGACTTTAAGTTTCTTAAACTGCCCAACAGAAATAAATCCTCTTCTGTACCAGACTGCCTGTATTTTGTCTACGTCAATGGTAGTCTTTCCCATCTTAATAAAAGTTTTTGAATCAACGACAGACAGTTCACACGCATCAGAATCATTGATTCTAAACCACTCTACCTGAAAGTAAGCCAACCAATCGATCACGATATTAGTTGACCAATCATATTCATCCGAAATTATTAGTATCATATAGAAAAAAGACTACCAAAATGGTAGTCTATTAAGTTTAAAGAAATCATCTTAACACCCTGACCAGCACTCAGTTCCCAGCAAATGTCCATCTTCATCATAAGTATATAAAACAGAGTCTGAACCTCCAGTTGAGCGTGTTGTTGGGCGGATAATTCTTTTTCCTCCGGCAATTGCCATCATAGAAGTTCTAGAAATTTTTTTTCCTTTGATTTCTTTTTTGAAATCTGCTAATGATTTTAAATTTTTCATAGTAATTTTTATTATTTCGAATAAGTCATCAAAAACCAACCAATCAAATAGATTCATCACAATAACGCAGCCGCGACAATTACATTAATCGCAATTTTAAACTAATTTGAATAAATATTATTCAAGACTTATCCCGTTTCTTTTTCAAATGTATTAATTAATACAATACATCAATGCAATTTAACAAAATTTAACATTTGATTAAAATATATTTTATTGAATTTAATTCAATAAAATATATAAAAAATTAAGGTATTATATGAAAATATCATTTTCTACAATAAATAAAACAAAAATTACCCACTATTTCTAAGACATGATTAAAACACTTTTTAGTGTCTTAGTGAAGTTTTTCAACCTTCAAAGTACTGTTTAATTAAAGAAATATAGACAAAGCATGTCATCTGAAAATGTAAAAAAGTAATCATTAGAAAGGCATATCTTTGCATTCTGTTAGATTTGGAATTATGAAGAAAACGATCCTCTTTTTTTTTATCAGTTTTTTTATACTGCAATCCTGTAGTATAAATTCTGAAATTGTCTATCACAATGATGCAGCCTCCACTTCTGTCACAGATATTGATATGAAACAATTCATTGCTGAAATGAAGGCCATGACTCCCGACTCTCTGAAACAACAGAAAGAATTTGGAGAAATGGATAAGCTTCCCACGGTTTGGACCAGTATTTTTGACATACAGAAAGAGGAAGGAAAACTGAAGACCCAAGACCCGGACTCCATCAGAATCATGAAGAAAATATTCATGAAAACCAATAAGGAAAACAATGAACCTTCCGGTTTTTCTTTAAAGATGGAACACTTTACCCAATCAGACCATCAGTTGCTAAAAAGCTACAACAAAAAGGAAAAGCTTCCGTTTGATCAGAATATTTTCAACAACTGGGACGGAAAAACACTGACGATCAATACCGAAAATTTTAATCTTAAGACTATTGAAGAGGCCCTCAAAAGCAAAGCTTCAAAAGAGGAAGCTGAAAAAGTAGAAGGAATGATCACTATGTTCTTCAAAAGCATTGGAACTACCCTGAAATTTGAAAATAAAATAATATCGATCTCAGGAAAACATGACTGGGTGAAACAGATGGATAATTATACCGTCAAAATAGATTACGACCTCAAGGCCATGTATGACAAGGAAGTAAAGCTAAAAAATACGGACAAAAAAATTGTAATCGTTACAGAATAAAAATTGCCGGCTGAAATTTCAGCCGGCAATTTTCTTGGTATTTGTTTTGTAATATAACTAAAAACAGAAAAAACTTAGCAATGATTAAACAGATGAAGTTTTTATGGGCAACCGTTCTTCTGATCATCCTTCAGTCCTGCTCTATCAATACAGAAACCACCTATTATAAGGATGCTGCCACCAGTATGAAGTCTAATATCCTGATGGACAAAAATATAATGGGAATGATGAGCATGATGGGATCAGACCCAAAGAAATTGAGCGAACTTGATAAACTGCCGACTGACTGGACCAGTCTTTATACGGTTCAGAAGCATGGAAAAGTAACCTTGAATGAGGATTCTGCGAAGGTGCTGAAAAAAGTCTATATGAAAGTAGACAAAGATAAAGACGAGATCGTTGGTCTTTCCCTGAAATATGACAAACTCATGCCTTCAGAAATCACTCAACTTCTGGCGAGTGACAAACGCCTTAAAAAGATTCCTTTACAGGATATCGCCGTATGGAATGGTCAATCTCTGATCATTAATACATATCAATTTAATTCTGATGGTATCCTTAAAATGCTTGAAGAAAAAGATTCAGAAGAAAAAACGGTTCCTAAAACCAAAAGTGACTCTATTGAAGCCTACGGAAAGCAAATGGCTTCCGGAATGGCCGGAATGCTCAGAATGTTCAATCTTACCTTTACCAACACGCTGAAGTTTCAGAAACCCATTAAAAATATAGAAGGAAAGCATGATTTCGTAAAGCAGGTCGATAATAAAACCGTTCAGATCACCGTAAGATCCAATGATCTTGTTGATGGCAAAAATCTGATTAATAAAGATAAAAAAGTAATCATTACCACAGAGTAATTTCAATACACGGAAATATATAATAATCCCCTTCCAAAAATGAAAGGGGATTATTTATTTTCACAAAATAGTATTCTAGTTAATCAGATCAAATCTCGCATATTCTGCGATTTTTTTAGGAATTCTGATTCCTTCTTCAGTCTGGTTATTTTCAAGCAAAGCTGCCATAATTCTCGGAAGAGCCATTGCAGAACCATTTAAAGTATGTACCAACTGCGCTTTTCCGTCTGTTTTGAAACGGCATTTCAGACGGTTTGCCTGGAAGGTTTCAAAATTAGATACAGAGCTTACTTCCAGCCACATTTCCTGAGCAGCACTCCATACCTCAAAGTCATACGTCATTGCAGCAGCAAAACCGGTATCTCCTCCGCAAAGTCTTAATACTCTGAACGGAAGTTCCAGATCTGTAAGGATCTCCTTGATATGTTCTACCATTTCCTCTAATGCAGCATAAGAGTTTTCAGGCTTTTCAAGTCTTACGATCTCAACTTTTTCAAACTGGTGAAGACGGTTCAGGCCTCTTACATGAGCTCCGTAGCTTCCCGCTTCTCTTCTGTAACATTGAGAGAAAGCCGTATTTTTGATAGGAAGATCTTTTTCTTCCAATAGTACATCGCGATAAAGATTCGTGACAGGAACTTCAGCTGTAGGAATCAGATACAAATCATCAATACCAATATGGTACATTTGCCCTTCTTTATCCGGAAGCTGTCCTGTTCCGTAGCCTGAAGCTTCATTCACAACGTGAGGAGGATTGACCTCCATATATCCTTTTTCAACGTTTTTATCTAAGAAATATTGAACCAAAGCTCTCTGAAGTCTTGCTCCTTTACCCAAATAAACAGGGAAACCAGCACCGGCAATCTTCACTCCCAGTTCAAAATCAATCAGGTTATATTTTTTGGCAAGTTCCCAGTGAGGAATAGCGCCTTCTCCAAGGCCTTCCACATCATGAGACTGGTAAATATTCTCGTTGTCTTCCGCAGAAGATCCGTTCTTTACCAACTCAAAAGGAACGTTTGGAATCTGGTATAAAATATCCAGCAATGCTTTTTCAGTCACCTCTAGCTGAGCCTGCAATTCTTTACTCGATTCTTTGTACTGAGCTGTTTTAGATTTTGAGGACTCCGCTTCTTCTTTTTTTCCTTCTTTCATCAAAAGACCAATTTCTTTGGAAATTTTGTTGATTTCGGCAAGTTGGGAATCTAATTCAAACTGAATTCTTTTTCTTTCGTCGTCAGTAGCGACAGCATCGTCTACCAACCCAAGATTCTTGAATTGTCTTTTTTGAAGACCTTCTAAAACGCGCTCTTTATTGTCGCGTAAAAAATTGACTTGTAACATTGTATTTAGATGTTAAATATTAGATGTTAAACTTAAATACTAAGCTAACAGTTTTACAAATTTAGAATTATTTTATGATAGTAAAGGTATTAATCGAATTTGGTGCATCAGCAGCTTTCGAAAATACCGGCTGACCATTATAAAGCACCTCTGAAACCTGAAATAGTGACGGCGTCCAGCGGTAATGAATTTCCATCACATCAGTAACCGTGACTATCTGATTGTTTACAGTTCTGCTGAAGGAAAAAGCCAAATCTGAACGGTAGGTTTTATTTTCCGGACTGATCGAATCTTTTATAATTCTTCTTGCTCCGCTCAGATATTCAAAATAATACAATGAATCTGTGGTCATTCTCAGGGGGACAGATACTGGAGCAAGATCTGTTAATCCATTAATATCATTGACAGAATAGGCAGTATATGATCCGACCTTTTTAGGGTTCATCAGATCCTGTCCCACACTGTTTCTCACATCGAAGTTCATAATCTGATCAATCCTCTGTAAAGAATCGTCATCACTTCCACATGAAACTGTTAAAAAAAGGACAGCAATAAGTTTAAATATGAAAATATGATTGAGCTTAAATTTCATCTTCTGTAATTTTCAATAATCTTTTTTATGCAAATGTATAATTATATATTTGTTCTCGTAATATTTTACCATGTTTTTAAACAAACTCAAAAGATTAAACAGCAGCCACATCACGACCATCTTTAAAGGAAATTTTATTTCTAAGTTCGTTTTGGTGATTGGAGGGCTTCTGCTTGCAAAATATTACGGTTCATCAGAGTACGGCGTATTCAGTATCTACCTGAGCATCATGAGCATATTTACGGTAGTCTTAAGCCTTGCACAGGAACATATGATCATGCTTGAAGGAAATGAGGAGGATGTGAATAATAATTTCAGTGCGGCAGGAATTATTTCCGGAGGGATTATGGTTTTGGCTTTTCTACTGGTATTTATTCCTTTTGACATTCCAAAACACATCTTATTTCTTGGGATTTTCACCGGTTTTATTTATCTCTTTACCAACAATGCGAAATTTCTGCTGGCCAAAAAGAAACTTTTCAAACTGGTTTCCGTTCTGACGATCATAGATTCTTTGGTGAGTTTTATCTTTCAAGTGGTATTTGTATTCATCAAGATAGAAAACGGCCTTGTGATAGGAAGTCTGATCGGATATATTGCCGCCTTCCTGGCCGCTATTTATTACTCCAGAACCTATTATATAAAACCTGATTTCAAAAGATATATTGCCAATGCGAAAAAAAGGCCGGAGCTTTTTAAATATTCCTATCCATCAACCCTGATCAATGCTTTAGGGAATAATATAATGCCGATTCTGATATCTCTTTATTTTGCAGATTCATTGCTTGGGGAATATTCTTTGGCTGTAAAAATAATGTCGGTTCCTCTTCTTTTGATCTCATCTTCCATTGCAACAGTTTACTATCCGCGAGCTGCAGAGATTAATAACAGAGGACGAAGCAAAAGTGAATTGTTTGCGTACACCAAAAAGATGAGCCTGATGAACTTCTATATCATTTTTGCTCTCTATATTCTGGTGAACGTCGTTGGAATTCCCATTCTTGAAATGTTTTTCAATAAAAACTGGGAGCATCTCGGATTATTCATTTTTCTGATGTCATTTGGATATCTCACGAGAAGTCTGATCAATCCTATTTCAGATATTCTGACGATCCTGAAGAGAAATAATGTAGCAATGGTCTTTAACATTTATCTTTTCCTTGCTAATATTGCTGCTATACTGATCGGAAAGGAGAAAGGAATCAGTTATCTGGTGGGTATTTTCTCTCTATTCTTGTTTGTAGGTTATGGATTTTTGTATTTTTACATTATGTTTATTCTGAAGAAAAATGAATCCGATTAAAAAATTTATTGAATACCAAATCTTCCATAGAATTAATAATTTTTTCTATCCGGAGTATTACCGCCAAAAATATGATTATCTGCTTCCTCACGTTCTTTTTTTCTATTACTTGATTCCACAAAAGATACTGAGAATCAATGGGAAAGTTCCATGGCCGGTCCATTTTACATCAGAAATCAGGGGGTACCAGAATATTAAAAAGGGGATTATGTGTGATCCGGGAGATAATCCAAATATTTACATTCAGGCGAACAATGGTATCATTATCGGACATAATGTAGGTTTCGGAGCAGGAACATCATTAATATCTGCCAATCATAACCACAACGACCACAGCATTCATGACAAATGCCCGCCTATCACTATAGGAAACAATGTTTTTGTAGGAACAAATTCCGTGATTCTTCCGGGAGTAAAAATAGGTGATAATGTCGTTATCGGAGCCGGCTCTATTGTTGCGAAAGATATTCCTTCCAACTCTATTGCAGTAGGAAATCCTTGTAGAGTTATTAAACAAAAAGAACCCTACATTGAAGACTTCACGAAGACTATTTTCAACAGAAAGCTCCCTGAAGGCACCAATCTAAAGTTCTAGAAGATTGTATTTTATATGGGTCTAGGCAATCCCTGCTGCCCAGCTTTTTTCCAATGGCAGAAGAAAGTGACTTAAAAAGTCCAGGTAGGTATTTTTAGAGAAATCAAAAACCTGGATATCTTTTGGCAATTCTCCGCTTCTCAGTTGAGATTTAAAGTCCTGAAGCTTCAGCGTCTTTACTTCATTATTCTGCACAAAGCTGGCTTTCATTCTGTCGAAAAGTCCCAGTTGATATTCTCCGTCGATCTCGCGAATGATCTTCCCTAAGGCATCAATACTGCATCCTGAAGCCATTTCTTTTTCCTCGTCTACACATACCACGATAAACTGATTTTTCTCAATTTTAAAGGATGAATCAAGCGGTTTTCCGTGGGCCGCCCAGGTGGCAAGGAAATCGAACAGTTTTTCGGTGATCACTTTAGCCTCTTTGGTTTCAAATGGTCTGGATGCCGGGTATATAATGACTCTGTAATCGTTGGTTTCGACTATACTAGATTCTTCAATTTTCATATCCTTTCAATTTTAAAGTATAAAATTAAGAAATATTCCTGAGTTTATAATCAAGAAAAACTCAGGCCGAAACCTGAGTTTTCATCTATTTTCAATAGCATTCTACAAATCTTCTGCTTCAGCAAGAAGTTCGACGATATCCTTTACTGCTACTTCTTCGTTTTTGTTAAAGTGTTTTACTCCATCTGTCATCATGGTATTACAGAACGGACATCCTGTAGCAATGACTTTAGGCTGGAAAGATAAAGCTTCTTCCGTTCTTTCAATATTGATGTCTTTATTTCCTTTTTCAGGTTCTTTAAACATCTGTGCACCTCCTGCTCCACAGCACAAACCGTTGGTTTTACAACGTTTCATTTCTACAAGCTCGGCATCCAGTTTTTCAAGAAGAATTCTGGGAGCCTCATATTCGTTGTTGGCTCTTCCAAGGTAGCAAGGATCATGGAAAGTAATCTTCTTCCCTTTAAAAGCACCTCCTTCAATCTTCAGTCTTCCTTCTTCCATTAATGTTTTAAGGAACTGAGTATGGTGCACCACTTCGTAGTGTCCTCCCAGGCTTGGGTATTCATTTTTAAGGGTATTGAAACAGTGAGGGCAGGCAGTAACGATCTTTTTTACTTCGTAGGCATTCAGGACCTCAATATTGGTAAGGGCCATCATCTGGAAGACAAATTCGTTTCCTGCTCTTTTCGCGGGATCTCCGGTACAGCTTTCTTCTGGTCCCAGAACTGCAAATTCAACTCCTATTTTGTTTAATATCTTGCAAAAAGCTTTTGTGATTTTTTTGGCACGGTCGTCAAAACTTCCGGCACATCCCACCCAAAATAAAACTTCCGGGGATTTTCCTTCGGCAGCATATTCTGCCATTGTTTTTATATTGAAATCCATTTAATTGTAAAATGTATTTTTTATTAATGTAAAATGTACTTTAAAATTTTCAAGCTAAAATACTTTTGTACATGACTTGAACATTTTAATACAATAGATATTAATCTTTTGCCCAATTCAAACGGTCTGCCTGATTGTACTGCCAAGGGGCAGCATTGTTTTCTACATTCGTCATCATCAGATTCAGCTCCTGAGGGGCAGCAGACTGCTCCATCACAAGGAATCTTCTCATTTCGAAAATAATAGAAAGCGGATCCAGCAATACCGGACATGCTTCTGTACAGGCGTTACATGTGGTACATGCCCAAAGTTCTTCTTTGGTGATATAATCATTCAGAAGCTTCTTACCGTCGTCTTCGAATTTTCCGTTTTTGTCGATATTTCTGCCTACTTCTTCCAGTCTGTCTCTGGTTTTCATCAGAATAAGTCTCGGAGAAAGCTTTTTACCTGTAATGTTAGCAGGACATACTGAAGTACATCTTCCGCATTCGGTACAGGAATAGGCATTTAGCAATTGTACCTGATTCAGGTCAAATATATCTTCTGCTCCAAATTTAGAAGGAATATCCGCAGCTTCTCCTTCAGCCGGGGCGGCATAAGGGTCAGCGTTAGGGTCCATCATCAGTTTGATCTCTTTGGTTACAGAGTCAAGATTATTGAATTTTCCTTTTTGATCAAGATTCGCCAACCAGGTGCTTGGAAATGCCAAAATGATATGAAGGTGTTTTGAGTAATAAAGATAGTTCATGAAGAAAAGTATCCCTACAAAGTGGAACCACCAGGCACTTCTTTCAACAAACACTAAAAACCCATTATCAAAACTGAATATTTCTAAGAATGGAACCAATGTCATTTCGCTGATCGGAAAGCTTCCATGTTCCGCAAGAACACCTCTCATCTGCAGAACATAATCCGCAGAATTCATGCTAAAGAAAGCCATCATCAGAGCAAACTCTATGATCAGAATCCAGTTGGCATCATTTTTAGGCCAGCCAAAAAGTTCTTTCATGGTAAGCCTTTTGACGCCATAGAAGTTTCTTCGGATAAAGAAAATAACCACTCCAATGATTACTAAAAGAGCCAGTACTTCCAATGTTGCTGTAAAGAAATTGTAGAAACCGTGTCCAAAAACGGAAGCTAAGAATCTGTGGGTTCCAAAGATTCCATCCACAATAATTTCTATCAATTCGATATTGATAATAACAAAACCAACATATACGAAAAGGTGGAGAACACCTGCTACAGGACGTTTTACCATTTTACTCTGGCCCATCGCCACTCTGGCCATGGTTTCCCAGCGCTCAGCCTTCCTGTCGCTCCTGTTGATCTCTCTTCCAAGCTTGATATTTCTGTAAATCTTTTGCAGGCTTTTTGCAAAGAGCCCAAATCCAGCAATTAATAAGATCAGAAAAATAATGTTATCGATGTACTGCATAAGGTGATTAGTCTTTATTGTTCTTTCCGAAAACTGAGAAATTAATATACCTCTTAGGGTTTGCTTTCATATCTTCAATCAATGAATTCAGATTGGTAGAGGCAGAATTCAGATTATTGTAAAGTTGCTCATCTTTCATTAATTTCCCTAAGCTTCCTTGTCCGTTATCAACTCCTGCAATCACCTGATTAAGCTTTCCTACGGTAGCATCTAAATTTGATATTGTTGCATTCAGTTTTTTAGTATCGATGCTTTCTGCAAGATTTCCGTATTTATCCAAAGTTACTTTTCCACTCTGCATGGTAATACTTGCATCATCAAGTACTTTCTGCAATTTAGGGTCGTTATGTCCTACAAGACTGTTAACGCTTCCTGCAGTAGTCTGCAAAGCAGCTACGGTCTTATTTAGATTGGATAGTAATGCTTTGATCTCTGCTCTGTTCTGACCGTCGACCAATAGATTGGCATTAGCCATCAGAGAGTCTACACGGTGTAAAACCGTTTGCAGCTGATCCTTCACCGGTCCTACCTGAGAAGAAAGGCTTCCCAGTGTTCCGAGTTTGAAAGCCCCCTGCAGCGTATCGCCATCCTTTGCAGTCTGGCCACCGTACATAAGATTTACCCTCATTTCTTTGCCGGACATCAATCCAGGTTCAAAGATTTCAAGGGTTGAATTTTTGGAAAACTCGAACTTGTCATCTACCGTTATTTTCACAACAAAACTGATCTTTCCGTCTTTGGCCGTCCTTGGGATAATCTTATCAACCTGCCCTACTTTCAGACCATTAATGGAAACTGCAGAAGACTGAGCCAGACCTTCCACATTATCGTATTTTGCGTAAAATATATTATCAGTAGTGAAAAGACTTCTGCCTTTCATAAATTGAAACAACACTACAAAGCCTACAATAGCCAGAAGTGCGATCACACCAGCTTTTAATTCTTTACTGAACTTCACTTGCTAAATTTTTTCTAATGAGCAAATATAACACATTTTAAATTAATCTTTTTCTTTATTGTTCTGCGTTAAATACAAAAAAAGCGGCAGAAAAATCTGCCGCTTTTATATCTGTAAAAATTAATTTCTTACTGTTGTTGGTTTCCAACCTTGTTCCAGATCTCGATTCTATAATCTTTGATATCTGCATTATCCTGAAGGCTCTTCATCCAAGCCTGTCCGAACATTCCTGCATTTCTCTGACTGATAGATTCTGTGAACTGCTTAAGATCACCTGGCTGTTTGTTGATTGTTTCTGATTTTTTGATCAGTACATAAACTCCCGTCCCACCTTCGATAGGGTTAGAAAGTTTACCTTTTGCAACACCGAAAGCCGCACCAGCCACTTTAGGTTCCATAGAACCCGCTACTGAAGGATTAAGCATATTTACTTGCGCCGCCTGCTTTGTTGAAGCAAACATTTTAGCAATCTGATCTAGGCTTGAAGCTTTAGCTCCTGCAATTTTCTCAGCAATCTGTTTCGCTGCCAGTTTGTTTTTAACAATCGCTTCTATCTGATCTCTTACGGATTCTGCATCTGCAAGACCTGCGTCCTGTTTTCCGTTAAGGTAGGCTACAATTTTATCTCCTGTACCTTCTACAGTAAAGAATTCAGTATCTCCCTTATTGGTTTTCTTATTGAACGCCCAGGCTAAGATTTCTCCATCTTTATCTGTACCAAGTCCCTGAATCTGTCCGTCAAATCTTTTGGCAGCTTTAGGATTAGAGAACTGATAGTTTCCTTTTTTAGCAATATTCACGAAATCGTTGAAAGATTTCCCCTGAACCTGCTGAATAAATCTTCTTGCTTTTTTATCAGATTCTGCTTCCGTAGCATCTGAAGGCTTCACTTCTTTTACAAGGTTAGCTACTTTATAGCTCATTGACCCTGCTTTTTTATCTTCAATATTGATGATATGGTATCCGAACTGAGTTTCTACAACACCAGTAGCTCCTTTAGGGTTGTTGGCTAAATAAGTAAGGAATTCCGGAACGAAAGGCGTTTCAGGAGTTGTCCATCCTAAGCTTCCTCCTTGTGCTGCAGAACTTGGATCATTAGAAAGTTTAATAAACTCTGTAAATTTACCTGGATTGGCTTTTACAATAGCTCCAATAGAGTCTGCTAATTTCTTTGCCTGCTCCTTAGATCTTGTTACTCCTTCTCCTGCAGGACTTCCTTTGAAAGCAATCAGGATGTGTCTTGACAAGGTAGAGTCCGAAGTCTTTTTATCCAAAAGTTTTGAAACTACATAGAAGTTTTGCTCTTTGTAAGGTCCAAAAGTCTGTCCTATCGCGGCAGATGTGATCTGTCCCTGGATAGCCTGAGGCAATTGGTTAGGCTTTGAATACTGATTGTTAAAAGGCATATCAGAATTGGCCATTACAAACATAGAGTCATTTTTCGTATTCTGGAAGTTCTCAGTTCCTCCACTTGCATCTGTACCTCCAGAGAAAAGTTTATTGATTTCCTTCTGAGCCGCTGCATCATCTGCAGGGCTAGGTTTAGAAGGGAAATATACAACTCCAATATTTCTGCTAGGTTCAGCTTTAAACATTACCGGGTGTTGTTTGATATAGTTATCAAGGTCTGCCGTAGTAACGTTGATTTTCGTTTTCTGAAGGTATGCTGCGTAATCAATCTTTACAAAATCGATGTCTGCTAACTGGTCTCTCTGTTTCATAAGCTCTTCAGCTTCTTTCTTACCAGTCGTAATACCTGCTGAAATATTAGTAAACACCTGTCTCGCCATGAGTCTGTACTCAACGGTTTTTCTGGTTTTCAACCATTGGTTGTAACCTTCCGGATTGGTGCTTTTTAATGTTTCAATCTCTTTTTTAAGTTCTTGAGTTTTAAAATTACCTTTCTCGTCAAAGAACTGTTGTTGTTGGGCAAACATCTGATCATACTGGATCTGATTCCAGAAATAGTCGTCAGTCATCTCAAAGCCCAATTTCTCAAACTGTTGCTTGATAAGTTTAGATTGTACAAGTAACTGCCAAGCCTGCTCTTCAAGTCCCGTTTTTGGACGGCCTTGTTGTTCAGCCTGCTGTTGCAGTACGAAAAGCTGATCATTGAACTCTTCGCGGGTGACTTTCTCACCGTTTACTTTTCCTAAAACGTCAGGATTTTTCCCAAAAACCTTGTCGATGCTATCAGGGTTTACCAGAAACGCTAAAAGCGCCAATGCTATCACTCCCATCAAAAGCCAAGGCTTACTCCTAATCTGTCCTAAAATTGCCATTTTATATATTATAGTTTTTTATCAGTTTGCGAAAATACACATTTTTAAGAAATTAGAGAAGCAGAAGTCCTTTATTTTAATTTTTAAAATGAAAGATTGTTGAAAAAAGGAAATTTTGACCATATTTTTTAGCAAAAAACAAATGGCATAGGTATTGTGCATTATACAGAAGTATAATACGCTGCACGTTTTCAGCGCATATTATAAAATATCATTTTAACGATTTAAAACGAAGATGACAATTTGTCATTTGATTAACTATGACAGAATTTGAAGATATTAGTTTAGAGGAAATGATCAGCGATGGGTTTGACATTGTTGCAGAAGAGATCAATCTTTCAGACTTCTCGGAGACTGATAAAAATTCCGAACAAAAAATATTCCCTATCCTTCCTGTAAGAAATATGGTCATGTTTCCCAACGTGGTAATTCCAATTACTGCGGGAAGAAAAACATCGATACAGCTTTTGGAAGAAGCACAGAAAAACGGTGATTTCATCGGAATCGTAAGCCAGAAAAACTCAGAACTGGAGCAGCCTGGTGAAAAAGACATGTACTCCACCGGCACACTAGCCAAAATCATAAAAATTATAAAACTTCCTGAAGGAAACATCACTGCTATTACCAAAGGGTTCCACAGATTTAAGATCAGAAAGATTGTAGAAAGCAAACCTTATTTTAAAGCGGAAATCACAAAACTAAAAGATACCCGTCCGAAAAACAAGGAAGAATATGATGCGCTGCTTGAAAATATAAAAGATCTGGCCCTAAAGATTATTGAACTGGATCCGAATATTCCAAATGCGGCCAATTTTGCGATCAAGAATATTACGAACAATGATGATCTTCTGAACTTCATCTGCACCAACTCCAATTTCCCATCGATAGAAAAGCAAAAACTTCTCGAAGAAAAAAGTCTGCTAGAAAGGGCGAATAAGTGTTATGAGATGATGCACGAAGATTTCAGAAAACTGGAATTAAGAAATCAGATCCATCAGAAAACTTCAAAAGACCTTGACAAGCAGCAGAGAGAATATTTTCTGAATCAACAAATCAGAACCATTCAGGATGAGCTTGGCGGTGGTCCTGAAAGTGATGTGGAAGAACTTATCGATAAAGCAAGTAGAAAAAAATGGAATCAGGAAGTGGAAGACCATTTCCAGAAGGAGATCAACAGACTACAGCGTCAGAATCCGAACTCTCCTGATTACAACGTACAGAGAAATTATCTTGACTTCTTTACAGATCTTCCATGGGAAACCTATACAAAAGATGTTTTTGATATTGCTAAAGCTGAAAAGATCTTAGATAAAGCTCATTTTGGATTAGAAGATATTAAGAAAAGAATTCTGGAGCACATGGCGGTTTTAAAATTGAAAAACAACATGAAGTCTCCAATTCTATTGCTAGTAGGACCTCCGGGAGTAGGAAAAACCTCTTTGGGGAAATCTGTGGCTGATGCGCTGGGAAGAAAATATGTAAGGTTATCTCTGGGTGGACTTCATGACGAAAGTGAGATCCGCGGACATAGAAAAACATACATTGGAGCGATGGCGGGAAGAATTCTGCAAACAATCAAAAAATCAGGTACTTCCAACCCGGTCATTGTTCTTGATGAAATTGATAAAATTGCACAGGGGCTTCACGGTGATCCGAGCTCAGCACTTCTTGAAGTTCTTGATCCTGAACAGAATAAGTCTTTCTATGATAACTTCTTAGAAATGGGTTATGACTTATCCAAAGTCATGTTTATCGCGACTGCCAATTCTTTATCCACAATCCAGACACCGCTTTTAGACAGAACGGAGATCATCCAGATTGCAGGCTATACGATGGAGGAAAAAACGGAAATTGCGAAAAGACATTTAATAAAAAAACAACAGGAAGAAAACGGATTGGATGCCAAATCATTCAAACTTGGAAATCCTGAGCTTAAACATATTATTGAAGCACACACTTCGGAAAGCGGGGTAAGAACTTTAGAAAAAAGAATTGCTGCCATTGCAAGATGGGTTGCCCTTCAGACTGCTCTTGTAAAAGAGTACGACCCAAAGATTACCATTGAGAAAGTAGACGAGATTCTTGGGGTTCCAAGACCGAAAAGTCTGTCTGAGATCACTGGTGTACCGGGTGTCGTGACCGGTTTAGCGTGGACAAGCGTTGGAGGAGACATTTTATACATCGAAAGTATTTTAAGCAACGGAAAAGGAAGTCTTACCATGACCGGAAACTTGGGTACAGTGATGAAAGAGTCCGCTACTATTGCTTTAGAATATATCAAAGCCAGACATGATGATCTTGGAATAGCTCAGGAAGATCTGGACAAGAAAAACATCCACGTTCACGTTCCGGAAGGGGCAACACCGAAAGACGGACCGTCTGCGGGTATTGCGATGCTGACTTCAATGGTGTCTTCATTCAAGAACAAGAAAGTAAGACCTCACCTTGCAATGACGGGAGAAATAACATTAAGAGGAAAAGTACTTCCTGTAGGCGGAATTAAAGAAAAACTTCTTGCTGCTACACGAGCTGGTATCAAAGAGGTTATCCTGTGTGAGGCCAACAGAAAAGATGTAGAGGAAATCAAGAAGGATTATCTTAAAAATCTGACTGTCCATTATGTGAACAGAATGGAAGAGGTGATCGATGTAGCCATCGAAAAATAATTCAGAACATATCAACTCTCAATAAGAAAACGCGTCTCAGATTCTGGGATGCGTTTTTTATTATATTGGATTCCATCAAAAAAGATGCAAAAATTTTGATGTTTGGCACATTTTTAAGTTCAATACAGTGTCCGCAGTAAAAGGACCTAAATTTTATGAAAAATCCAAGATGACAAATAGCTGAGATCGTTTTAGATAAAGACGTACCACACGGCCTTGTTTAAAGATCTTCTATTAAAAAAAGAATTATGTTAATTAAACGAAAACAGTCCATAAATTAGATGCGTTTTCTTATTTTTATCCTACAGATTTGAAAAATTATGAATTTCCTTAGACTTCCCTTCCTTGTTAAGCTTACCCTTGTTATCATTTCCATTATCGGACTGGGTTATCTGCTCACGCTTGGGCAAAGCATTTTAGCCCCTTTCTTCTTAGCTTTCTTAATGGCTATGCTATTTCTTCCGGCTGCTACTTTCATGGAAAGAAGGTTAAGATTCCCACGATCTATATCAACGATGACTTCGGTTTTCGTTATGCTGGCTATTTTAGCCGGAATCATTTATTTTTTCGGATCGCAGCTTTCTGATTTCAGTAAAGATCTGCCCCATCTCAGGGATCAGATGACGACTGTTTTCAATAATCTGCAGCACTGGATCTCAAAAACATTCAATGTTAAAATTAACGAACAGCTTGATTATATTAATCAGGGATTGAATAAATTATTGTCTTCTTCAGGAGTCATCCTGGGCTTTACTTTTGGAATATTTTCCAGTGGATTTGGCTTCATTGTTTTTTTCACCCTGTTTTTTATCTTTATTTTAAATTACAGAAGAATCCTTAATAATTTTATTGTAACGGTCTTTAACGAGAAGCACAAAGCCAGCGTACAGGAAGTAGTTACTGAGATCAGAGTAATGACCAAGAAATATATTTTCGGACTTTGCCTGCAGGTTCTTATTGTTTCCATTCTGTGCTCTATTCTCCTTACTATTTTAGGCGTGAAGTATGCTATACTTCTTGCGGTGCTGACGGGTTTATTGAATGTGATTCCTTATCTTGGAATCTGTATTTCTCTTTTAATTTCATGTTTTATCGCCTTTGCCACGGGAACACCTTCTACCTGTGTTTACGTAGCTATTGGCTATATTGCGATTCATGTTATCGACGGAAATATTGTCCTTCCATTTGTAGTAGGCTCAAAAGTAAAGATCAATGCCCTGTTTTCCTTTATTGGAATTATTTTGGGTGAACATTTGTGGGGAATTGCAGGAATGTTTCTCTGTATTCCGGCCATTGCGATTATTAAAATTATTTTTGAAAGAGTTGAAGGTCTAAAACCTTGGGGTAAACTGCTTGGAGAAGAAGAAAAGCTTAATAAAAAGAAAAAGAGCTACAAAATATCTAAGAATATTACATTAAAGGAGATGGACTGATCTTGATTGATGAGCATTAAATTATAAGTCATACCAGTCTATCATCGACTATATATAAAAAAAGCTGCCTCACTTGAGACAGCTCTATTGTTAAGTTTTTACAATGCACATAACGGATCCATCCCGTTAGGACAAGTCTGGTTACATGGAATATACGCATGGCTATCAGGACAGTATCCTAAATCCGAACCACCTCCACCGCCTGGACCTCCTAAACAAGGGTCTCCTGGTGGAATTTTACAAGGACATCCTTCTGGTCCAATATCACAGATAGGCGGTTTCCCTCCTCCATTGATTTTTTTTAAATTTTCACGATCTAGTTTTTGAAGATTTTTCAGCATAATACAATTGTTTAGTTTGATTTGTACAACAAATATATTAAACAAAATCAAAATATAACAGCTGACACCCAACAAAACGAAAGATATTCATAAGTTTCATCTAAATTAAATAAACGAATATCATTTTTGTTTTACATTTGATATAAAATCAACAATATGAAAATCGTAAAATTTATTCTATCCTTTATATTCGCATTGATGTTCATCAATGCCGGTTTGAACAAATTCTTCCACTATTCTCCAATGCCTAAAATGACTCCTGAGCAAGTGAAAATATTTGCTGCTTTTGGTGAAATCGGCTGGCTTTTGCCTTTAGTGGGAATCGTAGAAATTATCGGTGGGGTATTATTTATCTTTCCAAAGACCAAAGCATTGGGTGCTATCATGCTTCTTCCCGTTATGGTAGGCATTGTTATTCATAATCTATACAGAGATCCCAGCCAAATGGGAATCATCACCGCAATAGTGATGTTTCTTATCAATATCTGGGCAATTATTGATGACCGGGAAAAATATAAGGCTTTGATAAGTTAAAAAGACAATAGATGATGGGTTGAAGGTAGCAGGTAACATCGTGCAGATTAACCTGCAACCTATCATCTGCTACCTGCTATCTTTTATTATACAAATGCACTGAAACCTGTAATCGATCTTCCTACGATAAGGGAATTGATCTCTTTCGTTCCTTCGTACGAATAGATCGCTTCAGCATCTGCAACAAATCTTGCGACGTCATATTCAAGGAGAATACCGTTTCCTCCCAGGACTTCTCTTGCTCTGGAAACAATATCCCTGGTTCTCAAAGTACAGAAAACTTTAGCCAGTGAAGCATGTTCGTCTTTTAAAATCCCTTCATCCTGCATTTCAGACAGTCTGAAAACCATGGTCTGCATTGCGGTAAGATTGGACAACATTTCTACCAAATGTCCCTGAATCATCTGGAATGAGGCAATAGGCTTCCCGAACTGTTCTCTCGTTCTGGTATATTGTAATGCACTTTCGTATGCACCCCTTGCACAACCTGTAGCCATCCAGGCTACTCCTGCCCTGGTCATACGCAGTACTTTTCCGGTGTCTTTGAATGAATTAGCATTCTGAAGACGGTTGTCTTCGGTGACAAGACAATCGGTTAAAGTAATCAATCCATTCTGAACAATTCTCAATGCCATTTTTCCTTTGATTTTTTCAACGGAGTACCCCGGATTATCTTTTTCGACAATGAAACCTTTTACTTCACCACTGTCAAGATCTCTTGCCCAGATAATGATTAAGTCAGCAAAGGTGGCGTTTCCTATCCATTTTTTCTGACCATTAAGGATCCAGCCTTCCTCTGTTTTTTTACAGGTAACCGTAAGACCACCTGCAGCTCCGGATCCTACTTCAGGCTCCGTAAGTCCGAAAGCTCCTATTTTTTCAAACTTCTGCATTTGTGGCAGCCATTTCTGTTTCTGTTCTTCTGATCCGCAGATATAAATAGATCCCATCGCCAATCCGGACTGAACACCAAAGAATGTAGCAATAGAAGCATCAATTCTCGCCATTTCCATAGCGATAACACCTTCCATCAGAAAAGGCATTCCCGGACAGCCATATCCTTCATAGGTAACGCCACAGATATTCAGTTTCTGGAATTTTGGAATGAGTTCAAAAGGAAATTCGTCTCTTAACCAGTAATGATTTACCAAAGGTTTTACTTCTTTTTCCATGAACGCTCTTACTTTAAGCTGAATCTCACGTTGCTCCGGAGTTAAGGTATGGTAGATATCATAAAAATCCCCATCAATTGGGGGAAGTTCCCGCTTTTTCTTATTAGGATCAAGCATTTTTATCATTCCGTTCAACTGCTGATCATCCAGTTTGGAAAAATTCTGCATCAGCTTGGGAAGATCAACTTTTTGAGAAATAGCACTCAGTTGGTCAAAATCTATCGACCTGAATAATTCTAAAGCGTTTCTGATTTTGGAAAAAGTATTTGACATAGTAATGTTTTGTGGGATTGATTTGTAAAAGTTAAGCAAAAATTGCTCCGAAAATACGCCCTAAAAGGACACTCCATTTTACAAAACACTCATTTCCAATTCGTTAAAATAGAAATATTTCTTTACAATTTTTTTACGCCTGATTTTCAAATATTACAAACGATCCTGAAAGAACTTTGACCTAAGTAAACCCACAAAAAAATCAACGCTATGAAAACGACTTACATTCAATTATCTCTTTCAGCATTTCTTTTATTAGGAATTTATTCATGTAAAAAGGGAGAAGCGACCACCACTGAAAATTACGCTGCTGATTCCACTGCTGCTGTTTCCCTTTCAGACAGTGTCTCTTCTGTGGCCTCTATGAAAGTAAAAGACAAACAATTCATCAAAACAGCAGATGTCAATATGGAAGTGAAGGATGTGTATGACGCAACGATTTCCATTGAAAAGACAGTCCAGGACCTTGGAGGCTTTGTTACCCACAGCAACCTTCAGAGCAATGTGATTTCACAGGATACTTACAATACTTCCGATAATGATGCAATGCTGATCAAAAAGTATCAGACTGAAAACACAATCCAGGCACGTGTTCCTACAGAAAAATTGGGTGAGCTCCTTGTCAAAATCAATGATAAAAAACTGTTTTTAAATTCCAGAACAATTCATGCTGAAGATGTAACATCCAACATTAAGTATGCGGAAATGGAAGGCAAAAGAATAAAAAAGACCGAAGAAAATATCAGTCAGCTAAAAGCAAACAAGGATAAAGTAAAACTGGACAACAACAATATGGCGGAAGGAAATCTGCAGCAGCTTGCCAATATGGACACTACAGACGATATCAAATACAGCACTATAGATATTTATATCAAAGAACCTAAACTTCGCATTGCGGAAATTGCTGTGACCAATACCCGGAATATTGACAATCAATATAAATTCAACTTTATATATGATGCTAAAAATGCCTTTGTAGAAGGATTTTATCTGATCCAAAAGATTGCTGTGGGACTTATCACAGTATGGCCTTTATTATTAATCTTAGCTGCAGTGGTATACTTTTTAAGAAAAAGAAAGCTTACCAAACCGGAAACTACGAAAGTTTCAGAATAAAAAAGCAATCCTAACCAATTGGTTATCATCATAATTTTAGATTTTTCAAACCTCCTCCTCAGGAGGTTTTTTATTTTTTTCAAAAAAAACTGTAACGATCATTATACTGCCCTTACCTACTGTTTAAAAGAATAAATAATCAAAAACTTAACTATATGAAAAATTTAATACAACTTGGGCTCGCTGCAGTATTATCAGCAACCTTTATCACAGCAAAGGCCCAAAGCAAGGAAACCGAAAACAGTACAGTTTGGGAAATTTCAGGGAATGGGCTTACAAAACCTTCTTATATAGCAGGAACCTTTCATATCATGTGCAGTCAGGATTTTGAAATTAAACCGAAAGTCATGAAAGCCCTTGAAAAATCTGATCAATTCGTAATGGAGATCAATTATACGGATCCGGCTGAAATGGCAGCCATGCAGACAATGTATCAAACCGATAAAAAACTATCCGATCAGCTGACTCCTGAAGAATCTGCGGAGTTAGACAACGTACTCGCTGATTACGGAACAGATTTAAAGAAGATGGATCACTCGAGTTCACAGGGCCTGTATGCACTTATTTCATTAAAAGCATTGCCATGTCCGCAAACTGATATCAAATTATATGAAATAGAACTGCTTCAAAATGCTCTTAAAAATAAAAAGAAAGTCTTTGGACTTGAAAAAGTAAACGATCAGATGACTTCCATCAATAAGGCTTACGATCTGAAAGCGGTAATAGGACAGTTAAAAATGGGAAAAGAATATGAAATCCTTCTTAAGAAAATGGTAGCAGCATTTAAAAAAGAAGATGTACAATCGGTTTATTCCCTTTTTAAAGATGACAAAATAATGAATGCGGAACAGGAAAAATTAATGCTTACGGACCGAAATAAAAACTGGGCAGAAAAAATGCCGGAAATGAAGAAAAAAGAAAGTGCTTTCTTTGCCATTGGAAGCGCTCATCTTATGGGTGAGAACGGAATAATCCTTCTTTTAAGATCGAAAGGATACACCGTGAAACCCATTTTAAGCCTTTAATTATAACCAAACCATGAAATCGTCGTGAGCAGCCAAACTGAAACCGCTTTTTTAAAGCTCGTCAACCAACACAAAGGCATCTTATATAAGGCCTCCCGCATCTATGCGGATTCTTTGGAAGACCGGGAAGACCTGCAGCAGGAAATCCTTATTCAACTGTGGAAATCTTACCAGAACTTCAAAGGCAACAGTGAATTCTCAACATGGATGTACCGGGTGGCCATCAATACCGCCATTACTTATTTAAAAAAAGAAAAACAACGGACGAGTAATCAAACAGATGTGCCGGGCCATTTTGAAGTACAAAATGAAGACTATAATCCCGCCAAGGATAAGCAGCTGGAAGTTTTTTACAGTGCTGTCCAGGAACTCAAAGCACTTGAAAAAGCCATTATCTTTTATTTCATGGAAGGGATGTCTCATAAGGAGATTGGTGAAAACCTGGGGCTAAGTGAAGTCAATGCCCGCGTAAAACTTAACAGAACCAAAGAAAAAATACAGCAAATCATAAAAAAATCAGGCTATGAATTTTGATCAATTAAAAGAGCAGTGGAATAACGAAGACAACAGCAGCGTCAGTATTCCTAACACCATAGAACAATTAAAGAAAAGCAAGCATCCTATTGAAAAGATCCAGAAAAGTATGAAAGCAGAATTTCCCATGCAGATCATTGCCATCATTCTTATTGCTTTCTTTCCACAGCTGCTGGATTTTCCGCCTTCTCAGTATATCATTTATTATACATCCTATGCGATGCTTGTCGTTATATCTTCCTATTACTTTTTCGGGTTTTATAAATTTTATAAGCAAACGGAACTGTATTCCGGAAATACCAAAAACAGTCTCTGGAAAATATACCATGAATTGAAACTGAATATGGAACGGTATCAGTCATTTGGATTCCTGTTGCTTCCCCATTTCATGATTGCATTAGGACTGGAATTCTATAATCTGTTTGAGAAAAAAGGAAAGTCTTTAGGAAATTTTGCCGATGTCTATCAACAGACTTTGATTCTCATCGTTCTTGCTGGAACCGTAGCGATTGTAGCCAGCATTGTTTTATGGACTCGATACATCTACGGAAGAAATGCCAAGCGCCTTGAAAATATTCTGAACGAAATGGACGAATAATTTTCTTATTCATCTGTCACTAACAATAACAACGAACCTCAGACTTGATCTGGGGTTTGTTTTTTAAAAAAATGTTATTTATCACGTTCAAATTGATCTGAGGTTTTATTTTTCCTTAAATTTGCACATCAGAAATAAAATGACATGGATTTAAAACATTTTCGATCCAATCTTCATTTTTGAATCTATCTAATTTCTAAAATATGCTATCAAAAATAAATCCTATACAAACTACCAGCTGGAAAGCGCTTGACGAACATTTTGCAGGTAATGACTTCGATTTGAGAAGTCTTTTCCAGTATAACCCTGAGCGTTTTAAAGAATTTTCTTTGCAGAAAGATAATTTTCTTTTTGATTACTCTAAAAATCTGATCGACTCAAGAACCAGAGATCTTTTACTTCAATTAGCAGAAGAATGTCAGTTGAAAGATGCTATTTCTAAAATGTTTTCCGGTGACAAGATCAACGAAACTGAAGGAAGAGCAGTGCTTCATACTGCGTTGAGGGATTTTTCAGATAAAGAAATCATTGTAGACGGTGAAAATATCAAACCTCAGATCAGAAGGGTTCTTGACCACATGAAAGCCTTCTCTGAAAAAATTATTTCAGGAGAGCACAAAGGTTTCAGTGGAAAAGAAATCACTGATATAGTAAATATCGGAATCGGAGGTTCAGATCTTGGACCGGTGATGGTTTGCTCTGCATTAAAGCATTTTAAAACAAGATTAAACGTTCATTTCGTTTCAAACGTTGACGGGAATCACATTGCAGAAACCGTAAAAAAACTGAATCCTGAAACGACATTGTTCATCATTGCTTCAAAGACTTTTACAACTCAGGAAACCATGACCAATGCCAACTCTGCAAAAGACTGGTTCCTGAAAGCAGGAAAAGAAGAAGACGTTGCCAAGCATTTCGTAGCTTTATCTACAAACGTTGAAGCTGTTAAACAGTTTGGTATCGCAGAAGAAAATATATTTGAGTTCTGGGACTGGGTAGGCGGAAGATATTCTCTTTGGAGTGCTATCGGCCTTAGCATCGTTCTGGCAGTTGGATATGACAATTTCGAGGAACTTTTGAAGGGAGCTTCCGACACTGACCAACATTTCCAGACGGCTGATTTCTCAGAAAACGTTCCGGTATTAATGGGTCTTTTAGGCATCTGGTACCGTAATTTCTATGCGGCAACAACGTATGCCATCCTTCCTTATTCTCAATATCTGGACAGGTTTGCAGCCTATCTTCAGCAGGGAGATATGGAAAGTAACGGAAAATGTGTGGACCGAAACGGAGAATTTGTAGAATATGAAACTGGGCCTATTATCTGGGGTGAGCCGGGAACAAACGGACAACATGCTTTCTATCAGCTTATCCATCAGGGAACAGAACTTATTCCTGCGGATTTTATCGCTTATGTAAAAAGCAGCAATGCGGTTTCTGATCATCAGCCTAAACTTTTAGCTAACTTTTTTGCACAGACTGAAGCTCTTGCCTTTGGAAAATCAGAAGAAGAAGTGGAACAGGAATTAAGAAACGAAGGGAAATCCGATGAAGAAATTGACAGATTACTGAACTATAAAGTCTTCCACGGAAACACCCCCACCAACTCAATATTATTCAATGAATTAACTCCATTTTCATTGGGACAGTTGATTGCCATGTACGAGCATAAGATTTTTGTTCAGGGAGTGATCTGGAATATTTTCAGCTTCGACCAGTTCGGGGTGGAATTAGGAAAAGTTTTAGCCAATAAAATCCTTCCTGAGCTTGAAAACAATGAAGCGATCAATTCTCATGACAGCTCTACAAACGGACTGATCAACTATTATAAAGGAAATAAATAGCAGATGTCTGCATTACGATCATATTATTATAAGCTTCCTCCCAGTCTCAGGCTTTTGGGAAGAAAGATCTATTATTTCCCAATAGACCTGTATGAAGGTCTTACCGGAAAGAGATCTAAGAATGAACCTAAAAAAGGTGACATCTATGTGGGCGGCAGCGACTTTATTCCTCACGGGATCCGTCAGGTAAATGCCCTTAAAAAATATATCGGCTTACAAAATACAGATCATGTCCTGGATGTAGGATGCGGAATCGGAAGAACCGCTGTAGCACTTACAGGAATTATTGATCACGGAACGTATGACGGGTTTGATGCTGTAGAAAAAGGAATCAACTGGTGTAATAAAAATATCGGTAAGAAGTATCCGAATTTTAAATTCAAGTTTACCCCGATTTATAATGACCTGTACAACACTTTCAGCCAAAAAGCAGAGAGTTTTACATTTCCTTATGATCAGGCACAATTTGACAAAGTATTCCTGTTCTCGGTTTTCACGCATATGCAGATTCCCGAGATTAAAAGATATCTGAATGAGATCAGCCGGGTTTTGAACAGCAGCGGACAGTGTTTAGCCACTTTCTTTCTGTATGATGACTCTAAAACGGAATTTGGAACCATGCCTTTTCCGCACCAATATGAAGGCTACAGGCTGATGGACGATAAAGTGACCGCAGCGAATATTGCGGTAAGTATTCCTCTACTGCATCAGATGGCTGCAGAAGCAGGTTTAAAAGTGACCACAGTAAAAGAAGGATTCTGGAGAACCAATGTAGATAAGGAAAGTGCTGATGAATTCCAGGATATTGTTGTATTCAATAAAATCTAAATAAAAGTAAAAAAAGTAAAAATGGCAGAAATTCTTGACGGACTTAAAGTATCCAAGGAAATAAAAGCAGAGATCAAGGTGGAAGTAGAAAAGATCCTTGAAAGCAAGAAAAGAGCACCACATTTGGTAGCGATTCTTGTAGGAAACAACGGAGCGAGCAAGGCGTATGTAAACAGTAAGGTAAAAGACTGTGAGGAAGTAGGATTCCGTTCTACACTTGTCAAATTCCCAAGCACAGTTTCTGAATCTGAATTATTGGAAAAAATTGATGAACTGAATAAATCTAAGGCAGTAGACGGTTTCATTGTACAGCTTCCTTTACCGGATCAGATCGATCAGGAAAAGATCATTCTGGCTATTGATCCAAGAAAAGATGTAGATGGATTCCATCCTGAGAATTTCGGAAAAATGGCTCTGGAAATGGATACTTTCCTTCCTGCTACTCCTTTCGGGATTCTGACCTTATTGGAAAGATATAATATTGAAACCAAAGGAAAAGATTGTGTCATCATCGGAAGAAGTAAAATCGTAGGAAGACCGATGAGCATCCTGATGGGAAGAAAAGATTTCCCGGGGAACTCTACCGTAACTTTGACCCACTCTTACACAAAAGACATCGAAGAATATACAAAAAAGGCCGATATCGTTATTACCGCTTTAGGTGATCCTCATTTCTTAAAAGGAGATATGATCAAAGATGGCGCAGTCATCGTGGATGTAGGAATCACAAGAGTAGATGATGACTCTCCAAAAGGATATTATCTGGCAGGTGACGTGGATTTTGACAGTTGTGCAGCGAAAGCAAGCTGGATTACACCAGTACCTGGAGGAGTAGGCCCGATGACGAGAGCCATGCTGATGAAGAACACCATCATCGCATACAAAACTTCGGTCTATAACGACTAATTTTAAAATGAACAAAGAAGAAGATATTTTATTAAAAGAAGGTAAAATGCTCCCCGTAATGGAGCATTTTTACACTTTACAGGGAGAAGGAGCCCACACCGGAAAAGCGTCTTATTTCATCAGATTGGGAGGCTGCGATGTTGGGTGTCACTGGTGTGACGTCAAAGAAAGCTGGGATCCGAACCTCCACCCATTGATGAATGCAGAGGAAATTGCCGAAACGGCAGCAAAACACTGTAAGACGATTGTTCTGACAGGTGGAGAACCCCTGATGTGGAATCTGGACATTTTAACCTCCAAATTAAAGGAACTGGGATGCACTATACATATTGAAACTTCAGGTGCTTATCCATTAAGTGGTCAGATCGACTGGATCACCCTTTCTCCCAAGAAAACAGGGCTTCCGAAAGAAGAGATCTACGAGAAGGCAAGTGAACTTAAAGTAATCATATTCAACCAACACGACTTCACCTTTGCGCAGGAGCAGGCAGCAAAAGTTTCTGAACAATGTAAACTGTACATGCAAAGCGAATGGAGTAAGCGTGATGAGATGTATCCAAAGATTACCGATTTCATTTTGGCTCATCCCGAATGGCAGGCTTCTGTGCAGACGCATAAATATCTGAATATCCCGTAAAGCTTTAAATAAGGTTATTTTTTTATCTATAATGGATGTTTTTATGACATGAAGTATCCAAGTAGTAGGATGAAGGTTTATAATATTCACCGAATATAGAATATACGATAAAAATTATGTACCTTAGCTCTTCGTATCCGTTATAAACACCGATAGATGCAGAGAATTCGATACTCTAGATACCTGAAATCGATCATCATTTTGCTTGACCTTATGGTTATTGCATCTATCTTCATATTCTTTTTTATCAGCAGAAATGAAAGCTTGCGTTACCATGAAGAAACCTGGTATCAAAATGTTTTTTCCCTGATATTACTATTTATGTTCTGGATGCTGTTAAGTGGCAGAACAAAGATTTATAATATTCAGAGAAATCTTACGTATACTTTATTTTTAGAACGTCTTTTGATCCATTTCCTGTTTTTTATATTGGGAGTTCTCCTTATTGGAAAGGTAAGTAAAAATGTGTTTTTCAATTCAGATATTTACTGGCTTTCATTTTACCTATTTTTCTTTATTTTCCTGGCAAAATCAGTCATTTATTTTGCCATAAAATATTTCCGTTCTCTGGGGGTCAACTACAGAAATGTAATGTTTCTGGGAGAAACGGGCTCTACAGAGATTTTGAAGAATATTTTTAAGGAAAGAAAGGATTACGGTTATAAAACTTTTGATTATGAAAAGTCAGACATAAGTCCGAATGAACTCGTTAGTTTTTGGAAGAAAAACGGAATTCACACCCTGTTTTTGTCTACAGAAAATAATTTTAGCGACAGTATAGAGCAAGAAATTTTCAAACTGGCTGAAGATAATAAAGTTCACGTTTCGTTGATTCCCAGCATCACACAAAGTGATTTTTTCCTGTATGATCTTGGATACATTCAGACTCAGCCGATTCTAAGCCAGGCAAAATACCCGCTGGATTATTATTCCAACTTCCTGGTTAAAAGGGTTTTTGATATCGCTTTTTCAGTGATTATCTTAGTCCTACTCTGCTCATGGCTATTTCCAATCATTGCTGCTGTCATAAAAGCAACATCAAAAGGCCCCGTTTTTTTTGTTCAGAAAAGATATGGTTTCCATGAAGAGGTATTTTCATGCCTGAAGTTCAGAACCATGGTCGTCAATGAGGAGTCTTCGACAAAAACTACAGAAGAGAATGATTCAAGGATCACCAAAATCGGAAAGTTCCTCAGGAAAACAAGTCTTGATGAGCTTCCCCAGTTTATCAATGTTTTGAAAGGAGAAATGTCTATCGTAGGACCCCGTCCCCATATGCTGGCGGTTGACAATTATTATAAACCAAAGATAGGAAGATACAGCTTAAGAAGTATGGTCTCTCCCGGTATCACAGGCCTTGCTCAGGTAAGCGGACTGCGTGGAGACTACGGAGACGTGGAAGTAGAAATGAAAAAAAGGATTCTTGCAGACACTTTCTATGTAAGAAACTGGAGTTTTGTATTGGATCTGGTCATCATTTTAAAGACCGTTTTATTAGTGATCGGCGGTGATAAAAACGCAAAATAAATCAAACAAAAGGGTAAGATCAAGATTGAGGAATCATATTTGCTTCTAAGGTTAAATAAACCTCAGGCATTCCCCTGAGCCGTAACTTTAATTAAATAAAAAAAGTCTAATTTAGCAGCATGTTAAAAAAGTTTTTCACAGCAGTAGGAGAATACATTATCCTTCTAGGTAAATCCTTGCAAAAACCCCAGAAAATGAGGGTTTTCTGGAAGCTGTTCATGAGAGAAATCAATGATCTCGGCGTCAATTCTTTTGGGCTTGTGATCTTCACTTCTATATTTGTGGGAGCGGTAGTCGCTATCCAGATGTTCAATAATTTTGCTTCTTCTTCTTTTCCTATCCCACCTTCGTTTGTAGGATATGCTACGAAGGCCGTTTTGGTTCTGGAGTTTTCTCCAACCATTATCAGCCTTATTCTGGCAGGGAAAGTAGGATCATATATTGCATCAAGTATAGGAACCATGAGAGTTTCTGAGCAGATCGACGCATTAGACATTATGGGGGTAAATTCTCCCAATTTCCTGATTTTGCCTAAAATTTTTGCCTGTGTTATTTTCAATCCTCTCCTTATTGCCATCAGTATCGTTTTTGGTATTGGCGGTGGACATCTTGCTGGGATGCTTACAGGAAACTGGACTGAAAACGACTATATAACAGGAATCCAGATGTATATGCCGAATTTATTTGTGTATTATGCATTTGTAAAAACTACCGTATTTGCCTTTATTATTGCTACTGTTCCTTCTTATTTCGGATATAATGTAAAAGGAGGATCGCTGGAAGTAGGTAGAGCCAGTACGCAGGCCGTAGTATGGACGATGGTATTTATTATCATTTCCGAATTAATTTTAACCCAATTAATATTAAGCTGATGATTGAGGTAAAAGATCTTAAGAAGAGTTTTGGTGATGTTGAAGTACTGAAGGGAATTTCGACTTCTTTTGATAAGGGAAAGGTAAACCTGATCATTGGACAGAGTGGCTCGGGAAAGACTGTTTTCCTGAAAAGCCTGCTGAATGTTTATCAGCCTTCATCAGGAGAAATCCTTTTCGACGGCACGGATATCAATACGATGACCAGAGACCAGAAGCAGCATCTTCGTTCGGAGATCGGAACCGTATTCCAGGGCAGTGCACTTTTTGACTCACTGACGGTAGAAGAGAATATCATGTTTCCTCTGGATATGTTTACGAACCTTACCTTCAGAGAAAAAAAGAAAAGGGTTTTTGACGTAATAGGCAGAGTGCATCTTGATAAAGCGGGAAGAAAATTTCCGTCTGAGATTTCGGGAGGAATGCAGAAACGTGTGGCCATTGCCAGAGCTATTGTGAACAATCCAAAGTATCTGTTCTGTGACGAACCGAACTCCGGTCTTGACCCTTACACATCGAATATCATTGATGATCTCCTTCTGGAAATCACCCAGGAATATAATACCACAACCATTATCAACACACACGATATGAACTCTGTGATGACGATAGGCCAGAAAATTGTATACCTGAGACTGGGAATCAAAGAATGGGAAGGAAACAAAGATGTTCTCATCACGGCAGGCAATAAAAATCTTATTGACTTCGTTTATTCTTCAGAACTGTTTAAAGAACTGAGAGAATATTTACTTGAAAATAATAAAACGATTGAAAATACAATCACTAAAATAGATGATAATGAAAAAGGTACTTAGTATAGCATTAATCGGGTTTTCAATGTTCGCTTCTGCGCAGATTTCACTGGCAGGAAAAGCTAACTTAATCTTCCCGACAGGTTCTCCGTCATGGACAAACATCAAAGGAACAGTGAACGAAGCCATTGAAGGAACAGGAAAAAATAATGCAGGTTTCAATGTTGGGCTTTCATTAAAAGTAGGACTTCCGGGTTCATTTTATGTAATGCCTGAATTATACTATACCCATTTCAAAAATGAGTTCACGACAGAGAATACCACTTTTGATGTAAAAAGCAACCGCCTGGACATGCCTGTTCTTCTTGGGCATAATGTTTTGGGAAATATGCTTGGGGTTTTTGTAGGACCTGTTGCCAGTTATAATCTGAGCAAGGACAATACCTACAACGATTTTAAGGAAAATGTTAAAAATAATTTCACTGTTGGATATCAGTTTGGCGCGCAGCTTGAAATTAAAAAATTAATCGTCAATGCACGATATGAAGGTTCATTCAGCAAGGATGAAAGAAACTTCATCAATAAAGTTTCCGGTTCGGAAATCAGATATGACAACAGACCTAACCTATTTTTAGTAGGTGTAGGCTACAGATTTAAATAATTTGAAAATAACAGCTATAAAGAAACCCTCAAATTTTAAATTTGAGGGTTTTGATTTTGTTGACGGAGTTCTGCTTCACGTTGGGCAATTTCTGCCGCCTGCTTTTCCAGTTCTTCTTTGTCTTTCTGTAATTGCTTGAATTCTTTTCTTTTTTCTTCAGCCTTGAGAGCACTTCCTTTGCTTACATACCCTACCATTCCGCCAATAATAAGACCTATTCCTACTCCGGCCATTACTCCCATCATGTGTGAGATGGTAATTCCGCCTACGGTAAAATCAGTGGTCAGATAAAAAAGCAATGCTGAAACGGCAAGCAGTATAAGTCCGGTAATTGATAAACTTTTCATAAATATTGTGTTTAGTGGTTTATTAGAAAAAAGCCTTATCTACTTTAATTACAGCTCAATAAGGCTTTATATCAGATTAAAATTTTACATCATTATATTTTTCCTCCTGCAGCTTTGTAATATTCTAAAGCTTTTGGAAGGTTTCTGTTGATATCTGAAATTCTGGTCTCAGGATTCGGGTGGGTAGAAAGGAATTCCGGCTGCCTTGCTCCTGATGATGCTCCTTCCATTCTATTCCAGAAAGGAATTGCCTCTCTAGGGTCATATCCTGCCATAGACATCAGATACAGTCCCATCTGATCTGCTTCCGACTCTTGGTTTCTTCCGTATTTCAATAATGCAACTTGTGATCCAATAGGATATACTTTTTCAAAAATACCGGCCCATTGTGAGTTGGAAATGGTTCCGCCTAAAATAGAACCGCCATACTGGGCTACCATTGCCTGAGAAATTCTCTCATTTCCATGGCCAGCCAAAGCATGTGAAACCTCATGTCCTAAGACCACCGCAAGACCATTATCATTTTTAGTCACTGGAAGAATTCCTGTATATACTGCAACTTTCCCGCCAGGCATACACCATGCATTCAATTCATTGCTTTGCAAAAGGTTAAATTCCCAACTGTAATTGGCAAGATCTGCTGATCTTCCTATGCTCTGATAATATCTTTCTGCTGCGCTTTTTATTCTGCTTCCTACACTCACTACTCTTTTGGCATCTGCAGTTCCGGAGATAATCTTAGATTTAGACAATGTTGTTTTATATTCCTGGGAAGACATTGTAAGTATTTCCGAGTTATTGGCAATCTGTAATGAAGACCTGCCCGTAATCGGATTTGTAGTACAAGCTACCGTTGACAGTGCAACTGCTCCTATTCCTAATAGATGTGTAAATTTCATATTTCGAGTGTTAATAATTCAACATTTACAATTTTTATTCCAAAATGGTTGAGAAGGGATATATTTGCATACATTTTGCTATTTAAATTTAACAATAATTACGGTTATGAAAAAGTATATTTCACTTATATTTATTTTTGGATTTCTTTTTTTCTTTCAGAGCTGCTCTTCACAGGGTTCATTAGATTCCAAAACAGTAGACGCACTGGTGAATTCTGAGGAATTTACATTTTACGCCCAGCGGGCAAATCCTATGAACTATGAAGTGATTAATGTGATGGGATCTATTCAAAATGCTCCTTCTGCAAGAATTCTACAGCTGGACGGAGAAAATTATACCATAGAGCTTAAGAAAAATAATTTGGAAGTCGTTCTTCCTTATTTTGGAAGATTATACAACGCCTCTTACAATACCGCGAATAACAGTTACCGTTTTACTTCAAAAGATTTCACAGTCACTAAATCGCAAAACAAAAAGGGAAACTGGACTGTAAAGATTAAACCTGCAGATGTTGGAAACGTTGATGAAATTAATGTAGAGGTTTTTAAAAACGGTAAAGCATTTGTTTCTATGAGAAGTAATGACAGACAACCGATCACCTATGATGGATATGTGTCAAAAAATGAAGAGACACAGAAACAAAAGGAGAAGCTTTAATCTTTAGATAAAAATTTTTCAACAAATATTTTTGCTTCAGTGCTGGGATTAGAAACCATTTCTGAAGCATTTTTTTTGTGCTGCAGATAGGCCTCTTCCACAGAATTGCTTCTTTTCATCATCGCCAGAATATATTCCTGAACCCAATATTCAAAGCGTTTTTCAGCTTGTTGGGTACGAACCTGATGAAAACGATCGTTTTTCTTTTTCATCTCTATGAATTCATAGATTTTTGTATAAACCTCATCCAGGCCTTCATTATAAAGAGCAGAACCTAATAGTACAGGTATTTTCCAGCCTTTCTCTTTGGGAGGAATAAAGTCCAGCGCTCGTTTCAATTCCAGTCTTGTATTTTTTGCTTTCTGAAGGTTATCCTGATCTACTTTATTGATGAAAATAAGATCCACCATTTCCATAATTCCACGCTTAATACCCTGCAGTTCGTCTCCACCACCAATGATCTTCAAAAACAGAAATACGTCAGTAATATCAGACACAAGGACTTCTGACTGACCTACCCCGACAGTTTCAATCAGAATATAGTCATATCCGGCTGCTTCGCAGATCATCATGGTTTCAAAAGTGGTATTGGCCACCCCACCAAGAAATCCGGAACTTGGGGAAGGTCGTATAAACGCATTTTCTTCTTTGGCAAGCTCTTCCATTCTTGTTTTATCGCCTAAAATACTTCCTTTGTTGATGGAAGAACTCGGATCAATAGCCAGAACCGCTACTTTCTTTCCATTAGCAATAACCAGTCTTCCGAAATTTTCTATGAATGTAGATTTCCCGGCGCCCGGAACTCCGGTAATTCCTACTCTGACAGAATTTCCTGTAAAAGGCATGATTTGTTTCAGAAGTTCTTCAGCCTGTGTCCTGTGCTCGGCTTTTTTGCTTTCCACTAATGTAATGGCTTTTGCGATCAGACGTTTATTTCCTGACCGTATTCCTTCGATGAGTTCTTCTGTAGAAAATTTCATTAATTCAAAAGTATAAAAATAACCTTCAAACTTCCATATAAACAGCCATTAATTTTATTTCTTCTAAATTAAAACTAGAGCATATTTCATCAACGGGGGATGGAAATTCCTACATTTGTTAGGAATCAAAAATCAAGAAACATGAAAAAAATATCCGCTGCTGCACTATTAATCTGTATTTTATTAGCCTCTTGTACCCCAAAGGCTTCTACTGCCGCACCTATGGGACCGGCTGTTTCTACTGCAGAACAAATAGCACAGGGAAAAACAATCTTTGAAAACGCTTGTGGAAGATGCCATAAACTACCGGATCCCACATCACATACATCGGTACAATGGGTAGGAATTATGAATTCAATGGCTCCCAAAGCGAAATTGACGGACGAGCAGCATCAGTGGGTTTACGATTATATTGTTTCCGTGAAAAAATAACCAATCAAAATACGGGTATGAAAAAAACAATCTTAAGTATGGTGGCAGGTGCTTTATTGATGGTATCATGCGGACCTAAAAGCACTGCTGTAACAGGCCCAAAGTATACTGCGTCTGAACAGCTGGTGCAGGGTAAAACTATTTTTGAAAATTCATGCTCCAGATGCCACAAGCTTCCTGATCCTGCCAGGCATGATGATCAGGGATGGATCAAAACATTAAGCAGAATGGCTCCTAAAGCTCAATTAAGCGACGAGCAACACCAGATGGTTTATGATTATCTGATTTCTGTGAATAAGAAGTAGAGTTGATAAATAAAGGTTTGAAAATTAAGAGGTATTAGCATTTAATACGTTTAATAATTGACAACTGTCTATCATCTATTTTAAAATTATTCCCAATCCGGGGTTTCCGGATTGGATTATTTTTCCATTTTCTACATAATTTCCTAGTGCCGGATCATTAGAAATAAGGTTAGCTCCATCCAGATCTGCAAAATCTACAAGTCCTGCGAGTACACAGCCTGCAGAAATACCAACGGTGGATTCTGTCATACAACCGATCATGATCTTATATCCTAAGTCTTTCGCTTTGCGGATCATTTCTAACGCAGGAGTAAGGCCTCCGCATTTCGTCAGCTTAATGTTGACACTTTTATAATATGGTAACAGCTCTGCAAGAGAACTGAGATTTTGACAGTCTTCGTCTGCCATCCAGTTGGCGGAACTTTCTTTATCCAATATTTTATAATTTCCCACCGGCCTCGGCTGTTCGATATAAGAAAATTGAGTGATCATTTCAGATTCCTGCAGCCAAAGGCAATCCTGATCTGTAAAACTGGCATTGGAATCTAATGCGATATTTCTATTTAATCTTAGTAATTTTTCAATATTGTTTTTATTCAGTCCTTTACATTTTACCTTGAGTTTATTCCAGCTGCTGTTTTCTATTTTTGTGATTTGCTCTTCGATATCTGCTATCGAAATGGTAATGGAACTTTCGACTAAACTTCCAGAAGGAATGTGATTTAATTCTATAAAGCTTTTATTTTCCAGTTTTCCAAAAAGGTCCCAATAGGCACAATCCAAGGCAGACTTTAAAAATGGGTGCAGATTTAATGCTGAAAGAAAAAGAAAAAATTCTGTTGGATGAATAATGGTGTTCTTTTCAACTAACTCTTGTATTTCCTTTAACCTGATCACAAAATCCTTTAAATTGATCTTATAATAATCGATGGCCACACATTCACCATATCCTTTATAATTTAAATAAGATAACTCAACAAGCAATGCTTCCCTTCTGTTGTAATTTCCATAAGCGATAGAGAAGGTTTCCTTCAGCTGAAGGGTTTTAAGTTCAAAATAAAGTTCCATTTATTAAAGCTACAAAAAAAGGACCTTAAAAAGATCCTTTTATATTGTATCATGTTAGGTAAGCCTACCCATTTGCTAACAATAGGGTATTTATTTTTTCACCTTCCTCTTTGTTTTGGCCATTTTGCTTTTGACAAATTTCTCCCGGCTCTTCAAAAAATCAATCATATTTTGGTTATAACTGTATTTTTTTGCTTCTTTCAATGGCTCCACTGCTTTTTTATATTCCAATCTGATCTCCAATAGCAGCGATTTCTGGATCAATATCCTTGCTTTATCTATTCCTTTGATTTTTAAAGCGTAGTTGATGAGTTTTTCTGCTTCATCCAGATCTTCATTATCCAATAGGCATTTGATATAATGTTGTGGTGTATTCAGATTACTTACATTACACTGCATCGCTTCTTCGAAATAGGTTTTCGCTTTTTCGTAATCGGTCAGCATTTCACTGTAAATTCTTCCCATCAGGCAAAGGCTGTCCGCATCTTCAGGGTCATAGGAAAGGGCATAATTCAATGCTTCCAGACAATCCGGAAGGCTATATGGATAATTATCCAGTGCTTCAAAATAATATTTGCTTTTAGTTAAGGTCATTTTTTTCGTTTTTTAATTCTTTTTCAGATCATTCCTTTGTTTTTTGAATGATTTATCCTGATGGTTCTTTTTAAAATCTGTTCCGGAGAATGTACGCACCGGGTTTCCTCTCTCTACCTGCAAATGATTGTTCCAGGTATCCTGCATCCTTTTTTCCAGCTGTTTGATATAAATCCCGGCCACTTTTTCTTTCAGTCGCATAATGGCGAGTTTTTTATTTTCCAATTGAGAACGGGAATCCTGTGCAAATACCCATTCTCCGGTAGGTACATGAACGGCCCGAACCGCAGTATTTACTTTGTTCACATTTTGTCCGCCGCTTCCCTGGCTTCTTGTGGTCTGGAATTGAATATCTTTTTCCTTGAAATCGATTTTCTCCAATCCTTCCAGCTCAAAAACACCAATAAACCAGTTGCTTCTTTTGTGAAGTTTTCTGAAAGTACTTTTCCCGGTCCAGCATATACTTCCTAACCATGTTTTTAAGAATGTATTCAGCTCTTTTGCTTTTAAAAGTAGGGTTACGGATTTAAGGGTCAGGTTTTCATCGCCATTTTCACGATGAATGATTTCGTAGTCTATTTTATTATTTTTGATTTCCTCAAGAAAAACCTTCAGTACTTTAGCGGTCACCCACTGGCATTCTAAAGGTCCTCTTCCTGAGGTTATTTGTATGAGTTTTTCCATTTTTGTAAAATTTTTAAGACTGCTTCTCTATTTTTTGCTTCTTTGATAAAGGCAGGCAGTCTTTCTACCATACGCATCCTGTACGGCAATGTTCTTAATTCTGACGATACATAAGCCTCCATTTCTAAAAGATGCTCTCTGTTTTTTGCCCAAAATAAATTTCCTTTGCAGTCATCCTGAAAATAAAGGGGACAGCCAAAAACATCATCCTGCTTCAGTCCATTTGTTTTCTTAGAATAATTGCTGACATACCTTTCATATCTTGGTTTAATATCCAACTTGGTATCACATTCGCCACACTCCACTGAAATATTCTCAAGCTTTTCTTTTACACATCTTTCAACGCGGATAGAATGTGCACAGATAGGACAATGAAGCTTAGCAACTGCTTTATAAAGCACCATATCATATCCTGTTTTTCTCAAATTACAGTGCCTGCATTCCAAAGCAGCTTCTTTATAATTGTTTTCATTTTTAACAACTGCATCCTTTCCACAGTCCGGGCAAACCACCAGACAATCAGCATAGTAATAAGAATATAGTTGTTGGTATCTCTTTTCCATTTTAATGTGTGTTAGGGATTTCACTTAATTTTGGATGCCCGATGGGGTCTATTCCTTTCTGTAGTAAATCTTTAGCTGCCATCACCGCCCAGCATTTATCACTGGAATGGATATTTCTGTAAAAAGTCAGCAAAATATCCGGCTTAACAACAGTAAAACCTTCTATATCAATCGTATCCAGATCATTTTTTTCAAAGAAATCTATGGTAATTCTATGAGATTTCCCGTCTTCGAGTTCTACCGTTTTCTCATATCTCCTGAAATTTTCTTCGCTCTGAAGATGATCATACCGGGTCCATACTTTCTGAAACTCTTCGTGTTGAAGGATCATGACTGTTTCTGCTGCATTTTCTTTTTTTACGAAAACATCAATATCCTTATGGTCGTGTGCATGTTTGTATTCCGTATGCCCTTTTTCCGACATAAAATGCCATGCCCAGCCACCAGATATGATGACTTTATCCTTTAATTTATTTAAAATTTCAAGTCCGTGGCGGATTCTAAATTCCGGCCAGACTTCTCCATATCTTTTTATGTTATGAGGTGCTCCCATTTTTTTAATTTCTGGTTTTTTGATGCTATTCCCGGTTATCAGTTAAAATTTTCAACTGACAACCAGAAACCGGCATCTAAAATTTATTTGTCCATTCTCACAATTCTGGGCTGAAATGTTCCGAGGATGTCTACCAATTCGCTTTGTGCATTCATTACCTCATGAATGTCTTTATAAGCCATTGGTGCTTCTTCCGTATTACCGCCCATTAAGGTGACTTTCTTTAGCTTAAGCTCTTTTTTGATATCATTCTGAGTAAAAAGGCTTCTGCATTCTCCTCTCGAATGAGCTCTTCCTGCTCCATGTGATGCTGAATTCAAAGCATCAGGATTGCCTTTTCCACGGACGATAAAACCTTTTGCCGTCATGGATCCGGGAATCATTCCCAATTCATTTTCATGGGCCGGTGTTGCGCCTTTTCTGTGGACGATCACTTCTTTTCCGTTGTGAATTTCTTTCCATGCGAAATTGTGGTGATTTTCAATCCTTGCCTTCACTCTTCCACCCACTGCTTTTACAAGTCTTCTGTGGATGTCATCATGGCAGGCAGAAGCATAATCTCCGGCGAGATTCATTGCAGTCCAGTATTCAATGCCGAGATGGGTATTCAGATCCAGCCAGGCAAATTGCTGGGCTTCTTTTGGCAGGGGACACTGATCGGCAGCTACTCTTGAGTAGTATTGTGCAATCTCAGCTCCCAAGCCTCTTGATCCGCTGTGTGACAGAATGCCCAGGTATTTTCCTTTCGGCAGCCCGATCTGATCTTCTTCTTCCGTGATCTCCACTTCTCCGAATTCTACAAAGTGATTTCCTCCCCCGGAAGATCCCATCTGCTTAATGGCTTTTCCTTTTAGTCTCCTCAAAACCGGGATCATATCGAAGGTATCTCTCTCAAAGATTTCATGATCGATATGAGATTTATGGGTTTCGTACATCCCGAATTTGGTATGTTCGGCAAGAGCTTTTTCATATTTATCTCTTGCTCCGTCGAGATATGAAACCGGTATATCCAAAATACTGAGGCTCATTCTGCAGCCGATATCCATTCCTACTCCGTAGGGGATTACTGCATTTTCTACCGCCAGAACACCGCCAATTGGCAGTCCGTAACCGCTGTGTGCATCGGGCATTAAAGCGCCCTGCGTTGAAATGGGCAGTTTTAAAGCGGTATACAGCTGATTTTTTGCTTCTTCAGAGATATTGTTTCCAAAGATCTGGAAGGAAGCACGCTGGGTGTTGAGCATTCTTTTTTCTGTCTTTCTGGATGAAAGCAGTGATTCTGCGATCTGCCCGAAGGTCAGGTCTTTTTCAAAGTTCTCCGGATTGAGGAGGATGTCTTTTAAGATAGATTTTACGTGATGAATATTCTTCGTTGCAAAATTTCTTTTCATGACCTCCAAAGCCACATTGACGCTTTGATTATTTGGATAGCCTATTTTTAATATATCTTTTCCTTTTAGTTTTAAATTTCCCATTGTTTTTGTTTTAAATCATTTTGGACCTATAAGTCCTCAAAATAGTCTGCAATCACTTTTGCGGACAGGATGCAGTTTGCATATTTCCTGCTTTTGATAAGTTCAGTTTCATATTCCTTTTTCCAGGCATTTGATTTACCGTTAATAGTTTTCTGAATAATTCCCGCCACTTTATACTGGCTGATATATGATTCTATCTCAGCATATTCTTTTTCAAGTTCTGCATCTACAGGTTTGTAATGTGTAATCATATTGGGTTTTATCCGTAAGGTAAATCTCCAAGGTTCAATGAATTCGTAGTAGGTTTCATTCCTTTTTCTGAATGGATTGTATTCTTCTTTTCTAAGAAAATACTGCCTTTCTCTTGGGGTAAGCCCAAATTTGGGATCTGTCCATGCATAGAAGGAAATGAGGTTCAGCTTCTGTGCTTTTTCCACATAGATCCTGCGCCCGAACTTTTTTCTCTTTTTGAGAAACAGCCGGCTTTCGGAATACATATAGGTGTTGATCTTCTTCAGAATTCCTTCAAATAAATCTTCATCTTCAGATCTTTTCACCTCATCATTCACAACGAAGAATCTTACAAATCCTCTCTGATAGGGATTTTCCAGTGGAATCCAACGGATATTCCTTCTGAGGTGCCAAAGCTCCTTACTACGATTATACTTTTTTCTTATCTTTTTTTCTACATCTTTTATAGCTGTTCTTTTTCTGCTTCTTATGCTTCTAAGGCGGTGAAACAGAAGGTTATTATTTTCCATAAAAAAGAATTTAGAAGTGAGATATTAGAAGTTAGATTCTGACAAATCACAACAATTCCGTATTCAACTAAAATTTAAGTTGATTGATTTTGGGATAATGAACAGTATGAAGTTGGATCGTAAAAGATCTTTTCATTTTGTTCTTAATGACACTAAAAAATTTCGGGGAAACTGGAGTTTAATATTGCGCAATAAAAAACCCGAAATCTTTACGACTTCGGGTTTTGATATTTCGTTGTACTATTATTCTAAGAGTATACCAAACCACGAAGCCTTACCACCATAAGGGGTACTCCAGCTGAAGAATTTTGATTCGTTTTGAACATTGCTTCGTTGTTTTTTAATGGGTTAAACTTGATTTTCAGTTGCAAATATAGTATTTTTTCTGAATATCAAAATATTTTTTTTATTTCATGTGGATCAGGCTCAGAAAGATACCATCTATCACTTTAGTCATTCTTGTAAGATCAAGTGTTTCTAAAGTGTCTGTGGCTTGGTGGTAATTTTCATTCCTGAAAAATGATGTATCTGTTATCATCAGGGCGGAGTAGCCAAATTTCCAATAATTAAGGTGGTCTGAAAAATCGGTTCCTTTTACAAATTTCGGGGCGGTAAAGGTTTCGGTTTTTATCTGATTGGCTTCTTTAAATTGAGTGCTGAAATTATTTACAAAATTTCCGGCTCCGAATTTTTTGACCAAGGTTATGAAGTCTCCTTTGTTGCCATAAACCCAAGATAAAATCCCTAATGGATAGCTTTGTGAATCTTTTTCATCTTTAAAATACCCTATCATTTCTACACTTGCCATGCCATATACATCGATGTTGTGATCTTTTAAATATTGAGCATGAATGTGGCTCCCCATATTTTCGGTCCTGAAATAGGGAGGTTCTTCCAGGGTGTAGGCTACAAGATCGATCCGGTAGTTTAGCTTTTGGTCTTTGAGCATTCTTGCCAGCTCTAAAAGGGCAGTCACTCCGGTAGCATTATCGTCGGCACCCTGCTGGTCTCCGCAAACGTCATAATGAGCCCCGATAATAATTCTCCTTTTGTTTTCTGTCCCGAAAGAAGTGATTACATTTTTATAGGTTTTACCATCGGCATTGTATTCCTGAAAGATGGTACTATCACCATATTTACTGAAATTCTGCTTGATATAGTCTGCCACAGCATTCAGCTGATCTGTATTTTTATGGTTTCTGAATTCCGGAGTTTGGGTAAGCGCTGTGAGGTGCCTTTTAACCAGATTAATATCAGCAGGCAACGGAGATTTTTGCACCGGCTGGTTTCTAGAATCTATCGCCAAACAAAACACAGCGATAAAAAATAGGCCTGCGAAAATAATGATCTTATTTGCCGCAGGCCTGGTTATATTTTTAAAATTCATCTCACGGTATGGTTTATTGTTGGAAATCCTGAAATTAGTCTTTTTCCGTCAATCCTCACCGTGAGTAAAGTTTAATTTTCTAAGAATCTCTGTAAAATTTCCACTGCACATTTTGGAAGGTTGGTTCCCGGACCGAAAATAAAGTCGGCACCGTTCGCATACAGGAATTCATAATCCTGTTGTGGAATAACGCCTCCCACTACAATGGTTACATCATCTGCTCCTAATTTCTTCAGTTCTTCCACAACCTGTGGAACCAGGGTTTTATGCCCGGCAGCAAGAGAAGATACTCCAAGGATATGAATATCATTTTCTACAGCTTGTTTAGCTACTTCTTCCGGTGTTTGAAACAAGGGTGCCACGTCGACGTCAAATCCCATATCTGCAAAGGCGGTTGCGACTACTTTGGCGCCTCTGTCGTGTCCGTCCTGACCCATTTTAGCGACCATAATTCTTGGGCGACGGCCTTCTTGTTCTTCAAATTTCTGAGTCAGTTGAAGGGCTTTTTCAAAATATTCATTTTTTCCGGCATTCATAGCATATACTCCAGATATTGTTCTGATATTGGCTTTATATCTTCCGAAAGTTTCTTCCATCGCATCGCTCATTTCACCAAGCGTCACTCTTCTTTTCGCAGCTTCTATACAAAGAGCCAGAAGGTTTCCTTTTCCTGTTTTGGCACTTTCACGGATCTCATCCAGAATCTGGATAACGGCTTCGGGATTTCTTTCTGCTTTTATTTTTTCAAGTCTTTCGATCTGTTTTCTGCGGACTTCAGTATTGTCGATATCCAGGATTTCTATTCCATCTTGCTTCAGGGATGTCCTGAATGAGTTCACTCCAATAATGAACTCTTCACCACTGTCTATTTTAGCCTGCTTTTTGGCGGCAGCTTCTTCAATCCTCATTTTGGGAATTCCTGCTTCAATTGCTTTGGTCATTCCACCTTCCTGCTCTACCTCATCGATATATTTCATCGCTTCTTCAATCATCTGCTGGGTGAGACTTTCCACTAGATTACTTCCGCCCATAGGATCTACAACGTCGCATATTCCGCTTTCCTGCTGAAGGATAATCTGAGTATTTCTCGCAATTTTTGCTGAATAATCTGTTGGAAGGGCAATTGCTTCATCCAGAGCATTGGTATGTAAAGACTGAGTTCCGCCTAACGCTGAAGAAAGCGCTTCAATAGCCGTTCTTGTAATATTATTAAACGGTTCCTGCTCTGTAAGCGACCATCCTGAGGTTTGAGAGTGAGTTCTTAAGGCTAAAGATTTTGCGTTCTGAGGATTGAACTGTTTTAAAAGAGTAGCCCAAATGTATCTTGCAGCCCTCATTTTTGCAATTTCCATGAAGTGATTCATCCCGATCGCCCAGAAAAATGAAAGTCTCGGAGCAAAATCATCTACATTCATCCCTGCTTTGATTCCTGTTCTTACATATTCCAGACCGTCTGCCAGCGTATAAGCCATTTCCAGTACCGGAGTGGCACCTGCTTCCTGCATGTGGTATCCTGAAATGGAAATAGAGTTGAATTTCGGAATGTTCTGCGCAGTATATTCAAAGATATCTGCTATAATTTTCATAGAAGGAGCTGGTGGATAGATGTAAGTATTCCTTACCATGAATTCTTTTAAAATATCATTCTGAATCGTTCCTGAAAGAAGTTCCTGACTTACCCCCTGCTCTTCAGCTGCCACAATATAGAAAGACAAAATAGGAAGTACGGCACCATTCATCGTCATCGATACTGAGATCTGATCCAGAGGAATTTCATTGAAGAGGATTTTCATATCTTCAACAGAGTCGATGGCAACGCCGGCTTTTCCTACGTCCCCCACTACTCTTGAGTGATCGGAATCATATCCTCTGTGGGTGGCCAGATCAAAAGCTACGGATAGTCCTTTTTGTCCAGCTGCCAGGTTTCTTCTGTAAAAGGCATTGGATTCTTCTGCGGTGGAGAAGCCTGCGTATTGTCTTACGGTCCATGGTTTTTGTACGTACATGGTGGAATACGGGCCTCTGAGATAGGGAGCAATTCCTGGAGAAGTCTGTGTTAAAGATTCATTTTTAACATCTTTTTGGGTATAAGATGATTTTAACTCTAATCCGTCTTTTTCAAAGTTATAGATTTCTCTTTCCTGAGGCTCTATAGTAAAATCCGGCTTTTTCACAGAAATTGTCTTTCGCATTCCAATAATTTTTGTCTCCGTAAAGTTAATTTTTTTGAATGAAACATGAAACTTATGTTAACATTCAGTTTTGCTGAGTTTTAAACATAAAAAAGACCGGACAAATGCCCGGTCTCAGTTATAGATCTACTTACTTATTATTTTTTGATAAGTTTAGTATTGTACGTGTTTTTATCGTCTTTAAGCGTGATCACATACATTCCTTTGATTAATGATGCCACATTGATTCTGTTGTTACCATCTGTCTCACCTTGCTGAACCAGTCTTCCGTCTGCACTGAAAATGCTGTAATCCGCTTTTCCTTTTAGGTTCTTCACCTCCACGAAAGTATCTGCAGGGTTTGGATAGATAGAAATTTCAGTTGTTTTCGGGCCGTTTACATCATTTACTGCTAATCCGCTAGTGATTTTTACAGAGAAATCTTTAAATGAACCTTGTGAAATTACTCCTCCTCCGGTTACTCCCACCGATGGGCTGCCACATGGCCCTGTAGCTTTGTTAAAGAAAGTGTTTGCCACTCTCATTCTTAACAGTTTATCTCCAGCATAAGCTGTCGCAGGAACGGTAAATGTAAAGTTTCCTGTATACTGACCATTACTAGCAGGTGGTACAGTAGCTACAGATCCTACTTTTTCTGAAGCTTCAAAAACTCCGTTTCTGTTAAAATCTATCCACACTTCCATATTATCATTATAAGTAACAGTTCCATTACCTACATTGAAATAAGACAATGTGTATTGTGTTCCTTTGGTCAAATTGATCACCTTGGTTGCATCTTCAGTATAATCTCTGTATGTGCTGAAAATATTCTTATATGTTAAATCTGAAAAGGCTAAATTAGAGATGTTCATTTGAGCCATCCCACTGTTATAACTAAAGCTGGCAAAACTATTTCCACCAGTTGTCATTAAACAGTAATCAACTCCAGTGGTAAGTCCCTTAGTCTTAAAAGTATAGTTACTTGAGAATGCTCCCGGAACCGTGTTTACTACTGCAGCAACCTGTACTTCATAGTTTGTTTCATCTTCAAGAGCACTCAGCACCACGGAGTTGGTAGGGCTTGTTGCATTTGACCAGTTTGTTGTGCCTACTTTTCTGTAATTAATTGAATACGTTGCCCCTGGAACACTATTCCAGGATACTCTGGCTGTAGTTTTGAAAATTTCCGTTTTAATAGCTGCAAGTCCTGTAGGTGCTGCAGTCGTAGACGTAGGCGATGCACCTACCGTCACTTGTGGAGATACTGCATAGAATACGTTTCCGATAGCAGAAATTCTTAATTTCACAGCACCCGTTAAAGATGCCGGCATTTGTGCTGTATAGCTTCCTGTATTGGGTGTAGAGGCTACCAATTCAGTCCACGTGGCTCCGTTGACAAGATCTGTAGTATATTCAATTTTTACATTAGGCGCATTATATGGTGCTGTATTGGTATTTGCAACATCCCATAAGATTGTATTGGATGCGTTATTATATAGCACTGAAGACGCTGTAAGTCCTGAAAATTTGAAAGGTCCGTCATTTCCAACGGTAACTATAGTTTCAGAAGAAGAAAGCATAGGTCTACCTACATTCTCATCTCTTACCGTCACTGCATAATGTAAAGTTCTAGGAACGTAAGATACGGTTTCCCAATTTGGCGTTGTAGCAGCTCCCGCAACTGTTTTATTCGTTAAAACCCCACTCATCACTAACGGTAAACTTGGGAAATATCTTCTTCCGCTGGCTGTTCCGAAATAAGATCTTGTTAATGCTCCCTGTGCGCTATACCCCCATCCGCTGTCTCCGGAAATGGAATTGTAGGAATCAACACTGTCATACTGTTCCCAAGAATATTTAATAGGATCAGCATCTGTAGCAGAAGCCTCTAAATAATAAGCCGTTCCTTTAGGAATATTGTAAACACCAAGAGGGGCAATTACAGGGGCAGTATTTGTAGTAATCGTTTCTGAAGTACCACAAGTGATCTTACCGTCCAAGCTATTTAGTATCTGATTAATAGAAGAATAATGGAAATAGGCATCAGTAGTAGCCTGTACATTATCTCCTGTAATTCCTGCATAACCCATGATCGTAGTACCACCACCGGGTTCAATATTAACTCCGGACCCTTCCGAAACGTGAGAGAATGTATGGTTAGCTCCCAGCTGGTGTCCCATTTCGTGAGCAGCATAATCAATATCAAAAAGATCTCCTGTAGGATTTGTACTCTGCGTGAATGCAGATCCTTTCGCTAAAGAAGTTGCCGTTGCAGGGTTTACACATGTTGATGCAATAGAACCTGCATTTCCGTTTCCACCTGCAGCATTGAATACGTGTCCCATGTCGTAATTGGCATTACCTACGACAGATGTTAATGTCTGCTGAAGCTGAAGGTTTAGGTTGTTTGTATATGGATCTGTTGCAGCATCTGTGAATAGAATAGCCGGAATATCCTGAATGATCGCTTTAATACCAAATTCTTTTTCAAAAATACCGTTTACACGGGTCATGGTAGCGTTCATTTGAATGACCGTATTCGTTGTTCCTCCTGCCGGGTCAAATTTCTTAGTGTATTCTCCAGAAGTAGAAAGTGCCAGTCTGTATGTTCTGTATTTGGTAATAGGAGCTCTATTGGTAATTCCTACGTTAGAAAGGTTCTTTTTACCGTTAGCTTCCAAAGCTTTGATATCCTTAACAATCTCTTTTTCTTCCGTAGAACACTCAAATCCGTTATCACTTGCAGTTCTTTTCGTTTTATAGAATACACCGTAAGTCTGCTTATCTGTACTGATAGGCTCTATGAACTGGAACACTCCGTCTTTGATAATCATCGACTGCAACTCTGTTGGAGCTGTACTGAATCTTATGTATTTGGAAGGATCGTCTACTCCTACTCCCACATAAGACCCTAACTGGTATCGGTCCGCCATAGATTGTACTACAACCGGACTGCTGTATACCGCAAATTTCTCAATTTTTCCTTCTGCCGTAGGAAGTGAAACAACAACAGCTTTTGCACCTTTCCCTGTTTCTACAGCATCTTTCAAAAGATTTCTAAGTGATGCAAGATCTACTCTGTAAGAGTACTGAACTTCAACTTCTTTTCTGATTTGAGAAGTTTTCTGGGATGTAGGCTCCCATCTTTGTGCGTTAGCAGTAGCCAAACCGGCAGCCAACGTACAAACTAGTAAAATTTTCTTTTTCATAATTTACACTGATTCTGAAAAAACATTAAGTATTTCCACAAAAATAAAAAATTAAATTAAAGAAAGGGTACACAAAACACTTATTTACAATAAAATATTAAAAAATAAGTGTAAAAAATACATTATGTATAGTATTTCTGAAAAAATATACTCAACATATCAAAACCTTTGGTTATAGAAACAAAAAAGACCGGACATAAGTCCGGCCCGATTCATTAATAAATACTTTACTTATTTTTTGATAAGTTTAGTATTGTAAGTGTTCTTATCATCTTTAATGGTAATGATATACATACCCTTAGTTAAACCAGCTACATTAATAATCTGATTATCAACACCACCGCTCTGAACTAATCTTCCGTCTGCACTATAGATCTTATAGTCTGCTTTTCCTTTAAGGTTTCTTACACCTACAAAAGTATCAGCAGGGTTCGGATAAATTTCCACTTCAGATTTTGTGTCTTTAGTTTCGTCTACTGCAAGTGCGGATCCGAAAATTCTTACTGAGAAATCCATCACACTTCCTGCTCCACTTGGCAAATTACCCGCGGCAGTTCCACAAGCGTTGTTTAGTGCTGCAGCATAGTTAGATGCAACTCTCATTCCCACTACTCTGTTTCCAACAAGAGCAGAAGCAGGAACAGTGAAGTTACCCGCAACACTTCCTATACCATTTGTTGCCGGAGCTGTAGCAGCACTTGTATATACTTTTTCACTTGTCTCATACACCCCATTTCTGTTATAATCGATCCATACGTTATAAGTCATAGGAGCAGCCTGATTGTAAATACCAAAAATACTGATTGGATAAGAGTTTCCTCTGATAAGGTTGATTATTTTTGCAGGATCTTCACTTAAATCTTTATAAGACCTAATGTTAGTATCAATATGATTAATGTTAGAAAGCTGTACTCTTGCAATATTTCCTACAGAATTATATCCTGTATTTAAGATACAGTAGTTAACCCCTGTTGCCAATGGCTTTGTTTTGAAAACATAATTTGAAGAGAAACTTCCGGGTACACTGTTCACCACAGCCGCTACCTGTACTTCATAAGCTGTTTCGTCTTCAAGAGTACTCAACAGTAACGAGTTAGTTGTACTTGATACATTTGTCCAAGATGAAACTCCTGATTTTCTATAATTTACAGAATAGGTAGCCGCTCCCGGTACACTGTTCCAAGAAACGATCGCTGAATTCTTAAGAACATCTGCAGATGTAGTAGATAACCCAGTCGGCGCTGCCGTAGTTGAAGTCGGCGCTGCTCCTACAGTTACTTGTGGAGATACTGCATAGAATATATTGTTGATCGCAGATATTCTCAATTTAACTGCACCAGTTAAGCCATCCGGCATTTGTCCTGTATAGCTTCCTGTATTTGGAGTAGAGGCTACCAGTTGGTTCCACGTTGCTCCGTTGACAAGATCTGTAGTATATTCAATTTTTACATTTGCAACATTATAAGGGGCAGCTGTTGTATTGGCTACAGCCCATTTAATCGTATTTGATGCATTATTATATAAAACTGAAGAAGCTGTAAGACCGTTAAATTTAAATGGTCCGTCGTTTCCTACAGTCACTGTGGTCTCTAAAGAGGAAAGCATTGGTCTTTGGGCATTCTCATCTCTTACAGTCACTGCATAATGTAAAGTTCTAGGTACGTAAGATACTGTTTCCCAGTTTGGGGTTGTAGCAGCTCCCGAAACTGTTTTATTCGTTAATTTACCTGCCATTACCAAAGGTAAGCTTGGGAAATATCTTCTTCCGCTCGTTGTTCCAAAGAAAGATCTTCCTACAGCGCCTTGAGTATTGTACCCCCAACCACTGTCTCCGGAGATGGTAGCATCTTCGTCTACACTGTCATATTGCTCCCATGTATATTTAATAGGATCAGTATCGGTTGCTGTAGCATCTAAGTAATAAGCCGTTCCTTTAGGAATACTGTATGCTGTAAGAGGGGAAATAACAGGTGCTGTATTGGTTGTGATATTTTGAGAAACACCACATGTTGTTTTAGCATCAAGATTATTAAGAATCTGATTTACTGAAGCATAGTGGAAATAGGCATCGGAACTCATCTGTACATTGTCGTACGTAATTCCCGCATATCCCATAATAGTTGTACCACCACCCGGCTCTACATTAACACCAGAACCTTCTGTGCTATTTGAGAAGGTATGGTTTCCACCTAACTGGTGTCCTAATTCGTGCGCTACATAATCGATGTCAAATGAATCACCCGATGGAACTCCATTAGCTGGAGACGTAAATCCAGATCCCTTGTAAGCTACAGGCGACCCTTGATCTAATGTCATATCATCGCTACAGATACATCCGATACATCCGGCATTACCACCACCTCCGGTGGCACCAAATAAATGTCCGATGTCAAAATTAGCTTCACCCACGTTATTGTGAAGAACATTCATCAGCTCTCCATTCCATAATGCATCATCTACTCCTGCATCAGAATCTGAATAAGGATCAGTAGCAGCATTCGTATAAATAACATTCTGAAAATCCTGAAGAAGTAATTTAATACCAAAGTCTTTTTCGAAAACTCCGTTTACTCTGGTCATGGTATTGTTGATCTGTGTAACAGCTCCGGGAACACCTCCGAAATAAGCAGTATATTCACCGGTAGTAGACATTACCAATCTATAGGTTCTGTACTTTGTACTTGCAGGTCTGTTAGTAATTCCTACATTAGAAAGCTTTTTTTTACCGTTTTCTCTTAAAAGCTGGATATCTTTGATATTGGTTTCGTTGGTACCACATTCAAATCCCTGCTCGCTGCTTGTTCTTTTTGTTTTATAGAATACTCCATAAGTTTGCTTATCTGTAGTGATTGGCTCAATGAACTGGAATACTCCGTCCTTGATGATCATTGACTGCATTTCTGTAGGAGAAGTACTGAATCTTACGTATTTAGAAGGATCTTCAACTCCAACACCTACGTATGAACCTAACTGATATCTGTCTGCCATAGACTTCTCCATCACTGGATTGCTGTATACCGCAAACTTTTCAATTTTCCCTTCTGCTGTAGGAAGTGAAACGACAACAGCTTTTGCGCCTTTACCTGTTTCTACAGCATCTTTCAAAAGATTTCTAAGTGATGCAAGATCCACTTTGTAAGAATATTGCACTTCAACTTCTTTTCTGATTTGGGAAGTTTTCTGCGAAGCAGGTTCCCATCTCTGTGCGTTGAAGCTGGCAACACCGGCCGTCAATGCACAAACTAGTAAAATTCTTTTTTTCATAACTGAACTACATGAATAGAATTAATAAATTTTAAATATCCAGAACAAAAGTAATAATTTAATACATAGTACAATTAAAAAAAATGGCTAATTTCAATAAAATTAGCCATTTTGGTTTCTTTTTTGTTATTTATGTTTATTTATTAATTCCCATCTCATATAGAGCAAATGAAATAAGGTCCGCATTTTCACTGATCACCTGATCGGTTGCTCTTCCTGCTCCATGTCCAGCATTTTTCTCAATTCTTAGTAAAATAGGATTCTTACATCCTTGTTTTTCCTGAAGCTCTGCTCCAAATTTGAAGGAGTGTGCAGGAACTACCCTGTCATCATGATCACTTGTAATGATCATCGTAGAGGGATAACATGTTCCTTTTTTCACATTATGTACAGGAGAATAAGATTTAAGATAGTCAAACATTTCTTTGCTGTCTTCGGCAGTTCCATAGTCATATGACCATCCCGCTCCAGCTGTGAACTTGTTGTATCTCAGCATATCCAGAACCCCAACTCCAGGAAAAGCTACTTTGGCAAGATCGGGACGCATCGTCATCGTTGCGCCTACGAGAAGCCCACCATTTGATCTTCCGGACAATGCCATATATTCTTTGGAAGTATAGCCTTTTTTCTGAAGATACTCTCCGGCAGCAATGAAGTCTTCAAAAACATTTTTCTTCTGTGTTTTCGTGCCTGCATCATGCCATTTTTTACCATATTCACCGCCACCACGGATATTTGGAACTGCATAGATCCCTCCGTTTTCCATCCATATTGCATTCACTACAGAGAATGAGGGCTGAAGGCTGATGTTGAATCCTCCGTAAGAATAAAGAATGGTAGGGTTCTTTCCATCCAGCTTAGTTCCTTTTTTATAATTGATCATCATTGGAACTTTAGTCCCATCTTTTGAAGTATAGAATACCTGCTCAGAGACGTAATCCTCTGGATTAAACTTCACTTTCGGCTTCTGATAGACTTCTGATTTTCCTGAATCTGCATTAAATTTATAGGTGGTTCCCGGTGTGATATAGTTGCTGAATGAGAAGTAAAGTTCTTTTTCCTCTTCCTTACCTCCAAAACCTGAAATATTTCCTTTTCCGGGAAGTGTAATTTCTCTTACCAGTTTTCCGGACTTATCAAATTGTTTTACCTTGTCAATGGCATCAACCATGTAGGTTGCAAAAAAATATCCGCCTCCTGAAGAGATTCCCAGAACATTTTCGGTCTCCGGAATAAGATCTTTCCATGTTTCCGGCGAAGGATTTGTAATACTTGTTTTTACGAGACGCATATTCGGTGCCTCCTTATCGGTAAAGATAAACAGATCATCACCGTGAGTATCTACAATACTGGCATTAATATCAAATCCTTTGTTAATTTGTACAAAGTCTCCCCCTTTCTTTAAATCTTTGATGTACAATTCATTTCCGTTCGTTGCATTGGCAGCAGAAATGATCAGGAACCTCTGATCTTCAGAAACACCTGCGCTTAGATATCTTCTGGGTGTTTTATCTCCTCCGAAGATGAGTTTGTCTTCAGATTGTTTTGTTCCTAATTTATGGAAGTACACTTTATGCTTATCGGTCATCCCGGAAAGTACGGTTCCTTCTTTCGGCTTATCATAGCTTGAATAGTAGAAACCATCATCCCCTTGCCATGAAATTCCGCTGAATTTTACGTCTACCAGCGTTTCATCGATCTGCTTTTTAGTCAGTGCATCGATGATAATGATCTTATTCCAGTCACTTCCTCCTTCAGAAATAGAATAGGCGGCAAGGTTTCCTTTTTTGTTGAATGAAAGATTGGAAAGTGACGTCGTTCCTTTATCTGAAAACTTGTTTGGATCTAAAAATATTTCCGTTGCTTTGGTCTTATTGTTTGTTCTGTATAAGATAGACTGAGCCTGAAGACCGTCATTTTTATAATAGTAGGTATATTCTCCTTCTTTGAAAGGTGCCGATATCTTCTCATAATTCCAGATATCTTTTAACTGATCTTTGATTTTATTTCTGAAAGGGATTTTAGAAAGATAGTTCTGGCTATAGGCCACTTCATCATCTACCCACTTTTTTGTAGCTTCAGAATCATTTTCCAGATCTCTGAAAGGGTCAGATACTGCGGTTCCGAAATAGGTATCCGTCTGACTTCCTTTTACTGCTTTAGGATAATTCATTTTTTGAGAATAAAAAGTTGCTGAAAACAGGACTCCAGCGGTTAATAAAATAGGCTTAAAATTCATAATCAAGGGTTTTCTCAAAAATACGCAAAGTATGTGAAATAAAAAAAGCCCTGAAAAATCAGAGCCTTTTGTTAAGGTATATTTTGTACAGATCGTTATTTAGACCCGAAGCTTTCAAAGTAAAAATCAGTTAATCCGGAAACAATTTCGTCCGGACTACCATTCCAGTAATATATTTTTCCTGCTTCATTAAGCTGATACAATTTAAACGTTTGGTCAGTTATTACAGTTTTGTCTGCATTTTTAAAATCCTGTACACTCTGAACCAGATATTTCTTCAAGTCTTCAGGCTTTACATTTTTAATATCTCCTGAGGGAATATCTGAAAATTTTGAAGGAACTTTAAAATTTACTGAATAATTGATCTCCGCAATTTTCTGATCTTCAATATATTCATTCTGGACAACTTTTACGTTTTTCACGGTTAGTTTTCCATTTTTAAAATTCTCCATCATGGCACTGAAGTAGTCTTCAGCTTCTTTTCTGCAGGCATCCGCTGTCGTTTTTGAAAAAGCCGATAAAAAGTTATCTGTACTCTCTTTCATCATATCCTGAGAAACGACCTTAAAATCTACCTGATAAGCATTCTCTCCTTCTACCGTTGGTTTCAGATAATCGTTCAGTTTATTCAGGACGGCTGTATCATTATTAACGAAAGTACCAAAGTACATTTCAAAAACTTCTGAAGGTTTTTTCACTTCCGTCTGGGCCGTAAGATTCTGGCTGAACAGGGCCAACATCAACAATATAATAACATTCAACTTCTTCATAAATATATTTTATTTTGTCGTTCTAATGCGTTAAAGTCGTGAAATACAATTCATTCAACTTCCATACCAATTCCTGTGGACCCCCGTTCCAATAGTAGGTATTTCCATCTTTTTTAATCTGATATAGCTTAAAAACCTGTTTTACAGTCTCTTTTCTTTCTGATTTTGTAAAAGCACTTGTTTTCTTTTTTAAATAGGTCTTCAGATCTTCAGTCTTCAATTTTTTTGCTTCTTCAATTTTTAAATCTGAGGTTTTTGCAGGAATAGAAAAAATCAAATCTACATTAAGTTCTGTCACCAGGCCATTATCCACATATTCGTTCTTTACTTCCTGTATGTTTTTTACAACGTATCGGGTATGTTTTAAATTGTCTAAAAGTGCATTGAAATATTCGCCTGCTTCCGCTTGACAATCAACTGCTGTTTCTTTTGGAAGATTGGTAAGAAAGGTATTGGTGAGATTTTGAACTTCCTCGCTGTACGATTTTTTCAAATCTATGGTATACCCATTTTCAGCACCAAGGAATGGCGTAAGGTACGTATTCAGTTTCTGAAGTGTATTCTGATCCTGCTTTACAAAAGCATCAAAATACATTCCGAATACCTGTTCAGGATTTAATGCTTTAGTCTGTGCAAAAAGGTTCTGAACACAGAACAACAGCATCAGAAATACAATTCTCATCGGTCGTTTCATAGGTAGTATAGTTTATTTTAAATCTGCTGAATGGTCCAGCAAAAAAAAGCTCTTGAATTTCAAGAGCCTGATATGTTTATTTTAATAGTTTTCTTCTTCCCCCTTCATCTTCTCTGCATTTTCTGCCATGATCACGGCGTCTATCATTTCAGAAATATCCCCGTTCATATAGGCATCGAGATTATACATCGATTTGTTGATTCTGTGATCTGTCACCCTTCCCTGTGGATAGTTGTAGGTTTTGATCTTTGCAGAACGGTCTCCGGTAGAAACCATCGATTTACGTTGTGCTGCAATATCACCCTGAACTTTCTGCAATTCGATATCGTATAGTTTGGTTCTCAGCATTTCCATTGCCAATTCACGGTTTGCCAGCTGAGAACGGGCCTGCTGACAAACAACGACCATTCCTGAAGGTTTATGAGTCAGCTGAACTTTAGTTTCAACCTTGTTTACGTTCTGACCTCCGGCTCCACCTGAACGGGATGTCTGCATTTCAATATCTGCAGGATTCAGTTCAAAATCCACTTCTTCAGCTTCGGGTAAAACAGCAATGGTAATGGCAGAGGTATGAACTCTACCCTGAGATTCTGTTTCAGGAACACGCTGTACACGGTGCACTCCGGATTCAAATTTCATGATACCGTAAACGCCTTCACCTTCCACCTTCATGATAAGTTCCTTATATCCTTTTGCTGCTTCATTAGAATCTGTCACTTCATGTTTCCAACCTTTTGTTTTGAAATACATGGAGTACATTCTATAGACATCTTCCACGAAGATAGCCGCTTCATCACCACCGGTTCCGGCACGTAATTCCACGATGATGTTTTTGTCGTCGGCAGGATCTTTAGGAATCAATAAAACTTTCAGCTCTTCTTCCAAACCCGGAAGTTTAGCCTGCGCTTCTACTTTTTCCTCCTTAGCCATATCTACCAAATCTCTGTCTGAACCATCTGCAATGATTTCTTCAGATTCTGCAATATTGTCTAGAGCCCCTTTATACTGATCGTAAACTCTTACAATCTTACCCAAATCACTGTATTCTTTATTTAATGAAGAATATTTTTTTTGATCTGAAATGATATCAGGCTGTATAATAAGGTCTGCAACCTCATTATATCTTTGTTTAATCGCTTCTAGCTTTGGAATTAATGATTTAGACATTCTGCAATTTTTGAGAGTGCAAAGATAAGAATTATTAATTCAAATTAAAATTCCTTTCTACAATCAAATCGTCATAATTTTTTGAAACCTTTGGGTTTATGATATTTTTCAGATGATCAAGCTGGCTTACCGTTAGAATTTCATTTAAAATAAGAATAATTGCTTTCATCAAGATGGAAGATTTTATTCTACACAATTTACTGAATAATTATTCTGTTGGCTTTTTAAAAAACCTTTGATCAACTGCATATAAAATAAGTCCGAAGGCTACTATACCAAGTCCTATAATACTCTCTTTCGGGTTATGAATAAGCGTAAAATAGAGAATATAGATACTGAAAAGAAGAAAAACGGCCGGAAAAATATAAAATAGATTGGATTTAAATATCTTTCGCTGGTCTTTTTTCAGAAAGAAAACGGTAGAAATGGAAAGACTGGCAAATAACTGAAGGATAAATGCGGTGTAAACAAATATTTCTTTAAAACTTCCTGTCAGAATGATCACCGAAGCAATCACAGCATGGACAAAGATCGCTCTTACGGGAATTCCTTTTTTGTTGTTGACAGCTAGTGATCTCCATAAATGATTTTCTTTTGCAAAAGCCTGCGTCAGCCTTGAACCTACCCACAGATATCCGCTGATGGTTGCAATCAACTGCAAGGCAATAAAAATATTGACAATTTTTCCAAAGCCGATACCCAGCATATTGCCTGCTGCTTCTCCCATCACATCTTCTTTTCCTGCCATCTGAACTACTGGTGCGTGTTTGAGCATGATATAATTGACCAGAAGGTAACTTAACGTTACAAAAACAGTTCCCACAATTAAAGCTCTGGGAAGATTTTTCTGGACCTCTTTGATTTCTCCTGCGATATAAGATGCAGAATTCCATCCGGTATAGGAATAGGTAACAAATACCAGAGATGTTGCGAATGCCGGAAGCATAATTTCGTCCTGCCAGCTGGTTCCGAATTCAAGACTGTTTCCTGAAGCAGATCCCGGAAGCACACCCCCCAAAATAACCAGCACAATGATGAAAGCAATTTTGATCAAGGTAAAAAAATTGTGAAACCGGCTTGAGGTTTTAAGGCTGAATGATAATGTTGCCGCCACCAGGAAAATGAATCCAATCGCAAAACCGTTTCCAAAGGTATAATTAAAGGCTGAAAGATATTTTGACATGGCCAATGCAGCCAAAGCCACGGGCGCAGAAAACCCAATAATCAGAGAGATCCAGCTGACCAGATAGCCGAAAACCGGATGATAGGTTTCTTTAAGATAAATATAATCTCCTCCGTTTCCCTTAAAATAAGATCCCAGCTCAGCATAGCAAAAAGCCCCAAACAAAGCGAGAATCCCACCGATGATCCACAACAGAAAAATACTGTAGGTATTGGTAATATCAGAAAGCTGAAAGCCTAAGGTGGTAAATATCCCGGTCCCGATCATATTGGAAACAACGATGGCAGCAGCGGTTTTCCAGCCGATCTGGTGTGTAGCAGTACTCATTTAGCAGTTAAAAATTAAAATTAAGTCTTCCGAAGAAATAGTTCCCTAAGGTTCCCATCTGAACCGGAGCATATTTAAATACTCCATAATATGAGTTTTCATAAATCTGAAGATCCGGAAAGACATCCAGTACGTTATTGGCACCCACCGTCAGGTTAATACTTTTTGTGATATCATATCCTACACTCACATCGGTTACTACTTTAGGCGTAAAGCTCTGAACTTTTCCAAAAGGATAACCATCTCTTATGACCTGCCCAAAATAAGTATTTCTTACCATGAAATTGAATTTTCCGATGGCATAATTCAGTCCTAAGGATGCTTTTGTTTTGGGAGACAGGGTTTCAATAATATTGATCTGATCGGGCCCGAAGAATTCATTTTGGGCAGGCACTAACTTTTCAGGAAAATGGAAATCTTTGATCTTTGTCTCAGTATAATTTCCTGCGAGATTGATATTTAAATTTCCACCGCCTACTTTCCAGTCATACGTTACTACCACATCAACGCCTTTTGTCTCGGTATCAATAGCATTGGCGAAAAACCTTCCGCTTTCTACGTTATACTCCGCCAGTCTTGGATCTGTGATATTACTGGTGATCACAATTCTATCCTTTACCCTGATCCAATATCCATCAACTGTGATCAGTAGTCTGTTGGCTGGCTTTACAGCAAATCCAGCACTGGCATTGACTGATGTTTCCTGCTTTAATGTATCGAATCCAAGCGCTTTTGCCGCATCGCTGTCGTTTCTGAAAATCCCTTTGGTCACAATGCCAGATCCTGAAGTAGAAATATCTGCATAGGAGTTGTTAAAATATTGCTGCTGAAGGGAGGGGGCTCTGAAACCAGTTCCCACCGCTGCTCTTATAGCATAGTCTTTTACAAATTCATATCTCAATGCCAGTTTTCCGTTCAGGGTATTTCCAAAATCTGAATAGTTTTCAAATCTCCCGGCAAGATCTATATTTAATTTTTTAGCAAGATCATAAGAAACATCTGCATATACCGCTGCTGAATGTCTGGATTTTTTCAAGGCATTATCCGGTGAAAAACCTATAAATGACTGTGAACCCCCATTGCCTTCAACCGTAGAATCAGGGCCGGAAGGATTCCCATTGATGTCATAACGGGTGTAAGAAGCTTCATCTCCTGCTTTGATTTGATATTGTTCAAAACGGAATTCTCCTCCAAAGGCTACATTAAACTGATTGATATTTTTAGATATATCAAGATTGACAGTATTCTGAAGGAAACTGTGAGCTCCTGCATAAAAACTTGTTGGAGATTTCGCTCCCAACGAAGCATTATTGGTATTATTCACATTATAATTGAACGTATTGCTTCCGAAAGTATTGCTTAAATCAATCAGCCAGTTGTTTACATTATATTTAGCTCCTAAAGCATAGGAGAAATCGTAGACCTGTGATCCCAGAGAGGCCTGAAATCCGTTTGGATAAATAGAAGAAACCACATTAGATGTTTCACTTGGCAGCCTTCTGAAACCAAATCCTTTTCCTTCTTTAATACTGAAACCTCCGAAAGAATAAAGTTTGAAGTTTTCACTCAAAGGATATTCTGAATTAAAAAACAATTGTGCCTGTCTGATCTGAGCATCTCCGATCTGGAAGTTAAAATCATTACGCGTCAATCCCCGTTCTCTTATTTTTTGATCGTCAGCTGCTCTCGCTGCATCAGGATCATCTGCAAATTCATACGCAAAATTATCTCCGAAAATATCAAGATCATGATTTTGAGTTCTTGTAGTCTTACCCCGGTGACTCAACTGCAGTGAGAGATTGATGTAACTGTCTTTTTTTCCAAGAGAGGATCCATAGTTGATTCCTGTCTGATAAGTTTCCCCGTCGTTTCTTCCAGTAATTCCGTAAGATGCCGATGCCGACGCTCCAATATCTTTTTTAAGGATGATATTCACAACCCCTGCAATAGCATCTGAACCATACTGTGCTGCCGCACCGTCTCTCAGAACTTCTATCCTGTCAATAGCAATCACCGGAATAGTACTGAGATCCGTTCCTACAGATCCGTTTCCGACCGTATTCTGATAATTCACCAGTGAGCTGGTATGCCTTCTTTTGCCATTGACGAGTACTAACACCTGATCAGGTCCCATTCCTCTCAGACTTACGGGATCAATATGTTCCGTGCCGTCAGAAGCTGATTGTCTTACCGCGTTGAATGAAGGGATCACATAGTTCAGAAGATCCTGAACTGTAGTTTGCGGTGCAGATCTCTGCAGTTTTTCTATATTGATAATGTCTACGGGAACCGGGGTTTCCAGTTTTGTTCTTTTGGCATTCCGGTTTCCTACAATGACCACATCTTCGATCTGAGTTCCTTTTTCCTGTTCCTGTGCGTTGACCAAAACGGATCCCAAGAGTATAACAGACAGGCTTAATTTTTTCATCTTTCGTTCTTATAAATTAATAATATACTTCTACGGACCTCATCCGCAGATATAAAAAGACTTCAAGAAATGGAATTGCTGCCAGAATATTGACTTTTCTCATCTTCCCCACAACGGGCTGGAATTAGCACCTTTACACTTTTTAGAGACGTGCAGGTTGCTAAGGTTTCATAGGGCCAAATCCCTCCACCTTTCTTGATAATCTACTGCAAAAGTAGACTAATATTTTTAATTACCAAAAAGTAGATTTATATATTCTGTGCTGTGAATAAAAAAGAGGGATCATGTCCTTTCATCATCCCTCTTTTTTCCATTTATTTAATCACCATCTTCTGGATAGCTGTGCCTGTTTCAGACCGTAAATGAACCAGATAGGTTCCGGAAGGATAGGCTAACTTCAATTCATAAGTTCCGTTTTCCTGAGGTAATTGAAATGAATCCATTTTTTTGCCGCTCATGTCAAAAATAACGATGTCTCCGTTTTTCACTTTGTGGTAAATCAATTTTACTAAACCATTTTTTACGGGATTATCTGCAATCTGAAGTGATAATTTATTCATTGCGTTGACATCAACGGTTGCAAGTGCTCCGGAGTAATTTCCAAAAACCCTGAATTCTCCAGGCTGCAACATAATAGGAGTTGTGGTAGAAGCAAAATTCGAGATCGTGTTATCCATCAGGTTCTGCCATTGCCCTGCATACGGAAAATAAGGAATAACATTTTGTGCGGACGTGGTATAATTGGCCAGCACAACAACGTTTTTCATTCCATTCAGGGTATTATCATATACATAAATCCTCGTGATCAGGCCCTCCGGGTCATTGGTAAGGTTGTTGGATTCTATTGTGTATGTTTTAGACTTGAAAACCTGGTGGCTATTTCTGATATTGATGATTTTAGCCCAGGTATCATATACCGCTTTTCTGCTGGCATTCGTATCATAGCCTAGTGTAAAGGCAACAGGTTTTTCATCGGTTCTGCATCCGCTGTTGATCGTACCGTTTGCACAACGGTTGATACTGAATTCGTAACCCAATTCTCCAAACTGCCAGATCATTTTAGGACCGGGAATGGTAAAAAATGTCGCCCCAAAAGTTTTCATTCTTTCTAAAGCAGTAGTAAGGTTGGTCACATTGTAGTTTCCGTTAATGGCACCATACGCAAGGTTCTTAAACATTAATCTTTCTTCATCATGACTTTCTCCATATCCTACGGCACTCTTATTGGTAAAACCATGAAGACTGTGATTCATTCTGTCATAATTGCTGTTATCCTTATAGCCCATTGTATTCTGGTTATAAGGATCGGTTTGTTTATTCCACAGCATTACTCCTTTTCCTTCGTCTATTCTATAATTGGCCCATTGCTGTTCTTCGGCATCTGTTCCCAGATGTTCAAAGATCATGTAAGAGTTGGGATCAATAGCCCATTGTTTGTCTGCATACTGTTTCATAATATCTACTCTATCCTGCTGGTAGGCATTGGTACAGACTTCATCATTTTCCGAGCAGTTTTGGGTAAAACCTTTGGTAAGATCCCAGCGGAATCCATCAATATGATACTCGGTAAGCCATTGCTGAAGGCTTCTTTCAACGTAATATTGAGTTGAAGGGCTAGTATGGTTGAAATCATTAAACACGTTATAAGAATGTTTGGGAACCTGATTAAAATAAGGATTATTAGCCGCTATTTCGCCGTAGCCATCACCATCCGGGTCAATATTCCAGAGTCTTGCAAGAGGAGAACGTCCCGTAGCATGATTAAAGGCAATGTCTAAAATAACAGCAATTCCATTCTGGTGGCATAAGTCAACAAATTCTTTAAATTTTTCGGGCGTTCCATACGCTTTATCCAATGCGTAATGGAATGAAGTATTATATCCCCAGGAAAGGTTGCCTTCAAATTCCATAATAGGAAGCAATTCTATGGCATTGATATTCAAATTTTTTAAATAAGAGATTTTGTTAATGAGTGACTGCCAGTTTTTTTCCTGGGTAAAATCTCTGAGCAATAGTTCATACACTACAAGGTCTTCTTTAGCCGGCCTTTGAAAATTAATCGTTTGCCAGTTATAAGGAGCCTGCCCGGTTTTAAACATAGAAACTTCAAAATCCTGTCCTGCAGGAAACGGTGGTAAGTTCGGATAGGTAGCATTTGAGATCCACTGATCATCATAGGAAGATAAGATCTGTGGTGAATAAGGATCTGCTACTTTTTTGAGATCATTGGTTCTGTATTGGAACGTATATAACTGCTGAGGGGTCAGCCCATTTAATTCAATCCAGTAAAGATCCGGATTGGCAGTATCTCTTTTCATTAAATAAGCGTCATTTACAGCCCAGTTATTAAAGCTTCCGATCACATGTACAAAATTTTTATGAGGTGCATAAAGAGCAAGTCCTACTTTGGTCTGATCGGATGGAAGATAGTTGATTCCCTGTCTGATCCAGCCGGGAATTGCTTCCGAAATGACCGTCCTGGGAGTCTGTAGTATAAATGCTGCATTTTTTGAGTTCGAATTGGTGTCTGTTGCAATCAGCTCCATGTTGGCATCCTGAGTTACCGTATAACTATAATTATAAGACTGGGATGGAACAGAAGTAGAATTGACAACTGTTCCGTTAGCCTTTAGCTGAAATATGGCGCTAACATTTGTGGTTGCCGTGATATTGACAGAGTTTCCCGAAGGAACTGTTGTGAGACTATTGGCGACCGGATTCGTCAAGTTTAAATTTAAAATACCAACATTGACAAAAATATCCGGCGAGGTCTGATGTGAACCTGTTTTATCTTTTAACAGGAATCCGAACCTTCCTATTCCTGTTCTTCCATAAAAGGTGGTTGGAGTAAAAGTTAAGGAATAAGTATCTGTAATTGAATTATAACTGAGTTTATTCAAATCATTAGAGTTGTTCCAGCTTCCGTTGGTAGGACAATCCTGACTGTTTTGATAATTGGTATCAAAAGACCATGACCACATGTAAATAGAATTATTGGAAACACCCCATGCGGATTCATCGATCTGATCTCCCGGAACCGTTAGCGTGATGGCATCAGTTTCGTTGAAGGGATTCGGAGCGATTGTATAATTGATCTGTCCAAAAGAAAACACCGCAACCAACAGGTAAACAAGGGAATAAAACTTTTTCATTTTCTTTATTTTTATCGAATATAGTATTTATTTTCATCTTTATACTTCATTTACCTGTGAAAATTAAGTATATAAAAAAGCTTATGAAAAACTTCATAAGCCTTTATGATAAAAGTAATTGTAACAAACTAATATTTAAAAATAATTCATAGGCTAATCAACAAAGAGCCAACTGCACCCCTGCTGATCAATCAAGTATTTAAAAATCTAGTTTTTAATAATTTTCTTAGAAAAAGCCTGCCCGATGTTTATTTTGAAACTGAGAATGCTAAAAGCGAAGAAAATGATTATTAATATAGGAATTATAATCAAAGAAATTGCGATGGAATGCGGATATGAATATGTACAGAATTTCAATAGGGCATTCAAGAAAAAATTCGGGATCTCGCCTGAACAGCTGAGAAATGGATAATAAAAAAACCGCCTAAAAAAATTAAGCGGTTTATATATATTGTTTTGCTTTGATATTACTTTTTCAGAATTAAGGTGAAAAAGCAATGACAATCAAATTAATGATGATGTCCGTGATCGTGTAGGAAAGGTCCGTTTCCTTTAGGATTGCTGTAGATTACTTCTACACCTTCCTGCTCATTCACCTCTTTTCTTCTGATGTCCTCAGGGTCGAAAGGTTTTACTTTTCCGAAATATTCTTTCAGACCTTCAGTTAACCACATTGGGATTACCAAACCGAAGAACATGAAGATACACCAGAACCCTACTAAGAACATGATTATAAAGAATACAGTCCATAGGAACTGGTAGAACGGCCAAAATGCTGATAAAATCGTTATCATTTTCTTAAAGATTTTAGGCAAAAATAGGACTTTTTTGTGTCGTACACAAAAGATACACGCCCTATTTTCTAATTTATTTTGATTTTAAACTAATTAGTGGGCTAGATCTGCGAAGAAATCGTTGCCTTTATCGTCCGTAATGATGAAGGCCGGGAAGTCTTTCACTTCGATCTTTCTTACGGCTTCCATCCCTAATTCAGGGAAATCTACGATATCTACGGATACAATATTGTCTTTGGCAAGGATGGCTGCAGGTCCACCGATAGATCCCAGATAGAATCCTCCGTATTTACCACATGCATCCGTTACTTCTTTAGTTCTGTTTCCTTTCGCCAGCATAATCATGCTTCCGCCGTGGCTCTGAAATTCATCAACATAAACGTCCATTCTTCCGGCAGTTGTAGGCCCGAAACTTCCTGATGCCATTCCTTCCGGAGTTTTTGCAGGTCCCGCATAATAGATCGGATGATTTTTGAAATACTCAGGCATCGGTTGTCCGCTGTCCAGAATTTCTTTAATCTTTGCGTGGGCAATATCTCTTGCGACGATCAATGTTCCGTTTAATTTCAATCTCGTTTTGATCGGATATTTTGAAAGCTCAGCCAAAATTTCCGGCATTGGCTTATTCAAATTGATTTCGACAGCCTCTTCTAAGTGCGGAGGAGTATCCGGCAAGAATCTCTTCGGATTTTCTTCCAGCTGTTCAAGGAAAATACCGTCTCTGGTGATTTTCCCTTTAATGTTTCTATCTGCTGAACATGAAACCCCCATTCCCACAGGGCAGGAAGCAGCATGACGAGGAAGTCTGATTACTCTTACGTCATGGGTAAGATATTTTCCTCCAAATTGAGCTCCGATGGCACTTTCCTGGCAGATTTTCTGAACTTTGGCTTCCCATTCAAGGTCTCTGAATGCCTGCCCACCTTCATTTCCTTCTGTCGGAAGGTTGTCATAGTATTTTGCAGATGCTTTTTTCACAGCAGCAAGATTCGCTTCAGCAGAAGTTCCTCCAATGACAAGAGCCAGATGATATGGAGGGCACGCGGCCGTTCCAAGATCTGAGATTCTTTCTTTGACAAATGCCTCAAGAGACTTTTCGTTCAGTAATGATTTGGTCTTCTGATACAGGAATGTTTTGTTAGCAGATCCCCCTCCTTTCGTTAAAAATAAAAATTCATAGTAATCTCCTTTTTTAGCATAAATATCAATTTGTGCCGGAAGATTGGATCCTGAATTTTTTTCTTCGAACATGGTTAAAGGAACTACCTGCGAATATCTAAGGTTTCTTTTCTGATAGGTATTGTAAATTCCTTTGCTCAGGTATTCTCCGTCATCCACTCCGGTGTAAACACTTTCTCCTTTTTTACCCATTACAATAGCTGTACCTGTATCCTGGCAAGAAGGAAGCGCTCCCTCAACGGCAACTGCTGCATTCTGTAAGAGATTATATGCTACGAATCTGTCATTATCAGTAGCTTCCGGATCATCGATGATTCTTTTAAGACTTTCCAGGTGCGAAGAACGAAGCATGAAAGAAACATCAGCCATCGCTTCTTCCGCTAAAAGCTCCAGTCCTTTCGGGTCAATGGTTAAAATCTCTCTATCTCCCAATTGCTCAACCTTTACATAGTCTGATGTCAATTTTTTATACACCGTATCATCTTTCTGGATCGGATACGGATCCTGATATCTAAAATCCATTCAATTTTTGTTTGTGCAAAAATACGCCATCCTTAAAAAAACATGAGTAAAATCAGTGATCCATATTGATATTTATAATGGTTATAAATTGCGTGATTCTGCGTTTATCGTTAACTTTATAAAAATTTCAATCACAATGAATTACAGAATCGAAAAGGACACTATGGGAGAGGTTCAGGTACCTTCAGACAAGTTTTGGGGGGCACAGACTGAACGTTCCAGAAATAATTTCAAGATCGGACCGGAGGGTTCTATGCCCCACGAAATCATTGAGGCTTTTGCTTATTTAAAGAAAGCGGCAGCCTACGCCAATACAGATCTTGGAGTTCTTCCTGCTGAAAAAAGAGATATGATTGCCAAGGTGTGTGAGGAAATCCTGGAAGGAAAACTCAACGATCAGTTTCCTTTGGTGATCTGGCAGACGGGGTCGGGGACGCAGTCCAATATGAATATCAATGAAGTGGTTTCAAACAGAGCTCACGTAAACAATGGCGGAGTTTTGGGCGAAAAATCTGAAATTCACCCGAATGATGATGTGAATAAATCACAGTCTTCCAATGATACCTACCCAACGGCAATGCATATTGCTGCTTATAAAAAAGTGGTGGAAGTAACGATTCCTGCTGTTGAAAAACTGAAGAATACGATTGCAGCCAAAGCAGAAGCTTTTAAAGATATTGTAAAAATCGGGAGAACCCACCTTATGGACGCTACTCCTCTTACGCTTGGCCAGGAGTTTTCAGGCTACAAAGCTCAGCTTGAATATGGATTGAAAGCTTTAAAAAATACACTTCCTCACCTTTCTGAACTTGCTTTGGGAGGAACTGCTGTGGGTACAGGACTCAATACACCAAATGGTTATGATGTAAAAGTAGCTGAATATATTGCTAAGTTTACGAATCACCCTTTCATTACTGCTGAAAATAAATTTGAAGCATTAGCTGCTCATGATGCGATTGTAGAATCTCACGGAGCTTTAAAGCAACTGGCTGTTTCACTATTCAAAATAGCTCAGGACATCAGATTGCTGGCTTCCGGACCGCGTTCGGGAATTGGTGAAATTCATATTCCTGAAAATGAACCGGGATCTTCTATTATGCCGGGGAAAGTAAATCCTACGCAGAATGAAGCCATGACCATGGTTTGTGCTCAGGTTCTTGGAAATGACACCACCATATCGTTTGCGGGAACGCAGGGGAATTATGAACTTAATGTTTTCAAGCCTGTTATGGCTTACAACTTCCTGCAGTCTGCACAACTGATTGCTGATGCCTGTATTTCATTCAATGATCATTGTGCGGAAGGTATTGAACCGAATCATGAGAGAATTAAAGAGCTGGTAGACAAATCATTAATGCTTGTCACTGCTTTAAATACCCACATCGGTTACGAAAATGCAGCAAAAATTGCAAAAACAGCCCACAAAAATGGGACTACTCTAAAAGAAGAAGCTGTGAATCTTGGCTTTTTAACAGCTGAACAGTTTGACGAATGGGTAAAGCCGGAAGATATGGTGGGAAGCCTTAAATAAGATTTTAGAACCTATAGATTAAATGATAGAAACCTCAGAAATTCTGGGGTTTTTGTTTTAAGTAAGATATTGAACAACAAATTTTTATAAAATTACATTCTTCAATTTTATTTTTTCATATATTAGTGATATATAAAGCTAATCGTATGAAAAATCTAAAAAAATTCAACAGAGCGAACCTGAAAGAAGTATTCGGGGGAGTGGTTATTCCACACTGCCCTATTAACTATTCGTATCTTATCCCCTACAATGGCTATTATGCATGTTGCCGTTTTCCTACAGACAATCCATGCCAGGGAATGTGCATGGTGCATGTTGATATGTGTGCTGTTCCGATAGAGGAAGATCCTATTTAAAATAATTGATAGAAAGGCCGGAAGCATATTTCCAGCCTTTTTTTATCCTGAAAATTCATCCAGCATATTTCTGGTAGGTACAAAAAACAAGGTTCCGGTGACGGCTGTGCTGAAATCTAAGATTCTGTCGTAATTGCCAACCGGATCTCCGACAAACATATTGGTCAGCATTTTTTTTGTGGTACTGAATGTACTTGAATAAGCAATAAAATAAGTCCCGAATTCATTGGAAGAGGGTCTTCCAAAAGGCATATTATCTCTTACAATTTTAAGCTCCTCCCCGTTTTCTCCTTCTATATTGGCTAATGCGATATGGGAATTGGATGGCTTCACGGCATCTGACATTTCAATATCATTTTCTTTTGATCTTCCGATTACTTTTTCCTGTTCTTCTGTAGAAAGGCCTTTCCAGGCATCCATATTATGCAGATATTTTTGGACAAACAAGTAGCTTCCTCCTTTATATTGTAAATCTTCTTCTCCAATTTTCGCAAAATAATCCCGGTCTTCTCCGTGCGGATTTTCCGTACCATCTACAAAACCCAGAATGGAACGGGCATCCCAGTATTTAAATCCGTTGATCTCAAGAATACTTTCTGCAACAGGACTTAAAAGTCTGGAGATTTCTATCGTCATATCAAAAATAAGACTTTTATTATCGGCTCTCAGGTGGAAATGAAGATCGCCGGGTGTAGAAACGGCTGTATGCTTTACTCCTCTAATTTCCTCAAAATTGACCAATTCTTTAGGTAACGGGGTTGGAAGCTCTAATTTTTTCCAGCCTTCATAACCTATTCCCATAACACAGCTGGCTCTGCTGTCCGGAAATCTGTTGAAAACTGAATTATTAAGATTGAGAACCAATGCACAAAGCTGTTGAAAGGTATCTTTCAGTAGAGGGCTTTCATTCAGGTTCCACACCATAAAAACAGTGTTGCTGTTAGGATAGTCGGTGACGTTTTGTGATTCTATGCTCATTATTTTTTTATGAATTAAATTACCGGAGACGCAGAAACCTGATCTGCAAAATACTGTTCCAGATCCTTCAATGTTTCAGGATTGGTCTTGATATCTTTGACAAGCTGTCCTTTGTTGACTACAATAATTCTATTGCAGACTTCGGTGGTATGTGACAGGTCATGACTGGAAATAAGAAAAGTCACTCCATCTTGTTTTGAAAGTTCTTTGATCAGGTTTTTAAGTTTAATCTGAGTAGAAGGATCCAGATTGGCAAAAGGTTCATCAAGAATAATAATTTCCGGATTTCCGATAATTGCGCCTATAATTCCTACTTTTTTCTGGTTCCCTTTTGACAAATCACGAACGTATTTTCCTGAATTCAGAATCTCACCATTAAAAAAATCATGGAAAGGTTTTAAGAATTCGTCAATGGAAGCTTTATTCTGACCTCTCAGCTCTCCAATAAAATAAAAATATTCTTCGGGCGTCAGATAGCCGATCAGGAAAGTATCATCCACAAAAGCGGAGACTTTATTCTTCCATGCTTCAGATTCATTGACTTTGATGCCGTCGATGCTTACAAATCCTGTTGTCGCCTGAATCAGATCAAGCATCAGACTGAAAAGTGTTGTTTTACCGGCTCCGTTGTTTCCAACAAGCCCGAATGTTTCTCCGTTAGGAATTTCAAGATGCTCAATTTGAAGAACGGTAGCCGTTCCGTAAGTTTTGGATAAGTTATTGATAGTAATCATAATTTAGTCTTTATTTTTAAATGCATCCAGCGTACTGTACTTTTCTCTTTTATATTGTTTGACAATAATATTGAATATTTTTTCTCTGAGAAAAAACCCTAAAAGTCCCAAAATGGCAATGCTTATGACTCCCCCGGTCATTCCAAAGAAATATTTTGACAAGGCAAAAACCCCCATAGGAAGAAGCATTTTAGGGATCAGCAGGAGTAAGGCTTTGAGGTTAAAACTGTTTTTCTGCCCAATCCTTTTTTCTTTTGAATTAAGGTCGATCTGAGTTTTATTGTAGGCTCCGGACCAAAGGGTAAACTGTGAATTCACGCCCATATTGTAAAGTCCTGCGGCGAAAAATGTGATGTACATTTCCCAGCCGAAATACACATAAAATAAAGCAATGATCATTGAAGCTGCGGTCACAATGTTAATCAGCCACCATTTTGCTTTAAGATATTCTTTATAAGGTACATTCAATGTCATCATCAGAGGATAGTAAGAGCTGTCGAAGGCAGGAACCCGCTGCCCGAAAAGAAACTGAAAACCTCCGGTTACAAAAAGCCCCATAAACATGATCATGGCCGGTGTCTTGTAAATGGCAGAAGTGAACATCAGCATGCCGTAGAAAAGAAAGAAAAAACTTCCGATCAGAATTCCTTTGGTGACTTTATTCCGTCGCAGCATTTTTATATCATTGTTGATGAATGTACCGATGACGCCATACTTGTTTAAGAATGCAATATTTTCTGTTTTTCCGAATTGCTTCTTCGCTTCCAGTCCCTGATCGAGATAGAATTCTTTTCGGATATATTTAAAACAGATGATCCACAAACCAAAAAAGAGAACTATTGGAACGATGATAAAGTAAGGACTTTGATAAAAACTGTATATAAAGTTCTCTGAGTAAGAAAGTACCGGTACAATATGATAATACCCAAGCCCCGCAGTGGCAGCAAACAGGCAGCCTATACTAATAACAACGGCTTCTTTATCGTTGAACAGAATGTTGATAAAATTATTGAGATAAAACAAAAAGGAAATTCCGACAAACCAAGCTAAGATCCCGGTAATACTATATCCATTGAACATGGCAATAACGGAAAAAGTAATAAAAAATAAAGAATTCAGCCAGCTTAAGGCCGATAGAAATGTTTTAACAAACATGTAGTTGACCAGTGTATTCTTTGGAATATTCAAAGTCAGGAATGGTTTGATATTCTGAGTTGACATTTCCTGCCAGATATACTTCAAAATCAAGTCTGCCGCCCAGGCTATGATTAAAAATTTTGAAACTACTTTCAAAGGATCCTGATGCATCTCGTCTCTTACGTAAAAGAATGCAGCAAAAGCGCCTCCTGCCAGGCAAGCCATAAAATAAAGGATTCCTATAAAACGAAGGATTTTCATGGCAAGATTCACGCCTAAGGAAGTACCACGGAAAAAGCTTTTGATTTCCAGCCTGAGGAACTTTAGAAACATATTTTAGTTTTTTATATTAGTCAATATAATGTAAAATATGTTACAGTTTTTCAGCCAATTAGTTCTTTCGCCTGTGCCAGTGCGGCCTCGGTAATTTTGCTTCCGGAAAGAAGCTGGGCGATCTCGTTCAGTTTCTCTTCTTCGTTCAGAGGAATGATGGTAGATTGTGTTTTACCGGAAATATCACGTTTTACGACTTTGTAGTTGTCATTTCCTTTGGCAGCAACCTGGGCCAGGTGAGAAATAACGATAAGCTGCATATCCGCAGACATTTCTCTCATCAGATTTCCTATTTCTTCGGCTACTTTTCCGGAAACTCCTGTATCAATTTCATCCAGAATAAGGGTTGGAAGCTCATCACTTTCGGCAATGATCTTTTTCACGGCAAGCATCACTCTGGATCTTTCACCACCGGAAATAGCGGTCTGGATTGGCTTTAAAGGAAAGCCTGAGTTGGCCTGAAAGAGCAACTGTATATTTTCTTTTCCAAATGCATTAAATTCCTGAGTATCCTGAAGTTCAATATCCACTCTGGATTTTTCAAGACCTAACTTTTTCAGAAGGGTTTCTGCTTTTTTAATGAAAACAGGCACCGATTTTTTTCTGTTTTTTGAAAGTTTCTCAGCGAGAATCTGAAGTATTTTCCCTTTTTTAGAAATATTTTCTTCAATCTCAGCAATATGATCTTCGAGTTCTGAAGCTCCTTTCTGCTCACCTGCCAGCTGATCTCTGAGTGCTCTTAATTCATTGATATCAGATACAGTATGCTTTAGAAAAAGGGCATTGATTTTATTATTAAGCTCCACAAGAACCGCCAGATTCGCCGGGTTGATCTCAATTCTTTCGGACTCATTTTCCAGTTCGGAAATAATATCTTTCAGTTCTACAAAAGAGGTTTCCAGCCTTTCGTCAAGTTCTGAGAAGCCGTTTGAAACTTCAGCAATTCGTGACAGCTTATGTTTGGCTTCGTTAAAGAACGATAAAATTCCTACTTCTTCCTGATGGAATCTTGAGAGAATCTGCACGAGGTTTTCTGAGATCATTTCAGCGTTCTCCTGGACAGATAACTGATTCTGAAGGTCTTCATAATCTACATCATCCAATTTCAATTCCTCCAGTTCATTCAACAGAAATTCTTTGTAGTCGCTTTCTTTTCTGTTTTCAGAAAGTTGGGTCTGAAGTTTTTTAAGCTGTAATTTTAAGCTTTGAAAGTCGGAAAATTCATTCTGATACTCTTCAATTAGCTTTTTATTTTCAGAAAGTCCGTCAATAATTTTAAACTGATATTCTGAGGTAAAAAGGTTTGAGGTTTCAAACTGTGAGTGAATATCAATAAGTTGAGACGTTAATTCTTTAAGGACATCAAGGGTCACAGGAACATCATTAATGAATGCTCTGGATTTCCCTGAAGGAAGGATTTCCCTTCGGATGATGGTCTGATGTTCATAATCCAGATCATTTTCAATAAAGAATTTTTTGAACTGGTTATTTAAGTCAAATTCAGTTTCCACAATGCTTTTCTCTTCCGATTTGGAAATAGATTTTACTTCAGCCCTTTCGCCAAGAATAAGCCTTAAAGCCCCTAAAATAATAGACTTACCGGCTCCGGTCTCCCCGGTAATTACCTGCAGACCGTTATTCAATGATACTTCAAGAGTATCAATCAAGGCAAAGTTTTTAATGTAAATTCTCGAAAGCATGGATAATAACTGATTACTTTAAGTAATGCAAATATAGAATTTAGTATCCGGTATTCAATGGGTAAAGCTGGCAGATTTTATTTCCACTTGCTCCATTTGTTCTCTGAATATTTGGGCGTAAGGATCATCATCAGCTGCTTAAGGTCATTCATCACCAATCCTCCATTGTTTCCGGAATTGAAAATATTGAAAATCTCGTCACTTTTATTATCTAAGAACAGATTGAAATAATAGGACTGCTGAAATGAATTTTCATACATTTTCAGCTGCATAAGCGCATCAAAGATCACTTTTTTTGCGGCAGTCTGATCCTGATTAAACAGATTATCCAAACCGGCCCTGTGATAGGTATACATCGTGGAACGCAATTGGCTCCAGTTCGGGTTGATAATCTCATTGATCAGTATTGTGCGGCTTCGCGGCTCGTTGATGACATTCCATCCTTCATAATTCCTGTTCTGTGAATTCTGAGCAATCTGCTGGGCTTTTGAGAACCATTGTGTTCCTCCCATAGACTGGAAACTGTCTGCATCATACCCTAAGATCACATAGACGTAAAAGCTTACCACATCGATCAGGTTTTTACCGGAAAACTGTCTTTCATTAAATACAAGGTTTTCATTTTCTACATATTCAAATGCAAACCTCTGGTCCTGAAGATTGACCAGCGGTGACTCATAATTTGTATTGTAAACCGGGCGAACAGCCTGGATCACAATGCTTCCTTTAAATCTGTTTCCGTCTCTTTCTGCAATGACAACGGCAAAATTACATTTGATCTTTTCGAAATTCTGCAGTTTTTTCCCGGTCCAGCTGGTGTTATTGATAAAGTCTCTGAGACTTTTTTCCAGCGCTTTGTAGGCTTGCTGGTTACTTCCTCCCAATTGCTGGGAGTTGATCTGTACCGTTGCAAGCAGTTCCTGGGAAAAACTCAGGTTATATATAAAAAGCAGCAAGAATAGGCTTATGATTTTTTTCATTATCGATTAAAAATTGAGAACGGAAATTTATTAAAATTATTTTAAAAGTTGAGCCTCAACAAAATCCAGAATATCTATGGCTACTTTATCTTTGGATTTAAGGTCAAATTCTTTTTTCCCTGTTTGGGTCAGGATCTTGATTTTATTGGTGTCATTTTTAAAGCCTGCCCCTTCGTCGCGCAGGGAGTTCAGAACGATCATATCAAGATTTTTCTTTTCCAGTTTCCCTTTTGCATTTTCTTCTTCATTCTGGGTTTCCAGGGCAAAACCTACGAGAAACTGATGGGTTTTCTTTTCACCCATTGTTTTAAGGATATCAGGATTTTTAACCAGTTCAAGGGTTAAATTTTCATCATTTTTTTTAATTTTCTCTTTCGCTACTTCTTTTGGAGCGTAATCTGCTACGGCGGCACTGGCAATACCGATATCGATGTGGTCATAGAATTCAAAAACTTTATTCAGCATTTCTCTTGCGGAGGTTACTTTATGCAGTTCTATATTTTTATCTTCGGTTGTCTGGGCACTCGGGCCGGAGATCAGAATTACTCGGGCTCCTCTTTTTGAGGCTTCTTCAGCCAGGGAAAATCCCATTTTACCTGAAGAATGATTCCCGATAAATCTTACGGGATCAAGGGCTTCATAGGTAGGTCCGGCTGTGATCAGTACCGTTTTTCCTTCCAGACTTTTGATGTGATTTCCGGAGGTAAAGAAATCCTCAATGGTTTTAACAATCGTATCTGGTTCTGCCATTCTACCCTGGCCTACCAATCCGCTGGCAAGTTCACCGGTTTCTGCGGGAACAATAAAATGCCCGTAATCTTCCGCCATCTCAAGGTTTTGTTTGGTGGAAGGATGTGCATACATATCCAAATCCATGGCCGGAGCAATAAATACGGGACATTTGGCAGACATATAGGTCGCAATGACCAGATTATCACACATTCCATGAATCATTTTGGCTAATGTATTGGCGGTGCATGGAGCAACGATCATGACGTCTGCCCACAAGGCCATTTCAACATGACTGTTCCAGGTACCGTTATCACCATAAAAATCTGAATAGACAGGTTTTTTTGAAAGGGTTGAAAGACTTAGTTTTGTTACAAACTGTTCTGCATCTGGAGTCATGATTACCTGAATTTCGGCTCCTTTTTTCACAAAATCCCTGATGAGGAAATGAATTTTATAGGCCGCAATTCCACCGGAAACAGCGATAAGTATCTTTTTACCGGAAACACTCATTTAGTTTTAATTTTTGAAATACTAAATTACTTATTTTTTCGCACAAAGCCGGGTATAAACAGACAAAGGTCATAAAAGAATTGAATTCCCTTATGACCTTCATATGATTAAAAACAAAAATAATTACTTTCTGTCTTCTGTCTTTCTGAAATAGATATCTTCATTCAGCCATTCTTCGATAGCAATAGAAGTAGGCTTAGGAAGTTTTTCGTAATGTTTAGAGATTTCGATCTGTTCTCTGTTTTCGAAAACTTCTTCCAATGTAGAATTGTGCACAGCAAATTCGTCCAATTTATTGTGAAGTTCCGTACGGATCTCCGCATTGATCTGCTCTGCTCTCTTTCCCATGATAACAATAGCTTCATAGATTGAACCTACTTTATCTTCAATCTTGTCTTTATCGTAAGTAATAGTATTTACTTCTGCTTTTGTATCTTTTACACTCATTTTGAGAAAATTATTTTATTAATAAGACGGCAAATTTACGAATTATCTTTGGATTTTGAAAGTGGCTGCTGGAGGAGGGGTCTGAAGTGCTGCACTGTCCCTCTGGATCTGCATTGCCTTCTTCTCATTACTGATCTGATCTTTGATTTGCTGCTCAGTTTTATTTTTTTCAGCCAGTTTTTCAGCCTCTTTTTTCTGTCTTATCGTTAATGCCGCAATTCTTGCTTCAGTTTGTTTCTTAACAACTACAAAGTTTTCTTTTTCTTTTTCCAGTTTTCCTCTCAGATCTGTTGCTGTTTTGGAATACTCTGTATTCGGAAGTTCTTTTTCCACCATCCTTGTATAAGAAAGAGCACTTTCTATACGCTCGTCTTTAAGCTCATACACAGATTTTACAGCCAGTTCATATCTTGACTTCATAATAAAGTCGTAGATTTTTGGACGAAGTTTGGTACTTGGGAAGTCTTCCAATACATTTTCCAAAGCAACGTTGGCTGCTTTGTACTCACCCATTTTGAAATACTGTCTGGCATTTTCGTAGGCCTTAAATTCCAGTTTATAAGAGAGTTCGTCAATAAGCTGACTGATATTTTTAGATCTTTCAGAGTTGGGATAATTGGTCAGGAAGTCCTGAAGTTCATTGATCGCCGTTTCTGTTGTAGACTGGTCCAAATTGTAGTCCATAGACCCTTCATAGTAGCATAATGCAGACATATAGGCTGCTTCTTCTGCTCTAGGATCTTTTGGAAAATTGACCGCAAAGTTTTTAAACTGATGTCCTGCCAGTTTATAACTCTTGTCATAGTAATTCGCATAAGCAGTATTAAAACCTACGTTAGGAAAATCATCTGTTCCTGCCACAAGGTTAGTCAACCTGTCATATAGAGCCAATGCATTTTTCCACTTCTTTTTGGTAAAATTATCATTCGCTGCTTTTAAGATAAAATTCTTGTCAGCACTCTTCATTGCTCTTTCCTGTTGGCTTACGCATGAGGAAACAACTGCCACAGCAAAAAGACCTAAAATATATTTTTTCATATAAAAAATTCAACAGTTTTCGGATTATAGGGCCGATTTACTAATTTGCAAAAATATAACTTTTTTGTCAATAGATTTTTTTTTATGAATATTTAACGTAAATTTAGTCTGCAGCGTATCCCAAAATAGCAAAAACGCTGACTAAAAGATTCATTCTTACTTTTTTCTCTGCTTCTTTGGTGTACGCTTCCTCATTTTTGCTCGGCACATAGAGCTCATAGAAATTTTTATTTCTGATGACAAATAATGTGGAGCCTATAATCATGGTAAGGATATCCTCAGGCTTTGGCGTAAAAGTAAATACTCCAGAAGCCACCCCTTTCTTGATCACATCATCAAGTTTTTTGACAAACAGCTGATAGAAATCGAGAAGTTCATCTTTTAAGTTTTCAGTATGCCTGAGTTCCTGGGTAACAAACCCATGAAAATAGTTGTATTTGAATAGTTGGGAAACAATATATTTAATGATTTCTCTTAACTGCATTTCCGGCTTGCCATCCTTGATGGTATCTGCAAATTCCGAAAAATTCTCTCTTGTTTTCAGCACTCTGTACTGATAAAGGTAAGACATCATTTTCTCTTTGGAACCGAAGTAGTAGGAAATCATTGCCACATTGATGTTGGCCTTGGAACAGATATCTCTTACCGAAGTTCCCTCATACCCTTTTTTGGCAATAAGTTCTTCAGCAATATCCAGTATATGGATCTGTTTTTCCGTAAATTTTTTTCTCATGAAGTGCACTTTGAGTAAAGTTAGGAAATTTTTAACACAATTATAAACGTTCGTTTAATAATTTTAAATTAATTTTCCAGATAATCGTACTTTTGTGAATGGATTTTTTTGATTTTCACCATCATAGGAAAAATATTCTTCATGGAATTTACAATATTGACCCTGGAATGACTCCTCCGGACCGTTCCTACTCTATCGGTATCCATCCCAGGGATATCGCTTTGGACTCTATAGAGGCACAATTCAGTTGGCTGCAATCAAATATCTCAGAAAACTGTCTGGCGATCGGGGAATGTGGTTTGGATTCAATAGTGGCTGTACCGCAAAAGATCCAGGAGCAAGTTTTTTCAAGACAGATTCTTATTTCCAATGAAATCAGGAAACCATTGATTATTCATTGTGTCAGAAAGTTTTATGAGGTTATTTCTTTAACTAAGAAAGCCGAACAAGCGGTTATTATTCATGGTTTTAACAAAAAACAACGGATCGCTGAAGACCTGTTGAAAAATAATTTTTATCTGAGTTTTGGAAAAGCTGTTTTGTATCATTTATCTTTGCAGGATATTGTAAGGAACGCACCTTTAGATAAAATCTTTTTAGAAACTGATAATGAATGTTTTAATATTCAAGAATTATATTCAAAAGTTTCAGCATTAAAAGGTATTTCTGTGGAAAGGCTGAATGAACAGATTTTAGAAAATTTAGACACGATAAAGAATGGATAAGTACTGGCTGGAGAGAACGGAACTCCTGATCAAAGAGGAAGGTTTAGAAAAACTTAATAAAGCGAATGTCCTGGTCATCGGTTTAGGAGGCGTAGGTTCTTTTGCCGCAGAATTTCTGGCCAGATCGGGTGTTGGAAACATGACGATTGTAGATGGCGACACGGTAGATATCACCAACATTAACAGACAGTTACCTGCCTTACGTTCCACCGTAGGAAAGCACAAGGTGGAAGTCGTCGCGGAAAGACTTCTGGATATCAATCCGGAACTTAATCTGAAAAAGATCAATGAATTCCTTAATCCAGAAAGAATGGATGAAGTTCTTGAATCGGACAAGTTTAATTATATTCTGGACTGCATCGATAGCATTACTCCCAAACTGTGTTTAATCAAAGCAGCCAAAAGAAAGAAAATAAAACTGATCAGTTCTATGGGAGCTGGTGGAAAAACAGACCCGAGTAAAGTTATGGTAAGGGACATCAGCAAAACGCAGAACTGCTTCCTGGCCAGACAAATCAGAAAAAGACTTAAAAAAGAAAATATCAATAAAGGCTTCAGATGTGTTTTTTCCAATGAACTTCAGCAGGAGGAAAGTCTGAAACTGACCGACGGAGCCAATTACAAAAGATCTTTCTACGGCACGGTAAGCTATATTCCTGCAATTTTCGGATTGTACGCAGCAGCTGAAGTGATTAATTATTTAGTGAAACAGGATTAATGCAAAACTTCAAATACTCCAGAGAAGAAAAACTCAAAAAAAACACTGAGATTGCTTTACTTTTTGACAAAGGTAAATGGAGGAGTTGCGGAAATCTGAGAATCATTATTCTAAAAGACAAACCCAATTTACCCGTTGAAAACCATAAGTTTGGTGTTTCTGTTTCTAAAAGATATTTCAAGAAGGCGGTGCACAGAAACAGGGTAAAAAGGCTCTTAAGGGAGTGTTACCGCCTGAATAAGGAGGTATATAAAGATGCTTTCGGAGAGAAAACACTGGCCATGATGTTTTGGGTTTCCTCTGAAATCCCGGCTAAATTTCAGGAAGTGGAAGAGCAGTTTCTCAAACTTTGCCAGATGCAGAAGAAGGCTTAATAATGCAACAATGCAGCAGTTTACAGTTGACCAACGAAATGGTGAAACTGTAAATTTTCTCCCACCGATCGCGCAGATTTTCACAGAGAAAAACCTTTAATTCTTTGTGAAATCATTTCTTTTACTTTAATATCTCAATTACAGCTTATCTTTTTTATTTCATGCAGAACAGATATCTGTGCAATCAGATAAATCTGTGGGGAATAAGCTGCCCGTGATTTACAGGTTATAAATTTTTCTAAAGTCTTGCATAGTTTTTGTATTTTTAGGGGAAACAATAAATCTGAAAATTAAAATGTTAGACCATGTTCCCTATTTTTCTTACGTACTGAGCGCCTTCATCGGCATCGGTTTGGCTGCAGCTACAGGCTTCAGAGTTTTTCTGCCTATGTTTGCAGTGAGTCTTGCTTCGTACTTTCACTGGATCCCGATGAATGAGCATTTTGAATGGATATCCGGGCTTCCGGCACTTATTACAACGGGTATTGCCACTATTGCTGAAATTTTAACCTATTATATTCCTTTCGTAGATCATTTGCTGGATACCATCTCTGTGCCTCTGGCTACCGTGGCGGGTTCTGTTTTATTTGCGAGCCAGTTTGCGGATCTGGGTACTTTTCCGCAGTGGGCGCTTGCTTTAATTGCAGGAGGAGGAACTGCAGCAACCATCAGTTCCGGCTTTGCCGGGATCCGGGCAGCTTCTACTGCCACCACAGGAGGTTTGGGTAATTCTGTGGTGGGAACGACTGAAACAGCAGGAGCCGGCATCATGACTATATTGGCCATGGCAGCCCCTGTTATTGCGGCTGTATTTGCCGTAATTCTGATTATTCTTGTTGTTGTTTTTGGCCGGAAAGCGTGGCGAAAAGTACGCGGCAGGAAAAACACCCCTGAAAATATATAAAAATTAAAGGCTGAACACTTCTGTATTCAGCCTTTAATTTATCTTTTATTTGCTCTTTAGTTTTTGCTTCTGAAATCTTTAATTTCTTTAATTTTAGATTGGAAGTGTTCCTTTTTTTCAGGAGTCTTTTTGATCAGAATCTCAAACGCCTTAATAGCTTTAGTATATAACTTCTGTTCAAAGTACAGATTGGCCAGTGTTTCTGTCATCAGGTGTGAAATATCATCATTCTTTTCTCTGACAACGTAGGTGCTTTCGTCTCTTAACTGACTGATTTTAGGATTGTTTTCGATAAAAGCTTCAATTACCTTCTCCTGAACCGGCGGAATGGGTGCTTCTTTTACTTTTTTCTCAGCAATGACTTCTTCCTCTGCAGGTCGGTCTATTTTCAACCAACTTTGCCATGTATTGATAAATCCGGGAACATTACTATCATCCGCAGCTTTTGCTGTGTTTTGAACTTTAGCTTCCTGAACAGGTTCTTTTATAGTTTTTTCTTTTTCCGCTTTTTGTACAGACAAACTTGAAATATCTGTCCCGAAGAAGGAAACATTCATGACTGGTGCTTCTTCTCCTTTCTGCGTTTTCGTTTCTGTAATTTCTTCAGAGCTTCTAACTTCTTCAGCTTCTTCTACCGGCAGTTCGGTCTCCTCCTCTACAGCTGGCAGAATATTATGATCTGAGGTTGTTTCAATCTCTTTTTGCGGCTCTCCGGCAGAATGCCCAGCTATTTCTTTATGCGTTTCTTTTGCATCTGAAATTTCCTGCTGTTTTGGAGCTTCAGTCTTAGGTGAGTTTGCTGCAGTGTCTTTACTGATCATCGAGTCGGGCAGATTAGCATCCAGACTCATCGGTTTCCATGCAGAAACTTCTTGTGAGGTTTCCTTCTCAGGTTCTTCAACTCTTTCCGTTATTTCTACAGGTTTTTCCTTTGGTTCCGGCTGAACTACCTTATTTTCTATGGGTTCAGGTACAGATTCTTCAGCTTTAGGTTCTTCTTTTTCAGTGGACCAGAAATGGAAGTTTTGTGTTTCTGCAAAACTGATCTCGTGGTCGCTTGTTTCAGGATCCTCAATCTCAGCTTTTGGAGCGGATTGAGCCTCTTTCATTTTCTTCTCCACCTCTTCAATCAGACGTCGCATTTCTTCCTCATGTTTATTAACAGTCGGTTTAGAAACTTCAGGAGCTACCGCCTCATCCTCACTGTTTGCCTGAATCTTAACATCGGGAAGAAACTGATCCATTCCATGGAAACTTATTTCAGCATCCAGCTCAGCTGCATCTTCCTTTACAGCAACGATGACAGGGTCCTGATCTCTTTCGGTAACTAAAGGTTCTTCAACTTTTTCCTGTTGTTCCTCATTTTCATTAGCTTCCGGTTCCGGAATGATGGTTTCAACTTCATGAAAGCTTACGTCTTCCCCTTTATCAATTTCCTGTTCTTCTGGCTGGCTGGCTATATTATTTTCTTCAACAATCAATTCCGGAGTGAATTCTGCTCCAGTTTCACTATCGTTCTTATCATTATTTTCTGTTTCTACTTCATGGAAGCTTACATCTTCATCTTTATCGATTTTCTGCTCTTCTGGCTGGCTATCAATATTATTTTCATCAACAATAAGTTCAGGAGTAAAGTCTGCTCCTACTTCTGACTCTTTCTCCTCCTCACTTTTTTGTGTTTCTGCTGTTTGTACAACTTCTTCCTGCAGATCTTTTGCAGCATTTTCCGTTTTTTGAGTTACGATAACCCCTGATTCGAGTGTAGATTCAAGATCTATGATTTCAGAGCTGGTTTCCTCAAGGAAGTTTTCTTCACCTTCAAAGAGAATACGGTTTCTTTCCCCGTTGGTATGGATGTGTTTCACTTCCTGAACAGGTGGCATCATGCTGGCCACCGCTTCATATTTCTCCTGTTTCTGCTGTATTTTTTCGGAAGGCTCCTCTCTTTTTATCGGGAAAGCTTTGTCTTTATAGGAATATTTCACCTCTTTTTCTGCTGTTTTAGAAGTTTTTTTGTCTTCTAAAACCTCACGCTTTGGTTCCCGCTGTATTTTCCCGTTAATCAGCTGATAAAGAAGTTTCTTGTCAGTAGTATACGCTGCCGTTGTCGAAAGTTCTTTCTGATAGTTTTCTTTATCATAAAGGTGTACCCCAAACAAATGAAGTGCCCTGATGTTCTGAACATAAGGAAATGCATGAATTTCTTCTTTCAAAAGACCGAGATCTTCTGACTGAATATTTTTGGGGTTCTTTAATAATTCTAAAACTCTGGGATTCATCTTACCAATTGGCTACAATATCGTTAAATATCTTGTTAATAATTCTGTCTGTCACAAGCTTCACCTGAGAAGCTTCGATCTCACTTTGGGTCAGGTTACTGTTAAAAACAGCTTCATCCGTATAGGTTCTGTCAAAACTGGAATCCGGATGCACTTTGTTTTCATAGTGTACTTTTACAGAAATAGTCAGCTTGCTCTGTGCCTGCTGTACTACTCCACCCGAAGGGTTGGTTGTTGTATTGGAGCTGATCGTAGTTGGTGAATAGCCGTAGTCGGAGATTTCACCTTCTATCAAAATATCAGGATTTGATTTTGTTCCTTTTAATGTGGTTCTCTGCAAAAATCTGTTTTGGATATCTGTAGAAAACTGTTGGGAAAGAGTTGGATTAACAAGCGCTGCATTATTTGGAAATTCATTGATCTGAACGGTCTTTTCATCCGTCAATGAAGATCCGGTAAAAGAGTAACACTGATGAAACAGTGAAAGCATTACAAACCCAACTATTATTTTTAATTTACTCATACCATTTTTTGATTTAGCGACTCCAGCACGTCTTTATACGCAGCATATTTCATACAGATTCCGAGAGGTATCGTCACCAGAATTCCTACTCCGCACACGATCATTCCAAGCTGGGAAATGAAACCTACTACAATCGAGAATAAAAAGATCTTAAAAAAGTTTTTTCTGGCAATTTTCCATGAAAGTCCATAAGCTTCTCTTACACTTGTTATTCTGTAAAGCGAGATCAAAGGCTGTACAAAATACATTGATATAGAAAGAGCCATGAACACAATTATGGTCAACATCAGCCACAGTCCCATTCCGCCAGCAAATAAAGCGGCACCAGTATCTGATACATTTTCCCCATCTACTCCGGCCACAGCCAGAAACGGAAGTAACGTAAGCTGTATAGGAATCATAACCACGATACACACTGCGAAAATAAGCAGAAACAATTTCAGATACACTACGAAATCCGTAAAGTCGAAAATATCTCCTGCTGAAACCTGCTGACCTTCATCTACTTTTTTGCAGATTTTATAGAAGTTTCCCAATCCAAGAATACCACAAAAAGGAATAAAGCTCATTACAAAAAGCAGCAATGTAGCGACAATAAAGCCTCCAATATCTTTTTTGAACAGGTCTGTTCCCTGGGACAGATATTTCCCTATATTGAAATCATATTCTTTTATATTCAGTACTTCTAAGTTTTTCATTTGTGTTATCAGTCTTCTAAGTTATATTGTTTTATTTTTCTGTATAAAGTTCTTTGTGAAATTCCAAGCTCGTCCGCAGCTCTGTTTCTGCGTCCCTTATGCTTCTCTAAAGCTTTAATGATCAAGTCTTTTTCGTTATTCTGAAGCGATAGAGATTCCGGTCGGTTTTCTTCTACTTCTATATCTTCAATATCTTCGTAGCTGTCATCATTGTTTGAAATAATGGTTGGCGCAGACTGCACTACAGGAGATTTATCCTCGAAATACAGCAGTGAATTCTGGGACACAGGCTGAGTCTGTTCTGCAGAATAGATTCTGTTGATGAGATTTTTTTCCTGATTGCTCAGATCGGCTGTTCCTCTGTTTTTGATCAGTTCTGAAGTTAGTGATTTTAAGTCATTAATATCACTTCTCATATCAAAGAGAATTTTGTACATGATTTCTCTCTCACTTCCGAAATCACTCTGTTTCTGAGTACTCTGATTGTTAACCACCATCGGAAGATGGGTTTCCATAGGAATGTATTCAGCGAGTTTCTCCACTGTTATTTCCCGGTTTCTTTCCACTACCGTCATCTGTTCCACCAGGTTTCTTAACTGACGGATATTTCCGGGAAAGGAATAATTTTCAATATAATGAACAGCACCCGGTTCCAACTGCAATTCCGGCATTCTGTATTTCTCTGCAAAGTCTATTGAAAACTTTCTGAATAACAAATGAATATCTCCTTTTCTTTCTCTTAAAGGAGGCATATCAATCTGAACGGTATTTAAACGGTAAAATAAATCTTCACGGAATCTTCCGTCGTGAATAGCCTTCATCATATTGACGTTGGTTGCGGCTACAATTCTTACATTGGTTTTCTGCACCTGCGAGGAACCTACTTTCATAAATTCACCGCTTTCCAGGACTCTCAAAAGACGGACCTGCGTCTGTAAAGGAAGCTCTCCAACCTCATCCAGAAAGATGGTTCCGCCGTCTGCTACTTCAAAGTATCCTTTTCTGGTAGCGGTAGCTCCTGTAAATGCTCCTTTCTCGTGTCCGAATAATTCAGAGTCTATGGTTCCTTCCGGAATAGCTCCACAATTGACCACGATATAGGGCTGATGTTTTCTTTTTGATTCTGAATGAATGATTTTCGGGATAAATTCTTTCCCAACACCACTTTCTCCGATAACCAGAACGGAAATATCTGTGGGCGCTACCTGGATTGCCTTTTCCAAAGCCCTGTTCAGGACAGGAAAGTTTCCAATGATGCCAAAGCGGTTTTTTATGTTTTGTAACTCGTTACTCATAAGTAAATTTTTGATTATTGATTTAATAATAATCTACAGTTCTTCGATCTGTTTCCTGTAGACTTTGTTAAAGTGATGAGTGTAGACATCCTTCATGGTCTTTCCTTCATCATAAGTCATTAATGCTAACTTCTTTAAATCTAAATAATCTTTGTTTCTGATTTTAGAAACTTTACTTTTAAAATATATATTTTCTGCAAAGTTGTTTTCCTTGCTCTGTTTTTCAAAATTTTCTAAAGCTTTGTCGTACCTGCCAAGTTCAAAGTACGTTACTCCCAGCTGGTAGTGGTCATACAATCCTTTGAAATAGCCTTTTGACGCCAGAAGCTTTTCAATAATCGCCGCAGCTTTTTCTTTCTGCCCCAACGCACTGTAAGACATAGCCTTTACTATATCTAAATGATAATCTCCGTTTAAGGATCTCCCTAGATCATCGGGGTAATATTTTTTTAATGCTTCTAAATCCTGAATGGCTCCTCGGTAATCGCGCAAAAACTGAAATTTGCACCATCCTCTGTAGCCTAAATGCATTTTAGGATCTGCTGCAACAGCCTTGTCAATAAGAATCTTCCAGGTTACAAAGTCTCCGTTCTTAAGATATGGAACTGCTTTTTCCATATAGGTGTTGGAGAAATCCGGGCAAAATCCGATGGCTTTATCGAAGGCTTCCTGAGATTCCCGGCTGCCTTGTCTGTCTGAAGCCCAGTTGTATAATTCACAAGCTTTTTTGCAGTTCTCCCCCTCTACTGCATTACAGTTAACCTGTGCAATAGTATTGGTATAAACGATAAGCAGCAAAAAGCTAAGGTAATACCTCTGAAACTTTTCCATTCTCAATTTTATAGGTTAAATACTGATAATAGCCTATTTTAAAACCCTTTATCTCTTTGGGAATCCAGCCGTCCAGCGATTTTGTAAACCGAAGCAACCTTTCTCCCAGCTCTTTATTTAGAATTGTTTCCTTAAGATCTGCATCCATCTGCTGAACTCTGAACCATCCTGTTTTTCCTTCACAATTTACTAAAAATCTTACGGTAATATAACCGTTCGTTTTACTTTCGGAAGATATTTTTTCTTTTCGAGTTTTTCTAGAATAGCTATTTTCTCTCCTTTATAGTCAAACTCTTTTGATCCCTGATAATACTGAAGACTTATGAGTTTCTCAGGAGTACATTTTTTAAAGGCAGGATCATCCAGCTTTTCATCAAATTCTATGTCTCCTACTATTGCAGGATATTGACTGATGTTTTTTTCTGTCTGACATGACATCAGGATAAAGGAAAATAAAGCAAAAAGATAAACCGCTTTGATCACCATCTTATGTTATTCTGCAGTTCTCCCTAAAAGCGTGCCCTGTGTATTGTCATAGACAAATACGTTCACAATGTCACCAATTTTCTGACCTTCCAGAACATCAAATACACAAACTGCATTCTGTGAGTTTCTTCCCTTCCATTGATTTTTATTCTTTCTGGAAGTTCCTTCGATCAGAATCTGGTGCGTTCTTCCGACATAAGTCTCCATCCTTTTTCTCGACAGTTCGCGCTGAAGTTCGATGACCTCATTCAGGCGTTTCTGTTTTACCTCAAAAGGAATATTATCCTCCATTTTCTTATGTGCCGGTGTTCCGGGTCTTTCCGAATAAGCGAACATATAGCCGTAGTCATATTCCACTTCCTTCATCAGGCTTAATGTATCCTGATGATCTTCTTCCGTCTCATTACAGAAACCGATAATCATATCCTGAGAAAAAGCAATATCAGGAACAATCTCCTTTGCTTTTTTAATCAAATCTAGATATTCTTCACGCGTATGCTGTCTGTTCATCGCCAAAAGCATATTGTTGCTTCCGCTTTGTACAGGCAGGTGAACGTAATTACATATATTGTCATGTTTTGCAATCATTCTGAACACATCCAGACTCATATCCTGAGGATTGGAAGTAGAGAATCTGATTCTCATTTCCGGAACGGCTTTAGCCACCAGATCAAGCAGGTGCGCAAAATCAACGGCTGTTGCTTTCTGCATTTCAGAAGCTTTGACAAAGTCTTTTTTAGGACCGCCTCCATACCACAGGTAAGAGTCTACATTCTGACCTAAAAGTGTAATTTCTTTGTATCCGTTATCTAAAAGGTTTTTACATTCCTGAATGATGGAATGCGGATCACGGCTTCTTTCGCGTCCTCTTGTAAAAGGAACCACGCAAAATGTACACATATTATCGCAGCCTCTCGTAATGGTTACAAAGGCTGTAACACCATTTCCGCCTAAACGGACCGGGTTGATATCTGCGTAAGTTTCTTCTTTTGAAAGAATGACATTGATGGCATCTCTTCCGTCTTCGGTTTCCTTCAAAAGGTTGGGAAGATCTCTGTAAGCATCGGGACCTACCACAAGATCTACCAATTGTTCTTCCTCCAGAAATTTGGTTTTTAACCGTTCAGCCATGCATCCCAAAACACCAACCGTCATATTCGGTTTTTGTTTCTTCAGATTTTTGAACTGAGCAAGACGCATTCTTACGGTCTGCTCCGCTTTTTCACGGATCGAACAGGTATTTAAAAGGATAAGGTCTGCTTCTTCTACTTTCAGCGTGGTGTTGTACCCTTGCTCATTAAGAATAGATGCAACAATTTCAGAATCAGAGAAGTTCATCTGACAACCATAGCTTTCTAAAAAAAGTTTTTTAGAATTCTCGGGCCTTTCAGCGATGGCAAAAGCTTCTCCCTGTTTTGTTTCGTCTATATATTTTTCCTGCACTGTAATCAATTTGATGTTCAGGATTCAAGATCCAAAGTTCAATTCATGAATTTTTCACCCCTGAACAGATTAGTCTGCAAAGATACAAAATATTGTGACAGAATGGCAGGGCTATCTTTCTATAAATTTTACAGAAAATTCCATTGGATATACAATTTTCTGTTTGATCGGAATATTTGAATAAAGAGCGGGTTTCCAAACTTTTTTAAGCCTGGAAAAAGTTCTCAAGAAGTTCATATTAAAATTTTGGTTGTCTATTTCAGGATAGATTCTGGGATTGGTCATATAGCCTTTATCATTGACATAGAATTCTAAACTAAGAGCTCCATTGATCTGATAATCTGCAAAAATTGTCATAAAATTATCATGGAAATCTTCATTCAGCTTTTTGTTTCCTCCGGGATACTGTGCGTGGATTACAAAAGTACGGGCATCATAACCTTTTTTATAGTTACTCATCAGATCTTTAGGATAGAAGATGAATTCAGTAATAGCACCAATCTTAACCCCTTTTACATCAGCTACTTTCCAATTCTTCAGGTTTTTCAGGACTTCCATTGAAAGATCAAAGGCACATTTGTTTTTTGCAATATTTACGGTGTCATTATCCTTTATCTTCTTGACAGTTCCCTCTTTTGTAATAATAATTCTGGGTTGATAAATTTCTTTTTCACCACATTCTTTGAATTGATTATGGGTCAGATATTCATGGGCCTGTTTATAAAACTCTACCGCTCCACCTTCATAAAAGTACTGGTTTTGAGGATAAGACTCTAGAACATTCATTTGCGCATAGGTGACCTGAGAAGAAAATATCAGCAGGAAAAAGAGCAGTACTCTAATCTTCATCATATCCATGGGTACTGAAATTAACCTTTACAATCATTTTGGAATCTACCGGAGTATTGTCTTTCATAGCTGGTTTCCATTTTCCTTTGATCTTTTTCATTGCATACTTTACATCATCTACAAACATTTCGCTGTTTCTGATCTTGGGAAGAATATCAAGACGATTCATTTTCCCATCCGGCGATATATTGATCACAAAAGTTACTTTGCCGTTGATCGCATAACTCTGGGTATCTACATAAGCGTAAAGCATCTCCATGAATTGCTTTCTGAAAGCTTCGTCTCCACCAGGAAATTCTGCTTTTTGAGTATATGATGATGTTCCTTCAACCTGAGTTTGTTGAGAGAAGCCTTTAATTCCAATGAACAATAAAGGCAGTAGTAAAAGGTATTTTTTCATCTGATCAATTTATAGATCTGTGGTTATAGAAGAGAAATTCATTTTAAGTTTGATCTGGGAAGAAACAGGCTGGCCGTTGCATGAAGCAGGAATCCAGTTCTTTTTGATGCGTCTCACTACGTATTTCATATCGTCAAAAAAGTAAGCGCTGTTAGAAACTTTCGGACTTCCTTCTATATTGGTTACTTTTCCGGTCTTATCTACGGTAAGGGTAAAGGTAAAATCGCCGTTCAGAACATAAAAATCTGAATTCAGATAATCATACATAAACTTCTGCAGCGTATCCTTATAAACAGCTACGCCTCCTTCAAATGCTGCAGGTTTGAAATCATTGCAATTCTTCACCGCAATCTGCAGAAGAGGTTCTTTGATGTCTATTTTCAGGAGGTTTTTATTATTCTCCGTCATTGGATTGTCGTCTCTGTCTTCAACATCCTGCTGGGCCAATGCAAAATTCGCCATAAGGAGTGCTATAAACAATGTAAAAACTTTCATAGAACCGTATTCATTAGTTAATAAAATTACTTTAACAAAGTTAATTATTTAAATTTTGTATCAAAAAGAAAAACTTCAGGCTTTCACCTGAAGTTGTAAGATACTATTGAGATTTATTTTACGCAGTTAAAGCCTGAGCCTGTGCTTTACTTCCCGTTTCTTTTAATAGTAGTGAAATCAAAACAGCGAGTACAATTCCTGCTATCCAGAATAAGATGGAGTGTTGAAAATGTATTTCTCCGGAAGAAGCATCCAAGCTTTTCCCGAACCATCTGCTGAACAACGGGCTCACCAATGTGGTCACTCCGAAGGTGATAAAATTGATAGCACCGGTTGCACTTCCTTTGACATAGTCAGGATTCGCTTCTTTGATGATAGAATAAGGGATCATAGCAGCTCCGGAACCCAGACCGAAAATAAACATACTGATCTTGGCCGGATAAAGCTCCGGAAGGTATACCAGCTGCAGAAAGCTTAGAATCATTAAGAATGCACCACCAACCAGAACAGGTTTTCGCCGCCCTATTTTATCTGTAATAAAGCCTAAAACAGGACACCCGAATACCCATCCAAAAGCAACCATTGCACTTGTGATGGCCGCATCATGAAACAAAAATCCTTTGTCTTTTTGAAAAAAAGCGACTCCCCATGTCATGGCAAATATGGTGGTAGGAGCAAACAGAAGCCCGGAAATAAGGCCACATAACCATGATTGAGGGTTTTTAAAAACGATTTTATAGGGTTCTAAGTAACCCACTTTTTTAACATTCTCACCGGGCTTTGCTTCAGCCTGTTTTTCTCCAGGCGTTACAAAGAACAGACAAAATGCTGTAATCACCGTGATAATCCCCGACCAAAGCCAGAAAGTATCTATATTGACACCCTGCTCTACCCAAGGTCCCACTACAAACTGTCCTGCCGTTCCTCCCAGCATCCCGATACATTGTGTAAATCCTACGGCCGTAGCCAGAGATTTTGAGGAAAATCCTTTACTTGCCAGATACACACAGCCCGGAAATGCAAAAGCACAACCCGCACCCTGCAATAATCTTCCAACCACACCTCCGGAATACGCAGACGCAAGAAACAACAAACAACCGACTCCCAGAATTAAAGCTCCGGCAAAAAGTGATTTTTTTCCCCCGAATTTATCCAAAGCGATTCCGGCGATCAAACTGCAAGTGGAATAAGTGTAATAATAGGTTCCGATAAGGCTGACAAGCTTCAGTTCTGTTGTACTGAAATTATTGACAAGCTCAGGGATCATGACGGCCGGCGCTGAACGGACTACATAATCCAGAAAATAGAATACCAGCCCGAATAACCAGGCAATGACATACCATCTTTTTAAGGAAACACTCATTACAACAGTCCTTTTATATGTTTATAATTGGTTTTTACCGTGTCCAGAACTTCTTCCATTTTCCCACCAAGCATCAGCTGAGCCATGGATTTAGTCATTCCCAGAACCTGATCGAAATCTACTTTGGGAGGAAGAGCCAGTGCATTTGGATTGGTAAATATATTAAGAAGATAAGGTCCGTCATAGGCCAGACATTCTTTTATCGCGCTTTCTACGTCTTCGGGTTTGTGAACATTTTTTCCCGGATACCCCATAGCCTGAGCTACCATTGCAAAGTCAGGATTGATCATATCGGTTTCATTGTCCGGCATTCCGCCTACCTCCATTTCAAGCTTTACCATTCCCAGGGTTCTGTTATTGAAAACGATCAATTTTACCGGAAGTTTATACTGGAAGATGGTGGCCATATCTCCGAGAAGCATCGAAAGTCCTCCATCTCCGCACATGGCAATCACTTCTTTTCCCGGATGAGCGAGAGCAGCACCAATAGCCATCGGCATTGCATTGGCCATTGATCCGTGATTGAAAGATCCCAGCATTTTTCTTTCGCCAGTCCCTGTAATAAATCGGGCACCCCAAACACAACACATCCCGGTATCTACAGTGAAGATTGCATCTTTTTTAGCCAGCCGATCGAGGGTATGTGCTACATATTCCGGTTGAATCGCATTTTCCTTTCCAAAGTCTTTGACATATTCAAGCTGGTTTTCTTTTACTTTTTCATAAAACGCCAGCTGTTCATTAAGGAAATGAATATCTGTTTTTTCTTCAATCAACGGCAGTAAGGCTTTAATGGTTTCTTTAACATCTCCTGCCAGCCCAAGCTCCAGTTTGGCCCTTCTTCCCAATCTTTCAGGACTTTCATCAATCTGGACAATTTTATTTTTTACCGGCATAAACTTTTGATACGGGAAATCAGTTCCCAGCAGGATCACAAGATCAGCTTCGTGCATTGCATGATAGGCTGATGGGAATCCCAGAAGACCTGTAAGTCCTACTTCATTTGGATTATTGGGCTGAATAGCCATTTTTCCACGGAAAGAATAGCCAACCGGTGCTTTTAAAAACTTTGATAATTCTATGACCTCAGCATTCGCTTCTGCTGCTCCAATTCCGCAATAAAGCGTTACTTTTTTACTTTCATTGATGAGATTTGCAAGACTTTTTAATTCATCATCAGAAGGTCTGATAACGGGGTTGGTCCTGAATATTTGGGTGGAAGTAGAACCTTCTTCGGCATCCAGCTCTGAAACATCTCCCGGAAGCCCGATTACAGCGACCCCTCTTTTTGAAATCGCGTGCTGAATGGCGCTTTGCAGTGTTCTCTGAACCTGTTCAGGCCTTGTGATCATCTGATTGTAGTGGCTGCAATCATCAAATAGTTTGATAGTATTGGTTTCCTGGAAATAATCCATTCCCATTTCGTCACTTGGAATGGTAGAGGCAATAACCAGCATCGGAACGTGAGATTTATGTGCTTCATAAACTCCGTTGATCAAATGAACGTGTCCGGGACCGCAGCTTCCTGCACATACTGCAAAACCATCCAGTTCCGCTTCTGCGGCGGCGGCATAGGCACCAACTTCTTCATGTCTGACATGGATCCATTCGATGCTGCTTTTTTTCACGGCGATATTGAGATGATTAAGGCTGTCGCCTGTTACTGCATAGATTCTTTTTACATGGGCAGCTTCGAGCATTTCAACGATCTGCTCTGCTATGTTTTTAGCCATAATACTATTTTTGGTGTTTATTTTCGTTATAGAATACTGAAAAGGATGAGAATCGATGCGTCGTTTTTAGCATAAAAAATTCTTCACTCTCTCAAATTTAGCTAATAAATTATAATTTTCATGCCAACAGACTATTAAAATTTCAACATATTTTGATAGTAATTATCGAAGAAAAAAGTTTTAAACCCATGAATTTTTTTTAAATGAAACTCAACTTTATATTCTTAAAAACCTAATTCTTAATCACTAAAATTTACTATTTCTTTCAACAAAAAACTCCGCAAATTACTGCGGAGCTTATATGATTTGTATCTGATTTTAAATTACTTCTATCTGGTTTCTTAACAGGTCTTCAAATTCGTCTCTTTTACGGATCAGGTGTGCTTTTCCGTCTAGGAATAATACTTCAGCAGGTTTTAATCTTGAATTGAAGTTGGAACTCATTTCAAAACCGTAAGCTCCGGCATTATGAAAGGCAAGAATATCTCCTTCTCTGACTTCATTCAGTTTTCTGTCCCAAGCAAAAGTATCGGTTTCACAGATGTTTCCTACTACCGTATAGATTCTTTCCGCTCCCTTAGGATTAGAAAGGTTTTCGATCTTATGGTAAGAGTCATAGAACATCGGGCGGATCAGGTGATTAAATCCTGAATTTACGCCTACAAAAACTGTCGCTGTCGTCTGTTTAATCACATTAGCTTTCACCAAAAGATAACCGCTTTTTCCTACTAAGAATTTTCCCGGTTCAAACCATAATTCGAACTTTCTTCCGGTAGATTTTGTGAACTGAGACAATACGTTTTCTACTTTTTTCCCCAATGTTTTCACGTCGGTTTCTTCTTCACTGTCCTGATAAGGAATTTTGAACCCGCTTCCCATATCCAGGTATTTAAGATTCGGGAAATGCTCAGAAAGTTCCAGCATGATATCCAGCGCCTGTAGAAAAACGTCCGGATCTTTAATCTCACTTCCGGTGTGCATGTGAAGACCTTCCACATTAAGGTTGGTACTTTTCATCACTCTTTCGATATGACGAACCTGATGAATGGAAATACCGAATTTACTATCGATATGCCCTGTTGAGATTTTATAGTTTCCTCCTGCAAAAATATGTGGATTAATTCTTACCAGGATCGGATACGTACTTCCGTATTTATTCCCGAACTGCTCAAGAATAGAAATATTATCTATGTTAATATGAACTCCGAAAGTCATTGCTTCTTCTATTTCAGCCAGATCAACACAATTGGGCGTAAACAATATTTTTTCTTTCGGAAATCCTACTTTTAGTCCAAGTTTCACTTCATTAATAGAAACACAATCCAAAGAAGCACCCAAGTTCTTGACATACTTCAGAATGTTGATGTTTGTCAACGCCTTTGCCGCATAGAAAAACTTTGTGTGTTTTAAAAAAGAAGATGTAAGTTTCTCGTATTGAACTTTGATGGATTCAGCATCGTAAACATACACCGGGGTGCCAAACTCAGTGGCAATCTTTAATAATTCTTTTGAATTCATAATTTCATTTTAACATAAAAAAAGGCAGATTCTTAGATAAAGAGTCTGCCACATTAATTATTTTTATGCAAGACAACTCTTTTAAATATTCCAAACCTTAGAAAACTTTACAGTTCCCTTTTTTCCGGTTTTAATTTGTTTAAAATTTTGCATTGCTTCTATTTATTTTTTACAAAAATACTATTTATTTTTTATTTTAAGAAAATTCATTTGAAAGCATCTTCTTTTGCTAAAAACTCCTAAAGTCTGAATTTCTTTATTACTTCGGTAATGGTAAGGTCTCAAAATCACCCCGAAGCAATGCCAGCTGCAGATCATTATGTAAGTCTGTAGAGGGCAAAGGAAGATCAATCTTCAGTTTTGAGATCTTGCTCATGGTCTGAATCTGGGTAAACAGGTCATAAAAACCGTAAGACATTATCTTTCCATTTTCAATGATCATGAACATCTTTTCACCCAACTTTCTCCCCTGACCAAGCCAGAGTTCATTTCTTTTTCTGAAATCTATTTTTTTAATGAATACATTGATATCATTGAACTCTTCCTGAAGTCCAATAAACTGAACGGCTTTTGTTCCCTGGGTAAACGATCTGAATTTAAGGATGGGTTTTTCAGTTTTATTCAGTTTATTTTTTTCAACGATGTATTTATTGTTTCTAAAATAAAGTCCGAACGGAAATACTTCCTTTTTTTTGATGTTTTTAGAATTCAGGATGAGCTTGGCAATAATATCTGTTCCTGTAAGTTCATAATTGATCTGCTCAACCTCCTGCTGAACCTGCTCCCATTTTTTAGACTTGGAATTAAAGACCTTCTTTGAGAATTTATTGATATCCGGAACATAGTCTGATAAAATGATTTTTCCGGCTTCATTCTGAAAATAAACAAACCCTTTTTCATTCGGTAAATCCTGAGTCAGGATCTTGATTTTATTGATATAGGTTTTCGAATTGGTTTCGTCATGTTGCTTCTGGATGATCTCATTTTCAGTATCTTTTGAAATCAAAAGCTTGAACAGTTCCAGCGTGGCTCTTGCATCCCCGTCGGCTCTGTGATGATTTGTCAACGGAATCCCTAAAGATTTCACCAATTTTCCGAGTGAATAACTTACTTCATCCGGAATCATCTTTTTCGCTAAAGGAATGGTATCTAAAGTATTGATCTGAAATTCATATCCCAATCTTTTGAAAGACTGGCGGAGCATTCTGTAATCAAAATCAATATTGTGACCTACAAGCGTGGTATTCCGGGTAATTTCAATGACTCTTTTTGCTATTTCATGAAATTTTGGTGCTGTTTTAACCATTTTGGGCGTTATATTGGTCAGTTTCTGCACAAAAGGGGTAATATCGCTTTCAGGATTGACAAGAGAAATAAACTGGTCAGTAATTTTCTGACCATCATACCTGTAGATGGCTATATCTATAATGCATTCATTTCTATAACCTGCACCATTACTTTCTATATCTATGATCGAATACATTGAATTTTTAATTATACTGCTATTTTTTTTAATTAATATTTATAATTCCCGTCATTATCAGACAGGAGCTTAACGGTATGAGGCTTAGTACATAACCCATGCCATACGTCCATAACGGCTGCAATTGCGCCTGTTGCCAATCTTTAGTGTTGGAAAGAAACACCGCAAAAAAGACATACAGACTACTGAAAGAAATTATTCCGCCCAATAACTGATAAAGCCATTTTTTATTTACCAATAAAGGCAATGCGGCTAAAATAACAAAAAATATATCAAAAAAAGTAAAACGCGTATTGATACTGTCCATGACCAGATTCTAAATAGCCAGTCGAATACAATAAAAAGCTGATACTCTTTTCATAGCAGATGATTTTTTCGAAGAATTAATTTTAAAATTCTATCTCTTTCTTCCCCCCAGTCCAAACATTCCAAGAAGCGCTTTTGCTCCTTCCCGCATCAAGGTGCTGGTAAAAGTTCTTCCCGCTTTGCTTTGAAGGACCTGCTCAAACATTCCGGGTTCTTCTTTTACCGGTTTTGTTTTTTGGGTTGGTGCAGAATTTTGGGCGGCCTGCTCCATTCTGTTTGTTAATATTTCATACGCAGACTCTTTGTCAACAGGTTGTTCGTATTTGGCTACTAACGCAGATTTTCCCGTCAGTTCTGAAATTTCTGCATCACTCAAAACATCCATTCTTGATTCAGGAGAGATCAGATAGGTATGAACAAGTGGTGTAGGAATTCCTTTTTCATCCAAAGCAGTAATAAAGGCTTCTCCAATTCCAAGATTCTGGATCAGGCTGGAGGCATTATAAAATTCTGTTGTGGGGTAATTTTCAACAGCTTTGGTAATCTCTTTTTTATCTTTTGCCGTAAAACCTCTCAATGCATGCTGAATCTTCAGCCCTAACTGTGACAGCACATTCTCAGGAACATCACCCGGAATCTGTGTAATAAAATAGATCCCGACTCCTTTTGAACGGATCAGTTTGACCATTGTTTCAATTTGGGAAAGCAATGCCTTGGAAGCTTCATCAAAAATTAAGTGAGCCTCGTCTATAAACAGAACCAATTTAGGTTTCCCACTATCTCCTTCTTCAGGAAAAGTCATGTAAATTTCTGCAAACAGAGAAAGCATAAATGTTGAAAAGAGTTGTGGTTTGCTTTGTATTTCGGCAACTCTTAAGATATTGACCACTCCTTTTCCATCTCTGGTTTCCAAAAGATCATGAACGTCAAAACTTAATTCTCCAAAAAAGTCAGAGGCACCCTGCTGTTCCAGTGCCACGATAGATCTTAGGATTGCCCCTAATGAAGCGGAAGCAATAGATCCATAATTGGCTGCCAGTTCAGCTTTCCCCTGAGCATTGTCCGTCACATACTGCAGAACTTTCTTTAAGTCACTGAGATCAATTAATGGAAGGCCTTTATCATCACTGTATTTAAAAACAATAGACATAATACTCTGTTGGGTATCATTCAGCTCCAGGATCTTGCTTAACAAAACCGGACCGAATTCTGTCACAGTCGCCCGTAGTTTTACCCCTTTTCCACCGGAAATGCTCATCAGCTCTACCGGAAATGCCTGCGGATTATACGGAAGTTGTGTTTTGGCATATCTTTCTTCGATCACAGGATTCATCTGGCCGGCTTCAGCTATTCCTGAAAAGTCACCTTTAATATCCAAAACTAAAGATGGAATTCCTGCATGAGAAAGCTGCTCTGCAAATACCTGAAGTGTTTTTGTTTTTCCCGTTCCTGTGGCCCCTGCAATAAGACCATGACGGTTGATTGTTTTCAAAGGAATAGTTACATTGACTTCCGGTACTACTTCACCGTCCAGCATTCCCTTTCCCAGTATAATGTGTTCTCCTTTTGGAGTATATCTTGTGTTCAGTTCTTCAATAAATTGTGTTTTGTCTGCCATCTGATCTTTTTTAACCTATAAATATAAAAGTTTTTGTAAAATATCTGACCATTAAAGTGATATTCCAGAATAATCTTAGTGAATACACTTTAAAAATCCATGAAACTCCTTTTCTTCAAATTCTAAACAATGAGAGAAGGAAAGAATGCAAAGAATAGCCCTACACAATTATTTTCATTTTTTGCACATGATAAAAAACATTGCATTAAATCACTTTTTCACGACATACCCTTTCCATTTGAAAACAAAGGATTTTAAGGCTTTCACCCCTCGAATATTGAAAGAAACTATCGCACGGATTTAACATTTCATTTACATTTCATCTAATACTTCGTATCTTTATCTAAAATTTAAAAAAGACCCAATGAAAATTGAACAAATATATACGGGCTGTCTGGCTCAGGGTGCCTATTATATTGTATCAGAAAATGAAGCTGCCATTATTGATCCTTTGAGAGAGGTAAAACCTTATCAGGATCGTCTAGAAAAAGACAATGTTACTTTAAAATATATTTTTGAGACTCATTTCCATGCTGATTTTGTTTCAGGACATTTGGATTTAAGTCAAAAAACGGGGGCTCCCATTGTTTACGGACCTACTGCTCAGCCTGCATTTGATGCAATCATTGCTGAAGATAATCAGATCTTTGAGATCGGAAAAATAAAAATAAAAGCACTTCATACTCCGGGACATACGATGGAGAGTACCACCTATCTGCTCATCGATGAAAACGGTGTTGAAACGGCTATTTTTACAGGCGACACTCTGTTTCTGGGTGACGTCGGAAGGCCTGACCTGGCACAGAAAGCAACCAATCTTACGCAGGAAGATCTTGCCGGAATTCTGTATGACAGTCTTCAGACAAAAATTATCCCTCTGGACGACAGTATTACCGTTTATCCTGCTCACGGTGCAGGTTCAGCATGTGGAAAAAATATGCAGAAAGAAACAGTCGACATTCTGGGAAATCAGAAAAAGACCAATTATGCGCTTAATCAGCCTGATAAAGAATCATTCATCAGAGAAGTTCTGGACGGTCTTACTGCTCCACCGAAATATTTCGGAATGAATGTAGCCATGAACAAAGGCGGATATGAAAGCCTGGATGTGGTAATGAACAAAGGCCTAAGTCCGATTGCTGCTGAAGATTTTGAGGCTTTTGCAGAAGATTCGGGCGCTTTAATTTTAGATACAAGAAGCCCCGCAGAGTTTCATAAAGGATTTATTCCTAATTCAGTTAATATCGGTTTAAAAGGAGATTTTGCGCCATGGGTCGGAAATATGATTGTAGATGTAAAACATCCTATTTTACTTGTAACTGATACAGGAAGTGAAGAAGAAGTCATTACCCGATTAAGCAGAGTTGGTTTTGACAATGTTTTAGGATATCTCGACGGCAGTTTCAGTGCATGGAAAGATGCAGGAAAAGAAACTGACGAAATCAAAAGAATATCTCCCGCTGAATTCGCTGAACAGTTTACAGAAAACGCTAAAGTAATCGATGTCAGAAAACTAAGCGAATATTCTGCGGAACACGTTGACAATGCATTCAATAAGCCTTTGGATACCATCAGTGACTGGGTAAAAACCATAGATGACTCGGAACACTTCTTCCTTCATTGTGCAGGTGGATACAGAAGTATGATTGCAGCAAGCATCCTTAACTCACACGGAATCAGAAACTTTACTGAAATAGAAGGAGGTTTCAACGGGATTAAAAAGACGGAAAAACTACCAACTACCGATTTTGTATGCCAGTCAAAGACTTTGTAATACCATGACAGTAAAGATTTTCGGATTCCTTTTAGCTGCAATTTTAGTGGTAACCTCTTGTAAAACAGCGGGTACGGGAATAGCCCCAATAGCAGATATCAGAGAAGTGGTCAACAGTTCAGATGCCACCTTAGTGGATGTAAGAATTCCGGAACAGTATGAAGCAGGAACCGCAAAGAACGCTATCAACATCCCATTAGCTGAACTACAGAATACTATAGATTCGCTGAAAGGCAAAAAAATTGTTGTGTTCTGTAATAAGGGAATACAGGCCGATCAGGCAATGGAAATCCTGAAGAAAAATGGCATAGAGGCTTATGACGGGACCAGCTGGAAAAATGTAAAAGCAATACAGGATGAGAAATCATCCGGAAAGTAAAAATAATTAAGCCATTAAGATTGATCAAGGAGAATCTTAATGGTTTCAATAAAAACTAGAACTATGTCACAAAAATTTCAGGAAATCATCAATTCGGAAAGACCTGTACTTATTGACTTTTTTGCTACCTGGTGTCAGCCATGTAAAGTACAATCCTCTGTTTTAAATACGGTAAAGGAAAATATCGGCGAAGGAGCCAGAATTATCAAAGTAGATGTAGACCAATATCCCGCGTTGGCGGCACAATATGGAGTTCGGGGAGTTCCAACATTGGCGGTTTTCAAAAACGGTGAACTCTTATGGAAAGAAAGCGGTGTTCATGATGTGAATACACTCACGGAACTGCTTAAACAATATTCTTAAAAATTCAGGCTAAGGCTGAAATTGAGAAAAGAAGATATTCTGCTTTAGTCTCAAATTCAGCCTTTTCCTATAAATCTATTGTAAACTTATCTCTGTCATTAAGAAACTGAAAGTGCTGTCTGAAGTCTTTCAATTCATCTATATTGAGTTCTGCAGAGATGATATTTCCGTTTTTTTGGGAAATTTCAGTTCCGTCTGCGAAAAAGCAGTGTGAACTTTCCTGATAAAAAAGATTATTTCCGTCCGTCCCAATCCTGTTTAAACCAAAAACAAAAGACAGGTTTTCAATGGCTCTGGCTTTTAAAAGGTGTTCCCATGCTCCGACTCTCTTCTCAGGCCAGTTGGCGATGTATAAAACAGCATCATAATCATCATTATTTCTTGCAAATACCGGAAAACGAAGGTCGTAACATACCTGAAGTAAAATCCGGAATCCTTTATAATTCACAATGACCCTTTTATGTCCCGGGCTATACACTTGATCTTCTCCTGAAAAAGAAAAAAGGTGTCTTTTATCGTAGAAAAAACTTTCGGAGTCAGGCTGCACAAAATACATTCTGTTATAAAAATGACCACCCATTTCTACCGGAGCACTTCCACAAAAGGCTGCATTTTTTTCTTTTGCCATCTTTTTCAAAAACTCCAGAGATTCTTCATGTCTGTCTGAAACTTCATCTGCATCCATACAGAAACCTGTAGAAAACATTTCTGGAAGCAGAAAAATATCCGCTTCCTGACTTTTCAACTGATCTTCGATTAATCGAAAGTTTTTGTCCTTATTTTTCCAGACAATATCTAAATTAAGCCCTGTAATTCTCATAAACTTTGTTAAAAAACTTCACTAAAAATACGATTTTTCAATGATTTCGGTTCTATTTTTGATGAGGATATTTTTCATTAGTATCATTTAAAAGTAAAATTATGAAGAAATTGTTTTTTGTGTTGATGATGGCATTTTTAGGAACGACAGCCAATGCGCAGGCTTATACAGGAAAAGGTGATCAGAAAATTCAGCTTGGATTGAGTGCATGGGGTTATGGAACGGGAGTTACAGGAACTTATGACTATGGACTAAACAAGCTTGTATCTGTTGGAGCAGGGCTTAATGCTTACTTTGGTGATTATAAAGATAATGATAAAGACAACCGTGTTTTTGTATTCGGAAGGGTAAATTTCCACCTTCAGGAAGCTCTTGACCTACCCGCTAAATGGGATATTTACCCAGGAGTTGACGTGGGAGTACTAGGGAAAGATTTTGGGATTGGAGCTCACATCGGAGCCCGTTACTTTTTCACGGAGAAAGTGGGTGTTTTTGCAGAAGTAGGCAATAACGGCAGTATAGGTGTTTCTTTCAATCTGTAATATCAGCTTAATATATGACAAAGCTTCTCATTTAGGGAGGCTTTTTTATTTGGCATAGTTTTGATAATTGTTACCTTTGCAAATTAAATCTAAAAATTATTAATGGAATTAGCAATCAAGATTTTCCAGTTCATACTAAGTATTTCTATTTTAGTGGTTCTTCATGAGCTTGGACATTTTTTACCGGCAAAATGGTTTAAGACCAGAGCTGAGAAATTCTTCCTGTTTTTCGATCCTTGGTTTTCTCTATTTTCAATGAAGAAGATCAACGGAAAATGGCAGTATAAATTTATTTCGAAAAACCTTCCGGACACAGAAACCATTGTAGTAGATGGTAAAGAGAAAGAAGTCCCTATCGATATATCAAAACTTTCAGACAACGACTGGAGAAAACATCCTGAGCAGACGAAATACGGAATCGGATGGCTTCCTTTTGGTGGCTATGTGAAAATTGCAGGGATGATTGACGAAAGCATGGACACCGAGCAGATGAAAAAACCTGCTGAGCCATGGGAATTCAGATCGAAACCGGCATGGCAGAGACTAATCATCATGCTTGGAGGGGTTACAGTAAACTTTTTCCTTGCCTGGATTATTTTCGGAAGTCTTTCTTATTTCAACGGAGAAACCTCTTTTGATACCACGAAGGTAGATACGCCGATGCATTATACCAATATTGCCAAAGCAATGGGCTTTGAAGACGGTGATAAAATCTTAAAAGTAGATGGAAAGGTCCAGAACAATCTGGATAAACTGTCTTTGGATATTTTATTAAGTGATCAGGTAACTGTTCTAAGAAATGGTAAGGAAGTTACTTTCAACACGAATGATGACGGAAAAGCACTGGCTTTCAAAGATGATAATCCAAGAGCATTCCTTACGCCAAGATCTTTACCTATTATTGATTCCATTGTGAATCCTAAAGCAGCTGAAGCAGGTTTAAAAATAGGAGATCAGATCGTTTCTGTAAATGGCCAGAAAATCAATTATTATGACGAACTGCAAGGTGTTGTTGTAAAGAATTCAGGAAAAGCAATTAATACGGAAGTATTAAGAGCCGGGACAGTTCATCCTTTAACCCTTCAGGTTTCGAAAGAAGGCACACTAGGCATTATGTCTTATAAGCAAATGCAAAAGTTCGCCAGCACACAACATTTCACATTTATAGAATCTATCGGAAGAGGCTTTACCAGAAGCATTGAAAGTTTGACGTATCAGGTGAAGCAGTTTAAACTGGTATTCAACAAGAAAGTCCAGGGATACAAAAAAGTGGGTGGTCCTTTGGCGATCATCAAGAATATGCCTGTAGAGAAGTCGAAAGACGGAGGTGTATCTATCAACTGGAGTATGTTCTGGAGTTTTACAGCAATGTTCTCGGTATGGTTGGCATTTCTGAATCTTATTCCAATTCCTGGATTAGATGGCGGACACGTTTTGTTTACATTATGGGAAGTAGTTACAGGCAAACCTGTACCTCAGAAAGTATTGGAAAACGCACAGATGATTGGGGTTATCTTCCTGCTAGGATTGATGTTACTGATCTTCGGAAGTGATATCTTTAAAGCACTTACCGGCAGTTTATAATTTTTTTGAAATTTTTTCTAAAAAATATTTGTAAGGTATAAATATTCGTCCTATATTTGCACCACTTAAAACAAAGGACATTCCTACTTAGCTCAGTTGGTTAGAGCATCTGACTGTTAATCAGAGGGTCGCTGGTTCGAGCCCAGCAGGAGGAGCCAAAAAAAGACTTACAGAAATGTAGGTCTTTTTTATTTTGCATACATTTTGCTGATGAGAATTGACACTATTTAATCAAACAAGCACGATGCCCTACCTGTCCCGGATTTATTTAAAAGATGATCATCCTAAAGATTATCCCTTCAATCTTCCGTTTTTACGCAAAGGTTTAGATCTGAAACTTAAAAGCAATGTCTCTTTTTTAGTTGGTGAAAATGGAATTGGCAAATCCACCCTCCTGGAAGCTATTGCAGAAAAGTGTGATTTCAATGTATCGGGAGGCAGCAGGAATCACAATTACAATTTTCACAAGACAGAACCTGAACTCTCCGAATACCTTACCCTATCCTGGAAAACCAAAACAGGCCAGGGATTTTTCATGAGAGCCGAAAGTTTTTTCAACTTCGCCACGTATATTGATGAAGTTGCCAAAGAAGACAGAAGGGTTCTTGACGCGTACGGAGGCAAATCCCTGCATCAACAGTCGCATGGCGAAGCTTTCCTTTCATTATTCCATAATCACTTCCAGAAGGGCCTCTATATCCTTGATGAGCCAGAATCTGCCCTTTCACCACAAAGACTACTTTCATTATTATCCGTCATTCACAAATTAGAAAAAGCAGGAAAGGCTCAATTCATCATTTCCAGCCATTCTCCGATTCTGATGAGCGATCCCGGCGTCGAAATTTATTTATTGGATGATCCAATTCAACGAACTCATTACAAAGATACAGAGCATTATCAGCTGACCAAGAATTTTTTAGAATCTCCGGAACTCTATTTCCGTCATTTATTTGAGGATTATTAGAGTTAAACAAAAAAAGATTGAAATATTTCTTCCTGAAATTCAACATTTTTGCTCAAAATCCGCCGTTTATTAAGGATAAAATTTGCCTGATATTAATATTCCTTTTATATTTGCAGCACCTTAAACAGAGGAAAATTCCTCCTTAGCTCAGTTGGTTAGAGCATCTGACTGTTAATCAGAGGGTCGCTGGTTCGAGTCCAGCAGGAGGAGCTTTGACAATCAAACACTTACAGGAATGTAGGTGTTTTTTTTTATATTTGTCACGAACATTTCACGAACAAAAGTATTTTATTTTAATGCTATTTTTGTGTAAGAATATTTTAGTACGTTATATATGACTGACTTCTATATCGCAACATATATTCTAATGGTAACCTTTACAATCCTTGTCCCCTTCTATCTTGCAGGGCGGCTTTGGTTTGCGTTCAGTCCGTTTGCGATAAACTATTACTCCAAGGAAAGGGCAAACTGGTATAACGACTGGAACACCCAGCGGTTTTTAATCGTTTTGAATTTATTTTTGGTTTCATTGTCGCTTTCCTTTTTCTGGGGCGGGAAAATACTGGAAGATATCCATGCCGAGAAGATCGACTTTACCCAAATCCTATTCTATATCATTCTTCAAATTCTTGCCGTAATCCTGTTCGAGGTAAAAATGGAACACCCATTTAAGCCAATTCAGGCATTCAAAAAATTCAAGAAAAACAGTTATAGCGAAAGGTTTGAGTTCCGAGAAAAGCAAGACGCGGCAGATAAAATAGAACACCATTCCAATGAGTTAAAAAGAGAATTTTTGAAAGTTGGCACTAAGATTTCAAACGAATTAAATAATCAACAAATCATTTTATCTGAAACCAACGAACTCGCAAAACACAACAATAATATCCTACAGGAATCCGATTTTGCTTTTGAAATAAAAAAGAATCCGAATATGGTCATTGATGACATTTTGCGGGATTATTTTATTTCTAAAGATTCCGAGAGGGATTTATCGGACTTTTTACTGCGGAAGAAAAACTCTGGAAAGATTCTGTTTACAAAGCCTGCAAGGAACGGCGTGAGCGTACAGCCTATTTTGGACTTTTTCTCGACCTTTACTAATGTTATGGAAAGTTGTAAATCCGGCACAATAACCCAAGCCGAAACCTGCAAAATTATCAACGCCGTCACCTCGGCAAAAGACAGGCTCGGAAATATCGCAGAAGAACCAATAAACAGCAGGAACCTCTCAAAATATCTTTCCAACAGCGATGTTCAGGATGATATATAGTCTAAAATCCAAAAAAACATTTTCTCTTTAAAAATCATATTTATCTGATAACCAGAATTATAAAGGCGACAGTTAGTCGCTTTTAATGGTTTATTGACTAAACCATTATAAAACAAAACCTCCTATTGAACGCACATTTCTTTAGGTTGTTTTATTTTACAAAAAACTTTTTAAGTCGCTTTTAGGCGGCTATTTCTTTGGGAAATATCTTGGCCTCAACAAAATTCAACGAAATGAAAGACCAAGAAAGACTAGCTGCGCTAGAAAGCCAAATGTCCACTTTGGTAAACTCGCAAAAAGAGTTTACCTCCAAGGCGCTACAGATGCTCGCCCTCGGAACCAAGAAGATCTATTCCAAGGAAGAGGCCGCGCTGTTCCTCAACCTGGATCCGGACTATCTCTACCAACTCAAACACCACGGCAAACTGAAGGCCTACAAAAAGAAGGGGCAAAAGAAAATCTACTTTCGCAAAGAAGACCTAGAAGCTTATCTTCTGGGGGATAATGTGGAGGAAATACAAAATGATGACTACGATGCATTCGAGCAGGAAATTCTGGAGCGATGGAAGAAATAACCAACAAGCCGGCTGAAGAGCAAAAAATCCCAGTACTCTACCAAACCGCTTCCGAGACCACTACCATTTTCGATATGGTGATGAAGTATCTGGAAAGCAAGTATGACCTTCGCTTTAACGCCATCGCCCTGGAGATAGAAATATCGCTCAAGGGAAAGGACGACTGGACAGAGCTAAACATCAACTCCCTGCTGATAGAACTCGTACAGGCCGGGATGCAGATCACCATGCAGAAGTTGGAGATCCTCGTACGGAGCCACTTGATAAAGAGATACAACCCTTTAGCGGAATACTTTAAAAAACTCGCGGGCTGGGACGGCGAAGACCATATCAGGAAGCTGGCGGGATTTGTTCGGACCAACGACAGCGAAGCGTTCCGCTACCATCTCGAGAAGTGGCTGACCCGTGCCGTGCTTTGCGCATTGAAGAAAGACTATGTCAACAAGCAGTGCCTCGTGCTGGCAAGCTCCAAACAGAACACGGGCAAGACCACCTTCCTGCGGTTCCTCATTCCCGACGGGCTTAGGGGTTATTATTCCGAAAATGTCACGGTGGACAAGGACGGCATCATCGCTATCTGCAAAAACTTTATCCTCAATGCCGACGAATTGGCCGTCCTGTCCAAATCGGATGTCAACACGCTGAAATCCTTTATCTCGATGGGCGGCGCAAAGGTGAGGGTGCCTTACGGGAGAAAGCCGGAGAACATGGACAGGATATGTTCCTTTGTTGCCTCCACCAACAGAACAGATTTCCTTACCGACGAGACAGGAAGCGTAAGGTGGCTGGTTTTCGAAGTTTACAGCATTGATTTCGCCTATGCGGAGGAAATAGACATAGACAAGGTATGGGCGCAGGCGTACCACAATGCTTTTGAAAGAAAAAATTACCAACCGGAAATGACGCTCTCGGACATAGAGGCTAATGAGCTGAGGAACGAGCAGTTTTCCCAGCTTTCACTTGAGCAGGAAATCGTTTCCGCACACTTCGAGAAATCGAAGGACATCAAGGATTTTCTTACGGCGACGGACATCGTTGTGGCAATGAACAACGCCCTGAATTTAAGATTGAACAATATCAAGGTCGGAAAGGCGCTCACCAGGCTCAAGTATGAAAGAATCAAGCATCCGAAACTGCAGGTTTACGGCTACCTGATCCGAAGAAAGATTGACTGAAAGAAAGTTTAAATCCTTGACATTCAATTTATCCTACCTACTTACCTAAGTGGACTTACAGAACTCATTTTCAAATTTTTATCAAGGTAATAAAATAGATAAGACTTTACCTAAACTACCATAGTTAAAGAAGGGATCCAATTAACAGGTAACAACAAGGTAAGTCATTAATTGATATAACTAACTGATATTCAATATTTAGGTAGGCAGGTATGGAAAAACGGTAAAAACATAACTGGATATAAAAAAAATAAACTTTAAAAAACACAAAAAATGAACTGCAAACAAGCGAACGAAAATATCAGCATCAAAGAAGTAATGGAAAGTTTTTCTCTATTCCCAAGCAAAGAACATCCGAAAACAGCCTATTATAATGCTATCAATCGACAAGAACGAACGCCAAGTTTATTAGTGAATTATGTGAAAAATATTGCCTTTGATTTTGGCACTGGAAAACAATACGATGTCGTGTCGATAGTTCAGGAGCTCAAACAATGCACTGTCTCCGATGCTCTTGAATATCTTTCTCGTTTCGATTTTCCTTATAATAAGCCGAGTGTGACGGAAGCAATTACTGCTGAAAATACAAATCAAATTCTCGAAGTAAAGGAACTTATTCACCCGGCATTGTTAGACTATTTGAAATCAAGAAAACTCGAGTCACAAAAATCGGAATTGAGCGAAGTCCACTACCGGATTAACGACAAAAGATATTTCGGGCTCGGTTTTAAAAACGATTCGGGAGGCTACGAAATCCGCAGCAGTTTTTCCAAAATCTGTCTTGGAAAAAAGGATATCACCACGATAAAAAATAATTCTGAAAACCTCAAGGTTTTCGAGGGATTTACCGACTACTTCTCTTTTAAAATTTTAGAACCGGAAAAGACACCCTCCGACCATCTAATTCTGAACTCTGTCGCCATGGTTCACAAGACATCAGGGCTTTTTGGAAATTATAAATCTGTCGAAATGTACTTGGATAACGACCGCGCCGGCGAACAGTGCAGGGATTCAATTTTGAAAATATTCCCGGAGGCAGATGACCGGTCGAATGAATATTTCCCTCATCAAGATCTGAATGATTTCCTGATATCACAAGAAGAAAAGACACTTGAAAATAAGCTTGAAAAAAATCAAACAGCCATACACGAGCCCGAGGGAAACAGGAATATTTACAGGAGAAAAAGATGAAGATTCATACAAGCCGGCCTGCGCAAAATAAGCACAGGTGGAATGCTCTAAAAAGGCTGGGTAAAAACTTGCCATGTGTCTAGTGCAAAAAGTACCCAATGTTTACAACAAGCGTGGGGCTTGTCGTAAAAATCGGGCTTTTTGGTTTCCTCCTGTCGTCGGAAACACTTGTTTGGAAATGGAATTCAAGCCAGTAATTTATAATCATAAAAAAATTAAACACAAAATAAACACAAGATGAAAAATGACTTTTTAAAACAGTTTGTCAGGCAGATTTCCGAGCAGCAAATTGCAAAGGTTGCAGAAGAAAAAAGAAAGAACCGGTTCCGAGAAATTGGTCGAAAGGGAGGTTTGAAAAAGAAGACGACGAACCAATTTTCGAAGGTAGTCTCAGTTCGTTTTACCGAAAAGGAGTTTGAGAAAATTCAAAAGGAGGCTGACTTCTACAAACTCAAAATATCAACATATTTAAGACTGGTTTCAACCGAAAAAGAACTTAAAATAAACGAGTTTCAAACCGACGCGGTTCTGTTGAATTACGGCAACAATTTTATAAGGATATCCAATCTGCTCCGGAACAGAGAATGGAATGAGTTTGAAAACAAGAAAGAGATCCTTGAGGAAATTCAAACCACAACGAGGTTGATCCGGGAATACCTCTACCAACAAATCATCAAGCATGAACAATTCGGCAACGACGAGGAGGATCAGTAAGATCGCGATTGAATACAATGGCAATGACAAAGGCACGGCGGAATGTATTTATTCCAACAACCTGCTTTCAACAATGCCGGAGGAAAGATTTGAAGAGATGAAGATTGTCGCCGAGAGAAATCCGAATGTAAAGAAATGGGCTCTCACAGGTTACATTTCTCCGGCAAAGGAAATCGGCGACAGGCTGACAAATGAAGAGTTGAAGGAACTGGCTATAAAATCATTGAAAGACGTGGGACTTACAGAAAATAACCAGGTCGTCCTGGATGTCCACAATTCCACGAAGCAGAAACATATCCACTTCATCGTGAACCGCATAGATGTTTATGGTAAATGCACGGTAAAATCTGCCAATATCGGGAAACGCTTTGGTGAATCGGTTCGAAATGTATGCAAGGAGATGAACCTCAAAACAGATGTGGAAATCGGAAAGGAAAAAAAGCAACAGATGCTGAAAGTCCTGCAAAACTGTCTGAAGGTCTCAAGAAATTTTGATGACTTGGTCGATTATATGCGGCGATGTGGTTATAAAGTGACGCTCTCGCAGAATGTGAAGGACGGCGTGTCGGGGATGCGGATTGTGAAACTGAGCGATATTAACGACGAAACCCAGAGGCAGTACCATCCAGGTTACAAACTTTCCGAGATTACAAACAAACTGAAAATCAAAGATATCAAAGAAATTCTAAACCGGAATGCGGAAAGCCACCAGTCGGCAATTTTCAGTCAGAGTAATCCACAAACGAACGAAATAAAACATCCGGAAAAATCAGCCCTCAGGGAGATTGAGAGTGCCATGAAGGAACTGCTCAAACCGAGCTACGCACCGGCGGCTGACGATGAATTGCTGAGGAAGAGAAAAAGAAGGAGATAAGTTAAAACAACATAATAAAAAAATAAAATGAACAACGAATTTAACAACCAAGACATGAATACAGAAAATTATTCTTCACAAGATGCAGGTATCGAACTTTTGCACCGCGTCATAGAAAGTAATAAGGCGGTAGAAATTTCGGGGAAGGCGATTTTCCACATGTACTGCGACATCAAGGAGGATGTGAAAAAGATCCAAGCACTGGCACATGAAGAAAATCTAAAGCGGCAGGAATTGCTTAAATCCATCCCCAACAATATTATCGCAGAATTATCTCCGGACGTTATAAAGCATCTGGAAAAATTTCATCAGAAATCAGATACAGTTAAATATTGGTTTTTCGGAATCCTGGCTATATTGCTGGTTGCATTTTTTATTTTATCAGCAACTGTTTATCTAGGAAAAATCTGGTACCGCGAAAGCATCCGCACCAAGACCGAGGTTCGAGAGGAAATCCTCAAGGAGATCAAGAATGAAAACAAGGCGATTTATGAAACCGAGCAGGTAAAACAGCTGGAACACAATACCACGCTGATGAACAAATGGATGCAGAAAAATCCAAAGGACGCAGAAAAGTTTTTGAAGTTTAAGGAGGGGTATGAGAGTAGGTAGACTAAAAATTATTTGTCCAGTTTTTAATAAAAAACTGGACATTTATTGACGTATTTATTACAGTTTGCTAAGAGTAACATTGTGAATAATTTAGGAAAAATAAATTTCGTAAATTTGAGCTTTGGGGTATAATGAATAAAAAATTACTTTCTGAACGCGATATGGAAATGGCGGAAATTGATGAACCTATTCGCGAAACCTACTATAAAGGTAATCAGAAATTCGATGAAGTTTCCCCAAAATACGCACTAATGAGTTCTCACGCCGGGAGACGAACTTTTATCTGCAACGCTTTGGCTTTAGGAATTCCACCGCAGGTCGTGATGAAGTGGACAGGTCACAGTGATTATGCTGCGATGAAGCCCTATATTGATATTGCAGATCAAACAAAAATAAATGCTATGGCAAAGTTTAATATGTTGTAAACCCTAACTTTTTTAAGGAAGTAGTTTAGCTTCTAAAATAATTCCCTATCTTTGTGCTGTTTACTTACAATGGTCGGAAATTTTAAAATACTATTCCTTTCCCTTACACTGGCGTTATTTCTGGCGCCAGGGATTTCTCAGGCTTGCAGTAAAAAGGAGAAGCAGGTTATTAAAACCGCGACCAGTTCCCAAACTTTCATAAAACAGTCATTCGCACAGATACAGCCGTCTTGCGACAGCGACGATTGCAAAGAAGAATGCTGTCACCCAAAATCACACAATTGTCAAACCGATGGATGCTCAGGAAATTGCAGCGGAAACCTTTGCAGCTCTGCTCAGTACACCGTTCTAGCGGACAGCAAATTTTTAGAGGATTCTAAAAACGAAGCGTCCGGTTACGAAGACAAAAATGCTAATTTCTTTTATCAGAATCCTCATTACTCCGGTGGATTCCATACCATTTGGGAACCGCCCAAAATAGGTTAAGATCTTCTTTTACAGCCCGAATTGTGTCTGGTCGTGAAGTGTTTATGACACTTTAGCCCGTTCTTTTTTAGCGGCGCTGTAAATACATTTGAACTTCAAACGCTCCTTTAAGCTCTTTCAAAATAGACTTTCCTTTTTTAGTAAAGGATAATTTGAGGAACCGGATGTTCAAAAGCACTTTCTCAAACAAGGAGGCTCACTATTAACCTATAATATAAAATTTAATGAAGAATATTCTTTTGGGAATACTCGCTTTTATAGCGGTGTTCCTCGTTTCCTGCAACAATTCAAAAGCTGAAAGTACACAAATTGCGGTCGCAAAGTTCACCACCGGTGACATTGTTCCCAACGATGAGGTATGTATGGTAAACAATGCCTATATGGGCAAAAAACAGCTCGAAGTAAAACATGACGGCAAAACCTATTATGGTTGCTGTGAAAACTGCAAACTCAGAATCCCGCAGGAAGAAAATGCCCGCATGGCATACGATCCCATATCTCATCAACTCATCGATAAAGCAACCGCAATTATTGCGATCTCTGATAAAAATGATAATGTCGTGTACTTCGAAAATAAAGCAAACTACGAAGCCTTTTTTAAAAAATAATCAATAACCTTTAACCTGATAAAATAATGAAAACAATACTATTCAGCCTTTTGGCAATCGGCACTTTTGCATTCACTTCTTGTAAGGAAAACAAAGAACAGAAAAACACCACTGGTACAACCATGCAGCATGATATGAGTACAATGTCGGACAGTTCAGCGATGGACAATATGGCAATGGATGCTAAGGTAACCGTGACCACCGCCAAAAAAACTACCGCTGACCTTACGGAGCTCTATTCTCATTACACCCACCTTACATTCGCGTTGTCCGGTGATGATGATAAAGAAGCGGTGAGTGCGGCCAAAGGGATCCTCGCTTCTTTTCCCAAAATAGACAAAAACGGTTTTTCTGCTGAACAGAAAAAAGAATTTGCTGATCTCGAATCAAGCATCAGTGAAAACGCCGAGCACATTGCAGATAACGCCGGAAAGATTGATCATCAGCGCGAACATCTGGATTTAATGAGCGCAGATTTTTACGACCTGCTGAAAGATTTCGGAACTCCAAAACCGGTGTACAAAGTATTCTGCCCGATGTATAATGATAACAAAGGGGCCTTCTGGCTTAGCGATTCACGTGAGGTGAAGAATCCTTATTTAGGCAAAGAAATGCTTTCATGTGGCGAGGTTCAGGAAGAAATTAAGTAAAACCGTACAGAATCATGATTCAAAATTTAATCAAACTGTCCCTCCGCAACAGGTATTTCGTTTTGCTGATAGCAATCGGCCTTTTTATCTGGGGTATTTTTGCGGTAAGGGACAATCCCATCGATGCAATTCCGGATCTGAGTGAGAACCAGGTCATCGTTTTTACGGAGTGGATGGGCAGAAGTCCCCAGATTATTGAAGATCAGGTGACTTTCCCGCTGGTCAGCAACCTTCAGGGAATTCCGAAAATTAAGAACATCCGCGCCTCTTCCATGTTTGGGATGAGTTTCGTGTATGTCATTTTCGAAGATAATGTGGACATATATTGGGCCAGAACCAGGGTAATGGAACGGCTTAATTATGCGCAGCGCTTACTCCCGCAGGATGTTACCCCTACTCTCGGACCGGATGGCACCGGTGTAGGTCACGTCTTCTGGTATCATTTCGATGCACCCAAAATGGATTTGGGAGACCAGCGTGCCCTTCAGGACTGGTATGTAAAGTTTGCGCTTCAGACGGTTCCCGGTGTGGCGGAAGTAGCCTCCTTTGGCGGCTTCGAAAAACAGTACCAACTCATTGTAGATCCTGTAAAACTCCAGTACTATAACGTATCCCTCATGGATGTGATGAACAAAGTGAAAGCCAACAATAATGATGTGGGCGGACGTAAATTTGAGATGGCCGATATGGCCTATATCATTCGCGGCCTGGGTTATATCAAGAACGTAACCGATATCGAGGAAATTGCTTTGGGAAATTACAACGGAATTCCTGTGCGGGTGAAAGACATTGGTTCTGTACAGATGGGTGGCGATTTGCGTCTGGGTATTTTTGATGCAGACGGTGAAGGCGAAGTCGTGGGCGGTATCGTAGTGGCACGGTATGGCGAAAATGCGGATAAGGTCATCAACGATGTGAAAGAGAAAATGAAGGACGTTGAAAAAGGACTCCCTGAAGGCGTCACCTTCAAGACATCGTACGACCGCAGTACGCTGATTGAAGGGGCAATAGACAATATTAAAACCAAGCTGATTGAAGAAATTATCGTGGTGGCAATCATTGTTATTCTGTTCCTATTCCACTGGCGAAGTGCATTGAGCATCATCATTCAGATTCCGGTCACCATTGCCATCAGTTTTATTCTGCTCAATGCGTTTGGACTTTCCTCCAATATCATGTCCCTTACAGGAATTGCGCTGGCAATTGGGGTGATTGTAGATAACGGAATTATCATGTCTGAAAATGCCTATAAAAATCTCTCCGATTGGCAGAACCATCAACAAAATAAAAACCCATAACAATGAAGACCAACTGGTTTAAAAATATATTCAGAAAAAAAGACAAAGAGAAAGACAGTTACGTTAAAATTCCCGAAGACATTCGGTTGAAGATTATCGAAAAATCATCCTTACAGGTATCCAGAGGCGTATTTTTTTCTACGGTAATCATCGTGGTTTCTTTTCTCCCGGTATTTATGTTGACCGGTCAGGAAGGTAAACTTTTTCATCCGCTGGCGTACACTAAAACATTCATCCTGATTGTTGATGCAATCCTGGTGCTTACCCTTGCCCCGGTGCTCATCTCCTTTTTCATGAAGGGAAAATTTAAGGACGATAATAAAAACCCAATAAACAGAGGCTTGGAACGGATTTACGAACCGCTGATAAGATGGTGCATGAAATGGAAAAAAACCACGCTGGGAATTAATATTTTGGCACTGCTCATCAGTATTCCAATGATAATGAACCTTGGACGTGAGTTTATGCCGCCTTTGGATGAAGGATCCCTGCTCTTTATGCCGGTTACCCTTCCCGATATTTCAAACTCTGAAGCCAAAAGATTACTGCAGGTACAGGATAAAATCATTAAGGGAATTCCGGAAGTGGATCATGTCCTCGGAAAAGCCGGAAGAGCCAACACGGCGACAGATAATTCACCCATCTCCATGATTGAAACCATTATTTTGTTGAAACCGCAAAGCGAATGGCGCGAGGGCAAAACAAAAGATGATCTCATCAATGAGCTGAATGCCAAACTGCAGATTCCAGGCGTAACCAATGGCTGGACCATGCCGATTTCCAACCGGATCAATATGCTTTCAACAGGGATTAGAACGGATGTGGGCGTAAAAGTGTACGGACAGAACCTGGACAGTATCGCGGTCCTTTCCGAAAAAATAAAAAAGGAACTCACCGGTATTGAAGGAATAAAAGACATGTACGTAGAACCCATTACCGGCGGAAAATATGTGGATATTGAAGTGAAAAGCGAAGAAATAGGAAGATACGGCCTAAGTGTGGATGATGTAAATGCCGTCGTGGAAAGTGCGCTCGGCGGAATGAAACTCACCACCACCGTGGAAGGCCGACAGCGCTTTTCGGTAAATGCCAGATACGGCCAGGATTTCAGAAATAATTTGGAATCTCTGAGACGATTGCCCATGCAGACGATGGAATTTGGTTCCATTCCGCTAAGTGCAGTGGCTGACATTCGTCTTACAGAAGGACCACCAATGATCAATTCTGAAAATGCAATGTTGCGTGGAACTGTTCTATTCAACGTACGCGACCGGGATTTAGGCAGTACCGTAAAAGAAGCCCAGGCAAAACTCAATAACATGGTGAACAAAATGCCAAAAGGTTATTTCGTGGAATGGAGCGGTCAGTACGAAAACCTGATTCGCGGAGAGCAGACTTTAAAAATGATTATGCCCCTCGTATTAATCGTGATCTTTCTTTCCATGTACTTTGCATTCAATTCTTACCGTGAAGCTTTTTTTAATCTCATCAGTATTCCTTTTGCCTTAATCGGCGGCGTATTCATGATTTCGCTTTGGGGGGTGAACCTTTCCGTAGCAGTAGCAGTAGGATTTATTGCACTGTTCGGACTTGCGGTAGAAACCGGAATCGTGATGGTCATTTACCTGAACGACGCCATGGTTCAGCTTATTGCAAAAAATGGCAACTCAAGGGAGACCATCACCAATGAAGAACTTCGTGAATATGTCATTCATGGTGCAGCCAAAAGATTAAGACCAAAGATTATGACGGTTTGCGTGACCCTATTCGGGCTTGTACCCATCCTGTGGAGCCACGGCGTGGGAAGTGATATGATGAAACCAATCGTATTACCGATGGTTGGTGGTGTTTTCACTTCGGCCATTCACATCCTTTTGGTAACACCAATTATCTTTTACATGCAGAAGGAATGGGAACTGAACAAACTAGGGAAAATTGACGTCCTCGACGCTGCCCATTAATCCTTAAATGATTACAAAATGAAAAAATTAATAATAACAGCAGTACTGGCCTTCCTTTACACTACCATTGATGCTCAGCAAATGTCCCTGCCCGCTGTAATGGACAGTATCGCAGCCAACCATCCGGTGGTAAAAATGTACAATGCCGAAATCCGGTCAATGGATGCTGCCGCAAAAGGAGCAAGAAGCTGGATGCCTCCAACCGTAGGAGCAGGTTTCTTCATGACGCCCTATAATGCAAAACTCTGGCAGCGCGACGGCGATATGCTCGGCATGGGCTCAGTAGCAGTTTCGGTGGAACAGATGTTTCCTAACAGAAAGAAACTCAACGCCAACGAAAATCTGATGAAGGCAATGTCCTCTGTGGAAAAGGAAAAACTTTTTGCCGCCCTCAATGAAAACTTTCAGGATGCGAAAAAACTGTATTACAGTTCAATCGTCTTGGATAAAAAGCTGAAGGTCGTAAAGGAAAACGAAAAGATGCTGGACTTTATGATTAGAAACGCCGAAATCCGGTACAAAAACGGGCTTTCCAAAATATCTGCATATTACAAAGCCAAAGCCGCCCTCGGAAGCACCACAAACATGCAGCTCATGTACGAGAATGACCTCCGCGTCAACCGGATCCGGTTGAATGCCCTCATGGGAAGAGACCCGCTCGCGCCACTGGAGATTGAACCGGAATACAACCTGAATGATTATTCTCTCATGACTTTTGGTCAGGATCTATTTTATCAGAACAGAAGTGATCTCCGCGGCATCGACCGGGAAATCAATATTGCCAAACTCAAACAGGATTTGGAAAAGCAGAATCTAAAGCCGGAATTTGGCGTAAAGTTCGAAAACATGTTTGGTTTTGGCGGCCAGCCCATGCAGTTTTCACTCATGCTGATGGCAAAGCTGCCGTTTGTTTCCTGGGCTTCAGGCATGAATAAAGCCAATATTGAAAGTCTCAAACTGAAAGAAGAGGCCTTGCAGGCACAGAAAGAAATGATGGTGAACGAATACAGTGGAATGGCCTACGGAATGCGCAATGAACTGGACCTGAATAAAAATCAGCTCAAACTCTATGAAGACACCATTATTCCGGCCTTAAAAAAGAACTACAAATCCATGCAGTTAGGCTACGAGCAGAATACGGAAGAACTCTTCATGTTGTACGATGCCTGGGAACAGCTGAATATGGCCCAATTGGAATATTTCGAGATCCTGACCAAAGCACTGCAGACGCAAACTGAAATTGACCGCTTAATTGAAAGAAGATGAGAAAAATTATAATATTCACTATGCTTTTATTTGGTTTGACGGCGTGTGACAAAGTTAAGTTCTGGGAAGATAAGCACACGGCAGAGGCGGCAATGCACACCTATACCTGTCCGATGCATCCTGAAGTGATCTCAGACAAACCCGGAAAATGCCCCAAATGTGGGATGGATTTGGTCCTGAAAGATGCCCCTGAAAAAAAGGAAGAGGGGATTAAACTCGACGATCTGCTGAAACCAACCAATGAATTTGTAGTGTCGGAACAGCCCGTAATAAAATTAAAAAAGGAAAATATTCCCACCACCGTTGATGCTTTAGGGACGGTAGAATACGATACTCGACAGATTGGCAGTATTTCCTCACGCGTTGCGGGCCGTATCGAGAAACTCTATGTGCGGTATAAATACCAGAAAGTGTCGAAAGGGCAGCGTATTTTAGATATATACAGCCCGGAACTTTTAACCGCACAGCAAAACCTGCTCTTCGTTATTAAAAATGACCGCTCAAACAAAACAATGATCGATGCTTCACGCCAGAAACTCCTTCTTTTGGGAATGCCGGCTTCACAGATACAGAAAGTCATCCAGCGAGGGAAACCTGATCTCACAGTTCCGGTTTTCAGCAATTACAGCGGACACATTCAGCAGGCAGGATCGGCCGGAAGCATGGGGTCATCACCACAATCTGCACCCGCAATGGCTTCAAATAACGCGGTCACCGCTGAACTACCCCTAAAAGAGGGAATGTATCTCCAGAAAGGACAGAATATTTTCAGTGTCTACAATCCCAACAGAACCTGGGCCCTGATCAATATTTTCTCTGAAGACATTGCACTGGTCAGCAAAGGACAGTCAGTCATGATCATCCCTGAAGCCAATCCTGAAAATCGCTTCAAAGGAATCATCGGTTTTATTGAACCCTTTTTCAGGCAGGGCAGCAAAACCGTAACGGCGCGCGTCTATTTTGATAATTCCACCGCAAAAATTCCTGTCGGAAGTCAGGTTAAAGCGGAGATTATGAGCCACAACAGAATGGCAGATTGGCTGCCGAAATCAGCGGTGGTTTCTTTGGGGATTGATAAAATTGCGTTCAAAAAAGTTGAAGGCGGTTTTATTGCCCACAAGGTTGTTACCGGCGCGGTGGTAGGCGATAAAATTCAGATCGTCAGTGGTTTGCTTCCTGAAGATGGAGTTGCCGAAAATGCACAGTACCTGATGGACAGCGAAAGTTTCATAAAAATTAACAGATAAAAATTGATAAGATGAAATTTAATATTTTAATGCTTGCCTTGCTGGTTTTTCTTTACTCCTGTAAAAAGGAGGAAGATCCGCATGCCGGCCACGATATCTACTACACCTGTTCCATGCACCCGCAGGTAGTCTCCGATAAACCCGGAAAATGCCCCATTTGTCACATGGATTTGGTGCCTGTGGAGAAGAAAAAGAATGCGGATCCTAACGAAATTGTTTTGAATGACGAGCAGGTTAAACTTGGGAATATCAAAACAGTCGCGCTATCTGATGGGTCTATGGCCGACAAACTTACCCTGACCGGAACACTCAATTTTAATCAGTACCAAATGCAGGCAGTAAGTTCCAGAGTAATGGGTAGAGTTGAACGGTTGTATTATAAAAACATTGGCGATTTTGTTCCGAAGGGGGCGCCGTTGGTCGATATTTACAGTGAAGAACTCAATAATGCAAAGCAGGAATATTTGCTGGCATTAGAAAGACGCAAGCTGTTCGTCGGTAATACTTCCATTGATTTTGATCAGTTGCTCCAAAGTTCCCGCAACAAGCTTTATTTATGGGGAATGTCCGAAGGCCAGATCAAACAGCTGGAAAGATCAGGAAAAGCCACACCTACTACTACCGTGTTCAGCAATGCGGCCGGTTACATCACCGATCTGAGCATTGCCGAAGGCGATTATCTTGCCGAAGGTGGCACCATCGTGAATCTGGCAGATCTTTCATCGCTTTGGGCAGAGGCGCAGGTGTATTCTTCCCAAATGGCTCTCCTTCAGAAAGACAGCAAGGTCACCGTATATATTCCCGATCTGGATAATTTGAAGATTAATGGGAAGGTTGATTTTACAAACCCTGAAATAAGCGCCTCCAGCAGGATAAATCTGGTTCGCATTTCCGTGCCCAACAAAGGAAATCTGCTGAAACCCGGCATGCCGGTATATGTTCTGGTGGAAAATAAATCCCGTGATGGTCTTTCAATGCCTGTGGATGCGGTAATCAGGGATGGCAAATCTTCCACGGTGTGGGTGAAAACCGCGAAGAACACCTTCGTCAACAGAATGGTGGAAACGGGTCTCGAATATGAAGACAGAATAGAAATCACATCAGGAATTAAGGCGGGAGACGAAGTAGTGGTGTCCGGAGCATACCTACTGAACAGTGAATACATTTTCAAGAAAGGGGTTGATCCCATGGCGGGTCACGATATGAGCACAATGTAATATGAGAAAATTGAATATGATAGGCTGGCTGGCGGTGCTAGTGGTGGCTATTGTTTTAGTCATTCAGGTCATACCGGTGGAGCGTAATGTCTCCACCGTTCCGCCAGGTCAAAGTTTTGAAAAAACCGAAAAGGTGCCCGCCAACGTGGCTGCAATCCTTAAAGTTTCCTGCTATGACTGTCATTCAAATAATACCCGTTATCCCTGGTATTCGGTATTACAGCCGGGCGCGTGGTTCATGGCCCGGCATATTAAAAAAGGCAAAGAAGAACTCAATTTTGATGAGTTCAATAACTATTCAAAAAGACGTAAAAAAGCAAAAATAAAAAGCATCATCAGCCAGATTGAGAAAGACGAAATGCCTTTAAAATCATACCGCATGATGCACGGAAACGCCAGATTATCAGCGGATGAAAAAAAAGAACTGTTAGATTTTTTTCGTGACAACGAATATAGTAAGTAACGCAGAACATAAGAAATGACGCTCGCCTGTGGTCTTTAGAGTATCAGAAATGGTCGTTTAGAATAAAAAAGGATCGGAAAAGACTGTGCTGTAGAATCAACAAAAATTAAAAACAACGTGATGAAATTAAATATTAAAAATATGGTTTGCAGCCGATGTCTCAAAGTGCTTAGGCAAGAGCTTGAACAACTGGGAATTAAGGTTTCATCAATTGAACTCGGGGTATTGGTAATCGACGAGATGGCTGGTAATCATACTGAAATCATGGCGAAAATTGAAAGTGTTCTCCATACCAATAAATTTGAAATAATCCATAGTCCAGAGGAAGTGCTCGTCGAAAAAATTAAACATTTTTTGCTTTGTAAAATAGAAGAGCCCCCTCTCGATTCCACGGTAAACCTATCTCAAATTTTAAGCACGGAGTTCAACCACGAATATAAGTCACTGAGCAAGTTGTTCTCACACCTTGAAAATACAACGCTCGAAAAATATTTTATTAAATTAAAAATTGAGAAAGTAAAACAACTTATTCAACTCAGGCAGTACACCTTTTCAGAAATAGGGCATCTCCTGGATTACAGCAGCGTCAACCACCTATCTAGACAGTTTAAAGAGATTACCGGAGAGAGCATGACTGAGTATAAAAATGCTGAACTAGCCAATCGAAGACCCTATGATGAAATTAGTTAACCTTAGAACTTAGGCGTATGAAATTATAAATAGGAAATAGTTGCGAAATAGAAACGGCAATCACAGGGACTTTTGCGCAACTCTCGATAAACTTCAGGTATAGTTTTGATGTTACTTGGCCTTTTTTTCAAAGCGAAATTATATAGAAACTAACGAAAATTATGCAGAACATCCGTTTAAGAAACTTGTACTTTTACAGTAGTAATTACAACCAGCTCGCTTTCAAAAAACTATTTTATTGCAACACGAGTTTGACCAAGTAAGGCTCACAGAACGTATTGTAAAACGGATAGTCGGAAAGTAACAATATATAAAAGAATAAAATCAAACAAAATGAAACAACAAATTGAAATAACAGGAATGTCCTGCGAAGGCTGCGTTAAAAATGTCGAAAAAGCGTTGAAAGAAATTGATGGCGTACAGAATGTAAAAGCGAGTCTGCATCCACCACGCGCAGTTATTGAAGCAGAGAAATCGATTAATACCGCGCAGTTAACGCAAGCCTTGGCGAAAGTAGGTTATAGTATTGCCGGCGCTTCCGTAGATGAGAATTTAAAAAAGTCTGGTGGCTCCTGTTGCTGTTGAAAAGTATGAACTGCGCGGGCAAGTATAATGTTAGTACGATGTGAACGATAACGGTAGAAATGCTCCGCTGAAAACTAAGTGAAAGAAGCAAATAAATTTTTTAAAAAAAATCAAAGTAGCCAGCAATAGCTTGCCTGATCAAACGCACTTATGATTGCGACAGGATCAGCGCAGGAACTGCATATTTATTGAAAAAACCAACCTATTTATTAACATAAAAACCAACAATTATGACAGGTTATCACACGTACCAAAGTTGTATTGAAGCATGTTTAAAATGTGCTGCAATATGTAATCACTGTGCTTCATCATGCACTGAGGAAGAAGATGTAAAAATGATGGCGAGATGCATTCAGTTAGACATGGAATGCGCAGCGATCTGCTATGCATCAGCACAGTTAATGAGCCTCGGCAGCGACAAAGCAAAAGACATTTGCCGTATTTGTGCCGACATCTGTGAAGCATGTGCTGCAGAATGTGAAAAACATGCACAACATGGAATGGATCATTGCCGTGAATGTGCAGAAGCTTGCAGAAAATGCGCCGAAGAATGCCGGAAAATGGCAGCGTAATTTAAAACGGGTGGTGATTTAAATGATTGCCACTCTTTTTTTATCTACATCCTAACGACCAAATTAAAATCTATTAATGAAAAAATTTTTTACCCCGACATTGGTTGTCATATTGACCATGCTATTTGTTATGGTCAGCAGTTGCGGCAATAACGATAATAGCAATACCAATAGTAGTAATACTGATAAACCATCTTCATTGCCAAGGGCTAAAGTTTATGTAGCCAATGAAGCCGGAGGCAGTGTTTCAGTTATTGATCTTCAGGATAGCTTAAAAACTACAAGCATTGACTTAAGTGATAGCGCCGGAACTATGTTTATGGCCCATAATGTTCAGGTGGCCCCCAATGGAAAATCTGTTTGGGTGGCGGCAGCAGGTATGGACAGCAGTAAAACAAATTACTTAATAGTTATTGACCCAAACAGCGGTACAATAAAAGAGCGTGTGCTGTTAGGTAAAGATCTACACGTGGCCCATGTAGTTTTAGACGATCAATCAAAGAATGCATTTGTAACCGCAGGTGCAACGAATGAGGTCATACAAGTAGATGCAACGACCTATCAGGTGGTACGGAAGTTTGATTTAGGTGCAAAACATGCACCACATGGTTTGCGCTACGCTAAAGGCAAATTGTATGTAGCCAATATGGACGGAAAAAGCATGTCTGTCATTACTGTAGCTGATGGCAAAGTAACTGATATTCCTCTTGGCGGAATAGCTCCACAGGTGGCAGTTACCCGTGATGATAAATTTATTTTCATCTCTTTATACGACACAAAAGAGGTGATACAGTATGACCTTAAAAATGGTCAACTAAACAGAATACCATTACCTGCTACTGCTCAAGGTCCAATTCAGTTGTATGCTACCCCTGATAGTAAGTTACTGTATGTGGCTGACCAGGGAGAGTTACTCGGAAGACCGGTTTCAAACGAGGTTTATGTAATAGACATACCAAACGCAAAAGTGATAAGTACCATTAAAGTTGGTAAGAAGGCTCACGGTGTAGTAGTAAGCAACGATGGTAAATCAGTTTTTGTAACAAATACTTTAGATAATACCGTTTCTGTGATTGATGTGGCAAGTCAAAAAGTAATCCACACAATCCCGGTTGGCAAAGGCCCTAATGGAATAAGCTATTGGTTTGAAACTGGCGGTATGCCGTAAACAGGATATTAAAGGAAATAGATATCAAAGAACGTTCTAGTAATATCAATTTATATAAATTAAGCTAAATAAATTTATTATGGAAAAGATTAAAGTAGCCGTAAACGGATATGGTGTCATTGGCAAACGGGTTGCCGATGCAGTGCATTTGCAAGAAGATATGGAACTGGCAGGTGTATGCGATGTGGTAACTGACTGGCGCATTCAAATGGCGGTATTAAAAAAATATCCTGTGTTTGCTTCCGATGATACTTTTCAAATTAAGATGAACGAAGCCGGAATAAATTCATCAGGCACATTGAACGACCTGCTTGCATCATCAGATATTATTGTGGATTGCACACCCAAGAAAATCGCTGCTCAAAATATAGAGCTTTATAAAAAACTTGGTAAAAAGTTTATTTTACAGGGAGGTGAAAAGCATGAAACAACCGGTCATTCCTTTAGTGCCGAAAACAACTATGCCACTGCACTTAACCTTGATGCTACGAGAGTAGTTTCCTGCAACACTACATCCATTGTGAGAACATTAACCGCCCTGAAGAATGCAGGCTTGCTCTTAAAAGCAAGAGGTACTCTACTTCGTCGTGCAACCGACCCATGGGAAAGTCATTTGACCGGGATTATGAATACCCTAGTTCCCGAAAAAGAAATACCAAGTCATCAGGGGCCGGATGCGCAATCCGTTGACCCCTCTTTTGACGTTATCACATCAGCAGTTAAAGTACCGGAAACGTTAAGCCATCTACATTACTGGAATGTACAGTTGACCAGAAAGGCCGATAAGGAAGAAGTTTTGGATGCGTTCAATAAATCTACCAGAATTGCAATGATTAAATACAGCGATGAGTTAGCCGCTAATAATACAGTTAAGGAATTAATGCTTGCAATAGGCCGCCCTTATGGAGATATGTATGAAGTAGCCTTGTGGCAAGACATGCTGAAAGTGGTTGGAGATGAAGTGTTCTATGCTTACCTAGTCGATAATCAGGCTATCGTAATCCCCGAAACCATTGACGCTATCCGTGCCCTAACCGGAATTGAACCAGACGCTGAAAAGTCGATACTTAAGACCAACGAAAGCCTTGGAGTTAAACAGAGTTTTTATTAGGAGTAAGCAAAAAGTAAATTATCAAATTAATAAAACGAAATGTTAAGGAAAATGGTTTTGTACCCTGCAAATATTTGTAAGACGCGCACTTCCGCAAATGCCTATTTCTAAAACAAATAGAAATTTAGGGATTAAATTAAAGTTTAAAAAAAATGAAAATGAACGATAACATTGCAGACTTATTAGGCAAGAAGGCCGCCTTCTATTTGGATCACGTTTGCCAAAAAATTACAAAAGATGAACTGCTGACTCCAGGCAAATACAGTCTGGAAAAGGTCTTTGGCGATAGCAACAGAAACCCGCAGGTTCTGCGGAGTCTCGCTCAACTTTACGGTCAGGGTAATCTTGGCGGCACGGGTTATCTGAGCATTCTTCCTGTTGATCAGGGTATTGAGCATAGTGCTGTATACTCATTTTATAAAAACCCCGACTATTTCGACCCTGAAAACATTTTAAAACTTGCACTCGAAGCCGGCTGTAACGGTGTGGCTTCTACCTTCGGCGGGTTAGCCTTGAATGCCCGAAAATATGCGCACAGAATCCCTTTCATTGTAAAGATTAATCACAATGAATTACTGAGTTTTCCAAATAAATATGACCAAACGCTATTTGGAAAAGTTAAAAACGCTTGGGATATGGGGGCCCTTGCCATAGGAGCAACCATCTATTTTGGTTCCGAAGAAAGCGACAGACAGATCAAAGAAATTTCCGAGGCGTTTGAGCACGCCCATCAGCTCGGTATGGCGACTATATTATGGTGCTATCTTCGAAATGAGGCATTTAAAACAGCAGATCAGGATTATCACTCCGCTGCGGATTTGACAGGACAAGCCAATCATATCGGAGTAACAATTCAAGCTGATATTATTAAACAAAAATTGCCGACAAATAATTTTGGATTCAAAAACATTAAGTTCGGTAAATACGATGACACGATGTATGAGGCACTAACAACTCCCCACCCGATTGACCTCTGCAGGCTGCAGGTAGCGAACTGTTACATGGGCAAAATCGGATTAATTAACTCCGGTGGCGATTCAAAAGGTGAGTCAGATCTGCTTGAGGCCATTACAACAGCGGTCATCAACAAAAGAGCGGGCGGCACTGGACTGATTATGGGACGGAAGGCATTTCAGCACCCGTTTAAAGACGGTGTGAACTTGCTACAAAGGGTACAGAATGTATATCTCGATAATAAAATAACAGTTGCCTAAAGTAAGTTTCAACAAACTATCAGAAAATGAAGATTCCCATTAGCATCGTAAAAAAGTCCGGAGATATTGTCGTATTTGATGTCGAAAAACTCACTAATTCACTTAGGCGCGCGTCTGCTGGGGAAAACGTCATTCAGCAAATTGTTGGTGAGGTTCAGTCCACGATTTACGAGGGCATGACCACCTCAAAGATCTATAAAATTGCTTTTGATTTGTTAAAAAAATATTCCCGCGTAAGTGCTTCAAAATACAAACTCAAAACCGCACTCTTTGAATTGGGTCCCTCCGGTTTTCCCTTTGAAAAATTAGTGGGCAAACTGATGGCTCATGAAGGTTTTTCCACCCAGGTTGGGGTCATTGTTCAGGGAAATTGCGTGTCGCATGAAATAGATGTCATCGCTGACAAAGACGACCAGCACTGTTTTATTGAATGTAAATTTCACAGCGACCAAGGGAGATTTTGCAATGTAAAAATTCCTCTGTATGTCAATTCCAGATTTCTGGATGTAGAAAAACAGTGGAAAAAACAAAAAAGTAACGAAGGAAAAATATCTAAAGGAGGTGTGTACACCAATACAAGATTCACTTCTGATGCCACACAATATGGGAAATGTGCAGGTTTACTAATGGCAAGCTGGGACTATCCTTTTGGGAACGGTTTAAAAGAGAGAATAGACAAATCCGGTTTGCACCCATTAACCGCATTAACGACCCTGACAAAAAACGAAAAAACAAAATTGTTAGACCTCGGCTTAGTCCTGTGCAAAGAAATTTATGAAAACCCGGAGGTCTTAAACCAAATCGGTATTTCAAAACCTCGCCATAAAAACATTATAAAAGATGCAAAAGAATTATGCTCTTTACATTAAACAATCTGACCAATGAAAAACACTAAAATTACCATTCATTTTTTGGGAGCTGCAGGAACAGTAACGGGTTCCAAATATTTAATCGATACAGGAGATCATCAACTCTTAATAGACTGCGGCCTTTTTCAAGGGTTAAAGGAATTACGGCTTAAAAACTGGGAATATCCGCCTGTGGACGTTTCAGCCATTGATGCCGTTTTATTGACTCATGGCCATTTCGACCACACAGGATACCTTCCACGATTAATAAAATATGGTTTTAACGGACCAGTTTACGGAACAAATCCCACTTTGGATATTGCCACAATCATTCTGAATGACAGTGCCAAAATCCAGGAACAGGAAGCGGCGCGAGCTAATAAAGAAGGTTACTCCAAACACAGTCCGGCAGAACCGCTGTATGGTGTGAAGGATGTAGCAAAAACCATTTCCCATTTTAAGGAGGTTCCACCATCACAGTGGATTCCGTTGTTTGAGGGCATCAGTGCCCGATTTCAGTACAATGGGCATATCTTGGGTTCTACTTTCATAGAGCTGGAGATACATGAAAAACGTTTTGTTTTTTCCGGGGATATTGGACGCACAAATGATTTATTGTTGTTTCCACCCCTGAAACCAGAAAAGGCGGATGTTCTTTTCATAGAGTCGACCTACGGAGGAAGGTTTCATCCGGATGAAGTGGAAGCGGTTCCGGAGATTGAAAAATTAGTCAACGACACCATTAACCGTGGAGGCAGCCTGTTTATCCCAAGTTTTTCGGTTGAACGTGCTCAACTGATGATGCTTATTTTATGGAGGTTGCTTAACGAAAATAAAATACCCAAAGTACCGATAATCATGGACAGTCCGATGGGAGCCAGCATACTCGATCTGTTTTACCGTACCAGAGATTGGCACCGGTTAACAACCGACGAATGTGATGAAATGTGCGATCATTTCACGGTGGTCAGCAGCTATCAGGAAACCATGGAGTTGCGGTCCGACAACAAACCAAAAATTGTTATCGCCGGCAGCGGGATGCTCACCGGTGGCAGAATGCTCAACTATCTTGAAACCCAGGCACAAAACCCTGATAATACCCTGCTTTTTGTCGGCTATCAGGCCGAAGGAACCCGTGGAAGAAAACTATTGGATGGTGAGAAAGAACTAAAAGTGTATGGAAAATGGGTTCCTTTCAATATGGAAATAGCGGAAATTGAAGGACTGTCTTCACATGCAGACCACAATGAACTCCTTGGCTGGATGAATGGAATAACAAATATTCCGGAAAGAATTTTCATCGTACATGGGGAGAAGGAAGGCGCAGAAGCGCTGCAGCTGGGCATAAAAGAAACCTACGGCTGGGATTCCCAAATACCGCAACTTTATGATATTGAAGAATTATAATTTGGAGATATGAATCATATAAGGGACAGTAAAATCAAGCATTCAGAAGAGACCAACTGGTATGTGATTACCGGCGGACCCAGTACCGGAAAAACAACGACCATTGATTTGCTTCAGAAGCAAGGTTACCATACGACAATAGAACACGCAAGGCATTACATTGATACCATGCATAATGAAGGAAATTCCGTTAAAGAAATTAGAAGCAATAAGAAGAAATTTCAATTGGGCGTGTTAGATATGCAGATTGCCCAAGAAGGATCGCTCAATAAGGAGGATATGGTTTTTTTGGACAGGGCTATCCCGGACGCAATGGCTTATTATCAATTTTTAAACTTGGATTATGATGAAAAGTTACTTAATGCCGTCAACGGGGTTTCCTACAAAAAAATCTTTATTTTAGACCGATTGCCTTTTACCAAAGACTATGCGAGAACCGAAAATGAAGACGATCAAAAACTAATTCATCAGTTGATAATAGAAAGCTATACCAATCTCGGTTTCACTATCGTTTTTGTTCCGGTTTTGCCTCCCGAAGAAAGAGTGAAATTCATTTTAGATAATTTATGAACAAAAAATATTCATCCAAATTGTTAACATATAAGAAATTATTATTATGAAAAATTCAGAACATGATCACAACATGCTTAAGGATACTGATTCAGCAACAGGCAATCATTCCAAACATGAAATGGAATCGGGCAAGGAGTCTGTACAGCACGCGCAAAAAAGCCATGCCTCTGCATACAAAAAGTTATTTTGGATGCTTCTGATTTCCTTTATTTCAATGTTTATACTAATGTATGCGATGGTGGACAAGCTGGCTAACGTAATTCCAAACATAAACCAGTTATACATGGCAGGCCTGATGGCTTCTCCTATGTTAATCATCGAACTGCTGTTAATGGGGAAGATGTATCCCAACAAAAAACTCAATAAAATTCTTATGGGCCTCGGAGTGCTGATGATGGTGCTGTTTTGGTCCGGGATTCGGCAGCAGACAGCCGTGGGAGATGTCCAGTTTCTAAAGTCCATGATTCCACACCATGCAGGGGCTATTCTTATGGTCGAAGAAAGTAATCTGGTCGATCCGGAAGTGAGAAAGTTGGGCGAGGAAATTATCAAAGCACAGGAGGAAGAAATTGCCGTCATGAGGGCGAAAATTAAGGAACTTCAAACCCGGAAGTAATCTCAAATAGCAGAATTTAACGCAAAAAAATTGAATTATGAAAAAATACACCTGTCCCATGCATCCCCAGATATTGAAGGACGAACCGGGGAAATGTCCACTTTGCGGAATGAACTTAATTCCCTTGGGAGGAACCGCCCGACCTGAAAAAGACGAACACAGCCATCATCATCAGAATCATGATCATCACTCAGAATCTGATAGTTCAGCGGCGGGATTTGACAAACATGCAGGTCATCATACTCCGGATTTCCTGAAGAGATTCTGGATCTCTTTGGCACTTACCGTTCCGGTCCTTCTGCTTTCTCATATGATTCAGCAGTGGCTTGGTTTCACAATTGCTTTTAACGGTGATAAATATGTACTTCTGGTTTTGGGAAGTATTATTTATTTCTACGGTGGAATGCCTTTTTTCAAAGGGTTTTTGGGCGAAGTGAAAGCCGGAGCTATTGGGATGATGACGCTCGTTGCTTTGGCGATTACCGTAGCTTATGTCTATTCCGTTGCAGTCGTATTCGGGCTGCCGGGCATGGATTTCTTCTGGGAACTTGCCACCTTAATTGTGATCATGCTTCTTGGGCACTGGCTCGAGATGCGTTCGCAGATGGCTGCTTCAAAAGCGTTGCAATCTCTAGTTGCCTTACTACCAAATGACGTAACCGTCGAGCAGAACGGAAGTCCGGTTAAAATAAAACTGGGACAGCTGAAAAACGGAGATACTGTAATCATAAGACCGGGCGAAAAAGTCGCCGCTGACGGTCTGATTGTCGAGGGCACTTCTTACTTAAATGAAAGCATGCTGACGGGAGAAAGTGTTCCTGTAAGAAAAGAGTCCGGTGGAAAGGTTATCGCAGGGTCTATCAATGGAGACGGGGCTTTAAAGATAAAAGCAACAGGGGTTGGGAAGGATTCGTACCTCAATAAGGTCATTAATTTGGTTCAAGATGCTCAGGCAGCAAAGTCGAACACTCAGAATCTGGCGGATAAAGTAGCCAAATGGCTTACTATAGTAGCAATTGTGGTGGGAGTAGGAACTTTCGCTTACTGGTACATCACCATGGGAGATTTGGCTTTTGCTCTGGAACGGATGGTAACGGTAATGGTAACAGCCTGCCCTCATGCTTTAGGAGTGGCAATCCCTCTGGTGGTGGCCATTTCCACTACACTTTCAGCGACAAATGGTTTACTCATCAGAAACCGAACGGCTTTTGAAACCACGAGAAAATTATCGACCATTATTTTCGATAAAACCGGCACCCTTACGAAAGGTTCCCACACCGTGCAGAAAATCATTCCTCTAACTGAGCACTATTCGGAAAACGATTTACTCCAGTATGCAGCGGCAGTGCAGCAGAACTCCGAACATCATATTGCAAAAGGAATCATGCAGACCCTTTCCGAGAAAAAACTGGAGCTATGGAAGTCAGACAGTTTCCGCTACATGCAGGGAATTGGAGTGACAGGAATCGTAAACGGTAAATCGGTTGTCGCGGCTGGTCCTAATTATTTTGTTCAAAACAATAAACAGGTACCTGCCATTCCGGAAGAAATCAACCAGGATGCAGAAACAGTGAACTTTATTCTGATTGATGACGTGCCCGTGGGTATTGTTTCTTTAGCAGATACCATTCGCGAAGGCGCAAAAGAAGCTATTGACCAACTTCGAAGCATGAACATTAAATCATTCCTGCTTACAGGTGATAACGAAAAGGTAGCGGCGGCGGTGTCAAAGCAGTTAGGAATGGACGGATATTTGGCAAATGTACTTCCGCACCACAAACAGGAAAAAGTAAAAGAATTTCAGGATAAAGGGGAAATCGTTGCGATGACAGGTGACGGCGTAAATGATGCACCGGCTTTGGCAGCAGCAGATGTAGGCATTGCAGTTGGCAGCGGAACTGATGTTGCTGCCGAAACCGCAGATATTATTCTGGTCAACAGTGACCCTCGAGACGTGGTGAAAATGATAGATTTTGGAAAGAAAACCTACAGCAAGATGATCCAGAATCTCGTATGGGCAGTGGGCTACAACGTCGTGGCTATTCCACTTGCTGCGGGTGTTCTGTATCCTACATTTGTCCTGAGTCCCGCCATGGGCGCAGTGCTGATGAGTGTCAGTACCATCGTGGTCGCACTTAATGCAAGTTTGTTAAAAATTAAATAATCACAGGATGAAATATATATTTTCGCTCTTCCTATTTATGGCAATGTCCATAAACAGTTATTCACAGAGCACCAAAACCGTGTACACCTGCCCGATGCATCCACAGGTCGTGAAATCAGCACCCGGTAACTGCCCCATTTGCGGCATGACACTGGTGAAGAAAACCGTTACTGAGAAAAAAACGGCGGCCAAATCCGCAGCTGCTCCTAAAAAAGTTACAGCAGTTAAAAAAACTACGGCTAAGAAACCTGAAATTACCGCTGCAAAAACAAAGACGGTAACGGAAGTTAAAAAAACGATCCTGCCAAAGGCTAAACAAACACCGAAAGATCCAGCCGCCGTTAAGACCCCACAACATCAAACTTCAGATCATAATCAGCATGAAGCTGCGCAAAAAAGTTACACATGTCCGATGCACCCCGAGGTCGTTTCAGACAAACCCGGACAGTGTCCGAAATGCGGAATGAATCTGGTCCCTCAGAAGGAAAGCGGCCGGCATCAGTCTACCGGCAAAACCCCGGAACATCAAACTTCAGATGCGCATCAGCATGAAGAAGCGCAAAAGATGTACACCTGCCCGATGCATCCCGAGGTGATATCGGACAAACCCGGAAAGTGTCCCAAGTGCGGTATGAATCTGGTGCCTCAAAAAAGGAAAGAAGGAAGATCATTCTGCACACGGAAACATGCAGATACATGGTGAACACAAAATGGTCATGCCCATGCCCGAAAAGCACCTAAAAGGCGGACGCAAAGTGACCTACCATCTTTATGTGAAAGACACCCTGGTAAATTTCGCGGGCAAACAGAAACGCGCCATTGCCGTAAACGGGCAGATTCCGATGCCAAAACTGGAGTTTTATGAGGGCGATACGGCGGAAGTGATTGTCCATAATTTAATGGACGAAGAAACTTCGCTGCACTGGCACGGTCTTCATCTTCCAAATAAAGAAGATGGGGTTCCCTGGCTTACCCAGAAACCCATTCCACCACATTCAACCTACACGTATTCGTTTCCGATCATCCAAAACGGAACCCACTGGTATCACTCACATACTGGCCTGCAGGAGCAGATTGGAATGTATGGGATGATGATTCTGAAAAAACGTCCCGAAGATCCTACTTTCCGGCCGGGGATTGATGATTTGCCCACAGAGCACCTTATCCTGAGCGAGTGGACAAACCTGAACCCCAATAATGTTCAGCGGATGCTTCACAACGCCAATGACTGGTTTGCTATTAAAAAAGGCAGTACTCAAAGTTATGCCGAAGCCATTAAAGAAGGCCACTTTAAAACAAAACTCACCAACGAGTGGAAGCGGATGCTGGCCATGGACGTGAGTGACGTGTATTATGACGCCTTTCTGATTAACGGTAAAATAGAAAGCCAGCTCGCAGGATACAAAGCCGGTGACAAAGTGCGGCTTCAAATTGCCAACGGCGGTGCTTCCTCCTATTTTTGGCTCAATTATGCAGGAGGAAAAATTAAAGTAGTGGCCAGTGATGGATTGGACATTGAACCGGTAGAAGTGGACCGTCTTATTCTGGCAGTTTCTGAAACAGTGGATATCGTAGTGGAAATTCCTGAAAGAAACACCTCCTACGAGCTCCTTGTTACGCCCGAAGACCGCACAAAATCGGCTTCCGTTTACATTGGCGAAGGAATTAAAAAAGCCCAGGCACCATTACCCAAACTCAAATATTTTGAAGGAATGAGGATGATGAATGACATGATGAAGATGAACGGTGACATGAAAGATATGGGCATGAAGATGAGTTATCAGACGATGGATATGAATCAGGTGATGTACCCTGAGATTAATGCTGAAAACAATGCAGCAATGCCGATGAATACAATGGACAACAGTGATGCGGAAATGGATCACTCAAAGCACCAGATGCCTGCTTCCGGGATTACCACATTGAATTACGGAATGATGAAGTCGCCTTATGACACTTCGCTTCCGAAAGACAGTCCCGTGCGCGAGCTCAAGTTTACCCTTACGGGAAACATGAGCCGCTATGTGTGGAGTATGGATGATAAAGTCCTTGCGGAGTCCGACAAAATATTGGTAAAAAAAGGAGAGATACTTCGCATAACACTCTTCAACAATTCGATGATGCGTCACCCGATGCACCTGCACGGTTTTGATTTCCGGGTGCTAAATAAAAACGGTGTTCGGGCACCGCTCAAAAATGTGTTGGACATTATGCCGATGGAGACCGATGTCATAGAATTTGCAGCCAACCAGGATGGGGACTGGTTCTTTCACTGTCACATCCTCTATCACATGATGGCGGGGATGAACCGCGTTTTCGCAGTGGGCGATTATCAGAATCCTTTGCTGCGGGATAAAGCTTCAACTTATAAAAAGCTTCAGCGCGAAAGTAACATGTGGCACCTGATGGCCGAAAACGATTTCGCCACCAATGGTAACGACGGGATGGCGAGAATTTCAAATGCCCGCTGGGAATTGGGAACAGAATGGCGTTTAGGTTACAATCCCCATCACGGCTACGAGGTGGAAACCCAACTCGGCAGGTATGTGGACCGTATGCAGTGGCTGAAACCATTTATCGGATTTAACTATCATTATAGAAAGATTGACAGGAATAATATTGAAAAAAACCTTTTTGGACAGGCATCTACTAAAGATGAAAGAAAAACTTTCAGCGCTGGTATCATGTATAAACTCCCGATGTTGGTGGACCTGCAGGCAGAAATATTTACAGACGGAATTGTAAGGTTCCAGCTGAAACGTGAAGACATTCCGTTGACTGCGCGTTTGCGCGGGGCATTCATGGTCAATACCGACAAAGAATATATGGCAGGTCTTAAATATATCGTCACAAAAAATATCGGAATCTCAACCCACTACGACAGCGATATGAGCTGGGGTGCAGGGATTACTTTGAATTATTAAGATACTGTTGATGAGCAATGTTTAATAGGGTGCAACACGTTAAATAAAGACCGATTGCACTTTATTTTGCTCGTACGCAGCCAGATATGTAATAAAGGAAGGGGGAAAATACTTATTACGAAGAAATTTGAAGTATCAATTTCTAGTCCCTACTTCTAAAATCAGGGACTAAATCGGGGATTGTTTAATGGTTTATACGATGCCTTATGCGTTTATAAAATTATCTAACTTGCTTACTGTCAGTAAAATGATGACTTACATTGCTTTATTGGTTTAAATAAAAACTCCCTGTGGAACTACATGAGCATTTTGATGAAATTCACCCAAAAGTTTTAAATTTTTTAAATGACAATGAAGAGAAGATAATTGAGGGCTACGAAGAAAATGACGGGCACCCATTTCAGCATGTCTTTAATTCTTATCTAAATTTATTTAAAGTAAGGTTTCCTCTTGTAACAAATTCAGAAGTTAACATTTTTAGATATTTTTTTGTTGAAAAGTTGCAAAGTCACTTCCGCAAAGAACTTCAGGACTCAATTGAAGTATGCAATCAAACATATTTTGGAAAATTACTACATAACATTCGTGAAGATAAATCTCGATCCGAAAGATGTTTCTTCTGTTTATGCCGTTAAACCTAAACTTGACAACCCAAGGATTGCCAAGCAACATGGGGCATTCTTAATTTTTGGTATTAGTCCATCATTATTTACTGTTTTCGGGTTATATAAGCCAATGGCTAAATTTAACAAAAAATGGATTGAAAGAGGAAGTGATTCAGATCAACGAATTATTATCGATAAAAAGTCTAAAACTCAAATATTACAACAACTGGAAAGCTTTGGTTTCAACCAAGCTACTTTATTTCCAGAAGTCGATATAGTTGCAAGTTTTGTAAAATTCAAATACTTAAAAAAACTGGATTAATAGATTTTGGATTTTAATAATAAATATGAAACATTGGATGATTTTATTTCTTCCCGCCTTAATGATGAAGAAGTGGGAATCTGGTTTTATGACAATGGTTTAGAGAAGTTTATTATTAAGTTGCCTAATCATATTATTAGAGCCATCAACCAAGGATGTAAATTAGAAATGTTAGTAGGGCAGTATTTTGTTTCAGAAAAAACATACCCTGTTATTGGATTATTCATTTATGACCATATTGATAATCCCTTGATTGTAACTCAATCCAGTAATTTCCTGCTTGAAATAGATGCACTTAAATTAATATTGAAAAGAGGGAATTCAATTTTATTGGACTTTTATGATGAATTGGGGGTTCCCGTTTTATCAAGCAATCCTACCCTAAGTGAGAATACCGTTGAAATTCAATGGCAAAACATTGATACTGAATATAACAATGATAATTGGAAGAAAGTTTTAGATCAAATGAAATTGGATTTTGACGCCAAAAACTATCAAGATTTTCAGAGAATAGAAATAAATGTTTCCAATGCAGTTGCGATACAATCTGCTTTTATTACTGATCAAAATATTACCACTCATTATTTAGAGGAAAAAGAGGGAGATCAGCTTGAAAAAAAAGTGTTCGTACCCTTAGAGTCTATATTTAAAATCAATACTATTTTTCTCAATCCTTATTTTAATTCTTCAGGCAGAAAAAAGGAATTCACCGATATTTTTGCCCATTATGAATTGGGAACATTTTATATTGAATCCAAGGTTTTATCTTCTCAAAAGGCTTTTGATAAATCCATTTCCAAACAACAGGATAATATTAAAAAGCAAATATTAAAGGCGGTTAATCAACTTGCCGGAGCTTTGAGAAGTGTATCAAATGAAATATCGGTATTTGACTCTAAATCAAATCTGAAAATTGAGATTAACAAAGGGTTAGTACCACAATGTATTATTTTAGTTTCAGAATTACCCTCATTTGGGGAATGGGAAGATTTTAACATTTCAATTTTTAAATTAATTTCACAATATAACTGTTATCTCAATATAATGGAACTTTCTGACTTTATGAAGATTATTAAAGTAGCCAGCGCAAGCATCGAAAAATTGGATTATTATCTTATGAAAAGGGCAGAAGGTTTCGAAACAACAAAGACTTTCTTTTATAAAACCGAGGTTGTGTTTAATTAAGTGTTTTAATAATTTATTTTTTATTCCAGGTTCTAGAAAGACTATTTTCAATCTTTATTCGTCCGATTTCTCTAATTATTTGAGAAGCGAATCTTCTTTTTCGTCGCAAATATTTTCTAAATTTGCGACAAAATAACCGTAAATTGCATATGCAAAGCATTGATGATAAAATACTTGTAAAAATAAAAAAAGCGAAGAGGGGTACGCTGTTTTTTATGGAAGGCTTTCTTGCTTTCGGCAATGCCAGAGCAGTTGCAAAAGCATTGGAAAGATTGGTCAATAGCGGCGGTATTTCCCGTGTTGCGAGGGGATTTACGCTGTTTTACAAACGGATCCAGTTTTGGGAAATATTCAGCCTTCTGCCGAACAGATTGCAGAGGTAATTCGCAAAAGAGACAAGGCGCGCATTATTCCAACGGGAATTCTGGCGCTCAATGCACTAGGACTCTCCACCCAGATTCCCCTCAATTTGGTGTATCTTACAGACGGTTCTGCACGAACAGTTGATCTCGGCAAAAGAAAAATAAAATTCAAAAAAACAAGCCCGAAAAACCTCGCTGCGATTGGTGAAATAAGCGGACTTGTAATCCAAGCTTTGAAAGAAATCGGGAAGGACAATGTCACTCAACAGGAAAAGGATTTAGTTATAGAAAAACTTAAAAAGGAAAATCCATACCGCTTGGAACACGACATTCGCCTTGCGCCAGAATGGATTAGGATAATAATGCGGAACGCCATAAATAAAAATAATGACAAATAAATTTTTAGCCCTTCCCCAATAAACGAGGGTCCTTGCTTTTACACAAGTTGCCGAAAAAAGAGGAATAACACCGTTTGCCGTGGAAAAAGACTGGTGGGTATCGCAAACTTTGAAAGCGGTTTTTGAATTGGATGTAGCCGAGCATTTGGTTTTCAAAGGTGGCACCTCGCTGAGCAAGGCGTGGAACCTCATAGAAAGGTTTTCCGAAGACATTGATTTGGCCATCGAAAGAGAGTTTCTTGGCTTCGAAGGAAGTTTGACTAAAAACAAGAAAACCAAATTAAGGAAGGCTTCCGGCCAATATATCAGCGAGGTTTTTTATTTAGAATTACAGGAAAAATTTAAAGAGAAAGGCTTGGAAAATGTCACTTTCTCGTTGGCCGAAACCCAGGATTCCGATCAGGATCCTCGTATTATCAATATTTTTTATCCAAATATAATTGAAGTTACGGAATATCTGAAGCCGAGAGTTCAAATAGAAGTCGGGTGCCGTTCATTGATTGAGCCATTTACGATGAAAAAAATTTCCGCGATGGTTGATGATGAATATCCAGAGCAGAGTTTTTCGGAGAAAAGCGAAGAAATACCATCCGTTAATCCGGAAAGGACTTTTTTAGAAAAAATTTTCCTTCTGCATGAAGAGTTTCAGAAAACCGCTGAAAAAATAAGGGTAGATCGGCTCAGCCGCCATTTGTACGATCTATATGCTCTTTCAAAAACAGAATATGCAGAAAGTGCCCTACAGAATAAGGAACTCTATGAAACCATTGTAAAGCACAGAATGGAGTTTGCCAATATCTCCGGTATCGACTATAGCCTGCACAGGCCAGCCACAATAAACCCTATTCCACCAGAAAATATCATTGAATTATGGGAAAAAGATTATGCCAAAATGCGAGAAGAAATGGTTTATGGCGAAAACAGACCAACTTTTTCTGAAATAATTGAAACTCTTAAAAAACTAAAAGATAAAATCAACAGCCTCAATTGGGAAATGATTTAAGGGAAAAGGTTTTGCTAAAATATTAAACAAATACTCTTACTTCAAAACCTCGTCAATAATCTTATCCAATTTATTATCCGGAAGACTGTTTAAATAAGACAGTGTAGATTTTATATCTTTTTGCCCAAGTGCTTCGCGAATAGTCTCAATTGAAATATTATTGAACTTCAAAACTGTGGCAAACGAGTGACGGGCGCAGTAATAAGAGATATTCTTCTTGATTTGCAGTTCTTTCATTATTTCTTTTAACTGCATATTCACATAATAGGTCAGCACTTTTTTGGATCTGTTTTTTAGGTAAATCTGCGTTGGCTTTTCGGTATTCATTATGTTGAAAATGAACTTTGAACTGTCTTCGGATTTGTATTTTTCCATGATATTCCGAGCGTAATCATTGATTTTAAAACTCACCGGAACGCCTGTTTTACTGCGGATATAATTAATACGATCAATATTCAAGAATTTTTTTTCCAACTTAATCAAATCCAAAAAGTTGATTCCTCTTGCATAATAACTGAACAAAAACATATCTTTTGCAAAAGAAAGTTTTTCGTCTTTTGGCTCATATTTCTTGAGTTTTTCTATTTCTTCTTCATTCAGATACTCCTTTTTCCCACTTTCCTTCAGTTTTGAAATTTTATAATGCCTAAAAGGATATTGTTTTTCCGTAATTACTTGGTTTCTAATGGCTTGATTAAAAACCGAACGCAAAGTCCGCATTCTAATCGCGATACTGGACTCCCTATTCCCACGAGAAATGCAATAGGCTTCAAATTTTTTCAAGTTAGAATAATCCAATTCATTAAAGCTAATGTCTTTTTTGCCAAAGAACCGTTGCAGCGCATTCAGAGTATCTTTTTCCACTTTCGCTGTTCCGGTTTTATCCGATGCCAAAAGATTTCTAATCAAATCTTCGTGGAAACTCGTATAGGTTAAGGAAATGCTTTGTCCGCTGCTCGTCTTTAGTTTATTGATAAGATCAGGAAGCGTGAAGTAGATTCCATTTTTATCGAAATCGTCGATAATCTCGTCAATGATCTTAATTCTGCGCTCAATAAATTTGTTGAGGTTAGCGTGATTGGGATGCGAAGTTTTCAGACGACAAGCGTCAAAACTCCAGTCCTTCTCCTTGCAAGTTTTCCCGATTGAAAGACTTGTGTTTTTGCGGTCTTTTATAAATGAAATTATGATACTTCTCTCCCCTGTTTTATTCGCTTTTGGAGCAAGTGTAAAGGTGTAACTTACCATTTTGTGTCAATTTTTATCGTTTTTCACGAACATTTTTTTCAGATGTTCCTGTTTATCGTGTTTTACAAAAATTTTTTCACGAACATTTCACGAACATTTGCCCTCCAAAAGTAAAATATTATAAAATACTGTACAAGAAAAATATTTGTAAACAATTGATAATCAAAGAAAATAAAGCATAATAAAGATTAAGCAAATTATAATAAAACACAATAAAACCGACTGTTAATCAGAGGGTCGCTGGTTCGAGCCCAGCAGGAGGAGCCAAAAAGACTTACAGAAATGTAGGTCTTTTTTTTGTATCCGGACCTCAGATAATAGGAGATATTTGAACCATCAATATCAGCAAGTATTCATTATCTAATTAATCTATTTTACTTAAATTCCGATCAACTTACTTTTCCACATCCCATAATTTTCCACAAAATAGCGAAAGACGTCAACTTCTTCTTCTTTTTACCTATCATTTCAGATATCCACAAATAACTATTATTTAATGTGGAAAAAGCTCATTAAATTGAATAATCAATTGAAATTAAATAAATTACTATTGTTAATAACCTGTGGAAAAACTATTAAGAAGGTATTAAGATATCATGGAAAACACATTATTAATCTGTTAAAATCATGTGAATAACCTGACGAAAACATATTTAAAGGGTGTTGATAATCCAATTTTCCTATGCTGATAAATTGTGGAAAAGATGTGAATAGTGAAAAAACATATTCGTGAATCACATACCGAATTATAATGGCAAAATTTCCCTTCATCAAGCCAGTTATTATCACAATCTTTTCCTGTTATTTTCGTTACATTTGTAGTTTTGTGATTTTTCACAGAAAACGTTAAAAAAAATGATCTTTTTTAAATTAACAGCACGCTTTTTGTTTGTGCTAATTGCCTGAAGAACCAAATGATGTTAAATAACAACTCCAAATATTACAACCTTTTTTTTCTGCTTTTTATATCCTGTCTCACGTATGCCCAAAACACAGCAAACGGTAGAATCACCGATGCAAAAACCAACAAAGAAATTTCCGGTGTAGATATCTTTATCAATGACAGCACAACCCCCTTTCTGAAGACTTCCGTGGGAAACTTCAGCGTCCAGTCTGACAGCATTATTTATAAACTAAAATTTTCGAAAAAGAACTATTCCGCTGAAACCGTTAACATTACTCCTGAAACAGCAGAAAACATTTTCGTAAAACTTTCACAGGAAAAAGAAAATACCATTGCTGAGATTGTCATCCATAACGAAAAACCTAAGTATAAAAACAAGAAGGAAAATCCTGCTTATGCCATTATGCAGGAAGTATGGAAAAGAAAACGAAATAACGGCTTAGAAAAGTTCGACACCTATACCTATAAAGAGTATGAAAAAATCCAGTTTGACGCCAACAATCTGGACAGTGCTTTTATGAGTAAAAAGATCTTTAACAAACTTGACTTTATTTTTGATTATGCTGATTCTACAGCGAGCGGAAAAATAGGACTTCCTATATTCCTGAATGAGTCCATGTATGAAAATTTCGGGGAAAATAAACCGGGGAAAAAGACAAAAAGATTACTTGTTGCCCAAAAAACATCAGGATTTCAGGATAATCAGGTCATCACCATTACGGCAAAAAACCTCTACAGAGATATTAATATTTACGACAACACGTTAAATTATTTTGACATCGGATTTCCTAGCCCCGTGGGCACCAATGGATTCAGCACCTATGATTATAACTTAACCGATACGATCTCTATCCACGGAGAGAATGCTTATAAGATCAGATATCAGCCCAAAAGGAAAGACGTTTTAGCTTTTCAGGGATACCTTTATATAGATACAGATAGCTATGCTGTGCTGGGAGCCACTTTAAAATCAACCCAGAAAATCAACGTTAACTTTATCAATAGTATTTCCACAGAGCTGGAATATGATAATCCTGACGAAAATACATTCCTTCCTAAAAAATTCATTACAGAAATAGAGCTTACCCCTTTTGCGAAAAAAAGAACTTCAAAAAGTATTATTGCAAAACGGTCCGTTGATTATTCACAGTATGAATTCAACAAGCCTCTTGATGACAAAGTATTTACCCGCAGAGAAGAAGAATACGATGATAAATTTGTTGATAAAGACGATGCTTATTGGGCAAAAGCAAGACCGGACTCATTATCAAAATCGGAGCAGGGAGTTTACGAGATGCTTGACAGGCTTCAGCAGACCCCAAAATTCAACCGTATTGTTAAAATCTACGAAACACTCGCATCAGGATATTACAACGCCTTTAAAGGTATTGATATCGGTCCTATTTTTTCAATTTATGGTAAAAATGAGGTTGAAGGAGACAGGATAAGACTGGGAGCCAGAACGTATTTCGGACAAAATGATCCCTGGAGAGTTCAGTTTTATACCGCATACGGATTCAAAGACCAACAGGTTAAATACGGAGCGGAAGCTCGCTATATGTTCAACAGGGTCAACAGATTTATGATTGGCGCCGGAACCAAGCGAGACATCGAACAACTTGGGGTACAGCTTACGACTGATGACGGAATCATGGCAAGAACTTTTGCATCATCCACCCTTTTTGCCAGAGGAGAGAACGCTTCTTTGAGTTCTATCAACAAAACTAATATTTTTGCCTCTATTGAGCCATGGAAAAACTTCCAGGTAAGAGTAGACGGAACCCTGCAGAGCATCAAATCTGCCAATCCCGAGAAGTTCAGCCTGATGTACTACCGAAATGGTGATTTGCGAAAAACCCTTAATGATTCTCACGTTACGCTTAGCTTAATTGCAAGACCGGGAGCCAAATTCTCCCAGACCGGAGTAGACCGTTATGAACATGGAACATTGGCACCTACTATTATATTGAAATACACGAGAGGAATTGAAGGATTATTCAATGGTGATTTCAATTACAACAGACTTCAGTTTATGTTCTACAAGCCCGTATTGCTCGGAAGCTGGGGTAAGACCATGATCAGCTTCGAGGCTGGAAAGACTTTCGACAATGTTCCGTTAGGACTTCAGAATGTAATCCCGGGAAACCAATCTTACAGTCTGGCACAAAATACATTTGCACAGCTTAATTATTATGAATTTGTTGCTGATACGTATTCAACACTTCATCTTGAACATCACTTTAATGGAAAGATACTTTCTTTCATTCCTTTGATTAAAAAACTGAAGCTCAGAGAGATTGCCTTTATCAGAAGTGCTTACGGAACTTTAAGTGACGCGTCTAAAGCGATCAATGTAGACGGATTTAAATATTCCGCACCCAGTGAGCAGATTTATTTTGAATATGGATTCGGAATTGAAAATATAGGAATCGGAAACCTTAGGATCTTTAGAGTAGACTTCAACTGGAGAGGAAATTATCTCGACAGACCTGATATTTCTACATTTGGTATCAAAGCAGGATTCCAGGTAGGATTTTAATAAGAAGACAATATAAGAACGGGCTGCATCTTCGAAGATGCAGCCCGTTTCTATTCTTACTAAGTTCATGAATAATGACTTTATTCAGGTTTGTACACTTAGCATTTCCAACCCTCATTAACATGAAGCAGGAAAACGCATTTTCTTCAAGGCAGTCATTCCACCAGATATCAAATACAGTAGCTACTGTTTATTTATCTGTTAAACAAATAGATAAATGTTTCATTACAGTGGAATATGGTAGAATTATTTATCCTTGAAAATAAAAAAACCTCAGCATACGCTGAGGCCTTTCAATAACTTTATTTACATTAACATGGGCAAGGATCCGGGTCCATAACCATATTAATACATCTAAGCCTCTGCTGTGATGTCCATGAACACCATTCACCGCAGGTAGTTGCAGGAGGTGGACACAATACAGCTCCACCGGCAATAGTTCTAAGTTTGTTCTTAGATAATTTTCTGAGATTTTTCATAATAATTAGCTTTGATTTGTTCGCCTACTCTCTACGCTTTTCGGCATCCGCATATGATTTGTTATTTGATGGTTAACAAATATATAAATATTTCACCAAAATTGGAATATTGGCGAAAACATTTTGCTTTTAACAGATATAGACATAAAAAAAACCTCAGCAAATGCCGAGGTTTCAATTTTTATAAAACGCTTAAAAAATTATGCGTTTGCTTCTACAGATACGAAAGATCTGTTGTTTGCTTTCTTTCTGAAAACTACTTTACCGTCTACTAATGCAAACAAAGTGTGGTCTTTACCCATTCCCACGTTTTCACCCGGGTGATGTTGTGTACCTCTTTGTCTGATAATAATATTTCCGGCAATAGCTTCTTGTCCACCGAAAATCTTCACACCTAATCTCTTAGAGTGAGACTCTCTACCGTTCTTGGAACTACCGACTCCTTTCTTGTGTGCCATTTTATTACTGGATTATTTGTTAAGTGCTTTAAATTGATCAATATTCTTAACGATAGCAGCATCTACTTCTTCGTGAGTAAGAATAGTTTTTTCTAATTCCACTTTAACTGCTTTACCTAAAGTAATTAAAGTTTCTCTGTTCTCTTTAGACTGAGACAAGTTGTTTTTCTTCAGGTGATAGTTCAGTTCATGATCTTCACCAAAGTTAACAGTTGCGTTGTCAGAAAGAATTTCAGTTTTTGCTGTTTCTTTTTTAGTCACTTTCTTTGCTCCAGCTTCAAAACCGGTAATACCAGTGATTCGAATCTGAGTTAAAGATTGTCTGTGACCATTCTTTACTTGGTAACCTTTTCTTCTTTTCTTTTTGAAAACGATTACTTTATCAGCTTTTACATGGTCTAGGATCTCTGCATCTACAGTGATACCGCTTACAGCTGGGGCGCCAACAGTGATTGAACCGTTTACAGTAAGAAGAATTTTATCAAAAGAAACCTTGTCTCCTTTTTCTCCTTTCAAACGGTTTACAAACAACTTCTGGTCTTGCTCAACTTTATATTGAAGCCCTGCTATTTCTACAATTGCAAACATTGTTTATAAATTTTTAGTTATTTCGAGGTGCAAATATATGAATAATTTTCTAAATAGCTTGCAATCAGATCTGTATTTTTTTAGAAAAACAATTTAGGGTCATTTAAAGAATTCCCCGTTGTAAAATATTCAATCGTAAACCTATTTTGAAAAGAAATAATTTCTTATTACCAACAGTTTAAAATCAATACTCAATGGTCTATTCATCCCTTTTTCTTAGTTATATCAAGGCATAAAAGAAAATTACCTGCATAAATTCCTATTAATATTTACAATTAGGTTTATTTTTTTCATCAAAAATAACACAAAAATATAAATTCACTATGTTTTGAATAATTTCTCACATTAAAGCACTCATAATTAAGAGATAATTTTATACCTTCGTTATCACCAAAAATATTTTATATGAAAAGAAACTTCAAATTCTGCTTATTAGCAGGAGCCATGGCTGCTTTCTCATTGTCAGCCTGCCGTGACGACAAAATGGAAGAATCTGTTCTTCCTGAATCTCAATCTGCAAGCGCAAAGATCGAACAGCCGGGAGATCTTCAAAAAAGCTGCTCTTATGTAGACCAGAACTGGAGCTCATCTTCTTTACTGTACACTACTCTTCAGAATTCTACGGACACCAACTTTATGAATTCTCAGATGACTAAAATTGCAAGTTTATGGGGAAGAAGCAATCCTACCCTTCGATTTGTGAATGACCCTTCCAACTTTAATTCTACGTACAATGCCATTTCTTATTCCACAGGAAAGATTTACTATGGCTACGCTATTTATTATGATGCAAAAAGCAAAGGCGGAGATATTGTCAATGCCATGATCCTTGCTCATGAATATGGTCATCAGTTACAATACATTTTTGGACTGCCTACTGTTAATGAATCCACCGCAAGACCCAACGAACTGGAAGCAGATGGTTTTGCAGGATATTATTTAAGAAGACCGAACGGATACAACAAAACCAACTTTACAGAAATTGCCGCTGCCTATGAATTTGCACAAAGCATCGGAGATTATCAAACGAACAGCGCCAACCATCACGGAACTCCTCCACAAAGAAGATCCGCCGTACGTTTAGGATTTCTTCTCGGACAGTACGATCTTAATGCCGCGAATTTCGACTATAATTTCTTCTATTATTATCAGGGTGTATTAAACGGAACTTATAAAATGGGCAAAAACTCCGCAAACCCGGAGATCGATGCTTATATGAGCCAATACATGGATGAACTTAGAAAAATTCAGACGGGAGAAATTTCTGCAGAAGAATTTAAACAACTTCAATAAACATTCATTTTTAGCATATTTAACAAAGGAGGCAGGCAGCAATGTCCTGTCTCTTTTTATTTTTATCGATAAATATCCTAAAGTTTATTTACTTTTGAACCATATCGTACAACAATGAACAGAGACCTCTACATTGATTTTGCCAAGGGAATGGCCACACTTTCCATTATATTCATCCATACCGCTTTCTGGTCGGGACAGTTTTATATTCCTGCAGAAATCAGAGTATTTTCTCTGGTATTTGATGTTGCGCTTTTTTACGCGCTCAGTGGAATTACTTCCGGATCGAACGTAGAAAAAACATTGTACAGGTTATTAAAACTTCAGATCACCTATATGATCTTTGTCACCTTCCTTTTCTTTTTAGATTACTTTTTCAAAGTATTTGGATTAACATTCTTTTCTATGGAATGGCTTCAGAGCTTTTATTCAACGTTTGGATCAAAATATGCCACAACCGGTGTTTCCGATATCCCGCAATGGCAGAATCTTGGAAACTGGTACCTTCACCAATATACGAATGCAGACACTTTCCCAGTGGTTATGGGCAGCTTCTGGTACCTCAAAGTTTATTTTATTTTAGCTGTTTTTGGAGTATTAATTTTAAGATTTTTTCCTAGACATGTCAACTGGTTCATAGGACTTTGTCTTGTTTTAACCTTAGTATTCAATATTTTCCCGGAAATCTATCCTACAGGTCAAGTCGGTTATGTGGCTTTCTACCTGGCCATCTTTTTAATTGCCAACAGAATGCGCGGAAAAAAAATTCCGGCCAAAGCTATTCCTGTCGTTTACGCAGCAATTGCGGCGGCCCTGATCTGGATGTTCTGGTATTATGGAAGTGAGATCTTTTATAAAATCAATAAAAATAAATTCCCGCCAAAGATTCCTTATATTATCTGGTCATTATTCTCCCTCACTACCTTACTGGTGCTTTATAACAGATTAAAAATTACAAAAGAAAATTTTGTTACCCACATCGGAAAGAATGCCATTTTCTTTTACTTCGCTCAGGGAATAAGTTCCTCGCTCGTCTATTTTATAGTTGTTGCTTTAAAAGAAAATATGCCCTGGTGGATGCTGATGATCCTCATTTATATCATTAATATAATCCTTGCCTTCATTATTGCAGCAGGATTAAAAAAGGTAGACGATCTCGGGTGGAAAGTTCTGGAATTTTTAAGGAGAAAAACTGCTTCTTAACACTTTAGCTCTCTATTTGAAATAAAAAAACTTTAGTATCGCAATTTATTTTAATTTTACAAAAAATTCAAAACATGTTTAAGTTGAAACTTCCTACCGATCCAAGGTGGGCAAATATTGCAGAAGGAAACATAGGAGAAATTTTAACGGATCATGCGTGGTGTGAGCAGAAAGCCACAACCAATGCCATCAGTTTAATCAATATGCTCCCAGAATACCCAGAAATTGTAACGGAACTTATTGCCATTGCGCAGGAAGAGCTCGACCATTTCAGCCAGGTTCACGAAATTATCAAGAAAAGAGGATATGTTTTCGGAAAGGCGAGAAAAGATGATTACGTCAATGAACTGGCTAAATTTGTTGTTCAGGGACGAAGAGAAGATTTAATTGTTGATAAATTACTTTTCGCTGCCATGATTGAAGCAAGAAGCTGTGAAAGATTTAAAGTTCTTACAGAAAACATCAAAGATGAAGAGCTTAAAGCTTTTTACAAAGAATTAATGATCTCAGAAGCCAATCATTACACGACTTTCATTGGTTTTGCAAGACAGCTGGGTGATCTCGAAAAGGTAAACCAACGCTGGGAAGAATGGCTGGAATACGAAGCCAGTATCATCAAATCTTACGGAAACAAAGAAACCATTCACGGTTAAAATAAAAAAAGTAAAAAATCCACGTTGAAAAAACCGACTTTCGAAAATATTGCTAATTTTTTTCTGAAAAATTTCTTTCAGGGACTGGTTATTATTGGCCCGATCGGGCTGACCATTTTTGTGATATGGTATATTGTCAGTGCTATTGACAACCTTATTCCATCTGTCGCAAGGGAAGTCCCGGGTCTGGTTTTCATTTCAACCATACTGATGACTGCAATCCTGGGCTATCTTGGAAATAAATTCGTAGTCGGACGGTTCTTTTTTGACACCATGGATAGCCTGCTGGAGAAAACTCCCGGGGTGAAACACATCTATACGCCTACAAAAGACGTCATGTCTTCATTTGTAGGAGACAAAAAGAAATTCAACGATCCGGTCTGGGTAAAGACGAACGAAAATCCCGAAATCTGGAGAATCGGCTTTCTGACCCAAAAAGAAATGTCGGACGTTGACAAGCACAATTACGTTGCGGTATATCTGCCCCACTCTTACGCAATTTCAGGATGGGTAATTGTTACTGAAGAAAAAAACATCAAACCTGTTGTGGGAATGACTGCGGCTTCTGCCATGAAGTTTGCCGTAAGCGGCGGTGTAGCCGGGTTCCATTCTGACGACAATATATTTAAAGCTCCGGAGTAATCTCTTCTGCTCCCTTTTAAATATACATTGATGAATTTGAAATTTTTTTCAAACAAATTTTCTTTACAAACAATCTAAAAAATATTTTAACGCATGAAATTACCGTACGCGGAACCATTCCGTATCAAAATGGTGGAGGAAATCCGCCAGTCTACCAGAGAAGAAAGAGAGCAATGGCTTAAAGATGCCAATTATAATCTTTTTAACCTAAAGTCATCCCAGGTTTTCATCGATCTTCTTACCGATTCCGGGACAGGAGCGATGTCCGACAGACAATGGGGCGCATTGATGACCGGAGATGAAAGCTATGCCGGGTCACGATCTTTTGAACAGCTTCAGAATGCCGTTGAAAAAATCACCGGTTTTAAATATTTACTACCAACTCACCAGGGAAGAGCTGCTGAAAACGTTCTTTTCTCAGTTCTGGTAAAAGAAGGCAATGTTGTTCCTGGAAACTCTCATTTTGACACGACTAAAGGTCACATCGAGTTCAGAAAGGCACATGCAGTAGACTGTACCATCGATGAAGCTTTTGACATTAATGATCTACATCCGTTTAAAGGAAACATCAATCTGGAAAAACTGGAAGAGATTTACAAAAGCCATCCTAAAGAAAACATCCCTTTCTGTTTGATTACGATCACTTGTAACTCTTCGGGAGGACAGCCTGTTTCTCTGGAGAACATGAAAGCTGTAAGAGAGCTTTCCAACCGATATGGGATTCCTGTTTTCTTTGACTCAGCGCGATTCGCAGAAAATGCTTATTTCATTAAAAAAAGAGAAAAAGGCCAGGAAAACAGAAGCATCAAAGAAATCTGTAAGGAAATCTTCTCATACGGAGACGGAATGACAATGAGTTCCAAGAAAGACGGTCTTGTTAATATTGGAGGATTCATTGCGTTAAACAGTGAAGAAATCTTTAGAAAAGCATCCAACTTTACGATCATTTATGAAGGTTTTATTACCTATGGAGGAATGGCCGGAAGAGATATGGCTGCTTTGGCCGTTGGTCTGGATGAAGCAACAGAATTCGCTTACCTTGAAAGCAGAATTTCTCAGGTGGAATATCTTGGAAACAAACTGATTGAATACGGAATTCCTGTTCAAAAGCCTATCGGAGGACATGCTGTTTTTATTGATTCCCTAAATTTTCTTCCCAACGTATCCCGTGCAGAATATCCTGCGCAGACTTTAGGACTTGAGATTTACAAGGAAGCAGGAATCAGAACCGTAGAGATCGGTACACTATTAGCCGACAGAGACCCTGAAACCAGACAAAACCGTTATCCAAAGCTGGAATTGGTACGTCTTGCGATTCCTAGAAGAACGTATACCAACAACCACATGGACTACATCGCTGCAGGAATCAAAAACGTATATGAAAGACGTGAAGAGATTTCCAAAGGATATAAAATCACTTGGGAACCAGATTTACTAAGACACTTTACAGTACAGCTTGAAGAAGCTTAACAATAAAACCGGGATTCAGCTCCCGGTTTTTTATTTACATTTCAGCAAAAAAAAACACGCGAAACTTCTGATCAAAATATATGAACTCATGTATTTTTTATGTTATGTATAAATTATTCTAAATTAAAATCATTTACTTTATTCAAATGATGATCGTTTTTAATTTACATTTGCACTTATCAAAAAAAAACAGTTTACAGGACGTAAACGTAAACACTAACTGAAAAAATCCATCATTCCGAAATGAACAAAATTGCTGTCGTGGGCGCCGGCATCTCCGGCTTAAGCATAGCGAGTTACTTAGAAAAACATCAATTAGATTACCACATTTATGAAAGAAGGAAAAAAGATGATCTTACAGGTCACGGCTTTCTGCTTCCGAAAGAAGGGATAGAATATCTGTCACAGATCGTTGATCAGTCCTTGCTTTATAAACAGGGTAATTTTTTAAAGAAATACATCAGGTATTCACATCAGGGAAAGATACTTGCAGAAAAAGAACTCCATGATGTCTTTGTCATTTCCAGAAGCTCTCTTATTGATATTCTGGCCCGAAATATTCCTGCTGAAAAGATCACATATGAAGAAACGGTGATCCCCTGTACCCTTCAGAAAGGGAAATTAAAAAAGCATGACGGAACGTATTTAGATTCTGATCTTGCCATTGTTTCTGATGGTTCTAAAAGCCGCATCAGAAGAGAAACCTTCCAGGACGAGGTCATGAGAACGGTGCAGGAATATGAAATTGTGAACATCATCAAATGTAAGGAGATCGCTGCGTGCTTAGAGGACAACTTCATGAAATACCATCACGAAGATGGCGGACTTACTTTCGGGATCCTGAAGCTTTCCGAAGACACCGTCTTATGGTACGCTCAGTTTGATCATGAAAAATACAAAATCAGTGAAGCATCTACCGTTGAAAACCTGAAAAGCTATATGTTTGAAATTTTTAACGATTGGGATCCTATGGTATCTTCTATCGTAAAAGGATCAAATTATGAAAATGTCCATTTGTGGCGGGTCTATGAACTGGAGAAACTTAACCCTTTTTTCAACGATAATATTGTTTTCATAGGTGATGCTGCCCATCCGCTCATCCCCTTCACCAGCCAGGGCGTAACCTCAGCACTAAAGGATTCTTTTACTCTGACTCAATGTCTGATAACAGAAGAAAACAGGGTCGATGCCTTCAGGAAATATGAAGCCGAAAGGAAACCGGAAATAGAAATTCACATCAGAAACGGAAGAACCCTGCTGAATGAGTTTCTGAAACCTCTTCACCAACAGACCGAAAATATTTTACCCATATCCTATAAATAAAGCCAATGTTCAGTAATAACGATATCAATTTTGAAGCCTTAAAAAGAAAAGCCTATAACGGCAGATGGGCAACCATAGAAGAGGGAATTATTCCTCTGACCGCTGCAGATCCGGATTTTAGAACCGCCCCGGAAATAGAGCAGGGAATCATAGAATACATCAAAGACGGCTATTTAAGCTATGGGCCTTTTTCAGGGCTTCCTGAGTTTAAAAAAAATGTTGCAGAACATTTTAATACTGATAAACATGGCTGTTTTACACCTGACAACGTTCTTGCTGTGAACAGCGCTGCGCAGGGAATGTTCCTGATTGCATCCTTTGTTTTAAAGCACGGAGACGAAGCCATTATTTTAGATCCCGTAGATTTTCTGTTTAAAAGATCTGTAGAAGCTGCCGGAGGAACTGTCAAATTATGCCCCGTAAATCACACAACCGGAGATATTGATTTTGAAAAAATGACAGAACTGATCAATCCGAAAACCAAACTCATCAGTATATGCAATCCTCATAATCCACTTGGAAAAGTATACTCCAAAGAAGTTCTGAAAAAAGTCTCTGAAATTGCTTCTGCTCATGACCTTTGGGTGATGAGTGATGAAATATGGAGTGACATCATCTATGACCATAAAGACTTCCATACCTATTCATCTGTTTCAGAGGAAGCAAGGAAAAAAAGCTTCACGGTTTATGGTTTTTCAAAATCATTTGGAATCGCAGGACTCCGGATTGGGGCTGTTTTGTGTAATGATCAGGATATATTTGATGACTTTGTAGAAAAATCAAATTTCAATTCTACGATAGAAGGGGTTTCTACGCTTTCACAAATTGCCGGCAGTGTTGCCTTGGAGCGCGCTAAACCATGGTATAGAGAATTTCTAAGCCATTTACAGAATAACAGGAACCTTGCTTATGATATTCTGAGCGGGTCAGAGATTTTAAGCCCGAACTTACCTGAAGCCACTTTTGTGTTATTTCCAAAGATCAAAAACAATATGACCAGTGATGAATTTACCCTGCACGTACTTCAGCATGGGAAAGTAGCTGTTGTTCCGGGTTCTGAACGATGGTTTGGAAAAGGAGCTGAGGGCCATATCAGAATTTGCTTCTCCACTTCAAGGGAAATTCTGGAGGAAGGCCTTAACCGGATCATCAAAAGTTTTTAAGGTTAAAAAAATTCATAAATTATAATTATATACTTAATATTTTACTGAAATTAACGAAAAACACCCTCTATTTAAAAAATTCATACACAATAGCGATATTTCACATTGATTTGAAGATAAAATTCAATATTTTTGAAACAATCACGAAATCCAATATGAAATATGAAAATAATATACACCAGCGTTCTTTTTTTAGGGACTGTAACGATGTTTTATTCACAAAATACCAATGATACCATTTCCAAGGAATCAAAAATAGAGGAAGTATCGATCACCGGAAGCCGGAATAAAAAAAGAACGGTGACCAATACGCCTGTCCCTGTAGATGTTATTGATATCAAACAGGTCAGTCAGTCCACCGGGCAGATAGAGGTCAATCAGCTTTTACAGTTTGCGGCCCCCTCTTTTAATTCTAATAAACAGTCAGGATCAGATGGGGCGGACTCTGTAGATCCGGCAACCCTCCGTGGTCTCGGGCCAGACCAGACGCTTCTTTTGTTGAACGGAAAAAGATACCATCAGTCATCACTGATCAACCTTTTCGGAACCAAAGGAAGAGGAAATACGGGATCAGATATGAATACCATTCCCATCGGAGCGATCAAAAGGATTGAAGTCCTTCGTGATGGAGCTTCTGCACAATATGGCTCTGATGCGATCGCTGGGGTCATTAACGTTATTCTTAATGACCGTAACCATGGTTTTGAAGGCAATGCTTTTTATGGTATGAATCTTTTTAAAAGCCCCGGAGACAAAGATGTAGTATCAGATCACAAAATAGATGGAACCACCTTTAACTTCAACGGAAATCTGGGGACTAAAATAGGCAACAAAGGAGGTTTCGGTAACTTTACGGTTGAATTTATCAATAAAGATCGTACCATTAGAAATGCCAATCCGGAAAAGGGTTATTCGTCTCCAAGGGAAAAGTTTGGAGATGCAAAATCCCAGAATATGTACTTTTTTGGAAATGTAGAAGTGCCTTTATCTGATGGACTGAACTTTTATTCACGTCAAGGATTTTCCTACCGTAAAACGAATGCTTATGCGTGGACAAGATCCGCCGATGCCGACGGAAATATTCCTGAAGTCTATCCCAATGGGTTTAATCCTATAGAAAATACAACGATCACAGATTTCACTTTTGACAATGGACTCAAGTTTAAAGTTGCAAACTGGGATGTTGATTTTTATAATGCATTCGGGAGCAACAGGTTTACTTATCAGATAGACAAAACGATCAATGCTACGTTAGGAATAAAATCACCCACAAGCTTTAATGCCGGCGGACACTCTCTTTTACAGAATACAACAGGCTTTAACGCTTCCCAACAGTTTAAGGTACTGGAAGGATTAAATGTTGCTTTCGGATCTGAATTCAGGTATGAACAGTTTGAAATCATTAAAGGGGAAGAAGCATCGTATGCAATGTATGATATCAATGGAAACATTGTTACTTCCAACACGCCCGGAAACCTACTGGTTACCAATCCTCTTTCCGGAGATGTACGTCCTGGCGGCTCGCAAGGCTTTCCCGGCTATTCACAGGAGGTTAATAAAAACAGAAATAATTTTGCGGCTTATCTAGACACTGAACTGGATATTACCAAAAAATGGATGATCAGTGCAGCGGGAAGGTTTGAAAACTACAATGATTTCGGAAGTACTTTGAATGGTAAATTCGCTACACGATATGCCTTTACGCCTCAATTTGCGTTCAGAGGATCGGTTTCTACAGGATTCCGAGCGCCTTCTCTGGCTCAAAAATATTACAGCCTTCAGTTTACCAATTTCCAGGGAGGAAATCTGGTGACCATTCAGCTTGCCTCCAATGATAGTGATCTTGCAAAAACTGTTGGAATTCCACAATTAAAACAGGAGACCTCATTAAACGGTAGTGCCGGATTCACTTTTAATACCGGAAAATTCACCGCAACAATTGACGGATATTATATCAAAGTAAAAGACAGAATTGTACTAACCGGTAATTTCTCACAGGATGATGATGCTATCGGGCAGATTTTAATTGATAATCGTATTGACCAGGCTCAGTTTTTCACGAATGCGATAGACACCAGAACAAAGGGTGTTGACATTATTTTAAATTACACTGAAAATATTGGTTCTGGAAAACTTTCTGCAACTCTGGCCGGAAATTACAATGAAATGGAGATCACCAAGGTCAATACTTCAGAAAAACTACAAGGAAAAGAAGATACTTATTTAAGCCCGAGAGAAAGAGCATTTATCCTGGCTTCTGCTCCTAAAACAAAGATTAATCTGAATTTAAATTATAAGATCAGTAAGTTTAATGCCAATGTTCAGCTGGTACGATTTGACAAAGTGAAACTGATAGGTTACAACGGTGCAGATGATTATCAGCTTTATGGCGCAAAAGTAACCACTGACATTTCTTTCGGGTATGAGTTCTCGAAAAATTTTAATCTTACGATCGGAAGCAAAAACTTATTCAACCGCTACCCTACTCTTCAGACCGCCGCTGTAGACGGCAATACAGAATCCGGAGGAATCTTCGATCCTGTACAGATGGGTTTTGCAGGAAGACAGGCTTTCGCAAGACTTAATTTTAAGTTTTAGAATACACAAAAGAGGCTGTAACAGAAATGAATTTATTCTAATCACAGCCTCTTTTTATTATTTTTTAGAAATCTTATAAAGTTTTCCGCTGTCGGTGACTGCATACAGATGACCGTCCATCCCATCCAGAACATCCCTGAAGCGTTCTTTCTGATCAGCAAGCAGACGTTCTTCGCCCACTACTTTATTATCTTTTATCACAATTCTGTTAATATGCTCTCCACTCAAACATCCGATGATAAGGTTTCCTTTCCATTCTTCGATATTTCCGGTATAAAAAGTGACTCCGCTTGGAGAGATCACAGGATCCCAATAATAAACCGGTTGCTCCGTACCTTCTTTTTGGGTAATTCCGTTTCCTACTTTTGATCCCATGTACTCAATTCCATAAGTCACATCTCCCCAGCCGTAATTTTTTCCAGGTTGTATAAGATTTATTTCATCTCCACCTCTTGGTCCCATTTCAACATCCCAGAGTGAGCCGTTTGGATCTATTGCCATTCCCTGTGGATTTCTTACCCCATAGGCATATATTTCAGGTTTATATCCCTGTTTTCCAATGAATGGATTTCCCGGAGCGGGCTTGCCGTCTTTAGTGATTTTTAAAATTTTACCCAAATAATTATACGTTTTCTGAGCATACACCCGGGTTTCTTTATCTGATCTTTCTCCGGTACTCACAAACAAATATCCATCTTTATCAAACGCCAGCCTGCTTCCGTAATGCTTGTCACCGTCATAAGAAGGCTCTGCACGGAAAATAACTTTTACTTCTGAAATATTTTTAAGATCTGCAGAAAGTTTACCCTTCGCAACGGAAGTCAGATTTCCTTTTCCAAAAGGTTCTGAAAAACTGAAATAAATGATATTATTGGTTTTAAAATCCGGATCAAGCGCTACATCAAGCATTCCTCCCTGTCCTTTAGAGTCTACTTTTGGAAATCCTTCAATTTTAGAAACCTGTTGGCCATCTTGAGAAACTACGTTCATATGACCTTTTTTATCGGTAATAAGAAATTTGCCGTCCGGAAGATTAATCATCCCCCAGGGTCTTCCAAGGTCTTTATTCAGAACTTCCACCTTATAGGCAGTGGCTGTTTTAACAGCTTTAATTCTTGTCTGACCTTTAAAAGCAGGTTGATAGTCTGTATTGGGCTTTTCGGTTTCTACACTGCCATCTTTTCCTGTCTGCTGAGCATTGGCATTGTTCTTACTGCACGAAGACAAAAGAACAAAAATACTGAGTGCCGGTACGTAAATGGGGTTGAATTTCATAATGATTTGATTTAGTGGTAAAAAGATAGATAGAAAAATAATGCCATAAAAATTTGCTGGTATTAATTTTTATTCTACATTTGTAGAACAAATTACAACATTGTAGAATGAAAGAAATTAAATTAACCGGTTCAGAAAAAAATCTGATGGAAATCCTTTGGGAAAAGAAACGCATTTTCATGAAGGACATTCTGGATTCTTATCCGGAACCGAAACCCGCAGCGACTACCATTGCTACTCTGTTGAAAAGGATGCAGAATAAAGATCTGGTAGGCTATACACAGTATGGAAATTCCCGTGAATACTATCCAAAAGTAGAAAAAAGGGAATATTTCAACGAGGAAATGACCTCTATGATTGACCGTTTTTTCAACAGCTCGGTGACTCAGTTTGCCTCTTTTTTTACTTCGAATGCCCAATTCAGTCAAAAGCAGCTGAAAGAACTCCGTGATATTATCGACCAGCAAATAAAAGAATAAAATGTTGATCATTATTCTGAAAATAATTCTGTGTTCTTCCATTTTCATCGCGGTCTATTATCTGTTTCTGGAAAGGGAGAAAATGTATCGTTTCAACAGGTTCTATTTACTCTGTTCACTCATCCTCTCCTACGTGATTCCTTTTATTTCGATCACCGTAAAGCTTCCAGAACATGAGCAGAAATCTCAGATCCTATTTGAAGAGACAGTACAGCAAATCACATTCGCTCAGCATGAACAGGAAAGTTTCAATTGGGTCAGTATCGTATGGCTTGTCTATGGAGCCATCACCGTATTCTTACTGATCAAAAGTATTCTTTCTTTCAGAGCGATTAAAAAAATGCAGGGTGAAAAGCGGATTTATCAGAATCACAGGATTTTGGTAATAAAAGAAAACATTCCTCCTTTCAGCTTTTGGAACACCATTTATTTAGGCAAAACCTATGTAAAGGATGATGGAATCGACACAAGAATTTTCCTTCATGAGAAAGGACATATTGATCAGAAACACAGTCTTGATCTCATTTTTCTGGATATTTTTAAGATATTCACCTGGTTCAATCCTGTTCTTTTTTTCTATAAGAAGGCTATACTCACCAATCATGAATTTCTTGCTGACGAAGCTGTTTTAAATAACAGATACAATATTAAAGAGTACCAGAATTTAATCCTTAAAGAGATTATTCACCATCAGAACCTGCCACTCACCCATTCATTTAATTTTAACAACACCAAAAAACGATTTATTATGATGACAGCAAAAAAATCCAAGTTCATTGTATTGAAAAAAGCAGCCGGAATCACCGCAATGATTGCCGCTACAGCTTTATTCGCTGAAAGAACATACGCAGTGAGTCCCGGACTTACAGAAGATACGCAAAAAGCCAACAGCACAGAAAAAGAGAAACCATTAATTAAGGATGCCTCTGAGCGCACCATTACAGCCGGAAATGTGCAGGCGAATCAGAGCCATTTAACTTCTCCTTATTATTTCGAAAAATCAGTGGAAGAGAAACCACCAACCACAGCGGAAATCAAAAAAGAAATGGTACAAGCTGTTTCGGATACTGTTTCTCCAGGAAAAACAGCCAGCAATGAAGGTATTAACACAAATGATGCACAAAAAGACCAGAATTTTGTTGAGGCAGAATTTCCGGAAGGAGCAAAATCACTTCGATCAAAAGTTGGATCAATGCTTGATACCAGTATCTTTGACGGAAAAGAGAGGCTCGTAAAATCAACAGCATTTATACACATTGATGAAACGGGAAAGGTAGTTAATGTAACTGCTTCCGGTGATAATGAAGGATTCAATAAAGAGATGATTAAAACCGTCACTGCTGTAAATAGTGGAGTCGCATGGAAACCAGCGACAAAAAACGGAAAAGCTATCGCCAGCATTTACAAGATGCCTGCGACAATGAGTTTCAAGTAAAATGAAGAGAAAAAGCGCTACTCCAGTAGCGTTTTTTTTATTTTGTATTCAGGATTGACTGACGAAAAATTTACTATTAAAACATTCATCTTTAAATACTTTATGAAGGCTAAAAATTTCTTTCGTATTTTTGTTGTATACATCATTTCAAATGAACTTTAATCTTCAATCAGAATATAAACCTACAGGTGATCAACCACAAGCTATTGAAAAACTTACCAAAGGAATAGAAATTGGTGAGAAATATCAAACTTTGCTGGGGGTTACCGGATCCGGGAAAACCTTTACTGTAGCCAATGTTGTACAAAATGTACAAAGGCCAACGATTGTCATGGCTCATAATAAAACATTGGCAGCACAGCTTTTCATGGAATTTAAAGAATTTTTTCCTGACAATGCGGTAGAATATTTTGTAAGTTACTACGACTATTATCAGCCGGAAGCCTACATTGCGACAACCGGAACCTATATTGAGAAGGACCTGAGCATTAATGAAGAAGTTGAAAAGCTACGTCTTTCTGCTATCGCCAGTTTACTTTCCGGAAGACGGGACGTTTTAATCGTTGCCTCCGTATCCTGTATTTATGGTGTGGGAAACCCTGCTGAGTTTCATAAATCGTTAATATCAATTGCTACCGGAGAAAAGGTAACAAGAACCGCGCTCCTCCACTCTCTGGTTAATGCGCTTTATTCCAGAACACTGGCAGACTTCCAGAGAGGAACATTCCGTGTAAAGGGAGATGTTATCGATGTCTTTCCTGCGTATGCCGACAATGCAGTAAGAATACAGTTTTTTGGAGATGAGATCGAAAAAATTCAAAGTTTTGATCCCGTTTCAGGAAATGTTACGGCTAATTTTGACCAGATCCAGATTTATCCTGCTAACCTTTTTGTGACTTCAAAAGAGACCTTAAACGGAGCCATTAAAAACATTCAGGATGATATGGTAAAGCAGGTCGACTTTTTCAGTGAAATAGGAAAACCACTGGAAGCCAAAAGGCTACAGGAAAGAACTGAGCTTGATCTGGAAATGATCAAAGAGCTTGGATACTGTTCCGGGATTGAAAACTATTCAAGATATTTAGATGGCAGACTTCCTGGGTCAAGACCTTTCTGCTTACTGGATTATTTCCCGAAGGATTATCTAATGGTGATTGACGAAAGCCACGTTACAGTACCTCAGGTGCATGCAATGTACGGTGGCGACAGAAGCAGAAAAGAAGCTTTGGTAGAATATGGATTCCGGCTTCCTGCAGCGATGGACAACAGACCATTGAAATTTGAAGAATATGAATCAATTCAAAATCAGGTTATTTATGTTTCCGCAACACCAGCTGATTATGAACTGGAAAAAACGGGTGGTGATTATATCGAACAGATTATCCGTCCGACCGGTCTGTTGGATCCCGTCATTGAGATAAGACCAAGTCTCAACCAGATCGATGATTTGATGGAAGAAATCCAGAAAAGATCTGACGCTGATGAGAGGGTTCTAGTGACTACCCTAACCAAAAAAATGGCTGAAGAGCTTACTAAATATTTTGTAAAGTTCGGAATCAGAACAAGATACATCCACTCGGACGTGGAAACACTGGAACGTATTCAAATTATGCATGATTTACGTGTTGGCCTTTTCGATGTTTTAATTGGGGTGAATTTATTGAGAGAAGGATTGGACTTACCTGAAGTTTCTCTGGTGGCCATTCTGGATGCTGATAAAGAAGGAATGCTGAGAAGCAGAAGATCAATGATTCAGACGGTTGGGCGTGCGGCAAGAAACCTTAACGGTAAAGCTATTTTGTATGCTGATAAAATGACTAAATCTATGCAGGCAACGATAGATGAAACAAACTATCGTCGTGAAAAGCAGATTCAATACAACAAAGAGAACAATAGGGTTCCAACGGCTTTAAATAAAAAGATCTCTGAAAATCTGGTCGGAAGAAGCAAAGATTTCCCCGATCCGAAATATACACAAAAAGAGATCCTTCAGAAAGCAGCAGAAACGAAAGCGAGCTATGGAGGTGAAGACATTGAAAAAATGATCGGGCAGAAACAAAAAGAGATGGAAGCAGCAGCTAAAAATCTTGATTTTATAAAAGCAGCCAAACTCAGAGATGAGATCGCAGCACTGAAAGAATAATTGATTGATATATAATGATTTAGGGGCGGCATCTTCGATGCCGCCCCTAAATTTATACTTTTACGGAAAAATCTATTTTATCTTAAAGAAGCCCTGATTGGAATCAGCAGTTCCATCAAGCCGTTCAGCTTAATCTCGTAAACCGTCGCAAGCTGCATCCCCAGTTTCCCCGGAGGCATTCCTTTTCGGTTAAACCATTCCAGATAGCTTACCGGAAGATCGGCAAGAATGGTTCCCTGGTATTTCCCAAAAGGCATCCTGACGATGCATATTTCCTTTAATATTTCTGAATTTACTCCTTCCACTTTTATACAATTAAATCTACTCTGTCTCCCTGATCATTATCTCTATTCGGCAACTCAAGCTCAGGCGGTGTATCCTCATCAGAAAATTCATTTCTGTATACCTGAACCAGAAGTAAGGTAAAAGAGATCAGAATAGGTCCGAAAATAAGCCCCATAAAACCAAATAAATTCATCCCCATGATAATTCCGAATACGGTATTCAGCGGATGGATGTTTTCCAGCTTTTTTAAGAGTGTAAAACGGAGCAGGTTATCGGTAAGTCCTACAACTACTAAACAATAGGCAGCAAGACCAAGTCCCTGACCTGTATTTCCTTCTGCAATCATAAAGACACAGACCGGAACATAAATAATAGCAGCTCCAACCACGGGAATCATGGAAGCTGCAGCTGTCAAAGCGAAAAGAAGAATCGGACTTGGTGCTCCAAAAATAAAGTACCCTATAAGCCCTACAATTCCTTGCCCTAATGCTACAACCGGAATCCCGATAGCGTTGGCCATAATCAGTTTTCTAAGCTTTTCGCCGATCAAAGAGATGTTTGCTCTCTTCAATGGTGCGGAAGAACTAAGAATCCTCTCAAACAGCCTTGGACTGGCCAGCATAAAATAAAGAATAAAGTACATGGACATCACGACTGTAAGGGTGTTGAAAGTCCCGCTAACTGCAGAAGTGGAAAACCTTCCGGCAGAGCTTTTTACTTTATCCATATTCTCTTTGCTGAGAATATCAAAATTTGTTTTTGAGTAGATATATGAATGTATTTTATCCACAAATACATTGAATTTAGTCATATAAACCTGGGCATTCCCAAGTTTCTCTATCAGCAGATCGGCGATAAAATATACGGGAAGAATAAGAATGACAAGACTTGCCAGCATCAGTACAAATGCCGCTAGCCAGGGTTTCCATTTCTTCTCTTCCTGTAAGTAGAAATTATATCGTCTGCAGACCACGTAAATCGTGATCGCACCGAGAACTGATGGGATAAACAAGGCAAGGTTAAAGCAGATCAATCCGGCCAAAACCAGAATTATGGCCAGCAAAGCGACCTGTTTTATCGCAACGTTACTTATCTGCTTATCCTTATTTATCATTTATCTTATTTATTTTTTAAATTCAATCTGTCTTGGCTTTCCTAAAAATGCACAATACACAGAATACATTACAATCATCATGAATGGTGCTGTTGCAATGATACCGATACCGCATAAAATAACTCCGGCAATAGAAATCAGTCCACCTACAACCGTTGCACCAAGAAACGTTCCATAATTTTCTTTTGCAATATTGAAAGACTTTCCTAATGCTTCAGTAGCGGATGCATTTTCAAATAATAAGATAGGATAACCCAATAAAAGGAAAGGATAAACAAAAATGAACGGGAAGAAACATAAAGTCATCGCCACACTGGAAATAATCCCTGAAATAATACTGTAGATCAGGATATTCACAAAATTCTGTTTGTATCCGATGAACAGATCAGCAAAATCAATCTGCTTTTTCGTATTATACTTATTAACAATGTAGATCAATCCTACATATAACGGAGCTACCAAGACCCCCAAAAGACCTGATAATGAAAGGTATAGCGAAAACCCCGGTACATTCCAGTAGCTAAAGGAAGAATAGTCCCCTCCTGCATCTTTCATCTCCTCCATCATGGAAGCGGAATTGAACCCTGTAATCAACTGGATTGCAAAACCTGCTATCATGTAGATGACCATCGCTACAATACCGTATAGGAAGACTCCCTTATACATTTCAAAAGAATGCGAAATAATAGATCCCGTATCTTTGTTGGGAACAGACCCCTGTTGGTCAAATTCGTTAAATTCTGACATAGTTTAATATTTAATGATTTTCCTCAAAATTAACTTTTTTTAGCAGAAAAACATATTAAACTTATTTAAAATTTAACTTTTTTCCGAGAAAATAGTTTTGTACAGTGAGTAAATCATGGCATTCCAAAAAGGAAATGTAAACAAGCCTCCTACAAAGAACAACATAAAACCAACATATTTAAAGAATACAGCCACTATAACACAGACCAGTATTTCAAGAAAGTACCTTTTGAGGGCCTGAAAGTTTAAGGAGATGGCTTCAAAAATCCTTTTGTTTGTGAAAAACATCAGCGGAGCTACAAAAATGGTGATAAAAACCCACACGACACCCAATATAATGGTCTGAGATGTATAGATATAAACAAATAGCCAGAAAATGTAATATCCTATGTATTTGAAAAAATTAAGCCCATTATAACCTACAAGCAAATCTCCCAATTCCAGTTTTTCTTTCAGGTCAATCTTCCTGTAAATATGATAAAACCCGATATTCAGTGGAAAAAGAAACACTAAAGTCCCAATAAGAGCCCATGAAAAATAGATGATCCCGGGATTGGACTGCATCTTTAAAATCTGCTCAGAAGCATTCATCCCCTGGTTAATATTTTTAGCCGTCTCTAAATACTGGGTCAGCACTCCATATTTTCCGTCTAAGAAGAAAAGCACCGAAAAAAAGATTCCAAAATAAAAGATTGAAAATACCAGTTGAAAGAAAAGGGTCTTATTCCAATAGAAAAAAGCCTGCTTCAATATAAAATCTATTCCCGGTTTCTGAGGATATTTAGTCTGCATTAAAAAAATTTTACACAAAAGTAGTCATCATTAATTATTTTTGCAGGATGTTTTCAATGAATCATCAAAAATTTCTGGAAATGGACGAACTTTCCCTTCAGAAAGTTCCCTACTTCTTCATGATCGATTTCCTTTCGGAAAATGTAAAGGTTTATAGAGAAAGTGAAATTAAAAAATCAGGCTTATTAATTGATTTTCAAAACTTTTCAACCGTTACTCAGAAACATAATCTCAATAAAAAAATTGAATGGAAGGCATTTCCTGAAACTTTGGAAAGCTTTAAAGAAGGCTTTGATAAAGTTCAGAAAAATATCCGTCTCGGAAATTCTTATCTGGTCAATTATACGAGAAAGACGGAAGTTCAGACCAATTTAAGCCTGGAAGAAATTTTTTATCACTCAATTGCAAAGTACAAAGTGTTTTGTGAAGATTTTTTTGTATTTTTTTCTCCTGAAACTTTTGTAAAGATTATTGACGGCAAAATTTTAACCTATCCGATGAAAGGTACTATCGATGCCTCATTGGAAAATGCGGCTGAAGTTTTGAAAAACGACCGAAAAGAAAAGGCAGAACATTACACCGTGGTAGATCTGCTGCGGAACGATCTCAGTATGGTAGCAGACGATGTCATAGTAGACCAATTTCAGCATATAGAACTCATCAAAACACAGCAAAAAGATCTGTACGCAATGAGTTCTGAAATTTCAGGGAGAGTAAAGCCTGAGTTTGAAGGAAAGATAGGCAGCTTAATGAAAAAACTGCTTCCTGCCGGATCAATTTTGGGGGCGCCAAAGCCTAAGACGCTGGAAATAATCTTAGAAGCAGAAGGATATGACAGAGGATATTATACCGGAGTATGCGGCTGGTTTGACGGTGAGAACCTTGACAGCTGCGTCATGATACGTTTTATTGAAAAAGAGGGAGACCGGCTTTATTTCAAAAGTGGCGGCGGTATAACACACATGAGCAAGTTAGAAGACGAATATCAGGAAATGAAAAATAAAATCTATGTCCCAATTCATTGAAAGCATAAAAGTAGAAGATCAGGATATTTTCCTTTTGGAACTACATCAAAAACGTGTTAACCAGACGTTTGCCCACTTCGGAAAAGAGGGTTCTATTGATCTGGGTAAGATTTTCAAAAATCTTGAGCATGACGAAGACGGTCTGTTCAAGCTCAGACTTTCTTATGATCTTGATAAAAGAATCCGAACCCAGATGATTCCTTACGCTATTCCGGAGATCCAAAGCTTCCAGCTGGTTGAAAACAACAGTTTCGACTATTCATTCAAGTTTGAGGACCGTAAGGAACTGGAAAAGATGAAAATGAAATCCAAAGCTGAGGAAATCATTATCATCAAAAACAATCACATCACAGATACGTCTTTCTCCAATATTCTTTTCCTGAAAGGTAAGGACTGGTTTACGCCGACTACCTATCTTCTGAATGGAGTACAGAGACAGAATCTTCTGAAACACAAGAAAATAAAAGAAACTGAAGTCACACTTCAGAACATTAAGCAGTTTTCTCATTTCCAACTGATTAATGCGATGAATGACTTTGATGATATGTTTATTTATCCTATCGACAAGATTAACAATCTTCCGGGAAATGAAGAGTATCTGGATTATTAATTTCCCTTCATAAATTCAAAGTAGGCCTTCTGAACATCTGCGCTGTTTTTCCCGTGTGTATTCACTTCCAGGATCTTCGGCTGCAGATCAGGCTTAAAGAAATTCTCTAATACCCTGTCCAGCGTAGGCTCGTCTTCCACTTTGATATAGGAGAAACCAAAATGTTTAGCCAAATGCTCTGCGTGTTTGCGATGCTTTGTGGCTATAAATTCATCTAACGTATTTGGATTGGCATTTCCGGGTCCCGGAATAATCTTAAAAATATTTCCTTCCCCGTTATTGAAAATGATGATTCGTACAAACGGCGGAATATATTGATTCCACAGCCCGTTGATATCATAGAAAAATCCTAAATCTCCTGTAATAAGCAGTGTAGGGTTGGCATTTTTTATAGCAAAACCCATCGCTGTGGAAGTAGAACCGTCTATACCGCTCGTTCCGCGGTTACAGTACATCTTTCTTTTTCCGAAATCAAAAAGCTGCGCATACCGGATTGCTGAGGAATTGCTGAAATGGATATTATAGTTTTGAGGAATTGTCTGCGAAGCTTTATTAAAGAAATAAAAATCTGAAAATTCCACTTTATTCAGGAAAAGTTCGTGCTTAGCATCCTTTTTATCCCTTAAAACATCCCAAAGGTTAAAGTAAGGCCTCGGCTCAAGGTTGATAAATTTTAAAAGTTTAGAAAAGAAAACTTCAGGCTTCACCTCTACTTTTTCCGTGAGAGAGAAATAAGTATCCGGCTGCCATACTTCATCCAGATGCCAGTGTTGCTTCGGGCGTGCACTTCTCAAAAACTGTTTTACCTTCTTAGACACTACATTCTGACCCACTGTGATAAGAAGATCCGGTGCATAGGTTTTATAATCCTCCTCTGTGAAATTAAAGATATAACGGTCAATATGTCTGAAGAACTTTTCATGATACAGATTGGAGTTCGCCTCGCTTAATACAACAACAGAATGGTTTTTCACAAGCTGTGTCAACTGATTTTCCAACTCAGGACTGTAATCTCTGGTTCCCACCAAAATCATAATCCTTTGTGAAGTATGCCAGTCTGCAATTAAGTTGGAAGGAACCTCATATTCCTTATGTCTGATTGTTTTTTCAACGGTTGGAAAAGAAGGAAGTTCGGAAACCAAATTATATAAAGGCTCTTCTAATGGAATATTGACATGTACAGGACCCTGCTTTTCAAAACACAGTTCGATCGCTTTTTTAATAATGTCAAAATTAATGTCTTCCGCATTTTCTTTGCTGTCTTCCACAAGCTGGAAATCACCGTAAGAATGCTGATGAAAAATATCCTTCTGCCTGATGGTCTGCCCATCGAAAATATCTACAAAATCTGTAGGACGGTCGGCAGTCAGGATCAAAAGCGGAACATTCTGGTAAAAAGCCTCTGTCACCGCAGGATAATAATTGGCCACCGCAGAACCGCTGGTACAAGTGATCGCTACAGGTTTCTTTTCACTCTTAGCCATTCCTATTCCCACAAAAGCTGCACTTCTCTCATCTACAATACTGTAACAGTTGAACGCATCAATTTCTGAAAAATGAATCGCCAGGGGTGCATTTCTGGATCCCGGGGAAATGATGACATCTGAAATTCCGTACTGCTGAAGGAGATGGGCAAGTATCTGAATACTTCTCTTTGAAGAATATTTTTTCATACAGCAAATTTAACTTATAAATACTTAATTGTAAAAACATTTAATTCAAAAAAGATGTAATTTTGCACCACGTTAAATTTCTAAAAATGGATAAAATACCTAGTGTAGACCTGCGTGATTTCCTTTCGGACAACCCGGAACGCAAACAGAAATTTGTAAATGAAATCGGAAAAGCTTACGAAGAAATTGGTTTTGTTGCCTTAAAAGGCCATTTTCTTGACGACCAATTAGTAGAAGGGTTGTATGGAGAGGTGAAAAACTTTTTTGAACTTCCAACGGAAACGAAACAAAAGTATGAGATTCCCGGAATTGGAGGCCAAAGAGGATATGTAGGATTCGGTAAAGAGACTGCAAAAGGTTTCAAAAAAGGAGACTTGAAAGAATTTTGGCATTTCGGACAGTATGTGTCTGATGATTCAAAATACAAACAGGAATATCCCGATAACGTAATTGTAGACGAACTTCCAAAATTCAACGAGGTAGGTAAAGAAACGTACCAGATGCTTGAGAAAACAGGGAAGTATGTGCTAAGAGCTTTGGCTTTGTACCTTGGCCTGGATGAGTTTTATTTTGATGATAAGATCGCAGAAGGAAACTCTATTTTAAGACCAATACACTATCCGCCCATCACTCAGGAGCCTGATGATGCGGTAAGAGCTGCAGCTCATGGAGACATCAATCTGATTACTCTGTTGATGGGATCTCAAGGAAAAGGTTTACAGGTTCAAAACCATAAGGGGGAATGGATAGATGCTATTGCAGAACCGGACGAATTAATGATCAATGTTGGAGATATGTTATCGAGACATACGAACAACAAATTGAAATCTACCATTCACCGAGTGGTCAATCCGCCAAGAGAATTATGGGGAACTTCAAGATATTCAATTCCTTTCTTTATGCATCCTGTGAGCGGAATGTCGCTTAATGCTCTTGAAAACTGTATCGACGAAAACAATCCTAAGTTATATGAAGATACGACTGCAGGAGAGTTTTTACATGAAAGACTTATAGAACTAGGTCTTATCAAAAAGTAATATAAAAAAAGTCAATAATTGATCTTTGTTTCAGTTATCAACGTAATGTTGTGACCCTCAGATTAATTATTGACTTTTGTTTTTTATGCCTGTAAGTAGCTGGGTTTTATCCTGTAATACAGTAAAATTCAGGGCATGGAGTGGTCTGCGTAAAAGTACCCCATGGACAGATACAGGTATAGGTATCACCGCCGCCGGTTCCGCCGCCTCCACCATTTCCCGGATCAACATAAGGGACACACCTGCCACCTGAGCAAATCTGTCCTGCTGAACAGCCTCCTGTTCCCGGTCCTTCTCCTTCAAAACAAAACGAAGGGGTCAGATCTCCGGCAGAAATTTTCTTTTGGTCCTGTCTGGACAATCTTTTTAATTTTTTCATGGTTTTTGTTTTTAGATTTTCTACGCTATCCGCTTTTCGGATCCCGTTTTGGTTGACCTAAATTAATTATTTTCCATTAATAATCAAAGTCTTAACTTATTTTATTCACTATAAAATGAAATTAATGATCCCATATTAAAAATGGATAAACTACCGACTTTTTTAAGGCGGTACTATTTAATGTAAAAAAACTACCACATTTTATTTTAGTTAAAAATATTTTAATTATATTTACTTTACTATCAAATTTTTAATTAAAACAATATGAAAAATCTAAAAAAACTAGACAAAGGCCAATTAAAAAGCATTTCAGGAGCAGGAGGAATTAAACTTCCGGAACCAGAATTCTGTATGTATTATTGTAACGGTACCGTAGTTTGTGCCACTTGCAGTGATGATTTCAAATGTCCGGACAACACTATGTAAGATTGAAAATCAGAAAAAATAAGAAAGCCACTCCTTTTTGGAGTGGCTTTTTATCTTAAAAAAACTATTCATCACCACCATTCATTATCAATAAAATACTCTGAAAAATTTTAAAAAACTGAATAAAAGCAAGATGAAAATGATTTCCGGAGGAATAAGTTATCCTTTTCCCGGAGAATGTGTTGATGTATGCAGTGATGGCATAACGTACCGCCCGTTGTGCCGCCATGAATTTATTTGCCCAGACGGAGAAGACCCTGTTATTCAATAGAAATCAACCTGAAATACCATCTTTTTGGGGTGGTCTTCTTATATTCATCAACAAACAAAACCGGAAATTTTAAATTAATCAAACAGTCTCAATTGCTGATCTTTGGTCCCTGTAAAATTTGAGGTTGATAATTTGGGAAACTCTTTGCCTTCGAAAAATTTCTTTCTTCCTATTTTAAAAGTGTTATGGATCATTTCCGCGATATTACCCTTTCCTATTTGTCTCTCAAAATATCTCTTATCTCCAAGTTTTCCACCCCGCATGGAACGGATAAGATTTAAGACCTTTTGTGCCCTGTCCTGAAAATGCGACTCAATCCATTGTACAAAAACAGGTTCTACTGTATCATTCAATCGTACCAGAGTATAACCGAAACTTAAAGCCCCGGCATCTGAAATTGCTTTTAAAATATTTAAGGGTTCATCACTGTTCAATCCAGGTATAATTGGTGCAACCATAACGTGAACCGGAATTTTATTCTCGGTCAGAACTTCTATTGCTTTCAATTTATTCGGTGCCGAGCTCGTACGCGGTTCCATTTTGCGCCTAAGATCTTCATTGATAGTAGGAATACTAAAAGATACAGAAACCAGATTTTGCTCTGCCATTGGCTTTAAAATATCTAAATCCCTCAGAACAAGTGCATTTTTTGTCAGAATATTAACCGGATGCCTGTAATCCAGGCACACCTGAAGTAACTTTCTGGTAATTTCAAACTTTTTTTCTGCGGGCTGGTAGCAATCTGTATTTCCCGAGAGAAGAATGGGCGCTGGTTTATAACCTCTTTTCTGAAAAAATTTCTCCAATAGTTCCGGGGCATTTTTCTTGACCATAATTTGTCTTTCAAAATCAATTCCTGCACTATATCCCCAATATTCATGGGTAGGTCTTGCAAAACAATAGGAGCATCCGTGTTCACAACCCTGGTATGGATTCATAGAATATTCCATAGGCAGATCTTCACTTTTCACCTGATTGACGATGGTTTTCGGAAAAACTTCTGTGAATGTTGTTTTTATCGCTTCGAAATCCTCATCTTCAGGCTCATAGGTATATTTGTCGAAACGATTGATCACGTTCCGCTGTGCCCCCTGTCCTTTGATGAAATTTTCGTTTTGCATGATGTAAAATTAGAATGGATTTTTTATAAAATAATGAGTTTTAACATTAAATTTATTCACAAAAAAATCCGATCCCTAAAAAGGAGCCGGATTTCAACATAATTAAAATATATTCTTTTACTACTTCAGTGCATAAAATTCCACGCCATGATATTCATCTTCGTGGTTTTTTTCATCAAAATGTCTGTGATAATCCGAATAGGTATCACTATATTTTTTATCTTTTTTAGTCAGTATTTTTTTTAATCCAATAAAACCTAATACTGCCAAAAGACCAACACCTCCTGCCAGTAAAACGCCAACTTCTTTTTTCATATTTTGTCCGATTTATTAATCTCGTTACTGCAAAAAGCATACCTATTTTTCTGTTTCAAATTATAAATTTTGTTAACATTAAACTTTATTTCAATGAAAAACATAATTGCTTTTTTAATTATATTTAGCAGTTTAATGGTTTAATTATTGTACTAACTATAAAAAATAATATTATGGACAATTCTGAATATAACGATAAAATGACAACCTTAAGTCAGGTCATGAACACCCTTGCAGGAAGAGGAATACACCGGGAATTCAGAATGAATGAAAACTGCGAAATGAAATTTGAAAATTCAGAGACCGTTTATCAGCCTTCTGACCTCACCATTTTAAAAACCTACCGTTTTGAAGGTGACAGTAATCCTGATGACAGTGCGGTATTATATGTAGTGAAGGACGACGCCGGAAATCGAGGAATGATTATAGATTCTTATGGAGCGGACAGCAACTATCCCGGTGAAAAATTTGACGAATTTTTAAGAGATATTCCCGTTCAGGAAAGCGACGAATTTAATTTCTGATCCCACTTCCATGAGAAGATCAATATACATCCCGAAACTATTCAGCTTCGGGATTTTCTTTTTTCCTGAATACATTCTTTATAAAGCCTTTCTTTTCTTTTTTCTCTTCCTGCGGCTTGGGCTCTTCTTTCTTCGATTTGATTTCCTGCTTGAGTTCTTTTACAGACTTCTTTACTTCCTTTACCGAAGTGACCGCCTTTTTAACGGTTTCTTCAGTTTTATCCACATTCTTTCCGATAAGGGTTTTCTTCAATCCCTGCTCAATTCCTTTCCAGAAAAGATTAAAGAATGATTTTGTAGGATCACGTTCAACATTTTCCACCTCTACGGCTTCAGGAAATTTACCTGAGTTCGATCTGATAAAAAGATTGGCTACAGCGGTTAATACCCCCTTCTTTTCATGATTATTCTTATTTAAGACCGCAATTTTAAGATCTTTATGTTTCAGATTAAATGTTCCATGCAGCCCGGCAGGATTCCCCCTGAAGTTAAAGAGCATTTCCTGAATGGTTCCTGACGTAGCCGTTACATGCAAGTAGGGTCTAATAAATGGATTAATACCGCTTGCGGGAAGATTGGATGTCTTTCCGGCAATTGAAAAACCGTCATTGCGATCAGCTACATCGAAATTCCAGTTTACAAAAAGTGGCGCCAGATTCATAAACGAGCAGTTGATCCTGATATCCACTTGCGTAGGTTTGCCTTTTGCTTTAGCAGAATTCAGGTTTTTAACGTTCATATTAAAATTGGCGAAAGTAAGCTTTCCAGGTCCTGCACTTTGCGGTGTATCTTCTTCATAGACTAAAACTGAGTTTTTCAGATCCAGACTATTAATGGTCAATGGTATTTTTATCGAACGAAGCAGTTGAGAGTAGAGAGGCTTCACTTTTGGGTCGTCATTCGGAATTTTACTTCTGAAAATATTGGCATCTGCTCCATCAACTGTTACATGGGATGCGTTGATCGATTGATGATCTGAGAATAAGTCCCAATGTCCTTCTGCTGTGATCCCGGAAACCTTAATGTCATAAAGATCACGTTCAACAGGTATCATTTTGATAAACTGGGCTCTCGAAACGAGAGGCTTCATGACAAAATTATTAACCTGAATCTTGTTTTTATTTAATTTTAAAAGTCCCGCGCTCATATTATAAAACTTCGTTCTGTAAGCAAAGTTCCGTGTGGTCAGGAAATAATCTTTCACTTTGAAAGAAAGCCCCTGATTATTGGGTTGGGGTGCTATTTCAATAGTATTGATTGTGGCATTCAAATCGTGAAATGCTAATGGTTGCATTCCTTTATCATAAACAAGATCAGAGTTTTTCAGGGACATTTTCCTTACTATAACCGAATTGATGATTCCGGGACCTGAATTCTTCTTCGGTTTACCGGTACCTGTCTTAATCGTTCCTTTTATATTTTCAACAAGAACATCTTTCAGATCTAGATTAAGTTTCTTTTCTATAAATTCAAACTTGTTGATGTTAAGGGCAATATGTCCGGCTTTAAGATCCATTGCCCCTTTTCCTGCTTCAGGAGATCCGGGAGCCAAAATCAGATTCCTGATTTCGCCACTTTTGGGGTTCAATGCAATACTTTCAACAGAAAAATTCTGATGATTTGAATATTGTATATCCCTTCCTGAAAAATGGAAATCTTTATAACCGACAGGAATAACCTCTTCTGCGGTCACTTTATCAAACTTGAGCTGATTAACCTTTACATTCAGTGTTTTAGCAAAAAGCAGTCTGCTTCCGTCAGGTTTATTGATAAGAACTGACGCATTATTCAGTTTTACATCTTCTAAATTAATTTCAAAATTCTGTTTTTTATCTGTTTTTTTTGCTTTTACGCCCGTATTATAAACAGTAAGAACCGGATTTTGGAAATCAGCATTGGTGAGTGAAATTTTATTTTTAGCGATAACCACGTCCTTAAAATCCATCTTTGGGACGGAAAACTCAAATAATTTGGACTTTTTAGGATAAAATCTTGTAAACTGATGGAAAGACAAAAGTGGATTCAGCCGGAAATTCCCAACTGACATTTGGCCATCTGAAGTCGTAATGGTACTGATGGTGATGGCATATACCTCATTCGGACGGAAGAAAAAATTCTTTCCTTTAATATCATAACGGTCAAAAGCAACCGGAAGGTTATCCTCTACGGATTCTTCAGTCATTTGCAGGTTTTCTACAAACAAGTCCAGCTGCTGAACAGATAAAAATTTTTGTTTGGTATATTTGAAAATATTGATCGTTCCTTTATTAATTCTGATATTTTCAAACAGGAATGGACTTTGTTTCTTATCGGTTTTCCGGTCGACAGGTCTTGCGAGACTAATATTTAAATTCGGCCTGGCCAACAGAAGATCTGATGAGCTGATTCTTTTATTAAAAATGGCATCATAAATCCCAAAACGACTGATTTTCAAGGTATCGATGGTTCCCTGGAGTCCAATAACGTTAGTATTTTGAGGATCTTTACTGTTTACGGCAATTCCTGCAGCAAAAATATTTCCAGAACCCAGATCTACATCCAGAGTTTTATAGGAAACTTTATAATCCGTATTTTTCTTGATATAATCAGGAAGCTGGGTTTTAAGCCATATATTCAAACCGAAATTCGCGGCAAGAAGAATGAGCAGCAGAATTCCCAGGCTCATTAATAACTTTTTGACCCATTTTCGCATATTATTTATTTTGATGTTCGGTATAGTTTTTATATTCTTTTTCTGAAATTTCTTTCAGAATTTTACCTTCTAAATTAATTTGAAAATGCGCATTCCCTTTTTTAGAATAAAACATTGTATGTTGTCCACCATCATAACCAAAATATTTATGAGGCCTTATCTGATCAAAAATAAAAGGGCAAATTTCTTTATTATTGATATCAAGAATTCCTGTCTTTCCATTTTTAGAAGCAAAAATCAAATTTTCTCTTGAAATAAATTGATCATAAATTGGTGGAATAATTATTTTAAAAGTCTCAAATTCTATCAAGCCATGCTTGCCATTTTTTTCTATAAATTGTCTTTTTTCAGGACCATACTCTACCCAATTTGATATTTCATCATATTCCAACGGCAAAAGAACTTTTTTACTGATATCAATAATTCCAAACTTTTTGTTTTTAGATGCTATAAGTTTATTATGATTGTAATAAAGAGGTATTAGTGAATCATATCCTTTAATTATTACATTATTGTTTATATCAACCACCATTCCATTTATAATAAATAAACATTTACTAGCATTTTCAATATTATCAAATTTATCATAAACAGAAGTTATTTCTTTATACTTTATAGGTATTTTAATTTGTCCCTTTTCAGAAATAATTCCGTAAAAATCACCCTTTTTAACCCATAGAAAAGTGGTATTTTCAATTTGTCTTAACTCATCATATTCAAAAGGAACAATGACATTTCCTTGCCAATCAACAATACCATATTTTCTCTTTAAGTTTTTGTAAATAAGTGTAGGATCTGAATTTGAAAAATCATTATATACTGCTTCATAAGATTCTCCTATTTTTTTCAAATCTTTATTAAAAATAGAATATATTTTTCCTTTTCGTGCGTTATAATATTCTGAAAAAGCATGGTTAGATTCAAAATAATTAATAAAATCATATTGTAGAGGAACTTTAAAGGTTCCATCTGTTTTAATAATTCCGAACTTACCATTTCTCTTTACTATAGCATTTTTAAAGGTGTCAAAAACACTTGCAGAATCAAATTCATTATTTAGAAAAGCAGCCTGAGCTTTCCTATTTATAAATATATACTTTCCATTGGCTTCTACTAAAGCCGCTCCGTTTTCAAAAAATGTAGATTGATCTCTCGTAAAAATATCTTTAGAAAAATCTGAAATAGAAGCTCTTTTGAAACTGTCATATAAAAAATCTGAAAGTTGTTTTCCTGAATTGTCAAAAACCGCCCATTTATTATTCTTTTTAACAATTACATTCTGATCTTTCATTTCCTGACTTGCCTCATCGTAAATGACTGGAATAATTTCCGCCCCAGATTTATTTATAAATCCAGATTTCCCATTCTTTGTTACAGCACACAGTCCACTAGGCCTAAAGCAATCGACTTCATCATACTGTATTGGTATTACTAAATTGGCCTGATAATCTATAAATCCCCACTTTCCATTTTTTTTAACAGGTGCAAGCCCTTCAGAAAAAATACCTACTGCTTCAAAATCACCCTTTAATCTTACGTTTTTTTTTGTTATAAAAAATTCTTTATTGTTATTCTTCGCATAAGCTACACCTTCTTTAAAAGGATTAAGAAAATCATATTCAAAAGGAATCATAACTAAGCTATCTTTGTCAATATATCCCCATTTATCAGGGATTTTCAGCCTTGTTCTTATCCAGTCTGTTTCCTCATCTCTTTCTGTATAACTAATATTCTGTTTTGAGAAATCTAACTTATTCTGAGATTTTGAATGACAGGAAACTAAAATGACAAAAATAAGGAAGATAATATGCTTCATATTTAAGAGATATCCAGCTCAATTACATATCCTTCATGTCCCCTTACATTGATAAAATCTCCGCCATGAAAACTCAGGTACTGCCCTTTTATTCCGGTTAATTTGCCGGTAAATTCAGGTCTTTTATCTAATGTGAATGAGGTTACTTTTTCCGGCTTTTCAAAAGGATAATCAAATCTCCAGAGGTCTTCTCCTTCACTGTAGAATTTTTGAAAATCCTCAGGGAAATACTGTCTGATTTTTTGTTGAAAATCGGCGAGGTCCATTTCTCCCTCAAAATCATCCTGAAGCATCTTTCTCCAGTTGGTTTTGTCAGGAAGATGTTCTTTTAGGGCAACTTCTATCATTCCTGCTTCATAACGGTTCTCTGTTCTGGCGATGGGCAATGCAAAAGTAGCGCCCTGATCAATCCATCGTGTTGGGATCTGCGTATTTCTAGTTACTCCTACCTTTACATCGCCTGTATAGGCAAGGTATACGGTGTGGGGCTGCAACTGGATTTGTTTTTCAACTTCCAGATCACGTTCACCCACTCCCAGATGTGCCGTGGAAAGCTCGGGACGAATGATCGTATCACTCGCGTACGGGCTTTCGAAGAAACAGCTTTTGCAGAAGCCCATTCTATAAATAGTTTTATCTTCCCCACAGTTCACACACTGAAACCCCACATGTTTTATACGTAATTCTTTTCCGAAAAGCTCATTCATATGGATAAGATCTCCTGAAAGATTCAGATAATATTGGATCGGCTGTGCGTCGTAGCTCGTCATTTTTAAAATTTGCCCTTGAAACTGCATACTATTTATATTACTTTTTTAAGTAAATTTAATGATTATATTTTCAAAAAGTAAATTTATATTTTTACAGCATTAAAAAATCACAAATGACTTATCTTGTAACTGGAGGAAGCGGGTTTATAGGTTCCCATTTAATAGAAAAATTATTAAGAAATGGACATTCTGTCATAAACGTTGACAATTTTGATGATTTCTACAATTATCAGATAAAAATTAAAAATACTTTAGAGTCTATTGATAAAAATCCGGATTTTGAGTTTTCGGACAAAGAGACCGATATCGGATATTTAACTGACATTTCCCGGTCAGACAATTATCAGATCTATTATCAGGATATTCGTGATAAAAAAGGACTTGAAAATATTTTTAAAAGTCACAACATAGACCTTGTTATCCATCTTGCAGCATTGGCAGGCGTACGGCCTTCCATTGAAAGACCACTGGAATATGAAGAAGTAAATGTTCGTGGCACCATGAATCTTTGGGAGCTTTGTAAGGAATTCAATATCAGTAAATTCATAGGTGCATCTTCATCAAGCGTTTACGGCAATAATGAAAAGATCCCATTTACCGAAACAGATAATGTAGATCATCCGATCTCCCCTTATGCCGCAACAAAACGAAGCGGTGAAATTTTAGGACACGTGTATCACAACCTGTATCATATCGACATGATTCATTTACGCTTTTTCACCGTATATGGCCCCAGACAAAGACCAGACCTTGCCATTCACAAATTCACCAGACTGATCTCAGAAGGTGAGGAAATCCCCTTCTACGGCGACGGAAATACAGCCAGAGACTACACCTATATTGATGATATCATCGACGGAATCACGAAATCTATTGTTTATCTGGAAACACATTCCGATGTTTATGAAATCGTTAACCTTGGAGAAAGCGAAGTAGTGACCTTATCTGAAATGTTGGCGACCATAGAAAGAACCCTTAAAATTTCTGCCACCAGAAAAATTCTGCCACTTCAGCCCGGAGATGTCCAGAAAACCAATGCAGATATCACAAAAGCAAAGACATTAATAGGTTACCAACCAGACACCGACTTCCAAAATGGCATAAAAAAATTTGTGGAATGGTTTTTGAGAAAATGACATCATATAAGTTTCCGGTGCAGCTGTAATGCAGTCTATGACGGACAATGAACAAAAATTAATCAAAAAGAATTGAAAATCAAGTATAAAAAAGCGTATAATATAAGCTAATTTTATACTTTTGCAAAAAAATTAGAAATTATGTACTGGACATTAGAACTAGCCTCCTATTTAAGTGACGCACCTTGGCCGATGACAAAAGCAGAACTTATTGACTATGCAATCAGAACTGGTGCACCAATGGAAGTAGTAGAAAACCTTCAGGCTATTGAAGACGAAGGAGAGATCTATGAGTCTATCGAAGAGGTATGGAGCGACTATCCTACCGACGAGGATTTCCTTTGGAACGAAGACGAATATTAATTAAAGCAATAAGCTTTAAGCAGTAGCTTAGAGCTTATTTGCCCTTTTTTTATATATAATTCACACGATAAGCGTATCAATACAACGCTTAAAGCATATTACTTTAAGCATAAAGCAAAAAATTTATGAGTTTTTTAAACAAAGTTCTTAAAGGGTTTTTGGGAGACAAAAAAGCGCAGGACCTAAAAGAAGTAAAAAAAGTTGTAACAAAAATCAAAGCTGTTGAACCAACTATTCAGCAATTGTCTGATTATGGTTTGAGAGAAAAAACTGCTGAGTTTAAAGAAAATATCAAAACTGCAACCAGCAAAATCACAGCTCAAATAGAACAAGTACAGGAGCAGATAAAGAATTCAACAAACGTTGATGAAAAAGAAGCTCTTTTCACAAAGATTGAGACTCTTAAAAAAGAATCATACGACATTGAGGAGAAAGTTCTTGGCCAGATCCTTCCTGAAGCTTTTGCTCTGGTAAAAGAAACAGCAAGAAGATGGGCTCAGAACGGAGAAATCCGCACCAAAGCCACCGACTGGGACAGACAACTGGCCGCTGCGGGTAAAGATTTCGTAGAAATTCAGGGAGATACTGCAATCTGGAAAAACTCATGGGACGCAGCCGGAACTCCTGTAGTTTGGGACATGGTCCATTATGATGTTCAGTTTATCGGAGGGGTTATTCTTCACAGCGGTAAAATTACCGAGATGGCAACCGGTGAAGGTAAAACTTTGGTAGGAACATTGCCGATTTACTTAAATTCACTTCCTGAAAGAGGAGTTCACGTAGTAACGGTGAACGACTATCTTGCCAAAAGAGACTCGGCATGGATGGGCCCTCTTTATCAGTTCCACGGAATGTCTATCGATTGTATCGATAACCACCAGCCGAACTCAGACGGAAGAAGAAAAGCATATAATTCAGATATTACATACGGGACGAACAACGAATTCGGTTTCGATTATCTGAGAGATAACATGGTAACATCCCCTTCAGAATTGGTACAAAGAGAATTAAACTTTGCGATCGTGGATGAAGTTGACTCTGTATTGGTAGATGATGCCAGAACACCACTAATTATTTCGGGTCCGGTTCCTCAGGGAGACAGACAGGAATTTGATGTTCTTAAGCCTTCTATTGACAGAATCGTGGAAGTTCAGAAGAAAACAGTTTCTGCGATCTTTAATGAAGCAAAAAAATTAATCGCTGCAGGAAACACCAAAGAAGGAGGGTTCAAATTGCTTCAGGCTTACAGAGGTCTTCCTAAAAACAGACAATTAATTAAATTCTTATCGGAAAGCGGAAACAGAGCATTGCTTCAGAAAGTTGAAGCGCAGTATATGCAGGACAACAACCGCGACATGCCGATTGTAGATAAAGACCTTTACTTCGTTATTGAAGAGAAAAATAATCAGGTAGATCTTACCGATAAAGGGGTAGAATATATGTCTCAGGGGAATTCTGACAACAACTTCTTCGTTCTTCCGGATATCGGAACAGAAATCGCTGAAGTTGAGGCAAAAAACCTATCTAAAGAAGAGGAATTCGAAGCTAAAGAAAAACTTTTCTCTGACTTCGCTGAAAAGTCTGAGCGTGTACACACGATGAGCCAGTTATTGAAAGCTTATACTCTATTCGAAAAAGATGATGAGTATGTGGTAATAGACGGTGAAGTAAAAATCGTTGACGAACAGACCGGTCGTATCATGGAAGGAAGACGTTATTCAGACGGTCTTCACCAGGCGATTGAAGCTAAAGAAAACGTAAAAATTGAAGCTGCTACGCAAACTTTTGCAACGGTAACACTTCAGAATTATTTCCGTATGTACAACAAGCTTGCGGGGATGACAGGTACTGCTGAAACAGAGGCGGGAGAACTTTGGGAGATCTACAAATTAGATGTTGTGGTCATTCCTACGAACCGTCCTATTTTAAGACATGACAAACAGGATTTAGTTTTCAAAACTAACCGTGAAAAATATAACGCTGTTATTGAAGAAATTGAAAAATTAACAGCTGCTAAAAGACCTGTACTGGTAGGTACAACATCTGTTGAAATCTCTCAGTTGCTTTCTAAAGCCCTTCAGCTAAGAAAAATTCCTCACCAGGTATTGAACGCGAAGCTTCACAAGAAGGAAGCGGAGATCGTTGCCGGAGCAGGGCAGCCGGGAGTTGTAACGATTGCAACGAACATGGCAGGTCGAGGTACGGATATCAAGCTTTCCAAAGAAGTAAAAGAAGCGGGAGGTTTAGCCATTATCGGTACAGAAAGACACGATTCAAGACGTGTAGACAGACAGTTAAGAGGTAGAGCGGGACGTCAGGGAGATCCGGGAAGTTCTCAGTTCTATGTATCTCTTGAAGATAATCTGATGCGTTTGTTCGGTTCTGAAAGAATCGCGAAAATGATGGACAGAATGGGTCATAAAGAAGGTGAAGTGATTCAGCATTCTATGATCAGCAAGTCTATCGAAAGAGCTCAGAAAAAAGTAGAAGAAAACAACTTCGGAATCAGAAAAAGACTTCTTGAGTATGATGACGTCATGAACAAGCAGCGTGATGTGATCTATAAGAGAAGAAAGAATGCTCTTTTTGGGGATCACCTGAAGTATGACATCACGAATATGATCTTCGATGTTTCCAACTCCATCGTTACAAAAGGAAAGGCTACAGGGAACTATAAAGATTTTGAATTCGATATCATTAAGTTCTTTACCATGGAATCTCCGGTTTCTGAAAATGACTTCAAGAGCAAGCAGATTCCTGAATTGACGGATCTTGTCTTCAAAGCAGCTCAGGAAGATTACAAAATGAAACTGAACTTATTGAAGGAGAAATCATTCCCTATTATTGAGAATGTATATCAGAATCAAGGTTCAATGTTTAAAATGATCCAGGTTCCTTTCACAGACGGACACAAAACCATGACGATTGTGGCTGATCTTAAGGAAGCTTACGATACTCAGTGTGAAAGTCTGATCAATGATTTTGAAAAGAATATTACCTTATCCATCATCGATGAAAACTGGAAACTTCACCTTCGTGAAATGGATGACCTGAGAAGATCTTCTCAAGGTGCCGTTTACGAGCAGAAAGATCCATTGGTAATTTACAAACAGGAATCGTTCCACTTATTCAGTGAAATGGTTGACAAAATGAACAAAGAAATTATTTCTTTCTTATACAAAGGAGAAATTCCGGCTTAAGAAATCTATAATAAAATCTCATAAAAACCCCGCTTCAGTACCGTCTGAAGCGGGGTTTTGTTATTCAGCACCTAATAATTTCATGATAAATATCAATCTTATTATTTATTTAGAACAATTAAAAACAATATATTTGCAAAAAATTTGACTTTCATGAAAAATGTACTGATCTGCGCTTCCGCACTGGGAACAATGCTGGTTTCTGCCCAAAAAAAAGACACTATCAAATCAAACGATATTGAAGAAGTTGTTGTCAATGGAAGATATTATCAAAAATATAAACTCAACGAGGTTTCCGGATCACTGAGATTGCAGACCCCTCTTATTGAACTTCCGCAGAATGTACAGTCTATTAGTGGCCAGGTATTGAATGATCAGATCACCTTAAACATGTCTGAAGGAATTGTCCGCAATGTGAGCGGTGCCAGAAAAGTAGAACACTGGGACAATGTTTATTCCAACGTTTTCATGAGAGGAGCAAGTATTGCTACTTATATGAACGGAATGAACGTATCTTCTACCTGGGGACCCATTAACCCGGACGCATCCATTATCGACAGAATAGAATTTGTAAAAGGGCCAGCAGGATTCATGGGATCTATGGGTGATCCGGCAGGATTTTATAATATAGTGACGAAAAAACCCACTGGAAAATTCGCCAACAGCGTAAGATTCACAACAGGAAGTTACAACCTTTTCAGAGGCGAAGCAGATCTTGACGGGGTTATTGTGAAAGACGGTGTTTTGGATTATCGTTTAAATTTAATGGGAAGCTCCAACAAATCATGGTCAGAAAATGATAAGACAAGTAAAATAATCATTGCTCCGTCTATCACATTCAGACCTACAAAAACAACTACATTTACTGCCCAATACAATTATCAGTATCTAAAATTCAATCAGCCGGGTGCCTACCTGATGTCTAATGACGGCTATGCTTCACTCAATGTTCATACTAACTTTAACGATCCTAACTTCAAAAAAACAGAAGTGAAAGATCAGAGTTTATTTTTAAGCTTAGATCAAAAGTTATTCAAAGACTGGATTTGGAGTACACAATATGCCTACATGGATATGAATTATGATGGTGGCTCATGGTGGGGAACTTTTGATCCTGCAGATAAAAATATATTTAACAGAACTGTAAGCAACTGGCAGGCTGTAGGGAAAAACCATATTTTCCAGACGTATTTAAGAGGTAGTTTGAATACAGGAAATATCGTTCACAAAATTATTGCAGGATTTGATTACGGAGACAGAAAATATAATGCAGACTTTTCAGGATATGGTCCCGGAGTTTATCCAATTAACATTCAGAATGTACAATATGGAGTAGACCCGTCTACCTTACCTCCTGACAGCTTTTACACTTTAAATCCTGCAGCACCATTCTATAACGATCAGGGTGTAAAATACACTTCATATTACGCACAGGATCAAATCGAAATGTTTAATAATAAGCTGCGTCTTACTTTAGCAGGAAGATATACAAGCGGAACTACTTTTGCAGGGTATCCTTATTACTCCGAAGGAAATGTTGTTCCTAAAGACAAGGCGGGAGAATTTACACCAAGAGTGGGAGCAAGCTACTCTTTCAGTGACGATTTCTCTGCTTATGGAGTTTTTGATAAAACTTTTGTACCACAATCAGCAATTCAATACTCTGAAACAAACCCTAAGGGTGTCCCTCTTACGACTCCTTTCAGAGGTCAGAATCTAGAAGTAGGTATTAAAAAAGATTGGTTTGGTGGCAAATGGAATTCAACATTTGCAGTATACGATATAAGAAGACAAAATATATTTACTTCTGATCCTGCTCGACCGGGTAGTGGTCTTTCCGTAGCTACAGGAGAACAAAGAGCAAGAGGATTTGAAGCTGATATCAAAGGTGAAATTGTAAAAGGATTAAATGTCGTGATCAATTATGCTTATACTGATGCAAAAACGATCAAAGATAGTGACGCTTCAAAAATAGGTCAGCAATCTCCCGGAAATGCCAAAAACGTACAGAATACCTGGTTAAACTATAGATTTGAACACGGTCAATTAAAAGGATTCGGTATTTCTGCGGGATACCAATATCAGGGAGGAAGACAGTCGTGGTTTGGAACCACCGCCAAATATGACCAGAGTCTGGAAGATTATTTTGACACCAACTTCGGGATCTCTTATGTAGCCAAAAAATTCGATGTTAACCTATTACTGAACAACGTGCTGAACAAAAAACTTTACAGCGGTTACAGATCAGATGATGGTTCTTACGCATGGATCTATAACGCTCCGCGTAACTGGAGACTATCAATAGGATATAAATTTTAAATAATCAAAAGTTAGCCTCTCCGGAGGTTAACTTTTTGCTATGAAGAAAAAGCACCTCCATAAAAAGAAAGTTTCTTTTACAAAAAAATGGTCTTCCAAGCTGCACTTGTGGTTGGGCTTGTCCGTTGGTATCATTGTTTTTATTGTTTCGCTTACCGGAACTTTATATGTTTTTAAAGACGAAATACAGAACAGTCTCCGAAAAGAAGCGATTTATGTACAGAAATCTTCAACATCACCACTTTCTATTGCCGTTCTTAAGGAAAAAGTAAGTCTTGAACTCAATGAAAAATATCCACTGAGCACGGTAGAAATTTCTTTGGATAAAAATAAATCCTACCGTTTTTCCTATTACGAAAAAAATAAAAAAGGCTGGAATTATTTTGAAGAGTTCAAGATCAATAAGCTCGTCTATGTGGACCAGTACAGCGGAAAAATTCTGGCCGTTTACGATGAGAAATATAGCTTTTTCACCATTCTGAAATACATCCACTGGAGTCTTCTTCTGAACTCCGAATGGGGAAAATATGTGGTGGGAATTCCTACTGTGGTGTTTATCTTCATGCTGATCACCGGAATTATATTATGGTGGCCGAAGAACAAAAAAGCAAGAAAAGGACGCTTTTGGTTCAGCTGGAAAAATGTGAAGACCTGGAAACGAAAAAACTATGATCTTCATAATGTATTAGGCTTTTATGCCTCGTTTTTCGCCTTACTCATCAGCATTACAGGAATCTATTTTGCCTATCCGTATGTGAAAAACACATTCAATCTTGCCCTTTCAGGATCTTTGGAACAGCCTAAAGACAAGGAAATTAAATCTCCTGATTCCCTTATGTTGAAAAATGCTTCGGTTTATGACCTTACCGCTCAGCAAACCAGAAAATTATATCCTACCTCTTCCAGTTTCAGAATTCCATTGAACGGAAAAAACAAAAAAGGGAAGGAATTAAAAAATATTCCGGTTACGGTCTATGGCAAAGAAGGACAATTCAGTGAAAGAAATGCATTGGCCTTTGACAAATATTCCGGAAAACTGCTGGCTGAAAAACCTCATCAGAAACTGAGCAACGCTGAAAAATATGCCAATGCCAATTATGACATCCACACAGGGTCCTACTTCGGACTGTTCGGAAAAATTCTATGGTTCATTACCGGACTCATCTGTACTTCACTTCCTGTGACAGGATTTTTGGTATGGTGGGGAAAACAAAAAAAACAAGGAAAGAAAATATAATGAAAAAAGCGCTTATATCAGCTGCATGCTTAGGTTCGGTTGCCGTTTTTGCACAGGTTAAGGACAGCCTGCAGACCAACAGCGTGGATGAAGTCGTGATGACTGCTTCCAGAAAAAAAGAAAATATCAAAGAAATACCCAGCTCCGTAACGATTGTTGCCGAAAAGCAGATCCAGTCTCAGCTGACCGTCAATTCAGATATTACCAGCATTCTTCAATATACCGTTCCAAGTTTAGGAACCAACTCGGGACAAACATCCAATACAGGGCAGACCTTGAGAGGCCGCCAGGTTCTTGTTCTTATCGACGGAATTCCCCAGTCTACTCCACTCAGAAACGGAGCCAGAGATCTAAGGTCTATCGATCCTTCCGTGATTGAAAGAATTGAAGTGATCAAAGGAGCGTCCTCCATCTACGGAAACGGAGCAGATGGCGGGATCATCAACTACATCACGAGAAGAAGCAAATCCGATAAAAATATTTCCGGACTTACTCAGCTCGGTTTTACAGGTCAAACGTATGGCGGAACTCTTGGAGTGAGGGCCAGCCAGCTCTTATCCGGAAAGGTGAATAAATTTGATTACGTCTTCTCTCTCGCCTACGAAAGAACAGGCTATATGAAAGATGCCGACGGCGTAAACCTTACCCCGACCTACAGTCCTGCAAAAATGGACAACTACAACGGAATGCTTAAAGTAGGTTACAATATCAACAAAGATCAGAGAATTGAAGCTTCCTACATCGGATATGCCTCTAAATCCGACCTTAACTTAGGACTAAAAACAGGAAAATACGGGATTACCCCAACCATAGGAGAAGGTGTAGGAAAAAATCTTGAAACCACCCCTCAGGGAACACCGAGAAACCATAATTTCAGGATCAACTACGACAATCAGAACCTTTTTGGTGGAACAACTTCACTGAATTTCAATGCTTATATGCAGGATTTCAGGACTGTATACGGATACAGCGATACCTTCTCCGGAGGAGGACAGTCCAACGTAATCTCTAAAAAGTACGGAGTCAGATTCAACTTCGACACTCAACTGTGGTCGGCTAAAGATTCTCAGGGTGAAATCATGTACGGAATGGATATCCTTAACGATCAGACCGTCCAGAAGCTGGAAGACGGACGTTACTGGACACCGGATATGAATATGACCAACCTTGCCCCTTTCGTTTTGGTTAAAATTGATTTATTAAAAAAATTAACCATCAAAGGAGGTCTCCGTTATGAAAACATGCGTGTGAAAGTCGGAGATTTCAATACCCTTTCTACTATTAAAAGTGACGGGACATTTACCAAAAGTATCTTTGTGACCGGTGGAGATTTAAAATACAATGCATTGGTCGCCAATTTAGGGGTACGTTACAATATTGAATCTTTCATTAATCTGTTCGGAAGCTTCTCACAGTCCTACTCTATCAATGAATTAGGAAGAATCCTCAGAACCTCAACAGAAGGTACCATTCAAAATCTTGAAACCAAACCGATCATCGTGAACAACTATGAATTCGGTGCGACGGGACAGATCTCCAAATGGATCAACTACGAGATTACTTCTTATGTAAGTACATCAAAACTAGGCGCTTCATTTGTACAGAGTGCGGACAGAGCATTAACGATACAGAGATCTCCGGAAATTGTTTACGGTGTGGAAGGATTCTTACATTTTATGCCGGCTAAATGGATCAACTTCGGAGGAAGCTACAGCTGGATGGAAGGCATTACTTCTATCAAAGACGACGGAGATTATTCAGCAAAAATCAACAACAGCCGCATTTCTGCGCCTAAAGTACTGGCCTACCTTCAGGTAAAACCAATACCTTCTTTATCTCTCGGGGCTGATATGATTCACGCTTTTGAGCAGGACAGGTTCCAGACTAACGCCAAAACAGGAATGTTTGCCTACGGAGAAGGCTATGTTCCTGACTATACTGTTTTTAATTTTAAAGCAAGTTTCGAAGTCAATAGGAACTGGAGAGTCTCTGCAGGCGTTGAAAATGTATTCAACAGAATGTATCAACCCGCGATTGCATGGTGGTCTGCCCGTGACAGTGAATTCGTGAACTCACTGGGAAGAAGAGGGACGCTGATGCTTGAATATAAATTTTAATTAATCTAAATAAAAAGTAAAACTTATCTTTGCGATACTTTGAACTGCGATATGAAGAAAAAACATCATCATAAAAACAAACCGGGTTTCTTTAAAAAATGGTCAGCCAAACTGCACCTTTGGTTTGGTCTGGGGATTGGCTTTCTGATCTTTATTATTTCCATTACAGGAGCGCTCTATGTTTTTAAAGACGAACTGGAAAACTTTACCCGAAAGGACGTGATCTATCATAACGAACAGAATATCGAACAAAAAAACGTTCTTCCTATCAGAATGATGGAGAAATCTGTTGTAGAACAGGTCAAAGAAAAATATCCGGTTCACTGGGTGAATGTTCCGATTGATAAAAAGAGATCTTATATTTTTTATTGGTATGAACACAACACGAAGGCCTGGAATTATTTTGATGAACTGCCGGTTTATAAAGCCGCTTATGTAAATCCTTACACAGGAAAAGTTCTCAGGGTTTATGATGAAAAGAACGGGTTCTTCAATATTGTAAAAATGATCCACTGGAGCTTTTTGCTGAAGCAGGACTGGGGACCGTATGTCGTGGGAATTCCCGTGATCATATTCCTGATCATGCTGATCACCGGAATTGTACTTTGGTGGCCTAAAAATAAAGCGGCAAGAAAGCAGCGTCTTTCTTTCAAATGGAAAAATATCAAAAGCTGGAAAAGAAAGAACTATGATCTTCACAACATCCTTGGTTTTTACTCCTCTATCTTTGCGTTGATCTTTACCATTACAGGATTGTTTTATGCGTTCTTCGTTGTACAGGCGATGATCTATGTGATCTTCTCCGGCGGAGAAACCCAATATCCGGATTTCTCTCACATTAAAACCAAAGCTCCGATAGAATTAAGAACGGAAGGAACACTGGACAAAGTGATCAATACGGTTATACAGAAATATCCTGATTCTTTTGGTTTCGCAATTGATCTTGGCCACGAGCATATGGATGATCATGAACACCCGAATTTTGAGGTGTATGTCAAGCATCTTTCTTATTCTTATCACAAAAGCAGCAGCCTGATCTTTGATGAAAACTCGGGAGAACTGCTCCACACCCATGATCCTAAGGACAAAAACTTTGGTGAAAAAGCAGTAGGGGCCAACTATGATATCCATGTAGGTTCCATTTTGGGACTTCCTACGAAGATCATCGCATTCATTGTCAGCCTCATCTGCGCATCACTGCCGGTAACCGGATTTATGGTTTGGTGGGGAAGAAGAAAAAAGAAACCGGCAAAAACCGCCTAAAAGTTTTTTAAATAAAAGTTTTGTTAATAATCCATTAATACAATCTTTTTTATAATTTTAACCCTTTAGAATTTACAAATAGAAATGTCATTAATAGATTTATCAAAACAAGTTGCTCTAGGAATTGATATCGGCGGGACGAATACCAAGTTCGGAGTGGTTAACCACCGCGGTGAAGTTCTGGAAAAAGGAAATCTGAGAACCGATGAGTACGAAAAAGTAGAAGACTTTATCGATGCTTTATACGAACAGGTAAAACCCCTGATCGAAAAGTACGGTACTGAAACCAACTTTGACGGAATCGGGGTAGGTGCTCCCAATGCCAACTATTATAAAGGAACCATTGAGCAGGCCCCTAACTTACCATGGAAGGGACTCATTCCTTTCAGTGAACTGATGAATGCCAAATTCAATCTGCCGTGTACCATCACCAATGATGCGAATGCAGCTGCTCTTGGAGAAATGCTTTTCGGAGCCGCAAGGGGAATGAAGGACTTTATCATGATCACTCTGGGAACAGGCGTGGGCAGTGGAATCATTTCTAATGGAAGTTTGATTTACGGCCACGACGGTTTTGCAGGAGAATTGGGGCACACCATTGTAAAACCGGGCGGAAGAAAGCACTGGAGTACAGGATCTGAAGGAAGTCTGGAAGCGTATGCTTCAGCCACGGGAATTGCGATTACCGCCAAGAAGATGAGGGCTGAATTTCCTGAATCTATGCTGAGCCAGTATCCTGAAGAGTCCATCAACTCGAAAACAGTCCATGAATGCGCATTGAAAGGTGATCTTATCGCTATTGAAGTGTTCAGATATACGGGACAGAAACTGGGCGAGGCTTTGGCTAATTTTGTGATGTTTTCTTCACCTGAAGCCATTCTTCTATTTGGTGGCGTGATCAAGGCGGGAGATTTTATTTTGAAGCCTGCAAAACTTCATATGGAAAGAAACCTTCTTCCGATCTTTAGAAATAAAGTAAAATTGGTTTTCAGTGAACTGGACGAAGCAGATGCTGCCATTCTTGGAGCAAGTGCTTTGGTTTGGGAAAAATAACTGAACAACAATAGAATAATATATAAAGCATCCTTTTGGGATGCTTTTTTGCTTTTAATTGATCGATCTGGTTTGAGCTTCCACAGATTCTACAGATCTTTAGACAGGTTTACATATGATTTTTCCCTACTTTATTACAAATTCCATTTATTCCAGAAATTCTTTGCCGCAATGATCTGTTTAATCTGTGAAATCTGCGCGAATAAATCACATCACTTTCCCATCTTCAGCGGTTAGAAAAACTGGCATCAATTCTGTTTTAAATCATCTGAATTCTCATGCAAAATGAAAAACTTTTTCTTACTTTTGATTGGTTTTTTACTCATTTTACGCTTAGGCTGAATCGTTGGAACCAACAAATAAATAATTTAAGAACAATGGATAATAATAATTTAGAACAGATCACTTTCGGAGGCGGATGCTTCTGGTGTGTGGAAAGCTGTTTCAATATGCTTAAAGGCGTTCATTCTGCCATCTCAGGATATTCGGGAGGCCACAAAGACAATCCTACCTACGAAGAAGTATGCACCGGAGAAACCGGACATGCAGAAGTGGTACAGATCACGTTTGATCCAAAGATCATTTCTTACGCACAGCTGATGGATGTATTCTTCTTCCTTCACGATCCTACCCAACTGAACAGACAAGGGAACGACATCGGAACACAGTACCGTTCCGTTATTTACTATAAAGACGATGCTGAAAAGGCTAAAGCGGAAGAAGCCCTGAAAACCTCTGAAGCCTCAGGAAAATGGTCTGGAACATACGTTACCGAAGTTACCCGGTTTGAGAAGTTCTGGCCGGCAGAACAGTACCATCAGGGATATTATAACGTGAATCCAAACCAACCTTACTGTAGTGCCGTAGTAGGCCCGAAGATCCAGAAATTTAAAAAACACTTTGGAGAATTAGGAATGCTGAATGAGGCATAAAAAATATAAAAGCGAATATCTAGTGGATGTTCGCTTTTTTTGTGTGTCTAAATTATTCTTCAACCTCTACCGAGTCTTTTGGCTTCCCTGCGTATTTATAAATAATCGTAGAGGTTGATTTTCTCAATTCCCTTCCATTTTCAGGATCTACTCCATCATCTGTAAAAAATTCAACATTTCCATAGAACTTTGAATACCAGGTTCTACCAAGAGCATTAGCATCTGTCAAAGTATCTTTTCTTTTGATCTTTCTAAAATGCAGAAACATATGCTCGTTCATAGCCTTTACTTCAAGTCCAGGTTTAATAAAGCTGCTATCCGTAGCAATATATCTTTCCCCATCCCAATACATATATTTTTTATCTGTAGCCGCTTGTAAACCAGACATAAAGCTTGATGGGAACGAAGAGCCATTAGATATCTTCTTATTATTAGAGAAAACCACATTTCCTGTGACAAGACATAAAAGCAATACTATCTCCATGATCCCTAAGCCATTCTGTTTCATAAACTGAGGCATTTCAAGAATAGGCTTATTGATAATAGTGATTACAATTTTAGAGATTGCTTGTTGAATACTATATTCAACTGTTCTCCATTCAGAACAGTAATGTTGAAAGGTATCAAACCCTAAATATCGACTTAGATTATCTAAAACCGATCTTTTTATATTATAGTCCTCATCTTGTTCAACTATTGCCTTGTAATAATTTTCAAAAGATTTATAACTCAATGGCTCAAAATCATCTTTTAAAATTTGTTCAAGATGCAGGAGAATTCCATTAAATGATGTTTCAGTAGCTTCATTTGAAGCCTTCTCATAGACATCTTCTAATAATTTCTTTTTCTGGGGTAAAAATTTTGACATACTAAATAAATTAGGTCGAAAATACTCTGTCTAACACTAAAAACATTACGGTTTTCCGTACAAAACTTTCCAAAAACTTTCCAAAAACTTTCTAACCCCCGCTCCCTCTTTCGTCGTTAATTTGCCATAGAAATCAGTGAAAAACAAAACATTACAAAAACAAAAATACGAAACTGATTTTAAAAAACACCAGATAAAACGGAGGAAAACTCCGGGTTGGGAAGCAGATGTTTCTCCTCCGTTTTTGAAGGTTCACTTCCCAAAAATTTAGAAGCGCTTCAAATTTTTTATTCGTGTAGCCCTACCCGTGATCGGTTTCACTGGCAACTACAGAAATGCTCAAATTTTAAATTTTAAGAAGATGATCGAGATTATATTGATGCTATTAGGTTTAGCATTCTCAAATAATAACGCCAACACGGCAACATGTAGTAACAATCAAGGACAAGCAACAGCACAGCTAATAGGTAGCCCTGGAGAAGGTTTAGATCCGGGAGATGGAGGTCCAATTGGAGGAAATACGGGCCAACTCCCACCGCCTCCATCCAATAACCCTTAATATTCAGTAAAAGAGCGGATTGTATAAATCTGCTCTTTTTCTTATTTTGCGGGAAAAACTTATCATGAAAATATTCTTCTCTCTATTATTACTAATCACCTTATTTTCCTGTAGAAGGGAAAGCAGCATAGAAAGTAGTCATAAAAATTTTAATTATGAGAAAGCAAAGCAATTCCGTACTGCAAATAAATCTGATTCAGCATTCTATTATTATAATTTGGCAAAAAGTGATTACACTTCTACCAATGATTCATTAGGTGCTGCAAAATCTTTAGTCAATATGGCAATGCTCCAAAATGGTTCCGGTGATTTCTATGGAAGTATTGAATCTTCGCTGGAAGCAAATAGTTTGCTAAAAAATGAAAAAGACAGCACTACGAGAAGTACTTTAGCTATAAATTATAATAATATGGCTATGGCATCTAACTCTCTTAAAGAATATGAAAAAGCTTATGAGCTATTTAAAAAAGCGTTAAAGTACGTTGATAATAAGGAGGGTGAATATTTATGCTATAATAATATTTCAGATGTATTAATAAGCCAAAAAAATATAAAACTGGCCAAAAAATATCTACAAAAAGCAATACTGGTGAAGGACAGTAATAATTATTCGAGAGCTTTAAATAATTTTGCCAAAGCAAAATATCTAGATGATAAAAATTACGATCCACTGCCAGAATTATATAAGGCATTGGCAATTAGAGAAACACAACAAGACAATTGGGGGAAAAATGCCAGTTATGCAACATTATCTGATTACTTTGCAGAAAAAGATAAAATAAAAGCACTTTTTTTTGCAGAAAAGATGTTACAAACGGCTTCCAATATTAAAAGCCCTGATGATAAAAAAGAAGCTTTGTTGAGAATTATTTATTTAGACCCTATTAATTATTTAGATAACTTTCAAAAATTTAATAATGTTAATGATAGCATTCAAACAGCAAGAAACAAAGCAAAAAATCAATTTGCTCTTATTAGGTTTGATGTTGAGAAAATGAAAACTGATATTGCAGAGGGACGAAACCAATTGTTGATTAAGAATGTTCTTGTTGCCGCTCTAATTATAGCAATCATTATAATTATCGTATGGTACTGGAGAAGGCAAAAAAGATTAAAAAAAGAAAACGAATTAAAAATAAAAAGTGATCAGTTAAGGATTTCCAAAAAAGTCCACGACGTCGTAGCCAACGGCATCTATCAAGTGATGACCAAAATAGAAAATCAGGAACATTTTGATAAAGAAGAAGCCTTAGACGAGCTGGAGTTTGTTTACGAGAAATCCAGAGACATTTCCTACGAAAAACATGATGTTGAACATGATACAAAGGACAATAAAGATAGAATATCCAACCTTATTGCCTCTTTTAAAAATGATACAACCGATACTTATATTGTAGGAAATGAAAGCGAAATCTGGAACGGTATTTCTCAATCATCCTTTGAAGATATCTATCAAATCATCCGCGAGTTGATGGTTAATATGAAAAAACACAGCCAGGCGTCGCGTGTTATTTTTAAATTTGAAAGAACTGATAACCTTGTCAAAATACAGTATACAGACGACGGAATCGGAATTCCGGGAGATTTGATCTACAAAAATGGCCTCACCAATACGGGAACCCGTATTGCCGCTATCTGTGGAGAAATTATTTTTGACAATAAATCCGAAAAAGGACTGAAGATTACAATTTCATTTCCTGTTTCTTAAAAAAAGACCTAAAGAATGTTCAAAAAAATTTTAATAGCCGAAGACCACGAAAGCAGCAGTATTTCTGTACAAAAAACATTGGAAGATCTCAATATCTCCCATGCTGATTATGTGTATTACTGTGATGATGCAGTCGCTAAAGTAAAAAAGTCCATTCGCGAGAATGACCACTATGATTTATTGATCACCGATCTCTCTTTCGAAGAGGATCACCGCGAACAAACCATCAAAGAAGGAAAGGACCTGATCCTTGAAGTACGGGAGCTCATCCCCTCTGTCAAAGTGATTGTTTTTTCCGGAGAACATAAATCAGGAGTGATAGACTCTCTTTTTAACGACTATAAGATCAATGGATTTGTGCGCAAAGCCCGAAATGATTCCAAAGATCTCAAAAAAGCAATCGCTTCCGTATACGTCAATGAAAACTACCTCTCACTTGACCTTAAACAGGAAGTGAAAAAGCTTAACAGCTATGAGTTTACGTCGTATGACATTACACTCGTTTCCCTTCTTTCTCAGGGAGTATTACAAAAAAATATCCCCACCTATCTTCAGAATAACAATATCAAGCCTAATAGCCTGAGCAGTGTTGAGAAAAGACTGAACAATCTAAAAGAAAACCTCAATGTAGCAAGTAATGAACAGCTGGTTGCCTTCTGCAAAGACCTGGGAATTATTTAATCTTGTTTTTACATAGGATATACAACCTTTCAAATTCTTGGAAGGTTTTTTCTTTTTACGGATTCCCATAAGGATCAGAATTATAAGCTTTATATTTTTGAAATGTTAAACCAATAAAAAAATTTAGCATGGTAAAAAAACCACTAGGAACAAAAGCAAGGACAGGAGAAAAATGTCCTGAATCAGGAGTATGGAAAGTTGTTGGAAATCCATCCACAACAGCACCAATTTCTGAAGGTAATACAATGCCTCCTTACAGCGGTAATGCTGTTACATGGGAGTTAATTCAGTACGCCTAAACTCTACCCAGCGATCATTAGGCTGATCGCTGGATTTAAATTGACAAGTTAAAAAATTACAATTATCATGAAAAAACTACTATTCACAGTCCTCTTGGCAACAGGTTTACTCCTTCCGGCAAGCTTCACGGCAACAGTAAATAGGACTGCTTCCAAAACAGAAGTATCATCTAAAAAACAAAAGAAAAAATCTAAAAAGAACAAAAGCAGCTCCAGCTCCAAAAGATCAAAATCCTATGCTCAGAACAGAGGATGTACTTATAATGGAAATCAACTCTACGTTGGTTCAAGAGGAGGGTGCTATTATTATACAGGAAGCAGTAAACAATATGTAGACAGATCATACTGTTCCGGCTGTAACTAAATAACTCAAGACTATGGAAAACTTACAATCAACAGGCGAAACAACATTTTATAAAGATATAAATGTTATCGTTACACAATCTCGATATGTAACCCAGTCAAAGACCTATGCAATGAGAAATATATCTTCTGTACATGTTTTTGAAATCATTAAAAGTAGAAGATTTCCTTTAATACTGATCGTTATAGGTATTTTATTACTTTTCTCAGGTGATACCAGAATCGTTGGGACGATCTTCGCAGTAATAGGTGCTGTAATTCTATTTTTAACAAAGAATGAATATGCAGTAAGGATCAGTACAAATTCCGGAGAAGCCAATAGTATTATTTCTAAAGATAAAATTTATATTCAAAAGATTGTAAATGCCTTAAATCAAGCAATTATACATAGAGGCTAAACAAATTCTAAAAAAACTAAAACACTCATCATATATAGAAAAAGCGAAGATTTCTCTTCGCTTTTTTATTTTCTGATCATTTCCGTGTGGGGAATATCATCTTCCAGATATTTTTTCCCGGTATCTATAAATCCGAATTCGGAATAAAATCTTAATAAATAATCCTGTGCTGAAATCTTAATTTCAGAAGTGTGGAAACGGTTTTCTATCGTTTCTACAGCATATCTGATCAGTTGCCTTCCGATATTTTTTCCTCTCGCCTGTTCTGTGGTAAGTACTCTTCCGAAAGAAGTTTCCTCATATTTGACTCCTTTATCAAACACACGGCAGTAAGCAAGAATCTGCCCGTCTTCTTCAGCCCAGATATGAATTCCTTTCTGGTCGTAATTATCAAGGTCAGGATAAGGACAGTTCTGTTCGATCACAAAAACATCAATCCGGGCCTTTAAAATGGCATACAGCTCAGGAACCGTAAACTCATCAAAGGTTTTAATTTTCCAGATCATTATTCCTCAAAACTTACACTATTATTTTTCAAAAATTCATTCGTGGTCTGGATGAAATTCAGGATCTCATCACCCCCGGTTTTCTTTTCCGCAGAAGTCACATACAATTCAGGCAGGTCAGCCCACGTTTTATGCAATTCATTTTTATAATTTTCTACATTTTGAAGGGTAACATTAGGCTTCAGCTTATCTGCCTTAGTGAAAACAATCGAAAATGGAATTCCACTTTCTCCGCACCACTGGATAAATTCCAGATCTATCTTTTGTGGCGTATGTCTTGAATCCACCAAAACAAAAAGATTCACCAGATTTCTTCTGTTCAGAATATAATTGGTGATCAGTTTTTCAAAATCCTTTCTGATCGATTTTGAAACCTTTGCATATCCATAACCCGGTAAATCCGTCAGATACCAGTTTTCATTCACTAAAAAATGATTGATCAGCTGAGTTTTCCCTGGAGTTCCTGAAGTTTTTGCCAAGTCCTTGTGATTCATCATTGCATTGATCAATGAGGATTTTCCAACATTCGACCTTCCGATAAAAGCATACTCAGGCATCGTAGGTTCAGGACATTCCTGCCATTTCCCACTACTTTTTACAAATTCTGCCGTTTTTATAACCATTTTTGACTATTTTTTAGAAAAACAAACCACTAAGAAAAGCTCTTAATGGTTTATTATTATTTGTTTTAAACTTTATCTTTTAACCAGCTGTACAGAATTTCATTGAATTCGTCCGGCTTTTCCATCATCGCAGCATGTCCGCATTTCTCGATCCAGAAAAGATCTGAATTTGGAATAAACTTGTTCATATCTTCAGCTACTTCAGGAGGCGTTACGTTATCCTGTCTTCCCCAGATAAGACACGTTGGTGTGGTAATCTTAGGAAGGTCATGCAACATATTGTGTTTGATAGCGCTTCTTGCCAACATGACGGTTTTTATTCCTTTCATCCTATCATTTACTACAGAAAAAACCTCGTCTACAAGGGCTTCTGTCGCAATAGCAGGATCATAGAAAACCTCTTCTGTCTTCTTCCTTATATAAGAACGGTCATTTTTTCTAGGAAAACTATCTCCGAAAGTTCTTTCATACAACCCCGAGCTCCCCGTTAAAACAAGATTCTTAACCAGGTCAGGTCTTGCTAAAGTCATGATCAATCCTACATGTCCACCCATGGAATTTCCAACGATGGTTACAGGTTCAGTCATATGACTCTCGATAAACTTGATAATATATTTTGCTAGAGTAGTAAGATTAGTATTGAGTACCGGCAGATCGTAGATAGGCAACTGAGGAACATATACCTTGAACCCCCTTTCCGAAAAAAAATCTACCATCTTATCGAAATTACTCAAACCACCCATTAAACCGTGCAACAGCACCAATGGATGTCCTTCTCCCGCCTCTATAAAAGTATATTTCTTTTCTTTTTTTGTACTAAATATCATAAAATGCCTTAATAAAGCTCTGCAAAAATACAAATTAAACCTCAAAAAATTTTTGATTACCCTAATTTAAAGTAAAAATAATATAATATCATCCTTTTTCTTTACTTTTTTCAAAACCTCTTTGCTATGGCCTAAATAACACTTTTTACAATCTACAATATATCAAACACTTACCCCTTTTAAATTCAATCTTTGATAAAACTTATTAACATTAAGTCAAAAAGTGGGAAAAAGTGGGAAATTTTGGAAATTATTATATAAATTTGTCCCAAATGAAAAGTTTCATTGGAACATATGAGTGTAAAATTGACGACAAAGGCCGGTTAAAAGTTCCCTCCTCCCTGATCAATCAGATGGAAAACTTCGACGATAAGGCATTTGTAGTCAAGAGATCTGTGTTCCAACCTTGCCTCGAGGTCTATCCCATGAATGCATGGGACAAACTGATGGGCAAAATAAATAAACTAAACAGATTCATTAAAAAGAATGCTGATTTCATTCGAATGTTTACGGCAGGTGTAAAAACAGTAGAGCTGGACAATGCAGGAAGACTTCAGATCTCAAAAGATCTGGTTCATTTTGCAAACCTTCAGAAAGACACTGTTATTACAAGCGCAGGAGAGCTTTTTGAAATTTGGGACAAAGAAGCCTATGAAAAGGTGATTTCTACCAATGAAGCTGATTTTGCCAGCCTTGCTGAAGATGTGATGGGCTCTTTAGATGAAGAATAAACCGCGCTTGCTGTAAAAAGCAAGGTAAAAAACACAATTAAGTATGTACCACAACCCCGTTTTATTGAAGCAGAGCGTTGATGATTTGGTGACGAATCCTGACGGAATATACGTGGACTGCACTTTTGGAGGAGGAGGCCACTCAAGAGAAATCCTAAGCAGGCTTTCAGAGAAAGGAAAACTTTTCAGTTTTGACCAGGATCTGGATGCCCTTAAAAATACCATTGAGGATCCCAGATTTACGCTGGTTAATCAGAATTTCAGATTTCTGGAAAATGCTATGCTGATGTATGGTATTTCTCAGTTTGACGGTGTACTGGCAGACCTTGGTGTTTCATCTCACCAGTTTGATGAAGCAGAAAGAGGCTTTTCCACAAGAAACAATGCACCTCTGGACATGAGAATGAACGTCATGCAGACTCTTGATGCCAAAAAAGTGATTAATGAATATGAAGAAACGGAACTTGCCGATATATTTTATTACTACGGTGAATTGAGAGAAGCAAGAAAACTTGCTAGAGATATTGTTCATCACAGAAAAACAAAAAGCATCAACACTACTGAGGATCTGAAAAAGCTTTTCAGCTACCTTCCGCCTCATAAAGTGAATAAATTCTATGCCCAGCTTTTTCAGGCCATAAGAATAGAGGTTAATCAGGAACTTGAAGCCTTGAAAGAAATGCTGGTTCAGGCTTACAATGTCTTAAAACCGGAAGGAAGACTTGTTGTGATTTCTTACCATTCATTAGAAGACCGATTGGTCAAAAGATTCCTGAAAAACGGAATGTTCGAAGGAGAGCAGCAAAGAGACATCTACGGAAATTATAAGAAAGTATTTGAACTCCTTAAAAGTAAAGCCATCATCCCCGATGATAAGGAGATTGAAGAAAATTCAAGAGCAAGAAGTGCTAAGATGAGAACAGGAATAAAAGTGTAGAAGTGAATGGTGAATAGCCAATCGTGAATTTGAAACTTATAAACAATTGACGAAAGAAGTGAATTCACTGTAAACAAATTGACATAAATAACTTTGGCAAAAAGAACAACAAACCGCCCTCAGAAGAAGCTCACTTTTATAGACATTATAAAAGGAAACTTTCTAAACCGTGATGAGATCAAAACTCATTACAAATATTTTTTATTGTTGTTCATTCTCATGATGGCGATGATCTATAGCAATCATCTCGTCAACAAGAAAATTAAAATTGTCAATGCTTTAAAAGAAGAAACAGAAGAATACAAATCGAGAAATGCTTACGCCCAGAGTAAGCTGATCAAAGTAAAAATGGAATCGCAACTGGGGAAGGAAGTAGCAAAGGACTCACTGATGACTTTGGAAAACCATCCTCATAAACTGCTAATAAAACTAGACAGTACAGATGCAAAAACAAAATGAATACGATAGCAAACGTAAAAAAACGTTAAGGTGGGGCTACCTCTTCGCAGTAGGAGTCCTGTGCGTATTTGTGCTGTTTCTTACCAGAATAGTAGTCTTGCAAAACACTAATGTTCAGGAGATTAAAGACGATTACATTAATAAAAACTATCGCGAAGCTACTTTAAAGGCTGCCCGTGGAAACCTTTTCGCATCAGACGGATCTATACTGGCTACTACCGTAATGCGCTATGACATCTATCTTGATTTCAAAACAATGAAGGATACGATCTACAGCAACAACATTGGTGCGCTGACCGATTCTCTAAGCAAAATGTTCGGAAAATCCAGAGGAGAATTCAGAAAGAAATTTGACGAACAGAAGAAAAAGAAAAACCAGTACTATACTTTAGTTAAAGGTCTTGATTTTGACGAATACGACAGAATAAGAAACTTTCCCATTTTTAAAAGAGGAAAAAACAAAGGAGGTTTTATCGTAGACCGAAATTATAAGCGGGAACTCGCTACTTCAGAGATCGGAGCAGGAACCATAGGCATGGATAATGGCGAAGTTAGAGCCGGCCTCGAAGGTGCCTTTTCAAAATATCTTACCGGAACCGACGGAAAAAGATTGGAACAAAGAATCAACTCCTCACAATGGAAACCGATCGATTACTGGAAAGTAAAAGAACCGGTAGACGGGGAAGACGTCTACACCACCTTAGACCTTAGAATTCAGGACATTGCACACTCTGCTCTAGAAAAGCAACTCATCACTTATGAAGCAAAACACGGAACCGTGATTGTCATGGAAGTGGAAACAGGAAAGGTTCGGGCATTGGTTAATTTAAGAAAAAATGAAGATGGCGATTACGAAGATTCTTACAATTATGCCATAAAAGATAATATCGAGCCGGGGTCTACCTTTAAAACCATTTCACTCCTGGCAGCAATGGACGACGGTTTTATTGACGAAAATACGACCGTAAATGTTGGGAACGGAGTCTGGACTTATGCCAAACAAAGAATTTCAGACGGTCATGGTGGAGGAACGTATGATATTAGTGATGTTTTGGCGAAATCAAGCAATGTAGGAACGGCTAAGCTCATCACAAAATATTATGCAGAAAAACCACAGATTTTTCTTGACCATCTGAAAAGATGGAAATTGTTTGATAAAATGGATATCGAACTTCCCGGAATTACAAAACCGAAGATCGTAACCCCACAGAACAAGAGATGGAACGCAGCCACCTTAGCTTCTATTTCTTACGGATACTCATCAAACATCAACCTGTTACAGTTAACAACCTTCTATAATGGGGTTGCTAACGGCGGTAAAATGCTTAAACCTCTATTCATCGATAAGATCATGAAAGACGGAAAAGTAATGTACAGCGCAAAACCGGAAGTGATCGTCAATAAAATGGCCTCAGAAAAAGCCATTAAAATGATGACCAGCGCACTGACCAAAGCCGTAGAAAAAGGAACAGGACGAAGCATCTTTACCCCCAACCTGAAAATGGCGGGAAAGACTGGAACGGCAAGATTTGAATACTGGCTTCCTGGTCCCATGAAGTACAGGGCTTCTTTCGCAGGATTCTATCCGGCTGATAACCCAAAATATACCTGTTATGTGATGATCAGTGAGCCCAATACCGCGAAAAGCTTTTATGGAGGAACCGTTTCAGCACCGGTGTTTAAAGAGATTGCAGGAAAAACATTCCTGAAAACACCTCAGAATATTGAAAAAGAAATGCTTGTAGACAGAAAGGTAAACCTCAATAAATTGATTGAACCTAATGTAAAAATAGCCGTCAATAATAAGCAAATGCCAAGCGTAGTCGGAATGATCGGTAAGAACATCATCCCCCAACTGGAAAACTTAGGATATAGAGTCGATTTTAAAGGAGTTGGCAGGATCAAAGAACAATTCCCGCTGGAAGGCACCATCATCAGCAAGAACCAGAGAATTTATTTGTCTCTGCAAAATTAAAATAGAAAACCAAGTCCCGAAGGGACGATTTAATAACGGATAGGATGAAATCCTATTGATAAAAAATGATAATAACAGAATTATTAAAAAGAATCCCAGTTTTAGAAATTCACGGCGATGACGCCCGTGAGGTTTCAGAATTGGTTTTCGACAGCAGAAAGATTACGGAAAACTCACTCTACGTTGCAGTGAGAGGAACCGTTGCAGACGGACATTCATACATTGCATCATCTGTTGAAAAAGGTGCAAAAGCAGTAGTGTGCGAGGAATTCCCTGAAACAATGGATGGAAATGTAACCTACATAAAGGTGAAAGATTCATCTAAGACTTTGGGACATCTGGCATCCAACTTTTACGGAAACCCATCTCAGAAACTTAAATTGATAGGCGTTACCGGAACCAATGGAAAAACATCAGTATCTACCCTTCTTTTTGATGTATTCCAAAATTTAGGTTATGATTCAGCATTGCTTTCCACAGTGGAAATCAGAATTGCAGATGAAATTATTCCAGCTACACATACCACTCCGGATGTGATTACCATCAATAAAATTTTAGCCCAGGCGGTTGAAAAAGGTTGTGAATTCGCTTTTATGGAAGTAAGCTCCCATGGAATTGCGCAGAACAGAATTGAAGGCCTGCATTTTAAAATCGCAGGATTCACCAACCTTACCCACGATCACCTGGATTATCATAAAACATTCGATGAATATCTGAAAACGAAAAAAAGATTTTTCGATGGACTTGAAGACAATGCCGTAGCCATAACAAATGTGGATGACAAAAACGGAATGGTCATGCTTCAGAATACCAAGGCAAAGAAAAAATCTTATGCCCTGAAAACGATGGCAGATTACCACGGAAAATCTTTAGAAATTGACTTCAACGGGATGCTGTTGAATTTCAACGGAAAAGAATTCTGGACGACATTAACGGGAAGGTTCAATGTTTATAATCTACTGCTGGTTTTCGGAATTGCATCAGAACTAGGTTTTGAGCAGGACGAAATTTTACAGGCGATCAGTAAGCTAAAAAGAGTCTCAGGAAGATTTGAAACCTTCAAATCTGATGGCGGAATATTCTTTATCGTAGATTATGCACACACTCCGGATGCTTTAGAAAACATTCTGGACAGCATCAATGATATCAGAACCAAAAACGAAAGACTGATTACAGTTTTCGGATGCGGAGGAGATAGAGATCACTCCAAAAGACCTGAAATGGGAAATATTGCCACCAGAAAATCTACACTGGCAATCATCACTTCAGACAATCCGAGAACGGAAGATCCCGCACAGATCATCAAAGAAATTGAAGCCGGTGTTGAATCTCAGAATTTCAGCAAATACACTTCAATTCCGGACAGAAGAGAAGCCATCAAAATGGCGATCAAGTTTGCAGAGCCAAAAGATATTGTTTTAGTAGCCGGAAAAGGACATGAAACCTATCAGGACATGAATGGTGTGAAACATCACTTTGACGACAAAGAAACGATCATCGAACTTTGGAAGTTAATGAGTAAATAAAAAAGTAAGATTGAAAAATTCAATTCATTTAAAGATTTAAAAATTTGATGATGGCTAAAAATTTTGAAAATTTTCCGGTTTATATCAAGAGTTTAGATCTTATTGAAAAAGTTTATCAGTTTATCAGAAGCGAAAATTTAGAAAAAGAATTTGAATTTAATAACCAAATAAAAAGAGCCGGATTTTCAATATCCAACAATATTGCTGAAGGCTCAGAATATAATAATAACAGACAATTTATTAAATATTTAAAAATTGCAAAAGGCAGTTGTGCCGAAGTTAGAAGTATGATGATTGTAAGTAAAAGATTAAAATTAGGAGATGAAAATAAAGCAGAGGAAATCATTAATCTTTCACGGGAAGTTTCTTCTAATATTTCAAACTTTATTAAGTATTTAAGTGAAAATATGGAGAAACCCCATCTTTAAATCTTTAAATAAATTAAATTTTTAAATTAAAAAAAAGGACATGCTATACTATCTATACGAATATCTAACCAGTCAGGGAATCCACATACCGGGATTGGGAATGCTGAAATACATTTCTTTCCGTGCAGGAATAGCCGTGCTGTTTTCTCTTGTCATTGCCCTGGTTTACGGAAAAAGGATTATCAATTACCTGAGAGCAAAACAAATGGGTGAGCTGGTGCGTGATCTTGGATTAGACGGACAAAAGCAGAAAGAAGGAACTCCTACCATGGGTGGACTGATCATTATCATTGCCACCATCATTCCGGTGCTGCTCTTTACAAGGATCACCAATGTCTACATCGTTCTGCTGCTGGTTTCCATGATATGGATGGGCGCTATAGGTTTCGTAGATGATTATTTAAAGAAAATAAAGAAGAATAAAGACGGGCTGAGCGGAAAATTTAAAATTGTAGGCCAGGTCGGATTAGGGCTAATTGTCGGAGTAACAATGTATTTCCACCCTGACATTACGGTTAAAAGAAAATATGCAGATGCAAAAGTGGTGAACAGAAACAATGTAGAACAGAACTTCATGCCCACAGAGAAGATCACTGTTTCTACCGTTCCGTTTGCCAAAAACAATGAGTTCGATTACAGTGGAATTTTATTTTGGATGAATGATAAAGATGCCCATGAGTGGGCATGGATTGTCTTTATCCCAATCGTTATTTTCATCGTGACAGCCGTTTCAAACGGAGCTAATATCACAGACGGAATCGATGGGCTCGCTGCAGGAACCAGTGCCATTATACTGCTTACCCTGGCGCTGTTCGCCTACCTTTCCGGGAACATTATTTTTGCGGATTACCTCAATATCATGTTCCTTCCGAATATGGGGGAAACCACCATTTTTGCGGTCGCCATGGTAGGTGCCGTGATCGGTTTCTTCTGGTACAATACCTATCCAGCCCAGGTTTTTATGGGCGATACGGGAAGTTTAATGCTTGGAGGAGTGATTGCTGTTTTAGCCATCATTCTAAGAAAAGAACTTTTGATTCCTGTTTTATGCGGAATCTTTCTGATTGAAAACGTATCGGTAATGCTACAGGTCGTTGTTTTCAAATACAGAAAAAGAAAATACGGGCTGGAATACGCTCAGAATAATAGATTTTTTAGAATGTCCCCATTACACCACCACTATCAGAAAGGAGGTTTTCACGAAAGCAAAATCGTGAACAGAATGATCATCATCGGTGTAGTGCTGGCTATTGTATGCCTGATCACATTAAAAATGAGATAAAACTTTGTGTAAAGTATCAAGTATTAAAACAAAAAAACCAAATTACATTAATACATTTTACATTATACATTTTACAAAAGAATAAATATGAAAATAGTTGTTTTAGGAGGTGGAGAGAGCGGATGCGGAGCTGCCTATTTAGCGAAAAAACAAGGTCTGGAGGTTTTTCTTTCAGACAAGGGAGCTATTAAGGATAACTATAAGCAGTTTTTAGCCGAAAATGAAATTGAGTTTGAAGAAGGAAACCACAACGAAGAAAGAATTTTAGAGGCCGAATGGATCGTGAAAAGCCCGGGAATTCCCAAAAAGGCAGACATCATCCATAAAATTCATGAAAAAGGAATCAGAATTTCCTCTGAAATTGAATTTGCTTCAGAATTTACCGATGCCAAAATCATCGCGATCACAGGAAGCAACGGAAAAACAACAACAACTTCCCTGATCTACCACATCCTGAAAAATGACGGACTGAATGTAGGATTGGGAGGAAATATAGGATACAGCTTTGCCAAACAGGTGGCTGACGAGAATCATGAGTATTATGTTTTGGAAGTAAGTTCTTTCCAGCTGGATGATATTCAGAACTTCAGACCTTACATTTCCCTGTTGTTGAACCTTTCTCAGGATCATCTTGATCAGTACAATTACAATTATGAAGAATATGCTTTAGCTAAATTCAGAATTGCTGAAAATCAGGAAAATGATAATTTCTTCATCTACAACAAAGATGATGAAATGAGCAAAAATATCCTTGAAAAGCTTGAAATAAAAGCGAAGATGATTCCCTTCTCTACAAAAGAAAAATTGACTGAAGGTGGTTTCATTGATGGTGATCAGATCGTCGTAAAAATGAAAGATGAGTTTTCCATGAAGATCGATAAGCTTTCCATTCTTGGAAATCACAACATTGCCAATAGCTTAGCGGCTTCAATAGCAGGTAAAATACTGGAAATCAACAATGAAAGCATCAGAAATTCTCTGATGACATTCCAGGCGGTAGAGCACAGACTCGAATTCGTGACAGAAACCGATGGTGTAAAATACATCAACGACAGCAAAGCAACGAATGTAAACGCTACCTACTATGCCTTAGAAAGCATGAAAAATCCAACGGTTTGGATCGTAGGAGGATTAGATAAAGGAAACGACTATTCAGAGATTGAGGATCTCGTGAAAAGAAAAGTAAAAGCCATTGTTTGCTTGGGAATAGACAATTCAAAGATCATAGATTTCTTTAAAGACAAAAAAGAATTCATTTATGATACTTCAAGCATGGAAGAAGCCGTGAAAATATCAAAGTCACTGGCCAAAAACGGAGATACCGTTTTACTATCCCCATGCTGCGCAAGTTTTGACCTGTTCAAAAGCTATGAAGACAGAGGAAAACAGTTTAAAGAGCAAGTATTAAAGTAAATGTAAAAAGTAAAATGTCGGATGTAAAAAGTACATTGTACAACATACATTTTACGTGAATACAAAAAATATGGACGAACAGAACACAGATAACAGAATTGAATTGCTAAAGGGCGATAAAGTACTTTGGATGGTCATCCTTGTGATCTCCATTTTCTCTATTTTCCCTGTATATTCTGCAAGTTCAAATCTGGAATATATTGTTAATAACGGGACCACTACCGGTCACGTTATCAAACACATGTTCTTTGTGGTCTTAGGTTTGGTCATCATGAGAGTTGTAGGAATGGTCAAATACGAGTATATCGGAAAGCTCAGCAGTATTCTGCTCGGTTTAATGATTGTCTTGCTTGTAGTCACCATGTTTACGGGACAGACGATTGATGGAGCCAGTGCTTCAAGATGGCTGAAAATTCCCGGGACCCCTATCTCATTCCAGCCGTCCTCATTTGCCTTTTTAATGCTGATCATTTATCTCTGCAGATATCTGACCAAGAAAATAACACGGGAAAGACTTCCTATTGAAAACATTATGTACATCTTCGGGCCCATCCTGCTGGTGTTTGTTTTGGTAGCGAAGGATAATGGCTCAACAGCCCTGATGATCCTGATGGTTTCTGTCATTGTTCTGATCATAGGACAGCTTCACTGGAAATACATCGCAGGATTTATCTCTTCCTCTTTTGTAGCCATTGTTTTCTTCCTGATTGTCGCATTAAACACCAATCTGATAGGCGGCAACCGTGTTCATACATGGATGAGCCGTATTGAAACATTTACCTCCAGCAAAGCAAAATCAACGGATGTAGATGACGAAAGCGTAAAAGCTAAAAACTACCAGGTCATGCAGGCAAAAGCCGCCATTGTTCACGGTGGAATTACCGGAATGGGACCTGGGAAAAGTGCATTAAAACAAATGCTTCCGCAATCCGCCTCCGACTTTATTTTTGCAGTGATTGTAGAAGAATATGGGCTTATTGGTGCTGCATTTCTGATCTGTCTCTATCTTATTATGATGATCAGAATTGTGATGATTGCCAGTAAAATGCCCGCCTTTTTCGGCTCGCTCCTCGTACTCAGTCTCGGGGTGATGATCTTTATACAGCTTGCGGTGAATATTGCAGTAGCGGTCAATCTGATCCCGGTAACAGGACAGCCACTGCCATTGATAAGTTACGGAGGAACCTCCATGCTGGTCACTTACCTCCAGCTTGGAATTATTTTAAATATAAGCTCAAGGATACAGATATACGATGAAGAAGGAATGGGCAAAAAACAGAGTATAGCAGAAATTAATGATATCGCCTAAAGAGTCCCAACGGGACGATTTAACAAAATAGGACGCAGTCCTATCAAAATATCAACATAAAAATAAAATGAACCAAAAACTAAAAGTAGTATTATCAGGCGGCGGAACAGGAGGACATATCTTCCCGGCTATCGCCATTGCAGACGAAATCAAAAAAAGATTTCCTGATACCGAATTTTTGTTCATTGGTGCCAACGGAAAAATGGAAATGGAAAAAGTTCCGCAGGCAGGTTATAAAATTGAAGGAATCGATATTGCCGGAATCGACAGAGGAAATATGCTTTCGAATTTAGGACTGCCTTTCAAAATTTTGAAAAGTTTATCTAAATCGAAAAAGATTATTAGAAATTTCTCTCCGGATTTTGCAGTAGGGACAGGAGGTTTTGCAAGCGGACCCGCTTTGTATGAAGCAAGCAAAATGGGAATTCCCATCTTTATTCAGGAGCAGAATGCCCATGCAGGAGTGACCAATAAAATTTTGAGTAAAAAGGCAAAAGCCGTTTTCACAGCCTATCCGAAAGTAGAAGGCTTTCCTTCTGAAAAAATAAAATTCCTGGGGAACCCTATTCGTGAGAATATCATCACAGGAATGACAGAAACAGCACAGGCGAAAGAAAAAATGGGATTAAGTAAAGATAAACTTACCATTCTTTCCGTAGGCGGTTCATTAGGTTCCAGAACATTAAACAATGCGTGGAGATCTCATCTAAACGAACTTGTAAAAAAAGATTATCAGCTGATCTGGCAGACAGGAAAGCTTGATTATAAAGATATAGTAAAGGAAACAAAAGACACTGAAAGCAGAAACATTCAGATCCATGAATTCATCAAAGACATGGAAACGGCCTACTCCGCAGCAGACATCATTGTTTCAAGAGCAGGGGCGATTGCCATTTCAGAGCTGGCAGTAGCAAAGAAACCTGTTCTTCTGGTACCCTTTCCGTTTGCGGCAGAAGATCACCAGACTAAAAATGCCATGAATCTGGTTGAAAAAAATGCAGCCAGAATGGTAAAAGACTCTGAAATGCAGGAAAAATTCTGGAATACACTGGAAGAGATCTGCAGCAGTGAAAGTTTAAGAAATGAAATGTCTCATAACCTCGAATATTTTGCCAAACCTAATGCGGCGAAAGAGATTGTAGATGAGATATTTAAAACTGTAAAAAGTCCAGTGTAGAATGTATTAACGACAAAAACATACATCAATACATTGTACATCATACATTAATACAAAAAGAATGAACATTTTAGACACATATCAAAATTATTACTTCGTAGGAATCGGAGGTATTGGAATGAGTGCATTAGCACGTTATTTCCATGCTTCGGGCAAAAAAGTGCTGGGGTATGATAAAACCAATACCAAGCTTACCACCCTCCTGATGCAAGAAGGAATTGATATTGTTTTTGAAGATCATATTGACGAAAAAATAACCACACTTCAAAAAGAAAATACGCTGGTCATCTATACACCTGCCATTAAAACTTTGGGAATTTTAGATTATTTCAATCAAAATCAGTTTGAAGTTTTAAAAAGGGCGAAGGTTTTAGGTCTTATTACAGAAAACACAGACTGTATTGCCGTCGCAGGAACCCATGGGAAAACAACAACTTCTACATTGGTTTCTCACCTTTGCAAAGAGGCCGATCTTCCATTTTCATGCTTTTTGGGAGGGATTTCTGAAAATTTTAAATCAAACTTCCTGTACAATGGAACAGAATATTCCGTAGTAGAAGCAGATGAATACGACAGAAGCTTCCTGAGCCTTTCTCCGGACTGGGCTGTGGTAACTTCCACCGATGCAGACCATCTGGATATTTATGGCGATAAAAGCCATATTGAAGAAGGTTTCAAGCAATTTGCAGCTCTTGTTCCGAATGACCAACAGTTATTCGTAAGAAAAGGATTGGATATCGGCAGAGCACATCAGACCTATGCCGTCAATGAAGAAGCAGATTACTATTCAGACAACCTGCGTATGGATCATGATAAAATCTATTTTGATTTCCATACTCCTTCTGAAACCGTCAAAGATTTTGTGTGGGAAATTCCGGGAATCCATAATGTAGAAAATGCAACGGCAGCTTTGGCTATTCTTCACAATTTAGGCGTAGATTTTGAAACACTGAAAAAGGCTATTGCCAATTTTAAAGGAATTAAAAGAAGATATACCAAACATATTTATCCAAACGGTAAAATTTATATCGATGACTATGCCCATCACCCAACAGAAATCAATGCGGTTGTGAGCTCTATCAGAACATTTTACCCTGATAAAAAACTCTTGGTGGTCTTTCAGCCCCATCTTTTCAGCAGAACAAGAGATTTTGCTGATGGATTTGCAGAAAGCCTGAGCCAATCGGATGAGCTTATCCTTCTCGACATTTATCCTGCAAGAGAACTTCAGGAAAATTTTGAAGGAATAACGTCTGACTGGTTATTGGAAAAGGTGACTTTAGAGAAAAAAGAGAAATCTGAACTATCCGGTGCTTTTGAAAAAATAAAAGAAAAAGATTTTGACATCCTTCTTACCGTAGGCGCAGGAAATATTGACACCCTGTATGATCCTATTTGTGAGTGGATAAATTCTTCTGTACAAAGTAAAATGTATTAATGTATAGAGAGACCATTTAATAAAGTAACTAATTAAAATACAATAGTACACTGTACTTTTTACATTGTACAAAAATTATGAAAAATAAATACAGAATATTAAAAATTGCTGTCACAGTGATCATCCTCGGATTACTGCTGAGTTTCTCATTGAAGAGATTCAGCGGCCAGAAGATTACGGACAATAAGATTTCTGTAAAAATGAATGAAAAAACTCCGGTCTATTTCATTGATGAAAAAGATATCCGGGAAATTGTAAAAAAAGAAAACCCTTCCGGAAAAGTGGGAGACCTGAATATTCCCGTACTTGAAAAGAAAATTAATTCTCTTCCTGCGGTAGACAGTGCCAATGTCTATTTGAACCTGAACGGAAAACTCTATCTGGATATCAAACAGAGAGTCCCTGTATTCAGATTAAATAAAGACGGCAGAGACTTTTATGTGGATGAAAAAGGAACTGAATTTCCTATTTCCAGGACCTATTCTCACCCATGTATGCTGGTAACCGGAGATGTAAAACCGGATGAATATGAAAAACTGGCAGAACTGGTTGAAAAAATTGATAAAGATGATTTCAGCAAAAAGTTTTTTATAGGAATTTCAAAAAGCAAAGGCGATTATAATCTTCTGACCAGTGATGGAAATTATAAGGTGGAAATAGGAGATCTAGACAATATAGAGTTTAAGGTAAAAGGTTTAAAAACTTTTGTAGAAAAATATCTGGTATTCCAGGACCCCCAAAAGTACAGCATGGTCTCTGTAAAATACCAGAACCAGATTGTAACCACTTTAAATCCTTATTTCAAAGAAAACGACAGTATTCTGAAAGCAGGAAATCTGGAACTGGCAAAGGCCCCGTTGCTGACCGCAGCCAAAAAACCGGAAGCCATGCCTAAAGTGGCAGAAACTAAAAAAGCAAAAGCCCCTTCTGTAAAACCGAAGGAAAAAATAAAACCAAAAACGACCGCCAAACCAAAGGAAACTAAAAAAACAGAGAAAAAGCCCGCAGCTGCAAAGCCTAAAGCAAAAGTAAAAATAGAATAACAAAGAGTCCCAAAGGGACAATTTAGCATATAATTGGATAACATCCAGTTTGATTAAAAAAACGGGACACGTTCCCTGACATGAAAAAGTAGAAAAAAATCAAATCGACATAAAATGGAAAATCAAGAGTATTCAGTAGGTCTGGACATCGGGACAACGAAAATTGTCGCGATAGTCGGAAGGAGGAATGCACACGGGAAGATAGAAATTCTCGGGGTCGGGAAGGCCAAAAGTCTTGGAGTTCATAAAGGGATTGTGAATAATATTTCACAAACCATTAATTCAATCAAGGCCGCCGTTTCTGAAGCACAATCCAGCGCAGGAGTTCCCATCCGTAAAGTTACGGTAGGTATTGCAGGAAAACACATCCGTTCTCTGCAGCATTCCGACTATATTATGCGTGAGCATCCGGACAAATTTATTACGGACGACGACATCGAAGCACTGAAAGATCAGGTAAAAAAGCTGGTCATGCTTCCCGGAGAGGAAATCATCCATGTCCTTCCCCAGGAATATAAAGTGGATTCCGAAGGCGAAATACAGGAACCCGTTGGAATGCATGGAAAACGCTTAGAGGCCAATTTTCACGTGGTAGTAGGTCAAATGGGCAGCATCCGAAACATCGCAAGATGTGTAAGAGAAGCAGGCCTTGAAATGGAAGCCCTTACGCTTGAACCTCTGGCATCTTCAGAAGCCGTACTGACCAAAGAAGAAAAAGAAGCCGGCGTTGCTATTGTAGATATAGGAGGCGGGACTACAGATATTGCTATCTTCAAAGACAATATCATTCGCCATACCTGCGTAATCCCTTACGGAGGCGGTATTATTACGGAAGATATCAAAGAAGGATGTTCCATCATTGAGAAACACGCAGAACAACTGAAAGTAAAATTCGGTTCTGCTGTTCCGGAATTGGAAAAAGACAGTACATTTGTTACCATTCCTGGACTTCACGGAAGACCGGACAAGGAAATTTCTCTTAAAACCCTGGCACAGATCATCAATGCCAGAGTAGAAGAAATTCTGGAAATGGTTAACACCGAATTAAAAGCCTACGGAGCATTTGAACAAAAGAAAAAGCTGATCGCAGGGATTGTCCTTACAGGAGGCGGATCCAACTTGAAACACCTTCGTCAGCTGGCCAATTATACCACAGGTTTTGACAGCAGAATTGGTTTTGCCAATGAATATATTGCCAACGATAAAAACCAGTACCTGAAAGGTCCGGAATTTGCTACTTCAATCGGCTTGCTGATGGAGAGTTTAAAGATTCGGGACAAAAAGCAGGGGGCTGAAGCTGAAGAGCTCGTAGAAGAAGAAATTGCTAAAGCAGAAACCGCTGAAGTACAGACAGAAACAGTTCAGCCAATTCAGCCGACAGCTATAGTTCAGGAGCAACAGGCCGTTGTTACCCAGCAGCAGGAAAACAGAAGAGCGAAGCTCACGTTCGGGCAGTCGCTTATGGAAAAAGTAAAAAAATTCTTTGAAGAAGTAGAGTAAAAATATAAATGATAGAAGATTATTGATAATTGATAAATAAAAAGCAGACCGCTTATTGCATCGAGCCCTTTATCACTCATCAATTATCATTCATCAATCGTCAATTATAAAAAGCATAGTTATGGAAAATATAGATACACAAGGATTTTCATTTGATTTGCCAAAAGGAAATTCATCCATTATAAAAGTAATCGGTGTAGGAGGCGGTGGAAACAACGCATTGAAGCACATGTACGAAAAAGGAATTTACGGAGTAGATTTCGTGGTCTGTAATACAGATGCCCAGACTTTAGATAATAACCCCGTTGCCAATAAAGTACAGCTTGGTACCACCATTACTGAAGGATTGGGGGCAGGAGCAGATCCTGAAGTAGGAGAAAAATCGGCTATTGAAAGCATCGAAGACATCAAAGCGTGCATGGGCCAGAATACCAAGATGGTATTCATCACAGCCGGAATGGGCGGTGGTACAGGTACCGGAGCAGCTCCGGTCATTGCCAAGGTAGCTAAAGATATGGGAATTCTGACGGTAGGTATTGTTACCGTTCCTTTCAGCTTTGAAGGTAAAAGAAGACTTGAACAAGCCGAGATTGGTCTTGAAAAACTAAGAAATAATGTTGACTCACTGATTGTGATCAATAACGATAAACTGAGACAGCAATTCGGAAACCTTGGATTTAAACAGGGATTCTCAAAAGCCGATGAAGTTTTAACCAATGCCGCCAAAGGAATGGCAGAAGTTATTACCGGTTATTTTGATGTAAACATTGACTTTAGAGATGCTAAATCTGTACTTCAGAACTCTGGGACAGCCCTGATGTCTACAGGAATTGCCTCTGGAGAAAACAAAGCCGAAGAAGCAGTTAAAAAGGCACTGGATTCTCCGTTGTTGAATGACAACAAGATCACCGGTGCTAAAAACGTTCTTCTATTGATCAGAAGTGGTGCTGAAGAAGTAACCATGGATGAGATCGGGGTTATTATGGACCACATCCAGAAAGAAGCAGGAAATACCGCAGATATTATTTTCGGAGTCGGTGCTGATGAAGAATTAGGAGATTCTGTAAGCGTTCTTGTCATCGCTACAGGTTTTTCAAACGACAGCAAAAGATTTGCGGGTCCTACTGAGAAGATCAGAATCAGTCTGAATGACAGTTTTGATGCTCCAAAAACCTCTCCTTTTAAAACAAGAGAAGAAAGAGAAACAACTTCTGAAACAAACCGTGAATTCGGCGGAAAGCACACATTCAGACTGGATGATGAGGACAGCGATGCTCCGCAATTCGGGATGAAGTCTTCTGAAAAAAAAATGATTATTGAGGAAGAGCAGATTAAAACAGAAATAAAATTCTTTGATAAAGAACAAGATACGCCTAACAACGCTTCTCGTGACTGGAGAAATGAAGAAGAACAGGAAGAAGAGTCTTACAGCTTATTCTCTTATGATGAAGAAGGAGAAGATCCAAATGATCTGGAAATTGAATCTTTCAAATTTGACTTTGATTCCAGAAAAGACGATACTCCATCTTCACCGGCTACGAATGCTTTCTCAAACGAAAAACCTGTTGAGTTCAGTTTCTTTGTCAACAATCAGCCTTCATCCAACGAGCCTAAAACAGATTACGGACAGCCCAAAGCAGAGTTTACCGCTCCTGCCGGTGCAGTAACTGAAATTCCTGTTCAGGCAGCTGAAGCCATCTTCCAGACAAGATATGAAGAACCAAAAGCTGAAACAAAGCCTGCTTTTGAAGAAAAAACAGAAATTCAAACGCCAAAATCTGCAGAATCAGAATTCACTTTTGTGAATAAAGCAGTTGATCAGGAAAGAATTGTGGAGAGAAGAAATAAATTAAAAGAATTCAACTCACGCTACCAAAGTTTCGACAGTACCAGCGAATTCGAATCTGTTCCGGCTTTCAAAAGAAAGAATATCTCTATCGACGGAAACAACGCATCAGACCAGAATATCAACACCTATCTGTCTGACAACAATGGATCTATGCAGGTAAGAGAAAACAGATTTTTAAATAAAGATGTTGACTAAATAATGTAACAATGTATCAATTTAACAGTGTAACAATTGCTTGTTCAAATTGGTACATTGATACACTTTTACATTGATAAATTATATACCATGAGTTTAGAAAATACCATAAGCGAAGCGATTAAAACAGCGATGAGAGAAAAAGACAGAGTTGCTCTGGATTCTCTGAGAGCTGTAAAAGCTCAGATTTTAAATCTAAAAACGGAAGCTAGAGGTGCTGAAGTTTCTGTTGAACAGGAAATTGCCATTCTTCAGAGAATGATCAAGCAGCGTAAAGACTCTTTCGAACAGTTTACAGCCCAGGGAAGAAATGACCTTGCAGAAGTAGAAGTGGCACAATCGAAAGTAATTGAACAGTTTCTGCCTAAGCAACTGAGCCCGGAAGAACTGGAAACAGAAATTAAGAATATTATTTCCCAAACCGGAGCTGAGTCTGCCAAAGACCTAGGAAAGGTAATGGGAGCTGCTTCAAAAGCATTAGCAGGAAAGTCAGACGGAAAAAGTATTTCCGAGATGGCTAAAAAGCTTCTTTCATAAAACAGGATATCCAACCTTTGCATATCGATTTGATTAAAGAATCCCGGAGCGTTCACGTTCCGGGATTCATTTTTGGATATTCATAATTATTAATTCAGTTTATCATCATTCAAAACTAAATAAGTGGTTATTCAACTACGTCATCATGCCGTATTAAATAATTGGAACGCTCGAGGGAAAGCAGTAAATGTTTTTTTCATGGTCGTTTGTTTTTCAGAATCATTTCAAATTTAATAAATAATTCTTGTTATTCATAATTTTACTTCATATTTTTTTTAATATTATTGTAATATTAATATTGTATTAATTTTATCTGACTAAACGATTGATAGTTTTTATATATTGAACAAAAGCGAAGAATTGCTTAACTTTGTAGTGATAAAAAACAAAATATATGTATCCAACAGATTTAGTAATGCCAATGAAGGCAGAACTTACAGATAAAGGTTTCGAAGATCTAACATCTCCAGCACAGGTAGAGGAGGCTCTAAAGCAGTCAGGAACAACTCTATTGGTTATCAATTCAGTATGTGGATGTGCGGCAGGTGCAGCAAGACCAGGTGTGGTATATTCTTTGACAGGAGATAAAAAACCTGATCATTTAACAACTGTTTTTGCAGGATTTGATACAGAAGCTGTAGCAGAAGCAAGAAAACATCTTGCTCCATTCCCTCCAAGCTCTCCTTGTGTAGCGCTTTTCAAAGATGGAGAATTGGTTCACATGCTTGAAAGACACCACATTGAAGGAAACCCTGCAGGTGCTATTGCAGCCAATCTTCAGGCAGCTTTTGATGAGTATTGCTAAGAAACAATAAAGCTAAATACTGAACCGTTACATGATATGTAACGGTTTTTTTATTTAACACGATAAAAATTCTGTAAAAATCCAAATATTATTATATTTGTTGGAATGGCAACAAAGGCACTTTTCAATACTGTCGTCAACTGGTTTATCCGCCAAAGGATCGATCAGATTCAGAATTTCATGGATCATCCCATTGAAACTCAGAAAGGTATACTCTTTTCTCAGCTGTTTCATGCGGAGGATACTGAGTACGGCAAAGCATATGGTTTCAATTCAATTTCCAGCTATCAGGATTTTAAAAACAAGGTTCCTATCGTTACCTATGAAGATTTTGAGCCTTTTATTGAAAGAGCAAGACAGGGACACAAGGATGTTAGCTGGCCAGGATACATTAAACACTTTGCCAAATCATCCGGAACGACCAATGCAAAGAGCAAGTTCATCCCTATTTCCACGGAAAGTCTTGAATACTGCCATATGAAGGCAGGAAAGGATATGGTTTCCATTTATGCCAATAATCATCCGGAAAATCAGCTGTTCACCAATAAAAACTTACGTCTGGGAGGCAGTTCAGAGCTCCACGCAGATTTCAACACCAAATTCGGGGATCTTTCTGCTATTTTAATTGACAACCTGCCTTTTTGGGTAGAGATCACCACCACCCCAAGCAAAAAGGTTTCTCTGATGTCTGAATGGGAAAGCAAGCTTAAAGCCATCACCTCTGAAGTGAAAAATGAAGATGTGGGAAGTATCCTTGGCGTACCCAGCTGGATGCTGGTTCTTCTTCAAAGAGTTTTAAAAGAAACCGGAAGCGAAAGCATTTCTGAACTCTGGCCCAATTTAGAGGTGTTTTTTCACGGTGGAATCAGTTTCAAGCCCTACAAGGACCAATACAGACAGATCATCGGTAAAAAGATCAATTACTACGAAATTTACAATGCTTCTGAAGGCTTCTTCGGGATCCAGGACAGGTCAGACAGTGATGAAATGCTTTTGATGCTTGATTATGGTATTTTTTATGAATTCATTCCAATGGATCAGTTTCATTTTTCCAACCCGAAAGTAGTCAGTCTCGAAGATGTTGAAGTGGGAAAAAATTACGCGATGGTGATTACCACCAACGGCGGACTTTGGAGATACCTGATTGGTGATACAGTTGTATTTACTTCAATCAACCCTTTCAGAATTAAAATTACGGGAAGAACCAAACATTATATCAATGCATTCGGGGAAGAGCTGATGATCACCAATGTAGAATCTGCCCTTTCAAAAGCCTGTGAAGTTACCGGAGCAAGTATTACGGATTTTACAGGTGCACCAGTCTTCATGAAAGAGAATGAAGGCGGTGCCCACGAGTGGATCTTTGAATTCAGCCACCACCCGGATGATCTGGAACGTTTTACAGATGCCTTCGATCATCACTTAAAAACAATCAATTCAGATTATGAAGCAAAAAGATACAATAACCTGACCCTGAAAAGACCTATTGTTCATATTGCCAAACCTGATCTTTTCTATCAATGGCTTGAGGGTAAAGGAAAACTCGGAGGACAGAATAAAGTACCAAGACTCAGCAACGACAGAGAATATATTGATCCGTTACTGGAACTTAACAGATAAAAAAAATGAAGAATAGCTTTCCAATATAACTTCTAACCTCAATCTTATTCTTCAAAAAAATGAACATAAAAAAAACGCAGCCGTAATCCCGACTGCGTTTTCTGTATTGTATAGGGACTATTTCTTTAAATCCTCCTTCAGTTTCTTTGCCCCTTCTTCTACTTTTGCAGCCCCTTTTGCAGCGGCTTCTTTTACATCCTGTCCAACTTCTTTTGCTCCGGCTTTGATGTCTTTTCCAGCTTTATTAAGGTCTTCTTTCGTTTTCTGAGCGGCATTGTCTATTTTATTTCCGGCTTCATCTACTTTGGATTTCACATCCTGTTTAGCTTTGTTTATTTTAGCAGAATCTACCATTTGAGAAGGCGTTTCAGAAACGGTGGTCGTAGTGGTGGTTACTGATCCGTCGGCGCTTTCTACCTGTTCTGTTTTAGTAGTAGATTTTGTACACGATACAGCAAGTAAAGCTATTGCCGCTGCTGCTAAGATTTGTTTTTTCATATTTTATATTTTTATAAATGTTTTTTAATGTGAGTGAGGGTTAATTGGTCTTTGTTCCAGTCGCTGGCGAAGTTTCAGGAGTAGCCTTTTTCTTATCGGTTTCTGTCTTTTTCTTCTCCTCTTCCAGCTTCTTTTTATTTTCTTTTTCCAGCTCTTCCTTCAGTTTCTGTTCTTCTTTCTGAAGTTTTTCAGCCTGTTTGATGGAGTCCTGGTACTTCTGTGAAGACATTCTGATCTGACGTACAATATCTACAGACGTTGCTCCCGCAGAAAACGAATCAACCGCTGCTGTATCATAATGGATTTTCATTTCCTGATCAGCCGCAAAACCAGGCGTCTCTTTCTTTGAACAGGCTACCATTACAAGGGATATCATAAAAACTGCAGACAGTAAATTTTTCATGGAACTAATTTAGCAGAAATTCTGCAATTACAGGATAGTGATCCGATAATTTTACAGAGTGGTCCACTTTATAGCTTAAAGGAATGATAGATTTTGACGTAAAGATATAATCAATTCTCAAAGGTACCTTATAGTCATGGAAACTGGTAGAAGCTCCGTTTCCTACGGTAAGAAATGCGTCCTGAAGATCTCTCCCAAGATTATAATATTCATAGGAATTAGGGACAGAATTAAAATCACCCGCCAGAATCACCGGATAAGGTGAAAAATCAATTACTTTTCTGATTTTCCTGATCTGATCTTCATGAGCCTGAAACGTAGGCGTCATATGAGAAAGCAGATTAGCAATTTTTCCGCCTTCCTTGGCAAAACCGTCAAATTTAAGCATTGACTTGTGCAACCTGAAAGGCTCTAAATATACATTGACTACTCTAATGATTTTTCCGTTGATATCTATATCGGCATAGAAAGAATTACCTCTTGCCTGCTCTTCGATAAGCTTTTCCTGTCTTACAATCTTATGCTTTGTCTTGAGAATAACAGAAGGGTATTTTACCATATCTTTTCTGATCGCTCTGTTCGTGTCTTTTTCCTGAACCAAAATAATATCAGCATCCTGATCCTGAATATATTTTTTCACTTTTTCCCAACCGAAATCTCCGTATTTTACATTAAATGTAAGCACTTTAATATCTCTTATCGATTTTAAGCTTTCTGTTTTTGGGGAAAAATTGACCCATCGTCTTACCGGATTGTAAAAAAGAAGCAGTCCAAAGGCGAAAGCAATGGCTATTTTCTTTCTTTTGATCACCCAAACGAGCGTTAAGAGAAAATATACGATAAACAGATAAGGAAAACCAAGAGAAAGAAGATTAAGTGAGCCCATAAAATTGGGCGGAATCCATGCATTTCCCAATGTGCACAATAGCAACACGGCAACAACAATATGAACAAATAATAACAACTGGCTCGGCTTCATGAAAAAACAATCTAGGGTATGTCCTTCCTCAATCAAAAATCCTACCAAGCGCCAAAGCTTTAACTAATTTTATGATTGTTAATGATTTAGTGAAAAAGTTGCAATTACAGGATAATGATCTGAAAGCTTTACACTTCGGTCTACGGTATAGGTCAAAGGTTGTACTGTTTTTGATGTAAAAATATAATCAATTCTGATCGGAAATTTATAGTCGTGAAAGCTTGTAGCACTGCCTTTCCCTGCTTTTACAAAGGCATCGTCCAGTCCATCTCCTAAGTGATAGTATTCATAAGAATTCGGAACAGAATTAAGATCTCCGGCAATAATGACAGGATAAGGAGAATTTTCAATTTCCTCATTGATCGTATCCACCTGGTCCTGATGCTTTTTGAAGACAGGAATAAGTCTTTTCACAATATTTTTCAGTTTTTGCTCATCCTCTTCTTTAACCCCATCTATTTTAACCATTCCTTTTTCGAATTTAAAAGGCTCCAGATACACATTGATAAAACGATATACCTTTCCTTTAATTTCAATATCCGTTTGAGATGCATAGGCATTATTCGTATAAAAATCACTCTTGATCAACTCCTTTGATTCTACAACTTTATGTTTTGAAAAGAGTTTTAAAACGCCATTGTCTCCTATTCCGGTCATTCCCTTTAACGAAATCTTACTACCTGCTTCCTGCAGCATGACTACATCTGCATCAGCCCTGTTCAGGTATTTTTCAATATCCGTAGGTCCCATCAATCCCGCTTTGACATTGAAGGATACTATTTTAAGATTCGCTGTTTCTTTTTTATCGGATGAAAAATTCACCCACCGTTGTACAGGGTTCATGAAGATCAGCCCCGCCAGCATAAACGCAAAAGTTCTCTTTTTCCAGCTGAAAAGCCAGAAAAGCGTCAATAGTGCATATAAAATAATAAGGACAGGAAACCCTAAAGAAAGCAGATTGAACCACGGAAATATTTTGGGTGGTACATAAGCATTCATTAAAGTACCCAGCAGCAGGAATAAAATACCCACATGCAGGATCAGTATGATAAGACGGAAAACTTTCACAGAATTTTAATTGAATCTATACAGATGTTTTCTCCAGATCCTTGCAAGAATAAAGCCAACCAATGCTCCTCCAACGTGAGCAAGATGTGCAATACCTCCTCCGTTTCCGGAAACACCAAGGTATACGGAAACAACAATCACGATAGGCATCAGGTATTTTACTTTTATAGGAACCGGGATAAACATCATCATGATTTTTGAATCCGGGTAAAGAGTGGCAAAAGCCGCTACAACTCCGAAAATAGCTCCGGAAGCACCTACCATAGGCGTTGTTACAATTGCTTTAAAGCTTTCCAGCAACTCTTTTTGTTTAAGAACAGAAGCCGCATCTCCGGTAAATCCAACGCTGGCTCCGGATAAATAGGCATTGACATTGAATCCAAGCTGCTGCAACTCACCCGTAAGCTGCTGAGCTTCAACAAAATTCCATAAATTAAAAAGAAAGAAAGCTCCCAATCCACTTAGAAAATAAAGAATCAGATATTTCTTCTCTCCCAAAGCTTGTTCAAGAATAGGTCCGAAACTGTACAATGTCAGCATATTAAACAAAATATGCATAATGCTTCCATGCATAAACATATGTGTAATGATCTGCCATGAATGGAAAAACGGAGAAAATGGGTAAAATCCGGCAAGATAACCGATTACCTGATTTCCAAGAAAATAAGTCCCAATGAATACGATGATATTGATAATGATAATATTCCTGGTGATGGGCGGTATATTGTTAAACATTTTTAAAACTTGTTTTTAAAATCATTAAACGGAACTTCATAAAAACATCTTTTACCATCCGGTAAAAATTCCGGGAAGCCTAAAGCTGTAAAATCTTTAATGACCTGTTCCGCATCTTTTTTATAAATAAAATCAAACCTTGATTTCGAGTGCATTTTGTTCCACTGATTCAGATAATACTGCATAAATTCCTCTTCACTCTTATATTCAAGGATCTCAAAAAGATTCTCCAGAAACTTCATCGCCTGGGTTTCTTTCAGTCCTTCAGGCAGTGCATCTATTCTCAGCACGCTTTCATGAGCAATTTTCATGTCAAACCCGAGTTCCGGAAGAAATTTTTTGAAAGAATTGTATTTATTCTTCTCTATTTCGTTCATATGGTACTCCAGAGAAAACAGCAACGAATGGCTGTTTGGGTTGATATTGAGATTACTTTTCCTTGACGTTTTGTTGTTTTCCGCAACGACCAATCGGTGCATTCTTCCCAAATCAAGCATCAGGGTCACATCTCCCTTATTGAACAGCCAGTAGCCGTTCGGCAACCTCATCAGATCTTCATCGAAATCTTCGTCTTCAAATAAATTGATCTTTGAAGGCTCTGCGGTAATGTTCTGATGGTACATTTCCGTAAGATTCTGGATCTCCTCCGGACGTACATTTCTTTCTTCAATAAATGGATTGTAGTCTTTGTCTACAATAATTTCAGGCATTTTGAGCATCCCGCCACCAATGTTTCCCTTGCTTGGAAAAGGTTTATTCATCATCGCATCCATTTCAGGATCTTTATCAAAATCAAGGCTCGGGGAAACGTTATAAATTCCCAGAGATCTTTTAATGGTGGAACGAAGCAGGGCAAAGATCAGATGTTCATCTTCAAACTTCACCTCTGTTTTCTGAGGATGGATATTCACGTCTATTTTTTCCGGATCCATTTCCAGATAAAGGAAAAATGTAGGAACATACCCCGGCTGAAGCAGTCCTTCAAAAGCTTCCTGAACCGCTTTATTGAAATACGGGCTTCTGAAATACCTTCCGTTGACGAAAAGAAACTGCTCTCCTCTCGATTTTTTGGCCCCTTCCGGTTTGGCAACAAACCCATGAAGTTTACACCAGATAATATCTTCTTTGATAGGAATCAGCTGCGGCTGCAGTTTACGTCCGAAAACATCTACAATACGCTGCATCTGGCTTCCTTTTCTTAATCTGAAAACCGCTTCATCATCATGAAAAAGAGAAAACTCCAGATTTTCATGCGCCAACGCAACACGCTGGAATTCGTCAATAACATGTCTGAATTCAACATTATTATTTTTAAGAAATTTCCTTCTGGCCGGAACATTATAGAAAAGATTCTTCACCAGAAAATTAGAACCTTCTACAGTCTGTATGGGATCCTGAAACTGAAATACCCCGCCTTCAATGTAGATATTGGTTCCGATCTTGGCATCATTCTGCTTCGTTCTCAGTTCAACCTGAGAAACCGCAGCGATAGAAGCCAGTGCTTCACCTCTGAATCCTTTGGTAGAGATCTTAAAGATATCTTCCGTCCCTTTGATCTTTGAGGTAGCATGTCTTTCAAACGCCATTCTTGCATCCGTTTCAGACATTCCTTTGCCGTCGTCTACCACCTGGATCAGGTTTTTTCCGGCGTCTCTGATAATCAATTCTATCTTAGACGCTTCGGCATCAATAGCATTTTCCAAAAGTTCTTTCACAATGGACGCAGGTCTCTGCACCACTTCTCCTGCCGCAATTTGGTTCGCTACATGATCCGGTAAAAGCTGAATAATATCTGACATAAAACGTTGTAATCAACTTACAAAAATAGTCAATGGAAACGGGAATTAAAACAATAAAACCGTGAATTAAAATTTAATTATCAACATTTTAATCACAATGTGCTGTCCTGTTCTGTTTTTATCCCCGACAAAGGAAAAAAATATTGAAAAGAAATTTGTCTTTTTTTAATGCAAAGTTTAATGATGAATTGCTTTAGTATTAAGGAGGGCAAAAGAGCTGTGGCTTCGCCACTGACTAAGCGACCGTTTTATCCGTACGCTTCATCGAATCAATTTTCGATTGATTTCTCCTTTCCAGACTTAGAAATAAAACGCTTTAATATCAACCTTTGCGTTAAAATAACTTTCTTTTAACTGAAAAAGAACACTCCTTCTCTACCATCGAAAAGGAGTGTTCACAGCTAGTTTACACAAAAATAATACTGATATTTATCTCTTCGCTTATTCATCAAAAACAAGCGTTCTTTTTTCTTTTCTTTTAGGAATTCCGTGGACCTTATCATACAAATACGCTAATAGAGTAGGCTTTTTATAAATCCTGCTGTAGCGGTATTTGGTGTTAAAGTGTCTCATATGAATTTTATAAGCATCATATCCGATGACAATTAAAAGACATACACTGATGACATAAAATACCCTGAATTCAAGATAATAGTAGGTAAGTCCTGAGAATACCGCTCCTAAAACGTAGGCTACCATGATACTCATCAGCAGTTTTGCTCTTGCGATCAGTTCCCCGCTCTTTCTGTATTTCTTTTTCGTAAACATAGAAAACAGAATTCCAAGGTCGGTAGTGGTACCCGTAAGGTGGGTGGTCTTTACCGAGAAATTGGAGATACTTGCCGTAAGGCCGTTTTGAAGTCCGGTTGCAAAAAGCATCAGCGCCACCAGATATTCTGTTTCTTCCAATGTTTTCTGATAATAAAACTGTCCATAGATTCCAACAAACAATAAACACATGATTTCCAGAACAATAGGCATAGAATGTGCGAAATACTTGCTTCTCTTATTGAAGTTGATCACAATGAAATTAGACACAAAGCTTCCGAAGAAGAAGAGAAAAATCCATGCTCCCACTACCGCTACCTGGGTCCAGTTTCCTTTGCTAATCTCTGCCGCCAATATGGCGTAGTGTCCTGTTACGTTGGAGGTAAAAGAGAGAAATATTAACAGGGAAGCAATATTTATAGTCCCTGCAGTGAATGCAGTCAGCGTCCCCAATCTGATATTGTCTCCCAATGTTCGGCTGTTACTATAATTTCTTAACATTTTTTTATTTTTTAGTATTGTGTTTATTCATTTCTAGACTTCTACAAAGATCTCCGCCAGTCTTCCTCTTTCCGGAAGTCTTTCAGGCATTTCCACTTTAATTTCCTGAACCTGCAGATCCTTACATTTTTTGATATAAGGCGCAATGTCAAATTTTCCTTTGCCCTTACTCTTGATAGCCGGAGAATAGTAAGCTTCCTCTATATTCTCTGCTTTCACATAATTGTTAAAAGTTCTCTGAAAACTTCCTGTGAAAATATCGCAGATGATCTTATTGATTAAGTGAGGATATTTATTCCTGATGATTCCATAGGCATCACAGAACTCCTGTGGCCTGATCTTATTGAAAATGGTATTTTTTGTATTGAAAAGAAGATCTCTGATGGAGTCTCCGGGCTCATATCCTGAAACCAAAAGAATGTTATACTGATTTTGGTCTTCCGAAGCTTCTTTCTCTTTCAGTACTTTTTTTAATATATTCAGTGACTCAAGAGAATAATCCGTGGCGATTAAAATTGTTTTAGTCATATCTTTTAGATTTAGATTTGTGTTATCGTATTTTGATAATACAAAACTAAAGCGGCAAGATTAGAAGCCCTTTGGAATAGAATTAAAATGTGATTAAAGAGATTAGAATGAGATTAGAATATTGTTAATGCCCGTTAACATAAAGGAAAATAAGTAAGATTTAAGATCTCAGATTTCAGACATGAGACTTTAAGCATAAGGCTGAGATTAAGAACTTGAATGGTGAATTTTGCTTCGCAAGTGAATGGTGAATTTAAGTTATAAGAAACAAGAGCAAAGAATAAAGATGCTAGACGTCAGATAGGAACTCAATCAACATCAATCGACCACTAGCAAAAATCCTAAAACACTCCAGCTCTCAAACCCTTCGTTCCCCCTACCTCAGTCTAAGCCTCAACTTTCCGGTCTCGCACTGTAGAAATTGGGAAAACGCATCTGTACGGTTGTTCCCTGATTTTCATTGGAACTTACGATCAGTTCGCCACGGTGCATTCTTACGATATTTCTGGCCAGCGGAAGTCCGATTCCATAGCCTTCGTAGTTTTTGGTATTAGAAGCCCGGAAAAAAGGATCGTAGATTTTGTTCATCTCGACTTCCGGAATCCCGATCCCGAAGTCTTTTATAATGATATAGACATCGGTATCTGTGGCACCGAGGGAAACTTTCACCTGCTGGAAATTGGAATATTTGCACCCATTGCTGATGATATTAGCCACTGCAAGATGCAGAAGCTGCTCATTACCATATACTTTCAGTTTTTTAGGATTCTCAGGAAGCATACTGATATCCAGATAGATATTGTTTCTGGAATCAATTTTTCTGAGGGTTTCTATCACATCCCAAAGCAGCTGATCGATCCTTACTTTGTCCATTTTCTGGATTTTACCGTCGAAACCGGTCTCAGCGATCATGAGTAGTGCTTTGATTTTTTTATCCAGCTTTTCAGCTTCGTCCAGGATGATTTGTAAGGTATCTTTATATTCGTCTGCCGTTCTGTTGATGGAAAGTGCTACGTCAGCCTCACCCATAATCGATGTCAAAGGCGTTCTCAATTCATGGGAAACATTTCCGATCAGATGATTCTGGGTTTCAAATGAAGTTTCTATACGGTTCAGCATTCCGTTGAAAGTATCTACCAGCTCATTCAATTCCTTATTGTCAGGCTGGGCTTCCAGTCTCAGGTGAAGATTTTCTGAACTGATCTCCTTTACTTTGCCTGTAATTTTTAATATGGGTCTGAATAAAGTTTTAGACAGATAAAAAGAAAAGATCATGCTGAAGAACAGAGAAAGGACAATACAAGTGATCAGTGTTCTCTTTAAAAATCCCAGATAATAGATTACATAATGATTCTTGGCAGAAGCGATGGCGATATATTCTTTATCGTCATATTTAAAAGTCTGTCCGATATAGTAAAACTCTTTATCATTATAGTTCGCTTCTCCTTTTCTGACGATACTTTTGAAAAAATAATCCGGAATATGAACTTCCTGTGAAATTTTTTTGAAATTGGAATCTGTGGGCACCGCAAAAACATAATCTCTCTCCATGGGAAGCTCTTCATCATTCAGACTGTTGAGGATGTAGTTTTCAGGAAGATCGAGGTGATCTTTACTTTTCTCAATCTGAACGATGGTGGTTGTGCGGATTTTCAGCAGTTCATAAAACCTCTGATGCGAAAAGTTGACAATAGAAAAATAGACCAATCCACTAAAAAGCAGAATGATGGCAGTAAACACCAGCATAAGAAGGATCATCGTTTTGGTCTGATTGGTGACAACTTTATTAAACATTGCTTAGTTTTTTTTCAACACATATCCCATTCCTATTACTGTATGAATCAGTTTATTATCATCCTGATGATCTAATTTTTTTCTTAGGTAATTCACATATACATCAACGACATTGGTTCCGAGTTCATAATTGACCCCCCAGACAGCATCCAGAATTTCAGCTCTGGAAATTACTTTTTCAGGATTATTCAGGAAATACAATAGAAGTTTGTATTCTGTGGAAGTCAGTGAAATCTCATCACCGCCCCGGGTTACTTTCTTTGTGTAATCATTAACGATCAGATCAGAAAACTGGAAGACATGTTCATTATCCGGTTCCGGCTCAGCAACTTCCTGAGGACTTACCCCGTTGCTTCTTCTCAGCAGAGATTTGACTCTCGCCACCAGTTCGATAAACTTAAAAGGCTTTACAAGATAATCATCCCCTCCACTTTCCAGCCCCAGGACAATATTTTCAGAAGTTCCCAGTGCAGTCAAAAACAAGATCGGAACATGCTGATTGGTTTTCCTGATCTCTTTGCAGACATCCAGTCCATTCATTTCCGGAAGCATAATATCCAGAACTACCAGATCAAAATCGTTGGCCTGAACCAGCTGTACACCGGTAAGGCCATCAAAGGCTACGGAAACTTCGTACCCGCTTTCCTGCAGTCCTTTCTTTATAAAAGAGACAACGCTGGTTTCGTCTTCGATGAGGATAATCTTTTTCATTGAAATAAGGAATTTCACAAAAATAGGGAAAAATTTCAATAACAATTTTCAGTGAATTGATCCGGGAGTTGGCGGAAGCTATATAGAATAATATTAACTTTGCTTTTCATCTCTCAAATGAAGGAATATAATTGAGGTTAAATTGCAAACACTATGAATGATTTTTTAATAGGTATCGGTAAAAGATTGAAGGATATCAGAAAAAAGAATAATTTAACCATCAACGAACTGGCTTCCAAAGCCAATGTAAGCAACGGCCTTGTGTCCAGGATCGAGAACGGAAGAACCATTCCTTCACTTCCTGTGCTACTGGATATGATACAATCTCTGGAGATTGATGCCAGCTATTTCTTTGAAGGTGTTGAGAAAAAATCCAGTGCCAAATTCATTTATCTTCCCAAAGACAATCAGCAGGTCATTGAAAAAGAAGTGGAAGCTGAAGGATTTAAGTATATGCATATTTTCAGCAAAAGCCTTCATTCTTTAGGTTTTGAAGCGGTATTACTCACCATTGAGCCAAATTCCAAAAGGGAAAAAGTAATCACCGATGCCTGGGAATTTAAATACATTCTAAAAGGGGAAGTGAAATACATCATCGACAACGAAGAAATCATCTTAAAAGAAGGCGATTCCCTTTATTTTAACGGAAAATTCCCACACGTTCCGGTAAGTATCAGCGATGAAAGCTGTATTATGCTTGTTCTTTACTTTTATACTGCATAGTACAGTACTGATATTTTACAAATTCCTATATAATACGGCCTATTTTAAACGCAAAGTTTTACATTTAAGGATGCCTTATTTTAAATAATAAAGGTCTGGGAATCTGAACTATCTTAGGTTCTTGCAGCCCTGTTAACCATGTCAAGGTTTTGAACCTTGACATGGTTAAAAATTCCAATACGCCTTTTTAGGTGTTATAATCTATTTTCTTATCCTTATCTAATTTGTGTTAATAAGAAACGTAAAAACTTTCCGCTTTTAATCTCATATTTTCGCAAGCTTTTCTTATTTATTTAGGTAAAAAGTTTACAAATAGTAAACTTTTCGATTTTATGTTTACCGCTAAAATTAACGCTATGTTAACTGGCAGAACTCTATCTATCTAAAAATGCCATTCAGGAAACATTTCACGGATTAGCACAAAACGCTCTGTAATAAAGGGATTTATGAACGATTTATATATTTTCCTTCTATTTTTAAAAAGGTGAATTAAGTAAAATATAAGTAACAAATTCCCCAAATTTGTTAAACAATACTTAATACAAAATATTTATATATATTAAAATTATTAGCTTGATTTGCAGTGAAAATTTAATATATGTAAAAATGAGGACCCAATTAGAGAAATTACTTACCCTTGCTTTTGTCTGCATCACGATTTTTGTTTCAGCGCAGAAGCAGCTCATTATAGGAACTGTTTTTGACGACACCCAACCCCTTCCCGGTGCGTCGGTCAAAATAAAAGGTTTATCAAAAAATACCGTTACAGATATTGATGGAAAATTCACGGTTAATGACATCAAAGAAGGCCAGTATCATTTACAGATAAGCTATATCGGTTACGAAACAGCAGAGATCAGCATCGATATGAAATCCGGAGAAACGGTAGATGTTGGTTCTGTAAAGCTATCTCAGCAGAGAAAAAGTATTGACGAAGTGGTCGTGACCGGAACTTTGAAAAATACGGAAGCAAGAGCTTTAAACCTTCAGAAAAACGCAGTCAATATCACCAATGTCATTGCCTCAGACGGCATCGGAAAGCTTCCGGACAGAAATGCAGCAGAAACCGTTCAGAGGGTTCAGGGCGTTTCCATCGAGAGAGATCAGGGCGAAGGAAGATTTGTTTCCTTAAGAGGGCTTCCGCCGTTTTGGGCATCTACAACCATCAACGGAAACAGATTGCCGACCGCAGAGGAAGAAACCACTTCCAGAGCCACTGCATTTGATTTTTTCCCAACAGAACTGATCTCCTATGTACATGTAAACAAATCTTTTACCCCTGATATGGAAGCAGACGGAATCGGAGGTGGCGTGAATTTTATCACAAAAACACCACCCATGAAAACAGAGTTCAAAGCAACTTTGGGAAGCGGTTACAATGCAAAAGCTGACAAAGGCGTTTATAATCTCGGACTTCTTTACGGAGGCAGAACAAAAGATAAAAAATTCGGGTATTTATTTAATGTGGCTCACTTTATCAGAAACTGGTCTACCGATAATTTTGAAGCGAGAAGAAGTGGTGACGAAGGAGTTTTCAGAATGGAACTCCGCGATTACAACGGAGTCCGAAAAACAACGGGCGTGAATGCCGCCTTCGAATACGTTCTTTCTCCCAAGAACACCTTTTATGTAAAAGGAATGTACGGAACGCTTTCGGATGATGAGACGCATTACAAACACAGAATCAGATTTGATAAATTCAGTTCTGCGAACAATACAGCCAGAGTAGAGCTTCAGAACATCCACAACTTACTGATTACAGAGCTTACTTCTGTATCCTTAGGTGGAGTTCATACTTTAAATAAAGGAAAAATAGACTGGGACCTGTCCTATTATGACAACCGTTTCAAATACGGAAACATTCCAGACAAGCAGAACAATTCTTATTATGTCATCAAATACACCCAATCCGGCGTAGGCATTAATCCTGATTATATTTCCAACCACGGAAGCGGACCGAGAGCTTACTGGAAAGCAGACGGAGGAAAATTAGATTATAAAAACCCGGATGCTTTATTTGGATTCTACAGCGATCCGGGCTTTAAAATGGATGCTTCGCAGATGAGATTTACAGACCTGGAATTCTACAAAGTTTTTGTTGAGGAAAAGGACAAGATCGTCGCTGCATTCAATCATGAGATCAATGCATCAGATAAACTGACTTTAAAATACGGATTCAAATACAGAGACAAGGAAAGAAATGCCAGATTCTCTGATATTTTCTATAACTGGAACGGAGGAACGGCTCCCCTTCTGTCTGATTACGCACCCTACATCACTACACAGGCGAACGGGCCGAAATATTTAAGTGAAATGAATACTCACATTGGAAACACTTTCGGACCTGTGCTTTCTACAACGGGTATGGATCAGTTCTGGATCCAGAATCAGGGAAATCTGAAGATCAACCCTACCGATTCCGAAGCGTTGGAATACAATAAAGCATTGGGAAGAAACTTTGATGTTTTTGAGAAACATGCGGATGCTTACGGAATGGGAACCTACAAATTGAGTGACAAGATCACGGTTTTAGGAGGAATCAGATTATCCAATACCAATACAAGAGTAAAAGGATATAATGTGGTTGAGGAGGTTCTGACACCTGTTGAACATACCAAAAAATATCTGGCTGTTCTTCCAATGCTACACATCAAATATGCTTTGAATGATAAAACCAATCTTCGTTTTGCTGCCACCAGAACTTTTTCAAGACCCAACTTCGGCGATATTACACCCGGTGGAACATACAGCGAAGCTGACAATGAATTCAAAGGCGGAAACCCCAAACTTAATCCAACATATTCACTGAATTTTGACCTGATGGGAGAATATTATTTTTCCAATGTAGGAATCGTAAGCGGAGGTGTTTTCTACAAATCCATTACAGACCCTATTTTCCAGGATTCTTTCATCGGGAACTACAATGGAATGACGGGTGTACAGTTTACCGCACCGAATAACGGAAATGCAGCATGGCTGGGCGGTGTTGAACTAGGAATCAACAGAAGATTCGACTTTTTACCCGGATTTCTTCAGTATTTCGGAACCCAGCTGAATGCAACGTTCATGACTTCGGAAATGGAAAAACCAAGCGGAAGAAAAGTAGCTCTTCCTTATCAGGCTAAACAATTGTATAACGTACAGGTTTTCTTCGAGAAAAAAGGATTCAATGCAAGACTGGCTTATAATTACAAAGGAAAATATGCCGTAGAATACGCGGAAGACGATATCAATGATTCTTATTACGGAAAGTACAGCAGCTTAGATTTCGGAGGATCATATCAATTCACCAAACATCTGATGCTGTATGCGGATGTGAACAATATTCTGAACAAACCGCTCATCTATCATTTCGGAAAGAATGAAGACCGTCCTGAGCAGGTAGAATATTACGGCGTAAGATGTAACCTTGGAATAAAACTAAACTTCTAAACCATCATCAATGGCTCAAAGCATCAATACCAAAACATTAGTAACACTGAAGGCTGCCCTGGCCGCTTTCGGTGTCTACTTCTGCATGTACGGCTTCCGAAAACCGTTTACAGTAGCTTCTTTTGAGGGACTTGCCTATTTCGGAGTGGATTATAAAATCCTGATCATCATCGCTCAGGCGGTAGGTTATTTTATATCGAAATTCATCGGGATTAAATTTATTTCGGAGCTGAAGCCCCAACACAGAATTGCTTACTTACTGGCGTTCATTGGAGTGGCTGAGCTTGCCTTACTGGGTTTTGCTGCCGTTCCCGCTCCTTATAACATCGTTTTCATGTTTATCAACGGGATTCCGTTGGGAATGATCTGGGGAATTGTATTCTCCTATATTGAAGGACGAAAAACCACAGAGATCATCGGGCTTTTCCTGTGTTCAAGTTTTGTAGTTTCTTCAGGATTTACAAAATCTGCCGGGAAATTCTTAATGGATACTTTTGCGGTTTCAGAATTCTGGATGCCATTCTGCACAGGATTGATTTTCATTATTCCTCTGATGATCTTCGCTTTTCTTCTGGAAAGGATTCCGAAACCTACTGAAGAGGATATTCTGCTTAAAAACAAAAGACAGCCATTAGTTCGTGCGGAAAGAAAAGAGCTGATTCGTCAGTTTTTTATTCCTGTTGTGTGTATTATTTTTCTTTATATCTGTTTAACGGTTTTAAGGGATTTCAGGGATAATTTCAACCGCGAGATCTGGGATGGTCTGCATTTTAGTTTTGACAGTTCCATTTTCACCCTCACTGAAATTCCCATCGCAATAATGGTTCTTCTGATTTTAAGCTTTATGGTAAAAGTTAAAAACAATAAAAAAGCTTTTGCCTATTATCACTACATCCTTTTTGGAGGCATTCTTACGGTCGGATTATCAACGTATTTATTTCAGAGCGGCTCTTTATCTCCTTTTCTGTGGATGATGATCTCCGGTTTTGGAATGTACATCTGCTATATTCCCTTCAACGGAATCTATTTTGACCGGATGATTGCCGCTTTTGATATCAAGGGAAATGTTGGGTTTCTGATTTATACTGTAGACTCTTTCGGTTATCTTGGAAGTGTTCTGATTCTGCTTTACAAGAACTTCGGTTCTGCGCAGACTTCTTGGCTGAATTTTTATATTCATCTGAATTATATCATTACAGCCGCTGTTCTTATTCTTTCGGTCACTGCTTTTTTAGCATTCAAAAAAAAGGCAAAACCGAATTCTAATTCTAATCAATTCATCAATTTCGATCCGTCGAAATTTTATAAACTAAAGTAACAATGACAGCAAAATTTGATTTAATCGTTGTGGGAGGTGGAATTCTGGGAACATTCCACGCCTATCATGCTCTAAAAAGAGGTCTTAAGGTCGCTTTACTGGAAAGAAATTCTGTTCCTCAGGGCGCAACGGTGAGAAATTTCGGACAGGTAGTTCCCTCCGGAATGGATCTTACATGGCAAAACTACGGAAGGGAAAGTCTGGCCATCTATAACGAACTTCATTCCCAGGCAGATCTTACCATTAGAAAAAACGGTTCCGTATATATCGCATCGAATGATGAAGAAATTCAGCTGATTGAAGAACTGTATGAAATCAACAGAAATAATGATTATGAATCCGTTCTGTTATCCAAAAACGACTGCATCAAGAAATTTGACGGGCTGCGTTCGGATTACTGTAAAGGAGGACTTTTTTTCCCACAGGAACTTTCGGTAGATTCTGCTGATATGATCGTCAAGCTTCATAAGCTCCTACAGGAAAAACTGGGACTTCAGATCTTTTACAATACCACCATTATTGAAACGGGTGAGAACGGGCAGAACTGTTCCGCCATCAGTGCAGACGGAACGGAATTTACGGCTTCAAAAATCATTATCTGCGGTGGGCATGAGTTCAAGACATTATACCCTAAAGTATTTGATGAAAGCGATTTAGAAGTGAGTAAACTACAGATGCTGCAAACAAAACCTCAGGGCATTTATTCGCTTCCGGGGAACATTTTGACAGGACTTTCCATCAGAAGATATGAGTCATTCAGCGAATGTGCTTCCTATCAGAAAATCAAGGCATCTGAAGATCCGAAATCTTTTGAAAAGAAGTTTGGTATTCATATTTTATTTAAACAAGCCCTTGACGGTTCAATCATTCTTGGAGACTCTCATGAGTATGCAGATGCTAAAAATGCAGATGATCTCGGATATGATCTGAATATGGAAATCGACGAATTCATGATCCATGAAGCCAAAAAAATTATTGATCTTCCTACTTATGAAATTCAAAGAAGATGGTTCGGGATCTATTCGCAGTGCAAAACAAAAGATATTTTCGAGCACAATCCTTCCCCGAATATCTACATCGTAACTGGGATCGGAGGAAAAGGAATGACGGGAAGCGGAGGCTTTTCAAAATTTAATATAGATAAAATTTACGCATAAATTTCAATGAAGAATATAGAATTACTGGTTCTGGATATGGCCGGAACAACGATTGACGAAGATAATGTAGTGTACAAAACATTAACTGAAGCTGTGAATAATCACGGCTATCATGTGACCTTAGAAAATGTGCTTTCAAGCTGCGCAGGAATGGAAAAACTGGAAGCGATCACGAGTCTGCTCAAGGAGATCAACGGAAGCGAAGAAGATGCTCCCGTTATTTTTGAAAACTTTTCTGAACAGTTAAGAGTAGCGTATCAAAAACTGGAAGTAAAGCCTATTAACGGGACCGAAGCTTTTCTTTTAAAAATGAAATCTCAAAATAAAAAAGTAGTTCTGAATACCGGTTATACCTCCGAAATTGCGCAGCAGCTACTTGACAAATTACAGTGGAAGGAAAATGTCCATTTTGATGCTTTGATCACGGCTGATGATGTCTCCGAAAGTCGCCCTAGCCCTGATATGATCAACCTTGCGATGAAAAAATTCAATATCGTTGAAGCCAGCAGAGTTTTAAAGGCGGGGGACTCTGTGATTGATATTGAAGAAGGGAAAAATGCAGGCTGCGGGCTCACCATTGCTGTTCTTTCCGGAGCTCAAAGCAGAGCGGAACTGGAAAAAGCCCATCCCGATTATATTTTTAATACCATTTCTGAGGCTGAAGATTTACTTTAAACTCTTCTTTCAAATTATACTTATTTTTTTCAGCCTCATTTTTTTAAATTAAACATTAATAACACCACTTTATGATTCGTGGAAATTCGTTAAGGTATTTGTGCTGTTGGTGTTTAAAATCCTTAAACATTTAGTTATCAATTTATTAACTTTAAGTTTACACATGTTTACAAATAGTAAATTAATTTTACAATTATTAAAAATAAAATTACTATTTGTAAACTTTTCCTTTTAAAAATCTTTTACCCTATGAAAACAAAACTATTCTCAATGGCTGTTCTTATGAGCTGTTTCCTGGGAGCTCAGACTAAAAAAGTTCTTTTTATCGGTATTGACGGGTGTCGCGCGGACGTGATGATGTCAAGCAATATCCCGAACATCCAAAGCCTTGTTAATCAATCCATTTACTCTATTGATGGTCTTTGCGCTGCCACTACATGGAGCGGAAATGGCTGGAGTACAATGCTTACAGGTGTATGGCACACGAAACACAATGTGCAGGACAACAATTTTACCAGTCCCAACTACATCAATTATCCTGATTTTCTTACCAGAGCCGAAACTTACAATCCTAATTTAAGAACGATCTCTCTGGCGAATTGGGCCCCCATTAATGACAAAATTGTGAAAAGTGCCGATGTAAAAAGCAATTTAGGTTCTGACCTGGCCGTAAAAAATGCAGCTGTGAATGCTATGCAGAATGACAATCCGGATATTCTTTTCGTAGATTTTGATGATGTAGACCATGCAGGACATTCTTATGGATTCGCGGGTACGGTTCCCCAGTATGTATCATCTATTCAGACGACCGATTCATATATTGGTGAAATTGTGAGTGCGATGAAAAGCAGACCGACTTACTCCAGTGAAGACTGGCTGGTGGTTTTGACTACAGATCACGGGGCTGTTCAAAGTGCTCACGGTGGAGGAAATCTTTCTGAACGTAATATCTTTAACATCTATTCCAATCCGGGATTTACACCTCAGCAGATCAGTAAAACCATTCTGGAATCCAACAAAACGTTTAATCAGCTTAGCTTTCCGGCTGGTACGTATGCAAAACCTGCTAATCAGACTCCGTTTAATTTCGGGGCCAATCAGGATTTCACGGTTGAATTTTGGGTAAAACCAAATGCAGCCTATTCCAGTGATCCGGTGATGATCAGTAATAAAAACTGGGCAAGCGGAAGCAATAAAGGTTTTGTTATATCCGGCAGCTCCGGGCAGAACTTCAAAATGAATATCGGGGACGGAACCAACAGAATTGATCTGACCGGCGGAAAAGCAGAAACAGGAAAATGGAAACATATTGCGGTAAGTTTCGACAGAGACGGATTGGTAACGCTTTATGAAGATGGAGTTCCGGTGACTTTTGCCAAAATGAATACCATCGGAAATATCGATTCCGGCTTACCACTGACTATCAACCAGGACGGAACGAATGTATATGGGCTCAATCTTGCCGCTTCTTACAAAGATATCAGAATATGGAAATCTGCCCTTCCCGCTAACATTATTGTTAACTGGGCAAATCAGGATATTACTTCTTCACATCCATATTATGCTCAGCTGCTGGCAGACTGGAAATGTGGTGAAACATCAGGTAATATCTTGACGGATTCAAGTCCTAACGCTAACAATCTGGCGGTAACAGGTTCTCCTTCTTATGCTGCTGGTACGACAAATACTTTCAAGATTTATGACTATACCTCAACGCCTAGAGAGACGGATCATTTTCCTACAGTCCTGAACTGGATGTGTATTCCGGTACAGCCTTCATGGGGAATCGACGGGGTAAACCGTATTCCGGTATGTATCAATGGAGCTTTGGGAGTGAAAGACATTCAAGCAAAAACCGATGATTTCAGACTTTATCCCAATCCTGCTTCAGAAAGCATAAGCATACAGTATCAGTCTGATGATAAGGAAATTAAAATGGAAATTATTGATACCAAAGGATCATTGATTTCAGTAAGAAATTTAAAGTCTTACAATGGTTCGTTTAGCGAAACGATCAATGTTCAAAGCCTTCCTGCAGGCGCGTATTTCCTAAAAATCAACGGAAGCAAAAAGTCGCTGACGAAGACTTTCATTAAGAAATAGAACAGTAAAGCATTAGATTTAATTTTTTGATATTAGAACAAGGATATTCCTATCCGAGTTCTAATATCTTTTTTTTGCTTAATCATTGAATTTCAACAACATTTGGGTGTCGCATCGGGTGTAAGCTGAATCTGAAACCGGCATATGATCAAAGCCCAGTTTTTCGTACAGTTTTATGGCAGGAAGCAGTACAGAATTTGTTTCAAGAAAAATACTTTCTGCGTTTAATGCTCTTGCTTTTTCTACCAGAGCCTGTCCTACAAGATATCCGATTTTCTTTCCCTGTGCCTTAGGACTTACTGCCATCTTTGACAGTTCAAACCTTAGGGGTTCATCCGATATTTTCACCAACGCACAAGTACCAACGGCTTCACCATTTAAAAGGGCAACGATTATATATCCTCCTTTATCTACAATATATTCCTGAGGGTTGTCCAGCAGTTTATAGTCTCCCGCTTCCATCGTAAAAAAGGTTTTGATCCATTTTTCATTCAAAGCCTTGAAAGCTTCTTTATATTGAGGTTCATAGTTGACAATTTGTACTTCATTATTCATTTCATTCATTGCTATAAGGTTTAATTACATTCTTTTTTTTACCATTTTGGCTAATTTCTCCAGATCACTTTCTACTCTGTCTGTCCATTCCAAAGCATAATTCAGTCGCATACAGTTCTGGTACTGATTGTACTGTGAAAACATCCTTCCCGGGGCAAAATTTATTTTCTGGCTCATAGCTTCATCAAATAAATCCTCTGTACATATTTTTTTATCCAGTTCCAGCCACAGCATAAAGCCTCCTTTCGGTTCTGAGATTTTGGTATTATCTGGAAAATATTCCGTCACCGACTTCTGGATCTGAAGATAATTCGCATATAATTTTTTTCTGAATGTTCTCAAATGATGGTCATAACGGCCGTGTTCGAGAAAATCAGCAATCACATCCGGATAGATAGAAGGGCTGCACACTGTCTGTACCAGTTTCTGCCGGATGACCTGCTCTTTAAATTTTCCGGGAGCCACCCATCCTACCCGATAACCGGGAGCCAATGTCTTGGAAACCGATCCGATCCACATTACAAGTCCTGCCTCATCATAGAATTTACATGGTTTTGGTCTTTCTGCTCCAAAATAAAGGTTGCCGTAAATATCGTCTTCAATAAGAGGAACATTATATTCCGTAATCAGCTTTACCAGTTCTTTTTTGTTCTCATCAGGCATCTGAAAACCTAAAGGATTGTTGAAATTGGTCACAAAACAGCATGCAGAAAGTGTAGGAAGCACTTTTTTCAGGGCTTCCAGATCAACTCCATAAATAGGATGGGTGGGAATTTCCACCACTTTCAGCCCCAATTGCTGGATGGCCTGAAGTACCCCGAAATAGACAGGGCTTTCCACCGCAACAGAGTCTCCGGATTTTGTTACTGCCATCAGACAGGTATAGACGGCATTCATCGCTCCTGAGGTGATCACCAGATCGTCTTCTGAAATCTTCCCTTCCAGCACAAGCGCCCATTTGGCTGATTCGCGACGCAGATATTCGTTTCCCTGTACCGGTTCATAATCTGTTCCACTGTCACTCTTTCTGTTAATCACATTGATCATAGATTTCTTCAATTTGGCTAATGGAAGAAAGCTTTTACCAGGAATTCCCAAGGCGAACTGGGTAACATCCGTTCCACCAATGGTTCCGAATACTTTATCGATAAGAACCTCAGCTGTATTTTCTCTTTCTGCTACTTTCATAGGGGCAACAGAGGGCAAGGCAAGCTTTCTCTGGGAACTCTGGCTCACAAAATAGCCGTATTTCGGCCGTGATTCTACCAACGAACGGCTTTCCAGCTCCATGTAGGCCTGCTTCACCGTATTCAGACTTACATTGTAAAGTTTCTGGGCACTTCTAAGCGAGGGCAATCTGTCCCCAAACTGCAGGGTATCGCTTTTGATCTGTTCCGTGACGGATTTTGCTATTTTAAGATACAGAACGTCTTTAGACATAGGAAATCGGGTTTAAGTAAATGTACAACTTCCATTATTTTTATCCAACATTCAGCCAGCTGACCATTCTGGAAATACTGCTTTTCAGTTGCTCCGGATTTCTGAAATTAGCGGTTGTCTTTTTCTTAAAATAATGCTCTGCATGAAAGATAAAATTCTTTTTCTCCCATTCCGTAAGATTGCTTTCATAAATTTTAAAGGCAATTTCAGCTTTCTCAGTAAGGACGAGAGTCGCAAAGGCTAAAACTGTATCCTTCTTTTTAACCAAAAGAAAAGGAACTCCAAAATTCTGATTAAGCTTTTGAAGGGTTTGTGACTGTAGAAAAATATTTTTTAAGGACAGCATATCTGAAATGTAGACTTCAGCATACACGAGCTGATCCCGGGATTGTAGTAAGGTTTCCATAGTGTTCTGCTTTACTTGGACAAAATTATAAAGTATTGGAGATTGGATACAGATACAGAACTTGGTATTATTATGGGTACAGAATATTATATTTAACAGAGAAATGGTATAAAAACAAAAAACTCTCTGTGATATTTCACAGAGAGTTTTTTTTGCTGAGTGCGGATGAAGGGACTCGAACCCCCACGCCTCACAGCACCAGATCCTAAGTCTGGCGTGGCTACCAATTACACCACATCCGCAGGTTGTTTTTTCTTTGTTAAAAGAACTTCCTTCCTTTTGAGGCTACAAATATAAAACATTTTATTCTAAAATAAGAACGAAAAAACAGAATTACTGTAAATAATGTAACGTAATTTCAGGACAAGACATTAATCAGATCTTGTTTTTCATACCAAATAACCACAAAGAGGAATTCTTACAATAAACAAATTATTTAACGTTTGCCTGGACGAAAACATGGAAGTAATTACGATAAAAACAAAAGATCAATTTTACACTAGTATATATCAAATTTAAAATTATAGTACACTCTCATTTTTTTGTTGAAAACAAACAACGAATATTGACATAACTTCCTAAAACAAAGGGATTAACATAATATAATATTTTTTACGCGTAAGAATTATTGACCTACATTTGTTGTCTAATTTAAAACAATAACCATAAGAAAAAACTTAATTACACTATCAATTATTGGTGCATTTACTCTTAGTTCTTTTACAAGTACTGACAAAGTTGATACAAATGGAACCTCATTAAGACCTGTTACACACAAAATTTCCCCCTGCAATTTCTAAAGTGTTCAAGCAACTTACCGGGATAGCTATTCGCAGTTCATAAAGGACTGTCTTTTTAGCGTGATTTTTCCCAGTTTTATGAATTTCCTGGTGAAAGTAACTTAGAGTATCCCGACACACAAAAAGGCGGTTTTCCGAAAAGCCTTCAACGAGTAGGAATTATTAAAAACTTCAAGTATGAAAAAAAAATTATCATTCTTTTTTTTAATCTTATTTTGGCTAACCTCTTTAGCCCAAAATAGCAATGTCTGTTTCAATCGTCTGCACAATAGTTTTGCAGAAGCCTTAATTCCCGTAAATCAATGGAACGGTTCAACAGTTTCCTTTAAGATTTATTTTACAACTGGTGGCCTTTTTAACGGGTATAACTATGATGTGAATAATCTGACAAAAGTTAATAAAAACGGTCAGGAATATTATTACGTTAAAGTAGGAACAACACAGGATTTCAGCAACCAGACTTTAATCTATGAGGTAAGCAGTCCTTCGGATGCAGCAGTCTCCAGTACATTAGCGGCAATTCCACAAAGCGACTGGAATAATTATACGAAGCAAAAACAATGTGTGGATAAAGCTAATGTGTGCTTCAACCGTCTGCACAACGGTTTTGCAGAAGCCCTGATTCCTGTGAATCAATGGAATGGAGACACTAAAGTGAACTTCAAGATTTACCTTGCAACCGGTGGACTTTTTAATGGGTATAATTACAATGTTAATGATTTAGCCAAGGTTACAAAAAACGGTCAGGAATATTATTACTTAAAAGTAGGAACATCACAGGATTTAAGCAGCCAGACCTTGACTTATGAAGTCAGCAGTCCTAAAAATGCGGCAGTATCAAATACCCTGGCGGCAGTTCCGCAAAGCGACTGGAATGATTACACGAAACAGGAGCAATGTGTTGATAAAGCCAATGTGTGCTTCAACCGTCTGCACAACAGTTTTGCAGAAGCTTTGATTCCTGTAAATGAATGGAATGGAGATACTACAGTAAGCTTCAAGATTTATCTTGCAGCAGGTGGTTTGTGGAATGGATACAATTACAATGTTAATGATTTAGCCAAGGTTACAAAAAACGGTCAGGAATATTATTACTTAAAAGTAGGAACATCACAGGATTTCAGCAGCCAGACTTTGACTTATGAAGTGAGCAGCCCTAAAAATGCGGCAGTATCAAATACTTTGGCACCACGTCCGCAAAGCGACTGGAATGATTACACAAAACAAGAACAATGCATTGATAAAGCCAATGTGTGCTTCAACCGTCTGCACAACAGTTTTGCAGAAGCTTTGATTCCTGTAAATGAATGGAATGGAGATACTACGGTAAGCTTCAAGATTTATCTTGCAGCAGGTGGTTTGTGGAATGGATACAATTACAATGTTAATAATTTGACAAAAGTTAACAAAAACGGTCAGGATTATTATTACATAAAAGAAGGAACATCACAGGATTTCAGCAACCAGACCTTGACTTATGAAGTGAGCAGTCCTAAAAATGCGGCAGTATCAAATACCTTGGCACCACTTCCACAAAGTGAATGGAACGACCTCACAAAGCAAGAACAATGTGTAGACAAGGCCAATGGAATTTGTATCAATAGAAATAATGCGGATTACACCATATACATTCCTGTGAACCAATGGAATGGAAATAATGCTACTGTAAAACGTTATCTTTCAAATGGAGCTTTTTTCAATGCTCTGTCATTTTCGAATCTTACCACAGAAATACATAATGGGGTTCTATCTTACAAAATAGTAACAGGTTTTTCACAATTTGAAAACGCAAATGTAATTATAGGAGTCACCAGTTCAAGCAACGCCGAAGTTCATGCTTACATAAGCCCAGTTCAGGAGATCTGTTATGAAAATGCGGCATGTACGAATCCAATCACTCCTACATTTACATCGATCTCACCTATTTGTGCAGGATCTGCATTGACATTACCCAGCACTTCTACCCAGGGAATTTCGGGAACTTGGTCGCCTGCCATTAATAACCAGGCGACGACGACCTACACCTTTACGCCCAATGCAGGGCAATGTGCTTCTACAAACACGATGACAGTAACCGTGAACCCTCCTGCTAATTTGGTGTTGACATCAGGTAATAATACACAGACAGTAGAGGTAAATACTGCTATCACTCCAATAACATATACTTTTAGCGGAGCTACAGGAACTTCTGTAACAGGACTTCCAGCTGGTGTTACGGCTACAGTAAACGGAACAACCGTTACTATCAGCGGAACAGCTACAACAGCCGGAATTTATAATTACACCGTTACAGTTACCGGAGGATGTGCCCCTGTAAATTTACAGGGAACAATTACAGTTGTAGCCGCTAAAGATTGGAAACTAGCGCCAAATTCCTACATCTTTACAGGAAAAGCATACAATCCAGCTACAGGAAAATATAATGGTGCAGATGTAGATGGACTTTATATTCCTGTGAAAAAAGCTTATGAAATATGGAGAAATGGAGGACTATACATGCAAAATTCTTCCAATAATGCTAATTATACACCTATTCCTTCTGGTGTAATAACAGCAGATGTCTATTGGGAAGACACACCAGGTTTAATAAAATCAGGAGAAGGATATAAACTTGAAATAGTTGGTTCAGAAGAAAATGCGAAAATTAAAGTTCCTATTAAGAAATCGGTAGAAGGAAATGCTGTAATTGCATTTAAAGTGAATGGAGAAGTTTATTGGTCTTGGCATGTTTGGGCAACAGACGACCCTACAAATGGTTCTTCTTACAGAAGTTATGGAAATGAAGCGAGACTACTTAAAAATGGCACTCAAGAAAGAATCCCTGATTCTGCCTGGGGATGGATGGATCGAAATTTAGGAGCACTAGGATCTTCTATTACAGGAACAGATCAATATGATAAAAACGGAGGTTTGCTTTATCAGTGGGGGAGAAAAGATCCTTTTCCACCACTCATTACAAGAGGAAATATTTATTACGAAGTTTCAGGTTCAAAAGGTAGAATAAGACATTCCAGTGCAACAGAAGATTTAACTGGTACGAGTTTTACAAAATTTAATAATTTGCGAATTTTTAATAATGGGGATAATAATGACAATATATGGAATAACTTAAAGCAATCAATAAAAAACCCAATGTCTTTAATATATTCAAATGGACTTCATTTAGCTGCTGATGCTTCATCTAATTATAATTGGTTTGGTACTATTTTTACTCCTTCCCCTTCTAATAATGCAAGAGTAAACTTATGGTCAGATAATGCAATAGGAATTATAAATGCGGGGGATACCATAGATAAAGTTTTCCCTTATAAAAATAAAGCATCTTACGACCCCTGTCCTAACGGATGGAGAATCCCATCTATGCTCTCTACTTTTGCAGGTTACAGCGGTATGCCATTAAACCGATCTCCATTTGGACCAAAATCTAACGATACATCAGATATTTATTATACTACTAGTAGTGTGAGTAATACCTTAAAAATTGGAGCAAATCCCTATTATGGATTTATAAAACCCAATTACAATAATTTTCCATCCTATCCTAACTATTTGAAATCAATTAAGGTTTATTCTAACCTAGGGGTAGATATGACTAATTTTGGTGGGGATACTTTAGGAATATTTCCAGGAAATGGGCGTATCACTTTAAATCAACATGAAGGTACTTATAATGATCAGCATCATGCCAGAGTCTGGACCGCAACCATGGCACGGACAAATAAAGGTATTAATGGTAATGATTCTTTCACGTCTAATGAGGCTAGGACATTATTTGTAATTCCAGAAAATGAAAACACTGGTGAAGTACCCGATCCGAGCTTACCTAATGTTACAGGTAGATACTCTTATAATCCACTTTTACCAATTCATACCTCAGAAGCTAATGCATGTCGTTGTATAAAAGACCCTTTATATAAAGTTAATGAATATGATTTCCCGACAGAATTCTTTGCGGAACAAAAGAATTATATTAAAGGGCTGGAGCAGCCAAACTCTTATCAACAAGTGAAAAAAGCCACTGAATTTAGTATAGAAATCCCTTTAGAAAAGGCTATTGCTATGCAAAATCAATATATGAATAACCTTGAAATTCTGAACCCTGCAAGCTATAATAACTTAAAAGCTAACGTACATTGGAGTAATAACACGCAACTGATTAAAAATATTTCAGTTCTTAATCCTTCTCCTGCATCATTAGCGGCTATTTCAGATTCTAAGATTAAGGTTCTCATTAATCCAAACCAAAGCGGTAATGCCGTAGTAACGCTTCATAATGGCAGCATAGATAATCCTGTTTACTGGAGCTGGCATATTTGGATAACTGATACGGAAGTGGGCTCTTACTTATATACAACTGATATGGGTGATCCTGCTGCTCCAAACTTTGTAAATTACGTGAAGGGATTAAAAAGCGATGCTGTTAAGCAAACTGAGTTTATGGATAGAGATCTAGGAGCATTGCAATTGTTCCCTTCATATTTACAAACTCCAGGCGCTCCTACGGTAGCTGAATTATCACAAATTCAAAAGTCAGCAGGATTGCATTATCAATGGGGCAGAAAAGATCCATTCCCTGCTTTCCATGAGAATATAGGAGGTAATGCTTATAATATATATTTAGGAAGAGCAAATTCAGATGGAACGATCGCTTATAATGTACTTACAGCTGACACCTTTGAAGGTGCGGGAAGTAATTATATCATTCCATACGATACTTATACTAATACAAGCAATTCTAATGTTTTACCTAATGATAAAATGGGTGATAAAATTGCTAAAGTTTTAGGATATTCTGTTAAGAATCCTTTGGTCTTTATGGTTCCGAGTACTTTAAATCCTTATAACGGGGTTAAAACAATGGGAACAGACTGGCTAGTTAATCAACCAAGCCAATTTCCAGAAAGATGGGGCAAAGGAACCAGCAAATCACCTTTTGACCCTTGTCCGGAAGGTTGGAGAATTCCCGATACGGATTCGTCAATTGATGGAAATAATTTAGGCGGATCTCCGTGGTATAAAAAGAATGTTCCTGTTAATGATAAAAATGCTTTAACGGATTATTTGGGAACTCCAATTAAAAATGGAAGTACTACTTTGGGATATGCTTTCCAGAATCCAAACTATAAAATTGGTAATTATGGTGCATCAGGTACAAGAGGAAATCGTGGGGTGTGGACTGCTATTAGGACATTTAATACCACAGTAAATTTTGATATAGAAAAAAGATGGACCGCAGCGTTACGAAACTCTTATCAAGGAAGACCCATTACTATGACTCTTCTTACAAATTCCAATATAGCCGTCCTCGCTGATAATGACAATGATCAGTATTTTGGAGCAGCATGTAGATGTGTTAAGATTCTGTCCAGAAATGAAAAAGAAGAGGGGTTTTACCCGGATAACGTCACAATTCCTGTACAGTCAGATGCAATAAGCAGAGCCGGCAATGTATTTACAGAAAAAGAAATTAAGAAAAAAATTGAGCAAAAAAAGCTTAGTGTTTTCCCAAATCCTGTAACCGATATTGTTTATATAGATGCTAAAGACAGCAGAGATTATTATTATCAGATATACAATTTGTCCGGTCAGCTTGTGAAAGAAGGCAAATTTGAAAATAACAAAACCAATCTCAGCAATTTACTTTCAGGCGCTTATATTATCAGAATAAATAATTCTGAGCTCGTTGTAAAAATTATTAAAAAATAAAAATAATATTTATCTTAAGAATCCGCCTCACAAAAAAGTAAGACGGATTCTTTGTATTAATATGTCAATAAATGAAGCAAAGACAGATTATCCATACAAAAATCTATTTATTGTAAAGGATGTACATTGGTATTGGATATTTTATCACGCTTTGGTAAGGAACAAAGAAAAGATAGATAGAATGAAAGAACATAGCAAGTGCTGATGATCCATACGATGTGCTAAATGAAGACATAGAATGTAGCTCCGCCTCTGATCTAATAATTTTGCTACAGGTGGCAATATGAATGGATGTGATGACTGGTTTATTTAAGACGATTAATAAAACAATTATAAAGAAAGAAGGAGAAATAAATAACCACTCTTAAAAACAAAAAACCCTCTGTTAACCGAAGTTACAGAGGGTTTTAGTACCCCGGGCGGGACTTGAACCCGCACGTTCTTACGAACACAGGATTTTAAGTCCTGCGTGTCTACCAGTTCCACCACCAGGGCAGGTGTGGAGCGAAAAACGGGATTCGAACCCGCGACCCCAACCTTGGCAAGGTTGTGCTCTACCAGCTGAGCTATTTTCGCATAGTGCGGATGAAGGGACTCGAACCCCCACGCCTCACGGCACCAGATCCTAAGTCTGGCGTGGCTACCAATTACACCACATCCGCTGGTTTTTGTTTATTTTAAAGAGCTTGCTTCGTTTTTGTGAGTGCAAATATAGGACATTTTCCTTTACCTCCAAACTTTTCATGAAAAAAAATTAAAATTCATAGATTTTTTTTCTGTCGACCCTATTATTACATTTCATTTTCTTACTTTTACAACGTTAATAATTACAATATGGAATTACAAGGAACGGTAAAGAAACTTTTTGATGCTCAGACATTTGCAAGTGGTTTTCAAAAAAGAGAAATGGTTATTTTAACCCAGGAACAGTACCCACAGCCGATAAACATAGAATTTTTGTCTGATAAGATCAGTTTATTAGATAACCTTAAAGAAGGTGAAAATGTAAAAGTGGGAATCAACATCAGAGGAAGAGAATGGGTTTCTCCACAAGGTGAAACCAAATATTTCAATTCTATCACAGGATGGAAAATTGAAAAAGTAATGGATAACGGATCTGAGCCTACTCAGGCGTCTCCTTCTCAATCTGCATCTCCTGTTTCCAACGAAAACCCTTTCGCTGGCGATGATGACGATGATTTGCCTTTTTAATTAAAAAATAAGATCAAATATGAATCCTGCTTTCTCAAGTGGGATTTTTTTTCCAAAAAATGGTCCGACTAGACGAAAACGAGATTTCATTTCCAGATCCTGAACTTTATGACGGTCACGAAGGCCTGATTGCCTTTGGTGGCGACCTGTCTATAGAACGTATCTGGTTCGCTTATCAGCTGGGAATTTTCCCGTGGTATAATCCGGGAGAGGAAATACTGTGGTGGAGCCCTGATCCAAGGTTTGTCATATTTCCTGAAGAGCTGAAAGTTTCAAAATCAATGCGAAAAATACTGAACAGATCTGTTTTTACATTTTCTGAGAATAAAAATTTCAGGGAAGTCATCCAAAACTGTCAGCAGACGAGCAGAAAAGGACAGACAGGAACCTGGCTTTCAGATGAACTGATGGAATCTTTCATCAAACTTCACGAATACGGCCTTGCCAAAAGTATCGAAGTATGGCAGGATAACGAATTGGTTGGCGGATTTTACGGACTTCAAATTGGTAATGTTTTCTGTGGAGAAAGTATGTTTGCCAAGGTGAGCAACGCTTCTAAAGCGGGCTTTATACACTTTGTAGAAAGCAACAAAGAAAACATAGATCTCATTGACTGCCAATCTCATACCGAGCATCTGGAAAGTCTGGGCGCAAAAATGATTCCTAAAAAAGAATTTTTAAAAATCTTACACAAAAATAATGAACGCAGATAAAGAAAAATGGATTCTTCTGATTGTATTAACGCTTATCTGGGGATCATCTTTTATTTTGATCAAAAAATCGCTGGAACATTTCAGCCCCTATCAGGTCGGAGCACTGAGAGTTTTGATCGCAGGAATTGTATTAATGCCGGTCGCGATTTCGAAATATAAACTGTTTCCTAAAAAGCATTTAAAATGGCTTATCCTGGCTGCATTTACGGGAAATTTCATTCCCATGTTTCTTTTTCCGATCGCAGAAACGGAGGTCAGCAGCAGTATTGCGGGAATTATCAATTCTATGATGCCTATTTTCGTAATTATTGTGGGTGCTCTGATCTGGAAATTTGAAACCACCAAAAGACAGATTGTAGGAACGATGATCAGCTTTGCGGGAGTCTGCTTATTAGCATTCGGTGGAGACGGAGAAAGCGGAAAGTTTAAGCTGATCCCGATATTACTTCTTTTATTAGCCACACTATGTTATGCCATAAGTACAACAACGGTGAAGTCTAAACTGATGGAGGTCTCTTCGACTATTTTGTCCGCGTTTGTATTCTCTTTTGTCTTATTTTTCCCTTCCCTTATCTCTTTAGCATTTACCGGATTTTTTTCAACATTCAGTTTTAATGAAGATCATATGATGGGGCTGATGTTTGTTGGCCTGTTATCCATCTTCGGAACAGGGCTGGCTATGACCCTGAATTACCGGTTGCTTAAAGTCTCCACTCCTCTTTTTGCATCAACAGTAACCCTGCTGATGCCTATTGTTGCTATTATCTGGGGCTTTTTGGACGGCGAAAAACTAAGTATCTTACAATTTGCAGGCGCAGGGGTGATCATCGGCGGATTGATCTTTTTAAGGTCTAAAAACGGCGTTGTAAAGAAATAAATTATTTTACTGATACCAACTAAAAATCCTGCATTGCTGCAGGATTTACTTATTTGAATTGTTTTAATTTAAGTTTTTAAGAATCGTAAGCTGTTGGAAATCCAGATTTTCAGAAACTTCTTTCTTTCAACTTCTTAAGAGTTCTTCTTTTTTACTTTTGCCTTGACCTTCTTCACCTCATCTTTGATGAACGGATACTTTTTCTGCATATCCGGAGCCAAGGATGGGTCTATACTTAATGCTTTCTGAAGAGATTCTGCCCCTTTTTCCGCTCTTTTAAGGTTAAAATAGCAATTGCTTAACTGATAATAGAGTTCCGCCCTGTCGTGTTCTTTTAATGCTCTCTCAAGAATGGTCACGGCCTCTTCATATTCTCCCAGAAGCATCAGTACTTCTGAGTAGGCATACCAGTTATAGAACCTCGTAGGCTCTGCATCTACCAGCTTTTTCAGGCAGCTAAGGCTTTCCTCAAATTTACCGGAATCGATGAACAGAAATGCTAACCTTTTCTGATAATCAAGGTTGTCATCATTCAGATGGGTCGCTTCTTGTGCAAAATGCAACGCTTCTTTCATCCCTCCCATTTCTTCATACAGGTAAGACTGCTCCATCATCGCAAGATAAAACTGAGGGTCTTCTCTCAATGATTTCTGGAACGCATTAAGAGCCATAATAGACTGTTTCTGCGCTTTGTAGCACAATCCTATTTTGTAAAAAGTAAATGCTTTGGTGTATTCCAGCTCAAGCATTTCCTCATAGACCGTCACGGCTTTCTGATATTGTCCTAAAGCTTCGTAACAGGCTGCTTTGTTGGCATATACTCCTACAGAATTTGAATTGATCGCCAACAGGTAGTCATATCCTTTGATGGCTTCTTCAAAATTCTTTCTGTTGAAGTAAAACTGTCCATATTCAAACCATGCGGTTTCGGAGTAAGCAAATTCATCTAAATATTCATTAAGAAAGGCAATAGCCTCCTCGCTCTTATTCAGATCGCTGAAGCAGATCATACAGTTTTCAAGTGAATACTCGTCTGTAGGATCTTCTTTCAGAGCTTTTCTGTAGTGTTTAAGAGCGTTAAAGGGATCTCCCAAATTCACATATTCATCCGCAATAAAGTTGTGAAGGAAGTTCTCTTCTTCTTTCAGTTCTAAAGCTTTTTTACAGATATCAATGGATTTTCTAGGGTTTCCCAGGCTCGAATAATACTTCGCATAGCAGACTAAAAAGTCTGTATTCTCCATCGATGCGCCTTTCAGCTCATTGATAAGTTCTTTTGCGGTATTATAGTCTTCCCATTCCAGAAGAATTTCAAGTCTTTTGATCTTGATATCTAATGAATTCGGGTGAAGCTTAAGTCCATAGTTAACTGCATTGTCTGCGTAGTTAAAATCTCCCAGCTCCAAATAATAAACAATAATATCTTCCAATTCTTCGGTATCGAAGTAGAATTCATCATTGTTTTCCATCATTTCCTCGAACTTTTTCACAAGTTCATTTCCAAAATACTCTTCCAATAGTGTCGTCTTTGTCGGTCCGATGTCTGAATATACTTGCAAACCTCGGCAAACTTTATTAATTAATAATAACTTCTGAAACTGACATTCAAATGTTTATGCAAAGTTGCAACTTTTTTTTGAATTAGTTTTTCATAAATTTCTATAATAAAGATAGTAAAAAAAGAAAACAGAGAAAAAGATTGTGGATAAATAACACAAATTGTGGTTAAATAGTTATAACGAGCCTTCTTCCGGCCGGAATTTCCACCATTTATCTTTAGGAAAGAGAAAACTGTTTTGTATATGTTCAAACATGGTACGCGGAAGAAAAAAGAACGGAGCATTTCTGTTCCGTTCTTCTTTTATTTTAAATTAAACTTTTAATTTTAGCGATGATATCGTCTCCGAGTTTATCGGCTTCTTCTTGTGTATAGGCCTCTGTATAGATTCTGATAATCGGTTCTGTATTGGATTTTCTAAGGTGCACCCAGTTATTTTCAAAGTCGATCTTCACCCCATCAATGGTAGAAACCTGCTCGTTCTGGTATTCTTTTTCCATTTTGGATAAAATTTCATCGACATTGATTTCCGGAGTCAGCTCTATTTTCTTTTTTCCCATAAAGTAGCTTGGATAACTTGCTCTTAATTCGGAAACGGTTTTGTTTTCTTTTGCCAGATGGGTTAAAAACAAAGCAGCACCCACTAAAGAGTCTCTTCCGTAGTGCAGATCCGGATAGATAATTCCTCCGTTTCCTTCTCCTCCGATCACTGCATTTTTCTCTTTCATTAAATTCACTACATTCACTTCCCCTACAGCACTTGCAAAGTATTCAGAATCGTGGCTATTGGCAACATCCCTCAAAGCACGGCTTGAAGAAAGGTTTGAGATCGCAGCTCCTTTTTTATGCTTCAATAAATAATCTGCAACAGCAACCAATGTATATTCTTCCCCGAACATTTCCCCTTTTTCATCAATCAAAGCCAGTCTGTCTACGTCCGGATCTACAACGATTCCCAAATCAGCATTTTCCTTTTTTACCAGTTCACAGATATCTCCCAAATGTTCTTTCAAAGGTTCAGGATTGTGCGGGAACTGTCCGTTCGGTTCGCAGTATAATTTTACGGTCTCGCAACCAAGTTGATCCAACAGCATCGGAATAGCGATTCCTCCTGTAGAGTTGACGGCATCAAGAACAATTTTGAATTTTTTCTCTTTAATGGCTTCAACGTCTACCATTGGCAGGTCAAGGATTTGCTGGATGTGAATATCAAAAGCATCATCTCTTGTTTCATATTTTCCAAGATCATCTACTTCAGCGTAGTTGAAATCCTCACTTTCAGCCAGAGCCAGTACTTTTGCCCCGTCTTCTCCGCTGATGAACTCTCCTTTCCCATTCAATAGCTTAAGCGCATTCCATTGTTTTGGATTATGTGAAGCGGTAAGGATAATTCCTCCGTCTGCATTCAGTTCGGGAACCATGATTTCTACGGTAGGTGTTGTGGAAAGTCCTAAGTCTACGACATTAATTCCCAACCCCTGAAGGGTAGCCGTCACCAGGGAAGAAACCATTTCGCCAGAAATTCTGGCATCTCTTCCTATAACAAGGGTTAATTCTTTTTTATTCTGTGTATTCTGAAGCCAGGTTCCGAATGCGGAAGCAAATTTCACCACATCCAGAGGAGTCAGGTTATCATTTACTTTTCCGCCGATTGTCCCTCGGATCCCTGAAATAGATTTTATTAACGACATTCTGTTTTTATTTTTTTTAAGTTGTTTTTTATTCTGAGCAAAGATACTTAAAAGACCTGTAAGTTATAAAATAGGGATCTTTTTCTGGATCTTGTCATAGTTCCTCTGTATTACCTTTGGAGGAGGAAAACGGTAGCCTATGTAAAGCAGTCCGTATAAATTATTATTTTGTACACTTTGATTGTACTTTTCGTTATAGGCATAGGCGTTGACATTAAATTTTCCTCCGAAAATAAACCGGTCTGTATTATATCCTATATGAAGACCTGTGGCAAACTTAAAGATCAGATATTGTGTATTTTCTTTGTTGAATTTCGTGCCGTCATTACGAATATCCCAGCTGCTCGAAAACATTCCGCCAAACCCCAGTGACACATTGGGAGCAATGTTTACCCTTTTTTTAGACCCAAGCACCCAATTGTAAAAATACCCCATATTGCCTCCGAAACTATATTGGGTTTCTTTACTTTTCTGTCCGTTTAAAATATCTCTGAATATCGAAAGATCATAATCTAAAAAAGGAACCCAGCTCCCTCGGCTTTCTTTTTGCCATTCTCCTTGCGTATAGATACTTTTCAGGGAAAAATCTTTCTTCATGACATAGGCCGTAGATCCTCCAAAACTTTGAATCCTCAAATCCGGAAACTGAAGATACGGGTCTTTTCCTTCTCTCCAGTCGGGATCCAGGTCCTTCATGTTTTCAATGTAAAATCCTTTTACATTTTTGTAATAAACGGTCTGAATAAATCTTTTGGGGAAAAAACGAAATCTAAGGTCTGCATAGGCGCTGTTGCCTTTCAGTTCGTCATCATTGTTTCCCGGAAGAAAACTGGGCGTAAACGACACTGTGGCACTTATAATTCTATAGTCAATAGAAAAGGAAGCTCTAGTTTTATTGTTAATCGAAAGGATGGTTTCTAATGGTTTATCTTCAGGGCCTTCTGTGTACACATAATTTTCAATATTGGTATCAAAGTTTACACGGACCATAACCTGATCTGCATAAGACTTGATTTTGGTAGTATCGATCTGGGCTTTAGCCAGAATTGTTACCATAGAAAATATAAAGACAGCTAATGATTTCGGGCTCAAATCGAAATGGTTTTAGTTTCAGAAAATGAAATTACTACAATTTTTTCAATTATGAACTTAAAACAGCATCATGAGCATCCGCAGTCTTTATCACAACCGCTTCTTTTAGAGCTGAATTTTTTCGGCGCAAAATTCTTTCTGAGTACTTTAAATAAAGAGTAACAGGCAAATGCAACGATCAGTGCAATAATAACGTACTGAAATAGTAATGAAGTTTCCATTATTTTAAAATCTGATAAGCTATCAACGACACAAAATATGCCAAACCGGTCATCATCGCTACCTGAAAGCCGGTCCATTTCCAGCTTTTGGTTTCTCTGTAGACTACTGCAAGTGTAGAAACACACTGCATTGCAAATGCATAGAATAAGAGTACGGAAATACCTGTGGCAAAGCTGAACACTTTACTTCCGTCAGGTTTTACATCTCTTCTCATTTTATCAATCACTTTTACTTCGGGAGCATCATCTTCCAAACTATACAGGGTAGACATGGTTCCTACGAAAACTTCTCTCGCCACAAAACTGGTCAAAATTCCTACTCCCATTTTCCAGTCGTAGCCAAGGGGCTCGATAAGAGGTTCGATTCCTTTACCCATTTTTGCCAGATAAGAGTGGTCAAGTTCAACATTCGTTGCCACAAACTGCTCTGGCTTTTGTTTTGGTCCGAAATAACTTAAGAACCAGATGATGATACTTACTATAAAAATGATCTTACCAGCTCCTGTTACGAACTCCCATACTTTACCTAAAACCATTTTAAGGTCGTATCCGAAAAGTGGTTTTTTATAAGCAGGAAGGTCCATTACAAGATAGGTCTTGCCTTCATTTTTGATAAATCTTTTAAGAATCGCGGCTGAAAACAGGGCTACAAGGAACCCCAAAAGGTACATTCCCATCAGCACCAGTGCTTTATATTTAATTCCAAGGAATGATCCTTCAGAAATAATTAAGCCGATAATGATACTGTACACCGGAAGTCTTGCAGAACACGTCATAAAAGGTGTCACTAATATAGTTAACAATCTCTCTCTTACGTTCTCAATATTCCTAGTGGAAATTACAGCAGGAATAGCACAGGCTGTCCCGGATACCAGCGGGACAATACTTTTCCCGTTCAGTCCAAAGGGACGCAGCAATCTGTCCATAAGGAATACGACTCTTGCCATATACCCTGAATCTTCTAATAAATATAAGAAATATAATAAGATCCCAATTTGCGGTGCAAAGACTACAATTCCTCCGATTCCGGGAACAATTCCGTTTGAAATCAATGAATTGATAGGTCCTTCCGGAAGATGTTCTCCGGTAAACGCAGCGAGCCATGAGAAAAAATCATCAATCCAGTTCATCGGATATTCGGCCAGGAAGAAAACACTTTGGAAAATAACCAACAGAATCATCATAAAAACGACGTAGCCCCAGACTTTATGAACCAGTACTTTATCTAATTTTTCTGTCAGAAGTTCTTTAAACTGAGCTTTTTTAGAGATAACATCTGCTAATATTTTGTCAACATTCTGATATCTTCTTACTGTTTCCTGAACCTGAAGTCTTTTCGGAACCAGACTTTTGGAGTCAGGCTCATTCATCATGTCTTTTATTGAAGCTATTTTTACCACATCTGAGCCTAAAGAAAGGCTCATCCAGGCTTTATATTCATTTTCGATGCCTTTGTGGGCAGCCAGTTTATGGATAAAATCTTTATGTTCGTTGGGTATTTCGAAAGAGGTCTTGTCGGTTTTTACAAAACCATTGTTCAGAACAGCCTCTCTGATCTCATCTATTCCCAATTGCTCTTTGGCATTGGTTTGAATAATTTTAATGCCCAAAGCATCAGAAAACTTCCGGATATCGATGGTAATTCCTCTTCTTTCTGCCTGGTCAATCTGGTTGACCACCAAAATCATAGGAATACCAAGATCCTGTATCTGCTGAAACAGAAGAAGTCCTCTTTTCAGACTTAATGCTTCAAGAATATAAACGACTCCAGCATAATTTTTTTGCTCTTCAATAAGAAATTTGGAAAAAATAGCTTCATCTTCCGAACTGGGATATACACTGTATGAACCCGGAAGGTCAATGACCTCCACTTCTTCATTTTTATAGGTGTAATTTCCAGAATGGCTTGCTACGGTAACTCCGGCGTAATTTCCGGTCTTCTGCTTTTTGTTGCACAGTGCATTGAAAACCGTAGACTTTCCTACATTAGGATTCCCGACCAAAAGGATCTGTTTTTTCTTATTTTCCTGCATTAATTCAATTCTTCAACAATGATATAATTTCCCTCTTCTTCCCTTAGAGCGATGCGGCTTTTTTCTTCTCCAAATTCCACATACATCGGACCATTGAACGGTGCCTGATACAATATCCTGAAAATGGTTTCCGGCAGAAGTCCCATTTCTATGATCTTGTTAGGCATTTTAAGGTGATCATTGTCATAACCCAAAATCTTCCCCATTTTGTTCTTAGGGAATCCGCTTAATTTATGTAAGTCCATCTCTTTCAAAACCTGCTTTTTTGTACGGGCAAATATACGCTATTTAAATTTAATCTAAATAACAACAGGTATGAAAGAAATCAACCCAAATACATTGCTGTACCTGGGTTGATTCAAAAATATAATTTAGTTGATATGAATGTTTATTTTTTCTTTTTCTCAGGAGTTTGAGAAGAAATTTCTATTGGATTGTCGTTCGCATTGTAGAAGTCTTTATACTGCTTTTCCTGTTTCTTCACCATATCTCCAACCGTACCATCCATTCCGGGAATTGGCTTAGACATCATTTCCTGTGTCATCATAGGTCTTATCGATGCAAAAGGATCTTTTTTGAAATCACTGAATGTTTTTTCAAACTTTTCTCTTGTTAATTCATTTACTTTTCCACCTTTTGCCTGCATCAGGTTTTCAATGTAAGAGTATTCTGTATAGTCTTTAACTTTCTTGTTTCCCTGTAAAACCCAAGAGTAATTTTTCTGATCGTCTTCAATTTTAACGATCAAGCCTGGAAGTCCGAAGAATTTATAGGGTCCATCCTGAAAAGGTAAATCTGTACTGAACCATGCTGTCCATTTTCTTCCTCCAAATTCAGTAGTCGCTTTTTGAGCGTTGTATTCTCCTATTTTTTGTTTGTCATTCAGAATATTCCAGTTGAATTTCAAATCTTCGCTATAGCCAATATTACTTGGTGTAAATCCGTTTGCTATTTTATCTACATACTGAACTTTCATGCTTGGATATGATTTGTATATCCTTGCTGAAATTTTGGGTGTTTTCAGTGATTTTGATAGATCTTTCATCATCCCAGACTTCTGAATGGCCTCCATTTCAATTTTCATAATAGAGTCCTGAGCAATCACTGTATAGTCCTGGTAAATTGATCTGTTCTTGTCTGTGATATCTAAAATAGTCACTACTTTATCCAGCTTCGTTGAGTCTTTCTTCGGCTTAAAAGTGAGTTCATAAAAGAAACGGTTGGCTGTTTCTTTTGATTCTTTAGAATCCTGTGCCGATGCAAATGCAAAGAGTGCGATAAAGAATACAGAAAATAGCTTTTTCATTGTAATAATGTTTACTCATTAGTTACCAATTGTTGAAATATGTTACAGTTTTTTTTCAAAAATTTATTGTGATCATTGTAAAATACTGAATAGCAATATTTTGCCAAAACTAATTTATTCTAATTGCTTTTTGGTCTTATTAAAAATTATTAACTATTCAATATCCTTCTATAAAATTATGATTCCTTTACAACATTTTCCGATTCAAAAAACTTTATCTTTAAGTACTTAAAAAACAAAATATTATGGACACTTTATCACAATTTAGAGACGAGTTTGAAACCGAGTACCAGACGACGAAAAAGTTCTTTGAAGCTTATCCTGAAAGTAAAAACGACTATGCTCCCCATGAGAAAAGCATGAAACTAATGCCTCTTGCCACTCATATTTCAGAAATCTTTGGATGGCCGGACACCATCCTGAAAACTTCAGAACTGGATTTTGCCACCGGGGGTTTTCAGCCTAAACATCTGTCTACCAAAGAAGATCTCCTGAATACGCTGGATGAAAATTTCAAATCTGCCCAATATGCTCTCGAAAATGCTAAAGAACAAGACCTTAATGATACCTGGGCGCTCAAGAACAACGGTGAAGAAGTGGCAAAATGGACAAAATACGGTTCCATCCGCCATGCTCTGAACCAGATCACTCATCACCGGGCACAGCTGGGCGTGTATTACAGACTGAACGACATTCCTCTTCCCGGAAGTTATGGTCCATCCGCAGACCATTAGAGTTTCTAGAAACAACAGCATATATCTCAAACAAAAACCAACCTCTGCGAGATTGGTTTTTGTTTTTATATTTCTTTTTACTTCTATTTGAAATTGAATTTTACGGTAAACATGACCTGGCTTGGACGGAGCTGATATCTTGTATAGGTAATATTCGTAGTATTGATATCATAGGTTTCAAATACTTTTTTATTGGCGATATTCATCCATTTAACCTCAAAATCAATCTTCTTTTTGGACCATGTAAATTGGTATGAAACGTCGTAGAATCCGTTATGGTATTTTTGACCCACTGCATTGGTATTCACCTGATCCCAGTTGAATCCAATCGTATGGTTTTCCACCGGGTAAAAGAATGCTCCAAGATTATGTGTAAATCCTGTTCTGGTTGCACTAGAATTTACCCTCCCTGTACTTTTCTGCTTGGTTCTTGAAATACTCGCATTATAATCAATGCTCATCCAGCTAAAATAGCTATTATTGAATTTAATACCATAGGACTGGCTATTGTTGTTATTGGTATACGATTCATTATTTAAGAACGCATCAGATTTTGCTGTATTATTGCTGTAAGTAAGTGAAGCATTTGTTTTAAATTTCGGGAAATATTTTCCCACTTCTGCTGAATATCCATTATTCAAAACATGATTATCCTGTTCTATATATTTCATGATGCTATATCCCGGTCCATTGATCGTAGGATTAGCAATCAGGTTTCTTTTAGCATCAGAGAATCTATAGTTCACATTAAAGAATAAATTGTTTAGTGGATTTCTGTACTCCAGTCTTGTGCCTGCAGATTTATTATTATTCTGCGGAATAGGATTATTGATATCCATCGCATTAATTCCACTTGGCGAAGTCATCAGAAATCCTGAATACGCTGTATTTATTTCCCCGAAATTATTATTGATATTAGCATTCACGGAAGCTTTCCAGAAAGAAGCAAAGGTATATTGCGCAAAAATATTGGGTTCAAAAGTAACTTTATTTACTGTTTTTGATACATTCCTCAGCGGGTCATCTGCTTTAATATTATTAGAGTTTACAGGCAAGTTGGCATACAACATCCAGGATTCATTCTTATAGTTAACTCCTAAGCTTCCATAAGGTGTTGCAGTTGTGTAGGTAAGATCATTGCTGTATGCATTCGGAGATACTCCTGTTGTTGTGATATTGAATAAATCTGAAACTAAATCTGTTGTTTTAAAATTAAATCCAACTTCCGGCGTAAGGGTCCAACCTTTTTTGGAAAAACTGATGTTGGCAGAGTGGTTGGCTTCGAAGGTTTTAAGTTTCAGGTTCTGACGAACGAAATTACTTGGTACAGGCGTAAATCCAGGAATTCCTAAATAAGACGATGGAGAAACATCCAGATTCTGTCTGTCAGTCTGATAACTTATAAATGACAGCAAATTGACCATTTTTTCTTTCCATGGAATAATGGTACTCAATGAGTTTTGAAATGAGGTGGTAGGCGATTCTGTTGCTTCGTTTGCGTGTCTCAGGCTGCCATCTTTAACATCGGTTCTGTCTACAATTCCTCTGTCTGCATTCCAGAACTGGGAGAAACTGGTAGTATTTTTAAAGAATCCTTTTTTAGCATTCTTAGTGAATATCAGTTCACCTTTTGCTTTATCTGTATAAAAATTATTGAGAATGTTTGTATAATTGGAACTTCCCTCAAAATAATCAGTCTGGCTGTACGATTGTCTTTCAACGGCATTATTGGTATAGTTGGCATTGGCCTTGAGCTCCCACTCTTTCTTTTTATCAATATTGGTAAGATAGTTGGCGGACAGATAATGGACGTTATTCATCAGGTATCTTTTTACCGGAAGATTGGGTGTACTGGCATTTTCCACATTAAGCCAGTCGTTTTGGGAACTATTAATTCTTCTTCCTTCAAATCGACTTCCAAATGCCAGGATGTTTCCTTCATTTTCTACCTGTTCTCCAACATTGTTGGTTTTATAGTTGACCACCCACTGGCTTTTTTGTCCAAAAAACATAGGGGTCAGTTTAACATTCCACAGCCACGGATCTCCAAAGCCGGTTCCTACTTCTCCTCTTCCGGTCATTGTCACTGAATTTTTCAGCTTGATATTGATGGCTGCCTGGTCAGAAGGTACTTTATCCTGAAGAATTTTTACAGGCTGGTGGTTTTCCAGAACTTCTACTTTCTGTACGGCATCTTTTGGAAGCGAGTTGTTGATGGTCCCATATCCGCCTTCCATAAGGTCTTTCCCGTTAACATAAAATTTATTGATGGCATTACCCTGGTAAAGAATGGTTCCGTCTTTATTGACTTCAATACCCGGAATTTTTCTCATTACATCGGCAAGCGTTCTGTCGCTTGCGTTGGCAAAAGCTTTAAGATCATACGCAATGGTGTCTCCTCTTGCGGTGATCATCTTCGTTTTCAGCTGAACTTCCTTTATTTCTGTCGCTTCAGACTGCATTTTGAAACTGATGGTCTGATCGCTGTTGCTGATCTGTTTTGTTTGAGATTTTTGGTTGAAAGCCTTTACTTTCATGTCTACATTAGCCTCTGAAGAAGTGAATGTAACTTTGTATTCTCCTTTGGAATTGGTGATCCCATATGCCAAAATAGCATCTTTGCCCGGTTCTTCTATAGTAACGCTGGCACTGGGAATAGCGGACCCATCTTCATCGGTAATTTTCCCTGACACTGTTTTCTGTGCAAAAGTGAGCACGGTAAAAAAAAGCATCAGAAATAAAGAAATTTTTCCTTTCATAATTTATTATTTGCCTAATTAGTTTGTCGCTTGTGTTTTTTGTTACACTTTTTATAAAGATGTATTATAATGATAAAGGTTAAACGTATTTAACACTATAAACTTAGTGATAATTTTTACAGGTCCAATATTTTGTCGAGCTATTTTAAAATTTTATTGCTGAAGAAGCTGTTATGCATTTAAAATCAATATTATCCTGTTTTGAATACCAGTCTGTCATTTTTATCTTAAAAATTCGTTTGGTATGTAAATTCTTTAAAATCTATTCATTAAATTTAGCCAATAACTAATCCCATTGTGTTATCAGTTTTTATCATTTTCAATGAAAATATGGGCTTATAACAGGGAAAAACTAAAGACTTTACAGAAAAGGATCTATTTCCATATTCTTACTTAGTCTAAATAGTTAAAAGTGATTTGAATCATAGATTAAAAAAAACTTAAACACTGATTCATATCTATTTATTTAATAATTTTGTAACATAAAATTTATAGAATGGGAATTATTTTAAAGCCTATAGATGTTGTAGATGATATTACTCAGGAGGAGTTCATGGAAAAATATCTAAAGCCAAGAAGGCCCGTTGTCATAAAAAATATGGCAAGAAAATGGCCTGCTTATCAGAAGTGGACCATGGAGTATGTAAAGGAAGTGGTGGGTGATGTAGAAGTTCCTCTTTATGATTCCAAAAAAGCCGATCCTGCAGCTCCCATCAATACGCCCACGACGAAAATGAAGTTCGGAGATTATATAGACCTCATCCAGAGAGAGCCTACCGATCTGAGAATTTTCTTTTTTGACCCGATAAAGCACGCCAATAAATTAATGGACGATTTTATCGCTCCCAAAGAACTGATGGGAGGTTTTCTGGATAAATATCCATCCATGTTTTTTGGAGGGAAGAGTTCGGTCACTTTTCTTCATTTTGACATTGATATGGCGCATATTTTCCATACGCACTTCAACGGAAGAAAGCATGTCAAGTTATTTGAATATAAATGGAAAGAAAGATTGTACAGGCTTCCTTACGCAACCTATGCCCTGGAAGATTATGACATCGACAATCCTGATTTTGAAAAATATCCCGCCCTTAATGGTGTAGAAGGTATTGAATGTTTCCTCGAACACGGAGACACGCTTTTCATGCCTACGGGATGGTGGCACTGGATGAAATATCTGGACGGAAGTTTCTCTATTTCTCTGAGAGCATGGGACAAATCATGGGCTGTGAAAGCACACTCTCTATGGAATCTTACCGTACAGCGTAAGTTTGACGATATTATGAAATCCAATTTTAAAAATACCTATATGGACTGGAAAGAAAAAGCAGCCGTTAAAACCGCAGAAATGGCTTTAAAAAAAGGCTTACCCAAATAAAAAAAAAGACGTTTCAATGTGAAGCGTCTTTTTTTATGATGGAGTCCCTGTTAAAAGTTCTTCCATATTCCTCGTGACCTCATTGCACGAAAAACAGGCCTCTTTTCCATCCTGAGAAAACCATCTGCACTGAGTTCTTATCGGACAAAAGAACAGTTCGGTTTCTTTATGACTATCCAAATGCTGCACCTTTTTGGACAAAGAACATTTGGACTCTTCAGCGTTCCACTGTGCACAGCCTTTTTCTACACATTTTCCCGTAAAACGAAATCTCTGCTCCAGGCTGTTTTTGTCTTTATTAAGATTCAGAAAATCTTCTGTAACGGTGAGAGGTGAGATGAACTGTACCTTCCCGTCTTTGCCGACTACTCCAAAAAGCTGTGCCCCAACTTTCCCAAGATAACTGGGACACTTCTTCTTTGAAGATTGTAAATCAGGCTCCATAGCCTTTTATTTGAGACTGAATTTCTTTCACCTGTTTTTGGATATCAATTCCGGGTTTAAAGATGATCATCCCCCACGGAAACCAGTCTTTAATTTTCAGCGGTTTTAAGAGTCCTTTGAAATCCCTGTGCGCTGCAAAAGCCTGGGTATTGTCAATTTTTGAAAGTTCAGAAAGAACGACATTCTGAATTCCTCTGTCGATGTTTTTCAACTGCTCGTCTGAAAGATCTACTCCTTCCAACGACACGAAAAATTGCTTTTTAGTAGCCATAACTATAATTTTTATTGGTTTTATAAAGCAAATTTCGTCAGAGACCGGGCAATATTTATCAGGAAAAACACCCTTTCTGCGCAGGTGAAAATCCTTAAAATTAACTCCTGATTATCAATTATTTAAATCAACTTTGAAATTTCATAAGATTCTGTATATCGGATACTGTCTGAATGTTTTCTCTTCAAAATAAGGAGAATTCCTGTAGATCCAGTCCAGCTGGGCAGTTCCGTCATCGGCAAACTTTTTATCTGATGATTTTCTGGCTTCAAAAGCTTCTTTTAATTTTTTGTCCGTCTTCAAAAGTTCCGAAGCTGTATCTTCAAAAATGTAGGCAGAATAATATTCTTTCTGTGCTAAAATACCATCGAATAAATTCCAGTTAAAAAAGGAATCTGACGCTTCAGGTTCAAGGGTTTCAATGATGTATTTTACCCCAGGCTGCTGTGTTGGAATGATATAATCTCCGGCAGAAAAAGTAATATTCCTTTTTGCTGTTTCTACAGTGGTATCATAATGAAGATAATGTCCTTCGTAAGGATTTTTAACGGTCTTAAAATCTTTGATTTTATACGATTCTACCAATGCCGTGCTATCTTTCTTAAGGATTGTCATTTGGATTTTATTCCTTTTCATTTCTTCAATTACCCGATATTGGTATTGCGGAACCACATAGTATTCAGGAATCGTAATATATCCGGTTGGGACAGCCGTCATAAAGAGTTTTATCTTTTTTGTAAAAGGTTTATTTCTATCGTAATAGAGTCTTGGCTTCCCGGAAATATCACTGGGCTTGTAGCTTCCTTCATAGCCTTTGAAATCCATTGTAGAAAATTGGGTAGAATCTATTTTCCAACGGATTCCGTACTGCATTCCCGATTTGTACTGCTTTAGATTGTCAAGACGGAGCTGTTTGATCTTTTTATAATCTTTATCCAGATTCTGAAGGCTGACCAGCATATATTGATACGTTGCATCAACTCTTTTGTCATAAGGTTTCAGCATGTGCGTTTCCGGAACGGTTCCCAATGAATTGAAAAGGGAGGTATATCCTGTAGAATATCTCGGAGAGTCTTCAAAAGCAGCAAATCCTTCATCAGGAACATCTCCGTGGATATTGACGTACGGCGTGCTTTCATAGCCCAGCTTCTTCATGCCTTCCAGGTTTTTAGCCTGATAATCATTGTAGAAGTAGTTTCCCAAGACCTTTCCAAGACGTTCTTTAAAGGTTGAGATATAGGTGAAGGTATACTGATAATCAGCGCCGTTGCTTACATGGTTGTCTATAAAAACATCCGGTTGCAGCCATTGATAGATTTCCTGGAAACTTCTGGCATTCTTTGAATCCGCTTTAATGAAATCCCTGTTCAGGTCATAGTTTCTGGCATTTCCTCTGAAACCATACTGCCCGGGACCGTTTTGATTGGCTCGGGAAAAAGAACCTCTGTTCAGCATTCCGCTTACGTTGTACGCTGAAATGGCTGCAATGACGAAGTTCTGAGGAGTTTTTATTTTCCCGGTTGCCAAATCACGCATGAGCATCATAGTCGCGTCTATTCCGTCCGGTTCTCCTGGGTGAATTCCGTTGTTGACAAAGAGAATTGCTTTATCTTTTCTTAGTTTATCGAGATCTTTTTCAGGAAAAGGATTGTAAATAACGACGTAAATGGGTTTTCCGTTATCGTCTTCTCCTTTTTTAAGGTATTGAATCGTATTGAAGTGTTGAGTCAGATCCTGATAATAGGCATTCATTTCATCGTAGGTCACCGTTTGGTTTCCGTTTCCTTTTTCAAAGGGAGTCTGAAATGATTTTTGCGCTAAAAATAAGGATGTGCTTAGGAATATTAAGAGGTATTTCAGTTTCATTGAAGCAGTTTTTGAACTTCAAAATTACTTAATCTGATTTGGGTGGGAAAGGGAAATTGTGGATTTATTGAGGTCCGTTCAATGGGATTGGATTTACGCAAGGACGCAATTTTTTTTGATCTTAAGGCTGTTTTTAAGGCGCAAGAAAATCAAAAATTTTCGTTTGGTAGTTCGAGATTTCAGATAAAGATCTGTATGATCTGATTAATCTGCGAGAAATAAAAAATATTACTCCAAATTCCTTTATTAATAGAAACCTTATCGGTTTTTAAAACCAATAAGGTTTGTGTATGTTAAAGATTCAGGATGCATTTTCATAGGGTTTACTTTCCTGCACTATCGTTATTTCTGCCTTTTTCGTCCGGATACAAAAAAGGAAGCGGATCGCTCTGCCAGAATTCTTTGGTATCGATATCCATCATTGACAAAACGCCTGTAAAAGCTGCTCCGGTATCGATGTTCCAGACGTTGGCTTTATTGACAGGATGCTTAATTCCTATATCCAGTGTCGGTGTATGTCCGATAAAGATTTCATGGTATAAAAGAAGTCTTTTCGGATAAAGTGCTGAATTTTTTTCTAATTTTTTATCCATTGCTACCGCGGTTTCCCAAAGGGTTCTGTCCCAGCGGTAATTGCTGGAATAGACTTCTTTTTCAGGACCATGCATAGAGGAATATCCTGCATGGATAAACAGGCGGTTTTTATCGTCTACATAATAGTTTTTCATCCTTTGAAAGAATTCAAGGTGAAAGTCCAGATCTTCCAACGGGTAGTCGTTGTAACTTTCCACGGTACTCTTTCCTCCGTTAAAAAGCCATACATCCGGTCCGTCTCCAAGGGACAGCCAGTCTTCGCACCAGGCATCATGGTTTCCTTTGATAAAAATACATTCCTGCTTTTGAGAAAGTTCCATCAAAAACTGGATGACCTGAGCAGATTCGCTCCAGCCATCAACGTAATCTCCGAGAAAAATAAGGATATCCTTTTCTCCTACTTCTGCTCTTTGAAAAACCTGTTGTAAGGCTTTAAAACCTCCGTGAATATCACCGATTACTAATGTTCTGCCCATCTTATTTTGAAATATATTTTGCATCCACAAAATCAGTCAGCCAAACACCGTCAGGTTGTGAAAAAACCCCGAATTACCTCTCAGAATGCTGTAAATTGTACTCGTCTGAATAGCCAATAAGCGCTTTTAATGAACCCCATTTTTCATGCTGCTAATTTCTGCCAATAATTTTGCTTGCTCATTATCGCCTTAAAATATGCTAATTTTAACAAAAACAAGACTTTCCTTTTGTAAGGTGACTTCCAGCTCTTTAATTTCGCAATTAACTCCGGAACTCCCAGAATATTCATCGCTCGCTTGATGTTGTAAACCAGCATAATTAAACTGTGTTCACCATTGACCTTATCCAGTCCCGTTAAATTCGTATGATTGTAACCCCACTGACGCTTGATAGTGCCGAAGATATGCTCGTTGATTTCTTGTCGCTTTCGGTACAACTGCCCATTTTCCCGATAACGCTGATTGTTTTCTTCAACAGCCTCGGCAAACTCACTTCTATCGATCTCCCGCCCTCCTGTTCTGCTCGTGCAAAGTGATTTTACGGGACATTCTTTGCAAGCTGAACTGCGGTATTTTTTGAAGAGATAACCACCTCCATCACGCGATTTTTTGTGCCACGAACCCGTGGTTTCTAAAGTCTGACTTTGCGGACATTGGTAAGTGTCTGATTCTTTATCGTAAATAAAATTGGCTACCAAATAGCCTTTCGTAGTCCCATTCTCATTGGTTTGTACCAAGGTCGGATACGCAACAATCGTTCGGATGTTTTCCGCTTTGCATTGTGTGATTTCCCTACCATTATGATATCCTTTGTCGACCAAAGCGGTGAAGGTTTCTATTCCTAAATTTTCTTTCGCTTCTATTGCGATTGCTGCCAAAGCATTTCTGTCATTGCGATTAATGGTGTGGGTGGCCACAACAAGTTTGTGTTTGTCATCTACCGCTGCCTGAATATTGTAACTCACTTCCACCACCTGCCCCTGAACCAAAAGTGCCCTGGAATCTTCATCCGTCATGCTGATTTGAGGCTCACCGCTCACTTTCAGTTTTTCTTCCAGAAGTTCGTACCTGATGCGGTTGGTTTTCAAACGTTCTATTTTCTGCTGAATATTGTTAATTTTTTCGCTGTTTTCTTGTACATCATTTTCGGCCAACTGGTCTAAATATTCTTGTGACTTCTCCTCAATATACGCCAGATGTTTCTCAATTTTCTTTTGATTAAAATTGGCTTTCTTGCTATTGTGAGCCCTACTTTTGGTACCATCAATGGCAATGATTTCTCCGCCAATCAAATCAGCATCTTTTAAAAATGAAACAAATACTTTGAAGAGTTTTTTTAAGCCCGAAGGATTGTCTTTCCGAAAGTCTGAAATGCTGTGATAATTCGGAATCAATCCGTACAAAAGCCACTGCAGTTCCATATTGCGAGTGCACTCTTTTTCCAGTTTCCTCGAGCTGCGAAGGCCATTGAGATAGCCGTACAGATAGATTTTGAGAAATATTTTGGTGCTGTAACTCGGTCGTCCTTCTGTTTTCAAGGTTTGAAGCTCGAAACCCAAAGCTCCCAAATCAATATTCTCTACAAAAGCATCAAGAAAACGAACCGGATTATCATCCGGAATATTCTGTTCTAAACTCGTAAAAACCATCTGATTGCGGGCGACCCCAATAATATGCTGCATCATTAAATATACAAATTCCCAAAATCAATTATTGAATTTATTTCCCTATTTTTGAGTAAATAAACGGAGGTTTTTTCACAGACTGCCGTTGGCTGAAAGATAAAAAGCGATTCCGTCATCATGCATTTCCTTTGTTCTGATGGTCAGAATAACGGGTTTTCCGTGGCGCATTCCTACTTTCGTGGCGGTTTCTTTGTCTGCGCTTAGATGAACATGCTGGCGGCTTCTTTTTTCAATTCCGTTGTCCAGAATAGAAGAAATATTCGATTGTGCTGTTCCGTGATACAGAAAATCTGGTGGCTGCGCGACTTTCAGGGCCAGATCTATCGCAATGGAATGTCCCTGACTGGCTCTGATTTTGGTTTTATCTTCATTGAATGCGAACCGTTTTTTATTGTTGGTTTCTACCACTTCCTCGAGGTCTTCAAAACTGAAGTGCATTCTTCCTTTTGCAGATTTTGTAATGAGTTCATTCACTTCTGCCCAACCGTTTTCATCCAGTCTAAGCTCAATGATTTCGGGTTGATGTCTCAGAATAAGGCTTAGAAATTTGCTTATTCTTTTGTTTTCTATTTCGTTCATGGTTTGTGTATTTTTATGTCATTAATTTTTTCTGAAGCTTTTCACATAAAACTTCAATATCCTCTTTTCTTACCAAATCGGAAACCCAGTCTTCCGGAATATTTTCAAATCCGTAATAAATACCTGCAATTCCTCCGGTAATAGCTCCTGTGGTGTCTGTATCTTCTCCTAAATTCACCGCTTTCAATACGGCTTCTGCATAGGTTTCAGAGTTGAGAAAACACCAAAGGGAGGCTTCGAGGCTGTGGAGGACATAGCCGCCACTTTTAATTTCTTCTTCGGAATAAGTTGAAATATCATTTTTTAAAACTCTGTGAAACAGCTCTATCTCTTTAAGGTTAAAGCCTTGAATTTCTGAGTATTCCAAAGCTATCTTCTGCATATGCGTATAAGCTTCTTTTCTACTTTTTCCCTTAATCAGTTCAATGGTAAAAATAACATATATGAAACAGGCGAAAACAGATCTGAAATGTCCATGCGTAATGGCTGAAACCTCTTTTACGGTTTGATATAATTTTTCAATATCTACTTCATCTTTAAGATAAAAGGCCAAGGGAAGTGTTCTCATTAAAGAGCCATTCCCATTATCTTCTTCAAAAATATTTCCTGAAAATCTGGCGCTTTCACCTTTGATCAATCGTGCAATCGAATGTCTTGTGGTTCCTCCTATATCAAAAAGCCTTCCGTGAGCGGTCCAGTGTCCATATTTATTCCATTTTACAAAGCTTTGTCCGATCTTTTCTAAGTCATACCCTTTTGTAAGTACATCAGCAATACAAAGCGTTAATGAGCTGTCATCGCTCCAAGTTCCTTTGGGCTGGTTCCAGGACATGAATTCCAGATAACCTGTAACGGGCAATCTTTTTAAATCTTCTCTCATCTTAAATTCCACCGGAACTCCCAGCGCATCCCCGATGCATACTCCAAAAATTCCGGCTTTTACTACATTTTCCATCAGGCAAGATTAACCAATTTATCAAACAGCAATTTCATTCCCTGAGTTGCTGATTCTTTCATCACTACCGCTCTTTGTCCATATCCGAATCCTGTTTCATTGGGATTGATAACCACCAGCAAACAGTCGTCTTTGATGTCATGGATCAATCCTGCCGCAGGATATACCTGCAGAGAAGTTCCGATGACGACCATAATATCTGCTTCTTTTACCTTCTCCTGAGCAGTCTTATACAAAGGAACATCTTCCCCAAACCATACGATAAAAGGTCTTAACTGGGCTCCATCTTCCGCTTTGTCTCCAATCTTTATATCTCCTTTCTCTTCATAGATCAGGTTTTTATTGCTGCATGAGCAAGACTTGAATAGCTCCCCATGAATATGAATGATATTTGTAGATCCGGCTCTTTCATGCAGGTCATCTATATTTTGGGTAATGATCTGAACATCAAAATATTTTTCGAGTTCTGCGACTAATCGATGGGCTTCGTTAGGTTCAACTTCATGAAGCTGTCTTCTTCTCTGATTGTAAAATTCCAGCACCAGTTCCCGGTCTTTTCTCCATCCTTCCGGACTTGCTACGTCTGTTATATTATGATTTTCCCAGAGTCCGTCTCCGTCTCTGAATGTTTTTATTCCGCTTTCAGCGCTGATTCCTGCACCGCTTAGTATGGTTAGTTTTTTCATTGTTTTAATCTAATAATTTTTTGTAAATCTTTTCATTGTCATCATCAAAGCACACAAAAATAACTTTCTCAATGGTTTCTGCCTGAAAATTCTTTACTGTTTCTACGGCAATTTTTCCGGCCAGTTCTTTTGGAAATTGATAAATTCCCGTACTGATATTTGGAAAAGCAATGGTTTTAATACCCAAACTTTCCGCCAGTTGCAAGGAATTTCTATAACAGTCTTCCAAAAGCTTTGAGCTTTTATCTTCTTCTCCGTTCCAAACAGGTCCTACCGTGTGAATTACATACTTCGCCGGAAGATTTCCTGCTGAAGTGGCCACAGCTTCCCCGGTATTGCATTTTCCCTGTCTGTTCCTGATCTGGATACATTCTTCGAGAATCTGCTTTCCTCCTGCACGATGAATAGCTCCATCTACTCCGCCGCCGCCGAGCAATGATGAATTGGCGGCATTGACAATAGCGTCTGCGGAGATTTTTGTGATGTCTCCTTTTATCAGTTCAATGTTCATAAAACCCACTTTTTTTCCAATTTTCTACATTTTCTGTCCAGTCAGGAATATTTTTTTCATCGCAGCAAAGAATACTTACTCCTCCTGCCATGGCACAAGTCGTATCCCTATCGCCTAATGCCAAGACCGTATTCCAGAGACATTCTTCGAAATTATTCCTGTATCTGGACAACATCCAGATCACTATCGGAACAGTATCCTGGGCTGTCATTTTTATTCCGTTTCCTAAAGTTCTTACTAGCAAATCAACACTTGGATTCCCATCTAAAAAAAGCGCTTTATTCAATTTGCTTTTCATATCCGAATCATCCAGCTCCTCCTGAATTTTCTGAATAAAATCCTTCTTGTTTAAACTGATAATTCCCTGTTTTTCCTGAGTGGCGAACGCTGAAGCTAAAGCAATGGCTTTTGTTCCTTCAACAGCTTCTTTATTGGCATGAGTCACTTCACAGGAAAGTTCCGCATTCTTTTTAAGTTTTTCAAGATCATTATAAAAATAAGCTCCGATTGTACTGGCTCTCATTGCTCCTCCATTTCCCATAGAGCCTTGTCCTTCAAATTTTGAATAGGACACTCCTTTCCAGGACTCACCCTTTTCTACTGCTCTAAAATACTGATGCATGGAAGGCCCATATCCCCTGTTGATATCAAGATAATAATTCTTTGTAAACTCTTCTGCGAGAAAATCCTGATCAACTTTTCCAAATTTCTCCAACGATCTAAAAACAGCAATTGCCATAATCGTGTCATCGGTAAAATCCAGAGAACTTTCAGGAAGAATTCTCTGATGAATATAGGTTTTCATCACACTTTCCTCTCCGAAAAAACTTTCTCCAAAAGCATCGCCCATAGAGGTTCCGGTCAAGGATTTTGCAGCAAGAAAGAGTCTGTCTGTTGTCATTTTAATCTCAATTTTTTATTTAAACTTTCATCGTTGAACAACAGTGGTCTTTCCTGAGGAATGATCAGGTTATCCAAATCATCCCTTAAAACAAACTCGTATTGTTCTTTCACAAAATCTGAAATATTTTCAATTAAGAGGACATCTTCATGAGCAAAAGAACGGGTGAATTCATTTCGCAACCCAATTTGTATTGCCTTTCTCTCCAGCTTGTTCCCAAAAGGATCATGATCCGGATCCCATTGCAATCTCACAGAAGATGCTTTTACCTCAGCCTGCCATGCTTCCCGGGAAATTCCCAAACTATCATTGTAGGAAGAATAAACTGCATTCTCTACATATTTTTTGAAAGCAGACATTTTCAAATGAATGGCCAGAACATATTCCTGCCCTTCTTTTGTTCCCCATCCATTTCTGTACATCATCCAAAGAAAATTAGGCTTGATCCAGGTCATTCTGTCCAAACTGAATTCACCTCCAAAATATTGATTTTTAACGGCAAATTCACCTATATTTTTTCGATAGGACTGATATACAATAATTCTGTCATTATCGTATTGGGCCATGAGGTGATATCCCTCCTGAGGCCAATCCTGTAGTTGTTCTTTATATTTTTTTAGTTTAAGTTTCATTATATTTCTTCGAATACTTCCAGCAATTCCTTTTTCTTGGTTAAAATTGCAAAAACCACTCGTTTAAATTTATTTTTATATTTTCCGTGCAGGTATTTTTTGAATAAATCTGCAATTTCTTGTGGGTCGTTTTTAAAAACGCCGCACCCCCACGCCCCTAAAATCAAGGTTTCATTTCCCTGTTTTAAAGATAAGGCCAACATTTTATCTGTTCGTACGTCCATAGCTCCAAAAATTTCATCTGCTCTTTCCGGTTCCTGTCGCTTTACCACTCCGGCATTGACTGCAGGAGAAGTGATAAAATTACACAAAACAGGTTTTGGTAATAATTCTCCTTTATCCTTTCTGAAAACGGGAACTTTAGGACTGTAAATCATCATATCGGTATAAAAACAGGATTCCATTGCTCTGTGAATCTTATAATAATCTTGTGCCTGAAGCTGAGTTTCATATAAAGCAGACGTTCTGGCCAGACTTTCTTCCTGTGCTTCGGCGCCATTGATAAATCCGCCACCAGGGTTCTTCGCTGATGCAAAATTGAGACACATCAGTTTTTCCTGATTTTCTTCCGCCGCTAGTTGTAAAATTGCTTTTAAAGAACTGCAATTCCAGACTTCGAATTTTGTTTCAAAATTGACTTCCGGAAGCTCATTTTTTGCCATTTCAGCAAGTTGTTCTGACGAAAATAAAACGGTTTCTTTTTTACAGATTTCAAGTTCTTTTTCTATCGTTATTTTTTCGTTTTCTTCATTTATATAGTATGTTTTGGCTAAGATCTCTAAGGTGTCTTTCGCCATTCCTTTATTGGTCATGATTAATTTTCTTTTTTTTATTCAAAGTCATAAACATATACTGAGACATCATGTCTGAGCAATGTTTTTACAATGATCGGTTCAATCTCTTCCCATTTTCCTCCTGCCAAACCGCAGCCTATTCTTGGCATGTGTACCTCAGCATTGAGTTTTAAAGCATCAAAAGCTAATTTTTCAAGACACTTTTCTACAGCCTCATATCTTATTGGCGAAATTCCTTTTGAACTTGTTATTGTCCTATGCTGACCGATCATATTGCAAACCCAAGTCTCTTCTTCAACCTTTATGATCTGAATCTCTCCGAGACTGAAACTTTCTCCACTTTTAAACCATTCTCTGTATTCTGCCTCAGGCTGCTTCCATCTTTTAGAAATCGCCATCACAAATCCTTTTCCCCAACCTCCAATATCGTTACAGATATGGGTGATGATCTTATTTCCTTCTGTCTGAGGATTGGTGGCATCTCCTTTTAAATAGTTTATTTTTTTCATCCTTTTTGTAGTTTGACAATAAGGTTATTAATTTCAGCATCTGTTGATTCTTTAAAATCGTTTCCAACAAAAACTTTTATCACCTCAATATTCCCCACTATTGCCTTATTAAATACCTCCAGTTCTTCAGAAGGAACCCAAAATTCATTATGATTTTTTGCACCCACATTCTGGGTCTCATATTGATTAACCACTTCTTCCTGTACTTTGAACCGGGTGACAAAACCAAGATAATTTCCGGCTTCATCCCTTGTATTCCATTTCTCAGCAATCTCTGAGGCATAGCTTTCATCCAGTACCGGATAAAATATAGGCTGCCATTCCAGTCTTGGTGGAAATTTTTTATATCTATTCTCTGCAATCAGGATCATTTCTTTTTCTCCAACCGGTCTGTAAAGAGGTATTGTTTTCATAGTTTTTTGTTTTTAAATAATTGCTCCTATTTTATGAGCCAGTTCAGTGGACAATGGATACAATTTTTCAATTGGTAACAGTTTTTTTGCTTTATCATATGCTCCCGATTTGGTAAAATGTAAGATCTTTTTGACCAAAGGTGTATAATCTTCAATTTTAACGATCCATTCATTATTAAATTCTTCAATCAGATACCGGCTAATGCCTACCTGAATGGAACGGTACTCCAGTTTATTCCCTTTAATATTCCTTTCCGGATCCCACTGTACATAAACCTCAGCATTCTCAAAGTCTTTTTCCCAGATTCCGGGATCGGGATACACCCTTTTTTCAGGAGAAGTTAAAATGGCTTTGCCTAGTACTTTTTCCCATGCTTCTCGTTTAATATGGATGGCCAGCGTACATTCCTGTCCGGATTTTTGTCCGTAATTACTTCTTTCCATCATCCAGAGAAAAGAAGGTTTGATCCACGTCATCCTTTTGAATGAAAAAGGAGCAGAAAACTTCTGATTCATCACGGCAGATTTTGCAATCTGCTCATTGTATGACTGGTATATCACGATCGTATCTCTATTGTAATCTGCTCTTATTTCAAATTCTTTCATCATTCTACTGCTATTCGGCTCCGTTCTGCCATTAAATATAAAACCATTATTTGGTTTAAAAAATTGGTTTAAAGTCTTCTGAATACGGAGAATAAGATCCATAGATCTGGTCAAATTCTGTTTTTATATTCTCTTTTTTAAATTGCTCATCGGTCTGATCCAGACACGTAACGACAAGATTCTTTTGGGTTACTGTTCCATAAGCGCCATCCAAAAGGAGGGCATAGTTGAGTAAGTCATAGTCCAGTTCTCCAAATCGAAACTCTTTCTGATACTCATTAAAAATACAGGTTTCCTCTTTATTATTTTTCAGCACTAATTCCTTTTCATTGCTCATCCATCCGCTTCCATGACGTGTAGAATATATTCTGGTCACATAATATATTTCGATATCCTCGATTTTCAAAAGTTGACAGATCTCATAAGCATTTTTTGAAGTGGTATGGGCATAGGTTACATTGGGAAATACCCCGTGATCCATATCCAGCAAAATTCCCTGACTCCCTTCAAATATGAGATTCTCAAATGAATTCAGATAGGTATAATCATCTATTTTCCAATCGATCCCGTCTACCGCATTCAAGAAATCATTCAGTGCTTCATTTACCTGAGCTTCGTCTATAAAGCCATAGTAATAGGCAATTCCTTTTAATTTTTCGATCAGCATCGCTCTTGGGGCTATCAAATCGGCAGCAAATAGTTTGTATGGGCTTTCGTGCCTTTTCATGGTCGCTCCAATTCCTTTTCCACAGGTTCCATGCTCCAGATTCTTTGCATTGGTTCTGTTCTGCCAGACATCAAATGGAGTGGTCACTTTGGCCAATGGATGAATATGCAGTTCAGTGTTTCCATTTTTCTCCATTAATTCCTTTCTTTCATTCAGTAAAAAAACAGGATGAATCGTGCAATGTTCCGAAAAATAGGACGGTAGTCCCCGAAGTGCCCCGCTTGCAAAACTGGAATGAATGTGCTTTTTACCATCAATCATTACGGTATGTGCCGCCTGCTGACCTCCGGAAAATCTGATGACAACAGATTCAGGGTTTTGCTGCGCCAGGAAATCTGTTGTGATTCCTTTTCCTTCATCCCCAAAACCCAAGCCTATTACTATTTGTGCCTTTTTCATGACTTAAAACATTTGAATATTGTCAAATCCGTTTCTCTCTCCTGCTATGAACGTTTTATTTTTAAAGATATCGCAGATAATTCCTTTAATTACATTGGGAATTTCTCTGTGATCAGCTATTGACAGACAGTTCTGGCCTAACAATTCTTTCCAGCCGCTATCTGCTCTCATGGCCTGATCAGAATGGACAACATTGATGTGATACACTTCATACCTTTTTCGGGCTTCTTCCAAGAGTTCAAAGTGCGTATAAGTATGCTGGCCGGCTCCCATTATTTCTCTGATCGCTGATGCCGGAAGTGTTTTCAGACAAGGTTCATCGCCTACGGTAAACAAAAGTCCTTTTTGATTTCTCTTCTCAAAAGCATCCGTTCTGGTATGAAAAGCGGCAAAATACCATGCGAGAAGATAACTTTCTCCGGCATTTCCGCCACCGCCGGATTCAATATAAGTACGGGTCAGCCACATATCCAGTTCTTCATCTCCTGACTCAAACTGCCCGACCTGAAGAGAATAAGCATCACATTCATGATCTCCGATTCCTAAGAATAAAAGTGCGGGATCCGGAACACCGCCCTGAATAATTCCACCCATTAATTTAGGCAATCCTTCTTTAATAAGTTCGTGGGGAATATGTCCCATACTTCCCGTTACATCCAATCCCAAAATGATGGGAACAGAGTTCGGGTGTACGGATGAATCTCTCGACTCTCTGAAAGAAATACCTTTTGGGTTCATAGATTCATGAGCCATTCTTTTGGCATTCTGAGTGAAAATTTCACCTGCGGATTTAGATCCGTACCCTTCTTTTCTTGCTCGGTCGAAACGAGCGTCCATATCGTATCTTGTACTTCCCATAATTTAAAATGCTTTACCGAATAAATATTCAAATCTCTTCACTGCGACTTCTAACTGAATATTTAAATTTCTGAGGGTTAATGAATATTCTATATCTTTCTGAACAAATGCCTCGGGCTGAAAGTCTGCAAATGTGAGGCTGTTCCTGTCTAAAGGGCTGATGTCAATGAGGCCTTCCTGTTCTCTTTCCAGTCTCTTGATCTTAAGGTCAATGTCTTCCACCCTGCGCCTGTAAATCAATTCGGAATCTGCTCCGATGGTTCGTGCACGGTCTTCTCTGATCTGGTCATTGTTTCTCTGTAATGACTGGATGAATCTTGGTTTTAAGTCGTCTTCCATTTTTATCTTTTTTTGTGTTGTTTTTACGCTAAATAAAAAGGGCATAACAATGCTTCTTCTTTTACAGAATTTTATTTGTTGTAATAAATGACATCGGTTCTCAAAACATACTTTTTACCGCTGATCAGGATTTTCCCTTCATGTCTTAGCGGATGATAGAAAACCATTGCAGATCCTTTTTTCGGAGCGACTGTAAACAAGTTTTCAAATTCTGTTTCTCCTCCTTCGAAGTCATCATTCAGATAAACCATGAAAGTGTAGAAACTTTTTTCATGTTCGTTGCGGATATAGCTTCCGTCTCTGTGTATTTTGAACCTCTGTCCGGGCGTATATTTATAAATTCTGAACATTTCATTGAAATTCTGAAGCTTATAATTTTCGTGTTCCTGAGGGAGAAATTGTTCCGCTATTCTGAAAAGATCTTCTGCTAAATCATGATCAAAAATCATTAGTCTGTCGTTATTCCTGATGCCTTTACTCATCATTTGGCGTCCATGTACATTGATCTGAGCTTCTTCAAATACTTTTCCTTCAGCCATTGCAATATATTTATCACAGGCCTCAGCAGTCAAAAAATCTTCAATGAGAAATATCTGTGGGTGCAGTTCTGTTTTTTCCATAATTTTTATTTTGTGTTTAGTGATTGTGTTTTTACGTTCTTATTTGGTCCCTTACTTCCATCAAAGCAAAACCAAGCAGATTTTCTCCATCCCAATTAGCTGGATTCTTCGCTCTGGAATCCGTTTCCAGCATTCCGATTCCCCAGATCCTGTCATAAGGGCTTGCTTCAACCAGGATCTTATTATCTGTAGACAAGAGAAAATCTTTAAATTTTGAGTTTTGGGAGAACTTCAGAAGATTGGCATTTTTTACTATTTCATATTTATGCTCGTCCCAGAGTTTCGGATCAAAATTTTTGACTTTTCTTCCAAGACTTTTAGCCTGATCCGGTGTTTCAGCCTTTACAATCTTTTCTAAAATTTCCTGATCGTTAAACAATTTTGCTTTTCCCGCCATCATATAATGTTCAGCGGTTTTATAGAGGATTCCATTTTCTTCAAATTGAATGGGAAACCATTGGCTGAAACATGATTTGGTGATCTGATCTTTCACGGTATGTCCCCAGAAAAATAGAAAATCCAGTTTTTCTTTTTCCTGAAATCTTTCAATAATATGTTGTAGGGTGTATTTCATTATTGTGTTATTTTTACACAAATGTAAAACAATCTCATTATACCGCCAAAATATATTTGCGTTATTTTAACACTAAATAACTAAACTACTGATTATCAAATAAAAAAAATAAATATTTCAAATCCAATTTGAAACACAAATGATACTAATATTTTCACAAATAGCACAAATATACATTGAACTAAAATTTTAGTTCAATTGATTTAAACAGGAAAACAAGAGATTTTTGATGTAAATTTATACAGAATATGTCATGGAATGGGAAGTTATTTGATCTCGAAATAGAATCCTTCTTTTTCAAGTTCTTCATACTTCTCCTGGTTGAATGTAAAAAGTTTTCCAGGTCTTCCGCTCCCTTCTTTTTTTACATTGTTGGTTTCAGTAAGCAGTTCGTAGCTCATGATCTTTTTACGGAAATTTCTGCGGTCTATCTCGCGCCCGACAATAGTCCTGTAAAGGTTTTCCAGGTCTGAAAAAGGGAATTCTTCATTGAGAAGATTAAAGCCGATCGGCTGGTACTGTATTTTGGTACGAAGTCTTTTTAACGCAATGTCAATGATACTTTTATGATCAAAAGCGAGGGCTGGAAGTTTATTCACGCTGAACCATTGTGCATCTTCCGCATCTGAGTCTGCAAAGAGTTCATGATAAGACGGGTTCACAAGACCCAGATAAGCTACAGAAACTACTCTGTTCCTTGGATCCCGGCCTACGTTACCAAAAGTGTAAAGTTGCTCTAAAAAATCAGGTTTTATGCCTGCTTCTTCATGAAGTTCTCTTTTAACGGCATCATCCAGGTTTTCATCATCCAGAACAAGACCTCCGGGAAGCGCCCAGCCGCCTTTAAATGGTTCGATCTTTCTTTTGATTAAAAGGAGCTGAAGGTCCTGCTTATCAAAATATCCGAAAATGACTGCGTCTACTGCAACTTTTATAGCCTGCATAATTAATTTGCGTTATGAATACACAAAAATACGTTTTATAAATGACATCAAAAAAACAATTAACCGAATAATAAAATTAACTAACTTTATTTCACATCAACCCACTTAAAATTAACTAATTATGAAAAATCTATTGTTATTATTCTCAATTGCTTTTGTTTTCTCGGCTTGTGAGAAAGGAAAGTCTGCCACAGAAAAAAGTTTATCCAAAACTGATTCTGCAGATTGGAAACCTGTAGATTCTGCCGTTGCCACGAAAGCCTGGATGGAATACGCCACCCCCGGAGATCTGCACAAAATGCTGGCAAAGTATGACGGAAACTGGGCGGGTACATCAACGATGTGGATGGAAGCCGGAGGAAAACCGGTTACCAATCCTTCTGAATGTACGAATAAGATGATCTTCGGAGGACGCTATCAACAAAGCAATTATAAAGGAAATTTTATGGGAATGCCTTTTGAAGGCATGAGTCTGATGGGCTACGACAATGCCAGAAAAAAATTTGTTAGCACCTGGATAGACAATATGGGAACAGGCATTATGCATGCAGAGGGTGAATGGAACGCAGCAAAAAAATCCCTTGAGTTCAAAGGTACAATGGCTGATCCTGCAAGACCTGGTAAAGAATGTAATTTCAGAGAAGTGTATGTATTTACCGATGACAATAATCACACGATGGAAATGTACGGTCCTGATTCCAAAACGGGAAAGGAATATAAGTCCATGGAAATAAAATTCACCAGAAAGAAATAAAAACGGGAGAAACCTCCGGTACGAAACAGTGATTTTCCTTAAGAATATCATGAGAGATATGCTCAACTTTGGTATAGAAAATAAAAATTTATACCATCATGAAAACATTATTAAGAGCCTTTATCGTGGTCATTATTATCATAGGAGGAATATTGATCATTGTCGTAGGGAAAAAGCCTTTCCCGGAACCTGAATGTCTCGTATGCGGGATCAATCTGATAAGAACATTAGGCATCGCTGAAGTCATTCTGGGACTCGGTGCTTTGGTAATACAAGCTAATCTGACGGAGAAGCAGCGAACTTTCTAAAAAATAAAAGACCGGTAAAAAATTACCGGTCTTTTTATATTAATCGTTTAGCTTTAATACAGCCATGAATGCAGACTGAGGGACTTCTACCCTTCCGATCTGTTTCATTTTCTTCTTCCCTTCTTTCTGCTTTTCAAGAAGCTTACGTTTTCTGGAGATATCCCCTCCGTAACATTTTGCGGTAACATCTTTTCTTAAAGCTTTAATGGTTTCTCTGGCAATAACTTTCGCTCCCAAAGCGGCCTGAACTGCAATATCAAACTGCTGTCTAGGAATCAGCTCACGAAGTTTCTCACACATCTTTTTACCGATATAGTAGGCATTACTGTCGTGAATCAGTGAAGAAAGGGCATCTACCATATCTCCATTGATCAGAATATCCATTTTAACCAATTTGGAAGAACGCATTCCTATTGGAGAATAATCGAAAGATGCATATCCCTTAGAAATAGATTTCAGACGGTCATAGAAGTCAAAAACAACTTCTGCCAAAGGCATATTGAATGTTAATTCTACTCTGTCTGCCGTTAAATAACTCTGGTTAACGATCTCTCCTCTTTTTTCAATACAAAGGGTCATTACAGCACCAACAAAATCAGATTTAGTAATAATAGACGCTTTAATGTATGGTTCTTCAACTCTATCTAAAAGATTGGGATCAATCATTTCTGATGGGTTGTTGATCAGAATTGCTGTTTCAGGATCCTTTTTAGAATATCCATGGTACGAAACGTTGGGTACCGTAGTAATAACGTCCATATTAAATTCTCTGTCAAGACGCTCCTGAACGATTTCCATGTGAAGCATTCCCAAGAATCCGCAACGGAATCCGAAACCTAAAGCAGCTGAACTTTCCGGTTCGAAAACCAGGGAAGCATCATTTAATCTTAATTTTTCAAGTGAGAATCTTAATTCTTCAAAGTCTTCTGATTCTATAGGATAAATTCCGGCAAAAACCATTGGCTTTACTTCTTCAAAACCATCAATGGCAGCAGAAGCAGGATTCACAAAAGAGGTGATGGTATCTCCTACTTTTACTTCTCTTGCATCTTTGATTCCTGAAATAATGTATCCTACATCTCCACAGTGAATGGATTTCTTAGGAACCTGCTTTAATTTTAATGTTCCTACTTCGTCAGCACCGTATTCTTTTCCGGTTGCGAAAAATTTAATTTTTTCGTTTTTAGAAATACTTCCGTTGACTACTTTAAAATAGGCTTCAATTCCTCTGAACGGGTTGTAAACAGAGTCAAAGATTAAAGCCTGTAATGGGGCATCAGGATCTCCAACCGGAGGTGGAATTCTATTCACGATCTGCTCAAGCAAATCATGCACTCCCTCTCCTGTTTTTCCGGAAACTCTAAGAACATCTTCATACTTGCAACCCAAAAGTCCCATAATTTCGTCGGTCACTTCTTCAGGGTTGGCAGACGGAAGATCTATTTTATTCAGAATTGGAATAATTTCCAAATCGTTTTCTAATGCTAAATAAAGGTTACTGATGGTCTGCGCCTGGATACTCTGTGCAGCGTCTACAATAAGAAGTGCTCCTTCACAGGCTGCGATAGAACGGGAAACTTCGTAAGAAAAGTCTACGTGTCCCGGTGTATCGATAAGATTTAAGATATATTTTTCTCCTTTATATTCATAATCCATCTGGATGGCGTGAGACTTAATGGTGATCCCACGTTCTTTCTCCAAATCCATATCATCCAGGGTCTGAGACTGCAGTTCTCTTTGAGTAACTGTATTGGTATACTCCAAAAGACGGTCTGCCAGAGTACTTTTACCGTGGTCAATATGAGCGATTATGCAAAAATTTCGTATGTTTTTCATTTAAGAACTTTGTAATTTGCAAAGATAAAAAAATGCAGGAGAAATTCATTTTTAATTTTTGGTCACAAATGCTTTCTTTTAATTCTGATTTCAATAAAAAAGAGAAGCAAGATGCTCTCTATGTATTATTTAGATTTACCAAAATTTTCTGGCAATATATAATATCCGGTTAAAGGATCAAGTGAAACTTCTGTTCCCGCCATTGCATTTCTTTTTTTCGCTGCACTGGCATCAATCGCTACAATGGCTACATTGGCTACTATACTTCCTATCAAACCTCCTATCCCGCCTCCTAACACTACCATCGAAGAATTATTAGGTTCAGGAAAAAGCTCTTCTTTTTTAACTTCAATGAAAAGTCTCATTTCATCTCTGAAAATTTCAACATAACCCACCGGAATTACTTTAAATGGAACTCCATTATGAACAAATGCATAAAAATTTCTGATTGGCTTTTTATCATCGCTCTTCACTGCTTTTGTCGCAATACCTTTGCTGTTGGTTTCAATCGTATAACCCGGTTCTGGATTGTGGGTAAAGAAACTGTAAGAATCTTTATAAACCCCCTCTTTTAATGTATCCGACTTTAAAATATCAAGCTTATCCATCAAAATAGAATTATAACTGGCAAGATCATTTTCTGAAATACCAAATTCCCAAGTAGTTTTATTGTAAGAATCTTTCAGCAAATCTGCTAAAGACAGTGTAATTTTCTTTGCTAAACTTTGTGCTAAATAAGGTGTATTCCGTGATGAAATAGTTGCAATGGTATCTATTCTGTTAACAAAGTGATAACCGTCATTTTTCTTTTTAAAAGTACTCGCCCGCAACTCAAGCTTTCCGATAGAATATTTTTCTTTTATATCTTCAGAAATACTTATATTTTCAAGTAAAAGCACCAATTTATCATTTCCTTTAGCCTTATTGTATTTATAAAACCAATCTGAAATGTCTTTACTCGGGTTATTTTCAAAAACAATATTCACTTGATTTTTATGAAATAATATGCTTCCAATTTCTTTATTGGGCCGCTGATCAATTACTCTGAAGCTGTTGTACGTGTTTTTGCTGTCCTTTATAGACTTTGACAGGTCAATTACTTCCGTCTTCTGGGCGAAAAATAAGCCGGAAAGTAATAGAAAGAAAAATATTTTTTTCATTTAGGTTTTTGTATGTTGTAAAGATAAAAAAGAGAGACATTCTACCTCTCTTTATATCATAATTACATTAAATTTTTTTTACTCTTCAGAAAAGTCGTATTCTCCGGTCAATGGATCAATGTAAATTTTCTGCACGTCACCACTCTTCATTTTCTTCTGTCTTGATCCCTGCTCAATAGCACCGGCAACTCCTCCAATGAGACCAAACATCCCATAAGCACTGTTGGATTGTACAGGAAAAAGATGACCACGGTTGCCCAAAACATAAAATCCGCTTTCATCCTGATCAAGATCCATAAATCCCGAGAAGGTGCTTTTACGGGCCTTCCCTTTATCCACGTATGCAAACATCTTATAAGCGGAAATCTTAGTCTTTTTTCCATTTTCCTCCTTTACTGCTTTTGTGATGTCTCCCTTATTGTTGCTCTCCAAAACATAATTTCCCGGTTCCGGAGTCTGATTAAAGAAAGAAATATAATCCAGATAAATTCCGTCTTTTAATGGTCCCCCTTTTAAAGCGGCATAATTGGTTTTTACAAGGGTACTGTAATCTGCAAGATCGCTTACCGCCACTTTATTTCCGGCAGGGTTTAATGAATATGCTTTTTTGATGAAAGCAGAGAAAACCACCGGAATATTTTTCACCATCAGTTCGGAAACTTCCTGATCATAAAAGGTAAACACGGTATCCTTTTTATATAAAAATTGATATTTGTCTCCGGTTTTAGCAAAGGTCTGAGCAGAAAAATCCATCTTTCCTTCTGTCTTCTTACCGTCAGATTCTCCTGTTGAAAGTTTCAGTTTTTTTAAAACCAAAACAAAATCAGTTAATTTACCCGGTTGATTGCTTTTTAAATACCAGGCACTAAAATCAGCATCCAGTGTAGAAGGAAAAACAATTTCCTTCATTTCCTTTTGGTCGCCAAAAGGCAGTGTTCCGATCTGCTTATCCTCTCTCTGATCGATTACTTTGAAAAAAGCATAAGGGTTTTCACTATAATTCAAAATGTTCCCTCTGAATTTTATGACTTCTTTTGTCTGTGCAAAAGCGATAATAGCCACAAAAATAAATGCCAGCTGCATCAGTTTTCTCATTAGATATTTTTTTGCGCAAAAATAGCAATTCATACATACTAAACGGCTCTCACAAAAAAAAATTGTAAGAGCCGTCCAACATTAAAAAAATAAACTATTATGGGTTCTGTTTGGGCCTTGTTGTCGTATCGTGTCCGCTGTGAGGTTTTCTTTCATTCATTTTATCTCTCATCATTCCCTCAGACTGGAATAGTTTCAATACTTTTTGACAAGGAATCACCTGCTGCATTTTATCAGCGTATTTTTTTCGGTTATCCAGCAGCTTCTGCCCTACTTCAAAACTTTGCTGAAGCTTTGCCTTCGCTTCATCATCAGATAAAGTTTCAGGATTGAAATTAGGATTAAACTGGCCTTTTATTTGTTTCTGGTTCTCAAGATACTCATTATACAGCTGTGTAAATTCTGTTTTATCGCTGGCATCTATTTCCAAATTTTCCAGCACCATATTATTTCTGAATTTCTTGAGAAGCTCTTTTCTTTCTTCCGGAGAAAGATTGTTTATTACCTCCTTTCTTTGTTTAGGATCCATCTTTTTCCAGTCATAGTCTGAAGTCTGGGCATTTTGTGCATTCAGACCAAAACCATACATAATAAAAAGCGTAAATAATATCTTTTTCATCTTTCTTAATTATATAGATCTAAATAAACGTCCTGGGTTGAGTTGCTTGCCAGTTCTGATATTTCAGAATTAGAAAAGGAATCCAGGTATTCATTCATTTTAGTTTCTTCTTTTTTAGTGGCCGCTTTTACCGGTTGGGGCGCAGCTGCCTTCTCATTTTCTGTTTTTGAAGCATAGGAAACTGTTTTACTGCTCTGGTTGCTAACTTTTTGATTGTTATTTTCAACAGAAGTTAAATCGGCCTCCAGCGTTTCATAAGCACGCTCGCTTTCTGTTTTCGGCCGTTTTTCATTAACCGCATATGTTCTTGAATTCAACCTATCCTTAGCAGAATCGTTATCAGAATTAAAAACATAAGTAATTCCGAACAGTAAAGCCAGTGATGCCGCAGCAGCATACATCCAGTTGAGTTTAAAAACCGGTGCTTTCTTATTCGCTTTCACTTCGTTCATTACATTGCTCTGGATATTGGCAAATAAATCATCCGGAACCTTATAAATATTTTTTCGTTCTAGTTTTTCTATGTCGAACTCTTTCATCTTTGTTGGGTCAAAAAATTATCTCTCGTAATTTTCTTTTATATACTCTTCTATTTTCTGTTTGGCATAATGGTAATTTGTTTTTAACGTCCCTACAGACATATCCACAATTTTTGATATCTCTTCGTAAGGCAAATCATCATAATACCGCATCATAAATACCAGTTTCTGCTTTTCGGGCAGGCTTTGTATGGCGTTCTGGAGCAGCAGCTGTATTTCTTCTGCATCTCCTTCTGTATTGTCGGCCACCAGATTCTGCATATAATACTCCGGATCTTCATCCGTTTTCTGCATTTTCTTCATCTTATTGACCTGCTGCAGCGCTTCGTTGGTAGCGATCCTGTAAAGCCAGGTGTACAGCTGGCTATCATTTTTGAACTGGTGAAAATTCTGATAGGCTTTGATAAAAGTCTCCTGCAGGGTATCCTGAGCAAGGTCTCCATCCACAATAATCCTTCTGATATGCCAGTACAATCTGCTTTGATAAGCATCCATCAAGGCCCGTACCCCTTTTTCCTGGGTCCGTGGATTTTGCATCAACGAAATAATTTCCGCGTCCTTAATCTTCATAAGATGCTTTCACTGTTTTGGATGACAAAAATAGCTGAAAGTTAAATTACTTATTCAATTTTCAGTCCAAATATTTAAAATAATATCAGATCGTTACGCGCTAAGCAATAAGCAACGGCTGAAGGGAAGATTCATGACAAACTTCTACCCTACTGTTTCCATCTTCCTTTAAAATCTTATATTTGTTAGATGCAAATTGTAATTATAGGTTCAGGAAATGTGGCCTACCATATGGCAAAAGCTTTTAGTCTGAAGAACACTCCATTAATGCAGATTTTTGGGAGGAACGCTGTCGAACTGGAGAAAATTTCTGAAGAGCTGAAAGTTCCTTATTCTACGGAGCACCTTGAAGAGGCAGACCTTTACATCATCTGCGTCAGTGACAATTCGGTGGAAAATGTTTCTAAAATGATTACTAAAAAAGACTGTCTTGTTGCCCACACTTCAGGATCTTTGCCTAAAGAAGTCTTATCAGGACCCTACAGAAAATCAAGTTTTTATCCTTTGCAGACTTTTTCAAAATCAAAAGAACTGGAGTATAAAAAGATTCCATTTTTTATTGAAACAGAAAATGAAAAGGACCAACAACTTCTTTTTGACCTTGCTTCCCAAATTTCTGATAACGTAATGGAGAGCAGCCATGAAAAGAGAAAATACATTCATCTTACAGCCGTTTTTGCCTGTAATTTTGTGAATCACCTTTTCGCAAGAGCCAAAGAAGTTTCTGATTCGCAAGAAATTCCGTTTGATTATTTTTTGCCGCTCATTGATGAAACGGTGAAAAAGATTCATGAAATTGAACCCAAATCAGCACAAACAGGACCTGCTGTAAGAAATGATGTGAGAGTTTTAGAATTACATGAGCAGTTATTAAAAGACGAAAGTCTTAAGATTTACAAGACAATGAATCATTCTATTCAAAAAATGTATGAGTTATAAAGAGAAATTAAAAGATATTAAGGCATTTGTATTTGATGTGGACGGTGTTTTTACCGATGGAAGCGTTTATCTGATGCCTGGCGGAAATATGTGCAGGGTCATGAATGTCCTGGACGGATATGCAGTAGTAAAAGCCTTAAAAAACAAGTATTTAATTGGGGTTATTACCGGCGGAAACGATGATATGGTAAAACACAGAATCAATTATCTTGGAATCAGTGATTATTATGCAAAATCACACAATAAGATGGCTGATTTTGAAGACTTCAAGAAGAAGTACAATCTTAAAAATGAAGAGATTCTGACGATGGGAGATGATCTGCCGGATATCCATATCATGGAAAATTCTGCCATTGCCGCATGCCCCGAAAATGCCGTTCCTGAAGTAAAAGGGATATCCGATTACATTTCGACCAAAAAAGGGGGAAGTGGTGCAGTACGGGACGTGATAGAGCAGGTGATGAAAGTTCAGGGAAACTGGCATGATGATAATACCCAATCTGTATAAATTCAAAGCATGAAATTACTTTTAGCGTCCCAGTCACCCAGAAGAAAAGAGCTGCTTACCGGCTTAGGTTTTGATTTTGAGGTTGTAAAAATAGATTGTGAAGAGATTATTCCTGAAACGATAACAATAGAAGAGGCTGCAGCCTATCTGTCTGAATTAAAAGCAAAAGCATTCAGAACACTCATTGCTGAAGAAGTTTTACTGACGGCTGATACCGTGGTAGCGGCAGAAGGACAAATCCTTGGAAAACCTAAAGATGAAAACGAGGCCAGACAGATGCTCCGCATGCTTTCCGGAAAAACGCATCAGGTCTACACGGGAATCAGTATAAAAACCGTTGATAAAACCTATACAGAAACTGATGTGGCAGATGTAGAGTTGGATGAAATTACAGATGAGGAGATAACGTATTACATTCAAAATTACAAACCTTTCGACAAAGCGGGTAGCTATGGCATCCAGGAGTGGCTGGGAATGGCAAAAATCAGAAAGATGAGCGGAAGTTTTTATACGATCATGGGACTTCCTACCCACCTGGTTTACAAAATTTTGAATGAAATATAAATATTATTCATTATAAAATTTTATTATTTTTACAAAATCATCAACTGCTTATAATAAAAAGCAGATAAGAGAGTTATATTGAATAATGAAAAAAAATATATTATTCCTTTTAATCATGTGTCTCGTTGCTTCCTGTGTCACCAAGACGAAAAAGCCGGAACAGCGATCAAAATTCATGAAAGGATTTAACACCTATTATAATACCCTTTTTAATGCTAAAGATGCATTGAACAGTGAATTTACGAGCAGAGACAAAGGACATAAGGATAATTTCTATGCTCCTTATATTCCTATTCTTACCTATGAGGATCAGCCGCTTGGCAGTGATCTCGGACAATCTGCTGCATTTGCCGAAAACTCTATGAAGATGGCGGAAGTGAACAGACCTTCTTCAGGAAGAGGAGCTCCGGGAATGCCACCAGGAATGCCCGGGTCCAATGGAGAGGATCCCAGTAAGCCTGATGATCTTCAGAATAAAGGGGCAACCACTTTGGAAATTGCTGAAGCAAAGGCTCAGAAAGCCATCACCAAGTATTCTGTGATCAGAAACGGTGAAGAAAAGAATAAAAAGATCTTCGATGCCTATATGATCCTGGTACAGTCCAGAATTTATCAGAATAAGGCGGTGCAGGCTCTGGACGCCCTGAATTATGTTTTCACGCACATGAAGGAGGATAAAAGACTTCCGTTGGCGAGAATATATCAGGGGGTGGCTTATGCACAGATCAAAGATTATCATAAAGCCAATGAAACTTTTGCCAAACTGCAAGGGGAGGATATTAATAAAAGTTATGCTAAACTGCTGAGCATCTATTATTCTGAAGCTCTTTTGGATTCAGGAAAAAAGGAAGAAGCAGCTGCGGAACTTGACAGAGCTTTTGAACTGAATTCTGACCGAAAATTAAAGAGCAGAATATCTTATCTGAAAGGGCAGGTATATGAAAATATGGGCAACAATGATAAAGCCAGAGAAAGCTTTACGCAGGCCTATAAGTACGCTAATGATTTCGAATTTGAAGTAAAGTCCCAGATTGCTATTGCGAAGACATTCAATGGAAAAGGGGATTACAACGGGGCTAAGAATTACCTTGAAGGCATTAGTAAAAAAGGAACGTACGGTTCCAGAAAGAATGAATTTTACTATGCTTTAGGTTTAATGGCCAATAAAGCAGGGAAGAAAGATGAAGCTCAGGATTTCTTTAAAAAATCTTTGTTCGAAAAAGTATCTGATCCACAGGTAAGAGGTCTGACCTACTACGAAATAGGGAAGAGCTATCTTGAAAAAAACGACTATATCGGTGCCGGAACTTACTATGATTCAGCGCTTACGGTGATGACCTACGAGCCTTCCAAGATCCTTTTGAAGGACCAGTCTGAATACATCAAGAAGATCTCCAAAAACTATTATCTGATCAAAAAGAATGACAGTATTCTTTCTTTGGCGAAGATGAGCGACCCACAGAAAACTGACTTTTTTACAAAATATATTGCAAAACTGAAAGCAAAAGAGGAGAAAGAAGAGCTGGAAAGAATACGTGCGGAAAGGAGCAAAGGATTTGACGGCGGAGACTATAATGCGAATTCTATATTTGCGAATAATACCAATTCTTTTGAAGATTTTGGAGTCACCACAAAGGGTTTTTATTTCAGCAATACCGGGACGATAAGCAAAGGAACTTCCTCGTTTAAGCAGATCTGGGGAGAAAGAGCATTAGCGGATAACTGGCGTTATTCCAAGAAGATGGCGTCTATTGAAGATATGAAAAATGAGGCTCTGGGAGTGACATCAGCACCCAATCCAAGACGTTTTGAACCTACTTACTATATCGAACAGATCCCAACAGATCAGGAAAAACTGGGTCAGCTGAAAAAAGACAGGGATACTGCTTCTTTAGGTTTGGGAGTAATGTATCAGAATTATTTTACGAATACTCCGCTAGCCACCAAGACCTTATATGACCTTGTAGACGTAAAACCGGAGGAAAAGGTAATGTTGCAGGCGCTTTATGAGATCTTTGCTATGAATTATCTGAAGAATCCCCAGGCGTCAGAAAGAGCGAAGCAGATTCTTCTAAGTGATTATCCTTACACTTCCTATGCTGAATTTGCAAGAAACCCTAAAAATATTTCATTTGTAAAATCTTCCGAAGAGGTTGAAAATGAATACAAAAAGGCCTATGCCCTTTATGAATCTGAAAAGTTTGCAGAAAGCAGAGATGTGATAGATCAAACGATAAAAAAGTTTCCAAAAGATGCCCTGATTCCGAAATTTCATCTGCTGAATGCTTTTAATACGGGTAAAACCAGTGGAAAAGAGGTGATGATCCTGCAGCTTGAGCAGATTGCTCTCAATTATGCCAAGACTCCTGAAGGTGTTAAAGCCAAAGAAATGCTGAACTATCTGAAGAGTGAGCTTTCTTTCCAGACCACTGATAATAAAGGAAATTCTCTTCCGCAGCAACCGGGAACACCTGTACAACCAGTACAAAACCAGGATAATAATATCCCTCAGGTTCCTGCCGGAATTGATAAAAACAACAGTCAGCTTTTACAGTCGCTTCAAGGTAAGGGAACTGCTGAGCCAAAAAATCCTAAACAAAGACTGAAAAAGGATAAAGAAAAAATTCCTGATGGTGTACCATCAATGCCAAAATAAATAAAAAAAGCGAAGATCTAATCTTCGCTTTTCTTTTTCTTTACTCCGTGAAAATCTTTGAGATAAAAGGGTTCAAAGTAGGCTATATCTTCAAAATCCTTTTGGTCTGTCTTTTCCAGTGTCCGTTTGATAAGGTACTGTGCAGAAGGGTAGACATCATCTTTAAAGTCTGCATCGGGCAGATTGAGAATGTCTTTAGCTTTCCTGGCACCATCGCCTACAAAAATCACTTTTTTATCTTTAAATTCTTCAAAAGAAGTCTCATCTAAAATTTTCGCTTCGGTCTGTGAAAGCTTCTTACCCGTCTCGCCGTCATAAACAGCCGTATAAACCTCCATTCTCCTTGCGTCGATCAATGGCACCACATAATCGTAGTTTTTGCCTAAAAAAGGCTCTATCATCGTTTCCAAAGAATTTACTGCAATAAGCGGAATTTTCAGTCCGTAGCAGAAACCTTTTGCGGAGGCTGCCCCTATTCTTAATCCGGTATAAGAACCCGGACCTTTGCCCAAGGAAACGGCCTCAATATCCTGCATGGTCAGACCTGCGCCTTCCAGTGCCCATTCTACATAGGTGTGAAGACTTTCAGACTGTTTGTAGTTTTCGGAGACTTCTTCGCACAAACATAGGAGCTTTTCGTCGTCTGAAATAGCTACAGAACAGTTTTTGGAAGAGGTTTCCAGGTATAGAATTTTCATCTCTCTAATTTTTAAGCTAATTGGCAAATTGCAAAAAGGCAAAATTGCTTTTGAATATTATGCAAATTTATGCCTTTATTTTGAGACTATTTCCGGTAGATGGTTCTGGGCTCGCTTTGTGCGCTTGGATAAATCGTCATATCTGAAACCATGACATGCTTAGGAGCGTTTACACAATAGGCAATAGCATCCGCAATATCTTCTGCTTTTAAGGCTTCGTATCCGGCATATACCGTAGCTGCCCTTTCACTGTCTCCTTTGAATCTTACCAGAGAGAAATCTGTTTCTACTGCTCCCGGCTGGATATTGGTCACCTTAATTCCAAATTCGGTAAGTTCCAGACGCATTCCTTCAGAAATCACATCAACTGCTTTTTTAGTTGCACAGTAAACCACACCATTGGCATACGTTTGTCTTGCTGCCACTGAACTAATGTTTACGATATGACCTGCGTTTCTCTCTTTCATGGAAGGGATGACCATTTTAGAAACGTATAATAAGCCTTTTACATTACCATCGATCATGGAATCCCAATCATCTGTCTTTCCGGAAGAAAGAGGTTCCAAACCGTGTGCATTCCCTGCGTTATTGATTAAAACATCAATATTTTTCCATTCTTCAGGAAGTGAATTGATGGCATTTTCAACTTCTGCAAGATTTCTTACATCAAATACTAAACTAAATATTTCGGTAAATTGAGAAAATTCAGTTTTTATTGATTCTAAAACTTCGTTTCTCCTTCCACAGATGATGATTCTGTTTCCCTGTCTGGCAAGAAGCTCTGCCGTAGATTTTCCTATTCCGGAAGTGGCTCCGGTAATGAGTATTGTTTTCATAATTTCTTTATTAATGTAGCAATGTATCACTTTATCAATGTAACAATGACAGATCGTGGATTTGACCATTGTTACAATAGTATATGATTGTTATACTATTATAATCAGTTGGCGTCTAAAGCTTCAAAAGCATCGGTTATATGTTCAATAATCAGGTTCTTTCTTTCGTCAGGAAGAACAGAAATAATATCAAACCTTACTTCATTGTTCCTGTTAAACTCTTCAAGATAGTGGTTGGCCGCTGAGACAACAGATCTGATTTTTGCTTTGGTCACCGCCTCCTGAGGCAATATAAAAGCATCTGTAGAACGCGCTTTTACTTCAACGATGATGATCAGATTTTCTTTTTCAGCAATGATATCAATCTCCGCTTTTTGAAACCTAAAATTTCTCTTAACCACCTTATAGCCATTCTTCTGCAGATATTCTGCGGCAAGATCTTCTGCTATTTTACCGAAATCATTATGAGTTGCCATCACGTTAGTTTTAATATTTGAGAGCAGATTAAATAAAGGATATTGGCATCAATTAAAACTCAATTTTTACTTTATCCTCAACTTTGACTGTTACTTTTCCACCAATAATCAAAGGTCTGTTATCTTTAATATGGCCGTTGGGAAATCCGAAAACAGTCGGGAAATTATACTTTGAAATTCTGTCTGAAATTAATTTGTAAGCAAATTCATCGAAACTTTCTTCATAACTTTTATTCTCCTTTTCATCGCCCATATTGGTCATTCCACCAATGATCAGTCCTTTTATTTTAGTAAAAACTCCGGCTAATTCGAGGCTCATAATCATTCGGTCCAGGGCATAGAAATTTTCCCCGATATCCTCAATGAATAAGATCTTGTCCTTAAAATCGAAAGAATATTTAGTTCCTAAAAGGGCATAGATAAGAGCTAAATTACCTCCAACCAATTCACCTTCAATAGTTCCGGTTGTATTCAATTGATGAGATTTTAAAGCATATTTAAGACTTTTACCTTTTAAAACATCAAAGATCAGGTCATAGCTTTCATCTGTTACTCCAAAACTTGATGTTTTGATAGTTTGTCCGTGAATAGAGGCAAAACCTTTCTTCAGCAAATAGCTTTGTATTACCGTATTATCAGAGTATCCGATATACCATTTAGGGTTTTCTGTAAAGTTTTTCAGTTTGAGATGCTGAACAAGGTGCTGACATCCGTAACCTCCTCTGGAAGCCCAGACTGCTGAAATATCTTTATCATTTAAAGCCCAGTTGATGTCTTTTAATCTTTCCTGTTCTGTCCCGGCATAATTATATCCGTTTGAAAATTTAGTGTACAGATGTTCGCCCAATATAGGTTCAAAACCTCTGTTTTTGATCATTTCTATGCCCTTTTCAAGCTGAGACGGATCTACAGCTCCGGCAGGGGAGATAACAGCTATTTTTGCTCCTTTTTTAAGAGCTTTTGGAAAGATTATTTTTTTCATTCTGTTTTTTGGTACTTGATTTCTTTTTTCTCAGCTTCTTCTAAACGTCTGTCGAACTGATTGAATTTTTTAAAGCTCTGCAGAAATATAAAGAAACTGAACACAATAAGAATCCCGCCTACAATCCTTCTGATCTTGTTGGCGAGTTTCTGGGTAAGTTTATCGTGAAATTGTTTTGCTAAGAATATTTTGGCCAGGTCAATGCACAGATAGGTGCCAATGACAATCCCCACATAAAGAATAAAACTGCTGGTATCTGGATACTGGTTTCTTACGGAAATCACCGTCACCAGCCAGAAGAGAATCACTCCCACATTCAAAAGATTGAAGAAAAAACCATTGAAAAACGTTTTAAAATAGTTTTGGCCAATGATCCTTTCTTCACCAGGCATATGCATTTTGGTTTTGGTCACCAGCATCACGATCCCGTATACAAATATAAGAATAGAAGTAATCCTGTAAAATCCGGGATGCTTATCTATTAAAGTAACAATATCTGCACTGGCATAATACGCAGCAACAATGCATAATATATCTGCTGTAATAACTCCGAGATCCAATGCCAGGGCATGTCTTGGTCCTCTGGAAAAACTGGTTTCAATTAACAGGAAAAAAATTGGTCCTATAAAAACCAGGCTCAGCATAAATCCTAAGACAACGGCAGAAAGTACAAGTTCAAACATGCTCTAAATTTAAGAATAATAGTATTAAATATCCATTTTATCAAGCGCAAATTGTATTTCTGTAAAAGCGACGTCTAAATCTTTATCGCTTGTTCTCCAATTTACAAATGCAGCCCTGATTCCCGCTTTATTATTAAGCTTTGTAGGAGTCATAAAAATTTTCTCATTTTCATTAATGATATCCAATAATTTAGAACTTTTCTCGGGATTTTCTTTCAATGAAAAACATACACAATTTAATCTTGTTTCTGACAATAATTGTAATGCAGGGTGATTTTCTACAAATACTGAAAATTTTTGAGCATTCTGTATATTATTTCTCACTATATTTTGATAGCCTTCTTTTCCATACGCTTTTAGGGTAAACCATGTAGGCAAAGCTCTGAATCTCCTGGAATTCTCAGGCGTAAAATTACCATAGGAAAAATTATCTTCCGGGTTTCCTAAATAGGCTGCATTGGAGTTTTGAAAAACCTGCATCTGCAAAACACTATGTTCTTTTCTAATAAAATAAACCGCATTTTCATATGGCACGTTCATCCATTTATGGCAATCTACTGCAATACTGTCTGCATTTTCCCAACCATCTAATAAATGTTTGTATTCATCAAGAATATTAGCAAACCCACCGAAAGCAGCATCGATATGCCACCAGAAATTATATTTTTCTTTTAGTCTGCTGATAGATTTCATATCATCAAAATCAACCGTATTTACGGTTCCTCCACTGGTTGAAATAATGATTTGCTTGGCCTTATATAATTCTAGTTTTTGTTCTAAATCTTCAACATCTACTGCCTCTCTTGTCTCATCTTTTTTCCTAACAGAAACAATATTATTACTCCCTATCCCTAACATGCTCAGGCATTTGACAACTGAAGAATGAGGTTCCGCGGAAAGTATGACAAAATCATCAGTAGAAACACCTTCTAATGCATAGTTTTTATTTATTTGATGCCCTGCCCATTGTCTGGCTGTAGCAAGGCATGTAAAGTTTGACATAGTAGCGCCTGTCACAAAACCTCCTTCAAAAGAATCCGGCAGGCTAAAGAAATCCAGCAACATCTTAACAGTTTCTACTTCCAAAAGGGCAGAAATATCTCCTCCCTGATTAATTCTCTGTGTATTTTGATCATAAATAGTTGCCAAAAAATCTCCAATTAAAGCTGCTGGCGTTGCCCCTCCGGTAACAAAGCCCCAATATTTAGGTCCACTGGAACCAGAAATAATTGGTTTTACTGCTTGTTGGAAATATTCTAATACTTTTTTTGATCCCCATCCTTCGTAAGAAAGTTTTTGATGTTCCAGTTTTACATTTGGCTGGGTAGATATTTCATCCAGAGAATTAAAAAAATGGACAATTTCTGAAAATGTTTTCTCTAAAATTTCTGAAAATTCTTCCTTATCTATTTCAAGTACTCTTTTCATAAGCTCTCTATGAAATTAATCAACAATCTTAAAGTCCAACTGTTTCTGAATAAGGTTGGCCTTTACTACTTTGATCTGGACCTGATCCCCTAACTGATGTCTTTTTCCGGTTTTATGACCATACACTGCATGGGTTTTCGCATCGTAAGAATAGGAATCATCCACAAGATCTCTTAATTTGATCAAGCCTTCAGCACCGTTTTCAGGTATTTCTACCCAGAAACCGAATTCTGCAACACCTGAAATAACTCCGGTAAAGGTTTCTCCAAGGTGTTTTTCCATAAATTTCACCTGCATGAACTTAATAGAGTCTCGTTCCGCATCAGCAGCTAGTCTTTCCATTGCACTGCAGTGTTTTGCTTTGTCTTCAAGCTCCTGTTTGCTTGGAGATTTACCTCCATCAAGATAATGCTGCAAAAGACGGTGGGCCAAAAGGTCGGGATAACGACGGATAGGAGAGGTGAAGTGGCTGTAGTATTCAAAACCTAAACCGTAGTGTCCGATAGGTTCTGTAGAATATACGGCTTTGCTCATACTTCTCATAGCGAGCGTTTCGATCATATTTTCTTCTCCTTTTCCTTTGACGTCAAAAAGAAGCTTGTTCAATGATTCAGCTACTTTCTTGGTATTGTCAAGGTTCATTTTATATCCGAAAGTAGAAACAAAATCTCTTAATGCTTCCAGTTTCGCAGGATTCGGATCGTCGTGAACCCTGTAAATAAAGGTATTGTTGCTTACTGTTCCTTTACTGGTCAATGATACAAATTCAGACACTTTTTTATTGGCTAAAAGCATGAATTCTTCGATCAGGTGATTGGAATCTTTACTGATCTTAAAGTATACTCCAATCGGCGAGTTATTTTCATCGAGATTAAATCTTACTTCACTTCTGTCGAAAGTGATCGCTCCATTTCTTACTCTTTCATCACGCATGATTTTCGCAAGCCTATCCAACGTATTGATTTCTTCAGCAAGATCTCCCTGCCCAGTTTCTATACGTTCCTGAGCTTCTTCATACGTAAATCTTCGGTCTGAATGAATCACGGTTCTTCCAAACCACTGTTTCTGAATTTCTGCTTTGTCGTTCAGTTGAAACACAGCAGAGAAAGTATATTTATCCTCATTAGGACGAAGTGAACATACATCGTTACTTAAAACTTCCGGAAGCATCGGAACCACACGGTCTACAAGGTATACCGACGTTGCTCTTTTATAGGCTTCATCATCCAGCATCGTTCCCGGAACTACGTAATGAGAAACGTCAGCGATATGCACCCCGATCTCCCAGTTTCCGTTTTCCAGTTTTCTTATGGAAAGTGCATCATCAAAATCTTTTGCATCTTTAGGGTCAATGGTGAAGGTACAGATATCACGCATATCCCTACGCTTTGCAGCTTCTTCATCGGTAATTCTTCTGTCAATTTTATCAGCATCAAGTTCAACTTCCTGTGGGAACTCGTAGGGAAGACCATATTCCGCAAGGATAGAGTGGATCTCTGTTTCATGCTCGCCCGGAGCACCCAAAACCTGGATAATTTCTCCCTGAGGATTTTTATCTCCCGGTCTCCATTCTGTCATTTTTACGACTACTTTATCGCCGTTTTCGGCTCCACCGAAGTTAGCTTTTGAAATGAAAATATCGGTATTGATCGATTTTTTATCACACACCACAAATCCAAAGTCTTTGTGAGCCACCAGCTGGAATGTTCCTACAAATTCAGTTCTGTTTCTTTCCAGAACTTCCAGTACCGAACCTTCCAGTTTCTTCCCTTTAAAATGATAGGTAATGATCAAAACTTTGTCTCCCTGAAGAGCATCTTTCACATTTTTGGAGTGGATAAAGACATCATCTTCCACGCCTTCTACTTTTACGTAGGCGTTACCGGACTGGTTAAAATCAATGACTCCGGTTAATGTTCCTGCAATCTTCAGATTAACGATGAATTTTCCTTTCTCTACTTCTTTGATTTTCTCAGAACCCTGAAGTTTATGAAGAGACTGGATCACGAGTTCTCTCTGACGCGGATTTTTATAATCTATTCCGTCTGCGATCTGCTTATAATTATAGATCTTGGACGAATTGGTATTCATGAAACGCAGGATCAATCTTCCGATTTCCATGAGTTTCTGTTCGTTTTTATGGCTTATATATTTACCTTTTCTTGGCATTTTAATATTATTTAATTGTTATTATCTGACTTTTATCTGATGTTAAAAGCCAATCTTTTTTATCAAAATCATACTTAAAAATGTAAGCATGAAATTCTATTTTTGTGTTAATCGTTAATTCAATTTCTGTTTCAAATGATCCATTGACAATTGTTCTATCTTGACGAAAGATAATTTGATTAAAATCTTTAGACAGTCCTTCCAGTTTTTTATTTTTGACTCTAATATATCTGATTCTTCCGTGTTTTACATCAGAAAATAATGGCAATTTATTGATATAATTTATCTGGCTTTTGGATAAAAATATAAACTCTTTACTATTTTCTGTATAGAATCCTCCATTTCCCCACCACCAGGAATTATATGACACTGGAAAAATAGTTTGATCTAATGTCCTGGATAAATCATTCAGCATACTTTCATTCCATATGAAATTACTTGTAGAATATTCCTGATATTCTGAAAAATCTAATGTTGGGCACTTTGAAGGACCTTCACCTTCCGATACATTTGAATTTAAAAATAATAGTATTTCTGAATCAAAATTTATCTTTTTTAAAATCTGTAGAAAATGTTTCTGCAACGCCAGATAATTGATTTCTTTTTGTTGTGAAACAAAATCTTCTACATTCCTTTTTTGAAGCTTACTATTCTCTGTGCAATCATCTTTTGGACATCCATTCAACTCAGGTTTCCCTACAACCATTGGACAGGCATCATCCTTATCCCAAATTCCATAGGCATCTGTATCCTTCATTTCCTGAGCGTGGAAACAACTTATTATAAAAAATAATACGGCAGATACTTTGATCTTCATTCAGTTTTATAGGGTTCTTATTAATTCAACTGCATCAATTTTCCTTCCAAATTTACTTATAATGGAAACTTTAGTTTGTATAAAATTACTATAAATATGGAGAAGAGGAGAGAAAAACCTTTGATTAATATCTTTTAAACAGGTAAGGTTTTGTATGGAAATAATAGACTGGTAATTTCTATCAGCTGATGCAAATGTACAAAATAAAAAATAAATAAGGCCTGCAATTTGATTTACAGGCCTTTATATATTTAGCAAACAGCAATTTTATCAACCCTGTTCTGGTGTCTTCCACCTTCAAAGTCTGTAGAAAGAAATTTCTCTGCAATTTCTATGGCTACTTCTTTAGATATAAATCTCGCAGGCATAGAGATCATATTTGCATCATTATGCTGTCTTGCCAGTACTGCAATCTCCGGCATCCAGCAAAGCGCACATCTGATCTTCTGGTGTTTGTTCGCTGTAATCTGAACCCCGTTTCCGCTTCCGCAGATCAAAATTCCCAGTTCATTTTCGCCGTTTTCAACAGAGGTTGCAGCAGGATGTACAAAGTCCGGATAATCCACACTGTTTGTGGAGAACGTTCCAAAATCCTGAACATCAAACTTTTCAGACAGAAAGTTCTTAACAATCTCCTTATACTCATAGCCTGCATGGTCTGCAGCAATTGCTATTTTTCTTTTCATAATACCTGTATTAAGTCTTTTTAGATTTTATTTCATGACAAAGGTAAGAATAATAACAAAGTCTGTTAGTTGTTCGGGGGTAATTTGTGAAAAGGTATGTGAATAACTGTGGAAAACTTTTTCCAACTTTCTATTTTTAAAGAAGAATTTATTTCGTAATGGGAAATGTATTTGGAAATTTTAGTCACAACTTTCAAATTGTTTTCTTCACTTAATCCGAACTTTTTCCATAATTAAATTACTAAGAATGGTTTTGTGAGGAAGTTATTCACATCTGTTGATAAGTCTGTGAAAAGACAGATTTACAAGAGATTACAATGTGAATTAAATATGAATTGAATAAAAATTATTTGTTACCAATTATTTTGATAAAACTTATCCCCGAAACTAACAATACTCAACAACAACTACATTATTCTTTTCTTTAAAGAGAAAAAAATTGTTGATTAGTGGGTGATTGGGTTGGGGGAAAGTTTCGGAAAAGTTTTAATTCAGGGGATCTGTTGAAAAAGTTTAAAAGCTTACATTTGTGAAACGAAAATTCAACGATATTTATGAAAACAATCAATGATTTCAATTTTAAAGACAAGAAGGCCCTGGTAAGAGTGGACTTCAATGTTCCGCAGGATGACCAGCTAAAAGTGACCGATAATACGAGAATAACGGCTGTAAAGCCTACCGTAGAAAAAATTCTTAATGACGGAGGTTCCGTGATCTTAATGACGCACCTTGGAAGACCAAAAGGTGAAGTGAAAGATGAATTCTCTCTTAAGCATATCGTAGATGAAGTTTCCAGCGTTCTTGGACAGGAAGTAAAGTTTGTGGATGAATGTATCGGAGAAAAGGCTGAAAAGGCCGCTGCTGATCTTCAACCTGGCGAGATCCTGTTGTTGGAAAACCTTCGTTTCCACAATGAGGAAGAAAAAGGGGATGCCGCTTTTGCTGAGCAACTTTCAAAACTGGGTGATGCTTTCGTGAATGATGCATTTGGAACTGCTCACAGAGCTCATGCTTCAACAGCGATGATTGCTCAATATTTTGAATCAACTAAATTTTTCGGTTTACTGATGGCTAAAGAGCTTCATGCGATCGATAAAGTATTAAGAAAAGGAGAGCGACCAGTAACTGCAATTTTAGGTGGATCTAAGGTTTCAACTAAAATTACCATTATAGAAAATATACTTCCGGCGATAGATAATCTGATCATTGGTGGAGGAATGGCCTTTACTTTTATTAAGGCTTTGGGTGGCAAAATCGGAAAGTCTTTGGTAGAAGAGGACAAGCTACCTTTGGCTCTTGAGATTTTAGGAAAAGCAAAAGAAAACCAGGTAAAAGTATATCTTCCTTCGGATGTTATTATAGCGGAAGATTTCAATAATGATGCTGAAAGAAAAGAGGCTGACATCTATGCAATTCCTGAAGGATGGATGGGTCTTGATGCCGGTCCGAAATCCAGAGATCAGTTCAATGATGTATTGTTAAATTCAAGAACAATTCTTTGGAATGGTCCGATCGGAGTTTTTGAGATGTCGAATTTTGCGGCAGGAACTATTGCTCTTGGTGACAGTATTGCTGAAGCTACAAAATTGGGAGCATTCTCTCTTGTAGGTGGAGGTGACAGTGTTGCTTTTGTGAAGCAATTTGGTTACGGAGAAAAAGTAAGTTATGTTTCAACAGGTGGTGGAGCAATGCTTGAAAGTCTGGAAGGTTTGGAACTTCCTGGAGTTGCTGCGATCAACAAGTAGAATTTTATTTTTTATATATAGGAGACCGTCATGCTTGACGGTCTTTTTTATTTTTTGAATATTTTTTTTCAGTTTCTGATTTTAAGCTTTATTTTTAATTTAGAGTGAATCTGGTTTGATTTTAGAAAATCACGGTTAAATTTTCTATTTTGTTAAAAAGATGTGGATATCTGCCATTTTTAGAAAATTATTTTTTTTTTTTCATGTGGTCAAATTTTTTGACATCGGTTCAGGATTTTGAAATTATTTCAATCGCTCCAATTTATTTTCATTTTTTTTTAAAGTGATATTTTTTGGAAATAGACAATTTGTTATAAATTAATACACTTTGTCTTTTTAGATTTTATAATTCGTTAAAAGAGTGGAGTAGGGGAGTTTTTAAATTTATTTTTTTATTTGTTATATATATCAATCCAATAAAGAAACCCGGAAAAATCTCCGGGTTTTCATTTTTTTTGTCGAAATCCATGAAAATCGGCCTTCAGAAATGGCTCAAAAATCGATTTTCTATCTTTTTTCGATAATGTATATCAAACTTGAAAATTCGTTCGAAAAAAGAGCCTTTACGTTAGAAATTGTTCCGTAGAGGACTGCTTTTAGCCAAAAAAGAGGTGATTTTTTGTATTTTTCGCTCAACATGGAGATGTAAAACGAATCCAGGACCAAAGGTTTAATTTTTCTCATTTTCCAGTCCGGCTTCTCGGAAATTAAATTTTCCATACCATTTTTAGAGAAATGATAAATATGTCTTGGTACATCATAGGCTGCCCAATATTCTTTGTAATGTTTTGCATCATAGGAAGTAGGGTTGGGAACTGCAATAATGAGCAGTCCTTTATCTTTTAATTTCCCGTGAAATAAATTTAGCATCTCATCCTGATTTTCTATGTGTTCGAAAACATGCCATAAGGTGATTGCATCTAAGCTCTGATCCGGAATTGTCTGAATGTTGTCCAGTACCGTTGCTTTTGATATTTTATTCAATGCCGCTTTTCTGGCATCGGCATCAGGCTCAAAACCAAAGGTTTCAAAATCTTCTTCTATATATTTGACAAATTCTCCAGCTCCGCATCCATAATCAAGAACTTTTGATCCTTTCTTTATTCTGTCTGCAATGATATTTTTTTTGTATTGCAGATTAAATGATTGCAGGAACTTGTACAGCTTTTCTTTGAAGCTTCCAGAATCCTGGTGGTGGGAAATATAATCTTCGCTTTCGTAATATTTGGAAATGTTGGATGGAATAGGGGAGGTCTTGAATACCCCTTTCGTTTCTGTCTCTTTTATTTCAAATATTTCCTGTGAAAGAAAATGATCCTTTATTCTCATGAATTAATATCTTGATAATTTAAAATTAAGGTAATTATGAAATCATTCTAACGGTCATAAATACCTTAATTTTTGCTTTTAATTTACAAATGTTTCACGTGAAACATTTTTGATTTAACGTCCTAAATACACCAGTAAAACGTTTATATCGGCTGGAGAAACTCCACTGATCCTGCCTGCCTGTGCAATGGTTTTAGGTCTTACATTGGACATTTTCTGTTTTGCTTCCAAAGAAAGGCTAGAAATGCTTTTATAATCAAAATCTTCCGGAATTTTTATGTTTTCCAAACGATTCAGCTTAGCTACATTTTCTTTTTCCTTTTCAATATATCCTTTATACTTTATATTAATTTCAGCTTGCTCTCTTACTTCTTCATCATACTGAGAAGAGAATTCTCTGATAGAATCTATTGCGTCAAGCTTGTCTAAAGTAATATTAGGTCGTGTAAGGAATTGTGAAGCTCTGTAGGCCTGATCTACAGGGTTACTTTCAATAGTTTCCAGAATAGGATTGATGATACCCGGCTTTAAAGAAGTTTCTCGTAAAAAGGTTTCAAGTTCCTGACTCTTAGATACTTTCGTTTCTGCTTTTCTTAAACGGTCTTCTTTTGCCAGACCTAAATGATACGCTTTTTCCGTTAATCGGATATCTGCGTTATCTTGTCTGAGTAATAATCTGTATTCTGCACGCGAAGTAAACATTCTGTAAGGCTCCTCTGTTCCTTTTGTAATCAGGTCGTCAATTAATACACCGATGTACGCTTCATCTCTGTTAAGGATAAAATCTTCTTTACCGTGTACTTTGTTGTGTGCATTGATTCCGGCCATTAAGCCTTGTCCTGCGGCTTCTTCATATCCTGTGGTTCCGTTGATCTGGCCAGCAAAATATAAATTGTCGATCAGTTTAGTTTCTAAGGTATGTTTTAATTGGGTAGGAGGGAAGTAATCATACTCAATAGCATATCCGGGACGGAATACTTTTACATTTTCAAAACCAGGAATATGTTTCATAGCTTTGATCTGTACATCTTCAGGAAGAGAAGAACTGAATCCGTTGACATAGATCTCAACCGTTCTCCATCCTTCCGGTTCTACGAAAAGCTGATGTCTTGTTCTTTCTGCAAAACGGTTGATCTTGTCTTCAATACTCGGACAATACCTTGGTCCTAAACTTTGAATTGTTCCATTAAACATTGGGCTTCTGTCGAAACCTTCTCGTAAAATATCGTGTACCGTTTCATTGGTATAAACAATATGACAGCTTAACTGTTTTGTTAATTTCGGAGTGTCCGTATAGCTGAACTTCTGAGGATTTTCATCTCCTTTCTGTTCTTCCATTTTGGAATAATCCAGACTTCTTCCGTCTACCCGGGGAGGAGTTCCTGTTTTCATTCTTCCGGCCTCGAAACCTAAACTTACCAATTGTTCGGTAATTCCGAATGCTCTGGGTTCACCCATTCTTCCTCCGCCTAATTGTTTATCTCCAACATGAATTAATCCATTAAGAAATGTTCCATTGGTTAAAACAACAGATTTACTTTTTATCTCAATTCCCAAAGAAGTAATAACTCCGGTTACCTTATTATTTTCTACAATCAGCTGTTTCACCATATCCTGAAAGAAATCAAGATTGGGTGTATTTTCTAATGCCAATCTCCACTCTTCAGCAAAAAGCATTCTGTCATTTTGAGTTCTTGGAGACCACATCGCAGGACCCTTGGAAAGGTTCAGCATTTTGAACTGAATCGCTGATTTGTCTGCTATAATTCCGGAGTATCCTCCCATAGCATCAATCTCTCTTACGATCTGTCCTTTTGCGATTCCTCCCATGGCTGGGTTGCAGCTCATCTGTCCGATGGTCTGCATATTCATTGTAACAAGTAGGGTCTTTGAACCCAGGTTGGCGGCCGCTGCTGCAGCTTCGCAACCTGCGTGTCCGGCACCTACTACGATTACGTCATATGTATCTGAAATCATTTTTATATTGCTTATTTAAAGCTTTTAATTTTAATATTTTCTATGAATGTTTCACGTGAAACATTTTTAGAGAATGCACTCTAAGTGAGTTGTAATTATATCTAGCTTTTAGCACTTTACGGATTATCCTTTAAGTGATTCTTTAATTTATCCAGGATTTAAATCTCTGAATTTAGCCAGGTAAAGATCTTCCATTCTCCGCATTTCTTTCTCTTCTTCTTCTGTCTTATCCTTATATCCTGCGAGGTGAAGAATGCCATGAGCCAAGACCCTTTTTAGTTCTTCTTCATAATCTCTGGATAGAGTAGAAGCGTTGTCCGAAATCCGCTGCAAAGATACGAAAATCTCTCCGCTTATTGTTTTGCCTTTTACATAATCGAAAGTGATGATATCGGTATAATAATCATGCTGTAGATAATCCTGATTGATCTTAAGCAGATATTCGTCATCGCAGAAAATATAATTGATTTCGCCTATTTTTTTCCCTTCTGAAAGTATAATATCTTCCAGCCATTTTTGATAATCTGTACTGACAGATTCCTGTAAGTTTTCGTAAAAGAATTGTATCATTGTATTAAAACCAGTGTCCTAAAATAACACTGAATATGCCTTTTTGATTGTTTTTAAGTGAGTGGCTAAAATTGATTTTAATCTGCCCGAAAGGCGATTTATAGCCTGCGGTAAGCCCTACTGAGCTATAGTTTACTTTAACTGCATCTTCAAAATTGATGTCATCCGAAAGATTGGCAAAGCTAAAGTTACCGCTTAAGAAATAGCTTTTATTAAATTTAAACTGAAGGTCGTTGGAGATAAGAACAACATTATTAGATTTTAGCTGTGCAAAATAGAAACCTCCAAAACTCTTGAAATTGATGAGATTCTGTTCAAAAATGCCACCCAGTCTGTATTGGTAGAATTCAGGAAGATTATCGCCAATCGTAATTCCTCCGTAAAGATTAAGACGGTAGGAGAACTGCTTGGAAAGTGGAATATTGATCCTGATATCTGCTTTTACCTGGATAATTCTTTTGTCTACTTCAGACTTCAAAAGATCGATTACTTTACCTTCTGCACCGATGTAAATACCTCTGGAAGGGAAGTCCTTCTCATTTTGAGTATCGCTTTTTAAGAATACGTAAGGGTTAAGAAAACGCATGTACCTCTCATGTTCCCCGTTTATTTCGGCACCAAAGTAATCATGGCTGATCCCGCCTCCAACGGCGAATTTATCCTTCCATACAGACTGGATATAGGCTTCATTTCTGAACCATTCCCATTTATCTGCTATATTATTATCTACATTTTTCAGGTCAAAACTCATTCCGGAAGAGTAGATCCCAAATCCAGGGATATATCCATTGTCAATAAAATAGTTCAGATAATATCTCGGTTTATCACCTACAACGACATCTAAAGATAGATTTGAATTTTTAAATAAAAGACGTTTCCCCGAATAATTCAGAAGAAGTCCTGTTTTAAAAACTTCATCATAATGCAGTCCTACTTTCAAAAAGTGACGGGCTTCATCTTCTGTAACGTAGAGTTTAAGATAATTGGCGTCATTTTCAGGGATGATGTCATAGTTGATAAATCTGTAATTATTGGTTGCTACGAGTTTATCAATTTTCTTATTGATACTGCCATACGTCTGCATAGAAGGAAGACGGAGCCCCATTTTACCCAGAACGTAGTTTTTGCCATATATTTTGCCTCCATCTAAGGAAATACTGTCAATCTTATATACATTGGAATAGATGGGATTTACGCGCTCTCTAAGGCGGTCAAATGATCGTTTCGGAAGCTGGTCGAGGATATCAGTGTATTTCATGCCCTCCACATAGCCACTGTCAAGAATTTTCTTCTTATCATCGTAGCTGGTAGCGGTCATGCCCTTAAGATTCGGTTTGATATTGATGTCTGTATACTTATATTGCTTTCTGGTATCCCTTTTAATTCCGAAATCAATAACCTGATTAAGAATGGATATAATGTTGTTTAAATCGTCTCTTGTGGATAAATCCTGATTTAGGTCCACCCCAATCACGATATCGATTCCTTTGTCCTTTAAAGGCTTTGAAGGATAATTGACGGTCATTGCTCCATCTATATAGATGCTGTCCCCAATCTTTACCGGATCCATCAGAGAAGGGAAGGCCGAGCTGGCCATAATAGACTGTACAAGATCACCTTTTTCAAAGATCTCCATATTGCCGCTTTCCAGATTGGTAGCGACGCACATAAAAGGAATCGGCAGTTTGGAAAAATCATCAATATTGGAAACATTTTTGAAAAGTTCTTTGAGAAGGTAGACATTTCTTTGTCCGGAACTTATAGAGGAGGGAAGAGATATTTTCCCGTTTTTTAATGGAATGGATAAAAGATATTTATCAACGGATTTATTAAAAAAAGAAGATTCCTGTCTGGATTTCGGATCCATGATCAAAGAATAGAAATCCGTATCCAATATGATCTTCTCTATTTCTTTTCCGGAATATCCTGAAGCGTACAAGCCTCCTACAATGGCACCCATACTGGTCCCGGAAATATAATCTACTTTTACTCCCAATGAATCTAATACTTTCAGCACTCCTACATGGGAAAAACCTTTAGCTCCGCCACCGGCGAGGGAAAGGCCTATTCTTGGATTTTTTGGTATGACCAGATCCTTTTTCACTTGTGAATGGATCATCAGGAGTTGAAATACGAAGAGAAGGATCAGGAGTTTTCTCATAACTAGTCTTTTATATAAATCCGTTTCACCCGGGGTGATATGGACGTTAACACTTCATAGGTTATTGTTTTGCAGTAGCCTGCGAATTCTTTTAAACTTGGTTTTGCATTAAAGATAGTGACCGTATCACCTTCTTTTACATTGGGGATTTGATCTACATTGATCATCATCATATCCATACAAATATTTCCTACAATCGGAGTAAGGATTTTACTGACCCCTACATTGCCTACCTGGTTGCCAATCAGTCTTGGGATTCCATCTGCATAACCCACAGGAATAGTAGCAATCCTGGCGGAATGATCTGCTTTATATTTTCGGCTGTAACCTACAGATTCTCCTGTATCAACAGTTGATATCTGTGAAATTACGGTTTTAAAACTTACTACAGACTGAAGTTGTTTCTGTATTTCACTACATGGTGATTCACCAATCATTCCGATTCCTATTCTTACCATGTCATACTGATGGTCTGTATAACTTGTGATTCCCGAAGAATTAAGGATATGCCGAAGAGGAGTGTAGCCAAGCTTATCAATTAGATAACTGGAATTCTTTTCAAAAACTTCAAACTGTCTGAGGGTAAATTCCCTTTCTTCAGGCATATCAGAAGATGATAAATGGCTGAACATGCTTTGAACCTTTACATTTTTATGGCTTAAAGTCTCACTTAACTCATCCAGTTCAAAATCTTTAAAACCAAGACGGTGCATTCCGGTCTCCAGCTTGATATGAATAGGGTATTTTTTATCGTAGCCTGATTTCTGTACAGCATCATAAAACAATTCCAATACTCTGAAACTGTAGATCTCAGGTTCCAGGTTATATTCAATGATCGCTTCGTAGCTGTGCTGTTCGGGATTCATCACTATAATAGGAGTAGTAATCCCTTTTTTACGGAGCTCTATGCCTTCATCAGCATAAGCAACACCCAGATAATCAATATGATGGTGCTGCAGAAATTCGGAAATTTCATAGCTGCCCAATCCGTATGCATTTGCCTTTACCATGGCCATCATTTTCGTTCCCGGTTTCAGCAGGGATTTGTGATAGTTGATATTATGAAGAATAGCATTCAGATTGATCTCCAGAACAGTATCATGTTTTCTGAGTTCAAGGATATCTTTAAGTTTTTCAATCTCAAATTTTCTCGCTCCTTTTAATAGGATGATCTGGTTTTCAATTTCGGTAAGATGTTTACTTTCAATTAATTCCTTGGTGTCTAAGAAAGTAAAAGTTTTAGATTTAAATAAATCGCTGAACTTCGATATTTCATCACCAATAAGAAATACAGAATCAAATTTCTGATCATTCACAAGCTCTGAAACTTCTTCATAAAGTTCTTGAGAATTGGAATTAACGCCTACAATATCTGTTAAAACCAGAGATTTTTTGGATTTGTTATATTCATTCAAAAACTGAAGTGCTGTTTTCAGTGAGTCCAGATCAAGATTAAAAGAATCATTGATGATGATATTATTTTTAATTCCTTCAATAGCTTCCAGTCGCATTTCGACAGCCTTTAAAGAATTGAGTTTTTCGACGATCTTTTGATTATTAATATTGACTTCTTTTAAAACAGTGATCAAAGCCAATGCATTCGTCAACGTAGCTTCATCTCTCTGATGAACAGGGAAGGAGATTTCTTCGTCAAAATAAACCACCGTAATTTTTTCATCCTTAGAAACTGATTCTTTAATGAACACCTGATTATTCTTTTTAAGCCCGTAAGAAATTAATTTTTTGCTTGAATATAATTTGTGTATCTTTTTGTCAACCAATTCGTTGTCGCCATTGTAAATAATGACTTCAGAACCTTTAAAAAGCATGATCTTTTCATCAATAAGTTCCTCTTCAGATGTAAAATTGGCCGCATGGGCATTTCCGATATGGGTAAGCAGCCCGATCTGGGGATGAAAAATATTTTCCAGTTTTTCCATCTCGTGAGGCTTTGAAATTCCTACTTCAAAAATGCCAAGTTCGTGTGAGCTGTTAATTTGTAGCAGAGAAAGCGGAAGACCTATCTGGGAATTAAAGCTCTTCGGACTTTTTACCGTCGGAAACTCATTCCACAGACATTGATAAAGCCATTCTTTTAAAATGGTTTTTCCGTTACTTCCGGTAATTCCTATAGTTTTAATATGAGCATTCTCGAAATGGTATCGGGCCAGTTTCTGAAGAAAGTCTACTGAATTGTCAACAATAATCCATGTAATATTTTCAAACTGCGGATACTGATGCTCAGAAATGATCACGCCGATACCACGGTCTATTGCCGATTCAATAAATTTTTCACCGGAATTTTTATGCGTATTGATCGCTACAAATGCCGTATTTTTTGTTGAATAGATAATTCTGCTGTCGAACGCTATATTTCTGACCACTAAATCTTTGTCTCCAATGATTTGTGCATTGGTGATCTCTGCAATTTGTTTTACTGTATAGTTCATTGATACCCCTTCTGCTTTATTTTGAGCTTATAATGGTAAACTTTTTGAAAAAAATAAATATGACGTTTTTAAATCATATTTATTTTCAAAATTTTGTTATTTGCCTTTACAAGTTAATTTATTTTTTTGGACAATCGTAAAGACGTAAAATAATTAATAACAGATACCTTCCTAAGGTGTAAGTGATCTTATCGAAGATAAAATCCCTGCCTGCGAAAAACGGTTGATTTTCTGGGATCTTAAAATGGTCGTATATTAGAAATAACTCTGCGTCTTTGCTATTATCAACCGCTATTTAACGGCCTTATTATTTATTTTTTCTTAAAAGTACTTCGTCAATAAAAACACGCCGGCTTACTGCTTCGTAACTTTCTGTTTCTCCAAGCTCTACGAGATCATTCCCCTGGGAAGTTCTCATGGAGTAGTTGGCAAGATTACCTGTCCTCTTGCAAATAGCATGCACTTTCGTAACATATTCTGCAGTAGCCATTAAATTAGGCATAGGACCAAATGGACGTCCCAGGAAATCCATATCAAGTCCTGCCACAACGACTCTCGTACCGCTGTTGGCAAGCTGGTTGGCAATATCAACAATGCTTTCATCAAAAAACTGTGCTTCATCTATTCCCACCACATCGCAGTTAGAGGCCAGCAATAGAATTTCATTGGGATTATCTACTGCTGTACTGCGTATTTTATTCTGATTATGAGAAACAACGTCCTCGTCAGAATATCGTGTATCCAGTCTCGGTTTAAAAATTTCCACGTTCTGTCCCGCCATTTCTGCTCTTCGCAATCGTCGGATCAGCTCCTCGGTTTTTCCCGAAAACATAGAGCCACAAATAACTTCCATCCAACCACTTTGTTTGGAATGATTAATTGTATTTTCTAAAAACATTTGTTAAATTAGCCGTATATTTTTAAGATCAAAAGTAAGCAATTTTAATAAGATTCTTATTATGCAGAACATCCAAGATTTAAAGGAAAAAATTTTTTTTGAATCCAAGAATATCATTGATATCCTGGATAAAATAAACAACGTAGACGAATTACTTTCCAAGCAGGATCTTGTAGATGAGCTTGCGAACAGGATATCTTTTTTAAGATTACTTGAAAAAAATATGGAATACTTCATTACGGATCATTCCCAGCAACACTCACAAAGCCAGTATGTTTCATTGAATTTGGATGAAGGTCACGAATCTAACCATGAGGTGACGGAGGAAGAGGCCATCTTCAATAATGAGTTTAATGAAATTAATGAAAACGAAGGTGAAAATTATACTACTTCCTCAGATGAGGAAGATGAAAAATTCAACCATCAGCTTGATGAGATTGTAGAAAATGAGTTCCACGAAAATATCGTAAGTTTTGCTGAAGAAAACTACGGACAAAGCTCAATGATAGAAATTCAGGAAAAAGCAGCTCAAAATGCAGTTGAAGGGGAAGAAGATGTTTTCAATAGTCAGCTGAATGGGATCGAAGAAAATGAACCTTTCAATACCAACGAAAAAGTATTGAGTTTTGTAGATGAGGAAAGAATTCTTGCTGATGCTCAACCTGATAATGACGAAGATCTGAATGAAGATTTATTCACCACTGAAACGACAGAAGAAGAGGTAATTTTCAGTAATCAGCTTAATGAATTGGATGAAGATGAAGACAACGTTTCACATGAAACAAATGATTTAGATGATCATAAAGCCTCAGATCAAGCAAAAGAACCGACAGAAAGGATTCCAAGTATTTTTGATACTGAAATGCTGGAAGACGAAATACTGATCGAGGAAAATGAAGAGCAGTTTGTGGCATCCAATGCCATGATGGAACAGGGAGAAATGCTGACAGAAACGTCCAATGTAGACAATATTCTGAGCGAGATAAAAAACGATTTTCCTTTAGAAGAAAAAGAGGAAACCATTCTTGCGGAAGTATATGACAGAAGAAAAATTGTTGATATAGACAAACCTGTCCACGAAACAGAAAAACATGCTTCTGATGAAAGCTTCGAAGATCTCGATGCTTATCAGCAGGAGAAAAAAATAAAACTGGCCAATATCAAAGGATTGAAGGCCGTTCAGACTCTTTTTGATGACGATCCTCTGGAAAGAGAAACACCAACAAAGCAAAAACCAGTGCCTGAAGTAAAGGAAGAGCAGGGAGGTATTTTGAAAACCAACATTCCTACCAACTTTATGGAGGCAGATAAGGTAAAACCCGAATTCAGACTGGATCTGAATGACAGAATTGCCTTTTCAAAAATGCTCTTCAACGGAAGTCAGTCGGATCTGAATGAAACCGTGTCTCATCTGAACGGATTCAGGAATCTGGAAGAAGCAAAAGAGTATCTCAGCGATCTTTATTACGAGAGAAAGTGGAGTAAAGTAGATGAATATGCCCAGAGACTCTGGATATTGGTAGAAAATAAATTCTTATAATTTTGAGCGGAATCTTATATTTTGTTCCCACACCCGTTGGGAACCTGGAAGATATGACCTTCAGGGCTATAAAAGTCCTTAAAGAAGTTGATTATATTTTATGTGAAGACACAAGGACATCAGGAATACTTTTAAAGCATTATGAGATTTCCAAACCTTTAAAATCGTATCACCTTCACAATGAACATCAGGCTACCGAAAAGGTGATTGGTGATCTTCAAAGCGGACAGAATATTGCCATCATTACCGATGCAGGCACTCCCGGAATATCAGATCCTGGTTATCTGCTGGCGAGAGCAGGATCGGACAATAATATTGAAATGATATGTCTTCCCGGCGCTACAGCATTAATTCCGGCCCTTGTGGTTTCGGGACTTCCAAATAATGAGTTTCTGTTTGCAGGATTTCTGCCGCAGAAAAAAGGAAGACAGACCAAGCTTAAGCAACTTGCGGAAGAGAAAAAAACCATTGTTTTATACGAAAGCCCACACAAGATCAATACCACTTTGGAGCAGATCAAAGAATTCTTCGGAGAAGAAACAAAAGCCAGTCTGAGCCGTGAGATTTCTAAAAAGTTTGAAGAAACCAAGAGAGGAACAATCAATGAATTAATTGAATTTTCCAAAAGCAAAACTTTAAAAGGAGAGATCGTTCTTATTGTCAATAATTCTATCTAAATTCATTGAAAAACTTAGTTTTCGCACTGTGTTCGTCAGTGTGTATGGCCCAGACCAATCAGTATACAAAGATTCTTTTATCAAAAAAGACAGGAATGGAAGTTTATTCCTATTCAGAAGGATATGGTAAGATTTATGATTCAAAAAATAAGAAAGAAAGTATTGTAGATTCATTAGGAAATATCACGTTTGAATCGCCCCACAATATTTCTCAGATCTTTAAAAACCGGTTTATTCTTACAGTCAGACAATCTGATAATAAGACCAAATCTACCATCATCGATGAAAAAGGAAATCAAATCCTTCCTTTAGATGACCAGAGTTTTAATACGCCCTGGCTCAGCAAAAAATGTATTATTTCTTCAAAAGAGGGGAAAGAAGCAGTGTATGACTATAATGGAAAAGAGATCATTTCCTATTCAGATAGGATCCGCTTTGTTGCAGAAGACCGTTTTTTGGTCCTGAAAGATAAATCATGGTTTTTATATGATTTGGATGGAAAGCAGGTCAGCAACCGTGAATTTAAAGAAGATTATCACTTCGAAAATGGCAAAGCCCTGATCATCAATGAAGACCATCAAAGCGAAATCATTGGGAAAGGCGGACAAAAATTACATCAGTTTTCAGCACAGATCTACAATCTGGCTTCCTATCCTTATCTGATTACTAAAAACAGGACAACAGGAAAATATGGCTTGGTTGACGCCGATGAAAACAGACTGGCGGAAGAGATTTTTGATGATGCTGAACCGGAATATTTTGGAACAAAAGAATATGTTTATCTGAGAAAGAAAGGAAAAGCAACGGTTTTTAAAAAGAAGGACAGAAAACTTTATCCGAACAATTTCAAGTATCTTACCCCTTTATTTAATGATCTTTTCACCGTTTACAGTGATAAACTAAAGAAAAGCGGAGTGGTCAATCTTAACGGGGAAACCATTGTTCCTCAGGAATACGATTTTATACAGAGCTTCAGGATTTCAGGAAAAGACTTTATCTATCTCAAAAAGGGAAAGGAAGAAAAATTTCTGGATAAAGATTTAAACAATATTCTGGAAGAAAATACACAGATCATTGCTTTCTATCCTGACCAGCTTATCATTAAAAAGCAGGAAGCATATTATAAATTCTCTGTGACCGATCAATCTGTTTCTCCGATGAAAGACATTGTTTCCATTAAAGAGCAGGAGACGAATTTTTTCAATATCCTCAATCTTTATTCAAAACCTGTCGTATGCAGAAACACCAGCAATCTGTATGGAGTCATAGATGAAAAAGGGAAGGAGATTGTTCCTTTTATTTATGACGATATCATTGCATTTGAAAATTCTGAGAATGAAATTGTCGTAAAGAAGCAGGATAAATATGGTGTGGTGAATTTTCAGAATGAGCCTCTGAAGGATATTATTTACGATAAATACTACTGGCAGAAGGAGGTTCTCAAGCTGGATAAAGACAAAAAATCGGATGTTCTTTATTTTACAAGATTTAAAAACAGTGGCAACCGTCTTTAAAATATGATAAAAAACAGCGAAAAATTTTCACTAATTTGATGATTTGGAATGCATTGAATAACAATTTATAATATCTTTGCGGACCGTTTAATTTGTATAAAATTAAATGTACTAAATTGCCGTTTTTTTAAAGACGGAAGTATTTACTAAGAATATAATTATCAAGAGATATGATGAAACTATTAGAAGGAAAGGTAGCACTAATCACCGGAGCTACAAGAGGAATCGGAAAGAAAATTGCTGAAATGTACGCTGAACAGGGCGCACAGGTAGCATTTACCTATGCCGGCTCTGTAGATAAAGCTCAAGCATTAGAGGCGGCTTTAAGTTCTGTAACCAAGATCAAAGGATATCAGTCTGACGCGTCAGATTATGATGCAGCTCAAAAGCTCATCGATGATGTGATGGAGGAGTTTGGAAAAATCGATATTCTGATCAACAATGCAGGGATTACAAGAGATAACCTGCTGTTGAGAATGTCCAAAGATGACTGGGATCAGGTAATGAGAATCAATTTGGATTCTGTATTTAACCTTACAAAAGCGGTGATCAAGCCGATGATGAAAGCTAAATCAGGTTCTATTATCAATATGACCTCCGTAGTAGGAATCAGCGGAAATCCGGGACAATCCAACTATGCAGCTTCCAAGGCCGGAGTAATAGGATTTACAAAATCTATTGCGTTGGAATTAGGATCAAGAAGTATCCGATGTAATGCTGTAGCTCCTGGATTCACAGAAACTGAAATGACGGCAGATCTGGATGAAAAAACCCTTCAGGCGTGGAGAGACAGAATTCCGATGAAGAGAGCGGGACAGACCAAAGATGTGGCCAATGCGTGTATCTTCCTGGGAAGCGAAATGTCTTCTTACATCACAGGACAAACCCTGAACGTAGACGGCGGAATGCTGACTTAATTATAAAATAAAACAGGCTGTACATCAATTGTACAGCCTGTTTTTTATTACAAAAGATTAAAATTAAGCTCAATTTGTCAGAGCTTCTTTTTTCTAATCGTTAAAAACCTGGTTTTCCTGTTCCTGAACCCTGATAAAAGTGGTTCTCTTAGACAATTCTTTAAGTTGGGAAGCCCCCACATACGTACAGGTAGAACGTACACCACCCAAAATATCTTTCACCGTTTCGGAAACCGGACCTTTATAAACCGCTTTTACCGTTTTTCCTTCTGAAGCACGGTATTCTGCTACGCCTCCGGAATGCTTATCCATGGCTGTTTTGGAACTCATCCCATAAAAAAGGCGGAATTTCTTCCCGTTTTCTTCAATGATCTCGCCGCCGCTTTCATCATGTCCGGCGAACATTCCACCCAGCATCACGAAATCTGCGCCTCCGCCAAAAGCTTTGGCCACATCTCCGGGAACTTTACAGCCTCCGTCGGCAATAATATGTCCTCCAAGACCATGTGCTGCATCAGAACACTCAATAATTGCTGAAAGTTGCGGATATCCGACTCCTGTTTTTACCCTCGTTGTACATACCGATCCGGGCCCGATGCCTACTTTAATAATATCTGCGCCTACCAGTAGAAGCTCTTCCACCATTTCTCCGGTCACAACATTTCCTGCCATGATGATCTTGTCAGGGAAATTAGCCCTTGCTTTCTTCACAAATCCAACGAAATGCTCAGAATAACCATTCGCTACATCGATGCAGAGAAACTCGATTTTTGGGTGCTTTTCAAGGATCACTCTTAGCTTCTCTTCATCAGCTTTTCCGGTACCTGTACTTAATGCAATATATTGATGGATGCTTTCAGGCTGGCTGTTTAAAAACTCGCTCCATTCCTCAGGAGTATAATGCTTGTGAACGGCTGTAATAATTTTGTCTTTGGCCAGTTCTACGGCCATTTCAAAAGTTCCTACCGTATCCATATTCGCTGCGATCAGGGGAACACCTCTCCATTTCTTTTTCGTATGCTTGAAGGTAAACTCCCTTTCGAGATTCACTTCTGACCGGGATTTTAATGTAGAACGTTTGGGACGGAACATTACATCCTTGAATCCAAGCTTTATATCATATTCTATTCTCATAATCTGGAAAAAATTAATAAGAATAAATGTAGGGAAAACTTTCAAGGGAAAATGGAAAAGGGGAGGTTTTATAAATTTTTTAACCTGCTTTTGAAAAAGTGATGATGCTTGAAGCCTGGAAAGGAAAATTTCTGAGGTAAACAGAATTACTTGAGCGTGAAATTAGTGATTGGTACAATAAAATGAAGGGTGAGAATTTATGAAATATATGAAAAAGTAAAGGGCTGAAAAATTAGCTTTTCACGCCCCATAAGTTGATCGTTCCACGATGTATAAAACCAAGTTTCTCATACAGTTTTTTGGCTCCTGTATTACTTTCTGCAACATGCAGAAAAGGCGTTTTATTATCTTCAAAAATCTTTCCGGAAACAAAAGCCACCAATTGCCTGGCTAAACCTTTTCCCAGATGATCTGTACCGGTGATCACTGCGCTTACTTCCGTCATATCATTCATCTGCATTCTTTCGCCGGTAACTGCAGCAAGTTGATGATCTTTAAAAATACCGAAATACCGTCCTAATTCAGGAGTTCTTGATTTAAAGTAGTAAGGATAAAACTTCATAATGAAAGCCAGAAGTTCCTCATGATTTTCTTGTTTCAGTTCAATAATTTCCTCAGTGAAATCCATCTGAATAGGATTTTCCAGGACATATTGATCACAGACAAGCCTGGAAAGATCAGTCTTTAGATTTCCAAGATCCGGTTGAGCTCCGAAAATCAGAAAATCATCACAGATTTTTGCATAGTCTGTGATGTCTTTTTCTCTTGAAAGCTCTGCTGCTCCGCCAAAAGAGGCTACTTCAGGATTATAAAATTTCGTTTCTCCAAAATTGAAGCAGAACTTTTCATGATATTCATTAAGGGAATGATAAACAGGATTGTCTAGCTTCTCGTACATCAGTCAAATTTCATTACTTCCTCAAGCGTTTTCATGTATTCATAAGCAGTAAGATCGAACTTTACGGGAACGATTGAAATATATCCGTTGGCCAATGCTGTTTCGTCAGCATCTTCAGACTCATCCATATTGTTGAAATATCCTGTCAGCCAGTAGTATTTCTTTCCATGAGGATTCACTCTTTCGTCAAAGCTTTCTTCCCATTTTGCATTCGCCTGCTTGCAGACCTTCACGCCTTTAATTTCTCCAGCCGTTAGTTTCGGGATATTTACATTAAGTACAATTCCTTTTGGCATTGGATTTTCAAGCGTTCTTTTTACTATATTCTGGATATAATCTTTGGCTTGTGAAAAATCAGCTTCCCAGCTAAAATCCATGAGTGAAAATCCGATCGCAGGAATTCCTTCTACACCTGCTTCAACAGCGGCAGACATCGTTCCGGAATAGATCACATTAATGGAAGAATTCGCGCCGTGATTAATTCCTGAAACCACGATATCCGGTCTTCTCGTCAGGATCTTGTCAAGAGCCATTTTTACGCAGTCAACAGGCGTTCCGCTGCATGAAAAATCAGTCTGCGGACCATCAAGCGTTACTTCTTCGTAGCTTAAGGTAGAATTGATTGTGATAGCGTGGCCTTTTCCACTTTGGGGAGAGTTAGGAGCAACGACAATAACATCTCCTATTTCGTTCATAAATTGTATAAGGTTTCTGATACCTGGTGCGGTAATTCCATCATCATTAGTAACCAGAATAAGCGGTCTTTCCATAAAATAAGTTTAATTTTAGCATAAATTGCTCAGATAAGGACCTTTCCTCTGTCTTTTTTGACAGAAAAGAAAAATTCCCACCCTTCAAATTTAATTAAAAAGTTTTGAAGATAAATGCAATTTCATAAAATATACGTTTGTCCCGGACAGGAAAAAGAATGAAAAAGCAATGGTGGAAAAGAGTCTTTTTAATAGGTTTAAGATTGTATTTAGCCTAAACTTATCTGATGAATAAATATTTGGAATTCACTAATGATCAACAGATCGGGAAAATATTAAGAATTGATTCAAATGGTTTATAATCTGTTGATTATAAGTTCAGTAATTCAATAAGTTTCAAATAACAGTTATTGCACTGCCCCGCTTTTAATAAAAAACATTCAAAACTATCCGATAATTGTAAATAAGGTATTAAATTTGATAGTTTGTAACAGCGAATTAATTGCTGCTACTAATTGTAGTATATATTTTTAAAAAAATCAATAAATAAAGACAGTTTATGTGGAAAAATTTCAAACTGAATAAATTTTTACTCCTAATTCCATTGACAAGTCTAATGTTTTGTTTCAACTCGCCAAAGAATGACGATGAAAAGATGCAGACGATCATGGTGAGTGTAAAGAATACACTTTCTTATTTACATTACAGCCCGAAACCCATCAATGATGCCTATTCCAAGGACGTTTATAAACATTATTTTGAGCTGGTAGATCCCGCAAAAAGATATTTCCTTCAGTCGGATATGGACGAATTCGGCAAGCATGAAACAAAGCTTGACGACTATATCAGTCAGGGAGATCTGATGTTCTATAAACTGACCATCGACAGATTGTATCAGAGGGTAGATGAAATAGATAAGATAACTCAGGATATTTTCAGCAAGCCCATCAATCTTCAGGAAGAAGAATCACTGACGCTTGAACCGAAGCTTAAAAAAGTACCTGCCAATAAGCAGGAACAGTATAATGAGTGGAGAAAATATATTAAGTATAATATTCTTCAGGAGGTTGAGTCTATGAACAGCAAAGAAGAAGCTCAGAAAGAGAAGAAAGATTCTGTTCAGAAATACAAGTTGAAAGATACGATCAAGTATCAGCCGCTTACCCAGGATCAGAAGATCAAAAAGGCAACTGATGAAGTGAAAGACCTTGTAAAAGACACCTTCACAAGGTTCAAAAAGAGAAAGAAAATGGATTGGTTTACCGTATATATGAATGCATATACAGAAGTTTTCGATCCGCACACAAACTATTATTCTCCAAAAGATAAAGAAGATTTTGATACTCAATTCACTGGAAAAGTGATTGGTATCGGAGCTATTATTCAGGAGAAAAAAGGAAATCTGTATCTCGGGGCTTTAACGATTGGTGCGCCAGCCTGGAAATCTAAACAGCTTTCTGAAGGGGACAAGATCTTAAAAGTAAAATCGAAGCCGAAAGATGACGCCGTCAATGTTGTAGGAATGCTTTCAGATGAGGCAGTAAGACTGATCAGAGGAGAAAAAGGAACACCTGTAACCCTTACTGTTCAGAAAAAAGACGGAACAACAAAAGATGTTACCATGATCCGTGAGGAAGTAGCGATTGAAGATACCTTCGCAAGAAGTATTGTAGTGAACTCTCCAAACGGCAAGAAATACGGATTTATCAATTTACCAAGCTTTAATGCTGATTTTGAAGATGCTAAAGGAAGAAATGCTTCGGACGACATCAAAAATGAAATCATTAAACTGAAAGGACAGAATATTGAAGGAATTGTTCTTGACCTTAGAAATAATGGAGGAGGATCATTAACTGAAGTAGGGGATATCATGGGACTTTTCATGGATGCAGGACCTTATGTTCAGGTAAAAGACGGTAACGGAAAGATCCAGACTTTGAAGAATAAAAATGAAACGCCTATCTGGACCGGACCATTGGTGATTATGCAGAATGAACTTTCCGCTTCAGCTTCTGAGATCCTGGCAGGAGTAATGCAGGATTACGGCAGAGCAATGATCATTGGTTCGCCACAGTCATTCGGAAAAGGAACCGTACAGACTTTTGTAGATCTGAACAGATTCTTAAATACAGAAGATGATTTCGGATCTTTAAAACTGACGATTCAGAAGTTCTACAGAATCACAGGAGAATCTACGCAGAGAAAAGGAATTGTTTCTGATATCCAGATGAAAGATTTCTTTACCTATGCAGAAGTAGGAGAGCGATATGATGATTATGCCTTAGCATGGGATAAAATTCCTGGGACTGCATTCAAAAAACTGAATTACTTTAATATTCAGGCTTTAGAAAAAGCAAGTGCCGACAGAATGGCTAAAAATAACAACTATCAGCTTCTTCTTGAATCTGCCCAGTGGAGAGAAAAGCTTGATAAAGAAGAAAACATCACGCTTAATATCAATAAGTTCAATGAACTGATGAAGCAGAGAAAAGCTCAGATCGAAAAATTCAAAGCTTTAAGCAAGTTTGAGAACGGTCTTAAGTTCACGATGTTCCCTGGCGAAATCGAAAGGGAGAAAAAAGATGAAGCTTTCAAGAAAAAATCTGAAATGTGGATCAAAAATCTCAAAAAAGATCCATACCTGCAGGAAGCAATGAATATCGTTTCCGATATGGGAACAAAATCATAAAAACAAAAAAACCGCTGATGGAAATCAACGGTTTTTTTTATGGCATAGAGGTATTATTTAATTTCTACACATCCCACTCTTCCTCCTGCATTTCCTGTAGGTTGGGTATGGAAGTCATCTGCCGCAGCATGGATGATAAGGCCTTTTCCGATGATGTTTTTAGATTCATCCGTACATCCAAGACACCATTTATTCGTTTTGAAAGTAAGGACTGCTTTTCCACTCTGGTCAGCCGTTAAATTTCCTATATCTCCCATATGAAAATGCTCAGCACCCCACTTTCCGTGGTCGTCTTTAGCTGGATTCCAGTGCCCTCCTGTAGAAGTTCCATCCGCTGCAGAGCAGTCGCCTTTTTCATGGATATGTACGGCATGAATACCTGGGGCAAGACTTGTTACTTCAAGTTTCATGATCACCTCTTCTCCTTTTTGGGTAAACTTGGCGGTTCCGCCAGTCTGTGTTCCACTCTTAGCGTTGACATTGTACGTTTTTGTCGTGCAGCATGAAGCCGCTAAAAACGCACAACCCGCCAATAGTCCTAATGTTTGTACTTTCATTTAAATGATTTTAAAGTGATTATACCGTTAAATTTATAAAACATTTTCCGAAACACTTTATGATTTCAATCCTTTTTTCAAAAACAGCAATATAGGACAAGTGAAATTCTGTGTATCTTGATACCTTTACCCATCAGCACCTTTTTAAAATGGAAGAACACAAAAAAAGAATCATAAAAGCGATCCGTTATATTGATAATCATCTGGAGGATGATCTCTCTTTGGAAAAAATTGCAGAAATCGGGATGTATTCTTCCTTCCATTTTCACAGGATATTTAAGCTTATTACCGGAGAGACGCTCCAGAACTATATCATAAGAAAGAAAACAGAAAAAAGCGCCTTTTACTTATCTGTAAAGAAGGATATGAAAATGAAAGAGATCTATCTTGATCTTGGATTTTCCAATCATTCTGTATTCAGTAAAACTTTTAAAAAATACTATGGAATGGCTCCTTCTGCATTCCGGAACTCAGCTCCCGAAACGTTTCACAAGATTTTACAGATATCTGGCAAAAACGGACACGTTGATACAGTTTTCAGTCAATACATTTGCCATGTCGAAAACCTGTTAAAATGGACAAAAATGAATTTAAAGATTGAAGTAAAAGAACTGCCGGAAATGAATCTGGCTTCAGTAATGAGTTTAGGAGTTGCCCATGTGGAATCTTCTTTTAATGTGCTCATAGAATGGGCGAAAAATAAACATTTATTTCCCCGTGACAATGTCAAAATGATTTCCGTGTACCATGACAGTTTCAAAGTAACTCCCGCTGACAAGGTAAGAATTCATGCGTGTATGCTTTTGGATGAAAAACTGGAGGAGCAGAATGGAGTTGTTTTTTCAGAGACCACTGATGCCGGGAAATATATTGTAGGAAGCGGAGAATGTACACTTGATGACTTCGAACAATGCTGGGTTTCCCTGTTTTTATGGATGAATGAGCATCACTATTCCATGAGAAAATCGTTCCCTTTTGAGATCTATCATTCAAATTTTAAAGAACATCCCGAAGGTAAAATGCAGGTAGATTTCTGCATCCCCATTCACTAATTTACCATTCAGTGGTCAAAGTATGCCTTTCAGTAAAATTTATTATAAAGAAAGGCCTGTTGCGTCCTATTTTTGATCCGAAAATTAACTCCATGAACACACAAGGAAAAAAACTTTTACTTCTGATTGCATTTCTATCCTTTATTGCAGGATATTCGCAGATTAAGATCTCAGGAAAGGTCACTTTTAAAAGTAAAGGGGTCAATGAAATCAATGTAACCTTAAAAGACACCTATGATGGGGCTACCACTGATGCACAGGGAAACTTTTCTTTTGAGACCTCAGAAAAAGGAAATCATGTTCTGACATTTACCCATCCCAAGTACCAGAATGTTGAAAAATCAATAGTAATTGATCATCAGGATATTTCAGTCAATGCGGAACTTAAAGAACAGATCAGCGAGATCGATGCGGTCGTCGTTTCTGCAGGTTCTATAGAAGCCAGTGACAAGAAGAGAGCCACCGCATTGCTTACTCCAATTGATATCTACACGACGGCAGGAGCTGATGGCCAGATTTCTTCGGCTTTAAATTACCTTCCGGGCGTTCAGAAAGTGGGCGAAACAGAAGGGCTTTTCATCAGAGGAGGAACAGGAACAGAGTCCAAGATCTTTATGGATGGAAGCCTGATCAACAATTATTTTTCCAACTCCGTTCCGGGAATTGCAGGAAGAGACCGTTTCAATACCTCTCTTTTCAAAGGGAATGTTTTTTCAAGTGGCGGATATTCTGCATTATACGGTCAGGCGCTTTCAGGCGCGCTGATGCTGGAAAGTGTAGATCTTCCTGACCAGAGTTCTTATGATCTGGGAATTTCTCCTATTTTTCTGAATGCAGGATTTCAGAAACTCAGTGATGATAAAACCCATTCTTTCGGAGCGAGTTTAGGCTATTCACTGCTAAGTGTTATGCAGAAGGTTTTTAATTTTAATACAGACTTTATCAATGCTCCACAAGGCTTAAACGGTGATTTTAATTTCAGAATCAAAACCAAATCCGGGGGATTTTTCAAATACTATGGAATGTATGACTCCAACAAAATGGGAGTGCGAACAGAAGGATTAGAACCGGGATATGATTTTGCTCTTATAAGGCTGAAAGGAAAGAATACGTACCACAACCTCTCTTTTAAACAGAAATTCGGGAAGTATCTTCTGAATGCAGGAACTTCTTATTCTTACAACAGATCGGACCTTAACTTTTCTACAGAAAAGAATGACATCGAGTCAGAAGCAACGAAACTATTAACAGATGGAAATTATATTAATTTTAAAGCTGTTCTTGAAAGGAAAATGAATAAAATCAGTGCGTTAAGAGCAGGATTTGAAATGAATAATACAGATGAAAAACTGAACTTTGGACAAGTACAGAAAGATTATAAAGATCTGATATCCGCTGCTTTTGTAGAGACAGATCTTGGATTCAGCAATGCATTGTCTGCAAAAATAGGACTAAGGGCAGAGCATTCTTCTTTTCTGGAAAAAAGTAATATTGCTCCACGTTTCGCGCTGGCTTACCGCCTTGCAAAAGACTGGACGACTTCCTTCGCCTACGGATTGTTTTATCAGAATCCTGAAAGTAAATACATCAACGGACCGGCAGATCTTGACTTTCAGAAGTCACAACACTATATTTTCCAGGTTCAAAGATCATCAGAAGGAAGAAACCTTCGTTTTGAAGCTTTTTATAAAAAATACGACCAGCTGATCAAGACCTATAATATCACGCCGAATAAGGAACAGAATCAGCAGGTACAAACTGCTTTGAACAATAATGGTTACGGATACGCCAAAGGACTGGAACTTTTCTGGAGAGATAAAAAGACGCTTGAAAACATTGATTACTGGATCAGTTATTCCTTCCTTGATTCAAAAAGAGACTTTACCAATTATCCGGTAAGCTTAAGGCCAAATTTCGCTTCTGCCCATACTCTTTCTGCTGTTGCCAAAAGATTTATTCCGGAATGGAAATTAGGGGTCAATTTATCTTATACCTATTCTAAAGGACGCCCTTACTATGACATTGCAACGAAAACGGAAAACAGCAATGTGGTCAATTACATCAGAAATGAAGGGAAATTAAAAGACTACAATGCCCTTAATATCAGCTTTGATTATCTTCCAAACCTGGGAAAGAAAGATGCGAAAGCGTTTACTGTTCTTGTATTAAGTGTTTCCAATGTTTTAGGATCAAAAAATATTTACGGCTATAATTTTTCTCTCGACGGAACGAGAAGCTCATCCGTAGTTCCACCAGTCAATACCTTTGTATTTGTGGGAGCCTTCATTAGCTTTGGAGTAGACAGAACCCAGGATGCCATCAATAATAATTTATAAATAGAAACAACGAATGTCACAATCATTACAAAATACATAACTTCGGATTTACAATGAACTAACTTTAAAAAATTGATACAATGAAAAAATACCTATTAAGCTTTGCTTTAGCTTTTATGAGTTTAACAGCTTTTGCACAGACAGATTACGAAAAAATAATGGCTGAAAAAATCGCCAAAACAGAAACATGTAAAACGCCTGAAGAGTTTCAGACATTAGCGAACGATTTTCAAAGAATTGGAAGCAAAGAAAGTTCAAAATGGCTTCCTCCCTATTATGCTGCATTTTCACAAATTCAAAAAGGAAGACTGATGATGAGAAGCGGAAATATGCAGGCGCTGGATGAAACCGCTGAACAGGCAGATAAATATTTGGCAAGTGCTCAAAACCTTGCCGGAGCGGATAATGCAGAGATCCATTTGTTGAGAAAAATGGCAGCTTCTCTAAGAATGATGGTAAACCCTCCTCAGCGTTACATGACCGATGGTGCTAAAGCTACGGAAGAACTTGGTATTGCAGAGAAATTGGATCCGGCGAACCCAAGAATCGCTCTTATCAAAGCAGAAGACATTTATTTCACACCTGAACAGTACGGCGGCAGCAAGACAAAAGGAATGGAAATGTTTAAAGAAGCACTGGCAAAATTTAACGCCTATAAGCCAAAAACATCTTTAGATCCTAACTGGGGTAAAGCAGAAGCGGAATATTTCCTGAGTATGCAGGAAAAATAACAATAGAATTCAGGCCTTCCTAACACGGAAGGCTTTTTTATTCCATTCAGAAAGAAAAAGATGCCCTTCAGTAAATAATAATTTTTGATACCTTTATTAAAGACTAATTTTGAACCAAGAAAATGAATAATGAAACGTAAAGGACTTATAATCTTACTTTGGGTATCGTTGGGAACAGCGTTATTTTTCTTCTTATTTTTTACAAAAGAGAAGAATTTCCACAATTTTTTGATTTCGCTTTCGATCTCTACCATGTATTCTTTTGTTCTGGGATGCGGAAATGGTTTTATTAATGATTTTCTTAATAAAAAGTTTCCCTGGTCTGAAACAACAGGAATAAGAACTGCCTTAAGTGTGGTTTCTATCATTGCAGGTAATTTTATTCTGGTTTATGTATGCAACTATATCAATTTTGTTGAGATTCAGCAAGTGGCTACAGCGGAGGCCTTTTTTTCTAAAGAATATGCTACGACCAACTGGTTCATGATCAATATTGCTCTTCTGATTTCGGCGTTTCTTCATGCAAAAGGATTCATGGAAGAGCTCAAGAAGACTTCCAGAAAAGAAGTGGTGGAACAGAAGCTGATCGCAAAGTCGGCCAATGCACAGTTTGAAAGTCTGAAAAATCAGCTGGACCCTCATTTTCTCTTTAATTCTTTGAATGTTTTAAGTTCTCTTATTGATGAAAATCCAAATCAGGCGCAGAAGTTTACGGCCTCTATGTCAAAGATTTACCGGTATGTACTTGAACAGAAAGATAAAGAGCTGGTAACGGTGGAAGACGAAATCGAATTTGCGAAAACCTATTGTGACCTCTTGAAAACCAGATTTGAGGACAGTGTAGATTTTATTTTTGATGTAAAAAAAGAAGAATACAAAAGGTATGTAGTGCCGTTATCACTTCAGCTGTTGCTGGAAAACTGTATCAAACATAATTTTGCTACCTCTTCAAAACCTTTAATCATCAAAATATTTTCAGATAACGATACGCTTTGTATTGAAAATAACCTCCAGGCAAGAGAGCAGATGAAGGAAAGTGCCGGAATTGGACTGGCTAATATTGTTCAGCGTTATGCCCTTCTTACCAAAAAGAATGTTTTCATTGAAAAATCGGCTGATTATTTTAAAGTAAAAGTTCCGATTCTATCCAGTAAACCCAATACAATCAGCGTAAAAACTGAAGATGACGACGAATCCTACGAAAAAGCTAAAAAAAGGGTAAAGGAGTTGAAAAGCTTTTATGGAAATCTGATTTCCTACTGTACGATCATTCCCTTTTTGATCATTTTAAACCTGATTACCTCTCCTAAAAATCTTTGGTTTTATTTTCCGATGCTGGGATGGGGAATTGGGGTGATTTCTCATGCATTTCAGGTTTTTGGGGTTGGAGAATCCTGGAAGGAAAAGAAGATCAGGGAAATAATGAATAAACAAAAAAATAGAGATAATGGAAATTTCTGATGAAAATAATATCCGTTACGAGCAGGCCAGAAGGCAGGTAGAGCGGTTGAGAGGGTTTTACGGACACTTATTTGCCTACATTGCCGTGAATGCAATGATTGTGGTTTATAATATCAGGCATTTGGAACCAGGAGAAAGCTATTTTCAGTTCAAAAATTTCTTTACAGCTACATTCTGGGGAATAGGTCTGGCCGCTCATGCGATAGCGGTTTATTTACCCAATATTGGCTTTGTAAGAAACTGGGAAGAAAAGAAAATCAGGAAACTGATGGAAAAAAATAAAAAGTAAATGGTTGTGGAATGATGAGGTTCAGAAACCGATTGATGTTTTAATCTTAAAATAAAAAGTATGCATTCATTACAAATCCTGTTTTACATTTCAATGGTTGTTTGGTTTTTTACCGAAATCCTGTATAAGAACATGCTAAAATCCGGTAAAGAAGATAAGAAGGACAAAGATAAATCTACCCTGAGTATTTTATGGCTGGCGATTCCTTTTTCTATTGCGGCTTCTGTATCAACATCTTATATGACGAGATTTCCAATAGCTGAAGAGGTCTGGATCTTCTATATTGGCGAAGCATTCATTCTCATCGGAATTGTCCTCAGATGGATTATTATCAGGTCTTTAGGTAAGTATTTTACGGTTGACGTAACGATAAAAAACGATCATCAGATCAAAAAGGAAGGTTTTTACAAATATCTGAGACATCCATCCTATGCCTTTTCACTGCTGACTTCTTTAGGATTGGGTCTGTATCTTAATAACTGGTTTTCCCTGTTTCTTGCATTCCTGCCACCATTTTTTGCTTTCCTATACCGGATCAAAGTGGAAGAAGAGGCTCTGGTTGAAAAGTTTGGAGATGAGTACTTAGAATATAGAAAAAAGACGAAAAAACTCATTCCTTTCATTTACTAATCCCATTTTCAAAATCAATCATTCCAACGCAATGATCTGCGTAATCCGCAAAATCTGTGGGAGATTAAAATTAATGTGGTGTATGTTGGCTAAACGTTAAAGACTCAAGGATTTTATGCTCGATACAATTTATAAAAGAAAAAATACGTCTTTCTTTATGCCAATAACTGCTGAATCCAACTTTTTACCATTCAGAAAGCATATTCTACCACTCGGTCATATAAAGTTGAATGATGCCCCGTTTCTGATCTACCTTTGATTCAACAAAAAGATAAACTAACCTTTTTTAAAATTAAAATTATGGAAACAATAGGATACACAAAAGAAACGCAGGCTTACAAAAAAGCAGTCAGAAGAGTAAAAGAGCTGAAAGGATTCTATGGTAATCTTACTTCATACTGTCTTGTTATTCCTTTCTTAGTTGCATTGAATTTATTAACATCTCCCGGTCATTTATGGTTTTACTGGCCAATGCTGGGGTGGGGAATAGGAATTGTAGCGCACGCGGTGAATGTATTTGGCATCGGGAAAACGTGGGAAGAAAAAAAGATCAAGGAATTGATGGGACAGGATCAGGGAAAGACAAAAACATTATAATTAACGGATAAAAAAATAACGATCATGGATTACAACAGCGCCTACGAAAGAGTCACCCAACTGAAAAAATTTTACAAAAGTCTTCTTTGGTTTGGAATAGTGGCCGGAATTATCTTTTTTGATGACCTTTTTGAAAACGGATCACTTAATTTCTCTTTATTTGATGGATCTTTTATTCTGGTCATTTGGGGAATTTTTCTAACGGTAAAGGCGGTAAAGCTATTTCTGCTGGACGCGGAATGGGAAAGAACGGTTATGGAAAAAGAGATGAGAAAGGGCAAAAAGAACATTGATTTTTAAGCTGTTTATTTTTTATCTACTTTTATTCCCGAATTAAACTAAAAACTGTCACTCAATGATCAAAACTGTCATTATCGAAGACGAAAAACCGGCTTCAAGAAAATTAGAAAGAATGCTGAGTAATTTTCCTGAAATAGAAGTGGTTGGCAAAATTGAATCAGTAGAAGAAGGGGTCGCTTGGTTCTCTGAAAATGAGCACCCGCAACTGATTTTTTCTGACATCGTTCTGGGAGATGGCCTTTCTTTCGATATTTTCGAAAAAGTACCTACAAAAGGGTTTATCATTTATACAACAGCTTTTGATCAGTATACGCTGAAAGCATTTAAATTAAACAGCATCGATTACCTTCTGAAGCCTATTCTGGAAGAAGATCTTTCAGGGGCCGTGGAGAAGTTTAAATCCTTCATTCCATCCAATAATACAGCCGGTTCTGAAGATATTAAACAGCTCATCAGAAAAGAGAAATCTACCCTTTCAAGGGTTCTGGTAAAGATCGGGTATAACCTGAAGATTGTTCAGACGCAGGAAATAAGCTGTTTTTTCAGTGAAAACAAAATTGTGTATCTCCAGACGGACGAGAGAGTTTATCCGTCAGATTTCACACTCGATGAACTGGAAGACATTCTCGAAGAAAAGAAGTTTTTCCGGGTCAACAGACAGTTTATTATCAATTCGGACTACATAAAAAACATCCATACTTCTCCTTATTATAAAGTCGAGATGGAATTTCAGCCACAGGAAGAAATAACCGTGAGCAGAGATAGGGTTAAGGATTTTAAGGAATGGCTGGTGGGGTAGAGTAAGATTATAGATATCATACACAAGACATCAGATTTCAGACATTTAAGTTAAGGCTTAGATTGATGAACGTCAATGGTGAATTTTGCTTTGCAATTAAATGGTGAGTTTTTATGTAAATGTCCGATTTTAGGTTGAGGTTGAGGAGCGTCACTGGGCAATTTTACGACACTGGTGAAATGTGATAGGAAGTCATTCCAAATCCTGCACCAAAGAACTCATCACTTTCCAAAACATCAAAATTACCTATCTGTAATCTATTCTGTTAGACTCAGTGTCCTCAAGTTGTTTTATAATAGAAGGTGGGATTTCATCACTGTCAATCGGGAAGCTGATCGAGTCAGAAATAAAAGTTTTTCGGTCTGCTTTCTGAAATATTTCAAACAGGGCTATCGGCTCCTGATTAAAACTAATACATGTACTTATAAAATGAACTTCATGGAGCTTATATTCTGGATTTTTGAGTTTTTCCTTGATATCTTTTATCCTTGAGATAAAATGTCGCTGGCGAATAAACGTATTGCTGTTCATGATGATGAACACATAATCTGAGTACGCCGTTACTTTTCCGAAATATTTATGGTGATCTCCGCCACTTCTTTCGATGAAATACTCACCGGTAGTTTCAGACTTATAGATTTCCATTGCAGACCTCCATATACGCTCTTCCTTTGCCATTAAAGGGTTCTCCGGAAGGTTTCTGTTGTAGGAATACCAGCAGCCCGTCAGGCGGTCTAAAAGGGCTGTATTCTGATTCACATTATTCATATCGATCCTCAGATCATTGAAATTGAATGCGTCTGTGTTGGAATTAATGAAATCAATGTAATGGGAATACCCTAAAACTTTTACGATCTGGCTTAATTTAGCGAGATTTGGCCTGCTTAAAACTGCATTTTCATGCTGTTTGTATTTCTTTAATTTATTGATGATCAGATGTTCATAGAGATAGTTTGATCCCAGGAGATCCGGTTCTTTTTTGATGTCTTTGTCAGAATGATCATTAATAATCAAATCGTTGAGTTCTGCGCTGATGTAGGACCATTCCGTCTTGGTCACCCCTTCCCAATGATTTTTCTTTAAAAAATGCTGACTTAAAAAGTTCATCAGTTTCTCCAGATGCTGAATATCTTCCTTTTTCATTCTTTTATTTTATAAGACCAATATAAGATTTTTATGCATCCAAATAAGATGAATGAAAGACTTTTATATTTTGAAATCAAATGATATTTGAGTAGAAAAATAAAAGTTAACACAATGGAAACAACGATCTTATTAAAAGACGAAACCCTTTGGAACAGGATTCAAAGCTTTTCACTGGATGCTTCGGATGCTGATTTTCCTTTTTCAAAAAAACTGGCTAAAGAAGAACGCTGGACATTAGATTTTGCCCAGAAAGCCATTCAGGAGTATAAAAAATTTGTGTACCTCTGCTGCATCCTTCCCAATGGAGCGTCTCCAAGCGAAACCGTCGATAAAGTATGGCATATGCACCTGATTTACACCCAGAACTACTGGGAAGAATTCTGTCCCAAAGTCCTTAAAAGATCCCTTCATCACCATCCTTCAAAAGGTGGTTTTAAAGAAAAAAACAAACATCAGAAATGGTTTTCAGATACTTTGAAAAATTATCGTGACGTTTTTCAGCAGGAAGCTCCCAAAGAGATCTGGTATGAAAAAGAAAAAAAAGGAATTCTGACAATTTGGCTGAAAAGACTGAGGATCATCCCGTTATTGATCGCGCCTTTCATGTTGTCGTCTTGCCTGGGAGAAGTTCTGGGATCATTAACATTATTTGCATTACCCTTCATAGGCTTTTTCATTTTCTTTCATGTTGTGGGCGCATTTCAGGTCGACATCGAAAATAATACCAGTAAAAAGAAAGATGACGGCAGTATCAGAGGAAGCAGTGATGGAGGAAGTTCCGGTTGCAGCGGAGATGGAGGAGGAAGTGGATGCAGTAGTGGATGCAGCGGCGGTTGTGGAGGTTGCGGTGGAGGATGTGGAGGTTAAAAAATGAAGCGCTATGAAAAAGATGATCATTCATTCTGTACCCATCGTGGTGAGCTTTACAGGGCTGGAAATATTCTGCCATACGCTCAATCCTATTATGGTAAGAGGCCCGGAATTCCTGAAGTTTTATGTAATAATGCTCTTAGGATTCTACATCTCTGCTTTCTGTTTAAAACTCTTCAGAGAAAATCGTTCAACTGTTTCTCTGTACTTCATGTTGTTTATTTTCATTCTGGGTGTCGTGAAATTAATCAGAGGACTAAGTATAGACCGGCCAGTGGGAGTTTTAATCAGTATTCTTGTTGCGGAAATTATTGTATTTATGATGTTTATGTCAACTGATTTCAAGCATAAGATCAAACCTAAAAATACTCATTAATAAAAAAGAAACCCGAAACATGAATGCTTCGGGATTTATAGAGATCAATGAGATTGATTTATTATTTGTATTCTTCTTTTAAAGGCTTGGATCCCTATTTGCGGACCATCAAAGAAATGATCACTACAAGAATAAGGGCTTCTGCAATATTTGATTTTTACGGATGTATCATCACCGGGTAAAAATTATAGCCAAAAACGGCAGTGACAAGCGGCATTAAAAAGAGATTGATCAATGCAGAGTCGTTTTTTGAAGTCGTTTTCATAGGAGTGTCTTTTATTGTTATGACAGAGTCAATCTAACAACTCAAAATTCGTTACATAAAATTTTCAAAAACCTTTGATTATGCAATAACGCCGCTTCCAATCAATTCATCATCAAGATACCAGGCTGCAAACTGACCTTCTGCTATGGCTGACTGAGGTTCTTCAAATTCAATATAAGATGCATTTTCAAAATGATAAAGAACCGCTTTTTGAAGAGCCTGTCTGTATCTGAATCTTGCCATGACTTCCATAGAACCACCATTGTCCAGCTTCAAATCTTCACGAACCCAATGCAATTCTGAATTGTCAATTTTTAATGCTTTTTTGTGCAGACCTGGAGAACTGTGACCTTCACCTACAAATATAATGTTGTTTTCCATGTCTCTGGAGATGATAAAACAGCTTTCCTTATGTCCGCCTATACCAAGTCCCTTACTTTGTCCGATCGTGAAAAATTGGGCACCCTGATGCTTTCCGATAACTTTACCGTCCGTTTTTTTATAATCGATTTTCCGGGTTAAAAACTCAAGTTCTTCCTCCTTTGAAGAAAACTCAGGTTTTTCCACTGAAAATAAAGGGGAGTCTTTGAATATTTCTACAATTTCTCCTTCTTTGGGAACCAACTGCTGCTGTAAAAACTGAGGCAGACTTACCTTTCCAATAAAACATAATCCCTGAGAATCTTTTTTATCTGCAGTAACAAGTCCTATCTCTTTAGCGATTTCCCGTACCTGAGGTTTTGTAAGCTCTCCGATAGGAAACAAAGCTTTCGACAACTGATCCTGGCTCAGCTGACATAGAAAATACGACTGGTCTTTATTATTATCTTTTCCAGCTAAAAGATGAAAAATTTCCTTTCCGTTTTCATCAAAAGTGGAATTAACCTGTGCATAATGTCCTGTAGCTACTTTATCAGCGCCCAAAGACATGGCAGTTTTCATGAAAACGTCAAATTTTACTTCTCTGTTGCACAAAACATCAGGATTCGGAGTTCTTCCTTTCTGATATTCATCAAACATATAATCTACGATGCGCTCTTTGTAAAGTTCGCTCATATCAATCACCTGAAAAGGAATTCCCAGCTTCTGGGCTACCATCAGGGCATCATTACTGTCTTCAATCCACGGGCATTCATCCTCCAGCGTTACCGAAGCATCATTCCAGTTTCTCATAAACAAAGCGACCACTTCATGGCCTTGTTGTTGTAACAAATACGCTGTAACACTGGAATCTACACCTCCAGATAATCCTACTACTACTTTCATTTTATTTCAATTTTACGAAACTCTTAACGGGAGTTCTTAGTTTGACCCGGCAAAAATACGATTAAAAAAATTCGTAAAAAAACCATAATTTTAACCATCGATAAAAACGATAGTTGATCAAATTTTCCATGAAAAACATACTCATTATCATCTTAAGTCTGATTTCCGGCTGGTTTTCTGCTCAAAATACGCCTATAGAAATCTCAAAGTTGATATTGTCCAATCGGGACCAGAAGGAAAAATACCAGAAGTATCTTTTTGATAACAGGGATATTGAATTGCAGTATGAAAGAGATAAAAATACGGATTACGGATTAGGCTACAGAGAATTTAATGCCGGTGAAAACTACAAGGTTATAGATGTTACAGCAACAGATAAAAACGGGACGCAATATGATTTCTACCTGTATTTCAGGAAAGTTAAAAATGACTGGAAAATCTTTGATGCGCAAAAACTTCCAAACATCACATTTGCTTATGTAGCTTTTGCAAGAGATCTTACCGAAGAACAGGTGGAAGATGTATTGAAAAGTAAAGATGAGCAGAAACTTTTTACCTTCGGAAAACAATTTAGTTATATAAAAAGCATAGATGACCTTGGAAACCGGTCTGACGATGAACTGATAGACCACTTTGTCAAGTTGAAACCGCAATTCAATGCTTTAAAAGAAGAATTTATAAAATTTAGAAATTTAAATAAAGATGATACTGATCTACAAAAGAGTCAGAAGTTTATGAACACGTATTATCAACTGACCATTTCTGATATTAACGAATACCTTCCTTTTACAAGAAATACACTGGCATTTGTGATCTGTAATATGGAAAATAATGCGGTAGGATATCTTTATACTGATAAGAAGAATGAAATCCCGGTCATGGATCCTGGCGGGATGCTTTTTATCCGGGAAATAGGAAATGGATGGTACTTATTTAAAATGAAAAATAAAAAGAAAAACTGATTACCTAAATTTTAGTAATTTGTAAGACCAAATCATACCCTATGAAAAAAACATTTCTTACCTTATCTATTTTGTGTTCCCTATCTTTATTTTCCCAGGTTTCAGTAGGAACACCAACATCAGAAGTTAACCGCTGGACATTTGGTGGAGGAATTGGATTGGGTTTCGGAAGCAACAGCGCATTCTATCTGCAGGCTTCACCAAGAGTGGGATACAGACTTACTGATGATCTAGAGGCAGGTGTTGTAGGCAGCGTTTCCTGGCAGACTTCTAATTATTATAAATCTACGATGTTGGGTGTAGGGCCATTCGCCAATTATTATTTTGCCAGATCATTTTATGTAGGAGCCAATCTTCAGCAGTATTTTATCAATTATAAAGACAAGTTTTACAATTATAAAGTGAACGAGCAGGAAACCGCTTTATATCTTGGTGGCGGATATATGCAAAGAATAGGAGGGAACTCCTTTATGCAGCTGGGTTTGATGTATAATGTACTTTGGAAAGAAAATTCAAGTGTATTCTCGAGTGGGCTGGTTCCGAACATAGGTTTTGTGGTAGGATTATAGCTTCTTAAGCTCCCGATAAAAAAATCTGTGAAAATGAAATAGCAGATTTATATAGAATGAAACGGGATTCAGTCTGTTTTATTTTTGTCCATCTGCTGATAAAAAATTGAATTAACACTTAAAAGCAAAAAAGCACCGGAAAAATTCCGGTGCTTTTCACTATTGTTATATTATTTGTTTTAATCTAAGAAGACTTTTCAGCTGTTTTTTTAGGCTTTGACGTTTTTCCGGTCAAGCCGTCTTTAGCTTCATTCACTTCAAGAACCACGGTTTCTCCTTCATTTAATTGTTTGTTGACCAGCATTTCTGCCAATAAGTCCTCAATATATTTCTGGATTGCCCGTTTTAATGGTCTTGCTCCAAAGTCCTTATCCCATCCTTTTTCAGAAATAAAGTCTTTGGCATCTTCAGTTAATTCAACTTTGTATCCTAACTTTTCCAATCTGCCGTAAAGCTTGTTCAGTTCGATATCGATAATTTTCTTGATATCATCCTGTACCAGAGAGTTGAAGATCACAATATCATCAATTCTGTTTAAGAATTCCGGTGCAAATGCTTTTTTAAGGGCATTTTCAATGGTACTTCTTGCTCTTGTATCAGTCCCTGTCTTTTTAGCCGAAGTTCCGAATCCTACACCGTCTCCGAAATCTTTAAGATCTCTTGTTCCAATGTTGGATGTTAGGATGATAATCGTATTTCTAAAGTCGATTTTTCTACCTAAACTATCCGTAACGTGACCTTCATCCAGGATCTGCAACAGAATATTGAATACATCTGGGTGAGCTTTTTCAATCTCATCCAAAAGAACCACAGCATAAGGCTTTCTTCTTACCGCTTCAGTTAACTGTCCACCTTCCTCGTATCCTACGTATCCCGGAGGCGCGCCCACCAATCTTGAAACGGCAAATTTCTCCATATATTCACTCATGTCAATCCGGATCAGAGATTCATCAGATTCGAAAAGCTCTCTTGCCATTACTTTAGCCAGCTCAGTTTTACCAACTCCGGTTGTACCAAGGAAAATAAAGGTACCAATCGGACGGTTTGGATCTTTAAGTCCCGCTCTGTTTCTCTGAATTGCTTTCACAACCTTTTTCACAGCATCTTCCTGACCGATCACTTTTCCGTTTAGTTTTTCATCCATCTGAGCTAACTTATCAAGCTCATTCTTACCCACTTTCGTTACCGGAACACCACTCATCATAGAAACCACTTCCGCAACATTTTCCTCCGTTACGGTTTCTTTTTTCTCTTTTACATCTTTGTCCCATTTATCCTGAGCAGAATTGAGTTCCATCTGAAGACGTTCCTCTTCATCTTTAAGCTTTCTTGCCTCAAGATAATCCTGAGCTTTGACAGCTTTCTGCTTCATTTCTTTGATCTCCTCAATTTTTTTCTCAAAATCAATGATCTCGGTAGGAACCTTCATGTTTTTGATGTAAACACGGGATCCCGCTTCATCCATGGCATCAATAGCTTTGTCCGGTAAGAAACGGTCTGTAATATATCTTGATGTCAGGTTGACACAAGCCAGAATCGCTTCAGGCGTATACACTACATTATGATGCTCTTCATATTTATCTTTAATCTGATTCAGAATCTGAATGGTTTCCTCAATATTGGTAGGTTCTACCATTACTTTCTGGAATCTTCTTTCCAAAGCACCATCTTTCTCAATATACTGACGGTATTCATCCAGGGTTGTTGCCCCGATGCATTGAATTTCACCTCTTGCCAGGGCAGGTTTGAACATATTCGATGCATCCAGACTTCCTGTAGAACTTCCGGCACCTACAATAGTGTGAAGCTCATCGATGAATAAGATGACGTCTCTGTTCTTTTCCAGCTCAGTCATGATTGCTTTCATTCTTTCTTCAAACTGACCACGGTATTTTGTTCCTGCTACTAAACTCGCAAGATCCAAAGTAATGACACGCTTTCCGTAAAGAACTCTTGAAACCTTCTTCTGCTGAATTCTTAAAGCCAGTCCTTCTGCAATAGCAGATTTACCAACTCCGGGTTCACCGATAAGAAGGGGATTGTTTTTCTTTCTTCGTGATAAGATCTGAGAAACTCGCTCAATTTCTTTTTCACGACCAATAACAGGGTCCAATTTTCCGTCTCTGGCCAAAGAAGTTAAGTCTCTGCCAAAGTTATCCAATGTAGGAGTTTTACTTTTTGCAGAGCCTAAATTTCCTGTAGGCTTTCTCATCTGCTCAAATTCCTCTCTGTCATCATCATCGTCATAAGCACTCATTTGGGGTGCCTGACCGGAATTTTTAAGCATGGTCTGGTATTCTTTTGAAACTCCTTCATAATCAATATCGTAAGCGCCTAAAACATTTGAAGTAGGATCCTCATATTTATAAAGAATGCCTAAAAGCAGGTGAACGGTATTAATTTCATTGCTTTTATATTGTCTGCATTCGAGCTCTGCACGTTTGATCGCATGATCTGCCATCTTGGTGAAAGAAATATTGGTAACCTCTTCAGAAATAGGATTAAGACTTGCTGTATTTAAAGTTTCAATTTTTCTTCTGATTTGTGTTAAATCCGCATTAAGGCTTTGAAGGATTTCTTTTGCAGAGTTTTCCGTTTTTATAATACCTAAAAGTAGGTGTTCTGTATTAAGAAATTCACTTTTCAGCCTTTTAGCTTCGCTCTTGCTTTGTTTGAACACTTGGCTCAAACCTTGTGAAAACTTATAATCCATAATATATCTCATTAGAATAATGGCGGCGGTGCCAATTATTCATTATCTAAATTACAAATATTTTACCAAAAATCAATTAATGACTTTATGGCAGAAAAAATTTTATTATCTTATTGAAAATGATTAAGTTTGTTATCCTTTAAAATTTCCCCATGAATCCCGAAATTACGACTTATATTGGATATTCTGCATCAATTTTTATAGTACTTAGTTTTATACTGAAAGATGTAAGAAAAATTAGAATAGTCAATATGATAGGGTGTATCTGCTTTGTCATTTATGGTATCTTCAATGGAATGCTTTGGCCTGTTATCATTCCGAATGGACTGATCTGCTTTATTCAGGTGTATTATTTGATGGCCGGAAAGAAAAAGTAATGAATAAAAAGATCATTACTTCGGCTTTCAGTAATCTGTATACAGACCAGCGTATAGAGAAGGTATGCCGGACCCTTTACGAAAATGGATATGAGATAGAATTGATCGGGAATGACTGGAAAGGGGCAGAACAAATGGAGCGTCCTTATCCTTTTTCCAGGATACATTTAACTTCTAAAAGTTTGAAAACAGCTTATTTTGAGTTTAACTGGAAACTGTACCATCAATTAAAGAAAAAAGCCGATCATAATACCATTCTTCATGCCAATGACCTTGATGCTTTGCTTCCCAATTATCTTATTTCTAAAAAACTCAATATTCCGCTTGTTTTTGACAGCCATGAGATTTTTTCAGAAATGCCTGCTATTCAGGGCAAAATGTCACAAAAATTGTGGAGGTATTTAGAAAAAGAAATCGTTCCCAGGCTTAAATGGATGATTACTGCTAGTGAAAGTTATGCAAAATGGTTCCACAAAAAATATGGAGTGAGTGCTGTTTTGGTTCAGAATGCACCGAGAAGTTTAGATTTTATCTGTGAAATTCCTGAAAACAACCCTAAAATATTTTTATATCAGGGATCCATTAATCCTTTTCGCGGTATCGATAAGGCTATCATGGCAATGCATCATCTCGATGGAGTGGTTTTAAAGATAGCGGGAGACGGACCAAGAAAAAAAGAATATGAAAATCTTGTATTGAAAGAAAATCTTCAGCATAAAGTTAAGTTTTTGGGCCAACTGAAGCCTGAAGATTTAAGGAAGATTACGGCAGTGGCAGATGTGGGTATGAGCATAGAGGAAAACGGAGGAGAAAGCTACCTGTATTCTCTGCCTAATAAAGTTTTGGATTATATTCAATCACGCGTTCCTGTACTATTGGCAGATCTGCCGGAGATGCAAAATATCAAAAAGCAATTTGATGTAGGAGAAATAATCCAAGACCATCAACCAGAAAATATAGCCATTTCGGTTCATAAAATTCTGAATAAGGGAAGGAAAAACTATCAGGTAGAACTTCAAAAAGCGTCGAAAGCACTTTGCTGGGAAAATGAAGAAGTGAAACTTCTGGAAGTATTTGAAAAAGCATCAGAATATTAATCTTTATAAAAATGGTTATCTTTGCAGAAGATAATTGTTAAAACATGACCATTAAAGAAAAACAGCAGGAAATAATCGAAGAATTTGCATTTCTTGATGACTGGGAACAAAAGTATGAATATATTATTGATCTTGGTAAAGAATTGAAAGGTCTCCCCGAAGACAGAAAGACCGATGACAATCTCATCAAAGGCTGTCAGAGTAAGGTTTGGATTGATGCTGAATTTAAAGATGGAAAGCTTTTTTTTGATGCCGATTCAGACGGAATTCTTCCTAAGGGAATCGTTTCTCTGTTAGTAAGCATTTACAGTGGGCATTCTATGCAGGAAATTTTAGATTCTGATTTTGAGTTTATTTCAGAAATCGGACTTCAGGAATTTCTTTCGCCGTCCAGAGCCAATGGATTAATGGCGATGACCAAACAGATTAAGTTTTACGCAGTTGCCTACCAGCTAAAATCTTAGCCGTGACCAGAATTCTAGCATATCGTTTTTCCGCTTTTGGTGATGTTGCGATGACCGCACCTGTCTTCAGGGAGTTTCTGGAGCAGAATCCTGATGTGGAAATTATCATGGTTTCCAGGAAAAATTTTGAAAGCTTATTTGCTGATATTCCAAATGTTACTTTTAAAGGAGTCAATCTTGATGAATATAAAGGTCTATTTGGCCTGAGGAGGCTCGCCAATGAATTGATCAATGAATTTAACCCTGATTTTGTTGCCAATCTTCATGATGTGATCCGAACAAAGATCCTGGATAAGATCAACAGGAGAAAAGGACTTAAAGTTTTTAAAATAAATAAAGGAAAAGAAGAAAAGGAAGAACTGACTGATGTCTGGAACCTGAATAAAGTACAGTTGAAAAAGACGGTTGAGCGTTATGCGGATGTTTTCCGTGCCATGGGGTTTAAAGTAGAGCTTTCTCATAAGCTGAGGCCTTTGCAGGTACCGAAATCCGGAATAGGATTAGCCCCTTTCGCACAGCATAAAGGAAAAATGCTTCCGCTGGAAAAAACGTATGAACTGGCTAAAATTTTAGCGCAAAAACATCCCATCTATTTCTTTGGAGGTGGAAAAAAAGAAACCGAAACCCTTGAGAAGTGGGAAAGTGAGATTCCCAACACCAAGAGTCTCTCCGGAAAATTAACCCTTTCAGAAGAGCTTACCAAGATCTCAGAACTGGAATTGATGATCTCTATGGATTCTGCCAATATGCATCTTGCCAGTCTTATGGGAACAAGATGTGTTTCTATTTGGGGAGCTACGCATCCTTACGCTGGATTTTTAGGCTTCGGCCAGAGCGAAGATGATGTAGTCCAGGTGAAAGACCTTACCTGCAGGCCATGCTCTGTTTTTGGAGATAAAGAATGCTATCGTGGCGATTGGGCTTGCCTTGAAGAGCTTAATGTACAGAAAATCGTACAGACTGTCAATCTTTGAAAATAATTTTGACCATTTCTACAGCTTTTGAATAGTCAGAATATTTCTTTTCCAGAACTTCACTTCTGGTCTCATTTTCAGTATAGTCTTTTGTTGCTGTAGCAATGATTTGTTCGCGGATCTCTTCGGAGGTACAACCCAGATAGCACAAATTCATTAAAGTCCTGTCATCTGTTATATTTTCGTTGATGATGACAAATCTGCTGTTATAGAGTGCATTAAATAACTTTACTTTCGTGCCGGAATTCTGATAGGAGAGGAGAATATTAGCATGGGCATTTTCAAAAAGACGATGAAGATTGTCTGTGGTTTCAATAGGAACGAGGCTTATATTGGCGATACTGCTGATCTTCTTCTTTAGGTCTTTACCTGCACGATCGGATGCTATGATAAGTTTGTGCTGGGGAAGGTTCTGGAACAAGCTTATGGTTTCCCCCAATGCTTTTTTATTATCAGACACACTGAGGTCACCATGGAAAAGAAAATAATCTCCTTTTTTGTTCAGTCTTTTTATCAATTCGTTACCATGGAAAATATGAATAAGATGTGCATTTTTCGAATATGAATCTACCTCATTAAATTCCTTCTCGGAAAGGCAGAATATACCTTCAAATTCTTTTAAAGTTCTTTTTTGATAGGTAGAATACTTAAAAGATTCGATTTTGTAAATGATCTTTTTGAATATATTTTTTTCTGAAGAAGATAGGCCTTTATAATACTCAGCTTCATTATTGTGATAGCGCAGATAAAGCTTGTAACCTTTATCTTTTAGTCCGTTGATACTATTGGAGGTTTGCAGTCCTTCAAAAAGAATAGGCGCTTTTATGCTCGCCAGTTTTTTGAGAAGATCTTCGGAATTTCTTATGACAGCAGCAAAAGGAACTCGTGAAAAATAGAGAAGTGGATTTTTCTTTTTTTTGTAGAAGAAAACATTTTCCGTAATGTTTTTAATTTCCGGATCAATTTTCTCTGGGATATGGTCTACAAAACAGTGAAGATGGATCTGTACGCCAAGATCTGACAACGCTTTAATCTTATAATAAACATCAATAATACCTCCGTAAGAGGGAGGATAGGGGTAATTGAATGCTATAAGATGGAGTTCTTTCAAAAACAACGTATTTTAGGCTATCAGAGGGCAAAGGTAAAGAATATCTGTAAATAAAAAAATCTCCCAGTTTCCTGAGAGATTTTGTGGGCCCTGAGGGATTCGAACCCCCGACCCTCTGGGTGTAAACCAGATGCTCTGAACCAACTGAGCTAAGAGCCCTGAATTTTTTTTGAAAGGCTTCAGTTACCTTTGTGTGGGCCCTGAGGGATTCGAACCCCCGACCCTCTGGGTGTAAACCAGATGCTCTGAACCAACTGAGCTAAGAGCCCCTATACTTGTTTCCTCGTTTAGAGTGGTGCAAATATACGACTTATTCAGAAATCTCCAAATTTTTTTCTAAAAATTCTCCCACAACAAAATTACTTCCACCAATAAAAATCATTTCTTCATTTGTACATTGTTGTTTTGCAGAAAGATACGCTTCCTGTACCGAATCGAAAATTTTATAAAAAATTTTTGCTTCCTGCAGTAGATTTTCATAATCTTCCGGGTGTCTTCCCCTGTTGATGGAAGGTTTTGCAAAATAAAATTCAGAATTTTCAGGAAGAAGAGCCATGACTTCATCTATTTTTTTGTCATTCACAAATCCCAGAATGACATGCTTATGCCTGTCAATAGAATTTAATTGCGAAAATACATACTCCAGTCCGGCCTGATTGTGGCCCGTATCACAAATGGTAAGCGGGTCTTTGGAAAACTCAAACCATCGGCCGATAAAGCCCGTGCTTTGGTACACATTCAATAATCCGTTCTCTATATTTTTGTCAGAAACAGGAATATTTAATTTTTTTAACTCGTCGATCAAGCCAAGAACTACGCGGATGTTTTTTTTCTGATAGTTTCCTTTAAGATCGGAGATGAGGTCTGTTTGTATGGTTGTAGCATCTATAAAAGGCGCATTTTCGTTCTCAGCTTTTTGTCTGATGATATTCTTAACCAGATCAGTTTCCTCTCCAGAAATGATAGGAATGTGAGGCTTTATAATTCCTGCTTTTTCTGAAGCAATTTCTTCAATCGTATCTCCTAAAATATTCTGGTGGTCCAACTGTACATTCGTTATAGCTGCAACCAAAGGTTTAATAATATTCGTTGAATCTAATCTTCCGCCAAGTCCCACTTCAATAATAGCAAAATCTACCTTCTGCTGATAGAAATATTCAAAAGCCATGATGGTTGTAAATTCAAAAAAAGAAGGGAGGATATCTTCGGGAAGGGTTTGTAGTTTCTGAATAAAATGATACACAAACTCTTTATCACAGTTTTTTCCGTTGATCTTGATCCGCTCTGTGAAGTCAATAAGGTGCGGGGAATTATATAAACCTACTTTATAGCCGGCATCCTGTAGCACAGACGCCAGCATATTGCTGGAGGATCCTTTGCCGTTTGTGCCACCGATATGGATGCATTTTATTTTTTCCTGAGGATTTCCAAAAAAATCACACAACTTTGTAATGTTTTCTAATCCAGGTTTATAGGCCTTCAGGCCGTCGATCTGATAGTTGGGAGCCTGTACGAAAAGCCAGTCTACAGCTTCCTGATATTGTCCGTTTGTCATGGTGCAAAATTCACAAAAGTTTTTTTAAAATAAAATATTAATTATTAAAACTGTAACTTTTTTATATTTGGCTCGTCTAATATTGAAAATTATTAATATGAAAAAAGTTTGGATTATCGTTTTTGGATTGAGTTATCTGGGACTAAGCGCTCAGAAAAAATGGTCCTTAAGAGAATGTGTAGACTATGCCGTGGAGCATAATCTTCAGGTCATCCAAAATCAATATTCTAAACAGATTCAGGATTCCAATCTTAAAATAGCAAAAAATCAGTATCTCCCTTCAGTATCCGGAAGTATGTCGAACAGCGTAAGTTTTGGACAAACTTCATTCGGAACAGGAAGTTTGAGGAACGACCGATTCAGCAACAGTGCTAATCTGGGAGCAGATATTTTACTGTACAACAACGGGAGACTGGAGAAAACAATCAGAAAAACCCAGTTTGATGTTGAGGCCAGTCAATATGATGTAGAAACGATTAAAAATGATATTTCCCTACAGATTGCGCAACAATATCTTACCACCTTGCTGAACAGAGAAATCGTAAAGATTTCGGAGAGTGCCGTGGAGAATGCTCAAAAGCAATACGACAGAGCAAAAATAACAACGCAGGTGGGAACTACAGCGCAAACTATTTTGGCGGAAGCAGAAGCGGCATTGGCGAGAGAAAAACAAAACCTTAAGACTGCTGAAATTAATGTCGGGAGAAGTCTTTTTGCTATGGCACAACTTTTACAGCTTCCTGATTATAAAGATTTTGATGTGGAATATGTAGAAGTTCCGGACCAGCTGCAGCCCCAATTAAAATCAGTGGATGAAGTTCTTACCACAGCTTTTGAAAACCAGCCTCAGGTAAAAGCGGCAGAAAGCAGGATTAATTCTGCCATAGCTCAGACAGAAGTGAGCAAAACGGCTTTCTGGCCGACGCTTACGGGAAGTGTGGGAATAGGAAGTTTTTACAATAATCTTTTAACTACCAATACCACAGGAATTGATTCTGCAGGAAATCTTGTATTGGAAAGAAATTTATTCGGACAGTATAAAGATAATTTTGGACAACAGGCTAGCATTTCACTTAACGTTCCTATTTTTAATAAAGGAATTACGAAGCTGCAGGTAGAACAGTCTAAAATAAACGAAAGTGTGGCAAAGATCACTCTGGAACAACAGAAACAGACGGTGAGACAAAATGTACAGAAGGCACAGTTTGATGTAGACGCCAACTATGAGACCTTCCTTTCTGCAGTTGAAACAGAGAAGAGTACAAAGCTGGCTTTAGAGTTTGCCGATAAAAGTTATACCGCCGGAAGAACGACGATTTACGATGTGAATGTGGCCAGAAATAATTATGCCAACGCTCAGGGATCGGTTGCACAGGCGAAATACAATTATCTTTTTAGTCTTAAATTGCTGAACTTCTATGCAGGAATTCCATTAGCTTTGTAAAATGCCTATCCAATCATTAGAAAAATATTTACCTCAAAATACGCTAAAATACCTAAAGGTTTGGTTTGCAGATCATTTTATTCATATTAAAGTGACGCGCAGCAGGAACTCTAAATTGGGAGATTACAGAAAACTTCCCGATAAATCCCATGAAATAACGGTGAATTCAACATTGACTCCACCGCTTTTTTTCTTCGTTCTCACGCATGAACTGGCTCATTTGATCGCCTTTGAAAAATATGGACGTAGAATATCACCACACGGAATCGAGTGGAAGGAAACATTCAGAAACATGCTTCTTGAAAGTCTTGAAGTGTATGACGACGATCTAAAACCGATTATCGTCAGGTTTTCAAAATCTCCAAAGGCCAATTTTATGGCAAGTCCGGATCTTGTAAGATATTTTCATACTGAGAAACAAGATGATAGGTTGCTCTTTATTGAAGAACTTCAAAAGGGAGAATTTTTTATGTATCGGAACGAAAAGTATTTATTAGAAGGTCTGATTAAAAAAAACTATCTTTGTAAGAACCTGGCTACGGGAAGGAAGTATTCTTTCAAGCCTCTGGCAAGGGTTGAAAAATGTAGGCAAGAATGTTAAAATCAGATAGATACTGTGTCATCATGGCGGGAGGAATCGGCAGCCGGTTCTGGCCAATGAGTACACAGAAATTTCCAAAACAGTTTCAGGATATTTTAGGAACCGGGCGTACCATGATTCAGCAGACTTATGACAGAATCAGTCGGATCATTCCTAAGGAACAGATATTCGTGATCACGAATAAAGAATACGTCGCGCTTTCGCACCAGCAGCTTCCGGAAATTCCTGAAGAAAATATTGTGGGAGAACCTCTGATGAAAAATACAGCGGCCTGTAACCTGTACATGGCCAACAAGATTGCTGAAATTAATCCCAATGCTACGATGATTGTGCTTCCGGCCGATCATTTGATTTTAAAGGAAGATATTTTCCTGGAAAAAGTAGAGTTAGCTTTTGATCTTGCTGCAAAACATGAGTATCTGGTTACCCTTGGAATCACGCCTACAAGGCCTGATACAGGATACGGATATATTCAGTTTGTAGAAAAAAAAGGCTCAGATTATTTTAAAGTAAAAACGTTTACGGAAAAACCTATTCTTGAGATTGCACAAAGCTTTTTAGAAAGCGGAGATTTCCTTTGGAACGCCGGAATATTTATCTGGAATGTGAAGAGTATTCATCACGCATTTGAACTGTATCTCCCTGAAATGATGCAGCATTTTATGGCTTGCGAGTATAATTCTGAAAAGGAAGACAGCTGCATTGAAACCATTTATCCTAAAGTTCAAAAGATTTCTATTGACAACGGAATTCTGGAAAAAGCCAAAAATGTATACGTAATTCCTTCAGACCTGGGGTGGAGTGACCTTGGGACGTGGACTTCCGTCTATGAAAATACTGAAAAAGATAAAGACGGAAATGCGGTAAGACTCAAGCATTTCCTTAACTATAATTCGAAGAGAAATATTATCCGCATGAAGAATAATAATAAAGCCGTGATTATTGACGGGCTTGAAGATTTTATTATTGTAGATACGGATAAAGCATTGCTGATTTGCCCTAGAGACAATGATCAGCTGATCAAAGACTATGTTCTTGACCTGAAAAGTTTCAAAAAAGGAGATAAATTCATGTAAAATAATGGTTATCTTTCTGCTGATTTTTAAAGTATGATAAAAACCGCTATCCGATCAACGATTCTTCTATTTATTCTTCTGGGATTCTTTGGGTATTCTCAGGACAAGAAAAATTTTTCCAATATTCCGACTATTTTACAGCAAATCATTCCCAACGACAGGATAGATTCCTGGGTACTGGTTTATAACAGTTATGGAAAAAACCAGGAGATCAGAACGTCCGGCGGGAAAAAAGATTATACTCCGCAATTTTCAGGATTCAATCTGTTCCCAAGCGAAGACAGCTTTTATTATATCGCTTATTTTACGGGAGGAAAGATGAATTATATTACAGATCTTGAAGGTCTGAAGAAATTCGTTGGAAAAATTGACAATGCCGAAGAAGCAGCTATTGTTCTGACAACGGAAGGCTATATGGTTGATGAGGAATTTAAAGATGTTGCAGGAAACTATTATGAGGATCCTGCCAATTATTACCTAGATCTGGGAAAGCTTACCTCAAAGGAATGTCCTTACCAGAAAACCCATTTTACGCTTACGGTCAATAAGTCTTCAGGAGCTGTCTCCAAGATAAAAGATAACGGAACTTACATTGAATTGTACAATAAAAAGTGCGCCAATAATCCCAGACTCTTAAAAATCCAGAAAAAAGAAGAACCAAAAGATGAGCCTAAAAAATCTACCCAACGAAAATAACGTTTATGAAACGGAAAGGCTGATGATCCAAAAGATATCAGTGGATGATAAAGAATTTGTATTTGAACTTTACAACAGACCAAAGTTCATCAAATACATCGGTGACCGTGGGATCAATACCATTTCTGATGCAGAAAACTATATCAAAAACAGATTTCTTCCGCAATTTGATAGATTAGGTTTCGGGAACTATCTGATTCTGACAAAAGATAAAGGCGAAAAAATTGGAGCAGTCGGGATCTTTGAAAGAGAAGGTCTTGATGTGGTGGATATAGGATTTTCACTTCTGGATGAATTTGAAGGGAAAGGCTATGCATTTGAAGCGGCTCAAAAGGTAAAATCTATCGGGATGGATATCTTCGGCTTACATAAAATTTCTGCCATTACGACCAAAGATAATTTTTCTTCCCAGAATCTTATTGTAAAACTGGGACTTTCATTCAAAAATTATGTTACAATTCCTGATGATGAGGAAGAACTGATGTATTACGAAACGGAATAGATTTCATTCATCTTTCAATGGTGTTGATCACCATGAATGTGATTTGAAAAAAATAAGCCCTGATCATCTTAACAGGTTGAATGAAGATGATCAAGGGTTGAACTTATATAAGGTTATATTATCCCTCCAAAATCTGCTCGGCCGCCGTTTTTGAAGTCACCTTTTCTATTACTCTTGAACAGATTCCGTTTTCATCAAAAATAAACGTTGTTCTTACAATTCCCATATACGTTTTTCCAAATGTCTTTTTTTCCTGCCAAACACCAAATTTTTCAATGACATCGTGCTTTTCATCAGCAATAAGATCATAAGGAAAAGCAAATTTGCTATGAAAATTTTTCTGCTTCTTTATGCCATCTCCACTTATTCCAAGCAATTGAAAGCCTTCTTTTGTAAGCTTTGAGTAATTGTCGCTCAGGTTACAGGCTTCCACGGTACAGGTAGGTGTACTGGCTTGAGGATAAAAGAAAATGATTAATTTCTTTCCCATCAGATTTGATGAGGATATGATTTCCCCGTCCTGATTTGTTCCTTCAAATTCAGGTAATTTATCTCCAACTTTCAACATAATGAATTAATTTTGTTCAAATTTAACGGTTAAATGACAAAAAAGCAAAGAGCTGAACTCGTTCAGAAAGAATTGGAAAAATTATACCCTACCGTACCTATTCCCTTAGATCATACGGATCCATATACCTTAATGGTTGCAGTAGCCCTTTCTGCACAGACGACCGACAAAAAAGTAAATCAGGTGACTCCTTATCTTTTTGAGGTGGCAGGAACCCCGCAAAGGATGGCCAGACTGGAAGAGTTTGAAATCAAAGAACTGATCAAAGAGATAGGTTTGTCTAACACAAAAGCCAAAAACCTTAAACGAATGGCTGAACTTTTACTGGAAAGACATAATGGTATTGTTCCCCAAACTTATGAAGAATTGGAAGCACTTCCCGGAGTAGGGCATAAAACCGCTTCTGTTGTCATGAGCCAGGCCTTCGGATTTCCTGCTTTTCCGGTCGATACACATATTCACAGACTGATGACACAGTGGAAGCTTACCACAGGGAAAAACGTTGTAGAAACAGAAAAAGATGCAAAGGCAATATTTCCCGAAGAAGTTTGGAACAAGCTTCATTTGCAGATCATTTTCTATGGAAGAGAATACTCGCCGGCCAGAGGTAAAGGGGAGAAGGATTTTATTACGAAAATGCTGTTTGAAAAATAATTTTACTGTGCACTAATTCCCCTTTAGTGAAGGGGTGGATTTTTGCGCAGTAAAAAGATGGGGTAGTTAATAAAGATCATCAAATATCCAATAGTCTTCGATGATAATTAATCTGCCCCAAATGATAATCCAGATGCGTGATCAGGTGAATTAAAAAGTAGCCCGTGGTCATTTTATCTTCGAAAACGATAAGAGGATATTCTTTTTCAAGGTCTTCCGGTGTCAGCTGGCTAAGAACATCATCTACCATGGATGTTGTTGCTGCAACCTTTTCAATAAGTTCTGATCTTGGAATATCTTTTAATGAAAATTCGAGTTCCCTGTTTCTGATATAGCTGGTATTTCCAAGTTCCGTGCCTACAAAATTGTTGAGGTTTCCCACCAAATGGAGGCAAAGGTTGCCTGCTGAGTTGGAAATATTTTCATCCGTTTTCCAAAGAGAACTTTCATTCTGATAAGACTCTATTTCGATTTTCAATTTATTTAAATCTCTTCTGTAGAGAGATCTTAAGCTTGCTATGATCATATTAATTGATTTTAATGAGAACTTTTTTCTGTTGATCTTTGTGATTTTTACGTCATCCCACTCAAAAAATAAATAAAAAGATGGTACATTAAAATTAATCATCCCATCTGTACCATTGTTACCTTATATAAAATGTTTTCTATTTTTGTTTATTAGCCCAAAGCTCCATCTTTCTGTTTAAAACATCAAGCGGCAGACATCCCTGGCTTAGGATTTCGTCATGGAAGCTTGCCAGATTAAACTTCTTTCCAAGCTCTTTCTGATATTGTTCTCTAAGCTCACGGATTCTCAGAGATCCAATTTTGTAGCCTAAAGCCTGTCCCGGCATCGCCATATATCTTTCCACTTCAGCAGTAGCGCTGGCTTCATCATACGAAATGTTGCTCAGGAAATATTTGATCGCTTCCTCTCTGGTCATCGTTCCCGTGTGAATTCCGGTATCTACCACCAATCTTACGGCTCTCAGCATCTGATCGCTCAAATAGCCCATCTTCTGATAAGGATCTGTATAAAGCCCGAATTCAGGACCTAGCGTCTCACAATAGTGCGCCCAACCTTCTCCATAAGCTCCAAACCATCCAAATCTCATGAATTTAGGAAGCTTCGTATTCTCCTGCTGAAGAGAAACCTGATAATGATGTCCCGGAATAGCTTCGTGAAGGAAAAGAGATTCCATTCCTGAAGTTACATTGAATTTGGCCGGATCCGGAAGTGGCATGTAAAATATTCCCGGTCTTTTTCCATCGGGAGTTCCCTGAATATATTCTGCACTGGCACTTGCTTCCCTGAATTTTTCGGTCTGTCTGATCTCAAATTTGGTCTTTGGAGTTACGCTGAACATTGTTTTCAGCTTAGGTGTAATCTTAGCCAGAATACTGTTAAATCCATTCAGAACTTCCTTTGAAGTTTTGTAAGGCATCGCTTTAGGATCTGTTTTTACAAAATTGATAAACTCTTCCAGAGATCCTGAAAAACCTACCTGCTGCTTTACTTTTTCCATTTCTGCCCGAAGCATAGCCACCTGCTGTTGTCCGATCTTATTGATTTCTTCAGGTGACTTCTTGGTTGTTGTCCAGCTTTTGGTATAATATCTGTAAATTTCATTTCCATTCGGAAGGCTATTGTAGCCATCTGTATCTCTGGCTTTTGGCAGGTATTCTTTCTCCAGAAATACCCCCATTTTGGTGTAGGCAGGAATAATCTTTTTGCTAATGGCATCCGCGTAAAGCGCCGAATATTTATCTTTTTGATCTTTTGTAAAGCTTTTAGGGAAATTTTTTATCGGTCCGTAGAAAATATTTTTGTCCATATCGGAGGTTGTGATCTCTTCTGATCTCATCTGAGGGATCATTTTTACCACCAGTTTCTTAGGAAGAACTACCTTATTATTAATTCCTTCACGGAAATTTTCTGTGGCAGCATTCATCCATTCAGGGAATTTTTCCATTCTTTTCAACCAGTCGCTGTAGTCTTTTTCTGTTTTAAAAGGCTGGCTTCCTTCGCCGCTTCCATACAGAGGGAAATTCAGAGGAAGTCCTCCAAACTGGGTAAAAGGGATGTATTCAGGATGATAAGCATACGCTTCAATTTTATCTTTTAAAGTATAGTCCAGCACATCATACACTACTTTATCGTCGTCTGAAAGGTCTTTGTAATCAACACTTTCCAGCTGTTTTTGTACAGAGTTGTAAAAGGCCACCTCTCCCGAAATAAAATCTTTGTCTATATTGATGGGAAGCTGGTCATTATATCGCGTATCCCCCTGCGAAGTAGCTTCCAGTGGATATAATTTAAGATACTGCTCGTAATAGCTGGATGCTATAGAATCCATATTCGTAGGGGTTACCTTCGTCAGTGGAGAATCAGATTTTTTACAGGCTGCGAGGCTGATGATCAGTCCCAGTCCTAAAATACCTTTTGATAAAATGTTTTTCATTTTCAGAATCTTTATGCAGCAAAAGTAAGTATTATTGGCTTATACGGAATAATCAATCATAATGATTTAAAAAAATAATTTTCAAAATATTTTCAACTTTGAATCAATTTTTTATCTTTGTCCATAACATTTAACAATCATATTATTACAGCTCTTTTTTAAGAAATAATGAAAGGGATTTTAAAAATTTACCATCCGGAGGAGACCCTAAAATACAATATTAGAAACACTTATTGTAAGGCGGTCTACAGCAATCAACAGCACTTTTTAGAAGTTGAAATTTTAACGGATGACAGTTTGGATCATGTAGATGATGATTCATTACAGTACAACTTTCCGCAGCTTTCACTTGAAATTTTTGATTTCCCTATTGATTCGAAGGATATCGAAGGAAAATTAATCAGGATTGATGATTCTGAGGAAGAAACCTACACCGAAGTTGATTTATTCGATGACGAGGATGCTTTTATCTATGATAATGAGCTCCTGTTTGAGACGAACGAGGAAGGCGAGCTTCAGGTCATATGGAAAGGGACTATCGACGATTTCTATACAGGATCAGATACACCGATTCCATTCCGTTTAAAATGTGAATTTAAGCAGGATGCTATCAATATAGACGAGGACTAGTCGTTTTCTCATCCTTTTTATATCGAATATCTTTTCAAAATTTCTTTTGGAAAGATATTTGCTGTCTTATAATCATAACAAACTTTAAGTTGTTTTTAAGCAATTTTTAAGAGAGCAATTCATAATATTCCACTACATTTGTCGTTAAAATTTTATAAAAATTCACATTAATGCTGTTAACGGAACTTACTCAGATTTTATTTGCACAGATTACTGCTCCTGCAGTGGCAACAGACGATTTAGAATTTTCATTTTGGAAAATCATGTTTCATGGAGGGGCTTTTGCTAAAATAGTGATGTTTGTCGTTTTGGCTTTAGGTGTGTTTTCACTGTACCTGTTTTTTGAACGATTTTTCTTTATTAAAAGACTGACTTCAAAAACAGATGCCAATTTTATGGAGAATATTGAAGATTTTATCAGAGAAGGAAAGATAGAATCTGCCGCAGATTATGCTAAAAAGCAAAACTCTCCGGAAGGAAGAATTCTGGAAAAAGGGATTTCAAGACTGGGACGTCCTGTTTCTGATATTGTAAGTGCCATGGAATCTCAGGCTCAGGTAGAAGTGGCCAATATGGAGAAAAATCTTAACCTTTTGGCAGTGGTACCAAGTATCGCTCCGATGTTGGGACTTCTGGGTACGGTTATCGGGATGATTATCGCCTTCTTTAACCTATCTCATGCAACAGGCTCATTCTCTCCGAAAACATTATCTGAAGGTATTTATACGGCGTTGGGGCAGACGGCGGTAGGTTTGGCGGTAGCAATTCCTGCTAACTTTTTCTACAATATCCTATTAACCAGAATTGACAGGTTTGTATTAAAAGCACAGAATATGTCTGGAGAATTCTTAGACCTTATCAACAAACCTTTATAGATCTTTCTTATGAAATTGCTTACCAGAATATTTTCAAATACTAAGGGATTAAGCAATTCCATCTGACCAATAAAAAAGTAAAAGTAAACAGATGAAAATTCAGAGAAGAAATAAAGCGAATCCCGAATTCAGTTTGGCAGCGATGACCGATGTTATCTTGCTGATGCTGATCTTCTTTATGATCACTTCATCAGCCGCCAATCAAAGCGCGATTGATGTAAAGTTACCAAAAGCGGGAGCGGTAGAAGATAATATTCCCAATCCTTTGACGGTGAGCATCAAACCGGACGGATCTTATTTTGTAGATGATACGCCAGTGACAAGAGAACAACTGGAGCCATTGATTGTGAGTAAATTAACGAATCAAACCAATAGGTCTTTTACCATTCGTGCAGATGAAAATACCATGCATAAAGATGTGGTCTTTGTCATGGAAATTGCAGAAAAGAATAAATTTAATATTGCGATCGCAACAGTTAAAGATAAATAATGACTCCGAAACAGTCGGAAACAAGCATTTAAAATGAAAAGTTACACGGTAAACAAAAACGAGCAAAACAGAGACAGGATAAAAAGTGCGATACTTTCTATCCTTATTTGGTCTGGAATTTTGCTTTTTGTTTTTGTTTATAAATTAAAACCTGAGTTAGACAAACAGCCCGATGAAGTTGTGACGACCATGCTTGTCAATTTTGGGGATAACAGAAACGGGAAGGGTATAGAAGAACCTGCAGATCAACCGGGAAGTTTAGCTGCCGCTACCGAAGAAGTAACTCCCGAACCCGCTGAAACACCGGTTCCTGAAACTAAAACAGTGGTAAAACCTGAACCGGCACCGGAGCCAAAGAAAACAGAGGTTAAAGAAAAGGTGATTACCGGAAACAATTCTAAAGTAAGCGTTCCCAAAAAGGAAGAATCTAAAAAAACAGATAATAAAACCGCTACAAGCTCAAGTGCTTCCAAGAATACTAAAAAATCAGGTGCGGCAACAGCTAACTCTAAAACAGGCAACGGTGACGGAAAAGGAACTGCTGCCATCGGAAATCTGATCAGAGGAAGAGGAACAAAAGCCGGAAGCCAGGGAACAGGTGAAGGAATCGGAAACGCCGGAGATCCATTAGGTGGTGACGGAAACGGAGACAGCAAAGTAGGAATCGACAGAAAGCTGATAGGATATATCCCCGGAACCATGGGAAGAGGTGGTGCACAGCCAAGTAATAGCTGTACGGCAAGCGGAACCATCACCATTGCCTATACGGTGGATAAAGCTGGAAATGTAGTTTCTGCAAGACGGTCAGGAGGAGCATCAGATCCATGTATTTCCTCTACCGGAGTATCCTGGGTTAAAAAGTATGTAAAAGCGGAGAAAGCAAGTACATCCTCCACCGGAACTTATAAAATCACATTCTAACATACAAAAGCACTTTATTCAAGTGCTTTTTTCATTTCGTTGATTCTGTTAATCACAGGAAGCGCAAATATACCGCTGGTCTGGAGATAAAGTTCATAGAATGTTTTGGACTTGTCTAAAAAGTCTTTATTGCCATCCTGCTTGCCTTTAAAATAGAAAAGATTGCCCAGCATTTCGTAATAATCTTTGTGGTCTCTTTCCTGTCTTTCATTGACAATGGCGATAATCTCTTCTTTTGATTTTGAAGAAATTTCGGTGAAATCTATTTTGAAAATATCTTTCATCAAGGAATCGAAGTCTAATTCTTTCTGCATTAAACTTTCCTCAGGTTTATCTAAGATCAGTTTTTCCAATGCCTGACTTAGCTGACGTATTAATCTTAATGTGAATTCTTTATCTGTGATCATAATTGATTTGAAGTTTATATTTTAAAATTAATGCAGAAGATTGATTCCTGAATTTTGATGATGTTTTATTATTAAATATTTTTTAACTGATGGACTCTGATCTGCTGATTTTTAAGGTTCAATCATCTACAAGAGAGTACGTTTTTATGATATCTTCACTTAAATTATATTGATACGAAGGCCCCTTTTTTTAAGCAAAAAACAAATACGCCAGCGCAATCGCCGTAACAACCCCAACTAAATCGGCCAGAAGCATAGCAATTACCGTGTATCTCGTATTCTTTACAGCGACTGCTCCAAAGTAAACTGCAATAACATAAAACGTTGTATCTGAGCTTCCCTGAAGTACCGCTGCAAGCTTGCCCTGGAAACTATCCGCACCAAAAGTTGACATGGTATCAACCATCATTCCACGGGCTCCCGAACCGGAGAGAGGCTTGATCAATGCTGTTGGAAGGCCATCCACAAAACGGGGATCGAAATTCACAACAGAAGCCACCCATTTCATTCCGTCGATAATCACATCAAAAACTCCTGACGTTCTAAGCAGTGAAATGGCAATTAACATTCCTACCAAATAAGGAATAATTTTAACACAGGTTGTAAATCCTTCTTTCGCACCTTCAATAAAAGCATCAAAAACATTGATTTTTTTATAAACAGCTCCAAGAACTATAGCCAGGAAAATAAAAAGAATTAATCCGTTACTTAAAACCTTACTGAAAGTATCAAGTTCATCTTTACTTAATTGAACCAAATAAACTACGAGTAGAGCAATTACAGCTGAAATTCCTCCTACATAAGCAATCACTACCGGGCGGAGAAGATTGATCTTCTGGTAAAGAGATACAATGATCATAGCTGCCATTGTCGCTGCAAAAGTAGCAATCATGCAGGGAAGAAAAATATCAGTCGGAGTTTTAGATCCCATTGAGGCTCTGATGGCAATAATAGATACCGGAATAAGCGTCATTCCACCTGCATGGAGACATAGAAACATGATCTGTGAATTGCTGGCGGTATCTTTATTGGGATTTAACGTTTGAAGGCTTTCCATGGCTTTTAATCCAAACGGGGTAGCAGCATTGTCCAGTCCAAGAAGATTGGCGCTGAAATTCATCAGCATATGCCCGAAAGCGGGATGGTTTTTAGGGATATCAGGAAATAACTTCGAGAAGAAAGGCTGGATAAAACGGCTTAAAAGATTGATTCCGCCAGCTTTTTCAGCAATACTCATGAATCCCATGAATAAGGTCATGATCCCGATCAGGCCAATACAGATCTTCACTGCGGTTTCCGAAGTTCCGATCACCCCGTCTGATTCCTGAACTCTGTAGACTTTTACATTCTGTTTTAAAGAATCTGTTTTATAATGGATCCTGCGGTCTGCAAAATCATTTTTTTTCATGAGACTGTCCCTCACCATCGGAGTAAGCAAATTCATCGGTTGTGAAGCGATCTGAACCGTGTCACCGCCTTTTCCTACCACCATATCGTTAAATATGGTTTTGTAGTGGCCAGACGAAACGTATTTAATACTGGCAATGCCAATGGCAATGATAATAAAAGCCGACCAAATTCTGCTGAGGACCATTTTATTGAATTAAGATTGTTAAACTTATCAAAAAAACTTTAAACCACAAAGAGGCATAAGTTTTTAAACACTTAAGATTCTATAAAGTTACTGTCATACTACTGATAAGAGCATTTAAGTATTTGAAAATCTAAAATTTTCATATAATAGGGACGTCTTATCAAGAATTATATTAAACCCGTTAAAATTTCTAAAGTGTTATTGTTAATAAGACGTTTGTGGTTGAATACAGGAAACTATTCTTCAAGATAAACCAGATATCCCTCAAAGTCATCATCCAGGTTTTTTAAAACCTTGGCATCATCCATTTTTTGGGCAAGGCTGTCAATAAAAAAGCTTTTCTCAAAAAACTGTCGGTGGATTCCAGGAAGAAGCTCCATGAAATAGTCCATGCCGATTTTGTTGTTGTGAAGATCCATTTTGGTTTCCAAAGGCTGATTGGGAAAAAGTTCCTCATGCATATCCGTTATTCTTTTGCAGAAATCCAGTGCTTTTTCCGGAGAAGATACCTTGCAGCAGTACATCATAATAAAACAGCACCAGAGCGCGTGTCTGAAAGCGTTACCAATGCCATTATTAGAGGCTGTTTTGGGGAATTTTTTCTGAGCAATGGCAAAAGCCTGTACCGTTGCATGAAAACTTAATAATGCAAAAAGTGGATGGGGAAGGAGCAACGATAACAAACGCATGATCTTTTTCAGGCTCATGCTTCGGATGGTATTAAAAAATATCTTGAAAGTCCTCATAAATAAAAATCTCTCCCTAATTAGAGAGAGATTGTATAGTGTTTGTTACAGATCTTAAGCGTTTACAGCTAATAAATTCACTGTTTTAGCTACCGTATCTTTAATTTCAGTTCTTTTTACGATGAAATCTACAAATCCTTTTTCCTGTAGGAATTCAGAGGTCTGGAACCCTTCCGGAAGATCTCTTCCGATGGTTTCACGGATCACTCTGGGACCTGCAAAACCGATCAACGCTCCCGGTTCAGCCATGATAATATCGGCTGTCATAGCAAAAGAAGCGGTGATTCCTCCAAAAGTAGGGTCGCAAAGGTAAGCGATGTACAGAAGGCCTGCTTCAGAAAGCTGAGCCAGTTTAGCCTGTACTTTAGCAAGCTGCATCAGAGAGTAAGTGGCTTCCTGCATTCTCGCCCCTCCGGACTGACAGATGATCATATACGGAAGTTTGTTGGCGATACAGTAGTCTACCGCTCTTCTGATTTTTTCACCCATTACAGAACCCAAAGATCCACCGATAAAAGCAAAATCCATACAAGAAACTACCATTTCAGTTCCTTTTACGGTTCCTACAGCATTTCTGATGGAGTCTGTAAGCTTTGTCTTTGCTCTTACTTCTTTTAAACGGTCTTTATAAGGCTTTGTATCTTTGAAGTTTAAGATATCAATACTTTCCACATTGGCATCCAGTTCAGTGAACTTACCTTCGTCAAAAAGGATTTCAAAAAATTCTGCACTTCCTATTCTCACGTGAAATCCGTCTTCAGGAGAAACGTAGCTGTTTCTTCTCAATTCATCATGCTCCACTATTTTTCCTGATGGAGTCTGATGCCAAAGGCCTTTGGGAACATCCTTTTTTTCATCAGTAGAGGTGGTAATGTTTTTTGCTTTTCTTTTAAACCAGTCGAATGCCATTTTTTGTCTGTATTAATGTATAATGTAAAAGGTAAAATGTATAAAGACAAAAGCATTAAATCTACTCTGCACTTTATACATTTTACTTTTTACAAAAAATTATTTTAAAGTATTTACGTTATTTAAGTCTTCAAACGCTTTAACCAGTCTTGTAGAGAAAGTTTCTTCACCTTTTCTTACCCAAGCTCTTGGATCGTAGAATTTCTTATTAGGTTTTTCTTCTCCCTCAGGGTTTCCGATTTGCGCTCTTAAATAATCGATATTGTTCACCATATAATCTCTGATTCCTTCTGTGTAAGCAAACTGAAGGTCAGTATCAATATTCATTTTGATCACTCCGTAGTCGATCGCTTCTCTGATCTCCTCTAAAGTAGAACCAGAACCTCCGTGGAACACGAAATTGATTGGCTTTTCAGTTGTTCCGAATTTCTCCTGAACAAATTTCTGAGAATTGTCAAGAATTTTTGGGGTAAGAACCACATTTCCTGGCTTATAAACTCCGTGTACATTACCGAAAGCCGCAGCAATGGTAAAGTTGTCAGAAATAGCTTTTAATTTTTCGTAAGTATAGGCGATATCTTCCGGCTGAGTATATAATTTAGAGTTGTCTACATCAGAATTGTCTACCCCATCTTCTTCACCTCCTGTAACACCGATCTCCACCTCAAGAGTCATCTGCATTTTAGCCATTCTTTCGAAATACTGAGCTGAAATTTCCAGATTTTCTTCCAAAGACTCTTCAGAAAGATCCAGCATGTGAGAAGAATAAAGAGATTTTCCCGTTTGCTTATAATGCTCTTCGCTGGCATCTAATAATCCGTCGATCCAAGGTAATAACTTCTTGGCACAGTGGTCTGTATGTAAAATAACAGTTGCTCCGTAAGCTTCTGCAAGAGTATGAATATGTTTTGCTCCGGCGATAGATCCTAAAATAGCCGCTTTCTGCCCGTCATTGCTTAAACCTTTTCCTGCGTTGAAAGCTGCTCCACCGTTTGAAAACTGGATAATGACAGGAGAGTTTAATTTTGCTGCAGTTTCCATAACAGCATTGACATTGCTTGAACCAATTACATTGACTGCAGGCAGTGCAAATTTGTTTTCTTTAGCATACTGAAAAATATCGGTAACTAATTGACCTGTGGCAACTCCTGCCGGAAAAATTCTACTCATGTTTTACTTTTTATTTTAAATTATTAGGCGTTTTTAAAATTCCTGTAAAGGTAATCATTTTTGAGGAATTACTAATTTCTTTTATCCCTTCCCCAAAGCAGCTTCTGACGGATCGTTTCGTAGAAACTCAAATGGTTGGGCTGTACCAGAAGGATCTGGAAATTTGCCTTTTTGATGATAATTTCTTTGTCGGTTTCTATATGTACCAATCTGGAGTCCAGTGAAAGAGAATACTGAGGGACTCTGCTTTCTACCTTAAACTTGATTTCCACCCGGTCATTCACGACTAAAGGTCTCACATTCAGATTGTGAGGAGCGATAGGCGTAATGACAAAATTTTCGTTGTTTGGAGAAATGATCGGTCCGCCACAGCTTAGTGAATATGCTGTAGATCCTGTAGGTGTGGAAACAATAACCCCGTCACCCCAGAAAACATTTAAAAATTCATCATTGATATATGAATCTACCGTGATCATGGAGGTTGTTTCTTTTCTGGATACCGTAACATCATTTAGTGCATACGGGAAAAAATCGCCGGATTTTGGAGAAACCACTTCAATCACTGCCCGGCGGCTTGTTTTCACATCACCTTTTAAAATTGAGTCAAGTTCTTTGAATGCTTCTTCTTTCGTAAAGCTGGCCAGAAACCCTAATCTTCCTGTATTTACTCCTACAATAGGGATTTCCAGGTCTTCAATAAAGGTCAGGGAATTCACAATGGTTCCGTCTCCTCCAAAAGTAAAGAACAGGTCTACCTCTTTATCTAGAAGGTCCTGCTTGCTGTTGAATGTTTCAAATATTTTGGAGAACTGAAGTGCTTCAGCCATTTCATCATACAGAACAGATTTTACGCCTCTGGTTTCAAGTTCTGAAATAAACTTGCTTAAATATAAAAAAGTATCGAGGTCTTTTTTCTGAGAATATATGGCTGCCTTCATGTTATATTTCTATGAATTTTTGGAAAAATCCGAACCGGTCATTAAACAGATCTGATTTTTCATCAGAATAGTATTTTTGAACAATTCTGTAATCATACCGGTCAAAAGTAGCATCTATAGAGGATAGATTTTCATTGCTGATCTTGATGGTTATCTGGATCATTTCATCAGACATGGACGTAATAAATCCACCGTAAAATTTCGAATTATTGCTTTCCACGATATTGGCGATCTCTGTCATCGAATATCTTCTTGCCGGTATTTCTACCGTAAGGATAGCTCCGGTCTCTGAAAACAGGGGATAACGCGAAAAATTCTGAAAAATATCCTCGCAGGTAATATACCCGAGATATTTTTCATTTTTGTTGATCACCGGGACTACATTGGAACTGAAAGTATAAAACAGACGGATGCTGTCCATAATATTATTGTCTTCCAGAATAGCAAAACGTTCGATCTGATGTTCAAGATCCTTCAAGATCCCATCGCCTTCATAAAGAAAATCTTCTGCGATAGCACCGTAGAAGTGATGGGATTTTTTAATGAAAATATGGGAATATCCAAAATCTTCCAATGTATTTCTTGCCGATTCTATTGAGTCGGTAAGGCTAAAACACGGAAAGTCTTTTGAGATATAATCCTTGATAAACATTGTGCTAATTTATAAAAAATTAAATGAAACTTTTTCCCAAAACATCACTTTTTTTCGTGAAAATTAAAAAAAATGATGTTAAAATTTGTTTGTAAAGAAAAAAAAAGTACCTTTGTCGCCTTTCATTTTTACTTTTTATTAGATTTATTTCAAACTGCACTGTCTTTTAAGGACATATGCAGTTTTTTTATTTTAGGGCTTTTGCAAATTCCCACATCACGATTCCACCGCATACACTTACATTCAGAGAGTGCTTTGTTCCCAACTGCGGAATTTCTAAAAATGTGTCAATATGGGGAAGAGCCTCATCACTTATTCCTTCCACTTCATTGCCTAAAATTAAAGCATATTTTTTTGAGCGGTCGATGCTGAAATCAGTGATCATCATGCTGTTTGTCGTCTGCTCGATTCCTATAATCTCGTATCCACGGTTTTTATAATCGCTGATGGCCGTATTGATATCACTTTCGTGGCTCCAGTCCACACTTTCTGTAGCTCCAAGCGCCGCCTTATGGATTTCACGGTGCGGGGGGTGAGGAGTAATACCGCAAAGAATAATTTTTTCAATCAGAAAAGCGTCAGCTGTCCTGAAAGATGCCCCTACATTGTGCATGCTCCTGAGATTATCTAAAATGATGACCAATGGAATTTTCTCAACTTTCTTGAATGTTTCTACATCGATTCTGTTAAGTTCTTCCAGTTTTAATTTCTGTACCAATTGTTTTATTTTGTTGAGATTAATTTTCCGTCTTTATATATTTCTGTCTTTTCCACGCTTCCGTCCTCACGGTAATGAATCCTGGTCCCGTTCCATTTATCGTTGGCGAATTCCGTTTCACGCTGTACCTTTCCAGATGGATAAAGTGCTTTCCATTTTCCTACAGCCAGCCCGTTTTCATATTGCCCGATCTGCTTTACCGACTTCCCGTTTTCATAAAAGACTTTGCTTTCACCATGTAATTTAGCGAATTTATAATTAGAAATTTCCGACACCAGTCCTGAAGGGGTATAAAAAGTTGCGGTAAAGCTGTTGTCATAAATATTTTTATCACCATTTCTGAACACTTCTCTAGACGTAAGAACACCGTTTTTGTCATAATAAACCCATTCTTTTACTTTAAAATCTTTTCTATATTCGCCCTTAGCCTGAAGTTTTCCATTCTCATGATAATAAGTAGCGTCTCCATCCACCTTTCCTTTTCTCCATTCCAGAACCTGTTTTACCTGTCCGTTATCATAGAAGGCCTTACATGATCCCTCCTGAAGTCCGTCTTTAAACCCACACGGTTTTTGTGCTATTGCCCACGACGATGCAGCGATGAATAGCAGAAAAATGTATTTCATAGATATTTTTATTTCAAAAATAGCAAAATACTTATATTTGAAATAAAAATAGAATATGAAAAAAATATCCACTTTACTGCTGTTGGTACTCACTTTTATATTGACACAAGCCCAAAACACCTATTACCCTCAAGTTTTTTTCGATAAAAAGATGGCCCGTGAGATGCTGAGTTTCGGAAATTCTACCATTGAAGGAGTGGCATCCACCAAACAGAAAGGGAAATTCGGGATCAAGCCTTTACTTGGTGAAAAACATTATGCTCCTAAAGGGACTGTTGTTATGCTTTTTCCTGTAACTCCTTATTTCGATGAGTTTTACAGCATGAGAAGGAAATATGAGAATAAAAAAACTACGGTATATATGTCTGAAGATGCTTTTAAATACAGACTTGAAGCTCTGACGGATGATTACGGAAGATTTAAATTTGAAAAATTAAAACCCGGGAAATATTATATCGAAACCATTATAAACTTTACAGCAACAGGAAGTTATCAGCAGCAAACCGGAAGATCCGATGCATACAATGCCTATGGTGGATATCTTTATTCCTCACCGATCTACCAGACTTTTTTCTACGGATATTCTGCCGCAAACCGTGAGAGTAAATTTGTTGAAATAAAACAAGAGGGAGAACTCAAAGAAATCAGCCTTTAAGGTTGATTTTTTTATTTTTTTAGTCCCATAATCTGATGAACATTTTTCTCGATATTCTGCGCCAGTACTTCCATTGGAATATCATTTTCATCATTATTAAATGGATCTTCAATTTCTTCTGCGATCATTTCCAGACTCATCAATACATAATAAACAAAAACTGTTAAGGGAATCATGAAGAGTCCGATGTTGATGACATAGGCAATCGGCAAAGCAAAAACGTAAAGAATAATAAATTTCTTGATAAACGAAGAGTAAGAATAGGGAATCGGGGTGTTTTTAATTCTCTCGCAACCCCCACAAACATCGAGAAATCCTGAAAGTTGAGCGTCCAGGTACAACATTTCGATATCTGAAATCTTTCCTTCTTTTTTCAGCTGCGTGAGTTTATGGGTCAAAAGAATAACAATTTCACTTGGCCCATGATGTTTAAGAGACTTTTCAATTTCAGAATAATCTTCATCCAGAGCCAGTCTTGTAGATTCCTTAGATAAATGTTTGGCCAGGAAATGGGGGAAATATTTTAAATATCTTGAGATCTGTTCTGCATTCTGGCGGTCGTCCCCTAAAATAGCATTGATTTTTACCGCAAAATTCCGGGTGTCATTCACCAGTTTACCCCAGAGTTTTCTGCCTTCCCACCAACGGTCGTATGCCGTATTGGTTCTGAAAACCAATAATAAAGAAAGTACAAAACCCAATAAAGAATGAATCATTCCTACATTGCTTACTCCTGATTTTGACGTGAGGTGAAGATATTCTACTTCCAAATATTGAATACCCCAGGAATATAACCCCACAAGAATCATGCTTGGAAAAAGGATTTTCAAAGTATCACTTTTATGTAAGCTGAAAAGGATTTTCAGGAAATGTTTGGTATTGTAGGCTCTCATAAATTCGCTTAGTCTTACAAATATAATTTTTTCATTTGAGCTCTGCTTTATGGGAACCCATAAAATTGATGGTAATCCAGCCCGTTCCTTTGTGATAAAAAATACAATGGGATATTATAGAAAAGGACATTTAAAAAAAAAACGGAAAATGAGTGAGTGGACATTACGTAAATACTTTAGGTAGAAAAAGAAGGTCTAAAACCCCACAGGGATGTATGGTTATTATTGTAGGGGGAGTGCTTTCTTTTTTTTTGTATGTCTTAAGTGTAGGAGGATAATGATGGGTGTATTTATTTTTTAATTTTCACAGATTTGAAAAAAATACTATTTTTATTTTGCATTAAATAACAAAATAAGATGATCCTCGACAACGTAGATGTAGTTCAAGATATCAGTAAAGATGATTTTCAGAAGAATTATTTCAAAAAGCACAAGCCGCTGTTGATCAAAAATTTTGCGGCCAGATGGGATGCCTTTGATCAATGGAATCTTGCCTACATCCGTGAAAAAGCAGGAGACCAGAATGTACCTCTGTACGACAATAAACCGGCTGATGCTTCCAAAAGTTCAGACGCTCCGGTGACAAACATGAAGATGAAGGATTACATTGACAGGATCAAAAGCGGACCTTCGGATCTGCGTATCTTTTTTTATATCATCACGGACAGACTTCCTGAATTGCTGAAAAACTTCACCTATCCTGATCTGGGAATCAGATTCTTTAAGCGGCTTCCTACACTTTTTTTCGGTGGAAGTGAAGCCCACGTACTGATGCATTACGATGTTGATCTCGGAGATTTTCTTCACATTCATTTCGAGGGAAAAAAGAGAATTCTTTTATTTGATCAGAAACAGTCTGCATTCTTATATAAGGTACCGCTTTCTGTTCATACTGTTTACGATATAGATTATGAAAACCCTGATTATGAAAAGTTTCCGGCCTTGCAATATGCAAAAGGGTACGAGATTTTTATGGAGCATGGGGATGCACTCTTCATTCCGGGTGCATTCTGGCATTTCAACCGCTATCTGGAACCTGGCTTTTCAATGTCACTCAGAGCACTTCCCAATAAACCCGGTGTATTTGCCAATATGATGTACCATGTTTTTATCATGAGGTATACAGATAAGCTTCTTCGTAAACTATTTAAGGCTAAGTGGGTGAATTACAAACAGAAGTGGGCGTATGAGAAAGGAACGGAAGCTTTTGAAAAGAAGAGTAAATCTGGAAGGAGATAAAAAGATGGAAGCACGAAGAACGAGGCTGCAAATTGCTGTTGGGATCCATGTCAAGGTTTTAAACCTTGACATGGATAGTTCAATTGAATCACAAAGTTTTCCGTTTCCAATACCGAACTTCCATCTTCCGACCCCATCTTCTATCCTACTCATTAATAAGTCCGAAAATTTTAGCATCTACAAATTTTCCCTTTTCAAAAAAGTAATCACGGAGTATTCCTTCCTCTTTAAAATTTAATGATTGGAGAAGTTTCTCAGACGATAGATTGGAGGGATCTGTAAATGCGTCCACCCGGTGAAGTCTCATGCTTTCGAATCCGAATGTCAGAATAGGGAGAATAGCTTCTTTCATGTAAGATTTTCTCCAGAATTTAGGATTAAGCTCATAGCCAATCTCGGCCCGAAAATGGTCAGGATACCAATTGTGATAACCGCATGTTCCTATCACCTTCTTTTCAGATTTCAGTTCCAGAGCCCAGCGGAAGCCTTTTCCTTTCTCAAATTCAGTATTAAAATAATTAATGATATTTCGGGCATCATCCAGGTTCTTAAAGGTTTCCAGATCATAATATTCCATGACTTCATCCAGAGAAAAGTATTCGAAGAGATCTTCTGCGTCATTGGGTGCCAGTTGTCTTAAAAGAAGTCTTTCAGTTTCTAAAACCGGATAGATCATATCAATTATTTTACTTAAAAATACGATAAATATTTTGTTCTGAAATACATAAGTACGATTTTTGATCCCAAAAGCGAGATTAATTGTATCACAAATCCCAACCCTGAATTTATTTTATTTAAATTTGGGGCTCATTTTTTATTATGGCAAAAACGAAGAAGGAAACTCCGCTAATGACGCAGTACAATACCATTAAGGCAAAATACCCTGATGCACTGCTGCTGTTCAGAGTTGGAGACTTTTATGAAACTTTTGGGCAGGATGCCGTAAGAACATCCCAGATCCTTGGGATTGTTCTTACTAAAAGAGCCAATGGAGACGGGCATATAGAGCTTGCAGGATTTCCACACCACTCGGTAGATTCTTATTTGCCGAAACTGGTAAGAGCCGGAATGAGAGTGGCCATCTGCGACCAGCTGGAAGATCCTAAAATGGTCAAAGGGATTGTAAAAAGAGGGGTTACAGAGCTTGTGACACCTGGAGTAACATTCAATGATCAGGTTTTAAATTCGAAAAAGAATAATTTCCTGCTTTCGCTTCATAAAGAAAAGGAAAAGTATGGAATTGCCATGGTAGATGTTTCCACAGGGGAATTTTTAGTAAGCGAAGGGAATTTAGAAAAGATCCTGCACATCATTAATACTTTTGATCCCAGCGAAATTGTTTATCAGAGAAGTGTTCAATTGCCGGAACAACTTAAAAATAAAAGTGCCTTTAAGCTGGAAGACTGGGCCTTTCAGTATAATTTTGCTTATGAAAAACTGACTTCCCATTTTAAAACGAATTCTTTAAAAGGGTTTGGTACAGAAAATCTTCCGTTGGCTATTACAGCAGCAGGAGCCATTTTCGCTTATCTGGTAGAAGATACCCATCACAATCTCCTTGCTCACATTACAAAGCTTCAGATCATTCCGCAGGAAGACTATCTGATGATGGATAATTTTACCCTGAGAAATCTTGAAATTGTATATCCAAGCAACCCACAGGGAAAGTCGCTACTGGATATTATAGATAAAACATCTACTCCGATGGGAGGGAGGTTGTTGAGACGAAGGATTATTCTTCCGCTAAAATCTGTGGATGAAATTATGAGAAGGCTCTCTCTGATCGATTTCCTGAATGAAAATGATCATCTGAAATATGAGATTTGCCAGCTCCTGAAATCTATTTCAGATCTTGACCGATTGATGGGAAAACTGGCTGCCGAAAAAATATCACCGAAGGAACTGGGCTATCTGCGTCAGAGTCTGATCAATATCCATCAGATAAAGGCCCTGCTTCATCCGCATGCCGATGTCCTGGCCTGGCTGGAACCTTTGTTTGATATGGAGGAACTGATCAAATTTTTACAGAACCAGCTGAACGAAGAACTTCCTGTGAATATTTCAAAAGGAAATGTCATCAAAGGAAATGTATCTGAAGAATTGGACAGGTTGCGAAACCTTCAGAATAAAGGCCGTGGTTTCCTGGATGAAATGTGCCAGAGAGAAATAGAAAGAACAGGAATTTCAAGCCTTAAAATCGATTTTAATAATGTTTTCGGGTATTATATAGAAGTTAGGAATGCCCATAAAGATAAAGTTCCTGCAGAATGGTTAAGAAAACAGACTCTTGTCAATGCAGAGCGCTATATCACCGAAGAACTCAAAGAATATGAAAGCCAGATCCTTGGTGCCGAAGAAAAAATAGGGGTTCTGGAAAATGAACTGTACAGAAATGTATGTGCCGAAACCATGGTCTATATGGATCAGATTCAGGGAAATTCTCATATCATTGCACAGCTTGATGTAGCGGCAGGGCTATCGGAACTGGCTGTTTCTGAAAGCTATACCAAACCTGTTCTTAATCAGGGATATGCTATCGATTTAAAAGAAGCCAGACACCCGATTATTGAAAATGCACTTCCTTTAGGCGAAAAATACATTCCAAACGACATCTTTTTAGATAAAGATTCACAGCAGATCATTATGGTTACGGGACCCAACATGGCCGGTAAATCGGCCATTCTGCGCCAGACAGCGATTGTGTGTCTTTTGGCTCAAATCGGAAGTTTTGTTCCTGCAAAGTATGCTGAGATCGGGGTTTTAGATAAAATTTTCACAAGGGTAGGGGCTACCGATAATATTTCGGCGGGTGAATCTACTTTCATGGTAGAAATGAACGAAGCGGCCAATATTCTGAATAATATTTCGGAACGCAGTCTGATTCTTTTAGATGAAATCGGTCGTGGAACATCTACTTACGATGGGGTTTCCATTGCATGGGCCATCGCAGAATACCTTCACCAGCATCCTACGCAGGCGAAAACGCTGTTTGCCACGCATTACCACGAGCTGAATGAAATGACCGTGAATTTTGAAAGGGTGAAAAATTTCCACGTTTCCATCCAGGAAAACAAAGGGAACATCATCTTCTTAAGAAAGCTGGTTCCGGGAGGGAGCGAACACAGTTTCGGTATTCATGTCGCTAAACTGGCGGGAATGCCTGCAAAGGTGGTCAACAGGGCCAATGAGATTCTGAAAACCCTCGAAGCAAGCCGTTCGCAGACCACCAGCACTTCTGAAAGTATTAAGAGAGTAACGGAAGAAAATATGCAACTTTCTTTCTTCCAGCTGGATGATCCGGTTTTGGAAAATATCCGTGAGGAGCTCACGAAAATAGATATCAATACTTTAACACCTATTGAAGCTTTAATGAAGCTGAATTCAATAAAAAAAATGATTGGATGGTAATCCAATCATTTTTTCTTTTTCGTGTTGTTAATAATTAACAGCAGTACCCATCTTTGCCTCTCGGTCCGATAATCATGAAATGGCTAGGTACTCCTCTGAGTTTACACAGGCCTTCAGCACATGAAGCACCTCCGTTGATCTCCTTTAGCTCTTTTTTCGTGAGCTTTCTACTTTGAATGTCTGAATTTTTCATACAATTGGGTTAATGGTGATCAATATTAACAGCAGGGCCCGTCCTGGATTCCATATACTCCGTAGAACTCTTGCCCGGTTGACGGGTCAAAGCAGCTCACCACCAGTGGACAAATTGGTCTTGCTCCACCGCTAATTTTCTTAAGCTCTTTTTTAGTCAGCTTTTTAGGCTGAGAATTTGATTTTTTCATAATATTTTGTTTTGATTGTATGCTAATTTACATTTAATTTCTTTTAATTCAATGGGTTGTGATTAAAAAATAGTGTTAAAATTATCACCAAAAAATCAATAAATGCTTTCTTTACCGCATTCTTAGCTATGACAGCATTTGATTTCAGAGAGTCTATCAAAAAGATATTTAACTATTTCTCTCTCTTTTGATCCAACCACAAAGCCCATAAGATCATCCCGGATTAATGACTATTTTTGAATATGAAGAATTTATTAGTTTTATTAACTGTATTTCTTTGCGTTACAGCTTTTACTGCCCAGCAGACAGAAGTCCCGACCATGAAATATGAAGACCTTGAAAAGCGCATTCAGAAGGAGAATGAGAAATTACTGGTGGTGAATTTCTGGGCTACAACCTGTGCACCGTGCGTAAAAGAACTGCCCCATTTTATGGAGATTAATCATAAGTTCAGGGATAACCCAAAATTTAAAATGATCCTGGTTTCATTGGATAGGCTGGTGGATAAAGAAAGAGTCATTAAGTTTATCAAAAATAAAAACCTGACCGCTGAAGTGATTCTGCTGGATGATGTCAAAAGAATGAATACATGGATTCCGAGATTTGAAAAAGACTGGGATGGAAATATTCCTGTAACTATTTTTTATAAGAACGGTGAAAAAGTAGATTTCAATGACGGAGAAATGAGTAAAGAAGACCTTGAAAAAACAATTATCCATAATTTACAATAAAATAAATATGAAAAATCTGAAAGTTTTAATGACGGCATTCATTGCCGGGCTTGGATTGCTAAGCTTTACCTCAGTTGGGCATGAGAAGGAAGGTTCTCAAAAAGTAAATCCTGCTTCAGCAAAAGGCTACGAAGTAGGAGACGCCGCTGCTGATTTTAAGCTAAAAAACATTGACGGAAAAATGGTTTCGTTAAGTGATTTTAAGAGCGCAAAAGGCTTTATAGTCGTTTTTACCTGCAACCACTGTCCGTATGCTAAAAAATATGAGGACAGAATAGTAGAACTTGATAAAAAGTTCAAAGATCAGGGCTATCCGGTTATTGCTGTTAATCCCAATGATCCGAATGTTCAACCTGAAGACGGGTATAAGCAAATGATTGAAAGAGCAAAACAGAAAGGTTTTACATTTCCTTATCTGGTAGATGAAGGACAGAAAATTTATCCACTATACGGAGCTACTAAAACCCCTCATGTTTTCGTCCTGCAAAAAGAAAACGGAAAGAATATCGTGAAATATATTGGTGCCATCGACAATAACTACGATAATCCAAATGATGTTTCCGAATACTATGTGCAGGATGCTGTGAATGCACTCATTAAAGGGGAACCGGTAAAAATGAACAAAACGGTAGCTATTGGATGTACAATTAAAGTAAAGAAGTAATATATTGGCTTTAGAATAATAGGATCGGTATTCTTTGGATACCGATTTTTTTATGGCTTAAAAATGTAATTTTGTACGATCAATTCATTAAACACAGGCTTCAGCTAAACAATACATATAGACATGAAATTAACCTTCAACCTTAAATATCTTCTTCTTACCCTCTTTATTTTTCTTATTGAAGTCCTGATTGCCACAAAACTGGCTGACCTCTTTTTTGTAAGAGCTTATCTTGGAGATGTTATCGTCGTTATGCTCCTTTATACTTTTGCGAAAAGTTTTGTCAAGACGAATGATGAAAAGCTTATCCTTGGGATTTTGATTTTTTCCTGCCTGGTAGAATTTGCCCAATATTTTACGGTTGCAGAAAAATTAGGCTTCCGTCCTGGAAGCCTTATGTATATTGTGATTGGAAATTCTTTTTCGTGGATCGATATCCTGTGCTATGCGGCCGGTTGCCTTCTGCTGTTTCTAGCAGTAAAATTAAATCCTGAGAAACAGAAGAAGTGAGCGCGGAAAATGTACTTTTTCAGGCTCAATTATTACCTCCCGAAACTGTCATATTTATCTTCGGCATATTTGATGAAGCGGTTAAGTAACGCTACATTTTCTTTTTCCATCGGAGAAAGTTCCTTGTCTACATTATTGGAAACGGGAATATACCAATCCGTTTGCTCAAAGAAATACCGGTAGGTTTCCTTTTTGAAAGAATAGCCATGTCTGGCAAAAACCGAATTTTTAATGATTTCCAGATCCAGTTTTCTTAAATTTTTAAGTTCTTTTTCTGTCAGTTTTTGCTTGGAGGCATTTATTTTAAAAATTGCATCAGATGCGGCTCTGTTTTTCGAAGTAGTATAGCTTTCTGTTTTACCTGTTTCTTCGTCTTTATATTTTTCAACAAAGCTTTTAGGATTAGACCAGTCCACAAGGTCTGAGTTTTCATCCAGCATAAAATTCGGATTATAAACGAATTCTTTTTTGGATAGTTTAATGGTTTTTAAAGGCGATTTGACGGCAGTTTTATTAAAAGCATTCCATTTTCCGGTGATACTGTCACCACTTAATTTGATTTCAAATCTTCCATCTGTCTTATCATTTCCCGGTTCATCCAGAACAAATGATTTCGTACTTTCGTTAAAAATTCCTCTGAAAGGACGTTGGTTCCCATTGACAATACTTTGTCCGTAGACACTGTCTTTGGTTATCCTATTGATCTTCAGAGAAAGTCTCTTATTGACAAAATCCTCATATTGCTCGCCGTCTTCAGCGGTAATCATTTCCTTACCGGCAAAATCCCCCATATAAATTCCATAATATTCTTTATAAATCTCAGGAACTACCACAGAGTCTTTTTTTGCGATCACAGAATCTTTTCCTGATTCGTTCATTTTTCCGTCTTTCTTACAGCTGAGCAGAGAAACTGCCAGTAAAGAAACGAGGGTGTAATTTAGAATTTTCATATAAGTTTTTTTGTTATTAGGTATTCAATTAAAAGGATATTGGGAATCCAGCCCAGCCATGCAATAATCTGATAGACATCCATAGGATTGGGGTGGAATAAATATACAATAATTACTTTCCAGATTCGTAAGGCAAGGGCAGATAAAGTAAGGGCAAAGCTTCGCCACATCCACTGCTTGTGTTCTTTAAATCTTTTCTGTCTTGCAGATTGATAGGCTTTATAGGTAGAAAACCACCAGAGAGAGCCTAAAATAACGAATGATATTTTGGAAAGATAGCCTCCGTTAGCAAAAAATCCCATGTAGATCCCGGATGGTGCAGCCAGAATCAGAATTAAAAAAATATAGACTTTTCCAATATTTCTGTGAAAGTTTTTAATCCCAAAATCCTTCCTGAGAATCGCCAGAAATCCGGAAAACAGGACAAAAATACTGGTATAGACGTGCGTATAAAAAAAAGACAGATATTCCGGTCTGTCCTGGACTTCTGTCTGTTTAATCATCAGAAAGCTCACATTCGGATTGAAGGGAATATATTCTAGCGTGATTTTAAGCATTAGCCAAAAGAAATATCCAAATCCTATGATGATGATGGTTTTAAAGAAAGAAGAAATGTTTTTTTTGACTGATAGCACTTTAATTATTCATTGTTAAGGTAAAAGGAACCGAATAATATGAACGCACAGGTACTCCATTGCGTTCTGCCGGTTTCAATTTAGTTTTTAGAGATTTGATTGCTCTTTCTACTTCCTTATTAAAGTCGGGATCATCTCCTGTTACTAGAATATTTTCTATTCTGCCATTGGCTTTAACTATAATTTTTGCTTTCGAAAAGAGTGTCCCTTTTCTCAAGTTTATATCCTTTATCCGGGTTATATTTATTTTGTCAGCGAGATCTTTTCGAAATTTCATCATCCCTCCAGGATATGGTTCAAATTTATCGTCTGCAGGATTATACTGATCTGTTAAATGATCTTCTACAGGTTGTGCTTGAGTTTCCTGCGCTTGACAAAAAGCAAATTGCCCTCCTAGGAGTAAAACGAATATTAAGATTTTTTTCATGTTTATAGTTTTCAGTAAAAATAATACTTTTTTACAATCCGTTGAGATCCTGTGCAATAAGCCAGGCTTCACTCCAGCATGCCTGAAAATTAAAACCGCCCGTTACCGCATCAATATTCAGAACTTCCCCGGCAATATAAAAATTAGGAAGAAGTTTTGATGACATGTTTTTGAAGTTAATTTCCTTTAAATCAACCCCTCCGGCAGTCACAAACTCATCTTTGAAGGTCGATTTCCCCGAAACTTTCAGTTTTTTTCTGCACAGGTTTTCGAGAATCATTTGCATTTCTTTTCCTGAAATATTGGAGATCTGTTTATTCAGATCAACTTTCGAAACGGATACTATTTTCTGCCAGAACCTGTTGGTGATGTCAAAGATTTTTGCCTGTCCAATTGTTTTCTTAGGATTAGACTGCTTAAAATTCTGAAAGCTTTCTTCGGCTTCATCGATAGACCTGGAAATAAAGTTGACCTCAATCTCAAAATTATATTTTAATTTGGACAGACTTAATGCCTCCCACGCTGAAATTTTCAGCACAGCAGGTCCGGAAAGACCCCAATGCGTGATCAGTAAAGGTCCGCTTTCTTCTGTTTTTAGAGATGGAATCGAAATCTCTGCGTTTTCAAAGCTGGTTCCTGGAATATCCTGTAACAACTCATCTTTAATATTGAATGTAAAAAGGGAAGGCACCAGATCAATAATTTTATGTCCCAGATTTTCAACTATTTTCAATGATTTTGGAGAACTTCCTGTGGTGTAAATAATATAATCTGCTTCAAAATCTCCCAAACTGGTCATGACAAGATATTTTTCATCCTTTTTTTCAATCTCTTTAACAGAACATTTTGTTTTGACCTCTACGTTCTTATTTTGGATTTCATTCAGGAATGTATTGATAATCGTCTGTGAAGAATTGCTTTCTGGGAAAGTTCTGTTGTCATTTTCAATTTTCAGAGGAACATTGCGGTGGTCAAACCATTCCATAGTGTCTCCGGGCTGAAATTTGGTGAAAACGCTAAGTAATTCTTTATGGCCACGAGGATAAAACTGAACCAATTCTCTTGGGTCAAAGCAGGCATGCGTTACATTGCAACGTCCTCCACCTGAGATTTTTACCTTCTGAAGTACATCTGAGTTCTGTTCTAAGATGGTGATATTGTATTTTTTTTCGTCGAGATTCGATGCACAGAAAAAGCCTGCAGCACCGCCTCCGATAATGATGATCTGTTTCATGTATTTGTAATCCTATGCGGAAGATTATTTTTTCAAAAGTACAATTTTTATAAACCATCTTATTTGAGTAATTTTGAAGAATATAATTTAATCATACTAAAAACGATTTTTAAATGATTTTTTACCATAAATTTGAAGTACGTTGGAGTGACCTTGACGCAAACAAGCACTTAGCCAACTCATCATATGTACAGTACTGTGCCCAGTCCAGAATGGCCTTTATGACCAAAGAAAAAATGGGGGTTACTCAGTTAAGCCGATGGGGAATAGGCCCGGTCATCATGCATGAAAGATATTCGTTCTTCAAAGAAATCTACGCAGACCAAACCGTTATTGTAAGTCTGGAGATAGACGGATGTTCGGAGGATTCCTCAATCTACAGATTTGTTCATAAATTCTACACGCCGGACGGAGTACATTGTGCTACTGCGGAGGCTACCGGAGTGTGGATCGACATGATGCTGAGAAAAATGACAACGCCGCCGGACGATGTGGTAGAAGCCATGAACAAATACAAAAGCCCTGAAACCATCGTGATGACGAGAGAAGATTTCAAAAAACTTCCTTTCAGTCCGGATAATGTTGATCCCGCAGAATTCACTAAATAGTCTAAAGGAGAATACGGTAGACATGATGGTAAGTCATGAATAGATTGTACACGGACCTTAATACAAAAGAAAATTATGTTTGAAGATAAATCACAGGAACTGACCCCGATCTCGAAATTAGGAGAGTTTGGTCTTATAAAACATTTAACAGAGCATTTTCCTCTGTCCAACGAGTCTTCGGAACTTGGAGTAGGTGATGATGCCGCGGTGATCAATCCTGGAAATAAAAAAGTTGTACTGACAACGGATGTCCTTGCAGAAGGAGTCCACTTTAACCTGGGCTATGTTCCGTTGAAACATTTAGGATACAAAGCTGTGGTGGTCAACCTTAGTGATGTTGCAGCAATGAATGCGGTTCCAACACAGATTTTAGTCTCTCTTGCCGTTTCCAACCGTTTTCCGGTGGAAGCTCTTGAAGAAATTTATTCTGGAATCCAGGCTGCTTGTGCAAGGTATAAGGTGGATCTGATAGGGGGTGATACCACAAGTTCTAATGCAGGACTTGTCATGAGTATTACTGCTGTTGGAATTGAAAGCGATGAGAATATTGTAAAAAGAAGCGGCGCAAAGCCTAATGACCTTCTGGTTGTAACCGGAGATCTTGGTGGTGCCTATATGGGACTCCAGATTCTTGAAAGGGAGCACGCCGTTTTCCTTGCTGACCCCAATATGCAGCCGGAAATGGAAGGGTATGACTATATCCTGGAAAGACAGCTTAAACCTGAAGCGAGAACGGACGTTAAAAGAATCTTAGAAGAGCTGGATGTCAAACCGACTTCGATGATCGATATTTCTGATGGATTAGCCTCTGAGATCCTGCATCTTTCAGACCAGTCGAAAACCGGATTCAGACTGTATGAAGAGAAGATCCCAATGGATAATCTTACCATCTCAATAGCGGATGAAATGAATCTTAACCCAGTAATGACTGCATTAAGTGGAGGAGAAGATTATGAATTACTGTTCACCATTTCTCCGAATGATTTTGATAAAATTAAAAACCATCCTGATTTTACCATTATCGGTCATGCGGTAGAAATTGAAGAAGGGAATCATATGGTAGCAAGAGGATCCAATCAATTGGTTCCGCTTACCGCACAGGGTTGGGATGCTTTTTTAAGCAACCAGCAGAATGGATAATTCATATTTCAAAAATTATGAATATTGTAAAAAACTGCCGCATAAAATGCGGCAGTTTTTGTTTTGTTGAGTTTGTTTTATTAACATAATAATATTTCTACATCATTTGCTATGTGTTAAATATTAATTATTGAAATAATTTTTCTGTGAAAGTAGAAGTTTTATATATTTGTATCGACTTCAAACAAAAAACACAAACACACGCAACCATGAAAAAAAATATACTAATTTCTGTCTAGAAATTTTACTTTTCCTTTTTTACAGGAAACAATTTCCATTACAAATTAACCAACTTTTAGTAACTACTGACGGGTAAATTTATTGTTCAAAGAATCTTTGAATGAATAGGCTGTTTTCATAAATAATCAATCTTTTCAGATAGTAGCCTTTTTGATGAGTAAGGAACTTAATGAATATAGAGAGAAGATAAACCCAACAACGTTGTTATTGTTGAATTCTGTTATAAATGGAGTTGTTATCTATAATTCGTATTTCTAAAAATAAACACATCTATACTATGAAAAAAACATTATCAATTTTTGGACTGATTCTCTGTACCTCTCTTTTCTCACAAGATATTCCTTTTAATAAGTTATACGGAAATGGAGATCCTGTGCATTATTATTTAGGTCATTATCCTGTAGCTAATTCAGATGGCTTAGATATTAACTGGTATGGAGGAATAAAGCTTCAAACATCTGCAGGGGTAGGGATTCAATTATTGGATAATGGCAATGTGGGAATAGGTACAGCTGATCCAAAAGCACCATTAGATGTTAAGGGAAGAATATTAATTAATCCTGAATTGCCAGTTTTGGGGGTTGGGATTAAAGGATATGACACCTATTGGAGCAGGGGATATAATTTTATGAGTTCCGATGGAACAGTAAACTTAGGCGGATTTTCAGCAGTTGGTCCTAAAGATAAAATAGACAGGCTGTTTGTAGGTAAAGCTTGGGATGATACTATTGCTGATTTTTACCCTTTAGACAAGAAGACTGTTTTTAATGGCAATGTGGGAATAGGGACTTCGAATATAGAAAATTCAGAAGGCTGGAATAAAGTGTTGCAAATTCGTGGAGATATACATTCTAAAATTCTAGCTTCCAGCAGTAATGTTATAGCGGGGTTGTGGGCCCATAATTATGGTTATTATGGCGCTCCTGCAGGCGGAATTACGGGGACTTATACCAATCATCCTTTTAGTTTTATTACGAATGGAAGCAACAAGATGACCATTTTTTCTAGTGGCAAGATAACAATAGGCACAGCTCAACAGGATAATGATCCTAATTTTCTTTTGTATGTTAAAAAAGGAATAAAATCCGAGCAAGTAAAAATAGAGATTGCCTCTGCCAACGGTTGGGCAGATTATGTTTTCAATAAAAACTATAAACTTTTGTCGTTGTCTGAAGTCGAAAAGCATATCGAAGAGAAAGGTCACCTCCCAAATATTCCGTCAGCAGAAGAAGTTGTCAGGAATGGGGTCAATCTAGGTGAAATGGACGCTAAGCTTCTTGAAAAAATAGAAGAATTGACTCTTTACCTTATACAGCTTAACAAGGACGTGAAGCAGTTAAAGGAAGAGAATAAAGAGCTCAAGAAAACAATGAATTCTAAAAAATAAAAAATGAAAAAATATTTACTACTTTTTATACTATTTTCATATTATTTATCTGCTCAAAGTTTCACTTCATTTACCACTTTTGGTAGTGAAATGCAATATGTGCCAGTGGTTTTCCAGACGAGCAGTAATGGAGGTAATAGACCCATCAATATTTCCCGAAATAATATTCATGAGAATAATACATGGCGTGCCCATGGGATTGCAAGTATAACGGCAATTGGATTTGGTTGGGGGTCAGGCGGAAATAGCATAAGACTTGATAATTTTACTTATGGAAGAGAAACACCTTCAAATACTGGAATTGTTGTGTCTTTTATTGGCAGAGTAGTTTGTGATTGGTCTCAAAATAATGTTATAGTTTTTTTGAGAGGTAATACGACATACTATACAGATGGTACTGTGATAAGAAATGATGGATCCTTTAATGACATAGCTGGAAATCAAAACTTTTCATCAGTATCCATTAGTGATCCACTTTATAATTTACCTAAAGGGACCTATTATTCAGATTTTGATATCAATGCAAAGAATTCAGTTTTTGCGGCATTGGCTTCTGGAAATGTAGGAATTGGATATAGTAATCCCCAAAATAAACTTGATGTAAATGGAAATGTACATGCTAAAGAAGTGAAAGTAGATTTACAAGGTTGGCCTGATTATGTTTTCAAGAAAGATTATAAGCTAAGTGGATTGGACGAAGTCGAAAAACATATTGAAGAGAAAGGGTATCTGCCAAATATTCCATCTGCTGAAAATGTCATGAAAGATGGGGTTAAGTTGGGGGAAATGAATGCAAAACTTCTTGAAAAAATAGAAGAGTTAACTTTATATGTTATCCAGCTTAATAAAGATTTTAAGCAGCTAGGAGAAGAAAACAAAGAACTCAAGAAAACAATAGAATCACTCAAGAAATAGAATGATAAGTGATGGCATTAATCTGGGAATACAGATTAATGTCATCCTAATATATCTCTGTAAAACACAAACACCCATTAAATTTTTTCCGGATGCAGAAAATCTACCATAAATCTATATTAGGTATCGCTGTGATGTTCTTTTTTTCATCTTACGGTCAGACCAAAGATGAATTAAAAACAGACCCGCAGGAACGAGAGATCCAGGCTTTTCGAAATAAAGTACAAGAGCAGGCGCAAAAGCAAAGAAATGAGATTCAAAGGCTTAAAAGCTTAGGCCACAAGGAATTTATTTCTGAAAACGGCAATGAAAAACAGCTTATCGGGGCTGATGAGAATGGTCGCCCCATATATTATACGACTCTTAATGCCGGAGCAGCGAAAATGACAAAAGCTAATAATCTCTATTCCGGAGGAGGACTGGGACTTAATATAACCGGAAATAATATGATCATTGGTCAGTGGGATTATTCAAAACCCAGAACGACCCACGAGTTATTAGCCGGAAAAATAAACAGCTACGATAATTTACAAAATCAGACGATTTCACGACATAGTACCAATATAGCAGGAACGCTGGCAGGAAATAATGGTGAAGCTGAGGCTAGAGGAATTGCTTATGAAGCAAAAATTAATGCTTATGACTGGGTAGATGATGTTCCGGAAATGCTTTCACAGGCATATAATGGGACAACCGGAATATTAGTGGCCAACAACAGCTACGGTTTCGATCCTATGTATCTTCAAAACTATCAGTTTGGAAAATATAATCTAACAGCGCAATCATGGGATAATCTGATGTACTTAAAACCGTATTTACAAATTGTAAAAGCAGCGGGTAATGCCAGAGAGATTGATCCCGCTATCGTTCCGCAGGTATCTGCTAAAAATGGATATGACCTACTGGAAGGAGCAGGCATCGCGAAAAATGTTCTGGTTGTTGCTTCAGCGAAGAAAAATGTAAATATGAATTCTGATGAAGCATTTGATGTTTCAGCATTCAGCAGTTATGGGCCTACAGATGACGGAAGAATAAAGCCGGATATCTGTGCTCCGGGCGAAAATATTTATTCATCCATTGAAACCTACGATGCTGCTTACGGTACTTACAGAGGAACTTCTTCGGCAGCAGCCGTTGTTTCAGGTATTATTACTTTACTTCAGCAGTATTACAAATCTGTAAGTCCTACACAAAGTTATATGCTTTCTTCCACGGTACGTGCATTGTTAGCACATACAGCCAATGATAAAGGGACTGAAGGACCGGATTATATATATGGTTGGGGATTGGCAGATGCAAAAAGAGCTTCTGAAGCCATTTACAATAATATTGAAGGAATTATTAATAATGAAAAAAAATCAACATTAATAAAAGAAGTTACACTAAACCAGGGAAATAAATATACTTTGTATGTAGTTCCTTACGAAACAAGTCAGCCATTGTCTGCCACTATTTCGTGGACAGATCCTCAGGGAAATCTGGTTAATAATGTGGTAGATCTTACTAATCCGAACGTAGTTAATGATTTAGATTTAAAAATTGTAAAGATAAACTCTAACGGAACAGAAAGTACATACTATCCTTGGAAATTAGGTGGAATGAGCAATTTAACGGGAGCCGCAACAAAAACCTCAACCAATGATGTAGATACCATAGAAAGAGTAGATGTTAAAAACCCTGAAATAGCAACTTATAAAATCATTGTTTCCCCTAAAACAAATGCGACACCTTTATTACCTGGTGGAAGTCAGACCTTTTCGATAGTTGTGTCCAATGTAGATTTCTGTTATAAAGAAGATCTGAAAACATTGGTAAGCCCGGCCAATGATATTACGACAAGTCAAACCATTTTGGCTAAACAGATCGTTGCAAGTAATAAAGTTATAGCTCCTGTGCAGGGTGTTGAATATATTGCATCCAGAGATATTCTTTTACTTCCGGGTTTTCATGTTGAGCAGGGTGCGGGATTCCGCGCTTTTATCACCCCATGTTTTGACCTTATTTCTGTTATGAGATATAGAGCTCAGGAAAGAGTAGGTTTGGAAGTTCTGTCAGCGTCTAACACCACCAGTTCGGCATCTGAACATTTTACATTATTCCCAAATCCTGCTAAAGAAGAAGTAAACATTAGATTTTTCTTAAAGAGCGAGTCTTCCATTAAAATTTCTGTTTATGATGCTTCAGGTAAGCTGATATCATCGGAACAAAGTTCGACTAAATTTCCAAAAGGAGATTTCATAAAAACGATAGACACGAGATCCTATTCTCAGGGAATCTATATGGTTTCTATAGAGACCGCTGAATATAAGGAAACCAAAAAACTTATCATCAAATAAAAAACGCTTACATACATGAAAAAAATAGTTACGATCCTCAGCGTTTTACTTGCCTGCATTTCAAATGCACAGTCTCCTGGAGGCGTAGGAGGCACAAGTGTATGGTATAAGACCAATTCACTTCAGACCCCTTCGCTGTTGTACCAGGATTATAGTGGCAACCAGCATCAGATACAAGCTTTAACAGGAGCTAATCAACCAACATATTCATTACTCAATTATAATGAATGTTTAAATTTTGATGGTGTAGATGATTTTTTGAAGTTTCCTTTTGTCATAGAAACGATAGATAAACTGAACTTTTTTACGGCTTATCAGAATAAGAATTCAACACAGGAATCTGCATTATTTACAACTGAGAATACAGATGAGAAAGAGCTGTTTTACAGTACTAAAAATGTTTTCAGATACAATAACGAACAGATTAATTATATCAATACAAGCATAATAGATACTCTGGCTTCTTTCAGTTTGTATTCCAAGTTTGGAAACCCTTCCACTAAAATTACCAAAGTAATAGGTAAGACAGGGCTTTCATCGATGTATATCGGGAAAGATGAAGGAAACCATCAATGGAAAAACTTTACAGGAAAACTTTCTGAATTTTTTGCATACAGAAAAATCCTTACGCTTAACGAGCGCAATAGGGTGAATTCTTATCTGGCTGTAAAATACGCTATTACAATGCCTTATACAGAATATCTAAGCTCCAAAAACAAAAAAATCTGGAAGCAGGATGATTTTAATGATTATCCTGCCAATATCACAGGTATTGCAAGAGACGGATATTCAGATCTTTATCAGAAACAGGCTACCAGTTCGTCAGAACAAAAGAGACTTGTGATTGCAGCGAAAAAATTGACGATAGATAATAAATCAAACGATGCACAATTTCCAGATCAGAGTTTTTTGATTTGGGGTGATAATAAAAAACCGTTAGAGCTTGACGTTGATACTTTTGGGTATAGACTATTAAAAAGAAAATGGAAAGCGAGATTTACAACAGAAAATTCACAGATCATTCCAACGGAGGTCGTTTTCTCTATTAAAGATATTATATCTCAGATTCCGGCAGATAAAAAACTGTGGCTTCTTGTAGACAGAACAGGACAAGGGAATTTTAATTCGGCCAATATTGAGGCTTACGCAATGGATCATCTTGATAATAACCAGGGGGTGCATTTTAAAGATGTTGTTTTTGATCAGGACCTGTCCGGGACCGATGTTTTCTCATTTGCTTTAGGAAATAAAATTTTATCTACTTATCAGATTACTCAGCCTACGTGTACTACGACGAGCGGAACTCTTAATTTAAATATTAAAGGAGGAAAAGCGCCGTTTAATGTTGTCCTTACAGGTAACGGAACGTCACAAAATATAACCGTTCAGAGCTCACAGGTGTCGTTTCCTAATTTAACAATTGGGAACTATCATCTGAATATTACCGATGCTGATAATAATGTTACCGGATATGATTTCACGGTTAATGACTTCAGCACTATTAATTTAGACCTTGGTCCGGATGTCGCCATTTCTTCAGGAAATGCTGCTCATTTTGATGCCTCTGTACAGATTACAGATCCACATGCAACCTATAGCTGGACTTCTGACAACGGATTTACAAGCACTGCTCCGGACATCAATGTTTATGAGCCGGGAGAATACACCGTAACTGTAAAAACATCAGATGGCTGTATTAAAAAAGACACGGTAAAAGTAACCAGAAAAAGAGAAAACGGAATTGTGATCTATCCTAATCCGGTATCTAAAGGACAGCCTTTTACCATTAGAATTATTTCAGATAAAATAGAAAAGGTAGACATAAAAATACATGACGGATCTGGAAGATTGGTAAGAACCATACAGGACAAAGGCAAAGATTACTATGAAATAAAAGATACCCTATCAGCCGAAGGCGTGTATTTAATTATTGTAAAAACTTCGTCTGAAATAAAAGTATTTAAACTAATTGTAAAAAATTAATATTAAATCTCTAAGACGCTCTACAGGTAAAACCAGAGTGTCTTAGAGATAAAAAAACACATATAAACGAATGGAAAAATCTTTATTAAGCGTGTTAAGAAAGAAAACAAAACTTCTTAATTCAATTATATTTTTCACTTGTTGGTCTCAGGTTCATGCTTATGCTAATTCATCTTATTTGAATAGGCATGACAACATGACCCCCATAATGGAAATTAATTACGCTTCAAAAAAAAATATTAAGAAAGAAATTTCTGAACGTATTACGGGTGAAGAGAAAAAAGATATCTCTAAAGAGCCTGATGGTATTTCCGGAAATACTATTGACGGAAGCAAAGAGAAATCAGGCCATAATATTTTGGTTTCACCTGCTAAAACGATCAAGTATAATGCTTCGGCTCCTTTATCACTAAATGAAAAGCGATATTATATTTCTGATATTAAAGAAGGTATCATAGGAACAAGTTCAGAACATCCTATTGATCAGATCTATGATAATATCTTTAATATTTCAGTTGATGAAAAAATTAATTCTGCATATCAATATACATTAGAATATGATTTGTATGGAGTTGACAGCTATAAGGAAGTTAGCAAGGTCATCAATGATGATCTGGCTGTTGGCGGAAAAAATATCCAAAAAAATACGACCTGGATCCACCAGTCGGAACCCATAGCAGATCAATCTATCAGACAAGGAAAGAATACGGTAATTTTTACCTTGCCTTATCTTGCAGACTATAGCTATAAGGTAAAAAACCTTAGGATAGGAATTTCTAATAAAAAACAGAATTTTGAAAATAGTATCGGCGTAAAATACAATGCTTTGTCTGTTTCAAAATTTGTTGGAAGTATCAGTAATTCTGAAAAACTTAATCTGGGTTCCGCTGAATTAAACATTCCAAAAGGAGTCCTTAAAAGTTCAGAAAACTTTTCAATCACAGCGCTTAGAGACATAGATATGCCTGCGATTACTCCTGAAATGGTCAACGTAACATCTGAAAATGCAGGGTATCGTTTCCTTCCTCATGGAGATCATTTTTCGGCTCCGGCAAAAGTATCTTTAGGATATGACAAAAGTAAAATACCAACCGGGTATACGGAACAGGATATCAAAACTTTTTATTTTGACAGAACAGAGAAAAAATGGATTGCTTTAGACAAAGACAGTGTCAATCTGCAGCAGAACGTTTTGGTATCAAAAACGACCCACTTTACAGATATGGTCAATGGAGTTTTAAAAGTTCCTGAATCTCCGGAAACAGGAAGCTATGCTCCCAACTCTATTAAAGACATCAAAGCGGCGAACCCTTCTGAAGGAATTGTAAGCATTGCACCACCTTCTCCTAACAGTATGGGAAGTATTACCACCAATTTCCCAATTAAACTTCCTGCGGGTAGAGCTGGAATGCAGCCATCTTTGGGGGTAAGTTATAGCAGTGAAGGAGGAAACGGCTGGATGGGACTGGGATGGGATATGTCTGTTCCTGCCATAACTATTGATACAAGATGGGGCGTTCCTACCTACAATTCAGGGACTGAAACTGAATTGTATTCAATAGGAGGAGAACAGTTGACCTTTGAGGTAAGTCCCGGAGTTTTTGCCATGCCTAACAGGAATGAGGGCTTTGAAAAGGCAAGACAGTCAGACAGACAATTTTATCCAAGAATTGAAGGTGCTTATAATAAGATTATAAGAAAAGGAACAAACCCTAAAGACTATGTATGGATAGTAACTTCTAAAGATGGCACAAAATCCTATTTTGGAGGAGATGAGACAGGTATAAATGACAAAGCCGTACTTAAAGATGCTAATGGAAACATTGGTTATTGGGGATTATATAAAACCGTTGATACCAATGGAAACTATGTGAAATATGAGTATGATAGATCTATATACAGTTCTTCCGGTGCTCTTGGAAACGGTGGAAAAGAAATGTATCCTTCCAAAATAGAATATACGCTTAATGATTCAGGTCCTTCTTTAAAAAAATATACTGTAAATTTTGGATATGATACAGCCCAAAGAGAGGATGTTCAGGTAAATGCGCGACTAGGGTTTGTTCAGGTAACTTCAAAAAGGTTGGGGAATGTTCAGGTATTATATGACGGAGCCAAAGTTAGAAGCTATGAATTTAAGTATAAAACCGGAGCTTTTTCTAAATCTCTTTTAGAAACCATCACTGAAAAAGACGCTGATGATCAGATTTTCTATACCAATAGGATAGAATATTTTAACAATATAGGAACCTCCCAATATGCTCCTGAAACAGCTATTGATGCTGTTGCTAATGATGCGGGCATTAAGAGCTCATCTTTATTAGGACATGGAGATTCCGAAAATACAACGGTAGGAGGAGCTCTTACATTTGGAATCGCTCTGGCGGGAGACACAAAAGGATATAACCCCTTAATTAAAAGCGCAACCCTTGGTGGAGATTATCAATATACTGAAGGAAAAGGAGGAGGAAGACTCTCTATGGCTGATGTGGATGGTGACGGTTTACCAGATAAAATTCTAAAGAATGACTGGAACTCACCAGATACGGTTTTCAAGTATAGAAAGAAAGGGCCGGATGTAAGTCCTTTTGGGGGTAGCTTAATAACCCCTGAAAACTCGAAATCATTTTCCTATTCAAAAAACTACACGAATGCTTTTGGATTCCAGGCTACAGCAGGTGATTTATTTACAGCATCAGCATCATTTGGAACCTCTAAAACTAAAGACTTTACCTACAATTATTTTACTGATGCGAATAGTGATGGCATACAGGATATTGTCAGTAACGGACAGGTATATTTTGGAAGGGTAGATAATGGAGTTTTAAAATATACGACAGATGTATCACTTACTCCAAACCCTATTAATAAAGGAGCTTCTATAAGTACTCCAAGTGTAGATTGTAATGATATCTTGGAAGATTATAAAAACTCTCCGCTTCATGATGTGGTGAAGGTTTGGAAAGCTCCTTATGACGGATATATTAAAATATCAGGACTTATTAAATTAAAAAATCCTTCGGCAAGTTCTGATGGAGTAAAAATAAGCCTACAATATTATAAGCCTCAGACGAATATTTCTACTTTTTTAGTGCCATTTACAGTGCTTAATGTAGCAAGCAGTACATATACTGTTGACCAGCCTTCAGTTGAAGTAAAACAGGGCGACTATTTCTATTTTAGAGTGAATTCTATTGATAATGGAGTTGAAGATGCCGTAGAACTTCCTGTAAATATTGAATACATCTATGCTCCTTTAGCGAATATATACCATTTATATAATGATTCGTCAGAAACACCGCTGCGCCAATTTAGTAATACAAGCTTGGTAAGCAGTAAAAGTGGGATAGGGGTGCCGGTAGGTGTAAGTGCAGGAGCAATTACAGGAACCTTTATAAAACCAGTAACAGTAAGAGATATTAATATTAATGTTTTAAGAAAACACTCGAACGGTACGATTACACTTGTAGGAAGTCAGTCATATGTATATAATGTCGTTGGAAACCAGTCTCTTATTTTTAATACGGGAGCTTTAGCGGAAGGTGATGTTTTATATTTCCAGGTGAAATCTGATGTCAATGAAAAATGGGAGGATTTAAAATTTAATAATTTAAAACTTACTGTAAATTATAACGGAAGTGATTTGGAGCTTCCTATAATTCCGGATTTTCAATTTTATAATTTAAAAACAAATACTCCTTCAACATTTAAGGCTCATTTTTCCCCGCCATCTAATCTCAGCAATTATGGACTATATGCCAAACTTGCGGGTAAGCCTGTAGGAAAATATACATTTATCGTAAGAACAAGACAGGTAGCAACAGGAAATTTTGCGGTTCCGCAGATTACCAGTATAAACTGGACCGGAAGTGTAAGTTCTATTCAGCAGCTTGCTATTCATCAGTCAGTTATCCCAGGGAATGAATATTACGTAGAATGTTACTCCGATCTTGCATCTGATGAAGGCTTAGATACAGCCACTTCTAATATACAGGTAGAACTTCGTCAGCCTGTATACTTCAATACATCTGCACCTACAGTATTTGCGACTTATGATATCAACTTTTATGGGAAAGATACAGATAAGATATACCAAGCAGGATCTACAACTAATCTTTCTAAAGATGACGGAAGATTTGGGCCAATGTATAGAAACTGGGGACAGTTTATCTATCATGGAGGATATGGAACCTTACCAACGACGTGCAGTCAATTACAAGGTCAGTTAAAAGATTATGGAAGCCAGGCTATAGATCCTAGCAGATTATTGCCTCCGAATGATCCGAATGATTCTACTCCTTTAAATGAAAGAGTATTTATCATGATGAATCCATACAATGGAAAAGATCTTAATGCTCAAACTAATTCGGATTTTATTCAGAGATTTATCGGAATAAGTAAAACAACCTATGTACAAAATACGGATGTTTCTACTTCCAGAATGGGAATGAATGATATGGGGGTTCTTTCACAAAGTACTCCGGCAAACAGCCCCGGAATTTTTAATGCTCCTGTTAAACAGTCAAAAACAACCAATACCAATACCGGATTATCGGCAGGACCTGGAATTTTTTCATTGAATTCTACAACATCTAACGGGAAAACAATCAACACACTGGACTATTTCGATATGAACGGAGATGGATATCCGGATGTATTGAACGGGAATATGGTTCAGTTTACCAATATGATGGGTATGCTTTCAGGCAATACATTGCCCGGAGCTAATGATAATTCACATAGAACGGACCATTCTAATTCCGGATTCGGAATGGGACAAAACTATCCATTGTCGGGTAAATCTAATAAATCAAGCAATGAAAAAGCTGAACAGGCAGCCGAGGCGGGTATCAATTTTTCTGCAGGCACATCGGATGGAGATGACCATTCAAATTATAGTTATATAGATATTAATGGCGATGGTCTACTGGATAGAGTTGCAGAGAACGGACAGGTTCAGCTTAATTTAGGATATTCTTATGCTCCTGCTGAAAACCTTTCTTATGGTAATTTCAGAAATGGAGAAACCACTTCTTCTAACCTTGGAATAGGGGCTTCTATCGGAGGAACGATAACAGATAATTTACCTAAAGGGATTAGCATGTTTAATGCAAGTATCTCTTTTGGCGCTGGAAAATCTGAAACACTTTCTGATCAGAAAACATCACTTGTAGATATAAATAATGACGGATTAGCAGATTTAGTCAGCAGCTCCGGAGGAAATCTGAGCGTACAGCTGAATACCGGGAACAGATTTGTTGCTACACCATGGAATGCTTCTTCAGCAATCCAACAGGATGTTTCCAGAGGGTATAATATGAATATGGGAGTTACGGCATCTATTCTTATCCCTATTGGAACTACAGGAAATTCTTTTAAAATTTCTATCAATCCAAGTGCGAGCTTTGGGGAAGGAGACAGCAACGTTCAGCAGCAGATAGTAGACTTGAACGGAGACGGATATCCGGATTTAGTAAAATCGCAGTTAGACGGTAACGGAAACTTTATTAACAATACCGCATTGGTAAAATATTCGACCATAGGTACTACCAACCTTCTTAAAAAAGTAACCACACCAATGGGAGGATCATGGGAAGTTGATTATGAAAGAGTAGGAAACACCTATGATATGCCTCAAAGCAAATATGTATTAAAAAGTGTTATTACCAATGATGGATTTACAGGAGATAATGCATACGGTCCGGATGTATCCAAAGTAACGGTAGATTATGAAGGTCCATATTACAGTAGAAGAGAAAGAGCATTCTACGGTTTTAGACAAGTTACGACCAATCAAATTGATACAAAACAGGGCGGTGCTTCTTCTAATGTAGTTTATAGAAAAACAATACAAAGGTTTCATAATAACAACTATTATTTAAAAGGATTATTAAACACAGAAAGACTTATAGATGCTAATGATAAAACATGGACTGTAAATGTCAGTAATTATTCTTTAAAACAATTAAAAGACACTAATTCTGATTTTACGATTAAATATGGAGAGGATGAAAAGACCTATCAGAATTTTGCATGTTTTGTAGCCATACTCAATACAAACTCTCACTTTACTGAGGGAGATACAGGATGGAAAACTACAGGTACAAACTTCAAGAAGTTTGACCAGTGGGGGAATGCTGTAGAAGTAGAAGACTCTGGAGATCCTGATATAGGCGCTTCAGAAATATTAACGAGTAAAATTACCTATTCATTAGTTAATCCATCTTTATATATTGTCATGCCGACTTCAGTAAAAAATACGGCACAAGGGGTTACTAGAGAGAAAAAAGCAGAGTATAATGCTAATGGTGATCTTTCAAAAATGACCATCCTTAATCAGGGAACCAATTATTCAGTGTATGATTTTGAATATGACGTGTATGGAAATATAACAAAATCTACAGGACCTGCGAATGTGCAGAACCAAAGGTTCTTCCACCAGTATACGTATGATGACAATGTAAAAACGTATCCGGTAAAAGTTCAGGATGCCTTTGGGTATAGCAGTAAAACTAAATATGACTTCCGTTTTGGGGGACCTACTTATACTGAAGATATGAACCTTCAGCCAATGAAATATGTATATGATGCTAAAGCAAGAACTACAGAAATCACTGGACCATATGAACTGTTTAACAATATCCCATGGACGATTAAATTTGAGTATAGCCCGATTACCAATGCACCGCTTAATGCGACCAATGCACAGTCTTTTGCTACAACCAAGCATTATGATCCGGAATATGCAGACAACACCATCAATACCATTACCGTTGCAGATGGTTTTGGAGGAGCTATTCAGGTAAAGAAAACCGGAGATATTCATAACCAGGGATTAAAATATATTGTAGCAGGTAAAGTAGAAGAAGATGCGTTCGGAAGAGCATTAAAAACCTACTATCCTACTTTGGAAGATATTAGTTCTTCTAATACTCAGTATAATGCTGCAGTAGACAATATCGAGCCAACACTTAACCAATATGATGTATTAGACAGAGTTATTTATACCAAACTGCCGGGAGAAAACCTGTTCTCGACCATTACTTACGGTTTTGGAACAGATGTTCAGGGAAGAAATATGTTTGAAACCATTTTCAAAGATGAACTGGGAAGTATTAAGAAAACCTATACCGATATCAAAGGAAGAACAACCTCGGTTCATGAAGTTTCAAATACTGGTGATATCAAAACCCAGTTTACCCATGATGCGATTGGAGAAATCCTCCAGATAAAAGATGTGAACAATAATATTACCACTTCTGTTTATGATGATTTGGGAAGAAGAATTTCTTATATGCATCCGGACAGTGGAGTTACTACGTACAAGTATGATCCGGCCAATAATATGACTTCCAAAACCAATGCGGCTAATGAAACGGTAGAATACAAGTATGATTATTCAAGATTGAAAGAGGTTAGATACCCTTTATATCCTGAAAACAACGTAAAATATTACTACGGAAATGCATTGGATGCTTCAGCAATGGATAACAATGCAGTAGGAAGATTATGGTATCAGACCGACGCTACAGGAACGCAGTACCTGAAATATGGAAGACTGGGTGAACTTACCTATCAGAGACGTTCAGTGGCAGTTCCGGGAGCACAGGTTTACTGGTTCGGAACAGAATGGCAGTATGACACCTGGAACCGTGTAAAGACAATTACTTATCCTGATGGCGAAAAATTAACATATAAATATGATAAAGCGGGGAATTTAAATAATGTTGCCTCTTTAAAAGATGGAAATTCTTATCCAATGATCAACAGTATTGGATATGACAAATTTGAGCAGAGAGTATACCTGAAAAACGGAAACAATACGGAAACCACTTATGAGTATGAGACCAACCGTAGAAGGCTTTTGAAAATGTATGCTAAAAATGCCAGCAGATCTTTCATGCAGAATGTGTATCAGTATGATGTAGTTTCCAATGTAATGCAGGTTCATAACAATGCCCCTGTTGTCAATGGTCTTTTAGGCGGGGGAACCAATTATGCATACGGATATGATGACCTATACCGCCTTACTTCTGCTTCAGGAAACTGGAGAGGAATCAATACGCAGGCTCAGGAAGAACGTCATCGTTACACTGTTGCAATGTCTTATGATAATATGCACAATATCATGAGCAAAACTCAAAAGCATGAATGGACTACTGGAGCGACCAACAACAACTGGACCGCAATGGAGCCCACTTCTTACAGACTGAACTATAAGTATGATAACCCTGCACATCCGCATGCTCCAACAACAATTATAGATGAGCCTAACTTAGTACCATCATCTACATGTTGTAATCCAGACGATCCGGGAGTGAAGTTCCAGCATTATAAATACGATGCAAAAGGAAATCCTACTACGATCGAACAGGAATCTTGTGTTTATACTGAAGCAAAAGCAGTATACCGGTGGGATGAGGAAAACCGACTTCGATTTGTAGATACTAACCCTTCTACCCCTGAGATTGACGGGGCAGCGATCTATACCTATGATGCAGGAGGAGAAAGAATTATTAAAGATGTATTGTATTCAGGGATTATCTTTTTAAACAAAGGAGATTTGACAAATTCATGGCCGCAGAATCCGGTTACCTCTCATTCTGCTACAATTTATCCAAATGGATTATTAACTTTAAGCCTCTTATTTGATAGTACAGGAGCTGTTTCAATGCCGCACTATACCAAGCATTATTATGCAGGAAGCCAGCGAATTGTCACCAAAAATGGAACAAGTCCTAATATAGGAGCCTTCGATTGTAATTGGCTGATCATTCCGTTTGCAGGAAGCACACCGCCTATCAATCCTGTAAATGTATCGAATACTATTTTACAGGCAGCGACCCAAAGCAGTCTGACGGTAATGCAGCAGAACAATATTACTCCGCCACCAAATTATGGGCAGAATGCAGGGTATAACGGAGCTTGTGTCAATAATTATATAGGAGATAAAGAGAAGGAAATCTACTGGTTCCATCCGGATCATTTAGGTTCCAGCAGCTATATCACAGGCTTGGACGGAGAAGTAACCCAGAATATAGAATACTTCCCAAGTGGTGAAACTTTTGTAGAAAACCACAGAAACAGTAACTACAGTCCCTATAAGTTTAATGGCAAGGAACTTGATGCTGAAACAGGGTATTATTATTATGGAGCTAGATATTATAATCCAAGAATTTCTCTTTGGTTAAATGTGGATCCACTGGCGGAACAAACAATGGAGTCTTATATTTATTGTGGAAACAAGCCTATTAACTACATTGATCCTGATGGAAATTTTAGATTACCAGCAAATGCTACGAGAGAGCAAAGAAGATTATATAAAGAGGCAATAAAAACTATAAAAGCGGTGTTTCGAGATTCAGGATTTCGAGGAGCGTTTAAAGAGAAATTTGGTGTAGATGATAAAATGATAGGGAAAATGCTCAAAGATGAAGATGGACCCACTGTTATAATGAATGAAAGTTTACTTGATTTGGGGAATTTTGATCAAGATGATCCCAATGTTATTAAAATAGATTCTGGCGTAGTAAACACGGTTTCAAAAAATAAAGGAAATAAAAAGTATATTGATAATTTAGCAGAAATTATAATTCATGAAGGTGGTCATTGGGCAGACTATGCAATTGACCATGTTTCCAAGGAAAAGGACCCACTTTTTAAGAAGAGTCTTAAATCAAAAGGTGTTAAGGGTGATATAGGAGATAATTGGGAAATTATTTATTTTGGAACAGATCTTCAATTTTCTGCTTCTGATCGTGATATAATTAGTGAAAAGTTTGATGGATTTAGGAGGAATAATGCTGCAAAAGATTTTAGGCAACAACGTGAAATCAGGGACTTGAAATCAGAAAAAAAGCCATCTATTTTAGATATTTATAAAAAACCAAAAGATAATTTGCGAACAGGAAATCGCTAAAGAGGATGTTATTAATCTAAAATTTCCAAATAGTATGAATTTTAAAACTAAAATAGTTATGATTTTATTATCCTCTTTATTAATTACGAATTGTAAGGAGGAAATGAAAAAATGTGTAAGTCAATCAACCGATACTAATGTAAAACTATATAATGATTTAACAGATCAGTTGATGCCTTATTTTTTTAGAGAAGATTATTTAGGTGAAAAAAGATATTTTGATAGTTTAAGAGTTCATGATGATGATTTATATATCGAAGAGAAGACAAAAGCGCACAACGAACTTTTTAATCATCCTGAAAAATTTTGCAATTTGTATATAGATTCTACTAAAAATAAAAATACATATTTCTGGACACATAATACCGAAGTTTATTTAAGACGCATAAAAAGAACGAAGGATTCTTTTAAAGACTTTTCTAATAATCCAGATATTAAAAATTTAAGCATACGAAGTTCTATAAAAGCAAATCAATTTAATTTGTGTACCGCAAAGGTCCTAGATTTGGTAGAGTATGATAAACATACAAATGAATGTGAGATAGGAGTAGTATATTTTTCAGAGATTGTATTTGATCCTTCTAAAAGAAGAGCATTAGTTTTTGTTGACCATCGTATAAAAAATTATTTCCATAGAAATGCTGTATTTGAACTAAGATTGAATAATGATAATTATTGGGAAATAGAAGATTCTATGTTAGTGTCAACTTCCTAACTTCCGGCACCCGATAGCGCGAGCGTCTCGCTCGTGCTTGTAGATAAAGAAGAAACCCTTGCAAATTGCGAGGTTTTTTTAGATATTTATAAAAAACCGAAAGATAATTTGCGAATAAGAGGATGTTATTAATCTAAAATTTCCAAATAGTATGAATTTTAAAACTAAAATAGTTATGATTTTATTACCCTCTTTATTAATTACGAATTGTAAGGAGGAAATGAAAAAATGTGTAAGCCAATCTACCGATATTAATGTAAAACTATATAATGATTTAACAGATCAGTTGATACCTTATTTTTTTAGAGAAGATTATTTAGGTGAAAAAAGATATTTTGATAGTTTAAGAGTTCATGATGATGATTTATATATCGAAGAGAAGACAAAAGCGCACAACGAAATTTTTAATCATCCTGAAAAATTTTGCAATTTGTATATAGATTCTACTAAAAATAAAAATACAGATTTTGCTACAGGTAGTAAAAATTTTATTACAGGTCATCCCGAAGCTCATATAAATTACATAAAAAGTAGGAAGGAGCTTTTAAAAGAATTTTCCAGTAATACAGATATTATTAAAAAATTAAGTACACGAAGTTCTATAAAAGCAAATCAATTTAATTTGTGTACCGCAAAAGTCCTAGATCTGGCAGAGTATGATAAACATACAAATGAATGTGAGATAGGTGTTGTCTATTTTTCAGAGATTGTATTCGATCCTTCTAAAAAAAGAGCATTAGTATTTGTTGACCATCGTATAAAAAATTATTTCCATAGAAATGCTGTATTTAAACTAAGATTGCATGATAATTATTGGGAAATAGAAGATTATACGATATTGTTAACTTCTTAATTTCCGGCTCTTTTCTTTTTTCTCATGAAATTTAGAAGAAGAACCCCCGCTGGCGCGAGCGTCTCGCTCGTGACAAGGGATAAACAATAAACCCTCGCAAATTGCGAGGGTTTATTGTTTTATAATGCAGCAACATTTTTATTAAAGAAGTCTTTAAATTTTTTCTTTGTAAGGTAAGTTTTGGTAGCTTCTTGAGAATCCTTTATGCGAAGTATGCTCTCGTAGGCAGGGACGGGTAAAATGGTCGAAATTTAAAAGGTGCTGATCTTTTCATAAAGCAAATAAATTTTCTACATTTATAAAAAACAATCAAAAAGCTAATCAACAGACATCCCAGTATTTCTTTGCTAAGGTTTTTGTTTACCCTAAAAAACTGACCGATGAATCCATCAGAAAAAAATATCCCCGTCCACCATCTCACCTCTGAACAGTTTCAGCTGATGACACTTGATACTGGACATCCGGAAAATTTTAATGATGTTCACAGGCATAATTTCTTTGAGATCATTTGGTTTAGTCATGTCAGGGAAAATAGCAGTTTAGAACTGGATTTTGAAAGTCATTTCCTTAAAAACAATCAGATCTGCATCATCGCACCCGGACAGGTATTCAATATGAAACTGAGGGGTGAAAAAGGCTATGTATTGGCTGTGAGCAGGGAAATATTTAAAGAAGTCTGTGACATCGAAACAATTCTTACTGTGGGAAGCTGCCCCTTTTCATTAGATCCTCAAAGCGCAGAAACCTGCAATACCATTATCTCACTTATGGAAGAAGAATATAAAGGCGCATCAAGGATCGAATTATTAAAAGCCTATCTGAAGGCATTCTGCCTCATTATCACAGAACAGATAGGGAAACAGGATCCTTCAATTAATGATAGACAGCGCATCCAGAAGTTGGTAAGCTTAATAGAAGAGCATTATATTGTCCAGAGAGAGACCCGTTTCTATGCAGATCAGATCAAAGTAAGTGCTCATCATCTGAATGATATTGTACGCCTTTCCAGAGGAACGACAGTGAAAAAAATGATTGCTCAGAGACTTATTTTGGAAGCTAAAAGAGAACTTAGCTTTGGGGCGTTAACCATTAAAGAAATTGCTTTTAAATTAGGATTCAGTGACGCTTCTTATTTCTCGCGTTTCTTTAAAAAGCAGACTGGCCGGAATCCGGAGGGATTTAAAGAAGGAAAAACTTAATCTTCAGAAAGTTCTTTTAAATTCATTCTAGAATAATAAGTTTTCATAAAAATCATAAAATGTAATCCTCAGTTTGTGCTGGTGTTCCTTCAGTTCTTATATTGAAACGCTTTGTTTTTTACCGGAATTTTGCATGGAGAAAAAACGATCTGTGTGGTCGTTTAATGATTGAACCCCTTTATGAGAAACTTAAGTATCGTAGTGTTTATTCTGGCACTGCTCAACACCCTGGAATCACTGAGTATAGACCTTTATCTGCCTGCTTTTCCGAGCATGGCCCAGATTTTCCAAACCGATATCGGACATATTCAGATTTCAATTTCTGTGTTTTTTGCAGGATTTGCCTTCGGACAGTTACTTTGGGGACCTTTGTCTGACAGAACAGGGCGTAAACCCATGCTATACTGTGGCCTTTTCCTCTTCATTGTAGGGGCTACAGCCATATTTTTTACAGAAAACATTTACGTGCTTTGGGCGATGCGTTTTCTTCAGGCGTTTGGTGGAAGTGCGGGTATTGTAATCGGAAGGGCCATCGTTATTGACCTGTACGACAGACAAAAATCTGTAGCCATTTTTTCCCAGCAGTCCCAGATCAGTGGAATAGCCCCGATTGTTGCTCCGCTGTTGGGAAGTGTATTTCTCAAATTCTGGGGATGGAACAGCTCATTTGCTTTTTTGAGCATAATGGGCCTTTTAACCCTGTTAATGGTATATAAATACGTTCCCGAAACCAATGCAAGAATGACACTTTCTGATCATTCTGAAGATGAAAAAGGATTAAAGGATCACCTCAAAGCAATACTTTCCAATAAAGAGTTTATCAACAGCACAATGATTGGAAGTATCGCCTTCGCTTCCCTGATCATTTATATTTCTAATGCCCCGTTTTTATTTATGAAACTTCACGGGTTCTCCAGCGGAACTTTCAGTCTGATATTTGGCTTTAATTCATTAGCCTTAATAACTGCGGCATATATTACGCCTAAATTAGTAAAGAGAATAAGCGATACAAAGCTTTTATTAGCAGCTACCCTTATATTGTTGATCGTATGCAGTCTGCATATCCTTATTGCTGCAGAAAATCTTTCAGTAGCGCTGGAAATTATGATGCTGTATCTGTCATTGTTAGCTATCGGAATTTTATTCCCTATTACTTCAGCTCATGCTTTGTCGCCTTTTAAAGAAGGACGTGGTACGGCGGCCGCTGTGATGGGATTTATGCAGTTAATGGTTACTTTCTTACTTTCAGGACTGGCGGGGTTTTTAGAGGCAGACTCCATCATGCCGATGGTTATTTTACGTGCAGGCATTGCATTAATTGCCGTTTGGTTTGCTTACCGTTCATTTAAAAATAAAAATGCTTCTGTATAACATGAACATTTAAAAGTTGTTTAATATAAAATCGGATGTTATTCGGGTGATATAATCCTGTCATTTCCCCGTTTGGTCATACCATCCCGACACTTAATCAAGTAATTTTTGTAAACCCCTTCCAAAGGAATCTCTTTGCATAAAAATTTAAATTATGAAGAGAAATCTTTTGGCAGCCGTTTGCGGATTGTTTGGATGTTATGTCAGTGCACAGTCCGGAATATCCGGAGAGCTTAAAACAGAATATATTCCTTTCTCCAGTTACATCCGTCCTGAAGACAGTACAAAAACAAATTCTAAGAGCAATTTTAAAAGAGCGGATCTTAATCTCAGTATTCCGTTATCAATGAAAAAAGACAGCAATGGAAGAATAAAAGCCTGGTCACTTCTGTTGAGTGGATCTTATGCGAAAATGACGCATAAAGACTACGAAAGACAGCTTTTTCCTGATCAGATGTTTAATGCCCAGGTCGGAATCCAGCACATGAGGCCGTTAGGAAAAAAATGGAGCATGATGATGACTGCGGCAGTAGGCGTTTACACGGATCTTGAGCAAATAAGTTCTGACGATATTCTGGGACAGGGTGGAATCTTGTTTATCAGACATTTTAATCCAAATCTTGCCCTGGGAGGAGGTCCTGTACTGACGACTGCTTTCGGGGTTCCAATGATCTTGCCGTGGATTTATTTCGATTGGAAAACCAACGGAAAAATTAAATTTAATATCAATTTCCCGGAAGGAATGGAAGCAGGTTACCTTTTTTCAGACAAATTTGCTCTGAAGGCAGTCGTCAACCTCAGCGGTATGACCGTAGAAAGAAATAAAGACGGAAAATCCATGTTATTGGGCTACCAGCAGATCACAGCGGGAATAAGACCGGAACTAAAGCTGAATGATAAACTCAGCCTTCGTCTAACAGGCGGAACAGCCCTGCTGAGAAGTTTCAGTGAGAATGACAGAAAAATTAAAAGTATTTTCAAAGACAAAAAAATAGCAGACCCTAAATTTGCCAGTACATTTTATGCCGCGATATCTTTGAGGTGGAACTTGCCTTAAGAGCACAGATGGAATCTGGGAGCAGGAAGATGGAAGTGACTATCCGACAATTAATTGCTTTTAGTCTGTTGATTATTAGCATCCTTGTAGATGGAAATGAAAAGAAAGTCATTTAATTTTCGACAGTTTCCCAGCTTCCCTTTTCCTTTCTATTTGCTAATAAGCTTCTTATACACCACCTGATTGAGCAGTTCCTCCTTTCGGCTACGGGAAATAGGAAGCTCAGTTTTATTAATGAACAGACGTCCGCCGGAGATCATATCGATATGGGTAATATTGATCAGGAAAGATTTATGGATCCTGAAAAAATGCTCAGAGGGCAGGGACTCTTCAATCGCTTTCATTGTTTGATGGATCACCAGAGATTTATCTTTAAAATGAAGCTTCGTATAGTTCTGCATACTTTCAATATATAGAATATCTACCCAGGACACTTTGACAAAACTATCGGATTGCCTTACATACAGATAGGGATCATCAAAAGCAGAATTTTTCTTCATCTTTTCAGACACAATAAACTGCTGCTGCGCCTTATTGACCGCCTGATAAAAGCGATTAAAAGCAATCGGTTTCAGAAGATAATCTACAACCTGAAGCCGGTAACCTTCCAAAGCATATTCGGAATACGCGGTCGTAAGAATGCATAAAGGAGGATTTTCAAGCTGTTCAAGAAATTCAAGGCCGGTTAAGTACGGCATATTGATATCCAGAAAAAGAAGATCAATTTCCTTCTCCTTGACTATTGTACCCGCTTCCAATGCCGTTGCGCAAGTATCTTCAACCGATAAAAAGTCGATCTGGTCGGCTAATTCTTTAAGATGAAATCTGGCCAAAGGCTCATCATCGGTAATTAAGCATTTCATTTTGGGAATATTACTGCTCATTATTGTCGGATAATTGTAAGGTTAAAGTGACTTTGTATACATTATGGTCTGTCTGGATGGTAAGCTCATGAGCATCCGGATACTGTAATTTTAAACGTTTTTGTACATTGTGCAGACCGATTCCACCAGCGCCTTCTTTCTTTTTATGGAGGGCCAATTCTGAATAGCAGTTTTCAACATAAAAGAAAAGAAAACGGTCTTTTTCCATGCAGGAAATCTTTACATAACCCTTGTGTCCGGGTAGTCTGCAGACATACTTGAAGGCATTTTCAATGAAAGGAACCAGCAGGAGAGGAGCAATAGATAATCTTTTATTTCCTATGTTCCAATCTGCACTCACCTCAAGCTCATTGCCCCATCTTAATTTTTCCACTTCCACAAGATTTTGAAGATGATCAATATCCTGACCGAGCGGGACAAGATTTTGACTGCAATGATAAAGCTGATACCGTAAAATATCAGAGAATTTGAGCAGCAGATAATCGGCAAGTTGGGTATCTGTCTTCATCAGAATATGAATATGATTCAGAATGTTGAAAACCACATGGGGGTTGATCTGATCTTGCAGTAATTTAAGCTGGTTTTCCAGATGAGCCTGTTGCAGCAGGATATGATCCCGTTCTATTCTTCCGTGTTCCTGATAAAATTTGATCCCACAGGCTGATCCGTTGATAAGAAAAGACGCGGGAAGGGCCAGGTAGAATCCTTTCCATAAAAAAGGAAGATGATTAACAAAATCGTGAGGAAGCTCGTTCTTGGAGCTGACTTCAATATATGTGAATATCAAAGAATAGATAAAGCTCAGTAAAAGAATAACGCCTGTTGCCTGAATCAGAAATAGTTTCATCTTTTTTGCCCGCAAAGCATGAGGAAGGAGTCTTGTCGTAAGAAAATGAGTGAAAATAAAAGAAGCAATGACAAGAGTAATGGTTTGAAATACAGCTGAAGGTTTGTCAGAATTAGCCTGAAAGTTGATGTACACAGCCGCCGCAAAAACAAGCCAGAAAAGACTAACAAAAATATATTCTCTTAAAATAAATGGTTTTGTCATGAAGAAGGGTAAGGTAATTTATAAAAAATTAGAAACTGCAGGTCGCAGTTTCTAACACGTAAAGATAATTTAAGTTTTTAGAATAAGAAATATCCAATCCCCAACGTAAAGCTGTGTGGTTTAGATTTAAATTCCCTGCTGATGCTTGAAAGTCCCGTTTCATACCTTAGGTCTGCCGTGAAATTTTTATAATCTACACCTATACCTCCCGTGATTCCGATATTCGATTTGTCAAAGCTTTTAAAACCTTCCTGCAGGGCTTTTGATGTGGAAAGATTGTTCTTAAAGGCATAGCTGTATACGCCCCCTGCAAACGCTCTTACATTAAAATCTTTGGTGTTGAAGAATTTATAACCAATAACCACCGGAATGTCCACAGAATTCCAGCTTAGTTTTGCTGAAGTTCCGTCCTTCGTGTCATACGATGTCTTTCTTTTGTTGAATAATGCCTCTCCCTGTACATAAAGACTTCCAATATCCATTCGGGTTATCATTCCCCCTTGATAACCGAAGCCATATTTCCCTTCCAGTGCTGAGGATTCTGTTGAGGTTTTTGTAAAGTTGGCACCCCCTTTTATCCCGATGTGGAAAGTTTGGGTTTGTTGCGCACGGGTTTCTACGGAACACGTGATGCATAATAAAAATGAGCTTAATGCTAAAAACTGCTGTTTCATAAATTGCTTTTAATAATTTCATGCAAAAAAACAACGATCAGAAGCCGGATAAAACTTTATTTGATGAACAGCACAGATGCTTTGACAAGAATCTCTTTTTTAGCTGAAAAACAAAAAAAATCGGAAGAGGGTACTTCCGATGAATGTCTGTTAAAAAGGTTGTTCTTCACAAATAGAAGGAGGATTACATCCGCCACCGCCAGGATTTCCACCGCCGCCGCCTGCGGAAACACATCTTCCCGGATTCCCGTCATCATCCATCTCACAAGCCCTTCCAAATGCACATTCACAATCCGTCCAGCAGTAAGCAGAGTCGCCATTCATATGGCAACCATTGATACCTGCCCCAAGGATTGTAGAGAGGTCCTTTCTTAATAGTTTTTTCATTTTTCCCATAATCAATTGATTTTGTAAGTTAATAGTTTGATGTATAGGTAAATATAATCAAAAAAAATAACCATTTTTCATCAGTGTGAGAAATAAGGGGCCCAACACAAAAGAAACAACCCACTGCATCTGCAATGGGTTGATCTGTTTTATTTACTGAAATTTAATTGTAAAGGAAGGTTGACCACAGAGAGAACAGGTCGCCCGTTCGATTCGGCGGGTTTCCATTTTCCTTTGTCCCTGATCCGGTAAAAAGCGGCCTCTATAAATGCATTCACATCTTCATTGTTACCCTTTACCTTTACCTGAGAAGCATTCCCCTTCGGGTCTAAAGTAAATTTTAAATTGATCTTATAAGGATTAACTGCAAAATTCAGAAAAGTAAGATCCACAGCTTCGGTTAAAAGTTTCTGGAAAGAAGCTTTTCCGGTTTCATACGCTGCTTCCTTGGTGATTTTAGGTACCACAGGAGGTGGAACATCCGTTATCATTTTCTTTTCTTCCTCTGAAATTTTTTCTAATGCATTTTTATAGGCGGATATTTTTTCTTCAGTAAGAAGCCACTCCTGTTTAGTCCTTTCATCATTAGGCTTCGGATATTTCCTGTACAGTGACTTTATTTTTCTTTCATAACGGGAATCAGCTTTCTGGAATTCAGATACCTGAGCACTGCTGAAAGAAAAAATCAAAATAAATGCTAATGCTGAAAGTTTTTTCATCAGAATTAAGCTTTTACAATATTAAGGATCACTTCAACTGCTTTTTCCATGCTTTCAAGCGCTACATATTCGTAAGGTCCGTGGAAATTCATTCCTCCGGCAAAAATATTAGGACAAGGCAGTCCCATATAGGATAACTGAGCTCCGTCTGTTCCTCCTCTGATGGCTTTGATTTTAGGCTCAATATTCGCTTCTTTCATCGCTTTTGCAGCAAGATCGATGATATGCATTTTTCCTTCAAACTGCTGCTTCATATTTCTGTATTGCTCTTTAATCTCCACTTCCGCAGTGCCTTCGCCATGTTTTTGGTTGAATTCAGCGACTTTCTCCTCCATGAATTTTTTTCTGGCTTCATACTTTACCTCATCATGATCACGAATGATATAGTGAAGTTTTGCCTCAGAAATATCAGCCGTAATATCCATTAAATGATAAAATCCATCAAAACCTTTAGTCGTAGCCGGAGTTTCATTCGCCGGAAGCATTTGGATAAATTCAGCGGCTAAAAGACCCGCATTGACCATCTTTCCGTAAGCATAACCCGGGTGAACACTCAATCCGTGGATTTTTACCACCGCTCCTGCTGCATTAAAGTTTTCATATTCCAGTTCTCCAACTTCACTACCATCCATGGTATACGCCCATTCTGCACCGAATTTAACGACATCAAATTTATGGGCACCTCTTCCGATTTCTTCATCCGGAGTAAATCCTACAGCAATTCTTCCATGCTTGATTTCCGGGTGGGCGATAAGATATTCAGCAGCCGTTACAATTTCTGCACATCCTGCTTTATCATCTGCGCCAAGAAGGGTGTTTCCGTCTGTAGTAATCAGTGTTTGCCCCGTATATTGTTTTAAACTTTCAAATTTTGAGGATGATAGGGTAAATCCTGTTGTTTCATTTAAAACAAGATCACCTCCGTCATAGTTTTCCCAAATCTGCGGTTTTACATTTTCTCCGCTAAAATCAGGAGAAGTATCATAATGCGAAATAAAACCTATGGTTGGCCTCTTATCATTTTCTACATTAGAAGGAACATATCCCATAATATAGCCATGTTCATCAATGGAAACATTTTCTAAACCAATTGTTTTGAGTTCCTCAGCAATATGGTTGGCAATATCCCACTGTCTCGGAGTAGAAGGGGTTGCTTCGCTTTCAGCATCACTTGTTGAATATATTTTTACATACGTAAGAAAACGGTTCAGTAATTTCTCTTTCCACAATGGGTTGAATTCTATTATACTCATCGATCATAAATTTCCAACAAATATACAATGTAAATTTTTCAAATCTGGAATTTAGGATATCTTTCTGGTGCATTTTCAGTCGTTAAAGGAGATTCATTTTTTTAATCTCAAACTGCAATTTCGTTAATCAAATAAATTATCATAACTTGCGTGAATTATGATGTCCAAACGTTGCAAATATGCTTTAAAAGCAATGGTTAGATTGGCAAGAAACTACAATCAGGGATTTTTGTCAACGGCTGTTATTGCACAGGATGAGAATATTTCCAAAAAATTTTTAGAACAGATCCTTCTTGAACTAAAAAGAGCCAAGTTGGTCAACAGCAAACAAGGAACCGCTGGCGGATATTATCTCCTGAAGTCACCTGACGATGTTTCGTTGGCAGATATTTACCGTATTTTCGAAGGGCCGATTGCCCTGACTCCATGTATATCTTTAAATTTTTATGAACCTTGCGATGATTGCGTCGATGAGGCAACATGCTATCTCAGAAATGAACTCATGATCGTCAGAGAAAAGACAAGAAAAAGCATGATGGAAGCGACCCTTACTTCTTTTATAAAAAACAGCTGAAATTTTTTTTAATTTTTATATCCTACTAATTTGGTAGGATAAATAGGATTTATATATATTTGCAGGAGTTAATTTCAATTGCAAATGGAAAATACCCTGAAAATAGAATTCTATGAATTGTTTGAAAAGGCCTCTGAAGGTGCTTTCAATGATGGTTTTTTAGAAATTCTTGCCAGCCGGTTCCCTGGTGAAGTCATCTTTTCTACCAGCTTCAGTTATGAAGATCAGGTCGTGACTCATCTCATAAAAAACCTGAATATTGATATTTTCACCCTCGATACAGGAAGACTTTTTGAGCAAACCTATGAAACCTGGACTTCCTCCAGAGCATTCTTCAAAAAGAATATTAAGGCCTATTATCCGGATCCGGAATCACTGCAGCAATTTGTTTCAGAAAACGGACCCGATTCCTTTTATCAATCTGTAGAACAGAGAAAAGCCTGCTGCAATATCCGAAAAGTTATTCCTTTGAAAAAAGCACTTAATGGATATAAGGTTTGGATCACAGGATTAAGGTCTGAACATTCCGCAGGCAGAAAAGAAATGCCGCAGCTGGAATGGGATCCGGATCATCAGATCATCAAATTTCATCCCATCCTTCACTGGACCACAGAACAGGTTGCAGATTATGTTAAAACGAATCACCTTCCTTACAATCACCTTCACAAAAAAGGATTTGTAAGCATCGGATGTGAACCCTGTACAAGAGCGATTAAAGAAGGCGAAGATTTCAGAGCCGGCCGATGGTGGTGGGAAGATGCTGATAAGAAAGAATGCGGCTTACATGTTCATCAATAAAAAATAAAATATGTCATTATATCATTTAAACTATTTAGATCAGTTAGAAGCTGAATCCATCTACATTTTACGGGAAGTGGCTGGACAGTTTGAACGTCCGGCTTTATTGTTCAGCGGAGGAAAAGATAGTATTGTACTGGCGCATCTGGCCGCAAAAGCATTTCCCTATGGAAAAATTCCCTTCAAGTTTGTTCATGTGGATACCGGACACAACTTTCCGGAAGTTTTAAGCTTCAGAGATCAGCTTGCTGCCGAATTGGATGTAGATCTGGTGGTAAGAAAAGTGGAAGATACCATTAACAAAAAAAAACTGACAGAGCCTAAAGGGAAATTTCCAAGCCGGAACTGGCTGCAAACCTTTACTCTTCTTGACACAATTGAAGAATTCGAGTTTGATGCGTGCATCGGTGGAGCACGAAGAGACGAAGAAAAAGCCCGTGCAAAAGAAAGAATATTCTCTGTTCGTGATGAATTCGGACAATGGGATCCCAAGCTTCAACGCCCCGAGTTGTCGAATATCTTTAATGGAAAAATTCACAAAGGAGAAAATGTAAGAGTATTCCCCATCAGCAACTGGACAGAACTTGATGTCTGGAACTATATCCGACGGGAAAATATAGCCTTGCCTTCCATTTACTTTTCGCACGAAAGAGAAGTGGTAGATCTTAACGGACAGTGGATTGCCAATTCTGAACACGCTGCACTGGAAGAGGACGATATCGTCACCATAAAAAGGATACGCTATCGGACCGTAGGAGATATGACCTGTACGGCGGCAGTTGAATCTGAAGCATCAACAGTAGATAGAGTGATTGAAGAAATTGTGGCCACCAGGATATCGGAAAGAGGTGAAACCAGAATTGATGACCGGGTAACCGAGGCCGCCATGGAAGACCGTAAAAAAGGAGGCTACTTTTAATAAGGGATGAACAATGAGGAGTTAGTAATAATGCAATTTGTAGAACATTAATAGTAAATAAATTACCCATTACTTATTGCTCATCATTAATCAATCATCATTAATCATTTATAACAAAAAACTCGTGGATATATTAAGATTAATAACAGCAGGAAGTGTAGATGATGGGAAAAGTACCCTCATCGGAAGACTGCTTTACGATAGCAAAAGCATTTTGCAGGACCAGCTGGAAGTTCTGGAAAAACACTCTAAAAACAAAAATGATGATGGGGTAGATCTGGCTCTTTTAACGGATGGGCTCCGTGCAGAAAGAGAACAGGGAATCACGATTGATGTCGCTTACCGATACTTTTCGACATCAAAAAGAAAATTTATTATTGCAGATGCTCCGGGGCACGTTCAGTACACACGAAACATGATTACCGGAGCTTCTAATTCAGACCTCATGGTCATTCTCATTGATGCCCGTAAAGGAGTTATTGAGCAGACCAGAAGACATTCCATTATTGCTTCATTGCTGAAACTGAAAAAAGTAGCCGTTGCGATCAACAAAATGGACATGGTAGACTATTCGGAAGATGTTTTTGAAACCATAAAAGCAGAGTATGCTAAAATGGCAGAAGGTCTTGGGTTAGATGATGTTACCTATTTCCCTATTTCTGCATTGAAAGGAGATAATATTGTGTCCTTGTCATCTGCTACAGCATGGTATCAGGGAAGTTCCCTTCTGGAATATCTTGAAGAAATACAGCTTGATCAGGAGCAAAACAGCGGCAGCCGCTTCCAGGTACAGTACGTCATCCGGCCTCAGACTGAGGAACTGCATGATTACCGTGGATATGCCGGACAGATCATCAGCGGAAGTTTTCAGAAAGGAGATAAAATAGCAGTACTTCCGGCAGGAATGATTACTGAAATTGCAGCTATAGAAGTGAATGGAGTCGAGGTTCAGCAAGCCTTTGAGGGGCAACCGGTCTTAATTCAGGTCACAGACGATATCGATATTAGCAGAGGAGATGTATTCGCTGCGGCAGAAGAACTTCCTTCAGTTGAAAAAGAAGTGGAAGTATTACTTTGCTGGCTCGATCATAAAGCATTGCAGCCGGGCAATAAATATCTGATACAGCACCACAGCAGACAGCTGAAAGCAGTTGTAAAACATGTAGATTATAAGATCAATGTCAATACATTGGAAAAAGAAGCGTCTGAAGGTGAAATAAAACTTAACGAAATTGCAAAAGTAACCATAAGAACGGCACAGCCTCTTGTATTTGATGATTTTGTAAGTAATAAAAAAACAGGATCAGCTATTCTGGTCGATGAAACCTCTAATGCTACCGTTGCAGCATGCATAATTCAATAGAAGATGAAAGTTTCAGATCAATTTATTAAGAAAATTCTTGAAAAAAAACAGACGAGTTCCAGAGGATTCTTTGATAAGGGTAATATGGAAAACTTTGTCAATAACCTCTATAATGTTCTGTTTCTTTCGCAGGAAATCCATGCTGAAAACCAGATTTATATCGAGTTTGAAGAGCTACATGAAATTCTTTTTGAGCTGATCAAAAACACGTCGGAGGATGAGGTTTTCGCGGAGAAGCAGGCCGATCATTTCTTTCATGTATTGCCAGAGCTTTACAATAGTCTGATTCTGGATGCTGAATCTATTTTAGAATTCGATCCTGCGACGGAATCTCTGGAAGAAATACTCCTCTCATACCCAGGCTTTTTTGCGACGTATGTATATAGAATTTCCCACCAGCTCTGGATTCAAAAGATAAGAATCCTGCCTAGGGTAATCTCAGAATATGCCCACAGCAGAACCGGAATTGATATTCATCCGGGCGCGGTCATTGGAAAACATTTCTTTATTGATCACGGAACCGGAATTGTGATCGGGGAAACGACCGTCATCGGCAATCATGTAAAACTCTATCAGGGTGTAACACTTGGAGCTTTACATGTTTCAAAGGATAAAGCCAATGAAAAAAGGCACCCCAATATTGAAGACCATGTCATTATCTATTCCGGGGCTACTATTCTGGGAGGGAATACTACCATTGGCAGAGACAGCATCATTGGAGGAAATGTCTGGATCACACAGAATGTTCCTTCCAGCTCTCTGGTCTATAATAAAAGTGAAATAAAAATAAAAGATAACGGAACGCTTCCCGAATCTTTAACCTTTGTGATTTAACATTTTAGAATAATAAAAAACGAATTTAAACCATTAAGAAGCATGAAGGTTTTTAGAAAATTAAGTTTCGCATTACTGTATTAATCCAGCTTAATAAATATCCCGGGATATTTGCTTAATGCTCTTAACAACTTAATCCGCCTTAATGGTTCAAAAAATAATAGAACGAATATTTTAAAGCTAACAATATCATCACATCAGTAACAACATAAAATTGAATCGGTATGAAGTTCCAAAACACACTAGAAACCATCGGAAATACCCCGGTAGTAAAAATTAATAAACTCTTCGGTACAGAAAATGAAATCTGGATCAAACTGGAGAAAGCCAATCCCGGCGGAAGCATCAAGGACAGAATTGCTTTAAGCATGATTGAGGATGCTGAATCCAAAGGAGTATTGAACAAAGACAGCGTTATTATAGAACCTACCAGCGGAAATACAGGGATTGGACTTGCCCTGGTAGCTGCCGTAAAAAACTATAAGCTGATTCTTGTGATGCCGGAAAGTATGAGTTTGGAACGCCGAAAAATTATGGAATCTTATGGAGCAGAATTCGTTCTCACTCCAAGAGAAAAAGGAATGAAGGGGGCGATTGAAAAAGCAGAAGAACTGGCTAAAGAAACTCCAAATTCATGGATTCCCAGACAGTTTGACAATCCTGCCAACGTGAAAGTACATGTTGAAACCACCGCTCAGGAAATCCTGAAAGACTTTCCCGAAGGACTGGACTACCTGATTACAGGGGTAGGAACAGGAGGTCATATTACCGGGATTGCGCAAGTGCTGAAACAGAAATTCCCCAATATCAAAGTGATTGCTGTAGAGCCGGAACTCTCTCCCGTACTAAGTGGAGGATCTCCCGCTCCGCATCCTCTGCAGGGCTTGGGAGCCGGATTTGTTCCTTCAATTCTTGATACCGGACTCTTAGACGAAATTATTCAGATCAGTAAAGACGAAGCCTATGAATTCACGAAGGAAGCCGCAAAAAAAGAAGGACTTTTTGTAGGAATCTCTACCGGAGCCGCTTTAGCTGCAGTTGCCAAAAAACTTCCTGAAATTCCGGCCGGATCTACTATTCTGACCATTAATTATGACACCGGCGAAAGATACCTGTCCATCGAAGGACTTTTCTAGAGACCACTAATAAGAAGATTTAAAAATGAAAGAATTCAATAGCACACCAAAGGTTTACCTTGTCGGTGCAGGACCCGGCGACCCTGATCTCATCACGGTAAAAGCTGTAAAAGCCATTGCCGCCGCCGATATCATTTTATGTGACCGTCTTGTAAGTCCTGAGATATTGGAACGCTACGCCAATAAAAACCCCGACATCATCTATGTAGGAAAAGAATGCAGTAAAAATGCTTCTACACCGCAGTCCCGGATCAATGCATTAATAGTAGAGTATGCTTCTCAGGGAAAAACAGTCGTACGACTTAAGGGTGGAGATATCTCCTTTTTCTCCAATGTTTTGGATGAATTGAAAGCTTTAAAAGAGCATCACCTGACATTTGAAATAATCCCCGGAATTACAGCAGCTTCAGGAGCAGCGGCCTATGCCGGAATACCTTTAACTGCAAGAGGATATGCTACCTCCGTCCGCTTTCTGACTTATTATAAAACAGAAATTCTGAGTGATGCCTATTGGAAAGAACTTGGAACATCCGAGGATACGCTTGTTTTTTATATGTCAAAAGGAAATCTGAATGGTCTGGTAGAGAAATTTTTAGCATTAGGTACCTCTGAAGACAAAAAGATCGCTGTTATCGAGCAGGCGACTACGCCTTATCAAAAAATATATACCTCGTCTTTTGAAGATTTTCATGAAAACTTAGGAAAGAAAGACTTTGTATCTCCGTCATTAGTGGTTATTGGAAAAGTAGTGACCCTGCACGATGAGTTTTCATGGCTTGAAACACCTATTCAGGAAGGGATTTACTTTAAATCTGTAACGAACGGAAGCTTAGTGTCCAACCCTCAAAATATATTAGAATATGCTGTCTGAAACTAAATTAAATGCCCTTAAAGAAATATCAGGTGGTTTTTCAAGAGACGAAGCGGTCTGGGCCAGCGGTTTTTTGGCCGGTCTTGCGGGATTCTCGTCTTCAGCCGGATCTTTTTCTCCGGAAGTCAATTCAGAAACGACTTCTCCAAAGAAAATTACGCTAGCCTATGGAACAGAAACCGGAAACAGCAAGAAACTCGCGGTAGAACTTGCGGGAATCATTAAGAAAAAAGGAGTGCAGGTGAAACTGGCAGACCTTTCCCAATACAAACCGAAAGATCTCGCAAAAGAAGATTTTTTCTTTCTCATTATCAGTACTCAGGGAGAAGGCGATCCACCCATTCTTGCGAAGAAATTTTATGATCACATTCATGAAAATGATTTGAACATCAGTAATTTGAAATTTGGCGTTCTAGCTCTTGGAGACAGCAGCTATCCCTTGTTCTGCAAAACAGGTGAAGACATCGATTTCCGTTTTGAAGTGCTCGGGGCGCAGCGAATCCTTCCTCTGAAAAAATGTGATATTGATTATGAAAAGGAAGCTCATACCTGGGCAGAACACATCCTGGATGTCGTTAACAAAACCAAAGAAAGCAGCCAGAACAGTACAGTTGCTACAAAAATATCAACGGGACGAAAAAAATATCAGGGAAAGATTTCAACAATCATCAACCTCAACGATATAGATTCCGACAAAGAAACCTACCATATAGAAATAGAAACGGAAGAGCCTCTTGTCTATAATCCTGGCGATGCATTGGGAGTTATAGCCTTCAACTCAAAAAATGACGTGGAGGAAATAATTAGCTTGACCGGAATTGATCCTGAAAAGCAGATTAAAACAACAAAAATTACAGCCAGCGTGCAAGACTTGCTGTACAAACATCTTAACATCAGTTATCTGCTTAAAACAACAGTCGCTCAATATGCAGAAATTACAGGACATCCTATTCCTGAAGTAAGATTAAGCCTTCTGGAATTGCTTAGAATCTATCCGGTAAAAAATGCAGATGAATTTGAACAGATCATCCCGGTTCTGACGGGTCAGTCCCCACGTTTATATTCTGTTTCTTCGTCATTGGAAGCACACGGGGATACCGAAATTCATATTACGGTAGCCAAATCTGAGTTTTTCATTCATGATAAAAAACAAAATGGACTGTGCAGCGGTTTCCTGGCTGAATTTAAAGAAGGAGAAACCATTGAATTTTATATTCAGGAAGCCAAACATTTCAGACTTCCCCAACCGGATAAAGATATTATTATGATTGGTCCCGGAACTGGGATTGCGCCTTTCAGATCTTTCCTTTACGAAAGAGATGCAGTAGGAGCAGAAGGCAGGAACTGGCTTTTCTTCGGTGACCGGACATTTGTTTCGGATTTCCTTTATCAGGCCGAACTACAGGATTTTCTTAAAACCGGGACTCTGACCCATCTGGATCTTGCTTTTTCCAGAGATACCGCCGAAAAAATATATGTACAGCACAAACTGGAGCAAAAGGCCCAGGAAGTTTATCACTGGCTGGAAAGCGGAGCATCATTGTACGTTTGCGGAGCCAGAGAACCCATGAGTAAAGATGTGGAGAAAACCATTCTGAACATTATTCAGGATAAAGGAAAACAAAGTCTGGAAGAAGCTCAAAACTACTTGGAAGAACTGGAACTCAGTGGCAGATATGTAAAAGATGTGTATTAAATCATAAAAGGATACGATATGACAGATAAGAATAACCTTTCGCCGGTAGAAAGAATAAAAACCGGCAGCAACGGGCTCAGGGGAACTTTAAAAGAAAGCCTTTCAGATGATTTTACGGGAGCCATCAGAGAAGATGACCAAACCCTCATCAAGTTCCATGGAATGTACCAGCAGGATGACAGGGACAGACGTGAGGAAAGAGTCGCCAAAAAGCTGGAATGGCTGTATTCCTATATGATCCGGTTGAGACTTCCGGGAGGCTTTTTAACTTCTGGACAATGGGCTGGGCTTCATGAAATTGCAGAAAACCATTCCACGGGAGTGATCAAAATTACCACGCGCCAGACCATTCAGCTGCACGGGATTTTAAAATCTCATGTGAAACCTACCATCCAGAACTTCAATCTTCAGCATCTGGATTCCATTGCGGCCTGCGGGGACGTGAACAGAAATGTCACCTGTACCTCAAATCCTTCCGAATCACCATTGCATCAGCAGATCTATGAATTAGCCGGAAAGATCAGTGAAATGTGTCTTCCGAAAACGAAATCTTATTATGATCTGTGGATCGATGATGAATTGGTCATTGACAGAAAAACAGAAGAAGACCCTCTGTATCAGGACCGATATCTCCCGAGAAAACTGAAAATTGGAATTGCTATTCCTCCCAATAATGACGTGGATGTTTTTATTAATGATATTGCTCTGATTGCCATCATTGAAAATAATCAAATTGTAGGCTATAATATCGCGGCAGGAGGAGGACTTGGCGCCACTCATGGAAATGATGCAACGTATGCGAGGCTGGCTTCTCTTCTAGGTTTTGTAGACACAGAAGAAAAAGCGTTGAAAGCAGTGTATGAAATTATCACTGTACAGCGTGACTTCGGAAACAGAAGCGACAGAAAATTATCAAGATTAAAATATACCATAGACAAGCTTGGTATCGAAGGGTACAGGACTGAAGTCGAAAAAAGGTGTGGTTTTGCCTTTGAACCTGCGCGGGAGTTTAAGTTTGAACAGCGAAAAGACCGCTATGGTTGGGTACAGAATCATGAAGGGAAGTGGTTTTATACCGTTTTTGTAGAGCATGGAAGAATCCTTGATATCGAAGGTTATCCCTTAAAATCAGGGCTTTTAAAAATTGCGGAGACAGGGAAAGTGAATTTCCGCTTTACCTGCAATCAGAATCTTATTCTTTCTGATATTCATGAACAGGATAAAGGTGAAATTGAGGAGATTCTTAAAGAGCATGGAATTTCCGGATATACGGATGAGGTCAGCGCACTGCGTAAAAATTCTGTGGCCTGTGTTGCATTAAATACCTGTTCACTCGCTTTGGCGGAAGGACAGCGCTACCTGCCGGTTTTAGTCACCAAAATAGAACCTGTGCTGAAAAAGTACGGACTTCAGAACGAAGATATTACCATCAGAATGACCGGCTGCCCGAACGGCTGCGGAAGGTCACCAAATGCCGAAATCGGACTGGTAGGCACAGCTTACGGAAAGTACAACCTGCATATCGGTGGTGACAGACTGGGAATGCGCCTCAATACAAAATTTAAAGAAAACATTGGCGAAGAAGAAATCCTTGAAACGCTTGATGAGCTTTTCGGAATCTATTCTGAAGGCAGATATTCAGAAGAAACCTTTGGTGATTTCTCATATCGATATCTACAAACCATAAAATGAAAAATATGATCAACTCTTTTTACCGGAACAAAAAAGCTGCTCAATTTTTAGGAATACGAATGTGTATGTGCTGTTCATTAATTTATGACGCATAAACCATTTTTCAATCCTAAAATTTTATACAAGTGAAAACAATACAACATCAATATTTTAAGCATAGAATACATTTTATAGCATTTACCCTTTTCTTCACCGGATTTATACAGGCTCAACAGCTTATTGAAGTAAGCGGAATCATCAAACATACAGATACTCATAAAGGGATTGCGGGAGTACAGATTCAGGCAGAAAATACTCAGGATAAAGCCACAACCGATCAGGATGGGAATTTTAATCTGAGAACAAGGGTGAAAATACCTTTCAGAATTGTGATTGCCAAAGAAGGCTTTGCCAGCCAGACGGCCGAAATATTATCGCTGTCCAGTAAAATTGCCATTGAATTAAATCCCCAGAACACCATCATCAATGAAGTCGTTATTTCAGCCTCACGTGTTCCTGAAAAAATCATGAGATCGCCGATTGCTATTGAAAAAATTGATATTAAAACCATTCGGGAGAGTCCCGCTGCCTCATTCTACGAAACATTAGAGAATGTGAAGGGGTTACAGCTTTTAACTTCAAGTCTTACTTTAAAAGTTCCGAACTCAAGAGGATTCAATTCTCCGAATAACTTCCGATTCATGCAGCTGGTAGACGGTGTAGATGTACAATCTGCAACGCTTGGAGTTCCGCTTGGAAATGCCATAGGTCCCACAGAGCTGGATATTCAGTCCATGGAAATTACTCCGGGAGCAGCTTCTGCCCTGTACGGAATGAATGCCGTCAATGGATTGGCAAGTTTACAGACAAAAGATCCGTTTACCTCGGAAGGCGTAAGTTTATATTTCAGAGGTGGAGTGAATCATGTAGACCATATCAACCACAAAACAGCTGCTCTTGGGGAAAGTGCAGTAAGGATTGCAAAAGTCCTCAACAAAAATCTGGCAGTAAAGATTAATGCTTCTTATTTCAGTGGAGTAGACTGGATCTCGGACAACCGTACAGATCAGAATCCCAATTCATTAATCACGGCCAATTCCAACTTTTCTTTAACCAATAATCCGGCCGAAGATCTATGGAATAAGTACGGTGATGAAAGAAACAACCGGACCTCTGTAAAAGTGAATTATAACGGAAAGCCAACCACTTTTAATGTTTCAAGGACCGGATACTATGAGAAAGATCTGATCAGTCCTGAAGTGAAAAATGTAAAATTTGATGCCGGGTTATATTATCGTTTTGGAGATCAGTGGAAAACTTCGTACGTATACCGCTACGGATTACTTGATGGTACTTTTCAGAGAGGAAATAAGATCCGTCTTCAGAATGCAACCGTTCAGAATCATAAAGTAGAATTAGCAGGTAAGGATTTGACATTCAGAGCGTATATGTCCATAGAGAATACAGGAGATTCTTATAATCTCAAACCTTTAGCTGACAATCTGGACCTTACCCATCTTTCCAATACCAACTGGAAAAATATCTTTCAGACTGCCTTGCAGGACAGACTGAATTCAGGAGTGAATCTGAATGATGCTTTTATTCTGGCGCGACAGGAAGCCGATAAAAACAGGGTACTTCCCGGGACACCCGCTTTTGAACAGCTGAAAAATACGATTATCGGGATTAATAACTGGGATTCTGCCAACTCCGGAATTGCAGGAGCACCGGCTACTGGTGGAGCAAAGCTTGAGCAGAAGTCCCGCTTTTATCAGACAGAAATGACGTACGACCTGTCAAGATTTGTGAAGGTTTTTAATCTTCTTGTCGGGGCAGATTACCGTTTGTACAGCATTACCCCCGACGGAAATAATTTTGTCGATTTTGAAAGACCGGTCAGCGAGAGAAATATTCCGTTATCAGACGGGACTTTCGGAAACAATGTTATTTATCAGAAATACGGCGCTTTTGCCCAGCTTACCAAACTTTTTTTCCAGAATAAATTAAAAGTGAATCTGGCCCTTCGCGCAGACAGAAACCCTGAGTTTGACACTAAATTAAATCCAAGAGTAAGCGTTGTCTATTCTCCGGTTAACCAGCATAATTTCAGAGCGTCTTTTCAAAATGGATATCGTTTTCCGTCTTTGTTTGAAGCCTTGTCATTTGTTAATAACGGAAATGTAAGAAGAGTGGGCGGCCTGTCAAAAGCCAATGAGGGCCTTGGATATCTCGAAAATTCATATACGCTGGCTTCAATAGATCAATTCATTTCCGCTGTTAATAAAGATGTAGATGGAGGCCTCAATCAGAATCAGGCTGCATTGAAAAACAGAAACCTTCTGACCGCTGCCAATCTGCCGAAATTGCAGCCTGAAAAGGTGACCTCCTTTGAAATAGGCTATAAATCAGCGCTATTCAACAGCAGGTTGGTCATCGACTGGGATTTTTATTACAATGTGTATGAAGGATTTCTGGGGCAGGTAGAAGTAGCAGTCCCTAAAAATGAAGATATTGGAAGCGAGAATGCTGTTTTAGCGATGCTCGACCGAAGTAAGCAGGACAGATACAGAGTCTATACGAATAGTAACAGCAAATACAAAAGCCTCGGAACATCTTTAGGAATCCGCTATAATCTGGTGAAAAATTATAATATTAATGTCAACGTTTCGTATAATGACCTTGTTTCAACCAATACTTCAGATCTTTTTATTACGGCTTTCAATACGCCAAAATGGGCGGTTAATCTAAGTATAGGAAACCGGGAAATCATTAAAAATATCGGATTTACGGTTGCGGCGAGATGGCAGGACAGTTTCTTATGGGAAAGTCCGTTAGCGTCCGGAAATATCCCTTCCTATTATACCATTGATGCACAGGCAACATGGAGAATTCCGGAGATTAAAGCAAGTGTGAAAATTGGAGCAACCAATCTGCTTAACCGCCGATATTTTCAGTATGCAGCAGGACCTGAAGTCGGAGGACTGTATTATGTGGCATTCACCTATGATCTAAAACTTTAAATACAATGAGTAACTCTCTATATCCCATATTTTTAAAGCTTGAAGAGTTATCGCTGCTCATCATTGGCGGTGGCAATATAGCTTTGGAAAAACTGGAATCCGTTTTGGCGAATTCTCCTGAAGCACGGATTAAACTGGTGGCCAAGGAAATCAGTGATCAGGTTAAAGAACTCAAACAGGATTATCCCAATCTTACCCTGCATGAGCGATCTTATACAGATAATGATTTTAACAGTGCCGATCTTGCGATTGTGGCGGTGAATGATATTTCTTTAGCAGAGCGGATCCGCAGCAGGGCCCACCAGCATAATATACTAGTTAATATTGCTGACAAACCGGGCTTATGTGACTTTTATTTAGGGTCTATTGTCCGGAAGGGAAATCTTAAAATTGCGGTCTCAACTAATGGTAAATCCCCAACGGTGGCCAAAAGATTACGTGAAATTCTAACGGAAACTATTCCTGACGAGGATATGGACGGGCTTCTCGATAATATGCAGAACATCCGGAATCAGTTAAAAGGTGATTTCACCTATAAAGTAAAAGAGTTAAACCGGTTGACGACCAGTTATCTGGATGAAAAAAGCGTTCCATCTGATGAGGTGAAACTGGAGATGGAAAAACTGATCAACATTACTAAAACAGTACGCCGGAGAGCTAATATTTATCTGGGAATCATAGGGGTTATGATCCTTGTCGGATTGTTGGCACTGATCATTTATCAGTTCAATCTATCCGGAGATATTCAGCATTTTCTAAGCAAAGATGGGCATATTTTTTACTGGATGCTGCTGGCTGGCTTTCTGGCAGAGATTGTCGCCGGATCTATGGGAATGGGTTATGGAGTGATCTGTACGACGATTCTGTTGCTTCTGAACGTTCCGCCTCCGGTGGTGAGTGCAAGTATTCATTCTGCAGAATCGTTTACGTCTGCAGCGGGAAGTATCAGTCATTATAAATTAGGGAATGTCAACAAAAAAATGGTGTGGATTTTATTTCCTGTGGCGGCAGTAGGTGCTTTTATCGGAGCTTTTACCCTGTCTCATTTCGGAGAGAAGTATGCTCATATTGTAAAGCCTGTAATCGCTTGCTACACCTTGTACTTGGGAATCAATATTCTTAGAAATGCTTTTAAAAGAAAAGATAAAAAATCAGGACAAATCAGACTAAAAAAAAGAACCAATCTCAGGGTATTGGGATTGGTGGGTGGATTCATTGATTCTTTTGCCGGAGGCGGTTGGGGCCCTTTGGTTACCGGAACATTGATTAAAGAAGGGAGAACGCCCCGCTACGTTGTGGGAAGCTCAACGATGGCTAAGTTTTTACTGACCATTGTGAGTGCTGTAACCTTCATTTTCACCATTGGAATCCATCACTGGAACATTGTCCTGGGACTTCTGCTGGGAGGTGTTTTTACGGCTCCTTTTTCGGCAATGTTTACATCGCGGCTTCCCGCAAAGAAAATGTTTGCTATAGTGGGGGTTGTGGTGATTGTAATGAGCTTGATTACCATTGTAAAATCATTAACCTAACCATTTTTGAAGAATACAAATTTGTTTTGAACAGGGCATTTTATGTTTTGCCGGGTTTATCAGGAGCCGCATATCAGTTATTGAAATTTTAAATCGGATATAAATATTTGAAAATCAAAATAATGTTAGATTTGTAGGTACCGTAGATAAACTTGTTTAGTTTTATTATATTTGAGAAAATCAAAAAGTAAAAATGTTTCTTACTGAATGTCCTAGAGATGCCATGCAGGGTTGGGGTGAATTTATCCCTACCAGCAAAAAAATAGATTACATTAACTCCCTCATGGAGGTTGGCTTTGATGTACTGGACTGTCTGAGTTTTGTTTCCCCGAAAGCAATTCCACAGATGGCGGATTCTGATGAAGTGGCTGAAAACATCGATACCTCTTTATCCAACACCAAAGTTTCTGCGATCATCGGAAATTACCGAGGCGCTGAAAAAGCATTAAAACATAAGAATGTAGATATTTTAGGCTTTCCGTTTTCTATTTCGGAAACATTCCAGCACAGAAATACCAACAAAAATCAGGAAGAGGCTTTTGATGAGATCATTAAAATGCTTGAACTGGCTACCTGTGAAGGAAAACAGCTGAACATCTATTTTTCCATGGCATTTGGAAACCCTTACGGAGAAATGTGGAAGTGGGAAGATGTAGATTTCTGGGCCAAAAGATTTTCAGAGATTGGGATTAAAGATGTTCTGCTTTCTGATACTACAGGGGTTGCCACTCCTGAAACCATTGCTCTTTTATTTGAAAAGATCCCTTCAAAATATCCTGAGATTAATTTTGGAGGACATTTCCACAACCGCTATGAAGATTCCTATACAAAGCTCAAAGCTGCTTATGATCAAGGGTGCAGAAGATTTGACAGCGCGATCAAAGGAATTGGAGGCTGTCCTATGGCCAAAGATGATCTGGTAGGAAACATGCCGACAGAACAGGTGATCAATTTTATGAGCGTAGAAAAAGTAGATCATAAACTGAATTTATTGAATTTCGAAAGTTCTTATAACAGAGCGAAGGATATCTTTCATTTTTAATAATGAACGTGTAGTAAATTCCCGCAGATTTCACAGAATATATAGGAAATAAATAAGTTAAATAATATAATAATCTGTGTCATCCGTGAAATCTGCGGGAACATAATCAAATAGGAGCGGGTTTTAACCCGCTCTCGTATATTAAAAACTCGATCGGCTTTAGCCAAAACTTATCATTTAACACCAAAATAAACGAAATGTCACCAATAATCTCATCATCCGAACTAAAAAGTATTTTTCAGAATCCCAACCTCATCATCCTTGATGCCAGAGTAGGGAAGGACATTTACCAGACCTATCTTACGAAACACATTAAAGGAGCCCGTTTTATCGATCTGGATAAAGATCTGGCCGATATAGGGGAAGATGCTGCTTTTGGCGGAAGACATCCGCTTCCAGCAGTTGAAAAATTTGCTGAAACACTGTCAGAACTTGGAATCTCAGAAGACGCGTATGTGGTAGTATATGATGATAAGAGTGGGGCCAATGCAGCAGCAAGGGCCTGGTGGATGTTGAAATCTTTTGGATTTGAAAACGTTCAGGTTCTGGATGGTGGAATTCAGTCTGCCGAGAAAGAAGGGGTAGAGTTTTCATCCGGTGAAGAAACCTTTGAAAGATCTTCTGTCATTAAGAAAGACGGTTGGCTTCTTCCTGTTAAAAAATTAGAAGATGTTGAAAATGAGTTACTAAGCCATTCTTCAACAGTTGTTGACGTAAGGGATGCATACAGATATAAAGGTGAATCTGAACCTATTGATCTGGTAGCCGGACACATTCCCGGAGCGATTAATATTCCTTTTTCTGAAAACCTGGATGAGAACGGAAATTTCCTGAAACCTGAACTTTTGAAGGCAAAATATACAGAACTTTTAAAAGACCAACCTCAGCACCTCATCATCCATTGCGGATCTGGTGTTACAGCGTGTCATACGATTCTGGCATTGGAGTATGCGGGTTTTCCTATTTCTGATCTTTATGTAGGTTCATGGAGTGAATGGAGCAGGAGAGAAGGAAAAGAAATAGCGAAAGAGAGTTAAAAGCATTTTTTTTAAACCATCAACGGCTGTTTAGATTTTAAGCTACTCAATCGTTGATTGCTAAGATGAAATCATCCATAATATTTTTGACAGCTTATTCAACTGTCAATGGATTTTAAGTAAAAAATAAAAGGCTGTCGATACTGACAGCCTCATTTATTTTTAGTGAGAAGTTTAAAGCATTCCCAGTTCAAACTTCGCTTCTTCGCTCATCATATCCTTGTTCCAGCTCGGTTCGAAAGTAAGTTCCAAGTCTACACTTTTTACACCTTCTACTTCTCCCACCTTATCTTTTACCTCCTGTGGCAGGGTTTCTGCAACCGGGCAGTTCGGGGTAGTAAGGGTCATTATAATTTTTACATCGCCATCTTCGGAGATCTGTACATCATAGATGAGGCCTAGTTCGTAAATATCTACCGGGATTTCCGGGTCATATACGGATTTTAAGACCTTGATGATTTCCTCACCAATGTCAGCAATTTGATCGTCTGTAAATTTCATTTTTTAATCTAGATTGATATTCCTTTTCAACAAATTTTCCTGACGCATCCGCCGGAAAACATTTGCCAAAGTTAAGACATCTTTTTCACAATAGTCCACAATTCGCTGCAAGTCTTTTTCTATGTAGTAGATTGATGAAACCATTGAACCGTCTATATCATCTTTAGGTGTAGGAATTCCGAAGACATGAGCCAGCAATTCCAGGGAAACAAAACTTTTATAATCTCCGAATTTCCAAAGCTCCATTGTATCAATATGCGGAATTTCCCATGGCTTTTTTCCAAACATCTGGAACGGAACAGGAGGCTGCATTCCATTGATCAGGAAACGTCTGGCAATCCAGGGAAAATCAAATTCTTTTCCGTTGTGGGCACAGAGAATAATATTGTTCAGTCTCGGGCTGTTGAAGATTTCTCCGAATTCCTGAAGCATCTTTTTTTCATCGTGGCCGGAAAAGCTTTTAATTTTTAAGGTATCATTCTTTTCTACCATTCCGATCGTGATGCAGATGATCTTTCCAAACTCGGCCATAATGCCTGCACGGTCATAAAACTCTGCTGCACTGACATCTTCTTTTCTCTGGAATCTTGTTTTCTTTTCCCAGAGCTTCTGTTCGGTTTCTGGTAAGTCTTCCCATGATCCGGATCCCGGAACGGTCTCAATATCAAGGAATAAAACTTTTTCTAATGGAATGTGTTGTATCATATGGGTTTGTGTTTTTATCCTACCTGCATTCCGTTTTTCACGGGAAGGGATGGTGTCAAAAGAGTAACCTCTTTTTTGTCTTCACCATAAACGCCCAGAACCAGACATTCGCTGAAGAAATTAGCGATCTGTTTTCTTGGGAAATTGACTACAGCCATGACCTGCTTTCCTACCAGTTCGTCTTTTTGATAAAGGGAAGTGATCTGAGCAGACGAATTTTTAATTCCAAGATCCCCGAAATCAATTTGAAGTTGGTAAGAAGGATTTCTTGCTTTCTCAAAATCATTCACGGAAATGATGGTTCCGCATCGGATGTCTATTTTTTCAAAGTCTGTCCAGGATATTTCCGGCTTTATGGTCATGATAATGAATTGATTAAATGTTCTACTTCTGTTTTTTCTACAGCATATTTCTGTTGCAGTTCTGATCCTTCACCCATTCTTCTGTAATATTCCAGCGCCTGGCCTCCAAAGAATTTTTTATAATGATCCGATAGTTCAGGAATCTGTGGAAATACTTTGTGAAAAAGCATTTCAGAATAAGCCTGAAATTCTCTTTCATTTTTGTCTTCAACGACCTGTCCTGGCGCTTTCTGACGGACGTGAAGCATTTCGTGGGCGACCATATTCAGAACAAGGGTCAGATCAAAATCAAATAAATTCTTCGGAATCATGACCGTCTGCGGACCTCCCAATACGCCTTCTGCCGTTAAAAGCATAGAAGTAGGAGACAACTCTTCCCTGAATCCAAAACCTGCAAAGTTTTCATGCTCCAGATCAAAGGAATGGATTAAAAATTGGGCGGCATCCAGAATTTGGTCGTGTTCTTTGTAAGCCTCAAGGTGTAAGTTGATCTGCTCGAAATTCATTCAGAATATGTTTTAAACAAATGTATTAAAATATTTGGAGTGCTACTTTCTTAAAGATAGAATTTTAGATAGGGTTTGTTCTTTGTATGGATTGTAAAAAGGCATCGTTTTTTGAGATTTTAAGCGGGTATTTATGTTGGGTATTTTTATTCTTTTTGATTGTCCAGCTCAAATTTCACTCTGTCTGCCTCTATCAAATTTTTCAGTTCTTTTTCGTCAGGAAGATATGTTCTGTATTTACTTGCGAATAGCTTCTCATTTTCTGACATTACGGAGTATTTCACTACCGTTTCATCTTTTTCGGTACATAAAATAATTCCTATTGTGGGATTGTCATCAACTCCTTTCTTCAGATCATTATACATTCTTACATACATATCCATTTGCCCAATGGCTTCGTGAGTCAGCTTATGAGTTTTAAGATCTACAAGCACAAAGCATTTAAGGTAATAGTTGTAAAATACCAGATCTATATAGAAATCTGAAGTATCAGTAACGATATGCTGCTGTCTGGCAACAAACGCAAACCCTTTCCCTAACTCCATTAAAAATTGCTGAAGGTGCGTAATTAAAGCTGATTCTATTTGAGTTTCAGTTTGTGATATGTCTGAAGGAAGTCCTAAGAATTCAAATATGTAGGGGTCTTTAATATAATTGGATATTTCTTTGTTTTCTGCTTCCGGAAATTTTAATAATCTACCTAAATACTGGCTGTCAATGTTTCTTTGAAGTGTCCTGGTATTCCAGCTTCCTTCAATAGAATGTTCTATATACTGTATTCTGTGTTCAGTATTTTCAATTCTACTAATAATTCGGTAGTGAGTCCAGCTCAATTCGGTACGCACTGCGTTCCAAATTGGAAATGCGATGAAAAAAGCTCGCATGTTATTAAGATTTCTTTCATTAAATCCCTTTCCAAATTCCAATGATAGATGATTAGCAAGATTCTTCAAGACTGATTTTCCATACTTCGCACGAAGTTCACCATTTTGTTCATCCTCAATAATAAGCTGCCCAATTTCCCAATACATTTTCAGCAATATAGTATTACTGTTTCTATAAACTTGGTCTTTGGCATCAACAATAATTTTTGCAATGGAACTGTAAAGGTCTTGATTAAATTCTGGTTTCTTTTCTATCATTTACCAAAATTACAAAATTTACTCTCTCTAATTTAGCTAACCTCAAAGATCATTTTTCAGGTTTTATTAATTTATAGAACACACCAAACATTCAGCAGTTTAATAAATCCAGAATAGCTATATAATCGTTTTTTGAAATTATTTTTTGTAGTTTAAAACTTCAACATATTTAAAATTTTCAACATCAATACCGGGATTAAATCTCTTAAATTCATTTACTGCCATTTGAGCAACAACTTTATTGGGAAAAACAGTAGCAGTTACACTATGTATAATTTCATATCTAAAAGTTTCATTGTAGTAATCAACAATCTGCACTAGAGCAAATTCTTTTTCTCTCATTTCTGCATATACTCTAATAGGATTAGTTTGTGTTATTTTTTTACTCATGGTATTGTTATTTTTTATCGTTTTCAACTTCATTTTCTAATTTCAAAATTTTTCCCATTTCATTATTCTTTAGATATAAAGAATAGTTAATTAATCCAAGCACTTCATTTATAGTGAAATTAATTCCTCCTTTCTTATTTGATGGTGATCTATCAATAAGTATTTTAATGTAACTCTTATCTTCGTTAAGAATTAATGAAGAATATTCTACAAGTATATCTTTTGCATCCAACGTTTTCTGAGATTCTTTTATTGGTTGGGAATATGTCTCATCAAAATCGATATCAATTTCACCCAGGGATTTATATTGGTCAATATTAAAATTTAAATGTTCTTCTACATGTAGTTCTCCTGCAAATGGAAGATTATTTGCCTCTTCTTTTACTTCAATTAGCTTTTCAAACTGTTCCTCTGAAAGTTCATAAACTGTCTTATTATAGATAATAATTCTCTTTGATTCACCATTCATAATTTCATCTTATTTTCTTTAAAAATTCTTGTGTAATTTTTCTTCGATGTTTTATGCTTTGAAGACCTATTAGTCTTCTATTGTGATTTATAATTACAGAATCTTTTATAAATTCATCATCCGTTCTTTTCAAACCATATACAGTTTTTAATTGGTTAATCTGAAGGTATCTTTCTACCATTTCTGCATAATACCTTGGTGGTAAGTCACCGGATTTTATATATTCTATGAGAATAGTTTTGAAATATTCATAATCTTCTATTTGTTTATGGCGGAGTATTTGTAAATATTCCAATTTCTGAAGCATTTAGCATTCAACCGGAGGCAGTATATAGTCTTCAGGGGGCAAAGTTAAAAGATGATTATGACTTTGTTGGCTATACAATAACAAACATGAAACAAACCCTTGGATATACCAATGTTCCTGTAATGGTGCAATACAATGCCACTCCAGAATTTTATCTGGAAGCTGGCCCTGAATTTGGGCTCTTTATAAATGCACAAGCTAGAGGAGATATTAATGGTAATTCTTATAAGACAAGTAATAAAGATGCATTAAAAACCTTTAATTTTGCTTTAGGTCTTGGCTTAGGATATAAATTTACCCCGAACTTAGGCATTAATGCCCGTTATATTGCAGGTTTAAGCAATATTGTTAAAAACAGTGGAGAAGAGATTTCAAAAAACACAAATTTCCAGTTAGGTCTAAATTACTATTTTAGATGATTTTGTTAGTCATAATTTCAGCAAAATACATTTATAAATTAATAGAACCAGAAGTAGCGAGAATTCCTATAGACGATACAGAAAAATAAGATTTGTAATTGATAATAAATAGAGCGTCTAAATTGAACGCTGTATTTTCATATAAATCTACAAATTTACAGGGAAGTTTATCATCACAAAAAACAAATTCTTGAGCCTGTTATTTTCTTTATTGAATTAGCAGGCTCTTCTGGTAAACTTCCCTGTTTTGGTAAACTTCCCTGTTTTTCAGACCAATTAAAATTATTAAATTTAGTTTGTTAAACATTATGAAAAAGAGCAAATTTTCAGAACATCAGATTATCAATATTCTGAAAGAATATGAATCTGGGAAAGCGACAAAAGACATCTGTCGAGAACATGGGATTTCTGCACCTACTTTCTATCAATGGAAGCAAAAGTATGGAGGAATGGATGCGCAGCATCTTAAGGAGCTTAAAGCTCTACAGGAGGAAAACGTACGTCTTAAACGCATGTTTGCAGATCTGAGCCTGGATCATCGTATCTTAAAGGATATCATTGAAAAAAAGCTTTAAAGCTCTGTGAACGAAAAGAACTGGCAGAGGGGGTTATTAGCGAAACAGGAATCAGTGTTCATAGGGCTTGCAAGATCGTCTGCATGAGCCGCAGTATGTATTATTATGGGCATAAAAAAGACGACCAACCCGTTATCTCAAAATTACTGGATTTGGCAGCGAGGTATCCTACAAGGGGATTTGAAACCTATTATGGTAAGATACGTTTGGAAGGTCTGCTTTGGAACAGAAAAAGAGTCCTCCGTGTTTATCGAAATATTAATTTAAAACTAAGAGTTAAGCGCAAACGTCGTATTCCGTGTCGGATTAAAGAGAAGCTGATTGTCCCAGGTGCAGTCAATGAGACATGGTCAATTGACTTCATGAGCGATGCTTTGTCTAATGGACGAAGGTTTAGGGTTCTGAATGTCATTGATGATTATAATAGGGAGTCATTGGTTAATGAAGCATTTTATTCAATTCCAGGTGTCAGATTGGTACAAAGATTAAAAGAATTAATCACATACAGAACTAAGCCCAAGCGCATAAGATCCGACAACGGTCCTGAGTTTTTATCCAAGGTTTTTGTGGACTTCTGTAAAGATAATGACATTGAATTGCAATATATACAACCGGGGAAGCCCGCACAAAATGCATATATTGAACGCTTAAACCGCACATTCAGAGAAGATGTTTTAGATGCATATCTGTTCGGATCTTTAATAGAAGTAAATGCAATTGCTTATGAGTGGCAGATCGATTACAACAGTAATCATCCGCATAAATCGTTAAATGGACTTAGTCCTTGGCTGTATGCTAAAGAAGTTTTAGTGTATTAGAGTGTATTTTATATTTATTAACTGTTTGAAAAAGGGAAAGTCTTCAAAAAAAGAACTAGATGTAGCTTTATCTGATTTTGAACGAAATATTGGAACGCTAACATTATCAGAAAAGAAAAAACAAATTTTTTCTAACTTCGTTGATACTTTAACTTTAATAAATTATAACACACCTAATTATTTTGAAGTTGCCTCTTCCACAACTGGAAGATTATTTGGTTCATGTTTATCTGCAACAATTGGTTTTGGAATTGCTGCAGGATGTTTAGCAACAATTGAAGTTGGCTCTTGGGGAACTGCAACAGTATTAACATGTGCAGGATATGTTTGGGCTAGTGGAGAATGGGTTGCTGCATGTAGAAAAAAATAAATTTTTATGATAAAAATAAATCTAAAAATACAGTTTATATTACTATTAGTTTCTCTTTTTTTTGTAGGACTTGGGATAGAAACTATTATAGAAGAAAAAGCCTATTCTGGTGTTACTCTTCTTAAACAAATATCTCATCTTGGTCCCTTTATAATTAGTAGTATTATATTAATTAGAAATATTTATTATAAAGGAAAAAAAAATAATATAAAATATAATAGCATAATTAAACTCCCGGATTCAATATCCGGGATATTTTTTCCCTGGTTCTCCGATCATAGACCATGGCATGAGTCCACTCAATTTGTTTTGAATTAACTGAAGCCTTTCCAAAACAGGGAAGTTTACTAAAAGGGAAAGTCTTCATATCAATTATTAGAGAAAATTCATCACTTGATAAAATCTTTTCTAACAAACTAAATTCTTACAAAAAACTATCAAACTATCAAAGATAATTAAGCATTTTCATTATTCATTATGGTTTTCCGTATAAACATTACAAGAAGAAATCTTACTACTTTAAATATAAAAGAAGTATTAATTAATTTTTATTCCAGATTTATTCCAGCTAAGTCAAAATCAATTCTTAGTATACAATTCACTAATGTAATAATAGGAAGTATTCGTATTTATGACAATCCGTATTTATACTATATTTATACATACTAAATTGATTTATTTTTAATTACCATATTCTTTATCTCATCATCATTATGATTTTCGAGGATTTTACAATATCGGTAGAATGTAGCCCTTGTCAATCCAAGAGGCTTATAAATTTCTTCTGGGGATTTAGTGAGATCTTTATAAAGCGACCGCATTATTAAAAGTTTAGAAATTGTTTCTTTTGTATATCCCTTCGGTCTTCCTCCGATTCTTCCTCTAGCTCTTGCAGACTGCAATCCTGCATTAGTTCTTTCTCGAATCAACTCTCGTTCATATTCAGCCAGAGAAGCCATGAGATTTAGAAATAGTCTGCCATTAATAGTGGAAGTGTCTACACCATCAACAAGACCTTTTATAATAATTCCTTTATCACTTAAACTTAATACAAGATCAATGATATTCTTTAAGCTTCTACCTAATCGGTCTAGCCGCCAAACATAAAGTTCATCACCTTCCCTAAACTGCTCGATCATTTTATTGAGCTCCGGACGATTTTTTGTTGTACCAGAAATTTTTTCTTGATAAATTTTTTCAATTAGCTTTTTCAAGAGCTTCAATTTGTAAATCCAAATTTTAGTCTTTGGTCGAAACCCGGGCATATCCAATTTTCAGATTTTGTTATATTAAACTCATCCTTCATAAAATTATGAAACTTTGTTTAATGATATGAGATTTTGAGAAAGCAAATTGAAAAAATAAGATTTCAAAATTTTCATCTTTTAAATCTCGAAATACCACTATTAAAAGAGCCCAACTCTAAGCCAGGCTCTTCATATAAAGAAAAAAAATTGGTTATGGATGCTCGTTTCGGGCTCTTAAAACCAGATTGACAAGGTCAGATCCGCCACTTGCAAAGTTTTCACTAGGGTTATGGGCACTTTGCGTCGCCACAGCATAAGGAGCGCCATCCCAGTATCCCCAGAACGGACCACCGCTTTGTCCGGGCCAGATATCTGCTTTATGGGTCATGCTTTCATTATCATCAGCACTCCAGAAATCTCCGTCTAAAGCAATACCTGTCTGATAGGTTGGTCTTTGAGTTCCTGTTAAATCTCCAGGATATCCTGCGTGAGTCCAGTAAGCACCGCCATCCCACGAATCGGTATATGATTTTGCACCCATCCATCCTGTGCTGTTTCCGATAGGACGGTCTAAGACAATCACCACATAATCATATTGAATTTCTGTAGAATCAATTGTAGGTCCGGCTACTTTGTATTTGTAATAAGTGAGTGTTCCCCATGCACTTCCGTAAGGAGCACTTCCATTATAATACATCGGTGTGAATTTTAGCCAGCCCGTGTTGTTATTAGGCTGCCAGTCTACCATATGAGCACAGGTAAGAAGATGTCTCGGACCGATCATTACTCCGCTTCCTGAGCCCAATGCGCTTTCCACTTTTCCCACGCATCGCCACGGATACGCTGTAGAATTAAATACTTTTCTCTGATCAGGACCGAATATTGTTTTTACTCCTTCTGTGGTTAGGAAAGATTCTCTTTCAATGAATTTCGGTTTACGGTCTTTTTTAGCTTCCAGTTTAGGCTGGTATTCAAAATCTGCATGGGTAGGATAGAAGTGATCGGTTTCAAGGACTTTTCCTTCTGCTGCTTTTTCGTTCGCAGGCATTCCGATCGATTTCATTCCTTTGGGAAAAGACCGTCCGTCAATGGTTTCCATGGCTGGTCCCTGGTTGGTTGATTTGTCGGCATTTACAAGTTTCTCAGTTGATTTTGCTTTAACGGTTTTAAGTCTTGACACTTCTTCCGCCGTCATGGGTTTGTTATTTTCAGTTGTAGACATGATTATTTAGGTTTTTAATCAGTTTTTTCCTACTCTTTGGATGGCTTTTCGGATTCCGCCAGTAATTGTTTAAGAAAATATTTTTTGAGAAAATTCTGTTGTGATACTTTCTGTCTGATTGACTTGCGCGGCTCCCATCGCAGTGAGTGCCATTGCCGTCTGTTTGTCCAGTGTTTTTCTGACGATATTACCATTGGTTGCGCGCAATATTTTACAGAAATGGTAAGTGAAATATCCTCTGATCTGCCCGCTTATATTGCCTTCCATAGATACCTGATTGTCTTTGCAGGCGGCCCATAACGTATGATTCATTCCGGCAACCGGGACCAAAGCTTTCGTCATGGTCATTGCTTTTTTTGAATTTTTAGAGGATTGCATTTCACTGGCATACGTCATATAAAATTCATCTTCCAGCATCGGTGGAATAAAACGCGGGGCTTCATAAGAGAGCTCTAAGTCCAGTCCCAGATCCATTTTTCTGGTTCCTGTTCCCGAATGGCAGCAGTCGAAGATCACTTCCAGATTAACGCCTGCTTTCAATTTGCTGAGTACCGCTTTGAAATCATCATCACGGATCACTCCGGCACTTGCATAATCGTGCGGACAAATCGCTTCGTCCAGACCATCTATTTCCAGGTCAGTTCCAATATTGGCAACTCTTGTTCCGTGCCCGGAATAATAGAAGACCAGTGAATCTCCTTTTACACTGCTGTTGACCAGTGATTTAAGGTAAGTCAATATGTTAGCCCTTGTTGCATTCTGGTTGGTGAGAATTTTAATCTTTGCGGGATCAAAACCGCAAATGACTAAGGTGTTAGCCATATCCCTTGCATCATTGATGCAGCCGTTCAAATCCGGTCCACCTGATCCGATAGGAGCGTAGTCATTGATTCCTACTACGAGTGCTTTTTTCATGTCGATTAGTTTTTAAATTATCCCTACTCTGTTTCGGCTTTTCGGGTTCGGCCTTCATGGGTTAGTTGTACAGGACAAAATTCCATTATTTAACAGGATGAAAAAAGAGGGAAAGGACTGATTATGTGGTAGGTAAAACACCCTTTCTGAGGTTTGAATGAGTTGTTTTAACACCGGATTTATACGCATGATTGATGCTTTTAGGTATTGGGGATTTAAAATTTATTTTAACGCAAAGGCTATTTAGGAAGGAGATAATTTTGAGGAAAACAAAGAATTCAACTAGGTCGTTGATAAAGTTGCCGGATAAACGTGAGATTAGTTGAATCAATGAGATTGATTCCTTCTTTGCTCTCCTTATACTACGGCATTAGAGTAGATCTTTGCGTTAAAAAAATAAGCATTCTCCTTTGTAACTGAACCATTGTATGGGCGACACCAATGAAGGGAAAAACGGAAAAATCCGATAGATTGTAAAATCTACCGGATGAATGATTGAGTTATAATGGTTTTGGACTATATTGATTTAAACAGAAAATCAGATCAGTATAGATCATGTTTTAAGGCAAAAAGAACGAGGCCTACCCTGTTTTTGATTTCCAGTTTGGTAAAAACAGAATCTCTGTAGCCGTCGATAGTTTTAGGGCTGAGGAACATTTTATCGGCTATTTCTTTATAGGTAAGCTCGCTACAGGCCCATTTTATGAATTCTTTTTCCCTGTCCTTTAATTCGGAAAGGAGGGAAGCAGTCTTGATATCTTCTGTTTTTACTTTTAATAATTTCTGAGCGACAAAATCAGTATAAAAACTTCCTTTGTCGTATACTGTATCAATGGCCTGAAACAGAATGGTAGGCTGCATATCTTTCAGCAGATATCCTTTTGCCCCTGCCTTCAGCATTTTAATCAGCACTTTTTCATCATCTTCCATGGTGAGGGCAATGACCTTAATGTTGGGATGATGCTCTTTGAGCCATTCTGTGGTTTCTATACCGTTTTTATAAGGCATATTAATGTCCATCAGTACAACAGCCGGGAGTTCCGAAGCTTTTTCTATGGCTGCTATAAAATCTTCTCCGTTCGGATGATTCATAATCACGCTGTATTGAGGATTTTCCATGATCATATTTTCCAGTGCTTTGGACATTAAAGTATGATCATCTACAATTGCTATGGGAATCGTTTTCATGGTAAGTGTTTGTAATAGGTTATGGAGGTCTGAGTTCCTTTATCAAGTTCTGACTGTATGGAAAATTCTGCATGAATCAGTTTTGCTCTCACTTCCATATTTTTCAATCCTGAACCGTCCTGTATTTGGTTGGTATTAAACCCTTTTCCGTTATCTGAAATATTGATGCGTAACGTATCTTGATCATCATCCACACGGATGGTTACATTTTTGGCTCTGGAATGTTTTAAGATATTATTAATGCTTTCCTGAATGATCCGGAATAGGATCAAACCATGTTTGGGAGAAATATCAATATCCTGTTTCTGGGTGATGAATTCTATTTTTAATAATTTAAGCTTTTGTATTCTTTTTACTTCTCTTTCTATAGATTCTGTCAATCCGAAATGGATGATCTGTTCGGTAATCAATGTTTTAGACAAATTTCTGATATCCTGAATGCATTCACCTAATAATTCACTCAGCTCGTTAAGTTCCTCTTTTTCTGAGTTTTTCAGCTTGGAAATGAGCTGATTTTGCCGCAGACGGACGACTGAAAGTTTTTGTCCTACATCATCATGAAGTTCCTGTCCGATATAGTTCAAAGTCTGCTCTTTTATTTCCACCTGTGAGGTTGCCAGCTCTTTTTCAAAGCGCATATCTTTTTCTTTTTGGGCGATCAGAAGTGTGGTTTTCTTTTTGATAAAGACCACATAGATGAAGATCATCGTCAAAACGACAATAAGTAAGGTAATCGTAAAAGTAATGACCAAATTATTTTCTTCCATATTATAATAAGGTTCTTATCTAAGTCTGGCTTGCTTATTCAGAATCAATCCTAATATTAGGATTCCGTTACTGATAAAGTTCAGCATAAATAAAATAAAAAAGTAAATATGTTCTGAAACAGTAGTCCTGAAATAAAAGATCGGAATACTTCCTATAAATAGGATCAACAAAGCGACCGATATCCAAAATGGGAAATAGTTATTAAGGTCCAGTATTTTATCAGAATTAAACGTCTGATATAAAAATAAAATAATGGAAAACATGAGCAAAAGAATGTCGGTATACAGTATACTAAATGAAAAATGATGTAAGAGATCAGCCTTTATACAAAACATCACGATGATATTGATAGCAAAAATGATTAACAAGACTAACTGTATTTTTCTAAGGACAGGCAGATACAATAATCGGTAATAATAGAGCAAATACAGAAAAAATGCGATCACTAAGAAACCAATTACATAAAATATTTCGGTAGATTGATTGGTAGCCTTGAAATAAAAATAGCAGAAGATGTCTATCATCGAAAGCAGGACATATCCTATGATAAAAAATAAATTCTCTTTCCCGATTTTCCTGGATTTAATGATCATTAATACTATGACCACAACGGAGATGACCATAGAGATCTGTTTCCCGACTTCTATATTCCAGTTCATGACTTTATTGTTTAAGGCATATCAGCTGTAGATACTTTAGGTGGAGGAGCGAGGTTGGTCATATTCAGGACTTGCATCTCTGTTACATTGGTATTTTCATCTGTCGTTAACTTCATGGTTCTGGACATCGCCGTTGTGCTGTCTCTTTTCAGATTTTGAGCGGTAGGTACCAGAAATATCGTCTGATAGCCTGCGTATTCCGGTTTTGCCATTTTATTTTTAGGATGATTCATAGGATATTTTCCCATATAAATTCTGATCCCCGGGTTTTTAAGTTTTTGCTTTTTAGCGGTTTCTTTCACATATTTGATATATCCCTCCAGATCTTCTACCGAAAACCAGTACCAGCGTGAATCGGGTTCTCCGTTTCTGGATCTCGTAAGAACAACATTGTTGGTTCTGGAATATTCATTATAAAGTACCCTACCTTCTTTGTAGCTGATCAGTTTCTTTTTATAACTGTTACTTACAGGTTCTTTGGGCGGTTCAGAGCAGCGTGTGCAGCTTAGCATGCAAAAACTTGAAATCAGAATGGCAAAAAGCCAACTAAGTTTTTTGAATAGAAAAGGAGTTTTCATTTTTTATGGTTTTTAATTTTATAAAACAAAATTAGGGAACTGCTCTCTACAAAAGGGGGAAAACACTGTTTTTGTCTTTTACTAAATTTACAACATTTTGGTTTGACTTTCAGAGAGATAAAGGAAATTTTGATAATGCTTATCCAGTGCGGTTTTTAGAAGGTTGTCTTGAAAATTTTGGATGCTACAGACTTTTTGTTGTTCCTGTTTATTGCATCAGAGGACTCAAATAATTCACATTCTGTTCAAATATTTTTAATAGTCTACTAATTTAGTAGGCTTATATGATTTATCTCATACGCTCGTGTAACTTGATTCGTAAATAATTAAATACTTTTGACCCAGTTAAAAAAAGTTAAAATGTATTCTCATGAATAAGCATTCATTCAATTCTTACTTATGCAACAATATGGCTCCTGTATTTGTTCAACACAGATGTTGCGCAGATGCTTGCCTTTCACAACACAGTCTTATCGTTCCTGATATGTGTTTTGACTTTTCGATGGGCAGAATGATGCAGGCCTAAACTTCTGAAAAAACAAATAAGGGTAGGAATTCAATCAAAATAATTTCAAAGTCTTTCTAAGGCAGATCTGTTTTCTGCCGGTTTCAAAATCATCTTTATAACAATCTCTCTGAAAAGGGAGAGGAGGATTCTTGTACCATAACCGGAGAGAATAATGGTAATCTGCCATTCAATTAAAAAAACAAAAATTAGTATAATGAGGAAAAAACAATGTAAAGTAGGTGCATTGGCCATGATTCTATTGGCAGAATTGGGGTTTGCACAAAGCAGAGACAGTCTTTCCAAAGAGCAGGCGATACAGGAAGTGGTAGTGGTCGCTTTTGGAAAGCAGAAAAAAGAAGAAATAACAGGTTCCGTACAATCCCTGAAAACGAAGGATTTAGCTAATCTTCAAAACGGAAATATACTTCAGGGAATTGGAGGGAAAGTGGCCGGAGTACAGGTAATCTCTTCCGGTCAGCCGGGATCGCAGCCTACCATCAGAATGAGGGGAATAGGTTCTATTAATGCATCCAGTGATCCGCTTATTGTACTGGATGGTATTCCTTACAACGGAAACCTGAACAGTATTCCGGGGACAGATATCGAGAGTATTTCTTTTCTGGAAGATGCTTCGTCTAATGCATTATACGGTTCACGAGGCGCTAATGGGGTGATCATCGTTAATACCAAAAGAGGAAAATCCAAAGGTCTGCGTATAGAGGCGGATGTAAAAACGGGAGTGAATTTCAGATCTATTGAAGACTATTCAGTGTATACTTCTCCGCAGGATTATTACACTGCATTCTATAACAGGGCAAGAATTGGGGAAGTGGCGAGATTGACGCAGCCGGGAGCAGTTCCTTCCGGACCTAGCCCTCATGATGTGGGTATTACAGCTCTGGCCAAGTTGGGATATAATGCTTACAACGTGCCTTTTAGTACATTGATAGGCAAAGATGGCATCTTTAATCCTGATGCTCAACTCTTGTATCAGGATAACTGGAAAAAGCTGATTTTTAAACCGGGACTAAGAAGAGAAGCAAGTTTAGGAATCACGGCCAACAATGATCTGGTGAAATCATATACTTCATTAAATTATTTAGATGATCAGGGCTACCTCATCGGTTCCGGATTTAAAAGATTTGGGATAAGGTCTAATCTGGACTATGCCATTACCCAAAAACTAAAACTGACCAGTAGTCTATCCTATACCTACAGCAAACAGGATTTTCCAATCCTTTTCAGTTCGCCAGAAATATAGCGCCTTTCTATCCTGTTTTTCTGAGGGATGACAATTACCAGATCCTTTATGATAACAGCGGACAGGTTTTATACGATTATGGTGACGGGCAGGGACCGAACGGAGCAACGAGGTCTTATGCGGTTTTTGAAAATCCTGTAGGAAATCTTCAATACGACAAGTCCCAGACAACCAATAATATAACGAACGCCAATTTAGGTCTGAATTACGAAATCATTAAAGGTTTAGACTTCACCTATAATTTCGGAGCGTACCTGGAAAATACAAAAAATCTTCAGTTTGGAAATACATTAGGAGGAACTTCCTCATCTGTGGGAGGAACAATCAATATGGGATCTGTATTCAAGTCTACTTTAAACCATCAGCAATTGCTTACCTACCAGAAGAAACTGGATCAACACAATTTCAACATCCTGATCGGGCATGAATTAAACAAAATAAAAAGCGATGGATTTTCAGGGTCCAAGCAACAGCTTTTATTACCCAATTCACTGTCTTTCGACAACGCTGTAAGAATAACCGATCTCTCTGGAAACGGCTATGAATATGCTGTAGAAGGCTATTTCACAAGATTACTTTATAACTATGCCGGTAAATATTTCTTTAACGCAAACATCAGAAGAGATGGCTCTTCCGTATTCTCTCCCGAGAGCAGATGGGGTAATTTTTATGGTTTAGGCGTGGCATGGAATGTGGCTAAAGAAGATTTCCTTAAAGACAATACGGTTATCAATTCATTAAGGTTAAAAGCATCTTACGGACAGCAGGGAAATGATAATATTTTGCTGGATGGCTCCACAAGAGACTATTACGCGTATCAGGATATCTATGGAATCAACAATTTTGGAGATGACAAACCCGTTCTGTCCCTTAAAAAACAGGGAAATAAAGATCTGAAATGGGAAACTTCCAAAAACCTGAATGCCGGTTTTGAAATCTCTCTTTTCAAAAATAAAATCAATCTGAATGCGGATTATTTTGAAAGAAAAGTCTCGGATATGATCTATGCGCTTCCTTTGCCTCCATCCAATGCAGGGTCGTATGTAAAATACGGCAATATCGGAGACATGATCAACAAAGGGGTTCAGGCGAATCTGAATGTGGAAATTCTTCGTTCAGGGCAATTCCAGTGGAATGTGTACGGAAACGCCACCCATTATAAAAACAAAATTACCAAACTGCCTGCCGAGCAAAGAAACACAGGTCTTGTAAGTGGTCTGTTTATTCTGAACGAAGGCGATGACAGATATACCTATTATCTGAAGAAATTTGCAGGAGTAAATCCTACAAACGGCGATGCACAATGGTACAGAACAGCAGTCAATACAATTACACAGCAGGAAGAGACCACGATCACAGCCAATTACAAAGAAGCTACTGATTACAACACCGGAAAATCAGCCATTCCGAAAGTGTATGGTGGATTTGGAACAGATTTCACCTACAAAGGCTTCAATCTGGCGGTTAATTTCGCTTACCAGTTTGGAGGATACGGCTATGATGATATTTACAGAACTCTATTCCATTCAGATACGTATGCGTCCAATTATTCAACAGATTTAAGTAAGACCTGGACACCGGAGAATCCAAATGCGGCTTTACCAAGGGTAGATCTGACTTCCACCAATCAGAATGAGCATTCTACTCTTTACCTGATCAAATCAGACTATATCAGCCTTCAGGATGTTACCGTGTCTTATCAGTTACCCGATGGTTTTGCACAACAGGCAGGGTTATCGGGTCTGAAAGTATACGTGACAGGAAATAATCTTTATTTGTGGTCCAAGAGAAAAGGATATGATCCCCGAACTTCTTTGACCGGAGTTTCGGATCCATACAGATACTCAACCCTGTCCAGCGTTTCTTTAGGATTTAAATTTAATTTTTAAAAAAAACAGATGAAAACAATAAAATACTTTATAGCGGCTTTTTCTATCAGCTTGATTGCCGGTAGTTGTGCCAATGATTTAAATACCCTTCCGGAAGGGGATATCTCCGGGGAACAGTTGAATAATGACCAGTCAAAACCCGAAAAAATCTTGGGTGGGATCTATCTTGATCTCAGAAGTAATGGTGCCGGAGGTTCCACAGCGCATTCTGATTTTGGGATAATGGCCATCAAGGGAGGATCCGATCTGATGTCCAATGATGTGATACAGGCCACCAATCAGCATTTGGGGATGTTTTATAATTATGAAGCAACCAATGCCAGTAATTCTGCCGCAGAATTTGTCTGGACTACTTTTTATGCAAGAATATTTGTCATTAATAAACTTCTTGATGATTTAAAAAACGATACGAAAAGCAATAACACCGCCATCAAAGGACAGTTGCTGGCATTGAGAGCTTATTCTTATTTTTATCTGGTCCGTTTCTACGCAAAAAGCTACAAAGACAACCCATCATCACCGGGACTTCCCCTTGTTCTTACCAGCAGTAATCAAAGTCAGGGGCTTGCGAGGTCATCGGTATCAGATGTTTATCAGCAAATTACACGGGATATTGAAGAATCTATTGTCCTTCTTGATAGCTATGCACGTCCTTCCAGAGCCCAGATCGATCAAAGAACAGCGAAGGCTATTGCCGCTGAGGTATATCTGGAAACGGGAGATTACAGCAAAGCAGGGAAGTATGCCAATGAAAGTAAACAGGGAATCGCGCTAATGACTGAAAATGATTATACCACAACCGGATTCTCAAATATCAATAATCCGGAAGTTCTGTGGGGTTTTCATAACACGGTATCTACCATGAGTATTGGAAATTACTATGCTTCTTTCTTTTCTATGTTTGATAATACAAACGAAGGTTACGCAGGTGCTGCAAGGATCTACAAGCTGATTGATAAACGTCTTTATCAGGCAATTCCGGATACGGATTACCGTAAAAAAGTATTTAATGGAAGTCAGACTGCAGCCTATACTTTTAATGGAAAGAAGAAAAACTATCCTGCGTATGTGAACTGGAAATTTAAAGATCCTACTCTTTTTGAAGGAGATTATATCTACATCAGAGCATCTTCATTGTACTATATAGAAGCTGAAGCGCTGGCAAGACAGGGAAGAGAAGCTGAAGCCAGACAGGTTTTATATGAAATTACTTCAAAAAGAAACAGTGCCTATACACTGTCTTCAAACTCAGGGAATAACCTGATGAATGAAATTATTCTCCAAAAAAGAATCGAACTGTGGGGAGAAGGCTACGCCTGGTTTGATATGAAAAGACTGGGAACGCCTCTGGAAAGAATCTATTCAGGAACGAACCATACGTTCGGAAGACTGAACCTTTCACCGGATAAATTTATATTCCAGATCCCTAATAAAGAGATCAATAACAATCCACAGATTACACAGAATTAACAGATCATTTCTTAAATTCATTTCAGACTGAATGGAGAGTTGATGAAATCATATAACCGGAGTTTTTTACAGCTCCGGTTTTTTTTATGACTAAAGTCCTTTTAGAAAGATCAAAAAAAAATTAATTTCTTACGAGAAGATAAGATTTAATAAATTGTTAAATATTTATTATTTTGTATTTCAGTTGATTGTGTGTTTTTTGAAAATAAAGGATATAATTTTTTAATTAATGTCAAATAAGAGGGCAATGAATGGCTCTTGGATAATTAGATTTGCCTTATGCATTTACAAAATGCGATTACAATTAATTAAATAAAAAATAATATTATGATTTTATATTTTTTGACAGTATTTATTTCTGCAGCATTTTTATCTGTTATCCGATCAAAAAAAAGATTCAGCTTATCTTTAAAACTGGCCAGGGTAAAACTAAAGGTGATGTACAGGAAATAAGGAAGCTTATTCAAACCAGTTATTCATGAAAAGTTTCATTACTGAAATCTAAAGATCTGTAAGGAATGCCCTGAAATTTTCGTGCCTTTTCAATAGCATTTATAAAATTAAGCTACTAGATGTTGTCGCCGGAAAAAGCTTTGGAATTCTTTCTCCAAAAATTAATATGATGATGGGAGGGAAAAACAGAAATAATAAAAGATTGGGAATAGGTTTCGTCAAAATTTTTTAATCCACCTACAAACTACATGTCAGTCCATTAGTTATTGTAACATAATCATCAAGAAAGAAGCTATATCGGCAACTTCTTTCTTGTTTTTTGATAAGGCAAGGTTTTAAAAACTAAATATTTAGTTATGATTGGAAAATGTATTTAAAGATGATCTTACAACTTTCTTTAAACAGTCAGAAAATATAACCAATCCTGCGGCCATCATCATAATATCTTTCAAAACCATACGCCCCGCTCCTGAAAGATAAGGAAATCCATACTGTGGGGTTGGAAAGTCTCCAGCTAAATTAGGAACGTAAACCTCCGGAGTGGTAACAAGAAAGGAAAGAGTTACAAAAGACATCAAGAAAGTTAGTGCTCCACCCAAAGCTCCTATTCTGGGAAACCATATTCCCAGTACAACAAGAGTAGCAATAATGATAATCACTGTTCCTAAACCGTACGAAAACAGATAGGTTCCGTTTTCTGTATGCCATTCGATATTTTTATTTACCGTTTTTCCTTCCGGATTTTTATAGAGCGTATATTCTGAGACGATTTGATGATCATCATTAATGACCTTTTGATTTGCGTTTTTATAAAAGAAACTCATAAAAGGACTGTTGGCCACAAAGGGAACAATTCCGTCCGCTTCATACTGAAAAGCCTTGAGCCCTCCGATCCAGGCCATAACAATGAATATAGAGATTCTTAAAAAATGAATGGAATAGGAATCTAACCGTGTAAGATGCTTGAATACTGTATTGTTCTGCATAAGATTTAACTTTTTACAAAGGTATCCAGCGTCAGAGCCTTTAAAAATAGAGATATCAGGATATTACATGGACATTTTCGCTTCAATGGAGATACCTACTTTTTCCCGGTACATTTTAGGGGAGCATCCCACCGATTTCTTAAAATACCGGCTGAAGTAGAATTCATCATGAAATCCCAGCTCTGAAGCAATCTCCTTTACAGAACGATAGGTTAAATGAAGAAGTCTTTTGGCTTCCAGTGTCGTTCTTTCATTAATGAGCTGACTCGGTGTTTTATTAAACTCTTTTTTGACAGCTTTGCTTAAAGTATCGTTGGTGATATGAAGTTTTCCGCTGTAGAATGACAATTCTTTTTCCTTTTTAAAATGAAGTTCCAGCAGTTTTTGGAATTCAGAAGCGTGTTTATTGGGATTCCTTCCAACTGACGATTGATGATCATCCAGACGGCTACTTTTCTGTTTACTGCAGAGGGCCAGTATTAGCTGTATGTATGTTTTAATGATAGACTCTGAAAAAAGATGATTTTCCGAAAACTCACGCTGAATATGACCGAAAATTCCAAGAATATAGTCGTAGCTCTCCTGAGTCAGGGGGATTCCTGGATTTAAATAAATGTTATTGAACAAAAGTCCATTACAGGCTACTTCCTCTTTATGATACTCGATGCAGTAATAATCACCATGGAAAAATAGAATGAAAACTTGTGCATCAGTTGCTGAAGTCAGTTTTAATTTTTGGTAAGGCGTAAGGAAAAGAACGGTACAGCCTTCATAAACATAATTAATCTGATCAACCGAAAACACACCAGAACCTTTCATTAAAACCACACCATAATTCTCAGTATTGAAATCTGAAGGAAAACTGGAAATAGGATAGGATTGTATATGTGCAGACATTGAATAAATATAGAAATAAATATTTAAATGCGGGTTGGTTTTGTTTATGTGTTCTGTTTATCAGGGTTTTATGGTTTGTGTGTGGTTTGCTTAAATAAAAACAAAATAAATTTTGAACACGTCAAGTTCTGTCGCTTCCGGCTCTGATATTTGCCTCAGGAAAAACACACAAATGAAAACAGACTTTAAAACAAAGGGTGGAAATATTCTTGCCGTAAACCACCTAAAAAAATAAGGCTCAAATTTCAAGTTACTCTACTAAAAAGAGGCTTCAAAACCTTAAAAAAACAAAACAAATTCACAAAAAATGAAATCAAAGCAAGAATTAAGTAAATTATTTGAAAATGGAGATAAACCCATCCAGGAAGATTTCTGGGAATGGTTGAATTCTTACTGGCATAAAGATGAAAAAATAGATATGTCAAAAATTGTTGGGTTGGAAAATGGTCTTCCTAATCCCAACTATATTTATGCAGAAACGGATGAAGACGGAAAAGCCTCTTTAAAATCCTATTTGACAAAGAAGATATTGATTAAGGGAGGTGCATTAAGTATTCCGCATTATTTTGCACCCGATCTAAAATTAACAGATCTGGAAATACCAGTTTCAGTTACAAGTATTGGAAATTATTCTTTTAATAATAATCTTCTTGAAAGTATTAAGTTGTCAAATAATGTGGCCTCTATCGGAGAAGGAGCGTTTTATAGTAATAAGTTGAATGCAATTCATATTCCGGAAGGTATTAATTATATTGGTGCCTCTGCATTTGCGTCTAACTTACTTAGATCAATAAAAATTCCTCAAAGTATAAAAAGTATCGAAGCTGGATCATTTTCCGGGAACCAACTGGTATCCGTAGAATTTCCAAGTGGTATTAATAATATTGGAGCATATGCATTTTCCGGCAATCAATTACCTGAGGTTTTTCTGCCTGAGAATCTTATGAAGATTGGAGCTAATGCATTTGAAAATAATCAGCTTTCAATCGTTTCTATCCCAGGGACTGTAATAGAAATTGGTCAATTTGCATTCCGTAATAATCTTATGAAAGAAGTAACGTTAGCTTCAGGATTAAACAAAATAGGAGATTATGCATTTGCAGACAATCAACTTTCAAGCATCACCTTCCCAGATACTGTTACTGAAATCGGTCAATATGTATTCCTAAATAATCCTCTCAAGGAATTAGTATTGCCTGCCGGTTTAACAAAAATTGCAGCAAATGCTTTTACAAATGGTGAATTATCACAAATTACTATTCCTCACGAGGTTTCAGAAATTGGAAACAATGCCTTCTATAATAATCAATTATCAGAAATTGTTCTCTATGATAATCTTAGAAGTATTGGGTATAATGCATTTGGAATGAATAAACTTACTCATCTGGAACTTCCGAATGTACCTCTTGTCATTGAAGAGATGGCCTTTGCATATAATCAACTAACAAGTGTTGTAATACCTGAAAATGTTGTCTTAATCAAAGCAAATGCTTTTGTAAATAATAAACTGGAACGTGTAGTTCTGGGAGAGAAGACAAAGTATTCATCAATTGCTTTCGATTTCACTGTGGAAGTAATCGGAGGAGAAATGGTAGCATAGAACAGTCTATTACACTATACTTTCGAAAAGCTCAAATACCAAAATATTAAAATAATGTCAACAAATAATACATCAACAAAAGCATCTGCATTTACTGTAGGAAAATCCTTCATAGGAGAAGGTATTATTAATTACAAACCAACAAATAATATGGATATGGAAAACAACACATCAACACAAACACTATTCAGATTCGCTACGATGCGAAACGCAGAATTATCTGATCACGAAAATAAAGAAAGAAGATTTATTTTCAGAGATTATGCCACTCAAAGAGGAGTTATTGACCCAAGAGTTGAAGCTGGTGAATCTTTACGGAAAGTATGTGAAGAAATTACAGGCTTAACAATAGAAACTGAGGAATCCTTAAAAGCACAGGATGTAGGATTTTATGAACTTGCTGTTTGGGTAGCTAGAAATAAAGCCAGGGCTACTAAAGAAGAATTTGATCTTAAAATCAGTCAATATAGAGAATACCGTCAGCAGGTTATTGCTATCGATTCCAGAATCTGGGACAACCTGGTTTATCAGGTAGTCACTCAAAAAGATTTTTATGCGAAGGAAACATTAATGCACCTTTTACACCTTGATCATATCTTAAGATACTATGACGGTTTTAACCAATCAAGATATGAATATGTCATCAAAGCCAAAGTAGTGCTTCCCAAAGAACTTTTTAAGGTTGGAAGCGGCTCCCGGGCAGCAGGTTTCTCCAGGATGGCTGTAGCGGCAGAAGGAGAGTTGGGTGAACCTTTCTACAATGAAAAAGAGCAGAAATATACAGAAGCAGTGGTTAGCCTGCATATGAATCGGGATTTATCAGCATCGCTGAATAAGCTGGAGAAAGTTTATCAGAAAGAATATCAGGAAGCCTATAAAACGGCCTATGAAAGTTATCTGAGAGAAGTAAAACCCATTCAGGCCGATTATCAGAAACAGTTATCAGAAACAGAGAACAGGAAGAAGGTTATTGAAAACCGGGTTAAATATCTTACCGACCTGAGCATTGCCAATCCTGATGTGTTCGATAGAAACCCTAACTTGAAAGAAGAGTTATCCAAGTTAAATGATGAGCTTTTAAGCCTTCATGTATCTCCACTTGACTTACCGGAGTTTAGTTTTGAATTCAGACCAGAAATTAATCCTGAAGAACTGGGACGTGCTTTAACCGATGATAACAAATACGCATTAAGCAAAATCTTTGGAGTATCTTCTTTCAGCGAGGCTTTGGAAGGTGTTTCTACTTTTGCAGAAGTTTCAGGGGCTGTTTCACAGGACAGTCAATTACAGCAGCAGCAGATCCTAAACAATACAGTGCTTAACCAGCCTACATTTACCAATATTGGGGGCATTTTAGTTCCTGTTACCAATTCATTGAATAACAATGGAATTATCCCTTTCACCACAATGACTTGCAGAATCCCGCCCATGTCAGGTGTTGGGCATTCAGTAATCGTTACTACGGATATAAATCAGCCCAAACATATTATTAGCGGAAATTATCAGGTTAAAATAGGCGGGCAGACCATTGCGACAGGGTCCGGGACTGACCCTTGGAGTGGTGCTGCCAACGTAACTTCACTCTTTCAAAATAATAAAATTCCTCATATCGAACTGGAAAAATTTGAAGTTATAGAACTGGAAGGAGATGTTGTCTTAAATGACGGGCTTTCTTATACGATGCAGGCGACATTAAACAGGACAAACGATAATTCCTATTTGTTTCAGGGACGTGGAATATTCACTCCTAAAGACAGGACAATAGACCCTACAGACCCCGGAACTCCGGAAAACCCTTCCAATCTCAATACTCTTGAAGGCTCATTCATTCCCTCGGGCTTCGGGATGAAAAATATCGGTATTGCCGATTACCGAAAAGTAGAGCAAAGTACCTATTGTTATGTGGAAGGAGATGTTGCACACATCGAAAATATCATGGCAAGGGAATATAAAGAAAGAGCTACCAGAAGATTAAAACGCAGTGAATCTCAGACTACAAAATCTACAGAATCTGAAAAAGAAAAGCTGACAGATACTACCTCTACCGAAAGACATGAAATGCAAAGTGAAGTTTCAAAAATACTTCAGGAATCCAAAGATTTTGCCATGCAGGCCGGATTTAACGCATCATGGGGAGCTGGTGCTTCGCCAAAGTATATGCTAAGTACTGCGGCTAATTATGCAACCCACAATTCTAAGGAAGAAAGTAACCGCCAGGCAGTCACTGATGCCAAAGACGTAACTGCAAGGGCACTGGACAGGATTGTTACCAAGGTGAAAGAAGAGCGTATTGATAAAATCCTGGAAGAATATGAAGAAAATAACAAACATGGGTTTGACAATACCAAAGGAAGCAACCATGTAGTGGGGGTTTACCGATGGGTAGATAAAGTGGTAAAGAACCAGATCTACAACTACGGCAAACGTATGATGTTTGAATTTATGATTCCCGAGCCGGCAAAACTTCATAATTTAGGAATGAAAGCCAGTAAAATTGCCGAGAACCTATTAATAAAGCCTATAGACCCCAGAACATCCACCGTTAACAAGATGGAGAATTTTGCATCATTGGATGGAGCTTCAGGAGATCTGATTTTAAAATACTGGTCAAGTAAATACAATGTAGATATTAATAAAAAACCAGAAGAATTCATTTACGTAGGTAAAGCTTTTTCCAATACAGTCGGGGATTCAGATGGAAGATCAGAATATGATGAAGCTATCGCCGGAGGTGCAGAAATCCAAATCCCTGAAAACTATGTAACCGTTGCGGCTATAGGAGTAGTACAGACAGGAGGGGAAGGCGTATTAGGGCATTATTTAAGAATCGGCGGAGCCTATATGAATGGCTCTGAACTCCCGATTAATAATTTTTACCAAGTAGTTCCTGTTTCTTTCTCCTTGATTGGATCTCATGCCATTGATGTTAATGCAAGCGTAAAATGTAAACTGACTGTGGAAGCTAAAAATGAATGGCTCCAGACAGCTTTCAATAAAATCATTGAAGTGTACGAAATTGAATTGGCTAAATATGAAGCAGCTTTAGCAGATGCAAAAGCATTAGGGGTTCAGATTAAAGGTTCCAATCCAGGCTTCTACAGAAAAATAGAAAATACCATCCTGAGAAGGAACTGTATTTCCTATATGCTGAATCAAAATCCAAATGCAGAATTAACATTCGGGAAAAATAAATATTACCAGACAGATAATTCTACGGAAAGTTTTACCAATACCGAGATAAAAGTAGATGGAACTCTGGACAGATATGCAGCCTTTGTAAAATTTATGGAACAGTCTTTTGAATGGGAAATCATGAGCTATTATCTATACCCTTATTATTGGGGGAACAGGGCTAATTGGGGCGACCTTTATCAGTTTGACGATAATGATCCTGTATTCAGAGCCTTTATGCAGTCGGGGATGGCAAGGGTTATCGTTACGGTAAGACCGGGATTTGAAGAGTCAGTAAGACATTTCTTAGCTACAGGACAGATCTGGAACGGAGGAGAGGTTCCGGTAATTGACGATCCGTTATTCTTATCTATTGTCGACGAATTGCGCTCACCAAAAGCCACAAAAGAAGGAGAACCATGGAGAGAGAAAATTCCTACTTCGCTTACTATTCTTCAGGCAGATTCTATCGGCTTAAAAGTAGAAAAAGCATTACCGTGCAACTGTGAACCGGGTGTGAAATTCGATGATAATCTGGGTGAAATGTGCGAAAGTAATTTTGAACTGAATAACAGTCAAATCGGACAGTCATCTGATAGATGGATTGAAATCAGTTTTAACCATATGGACTATTACCAGACTATTGGAGAAATGGAAGAGCATGCACCATTCCCTAGAAAGTATGAATGTTTAGGAAATAGCATTACTGTGGAAAGAGATGCGAGCTGGTCAAAATTGGACAGTACTATTAAGTTCTATCAATCTTTAGCCGATGAACTTTCTCTAATAGAAGGTTTGGAAGCCTCTCCAACAAGTGAGTATGGAATTACATTTAAAATAAATGTGACTAAAATCAAGAATTTTAAATTTGTAAAGCCAGGCGGATCTAAAGAATTTGATACATTCCAGTTCCTAACGGACGGATTGTCTTATTTAAAAATGATTACCCCTGAATATTTAAATTCTGCGAGTTATAGAATTGCAGATAAGGATGGACAACAAATTCCGAATCAAGAGTATGTTGACAAAATTCCACTTTCTAAATTTTTAGTTTAATCATTTAATATTATAACATTATGAGCCGGGTAAAACCCGAGGCTATTTGGCAGCACGATAAAGTGCTGCCTTATATCCTCACGCGTCTGAAAGACAAGATTAGTGAGATTACTGCCGTAGAAAAGATTTTTCTTTTTGGAAGCAGGGGCCGGATTCCTTTTGAACAATGGGAGGATCTGGAAGGAAAAGACTGGGACGTTTTGGTACAGGCAAAATGCAAGCTAAAAAATGCAATGGTTCTGGTCGATCAAGATTACCATTTAGATCTTTTGGTATTGGATGAAAATCAGGTTAAGAAGTTTACAGAAAATATGATGATTAAACAGCTTTTCCCAATAAATGAACTGAAATGTCTAATAAATAAAAACAAAGAATATGGGAACATTTGATGACGAATTTGGAGATCTATCACAATACAAAATATTATCTTTTGAAGAAGTAAATCAAGGCTTTGAAGGAAATAAGGATCCGTTGCAGGGAATAAAAAGTACGTCTTTTGCAGAAATATCTTTTGAGAAAAAATTTGGGATAGAAAATAAGTGTAATGAAGAGAAATTAGGAGTGTTTTATCATGGACAAATGAGAATAGATGAGCTTATTTCAGATTTACATAAGAATAGTAATAATGAAAGGTTTTTTTTCAATTTTGGAAATTATGCGGTAAACTACGGTTTTGGTTTGAATAAAGAAAACCCCGCGATGATAAAAAAAATGATGGAAGCATCATATAATGACATCTCTAGAAGTACGCCTTATCAATATTATAAAAACCAGCACCGCAGAGACGCAAAGGCAGATATTTATCTTAATATGATGGCTTGCCATGTAGATATTTTGCAACCTGGATATCTTTTTTATTTGGATGTGGCTTCGCAAACTATCGAATTTAGAATAGAATATGTCTATAGCAATTACATAAAACTTCGGAATTTTGATAACAATACATCGAGTAATAAGGATTATGAACTAAACAACAAGTACAATGCTATTGTTGTAATAGCTAAAAATGCTTTGGATTTTGTAATGCTTGCAAGTCCTGCTGATGAAGATTATCTCAAAGAAAAAATTATCCGGTTGTTTGCTCAGGAGGCTTTGAAAGCAAGTAGTCAGGCAGAGGTTAAGTTTCTCTATGAAAATATGCCCGACTTTGTAACAGCAAAATTACTGGAAACGTTAGGAATAGATAATAAAGATACATCTAAGGAAGGACATGAGGATCTTATTTGGAGTCATCTGGAAATTCTTTCGAGAGGTATGGAAAATCAGGATCTGTTTAGCTGGAATCTTGACTTTAGTGGTGCTATGCTTAATATTCTGAAAGTTTTTGGAAATAGCAAATTTTTATTTAAAAAATTTAAAAGCAACCAGACATTTGTAAAAAAAATCTTTGAAAACTTAGAAGGAGAATCTGTAATAAACGGAGAAAAATCCTCAAACAAAATAGCCTTTGCAAGCTTTATCTCTACACTGTGCCTCCACAATGGAATGGAAGATCTGAGAAAAATAGATAAAGCGTTTTCTTTCGGGAAGTATAAAGGAGTTAATTCTGATGATAATCTCCCAAGAGAAGAAAAAGGAAATGAATTTTTTCTGCAAAAAGAAAAAGAAGTTCCTACAATTGACTTTCTCCCTATAGAATCTTTTAATGAAATTATTCCTGATGACGATAGTGGTACCTACTATCATCCTATGGATATGGTATTGTTGGTAGATGCGGATTCTAAAGAAAAATACCCCGATATTGCCGCAGCTATTCTGGTAAAGGCAATTGCGGATGCTCATGAAGAACAGGAAAGAGAAAAAATAAAAAGAATAGGGTTTGATATTTTAGGAATTGTATTAGGAGCAATAGCGTTGGCTACTTCCGGAAACCCCATTATTATAGCAGCTGCTGTTTCAGATGTTGTGGTAAACACTACAGATGCCATAGTACAGGGTTTTGATAAAGACATTATGGCGTTGGATGGAGGAACAGAATTTCTCCAGGAATGGAACACTGTCTATTACTCTGCCAATCTTGCTTCTGCTGTGATTGCACTTCCTGAGCTTTTCGCAAATGGAATGAAGTTGATACAACTTGCAAGAACTACCGGTATGACTAAGGCTATTAACTTTATTAAAGCCTGCCTCGTAAAGATTATTTTAGAGAAAAATATTATTACTTTTACAGGTAATACGCTGAAAGAGGGAAAAGCGTGGGTAAGAGTTCTGGATGCAGAAGAAGCAATAAAAGCTGCGGCATTTTACTTTAACAATACCAATCTTATACGGTTGTATGACAAAGGTGTGGTGATAGTGGAAGTAGCAGAAAACGGGAAGAAAGAATTTGCATTTATTTACAAAAATGAGGTTGTTTTGCGTGGTATCGCTACCGAAAAAAACTACAAAAATATCGTTTATGGTTTTTACAGAGATTTGTATCATCCGTTTAAGCTGATACAAAAGCTGGAGGAGTTACGGGTAGCTGCCTTTTGTAAAAGAATGCCAAAGATTACTAATAAGGATCCTTTAGATTCATTACCTAAAGAGAGTTTTATTTTATCATATACCTTTGATTCTAATGGTATTTTTAAACAGTCTACAGGTCATGTTTTTAAGTCACGGGAATACGATTTTGTCATTACAAAATCAGGAGAATTAAGAATTGGGAATAAACATCATTTTTTAGGTGACCGACAAGAGGTTTTAGCAGCGGGAAGCATGAGCTTTAAAAATGGAAGAATTTCAGAATTACATAACCTATCTGGGCATTACAGACCAACAATTGACGAGGCAGAAAGACTAGTAAAGATATTGGATGGGATCGGAATACCAATAAAAAGAGCCAGATATGATATTTTTTTGATAGAGGTTAACGGAGAGGGGTTTGTTACAAAATTTAAAATAGATAAGAGAATATTCATTGGAAATTTAAATAATTAAATATGGAACAGATTATAATAAAATTAATAGATTTTTTGAAATTTAACGACTGGGAAAGTTATAAAGATTTAAAGAGTGAATTATTGAGCATAGATACCAAGAATCTTATTCTTCGAATTTTAAACGAAAAACGGATTAGAGATTCTGATGTAAAAGCACTTCTTTTAGTTATCCCTGAACTATGGAAAGATTTTAATTTAGAGGATTGGATGTATATTATTCGAAAAGTTGACCGTTCTGCTAACTATAGAATATTAATTGATAATGAACCTTGTTTTGAAGATATACGGTTTTTATATAATTGGATAGGAATTGATAGTGTTAAACTATACAAAAATGAATCAGGTCTTCCTGATAAATACAAAAAAAGCTTGGATCGTGTATTTCCCGTGCTTTTGATAGATCCTATGAGAGATGGTGAATTGTATAAAGAAAACTTCCAGGATGGAACTTTTGGAAATATAAAATATTTCAGGGATATGAAAATTCGTTTGATTAATCAGGGAGCAAATGCGAGTCCATTGCCAAATTTATAGCATTTGATGAGAATTGTCTAAAATAACTCACTGATAATGGTTTGATTTTAAGGGTGTTAATGTTGGAAAATACAGACGTATCTATCTTATTTGGGCATATGATTATATAAAGCAGGATCCGTCTCAGTTGTGAGACGGATTCATTTTGTTTTTGAGTTGTTTTTTATTTCAAAAGGGTGAATAATAATTTCGAAGGTATATTCTTTTTTAAAATAACAGAGGGTGCTGGATTAAGAATTGGAAATTTTTATAAAGTTGGATACCCCAAACCAGCGTGAAACCCACGCTGGTTTTTCATTTTAAAAATAAATCATAGAATTTTATTCGCAGTAAATCAGTTTGTTACAATAAAATTTCATTTTTTTTCAAAATTCCACGCAAGATTTCCCAAAAAACGGATTTTATAGATGAGTACTCAATACAATTAATGTTTAATGTTAAAAAAATAATGAAATGAAGAATTTACTAGTACTTAAGCTGATTACCGCCGTTTTGATCCTATCCATCATCTTCTCCCTGTTCTCATGCATGAATGAGGACAGGATAGAAGTACCGCCTGTAAAACTAGAAGACGTTAACGGTAATTATAAAGGAAGGCTGATCACGATGCAGGGAGAGTTTAGAGCCGAAAAAATCGTCGATTTTAAAATAAAAAAAGACACGCTGACATTTCCCGAATTTCCAATCAAAGAAATTGTAATGGCCGTAGTGAAAGATCCTGTAAAAACACAAAATGCTTTGACGGCAATGGGAAAAGTGAAATATAATCTCAGATATACATCGGTATTAAATGCAGATAAAAATTGGGTAGAACTTAATTTTGCCCCGAAAGAACTGGAACTTCAGATTCCCGTAGACGGAGTGACTAAAAAAGCGATAGTTACCCTCGTGGCAAAACAAAAGGGATATTTCGTAGGATTAGATCATACGTTGAGATTTGCTTTAGCAGCAGAAAAGATTACAGTAGATGGGACGGTATTAAATCCTTTTGAAGCTATTTATTATAATTTCCCCTACTGTATAAAGAATTAACTGATAGATAATAAAACAATAGATTGTGTTTTGCCCGGATGCAGTCTATTTTTGCTTTAAAATTTTAACAGGTTGCTAAACCTGACCTCATTCATGGAAGAAAACAAAGAGCAGATTTTGATAAGACGGCTTCTTAAGAAGGAAGAAGCTGCCTGGAAAGAACTTTTCGGAACCTATTCCGGAAGCCTTGCCGGGGTCTGCACTCGTTATATTTCAGGAAAAGACGACATTCACGATGTTCTTCAGAACAGCTTTGTCAAAATGTTCCGGTCTATAGAAACATTTGAATACCGGGGTAGCGGTTCTTTGAAAGCCTGGATGATCAGGATCACAGTCAATGAAGCTTTAAAACATATCAGGCAGCATTCCGGGATGACAACAGATACTGATCTGGCTGATTTTCCTGATATCCCTGACGATGAGGAATCCGATCTGGAGGAAATTCCGCAGGCCGCTATTATGAAACTGATACAGTCGCTTCCGGACGGATACCGGACTGTTTTTAATCTCTTTGTATTTGAGAAAAAAAGCCACAGGGAAATTGCAGGGATTTTAGGAATAGCAGAAGATTCTTCCGCCTCTCAGTTTCACAGGGCAAAAGGTCTGCTGGTCCGGAAAATTAAAGAATTTAAAATGTCAAAAAAAGCACAATATGAATAATCAGTGGCTCAATGATCTTCACAGGAAAATGGAAGACCACGAAGAGGATGTTCCGGATGGGCTGTGGGAAGATATTAAAGATGAACTTTTTTCTGAAGAAGATGAAAAAGCGCTGGCTGGAACTCTGATGTCTGAAATTGATGATGAAAAAGAAATTAAAAACGGTCCTGCAGAAAATGGAAGATCTCTGCTATACAGAATAGGAGGAATAGCAGCTGCTTTAGCGCTACTGTTTTTTACCGGAAAACTACTCCTGAACATGAACGGAGAAAACAAGGGACTACAGATCACCAAAAAATCTGATGATCAAGAGAAAGGAGGAAATAGTACCGGGTCTGTAAACACCGATATCATTGATATAATCGATAACGATGGAAGTGAAAAATACAGCAGTCAGGGAAATGGGTTAACCGATAAAACAAGTGTAGATAAAATAGTAATAAATCCCGTAAGCAAAGAAATAAAGGGTAATCATTTAAAACCAGAATCAGCAGGTAAAACAGAAGGTTTATCTCCTTTAATAATAGGAAATCTGCCTGATCAAATGTCTTCTCCTGTTAATGAAAATTCTATTGTGAAAGAGAAAATGGAAGTTGACGAAATCTTCAATGCTACGAAAAATGAACTTTCGGACAAATATGCAGACAATAATCAACCTAAACTTCAAACCCGAAAGTCTAAAAAATGGATGCTAAGCATGCTTACAGGCAATGTGTCCTCAAACTCTTCCGAACAGACGTTTCCGGGGTATACCTCCATCAGTGGAAGTCCTATGGCTTTCAGTGATGTATGGGTGTCCGGTACAGAAAGTGATCCGCTGACAGAACTTCTGTTGGCCAATCAGAGTAAAGAAGTGGAAGCCAGAATAAGACATAAAATTCCTGTTACCCTTGGACTCTCGATGTACTACAATGTCGGGAAAAGATGGGGAATAGGGACGGGGATAAACTATACAAAACTTACATCAGAACTTCACTCCGGAAGCAATTCAAACTATATAAAAGGTGACCAAAGCGTCCATTATGTCGGCATTCCTGTGCAGATCAACTATAACGTTATTCAGAAGGGACGCTTTACAGGATACGTGACCGGTGGAATACTCGCTGAGAAAGCAGTAAGTGGAAAGCTTAAAACAAAATATATTGTGAATGATGAGGTGCAGGAAATTCAGGAAGAACGTATTAACATTAAGCCGGTACAGTTTTCCGTTAATTCTGCCGTTGGATTACAGGTAAAAATTATCAATAAGATAGGAATATATGCAGAACCGGGAATCGGGTACCACTTCAGGAATGATAGTCAGCTCAATACCATTTATAAAGAAAAACCTTTAAACTTTAACATGAAGTTCGGAATCAGGGTTCTGCTGGACTAACGGTCCTGAAAAAGACTAAACCAAACCATTAAATATTTAAATATGAAAACCAAACTCATCTTTTTGGCTGTTCTGTTCATGACTATTCTGAATATAAAAGCACAGTGTAACCCAACCATAACAAGCCCCAGGCTAGGGGTGAAATTTCCGGATAAAATCCTGTTCTGCAATACCGAAACAGAGATACTTTCTACACAGGCATTCGGAAGTTACCAGTGGTACAAACAGGAATGGACCTGGCAGACGCCTAATAACAATCCTTGGACCGCTATTCCTGGGGCAATTTCACAAACGTTGACCATCAACGGAAATGATGATCAGCTTTATTATTTTAAAGTTGAGGTTACACAGGGCGACTGTACCGCGGAAAGTCCCGCCGTGATGGCAGACGGATTTGCTTATGGACTTCCTTCTATGCTCAGCACCTTTACCCCCGGAACTTTCCAGCAAGTGGGAGAAGGAGAATATAATATCTGTGCAGGAGCATCTGTACAATTTGATGATGTATTTCCCGATCTTTATGGAAGCCATGTATGGTATAGATGTATTCCCAACAGTCCCCCTCCATCCGTTGGAGATCCTTGTGTGATTAATGGCGCAACCGGAGATACGTATATCGCTACAGCATCAGGCGCATATGGATTTTATGCCTGCACCGAGTATTGTCCGGATCAGTGTGAATTTTTAGGGAGTGGAAATTTTGTGAAACTGAATTTCGGAAACTTTGAGTCCTGTATTCTGGCAACAGATGAAACAAAACGTAAAGAAAATAATCTGAAATTATATCCTAACCCTGCATCGCAATTTCTTTATATCGGAAAAGAATCTGATAAAACGTACAAGGAAATTTCGATCATCGACATGTCCGGAAAAGTCATTCTACAAAAGAGCAGTCACCGCTTTAATGAACCTATTGATGTAAGTACGCTGACTGTTGGAAATTATATTATCCTTTCTAAAGACTCTGAGGGCAATACCTATAAAAATAAATTCATAAAAAAATAAATAGTACACATCCTGAGTTAGTTTTTTTTAATCGCTGATAAGCCGATACAGACTGTCTCTGTACCGGCTTGTCTTTTTATGGATATTTTCTTTAATATCGATCCGGAAATAGAATCCTGTTAATTTGCAAGCCTATTTTTTGAAATAATATATTATTTATTTTTACAAAAAACACAGATCATGTTAGTTAAAATTTATGGAAGTGCCATCCATGGAGTTGCGGCACAGACCATCACCATTGAGGTCAATGTAGACACCGGAGGAGTTGGCTATCACTTGGTTGGGCTTCCTGATAATGCCATCAAAGAAAGCAGTTACAGAATCTCCGCTGCATTGAAAAATGTAGGATACAAAATTCCGGGTAAGAAAATCACGATCAATATGGCTCCTGCAGACCTTCGCAAGGAAGGGGCGGCGTATGACCTCAGTATTGCTATAGGTATTCTTGCTGCCTCAGATCAGATTCTTGCCGAAAATATTCATGATTATGTTATTATGGGGGAGCTTTCGCTTGATGGGAGTTTACAGCCCATAAAAGGAGTGTTGCCTATCGCGATCCAGGCGAGGGAAGAAGGCTTCAAAGGTATCATACTTCCATTACAAAATACCCGTGAAGCTGCAATCGTAGATAATCTTGAAGTCTATGGCGTAGAAAATATCAGAGAAGTCATTGATTTTTTTAACGAAAGCAAACCCATCGAAAGAGTGATTCTGGATACAAGAAAAGAATTTCAGGAAAAGATCAATGATTTTCCATTTGATTTTTCAGAAGTTAAAGGGCAGGAAACAGCCAAAAGAGCGATGGAAATTGCTGCTGCCGGCGGGCACAATATTATTCTCATCGGTCCGCCGGGAAGCGGCAAAACAATGCTTGCCAAAAGGGTTCCGGGTATTTTGCCTCCGTTAACGTTAAAAGAAGCTCTGGAAACCACAAAAATACATTCTGTAGCTGGTAAAATGGGAACCGAAACTTCTCTCATGACCGTTCGTCCTTTTAGATCACCCCATCATACTATTTCGGATGTTGCTTTAGTAGGAGGTGGAAGCTATCCCCAGCCCGGAGAAATTTCCCTTGCTCACAATGGTGTTTTGTTTCTGGATGAGATGCCCGAATTCAAAAGAACAGTTTTAGAAGTGATGAGACAGCCTCTTGAAGACCGGGAAGTAACCATATCCAGAGCTAGATTTACCGTTAACTATCCCGCAAGCTTCATGCTGGTAGCCTCCATGAACCCCAGTCCCAGCGGATTTTTCCCGGACGATCCCGGAAATACCTCATCCGTTTATGAAATGCAGCGGTATATGAATAAGCTTTCGGGACCATTATTAGACAGAATTGATATACACATTGAAGTACAGAAAGTAGAATTTGAGCAGTTAACTGAAAAAAGAAAAGGAGAGAAAAGCTCAGATATCCGTGAACGTGTTTTGAAAGCACGCAGTATTCAGAATGAGAGATATAAAAGTCTTGCGATAAGCTATAATGCTCAAATGGGCCCCAAAGAAATTGAAGCATTTTGTGGTCTGGATGACACATCATTTAATCTCATTAAGCTGGCCATGGAAAAATTGAATCTTTCTGCCAGAGCGTACGACCGTATTCTGAAAGTTGCAAGGACTGCAGCTGATCTGGAGGGATCTCAAAATATACAGTCCCACCATATTTCGGAAGCCATACAATACCGAAGCTTAGACCGTGGGTTTTGGAATGTGTAATTCCTAAATTTTCAACTCTTTATACATTTGTTTAAATTCTTATTTGAAATATTTGGGAATTTCAATTATTGAATATAGGGCCGGAAAAGAAATATTTTTGGCCTTTTTATTCTTTTAATAAAATAACACGTCGAGTTCTGTCGCTGTGCCGGACGATATTTGCATTAGACAAAAAGAGAATATGGCCATATCATCTTTGTTCTATCATTCACTTTAATCAAAAAACATTAACAAAATGAAATTTACGAACGATTTTTTTTCACCTTCTTCTACAGACTCGGCAGATGATTTGGTACAGCTGGTAGACAGTTATTCTTTAGAAAATGTAAACTATCAAAAAGTGACTCACTGGTATCACGAAGCTAATCCTGTAGCCATGACAGATGCTTTGTGTGATGGTATTATTTATAGAAAAAGAAAGGGAGAATACTACGCACTAACAAGCTTCCTTGCGGGAAAACCTATTAATATCGAGCTTTTTGGCGCAAAAGGAGATTCTACAACAGATGATACACAGGCATTTTTAAAAGCTGCAGATTTTGTCAACAGACTTTATGATTTTGTGTCTGTGGATCACAACAATCCTAGTGAGCAATTTTCTCTTGAACTGCAATCCGTTACTTTAGTTGGAAACAGCCCTGTTGGATATAAAATCACAGATACGGTTTTATTTAAAAAGCCTGTAAACTTTATGATAGATAAGATATTTTATAGAGGGACAAGTGATAAAACGGCACTGATTTTTCAGAATAGTTTTAAAAATACGATTACCACCAATGTTTCAGGAACACCGGTAACCAATGTTTCTTCGGATAATTATGTAGGGATTTTACTTCAAGGTTCACAGCACTGTAAAATGTATCTGGGAGCTTCTTTCTTTACCAAAGGAATTGTTTGCGATGCTAATGATTCACCCGGCATATTTTCCGGTTTTGCTTGGAATGAAATTCAATTAAAATCAATGCAGTCTAATCTTGACGCATTTGTAATCACAAATAGCAATAATGGCTGGGCAAATGCGAACCGTGTTATTGGTGGCGAATTTGGATCTTTTACCGGATTGCTTGATGCCAGTACTGTTACCCGCAGAAGAACGTTTGTGAAGTTTGAAAAAGATGCAGCTTCTAAAGGATGTAATTCCTGGCTTTTCCTTAATCAGTCATTTGAATGGGGGCATGATTTAGATCCTTGGGAAACCCTTTGTTTTGACTTTTCGGCAGCTCCATGCTATGGAATTTCTATTTCAGAACCAAGAATTGAAATTAAAACAGGGGAAAGAATAGGTGTTTTCCACAGGGGTTCTGAGTTTAATTTTAATTCAAACCAAATTCATTACCTTACTTATTTTACGGATCAGGATGGTATTAAATATGTAGGTGAAAAGCCTATTGTTTTATTGGACGAAGACTTAAGCGGAGACTCAAAGACCAATGGTTCAAACAGTCATTTTTATGTAAAGAACCTGGAACCGTTCAATGAATTTTCAGGTTTGTTCCCCAATGCTGATTATGATAATCAATTCTGTCAGATTTTTAAAATTAATGATAACAACACCAACTTATGGGTACAGTGGCACCGTTATCCACAGTTTGTTCTTTTTGATGAAAATAGAAATATTATAACAGATAGTGCCCTGTTGCAGGCTCAGATAGATTTACTTGATTTTAGACCACAGGATTATTGGATTGCACCAGGAATAACTTCTGATGTGAAAATTATTAAGATAGGAGCCGAGGATGAGGGAGACTATGTAAATAATATGTATTTCATTCCAGAGGCAAAGTATGTAGGAATTATCCAGAGACCATATGAAAATGCGAGATTGAAGGTTATGATTAACAGATCAGACAGAGGGAAAATTGAGAAGGTGAAATTCCTTGAAATTCCTGAAGAGACTTATTCAACTGTTGATAATCCTTCTGGTTCAAATATGGTTGGATTCAACTTCAATACCGGAGAGAAATTCTATAATTTTAACACCCATAAAACTATGGTTATTAAAGAATCCGGAATAGGAAGTGCGCTGTCAGGATATACGGTAGATTCTGTTGCTGGATCAAGAACATTTATAGTAAAGACAGGTGATATGAGTAAACTGTCTCTTGGAACAATATTCTACATTAATACAGCCGGAGGAACTGTTCGTTTTAAAATTGCAGGAAAAGCCGGAAATGTAATAACGGCTAATATTCCGTCTCATGTTACAGTAAATGATGCGGATATTACTTTCCCAATTTGTACTTTTGATACTTACTAAACGGTTTAATTTACAATAAACCAAAGAGTTCAGGGTTTCCTGAACTCTTTTTATATTTCCTTCTTTTCCTCCAGAATCATTTTTATCTTCCTGTTCTCCTTGGTTCCCGGTTTTTTGACTTGCAATTGAGAAGAATAGAAATTATAATACGTCGAGTTTTGTCGCTGTGCTGATTGATATTTGCAGAAGAGAAAAACAGATAGCATAATTGAAAAATGTTTGTCTATTATCTTAACTAAATCAAAAAATATTAAAAATGAGTACAACAGACGAAATTATTTTATTAACAGACGAATTTACAGGATTGGAATATTCGTGGAAAAAAGTAGGAGCTGCAGATAGCGCAGTAAACAATGTGTTAACTAAAAACATAGGAAACTAAATATGAAAGAATATTTGAAGTAGCAGATGTAAGATGGTGGGGTGTGAAAGGTAACGGGACCGATGAGAGTGCAAAATTAAGCCAGATGCTTTTTGATATTAAAGACAATAAAAAAGTAAATGAAGTTGCATTTTACGGTTTGGAAAAGGTAATTGTAGATTCTACCTTGGAAATCAAAAGAGGAGATTTGATTATTGATGGTAAAAATTGTGAGCTTTCAAGTAGTAGAGATAATGATATTGTCATCTTTAATATTGAAGCTACATTTTTGAGACAGGAGCAAGCTAAAAATGCTGACGGATCTCTTCAGTTTATTAATGGTGTAGCCGTTATGGTAGATATTTATGAGCACTACAATAATGTAAATATTAAAAACTTTATTTCCATTAATGAAGCTACTGCCCAAACATTTGTTAAATCTAAGTCCTGCCATTATTTAAGAATTACAGATTGTCGTTTTGATGGGATGAAACTGGGATTTGATTTAAATGATTGCTATTATACAAAACTTAATTCAGTTTATTTCCAGGGAACTTATCAGGCATTTAAATTTGAAAATGCAACAAATGCTTTTAATGTAACCAATTTAAAAATTCTTGGAGCGGGAATTCCTTCAGAAATTGCAGATACAACGACAGGTGGAAATATCTCCGGATGCAGTTTTGAATATTCTGCCGGACGCTTAATGCTTACCGATAGTTTTGGAATTAATATTTCAGGAAATTATTTTGAAGGATATGATGAACACGTTGTTGATTCTTATATTACATTAGGACTAAGCGGAAATGATGAATCGGTAAGAGGAATCAATATTTCAGGAAACATGTTTCATACAGGAGCGTATCAGGCAATTTTTTTTAAGAAAAGTTGCAGGAATTTCTATTACGGGAAATAACATAAATTCTTTACATGCTTTTAAAATTTTTGCAGATGGAACAGAAACAACAAAATCTACACAACGAAATATTAACTACGCTGGGAATGCCTGGAGATATATACCTTCGAAAGAAAATGCAATTCCTTCGATTGAATCTTCCGAATTTATTACCGACTTCGACTATCTTCTTGAGACTGCAAATATTTCTCCTGAATGGAATGTACCCATTATTTTTACACCACAAGTTCTTCACGCAAGATTTTTGGAAGATGGCAGTCACCAGCTGGGAGCAACTGCAATTGATGCTGCCACAACAGCTAATTATATGGTACATACCTGGCAGACTAATGGACTGAAAACGAAAGCTTATCTAAATGGATCGATTGATTTACTTCCGAAAAAATATTTTAATGCTAATGAAGCCTATGAAATTGGAATCGAACCTTTTGGCTTTGGAAGTACATTGGGAACTTTAATGCTTCAAAATGATTCAGGACAGTTTGCAATGTTCTTATGGCAGAGGGATATAGATACTAATCTTAATAAAGGATATTTTAAGCAGGTTGTAAATGATCTTGGAGTTACAGTTGGTCATGATAATGGAGAAATTACCATTACAAATGGCAACACAGGACAATGGCTTAAAGCAGAATTGAAAGTATAAATAATTGAAAGGGAGTGTATTATAAACTCCCTTTTTTCTTAAACATTAAATACCAAACAAAAAAACCGTGAACATACATTCACGGTTTTAAAAATATCTTAGAGAAGATTATTTTTTGCTTTTTGTTTTCTTAGGAAGTTCGGTTGTTCCTGAATTTTTAGTCTTTGTATCAGGAGGCGTGTTTTCTCCTCTTACAAGCTTTAATTCGTCGATCAGTCTTCTTGCTCCTGCATATTTGTCAATCGTCCAAAGAACGAAACGTACATCTACGTTGATCGTTTTCTGCCAGTCTTGTTCAAATACGATATCACCGCTCAATGCTTCACTGTTTCCGTCGAATGCAATACCGATAAGGTTTCCGTCTCCGTCAATAACAGGAGAACCAGAGTTACCACCCGTAATATCATTGTTAGAAAGGAAGTTCACAGGCATATATCCTGCAGCATCAGCATACTGTCCGAAATCTTTAAGGTTATAAAGATCGATCACTCTTTGTGGAAGGTCGAATTCTTCATCACCTTTCTTGTATTTTTCTACAAGACCGGTCATATCAGTATAGTAGTTATCCGTAACACCGAAGTAATTTCTGTCTTGTCTAACCGGAAGTTTATCTACAGTTCCATAGGTTAATCTCATCGTAGAGTTAGCATCCGGATAGAATTTTTTCTCAGGCATAGCTTTCATTAATCCAGCTAAGAACAGACGGTTGTTTTTGTTGAAGTTGTCATCAACTTTCGCATATCTTTCTGTGCTCATTTTTTGATCAGCAACGATTCCGTTGGCAATTTTCCAAAGTGGATCAGCATCAAGCTTTAATGGATCAGGATTCAGTAAGAAATTCGTAGCAGAAGTCTTATTGGCAAAGATTGAAGAATAAGCTACATTAGAAAGCGTCTTCGCATCCAATCCTAAAATAGTAGCAGATGCCACTTCTTTATTCGTTACTCTTGTCTGATAAAGATTGGCCATTGAAGCAAGCATTTCTCCTTCAAGAGATGGGTTGAAGTTTTCGTAAGCGGCTTTAAGAGCAGCTTCAGTTTTTGCTTTCATAGCAAGTCTTCCCTGCATATCCTGAGCAGAGTATGCCTTAAGTACAGACCCTACCTGTAAAGCAAGTGTAATATATTTTGCATTTCTTGAGAACTGTGAAGCATAGTTTCTTTCAACATTTCTTTCAGAAACCTGCTTGTAATAAGCTTCAATATCTTCTAAAATACCATCATAAGCAGTGTTACCCGGCATTACAGACCATTTTCTGTAGGTATCCTCGATTTTTTGTTTATCAGAGATTGTTCCGTTTTTATCTACCGCATCGATAGTTCCCTGTCTGTTTTTCCAGTAGTTCGCTACAGAAGCATATTGAGAAGCATAGTTAAGCTGAGTTGCTTTATCCTTGTCCATATACTTTTTCATTACGTCCATAGCAAGTTTAGACGCTTCTACCCAGGCCGGATAGTCTTTGTTCACCATCTGCTGAATACCGTAAGAAGTAAGGTAACGGTTAGTTCTTCCGGGATATCCCAAGATCATAGAGAAATCTCCAGGTTTGATCCCTTTAAGAGAAACCGGAAGGAAGTGCTTAGGCTTCAATGGAACGTTGCTCGGAGCAAATTCTGCAGGGTTTCCTGCTGCATCTCCATAAACTCTGAATACAGTGAAGTCAGCCGTATGTCTTGGCCATTCCCAGTTATCTGTATCACCACCGAATTTACCTAATGATGAAGGCGGTGCACCTACCAATCTGATATCTTTGTAATCCTGATACACGAAATAGTAAAATTCATTTCCATTGAAGAAATCTCTTACCACTACTGTATATTTTCCGTTTTCAGAGTTTTCCGTCTGGATCGCCTTTGTTTCGGCATCAATCACAGCTTTTCTCTCTGCTCCGGTCATATTGTTGTTTAGCTTAGAATTGATTCTCTGGGTAGCATCATCCATTCTAACTAAAAATCTTACATAAAGATCTTTCGCATTAAATTCATCTTTCTGCTTCATAGCCCAGAATCCATTCTTCAGATAATCTTTTTCCGGAGTAGAAGCGGCAGCCACAGCACCATAACCACAGTGGTGGTTCGTGAAAATAAGTCCTTTGTCAGAAACAATTTCCCCGGTACAGAAACCTCCAAAGCTTACGATGGCATCCTTTAAACTTGAATTGTTGACCGAATAAATTTCTTCAGGCGTCAAATGCAGTCCTTCTTTTTGCATGTCGACCCCGTTAAGTCTTTTGATGAGCATTAACAGCCACATCCCCTCATCCGCCCTCATCTGAGCAAAGCCCAATAAGAAAGTGAACAGTAGAAATAGTCTTTTCATTTTATAAAATAATTTTTGTGTCGCTAATTTACTAATTTTTACGATATTCTATCCCGGAATGGTACGAAAATGGAAGGATAATGCACATGAAAAAAATACGCCTGTCTTTTTTTGCCATTTTGCTTTTAGGAGCCGTTGTCAGCTGCTCTTCAGTTCCGGAAAAAAATCCAGCCCTTCAAAGGCAGTGGATGCTCATTTCTTTCAAAAATTTCTCCAAGGAAGAGTTGGTTAAAAATAAAGCAGAAATCAACCTCACAGGAACTATGGAAAAAGGAAAGATTCGGGGAGGAGCAAATATGGGATGTAACAGTATATTCTTTACTTCCGAATTTAAAAGCGGGGGAAAAGTAAAAATATCCGGGGTAGGCAGCACATTAAAAGCCTGCCAGAATATGGAACTTGAAACCGCCTTCAGTCAGAAATTTGATGAAATGACCAATTATTCTATCGAAGGCCATTTTCTTACCCTGTCGGATGATAGCGGAAATTCTATGAAATTTGTTGCTGCAGACTGGGATTGATTTTCAGTTATTCAAATCTAAACATATACAAAGTTCGCACTCGGCAGACTTTCATATAAAGAATATCGATAAGCTTAATCTGAAAAACAGGATTGCCTTATTTTTTTAATACAGTTTTCACCAGGAAGTGCATTGAAGCAATCACCTTTCTCTTTCATTTCGAAAAAGTTGAAGACTTTCTGTATTGAGTGGTGTAAACGCTCTGTTTTAAGAGGCTTTGTGATAAAATCCAGTGCATCCGTTTCAAACACTTCTGCGGCCAATTCCGGACGGGAGCTTACGAATATACAGACAGGGATTTTATGTGCCTGTTTTCTGAATTCCAGACCGCCCATGCCATTAAATTTCGTCTCACAGATGAGAAGGTCAATGGGAAATTCAAGGTAAGGAATTGCTTTTTCGGCCGAATCAAAAAACGCAACAATCTCATCAATGATCATGTATTTAATATGAGTGATCATATGTTGAATGGTTAAATTTTTATAAAATTTATACTTTTTAATGTTTATTATTCGTAAATCTTCTTTATGGGATTGTTGTTTTTATACAAAAGAAAAATGTTGTCAACTTAAATTAACATTAAAAAATAAAGAAGATTAAAAAATGATTTTGTTTTTTTTTCTAAAATTGGTATCTTGTGAAAATCACAAACATAGACAGAAATTAATGCTAGATAAGAAAGAACATAATTACGAGAAAGCCATTTTGGTGGGCGTTATTACCCAAAATCAGGATGAAGATAAGCTTACGGAATATATGGATGAATTGGAGTTTTTGGCCTTTACAGCAGGGGCAACGGTTCAAAAACGTTTTACACAAAAATTAACTCAGCCGGATTCCAAAACCTTTATAGGAAGCGGAAAAGCACAGGAAATAAAAGAATATGTAAAGGAGAATGAGATCGGAACCATTATTTTTGATGACGAATTGTCTCCTTCCCAGCTTAAAAATCTTGAAAAAGAAATAGAAGTAAAAATTCTGGACAGAACCAATCTTATTCTTGATATTTTCGCCCAGAGAGCCCAGACTTCTTACGCGAGAACTCAGGTAGAACTGGCACAATACCAATATCTTTTACCCCGTCTGACAAGAATGTGGACTCACCTGGAGCGTCAGAAAGGGGGAATCGGGATGAGAGGTCCCGGAGAAACAGAGATTGAAACTGACCGTCGTATTATTCGTGACAGAATTTCCCTGTTAAAAGACAAGCTGAAAGTCATTGATAAGCAGATGGCTACACAGCGAAATAACCGTGGGAAAGTAGTGCGTGCTGCTTTGGTAGGATATACCAATGTGGGAAAATCTACGTTGATGAATGCCCTTTCCAAATCTGACGTTTTTGCAGAAAATAAACTCTTTGCGACCTTAGATACAACGGTAAGAAAAGTGGTCATTGGAAATTTACCATTTTTGCTTACAGATACGGTAGGATTCATCAGAAAACTTCCTACACAGCTTGTAGAATCCTTTAAATCTACTTTGGATGAGGTCCGTGAAGCAGATCTGCTTATTCACGTAGTCGATATTTCCCATGAAAGCTTTGAAGATCAGGTAGAATCGGTTAATAATACTTTAATGGAAATCAATGCTCATCAAAAACCGATGATCATGGTTTTCAATAAAATTGATGGTTTCAGCTACGACAAAAAAGATGACGATGATCTTACGCCTTCTACAAAAAAGAATGTTTCTTTAGAGGAATGGAAGAAGACCTGGATGGGTAAATCTAAATATCCAACTGTTTTCATCTCTGCTTTAACGAAAGAAAACTTCCCGGAAATGAAGAAAATGATTTATGATGAGGTTATGAAGATCCATATCTCCAGATTCCCATACAATGATTTCCTTTTCGAATATTTCGACAACGACGAGGAAGAAGAAAACAACAACGATTAATGAAATATCACTTTTTCCTGTTATTCGTTTTATTTTCGGTTTTTGGGTTCAGTCAGAAATCAAAGATCGATTTAAAAAACATTGAAAAAAGTCTTAAAAATCCGGATTCTCCCTACAATTATGAGAAACTGATTTTTAAATACAAAGGATATCCAAAATCCCTGGACAGTATTGAAGCCCAGTATTTATATTACGGCAGAAATTTCAGGGATGATAAAGTTTCGACGATTGATGATAATTTCAAGAGTCTTGCAAATGTTTTTAAGGAAAGCAATTTTGAAGAATGCATCAGGCAGGGTAAAATTCTGTATGATAAAGACCCTACCAACCTGGATATCCTTCTTATCCTGCTCAGAGCATATGATTCCCAGAAAGACGGAAACAATTTCATGCATCATCTGAGCCAGTTTCGTTCCCTGACGGATGGAATAAAGAACTCCGGAGACGGCGCCTCTGAAAAAACGGCCTACCTCGTCAATTCGGTAGGTGATGAATATATCCTTCTAAATATTCTGAATATCGGGAAAGATTATACCAGAGGATCAAAAGTGGCCAAAGACGGCATGTTCGATATCTGGGACAAAGACGGACGTAAACTATATATTAAAATACTTTATTTAGACCTATAAAAAATCAATTAAAAAAGACACTTAGTGGAGTTATATTATTCATTTTCAGCCTTAATAGTATTAGCATCGATTTTTGCCTATCTGAATTACAGATTTCTGAAACTACCGAGTACAATCGGGATCATGGTGATTGCCATTGTCGTTTCGATTTTTCTGGTCATGTTTGGAGAAGCAGTACTTCCGCGTACTTTCGGGCATCTTAATAAATTAATGAACAGTATAGACTTCACGGAAGTTCTGATGGGCGCCATGCTTAATTTTCTTCTCTTTGCGGGAGGAATCCATATTAATATCAATGATCTCAAGGAGCAGTTCAGACCAGTGCTTATATTTTCCACTGCAGGAGTGGTGATTTCCACATTTATAGTAGGATTCGGAATGTTTTATCTCTTGCCCTTTTTAGGAATTCAGCTTCCGTTTATCTACTGTCTGGTTTTTGGAGCACTTATTTCTCCTACCGATCCTGTTGCTGTTTTGAGTATTCTTAAACAGGCCAATGTTTCCAAATCACTGGAAACGAAAGTAGCAGGTGAGTCTCTGTTCAACGATGGTATGGCGGTCGTGGTATTTACGGTCGTGTTACAGCTTGCAATAGGAAAAGAAGTGGATCTGGGGGTTGAAAGCATAGGACTTCTTCTCATGAAAGAAGCCGGCGGAGGTATTCTGCTTGGTGTTGTATTGGGGTGGATTACTTCCAGGCTGATGCGTGAAGTGGATGATTATATTATTTCCGTTTTGGTAACCCTTTCTGTGGTAATGGGAGGATATCTTATTGCCAGACAGATGCATATTTCTGGACCATTGACAATGGTAGCTGCAGGTTTATTTATGGGTAATTTTAATGTCAGATTTAAAATGAAGTCTGTCACACAGGATTATCTGATCAAATTCTGGGAACTGATTGACGAAATTCTGAATGCCGTATTGTTCCTGTTTATCGGGTTTGAGCTATTAATGATCAAAGATCTGAAGCACTTTATGGTTCCTGGACTATTAGCTATAGCCGTGGTTTTATTTGCCCGTTTGATTTCGATCTGGGTGCCTGCAAGATTCATGTCATTGAGAACGAGATTCAGTCCGCAGACGATAAAAGTTCTGGTCTGGGGGGGAATCCGGGGTGGAGTTTCCATTGCTTTGGCCATGTCTATTCCTAAAAGTGAATACAGTGAAATCATTTTAAGTATTACGTATTGTGTGGTCGTATTCTCTATTATTGTTCAGGGACTTACGATTGCTAAAGTAGCCAATCCGAAAGCGATTGCGAAAGAAGAGGAGGCGCAGGAAGCAGTTGTTCTGGATGAGAATGCTTAATAAGAGATCATTTATCACTGCTTAAAATTTATTTACATTCGATAAATTAATTGAGATCCCATGAGTGCTATTATCAAAGAAATCCAGGAAGCCCTGGCTGTATTGTCCATTCGTGAAAAAGCTGAATTCTTTCCAAAGTTCTTTAAAACAGGAAAAGGGGAATATGGCGAAGGCGATCTGTTTTTAGGCGTAAAAGTTCCGGATCAGAGATCGGTTGCCAAAGAATATTACTCCAAAATAAGCTTGCAGGATTTAAGCATTCTGCTGTCTTCAAAATATCACGAACATAGGTTGACAGCACTTTTTATGCTGATTTCAAAGTTTGAAAAAACAAAGGATCAGGCAGTGAAAGAGGAGGTTGTGAAGTTTTACCTGGATCATCTTTCCTATGTAAATAACTGGGATTTGGTAGATTCTACCTGCTATAAAATCTTAGGAAGATATGCCTATGAAAATACGAAAGAGGAGCTATTGAGGGACCTTTCAGATTCTGAAGATATGTGGCATAAGAGAATTGCTGTGGTCGGTACAATGCATTATGTAAAGAAAGGATCTTTTGAACTGACAAAAGAATTCGTGACTAAAAACCTGAAACATCCACACGATCTGATGCACAAAGCCAATGGATGGCTGCTTCGGGAAATGGGACAGAAAAAAGAAACAGAGCTTATCAGTTTTTTAAATAAACATTATCATGAGATGCCCAGAACCTGTCTGAGATATGCCATCGAAAAGCTTGATGAAGAAGTAAGACAGGATTATCTGAAGGGAAGAATCTGAAAAAATAGTTGTTTTCAGTGAAATAACAGAGTCCATAAAGTATTTTCAAACGGAATTAAGTAGTTTTGTGTTTTAAAATTCAATTATGAAAAATTTCCTGAAGCTGTTTGCGGTAATTCTTCCTTTATTATTGCTGACCAGCTGTTTTGATATTTTGGATAAAGTGAATGTTAAAGCAGATGGAACTGGTGAGTACACCATTATTCTTAATGCCAGCAAGAGCAAAACCAGATTGGCTTCTATCTCTAAAATGGAGACCATTAATGGTAAAAAAGTTCCCAAAAAATCTGAAATTGAAAATAAGATCAATGAAGCAGCCCGAATTTTTAAAGCAACACCGGGAATCAGTAATGTAAAAACTTCAATGGATTTTGATAATTATATCATCAAACTAAGCTGTAATTTTAAGCAGATTGAAAATATCAACGCCGGACTTGAACAACTGAAGGCAAAACATATCCTTGGCAAAATGATTCCTACACAGATTTACAGTCAGAGCATTCAAAAGAAATCATTGACCAGAAACAAGGTGAATACTTTTAAGGCAGATTACGATAAGATGGGGAAGGCAGACCGAGAAGTCTTCAATGATGCAAAATATACCTCCATCATGCAGTTTGAAAATACGGTGAAATCTCAAACCAACAGCTCTTATGTATTGGCTCCGAATAAAAAAGCAGTAAAGCTGGAAGCGAATATTTTAGACCTTATTTTTCAAAAAAAACAATTACAAAACACAATATTATTTCAATAAATTCTAACACTCAACCATGAAATCTATACTTTTAAAAACACAAACAACTGCTTTCATACTTTTTGGTTTTATGCTTGTTTTTGCACAAAAAAGCATGAAACTTCCTGTGGATGCCGTCTTTTACATGGAAATCAACGGCAAGCAGCTGAATCAGAAAATCAATTGGCAAAAGCTTAATCCGTTGTTGCATGAATTAAGTAAAAAAAGCAAAGAAAAATCCTCGTGGAATGACTATTCAAAAACGGGAATTAAATATGATGCGACACAATATCATTATGCCAGTTTTAATGACTCTATACAAACCTATACCACTCATTTTATTGTAGACAACAAAGAGAAATTTCAGGAATTCATCAATTCTACCAAGAAAAAAGGATTGGAAATTTCTAAGAAAAAGAACTATTCTTTTGTGGATATAGATGATAATATCTTTGTGGCCTGGAACAATGACCGTGCTGTTTTGAGTATGGTGAACTATACCAAGCCTTATAAAGATATCTGGGCTGATGCAGCTGTAGACAGTGTAGCCACTGTTGCTGACAGTGCTGCCGTAGTGGTGGACAGTGCAAACGTTATAGAGCCGGAAAAACCCTTTAATTATAAAGAAGAAATCATAAACCTGAAGGATGAGATCAAATATTTAAAAGATAACATCAAAGAAAATAATAAGGAAATCACCAGAATTCAGAAAGACATCAAATACCTGGAAAAGAATCATAAATATCCGAAGGAAAATGTAGATACCCAGCATTCCGATGGTGAAGCTGAAGTTTATCCGAAAGAAGACGAATATGCAGAAGCTGAAGTAGATACAGCATATCAGAAGGAACTGGACTCTATGAGTATCGAAAACTTCAAAATTGTAAAGAAGATAGCTGAGGACCGTTTCGATCAGTATTTCAGTTCAAACCTTGAACTTGAAGTTCCAAAAGCAATGCTCAATTTCAGAGATCCCAATTCTGATGCTTTCGTTTACACAGATTACGGAAGAATGGTCAATGATGGAATCTATGGAAAAATGATGAAGCAATTTCAATTTGGACAGTTTTTCAGAAATGCCTATGATTCCAATTCGTACTACAATTTATACTTCGACAAAGACAAGGTAAAGCTGGTCAATAATTATCAGCATAAAAATTCTGAGATCCAGAAAACGATTTCATCCGTTTACAAAGGCAGGAAAAATAAAAAGCTGGCAGAGCTGATTAATGAAAAAAGCATTGGGTACTACGTAATGAATGTCAATGGAGCAAAATCCTTTGATATGATGTACAGCCTCCTACAGGACACAGGAGACGGGGAATATAAAAAAGAGATGGAACTGATGATGGAAACAATGAAAATTGTTCTGGATGAAGAAGCCATTACTAAAATAGCACCGGGAAACGGAATCTTTGTTCTGAATGAATTAAAATCTAAAAAGGTAGAGTATACAGACTACGAATATGATGATGACTATAATGAAAAGGAAGTGAAGAAAACCAAAGATGTAGCTGTTCCTAATTTCACATTTGCTTTTGCAACAGAAAATGAAGGCTACTGGAACCGTGTTTTCAATGTCATGGCTACCAATAAACATTGGTCTAAGAAATTCTCAAAAATCGGAAGTTTTTACTCATTTAAGGATGAGAAAGGAGGGGGGTATATGGATCAGCTGTACATGACCGTAAAAGATGGGATTGTTTATCTGACGAGCTCTACAGACAATGTGAACCCGCAAAACCAATCTGATGTTTCTAAACAATGGGCTAAAGATTCGTCGAAATATCCATTGTCCGGAAGGCTGGATATGCAGAAACTTCTGATCGGTTTGGAAAAAGAATTCAAAACCCCTTCTGAAAGGAAAACATTGGATCTGTTCAGAAAAAATGTAGGAGAAGTCTATTTCAAGACTGAAGTAAAAGGAGAAAGCTTAGAAACAGAATTAGACTACAACATCAAGAATTCTTCGGAAAACAGCCTGATGTATTTCTTTGATCTGTTTGATGAAATTTTTAAAATTAAAGACTCTGAAAAGAAGCCTCAAATCCTGTAAATGAACAAAAAGAAACTTATTGTCCCGTTAATTCTTTTACTCGCAGCAGCGTTCTATTTTGTGTTTTTTCATAAAGAAAAAACATTAAATTTAGTCCCCAAAGATGCAGATGTTGTTGTTTTAATTGATGTGAAAAAATTGACGAGACAGTATCTTTCAAACTTGATTGCCCATCCATCAAAATGGTCGGGAAGCAAAACAAAAGATAAAAAGGAAATTTCGTTAAAAGACTCCGGAATCAAGATCCCGGATTTTTTACAGATCTTTCACCTCAAAGACACCCGATTTTCAGAGTGGTACAGTGTGGTTGAACTCAAAGACCCGCAAAAATTCTCAGCGTTTTTAAAGAGCCGTCAGTTTATCTCCAAAGGGAAAAATCTCTTCCGGAAAGACCAGCTTTTCATTAAAATAGAAGGTGAAAACGGAATCATAGGAACTTCCGCTCTGGCTTTTGACCCTATTAATAAAGTTCTCATTCAGTCTTCTGAAAAAAATACATTGAATGCAGATCAGTTGATCTCTCATAGTACGGGTAGTATTTCTTTCATTTCAGGACAGAAAATTCAAAATTTTTCAATTGAGTTGAAAGCAGATGAAATTGAGATTAAGAATACAGCAGACACCGGAATTTTAGCTTCAGTTATTGATGAAGTTCAGAAAAGAAATCACTTTTTAGCAATAGAATTAGATGCGCGTAATGTGAAAAATTATGCTAAGTTTTTAGACAAAAATCTCATCGATTCAGCGCAGATTAATTATTTTAAAGCAACAGCTGATCTGGAGCAGGTGAATGATACCATCATCAGTTATGGCTACGACGATAATTTTAACGAAATTGAGAAAAAGACCGTTCAGAAAATTATCCAGCCTAATTATATTATTGATCTTCAGAGTCAGATTCCCGAAAAAGCATGGGCATATTTTCAGCATAAAAAATGGATCAATGCCCAGAATCAATTCACAGCGATTCCTTTTCAGCCCAACCGTATTGATAAGAGCAACAAAGGACTTGTCATACAATCTACCAGAAAACCGATATCTTTATCCCCTGAACTTACAGAAAATTATATCTTCATCAAAAACAATCCGTTGCTGCTCTCTTCATTAAAGTCTTTGACGCCAGCAGAGAGAACAATACTTTCAGACATTGAATTTATATTTTACTGGAATAAGGCAGAACACTACTGGGTGAAGATCAAAGCTAAAAAGGGAAAGCTACCTTTGATTCTAAGATGGTAAAGTTCTCATAATCTAAAAAATTGATTGAGTATTCATGAGTTTATCTGAAATTGCATTACTAAAAACATTTACCCACTACTTTTTACATCTGGTTTTTCCGGTTTTTATAGCCTTGGTCTTTTTCCGCAGCCACTGGAAAAAAGCTTATCTCCTTATGCTTGCCACGATGCTGGTAGATCTTGACCATTTATTTGCCCATCCTGTTTTTGACCCCTCAAGAAACAGTATAGGGTTTCATATTTTACATTCCTATTACGCCATTGCGGTGTATTTTTTGCTGCTCTTTTTTAAAGGAAATATCAGAATTATAGCCATCGGTCTTTTGTTCCATATGCTAACGGATTTTCTGGATTTTAACCTTTGGATTCATTAAACTAAAAGGGCAGGGAGATGAAAGAGAAAAGCCTGAAATTAATATTCGGTTTCAATTTCGATTGAAGAATAAAAAGTGAGGAGATATTGTCATTTCTTATATCAGTAACTTTACGCTTCCTGCCGCTGGTTTGTTTGCTTTTTAGATTAAAATATTATTAATATTTTCTTTTGATATTTCAAATTTCATAGATTTTTTGTATTTTGTTGACACTTTATGAAATTAAAAGAATTTTTACACTATACGTATATTTTCCCCATTTTGGCGGTGGGGTACTATTTTTCCGGCCTGATGGGTAGTGGCGTTGTTTATGATATTATTGCAGGGCTTCTGCTTACCGGAAGTGTCCTGTCTGCCGTACATCACGCAGAAGTGGTAGCGCATAAAGTAGGGGAGCCGTTTGGAACCATTATTCTGGCACTCTGTATCACCATCATTGAAGTCGCGTTGATCATCTCGCTCATGGTTGCCGGCGGAGATCAGGCAATCACGCTGGCCAGAGATACGGTTTTTGCCGCTGTCATGATCATTCTTAACGGAATTTTAGGGATTTGTATCCTCGTAGGTGGCGTTAAATATCATGAACAGTTCTTTGCAAGAACTTCTGCTACAACCTATTTAGTGAGTATTGTTTCAATTCTGGTGCTTACGCTGGTTCTTCCTAATTTTACTTCAAGTGTCAACGGACCTTTCTATAATGAAGCTCAGCTCATATTTATTTCAATCGCCTGTCTTGTGATCTATGGAGTCTTCCTGATGGTACAGACTGTACGCCACAGAAGTTACTTTATCGTTCCAGACGAACATCCGGAGGAACATTATATCCCTTCATTGAATAAAACGCTGATAAGCTTTGGTTTTCTGGTGGTTTGTCTGGTGATTGTAGTCTTAATGGCCAAAGGTCTTTCCGGAACGATAGAAGGAATGGTACAGAGTATAGGAGCTCCTAAATCTTTGGTTGGGGTTATTATTGCAGGAGTGGTGCTTCTTCCTGAGGGAGTGGCTGCCATACGTGCTGCAAGAAGCAATCAGATACAGTCCAGTTTAAATCTGGCATTAGGATCTGCTTTGGCCAGTATTGGATTGACCATTCCGGCCGTATCTACCGTTTGTATCATGTATGATATTCCGTTGGTCCTGGGACTTGACAAGAAAGATATTATCCTGCTTTCATTATCTGTATTTATTGTAATGCTCTCGTTAAGCCGTGGGAAAACCAATGTCCTGTACGGAACCGTTTTATTAGTGAATCTGGCGGCCTATATCTTTACCGTCATTGTTCCATAATTAATTTTTAAGCAAAATCCTGGAACCGGGATCACATAACCATAACCGCATTACAGCCTCCTCGCAAGCTCCATTTTAAAAGCCATCAGCCTGGCGATGTTTTCAGATTTGTAAATGGCCATTTCAGCATTTTCTCCGGCAAAATTTTCTTCGATCGTTGTTCTCCAAAGCTCAAGCCAGCGGTCAAAATGCTTTTGTTCCATAGCCTGGATCTCGTTGATTGGAAAATGAACGCCCATAGGATTTCCTTTGTAACTCATCTGCCCAAACAAAATGGATTCCCAGAATGAATACATTTTCGGAAGATGCTTGTCCCAGTCTACTTTAGCTACATCGCTAAAGAAAAAACCAATGGTCTCATCTTTAATTACTTTGGTGTAAAACGAATTAACAAGATGTTCAATCTCCTCTCTTGATTCCAATTTTTTCATCTTTCAAAAATACTGTAAAATCAAATTAAAAATTCATATAAAGACTTGATAAATTTCATTATCAAAAATTATTTGTAATAGAAAGCTAAATCGTATACAGAGCGTAAATGATTAATAGTCTGTATTTTCAGCGAAAGCGCTAAATTTCTTTACACCCCTTTTATCTGTACGTTTGTCAAGTAAACTCCACGACTAACCTATTAAAAGAAATATTCACAAGATTTCCATAAATAAAATTAAAAAAGAGGAAAATAAAATCAGATGTAAAAAATAGGACGAGTGGATCGCTTGCGCTTTTTAGGGCTAATTGAAGCCTGTCATTAGGTAATTTATTGACAAAGCCAAAAATTGGTTTTATAATATCTTAATAGGTAGTCGTAGATAATCATTTCAAATGTCCTTTGATTGGAAACAAAAAGCCGGTTGATATTCATATGAAAAATACTTTGAAAAAATATTTTGAGAGGCATTCCCAAAGACTCATTTTTGTCGTGGTACTGAATTTTTTCCAATACAGCCCGGTCTGTTTCAATATTGAGAATAATAAATTCTCTTTCATTTACGTATTCTTCCGAAAAAAGAAAATTCAGAAATTGAGGCTTTAATGCTCTGTATTTTTTATCTAGTTGGATGTTAAGTACTTTATCTGCATGAAATTCAGCTTTAAAATCTTCATTGAAATCTTTGATCCAGTCAAGCTTTTCCTGAATACTGAGACCTAGTGTTGCTAAGAAGGTATCAATCAGAAAAAGACTGATAATGATCTTCTCTTCATCGTCAAAATGCAGACATTGTAAAGTGAGTTCACTATTGCTGTGAAATAATGTTTCAGACTCTTCCATCGTATATTCACCATATCGCTCTACTTCTCTGTTATAGGTATCCAATAGGATGGATATGATTTCACCGCTTTCAAGGTATTGCTGCAGGGCTTCTTTAACCAATTGGATAACAGAATTGTAATCTTCGGTGCTACGTAATCTGAATCTTAGCCGGATATGAGGTTTCGGATCCAGATACCTGATGAAGAACCACTTTGAAATGTAATTGTTTTCCTGAATATCTGTAATCAAAGATAGGAGGGCTTCCTCCAGAATAATATCAGCTGTTTTTACACCCGTATAGATTTTAAGATACAGCCATTCAGTTCCGGGAATAAATTTTCTTTTAGTCATTCTTCCATTTTTTTATGCATCAGCCTTATACAGCGAAAATATGAATTCCCTCTTATGATCATTACTTTCATGATATAAAAATTCCTCAATAGTCAATGATTTTTCGCTTTTGACAATGTGTATGAACATTTGAGCCATATCATAATTTTCCAGATTCAGGGTCAGCATATTGTCGAACTGTGCCCACTGAATCCAGGCAGGAATTTTCATTCTGGTCCTCAATTTTTTTAATTCCGATAAAAAATGATTTTTATCAGAAAGTAATGGAGATAAATGTAAAATATCTTTCTCCGTTATTTTCCATCTTGCTTTTGAAAGAATGATATTTCCATATTCCACTCTTGGCAAAAAACGGTAAATATGTTCCAGTCCGCCCCAATCAAAATAAAGTCCGGTTCTGATATTCTGCGAATACAGATCAGATAAAAAATGATAGACAGGAAGTGTGTCCGAAGAGTAATTATGGGCATTGGTAAGATAAGGTTTTACCTCTTTATTCAACCTTTTTGACCGTAAAACAATTCTGTCATTTTTCAGCGAAATATACAGGTCATCCACCGGAATTTGGTTTTCTAAAGGCAGAACGGATTGTGCCAAGTATGGGATTTCATATTCCCGTAGTGTAGGTCTCCGGATAATATTTCCTATTCTGGCTTCTGGCAGGTGAATGATTTCTGCGGTAATATAGCCGGGATTCAGCTCCTTTTCCTTACAGGCAATGGCTTTTGCTAAATTCCGGATTTCGGATTTTTCCGAATGAAATCTTCCTAAAAGATTGGCACCGCTGTTGGCTGTACTGCTGTTTATAAATAGTTTTTCCTGGTGACCTTCTGAAATTATTTCTGTTAAAAAAGATTGAGTATCAGGTAAATCATCCCAGTTTTCCTCAAAGGTGTCAAAATCTTTATCGGACAATTCAATTTTTTCGAGATGGTATAATAAGGCATCCTGCAGCTTTTCATTCAGAATGCTAACCAGGGAATTCATATGAATGCTTCTGTTTTGCTTTTTTTTGGAAGCGGGTAATTTCAGGTCTTCCAGATAAGGATGAAGACCTTTTGCCGAAGCGCCTTGTTTGTACCCAATTCCTGTTTCAGCATCAAGAACATACATTAATGGTATTTCCTCTGCTTCAAACCGTTCTGAAAATGCCTTTTTAAATTTTTGAAAAGGTGTTTCAGATTGAGGTATTATAATTTTATTTAATAAACAAATACCCTTTTTAAGTTCTTTTTTCCAGTGTGAGGACAGATAGAATTCATTTTTGAAGTAGAGATCTGTCTGAAAGAGATATTTCTGATCGTACTCCGTATTAAAAGATTTGATTAATTCTGCTATTTCAGAATACATTTCAACAGGATTTCCGAAATGGAGGTCCAGTTGGTCCAGCTTATCTTTAATGTTTTTCAGGATATCTGCAGCATTGCCGGCGTTTATTTTTACTAAAACAGAAATCAATACTTCCAGAAAATCAGTTTCTGATACATTCGGTTCGAGCTGACTTACCAATAATTGATTGTCAATAAGTTCTTCGATAAACTCCTCAGCTTCGGCGAATGTTATTTCTTCATTAACGAGAGTTTTAGTCATCTCGCATATGGTTTTTCCGGATTGTGAAAAATCCAGTATTTGCTTCAATTCTTCTGAAAGAGGAGCAGATGATATAATGTAATCCCTTTTTCCGCGGGTGTACTGATATTCTATATAGCGGATTTTATTCCCAATCTTATAGATGCTGTTGTTAGGATAAAACAGCAGTTGCTCTCTTATCTCCTTAGTTTTTACAAAATGCTGAGCCAGGGATACTAAAAAATGCATATCCAGTTTCGTGTCTCTCAGCCGGTCATCTGCCGGTAAATTTTGTGTATTCCGTTGGTCTGATAGTGTTGTAAATTTTCCAGGCCCGACACCAGAGAACAGTCCGAAAGGAGTGCATCGTGTACTCATACGGCTGAAATATTTCAGAAGGGTATCTTTTATTTTCTGGTTTTCTTTTTGGGAAAGGATCTTTTCCGGGCTGAGCCATTTAACCATTTCTCCATATAGAAAAGGAGAAGCCAGATAAATAGCTTCCTGAAAAACAGGATGGGAATATATCTCTTTTAATACGGCCTCCGGAATCTCATCTTTTCCTAGGTATTTCAGGAAATCATTAGATGAAAATAGGGGAGTACGGACTACAAATTCGTCAAAAAAAAGGTAAGGAAAACGGGACATTTACTTTTTTGTATTTTGTTGGGGCTGATAATCGGGATGATCCAGCTGCCACAAGGCGAAAGCAAACATATCTGCTGTATTGGCATAGCGATGTGCTGCGGGAACATTACCTGCATGGCCACCTTCATAATCTATTTTCAACATTACAGGATGCTCCGAAATATTCGCTGCCATCAATCCTGCTGCAAATTTTACTGGTTCCCATACGGTAACCCTCTGGTCATTGATGCCGCCGGTAATAAAAGTGGCAGGATACTGAACGCCTTTTTCAAGATGATGATAAGCATCCATTTCCAACAAGGCTTTAAATTCTTTCGGATCCTTTACCGTCCCAAATTCTTTGGGTTGCGCATTAGGGGTTGTCTCATCTCTTACGGGATTCATTACCCCTACTTCAGCGATTACAACTTTAAAAAGATCAGGTCTTTCTGTCATGGCTCTTCCAACGGTAATTCCGCCTGCACTCGCTCCCCAAAGCGCTACTTTATCTTTTGAAGTATATTTTTCATTAATTAAGAATTCAGTACAGTCAATCAGGTCCCTCCAGGTATTGGGCTTGGTTTCCTTATAGCCCGCCAAACGCCATGTTTCTCCTTTTTCTGAGCCTCCTCTTACATGAGCGATAGCCACTATTCCGCCCTGGTTAACCCATAACAGGTATTTTTTAGCAAAAAAAGGATTGATGGAAAATCCATACGATCCGTAACTTTCTATTAAAACCCGGTTTTTACTGTCTTTTTTGACGTTTTTATGATAAATGAGTGACACTGGAATTTCTTCGCCATCTCTTGATTTTACCGTAACTTCATTAACAATAATATCTTTGAACTCAGGATATTCTGTAACGGGTGTAAGATCTTCCGGTTTAAAGGTGTTGTTTTTTAGGTGATATCGGAATCTTTGGTTATCATTCGCCCAGCCGGAACAGACTACCCATATATCAGAATAGTCCTGCCCTTTAGACTGCAGAACAATATTTCCGGATGAATAAGGAAGTTTAATTTCGATATCTTTTCCTTTATTCAGTAAATATAATTTGGCTTCTACTCCGTTTTTGGTAGTGGTATAGTAGATCCCATCTTTGGTAATTCTATAGCTTTTAATAATCTCGTCCTTTTTTTCAGGGATCAGAACTTCGGGATTTTTGAAATGAGGATGACTGATGTTGGTCTTACAAAGCATGTTAAGAGAAGAATTGTAACTTGATAGAAAAATAATATCATTGTTCAGCTCTTCTAATGTTTTGGCTTTGTCTTCAGATTCTGAAAAAGGTTTCCAGTTCTTTTTTCCACTTAAGAGATCTTTTTTAGGGATGATGTATGTTTTTCTGTAGGTATTATAATCTACAAGCATACCGATGTAGTATCGGTCATCTTTATCAAATTCCAGAATCATAGGAAACTGGTCTTCCGTAATGTTCAGCTCCGGGTTATTTTTTGCAGAGAAAACGTCGGTTATATTTTTAGGATCAGTCCCGATCTTATATAAAACGGTTCTTGTGTTTTTATAAAAATCGAGTGATTTGGAGTATGTAGTAGGGTAGTGAAGATAGAAAAATCCACTGTTGTCATCCAGCCATTTGATTCCCCCTGCGCTTACAGGTTCTATCTGGGTAATAATTTCCGGATGGATATATTTTTTTTCAACGTCAAGAATAATAACTTCTGCCAGCTCCTGTCCTTTTTCAGCCATTGAGATGGCCACTTTAGTGCCGTCCCAGCTTGGATTCAGATAATTAATGACAAATTCATGATTTTTTTCTGACTTTTTATATTGAGAAGGGTCGTAAAGCAATTCTTCTTTTCCTGAGAGTTCTTTACGGTAATAGAGTTTAGCAACTTTTTCGTTGCTGTTCTTTTTTAAATAAAAATATTTATCATTATCTGTTATTTTCAGGTTGGTAGTGGCGTATCCCTGTCTCTGATCAAATTCAAGCATTTTTGCTGAATAATAATTTCTTTTGGGAATGAGGTTCAGAGCGGCATTAGTATAAACCGTCTGGGTTTTCATCCAGTTGAGGGTCTGGGGATCTTCCAAATTTTCCAGATTTCTGTATTCGTCTACAATCCTGGTTCCGAAGTAATCATCAGTAGAAGGTTTAGACGGTGCCGGATTATTTTTTTGTGCCCGTACAGAAACAGAAAAAAAACAAATAATGATAAATATTAAATACTTCATAAAAAGGATATAATTATCTTACAAAGGTATGTCTTAAAGGGGTAGGAAGTGGTTCATCACATCCGTCATTGATACCAGCACCCATATTGCCACCGCTTCCTCCATTAATCATTTTCATGTCATTAATCTTCATGATTTGTGTTTTTTTTAGTGATAGTTTTTTCTCTTGTTCGTTTTGTTTTTTCATAAGAATATAATTTTTTAGTAATCTGTTGCAAATAAAGGAATATTTTTTAAATCAACCATGTTGACATAGGATGGATTTATAAATTCATGACATTTGAGAATGTTTTAATTGGTTTATTTACAAATATTTACAGGTCTTGTTTGCTTTTTTTTTAACCCTCGTTTTTTGATGAAGAAATATGTAAATTTGCAGGATACTACTATAACGATGAAACGAATATTTACCTTTTTATTACTTTCAGCCAATTTTTTTTATGCTCAAAAACAACTGACCGATTCTTTGAAAGGATTCAGTTATGCAGAGCTTAAAAAAAAGTTTAATGATTATGATGAAAAAGACAAAATTCAGGAATCTAAAATCATTGCAAAATATTATTTGCAGAAAGCGAAGAGTGAAAAAAATAATCTTCAAATGGCAGAGGGATACCTCCTGGTGCATTTTAATGAAGATTTTCCACTGGCAATGAAATACATAGACAGTGTTTTTATTGTTACAAAAAACACCAGGGAAAGCTCATATGATGCTATTGCCTATCGGATGAAAGGAAATTTGTACTATAAAAATGATAACCTGAAAGCCGCCCTCGATAACTATATTGTAAGCTTAAAATATGCCCAGAGGCAAAAAGATCAGAAATTAATTGCCTATGCTAACCTTAATATTGCCTATATCAACAGTCATATCGGGAGAAATGTGGAAGCGGCCAAAATGTTCAGACATTATTATGACTCCAATGAACTTTCTGAAAGCGAGCATAATCAGACTCGCGTTAACCTGATCAACTGTTATATAGAAAGTGATCAGCTCGACTCGGTAGGTGTTTTAATTAAAGAAGGGCTGGATTATTCTACCAAAAATCAAAACAAATACAGTGTCAATCAGTATTTATATCTGTCAGGATTTTCTTATTTAAAGCAGAAAAAATATGAACAGGCGATCGGGGAGTTTTCCAAAGCCTATGATTATTTCTCAGATATTGAGGATAATAATGCCAATTATGTCCTTTACAGCCTTGGAAAATCATATGAAGGACTGAATGATAAAAAGAAAACGGTAGAGTATTTCACTAAACTGGATGCCAATGTTGAAAAAACTAATATTACTTTCCCTGATTTAAGGGATGTATATACCTTTCTCATAGATTATTATAAAGATAATGACGACACACAGAAGCAACTTTATTATATAGACCGCTTCCTAAAAGTTGATAAAAAACTTGATGAACAGTTTAAATATTTGTCTACAGAACTTCCTAAGAAATATGATACACCCAATCTTTTGAGGGAAAAAGAGAATATTATTAATGACTTGAATAATAATAAGATAAGCCTTTACGCTTCTATCAGTGTTCTCCTACTGATCCTTATTTTATTCATTTATTTGTATTATAAATCCAAGAAAACTGAGAAACAGTATAGAAAAATCGCTCAGGATCTGATTCATTCCATTGAAAAAAAGCATATGGAACCAGTTGAAATTCAGAAGAATGAATTTAGCCAGGAGGAAACCCAGCCACTGATAATAGAAGAAGTGATGCCTGAAATAAAAGATAAAACCGGTAATGCATTATCTGAAGATGTCACACAGTCTATCCTGAAAGATCTGAATACTTTTGAATCCAAGGGCCTTTTCCTGAAAAAGGGGATTACGCTGGCCAGTCTTGCAAAGACTTTTAAAACGAATACTGCCTATTTATCAGAGGTAATCAATACCCATCAGGGAAAAAATTTCACCACTTATCTGAATGACCTTCGTATTGATTATGTTTCAGAGCGATTATTAGAGGACAAAAAGCTGAGATCTTATAAACTTCCTGCCATTGCAGATGAATTAGGCTATAATAATGTCCAGGCTTTTTCGGCTGCATTCAAGAAAAAAACAGGCACTACTCCCGCAATTTACATCAAAGAGATTGAAAATTCAATTATATCTTAATTTTCACATTTGTTTTATAATGTACTGTTTATTAGTGTTTTAAAATTTTATAATTTATAAATTCATAGAGTGGATTTATAAATCCCGGCATCTATTGTTTTTTTTGAGTTCGAATCTTATCTAAGTTTGTCTCAGAGAAAAACACAAATATTTTTTCTTTCCCATCCCAACAACATGGAAAATTAAAAATATAGAACACGAATCAGCAAAGGTGATCCCAAAACTGTATGAGCCAATACAGTTGTTCTGATAAAAGTTTGAAAATCTTCTTTTAATAACAAAATTTTTTAAGGAAAATATCAAATGTCAAGAGTCACCCGCTGTAAGTAAAAGATGTCCAATTTTAAAATATCTACGCATGATCAGAGATCTATTAATTAATTGTAGAGAAGGCAATAAAAAAGAAATCAAAAAATTTATTGCTTCAGCTGAAAACCTGGATAAGGGTAACTGCTTAAATGTTTCATTTGGTGCTGTAGCCAATGCATACAGAGCAAAAACTGTTATCAGCCCGCTGAAAAAAATACAGTACCTGTCAACTTTCAATAAAGAGATCACCTCTGCAGTAGAAAGTGCAGATGCAGAAAACAGATATGAAGTAGTATTCCTGAGATACCTTATCGAAAGCAATATTCCAAGAGGGCTGGGTTTTTCCCAAAATATCATTCAAGACAAAAAAGAACTGGAAGCGCAGGTAGCGAGTCTTGATGAAAAACCTTTCAGCAGTGATTATAAGAAATTTATTACTAACGTTTTACTAAAAACAGAGTGATGAGCTCGCTGTGGAATGAAATTCATACCAGCCTGCTGACCCATTCAGGTTCTTGGATTCTTGATTTTAATAATAGAAAGATGACCTATCTTGAAATATTATTGGAAGTTGAATCTTTGGAAAAGAATTTTTCAGAGACTGATTTTGAAAATAAGTTGTTTGTTATAGACTATCAGGGTAATACAATAAATTTGATTATTCTTTATTTATTGATCCTGAAGAAAGGCGGCTGTGTGCTCCTGATTGAATGTACAAAAGAAAACCTGGAGGGAGTTCCGTTTTTTTACTCAATTATTACACAGGATAACTCTTGTATTCCCTTTGATTTTGATTACGAACTACACAAAACTCCATATGGGGATATACTTATAAGAAATGATCACCGGGACAGGCCGCTTAAAAATACCTCTGTAGTATTGTCAAGTTCCGGAACCACAAAAGTAAGGAAATACATTATGCATTCTTCGAATAGTATATTGCAGAATATCAGGTCTAATGTAAGTTCTCTGGAGATCAGCAGTAGCCATACCAGTATTGTATGCCTGCCGTTGTATTATTCATATGCTTTGGTAGCACAGTTCTTTTCTCATCTCTTGTCGGGAGGAAACTTAATTCTGTCATCTTATAAATTTATTGCTCTGAATTTAGTTTCATATATAGAAAAATACAATGCAACCAATTTTTTTATTACGCCCACACTTCTAAGGACTTTACTGGCCTACAATGTAAAGCTTGGTGATGCATGCAGAACTTTGGAATTTATAAGTATAGGAGGAGGTTACATAGGGAAAACATGTTTTCTGAAGTTTACAGGTCAGTTTCCTGTTCCTTCCTATTACAAAACCTATGGTACATCAGAAGCAGGGCCTAGAGTAGCTACCTATAAGATCAGATACTCGGATAAGGAAGATTTTGAACCGAATTATCTGGGAGTCCCTTTGGAAAATATTTCCCTGGAAAAAGATGTTTTTTTTGCCACATATCATCAGAAGGACATCTACAGCCTTACGATTAACACGCCTTCGGTTTTTAACGGATACCTGAATGGGAGCGAATATATGGGAGATCCCAACAAAGTGCTGACCTCAGATCTCGTGTATATTGAGAATGAAAAATTTTATATCATCGGAAGGAATTCAGATTACTTCAGTCCATTTAAGATTTGGGATTTTGAAATTCAGGACCTCTTTTTTAATAATATTCCAAGTCTTCTGAAGGTAAATACGGCAATGAAAAATGACCGGCTGTCGATCAATTTATGGGTTAATTCCAAAAGGACATTTTCCAACACCGATTTCAGCTCTATTTTATCCGGTCGTATAGATTCAGGGATGCTTGATCATATTGAAGTCATGCTGCAGAATGAAAGTCATCAGTTTACCAAATAATATTTATCTCTTGTATACCTATAGTGAGGAAACAAAAACAGGAGTTGCAGAGGATTTAGTGAGTTCCTTTTTCGGAAAGAAGATTATGATTGAAAAAGGAAATAACGGAGAACCTTTTATTAAAGACTCTGAATATTATATAAGCATTTCCCATTCACGTCATCTGGTTATCTGTGCTGTTTCTTTGAGACCGATAGGAATCGATATTGAATGGAAAAGAGAAATCAATCAAAAGTGTTACCCGTTTATTAACAGGCTTTACGGACATATAATGCCGGTGCATAATGTGAATGACTGGGTAAAGCTGGAAGCAATGGTGAAATTATTAAAACTAAAACTTATTAACGCCTACCAAAGTGAAATAGATATCAGCTCAGTGTATTTTAAAGAGATTAACATTGATGATGAGTATGCCTGTGCTATTTGTAATAAAAAATAAAAAAAATCAATACCATTATATGAAAAACTTTCCTTCACCCTCACAACTGTTGCCGCATAGACCGCCCATGCTGTTGGTTGAGAAAATAGTTGAATTCGAACCCAATACCCATCTGATTTCAGAAGCATTTTTTAGAGAAGATAATTATTTTTTTAAGGGACATTTTGAAGGAAACCCGATAACTCCGGGAGTTATACTGGTAGAAACAATGTTTCAGACTTGCGGATTATTTATTCGTCTTAATCTTGAATATTCAAAAGTTCCGGGTTCCATTCTTGGTAGAGCTATAAAAATTAAAAACACAACATTTAACCAGGAAGTATACCCGGAACAAAGATTAAGAATTTCATCAAAGTTAAAGTCCATCATTATGGGGTTTTACACCTTTGAATGTGAAGTGACCTCAGAAGATAAAGTAGTCTGCCTTGCAGAATTAGTTTTAAAATAATTGAATTTTGGAAAAGAGAATCGTTTTTACAGGTTGGGGAGCCGTTACTCCAAAAGGATTGGAGAACCAGGATTTTGCAGAAAGCATTTCCAAGAGGGCTTTTTCATTTTCAAGTGATCATTCTTGGACTAAGTATGATATCGGAGATATTTATTTCGGTCAGATTCCGGCAATAGATATCAGCAAATATCTGCCTATGAAGGCTCCGTTTCCCAATCAGCTTTCAAGTATTGCTATGAAAGCCTGCATCAATGCATTGCATGATGCGAATTTGTACGAAAGTGATTTGCTGGATAACACGGGACTGATCATTACCAATACGCTGGGACCCAGCGCCGAAATCCAGAACTTTCTTACCACCCTTTTTACCAAGGGTCCGGACAGGCTTAGCCCGTTTAATTTTTCGAAGGCAACATCAAACAGTGTGCTGGGAGATGTTTCGAGAGCATTTAAAATAAAAGGTCCAAGCTCTTTCGTGTACGGAGAAGAAAGTGTGGTATACGGAATTGACCTCATCAGGAACGGACATTGTGATATTGTGATTTGCGGAGGAGTGGATGAGATCAAGGAGCTTACTCTTTTTAATCTTGAAAAGAAAAAGAAGGCAGTAGAAGCTACCGGTGCTTCCATGCAGGAAGATATGATGAATGCAGACAATAAGAATATTTTCAGCGAATCTGCAGGATTTGTAGTGATAGAAACGCTGGAGTCCGCTCTGAAGAGAAATGCTAAAATATATGGTGAAATAATTGATTATCATTCTTATATGGACTCTACCTCTTCGTATACTATATTCGAAAGAGATGCGGAAGAGCTCAGGTTCAACGTAGAGAAGATATTGCAGAACAATGAAATCAAAAAAGAAGCCTCCATTAATATCCTGGGAACATCATGTCTCCCCTGGCAGATTAAAAAATATGAATTTATGGCATTAAAACCTCTTCCTTACAAATTCAATTACAGCAATATTAAATTGCTCCTGGGAGAAGGGCTGTCAGGTTTCAGCAACCTGAATGTTATCGCTCCGTTTGTTACCGAACCTTACAAGCCTTCAGAATATGTAAGCATAGAAGATATTCCCCATAATATTTCACTTGGCGTAACACCGGACCACGAAAACAGTTTTACGCTGGTTCACAACTATTCATTAGGAGGAAATAATACAGTTTTACTATTAAAAAAATACCAATGACAGCAAAAAAAGTACTGATATCTGGCGGTTCCAGAGGAATAGGGAAGAGTATAGCCCTGAAATTTGCAAAGGAAGGATGTGAAGTTTTATTTACATATAAAAGTAGTGATCAGGAAGCGCTTGAACTTGTTAAATATATTAATGAGAATTACAAATGCCCATCGGCAAAAAGCTACAAATGTGATATGGCTGATGCTGCTGATGTTAAAAGACTTTTTAAAGAGAACAAAGAAGAATTTTCTTCCCTCTCTGCACTGATCAATAATGTAGGGGGTCACGGGAAACTTAAACCTTTTATGTTCTGCAGCAATGAATATTTCCAGGAAATACTGTCAATGAATCTGATGTCTGTAGTGAACGCGGTGAGGGAAGTACTGCCCATATTTATCCGAAACAAAGGAGGGCGTATTGTCAACATTACCTCTATTGCAGGAACAAAGGGTAATCCAGGACATTCACCTTACGCAGCCTCTAAAGGAGCGATCATCGGTTTCTCTAAATCGATCGTAAAAGAAGTAGGAGGGATGGGAATTATTATCAACTCTGTAGCACCAGGCTTTGTAAGCACAGAAAGTACCAATGACGTTCCGGAAAAATACCTGAAAATGAGAATAGACAACAGCATCTATAAAAGAATGGGAATGCCGGAAGAGATTGCAGACGTAGCACACTATCTGGGAAGTTCTTCTCCGGAATACCTTACCGGACAGGAAATCATTGTGGACGGAGGTATTACAGGATAAAAATTAGAAGGGTAAGTAATCTATTGATATGACCATATGAGCGAAATTAATAAAAAAAGAGTTGTAGTTACGGGGATAGGAATGCTAAGTTCTTTAGGAAAGAATAAGGCAGATCACATCAATGCTCTCACGGATAACGAGCTTTGTACAAGAAATATAAAGAGATTTGATGTCAATCATAAGTTTTACAGAAATGATAAAGCCTTCTGTATAGATCATGAGTACCTGAATGAAATATCAAAAGACGACAAGACTATTCAATTCAGCTGTGCTGTACACAGTATTGATGAAGCCGTAAAAGATGCACGGCTTACCAAGGCGGAGCTGAAAGACGCTGCCCTGGTTGTAGGCTCTTCAATAGGCTCAGGACATAGTTTTACAGAGTATTATAAAGAATTTATCTCTACTCTTGAACTTACCGACGAACTGCTTTACCTCTCATCTCATTCCGTGCAGACAATTACCGGAGATATATGCAAGCATTTCGGGATCAGAGGTCAGTCTTCTACCATTTCTACAGCCTGCTCGGCCAGTGCCAATTCCATAGGGAGAGGGCTGGATCTTATAAGAACCGGAAAGTATAAGACAGTGATAGCAGGAGGAGTTGATATTTTTTCAGAACTCGCTTTTTCTGGATTCAACTGCCTTCATGCCTTATCTAAAACATACTGTACCCCTTTCTCCAAAACAAGAGACGGACTGATGCTGGGAGATGGTTCTGTATTTTTGGTTCTTGAAGATTACGATCACGCTATAGAAAATAAAAAAGAGATCTACGCAGAAGTATTGTCTTATTACTTTATGAATGAAGCACATCATCCTACAGCTTTAAAATCTGATGGAAGCACAGTGTATAACTGTATGGATGGCGCCTTGAAGAGAGGGGGCATCACCATCAATGATATAGATTATATTAATGCCCACGGTACCGCAACACCTACCAACGATGGAAGTGAGCTTCTCGGGATCAGCAAACTTCTGGATCAGGGAGATAAAAAGGATGTCCTGTTCATCAGTTCCACCAAAAGCCAGACCGGTCATTGCCTCGGAGCTGCCGGAGCTATGGAAGCAGCCCTTACGATACTGGCCATGAACCATTCATTTGTTCCGCCCAATTTACTGCCGGATGATCACATGATGATCGATATCCCTGAAAATGTAGTGATTCCACGCAAAGCTGTAAAGGAAAAAATCAATACAGCCATCTCGAATTCATTTGCATTCGGTGGATGTATGACAAGTTTAATATTAAAAAAAAATTAAGAATATGGAAACAGATTTAATCAAAAAAGAAATTAAAGAGATTATCATTGATGTGCTGAAACTGGATATGACACCGGATCAGATTGACAACGAAAAAAGCCTTTTCGGGAGTGAAGACGATCCTGAAAGCGGGATCATTCAGGATTCGCTGGTTGTTCTGGAAATAGCGACCGTATTGTCTGAAAAGTATAATATAGATCCTTCGGAATTTAATGAGCAGACATTCATGAATATTAATTCTTTGGCTGATCTGGTTATCGAAAAAGGAAACCTGATAGAAGAGAAGGTTGAAAACTAGACTGCCACTCTTGCAATCTCTTTCCGGAAAATATTTAGCTTGCCCATTAAGTTGAAGACGGAAGTTCAAAATTCAATATTTCCATAAGCGGAAATCACCCTCATTTATATTTTAAGAATTGTATTTCTCTATGCTTTTTAGCATGGGACGGATATAGATATGCTATCAATTTTAAAATTGAAGGACTTTTTACAAGTCATGTTTGACTTCAAGAATATTATTAACCCCATTTAAATTTAATTTCTCATGGAAAACAAAAATTTAACTAATTCTATCTCTATCGTTGAGCTGGAAGAAAGATTCGAAACTTCTGTTGTTTCTCTGGATGCTGAAAGATGCAGCCGTAACACAGCAGACGTAAGATTAGAGGCATCTGCACTTTAAGATGATCATCGTCTTCTGATCAAAAACTAATATTAACCTTAAAATTTAAATTCTCATGAAAAACAAGAATTTGTCTAATTCTATCTCTATCGTTGAGCTGGAAGAAAGATTCGAAACTTCTGTTGTTTCTCTGGATGCTGAAAGATGCAGCCGTAACACAGCAGACGTAAGACTGGAGGCATCTGCACTTTAAGATGATCATAGTCTTCTGATTAAAAAACTAATATTAATCCTTAAAATTTAATTCTGATGAAAAACAAGAATTTAACTAATTCTATCTCTATCGTTGAGCTGGAAGAGAGATTCGAAACTTCGGTTGTTTCTTTAGATATTGACAGATGCAATGATAACAGAGCAGATGTTAGATTGGAAGCTTCAATTAGCTAGTAAGACTTGATGAAAGTCACCTTTAATAAAAATTAAATATTAACCTTTAAAATTCAATTCTCATGGAAAACAAGAATTTAACTAATTCTATCTCTATCATCGAGCTGGAAGAAAGATTCGAAACTTCAGTAGTTTCTCTGGATGTTGACAGATGCAATGGAAACAGAGCAGATGTTAGACTGGAAGCATCAGTTCTTTAAGACCTGGCTATTGTAAAGCGGGGTGAAAGCCCCGCCTTACATTTTTACCATAATGATCTGATCATATAGGTAAGTATATAAATAAGAGTATTGACAGAATAGCTTCGGAATGGAAGCTTTTGAGTGGTCTGTGATTCATAAGATAATCACTTATATAACTTCAGGATCACATTGCTGTAATAAAAATTCAGATTTAATTTTAGTTGTTGATTACATGAATACAAGTGATTTTGATATCATAAAGGATAACGGTAGATATCTGTTGATTATCAATGAGAAATATTACGAAATAAATGAAGTGACCTACACCATCTTTCTGGAAGTGAAGGAAGGCCATACTTTTGATGAAATCAGTAAGCTGCTTTATCAAAAGTATGATATTACCTCAACTCCGGAAGAGCTTCAAAAAAGTATAACGGATATTGTGACCCCACTGCTGAAAAAAGAAAAAGTGCACAACCTGTCTTTTATGTGGTACAAGGTAGATCTTCTTTTTCCGAAACATTATAAGAAAATAGCAGATGCCTTACGATTCCTGATAAAGCCTTATATATTCTGGCCGGTCCTGATCTTATTTCTTCTGTTCAATTTGTATAAGCTGGCATTTCTGCCACAACATGATATGGGCGGAGAGTATTGTACTGATACGCTGGGGGTATATTTTGTCACCTATCTCTGTTTATTTTTTATTCTTATTATCCATGAGCTGGGACATGTGACCGCAACACAGTTTTTTAAACAGAAAACATATTCTATCGGCTTTGGGCTGTATCTTATATTTCCTGTTTTTTATGCAGATGTAACGAATGTGTGGGCATTAAGCAGATACAAAAGGGTCGTGGTTAATCTGGGAGGAATTTTCTTTCAGTCTATATTAGGAGTTCTTCTGTTTTGCTGTTATACCTATATAGATCTTAATGATAATATAAGATACATACTTCACAATGTTTTTATTATCAACGGAATTACCATGCTTGTCAACTTATTTCCGTTTTTCAAGTTTGATGGATACTGGCTTTACAGTGATTTGTTCAATCTGCCCAATCTCAGCAAAAAATACCAGATGTGTATCCGGTTCTGGATGAAAAAGATCATCTGGCCACTTTCCTCTTTTTTTATTGAGGATGAGAGAAAATATATGAATCCTTATAACCCGCCACTGATCATCTATTCAGTGTTGAAAGTGGGAGTTAATATTATGCTTGCACTGGCTATTATTAATTTCCTGGGAACTTATATCAATACTTTCGGAAGTATTCTCAAAGTGGAGAATATGGATGCTTGTTCTATCCTTAAGCTGGTCTATAAATTTGCAATTCTGACCTTGCTGATGATTTATTTTACCAAACTTCTTAAAACATTATACAAAACTGTAAGATCAAAAATATACTGACATGAATACACTACACACCAATCCATACGTTCATAAAGAAGAAAATAAATTAGTCAATTCAATTACCGGCGAAAAGCTCCTGTGTGGAGACCGTATTTTTGAAATTATAGATTTCCTGAAAATACCCAAGCCATACCGGGAACTGGAAGAAAGATTTGAAGATATCAATGAAGACCTGGGGGGAATTCTGAAAACACTGGCTGCCAAAAGTTATATTGTTCTTGATAACAACTATAAAGACACCGTTACCCAGATCACACCGCATACACCGCATTTATTTAATTTGCCGTATAAAAGTATTGCGGCTCCTCTTGACAAGAAATCATTTGGTTTCATAGGAGTGCCGCTGGGAATTGGTAACAAAGAGAATATTCAATCGTCTCAGTTAGCTAATTCATTGAGAGCTTATACCAAAAAATATGGGTTGGATCTTTCTGCTACGTCACAGATAAAACCTGATGTTTTCGGAGGAACGGAGGAAGACTATCATCAGCTGATGACCGCTATTAAACAAGGCGAAATTTTCGACTACGGAAATATATTTTTCAATACCCATGAATCTCCCGGATTTATGTATGAAAAAATTTATGAAATTTCCAGAACATGTTTCAGCACATGTAATCTGGTTCCTTTCTTTATCGGAGGAGATCATTCAATAAGTTATCCCCTTATTAAAGGTGCTATAGATAAATACGGAGATGATCTTTGTGTTTTGCATTTTGATGCACACACCGATACCTACACCTCCAGCTATGATAACATCAAAAATACTGATACAGTGCATCATCATGGAAACTTTATGACCAAATGTTTTGATGATGGACTCAAGCATGCATTTCAATTCGGAATCCGCGGAATTGTAAATAACCGTCAGACTTCAAATGAAAACCGAACCATCATATGGGCACATGAAATAAAAAAGGCCCTGAAAAATAATCTGTCATTGGCTAATCTACCTGCCGGAAAAAAATTCTACGTGACGTTTGATTTTGATGTTCTGGATCCTGCTTATTTTAATAATACCTCTACACCAGTTATTAATGGGTTAACCTTTGAAGAGTGCCAGCAATTGATCCGGAATGTTCTGACAGATAGGGATATAGTAGGTTGTGATATTGTAGAAGTCTATCCTGATAGTAATGACCAATCTCCTCAGATTGTTTGTCAGATGATATTCGATCTGATTAATAGCATCAAGAAAAATGCTGATCAAAGAAGTATATAACAGCCATTATACACAGAGGATCGTTTTTCTGAATCCTATGGGAATGGATAGCTCTTACTGGACAGATATTGTGCATGTTAAAGAAGAATTTGCAGAATATGAGCTAATTTTTGTCGATTACCCGGGATATCTGGATAACAAGGCAGAGCCTGAAGACCATTTTTTAAATCTGGTTGAAAATTTGAAAATCGAACTTGAACAGCTTGAACAGAAAGAAACCTTCCTAATAGGTTGTAGCTATGGCGGGAAGGTAGCCATGCACCTGGCCGAGATATACGAAGTGAGAAACCTGATCCTCATAGGAACACCTCCCAATGTAGAAGAGGAAGATCTAGTGTATTATAAATCCCTTGCTGAGGTCTTATGTAAAGATCTGAATGAGTTTTCGGTGAAATTGATAGAGTATTGTTATACTGAAAAAGAAAGAAAAGAAAACCCGTTCCTGGCTATCATGTTTTTATTTTACGTGAAAAGACACAACCTTAGAGAAGCAATCATCAGGCAGTTGAAGCATCTCACTGACACGACTAAGATCGTAAACAACAGATTACATCCTCTGATCATCGTAGGTAAACAGGACGTGACACTGAAAAAAGAGTACAAAAAAAAAATTTTGCAGATATACCCATCCTGCCATTTTAAAGAGTATGAAGATTTTGGGCATTTTACACTCAATAACAACCCAAAAGCAATAGAGATAATCAAAAAAGCACTGCACCATGAGCAATAATACAAACCGAGTATACGAAGTAAGGAAATCTATAAAAGAAGTCACTGCACAGAAAGAAATAAAAAAAAGAGAAGAAGAGCAGACGAAGGACTTTCACTTTATGTCCGCAAATTTAAGCCGCTTCATGCCCGAAATTCCGAAAGAAGACCATTGGGAGCTTTATCTGGATATTATAACAACCATGAGACTGAGAGAATTTGACCTCACAGAAATCCAGCAGTTTTCTGATCAGGTAGGAAAAAACCTTGATACTGAAATGGATTCCAAACCTAAGATCTACATAACGTGCCATCTTGGATTCTGCAAAGCGGCTATCAGCGTTCTGATCCTGAACGGGATCGATAAAATAGCCCTGATTGTTGATGAAAATACCTACAACAAACAGGCAAAAACAATTCTGGAAATTAACGAGCGTTTTTGCAAGCTGTTCCAGGTCACCAACAGCCTTAAAGTTATCAATGTAGAAAAAGCCAATACTGTAATAGAAATATCCCAGTTAATTAAAAAGGGATATTCATTATATGCCTATTTGGACGGAAATTCAGGATATAAAGGGGTATACAATAAAGAAAAAACCATTAAAGTAGATTTCCTTGCAGATCATCTTTATTCACGGACTGGGCTTGCCAAAATAGCCTACTTTACAAAAACGCCGATCGTGCCGTTTATTACCTATTATTCAGAAGATAAACTTCATCCGCATGTTCATTTCTTTGAAGAGATTCCTGTGGACACCACAGCAAATATCGATGACTTTTCAGACAGAGCGATCAGGCTGATCTATTCACATTTCGAAAAGTATATTAAAAAATATCCGAATCAGTGGGAAGCCTGGTTTTATCTTCATAAATATCTTTCAAATGATGTTCTTTTGAATAAAGACCAGACCATAGATATCCTTAAACTTGAAAAAAAAGATATGGAGAACGGCAAATTTGCGGTTTTTAAAATTGATGATAATGCTTACCTGTTCGACAGACTGTACTACGTTGTATATCCTATAAGCCAAGAACAGTTTACCCTTCTGAAAAACCAGTAAATATGTATAAGAAATTATTGATAATAGCGGTTTTTATACAAAATTATTATTACGCACAAACTCATATTTCAGGAGTTGTTGTGGATGAATATAACAAACCCATTGAAAACGTAAATGTTTTTATAGACGGAACACTCTTCGGAACTTCCTCAGATCAGAAAGGTATTTTTGCTTTTGAAGCGGATTCGGATAAACCGGGTCAGTTTAAAATTATTTTTCAGAAAGACGGCTATGACCATGGAGAGGGAGAATACAAAGTAAAACCAGGTGAAATCGATCTGGGCAAGACCACCTTGTATAAAAGCCGGACTACAGGAATAGAAGGAATCAATATCATAAAAGGAAAAAGAAACGGAGATGGGCAGCTGTCTGCACTAAATCCCATGGACCTTATCCTGACCCCCAATTCTCTGGGAGATGTAATGGCGGCTGTTATCAAATCATATCCCGGAGTGCAGCTTAACCCCAATGACGGGCGATTATTCGTAAGGGGAGGCGACCAGACAGAATCCGCAGTAATGATTAACAATATGCTGATGAGCAGTCCCTTTGGAACCGCAGGACCAAGTATACCTGCAAGAAGCCGTTTTTCACCAATGATTTTCAGTGGTGTTTCTTTTGCAACATCGGGCTTTTCTTCAGAGTACGGGCAGGCGTTGTCTAGCGTTTTATCACTCAATACAAAATCTAATGACGTAGATAAAGAACTTGAGCTTTCTGTAAAAAGCGTTGGGGCAGATGTTTCTATGACGAATAAAATTAGTGATAACCTTACGCTGATGGCGAAGGTGGAATATCTGAATCTCCAGCCTTACAGAGCTGTATTTCCTTCAAGATACCACTGGAACAAAGATTATAATATGGCTGGCAGCGAACTGGCCGCCACTTATAAGATTAAAAACGGATATATAAAATCATATAACAGGTTTGATTATACCACTTTTGATTATCAGCGAGATGACATCGCTATATCAAATAATATGGTCAATACCGTATTGTATGAAGGAAATATCTACTCCAATCAAACCATTAACCTGAACCTGGATAAGGTAAAGTTTTTTTCAGGAATAGCCTATAATTTCAATAAAAGAAATATTGCCGGAATATTCTCTGAAAATGATAAATCCAAGGTGGATAATAACATGCTTCACATCAAATCCCAGCTTTCTTTCACACCTGTAAAGAACCTGAGCAGTACATTCGGGACAGAATTCATTAATGTACATTATTTCATAGATTATGTGGACGCAACGAATACCAAAAACAGACTGGATAGATCCATCGATAACAATATTATTGCCTTCTTTTCTGAAAATTCCTATAAATTCAAAAAAGGATTTACTTTGAATGCCGGTATCAGACAGGATTATTATTCTTATACAAAAGACATTAAGATCTCTCCCAGAATTAGGGGAGAATACAAGAGTCCAAACGGAATTAAATATTCCCTGTACTACGGACAGTACTATCAAAGCCCCCGTAATGGTGACCTTGTATTCGATTTCAAGAGCAATCTTAAAAGCGAAAGAGCAGAGCAGTATGGTGTGAACATTTACTATGAAAAAAACAACAGAACCATCTTCATCGATGCATTCAAGAAAAAATATAGTGACTTGACCAAATTTGTCTATGCACCGAACTCAAGACAGCCGATTAATTTTAACAATGACGGGTACGGATATGCAGAAGGGGTGGATATATTCTTCTATGACAAAAAAACATTCAATAATTTTGATTACAGGATATCTTATACCTTTCTGAACTCCAAAAGAGATTATCAGAATTATCCTTCACTGGCCACACCGCCTTTTTATTCCAAGCATAACTTCACTGTTAATACCCAGTTTTGGCTGGATGCGGTCAACAGTATGGTAGGATTATCCTATTTGTTTTCCAGTGGAGAACCTTATACCAATCCGAATAGTAAAGACGGATTTCAAAACTCTAGAATAAAACCTTATAATTCTGTAAACTTGAATCTTACCTACCTGTTTTCAAACAAATTTTATATCCATGGATCAGTTTCCAATATTTTTAATTTCAAAAATATAGCGGGGTATAACTATGGCGATTTAGACAGCAACGGAATGCGCCAGGAACAGATGATTTTGCCAGTATCCGACAGGTTTTATTTCCTGGGTGTGTTTTACACCATCGGAGGTTCCAGATCAACAAAAGATAAAGTAAAAGATTTATAACAACAGCCTGGTCATCGATCAGTATAATATCAAAAAAACAAGAATATGAAACATCTCATTTTTTTATGTATTTTAATTTTTAACTTTTGTAATTCCCAGCAGAAGAAAAATGTATCTATTTCTTTTACCACTTCTGAGTCTAAAACAGGGACATTGTATATTGCTGTGTATGATAATTCAGAAAAGTTTCTTCAGACTGCGGTTGCCCGATTCAGTACCAGCTACAGCGGAAGCAAAAAACACTTTGTAATAAAAAATATGGGAGTGGGTAAATCGATTTCAGTGTCTGCTTACCTGGACGAAAATACTAATGCCAAACTGGATAAAAATTTTCTTGGAATACCCCTTGAACCTTACGGATTTTCTCAAAATGCAAGAGGGTCATTCGGTCCTCCGAAATTTGAAGAAGCCTCATTTACTGTGAAAACCAACAATTCAATAACAATAAATCTAAAATAATGAAAGTACGAATTTATCTTATACTGGTTTTAATTTTTGCAGGTATCGCTGTACATGCTCAAAATTCATCCATTGAAAAAGAAACCCAGGAAGTCGTTTTGAAATCTCTTGAAAATCTGGAAAAAGAATATTCTGTAGAATCTCTCCGTAAAGAATCGCAGATGATGGAGAGGCTCAGCAGTAAATACAAGAATGACTGGGGTGCTAAGTATTACCTTATTTACTTTAAATTATTGATTCTGAGAGATAGTAAAAGTGAAGAGGAAAAAAACAGTATTTTCAGTTTTTGTTCCCAGAACATCAGTCAACTGATCGATATGAGTAAGGATAATAAAGAGAAAAGCGAGGCCTATGCATTAAAGGGCTTTCTGTTTTTATCGGCTGTAAGCATGGATCCTATGAAAAACGGACCGCAGTATTCCGGAGAAGTGAACAACGCATTTGAAAAGGCTATAAAAATCAACAACAATCCCAGAGCACTATTCCTGAACACTTTATTCAAAGAAGGAATGGCACAGTTTCTTAAATCTAAATATCCGGATCTGTGTAAAGAGCTTTTCCTTGCCAATAAATACTTTGCCGAAGATCTGGGGGAAGTAAAAAGGCTTAGCAATATCTATCCTACATGGGGAGGCTCTGTAGTAGCCAATAAGATCATTCAAAGCTGCACCTGTAAAAATGAGTAATAGAGGTGCAGAAAGACTGAAATTTTCTGTAAGGAATACCGTTTTATTTTGCTTTTTAACCTTTGTTATGCAAATGATTCCAGCACAAAACTATTCAAAGAAAGATGTTCTGAATGATCTGAACTATTTTGAAACTGTTATAAAGGGGCATCCTTTATACAGCGACTATCTGGACAGTTCAGAAATTTCAGAGGTCATTTCTGCAGGCAGGGAAGAAATTCAGACAGATTCAATATCATTTTTTCAGTATAGAATTATTCTTGGAAAAATATTTTATAAGCTGGGCTGTATTCATACAGGAGTTACAAAACCAAGGTTTACCCCTGAACATAAAGTTCCTTTGGAGATAATGATAAATAATGGTTTTTTCATCACCATGGCAAATGACAAAAAGTGGATAGGCAGCAGAATTATTAGCATTAACAATATTCCCATCGAAAAAATTTTTAGTAATCTCAATCAAATGGTGGGAAGTGATGGAGGAGGAAGCGGTTTTGGAGAATATTTTTTTATTAGGAATTTTTCCGTTCTTCTGGCAGAATACTTTGCAAAAAGTGATGCCGTGACCGTTCTGACTGGAACAGGAACTTTTGATCTTTATAAAGTTCCGGTTCCGGAAAGAATTGATACCACCTCACCGGAGAAAAAGAAAACGTATTCTGCGGTATCTATGGGCACTAACAGTTTGCAGATGGCCGGAAATACAGGAATACTTAAGATTTCAGGTTTCGATGGTCCATCAAAGAGATTCTTCAAAAAGGTGTTCAGGTTTTTTAAGGACAACAATACGGAAAATCTGATTATTGATTTAAGAGGGAATTTAGGTGGTAGCATGAGATCTGCGATGTTTCTGTGCCAGAATCTGGTATCAGAGCCTTTTGGATATGATATTGATTACAGAAAAAACGACCTGTTCAGACATTTGAATACAAAAGGAAAGCTATACTTCGGTTTGTCTAAAGTAAAGTACACTTTTGAAAATATTTTTTCATCTAAAAAAATAAATTCAGATACAAGGGCGTACCGTTACCGGTACAGATCTTTAAAGAATAATAATATAAAATCAATAAAAATTCTTACTGATGAAGGTACCGCCTCATCATCCACTATGTGTGTGACCATTTTAAAAAGAAAATTTGAAAACGTAAAAATTATCGGAACCAGACCTTCAGGAGGATACAACGGTAATAACGGTGGGGCATTTCCCACAGTTACTCTGCCGGAAACCAAAATAGAGGTGAAAATCCCTTTATACAGAATTGTTTTGGACAGAAACTCCACTCAAAGACAGGGAATTACCCCGGATTTTGAATTGGAAACAGATGTTGAAAGCTTTTTAAGTAATGATGATAATGTACTGAGAAAGGCTCTTGAGGTGTATTGATCATTGTGATAATTTTTTATCTTTATTATTCAAACGTAAAATATGAAAAACAGCTTTAAATTATTTCTTATCCCTATATTTTCATATGCTTTGTATTTCTTGGTATCGTATCATTTCGAGGTAGTTATGAAGTTTTTTGATGCATATATCCATTTTCCTTTGCTGTCTTATTTTCTGGTTTACGTTCTGTCTGTGATCCCATTATTGGTTTCTATACGGATCATAGCCGGCGGAAATACTTTGCAGGTGATAGGGTTGACTCCTCGTGGACTGACTAAAGGCATAGGACTTTCATTATTATTTATCCTTCCTATGGCATTATACGGGATATTTTTCAGTAAGCTGAATACTCAGATAGATCCAGCTAATCTTTTTGCCAAAAGTTTTTTGGCAGGATTATTTGAGGAGACAATCTACAGGGCATTTATTTTTGGAATCTTATTCAGGTTTGTCAGATTGGGATTTTTACCTTCTGTGGCTGTTGCTTCATTTATTTTTGCACTCGGGCATCTTTATCAAGGAACACAGGTTATTGATCTTGTTGAAATTTTTACACTTACTTTCCTTGCTTCTATATTATATGCCTGGCTTTATACAGAATGGGATTTCAATCTTTGGATTCCGGTTATCCTTCACTCTTTCATGAACCTAATCTGGATGGTCTTTAATTTTGATGATACGGTGATAGGGTCATGGGGTTCTAATATTTGCAGATTGTTAACGGTTGCCTTCTCTGTTATTTATACAATCCGCTTTAAACTGAAAAATGAAATCCCCCTCTCCGTCAATAGAAAAACTCTTTGGAAATTTAATTCTGGAAAATATATAAATCAAATCAGATAAGGAGATTGTATTCCCTTATAGAATCATCTTCCTTAAAATCAATAATTTCACCTGGAATTTGTTATTAAATTTTATATGATAAAAAATATTTTTGATATGAGAAAAGGAGACCTTTTAGGTTTCCTTTTCCAATATATAAGCCTATTGTTGAAGGGTTTCCTATCATCAAAATTTAGACTTGGTCCTAAATCAGAATAATTCGAATTTAGATCTATGATTATTTTTAAGTTGTGGTAGTGCACTTTATCAAAAGCTTTTGATAAATTTCATGAAAACAATATTTTATCTTTGCAGTATAAATAAGATGATTAGCTAAAGACAAATTTGTTTTTTTAGTGATCCGGACAATTATTAAATGATATAAAAATGGCAAGAGGCTTCAGACAGAAGATCCGTCAGAAAAATACCGAAAACAGTGGTTTCGGAAGCAATGCATCCGGAAGGTTTATTAACAAAGATGGACTTCCGAATGTCAAGCGAAGAGGTGTAAATGTATTCAATAGGCTGAGCTGGTATCACACGATGCTTAACCTGTCGACTTTCCGTTTTCTGTCCTATCTGGTGATCGCGTATATTCTGATTAATCTCGTATTCGCATTGATTTATTACCTCATTGGAGTAGAGCACCTTACCGGAATCGATAAAAGTGATCCTCTCAATGAGTTTATTGATGTGTTTTTCTTCAGCTCACAAACTTTTACTACGGTGGGTTATGGAAGAATTGCGCCGGTAGGATTTACAGCAAGCCTGGTGGCGACATTTGAAGCTTTTCTGGGGTTGCTTACCTTTGCCATTGCAACCGGGCTTTTTTACGGAAGATTTTCACGTCCCAGAGCTTACCTAAGATTTTCGGATATTGCAGTAATAGCGCCGTTTAAAGATTCAAGGGCGCTAATGTTCAGGCTTGCGCCTTTCAAAAATAATGCGTTAACGGATGCTGATGTGATTGTTTCTGCAGCGATTGAAGTGATTGAAAGTGGAGCTCCGAAAAGTAATTTTTATTCCTTAAAGACACACTTAAGCAAAATTAATACGCTGGCACTGAACTGGACGGTGGTGCATGAGATCACAGAAGACTCACCATTTTATGGCTTTTCTGAAGAAGATTTTCAAAATACAGATATTGAAATTATTGTTCAGGTCCGTGCTTTTGATGAAGTCTTTTCCAATACGGTGGTACAGCGATCTTCGTATGTCTCAAAAGAAATTGTTTATGGAGCTAAATTTGTTCCCATGTACTATCCTGATAATAATGATCAGACAACCATTTTGGATCTCGATAAAATTAACGAATATCAAAAAACGGATCTTCCGGCTACGGCTGCAGATCATGAATAAATGAATTTAGACCTCTATAAAAAACAGGCTTTACAGAAGCAGAAAGAACATAAAAAATTTCTGGACGGATTGAAAAAGAAGCCGCCCAAAAACCTTGATTATATAGTTCAGGAAACCCATGAAGAAGTTTTTGATGAAGTAGATTGTCTGCAGTGTGCCAATTGCTGTAAAACAACCGGCCCTTTATACACAGAAAAAGACATTGAACGCATTTCCAAGCACCTGCGTATGAAGCAGGCTGATTTTGAGTCAAAGTTTTTGAGGGTAGATGAAGATAATGATAAGGTACTCCAGAATCTTCCCTGCTTTTTTCTGAATAATGACAATACCTGCTCCATCTATGAAGTAAGGCCGAAAGCCTGTCGCGAGTATCCGCATACTGACCGTAAAAAGATCTATCAGATCAATGATCTTATGCTGAAAAACACTGTTATCTGTCCGGCCGCATTTGAATTCGTGGAAAAAATGATGAAGAATATTTCAAAGTAATACCACTTTGTAAAATCTCTTAAATAATAATAAAGTACGTTAAATAAGACAATTACATATAATTTAATAAAAACTGCGTCGTTTAATTTAAACAACCATTTAAATATTAATAGTATGAAAAAGTTAGTTTTAACAGCAGCGTTTGCTTTAGTCGGTGTAATCGCAGTATCGGCACAAACACAGACAACACCTCAAAAACCAGCCGATACCACTCAAACTCAACAGCAGAATACACCAACGGGCAGCTCTGCAGATGCTCAGAAACAAAATACAACGGCAACTGCCACGGTAGACGGTGCAGCAACTCCTGCCACTACAGCTGATGCTACAGTAACGGTGAATGCTGAAACTACGACAGATGCTGCAAAACCTTCAGAAGCCACCAAAGAAGAAAGAAAAGCCAAGAAAAAATCAAAGTCGCCGAAGTAAATATTGAACAAAGTAGAAAGGGAGTCCTGAGGCATAGTGTCTCAGGATTTTTTGTAATCTTTAAATGAATATACTCGTCCATATTTTTGAATATATCTTTCCTTCTTTAAAAATAAAAAAAGCGCTGTACAGGGACAGCGCTTTCTCCTTTCACTTTTTACTTTTTTCCCATTATCCCGGGAACAGGCTTTATCAAAAAAGGCTGGGAACTTTCCCAACCTTTATTATTTTTATACTACACCCTGAGCTAGCATTGCTTCTGCTACTTTCACGAAGCCGGCAATGTTTGCACCTTTCACGTAGTTTACGTATCCGTTTTCATCTTTACCATAATCTCTGCAAGCCTTGTGAATTCCGATCATGATCTCTTTCAATCTTGCGTCAACTTCTTCAGAAGTCCAGTTAAGACGGATAGAGTTCTGCGTCATCTCAAGACCTGAAGTAGCTACACCTCCGGCATTGGAAGCTTTACCAGGCGAGAATAATATTTTATTATCCAGGAAATAATTGATGGCATCTAAAGTAGATGGCATATTGGCTGCTTCAGTAACGCAAACACATCCGTTTTCTACCAAAACTTTAGCATCTTCAAGATCAAGTTCGTTTTGTGTAGCAGAAGGGAATGCAACATCACATTTAACTTCCCAAGGACGTTTTCCGGCATGGAACTCAGCAGAAGGATATTTTTTCGCATAGTCTTCGGCTCTGTTGTTTCCGGAAGATCTCAGTTCTAATAAATAATCGATTTTTTCTCCGCTGATACCATCTTTATCATAGATGTATCCGTCAGGACCAGAAATCGTTACTACTTTAGCGCCAAGCTCAGTCGCTTTCTTGATCACGCCCCAGGCTACATTTCCGAAACCTGAAACACTTACAATTTTATCTTTGAAAGTTTCATTGATCGTCTTAAGCATCTGCTCTGCGAAGTATACCACACCGTATCCTGTAGCTTCAGGACGGATAAGTGAACCTCCGTAGGCAAGACCTTTTCCTGTAAGTACTCCTGTAAATTCGTTTCTTACTTTTTTGTATTGTCCGAAAAGATATCCGATCTCTCTAGCGCCTACACCAATGTCTCCTGCAGGTACGTCTGTTTCAGGACCGATATGCTTGCATAATTCAGTCATGAAAGCCTGGCAGAAACGCATTACTTCCATATCAGATTTTCCTTGTGGATCGAAATCTGAACCTCCTTTACCTCCGCCCATTGGAAGAGTAGTCAATGAGTTTTTAAATACCTGCTCGAAAGCAAGGAACTTAAGAACTGAAAGGTTTACAGTAGGGTGGAAACGAATTCCTCCTTTGTATGGTCCGATCGCAGAGTTCATCTGGATTCTGAATCCTCTGTTTACCTGGATCTCTCCTTTGTCATCAACCCATGGAACTCTGAAAATTATAACTCTTTCAGGTTCAGCCATTCTCTCTAGAAGCTTCATTCCTGTATATTCCTTTTTGGTCATAATAAACGGAATTACAGTCACAGCTACTTCTTTTACGGCTTGTAAAAATTCTGGTTCATTAGGATTTTTTGCTTCAATCTTGGCAATAAACTCCTGGATTTTCTGGTCAATATTATATTGTTCCATATATTAGGGTTGAATATTATTGTCAACAAATTTAATTTTTTTTTCAAGATTCACAATACTGTATTTCAACATTGCTGAAAATTAAATAATAATGTCCCGAAATATTATTAAATTGATAATTAGTAGTCAAATTTTGTTGAAAATTAAAAGTTACGTCTCAAATAATGCAATATTAAGAAATCGTTAATTATCAAATTGCACTAAATTGCCTCCCGGAAAATGATTTTACTTTCCCCAAAAGCTCTAATTCCAAGATTACAGGAAGAATTTTATAAGAAGGCACTGAAACCATCTGCGCCAGATCATCCAGAGACACCTGAGGATTGGCTTTGATCGACTGATAAATGGATTCTTGATTTTCAGTAAGTTGTATACTTATTTCACTGTAAGGGAACAACTCGGCTACTTTCTCTTTTGAATGATTGAATCCCAATGAATCCACAAGATCTTTTACAGTAGAAATAGCTGCTGCTTTATTCTGAAAAATCAATTGATTACACCCCTGACTGTAAGGATCTGTGATCTTACCCGGCAATGCAAAAACTTCGCGGTTATAATCATTGGCAAAAGCTGCCGTGCTTACAGATCCACCTCCAAATCCGGTCTCAACAACGATGGTTGAGGGAGACATTCCAGCTATAATTCTGTTTCTTTGAATGAAATTTTCGCGGTCGGGCTTTCTGGATGAATTGAATTCGGTGAACAGAGCGCCGCCTTCTTCCAGAATCTTTTCGGAGAGCTTTTTATTTTTGGAAGGATACAGCATATGGAAACCATGAGCCAGCACGGCGACGGTCGGTATTTTATAGTGAATAGATTGTTCATGAACCTCCTTATCTACGCCAAGAGCTAATCCGCTCACTGATATGCATTTGGAGGATGAAGCAGCTTCTAAGAAATCCCAGATAAACTGTTGGCCATAGGAAGTCATATTTCGGGTTCCTACAATGCTGATTTTTTGTAATGAATCGTCAAAATTTCCTTTTTGATAGAGAATTGCAGGGGAGTCATCACATTCGTTGAGCAGATGAGGGAGCTCATTAAAGTATCGAAGCAAAATCCTAATATTGTTTTTTTCACAGAACTGTATTTCTTTTTCGGCAAATTTCAAATAGTCTTCATTTCCGATATCAGAAACTGTTTTTCTGCCGATACCATCTGTTTTAGTATATTCTTTTTTTGCCCTTTTCCAGACTTCCTCCGCAGTTCCAAAGGTTCTTATTAGCTTATGAAAATTAATGTCGCCAATCAGGCTGCATTCGCGCAAAGCGATGGCATAAAGATGTTCTTCGGAGATCATGTGTGTTTTTTGTTCAAATGTAATAAAATAACCTGAGTTGAATATTGTCAGGAAACCTTAAGCTTACATAGGAGATAATTGATTCTCCAATTAATAGTCAGAGGTTTGTTTTTTTTTGTATTACTTCTTTATAAAATTCAGAGATTAAAAATGGACTGGCAACTTTGAACCTTCCTTTCTCTCTGAACTTAAATTTTTTTTACTTTCTTCTTAATTCGTCCAAGTGATCCCAAATGTCATCTCTTTTCTTATAGGGAAGCTCCAGGAAGTCATCAGGATGATTTTCCTTGTATTCCTGCCACAGTTTATCGTCCTTTTCACTATAATAATTGGGAAATTCCCAGATGTATTTTTTCTTTTTTTCCCCGACATTTTTAAAAGCAAAAGCAATAATGCTTCCCACAACAGCTCCGGAAAGATGGGCTTGCCAGGAAATTTTACTCGGTTCCTGAAGATTATAGAATAATTCCTCCGGAAACATCCCCCAGATCAAACTCCCATAGTATAAAACGACAAGAAGAGATATCGTAAGCAGCTTCATGTTCCATTTGAAGACGCCACTGAAAAAAAGGAAGAAAGCAAGGACGTACACCACTCCGCTGGCCCCAATGGTGCAGGTATACATATAATCGCCTGTAAGGATATCTATTGGAGGCAACATCCATACAAGAAGTCCAGTAGCCAACCAGCCGATCATAAAGACCTTATTGGCAACGAGCGGATAGAACTGATAGAGAAGAAAAAGTAGAACGGCTACCGGAATAGAGTTTCCTATAATATGATCAATATTTCCATGCAGAAGGGGAGCCGTGATGATGCCCAGCAAGCCTTCCGGTAATAGCGGTATAATGGCCCCAAAACAGCTTTGGAAAAAGCCCTGCATCTGCAGAAAGTAGCCGGACCACATCGCAGAAAGCATCAGCAATGGAGTTAAAACAGCTCTTTTGGAAATTATATTTTTAAACATGTGGAGGGTACGTCAAATCAAAAGCCAATGATCAATTTCGGAAAATTTGTCGATGTATAATGATCAGGACCCTTTATTTTGAGACAAAAGGTTCCAATTTTAAAGTACAGAACTTAATATTTTGACATTGAATGTATTAAACTGGCTTGTTTTTGGTTGTCTGAAATGAATTTTGCTTATTTAAAGGTTTTTATAACCCTGAATTTGCTTTAAAAAAAATTATATTAATATTTTTGTAATGAAAATCATGTAAAATAATGAAGAAGTTTTTATTGATTCTTTCCTTTTCTATGGGGATTTATGCAAGTGCACAAGAAGAATTGAAAAAAGATTCAGTAGTCGTGGATACGGTAAAATACTGGTCGGTATTAGGAAAAAACAGTTTAATGATCAATCAGGCAGCCTTTTCAAACTGGGCTGGCGGGGGAGCCAACAATGTAGGATGGCTTGCCGGAGTGAATTACAATATCACCTATGAAAAAGACAATGACCTCTGGGAAAATATTATTGCAATAGATTACGGGCAGAATGATACGAAAGGTCTTGGGGTAAGGAAAACACAGGATGTTATCAATATTTCTACCAATTATGGGCGAAAATTTTCTCAAAGCTGGTATTTCTCTCTAGGGGCTGGTTTACAGTCACAGTTTGCTGCCGGATATGAAGATGGAAATAATCCTGCGGCAAAAAAAACATCCAATTTTATGGCTCCTGGTTATCTTAACCTCGGGATGGGGATCACGTACAGGCCCAACGATAATCTGACGGTGACTCTGCGTCCTACCAACGCCAGATGGACCTTTGTTCTGGATAAAGAACTTCAGTTTGCAGGAAGCTACGGATTGAAAAGTGATGGTGATACTTCCTTGTTACAGTTCGGTTTTCTGGGAACGGCGCTGTATAAAGTAAAATTGATGGAGAATGTTCATATCACCAATACGGCCTCTGTTTTTTCCAATTATCTGGATCATCCTGAAAGACTCGTTCTTGCGTATGGAGCGGCTGTGAATTTTAAAGTCAATAAATTTATTTCATCCAATATAACATTAGATCTTCTTTATGATCATAATCAGGTCCAGAAAACTCAGCTTAAGCAGACCCTTGGGATAGGATTTGCCTATATACTGAATAATGGTGTAAAGCGTTCTGACCGGAAAGACAGTCAATGGTGGATAAAAAAATAGATTACAGTTTGTAATTCCAATATAAAAGCACTTCAGTATGAGGTGCTTTTTTAGTTGCCTAACGATAAAATATTTTAAGTTTTCATAAGTTCATTTTACTCTTTTTATTGCTTTTTTTGAGAGTAACTTATCTATTTTTAATGCATTAAATAATGATTTTAATATTTCAAAGAGAGGTGATTATTTTTTTAACAAAAATTATATGTATATTTTTGTAACGAAAAATCCTTACTTATGAAAAAACTTTTATTGGCCGCTTCCATATCTTTTGGAATAAGCACAATAGCTCAGGAAGTCAAACCCGATGCTGCTACAACAGATACTGTAAAAGCATGGTCTATCCAGGGACAAAATACATTAATGCTCAACCAGGCTGCCTTTTCAAACTGGGTAGGAGGAGGAGCCAATAATGTAGGCTGGCTTGCCGGGGTTAACTATAACCTTACTTATGAAAAAGGCAAAGACCTTTGGGAAAACATCATTATTCTGGGCTATGGGCAAAACAATACAAAAGGTATAGGAACCAGAAAAACGCAGGATGTAATCAATCTGTCAACCAATTATGGAAGGGAATTTGCCAAAAACTGGTATATTTCGGGAGGCATCGGTCTTCAGACACAGTTTGCAGGAGGGTATGAAGATGGAAATAATCCTGATGCCAAAAAGATCTCTAATTTTATGGCTCCTGGATACCTTAATATGGGTGCCGGTGTTACTTACCGTCCCAATGACAACTTTACATTAACGCTTCGCCCTGCCAATGCGAGATGGACTTTTGTTCTGGATGAAGATCTTCAGACAGCAGGAACGTACGGACTTAAAAACGATGGTGATTCTTCTCTTTTTCAGTTCGGTTTTCTTGGAACAGCCATTTACAAGATCAAAATTATGGAGAATATCAATCTGACCAATACAGCTTCTGTATTTTCAAACTATCTTGACCATCCTGACAGACTGGTCCTTGGATACAGTGGAATCCTTAATATGAAGATCAATAAGTTTATTTCAACCAATATTACACTGGATCTTTTGTATGACCACAACCAGATTCAGAAAACACAGCTTAAACAGACGTTAGGCGTAGGATTCGCCTATAATATAGACAATGGGAAGAAACGTTCTGATAGGAAAGATAATCAGTCCTGGATGAAGAAATAATTCGGAACCAGAGATCAGTAAAAAAGCACTTCAATTAGAAGTGCTTTTTTTGGTATCAATTTATATAAGTCTTAAAACTCTAAATCCACTTTCAGCTTTTCAGCCAGAAGTTTCGAAATTTTTTCTTTAAGCGGCTCAATGTCAATGTTCTGCATGGCATCATTGGCAAAAGCATATAAAAGCAATGCCTGAGCTTCTTTCTTGGAAATTCCTCTTGCTCTCAGATAGAAAAGCGCATCTTCATTCAGCTGACCTACAGTACATCCGTGAGAACATTTTACGTCATCTGCAAAGATCTCCAACTGAGGTTTGGTATCAATGGAAGCCCCCTCGCTTAATAGAACGTTATTGTTCTGCTGGTAGGCATTTGTTTTCTGAGCCAATTTATCTACGAATACTTTTCCATTGAAAACGCCGTGGGCATTTCCGTCGAAAATACCTTTATAGTTCTGGTAGCTTTCACAGTTCGGGAAATTGTGGTGAACTGCTGTATGGTGATCCACCAACTGGTCTTTTCCAATAATAGTGATTCCGTTCATAAACGAATTAATATTGCTTCCGTTATGAATGAAATCCAGATTGTTTCTTACCAGCTTTCCTCCGAAAGTGAATGTGTTCACCGTCGTTAAGCTGTCTTTTTCCTGTCTTGCAAACGTACTGTCAATAAGATATGACGTATTGTTGTCATTCTGAAGTTTATGCCAGTCAGCTTTTGCATTGGGATAGGTAAAGATCTCTGTCACAGAATTAGTCAGCACATAAGTACTGTCAAAATTGTGGTGACTTTCGATAACCTCTACTTTGGCTCCCTCTTCTACAATCAGTAAGTTTCTTGTATTGTAGAATGTATTTTCTTCCTGATTTTGAGAAATATAAAAAATGTGGATCGGTTTTTCGATCACTACATTTTTAGGAACTTTCAAAAAGAAACCATATTTGCAGTACGCAAGGTTTAGGTTGGTGAAAGCCGTATCTTTAGAAGCAATCGTATTAAAATACTGATCAAATACTTCTTTATGTTTCCCGTCATTCAATGCATAATTGAACGAAAGAAATTCTACGTTCTCAATAGAAACTTTTGAAAGTTCTTTATGAAGTTTACCGTTTACAAAAACGATCCAGTCAAAATTTTCTTCACCTAAATGCAGCTGATCCAGCTGTTCTCTGGTAATATTGTGACTTTCCTTAGGGAAAAAATTGTAATTTTTCTCTGTGATCTCTTTTACGTTGGTATATTTATATTCTTCGTCTTTCTTAGTCGGAAAACCTAAGTTTTCGAAATTTTGAAGAGCAGATTTTCTCTCTCCATCCAGAAATCTGTGATGAAGACTCTCCAAAAATTCACCGTGATTGTCAATAATCTGATCGTATAAAGCCATTACTGATATTTCGGCCATCACACCTTATTTTATATATTTAAAAATAATATTATGTATTGCGGGTTTTCCGCATCTTCAGAAAGGATTGATAAAATCCAGGCTGAAAAATTTCTTCTTAGTTAAGAAGCCAGTCGTACCCTTTTTCTTCAAGTTCCAGAGCAAGAGATTTATCACCGGTTTTGATGATTTTTCCATTGGCAAGAACGTGAACAAAATCAGGCTGAATGTAGTTAAGCAATCTTTGATAGTGAGTAATCAAAAGAACTGCATTTCCTTCATTTTTAAAGTGGTTGACACCATCCGCAACAATTCTTAAGGCATCAATATCAAGACCTGAATCTGTTTCATCCAGGATGGCCAGTTTCGGATTAAGCATCATCATCTGGAAGATCTCGTTTCTTTTCTTTTCACCTCCGGAGAATCCTTCGTTAAGTGATCTTGAAAGAAAATCTTTTTTTATACCCAATTGCTCAGACTTTTCGCGGATCATCGCAAGCATTTCTTTTGCCGGCATTTCTGATAGTCCGTTTGCTTTTCTTGTTTCGTTTAAAGCAGCTTTAATAAAGTTGGTTACAGAAACTCCCGGAATTTCCACAGGATACTGGAAAGAAAGGAAAATCCCTTTGTGTGCTCTTTCTTCAGGAGCATCTTCGCTGATGTTTTCTCCCTGAAAAAGTATTTCTCCGTCCGTTACTTCATAATCTTCTTTTCCTGCAATCACAGAAGAAAGAGTAGATTTTCCAGCTCCGTTCGGTCCCATGATAGCATGAACTTCGCCCGGCTTTATTTCAAGATTAATACCTTTTAAAATTTCTGCGCCGTCTTCAATTTGGGCGTGCAAGTTTTTGATTTCTAACATAGTTTTAATATGATAATTTGGCCATCAGATAATTTTAAAATTATTGACTGCCGCCTTTTTCGATGTTATATGATTTATTTTTGCTGGTTTGATTTACAAACCCCTTTTCTTAAATGAATTCCGGATAATTTTCCTGCCAATCAAAAGCTCTCCACAACTCTCATTTTCAGGTTTTCAAATTACCGTCATTATCAATTATCCTACAGATCCCTCCAGAGAGATCTCTAATAATTTTTGAGCTTCAATAGCAAATTCCATTGGAAGTTTATTCAATACTTCTTTACTGAAACCGTTCACGATCAAAGCAATTGCTTTTTCCGTATTAATTCCTCTCTGGTTACAGTAGAAGATCTGATCTTCCCCGATTTTTGAAGTCGTAGCTTCGTGTTCTAGCTGGGCAGTAGGATCTTTGATTTCGATATAAGGGAAAGTATGCGCACCGCACTCATTACCCATCAATAAAGAGTCACACTGTGAAAAGTTTCTTGCTCCCTTTGCAGAAGGCATTACTTTTACCAGACCTCTGTATGAGTTTTGAGATTTTCCTGCGGAGATCCCTTTCGAAATAATCGTTGATCTGGTATTCTTTCCGATGTGGATCATTTTCGTTCCTGTATCGGCATACTGGTGATTGTTGGTCACCGCGATAGAGTAGAACTCACCTATGGATCCGTCACCTTTTAAAATACAAGAAGGATATTTCCACGTTACAGCAGAACCTGTTTCAACCTGGGTCCAAGAAATTTTTGCTTTTGCTTCACACAATCCTCTTTTGGTTACAAAATTGAAAACACCTCCTTTTCCTTCTTCATTTCCGGGATACCAGTTCTGAACGGTTGAGTATTTGATCTCAGCACTATCCATGGCAATCAGCTCTACAACGGCTGCATGAAGTTGGTTTTCATCTCTTGAAGGGGCCGTACATCCTTCAAGGTAAGATACATAACTTCCCTCGTCAGCAATGACAAGTGTTCTTTCAAACTGACCTGTTCCTGCCTGGTTGATACGGAAGTACGTAGAAAGTTCCATCGGACATCTTACGCCTTTTGGAATATAGCAGAAACTTCCGTCAGAGAATACTGCGGAATTTAATGCTGAATAAAAATTATCTCCTCTCGGAACTACTTTTCCAAGGTATTTTCTTACCAAATCAGGATGGTTTTTGATAGCTTCCGAAATAGAACAGAAAATAATTCCTTTTTCCATTAAGGTATCCTGAAAAGTGGTTTTTACAGAGACAGAGTCTATTACAATGTCTACGGCAACTCCTGAAAGTCTTTTTTGTTCCTCAATATTGATTCCTAATTTTGCAAAAGTCTTCAATAGTTCAGGATCTACCTCATCAAGACTGTCCAGTTCAGGTCTTGCTTTTGGTGCAGCGTAATAACGGATCGCTTGAAAATCTGGCTTTTCATATTTAATGTTTGCCCACTCAGGTTCTTTCATTTTAAGCCAGATTCTGAAAGATTCCAGTCGCCATTCCGTCATCCATTCAGGCTCCTCTTTCTTTGCAGAAATAGCACGAACGATGTCCTCGTTTAATCCGATTGGGAAATCTTCATAATCGATCTTCGTTTCCCACCCGAATTCATATTTTTTATTTTCAAGATCAACTCTTAGGTCGTCTTCAGTATATTTACTCATTTTAATAGATTTTAGACGTTAGTTCTTAAGATGTTAGTATAGGCAATGTGCTGACTTCTAACCTCGGGTTCTAACTTCTAATTATAAAGAAAAACTCTCTCCACAACCACACGTTCTGGATGCATTAGGATTGTTGAAAACAAACCCCTTTCCGTTTAATCCTCCTGAATATTCAAGGATTGTTCCTGCTAAATAAAGGATAGACTTTTTCTCAACAATAATTTTCACACCATTGTCTTCAAAAACTTGATCTGTGTCTGTCTTTTGATTGTCAAATCCCAAAACATACTCTAAACCAGAACATCCTCCACTTTTTACCCCTACTCTTATATAATCTTCAGCAGGGTTGAAGCCATCTTCCGACATAAGTTGGATGGCTTTTGCCTTTGCTTGGTCTGATACTTTTATCATTGTATTTATTTAGAATGATTTAATGATGCAAAAATACGAACTAATTTCCGCAATCTCAAATTGATGGTGTCTATTTTAACGATTTTACCCATAAGCAAAGATTCCGGTGTTAAAAATAACATAATTTCTCTTTTGCAAATAGGATGATTCTGTTTTTGATTTAACTTTGAATGTGATCTTTTATCCAAAGAATAATTATTAAAGAGTAATAATGAAAATAAAATTACTGGCCTTTTTCTCCCTGTTTGTAACGATAGTTGCGCAAGGGCAAACCACGAGATATATTTATGAAACTTCGGTGAATCCGGATTCAATTAATCTGGTGACCCTGAAGAGTGAAAAAACTTTTTTGGATATCAAAGGCGATAAATCTTTATTTATCAGCGAAAATAAACTGATTAGGGACTCTTTATTTACTGTTTTTAAGCCAGATGATAAAGAAAATCATAAAAAAGAAGACCGGAAATTGGTAAAACCGGACATGAAAAAGCAACCTGAACCCACTTTTTTTGAATATTATATCACTAAAAATATTTCAGGGCGAAAGGTTTACTATCATGATAAAGTGATGGGGAAGCAAATTTACTATCAGGAAGATAGACCTTTACAATGGGAAATTACAGAGGTGAAAGAAAATCAGAACGGATATCCTGCCCAAAAAGCGGTTGCCGGTTTTGGCGGTAGAGTCTGGACAGCATGGTTTACCAAAGATATTGCTATTTCCGATGGACCGTATAAATTTTATGGACTTCCAGGATTGATCGTAAAACTGGAAGATGATAAAGGAGATTATAAATTTGATCTCGTGAAAAAAATAAAAATTCAAAATTCTTACGAGGAACAGGCGAGTCCTGATGCAAAAGAAAGCACAAGATTGAGTTTCAGAGGAGATCAGGCTGCCATAGAGCTTGAAGCAGGTAGAAAAAAAAGACTGCCAACAGGGGCTGAAAAAGGAGGAATGAATCCGGGAGGTGGAAGACATGGAGGAGGAATGCGAGGCGGTGGAATGGGTGGAAATGGAATGGACGGTGGGAGAGGAATGCCGGATTCCGGTTTTAGTACGGCTACTCCTCAAAACAACATAAGTCAAAATCCAATTGAATTAAAATAAAAATCCAAAATGAAAAAAATAGGCATCATTGCTTTTGCACTGTTTATGCAGCATATTTCTGCACAGAACAACAGGTTTGTGTATCAGGTTACCATGAAACCTAATGCGGAAAATAAATCCGAGATTAAAACTGAAAATGCCTATCTGGATATTTCAGCAGAGAAGTCGCTTTTTTATTCTGAAAACAGATTTAAAAGAGATTCTACATTGCAGAAAGCTTTTCAGGGCGGCGCTGGCAGAGCTTCGATCAACAGGGAACAGATGGAAGCATTCAGGTCCAATATCAATTATTCTGTAGAGAAAGATAAATCAACCCAGAAAATATCTTACAAAGATAGAATAGGAAGAGATGTTTATGTGTACGAAGAAGACCGTCCTCTAAACTGGAAAATGTCTTCTGAAACCATGAAAATAGAGGAATATAAAGTTCAGAAAGCCACCACCGATTTTGCAGGAAGAAAATGGACGGCTTGGTTTACCACAGATCTACCTTATCAGGATGGACCCTATAAATTTGGAGGACTTCCCGGACTGATTGTTAAAGTGGAAGATGATAAAGGAGAATATTCTTTTGATCTGATGAAGAATTATAAAATTGCTGAAATTCCCGCTTTGAACCAGTTTGGAAATGTGCTAAAAGTAAAAAGGACAGATTATCTGAAACAGCAGGAAAAATATAAAACAGATCCAATGTCATTCATGCAGGGCGGCGGTGGAGGTTTTCCCGCACCACCCAGAGCTTCTGGTGGAGGAAACCAGAATCCTGCAGATATGAGAAAGAGAGTAGAAGAAAGAGTAAAAGAGGAAGCCAAAAGAAACAGCAACCCAATTGAATTGCAATAAAAAATTAACCCTGAAGAATTTCTCTTCAGGGTTCTTTAATTGTATAAAAAAGGGATTATTTTAAAAGCTGGTTGAAAGTGTCTCCCTGCTTAATGTCTCCCGTATTGTAACCTTTCATAAACCATTCTTTACGCTGTGCTGAAGAGCCGTGGGTAAAACTTTCCTGGTTGACGTAGCCCTGAGATCTTTTTTGGATATTATCATCACCTACCGCCTGAGCTGCATCTATAGCAGATTGTATATCGCCCGGCTCCAGAATACCTTTTGTGTCATTCGTTCTTTTTGCCCATACCCCGGCATAAAAATCTGCCTGAAGTTCAGTGGCCACAGAAACTCTGTTCATTTCTTCTTCAGAATATTTTCCGCTTCTTCTTAATGCATCTACTTTTTGGGTAGTTCCGAGAAGAGTTTGTACATGATGTCCAACTTCATGGGCTAAAACATAGGCAACGGTAAATTCTGTCACCTTGGCTCCGAACTTTTGCTGCAATTCATTGAAAAAGCTCATATCCATATAGACCTTTTGGTCGGCAGGGCAGTAGAAAGGTCCCATTGCAGACTGAGCTATTCCGCACCCAGACTCTGTTGTATCTTCAAAAAGAACAATTGCAGGCTCGGTGTATCTCATACCGTTTTCTTTAAAAATCTGGTCCCAGGTAATCATATTCCATTTACCCATCATGTCCACCATTTCTCCAATTTTATTCTCTTCTGCTGTAAGTTCACGTTTTTGGCCGTTTCCTGAAGATTGTACGCTGCCGGAGTTCAGAATGCCGGAAGGATCACCTCCTAAAAAGAAAATAATCGCTGCTATAATCAAAGTTCCTAGCCCTCCACCTACAACCATACCTCCGCTGCCACCAGAACCACGGCGGTCCTCAACGTTCCCGCCTCTATCGTCTGTCCATTTCATAATATAAATTTTTGCCTTGTAAATTTAAAATAATATCATTACTAAATTACTACTTTTGTGAAAAATTACTGCCCTCGTGAAAAAAATTAAACTTTGCCTGTTATCAGTTGGGATAATGGCATTTACAGCCTGTAAAAAAGAGAAAGAAGATGAAGTAAACAGTGTAGATAAAACGGGTTCTATTGAAACAGAACTTTCTGTTGAACATCTTGATAATACAGATATTCTCATTACTAAACACAAAATCTGGAAGGACAAGAAACTTTTTAAAGAAATTATTAAAAAAGACACCATCCCGAGTCTCGGGGATACTCTTGTCGGAGGAGAAGACAGCGATGGCAACGACCATATTGCCAAAACGAAGAAAGATTACGAATTCTTTATAACGGTTCAATAATGAAAAAGTCCAGTTCTATAAAATTACTTTTCGTTACAGGGATCCTGGCCGCCTGTTCTCAGGAAAAGCCGAAAGATAAAGCAGAAAAGAAAGTTTACATGAGGTCTGATACAACAGCTTCCTATACAAGGACCCATGGCTTTATGGCTGGAATACTTCTGTATCATGCATTCAGACCCTATGGCGCTTACAGTTATGGATCTTATCAAAAGGCAGGTTATTACAGCGATGCCATCAGCAGTAAATCCAATATCGGAAGAAATAATTACAAAGGAAATGTCGTAAGAGGCCAGTTGGGAAGAAGCGGTTTCAGTGCATCATCATAAACTATGGAAAGAATTCAATCACAATTCAGGAAAAACTGGCAGCATAAGCTTGAAAATCTGGGGTTTGGCTACCATTCTCTGGAGGGCCTATACTGGGACGAAAGTCATTATTATCAGTTTACTTCAGAGGAAATCAATACCATCGAAAGTGCTACTGCCGAACTTTGGCAGATGTGCCTGGAAGCGGTAGACTATATTATTGAAAAAAACCTTTGGCACCAATTCAATATTCCTGAATGGTTCCGGAATTATATTATTACAAGTTGGGAAGAAGATCATCCGTCCATTTACGGAAGATTTGATTTTGGGTTTGATGGTAAAAATTTAAAACTACTGGAATTCAATGCCGATACCCCGACTTCTTTATATGAAGCATCGGTTATCCAGTGGTATTGGCTGCAGGAGCAGTTTCCGTATAAAGATCAGTTTAATTCTATTCATGAGAAACTGGTAGAGTACTGGAAGCATCTCAAAAATTATCTGAATCCCCATCACATTTATTTTGCATCTCTTACGAATATTGAAGATGTAACGAATGTGGAATATATGCGTGACTGTGCTTCACAGGCAGGTTTTGATACGGAGTTTATTCCTGTTCAGGATATTGGCTGGGCTGAGGAAATCTCTGAATTTGTGGCTGGAGACCAGTCGGTCATGGAATATATTTTCAAGCTTTATCCTTATGAATGGATACTGGCAGACGGTTTTGGAGAAAAACTCGTAAAAAACGGCTTCCGATCACAATGGATTGAACCTGCATGGAAAATTCTGCTTTCATCTAAAGCTATTTTGCCGATCCTTTGGGAGCTGTATCCCAATCATCCGTATTTGTTAGAATCTTATTTTGAACCTAAACACCTGAAAGACTTTGCTAAAAAGCCTGTGTATTCCAGAGAAGGAGCCAATGTGATCCTATACAAAAGCAATATCCCGGTTGAGGAAAACGATGGAGTATATGGTAAAGAAGGTTTTATTTATCAGCAGTTATTTGAGCTCCCAGATTTTGAAGGAAATTATCCGGTCATCGGCAGCTGGGTCATCGGGCAGGAGCCTGCCGGCATTGGGATCAGAGAAAGTGTTCATCTGATCACCAATAACCAGAGCCGTTTTGTTCCTCACCTTATCGGTTAAGTTTCTTTTCTTTAAGCCAGAATGAAGTAGATTGATAGGCAGAAACAGCATCGTTGAACAGTTTCTGTTCCGGATCTTTCAGAAGCTTTTCATCATAATACAGTTTGAATTCAGGAGCAAGGCTGCTGGATTCCAGCTGTAAAGAGTACTGTTTTATTTTTTTTACCGGCGAAATGATCGTTAGACGTCCGTCTTTTACCAAACCAAGATCCTGATACGTTGCGATATATGCTTTGGGCTGGAATTCTTTTTTGAAGACATCCTGACCAAGGAATTTAGATTGATAACTGAAATTCAACAATCCGAATACCGTAGGCATGATATCGATTTGAGACATCAGTTTGTCAAACTTCTGAGGCTGAATAAAGCCTTCGGAGAAGATCATTGCCGGAATTCTGTATTTATCCATAGGAAGTTCTGTTTTCCCTGCGCTGGATGCACAGTGATCGGCAATAATGACAAAGACAGTATTTTTATACCAGTCCTGCTTTTTAGCCATTTCAAAGAACAATTTGAGTGAATAGTCGGTATATTTTACCCCTCCGTCACGTGATTTTGCTGTTCCCGGAATATCAATTCTTCCGTCAGGATAGGTAAAAGGTCTGTGATTGGAAACAGTCATCCAATGGTTGAAGAATGGCTTCCCGGATTTAGCTTCAGCGTTCATCGTCTGGATCGCTTTTTTAGCCATATCTTCATCGGCAACACCCCAAACATTGGCAAACGTGATTTCTTCAGGTTTAAAATTATTTCTGTCTACAATACCGTAACCGTTTCCAGCGAAAAAGTCCTGCATATTATCGAAATAGCTGTAACCACCGTATAAAAATTTCACATCATATCCTTTAGACTTGAATACGCTTCCTGTCGTGAATTTATTTTTGTTGTCATCTCTTTTGATCACACTTTCTCCGGCAGTAGGAGGAATACAAAGCGTTAATGCTTCAAGGCCTCTTACGGTTCTGTTTCCGGTAGCATACAGATTGGTGAACATCATTGAACGGTCTGCAAGACTGTCCAGGAAAGGGGTGATCTTTAAAGTCCCTCCGTAATGTTCCATAAAATCGGCGGATAAACTTTCGATAGAGATCAGAACCACATTTTTCTTAAGCTCCGGCTGTTCTGCAACCACATTTCGTGTTAATGACGGTTCAGCATACTGGCTCAGGAAGTTCTTTTCAGCTTCCTGCTGACCGATCTGCGGATAAAACTGGAAATAGTCAAGCTCATTGTGGGTAAATGCCCAATAGAATTTGGGAAGTCCGTTGTCTTCAATCTCGTCAGCAAAAACATTGTCTGATCTGATCTGCATTAATGAAGAGATACCGAAAATACTGATGCCTGCCATCACTACAAAAGTTCCTACCAGAATCATTTTCTGTTTAAAATTCGGAAGCTCTAGAAGCTCGTCTTTCGTTTTCTTATAAATAAACCAGGTAACGGCTAAAGTGATGATAAGGATTGCTGAAAACAACGGAATAACAGGATAGCTTTCCATGATGTTTCCAATGACTTCGTTGGTGTATATTAAATAATCTACCGCAATGAAGTTGTAACGTACTCCAAATTCATTATAAAAGAAATATTCACTTACCGAGTTAAAGATGATCAGAAGAACATACAGCAAAAGCGTAATGAAATACAATACATTTCTGATCCTGATTCGCTTTGAAGGAATAAAAAGCATCAGTCCGAAGAAAAGAGTCTTGATTCCTACAAAAGTTAAGGCTACTTCTGAGATAGATCCCCCATACTGATTGAAAATGTTATTAGGAATCAGCAGAATGTAAAGGAAAAACAATACCAATGCACCAAAAATGATATACCCGTATGGCTTTTTATATTTTGAATTCGATAAAAATAAAAAGTAAATCGCCAGAATGGTACTGGCTAAAGTACAACAAAAATATCATTCAGTAAGCCAATAGACAGGACTTTTATTACTTCAAAAAAACCAAAACTGGCCGTAGTGATCGGGTGAAAAAAGAATACGACCCGCACGATCAATGAAATAATAAGATAGAAAATTCCTAAATATAAGAATGGTTTTATTTTGCTTGGAAACATGTACGTTAAGTATAGGTTAATTCCCGCAAAGATAGTTTTTGTCTACAACTTTTAAATAAAAACATGACGTTTCTTATCGTTTTTTTGCGTTATTGGTATAGAATTAACTTACTATCTGATGAGCCCGTAGGTGTGAAAATAACCTTGTGAAGTTGATTTCAATAAAAAAAGGACTATTATCAAATAGTCCTCTATACTGTTAATGGGTATTAAATATTAAAGGTGTCCGAAACCGATATTTCCTTTTTTTTCTGAAAGATTCTTTTTAAAATCAATCATTCTTAAAGCGGTTACGGCTGCTTCTACTCCTTTATTTCCTAAGTCTCCGCCACTTCTTGCAATGGATTGTTCCTTGGTATCATCTGTCAGTACGCAGAAAATAGTAGGGGTGTCTGTTAAGATGTTACAGTCTTTGATTCCCTGTGCCACTGCTGAGCATACAAAATCAAAATGAGGAGTCTCACCGCGGATCACACATCCGATCGCAATGACTGCATCGTATTTTCTTTCTTTGCAAAGCTGCATACTTGCATAGTTCAGCTCAAATGCACCCGGAACCGGGAATAGTCTGATGTTTTCTGGTTTTACGCCTTCTTTTTCAAGAATTTCCAAGGCTGCATCACGAAGATTGTAAGTTACAAAATCATTCCACTCAGAAAAAACAATGCCGATAGAAAAATCTTCGGCATTTGTTATATGAAGTGGCTTGTAATCGGAAAGATTAACTGTTGCCATTTTTTAAAAGTATTTAGTCATTTCAATATAAGAATCAGACATTCCGTTATCGTAGTCCTGATATTTCTCATCAATAGCAGAGAAGTATTTCTTAGCTTCTACATTTTTCTTTAATCCTAATGCTACGATACCTGCTTTTCTTGTGAAATAGTAAGTCGTATAAGGATCATCAGAAGCCGTTGATGCTTTGTCTAATAAAGATAGAGCCTCGTCATTTTTGTTAAGTCCTGACTTTGCATCTGCCATAGCACCGAATTTCAATGCCATCAATGTTTTGTTGTCTGATGAAAAGTTATCCAGAAGGTCGTAAGCTTCCTGGAATTTTCCTTCTTTGAATTTTAATAAACCTGCATTGTAAGCAGAAAGTTTACCCACATTCGTTCCTGAATATTCGTTATATGTTCCTAGAAAACCTGGATTTGCAGCAGATTTTCCACCTAAAGCTTCTTTATCTTTGCCTTCAGTCTGTTTCTTTTGAGCAGCAAGGAAGCTTTTTACCGCTTCAACGTTTTGAGGAGCCACTACAAACTGTTTGTAAGCGAAGAATCCTAAAACACCTAAAACCAATACACCGAAAACAATACCTAATTGCTTAGAATATTTTTCAATGAATCTTTCCGTGTTTAAAGCCTCTCTGTCAAGGTCTTTAAAGAACTCAACTGTTTCTTTACCTTCTTGCTCATTTGGAGCATTCTTACCCAATTTTGCCATAAATTCTTAAAAATTGAAATGCAAATTTAATTGTTTCTGAATGATTTACAAAATACTTTGAAGTATTATTGTGAAAATGTTATCAATTGTAAAATGTTAATGTTAAAAACGCCGGGAGTGTCGCCAGTGTGACATCTCTACCATCAATATTTTTACTGTTTTAAATATTCTGATCTTTTCGAGTAAAAGTTTAATATTCAAGGAGGTTATAAATTTCTGCCCCGAATTTTTTCAGCTTTTCATCGCCATTAAGGTCTTTTAGACCAATCAGGAAACTAAACTGGGAAACGGTTGCGCCTTGCTTTTCTACAAGTTTTGCGGCTGCTTCCGTTGTTCCGCCGGTGGCCAGAAGGTCATCATGGATGAGAATTCTCTGTCCTTTTTTGATCTGTCCTTCACGGGTCTCAATGATGGCACTTCCATATTCCAGATCATATTTTTCTGAAATAATGGGTGGAGGAAGCTTTCCTGCTTTTCTGATTAAAATAAAGGGGACTTCCAGAGCGACTGCAATGGCAATTCCGAAAAGATAACCGCGGCTTTCTATTCCGCATACGGCATCTACTTTTCCTTTACTGAAAGCAGCCAGGTCTGTGATGACCTCCTCATAGAGCTTTGGATCTAAAAAAATTGGGGAAATATCCTTGAATTGGATTCCCGGAATAGGAAAATCAGGGAAATTTTCAATGGTTTCTTCCAGTCGTTTAATCAGTTCTTTTGAAGCCATTATGGGTTTATTTTATAGCTGGAAATTTTCCAGTCTCCATTTACATTTTTAAGTCCGAATGTTGCCTTCAACGAAGTGGTTTTTCCGTTCTTATCTGTTACATCATAGGTTGCGTTGACGCTGGCAGCGCCTGGATTGGTTGCATTGGTTGTAATGTTCTTTACGCTTACGTTTTTTACGGATCCAAATCCTGAAGTAGGATTGGAGAAAGATTCATAGCTTCCCCAGCTTGGGTTGCTTGACGTATCGTAGGCAGCCTTAAGATTCTGAGAACTTACGTTGTTTAAGAACTTACTTACTGTATTTTTAGGATCCGCTGTCGGCTGTTTAGGAGCCGTTGGCGTCGTTGCCGGTGCAGTGGGATCTGTAGATGTAGTGGGTGCAGGAGTTGGATTACTTGGGTCAATTACCGCATTGGGGTCTTGTGTTACAGCTGTTGAATCAGTTTTTGGTACCGCAGGAACTTTCAGAGCTGATGGATTGACATCAAGTCCGATTTTAGACATTTTGAAAGTCTTTGCAGTTGTTTTTACTGAAACAGTAATATCGATTTTGCTGTCTACTACTTTAGCTGCGGGAATAGAAGAGAATTTTAAATTAAATCCTTTAAAGTTGTTGTCCTGCATCAGGTTTTTAGCGGTAGAAAGTTTCACCCCATTGCTGAATACTTCTAAAGTCGCCTCTAAACCTGCACCGGTAAATGAAACAGGATTTCCTGCTGCGTCTACAAGTCTTGGAACAATTTGGATAGCGGTAGGTGCACCCGTTCCGTCATCGCCAGTAGGTCTGGTGATAATACTCAGTGAACTTGCTTTTACATCATTCGCATCAGTCTCTTTGGCTTTATCGTCTCCGAAGATGTTCATTTCTCCAAGAGAAGGAGGAGAGGTGCTTGCCCATTCGATTCCGTTTTTTTGTGCGACTTCATCAGCCATGGTAAGGATCTCCGGAACTTTTTTTCCGTCGATCAGTTTTCCAAGGGCTTTAAGTTCTTCTACATCACCTTCTGCTTCCACACCAAAAGTCTTCAGGATATAAAGAGCTTCGCTGAATTTGATCTGTTTAATGGTTGAAAGGCTTGAAGTCATGTCGTTGATACTTGACTGAAGCGTTTTAGTATTCGTAGCATCTACATGGTCCTTCCTGCATGCTGTAAAAAGCAACAGACTGAGAACTAGTAGAAAAGAAAACTTTTTCATTTTATTTTGTTTATTGCAAATTTAGTAAAACCTTTAATAATAGCTGGTTTTTATTTTTGTTTTGTGTTTTATGACGTTTTAATGCAGGTATTCTTAAAGATTTACATAGTGAATGGATTTCATGTGGAAACCATTTAAAGTTGGATTTTATAAGAGTTCAATTATAGCATCGATTCTGCGTTTCAGTTGATTATGAATAATTGTCCAGATGATTGCCAGTTATTTCAAATCATTTTTTCATGAAAAAAGACTGCTCAGGAAATTAAGTCAGTCTTTTTTATGCCGTCATTTGTTAAATAGTATTCTATTTGTGTTGGCGGTTTATTTTTTCATTTCCTGTTCTTTCAGATCATCTTTGAAGAATGAGCTGAAGATGGTTTGCATGTTGGGAAATGAGGTATCCTGCCAGTATTGGGTCTTGTAATTGCTCTTTTCTTTGTCAAATTTTACGGATTCGATATCATTGTTATTGCTGAAGTCCAGTTCTGTAGGATAAAAATTATTATAGAGGATGATCTGATTGTAATTCTGTTCACTTTTATGTTTAAGTTTTACAAAAGCGACCTCATTGTATTCCAGGAAATCTCTGAGGTTTTTCTGTGATCCTTTTTCAAAAGACATATTCAAAATGGTTTTGATGTCGAAGAATCTAAATCCGAATAGGGAAAACTCTTTCTCCTGAAGAGCAGCACCTGTGACTTCTATCTGATCTTTTCGGTCTCCTTTCAATTCTTTGATGGTATTTCTTTTTGTTTTGTATTCTTCCGGGTTTCCAACATTTTTAAGTTTTGGGATTTTTAAAGAGTTGCCGTAATCCCAGGATGAAGTTTCCTTTTTTTCGTTTTTAGGCTCTACCAATCTGAATACTCTGTACTGTTCAACATTGGCGCTTTTTAGATTTTTAGTTTTGTTATCAAAAATATAGGTGACAAGTCCGTCCGCATAGCTGTTCAGTTTACCGTTGACCGTTACATAGGCATTGAAGTTTCCTTTGATGACAATATATTTTGCGGGTTTTGAGTTTTTGATGACGATTGTTTCTATTTCTTTAACCTGATCATTAATTTTAATCACGTCCTGATTTAATTCGGAATAGGAGAGGGTAGCAACAGGAAAGTTATTATACACCAATTGAAATTTTTCCTGTGAAGGAGCAATGGACTGCTTATCAATTTTACCATCGATATCAGAGTAAGCGAGAATACTTCCGTCCTTTCCGAACACGGAAACCTTAGGAAGAGGTTTGTTGGTCTGTTCAGAAACAAAAGTAATGGTTTGCGCCTGAATGAAGCTGAATAAGAAAACGAAAAGTGTAAGAAGCAGATAATTTCTTTTCATAATGGTATTTATTTTTGGTTGCTTAAATAAATGATCAATCTCATTATTAAGACGCACTTAATCTGAAATGGTTGCCTGATAAGTTTACATGTTAACTTCTCTGCACAAAAAAAGACTGATCATTATAATCAGTCTTTTTTATTGTATTGATGTTACAAGTCCTTAGAAAGGATACTCATAAATTTCAGATTCGTGAAGGTAAGGGTTACCTGTAGGGATCAGTTTCAGTTTAGACAATGCTGTCAGTACTGTGAACATGAACAATCCAACTACAAAAAGAAGTGCACCTAATATTAAGATGAATACTTCAGGAGTTTTCCAGTATGGACCTACCGTTCCAGGCATTACCATGTTGAAGTAGTCTAGGATGTGTCCTAAAATAACCACTACAGCCATTACAGTTACTACTTTATAGTTTCTCTTGATGCTGCTGCTCACTAATACCAATAATGGTAATAAGAAGTTGACAATCAACATTGGTAAGAAAGTAATACCATAGTGCTGGAATCTTCCAAAGAAGTAGTTCACCTCTTCCGGAACGTTCGCATACCAGTAAAGCATAAACTGAGCAAACCATGTATATGTCCAAAGCATACTTGTAGCAAAAAGGAATACTCCTAAATCGTGCAAGTGATTATCATTGAACTGAGGTAAGAATCCATTTTTCTTTAGGTAAACACTGAAAAGGATAATCATAGCGATTCCACTTGAAAGACAGCTTACCATTGAATACCAGATATACATTGTAGAATACCAGTGAGGGTCAATAGACATCAACCAGTCCCAAGCCCAGGCTGCAGAAGCAAATCCGAAGAATGCGATATATCCTACTGCCCATCTGTAAAGGAATTGATACTCTACTTTTGATTTAGTCTCATCTACTTTTTTAGACTGAGCTTTAAGTTTCCAGGCAAAGAATGAAGCACCTAATACATAGATAAACGTTCTTATTGCATAGAAAGGAATGTTTAAGAATCTTTTCTTTTCGAATAAGATCACGTCAAAATGAGCAGACGTTGGGTCTGTCAAATCCGGATCCATCCAGTGGAAGATGTGACCTTGGTGGAAGATGTTCAATAGCATTAATATAACTAATATAGCACCTCCGTATGGAATATAAGAAGCAATAGCTTCCATTACTCTTGTAATAATGATTGGCCATCCTGCATGGGCTGCATGCTGAATACAGTAGAAAAATAATACTGCACAACTAAGTCCAAAGAAGAATACAGCTACGAAATGTATTGATGCTAAAGGCGAATTATGAATCTGCATTGTCGCATGCTCTAAATGAGAAGCTTCATCTTGAGGTCCTACCATTTCACTGGAGTGTGTAGGGGCATTGTGGCCTGCAGAATGAACTGCCTCCATCATTTCTTTAATTCTCTCTGTACTGATTCCATTATTCATGAAAAAACCAATACCAAACAGAACTAAACCTACAACAAGAAGTATTAGAGAAGTTGATTTTAATTTTGGTGAAAAACTATACATTTCTTTTCTTATTTTTTAGTTTCGGTAGTAGTCTCTGTTGCCGCTGCAGCTGGTGTAGCTGTAGCCGTTGTAGCTGCTGCAGGTGCTGCTGCTCCTTTTTTGAAGGCACTCATCACATACATTGCTACTCTCCATCTGTCACCAGCATTAAGCTGACCAGCATAAGATCCCATTGCATTTCTACCGTTAGTTAATACATAATGAACAGATCCTACAGTAAGCTCTCTGTCAGCATAGTTTGGTACACCAGAGAAAGCTCCGGTTTGTACAATCGGACCTTGTCCATCACCACCAGTTCCGTGGCATGCCGCACAAGTATGATCAAACAGTATTTTTCCTCTTTCAATATCTTTAGCTGCATTAGCTGGATTAAGAGGAGATCCTGTCATCTTTTTAGAAGCTTCATAACCGGCGTTATACTCATCTACATTCTTAGGAAGAAGGCTTTCTTCGAAAACTCCGTCTTTGTTTTGAGCAACTGATCCTTCTACTGGAGCAAGACCTGTGGCAAAACTATTTTTAACGAAAGCTGGGATTTCATTTTCATGATCTGAATAAGCATCCTGAGCTTTCATCAATGGATCGTAAGCTACCGGAAAGTACATATCCGGAAAGTATACAAGTGGTGTATTTTCTTTTGGTCCGCAAGAATTAAGTAAAACCGTTGTTAAACCTAAAATTGCTGTAATTTTTAATACATTCTTTTTCATTTTAAGCGTCTTTAACAGTTATTTCTTCAACTCCAGTTTCAATAAGCAACTGTTTTACAGACTCTACGTCTTCAGTTACAAATTCCATCATGAATTTATCATCGGTAGTTCTTGGATCTGGATTCTGAGCCGGAGCTCCCGGATACATTTTGTTTCTAACTAAGAAAGTTAAAGACATCATGTGAGCGGCACAGAAAACCATTAATTCGAACATTGGAACTACGAATGCAGGCATGTTGTGCGCCCAGTCAAAAGCAGGTTTACCACCAATATTTTGAGGCCAGTCATGATTCATCACATACCAGGTTACAGTAGCACCGATGGTAACTCCATAAAGAGCATAGAAGAATGCAGCATCAGAAATTCTGGTTTTCTTTAATCCTAGAGCTTTGTCAAGTCCGTGAACCGGAAACGGAGTATACACTTCGTTGATCGCAATTCCTTTATCGTTGAATGCTTTAACGCCGTTCATTAAATCGTCGTCATCAGCATAAAGTCCGTATACAATTTTAGTGGTGCTCATCTCCTTCTTTTGCTTTATAAGTTTCACCTGAAATTTTCAGAATCGATTTTAATTCAGCCTGTGCAATTACAGGGAACGTTCTTGCGTATAGTAAGAATAATACAGAGAAGAATCCGATTGTTCCTAAGTATACACCCACATCAATGATCGTTGGCTTAAACATAGTCCAAGATCCTGGTAAGTAATCTCTTGAAAGGTTGATAACGATGATATCAAAACGCTCAAACCACATACCGATGTTGATAATCAATGCAATGATAAATGTTGCAATAATGTTTGTTCTTACTCTCTTGAACCAGAATAATGCCGGAACAATTAAGTTACACGTGATTAGTGCCCAGAATGCCCACCAGTAAGGTCCTACTGCAGCACCCGGAGAAAGGTAAGTAAAGTCTTCGAATCTTGATCCGGAATACCATCCGATAAAATATTCAGTAGCATAAGCTACGGTTACCATACCACCAGTAAGAACGATTACGATGTTCATAATTTCAATATGATACATTGTAATATATTCTTCTAAGTGACACACTTTTCTGGCAATAAGCAATAGCGTCTGTACCATCGCAAATCCTGAGAAGATCGCACCGGCTACGAAATAAGGAGGGTAGATTGTAGAGTGCCATCCTTTAATAACCGACGTTGCGAAGTCAAAAGATACCGTGGTGTGTACCGAGAATACAAGTGGAGTTGCTAAACCTGCAAGAACCAAAGAAAGTTCTTCGAATCTCTGCCAGTGTTTTGCCTTACCACCCCATCCGAATGCCAGGAATGTATAAATTTTCTTAGTCCAAGGCGTTTTAGCTCTATCTCTGATCATTGCAAAGTCAGGGATTAGTCCCATGAACCAGAATACAGTTGATACTGAGAAATACGTGGAGATCGCGAATACGTCCCAAAGTAGAGGAGAGTTAAAGTTCCCCCAAAGAGAACCGAATTGGTTTGGTAATGGGAATACCCAGTAACCTACCCAAACTCTACCCATGTGGATTACAGGGAAGATCGCTGCCTGTACCACCGCAAAGATCGTCATCGCCTCTGCAGATCTGTTTACAGACATTCTCCAACGCTGTCTAAATAATAATAATACTGCGGAGATTAGGGTCCCGGCGTGACCGATACCTACCCACCATACGAAGTTGGTAATATCCCAACCCCAGTTAATAGTTCTGTTAAGCCCCCATGCTCCAATACCTGTCCCGATAGTATAAGCGATACACCCGAATCCGTAGATGAAAAGAACTAAGGCTGCATATAGTGAAATCCACCATAGTTTACCTGCTCTTTCTTCGATAGGTCGTGCGATATCTTCTGTAATATCGTGATAAGTTTTGTGACCAATAATTAGAGGTTCCCTTATCGGAGCTTCGTAATGTCCTGACATTTTTTACCTATTTATTATTTAAACTTTATTTTTCTACTCTGTTTCTTACTTTAGTGTGATAGAACACGTTTGGTTTTGTGCCGATCTCTTCAAGTAAATAATATCTTCTGTTGCTAGAGTACAATTGTCTAACTTCAGAATCTTTGTCATTCATATCTCCGAACGTCATTGCTCCGGTAGAACAAGCGCCAGCACAAGCAACAGAATCCTTAAATTCATTGTCGGTTACTTTTCTGTTTTCCTTCTTAGCATTTAAGATGGTTGCCTGAGTCTTTTGGATACACAATGAACATTTCTCCATTACCCCTCTTGTTCTTACAACAACATCAGGGTTAAGTACCATTCTTCCTAAATCGTTATTTTGATTGAAATCAAATTTATCATTTAAGTTATAAGTAAACCAGTTGAAACGTCTTACTTTGTACGGACAGTTGTTTGCACAATATCTGGTACCGATACATCTGTTGTAAGCCATGTGATTCTGACCTTGCTTACCGTGTGAAGTAGCCGCTACCGGACATACAGTTTCACAAGGAGCGTGGTTACAGTGCTGACACATTACCGGCTGGAAGATCACATCTGGATTGTCTGCAGGGTGGTTTAATGCACCTCCGTCTCCGAATGCTGTACCGTACAATTCCGGTACTGCCATTCCTTCTTTCAATCCTTCGTATACTTCTACTTTCTGTCTTGATGAGTAGTAACGGTCAATTCTTAACCAATACATATCTCTTGACATTCTGATTTCTTCTTTACCTACTACAGGAACGTTGTTTTCTGCCTGACAAGCAATGATACATGCTCCACAACCAGTACAAGAGTTCAAGTCGATTGATAAATTGAAGTGAGGTCCGTCTGTATCATCGAAAGCATCCCAAAGGTCTATCTTTCTTGCAGGAAGAGCTCCACTGATCGTATGATATTCCAAAGGCTTGTTCCATCCTTTATGTTCGTCATCGAAAGCTACGTTCATGAATTCTGCTAAAGGAACTTCCTTAGCAATTTCATAACGTCCCATTAATGTATTCTGAAGCTGGATCCCTGCAAATTCGTGGTCTTCTCCAGTTTTTTCGATTTTCACTCCTGAAACAATCAGGTTAGAACCGTCAAATAATGGATAGGCGTTTACTCCTGTATCAGCAGTAGCTCCGGAATCCTTTTTACCATATCCAAGCGCCAGACCTACAGATCCTTCTGCTTGTCCCGGTTGAATGAATACAGGAACATCTTTTATTGTTACTCCGTTGACCGTAAGGTTTACGATAGAACCGTCCAGCTGCATTCTTGCATTAAGATCGTTGTCAATCGCAAACTTCTCTGCGTCTTTAGGAGAAATTGTCAAGTAGTTATCCCAAGACATTCTGGTGATAGGATCCGGTAATTCCTGAAGCCAAGGGTTGTTGGCCTGAGTACCGTCACCCATTGAAGGCTTGGTGTACAATACTAATTCTAATTCAGAAGCTTTGAAGTTTCCTAATTCAGCAATAGCCTGAGCAGCATTTCCTCCGGAATAAGATAATGCAGTAGCATTATTTGAAGTCGTGATACCGTTATATAAAGCTTTGTTGAAAGAAGTAGCTCCTAAGATTGAAGCAGCGCTTCCTTTCAGATAGTCATAGTAATTGTTGGCAGCATTGTTTTTTCCATTTTTCCAAACCAATAGGGATTCTTCAATCTGTCTTGATTTGTAGATCTTCTGGATCGTAGGCTGCATTAAAGTATATACTCCAGTCTGAGGTTCAATATCTCCCCAAGATTCTAACCAGTTCGCTACCGGAATTACAGCTTTCGCTGCTTTGTACATTTCATTTTTCTTGTCAGCTACTGCTACTACACAAGCAACTTTAGCTAAAGATTTTTTGAAATCTTCTCCTTTTGGATGAGAGTAGATAGGGTCTACGTTGTTAGCGATCAATACACCAACCTGACCCGCATTTACCCATCCAAGGAATTCCTGGTATCTTGCTTTGTCAAATTCTTTCAGGAAGTTTGCTTTACCTGTGAAAGCAACTGAACCTAATTTTTGGTTGATTAAGTGGGCTAAAACCTGTGCTCCTTTAGAACCGTCAGCTAAAACAACAGCTTTGCTGCCTTTCACTTTAAGTTCGTTTGCAATTTCGGTAGCCGTCTTGTCTGAGGTACCACCACCTACGATTGCGTTGTAAACTTCAACCAAAGTTTTGTTTACTGCACTTGGCTTTAATCTGTATCTTGAGTCAGCGTTAGCACCGGTCAATGACATGTTGGATTCCACCTGAATGTGTCTCAACATGTTGGGTCCTGGCTTTCTTGCTGCTGCAAAAGATGTTTCTAAGCTTGCTCCGTTGTAATCTCCTAAGAAATCAGCCTGGAAAGAAACGACCAATTCTGAACCTTTAAGGTCATAAACCGGTAATGCTCTTTGTCCGAATACTTCCTGGGCTGCATCTAAAGTTGCAGAGTGAGGATAGGCATCATAAGTTACCAGTTCAGCGGTAGGATATTTAGCTTTGAATTCTGCAAACAACTTTTTGAAAGTAGGGGAAGGGAAAGAGTGAGACAAAAGCACAATCTTTTTACCTGCTGCAGTTGCATCTGCCAATCCTTTAAGGATAAAACTGTCTACTTTATCGAAAGTTTCGTCTTTACCGTCAAGTTTAGGCTGTTTTACTTTATCATTATCATAAAGAGAAAGTACACTTGCCTGAGCTCTTGCATTGGTTGTTCCCAAATCACCTGCTGCCGGGTTTGGATCTATTTTGATCGGTCTTCCTTCACGGGTCTTTACTAAAACACTGGCGAAGTCGAATCCGTCAAAATAGGTTGAAGCGTAATAATTCGGAACCCCTGGAATAATGTCATGTGGCTTTACCACATAAGGAATCGTTTTGATTACGGGTGCTTCACAGGCAGCCAATGTTACCGCTGCCGTAGAGAATCCCAATAATTTTAAGAAATCTCTTCTTGAAGTACTGGATCCGTTCTGTTCAGCATCTCCAAGGAAATCTTCTACCGGAATTTCTTCCTGAAACTCTTTCTGAGCCAGCTTATTGTTTAAAGCCGGGTCTTTAAGTTCATGAATACTTCTAAATTGTATTTTGTTTGAAGCCATTTATACTTCTAATTTTTTAGTTATTAATAATGACATTTACCACACTCAAGACCTCCAATTGCATCTACAGTGATCTTACCGCCATCCTGAGGATATTGTTTTTTCAACTTGTCATGTAGATTCTTGAAGTATTCTTTATTATAACCGTTGTTCATATCAACCTCAGTCGTTCTGTGACACTCGATACACCATCCCATGGTGAAGTCGTTAGCCATTTGAACAACATTCATTGTATCAATTTTTCCGTGGCAAGCTTTACATACAACATCTATTTTGTTATTTGGATTCTTTTTGTTGAAAGAATTAATGATCGCTTGTTCACCTGCTACTACGTGCTGAGAGTGATTGAAGTACACGAAGTCTGGCATGTTGTGGATTCTGGTCCATTCAACCGGCTGAGTTTTTCCAGTATACACCTGTTTTGCAGGATCCCATCCTGTAGCGGCATAGATTTTCTGGATTTCACCGTCGTAGAATGCTTTATCTTTTCCTGGCTCCATGTAGTGGTCTGCGTTGTACTCAGAAATCGTTCTGTGACAGTTCATACAAACGTTCATCGATGGGATTTCAGATACTTTACCATACTTGGCACTTGAGTGACATAACTGACAATCAATTTTTTGTTCTCCAGCGTGGATTTTGTGCGAGAAGTAGATAGGCTGTTCAGGCTTGTAACCCTTGTAAACACCGATCCACATGATCCAGTTCCAAACTCCGTAAGCGGCCAGAAGGGCAAGGATACCCAATGCTGCTTTACCTACGTAGTGGTACTTCTCATAAATTTCGCTGAAAGATTTAACCCTTGTTTCGTTAAGCCCTGCTAAGTCTTCTGATTGACCTAATTTAACCAATTGTCTCAGTTTAATTAAGATCCAAACCAATAGAGCCGCAATAGCAAGAAGCGAAATAATAACTACACTTGTTGTAGTATTATTTGCTGGAGCTGCAGCAGCGTCTGTTGCTGTAGCCGTACCTGCCGCCGGTTTCTTCTCTTCCGGAGCCGGAGGATTAGTTGTGTATGCTAAAATGTCGTCTATATCCTTATCTGTAAGATTTGGAAAGACCTGCATTTCAGTCTTATTAAATTTTTCGAAAATCTCATTGGCGTATTTATCCCCAGAAGCCCTCAGAGCTTTGTTGTCTTTGATCCACTTGTGAAGCCAATCTTTGTCTACACCACCCTCTGTCTTTACTCGTTCTACAACACCCTTAAGAGGTGGCCCTACAACTTGTTTGTCCAGCGCGTGGCATGCAGTACAATTCGCTTTGAAAAGTTTCTCTCCGTTTTTAGGATCGCCGTCTTGCCCGTAAATTGAAGCACTTGTCGATAGCAATAAGCCTATTGCGATCAACGTTTGTTTATAATGCTTTCTCCAACTAATCATTTAAATTATCTTATGTTAGTAAAATATTGAACCAATCAATTCCGCAAAAATAATATTTTTAACAGGAATTTAACGGTATATGAAAAGGGGAAAATATCATTTACGTTTAATTTGTATTGATTCTAAATAGTGTTGTTTGGTATAATTTTTTAATTTTAATAGATTTGCAGAAACAAGTTTAAATGAGAAATTTAATCAAAATATTTTCAATACTCTCTTTATTTGGGTTTTATAGTGTTGAAGCCCAACAGGTTGTTAAAAAGGATACGCTTTCAGGAACAGAGCTAATTATGACAATGGACTCCAAAGTAAACGCTGCTTTGGGAGGAATTGAAGATAAATGTTCGAGAACTACTGGAGGACCTTCAGCTTCTTCGGTAAGAGAAAATAATACAGATAGCGGAATTGTTACCACTTCCAAGCCTCCCAAAATTTATGTACCGAGCAGAGAATTGAGTAATGCTGAGATCTGCAGGAAGAATCCAAGGATTTTAGGGTTTAAAATTCAGATCACAACGGTAAAAAGCAATGAGGAAGCGAATGAGGTGAAATCCTATTTCAGAAAAAGATTCCCGAACCTTAAGGTGGAAACGGATGCTTCTTTAAGACCCAACTATAAAATTTTGGCGGGAAGCTACTTTACCAAGCAGAGTGCGGCATCAGATCTTTCAAAAATAAGAGAATACTTTAAGTCTGCCGTTGCGGTGCAGTACAGGATTTTCTGTTCTGAAGCTAGATAAGGATCATAACGATATAAACAAAAAGCTGAGAAATTTCTCAGCTTTTTTTATTGGTAGTAGGTTTCTAAAAACCGGAAAAAATCTGCCATTCTGAACATATTATTAGCCAGTAGGAAGACCAACAATACAATCATCGTCATCATTAAAAATGATAAGATTTTCGGGTGTGATTTGTAGGCGGAAAAAAGCCATCCAAGAAGTAGCGGATAAACAAACACGAAGTGTCCTCCATAAATATATGAAGTGTGAAGTCCAAACCTCATAATGCAGTGAATCACAATGTCCACAAGAAATGAAACAGCAAGAATCTGAACAAGTTTATTTTTAAAATTCTTATAATAACTCCACAAAACAAGTGCTAATAATACAGTAATAAAAGCGTAGCAGAATGGTGAGGAATAAGGTTCCATCAGGAGACCTTTGAAGTCAAAGCCTTTCATGTTATGTTTATCTGTTGTCATGAAACTTGGAAACAAAACACTACCTCCGAAAAAGTAAGAAAGCATCATATCCCAATCCGGAATAGATTCTACATTGGAGAACTTTTCATATTGCTGGTTGGTTTTTGAGAGAATGTTTTCATATTTAAAATCAATTCTTAAAAGATAAAGAAATACAAAAGATGCTGTGGTGAGGAGTACGCGAAACACTGCATTTCCAAATTTTTTCCAGTTTCTGAAGAGATCTTTTTCAAATAAAACAGGAATAAAAACCTTCACGAGGTTGGTAATAGTGAGTCCGCCTATCGTAATTCCTGCAAGTGTAAGTGCAGATCCCGGTATTTTTTCTTCTTTTTTAAGCTTTACCGCTGCGTAATAATTGTAAATGCTGAGCAAAAGCAGGGTATAGGTGAAGTTTTCGGGTGTAAAAGAAAGAATAATGCTTGTAGAAAAAAGACCGAAAAACAGGATCATCAATACACTGAATTCGAGAGGAAGCCCAATAATATTCTTCAGATATTTGAAAATCTGAACCATGCACAGGCTTATGGCTGTGTTACTAAGCCAGGCAAGGGTAAGCCTAAAGGTTTCGTTCATTTTTCCACCTGAAATCAGTAAAGAAAATTCTCTGACCCAATTAAAAAAGTAATATGCCAGGGGATGTCTCTCAAAGCTTCCGCCGGTCATCACAATAGCTTTGTTGTCAAAACTGAAATAGGCATCCCATGGGATTCTACTGTCAAAAATGATTCTGTAATGAAGCGCAATATAAGATCCCAGAACACCGTAGCAGGTCAGGAAGAATAGAAATACAGCCAGTTCGTTGTAGGTGGAAGGAAATACCTGCTTCAGAAGGTTGATGAGTTTTGTTTTAATGAAAGACACGGGTCAATTTTTTGCAAAAATAAAATAAAAAAGCTCACCATTTCCGATGAGCTTTGATGATTGTGATATTGTTCTTACTGTTTGATTACTTTTTCTGTGGTAGATGTACCATCATTAAATTCTGCTTTAACAATATAAGTTCCTTTAGGTGAAGAGGAAATGTCTGCTCTTTCAGACTCTGTTTTCGTTACATTTTTCCCTGCCATATCCATGACAGAAATCGTTTTTACTTTTTTATCAGTTTTGATATTGATTTCTCCACTTGTAGGATTAGGATATAAGCTTGTTGTTTTTGCCTTTGAAGATGCTTCATTGGTAGCAAGTACGCCGGTAGCCGTGACTTTTACATCATCAAGCATAAACATGTATTGGTCAGAAGACATATACTGGAATCCTATTCTTATAGTCTGTCCTGCATAAGCATTTAAATTGATGGTGACTTGTTGCCATGCAGCAAAAGGAGCTGTTGATGTTGCTGGTGATGAAACAATCGTGAAATTAGCGGCTGAAGTTGGATTGCCACTTCCTGTATATACTCCTACTTTATAACTTTCGGTGAAAACTGGTGATAAAGCTTTTACCCAGAAAGTCAAAATATTGGCACTTGTACCTAAAGTTAGAGCAGGAGTGATTAGCCAATCATTGTTAGCCGTTGCTCCTCCGGTAGTAGATGGTACTCCGGCCCAGGATACCGCACATTTTTGTCCTGCATGCGGACTGAAATTTCTTATTTCTTCATCTGCAGCGGTAGAAGTTGCATTATTGGTTGCATTGCTCGCGCTAAGATTAAAGATCTGAAAAGCCATAGGTAATCCTCTGTTGGTCCAGTTCGCAGTCCAGGAAGGAGAGGTTGTTCCTCCAATTACAGGACCTCCTCCTGTATAAGTATTGAGGCCGTCTAAATCCAAAGTAAGCCAGTTTCCAAAGCCTGTAATGGCAAAATTGGTATAAGACTCAAAGCCTTCATCCAATAATACTGTCTGTGCATTTGATGCTGTAATTCCCAGCAATAAGCTTAGAGAAAAGAGAGCTTTTTTCATAATAATATTTTTTCTAAAAATAGTGAAAAATATCATTATGATGTAAAAAAAGCATTTAAATTGCTCTAATGTTATTATTTATTTATCAAGAGCTGCATGAAAGTGTAGAACATCCGGTCGTGTCATCATAGGCTGAAGGGCGCTTTGCAGAAAATTCAGGATATAATTCTTCGTAAGGGTTTTCCAGAGCCCGTGTCAGTTTTTTGAGCATTTCTGTTTTTCCGGAATTGATCTCTTCTATACATTCATATAAAAGATAATTTCTTAAAGTAAATTTTGGATTTGAGTGTTGCATCAGCGATAGAGATTTTTCTTCTGAAATCGTATTCGAAGAAATTCTATCCTGATATTTTTTGGCGAAGTCTTCCAGTTTTTTCACTCTTTGATCAGTTAAAATGACATAGGGTACATTTTCAAAAAGAGACTTAATGTCACTTTCAGGATTTAATTTTTCCAGCTGATTAAAAAACAGCGTATAATCCAGCTGAAGTTCCTGCATTAGCCCCTGCCAGTTGGTAAAGAATTCTTCATCGCTTTCCCGTAGTTCGTCGAATCCAAATTTTCTGCAAAGCATTTTATCATGAGCTTCCCAAAAATAAGTTCCATACTGGTTTAAAGTATCTTCGAGAAATTTTTCATCTTTAATCAAAGGATGAAAGGCATTTGCGAGCTGCCAAAGATTCCACTGTGAGATTTGTCCCTGTTTTCCAAAAGCATATCGCCTACCCGGAAGGTCGGTTGTGTTGGGGGTGAAATTCAAATCATATTCGTCCATCATTGAATAAGGACCATAATCTATCGTTAATCCCAAAACAGACATATTATCGGTATTCATGACCCCATGGACAAATCCTACCCTGAACCATTCCGTCATCAGATTGGCGGTTCTGGTGCATATGTTTTCAAAGAACTGTTTATATTTATCAATACCGTCTGCAGTTATCTCCGGATAGTAATTTTTAATAGTGAAGTCAGCCAGATCCTGCAGGGTTTTATATTCTTGCTGTGCAGAGATCAGTTCAAAATGTCCAAAACGCAAAAAGCTTTCTGCAGTTCTGATGACCACAGCACCTTTTTCAAGCTGTGGATTTCCGTTATACATCATATCTCTCACAACATCTTCACCAGTGAAGGCGAGGCTTAAGGCTCTTGTTGTAGGAACTCCAAGATGGTACATCGCTTCACTCATCAGATACTCGCGTACTGAAGATCTCAATACGGCTCTTCCGTCTGCGTGTCTTGAGTAGGGCGTGGCACCGGAGCCTTTCCATTGAATTTCTGTCTTTTTTCCATCTTTATTAATGATTTCTCCTGCAAGTATTGCCCTTCCGTCTCCAAGCTGTCCCGCCCAGTTTCCAAACTGATGACCAGCATAAGCAGTGGCATAGGTCTTTACGTTTTCAGGAAGATGATTACCTACCAAAAAATCGAGATCTTTTTCTTCATACGGTCCAAGTCCTATTTCTTCTGCAAGATCCGGGTTGAAGGCAATCAGTTTCGGTGCGTTGAAACCAGCTGGCTTTACGGTTGCAAATAAAACTTTTGGGGTATTTCTCTGCATTGGATTGTCTGAAAAGTCCCCTGGAAATATATCGGTGAAAGGCTGTTTAATCTGTTCAATATTCATAGATCAAAGGTATTAATTATAAAAGAAAAGACCTTCCAAATTATTGAAAGGTCTTGTGTATTTCTAAAAGAGAATTTATTTATTGAAATCTACCTCATCGGTTGAGTGAAGATTGTCATTGATATTTTCTTCTTTTTTGTCTGTATTGTTTTTAGGAGTCGGGTCTGCGGCTCGTGGATTCTTGATCTCATCCATGGTCTGAAGTCCTCCGTCGTCTCCGTAGCCTTCACCTAAACCTTTTAGATTTGAACATCCGTCTTTCCAGTCAGAGGGTCTGGTGAATTTATCATCAGGGGTAATTCCCAGAGATTTATCTGCCCATACTTTCTTCATGAAGATCGCCCAGATGGGTAATGCCATTTTTGCACCCTGACCTTCACCGGTTCCCAAGAAGTGGGTGGCTCTGTCTTCCCATCCTACCCAGGCTCCTGTTGCCAGTTTTGGAGTGATTCCCATAAACCAACCGTCAGAGTTGTTCTGTGTAGTACCTGTTTTAGCGGCAATTTCCACCCCTTTAGAGATTCCTCTTCTTCCAAGTTCTCCGGAAGCAGTACCGTACTGTGCAACACCTTTCATCAATTCAATCATGGTGTAAGCGTACATTGGGTTCATTACCTCTTTTGGTTCTACATTCACTTCTTTGATCACCCTTCCGTTGGCATCTTCAATTCTCCAGATCATTTCTGGTTTATTGTAGTTTCCGTAGTTGGCGAATGTACTGTAAGCACCTAGCATTTCATAAATTGTAATGTCGGATGAGCCTAAAGCAATGGTATTGTTTCTAGGAATATCTTCTGTTACTCCAAGGTCTCTTGCGGTCTGTATAACGGCATCTACACCGGTCATCTCAATAAGTCTGGCTGCAATCGGGTTTTGAGAGTGTGCTAAACCGTCTTTCAACGTAAGCATTCCTCCTCTTCCCGGAACATGCCATCCTTTGTGATCGTAGGTTGCATTAGAAACGGTAGAACATGGTGTCATTCCCAGTTTCATAATTGCTGTAGCATATACGAAAGGTTTGAATGTAGATCCTACCTGTCTTTTACCTTGTTTGATGTGGTCATACTGGAAGTGCTGCCAGTCTATACCACCAACCCAAGCCTTGATCTCTCCACTTCCCGGAACCATTGACATTAAGCCAGCCTGTGCAACTTTCTTATGCCATCTGATAGAATCCCATGGAGACATTTCCACTTCCTCTTCTCCGTTCCATGTGAATCTTGATGTTTTGGTAGGCTTTTTAAACTCCATAATGATAGAATCTTCCGGCATGCCATCCGCTTTTAACAGCTTATAACGTCCGGTTCTTCTTACCGCCTGCATCATTACATCCTTTATTTGCTTGTCTGTAAGATAATAGAACGGCCAGTTCTTTCTTCCTCTCTGTTCTGCGTCAAATCTTTTCTGAACATCAGTAAGGTGTTCTTTGATAGATTCTTCTGCGTACTTCTGCATTTTAGAATCCAGAGTAACGTATATTTTAAGTCCGTCTTTGTAAAGATTAAGCTTCTTGCCTGTTTCCTTCTCGTAACCTTCAAGATACCTGTCTATTTCTTTTCTTAAATAGAATTTATAATAAGCAGAATATCCGTCTGTAATATTTTTAATAGGGTGGAAGTCTACTGATACAGGTGTACTGATCGCTTTTTCATACGTGGCCTGATCAATATATCCGGTCTTCTGCATCTGATCCAATACCACATTTCTTCTTTCCTTTGCTTTTTCAGGATATCTGTATGGATTATTCTTTCTTGGATTTTCCAGCATGGCTACAAAAGTAGCGGCTTCAGGAAGGGTAAGTTCTGAAGTTTTTTTATTAAAGTAAACTTTGGAAGCCATCTCAACTCCGTTTGCATTGAAAAGAAAATCGAACTTATTGAAATATAGAGTGATAATCTCTTCTTTGGTATATCTTTTTTCAAGACTTACCGCAACGACCCATTCTTTCAGTTTCTGAAATGCTCTTTCAATTTTATTTTGAGAAGCAGATCCTGTGAAAAGAAGCTTCGCTAACTGTTGGGTAATAGTGGAACCTCCACCTCGTCCGCCTCCATATACTACAGCTCTGGCAATGGATTGAAGGTCAATCCCTGAGTGTTCTTTGAAACGCTCATCTTCTTTAGCCTGAAGCGCATAAATAAGATAGGGAGGAAGATCTTTATAAACGATAGGCTGTGTTTTTTCTTTTTCAAACCTGCCTAAAGTAACCCCATCTGATGAAATGATTTCAGAAGCGACATAGATGTCAGGGTTTTCAAGTTCCTTTACATCCGGCATTTCTCCAAGAAATCCCTGAGAAACAGCAAAGAAAAGTCCTGAAATACCTAAAACGACTGCAATGAGTCCAATCCAAATAAATTTAACCCATTTTTTCCAAGAGGTATCTTTCTTTTTTTTGGGAGGAAGAGGGAAGGTTTTTCCCTTATTTCCTGCGTTTTGTCTGTTGTCTTCCATTTATGGTTACGGTTTAGCCGTTTCTAGTTTTACTCCAACGTCTTCAATTCCCGGAAGGTTATCATTTCTCATCGCCTGGATCAGACTGATTTCATATTTTCCTTTTTCCGGAAATTTATAGTTCAATTTATACTGAAATAATGCTTCCTTCGTATCACCAAAACCTGTACCAAGCCATTCTCCGTTTGGTTTTGCCAGAACGTAATTTAAGGTGTCTGTTTCCTTCTTTTTGTTCTGGAGATTGGTGAAGTTTACAATAAATCTTATATTGCTGTAAGGGTAATTGTTGTTATTTCTTACGACAAATATAATATTTTTAGGATTCTGCGGATCTGAAACTTCAAGATTAAATTTTTGCTCGCTTTTCTTACTCCATTTGTTGTTAACAGAGTTCATGATGACGTTTTCTCCTGAAGAAGAATGACAGCTAAAGAAAAGAATGAGAGGTAATAATCCTAAAATTTTACGCATTTTTATCTTTTTTTGGAGGATATTTCTTTTTAAAATTTTTCTTGTTCGGGTTCGGTTGCTTTGTTTCCGGGTTAGAAGATGTATCAGTTTTTTCCGTTTGTGCTTTTGGCTGCGGTTTCGGCTGTGCTTTCTGTTGCGGTCTTGGCTGATTCCCGGAATTGGCGTTAGGGTTTTCTGGTTTTTCGGATCTTTCAGGCCTTTCGGATCTGTTTTTCTTTGGTCCTTGTCCTTGCTGTCCCTGCGCTTGTCCAGCGTTATTCGGTCTGTTTTGGTTTCTGTTCCTGTTGTTGTTTCCTCTGTTTTTCTTTTCAAACCTGTCCATATTGTTTTCCTGGATCAGGTCGATGGTTTGTACAGGGATATCAGGTTGCTTCAGATCTTCCAGAGGAAGAATTTTCTCACCTCTTTTATTCTTGGCGATTAATTTCTTAACAAGGTCAATATCAAAATCATACCATGCCATTGAACTGTCAACATAGGCAAACCACATTTTCTTTTTGAAAACGTCGATCTTAATACAGAATGCTCTTCCTTTTTCCGTGTCCAATGTTGTTGATGAAGAAGGGAAGTGGCTCAGGGCATCCAGGTAGCTGTCCAGTTCATAATTAAGGCAACATTTCAGTTTACCACATTGTCCTGCCAGTTTTTGCGGGTTGATGCTTAGCTGCTGGTATCTGGCTACATTTGTATTGACAGATCTGAAATCCGTAAGCCATGTCGAGCAACAGAGTTCTCTTCCACATGATCCTATACCTCCAACTTTTGCTGCTTCCTGTCTGAAACCGATCTGTTTCATGTCGATCTTCGTCCGGAAAGCACCGGCGTATTCTTTGATCAATTGTCTGAAATCCACACGGTTGTCAGCGGTATAGTAAAAGGTGATCTTTGAAGAGTCTCCCTGATATTCTACGTCAGTGACCTTCATTTCAAGCCCTATTCTGTGAGCTATTTTTCTCGCTTCAAGCTTTACGCCATCTTCTTTTTTTCTCGCTTCCTGCCAGACTTCAAGGTCTTTCTGGTTAGCTTGTCTGTATATTTTAAGTATTGATTCTTCAGGAAATTTTTTCTTTTTTATCTGAATCTTTACTAATTCTCCGGTGAGGCTTACAACGCCTACATCGTGTCCCGGGCTTGATTCTACTGTTACTACGCTACCTATATGTAAAGGAATATTATTTACATTTTTATAAAACGATTTTCTGTCATTTTTAAATCTAACTTCCACAAGATCACACCTATTCGATGAGGGGTTGTTTACGTTAGAAAGCCAGTCAAAAACACTTAATTTATAACTATTACCACAGGTATCTACACTTTCACAGCCATTTGCGGTTTTTTTTGGTCCGCAAGAATGGGCAGAATCGCCGGATGTTTTGCATCCACAACTCATATATAACTATTTTTTATAATCTTGCAAATTTATGTAAATTTATCTTTATGCAATTCTAAAATACTTAAATATTCAATATAGCCATTGTTTAATATTAAACGTGAAAAATATATGATGCGATAAAAGTTGATAAGTTGCTAATGTAGATAGGTTTAGGTTGATATATTTCTAAAGTGTTATTTTAAACATAATTTTCTTTTCGTATATTGTTTAAAATATTAAGAAATATTAACAGGTGTATTCAAATTAATTTTATATTTGGGTTATATAATAACAGTCTATGAAAAAAATATTAGTATCAACTGCTTTATTGGCGGGTGTTCTATCTTATGCGGGAGGCTTCAGGGTATCTCTGCAGGGAGTGAAACAATTGGCAATGGCGCATACTAGTGCTCATGCCGAAGATGCAAGTGTGGCATTCTTTAACCCAGCGGGTATGTCATTCATTCCTTCTAAACTGAGCATAGTAGCAGGAGGGTTTGGTGCAAGTAATAAAGTTACTTTTCAAAACTTAAATACTTTACAGAGTACAGAAACAGATAACCCTATCGGTACTCCGTTGTATGCTGCGGTTGCTTACAGACCAATAGAGAACCTGTCTGTTGGTTTCAGTTTTACAACACCTTTCGGAAGTACAATCCAGTGGCCTAGTGACTGGGAGGGAAAAGAGATGGTGCAGAAACTGGAGCTTAAAAGCTTCTATTTCCAACCTATGGTTTCTGTGAAATTAGCACCTTGGGTATCATTCGGGGCAAGCTATATTTACGCAAAAGGCAAAGTAAACTGGGATAAAGCTGTGACACAGTTTGGTGGTGAACTTAATATTAAAGACGAGAAAGCAAGCGGTAGCGGTTATGGATTTGGTTTCTATTTCAGACCTGATCCGAAATTGGACGTGAGTATTGCTTACCGTTCCCCTGTAGATATGAAGGCTAAAAAAGGAACGGCTACTTTCCAGTTCCCGTCTGCCTCTATTTACCCTCTGTTAGGACTTGATCCAAGTACAGGACAGGATAAATTTACAGCAACACTTCCATTGGTTGAAGAATATACGATTGGTTTAACCTACAAAGTGACCCCGAAATGGTTGATTTCTGCTGACTTCAACTATCACGGATGGGAAAGATATAGCAAACTGACTTTGGATTTTGCTAATGCTCCTGTTGGAAATCAGGCAGATCCTACCATATTGGTTGCTCCTAAAAACTTCAAAAACTCAAAAACTTTCAGATTAGGGACGCAGTATGCATTCACAGATATGATTTTCGGACGTCTGGGAGCGTATTATGATGAGTCCCCTTATTCTGACGATCACTTTATAGCAGAAACGCCTTCATTTAACACATATGTGATTACCGGAGGGGTAGGCTTTAAACTAAAACAGTTTGGAGTTGACGTAGCAGGAGGATATGCCCTTCCTCAGGCCAGAGATGTAAGAAATGCCGCTCTTGGCTTTAACGGACAGGCAAAAGCTGAAGCATTTTACTTTGGTTTAGGTTTATCATACAACCCATTTTAATTGAAAGACTATGAAAAAAATTATAATATCAACACTTGCCGTTTCTGCACTTCTTTTTACAACAAGTTGCGAAAATGACTTCGATACTGATGTAAAAGATATTCAGGTGACAAAGGGAGATGCAGATTTTACCAAATATGTTGCCTTGGGAAATTCCCTAACCTCAGGTTATAGAGACGGTGCTCTTTATGCTGACGGACAGAATGAATCGTATCCTTCCATGATTGCTCAACAGATGAAATTAGTAGGAGGTGGGGATTTTAAACAACCTTTAATGCCTGATAACAATGGAGGCCTTCTTTTGGCAACTCCGCTGGGTACATTGCAGATAGCAAATACTAAACTTTATATCAGTTCTTTTATAGATGGTTCACCAGATTTAAAATATGCAAACGGTAATGTTGCGACGACTTTAACGAATACGGTGTTAACAGGTCCTTTTAATAATATGGGAGTTCCAGGTGCAAAAGTAGCTCATTTATTAGCCGATAACTATGGAAATGTACAGGGTGTAGCTGCAAAAACTGCAAATCCTTATTTCGTAAGATTTGCTTCTGAGCCAACTACGTCCGTTATAAAAGATTTTAAAAAACAAAGTCCGACGTTCTTCTCTCTTTGGATAGGAAATAATGATGCTCTACTGTATGCTTTAGCAGGAGCAGACGCAACAGCTGAAACATTAACACCTGCAGTTCAGTTTACTCAATACTATAATGCGTTGGTTAATGAAATTGCATCTACGAACGCTAAAGGTGTTATTGCTAATATTCCTAGTGTGACTTCTATACCGGCATTAACAACTATACCTGTTAATCCTTTAACAGCAGCTGTACTTGGAAATGGAAATGTAACTGCCGGAAATGCAACTATTGATGCATTGAATGCGCAGATTTATGGTCCTTTAAATCAAATTTTGACTGCTTTAGGTGCGGGTGACAGAATTAAGCCGCTTTCAAAAACAGCAGCAAACCCTTTGCTTATCAAGGATGAAAGCCTAACACCTCTGGGTGTGCAGATTACTGCAGCAGCTACTGCTTCAGGAAACCCTACACTAGTGGCTTTGGCAGGTTATCTTGGTGCTACATATGGACAGGCTAGACAGGCAAAAGCTGGAGATCTGGTACCATTGACTACCAAGGCGGCAATAGGTACACTTCAGACACTTCCACCGGGAGTTCCAGCTTCACTTGGAGCAAGAGGAATTGCTTATCCGTTTGCTGATAATTATATACTGACAGGTACGGAGGTTGCAGATATTAATACCACGATTGATGCCTACAACGTTGCTATTAAAGCGGCAGCAACTGCAAAGGGATATGCTTTTGTAGATGCTAACAAGAAAATGTCAGAACTTGGTTCTCAATCAGGGATTTCTTTTGATGGTGTAAAATATACCGCTAAATTTGTTACAGGTGGTGCATTCTCTTTAGATGGAGTACATCTTACAGGAAGGGGATATGCCGTTATTGCAAATGAATTTATTAAATCGATCAACGCAACGTACAAATCCAACCTGCCAGAGGTAGATCCTAATAAATATTCAGGAATAAAATTCCCGTAATCATACAGGAAAATAAAAACTTAGAAACCACAAGAGTAATTCTTGTGGTTTTTTTTTAAATTTGCAAAATCTTTAAAAAGTAAAAATGGCCGATCAGTTAAGTTATCTATTTTGTACAAGAACCAGTAAGGACTTGGCAGAAAACATTGCCCAGCATTATGGGAAAGAGTTAGGGAAAATCAACTTTCAGGAGTTCAGCGACGGGGAATTCGAGCCTGTTCTGGATGAATCTGTGAGAGGAGGGAGAGTTTTCTTAATCGGATCTACCTTCCCGCCAGCAGACAATCTTTTAGAACTTCTATTGATGATTGATGCAGCGAAAAGAGCTTCCGCAAAAAGTATTACTGTCGTGATTCCTTATTTCGGACTTGCAAGACAGGACAGAAAAGACAAGCCTAGAGCGCCGATAGGGGCAAAACTGGTTGCTAATTTATTAACAGCAGCTGGAGCGACAAGAATAATGACCATGGATCTTCATGCAGATCAGATTCAGGGATTCTTCGAAATTCCGGTAGATCATCTTTATGCTTCAAGTATTTTTGTGGATTATATCAGAGATTTAAATCTGGATAATCTTACCATTGCTTCACCGGATATGGGAGGTGCAAAAAGAGCGAAGAACTATGCGGGCCATCTAGGTGCTGAAGTAGTAATTGCTTATAAAGAGAGAAAAAAGGCAAATGTTGTAGAAGAGATGTTCCTTATCGGGGATGTAGAAGGTAAAAATGTGATCCTTATTGATGACATGATTGATACTGCGGGCACACTTTGTAAGGCTGCGGATATTTTGATGGAAAAAGGAGCAAAATCAGTAAGAGCGATGGCAACTCACGGAGTGCTTTCCGGAAAAGCTTACGACAATATTGAGAACTCAAAATTGCTGGAAGTTATTGTAACTGACTCAATTCCTGTTAAAAATAATTTGTCAACTAAAATAAAAGTGCTATCTTGCGCCCCATTATTTGCGGACGTTATGACCATGGTTCATGAGCACCAATCAATTAGCAGTAAGTTTATTATTTAATTGATTTTTAGTGTTTTGCAAATTTAAATTGAACAATTTTTTAAATTTTTTATAAATGAAATCTATTACAATTCAAGGTACAAAAAGAGAAAGCGTGGGCAAAAAGTCTACAAAAGCTTTACGTGATGCTGAATTAGTTCCTTGTGTTGTTTATGGAGGTGAAGCTCCTTTAAACTTCTCTGCTGAAGAGAAAGCTTTTAAAGGTTTAGTATACACTCCTGAAGCACACACGGTATCTATTGAACTAAACGGAGAAACAATTCCAGCCGTTCTTCAGGATATTCAGTTCCACCCAATTACGGACAAAATTTTACACGTAGACTTCTACCAATTATCTGACGATAAGCCAGTAGTGATGGAAGTTCCTGTAAGACTTACCGGACGTTCTAAAGGTGTTGTGGCTGGTGGTGTTTTACGTCAGTCTTTCAGAAAATTAAAAGTGAAAGCAATTCCTGCGAACTTGCCAGACGAGATCGTTGTAGACGTTACTTCATTGAAAATTGGTAACAAACTTTATGTAGGAGGAATCAAAACTGAAGGATTCTCTTTCGTTCACCCTGACAATGCAGTAGTAGTAGCTGTTAAGATGTCTAGAAATGCAATGAAAGGTGGTGCAGTAGTAGAAGATGATGAGGACGAAGAAGTTGCAACTGAAGAAGGAGCAGCTCCAGCAGAAGAAACTGCAGCAGAATAATATTTGCTTATTCAACAAACAATATAAAACCTGTCAATGTATTGGCAGGTTTTTTATTATCAATACCATCCTGAAACCTTTTCCATCATATCTATCGATTCTTTCTATCAGCTGATAAGTATCACCCGGCAACCTGATATGTCCTTTCGGAAAAAAAGACGTAAATTTGAAGTGTTCTAAATAAGAGCAATCTAATTTAAAATTTTAATAAATGTTTGACATTCAGGAAATAAGAAGTCAGTTTACGATATTAAACCGCGAAGTGAACGGTAAGCCTTTGGTTTACTTAGATAATGCAGCAACATCTCAGAAACCGGATTCTGTTTTAAAGGTCTGGAATGATTATTATACAGAGCTTAATGCCAATGTTCACAGAGGAATTCACACATTAAGTCAGCTGGCAACAGAGGAAATGGAACTTTCCAGAAGAAAGATTCAGAAATTTATTAATGCGAAGCATGATTTTGAAGTTATTTTTACCAAAGGAACAACAGAAGGGCTGAACCTCATCGCTTATATTTTAACACAGAAGCTTAAAAAAGACGACGAGATCATCATCTCTTATCTGGAGCACCACTCCAATATCGTTCCATGGCAATTGCTTTGCGAAAGAACGGGAGCAAAACTGAGAGTGATTCCGATTGATGAAAATGGTATTCTTCAACTGGATTATCTTGATGATTTTTTAAGTGAAAAAACCAAAATAGTATCTGTAAATCAGGTTTCCAACGCTTTGGGAATTGTGAATCCTATAGAAGAAATTATCGCTAAAACAAGAAAAAATTCAAATGCTTATATCGTCATTGATGGGGCGCAGTCTGCTCCTCACTTTGAGATCGATGTACAGCAGATGGACTGTGATTTCTTTGTTTTTTCAGGGCATAAGATGTATGCTCCGATGGGAACCGGTATCCTTTACGGAAAACAGGAGATTCTGGAAGAACTTCCGCCATTCCATGGTGGAGGAGAAATGATTGCCACCTGTTCTTTTGACGGAACTACTTATGCAGGGCTTCCCTTTAAATATGAAGCAGGAACGCCTAATGTAGGAGGGAATATTGCCTTGGGTGCCGCCGTTGATTTTATTGAAAGTACTGGAAGACAGAATATTCAGAATCATGAAAATGCCTTACTGGACTATGCTCAAAGACAGCTTTTGGAACTGGAAAATATAAAGATCTACGGCGAAAAAGCTAAAAGAACTGGCGTAGTGTCCTTTAATTTAGAAGGAGTAGGTATTTCTTCCGATGTAGGGATGATCCTGGATAAAATGGGTATTGCCGTAAGAACAGGACATCACTGTACACAGCCAATCATGGATTTCTTTAATATAGCAGGAACTGTAAGAGCGAGTTTTGCAGTTTACAATACATTTGAAGAAATTGATAGCCTGGTGGAGGGCGTTAAAAAAGCACAACGAATGCTGTCTTAAAGCATCATCATAGAAAATCAAAGGCTTCTGAATTTCAGAGGCTTTTTTGTTATGCATTGAATGGTTATTTAAAATGATTATAAATAATAGATTCTGCCAATAGCGCAGATAGCAATTTTTGTGCACGTACGTCTTAGTTCTTGAAGTAATTTTGTTTTGTCTAAATTTAACTTCATGGAATTAATAGAAAAATTGAACTGGAGATTTGCCACCAAAGCAATGAACGGTCAGAAAGTACCACAGGAAAAAGTGGATAAAATATTGGAAGCGGCAAGATTGGCCCCTACATCAAGCGGACTTCAGCCTTTTGAGATCATTGTGATCACCAATCAGGAGGTAAAAGAGCAAATCAAGCCTCACGCATGGAATCAGCCTCAAATAACGGATTGTTCGCATCTTTTGGTGTTTGCTGCCTGGGATAATTATACCGAAGAAAGAATCAACAGTATGTTTGATCTTACGAATGAAATCAGAGGCTTTAAAAATGAAGGTTGGGAAAACTACAGACAAATGCTTTTAGGAACCTATCCTCAGAGATCTGCTGAAGAAAACTTTACCCATGCTGCAAAACAGGCTTACATTTCATTTGGTGCAGCCATTATTGCTGCTGCTTTTGAAGAAGTAGATTCTACCCCAATGGAAGGCTTTTCACCTGATGCCGTAGATGAAGTTTTAAACTTAAAAGAAAAAGGATTGAAAAGTGTATTGCTTTTGCCTATCGGGTACAGAAATACCGAATCAGACTGGTTGGTGAATCTTACCAAAGTGAGAAAAGCCAAAGAAGATTTTATTACAGAAGTGAATTAATTGCTAATTTTTTCTCATAGAAAGAGCCCTTTCAAAGAATTGAAAGGGCTCTTGTTTTTTATGAAATAAATCTTAAATAGTCGGTTTCCAATCCACAACAGCTCTGATAAACGCTTCTGCATTTTCCACAGGGATATTGGGTAAAATTCCGTGTCCAAGATTCGCAATATACCGATCTTTTCCAAAACGGTTGATCATCTCAGTGACCATCTTCTTAATCGTTTCCGGACTGGAGTGTAATCTTGCAGGATCAAAATTTCCCTGAAGCGTCATCGTATGGTTCGTTAAGGTTCTTGCAAGCTCAGGCTTAATCGTCCAGTCAACCCCTAAAGCAGATACTTTAGACATCGTCATGTCTTCAAGGGCAAACCAGCATCCTTTTCCGAATACCACCACATGGGTAAGAGGGCTTAAGGCTTCAACGATCTGGTTGATATACTGCCACGAGAATTCCTGATAATCAGCAGGAGAAAGCATCCCTCCCCATGAATCAAATACCTGAACGGCAGAAACACCTTTTTCAACTTTTCTTTTTAAATAGGCAATCGTAGTATCTGTGATTTTCTGAAGCAATAAATGAGCGGCTTCCGGCTGCTGGAAACAGAAGGATTTTGCAATGTCAAAAGCTTTGCTTCCTTTTCCTTCCACGCAATAGCATAGAATCGTCCATGGAGAACCTGCAAAACCGATCAGTGGAATTTCGTTATCTAATTTAATTAATGTAAGCTCAATAGCATCAAAAACGTATCCTAAAGTATCATCCACGTCAGGTACCACCACATTCTGAACCTGCTCCATTGTTCTGATTGGATTATCTAACCACGGGCCAACATTTTCTTTCATTTTAAAATCAATTCCCATGGCCTGGGGAACTACCAAAATATCAGAAAACAGGATCGCTGCATCCAAAGGGAATCTACGGATCGGCTGTACGGTGATTTCCGAAGCCAATTCTGGAGTCTGACATCTCGTAAAGAAATCATATTGATCACGAAGAGCAATAAATTCAGGCAGATATCTTCCGGCCTGTCTCATCATCCATACTGGTGGTCTTTCTACAGTTTCTCCACGGAGTGCTTTTAAATATAAGTCGTTTTTAATCATAATTTATTTAAACTAATACGGCCGTTCCCGGCACTCATTATTTTTATCAGCCAAACTTGTAGCTGCTCAAAGTTCCTTTTTTATCAGCCCAAAAATAGAGGCCAGATTATTTTCTTCCGAGGTAAATATTTTTTCTTTTGTATATTTTCTCAGTTCACCGGAGGTCGTTTCTCCGATTGAAAAAATCTTCATGCCTTCTAAAGAATTGAGTTTTGCAAAACTACGAACTCCACTTGGACTAAAAAAAACTGCGGCATGATATTTTTCAGATATTAAAGGCTGAATTTCTTCTGTCTTGTAGATCGTAATCTTTTTGTAGCGGATATTCTGCAAGGGAAGTTCCTGGTCCAAAACATCGATGGCCAGATTACCGCAAAAATGAAGAAATTGCTCGTGCTGGCACTTTCCGGTAATAAATCTCGAAAGCGTTTCAGCATTTTTCAGTACTTTGAATGTTCCAAAGCCGTATTTCCTTAGTTCACGTTTTGTTTTTTCACCAACACAGTAGATCTTGTTGTAATTTTTTGCCGTAAAATCTTCGTTAGGCTTAAATTGATTTTTAAAAAATGATCTCACACCGTTAACACTTGTAAATATCAGGGAGTGATTTTTCAAATCGAATGCAGCTGTTTTTATAGGTTCAGTTCTAATTACCTCAATACAATCCGCCGAAATATCCGATCCTAATTCTTTGGATAATAATGGGGCATCTATGGTCTTGGTAAATAGAATTTTCATTAGGGTTGATCTTTTAAATGTAAATCAGTAATTAACAGTCTCACTTTTTTCATGAAATCTTTGCCTGGATCTTCTTTTGCTGTAAAATAATCAGGGTCTGTTTCCTTCCAGAGATTGGAACCCCTAAATATACCATATTCTGAGTGTCCTATAAGATATTCTATACTGTATTTTTTAGTTAAGTGTCTAATTAATTGTGCGTTTGCTGAAATTTGTTTTTCTGTGAGCGGCTGGCTTTTGCTGCCAATGTTTTCAATGCCGATAGCACAATAATTGAGTCCTATAGTATGTCTTGCAAACCTGTTGGGTTCCATCAGCTGGTAGATCGTTCCATCCCTGTCGACAATAAACTGCGAAGAAACATTAAGTGTGCTTTGCTTCTTTAAAACATTTCTCGCAGACTCCAGATGAGTCTTATTGAAATATTTATAATTGGTTTCAACAGTTCCGCCTGCGGTGTAATGCAGTACAATCATCTTAGGCGAAATGGTTGCTGAACTCTGAACGATATTATAGTGACTTTTAAGATATTCCAGACTTAAGCGAACTCTTTCCGGAGAATAGTCAATAGGTTTATTGATGATTGTAAATTCATTGGTCTGAGCTTTCGTACAACAGACTATCAATGTAAAGAAAGCATACATAAGATTTTTCATAAAAGGAGCCTATTTCTGGTATTGATAATGTCCTGTAATCGTGTATTTAAAAAGGACATCTTCCATCACCTGTCCGCCACCTATATTATGGACAATCAAAAACCTCTTTCCATCAGTAGATTTTTTATTCACAACAATTCCGATATGCGTCAAATTTCCGGGTAAAAGCCAGGTAACAATATCTCCTGGAATATAAAGTGAAGGATTGGTTTCAATGGATTTTGTTTTTCCAAATGTAGAAAAAAATACGGCAAGGTTCGGAACCCTGCGATGATCGATATTTGTGTCCGGTTTTTTCAATCCCCAGATTTTTGGATATTTTGAGAAGTTTTTCGCCATATCCTCGTGTACTTCCTTTTGCAGATCAATTCCTAATTTTCTATACGCTCTTATAACAACGTCGGTGCAGACTCCTTTATCTGCAGGAACGTCGCCATCAGGATATTTGAGTATAAAATAAGTGGGATCGTATCTGATTGTGTGATCGATTAATCCCAAAGCAGAATCAGATAACTGAAGCGCAAATTTATTCTGTGCGTTTGTGATAAACACGCAGAATATAAGTACGATTAAAAACAGGGACTTTTTCATTGTTTGTACATAAGAATATTAAAGTACAAATAGACTCAAAAGTTTTTAATAAGAATTTTTAATTTCAGTCATTAGCTCCTTACCTCCGTTTTCAAGGACAATCTTAGCGAACTTTTCTCCGAAATTCTCAGTTTCATTATATTCAAAACTTTCGTCGGTAGCGATACAGTTTTTACCATCTAAAGAGCAAAGAGCAGCTTTGAAACGGACCTGATTTTCGATGATTTCAGCAAAAGCTCCGATTGGGGCAGTACATCCGCCTTCCAGGGTGCTCAGGAAATTTCTTTCGATCTCTACACAGATCTGGGTTTTCTTATGGTTGATTTGTGCTAAGATCTCATTGATCTCGGTTTTTTCTGAATGTCCTGCAACAGCAATCACTCCCTGAGAAGCAGCTGGGGTCATTAATGGAAGCATTTCATAGTCAATGTCCATTTTCATTCTCTTAATACCTGCCAGAGATAAAATCGTTGCATCAAAATCTCCGTCCTCCAGTTTTTGAAGACGCGTCTGGATGTTTCCTCGTATGTCTGAAAACTCAGCGTGAGGATAATTCTTTAGCCAGAATGCTCTTCTTCTCAAACTGCTGGTGGCCAGTTTCAGCTCATGGAATTCTTTATTTCGTGCAGATTCTTTTCTGATCAGAACATCCTGTGGGAAATCTCTTTCCAGATACGTGATGATCTCAATATTTTGCGGAAGCTGAGTTGGAACATCTTTTAAAGAATGTACAGCAATATCAATCTCATCATTCAACAGGGCGACATCAAGGTCTCTTGTGAAAACCCCGGTGATTCCTAAAGAATAAAGCGGTTGATTTAAGTTCTTATCGCCCGAAGAGACGATAGGAATGATTTCCGTTAAATAATTGCGGTTTTGAAGGTTCCTTGCAACCTCTCTTGCCTGCCAAAGTGCCAGTGCGGAATTTCTTGTTCCGATCCTAATGCTTTTCATTGAATTCGTTGTTTGGTTGTTCAACTAATATTTCGTGCATTAATTTACTAATTTCTTCGGCTTTTAAAGGGTTGTCGATGATAAATTTTGCAAAACGGTTGGTGATTTTCTGGATCATTTTGTCAGAAAGCTCCATGTCCGTGATGTTGATGTATTTATTTTTTCTGTAAAAGTTATGCATTTCATTACGTTCCATATTCTTCAGAACAGCTTTGAAATGGTGAATGTTTGGGGCCAGCTTTCTCTTTTTTTCCCATTCCAGAAACTCTTTCATCAGTTCTTTGATGATTTTTTCAGCTTTCGGAATTTCTTTTTCACGCTGCTGAATCGTCTCCTGGATCTGTTTGGAAAGCTCATCTACATCAATCAGGGTTACATTTTCATTTTCCGTAACGTTTTTTTCAACGTTGTGCGGAATCGATAGATCAATCACAAGGGTTTCCTTTCCGTTCGGGAAGTGAGACTTATTGATGATAGGATGTTTTGCTCCCGTCGCAACAATGAGGATATCGGTTTCTTTTAATTCTTTGTCAAAATCAGAATAGTCAACGTGAGGAATATGATATTTTTCGGAAATTTTTTCAGCTTTCTCCTGAGTTCTGTTGGCAATTTTAATTTTAGGCTGATACACATGTTTTACCAGGTTTTCAACCGTATTCTGTCCAATTTCACCTACGCCCAAAAGAAGAATGTTCTTTTCCGTAATTTTTTTCTGGTTGTTTAAAATATAATGAACAGCTGCATAAGATACCGATGCAGCACCAGTGGAAATTCCGGTTTCATTCTTAATTCTTTTCGAAATCTGAATAGCAGCATTAATGGCTCTTTCCAGATAAGGATTGGAATTCTGCCTCTCTTTTTTAAACCGGCTGTACGCTTTTTTGATCTGTCCGATGATCTCAAAATCCCCGATGATCTGGCTCTCCAGTCCTGCTGCTACTCTGAACAGATGGATAAGCGCCTCTTCCTTGGTCAGAATATTGGCAAACTGAAGAAAATCTGTAAGATGTACTCCAATCGTTTTGCAGTATTCTTCTGCGATCAGAAGATAATTCGGTGAAGTGGTATAGATCTCGGTCCTGTTACAAGTGGAAACCACAAATGCATCCCCTAAATCCACATTGTGAATTCTGGTGACAAAGTTTTTGATATTCTCATCAAAAAATGCAAATTTACCCCTCGTTTCTGCATCTGCTTTTTCATAGCTGATGGAAAGCACAGCAAAATTCGATGTTTGATGGATGTTGGAATACTGTAACATAAGCAGTGCAAATTTACGGTTTTTTTAATTAATCATCCTCTGATAATGTATATGATAATTATCGTGAAAAACTATTGTTAAAAAATAGAGGTAAGTCAGATGTGAAGAAATGATAGATGGTTTCAAATGGAGTATTGTTGTTTGAAAATAGCTTGTAATCAGTTCTTTATTGGTTTTTCGTTGTGTTCCTGTTGCTGTTTTTGATTTAATGGTCTTCCATTCCCCTGTTTCTTGTTTGGTCCCATTAATTTTAGTTTAAATAAGGCTCTGTAAATGATTAAATCAAAACTTAATAAAGAATTGTGAATTTTAATAAAATTTTAACCAAATTATATGCAGGTTAAATTTCTTTAGTGGTGTTAAATTCATATCTTTGTAAACTTAAAATCAGAAGGAAAATATGAGTTTATTCGATATGTTTACGCAAGAAATTGCGATAGACCTTGGTACTGCCAACACCCTAATCATCCATAATAATAAAATTGTTATAGATCAGCCTTCAATTGTTGCAATTGAACGTTCTACGGGTAGACCTATTGCGGTCGGTGAGCAGGCTAAGCATATGCAGGGTAAAACTCATGAGGATATCAAAACGATCCGTCCACTGAAAGATGGGGTCATCGCTGATTTCCATGCTTCTGAACACATGATTAAAGAATTTATCAAAAAGATTCCCGGAATCAAAGGTAGATTCATACAGCCGGCACTGCGAATTGTAATCTGTATTCCTTCTGGTATTACTGAAGTTGAGAAAAGAGCCGTTAGAGATTCTGCTCAGAAAGTGAATGCGAAAGAAGTAAGATTGATCTATGAGCCAATGGCTGCCGCAATAGGAGTTGGAATCGACGTACAGAAGCCTGAAGGAAATATGATCATCGATATAGGTGGTGGTACTACGGAGATTGCTGTGGTTGCCTTAGGAGGTATTGTTTGTGACAAATCGGTGAAAATTGCAGGAGACGTGTTTACCAATGATATCGCTTACTATCTCAGAACTCACCACAACCTTTACATCGGAGAGAGAACGGCTGAGAGAATCAAAATTGAAGTAGGTTCTGCAGTGGAAGATCTTGATGTTGATATTGAAGATATTCCGGTACAGGGTAGAGATCTTATTACAGGGAAGCCAAAAGAAATCATGGTAGGGTATAAGGAAATTGCGCGTGCATTAGACAAATCTATCATCAGAATTGAAGATGCAGTTATGGAAACACTTTCTCTTACACCACCGGAATTGGCTGCTGATATTTATAAAACGGGTATCTATCTTGCGGGAGGAGGTGCTTTATTGAGAGGTCTTGCAGACAGATTGCACAAAAAGACCGGTCTTCCTGTGTTTGTAGCAGAAGATCCGTTGAGAGCTGTTGTTCGCGGAACCGGTATTGCCCTTAAGAATATGGATAAATTCAATTTCTTAATTAAATAATTTTAACCTTTTACGACTATATATCTGAATGGGATTTTTGCTGAGACTATTTTCGAAGAACGCCCTCTTTGTCTTCTTTATATTCCTGCAGATTGTTGCTCTGGTTCTGATATTCTCTAAAAACGCCATGCAGAAATCATGGGTAGCTGGCCAGTCGGCTGCGCTGAATTCATGGATTTCGGGGTATATTGATGAAGGAGTTTCATATCTGAAACTGAAACAGATCAACGAAGATCTTGTGGCTCAGAATAAGTCGCTGATGATTCAGCTCTATGGAAAAGAAGGGGCGAAAAATCCTGTATTCAAAAAAGTTCATGATACTTTAGGTGGCGGGCAGATCTATACTTTTGTAGATGGTGAAATCGTATTTAACAGTATCAACAGACGAAATAATTACTTTACAATCAACCGTGGCCGCAGAGATGGGGTTTTTCCTCAGATGGGCGTAATGGCTCCCAAAGGAATTGCCGGAATTGTAATCAACTCTACAGACAGCTATGCTTTGGTTCAGTCTGTTTTGAGTGTTAATAAAATCAGAATCAACGCTTCGTTGAAAAACTCAGGGTACTTTGGAACTTTAACCTGGAATGGTGATAATTCCAGAGTGATGCACCTTGCAGACATTCCTAAATATGTGGCTTTGAAAGTTGGAGATACCGTTGTTACAGATGGCAAATCCGCTATTTTTCCGAAGGGAGTAATGATAGGCACTATCGCAGGATATTCTGTAGATAACAAGACTGGTTTCTGGGATATCTCAGTGGAACTGAGCGAAAAAATGGGTGCGCTGAGCAAGGTATTTGTAGTGAAAAACCTTAAAAAAGCAGAAGTACAGAGAATTCAGGATACATTGCAGACCGTAATAAAAAAAGAAAATGATTAGCAGGACTCTATTTACCGATATATTGATCATGATCTTCCTGGTTGCATTACAGATTTTTGTACTCAACAAGATCATTCTTTTCGGAAAGTACACACCGGTTCTTTATCCGGTTTTTGTCATGTTTTATCCTTTCTTCAGAAATAAATATCAGTTTTTAGCTTTAAGCTTTTTAATCGGACTTTCTGTAGATGCGTTCCTCTTTTCATGGGGAATCAATGCATTTGCGACTACCCTTATTGCTTATTTCAGAACATTGATTTTCAGAACTTCCACAGATACTTCCACAGACTTTTTCTCTTTTCAGTCCCTTCAATGGGCACAGTTTTTACTGTTTCTTTTTTCAAGTATCTTTCTGCACCAGCTTTTAGTGCAGTACATTGAATTTTTTAAATTTAGCCGTTTTTTCGAAATATTACTTAATGTAGTGATAACAAGTATAATTTCCTTTATATTTATCGTTGTTTACGCATTAATATTTAAAATCAAACAAAAAGTTTGAACACACGTTATTTAAAAATCTTTTCCATATTAGTTGTCATCGCCATTATTTTTGTGGCGAGGCTTGCTTATTTACAGTTATTTACAGACCGTTATGCCTTAAATGCGGCTAATACCTCCATCAAAACGGAATACGTCATCCCGCAGAGAGGGGTGGTCTTCGACAGAAATGGAAAGATCCTGGTGGGAAACCAGCCGGCTTATGAGATTTCCTTTACGCAGGCCTTAATGAAACCTGATTTTGATACTTTGGGTTTCTGTACTCTTATGCAGATCAGCAAAACTGATTTTATCAAAAGAATCGATATCATTAAGAAAGAAAAATACTATTCAAAGCTGACCCCTATGACCTTTTTAAAGGACCTCAGCAGAGAAGATATTGCCAGGGTGCAGGAGATTATTTTCAAATATCCCGCATTCAGTATCGTATCAAGACCTCAGCGTCAGTATGAGGTAGGCACTTCCGGAAACCTTTTGGGGTATACCAGTGAAGTGAATGAAAGAGAAATAAAAAAAGATTCAGCCTACTATCTTCCGGGAGATTTTATCGGTAAAACAGGAGTTGAAAAATCATATGAAAAAGAACTTCGCGGGATTAAAGGCATCAAGTATATCCAAAAGGATATCAGACTTCGCAATATAGGATCATATAAAAACGGAACTTTAGATAAAGATGTGGTTACCGGAAAAGATATTACTTTAACAATTGATTACGATCTTCAAAGGATGGCAGAAGAAATGCTCGTCGGTAAACATGGAGCTATCGTTGCCATTGATCCTAATAATGGTGAAATTCTCACCATGGCCACCGGACCGGATATTGATCCTAATTTATTTACCGGACCTTATAAATCTAAAAATCTTTACGCGCTTTCTAAAGATACCTTATACGAAAACAAACCTACTTTTGACAGGTCTGTTCAGGCGGCTTATCCTCCGGGATCTACTTTCAAGCTGCTGACCGCTCTTGCAGGAATGCAGATGGGGGTTATGGATGAAAATACAGTTTTCCCTTGTGGTGGCGGATTTTTCTACAGAGGTTTAAGAATTAAAGGGCATGGAGGAGCAGACCCTCTTATTCCTTCTATCCAGGTTTCGAGTAATTGCTACTTTTCTCACGCTTATATAGCCATTATGAATAAGTATCCGGGAGACCCTTCAAGAGGAGTTGATGAATGGAAAAAAATCATGAGCAGCTTTGGGGTAGGCGAATATCTGAACAACGATATTGCCGTAGGCTCGCCTGGAAGAATTCCTTCCGGTAAATTTTATGAAAAAAGGAGCGGCAAAAAAGACTGGAGTTCTGCCTATACAATGAACGGTTCTATCTTCAACGGAATGGGACAGGGAGATGTATTGGTCACGCCTCTTCAGTTAGCAAACTACGTTGCGGCTATTGCCAACAAAGGCTGGTTTTATACGCCTCATATCGTTAAATCGATTGACGGAAAGCCAAATCCGGATAAAAGATTTAAAACAAAACATAAAACCCTTGTAGATCCTAAACACTTCGAGCCTGTATTGAAAGGGATGGAAGCGGTGGTGTTAAGGGGGACGGCAAGAAGTTTGAAATCCAATGACTTTACCCAACTTGCCAAAACAGGGACTGCACAGGTTCCACAAGGAAAAGATAACTCAATCTTTGTTTTAATTGCTCCTGCAGATAAACCAAAGATTGTGGTCGCTGCTGTAATGGAACATGCAGGATTTGGAGCAACATGGGCGGGACCTGCCTGTACTGTGATTGCTGAAAAGTACATCACAGGAGATCTGAAGCGAGAAAATCTTTACAAAAAGATGACCAGTGCCAGCTTTATGCCTGAATACAAAAGACAGTGGGTAGCAGATCTGAAACGTAAAGGTTTATACAAGGACCCTAAAGAAGATTCTGTTAAGCTAAAAAGAAAGCAGGATAGTCTGAAATTTATTAAAGAGCAGAAAATAAAACTGCAGAAGAAAATAGACGAAGAAACAAAGAACAACGCTAAAAAAGTAAAGCAATGAAGTGGGCAGAAGGGATAGATAAACTTGGTCTTGGGCTGTATTTCGCGCTTTGTATTTTTGCAATTGCTAATATTTACAGTGTTGACCAGAAATTAGGAGAAAAACAATTGGTTTTTTTCTGTATTTCTTTATTTGTCGGACTTATAATATTCGTTGGAAGAAGTAAGTTTTTTGAAAACATGGCGGGGATTATTTATATCGGTGGTGTTTTACTTTTGATCGGACTTTTTCCTTTTGGAAAAGAAATTCTGGGTCAGAAAAATTGGTATAAATTCGGAAGTTTCACCATGCAGCCGGTTGAGTTTGCCAAGATCGGAACTGCGTTAATGCTGGCCAATTATGTCTCCGGACCGGATTTTAATCTTAAGATTAAAAAATCACTCTGGACTGTTCTGGCCATTATCGGAATTCCGGCTGCTGTTGTTCTGGCGATTCCGGATGTAGGTTCCATGCTGGTATTTATCGCATTTTTTATTGCATTATATAGAGAAGGATTGAGCGGACTATTGTTTGGGGTAGGATTTGTATTTGCCGGTGTCTTTTTGATCGCTCTGGCTATTCCTCCTATTTATGTAGCACTAGCCGTTGTTATCATTGCAGGGGTATTGATCGCCATGAACTATCACAGAATGTCATGGGATGTCATTTCTATTTCAGGAATTGCAGGATCCATTATTTTATTGTGCGGTCTAGCTTTCGGCTCACCTTATATTCTGGAAAAACTTCCAAAACACCAGAGAGAAAGAATTGAGGTTCTTTATAAAGGAGAAAAAGCATTCAGAGATACCTCCGGGTACAACTTATTATATTCCAAAACCGCTATCGGATCGGGTGGCGTTCTGGGCAAAGGATACCGGGAAGGATCGGTAACACAGGGGAAATTTGTTCCTGAGCAGGAAACCGATTATATTTTCTGTACAGTAGGGGAAGAATGGGGCTTTGTAGGAAGCGCAATTCTCGTTTTATGCTATATGGTGTATATCGGACGTATTTATTACCTGGCAGAACAGCAGAAGTCCACCTTTAACCGTGTATTTGGGTATTGCTTTGCTTCTATCCTGATGCTTCACTTTACCATCAATCTGGGAATGGTAATGGGGCTTTTTCCAACTGTAGGTATCCCGCTTCCTTATTTCAGCTATGGAGGAAGTTCACTTCTTGCCTTTTCTATGATGACTTTTATTTTCTTTAAACTCAATTATTCAGATAAGAACAGCTTGGTTTAAGCGTTGGAAGATGAGGTCTTTTTGCCGCTTTTCATACGACCAATATAAAAGCTTCATTGCCATCAGAAGAGTAGAACAAGCAGTATTTAAAGAATAGAGGTAAATATGAAACAGACATACATTTCAGATCAGGATTTTCAAAACATCAATTGTACTGACCAGCCTTTTGAAATAGGAGAGTACGAAAACTGTACCTTCAGAAATTGCAGCTTTGAATATGCAGATCTTTCCGGTTTCAGTTTTACAGACTGCGAGTTCATCACCAGTAATCTAAGTATGACAAAACTGGTTAAAACAGCTTTTCGCTCGGTTTATTTCAAAGAATGCAAAATGTTCGGACTTCAGTTTAATGAATGTAACGGATTTGGTCTTTCATTTACTTTTGACGGATGCGCACTCAATAATGCGGTCTTCTATACTACTTCAATTAAGAAAACGGTCTTTAAAAATTCAAAATTAATTGAAACCGATTTTGCGGAATCTGATCTCTCTCAATCAGTATTTAAAAACTGTGACCTTTCCGGAGCCATTTTCGATCGTACAAACCTTGAAAAAGCAGATCTGAGAACTTCCTTCAATTATTCCATAGATCCTTCCGTCAATCGCCTTAAAAAGGCTAAATTTTCACTTTCTGAAGTGCATGGACTTCTGTATAAGCTTGATATTGAAATTGACTGGAATTAGAAGTTAGATATTAGAGGTTAGAAGTTAGAGGGTGGACACCACGAGAACATCTGTTATTCTGAAAATTGAAACTACAGAATTCAATAGGGACGTATTTTAACAATACTTTATATTCCAACACTCTAAGGAAGGCTTTGGAACTTATTACTGCTACTAGTCAAACAGGTCCTAGCTACTACGTTCGTTGTTAATATTGGCTATAATTGATTTTAGGTACCCATCATTCCCCTTCTCTGAAGGGGTGGATTTTTGCAAAGCAAAAAGGCGGGGTAGTAAAAACACTCTTCATCAAAAGCTCACCACCCAAAAAATAAAAAAACCATCAGAAATCTGATGGCTTCATTATTTAAATCAATTATTTAAAATTAAAAACTTGTCGCTGTGGATGGAGTAGAAGATGCTAAATTGTTATAAGCGTCTCCGTTCTCGTTGATCACTCTTTTGGCAAACCTGAATTTTGGTCCCCAGTAAGAATCATTCAGCGAAGAGATCATTACCCCTTTAGAAGTGGCTGCGTGGATGAATTTGATTTCACCTTCTTCAGTTACACTTTCTACAATACCTACGTGAGAGATTCTTCTTCCGTGTGAAAAGAAGATTAAGTCTCCTTTCTGAAGATCTCCTTTTTCAATACTTTCACCTTCCTGAGCCTGAGAAGCGGCTACTCTTGGTAAGCTAAGTCCTGCTGCTGCTCCGAATACAGAAAGAACGAAAGCTGAACAATCAATACCTCTTCTGGTCATTCCTCCGTATCTGTATGGAGTCCCAAGGTATGTTTCAGCTTCTGTTAGGATATTATCGATCGTTTTATTGTATTTGACTGCTTTTGCAATCTCAGAATTCTTAATAGATTTTTTTGCATTGGCTATAGATGCCGCCTTTTCAGCTAGAAAAGAATCGATAAGTCTTTGCTTATCCTGCTCCATTTTCTTGTTATCAAGAGAAGCTAGTTTGGCATCTGTTTTGTATTCTTTAGCATAAGTTGCTGGTTGTGAAACTACATAATTTGTAGCGCATGATTGAACTGAAACTGTAGACACTAAAGCAACTAAATAAAACAAAACTCTTTTCTTCATATATATTTGATTATCCGTGTTAAAAGGAATATTTATTTTCAAAAGCATTACAAAAGTAGAGATTCCGATTAAAAGACCCCTGATATGATTATTGTCAGGTTCTTTATTTAACACAATTTAACATATTATTTAAGTATGTTAAAGAAAAACAAACCGCAATCGCCTATTTTTGGTGAGTCTGCGGTTTTTTTTATTATGATTCTTTAACATAATAAATCAAATTTCCTTTATTTACCGTGTTTCAATATTCAAAACTCTAATTTCAAGGCTGTTAATAAATCAAAAAAAACTCCCCGGAAAAAACCAGGGAGCTTAACTAATATGGAACTTTACAGATGTTATTTTGTAAATAACATTTCTCTATATTTAGTCATTGGCCAAAGCTCATCATCTACCATCATTTCAAGATCATCAGAAGCTTCTCTGATCACGTCAAATAAAGGGATTACTTTGCTGCAGTAAGTTTCTGCCTGCTTCTGACTATTGGATACAGCTTTTGCTGCTTCTCTTGCTTTAATAAGATCCTCAACGCCAAGTTTGATCTTGGAAACATTCTCAGAGATATTAGTGATTAAGCTCATTTGCTCTTTCGCCAATGTTTTGAATTCTTTGTCAGGGAATATTTCTTTAAGACCTTTTACGTTCTCGATCAATCTGTTCTGATAATTTAAAGCAGAAGGAATAATATGGTTTCTTGCGATGTCACTTAAAACTCTTGCTTCAATATCAATAACCGTAGAATATTTTTCTAATTTGATTTCGTTTCTGGCCTCAACTTCTCTGTGGGTAAACACTCCGATTTCTTCATAAAGAGCAACGAATTTTTTATCCATTTCCTGCTTAAGTGCTTCCGGAGTCGTTTTTAAGTTGTTCAAACCTCTCTTTTTAGCTTCTTTCGCCCAGTCATCAGAATATCCGTCTCCCTCAAACATAATGCTCTTGCACTGCTTGATGTACTCTCTCAATACATTGAAGATGGCCTCGTCTTTCTTCAGTCCTGTTTCGATAAGCGCATCAACTTCTTTTTTGAAATCGATTAATTGTTTTGCAGCGATCGTGTTCATTACAGTCATAGACTCTGCACAGTTGGCAGAAGATCCTACCGCTCTGATCTCGAATTTATTTCCTGTAAATGCAAATGGAGAAGTTCTGTTTCTATCTGTATTATCTAACAGGATTTCAGGAATCTTTCCAACGACGTTAAGTTTTAAATCTGTTTTTTCGTCCGGAGAAAGTTTCCCTTCTGTTACTTTTTCCAGTTCTTCCAATACTCTGAACAACTGGCTTCCGATGAATACGGAGATAATTGCCGGTGGAGCTTCGTTGGCACCCAATCTGTGGTCGTTACTTGCAGATGCGATGCTTGCTCTTAAAAGATCAGCATATTCGTAAACTGCTTTAATGGTATTAACGAAGAACGTTAGGAACTGTAAGTTTTTCTTAGGGTTTTTTCCCGGGCTTAATAAGTTTTCACCTGTGTCAGTCGCTAAAGACCAGTTGTTGTGCTTTCCGCTTCCGTTGACTCCTGCGAATGGTTTTTCGTGGAATAAAATATGGAAATGGTGTTTGTGAGCAATTCTTGCCATGATATCCATCAACAAAGAGTTGTGGTCTACAGCAACGTTTACTTCTTCAAACATCGGGGCAAGCTCAAATTGGTTCGGTGCTACCTCGTTATGTCTTGTTGTGACAGGGATTCCCAGTTTCATACATTCGATCTCCAGTTCTTTCATGAAGTTCATTACCCTTGTAGGGATAGAACCGAAATAGTGGTCATCCAGCTGTTGTCCTTTAGCAGGAGAGTGTCCTAATAAAGTCTTTCCTGTTAAAACAAGGTCCGGACGGGATTGGTATAATGCGGAATCAACTAAGAAATATTCTTGCTCCCAGCCTAAAGTAGGAGTTACTTTTGTTACATTTTTATCAAAATACTGCATTACATTGGTTGCAGCTTCATCTACAGCATTCAAAGCTCTTAAAAGAGGTGCCTTATAATCTAAAGTTTCCCCTGTATAAGAAATGAAGATAGAAGGAATACATAAAGTAGTTCCCATGATGAATGCAGGAGAAGTAGGATCCCATGCCGTATAACCTCTTGCTTCGAAAGTATTTCTGATTCCTCCGTTCGGGAAAGAAGAAGCATCAGGCTCCTGCTGGATCAATAAGTTTCCGCTGAATCTTTCGATGGCTCTTCCTCCTTCAATAGGAGTAAAGAAAGAGTCATGTTTTTCTGCGGTAGTACCTGTTAAAGGTTGAAACCAGTGAGTGTAGTGAGTAGCTCCTTTGCTCATTGCCCAGTCTTTCATAGCTACGGCTACCTGGTCTGCAATGTGTCTCTGGATCTTTGTTCCTTTTTTGATAGCATCCATAATAGACTGGAATGCTTCCTTTGTCAAATATTCTCTCATGGTCTCTTCTGAGAAAACATTCTGGCAGAATAATTCTGACAGTTTTCCAGGAACTTCAACAGAATTATCTTTTCTGAAGTCCTTAAATGGTAAAGTTTCTAACGCTTTGAATCTTAAAGTTGACATAGTAAGGTTGATTTTTACAGGGCAAATTTACAAAAAAAATGAATTGGAAATACTTTACCCCTGTTTTTTTTAGGGGGTGTTGTGAAATTTTATTAAATCAAACAATAGTTTAACTTTTTATATAGGGGTTCTGTAAAAGTGAATTGTAATATTTAGCCCTGTCGTAGCATCATAATACGTTTTATGATGCACATTTTATATTTTTTTAATATACGAATTTAAAATGCTTGTTAAAAGATACTTAAAATAGAATGCGCAAAGATTTTGTATATTTGTGTGAAATTTATTTTATGACAAATTCTAGAGCTAGAGAAACAACGGAAGCAATTGAAAGATTGTATATTTCTATGAGACACCTCTTTTACAGAGGTTTTTTTAAACCTGCCGGTGTTTCTGGAGAAAGTATCAGAAGTTTGTTAAAGACGATCAATCCAGAGATTTATGGTACCATGAATATTCCCAACAAATTGGAATTAGATGGTTTGATGTATGTTTTAGACAGACTTCCGGAAGGAATTGAAGAATGTGCTTTTATTCATCTTACATCAGATGAGGGTTTTGATAAAGGAAGTTTCGAACCTATTGTCCCTAAAAAGAGAAGAAGAAACTGTTACCGGATAGATGAGCACCAGATGAATATTGAAGTTCTTTTGGGCCGTTCTGAAATTTATGATATTCTTACCCACCTTACCTTCTTATTTATAGAAGCAGATAAAGTGAGAAACCTGGCTTTCATTCAGGATGAAAACTGGAAACCTACACGTGCTTTCAAAATTATTGAAGAAGTGGTAAAAGGGGAGAAGAAATTCAGCAGAAAAGAAAAAGAAGTGGCTCTTATTCACTTATCTTCTTTAATAGGAAGAACTTTTGAAGAGACTTTGAATGCTTATAATTCTTTCGGTGATGATCAGAATCCTGACCGTCTGTTTAAAATCATCTACAACTTAGGAAAAGTAAGTCTGGAAGATGCCAAACAGACGAGAGAAAGAGAAATCCATTTCAGTGCTATATTAAAGGAAAGAGTAGGACACCACTACTTCGGTGAAAAATGGGCCAACAAAGTGAAAGAGGTTTTATTTGAAAACAATCTTCACATGCGTCCGCTTCACATCATTTCTGCCAACATGCATTCTGTGAAAAATATGTTGTACGGAAATGATGCCTTAAAGAAAAAAGACAACAAAGAAGTAGACTACAAACTTTACGGAGAGATTTCTGATAAAAAAGAACTTCGGGACAAAGTGTCAAAATATGCATTGGAAGAAGGACTGATCTATATTAATGATAAGAGCGGAAGTAATATCGATGTTCAGATTATTGATTTAAGCAAAACAGACCTGAAAAATACACCTTTCAGCGGAATCAAATATGGCGGAGACGATGTGATCATGGTTTTCGACTATGCTTTCGGAGAACAGGCTTTTGAGGTTATGGACGAATTGCTGAGACCTTTTGAAAATAAAGGAGAGGTGTACATGATGAAAGTAAAATCTGTTTCTATCATGGGGAAAGCCGGAATTCTTGCCGGAGGAAAAGGAGATATTATGATCCCTACTTCTCATATTTTTGAAGGAACGGCAGATAACTATCCTTTTGAAAATGCTTTGAAACTTGATGATTTTAAAGATGATGAACTGAAAGCATTTGAAGGCCCGATGATCACGGTATTAGGGACATCGCTTCAGAACAGAGATATCTTATCCTATTTTATGAACACTTCATGGAAAGCTATCGGTCTTGAAATGGAAGGAGCGCATTATCAGAAAGCCATTCAGGTAGCGTCTAAGATCAGACATCATATTGCACCGGATCTGTTCGTATGTTATGCTTATTATGCTTCAGATAATCCATTGGAAACGGGAAGTACCCTTTCTTCAGGAGGTTTAGGCCTTACCGGTGTAAAGCCTACGTATCTGATCACTTTAAGAATCCTTGAAAAGATCTTACAAAGCGGAAAAAAAGAAATTCCAGCTAAAAAATAATTTGATTTTAAATCATATTGAACCTCAGATGTTATTGCATTTGAGGTTTTTTGTTCTTTGAAACACGAATGACACAAGTGTTTTTCACGAATACCACGAATTGATTTGTGTTTAAATTTGTGCTTTTATTAGCGTAATTTGTGGTTAAAAATCTGATTATCTGTACAGTTCGAGAAAGCTTTAAAAAATAATTATCTTTAATAATTAAAAAAATTCAAACAATGAGCTCAGCTTTACAATTAGCAAAAAGATTCAGAGAAGTTCTGCTGGATGGTTTTTGGATCGCCAATACGAATTTTAAAGATCAGCTTTCAGATGTCACCTGGGAACAGGCTGTGACGAATGTAGATTCTTTAAATACCATTGCCATGCTCACCTTTCATATTCATTATTATATAGCCGGAGTTGCGAATGTACTGGAAGGAGGTGATCTTGAAATAAAAGATCAGTTCAGTTTTGATCTTCCACCTATTGAATCTGCGGAGCAATGGGAAGTGCTTTTAAATAGGCTTTGGACAGACTCAGAAAAGTTTGCATCATTAGTTGAACAATTTGATGACAGTAAACTTGATGAGGTTTTTGTAGATGAAAAATACGGAACCTACAAAAGAAATATCGATGGAATGATTGAACATGCTTACTATCATTTAGGGCAGATCACCTTAATAAAGAAGATGCTGACACCCCTGTAATTTGAAACACAAATGCCAAATGTTTTTAACGAATATCACTAATAAGCCATGTCAAGGTTCTAAACCTTGACATGGCTTCCAGAAAAATATCTTCATGCATTATTAGTGTTTAAAATGGTGTAATAATTTGTGTCATTAGTGTTTAAAAAAACAAAATCTAAGCAAGCAAACTTAACCATCTGAATAAAACCCCATCTAACTTCATAACAGATCAAAAAACCTTAAAATACCTCCATATTTGAGGGTTTTACATAAATTACCTACCTTTAAAAAAAATAAATTTTAAATGAGAAAATCGGCTGCAATCCTTTTTGCGTTTATCATTTCACAATTTCAGGCTCAGCAGGGAGCTTATTATCAGCAGGCTGCGAAGTATAAGATGGATATTGATGTTAATGCTGAAAAATTTACCTATCAGGGAAACCAGAGTTTAGAGTATACCAATAACTCACCTGATGAGCTCAACGTGGTGTATTTTCACCTGTACTGGAATGCTTTTAAGCCTAATTCAATGATGGACCAGAGAGTGGCCGGACAGGGGAAAAACGGAGATTCCAGACTGCAGAAAGACGGAGTTTCAAGGTTGGCCTCCATTCCAAAAGATCAGGAAGGCGCGCAAAATATCCACTGGATCAAGCAAAACGGAAAAGATCTGAAATTTGAAATCCAGGAAACCATTATGAAGGTCTATCTGGCAGAGCCTATTCAGCCCAATTCTACAACTACCTTTACAATGGATTGGGATGCTGTCATCCCTGAGCAGATCAGAAGAAGCGGGAGAAATAACAGAGAAGGCGTTGATATGACAATGACCCAGTGGTATCCGAAAATTGCCGAGTACGATTATGATGGCTGGGCTACTTTTGATTATATCGGAAGAGAATTCCATGCGCCGTTTTCAGATTTTGATGTTACGATAAAGATCAACAAAGATTATGTCATCGGAGCAGGAGGGATTCTTGAAAATCCTTCAGAAGTAAAAGGATATGATGCCGCTGCAAAAATAAAAGCTGATAAAAGCAAAAAAGCAGTCTGGAAGTGGAAAGCTAATAATATCTTAGACTTTGCCTGGAGTGCAGACCGGGATTATATCATTAAAAGTTTTGATGTTCCGGAAGGGCCAAAAGTGTTTCTGGTTTATCAGCAGAATGACAAAACTAAAGTTTGGGAAGAAGCCCAGCCTTATGTCACCAAATATTTCCAGCTAATGAATGCACACTTCGGGAAGTATGTATATCCTACCTACGCATTTATCCAGGGAGGAGATGGTGGTATGGAATACGGAATGTGTACCATGATCCTGGGAGAAGCTCAAGATATGAAAGGCCTGATGGGATTGATGGCTCACGAAGGTGCACACTCCTGGTACCAACAAATGCTGGCAACCAATGAATCGGTACGACCGTGGATGGATGAAGGATTTACAAGCTATGCGGAAGGTTATGTGATGTATCAGCTGTTTCCTGAAGAACTTCCCAACCCATTTGCCAATACGGTCAATGCCTACAGGAATTTCATTAAAAAAGGGATTGAAGAACCCGCGGTATGGTTTGGTGACCACCATGACAATGGAACGGCTTATACTTATGCATCTTACGTAAAAGGAGAATTGTACCTGGTAGAGCTTGGTTATATTATGGGTGAGCAGAAACTTGCCGAAACCTTAAAGCAGTATTACGATCAGTGGCAAATGAAGCATCCTACTGACAGAGATTTCCTTCACATTGCCCAAAAAGTATCAGGAATGGATCTGAAGTGGTTCCATAATTATTGGATCAATACCACCAAAACTATTGATTACGGGATCAAGGATGTGAAGTATGATGCAAAATCCACTACAATTACCCTGGTGAATAAAGGGCAGGTTCCTATGCCTATAGATTTCAGTGTATTGACTACAGATAAAAAAGTGGTTACCTACCAGATTCCTTTAAACATGACCCATACCTGGAAGGAGAAAGATATCTACGGAGATTTTAAGACCATGCCTTACTGGCCATGGACACAAAAAGAATATACGTTGACCATTCCTTATACAAAAGCTCAGCTTTCTGTTTTAGGGATAGATTTCAGCCAGAGATTGGCAGATGTGAATGTGGATGATAATATTGTGGAAGTAAAACAATAGATCCAATAAGATAAAAAGATAATCCCACAAAGCTTTTTTGTGGGATTTCTATTTACTTTTCTGTTAAGATTTTATGTCTGAAATCTGGTGTCTGACATCGGATATCTGGAATCTCCCATTCCTTATTTTATTCCAAACTGCTGTAACATCCAATGGTTAGGGTGATTCTTGACAAGATCATTTTTTAAAACCTCATCTTTTGTGTTGAGGTAGCGGTATACTTTTAAAGGAACTGAATCCGGATATTCTTTTAATCCCTGATCCAATACCACTTTGGCTTCATTTTTCTTTCCAGCTCCGTCCAAGGATTCGGCCTTGTAGATATAGATGATGGCGGGTACTTTTCCATAAACATCTCTGGTTTCATTTTCCAATATGTTCATGGTTTCGATCTGGAACTCGGTATCAGGTGCTTTTCCAGCCATTGAGGTTCTGCTGATGTGCTGTTGATACATCAGAAAAAGCATCAGGATATGCAGGTTTTTTGTATTGGGATCTGACGCCATTTTCTCAATTCGCTGAACCGTTTCGGGAGTCATTTCGTCATTTTCTGCCTGCAGGTTTTTATTGTAAAACTCGTCAAGCACTTCATAGACTGCCCGGTCATTCTTGTCAATCTTGGCCTGTTCTTTTATTTTTTGAAATAGGTCTTTTACTTGGGCACCACTTTGCGCAAAAGCACTCAGACCAATACAAAAGAAAAATGCTAAGATCAATTTTTTCATAGAAAATCAGTTTAAAATATTTTCAGTTTTAAAGGTAATTAATTGTTTCCAATTCTCTAAATCTTCGGTCCTATTTTTCCTTGGTAGGTGTAGAGAAATACTTTAGTCATTGAAAATAAGAAGAGTTAATCCTGGTATTCTTTTGCATAAGTTTTCTTTTCAGTCAGGTATTCAGATTTGCTTCCGTCTCCTGTTTTGAATAGCGTTTTAATGCTCTTCTGTTGTTTGGGGCTTGTAAAATCGGGCAAGTAACATACAAAGTGCAGGTGAGGTCCATTGGTCCAGCCGGTATTGCCACTTATTCCTATCGGATTACCTTTTTGTACAGTATCTCCAATTTTTACTTTGACTCCATTTTGCTTTAAATGATAATATTGAGCAATAGTTCCGTCTGAATGTAAAATAGAAATATAATTGGCCAGATTTGCGCAACTGATTGTAGGACATCCTTTGTTGTTGGTTTGAACTGCATCAATCACTTTTCCTTCCCTTGCCGCTGTAATCTCCGTGCCTTCAGGCATTACGAAATCCAAAGAGTTTTCATTCTGGTGAGAAAACGTTCCGTTGTATCCCTGATAGACATTGAAAGATTTGCCTTTTTGAAAAGGAAGTGCATATTGATAATTGGAATCATAGGTTTTAACGGTGGCATCTCCGATCATTGTATAATAGTTGGGCATTTTTTTTATTTTCCAGCCTTTTGTCTTATCATTAACTACAAAATAAGTAATTCTGTACTTTATGGATTTTGCAGGGATTACCTGAATGAGTTTGAATGGTTCCGGAATTCTCATGTTTTCAACTTCAGGTTGCTGAGGAAATGAGATGGAAATGGGATAAATTTCAGTATTATCTACATAATATCCTACTGTATCTTTCTTTTGCTCAAGATATATTTTTGCCGGTTTCTGTGCGAACATTAATGCAAATTGAGATAGTAATATCAGGGTAATTATTTTTTTCATTCTTTTGTGGCTTTTGATTGACTTTGCAATGATAAAATTATTTTACAAATCCGCAATATGATTAATAGAAAAAAATCTTTAACTTTTTGTAGCGATAACTGGAATTTATATAAGATAGATGCTTATTGTCAGTTCTTTACTGGGTTTTATAGGAACAATGGTAAATACAGATTAAGGAATTGAGCTAAATAATATCGATATTGCTTATTTTTAAGGATAAAGCCTTATTTTTACAACTGTTTTTTAACCCATACAAGCTTAAAAAATTAAATGAATTCAATTGTAATTAACGTAGGGAACAGCAATATCAGATTCGGACTTTTCAATGGAGATAACTGTGATATTTCATGGGTCATCAATACAAAGCCGTACAGAACAGTAGATGAGCTGTATGTGCAGATGCTGATGCTCTACCAAACCTATAAAATAGAACCGACAGAGATCAGTAAAATCATTATCGGATCAGTAGTACCTCAGCTGACCAAAGTGATGAGTTCGGCGATTAAAAAAATCCATGGTATTCTGCCTGTGATTGTAGACCGGTCTACTCCCTCAGGAGTGCAGGCCAAATCTAAACAGATGGGAACAGATATTTATGCTAATCTTGTAGCTGCCCATCATTTGTATCCTGACCGGAAAAAAATCATCATCGACTTTGGAACAGCCCTTACAGCAAGCTGTGTAACGGAGACTGGAGAAACACTCGGCGTAATTATTGCCCCGGGAATCGTTACTTCTTTAAATTCTTTGATTAACCAAACGGCTCAGCTTCCTGATATTGAGCTTAAAAAACCTAAATCTGTATTAGGACTGGATACGGTGACCTGTATGCAGAGTGGTATGGTATACGGATTTCTTGGAATGGTGGAAGGTTTTATAGACCGTATCAACGATGAGGTGAATGATGACTGTTTTGTGATTGCCACAGGTGGTGTTTCACACGTTTATAAACCCCTGACCGAAAAAATCCATGTGATGGACAGATTGCATACATTGAAAGGACTCTACTTTTTAGGTAAAGATTTATAAATAGACAAGATCATAACTCAGAGTTAAGTTGAAAGATTTTTTATAACCATGGATCATGAGAAAATTAAAAGAATTTCCGAAAATCGAAACTGAAAGACTCATCCTTTCGGAACTTAGAGAGGAAGATATTCCATTAGTCACCTTATATCTTCAGAATAAAATTTTCTCCGATCTTACCTCCAATATTCCTTATCCCTATACCAGAGAGCATTCTGAAATTTGGATTAAAATGTCCCGGGAATCCTTTGAAAACAATACAGGCTACACTTTTGCGATCCGCGATAAGGAAGGGCAAATGATAGGAGCTATAGGACTCCATGACAGGGAAGATGATAAAGCCGAACTGGGTTATTGGATGGGAAGGCCTTTCTGGAACAAAGGATATATCACTGAGGCTGCTCTCGCTCTGATTGAATTTGGATTTAGGGAACTGGAAGTCAACAAGATTTATGCTACTTATTTTCTTCACAATCCTGCTTCAGGAAGAATTATGGAAAAAATAGGAATGAAGGAAGAAGCACTGTTAAAACAACACCTTAAAAAAGATGGTGAATACTTTGATGTCATGATGTATTCCGTTTTTAAAAATATCTAATGATTTAAATTTTCAGGGAAGCTTTCTGCTGGGTGCAGGCATTTTCTTTTTGATTTTTATGCTTTTATTTGCATTGGATTTTCATTATATTTCATGGACAAATAATACTCTCATTCTTGGAGATTACAGCAGTAGAAAGATTGATGCTGATGTGGTATATCAGTAAAAAGACAGCATTCTTAATCTTTTAGTTTTGGAAAATATAGGATAGAGACCAAAGCATTAAACTGGAGAAAGATGAATGCCCTAAAGCCTCTTTTCATCCAGTAATAGAGGAAGAGCAGTAGGTCATCTTTTGCTTTTGAAAAACTCTTTAACAATAGATGAACACTCATGTTCCATTACTCCGGTTACTATTTCTGTTTTTGGGTGCAGAGAAAGATGCTTATTGATAAACCCCCTCTGCTCATCTCTGGCGCCAATCACTACTTTAGAGATTTGTGACCACGAAAGTGCTCCTGAACACATCACACATGGTTCTAAGGTTACGTACAATGTACAATTCATCAAATATTTGCCTCCAAGAAAATTGGCAGCGGAGGTGATGGCCTGCATTTCTGCGTGGGCAGTAACGTCATTCAGGGTTTCGGTAAGGTTGTGGGCTCTTGCAATGATGCGGTTGTTGGAAACGATCACACATCCGATAGGAACCTCATCTTTTTCCCTTGCAGCTTCTGCTTCCTGCAGGGCCATTTTCATGTAATATTCGTCGGTAAACATTTAGTCTTCGATAGTTAAGGTTAAAGGAAGTGTAAGCTGGTGTCTTACCGTTTCTCCTTTAATGATGGCCGGTGAAAATTTTTCTGAAATAGAATACAGCGCGATTTCAGCCTGTCTGTTGAAGGTAAAATTATTTCCCTGGGCATGCACATTGCTGATACTGCCATCTTTCTCAACAATAAAAGCTACATCCGTTTTTACCGTTTTTGCTTCAGTGTAGACACCGTCTGTATAAAAAAGATTGGCAACTTCCTGTCTCAGTGTATTGAATCCACCTGGATAATCCGCGGATTTTTCAAAAACGAAAGGCTTTTCAGTAGTAATTTCTGACAGACTTTTTGGGCTTTTCAGCGATTGGAGGTCTTCCGTGTTTCTCACTTTTAGCAAAGCTGCTATCATGGATACGTTTTCAATGCTGTCCATTTTTTTCATAAAAAGAGTAAAATCAACCTTTATGCTGGCCTTTCTGAAAGAGTCTGATTCCAGGTCGAATTTCTTTTTAAATTCTGTACTCAACATGCTCCGATGCTGGTTGTAATAGTTTTTTACAAGCCTGAATTCTTCCTTCTGCTGGGAAAAACAAAAAGAAGAAATGAGACAGAACAGGGATAAAAATAAAGCTTTCAAAAGAGTATATTTATGTAAATATAATCAAAAAAAGTGAGCTTTTACATGTAAGATCAGCTTTCCAGATACCGGTTTAATGACTCCTGTAAATGAGTTCGGATGTCATCAACTAAACATTTAGGTTCCAGGACAGTGACTTCCTTTCCGTAAGAAAGAATCTCCTGCATAAAATCATAAGTAGGGTGGAGGAAGAACTCAAAATAAATCTCTTCTGGAGTTTCTTTCGTTTCTTTCTGAGACTGATGCAAGGGAAAACTTCGGATGTATTCGCCCTGATGTCTGCTGCATTTCATGACAATATTCTGCGGTTTCTGCTCCGCCAGATTCATGACACCAAAAGCATTTTTGAAATGTTCCCTGAAATTGTAATTATACTTTTCACGGAATTTGCTGTCGCTCACGTCCAGGTAATTCACTCTGTCTAAGCCGAATGATTTTAAAATTTTATCTTTTGTATCTATAGCAATGAGGTACCATCGGTCTTTAGATTCCTTTAAAGCCAAGGGATGAACCTTCCGGGAAGTCATTATTTTGTTTTTGTAGTTGTAATGTTCAAAGCTTACGACCCTTTTATTACGGATGGCGAAGAAAAGATCATAGAAATGCTCTATTCCGGTGGGTTTTCTGCTTTCAAAAAAGATAAAATCTGAAAAATCCGGATGAAGGTTCAGGGCATTGCTTACCTGAAAAGATTCCAGTAATTTCTGGTTGTACTCATCCACTTCCATGATGGGACGGCTTTCAATATAATAACGGTTGTCTCCCTTCTTTTTGTTGTGAATGGAAAGATTAAAAAGATCAGAAATCTCACGAATATCCCTCTGCAAAGTACGGATCGAGTAGCTCTTGATCCCTGCATCCTGAAATTCGAAAGAGTTCAAAAGATAGTCCTCCAGCTGGGAATAGGTAGCCGGAGAACTTTCTAATCTTTTTATAATTAAGGCATATCTTGTCAGATAAAAATCTTTTTTCATTCGTCTATAATTTATGCGGCAGCCAGGCTGCGTTTCATGGTAAAATTTTATAAGACAAATATATAGGCTTAATGCGACAAAACGTGTCGTGTTTTAATTTTTATCTATTATATTCTTATTAGAAGGATGCCATTAAATTACCATTTTCATCCCATTTTTTATAAGTTCCGTCATATTCTACGTTGTTATGGGCTTTATATTCTGTATATTTTTTACCGTTTTTATGATAAGATCTGAACCAACCTTCCTGGTATCCTTCTTTATATTCTTCCTCACAAAAAAGTTCGCCGGTGTCATAGTACCGTAAAACAACACCTGTAAAAGGGCTGCCATTGTGATAATAGATAGGAACTCCTCCGCCATCTAAACGGTTACATGTTAACTCACTTTCTTTTATTTTTAATGCCATGATAATTTGATTAATGTATTAAACATTTAATAATGTGTGTAATATAGTGAGACCATGCTAATAGAGTAGTTCTTGATCCTTTGTAAAATTCCTTACTTTATCCGCTTAAATATAGAGCCTTTTTCACAAAAAATCCTCTGCTTAAATATATTAAGTCAGAGGAATATTTATAACGAAAATTTTATTGGTTGTTTTAGAGAAATTTATTGTCCAGATAAGAATAGGAGTGGAGAACTTTTAAATTATTGGTCAAAATATTCTTTTCCTTTTCTATCTATCCAGCCTTTTCTTCCATCAGGAGTTTCAAATCTGGTAAAAGCACCAATGTATGACTCTAAATTTTTATATTTAGGTTCTGTACCTACATTAGGGTAAAAAGTTACCAATCCATTTTTCTCAAGAAGTAAATATTTTTGGTAAGAAATAATTTTATCATATTCAAAAGGTAGGATTGCTTTTTTATCTTTAAAGTCCCAAACTCCATATTTATTTTCTACCTCTGCAATAACGTAAGAATATTTAAGAGGAGCATAAAGTTCGTCATCAGAATAGTCATCCACTAAATTATCCTAAAAAATCATAAAATGCTTATTTTCAAATACTTATATTCATTAAGAAATGTTGCACTTTTAGAATTTTTTATCAATTCATATTGTAAACTGCTTGGATTGTATTTTTTATCGCTATATTTCCTATATTCATTTATATTGTCCTTAGTAATTGTACATGTAATCTCCATATTACTTTTCAAAGACTTAGTCCATTCTGGTGTTTTTCTATTTTTGGATAAGAGGAAATATTTTTTACAACACCATCGTAATCTAAAAATATGACTTCATCATCTTTGGTAAGAATTTGTATTCCATCTACATTTTTCACATAATCGGCAGATTTTACATTTTCATATATTTTTTTCAGCCCTTTAATTCTGTCAAACTGATAAATTTCTATTTCTTTTTTTCGTTGAGCAACCACAAAAGGATATTTATAATTAACATCCTCATAGATAGCAGGCAGAATTACTTTTCTTTCGAAAACTAAACCATAATTGGAATTTTTCTCAAATGCTGTAGGATTTTTTTGCGCACAAAGATTATTGCAAATTATTAATATCCCTACTAATACAAATTTGAACGTCATTATTAATTTTGTTTTATCTGCAAATTTAAGGATTTCTTTCACCTAAAAATAAACCGCCATAAGGCGGTTTCTATTTTTAAGATCTCAATCGTCGATGAATTTTTTTTTTTGATTATGTTATACTTTTTAGTTCTTTTTTTTGAAATATCTGTGAACAAAAATAAAAAGTATAATAGATAAAATTAAAGAAATTATTCCTGATTGTAGTATCACTTTAAATGGCATATACTTATGTCCATCATATGTGACAGGGGGATTTATAGAGATGAGAGCTAAATATATTAGCCAATAGCCTACTGAAAAAAATGCGAGGCTAATCAACAAAGAAATTAGAGTAGTTTTCATATTTATTTTGCTTTTACATAACCATAATAATTTGTCCGAAATGTATCATAACTTAATATGAGGTTGTATCATTTTCTTGAGACAACCTCGTAGATTTTTTTCACTTATTGGCTGAGTACAAACTTCTACCTTAAAGCCTGCTCAGGAAGAATGTCTTTTTTTAACATGTTAAGGATCTTTTTTTCTTTTTCGTCTGACCAGTCAAAATTTTGATATTCTTTATCAGAAAAATTATATCTATTTTCTCCATTATCCGGAAACGCAATAAATTTTTCGAATTTTCCATTTTTTTTAAATAATAGAATGATCTTTGGATATTCTTCTTGACTACAGATACATCCAACTTTATTAGACAATCCTTTTCTGACAAAAATATTCAAATCCTATACATCTAATACTGTGTGTAATATAGTAAGACATTGCAAATAGAGTAGTTCTTGATCCTTTGTCAAATTTCCTACTTTATCCGCTTAAATATAGAGCCTTTTTCACAAAAAATCCTCTGCTTAAATATATTAAGTCAGAGGAATATTTATAACGAAAATTCTATTGGTTGTTTTAGGGGAATTTATTATCCAGATAAGAATAGGAGTGGAGAGCTTTTAAATTATTGTTCAAAATATTCTTTTCCTTTTCTGTCTACCCAACCTTTTTTACCATTTGGAGTTTCAAATCTGGCGAAATATTCTATATATGGCTCAAGTTTTTGATATTTCGGTTCAGTGCCTATGTTAGGATAGAATGTAGATAGTCCGTTTTTTTCTAAGGAAAGATATGAGGTAAAGTTTTGGATTTTGTCGAACTCTAGGGAAAGTATATATTTTTCCTCTAATAAAGACCATACTCCGTATTTTTTATCCTCTTTTAAGATCACAAAATCAGGATCAAGTTTGTCCCATATATCTCCTGTATACCATTCTCTTTCAAAAGAAATCTCTTTTTTATTATTTACAAATTTTTCAAAGATAGCCTTCTGAGGTGGGATTTTGTCGAAGTTCAAACTATAAGTAGTATCTACTTTATCATATTTAGAAATTTCTTTGATATGATGATCATTAATGATGGTATAGGAAACATAAGTACTGTTGCCAAGTTCATCATTAGGGCGCAAAGGAGCCTGTATTCTTTTTTTAGGAATTATTGCTCGGCCACTTTTGTCAATAAAATACATCTTATTAAAAGAATCAATAATCTGAAGAGTATTTGATGAATAAGGGTAATATGATTTTAGACTAGACTTTATCATTTCGCCCGTTAAATTATAGACGTCCCAGCTAGTTCCTATCTTCCCGGTTATAAAATTACCTTCAACTTGTAAAGAGTCATATTTTTCTATGGCAATGGATTTGCCATCAATGCTTAAGTTGTATTTCTTTGAATCTAGACTCTGACGTATGTCTATTTTAGACTCTTGACTATACAGATTAAGACTAAATAATATTGTAAACAAAGATAAAATTCTCATAGATATTATTTTACTTTATTAATACACTCATTTTCTATTCCTGTCTCCAAAATTTCTTTCCATTGCCATTGATAAAATAGCTTATATTGAAAATTTTCATTAAATGGTTTTTCACATGCGCTATTAAAAACATGTACTACTCCTGATGAGTTTAAGGAATAAGCTTGTGTTTTTGTAATAGGATCCCTGCATCCTGAAATTCGAAAGAGTTAAGAAGATAATCCTCCAGCTGGGAATAGGTAGCCGGAGAACTTTCTAATCTTTTTATAATTAAGGCATATCTTGTCAGATAAAAATCTTTTTTCATTCGTCTATAATTTATGCGGCAGCAAAGCTGCGTTTCATGGTAAAATTTTATAAGACAAATATATAGGCTTAATGCGACAAAACGTGTCGTGTTTTAATTTTTGTGATTATTTTGGAAAGGAACTTTTTGTACTGCTTATATTGTATTTGAACTTAACAGAATTTTATATTTCATAAATAATACATAAAAGAGAAACACAAAATTTTTAATTGAGTGAATTAGATATCGTTGAAAAGTACCAATAATATATAGTAAAACCGCTCAATTTACTGAGCGGTTTGTATTTAACTTTTAGATTCCCAGATAAGATTTCCATTTTCATCCCATTCTTTGTGGGTGTTGGGAATAACATTATTATTGTGGGCTTTATATTCCTCTGACTTTTTGCCGTTTTTATGATAGTAACGGACCCATCCTTCCTGATAGCCCTTGTCATATTCTTCTTCTTTAAAAAGTTCACCTGTTTCATAGTGGCTTACAACAATCCCTGTAAGAGGGTGGATGTCATAATCGTACATTGGAACCCCTCCGCCGTCTAGCCGAAGAAGGATTAGCAATGGGTCTGTTTCATTTATTCGTAATGGACTCATTTATTGGTCAAAATATTCTTTTCCTTTTCTATCTACCCATCCCTTTTTACCATCTGGAGTTTCAAATCTGGCGAAATATTCTATATAAGGTTCTAACTTTTTATATTTGGTTTTTTTTCCAATATTAGGAAAAGAAGTATACAGATCATTTCTTTTTAAAAGTAAATTTTGATTAAAAACCTGTATGTCATCGTAAACGGTAGGTAAATCAAACTTTTTTGTTTTTAAATTCCATAGTCCAACTTTTTTATTTTTTTCAACAAGAACCTGATATTGATTAAATACACAGCTCATATTGTCAATGACATAGCATTTATAATCTTTGGGAAGAGAAACACTGTTATTGTCTGTTAATAAAAATTTTATAAAACTGGAATTTTCTGGTGATATGATTTTATATGCTTCAATATATTTGGTTTCAATTTTCTTTGTATTGATGAGATTAAAACTGATTTGCGAGGGAGATTTTATTTCAGATGTTTCCACTGCATTATAATTTAATTCTTCATCCAATAATGGTATTCTTGTAAAATTACTTTTGATTTCATCAGGTTTTATCTTGTTTCCAACTGAATCAATAAAATATGTATTTCCGGATAAATCAATTATTTGAACATTATTAAAAAAGAAATTATCTAGAAATTGAATAGTATGTAGATCGCGATATAATAAATTACCACTTTTATCATATAAATCACAATAGTTCCTTACATATGCAATATATAAGTTATCTTTTTTAGCAATAGAATCATATTTTGCAGGAATAATCAATTTTTTATCTATTGATACGCCATATTTTTTTTCACTGGGTGAAAATTGAATTTTTAATTCTTGTGCTAAAAGAAAATTTGTCATTAATAAAAAAAAAAGTAATGTTCTCATGGCTGCTTAACTTCTTTAAAATGTTTATTTTGTAATCCAAAGTTAATTGTTTTTTGCCATTGATAAAATGATTTATATTCAAAGTTTGTATTGAATGATCCGCTAGATTTCTGTCGATAATCCATAAAATTTTCTAATGTTTTATTTTGAGACAAGACGCCTGCTTTTCTAAAAAGGCTTTTTGTTTCTCAAGAAGTTTCTAATTCCATAATACGTTGTTCAGGTGTTTTTTCCATGGTATATGGTCTCTGATAGTCCCAGTCAAAGTTACCATATGTTCTGAGCCAATTCAAAACAGTCGCATGGGATTTTATCCCATATTTCTGGCGACAATGAGTAATAAGGGACTCACCGAATTCGACTTCTTTTACAATTTGAAGTTTTAAACTTAAACTGTAATCTTTCTGAGTGCGCTTTATGTAAAGCGATTTTAATTGTTCTTCCATAACGATTCTTTTTTTGTATCGCTATTTCAGGACTAGACAAAAATGTCTCACACCGAAAGAGTGACCAATTTCGTGAGCCAAAGTCATGATTTTTCCAATGGCATTATTAGGAATTATTATTTCCTTCCCATCAAGAAAAGCCATTGCTTCATCACGAGATGTAATTGATGCAGTTGCAGTTAATTTTGTGTTGATTTTTGTTTCAATATTGTGGCATATAAAAGCAAAAAGATAATTTATCTTAAATTCACCGTGTAAATAGCTGTATAGCCTATCTACAATGAGGTCATATCTCTTCATCACACTGCCTCCTGAATTGAATGGCTTTGCCGTATCCAAGTCGTCAAGTTCTTTTTTTATTGATGATGATGGCTCAAGAAATTTTCTGGTAGCTTTACCGTCATTTACATCTAGTTTTTTTAATTCGGTCTCTGTACTAATCAGAATTTCATTAACCATGTTTTCATAAAATTTAGACATTATTATTTTTAAAGCTTTATCTAAATCACTTAATTCATATGGCTTACCAGGTCCCATATTTGTTAAAACATTTGAAATTGGGTGACCATCGTATGTACCATCAACCAGCTCCTGATCTGTAGGTTTAATGAAAAATGTTTTATTTGCTCCTCCAGAAATTAGCTCAACAGAAGATTGATTAAACGCTTTTAGATTTAAATCATTTATCATGGTTGCACCATTAAAAGGGGTAGTTGGAGTGGATGTGTTATAAAAAACATCAATAAAGAATATTTTTGCTTTTAATAATTTATTGGGCAGCAAATTTATCTTTCCTATTTCTAAATCTTTTCCCGATCCATCATCTATAAAAGCAGTTAACGTAGTTTTATCATCAATGGTTTCAGCTGATTTTGTTTTAATTTTGAAATCTAAAATATCTTCACTATTTTTAAATGTAAGGGTGTTAGTGAAAGATTCAATGCCTTTTTTATTTGACAGTTTGAACGAAACAATAACTCCAAGCTTTGCCGTACTATCAGTGTCGAAAAATTTTGCTGAAAGTATTACTTCTTTTCCAGGTTTAATGAGAATAAGCAATAGTTCGTTTAAATATCTGAATGATAGAAACTTAAATATACGGATTATTGCTTTTTACTGCAAATTTTTATTCTGTTTCTTATCCCGAACTTAGGTTAATTATCTTTTTCTCTCAATACAGTTTCCAATTTTTTGACTAGAAATATTTATGGTATCGTGATGTTGATCTACCTTTAGTTGACAAATTTCATCAACGCCATTATGTTGATAACCTATTCTATAAGTATTCTCAACAATTGGAAAATCACTTATTTTGTCATTTCTAAGAATGATAGAATCTGAATATACAGTATTAAACTGCTGAACTATTTCTAATATAGCTAGATCTTCTTGAGCTTTACTATACTTAAGTAATATTGGTATACTACTGGAAACTGTACTTGTTTTTATTTTTAATCTTTCATTTTTCAAATTCGCCAATAGGACATCAAAATAAATAATAGAATCTTTTTCATGATTTCTCCATTTTTCTTTATTCATCTTAATTTGATACTCTCCATAATTTTTAAAATCCACTTTAAAAACAAGAGGTTCTTTTACCTCTTGTTTTTCAATTGAATATTTTTTTTGTTCCTTACAACTCGTTAACAATGATAATATTGTTAATACGGTAATACTATTTTTTGTTTTTACATGTCTCATATTTCATTACTCTTTTTAATATCTCGGTAAATAATTTTCTATCATTGAAGCCATTTGGGACACTTACATAGCCGTTAATTTCTCTAGAAACAGTTAAAACATCGTCTTTATCAGCATATTGATTTATATTGCCCGTTTTAGCACCAATGTTTTTCCAAAAATATCCAGATGCTTGACATGCGAAATTAATTTCTTTTGCCACTCTTGGAACAAATTCAGTCAATGTTGAATTGATTTTTAAAGCCTTTCTTAATTTCTCATAATTATAATCATGAGTAAGCTGTATCAGGCCTCTTCCTCTATAAAAAGCTCCTCCGCTAACATTAGAATTTGGACTCTTTTCATAGGTAATAGTAAATCTTTGAGTTTCATGATAACATTGTGCTAAAAAATGAATTTTTCTAATACAAGTGTTTATTTCGTAAACCTTAAAAACTTTATTCAAAGCTTCAGCAAATTTATTAAAATTAGCATCTGAAGAATTTAATTTTTCTGGATAATCTAAATTAAATAAATCTTCATGCAACTCATCATACATTGTAATATCTACAAATTGTTTTTTCCCATTTTTTAAAATGGGGCTACCTTTTGTATCTCTTATTAATTTACCATTTTCAATATAAATTTCTTGCTTTCGCAATTCAATAATAATATTTTTTAACTCTTCTGATGTTAATCCTCTATTACAAAAGCAGGTTTTGCTCTTTGTAATTTGGTTTGAAAACACTAATTTAAATTCTTCTGTTTCTTCAGAAAGTCCATCACAAGTAACGGTTGCTTGGTATGCAAAACTATCTTGCCATAAGTATTTATCAAATTTTTTATTTATTGGAAATGATGCTTTTACATTGGTTCTTCCATTAGATTGGATATTTAAATTGTAAGGAGGTATTGCAAATTCATTGGTTGCATTCATTTCTTTAACAAAAATTGTAGCATTGCCCTTATTTAATGTTTTTGTTTCAATCTCAAAATTTAAATATATAAAATTGACGTCTTTTGAGCAAGAAATATATCTTATACTTAAACTTTTCTTCTGAGACTTATCAATACCTCCAGTGTTATTCAATCCTAGAGCTTTTATTTTAGGAAGTCCTAATGGTTTTATTATACTCATTTTATTTGTTTTCTAATCGTTAAAAATAGAAATGGTGATAGTTAAATCACCATTTCGTTAAGTTGAATTTAATCCAAAGTACTATCTTCAATTGTACCATGAGATAACTGAATATCCCTCTGCTCAAAACTCGTCTTAGTCTCCAGTTCCGAAGGATTCTCACAATTGTTCGGATCGGTTTCCGGGAAGATTGGAAGAGGTTCCTCAACTGGTAATCCTGTAGATTTATCCTGAAGAATAGTAAGCGTAGTAGGTACTTTGGTAATCCAATATTTGCCCTGTGCTACTCCTGTAGGCTGTCTCATTTCATCCACGATACTCATGTACATTGGATCTCCGATAACAGGAACAGCGCCCCCATTCCAGATAATTCCTGTTTCCATGAAGAACTGTACAGCATTCTCAAAGCCTGGTTTTACGGTAACGATAATTCTTGCCATACCTGCCTGTAAGAAGCTTCTGAACAATGGATCCATGCTCTCACTCAGGTAAAACTCCTGCCAGCTCTTACGGTTGGCCCAGTAGTACGGATAGAACGTATAATCCATAATTTCCCATTCGAAGGCCTGTTCCATAAACTTGGCAAGGGCGGTATACCTATCCAGATTGTCACTCAGATATACCTGGAAGTTATCCATCGTTGTTTTTTCCGCAGCTCCGTTTGTTGTTTCCTGTCCTAATGTATTGGTATTAAGATAATCCTGTAGCAGGTATGCAATACAGTTGTGCTTTAAGACATCATGCTCCATAAAACGGTAGAACTTATCCTGTCTTTCTTTAAGCTGAGCCTCTTTTTCTTTCTGCTCTGCATCTAATCTTGCCTGCTCTTCCTGGAATTTTGTATAAGCATCTTCATACGCTTTGATGATCGCATTGAAGCTCTCTGTTTTCCATTTGCTGATGAATTCATCACTCAGTTCGCAGTTTATTGTTGCTTTAACGGTATAATGTCTGATATTGTGTCCTTTCACCTGAAAACTTACATTACCGGTTATATTGAACCCGGAAGAGGCTCTGTCAAAAATAATATTCCCACGATCATTATGACCAACGAAATCCCCATTAAAATTGGAACAGTATACTTCCGCATAACGGGATCCCTGTAATCCACCGCCTCTGTTTCGGCCTGCCTCACAATGGAAGCTTGCATTTTTCCCGGCATAGTTATCAGGAATTGTAAACTGGGTATAATCTACTCCAAAATCGTCATTGGTTTGAGGAACACTTGCCGCAGTATGGATCACCTGTTTAGTAGGTGCCGGGAAAGCATCCAGCTGTACTCCGTAAATCTGTGCCCAATGCTGTATCTGTTCAATATTTGCAGATTTAGGATCCGGCATATACCATGGTTCAGGAGCTTTTCTTGGGTCTACAGGAGCGGTAAGTACCTGGGCTTTGGCAACGGTAAGAGCAAGACGGTGTAATCTTGAAGGTTCAGGAACCATAAATTCAAACATCGTACGTTTACCATAATTATAGATCTGATTCTTCATTTTCTTATCGATCCATCGGTAAACTCCTGTGATGTGCTGTGGTGGTTGATTGGTTGTAAGAGCTTTTCCTCTGTTGTCAAACTCATGCACATTGGTTTCCGTATATTCCTTGATGATTTTCTGTACTCTTTCTTCTGAAATTTTGGTAAGAACTCTTTCCATGGCTCTTTCCGTAATTTCCTGAGACTTCATCACCGCTTGTCTTGTACTGTCATGCTGTGCTGTATTATTGGCATAGTCTGCACCAATTTCAAATTTCATAGCATTGTCATTCCCATAGCTGAATCTTGTGTAGGCAGAAATACTTTGCTGCTTTTCCACTTCTTTGGCTACTTCGGTCTGCATATCCGTTCTGGACGTTTTTGAAGTATCGGAAATTTTCTCGGTTTCCTGAGATTTGGAAGTTGTATCCGTAATTTCAGAATAATCTCTTGAAACAGAAGACTTATGTCTCAGTTCGCTGGCCATAACATTCTCAATATTGGAAACTTCTCCAGGAACATAGGCATGAACACTTTGTACAACTTTCAGATAATCTGCCACTCCAAGTCTTTTGATTCCGAAATTTTTACGTTTCTGGATCGTTACCGGTTCAGGTTCACCCGGATTTTCAATGGCGGCACGTTTTAGGGTAAGCATTCCTGTAAGACTTAGATCCTCCTTGATGTATTGCTCGCTAATATCTCCATAGGCAAAGCTTCCGTTATCAAAAATGATTTCAATTCTGAAGGTAAAAGTGTTTCGGAGCTTGTTCACTAAACATGTCGGTAAAGTGATTTTATTATCTACGACCTGGATATTGCCGTAGTTTTCTTCAAAAGATCCGGCAAGGTCTGTAGTGGCAATGACCTTGGCATTGGCAACACTCCATGAAACATCTTCAACCTCAAAAGAAAAATTAACGAATCCTCCTGTACCCGACATTCTGAAAGAATTGTGCGCATAGAGACTGTAGGCCATTGGGTTTCGGGCTGTACTTTGATTCACCGGAATAGAAGCTCCTCCGACGTTCACATACTGCTGCTGCTGAAGAGGGCTGTTCAGTAATGCGGTCTCCATGGATGAAGAAATATTGTTTTGTACTACGATCAAGGCATCGGAATAGCTTTGTATTTCATCATCAATGATAATGGTCTGATTTCCGATTTTCATGGTATCTGCTGAAAGAATCTGAAGACTTTCGGTATCTGCCATTTTAGATATTTCTCCCGCATTGAATTCTCCAAAAAGATCAACAAAAAGGTCAAAGGATTCAGGAGACAGTTTTGCTTTTAGATCTTCCAGATCGATTTCATTTCTGAAAGAAAATTCAAAAGAGGGAACTTCATATTCCTTTAAGCTTTCATATAGACGTTTTTTCTCTTCTTCTGGAGTTTCCGGAGTGATTTTGCTTTCCACTTCAGCCAGTTTTCTATCATAGATTTCCATACGTTCTCTATTTTCATCCACATACCTTGAATAAGCTTCCTGGTATGATTGATGACGGGACTTATGATATTTTTTCTGAATTTTTTCCAGTTCGGTGTTCAGTTTAGTCAAAGCGTCTCTTCTGTGAATTGCTTTGTTTACAACCAGGGAGGCTCTTGCTTCGGCTTCTAATCTTTGAATGGTTTTTGCGCTCAGAACAGGTCTTGTTTCACCTGCCGTTGCTCTTGCTGAACCAGCTGAAACCGTTTCTGAACTGTCCTCTGAAAATAGAGTTTTTGGTAATATAATCTGACTATTCAATGCTTTCTCTAATGGTTTTTCTCCATTTACCTTGATGATTTCAGGGTCAGTAAGATCCTGATTGTTGGCAAAACCAAGCTGAATGGCCATCAGAATATGGCTGATCGCTTCTTTAATGTAGAAGTCTCCCTGAGTAATGATCTGATAAATAAAGTTATTCCAAAGAAGAGTAAACGTTTTAACTCCCTCAGGATTAAGATTTTTGTTGGTGTCAATAAGACTTTTGTAATAATCTGTAACGTAAGTCCAGTCATTACTGTCCAGTGTTTCTCTTTTAGAAAGTTTTCGCCCAATAGCCAGAAGGTCTTTATATACTCCTTCTTCAATTTTCTTTTCGGTTTCAAATCCTGCATTATTAAATCCGCTGGCTGCTCTCTTCATTTCTCCAAACTTGGATGTTTTGGCGGGCCTTCCGGCAACGGCAGTGTCAAAAATACCGGTTGCACCTTTGGGTCTGTGGATAAATCCCAGGTTTTTATCTTTAGTTTCTGTTAATTGAGGGTTTCTTAAACTAACGAATCTGAAAAGCGTCTGTGACGCATTGTTTGTTGTGTTCATGTTATTTGTTTCTTTGTAATTAATGATGCCTTCTCCTATTAAGGATTTCCCCACGGTAAACGCGGACTTTGCTGGTGGTGTGTTATTTAGTTCCATTTTGTTTTAATTATTTTTTGGTGTATTCAAGAGTTAGGGTAAATGAGTTAATGGCGGAGTAATCATAGTCAGGGTCACCCATAAGTTCAATGATTGCCAGCTTTCTTTCTATAGTGATGTAAGCTTTTGTTCGCCATTGGTTACCTGCGAATGCTGCATCTATTGCATACCATTCTGTAAACATCTCGTTGGAAATAATGGTGTCAAGATCCGGAAACTCCGTTTTGAACTCAACCAGACCTGTTCTTGGAATCTGAGTGAAAACCACGGTTTTTTTATAAACAGGTTTACCATTGATCCAGGTTCCGCCTGTTAATTCTTCTTTGGTAGAATAGGAATGCTGTTTGTCCGTATACTGTTTCTGTATGTAATCATTTTTTTGAGCATTGTCGCCAAAATAAGTTTTAGAACTTAAACCTCTTGGATTTGTTGCTTGATGTTCAACTAAAACAGGCTCATCATCACTATTACTGATAAGAATTCCTTTTCCTTTTGCAGGATCAGAAAAATTCATTAAAGATGCTCCTGTACTGCTTAAAGTCATTTTTGCACCATAAGCTGCTGCCAAAACGCCATCTTCTTTGCTGACATCTACTTTTGACATCTGAGCATAGTTAAAATCGCTTGAAGTAATCAAAACTCCATTTGGGAAAAAGCCTACCTGGTTTTGGACTTCGTCTATAACGTTTGTTTTATACAAAAGAGTTTCATATTCTGGTCCGTCGCCACTCTCAAATTGTATATGTCCTGAAACAGGCTTATTTATCTCTGTTCCTGAAATAGGAAGGTAATTTTGAAAGTCAGAAAGGTTTTTGTACCCCAATACATTACCAGCGTTTAAAACGGCTACTTTTGTATAGGTGTTGTCTGCTAAAGGAGTTCTTTTTGCAGAAACAACAGCATCGAAATCTAATGTTCTTGCGGCAAAGTCACCCCCAATTAAAGGCGTAACAAAATCGTGACGTCTTGCTACTGGATTTGATTCAATAACAAGCTTATTGGATGTTGAGCCTCCCAATGGAGCATTACAGCCAATCACTACATTATTATCTCCCCAAACTCCCATTGCGTGTGTTGTGGATGCAGCATTATAACCTACAAACGTATTATAACCCCACGCTCCGGAGCCTGTTACTTTCCCATGATTTGTTCCTGAAAAAGCACCTAAAAAAGTATTTTGAGTTCCATTTGTTAAAGCATAAGCAGCTCCAATACCAAGAGCGGTATTATTAGTTCCGGTTACGTTTTTATTGCCTGCCTCATCTCCTATATAGGTGTTTCCTGTTCCAGTCGTTGTTTCTGTTCCTGCCTGCGTGCCAAAAAAGGCATTGAAATTTCCGGTTGTCAGTTTAGCTCCACTTGAAATTCCGGTTGCCGTATTCCATCTTCCTGCGGTTACTTCGTTTAACGCGTAAGAACCCAATGCTACATTGTTAGCTCCTGTGGTTAATTTTGACAATGTATTATATCCAATTCCTAAACCATAAGCGCCTGTATGTGCAGCGTTGATGTTTCCCCAATAATGTGAGTAGGTAGTATTGTTAAAACCCAATTCAGCAGCTCTTCCCTGACCGGTATTAAATACAATTGGTTTTGTGGTTGTATTGCCCCGGTCAATTACATTTTGCAATGTATCGTTACCTGTGAAAGACGGCTTATCTGTTAAATCATTATAACTTCCTGAAACAGCAACTTTTTTTAAGATTACTTTATCCTGGCCTTCCTGTGCCAATGTTACGGTTCCGTCTGCATTGGTCGTGGGAATGATACTGAATTCTGAAAGATTAACTTGAAAGGCTGACCCATCATTCTGAGTAATCGTAATCGTATTCTGAGAAGCATCATATTCTGCATTTTCAATGCTGATATCATTAGTTATTAAGCCGCTTAGATCTACAGACTTACTTTGCTGAACACCATTCTCTCCAGTATAAAATACCGTTAAAATATTTCCGTTCAATGCCGGATTCTGAATGGAGGTCTGTGTTTCTATTTTCTCTTTCCAAAGCTGAGCATTTTGTGTGCTTAAGTTGGACGCGTTGACATCTGCTTTTTTATCAAAATCATAATCTATATTTTGTAAAGGAAGCTTTTCATCTTTGTGCCAGTAAGAGTTCTGCCATTCCCAGAATTCTTCCTGTACTGGGATATCTCCGTTTTCGAAGTATTGTTTTAATTCTTGCTTTGTTTTCATTTTGTTGTGTTTTTTTTACATATCGCTGACTAAAGTTCCGCCAACAACCCTTGTTTTGGCATCAAATGAATCAGGATAATATTGAGTATTTCTGTCCAGTCTTATGCTGGATAAATCAGGGTTATAATTAAAGGCATTTGGGCCAATCTTTAAAACACCTGGCGGAATATATAATGCGCTAATTCTGTTAGAAGTAAAGGCAGAATCCTTAATTTCTTTGACGCTGTCAGGAATTACTACTGAGCTAAGCTGATTAAATGCAAAGGCACGTTCACTGATGATGGATACATTTTCCGGAATAGTTAATGTTTTTAAAGCATTGCTGCTGAAAGCATCCACTCCGACAGTGAGTAGACTGCTGGTAAGAGTCAATTCGGATATGCCTAATGCAACTGCAAACCTATCGGGAATGTGCAATGTGCCTGGCTTTATAAATATCCTTCTGACCTGTAGATGAGCCAGAGAGGCATTTCCTCCTTCAATTATCTCTGCATGAAAGTCATTGACCCGCGGAAATCCGTTTTCCAGACCGGCGATTTTCGTCATGTCTATTTTCTCATCTTTATGCCAGTAAGAGTCCAGCCATGTCCAGAAATCTTCCTGTGCAGGCCTGTCTCCGTTTTCGAATAAAAGCCTTAGTTCTTCTTTTGTTTTCATGTTGAATTGTTGTTATAAATCGAAATAGCGCATTATTTTTGCTGTTTCCGGAATTCCTGCACTACTTAAATCTAACCCGCTAAGTGCAGATACTTTTTTAAGGGATGGAATATTAAATGCGTTTTGTCCTACGGATTTAACAGATTTAGGAATGTATAGTTCAGTTAAGTTTTTGCTTCCAGAAAGTTGAAATGCTCCGGTCTCTATAGTTTCTATACCATTGTCTAATATTAGTTCAGATATTCGAGCGTTTAATCCGCTAAATGCTCCTGACTCAATAACTTTACATGATCCAGGAATTCTTAAAATATCAGTTAGATATTGTGATATGAAGGCATTCGTTTTTATCCTTTCCAAGGAGTTTGGAAAAGTAACGCCTGAAATATAATTTCTACTGGTTGGTGAAAATGCGAATCCTGTCCCGCCAATAATTTTTATGCCTTCATGAAAAATGATTTTTTTTCCAATACCAACAATTTCTGTGTTGTCTGTGGAAGAATAAATAAAGTCATCGTAAGCAATTAGATCGAGAGAGCTATTTTTCAGCTTTTCATCTTTGTGCCAGTAAGAATCCAGCAGAGCCCAGAAATCTTCTTGTGTAGGTTTGTCTCCGTTTTCGAATAAGAGTTTTAAATCTTCTTTTGTTTTCATAATAAATTGTGTGATTTTGTTTATATTAATAAGTCTAGATTTGAAAGGTCTTTTTAATAGATTACCTTCATGTTTTTAGTCTCTTTTTTTGGCGGTAGTAGACTCTATTTCCGCTCTACCGTTACATTTTCATATGTTGTTGTTTTTATATCTTTTTAGACATAGTTCTGGCTGTCCGGCATTTTGTGAATGATGGATTCAAAGGTGTTTTTGAATAATTATAGGATGATGTCGGGTGTATTGATTTGGTATTTCAAAGATAATTCCGGACAGCGTCAGAACTCGTCGTGTTATAATGTATTTAGTATCTATTTTCTTCAGGAATACCATCTTCGAAATCTTCCCTGAAAAAGTTTTCAATGTCGTTGAGATAGTTCTCATAGTCCATCTCTGCATGTTCGATATCGCTCCATTCAATAGTATAGAGATCTTCATCGAAAAGAATATCTGGATTGTGATCTGGTGTTTCCATGTTTTGTGTTGTAGAATTTGGGTTATGTTTTAAACATATTTCTGGCTGTCCAGCATTAATAAATGTTGAATTCAAAGGCTTTTTAAAATTTTAATGATTGTTTTTTTGTGTCTTTGTTTATACTTCAAAAGTAGTGACGGAAGGCGACAAAACTTGACGTGTTTTAAAAACTTTTGATTATTTTTTCAATATTATCTTTTAAGCTTATATTGTGTGTTTATAAGGTGAAAAGCTTATATTTTATTTCTGATCAATTTCTGTACAATCTGGTTCAGCGTTTCCCTGTGATCATCAATATAACTCAATCCTGCCTGGATCAGATTTTCAATATTTGATCTTCTGACATTGTCCATACCGGGAGATGCATTTTTTAGCGATGGATTCAGACGGTAATAGTTTTTCTGATTTCGCTGACCCAAAGTTTGAAACATCTGGCCCAACTGATAATCTACGGTTTCTGCATTGGCAGACATCAGAATATCAATAATAGGATTTACCCAGCCTATTTTTCCTGATTTTTGAAGTTTTTTAAAAGAATAAGGTCTGGCCTCAATACCCGTTCCAATAGAAACGATGATCATATCATTCACGCCGGGATGATTGGCTTTCTGGTGATTTTTCAATACTTCTGCAAATGGAATTTTTCTTGCTTCTGCGTAAGCACAAAGCGTTGGGTTATTGGCAAACATACCACCATCGATCAGGCTGAAAATCTGTCCGTACATCGATTTGATCTGTACCGGACTAAAATAGGTAGGTGCTGCGGATGTTGCTCTGCAAATATCTTTGACATAAAAATTGTCGGTGCTCAGATTCGCCTCCCAGGAATTAAAAAGCTTGGCTTTTCTGTTTTCAATATCATAACTGGTAATTAAACATGGTTTTATAAATTCTTTAAGTTCTAAGTGTCCAAAAAAGTCATTCAAATTTTTTTCAAGTGATTCCTGAGGAATTTTTTCATTCAGCAGGCCAAACGGATTGACCAGCTTTTCCCAGAAAGAAACCTGGAAGATGTCGCCGCCCCTCTCAGCATATAATTCTAATCCTTTCTGGATAGAATATTTAGCTTTTCGGTGTTCATCGGGACATAGAATAATGGAAGCGATCAGTCCTCCTGTACTGCTTCCGGCTACCATATCAAAATAATCACCGAGTTTAGCGCCCGGATTATCATGATACTGAAGCTGTTCCTCTATGTAGCGGAGAATAATGCAGGTGATAATACCTCTTATTCCGCCCCCGTCCAAAGAAAGAATGGTTGTCTTTTTCATGTGATGTTTTGTTGGTTTTTAAAAGAAAAGCTGTGGTCCTGAGACAACTAAAACCAACGTTCCGCCTTGAATACGGATGCTGGTTTTAGTATTGAGATCTCAGTTAACTAACATTTTTCTTATAAAACAAAGGTAGGACTGGGAAGCGACAGAACTCGTCGTATTATAATTATTTTCAAATAGAAGGGAATTAAAATAGAATATAATTCTGCTTATCCCTGGGCATTTTGGACAACGTTCGCCAACTCGTTTTCACCAAACCGTTTTTAGTCTGAACATTCTTTTTTTCAAAGTGAGGAAGATCTTTGAAAGTCTTCCAGTTTCCGCCCCAATCCCAGCCGTGTCTTGCGAAAATCTTGACACATTCATACCAATCCGCTACTTTATCATTATCCCAGTCTTTTACCGTATCCCAACTTGCTGTCTTTCCATCGATCATCAGGCAGATGTCAACCGCAAGACCGTAATTATGAATACTTTGCCCAGCCTTAGCATTAGTGACTTTTTTTCCGGAAGTGATTCTTCCGATGGCATACAATTTTTCCTGCTCTTCAAAAGATCTTAATCCCTGAGTAATTCTGATTTTTGCTCTGCCGGTAAGCGCTTCATCACATTCTTTAATAATCTGTTTTACTTCATCTCTCACAGAAGGATGGAGCTTGTCTATTCTTTGTATTGTTACTTTATCCATGATTGATTGTTATAACACAAAAGTATAGGTTAGTGGCGACGAAACTTGACGTATTTAATATAAATTTTAAATATAAATAATGTTTTTAGCGAATGTATTGCAGTTTTCCTATTGAATAGAATTGTTTAGTCATAGGATGAAATAAGATGGATTGTATGATGTACCAGGCGGTAAATAATCCTATTTATGAATGCAAATTATTTTGTGACTATTTCAAGTTAAGTTTATATAGGATCAGAAAAATTAATACAAGAAAAGACAATTGACTGTATATTTGTAAAAAACTTGCTCATTAAGATTGAAAAATTAAATGAGAAACTGATAAAAAACACAACATTTCAATGCATACTATTTTACCTTTTTTTCTGGCAATGATAGCGGCTATCGTATTGCTGAATATGTGGGCTGCCAAGCTGAAAATTGCTTATCCAATTCTATTGGTTGTTTTTGGTTTACTTGTAAGTTTTGTGCCGGGACTTCCCGTTGTAAAAGTTGATCCCGATCTTATTTTCTTTATATTTTTACCACCCCTGCTTTTTGAAGCTTCATGGGCCATTTCTTTCAAGGAGATGAGAAGATGGTGGCGTATTATAGGCAGTTTTGCTTTTTTGGTTGTCTTTTTTACAGCGCTGTCAGTGGCTGTTGCTGCTAATTATTTTATCCCGGGATTTACAATAGCTTTAGGTTTTTTGCTGGGAGGGATTGTCTCTCCGCCGGATGCCGTGAGCACAGGGGCTATCATGAAATTTGTAAAGATCCCGAAAACGACTTCTGCTATTCTGGAAGGAGAAAGTTTATTAAATGATGCCTCCTCCCTTATTATTTTTCGTTTCGCACTCATAGCTGTAGGGACAGGACAATTTATATGGCAGGAAGCTTCCCTGAGCTTTTTGTGGATGGTTATCGGAGGTGCGGGAATAGGTCTGCTGCTGGGGTGGATATTTGTGCAGGCCCACAAGCGTTTGCCTACAGATGCCTCATCGGATATTGCGCTTACCCTGATAGAACCCTACATCATGTATTGGGTTGCAGAACAGTTTCACAGTTCCGGAGTACTTGCTGTAGTCTGCGGAGGTCTGTTCATGTCAACGAGACGTTTGATTTTTCTCAATAGTGCGAGCAGAATAAAAGGGCACAGTGTGTGGGAAAGTTTCGTATTTATTCTGAACGGGATTGTCTTCTTACTGATCGGACTTGAACTTCCTGAAATTGTGGGTGGACTTCGTTCTGAAGGAATTCCATTAGCTACAGCGATTAAGTATGGAATACTCGTCACCATTGTTCTTATATTAGCAAGGATCATAAGTTCATATGCTGCGATGCTGGCTACTTACATCTTTCGGCCAAGTGTCGCTCCCAGAGCGTCTACCAGAAGAAGAAGCCTGCTGATGCCCCTTTTTCTGGGTTGGACAGGAATGCGTGGTGTGGTATCATTGGCTGCAGCGCTGGCTATTCCTATTACGCTTCAAAATGGATTGCCTTTTCCCAACAGAAATCTGATCCTGTTTATAACATTTGTGGTCATTCTGCTTACGTTACTGGTTCAGGGACTTACGCTGCCTTATATCATCAATAAAGGACATGCCTTTCAGGATTTTATGAATGAAGAGAAAGAAGAGGCGACAAGGCTGAAAATAAAAAACGAACTGAAACAGCATGTTTACCAATTCCTTAAAGCAAAGCATGAAAACGAACTTCAGGGTCATGCGGGAATAGAAAGAATGCTGAAACATTGGGAGGAAAAAACAAAAGCCAATGAAGACGGCTGGATGAATGAAAAAAATAAAATCATTTTTGTTGAAATGCTGGAAGTCCAGAGACAATATCTTTCAGAACTGAATAAAGATGTTACCATTAATGAAGATGTGATTCGCCAGCAATTGTATCAGATCGATCTGGAGGAAGAACGATTAAAAATGATCTGATTAATATGAATATAAAAATACTTTTAGACATGTTTTAATGGTTAAAATATGCCCTTTTTATGGAGACCCTCAAAATTTATTAAATGTCGAATTTTTATAGTAGTTAAGGGTGCTTCAACAAAACAATTTTCAGCATGCGTACAGAGTTTGCGAACCATTTGCCGGATATACTGTAAAAAAGTTTTGGCAAAATCCTGTGATTTTTCCATATAATTACTGGAATAATTGAACGGATTCATTAACAAGGAATTTCACCTGATCCGGTCTTCCTCTGTCATTTTTAGGATTATTACTGTAGCTCCCTGTTCTTACAATCACCATATTATGCTCAGGAATCATAATGATATACTGTCCCTGCAATCCCAGGAAATAATAATGTTTAATAGGATTGTCATGATTGATCCAAAGGCCCATTCCATAGATTTCTTCAGATTTTTCAGTAGGCGTTCTCATCTGCTCAATAAATCCGGTATTCAGGATCTGTTGTTCTCCCACTTTTCCATCATCTAAAAACAGCTGTCCCAGTTTCGCGTAATCTCTCGCATTGGAGTGGATACAGCAATAGGTTTTCTCCATCCCGTGGTTGTCTGTGCTCCATGACGCATTCTGTTCCATTCCCATCGGAATCCAGAATTTTTCAGATAGATAGCTTGCTAATGTTTGGTTTAATGCTTTTTTTAGAGCAAATCCGAGCAGCTGTGTAGATCCGCTCTGATATTCATACCGCGTACCGGGCTCTTCTTTAAATCTTCTTGAGAATACAGCTTTTACAAGATTCCTTCCGTAATAGGCTTTTGCATTGGGAAGAAAAGGATTATTGTAATCTTCATCCCAGTCCAGCCCGCCTTCCATCTGGGCTAAATTTTTAAGCGTAACCTCATTCCCGAATTGTTTTTCTTTGAATTCAGGGTAGAAGTCGGAGAGTTTTTCATCAATAGTGTTAATGATCCCTTCTTCCAGAGCTTTCCCCAACAGCATTACGGTTACAGCTTTAGCCATGGAAAAAGAATTGGTTTGCGAAAGCTGATGATAGCCATCCCAATACTGTTCATGCAGAATTTTCCCATTTTTTATGACAACAAACGCTGCTGTTTTGGATTGTTTTAAGTCTTCAATCACATGTTCAGGCAGTTCCTTCTTATTGTAGTCGGGATCTTCCGTCCACAGTTCAGGCTCTTCGGTAGCGATGAGGTTTCCTGGGAAGAGCTTCCCGTCGTCGATATATGCGCTTGATTTTCCCTTGAGATACGTTTTGGAAATTCCGCTGAATAAATAATCGTATCCCAAAAGATAAACCGCAGCTACGCCCACCGCTGCTCCGCCTATTACATATTTTAATGCCTTCATATGATGATGAGTATCAGTCTCAAACAAATTTAAAATAATTTCGGTAAGAAAATAAGAATGGAAGGGTAAATAAACTATTTTTGCGATTATTGATGAAAAATATGACCAGAAAACTCATTGTATTTGTGTTTTTCATTTTTTCAGTGATGGGAAATGCCCAGACCTATAAAATGATTGACACTGCAGATTATTTGCAGAGAAAAGAATTTTTAAAAAATTTTGCCGGAAACAACGAAGGTTTTATTAAAAAAATAAGATCACAGTATTCCGGAAAGACAGGCTCAGAACTGTCCAAAATCTATAAGGAATTCGGAAACGATTTTGAAAAGCAGGTAAAAAATAAAGATTTTATTTTTAAATCCGAATTTGAAACTGAAATAGAAACCCTGATCCAGCGTCTTAGAAAAAACAATCCCAGGATTCCTCAGGACCTGAAAATTTTAGTGGCAAGAGATAATACGCCCAACGCCTACTGCCTTGCTGACGGGACTTTTGTGATCAATATGGGCTTATACAACTGGTTTAACAGTGAAGATCAGATTGCGGCTGTGATCACTCACGAATTGGGACATAAAATTGATGAACATTCCCTTAAAACCTTTTTAAGCATTATCGAACAGAATCAGCTGGATAAAATTGCCGTACAGAATCTGAAGGAAACTACGGCAAACCGCAGCCAGGCTCAAAATAAGAAAGCTTTCGACATCCTTAAAAACCGCGCTTATAAAAAAGGAGTGGAAAGAAGGCAGCAGGAAATGCAGGCCGATTCACTGGGCTATGTCCTCTTCAAGAATAGTGATTTCAACAAAAATGAATACGTGAATGCACTTCAGAGATTGCAGGATTTTGATACGATCTCGCCCCGCCAACTGAAGATAGAAACATATAAAAAGCTTTTTGACCTTCCCAAACAGGCTTTTAATGAAAAGTGGATGAAAAAGGAAGATTTTTCGCTGTATAATTATAATTTTTATAAAGAAAAGCTGGATAAAGATTCCCTTGCCTCACATCCCGAAATGTCCAGGAGAATTGAAAAACTGAAAAAAACATTTCCGGAACTTAAAACTTCGGTGGAGTCTGAAAAACCATCTGAGACGTTTACAAGCTTAAAGAAAATGGCCAGAATGGAGATTCTTCCCAATTATTTTCATTCCGAAGATTATGGACTGGGAATTTATGCATCAATGCAGTTTCTGCAGGATGGGGAAGAGGACAAGTATTATAAAGGCTGGCTTGGTAAATGCTTTACGAAAATATATGAAGCCCGTAAAAACTACAACCTGAACCGTTACCTTGACAGGATAGAACCTAAAAATCAAAGTGAAAGCTACCAGCAGTTCCTGAATTTTATGTGGAATCTGAGCCTGGATGACATCAAAAATATCGCAGACTTTTATCAGAGCAGCTAACAAATAAAAGAATCCTGATACATCTAGACTGCACCCCAAAGTTTAGACAAAATTAAACAATATTATTATATGAAAGAGTTCGGTACTGTACCGGACTCTTTCCTTTTAGATTAAGTCTTATCCTGTCGTTGTTGTAGTAATTAATATATTCCTTTATTTCCTTTTTGAGTTCATCAATTGTTTTAAATTTCTTAGTGTAGAACATTTCAGATTTTAAAGTCCCAAAGAAGTTTTCTATTACCGCATTATCCAGGCAGTTTCCTTTGCGGGACATACTTTGGATAATTCCTTTTTCTTTTAACAGATGCTGATAGGCTTTCATCTGATATTGCCAGCCTTGATCAGAGTGGATAATGAGGTTTTCAGTATTCTTGATTTTTCTAAACCCCTTTTTGAGCATATTTATGACCTGTGCAAAAACAGGTCTTTCCGAGAGATCGTAACTCACGATCTCGCCGTTGTACAGATCAATTATCGGTGAAAGGTATAATTTACTGCCCGAGACGTTAAATTCTGTCACATCAGTGGCCCATTTTCTGTTGGGCAGATCTGCCTTAAAGTTCCTCTCAAGAATATTTGGCGCTATCCTGCCTTGCTCTCCCCGGTAAGATCTGTATTTTTTAACCCTAATGATACTTTTCAATCCCAGGGTCTTCATTAATCTCAATACCGTTTTATGATTGATTATAATTCCTTGTTGTTTCATGACCAAAGTGATACGACGGTATCCCAACCGTCCTTTATGCCTATGATAAATCTGTTTTATCAAAGCTTTTATCTCTCCATATTTATCCTTTTTCTTAAGTACTTTCTGATGGTAATAGAAACTGCTTCTGGCCATACCTGTACAATCCAGAAGGACCGACAGATCATATTTTCGCCTTAATCCTTCGATGGCCTCTGTTTGTTCTTTTTGAGAGTTAAGGCGTCTAACTTTTTTAGAAAATCAATTTCGGCCCGCAGCCTTTCGTTTTCCAATAAAAGTTCTTCTTCTCGGGTTAATGGCTTATCGGACTTTCTTTTCTTACGTTTGTAATCGCTCATAATGCGGGGTCTTCCTTTGGGGGTATTCTTTAACCCTAAAATACCACTTTTTTCATAATCCCTTTGCCAACTCAACACAGTAGACTGCGCTGCGATATCGAATAGGATACATGCTTCCCTTTGTGAGAGATGTTCTGTTTCGATGGCTTTCAAAACTTTAATCTTGAAATTCAACGAGTAGCTCCTGTTTTTTCTTGGTTGTAGTCCCAAGGTTCCGTACTTGTTATAAAAACCGATCCACTTGCGCAGATTGCTTTCATTAAATCCTTTCTCTGTTGCTATAGATTCAATCGAACGATGAGAATTTTTGTGAAGTTTAATACATTCTAATTTGAAAGCAACGCTAAATTTTTCTTTTCTATACATAAAAAATGCCCCTAAAAAGTGTCTAACTTTTTGGGGGCAGTCCAATCATCAGGATTCTTCTTAATAGTTCAGTTTTTCTAAACGGATTTTATTGAATTTTTCTTTTTCGTTGTACTCACGGAGAAGAATATACCCTTCTTTTCCAACGTATGGCGTTACGGCATAATTATCTTTTTCAGAGATAGGAATGATTTCCTGTTTGAATTTACCGTCAATAACTGTATTGATGAAAAGATTCCATTTTTTCTGCCTGGTCACTTCATCTTTCTGATAGTCGCGGTATAAGAAAACAACATCTTTTCCATCGTTGAGGTATTGAGAGAAAAGATAATCACTGTTGACCCATTTTGTTTTTTCTTTCTCGAAAACCTTAATATTTTTGATCTTGAAATCTTTATCTGTATACACATACACAAGGTCAGTGGTTTTTGGAGCATTGTACTGACCGGCTGGTTTATACTTTTCAGAAAGAATTCCCACACTTCCGTCATTCATGAAGTACATATCTTTGGTCTGAAGCATATAACCGCTTTCTACCATACCATTGGCATTGATCTTTGGCAGAAAGGAGGCGAAATCCGGTTTGAAATTAATTTCTTTGGTATCTACTGTAAAGTCAGATTTGTTCACCATCATTCTAGCATAGCCTACAAAATCATACTTGGCAAAATTTCGTCCCAGCAGAACAATTTTATCATCAAATGTTTTATCATTGTCAATGCTGCTGTCATAGCCTGAAGAAAAACTGTCGATGAGGTCAATAGTTGTATCAGAAAGCCCTGTGATTGGCTTATTGGCGACTTCTTTTCCGGTCTTCATATCAATCACGACCAGGCTGAAAGATTTTTTATCGTCATCTGCCTTTTTCATGATGCAGTACATGTATTTCTCATCTTTTTCCAGAACAGAAAGGGTGGAGAAAACTTTTTTGGAACCGTCAGTATTGTATTTATAGCGCCAAAGCTCCTTTTTTTGATCATCAAATTTAATGAGACTGTTGTTGTTCACATATTTTCCGTAGTCTTTATATTCCACAGCAAAATAGCCCCCTTCCTTTACTTCTCCTACAGCCGAAACATAGTTGTACCCCTTTTCCTTTTTTTCTTCGCGGTTTTCTTTACGCTGTGCTTTCCAGTTTTTAGGCTCGTTGATCTCCTTGAAGGTTCCGTCCTCAAGATAATCGTAATATACTTTTCTTTTGATGGTATTGGTTTTCGGATCAATCACCATAGACACCGGCGTAAAGATTTCTCTTGTTTTGACCAGAGAATAATCCATCATCGAAGGTCTTAAGATGATCTGCCCCTTAAAGTCAACATACCCACGGTAAGAAGCTGCTGTAATATCTCCTTCAAACTCTTTGTTGGCAACAGGGTTAAGGTTCTTATCCAGGATAACATATTCGAATTTTTTGGTCTTGTCGCCTGTTTTTCCGTAAGAATAAAGAGAGACATAGCCGTAAAGGTTGTCTTTATCGTCAAACAGGGCATTCATTCCCACATGGTCGCCGGCGGCAAGTGCTGTAAGGTCTTGCGTCTGGGAATAAGATAAAGTTTGGAACAATCCGAAGAGCAGAAAATATATTTTTTTCATCATTATTAATTTTGCCAAAAATAGTAAATTAAGGAATACGTACGAAAAGTTTCGTTTTCTTTATTAATATTCTAAATAAAACGGAGAACTTGAAAATTTTACTGATGAAGCAAGTAGATAATGCTGAGTTTTTCTAAATATGAAAAGCTTTATAGGTCTCGAAGAATGATAAGATTATAATCAATCGTCTTTTCCGCAGAATCATCGAGCGTTTAGTTTTGCTATTTAGGCTAATAAACAGCAATAAAAAAGCCCCATGATCTGGGGCTTTAATCTATAGTTTAGAAAGTAGATTTCTGAAGTTTGTTTTTTCGTCGATGATTCTTCTTAAGTCAGAAACAGGAACTCTTTCCTGCTGCATCGTATCTCTGTCTCTTATCGTTACCGTATGATCCGTTAGAGAATCGTGGTCGATGGTGATACAGTAAGGAGTACCGATGGCATCCTGTCTTCTGTAACGTTTTCCGATCGCATCTTTTTCCTCGTAGAATAAGTTGAAGTCATATTTCAGATCATTGAAGATGTTTTCAGCATACTCAGCAAGACCATCTTTTTTCATTAACGGAAGTATAGCAGCTTTTACTGGAGCCAATGCTGGTGGTAAAGATAAAACGGTTCTTTCGGAACCATCTTCCAGGACTTCATCTTTAAGACAGTGTGAGAAGATCGAAAGGAACAATCTGTCTAAGCCTACAGATGTTTCCACTACATACGGAACATAGTTTTCATTTCTTTCAGGATCGAAAAACTGAAGTTTTCTACCTGAATGCTTTTCATGAGCTTTTAAATCGAAATCCGTTCTCGAGTGAATTCCTTCCAGCTCTTTGAAACCGAATGGGAAGTTAAATTCAATATCAGCCGCTGCATTCGCGTAGTGCGCCAATTTCTCATGATCATGGAATCTGTAGTTGTCATTCCCTAAACCTAAAGCCAGGTGCCAGTTCAGACGTTTTGTTTTCCACTGTTCGTAGAATTCAAGTTCAGTTCCCGGAGCTACAAAAAACTGCATTTCCATTTGCTCAAATTCACGCATTCTGAAAATAAACTGTCTTGCAACAATTTCATTTCGGAATGCCTTACCGATCTGTGCGATACCGAAAGGAAGTCTATGACGTGATGTCTTCTGTACATTCAGGAAATTAACGAAGATACCCTGAGCTGTTTCCGGTCTCAAATAAAGATCCATCGCGCTGTCTGCTGAAGCTCCAAGTTTAGTTCCGAACATCAGGTTGAATTGTCTTACCTCCGTCCAGTTCTTAGAACCCGTATCAGGATCAGCAATTTCTAATTCTTCAATTAATGCTTTTACATCAGCAAGATCTTCATTTTCCAGAGATTTTGCCAATCTTGAAAGAATAGCTTCTCTTTTCGCACGGTATTCCAGAATTTTTGGATTCGTTGCTACAAACTGAGCCTTGTCAAAAGAATCACCGAATCTTTTCGCTGCCTTTTCAATTTCTTTATTTTCTTTCTCTTCAATTTTCAAACAGTAATCTTCCACTAAAACATCTGCTCTGAAACGTTTCTTAGAATCTTTATTGTCAATCAATGGATCGTTGAAAGCGTCTACGTGGCCTGATGCCTTCCATGTGGTAGGGTGCATAAGGATCGCGGAATCAATACCCACAATATTTTCGTTCAGCTGTACCATCGCTTTCCACCAATACTGTTTGATATTGTTTTTTAATTCGGCACCATTCTGTCCATAATCATAAACAGCGGATAAACCGTCATAGATCTCACTGGAAGGGAAAATAAAACCATATTCTTTAGCGTGAGAAATCACTTTCTTGAAAACATCTTCTTGCTTTGCCATAATTTTTTTACGTCTGATGTGCAAAAATATGAATTTGGATTCCAAATTCATGAAATTCAATAAAAAAAGAGTGTATTAACAGAAAAATAGGGGTTCATCCAAAAAATATTACTCAAAGTTCAACTTGTTGATTCCTTTTAGCCACCTTAAAATTTAAGTTTAAATGATAGATGTTACGTTAAATACTTTCGCTGATTGAACAGATTCCCGGGATTTTAGAAACTATAAGTAAGACCAATGCTGTTTCCGCTAAGGTCAAGTTGGTACGAAGTTGTTTTGGTTTCGTCTGTACCGCCAGCTTGGTTTTGTGTATTGATGGCCTTCTTCATATTTTTTCCTGAACTTATAGCAAAAGGAATTCCGATTCCTATAGCTCCCAGACCGATTCCTACCAATCCCCAGCCACCTTTATCTTTTTTCTTGTAAGCAACCCCATTTTGATAGGTTGTTTTCGTTCGGAATATCTCTCTACCCAGTCCGAAACCTACAAAACTTCCGCCTATAGCTCCAAAAATTTGTGCTACCGTACCGTTGGTATTCGCTTTTTTCATATAGCCTAAAGCTTCAGGATTGGTGAATACCTTTTTGTATTCCGAGAACTTGAATTTCTGATCTCCTTTGATGAAAAATTCACGGTTATTCTTCCCAAGTTTAAGAGAATCTGAAACCTGTGCAGCGGTCGAAATAAAGAAAAATGCCATGAATAAAGCCGAAAATAATAATTTCATAAGATAATTTTTCCGCGAAAATAGATAAATAAAACAGATAACCGCAAAACATTGTACTATTTCAGGAGCCGGGAACCTGCTTTCTCTACTCGCTATTTTATTGTATTAGGCGCGGCGGCTCCGCCGCCGCGCCTAATACAATAAAATGAGCTCAAACATGCCGTTCAATCAGGGCTAAATCATCCGAAAATTTCTACTTTTGTCCCATGTTAGAAATTCTTTATCGTGACGAGCACCTTATTGCCATCAACAAGCCCAGCGGATTACTGGTCCATAAATCTTTTTATGCAGGAGAAGCAGATACTTATGCTATTCAGGAATTAAGAAACCAAATTGGGCAAAAAGTGTTTCCTGTACATCGGTTAGACCGGAAAACTTCGGGTGTTTTGTTATTTACTTTAGATAAAGAAACCTTGAGAATCCTGAGTGATCAGTTTGCATCACGAGAAGTCGAAAAGAAATACATAGCTATTCTACGAGGCTGGACGAAAGAAGAAGAAACCATCGATTATGATTTGATTAATGAAAATGAAGTCAGACAAAATGCTGTTACTTATTATCGTCGTTTGCAGACTTCGGAAATAGATTTACCTTTTTTAAAACATCAGACTTCGAGATATTGTTTAGTGGAAGCCATTCCTGAAACAGGAAGATTTCATCAGTTGAGAAAACATTTCAAACATATTCTGCATCCTATTTTAGGGTGCAGAAAACACGGCTGTAATAAGCAAAATAAGTTGTGGCTTCAAACATTTGGCATCAACAAAATGACGCTCCACGCACATCAATTGATTTTTAATCATCCTATTTCTAACGAAAGAATTACGGTTAATGCTACTATAGATGATGAATTTAAAAGAGTAGGAGCTATTTTGAATTTTGACTTGAGTTCCTATTTGTAATAATTTCACGCAAAGATTTCTATGATGTTGCGTTTATTTTAGGAAAGCAAACGAAAGAATCAATTTTTAATTGATTCGATGAAGCTTGTGGATAAAGCTTTCGCTTATTCAGTGGCGTAGCCACGCCTCTTTGATCACCTTGAAGCTAGGAGATATAGTATGAAACTTTGCGTGAAAAACACTCACAGATTAGCAGTTTGTGTTATTCGTGAAAAATATTAGTGCAATTTGTGTTTAAAACTATCTTACATCAAGATTTCATTTATTTTAAAATGAGTATTTTTGTAAAACTTTTTTTCAATGTACAAAAGTATCATCAGACCTATTCTTTTCAAATTTGATCCCGAAGATGTTCATCACTTTACTTTTTCGGTGCTAAAGAATTTTGGATTTCTTACTCAATTATTTTTCCCTAAGCCTATTGAAGATAAACGTCTGGAAAGAGAAGTTTTCGGATTGAAATTTAAAAATCCTGTAGGATTGGCTGCCGGTTTTGATAAAAATGCAGTCTTGTTCAACGAGTTGGGGGATCTTGGTTTCGGATTTGTAGAAATCGGAACCGTAACTCCAAAAGCTCAGGCTGGAAATCCCAGGAAAAGATTGTTCCGTCTCATTGAAGATGGAGGAATCATCAACAGGATGGGTTTCAATAATGATGGTCTTCAGGCTGCCATAGAAAAACTCAAAGGAAATAAAGGAAAAATAATCATCGGTGGCAACATCGGGAAAAATACCGATACAAGCCCGGAAAACTATACCCAGGATTATCTGGATTGTTTTGAAGGTCTTCATCCTCATGTAGATTACTTTGTACTGAATGTAAGCTGCCCGAATGTAGGGAGCCACGCCAAATTGGAAGATGTAGAGTATCTGCGTGAGCTGATTACAGAAGTAAAAAAAATTAACCAGTCAAAATCTGTACAGAAACCCATATTACTGAAAATTGCTCCGGATCTTAACAACGCTCAGTTGGATGAAATTGTTGAACTGATTGCAGAAACGAAAATAGATGGAGTGATTGTTTCCAATACCTCTGTGAACCGGGAAGGTCTTAAAACCTCTCCTGAATTTTTACAACAGATAGGAAATGGCGGGTTGAGTGGAAGACCAATCCGTGAAAGAAGTACAAAAATGATCAAATACCTTTCTGATAAAAGCAACAAAGCTTTCCCGATCATCGGAGTGGGGGGAATCCATAGTGCAAAAGATGCTATTGAGAAACTGGATGCAGGAGCAACTCTGGTACAGCTTTATACCGGATTTATCTATGAAGGCCCGGAACTGATCAATGAGATCAATAAGGAATTATTAACGAGAGCCGGAAGATTGCCTAGATAAAGATTCTCAGTTTATTTATCATCTTACAAAATAATAACGATAAAGGGATATTAAAAAAAACGCTGTAATTTTTTAAAACTACAGCGTTTTTTTAAGTGTCAATTCATTTTGAAATTATACACCAGTTGATCCTGCACATACACCTCCGATACATGCGCCTTCTATTGTAGAAGGTCCTCCCTGATTACCAATAGCTCCGGGTCCAAATCTTCTAGAGCAGTAACTCTTTGAATTACAAGGACAACCGATAGGTACAATTTCTGTTGCATTTTGACATTCATTGCTAGGGTCATAGTTGACAAAATCAATTAATCCTCCTGTAATGTTTTTTAAATCCTTTCTTGATAAAGGGATACCTCCTTTTAATCTTAATGTTTTTTTCATATTCTTAAAATTTTTACCAATATAGTAAAAGACAAATATAAATAATATTTAAATATCAATACTTGGTGAACTTTTATTTTCGAAAAAACTTTAATTATTTGGACTTCAAAATCGTTGCATTTTTAATATCAACTGTAAAGATATAAGCGGGGAAAGAGGCTGTTTTACTAACTCTAAATTGTAGTGTTTTTCGGTCTTTAGATTTCGACTCTACCGTGTTGTAAATGTTTTCAAGACAACTTTCAGTGAGAAATTCTTCGTAATTTTTATAATTCCAGTCTTTGGTAAAATATAAAATTCTATAGCCTTTCTCGCCTTCACTGGCACCGCATCTTCCACAGGCATTAAAGTTGGAAGAATGTTCAAAATATAATAAAATGCGATTCCCGTTTTCTCCTGAAGCGTAAGAAATCAATTGGTTTCCTCCATGTTTGTTGATGAAATCAAAAGTATTGATCTTCTTGTTATTGGGTAAGGTAAGATAATTATTAAAACGGTAAATCATGTCATTGCCGGTAAACAGATGGGCAGATTGCACTTTTTTATTTAAGTAGAAATTTCCTTCAATAGAATTTCCTTTGAGATTCCCCGGTTCAAAAATAATATATTCTTTGGGTGTCAATTTTTCTGCAATTTCAGCAGTTTTTTCCACCTGCTGTGGCGAAGTAATCCGATCTTTCAACAGTTTAGCGTTTTGTTTCTGTTGATTTCCAAAATGATATAAAGTTAATTTTCCGTAATCATAAATACCGGTCAGAGGTATTTTCTTCTGGTATTTATCGTAATAATACCAACCGTCTACAAAGTACTGATACAAGCTACAGTCTGCAATTCCTGAATAACAGAGTTGCATGGTGACAGGCATTCCCGCAATTTCACCTTTAAAAATCTGAGAAGAATCTGTTACTGTTTTTAATTCTACTTTCTGGCAGCAACAGAGCATAAACAGGGGAAGAAATAATGTGATGAATAGTTTTTTCATGGTTGGTGGTGAATAGTTTTTAGAGAAAGAAAGTGGCAATGGTGTAGATAATTAACCCTACCAGTCCTCCTACGAGTGTTCCGTTCACCCGGATAAACTGAAGATCTTTTCCTACTTCCAGTTCCATTTTTTCGCTCAGCTCTTTGCCCTGCCAGTTTCCAACGGTAGAGCTGATGAGGTTTCCAAACTGATGGGTATTTTTGAGAATGTACTTATAAGCGGTCACTCTTACCCAGTGATCGATCTTATTCTGAAGATTTTCGTCTGTTTTTAGATTTTGGGAAAATTCATTCAGATTTTTCGTGAGATAACCTTTTAAAGCAGAATGGTCATCCTGAAGTTCTTTCATCAATGTTTTCTTGATAGAAATCCAGATGTCACTTGAATATTCGTCCAGTTTATCATTTTTAAGAAGGCCGTTTTTGATGGTTTTAAATTCATCATCCCATTTCGGATCTTCTTTCAGATCGGTCGAAAATTCATAAATCTTCTGGGTAATAAGATTTCGGATTTCATGTTGCGGATCTTCCTCGATCTCTTTAAAAAAGTCGGACAGTCCGCTGGCAATTTTAGTGGCAATCTTATTGTCAACGAAAGACGGGATAAAAGAATAACTGCCTTTTTCGACCCGCTCTTTGATCATATCATCATTTTCGATGATATAGTCTTTGATCTGTTTGGAAAGATTGGTAACAATTCTCTGATGATCATTCTTTTCCAAAATATAATTGATGCCGTTTCCTACCACTTTATTAAGCTTGATGTCATCTGTCATTTCAGACACTTTTTTGCTGATAAACTGGCTTACAGAAGTATCATCAAGTTTATTAAGAATGTCCAGAACAATGTCTGACAGGTTTCTGATAAGAATTTCCTGACTCTTTTCCTTGGAGAGCCATTCTCCAACGAAGTTTGAAATTTTAATCTTTTGAATGTAGGGACGTATGTTCTGCGGAGAAAGAAAATTACTGACCACAAAACTGCCAAGATTGTCTCCCAGCCTTTGTTTGCTGTTTTCAATCAGGTTGGTGTGGGGAATTGGAAGTCCAAGCGGATGCCGGAATAAGGCCGTCACCGCAAACCAGTCTGCCAAAGCTCCAACCATGGCTGCCTCGGAAAACGCACGTACGTAGCCTACCCAGTGGGAATGGTTAGATTTCTGAAGTAGGGTTGTGGCTATAAAGATGATAGCCATCAGAACAAATAATCCGGTGGCAAATGCTTTATATTTTCTCAGTTGTTTTCTTTTTGCTTCATCATTCATATTCTCAAATTTAGTAAATTTGGTTGTGAAGTCTGATATTTAATATCCAACCACAAAACTCATAAAAGTCTTAAATTCTTAAACTATTGAAAATTAATATTTTACTATAAAAAAGTTCAAAGTAGTAAGCTTTTTAAACTAAGCGTTTTAAAGTTTCAAAAAGCTTTTATGACTTTTGTGGTTTAATTTTTTAAGCTTAATCTCAAAAATATTTAAAATTCATCCTATGGAAGATAAAGAAGCAAAAAACAATCCATACTACTCCAGAACCGACACGACAAAACTTGATATTTCCAATGAGGAGTGGAAAAAAATTCTGGCGCCCGACTTATATGCTATATCCAGAGAAGCTGCTACGGAAAGAGCGTTTACAGGAAAGTATAACGAATTCGATGAAATCGGAGACTATTATTGTGCGGTTTGTGGCAATCATTTATTCCGTTCCACTTCAAAATTCTCCAGCAGTTGCGGATGGCCAAGTTTTTTTGAAGCCGATAAAGAAGGAGTCTATTACAAAAGAGATACTGCCTACGGAATGGAAAGGGTGGAAGTGCTCTGCAAAAGATGCGATTCTCATCTGGGACATGTTTTTGATGACGGTCCAAAGCCAACAGGATTGCGATATTGTATGAATTCTGTGAGCCTGGAATTTGTTGCAGATTCGGAAAAATAAACCTCTTTAATTCACGTAATCAAGACGTTAAAGTTTCTTAAATAGCGTTAAACTTTGTAGAGTTATAACTGTCTGACAGTTATGTTTTTATAATTTTGCCTCACTAATTTGGAATTTAATATTATTGAATGAGAGGAATTTATAGTGTATTAGGCCTGGTGTATATGGTCACGACTTCATTCTATCTTTCGCCGGGTAAGGCAGTAAAGACTGGGAATGTAAATACAGCAAAAATTGAAAAAGTAGCTGACACGAAATCTGAGAAGACTGCCGCTAAAGCATCTTCATCAGAAGAATTGTACAAATCAATTCCATTTGATCCTGAGCATGAATTAAATTATGAGGTTTTCTCAAAAGCATTAACAGGATTTGAAAATTTAAAAGAAGCAGGATTGCTGAATCAGGACTCGCATTTATTGACTATCTGCGATTTTTCTATGTCTTCGAACACCAAAAGACTTTGGGTGATTGATACGAATGAGAAAAAGGTACTGTTCAATTCACTGGTAGCACACGGAAAAAATACAGGCGAAGAATTTGCTGCGAATTTTTCTAATACGGAAAGTTCGCTGCAGAGCAGTCTGGGATTTTATATCACGGATGCCACTTACCAGGGAGACAACGGATATTCTTTGAAATTGTTAGGAATGGACAAAGGTTTTAATGATGCAGCGTACAGAAGAGCGATCGTGATGCACGGAGCCGATTATGTAAGCGATGAATTTGCATCAGTGCATAAAAGAATCGGAAGAAGCTGGGGATGTCCCGCTGTCCCGAGAGCATTGACACAACCCATCATTAATACCATAAAAGGACGAAACTGCCTTTTCATTTATTATCCCGATCAGAAGTATCTCTCCTCCTCTGAATGGTTAAGATCTTAGTTTTGATTCAGCATTGTATAAAAAGATAGTATCAGTTTGAAAAGTACGAGTGCGTTTATTTCTGCCATAAGATTGTTCAGTCATCCTGATGGGACAAGTGCCTTCGAAACGGGGAAAATCCCAACTTTGAAGCCTATGAACACAACCACTTTTTGGGCTAGTACGGTCACTGAAGAATGGGAGAAAAAGAAGCATGCTGCACCTCGAAGACAATATGTGGTGACATTAAAAGGAAGTATCCTGTTTAAGGTAAGTGATGGCTCTACATTTCAAATTGAACCGGGAATTATTCTTTTAGCGGAGGATGTTGAAGGAGAGGGACATTCCTGGGAAATTGTAAATGGTCAGGAATGGGAAAGATTATATATTCCGATTGCAGACGGTGCAGATGATTTTTTTATACAAGATTCAGAATAGAGAATTACTATTTTAAAGAACTTAAAAAGCTTCTTACTGAGAGGCTACAATATGAAAGCAGTCATTTTTTGGCTGCTTTTTTATTTGCTTTAACCAAAAAAGCTCGAATCATCATTCCGAAAGATTTTACAGAATAAAAAGAGCGTGACCGGCTGCCGGATTAACGCACAACGTGCAAGAGGAAAAACAAAAGATCCCTGCGCCAGAGAGCACAGGGATTGAATTATTGAATCATTAAAGATTATTTAAACTTCTTGAAAACTAAAGTAGCATTATGTCCTCCGAATCCAAAGGCATTACTTAATGCGAAATTGATCTCCTTTTCTTTGGCTTCTCCAAAAATGATATTCACATCTTTAGGGATGTTTTCATCGATATTATGCAGATTGATCGTTGGAGGAATAATTCCTTTTTCTATAGCTTTGATCGAAAGGATGGCTTCTGCAGCTCCGGCAGCCCCCAATAAATGTCCTGTCATAGATTTTGTAGCACTGATATCAAGGTTCTTGCTTCCTCTGAATATTGAACTGATGGCTTTTAATTCTACCAGATCTCCAAGTGGAGTAGAGGTGGCGTGAGGATTTAGATAATCAATATCTTCCATATTGGCTCCTGCTTCTTTCATTGCCAGCTGCATGGCTTTAATGGCACTCACTCCGTCCGGATGAGGTGCTGTCATATGATAGGCATCAGCAGTCATTGCAGCGCCACCAAGTTCAGCATAAATTTTTGCACCTCTTGCTTTGGCATGCTCATACTCTTCAAGGATCAGAGCACCGGCACCTTCACCCATTACAAAACCATCTCTGTCTGCATCATAAGGACGGCTTGCAGTTGCAAAATCATCATTTCTCGTAGACATTGCTTTCATAATGGAGAAACCACCCACAGAAGCCGGAGTGATTGCTGCTTCAGAACCACCGCTGATAATGACTTTTGCTTTTCCAAGGCGGATATAATTGAAGGCATCCATCAATGCTGTATTTCCTGTTGCACACGCTGAAATAGTAGTATAATTGATTCCCTGAAGCCCAAACTTCATGGAAATCATTCCTGAAGCCATATTGGCGATAAATTTAGGGACAAAGAATGGATTGAATTTGGGAGTTCCGTCACCATGTGAAAAATTCATCACCTCAGTTTCGAAGGTGAGCATTCCTCCCTGACCAGTACCCCAGATTACGCCGGTATCAAACGGGTCCATTTTTTCCAGCTCCAGTCCAGAATCCTGAATAGCTTCAGTAGAAGCATACATTGCATATTGTGAAAACAGATCGCTTCTTTTTATTTCGTTGTGGGTCAGATAAACTTTCGGATCAAAGTTTTTCACTTCACAGGCGAAGTGCACTTTAAATTTTTCTGAATCAAAATGGGTAATTAAACCTGCTCCGCTGACACCGTTAATGCTATTTTGCCAAAAATCTTCGACATTGTTCCCCAAAGGCGTCACCGCGCCCAGTCCTGTAATGACAACTCTTTTCATATCTAGTTATTAATTTTGAATAGATTAGAGGTTCCTCTGGCAATCAGTCTTGTTTTGTCTGCGTTCCATATTTCGCATTGCGCATTGACAAACTGCCGCCCTCTTTTTATAATTTTCGTTTCGGCTACAATATTATCATTTTCTTTTGCAGTTGAAAAATAATCGATCACATTATTGATGGTTGTTATGAAAGAATTTTCGTTCAGTGAGAACATGGTGGCTCCTATGATATCGTCAACGATGGCTGCTGTTACCCCGCCATGAAGATTTCCAATAGGATTCAACCATTCCGGTCTTACGGTATATTGAAACTCCAGATGTCCTGCTTCTACAGAAAGAACAATCGGATTGAGCCATTTCATGAAAGGGGATGGTGACTGGTCAAATTCCTTTCCGATGAATTGCTGTAGTTGTGCTAATCTGTCCATATTTTCTGTTTTATTTTTCTAAAATCATCGTTACTCCTTGTCCACGGGCGGCACAAATAGAAATGAACCCTTTTCCGCTTCCTTTTTCATGGAGCAGTTTCGCCAGCGTGCCAATAATTCTACCGCCTGTTGCGGCAAACGGGTGGGCTACTGCGAGACTTCCGCCTTTTACATTCAGCTTATCTCTGTCGATTTTTCCCAGTGCTTTTTCCAAACCGATTTTTTTCGCCAGATCATCATTTTCCCAGATTTTGATGGTGGCAAGAACCTGGGCGGCAAATGCTTCATGAATTTCATAATAATCAAAATCTTCAAGGCTCATTCCTGCTTTTCTGAGCATTCTGTCTGCGGCGAAAACGGGGGCGAGAAGCAGGTTATGTTTATTTTCCACATATTCAATTCCCGCTACTTCTGAAAAGGTGACATACGCCAGAATAGGAAGTCCGTTGGCTTTGGCCCATTCTTCACTTCCCATCAAAACTGCTGAAGCACCATCGGTAAAAGGGGTAGAATTTCCAGCGGTCAAAGTTCCGTTCTCTTTATCAAAAGCCGGTTTTAGCTGCGAAAGCTTTTCAATACTGGTATCGCGGCGAAGATTATTGTCTTTATCCAAACCGAATGCAGGAATGATCATATCATCAAAAAAACCTTCGTCATAAGCTTTGGCCATATTCTGATGACTTTTTAGCGCCAGTTGATCCTGCTCTTCACGCGATATCTGATAGTATTTTGCCGTGATTTCCGTATGTCCGCCCATGACCAGACCCGTTTTCGGTTCCTGTCCTTTATAAGGAATAGGCATCCAGTCTTTCAGTTGTGGAGTCAGCAACTGTTTTAGTTTTCCCAATACTGATTTTTCCTTATTGGCTTTTAACAGGGCTTTTCTTAATCTTGGCGCAGACTCAAAAGGGATATTGCTCATGGCTTCCACGCCACAGGCAATACCACTTTCAATTTGTCCCAAGGCAATTTTATTTCCAATATAGACTGCAGCTTCAATTCCAGTATCACAGGCTTGTTGAAGATCACAGGCAGGCGTAGCAGGATCCAGTGTCGTATTCATCACAGATTCCCTGATGAGGTTGCTTTCAGAGATATGTTTAATTACCGCGCCACCGGCTACTTCACCAAGAAGTTTTCCCTGTAGATGGTATTTGTTGATCAGTCCGTTCAGTGCAGCTTCCAAAAGTTCCTGATTATCCAGGTCTGCATAGGCTGTATTGATTCTTGCGAAAGGAATTCTGCTGTATCCTATAATAGCCACTTTTTTTGTTTCCATAGTGAAAAATTTATGAGGGAAGTATTTTTAATTCTTTATCGATCATGAATACGATTCTGTCCAAAGCCATATGTAAATATTTTTCCTCTTCTGTTGTTTTGGACAGTAATATTCCGCCTTCAATCATCATAATAAACAGAGATCCGTACTCATCAGCATTGATCGTTGGATGTATTTCTCCGTTTTGCTGACCGTCTGCAATTACATCTGCTATTTTTTTTATCCAAATTTCAAACGATCGGGTGACCTGTTTTTTCAGGCTGGGAAAAGTATCATCGGCTTCAGTGGCAGCATTCATCAGAGGACACCCGCCATTTTCAAATACCGCTTTCCAGTTTTTACGGTAAAAATTAACAAAAGCGTTAAGTTTATCAATCGTAGAAGGAAATTCTTCCCCTAGAGAGCGGGCCATATTTTTGGCTAGAAGGTTTGAGTTGTATTTATATACTTCAAGAGCGACTTCATCTTTATTTTCGAAATTTCCGTAGATACTTCCTTTGGTTAGACCGGTTGCTTCTGTGATATCAGACAAAGACGTAGACAAATAGCCCTTCGTGTTAAATATAGAAGCCGTTTTTTCAATAATGAACTGTTTGGTCTTTTCTGCTTTTGACATTTAAGTATTTAATTTCAATACAAATATACAAAAATATACCGATTGGTATATTTTATTTTGAAATCATTGCTTGCCTTCATCATGATGTGTGTCTAATCTATCAACACAAAAGTCACAAAAGCATATTGAAGCACTTTAGTTATTTTAAGGTAAATGCAGTAGGCAGAAGTCCACCTAAGTTCTTATGAAAATCTCTGATTTTCTGCTGATTTGGTCTTCCTTCTTTCAGGATGGTAAAAGTTTTAGAACTAAAGTTTTTAATAATTAAAAATTTTATGGATTGTGGTTAATCTATACATTTAATGTTTTTAGAATCTTTAATTTTCTTTATTTCGCTGGGGAAATCTGCTTGATGTGCGGAATATAAAATTTAAAACCATTAAGAATTTTTAAGCACAGAAGAAGAATTAAGAATCCGCGGGCGGTTATAAGGTGCGCTGCCTCAAAATATCATTTGATATTTTCTTAACTTTCCTTCATTCCTTAAAAAGCCTTAATGGTTTCGAAAAAATGAGTTTGAATATTATTGAGCTAGAGTAGCATTCAAAGTAATCTCAAAATTGAAAGCTGCACTTACCGGGCAACCTTCTTCAGCTATTTTAGCATATTTTTGAAAATCTTCTTCTGAAAGTCCCGGAACTTTTGCCGTTAAAGTCAGTTCAGATTTTGTGATCTTTCCAAGGCTTGGATCAAGAGTAATCACAGAAGTTGTTTTTAGCTCTTCAGGTGTAAAACCTGCCTGAGAAAGTTCTGCACTTAGCTTCATGGTAAAACATCCTGCGTGGGCTGCGGCAAGCAATTCTTCAGGGTTCGTTCCCACCCCGTCAGCAAAACGGCTGTTGAAAGAATACTGAGTTTCGTTTAAAGTTGTACTTTGGGTCGTTAGATGTCCGTTACCTTCTTTGATGTTACCGTTCCAAACGGCTGTTGCGTTACGTTTCATAATGTTTGCTTTTTGTTGTTTTAATATATTGATTTTGATAATACAAAGATAGGGTGGATGTAAGCCTGATTCAATAGATAAAAAGACTTAAATGTTGTACTTTTTTCCCGATGAGTAGTTTTTCTTAAAATTTGATGGTGTGTTTCCTGTTTTGTTGGTGAAAAGCCGGTTGAAATAGGCAGGATCTTCATAGCCAAGATCGTAGGCAATTTCTTTAACGGGTTTATCGGTGTAGAAAAGAAGCCTTTTCGCTTCCAGTAAAATTCTGTTGATAATCAACTGATTCGGGGAGTCTATATTTAGGTTTTTAAATTTATGCGTTAATGTTTTCGGAGCGATATGGAGAAGCTCTGCATAATCTGCCACATTGTGCTTCTCTCTGAAATGAATTTCCAGATACCTGCTGAAGTCCCTGAAAACATCCAGCTCGCTGCCGGGAATTTTGATGGTGTCATTATTAAGATGCTGCTTTTTCCAGTTTCTGGTAGCCCGGATGATGATCTGTTTTACATAGGTTCTGATCATTTCCTCAGCAGAAGAATCTTTCCATTCTAGTTCATTTTTTATATGTTGAAATAAATTTTTAATGTCAGAACTTTCTGTATCATTAAGCTCTACAAAAGGAATTTCAAATACATTGTGAAAAAGAAGTCCGTCGCATGCTACTTCTTTATCATGAATCTGAATACAGTAGAAATCACGGTTATAATAGAGCAGTGTAGCTTTCTCTTTTCCTATTTCTATCTTCAGGTGCTGGCTGGTAAGAAAGAACAGGGAGGGTTTTGAGATTTTATAATGATTAAAATCTACGGTAAGTGCATAGCCTTCCGGAATGAAAAGAATTTTAATGTCATATCTGAATTGATTTCCGTTGATGATCCCCAAATTGTCTTCGGAGAATATTTCAAGGCCAAGTTTTTTATAGTGATCTTCAAAAATAAGCTGCTTCTGCATACAATTACTTTAGTCTAAAGATACAAAAAAGAAGGTTTTACGAGTATTAATAAATGAAACCTGTTTTTATACGCATTATTTTAGAGGATTCATAAGGTTTCTATTATCCATTATAGGGGCGATGTTGAATTTTTGTTTCAATTTTTTAATTAAAAACAGAGAAAAAATAAAAATTATATATTAGTTGATTAGTTTTTTATCAATTTTGTAAAAAGTACTGTATTGAATGATAACTTTAACTTCTTCAAAGATTAAATGAGCAAGCTAGAAAATATTTTGAGAGAAATCACCCCGTTATCTCCTGAGGACAGTTTTCTTGTATTTGACAGGATAAAAGCATCCTTTGATTTCCCTTATCATTATCATCCGGAGATCGAGATCAATTTTATCATCAAAGGAAAGGGATACCGGCGTATGATCGGTGACCATACAGGAGAGATAGGCGACATCGAACTGGTACTGGTAGGTCCCAATTTACCACACTGCTGGGCCAACCACAAGTGCAAAAACCGCAAGACCCATGAGATCACAGTACAGTTCAATCAGGATTTTTTTAATCAGTCTATGATGGATAAAAATATTCTGAAACCGATCAGCAACCTCATGAAAGACTCAATTCGGGGAATTTTATTTTCGCAGGAAACCGCTGAAAAAGTGAAAGAATCCTTTCTCAATTTATCAAAAATGAACAGCTTTGAATCTTTTATCGAGATCATGAAAATTCTCAATGAATTGGCCATTGCAGAAGATAAAACCGTATTGTCATCCTATAGTATAGAACTTGAAACCTTCGCTGATAATGACAGGATGAAGATTGTTCATGACTTTGTCCATAAGAATTTTGAAAATAAAATAACACTCCATGATGCTGCTTCGCTGATCAATATGAGCAGTGTCACCTTCAACAGATTTATAAAAAAAAGAACCGGTAAAACTTTTGTGAATTATCTGAATGAAATCAGAATCAGCTATGCTGCACGGTGGTTAATGGAGAAAAATCTGACCGTTTTTGAGACCGCTTTTGAGGCTGGATTTAATAATATAGCCAATTTCAATAAAGTTTTTAAATCTATTAAAAAAACAACTCCTACTGAATTTAAAGAACTTTTTAAGGGGGTGAAAAAAATTGAGTAACCTATTTTAAATTAACGAAATACATTGTATATACCCAAGATCCGGATACCTCTATCCGGATCTTTTTTTGATGGGGGACAGATGCTTTTTAGTCAAAAAGTGTTAAAAAAACAGCAGGTAGATCATGCAAAAAACAAAAGTTTGAAATGGATGTACTATGCTGCAAATCAGAGGGTAAATCAGGTATCTAAAAAAGACCTGAAAAAATAATATCGTTTTATGATAAAATAGCATTATATCAGGCTGTGAACAAAATTTAGATTTGCTAATATGAATTAAATCTTAACAAAACTTTAATTATTTAATGCATATGGAACATAATGTTGAAGAAAGAAGAAGATTCATCTTATTTTATATGGTAAATAATATTTAAAGTGATGGAATTGATTCTTAAATAAATCTTAATAAAACTAAACCTTATGAGAAAAACTGTTATACCGGTTTTATTAGTTTTTTCTTTGTCTGCTTACGCACAGGAAACTAAAAAGGCAGATACTGCTAATACAACCAAAATCGAAGAGGTGGTTGTAACCTCTTTAGGAATAAAAAGGCAGGCCCGTTCTTTAACGTATTCAAGCCAGCAGATCGGTGGAGACGAACTTACAGCAGTGAAAACTCCCAATTTTTTAAATTCTATCAGTGGAAAAGTTTCCAACGTACAGATCAATAGAACTAACGGGGTGGGAAGTTCGGTGAGGGTTTTAATGAGAGGGAATAAATCAGCCAACAGCAGTCAGCCGCTATATGTAATAGACGGTATACCTATTATAAACGGGGTTGGCAAAGCTCCCGAGGCCAGCCAGTATTCTACAATGCCTGATGCAGGAGACGTTTTAAGCTCCATCAATCCAGATGATATTGAAAGCATGAACTTCTTAAAAGGGGCTTCTGCTTCTGCTCTTTATGGCTCTATGGGAGGTAATGGGGTTATACTGATTACAACTAAAAAAGGAAAATTAGGGAAAAGCTCTATCACTTACAATACCAGTCTGACGGTAGATCAGGCATATAGTCTTCCCAAGCTGCAACATAGCTATCTTTCTTATGATCCTGCAGTGTCTGGCCAAACGCCGGGTATTTCCAATGAAAGCTGGGGGGCAAAAGGCGCTTCTAAGGATCATCTGAAAGATTTCCTGCAAAATGGAACGACATGGGTTAATAGCCTTTCTTTCCAGTCAGGAACAGAAAAATCAACAAATTATTTCTCTATAGGAAATACTACAAATAAAGGGATTGTACCTTCTTCTTATTTTGATCAATACAATGTTTCTTTTAGAAATTCCAGCAAATATCTGAATGATAAGTTAACGTTGGATGCTAATTTTATTGGCTCGTTACAGAACAGTGTCAACAGACAGACTCCTGGCGTTTCTTTTTCGCCTTTAGTCAGTTTATATTGGTTGCCAAGAGGAGTAGATTTTGATCAGTATAATAATAGTAACTATTCTTATATCGACAAAACGAGATTGTTACCTGCTCAAAACTGGTGGGCGATAGGACCAGATGGAAAATTCAACGGAAATCCTGCAACGCAAAACCCTTATTGGATATTAAACAGAAATAAAGTTACGGTTAATAACAAAAATACGTATAGCGCTTTATCTCTTGCCTATCAGATTAATCCTTGGTTATCTGCAAGGGTAAGAGGGAATTATAGCTGGAATGTGACGGATAGCCAAAGAGGAGTCTCAGCCTATTCAGATCCAAATCTTATAACGAGTAGCGGAATTAATGGAAGGCTTCTTCAAAACAAATATGAAAACTCTTCTACTTATGGGGATGTCTTATTGGTAGGAAGTCCGAAACTGAGCGAAGATATTTCACTGGATTTTACAGTTGGTGGAAGTATCAATACCTCAAGAAATACAATTACAGAAATTGATAATGCCTACTTGTCAGCTCCGAATTTATTTACAGTCAGTAACCTTCAATGGAATGTAGACAGGAGCGTAGGAGATGGGTTCCATCATATAAATTACAGTACTAAAAAACAAATACAGTCTGTTTTTGCAAGTGCATCTTTGGGGTATAAAAATATGTTTTATGTAGATATGACCTTTAGAAATGATTGGGATTCTACATTGGCTTTTACAGGAACTAATGGATACGATTATGAATCTGTAGGGGTTAATGCTGTATTATCCTCCATCTTTAAACTGCCTGAAACTATTAATTTTTGGAAAATCAGAGGATCTTATGCTACCGTAGGATTGGGACTACCCGCCAATTTGACAACTGCAACAACTCCATATAATACTGCTTACGGATATATTGTGGATGCTGGTCAAATTTTATATCCTAAATATTCACTCGTGACAGATCCTGCTTTTAGTGAATTGTTTGTAAAACCGGAGCTCAATAAGACTTTTGAAGTGGGGACTGAATTAAGATTGTTTAAAAACCGATTGAATTTTGATATTACCTATTACAATTCAAAAGCTACCAACCAGCTTCTGCCAGTTACGATCTCCTCTAATTTAGGAGGTTTGCCATCCGGTTCCTATTATGTAAACGCTGGAAAAATACAAAATACAGGTTTTGAATCTTCTCTGTCCTATAAAATATTTGATTCAGGAAAATTCGGCTGGACGGCTAATTTGAATGGGTCTACCAACAAAAACAAAATTGTGGAATTATTTCCAGACAGGTTAAAAGTTCCGGAAAATCTACCTCTTGCACTTACTGGTGGAGGTGCTTATACGAAACTTAAAGTGGGCGGATCTTTCGGCGATATCTATGGGATCAAATTCCTGAGAGATGACCAGGGGAGAATTCTGGTTGATGCTGATGGAAAACCTTTGGCAGAGAAAAACATCGGCTATTTAGGGAATCCGAATCCTAAATTTATGTTAGGGTTGGGCAACACGTTTAATATTGGAAAATTGGGGATTTCTTTTCTTGTTGATGGGAAATTTGGGGGTAAAGTGCTGTCTCTTACAGAAAAAGCAAATGATATGCTTGGGGTAAGCCAGACGAGTGCGTCAGCCAGAGATGCAGGCGGAGTAGCTATCCCGAATGCTGTATATGCACCGGGAACTCCGAATGCAGGAGCAGCATATACCGGACTAACCGATGCTAAAGTTTATTATAAAGCTGTAGGAGCGAACCAGGAAGGAGCAGGAATTGATGAAGCTTATATATACAGTGCAACCACTGTAAGACTGCGCCAGGCATCTATAGCCTATACTTTTGATATTAACTCCAGCTACCTGAGAAACACAACTGTAAGTATAGTGGGAACAAATCTGTTTTTCTTTTATAAAAAAGCACCGTTTGATCCTGAGCAGGTTTCAGGAAACACACCTGGTGGTGTAGGAGTGGATTCTTTTGGGATACCAATTACCAGATCTATCGGATTATCATTAAAAGCTAACTTCTAAATATACCATACTGAAATGAAAATAATTAATTTTAAAACTTATAAAATTGGAGTAGCAGTGTTTTTTTCTGCCTCCAGTTGCACCGGAGATTTTGAAGAGTTTAATCAGGAAAAAGTCGGTAGTCCGGAAAATTTTTATGCAGATTTTAAAGCAATTGTAGATCCCATGAAATCCATACAAAGAGGTTTTCAGGCAGATTATCAGTTAGCAACCAATCTTAATGCAGATATGTATAGCGGAATGTTTAGTACAGCATCACAATTTAATGGAGGAACAAATAATCTCACTTACTTAATGATGGATGGCTGGAACAATAGAATCATTGCGAGACAGCAGGATACTTTTAATAATTCTATCATCATTGATAATGCCGCAAAAAACAATTATCCGGGAATAGATTTCACAGCAACTTTTGCAGTTAAAAAAATATTGAAAATTCTTACAGCATCAAGAGTTTCAGATCGCCTCGGACCCGTAGTATACAGCAAATATGATACGCCTAATGCAAACGGGATCACAGATTTCGATTCTCAGCAGGACGCTTACAATAAGTTTGTTAACGATCTTACCGTTGCCATTTCTGATTTACAAAAAGTACAAAATACTTCAGCAACGCAGAATGTGGAAGATAAAAGTGTGGTGAAAAAATCAGATTTGATTTATGGCGGAGATATAGCCAAATGGGCCAAGTTGGCCAACTCTCTTAAGCTGAGGTTTGCTTTGCGTATGAGTTATGCTGATCCCGCAAAATCAAAACAGTATGCTGAAGAAGCTCTGGCCTCATCCGCAGGATTAATATCTGATAATGCGGACAATGCTTTAATCAATGTTGGGCAACACGAATTAAGTTTTATTATCTATTCGTGGGGTGACTGTTCTATAGGGGCACCCATTATGGCTTATATGAATGGATTCAAAGATCCAAGACTTCCTGCGTATGCCAATCCGGCAACTGATCCGGCAACCTATATCAATGGCAAACCTCAGTATATAGGAATACGTCAGGGTATTAATTTAATCAACGGACAACCTACCTATGGTGGCTATTCTCAACCGGCAGCAAGAGCTGCCAGCGGTGATTATTTTTCCGGTGTAAACGGAAAGTTCAAATTGTTTACTGCTGCTGAAACCTGGTTTTTAAAAGCTGAAGCTGCCTTGAGAGGTTATTCGGGTGCAGGTGATATACAAGCCAATTATCAGGCGGGTGTCAGCCAATCTTTTGGGGAATGGGGTAAAAGTGCTGACGTAGCTGCTTATCTTACGGATGGTGTTTCTACAGAAGCTCCTTATATTGATCCTAAGAATTCAGATAATAATGTACTTGCCGGGGATTCACAATTAAGTACAATTACAATTGCCTGGAACAACGGCGATTCTAACGAAAAGAAACTGGAAAGAATTATCACGCAAAAATGGCTGGCTCTTTATCCGGATGGTCCTGAAGCATGGACAGAACAGAGAAGAACAGGATATCCGGTTTTATTCAAAGTCAGAAAAAATGATAGTGGCGGATTAATTAATACAGATCAGATGATCAGAAGAGTTCCGTTTACAAATGACACCAAAAATTCAACTTTTAATTACGCACAGGCCGTTCAGCAGTTAGGCGGTCCTGACAACGGAGCCACCAAACTATGGTGGGATAAAAAGTAATAATTTTAAGCAGATCAATGATCAGGATATAGAGGCCGTCTCAAAGGTTAGATTTAATTTGTTTTTTTCATTCCGGAAGGAGAATTTTCTTAAAACACTTGTTTCAGAATTCTTCAATTTTAGTTTCGTTTCAATCCGGAATACCACTTTTGAGAGGCCCTCTTTTCTTTATCTATTTTAAATTGAATATGGAAAACAACAGCTCTGAAACCCGTTCGGTAAAACCAATCCTCTGGATCTCTACATTGTATTTTGCAATGGGAATCCCCTTTGTGACCATTAATGCGGTCTCCGGGATTATGTACAAGGACATGGGCGTTTCAGACTCTAAGATCACATTCTGGACAGCGCTCATTATGTTTTCCTGGACATTGAAGCCTCTCTGGAGCCCTTTTCTGGAGATCTACAAAACAAAAAAATTCTTTGTAGTGGCCACTCAGTTTGCTATAGGAATTTTATTTGCATTAATCGCACTGACGCTGCCTTTGCCGGATTTTTTCAAATACAGCATTGCCTTATTCGCAGTGGTTGCATTTTGTGGCGCCACGCATGATATTGCAGCAGATGGTACCTATATTAATTTTTTAACAAACAAAGAACAGGCAAAATATATCGGGTGGCAGGGCGCTTTTTATAATCTGGCCAAAATTATCAGCAGTGGAGTTCTTGTTTATTTCGCCGGAGTTCTGGAAAAAACAAAAGGGGTTGTTAATGCCTGGATGATCATCATGGGAATTTATGGCCTTCTGTTTTTAGCTTTAGCGATGTATCATTATGCGATTCTGCCGAAAGAAAATAAACAGGAAAAAGCAACCAAAAAGGCAGGGAATATCCGTAAAGAGCTACTGGAAGTAATTACTTCTTTCTTCAAAAAGAAAAATATTATGTGGGCCGTATTGTTCATTATCCTTTACCGTTTTGCAGAAGGATTTGCAATAAAAATTGCGCCTCTATTTTTCAAAGCTCCGAGAACGTCAGGCGGATTGGGATTGTCTACATCAGAGATTGGACTTATTTACGGAACGTATGGTTCAGCAGCATTTATTTTAGGATCTGTATTGGCGGGTTATTTCATTGCGGGCAGAGGACTGAAAAGATCTTTGATCTGGCTGTGTTCGGCCTTTAATATTCCATTTGTAGTCTATGCATTGCTGGCTTATTTCCAGCCAACCGAGTTGCTTCCTGTAGGCGTTGCCGTTGTGGTAGAATACTTTGGCTACGGATTCGGTTTTGTAGGGTTGATGCTCTACATCATGCAGCAGATCGCACCGGGTGAACATAAAACGGCTCATTATGCTTTTGCCACCGGTATTATGAATCTTGGAGTCATGATTCCCGGAATGTTCAGTGGGATGATCAGCGATTGGATAGGATATAAAATGTTCTTTATCTGGGTACTCGTTGCGACGATTCCTGCTTTTATTGTAACCCTCTTTGTTCCGTTCTCCTATCCTGAAAAATTAAAGGAACACTAAATCATTTATTAAACATATTAAATAAAAAAGTAAAAATACTTTATGACATTTCAACCAGCAAAGATCCCTTGGCAGGATCGTCCGGAAGACAGCCGTGATATCATGTGGCGTTACTCTGCAAATCCGATCATCAACAGATATGCAATCCCTACGTCCAACAGCATTTTTAACAGTGCGGTGGTTCCTTTTGAAGAAGGGTTCGCAGGAGTTTTCCGTTGCGACAACAAAGCCGTGCAGATGAATATTTTTGCAGGCTTCAGTAAGGATGGAATCAATTGGGAGATCAATCACGATCCTATTGACATGAAATCTGGAAATACTGAAATGATAGAATCCGATTATAAATACGACCCTCGGGTTGCCTTTATAGAAGACCGGTACTGGATCACCTGGTGCAATGGATATCATGGCCCAACCATCGGAATTGCCTATACATTTGATTTTAAAGAATTCTTTCAGTGCGAAAATGCATTCCTTCCTTTCAACAGAAACGGAGTTCTTTTCCCTGAAAAGATAGACGGTAAATATGCCATGCTGAGCAGACCGAGTGATAACGGACATACGCCTTTCGGAGATATCTACATCAGCTACAGTCCGGATATGAAATATTGGGGCGAGCACCGGTGCGTAATGAAAGTAGCACCGTTTGAAGACAGTGCGTGGCAGTGCACAAAGATAGGAGCAGGACCTGTTCCGATTAAAACGGATGAAGGATGGCTGCTTTTCTATCACGGGGTGATCAATACCTGCAGAGGATTCCGTTACTCAATGGGAGCATCGCTGCTGGATCTTGAAGATCCGTCAAAAGTACTGTACAGAACGAAACCTTATTTACTGGCTCCGGCAGAATTGTATGAGCTTACGGGAGATATTCCCAATGTGGTGTTCCCGTGTGCTGCTCTTTCAGAAGGAGATAAGGTAACTGTCTATTATGGGGCAGCGGATACTGTTGTGGCCATTGCATTTGGATATATTTCTGAAATCATTGACTTTATGAAAAAGAATTCGCTTTAAATGGATTAAAATCTGACGAATATGCTGGTTAACTTTATTTTCCTGCTTGTTGAAATCATTGTTATGGTTTTTATATTGTTGAATAAACCCTTATCTTGAGAAATTTTTAAGATTTCCCTATTATGATTATGAAAAAAGAACTGCTTATAATTTTATCACTGATCCTGTTTTCTCATGCTGGAAATGCCCAGCAAAGGAAGAATGATGTTCTTTCCTGGGTAGATCCTTTCATAGGAACAGGAGGGCACGGCCATACGTTTCCCGGAGCGACTACCCCTTTTGGGATGATCCAGCTCAGTCCGGATCAGAATACCAAAAGTGGCGATTGGGATTGGTGTTCCGGGTATCATTACAGCAGTAAAACCATCATGGGATTCAGTCATAATCATCTCAGCGGAACGGGCTGGGCAGATTTGGGAGATATTTTAGTGATGCCAACCGTTGGGAAAATAAAGATGCTTCCGGGTTCGGAAGACAAGCCGGAAAGTGGCTACCGTTCGACATTCAGTCATGAAAAGGAAACCGCTTCACCGGGCTATTATTCCGTGATGTTGGACAGCTACGGAATCAAAGCCGAGCTGACTGCTTCTCCGAGAGTAGGTTTCCATAAATATACCTTCCCAAAGAGTGAAGAATCCAATGTCATCATTGATCCTACCAATAAAATCTTCGGGAATATTTACCATACCCTTGTAAGCATAGAAGGAAACAATAAAATTAAAGGATACTGCTACAGCAACGGCTGGGGCGGAAAACGTTTTGCTTATTTCGTGATGGAATTTTCAAAACCTTTTAAATCCTATGGAACTTATTCCGAAGGAAAAATAAAAGAGAACGAAAAAATAGCTCTTGCAAAAGATGCCAAAGCTTACGTGAGATTTTCAACGGAGGAGAATGAAAGCATTGAAGTAAAAGTTTCCTTATCTCCCGTAAGTACAGAAGGTGCTCAGGAAAACTTTGATGCCGAAGCTAAGAATGTGAATTTTGCAAAGGCTAAAGAAACAGCTCAGAACACCTGGAGAGATCTCATCAACAGATTCCAGGTGACCGGCGGTACGGATGACCAGAGAAAAATCTTTTACACAGGAGTATATCATACTTTCATTGCGCCTAATCTTTATATGGATACCAACGGAGATTATGTAGCTGCTCAGGAAAATATGAATACCAAATGGTTTACCAACTACAGTACCTATTCCTATTGGGACGGCTTCAGGGCAACCCATCCATTGCTGACCATTATGGATCAGAAACATACCAAAGAATTTGCCAACTCTCTGATCAGCAGATACACCGACCGTAAAGACCATATGCCGATCTGGGAATTGTGTGGTTATGACAACTTCTGTATGCTCGGCTATCACAGTGTATCGGTTATCTGGGACGCTATTTCAAAAGGGGTGCCGGGAATCGATCAGGAGAAAGCATTTGCGGCGATGAAAGATGCTTCTTTAACGGACAAAATGAGCAGCAGCGATGGTGGCGGAGGCCTGAATGATTATATTAAATTAGGCTACACTCCATCAGAAAACGGAGCCTCAGTTTCCGCAACGCTGGAATATGCGTATGACGACTGGTGCATTCAGCAGCTTGCCGAAAAATTAGGTAAAAAAGACGAAGCAGAAGTGTATAAAAAACGTTCCCTGAGCTTCCTTAATACGTTTAACAAAGAAAATAATCACTTTTGGCCAAAACAGAAAAATGGAGAATTCTTACCGGATTTTACTTTGAACGACTGGAAAAAACTTCAGCCGCACTGGGTTTCAGGAAACATTTGGGCGTATGATTTCTTTGTTCCCCATAAGATCGATGAAATGATGGATCTTTATGGAGGGAAAAAAGGATTTGAAGAAAAACTGGATAAAACCTTTACCCAAGAACTTAAGATGATCGGTGAGCAACACGTGGATATTTCAGGATTCATCGGTTCTCTTGGATTCGGTGACGAACCGGGGCACCATGTCCCTTACCTGTACAATTATGCAGGGGTTCCTTATAAAACGCAAAAAATGGTCAAATTCATCCGCGATAATATGTACGCAGCAAAGCCGGACGGCATTGTCAATAATGAAGACTGCGGTCAGATGTCTGCATGGTATATTTTCTCGTCATTAGGATTCTATCCGGTGACTCCCGGAAAACCTGTATATGCCATTGGTGCACCACAGTTTCCGAAAGTAGCCTTAAAACTGGAGAATGGAAAAACCTTCACGGTAATTGCCGATAAGATTTCTGATAAAAATATCTACGTTCAGAAAATGTTCCTGAATGGAAAAGAATTCAAAAGCTGGGAAATTAACCACAGTGATATTATGAATGGAGGAGAACTGAAATTTGTAATGGGAAGCAAACCGGTACAATAGATTAATAAAAAATAACGAAATATAAAGTATAATGGAAAGGAGAAAGTTTATAAAGACAAGTGCAATAGCAGGAGCAGGATTATTATTTACTCAAAATGTTTTTGCTAAAACATTGAGTATAGAAGATTTTCCGGTGGTCCGTGTTCCGAAAGATAAAAGACATTTCACCAGTGAAGCAGTAGATACTGCCATTGCAGCCTTTAAAAAGAAAGTGAAGAATAAAGAATTATCCTGGCTTTTTGAAAACTGTTTTCCCAACACTTTAGACACCACCGTTTTTTACAAAGAAACGGATGGAAAACCCGATACCTACGTTATTACAGGAGATATTGATGCGATGTGGCTTCGCGACAGTTCTGCACAGGTTTTCCCTTACCTGCAGTTCTCAAAGAAGGATGAAAAACTTCACAAACTGATCTCCGGAGTGATTCACAAACAGACAGAATTTATTCTGAAAGATCCTTACGCCAATGCATTTTATAATGATAACAATAAAATAAGCAAGTGGAAAGAATATGACCATACGGACATGAAACCAGGGATCCATGAGAGAAAATGGGAGATCGATTCATTGTGCTATCCTATCCGCCTCGCTTATCATTTCTGGAAGACTACCGGAGATACAAAACCTTTTGATAACAATTGGTTAAAGGGAATTAAACTGACTTTACAGACTTTTATAGAGCAACAGAGAAAAACAGGTTTAGGCCCCTATCAATTCGAACGAACGACAGCCTGGGCTACAGATGGAATTCCGATGGGAGGTTATGGTTATCCGACAAAACCTGTAGGACTCATCAACTCTATGTTCCGTCCGAGTGATGATGCTACCATTTATGCCTTTCTTATCCCTTCCAATTTATTTGCAGTCGTGAGCTTACGTCAGGCAGCAGAAATGGTTTCGCAGATCAAAAATGAAAAAGCGCTGGCTCAGCAGCTGAACAGTCTGGCTGATGAGGTAGACGCGGCCATCAAGAAATACGGAATCTACAATCACCCTCAATATGGAAAGATTTATGCTTTCGAAACCAATGGATTCGGCAGTTATAATTTAATGGATGATGCCAATTGTCCAAGCCTTTTAGGCCTTCCTTATCTGGGTGCCGTAAAAGCTGATGATCCGGTTTACATAAATACAAGAAATTACGTTTGGTCAGAAGACAATCCTTTCTTTTTTAAAGGAAAACTGGCAGAAGGAATCGGTGGACCACACATCGGTCTTGATATGATCTGGCCCATGAGCATCATTATGAAAGCCCTTACTACGAAAGACAGAAAGGAAATCAAATGGTGTATAGATACTTTACAGAAAACCCATGGAGGAACAGGCTTTATGCATGAGTCCTTCCATAAAGACAATGACAAAAAATTCACCAGAGAATGGTTTGCGTGGGCCAATACATTATTCGGAGAGTTGTTGTGGAAAACCTTTAACGAGAATCAGGATTTACTGACTTAGATTCGATATTTGCAGAAGGTGGCAGCATGCCCTTTATTCCCGTTTTTTAGTTGCAGTGTTTTACCAGAAATTCATTGAGGGAGAGCCTTGTGAAATTCTCAGTCCGTAGCTGATCATTTTCTTCTTTTTGAGAGAGAGTGAATAGATATCAATACATCAAAATAACTTAAAAAAAAACATTATGAAAAAAGCCATTACTACATTGATCTTACTGATCATTCATGCAATACCTGTGTTGAATGCACAGCAGCTTAACCCTACGGGAATATGCTATGTGGAGGTGAATAATAACAATATCCTGAATGCCGGATCATACAAATTGCAGACCTCAGGGAATTATTTATTTAATGTTGTCAATATTTTTGCGGCCAATATCAATTACGATACAGGTCGTGGAAGAGCCTATCTGAGCAATAACAATAACGTAACCAAAGTGCTCACCAATGCTGATACCTATATAAAACCGCTTCAGAATAAAGGGATGAAGGTGGTTTTAACCATTCTGGGAAATCATCAGGGAGCCGGGTTTTGTAATTTTCCAACCCGTGAGGCAGCTAAAGACTTTGCCTTACAACTTGCTCATACGGTAAATACCTACGGGTTGGACGGGATCGATTTTGATGATGAATATTCTGATTACGGACAAAACGGAACAGGCCAGCCCAATGACAGCTCTTTTGTGATGCTTGTTCAGGAACTGAGAGCTTTACTTCCGGATAAAATCATTTCATTTTATTATTACGGTCCGGCAGCGTCAAAGCTTTCCTGGAACGGATTAAGAGTGGGAGACTATATCAATTACAGCTGGAACGCCATGTACGGAACTTTTTCCGCACCCAATGTTCCCCCTCTTACAAAAGCACAGATTTCCCCAGCAGCAGTCTGGATGGGAAATACTTCCAATTCTACAACAACAAGTTTAGCCAGCCAAACCAAAACCGGCGGCTACGGACTTTTTCTTTGGTATGACCTTCACGGATCCAATGAAACCGCGCAGCTTTCTGCCGGAACACAAACTTTATACGGACAGCAGACGGTTTTAAGCACTCCTTTGCAGTCATGGACGGCTGGAGCCAATTGTGATGCCCCAATCGGATTATTTACCAGCAACCTTACCGGAACAAGTGCAAAACTGAACTGGTCAGCGGTAGGAACCAATACTTATGATGTAGATTACAAACTAGCTTCAGCTACCACATGGACAAGCGCGGCAACATCGATTTCTGCTACTTCTGTTACCATATCCGGATTGACAGCCAATTCAGAGTATGACTGGAGAATCAGAACGAACTGCAGCGTGAAAAGTACTTATATTTTCGCTCCGAGATTCAAAAGTGCAGGCGCAACAACTCCTTCAGCATCAACCTCTCTTTTATTGGATGGCACCAGTGAATCCGGTTCGGCAGGAAATATGAATTTAAACGGTTCCGCATTATCTTTTGAAGGATGGATCAAACCTTCATCTTTCAAGTCAGGATCTCCTTACATTTCCTCTCTTATGGGAACGGAAGTGAGTGACAGTAATTCTGCATTCTTACGATTGGGAGATGCCAATCTTGCCAATAACAAACTTCAGTTTGTAGTAAGCATCAATAATATTCAGCAAAAGCTGGCTTCAGTTACAGCACTAAATGCCAACACCTGGTATCACGTTGCTGCAACGTATGATGGTTCTGCTATGAAGATTTATATCAATGGCGTTCTTGATGCTACCAAATCCCAAACCGGAAATATTGCTTCCAATGGATCATTTAATGTAGGCTATTTATACAATACATCCAGAAATTTCAATGGTAAAATAGATGAGGTCAGAGTTTGGAGGAGAGCATTAAGTCAGACAGAAATCAGTCAGAAAATGTGTAATGTAACACTTCCTGCAACTTCTCTTGCTGCCTACTGGAAGTTTAATGAAGGCAGTGGTTCAACGGTTCAGGATAGCTCAGGAAACGGAGTTACATTGACACTAACAGGCGTAGATGTTTCCAATTGGGTAACAGATATTCCATGTTCGACAGGAACTCAGAAGGCTTCGGCAAGTGCTGAAAATCAAAAAATAAAAGGTTCAGTGCTGACATCAGCTAAAAAACAGATCAGATTGTATCCAAATCCTGTCAGTGCATCGTCACCACTTACGTTGTCTGTTCCTGAAGAATACAACAGAGGAAAATTATCGGTTTATAATTTTAATGGAAGTGTTGTTGAAACGAAAACATTACAGGCCGGAAATTATTCGTATGATCTCTCGAAGCTTTCGATAGGAAATTATATCATCCGGTTCGAATCTCAGGACGGCAGTTTGAAACAGACAGAAAAATTAATTATAAAATAAAAAAAAGTCATTGGGCTTCGGCCCGATGATTCTATCAGCCATCAAAATTAAAATTATATGAAAAAAAAATCTATTCTAACTGCCCTGACTGCCCTGGTCATTCAAACGGCATCTGTGCTTCATGCGCAACAGCTTAATCCCGTGGGAATATGCTACGTAGAAGTCAATAACAACAATATGCTGAATGCAGGATCTTATACACTGCAGAATACCAACAGACAGCTTTTTGATGTGGCCATTATTTTTGCAGCCAACATCAACTATGATGTTTCTAAAAACAGAGCATATATTTCCAATAATAACAATGTCACCAAAGTGTTGAATGACGTCAACACTTATGTAAGACCTCTACAGCAAAAAGGAATAAAAGTGCTACTTGATCTTTTGGGAAACCATCAGGGAGCCGGAATTTCTAATTTCCCGAATCGTGAAGCGGCCCGTGATTTTGCACAACAGATTGCTCACACAGTCTATACTTACGGTTTAGACGGAGTAGATCTGGATGATGAATATGCAGGCTATGGAAATAACGGAACAGGGCAGCCGAACAACAGTTCTTTTGTCATGCTCTTGCAGGAGCTCAAGTTAGCGATGCCGGATAAACTGATCACCTTTTACTATATTGGTCCAGCGACAACCAGACAGAGTTACAACGGAGATATGGCCGGAAATTATATCAACTACAGCTGGAATGCCTATTATGGAACTTATGATGCGCCCGTAGTACCACCGCTTAACAATACAAAACTTTCTGCCGCTGCAACATGGATCAGCAATACACCTGCCTCCACACTTACCACATTGGCCAGCAATACAAAAAATGATGGGTATGGCGTATTTATGTGGTATGATCTTAATGGAGCAAATAATGCAAATTACTTAAGTACCGGATCAAATATTCTGTACAACGAAAATACATTGCTTACAGGACCTCTTTATTCATGGACTCAGGGAGATGCCTGCGATCCTCCTTTAGGTCTTGAAGTGACGAATACTACCGGAACGTCAGCGAAACTAAACTGGACAGGGAATGCCTCCCAAACTTATAATGTCGATTATAAACCAGCCAATTCAACGACATGGGTCAATGCAGCGACCAATTTGTCGGGAAATAATATCATCATCAATGGTCTGTCTCTGAATACAGAATATGACTGGAGAATTCAGTCAAACTGTTCAGCAACCATAAAAAGTACTTATCTGTTTGCTCCCCGTTTTAATTCAGGAAGCACATGCGGAACACCGTCAGGGATGAAGTCTGAAAGCTATCTGGGAACTACGACTAAATTATCCTGGGATGCCGTAGGAACTGCTGCTGCTTATAATTTACAGTATAAAACATCCGCAGCAGCAAGCTGGACTGATGTTCCGAATATCACTACCAATTCATATACCCTTCCGGCTTTAACAGAAAATACAAACTATGTATGGAAAGTACAGACTGTATGTGGTGGAACAACGACCAGCGTATATTCCGGTGAATCAACGTTCAACAGTGGGTTTGCTCCTGTACAGAGTCCTGGTGCCAGATCACTTTCGTTCAACGGAAGCACCCATTATCTGAATGCAGGACAGTTTAACCTTAGTGGAAATGCTGTGACATTCGAGGGATGGGTGAAAGTAAATGCATTCAAACCCAATTTTCCTTATATCTCTTCTGTAATGGGTATTGAAGTAGGTGACAGTAATTCTGCAATGCTAAGATTTGGCGACGGAAATCTGGCCAATAATAAACTACAATTCATATTAAGCTTTGGCTCTGCTCAGATAAAGCTGAATACGGTGACAACATTCAGTACCAATACGTGGTATCATATCGCAGCAACCTATGACGGTGCAGCCATGAAAATTTATGTTAATGGTGTGCTGGATGCAAGTGTTCCGGTGACGGGTAATTTTACGGCCAACGGTATTCTTTATCTGGCCAGAAATTATGAAAATGCACGGACCCTTAATGGATTCTTAGACGAATTCAGAGTATGGAAAAGAGCGTTGACAGTGGCGGAAATTCTAGCCAACAACTGTAATGTTTCAGCCAATGCAGCAGGCCTTGAAGCCAACTGGAAAATGAATGAAGGCAGTGGAAACGGTGCACTGGATACTACACCCAATACGCACTTTGCTACCCTCATCGGAATGTCCAATACCAACTGGAGAACTGACGTAGCTTGTGCTGCGGCATTATCTGCACAAGAGGTTACTTCTGAAAAAAACAATATCAGCTATGCCTATCCAAATCCTGTTAAAAAAGGAAATAATATTCATTTTACCATTAAAGACAGTTCTGCCAATGAAATAACCTTATATGATATGACAGGAAAATTAATGGTGAGCCGAAAAATTGATAAAAATGATATGGTAATCAATACTCAGAATTTATCTGCAGGAACCTATATCTATACAATCCATTCAAAAGACAGTAAGATTAAATCTTCCGGAAAGGTGATTGTGGAATAAAAACTTAATCCTCATTAGGCGTATAAAAAGTAAAAATAAATTAGAGGATTTTTAGGCAGACAGAAAGCCTGCCGGCTTTCTTGTCTGTCTGTTTTAATAGTAAAAAGAGTATTGATAAGTAATATTCGGGATAAGAATAAAGAATAAAGAATAAAGAGCAAAGGTGTCAGACATTAGATAGAAGTAAGAAAGTTGAGATGATAAGACTGAAAAAGACGGGCGGGAATTATATTAACCATGTCAAGGTTCAAAACCTTGACATGGTTAATAACTACTCAGATTATTTAATAATATCGTTTTAGATCTTAGCACAACAGTCTGATATCTGACATCTGAAATCTAATATCTGAAGAAAAAAAATATCATAGTATAATGCAAAATATAGTAGGAATAGACATTGGCGGTTCGCATATTACCATGGCGCAGGTAGATCCGGACAAGCGCGAAATCATCAGTGCTACATATGTAAGAGAACATGTGGATTCTTTCGGTCCAAAGGAAACTATTTTTTCTGCCTGGATCTCTGCCATTGAAAAAGTAACCCATGATTTGGTTAAAAGTGATCTTCTCATCGGTATAGCGATGCCCGGTCCTTTTGATTATGAAAACGGGATCTCGCTGATGCAGCAGGGGAAATTTATCGATATCTATCAGGTCAATATTAAAAACGAATTGGCTGAAAGACTTTCAATTTACAAAGATCAGATTCATTTCGTGAATGATGCCGGAGCTTTTCTGGAAGGAGAAGTTTTTGGTGGCTGTGTCCGGGATTACAAAAGGATTTTTGGAGTTACGCTGGGAACTGGTTTGGGAACCGCTTTTTATAATGGAGAAGTAGCATCGGATGAGGATTTGTGGGATTCGCCTTTTAAAGATTCCATCTGTGAAGATTATCTTGCCACTCGTTGGTTCGTAAATCATTATAAAGCTTTAACCGGTAGGGAAATATCCGGAACAAAAGATCTTTTAGACCGGTCTGAAGAAATACAAACTAAAATCTTTGAGGACTATGCAGATTCTTTTGCAGATTTTATCGTAAAATATGTCAGAAACTATGAGCCTGAAGTTTTGGTTATAGGAGGAAATATTGCAAAAGTATATCCTTACTTTAAAAATAGGTTAAATAAGCATCTGGAAGAGTATAAAATCAATCTTCCTATTAAAATTTCCGCTATTTTTGAAGATGCGGCCATTCTCGGTGCTGCAGGTTATGCTTTGAAGAAAAGCAACAGATAAATTAACAAAATGATATCATGAAGTCTTTATTTTCAACTTTTTTTATTGTACTCAATATCTTTGCGCTGGGCCAGGGAATATCGCCTGCGGATTATGTTAATCCTTTAATGGGAACCCAATCCAAGCCATCGCTGTCCAACGGAAATACCTATCCTGCCATAGGACTTCCATGGGGAATGAACCTGTGGACCCCACAAACCGGAAAAATGGGTGACGGATGGGCTTATACCTACGATGCAGACAAGATCAAAGGTTTTAAACAGACCCATCAGCCATCTCCATGGATGAATGACTACGGAGCCTTCGCCATCATGCCGGGCGTCGGGAAACTAAAATTTAAGGAGGAAGAACGGGCAAGCTGGTTCAGCCATAAAGCCGAAAATGCAAAACCTTACAGCTACAGCGTTTATCTGGCTGATATCAATGTGACGACAGAGCTTACTCCAACGGAAAGAGCAGCATTCTTCAAATTCGATTTTCCTAAAACAGATAGTGCTTACGTGGTGATTGATGCTTTAAACAAAGGATCGTATATTAAAATTCTACCCAAAGAACGAAAAATTCTGGGCTACACCACAAAGTATTCCAGAGGGAAGTACAATAACTTCAAGAATTATTTTGTCATCCAGTTTGATAAAGATTTTGATTTAACAACGACCTGGAAAGACAGCGTTTTTGTGAAGAATCAGTTAGAAATCACAAGCGATCACGCCGGGGCAATTGTTGGATTTAAACTAAGAAATAAAGAAAGCGTTTATGCAAGAACAGCTTCTTCATTCATCAGTTTCGAACAGGCAGAGCTCAATCTGAAAAGAGAAATTGGAGGCAGGAATTTTGAACAGGTAAAAACAGATGCTAAAAATATCTGGAATAAAACACTGGGAAGAATTGAAGTAAAAGGAGGAACCGATCAGCAGATGAGAACCTTTTATTCCTCTCTGTACAGGACATTGTTTTTCCCTCAGAAATTATACGAAATCGATGCTGATAACAAAGTAAAACACTGGAGTCCTTACAACGGGAAAATTCTGGATGGAAAAATGTTTGCAGGAACAGGTTTCTGGGATACTTTCAGAGCTTTATATCCTTTCCTGAATCTTGTCTATCCAAGCATCAATGTAGAAATGCAGGAAGGTTTGGCCAATTCATTCAAGGAGGGAGGATTTTTGCCGGAGTGGAGCAGTCCGGGGTATTCTGATATTATGATCGGGAATAATTCCGCTTCAGTAGTAGCCGATGCTTATATCAAAGGGCTTCGCGGATATGATGTGGAAACGCTTTGGCAAGCCGTGAAACATGGAGCCAATAATGAAGGCCCGATTGATGCGGTTGGACGTAGAGGAGTAGAATATTACAACACTTTGGGCTACGTTCCTTACGATGTTAAAATCAATGAGAATACCGCCAGAACCCTGGAATATGCGTACGACGATTTCGCCATTTATCAGTTAGGAAAAGCATTGGGAAAACCAGCTTCGGAAATTGATATTTATAAAAAAAGAGCCAGCAATTATAAAAATGTATTCGATCCGGAAACAGGTCTGATGCGGGGTAAAAACAAAGACGGAAAATTTCAGTCGCCATTCAATCCTTTTAAATGGGGCGATGCCTTTACAGAAGGGAACAGCTGGCATTATACCTGGTCTGTTTTCCAGGATATCGATGGTTTGTCTAAATTAATGGGTGGCAAAAAGAAATTCGAAGCCAAACTGGATGAGGTGTTCGCACTTCCTCCGGTTTTTGACGACAGCTATTATGGAAGTGTGATCCACGAGATAAGAGAAATGCAGATCATGAATATGGGACAGTATGCCCACGGAAACCAGCCTATTCAGCATATGATCTATTTGTATAATTATGCAGGAGCACCTTACAAAACGCAATATTGGACAAGACACGTAATGGATAAGCTGTATTATGCAACTCCGGACGGTTATTGCGGGGATGAAGATAACGGGCAAACTTCCGCCTGGTATGTATTCTCGGCTTTAGGCTTTTATCCGGTGACATCAGCCACAGACCAATATGTTTTGGGAGCACCGCTTTTCAAAGAAGCAGTCATTCATCTTGAAAACGGGAAGAATATTGAAATAAAAGCACCGGCTAACAGTGCTGATAATTTATATGTTAAATCATTAAACGTAAACCTTCGGTCTTATTCAAAAAACTGGCTTAGCCACAAAGAATTGATGAATGGAGCCGTGTTGGAATTCCAGATGGACAATAAGCCAAACAAAGAAAGAGGCTCGCAGGAAAAAGATTTTCCGTATTCGATGTCCAAGGAATAGTCATTAACAAACTTTATATTTGAAAATAATTTTAGAACACGAATAAATTATGAGTGCAGAGAAAACAGAAATATTCGATAAGGTAGCAAAAATGCTGGAAAATCAGGGTTTTACTATTGCGGCAAAAGATGAGACAAGACCTTGGGGTGGCTTTTTCGTGATCGATGAAAATCAAGCTCAGGATTTTGCCAATCAATATTTTGACGGAATTGATGTAGAAAGTCTAAAAATAGGCGGAAAGCTGAGTCCTAAGATCCTTGTGGTTGCCCCGGATGCCCGTTTAAGCTGGCAATACCATCACCGCAGAGCAGAAATCTGGCAGGTAGTGGAAGGAATTGTTGGGATCAAAACAAGCAATACGGATGAAGAAGGAGAATTGAAAGAATACCATCCAACAGACCAGATCAAACTTCAGCAGGGCGAAAGACACAGGCTGATTGGACTTGACGGGTGGGGTGTAGTAGCTGAAATCTGGCAGCACACCGATGCTTCCAACCCTTCGGACGAAGATGATATTGTAAGAGTACAGGACGATTTCGGAAGATAATCATCCCTGATATAAAAAGTAAAAACAGCATCGATTTGATGCTGTTTTTGTTTTATGTAGAATATTATTTAAAAAGTTACGTCAAGCCCCACATAGAAATTAGCCTTCATAATAGGTGCATACACCATCCCGCCATCAAAATAATTTCCGAAAGGATTCCTGAAATCAACAATGGCATTTTTCTGATAATAAGACGTAAGATTTTCACCGCCTACATATGCTCTGAGCTTTTTATTGAAATTTCTTGAGATCTGTGCATTCAGCACCGCATAAGAATCAGAATATACAGGCAACTGAAATTCAGCGGGGTTGCCTGAGGTATCAGGAAGTCTTTGCTTTCCGACCCAATTTATCGTTGTGTCAAAACTCCAGAATCCTCCTTTATCATTTTTATTGGTTGCATAAGCCAGATTCACAAAGCCTCTGTGCTTGGCCATGAAAGGAATTTCTCTTCTGCCGTCAAAATAATCAGCCTGAACATCATAATATTTATAAGCCAATCTCACATCAAAATTCTTAAAAGGGGTAAAATCCCACTGCGTCTGAAAAGAGTTTGCAAAAGATTTTCCTTCTAAATTATAAAAAGTAAGCTGCTGTGGAGATCGGTCAAGATCAACAAGAACCTGATCCTGGAAATCTGTTCTGAAAAAATCAGCGACAATTGAAGATTTTCTTCCGAAAAGTTTGAATTCCTGTTGTAAGCTGACCCCATAGTTCCATGCGATTTCAGGTTTTAATCCGTAGATATTTCCCCCGTTTTGCAGGATCTGTATACTTCTGTTCGAAGCGAAATACTGTTGGTTTTCTGCAAAAACATTAGCCGTTCTGAATCCTCTGCCTGCAGAAAGTCTTACAATCGTCTGAGGCGTAAAATCATACTTAAAATTAACTCTCGGAGTGAACTGGGTTCCTGCAAGGTTATGGAAATCGGCTCTGGCTCCCGCTACCAAAGTATATTTTAATCCCGTCAACGTATATTCTGCAAAAATTCCCGGAACGATTTCATTTCTCTTCATGTCGTCCTTTAAATACGTTTCCTCGTAGCCATCATACAAAAAGCTCGCTCCGGCCTTATACTTATGATTCGTATTCCCGATGATGCTTTCAAAGATTAAATTGGAATAATACGTATGCTGTTTCCCAGAATAATTTCTCAGTCCAAAGAAGCTGTCCTGCTGATGATACACATATTGGTTCATCCATCCTAAACTCTGGTAAGGTTTTCCTTTAAAAACATATCCCGTTTTATTCCAAACCTGGAATCTTGAAATATCAATTCCTACACCATAAGCGCCCTGTTTGTCCTGACCTAAATTTTTGTCAAAACCGATCTGGCCGGCTGTTCTTTCATCTCTTAGAAAATTGATGCCGAAATGAGAACCGAATCCGGATTTTTCCAGATCATTATAATTAAGGAGATAAGCTGCATTGATTTGTGTTCCTTTCGGTCTGTCCAGAAAAGTATCATCATTCATATCCGTATCTCCAAAAGTTCCGTTTCCATGGAGTAGAAAGGTCTGAGACCATTTCTCATTGATAGAAGAGACGCTGGTAATATTGGCTTCCGCTCTTCCATTGAAATCAGCGAAAATGTTTAATGAAGTTTCAGGTTCTTTAGCATTTTTCAAAAGTTCAGTATTGATCTGCCCTGTGATACTTTCATAGCCATTCGTTACCGTACTTCCGCCTTTCGTCAGCTGAATACTTTCGATCCATCTTCCGGGGATGAAATTTAATCCATACGCTGAAGCGAGACCTCTGATTTCAGGAAGAAGTTCCTTGGTTAAACTGGTGTATTTTTGATCCAGACCGAGCATTTTCAGTTGTTTGGTTCCTGTAACTGCATTGCTGAAAGAAACGTCTACTGTTGCATTGGTTTCAAAACTTTCCGAAAGGTTACAGCAAGCGGCTTTTAATAATTCCTTCTTATCAATATTAAAAACAAGGCCTGCTTCCTTTTTGCTTAATGCTGTCGCTGCTTTTGAGCCTGTAATCAATACTCCTTCAATCTTTTTTTCGGAAGATTCGTGGCTTTCGGGAGAGGCAGATGCCTGGTGATCTTTATGGTCTACTGCTATTGTTCCCTCCTCGAAATGAACATTTGGATTGGCTTCCCCGAAAGGAATATCCCTGTCATACAGACAACATCCCGGAAGATTTTTGTATACTGAATCAGACGTTTTATATTGTTCATTGTCATGACCGGCATCGGCAATAGCTTTCAATACCTTATCTGATGAGGTTTTTGAAGCGTCAAACTTTAAGATTACCGTTTGCTTTTCTGCACTCCATTCTGCTGAATCTGCGCCGGCTGCTCTGGCTGCTTTTTCGATTCTGGCTTTGCATGAGGCACAATTGCCTTTTACGTAAAACTCATTTTCTTTTTTAGCTTGATGCTGATGAGCTTCAGCAGGAGCAGATTGAAGGTCTCTTTCATAATGACAACATCCCGGAAGGCCGTTATAAGCAGCCTCAGAAGATTTGAATTTTTCGTTGTCGTGCCCGGCATCAGCTACTTTTTGTAAGATGTCATCTGTAGAAACTTTGTGGTCGGTTTCCAGCGTTAAAGTCTGAAGGTCGGTAGAATACACGGCAGTTTTAGCACCTGCTTTCTTAGCTGCAGTTTCTATTCTGGATTTACACATATCACAGTTTCCTTTAACTTGAAACTGGCTTTTTGAAAGATTTTGAGCTGATATCAATTGTACAGACAGGATCATTAGACCAAGAATGAACTTGGAAATATATAATTTCATTTGTTTAAAAGTTTAGATTAATTAAAAACGGTCCATTAACATACTTAACGGACGATCAATGTTGGAATTAACCTAATTTAGGCGGTTGCCAGATTTCTTTTAAACGGTCTGATAAATGAGGCGGTGTATATTGGAACTGAGGATTCTTACTCGCTTTGTAGTAAGACAGTTCAAAATGTAAATTTTTAGAAAAAGGAGTTTCTATATAAGTATAGCATGCAACACATGTTGAACAGCAGTCATCAGTGCATGAAGACTTTGTTTTGTCATGTTTGCTGTCTTTTGAAGTGTGATTTTTACAGCAGTCGCTTTTTTCAGTCTTGGCTTTGTTGCAGCATGTATCCTGCATAGATTGAGAGTAGAAGCTGCCTTTAGGAACTAAAAAAACTCCTAGACAAAAAATAACTGCAAGAATGTGAAACAGCTTCATCTCTGCAAAAATACAAAAATTATGACAAAGGATCACCAACTTTTAAAGCACAGTTGTGCCAAGGTTCTCCGTGTGCCGGATTCAGTTTGGGTTTTGGACCCGTTGGAGCTGGTCCTGTTACCGGACCGGGAACGTTTTGTGCACTTTGAACAGGTTGTGGTGCAGGGGTAGCGGAGGGAACCGGTGCAGGTGCAGGTTTGCTGTTTAAAGGCTGACCTACGGGAATATCACATCTGTGACCAGGTTGTCCATGTGGAGGATTCATACCGGGAGCTGTTTTTACTTGCTTTCCATTGTTATCGATCACCACTTTTCCAGGCGACATGGAGTTAGGATCTATTTTAATGGCATTGTTGGCATTGACTGCAACATTTTGCGGAGCTGCCTGTCCTGGTGCCGGACTTCCATTCAAAGGCTGTCCTACCGGAATGTCGCATCTGTGGCCTGGCTGCCCGTGGGGAGGATTCATTGCTCCTGCTGGCGCTGCTACAGCGGTAAGGTTAGGCTTGGATTGAATGCCTGCCTGTTCCATTAGAGAAGCTTTCGGAGCTGAGTTAACTGCCACATTAGGCTGCTGAACCCCTGCTTCTTCTTTTAAATAAGTAGCTCTTTCGTCTTTATTGCATGAAACGGCTAATAAGGAAATGGCGATAACGCCTAAGAATGTATTTTTCATATCCAATCGGTATGAAACAAAATTAGCAAAACATTTTTAATTGTTTTGCTAATTTTATATTTATACTATAGTTTTAGAACTAATTTTTAACTAAAAGTCTAAATCCTTCTCCGTGAACGTTGATAATTTCCAATCCTTCGTCATCTTTTAAAAGCTTACGAAGTTTCGCGATATACACGTCCATACTTCTTGCTGTAAAGTAATTTTCTTTCTTCCATATCTTTCTTAAAGCAAGATCTCTCGGCATGAAATCATTTCTGTGGATGCAAAGAAGTTTTAATAATTCATTTTCTTTTGGAGAAAGTTTATATTCTTTATCACCTACTTTTAATTGTCTCAGCATAGAGTCGAAGAAAATATTACTGATCTTGAACTGCTCCTGCTCTTCATTTTCTAAAGTAGAACTTCTCTGCAGGATGGCTTTGATCTTATACAAAAGAAGTTCCGTATCAAATGGCTTTGTAATATAGTCGTCTGCTCCCAGTTGGTATCCTTTAAGGATATCTTCCCTCATATTTCTTGCGGTAAGGAATATGATAGGGGTATTTTTATCGATTTTTTTTACGTCTTCAGCTAATGAAAACCCATCTTTTTTGGGCATCATTACATCGAAAATACAGATATCAAATTCATTTTCTGTAAATTCTTTCAAACCCTGTTCTCCATCTGTAGCAAGGTTTACTTCAAAGTTATTGATTGTCAAATAATCCTTCAGCACCGCCCCGAAACTCTGATCGTCTTCTACTAATAATATTCTGTTGCTCATGATTTTAATAATTAAAATTAATGATTAAAAATTAAGAATGAACGTTCTCACTCTATCTTCTATATTTTGTTATTGGTTTTATATTTTATCATTGATCAATGATAAACGATGAATGATTCTTTGCTATAATCTGATCATCATTGATCTCTTATCCCTTATCATTTAGCTCATCGGCAGTTTGATCGTAAATGTACTTCCCTTGTCTTTGTGGGAATCTACGATGATCTGTCCTTTGTGCAGTTCTGCAATTTTCTTTACGTAAGAAAGTCCCAGTCCCTGTCCTTTTACATTGTGGATGTTTCCGGTTTCCTCCCTAAAGAATTTTTCAAATATTTTGGTCTTGTTTTCTGTTTCCATTCCCATTCCCTTGTCCGAAATTTCGATGACATACCAGTTTCCTTCATTTCTTGTCTTCACATGGATCTCAGGTGCATCAGGCGAATATTTGTTGGCGTTATCCAATAAATTCACCAGCATATTTGAGATATGGAATTCATCTATTTTGAATGTATAATTCGTTGCATTGAATTCCTGCGTAAGCGACCCGTTTCTCTGTTTTACAATCAGATTAAAAGATTCTGTTGTTCTTTTGATCAGTTCACGTACGTTAGTTTCCTTTAAGAATAGCTCTACCTCATTTCTTTCAAGCTTGGACATATTCAGTACATTTTCCACCTGCTTTTTCATCCTTAAATTTTCCTGCTTGATCAGTTCCGAGTAGTATTTTACTTTTTCAGGATTGGTAGCAATTTTATCATTGGCTAAAGAATCTGTCGCAACAGAAATGGTGGCCAGTGGCGTTTTAAACTCATGAGACATATTATTGATGAAATCTGTCTTTACCTCCGCCAGTTTTTTCTGCCTCATCATATAATTAATGGAAATAATATAAATTCCAAGAATAGTCAATAATGAGAGGAAGGTTCCTAAAAGCATTGGCCAGTTGTTCATAGCAAGCGAATATTCTTTTTTAGGAAACACCAAAGCCAGACTGTACAAAGTCCGGTTTTTAACATCTGTAAAAAGAGGGTAGCTATAGGTATTGTTATCTTTTTTCTCTTTGTATGCTTTATTGACGACTCCTGTGAGTTTATTATTTTTATCAATAACTCCATATCCGAATTTCGCTGTAATTCCTTTTATTTTCAGCTCTCTTGCGATGACGGAATCAAGAATATTGGCATCTACTCTTTTAGCAATCGGAAGATTGGTGCTGAGTACTTTTACAAATTCTTTTACAGCATAATCACCATTTTCAATATCGTTGTTGATCTCTGTGGTAAGGAGTTCGCGGTTTGTTGTGTCTTTTTTTACCTTGTAAGCTGCGTTATCAGTATATAAAGTAGTCAGTTTGATAGAGTCTCCTTTTGGAGAGATGGGAAGCTGTGTTTTTGATATAATATTTTTGGAATAGATGATCTGGCGTTGGGTACCGGAATCTTCTACCTGCTGAATCGTTGTTAAAGAAGGCTGGTCTTTATTGGCAAGAATGCTGCTTCTCAGGTTTTTATAATTTTGATTCAGGTATTTATCTGCCTCAATTTCTTCAATATTTTTAGCTGTGTTTTCTAAAGCAGAATATACTTTATTCGAAAATTCCTGCTCGAGAGCTCCATAATAACCTTTCAGCCAATAAAATTGGAGCGTAACAAAGACAATCAGTGAGATCGTCATAAACACTGAAATTATTGGGATGAATTTGTTATTCATTACTTGATTTTATAGGTATTAAAAAAATGAATGTTAAAATTAATTATTTTAAGACTTGATAAACAAAAAACGAGCCAAAAAATTGTTTAATTTCTCTTAAAAGGGAGTTTTTTAACATTTATTTATGAATTATAAATTACTTGTCCTATGGAAAGTCCTGTGAACTGATAAAATAGCTAGCTTTGTTAAAAATAACTGCTATGGAATCTACAATCGTTTTTAACAAAGATTTTGATTTGAACAGTGTCTATGTCATGAAAATTTATGAAGCTGAAGCTTCAAAAGTATGGGATTATTTTACCCAATCCGAATTATTGGATCAGTGGTGGGCTCCAAAACCGTGGAAATGCGAAACGGTCCAACAGAATTTCAAAGAGGACGGAATCTGGCATTACGCGATGGTAGGACCGGAAGGTGAAAGAATGTATGGACAGGTAAAATACGGTGAAATTACTGAGCACAGAAGCTTTGACGGAACTGATGCCTTCTGTGATGAAAAAGGAAACATCAATGAAAATTTTGCACAATCGAAATGGTTGTTTGGGTTTACAGGGATAGAAGAAGGAACAAAAGTAACGATCAATATTCATTTTCCTTCACCGGAAGCCATGAAACAACAGCTGGAAATGGGTTTTGAGGAAGGATTTAAGATGGGGCTGACCCAGCTGGAGGATATTCTCAAATAGTCGGAAATTTTAAAAGACTGTCATTATTCCCTTTTCGTTGTAGAATAAAAGACGGGCAAAGGCCCGTCTTTATTGAATCTTATGTTGTGTGTATCAAATCAGTTCTTCTTCCTGAAAATACTGTATAATCGCTTTTTTCATTAGAAGAGACTGTTCATTGGGTCTTAGTTCCGGAAGAGCCTCCAATGTGTCATACTGCGGCCACCCGTCTTCATAATGGGTAAACTTATAATACCCGAATGGTTCCAATAATCTGCATACCGCAATATGGATCAAATTTACCTTGTCTTCTTTGGTGTATTTTTGCTGGCCGCTTCCAAGTTCCTGCAGTCCGATCAGAAACAAAAGGGTTTCAATCGGAGGATTTTTTTCAGTATCAAAATTGTCTGTAAAAAATTGTTCTATCTTTTGCCAATATTCAGATTCGTTCATAGTATTCGTCATTTATTTTCTTCAGCTTTTTTTGCATCTTCTTCTCTTGCTTTTTCAAGAAGCTGTTGTAGTTTTTTTCTTGTTTTTCTTTAAAAATGTCTCGCTTTTCTGCCTTTCGGATTTTATCCTTTTGTATGAGGTAATAAACAATGGCTATGGCGAGGAATGCTAGTAATAACATAATTTTGTTTTTAAAGTTGAAGAAAAAATTAAAGTTATTTTTTGTCAATCTTTAAGAGAAATGCATATTCCAGTGCGTCTTCCTTCAGTGATTCAAATCTTCCGCTCGCTCCACCGTGGCCTGAGCTCATGTCGGTCTTGAATAATAAGAGATTGTCGTCTGTTTTAAGTTCTCTCAATTTTGCCGTCCATTTTGCCGGTTCCCAATACTGTACCTGTGAATCGTGGAGTCCAGTTGTGATCAGCATATGTGGATACTCTTTCGCTTCAATATTATCGTAAGGCGAATATTCCTTCATGTACTGATAATATTCTTTGTCATTTGGATTTCCCCACTCATCATATTCTCCTGTTGTCAAGGGAATAGTTTCATCGAGCATTGTGGTGACTACATCTACAAAGGGAACCTGTGCAACGATTCCGTTAAAAAGTTTAGGTTCATAATTGACAACTGCTCCTACCAAGAGTCCGCCGGCGCTTCCTCCCATGGCATACATATGTTGAGATGAAGTATAGTTTTCCTGAATCAAATGCTTTCCTGCATCGATGAAATCGAAGAACGTATTTTTTTTGAAGAGCATTTTACCATCTTCATACCATTCTCTTCCCAGATATTCTCCTCCACGAATATGAGCGATAGCGTAAATAAATCCTCTGTCTAAGATAGAAAGTCTGACATTGGAAAAACTCGCATCTACCGTATGTCCGTAGCTTCCATATCCATATAAAAGCAATGGGGTATCTGCAGATTTTTGGGTGTCTTTATGATAAACCAGTGAAATAGGAATTCTTGTTTCTCCATCTCTGGATTCTGCCCAGATTCTTTCTGAAATATAATTTTCAGGAATAAATTTTCCGCCAAGAACTTCCTGTTGCTTCAGAAGGTGAGTGGTTTTCTCTTTTAGATTGTATTCATACGTTGAACTTGGTTGAGTCAGTGAAGTATAACCATAACGGAGGACTTCAGTGTCAAATTCCATATTGATCCCGATGTAAGCAGTATAGGTGGGATCAGAAAAAGGAAGATAATAAGATTCTTTAGTTTTCTCGTCAATAATTTTGATCTGTAATAATCCTTCTTCTCTCTCCTCCAGCACCAGATAATCTCTGAAAATTTCAAAACCTTCCAGCAAAACTTCAGCACGGTGTGGAATAACGTCCACCCAGTTTTCCATTCCGCAGTTATTGATTTTGGTTTTTACAATCTTGAAATTGATAGCGTCGTCTGCATTCGTAATGATGTAAAATTCATCTTCATAATGTTCTACCGAATATTCAAGATCGTCTATTCTTGGCTGGATAATCTTCCATTCTGCAAAAACATTGTCTGAAGGAATGAACCGGTGTTCATCAGAAATTGTGCTTGAGCTTGCAATGAAAATATATTCCATCGACTTTGTTTTGAAAACATTCACATCAAAAGTATCATCCTCTTCATGGAAGATCAAAATGTCTTCTGAAGAATCTGTACCCAATTTGTGTCTGTACACCTGAAAAGCACGCAGACTTTCATCTTTTCTGATGTAGAAAACATGTTCGTTGTCATTCGCCCATACCGCTTTTCCGGTCGTATTAAGAATCTGATCCGAGAAAATTTCTCCGGTGATGAGATTTTTGAAATTGATGGTATAAATCCTGCGGCTTACATTGTCTGATGAAAAAGAAACCAGCTTATTATTGGGAGAAACAGCTACACTTCCTACTTCAAAATAAGTTTCACCTTCTGCTAATATATTGACATCAACAATAATTTCTTCCTCGTTGTCAAGGCTTTTGTGCTTTCTGCAAAAGATAGGATACTCTTTTCCTTCTTCGTAGCGTACAATATACCAGTAGCCGTTAAAGAAATAAGGGAGAGACTCGTCGTCTTTCTTGTACCGGGCTTTCATTTCTTCGAAAAGTTCTTCCTGAAAAGCTTCTGTGTCTTTCATCATCAGCTCTTCGTAAGCATTTTCCTCTTCAAGGTATTTAATGACTTCAGGGTTTTCCCTTTCGTTAAGCCAGAAGTAGTGGTCTGTTCTTCTGTCGCCGTGTATTTCCAGTATTTTTTCTATTTTTTTTGCCTGTGGAGCTTTCATCCGAATATTTTAAGTTTTTATTGAGGCGGATGGAACGTACTTATATCTGTTCTCTTTTCTGAGAATCGTTTTTATAGGGACGTTTCATTCAATATTAATTTTCGTTCAAATTTAGTTAAAAAAAAGCCATCTTTCCTGATCGAAAAGACGGCTGTTTTATCTTAAGTGTTAAAGGCTATTTGTGAAGCGCTTTAATATATTTTTCAAGGGCCATAGTCATGGACGGTGTTTCCTTTGTAGGAGCCATCAGATCTACCTTCAGGCCTGCTTCTTCTGCAGCTGCCATAGTAGTGTTTCCGAAAACACCAATCTTTGTTTCCTCCTGTTTGAAATCCGGGAAGTTCTGCTGTAAAGATTTGATTCCCTGCGGGCTGAAAAAGATCAGCATATCGTAATCCTTAGCATTGATATCCGTAAGATCACTGCATACCGTTCTGTACATGATTGCTCTTGTCCAGTCTACATTGGATGCTTCCATCGTTTTCACGATATCCGGACTCAAGACATCTGAAGACGGCAGAAGATACTTTTCAGTTGGGAATTTTTTGAATAGAGGGAGAAGATCTGAGAAGTTTTTCTCCCCAAAACTGATCTTTCTCTTTCTGTAAACAATATGTTTCTGAAGATAGTTGGCAATTGCCTCAGACTGGCAGATGTATCTCATCGTATCCGGAACTGCAAAACGCAGCTCTTCAGCAAGTCTGAAGTAATGGTCTATCGCGTTTTTACTGGTAAAAATAATCCCGGTAAACTGCGTCAGATCGATCTTCTGTGTTCTTAGTTCTTTGTTGTCAGCTCCTTCGACGTGGATGAAAGGACGGAAATCAATCTTTATTTTTTCCTTCTTTGCTATATCCAGATATGGAGAAGACTCACTAGGCGCTGGTTGAGAAACCAATATAGACTTTATTCTCATCATTGACTTTTATTAAAAAAATAACAACTTCCATAGCAACAATAAAGGTGCGATTTGGAGGGTGCAAATATACAAAAATTTATAATACCATTTTTCGGGAAGTATGTTGTTTTTGTGAAACAAATAGAAGAAAATCTTGAAAACCGCGACAAATGCGAAGAAGCAGAAATAATAGAAAAATATTTTATTTCTGTCTACAGGGAAATAATAGTGGGTAATACACAGAATTATTAGTAAAAATGAAAGAATGAAGTAGAATTTTGTGGAGGTAAAATAAAAAATTGACCATTTTCTGCCATCACCTATACTTTGGTAAAATAAAAATCCCAAAGCAGATTTTGATACATAAAAAAACAAAACTGCCATAAAGGTGTAGCCAAATTTATTCAGCTGGTAACCCATAAGCTGTAGATCTGCGATATATTTCGGGACAATAGGAATGTATTGTGAAAGCAGCACAGACAAAGTAAGGGCCGTTACACAGGAAGTAATGATCCAGCTTGGAAGGTTATTGCTTGCATCGAAATATTTCTGAAGGAGAAAGTCTTTCAGGCTGGCATCTCTTTCTATGATATTCATCATAAAAACATACAGGAATACGCATCCTATCAGGATAAAAATGACCCAGTCATTATTCTCAGGTATTCTTACGTGGTTGATAAAGTTTTGTGATAACGGCAAAGGATTATTTTTTGCAAAATTATAGATTATTTTGTATAAAATAAAAAGGTTAAATAAACTATCTTTGCAAACTGAAATGAAAAAACTCGTCATCATCCCTACTTATAACGAAAAGGAAAATATTGAAAATATTATTTCCGCGGTTTTTGCATTGGAGGATGACTTTCATATTTTAGTTGTGGATGACTCTTCTCCGGACGGAACGGCAGAGATTGTTAGAAGACTGCAAAAAACCTTTCCTCATCATTTACATCTGTCAGTAAGGCATGTAAAAGACGGTTTGGGAAAGGCATATATTCATGGATTTAGATGGGCTATTGAAAATCAGTATGACTATATTTTTGAAATGGATGCCGATTTTTCACACAATCCGAATGATCTGCCAAAACTTTTTGAAGCCTGTCTGAATGCCGATATGGCCATAGGATCAAGGTATTCTAAAGGGGTCAATGTAGTCAACTGGCCGATGGGCAGAGTATTGCTTTCTTATTTTGCTTCTAAATATGTAAGATTTATTTTAGGTCTTCCTATTCATGACACGACCGCAGGGTTTGTCTGTTTCTCCAGAAAAGTGCTTGAAGAGATAGGATTGAATAATGTGAAATTAAAAGGATATGGCTTCCAGATCGAAATGAAGTTCAGAGCTTTTAAAAAAGGTTTCAAAATTGTAGAAGTTCCTATTATATTTACCAACAGGATTTTAGGAGAAAGCAAAATGAATGGAGGAATTATTCATGAAGCGGTATTTGGAGTTTTAAATTTAAAATGGAAATCAATAATCAACAGATTATGAGAAAGCTGGTCTTCATTTTCGTTATGCTTTGCATGTTCTCATGCGGCGACTATATCGACAAACCTAAGAATTTGATCGAGCCGGACGCTATGGCTGAAATCCTGGCTGATCTTACCATTACAGATCAGGCTGTCGTTATCTATCAGAACAGAAACTTAGAAGCAGGAACAAGATTTGTTCTTAAAAACCACAATGTCAAATCTGAAGACTTTATCAATAGCTTTCAATATTATGTCATCAAAGATAAGATGAAAGATATTGCAGAAGACGCACAGAAAATTGTATTAAAGAAAGACCCGAAAGCAGAGAAATATGTCCAGGACAAGTTGAAAAACGCTGGAAGTACTCCTGTTTTAGACAAATAATGATGAAGCAGAAACGTTTCTGTGAAGCAGCAGAATCGTTAATTGCGGTGAATTAAAAGAATATACGAATGAAATTTTTTAATATAGAAAAAACCTCTGAAGGAAAAGCGAGAGCGGGAGAGATCACCACAGACCACGGTAAGATCCAAACGCCCATCTTTATGCCTGTGGGAACAGTAGCAAGTGTAAAAACAGTTCACCAGAGAGAATTAAAAGAAGACATTAAAGCTCAGATCATTCTGGGTAATACCTATCATCTGTACCTTCGTCCTACCATGGATATTATGCAGAAAGCAGGAGGCCTGCATCAGTTTATGAACTGGGATCTTCCTATCCTTACCGATTCAGGAGGTTTTCAGGTGTTTTCACTTTCCAAAAGCAGGAAAATGTCTGAAGAAGGAGTGAAGTTCAAATCCCATATTGATGGAAGTTATCATATGTTTACCCCTGAGAAATCAATGGAAATTCAGAGACAGATCGGAGCAGATATTTTTATGGCTTTTGATGAATGTACTCCTTATCCTTGCGAATACAATCAGGCTAAAACATCTATGGAGCTTACGCACAGATGGTTAAAAAGATGTATCGACTGGACAGAAGAAAATAAAGAGATTTACGGACATAAACAGAGACTTTTCCCAATCGTTCAGGGTTCTACCTATTCAGATTTAAGAAAGATTTCAGCTGAAGTCATTGCTGAAGCAGGGGCAGAAGGAAATGCAATCGGTGGACTTTCTGTAGGAGAGCCGGAAGAGGAAATGTACAGAATCACAGATGAAGTGACGGATATTCTTCCAAAAGATAAACCAAGATACCTGATGGGTGTGGGAACACCTTGGAATATTCTGGAATCTATTGGTCTGGGTATCGATATGATGGACTGTGTAATGCCTACCAGAAATGCAAGAAATGCGATGCTTTTCACATGGCAGGGGGTGATGAATATGAAAAATGAAAAATGGAAAAGTGATTTTTCTCCTCTTGATGAATTTGGAACAAGTTTCGTAGACAGAGAATATTCAAAAGCATATTTACGCCACTTATTTGTTTCCAAAGAATATTTAGCCAAGCAAATTGCGTCTGTCCATAACCTTGCCTTTTATTTAGATTTGGTGAAAGTGGCCAGAGAACATATTGTAGCAGGGGATTTCTACGAGTGGAAAAAAACTGTGGTACCGGTTCTTAGACAGAGACTTTAAAATACAAAGATCATGATCAAAATTATAGACAGGTATATCATTAAAAAATATCTTGGAACCTTCAGTTTCATGCTGATATTGCTGTCTATAGTTGTACTGGTGATTGATGTTCAGCAGAAAATCCCAAGGATAGAAAATGCAAAAGCATTGGATCCGAAGCTGGATCTGATGTATTTTTTAATCCATTTTTATCCGTTCTGGATCATCAACCTTGTGGTAACATTCCTTGCGATCCTGGTTTTTATTTCCGTGATTTATTTCACCTCCAGAATGGCCAATAATACTGAAATTGTTGCCGTAATCAGCAGTGGAGCCAGTTTTCACAGATTTGCAAAACCTTACTTATACACCTCTGTTTTAATTGCATCGATATCCCTTGTGGTCACCCATATGGTACTTCCTTGGGCCAATATTAAAAAGAATGAACTGGAAGCTTATACCTATAACGCAGCCAACAAGGAAAAGATTCTGGGAACAGGTCCCGCATCTGCCCAGTTCAGTAAAACAGAGTATATCTTCGTCAATTCATGGAATAAAAGAGAAACCAGAGGTTCCGGGTTTGTCTATCAGAAATTTGATAAAGACAGAAAGATGACCTATGAGCTGAAAGCATCTGAAGTATATTGGGATAAAGCTAAAAAACAGTTTATCCTGACCAATTATCTGGAAAAGACGATCAATAAAGATAACACAGAAAAACTGGGGAATGGGATTGAGTTGAGGAAGAGCTATGGGCATTCTCCTCAAGAACTTTTTCCGAACGAACTTCTTGGACAGAATAAAACCACTCCGGAACTTATCAAATTTATCGACAGAGAAAAAGAAAAAGGAAACAGTAACCTGAATTCCTATCTTAATGAGTTTCATCAGAGGACTTCAATGCCTGTCGCTATTATTATTCTGACCTTCCTTGCGCTGTCTCTCGCTTCTCAGAAGAAAAGAGGAGGTCTGGGAGTTAATCTTGCCATAGGGATTTCTCTTGCATTTGTTTTCGTTTTCTCTTTTGAAGCGTTAAAAGTGGTGTCTGAGAACAAAAGTTTGTCACCAGCTGTAGCTATGTGGTTGCCCAATATGGTTTTCTTCCCGCTTACATTATATCTATATCTTAAAAGAGCGAATCAGTAAAGGAGTTTGATCTCTTTATGGTAGAAAGGCTTGAAGCCGTCTTTTTCAAGTTCTATCCAGAGTTCTCCCTTTTCGTCAGCATTTCTGATAATGCCATTTTGTCTCTCTTTTCCAATTTCAAAGACAGATATTTCATCCTTTCGGAATAAATGAAGGTTAAAATGATCAATGATGTCCTGTTCAGAAGGAATCGTTTTTAGTTTTTCGGACAGATATTCATGCAGGTTGAATACAAAATCCTCAAGATCAAAAACCTGTCCGGTCTGCGTCAGAAGTGATCCGGCGTGTGATATTTCCTCAAATTGATCCTGCAGGATATTAAAGCCTGCTCCGATGATGAAATAATTATTTTGATTAATTTTTTTCTTTTCAATTAAGATCCCGACGATTTTTTTATTTTTAAGGATCATATCATTCGGCCACTTTATTTTTACGTCTTTATCAGTCAAATTGGCCAGATAATCCCGGATAACAACTGCGGTATAGTAATTGAATATAAAGTCTGTAAGCAGAATGTTTTTAGCCTTGACCGCCAAAGTATAGGCGACGTTTTTTCCGGCGGCAGCTGCCCATGTATTTCCATATTGTCCGCGGCCCTTAGTTTGATTGAATGTAGAGACTCCAATAAAATCTGAATTTTCATAAAGTAAAAACTTTGAAACTTCGTCATTAGTAGAAGAGCACTCTTTTAAATAAAATAATTGATCCATTTAAGAAAACTTTAAGACTTTAAAGGGCTAAAAATAAGGCTAAAGTAAAAGAAAAACAATAAATTTGCAGATTATAGATATTTTAATGAATAAAACAGCAGAAAAGCAGGCACTAATAGATAAAATTGTTGAAGCCATCCAGGATGTAAAGGGGGAAGATATTATGATTTTCGATCTTTCGAAGATTGAAAACTCTGTAGCGGAAACTTTTATAATTTGTAGCGGAAACTCAAATACACAGGTTTCTGCATTGGCAGGAAGTGTAGAAAAGAAGGTAAGAAACGATCTTAAAGATAGGCCTTGGCATGTAGAAGGTACCGAAAACTCAATGTGGGTTTTGGTAGATTACGTAACCGTAGTAGTGCATATTTTCCAAAAAGAAGTACGTGAGTACTACGATATTGAAGAACTTTGGGGAGATGCAGCTATTACCAAAATTGAAAATTAATTTTAAATTTTAAAAAGTATAAATGAACAATAAAGGATTCAACTGGTTTTTTCCAATTGCAATCGTGGCTCTTTTGTTATTTTTCGGTTCCAATTTTTTAGGAGGCGACAGTGCAAAATCTATTGATGAGGATGCTTTCTTTAGGGAAATGCAGGCAGGAAAGGTCCAAAACGTTATAATATACAAAGATACAGAGAAAGCTGATGTTTTCCTGACAAAAGCAGCAAAGACAGCCATGGTCAGTAAAACGGCCAATCAGAGCAATCCTCTTTCTGCGTTCGATATGGCTCCAAAAGCAGATTTTTCTGTAAAATATGGAGATCTTCAGCTTTTCCTTCAAAAATTTGATCAGGTAAAAGCCGCAGACGCTAATATCAAAACGACAAAAGATTACGGAGCAGGTAAAAACCCGTTCATGGATATCTTGGTGTCAGCTTTGATATGGATCGCGATCTTAGGACTTTTCTACTTCCTTCTTTTCAGAAAGATGGGCGGTGGCGGAGGGCCTGGCGGACAGATTTTCTCAATCGGGAAATCCAAAGCCAAGCTTTTTGACGAAAAAGAAAGAATTCAGGTGACATTTAAAGATGTTGCAGGTCTTGAAGGCGCTAAAGAAGAAGTACAGGAAGTGGTAGATTTCCTTAAAAACTCTGAAAAATATACCAAACTGGGAGGTAAGATTCCTAAAGGGGTGCTCTTGGTAGGCCCTCCGGGAACCGGTAAAACGTTATTGGCTAAAGCTGTTGCAGGGGAAGCCAAAGTACCGTTCTTCTCCCTTTCAGGTTCGGATTTCGTAGAAATGTTCGTTGGGGTAGGTGCTTCAAGAGTAAGAGACCTTTTTGCTCAGGCAAAAGCAAAATCTCCGGCAATCATCTTTATCGATGAGATTGATGCTATCGGACGTGCAAGAGGAAAGAATAACTTCTCAGGCGGAAACGACGAAAGAGAAAATACGCTTAACCAGCTTCTGACAGAAATGGATGGTTTCGGAACAGACGTTAACGTAATCGTAATGGCCGCTACCAACAGAGCTGATATCCTTGATAAAGCTTTAATGAGAGCAGGACGTTTTGACCGTTCAATTTATGTAGACCTTCCGGAATTACATGAAAGAAGAGAGATTTTTGATGTTCACTTGCTGAAAATCAAATTAGATGATACGGTAGACAGAGACTTCTTAGCGAAACAAACTCCTGGATTCAGTGGAGCTGATATCGCTAATGTATGTAACGAAGCAGCATTGATTGCAGCCAGAAATAGCCATACTTCAGTAACGAAACAGGATTTCCTTGATGCGGTAGACAGAATCATCGGAGGTCTTGAGAAAAAGAATATGGCCATCAAACCTTCTGAGAAAAGAAGAGTTGCTTATCATGAAGCAGGTCACGCTACGATCTCATGGTTGGTAGAACATGCAGCACCACTTTTAAAAGTGACGATCGTTCCAAGAGGACGCTCTCTGGGTGCAGCCTGGTATCTTCCGGAAGAAAGACAGTTAACTACTACGGAACAGATGCTGGACGAATTGTGTGCAACTCTGGGAGGTAGAGCAGCAGAGCAGGTGATTTTTAATAATATTTCAACAGGAGCATTGTCTGACCTAGAATCTGTAACGAAAAGAGCGCAGGCTATGGTTACTGTTTATGGTTTAAGTCCTACTATAGGTAATATCTCTTATTATGACAGCTCGGGACAGTCTGAATATAATTTCGGAAAACCGTATTCTGAGGAAACTGCCAATAAGATTGATGTTGAGATTAAATCCATTATTGAAAATCAGTATGAGAGAGCAGTTCAGATTCTTACTGAAAATAAAGATAAGCTTGATGCTTTAGCAAATAAGCTTTTAGAAAAAGAAGTGATTTTCCGTGAAGATCTTGAAGACATATTTGGTAAAAGAGCATGGGATCCTGAGTTAACAGAAAGACCTGTGACCAGTACGATTTCTACCGCGAAAGAACCGGATGAGCAGATCCTTATTAAAGACAAGGAAGAAGAAAGTGAAATTCAGGCTCCGGAAAGCCCGACTCAACTTTAAAATACTTCCAAAACATACTAAAAAAAACCTGACAGTCTTAGAATTGTCAGGTTTTTTCATATTTAAACACACATTTTTAGAATCTATTGTATTTATTTTCTATTTTTGTATAACGTGACTAAAAATAGATTAAGTTGAATTTATTCAAGAGGATTGTAAGCAAACTTACCAACCAGCCTGAGGAAGAAGAAAAACAGAGCCTGGAAAAACTCGGGGACTCGCTGAAAAATGCGGATCTTGACTATAAGTTTGCGCAATTGTTTACGCATTCAGGGGGATTTTTTAATTATTGTGCAGATGAAGCGGAGGCTCTACAGACCTTAAATCAAATTGTCAAAATAGAAGGAATCGGTAATGTATTTTGCTGGGACAAGGAGCTTCAGAGCTTTTTGAATGTAGTGAAAGTACCTTATACTTCAGAAATGGAGCATGCCAGTGATGCTGCCTTTATTACCTGTGAATATCTTATTGCCTATGACGGAAGGATTATGCTTTCGCATAACAATATTCTTCATTACCATTCTTCAAGACTGCCTGGTAAAATCATTATCATGGCCAATGTTTCACAGATAGTGAACAACCTTAATGATGCGATGGGAAAAATAAAAAGAAACGGGAATATCAAAAATCTCACTTCCATTAGCGGAGGCCAGTCAAGTTTAGACTCTGCTTCTCATACGAATACAAAACTCTTTTTATTGCTGCTTGAAGATTAAGCATCCACTTATAAATTTTACATTTTGGACAAAAACCTCATTCAAAGAACCATTTCAGGACTTGTTTACGTTGCCGTTATCATTCTTTGCACCACACCGCTGGGAGCCCAGCTGATCAACAGGATCCATCCGGACCTTATCAGGCAGGAATATCTTTATTTCGCGCTGATAAGCCTTCTGCTACTGGTAGGTACATGGGAATGTATCAAGATCATGAAATTCGGGAATGGCTATGAAAAATGGATCGTCCTCCCACTGGTTATTTTTATTTATTACGTTTTCTCCAAAAGATATTTCCACCACGACTTCTTTTTCGACTTCAGACTGAATGAAATACTCGCTATTTCTCTGATCGCGATTGCCGTGGTTACTTTATTCAAATATCCCAACGAATTATATTACGACAGCGGAAAGCTGATTTTTACGGTTATTTACGTTGCATTGCCTTTCAGCTTTGCATTAGGCTTACCTAAGTTTTCCAGTTTTGAAGGAACATTCTCACTGGAAGTACTTTTCCTGTTTATCCTGATCTGGAGCAGTGATACCTTTGCGTATCTTACCGGCAAGTTTTTCGGAAAACATAAAATGGCGCCTAAAATCTCTCCAAAAAAGACCTGGGAGGGATATGCCGGGGGTGTTGTCTTGACATTGGTTTTATCTTACTTTATAGAACATTACCAGCCTGAACTTCGCGGGAACTGGATGGTGGTAGGTTTTCTGGTAGCAGCATTTGCTCCGCTGGGAGATCTTGTAGAGAGTCAACTTAAAAGAAATTTCGGCGTAAAAGACAGCGGAAACATTATTCCGGGGCATGGAGGAGTATTGGACAGACTGGACAGTTTTTTAATTTGCGTTCCTGTCGTATATTTGTACTTTATTTTAGAAAAATTTATTTAATCTCATGAAACTACATAAGGAGTCAAAAGGAACGATTACCGTAGCAACGATACTGTTTATTATCATCAGTGTGCTGGCTATTTATTTTCTTAAAATGTGGTCGTTACTGATCATTATGCCATTATTGGTTATTTACAGTTTAGTGTTTTGGTTCTTCAGGGTTCCTTTACGTGATATTTTGGAACACAGAGAAAACGTTATTGCTCCTGTAGACGGGAAAGTAGTAATGATCAAAGAAGTGGATGAAACTGAATTTCTGAAAGGAAAAGCCATTCAGGTTTCGATCTTCATGTCTCCCCTGAATGTTCACATCTGCAGATATCCGGTTTCCGGAAATGTGATCTACAAAAAGTATCATCCGGGTAAGTATCTGGTAGCATGGCATGAAAAATCATCTACAGAGAATGAGAGAACGACCGTAGCCATTAAAACACCTACCAATCATGAAGTGGTATTCAGACAGATTGCAGGATATGTGGCCAGAAGGATTGTTTTCTACTGTAATGAAGGGGATCAGGCTAAAGCGGGACATGAATTCGGATTTATTAAATTTGGCTCGAGAATGGACGTTTTCCTGCCTTTGGATACAGAGATCATTTGTAAAATCGGAGATATTACAAAAGGAGGTCTGGATGTGATTGCCAAAATGAAAGAGTAATACCAATACAATTAAAATATAAAAAGGAGAAATTAAGTTTTCTCCTTTTTTTTGTTTTAATCATTTCAGAAAACCCTGATAGGCAGTTATTGCGGTTTTATTTTTTATTGCTAAAGGATATGGTTTTTTATGAAATACTATGTATTAAGAATAGTTGAGATTTCTGGTTTATAATAATTGCAGTACTTCGTGGAAAATTATTAAATTACATTTTTGCAATTTAATATTCTGTGCATAATATTTTTTTAAATTATTAACATTATCTGACAGTTAACATAAATTTTTTTGCGTAATTATGCTGAAAAATTATACGAGTTATCAGTCTTTTTAAAGACTGACTATACGATCAAAAAACACACCTCTTCACGATTTTTATTCACAATAGTTAACAGGCGAATTCCCACGTTCTGAAACCATCTGTTTAATTTGATGTGCATTAATATGAATTCAGAATACTTTGCTTGTACGTAAAGCAACCTGAGCATTATCTAAAAAAACATAAAATAGAATACGATGATTTTTAAATTTTTCTTTCGGATGATAGGGGATGAGGCAGAAAAAATGCACGATAAGGATGAACGCAATTATCTGAACCTTATCAATAAATATCTTCTTTTTCTCTTTCTGTTATTTTTATTTTACTCCATATTTATCGTGATTTTTTTTGGAGATGCTTTAATCTCAACATTTCTTACGATCATTACGCTTTTTTGGCTTTATTTAATGGCTGTAGAGGGAAAGACCAACAGGTTTAAAAAGACACTTAAAACAAGTGTTATATTCGTTTTTGTCCTCTTAATATTTATTGTCAGTTTTTTTCACATCTATACTTATAAGAATGCAGGGGTAGAATATTTTTATTTTTCACTTTTGTTTGCTATTCCTTTCTTTTTCAATTATAAAGAAGATTTCTATTCAATTCTTTTTCTGGCTTTGATTATTAGTGTCAACTTTATTACCTGTTTATATTTTGATTTCGATTTTCTGCCTAAAAGCAAATTTTTCCGGCAGGAAGACTTTATAACAGTGAAACTCCTGAATATATTGTTTTCCATTATATCGTTTGTGATGGACATTTCATTTGTCACTCAGAAAGATGACCTGATTTACGGACTTATTGAAGATACCAGAATGAAGGATTCTACCATAGAAGATCTGCAGAAAACCAATACAGAACTTCTCAAACAACAAATGCTCATTCATCATCTTACAGAAGAAAACATACGCGAAATCTATCATCTCGCAGAAACCAATTCTCCACTGTTTTTTGATAAGTTTCAGGTCTTTTTCCCGCATTTTATTCCGGCCATATTAGCCAATAATCCAAATCTTATTGATTCAGAATTGTACTTCTGTGCCCTCATGAAAATTGATTTTGACACAAAGAAAATTGCCCAGTGTACAAACAGCAGTATAAGAGCGGTTGAAAGTAAAAAGTACAGAATCCGGAAGAAACTGAATATTCCTTCTGACACAAATATCAACAGTTTTATCCTTAAAATATAAATTTTTTACATAGGTGAGTAGTATTACGTATATAGACGCACATTAGTTTTGTGACGTTGTTGTTACTTTTGCTGCACGTATGAATTTAAAAGTGATACATATAGGAAGTTTAGTGAAGGCAAAAGCAGAAGAGCTCAGGATATCTCCTGAAAGAATCACTAATTTTTTAAACTGTACTGAAGATGAAATAGAAGCGATGTATGAGCAGGAATACATGGATACTGATAAACTCTTGAGATGGAGTAAACTTCTTCGGTATGATTTTTTTAGAATTTACACTGGTCATCTTATTTTGTACGCACCTCCGTCCAAAACTGACAGAGTGATTAAGATAAGAGATTCCCATCTTGAATTTAGAAAAAGTATTTATACAGAGGAAGTTAAGATTTTCATACTTGATAAGATTATTACAGGGCAAATGACGGTCGCTGAAGTGATTACAAAATATAAAATTCCTAAAACAACCCTTTATAAATGGATTAAGAAAGCATAGGTGATGCCAGATTTTAAAATGATTTATACAGATATCATCACCGAAAAATTTCCGGAAAAAATGGATAGTCCCGTGATCCGGAATAAACTGGATGCTTTGCATACAGCGGTTGATGTGTTGAAGTTCAATATATTGATCTTTGGCGAGCCGGAATATACTGTTTTATCTAAAAGTCAAAAACTTCGTTCCTATGATGAACCGTCAATCCTTGAGATTCTGGATTATCAAAGCAAAAATAAACTTACCAATACTGAAACTGGCAATCATTTCAAAATCAGCAGAAATACCATTGCAAGATGGAAGACTCTGTTTAAATCATAATCCTTTTCTTTTATTCTTTTTTAATAGTTTTTAATTTTAAATCTGAAAAAATTAAATTCAGATGATCTCCTATTATTTTACATGAATGTTTTAAAGTGTTGATTTAAAGTGAGTTTTACTACTCACGCGTAATATTGCGTAGTTTTTTTTAAACGGAAAAATAATTTGGTATAGTAATTTTGCACTGGATGAAAAATCCATTCAAAACATAACAAACATAATTATTTCGAAAATGATGAACACAAATTTTACAACAGAAAAAATCAAGGTTTTGCTTCTGGCTTTGCTTTTGGTTTTTGGACAGTTCTATTCACAAACTAATAATGGTGCAGTAGGGATTAATACCTCTTTACCCAATACCAATTCTGTTTTAGATGTAGTTTCAGGGGGTAATAATAAAGGAATACTTATTCCCCGCCTTACTGAAGCCCAAAGAGATGCAATAGTTATTAATAAGCCTAAAGACGATGGTCTTACCATTTACAATACTACTGAAGACTGCTTTAACTACTGGAGTTTTGCTGATGATGAATGGAAAAGTGTCTGCGGACAATTGGGAAAAGCCGTGTTTACCGTTGACTGTTCCAATACCAAAGCTATGGGGGCCTATGTAAAAGGCAGGGAATTAACCACCTCAAACTACCTTAGTATTTCTGTAAACGTAACTAAAGCAGGGAATTATACCATCTCGGGAACGACTCCCAACGGATATAATTTCTATGGAACAGGCACTTTCCTGAATACAGGAGTGCAAACCATCCAGATCGCAGGTCAGGGTACCCCTGTCAATATTCAGACGGATAACGTATCCCTTAATGCCAACGGAATTGATGTGACCTGTACACCAGCAGTATCGATAACTATTCTCAGTCCGGCAGGAACTTATACGATGAGTTGTGGGAGTGCGGTACCTAATGGAGTATATAAAGTGGGAACAGCTCTTAACTCTTCCAATACGATTACATTGCCGGTCAATGTTTCTTCATTGGGAAGTTATACCATGACAACCAATACGGTAGATGGAATTTCATTCAGTGGCTCCGGAACATTTACTGCGACGGGAAATCAGAATGTAACTTTAAATGGTACAGGAACACCATCTTCCACAGCTGTAAAAACATTAACCATTACTTCTGATAGTCAGGGAGGCGTTTCTACAACATGTAATGTAAGCATCATTGTTGTGATTCCCAGGAAAACAGTGCTTCATATAGGATTGGAAACGGCTTATGGATACAGTGCTTTTACAGGACCTTCAAGAAGCCTGATGGATTCTCCTGCCAATTTTGGAACTACAGCCTCAAGCATCGTAAAATATGAAGGTTTTACCCATACCTCTTTAGGGAGCTCACCTTCTTCGGCTGCACTGCAGACAGCTCTGAATAATAAGCCGGATATTGTCATCATTGGATATAATTATACTCCTAATGCTACTGACGCCGGATATATTGCTTCTTATCTTAATAAAAAAGGGATCGTCATTGCTTTGACTGATGATACAGGAACTGCACAGAACTTATTCAGAGGAATATTTTCAGATCCTACCATTTCAGCTTCCTATGGAGGAGGGGCAGGATCAGTATATGCTCTTGCGAATACGGATGATCCGATTCTTAACGGTCCTTTTGGAGATGTAAGAGGAAAAAACTGGGGTGAAGATGCTTCTACAACAGTTGGAATGTCAGGTCTTACAAGCGGATTTATTCCTTACAGTTATGCGCAGCCTATTAACAGTACAACAGCAAGAACCGGTCTTTCCGGATTGAGAAGCAGCAATCTGAACTTTATTTGGTTTGGTGACGGTGGCTTCTTAAGTAATGAAAATGCGAATGGTAGTCCTTATCCAAGCAACACGATAGAGCCTTTCGTAGCACCAAGTTCAGGAGGATTTTTTCCTGTGCAGAAAGCAGCGTATGGATATGCAGGAAACGGGTTTGCTATAGGAGGAATGCAGGTACAGAATTCTATATTATTCGCGAATATGATTGCGTGGGCCGTAAAGCAGGCAGAATTCAGCGGAATTAACACACAATAATGAAAAATAGTTTTTAAAGATGACTGCGGCATGGTGAAACCATGCCGCAGTTTTTATTTTATATGCTTCTTAACCTCTTCTGTAAGGTTTAAAATTATCTCAACAGGAAGATCTTCTTCCATATCGATCAGAAGTATTTTAAACTTCTTTCTGCCATCCTGAATCAATAGAGGGTGATCAAGTCTGTCCCCATGATAAAAACTTACATAATGCTGTTTATATTTTTTACTGTAATAGAGGTAGCACAGCATTTTCTTTTTATACTTAAAAAAAGGAAGTCCGAAACTTAATGTTTCAGTAATATACTCTGTATCGGATTCCAGGATCTTTTGGCGTAAAAACAAAAGAGTACTTCTTTCAGGCTCGTCGATTCTGTAGAAGTACTCTTGTATGGGATTCATTGAATTGAATTTAATTCATCAATGATTAGTCAAAGTTCTGAAGTTCCACAAGTTTGTGGTACATTCCTTTCTTAGCGATAAGGTCGTGATGGGTTCCTTGTTCCACTACGATTCCTTTTTCCATGACCACAATCCAGTCTGCTTTCTGGATCGTTGACAATCTGTGGGCAATAACAAGAGAAGTTCTGTTTTCCATCATTTTATCCAAAGCATCCTGTACAAATCTTTCAGATTCCGTATCCAGGGCAGAAGTAGCTTCATCCAGGATCATTACTGGTGGATTTTTCAATACAGCTCGTGCAATAGAAACTCTCTGCTTCTGGCCTCCTGAAAGCTTATTCCCGTCATCACCGATATTAGAATCATACCCTTCCGGAAGATTGGTGATGAAAGAATCGGCATTGGCGATTTTGGCCGCTTCAACTACTTCCTCTTTCGTAGCCTCAGGCTTACCCATCAGAATGTTATTGTATATTGAATCATTGAATAATACAGATTCCTGAGTTACCATTCCAAGAAGCTGGCGGTATTCTTTTAATTTTAGATGTTTGATATCTACGCCGTCAATTAAGATTTGGCCCTCATTTACGTCATAGAATCTAGCCAGAAGGTTGGCGATAGTCGTTTTTCCACTTCCACTCTGTCCTACAAGGGCAATCGTCTTTCCTTTCGGAATGATCAGTGAGAAATTCTTAAGGATAACATTGTCTTTATCATAATAGAATCCAATGTTTTTGAATTCAATCTGGTTGCTCAATGTAGAGATAGAAACCGGCTCTGCGATTTCTTCTACTTTTAAATCATAATCAAGAACTTCCGCTACTCTTTCCAAACTTGCCATACCTCCCTGGATAGAAGAGATCGCACTGGAAAGTTTTTTAGCAGGATCAAGAATCTGGAAGAACATCCCGATGAACACCAGGAAAGCCTGAGGTTTCATCGTCTGGTCCTCTAAGATCTGGGTTCCTGCATACCACGTAATGATAAGAATGGTAATAGAACCAAGGAATTCGCTCATAGGAGAGGCCAATTCTCTTTTTCGGCTCATATCTATGGCGAAGTTCTGCCAGTTGGTCGTTGTTTCGTTGAATCTGTTCTTAAGAATCTTATCTGCATTAAAGATCTTGATCACTTTAGACGATTTTAAAGTTTCGTCTACCAGCGAAAAAAGATTTCCAAGCTCTGCCTGAGCATAATGAGCCTGTTTTTTTAAGCTTTTTCCTGTCCATGAGATCAGCAAGCCCATCACCGGGAAAACGACCAGTGAAAATAGGGTCAGCTGAGGAGACAGTAAAAATAATGCGATCAGTGAAGAGATGATCATGAACGGAGCATTGATGATATCTACCAATACACCCATGATGCCGCCTTCCACACCTCCGATATCATTGGAAATTCTGGACATCATATCTCCCTTTCTCTGTTCTGTAAAGAAAGAAACAGGAAGCTGAAGAAATTTATTATACATTGCAGTACGCAGATCTTTGGTAATCCCCACACGGTAGTTCACCAATAAAAAAGACCCGATATATCTGAAAATATTTCTCAGTAAAAATGAAACCCCTGTGATTGCACATAGCACTGCAAGTACCTGAACAGCACCATGCTGATCAATTTGTATCTGTACAAAGTAATACGCTTTATCTTTTATATAATTAAAATAGGTACCCAGTTCGCCATTCCATACCGGCTCTCTTCCCTGTTTTTCAATGGTTCCGAACATCAGTCCCAAAATAGGAAGCATGGTTCCCACAGACAGGATGTTGAGTAAGGAGTAGAGTATGTTGAAAAACATACTTCCGAAAAGGTATTTTTGGTGCGGTTTCGCGAAATAAAGTATTCTTTGTAATGGTTTCATTCAATGAAAAATTGGATAGCAAAATTACGTAAAATTAAAGGAATAGACGTTCTTAATCCTGTTTTACTTTAATTAATATGTTTCAATTTGATCGGTTTTGTTACAAACACTTGCTTGATTTTTCATAGTTACAAATAGAATACATATGAAAAAAACCGTCATTTCGACGGTTTTTATGATGGAAATTATTTAAAATTTTACTTTGTCATTATATTGGGGTGCAAAATTCTGAGGATTTAATTTCTCAAGAGTTTTTCCAACATTATTGATGATTCCTGTCAAATTATCAAAATCTACAACACTTACATCGTCACTTTCGTTATGGTAATGAGAAGCTTTCGTCATATCAACGGTCGAAAATGAGTGAGCGATGATCTTTTTCTTTACAAAACTTACATTATCTGATCTGTAGAATAATTTTTGAGTTGCGTAAGGATCAGGATTTATCTTTAGACCGTTCGCTGCATATTTATTGAAAAGTTCATCAAAATCAGAAAACTCGTCACCGGTCATAAAAAGGGCATTTTTGCCAAACTGAGATTCGGTAGCCACCATTTCAAAATTGAAAAGTGCCGTCATATTATTATATACCTTATCTAAACTGGCATCTGTAGAAATAGCCCTTGAACCAAGCATTCCTTTTTCTTCCCCATTGAAAGCGATGAAAACCATGGAAAAGTCAGGTTTTTTATTTTTGAAATAATCCGCAATACCTGCTAAAGTGGCAATTCCACTTGCATCATCATCTGCGCCGTTGTAGATATTATCTCCGGTTTTGTCGCTCATACCAATATGGTCGAAGTGTCCTGAGAACCCAAGATACTTATCCGTTTTCCCTTTTTTTATACCACATACATTGTACACCTTTTTACCTTCATAGTCAAAAGGAATCAGGTAAGAGTTTCCTGTGCAGTATTCAAGATTGTTTTCCTTAAATAGCTTTGCGATGTATTCGGCTGCTTTGTCATTTTCAGGTGTTCCAATTTCACGGCCTTTCATTTCGTCTGAAGCCAGTGTTGAAAGGATCGTCTTTACTCTGTCCTTTGAAACTTCCTGTGCAAACGTACATACAGAGAAGAACGATAAGGCAAGGTAGGTTAGTTTTTTCATTTTTTTAAATTTAGTAAGATCAGTCGTAGGGTTAATGGAAATGTTGCATAAACTTATATAAATTAATGTATATAATAACCATTCATAAGCTTTACACTGTTGAACGAAATTAAGAAAAATCATTTTAATATCCTTAAAAACTTATTCAGCTCTAGGGGGTTAAGGATCTGCTGAGATGTCTTCTTAAATCATTATCGCAAAAAAAAACAGTCCCTTTCGGAACTGTTCTCACTCAAAAAAAATCGTTGTAAGGCTATCGAAGTCGGTCTACAGATTTTACGAGCCTCTCATCTCTGCGGATCAATACGTTTGCTATAAGCAGACAAATGACCGCGATCAATGGGAAAACCGGCTCAATACCCTTCTCAGGAATCTGAATTCCTCCGGATAAGTTGAGTAACCAGTACGCCAATACACCAATCAACAAAACGTTTATAATGATGCTGAATGTATTCAGCAAAATTTGTCTTTTTCTGTTTTTAAAGCTGAAAATACTTAATGCACCTGCCAAAACAAGGGCAATACAGCTTATATCTATCACCGGAATATTGCCAAAAACGTCAACATCCTGTCCTGTAACGAAAAGGGAAACGGCGGCTAAAACGGCCAGCAGAGTCCATATAGTCTGTATTCTCTGTAACATTGATTATTAAATACCTGGCAAAAATAACATAAATTTTGCACAATTCAAAAATTAGTGTAGATTTGCATTATACATATGTACTTGAAAATACAAGTCACCGGACTTACTTTTCTTACTCACAATTAATTACATTTTTACATTAAGTATGTTTAACATAGAAACGTTAAGGTCAAAATCCGTAACGGAACTGACTAAAATCTTAAAAGATTTAGGCGTTAAAGTTGCTAGAAACAGCAATGATAATGATAAGATCTTTGCCGTTCTTGACTTTCAGGCTTCTAACCCTAAAGTTGCAAAAGATTATTTCAACGCCACAGAAACCAGCATGGATACTGAAGAAAAACCGGCAGATAAACCTGCTAAGGCTCCTGTAAAAAAAGCAGCGCCTAAAAGACAACCTGCCAAGCCGAAAGCAGAAGTAAAAGCACCGGCAGAAGCTAAACCCCAGGCTGAAGAAACAAAAGTAGAGGAAAAGGTACCAGTCGCTGAAGAAATAAAGCAGGAAGAACCCAAAACTGAAACAGTTTCCGCTCCTGAAGAAAACAACTCAGCACAGGCTAAGAAAAAAAGAAAAAGAGTCGTTGCCAACACCGGTAATACAGAAACTCCACAAGAAAGAGCTGAAGCTCCTAAAAATGCAGAACCTCAGGAATCTGCTCCATCAGAAGAAAAGCCTGCTACTTCCCAACCTCAGGCCAGATCCCAACAAAAAGGACACAACAATCCGCAAAACAGCGGAAACCAAAATAAGAACCCTAATCAGCATCAAAACCAAAATCAGGGTCAGAGCCAAAATCCTAATCAACATCAGAATCAGAACCCTAATCAAAATCAGCACAGACAACATGCTGACAGAAATGAGGAGCATCATTCTGAACACAGAAAAGAATTCAGTTTTGACGGGATGGTAAGCATTGAAGGGGTTTTGGAAATCCTTCCGGATAACTACGGATTCCTTCGTTCATCCGATTTCAGCTATATCTCTTCTCCTGATGATGTCTATGTATCTACAGCACAGATCAGAAATTTTGGTTTGAAAACCGGAGATACGGTAAAAGGAATTGTAAGACTACCGAAAGAAGGTGAAAAATATTTTTCATTACTGAAACCTACGGAAGTAAACGGACGTGATCTTGCGTTCATTAAAGACCGTGTCGCCTTTGAATATTTAACTCCGCTTTTCCCTGAAGAGAAATTCAATCTTACCGGAAACGGATCTACCCTTTCAACAAGAATTGTAGATCTTTTCGCTCCAATCGGGAAAGGACAGAGAGCCATGATCGTTGCCCAGCCTAAAACAGGTAAAACGATGTTGCTTAAAGATATTGCCAACTCTATTGCAGCCAATCATCCTGAAGTATATATGATGGTCCTTCTGATCGACGAACGTCCTGAAGAAGTTACCGATATGGAAAGAAGTGTAAATGCAGAAGTTATTGCCTCTACATTTGATGAAGCAGCAGATAAGCACGTAAAAGTGGCTAACCTTGTTTTAGCAAAAGCTCAGAGAATGGTGGAATGCGGACATGATGTAGTGATCCTTCTGGATTCTATTACAAGATTGGCCAGAGCATACAACACCGTTACTCCGGCATCAGGAAAAGTGCTGTCCGGTGGGGTAGATGCCAATGCCCTTCACAAACCGAAAAGATTTTTTGGGGCTGCCAGAAAGATTGAAGGGGGTGGATCACTAACTATTATTGCTACAGCACTTATCGATACGGGTTCTAAAATGGACGAAGTAATCTTTGAGGAATTCAAAGGAACGGGTAACATGGAACTTCAGTTGGACAGAAAAATTGCCAACAGAAGAATTTATCCTGCGATTGACCTTGTATCTTCAAGCACCCGTAGAGATGATCTTCTTTTAGATGAAGTAACTTCTCAGAGAATGTGGATCTTCAGAAAATATCTTTCTGAAATGAATCCTGTGGAAGCTATGGAATTTGTCAATAAAAACATCAGAGGAACTTTGAATAATGAAGAATTCCTGATGTCTATGAATAAATAGATTAAATTTAATTGTTAATAAAAAAGCACGGTGATCTGATCTCCGTGTTTTTTTGTGGTCTTTTCTAAGGGTTTGGATATTGAAATATTTGGGTTGCATTGTGATAGTGTTAAGTATTATGAGATTATATTCTTTTTTTTTAAATTGACTTTCAGAAGTGTTTTATACCGTGATAGCTGTCTTCTTCCCGGTCCCATCCTTTCCCTGTGAAAGTTTAATTCATTCTAAATCAGGATATCAATGTTAAAGATTTATTAAAGTAATCCCCAATATTTGATATTAGCTTAAATATTGGTTAAATTTGAATATAACATTAAAAATAAAATTATGTCATTTGAATTACCAAAATTAGGATATGCATATGATGCATTAGAGCCGACTATCGATGCAAAAACTATGGAAATCCATTATACAAAACATCACCAGGCTTATATTGACAATTTAAATAAAGCAATCGAAGGAACTGAATTAGCAGGAAAAACCATCGAAGAGATCTGCCAGACAGGAACTGACAAACCAGCAGTAAGAAATAATGGAGGAGGACACTTCAACCACTCTTTATTCTGGGAAATTTTAACTCCGGGCGGAAGCAATGAGCCTGTAGGAAATGTAAAAGCGGCTATCGACGCTTACGGTGGTCTTGAAAAATTCAAAACAGATTTTTCTGATGCTGCCAAAACAAGATTCGGTTCAGGATGGGCTTGGTTGGTTAAAAACGCAGACGGATCTGTATCTGTTTCTTCTACACCAAACCAGGATAACCCATTAATGCCTGTTGCAGACGTTAAGGGAACTCCGGTTCTAGGATTAGACGTTTGGGAGCATGCTTACTATTTAAACTACCAAAACAGAAGACCTGACTATGTTTCAGCTTTCTTTAGTGTAGTCAACTGGGATAAAGTAGAGGAATTATTCAACAAATAATTTTCAGCTGTTATAAAAGTAAAAGGTTCAGAAGAAATTCTGAACCTTTTTTATTGCTATTTTAGTGTATAATAAGTTTTCATAACATAAGAAACAATGGCTTAAAATCGAATGATTATCCTGAAATTTTCAGTTTTCTAATAGCTTCTTAGGTTATCTCATAGCATCACTTGCAGAAAGTCCGTTCATTTTCAGTCCATATTTCCAGCTTACATAAGCAAAAACCTGGTAGAGCTTGTATTCAAATTTGATCCCGTAGTTTTCTCGTGGGTTGTAATCTATTCCTGATTCTATGATATTCCTGTATTTGCCTGAATTGTAATAAGAATTCCATTCAGTGACCAGAAATGTATTTTTTGTTTTCAGATAGGATTCTGAGTACTGGCTCATGGGTTTGGCTACAGCATTTAAAAAATAATCGAACTGGGTATCAATCACGGTGAGATCCCATTCGCCGTCATCATTTTTAGAAGGTTTCATTTCGGACTTTTCCTCATCTTTCTCAGGCGTATTTTGAGAAAAACAGCTGAAAGGAAGAAATGCGAGGATGAGGATAACGATGAGATTTTTCATGATAAAATAGTGATATAAAAAATAAGCACTCAAAATGAGTGCCTAAGTTGATTTTTTATGGTTCTTTCTGAAGAATAACAAATGCCGGGAAGTGGTCACTGTATCCTCCTGTAAACTGATCTCCGTTCCAGGATCTGAAAGGATAGCCTTTGTAATTTCCTTCTTTATTCACCAAATAGGCCGGAGCAAATATTTCTGCTTTGTATACTGAGTATTCTTTGGTAACCTGATCAGATACAAGATTTTTAGAAACAATGATCTGGTCAAAAAGGTTAGGGGCATCCTGGTAAGCCAGTGAAGCAATACCTTTCTTATATAAAGGATACATTAAATTGAGATAAGGAGTCGTTTCGCTTAAATCCTTAGGACTTGCTACTGCTTTTAAATGGTTTTTTAAACTAGAACTTACGGGATCATCATTAAAGTCACCCATTGCAAAAAGTTTTGTGGAAGGATCTGCTGTTCTGATGCTGTCCATTTGCTGTTTCAATAACGCTGCTGCAGCATTTCTTTTAGGTAATGAAACGGCTTCACCTCCTCTTCTTGAAGGCCAGTGGTTCATAAAGAAAGCTACTTTTTCATTGTCAAGGAAACCTGTTACGACAAGGATATCTCTGGTGTATTCTCTTTTTCCGTCATCACCGAAAACTTTCAGTTCTTTCTTTAAAGAATTGGTTACTGTAAATCTTCTTTTCTGATAAATCAGAGCCACATCAATACCTCTGTAATCATAAGAATTATAATGAACGATTCCGTAATCATATTTGGCAAGCGCAGGTTGTTTTACAAGGTCTTCGATTACCTGTCTGTTTTCTACTTCTATAAGTCCTACTACTGCAGGAGCTGTTTTGGTATATTGTGCCCCAAGTTCAGCAATTACTTTTGCTTCATTGGCAAGCTTGGCTTTATAAATTTTAGTATTATAATTTTTGCCGCTTTTTGGGGTGAATTCTTCAGAACCACTTTGGTATCTTACTGCTTTTTTACCCTTTAAAGCGCCGTCACTCCATTGTCCGTCATATTTTTCAGCTTCTAAAAACTGGATAGAATCAATCGGGATGCTTCTGTGAAAAGCGGGATTACGGATGTCTTTGGTACCATCAATATAATCAGCAGAACGTATAGTATCCCAAAGGTTTTCCACATTCAAAAAACCAACAGCAGCCACTTTTCGCAGTTTTCCCTGTTGTGCAAAAGCCATGATCGAAAAAACGATGGCCATAAAACTCATAAATCTCTTCATCCTCTAGAGTATTAAAATTATTTAAACGACAAATTTACTTTTTTTTAATTCAACCCATTTTAAATATTTGTAAATTTAAAACAATATAAAATAATTCTCTTATATAATGAATCATAAAAGGTTGCCATGTTAAGAAAAAATAATGTTAAAAAAGTTGGAAATTCCAAATTTTGACTAAATTTGTGCCCCCAACTTTTAAACTGTTGAAAACTAATAAGAAAAGTATTAAAAAAAATAAATATACTCATGATTAAAAAACTATCATTAGTCTCTTTATTTACTTTACTTCCAGCTTCATTCTATTTTGCGCAGACTACTGTATTTGCGTATCTTAAGGATGCTGACGGAAAGCCTGTTGAAAGGGCAGAAGTAGATCTTAAAGGGAGTGAAAATGATGTAACGGCTGATAAAATTGGATACTTCCAGTTTGTAGATCTGCAGCCGGGCCATTATCAAATTATGATTACGAAACCAAACTTCGAAACGAAAGTGATGGAGTTTGACGTAGCGGATGAGAAAAGAAAGGATCTGGGAATTGTTACCCTGTATTCCAATCTTACAAGCGCAGATCAAGGTTTGGCGATTATAGACAACGATGATGATGACAGCAACAGCAGTGGACAAGCTTCTACGGTAGGATTGCTACAATCATCAATGGATGTATTCAGCAGAATTGCTGCGTTTGATTTAGGATTTTACTGGTTCCGCCCGAGAGGGATCGACGGAAGAACCGGAGAGTCTATGCTGAACGGTGTTTCTATGGTGAAATCTGATAATGGTAATGTTGACTTCAGCAACTGGGGTGGACTCAACGAGATCACGAGATATCCGGAGATCGCATCTAACCATTCTCCGTCTGAATATGCTTTCGGTGGAAACAGCTCTGTTGTTTACAAAAACACGAAAGCAAGTGAGTATAGAAAAGGATTCCAGTTTACACAATCCTTAACCAACAGAAACTACAGAAACAGAACCTCTTTACGTTATACCTCAGGAATGAGCAAGAAAGGATGGGCATTTACTGTAATGGGAGCAAGAAGATGGGCAGAAGAAGGAATTCAGGAAGGAACTTTCTACGATGCTTACGGTGCTTATCTTGGTATAGAAAAGAAATTCAGTGACAGCCATACGATTACGTTCAATGCGATCGGTGCGCCATACAGAAGATCTACAGCCAGTCCAAGTACTCAGGAAGTCTATGATTACAGAGGAGTGCATTACAACTCTTACTGGGGATGGCAGGATGGAGAAAAGAGAAGCGAAAGAGTTCGAAGAGGATTCCAGCCGCTTTTCCAGGTTCAGGATTTCTGGAAAATCAATAAAAATTCTAGCCTTTGGACGACTGCATCTTACCAGTTTGGAAAAGATAAAGGTTCCCGTTTAGACTGGAATGGGGTGACTAATCCTTCTCCTACGTATTACAGAAACCTACCAAGTTATTCTATCAACAGTATTATTTATAATGCTACCAACAATACTCAATCTGATCCATTACAGTACGCAACTCTAATAGATGCTTACAATACAAGTTTGGCAAGCTGGCAGAATGGGGATCCTAATGTTACTCAGATCAACTGGGGACAGATCTATGCCAACAACCAAAAGAACGATGCAGCAGATCAGGCTGAAATGGCCCGTCTGTACGGGATATCCGGAAAGCGTTCTAAAATATATCTGGTAGATGATGTAAGCGACGATAAAATTTTCAACGCTGGTACACACTACACGTACAACTTTAATGACCGTACGAAGTTTATCATGAACGTATCTTATCAGAACTATAAATCTGAGCTTTACCGTGAAATGAAAGATCTTTTAGGAGGTGATTATGCGATCGGTGTAGATCCATTTAAAGAATCGGCTAAGCCTGGTTCTTCTGGATTATATAATACGTTGGATCCTAACGTTCAGTTGAGAGTAGGAGACCGTATGACGTACAACTATATCCTGAGAAGACAGGAGGCAAAGGTAAATCCGGGATTGAAATTCTCTACAGGTAATTTTGATGTATTTGTTTCTGCTATGGCGGGATATTCTTCTTCAAACAGAGAAGGTCTTTTCAAGCATTATTTATATGAGAACTCTTACGGGAAAAGCAAAGATTACAATTTCTGGAACTTCGGTCTGAAAGGACAGGTTGTTTACCGTATCAACGGGCGTAACTTCTTAGTGTATAACGGAGCAATGTACAACCAGGCACCATTCCTGGAAGATTTATTTATCAATCCTAGAATTAATGCACTTGTAAATCCTAACATCAGAAGTACAGTATATACGGCCAATGATTTAAGTTATGTGATCAATACTCCTTTCCTTAAATTAAGAGCATCCGGATATCTTGTTGATACCCAGAATGAGACGAATGTACAGAGATTCTTTGCAGACGGAATTCAATTGAGCAGTACAAATCCTGACGGATCTGTTTCTCAGGTACAGAGTGCTTTCGTTACTCAGGTAATGTCCAATGTTGAGAAAAGAAATATGGGGGTTGAACTAGGGGTTGATCTGAAAGTTCTACCTACTTTATCTTTACAGGGACTTGCGAGTTTAGGAGAGTATACGTACAGAAATAATCCTGAAGTATACCTTGTTTCAGATGCCTCAGGAAGCAGTGTGACTTCTTTCGGAAAAGCTTATCTGAAGGATTACAAACAAGGAGGAACTCCTCAGCGTGCTTTCTCTTTAGGGTTCCGTTACAACAACCCGAAATACTGGTGGGTAGGTGCCAACTGGAATTATTTTGACAACAATTATCTGGATCCGGCTCCGGCTTTAAGAACGAATAACTTTATTCAGAACCCGTATTCAAGTACACCTTACCTGGGTCTTACCGATGGTCAAGTACGTGATATGCTGAAGCCTGTACAACTTCCTTCTGCATTTTTCTTAAATGCCAATGCAGGGAAATCATTCATGATTGGAAAGTATTACATCTTATTGACTGCTTCTGTGAATAACATCTTAAACAACAAGAGATTCATTACAGGAGGTTTTGAGCAAACGAGAGAAACGAAAGCGAAAGATTTTGCGGCAGACTATTACAGCCCTACACCTTCTTTCGGACCGAAATACTGGTACACTCAGGGACGTTCTTACTTTGTTAACTTACAATTCAGATTCTAATAAAAAATAAAAAAATAACAATGAATAATTTCACTAACTTTTTCAAAACGACATTCGTAGCAGTAGGTGTACTGTCTGCCGTGTCTTCTTGTGTAAAGAATGATGATTGGGAAACTCCCCCTATCGCCTGTTCAAATAAATTCGAAGCGCCTACCATTTCAATGGCAGATTTCGCAGCGCAGGCTCCTGCTACAGGATATAAATTAATTACTACAGATCAGATCTTCGACGGATATATTGTTTCTTCTGATGCTCAGGGAAATTTCTATAAAACCATCTCTTTCCAGGATAAAACAGTTAATCCTACAGTAGGTCTTCAGATCGAAGTAGACAAAGCAAGTAACTTTGCTGATTATCCGGTAGGAGCACACATCAGAATTAATGCTAAAGGATTACGTCTAGGTCTTGACAGAGGATCTATTAAACTTGGTTCTGAAGATCCGAACTTTGCGATCGGGAGAATTCCTCAGGCCCTTGTTGGAAGATATGTTTCAGGAGTTTGTGGTGGAAACGGTTTGGATGTCCAGACTCTTGTTCCTACAAAACTTAATTCATTAAATGATGCGAAACAAGCTAATTTGATCAACACTTTAGTAACGGTATCTGATGTACAGTTCGGTATCGGTGAGATCTTCCCTGTTCAGAAAAAATATCTTGATTATGATGCCGGAAACCAGGGATTGGATACCGACAGAAATATTGAAGATAAATTGGGAGGTACTGCAGTGATCAGAAACTCTGGATTCTTCAAGAGTGGAGGTGAGCTTGTACCAAAAGGAAATGGTACTATTACTTTCGTAGTAAGCAGATACAATACTACATGGCAGATGCTGATCAGAAGCTTATCTGATATTAACTTCACTGGAACAAGAGTAGATGCAACGCCGCCAAAAGGAGGTACTGAAATCGCTTATTCTGGTTCATTCCTTGAAAACTTTGAAAGTTATTCACTGACGCCCACTAACCTTGAAGTGTATCCTAAATATGTAAATGATGCCGTATTAGGAAACAGATACTGGCAGTTAAAGACTTTTAGCAGCAATAAGTATATCCAGTTGGGAGCGAATTCAGGTTCTGGAAACTATTTGACTTATTTTGCGGTACCTGTTGATTTTACAGCAGCCAATACCGTAAAATTTGACGTTAACGTTGGATTCTGGAATGGTAATGCTTTAAAAGTATACTATACCACCAACTATACTCCGCTTGGAGATATTACAACGGCCACTAAAACAGATATTACCTCTGCATTTACAATTCCACAGGCTCCAGCTGTTAATTACGGCACATTAGCTCCTGCGGGAACTTATACACTGCCTGCCGGATTAACGGGGAACGGATTTATCCTGTTTGAATATACCGGAGCATCTACGGGTGTCACCACTACGATTCAGTTAGATAATATTCAGGTTCAATAATCAATCTGATATTTTAAATACAGGCCGTCTTTCAGGAGACGGCCTTTTTTGTTTTAAGTGATAAACCTACAATGACTGGTGGCTGCGATATGTGTATTGTAAATCAGAGATTTCAAACTTTAAAGGATTATTTTTCGTGGTTTTTTGAATATGAAGCTATTCACTTCTGAGATTCACTTTTACCTCATATTCAATATCACTTTTGTCATATTTGAAAGGGATGTTGGGTAACGACCATCCCACATCATAATAATCGTAATTTTTATGGACATGATATTTTTCCAAAGAATCTGTAATGTCAAATTTATCTAATATTAGATAGCCGTTCCTGATATCTGTAGAATCATATACTACAAGATATTTTCTCCCGTTAATAAATTCTCCATTCTGATGTCCTTTTCTAATGGTACCTCCGCTATATCTGAATGTGTAATCATTACCTTTTGTATATCTCCTGTCCCCATAATCATCGGAAGTAATCTCTCCTACAGTATATTTAGAATTTTTAAGAATTACTTCTGTCGGCTGCCTTGTTGCTTTATATTTAAGAAAATAGGCAGTGCAGCCGATTGAACAAATTATGATTATTGGCATTACAAATTTTCTGTTCATTGCATATTTACTTTATTAACAGCGGATAAAATAAGTAATTTAATTGAAAATGGGATACAAAAAAACCACCGCATCCGCAGTGGTTTTTTTATTTTTAAACTATTCCGATTAGAAAGAAACCTCGTTTACTTCTTTTCCTCTCTGGAAATTCATTACTTTCTGGCTTCCTTTGTAAGCAATACTAACAATGTTGATCTGCTTAGGAAAAGCACTTAAAAGGATCGTGTTCTTAATTTTCAGGGCACTGATATCGGACACGCCGCCGGTCTCAAAATATACCCATACAGTTTCTCCGCTTACCTGACTTCCGGTGAAGGTTATAGTTTTCGGAGAGCCATTGACATACACATCAAAATTATTGTTCACATATTTTTTTACCTCTGCTTCAAATCCTGCTGTATTAGGATTGATTTTAATAGCATCAGAAATATGGTTGGTATTCATTTTTGTGGTGAACTTCAATGTTTTACTTCCATCTATATAATCCACTTTTGTCATTGAAGAGAAAAAGTCTGCATACATAAAACTCATTAACACAAAAAATGTTAAAATTCCTGATATATATAAAAGTTTTTTCATCTTAATTAATAGATTTACAATCATTCTTGCTATTTATAGGTCACAAATAATATGCCAATTAAAAATTTACATTCACAGAATATTTATCATAAAAAGCCTTGATGTGCGCTACGGCTTCATCAGCGGTGTCTACTACTCTGTATAAATCCAGATCATCTTCAGCAATCATGCCTTCTTTTAACAGAGTTGCTTTGAACCAATCCAGTAATCCTCCCCAGAATTCGCTTCCTACAAGGACGATGGGGAATTTCCCTATTTTGTTGGTCTGGATCAGCGTCATTGCTTCTGTGAGCTCGTCTAATGTACCGAAACCTCCGGGCATTACAACAAAACCCTGAGAATATTTTACAAACATTACTTTTCTTACAAAAAAGTAATCGAAGTTCATAGAATAAGATTTATTGATATAAGGATTAAAATGCTGTTCAAATGGCAAATCAATATTAAGTCCTATTGATCTTCCCTGAGCGTTAAAAGCTCCCTTATTTCCCGCTTCCATGATTCCCGGCCCGCCTCCGGTAATGATTCCGAAACCCAGTTTGGTGATCTTTTCTGCAATTTCCACCGCCATTTCGTAATATTTACTTTCAGGCTTTAGTCTTGCAGAACCGAATATAGATACACAAGGGCCTATCTTGGCCAGCTTTTCGTACCCATCCACAAATTCAGCCATAACCTTGAACACCATCCAGCTGTCCTTGGTAATGGTTTCATCCCAGGTCTTCTGTCTGAGACTGTTGTGAAGTTTTGTTTCATTAATATCAAGGGCCGGATTTACTAAACTTTCATCCCTGGTTCCATCCATTTCCATTGCAAAAATTATTTAAAATGTTTTTCGGCTTCTATTACGGATTCTGGTCTTCCTACATCAATCAGAATGCTGTCGTGCACAAATCCGTGGATATGTTCCGTCTGCATCAGATCCAGATATTCCTCCATAACAGAAAATTTGCCGGTTCTCTTTATTTTTTCAAAGATAGCAGGGTTGATACAGTGAACGCCGCTGAAAGCAAGAGCTTTAAATCCTTTATTGAATTCCGCGAGCCTCTGTTCTCCCGATTGTACATTAAGCCATCCCCGTAATACCAAATCGTCATTAAAAAGCAATTTTCTTGAGCTATCTCTATCGGAAACCGCTAAAGTAGCAAAATCTTTTATCTTTTTGTGGTATTCAACGAGAGCATTGATGTTGATCTCCGTTAATATATCAGCGTTCATGATCAGAAAATCTTCCCCGTGATCGAGAAACTTTCTAGCAAAAATCAAGCCGCCACCGGTTTCCAGCAGTTCATTAGTCTCATCAGAGATTTCAATGTTGCATCCGAAATTACTGTTTTTATTCAAAAATTCAACAATCTGATTTCCAAAATGATGGATATTGATCACAAAATCTTTTATTCCGAAGCTTTTAAGATAATTGATATTTCTTTCCAAAAGGGGGACGCCATTTACCTGGGCCAGTGCTTTTGGATGATGATCCGTAAAAGGTTTCAGCCTTGTGCCTTTCCCGGCAGCGAAAATTAAAGCTTTCATTTTTTATTTATAATGGATGAATGATGATTGATGAATGACCCCAATGAATAAGTGATGATAATGGATGTTTAAATACGCTAATCATTTATCGTTTATCCATGATCATTTATGAATTCAGTTGGTGCTGTTCGTCGTGGTGAAGGCTTATTTCTATGCCGTCAGGATATTTTTCTTTAATGAATTCAGCGATCTTGATGGCAGAATAGACGGACCTGTGTTGTCCTCCTGTACATCCAAAACTGATCTGCAGATCTTCAAAACCTCTTTCCAGATAGTTATCGATATTAATAGAAATGATAGATTTTACCAATTCGAGAAACTTAGGCATTTCTGTTTTGGTTTCAAGATATTCCTGAACTCCGATGTCATTTCCGGTCTGGATTTTATATTCTTCAATTCTTCCGGGATTTAAAATTCCTCTGCAATCAAAGGTAAAGCCTCCGCCGTTTCCTGAATTGTCTTTTGGGATTCCTCCTTTTTTGTATGAAAAACTGTGGATGTCGATGTGTAACATTCTTTTTTTATTTTATTTGAACCATTAAGATTCTTTTAAGTATTTAATTTTTAATTTTACTTCGTCAGCAGAAAGCTTTTCTATTACTTTTTTCAGCTCAGGATAATCTTTCATTTCTTCCCAGGATGCAGCAAAATGGGTGATATTTTGAATCCCTTTTTCCAGGCTTGCCATAAAATGATGCTTCCTTTGGATTAATCCTCTAAAACCGTAAGCTCCCAATACCTGTAGGAATCTCATCATTTGAATAGGTTTTACCGAATTTCTTAGTTGAATTTTAGTTTGTTCATTTTCAGATTGTTCGATGTAATAACTGAGCATTTCGTTTTTGAAATCTTCCGGAAAGTCGGCTTTAGCCTGAAATAGAAAAGAGATGACGTCGTACATCAATGGTCCTTCCATAGCAGATTGGTAGTCGATAAACGAAACTTTACTTTCTTCGTTGACCATAATATTTCTGGCCTGAAAATCACGGATCATAATTCCTTTTGGAGCAAGGCTTTCAATACGGGTAGCAATCTGTTTAAATTCTTTTAGCAGTGTAGATTTACGGTATTCCAGTTCAAGAACGTCAGCTACAAAGTTTTTAAAATAATAAAGATCATGGATCACGGGAAGTTCATCATACTTTTCATATTCAAAAGTTTTTGAGAAATCGATTTTTCCCTGAGTCCCGATCTGAAGCTCAAAAAGTTTTCCCAGCGTTTGTTTTACCAGTGCTTTGACATGAGGAGAAAGTCCTTCTTTTGAAATAATTTCGGAAAGAGTCTGTTCACCAAGAAATTCCTGTATATATATTTTTCTGTCGTCCGAAACGGCAAAAATAGCAGGGGTATTGAGATTCAGTTCGGAAAAAACTTCAGAATAATAGAGGAAGCTTTCATTTTCGGCAATATTTTCATTGCGGGTAACAATGTATTTTTTGTTGTCTGATTTAGCCAGAAAATTCACCCTCGCAGATCCGCTTTGAGCCAGTGTGACAAACTCGGAAGATGGGCTACCCAGATACTTTTCAAAAAATTGTTTTGTGTTTTCGGACGTCATAATATGGAAACAAATATACTAATTTAATGGGAGTTTGGAATTTGTTAAGTTGAAGAGTTACCAGGTTCGGGATTCGCGATCCAGGATGCTGGGATTGGATTTAAGAGTTATAATGATTAAAGTATTTAAACTATATGAAATCTGGTGGAGAATAGGGTAGAGATGGGATCGTTTGGGATTCAGTTATAAAGACATAAAATAGTAATTTCATTCTCAAATCTTTATTTTCTTATCTCAAACACGGGTGAATTTACATCCTAATTTTTATCTTTGCATTATGCTAAAGGATTTTAAACCAGTTTTAAACATTTTGCTGAGGTTCATCGTTATCTATCTGGTACTGCTTTTTGCGTATCAGTTTTATCTGAATGTGAGTAAGGCAGGAGGACTTGATCCTTTTTCGAGAATCATTGCCGATCAGGTTGCGTCTATTCAGAAGGCTTTGGGATTTCCGACCTTGCTTTATGATGATATAAAAAATGAGCAGGTCTGGTTTTATGTGAAGAAAAACTATGTGACAAGGATGGTGGAAGGCTGTAATGCAATTTCGGTTATGATTCTTTTCATGGCATTTGTATTTGCATTTTATAAAGGACTGAAAACTTTTATTTATGCACTGGCAGGAATTGTTATGCTCTATATCATGAACCTTCTCCGGATCGTTGGACTCAATATTGTGATGTCGGACTACGAGGAATACGGAAAAATGTTTCACGACTTTATTTTCCCTGCAGTTATTTACGGGACCGTGGTGGTTCTGTGGTTGGTATGGATTAAATTCTTTGCTTTAAAAAATGAAAATTCTTAACGGGCTTCTGGTTATAGCAGGAATCTGCGGTCTTATAGGGATACGTGTTATTGAAGATAGCATCTTTTATGATCCATTTCTTGCGTATTTTCATGAAGCTAATAAAAATATTGAATTTCCTCAGTTTGAGTGGGGGAGATTAATTATTGGGCATCTCTTCAGATTTGTTCTTAATCTTCTATTTTCGTGCCTGATCATTCAGTGTCTTTTTAAAAATAAACAGTGGACGGTACAGGGGGCATTGCTGATTACGATCATCTTTGCCATTACTTTCCCGATCTATCTTTACTGTATCTCTGACAGATTTGACATTGGCTACCTTTTTTCGTTTTATATGAGAAGGTTTGTTATTCAGCCGCTGGCGCTGCTATTGATTGTTCCGATGTTTTATTACAGAAAGCAATTAATAAAAGACAGGCTAATCAACCAGTAGTCGGTCAGCCTGTGTGTTGATCAGCTAATCTACAGTGTGTTTTTCTACACTTGTTACATTTTCCGGGGTCCATTGTACGCGTTTAACAAAATTTTTTTCGCGGACAGGGCAGTCTTTGATCTGGCATACAGGACATGATATGGTCTTGCAGTCATCCATATGGAAATTAAATTCTATGTTTCTTTTGATATTTTTGGCCAGGACGATAATCATTTTTTCCATTTCATCATGAGCTTCACGAAGACTGTAATACCAGGGCAGGGTGATATGCGCATCAATGTGGAGATTGGCTCCGAATTGCTGGATCTTCATGTTGTGAACATCGATCCACTCTATTCTTCTGTTTTCTTCCAGCACTTTGATAATCTGGTTCAGAAGATCCGGATCCTGCTCATCCATAATCCCACTTAAAGACTTTCTAACAATTTTATAGCCTACATAGATAATATAAAAACCGAAAATAAGAGCTACCACCGAATCCAGCCAATAGATCTTGGTAAAGTAGACTACAATTAAACTGAGGACCACTCCAAATGTGGTCACGGTATCGGACTGTAAATGTTTTCCGGAGGAAATCAACACCAGAGAGTTTTCTGCCTTACCTCTTTTAATGGAAACATAACCCAGTAAATAGTTGACTACAGCAGTTGCTGCAATGATCCATATTCCCAGATCAATCTTGGCCAGTGTTTTTCCAACGACTAAGCTGTTGACACCTTCGTAGATGATCATAATGCCCGCAATAGCTATTAAAGCCCCTTCAATGCCGGATGTTACAAATTCTACTTTTCCATGGCCGTAAGGGTGGTCTTCGTCCTTGGGTTTTGCAGCCAGGTGAAGGGAGTAGAGTCCCATAAATGCACTGATGACATTTACAACGCTTTCCATGGCATCAGAGAATACTGCATCGGAATTCGTAAGCTTCCATGCGATGATCTTTCCTATGAATAAGATGACGCCGAAAACGGCAATAAGCTTTTGAAATCCTATTTTGTCTTTGTTGCTGATGGTTTTTTTATTTTCCATAGTTTGATAAAAAAAAGAATCTCAATTTTGAGACTCTTTTTTATTTTGTTAGTTTAAACTAAGTTGTTGGCTGCTAAGTATTCTGCAATCTGTACAGCGTTTGTTGCTGCTCCTTTTCGCAGATTGTCTGCTACGATCCAGAGGTTCAGCGTTTTGGGCTGTGACAGATCCCGTCTTATCCTGCCGACGAATACATCGTCTTTACCTTCTGAGTACAGCGGCATTGGATATTCGTTGTTTTTCACATTGTCCATGACTACCACACCCGGTGTTTCAGATAAGATCTTTCTTACTTCGTCAAGGTCAAATTCATTTTCAAATTCAATATTCACACTTTCCGAGTGTCCTCCCTGAACAGGAACTCTCACTGCAGTTGCGGTAAGATTGAATGTATCATCCCCTAAGATTTTCTTAGGTTCTTTCATTAATTTGATCTCTTCTTTAGTATAATCATCATCACTGAACACGTCACAGTGAGGAAGAGCATTTTTGAAGATCTGGTAAGGATACACTTTGGCAACGTTGTCATCTCCGCTGATTTCAGCATTGAGCTGATCTACGGCAGCTTTTCCTGTTCCTGTTACAGATTGGTACGTAGAAACGACCACTCTTTTCAGATCATATTTTTTATTCAATGGCCCCAAAACCATTACTAACTGAATGGTAGAGCAGTTGGGATTGGCAATAATTTTATCTTCTTTGGTTAAAACATGGGCATTGATCTCCGGAACCACCAGTTTTTTGGTAGGATCCATTCTCCATGCAGAAGAATTATCAATCACTGTGGTGCCGGCTTCTGCAAAAAGAGGCGCAAATTCAAGAGAAGTATCTCCTCCGGCAGAAAAAATAGCAATATCCGGTTTGGCAGCTATAGCGTCTTTCATGCTTACAATCGTAAATTCTTCCTGTTTATACTTCACCTTCTTTCCTACAGATCTTTCGGATGCTACCGGAATTAATTCTGTTACAGGGAAGTTTCTCTCCTCCAAAACTTTAAGCATAACTTGTCCAACCATTCCTGTTGAACCGACTACAGCTACTTTCATTGATTTAATTAAAAATTTAAGGTTAAACTATTACAACGGTATCAACGCATCATTAATACCGTTGTATTTTATTTTTTAAGCCCCAAAGACTCTCATCCAAGGGAACGCGAATGCAAATAAACCTACTGCAATAAGACCCATGATTACAATTCCCAGTGAAATGGTATCATTAGATTTTACTTTCTTATTAATGATGGTCATTAATACAGCTGCAATTAGCATAGAAAATGGGTGTTCTACATACTGGAATCTTAAGTCAGCGTTTTTCATTACTGATCCCATATCCAATCCTTTTGTAAAATTAATCACCAACATGATAACTCCTATCAGGAATTGAACATGGAAGAAGATCATCGTAAAAAGAGTCGTCTTCTTTAAAAATTTGTTCACTTTGCCACTGAAGCCAAACATCGTAGCTAAAAGGGCAATAATAAATAATGAGGTCAAAAGAAGTTCAAGATACCCGAATCCTTTGTGTGCATTAAGCAAAATCTTGTAAAAATCCATATTCAGTTTTTTCTATTTTTCTAGACACAAATATAACAAAAATCCCGGCGAAAAGCCGGGATAGATATTTATAAAATCTAATATGATGATCTTATTAGAAGTTGAATGACAATGTTGCTGCCCAAGTTCTTCCAAATCCGAAGAATACTCTGTTGGTTGTATCAATTCCTTTATAGAAGTTATTTGGATTATTGATATAAGCGCTATACTGCTGTTGAGCTGTTGCTCCACTTGGTATATCTTTAAAGTCTCCTGCTCCTTTAACGAAATTATTTGTTGCACCATCCTGGATGTAAGTAGTATCAAATAAGTTGTAAACGTTAGCTCCAATAGTGAAAAATTGGTTAGCGTCTCTCAATCTGATTTTATATGAAACACCTACATCTGTAAGATTGTAGTCAGGCAGTTTTAATACTCCTCTGTCTTGATTAGCTATGTTTGAGAAAGTAGCAATGTCAATAGAAGAATAAAGCTTACCTACAAATCTCCATCCTGCATAGATGCTTAAGTCTTTTACCGGCTTAACAGTAGCTCCTAATGATGCGGTCATTTGTGGAATACTGTTGCTGCTTGTTCCTCCTACTTTTACTTTATCAATATAAAGCGTAGTTGTGTTTGAATCTCCAGCTACCGTTAGAGGGTTGTTATTTCCGTCAAATGTTGTACCTGTTGCATTTCCTTTATAGTAATAGTCTCCCCAAGAGAACATTCCATTAATTTCCAAAAATTTGTTCAGTTTGTAAGTTGCATCGAACTCAACTCCCTGGTGAATTTCTGTAATACCATTCATCTCTGCGTATGCATCTGTTACGTCAGGAACCTGAATATTTCTTCTCAGAGCTCTATCTTTCCACTGTGTTCTGTAAATGTTAACATTTGCACTGAATTTTGCAGATCTGAAACCATAACCAACTTCAGCAGAGAAAATTTTCTCATTAGTTAACTGAGGGTTAACAACTTGCTGGTTACTTGGATATACAGTGTTCATGAATGGCTGCTTGCTGTAATAACCAATATTGGCAAAAACGTTATTGTTTTCATTGATATTATAGTTAGCACCCCCTTTAATGTTGTATCCGAAGATGTTTTTGAAACCTGTTTTTCTGTTTACAGTTTGGTTTCTTTGTACAGTAATACCATCTTGAACAAACTCATCAATTCTTTGATATCCTTGATTTGAAACTGATCCTTGTAAAAATGCAGATAAGTTATCTTTTGTATATTCTACTTGACCAAATCCGCTATACCAGATTACTTCACCATCATTACTAAAACCAACTCTTTCGTTAAGAGGAACCTGGCTTCCTCCAAAAGGATTCCATGATAATTTTTTATAGTCAGAAGTTTGAGTAACAAGGTTTGGAGCGATGTTCTTATTATTAGCATCTTTGTATCCTTGTGCACCATATAGATCTGAAATAACCTGATAGTGATATCCATAGTAGTATCTGTCATCAGTACCTACAGAGAAGTTCCAGTTATCATTGATCTTATGCTGGAAATTAGCTAATATACCATACCAGTTATGTGAATTAATACTTGCTCTACGCACTAATGTTGATCCTGCATTTGCAGTACTCGCATTTACTGCAGCATTTTCAGCAAAAACTTTGTCATAATTGTAAAGTCCCTGCGCATCTCTAAAGTAGGGTTGTCCGTTAACTAAAGTTGTAAGACCTCTACCGTTAACTCTTCCTAGATCTGCAGTACCACCACCTCTACCATTAGACATGTATGCTACTGTGCTTAACTTGGATTTATCATTGATAGTCCAGTCCCAGTTTAACATGATAACGGGTTTATTATAATAGTTTGATCTGTTGGAAAGAGCAACTCTTTTTCCTTCAGAATTCGTGTAATATCCCCAATCTGAATTATAAGTTCTGTCAGGAGTTCCGTCATTATCCGGATTGTATCTCACGTAATCACTAATAGAAGGAGCGTATGATCTTTGATCATGCCATTGTGGAGCTCCAGTAATAGTAAATTGGAAATTGTGTTTTTTATTTGGTTCCCATCCTAATGCGAAATAGTAAGCATAAGATTCGTAGTCTGTGTTTTGAATGTATGTTGCTCCGGTTTGTCTGCTCATTAAGAATGAAGAAGACCATCCCTTGTCAGACTTTCCTGTATTGTAAGCGAATGATGTTTTCAGAAAGTCATTGTTACCAACGCCTAACCTTACAATACCACCTTTTTTCATATCTGCTGACTTAGTGATGAAGTTCATTGTACCTCCAACAGAAGCGATCGCTAATTTAGAAGAACCAAGTCCTCTCTGTACCTGCATAAAACTCGTTACGTCAGATAATCCAGTCCAGTTTGAGAAATAAACAGTACCACCCTCCATGTCATTAACAGGCATACCGTTTACCATTACTGCAATGTTTCTTGATTCAAACCCACGCATAACAATCTGAGAGTCTCCGAAACCACCGCCACCTTTTGTAGCATATACAGATGGTGTTACATTTAAAAGTTCAACAAGTTCCTGATTTCCTTGTCTTTCAAGAATTTGTGCTGCTTTTACTGTAGAAACTGCTACTGGTGTTTTTCTATCTTTAGCGATATCGGTAACACCTCTTAAAATTACCTCATCAATATCTTTGGACTTTGATACCGTATCCTGAACCTGTTGAGCGTAATAAACACTAGCTGTAGATAGGGTGATAGCTACAGTCAGTATCGATTTGTTGATTAATTTCATAATCGTTAGTAATAGTTAGATTTAATTTTCTGCAAAATTCGCGAAATAAAATTTAACTAATATTAACTGTATGTTAATTTTTACTTAATCTTAATAATGTGTAAGCTGTTGAAATTCAGGTTTATATATAAAAATTGAATTTTGGCATGAAAAAAATCATATTATTGAATTTTTAACAAATGGGGGCTGTTTTTATTAAAAATACAACGCTATTTCACCGCTTTGAGACTCAAATCAATATTTTCAGCCGAATGGGTAAGGGCTCCCGCAGAGATATACGTTACTCCTGTTGATGCAATTTCTTTTAACATATCACGGGTAATTCCGCCTGATGCTTCAGACTCACATGAGCCGTTGATCATTTCTACGGCCTGTTTCATCATGTTTACATTCATGTTGTCCAGCATGATTCGGTCTACTTTTGCTTTAATGGCTTTTTGTACTTCTTCCAGATTTCTTGTTTCAACTTCAATTTTTAATTTTTTCTTATTAGTTTTAACGTAGTCTTTTGCCATTTTTACGGCATTGGTAATACTTCCGTTATAGTCGATATGGTTGTCTTTTAACATGATCATATCATAAAGACCATATCTGTGATTGGTACCGCCACCTATCGCGACAGCCCATTTTTCACATACCCTGAAATTCGGGGTCGTTTTTCTGGTGTCTAAAAGCTTTGTTTTGGTTCCTACTAATCTGGAATCCCAGTCATGGGTAAGGGTTGCGATTCCGCTCATTCTCTGCATACAGTTCAGAATAAGTCTTTCCGTAGAAAGAATGGACCGGGCACTTCCGGTTACTGTTAAAGCAACATCTCCTACCTTGGCAGAATCTCCGTCTTTAATCAATACCTCAACTTTTAAGTCTTTATCAAAAGTTTTAAAAATAATTTCTGCCAGTTCCACTCCGGCTAAAATACAGTCCTGCTTGACCAGAAGTTTGGCACTTTGTTCCAGGTCCTTTGGAATTGTGGAAAGGGTAGAGTGATCCCCATCCTGAATGTCTTCTTCCAGAGCGTTTTTGATGAATTGTTTTAAAACTTTATCTGTAACGTATGCTGGTCTTTTCATATTTTTAATTTTAATAATAGTATGATGCTTTTGTTCCGAATAATAAATCATGGATCACAAAAAGCAAAATTACTTCATTTTCATCAGCTTTTATTTTTTCAAACTCAATTTTATTTTTTATTCGGATATTGTTTTGGTTTGAAGCATAAAATTCTATTAAATATTTACCTTGAGGTCTATATGCATTAGGGTTTTCGGAATAAAAAAAATATTTCCAATTGAAGTTTTTCCAATGGTATTCCCTACTGTGAAAAAGAATTTTCTCTTTATTAAATTGTAGAATCGGATGTTGGTGATTATTGATATAGTACAATGTTAATTGAAGTTGGTTGTCATGAATAATTTCATCCAGATCAAATTGATCTTTTCCAAAATAATAAGGCTTTCCCAATTCCAGTATATTACACAATAAATTTAAAGGGAGTGGATATTTTGCTCTTGCAATAATGATCCTCTTTAAGTAATCGAAAAAGTTTCTTCCCAGAAGTGCAGCAACAATTCCCAGTATCCAGAAAACAAGATCACTTGAGTTATTCAATTTAACAACAAAAATAAGAAGTCCGAAAATTCCTAAAATCATTCCTATAATTAATACTTTTAGAATATATAAAAGTTTAATAATGGTAAGAATTTTCAAACTGAATATTTCCATTGATTTGCTTTAATTGCTATTAAGCTAAATCTTTATTATAAAAAGCACCCTTATTTTCAGTCATCTCAATAGACTGGGTAATAATAAGGTGAGCAACGGTGGTCAGGTTTCTTAATTCGGATAACTGTGGTGAAAGAATAGAGTAGTGGTAAATTTCGTCTACTGCTGCTGCGATCTCCTGGTGTTTTTGAAGAGCCATTGCCAGGCGCTTGTTACTTCTCACAATTCCCACAAGATCACTCATCATTTCCTGAAGCTGTTTTCTCAGGTAGCTGACGATGACCATTTCATCCATGATGTTCATTCCTTCTTCATTCCATTCCGGAACAGCTTTCAGATCGTCAAAATTAAAATTGTTTTCCTTGAGTAGCGCAACCGTCTTTATCGCGGCATTATGTCCAAAAACTAAACCTTCCAGTAATGAATTGGACGCAAGCCTGTTAGCGCCATGAAGTCCTGAGTTGGTGCATTCTCCTACAGCAAAAAGGTTTCTGATAGAAGACTGTCCGTCACGATCTACTTCAATTCCCCCCATCAGATAATGGCAGGCTGGTACCACAGGGATTAATTGAGTAAAAGGATCAATTCCTTCTTCTCTGCATTTTTTATAAATATTCGGGAAATGTTCCAGGAATCTTTCGTGATCCATGTCACGGCAGTCGAGGCCGGCATATTCATCTCCTGAAATTTTCATTTCGTTGTCGATAGCTCTGGCCACAATATCTCTTGAGGCTAATTCTTCACGCTCATCATATTTGTGCATGAATTTTTCACCTTTCTTGGTTCTTAATTTGGCGCCATCCCCTCTTACTGCTTCAGAAATGAGGAAAAGCATTCCGTTAATCTTGCTGTATAATGCTGTAGGATGAAACTGATAATATTGCATATTGGAAACTTTACCTTTTGCTCGGGCAACAAAAGCGATTCCGTCTCCGGTAGCAATGGTGGGATTCGTGGTGTTTTTGTAAACATGTCCCGCACCTCCGGTAGCTGCCAGTGTTATTTTGGAAGTGATTTTTTTGATTTTTCTTGATTTTTCATCAAGGATATACGCACCATAGCAGTTGATATCGCCCTGGCTCACTTCTTTTCCGGGAACGTGATGTTGCGTGATGATGTCAATAACATAATGATGGTCGAGGATTTCAATATTCGGACTGTTTTTAGCCGTTTCAAGAAGAGCTCTTTCAATCTCAAATCCTGTAATGTCTTTGTGGTGAACGATTCTGTTTTCTGTATGGCCACCTTCTCTTCCGAGAGCAAATTCTCCATTTTTCATGTCGAAATTCGCACCCCATTCCACGATCTCGTTGAATCTTGCAGGAGCTTCTCTTACAACCATTTCTACAACATCGCGTTTGTTTTCGCCATCTCCGGCACGCATGGTATCTTCGATGTGTTTTTCGAAATTATCATTTTTAAAGTCGGTGACTACAGCCAGCCCGCCTTGTGCATATTTAGTATTGCTTTCGTCTTCGTCAGATTTTGTTACAATGATGATCTTGGCATCAGGGAACTGTTCAGAAACTTTAATGGCATAGGAAAGTCCCGAGATGCCGGAACCTATTACTAATACATCCGCTTTTATCATATGCTTGCTTTAGGTACAATCGTTTAATATTAAATAAATTTAAACAATTTTTCGTTTGGTTTTCTTACTTTTTTCATGTGCTGGAAATGATCTTCCTCAGAACGGTAGCCTAAAGCGAGGGTGACGGTTACTTTTTCTGTATCTGGATTGATGTTGAGAATTTCTTCTATCACGTCCTGCCGGAAGCCTTCCATAGGGCACGAATCTATGTTTTCAATAGCAGCAGCGTACATCAGATTGGCCAGAACTATATAGGATTGTTTTTCTGCCCAGTTGAAAATTTCATCCTGTGTTTTTTGGATAATATATTGGTTGATGCTTTTTCTGAACAGATCAAGTTTCTCAACAGGTGTTTCCCTTACTTCAGAAATATGATTAAAATATCCATGAATATAGCTTTCCTCAATTGTTTTCTTTGAAATAATGACGATGAGATGGGAGCATGTAGAAATCTGTGAAGGATTATAGAAAGCTGGAATTAATTTCTGTTTCATCTCATTACTTTCTACCACCAATACCCTGTAGGGCTGAAGTCCAAGCGAACTTGCAGACAACTTTCCTGACTCGAGAATATTGTACAGGGTATCCTGAGGAATGATCTCATGATTAAATTTCTTCACAGAATATCTTCTGCTTAAAGCTTCCAAATAATTCATAGGACAAATTTAAGAATTGAATACGAATAAAATGACTTTAAAATGAAATATATACCTGCAGAAAGACAAAAAAAGGATCACTCCAAATTTAGAGTGATCCAGGGGTATTTAAAAATAATCAATTTAAATTTATTCTCTGTTTTTTACCATAATCCAACCGGAGAATTTGATTGGAGTATTCTTGCTGTTGTTCTCATTCCATGTGATAGAATACCAGTAGTTTCCGGTAGGAACTTTCTTACTGCCATTCGTAGTTCCGTCCCATGTGTATCTGTTGGATTTATCCGCCTGGAAAAGCTTGTAGCCATATCTGTCGAAGATTCCGATCTGCAGATTTTTTTTGTTTGAAAGTGCAGAATAATCAATTGCGTCATTCACACCATCTCCATTCGGGGTGATGACATTAATCAGATTCGGAACAGTAATATTGATTTCTATAGGTTCACAATCATAGCTGTCCTTTACAAAAATCTTAGTTTCACCTCTGGCAACATTGTTGAATACATTAGAATCCTGCCAGTTGATATTATCCATTGAATATTGGTAAGGCGGAGTTCCTCCGTTAGCGAAAACTGTGACCGTATTTGCTGAGATATCAATGGTTGTTACCACGGGTTGCTCAGAAGCATAGACTTTTACGGTCTGTAATGCGGTACAATCTCCTGTTTTTAGTTTTACCCAGTAGGTTCCTACTCCTACATTGGAAATTGTCTGTGTAGTAGCACCTGTACTCCATAGATATGAAGTGAATCCAGGTCCTGCATCCAATGTGGTTTTATCTTCAATACAGATGATCTTGTCTTTTAATACACTGGATAAAACCGGCGCCAAAACGGTTAGGGTCACTTTTGCAATAGTGTAGCAGCCCTGAGCATTGAAGACCTTGATGTAGATTACACCTGAAGGTGCTGTATAGGTTAAGAAATTTAAGATTTCATTGGTTCCGTTTACCGCGTCTGCCAGAGACGGATAATATTTTTTCGTTGCTCCTGTTACTGTTGTTACGGTAGCATTGCTTAAATTGAATGTTCCCAGTGAAGGATTGGTTTCAAGGAAGCATGTTCTCAGCGAAGCATCAGTTACAACGACAACCGGATTAAGATTCAGCGTAACTTTTGCAGTACTTACACATCCCTGGGGCGTCGTCACTTTTGCGAATATCACCGCTGCTCCTGATGCATACGCAGTAGGATTCGGAATCTGGTTAATTCCTGCATTAAGGTCGTACATAGTATTATAGAACTGCATCGTACATCCCGGAACCGTTGTTAAAGCTGCTGTGGTAAGATCAAATGTCGCTGTACCTGCATTGTTATTGTTACATCCGGTAAGGGTAGCATCAGTTGCCGCGAACGGTGTTGGATTTAGCTGTATAACTCCGTCTCCATTGTCGCATAGGGTAGAGCTTGGATCTTTAATGACGACTTTAATGGTTGTGTTGCCTGAATAAGCGAAACTAGTTGGATTGGTAATAGGAGTTGAACTTCCTAAAACATAGTAAGTGAACAGGTAATTACCGGGATTATTGACAAATTGTGCATTAAACGACGTAAGATCCACAGTTCCGGTTCCGGTTGCAGGATTTGTACATACAAATGGACTGACTGTAGCATTCAGGATGGGTACTTTATCTACAAAAACTTTCACATTCTTGATAGAGTGTCTTGCACTGGCACCACCCGTAGCTGCTGAAAAACCGAAGTAGCCTTGTGACATTCCTATGGCTGCTCCTGAAGGGGCAAATGACTGGTCTACAATAAGTACTCCATCAAGTTTAATTTTTATAATCCAGTTTGTCGGATTGGTAAGATCTGTTTCACCGTTTACTTCCACGTGTTTATAGACTGGTCCTACGAAAGGCTGGGTTGCTATAAGATCGGGAGAATGGAATGTACTGCCCGGAGTATTGTTGTATTCAATATTATTTCCTGCGGTGTCATTGGTTCCATAAAGCAGATGTATTTTACTCATCTGACCTTCTGTACTGTTATTGAAGATGTCAAATCCTACCATCAGTCCTGAAGCATTTCCCGGAATTCCAAGCCCACCTCCGGATACGAATCCTGTAGGGGGATTGACAAGGTACCAGAATGTGAAACCGTCTCCTCTTCCAAACTGGGTGGTTCCGTTTCCGTCGATCCTAAAATCAAATTCCACTTTCCATTTGTCACAATAGCTTAAAGTAATAGGAGTGGCAAGCTTTATAGCGCCATATAAACTGGTATTATCTGTGGTAAGACGGATAAAATCATTGTCAACAGCTGCATTGGAAACAAGGTCCCAGCCTGTGGTGTTAACAGGATTTCCTGCAAGCTGATAGGTTTGTGAAAACACTTGCCCGGAAAAGCCTAATAAAATGATTAAATAATAAATAAGTAGTTTTCTTTTCATGTGAAGCGATGGGTTTGAGGTTATTGATATAAATATATTTATTTTGATTGGATGGATATAATGAATAATTGTCAATTGTTTGGTTTAAATTGTCAATTTCAGGTTTATTTTGATTAATTGATAATATAATTAAAATAATATTGTGTTTTTGTTGTTCGGCGGTAAAAAGAAAGCTAATATGCTTTGTTTGGTTTATATTGATTAAAAAAATCACTCTTGAAAAAGAGTGATTTTTTTGAGATATAGTTTTATTCTCTGTTTTTTACCAGTACCCAGCCTGAATATTTTGTAGCTGTATTGTTTTTGTCATTTTCGTTCCATGAGATAGAATACCAATACGTTCCTGTGAGGATCTTTTTACCGGAAGCCGTTCCGTCCCATTTGAAATCTCTCATTTTGTTTGCTTCATAAAGCTTATTGCCGTATCTGTCATATACTATAATTACAAGATTTTTCTTGTATGCCAGAGCAGAATAATCAATGTAGTCATTCACATTGTCTCCGTTAGGGGTGATTGCATTAATCAGATTGGGAACAGTGATCTGTACCTCAACAGGCATACAATTGTAAAAGTCTTTAACGAAAACTTGGGCTTCCCCTCTGTGAAGTCCCGTGAACGTATTAGAATCCTGCCAGTCGGTACCATTTAAAGAATATTTATACGGTGGGGTTCCTCCTGATACATTGACGGTTACTGTTGTGTTATTGATGTCGATGCTTGTAATGACAGGATTGGCAGAGGCAATAACCTTTACAATCTGCGTTGTAATACAATCTCCGGTTTTCAATTTTACCCAATAAAGACCTACGCCAACTCCCTGAATAGAGGAGGTTGTTGCTCCTGTGCTCCATTCATAGCTGCTAAAACCAGGACCTGCGTCCAGATCTGTTCTGCCGTCAATACATTCATTTTATCTTTTAAAACGGTAGAGGTTACAGGTGGTAAAACGACAAGATTGACTTTTGCAACAGCAAAACATGCAGTGGCATCTGTTACTTTTACATATACTGAAGTGCTTACAGACATATACTGAGTTGGATTGACAATTTCATTGGTTCCGGCCAGAGCATCTGCAACAGAGGTGTAATATTTTTTAGTGAAACCGCTTGTCAGTGTTGTTACATTAGCGGAAGTCAGATCAAATAAGGCATTTGTGATATTGTTTTGAAGGAAACAAGAGCGAAGCGTGGCTTCTTTCACGGGAGTGTCCGGATAGAATGCTAAAGTGATTTTTGCAGTACCAGTACATCCCAACGGTGTTGTTACTTTTACATAAACATTTCCTGCTGCTGAAGTATAGGTTCCCGGATTTTGTATTTCATTGGTACCCGAATTGAGATCATTCAGGGTTCTGTAGTATTTTTTGACAACACTAAGCCCGCCTGCTACATCTGCTGCGTTGAGGTTGAATAATCCTGTTCCCCCTTTATTGTTGTTACATGCTGTTAAAGTTTTATCAGTAAGCAGAAGAGGGGCGAGTACCAACAGTATTTTTCCGTCGGGGTTGTCACACAGTATTCCTGCATTATCCTTGACGATAACGGTCACTGGGGTGTTTGCGTTGAATTGATAGTTGGTAGGATTTGTAATGGGAGTTGAGCCCTGTAGGTAGGTGAAGGTATAATTAGAAGGGTTGCTTACAAGTTGTGAATTAAAGGTGGTTAAATTTACAGACCCGAATCCTGTCGTTGGATTAGGACAGAAAGATTGTGTCACTGTATTTTGTAAAATAGGAACTTTATCGGTATAAATTTTAACGTTTTTAATAGAGTGTCTAGCACTTGCAGCTCCTGTAGATGCAGAGAACCCAAAGTATCCCTGGGTCATATTGGCGGCTGCTCCTGCTGGTGTAAATGATTGAGAAGTAATAGTATTTCCGTCTACCTTTACAGTAATGATCCAATTGGTTGGCAGAGCAGGATCTGTTTGTCCTGTAACTTCAACGTGCTTGTATGTATTTCCTACAAAAGGTTGGGTAGAATTAAGATCCGCTGAATGGAATGAGCTTCCTGCTGTATTATAATATTCTAAGCCATTTGTATCTGTCGTATTCGGAACCACGCCATAGGCAACATGAACTTTACTCATCAGTCCACCACCACCCATATTATTGTAAATGTCAAAACCAGTAATAAGGCCTGTAGCATTTTGAGGTATGCCTAATCCTGCTCCTTGTTGGCTTGTGACTGGAGGGTTCGCAAGATACCAGAATGCAAAACCATCTCCTTTTCCGGAAGAAGTTCCATTTCCGTCGATTCTGAAATCAAACTCTACTCTCCATTTATCGCAATATTTCAGATTGATGGGGTCGTTTAATTTTATAGATCCTGATTTATTTATTAAATCATCAGTGAGCATTATAAAATCTCCATTAACTATGGCAGGAGTAACTAAAGTCCACCCTGCAGTGGTTACCGGATTTCCTGTTAGCTGATACGTTTGGGAAAGTAGCCCTCCTGATAAAAAAAGCAGAAGAAGGGAAATATAAGACAGTAAAAATTTATTCATTGAATTGGGATTACTTTTAATTAGATACTGTAAATATATTAAATCCCAATTAATTAATATGTGTTTAGTGTTAATTTTACTGAAAATGATAGTAAATTTTCAATGAATTACGTGATAAACGGGTGAATATTGAATAGTATGAAGGTGAATTTAGATTTATTAAAAAAGAGTGTTGTTTTCCAGCCCTTCAAAATAGGTGTCGATCTCAAGTTCAGAAGAAGCTGCAGCAGCAACGGCGAGTTTGTCACAAAGCTCATTTTCAAAGTGTCCGGCGTGGCCTTTTATCCAGTGCATTTTAGGGGTGTGCTTATTGTACATCTCAATGAATCTTTTCCATAGATCTGGATTTTTTACATTTTTCCATCCTCTTTTGATCCATCCTGCGATCCAGTTTTGGTTTACTGCATCAGCGACGTATTTGCTGTCCGTATAAATGTGAATATCATTCTCCGAAGACTTTAGTTTTTCCATAGCGGAAATTACAGCAAGGAGCTCCATCCTGTTATTGGTGGTTTTCCTGAAACCTTTGGAAAATGTTTTCTGATAGTTCTTTTCAGGCACACGCATGAGAATTCCATAGCCTCCTTTTCCGGGATTTCCACTGCATGCACCGTCGGTATATATTTCTATTCTCAAAAGTCTTGGGAGATATAAATTAGTAGTTCATTTAAAATAAACTGAAAGAATACTAAACTGTTATTTAATTTAAAATGCTATCAATTCTAAAACGGGAAATCATCATCGTCATCAAAATCATTCATTGAAGATCCCGAAAGCTTCGAGCTGTCCGGAAGATCAAATGCCGCACCTGGCTGAATAGTTGTTTTGATCTTGTCAAATCCACTAGGTTCATTAGATCCGAAATTAGAAGGATAACCTCCTAAGCCCCCGTCAAAAGCAGCTTCAATATCACCAAATCTTGCAAAATGTTTTAAGAATGACAGTCTCACATCAGCGGTGGCACCATTTCTGTGTTTTGCGATGATCAGCTCTGCCTGGTTTTCCGTTGGTGTTTCCGCGCCTTCTTCATCATTATCCCAAACTGCAATTTTATAGTATTCCGGTCTGAAAATAAAGGATACAATATCTGCATCCTGCTCAATCGCTCCGGATTCCCTCAGGTCAGAAAGTTGAGGTCTTTTTCCAGGACGAGCTTCCACACTTCTTGACAGCTGTGAAAGGGCAATAACAGGTACATTGAGTTCCTTTGCAATGGCTTTCAATGAACGTGAGATCATGGAGATTTCCTGTTCACGGTTACCCACTCCTTTTCCTCCGCCTCCTGCGGTCATCAGCTGAAGGTAGTCGACCATGATTAGTCTTACCCCATGCTGCATCACCAGTCTTCTGCATTTTGCCCGGAAGTCGAATATAGAAAGAGAAGGGGTTTCGTCAATAAAAAGGGGTGCGTTTTCCAGTTCAGATACATTGGAGAAAAGTCTCTGCCATTCTTCGTCATCCAGAGTTCCCTTTCTCAGTTTTTCGGATGAAATTTTGGTTTCAGAAGCAATCATCCTGGTGATAAGCTGTACTGATGCCATCTCGAGAGAGAACAGTACCATAGGGATTTTGTGGTCTACTGCAATATTTCTTGCCATTGACAGAAGGAAAGCTGTTTTACCCATCGCCGGACGGGCCGCAATGATGATAAGGTCAGAATTTTGCCAGCCTCCTGTTTCTTTATCAATATCTCTAAATCCTGAAGGGACTCCTGAAAGTCCTTCTTTATCTTTCAAAGATTTAATCGTTTCAATAGCCTGCTTTACTAATGAGTTAGCCGTGTCAAATCCTTTTTTAATCGTTCCGTTGGTGATCTCAAAGAAGGACTGTTCAGCCTTATCTAAAAGTTCGAATACATCAGTAGATTCCTTATATGAAGAATCGATAACGTTGGCCGAAACATTGATCAGACTTCTTAAGATGTATTTTTCAAGAATAACACGTACATGGTATTCAATATGGGCGGATGAACTTACCCCCATCGTAAGGTCAATGATGTAATGATCACCTCCTGCCTGGCTTAGCTTATCTTCTTTTTTTAACTCCTGGATGATCGTCATAAGATCCACCGGATGGTTGCCTTCATAAAGTTTTAAGATGGTGGAAAAAATAACCTGATGTCTCGGGTCATAAAATACTTCCGGAGTAAGAAGGTCAATAGAGTGGTCAAGTCCCTTTTTGTCAATCAAAAAAGTACCTATAACCAGTCTTTCAAAATCTACAGCATTGGGTGGCATTTTTCCATCCGCAATAGATAGCTCTCTTGCAAAGTTTCCGTGCGTAAGGGATGATAATGTTTCTTTCTGCGCCATGATGCAAAGATAGTTTATTTAAAAAAAATAATAACTAACAAGTTATCAGCAATCCTCCGGACGTATTATAAACAGAACCAAAAAGATGTTGATAAAAATTTGGGGATCAAAAATAGAAAATTTTCAATAAGTAGTATTCATTCATTTGAAAATGATTACTATTTTTTTGGATTATTATGGTTATTAGAGATGATTTGTTGAGTGGAATGAAAAATAATACATAAAAAAAGACTGTCATTTGTGACAGCCTTTTTTTTGATATTTAGAATAGCTTATTCTTTATTTTTTACCAGTATCCATCCTGAATATTTCGTTTCGGTACCGTTCTTATCGTTTTCGTTCCAAGAGATAGAGTACCAGTAAGTACCGGTAGGGATTTTCTTGCCGGAAGCTGTTCCGTCCCATTTATAATCTCTCATTTTATTCGCCTCATAAAGTTTGTTTCCGTATCTGTCATAAACTATAAATACAAGGTTTTTCTTGTAAGCGAGCGCGGAGTAGTCAACCTCATCATTAACTTTATCTCCGTTTGGAGTAATTGCGTTGATCAGATTCGGAACTGTAACGGTAATCTGGATAGGATTACAGTTGAAAGAATCCTTTAAGAATATCTTGTTTTCTCCTCTAGGAAGTCCGCTGAACGAGTTAGATGCCTGCCACGTAACCCCATCAGTTGAATACATATAAGGAGGAGTTCCGCCTGACGCATTCACTGTAATGGTATTGTTGCTGATCTCCACACTGGCAATTACCGGTTGTGTGGATGCAAAAATGGTTACAGTCTGAAGGGTAAAGCATTTTCCTGTTTTTAGTTTTACCCAGTAAACACCTATTCCTGCATTACTGATCGATTGCGTCGTAGCGCCCGTGCTCCATTCATATCCGTCAAATCCAGGTCCTGCATCCAGGGTCGTTTTTTCTTCCGCACAAATCGTTTTGTCTTTCAGGACAGCAGATTTTACCGGAGGAAGAACTTTTAACGTTATCTTAGAAATAGCATAACACTGATTAGCATTAGTAACTCTTACATAGACTTCGGTGCTTGCTGTGAGATAAGCATCAGGTGCTGCAATCGGGTTCGTTTCAGCTGTTGCGTCAGTTAATGTCTTATAGAATTTTTTGGTTTGCCCTGCAATAGCTCCTACATCGGCTAGTGTCAGATCAAATTTTGCCCGCAGGATATCGTTTTCGATATAACATTCCTGTATCAAAGCATCTTTTAATGTAACTACCGGGTGGAAGGATAAGGTAATATTTCCTATAGCAGTACATCCGAATGCAGAAATTACTTTTGCATATACTATTTTTTGAGCTGAAATATAGTTGGTTGGATTCGTGATCTCATTGGTGTCAGCATTTAAATCAGCAAGGGTTGGATAGTATTTTTTTGTACCTCCAGTAAATACATCTGCTGTAGTCAGATCAAATTTTCCAGTTCCTTCTCCATTATTATTACATGCGAAAATAGTTGCATTTTTTGCTGTTATGCTTGCATCTTTGAACTTGAACTTTCCGCTGATGAAACACTTGTTAATAACACTGTCTGGATTATCAGGATCCAGATATCTGATTCTGTAGTAATAAGTGGTCGTTCCGTTTACTGTAGCTATGTTAAGAGGACTATTTCCGGTAACAACATCATTGGTATTGTTATGATAGGTAACTTTGAAGTTAGGATTGTTTCCATTAACGATACCTGCAGTAAGTGTATTGAAATTGAACTGTGAAGGAAGCCCGCATACCATAACGTCGCTTGGTTGGGTAGCATCAGCATTTGGAATTCCAGGTGGCAGAAAAGGGTTCGGTGCCAGAACAGGATCGTTGAATGCTGAACTTAAACTTGCAGTACCTCCCCAGATTAATTTAAATCCATCAGGAGAACTTCTAAAATTGTCTACAACCAGATAGTAAGTTTCTCCGGCTTGTACTTGCATATAAGGGCTCCATTCAAATGCATTCCCTGCGTTTCCGTTGGTGTTGGGAGGTGGAGGTGGAGGCAAGGTTAAAGTAAGACCAGTATTTCCTGTCGGAGTACTACCATTATAGTTACATCTTAGTGGTGTTACAAAAACGTTATTGGTATTCAAAGAGGTACATCCATTGGTCGTTGGACCATATACTGCAAAATCGTAATCGTCGGAATTAACATTTGGATCAATAACAAAGGTTAGTGTTCCTGCTGTTGCAACGGTAAAAGTATACCATACCGAGTAATTTTCATTTCTGCCCAGACATCCATTTGTCGATAGATTTTCAACGATATCTCCATGTCCGGACGGAGTGTAGGAGATTTCGGAGTTTCCGCAGAGTGGGATGGCCGAGACACAATCGGACTGTGCATGAAACACCTGTGCTATAAATAAAATTAAAAGAAGTAATGTTTTTTTCATGTTTAAAATGATTTTTGTGAAACAAGATTTAAGTAAAATAAAGTTATCAGCATTTATGTTGAAAAAAACCGCCCCGTAGAGCGGTTTTGTATTTTTAACAAGAAATTATTCTCTGTTTTTTACCATGACCCATCCTGAGAATTTGAATGGGGTATTCTTTTTATCATTTTCATTCCACGTTACAGAATACCAGTACGTTCCCGTAGGAATCTTTTTACCGGCTACGGTTCCGTCCCACTTATATCCGTTGGATTTATCGGCCTGGTGGATTTTAGTTCCATATCTATCAAATATACTGAAAATAAGACCATTTTTACCGGATAATGCTGAATAATCTATGAAGTCATTGACACCATCTCCGTTTGGAGTAATGACATTGATAAGATTAGGGACCACCACTGTGATCTCAATAGGGTCACAGTCATAAGCGTCTTTTACATAGATTTTGTGGTCTCCTCTTGATACGTTAGTGAATACATTGGAATCCTGCCAGTTGACATTATCCATAGAATACTTGTATTCAGGAGCTCCTGCAATGACATTCACAGTGATCGTTGTATTTGATATATCAATGCTTGAAACGACAGGCTGCTCAGAAGCGTATACTTTTACCGTCTGCAATGTAATACAGTCACCTGTCTTCAATTTAACCCAGTAAGTTCCCACAGCTACACTGTTGATGACCTGTGTAGTTGCTCCTGTACTCCACTCATAAGCATTGAATCCAGGACCGGCATCCAGAGTTGTTTTATCTTCTATACAGATAATTTTATCCTGTAACACGTTAGAGTAAACAGGCGAAAGAACGGTTAATGTTACCTTCGCAATATTATAACATCCCTGTGCATTGATGACTTTTACATAGATCACTCCGCTTGGAGCTGTATACGTCAGAAAATTTAAAATTTCATTGGTTCCGTTTACTGCATCTGTTTGTGATGGATAGTATTTTTTAGTCGCCCCCAGTTGGGTTGTTACCGTAGCATTGCTCAGATTGAAAGTACCCAGTGAATGATTGGTTTCAAGGAAACATGTTCTTAGCGAAGCATCAGTTACGGTTACCAGTGGATGGAACTTCAGGGTGATTTCTGCAGTTGCTGTACATCCGAATTCGTTCGTAGCTTTTACAAATATTTTTCCTTCTGCTGAGACAAACTGGTAGATCGACGGGCTTGTGATTTCATTCGTTCCTGCATTAAGATCGAACATTGTAGGATAATACTTCAACACGTGGCTAGGTAAGGCTCCTATAGTAGCAGTGGTAAGATCAAACATCGCTGTCCCGGCGTTATTATTGCTGCAACTTGTAAGGGTAGCATTGGTTAAAGCGAAGCTACCGTCCCTGAATTTGAATTTTCCTGTAATAAAACAGCCATTCATAGGATTGGTAGGGTTGGCGGGATCCTGATACACAATTCTGTAATAATAAACTGTCGCAAGATTAACTATTTCTGACGTTACAGGATTTCCTCCTGTAATCGCATCATTGGTGTTTTTATGATAGGTTACCTTGAAATTGGCGCTGTTACCATTGATAACTCCTGCATTCAAAGAGAGGAAGTTGAATGGTGTAGCCAATGAGCATACGGTTACTTCATTCGGGTCAGCAGGGTTAGCTGCAGGAAGTCCCGGGGTAATGAATGGAAACGGAGCAAGCGCAGGGTCGTTGAATGCAGAACTTAAACTGGCAGTACCAGTCCATGTCAGAGAGAATCCATCCGGTGAACTTCTATAGTTATCTACAACAAGATAATAGGTCTCACCTGCCTGTACCACCATATGTGGACTCCATTCAGACTGGTTTCCTGCACTTCCATTTGTATTTGGCGGTGGCGGTGGCGGTATGGTAAGGAGTAAACCTGTATTTCCCTGAGAAGAACCTGTACCGTTGAAATTACATCGTACAGGTGTTACAAAAACGTTGCTGTTATTCAGCGAAGTACATCCGTTGGTAGTAGGTCCGTAAACTGCAAAGTCATAGTCATCGGTATCGATAGTCGGATTAATGACAAATGCCAATGTTCCCGAAGTGGCCGCCGTGAAAGAGTACCATACGGAAAAGTGTTCATTTTCAGTGTCACTCAGACAAGAGTTTGCTCCAATGCCTTCCAGTATATTTCCTGGTCCGGAAGGAGTATAAGAAATATCTGAGTTTCCGCAGATAGATATTGCACTAATACAATCTGACTGAGCATATAAGATGCGCGAGCAGATGATTAGAAAAACGAGTAATGCTTTTTTCATAAAGGGGGATTTAAAAAAGACAAATATAAAAAATTATTAAAGTTAATTTAAAGATTTTGTGATATATTTAATAGAATCAGGATATTATTGCCTAATAATTCATTTTTCTCAGCTTGGGATTGGTACTTGCTACAAGGATAGCTACCAGTACCGTCATGCTTCCTCCAAACACGACAGAGCGTACGACGCCCAGCAATTTTGCCATCAGCCCACTTTCAAATTGTCCCATTTCATTACTGGACATGATGAATATAGAATTCACACTCAATACACGGCCTCTGATATGGTCGGGAGTTTTCAGCTGAACAATCGTTCCTCTGATAACCACCGAAATTCCATCAAGCATTCCGCTCATGACAAGGAATATAAAGGAAAGCCAATACAGCTTGGACAGTCCGAAACCAATGATGCAAAGCCCAAATCCGGCAACCACCACCAAAAGTATCTTTCCCTGATTCTTTCTTAGCGGAACAATCGCCAAAAGAGTAATGATACACATAGATCCTATATCAGAAGCAGCATTTAAAAGTCCGAAACCTTCTGCTCCTGCATCCAGAATATCTGTCGCAAATACCGGAATCATAGCTACAGCTCCTCCAAAAAGAACCGCAAACATGTCAAGACATAGTGCCCCTAAAATTTCTTTGGTCTTAAATATATAGGAAATGCCTTCACGCATACTCTCCACAACATTTACTTCTTCCTTCTTATGTTCTGAATGCTGCTGTTTCAGCTGCCAGAAAAATAGAGAAGCGATGAATATTAACGAAATAATAACGATTAAAGTATATTGTACTCCAAAATAACCAATAAGAAGTCCGCCTGCAGCATGTCCGCATACCGAGGATATCAGAAAGGTAGCCTGATTCAGGGTAACGGCATTAGGAAGGTTTTCCTTCTTGACGATTTTGGGAATCATTGATGGAACGATAGGTCCGATGAAAGCTCGTGCAATTCCCGTAAAAAATATAACTGCATATATAAAATAGGTAATTTCATGTCCGTTAAAATGCATTTCTACATTGAAGAAGGCTGGAATAAGCAGAAGTCCAATCAGAAAAATATAAGCATAATTACAAATCAGCAGTAATCGCTTCTTTTCATTCATATCAATAACATGTCCGGCATACAAAGCACAGCTTACTGCAGGAATAACCTCGGAAAGCCCAATGAGGCCTATTGAAAATGGATCTTTCGTTAATTGATATACCCACCATCCCAGTAAAGTAGCGAGCATTCTGAAGGCTAAAACAATAAAAAATCTTCCTGTGAGAAGATTTCTGAATTCAACATTTTGCAATGTTTTTAACGGTGTAAAGGAAATCATGCACAAAAATAGCCCTAAATATTCATTTAAGGCTGTTTTATAGGGTGATTTTTAAATGATAAATCAAATAGTTTCCGAAAGATAAAATCTATTTAGTCTGCTCTCAACGAACTGATCACGATAGCTGCAACCCCGGCTGCTCCGATCACTGTAGCACCAGCCGTTACCCTTGCTTTGGATCTGTCCTTTACAGCAGCAACATTGGATTTTGGGATGATCACCTCTGTACTGTCTTTTTTACCGCCAGTCCCAATAATTTTATCACCATCAATGTTTCGGAACAGTATTTTCTGTTTTGGAGAACCATCTTTCATGGTAACCACATACGTTTTTCCGGCTTGAAGATTAGAATAATTATTTTTTGAAACATCATCGCTGTACTTTGTGGTAGCGCAGGATGAAATCACAAATAAAGACGTTAGTAAAGATGATTTTAAAAGTACAGATGCTCTCATTATTATTTTTTATTTTTTCAAATTTATAATTTTTTTCGAATATATGTTTTCGGAATTGAAAAAATATCTTTAAAGTTTGTAAATTTCTAATAGATCTGCAATTTTTCTGTCATTCGCCAGTCTTGGGGTTTTATTTTGTCCACCCAGTTTACCCTGCGATTTTGCGTACTCATGAAAAGCATTCTTTTTCAAGGTTTTAATATGAAGAGGCTGAAGAATGTTTCCCGTAATAAGATCTTCGTAATACGTATTTCTTTTTTGAAGCTGATAGTCCAGCTCACTTCTGAATCGTTCCATATCCTCAGGTTCTTTTTCAAATTCAATCAGCCATTCATGATAGGGAAGTCCTTCAGTTGGGTTGACCTGCGGCGCAAGGTGGAACTCGATGATCTGGGCAGGATATTTTTCCAGCGTAGCTTTCATCGCTTCCTCTACTTCAAATGCGATAACGTGTTCCCCGAAAGCAGAAGTGAAATGCTTCGTTCTGCCGCTTACCAGGATTCTATAAGGATCTTTATCAATAAACCGGACAACATCTCCGATAGAATAAGCCCACAAGCCAGAATTCGTAGTCAGGATGAGTGCGTAATCTTTATTGAGTTCTACATCTTTTAATGGTAATCTTCTTGCTCCGGGTTTGCCATATTCTTCCAGTGGAATGAATTCATAGAAAATTCCATGATTGGTTAGCAGAAGAAGCCCCTCTTTGGTATAGTCATCCTGAAAAGCGAAAAATCCTTCGGATGCCGGAAAGGTCTGGATGATATCTACTTTTCCGCCAAGCAGATCTTCCATTTTATCGCGATAAGGCTCGTAATTAACACCTCCGGTGACTAAAAGCTGGAGATTGGGGAAAAGCTGTTTGATCTTTTTACCATGTTTTTCGGTAAGCTTTTCAAAATACATAATCAACCATGGCGGAATTCCAGAAATCAGCGTCATGTTTTCATGTTCTGTTTCCTCAATGATTTTGTCTACCTTGGCTTCCCAGTCTTCCATTATATTCGTATTCCAGCTTGGTAGTCTGTTTTTTTGAAGATAAGCAGGAATATGGTGGGCTACAATGCCTGAAAGTCTCCCTGTTTTAATTCCGAAAACTTCTTCCATCTCAGGACTTCCCTGCAGGAAAATCATTTTCCCATTCACAAAGTCTGCATTGTTTTTCTGTGCAATATAGTGAAACAGTGCGCTCTGAGCCCCTGCAATCTGGAAAGGCATTCCTTCCTTAGAGATAGGAATGTATTTTGAACCTGAAGTCGTTCCCGAAGTTTTTGCGAAATATTCCGGGGTATCAGTCCAGAGGATATTGGCTTGTCCTTTTTTGACTCTTTCTATATAGGGTTTGAGATCTTCGTAATCAGCAACAGGAACTTTTTCCTGGAATTCTTTTACAGAATGAATGTTTTCAAAATCATGCTCCCTTCCGAAAAGAGTTTTCTGAGCCGTCTTTACAAGAGACAACAAAAGAGCTTCCTGATTTTTCTCTGAATTTTTTTTGAAATCCCCGGTTTTCTGAACATGTTTTTTTGCCCAGACCAGTGCCGCATTTTTCTTGAAGAAATTTAACATGCTTCAAATTTATAAATAAGTAGAGAATATGGAATCATTTTGATTAAGATATGCCATAAAAAAAACCGGCGAATGAGTTTCACCGGTTCTTCGAAATTTGATTATGAAAATAACAACTATATGTTAAAGTTTACTTGTTGGCTTTGTACCTTTTGTCTGGAGTGCCGTCTTTTTTAAGGTTTTTATTTTCTTTATACCTTTTATCGGGGGTTCCGTCCTTTTTCATTTTAGATGCAGGCTGAGCCGTTTTAGCTGCCGGAGCTTTTACTACTTTTGTAGTGGGATGAGGGGCTGCAGTCGTTGCCGGAACAGTCTGTTGTGCGGTTGCAAATCCTAGTCCTAATGCCAGAGACATTGCTGTTAATAATTTTTTCATGAGGGTGTATTGTTTATTTTTTCTTAAGTAAAGATATACAAAAAACGGGCTGAAAAACGGGTATTTACAACCTTAACTAAAGTTTATTACTGCTTAAAAAAAACTTAAAGTCAAAGGTTTAAAAATAAAATAAGCCTGCTTTCATAACGGAAGCAGGCTTGATATAAATATGAATGATAGATTTAACGTGTACAGTTGGCCGTCCATGTCTTGCCATCCTTAATATATAAAATTTTCAAGTCATTATTGTCAATTCTAATATAAGAGGTAGCAGTCCCACCAACCATGACAAGAGTATGGTCTCCAGATTGTTGAAATTCAACTCCGTTAAGATCCGGAATACCATTGGAGAATGCAAAATTGTATTTCGTACCGCTGGCAATCTTGGTTACAAATACACTTCCGTTATCAGTACTGTTGTTTGTAGATCCATCGTTATAAGAGATACTTCCCTTGTAAGTTCCTGCGAAGAAATCATTGTTTACGGGATCATCATCATTACTACACGATGCAAAAGATAATGTGGTAACAACGACCAACATCAATACGCCTAAGATTCTAATTGCTTTTTTCATAATATTATTTCTTTAAGTTTCGATAAGGTCACATTCCCAAACACTATGCCATGGGATAAATCCTTATTTTTTTTAACTTTTAATTAGATAAATTTGTAAAAAAATTAAGATTTGGGTATGTATTAACTGATTTTATTTAGGTTGCAGAGATTACCTGATTTTCCTTTAAAGAAAAAAATATCCTTACCTTTGTTGTGCATAAACGGTTTCGGATCACTCCCGAAATCGCTTTTGTCGTTTATGCCATTACTATTTATGCAGCTAAAACCCATTCACGAAAAATTTCTTCCGGACCTTCTTCATCAAGAATTTGGAAAAGAAATATTTACTCAGTTAGAAAACAGCCAGCATATTTCCGTAAAGGGAAGTGCCGGTTCTTCGGTTTCTATTTTTGTGGCCGAGCTTTTTTTGACCCGGAAGAAAACCATCCTTTATCTGGTAGATGATAAAGAAGATGCTTTGTATGCCAATACAGAAATGGAAGACCTGATGGGAAAGGATAAAGTACTGTACTTTCCTGCAACACACCTGGAGCCTTATCAGGTAGAAAAAACGCAGAATGCCAATCTTGTCCTTAGAACAGAGGTCTTAAATAAGATCAATTCCGGAAAGTCTCCCAAAGTTATCGTTGCCTATGCGGGAGCGTTATCTGAAAAGGTCTTAAAGAAAGAAGATTTCAAGGCGATATCACACCATATAAAGGTAGGGGATCAGCTTGATTTCGATTTTGTAGACGAGTTGCTTACTCATTATAGCTTTCAGCAGACAGATTTTGTTTCTGAACCCGGAGAATTTTCTGTCAGAGGTGGAATTGTAGACGTATTTTCGTATTCTTACGAAAAACCATACCGTCTCACATTCTTCGGAAATGAGGTAGAAAGTATTAAAACTTTTGATATTGAAACTCAGCTTTCCGTGGATAAAGTGAAAGATTTTCAGCTGGTTTCCAACATGAATTTTTCTGTAACTGGAACCAGAGTTTCACTGCTGCAACTATTGCCTGTTGATAGCTTTATCATTTCAAGGAACGGTCCTGTCGGAATGCAGAAGATCAGAACTTTTTATGAGAAATCTCTGGAGAAATATGATACTTTGAGTAAGGATATTGCTCACAGAAAACCTCAGGAGCTTTTTATATCAGACCAGGAATTCCTGTTTGATTTTAAAAAGTTTAAAACCATTGATTTTGCGGGTACTCCTATTGAGGGAATCAAAGAAATCACCGAAATAAAAGTAGAACAGCTTCCACAACCTTCTTTTCATAAGAATTTTGAATTATTAATTGAAGATCTTGAAGAAAAGCAGAATGAAGGGTTCGATACCTGGATCTCTTTTTCAACTGAAAAGCAGAGAGAAAGGCTGGAGTCTATATTTGAAGAACTGGAACATGAACTTCCTTTCAAAAGCTTCAGGTCTGAACTTCATGAGGGGTTCGTAGATAACGGGCAGAAGCTTTTGGTCTATACAGATCATCAGATCTTTGACCGTTACCAGCGGTATAAAGCGAAAAATACTTTTGCAAAATCTGAACAGCTTACCCTGAAAGATCTGATGTCCTTGAAAATTGGAGACTACATTGCTCACATTGATCATGGAATCGGAAAATTCATGGGACTTGTTAAAGTTAATAATGATGGGAAGATCCAGGAATGTTTTAAGCTAACCTATAAAAATGGAGACTTATTATATGTAAGTATTCATTCGCTTCATAAGATCTCAAAATTCAATGGGCCGGACGGTAAGGAAGTTGTCCTTAGTAAGCTGGGGTCACCGGCCTGGAAATCTTTGAAGCAGAAAACAAAAGCCAAAGTAAAACAAATAGCTTTTGACCTTATAAAATTATACGCTGAAAGAAAGACAGCAAAAGGATTTTCTTTCACTCCGGATTCTTATCTCCAGAATGAACTGGAAGCGAGCTTTATTTATGAAGACACTCCGGATCAGGAAAAAGCAACCATTGATGTAAAAAGGGATATGGAAGCAGATACGGTGATGGACAGGCTGGTCTGCGGAGATGTGGGGTTTGGTAAAACAGAAGTTGCTATCCGGGCAGCATTTAAAGCGGCAACGGATGGAAAGCAGGTAGCTGTGCTGGTTCCTACAACGATTCTTGCTTTCCAGCATTTCAGAAGTTTCAAAGAAAGATTGAAAGATTTTCCGGTGAATGTTTCTTATGTAAACAGGTTCAGAACAGCCAAGCAGAAAGCAGAAGCTTTAGATGGTCTTAAAAATGGAAAGGTAGATATTATAATAGGAACCCATCAGCTAGTGAGCGCTTCAGTTAAATTTAAAGATTTAGGATTGCTGATTATTGATGAAGAGCATAAATTCGGAGTTTCCGTAAAGGATAAGCTGAAAACCTTAAAAAATAATGTTGATACTCTTACATTAACTGCTACTCCGATCCCAAGAACCCTTCAGTTTTCGCTGATGGCGGCAAGAGACCTTTCGGTGATCAAAACTCCACCACCAAACAGACAGCCTGTTGATACACAGTTGACAGGATTTAGCGAAGAAATACTCAGGGATGCTGTTTCTTATGAGCTTCAGAGAGACGGGCAGGTTTATTTTATCAACAACAGGGTAGAAAACCTTAAAGATATTGCCGGGCTCATCCAGAGACTGGTCCCCGATGCAAGAGTCATTACAGGACATGGTCAGATGGAAGGCAAGCAACTGGAAAAAAATGTGCTTGATTTTATGGAAGGAAAGTATGATGTGCTTGTGGCTACTACTATTGTTGAAAGTGGAGTAGATGTTCCCAATGCGAATACCATCTTTATTAATGATGCGCACCGATTCGGAATGGCGGATCTTCACCAGATGAGAGGAAGAGTAGGGCGTAGCAACAGAAAAGCATTCTGTTACCTGATTACACCTCCTTATGATATGATGACTTCCGATGCCAGAAAACGACTGGAAGCGATTGAACAGTTTTCAGATCTTGGAAGTGGATTTCAGATTGCCATGAAAGATTTGGAGATTCGTGGTGCCGGAGATCTTCTGGGAGCAGAACAGAGTGGTTTTATTAATGAGATGGGTTTTGAAACGTATCAGAAAATGATGCAGGAAGCTTTGGAAGAGCTTAAAGATGATGCGGACTTCGAAAATTTATTTGATAATGAAGAGGACAGGCAGAAACTTTTCAAATCCGTTAAAGATGTAAATATTGATACGGATCTTGAGCTGATGCTACCGGATTTCTATATCTCCAATACAGAAGAAAGGCTGCTCCTGTATCAGAAAATTGCAGAGATCAACAATGAGAAGGATCTCCATCAGTTTGAATTGGAGCTGATTGATCGTTTTGGTGCTTTACCTCAAGAAGCGGTTAATTTGTTAAAGAGTGTTGCGCTGAAATGGCTTGCTGCCGACATCGGGTTTGAAAAAATCGTTATGAAGAATGGCGTATTTTTAGGATATTTTCCGGCTAATCCTCAGGATAAGTTTTATCAGACGGATAGATTCAGGCATATCATCAGCTATTTAACCCAAAATCCGGCGGAAGCACAACTTAAAGAGAAGGTGGGAAAAGAAGGAAATCTACTCATGATGAGAAAAGAAAAAGTGAAAAATGTGGATGAGGTTAATATGCTGTTGAAGACCATTATCGGGCATCATTAAATAAAATGTGCTTTAAAATTTTAATAAAAAACAAAAAAGATCTGGAAATGTAAGTTTTCGGATCTTTTTTTATGATTTTTTTCAGTAGAAATGCTAAAAAACGGATGATATAATGTAGATCTTAAAGGGCTTTAAAATCACCATATAATGAGAAAAGAAAACGCTGTATCTATTGCTGTTATTGGGTTTACCGGGGTTTGTTCTGCTCAAAACATGAAAAAAGAAATGATTTGTAGTAATAATTCTACTTTTTGGTACAATTAATTCTATAACGTAATTGCTTTATTTCTACCAGTTTAACTGGTCATAAAGTTTTTTTTATGATTTTAATTCATACCTTTGCAGCCCATATTATGAAAAGAATTATCTATTGTTGCGCAGCCGGGCTTTTATCGCTTTCTGCTAATGCGCAAGTGGGAATTGGGACTGCTTCTCCCAAATCTAATCTCGATGTCAACGGGAAAACCACGTTAAGAAAAGAACTTAGAGTAGGCGGTACATCTTCTCAGGCAGGAAGTGCCGGGTTGAACGGCCAGGTTTTGGTTTCACAGGGAGAAGGCTTGCCTGCTGTCTGGAAATCATTGAATGTTTCCTTTATGGAGGAAGGACAGTACAAATTGATCAATTCGTACCTTTCTTCAGATCAGGCAGGTATTACGACGCTTTCAAGTGGTGTCGCGGCAGATGATGTTTATAAAAATAGTGTAGGTGATGATATTACCGATACCTCAAAGGGAAAGTGGTCGAAAATTGATGGATTGCAAAACAGTTTTATCATCAAAAACGGAAAAAACAGACTTACTTATCAGTTTCAGACAGGGATAGAAATGAAGGCTCCCGATGCTGCTACTTCAGAATCTATTACTTTTACCTGTGGTGTTTTCCGAAACGGAAAATTGGTAGCAGTACGTCCGGATAAGGTTGTTTCAAACAACAATACAGAGAAATCCGGTATTCAGGATTATATTTTTACCCTTAACTATACAGAGCAGAATGTTCCAATTGGCACCCAGAAGCTTGAAGTAGCGTGCCGAAAAATCAATGCATCAAATGTAAATTCGCAGTTTACCGTAGGACGTAATGTGTCGGATACGAATACGGTTTCCAATGCATTTACACTGGAGTCGATTATGAAGATCGATGTTATTGAATATGTAACTTATAAAAGCAATTAATTGATGAAAAATATTATATCAATCCTGTTTTTTATAGCAGGACTGTCTCTTTCTGCTCAAGTGGGAATCAATACCAATTCTCCAAAAGCAAAACTTGATATCAACGGTGATATCAATTTAAGAAATAAAATCGTTGTTCTGAACCCTACAGACAACAGTCTTTCTCAGGGAAATAACGACCAGATTCTTGTTTCTCAGGGAGAAGGTTATCCTCCAATCTGGAAATCACTTCGTATTCCTGAATATGAGCCTAACAAATTCTATTTAATATTCAATAACTCTTTTTCAGACAGAACCGGAGTGAAATTTACCAGTACGGAACAGTCCAGTATTGCGGCTAAAAATACGGCATTTACTAAAGGGGCTGATATTTCCAGCCTTCCGGGATTTAAGAGTATTGCTGGTTTGTCACAGCCTATCAGCGTTTTTAGTACAGAAAGCAAAACTTATTTTCAGTTTGAGACCGTAGTGCAGGCTAACCTGCCGGCCAACGGAACACCGGATATTTCTATAGATTATGCATGTGGTATTTTTGTGGATAACAAGCTTGTCAATCTAAGGCAGAGAAACTTAAAAGCAAGTAGTGCAAGCAGTACTTTTATTACCCATAATCAGATTGGAGTAGTCGCTAATCTTTCCAAAGGACAGCATACGGTAAGCGTTGCCTGTTCAAGACTTGGGTCCTACAGAACTGCAAGTGATGTTGTACTGGCTATAGGAATCAATGCAGAAACGAACATTAACAGCTTTATTGCTCAGTCTTCTCTGAAGGTAGATGTATATGAGGTTCCTCAGGTGTTTAATGCAATTATAAACTAATCTAGGCATGAAAAAAATTATTATTATAAAATCTTTGCTGTTTGCTGTAGTAGCCAATGCACAGGTGGGGGTAAATACTCCCAATCCTAGTACGATGCTGGATATAAACGGTGATATCAACGTAAGAAAAGAAATCAGGACCGGAGGAACGAATTTATTGAAAGGATCAGCCGGATCAGCCGGAACTATTTTTCATAACAATTCGGAAATGAATGCGAATGACTGGAAGAGTATAAAAATTGCTGATGGGCAGGGTAGTATGTCTGTGTTTTCACTGAATACGGTTTCGGATCAAACCGGTGCCACTTTTTCCTCTCCTAATGGGGCTACAACTCCCTACACGGAGGGAACGGCCATTAACAATACCTGGACCGTTCTTCCTGGAACAGTTGATACTTTTTCTATTACCAATGCTGTCAATAAAGTGGTTTTTACTTTTCAGACGACAGCCCAGAAAACAGGGAATGCGAATGCTTCTTCAGGTTTTGCCTGCGGGATTTTTGTGGATAACAATCTTAGAGCGGTTAGAACGGATGTTTTAATAGGATCGGAAGGAAGTTATAAAATCTTTAATCTTAATGCAACCCTTACGAATCTTACTCCGAAGAACAATTACAACGTGTCAGTAGCCTGTACCAAAAGAAACCTGAATTCGGGGACTTTAGGAATAGGAACTGCCGTTAATACGCAATTTCTGAATAATGAGATGTCTCAGTCTGTTTTGACAACATCTGTACTTCAGCCTTACTAAATTAAGCAATAGATCATCATTATAAACCTAAAAGCATTATGTTTTTAGGTTTTTTTTATCAAAAGATAAACATTGTTGTGGATTTGTTGAATAAGTGAATGTTTTCATCAAAAAAATAAATTATATTTGTAAACTCACTAAAATATTTTTTCATGGGAAAAAACTATCTTTTTAAAGTCATTACCGGAGTGGTTTTCGGGCTTCTGGTTTCATGTGACAATTCTTCATCAGATCAATTTGAACCAAGCGCCAATAATGGCGGAAATAACGGGAATACAACCCCTCCACCAGCCAGAGTCCTGGAAAAAATCACATTAAACAATAATGTTCAGGAAGAATATACAGTCAATGGAACTGTTTTTCAGAAAGGAATGTTAAGAGATGGAGTGACCAATAATTATTATACAGGTACAGCGACGTATATCAATAATAAAATTGGAAAAATAAAATTTGTTGGAAGTTTAACAGGCAGTATGGCTTATGATTTCAGCGTAAGTGAAGACAGCAAAGGGAATGTATACAGTGCTACTTGTACCGCTACAGCGGCTGCCGCCATAGATTCATTTGTAAGTGATTATACATTTACCTATGATGCTACAGGCAAAAAGCTTGTTAAAATTCTGGAAAAAAGAAAAGTATCAGGAAATACCGCATACAGCTTATTTACTGAAAGCACTTTTACTTATAATGGAGATAATATTTTTAAAGCAGAATGCACCAATGGTACTCTTACCGGAACAGGTGCTCCTAATATGACTACCGCTAAGTTAACTGTGTACAGCTTTCAGAATTATGATTCTAAGGTTAACCCGTTCTCAACGCTTCCGAAAACATTTTTCACAGCCTGGAGCTTGATCCGTCCTGAAAATTTCTACAGAATTTCTCCCAATAATCCTACATCTGTATTTGTAATGCCTCCAAGTCCTGCATCTGGAGTGAATACCCCAATGACTTATGTGTATGATGCATTTAACTATCCGGTTTCCGATAAGGATCAGGTGCTTAAATATGCATACAGAACCTTATAAGCCTCAATTGATTATCGGTTTTATTAGAATATAAATAAAAACATAACTTTTGTTCAAAAAAAAGTTATATTTGTCAAAAAATAAACAATTACCTGGAAATGAAACGACTTTTCTACTTTATTTTATTAATAGCAGGGGTTTCTTCAATACATTCCTGCAAGGACATGTTGGACGAAAACGGAGATCCATTACTGGATCTGAATAATACAGGAGGATTAAATGGTCCTAGAGCATTATACAGAGAAATCACAGATAAAGATACATTAGCAGAATATCACTACAGTGGCCTTTTGGTAACAAAAGTAATCACGGACAGTGCTTCAATTACGGATATTGCTTACAGTGGCAACAAAGTGAGCCAAATTTCCTTCAATGGATTTCTGGATCTTGATGGAAACGGAAAGCTCGATAAAGACAGTGTTTCTTACAGCCAGTTATTTACTTATGGACCCAACGACAGGTTAGAGACAATTTCTGAAAACCGTTCTGTTTTCAGAAGACCGCCGCCTGTTCCTCCTGCAACAAATCCTGGACCTCAGACGCTTTTAAGAAAAACAAAAGCACTTTATAATCTGAAATATAACGCTTCTACCGCTAAACTGGATTCTATCATTATGAAAAATGGTCCTGATGTCTCCGGAACGCCGTTTGTGTTTATCAGCTATTCTAAAACAGGATATACTTATTTAGGGGATAACGTATCCAGAGTAGTAAGAAATTACGGACCTATGGCTGGTGGAGCATTTGGAAGACCTACCACCAGATTGGCATATGATTTTGTAAATTATGATACTGAAATCAGTCCGTTTACACTGCTGCCTGGGGTTTATAAAATTTCAAGACTTCTATCTACAGAGATCAATGACAGAGAAAGCCATATCTTGTCTCCGAATAATCCTAAGAAATTGTCTGTAACAGACCTGATACCACCAATTCCATCTCCTGTAAGCAGAACAACAAACTATAACTACGATCCTCAGACGTATATGACGAAAGGATTTGGAGTGAACTACATTTATAAGCCATTCTAACAAGAATCTTTAAAATATACAGGCCCAATCTTTGTAAGATTGGGTTTTTTTTATTTTTTATCGCTTAATTTTGCAAAAAATTTCTAAATGAAATATTTAATAGTTGGCCTTGGAAACAAAGGTCCGGAATACGAAAATACACGCCACAATATAGGATTTAAAGTAGCTGAGAAAATAGCGGAAACACTGGAAGCTTCATTTAATACAACCAATTTTGGCTGGATGGCAGAAGGGAAATACAAGGGAAGAAAAGTTTTCGTCCTGAAGCCTGATACCTATATGAACCTTTCCGGAAATGCGGTAAAGTTCTGGATGCAGAAGGAGAATATCCCATTGGAGAATGTACTGATCATTACAGATGATCTTGCCCTTCCGTTCGGAACTCTGAGAATGAAAATGAAAGGCTCCGATGCAGGTCACAACGGTCTGAAAAGCATCAATGAAATGCTGAAAACCCAGAATTATGCAAGACTTCGATTTGGAATCTCTGCAGACTTTTCCGAAGGCCGTCAGGTAGATTATGTGCTGGGAACATGGAATACAGAGGAGGCTGAAAAACTTGGTGAGCGAATTGATCAATTTTCGAAAGCCAGCCTGTCTTTTGTTTTTGCCGGTATCAACAATACAATGTCAGCATTCAACGGAAAGTAATTCACGATTATCTTATTCTGGATCTAGATAGAATAGATTGTTTAATTTCCTTTATCATTAGAGTACAGTCATTAAGTTCAGAAAATTTATCAAAAAATAAAGACCACCGATATTTTGGTGGTCTTCTTTTGTGCTTTAAAAATCAATTTCCAATCTGATTTTTTATATCCGTTTATTATAAATGTGCAAATTTTAGTTCTTACAACCAGGTTACTACTCCGGTTTCAACATCATAGTTGGCTCCAACTATTTTAATTTTACCTTCATCTTCAAGGTTTTTAAGTGTTGAGCTTTGTGCACGGATGTCTTCGATGGCACTTTTTACGTTTTGCTGATTTAATCTTTCTAAAAGTGAGCTGTTTTTTGATGAACGCTCTTCTCCTTCTTCGATAATGTTATTGATAATTGGGTCAAAATGATTAATCAGATGGTTCAGATTATCCATTCCCATTTCCTGAATTTGTGCCGCGTCAAGGCCTCCTTTTAGTGCACCACACTTAGTATGTCCTAAAACGACTACAAGTTTGGACCCTGCCACGTTACAACCAAATTCCATAGAGCCTAAAATGTCCTGATTTACAAAATTACCGGCAATTCTGATACTGAAAATATCTCCCAATCCCTGATCAAAGATAAGTTCTGCAGAAGTACGGCTGTCGATACAGCTTAGAACTACGGCAAAAGGCCATTGTCCTTCCCGCGTTGCATTCACTTGTCCTAAAAGGTCTCTGTTTGCTTTTAGATTATTTACAAATCTCTGATTTCCATCTTTTAAAAAGTCTAATGCTTTTTCAGGCGTAATTGTAGATTGAGTTTCGTGTGTATGTGCTTTCATATGATTTATTTCTGTTTAAAATTAAAAAAATTATTGGAATGAGCTTACATTGCTCTTTTGTGTGTGATCAGAATGTGAGAATCTTCGTTTGTTTCATAGTCTTTGTATGAAGTTTTGAAGCCTAACAGTTCCACATTGATGTCTTCTTCTTTTGCCCGTATATTGGCGAAATCCTGGATCATTTCCAGTACATCCGTCGCAATATATGAAGTCCCTCTTGCATCAATGATCACGGTAGAATTGGACTTGATATTTTTCAAAGTCTTTTTTATTGCTGCCTTATTTAAGAAAGAAACTTCCTCGGCAAGCTTAATATTAATCCCGTCTGCATCATCCAGTTTTTCTCTGCTAAGATAATAAGCCCGTTTCATATTTCCCTGAAGGATATAAAATACGGAAATAGCCAGACCAATACCCACTCCTTTGAGAAGGTCAGTAGCTACTACAGCAACTACCGTAGCGACAAACGGAATAAACTGGAATTTACCCAGATGCCAGAAATGCTTGAACGTGGCAGGTTTTGCGAGTTTGTACCCTACAAGAATCAATACTGCTGCTAGTGTAGCCAGCGGTATAAGGTTCAATATAAAGGGAATGGTCAGCACGCATACCAGTAAAAGCAGACCGTGGATCATGGCCGATGATTTTGATGTGGCCCCTGAGTTGGCATTGGCGGAACTTCTTACCACTACAGAAGTCATAGGAAGCCCTCCTATAAATGAACTGATCAGGTTTCCGATTCCCTGCGCCTTAAGCTCAAGATTCGTGTCGGTAATTCTTCTCTGTTTATCTAATCGGTCTGATGCTTCAATACAAAGCAGTGTTTCTATAGAAGCTACAATGGCAATGGTGGCCCCGACTATCCATACCTTAGGGTTGGTGAATCCATTAAAATCAGGCATCGTAACAAGATTTTTGAAATCATCCAATGACTTAGGAACAGGTAGCGAAACGAGGTGTTGTGTACCAATCGCCAAAGAGCTTCCGGACAGTTTGAATAATTCGTTAAGAAGTATTCCTGCCACTACTGCTACCAATGCTCCGGGAAGCATTTTCATTCTTTTTAAAACCGTAATTCTATCCCATGCAATAAGGATACCTACTGAAAACAGGGTTACCAGGATCGCTCCAGTATGGATCGCTCCGAATAATTCCGTGAAATATCCTAAATTGAGTCCGTTGTCAAAAATAGATTCATGCCCTTCGTAATCTTTGTCGAATCCCATGGCGTGAGGGATTTGTTTTAAGATAATAATGATTCCGATGGCAGCAAGCATTCCCTCAATCACATTATTAGGAAAATAATTGGATATACTTCCTGCTCTGACGAATCCTAAGATCAGCTGCATAAGTCCCGCAATGATTCCGGCACAAAGAAAAAGATCAAATGCTCCGAGATCTGTAATAGCGGTTAAAACAATGGCGGTAAGTCCGGCAGCCGGACCTGAAACTGATATATTTGAATTACTGAGAAACCCTACGACTAATCCTCCTACAATACCGGAGATGATGCCGGACAAAGGGGGAGCTCCGGATGCTAAAGCGATTCCCAGACATAATGGAAGCGCTACTAAGAATACAACGAGTCCTGAAGGGAAATTCTCCTTGATTCCTCCTATGAATGATGTTTTTTTCATAATGTTTTGAAAAATACTATAACCGACTGATCTATCCTTAGATAATCAATTATAAAAGATTGGAAATTTAATTTAAAAGCACACGTACCCGATATCAGTTTTGATATGAATACTATTAAAAAATCTAACTATACTTAAAAATTAAGCTTCCGGAGGCGGAGAAAATATGGTGAGTAGGGGAGACAGATGAAAAGAATCATCTATCAGCTCAAAAGACACACCCTGAAGATCAGGTTCTGAAAACTTTACGTAATCAAATACGTCTAAAGGTTTAGGAAGGGTCTTTTCGTAAACAATAAAAGATGATGGGTGAGAATGAGGTTCCTCTTCATTGATTATTACATTGGTCCTTACAAGATCCCAGCCGGCAACAGCAGCAATGCCTGGCAGTGCTGTGAAGTTTAGGAAAAAGGTCAATACAATAATACTCCAGAATTTCATCTTACATTCATTTTAGAAAAACTATTTTGTTTTTCTGCTCATTACCCAATCAGAACTTGTAAGGTTGTAGATCTTTTGGATGTCTTTCAGAATTTTTTCAAAATCGATCTCCAAATCAATAATCTTACCTGTTCTAAGGTCAAATACCCAGCCGTGTACAACAGGATGCTCATCAATGATGTATCTTTCCTGTACGCAAGCCATTTTGATCACGTTGATGCATTGCTCCTGAACATTAAGTTCCACAAGTTTATCATAACGTTTTCCTTCATCTTCGATAGAATCTAATTCAGCCTGGTGCAATCTGTAAACATCCCGGATGTTTCTCAACCAAGGATTTAATAATCCCAGGTCCTGAGGAGTCATCGCTGCTTTTACACCGCCACAGTTATAATGTCCGCATACGATAATGTGTTTTACTTTTAGATGTTCTACAGCATATTGAATGACCGCTGTGGAACTCATGTCTAAAGTATTAACGACATTAGCAATATTTCTGTGGACAAAAACTTCTCCAGGTTTTGCTCCCATGATCTCTTCCGCTGTAGCCCTGCTATCTGAACATCCAATGTACAAATAATCAGGATTTTGAGTTTTTGCAAGCTCATGGAAGAATTCAGGATCTTGTGAGATTTTAGACTCTACCCACTTTCTGTTGTTTTCGAAAATAACTTCGTACGATTGTGACATAATTTTAATTGGTTTATAATTATTTATTTCGTTTAAATTATTTTCAAATTCAATAGATTAAATCGATAACTATGCAAAAATATAGTTTTTGCTGAAAAGCCAATCAGTTTTAACAATATTTAATATTAAAATATGCTTAAAATCATATTCAAAATGACTGATACTTGCAGTTTCCGGATGAATTCCCATTAAAAAATAATAATCCAAACTCAAAATGCCTATATAAAATTACAAACTATAAATGAAAAAATTAAAATTGAAGATTAAAATATTCTTAATTCATCAAAAAACCGCCTCAAAACTGAGGCGGTTCAAGTTTCATATTACTTAAAATACTATTCTTTAATAATTTTTACAAGCACTTCAGAGTTGTTAATTCTCATCAGATATGCTCCAGATATTAAAGAAGAAAGATCAGTTTTTTCATTTTCAAACTTACCCGATTTTACCAGTTGTCCGGACATGTTGTAAATCTGATAATAGTATTCCTTGACATCATTAGGTTTTATGTAAAGAACACTTTTCACCGGATTCGGGAATACTGTAAACTTATCTTTTGCAACAATTTCTTCAATTTTTGTTTTAGCAAAAGTTTTAGACGCTTTTTTTAATGCATCTTTAGGGACAGCAACAGCATTGGGATCATATCTTCCTATCTCATTGCCATTTCCGTCATATTGAATTTTGGCACAGCGACATGACATTGCTGCCTGCGGATAGTGCGGATATCCTGTCTGGAAGTTAAACTCTCCTGAAGATGCAATATCAAAAATCATTCCTATACCCGCTCCTGAGTAAACATCAGAAGGAGAAGCGGTCCATATTCCGGATTGATTAAATCTCAATCTGCTTGTACCGTCAGCTGTGACTAATGTAAGATCTTTTCCTCCCTGAAAACCTCTTATTCCATTATTTGCAAAGTTGCCTATTGTGAATCTGCTGTTATTAAATACAAATCCAAATCTTGTAGCAGGATAGTAGGAGATTGAAGAGATACTTCCCGGATAAAACTGGTTAGCAGGAGAATAGGCGTCTCTTTTTGCCATGTATACCGCTGCTGGTGCCAATCCATACTTCGTTGAAGTTTGATATCCATTGTAATACCATGGATTATTTCCATGAGAGAATGACCAATAATTGTAAAAATTAGATAATTGTGGCATTGTAGAATATACGGCGGCAGAAAAGGTATCCGGAACTCTCCATCCTTCAGGACAAGGATCAAAAGGTGATTTTACTGAACCATGTCCCCATCTGTCTGTAAATTGTCCGGTTTCATCTGAAATCCAGTCTCTCACTTTCTTGAATTGATTGGTTTCCGTAGAAGGATTCTGGTATAGGTAATACAGCGGATTATTAACCGAATACTGCAATATCTTTTTAATCTTATCCTTTTTAGAATCTGCAGAAGATAAAACCAAAGAATAATCTACACTATATTCCTTGGAATAATTTGCCTTATAAGAATTGTCGTCTATAATTCCGGAATAAGGAATTATCCCATTATTGATAGCGCCATTTTGTGCACGAATGGTATATCTGGCCATACCTGCATACTGTGTTAAAGTAATTCCTGTTACAAAATTATAATTTCCCCCGGGATTAAAGAAAACCGGAAGAGGGTCTTTTCTTCCCCATTGGAAATGCAATCCTCCACTTTTGCTGATCTGCGGAATAAAGCTATAGTTATAACTTGCTCCGGCTACCGGCTCATCTGGAAAACGCATTAATGCTCCTAAATCTCTGTCCATGAAAGTAGTTTTCAGTGGAGCGCCTATACTTTTTACAGGATTAATAAATGCAGTGTTCGCAACATTCATGATACCTCCGTTAGATAAAGTCTCCGTTTCATAATCCAATGATGATACTGCTGTTTCCGGAGACCAGATATGCCAGCTCCAGATAACAGGATCCTGCATTTTGCCATTGGCCCACTGTCCTGAATCACCCAAATGGAAAGCTACAACACCGTTACCGGATTGGTTTTGATTTAAAGTAACTTTTAATTTGGCAGTTTCTTTTGTTCCGTCAATGATTTCTATGTTCTGAATCAAATTGACATTGGTGGTCCATACTACAGATGCAGATTTAATATTTCCTGATGGAAAATCTCCTGTAGTGCTCAGATGCAGCTTGTGCATGGCATAGGCTTTACTTAAAGGAATTTCAATAATACGGTCTTTTTCAGCTTCTGCTACATTCAGAGTACTGTTCGTATATTCCACATAACTGTTAGGTTTTTTTGTCCATTCTTTTAAAGTCGCAAGAGTATACTCTTCCGATGGAGTACTGATGAATTCGGTAGCGAACACAGCAGGCATATAAGCATTGTTAGGATCCTTAATACATCGTATTCCTGATGTTTCGTGCGTATTTCCATCATGAGATGTAGAGGCAATTCTATACCATCCGAAGTAAGGAGGTTCTTTGATATTCGCGGGATCGGAGATATAGGACAAACCTCTTGGGCCATACCATGGTGCTGCTCCTGATCCGCTGGAAAAAGTTGAAGATCCTAAAGATCCGTCCGACGAGCCATCCTGATATAAAAGGCTAGGTTTTACAAGCCCTGAAACAGAAGCTGCTGCGACACCATTGATCGTAACGTTGTTAGGATAATATTCATAGTTTCCGTTAATAGGAATCAGTCCTAAATCGCGTCCGGAAACTCCTTTGAAATCAAATCCTATTCCCGGATATATCTTAATTCCGTTAAATCTGGTTGTTGAGGTTGCCGGATTGGAAGTAAAACTGTCTTCATCACCTGATCCACCCATTCTTCCCCATGGAGATGAGCTGTTCGCAGTACCTATAGTAGCATAGTAGGAAGGTACTCTCCAGTTGCAAGGGCATGGATCATAGGGTGATTTCAGAGCATAACGCATACTTTCTTTAGCAACAAGAGTATCGCTGGAGTTATTGTTGCTCACTTTACCACCACGGGTGTCACCCCACAGGTCCCATGAAACATTTAATGAAGAATTTGACGTATCAAAAACCTTATATTTCTTTTTAGAGAACCAAGTTGTCCGGCGCTGTAGGTACCATGAGTTGTTATCATTCTGTACAAACATATCTTCATCATTATTATTGACCGTTTCGCCTTTTTTCCTAATATATAGGGGAGGTATGATAAGATTGATCGGGTTTTTTATAGAATACCTGATATTTCCATTGGGAGTGTCGGACCCTGTGTTTTCCTGAGCAGAATATAAACTTCCTCTGAATTTCACAGGCATTTTTGATGATCCGGCAGGTAGGGTAACGGCTCCTTCATTTCTGATCTTTCCTACTTCTCCGGTAATTTCATACATGGTACCGTCTTTATATACTAAGGCGGGAAAAGGATCTTTTCTTCCCCATTGGTACTGTAGTCCCTGAGATTTATGCCAGTTATTTCCCAGAAACCCTGCATTGGTTGCTCCCAGGTTTCTGTCCATCCATTTCCAGTCTGTAACAAGATGTCCATCCTTATCTTTTTCGAAACCAAGATGATAATCGCTTCCGTTTGTAGGATCATCGGTTACCCAAACATGCCATGTCCAATATATTTCATTATTTACTTTGTAGGAAACTGATGCATTTCCGGTAAGTAATTTATTGATCATCACTTTAATCCTCGCATTTTCTCCTGAGCCTTCAAGGGATACGGATTTTATAAGACCTGCTTCATCTTCCCAGTATAAACCTGCAGCTTCTGTTCCGGCAGGAATACCTGTATAATTTTCATTGTCATCTTTCATAAATTCCCCACCGCTTTTCCACATCGCATGGGCTTTCTTGACAGGAATGTATAAACCGTCAATGCTGTTACCGTTGTTATCTTTCCCTGTAAAAATATAACTGTTGGGAGCTTTGGTCCAGTCTGCGTGATCAGATTCCGCACCCGGATTTATAGTGTAACAGGTAGTTGGGCAGTCTTCTGTGGTAGGGTTTCCGAAAAGGCCTACATATTTTATAAATTTATTGATTTCGGTTTCTATATCGATCAAAGGTCTTGATGGACCGTTCCAGCTATTGATGACTTTTCTGTTTCGAATAGCACCAACACCATACAATGAAGCCTGAGAAGTATTGCTTAACGAAAAGTTTTCCGAACCAGGCCCTCTTTGTTTGTTATTAAGTGGAGGATAGCCAAAATCATTAGTTGTATTATAATTACTTGTAGCCGTAAGAGAAATGTATTGTCCGTTGCCTTTATAGACTCTTAATCCGGTGACTTTACTGATAACAATGACAACGGGTTGCTGATTGGTAAAAACATCCCCCAGCTTTTCATTGATGTAATTGTAGAGATTATAATACCTGTTAAGAAGAGCATTAGAATTTGTAAAGTCTAAATAACCCCTGCCCCAGGGTTCTCCACCCTCTTCAGGAGGTAGGAACCAGTTGCTGAAATTAATGAAAAAACTTTCATTTGAGAATTTTCCGGCAAACATATATACCGGATCGTGATAGGAAAACTCAAAGGGACTCGTATCACTATCCTGATAGATAAATTTCTGCGAACTGGCGATCGTGGAAAGACTGTTGGGATTGGTGATATTAATAATAGGTGAGTTGGTATTGGAATTATCCAATGTTGCATTACCCTGAAAAGACAAAACAATATTATCTAATTTTTTTGTCAGATGTTGAGAAGTTACCCTGTCTTTAACTCCCGAAACAGATCCATTGGAGTTATATAAAACAGTTCCGTCTTTTTTAGGGGTAAAGAGAAGAGTATACTGGTTTTCATCTAAATCGCAGTTTCCATAGGTATAATTGGCCTTTTTATAGTGCTTGACTGTTTTTTCCCATGTGATGGACTGCCAATTGGTAATGCTTGCGTCTGAACTGAGTTCAACTTTTACAGAGTGAGTACTCGAAGTTGATTCAGGAAGCTCGAAATTAGCGGTAAGATCCTCGTTGTAATCATAATTGCCTGCAAAGGTTTTGCACCATACAGATACCCAGTTATTTTGAGCATCTTTGTACTTGATGGTTACCTTTACATCTCCAGCAGTATTAGGCTTTTGAAAGTTACCTTTTATTGTAACTAATCCCTTTTCATTCACATTCTGTGAAATGGCGATAAGTGGATCAAGATCATAAATGCTTGGAGGCAAGGGTATTCTATGATCAGGCTCAGTAATTCTCTCATGGAGCTTGGGGACAAGAATAGTTCCCGAAAAAGCATGAGACGATGCAATGCAAAAGACTGCAGCAAAAATCTTTAATGTCGATTTTTTTTTCATACGTATAAAATTAAAAGTGTTTTTTTTCGAAATAGGAGAGACGATAACCCGAATGAAATAACAGTCAATCATATCAATACAATTTTAGTGATGATGTTTGGTTTTTTTATCCCAACTTGATCAGCAACTGAACGTTCTGTAATAGATAAAATAAGTGCTGTTTTTAGTTTTAAGCTATATCTGTGCGTTAAACCAGATTCCTGACCGGATAAGTTTTTGCATTGATGAAAAATGAGGCAGTACAGAAACATGCATCATGTTGAAGCTGTGAGTTTTTTTTCATGTGTTGTGTTTTTATAAGTTTTTGTTGTGTTTTTGAAATATTTAAATTAAGACAAACTTTAGTGTTTAAAATTTCTTTAACAAAAATGGATAAAATAATTTTCCCCCACAATAGAAAAATTGACTTTTTATGAAAAAAAAACTTCTGTAGATATAAATCTATAGAAAGAACTTTTATACTTTATTGTTGATGTATGCCTCTGTCGCTCTTTCTGTTGGGGTAATTGTTCCTGGATTTCCAAGGACTACAGAATTTGTCGGAACATCAAAATTAACATAAGAATTAGGGGCAATTAAAACATTGTTTCCAATCGTAATCCCGCCTACGATGACAGCGTTTGCTCCAATCCATACTTCATCACCAATGGTGGGAAAACCCTTTAATTTTCCACGATTTTGCTGACCTATAGTTACGCCTTGAGCAAGGTTACAGTTTTTCCCAATTTTAGCTTTAGGATTGATGACCAGGCTTCCCCAGTGCCCCAGGTAAAAACCTTCCCCAATTTCAGTTTCAGGATAGATCTGGTAGCCGTATTTTATTTGATAATGTCGGAGAACCAGTTTCCAGAATATTCCTAAAACTGATTTGCCGCTATATTGTTGAGCTTTTCTCAGAATATAAATAAAATGCAGGTTCGGATTGATACACTTTTTCCAGATCTCAAATGAAGAGAGCCATTTTCCGCTTTCCCTGTAAAAATCTTTTTGTATCACTGTATAACCCATTCTAAAAATATTTATAATTCGTCAATAATTTCCTGAAGTTTCGCTACAGATTTCTGCAGAACAAAAGGCAGATCAGCTGCCGCAATTTCTTTTTCGTAACGGCCTGCAAGGTCCGGATCCGTAAGGAATTTTTTCATTCCCTCATAGATCCCGTCCTCTGAGTTGGGAGTAATAATTCCTAATTTTCCTTCCTGAAGTAGATCTTTTATTCCGGAAACATCTGTCGATACAACAGGCTTATTCAAAATTAATGCTTCTGCAATAATAGTAGGGAAGCCTTCATGTCTCGAAGACATCACATAAAAATCAGCTTTTTTCAGGTAAGGATAAGGATTGCTTCTGAAACCTAACATTTTTACCGTTTCCTGAAGCCCTAAATGATTAAGTTTTGTCTGAATATTTTCGTAATCGAAACCATCTCCAATAATGATGATCTGATGTTTTAATCCCTCATCCATCAGTTTTTTATGGACATCCAGAAGCCTGTCATAGCCTTTCTGTGGATAAACCGTTCCAATGGTTATGAAAGTTGGGATTTCATTGGAAAAAGGATAATCATCGATGGCAGTATTTGCCTTATTTAGTGTATCTGTTTTGTCAATGGGGTTAAAGATTTTAATAACCGCTTTCTTTTCTTTATCATTCCGGGCCACCTTCTGCATTTCTTCTTTCAGTTTGTTGGAAATAACCAAAATTCGGTCGAATTTGAAAAGCTGTCTGATCACATCCGGAGTATATTCTTTCAGATTAAAAATGTCATTCTGTATCCAGATGATTTTTTTTGAATCCTTTTGCGGACTAGAAAGCAACTCCCGGTACATCCCATGAATAGCTGCTATTTCTACATCATATTTTTTATTTTGAAGTACAAATTTATAAAGTAGAGAGGGAAATAGCAGAAACATTTTCTGATAAAGCACTCTGAATGCTTTCACCGGAATTTCGTGAGGCTTGTTGGTTGTGATCATTTCCCCTTTAATCAGGTAGTGCAGATTGACCCATGATGGGACTTCCTTAATATACATTCCTGTATAAAGGTTGATCAGCAGGTCTACTTCATATTTGTCCTCAGGAAGATTTTTGAGAAAGTTGATAAGAACTTTTTCAGCACCACCATGGCGTAGGGAACCAATTCGGATCAATATTTTTTTTTTCAAAATAATAGATATTATTTATTTAGTCTTTTTTTTAATTGTAGCAGCAATTGATACTGTTTGGTTTTAAGTAACAAAAATAAAACTTTCCGGTAATAGCCGGAGTATAGAAAGTGATTTTTATCAATAGTTGCTTTTATCTTATTCATGCAGATATATGAATCTTCCTTATTGAGTTTTTTTCCTATAATGCCTTGATCTATGCAGGCTTCAATTATGTCCCAATCAACCTGATAAATATATTTTTTTATTTTTTTTCCTGTTTGTTGATGATGGAAAAAAATAAAATCCGCTATGGCAGAGTGTAATATGAATAAAGAATCAAAAGAATGTTTTGTTCTGCTTAGAGAATTCTCTGTAAATTCATAATGATAGAGCGCTGCATTGATAATGTTTATAGCCTGAATTTGTTTGATATATTCCAGGAAAAATATCAAATCTTCCCCATAGCTCACTTCGCTGTTAAAAGTGATATTGTTTTTTGTTATTATTTCTCTTTCAAAAAATTTTCCACACGGACCTCCGAAATATAATAAATTATTCCTGAGAAATAATTCTGTAAAGTCGTTTTGTAGGTTATAGGTTTTATAATGTAAGTTTCTGGGCTTATCCCGAATAACATTCTGAAGGAGTAAAATGTCAGATGATACATAATTGTCAATAAAAACCTGAAGATAGTTTTTTTCAACCCAATCATCAGAATCAATGAAACAGATCGTCTTTCCTTTAGCAAGGGAAATTCCAATATTTCTTGTATCGCTCACCCCGCTATTCTTAACTTTATCAATGACCTGAATTCTTGAGTCCTGTTCAGCAAAAGAATTCATTATTTTTAAAGAATCATCACTGGAGCCGTCATTGATTAAAAGCAATTCAAACTCTCTGTAAGTCTGCCTTAAAATGGAATCGACACACTGATGTAAAAAATCAGCAGAATTATATACAGGAACGATAATAGATATATGGATGCTTTTTTCTAAAGGATTTTTTCCCATTGCTGTATTATTTTTTCTTTCTTCCATGTATTGGATTCAGCATATGAAGACTGTATAAGACTGTCTAATAATTGATCATTATTGATAAGGAGTTCAAGTTTTTCAGCAAAGAGTTGTTGGTTATGCAAAGGTATCAGAAATCCATTCTTTTCGTTAATGATATCAGCGGGACCAAATTCGCAGTCATAGGAAACAATAGCATTGCTGCAAAACATGGCCTCAACCAGTGCTAAACCAAATGCTTCGCTTAGGGAAGTGAATGCAAATATTTTAGATTTTCCTAAGAGTTGAGATATTTCATAGGGGTTCTTTATTCCCAATAGAAAAATAGTATTTTCTAAATTATTATCTTTAATATACTGCGTAATGTTTTGTCTTTCAGGCCCGTCTCCGATAATTTGTAATTTCCAATCTGACGTTTTCTGGGTGTCATGAAATATTTTTACCAGTTCAATGACATTTTTTGTTTTATCTAATCTGCCTACAAAACTTATAATGTTCTCTTTTTGGTCGATTGTAATAGACTTTTGCTCCTCAAAAATTTCATCAATCATATTCGGAATAAAAAAAGTCTTATTAAGTTTTTCGTAATATGCTACAGAAGGTTTATTGATACAGATAATGCTCTTAAGCTTTTTATAGTTCTTTCTAAATAATTTATCATATAGTACACCTCCAACACGAAAGGAAGAGTGTTCCCAGGCGATAGTTTTTTGACTGATATTCTTTTCACCGGAAAGCATTGTAGAAAGTTTGTACCAGCAAGAAACAATGGTATCATAATGATGATGATGTTCTCTAATCCATTCTTTTAAAACAACATACGATCCTAAATCATAGAAATAGGAATGAATATTATATATTTTAGGAATGAATTTGTATTTCTTATTAATATGAGTGGCAAATTTTGAGTATTTATTTGCAAAAGAATCTATATAATACTTGGTGATTTTTGTATTGACAGGATAAAAATCCGGATGGGTGTCCATTAAGAAAAGAATATCCACATCATATCCATTTTCAACCAGTTCTGAAGTCAAATTTGTGAGTACTTTAGCCACCCCGCCAATTTGTATATTTTGATAATATACAAATAGAATTTTTTTTCGGTTCATTATGTTTTTTGTGTTTTTATCTTATTCTTCTGGCTTTTTTAAATTTATAGGGGAGGTTAGCCTTAATATATTCATCTAATTTTTTTCGGTCTTTTTCCAGTTCTCTTGGATATACAGGACTGCTCTTCAAAACAATGTCGCCGTAATCTTCTATTGTGCAAAGGAACTGAGCCGGATTGCCAATGAAAACGGTGTTGTCAGGCATAGACTGTGATAAAACTGAATTGGCCCCCAAAATGCAATTGTTGCCGATCTGTACATCATGAGTGATCACGCAATTAATACCGATTGTACTGTTATTCCCGATTTTAATTCTTCCAAGAATTCTGGCATCCTCATAGCCCGGAAGTTTTCTCAGAAGAGTAGTCGTACCTCCATGATTTACAAATCTTACCCCTGCAGCGATATTTACATCATTACCTATTTCAATGAGATAAGGTTCAGTCCCAAAATAAATTTTGTCCGGCATATTGAAATTTCTTCCGACTTTCATACCATGATATTTAGCAACTTCAAGGTTGGCCTTATTGATAAAGCCGTGACAGACGGAATATATTTTCAATACGATTCTGAATATGAAGATCATTATTGTAAATTTGTTGTTTACTTTTGCAAAGAAAAAGAATTTATATGATAAAAGTTTCCAAAATAGAATATTATTTGCCTCAGCAGGTTCTTACTAATGAGGATCTTGAGAAAGAATTCCCTGAGTGGAGTTCAGATAGAATCCATGATAAGGTGGGTATCAGGCAGCGCCACATTTCCTCAGACAGCGAGACTGTACTTGAGCTTGCAGTAAAGTCTTCAGAAAAACTTTTTGAGAATTATGACAGAAATAAAGTAGATTTTATCCTTTTCTGTACCCAAAGTCCTGACTATTTTCTACCAACGACTGCCTGTATACTCCAGGATAGGCTGGAACTTCGGAGAAATATTGGAGCTATAGATTTTAACTTGGGCTGTTCCGGATTTGTTTATGGACTGGCTTTTGCTAAAGGATTAATTGCTGCCGGTATTGCAAAAAGTATTTTACTGATTACATCAGAAACTTATACAAAGCATATCAATCCTAAGGATAAGGCAAACCGAAGTATATTTGGTGATGCATCAGCATCCGTAATTGTAGAGAAGTGTGCAAATAGCAAAGATTACCAGTTCTGTCTTGGAACAGACGGAAGTGGTGCTGAAAATCTTATTGTAAAAAAAGGAGCTTTTAAAACAGATTTTGAACTGAATCCTGAAAATGATTTTGAACCGGAAAATCTTTACATGAACGGACCTGAGATTTTTAATTTTACAATTGACAATGTTCCGGGATTGGTAAAAGAAACTTTAGAAACAAACGGCCTCACGATGGAGGATATTGATTATTTTGTTTTTCACCAGGCTAATTCTTTTATGTTGAATTACCTAAGAAAAAAAACTAAAATACCGTCAGAAAAATTTTATATTGATATGGAATATACAGGCAATACCGTATCAGCAACGATTCCGATTGCCCTGAAAAATATGATGGATAAAGCAATACTTAAAGAAGGAGACCGTATATTGATTGCCGGTTTTGGAGTAGGATATTCGTGGGGAGCAACGATACTTGAAATTTAAAGAATAACATAAATATTAAAATAAAGAATATGAAGACATCCGTTTTTTTAGAGAAATTACAGGAAGAATTAGAAGAAGACGAAACACTTACACTTGAAACGAACTTGAAGCAACTGGAAAGTTATGATTCTATCAGTCTGCTTTCCGTGATTGCATTTGTTGATGAAAATTTCGATAAGAAAATTGATACAAAGCATTTTAAGGATATAGAAACTGTTTCTGATCTTATGAATATTATCGGTAAAGAAAATTTTGAAGATTAATGAATCAGTTTTCTTTAAAAGATAGAATAATTCTTATTACAGGCGCTTCTTCCGGTATTGGAAGAAGCTGTTCTGTAGAATGCAGCAGGAGTGGTGCCCATCTTATACTTATAGCAAGAAATGAAGAAGAACTGCAGAAAACAGTATCGATGCTGACTCCGGGTACCAGAACAGAAACCATTATTGCAGATATTACGAATGCTGAAAACCTTGAAGAGCTGATCGCTGATAAAGTATCAATCTTAGGTAAGATTTCAGGATTTATCCACTGTGCAGGAATAGAAAAAACACTTCCGTTAAAGAAGCACACCGCTCAGATTTATACAGATATTTTCGCCGTTAACGTTATTTCCGGTTTTGAAATTGCTAAAATCCTGTCCCTGAAAAAATATAAAAACGAAACGTCTAGTTTTGTCTTCATTTCTTCAGTAGCAGGAATGGTAGGAGAGATTGGAAAGGCAGCTTATTCGGCAAGTAAGGGGGCGGTAGTTTCAGGAGCACGTTCTCTTGCGATGGAGCTGTCACGAAGTGGAATAAGGGTCAACAGCGTAAGTCCAGCAATGGTATATACGCCGATATTGGAAAAAATGTTTGAAAATATTGGTGAAGATGCTGCTGGAGAAATTCTTAAAAAACATCCATTGGGAATAGGACAACCTGAAGATGTGGCCAATGCATGTATCTTCTTACTTTCAGAAGCTTCAAAATGGATTACAGGATCTAATCTTGTTGTAGACGGAGGATATTCCGCCCATTAATTCTTTTGATAAAGATCCTCAAGAATACTTTCCACCGTATCAAATATTTTTTGATTATCAAACTGGTCCTCTATGTTTTCCAGATTTTTTCTGATTTTAGAAAGAAGTTCAGGATCTGTTAGAAATTTTTTCATAGCAGAATACATTTCATCAGTTTCATAATTGATGAGGTATCCGGTTTCCTGATCTTTAATCATCACTCCTACATCTCCGGTATTGGTTGCGATAATGGGTTTTTGAAGGATCAGTGCTTCCGCAATTACCAGGGGCCATGCCTCCGATTCGGAAGGTAAAATGAAGTAATCTGCATTTTTTACATAGGGATAGGGATTCATTCTGTTTCCTAATAAAATAAATGTTTCCTGAACACTATGTTTAGAGATCTGATCCGTAAGATTCTTCATTTCTTCGCCACTTCCTACGACCACAATACTATGATGAAAACCTTCATCTATTAACCTCTTGTGAGCATCAATAAGTTTGTGATACCCTTTTCTGCTGTGCAGTCTCCCGACGGAAACAAAAACGGGGCCTTCAGGAAGAGCTTCTATCTTTTCTGCTGCTTTTTGTTTTATTTCATCGATAGGGATGGCATTGATTACCACACTTTCCTGGGGGTATTTCAGATCAGGATAATGCTCGTGCATCAGATCTTTGATTTTTTGTGAACAATAGATTATATGGTCGAATTCCGGAAAGTTTTTAAGGATATCAGCAACCAGGGGTTGCAGAGAGAGTACGTTGATCTCAGAATGGAACCATCCAATTTTTTTAGACGCTTTGTTGCTTGAATTGATGACCGATGAAAATGCTGAATAGGTAGGAGCAATCTCGATATCAAATTTTTTATTTCCTAAAATGCGGTCTGATACTTTATGGTTTTTCAAAATACGGGCAAGCATCAGCCTTCTGCGGACCAACTGCAGTTTATGAATAAGAGGGTTTTTAGAGAAATCTTCCTTCCCCTCTGTAAAGTAGACCTTTTTTACATGGGCCGGAAATTCATTTCTAAGTTCTCCCTGATTCAGATTCAGGCAGACTGTGATATCAAATTTTTCAGGATCAAGATTATGGAGAATACTGAGAACCACTTTTTCTACCCCTCCCATTTCCATAGAGCGGTGTCTGAAAAGTACATTAATTTTATTTTTTTTCATGATTAACTAAATACTTGTTGTACAAATATTTTTAATTTTTTCTTAATCCTAAAAACAATTGAACTTTGATATTCTAGTAAACTATAAATTTCGGTAGAGTTACTGTACTCGTTTGGGACAGCTTTACCGTTTATAGTCTTTAGATTTCTGCGTTTCATGGCATTGAAAATTACCTTTGCAAAATACTCACGGGATTTGGGTCTGTTTTCATTTTGGGAAATTCCTCCTGAATGTGTTCTGTAAAGATAGTGAGCCTCATTGATAAACTGAACTTTTCCTTTTTCATACATTTTTAAATACAGATCCTGATCTTCAGCAATTCTCATGACGGTATCCATCTTTTCAGTCTGGTTATAAACATCTTTTCTGAAACTTACGAAATGAACAATATGAACAGGACAATTAAAAAAGTACGGATCATTATTGGGAACACTCATTGTAAGTTTAGGAATCTCTATCGGAACAAGGTTTTCGTCACACTTTACAAATTTTGAGTAGGTAAGTACTACACTACTGTTTTTCTTGAAAATGGTAATGCTTGAAAGCAACGCATTGGGAGAAATGGCATCATCAGGATCTACAAAACCACAGATGTTACCTTCTCCAAGCTCAATGAGTTTGTTTTTTGTAACTCCTACACCACTGTTTTTTGTGTTTTCGTATATTTTGAAGCGAGGGTCGTTTCCAACTATTCCTTTTATGACTTCTAAAGAATTGTCTGTAGAGCAGTCGTCAAGGATGATAGCTTCCCAATTGTCATAAGTTTGTGCAATAATGGAATCATAGCAGGTTTTGAAAAATTTACCATTATTATAATTAGCTATCAGGATGGAAAACTTCATTGGACATATAAGTGTTTTTTGAATTAATAAATTTTTTACAAATATAAAAATTAAACATTACAGAAAAATATTTATTTTTGTGGATTAAACTTTAACACAGTGAGTGAAATAAATAGAGTTCTCAAAACATTTCTAGGGTATTTGAAAAGACCCGATCTTTATCCGGAACTTGGCCGGAAAATCATAAAAAATACAGTCAACAGAGGCAATGCCTTTAAAGGAAAGGATAAAACGAATTCCTGGGCTTCAGAAAGATCCGTTTCCCAAACGGAAGCGGTATCTAGGTTGTTTGGTCTTGATATAAGTGAGTTTAGGAACGGTTATGCAGATGTTTTAAAGACAGCTGCACAGAGGGAGCAAGATTGTCCGGTAAAAATGGGTGGTCCGGGAGCTTTGGAGCTGATTTACTATGCATGTGAATTTACCCAAGCAAAGAATGTCGTAGAAACAGGGGTGGCCTACGGATGGTCATCATTGGCCTCCCTTCTGTCTTTGGTGAAAAGAAACGGGATACTGTACAGTTCGGATATGCCCTATTTGGCGCAGGACGGTGATCAGTATGTGGGGTATGTGGTGCCGGATAACCTTAAAAGAAGCTGGAAATTATTCCGTTTTGCAGACAAAGAATCACTTCCCAAAATTTTTGCTGAAAATTCTGTTTTTGATGTTCTTCATTATGACTCAGATAAAAGCTATAACGGCAGGATGTGGGCTTATGAAGCTTTATATAGACACCTCAAAAAAGGTGGGGTTTTTATCAGTGACGACATTGGTGATAATTCTGCTTATCAGGATTTTTGTGAAAAAAATAATATAGATACCACAGTAGTAGAGTATGAAGGGAAATATATTGGAGTTTTCATAAAGTAATTTTATACTTACTACATTAAAGAAAACTTTATGCTCTTTAATTCTATTGCTTTTCTCATTTTTCTGCCTGTAATTTTTATTCTGTACTGGTGTGTATGTAATAAAAATTATAAATTCCAGAATATGCTTTTATTAGCGGCCAGTTTCTATTTCTATGGCTGTTGGGATTGGCGTTTTCTGTTTCTTCTTGTGTTTTCTATCCTGCTGGATTATTTTTCAGGTATTCAAATAGAAAACAGTAAGACAAAAAAGCAGGCCACATTCTGGCTTGTCTTAAGTATTACGATCAATCTGGGTTTCTTAGGATTCTTTAAATACTATAATTTTTTCATTGAAAACTTTGCTGAATTATTAAAAACATTTGGTTTTGGGGTCAATATGTGGATTTTAAAAGTGATTTTACCCGTTGGTATCTCATTCTATACTTTCCATGGCTTATCATACGTTATAGATGTTTACAAAAAAAGGATTCCGGCAGAAAGAAATTATGTGGATTATGCTGTTTTTGTAAGCTATTTCCCGTTATTGGTAGCAGGACCTATTGAAAGAGCAACCCATCTTCTTCCACAGATTCAGCGAAAAAGATCTTTTGATTATGAAAAAGCAAAAGATGGGGTAGCACAGATTCTTTGGGGCTTCTTTAAGAAAATGGTCATTGCTGATAATTGCGCACCCATTGTCAATGAAATATTCAATAATTACCATACGGAAAGTGCCAGTAATTTAGTTGTAGGAGCCATTCTTTTCGCTTTCCAGATTTATGGCGATTTCTCGGGATATTCTGACATTGCACTGGGAACGTCCAGATTATTTGGTATCGAATTATTAAAAAACTTTTCATACCCCTATTTTTCCAGAGACATTGCAGAGTTCTGGAGAAGATGGCATATTTCGCTTTCTTCATGGTTCAGAGACTATCTTTATATACCTTTAGGAGGGAGTAAAGGAGGATTGTGGATGAAAATCAGAAATACTTTTATCATCTTTCTGGTAAGCGGTTTCTGGCATGGTGCCAACTGGACTTTTATTATCTGGGGTGGACTAAACGCTCTGTTTTTTCTTCCATTATTAATTGCTGAAAAAAACAGACATAACCTGGAAGTGGTGGCAATGGGAAAAATTATTCCCTCATTCAGGGAGGTTTTTAACATTCTGATGACTTTTGCGTTGACCTGTTTTGCCTGGATTTTTTTTCGCGCAGCAAGTGTTTCTGATGCCATTGGGTATATAAAAGGAATTTTCAGTCAGAGTTTATTTTCATTTCCCACTTCTTTTAACCCGGTTTTATTTGGTCTCATTTTGTTTATGCTTGGAATGGAATGGGCAAACAGAACACAAGACTATGGCCTGAAAATCCAAGAGAAAAAGCCAATTATGAAGGCAGTTATTTACATTGTAGTAGCTTACCTTGTATTGAATTATGCTAATTTCGGGAGTAATGAATTTATATATTTTCAGTTTTAAATGAAAAGATTTCTTTCCATATTATCTTTATTTATAGCCATAATGTTTATTATTGGCTTAATCAAGCTTGCGATAAGTCCCAACAGTAATTATTCTTATCCATTTTTAAGTGCAAAAATGGAATATTTAAAAAAGCATCCCGAATACAATCTTTACTTTATAGGGAGCTCGAAAATTAATAATCAAATTGACTGTAAATTACTTGATGCAAATGTTGAAGGTTTAAAATCATACAACTTAGGAGCAAATGCAAGTTTCAATTTAGAGAATTTCCAAACGCTGGAATATGTCCTTGAAAATCCATCTTTTAAACCGAAATATATTGTTCTTGAACTTCAGGATAAAATAAATATTACCAGATTGAACCTGAAAACAGAAAGAAGTTTTGGTGCTTTTAACTATGAAAATACAATTTTTGCAAGTCAGTTTCAACTGAATAATGACAATTACAAACAGGTTGTTCTGGCTTGGGCTTCATTTGTGCTCAATGTTTTTCATTTTAATAAAAATAGTGATGAAAAAGCTGTTCAGGAAAATTACAATCGTTTTGTTTATGAAGATCAGGGCTTTTCACCGCTTGAATACAGTGTTGTTCCAAGAACTAAAGAAAATCAATTAAAAAGGGTCATTAAAGATAGGCTTGCGGGATATCATGCAGATCATGAAAAGCATGGTTTAAATAGAGCCTTGGTTGAAAAAATCAATGAAATTGCCGGAAAATGTAAAAAAAGAAATATTCAGCTTATCATGTTTATTCCGGGACCGGCAGAACCGGCAGCAAAAAAACTTGAGGTATATAAAGATAAATTCAGTGTTCCTGTCATAAGTCTTGTAGATCCGGATGAATATCCTGAATTTTACCTCTATGAAAACAGATGGGATTATGGACATTTGAATGAAAAAGGTTCTAAAATTTTATCAAATAAATTAGTGCCTTTTCTGAAAAATATTTTGCAAAAAGATATAGAGAAGTAAAAGGGCATAACAAGTGATTTAAAAGTCCTTGATTGCTTTAGTCAAAATGAAATAAATGCTGTTGAACAGCTTTCATGAATGAAGATAAGTCAGATTACCTTTACCCGATTTCTTGCAGCGATAGCCATCGTAATTTCTCATTTTAATAAGGATATGTTTGTCTATAAGACAGATTATATTTCAAGTATATTTCTAAAAGCCAATGTAGGAGTTAGTTATTTTTTCATTCTTTCGGGTTTTATTATGATCGTGGCTTATCATAAGAAAGAAAAAATCGCCTATTTTGACTACTATAAAAACAGATTTGCAAGGATCTATCCGCTATATGTTATGGGGCTGTTACTCTATCTTGTGACGAGATATTTCAACTTCAGTACAGATAAAGTATTTCTGTATCTTTTTGGTTTGCAAAGCTGGATTCCTGGAAAGGCTATGATCTTGAATTTTCCGGGATGGTCTATTTCCGTAGAGTTTTTGTTCTATATGATTTTTCCATTGCTCTATAATTATTTTTATTCCAAAAAAAATAAAAGCATCTGGGTAGCAGCTCTTGTTCTATGGGTCATTACCCAGGTATTTTCCCATCTTTATGAAGCTTCACCATCTTATAAAGGGCCGCATACAGAAAGTCATGAGTTTTTATATTATTTTCCGCTGATGCACGTGAGCGAATTTCTGGTGGGAAATCTTGCAGGACTGTTTTTTGTAAATAATTTTAAACAGAAAAATTATGATATTCCGGTAGTCTTGATCTTTACAGCGATTATGCTTGCCCTGATCTTCATTCCTCTTTTTTATCACAATGGACTCATGGCGTTGCTTTTCATTCCGCTAATTATTTTAATTTCCCGTAATAATGGTGTCGTAACCCAACTTTTTTCACTAAAGCCTCTGGAATATCTTGGTGAAGCAAGTTATGCGGTATATATTACCCATATTCCCATTCTTTATATCCTGAGAGAGTTTCTGAAATGGCAGAAGTATACACTAGATATCAACAGCATATTCTGGATTTACCTGATTTTTCTAATCCTTACTTCCCTACTGTTTTATCAATTTGTTGAAAAACCGCTCAGAGATTATCTTAAAAAACTAAATATCAGATAAAATCTTTATTTTTGTATCAATAAACACAACAGAAAAAAATGAAAAACGTTCCCAAAACATATATTAAGTATATCTGCACTACAAATAAAGGTCGTTCAAAGACCTCTAAAAAGAATAATGGAGATCTGACAGAATTGGTGAACGGTACATTAAGGTTTTAATAAAATAAAAGAATTTATGTACAAAACTTTTTCGGAATTGAAAAAGGAACTCCGCAGAGATATTCCACAGCTTAAGAAGATCAAAGTTGCACTATTAGGTGATACTGCTACACAGTTTCTCAATATTGCTTTGAAAGGAACCGCCATCAATGAAGGTTTTGAGTTTGAAATTTTCGAGGCAGATTTTGGTCAGATTTCAAGACAGATTCTGGATCCCACCTCAGAATATTATGAGTTTAATGCAGATTACACCATTATTTTTGAATCTTCTCATAAACTATTAAGCCAATATTATAAATCCTACGATACACAGCCTTCTTTTGCAGAGCATAAAATATCTTCTATCGAAGATCTTTACCAAAATATACAGAACAGAACCAAAAGCAGGGTGATCTATTGTAATTTTACATCGATTAATAATCAGGTTTTTGGAAATTTTGCCAATAAAGTAGAATCTTCCTTCGTTTTTCAGTTGAATAAGCTTAATTATCTTTTGTCTGCGCAGATTGCCTTTACTCATGATAATTTCTTTATTGCAGACCTGAATTCTATTCAAAATAAATGGGGAAGAGACTTTATGTTTTCACCTAGCATTTATGTCAATACCGAAATGGTGCTTTCACTGGATGCACTGCCCATTGTTGCCCATCACATAGCCGGCATTATTTCCTCTCTGGAAGGGAAGTTTAAAAAATGTCTGATCCTTGATCTTGACAATACAACCTGGGGCGGTATCATTGGTGATGATGGTCTTGAAAAAATCCAGATCGGAAGCCTGGGAATAGGAAAAGCATTCACAGAATTTCAATACTGGATCAAAGCACTTCAGAGAAGAGGAGTTATTCTTGCAGTATGCAGCAAAAATGATGAGGATAAAGCCAAAGAGCCTTTTGAAAAACATCCGGATATGGTCCTTAAACTAGACGATATTGCAGTTTTTGTGGCGAATTGGGATAACAAAGCCGATAATATCAGAAAAATACAGAGTATACTCAATATTGGTTTTGATTCTATGGTGTTTTTGGATGACAATCCTTTTGAAAGAAACATTGTACGTGAAAATCTCCCTGAGGTATACGTTCCCGAATTACCGCAAGATCCGGCTGAATATCTGGAATATCTGTATGGATTGAATCTTTTCGAAACAGCAAGTTTTTCTCAGAATGACGCCGAAAGGACAAAACAGTACCAGGTAGAGGCACAGCGTGCAGTAGATCTGGATAGCTTTACAAATGTGGAAGATTTTCTGAAAAGTATGGGAATGATCTCTGATGTAAAATCTTTTGACAACTTTTCAAAACCCCGGGTTTCCCAGCTAACCCAGCGCTCCAATCAGTTTAATTTGAGAACTATACGATATACGGAGCAGGATATAGACCGTCTGATCCATTCTGAAGAACACTACACTTTTTCATTTACGCTGGAGGATAAATATGGAGATAACGGACTGATTTGCGTGATCATTCTTGAAAAGAAAACTCCTGAGACCCTTTTTATTGATACCTGGCTGATGAGCTGCCGGGTTCTGAAAAGAGGGATGGAGGACTTTACGCTGAATACTATCGTAGAAGCTGCGAAGAAAAATGGCTACAAATATGTTGTCGGAGAATATCTTCCTACAGCCAAAAACCAGATGGTAAAAGACCATTATGAAAGACTGGGATTTGCAGAAGACAATGAGAAATGGGTCCTTGACATAGACCGTTACCAATCTAAACAAGTATATATCAACAATAAATAATAAAATCATATCTAAAAACATTATGAACAAAGATGAAATTTTAGCAAAACTGACAGGAATTTTCCATGATGAACTGGATAACGATGCCATTGTATTAAGTTTTGAAACCACTGCTGAAGATATAGAAGAATGGGATTCTCTTTCTCACATTCAGCTGATTGTAGCTGTGGAAAAAGCTTTTAAAGTACGTTTTACATCCTCGGAAATCCAAAGCTGGAATAATGTAGGAGAAATGATCGACTGTATACTCTCCAAATAATGATACTTCAGGAAAACCAGGCTTTCAAGCATCAGTTTAAAGTAGATGACCATATTTATAATGGTTTTATCTCTGTTTTTGATGACCGTAATTCTCTGCATACCGATGAGGAATTTGCAAAGAATAAAGGATTTCAGTCCAAGGTAATGCACGGCAATATTCTGAATGGTTTCCTTTCTTATTTTGTTGGCGAACTGCTTCCTACAGAAGATGTAATGATTCTTTCGCAGAACATTAATTTCAAGAATCCGGTATACCTGGATGATGTGTTAAATTTTGAAGCGATACTCACAGATCAATCGGAAGCTGTGCAGGTGAATACATTTTCATTTAAGTTCATTAATGCCAGCCTTAAAACGGTTGCTTCCGGTAAAATACAAATCAAAGAATTCTAGTGAAAAAAGTTGTTTTGACCGGAGGTTCATCCGGAATAGGTAAAGAAATCAATGTTTTTCTTTTGGAAAAAGGGTATGAAGTATTATTTACGTACTGTCATTCAGAAAGCTCTGCAAAAGAAATAGAGAATAGGTTTCCCAATGCAAAAGCATTTCATATCGATTTTACTTCCGAAGAACAAATGACAGATTTTCTGGCTGAAATTGAAAATTTTGACCCGGATATTCTGATTAATAATTATTACAGCGGAAGTTTTATAGGCACCTATTTTCATAAGACAGAAGCAGAAAAAATTCTTGAGGATTTTAAGAACAATATACTACCTACTCTTCAGATCACACAGCAATCGATTCATATTTTCCGGAAGAAAAAACTGGGGAGAATTATCAATATTCTTTCTTCGTCTATGGTCGCTCCCGCGATAGGAACATCGGTATATAATTCCAATAAAGCTTATCTGCTTCAGATGAATAAAAGCTGGGCAATTGAAAATGTGAAATTCGGTATTACCTGTAATTCTGTTTCTCCGTCTTTTATCCCGACAGATTTTCATAAGGATATGGATGACAGGATGAAGGAAATGATTGTTTCGGGGTATCCGTTGAAAGATAAACTTGAAGGCGGAGATGTGGCTCATATTATAGAACTTTGCATCAACGGTGGAAAACATTTTAACGGAAACCATCTTTTTGTAGATGCATCCCACTATTAATAAGATTTTAAACAAAGATTAATGCAGTTTACCTCTATTGCTTTTTTTCTATTTTTTACCGGCGTTTTCGGTCTTTACTGGTTCGTATGCAAAAAGAATCTGAAGTTGCAGAATTTTTTGCTGCTGGCTTCCAGCTATATTTTTTATGGATTTTGGGACTGGAGATTTCTGGCTCTTCTGGTTGGAAGTTCTGCAATTACCTATTATTTGGGACCCAAAATTGCTGAGACGCATGGGAAAACAAAGAAAATTTATCTTAATACAGGTTTGGTCCTTGCTATAGGAACCCTGTTTTATTTTAAATATTTTGGATTTTTTATTGATTCCTTTGCTGACCTTTTTGATATTAAAAATAAGATCACGCTTAGCATTATTTTACCACTGGGAATCAGTTTTTATACTTTTAGAATCGTTAGTTATTTTCTTGATATTAAAAATAATAAGCTAAAGCCTGAGACAGATGCTTTGGCTCTTTTCAATTATATTGCGTTCTTTCCGAGTATGACTTCCGGACCTATTGATAAAGGGGGACTTTTGCTCCCCCAGTTAAAAAAAGAAAGGATTTTTAAAGCAGAAGATGGTGCTGATGCTGCAAGACAGATCCTGTACGGAGCATTTAAAAAACTGGTAGTAGCCAATAGTATTACGCCAATTACCCAGGGAATTTTTCAAAACTATGAAGCCCACTCTGGCAGCACAGTGGCGTTTGGTGCTATTCTGTTTCTTTTTGAGCTGTATGCGGATTTTTCAGGATATTCTGATATGGCAGTAGGATTTGCGCGGCTTCTGGGCTTTAAAATCACCAAAAACTTTGCTTTTCCCCTTTTTGCACAGAATATTGCAGAATATTGGAGAAAGTGGCATATATCGCTTACTTCGTGGCTGACAGAATATGTTTTTACACCTTTAGTGATTCAGTTCAGAGATTATGGAAAGAGAGGGCTTATCGCGGCGATTATTCTTAATTTTATACTGATCGGGGCCTGGCATGGACCGAGATTTACATTTGTATTGTTTGGACTGCTTCACGGTCTCTATTATATTCCTTTGATTGTAAAAGATAAGCTAAATAAAAAGAAAAAAATAACAGGCAACTTTCCCACCCTTACAGAATTGGGGAATATATTACTTACAATGGTAATGGTATGTTTTGCACTGGTTCTTTTTGCTGCGCCTGATCTGAAAGCTGCTTTAGGGATGTATGGAAAGATTTTCAGTATTTCACTTTTTTCTGTTCCTCAGTTTATTAAGATTAAAATATTGGGATTAATTGGGATTCTGATTCTGATTGATTGGATGAATAAAGATCAGGAACATGGGCTCGATGTCAAAAGATTAAACCCTTTGGCGAGAAGAGGTTTATATGTTTTTCTTATTTTCTTGATCATGTATTACGGAGTGTTTTCCAACGGAAGTTATATCTACGAACAGTTTTAATATGAGAAATTTTTTATTTAAAATATCGTTCTATATCATTGGAGTAGCAGGAGTTCTGCTATTGCTGGGGTCTTATGCTGATGGCAATACAGACGATAATTATATGCATTTTGCCGTTGAAAAGCCTAAGAATATTATTTTAGGGGATTCAAGAAGTGTTCAGGGGATTGTACCTGATGTTTTGAAACGTAAACTTTCAGTCCCATTTGACAATTTTTCGCTCAATATAGTGCAATCTCCTTACGGACCGATTTATCTTAAAGCTTTAAAAAGAAAACTGAATCCCGATACTAAAAATGGAATTTTTATCCTGACCGTCAATCCATGGAACCTGTCACTCAATAATATTGTAAAGAAGTCAGAGGATTTTCCTGAAGAGAATTCCCCGTTTAAGAATATGTATTTTTACAATATGTCTCCCAATTACGAGTATCTGATTAAAAACTTAGACAAAAGCTGGTTTAGAATTTATCTCGACAGGGAAGAAGTGGGAAGATCAAACACTTTCCTGCATAAAGACGGCTGGATGGAAGTTCAAATTGATATGAACAAAGATTCTGTAGCAGCAAGAACAGCTGAAAAAACAGAGTATTACAGAGCTATGCTGGAGAATTATACGTTGTCCCAGGAACGGATGAAGGCACTCACAGAGATCATAGACTATCTGCAACCCAAAGGGAAGGTGTACCTGGTCCGCATACCGGCTTCTAAGAATATTATTACGCTTGAAAACGGAAGATTTCCTGAATTTAACGGATTAATGAGAGATCTCTCCCATAAAAAGAATATCAAGTTTTATGATTTTTCTGACCACCCGGATGATTTTGTGTATACGGATGGAAATCATATGTACAGAGAATCCAGTAAAATTCTTACTTCAAAAATAGCCGATTCTATAAAAGCTGATGTAAGGAAATCAAAATAAATTATCTCTGAAATTAATATTATAAAGCCCGGAACGTATACTCTTGTAATCTGTCAACAGGTATTTCAGAATCATACCCCATTTCTTCGTTAGCGGGGCGTTAGCGATCTCAAAGCTCCGGTACATCCTGCTGATGTGTTGTTTTACGTTACCAGGTACTTTGTTCTCATCATGAGCCCAGCGGTCAATTTCCTTCCATAAAAGAATCCGGGTACTTGCAGGATTTATTTTTTTGGAATCTACCAGAGTAATTCGGTTATTTTCATGAACCCCTCTTACCGCTACAGCCTCATCAAGAATTCCGGGATAAAGATCAAGATAGAAAGAAAGACGGAAAAGAAATTCGGTATCCTGATGTAGCCTTAAATTGGTCCGGAATAAGATGTCCATTTTTTGTAGTAGTGATTCTTTGCGGATTGTAAGAGCATCAATACTGAAAAGTCCGAAACTTCCCAACATATAAATCTGTCCAAGAAAAACATCTTTTGGACTATGTCTTTCATAAACGGTGGTAAGCTTATCTTCAAATAAGGAATAGTATTGCTCCTTAGCTTTTGCAGAATAATAATGTACCCCCAATGCTCCGTAAACGCCTTCCACTTCGGGTCTTTTGAAAAGTTCCCTTTCTGCATCAAAGCGGTTGGGAAGGAAATAATCATCTGCATCCAGAAAAGCAATGAAATCTCCGGTAGATTTTTCTATTCCCAAATTTCTGCTGGGTCCGGCGCCGTGGTTACCTTTGTCCGGATGCTGATAAAGTCGCACTCTTGTATGCTTTTCGGCAAGTTGAGTGCATACCTGAAGTGCATTATCCGGAGATTTATCTTCTACCAGAATCACTTCATGCACTTCATCAAATTGCAGTGCAGATTCTACGGCCTGAGAAACAAATTCTTCAGCATTGTAAACGGGAATAATTACTGAGATTTTCATTTTTTAATTAAAATTTTCTACGACAAAGATAGTATTCTATCAAGCTTTATAGCTGATTTAGTTTCAAATAGTTAATAATGTATTTTTATGCTAAGGAATTAAAGAATGTTTGAAGTTAATATTATACAACCCTGACCTTATACTTCTGTAATCAATGAACAAAAATTTGATCACCATTTTCCATTTTTTTAATTTGGGTGCTTTGGCTATTTCAAAACTGCGATGCATTCTTTTGACGTGAATTTTAGCTTCTTCAGGAATCTGTTCTTCCGTCTGTACCCAGTTGTATATTTCACTCCATAACAAAGATCTTGAGATAGCCGGATTTATGATATGGGTATCTACTTTTGTGATTCTGTTATGCTCATGTACACCTCTTATCGCAACAGCCTTATCAATACTGCCCGGATAAAGATCAAGATAGTAGGACAGACGCAGCAGAAACTCGGTATCTTCATGAAGCCTCAAATGAGATTTAAAGAGTATCTTCATCTTTTTCATTAAGGATTCTCTCCTCACTGTTAGTGTGTCAATACTGAAAAGCCCAAAAGTTCCCCGCATATGAATCAGTCCGAAAAAGATATCTTTTGGATGATGTTTTTTATAGATCGTGGTTAGCCTGTCCGCGAATAAACGGTAATACTGCTCTTTAGCTTTTTCAGAGTAATACTGCACACCGAGAGCTCCATAGACGCCTTCTACCTCAGGATTTTTAAAAAGTTCTTTTTCTGCAGTAAACCGGTTAGGAAGAAAGTAATCATCAGCATCTAAGAAGGCTAAAAAATCACCGGTTGCTTTCTCCATTCCTAAATTTCTGCTTGGACCCGATCCATGATTACCTTTATCCGGATGCTGGTATAATTTTACTCTTTCATGGTTTTCGGAGAGCTGCCTGCAGATCTGCAGGGCATTATCCGGAGATTGATCCTCTATCAGGATAACTTCGTAAACTTCGTCGAACTGAAGTGCTGATTCTACCGCGTGAGAAACAAAATTCTCCGCATTGTAGACGGGAATGATAACTGAAATTTTCATTTTCATCTTCATCTTTGGAACAATTAAAATAACTTTTGTGTTTTTATAATAGGCTACTTTCGGTCCTATTCAATTTCTTTTCACTACAAAATAAGACAAAAAATTCTGTAACTTCAATGACAATAACCGTTTTTATCGTTAAAAAAGGAATGTGACACAATCCATGGGCTTAATTTCTCTGATATTTATAGCCTGTTTGGATTTTATTGTATTGATTTTCATTGCTTTAAATAAGTAAAGCGATATTTTGTTTTCAGAATTCTCGGATCTTTAACAATTGCCGCAAATAGAGCTGTTGCTTTGGCCGGACCTTCTTTTAAAGAAAGTTCAAAAGCTTTTTTTTGCAGAAAAATATGTCGTTTGGCATCCGGATCTATCCTATTTTTCCTGGACCATTGGTATAAAGAATTCCAGAAAAGAGATTGCCTTTGATTATACTGAGGAGTATATTTGATGATTTTTGTAATCCTATTATCATCATGTATGCCTCTTATAGCCACAGGTTGATCTATAATCCCTGATTTTAAGTGGCAATGATGGGCCAATTTAATAATCAGATCCGAGTCCTGATGGACACGCAATTCCTCGTTAAATTTCAGTTTGTTTTTTTCAAGAGCTGATTTTCTTACAGTCAGAGCATCCAAAGTAAAAAAAGTGCCAAATTTTTTGGGAGTCTGACCTAATAATCCTTTAAAAACTTCTTGTCCTTCCGCCGGATAATTTACCGTCAATAAATATTCGTCATTGATATTTGATAAAAAGTCTTCTTCGCCTTTTTCAGTCAGGAATTCTGTTCCGATTGCATTAAAAACGCCTTCGATTCTAGGATCTTTAAAAAGCACTCTTTCTGCATCAAATCTGTTGGGAAGAAAGTAATCATCAGCATCAAGAAACGCAATGAAATCACTAGAGGATTTTTCAATTCCGAGATTTCTGCTGGATCCGGCACCATGATTGCCTTGATCCGGATGCTGGAATAGCTTGACCCTATCATATTTCAGGCTAAGTTCCCTGCATATCATCAGCGCATTGTCCGGAGATTGATCTTCTATCAGAATCACTTCTTCTACTTCACGAAACTGCAGAGCAGATTCTACGGCTTTAGAAACATACTTTTCTGCATTATATACAGGAATGATCACAGATATTTTCATTGCTATCTATTGTAATAAGTGAAGCGGTATTTAGTTTTAGCAATTTCCGGGTTTTTCAATAGTTCTAAAAAGATGCACCCATATTTTATCAGTCCATCTTTTAAAGAGAGATCAAATGATTTATAAATTAAATAAATCCTTTTTTTATATTCAGGAGAAATGCGGTTTGAGAGAGCCCAGTTATACATCGATTTCCATAGTAGTAATTGTCTCTGGTTGTACTGTGGTGTATATTTTATGATTTTTGTAATTCTGTTATCATCGTGAATTCCTCTTACTGCAATAGCCTCATCTATAATCCCTGTTTTCAGATAACAATGGTAGGCCAGTCTCATGATCAGTTCTGTATCCTGATGAACCCGTAGCGATTCATTAAAACGGATATGATGACGATCCAGAGAAAGCTTTCTTATGGTAAGAGAGTTAAGGTGAAATGAGGTACCGAAAACTTCAGGAGTTAAACTTAAAAGCCCCCTGAAGACTTCTTTTCCTTCTGCCGGGTAATTAACCGTACTGAGAGAAACCTCCTTGAATTTGGATTGAAATTCCTGTTTTCCTTTTTCTGTTAAATATTCTGTACCAATAGCGCCGAAAACGCCCTCTATAGCAGGGTTGGAGAAAAGTTTTTTTTCAGCGTCAAATCTATTGGGAAGATAATAATCATCTGCATCAAGAAAAGCAATAAAGTCAGACGTTGCATGATCAATACCTAAGTTTCTTGAAGCGCCTGCGCCACGGTTTTCTCCATTCGGATGCTGAAATAGTTTTACTTTAGGAATTTCGGACAACAGTCTTCTGCAGATCTCTAATGAATGATCGGTAGATTGATCTTCAGCCAGAATAATTTCTTTTACCTCGTCAAAGTAAGCAGCTGATTTAACTGCTTTTTCCAGGAACTCAGCAGCGTTATAAACGGGTATGATAACAGAGATTTCAATCATAATATAGATTGGTTATTATCCGCCCAAAGAGCAAGCTGAAGAAGATTCCAGTGTTTCTCATCTTTTTGCAGAAACTGTTGGGTTGCTTTATAATCAATGAAATTAAAAACTTTATGATTGGAGTTGGTAAGTAAATCATTGGAGAGATTCATTAGATTTTCTTCTGCAAACCAGTTCTTCACGCCTAATCCAAATCCTTGCTTGTGGCGTTTTCTGATGGTTTCCGTCCAGTAAGATCCCATAGCTTCACGGAGTATGATCTTATCATTTTTTTCATCCAGTTTCAGCTGATCCGGAAGCTGTATACAAAATTCCGCAAAATCCAGATCAAGGAAGGGGGTTCTTACTTCCAATGAATTAGCCATTGCCATTCTATCTGATTTTACCATCATGTTGGCAGGAACATAGTTTTCCAGATCTATTCTCATGATGTCATTTAAAGAATCAGGATCCGGGGTAAAACTGTAGTCCTGAAAATAGTTGGCGGTAACTCCCAGAAGATTACGTTCTTTTTTGTCAAAAGCATTTCTCACAGCATTCAGATGGAAATCCATGATTGAAGAATACTGTAGATTTTTCTGGGTTAAATAAGAGGTTGATTTCAGTTTTTGATATAGTTTTAGGCCAAACTGCGCAACCATATTTTTATAACTGAAATGATTTTTCAGTTTATTTTCAACGGTATAAAAATGATATCCACCAAAAAGTTCATCACCTACATCACCCGACAATACTACCGTAAGATTTTCTTTGGCGTATTTACAGATTTCGTAATGTGGGATAAAAGACGCGTCGGCAAATGGCTCATCAAAAAAAGGAGAAATCTTCAGCAAAGATGAGACAAGATCTTCTTTTTTTTCGTGAACTTCTATATGGTGGGTATTGTATTTATCGGCAATTTCTTTGGCATACTTCAGTTCATTATCCTTGTGATCGTATCCGAAGCTGATCGTGGTCTGATGAGGAAGGAATTCATCAACCATTGCTACCACTGAAGAAGAATCCAGGCCTCCGCTTAAAAAGCTGCCTACTTCTACATCTGCAATAAGCTGTTTTTTTACTGCATTTTTCAGCAGGTAAACAAACTCTTCTTTGGCATCAGATAGACTGATTGTTCTGTCTTTGGCTGGCATAGAGTAATATCTGGAAACTGTGATTTTTCCATCTTTCCAGATCAGTTGATGAGCGGGTGGAAGGGTGAAAATATTACTGTAAATGCTCTGATAGGTGCTTACATAGCCGTATTGCAGATAGTGGGAGAGTGCTTCTGAACTTACTTTTGGCTGTATAAGCCCCGAAGCTAAAATAGCCTTTATCTCTGAGGCAAAAATAAATTCATTATTATTTCCGAAGGCATAATAAAATGGTTTTTCCCCAAATCGGTCCCTGGCACAGAACAACTGCTGTCGCTGATCATCCCAGACTGCAAAGGCAAACATACCCGGAAGATCATGGATGAGGTTTTCCTGTTTCCTTTGATACATAGCTAATATAACTTCTGTATCTGAGCCGCCGCGATAAGGATATTCTGCATATTTTTTTTTGATGTCCTGATATCCGTAGATTTCACCATTAAGGACAATGCATTCATTTTTTGTATTTGAGAACATGGGCTGTTTGCCATTTTCAGACAAATCTATAATGGAAAGTCTGCGATGACCCAATGCTGCATGATCATAAAATTCATAATGTGAAGAGTCCGGACCTCGGTGTTTCAGAGAATCCGTCATTTTTTGGATCTCATCCCGGTAGTTTCTGGCATTGCTGCTAATGATTCCTGCTATTCCACACATAATATTTTATTTTTCATCATTTATTTTTCGTTAATGCTTATGCTAATTTACGACAGATTCAGAAATACGGGACCCTTCTGCATCACTTGATTTCTAAATTTGCTTAATGTTGTACTGTCAGTAGATATTTTTTTATACTTTTTTGAAAGTATTTTATAATTGCTGATATTTCCCTTGAGAAGATTTTTAAGCATCGCTTGTTGAAGATATTTTTTTTCCAGCTGAAGACCGTTGGCTATATTAGGATTCATCGTATTAATCTCAATACGGACATCTTCGTATTTTGTGAAATCTATTTTATGAAGACGTTGCACACCGTCATGTACCACTTTGCTGCCTGGAACGAGTATAACTTTCTTTTTATGAAAGTGAATACGGTTTACATACTCATCATCTTCACCGTAGTGAAAAAAATAGGGATTGAATCCTCCTACCGATTCTATTGTTTTTTTGGGTATAAGCCAATGGGCTGCATTGATAAAATGAATCTCATACCAGGGCTTCAGAGTTTTAAAATATAGGTCTGAAATCATTCTGGTCTTTTCGTAGTTTTTGGCAATATACTGATCAAGAAAAATGTCAAGATACTTTTCTGAACCGTCTATATGTATTGGACTCATGATTCCAATTTCTTCCTTGTCTGGATAGATCTGGTAAACTTCCAGCATTTTTTCTAGACTGTCCTCATACAACCAGGCATCCTGATTCATCAGATAAAAGAAATCCGCCCCGTCTTTATAGGCTTTTTCAATGCCTATATTATTGGCTTTTCCAAAACCAAGATTGACTTCGGACTGAGTGAGCTCCACTTCCGGAAAATGAGTTTTTATATACTCTTGTGTACCGTCCACAGATCCGTTATCGATCACGATACATTTCACAGGAACCGAAGATTTCCTTAGGCTCGTAAAGCAGCGTTCTGCCCATTTCATGGCATTGTATGTAACGATTATAATATGGATCTCAGACATTTTATTTTATATTTTAACAGATCTTTATTTGAATTTAATTTTATCTTTCAGTTTCATGGTCGGAATCTCAAAGTATTTATACAGGATTAATGCTCCCAAGATGGATGCTGTCCAATAAAATATATTCTTCAATACAATGAACTCTATATTTCTCAACGGATTTGATCATAATATTTCCTATGATAAAACCACTGAGAGCAAAGAATATACAAACTCCATCAAAGTAGAAAAGATCAAAAAACATATATACCGTATCAGGAAGTAAAGAGGTGCTATGGCTGAATACCACAAATAAGATGGCAAGGATCCTCAGGATATCAAACCCAAATATCCTGTTGTGGGCAATGTCCAATTTAAGAAATTTTTTAATCTGCATACATAATAAACTCAGGGCTGGAATACTACTTATTTATAAAAACCTGTTTAAAAGTATCCATAACAGGGTGTGGCAGAAATTTTTGGAATTCTTTTTCTGCAGAGATAGTCAGATCACTATCTAAAATAATATCTCTAAGCTCTCTGTCATCACTGTAATAATAAGCTCTCTCACCCAGATGATTGATATGGGCTTTTTCAGGAGGGTTGGCAAAAGCGATGACCGGTTTTCCTTTGATGGCAAACTCTGCCACAGTGATTCCGAAAGTTTCTCCTCTCTCACGGGCATGAAGAAGAGCACTGCAGGTGTTGATGAATTTTTGTTTCATCATAACATCTGAGCTTGGTGGCAGAAAAATAATATTTGACGGAGCTGACTTCCACCATCTTTTTTTCACAAATGCATCCACCCCCATAAAAATGAAATAAATATCCTTATACCTGGAGGCTATTTTTTCTATAGTTTGCTGCGCAAAAAGAATGTTGAAACTGGCATTGCCTCCATAATATCCATATACTTTTGCGTTGGGAGGAATGTTAAGATCTTTTCTGAGATCCTGATCTGTTTTTGCTTCAAAATTAACCATATGGGGGACAAAAGGGTATTTTGAACCGGTCATTTCCTGACTCAGCCATTCAGAAACATAGGCATAGACATCACCGTGAGGTTCAAAATGTTTAAAAACGCTGTGGACAACCGTTTTGCATTCTCTGGTTTCTATATGGTCGATATCTCCGTTTTTAATCGCATAAAAAAGATCGATATTATTTTTGTTGATGAGATCATCTACTTCTTTAAAATCGGAATAACCAAACACATTAAAACGTTTGGTGAATTTTTCTATACCCAGCGGATGGTTGGTCTTCGAATTTTTATCATACACGATCAATGATTCATTCCCCAGGTATCTTTCATTGAAATCTGCATAATCATATAATGCGATGGAGGTCCCTCTGTAATTGAGTTCATTCTCGTGGAAAAGAATTTTCATTCTGTGCTATTTATTTAAATTTATTTTTCAATTTACTAAGTATTTTCCGAATTATATTTTTCTTCGGATACTTGGTAAGATCATTGTGTTTGAAAAGACCTTCTCCCTGTGCAATTTTAAAATTCTGCTTCACCCACCAGGATGCGATATTCCTTTCAAGGGATGCGGTTTCTCCTGAGAATGGAATGATTTTGCCGAGCAGAAAATCTTTTCGGACAAGGTATGGATTATTGGTCCAGTTTGCCCAGCGTGAAGTGGTTATAAAATATTCACCTTGCTTTTGTATTTTGTCCGGAAATTCTTTGGCAGGATCCAGCCAGTGCAGAGACTCCAGAAGGTGCGGGGAGGTACATTCATGCCAGTCGTCATAATAATCAAGCTCATTGCCTTTATGCCGTATTGAGATGAGAGGATATCCTGGATTTTTTCTACTTCGGTATCGTATAGCATCAAATCCCTGATCAAGAAGTTTAATACCGCTCTTAAGCTGTGAAAGAGTTGTTTTTTGATCTTCAATAAGTTCCCAGTCGTGCTCCAGAAAAAGGATATTTTTAGAAGAAGCCTTTTCTGCCAATAATTTCATTCCTTTACCAATCCCGATATTTTCATCCAACCCGATGTACCTGATTCTGTATTTATCTGCCGTTTTTTTATCCTGCTCACTGACTTCCTGAAAAAGGATGACAATATCATCGGTCATTTCCAGGAGACCATGTTTTTTATAGGATTTCAGTGTATTTTTCAGTGTATTTCCTGTTTTCCAGGAGAGTATACAGATGGTTATGGGTAATTTTTCCATAGGAATACATTAAAGATTGAGGAAAGGATGTTTGCCCGTCATGGAAGTTCTTCTCGCAGCTTCTATCTCTTTAAATTTTTTTGAAAAATATTTATACTGCTCGAGGTAAAACTTCGATTCGTTGATATTTCCTTTTGCACTTAATTTTAAAATGTAAGATAAAATTGCTGTTTTTTCTCTTTTGACATTATAATCATAATTAGGATCAAGATACTTTGTCTCTCTCTGCATTCTCATCGAAAGCCTCGTGTTTGCAAGTAATTCGGCCTTATCCTTAGGTGGATTTTTATGAAACGACTGTACGGCATCATGTACTACTTTACTTTTTGTACATACCATTATTTTTAATCCGAAGTAGCTGATTCTGTTCACATACTCATAATCTTCAGCGCCATAAAAAAAATAAGGATTGAATCCGCCTACTTTTTCAATGGTATTTTTGGGAATAAACCAATGGGCAGCATTGACGAAGCTTATTTCATAAAACGGTTTTGCGTCTCCAAAATATACATCGGAAAACATTCTGTTGTTTCTTACATCTTTAGCAAGATAGTTCTCAAAATGGATGTCAAATTTTTTCTCACTTCCGTCCAAATGCATAGGACTCAAGATTCCTATCTTATTTTTATCCGGTGCATTGTTGTACACATCAAGTATATGTTGAAAACTGTCCGGAAAAATCCAGGCATCCTGATTCATAAGGTAAAAAAAATCGGCTCCCTCTTTGTACGCCTTTTCTATTCCTAAATTATTAGCCTTTCCAAAGCCTAAATTTTCAGATGACTGTATGAGATCGATTTCGGGGAAATATTTTGTAATATATTCCCGGGTTCCATCTGTAGATCCGTTGTCTATAACCGTGCATTGCAAAGGGACAGAAGAATGCCTTAAACTGGTAAAACATCTTTCAGCCCATTTCATAGCATTGTATGTAACAATAATAACGTGAATATCAGACATTTTAATTTTAAATATACTTTTGGGTTAAAGTTTCAAGATAATTTTCAGGGTTTATGCCAGAGAAAAATGTTTCTATATCTTGATCAAAATCTACTTTGTAAAAATCTCCTTCATCTGTCTCAGAAAAGAGCGCTTTCTGATCGGTTTTTTTTTCTATTGCATTAATGATCTCTTTCAGATCGTAGTAATAAGGAAAAGCCAGATTGATGGTTTTATTGTCCAGATCCATACAGTGGGAACCCAAAAACTTAGAGATATCGTCAATGTCTAAAAGAAGTCTTCTGGCTTTAAGGTGCAGGGTGAATTGGTCCTGATTTCTGATTCTGGAGGTAAGAAAATTAAAAAGTGTATTAGGGTTTCCTCCTTTTCCCACAATATTGCCTATCCTTACAATAAGAAAATGATCGGCACCAATTTTTATATGATCTTCAATTGCTTTTTTATGCAGAACGTAAAGACTGTTCTGCTTGGACTGGTCATGGATACTTAAAGTAGAAAAGTAAATGATTTTTTTTCCTTTATTTTCTGCAAGTACGGTTTTCAGAAGAGAAAATTCTCTTTCGAATTCTGAAGGTCTCGTTTCCAGTGAATTGGAGACTCCTGAAGCAAAGAAGACTATACTATCTTTATCATAAGATTTTACAGCGTTGGCTATAATACCATTTCCAATAATCATGTTTTAAGTGTTTTCATTAATTGTGTCTTATAAAAATTGTTGAATCCATTTCTTTATCATTGAAGCTTAAAATCAACAGTATTGTTTATTTCAGGTAATCAAATATATGAAAATAGTATTTCATTTTTATTTGGTTGACAAGACGATCCAAAAGAGGGAGCTTTTTAAGATAGTCTTCATACTTTTGATGGCAGTACTGTATGTATTCTGCATCAAATTTTGTATTTAAATTCAATCCTGAGATTATCTTTTTTACAAATGAATATCTTTGGAAGACTTTAAAGAGATCTTCCCGGGATAAATTTTTTACTTCTGAAGGATTAAATTCGGAGAATGCTTTATATCCGATACTTTGCTTGGGATGTATGCGGTATTCACCCAAAATACTTCTTTCTATCCAAAGTGAATTTTGATCAGCAGCAAGCAGCAGCAGCTCATAGTCGTGGATGATTACAGAATTAACTTTTTTTAAAGGAAGATGATTTTTCAGAAAGCCATTGCGAATCGCCATACTCATTCCGGGAAAAACATTTCCTTCGTATAAAAGGCGTTTGAAAAGGTCCTCAGGTTTTGAGAAATTGTCAGGATCAAAAGATTCCATATGCCAGTAAACCATTTCATCAGAACCTTCCAGAGAATTCCCAAAAAGCTTGATATTGTGGCATATAATATTGGTGTTTTTGTTATTTATGAAGATGTCAGTAATTGCTTCGGTTTTATTGCCATACCAGCGGTCATCCTGATCGCATAAAAAAACAATATCACCCGAACATAGGCTCATTGCCTTTTCAAAATTGCCAACATATCCTAAGTTGTCAGGGTTTCGAAACACTTTAATGATCTCAGGATATCTTTCTGCATAATTTGAAAGAAGTTCTAAGGTGCCATCTGTAGAGCCGTCATCACAGATAACGATTTCAGATACCGGCCTGGTCTGGTTCAGAATACTGTCCAGTTGCTCAGAAATATAAGTTTGGCCGTTATAGGTACAAAGTGCTACGGATGAGGTCATAAAGTATTGATTTCTCAGTTTTTTTTCTGAAAAAATTTGTAATAATATCTTTTAAATGCGAGATAGCCGGATACCACCTTACCGCCAGTTACTTTATTGAATTCGTGCTTCAACTGGGAGAGTTGGGTAATATGCACCTCTATCATATGGTAAGCGAGCCTGTCATGAAGATCGTCACCATATAATTTTTTCAATATAGGAAGCACTGTGGTTCTTTGACGAAGAACTTTGTAGGGATCAGAAGACAGACTTTTTTTATTATCTTCTTTCCGGTAATGGGCGAGAGGTTCATCAATCAGACGCACTTCCGGATTATTTTTAGTGATGTAGATCCACATCAACCAGTCTTCATTAATACTTAAAGTAGTATCAAAGATGAATCCCTCAAGAAGTTTCGTGGAGATTAAGGCACAATGTATAGGGATGGTAAATTTAAGGTTCCATCCGAATACTATATTTTCAAATGACACAAAAGCCTTTTCAATGTGGTTGTAGCCTTTATAATGAGTGTTATTCTTATAGATTGTGAACTGGCTTATGATGAGAGGGTATTCTTTATCACCGGCAAGACTTTTGGTGAACTTTTCACGATCTATGGTATCATCAGAGTCCAAAAACTGAATATAGTCTCCTGAAGATTTTTCAAGTCCTGCATTTCTTGCGGAAGATATCCCGCCATTTTCTTTATAAATATACCGAAATCGCGGATCTTTTTTGATCCATTTTTCAGCTGTTTTTTCAGTGTCATCAGTGGAGCCGTCATTGACGATGATACATTCCCAGTACGGATAGGTTTGTTCCAGGACGGATTGCAGGCATTCATCTAGAAACTGTTCCTGATTATAACAAGCAACGATGACGGAGATTACTGTATTACTCATTACAGATATTTATAAAATTTACAGAAACCTAGCTTATAGCCTAATTTTACCCACCGGGAATTTTTAATTTCTTTTTTTAGGTTCGTATTGTGCGTTAATTCCTTATTGTATACTTTTCTACGAACGAAACTTTCCAAAAACAATTCTTCAATACTGATTCCTCTCCGTTCAGACATTTTAATTAATGCCAGCCAATGCCAGAAATAAGCCTGGTCTTCGCTTTTATTCGATATTCCACCTTTATGGACTCTGTAAAGATAAAGATTTTCATCAATGTATTTTACCGGAGCGACTTCACACATCTTCATATACCAATCTTTGTCTTCCGCAATTTTCAGAGAAATATCAATCCCGGATGTTTTCTGATAAATTGATTTTTTTAAGGTGGCAAAACTGGTGATTTCAGCATTGAAATTCAAATATTTTTCATCTAAAGCAGTAATTTGAGCTGCTTTATGAACTCTTACTTCATTCAGCTGATCATCACAATACACAAAATTGGAATAGACCAAACCTACTTCCGGATTCTGGATATGTGCATTAAATACAATTTCCAGGGCACTGCTTATCAATACATCATCAGGATCAAAAAATCCGCAAATTTCAGATGTGCTTAGTTCAATCAGCCGTCTTTTAGTGTATCCTATGCCTTTATTACTTTCGTTGGTATAAATTGTAAACCGGGAATCATCTCTTGTGATATTTCTGATAACTTCCAGTGAATCATCTGTTGATGCATCATCTAAAATAATAGCTTCCCATTCTACAAGAGTTTGCTTAATAAGGCTGTCAAAACAATCTTTGAAAAAACGTCCGTTATTATAATTGGCGATTAAAACCGTTATTTTAGTCATTGCTGTTTTCTTTTGATACTATTTTTTTCAGAGCTTCCAGATATCCGTATCCATTTTTTCTGTCTGGTTCCAGGATATTTCCTTCTGCCCATTCATTCCATGATTTTACCACTAAAAATTTTTGTGAATAATTTTTATCTTTTAGGAAGTTGACTGCTTTTTCTACCTGTTTTTCAAAAAGGGCAGGGCTGTTGTTGCCTAAAATAATGCCACGATTACCACTTCTTGGCGTGTTATCCCAATTGGAAATAAGGCATGGAAAGGTATCTACATCTGTTTCATCAAAATGAAGATCATTAATGACATCAGGTGCATTCTGAATATCAACAGGTTTTTTGAAATCAACAGTTTTAAGTCCTAATATTCCTTTTAATCTGTTGGTGTAATATTGTTTTGCTGAAATATAAGGTTTCTGATTCATATGAGGACGCCATGCTCTAAGAAACGCATTTGATATTTTCGCCTGGTATCCTAATTCTTTATACCCATGATCATCTTCTGTTTTATTACTGGCTATGAGATAAAGGCCATCAAAACCATTTTCTTTGGCAAGATCAGTGAATTTTTCAAGATATTCGGGTGATTTCTCATTGATATTGATAGCGTCATACACCACAAATACAGGTTTGTTATCTACTTTAATATATCTTTTGTCTTTGAAGAAAGGAAGGAGATAGTTGAAATGAGCGATTAGATCTTCATCCGTAGGATATACCTGTTCTGCCAGGATTTTATTTTCTAATCCATGCCAGACTCCGGACCAAGTTTCATTAGCCCAGCAAAAGCAGAAAGGAAAATCCGGTTTTCCGGATTCCAGTACTTCGTTGGCAATACGTTCAAGCAGTTGTTTTCCGTTTCCAAACCAGTAATGGTAATAAATAAAACCGTGTACTCCATAATCACGTGCCATCTGGGCCTGTTGTTCTCTTACTTCAGGAACCCTCAGATCATAATATCCCAGATCTCCTGGACAAATCGGTTGTTCATGTCCTTCAAATAAAGGCTTGGCCTTGCCTACATTAGTCCATTCTGTAAATCCCTTTCCCCACCATTCGTCATTTTCGGGAATGGGGTGGTATTGTGGAAGGTAAAATGCAAGTGTTTTTATGTGTTTCATAAATTATTTTTCTAGTGTTTTTATCAATCTGGCAGGTATTCCTGCAATAACAGAGTTTCTGGGAAAACTTTTGTTGACAACAGAATTAGCGCCTATAATAGAGTTCTCACCAATGGTAACGCCGGGTAATATGCAAACTCCCTCTCCAATCCAGACATTATCTTCAATGACAACCGGACCTTTGGAGGAAAGTGGTCTTTCTGCTGGTACAGTGTGCAAATCTTCAGCACTTATGTTTCCATGATAATGGTCTGAAATGTATATTCTGCTGGCCATCAGTACATTATTGCCGATGATAATTTTGTCTATAGCTCCAATGTGAACATCAGAATTAAAATTTACATTATTTCCAATGCGAATCTCCGGCTGGAAGGTCTTTCCCTGAAAATGATCCCACGCCTCAAGTCTGAGATTGAATAATGAGCTGAAATTGTCTCCTATGCTTATGTATTGAGGGTTTTTGATCCAGAATATGTCGGGAAGACCGGATTGTTTTCCAAAAGTTTTGAAATGGTTTTTCCCCCACTCGTTGTTCTGCTGCTGCTTATATTTTTTATAGGCATCAGAATGCAAAACTCTGAATAAAAACTTAATGATATATTTTTTTATAAAGCTCATAGGTCTTATTTATCATTTTTCCAATAATGAATAATACTCATGGATCATATTATTGATGTTTTTCTGTTCCGCTTCCTCAAGTTCAAAATAGAATGGAAGTCTCAGCAGGCAATCTGTAAAATGATCTGAATTAGGGATATCAATAGGATCGTTATCTTTCAGGAAGAATTCACTTTTATTCAAACTTAAATAATGGAAGACAGGGTGGATGTCTTTTGTTTTTAAATATTGGATCAGATTCGATCTTTCCTCATAATTTCTGCATGTAATATAGAACATATGGGCATTATTAGTGGCAAAAGCAGGGATTTCAGGCATTTTTATGAATCCTTTTTCCTGTAATGGTAAAAGGTTCCTGTAATATTCTTTCCATATCCTGATTCTTTTTTCCTGGATGGCACCGAGGTTTTCAAGCTGTGCGTATAAAAAGGCAGAAAGTATTTCTGAAGGAAGGAAGGATGATCCAAGATCTACCCAACCGTATTTATTGACTTCGCCTCTGAAAAATGCACTTCTGTTGGTTCCTTTTTCACGAATGATTTCAGCCCGTACATTATATTCAGGGTTGTTGATCACCAGCATTCCTCCTTCTCCGCAAATGATATTCTTAGTTTCATGAAAGGAAAAAGCCGCAAAATCTCCAATAGATCCTAATGCTTTTTTTGTACCATCGGAAAAAGTGTAGTAGCTGTCGATAGCCTGTGCTGCATCTTCCACCACAAAAAGATCATGTTTTTTAGCCAGCTCCATTATTTTTTCCATATCACAGGCAATACCGGCATAGTGAACCGGAACGATAACCTTTGTTTTTTCGGTAATATGTTTTTCTATTTCTGCCGGATCAATATTCGGATTGTCAGGATATGAATCTACAAAAACGATTTTAGCTCCACGCAAAACAAAAGCATTGGCGGACGAAACGAAGGTATAACTAGGAACAATAACTTCATCTCCCTCCTGAATATTACAAAGTATAGCAGCCATTTCCAGTGCATCGGTACATGAGGTCGTAAGCAGTACTTTTTGAAATCCGAAATTTTCTTCAAAAAATGTGTGGCACTTCTTGGTGAAAATTCCGTCACCCGAAATTTTACCGCTTTTTACCGCTTCTTCTATATACTTCAGTTCGTTTCCTACTATAAATGGTTTATTGAATGGGATCATAGTGTTTTAAATTTTGAATCTTTATTTATAAGCTTCTAAGATGTGACGATATAAAAATACATTTATTTTATCGTATATACCTCACCGGATTTCCTACATATAATCCCGGTATATCAATGTTTTTAATGACGACGCCACCTCCTCCAATATGGGTTTGTGCCGCGATCGTTATATTATCTATAATGGTAGAATTAATACCGATAATACACTGTTCTCTAATTTTTACAAAACCTGCAATGGCCACAGAGGGAGATAAGAACGAATGTTTTCCTATAACCGAATCATGAGCCACTGTACATGAAATATTCATCAGTACATTTTCTTCAATGCTGACGTTCTGATCAATAACGCACCCGGGATATATAACAGATCCCTGCCCGATTGTAGCAGAAGGGTCTTTGTAACATGAAGAATGGATAAAGGTATGAAAAGGAACCTTTCTGTCAAGTTTTTGAAACAGTTCTTTTTTCGCATTCATATGTTTATAGCCAATCGCTATTAAGATGGCATCGAATTCATTTTGCTGATATTTTGTTATTACATCATTATTTCCACCAATTACCGGGATGTCATCTATTATGGTGTTGACATGCTGAAATTCATCAAAAAAAGCAATCACTTTATCATTGGAATCATGATGAATATGATACGCAATCTGCTGGCCTAAATGGCCCGATCCTATGATGGCAATTCGTTTCATAACGGGTGTATTATATGCTTTAAAATCTGTTTCTATCTTAAGGATTTTATCCTGTTACTTTTATTTTGTGATCAGACTTATAAATTAAGTAACCGGATCTGTCATTACTGGAGTGGGCCGGTTGGAGATGATCTGATAAAAGTTCTTTTTTTACAATATCTTTTTCTTCTTTGTTACTGCTGATAAAAGGAAGAAGAAACTCTGTTTCTTTTGATAAAAAATAGACCCCTGAGAAGGCTGTTGATTGTATGCTTTCAGGTAGAATATATTGATCCAGCGCGATATCCAATACAGCTTGCATATAGTCAAAACCTGTAGATAAAGGAACAAGATCCGAGCCTATAAAATCCCCACCCATACGGCTTCCTATTTCTATGGGATAGACCTTTTCATCTTCTGTGATCATAAGTTCTATGTGGGAAGCTCCGTTTTCAACTTTTGTAGCATTTAAAATAGCATAGCTTATTTCATTGATTTTATTCTTGATTTCTTCAGAAAAAGCACTTGGCTGATGGTGGGCTAACTCTACAAAATACGGCTCTGCGGTTATTTCTTTATCTGTAATGGTAATGATCCGATGTTTTCCTTTAAAACTTACGGTTTCTACACTCACTTCTTTCCCTGCAACAAATTCTTCAACAACACATGTTTTAGAAAAAGAAACACTGACGGCATTTTCAATTGCTTTTTTGCATTCTTCAAGAGAAGATGCTTTTATGACCCCTAAGCTTCCCGATCTGTCGGATGGCTTAATGATAACAGGGTAAGTAAATGATTGGAAGTCTTCTGGTTTAAATTCAGAAACTGTGACCGACTTAGGAGATTCAATACCATTCTCTTCAAAGCATTTCCTCATTAAAGATTTATTGGTGGTCAGTAATGAACATTCAATACTGTTTCCTGACAGTTTTAAATGGTTGGCTACGTATGATATGGTTGGAATACAGATGTCTGTAGCGATTGTAAGGATACCGTGTATTCCGATTTTTTCACATTCAGTAAGAATAAGCTCTTTCTCCAGGACGGAAATGTCATAGAAGCAATCAGCAATATCTTTACAAACTGCGCGTCCGTCGTCCCAGGCAAAACAATGAACTTCAAGTCCATTCTCTTTCGCCTTTTGTACAAGGGGAAGCTGTAAGTAGCTGGCTCCTAATATTGCAATTTTTTTCATTACTTAAATATTAATGTTTTTAGGTGATACAGTGTTATAATGTTTCAATTTCCGGAATCTGAACGGAGAATTCTTTATTGGTCTATATGGCTGTTCCTACATCCTTCCACGGTTTATTCATTTGCTTTAAAAGAAATCCTTTCTCCCAGTGATAAGGAACTGTATCAATTTTTTTTACTTTGATGATGAATTTTGCATCATTTAAATTCACATTATTCATGGCAGCCCAGAAAGCCGTAAAATCTCGGATTCCGGTTTTCAGATTATCCTGATTGATCACATTATTTGAAACTTGGAAAGACCATTTCGTCCATATTGGTCCAGAAAGGTATTTTCCTGGAGTTCCGTCTTTTTCAATAATGGGTAACCAAATTTCGTGTCCTTTGTTATCTAGGTAGGCAATAGAAATAATATGGTTGTATTCCCGAAAATGCGAGTCAAGAAAAACGGCATGGTGAGTGATTCCTGCGTACGTTTTTGAACGTTTTTCTATTGCATCGGAAATCTTATTGATTCTTTTTCCAATCGATGTGTCTTCAAACCCTCCTTTTGCTCCTATTGAATTATAGGAAACAAGAACCTGTATTGCTATTATTAAAACAAGACCTATACTGATAAGGGAGATTTTGAGATCTTTTAATGTATAGTTTTGAAGAATTTTAAATTGATCTTCATCAGGTGGAAGAGAAGGTGGTGTATATCCGCAGTTCTCTTCAGTACATCGTTCGGTATTTCTGTTTTTGGCTACAAACTGATAAACGACTTTTCCTAGATGATAAACTCCGGGAATTCGTAATATCCAGCTTATAGGCCTTAAATAAGTAATCGCATTAAAAACCTGAATATAAGTATCGAGTCCTTTATACACCTTTCTGTTTTTTACCGAATGGATGTCATCCAGTAGATCGTCTACAGAAATATCTTTTAGTAATTTATCTTGTTCAGCATAATACTGAACCGTTCTAAAGTCAACTCTTTTAGCGATATCAAAATGCTGAATCGTAATCTTCGTACGGTTGCACAAAGGACATTCTCCATCATAGTAAAAAATAAGTTTTGCAGGCTTCTTATTAACTCTGAAAAGTCTTTCCCACCATGAAACAGGAACCATTAATATATAAATAGAACACATGCCTAAAGCAAAGTAGGGAATAGGATAGCATATTAGTATTCCTAAATGGAGGCCCAAACCAATAATCAGTAAGGGGAATTTCCATTTTTTGCGAAAAAAAGTAAAAATAAATATAGATTCAAAGGCCAGTGCTAAATACCCCATAAACAGCATGATATATTTCTGATCTAAAAGATTGGTGATCGAAATAAAGTTGGTAAACGGAAGGCTCGTAGGAAACCACACGCCTAAACCTTTGGTCCAGAATATTGATTGAAATTTATAAAATATAGAATCCAAATATACAAAAGCTACTCCAATAAAAAGGGGAATATAGTAGCATAAAATACTTACTTCTTTAGGTGGGGAATATAGAAACCTTGTATTTGAGTATTTATATTTCAGCAGTAACCTGTCGAGTGACAAATTTCTGGAAATGGGTAGGAATAACATCAGAAAGCTCATTCCCAGATAGGTATAAAACATATGATATTCGTAGGTGTTTATACTACCAATAAGAATAACAGTCAGTAAATAGTTAATGATGGTCATTAATCTGGTAAAAAGCCCGACCATCATAAAAATAAGAGCTATCATCCAGATTTTCAAAGGCGTCCCAAAGTCGATTTCCGCAGGAGTTACAAACGGAATCTTATCAAAAATCAGGTGCCTGAAATAATTGAGCTTAATGACCTCACAAAATAAAATTAATGAGAAGACTATTCTGAATATGGCAAGCCCCAGACCGGATATTTTTTTATTATAGAGTCTTTTGATCATATTCTATTCTAAAATTTTAGTAAAAATGTTTTCAGCATATTCATAGGAAGAAAACTCCTTCACCTGCTGTACTGCATTTTTTGAAAAAGCAGCATAGCGGTCTTTATCCAGTTCAAATATCTTTTGAATTCCTTCCGCCAATTTTTGGCTGTCTTTCATTGGTATTTTATACCCGTTGTAGTCATCTACAACCATATTGGTGACGACTCCTGTATCAAACCCTACAACGGGTGTTCCACACGCTAGTGCTTCCGAAACCATCATAGGACCGGAATCTTCAATGGATGTATTGATATAAACATCCGTGGCCTGATATAATAATGACAACAATCTGTAGTCTTTTATGTAATCTATTTTTTGTTTTTTAAAATGAATTCTGTCAAATTCTTCATTGATACTGTTGGAAACCACCAAAATGCATATTCTTTTTTTCAACTCTTCAGAAAGTTGCCTATCCAGCACCTCCAAAGCTTCAATGAGATATTTAAAGCCTTTTCTAGGATCCTCCATGTTCTGTGCTCCGGTGAGTATATAAAAATGGTCATCAGATAATGAAAAAACGGCTTTGGCTATATTTTTATTTCTATCATTCAGCAGGGTGGTATCTATTAAACTATTGACATTATATATAATTTCCTGGTTTTTATAGATTTTTGATTTTTTAGCCTGCTCTAATGTTAAACCGGATCCGGCTATGATCTGAAAAAAAGCTTTTTGAGCATTATCATATTTCCTTTCTAAATTGTCTTTCGCCACAAACTTTTGCGATTCTTCAAGAATTGCAGGACAATGCTCACAATTGTTGACATATCCTTCACAACCCCATGAAAAATGACATCCACCTGTGAAATGGTTCATATCCACCGTGATATTATACATTTTGGCTTGGGTAGCTTTATAAATATTAAAAAGATCAATGCTGTTAAGAAAATCAATTGTCATCCCTGTGAAAATATATTCAGGTATGAATCCTACTGATTTTAGCAGACTATCTACATTAATATTTTCTGTAATTTCGTCTTTACTTAGGAAAGAATATTTTCTGTCTGTGGTCAGTTTTGGCTGTACGGCTTTTTCTGGTTCTGACTGTGGGAGGTATGCTTTAATTTTTCGAACAACCTTCTCTATAAAAAAGTTCTTTTTAGGAGGCGGGACATTTTGTATATGAATATATGGTTTTATAAAATCATCAGTTTTTGTTTTGTTGCGGACACATAATACCACTTCATGGCCCATATTTTTTAAGATATGAGCGACTTTATACATCGCCTCATATGCGCCATTGACATCACCTGTAGATAAAACTAATATTTTTTTTTTCATCATTACATCCAGATTACAGGAGGATGAATTATACCATTATCTGTATCTCCTGCAAGAAAGTTTTCATGCCCTGTTTCAACGATATTAATCTGTATGCCTCCTTTTATATAATCGTAAAGCTCTACTCCGGGAGTATCCAAAGCAACGGAAAGTATATAGGTATTAGGAATCAGTCTGTTTCCTTCAATCTGTAAGGATAGGCTGTTTTCGTGCATGTCTTCAAATCTTTTTCTTGTAATAAAGATTACATTTTCAAACTTATCCAGTATGGCAATATTAATACGGACTCCCTTGTCAACACTCCTGTTGATGTAGTCTATCGTAATATTGATATCATCTATATGGCTGAACTCTGTTGTCTCAATATGTTTATTATTCGAAATTTTAATATTATGAATTTGAGCTTTTTTACTTAAATCTTCAATGTATTTGAATTCTGAATTAGGGGATAATTCATTAATGATGTAGTTCTCCATTATTTTATTGACACCACCCTGATCTACAATATTGCCGTGTTTCATGAGAATGCCCGTATTACATAATTGTTTAACGGCGGCCATATTGTGGCTCACAAATAAGATCGTACGTCCTTCTCCCTTGGTCACATCGCCCATTTTTCCCAAACATTTTTTCTGAAAATCAGCATCACCCACCGCTAAAACTTCATCAACAATCAAAATTTCTGATTCCAGATGCGCGGCTACGGCAAATGCTAAACGAACATACATTCCAGAAGAATACCTTTTTACCGGAGTGTCAATATATCTTTCTACCCCTGAAAAAGCAACGATTTCATCAAATTTTCGTGTAATCTCTTTTCGTGTCATTCCCAGAATAGCGCCATTGAGATAAACGTTTTCCCGACCTGTCATCTCGGGATGAAAGCCTGTGCCCACTTCCAGTAAAGAAGCAATTCTTCCATTGGTATAAATTTTTCCTGTGGTAGGTTTGGTTATTTTACTTAAGATTTTAAGCAAAGTAGATTTTCCTGCTCCATTCCGGCCTATGATCCCTACTGCACTTCCTTGCTCAATTTCGAAATTGATATCACTTAGGGACCATACGTATTCAGAATTTCCTTTTGTTGTTCTGTCATTGGTTTCCCCGATTTTTAAATAAGGATCTTCCTTACCTCTTACTTTATGCCAAAAACGGTTCAGATCATGAGACAGGGTACCTGTTCCCACTTGTCCCAGACGGTATTGTTTTGATATATTTTCTGCTTTTATGGCCAGCATATTTTTAATTGGAATTTAAAATTAATAAAGATTGCAAATATTACACAGTGTCCATAAAGGTTTTTTCCACCTTATTGAAAACTACGATTCCGATCATCAGAAGAATCACAATGATCACTGAGCTGATTCCCAGCATTACCGGTGAGAAATCTCCAACGCCCAGCCATGCATATTTAAAACATTCAAAAATACCTGTCAGGGGATTATAATAAGCCAAACTTTTAAAAATACCTTTTAGTGCTGATACCGGATAGATTACAGGAGTTGAATACATATACAGACTGACTCCGAATCCTAATAACATGCTGAGGTCTTTATATTTTGTGGTAAGTGAAGAAAAAATCATTCCGACCCCTAATGCGAAAAATGCCATAAGGATGATTAGAAAGGGAGTGGCCAAGATCCAGATATTAGGGTGTACGGCTCCCTTACTAAAATAATAAGCCCAGCATACAAGAAATAAAAGGAACTGTACTCCAAATCTCATAAGGTTGGATAGCACGATAGACAGGGGAGTTACAAGTCTTGGAAAGTAAACTTTTCCAAAGATCGCTGAGTTTCCTGAAAATGTAGAGGATGTGGCAAGCAGCGATGTGGAAAAATAATTCCAGAGGGTAACGCCGGCAAGGTAAAATAAAATGGGAGGCGCCCCATCTGTTGGAAGCTTGGCAATTCTACCAAATACCACGAGGTAAACGATGGTTGTAAAGATAGGGTTAATAAAAAACCAGATAGGGCCTAAAATAGTCTGTTTGAAACTTGAAACAAAGTCTCTTTTTACAAACATATAAACAAGGTCCTTATATTTCCAAACCTCTTTGAGCTTCAGATCAAAGAGAGAATGGCTCTCTTCAATTGTTTCTGTCCACTTTTGTTGTGGTTCATTCATTTGTGTAAGTTTATGCAAATTTAAAATATTTAATTTTTATTCTACTTTTCCTAATAGTTAATAATAATTCATATAAAATGAAAAATACTGACTAATATAATAATATTTGTTATTATGAACAAAAACTATTGACCATAAAGCCAATAGTTTTTAAAATTTGTAATATTGTATTTTTATTTATAGACCATTTATGTGAAATAGTCGCATAGCTGTTTTTTATACATAAAATGGGGATTTAATTATGCATTTCTGATTTAAAAATCATTGACAGCTTTAATGATAGTCTGGATTTCTTCTTCTTCTAAAACCGATGAAATAGGAAGACTCAATACTTGATCATGCATTTTTTCGGTGATAGGGAATGAAAGGTCATTATATTCCTTATATGCTTCCTGCTTATGAGGAGGTATAGGATAGTGTATGATGGTGTGAATACCTTTTTCCGTTAAATAAGCTTGAAGTTCATCTCTTTTTTCGGTTCTTATCACAAAAACATGCCATACGTGCTCGTTTTCATCTGCAGGATTTTCAGGAAGGATAATCTTTGGATTATTGATTTCTGAGATAAATCTTTTAGCGATTTCTCTTCTGGTTCCATTTTCGTGACCAATATACTTTAGCTTTACATCTAATACAGCTGCCTGAATTTCATCCAGCCTGGAATTTAATCCTTTATAAATGTTCACATATTTCTGATTTGATCCGTAATTTGCTACCGCACGAATGGTTTCAAAAAGTTCCTTATCATTTGTAGTCACTGCTCCGGCATCGCCCAAGGCTCCTAGGTTTTTACCTGGGTAGAAGCTGAATCCAGCAGCATCACCAAGATTTCCTGATTTTATACCATTCCATTCAGCTCCAATCGCTTGAGCGTTGTCTTCTACTATTTTTAGATGATATTTTTCGGCAATATTTTTAAGTTCTTCGGAAAAGACAATTCTTCCCTGAAGATGCACGATGAGTATTGCTTTTGTTTTTGAACTTATTTTTTCTTCAATTTTTGTAATGTCAATATTATAAGTGTTGACATCAGGCTCTACAAATACAGGAATTAGTCCATTGTCAGATAAAGCCAGAACTGAAGCGATATATGTATTGGCAGGAACAAGAACTTCATCTCCTGCTTTCATTATACCTAATTCAATATAAGCGCGGAAAATCAGACGAAGGGCATCCAGACCGTTGGCTACACCCAAGGCATATTCAGAACCGATGTATGAAGCCAGGTTGGTTTCAAAGTTTTTGAGTTCATTTCCCAAAAGATACCAGCCACTTCTGAAGACACTTAAAAGTTTATCTTCAATTTCTTCCTGATACGTTAGGTTTATTTTTTTTAGATCTAAAAAGTTAATCATTTTCGTAACCGTTTTTTAATTTCCAATTTTCAAAACCTTCATGTTCCCAAGGCATATTTCTTGAAAAACTATAAGGCCATGGGTAGTGAGACTTATCTGTATTTCTGGATTTAAGCTCTCTCACATCCTTGATTTTTTTTGCGGGATTTCCAATAATTAAAGAATAATCATCATATTTCCCACCTACTAGGGACTGGGCTCCCACTAAACAATGCTTTCCGATCTCGGCAGCTGGTAAAAGAACTGTACCCACGGCAATTTGTGAGAAATCTCCGACAGTAGGACCAATACAGGTGTCTGAAGGAGGGGTGGGATCATTGGTGAAAACAGCATAAGGATAAATAAAGACAAAATTTCCAATTTTAGATTGCTGTCCTATATGCACATTGCTGTGCAACCAGCAATTGTTTCCAAATTCTACATATCCCTGAATATCGGAAACAGTTCCAATTCTGCAGTTGTTTCCAAATTTTGAATGTTCTCGTATGGTTACACGATGTCCTGTAGAAAAATTTTCCCCAAAAACAGAACCTGCATAAATTATACTATGGCTTCTGATAAAAGCACCTTCTTTTAAAACGGTTTCAGGGTTTTCGTAACTGCTGGTAAAATAGTAATCATTTACAGGTTCTCCTATCACACAGTCGTTACAGATAATAGAATTATCACCGATGATCACATTGTCATATATAACAGTATTGTCGCCTATTCTGACATTTTTGCCTATTTTGGCTTTTTCACTGATATATACATTCCTATTATTGAATTTCATATATTTTTTAGGTATTATGATTTCTGACTTCTTTACTTTTGGGCTGTAATTTTTTTAAATTCTTCATAATCTCTAAAGTAGTCTTCTTCATCATATATTTCTGAAGCCAGACACAACAGTACCGCATTATGTGAGAACTGAATGTCTCGCCATACGAGTTTTGGAATATATAAGCCTTTTGTAGGATGATCTAAAGTAAAGGTCTCTTTTTTGCCATTCTCGTCTTCCGTATTAAAGATAATGGTCCCGGAAACAGCAAATATCATCTGCTGCAGTTCCTTATGGGCATGGCCGCCTCTCGTTACATCATGAGGCGTATAGTAGGTCCAGTAGACACGTTGTATTTCAAAAGGAACATTCTTCTGCGTCTCTGCTATCGTAATGTAGCCAAGTTGTGATGATCCTATTTTGTCAAATGTAACGATTTGTGGTGTATTGTATTCCATTAATGTTTCTAAAAAAGTTCTTTAAAGTCCCCAAAGTTAATTATAAAATTACTATCGGAAGAAGCCTGTTATTATTATATAACTTTGTATAAAAATCCACAATAAAATATCTGCTTCAGATTACAATAAAGGAATAGAATGTTTTATATTAACAACTATCGGCTGTAAAGCCAATAGTTGTTGAAATTTATAAATACTATAATACTATTTTTTGACGAGTTGTTTAAGGTATTCACCGTAACCGCTTTTTCCATATTTTTCGGCAGTTTCCAGTAGCTTTTCTTCGTTGATAAATTTGTTTCTGAAGGCAATTTCTTCTATACATCCGATTTTGAAACCCTGTCTTTTTTCAATAACGCTTACAAATTCAGAAGCATCATGCAGAGAATCAAAAGTTCCAGTATCCAGCCAGGCAGTACCTCTGTCAAGAACGCCTACCTCAAGCTTATCTTTGCTTAAATAAACGTTGTTGACGTCCGTGATTTCAAGCTCTCCTCTTGGGGAGGGTTGAATATTTTTTGCTATTTCCACAACCTCATTATCATAAAAATAAAGCCCTGGAACTGCATAGTTTGATTTTGGATTTAAAGGTTTTTCTTCTATAGAAATAGCCTTAAAATCATTGTCAAATTCTACAACACCGTATCTTTCCGGGTCAGATACGTGGTAGGCGAAAACAACACCACCCTGTGGATTGGTTTTATTTTTAAGCAAGGTGCCCATTTCAGAACCGTAGAATATATTGTCTCCCAAAACAAGGGCAACAGGATCATTTCCGATGAAAGTGTCACCTAAAATGAAAGCCTGAGCCAGTCCGTCTGGACTTGGTTGTACAACATATTCTATGTTACATCCGATCTGAGATCCGTCACCTAAAAGCTTAATAAACCCTGGCTGGTCATGGGGCGTTGTGATGATCAAAATATCTTTGATCCCTGCCAGTAGCAACGTTGATAGGGGATAATAGATCATTGGTTTGTCATAAACAGGCATAAGCTGCTTGCTTACTGCGATTGTAAGAGGGTAAAGTCTCGTTCCGGATCCTCCGGCCAATATGATTCCTTTCATTTTAAGTTTGTATTTATACTATTGAATTGGATATTTCCTGCATCAAAATTTATGATAAATTTGCCACTGTGATCTGAAAGATTTTCATATTGGCTGTATTTTTTCAAAACATTTGATAGCTCTTCAAAATTTTTAGAATTTTTGTTAAGCGCAATATGCAGTTTATAATATGCCTTAATTGTTCCTCCATATAAATATCCGTTTTCAGATAGATTTTTTAAGAAAGAGCGGTATTCATTTGGCTTTTGTAGTGGACCGTGTAGTAATACAGGGTTTTTCTGATTTTCTTCTCCGTTTAGTATGACAATAATATCTGGCTTATATTTATTAAGATATCTTATATATAGTTCTGTTTTTAATGAGCTATTCTTGTTTGATACTAATTTTGCCAAATAAGGTTCAGAGAGACCATTCAGATCGATAAATTTACAAGAGAATGAATAAGGAATTGCCCCTGCGTCTCCAAATGCAAAATAAATATCGCCAGGGTTTTTAATATTTTCGTTAAAATATTTTCCTAGCTGAATGTATTTATGTTGATTAATTTGAGTCTCTGTATCTGGAATAAATGAAAAAATATTATTTCTTACGTTAGCTGAAGTCTTACCGATCTGTAAAATAGCAATACCTGCAAGCAGGACGCCTCTTTTATTTGAAAATATCTGGATAATAATGAATGACATCAGAATATAAATCATTCCCATAATATTAATCAGGTAGCGGAAATGAACACCAATAAGTGGATTGCTTTTAAGAAAGAAAAGGATGGTCACAAAACAGATAATAACTGAAGAGATTATTATATTTTTATCAATAAATTTTTCGTCTTTTTTTAGAATCTTAAAACCGATTGTTGCTAGAATAATAAATATAATATGAAACTTATACTCCAGTAAAAAATCTTTTACATATAAAATGCCATCCTTGTTAAGCAATCCCGGACTGCTCATTTTCCGGTAGAAACCAGTAGGAAAAATATCACCAAATATTAAATATTTAACCAGAAGATAGGCAATAAATACACTAAGAAAGTAAATAAAATGTCTTATGTATTTTATTTTATCTGCAAAAATTAGCAATACATAGAGTAAAAAAGGGGAGAATATAACAATGTTTTCAGGTCTTATTAAGATAGAAATAAAATAAATAATAAATAATAATAATGTTCCCTTCTGAGAGGTTTTTATCCGTACACAACCATAGATCATTATTAAAAAACAAAGCAGATTTAGTAGGGTCTCAAAAGTCCATCCAATGATTCCTGTGATATTTTTGTCAATAAAGCAAAAGCTTACGAAAAGGATAGCTGCCAAAACACCATTGCTTTTTTTGCTGGTATTTAAGTTTATTGCTTTTAGTAAAAAAAATCCAGATAAAATTAGAGCAGTGGAGTTGATAAAAAAACCAGCAACTGGTAATGGAAATTTTATGTACTCGAAAGGAATGAGGAGTAAAAGGTAGATTAAACTTGTAAATCCTTCACTTGGAATTTTTCTTGAGTCATATGCAAAATAATTACCGTTGACAAAATTTTTAGCATAGTTGAAATAGACATATGTGTCATCATTTACCATTATTTCAACATTCAAAATAATACAAATAATAGTTATTATTGCAAAAACTAGATAAAATCGGGGTGTTAAAATTTTACTTAATTCGAAGTTTAAAATATTATTCATACTGTGAATTATAATACTTTTGGTAGTCGCCACTGGTTACATTCTCAAGCCACTCTTTGTTCTCAAGATACCAGTCGATCGTTTTTCCTAAACCTTCTTCAAAAGTTACGGATGGCTTCCATCCTAAATTTTTATTAAGTTTATTTGCATCGATAGCATATCTTTTGTCATGTCCGGGTCTGTCTTTTACGAATGTGATTAGTTTTTCAGAATAACCTTCAGGTTTTCCAAGTTTTTCATCCATTTGTTTGATCAGTTCTTTGACAAGGTCAATATTCTGCCATTCATTGAAACCTCCGATATTGTATGTTTCACCGGTTTTTGCGTCATTAAATATCTGATGGATCGCTTTTGCGTGGTCTATAACATATAACCAGTCTCTTGTATATTTTCCATCACCATAAATTGGCAATGGTCTTTCGTTGATAATATTAGAGATACAAAGCGGAATCAGTTTCTCAGGAAAGTGATTGGGTCCATAGTTATTGGAGCAATTAGAAACTATAAATGGCATTCCATAGGTATTTCCATATGCTCTTACCAAGTGGTCTGAGGCAGCCTTCGAAGCAGAGTATGGAGATTGAGGGTCGTAGGCAGTTGTTTCTAAAAAGAATCCCGTTTCACCAAGACTTCCATATACCTCGTCTGTAGAAACATGATAGAACAAATTACTTCTTTTCTCGTTAGGGAATCTTCCGTGGGTATGATCTGGATTTAATGTCCAGAATTCTTTACATAAGTTAAGAAGATTAGCCGTCCCGTTTACATTCGTATTAATAAAAGCCATTGGGTCTGTAATACTTCTGTCTACGTGGCTTTCTGCTGCAAGATGTACTACAGCGTCGGGATTGTATTTTTCAAAAACTTTTCTTAATTCTTCAGGCTTTGTAATATCTGCCTTTTCGAAAACATAATTGGGCTCGTTTTCAATGTCCTTCAGGTTTTCTAAATTTCCCGCATAAGTAAGGGCGTCTAGGTTAATGATCGTAGTATCCGGATTTTTTTTTACGAATTCTCTAACCACATGAGAGCCTATGAATCCGGCTCCTCCGGTAATAATTATATTTCTCATCTATTTATTTTCTATGGTCTTTCTTCCTATACTCTTATAGTGGAACCCATTTTGTTCTGGAGTCTCCAAGGGATACATATTTCTTCCGTCAAAAATGACTTTGTTTTTCATTTTTTTTGCCATCAGTTCAAAATTAGGATTCTTAAACTCAGGCCATTCTGTAGCGATAAATAAGGCGTCTGCATCTTCCAGTGCATCGTACATTCCTTTTGCGTAATGAATTTTATCCCCAAGGATTTTCTTTACATTACTTTCCGCTACCGCATCATACGCAGCAATTTCTGCGCCCTTTTCCAATAAAAGGGCAATATTGTCCAAAGAAGATGCTTCGCGAATATCATCTGTGTTGGCTTTAAAGGCTAGCCCCCACATGGCGATTTTTTTTCCTTTGATATTTCCTCCGAAATATTTTTCAATTTCTGAAACCAGAATTACTTTTTGAGCGGTATTTACTCTTTCAGTAGCCTCAAGAATCTGAAAATTGAAATCTTCCTGTATTCCGGACTTGATAAGCGCTTTTACATCTTTAGGAAAACAGCTTCCTCCATATCCAATTCCCGGGAAAAGAAATCGTTGCCCAATTCTATCATCACTTCCCATTCCAAGTCTTACTTTGTCTACATCTGCTCCTACTTTTTCACAGTAATTGGCAATTTCATTCATGAACGTAATCTTTACTGCTAAGAATGAGTTGGATGCATATTTTGTAAGCTCTGATGACTTCTCATCCATAAAGATGATAGGGATTCCCGTATTGGTAAAGGGTTGATAAATCTGAGCCATGATGTTTTTTGCTTTTTCGGAGCTTGCCCCCACAACGACTCTTGAAGGATTCATAGAATCTTCCACTGCAAAGCCTTCTCTTAAAAATTCAGGGTTTGAAACGACATCAAAAGGGATGTTTGTTTTGGAAGCAATTACTTCTCTGACTTTATCTGCTGTTCCTACAGGAACGGTGCTTTTATTGACAATTACTTTGTATTCAGTCATCATTTCTCCAATGTTATTGGCAACCTGAATGACATATGAAAGATCTGCAGAGCCATCCTCACCCGGAGGTGTTGGCAGTGCAAGATAAATGACTTCACTTTTATCCAGAGCTTCCTTAAGATTGGTGGTGAAAAATAATCTTTCAGATTGAATGTTTCTTAAAAACATTTCTTCAAGGTTCGGCTCATAGATGGGAATAATGCCGTTTTTCATACCTTCTACTTTCTTTTCATCAATATCAACACAGTAAACTGAATTGCCAAGTTCTGCCAGGGTAGTACCTGTAACCAGCCCTACATAACCTGTTCCTACAATTGTTATATTCAAAATGTATGTTTTTAAATTTTAGGACAAAAATAATAAAAATACTTTCACCTGCTTCTTTAATTTGCTTTATTAAAAATTATAAGGTATTTACTTGATAACTAAGTAGATTTTGCTTTTTTAGAAAAAATGCGTATATTTGCAGAGGATTTACAGGAAAAAATGAAAAGGCTTCGGAAGAAAGCCTTTTTTCGTACTGGTAAATCAAGATAATTAATGTATGGAGTTTAGAAAAAGAATTGAAGAATTATTAAACGAATTCCTTGATACCAGAGAGGATTTGTTTCTTGTTGATCTTAAGATTTCTGCAGGAGATGATATCACAGTAATCTTGGATGGTGATAATGGGGTGACTCTTCAGGACTGCCTTGATGCAAGCCGTGCCATAGAGTTTAATATGGATCGTGAAGAGCATGACTTCAGCCTTCAGGTGATGTCTGCAGGATTGAGTGAGCCTCTATCGGCTCCCAGACAGTTTAAGAAAAATTTTGGAAGAGAAATTGAAGTTTTACTAAATGATTCTACCAAAATTGAAGGAGAATTGGTAAAAGTGGATGATGAAAAAATCACACTTGTTTTACGCTACCGAAAACCGAAAGAGGTCGGAAAAGGAAAAGTGGATGTGGAGGAGGAAAAAGAAATTCCTTACTCTGAGATAAAAAAGGCGTTAGTAGTAATTAAATTTTAAAAGAAAAAAGAATAGATGGATAATATAGCGTTGATTGAATCCTTTGGTGATTTTAAAGACGAAAAGGGGATCAGTAAGATCGATCTTATGGCGATTATTGAAGATTCACTGAAGACTCTTTTGAGAAAAAGATTTGATTCAGATGATCATTTTGATGTCATTGTAAACCCTGATAAAGGAGATTTTCAGATATTTTTAAATAAAACGATTGTAGAGGACGAGATGTCTGAAGATGATGATCTGGAAATCGAACTTTCTGAAGCAAAGAAAATTGATCCTACTTTTGAAGTAGGGGAAGATTTTACAATGGAAATTCCTGTTGCCCAATTGGGAAGAAGAAATATCCTTACTTTAAAGCAAATCCTGGCTACAAAACTTCAGGAGCATAATAATGCAATGCTTTATGAGCAGTTCAGGGACAAAATCGGGGAAATTGTTATTGGAGAGATTCATCACATCCGTCACAAACATGTGATCCTGTTGGATGATGAAGAGAATGAATTTATTTTACCAAAAGAAAACCAGATCCCGTCCGATTTCTTTAAAAAAGGCGAAAATATCAGAGCTATTGTTGAAACAGTAGATTTTAAAGGTTCAAAACCGCAAATTATTATTTCCAGAACTGCACCTAAATTCCTAGAGAAATTATTAGAGCTGGAAATTCCTGAAATCCAGGACGGAACCATTATGCTTAAAAAAGTAGTGAGAATTCCTGGCGAAAAGGCGAAGATCGCAGTAGATGCTTACGATGACAGAATAGATCCTGTAGGAGCCTGTGTGGGGGTGAAGGGATCCAGAATTCATGGAGTAGTAAGAGAGTTGAGAAATGAAAACATCGATGTTATTCAGTGGTCTAAAAACCCTGAAATTTTGGTTAAGAGAGCTTTAGGAAATGTAACCATTAATAAAATTGATATCAACGAGGATTCAAACTATGCTTTAGTTTATACACCGGTTGAAGAGATTTCCAAAGTAATCGGAAAACAAGGTCAGAATATCAGACTGGCTTCTTGGTTGACAGGATATGAAATTGATGTATATAGAGAAGCTAGCGAAGATGACGACGTTGATTTGAGAGAATTTAATGATGATATCGAGCAGTGGATTTTGGATGAATTTAAGAAAGTAGGTCTTACTACTGCGAAATCAGTACTGGATAAGGATACTGAAAGTCTTTTAAATATGGTAGACCTTGAAGAGGAAACCATCGAAGATGTAAAGCGTATTCTAAAAGAAGAATTTGAAGATTAAGATTTTAATAAATTTTAATAAACAGTAAAAAAGAAATACTTTAATTTTAAGAATTAAAAAAAATAGTAAATAATATAGATGCCAAAAATAAGATTAAATAAAGCGGTTAAGGAATTCAACATTTCGATGTCTAGATTGGTAGAGTTTTTACAGTCCAAGGATTTCGAGGTTGAAAATAATCCTAACGCTCAATTAGAAGAAGCGGCATATTCTGCATTGGAGGCTGAGTTTGCCAAAGACGGTGAACAAAGAAAGGCTTCCCATGAGGTGGTGATCACGAAAGTTCCGGAAGAAAAACTGGAAATTGAGGAAAAGAAAACCCCTGAAGTAATAAGAGCTAAAGCAAACAAACCAGAAACTAAGATTTTAGGTAAGATTGATCTTGAACCTAAAGCCCCTGAAGTTGAAGAGGTGCCTGTTGCACCAACACCAGTACCAGAGCCTGTCGTGGCTAAGGTTGAAGAGAAGAAAGAAGAAGTTGTGGCTGAACCGGAAGTTAAAGCTGCTCCTGAAAAGCAGGAATTCAAAGTTCTGGATAAAATTGACCTGTCCCAAATAGAATCTAGAAATAGACCTGTAAAAAAAGATAAACCCAAAATGGAGGAGAAAAAAGAAGAGGAAAAACCGGCAGAACCTGTGAAAGAAACTCCAAAACAGCCAGAGCCTGCTGCTGAAAAGAAGGCAGAGCCTCAAAAACCAGCTGAGCCTGAATCTCAGGAACCTCAGAAAATAGAAACTGTTTATCAAAAGCTTGATGGTCCTAAGATCGTAGGTGAAAAGATAGACTTAACGCAATTTGCACCAAAACCTGGTTCAGGCGCTAAAAAGAAAAGAAAGAGAATTGAAAAACCAGGAGGTCCGAACCAACCAGGTCAAGGGAATAATCAAAACTCTGGAAATAATAACAATAACCAAGGAGGTCAAAACCGTCCGCAAGGCCAGGGAGGCCCGGGAGGAAACCGTCCACCAGGACAAGGAGGCCCAGGAGGAAACCGTCCGCCAGGACAGGGAGGTCCGGGAGGAAACCGTTTTGGAAACAATCAGGGAAATCGTCCACCAGGTCAAGGAGGAGGATTCAAGAAAGGCCCGGGTGGAAACAATAACAACAACAGACCGGGGCAAAGAACGATGCCTGTTGAGCTTACTGACGAGCAGGTTAAAAACCAGATTAAGGAAACCCTTGAAAAGCTTACCAACAAAGGAGGTAAGTCTAAATCTGCAAAACACAGAAAAGACAAGAGAACCTACCGTAGAGAACAGGACGAACGTCAGCAAGAGATTGACGCTCAGGACAGAACATTAAAAGTAACTGAATTCATCACAGTAGGTGAACTGGCTAGTTTGATGAATGTTTCTCCTACAGAAGTTATTTCTGCTTGTTTCTCACTGGGAGTAATGGTAACAATGAACCAAAGACTGGAAGCTGATACCTTATTATTGGTTGCCGATGAATTTGGTTTTAAAATTGAATTCTCAGATGCTGATTTGGAAGAAGTTGATTCTGAAGAAGATATGGATACTGAAGAGGATCTATCCTTTAGAGCACCAATTGTAACGGTAATGGGTCACGTTGACCACGGTAAAACGTCTCTACTTGACTACATCAGAAAAACGAATGTTATTGCTGGTGAGTCAGGAGGTATTACACAGCACATTGGAGCATACAACGTAAAATTAGAAAACGGACAGAGAATTACATTCTTAGATACACCGGGTCACGAAGCGTTTACCGCGATGAGAGCCAGAGGTGCTCAGATCACCGATATTGCAATTATTGTGATTGCAGCGGATGATGATGTAATGCCACAAACGAGAGAAGCAATTTCTCACGCACAGGCAGCAGGAGTGCCAATGATCATTGCATTGAACAAAGTGGACAGACCAAGTGCAAATCCTGATAATATCCGTCAGCAGCTTTCTGGAATGAACATCTTAGTTGAAGAATGGGGTGGGAATGTTCAGGCACAGGAGATTTCTGCGAAGTTTGGTAACAATATGGACGTTCTATTGGAGAAGGTATTACTTCAGGCAGAAATGCTTGATCTGAAAGCTAATCCGGATAGAGCTGCTCAAGGGGTTGTTATTGAAGCTTCATTAGATAAAGGTAGAGGATATGTTGCTACAATGTTAGTACAGACCGGTACCTTAAAGGTTGGTGATTACGTAGTCGCTGGTAAAAACCACGGTAAAGTAAAAGCAATGCTTGATGAAAGAGGAAGAAACCTTAAAGAAGCTGGTCCGTCAATTCCTGTTACCATCTTAGGTTTAGATGGAGCACCAACAGCTGGTGATAAATTTAAGGTATACGCAGACGAAAGTGAAGCTAAAACCATTGCTAATAAGAGAGAACAACTACAGAGAGAACTTTCGATAAGAACTAAGAAGCATACTACGCTTGAAGAACTTGGAAGAAGAATCGCATTAGGCGAGTTTAAGGAATTGAACATTATCCTTAAAGGTGACGTGGATGGTTCCGTAGAAGCATTATCGGATCAGTTACAAAGACTATCTACTGCAGAGATCAATGTGAATATCCTTCATAAAGGAGTTGGACAGATTACCGAATCTGATGTTAACTTAGCTACAGCTTCTGATGCGATTATCATCGGATTTAACGTAAGAGCTGGTGCTAATGCTAAAGAATTAGCTGATAGAGAAGAAATTGAGATCAGAACATACTCCGTAATTTATGCTGCTATTGATGAGGTGAAAGAAGCCATGGAAGGTATGCTTTCTCCTGAAATCAAAGAACAGGTGATGGGTAATGTTGAGATCAGAGAAGTATTCAAAATCTCTAAAGTTGGAACAATCGCAGGATGTATGGTTCTTTCAGGAAAAGTAACGAGAAGCTCGAAAGTAAGAGTACTGAGAGATGGTATCGTGAAATTTGACGGGGAACTGGAAAGCTTGAAGCGTTTCAAAGATGACGTAAGAGAAGTAACCAAAGGTTATGAATGTGGTCTGAACTTGAAAGGTTACAACGATATTGAAATCGGAGATATTCTTGAAGTTTACGAACAAGTAGCGGTTAAGAAGAAATTGAAATAATAGTTTTTAAACTATTGATATAGGAAAGCCACTTTGTAAAAAGTGGCTTTTTTTATTACTATGTGTTTGTGTAATTTATTTTTATTCCTCTAAATATTTAAGATATTGATAATTTATAGCTTATAATTTTGTCAAATGCTTTGTTTTATATGTTAAGTAAATGTGAAGTCTTAAGGCAAATGTATTTAATCAATATACTTTTAGTGTATTTTGGCTTACGACATCCTTATATAAGAAAAGATCAATTTGGATATCCGAAAAAGGGATGTTAAGAAAAAAGACTACGGCTTTAGAGCGTTATTCAATGTAAATAATAAAGCTGCCTGTTAAAAGAAAGTAATCTAAGAATTATGAAATATAATTTACAAAAAAAAAGGAAAAAAATATCTTCTAGTTTAAATATTTGATAATCATAATTTTAAATTAATATTTTTTAAATTATAGATATTTAAATTTAATTTATATTGGTTCTAAATAATATTTTGCGTATTAGCGATAATTTGTTAAAAAAAATGACATGTATGAAAAAAAAATATTTATACAAATAATGCTGGATATTATCTTTTAATCTGAGTTATTTCACAGAATGGTTAAAAACAATATATCAATAAAAGGGCATGTTTACATCGCTGTAGTATTTGTGAGTGTTAATATTTATTAACATATTTGCCAATTAAAATATATTAAAATTTGTTAATATGAATGTTAAACTACGTGTATTGAGTGCTGGAGCATTGTTCTTTTTGGGACAGGTTGCTTTTGCACAAACGACGAAAAAAGACACTGCTACTACAGAAATTGACGAAGTAGTAATGGTTGGATTCGGACAGAAGAGAACTGTTAAGGAATTAACCGGATCTGTTGGAACGATGAAGAGTGACGCAATAAAGGATGTTCCTGTAGCGTCAGTTGATAAAATGCTTCAAGGTAGGGTTTCCGGTGTTCAAACGGGAAATGCTTCTGGGCAGCCTGGAGGTTTTGCGTCAGTTCGTGTAAGAGGGATTGCTTCTGTGAATGGTGGTGTTAATCCTATTTATGTAGTAGATGGTATTAGAGTGCAGAGTGGAGATTTAACGTCAGGAGCTACAACTGGAAATATCTTAGCTAACCTTAACAGTGATGATATTGAAAGCGTAACTGTACTTAAAGATGCTTCTTCTACAGCAGTTTATGGAGCAGATGCAGGTGCTGGTGTAATTGTTATTACAACAAAATCGGGTAAAAAAGGTAAACCAAAGATTTCATTAAATTTTGAATCGGGAACAAATTCTCGTGCCATTGAAGGAATGAAAGGTTTGAATACAGAGCAATACAGATATCTATTATCTCATGCCTTTGCAAATTCAGATGGTGTTACTCCTGAGCAAGTATATGCTGACATGGTAGCTGGTGAATATGGAGCTACACCGAAGCAAATTTTCACCACAGGAAACAATACAAACTGGAGAGATGTAACCAGTAGAAGTGGATATCAAAACTCGGTAAACGCGTCAATTAGTGGTGGAAATGATAAAATTACATATTATAACTCTGCTAACTACTTCCTTCAGGAGAGTGAATTGAAGGGTTCTGATTTTAAACGTTTAGGTTTCACAACAAAAGTTGATTATAAGGCTACAGATAAATTTAAGCTTGGAACCGATATCCAACTTTCATACAGTAGAATTAATACCTTACCAAATGGAGGGGGATTTGCAAACCCTATATTATTTGAATTATTTGCAAGACCAACTGATCCAGGTTATAATGCAGATGGAACTTACTATTTAGGAAATAGTGGAAGGTTAAGTAATAACTTATTTAACTCTGGTTATGTACAAGATAATAACTATTTCAGAGCTTCTACTGCTAGAGTTTTTGGAAATGTATATGGAGAATATCAGATCTTAAAGAATTTATCATACAAAATAGTTTTCGGAGCTGAATTAAACAATATTGAGAACGATACTTATTACAACCCTATTCATGGGGATGGATATCAGGTAAATGGTAGAAAAACTGAATCTACATCAAGATATTTTAACTGGAACTTACAGAACATTGTTAATTATAACTTTAAATTAGGTGACAAAAATAGATTCAATATTTCTGCTATTCAGGAAGCTTACCAAAGAAACTATAGATTTGTTGCAGGACAAGGGGTAAATGTTGGATCTCCAAACCTTGAAACATTAAGTAATTTTATTAAGCCTATTTATGCACAAGGAGATAGATCTACAAGCTCCAGAAATGGTTATGCTGCAGTATTGAACTACGACTACGATAAACTAATCCTTATTGATGCTTCAGTAAGAAGAGATGCGTTGTCAAATTTTGTACCTGGTCAGAAATGGGGAACCTTCTATTCATTTGGTGCAGGAGTTGATTTAGCAAGACTTCAATTTGTAAAAGAATGGGACAAGATCTCTCAATTTAAATTTAGAGGATCTTATGGTAAAGTAGGTAATACAATTTCAAGTATCCCATATTCTCTGTATCAGTATACAGGTAACTATAATGACGCCCCTGCTGGTGCTCCAAGATTTGTTTATAACCCAGATCTAAGATGGGAAACTGTAAAGCCTTTGAGTTTCGGTCTTGATATGGGCTTCTTTAAAAACAGATTGACGGTTACTGCAGAATACTATAACAAAAAGACTGAAGACTTAGTATTCAGTGTTCCTTTACAATTATCTCAGGGATTACCTGCAGAAACCAGCCCAACATACCCATACAAGGATATTAACGTAGGATCATTGGTAAATAAAGGATTTGAATTTACTGTTAACTATGATGTGTTCAGAAAAGAAGATTTCAGCCTTAGCATTGGAGGTAATATAAGTACCCTGAAAAATGAAATTACATCATTATATGGTGGACAGGATGTGATTACAGGTTCTACTATTCTTAGAGAAGGTGAAGGAATCGGTACTTTCTTTCTTAGAAAATGGGCAGGTGTAGATCCTACAAATGGAGATCCTCTATGGTATAAAAATGGGATGGATGGAGAAACTACCAATAAATATGCGGATGCAGCACTTGCTGTACAAGGAAGATCTTATTCAAACGTATTTGGAGGGGTAAACCTTAACATAGCTTACAAAAACTTTACTTTGTCTGCTTTAGGAACATTTGGATTCGGTGGAAAAGTTCTAAACGATTGGGGATCATATACTCAGTCTGACGGTCAGTATACATATTCTTATCCTGGTTCAACAGATGCCCTTGATTTTTGGACGCCTTCAAATCCTAATGCTGCTAATCCAAAGCCAATATATGGAAATGCTACTAACTCGAACAGATCTTCAACAAGATTTTTAGCTAAGACAGACTACTTAAGATTAAGCAATGTCCGAGTTGGATATAAATTTGATGCTAAGATGCTAAGAGGTACAGGTCTTCAAGGGTTCGAGGTATATGCTCAAGGAAATAACATCTTGACACACCGTTATGACAAGAATCTTAAGTTTGACCCTGAAAACAATTTAAATGCAACTAACAACCTTAACTTGCCAGTTCAAAAGACTTACTCATTAGGGTTTAATATTCAATTTTAATTAGTAAAAAATGAAAAAATATATTTTAAAATATGGAATGTTAGCAGTGTTATCGACTGCAACATTAACATCATGTAGTAATGACTTCATAGAAACTGAGTTCTTTCAGCAGGTTCAACAGGGGCCATTAAATACGATTGAAGAAATGGATGCTTTTGTGAAGGGGCAATACCTTTCAATGAGAAATGCAGCTTATTATGGATGTGATTTCCTGATGATAGGAGAAGCAAGAAGTAACAATATGTATTCTGATTTTGCTAATGGTGCAGGTTATTACCAAACAGTTGCTTCATATTCTATGACTGCAAACGATCAATATGCGACTAATCCATACATGGAAATGTATAAAGTTATTGCAAAGGCGAATATTGTGATAAACAATGTGCCTTCAGGACCATTAACTTGGAAAGCATCTCAGGATCCAACGGCAATTCAAACAAGAGCTAACTTCTTAAAAGGTCAGTCTTATGCTTCCAGAGCTTTAGCTTTATTCGATCTATTGAGAATGTTTGGACAGGAATATGCTGGAGGCACTACAGGAGTAGTGGTTCCTACAGTTTATGACCCCGAAGCTAAACAGGCACGTTCTACAGTTGCTGAAACAAGAGCGCAGATTGAAGCAGATTTTGATAAGGCACTTTCTCTGATGGGAGCTGCAAGTTCTGCTGCTACTACAAACAGAACAGAAATGAATGTATATACAGTAAAAGCATTAATGTCTAGATATTACTTATACAAAGGAGACTTTGCAAGAGTTAGAACTTTAGTTGCTGAAATTGTAGCAGGTAACAAATATTCTGTAATTCCTGCAGCTGATTTTTCTGCTAGTTTCTCAAAACCTAACTCTGCAGTTAACTCAATTTTTGAAATTGCAGTAGGATCTACTAATGATCTAGGTACAACATCTATTTCTAATAAGTTAAACCTTGCTCCAAACGGATATGGAAATATGAAGGTTCTTCCTGCTCTAAGACTTTCTTATATTGCAGATGATGTTAGAGGTTCTGTTATTTCTTCTGCAAACGTTCTGAACGGGAAATATGTAAACGGTTTTGACAATATCCATATTTTGAGATACGAAGAAGTATTATTAAATGGTGCAGAAGCTGAACTTAATGGAGGTTCTGCTGCAACAGCATTAACATATTATAACTTGATCCAGTCTAAACGTGGAAAAGCTACTGGAGCTTTAGCACCAGCAGCAGCAGTTACTCTAGATATGGTAGCAACAGAAAGACAGAAAGAACTTGTTGGAGAAGGATTTGGATACTGGGATCTTCTAAGAAGAAATCAGCCAGTAATTCAAAGAAGCTCTAGTGGTGCAGCTGGTACTATCAGAAATGTAGGGAATCAATTATTAACATTTCCTATCCCTAGAACAGAAATAAATGTTCCTGGTACTCCGGTGACTCCTAACCCTGGGTTTGGTGCTTAATAATGAATTAAATAATAGAAAAGCCGCTGTAAAGCGGCTTTTTTAATCTTAATATGAAAAAAATACTTTTTATTACCGGAGTGCTTTTAGCACAGAGTCTTTTTTCTCAAAATAGTGATATATTAAATGTTGTTACTACTCCAGACGGTTTCTATAGCAAGCCCGGAAGAGTTACTAAGGAAGATCGCAGAATTGATGGTTCCCCATATGTTAATGGTGATAAATTTGAGAAAGTAATTATAAAAGATTACAGTAAAAATGTTCAGGATCTTCGATATAATGCTTACCGTGATGAAATGGAATTCAAGCTAGGAGACGAATTGTATAACGCCAATAAAACAGAAGGACTTAAAGTTCAGTTTCTATCACTAAAAAAAACATATGAATCGGTTACCTATTCTTATGATGGTAAAACTAAGTCCGGATATCTGGTACTGCTTGTAGACAAACCTAAATTTTCCTTATACAAAAGAGAAAAAATGGAACTAATGGGAGGGACCAGAAGCAATAATGGCTTTACAAAAGACGCTAACGATTATTATGAAAGAGATAAAGATTTGTATTTGATAGCTAAGGACAAAAAATTCTTGAAATTCCCTAAAAACACATCAGAAGCATCAGAAGTATTTTCAATTGACAAAAAAGAGCTGGAAAGCTTTGTGAAATCTAATAAAATCAATTTCAACAAGGAACCAGATATGATAAAACTGGTAGAATTTATAAACAAGTAAACGCCATATATTATCCCCTGCTTTTTGCAGGGGTTTTTATTTCCTTTTATTTCTTATTTTTGCTGTACAAAAATGAACAATGCAATCTTTTAGATGCCCTGTCATTTTTGAACAATATAAATAAAAGCATGAAGTACATCCTCTTTATTATCATCTTCTTCGGTTTTGTCTCGAAGGCTCAGGTCGTTAATAAAACAGACATTAAAAATCCACAGAAAGAAGAAGATACCCTGGTCATAGACTCTGGTAAGAAAGATTCTCTGAAAATTTTTAAACCTACGATCAATGATTATTTGTATCAGACCCAGTTTTCTGAAAAGAAGATTTTTGATACGGTGATGACTTTTGATAAGACCAACATCTTTTCACAATACAATAACACCGACAATTTCGGGAGAGCCCAGGTGGCCAATATAGGAGCAGGATTCAATCCATTGGTTTATGAGGTGAATCCGGAACAAAATCTGTCCTTACTGCCTTCCAATAAAGCCTACATGATCATTGGTGCTGATGATGTAAAATACTATGACGTAAAAACCCCTACTGCCACTTTTATCTATCATACAGCGATGAAGAATGGGGCTGCATTGAAATCTACCTACACACAGAATATCGGCAAGCGGTTCAACTTTGCCCTTGAATATATGGGACTCCGTTCTCAGGGATTTTATAGAAATTCCTTAGCTTCAAATAACAATACTTTATTTTCGGGACATTATGTTTCCAAAAGTGGAAACTATGAACTCTTTACCCATTACCTTCATCAGAATGTAAACAACCAGGAAAGTGGAGGAATTACAGAAGATGATCTTTTCCAGAGCGGTGACAGTAATTATAAAAACAGACAGAATGCTCAGGTTAATCTGGCTTCGTCAAGCTCTCAGTATTCCTACAGAAGATATTATCTTACCCACCAGTTTACCCCATTCAATGCAGAAAAATTTCCTTTCAGCATCAGACATACCCTTTCACATCAGGGAAACAAATATTTTTATAATCAGAGTTCAGTAGAATCTTACTGGTATGATAACGTTTCAGAATTGACGAACGGTTTCCCACTGACCACAAAAAAATATTCAGATAATTTCAGTAATATCGTAAGTCTTGTTTTTAATAATGAAAAATTCAAGCTTGATGGAGGAGTACGTTATCAGATGTTAAAATTTGGAGTGAGAGATATTGCTACGGTTAATGGAGTCACTCTTCCAGCTGAACTAAAAGAAAACAGAATTGGAGCCGTTGGAAATCTTCAGGTAAAACTTTGGGATAAATTCCAGCTGAAATCTTTCCTTGAATTTTCAAATGGAAGCCAGTTCGGAAGCTATCTTAGAACGGCAAACAATATTAAATTTGAACCTATAAAAGATTATTTTGTGAATGCGAAAGTTAACTTCCAGAGTGCTTATCCATCATTTAATTACCTTTTAAATACTTCCGTTTACAACAAATACAATTACTATCTTGAAGATGCCAAAAATCAGACAATAACAGAGATCGGAGGAAGTGTTAATCTGAAATGGTTCAAGACAGAAATTTTCGCCAATTATTTCAGAATAGATAACTACACTTATTTCAATGCAGACGGAGCGCCACAACAGAGCAGCAGTTCGCTGAATATTTCTCAGATCGGAGGTGATGCTACATTCAGCTTCGGGAAATTCCACCTTAATACAAGACTTCATTTCCAGAATGCACTGACGAATAAAGAACTCCTTCCCATGCCAAGTTTCATCGGAAGAGCCAATTTCTTCTTCCAAAGCATGGCCTTTAAAAACGCTGCAGAAGTTCAGATGGGCGTAAAGATCTATTATTTTTCGAAATTTGCATCAAGAGATTATTTCCCTATTTTGAACGAGTATATACTTCCTAACGCAGATTCATTCTCTATCGGAGGACAGCCTATCGCCGATCTTTATATCAATATGAAGGTTAAAAAAATGTTCTTCTATGTAGAAGGCCAACAGATAGGAACTGTGATTTCCAACAACAAAGCATACGCATTTCCACATTATCCGGTGTACGATTTCAGATTAAACATTGGAATTGTGTGGTATTTGTTCAACTAAAAGCCAAACAAAGTTGAAAACAATAAATAAAATATCATTTAACGATATAGAAAGCATTCCTCAATTGGTAAAAGATTTTTTGAACCAAAAAATTGAGGGCTTTGAAAACAATACCTTTTCTTTAGATCACTTTAAAGATCAGATCCATCTCAAACAAAATTCTTTTGCATCAGAGCAAAGAGAAATCTTATCTGATGTACTGGAAAAACAGTTGTCAGATATTACCCTTTCATCGAAGCAGAAGGAGAATCTTGAAAACCTGAAACAGCCGAATACATTCACCATTACTACCGGACATCAGCTGAACCTTTTCTCGGGCCCTGTTTTCTTTGTCTATAAAATTTTACAGACGATTAAAACCTGCTCATATCTAAAGGAAAATTTTCCGGATTTTAACTTTGTTCCCGTGTACTGGATGGCTTCGGAAGATCATGATTTTGCAGAGATTAATCATTTTAAGACTGAAAATAATTATTATGAGATCAATGAAAAGTCAGGAGGTGCTGTAGGTAGAATCGAGATCAGTGATACCTTCTTTATTTCAGAATTTGAAAAAGAATTTAAAGATTCCGTATTCGGGACAGAGCTCATCCTCATGATGAAAGAAGCTTACAAGGTAGGAAATACATTAACGGATGCTATTAAAACGCTTGTTAACCGCCTTTTCTCTGAATTCGGACTGGTAATTGTAGATGGTGACTCTAAAGAACTTAAAAAGCAAATTAAAGACATCTTCAAAGACGAATTATTAAATTTCAGCTTACAGAAGAATGCTAAAGATAAAGTAGATTTCCTTACAGAGAAGTATGGGAAAGTACAGGTCAATCCTCGTGACATCAATCTTTTCTATCTTTCCGAAACGCGGGATAGAATAGATTTTGACGGTGAAAAATATATTGTAGTAGATACACATAAAAAATTCACCAGGACAGAAATCCTTCAGGAGTTGGAAAGCTACCCGGAAAGATTCAGTCCGAACGCATTAATGCGTCCTGTTTACCAGGAAAAAGTACTTCCCAACCTTGCCTATATTGGTGGAAATGCCGAAATTATGTACTGGCTGGAACTGAAAGATTATTTTACCACAGTCCAAATTCCTTTTCCTGTTTTGATCCCAAGGAATTCAATGCTTTTCATTAAAGAAAAAACAGTGGGAAAAATTGAAAAACTAGATCTGAATATAGAAGACTTCTTCGGAAGTTTTACGGCCATTACCAATCAGAAAATTTTAAAAGACAGTACCGTATTATCCTTGCTTGAAGAAAAAGAAATGCTTCTGGAAAAAGGGTTCTCTGAATTGAAAGCGATAGCAGCAACTACAGAGCATTCTTTCGGAAATATGGTAAAGGCAGAAGAAGTAAGACAGCTGAAATCATTTAAGAGAATGAAAAAGCGTTTGCTTCATGCAGAAAAAATAAAACAGAGCGAGCTGCTCGAAAGGCTTGAGAATCTGTTTTTAGATGTTCATCCTTCAAAAACCTGGCAGGAACGCGTGTATAACTTCAGTGTGTTCTTTTCAGACTATGGCTATTCATGGCTTGAAAATTGTTGGGAAGAAATGGTCGTTCAAGAATCCAAATTAATAATTGTTGCCATTTAATTTTAAAGAAGTATTTTTGTAAATTATAATTATCGAGTATGATAAAGAGGTTTTTTATTTTATCCAGTTTATGTATGGTTTTGGGGGTATCTGCTCAGAACTCACACACCGTTATAAAAGGAGATAATCCTTACAATATTGCAAAAAAATACGGGATAACTGTAGATGAATTGTTAAAGCTGAATCCAAAATTCAAAGACGGTAAGCTGGCAATAGGAGACGTGGTAACAGTGAAAGCTGAGAAACATACCACTGCAGTTTCCAAACCTGTAGTCGTTGAAAAAGCAAAATCAAATGCGCAAGTTGGAAAAATTATTCTTCAGCCTAAACAGACCGTTTACGGAATTACAAAACAATACCGGATTTCTGAGACAGATCTCAGAAAGTTGAACCCTGAACTTGATTCTCATATGAAAATAGGGGATGAGATCACCTTGCCACTTGATAGCATTAAGAAATATGGTGGAGACCAACAGGTTGCTCCGCTTACGGTAGATCCCAGACCTACAGAACCTCATAGTGGAATGGATGCATCAGCATCTTTAGAGACATCAATGTATGTCATTCAGGCAAAAGATAATTATTACAGAATTACGAAACAGTTTGGAATCAGCCAGCAAGAGCTTTATGCTTTAAATCCTGGATTGGAAGAAAAAGGACTTAAGCCGGGTGAAACCATCAAAGTAAAAAAATCAAAAACGGATACCACTTCAGTCTCTGAGCCGGTGAATCCGAAAACAAAAATAGATTCAGGAAACGAAAGATCCACAGCAACGGCAACTCCTGTTGCAACGGCTGATGATTATGTAACTTATACTGTTCAACAGGGAGATACGGTGTTCTCTATTGTTAATAAATTTGGAGTCTCAATTGATGAATTAATCGCGCTCAACCCGGATCTTTCAAACGGACTGAAAACTGGAATGGTCTTAAAAATTAAGAAGCAGGATCCGGCTTATGTGAAGAAAAACGGTGATGCATTAAGCGTTGTTTTAATGCTTCCTTTCGGATACAGTACCAACGAAACTCAATATAGAGGAATGGCATTAGACTTCCTTACAGGAGCTAAACTTGCTATTGAAAGAAATGCCAGAGGAGGACAGAAACTTGATATTAAAATTGTAGATTCAGGAAACGAAGCGTCATTTAAAAATTCAATGGCACAAATCAATCCTGATAATACAGATTTGATCATTGGTCCATTCTTCAAATCAAACGTTATTGATGTTCTGGATTTTACCAAAAACCAGAAAATACCGGTTGTAGCACCATTTGCTAACTCTCCGGAACTTTACAATTACAGCAACCTGATCATTGTTGAAACCAATGACCAGACCTATGCAGATAAAATCGTAGAAGAAGTAAGATCAGTGTATTCAGATCAGAAAATATACGTAGTGGCAGACAGCAAAAAAGAGATTGCCAACTATATTAAAGGAGGTCTTGAAAAAGCCGTTAAAAATCCAAATATCATTATGGTCAACTCTCCCGCTGAAATCCAGCTGGATCAGAACATGATGACAGGGCAATCTGCTCCCGTTATTGCTATACTGGCCAGTGACAATGATGCCGCCGGAGAAGCATTTGCCAATAAAATTATTGCTTTGTCTAAAGAAGTACAGGGAGTAAAAGGTTTCAGTATGTACTATTCTCCTGTTTTTGAGAAAAAAGTAGATGATCTGAGCCAGGCTAGCTTTGTGTATCTGATGGACAGAAAAATTAATGCAGAAGGTAATTTTGAAAAAGAGATCCTGGCCGCTTATAAAAGTAAATACTGTAAGACCCCTCCAAAATATGCGATCGTTGGTTTTGATGTTGTAAATGACATGCTGACGAGAGAAAATAAAAAAGGAGAAATCTTTAAACAGATGAATAAAGTTCAGACTCAGCTTGCTACAAAGTTTGAGTTTGTAAAATCTAAGGCCAACGGAGCATATGTAAATACCGGCTACCGAGTGATTAGATTAGTTCCTTAACCGATTTATGCCTTTTTAAAGGAATATTTTTAACATTATCTTTATATTTGCATAATATTTAATTCATTACATGAAAGCACTTGTATTTCCTGGGCAGGGTTCTCAGTTCGTAGGAATGGGAAAAGAATTGTACGATTCTAGAAAAGACATTAAGGACTTGATGGAATCTGCCAATGAAATTTTAGGTTTTGATATCCTCACGTTGATGTTCAATGGGACGGATGCAGATCTTAAGAAAACAGAGGTTACCCAGCCTTCAATATTTATACACTCAGTAGCTGCTTTGAAAGCAGTGAACGGTCTTGGAGCCGAAATGGTTGCAGGACATTCTTTAGGAGAATTTTCAGCTTTAGTTGCCAATGGAGTTTTATCCTTTGACGACGGTTTAAAATTAGTATTCGAAAGAGCAAAAGCAATGCAGGCTGCCTGTGATGCCAATCCAAGCTCTATGGCTGCGATTTTGGGCCTTGAAGATGCTAAAGTTGAAGAGATCTGTGCACAGATCAGTGGTATTGTGGTACCGGCTAACTATAACTGTCCTGGACAATTGGTAATTTCAGGAGAAACTTCAGCAGTGGAGGAAGCTTGTATAAAACTTAAAGAAGCAGGCGCAAAAAGAGCAGTGCTACTTCCGGTAAACGGAGCGTTCCATTCGCCATTGATGCAGCCGGCGCAAGAAAGGCTGGCAGCGGCCATCGAAAAAACGAAATTCAGAAAAGCAACAATTCCGGTATACCAGAATATCACGACTACAGCAGTGACCAATCCTGAGGAGATCAAACAAAATCTGATCGCTCAGCTTACAGGGCCTGTAAAGTGGACGCAGTCTGTTCAGAATATGATCAAAGACGGTGCCTCTAAATTTGTAGAAGTAGGTCCCGGAAAAACACTTCAAGGTCTGATCAAGAAAATTGACAGTTCTGTAGATGTTGCTTCAGCAATCTAATTAAAAAAATATGAGCGGAATATTTTCACCGGGAAAGCTTATGCTTACTTCAGAATATTTCGCAATAGACGGAGCTCTTGTCCTGGCGGTACCTACCAAGCTTGGACAAGAGTTTTTTTTTGAAGAAAAAGAGGATGAAAAATCCCTGATATTTTGGGAAGCCTATCATCAGAACAAATTGTGGCTCAAGACTGTCATCGATTATAAAAACTGGCAGATCCTGAAGACCAATCTTCCTTCCGCCGCTGAATTTATTCTCAAAACCTTAAAAAATGTTCAGCAGCTTTCTCAGATTAAATTCAAAGGTAATCTTACCTATCATTTAAAGACCAACCTTCAGTTCCCTTCAGATTACGGACTCGGAAGCAGTTCCACTTTAATGAATAATCTTGCGGAATGGTCTGAAATCAATCCCTTTCAGCTTAATAGTATCAGTTTGGGTGGAAGCGGTTACGATATTGCTGTTGCCAAAGAAAAATCGGCGATCCTTTTCCGAAGCCAACCGGAGATCAGCTATGAAAAGACAAATTTCAGTCCTGCATTCAAAAATGAGCTGATATTTATTCATTTAAATCAGAAGCAGGATAGCAGAGAAGGAATCAATTTTTATAAGTCGAAACCAAAGTCCCAAATACTCGTGGATGAATTTTCGGATATCACAAAGAAAGTTTTATTATGCAATGAATTGGAATGTTTTTCTGAACTGATGATGATTCATGAGCATAAAATTTCAGATTTCCTTGAAATTCCCACAGTTAAAGAGAAGTTTTTCACAGACTGTCCTGTTTTTGTTAAAAGTTTAGGAGCCTGGGGGGGAGATTTTGTGATGAGTGCTAAATTTGACGGCTACAAGGACTATTTTTGGGGAAAAGGTTTTAATACCGTTTTTCAATGGTCTGATATAATTAATTTATAATCAGTAATTTACAATCCTTTTTTTTTATTTGTCATTCTGACTTATATCATTATATTTAAACCACCTTTAACAAATAATTAATATTAATTTTGTTGAACCCAATAAAGAAATAGAAAATATAAGTAAAATGAAACACGCTAAAATCATCCAGGATTTAGAAAAATTAGGGATTAAAGGAAATTACGAATTGGTCTATAACCCATCTTACGAAGAGTTATATCAGGCTGAAGTGTCTCCTGAAAATCAAGGCTTTGAGGAAGCTGAACTTACAGAATCTGGTGCAGTATCAGTAAAAACTGGAATTTTCACAGGTCGTTCACCTAAAGACAGATATATAGTTCAGGATGATGTTACAAGAGACACAATTTTCTGGGATGGAAAAGTAAACCTTCCTACCACTGCAGAAACTTTTGATGCTTGTAAAGGATTAGTGCTGAACCAGCTTTCTGAAGCTAAGAAAATTTATGTAGTGGATGCTTTTTGTGGTACCAATACAGATACAAGGCTAAAAGTAAGGTTCATCGTTGAAGTAGCGTGGCAGGCGCATTTCGTTACTAATATGTTTATCCGTCCGTCTCACTATGAGCTGGAAAACTTTGGAGAGCCGGATTTCACAGTGATCAACGGTTCCAAAACGACCAACCCGAACTGGGAAGCTCAGGAATTGAATTCTGAGAACTTCATTATGTTCAATCTTACCCAAAAAATACAGATCATCGGAGGTACTTGGTACGGCGGTGAAATGAAAAAAGGGATGTTTGCAATGATGAACTACTATCTTCCATTGAAAGGAATGGCTTCTATGCACTGTTCTGCAAATGTAGGTGAAGAAGGAGATGTAGCTCTTTTCTTCGGTCTTTCAGGAACGGGAAAAACAACTTTGTCTGCAGATCCGAAAAGATTCCTTATTGGTGACGATGAGCATGGTTGGGACACAAACGGCGTATTTAACTATGAAGGCGGATGTTATGCCAAAGTAATCGATCTTTCTGAAGAAAAAGAACCGGATATTTTCAGAGCAATCAAAAGAGATGCGCTTCTTGAAAATGTTGTGGTAAACAACGGAATTGCTGATTATAAAGACGGATCTATCACCGAAAATACAAGAGTATCTTACCCAATTTATCATATCAATAAGATTGTTCTTCCATCCAAGGCAGGACATGCTAAAAAGATCGTCTACCTTTCTGCTGATGCATTTGGAGTATTGCCTCCGGTTTCTATCCTAGATGAAAACCAGGCACAATACCACTTCCTTTGTGGATATACTTCTAAATTAGCAGGTACGGAAAGAGGAATCACTGAACCGGAACCATCTTTCTCTCCTGCATTCGGAGAAGCATTCCTTACCCTTCATCCTACCATGTATTCTAAGACATTGATTGGTAAAATGAAGGAACATGGCGCTAAAGCTTATTTGGTGAATACAGGATGGAACGGAACTGGAAAAAGAATTTCTCTGAAAGATACAAGAGCAATTATCGATGCCATCATTGATGGGTCTATTGAAAATGCTCCCAAAGCTCATGTTCCAATCATGAATCTTGAAATTCCAACACAACTTCCCAATGTTTCTGAAGGGATCCTTGATCCTAGAGAAACATACAGCAGTGCTTCAGAATGGGAAGAAAAAGCAAAAGACCTTGCTGCTAGATATATCAAAAACTTTGAACAGTACTGCGATACGGAAGAAGGGAAGAAATTAATTTCTTCAGGACCTCAGCTTCAGCAACAGACTATCTAATATAACAAAAGCCTCATCAACGATGAGGCTTTTTTATTTTTATCCCTAGAAATTCTCTTAGGAAATCAGAATCAGCGGCAATAGTATCAACGTTTTAGGCTTAATAAGGCCAGTTTGTATCCATTCATTCCAAAACCTGATAGAACAGCATCGGTGTTAGCTGCTGTTACAGACTTCTGTCTAAATTCCTCTCTTTTATAGATATTACTGATGTGAACTTCCACCTTGGGTTGAGGGATGTTTTTTAAACAGTCCGCAATAGCATAGGAATAATGGGTATATGCTCCGGGGTTAATAATCAAAGCATCGAAATTATCTTCCTGAAGTCTGTTAATGATTTCCCCCTCAATATTGGACTGGTAATAACTGATCTCATCATCTGAGAATTCAGTTTCCAGTTTTTCCAGATAATCTGCCATCGATACAGTACCGTAGATTTCCGGTTCTCTTGTACCTAATAGATTAAGATTTGGACCGTTAATGATAAGTATTCTCATGTGAAAAATTTATCCAAAGATAAATAATTTCTATACATCTTGGTTAAGATTACTTTGCAGATGCTCCTACAGGTTTATTCTGAATAGTTATTTCTTTCGTCCTTCCTTATGTAATGAGCGTAGAGCTTTTCTGATCATATCTAATGTCTTTTTAAAATTTAGAATATAAACAATAAGAAGTTGTAGTAAAAAATCTTATCGTAATCCATCTTTTAGCATCCTGTTGAATTGTTTTTACATTGAATTTTTTATTTGTTGTGAAAAAGTAGAGTTATATCAGTGTTTTATTGAAAATCATTGATCTAATAATTTGATTTTCATTTATTTGAAAAATTTAAGTGATTTTCCTGTTTTTCATTTGTTGTGTTCTTTTTTGATTTAGCAGCAAACGTAATTTTGCGAAATGTTTGTTCCGAAAGTTAAAATTCATCAGGTAACCATCCTTTTGCCTCTAAAAAAAATGTTTTTTGGGGTGATGGTTGTTTTGTGTTCTTTTTTACAGGCAGGAAATAAGAAGAATTCGGCTGAGCGTAAAAATTTTGAACGACCAACTGAAATATATATTCTTGAAGGAACCGTTATTTCAGGAGCTGATCAATTGTACAATTCGGAAATCAAAACGATAAAAAAGGATATTGTAGTTGACAAAACTATTGTAAAACGTCCTTTGCGAAAATCCCAGATAGCAAAAAAGGAAAAAAGCGTAGCTGATAAAAGAAAAGCTGGAGACTTATCTTGTTATAGAATAGAAATATCCAATCAGGATCAGGACAAAAAATATAAATCCTGGATTTTTAATGAACTTCAGGCCATAAAGGAAAACGGTCAGCATACCTCTGACTTTTCCTTTTTTATCCGGCTTTTATTTTTAAGGCTTCCTTCTGAAAAAACAAAGATTAATTTTTTAAAAGTTTCCGCAAAAACATTTTTACCGGATGAGTACAGTTGTATCAGGCCTCCTCCAGGATCTGCTGCTTACTATAAAATAGTACATAAAACATAAATGCTTCTATAAAAATTACACCAATGATGCTACTATGGTAAAAGTATTCCCAAAACAGCTTTTACCATTTTATTTTAATTTAAAAAAAACAATTCGAACAATGAAAAAAACGATATTATTTCTAGCCGTTATTTCTTCCGGACTTATATATTCCCAGGTTGGAATCAATACATCAAACCCTCGTGGTATTTTCCATGTGGATGGTAAAAAAGATAATCCTGCAACCGGAGCTCCAACTGCGTTACAGGGAGCTAATGATTTTACAGTAGTTGCTGATGGTAGCGTAGGGATTGGTACTACTACCCCTAATGCATCTGCTATTTTAGACGTCAATGTTGATGGTCTTGCTGTTGGAAGCAAAAAAGGACTTCTTGGTCCTAAAGTCGCATTAACCTCTCAGACTGATCAGACTACGATACCTTCGCCTGTGGCTGGACTGCTTGTGTATAATCTGGGAACAGGCGGGCTTGATTATGTAGGCTATGTATTCTGGAACGGAACAGAGTGGAGAACGTTCAGCAATGGTTCTCTTGCTCCGGGAACTTTAGGGACCATTACTTGTAATGGAGTTACTCTTTCTCCAGGTACCTATACTTCGGGAACCCCTTATACAGGAACAATGAGTGTACCTTATACAGGAGGAAACGGAGGTGTTTATGCTGCTCAGTCTATAGGACCTGTAAATGGGCTTGTGGCAACACTTGCTGCCGGGAATTTTAATGTTGGATCCGGAATTCTTACCTATACCGTATCGGGATCACCTACTGTTTCCAGTCCTACGCTTACTACTTTTCCAATAAATATCGGTGGGCAAACCTGTAGCGCAACAGTAGGAGCTGGAGCCGTTATAGCTCCGGGAGAATTGGTTTATTATCATTCTTCAATTCCACGTAAGACAACATCATTTCTTTTAAGCCAGTATCTTAATGACCTTCCAATCATTAACAATACTTTCAGAGTTGATGCTTTTATAACCTCTCCCAACGCATTTGATTCAAATAATGCTTCTACTAATTTTGATCCTCGTCTTTACAATATTACTGCCGCAAACGCGAAAGTATGGGTTTCGGAGGTATCCACGCATACAGGAGATTCACATGGAGCCAATCTATTGATCTTCCCTAATAATTATGCACAGTTTGATGATGGTGTATATCTTACTTATGGAAGGAATGAAACCGTTACTTTTGATATTACGACTCCGGATAACAAATGGTACAGGGTGTATTATGCCTTACGTGTTGATAATAAATCTTTTACTAGTTCAGGTAATGGTAATGTCACTTCAGACTCTAATAATTCAGATAATACATTGGAAGTTTATGTATCTATCCAGAGACTGTATTAATTTGATTTATAGAATTCATTAAATAATAGGGAAGGGGAACTGTAAAAGGTTCTTCTTTCCTTTTTCAAAAGATTAAAAGTAAATATGAGACGTAATAAAGTACAGTATTATAAGCCTGATGAAGTTTAATTTTAAAGAGATTTACATAGGAGAATGTATAAGAAAAAGGGTAGAAGATACGGGGATCTCAATGGTCCGGATCTGTAATTTCCATCAAGCTACAGAAGATGAGATAGATACAATGTATAAACAGAAAAGTATGGATACCGAAGTTCTTCTTCGATGGTGCAAGCTTTTGGAGTATGATTTTTTCAGGATTTACTGTCAGCACCTTATTTTATTCTCACCAGAAAATAAGTCAGATACTCTGGAACCAATCAAAGGAACTAGTCTCCCTGAGTTCAGAAAAAAACTGTATACCAGACAAGTGATAGACTTTATTTTAGAATTAATAAATACAAGGCAGAAAACAAAACTTCAAATTATAGAAGAATACAGAATTCCCAAAACAACACTGTATAAGTGGATAAGTAAGTATAGTGAGATGGAATGAAAGGAAAGATGAATATGATGATCTCTTCACTAAAACTAATGTGCAGGTTTTAAAACTGATGAGAGAAAAGTTTAATTTCTATACCAGCAATAGTTGGACTTATATTCGTGAAACCGGAGGGTTTTACAGAAAAACAGGAATGTTTATATTTTTCGAAAGTGAAAATGTGTCTACAATAGAAATCAGAAAAATGTATGGAAAAGTCAGGACCTGATTATAAAAAAATATATACCGATATTATTTTAAAAAAGCATCCCGGGAAATATGCTTTGTGTTCTTCTATTTTGCAAAAGAAAGTTTTATCTGTATTGGATGTAATTAAACTCAATCAACTTATTTTTTCTTTTGAGGATCTGGAGACTTCACTATTCAATCAAAAACACAAGTCTTACGATAAGGATACGATTTTGGAAATTTTAGACTATCAGAAGAAAAATGGATATACTAATAAACAGGTTGCTGATGAGTTTAGATTAAGCAGAAACTCAGTAGCAAAATGGAAAAAGATATTTAGCAAGTAATGATGATAAGATAAATTTTAATTTAAAACTTTAATAAATAATCAAACAAATTTGAGAATGGCGTCATTGACGTCATTTTTTGTTTTAAAATTTCCTCATCTATTCGCTTTGTGATATTTTACTGATATTTATCATATTTGAAGAAATTGGCAATGCTTTTAAGCCTCTATTTTTGTGGTTTTTACAATTTAATTACGTTAATTTTTGAAAATCTATCATAAAATATTTTAAAGTCTACTTGTTTTGTAGACTAATTGTTTTTAGCTTTGCAGACCTATTTCGATCGGCTTATAAAGAAAGATGGAGGGAACTGACCCTGTGATATCTTGACAACCTGCCCCTGCGCAAGGTGTTACATTCAGCCTTTAAAGGGAAAATAAGCATTTGGTTAATCGTATCTATCGATGCCCTTTGCTGACTTTTCTGCAAAGGGTTAATTTTTAATATATGATAAATAAAATTGATTATGATTAGCAAAAATTTAGTTAATGCTAGGGTTTGGCTTCCGCCAGTCGCTGTATTTTTCCTGGGGATGATCAGTGTACAGGCGCAGCAAGTCAAGCCGAAAAAAGATACCATACAAGAAAAAGAAATCGATGAAGTGGTTGTGATAGCCTATGGTAAAGCGAAAAGAACAAGCTATACCGGTTCGGTGGCTACCATCTCCAGTGATAAGATCAATAACAGAGCGGTTACCAATATTACAAAAGCTCTGGAAGGGCAGGTGGCAGGAATCCAGGCTGTAAGTGCTTCCGGCCAACCGGGATCTACTGCTTCCATCAGAATAAGAGGAGTAGGATCAATAAGTGCTTCAAGTGATCCTCTTTACGTGGTAGACGGAATTCCTTTTGATGGAAATATCAATTCTATCAGTCCAAATGATATTGAATCCATCAGTGTTCTGAAAGATGCAACGGCAAGTTCATTATACGGTTCAAGGGGAGCTAACGGAATCATTATCATCACCACAAAATCCGGCAAAAAGGGAGAATCAAGGGTTAATTTTAATATCAGCCAGGGATTTTCCGGCAGGGCAGTAAAGGATTATAAGCAGGTAACGACAGATCAGTATTTTCAATTGTATTGGGAAGCACTGAGAAACGGTTACCAATCCACTCAGATATCTTCTCAGCAGGCAGGGCAGATGGCAAGTGATAATCTTGTTTCGGCACTTGGGATCAATCCTTACGGAGCTGCCTATCCAAAACCTGTAGGAGCAGACGGAAAACTTCTTCCCGGAGCAAAACCTTTATGGAACGATGACTGGAGAGATATTCTTCAAAGGACCGCTTCCAGAAGCCAGGTAGATTTTGATATCAGCGGAGGGAGTGAGAAGAGCAATTACTTCTTTTCACTAGGTTATCTGGATGATAAAGGGATTGCAATTGAATCAGGGTTTCAGAAGTTCGGAACCCGATTAAAGATCAATTCAGAAGTTAAAAAATGGCTGAATGCTGGTGTGAATTTAAGCTACACCAACAGTATTCAGAACGCACCGCCGTCTTCAGATTCCAGACAGGATAATATCATCCAGGCCGCAAGAGTGGTTCCTTCATTCTATCCGTATTACGAAAGAAATGATGACGGAAGCTACAGGCTGAATGCAGATGGAAACAGAATCTATGATTTTGGAAAGTACAGACCTACCAGTGCATTGCAGAATCAGAATGCAGCGGCAACGTTGCCTTTGGATAAAAATGAAAATAAAGAAGATAATTTTTCAGGAAAAGGATTTTTAGAATTCACTTTCCTTCCGGAACTTAAATTTAAAACCAGCTTTTCTGTTGATTTAGTGAATTACAACGGACATTATTACTCCAACCCGTTGATCGGAGAGGGAAGTGAAATCGGAGGTTCTGTAACAAGATCAAACACGAGAACACTTTCTTATACCACCAGTAATATTCTGACCTATGACAAGAAATTTGGGAAGCACCATATCAATATTTTGGGAGGTCAGGAATTTTATAAATACGATTATCAGACGATTTCCGGTTCCAGAAGCCAGTTTTCCCTTCCTTATTATTATGAGCCGGATGCAGCAGCATTATTGGGAAGCTTCAGTGGAAACAGCAATCAATTTTCACTCTTAAGTTTCCTAGGAAGAGCAGAATATGATTTTAACAATACCTACTTTTTATCTGTTTCAGGAAGAGCAGATGGGTCTTCAAGGTTCTATGCGGATAACAGATGGGGGAAATTCTGGTCTGTGGGAGGTTCATGGAAAGCTTCAAATGAAGATTTCATCAAGGATTTGAACATCTTTGATCAGTTAACCTTGCGGGCAAGTTATGGAGGTCAGGGAAATGATAAACTCTTAAGACCCAACGGATCTTCTCTTTATTACGCTTATCAGGAATTATACAAATTTTATAATAATCTGGGAGAGCCGGGAACGGTTCTTGAAAAAGTACAGACCAATGATGTGAAGTGGGAAACCAATCTTAATTTAAATGTAGGTTTAGAGTTTGCCATTCTTAACAACAGAGTGAAAGGGAATATCGAATATTTTAAAAGAAAAAGTCAGGATCTTTTATTTAATATGCCAGTTGCTCCTTCCCTGGGAATCAGTGATTTTCCTTTTAATGTCGGAACGATACAAAATACAGGTTTTGAATTCTCACTATTTACTACTCCAATTAAAAATGATAATTTCCAATGGAATGTAGACCTAAACCTGAGCACTTTAAACAATAAAATTACGAAGCTTCCCAAAGGAGCAGTTATCACCGGAACCAAGCGTTTGGATGTGGGAGGCTCTATTTATGATTTTTATATTCAGGAATGGAAAGGCGTAGATCCTTCCAACGGAAAACCTTTATGGAGATATATTTATCAGGATGCCAACGGAAATACAGTAGACGGAACCACCTCAGAATATGCAAAAGCGACCCGAACGTTTCAGGGATCTGCACTGCCTAAATTAACAGGGGGACTTTCCACAAGTATTGCGTATAAAAACTTTGATCTGTCAGGATTGTTAACATTCAGGATTGGGGGAAAGATTCTGGATACGGATTATACCTCATTAATGTCTAACGGAAATTCTGGTGGACGTGCCTGGAGTGCAGAAATGCTGAACAGATGGACTCCGGAAAATCCTAACACAGATGTTCCTGCATTGAGCACAACAACCAATAACTGGAATTCTTCTTCTTCAAGATTTTTGTATTCCGGGACTTATGCACGACTTAAAAATGTGAGTCTGGGATATACCCTTCCTTCTGATTATTTTGAAAAACTGGGACTGAAGAAGTTTAGAATTTATGTTCAGGCTGAAAACCTTCTGACTTTCTACAAACATAAAGGAATGGATCCGGAGCAGGCTCTGGATGGAACTACGTATTACAGATATCCTGCGATGAGAACGATCACTTTTGGTCTTCAGGCAACTCTTTAAACTTTTAAAATTTGAAACAATGAAAAAATTAAAATATATCGCTTTTGCTTTGATTGCTTTCTGGTCGTTGACGAGTTGTGAAAACGAGCTGGAAACAGCTCCTACAGATCAGGCGAATGGAGCGGAGGTTTTCAAAACGGCAGAAAGTGCTGAAACCGTTATTAATGGAGCATGGGCGAAATTTAATGATGACGGACCTACCTATGCGAATATTGGCTATTCAACGGTGTTGAGAACCAGTGATGCCATGGGAAGTGATGCGGCTATCCTTACCAATAAATATGGTTTTCCTTCAGCTTATGCATTTACAGAAATGGTGAATAATACCATCTCAAGGCCACAATTTATTTGGTCTACATTGTATGCAACCATTAATAATATGAATAATGTGATCGCCCGTATTGATCAGACCGAGGGAAGTCAGGCAAAGAAAGATCAGGTAAAAGGACAGGCTAAAGCATTGCGTGCTTTCTGTTATCTGAATTTAGCCAGCTTTTACCAGTTTAGTTATCTGAAAGACAAAACTGCTTTAACGGCTCCTATTTATACGGAACCCTCAACGATCAGTTCTGTTCCAAAGAAAAGAGCAAGTCTTGAAGAAATTTATACATTGATTAAAAGTGATCTGACGGAAGCGGATAATCTTTTGACGAATTATACAAGGAATAATAAAGATAAGATCAACAAATCGGTAGTGAACGGACTTTTAGCAAGAACGTATCTGAATACCGGTGAGTGGAGTAAGGCAGCAGCAGCGGCTAAAATAGCCAGAGCAGGTTATCCGTTAATGACTCCGGAAAAATATAAGGAAGGATTCAATGATATCAGCAACGGAGAATGGATCTGGGGCCATGGGCAGACTCAGGAACAATCGGGAGCAAGCTATGCTTTTCATTATCTGGATGTGTCTTCTTCGGGAAGTTACTATTACAGTTTTATGGCAGATCCGTTTTTCAAAGATTTGTTTGACACGAATGATATCAGATATCAACTGTTTCAATGGGATGGTCTGCCGGGCAGAGAAGGTCTGTTGAGGTATTCCAAGTTTAAATTTAAGACAGGACTTATTGCCGATATAGTATTCATGAGAGCTGCAGAAATGTATCTGATCGAAGCAGAGGCAGAAGCCAGAATTGGAAACAGTACCAATGCGGTGGCGGTTTTAAACCAATTAAAAACGGCCAGAAATGCCAATCCTTACACAGGATCTCTTGCTCAGAATGATGTCATCACAGAAATTCTGCTTGAAAGAAGAAAAGAACTTTTCGGGGAAGGATTCTCCCTTTCAGATATTATCAGAACGCAGGGGACGGTTGTAAGAAAACCATTTGTAGATACCAGCGGACAGCCTATAAAAGTTCAGATTACCACACCTAACGGAACCGTGAAAACAGTGAATGGAAGAGGACATTCGGTCTTTAATTTCCCGGATCAAAGCCAGTTTGCTCCTAACAGCAGATACTATATTTTCAGTATTCCGCAGAAGGAAATTGATAATAATCCGAACCTGTAATTTTATTTAGATTTGATTTTTTTTAGCCATCGTGTAGTGCGGTGGCTTTTTTTTGTTATGGAGATTACAGATGGTGTATAATAAAAAAAGCAGGCCTGCAGTCCCAAATGAAATATAAATTGTCATCTAATTTAGTTTAATTAGCGGTTCTGGAGCAAGTGGAACTTATCCAACAACTGGAAGAAAAAGAAAAAAATTAAAGAATTCGTTCAGCAGAACGTCGCACTGTAAAAAATATCCCCCGAAGATTTTCGGGGGAGTGATTATTTTTATTCCCAAGCTATACCTTGAACTTGTTCTATTTTATTGATCTTCTTACAGCGTAAAAAACCATATTTTGTCTTGAAATTGAATTTTTTTAGTTCTTTATTTTTCCATATGAATTTGGAATATAACAAACTTTCATTATTAAAATAATATTTTATTGTATAATCGCCCTTGAAAAAATTTAAAAAAATATCTTTAACATTTTCAAAATAATAATTTTCATTCAAATTAAATTGAATTTTGATCGACTCTTTTTCTAAATCTACTACAACTAAATCCTCACTAATTTCATTTTCTAAATGAATTAACTTCTCATTTAGGATATCATCTTTGCCCAGGCTATATTTCGATGAGATAAGTTGTTGACGTATTTTTTCTATATCCTCCATATTATCTAACCTTATATTTACCCCAGTCTTTAGGATTTGGAAAAATATGTTTATTAAATTTTCCTATTTTTTCAATATTAAAATGTATTGGATATCCTCTTCCTCCACCAATTTTTGGAAGACTATGTTTCTCAAATCTAATCATAAATTTTGTAGGCTTGTCAAGGTATCCATAACTAAATTGTCCTGCTATCTTTGTTTTATAAAAAAATTTTGCACCAGATACAAATCTAAAGAATCCCGCTCCAGAAAATTCAAGAGCAGCCGCACCCAAACCTTCACTCACTGAAAGACCAGTTCCCTCGGTATGAAGTCTTAATCCGTAGGTAGAATAATCAGCAGACATATTATCACCAGCTTCAAGAACAGTTACAGATTTACTACCAATTAATTTTCCTTTTGCATCATACAAATAATCGGTTGTATCACCTCCCTTTTTTCCTCCTGTTGCTGTAATAGTACCATCTGCATTTCTCCTAAATTCATCATCATCAGCTAAAGGAGAGTCTATCTGATGCTCCAAATGGTTGAAAGCCGTAACAAAAAATCCACTCATCGCTCCCTGCCAGAAGTTTCCTCCGGCCAGTACAGAGCCTACACCACCCGATATAATACCAGTGATTAACATTCCTGTATTGCTTCTAAGTGGGTTAAAGTCAAAAATACCATCGCTGGGAGCTTTCAAGAAGTCTCCTGCTAAACTTGCAAATGCACCACTTGCTGCACCACTCCAAAAACTACTTCCTGTAACGGAAGAAAGAACACCCATACTTACCGCATGTAATCCCGCTCTTGCCAATACAACACCTGTAGTACCTAAGGAATTGGCAATACTTGCGACCTGAAACAGTGTTCCTATCCCAAAAGACAATGCCCCGCTTACCATTCCGGTAATCGCCGCCGAAGAGATAGACCTAAAAAATCCGCTAACCGTCCAATTACCTTTTATTAATGCTGTAGCAGTATAGGTTGCAGCTGTTATCGCGATTGCGGAGAAAGCTGCTTTAGCCATTACTGCTACCAAAACAGCAAATGCAAATTCCCCACTTGGGTCATTGTACATCAGGGGATTGTTCAGTACGTACCCATACTTATTATAGTTCTGGGTATTGGTAGGATCCTGTATATTTTCATCAGCATTTAAGAACCTTCTTAAGAGCGGATCATATAGCCTACCATTCATGTGAATAATTCCCACTTCTGCAAAATGCTCATGGCTGGTATATCCTCTTTCTACTAATAACGAAGTAGTATCAATTATATTTTTATCAGTGACTACCCGTAAAGAAATTCTGTCTACTAAACAAGGCATCTATTCCTCTTGCAATAGCTCCATTCATACTACCAACTATGACGGCTCCATTAAAGCCACTGGCTGACATTCCTCCAGTGAGTCCTCATGTAGCAGCTTCTGTTGTGGCTCATATGAGCAAACTTTAGACAACTACTCCAGGACAATATTTCATTTAAAGATTTAAGAATGAACATTACTGCAACTATAATTATCTCTAAAACAGCTCTATAACATGATGCTATCAGTATCAAAATAAAGGAACTGAATATTCCCCACTCGGATCTACTATTCATTCCATATATATTCAAATTCTATTTATTGATATATAATGAATCATTTAAATATATATTCTTTCTGTACATAATATAGTTTAATTTATTATGTTTAATTAAGGATTCTATATTTTTCACATCTTCTTTTGCATAATTATTCACTCTTATTTTTGTGAATTTATCGCTAAAAATTTTATTACGATTATGCGTATTATTATGATACATATAATCATTAAAAGCTAAGAACAGTTCTCTTTTAGAATTTTTTGGAATAAAAAATAATGAATTTGCATATTCTTCATAATTTTTTAATATTGCCATTTTAAAGGCTTCATGAGAAAATCCTTTGTATAGATTTTTTTCAGTAAATTCTTGTAGCATAAAATCCTTCCTATCATCGAAAGTTATAAAATCTGAAGTTATAATCTGTGAAGGAATTGACTGTAACATTTTTTTATCATTATCTAAATAAAAATTTGGACCGATAGGAATCAAATAATTTTTTTTATCGTTGTTCTTAATAATTATTTTGACCAGCAAACAATGACTATTAAGTTGTTGCTTTTTTTCCATATAAATTTCTACACCTTCTTTTTCTTTTTTATTACAAGAGAGGCAAAAAAATGAAAATAATATAATTAAAATGATCTTTATCATGATTTTCTATTTTACTAATTTTTTAATCGCTTCATATACATGATTATATTGTTTTTGTGGTGCAAAATAAGTATCCCAATATGCACCCCATGAATCATGTATTATACCAGATAGACCACTAGAGCCGAATTTTTTCATAAAATCTCTTTCTATACCCCATATCGCACCATGTTCAATACTAATTTTAGGAGCATATGTCCCATCTGATAAATACAATTGCTTCAACATTTCAGGCTCAAAACTTGCCTTACCATTTCTTTCAACTTTATATAGTAAAAATCCTTTTAAAGTTGCATTCATAAAAATTGTAGAATGAGCTAATTCATGTGTCATGACATATTCTAATCTTAACCTTGAAGCAAAGGCTGTTTTTGCTAAATTAATTGAAGTCGTATTATTCCAATTATTAAATCTCGTATATCCAGCTGATCTAACTTTATCGACGGTATCATAATACCAGTCACCGTCTCTAATATACCTCTTAGTTGGATTATCAGCGTAAAAGTTACGTGCTCCAGTACCGTCTTCGTTCCAACCTTTATCATAGAAGGTTTTCCACATAGTACGGGGTGATGCATCTACCTCAGAAGAATTATCTGATTCTAAAGTTTTAAGATCTTCCTCTGTAATATTATGATAGGTGTAATGAGATGTTGTTAGCATCATTATTACTTTACTAATGCCATAACCTATTCCTGCCATTGCCCACCCATTAAGGCTCCTCTATATAGTCCCGTAAAGAAATTCTGTTTGCTAAACAAGGCATCTATTCCTCCTGCAATGGCTCCATTCATACTGCCAACTATGACGGCTCCGTTAAACCCACTGGCGGACATTCCGCCGGTGAGCCCTCCTGTAGCAGCTCCAGTGACGGCTCCTAATAATAAACTTTTGGCAAAACCACCCCAAGACCATGTCCCGTTAACTAAAGATTTTAATATGTACATTCCTTTAGCTACCATTGTTCCTACAACAACTCCTGCAACCCATGATGCCACCAGTACACCAAATAAAGGCACCAAACATTCTCCATTAGGATCATTATACAGCAATGGATTATTCATCACATATCCATACTTATTAATCGTTTAGTAAATTAGCTCTCATTGTGAATTATATAAATCCAGTATTAATCAATGTTATATAATTCACAATAGGTATTAATCGATGCTCCCATTACTAAGTATTGTCTTTGACTATCTCAAAACAATATTATTTCTTTATAAATTCCCAATAAAATGCCTTTCTATATTCTGGAGACTTAATTATTAAATCGTAAACTAAGGTTTCAATTTTAGAATATTTTTCATTTTCTTTTTTGTCATTAGAACACTCACTAGATTTTAATGTTTCATCTTTTGCAGCATTTACATTGAAAGCGATTGTGGATTTATACAAAAGCTTACCATCCATATATGTACATTCACTAAGATATTTTGGATTGAGTAATAAATATAATTGATAGATATTTTGTAATTCCTTTTCACTTAATTTTATAGTTGTGCTTATATTTTTGTCTTCTCCGAAACCAAAATTATATTCTTTATATTGATACAGCCCAGTATAACTATTATACATGTCACTTTCTACAACAACTGAATCTTTATAATACAATCTACTATATTTAAAATTAATGTTGTCATTGTTAAAATTACTATTGTTTCTTTTTTGAGATTTACATCCCGAAAAAGAAAAGATAACAAAAAAAGCTATTATCAAGGATTTCATAATTTATCTTATTAACATAAAACGATTAAAAACTGGATGAATTTTATTAAAAGTATTATCTATTAATGACTTTTGAACACTATTCATTTTTGAATAAGCTGAATTTATACGAGATTGACGTATGAACATAGAAGTTGGTCTGTTGAGCATAAGATTTCTATCACCATATATGTGTTCTAACTTATACAATGCAATATGTTCGGTACTATCTAAATTGGGATTAATTTTTAATTCTTTTGTATCAATTCCAATATCCATCAGGCTTAATTTATTTGCGTAGGCATGTCCTGTTTCGTGTACCATAGTTATAGCAAGAAGAGGTTTATTTTGAGCTGTAATAGGAGCATATACAATATCAGAATTTCCTGTTATAAAATTTTTTGGCGTAGTATAAGCGTACTGTTGCCCGTTACCTGGGTTTAAATAGCCCCCTAAATCTACATTTTTTGTTGCTAATTGGTCCGTGCCAACGCCAAACTCTCGGATTTCTTCTTTTGTGAAATTATCAGATCTCATGGTATTTATGTTTTCTTGCATCGTTTCTTTACTTACAGATGTATCATAGGTAAAATCATCGCTATTAGTTACACTATCTCTAGAAAAATATTTAGTTTTATAACTTCCACTGGCAAAATAATTAATAGCATAGCCAATTCCTCCAATTGCAGCACCCATTACAGCACCTTTATATAAACCAGTAAAGAAGTTCTGCTTATTAAATACAGCATCAATACCACCTGCAATAGCTCCATTCATACTACCAACTATGACGGCTCCATTAAAGCCACTGGCGGACATTCCTCCGGTGAGTCCTCCTGTTGCAGCACCTGTTACGGCTCCTAAAAGTAGGCTTTTGGCAAAACCACCCCAAGACCATGTCCCGTTAACTAGAGATTTTAATATGTACATTCCTGCAGCTACCATTGTTCCTACAACAGCTCCTGCAACCCATGATGCAACCAGTACACCAAATAAAGGTACAAAACATTCTCCATTAGGATCATTAAACATCAGCGGATTATTCATCACATACCCATATTTATTGTAATTCTGGGTATTTGTAGGATCTTGTATATTCTCGTCAGCATTTAGGAATCTTCTCAGTAACGGATCATACAATCTTCCATTCATGTGGATGATGCCTACTTCTGCAAAATGCTCATGGCTTGTGTATCCTCTTTCTATTAATAACGAAGTAGTATCAATTGTATTTTTATCGGTAATAATGGCTCCGTTTCCTATTTGCAGATGAGTGAAATTCCCCCAGGCATCAAAATGTCTTTGCTCCAGCTTGTTTCCGGCTTCATCACTAATGGCTAGAATACTTCCGATATAATCTTTATGTAAGAATTTGTAAGAACCACCGGTTTCATCATAATTCTTAAGGTAAATGATACTGCTTTCGTATGGACTCCCACCAATATAAAGAACGTGCTTTTCTTTACCTGTTGTGTTGTCTTTTACGATTTCAAAACTTCCGTCTTCACTGTAGAACTTAGTGAATTTACCTTCCTGATCAGGATCAAAATTTCCTCCATAGCTTACTTTTTGTCTCATGCTAGTCAATCCGTACTGAAAAGCTACATCTCCTTTCTCGCCATCAATGAAGACAGGATCGTTATTTTCATTGTAGGCTATGCTTTGGATCAGATCATTGTTATAATTCTGAGTTCCTGCTGCATTTAGGGTCATTCCTGTTGACTGATAGATCTTAGTGGAATTTTCATACTTCATCGTTCCCACCTGATCATTTTCTATGATCCGTCCTTTAGTGTCATAGCTATTTTGAGAGTTTTGTCCCGTTCTAGGATTTGTCCAGCTGATTAATCTGTTATTGTCATCATAATCAAATGATTCAATTATATTAAAATCTCCTAAAGTTTTTCTCAACTTAAGTTCATTTTTAATAACATTGAAAGTATACTGGATATTTAAAATACTTTGTAGAGGAGAGATATGTTTGATTTCTGTTAAGAAACCAGTTGCATCATTATATGTATTGTTAATATCTGATGCTCCTAATTTGGCTCTTACAACTTGACCTTTAACATTGGTCTCTTTAAGTTCCCATAAAACTTTCCCTGAGTTTTTATCTTTTACCTGATAAAGCTCTCCATTCCAGGCACTATATACATTTTCTACCTGTACTTTAGTCAAAATACCAGAAGAATATAACTGTTTTTCGTAAGAAATCACTCTGCCTTTGTCATCATATGTAATACCTTTTCGTATAAAATATTTCCCATTACTGCTTTCAGACGAAGATAATAATCTTCCCTGCGGATCATAGGCAACATTTGAGCTGTGAGATTTTCCTTTGGAGGTTCCGGCTTTTGAAACTACCCTACCTTTGTTATCATAAGAATAGGAAATTATCTTATTAGTTGCCTGTCCGCCATCTGTTGTGGAGATTTCTGTATGCGAAATAAGCTGACCTAAATTATTGTAAGTGTATTGTTTAGTTCCTTTCGGGCTAATGATTTTTTTAGATTGTCCAAAAGGATCATATTCATATTTATACAATCCGTTAGACGGGTCGTTGAATTCTGATTTTCTTCCCCAAGAATCATATTTAGTAGTAACTATATTTTCAGCATATTGTGCTTTTATCTGTTCTCCCGCAGCATTGTAAGAGAAATTGACTGTTCCCCCCTTATCTGTACTGGAGATAACATTATTTAAAGCATCAGCAGTTTTACTATTTGTTCTTGCATATCCGTTAACTTCTGTTACAGAGATGGTATTTCCGGAAGTAATAGTTTCTATTCGCTTGCCCAAGAATGAAGATATTTCTCCGGCATTATTTAATGTTGCTAATGCAGTTGCTGTTACTTTAGCGGGATAAAAAGTATCATTATAGGCGATGACGTTCCAGAGGCTTATATTTCCACCTTCAAAATAAGGTTCACTCTCTTTCGTTTTCCTGCCCAAAACATCGTATTGGGTTTCCTGGGATACAAATTGTCCCTGTCCAAATGCTTTTGTAGATGTTTTATACTCCTGTCCTAATTTGTTGGTGTATTTTTTGGAGACATCGCCATCAGGATCATATTGAGTAATAGTTATATTTGATTGGCTATCTTTTTCATATTGATATGTTGTTGTTCCTTCGAGATTGGTTTTAGATTTCATTAATTTGCCCCAAGTATCATATGTGTTGGTAAGCTTATTATCCAAAGGATCGGTCTGGGTAAGAATTTGTCCTTTATCATTGTATGTGTAGCTAATCGCTAGTCCGAGATTATCCGTATTCTTTTCAACAAACCTTCCTGTAGATTCGTATTTAGATATACTGGTTTGGGTTTGAGAATCTACACTGTTACTGATAACTTTTTGAATAATATTTCCAAAACTATCATAATTATAGGTTTCCTGTAAATATTCTGTGTTATCCCTATTCCATGTTTTAAGCGTCTTTAAAAGGTTACTTTCATAGACATATTCTTCTTTTGCAGATGTTGTGTCACTATAGGCCTGTGTTACAACTGTTTTAGATTTTGGGCGACCGATATAATAATTAGAGCTTATACCAGCCGGGTTATGAATGTATTCAAAAGTGGTATTTACTGTTGAAAAATTATTATTGATATTGAGCTGAGTGGAAGTCGGTAGATAGTAATTATTGTAAGTAACTGATTTCGTTAAAGTAATGTTTTTTAAGAAATCTTTTTCAATAATAGATTGTGGGAGTACAACATCAATTCCTCCGGATAACTGCTGTACTGAATAATCATTTTGCTTAAATGATAAGAGTTGTTGATTATTGACAGAAATATCAACAGGGAAAATAAGACTCTCATCATTAGTTCTGATACTCCATTCTTTTGACGGAAGTCCAAATTTTTGGCTATCTGTTTCAATCCCGCTCCATATTTTGGTGTTTTCCATACCATCTGCATACCAGGAAGAGCGGGCCATCTGGTGGTAACCAATAGTTCCTCTTCCTTGTAAATGTGCCGTCATTCCTCTATATCTGAAATCCTGTTTTCTTCCTGCCTGTAGGAGCTGGGATACAGCATATGTTTGATCAACTCTATTTAAAGAAAAGTATGGATAGAACTCTTTTTTTATTTTTTTATAAAAATTAGGATTTATTATATTTTCGGGTACTATTTCTAAGTAGTTCGCTGAAGTTGTCACTCCTCCCTGAGAAATTGAACTGATTCTTGCTAATTCAGAGACAGGAGTAGGGCCTTTGATCTTTTTCAAATACTGTTTCCAGTATAAAAATACATTATAATAATTATTGCCTGATTTGATAGGGTTAGTAAGTGGGGTAAATAAGGTAGTATCATTAATATCCTGAACCTCATAGTCTGGACTTTGGAAAATCCAGTTAGACGTAAAATTCAATGTTCCATCAGATGCAGACCCATTAGCCATTTTAGCACTAACAATATAACCGAAATTTCTATAACCCTGTGCACTAAGCTGATTAATCTGATTATATGAAAAGACCTGTACAATATCAGATTTTCCATCCTTATTCATATCTGTCACACTCAGGAAATATTGTTTTGTATACTTATTGTAATTATTAGTTATCTGGGTTTGTCTTTTTTTATAACCAAAAAAGTTTTGTTTTAGCTGGGGCTTAAAATCCTTTCCTGTACCTATATAAAATCTCCAATCTTCTACTCCTACACTTTTTTCAGCCACTGGAATCGTAAAATCAAGTTTTCCATCTCCATTAAAATCACCGTATAGTACCGGAAACTCAGGGTCTTTGGTTTCGGCTAAGTTTCCTGCCAATCTTACTTTTTTAAGGTATTGGTTAGGTGCCGTTTTTACAAATTCAAAAACAGTATATGCTGTATTGGATATATTTATAATATCAACTTTTCCATCTCCATCAACGTCAGTATATTGTTGATTATATAATACACTTTCATTAATTCCAGTATCAATTGTATAAGTAGCAACGGGATTATTCTGATTTTTTAAATCCACAATAAAGTTTCCTATATCATATGTGGCACATCTGAGAACAGTACAAGGAGCAGGTCGGTTTGTAGTTTCATTTGGCGTAATATTACTACAAGCAGGATCTGGAGTCCATTCGCAAACTCTCTTTTTTAAAGTTAAGAAAATATCCGAAATACCATCCCCATTAAGATCTCCCTCATTTAGAGATAGCTGTTCTATGTAACAACCCGCGGGTGGAGGTTCATTACCTGTCACGCAGTTGGATTCATTGTATACTAATTTTTCAAATACTTTGACAAAAATATTATTTCTGAAAATGTAGCCTACAATTTTACCTTCTTCATACTGTACAATCCCATTACCATTATAGATTTGTCCTTCTTCGTCCAACAATGTGTTTACTACTTTAGCTTTATTACTAAAGATTTTATTGGTGGAAATATTTGAAAATGTTTCATTAAAAGCACCCAATTTTACAATACCATTATTCATAACGAAATCTAAATAGGAGTCACCGTTAAAGTCTCCAACTAATTTTACATTATTGAAGGGATCAGGCTCTGCAATATACTCTTCGTGAGAAGAGCTTACCATATTAGGGTAATTTATAGTTACAGGATTCGCGGGTTCATTATTTGCATTATATTCAGTTATTTTATTGGCAAACTGGTAACTTGTTCCGTTGTTAGTATAATCTATAGTATATTTTCTATACGTATTATTGCCTGATGTCACAATCACATGATCAAGTATTTTATCCTGAATTAATGATAGTCCATTGATATATGACAATTCTGATAAATTTCTTGGAATATAGCTAAATGTAATTTCATTGATAGTTGGAGTATTTAATGTGTCATTACCTCCCCATTTTATAGAAGAAACATTAGCTACATTGTTTGATGTGGTTTGTGCATAACTATATAAAATGTAGTTACCTTGTGTATCTCTCCACTTAACAATATTGTATTCTACAGGAGTTCTAGCTTCATTATTTCCTATAGTAGTATCTCCATACCATGCCTGGGATCCATCTTCGAAGGTAATTTCCCAATATGCAGGTCCTTTCCATAATTGTCCCACAACAGATCCGACAGATTTTATTTTAACATTAGAATACTTCTCGGTTACATATTCAGCTCCATCTTTACCATATTCTCCATCTTTTAATATCAACCTCTGCCCATTGAAACTATAGTAATCTGAATAATCTAATTTAATACTACTTAATTCTCCGTCTTTTTCAATATTCTTTCCAATTCTTGAAATTGTAGTAACCCCTGAAATTGTCCAGCCATAGCCAGCAATTCCATTTCCTGAATTGCTTAAATAAATCAAGCTAATGTTTGGTGACACACTTTTCACTCCCGGAGGCAAAGCAATGGGTAATGCGAATTGTAACTGTCCTGCTCCTGTAACCTCTATATTTCCCTTTGTATCATGGAATTTTTGATCACCTGAAACAGATGTTCCACTTGGATTGTTCGTTCCTGCATTGGAGTCCACAGGTCCTCCTCCCGGATTTCCTGTATTGGGTCCTATTTTAGCAACAAAAGGATTGGATACATTAGATGTTGCGTGGAATCCCTGTGCAAGCACCACGGTCTGTGGATCCTGAACCGTCCGTGATGTATTTTCCGCCTGGTAAAGTATGGTCTGTGAAAAGCCCAGTACTGAACACAAGGACAGTATAAATGATAAAATAAATTTCATTTCTATAATATAATTATAAGTGATAATTGTCGATCGATAAAGAAAAAATAGTAGCATCGGAAAATTTTTAAATCTTTCAATGCTCAATCTTTTAATCCAAAAAAAATCTATCTTTTGGTAACATTTCTACCAAAGACTCTTCCGTCTTTCAGAGTAAATCGTAGAATATAAACTCCCCAGTCATATCCGGTCATATTGATCTTCAGCTGACGATTCAAGCCTGGAAGATTCTGTTGTTGGAATTTCCAGTGTACTGTACTATGCTGGTACAGCGAAACAGATTCTATAAGATTGTCTGCTTCTTCAGTCCAGTCTATGGTAAGAACATCATTTACGGGCACTGGATATAATCTTATCTGTTTCCAGAAAGTTTTTTCATCCATTGCAGGAGGAGTTTGTTGCAGGGCGGCTACTGTTTTAACCTCTTTTTTTGCTACTTCTTCAGCAGGTGCATTTTTTGCTGCCGGATTTGGTCCTCTGTATCTCTGGTTTCCGGCTTCATCATATTTGAAATAGACTTCAGTTTGGGAAAAGCCTAAAAAGCCTATAAACAAAGAGAATATCGAAAGTAATTTTGTTTTCATGTGTATTTTATTTTTTTTCAGAAAGAAGTTTTTCCAATTGTTTCTCCATCTTCTCTACCTTTTCAGATTGAATCTTTAACTTTTTATTCTGCTCAATGGAATACAGGGTAAGTTCCTCAATTTTTTCAAGAAGCTTTACGTTCATTTCTGCTACGTTGATACCATCTTGTAAAACCTTTTCTGATGATGGAATATTCGGAAGATGACCTTTCTCCTGAATGTGTTTTTCTACCTCTTCCAAACTGTTTAGCTTGTAATCTTTTTTAAATACATAATCCGCCCATACGTTTGTTTTTACTTCAACTTCCTTAGCAAAAATTTTTCCGTCAAATCGTGCAGTGGCATTATTAAAGAATTTTACCCAGGTACCATTAGCAAGATCTTGGATTCCTACATAATATCTCCCATCATTGTAATTACTGGGCATGGAAAGGATAATATTATGGGTTTTTCCTTTATTTCTAAGGACTGTATCTCCTGTCTGGCCACCAAAGCACCCGTCACAATTGGATTTAGTGATTTGGAATGATCCCAATGAACTCGCAACTTCAAATACAGGATTTTCTACCCTGTAGATTCTAAAAAATGACTCATTGCTTCCTACAGGATCATTTGTTCCTACTTTTACAGTTCCATCCGGGAGTATACGCATAGCTTCCGTATTATTGGTTTTAAGAACCAGAGGCTGGTTGTCTGTTGTTCCCAGAAAGTTATTCGAAGAGTTTGTTCCGGAGTTTCCTGTTAAATTCCAGGATTGAGCGAAAGTAAACGTTGAAGTCAATAGCGCTACAACCAGTAATTTTTGTTTCATCATAATAGTTATTTTAATATTCCGCAAAAGTATATTTTTTAGTTCACAATGAAAAGATTTATTTTATAGGTTAGCTTATGAATCTTCTCATATTTAACCTTTTGAAGATTTTAATTATTGTTTACAAATATAGATAGGTAAAGCGTCAAAACTTGTCGTATTTTATTTCATAACATAAATAGATTAAACTTTTAAATAAAAAATAACACTATCCATAGTCTTCTACAGATATAATTTATTCTGTTATATTTGTGCCCTGAATTAAAATCATCAAATGTTATTTAGAAATGATATACAAGGAATAAGAGGCCTGGCTTTTTTATTAGTTTTTATTTTTCATTTAAATCATAACTGGTTGCCTGGAGGCTTCATAGGAGTAGATATCTTCTTTGTAATCTCGGGATTTTTAATGACATCTATCATTATAGAGCAGAAGAATAATAATACTTTCAGCTTTTATGATTTTTATATCAGGAGGCTAAAGAGAATATTTCCGGCTTATCTTTTTTTTATTATTATCGTAGCAGCAGTAGGTTTTTTTATTTATCTGGATAGAGATTTCTGGATGTTTCAAAAATCTGTAGGAACATCAGCTTTATTTATTTCCAATATATTATTCTCCCGTGGAGACTCCTATTTCGGATCCAGATTAGAGGATAACCCCTTTCTACATACTTGGTCCCTTTCCATTGAAATGCAGTTCTATCTTCTATTACCACTGATCCTTATATTCACAAAAAGAAGATATCTGACAGCTTTAATCTTGTTAATTATTTTTTTCTTAACAATATATGTTGATATTTCAATGTATATAAGTAATGAAACATCAGCAAAGTATTTTTCACTTCTTGCCAGAATTCCGGAATTTTTGGTTGGTGCTTTTTTTAGCCTTAGATTTAAAAATAAAATAAGTTTTAGCAGGATCAATAATAATATTATATCCTCTTTGAGTCTGGCAGTATTAATATTATCTGCTTTTTTAATAGATAAAAATACATTTTTCCCAGGAACATTAGCTTTAATCCCAACAGTTGCTACTGCCAGTTTATTAGTTGTAGGGGATAATTTTATATCTGATTTTTTTACTGGAAAAATTACGACATATATTGGCGAAACTTCCTATTCTCTTTATCTGTGGCATTGGCCAATTATTGCCTTTATCAGGTATTATAATGATGATTATTTTTTGAGTGTAAGTGAAATCTTTTTCATTTGTATTTTGACATTTCTTTTAGCCCGGTTTTCATATTGTTTTATTGAAAATTATTTTAGGAAAAGGAACAACTCTGAATTTTATCGATATGCAGGTTATGGAGCTGTTTTACTGATTTTACTATCGCTCCTTCTCCCAAAAGCAGCAGAGATAAATAAAATCCCAGAAGTATATACATCACCATCTTTCGGGGTAAAATCCCATGATCAGAAAAGAACAGAAGTATTTGGAGATAAAAATTCTAAACACAACAAAATACTGCTTATAGGAGATAGCCATGCCTTGGCAATTAAACCATTTTTAGATTATATAGGTAAAAGAAATGGTTTTTCTTTTACAACAGTGACAACTAGTGGGTTACCTCCCCTAAAAGGAATAAAAAGAAGTGAAATTCCTTCTTACGGAATGAAGTTTTACGATTTTTCCCAGCAGTTTGTAAAATTTACAGAGCAGAATATTAGCAGAAATAAAATAATTCTGATTAACTGTTCATCTTTTATAGGTCCTATGTCAATATATCAATCAGTTAAAAAAATGGCGGATACTTTAAAACCAGACCAAAAACTGATTGTATTTGGAACATTTCCTTCAGTTGATCGTGATCCTGTAAAAATTAACAGAGATTTTATCAAAAAAACTTCCAAAAAATTTAAAGTTATCATTCGTGAAGATAATAAAGAGGCTCTGAAAAAACTGGCAGCAACAAACAAAAATGTGTATTTCTATGATCTTTCCAAAAGCAAAGTATTTAAAAATGCTCCATTTTATAAAGATACGTTAATGTATTATAACCGCACACATATTAATGATTATGGCTCGGTTTCCTTATCAAGAGACCTAGAAAAAGATTTTATGTCCTTCTTTAAGCCTATAATTAATGGTGAGCATAAGTAATATACAAAATATTAAAAAAGAATTTTTTCATTTAAATTTGCAGATTTATTCTTTACTATTTCTGCTACCATTTTATCTCTTCTGAACAAAATAAACAACCTTCTCATTTTTATTTCCGTCTTTAAAACCGATCTTGATACTGTTTAGGCTTTCTCTATTGCTGATGTCATCATAATACAGCACAACATTATCATTGTTAATACCTCCACAGAAATCACAATAGAAATTGAGGAATTGACTGTGATCACTGTCTTCAACGGAAAGACCTGCCTTACCTGTCTTAAGATTTTTAATCCTTACACTGAAGGCAAAGAAATTTTTATTGATCGTTTGATCATTTTTCGAGTTCAATTTGAAAGTAGTAAACGCTTCCACAATCTCATAGTCTCCCTGATTGATGGTCACCTTATTTTCCGTAGGTTTATATTCCTTGATGAAGAGATTTTTACTTTTAGATTCTGAAATAGTTTGGGGTAAAAATTCGGTATCAGAACCGACACACGATATTAGGACAAAAAATAAAGGGATTAAAATCAGTTTTTTCATAAGCTATCAGGCACATCTTATATTCAAAAATAAAGAAAATATACTGCCTTTTCAATAAATACTGCAATGTGAGGAATATATTAGGTATATCATGTAGCCTTTCCATTTTAGAAAAAAACTTTACCTTTGTCCGTATGAACCTGTTAAGATGGATACTAGCATTCTATTTCATGGCATTGTCACTGATGCCTTGCGAAGATGTGCACCGTCCTTCAGGACCAACAGATACAAGATTATCCTTCAGCATTAATGACTCCCATTCAAAAGATAAAGGAGATATCTGTTCGCCGCTTTGTACCTGCAGTTGCTGTCAAATGACGGTGTCTTCTTTTAAAATGGATCCTTTATTCGAAATTCCTGGCCAGGTTAAGGCTTACTTTTCAAAGAAAATTCTTTTCCAGAAAAATAATTTCGCTTACCAGATGTATGACCATATCTGGCAACCTCCTAAGATTTAATTTTTATTGATTATTAGAAAGTTAGGCTTTCTATATCTTGAACTTTGCAATACCATTGCAGAGGTCTTCGTGATATTTTTGCAACGGCATTATTGCCGTATGCAGTTATTTCCAATAAAAATTAAATACAGATCGTGTTAGATAAAATCATAAAATTCAGTATCAAAAACAAGGTGATTGTTGGTATTATGACCCTGCTTCTGATTATCTGGGGTGTATGGAGTGCTACAAAACTTCCCATAGATGCCGTTCCCGATATTACCAATAATCAGGTGCAGATTATTACCGCATGTCCTACACTCGCAGGTCAGGAAGTAGAGCAGCTTGTTACCTTTCCCATAGAACAGAGTATTGCCAATGTACCGGATATCGAGGAAACCAGAAGTATCTCAAGATTTGGGCTTTCCGTGATCACCGTAGTCTTCAAAGAAAATGTAGACGTTTATTTTGCCAGACAGCTGATCAATGAACAGTTGAAGCTGGCCGTTGAAGAAATCCCCAAAGGAGTGGGAACTCCCGAACTTGCTCCTGTAAGTACAGGTCTTGGGGAAGTGTATCAGTATATTCTCCATCCCAAAAAAGGCAGTGAAAAAAAATATTCAGCCAAAGATCTCCGTACCATGCAGGATTGGATCGTCCGCAGACAACTGAACGGAACTCCGGGTGTTGCAGAAATCAACAGTTTCGGAGGAGAATTGAAACAGTATGAAGTAGGGGTAAATCCTGACCGCCTTAAAGCAATGGGCGTAAGTATTACAGATATTTTTACCGCTTTAGAAAAAAACAATCAGAATACTGGTGGAGCTTATATAGACAAAAAACCGAATGCCTATTTCATCCGGGGAATTGGTTTTGTTACCTCTTTGGAGGACATTAAGAATATTTCCGTTAAAAATGAAACAGGAAGCGTTCCGATTTTTATAAAAGATGTTGCAGACGTACGTTTCGGAAGTGCTGTTCGTTACGGAGCATTGACCTATAATGGAAAAGTAGATGCAGTAGGAGGTGTGGTCATGATGCTGAAAGGAGCCAACAGTAACGATGTTGTAAGTCTTATTAAAGCTAAAATCCCAACCATTCAGAAATCGCTTCCCGATGATGTGGTCATAGAACCATTCTTGGATAGAACAGATCTTGTCGGAAGAGCAATCAATACCGTAGAGAAAAACCTTATTGAAGGTGCCCTGATCGTTATTTTCGTATTGGTAGTTTTCCTTGGAAACCTGAGAGCAGGACTTATTGTAGCTTCAGCCATTCCATTATCATTGCTGTTTGCTTTGGGAATGATGAATGTTTTTGGAGTCAGTGCCAATTTGATGAGCCTTGGAGCCATAGATTTCGGATTAATCGTAGATGGTGCCGTGATCATCGTTGAAGCTACTTTACATCATTTAGGCTTAAGGAAGTCTGTACGAAATCTTACTCAGAACGAAATGGACGAAGAAGTTTTCCTCTCCGCATCCAAGATCAGAAGCAGTGCCGCTTTCGGAGAGATCATTATCCTTATCGTTTACATTCCCATTCTTACACTGGCCGGAGTTGAAGGAAAAATGTTTACTCCGATGGCCAAAACAGTAGGATTTGCCATTTTAGGAGCTCTAATCCTTTCATTGACCTATATTCCAATGATGAGTGCCTTGTTCTTGTCCAAAAAGATTTCACATAAAAAAAACTTTTCAGATAAGATGATGAATTTCCTGCAGAAGATCTATCAGCCGATGTTGCAGAAAGCAATTAAAGTAAAATACATCATCGTGTCAGCCACGATTTTCATTTTTGTCATCAGTGCTTTTATTTTCAAAAATATGGGAGGCGAATTTATTCCGCAATTGCAGGAAGGCGATTATGCATTCCACTGTATTCTGCCGCAGGGAAGTTCACTCAGTCAGAGTATCGAAACATCTATGCAGGCTTCCAGAATTATCAAACAGTTTGATGAGGTGAAAATGGTCGTTGGAAAAACCGGGTCCGCTGAGGTTCCTACCGATCCGATGCCTCCCGAAGCCACCGATTTGATTGTCGTTTTAAAACCACAAAGCGAATGGAAATCAAAAAAATCATACACAGAACTGGCCGATGAGATCAGTGAGAAATTAGAAACCATTCCCGGGGTGTTTTTTGAAAAAAACCAGCCAATCCAGATGCGTTTCAATGAGCTGATGACGGGGATCAGACAGGATGTTGCCGTTAAAATTTTTGGGGAAAACCTGGATTCATTGTCTATTTATGCAGATAAAGTAGGAAAGATCATCCAGACTGTTGACGGAGCCACGCCTCCGCAGATTGAAAGAATAAGCGGACTTCCCCAGATCAATGTAGAATACGACAGAACGAGAATGGCTAATTATGGTTTAAATATAGAAGATGTAAACAACGCAGTAAGTACAGCCTTTGCCGGGAAAGCAGCCGGACAGGTGTTTGAAAACGAAAGACGTTTTGATCTTGTCGTCCGTCTCGACAGCCTTCACAGAACCAATATCGATGATGTGAATAACTTAATGATTGCAACGGGTACAGGAGCTCAGATTCCCCTTTCCCAGGTGGCTAATGTCAGCTATAAACTGGGTCCTGCACAGATCAGCCGTGAAGAGGGAAAAAGAAGAATCGTGATCGGTTTCAATGTAAAAGACCGTGATGTACAAAGCGTCGTGAAAGATATTCAGACCAAACTGGATCAACAGATCAAGTTACCTTCCGGATATTATTTTACCTATGGTGGACAATTTGAAAATTTACAGGAAGCCAGCAAGCGTCTGATGATAGCCGTTCCGGTTTCTCTGTTTCTGATTTTTATGCTGCTTTATTTCACCTTTCACTCATTTAAGCAGGCTGCATTGATCTTTACGGCCATTCCCATGAGTGCCATTGGTGGGGTATTTGCCCTTCTTTTAAGAGATATGCCTTTCAGTATCAGTGCCGGAATCGGATTTATCGCACTTTTCGGAGTCGCAGTTCTTAATGGAATTGTTTTGATCGGAACCTTTAACCAACTTGAAAAAGAGGGCGAGACGAATGTATTGAAGAGAGTATATGAAGGAACGAAAACAAGACTAAGACCCGTTCTGATGACCGCAACAGTAGCTTCACTGGGATTTCTGCCGATGGCGATTTCTACAGGAGCCGGAGCTGAGGTACAGAAACCATTGGCAACCGTAGTTATCGGAGGATTGGTAACCGCTACATTTCTTACTTTATTTGTTCTGCCGATGCTCTATATTATTTTTAATTCAAAGATTCCATCGAAGATGAATAGAATTAAACCATTCACAACAGTTATTGTTCTTGGGTTGCTGATGTTCGGACAGACGTTTAATGCGCAGACCAAACAGATTTCCGTAGATCAGGCAGTAGAAATGGCCACTGAAAACAATTTGGTTTTAAAATCAAAAGATCTCAATATAAAATCTGCAGAAGCGCTGAAAGGGACGGCAAAAGAACTTCCCAAATTAAATTTTGAAGCCCAGTTGGGACAGTACAACAGTCCGAAATTCGACCAGTCATTTGCCATTTCGCAAAACATTCCTTTCCCGACACTGTTCAAAGCAAGAAGAGAATTGATCTCCGAAAACATCAGAAGCAGACAGATTGATAAAGAAGTTTCGGCGAATGAACTGACCAAACAGGTTAGGAGTTATTATTATCAGATCGAATACCTTCAGTACAACAAATTCAAACTGAAAGATCTGGACAGTCTTTATCAGGATTTTATCAGAATTGCCACTGTGAGATTTAAAGCAGGAGACATAAAGAAGATTGAGATTAACACCGCAGAAACCCAAAAGGGTGAAATCAGCCTCCTGCTGAAACAAAATGAAGTCTATTTAAACAATGCCTATAAAAATCTAAAGACATTATTGAATACTTCCGAAGATTTCGAAGTTCCCTTCAAAAAGGATTATGAACCTTTAAGAACAGAAAATATCCTCGACAGTTCATCCATAGCTAATAATCCTACGGTTAAGGCTTTTTATCACGAAATGGAAATTGCTGAGAAAAATAAAAATGTGGAAAAATCACAGGGACTTCCAGAATTCAGCCTTGGATTGACAAGTCAGTCGCTGATAGGTTTCCATACCAAAAACGGGCAGGAAAAATTCTATAATGCCGACGACCGATTCAATTCCTTCTCTGTGGGGGTTGCGATTCCGTTGACGTTTGGGGCAACAAAAGCAAGAATGCAATCTTTGGAATATGAAAAACTAGCGGCTGAAACCAATGCAAAGATGAAACAGAATCAGCTTTCGACACAGCTTGAAAATGCTTTTGCACAATATCAGCAGGATATACAGCAGCATGAATATTATGTAAGTCAGGCAATCCCGAATGCAGAAAAAATTGTCAAAGCAGCCCAATTAGGCTACAAAACTGGAGAAATCTCTTACGTAGAATATCTTTTTGCCCTGCAGACTGCCACGAATATTCAGCTAAAATATTTAGAATCCATTCAGCAGGTCAATCAATCTGTAGTTACCATTAATTCAATCATCAATAAATAACATGAAAATAAAGCACAATATCATATATCTGACCGTCACGGCATTTTTACTTATAACCTGCGGAAAAAAAGAAGCGACAGTAGAAAAAACTGAAGTGAAAACTGAAAAGGCCGAAACTGGCCACGAAGAAGCAGCTCAGACTATTGCTTCGTTAACAGAAGATCAAATCAAATCTGTAGGAATATCTTTAGGCCCCATAGAAATGAAAGAACTTACTTCCACCATCAAGGCAAACGGCCTTCTGAGAGTTCCAAACAATAATAAGGCGACGATCACTTCATTGTACGGCGGAGTGATCAAAACTCTGAATGTGCAGGTAGGAAGCATCGTGAAAAAAGGACAGGTGATTGCAACTATCGCCAACCCAGAATTTATCCAGCTGCAGGAAGAATACCTGACCACGAACAGCAGAATTACCTATGCAGAGCAGGAATACAGAAGACAGCGGGAGCTTTTTGATAATGATGCAGGGGCAAAGAAAAATCTTCAGAGCTCAGATGCAGAACTTAAAACCCTGAGAACAAAGAAAGCCTCTCTTTTAAGACAGCTTCAGATGATGGGAATCAGCCCGGGGAAAGTAAATAATTCCAATATGAGATCAGGGCTCGTCATTACGGCACCAATCAGCGGAACCGTTAGCAGTATCTCCGCACAGATTGGAAGCTATGTAGACGTTTCGTCGCCTGTGGCGGAGATTATTGATAACAATTCGATTCACCTTGATCTGCAGGTTTTTGAAAAAGATCTTCCTAAAATGAGAGTAGGACAGATCGTGCATTTTAAGCTGACCAATAATCCTGAAACGGAATATGATGCCATGGTTTACAGTGTAGGATCTTCGTTTGAAAACGAAAGCAAGACCGTTTCTGTACACGGAACAGTGACCGGAAATAAGGCAGGCCTCATCGACGGCATGAATATCACTGGAATTGTAAGTCTTGATAAAAATACAACTCCAGCCGTTCCCAATGAATCTATCGTAGAAGCAGACGGAAAATACTATGTTTTCATCCGTACCGATAAAAAACCGGAGGAACATGAAGAGGAAGAAGGTGGAGATGATCACAAAAATCAAAAAGAAGAACCTGCCCAACATCAAAAAACCTTGAATTTTGAAAAAATAGAAGTGATAAAAGGAACATCAGATATGGGATATACAGCCATTACGCCTGTAAAAGAAATTCCTGTTGATGCAAGAATTGTAGTGAAAGGAGCTTTTTTCGTTAATGCTAAACTTTCCAATTCCGGCGGGCATGAGCATTAAAATAAGGAAATGATCATTGATTTACAGGAACAGACCGGAAGAACTACCGATTTTTATGCCTAAATTAGAGGAGGTTACGGTAGATTTTTCAGAGTCAGACAGACAAGAAACATTTTAATACATCTTCAGTTATGCTGTTAAACAAGAAAATATCCATCTGGTATTTTATCCGTGAAATAAAAACCCAGATCCTGTATATGGGAATATTTGCTGTATCCATAGGATTATTAGACCTTCTCCCATGGTTCCGGAAAATCTCACTTCCCCTTAATATTCCGGCTCTTTTGGGAACGGCTGTTTCATTGCTGCTCGCATTCCGGACTTCCCAATCCTACGAAAGATGGTGGGAAGCCAGAACAGTCTGGGGCGCGATAGTGAATGATTCAAGGACGCTGATGAGGTTGGTCACTCAGTTTTTCCCGGCGGGAGAACATAAGATCATAAAGGAATTTGCAGAAAGACAAATCATCTGGACGTATGCACTTGGTGAATCTCTGAGAAGACAGCCTTTTTCAGACCGGGTTCAGAACTATCTGGATGAACATCAGATCAAAGCAGCAAATATTCCGAATGCCCTTCTGGATAGACATTCCCAACAGCTCAGAGAAATTGCTTTTTCGAAAGGTTTAACAGACTTTCAGCAGATGCAGCTGAACGATATCATCACCAGACTCTGCGACAGCATGGGGAAATGTGAAAGACTGAAAAATACGGTTTTTCCAAGGTCTTACAGTATTTTGCTGCATACCTTAATCTATGTTTTTGCAGCGATCCTTCCTTTTGGGCTGGATGATGCACAGCTGGCTGTTGAAATTATCATTACGTTCCTTATCCCGGTGATGTTTCTTGCGATCGAGAAAACATCCATTATCATGCAGGATCCTTTTGAAAACGGGCCTGTAGATACACCTGTGACCGCGCTGGCACAGACCATTGAAATTAATATTAAACAGATGACGGGAGATCAGAATATTCCTGTCAAAAAAGAAAATTCTTTGTATTACGAAATGTGATCCACTAAAATAATCGTACAAATGAAAAAAGATATAGAAACCAAACTCATTGATAAAAATACCAAGCCTACCAGCATGAGGATTCTCGTCTATGATTTTTTGAGTACACAGGAAGCTGCGTTGTCTCTTTCTGAAGTAGAAAATCATTTTGACAATGCAGATCGTACTACGATTTACCGGACATTGAAAACTTTTGAAGAAAAGGGAATTGTTCACAGCATACAGGAAAATACCACCACAAAGTATAAATTATGTGATGACGGCTGCGATGAAAAAACCCACAAAGACTGGCATCTGCATTTTTACTGCAAAATATGTAAACAGACCACCTGCAGAGAAGATATTTCATTTCCTCAAAATGTTCAGGCCAACTTTCGAATCGATGAAATAAGACTTTTTGCCAAAGGAATCTGCGAAAACTGCCTTGAAAGTTTGCAATAGTATTGCATTGAGTATACCCTTAATTTTACATCAAAATAGTATTTATGGAAGAATGTTGCAGTACAAAACCCAAAAAGAAAGAACAGCATGCCCACGATCATTCCGAAGGAGACGGACATGATCACTCTCACGATACAGGAGACAAAACACCTTTTCAGATGTTTCTTCCTGCCATCATCTCTTTTCTGCTGTTGCTGATAGGAATCGCATTAGATAATTATATAAAAACAGAATGGTTTACAGGCTGGGTACGCTTAGTATGGTATCTGGCTGCCTATATTCCGGTAGGATTTCCCGTATTAAAGGAAGCCTACGAAAGTATCATTCACGGGGATGTCTTTTCCGAGTTTTTCCTGATGGGAATTGCCACAGTAGGAGCATTTGCAATTGGTGAATATCCCGAAGGTGTTGCGGTAATGCTGTTCTATTCCGTAGGAGAGGTATTTCAGGGAATGGCCGTTTCAAGGGCAAAAGGAAACATCAAAGCATTGCTGGATCAGCGTCCTGATGAGGTAACAGTCATTGAAGGCAGTCAACCTAAAATAATTAAAGCAAAAGAAACAAAAATAGGCGATATCATCCAGCTGAAACCTGGAGAAAAACTGGCTCTTGACGGGAAACTGATGACAGAGTCAGCTTCATTTAATACCGCAGCGCTCACAGGTGAAAGCAAACCGGACACTAAAACAAAAGGGGAAACCGTACTGGCGGGGATGATTAATATGAACAGCATTGCTCTTGTAAAAGTAAATACCGCTTATGAAGACAGCAAACTGAGTAAGATTTTGGAAATGGTACAGAATGCCACGGCACAGAAAGCTCCGACAGAATTATTCATCAGAAAATTTGCAAAAGTATATACGCCGATTGTTGTATTTCTGGCCATCGGAATCTGTCTTCTGCCTTACTTCTTTGTCAGCGATTATCAGTTCAGAGACTGGTTATACAGAGCCTTGATCTTCCTTGTTATTTCATGTCCTTGTGCATTGGTGATCTCTATTCCGCTTGGATATTTCGGGGGAATCGGAGCAGCCAGCAGAAATGGAATTCTTTTTAAAGGAAGTAATTTTCTTGACAGTATCGCAGAAATTCAGAATGTGGTGATGGATAAAACAGGAACCATGACAGAAGGAGTATTCAAAGTACAGGAAGTTAACATCAAACCTGAATTCAATAAAGATGAGATCCTGAAACTGGTGAATGTTCTGGAAAGTAAAAGTACACACCCTGTAGCGACAGCGATCCATAACTACGCTGGCGAGATAGATCATGCTATTCCTCTGGAAAATGTGGAAGAAATTGCGGGGCATGGTTTAAAAGCGTCAGTCAATGGAAAAGAATTGCTGGTTGGTAATTTTAAGCTGATGGATAAATTCAAGATCAGCTACGATACCAATCACTCGAATATTGTGTACACGCTTATTGCCATAGCTTATGATCAAAAGTTTGCAGGCTATATTACCATTGCAGACAGTATAAAAAGTGATGCTAAAGAAACCGTTGAAAACCTTCACAGGATGGGTGTAAAAGCCACTATGCTCAGCGGGGATAAAAGTACCGTTGTCAAATATGTGGCAGACCAGTTGGGTATCGACAATGCTTTTGGAGATCTCTTACCGGAAGACAAAGTGAATAAAGTAAAAGAGATCAAAGCGAAAAATCAAACCGTAGCCTTTGTAGGGGATGGAGTGAATGATGCTCCGGTAGTAGCACTTAGCGACGTAGGAATTGCCATGGGCGGGCTCGGAAGCGATGCCACAATTGAAACAGCAGATGTCGTGATACAGGATGATAAACCGAGCAAAATTCCAATGGCGATCAATATCGGTAAACAGACCAAGAAGATCGTTTGGCAGAATATTGTTTTAGCCTTCGCGGTAAAAGCAGTTGTTTTAGCTCTGGGAGCTGGAGGTCTGGCAACCATGTGGGAAGCGGTATTCGCAGATGTGGGAGTAGCAATGCTGGCCATTTTAAATGCGGTGAGAATACAAAGGATGAAGTTTAGTTAGAGAGTAGGGGGTAATCCCTTTCGCGCCTTTGCGATTAAAACCCCTGTATTATTCATTAAAAAATATGAAACACCCAAACCTTATAGATGGTCAAAATCTATAAGGTTTTTTTATATCCAAAAAAGAATCTGCAAAATCACCACAATCCGCGAAAGAAAGAATAACTCAAAACTCCGTAACGAAATATTCCCCACCAAAAATAATCAATGACATTCATCATAAATAATCCATAAACCCAATTTGAGTAGTATATTTGTACAACAGAACAGATCATTGAGATTTTTTATTTCCATATTTATCATTTTTACCATTGCATTACGCCCTGTTTTGCCATTGGTGAACTATGCCGTGAACTATGATTATATTGTAAAAAACCTCTGTGAGAATAGAAATGTTCCTCAGTCAACGTGTAAAGGGAAGTGCTATGTCAGCAAGGAACTGGCGAAAACAGAAAAGCAATCCAATAATTCCCAGGTTATTAAAATATCTGTACTGGATGTTTTTGTTTCCCATGATCCGCTTTCATTTTTTCATCATAAAGAATCCGATACTGACGCTAAGGCTATCCATTCAGATTATACTATTAATCATACTTCAGAATATTTTTCACGGATATTCCATCCTCCTTTAGCTTAATAGATTAACTATTTTTTTAGTTTTTTTTCTCAAAAATGTCTTCGTGTGGTACGCATGAGTGTTGCTTTTAATGGCATCCCGCAATAAAACCCATGATTATCTTTGCGTTGAGAATTAGTTTACACATTTATCATACTATTAATTTCAATTTAAAAATAAAATGAAATCAAAAATTATTTTGACTGCATTATTGTCAGTTTCATTATTCGCCTGTGGCCAGGAAACCCCTAAGGTAAAGCATAAAAAGAGCACAGCATCTTCAAAATCCACTGTTAGCAAAGTGAAATTTGTCAATGCAGAAGATCCTATCTGTCACATGAAAACGGAGGATGATATGAAAGATACCGCAGTCTATAAAAATAAAACGTACGGTTTTTGCAGTAGCTTATGTAAGGACGAGTTCAAAAAAAATCCTGAAAAGTATGTCCAAAAATAACAAGACCCAAACGGGTACAAAGAAAAAGGTAATTATTCCAATTGCAATTTTTGCTTTGTTGTTTCTGGGAATTGGTGTAGGAATGGGATATTTTAAGAAAAACCTGTACACGGTAATGAAGGTTCCTGATTTTGAACTCACCGATCAGAACAATAAGAAAATCACCAATAAAGAGATGCTTGGAAAAGTATATCTGGTAGAATTCTTCTTTAGCAAATGTCCTACCATATGTCCGGTGATGAACCGTAATATGAGGTTTATTGAAGATGAGGTAAACAGTCCTGATTTTGGGATTATTTCAATAAGCATTGATCCTGATAACGATACGCCGGCAGCATTAAAAGAACATGCTAAAAGTGTAGACGCAAAATCTCCGGACTGGCATTTTCTTACGGGAAACAGAGAGTATATAGGAAAGCTGGCAGACCAGTTCAATATCTATGTCGGGGATAAAGAAGATGAAGGAGAAAGCCTTAATCATAGCGGAATGATCGCTCTGGTAGATAAAGAAGGAAATATCCGCTGCAGGTACAATAAAGACCATATGCCGATCCTGTATTATTCGGGATTGAATTATGAAGATCCGGAAGGGAAGACCCCAAAGCTTAATGGGAAATACCACCCCGACAGGGAGATATTGGTCGAGGATATTCAAAAATTATTGAAATAGAGTAAAGAAACGAAGATGGAAGTTAATGAAGAAAATAATGATTGATGGCAGTCATTAGATTGAGAGCGTAAAATGATGAGATGAAGAAAGATCAATGAAGCAGAATCATCTAAAGGTATGCATAACTTCGTGCTTCCATCTTCCTTCTATGAGTAAAAAAATATTGTTAAACCATAAAAACAAAACGTTATGAAGATTTTGAAAATAGCAGCTTTAAGTGCCGTATTTGCCGCACAGTTCGCTTTTGCGCAGTTTAAGCAGACTCCCCTTCCTTATGCATACAATGCACTGGAAGGTTCAGTGGATGCTCAGACTATGGAAATTCACTATTCAAAACATGCGGCAGCGTATGTTGCGAATTTGAATAAAGCGATCGCGGGAACACCACAGGAAAAACAGACCCTTTTCCAGATCCTTTCAAATGTTTCTAAACTGACTCCGGCAGTAAGAAACAATGCCGGTGGACATTATAACCACGAACTTTTCTGGACCGTTCTTACTCCGGTAAAAAATACACAGCCTTCTGAAAAATTGACTAAAGCAATTACGGAAACTTTCGGAAGCATGGATGCTTTTAAAGCAAAGATCAGCAAAGCAGGGGCAGATCGTTTTGGTTCAGGATGGGCATGGCTTGCTGTAGACAAGAGCGGAAAATTATTCGTGTCTTCTACACCTAACCAGGATAACCCTCTGATGGATGCAGTGGAAGAAAAAGGAACACCGATCTTAGGAATTGATGTTTGGGAACATGCTTATTATCTGAAATACCAGAATAAAAGAGCAGATTATTTAAATGCTATCTGGAATGTGCTTAACTGGAAAGAAGTGAGCAGAAGATATGATGAAGCGGTAAGCAAAAAATAACACATGAATTTAATTTGCAGCATATTCCTTACTTTCTATATGGTGTTCAGACCTCTGATCCCACTGGTGGAGTATGCTGTAAATTATAATTATATTTCCACCGTTCTTTGTATCAACAAAAGCAAACCGGAACTTCACTGTAATGGAAAATGCTACGTAAGCAAAGAATTAGCAAAGACGAATGATTCTGACTCTTCGCCTCTGAATAAAACCAAAAGTTCAGGACAGAAAATTATTGATATCTGTACACTTCCTGAAATTATATCCATCCAAAAAGCAGAAAAATTTCTTTCTGTAAATTTCAATTTTCTCTACGAAACAGCCTATTCTTTTCTGTTTCTGAAACACATTTTCAAACCACCTGTTTTTTAAGTTCAGTTTTAATCATTAAAAAACCACAAAAAATATAGAGAATCTTTTAATCAATTGGCAATACATCCTTTTTAAGGTAGTATGTAAAATCATAGATTTTTAAAAATTGATGTGTTCTTCTATGCAGTTTTTCACTACACTTCAAATAATTTAAGTGTCAAAAAGCTTTTGCGCCTTTTGTGGTTAAAAAAAATGAATGTTCACGCATTCAAAAGCATTTCTATTCATAAAATTCAACTTAAAAAATCAAAATGAAAATTTATAAATTTTTATCATTATTATGTATTGCCTTTAGCGTATTCACTTTAATCTCATGTCAGAACAGCGATGATGACGATCCTCAGGATACTTCAACCGGAAACCTTCAGATCAAATTTGAAAATGGATTCAATAATCTTGGGAATATTGTGCTCAACCAAACGGTACAGACTTCTGCTGCCGGTCAGAAGCATAACTTCTCAGCGCTAAAATATGTCATCAGCAATATCACACTGATCGACGAAGGTGGAAACGAATTCAAATACAACGAAAACAATCCTGATAAAGGGGCTTTTATCATAGACCAGGCAGATGCCGTGGCGGGTGTTGTGTATATTGATCTCAATAATATTCCTAAAAATAATTATAAAAAAGTAAAATTCGGCCTTGGGATCAGTCAGAAAGCTTATCTCTTGGGACAGGATGGTCAGGCAGAATTCTGGACAAAAGCGAAACAGAAAGGAATGTCATGGTCATGGGCTGCCGGTTATATTTTTGTAAAGCTTGAAGGGAAATATGGAAGTGGTACAGCCGACACCGAATTTATGAATCATACCGGAAACATGGGAAATGTAACAGCTAATACTACGCCCGATCTTTACCGGGAAATTACGTTGAATCTTCCGACAACAGCCAGAGTAACTTCACAGATAAAACCATCCATTCACATCCTTGCCGATCTCAATCAGTTTCTGAGTGGAAGCAAGACCCTTTCTCTTACTACAGAAAATAATATGATGATGGGCTCCAGTCAGCATTTGGTGGATGTTACCAATAACCTGACAGCAATGTTTAAAGTAGATCACGTTCACAATGATTAGGATTTTACTGAAAACAATACTGCTTGTCATTACTTTTTTAAGCTGTCTGTCCTGTTCAGATGAGGTCATGCAGCCGCTGGATAAGGATGAAGCCTATTCACTGCAGTTTCCGTCTTATTTTCCTGATATGACTTTCGATGCATCCGGCAACCCCGTTACAAAAAATGGAGTAGAGCTGGGCAGAAAATTATTTTATGAAGGGAGACTGTCAAGAAATAACACGATATCATGTGGTTTCTGTCATATCCAGGAAAATGCTTTTACTCATCACGGCCATACCGTAAGCCATGGTGTCGATGACAGAATAGGGATCAGAAATGCGCCACCTATTCAAAATATGGCATTTCTCAAAAGGTATATGTGGGACGGCGTGATTCATAATCTTAATGAACAGCCCATCATCCCGATTACAGATGTGAATGAAATGGACAGCTCCATGCCGGAGGTGCTCGCTAAGTTAAAGGACGATCAGAAATATAAAAAACTTTTCATGGCAGCCTATGGTGACGAAAATATGACGGGCGAAAGAATATTAAAAGCTCTTTCACAGTTTATGGCGAGTATGATCTCTGGAGATTCAAAATATGACAGAGTAAAACAAGGCAAAGAAGTATTTACTTCTGAGGAAGCCCAGGGATTTGCGCTTTTTAAGCAGAAATGTACAACCTGTCACAGTGGAGAATTATTTACAGATGAAAGTTTTAGAAATACCGGAATGTATTACAATGCACAGTTCAAAGATGCCGGACGTTACCGCGTTACTCTTGATCAGGTGGATTGGATGAAATTTCGTGTCCCGAGTCTGAGAAATGTAGAATATACCGCACCGTATATGCATGATGGAAGATTTTACACCCTGGAGGCAGTTCTGAATTTCTACTCGGATAATGTAGAAGATAATCCCAATCTTGATCCACAGCTTAAGCAGAACGGACATGTCGGAATTGCGATGAATACTCAGGAAAAACAATTCATCATCGCCTTTTTGAAAACCTTGTCAGATAAAACCTTCATTTCTAATCCAAAATTTGCAGAATGATCATGATGAACATGAATAAAATAATTTTTATCCTCAGCCTGACATTATCATTGGTTTGTCATGCTAAAACAATCAACGACAGTCTTTATATTGCAGCTCCAATTAACAGAATCGTTCTGGATGACTGCGATGCCTGTGGCTGTGCCGCGGGAAACGGTTCTTCAGGTTTTGAATCTTTGCTGAATCCCCAGTTTATAGGAATCAAATATTTTGCCCAGCATTATAAAGCCAAAGAAAACCTTTTTGTCAAAGATCTCACGCAGGATCAGTACTTCAATACCCTTCAGATATGGGGGAAAATTCCATTGACACAAAAGCTGAGTGTATACGCCAGCCTGCCATTTCATTTTCATGAGAAGAACACAATGCAGGGCGATATCAAAATTAATGGTATCGGAGATTTGAACCTGATGGGAATTTACCGGATCATCAATTCTAAGGATAATTTTCACCAGCTCAACGGAGGGCTGGGCGTAAAAATTCCTTTGGGTAAGTTTGATGAAAAAGGAGCTTCCGGTGTCAACCCCAGTTTCCAGCTGGGAACGGGAAGCTGGGATTATCAGGCGGCTTTAAACTATAAATTTCAAAAGAACAAACTGGCTGTACTGGTCAATACAGATTACACCGTAAAAACCGAAAATAAAAAGAATTACCGTTTCGGAAACCAGTGGAATTATGCAGCAACAGGTTTTTATCAGCTCGCAGGAAATGAAAAGACTATTTTTTCTGCCAAGGCGGGACTTCAGGGCGAAGTCTATGATAAAAACAAACAGTTTGACGAGGTATTGCCCAAAACTGCGGGTAGTGCTTTATATGGAAAATTCGGTTTTGAAGCTTCCTATAAAAAATTCAGTTTAGGTGGCGAACTAATGCTGCCCGCCTATTCTAATCTGGCGGGAGGTGAAATTGAAGCAAAATCCAGATTCAGTGTTTTTATCAATTTTGGAATTTGATGTAAATATTGTTGAAATCTTGGTGATGCAGGATTCCGAAGCCACCAGTTGTCATTATTGACAATTATTTACTATTAATGAACCTTATAGATTTTTAAAATCTATAAGGTTTTTTACAGTAAGCAATTCATTCCCTTCAAAGGTTAATGTAAACACTGCATCCGTGATTGATCTTAAAACAATTGTTTCTGATGAAGATAACCTTTCATCTGCCATTGTAAAATCAATTAAATCCAATTCAAATCCGGCCGCTGTTTCTGCTGTGATCAATAGAAATGACGAACTTTTTCAGACCCCGATTGCTTCAGGAACTGCTGATATTAAAATTACTTTAATTCAAATGGAAAAGTTGTTAACACACAGCTTAGCAATGGTCAGATCAATGTAAGCATGCTTCCAAAAGGAGTATATATTCTGAAGGCTGTTACTGATAAAGCAGTATATCAGCAGAAAGTATTCAAAAAATAGTTTTCACAGTCTATTTTATTTCAATGAATCGGCGGCCCGCAGGGCCGCCGATTTTTTTAGCTTATTAAGTAAAGACACAAAAGAACTCGGGCAGGCTGAAAGCCTGCCCGAGTTCTTAATAAGTACTATCATTTAGTTCGTAATTCTGATCTTACGGGTATAAGTTTTTTTGTCTTTTGCTTCCACCGTCAGGATGTAAACACCTTCTGGTTGTGGAGTAGACAGTTCAAAAGTATTTGATTTCAGGGTAGAACGGTGTACTTCTTTTCCTGAAGTGTTTCTTAGGGTAACTTCGGCACCTTCTAATGGAACGGTACCCCCCAAAGTAATCTGTCCGGCTTTGCTGTACGCCATGATCGTAGCAAGAGGATCCTGGTAAGCATAATACACTCTGAATCCTCCTCCCAGACTTAGTACACCTCCGCTCAGTCTGATTTTAACTGCGTTATATGAACTGACAGGAATAAATTCAATAGTGGCTCTGTTAGGACTGTCTGCAAGCTTTAGCAAACTGGCGGTAATCATTTGGCTGTCGTTATTAGCGGTAGCTCCGCTCATTGTTTCTATATATACACCGCTTAACAGCTGAACGGTCAGGGGAATATTATTGGTACCGATACCAATGACTAATTTAGTATTCGTTCTCACTTCAGGAAATCTCAAGGTTTGTTCAACACCTCCCAGTAAAACGGTGCCCATTACCAAGGTAGAATAGTTATCTTCGTTATCTCCCACTGCATTCAGAGGATTCTGTACAGCACATCCCAGACATACACCATACACATTCGAATACTGATCGTTCGCATAGATTCTGCTTTGTGCCTGTATATTGGCTGACTGAAACAAGAATGCTGACAATAGGGCGGCCTGAAAAAAGCGGCTCTTTGAAAGTAGAATAGATTTCATACTATAGAGATTTAGGGTTAATGTTTTAACCAAATTTAAGCATAAAAGTATATGTATGCAATATTATCTCTATCAAATGTGAATTATGTAATGATTATGTAATCTTGAGTTGAACTACTTACATTTTATAGTTTCAGATATGAGGGAAGAACCAGAATTTCCGGTTATATATGATTCTTCAGATTTTGAATCTATTTTTTCCTTCCTTTAATGTTGGGTAGAAAAGCAGTGATAATACCGATAAGAGGCAGAAAAGCACAGATTTTAAATACATATTCTATTCCTGTATCATCAGCTACAGCTCCCAGCACTGCAGAACCAATTCCGCCCATTCCAAACATAAATCCAAAAAACAATCCCGCTACCAATCCAATTTTATTGGGCATAAGGTCTGTAGCATAGACCAGAATGGCTGAAAAGGCAGAGGCGATAATTAAACCAATTAAAACAGCAAATATGATTGTCCATGCCAGAGGAAGATAGGGAAGGCAAAGAGTAAAAGGCGCGGCTCCCAGAATAGAAACCCAGATAATTTTCTTACGGCCATATTTATCTCCTAACTTTCCTCCTAAAATGGTTCCTATGGCAACGGCTGCCAGAAACATGAATAAATAAAGCTGTGAATCTTTTACAGAAATATGAAACTTATCAATGAGAAAGAACGTAAAATAATTCGTCATTGAAGCCAGATAGATGTATTTCGAAAATACCAAAGCCAGTAAAACACTGATGGAGAAGATAACCTTTTTACGGGATAGCTGTACCTCAATGATATTATCCGGATGTATCGCTGATTTCTTAAATGATAGTCTTTCCGCATACCAGTTTCCGATTCTCCATAATACGATAATGCCTATAAAAGCAGCAATGGCGAAAAGGGCAACATAACCCTGACCTAAAGGAAGTATAATTAAAGCAACCAGTAAAGGACCGATCGCACTTCCAGAGTTTCCTCCTACCTGAAAAATGGATTGGGCGAGTCCTTTTTGACCACCGGATGCCAGTTGGGCAACTCTGGAAGCTTCAGGATGAAAGATGGATGAGCCCATCCCAATTAATGCAACTGCTATGAGAATCACATAATACTGATGGGCAGCGGCTAAAAGTAATAAACCCGCCATGGATAATCCCATTCCTATAGCCAGAGACCTTGGATTAGGCTTTTTATCAGTGTAGATTCCTACAAAAGGCTGTAAAATAGAGGCCGTAAGCTGGAAGACTAAGGTGATGATCCCAATCTGGGAAAACGATAAGCTGAATTCACCTTTTAAAATGGGATATAAAGAAGGAATTGTAGATTGGATCAGGTCATTAAGCAAATGAGAAAAACTGATCATAAATAAGATCGGATACACTATTTTGGAAGTGTCAATGGTTTGTGTCTGTACCTTGTCCATAATATTGAAATCTTAAATTCATCTGGTCATCTGATGAATTTTATTATAAATTTAGTTTTTAATATACTTTTTCAACAATAAGCTGTGCAATGCGCGCTGCAGTGTCGGAATCTTTATTTTCGATAGCATTATAAAGTTCAGTATGTATTTTTTGAGAAAGTTGAAATGAAGCAGTGTTGTTATCATGACTGCTCTCAAAAGTTCTGAGAATATGCTTACTGGCAATTCTGTAGATTTCTTTCAAAAGACTATTACCACACGCTTCGGCAATAGAGATATGAAAATTGATATCTGCCTGATAGCACTCCAATGCCTGGTTTTCTTTTGCAAACTGATTTCTTAGATCCAGATACATTTTAATAGTCTCTAATTCATTTTCACTTCGGTTAGCAGCTGCTTTCGCGGCAATTTTTGAATCTAGAAGTGCACGCACCTCATATACTTCGTTGAATTCGGCATTATTGATTTGATCTTCCAGTGATTCCTGAATGTTTTTAGAAGTCACAAAAGTACCAACACCCTGTTGCACACTCAGAACTCCTTTTATCGATAAAATTTTTATCGCTTCACGGATTGTGGACCTGCCGACACCATACATTTTCATCAATTCCGGTTCAATCGGAAGCCTATCACCAACAACATACTCTTCATTGGTAATTCCCTGAATTAATCTTTCTGCGACTTCCTGAGCTAATGATTTTCTTTGAATCTGTATATACATCTTATCATCTGATGAATGCAAAGTTAAGTCTTTTTAAATAGATTCTATAATGATTTTAATTCTTTTTGTACCAGTTTAGATAAGGAGGAGAGAGGTTAAGAGAGAAAGATAGGACAGGAAATCCCAAATAGAGAATATAACCTAAATAAAAAGAGAGATTCTAAAAAAATAGAATCTCTCTTTAAGTAGCCCGTAGGGGAATCGAACCCCTCTTACCAGAATGAAAATCTGAGGTCCTAACCGATAGACGAACGGGCCATCTACCAAACTGCAAATATAATCTGCAGGGCTAGTTTTTTGTTTTTATAAGTTTCAACTCTTATTTTATAATCACCCGGTTAGTAGTGATTAAGTTTTGTAGCCCGTAGGGGAATCGAACCCCTCTTACCAGAATGAAAATCTGAGGTCCTAACCGATAGACGAACGGGCCTACTATACTTTTACGCTAATTTATTAACGTGCTTAGTTAATTTGCTTTTCAAGTTAGAAGCTTTGTTCTTGTGGATAATATTTTTCTTAGCTAATTTATCCAACAAAGCGATAACTTTTGGCAGTTGCTCTGTAGCAGCAGCTTTATTTTCTTCATTTCTCAAAACTTTAAGAGCTGTTCTTGCAGTCTTGTGATAATATCTGTTACGAACTTTTCTAACTTCGTTTTGTCTAATTCTCTTTAATGCTGATTTATGATTTGCCATATCGTTCAAATGTGAGTGCAAAACTATAAACTTTTTTTTAATCTGCCAAATTTATTTTTAAAAATTTTTAATTTTCTTCTGACAGGTATTTTCTGAGTTTATCTATTGCTTGTTCTATTTTTAAATTCTCTTGTTCTCGTTCTATTTTCTTGATTGTGCTACTTAGCATAATCATTGCGTTGTTCCATTCTCCAGTAGTGTTGGTGAAGGTAAGTCCATCAATTGTTACTTCAAAGGCGACCCTTTCTCCAGTCCTGTAAAGTCTGAAACTTATTTTATCATCCCTGCCTGTAATCCCGTCTTCATTGATTTGTAAATCGTAACTTTTTGGGTTAGAGTGGATTTTCTTAAAAAGAAGTTTTGCTTCTTGTATTTTTAAATCCGGCATGATATCAAATTTGGTAGCCTATAGGAGAATCGAACTCCTGTTGCAAGGATGAAAACCTTGAGTCCTAACCACTAGACGAATAGGCCAAATTTTGAGGTTGCAAAAGTAATGATTAACTTTTTAACTTCAAAATTATTTTATAAATTATTTAAAAACTTTTTGAATAATCGTGTTCTTGATTCCCTTGGATTCAAGGTCTTTTTGAAGCTTTACAGCATCTTCCAAAGTGTAAACTTTACCATACGTGTAGTAAAAAATACCATTGTCTTTATTCCTTTCCACATCCTTAAGTGTCTGAAGGATAAATGAGTTCCCATTCAGCTTTTCGCCTACATAAACCTCGATGGTATAGTAACCCGTCAATAGTTTTTGATTCGGCATAAATCCTACTGCATAGGCATTTCTGAAACCTGCATCTTTTGCCGTTTTTAAATTGATATCTTTTACAGAGGCCATGTTAGTTACCCCATAATAGTATTTGTACTGTCCGTTGTCTTTGAGAGGAAGAATATAATTTAATCCTTTCAAAGCTGGATCTCCGTCATTGTATTTGGTAGGTGAACTCAGCAATAAAATCCTGAAATCATTTTTCAGTGGAGTTTCTGCCGGCTTCTCAGGTTCAGGTTTTCTGGTAGCAATAGAAGAACCTCCTGTTTTTCTGTCAATCGCTTTTTTATAATCGATAATGGCGTTATAGATACTTTCAGAAATTTCTTGCTGACCTTTTTCAGATGCCAGGTAGTGACTTTCTTCAGGATGATTGATAAAACCGGTTTCTATCAGTACAGATGGCATGGCATTCATACGAAGTACGTGAAGGTTTTTCTGGAAAACACCTCTCGAGAATCGTTTATCTTTATTCACGAAATTACCTTCCACCAGTCCGCCAAGCAGTAAACTTGACTCCAGATATTTATTCTGCTGCAGTTTCAGCGCAATAAGAGATTCCGGAGAACTTGGATTGTAAGAACCAAACGTCTGCTTATCCTTTTCATCAAGAAAGATCACGTCATTCTCTCTTTTTGCCACTTCCAGGTTTTCATCATTCTGATTCGGACCCTGTACATACGTTTCTGTTCCGTAGGCTGTAGGTCGCTGCGAAGAATTACAGTGGATCGAAACAAAAAGGTCAGCCTTACTTCTGTTGGCCAGATTTGTTCTGTCCGAAAGTGAAGGGTATTCATCAAACTTACGGGTATATATTACTTTGAAATCTCTGTTTTTCTCCAACATTGCCCCTACCTTTAAGGTAACAGCAAGCGTAACGTCTTTTTCTGCCACCCTTCCAATATCCGCATAAGACCTGTTCGCTCCGTGATCACTTCCCCCATGTCCGGCATCTAAAACGATCGTAAATTTCTTTTGCGAAAAAAATAAAGTGCTTGAAAGAATAAGGAAAAATGATAAAATTATTTTAAATTTTTGTTTGTACATCTTACAGTTTTAAAAATTATACTAATTTTGAGCCTTAATTATATATAACAAAATTGGCCAAAACCGTCCTCAAAAATATATTACAAATTTTAATTATCCTAATTTTTAACAATTTTTTAGCACAGAAAACCCCTGAAAAATTGCCTAAAAATGTGGTTAATGATACTATTTCCAAAAAGGATACCATTGTTGTAAAAAAGGAAGCATTAGATGATATTCTCCGTACAAAAGCGGACGATCAGAGAAGAGATGTTCCTAAAAAAATGACATTCCTGAATAAAAATGCCCAGGTAAAATACCAGGACATGCAGATTGATGCAGATTATATTTCGATCGACGATAATAAAAATCTCATCTATGCCCGTGGAAAATTGGATTCTCTGGGAAAAATTATTGAACCTGTAATTACTACTCAGGCAGGGAAAAAGTATGAAACAAACGAGTTCAGCTACAATACAAAAACCAGACAGGCCATTGCCTTTAATGCAAGAACAGAAGAAAGTGGTGGGGTGATCACCGCCCAGAAAACTAAAAAATATAGTGATTCTGTCTTTGCCATGAGGAATGCAGATTATACTACCGACGAATATTATATCAAGAAAAAAGATACTGCGTCGGATTATTTTATGCGTGCCTCGAACATTAAGCTGATCAAAACCAAGAATAAATCACAGATTGTTACCGGACCTATTCAGATGTACATAGAAAAGGTTCCTACTCCGCTTATTCTTCCTTTTGCTATTCTTCCGTTTTCAGAAAAAAGAGCAGCAGGTATTCTGATCCCGAGTTTCGGGGAAAGGGAAGATGTCGGGTTTTTCCTGAACGGACTTGGATACTATCAGCCGATAGGGGAGCATTTTGACCTTAAAGTTCTCGCTGATATCTATACCAAAGGGAGCTGGAATTTAAGACCACAGATGAATTATCTGAAGAAATACCGGTATTCCGGAACCTTTACGGCAGATGTAGGAACGATGGTAAGGGGAATTAAAGGTCTGGATGATTACACAAAAAACAGTACGTACAGAATTGCATGGACGCATACGCAGGATTCAAAAGCGAACCCTTTCCTGACTTTTAGTGCTTCAGTTGATATTGTGAGTACCAAGTTTTATAACAATCCGCTTAACAACAACTATATTTTCAACCAGAATGTCCTGAATACGCAGCAGAGTTCAGCCGTAACGGTGACCAAAAGATTTTTGAAGTTGCCTGCCACCATCACCGGATCGGCATCATACTCTCAAAACTTTGCAACCGGACTGGCAGATCTTCGTCTTCCCCAGATGAATGTGGCGATCAACCAGTTCTATCTGTTTAAATCAAAAACAGGAGTAAGACAGGGACTCCTTGAAAATATTACAGTGAATACCGGTTTTAACCTGACCAATTATGTCAGCACCCAGGAGAATGAGCTTTTTACCAAGGCAATGTGGGACAAAATGCAGACAGGACTTAAAAATAATATTGCTTTAGGAACCAATACAACATTAGCCAAATATTTTACCTTCAGTTTAAGTGCGAATATTGATAATGCCTTAACAACAAAAACGCTTAACAAATTCTATGATCCTGTAAAAGCTGTGGATGTAGAAGAGATCCAGAAGAATGTGGCAGGCTATTCTACATTCTCTTCATCAGCCAGTCTACAGACCACGCTGTACGGAATGCTGAAGTTTAAGAAAGGATCTGTTGTGGAAGCAGTAAGACACATGATGACACCGAGTCTTAGTTTTACCTATTCACCGGATTTCTCAAGTCCTGGCTTTGGCTACTATAAAAATTACTATAATGCACAGGGTGCTTTAACGCCTTATTCTATTTTTGAAAAAGGAATTGTTGGAAGTCCTTCAAGTGGTGTTGTAGGAGCTTTAGGTTTTAATATTGGAAACAATATCGAAATGAAAGTAAAATCTAAAAGTGACTCTACCGGTGTAAAGAAAATAAAGATCTTCGAATCTCTTAACCTTTCAGGAAATTACAATTTTGCAGCAAAAGATCACCCGTGGTCTGTATTCAGTATCAATGGGCAATCTTCTTTCTTTAATAATAAACTGAGTGTTAACACAAGTCTTGCGCTGGAACCGTATAAAATCTATTTTGCTCCGGGTGCTACTCAGGGAATCAGAACAGAAGAGTTCGGTCACTTCAGTGTGCAGGGATTCAACGTACAGCTGTCCTATCCTTTGAGCAGTGAGATTTTTGGAGAGAAAACAGATTATGCCAAAAAGTATCCTTCAAAAGGAGAAGTGAGAAATGAAAACTATTATTTTGATAATGATAATTATGCCCATTTCGATCAGGCATGGACTTTAAATATCAATGCGAACTATGCCTATTCAAAAGGACTTTCAGCACTTGGCAATAAAATTGCTTCTGTAGGTCTTGACGGTAGTATTAAGCTTACTCCTTACTGGAATATCAATGGGAGCACGCATTTTGACCTTGTAACGAAGGATTTGGCGTATACAAGAATAGGATTCTCCAGAGATCAGCGAAGTTTCACGATCAACTTTAACTGGGTTCCTTTCGGACAATATAAGGTATATGACTTCTTTATCGGTATCAAAGCCAACATCTTAAGCGATGCACTGAAATACAAGGACAGAAGTTTTACGCAGCCTAATGCACCTTTCTAATATCAAATTGAGAATTGTCAATATAAATTTTATATTTGCAACCAAAATAAATTCTAGTGAAATCACTGTCGACGGAATTGCCCCAAAAGCGATTACAGGAGATAGCGATTGATGACCTTGGAAAAATAAATATACATATGAAACAAATAATCAACACAGTTAATGCACCTGCAGCAATCGGGCCTTATTCACAAGCTAATATGGCAAACGGAATTTTATATATTTCCGGACAGATTCCTGTAGATCCGGCAACTGGTAAATTGGTAGAGGGAATTGAAAAGGAAACGCATCAGGTAATGAAAAACCTTGAGGCTATTCTTACAGAAGCAGGAATGACCTTTAAAAATGTTGTGAAAGCGACCATCTTCCTTAAGAGCATGGATGACTTTGCAGTAATGAATGATATTTATGCTTCATATCTTGATGCAGACAGCTATCCGGCTCGTGAGACTGTACAGGTTTCATGTCTGCCTAAGAATGTTGATATTGAAATTTCTATGATTGCACATCAGGATTAATGAATTTTATTAGAAATACAATTGCGGTTCTGGTAGGCCTTGGTATAGCGGGGCTTATGATCACCCTTGGTATAAGGGTTTTTCCGCAATGGATCACTTTCGAAGCTTTTGCTCCTTTCGAGCATTGGCAGAGATTCCTTTTCAGCATGAAAGATGATAATGCATTTTTCGGATTTCTGCTGTTTATTTCCGGGCTGGGCTCTACCATAGGGGGAGTGGCTACTGCACTTATTGTGAAGTATGCTAAGGTAGCCTATGCTATTCTTATCGGCTTTATTATGCTTTTTATTGCCATGCTGGATGTTATTATATTTCCATACCATCCTACGTTTTATAAGATTTCTATTTTCCTTACGTTTTTCCCGTTTTCGTGGATAGGGGGAAAGATCGTAGAAGTTATTTATGAGCGGAACAAGAAGAAAAGGATTGCTGAGAAAATGAATAAAACAAAATAAAAAAAACGCTGCAAATTTGCAGCGTTTTTCGTTGATATGAAAAAGACAATTGTCTTTGTTTGTTAAGGCATTTTGAATCCTTTTGTATAGATTCTACCGTAGTCATCTACAAATTTCACCTGTACATTACCTTGGTATTTCTCAAGAACCTTTTCTACATCTTTCTGTGAATTCACCGGCTTCCCGTTGATCTCAATAATGATATAATTATCTACGATTCCGATCTTAGCCATTTCGCTTCCTTCACTTACATTTTTAGCAACCACTCCACTGTTTAATCCGTATTCTGTTTTGAATTTTTCAGTAAGCGGATCAAAGTCTGCTCCAATTTTTTCAGTGACGCTCAGGTCAGCTTTTGTTCTGGTAGTTGTACCTCCCTTCTGGTCTTTAAGCGTTACCGTAGTCGTACTTTCTTTACCGTTTCTGGCATAAGTTACCTGAACTTTATCACCAGGACGTTTGCTTCCGATAGACATAGAAAGATCCGCAAAGTCGGTAATGTCATAGCTGTCGATCTTGGTGATGATATCCCCTTTTTTCAGACCTGCATCTTCTGCACCGCTGCTATCTCCGAATCCTGTTACATAAACTCCCGCACCGGATTTAATATTGGTTTTGAACTGCTTGTTGTATGCCGCTACCTGCTGATCATTGGAAAGGTCTAATGATGACACCCCTAAGAATCCTCTTTGTACAATTCCGAATTTCTTGATGTCCTCAACAATCTTTCTTGCTAAGTTAGCCGGAACTGCAAATCCATATCCCTGATAATAACCTGTCGTAGACTGGATCGCAGAGTTGATTCCGATAAGATCACCATTGACATTAACCAATGCTCCGCCTGAGTTACCCGGGTTGATAGCTGCATCGGTCTGGATAAAGCTTTCAATAGGGTTTGTGGCTTTGCCCTGACCTCCCAGGATACCAATTCCTCTGCCTTTCGCAGAAACAATACCTGCCGTTACCGTAGAGTTCAATCCAAGCGGGTTACCTACTGCAAGTACCCATTGTCCGACTTCAATATTATCCGAATTGGCAAAATTTAAATAGGGTAGACCTTTTTCTTCAATCTTTAATAAAGAGATATCTGTGTTTGGATCTGTTCCTACAAGCGTGGCTATATAAGATTTTTTATTGCTTAATACGACCTCCAGTTTATTAGCTCCTGCTACAACATGGTTGTTGGAGATGATATATCCATCCGGTGAAATGATCACCCCGGATCCCATTCCCGACGGCATATTGTCCGGAGCCTGCTGCTTCTGTCTCTGTTGTCCTCCTCTTCCTCCGAATGGATCTCCGAAGAAGAAGTCAAACAGATCCTGCTCTGAAGCTCTGCTCGTTGATCTGCTTTGGTAATTTTTAATGGTTACCACCGCAGGAACGGTAGTTTTTGATGCCTTTACAAAATCGTCGCCCACAGTTCCTGTATTCATTCCTACAAATGATGCATTAGGAGCTGCTGATGTAAAGTAAGACTGGTCGCCATTATTAGATTGATGACCGAAATATTGTAAGGTGCCAACAGTAGTAGCTCCGGAGATCACTCCGACTACCGCAAATGGTAATAGTTTTTTTAAAGTACTCTTCATTGTATATCTTTCTTTTTTTATTTATTGATTTTTTTGTTTTACCGTAAACAAATTTAATGCTAAATAAGTAAGCAATTAGCATGCTATGTTTCAATTTTAACTAAAATTTAACGGCTATTATGTCATTTTATGCATTATGTCATAATGTTGAATAATGTATTAACAAAACTTAAAAAAATATTAAAGTAAAAATGTGACATTTTGTAAGCAGGACAAGGAAAAAATGTCAAGATTAAGGTACAACAATTAATTGAGATGTCTGATATCTGTCAATTGTTCACCAATAATACGTATCATGTAGTATTCACTGGCTATCTGTACACTATCTGATTTTCCAAAAAAAAGAACTCAATTGAAAAATTACTATATTTGCAAAAATATTTTTCTCACTTAAAACGTTTATAGCATGCAACTGTATAACACCTTAAGCGCAGAAGAAAGAGCTCAACTTATTGATGAAGCTGGTAAGGAACGTCTTACATTGTCTTTCTATGCGTATGCCAAAATTGAAGATCCCAAAAAATTTCGCGACGAATTATTTATAGCCTGGAACGCACTGGATGCATTGGGTCGTATTTATGTTGCTCATGAAGGAATAAATGCTCAGATGAGTGTTCCTGCAGATCAGTTGGAAGCATTTCGCGATACACTTGAAGGGTATGAATTTATGAGAGGAATTCGTTTAAATGTTGCGGTTGAGCAAGACAATCATTCCTTCTTGAAATTAACGATTAAAGTAAGACATAAAATTGTTGCTGACGGTCTGAATGATGATACTTTTGATGTTACCAATAAAGGAGTTCACCTGAAAGCACAGGAATTTAATGATTTACTGGAAGACCCCAATACCATTGTGGTTGATTTTAGAAATCACTACGAAAGTGAAGTGGGGCACTTCGAAGGAGCAATTACTCCGGATGTAGAAAATTTCAGAGAAAGTTTACCGATCATCAACGAACAATTACAGGATTTTAAAGAAGATAAAAATCTTTTGATGTATTGTACAGGAGGAATTCGTTGCGAAAAAGCGAGTGCCTACTTCAAACATCAGGGTTTTAAAAATGTATTTCAATTGGAAGGCGGGATTATTGAATATACCCGTCAGATCAAAGAAGAAGGAATAAAAAGTAAATTTATCGGTAAGAACTTCGTATTCGATCACCGTTTGGGAGAACGAATTACAGACGACATTATTTCAAAATGCCATCAGTGTGGGAAACCTTGTGATAACCATACCAACTGTTCTAATGATGCCTGTCATTTGTTATTTATCCAGTGTGACGAGTGTAAAGCGGTAATGGAAAATTGCTGTTCTACCGAATGTCTGGATATTACACATTTACCTTTAGCGGAACAGGTAAAATTAAGAGAAGGACTGCAGGTGGGAAATAAAGTGTTTAGAAAAGGAAAATCTGATGCTTTGAAATTTAAAACCTCGGGTGACTCTTCAGTTCAACCTTTAGCAAAAGCACAAACCAAAAATATCCGCAAGAAAATAACCGTAAAAAAAGTACTGCTTGGAAAGGCAGAACATTATTATACAAAATCAAAGATTGCACAGTTTTTGATTGAAAATAAAGAACTTTCAGTAGGAGATAAGGTATTAATTTCAGGTCCGACAACCGGTGAGCAGGAAGTAACGATTACAGAGATTCATGTAAACGGAGGTCCTTGTGAAACGGCAAAAGTTGGAGATCAGATCACTTTTGAACTTCCGTTCAGAGTTCGTCTATCCGATAAATTATATAAAATTTTGCCACCTTCTGAAAACGCATAATGTAAAAATGACTATTGTGAAAAATGACAAGCTTGTCTGATAAAAATGATTCAATCATGATAAAAGCAGAGCTTAGAAAGAAATATATGCAGAAAAGAAAAGCCTTGTCAGTTGATGAGGCTTTCTCATTATCTGAAAGAATACTTGAAGCGTTTTTAGATTATTTTAAACCTGTTGCAGGGCAGAAGGTGCATATTTTCACCCCAATCAGGAAGTTTAATGAGATTGATACCAAGATCTTTATTCATGCTTTTTTAGAGAAGAATATCCGCGTTTTTGTTCCCAAAGTGATCGCAGAAGATTTGATATCCGTCGAGATCAATGAGGATACGCTATTTGAAACCAGCAATTGGGGAATTGAAGAACCTGTTTCCAATGAAGACTCCGGAGAGCATTATTTTGACTATGTAATTACCCCTTTACTCTATGGGGACCATAAAGGAAATAGAGTAGGCTACGGAAAAGGATTTTACGATGCATTTTTCCAAAGTATTTCGCCCGCATCAAAAAAAATTGGGATCAACTACTTTAGTCCGGATGAACCGATCGATGATGTCTGGGAAAATGATATTCCCCTGGATTATTTAGTCACTCCTACCGAGGTGCTGTCTTTCTTTAACGGACTCGAATAGAAATCCAGGAAATAAAATTTAAATTCTTTTTTGATCATAGGAGTTGACAGCAAAATGTACTGAGCATTTTTCTCAAATGTTCCCAGAGACTTATTTTTGGCGTCAAAGTATTCCAGATTGAATTTAGCGTAATCCAAAGTATCTTTTTTATAAAACTCTTTATACACGTTCAGACTATTGACTTTAACTGATTTCACTTTCAGGCTGTCCAGTTCTCTGAACAGTTTTCTGAACGTCATAGAATCCGGCTTATGGAAATAGCTTTCCATTTGTGAAAAAATAACGGTGTCTATTTCTGTATTTCTGTTGCCGGATAAGTAAAGCGTGGAAAGATCAAGAAGTTCCTGTACTTTCTGTTTGGTAATGGAATTAATGGCCTGCATGCTGTCCATCTGTACCGCAGGGTAGCTTTTTACATTCGTGCTGTTTCTCAGTTTATCCAGATCGCTTACTTCAGTCTTTTTATTATTGCAGGAAACCAATGCTAAAAAAACAACGGTGAACATTAAAAATTTATTTATTCTCTTCATCTGTGGTGGCAATTTTAAATTTGATCGATACGATTTTTCCTTTGATATCCTTTTTCATCTCTATTACATTTAGATTCTTAAGAGAGGTGGTAGGTGTCGTTACCAGCGTGATATATTTTTGCTTATCCAGTCTTTCTATACCGTAGGTTTTGTTATCATACACCTGATAAATAACGGCATTGTTGCTGATCAGGTTTTCCAGTTGGTTTCTTTTCTGCTTGATAAGCGCTACCTGCTCTTCAGGATTACCGCCTTTGACATCTTTAATGGAGAAATAATAAGCAGCCATCTTATAATCATCAGGCTTCAGTTCTATCATTTCTTCGTCCGGAGCATTCTCCAGATTTCTGTTGACCTCCAGATACTCATAGAAGGGAGCACTGATCTGCATTTTAAGATTTTTATCCTTGGTAGAGTAGTAAAAACACTCTCCCGGTTTTATTTTAAACAAAAGCGGTGATTCATTTTCTTTGATCACTCTTATTTCAAGGGTATTGATGGCGGCAACGCCACGGTCTTTGTCCGTAAAACAATATTTGTAGGTTTTCGAAAAAATTTCATCCTTAAATCCAAGAATTCCGGTAATGGTAATTAATATCGAGGTGATAATGGCCCAGGCATTCTTTTTGAAGAAATTTTTCCTGGGTGCAGAAGATGGAATTTCGATATTTGTAGGTGCTACTGTTTTTTCTGTAGTTAATTGATTATCAGTAACTGATTTTTGTAAATCTATATTTTCCTGAGGTGAATATTCGATATTTTTCGCTGGAATTTCAGTTTTTGGCAAATCCAGGGCTGCAGAGACTGTTTTTTCCAATTCATTCATTTCTTCTTCCTCAAGATCTTCATTTTCCTGCAGCAATTCTCCCGCAAAAAGATGCTGTTTCTTGAAGTCGTACCATGAATCATATCCCGCATAGATACTCAATAAATTGAGCATATCGATCCGGGGTAATTTGGTAACCGGTGAAGTTTTGAAGTAGGTGTAAAATGACTTTTCACTGATGTTGCCTTTTGCCTTTTTGCGAAGGTCTTCCTGAAAATATATGATATCTATACCCTTCCATTTTGAAATATCATCATGGGAAGAGCTCGATTCTTTTAAAAATTCGGTCTGAACATCCTTTTTTAGCTGTTCAAAATGTAATAGATCTAAATCTGTCAATTTTTATAAAATAATTAAATTGTTGATTATCAGTACTGTTTTTTTGTAAAACTATTTTACAAATGTATTACAATTATTTTTCATAAACAACTTTTCTATCTGGTCTACCTTTGTCTTGTTCAAATAATGGAACAGAAGAAAATTTATATAAAACAATATTAACAAAATTAAATTTAATTTATTATGAAAAAGTCATTATTCGTAGCTGCTATCGCTGCAATCTCTCTAGTTGCTTGTAAAAAAACTGAAACTACTTCTACTGAAGGAGCTACTGATTCTGCTGCTGCTAACGTAGCTGATTCTGCTGCTGTAGTTTCTGATTCTGCTGCTAAAGTAATTGATTCAGCTGCTAACGTTGCTGTTGACGCTACTAAAGATGCTGCTGCTGCTACAACTGCTGCTGGTGCTGATGCTGCTAAAGCTACAACTGAAGCTGCTGCTGACGCTGCTAAAGGTGCTGCTGATGCTGCTAAAGGTGCTGCTAAAGATGCTGCTAAAGAAGTTAAAGACGCTGCTAAGAAATAATTCTAGCAATAGCTTAACAATAAAAGAACCGTTTCACTTTGTGAGACGGTTTTTTTATGCTTTATATTTTAGGAAATCAGGGGTTCAATTGATCCTGTAATTTTTAAAAACCTTTAATCGGGACAAAACTAGTTTTTAGACATTAACAAACTTCCCTCTCCGCGCTTTAAGGATTCTTTTCAAACCTTACCCTTTCTTCTGCTTTAGAGATTCATAGCAGGTAATCGCCACAGCATTACTCAAATTTAAAGAATCAATACTTCCGGCCATGGGAATCAAAGTGTTTTTTCCCTTGCCTGTCCAGAAATCACTTAATCCGGAATGCTCAGTTCCAAACAAGACTGCCGATCGCTCTCTGAAATCTCTTGTATAAAGATCTTCAGCGGTCTCGTCCATAAGCGTAGTGTAGATGTTGAACTTATTTTTCTGAAGAAATTCAAATGTTTCATCATTTCCTGCATCATAAACCTTCATTCCAAAGAGACAGCCTACACTTGAACGGATAACATTAGGGTTATAAAAGTCTGCCTTTCCATCCGCAACAATCAGGGCATCTATTCCAAAAGCTTCACAGCTTCTGAGGATTGCTCCTAAATTACCAGGCTTTTCGACCCCTTCCACAATAATAACGGTAGCGTTTTCCTTAGGAATAAATGATGAAAGAAGATTTTCTTTGGTTTGATAGATTCCGAGAATCCCTTCAGAACTTCCTCTGTAGGCTATTTTTTCGTATACTTTTTCGCTTACATAATGGATTCTGCTTTCAGGAAGCTTTCCCTTAAAGATGTTTTCACACACAAAAAACTCTACAGGTTCAAAGTGATACTGTAAAGCTCTTTCGTTCTCCTGCTGTCCTTCAACAACAAAAACTTTTGATTTTTTACGGAACCTGTTGTCAGCCAATAGTTTGGTGACGTTTTTTACTTTTTCGTTTTGAAAGCTTTCTATCAACATCCTGCAAAATTATGCAAAATTTGTGATTAGGCCTGTTTCGTTTTAGAGAAAAGGGATTTTATAAGGCCGGTCAACCGTATTTTCTTCTGAATTAATCTTTTGAAACAGGTTGGGTTTCCGGCTTAGATTTTAAGAGAAGTAAGCTTCCGATAAACATCGTAACACAGCTTGCAATCCAAACATAATATCCTAAACCAAAGCCCGTAATCGGGTATTTGTGGCCTGCTTCATCAACGATTATTTCTGTTTCTGTTACATAATAAAGAGCTACGGCTACAGAAAGTAAACCTAAAAAAGCGGCAATTTTGGGTTGTTTAACCAAAAGGAATACCCATGAAAAAAGCAATATAGGATTGGCCAGCCATGAAGTTCCGTCTCCCGTGAGATCTGTCCAACCAAACAGGAAAAGGGTAAGACCATACACTTCACTGCCTTTTTTGGTAAAAACTGTTGGCAAAATCAGGGAAATCATGAAAATGACGATACTGATAATTAAAATAATGTAACTTTTTTTCATACAATTATTGGTCTGTTTCTATAAAGTTGCCATTGTCAATAAGACTTTGAGGCAGATCTTTTTTGTTTTTGATACCGAGAGATTTCAGTTTCTGAGTCTGGATCACCAGATTGTCATTTCCTGTATACAGCTGTTTGTATGCATCATTGTAAACATTTTTAGCCTGATCGAGATTTTTCCCGACCTTCTCCAGATTGTCTACAAAACCTACAAACTTATCGTACAGTTTTGCTCCACGCTCAGCGATCTCCATAGAATTTCTGTTCTGGTATTCGCGTTTCCAGAGATCTGCGATGAGCTTCAGGGAAGTGATCAGGTTACTAGGATTTAAAAGCAGGATCCTTCTTTCATAAGCAAAATTCCAAAGATTCGGGTCAGCTTGCATCGCGGCGATATAAGCGGGTTCACTTGGAATAAACATCATGACAAAGTCCAATGATTTCCCATAATCATCATACGCTTTCTGACTCAGTTGCAGGATGTGATTTTTGATGGAACCTAAATGCTGGCTCAGTTTTACCGCGTAGACATCCTGATCGGTCTCGTCTACCAGTTCCGTAAAAGCGGTAAGTGATACTTTGGAATCAATGATCACATTTCTTTCATCAGGATATTTTATAACAGCATCAGGCCGCATTTTTTTGCCGGAAAATTCAGAGAAAAGGGCTTTATTATCTTCATCACGAAGTTCATGCTCCAGAAAATATTCTCTTCCTTTTACAAGTCCGGATTTTTCAAGGATACTTTCAAGGATCATTTCTCCCCAGTTTCCTTGAGTTTTACTTTCTCCTTTTAATGCCCGGGTCAGTTTTTTCGCATCTTCAGAGATTTGCTGATTCAGTTCTGCCAGTTCTTTTACCTTTTCCGCGAGAGAAAAGCGTTCCTTGTTTTCCTTTTCGTAAGCCTCATTCACTCTGTTTTTCAGATCAGTGATCTTTTCCTGGAAAGGCTCAAGGATATTTTTTAAATTACTTTGGTTTAAGGTCGTGAATTTTTCCGTTTTTTCATCTAAAATTTTATTGGCCAGATTTTCAAACTGCAGCTTTGATTCATCCTGAATTTTTGTGATTTCCTCTTTCTGGGTGTCTAGGGAATGCTGCAGGCTTTCATTTTTGGCAGAAAGTTCAGAATTTTTCGCGAAAATATGCTGCTTCTCGGATATCAGATTCTCTATTTGAGACGTTTGCTTTACATTAAGCTGTTTCTGTTCCAGAAACTGGGAGTTTAAGGAAGTGTATTCCGCAGAGATCTTCGCATATTCATTCTTCAGATCGTTCAGAAGGTCTGTTTGCAGTTGGTTTTGTTCTTTTTCTCTGTAGATATTTTCATTCAGTTCCTGTATTTTCAAATTCAGGTTTTCCAGATCCGAATGATTTTTGATATGCAGATGATTCAGTTCATCATAAGAACTTCTTGAAACCATCGATGATTTTAAGGCAAAATACAAAATCACGGCTCCCAGAACTCCGCCGGCAATACATCCAATAATTAAATAGGTCATCTCCATGTTTCAAAATTACAAAAAGAAAAATTAAATGGGATTTAAAATAATGATTCGGAAGATGGGAGAGAAGGGCTAAAAGTTATCCTATAACAGATAGAATTTAAGCGGTCTTGGTTAAAGATAAAATTTCAATATTCTTTACTACATCGGTGCTTTCGCATTTTTTCAGTTCTTTGGTTAATGCAGGCGTCAGTATTTTGGGATTTACAATCTGTGAGGCGACTTTTGCCGCAGCATAATCTACAATGTTGATGACTGATTCTCTTAAAAAGTTGGGTGTATTGGACGCAATAACGGCTGTTGCCCAGGAGGTTTCCCTTGCTTTGGAGATCGCAAAATCCAGAACGGCATTATCTTTTCCGTTGGAAATTTTGTCGATGAGATCCACGGGATAGCATATTTTATTCAAAGCCTCCTGAACCTGTTGGTTGATGGAGGCGATGACTGTATTGATGGTTTCAAAATCTTTTTTGAGCGGATTTATTTTACGATAGGGCATCACTGTGGCTGCAGAAATCCCGAGATCCAGATTAATGTGGGCATTCATTCCCAGAAAAATGTGTTGTAAGATCAAAAGGTTTTTATTTTTCGTGGCTTCAAAGGCGGTGTACCACGATTGGCTGCATTTTTTTCCTTTGCTGTAATTTTCCCATGCTTCCAGATATCTTTGGGCAAAAGCAATATCTAAGGAAGTCATTCTTGGGTTGTCTTCAAATTTCTTCTGTTGAATTCCTTTTAGTACTTGGGCAGTCATAATCCGGTACGTGCAGGCAAAATATCCGGCCGGACTTTGGTTTTCTTTGCACCAAATGATGATGGTATCCAGCTTTTGCAGAACTTCTTCAATGGTTTTCATGGTGGTTTTTGTTTATTTAAAGATAATAAAAAAAACAATGATCATTGGTGTGCAGCTTTGATAGCGAATCAAGTGACCTTTTTAATAATGAAAAAGTGAGCCGGAAAGCTCACTTTATTTTTATGGATCAGATTATGGCGTGATGATAATCGGATCTGGAAAAGGTTCAAGAACGAGTGGTTTGCAAATGGCAGCCGCTGCGCATCCTCCCCCCATGCATACAAAATTTGTCATAGTGGTAGATCCGTCAGGACATCTGATCAAGGCTTCACCAGGGCATCCTCCCGGACATGGTGCCGGATATAAATACCCGCCGAATACTTCTTTCAGTTCTGTTCTTGAAAGTTTTGATAGGTTCGTTTTTTTCATGGAATTAATTTTTTTGTTGGTTTTAATTTGTATAATTCTGAAAATGAATGCCTAAGATAGTAAAAAAATAAATCAATATGTAACGTTTTGGTGATTTATTTAGGTTTTTATTCAACCTTTTCGTGAAAGATTGCTATTTGTATGCTGTGTGCTTTTTATAATTCATTCAATAGTTTTTCTGAGTTCCATACGGTTGCAAATTCATCATTTAAATTGGCAAGACTGGTCAAGTGTATTAATTCTGAATCATATTTTTCTCCATGTATTCCTATCCTGTCAAAGGTAGCAGTGGCGTCTGAAATTACGTAGGTCTCGTACCCGAAATTTCCTGCCATTCTAGTGGTTGTTGAAACACAATGATTGGTTGTTATTCCAATAATCACTAAAGTATTGATATCCTGCTGATCGAGGTGTTCTTTTAAATTTGTTCCTATGAAAGCACTGTTTACCTGTTTTGTAATCACAGGTTCATTGTTTTTAGGAAGTACATAATCATTAAATTCAAAGCCGGTATGAGTCTCATGCAGTTTTGAATCGGGGTTTAACGAGCTGTGTCTGATGTGGAATACAGGCAGGTTGAGCTCCCTCCATTTTTCCAATATTTTTCCACTGATCTGTTCTGCTGTTTTGTTATTTCTGTTTCCTCCCCAATATTTTTCATCAAGAAATCCTTTTTGAATGTCAATTAAAAGTAAGGCTGGCTTTTTATGTTGAAGTTTCATATACGTTGATTTTAATAGTATATCTAATAAATTGGATTAGCTTCCTAAGTACATCGAGTAGAGTGGCGTTTGATACTTTTCTTCGGTATCGTTGGCGGTGAGGCCTTCAAAGAATATATGATCACCAAGATCTTTATTAGCCACTTGATTTTCTAACTGAAAGAGCAGATCCAGAGCTGTGAAATAGGTTCCGTTGCTGGCTTTCAGTCTTGCACAAAATTCTACCTGAAATAGACCATGGTCACTATTATCTTCGTTAAAGGCATCATCTTCATCCGTTACTGTTTCATTGGACGAGATATCCTCTTTTCCTTTGATCCAGGCTTCGTAGCAAACGTCTATCTCAGGTACATCAATCACCATTTGATTAGCGTCCCAGCATGCTCTTTCTTTTAATATCAGAGTCTGATAGTCTGTGATTTCTTTATTGAAATCTTCGATGCTGCTGTATCCTTTCCTTTGAAAAGCCCAAAGAATGTTTGATAATAGGCCCATTTGTTTTTTTTAGAGAATTAGTTATGAATAATTAATAAGAAAAATAAAATACACACAATTAAGTAAAGTCGCTATAAATGAAGCAATAAATACAGCTAAGTTAACCCGTGTTTTACCTGTGATCAGCCGGATGACCCAATAATTAATGATATAAGCTGGAATCAGTAAGCTAAAATGGAAAACTGATAAAAATGAAAACTGATAGAGAATAGTGAAAATAATAACCGAACTGATGATTGAAGCAACTATAGTCCCAACAAAGCTGTACATCAATGTTTTTGAGTCAACTTTGAGATTTTCAACATTCTGGTGTATTTGATCGTATTTTATATTTACAAGAAGTCTGATGCTTTCACCAGATAACAGAGTAGAGCTGATCAATGATAGGCATTCCTGTTTGGATCGTTTGTTGACGTAGTGACCATTAATTTCTCTTATCAATCTATTCTTCTCATTCTGGTATAAGTTTTTGGTTTTAATTTTATTCAAAAAATCTTCCAGCGAACTTCTTCTTAAAATTTCTTCTAAAATTTCATTGTCTGCTTTGCCTTGGTGGTCAACTTGATTAGTATAGGACTCAATCAGGTCTTCCTCTGAAAAGTTACTGTAAAAGCCCATTTAAGGATTTCCTTTAGATATTTCGTCGTGATGTTTCAGATACAAAGGCAAGGCGGCAGATCCGTACCACGGAAAAATTTCATAACTGAAAACGCCGGCCTGTACCGCTGGGTCCGTTTTTACCCATTGCTCAGCTTCCTCTTTAGATTTTGTATTGAAGATGAACATGCCACGGTAGTTTTCTTTGTTCTTCTCCAAAAACGGTCCGGCCACTACGATTTTTCCTTCGTCAGCCAGCTTCCCGATATTGGTCATGTGACCTTTCATCAGGTCTCCCATTTTGGCTTTATCTTCAATTTTTGTGGCACCGGTGGTCAGCATTACGATGGTGTAGGCTTTCATTCCATACTGATCGGCACCCAGAGAGGTTGCCAGTTCCTGATTGAATTTTGCCTTTTCTTTTTTCTTTTCCTGGGCAAAAGATAAGGTGGCGATCAAAACACTAAGCGGTACATAAATTTTTAATCTCATAGCATTGGTTTTATAAGTCTATCCTCTGAAATCTGAAATCTAATTTAATCTTTTATTCTCAGGAATTCTTTAGCCAGTTCAATCATTTTTGGATCACCTGTGTATTTTCCATGTTCGTCGGAAAGTTTTACGGTTGGGATCCATTCTTTGTTTTGGGCCTGTACTCCAATTAGTTTCATAACGATATTCATTGGTTTTAAGCCTACGTCATTGGTAAGGTTGGTCCCGATTCCGAAAGATACGCCAATCTTTCCGCGGCAATAATTGGTAATTTCCTCCACTTTTTCAAGGTTCAGAGCATCGGAGAAAATAATGTATTTAAATAAAGGATTGATTCCGTTGTTTTGGTAATGCGCGATTGTTTTGTCTGCAAATTCCAGAGGATCACCGCTGTCATGGCGAACGCCGTCAAACAGTTTTGCAAACTTCTTGTCAAACTGCTGAAAGAAAACATCCGTAGTATACGTATCGGAAAGGGCAACTCCAAGATCACCTCTGTACACATCTACCCAGTGTTCCAGCGCCAGCTCGTTCGCCATTTTGAATCCGTATTCTGCTGCGTGGAACATAAACCATTCGTGAGCGTGGGTGCCTATTGGCTTTACGCCATATTTCATCGCAAAATGTACATTGGAGCTTCCGATGAAAGTGGAGGGCTTGTTTTGCGTTAAAGCTTCCATCACCAGATTCTGTACCTTATAGGAATGTCTTCTTCTGGTCCCGAATTCTGCGAAATTTACACCAAGTTTTGCCAGGGAATCTGCTTTTTCCAGAGTTCTACTCATCACGATATCATTAGAATCCCTTTCCATATGGTTCATTTCGTAATGAAGCTCACTGATTAAGGCTAATAATGGAACTTCCCAAAGGATTGTTCTGTACCAGAGTCCTTCCACCGTTACAGAAAGCTCACTGCCTTCCTGATGAATTTTCACCTCGGAAGGATCATAATGATAGCCTTCCAGAAAGTCAAGATAGGGCAGGTCTATATAAGGACAGGTTCTTGCCATGAATTTTTTTTCATCCTTGGTAAGTTTCAGTTCCGCCATTTTGTTGACGGCTTCTTTTAAAGCGGCATCAAAGCCTTCCGGAAACTGGTGCTTTCCTCTGTTGATGAATTCATATTTTACAATAGAACCTGGAAATAGTTTCACCACGGCATTCTGCATGGTTATTTTATAGAAATCGTTATCCAGAATGGACTTTAATCGAACGTCGTGCATGATATGTGTAATTTTAACGCAAATATAGGTATTTAAAATAAAAAACCGCCTAAATGTAAGGCGATTTTTTTATTTATCTGTTGATTTCTGCAGGTTACTTCCCTAAATAAGAATTGTACATCCATACTTCTTTTTCCTGTTCTGTGATGTAGTCGCTCATCTGAGAATTGGTTCCTTCATCTCCTGCTGCATCGGTAATGTCAAGAAGTTCTCTTTGTAAGTCGATTACCACTTTGAAAGAGTTCAGGATAAGTTCTACGCTCTTATTGGCATCAGTAACTTCTTTACTTTCTTTAATCGTTGATACTTTTAAATAGTCTGAATAGTTGTGGGCAGGCGTTGCGCCTAAGGTCAGAATTCTTTCTGCAATTTCATCAATCTTCAGGACAAGGCTGTTATATAATTCTTCAAATTTCGGGTGAAGAGTAAAAAACTGTTCCCCTTTAATATTCCAGTGAGAACCTCTTGTGTTCTGATAGAATACAGAATAGTTGGCTAAAAGGACGTTAAGTTTTTCTGAAATGTTTTTACAGTCGGCTTCTTTCAGGCCGATAATGCTTGCATTTTTCATATGTTTATTTTTTATACTAACAAATTTAGAAAATATTGTGCCGAAAAGCTTTCAAGGCTGATAGAAGATAACTATCAGAAAGTTTTTTAAAATAGTTTGGAAGTATAATTTTGGGGCTTCAATTAATTAGCAATCATTATTCGTACGTAAGTTTTGTACAAAATGATCATTTCAGCATACCTTATTATATAGGAATTGGAATACCGATTCAAAAATAGGGTAGTTAAAATAATAGAATAAAAATTTTACAATTATTTAATAGAGAGTCTCTCAGGAAAAATACTTTTCTTTTTTTTACTTTTTCTCAATGCACATCAGGGGTCTGTTAATTATCTCATCAGAAGCAACTGCTTTTTTATGTAAGTGTTTGATTTTAATTTTTATATAAGTTATTGTAGTTTGAAAAAATATTCCTATTTTTGCACCCTAAAATAAAAAGCAATTAAATGCCTACTATTCAACAATTAGTAAGAAAAGGAAGAGTCGCACTCACCAAGAAGAGTAAATCGGCTGCCCTTGATTCTTGTCCACAAAGACGAGGTGTATGTACGAGAGTATATACTACCACTCCTAAGAAACCTAACTCTGCACTTAGAAAAGTTGCAAGGGTAAGACTTTCTAACGGGAAGGAAGTCAACGCCTACATCCCGGGCGAAGGACATAATCTTCAAGAGCACTCGATAGTATTGGTACGCGGCGGAAGGGTGAAAGACCTACCGGGAGTACGTTATCATATCGTAAGAGGAGCATTAGACACTGCAGGTGTTAGTGGAAGAACGCAGAGAAGATCTAAGTATGGAGCTAAGAGACCAAAACCAGGTCAGGCACCAGCTGCACCAGCTAAAGGAAAGAAAAAATAATCATTAAATAAGGTACAGAAACAATGAGAAAGACAAAAGCGAAAAAAAGACCGTTGTTACCAGATCCGAAATTTAATGATCAATTGGTAACAAGATTTGTAAACAATTTAATGCTAGACGGTAAGAAGTCTATCGCATTCAAAATATTCTACGATGCATTAGACCTTGTAGAAGCTAAAAAAGGAGAAACTGAAAAAACTGCCCTTGAAATCTGGAAAGATGCATTAACTAACGTTATGCCTCACGTAGAAGTACGTTCTAGAAGAGTAGGTGGAGCTAACTTCCAGATTCCTATGCCAATCAGAGCTGACAGAAAAATTTCTATGGCAATGAAATGGTTAATCCTTTACTCTAAAAAGAGAAATGATAAGTCAATGGCTTTGAAATTAGCGAACGAAGTAGTAGCTGCTTCTAGAGAAGAAGGTGCTGCTTACAAAAAGAAATCTGATACTCACAAAATGGCGGAAGCTAACAAAGCTTTCTCACACTTTAAATTCTAATTAGAAATGAGTAGAGATCTTAAATTTACAAGAAATATTGGTATCGCTGCCCACATTGATGCGGGGAAAACTACCACTACAGAAAGAATCTTATTCTATACTGGTGTAAACCACAAAATTGGAGAAGTTCACGATGGTGCTTCTACAATGGACTGGATGGAGCAGGAAGCAGAAAGAGGTATTACCATTACTTCTGCTGCTACAACTTGTTCTTGGAATTTCCCAACAGATCAAGGTAAAATTTTACCTGAAAGTAAGCCTTACCACTTCAACATCATTGATACACCGGGACACGTTGACTTTACAGTAGAAGTAAACAGATCTTTAAGAGTATTAGATGGTTTGGTATTCTTATTCTCTGCAGTAGATGGAGTAGAGCCTCAGTCTGAAACAAACTGGAGACTTGCTGACAACTATAAAGTTGCAAGAATGGGATTCGTAAACAAAATGGACAGACAAGGTGCTGACTTCCTTAACGTGGTAAACCAGGTTAAGACGATGTTAGGATCAAACGCAGTTCCAATCGTTTTACCAATCGGTGCTGAAGAAGATTTCAAAGGTGTTGTAGACTTAATTAAAAACAGAGCGATCATCTGGGATGAAGCAGGACAAGGAGCTACTTTCGAAGTAGTGCCAATTCCTGAAGACATGAAGGCTGAAGTTCTTGAATACAGAGAGAAACTGGTAGAAGCTGTGGCTGACTACGATGATACTTTGATGGAGAAATTCTTCGAAGATCCGGATTCAATCTCTGAAGAAGAAATCAACGAAGCGCTAAGAAAAGCGACGATTGATCTTTCTATTATCCCAATGACTTGTGGTTCTTCATTTAAGAATAAAGGAGTACAGTTTATGTTGGATGCAGTATGTAAATACTTGCCTTCTCCATTGGATAAAGACGATATCAAAGGTACTGATCCTAGAACAGATCTTGATATTACAAGAAAACCAGACGTAAATGAGCCGTTCGCAGCTCTAGCATTTAAGATTGCTACTGACCCGTTCGTGGGAAGATTAGCATTCTTCAGAGCATACTCTGGAAGATTAGATGCAGGTTCTTATATCTTGAACACCCGTTCAGGAGATAAAGAAAGAATCTCCAGAATCTATCAGATGCACGCTAACAAGCAAAATCCTGTAGAATATATTGAAGCAGGAGATATTGGTGCAGCGGTAGGTTTTAAATCTATCAAAACTGGTGATACTATGTGTGATGAGAAACACCCAATCGTTCTTGAATCGATGGTTTTCCCTGATCCGGTAATTGGTATCGCTGTTGAGCCTAAAACTAAGGCTGACCAGGATAAAATGGGTAACGCTCTGGCTAAATTAGCTGAAGAAGATCCTACTTTCCAGGTTAAAACTGACGAAGCTTCCGGTCAAACGATTATCTCAGGAATGGGTGAACTTCACCTTGATATTCTTGTAGATCGTATGAGAAGAGAATTCAAAGTTGAAGTTAACCAGGGTCAACCTCAGGTAGAATACAAAGAAAATCTTACAAGAGTTGCTCAGCACAGAGAAGTTTACAAAAAACAATCTGGTGGTAAGGGTAAATTTGCTGATATCGTATTTGAATTAGGACCTGCTGACGAAGGTAAAATTGGTTTAGAATTCATCAATGAGATCAAAGGTGGTAACGTTCCTAGAGAATTTGTTCCTGCTATTGAAAAAGGCTTTAAAGCTGCAATGAAGAACGGTCCTTTGGCTGGTTTCGAAGTTGAAGGGATTAAAGTTGTTCTTAAAGACGGATCTTTCCACGCGGTGGATTCTGATGCTCTTTCCTTTGAAATGGCTGCTAAATTAGGATTTAAAGAAGCGGGACGTGCTGCTAAGCCAGTAATTATGGAGCCTATTATGAAACTGGAAGTTGTAACTCCGGAAGAATATATGGGTAACATCATTGGTGACCTTAACAAGAGAAGAGGGACAATCAGTGGTCAGGAAGAGAAAAACGGAGCTGTTGTAATCAAAGGTTCTGTTCCACTTTCTGAGATGTTTGGATATGTTACGACTCTAAGAACACTTTCATCAGGAAGAGCTACTTCTTCTATGGAATTAGAGAAGTATCAGGCTACTCCACAAAACGTTGCTGAAGAAATCATAGCTAAAGCAAAAGGTTAATTTTTTAAATTAGAAAAATGTCACAAAGAATCAGAATAAAACTAAAATCTTACGATTACAACTTGGTAGACAAGTCTGCTGAGAAAATCGTAAAAACGGTAAAGGCTACTGGTGCTGTTGTAAACGGACCAATTCCATTGCCTACCAATAAGAGAATCTTCACAGTATTGAGATCTCCGCACGTAAACAAGAAGGCTAGAGAGCAGTTCCAGTTATCAGCTCACAAGAGATTGATGGATATCTACTCTTCTTCTTCTAAAACTGTTGATGCTCTAATGAAATTAGAGTTACCAAGCGGTGTAGACGTTGAAATTAAAGTGTGATAAACGCATACTTTGCAATGATAATAGAATCCGTCCCTGAAAAGGGACGGATTTTTTTTGCATTCTCTTCAAAAGTAAATGAAAGAAAAGGTATTTATTCTTTCTGAAATAGATTGAGATTTGTTTTTTTTGATTTCGCTATTTCTACCTATAACTCCAATTTAGAACCATACCTCTAATGATGATGTGGTATCTTTAATGGATCCTTATAGCATCTGTTAAGCCATTTATAATCTGATAATGATTAGTCAAATTGACGTGAGAAATGTCAGTTGCTTTTATTTATTTAGAATTATTAAAAATAATAATTTTGCAAAAAGTTATCAGATGAATAAAGTAGTATCCTTTTCTCTGCTTGTATTGGGTGGGGTTTTTGTCAACGCACAGCAAGTGAATGATTCTATTAAAAAATCAAAAGAGATTGATGAAGTAGAATTATTTGGTGAAAGAAAGAAACAGCCGGAAGGCTTAGAAGCCATTACGAGACTTCCTTTGAAAGCAAGAGACCAGATCCAGAGTATTTCTATAATTTCCTATAAGGTAATTGAAGATTTAGGTGGACTGACGGTCACTGATGTAGCTAAAAATATTCCTGGGGTTACTCAGTTTGGAAGCTATGGAGGGACCAGAGAAAGTATGTCAATCAGAGGTTATAGAGGAGTTCCTGTTCTGAAGAATGGGGTTCAGATGGACTCGGATTTTCGTACTGGAGCTATGATCACGGATATGCAGGGCGTAGAAAGTATTCAGGTAATTAAAGGTTCTGCTGCAGTTACACAGGGAATAGGTGATGGACTTGGTTCTGCCGGTGGAGTAATCAACGTAGTGACCAAGGTTCCTAAATTTATCAACCAAACCAATGTAGGTTTCAGATATGGGAGTTGGGATTTTTACAGACCTACCGTAGACTTCCAGAGAGTACTGGATTCTCAGGGTAAGATTGCTGTAAGATTGAATGCAGCGTATCAGGATAACAACAGTTTTAGACGATTCGTTAATACAGACCGTATCTACGTAAACCCTTCCATTGCCATTCGTCCAGATGACAAGACCGAAATTGTGGTGGAAATGGATTATATGCACAATAATACCACACCGGATAGAGGAACCGTGAATCTTGCAAAAGGAGATACTGAAGCCATATACAGAATGCCGGGAAGAAAATTCTTGGGTTTTGCCTCTGATAAAGCAAAAATCGAAACATTTAATTTCTCTACAACGGCAACCAGAAAGCTGACTGAAAAGTTAAAGTTAAGAGCTGCCTTCATGAGTTCTTCTTACCAGTCTGAAATTACGGGAGCAGCACTTGCCCCGGTTAATAATAAGAATCCAAATGAATTCCGTAACAGAACATTGACCAGATCAGACAGAGAAGATTTGAATAAAGTTCTTCAGTTTGACTTTATCGGAACAGATGTGATGACCGGATTTATGAAACATACATTTCAGGTAGGTTTCGACTGGAAAGAATCTAACGTTACAACCACTTCTTATAAAGCTAAAACCGTAGATCAGATCAATGTACTGAATGATATCAATAATGTTCTTCCTTCAAATATTGATCCCAATACTTTTAGCATGATAGACAAGAATCCAATAGTGAAGGCAGTAGCACCAACTATGGGATTAATGGCGCAGGATGTGATCACTTTCAACAAATATATTAAAGCCCACCTGGGAATTCGTTACAGCCAATTGATTGGTTCTGAAAAGGAAAAAGACTACGCATGGAATCCTTCATTAGGGATTATGATTTCTCCTATTGAGAATATGAATGTTTTTGGTTCTTACACAAGTACTACATCGTTGAGAAGCTCCAATAATGCATTACTTGGAGGCGGTACGGTAGGTGCTTCCACTACAAAACAATGGGAAGCAGGGATCAAGTCAGACTGGCTTAATGAAAGATTAAGATTTAATGTTACATTCTTTGACATCAATACCGATAACTTATCATATGAACTTTTAAAGGATGGAAACAGTACCGGGATCTATGCCATGGCGGGTGAGCTGAGAAGAAAGGGAATGGAAGTAGAACTTATCGGAAAAATTCTTCCCAACCTACAGATAATGACAGGATGGGCTTACGTAGAGGCACAATATCAGAACAGTCCTTCATTTGTCAATGGATCAGCTCCTATCAATACACCTAAACATTCTGCCAATGCTTGGTTAAATTATAAATTTAATACAGGAACGCTACAGGGATTTGACATAGGGGCAGGAATTTATTATGTAGGAAACAGACCGGTTGACGATTTTAAGCAGGTATATACCAATGCAGAGAATGGGCATGTAAACGGAACTCAACCTGGAAAGAAGCCTTTCAATATGCCTGATTATACCACAGTAGATGCACAGATTGGATATACTTTCAAGAATGGATTGGGACTGAGAGGTTTCTTCAATAATATTTTTGATGCTGTAGGATATAATTCTTATTTCCGAGGTGGTTATATCGATCAGATTCAACCCCGAAACTTTGCCGTGCAGGTAAACTATAAATTTTAATCAACAAAATTATTTATTATGAAAAGCGTAAAAACAGTATTCTTGGCCATTGTTATTGGCGCAGTATCCATGGCGTGTTCAGGAGATAAAAAGAAAGGCATTGATTATGATCAGTTCAAAACTGAAGTGCAGCTTACTCCTGATCAGACGAAAAGCTTTGATGAAATCACTAAAAAATATCAGGATCTTCAGGAGCAGAACTTCCAGGCTGCCAAAGCACATGGTGGTAATATGGACCGTGTGGCACTTGGGATTAAAAGTGAAGAACTGAGAGCACAGCAGTCTGTTGAAATGGCAAAAGTTCTGGACGGACCACAGATGGAGAAGTTCAATACCTTCGTGGATGAAAATTCAAGAAAAAGACCCAGATACGATAATGCACTGCTGGAAAGAATCAAAACGGAAGGTCAGCTTTCTGAAGATGAGTTCAAAGTAGTGAATGCAGCCAACGATGCATTTGAAAAAGCATTTAATGATGCCCACGATGTATACCACGGAAATAATGATCTTGCCAAAGAATACTGGGAGAAATTTGATGCTCAGAGAAAAGCAGCGATCAAGACCGCACTTACGCCTGAACACTATTCGAAATTTGAAGAGATCGTAAAAGATATCAAGTTCAAAGAAAGAAAATAATCAGGGTTCAAACTTCCGTCCCAAATTAAGAAACATTCATATCAATTTTAATTAGAAAACATTAAGGCAGTTATTCCTGTCTTAATGTTTTTGCTATTAAGCCTTAATGAAATCATTATTTAAAAGCCTTTACCGGAAGCGTAGAAAAAATGAATCCCTCATTAAATATCTCATGTGGATCATCCACCTCTGGCTCGGACTTTTGTCCAGTATCATTGTGTTCGTGATGTGCCTTACCGGAGCTCTCTATACTTTCAAAAACCAGATCATAGACCTTTATAATAAAGATAAGGTGTATATCTCTTCCGGCTCACAGATGGCCAAAACTCCGGACCAGATCCAGGCTGGATTGTTGAAAAATGGAAAAGAACTTACTGCCTTGCTTATCCCTGAATCTAAAAACAGAAGCTATGTTGTTTCCTACCGTGAAAACCAGTTGGATAAAAGTTCGTATTATAATCAGTATACTGGTAAGATTCTCGGTCAGGCTGATACAGGAGCCAATCAGTTTTTTGAAATCGTTCTCGATATTCATAGAAATCTGTTGATGGGAAATGCTGGACGGCAGATTGTGGGTGCATCTGTACTGGTCTTCTGTCTGTTAATTATTTCAGGGTTTGTTTTATGGCTCCCTAAAAAACTGAAATTTCTAAAGCAGGGATTAACGGTAAAGTTCAAAGCAAAGTTCCAGCGCGTGAATTATGATCTGCACAATACACTCGGCTTTTATACCTTTTTTATACTTTTCTTTATTGCTGTTACCGGTTTGTACGTGACCTATCCGTGGGTGAAAAACGGTCTCATCGTAAGTTTAGGCGGCTCATCAATTGCTCGTATCTCTGAAGAGAACAATGGCGACGATCCTTTTGGAGGCCTCCTTGAAGATATGCTTCAGAAGCAGGACGAAAAAAAGAATCTTAAAAATACAGTGGCAATATCTATAGACAAGATTCTTGAACTTTCCAATAAGCAGCTTCCGTACCATGCTGTTACCAGTATAGAACTTCCCAATAAAGAAAATCCGAGGTATGTAGTCATGAAGACCAATACCCAAAATTTTTTGGGTATGATGCTCCCGGATGAAGTGACCTTCGATAAAACCGGGGTTTTTAAGACCAGAGAACTTTTCTCCGACAAACCATTGAATAAACAGTTCACAGCTCTTGCAAAACCACTCCATACAGGAGAGATCATGGGCTTACCAAGCATTATCCTGTATTTCATTGTTTCACTAATCGGATGCTCCTTACCCGTGACAGGCTTTCTGATTTGGTGGCACAGGTTTAGAAAAATAAGGTAGAAAATCTGCTTTTAAAGAGGAACTTTAGGAGCTACTGTTATCCATGTCAAGGTTTTAAACCTTGACATGGATCAGTTCCTTCAAATGATAACCGAAGCTTCACCGGGAATTAGTATTTCAATCACCAGACTTCCGTGTTCAAGTACTGCAAATATTACTGATTTTTTTACTTCCGAATTAAGTTAATTCAATACATTTAATCATTAAAAGAATTGACATCATGAGCCATAAAAACAATAATCTTTTTGAAAAATTTTCCGACTGGGCCACTAAATTTACGGGAAGTTCTTACGCATTTATCGGAGCAGTACTGGTGGTCGTGTTATGGGCAGCGTCAGGTCCTGTCTTTAAGTATTCTGAAACCTGGCAGCTTGTCATCAACACCGGCACCACCATTATCACTTTTTTAATGGTATTCTTAATACAGAAAGCCCAGAACAAAGATTCAAAGGCTATTCAAATCAAACTCAATGAGCTTCTGGCAGCTAATGAAAAAGCGAGCAACAGAATTGTGGATATTGAAGATCTTACCGAAAAAGAACTGGATCAGCTTCACTGCTATTATGAAAAACTGTCCGATTTCGCAGAAGAAGATGAGGATATTCATACCTCGCACTCGATAGATGCTGCTAAAAGAAATCAACATTATAAACATGATTTTTTCAAAAGAAAACACGAAGAATGGCTGCAAAAACAGACACAAAAAAAGGAATCGAAATGATTCCTTTTTTATTTTATCTAAGTTTAAAATTATCTTTTCAGGAAATATCCGAAATAGCTGCAGCTTCCTGCCAGTCCTTTCGCTGTTTCCGTATCTGCATACTGAGATTTCAGCTGGGCAAAATAGGTTCTGTATTTCTCATTCCTCATATTATCCAGTTCAGTCTGATGAGCCTGTTCCTTTTCGGAATATTTCGGATCTGAATAGTTAACAGTCGATGCATTTTTCGCCTCATACTGGTAGTATTTTCCTTGTTCAGCGCTGGCCATCTGAAAGAGAACCCTTGCTCTTTGTTCCTTGTCTTTCGAAAGCTTAAGGCTTTTTTGATAATAATTGATTGCGAGGTCAAAATTATCCGGTTCAATATAAGTCGTATACAGGAAGTTCTTGTAATAATACTTGTATGGATTCTTTCGGTCTGTATTCCAGAAATCATATTTTCCGCCGTTGCTGTTGTCGATATCCATCACAAACAATTGACGGTAATATCCTAAACTTGAAGTATTGTACAATAGGTTTCCGATCAGCTGATTCGCTTTTGCTGCCTTTTCATCTGTTCCGTTACTGATCTTTTTAAGCTGGATCAAGGCATCTGCCAGTTCCAGTTTATTCATATTGTTCTTAATGAAAGGGAACCCTGAATAATCTTCAGCGGTCATGCTTTCAGTTTCAGCACTACCGAAACTCTCCCATACATTGTGTCCGAAAACAAGATCAGAAATTCCTCTGAATCCGTTATACTCATCAGCTGTATATTGTTTTGGAGTGATTTTTTCACCTTTGTCTGTCCAGTCATAATTCATTCTTGGAATTCCTGCAAAACCCTTAGCTTTTTCATAATAGGATTTAGCCTTTTCAAAGTCTGCCTGTCTCATGGCTCTGTCTCCGTAAATTGTACTGAAGAAAGCATCAATATTTCCTACATTGTCCATATTCTTGGCGATGATCTGCTGTTCAAACTGAGTCTTATTCGGTTTCTTATAAAAATCTTCAACACTTTTCACCAGACTTGAATTCGGATTATACTGAAGATCTGAAAGTTTATTGTTCATCAGGAAAGATTTTCCGTCTTCTCCCTGTAAGAAATATCTGTTGGCAAGAACATCTTTAAGGAAATCTGCTGTAGATGGAGTTTCACCGTAGTAATCATAATCGGAAACAGCTGTACTGTCCTTTTTCACTTCTTTTTTTACGAAATATTCAGCATAGTCTTTCATCAGGTGATCTTCGAATTCTGCATCAATCTTAGGATGAGAAACGATGTCATTCAGAACTTTCATTCTTTTTATTTCTTCCAGGTATTCAGGATTGGTTGTTTTGATATCTTCAAGAACCTCTGAACTTCCCTTGTAGTCTTTTTTCAAGAACTTGAGGTAAGCATCTGCGATCTGCCAGTATTCATCCTTGGATACTTTTTTGATTTTTTCTGTGAATTTTTCCAGGCTGTCCAGATAGTCATTCGTTTTTTCATCATAGCCGTAGCTGGATTTCGTATAGAAAGGAATCCTGTCCGGATTGTTCAACAGATCATCATCGCTCTGATCATTTTTATCTCCATTCGCACTTTCAGATTTCGAACTTCCGAAAAGGTTTTTAAAGAATCTTACAATCTTCTGCCAGAATGAAAGTTTTTCTTCTTTCTTTACCTCTACGGGTTCAGATTTTGTGTCAGCAGAAGCTTTATTGTGGTCATCGGTATTCCCTCTCATGACATTAGGGCTGTCCGTAGCATCCGAAGTATAATAGTAGATAGGAAGATAGCTTCTTTCAAGCTCATTGATGCTCCTTACGGCCATGACTTTCAGGATCTCAGAATCCGGATTGATGTCATACATCTTTTCCATGATCGGAATAGGATCTGTGAACCCCTCATACCCTAACAGGAAATACGCCATATTCTTTTCATCACTCGTTCCTGCTCTTTTCATAATATTACTGAAAGAAGCCGTGTCAGAAAGTTTCATCGATACAAAAGCTGATTCTTTGCGGTCTCTGCTGTTCATGAAAACCTGAAAAAAATTCCAGTTGGCATCGCTGTTCATTTCTTTTCCTCTCTGCGCGCCCGCAAGCTGATCAAGAGCCATAAAATAGACGGTCCCTTTTTGCTTGATCGGTTCTATATATGTTTTGAAAGCTTCCAGAGCAGCATCATAATTTCTTGTATAATGATTGAAACGTACGAGTTGATATCCGTAACGCTGTTTGATCTCAGGATTTCTGGTAGCATTATATAAAGAAGTGAGCGCGTTGACTGTTTTTGCGTAGTCAATAGACGTGGCATTTTGAGACCTTGAAGGGCTGCTGTAAAATGAGTCAGGACTTTCAATATAGTTGATGCTCATGTACGGCTCAAGATATTTGGCTTCAATTAAATAATCGATACCTTCCTTGTACTTTTGGTAGAATCCGGTCCCCAGTTTCTGCAATAAAGGATTGTTTGGAGTTCCGTTTTTCAAAGCATTAAGATCATTCATGCTGATCTTGTACACCAGATTTTCTGTTTCTGCGTAGTTCAGTTGGTTATTGAAAAATTTTTTCCAGGTCTCAATATTGTCATCAGGAATTGTCATGTTCTTATAATCACCATAGAACCTGTTCGAATAGGTGAGCAGGAAAGGAAGGTAAGATTTATCCTTGATGATACTCTGTGTAAACAGATTGAAATATTCATAATCTGGGTCTGACCATGCGCAGGCGTCAGATTTAGTATAAAAAAGCGAAAGGACCGCCAGTGAAAGAATATACTTTTTCATATTGTTGATAGTGTTTTTTATTTTTATAATTTAATTTCATGATGACTTTAAATCTTCACCATCCGTTGAATCATTGGATGGTAAAACTTTAAAAAGTTCGGTTACTTACAAATTTACTATCTAATTGATAATAAATTACATTAAAATTCGGGATTTTTTTGTCCAGAAAATGAATGACTTCTGTTAATTGGTCGTCCGATATTTCTTCCACCTTGATCCGAAAGCCCTTGCTTAAAAAACTTCCGAAATAGAAACCGTCTTTGCTGATTTCAACCTCATGATCTGAGATCTTTTTGAACGCAGGATTTTCCAGATCTTTTCGGGATAAAGCATTAATCAGTTTATGCCTTTCAAGGTGATTGGTGACAATTCCCCAGGAATAGATCGGTAAAGCCACTTCAATTTTTTTAATGGGATAATCTTCCAGTTTGGAGAGGTAGCTTTTTAAAATCGCCACATCAAGGATTGAATTCCTGTCGGAGTTTTCCAGTGGGGAAGAAGTAGAGTAGCACATCAGATAAACCTTTTGTACAGGGGGAATTCCGGTTTGGCTTTTATCTTTGACCTGATGGAGACGAAGGGTGCAGGTAATTTCTTTTCCGGAGACTCTTTTCAGTTCTTTTAAAAATTTAAAATAATCATTCCTTGTTCCCGCCGTCCAGTCACAGTCGATCTGGATTTCATTGTTCATTTTCAAACCATATTCCTTCGCTTTTTTCTGAACCAGATCATGAATGTTTTTGGCAAGAAACCGGATCTCTTCTGCCGAAATACGGTACATAGACTGATTGGTAATAAACACCGTTGGTACGATCTGTTTATTCGTTTGAAAACTGGTATCTTTGGTGGTAACAGCAACCGGCTGAAATTTTCCGGCCGATTTATCGATATCAAAAAATCTTGTGTATATATAAGGAACGGTAGCCTGATCCAGCACTTTTTTCTCTTGCCGATCAAGTTTAAGGTTGGTCTTCCAGTAATAAAAAGTATAAGGATGACTCTCTTTCCTGCCACATGAAATGACAAAAAGGAGGATGAAAAGAAACTTGAGTATTTTCATTCCTTGTACAGTTTACTTTCGCAGGTACACGTATCGTTGGTAGCACTTTCCATGGAAGAGCAGCAGTCCTCAGATTTCTGGATATTTCCTTCTTTATCTGTAAGGTAAATATTATCCTTGTCAAATTTTACAAAAAAGTTTTCACCATATTTCTTAAAATCTACCTTCATTACCCTGGGGTTGTATTTTCCGGCATTCACTTTCTCAGTAGTTTCAGTTCTGTCCGCCTGGTTGATCTGAACAAATCCAAAGTAGACATCACCGTTTTTCTTTACATCCAGATAATAATGTGGTGTTCCCGATCCACTGTATCCTTCAATAATGTCAAAACTTCTTTGTCCCACAAAAGGAGTTTTTGTTTGTGCAAAAGACAAAATGCTGATGCATAAGATCACTAAGCTGAAAATCTTTTTCATATATTTTTCTTCAAAAGTAAAAATATTTAAGCAAAAATTAAACCGTAAAAACCCGGTGATTGGCTGTTTCAGATAATTACCGTAATCTATTTTTTTTAACGATAAGAGTCACAAAAGTTTTAAAAACACTTAAGTTCATTTGAAGTATCAAGTCTGATGGAAAGAAGTAAACTTAAGTCTTATAAAAATCTTTGATTTTCTGCTGATGTGATTTTACGATTTTCAAAAGGTTAAAATTTTTTCAACTAAAGTGTTCTTATGTGTTTAAAAGAACAAATGACTTTTGTGGTTCAATTTTAATTATCATAGAAAATATAAAGACCACCCTGTTTTGGAATGGTCTTTATATAATTGAGTTAAATGAAAATTAGAAAACGGTAGCTGCCAGTTGAATTCTTGCGTACTTATTCGAAGGATTCCACATGGCCATCATAGAAACCGGAAGACTGTAATGTTCCGTGATTTTGACCGTCTTACCTGCTTTTACCCCAACGTTGACAATATCAAAGCTGTTTTTACCGTTTCCGTAAAGGAAATATCGGTCGTTCAGAGCAAATCCGGCACCCACGAAAGCGTCCAGATTGACCTTTTTACCCGAAATGACGGGATAGCTAGCCTGAATGTAGGTAGAATACTTATTCTTTTTGTAGCTACCGTCAGAATCCAAAACAACTTCTCCAGCATTCGCTCCTCCATACAGCATAATATCCGCTTCTACATTAATTGGGAAAGAAGGTCCGAAAGTATAGTTGGTTCTAAGATCGATGATATGGGCTGTTCTTCTCTGTGAATAACTGAAAATATCGTCTGCAGCGATGGCAGTATTAATGTTTCTTGAGTTATACAGATCCCAAAGCCCAATATAAAAACGATGATGGGAGTATTGAATGTAATAATTGATCTCCTTATAATGAGTACCATCCTTATCATCTGCTAATGCTGAAGCTCCCCAGATCCCAATCTTCCATTTCTTTTCAGCATCTAAAGCATAAGAAAGATTCCCCATCACTACAGGTTTATCTGTAATGATCAAACCTCTCCACAAGTGATTATTCTGAATATTGGCGGTAAAATCCAATCTGTTGTTCTCCTTAGGTTCCTCGTTCTCCTGAGAGAATAGTTTCCCTGTGCCTAAAATGATCAGGCATGCAGTTATTAAAATTTTCATCGCGTAATTTTTTTATTGTATTAATCCATATAGAACCGCTGCAATGACAGCTCCCAGAACAGGACCCGCAACCGGAATCCAGGCATATCCCCAGTCACTGCTCCCTTTCACAGGAAGGATAGCGTGCATGATTCGGGGTGCTAAATCTCTGGCCGGATTGATGGCATAACCTGTGGTACCCCCTAAAGATAAGCCGATGGCCCAAACCAGTAAAGTAACAGGAAGTGCTCCGACAGATCCAAGTCCTACTTTAGCTGTTGGATCAGTATTCAGAGAAATGCTGGGATCAGAAAAGTGAAAGATGACAAAGACCAGGACAAAAGTTCCGATGATCTCACTGATGAGATTGGAAAAAGTATTTCTGATGGCTGGCCCGGTACTGAAACAGGCCAGTTTTGCCCCTTCATCTTCGGTAATCGCAAAATGATCTTTGTTAAAAAGCCAGACAAGGAACGCGCCAAGCATTCCGCCGATCAGTTGTGCGGCAATATACGAAGGAACCAGATCCCAAGAGAATTTTCCGGCAACAGCCAGCCCTATCGTTACGGCCGGATTCAGATGAGCACCACTTGCCGGGCCGGCAACGGTAACTCCTACGAAAACGGCCAGTGCCCAGGCGGTGGTAATGACGATCCATCCTGAATTATTTCCTTTGGTATTTTTTAAGACAACATTCGCTACAACGCCGTTGCCTAATAATATAAGAAGCATTGTTCCTATAAGTTCTGCGGTAAATGGGGTCATGAGTAGTTTTTTTTAGTGAGGAATTAATCTTCGATCCAGCTTTGAGAACGCTTCACGGCTTTGTTCCAGAAATGGATCATGTTGTCTGCTTTTTCTTTATCCACTTTCGGATTGAAATCTTCATCTACTACCCATTGAGATTGAATCTCATTGAGGTCTTTCCAGTATCCTACGGCTAAACCGGCAAGATAAGCAGCTCCTAATGCGGTAGTCTCAAGCGTTTTTGGTCTTGTAATTTTGAATCCGAAAAGATCAGACTGGATTTGCATCAGAAGATCACTTGCAGAAGCTCCTCCGTCTACCCTGAGTTCCAGACTTGGTCTTCCGGAATCTGCTTCCATGGATTTCACAATATCATAAACCTGAAATGCGATTCCTTCCAAAGTAGCTCTGGCGATATGTCCGTTGGTCGTTCCGCGGGTTACCCCGACAATAGTTCCTCTTGCATACTGATCCCAGTAGGGCGCTCCCAATCCCGTAAGGGCTGGAACAAAATAAACACCTCCGTTATCTTCAACACTTGCCGCCAGATCATTCACTTCCTCCGCCGAATGAATCAATTTCAGACCATCTCTCAGCCACTGAATCGCGGCACCGCCTACAAATACACTTCCTTCCAGTGCGTAGTTCACCTCTCCGTTGATCTTCCATGCTACCGTTGTTAACAGGTTATTTTTGGAAGAAACCGCTTCTTTTCCGGTATTCATCAACAGGAAACATCCTGTTCCGTAGGTGTTCTTGACCATTCCCGGAGTGATGCACATCTGTCCGAATAAAGCAGCCTGCTGATCTCCTGCAATTCCTGCAATAGGAATTTTGGTTGAAAATAAAGTCGTTGCTGTCTCTCCATAGATTTCACTGCTCTGTTTCACTTCAGGAAGAACAGATCTTGGAATGTCAAACAAATCTAATAGATCCTGATCCCATTCTAAAGTATGAATGTTCAGAAGCATGGTTCTGCTGGCATTGGAAACATCGGTAATGAACATTTTTCCACGGGTAAGTTTCCATACGAGCCATGTATCTACCGTTCCGAAACATAATTTACCTTCTGCGGCTTTTTCTCTTGCTCCATCTACATGATCCAGAATCCATTTTAATTTGGTTGCCGAAAAATAGGCATCCAGTACAAGCCCGGTTTTCTCTTTGATGATTTCGGCGTGGCCCTGTTCTTTTAATTCGTCACAGTATTTTGAGGTCCTTCTGTCTTGCCATACAATAGCATTATAAATAGGTTCACCTGTTTCTTTATCCCAAACAATAGTTGTTTCACGCTGGTTGGTGATGCCAATGGCGGCTACTTCCAATCCGGAAATTCCGGCTTTGGCAATGATTTCTGCTGCGACGGATATTTGGGATGACCATATTTCGTTCGGATCATGCTCTACCCAGCCCGGAGTAGGATAGATCTGTTCAAAGTTTTTCTGGGAGATATATTCAATAGCTCCGCTGTGATTGAATAAGATGGCTCTAGAGGAAGTTGTACCCTGGTCCAGAGCGAGAATCAATTTTTCCTTCATACTGCAAAGTTTTAATTATGAGTAATAGTTTTGGGAGAGTAAGGGGTTAATAAATATCCTTGTGCTAATTCAATAAATTCTTTTTCCTGTTGGTTCGCCCATTCCTGAGAATATCCTTTTTCTTTGGCAATAAGCTGCGCAATGGTATGCGCGCTGTCGATTGCAGCTCTTGCGTCTAAAAATAAGAGTCGGACTCTTCGGGCGAGAATGTCTTCTATGGTTTCTGCCATTTCATGTCTCAAAGCCCAAACTGCTTCTGCAATCGTGAAACCGTGATCCGGGTGGATTTTCTGAGCATATTGGGGATTGCTTTTTTGTAACGATTTTATGGCAGGAATATCTGATCCGTATACATAAAGATGGCTGCTTCGATCAACGAGTTCTGCTTTCATATTTCCATGAATAGACAGGTTTTCTGTTTGAGAAGGCCCTCCATTTAAATGAAGAATCTCTACAGCTTTATCAATGGTATCTTCTGCCATTTTACGGTAGGTGGTCCATTTTCCACCAATGATGGAAACCAGTCCTGTATCGGAAGTAATGACTTTATGACTTCGGGAAACTTCTTTGGTGCTTTTGCCTCCTTCTTTTGGAGCGGCTAGCGGCCGTAATCCTGCGAACATCGATTTTACATCTTCTCTCGTTGGTTTCTTGGCTAAATACTGTCTTGCCGTATTTAAAACAAAATTAATTTCAGATTCCAGAGCGTGGGGTTCAAAGCTAGGGTTTTCGAGAAGAGTGTCTGTAGTTCCTACCAATGCTCTGTCATGCCAAGGGACAACAAAGAGAACTCTTCCGTCTGATGTTTTTGGGATCATGATAGCATCATCACTTTTCAGGAAAGATTTGTCCAGTACTAAATGGATACCCTGGCTTGGGACAACAAATTTACCATGCTTAGGATTATTCATATTCAGAATATCATTCGTGAATACCCCTGTTGCATTGATCACTGCTTTTGCACGGAGTTCGTACTGTTGGTTTGAAAACTGATCTTCCGCTTTTACTCCATTTATTTTTCCGGAATCATTTTTCAGAAGTCCGGTTACTTTCATATAATTAACGGCACTTCCTCCTTTTTCGATCAGGGTCTGGGATAGGTTGATCGCTAATCTTGCATCATCAAACTGTCCGTCCTGATACACCACACCGCTTGCGAGATTGTGCTGTTCAATAGTCGGGAGCTTTTCAATAGTTTTAGATTTGCTGATGTATTTTGTTTTTCCTAGACTTAGCTTTCCAGCAAGAAAATCGTAGATAGACAATCCTATTTTATAATAGATTCCTCCCCACCAAGTATAATTGGGAATAATAAATGACTGGTTTTTGACTACATGTGCCGCATTTTGCGCGAGAAGTCCTCTTTCTTTCAGGGCTTCTTTTACAAGTCCCACATCTCCCTGCGCCAGATATCTTACGCCGCCGTGTACCAGTTTGGTACTTCGGCTGGATGTTGCTTTGGCAAAATCGTGGGACTCAAGGAGCAGTGTTTTAAATCCTCTGCTGGCTGCATCTAATGCTGAGCCCAGACCACTGGCTCCACCTCCGATGACAATAAAGTCCCATTCCTCTACATTGGTCAATTTACTAATTTCTTCGTTTCGTTTCATAAATGTTTCGTTTATGTTTCGTTTTCAAATGTATAAATTAAAAATGAAACTAAAAAGAAAATAAATGAAATTTTATCGGTCTCGGAAAAAAATGGTATTTTTGATGAAAGAATCAGAATGGAAAAGTTAATACCAAGGCACGATGATATATTAAAGGAACTCGATGAAAAGGGGCATGTTCTTGTACAGGATCTTTGCGAGAAGCTGAATGTTTCGTCGGTTACGGTTCGAAAGGATCTGAACTATCTCGAAAGCTTAGGATTACTTTTCCGAAACCATGGAGGAGCCAGCAAGCATGTAAGGTATGCGTATGAAAGGAATGTGGATGAGAAAGAAAATATCAATGTAGAAGCGAAACAGAATATTGCGAAAGGAGCTTTGCAACTGATCCAGGAGAATGACTGTATTATTCTGGCTTCGGGTACAACGATGCATTATCTTGCGAGGATGCTGGTAAATTTTGGACCGCTTACGGTTCTTACGTCTTCTTTAAGGGTTGCTCTTGAACTTTGTAACAATCCTAATATTAATATCATTCAGCTCGGAGGAGAGGTGAGGAAGAGTTCTACATCTATAGTAGGATCTATTTCAGAAACTATCCTCAGACAGTTTTCCTGCAACAAGCTCTTTCTTGGAGTAGATGGGATCGATTTGGAGTTTGGGATCAGTACTTCCAATGCTGCGGAGGCTCATTTGAATCAGCTGATGATAGAATGTTCCGAAAAAGTGGTCATTCTGGGTGACTCTTCGAAACTGAATAAAAAAGGATTCGGAAAAATAGCTCCGTTGGATAAAATAGATTATCTGATTACAGATAGTGGCATCTGTGCAGAAGATAGAGTTGCATTAGAAGAAATAGGGGTTGCGGTGATTGTAAAGTAGTTTCGTACTCAGATTGTAAAGATTAATATATCAGAATAGAGACCATCCCGTTTCCGGAAAGTCTCTGTTCTAATAAAGGATTAGTAGGTTTATACCTTCCAGAAAAATCTTTCTTTGGCCTTTTTTTCTGCTCCAAGACGGCTATAGAATGTAATGGCTTTTGTATTAAATGCTGGTGTTTGCCATTGAATGACTGAGCAGCCATCCGCTTTTGAATACTCTTTTACTTCTTCCATTATTTGCTTGCCTATTCCGTTGCCTCGTATGTTTTCTTTCAGAAACAGACAGTCGAGATAAATGTAACTGCTGGCATCCCATGTTGAAAACTGCTTAAAGAATGTTGCATAACCTACAATTTCGGTGTTAGATTCAACGACCAGACATTTTATATTTAAGCTGAAATCGAAAATGTAGTGAGAAAGCTGTTCCTTCTTGTTTTCTTCATCAAAGAGACTGTTTTCGTATTGAGCATGGGCTTTACATAATTCAATAATAGAATCCATATCTCTTTCTTCGGCAAATCTTATTTTCATACCTTCTTTGGATATTAACAAGCACATTCGAATGCAGATCCTTTTGCCGGACTTGCTCCCTGAGTAGAGTAGCCGTCAAATTTCCACCATTCAATTCCTCCGATAAGTTCAAGCACCTTAAATCCTAATTGGGTCATTTTTAAAGCTCCTTTCGTAGAGGCATTGCAGCCAATACCATCACAATAACATACATACGTTTTGGATTTGTCAAGATGTCTGGTATTTTCTTGCGTCATTTCCCGGTGTGGAAGATTGATTGCTGTGGGAATGTGTTCTTTTTCGAATGCGAACGGTTTCCGTGTGTCAACTGCAATATAGTTTTCTTTGCTCTTAAGCTCATCATATAGATCTGATGGATCTATTTCGAAGGCTAATTTTTTTTCGTAAAATTCAATTTGTTCTTTCATAATTCAATTATTTTATGCTGTTACAAAGCTATGCTCCCTTTATTTTTTCTCCTAAAATTGGAATTGAATTATTTACAACTTTAATTGAAAAGTTTTCAATTATTGTATAATGGGATATTTTTACTTTTGTAGCTATGGAAATCAGATTTTTAAGACTTATAAAAACGATTGCCGAAGAGGGTAATCTTGCCAATTCTTCCGATAGACTCTTTTTGACCCAATCGGCATTGAGTCATCAGCTTAAAGAATTGGAGATCCAATTAGGTTTTAAAGTTTTTTACAGAGTACGAAATAAGTGGGAGCTCACAGAGGAGGGAAGTGTGCTTTATAAAATTGCCTGTGATGTCATTGATACTATAGATAAAGGTCTGGGAACTATAAAACAAATAAGAGCTGGTTCGTCGGGAAAAATAAAAGTAAGTACAGAATGCTATTCATTTTACCAGGGATTGCCGGCTTTTCTTCAAAAGATGAATATTTTGTATCCTGACATTGATGTCGATTTAGTTTTGGAAGCAACCCACCATCCTGTTTCCAAAATTTTATCAAAAGAAATTGATATTGCCGTTGTGACTTCCCAGCCATCAAATGATGAATTGATCAGCATTGAAATTTTTGAAGATGAAATTTTTGCGGTTCTTCACGTTGAGAATCCATTGTATGCACTCGGATATATAGATGTTTCTGATTTTACAAATATTCATCTGATTATTCATTCCTATCCTTTGGAAACCGTTTCTGTATTTGAAAGATTTTTGAAGCCGAATGCGGTGATACCCTTTAAAATCTCTGCAATTCCTCTTACGGAGGTAGCTTTGGAGATGGTGAGTGCGAATGCAGGTGTTATGTGTATGCCAAAATGGGCTTTGAGGTCTTTTAAGATTTCAGATGGATTGGGTTTTAAAAAAATCGGAAAAAATGGTTTGAAAAGGAAACATTATCTCGTGGTAAGAAAATCTGATATGACTAAAAGATATATCAATGCTTTTCTTGAAAATTTTAAAGAGCACTTCCAAAATTTTTAGAGAGAATTTTGCGAGGGAATTGCTAAATGATTAAAAATCAAAATATTTTACTCGAAATATTTGTCAGTTCTAAAAATATTCATAAATTTGCACACTCCATTTTAGGGGCGTAGTATGCCTATATCAAAAGTAGAAATTACTTCAGACCTCCTAAAAATGTAGAATTAGAAAGATAAATTTTATTATAACATAAACAATGTCAGGTATTATTGGTAAAAAAATCGGTATGACGTCTTTGTTTAACGAAGAAGGAAAAAATATTCCTTGTACAGTTATTCAGGCGGGTCCATGCTCGGTTTTACAGGTCAGAACCATTGAAAAGGACGGCTATAAGTCAGTTCAGTTAGGTTTCGATGACAAGAGTGAAAAGAACGTAGGTAAAGCGTTAGCTGGCCATTTCAAAAAGGCTGGTTCTGCTCCTAAAGCTAAGTTGGTAGAATTCTACAGAGAATTCGTAGACGAGGTAAAAGTAGGAGAAGAAGTAAAAGTTGATTTATTCGCTGAAGGTGAATTTGTTGACGTAACAGGTACTTCAAAAGGTAAAGGTTTCCAGGGTGTTGTTAAAAGACATGGCTTTGGAGGTGTAATGCAAGCTACTCATGGTCAGCACAACAGACTTAGAGCTCCAGGTTCTATCGGTGCTGGATCGGATCCTTCAAGAGTATTCAAAGGAATGAGAATGGCGGGTAGAATGGGAGGTAAGCAGGTAACTGTACAAAACCTTCAAGTATTAAAAGTGGATCAAGAACAAAATCTTTTAGTAGTAAAAGGTGCTGTTCCGGGAGCTAAAAATTCTTATGTAATTATCAGAAAATGGAACTAGTAGTATTAAATACATCAGGAAAGGAGACCGGAAGAAAAGTAACTCTAGACGAATCAGTATTCGGAATTGAGCCAAATCAGCACGCGGTTTACCTAGAAGTTAAACAGTACCTTGCAGCACAAAGACAAGGGACTCATAAATCAAAGGAAAGAAGCGAAATTACTGCTTCTACCAAGAAACTTAAGAAGCAAAAAGGATCTGGTTCTGCTAGATATGGTGATATCAAATCTCCAACTTTCAGAGGTGGAGGTAGAGTATTCGGACCAAAACCAAGAGACTACAGATTCAAATTGAACAAAGCTCTTAAGAGATTGGCTAAAAAATCTGTTTTATCTCAGAAAATGAGAGATAACAGCATCAGAGTAATGGAAGATATGAGCTTAAACGCTCCTAAAACTAAAGATTTTATCACGATCCTAGATGCATTGGCATTGAACGATAAAAAATCTTTATTCGTTCTTCCTGAAGCTAACAAGAATGTGTATTTATCTTCAAGAAACTTACCTAAAACTAAAGTAATGAACTTTAACGAAATTAGTTCATATGACTTAATGAATGCAGGTGAAATCGTATTCTTAGAAGGTGCAGTTGAAAAATTCCAGGAAAATTTAAAGAAATAAATCATGTCACTTATTATTAAACCAGTTATTTCAGAGAAAGCAAACTATCTTACAGATTTAAGAGGTGCTTATTCTTTCTTAGTTGATCCTAGGGCGAATAAAATCCAGATTAAAAAAGCGATAGAACAAGCTTACGGTGTGAAAGTAGCAGACGTTAGAACCATGATTTATGCGCCTAAAGTTTCTTCAAAGCATACTAAGAAAGGTCTTCAAGTAGGAAAGACAAACAAATTGAAAAAAGCGGTTATCACTCTTTCTGAAGGGGAAGTAATCGATATTTTTGCTGTAAATTAATTATAATTATAAATAATAGTAATGTCTGTTAGAAAATTAAAACCTATCACCCCAGGACAGAGATTCAGAATTGTAAACAATTTTGAGGAAATTACTACCAACAAACCAGAGAAATCTCTAACCGTTGGTATTAGTAAGTCAGGTGGACGTAACCAAACTGGTAAAATGACCATGCGTTACACCGGAGGTGGACACAAAAAGAAATACAGAATTATCGACTTCAAAAGAAACAAGCATGATGTTGAAGCAACGGTAAAAACTGTAGAATATGATCCAAACAGAACTGCATTTATCGCTTTATTAGAGTACGCAGACGGAGAGAAGAGATATATCATCGCTCCAAACGGTATCAAAGTAGATCAAAAGGTAGTTTCAGGTGAAAGCGTAGAACCGAACATCGGTAACGCAATGAAATTGAAAAACATTCCATTGGGTACTGTTATTTCTTGTGTTGAAATGAAACCTGGACAAGGGGCAATTTTAGCAAGAAGTGCTGGTTCTTCAGCTCAATTAACTTCAAGAGACGGAAAATATGCCATCATCAAATTGCCTTCAGGAGAATCTAGAATGATCCTTACTGAATGTTATGCAATGATTGGATCTGTTTCTAACTCTGATCATCAGTTAACTGTTTCAGGTAAGGCTGGTAGAAGCAGATGGTTAGGTAGAAGACCTAGAACTAGACCAGTAGTAATGAACCCTGTAGATCACCCAATGGGAGGTGGTGAAGGTCGTTCTTCTGGAGGTCACCCAAGATCTAGAAATGGTATGCCTGCTAAAGGGTACAAAACCAGAAAGAAAAACAAAGCGTCTAACCGTCATATCATATCTAAACGTAAATAATTATGGCAAGATCACTTAAAAAAGGACCATTCATTCATCATACTTTAGATAAGAAGGTTCAGACAAACATAGAGTCTGGTAAGAAGACAGTTATCAAAACTTGGTCTAGAGCGTCTATGATCTCTCCAGACTTCGTAGGACAAACTATCGCTGTACACAACGGGAAATCTTTTATCCCTGTATATGTTACAGAAAACATGGTTGGTCACAAGTTAGGCGAATTTTCTCCAACAAGATCTTTCAGAGGTCATGGTGGTAATAAAAACAAAGGAAGTAGATAATCATGGGATCAAGAAAAAGAGAAAGTGCATTAGCACGTAAATTAACAAATCAAGATGTAGTAAAAGCATTACATAACGATTGCCCTTCTTCTCCAAGAAAGATGAGATTAGTAGCTGATATCATCAGAGGCGTAGAAGTAGACAAAGCTTTATACATCCTAAAATATTCTAAAAAAGACGCTTCTAACAAGTTAGAAAAAGTCTTACTTTCAGCAATGGCCAACTGGCAAGCTAAAAACGAAGGTGCTGATATCGAAGAAGCTAATCTTATCGTTAAAGAAATTTTTGTAGACAGTGCAAGACAATTGAAGAGACTAAGACCAGCTCCACAAGGTAGAGGGTATAGAATCAGAAAGAGATCAAACCACATTACATTAATCTTAGGTAATAAAGAAAATTAATCAAGGTATGGGACAGAAGACAAATCCAATTGGTAACAGATTAGGTATAATCAGAGGATGGGATTCTAACTGGTTTGGTGGTAAAGATTATGGAGACAGAATCGCAGAAGACTACAAAATCAGAAGATATCTTGAAGCTAGATTATCTAAAGGTGGTATCTCAAAAATTTATATTGAAAGAACTTTAAAATTAGTTACAGTAACTATTACTACAGCTAGACCGGGACTTATCATCGGTAAAGGAGGTCAGGAAGTTGATAAATTAAAAGAAGAATTGAAGAAACTTACAGGTAAGGATATTCAAATCAATATTTTCGAAATCAAAAGACCTGAACTTGACGCAGTATTAGTGGCTGACAGCATCTCTAAGCAAATTGAAAACAGAATCTCTTACAGAAGAGCTGTTAAAATGGCAATTGCCAGTACAATGAGAATGGGTGCTGAAGGTATCAAAGTTCAGATCTCTGGTAGATTGAACGGTGCTGAAATGGCAAGAAGCGAATCTTTCAAAGACGGAAGAATTCCTTTGTCTACTTTCAGAGCTGATATCGATTATCACTGGGCTGAAGCTCACACTACTTACGGTAGACTAGGTGTGAAAGTTTGGATCATGAAAGGAGAAGTTTACGGTAAAAGAGAACTTTCTCCACTAGTGGGACAACAGAAGAAAGGAGGTCCTTCAGGAGGTGGAAACAGAGGTGGAGACCGAGATAACAGAAGACCTAGAAAGAATAATAACAATAATAACAATAATAATTAAAAATTTTAGGTTAGAAATTTTGAATTTTAAATTACCGTTACTTTTTTAAAATATAAAAAATCTAAAATCTAAAATCTAAAATCTAAAATTTAGAAATTATGTTACAACCAAAAAGAACCAAATTCCGTAGAGTTCACAAGATGAAGATGAAGGGGATTGCTCAAAGAGGTAATCAACTTGCATACGGAACATTTGGAATCAAAGCTATAGAAGGTGCTTGGATCACTGCAAGACAAATTGAAGCTGCTCGTATCGCTGCGACAAGATATATGAAGAGAGAAGGCCAGCTATGGATCAAAATATTCCCGGATAAGCCAATTACTAAGAAACCAGCTGAAGTACGTATGGGTAAAGGTAAAGGTGCTGTGGAATATTGGGTAGCTGTAGTGAAACCAGGTAAGATCATGTTCGAAATCGGAGGTGTATCTTACGAGATTGCTAAGGAAGCTTTAAGACTTGCTGCTCAAAAATTACCGGTAGTTACTAAATTCGTAGTGGCTAACGATTTTGTTAAACCTCTATAATCTTTGATACAATGAAACAAGCTGATATTAAAAATTTAAGCGCGGGTGATATTCAAGCAAAACTTGCTGAATTGACAACTCAATATTCAAAACTGAAATTGGCTCACAAGATCAGTCCAATTGAAAACCCGATTCAAATCAGAGATTTGAGAAGATCGATCGCTAGACTAAACACTGAGTTAACCACTAAACAACAATAAGATTTTCATACATTATGGAAAGAAACTTAAGAAAAGAAAGAATCGGAATAGTTTCCAGCAATAAAATGGAAAAGACCATTGTTGTAAGTGAGACTACGAGAGTGAAACACCCGATGTACGGTAAATTCGTTCTAAAAACGAAAAAATATACTGCACACGACGAGAACAACGAATGCACAGAAGGAGATACAGTTCTTATCCAAGAAACTAGACCTTTGAGCAAGAGCAAGAGATGGAGATTAGTAAGAATCATTGAAAAAGCTAAGTAATAATGTTACAAACAGAATCAAGATTAAAAGTTGCTGATAACACAGGTGCAAAAGAAGTACTAGTTATCAGAGTTCTGGGAGGAACCAGAAGAAGATATGCTTCAGTTGGTGATAAAATCGTTGTTACTATCAAGGATTCTACACCATCAGGAAATGCTAAAAAAGGTCAGGTATCTAAAGCTGTAGTAGTAAGAACTAAAAAAGCAGTAAGAAGAAAAGATGGTTCATACATCAAATTCGAAGACAATGCTTGTGTATTACTAAACGCAGCAGGAGAAATGAGAGGAACACGTGTTTTCGGACCTGTTGCTCGTGAGTTGAGAGACAAAGAATATATGAAAATCATTTCATTAGCTCCTGAAGTACTTTAATTTTTAAAATTTTTAAAAGAAAATGTCAAAGTTAAAAATAAAAAGAGGAGATAACGTCATCATTACTACTGGTAAGAAAGATATCAAAGGTAAGACAGGTGAAGTTATTGAAGTGATCAAAAAAGAAGGAAAAGATCCTAGAGTTATCGTTGCAGGTCTTAACATCGTTAAAAAACACGTTAAGCCTTCAGCTTCTAACCCTCAAGGTGGAATCACTGAAAAGGAAGCTTCTATTCATATCTCAAACATAGCTTTAGTTGGTAAAGACGGAAAAGCTATCAAAATCGGTTACAAAATCGAAGGAGATAAGAAAGTAAGAATCGATAAAAAAACGGGTGAAACTTTATAATTTGAATTAACACATGGAATTTATAGCAAGACCCAAAAATATATACAGAGAGAAAATTGTTCCTGCAATGATGGAAGAATTTGGCTACAAATCTGTAATGCAGGTACCTAAATTGGAAAAAATCATCCTATCTCAAGGATTAGGTGATGCCACTGCAGACAAGAAAATCATTGATTATGCTGTAGAAGAATTAACAATGATTACTGGTCAGAAAGCGGTTGGTACTATCTCTAAGAAAGACGAAGCTGCTTTCAAATTGAGAAAAGGTATGCCTGTAGGTGCTAAAGTAACATTGAGAGCTCATAAAATGTATGAATTCTTAGACAGACTTACTGCTTCTGCTTTACCACGTATCAGAGATTTCTCTGGTATCAAAGCAGACGGGTTCGATGGTAGAGGTAACTACAACTTAGGTATTACTGAGCAGATTATCTTTCCTGAGATCGTAATTGACAAAGTGAAAAAAATCCAAGGGATGGACATCACTTTCGTAACAACTGCGAAAACAGATAAAGAAGCGAAAGCATTATTAACTCACTTCGGTTTACCATTTAAAAAGAACTAAGAAATGGCTAAAGAATCAATGAAAGCGCGTGAGCGCAAAAGAGAAGCACTAGTTGCTAAATACGCTGACAAGAGAAAAGCTTTAAAAGAAGCTGGTGATTATGAAGGACTTCAGAAATTACCTAAAAATGCTTCTCCTGTAAGATTACACAACAGATGTAAACTAACAGGTAGACCAAGAGGGTACATGAGAACTTTCGGTCTTTCTAGAGTAACGTTCCGTGAAATGGCCAACAACGGTCTTATCCCGGGAGTGAAAAAAGCTAGTTGGTAATAATTACTAATTAATCGGGACAATTAAGTTGTCTGGATACTAAAGAATAAAAATATCAGACCCAAGTTTTTCTGAAGTCTGATATTTTGATCTTCAAGTCCCTTCAATACTGATTGTCTTTAACCAATAATTTAAAAAAGAAAAATGGTAACAGATCCAATTTCAGATTTCCTAACAAGAGTAAGGAACGCACAAAGCGCAGGCCACAAAGTGGTGGAAATTCCTGCATCGAAAATCAAAAAGGAGATTACTAAGATCTTATTTGATCAAGGGTATATCTTAAACTTTAAGTTTGAAGATAACGCTGTTCAAGGGACGATCAAAATCGCTTTAAAGTATGACAAGCAAACTAACAAACCGGCTATCAAGTCTATTCAAAGAGCTTCTAGACCAGGTTTAAGACAGTACAAAGGTTCTGCGGAACTTCCAAGAGTACTGAACGGTTTGGGTATAGCTGTTATCTCTACTTCTAAAGGAGTAATGACTGACAAGAAGGCTAGAGAAGAAAAAGTAGGCGGTGAAGTAATCTGCTATGTTTATTAATTTTTAATCAGAGGAAAATGTCAAGAATTGGTAAAGCAATTATAACAATTCCAGCTGGAATTACAGTCACTGAAAATAACGGTGTTGTAACGGTAAAAGGTCCTAAAGGAGAACTTTCTCAGGAGCTTACAGCAGGAATTACTTTAGAACAAAAAGATGGCGAGCTTAATGTAAACAGACCATCTGATTCTAAGCAACACAAGGCGCTTCACGGTTTATACAGAGCGTTGATCAACAATATGATTGTTGGTGTTGAAAAAGGTTTCGAAAAGAAACTAGAACTAGTAGGAGTAGGATACAGAGCTTCACACACAGGTCAAAAACTTGAGTTGGCTTTAGGATTCTCTCACGGTATCGTATTAGAACTTCCAAACGAAGTAAAAGTAGATACATTGACTGAAAAAGGTAAAAACCCAATTATTACTTTAGCGTCTCATGACAATCAACTTCTAGGAATGGTAGCTGCAAAGATCCGTTCTTTCAGAAAGCCTGAGCCTTACAAAGGAAAAGGTGTAAGATTCCTTGGAGAAATTGTTAGACGTAAAGCTGGTAAATCTGCTTAATAAATTATAAGTATTATGGCATTAAGTAAATTAGAAAAAAGAATAAGAATCAAAAGAAGAGTAAGAGGAAAAATCTCTGGATCTTCTGAATTGCCAAGATTATCTGTATATAAAAGTAATAAGGAAATTTACGCTCAGTTAATCGATGATAAAAATGGTACAACTTTAGTCGCTGCTTCTTCCAGAGAGAAAGGAGTGGATGCTAATGGTACTAAGACTGAAGTTTCTGCTGCTGTTGGTAAGGCTATCGCTGCCAAAGCTATCGCTGCAGGAATTGAAAAGATTGTATTTGACAGAAACGGATTCGTATACCACGGAAGAGTGAAAGCTCTGGCTGATGGGGCGAGAGAAGGAGGACTTAAATTCTAATCATTAAAATTTCGGAAATATGTTAGGACTAGATAATATAGAAAGAGTAAAACCGGGAGGATTAGAATTAAAAGATCGTCTCGTAGCTGTTAACAGAGTAACAAAAGTAACCAAAGGAGGTAGAGCTTTCGGATTTTCTGCTATTGTTGTAGTAGGTAATGAAGATGGAATCATCGGTCACGGTTTAGGAAAATCTAAGGAAGTTGCTTCTGCAATTGCTAAAGCAGTTGAAGATGCTAAGAAAAACCTTGTGAAAGTTCCTGTAATGAACCACACCATCCCTCACCAGACTACTGCTAGATACGGTGGTGCAGATATCTTTATGAGACCTGCTTCTCACGGTACAGGACTTATCGCCGGTGGTGCGGTAAGAGCGGTATTAGAGTCTGCTGGTATTCACGATATCCTTTCAAAATCTAAAGGATCTTCTAACCCTCACAACGTAGTGAAAGCTACTTTCAAAGCGTTATTGGATATCAGAAGACCTGAAGAGATCGCTAGAATGAGAGGAGTTTCTCTAAGTAAAGTGTTTAACGGTTAATATTAGAACAATGGCAACAATCAAAGTAAAGCAAGTAAGAAGCGCTATTGGAAGAACAAAAACCCAAAAGAGAACGCTTGAAGCATTAGGATTTAAGAAACTTCACCAAGTTGTAGAACATGAAGCTACGCCTTCTATTTTAGGAATGATAGCTGCAGTTAGTCATTTACTTGAAGTTCAAAAATAATTTTAAAACAAAAATTAAGATGAATTTAAACAACATAAGACCTGCTGCAGGTGCAACTCACAACTCTAAAAGAATTGGTAGAGGTCAGGGTACAGGAAAAGGAGGTACTTCTACGAAAGGACACAAAGGTCAGAAAGCTAGAGCTGGTTATTCTCAGAAAATCGGTTTCGAAGGTGGACAGATGCCTTTACAAAGAAGATTACCTAAATTCGGTTTCAAAAACGTAAACAGAAAAGAGTTTAGAGGAGTTAATCTTGATACTATTCAAACTTTAATCGAGAACAAATCCATCACTGGAGAGATCACGAAAGAAGTTTTAGTAGAAAACGGGATCGTTTCTAAAAACGAATTAGTGAAAATTATGGGTAGAGGAGAATTGAAATCAGCGGTTTCAATCTCTGCTGACAAGTTCACTAAATCTGCTGAAGAGCTTATTGCTAAAGCAGGTGGAAAAGCAATTACCTTATAATACTTACTAATGAAAGAATTTATACAAACACTTAAAAATATATGGAGCCTAAAGGAGTTAAGAGATAAAATTCTCTTTACGTTAGGTATTATCCTTGTGTATAGATTCGCATCTTATATCTCACTTCCCGCAATTAACCTTGCAGAAGTGGGAGATCTCTTAGAGCATTATAAAAATCAAGGCGGTAACAAGCAAGGAGCAGGTCTCCTTGGCTTGCTTTCGTCGTTTACGGGGGGAGCTTTCAGCCACGCTTCCGTAATGGCGTTGGGAATCATGCCTTATATTTCTGCTTCTATTATTGTTCAGTTGATGGGAATGGCTATTCCTTATCTTCAGAAACTTCAGAAGGATGGAGAGTCAGGTAGAAATACATTGAATCAAATTACGAGATGGTTAACGATTGGAGTTTGTCTTGTACAGGCCCCTTCTTATTTAACTTCTATTACTCAATTATTCCTGCCGTATGCTCAGTTCCAGTCTGCATATTATGTAGAGCCGAATTCCATCATGTTCTGGTTACCAAGTATTGTTATCTTGGTTGCTGGTTCAGTGTTCGCAATGTGGTTAGGTGAGAAAATCACCGACAAAGGTATCGGAAACGGTATTTCCATCCTTATTATGGTGGGAATCCTGTCAAGATTACCTGAAGCATTCGTACAGGAAATGGCCGTGCAGAACGGAAAAGGAGGAATGGGATCAATCATGATCCTTATTGAAGTAATATTCTGGATGCTGGTAGTTCTTTTAGCGGTGGTATTATCCGTCGCTGTGAGAAAAATACCGATTCAGTATGTAAGCAGAGCTCAAGCAAGAGGAGGTGTAAACAGAAATCTTATGCAGGGAGCAAGACAATGGATCCCATTGAAAGTGAATGCTGCTGGTGTAATGCCGATTATCTTTGCTCAGGCATTGATGTTCGTACCAGGATTATTGACGAAATTCGATGAGTCCAATACTTTTCTTGCAGGTTTCAAGAATGTTTTTAGCTGGCAGTACAACGTATTGTTCGCGCTATTAATTATTATATTCTCATTTTTCTATACTGCAATTACAATTCCGGTAAACCAAATGGCTGATGATTTGAAGAGAAATGGAGGTTTAGTACCGAAAGTAAGACCCGGTAAAGAGACAGCTGATTATTTAGATGATATTTTATCAAAAATAACCTTGCCAGGTGCAATATTTTTGTCTATCTTTGCAGTCCTTCCAGCAATAGTGCATGGAAGCTTTGTTCAGACAGATGCGTTCGCCCTATTTTTCGGGGGAACATCACTATTGATTATGGTTGGAGTTATTTTAGATACCGTTCAACAGATTAATACTTATCTGCTGAATCATCACTATGATGGCTTAATGCAGTCTAAATTATCAAGAACGACTGGATATTAATTTATGGCGAAACAAAAACATATTGAACAAGACGGCGTTATTACGGAAGCACTTTCGAACGCCCAGTTCCGTGTAGAGCTGGAGAATGGGCATATACTTATTGCTCATATTTCCGGTAAAATGAGAATGCATTATATTAAACTTTTACCTGGAGACAAGGTAAAACTAGAAATGTCTCCCTATGATTTAACAAAAGGGAGGATCACATTTAGATATTAAAACAAACGCCAAATGGAATGTATGTTCCGTTTGGCTCTTGTTGAAAAATAAATACTATCAAAATGAAAGTTAGAGCATCAATTAAAAAAAGAAGCGCTGATTGCAAAATTGTACGCAGAAAAGGTGTGCTGTTCGTAATCAACAAGAAGAACCCAAAATTTAAACAAAGACAAGGCTAACATTAAATTATGGCGAGAATTGCAGGTATTGATTTACCAAAAAACAAAAGAGGTGTTATCGGTTTAACTTACATCTACGGAGTTGGAAGAAGTACTTCTTCTGAAATCCTTAAAGCTGCCGGTATCAGCGAAGACAAGAAAGTCAACGAATGGAATGACGATGAATTGGCTGCAATCAGAACATATATCTCTGAAAACGTAAAAGTTGAAGGAGAATTAAGATCTGAAGTGCAATTGAACATCAAGAGATTGATGGACATAGGATGCCAACGAGGAATACGTCACAGACTAGGATTACCTTTAAGAGGCCAGAGAACGAAAAACAACTCTAGAACCCGAAAAGGAAAGAGAAAAACAGTTGCTAACAAGAAAAAGGCAAGTAAATAATCGTTAGGAATTATGGCAAAACAAAGTAAAGTAGTTAAAAAAAGAAAAGTAAAAGTTGAAGCTATTGGTGAGGCACATATTCAAGCTTCTTTCAATAACATCATCATTTCTTTAACAAATAAAAGCGGAGAAGTTATCTCTTGGGCATCTGCCGGTAAAATGGGTTTCAGAGGTTCTAAAAAGAATACTCCATTTGCTGCTCAAATGGCAGCTGAAAATTGCTCTAATGTTGCTCACGAAGCTGGATTAAGAAGAGTAAAGGTGTATGTGAAAGGTCCTGGTGCAGGTAGAGAATCTGCTATCAGAACAATCCACAATTCAGGTATTGAAGTTAGCGAAATTATTGACGTTACTCCTATGCCACACAATGGATGTAGACCACCGAAAAGAAGAAGAGTTTAATTTTTAGAATTTACCCATTATGGCAAGATATATTGGACCTAAAACTAAGATTGCTAGAAAGTTTGGTGCTGCAATCTACGGAGACGACAAAAACTTCGAAAGAAGAAAAAACCAACCGCCAGGACAACATGGTCCTAACAAAAGAAGAGGTGCTAAAAAATCTGAATATGCAGTTCAGTTAGCTGAAAAGCAAAAAGCTAAATATACTTACGGTATTTTAGAAAGACAGTTTGCAAATTTATTCGAAAAAGCACACAGAAGTAAAGGTGTAACAGGTGAAGTTCTATTACAGCTTTGCGAATCAAGATTGGATAACGTAGTATACAGATTGGGTTTTGCTAAAACTAGATCTGCTGCTAGACAGTTAACTTCTCACAGACACATTACAGTGAATGGTGAGATCCTTAACATTCCTTCTTATATCGTAAAAGCAGGTGATGTGATCGCTGTAAGAGAGAAATCTAAGTCTCTTGAGGTTGTTACTGATTCATTAGCTTCTAAAGCTAATTATGAGTGGTTACAATTCAACGATGAGAAGAAAGAAGGTACTTTCGTTTCTGCTCCTGAAAGAATCCAGATTCCGGAGGACATCAAGGAACAGCTTATCGTCGAACTTTACTCTAAATAATTTTTTAATCAAATTTTTGCTCAACCCAATAATATGGCAATTTTACAATTCATAAAACCCGATAAAGTAATTTTACTTAACTCTGATGAATTTAAAGGTCAATTCGAATTCAGACCATTAGAACCAGGTTTCGGGCTTACAATCGGTAATGCTTTGAGAAGAGTGTTGCTTTCTTCTCTGGAAGGATATGCTATTTCATCTATCAAAATAGAAGGTGTAGAGCACGAATTTTCAACTATTCCAGGAGTAATCGAAGACGTTACCGAAATCATTCTTAACCTTAAGCAGGTAAGATTAAAAGCTTCAGCAGAAGGCCAGGCTAACGAGCAGGTAATTGCTAAAGTTTCCGGTCAAACGGTTATTACTGCTGGTGATTTAGGAAAGTCTGTCAACGGATTTGAGGTGCTAAACCCGGATCTTTTGATTTGCAACCTAAACAGTGATGTAACTTTCGAAATTACTTTCAATATTGAAAAAGGTAGAGGGTATGTTCCTTCAGATCAGAATAAGTCAAACAATGCACCGGTAGGTACTATTGCTATTGACTCTATTTTTACGCCAATCAAGAAAGTACAATACAGCATTGAAAATTATCGTGTAGAGCAAAAAACAGACTACGAAAAACTTGTATTAGATATAGAAACTGATGGATCTATCAGTCCTCAAAATGCTTTAACTGAAGCTTCTAAGATATTAATTTATCACTTCATGTTGTTCTCTGATGAGAGAATCACCCTTGAAACTGAAGCTGTAAAAGCATCTATCCAATACGATGAAGAGACGCTTCATACAAGACAATTACTTAAGTCTAAATTAGCAGATATGGATCTTTCTGTAAGAGCCCTTAACTGTCTGAAAGCAGCTGAAGTAGAAACTCTTGGTGAACTTGTTTCTTACAGTAAGTCTGATTTGATGAAATTCAGAAATTTTGGTAAAAAATCTTTGACAGAACTAGAAGAATTAGTGCATTCAAAAGGTCTTAACTTCGGTTTCGACGTTGCAAAATATAAGTTAGACGCTGATAAATAATTAATAATGAGACACGGTAAAAAATTCAATCACTTAGGAAGAACAGCTTCTCATAGAAGTGCTTTACTTTCTAATATGGCTTGTTCTCTAATTGAGCATAAGAGAATCAACACTACTGTAGCTAAAGCAAAAGCTTTAAGAGTATATGTTGAACCTCTATTAACAAAGGCAAAAGAAGATACTACACACAATAGAAGAATTGTTTTTTCATATCTTCAAAGTAAAGAAGCAGTTACTGAACTTTTCAGATCAGTAGCTCCGAAAATCGCAGAAAGAAACGGCGGATATACAAGAATCATCAAAACTGGTTTCAGACAAGGTGATGCTGCTGATATGGCTCTTATCGAGCTTGTTGATTTCAACGAACTTTACAATCCTAATGCTGAAGAGAAAAAGACTACTAGAAGAAGTAGAAGAGCTACAACTGCTAAAAAAGAAGCTGTAGTTGCTGATGCTCCTAAAGTAGAAGAAAAAGTTGAAGAGCCTAAGGCTGAAGCAACAGATTCTACAGAGGAAAAAACTGCAGAATAATATATTCTCAGATATAAATAGAAAACCATCCAGATTCTGGATGGTTTTTTTGTTGTTTAATGGTGAGTGTTTTTGTTTATTCTGGTTATTCTAAATAGAAAGCCAATGACTGCAGATCGCGAAACTAGATCTGCAATAGAAATCCTAATTAGATTTTGGTTCTCTTTAGTTCAATGACATTGTTACCCTGTTCAAGGTGAAGACTATCTCCTTTTACCCTCGCCGTCATATCATCTTTTTTATAGATGGTTTCACCGTTTTTTGTTTCCGTTTTAGGTAAGGTGAACGTCTTTTTATTGCTGGTGATGGCCACTGTATTTTCCTTAGGATCATTTTTGAATACTACTTTTACCAAAGTACCGTCTGTGGCTTTGTAAACAAAATCTGTCTTTTCCGTCTTCTTACCATCTACTTCAATGGTTGAAGAACTTTGGGTTAAAGAATCAATTTTTCCGTTGTGGTCTGTGATCACAGTTTCCGAACTGTCCATCTTGATGACACTTTTGTTTCCGCTCTCATTTTTTTTGCAGCTTGTTAATAATAATGCTACGGCTGAAACAGCTATTAAAAGGCTTTTTCTCATGATATTTATTTTTTAATATATCGGGTTAATTGTTTTTCTATTGTAATAGAAATTTAACTAAATTTAATAGAAACAAAAAACAAACCAATAACCCTGAACTCAAGTCTCAAAATTACACAAAAGTGTAATTGATTCCGTCTTGTTTTCTTCCGAAATTTGTCTTAAACAAAAAAACAATGAGCATTTCCATCGCCATAGTAGAAGACGAAAAGAACTACAACAATGCGTTGAAGAAGGTCATCAATTATCAGGATGACATGAAGGTCGTTGCCCAGTTCTTTGATGGTAATGATGCGCTTAAGAACCTTACTTCTTTTTCTCCGGATGTGGTCATGATGGATATCCAGCTGCAGGATATGCTGGGGATTGAAATCATTGAAAAACTCAGAAAAGATATGCCGGAGACTCAGTTCATCATGTGTACCAGTTTCGAAGATGACGAAAAGATTTTCAATTCCTTAAAAGCCGGTGCTATGGGCTATCTCATCAAAGGGGAAAGCATGGATAAGATTCTTTCTTCTATCAGAGATGTTTACAATGGTGGTGCACCGATGAGCCTGTCTATCGCTCGCAGGGTCTTAGGACACTTCGAAAGAAAACTACCGGAAAACAAAGATTTCGATGATCTTACAGAACGGGAAAAAGAAATTCTTGAACTTCTTTCCCAGGGGCTTCTCTACAAAGAAATTGCCGATCAAAAATTTATTAGCATCGACACCGTAAAAAAACACGTAGGAAATATCTACCGAAAGCTGCATGTCAGCAATAAGGTAGAAGCAATAAATAAATTTAATAATTTAAAAAACTAAGAGACATGGAAAACAACAATTACACTCAGGAGGCTTTTGCCGAAACCGAAATTAAGGACGGTGATAAACTAAGGAATTTAGTTTATAGAAAAAATATAGAAAGATTAGAGCCAGTACATCATGATGTTGGTATTATGTTTATTTATCAAGCAAGTGCTGGAATTCTTAGTGAGCTTGAAGATAAAACTAAAACCCGACCGTATTTGGATGGCTATAAATTGGACATCAGTACAATTGAAAGTTTATACAATACTTATGGTCAGTCAGGAATAGGATTGCAATTTAAATTTGTATTTCTCACAAAGCAGGAATACATTAAATACACAGGTGATAACTCTGTATTAGAAAGTTCTGATATTCCAAATGTATTTTTATACATTGTAGCTACACCACTTGATAATATTGGAAATCCCATAAAAGAACATTTTGTACTATTTAATCTTAACTATCCATTTGATATTACTAAAATAATTTTAAATGATACTGATTATAGTAATCTTTGTACTAATTATTTGGTGAATAGCTTGTATCATATTATGTCTGCGTATAGTTATCCTAAGAATGGATCAGTATGTTTGAAATATACTTGGAATAATGTTAAAGAGATAATGAACGAACAAAATTCCGATGGGGAAAAGTATCAACAAGTAGAATTTATTTTGGGAGAGGTTACTCGGTACAAGATTTTATCTGATTTTTTTAGAAGAAATCCTGACTATGGGCTTAAAGAAGCAGAATATAAGCAAGCTTATTCTGAGCATGAAAGACAAATAACTGTTGTTGGAAAATATTTACCAGAAGAAATCGATGGTAAAGAAGGCTTTTTCGATATGGGCTCTCTATATCCATAAAATGTTTATTCAAATTATATACATTACAGTACTCTTCATAGATACTGTTAAATCTATAGCTTTAGCTGGGAAGAAAGGTCTTTCCAGCCAAAACTATTTTGTAGTTTTTCTATTGGTTTCATTAGGCTTGGAACTATATGGACATTATAAAATGTATATTAAAGAGTTTGATTTTGCTTATCTCTTCAATTATTACAGTATTTTTTTGATTCTATTTTTTTATCGCTTTTACGAAACGGTTTTTTCAAAAAGATTGAAAAGAATTTCATTATGTATAGTCATAGCTATATTGATATACATAGGCTTATTTACAAAATTTTATGGTGAAAATTATGAAAACAAGCTTGGAATATTGGTCTGTTTTTATTTTATAATTACAGCATTAGTCTGGTTTTATCTGAGGCTTAAAAATTTTGATGAAAAAAAAATTATTGATGATCCACATTTTTGGATTTCTTGTGGGATACTGTTTTGGAGTATTTTTTTTATTTTCCGGTCCATACCTATGTTTTTTCTAAAGGATAATGATCCGGTTTTTCTTAATATCTTGAAGACGATTCAGTATTGTGTTAATATAGTCATGTACACAATTTTTTATGTAGCTTTAAGAAAATTTGATAGTACCAGCAAAATACAAACACAAATATGAAACAGTTACCGGACACAATAAGATTGACCTACATTATTGCCGTGATTCTGTTGATAACTTTTGTCTTCTTTATTGTTTTAATTGTTATTTTGTATAATAAAAAACAACTCTTTTTTATTCAACAGCAACAGCTCAAAGAAGCCGAACACCAAAACCAGCTCCTCCAAAAGGAACTCGAAAAGCAAAAATCTATAGAACAGGAACGCGAACGGATCTCCCACGATATGCATGATGACTTGGGTGCCGGTATCTCAGCTCTGAAACTTCAGGCAGAATTTTTGAAACAGAAAGCAGAAAATGATGATCTTCAGAATGATCTGGACGAACTTCTGAAAACCTCCGAAGAAATGAACCTCTCCATGCGGGAAATGCTTTGGAGTTTAAATTCAGGCAATGATACTCTGGGAAGCTTTATAGACTATGCTATACAGTATGCAGATAACTTTCTAAAAAGGACCAAAATCAAATTATGGTCAGAGAGTATAGACATTGTATCAGATACTCCAATTTCTACCGAATTGCGACGGAATATGTTTTTATGCTTAAAGGAAGCCATTAATAATGCTTACAAGCATAGCCACGCCCAATCATTGAAACTTTCTTTCTCGCAGGCAAAGAATGTTTTTTCTATGCGAATTTCTGATGATGGTCATGGAATACCGGACGGACATCCTGAAGGCAACGGTCTCAGAAATATGAAAAGGAGAATGCAGGAGCAGAACGGAGAATGCCATATTATAAAGGAAGGACCCGGAACGCAGATTCTTTTCAAAACCACGATTTAAGTATATTAATTCTATACGGACAGCATCATTTTTAAAGTGGTGCTGTTTTTTTTATAATCACCCTTTTGGGTAATTGACAGGCTGACTTTTTAAATGGAACTTTGAGTTATAAAACTAAGACTTATAACCATGAAAACTCTTATTAATGACAGTATCGGAGATTTGGAAACTGCTTTGAAAAACAATACTCAACTTCGGGAAGATTTTATGGCGGATCCTGTTGGAGCGTTAAAAAATATCGAAACACAAAATCCGAAGGATACAGATTCATGGATCTACCGGATCATTGTTTTTATGCTGGGATTGGCCGTAATAATAATTGTCGTAGGGCTTATTGTACTTTCTATGAACGGGAGAACTTTGGAGACCCAGCTGATTACCATTTTTACGGCAATTTCATCAGGCGCCATCGGGGCTTTGGCCGGACTTTTAGCACCTTCATCTAAAAAATAAAAATTTAAAATACGAATATCATGAGCGAAAAAATTGTTAAAGACTATTTATTAGAGTGGAAAATGAACTCTAACGAGGGAAAAATCATTTTCATATTTGAAGATGGCAGTGACGAGAAATTAGATGGCTTGGAAGTAAAAGAGTTTACAGCTATGACTGCCGTTCTGGAAAAAGGGGAAACCATGTTTGATGATGACGATAAAACACTTTATAATGTAATGCCATGAAAACACTTCTATTTTTACTGGGAACAGCTATACTGCTTGTCTCCTGCGCCACGCACAATACTAAATTAGAAGAACTGAAAAGCACCAGTTCGAATTATCAGATATCTTATGATGCAACAAGAAGAGGATCTGTAGTAAGCATCAGTGGTACGGGAGAGATCAATACAATATTGTCGGAAGTACAGCCTGATGCCGCAATAGCAACTACACGTGAGATCACCACCAAGCTGATGGCTAAACTGAAATCCGGCGACAGTGTTTCAGCTGATCAGATCACTAAAATCACGGAAACACTTTCAAAGCTGGGCGAAAGAACTGCACCCGTCAATATGCTTAGAGATGCTCTTTATAGATTGGAAGAGCATTGTGTCAATTTCAAAGACCATTGTCAAAATGGAAGGTATTGGGATAGTTTTCAAACTGTGATAAAGGCTATTACTGATGTACAAAAAGAAATTTCTTCTACAGCAGCAAGTGAAGCTAAGGCTGAAGAAGAAAAAACCTTACGCGCACTGACGCCTGACGAAAGAAAAAAGTACCGTTTGGATAAAGAAAAATAATAATCTTAATAATTAATCTTGGATTCTCCACAGTTATAAAAAACTTTGGAGAATTTTTGAATTATTACCAAATATTAAAGCCTACTTTTTTCATCAGGTTAGTTTTTTCATTAAATTTGTAAGAAGTATAATTATTAATATTAAACAACTTGAAGCTTTTGCGGATGGTTTAAAACTAAACAATATGAGTGCAATTTCTTTCATAGAAGCAAGACAAATTTTGGATTCCAGAGGTAATCCTACCATTGAAGTAGATGTATTTACAGAAAGCGGAGCCATGGGACGTGCTGCGGTACCTTCAGGAGCATCTACCGGTGAACATGAAGCAGTGGAATTACGTGACGGGGGTTCAATTTATATGGGGAAAGGAGTCCTGAAAGCTGTTGAAAACGTAAAAGAAGTAATTGCAGAAAACTTAATCGGGCAGCCGGTTTTTGAGCAGAATTTTATTGACCAGATCATGATCGATCTTGACGGAACAGCCAACAAAGGAAACCTTGGTGCCAATGCAATTTTAGGAGTTTCTCTAGCCGTTGCAAAAGCTGCTGCTGCTGAACTAAGAATTCCGTTATATAAATATGTGGGAGGCGTAAATGCCAACACACTTCCTGTTCCAATGATGAATGTCATCAACGGGGGATCTCACTCTGATGCGCCTATCGCGTTCCAGGAATTTATGGTAATGCCGGTAAAAGCAGAATCTTTCTCTGATGCATTAAGAAAAGGAACTGAGATTTTCCATCACCTGAAATCTATTCTTCATTCAAGAGGTCTTTCTACAGCGGTAGGAGACGAAGGAGGTTTTGCACCTACTTTCAAAGGAACTGAAGATGCTTTGGATACCTTGCTTCAGGCTATTGAAAAAGCAGGTTATAAGCCAGGTGATGACATCATGTTAGCCCTTGACTGTGCAGCTTCAGAATTCTATAAAGACGGAATTTACGATTACAGAAAATTCCAGACTCCGGATGCAGCTCAGTTCTCCAGCAGCGAGCAGGTTTCTTACCTTGCTGAACTAGCCGCTAAATATCCAATCATCTCTATCGAAGACGGGATGCAGGAAAATGACTGGGAAGGATGGAAAATGCTTACTGATAAGATCGGAGACAGAGTACAGCTTGTGGGAGACGATTTATTCGTAACCAATGTAGAAAGATTATCAAGAGGTGTAAAAGAAGGTATTGCCAACTCAATCCTTGTAAAAGTAAACCAGATCGGTTCTCTTTCTGAAACAATGGATGCGGTACAGATGGCTCAGAACAACAAATTCACTTCAGTGATGTCTCACAGATCAGGAGAAACTGAAGATTCTACAATCGCAGACCTGGCAGTAGCCATGAACTGTGGACAGATCAAAACAGGATCTGCTTCAAGATCAGACAGAATGGCGAAATACAACCAGCTGTTGAGAATTGAAGAAGCATTAGGCGATACTGCAATTTTCCCAGGATTAGAAGCATTTAAAATTAAAAGATAATTGAATTTATAAATGACGGCAAGCGATAATTTTTGTTTGCCGTATTTTATGGAAAGTAGTATATTTAAAAAAAAATAAATAAATGTCAGACAACAAAGTAATATTGAATTACGACGGTAATTCATATGAATATCCAATCGTGGATAGTACTATCGGAGACAGAGGGATTGATATTTCAAAATTAAGAGACCAGACAGGTTTAATCACTCTGGATTTAGGTTACAAAAACACCGGAGCTACTCTTAGCGACATCACTTACTTAGACGGAGATAAAGGAGAATTATTCTACAGAGGTTATCCAATCGAGCAGATTGCTGAGAAATCTAACTTTACAGAAGTGATGTACCTTTTATTAAACGGTGAATTACCTACTCAGGATCAGTTCAGTTCTTTCAACAACAATATTAAAAAATATAACTTCATCGCAGAGGAGATGAAAAAAATCATCGATGCTTTTCCTCGTTCTGCACACCCTATGGGAGTTTTATCTTCTTTAACTTCCGCTTTGACAGCTTTTAATCCTAAAGCCGTTAACGTCAACTCTAAAGAAGAAATGGACCACGCTGCAGAATTGATGATTGCTAAATTCTCTCACCTTTGCGCATGGACTTACAGAAAAACTCAGGGTCTTCCACTTAACCACGGAGACAACAGCCTGAACTACGTAGAAAACTTCTACAAAATGGCATTCAGATTACCAAACGAAGAATTTGAAGTAAATCCGGTAATTGTAGATGCTCTTGATAAATTATTAATCCTTCATGCTGACCACGAGCAAAACTGTTCTACTTCTACCGTAAGAATGGTAGGTTCTGCTCACACAGGTCTTTTCGCTTCTATTTCTGCAGGGGTTTCTGCTCTTTGGGGTCCTCTTCACGGAGGGGCTAACCAGGCAGTAATCGAAATGCTTGAACTAATCGAAAAAGATGGTGGAGACGTTAACAAATGGGTAGCAAAAGCTAAAGATAAAAATGATAACTTCCGTCTGATGGGCTTTGGACACAGAGTGTACAAAAACTTTGACCCAAGAGCGAAAATTATTAAAAAAGCAGCTGATGATATCCTTAATGCATTAGGTATTCAGGATAAAGCCCTTGACATTGCTATGCAGTTGGAAAAAGTAGCTCTTGAAGACGAATACTTCGTAGAAAGAAAACTATATCCAAACGTAGATTTCTATTCAGGGATCATTTACAGAGCATTAGGAATTCCTACAGAAATGTTTACGGTAATGTTTGCATTAGGAAGACTGCCAGGATGGATTTCTCAGTGGAAAGAAATGAGAATGAAAGGAGATCCTATCGGAAGACCAAGACAGGTTTACCAAGGAGCTCAACAAAGAGATTACATCGATATTACAAACAGATAATCCCTGTTTTTATCATAATAAAAATCCCAAAGCTTGCTTTGGGATTTTTTATTGTAGATCATTGTTTTGAAATTAAATTTCCTGGCTGATAAATACTAAAGTTTTTACACCATTAATCATAATCATTGAAGCTTTGCCAGTTTCTACAAAATAGCATAATCTCTGCCCTGTAGATAACTCAACCTCTCCTAAGGTATACAGATCTGTTTTGCTTTTAAATTCTCCATACCATTTGTTTTTAGCATGGTTCAAATTTCCGGATTCCATATTTCCCTTGTTGTTTGTTATTAATTTTCTTGTTGTTAAAATACTGTAATGGTCAGGATCAATAATGACAGAACAAATAATCAGTTCTTCTTCCGAAAAATCAATTGGGAAGTTTTGAAATAATAACTTAGGATTGGAATCTGAATCATAAAACTGAGTCCACCTGAAATCGTAAGGTTTCATTGTTTTTCTTTTTATTGAAGCGATGCATATATTGTAAAGAGATTGATCAGATTTTTTCATGGATTTAAGAATTGTCTAAAGTATAAAAAAGTAAAGATGAAATCTTTTATTACATAATATCAAATCTAACACGATAATTTTATTAAATTTACCTTCATAAGTTGATAAATTTTAATTGGTTTTAGCAAAAGCAAAATAAGGGATCTTTATCAAAAATAAAAAACAAATATAATGACTTTCGGACAGCAGATGTTATTTTTCTTCAGTGCGGTAGGAGCCTTTAATGGCTTGCTGCTGGGAATTTATCTTCTGTCTGTTAAAAAACTAAAATACATTCCGGATTTCTTTCTAGGTCTGATTTTATTGACATTAAGTAGCAGAGTCGGAATTTCGGTTGGTATGTATTTCTATCCGGACTTGCCTAGAATTATTCCCCATCTGGGAATGTCGGCATTGTTCTTTACCGGACCTGCTTTGTATTACTATATCAGATCATCATTTCTGCAGGAAAAGTTTGATTTAAAACAATGCAGAACATCTTTCGGCTTCCTGACATTGGTACTTGGAATAGTTGGATTGGTCTATTTATTCTTTCCGGTTACTTGGGACCAATATTTCGGAACCTTTATTTATACGGTCTGGTCAGTATTTGTCTTGCTTTCGGTGTATCAGTATTATATTTTTTCAAAGCAGAAAGCCGGAAATCCCAATCAATTTATTCTTCCGGTACTTATCAGCAATGCAATCATTTTTCTGGCCTACCAGTTAATTTCTACAGGATGGGTACAGATCTATTGCGCAGGTGGAAGTCTAGTATTCTCATTTGTATTGTATGCTAATTTTTTAATTATATTCAGCAAAAAAAATGATCAGGAGTTGGTAAAGGAAGTTCCAAGATATACCAATAAAAAGATTTCAGAAGAACTGGCAGACAGTTTTGTTTCAAAACTTGAACAACTGATGAATTCCGAAGAATTATACAAAAACCCAAATCTGAAATTAAGTGATTTGGCCACTCAAATGAAGATGTCAGCCCATCAGCTTTCCCAACTATTGAATGACAATCTCGGTAAAAGCTTTTCAACCTACATCAATGAATACAGGATCAGTGAGGCTTGTGAAAAAATAGAAAACGGTTCTTTCCTTAAAATTGAAGAGATTGGTTATGAGGTCGGCTTTAATTCCAAGTCTACATTCTTTTCCACATTCAAAAAAATTAAAAATACAACGCCCCTTTTATATAAGCAGTCTAAAATCCTCTCTGACGTTAGGTTTCAGAGTTCAGAATTATAATTGTGTACTGCGGAATTTAAACTTCAAAACCTTATTTTTCCTCCATCACTCTACTTTTGGTTTCATAAAATTTAAATTTATGAATATCAGATTATGTCTTTTCCTGCTGCTCTTATTTCTTTCCTGTTTTGGAAAAGCTCAGGAAAGAATTAAAGGAAAAATTTTGGATTCTGAGACAAAAGCACCGGTTTTTCAGGCTGAAATTTCTCTGTTCGATGTATCAGACCGACGAATCATTCAAAAAGTTCTTACAGATTCCTTAGGGTTTTTCCAATTGAATAACAGCGCTGATGATTCCTATGTCGTCATTCAAAAACACGGATACGAGACCAAAGAATTGGATAAGACCGGAGATTTTTCTTTGATTGAAGTGAAACCGGCAGTCGGAAATATTTCAGAAGTAGTGATTCGTTCGGCAGCGAGAAATATCAAGCTCAGTGATGGAAACATTGTCATGAGTGTTTCAGGAAATAAAGACTTTAAAACATCAGCCAATATTTTGGAAGTCCTGAGAAAGACACCCGGCGTTTCTATAGATGATGAAGGCGCTATTTTTATAGGGGGAAGAATTACACCAGCAGTATTTATTGACGGGAAACCTGTTGCCATGAGCAGTCAGGAGTTGCAGTCGTACCTACGGTCACTTCCACCCGAAATGGTAGAATCTATTGAAGTGAACTCAAATCCTTCCTCAAAATATGATGCGGAATTTAAAGGAATCATCGATATCAGGCTGAAAAGAAACGGAAATCTCGGTTGGAAAGGAAATTACAATGGAAATATATTTACCAATAAATTCAGCTACAGAGAAAATTCTTTAAATCTGTCTTATAACAGAGAAAAAATAGTCTACAGTTTACAGGCCGGTTATAATAATGGTATTTCCACCTATCGTTATCATGCATTGCAAAAGCTTGCGAATACCAACGTGATGCGTACCAATACCTATCAGGAAGATGAAGGAAATGTATACAGTATCCAGACTGGAGCGGATTTTAGACTGAATGACAAAAATAGATTTGGGGTTAACCTGAGAGGGAATTTCAGAACCAGCGACCGGATTCGTTCAGGATCACTGTATACGACAAATCAAGATGAATCACAATTGATTTTTAATACTGAAAGTAAAAATCCTACAGCATATTCACAGGAAAACTACGGAGTCACTGCTGACTATTCATTTCAAAACAAAGACTTTAAAATCAGTTTTTTAGGCAATTATCTTTCCGTTAAAAATAAGCAGATAGATGATTTTCTTAATAGTGATCAACCGACGACTGAATTATTGTCCTACTGGAAATCTGATCTGCTTAATAAAATTGATATCCAAACTGCCCAGATCGATGTTTCACAAAAGATCGGTAATGCAGATATTGAAACCGGAGTAAAATACAGTCACTCCGATACCCATAATAATATCAGATACGACACCCTGTCTGTCAATGACCGTTTTGTTTTTGATCCTGAACGGAGCAATATGTTTTCATATAAAGAAAAAATTTGGGCAGTTTACATATCATACAGGCAGAAGTTTGGAAAACTTCAGGTCAATGGAGGGCTCAGGTTGGAGAATACAGGAAGTATTTCTGATGCGGTTACCAGAGATTCTGTGGTATCAAGAAATTATCTGGAATGGCTGCCGTCTTTCAGTACAAACTATACGTTTAATAAAGCTAATGAATTATCACTGTCATACAGCAGAAAAATGACAAGACCCGTATTTTCGCAGCTCAATCCGTTTCGCGTTTATTTCAGCCCTTTGAATTACTGGATTGGAAATCCCTATCTGTTACCTTCTTTCACCAGCCAGATCAAACTTACCTACCGTTATAAGAATTGGGTCACCAGTTTGATGGCAGGAAAAGAAAAAGACGTAATGGTACGCTATCCACTTTACAATCCGAAAACCAATGTTCTCGAATATCTTGGAACCAATCTTCCATACCGGAAATTTGTGTCTGTGGAAATCAGTTTTCCTTTAAAAGTGACAAAATGGTGGAATATCACCAGCCAAATCACCGGATACTATAATGATGAGTACAGACCGTATCTTGATGAGGTATTTGCTTTAAAAGTGTATAGTTATGAAATAAGGGTCAATCAGGTTTTTTCACTGCCAAAAGGATATACAGTGAATCTCTTTGCCAACTATGAATCAAAGACAGGAAACAGTCTGTATATTATCAAGCCCAGATATACAGTAGATCTGTCTTTGCAGAAATCATGGTTTGATAACAAACTTAATACAAAGATCAGCTACAATAATATTTTTGACTCTTACAATCAGCAGCTGGAATTCAGACATAAACAGATTATGGATAACCGTTTAACTCATTGGTGGGATAGCAGTCGGCTTATTATTTCAGTAGCGTACAGTTTTGGAAGTTCAAAATACCAGACTAAGGAATTGCAGAAGACAGAAGAAGAAAGCAGGGCCAGATAAAAAGAAAACCTGCTTATCACAAGCAGGTTTATTAATTTGGTTATGGACAAACACAGTTTCCGCACGTCCAAATCGTACATTTTCCGTTCTCATCCCATTCACAGCAGTATCTAGGTCTGTTGATGCCTCCTCCTGTGATTAATTTTTGCTCGTTTCTTCCTAATTTTTGTGCGTTTTTCAGCACTGGATTTTTTTTGTTCATGACTTTGATTTTTTGGTTTTAATCGTTAAGTTTTAAAAATGTAATTCCATAGGAATTATATCACTAATATAGGAAATTACTTTATAATATTTATAATTTTCCGTTTCTTATGTAGATGAAAAATAGTTTGTTGTAGATGGTTTATATACAATTTACAATTTGAATTTAGGTTAGGATATGAAATTTTTGCACAAAAAAGAGGACATTAATTAAAGCTAAACCAATATTAAAATCAAATTTGCTGCATAAAACAAATCAAAAGTTTTCCAGATAGAGACCTTTACTTATATTTGTAGTATTGCATAAATCTTTATGAGACTAAACATTAAAAACGAAACGGGCAGGCTGAAATCAGTAGTTCTAGGCCAGCCTAATTCAATGGGAGGTGTTCCCACATTAGAGGAGAGTTATGACGCCAAGTCCTATTACTCCATCGAAAACAATATATATCCTAAAGAAGAGGATATCATCAACGAAATGAATGCTTTTGAAGCAGTATTAAAAAAATATGATGTAGAGGTACTTCGACCAAGCATTATCAAAGATTACAACCAGGTTTTTTCAAGAGACGTAGCATTTGTGATCGACGATAAAATGATCATCTCAAATGTGATTGCAGACAGGGCTGATGAGCAGGAGGCCTACAAAAAAGTTTTTGAAAAAGTAGCCTGGAGAAAAATTATCAATCTTCCGGAAACCGCACACATCGAAGGTGGAGACGTCATTGTATGGGACGATTTCCTTTTTATTGGAACATGTTTCAGTGAAGATTACAGAAACTATAAAACCGCAAGAACCAACGAATACGCGATTGAAATTCTAAAAGAATATTTTCCAAAGAAAAGAATCATCGATCTGGAGTTGAAGAAAAATGACAAAATTCCGTTTGAGGGGATTTTACACTTAGACTGTACATTCAATCCGGTAGGAAAAGATAAATGTCTTATTTATAAGAATGGATTTGTAGATGAAAGCGATTACCGCCTGATCATCGACATTTTCGGAGAAGAAAACTGTTTCCATCTTAATGATGAAGAGATGTTTGAAATGTTCCCGAATATTTTCTCCATTTCTCCTGATGTGGTAGTGTCAGACCAAACCTTCACAAGAATGAACAACCACCTGAGAAACGAGTGGGGAATGACTGTAGAAGAAATTCCTTACAGAGAAATCTCTAAAATGGGAGGCCTTTTACGTTGCTCTACCATGCCGTTGGTGAGAGAGTAATCATTTTAAGTAGGAGTGTTAGAGTGTTTGAGAGTAGGTAGGTTTCCTAATCTTTCAATCTTTAAATCTTTTAATTTTTAAATCTAAAACAATGCAAACAACAGATACCGTATTAATGATAGAGCCGATTGCATTCGGCTACAACGCTGAAACAGCGAAAAATAATTATTTTCAGGTTGAACAGAAAGGTTCTGATATCCAAGGTAAAGCTTTGGCGGAATTCAATAGTTTTGTTGGGAAACTGAGAAGCAAAGGCGTGAATGTGATCACTATTAAAGATACATTAGATCCCCATACACCGGATTCTATTTTCCCCAATAACTGGGTGAGTTTCCATAAAGACGGAAAAGTCGCTCTATATCCAATGTTCGCATCCAACAGAAGAGTAGAAAGGAGAGAAGATATTCTTGAAACCATAAAAGAGCAGGGATTTGAAATCTCAGAAATTGATGACTGGTCATTTTCTGAAACTCAGGGACATTTTCTGGAAGGAACGGGAAGTATGATCTTTGATCATGATAATAAGATCGCTTACGGTTCAGTTTCTTTAAGGCTTGATGAAAAGCTATTCAGAGAATTCTGTGGAAAATATGGATTTACGCCCATCGTTTTCCATTCTTATCAGACCGTAGGAACAGAAAGGCTTCCTATCTACCACACCAACGTTATGATGTGTGTGGCAGACAAATTTGTCGTAATCTGTTTAGATTGTATTGATGATGAACTGGAAAGAGAGAAGGTGATTGAAACCATTAAAAACTCAGGAAAAGAAATCATCGAAATTTCAGAAGAGCAGATGCAGCAGTTTGCAGGAAATATGCTACAGGTTCAGAATAAAGACGGGCAAAAGTTCCTGGTAATGAGCCAGACTGCGTACCAGTCTTTATTACCAGAGCAGGTTGCAGTTATTGAAAAATACTGTGAGATCATTTATTCAGATCTGAATACGATTGAGGTGAATGGCGGGGGAAGCGCAAGATGTATGCTTGCTGAGATTTTCCTTCCTAAAAAATAGTTTGATAAAATTCTGCTTACCCTATATTTCCGGCCTTGTCTCAAGGCCGGATTTTTTTGATCTGTTTCATTTCTTCAAATTGAGACAAAAGACAAAAAAGTTACCTAAATTTGTTTTTTAAGCAAAAATTATGAAGATGCAACAGTACCTTTTATCATTCGCTGTTCTTTTGGGAATATTCGTTGGTGCCCAGCAGAAAACGTTCTGTAACCCCATTAACATCGATTATGGTTATACCCCGTTTGAAGTTTTCTCAAAACAGGGGAAACACCGGGCAACAGCTGATCCTGTAATCGTTAATTTTAAAAATAAATTGTTCCTTTTCTCCACCAATCAGGAAGGATACTGGTACAGTGATGATATGCTGGACTGGAAATTTGTCAAAAGAAAATTCCTGAGAGACAATAAATACATCCATGACCTGAATGCTCCGGCAGTCTGGGCCATGAAAGATACACTTTACGTGTACGGATCTACCTGGGAACAGGATTTTCCCATCTGGAAAAGTACCAATCCTACCAAAGACGACTGGAAAATTGCGGTCGATACTTTAAAAGTAGGTGCATGGGATCCTGCGTTCCATTATGATGAAGATAAAAACAAATTATACCTGTACTGGGGATCCAGCAACGAGTGGCCTTTACTGGGAACTGAAGTGAAAGTGAAGACCTTGCAGTCAGAAGGTTTTACAAAACCCATTATCAGATTAAAACCGGAAGATCACGGCTGGGAAAGATTTGGAGAATATAATGACAATGTTTTTCTTCAGCCTTTTGTAGAAGGAGCATGGATGACCAAGCACAACGGAAAATACTATATGCAGTACGGCGCTCCTGCCACCGAATTCAGCGGCTATTCTGATGGGGTCTACGTCAGTAAAAATCCTCTCGAAGGGTTCGAGTACCAGCAGCACAATCCGTTTTCCTATAAACCTGGTGGTTTTGCTAGAGGAGCGGGGCATGGGGCTACTTTTGAAGACAATTACAAAAACTGGTGGCATATTTCAACCATCTTTATTTCCACTAAAAATAATTTTGAAAGAAGACTCGGAATCTGGCCTGCAGGGTTTGATAAAGATGATGTAATGTATACCAATACCGCTTACGGTGATTATCCAACCTTCCTTCCGCAATTTGCTCAGGGAAAAGATTTCTCAAAAGGACTTTTTGCCGGCTGGATGTTACTGAATTACAATAAACCCGTTCAGGTTTCCTCTACTTTAGGAGGTTATCAGCCCAACCTGGCGGTAGATGAGGATATCAAGACATATTGGAGTGCAAAAACCGGAAATTCGGGAGAATGGTTTCAGACCGACCTTGGAGAAGTTTCCACAATTAACGCAATTCAGATCAATTATGCAGATCAGGATGCTGAATTCATGGGAAAAACATTGGGCAAAATGCACCAGTATAAGATCTATGGATCAAATGACGGTAAAAAATGGAATGTTGTGGTGGATAAAAGCAAAAATACCAAAGACGTTCCCCACGATTATGTAGAGCTTGAAAAACCTGCAAAGGTAAGATTTCTAAAAATGGAGAACCTGAAAATGCCTACCGGAAAATTTGCCTTAAGTGGTTTCAGAGTGTTCGGAAAAGGAGCAGGTGAAAAACCAAAGAAAGTGGAAGGATTTGTACCGCTAAGAGCAGAACCTAAAAAATTCGGTGAAAGAAGAAGCATCTGGATGAAGTGGCAGCAGAACCAGGATGCTGACGGATACGTGATCTATTGGGGAAAATCTCCGGATAAATTATACGGAAGCATCATGATATACGGAAAGAATGAATATTTCTTCACCGGAGCCGATAGAGCCGATGCCTACTATTTCCAGATTGAAGCTTTCAACGCGAATGGAGTTTCGGAGAGAACGGAGATTTCAAAATCTGAATAAAAAGAAAGAGATAATCCGAAAATTAATTGCCTGTTATTACAAATGACAATAAGAAAATATAGTTTTAAATGTCCTTAAAATGTATCACTTTTTAAGGGCATTTTTATGGAAAACAAAATACAATTTATAAGCTTTAAATCACATTTCAAAATGTTATGATGGGAATATCTTGATCAGGATAATTGTTAAACTTATTAATTATTTTGTTTAAATAATCATTCGTCTCTATATAATTTTTATCTCTAACCCCACTGAATTCATAACTGAAGCTATCACCCAAATCATTTTTGAAGTTGATAGGATGAGCGGCTGGATCTTTAATAAAATCACTGATATTTTTAATCAGTTTTTCTTTTTTAATGTTTTCTTTGTTTTCTTTGATTGGGAGTAAATTATCTAACTTTTTAATTTCGATCATTTCAAACTTATAATCACCATCCAATGATTCTGATTTAATGACCAGACCCGGCAAACCTGCAAAAACATAAGGACCATCATGTATAGGAATATCGGCGGTGTATAGAATATTCCATTTTCTCTTTCCAAATTCTGTAAAAGCTTCTGTAGCAGCATAACCTTTATAAATGCCATACTTTTTAAGCTGACTATATTTAGTTTTTTTCTCTTTATACCAGTAATTTAATTGGTTAAAATTTCCCCCTATCTTATAGTGATCTTTTGAAAAATCTTTGAATACTTTAATTCTTAAAAAAGAGCTTTTAATCGAAGATACTCCCTTGTAATCCAATTTACTTACTAAGGAGTCAACTTTTTCTTTGTTCAGATTATAAAAAATGCTTTTATGACTAATTATTCTTAAAACCATGTACTCTTTTACTATTGAATCTTTTTCTTTTGTAGGTTTAAATTGAACCTCATATGTAATCTGATAATCTTGAGCAGTTAAATAGGGACATAATGATAAAAAAAGAAATAAGAAAAATATAACCTTTCGTATTATATATTTATTGATCATTGAATTTTTCATTTAAAACTTTTTCGTAATAATCTTTCTTAGGATCATTAATATGATTAAGATACCGATATTTCTCAAGAAAATAAAACTTTTGACAGCTTCTTGGAAGATATTGATTGATGCTATCTGAATCAGTAGGTTCGACAATAGGATATATTGGAAATTGAGCAGGTACTGCATCTTTATTTTTTACTAATATCACCATAACATTATATGGAAAAACCCCATTACAGCTATATTGCGTAATATCTGAGTCAATATATTTTTTATAATAGTAAGTGATAACTTGACTGGTGAAATTTTTATCCTTTAGGCTAATAATGGCAGAAAATACGGTATAAAGCCAATTGTACTTTATATGATTTTTAATTTTCTTTGTTAAATCACTGTCTTCAGAAGAAGAAACGATACTTGATAAATTCACTTTCTTTAAAACGTCTGCAAGAAATAATTCTGAAGTGATTTTTAGCGACCCCAAATTTTTCTTTTCACTTGCCTTTAAATAATCCTTCATTTTCCCAAAGGTGTCAACATTCAATTTTTCATTAAGATATTCATTGACGTTCGCCTGATCTCCTGTATAAGCAATTTTATTATCCTTTTGTACGGTGATGATTAATTTTTCATTAGGCTCAAGGTATAGAGTCAATAATCTATCAAGATCTTGTGTTCCATTAATTGAAACTCTGTTTACTACGTTTGAAAATTCTCTTTTATTTCCTCCTTTTATAATCACTTCTTCTTTACTATTTTTTATCGTAATCGATTCAGTTTGATTATTAATAATAGTGAGTTTTTGGGATGATAAGGCTGAATAATAGAGTAAGAGGATAAAAACTATCCTCTTACCTAAAAATGACTGTTTCATTTTGTGGGGTGTAAATTAAGAAATCTTAATTGTTTCTATATTCATCGCATTTATTAAAGCAATCAACAGCGTTATCAGCGATTATATCTATTGCTGGTTTTCCAGATCCAGATGGACTACAATGGCAGTTAGCCTGAGGACCTGACCCTCCAAAAATGCTTTTTAATTGATCTTTTGAAATTTCTTTTAAATTTTTCATGAGTATAATAGTTTAAATTAAGGCGTAAATATATAAATATAATTCATACAGTTGGGATTTTTATTTAAAAATTAAAAATTATTTACTTTTTGCCTCTACTATTTAAAAAATAATCAATTTTATCAATCAAAAGTTGATCATTCGGAGATTTATCCCAATCCAGATGCCCTCCATTGAATTCATAACTTTCATGGTTTACTTTGTTTTGGGTGAAAACAGAATCCAGTCTTCGCTTTTGGGATAAAGGAATAATCTGGTCTCTGTTTCCATAATACGAAAGTGTAGGAGCGGAAGCAGAATCTACCCAATTGACCGGACTCGCAAATGAGGTTTTAGATCTACCGGAAAAGACAGCCTTGGGATCCACCAGATAGTTTTTGACAAAGGAGTAATCCATATACTTTTCAAAACCGGGATCAGACAGATCAGAAGGTCCCACAATATTCACCACAGCTTTTACCCTTTTTTGAGCATCAGAATGATAAGCATAGAGCATCGATAAATGACCGCCGGCACTATTTGCCCAAGAGAACAAACCTGGGATTGTATCGAAGTTTTTTGTCTAAATAATTAACAACATTTTGAATGTCATCTGTCTGATTCGGAATACCCGGGCGGGTCGATGTTGCCAGTCTGTAATTGATGTTTGCAAAAGTATGATCCGGAAATCTCTGCATCATCGAAAGCGTAAAGAAAGTAAGCTGGGATTTATCTCCACCGCGCCAGCCTCCGCCATGGATGATAATAAATATGTCTCTCTTTTTTGATGGTTCCTGATAAGGTATATAAAGATCCATCACCTGTTCGGGATCATTTCCGTAATGAATATTCTCTTCTTTCTGAAAACTGATGTCTTTACCCAACGTAACTTTTTTTTCCTTGCAACCCGTCCAGAGAAAACATAAAGAAAGGCAGAAGATGATCATCGAAAGACTTTTATTCATGATTCTAAAGATAGAAAAACCCACCGGAAATACCGGCGGGTTTACCACAAAAATAATTGAATATGAAGAATGATAATCTCTTTATCTTGTTCTGCTTTTGATGGCATCTGATGCCCCTTCGATGTCTCTTACTTTTTTCACTTTCTGATTTCCGAAGTTGTAGACCATACTGAAAGTCATCCCACGTCTGAACTGATCGTTTTTCACGTAATTATAGTTTCCTGACGACTGATAATCTTCAATTTCTACAATATTGGTTTTCAAAACGTCTGTTACATTAAGAGAAAAAGTCCAGTCGTTCCAGTTTTTTTTGATGCTCAGATCCAGGCTCATCAGATTTTTCAGCATTCCCAGCTCGATCTGTTGTTTGTCCACATAGAAATAATTAACGCCCAGGAACCATGTTTTCTTTTTGTCTAAACGGATGGTGTTGTTCGTTTGAATCACCATACTCGTCGATTTTGTCTTATTGATATACGTGTCAAAAACCTGTCCCGTAGTTGGGTCCGTATTCAATGTCCCGTTATTGATATTGTGCTGAACCCCAATATTAAAATTCGTGGTTAAATACTGCTTGAAAAATGTCTTTTGCATTCCAAGCATCGCAGACATTTCCTGCTTGTCCCCAAAATTGGTTCTGATATAAGCCAGCTGTCTGTAGGCTACGCCATCTCTGATAATCTCCCTCTGCAAAGGAACCTGCGTAATGATATCTTTAAAATAAGAGTGATTTAAAATTAAGAAGTAAGAGCTTTTAAGCATATACGTCAATTCCTGGTTGTATGTAGAGGATGACTTTACAAATGGATTGTTCTGAGTATAATTATCCTGAGTAAGGATATTTTTTACCGGATTTAATTCCCAGAAGCTTGGTCTTCGCATTCTGCTTGAAAAAGCGTATGAAATATTATTCTTATCATTAATCGAATAATTAAAGCTCAGATAAGGCAATAGATTGTTGTAGTTTCTTTCAATTTCCTGGTACTGTGCTACCGTATTCTGAGGATTGTCAGAAGTTCCTAAACTCTTGGTGATTTCATATCTTGCGCCTACTTTTCCTGAAAGTTGATCGGAAAATTTCTTTTCAAGCGTTAAATACACCCCATAAATACTTTCATCATAGATAAAGTGATTGAAATCGGGTTTTGTAGCGATAAGTACTCCGCTTCCGTTATAGGAATAACTGTAATTTTTGGTGTCATTATCTGTTTTCGTTTTATTGAAGTTCCCACCCAGAGAAACGGTAAAATCATTTTTAAACTTCTGAATATAATCTACTGTCCCTGAAAAGTTATTGATGACCTGAGGAATGTCCTGGGTAATTTGTTGACGTAATAATGAAAAATCAGTGAAAGTTCCCGGAACTACTGAAACTAAAGTCCTGTTATCGGAAAACTGAAACCTTCTGTAGTTCAGATAAGCCGCATTCACATTTAATTTACTTCCCAGAGAGTCTGTTTTTAATTCATAGTTTAAATTCAGGGAATTGTTGTAATAGTGCGCGTCTTCTCTATTTTGAGATTTGTTTTGTTCAGTTGATTTTAAACTTCCGTCCGTATTGTAATTTCTTAATGTATTCAATAGATCTACCGTTGAATCATTACTTTTATTATACCATGAATTCCAGGTAAGTGCTAAATTGCTGTTATCCGTTAACTGATAATCGAAATTCAAATACCCTCCAAGATTTTTATTCGGGTCATTAATGTCACCTACAGATTCATTGGAAATTAAATTGGTTCCGTTTCGCAAAACATAAGATTGAGCCTGGATGTTTTCTCCTGCAAAAATATTACCGCTGATTCCCAGTTTATCCTTTCTGTAGTTCAGAGAAAGTGAAGCACTTGATCCATTGTATTTGTTCTGCATATTACTCATCCTCATGTTGCCGTTCAGTCCGTCACTCATCTTTTTCTTCATCACGATATTGATGATTCCGTCTGAAGACTCCACCTGATATTCACTACCCGGAACAGTGATGACTTCAATTTTCTGAATATTTTCTGCTGGTGTACTTTTTAAAAGCTGTACCAAAGATTCCGCATCCATATTGGTTTTTCTTCCATTGATGTAGATCAGGGCATTGTTCTTTCCTGCAATCTTTAGTGTTTTGTCATCCGTTGAAGAAAGAAGCGGAGTCTGTTTCAAAAGATCAAAAGTGGTATTTCCTTTGGCAACCGGAGAGGCGGCAACATCATAGACAAAACGGTCGCTTTGTTTTTTGAAAACCTGCTTCGTAAGCGTGATTCCCTCGATGGCATTTGCTTTTACCGTATCGGATTTTTTTTCCTGGGCAAAAACTGCGATTCCTGATATAGCTGCTGCTAGTATAATTATCTTTTTCATGATTATTCTTATTTAAGTGTCGTTGTGAAACGGAGGAGTTGTGGTTGTTTTTATTTTTTTATGGTAGACTTAAGTCCTTGATTTTATTGCATCGTTGGCAGATTTAATTTCTCTTGCCTTTTTCAGTTTCTGGTTTCCGAAATTGTAGGTGACCCCGATATTCAGAAGTCTTGGATATTCGAAGTTGACTATATTATTGTAGCTTCCGTTAGGCTGTACTCCTTGTATGCTGTTGTAATTCTGATTGAATACATCATATATTTCTGCTATAAAAGTCCAGTTACCCATGATTTTCTTTAAGCTCACATCAAAGCTCTGTCTTACGCCCAATGTTCCGCTTTCAATTTTTACTTTACTGCCATAATAGTAATTCACTCCCAGGAACCAGTCTTTATTGGAAGAAAGACGGATATTATTATTAAGATTACCGGAAATATTAAAGTTTTTGAAATTGATTACATAAGGGTCAATAACTTCTGTTTGTCCCGGAACCGAAACCGAAGTAGGATCTTCCGATACTGTTCCGCTGTAGATGTTGTATCCCAAATTCACAGAATAGTTCGTGGTCCAGATTTCTTTAAACCATGACTTGTTCATTCCTAAGGTAAGACCAAACTGCTTGTTGTTGCCATAATTGGTTCTGATATATCTTAAGAATTTTGTAGTGGCAATTACCGTATTTCCGTTTTCATCCTTCTTAGGCCCGGTTACACTTCCCTGAAGGGGGATCTGGTTGGAAGCATCTTCTACATAATTGAAACTCAGATTAGCAAAAAATGCATTCTTATACATATAACTGATTTCCTGATTGTAAAATTTGGATGCCAGTACAAAAGGATTATTCTGTGTGTAATTGTTCGGCGTGAAGTAAGTTCTTGATGGATTCAGTTCCCAGAATCTCGGTCTTCTGATTCTGCTGGAGAAACTGTAGGTAAGATTGTGATCTGAATTAATAGCGTAATTTAAATTAAGATACGGAAGGAGATTGTTATAGTTTCTGTCAAAACTTGTCTTTCCAAGAATCTCACCGCTGCTTCTGGTGATCTCATAACGAGTTCCCACTTTTCCTGAAAATTTGTCACTTAGTTTTCTTTCATACGTAATATACGCACCCAGAATTCTTTCTTTATAAATGAAGTGATTGGTCTGATTGACGTCATTCACGATTGTACCGTTCTCAATTTTATCCTGTCGGGTATCATTATCCGTATTCGTATGGTTGTAGCTTACTCCCATCAGCCAGGTGTTACCTTTAGCGGTCTTCTTCAGATAGTCGATATTTGCAGCATAATTGTTAATGATTTGAGGAACCGACTGCTGCAAGGCGCTGTACTTATTCTTAGGATCAGTATTTAAAGGGAAACTTTCATTCGTGCTCATTTTATCCCTGTTGAACCATAAATAAGAAACATTAGAGGTAAGTTTACTTCCGATGGAGTCCGTTTTTATTTCATAATTTAAATTGAAAGAATGATTTCGGGTCTGGGCATTCTCATTGTTTACCGTTCTGTTGATAAGCGCTCCATTTTCCCAGTTTGTCACATCCAAAATTGAGTTGAAGCTTTTATTGTATCTCATGTTATAGGTCAATCCTAAACTTTGATTCTTACTAAGCTCATAATCAATATTCACGCTTCCTCCCACATTTTTGTTTGGATCAGAATTGTACCCGAAAGACTCATTTCTGAAAGTAGCATCTCCGTTGGATAAAGTATATCTTTCTCTGTCTGTCCAGCTTCCGCTATTGAAATTGGAGTTCACAGACCACTTGTGTTTTCTGAAATTGAATGAAGCTCCCGCAGAAGGATTATTGTAGTAAGCCTGTTCATTGTTCATTTTAAGGGTTCCGTTGTACCCGTCATTTTTCTTCTTTTTCATCACAATATTGATCACTCCTTCATTGGACTCTACCTGGAATTCACTTCCCGGCGTTGTGATCACTTCAATTTTCTGGATATCTTCTGATGGAGTTCCCTTCAGCATTTCAATCAATGCCTCAGCATCCATATTTGTTTTTTTGTTGTTGATGTAGATGACCACGTCAGATTTTCCCATGATCTTCAAGGATTTTCCATCGATGCTGGAGATCATCGGGGTCTGTTTCAAAAGATTGAACGTATTCGTTCCCTTGGCAATAGGAGAAGAAGCAACGTCATAGATGAAACGGTCACTTTGCTTTTTGAAAACTTGCTTTCTGATATTGACAGCTTCAATGTTTTTTATTTTCAGACTGTCTTTTGTCTGCTGGGCAGCTGCCAGTCCGCTGAAAAATAAGGAGGCAATTAGAATCTGAGTTTTCATGATGATTATTTTTTAGTTGTTAATAGCTTGTATGGATGATTATTTAACATTGCAAAGATATATAATAAAAACAGTATCATGCAATACAAAGTACTTAAAATATTTTATACGTGAATTTAACTAATTGATTTTCAGGTATTAAAATTTTGAATTAAAAATTTAATCTCCTTTGACTTTCTACCTATTTAGACAATTGAACAAACTTAAATATTACATTCAACGAAGAAATTTCTGAAACTATTAAAAAAAGACTAACTTTATTTAAACTACAAATCATGAAATTGCTACTCAAATTCTGCGTTGTCATCGCATTCCTTTGCTTCGCAAAAATGAGTTCACAAAATATGGGCAACTATTCTGTGACCAGGATTACTCAGGATGAAGGACTCTCACAGGGCTCTAATTATTTCTGGTTTGAAGACCGTAAAGGTTTTGTATGGCTTACCTGCAATGATGCCCTCAACCGATACGACGGCTCTTCCGTTAAAGTATATAATCTCAAATATTTTTTCAAAAACTGCCCGGCACTTCAGCAGGGCTACGGTTTTGCAGAAGATGGAAATCACTTGTACATCGGAAGTACAAGAGGTTTGTATAGCTATAATTATCAGTTGGATGAGTTTACCTTAATTGACGTTTATAAAACCTTTTCCAAAGATAAAACAGCCATTCCCATTGGTTTTGCAGAGGGTAAGATCTGGATCTTTAATGAAGCCTATCAATTGGTAAGTTTTGATGTCACAACTAAAAAGGTCAGACTCGAAGCCCAAATTCCGATCCCTCACTTAAAGTCAGTGCACATCTACGACAGCGACGGAAATGTATTTTATTTCAGAATGCCTTTTTTGGATAAAAACCGCAACCTGTGCTTTATTGGAACAAAAGAAGTAGTCACCTACAATCTGGATTCTAAACAAATATCTTTTCCTTGTCGTCAATTCTCCTTAGATCCTTCCATGACCCTTCAGTCTGCAGCCTACGATAAAAAAAATGATGCTCTTTATCTTGGAACGACGGATCATGGAATAGTAATTTTCAAAGACCATTATCAGCATATAGAGCATCATCAGAAATCCTTTAAAAGAATTGGCGGAATTACCGTTAATGATCATAAAGTCGTTTTTAAAAGTGGCAGTTCACTTTTTATTTTTGACAAACAGTTCCGGAAAAACACTGTTTTTCTTACAGGTTATGAGAGAGTTTTCAATTTTCAGTTCGATAAAATTGGAAGGCTTTGGATCTGTGATGATGGACAGGGAGAGGTTGTTATGGATTTTAGGGGAGCAATGCTCAAAAATACTACAGATAGCACAGATCCTTTGATGCAGACTTTTAAACAACAGGGGGTTTCGGATTTTGCCGAACTGCCCGACAAGAAAATCCTGATCAATTCATCTTCTGTTTTTGATCCTGTCCACTTTTCTGTTACCAAATTTGCAGCAGAAAGAAACAGCTATTATACCAATTCAAGAGGAAAAAGTTACAGCAATCCATATACTGGCGAAGTTTGGATGTTTGAGAATGGAGTAAGAGGCAATCAATCAAAAATTACAGTTTTTGATCAAAATTTAAAATTTAAAACCAGTTATTCTTTTAATCATATCGTGATGGGCAGGCTCCAGCATATGGTTGATTTTCCAGATTTACCGTCCTTATTTTCTTTTTCCACAGGTCTGTATCTTTTAAATAGAACAACTGGGAAATTTGAAAAAATCAAGAGCATTCCTGACCAGAATCCTTTTTATATAAATGTTTTGAGTGATAACAGAATTGCAGTAAGTTATCTGAACCGGGACATGATGCTGATACAAATGGAAGGGGAGAAGAAATATAAAACGATCGAAAAAATTCTTCCGAAAGTACAGAGTTTCTATGTACAGGAGGATGTGAAAAAAAAACAGTATTGGGTAGGAACCAATCTGGGAGTTTATCTTTTGGATCAGGATTTTAAGCCCATAAAAATATTTGACAGCAATAACAACCTGGCCGGAACCTACATCTATGGAATTCTGCTGGATGACTTTGGAAAACTCTGGTGCAGCCATCAAAGAGGTTTGTCAAGTATCGATACAGAAACCCATCTGATCTCCAATTATGATAAAGAAGACGGAATTCAATACTGGGATTTCAATAACCGTAGTTTTCTTAAAACGTCAGACGGAATGCTGTATTTCGGAGGCGTAAAAGGATTTAATTATTTCAAACCGCCTTTGAAACTCAGTTCATTCTATAAACCTGAGATCTATTTCGATGAAATTCTGATTAATAATAAAAGATATGCCGCCCAAAAAGGAATTAATTTTTTGAACGAAGTTCATCTTAAATATGATGAAAACAACATTTCCATCAAAGCATTAATCAAAGATCTAGAACATGGATCGCAGAGAAATATGATGTACAGGATCAAAAATATTGATCAGGGCTGGAAGAAGCTCTCAAAAAAAGCGCCGCTTAATCTGAGCAGCTTAGGCCCTGGAAAATATGAAATAGAATTTGGGATCACGGATAAATTTACAGGTAAAGTTTTCTCTCAAAAATTGATAACGCTCCATGTTGCCAAGGTTTTTTACCAGACTTTTGTGTTTTGGATTATTCTGGGAAGCTTATTTTCCGGTGGCCTCATTGTAGCGGTAAGCCGGTGGGAATTCATCAGACAGAAAAATGAATTTAAGGGAAAAATGGCCCTGGAATCCCAGAGAAATAAAATTACGGCGGATCTTCATGATGATATTGGTTCCACCTTAAGCAGCCTGCAGATCAATTCTATGGTTGCCGGACAACTGATTGAGAAACAAAGAATGGAAGAAGCCCAGAAAGTTCTCAGAAATATTGAAGATCAATCCCGGAAGCTTTCCGAAAATATGAGTGATATCGTCTGGAGCCTTCAACCCAATAATGATTCTCTGATGACACTCTCTACCCGAATAAGAAATATTGTCAGTGAAATTCTTGGAAATACAACTGTTAATTATACAATAGATATTGATGAAACCATTGATGCCGAAATTCTGGACTTCAGTATCAAGAAAAATATTATTCTCATTGCCAAAGAAGCCCTGAATAATATGGTAAAATACAGCAATGCTGCTGAAGTTTTTATTAATCTTAAAAAAAATGTACACCATTATATTCTTGAGATCAAAGATGACGGGATTGGTTTTGATCAATTAAACCTGAAAGGGAATGGCATCGGAAATATGAAAAAAAGAACCCTGGAGATGAATGGTATTTTTGAATTGGAATCACAAAACGGAACCACCATCAAAATTCTTATCCCTAAATTTAGGGATTGATGAAAGCTTAGCAAGACGATAACTTTGAATACCTCTAGCAGTACCCACCATGATTAAGATATTTGCCTACGACGACAGTCAGGAATGCCTGAACAGTATGAGAATTCTGATTGAACTTTCAGAGAATATGAAATATATCGGAGAAGCCCTGAATTGCGAACATGTAGAAGCAGAAATGGAAGCCTATCAGCCGGATGTGGTTCTGATGGATATCAATATGCCGGTGGTAGATGGAATTGCGGGTTTAAAAATCATTAAATCCAAATTTCCACAGATTAATGTTTTGGTACAAACCGCTTTTGACGATAGTGAGAAGGTATTTCGTTCTATTTCCAGTGGGGCAAGCGGTTATATTTTAAAAAGTGATAATCCCAGAAGAATTCTTCAGGCGATCGAAGAGATCTACGAAGGAGGGGCCTTTATGAATCCTGCAATCGCTAAACGCGTCCTGGAATATTTTCAGCCCACAGCAGAGCAAAAACTTTTAACACAAAAAGAACAGGAAGTCCTGAAGCTGCTTTCAAACGGACTGAGTTACAAAATGATTGCAGACAAACTAGAGATAAGCTATTCTACAGTCAATACCCATATCAAGCATATTTATAATAAACTTCATGTTTCATCTTTAGGAGAGGCCGTCTCATGGTATTTTAAAAATATAAAGGAGTAAAACCCGGTATTCATCTTTTTCTATGTCCCTATAATTAGGGATTTTTTTATGTTTTGTTTTAAATGAATTTTGAGAAATAATTCTAAAAACAAAATATTATGAAAACAAATTTTACTTTGATGAGAAGAGCAACAGTCTTTGTATGGCTCTTATTTTTTATCGCAGCTGGCGCGCAGGAAGCCAGACCAGGACAGCCTATCAAAGGGGTTATCGTGAAAGGGGGCAAAAACCCAGGCGGAAATCTTTTGATCTCAGCTGGTGGGGGAGGACTGTTTCCCGGAAATACATATGGTCTGGACAGCCACGTTGGAAACGGATTCAATGGAAATATTAATCTTTACATTCCTTTTGTTACGCTGAATTCTTCAGAAACCAATTATGCTTCACTTGGGCTGAATGGGGGTGCCGGATTTTTCGGAATGAAAAAAGACTATAATCCGGAAGGCCCTGTTTATAATATTGCTGGACAACCTGCGCCACCATCACTGAAAATAGAGATAGGGAATGGAAGTAGACAAAATGGCTTTATAGGGGAGGCCGGAATTCAGTCTAATTTTTCCTTCAGTAAATTCACCGTATCACCCATTGTTAATTTAGCGTATATCAGCTCCAAGGAAAGTCAGTTTACCGCTGTTCAGACTTCAAGTGTTAATGGACAGACCCGCAGTTTTGAAACCTCCAAAAGAATCATTTCCAAGACAGATGGTTTGGGCATTATTCCAAAATTGAGACTTTCTTATTTTCCCGGAAGAATCGGTTTTTTTGTGGAAGGAAGCTATTGGGCAGGCCCGAATGTAAAAAGCGTCACAACGATCTTTAAACCCAACGGTACTCCGAATAGTGAAGGATTTTACAGCATTGATCAAGTGATGGCCGGAAAATATGAAACTGTAGAAACAAAAAATAAATTGAATGCTTTAGGGTTCAATGTTGGGGTGGTTTTCAGTATTCTTTCGAAAAAAGAATATGCTCCTAAAAATACCGAGATTGTCAATGAGTCTCAAGCCAAAACAAATAACAGTTGTGTGTGTCTGAGTTCACCCACTGCCTCTGTACAGTTTCCTAATGTAAGCGGTCCGTCAATTAATCCCGGAGGTACTTTGACGATCCCATACAATCCTGCAAATTCCACTAAATTTTTAAGAGTTGAAGCATCACCGCATCCATATAATTCATTGAATACAGGTACCTGGGCTTCTATCATAACCATTCTTACCAATGGAGTTCTTAGTACGTTAAGTCCAGCAGGAAATCCATTTACCCATACCGGCGGTCAGAATCCTTCCGGAAGGTTAATTCCATTTTCAAGTCTGAATGTAGGAATAAATACGATTTGTATTAATGTGAAATGCCCATATTCAGGGACTACCTGTTCCATAGGCTGTTTTACTGTGATGGTAGAAGGTCCTCCTGCAACATCTTCAGGAAATATTACCACAACGCCAGTCTGCTGTACCAAGTTTGTTGTTGTGCCGGGTAATCCTCATAAAGAAGTTCTCACCGGGCAGGTGAAATTTAAAATGACAGGAACGGTAGTCAATGCAAAATTAAAAATAGTATCAGCAGGAGGAGTGGTGAGTTATGAGAATTTTGTACAGAATGGCTTTACAGCTTGTTATACAATGCCGGTTGATATTTCAATAGTCAGCAATACCAATCTTCCGGTTACTTCATCCACTGTTAATGGTTTGCCGGTTTATAGGTACTCAGTCAAATTCGGTTGTAGAGAATTAGGCCCCAAATTACCAGTTCAAGTAATACCAGGCATCAAAATACCACAATAATTTACTAAAATCATGATGGAAAAAGTGAGACCGTAGTGTCTCGCTTTTTTTATTGCTCACGGTCTTTTCTAGCTAAAGACTTATCGATCCAGATCGTTGCAAAAGGGAAAAATGCGGAGATTAAAGCGAAGACGCTGTCTTCATCATCCCATGTGTATATTTTTCTTATAGAAGGTAGAAACAGCAGGTAAAGCGTAAAAAAGAATCCGTGAATACTGCCAATAGTACTGATGTAGACGATCGGAAAAACACCTTCAGGATCAATGCGTATCCAGGTCATCGCTATGAATAAAAAAAACCATGAGATCGCTTCAGCTAAACAGATTTGCTTAAACCATTTAATCATTTTTTCCTCCGGATATTTTGAGAAATATTTTTCGATAAATTCCATGTCGTCAGGTATAGGGTAAGAGTTAAAGTCGAGAACTGATATCAACTTCTGATATCTAACATCTAGCTTCTTATTGGCAAAATTACTTATAAAAACTACTTCCGTCCAAATATTCAAAAACTTCCGGTGGAAGCATGGGACGTACATTTTTTCCTTCTTTGATCATATTTCTGATTTCTGTAGCAGAAAGCTCAATAACCGGAGCTTTGACCATGGAAATATTTTCATGCTGCAGGTATTCCGAATCTTTCTTTTCTCCTTCAAAAACCCTCGGATAGACAATGATATGGTGGTTTTTGATCAGAAGTTCAGCGTTTTTCCATTTATGAAGACTGTTCAGGTTATCTTCACCCATAATCAGACTGAAAGAGTAATCAGGGTATTTTTCATGAAGGTAGGTGAGGGTATCGATCGTATAACTGGGCTTAGGAAGAGAAAACTCTACATTCGAGGCTCTCATTTTAGGATAGCCGGTGATGGCAAGCTGCACCATGTCCAGTCTGTTATGATCTTTCAGAAGTGATTTTTTATCTTTAAAAGGGTTCTGCGGGCTTACGACAAACCATAATTCATCCATGTCAGAATGTTCCAGAATGTAGTTAGCCAGAATTAAATGTCCGATATGTATCGGATTGAAAGAACCGAAAAATAAGCCGATTTTTTTCATTGATTAGTAGGGCTTAGGTTTAAGGGATTAGTAATTAAGGCTGGAGTGCAATTTTGTCATAATAGCATTCAGCATTTTTGATATTTCAGATGCTTTTCTGATTGACTTTTCAAATTCCTCAGGAGATCAATAATTTAAATTTTTTGCAATCATGTGTTGAGATTCCATTTTGGCGCAACTTCCTCTTGTAATCTTTAAAAACTGTAGATCATCTAAGGTGGATCTTCTTGAATTCCCTTCAGCAATATTGGATGAAATAGATATTGAAGAACGGCGAATCTGGCTGGTAAGTGAATAAAGCTCCTCTTTTGGGAAACTTTTAGTACAGGTATATATTTCAGTAACAAAATCTACTGATTTTTGCCAGACTAATAATTCCTTATAATTTTCCATAGCATTTATCCCTGTTACCTAATCCCTGAACTTTACATCCTTGATATTAAGATAATGAGTTACGTTTCCTTTCCAGTGGTTTTCCTCTAAAGTGAAAGCAAGATCAAATTTTTTATTCTTAAAATCTTCTGCATGCTGTCCCAATTTGAAACCTACACATTCTATGTTTCTGCCCGTAGATTCCTGTTTGATATAAAACTTCAGGTGATTGTTGTCTTTCCCCATCGTTTTTACATAACCCGACAGTTTCTGATCAGTCAGAGTAAGGATGGGCTTCATATTATGAGGTCCGAAGGGTGCCAGTTTTCTGTGGAAATTAATAAATTCCCTGTTGATCTCATCGACTTTAATCTCAGAGTCAATCGTGACAGAAGGTTCCTGCTGATGTTCCTGAATCTTTTCGGAAACTATTTTTTCAAATTTAATCTTAAAGGCTTCAAATTTATCTTTTTCCATGGAAAGTCCCGCAGCAGCGTGATGTCCTCCGAACTTCAGGAAATACTCAGAACACATATCAAGCGCTTCATGTACGTCAAAATCAGAGACAGATCTGGCAGAAGCCACCATTTCTCCATTATTACCGTCTGTAAAGACCAACGTGGGTTTATAATACGTTTCGATAAGCCTGGAAGCTACAATTCCAATCACTCCTTTATTCCATTCAGGATGATAAACAATAGTAGAATGTTTGGATTGCTGTTGGGATTCGATGATCTGATTCAAAGCAGATAGGGTGGAATTCATATCCAGCTCACGCCTTTCATCATTAAGATCCATAATGTCACTTACGATCTGGTTAGCGTGTTTCAGGTTATCAGAAACCATAAGTTCTACAGCTGCTTTTCCCTGGGAAATTCTTCCTGCAGCATTGATCTTTGGAGCAATTTCAAAAACAATATTTGAAATTTCAAAGTGAGACAGCTTATCCTCAGGAATCAATAATCTTAATCCCAGATTTCTTGTTTTTCTGAGAACTTTTAATCCCATTTTAGCAAATACCCTGTTCTCACCAGTCATAGAAACAATATCCGCTGCAATAGAAATCGCCAGAAGGTCGGTAAGCTCAAATAATTCAGCTTCCGGAATTTTATAGATCGTATTCAGGCCCTGACAAAGCTTAAAGCCTACACCACATCCTGAAAGTTCTTTAAATGGATATCTGCAGTCTACTCTTTTCGGATCCAAAACAGCGGCTGCATTAGGAATCTCTTCACCCGGAAGGTGGTGATCACAGATGATAAAATCAATACCCTTATCCTGTGCATATTGTACCATGTCAATAGCTTTGATACCACAATCTAAAGCGATGATCAGTGAAAAACCATTTTCTTTGGCAAAATCAATTCCTTCGGTAGAAATTCCATATCCTTCAGAATTCCTGTCAGGGATATAATAATCTAAATATTTTTTCTCAACAATTTTGCTGAGGTAAAGGTACATCAGAGCTACAGCTGTAGTTCCGTCTACATCGTAATCTCCGTATACCAGTATTTTTTCACCATTTTCAATTGCAGTGGCAATACGCTCTACAGCTTTCTGCATATCTGCCATTAAAAATGGACTGTGAATATCGTTAAGGTTGGGTTTGAAGAATTCTCTGGCCTTTTGATAATTGTCAATTCCCCTTAAAACGAGGAGTTTAGATTCAAAAGTACCAAAACCAAGTGACGAACTTAATCTGTCCACAACTTCCTCATCGGGTTCGGGCTTGTAAATCCATTTCTGACTCATTTCACAAAAATAAGGAAAAAAAACAGCATTTTGAAATAGTTAAGGATGAACTTGACTCCGTGAATGTTAAAAAAAAATATCTATCTTCGCGGTCCAAATTAAAAATGATTATGAAAAAAATAACGATCTGCCTTTTATTCTTAGGGGCAATGAATGCTGTAACGGCACAGAAAATCAATCTTGGAAAAGCGGTTGGTGTTGTTTCGAAAGGAGCAAAAGCCTTTACTTTTACCAATGAAGATGCAGTGAAGCTTTCAAAAGAATTTGTTGACTGGATGGACAAAAACAATCAGGTGGCAGGTCCCAAAGATCCTTATACTGTCAGATTGAACAAACTTTTTGCAAAACACAAATCTCAGGACGGACTTGCTTTAAACTATAAAGTCTACAAAGTAAAAGATATCAATGCTTTTGCTTGCGCAGACGGAAGTGTTCGTGTATTTTCTTCATTAATGGATATCATGACGGACGATGAGCTATTGGCAGTAATTGGACATGAGATCGGTCACGTGAAAAATCAGGATACTAAAGATGCGATTAAATCTGCTTACTTAAAAGCAGCGGCGCTGGATGCGGCATCATCTGCATCAGGTACCGTAGCGGCGTTAAATGATAGTCAGGTAGGAAAAATGGCCAATGAATTTCTGGATGCTTCCCACAGCAAAAAGCAGGAGTCTGAAGCGGATACTTATTCTTACGACTTTATGAAAGCTAATAATTATAATGTAGTAGGAGCTTATTCTGCATTCAAAAAATTGGCATTGCTTTCGGAAGGAAGTACACAGACAGGTTTTCAAAAAATGTTCAACTCTCACCCTGACAGTGAAAAAAGAGCACAGGCTATTAAGAAAAGAGCTGAAAAAGATGGTTTATGGAAAGATCCGGGAACGATTGCTATTCCAACGACTAAGCTTACAAAATAAATTGAATCTTATTTAAAACAAAAATTCCTCAAAGTTAACTTTGAGGAATTTTTTTATCGTGAATTATAATGATATCTCAGTCAATTAAGAATACATTTTTTCTCTCAGTTCTTTAACTTTTTTATCGGCAAGATATTCATCGTAAGTCATTTCTCTGTCAATAATTCCTGAAGGAGTAAGCTCGATGATTCTGTTACAGACCGTCTGAAGCATTTCGTGGTCATGAGACGAAAGCAAAAGATTTCCTTTGAAGTTTGACAATGAGTTGTTCAAAGTCGTGATACTTTCAAGATCTAGGTGGTTGGTTGGCTCATCTAATAATAGAATGTTTGCTTTCTGAAGCATCATTCTGCTGAACATACATCTCATTTTTTCACCTCCCGAAAGCACTTTACAAGATTTTAAAGCTTCATCACCAGAGAAAAGCATTCTTCCCAAGAATCCTCTTACAAATTCCTCGTGGCGCTCTTCATCGTTTTTAGTGAATTGTCTCAACCAGTCTACTAGGCTTAAATCTTCCTGGAAGAAACTGGTGTTATCCAAAGGCATGTGAGATTGGTTGGTGGTAACTCCCCAAGCCACTGTTCCCTTATCTGCCTGAACATTTCCTGCAAGAATTTCGAAAAATTCAGTGATAGCCAATGAGTTTTTAGAAAGAACAGCAACTTTATCTCCTTTCTTAAGGTTTAAGTCAATGTTTGAGAATAATAGTTCTCCGTCTTTGGTTTTTTCAAGACCTTTTACATCTAAGATCTGATCTCCAGCTTCTCTTTCCATTTCGAAAATGATAGCAGGGTATCTTCTTGACGAAGGCTTGATATCATCGATGTTCAATTTATCGATCATTTTCTTTCTCGCAGTAGCCTGTTTTGCTTTGGCAACGTTGGAGCTGAATCTAGCGATGAAGTCCTGAAGTTCTTTCTTCTTTTCTTCTGCTTTTTTATTAGCCTGAGCTCTTTGTCTTGTGGCCAGCTGAGAAGCCTGATACCAGAAAGTATAGTTACCTGTATAAAGGTTAAGTTTCGCATAATCCAAATCTCCGATGTGTGTACAAACGGTATCCAGGAAGTGACGGTCGTGAGAAACTACAATGACTGTATTTTCATAATCTGCAAGGAAGTTTTCCAGCCAGGCAATCGTATCGATGTCAAGGTCATTCGTAGGCTCATCCAGAATCAATACATCAGGATTTCCAAATAAAGCCTGTGCCAATAGAACTTTTACTTTGTCCTGGTTTTCAAGCTCACTCATCATCTGCCAGTGCATACCATCTTTGATACCAACGTTAGAAAGCATCGTTTGTGCATCAGATTCTGAGTTCCATCCTCCCATTTCGTCATAAATAACACCCAGTTCCCCTGCTTTTATACCATCTTCATCAGAGAAATCTTCTTTCGCATAAAGCGCATCCATTTCCTCCTTTATTTCAAATAATTTTTTATTTCCTCTCAATACAGTTTCAAGAACAGTAAATTGATCATACGCAAAGTGATCCTGCTCCAAAACTGACATCCTTTTTCCTGGTTCCAAAGATACATGCCCTGTAGTCGGATCCTGCTTTCCCGTTAGTATTTTAAGGAATGTAGATTTCCCCGCACCGTTTGCTCCGATAATCCCGTAGCAGTTTCCTTTGGTAAACATAATATTTACCTCGTCAAAAAGAACTCTTTTCCCGAATTGTAAAGATAAGTTAGATACTGTTAACATATAGTTTTGTAAATTTGGCGCAAAATTACGAAAAGAATTTGGGTATTTCGTAATAATGTAAAAGTCAAGTTTTTAAATATGAGGTATTTTTTCTATATTTCATTGATGAAATAAATAGATGGAGTCCTGAATGGACAACTCAATGAAGGATTGGGTGAGCCCAATTAAATATAATTACACGCATTTTTAAAATGAAAATCGAAAAAACAGTCAGTATATTAAATAGAAAAGCCCGTTTTGAATATGAAATCCTTGAAGAATTTGAAGCGGGGATGGTTTTAACGGGAACTGAAATAAAATCTTTACGGTCATCTAAAGCCTCCATCACAGAATCCTTCTGTCAGTTTATTGATGGGGAGTTATACATTATTAATATGATGATTGATGAGTATAAATTAGGAACTTTTTACAATCACAAAACAAAAAGGGAACGGAAATTGCTGTTGCACAAAAAAGAATTAGTAAAACTTGAAAAAAAGTTAAAGGATGCTGGTAACACAATTATACCTCTTAAATTATATATCACAGACAAGGGTAAAGCAAAAGTGCTGATATCCCTTGCCAGAGGGAAAAAACTCTTTGATAAAAGGGAAGCGATAAAAGATAGAGAAAATAAACGTAACCTGGATAGAATATTAAAGAAAAGTTAAAAATCATTCAAAAAACTTTGTTTTTAAAGAAAAATTATATTTATTTTGCATTATCAATTATTTAATCATTTAATTCTATGAAAAATCTAAAATTAGGAATTTCAGCATTGGCGCTTACGGTTGCTTCTACTGTGTTCGCTCAGACTACCAACAATCCGTGGTTAATCGGGGTTGGTGCTCACGCGGAAAACCACAAGGCACAGAGTAACAACTTTAGTAATACGTTCTCTGCTAATAATTTAACGAAGACAATGTTCAATGTGAACAACTTCTCTATTACACCTCCATTATCTAAATTAACAGTTGCTAGAAACATCGGTAAAGGTTTAGTTATCGACTGGCAGACTTCCGTAGGTAATGTTGACAATCAGAGATTTAACATGGGGAAAGAATTTTTCCTAATGACAGGTCTTGGTTTCCAAGCTAAAGCAGCTGGTCTTTTATGGAATGAAGAATCTTGGTTCGATCCATATTTAAGAGTTGGTGCTAACTACTTGAGACATGATTATACTGCACTTACTTTCCCAAGAACTGATTTCAGAGGAGATACAGTTTATAACGGAGACGGTGGTAATGAAAATGGTAAAGCTAATCACTTTACAGTTTCTACAGGTGCTGGTGCTAACTTCTGGGTAACTAAGAACTTCGGTCTTGGTGTTCAGGGTGACTATGTATCAACTCCAGGTGATAAATCAAATGTTGCTAACTTCTGGCAAGCTTCTGCATCGATCTTATTCAGATTCGGTAACAGAGATAGAGATAAGGATGGTATCCTAGATAAAGATGACCTTTGTCCAGATACTCCGGGTCTACCAGAATTCCAGGGATGTCCTGATACTGACGGTGACGGAGTTCCAGATAAAGACGATCAATGTCCAGAAGTAGCTGGTCCAGTTGAAAACAACGGTTGTCCTTGGCCAGATACAGATGGTGATGGTGTTATCGATAAAGATGATGCTTGTCCTACAGTTGCAGGTCCTGCAGAAAACAACGGTTGTCCTTGGCCAGATACAGACGGTGACGGAATCTTAGATAAAGATGACGCTTGTCCTACAGTTCCAGGTCTTCCAGAATACAACGGATGTCCTAAGCCAAAAGAAGTAATCGGTGTTGAAGCTACTGGTGCTCTTAAAGGTATCTTGTTTGACTTTAACAAAGCTACAATCAGACCTGAATCTAGCACTAAGTTAGATGAAGCTGCTAAAATTATTAAGCAATCTTCTGATGGTACTTTCTTAGTAACTGGTCACACAGATAAGAAAGGTGCTGATGCTTACAACTTGAAACTTTCTAGACAAAGAGCTGCTTCAGTGGTAGGTGCTCTAGAAGCTAGAGGTGTTAATGCAAACCAATTGAAATCTGTAGGAGTTGGAGAAAGAGATGCTACTATCTCTGAGAAAGCTTCTGATGCAGAAAGAATGGTTGACAGAAAAGTAGTTGTTGAAGCTGTTAATGGTGCTGCTTGGGATGCACTTCAGAAATCTGATCTAGACGTTGTAGAGAAGAAAACTGTAGTGAAGAAAGCTAAAAAAGCTCCAGCTAAGAAAAAAGCTGCTGCTAAAAAGAAAAAATAATTAATTTTTCTAAATAATAAATACCTCCAATTTTTTGGGGGTATTTTTTTTTTGTTGACTTTTAGTTAATTTTGTTGAAAATTTAAAAATCTAAAATGGGAAGAGCATTTGAATATAGAAAAGCTTCTAAAATGGCCAGATGGGATAAAATGGCCAAAACTTTCTCTAAAATCGGTAAAGACATTGCACTGGCAGTAAAAGCCGGAGGAACAGATCCTGAGGCCAATCCGGCTTTAAGAAGATGTATCCAGAATGCTAAGGGTGCCAATATGCCTAAGGATAATGTAGAAAGAGCCATCAAAAAAGCAGGTGGAGCTGATGCAGAAAACTATGAAGAAATTACCTATGAAGGATATGGCCAGGGTGGTGTAGCATTCTTCGTAGAATGTACAACCAATAACCCAACAAGAACTGTAGCTAACGTAAGAGCGATCTTCAATAAATTTGACGGTAACTTGGGTAAAAATGGAGAACTTGCATTTATCTTCGACAGAAAAGGAATTTTTACCTTAGATTTATCTCAAATCAAAATGGATTGGGATGATTTTGAAATGGAAATGATTGACGGAGGTGCAGAAGATGTGGAAAAAGATGAAGAGGAAGTAATGATTACAACAGCTTTCGAAGACTTTGGTTCATTGTCACACAAATTAGATGAGTTAAAAATAGAAGCAAAAAGCGCAGAACTTCAGAGAATTCCAAATAATATCAAAGAAGTAAATGGCGACCAGTTCAAAGCTAATATGAAAATGCTGGAACGTTTTGAAGATGATGATGATGTACAGAACGTTTATCATAATATGGAGATCACAGAAGAATTGATGAACTCGCTGTAAAAATAATAAAGCATTCATATACAGTTAACTTTCAATTAGTTTCTTTGTATAAAACTATGAAAAGAAACGTTGAGTTAGTTGTCATATCGGATGTTCATCTGGGAACTTATGGATGTAAGGCTAAAGAGCTGTTAAGGTATCTCAATTCTATCCAGCCAAAAACATTAGTTTTGAACGGTGATATTATTGATATCTGGCAGTTTAAAAAGTCTTACTTCCCTAAACCTCATTTGAAAGTGATCAAAAAGATCCTTTCATTAGCCACCAAAAATACACAGGTTTACTATATTACTGGAAACCATGATGAAATGTTCCGTAAGTTTACAGATTTTGAATTAGGAAAACTTAAAGTTTGCAATAAAATCTGTCTTGATATCGATCAAAAGAAAACGTGGATATTTCACGGAGATGTTTTCGATGCTTCTGTTCAGCATTCAAAATGGATCGCTAAGTTGGGCGGAAAAGGATATGATCTTTTGATTGTCATCAATAACGTTGTCAATTGGTTTCTGGAGAAAATGGGAAAAGAAAAATATTCATTTTCTAAGAAGATCAAAAACAATGTAAAGAAAGCAGTGAAGTATATCGGGGATTTTGAACTGACTGCTTCTGAACTAGCGATAGATAATCATTATGATTACGTAGTTTGCGGCCATATCCACCAGCCTCAGATCCGTGAGGTCATTACCAAAAAAGGCGCCTGTACTTATCTGAATTCCGGAGACTGGATTGAAAACCTTTCAGCGTTGGAATATCATGATAAAGAATGGAAAATATTCTATTATGACGATCACAAAGATTTGCTTAAAGACGACGAAGTAGAAGAGATCCAGGACATGGACAATTCTGAACTTCTGAAAATAGTCACTAATTTTTCTTAAATGAAAGTTTTATACGCATTTCAAGGAACTGGAAACGGACATGTGGCCAGAGCACAGGAGATTATTCCTATTCTCAAAAAATATGCTTCAGTGGATACCTTGATCAGTGGTCATCAGTCACAATTAAAGGCTGATTTTGACATTAATTTCCAACATAGAGGCATTTCTCTTCTTTACAACAAAACGGGCGGTTTATCCTACCGAAAAACGTTTACTGAAAATAAATTTCTGGAAGCTGTAAAAACAGTCAGACAACTCGAACTTTCAAAATACGATCTCATCATTAATGATTATGAACCTTTAACTGGATGGGCTGGTAAGTTGAAAAAACTTCCCATGATCGAGCTGAGCCATCAGGCTTCCATGAGTTTTGCTGAAACCCCCAAACCGGAAAAGAAAGACTTTTTAGGGGAACTGATTCTTAAATACTATGTTCCCAGCGAAAGAAAGATTGGTTTTCACTTTGAAAATTATCATCCGCAGATTAAGAAACCCGTGATCAGAAGGAAAATCAGAAACCTTAATCCGGATAAAAAGGGATATTATCTCGTTTATCTTCCAAGTTTTGCAGATGAGAATATCCTCAAAGTCTTGAAACAGATACCTGTTCAATGGAAAGTATTTTCGAAGTACAGTAAAGTACAGCTTAAAATAAAAAATGTAGAAGTTTTTCCAATCGATGAGATTCAATACCTGAAGTACTTTGAAAGTTGTGACGGTATATTATGCAATGCAGGTTTTGAAACACCGGCAGAAGCATTGTTTATGGATAAAAAGCTATTTGTCATTCCCATTCACAATCAATATGAACAGGAATGCAATGCGTGTGCTTTAGATCTCATGGGAATTCCAAATTCTAAAGTATTAAAACCTCAGGAAATTATGGAATGGGTAGCTTCAGATCATCACTTAAAAGTAGATTATCCGGACGATATTGAAGAAATTCTGGTGAATGAAGTCTTAGTTCTTTAGAAATACATCATCTACATCACTCATTCTGGTCATAACAGCTCGTGCGTAAGAACAGTGAGGATATACCTTCCAGTTATTTTCTCTGGCAAATTTTATGGCTTCCTCAACCAAATATTTCCCCATTCCCCGGCCTTCAAATTCAGGATGAACCAGTACAAAAGAAATAATAAATTTATCTTCTTCAGGAAAAATAGTATACGTTAATCTTCCCACTTCTTTTATTTCGTTGTTCAGAGTAATGAAACCACCATTTCCTGATTTGTTGTTTTCAAATTTCATAATTCAAAGATTTGCGATTAAACATACAAAAATTGCACCGATGAGTAATTGTATGAGCGTAATAAGTGAATAGTGAATTTTCTTCATATTCAACTTTAAAAATATTAATTGTGGAATGATTATCCTTTATTGGATAAATTGATCATTCCCTTGCGAAGCAAAATTGACCATTCACATTAATTATCCTTCCCCGTATAATAGTTATAGTCCTTAATCACCACATTGATAAACTGTCTCTCCGTCATTTTCTTTGGATCAATATCCAGTTTTAAAATACTTTTAATCTTATCGGAAAGTTTGCTGATGATTTGTCTGTCGTCTACTTTAAGGGCTTTGGTATAATTATCTTTGATGATCCTCATATCATTATCGCTTAAAGCAATGACCTGTGGAAAGGAGGGAACATAGTCATTATTGATATTTTCCAGAATGGTATGAGAAATATTGATATTATTTTTTAGCGAAATTACAGCTGTACCCGAAGCGATGTCTCCTAGACGTTGGTTATTTTTAGAAACAATCATAGAAATAATACCTACGACGCCGGCTGCCGAAGTGTCAATGAGCCTGAACATCCATCGGATCAGATAATCTCCGAAACTGGCTTGGTAACCGTCAATTTTTACAACCCGGATTTTCATGAGCTTTTTCCCGGGAGTCTGTCCTTCCATCAAACTTTCCAGAACTACGGGATAAATATAAACAGGGAATGTAAGAACTATGTAAACAGCCATAATAGACCATTGATCAAGTCCGGTCAATAAATACCCAAGATCAAAAATGTTAAAGAAAAGATAGAAAACAATGAGAACATAAGCGACCTTTATCAAAAGATCGATAATGAAGGCAAGCATTCTTTCCCCGACACTCGCAATATTAAAGTTAATATTTACATTTTGTGAGGTATTTATCGCAATTTGAGACATAATTTTTATTATTTTAGCCTTACAATTATGAGAGAAGTTTATTTCATTAAACAAAATAAAGAAAAATGGTTGGGAATTGAACAGGTTATTCAAGGGAAAGTAAAAAAAAATCCTGATGACCTGACTTCTTTGTATATCAACCTGATCAATGACCTTTCATTTGCGCAGACCTATTATCCCAAAAGCAATACCACGGTATACCTGAATCATTTGTCTTCGCAGATATTTCAGAAGATTTATAAGACCAAAAGAGTAGAGGAGAACAGGCTGATCTACTTCTTTAAAACGGAAGTTCCCCTGCTGGTCTATCAGTACAGGAGATATCTTATGTATGCGTTTCTGTTTTTCATCTTTTTTACTTCAATAGGAGTGCTATCGGGAGCTTATGATAAAGACTTTGCGAATATCATTCTGGGAGAAAATTATGTTAATGAAACGATAGAAAATATTAAAAAAGGAAATGCAGTTGGTGTTTACCAGAGTGGATCTACCTGGGGCAGTACCATAGGGATCATTTTTAATAATATCGGAGTAGGAGCCAAACTGTATATTTATGGAATTACGGCAGGGGTGGGAACTTTATTTGCCCTTCTTTCCAACAGCGTTATGCTAGGTTCTTTCCAATATTTTTTCTATGATTATGGAGCCTTGAAAGACAGTGCAAGAGGAATCTGGCTTCATGGTGTTTTTGAGATCTTTGCAATGGTTGTGGAGGCTATGTGTGGACTTATTCTGGGAGCGAGTATTCTGTTTCCGAGAACATTTTCAAGATTTAATTCTTTTAAAACGGGTTTTAAAGATTCTTTTAAAATCTTTCTCAGCACCATTCCTTTTACCATTTGTGCCGGAATTATTGAAGGTTATGTAACAAGACATGCTTTGAGAATGCCACTGGTAGTCAACTTAGCGATAATCATCAGTTCACTGACCATTATAGGATTTTATTATTTCATTTATCCTTCAGTGGTTCATAAAAAAACGAATAATCACAACCATGATGCAGTTTTATAAAAAAAGAGAATTTGGAGCTTTCATCACTGATAGTTTTAATTTTTTTAAACTTTACGGGAAAAACTATTTTAAAAATTATATTCTGATCAACGGATTACTATTAATCTTAACAATTGCCGTTGTGATCTTTGGATTTAAAGAGATCTTCGGACAGCTTGTCGGCTCCAATATGAGCGGGGAAAGCTACTATTTTGAAAGATATTTTGAAGATAACTCAGGAATGCTCATTGTAGCGGGAATTTTGGTTTTTGTCCTTTTTATCCTTCTGGCAATCGTCAATTATCTGTATCCTGTTTTTTATATGAAAAGGATCGCTGAAGGTGCTCAAAAGATCAAGACAGATGAAATCTTAGGAGATTTTAAAAGAAATGCTGGAAGAATTTTTAAGATGGGTATCGGAATGCTGTTTATTGTATTTCCGGTGACCATGATCATCGTAGGATTTTCTTATGTACTGCTGCTGATCATTATCGGTTTTTTCCTGATACTGCTTGTATACCCTACAGCATTTAATGTTTCTGCATTTTTGATGTACGATTATTTTAATGCCAAAAGAGGCTTTATGGAAAGCCTGAGTTATTCCATAAGATCCCAGTTTTCTTACCCGAACGGAAATGAAAAATCTCCGTACTGGAAATACTGGGGAGCATCCATCATCATGTTTGTTATTTTATATGTGGTGAGTTTGGTATTTACAATGGTTCCAATGGTTTTTGTGTACGGATCGGTCCTTACTTCAACGCCTGACGGAAATTTTGAAGAGAATCCTTTTGCCGGAACTGCAGGAATTATTTTCTTTGTATTCTATGGGATTTCAATGCTAGCATCTTTATTCCTTTCCAATCTTATGTTTATCAATGCAGGTCTGATGTATTACGACAGCAGAACAGATCTTCATCAGAAAGCTGAACTTGAAGAAATAGAAACTATCGGTATCAATGAATAAATTACTTCTTTTTCTGTTGATCTTTTTCTCCATTGGTCCTGTTCGTGCACAGGATAACGATGGAGATGGTACAGTAGAAGATTATATTGTAGATTCTTTGGGGACCGGACATTACCGGAATATGCTCCGTGCAGATTCTGTACTGATTCTGCAACCTGTTTCAGAAAATACAGCCTATCCTAAAAAGTTCAAAGAAAATATTAAGTCCAGGTATAAAGGAAACGAATTTGATTATTCGGTATCCAAGCCGAGAGAATCTTTCTTGCAGAAATTAATTAGGAGAATAGACAAGATCCTTCAGAGTATTTTTGGGGAAACAGTCTTTACCAATTCGGCCAAAATTACAACGGTCCTTATCCGCTTGTTTGCCATTATTCTGGTAGGATTTCTTCTTTATTTTATTACTAAATATCTAATGGGCAAAGACGGAAATCTCTTCTTCGGAAAGAAAAATAAAAAAATAAATATCAATGCGGAAGAGCTTCATGAAAATATCCATGAGATCAATTTTCCTGAAAGCATTGCGAAATTTGAGCGAGAAGGAGATTACCGTTCAGCCGTGCGCTACCAGTTCCTCTTTATCCTTAAAAAACTAAGTGATAAAAAACAGATCAACTGGAATCCTGAGAAAACAAATAAAGACTATGCTGCAGAATTGAAAGACTTAGGCCTTAAGGAAGAATTTGCGCGACTTTCCTATATTTTCGACTATGTTTGGTACGGCGAGTTCAGTATTGACGAACAGGGTTATCAGAAATTTAAAAATCAGTATCAGTCATTTAAACTGTAATTAAACCATTTACCATGAAAAAAACCTTCAAAATATATGCTGTGATATTCATCGTTGTGATGGTTATTCTGGCGTTGCTTGAAGTCAATAAAAAAGAAACAACAAACTGGCGGAAGAATTTTAATATTCATGAAAAGTCTCCTTTCGGTCTGTTTGTGTTTAATAATGAAGCGAAAGATCTGTTTAAAAATAATCTGAAAAAAATAGAACAGACCCCTTACGACTATTACACTCAGCACAAAAAGGAAGTACACAATATCATCGTCATTGAAAAAGAGCTGGACAAAGAATCCTGGAAGAAAATTCTGGATGAGGTGTCAAACGGTTCAGATGCCATGATTTTGGTAAGCCATGCTCCTAAAGATATTTCAGACAGTATTGGCTACCATAGCTCTGATATTTCTTTTGAGGAGGAAAATGTACTAAAACTGACCGATAAAAAATATCAGAATGATTTTATTAAATTAGATAAATTTCCTTCAGGCAGAGGATTTTCATACATTAAGCCTAATGTGGAAGTATTGGGGAAAACAGTAGAGAAAAATAATTCAGATCAGGCTAATTTTATCAAGATTCGATTTGGAAAAGGGACGATCTATGCCCATAGTGAACCTCTTTTTCTTACCAACTATTACCTCCTCAAACCCGGCAATATCAAATATGCACAGGATGTTTTTTCCTATCTTCAGGATAGAGAAACAATCTGGTTTGTAGAAAATGACACCAAAGTTTCGCGCTTCTTTATGAGATTTGTCCTCTCCAATCCGGCACTGAAATATGCCTGGTGGTTGTTTTTAGGAGGTCTTATATTGTTTATTTTTTTTAATGCTAAAAGAAAACAGCGTATAGTTCCTGTTTTAGAGCCACTGAGAAATACCTCGGTAGATTTTGTGAAAAGTATAGGAAATCTTTATCTTCAGGAAGGAGATTTTCATGATATGATGGCCAAAAAAGCCCAATATTTCCTGAATAAAGTAAGAATGGATCTTTTGATCGATACTCAAAATCTCGATGCTGAATTTGCTAAAAAACTTCAGCTAAAGACAGGAAAAAATATTGAAATGATCAATGAAGCTATAGTTCTGATCAGAAAAGGACAGGATCCCTATGCCCACGTGATGAAAGAAGACCTCACAAGATTGAATAAGCTTCTTGATGAGATTTTGAAATAATTGAGTAGGGTAACAATGTAACAATGTAACAATGTAACAATGTAACAATGTAACAATGTAACAATGTAACAATGTAACAATGGTTATTGGTAAACTGCTAGACTGTTTTATTGTTACATTATTAAAAATAAGTTAGAGTCCCGAAAGGACGATTTACCAAAAATCGGATAAAGTACGATTGACTAAAACCACAGATATAAAAGTATGGAAAACCATGAAAATCAAAATGTAGAACCTCAAAGTTCTATCAATCTCAATAAAAGTGAAGATCAGTTTCAGTCCAGGATTGATATGATCGAGCTCCGTACCAGTTTAGAAAAAGTAAAAACTGAAATAGCCAAAGTAATTGTCGGACAGGAAAGCATGATAGAACATCTTATTGCAGCCCTTCTGTCAAACGGGCATGTCCTGATCGAGGGTGTTCCGGGTGTGGCTAAAACCATCACGGCTAAACTTTTGGCAAAGACCATTGATGTTGGTTTCAGTAGGATTCAGTTTACACCGGACCTTATGCCTTCAGATATTTTGGGAACCTCTGTTTTCAATGTGAAAAACTCTGAATTTGAATTTAAAAAAGGACCTATATTTTCAAGCTTTATATTAATTGATGAGATCAACAGATCTCCTGCCAAAACTCAGGCGGCTTTGTTTGAGGTGATGGAAGAAAGGCAGATCACCATGGATGGAGTCCGTTATATTATGGACGAACCCTTCCTGGTTGTAGCTACCCAAAACCCGATAGAGCATGAAGGAACTTACAGACTGCCTGAAGCACAGCTGGACCGTTTTCTATTCAAAATCAATGTAGGCTATCCGAATCTTGAACAAGAAGTTGCGATTATCAGAAACCAGCACGAAAGCCGGAAAGAAGATAAGACAGAGGGCGTACATCGTGTTATTACGGCCGGACAATTGAAAAGTTATCAGAATCTGGTAAAAGAAATTGTTGTAGAGGCTCAGCTCATGGAATATATCGCCAAAATTATAGTCAATACCAGAGAAAACCAATTTTTATATCTCGGAGCTTCTCCAAGAGCATCATTGGCACTTCTTACAGCGTCTAAAGCTTTTGCGGCGATGAGGGGAAGAGACTTTGTAACACCCGAAGATATTAAAGAAGCGAGCTATGCTGTATTAAGACACAGAGTAATCGTTTCTCCCGAAAGAGAAATGGAAGGCTTGACTGCCGATGAAATTATACGTCAGATCTTAGAGGGAATAGAGATTCCTAGATAGGCTGCAGATATTAGATATCAGGTTGCAGTTGATAGTTGTTTGTCGTACCATGTTCTTCAGTTAGTTTAACTAAAGTGTATCTATATAGCAAATTTTAAGGAACTTCTGGTTTGGCCGAAATCGGTAGATTTTGTTACAGATATTTATAAAAGTACAGGATCTTTTCCGAAAGATGAAAATGAGGACAATTATCAAAAATTAAATAATGCAATCATAGAAATTTCAAAAATGCTGAATGGTTTAATAAACTCCCTACAATCAGTTTAACATAGCACCTGCAAACTGCTGCCGTCAATTTATTACCTAAAAAAATGAAAAACCTATACATCAATACACGATTTTTCTTTTCGCTCATAGGAGTGGGGATTGTGTACGTCCTTGCATTTTTCTTTCCGGTTCTGATGTGGGCGGCTCACCTGCTTTTGCTGATCTGTTTTCTTGCTGCCATGGTAGATTATCTTTTATTGTTTAATCAAAAGAATGCACTGCTTGCCCAAAGAATACTGCCGGAAAAACTGTCCAATGGAGATGAAAATTTTGTAAAAATCGATATTAAAAACAATTATAGCTTTAAGATTAGTACCAGGATTATTGATGAAATTCCGTTCCAGTTCCAAAAGAGAGATTTTTTAATTACAAAAGATATTGAATCCGGTAGAAATACCTATTTCCAATACAGCCTTGAGCCCAAAGAAAGAGGAGAGTACAGCTTTGGAAACCTTAATGTATATGCATCCTCACCACTGGGATTTGTATCCAGAAGATTTAATTTCCAGAAAGACGTTATGCTGCCCGCGTATCCATCCTTCGTACATCTTAGAAAATATGAATTGATGGCACTGCAGAGTGAATTTATGCTCGGTGGAATCAAAAAAATCAGAAAACTGGGACATACCATGGAATTTGAACAAATCAAAGAATATGTTCCTGGAGATGATATCAGAACCATCAACTGGAAAGCTACCTCTAAAACCAACCGATTAATGGTGAATCAGTTTCAGGATGAAAAATCACAACGTATCTTTATTCTGATCGATAAAGGAAGGACCATGAAAATGCCTTTCAATGGGTTGAGTCTGCTTGATTATTCCATCAATGCCGCAATGGCCCTGTCCCATATTATCCTGAAGAAAGGGGATCGTGCAGGAATGATGACTTTTTCTAAAAAGACTGAAAATAAAATCGCTGCTGAAAATAAATCAGGACAGCTGAGAAAGATCTCGGAAGCTCTCTATAATATTAAAACAGACTTTTTTGAAAGTGATTTTAACCGCCTTTATCAGGATGTGAAATATTCTCTGAACCAAAGGAGTCTTGTCTTGCTTTTTACCAATTTTGAAACATTGGACGGTTTAAACCGGCAGCTGAAATATCTTCGGGGGATTGCCAAAAATCATCTTTTGGTCGTTATCTTTTTCAAAAACTCAGAACTGCAGACCCTGATTCATAAAAACCCGGAGAATATGCAGGAAATTTATGATGAAATTGTTGCAGAAAAGTTTGAATTTGAAAAGAAACTCATTATCCAGGAACTTAGAAAGTATGGGATCTACACGGTGTATACTTTGCCTGAGAATTTAAATATTGACGTTATCAATAAATATCTTGAGATAAAAGCGAGAGGAATTTTATAATTTTGCATTCATAATAAATCCAATGGCTTCTGAAATTCTGAATGGAGCCCAAAAATCTTACAATAAAATTTGAAATGAAAATAACCCTAAACAGAATCAACGACGATTTTTTATTTGAATGTACCAATTCCCAGGGAAATTCAATCCTTTTGGATAATACCTCACAGCCGGGAGCTAAAGGCGTTTCTCCAATGGAAAGTGTACTGATGGCCGTTGCAGGTTGCAGTGGGATAGATGTAGTCGCTATCCTGAAAAAACAGCGTCAGGAAATTACAGGTTTTAAAGCTGAAGTAGAAGGAGAAAGAGTTCCTGTAGACGATGCAAAACCTTTTAAATCCGTTAAAGTAAGATTTCTTCTCGAAGGAAATATAGATCCTAAAAAAGCACTGAAAGCAGCAGAGCTGTCTTTTGAAAAATACTGTTCCGTATCAAAAACTTTAGAGCCGAATGTAGAGATTGGATATGAAGTTCTTGTCAACGGCGAGAAAATTTAATCTTTTGAATTGATAATAAGAGGCCGGCCCATTTGGGCCGGCCTCTTATTTTATACCGTTAATCTGGGTTTCATAAGCTTGGCTACCGTTGCTGTCCATCCGGTCTGATGGGAAGCTCCTACACCGCGGCCATTATCCCCGTGAAAATATTCAAAAAACGTAATGTAATCCTTAAAATGTTCATCATAATTGAACTTGGCATTTCCGCCGTTGAAAGGTCGCTGTCCGTCTTCATCCTTTAAAAATAAAGAGCAGAGTCTTTTGCTGATATTCTGTGCCACTTCATCCAGATTTTTCTTTTCACCACTTCCCGTTGGGAATTCCACTTTTAAACTGTTGCCATAGTAAAAATGAAAACGCTGTAAACTTTCCACAATCAGGAAATTGATAGGGAACCAGATCGGGCCACGCCAATTGCTGTTTCCTCCAAACATACGGCTGTCGCTTTCGGCAGGAGTATAGTAGACCACATTTTCTGTACCGTGAACTGAAAATACAAACGGATTTTCCTCGTAGACTTTTGACATCGCACGGATTCCATAGGAACTTAAAAATTCTTTCTCGTCCAGCATTCTCCTTAAAACCTTGGTCAATCTGTTCTTACGCAGGATACTCATCAGGTGTTTTCTGCCCTGTCCTTCCTCATCCCAGTGCGAAACCAGCTTTGTAAGCTCAGGTTTATTTTTTAATACCCATTCCATTCTTGCCTGGAAATTTGGCATCTTATCCAATAATTTATGATCGATGATTTCTACGGCAAACATTGGGATCAACCCCACAATACTTCTTAATTTTAAAGAAACACTTTCTCCGTTACCCAGTTGCAACACATCATAGAAAAAGCCGTCTTCCTCGTTCCATAGGCCTTCTTTGCCATCCCCTAAATTTTCCATTGCTTCCGCGATATACAGATAATGCTCAAAGAACTTAATAGCCATATCTTCGTACACCTGATAATACTGCGCAAGTTCCATCGCTATCCGCATCATATTAAGCGCATACATCGCCATCCAGCTCGTTCCGTCCGCCTGTTCCAGATGCTGTCCGTCCTTCAGTTCCATATTACGGTCAAAAGCCCCGATATTATCCAGTCCCAGGAAACCACCACCAAAAATATTATTTCCGCTCTGGTCCTTCCTGTTGACCCACCAGGTAAAATTCAGGAGAAGTTTCTGGAAAACTTTTTCCAGAAATAAAAGATCGGGTTTACCGTTTTGTTTTTCATCGATCTTAAAAACCCTGAAACAGGACCATGCATGTACAGGTGGATTCACATCGCTCAGATTCCATTCATAAGCAGGAAGCTGTCCATTCGGATGCATATACCATTCCTTGGTCAAAAGAAGAAGCTGTCCTTTAGCAAATTCAGCATCAATGATAGAAAAAGGAACGCAGTGAAATGCGAGATCCCAGGTGGCGTACCATGGATACTCCCATTTATCAGGCATCGAAATAATATCCTTATTGTGAAGGTGATTCCATTCCGTATTTCTTACATAGTCGTTGAAATTTCTCGGAGCATTATGATTTGGATCGCCTTTCAGCCATTTTCCTACATTGTAATGATAGAACTGTTTATTCCACAAAAGTCCTGCAAAAGCCTGTCTTTGGACATTCGTTTCATCTTCGTTCGTCGTTTCACTCTGAATCTCCTGATAAAACTCGTTCGTCTCAGCAATTCTTCTGGCAAAGATCTCGTCAAACTGATCAAAAGGACCGTCAATTTCCTCAGGACATAGCCTGAAATCAAAAGTTTTCGATTGTCCAGCTTCAATACAATCATCAATGATAAAAGAACCTTTACTTCCTCGTTTTTCAGGATTTACCGTATTACTTCCATAAACGATATGATCATTAATTCCGTCCTTGAAGTACGTATTTCCGGTATAAGGCGCTCCATACAATTTAGGGGCATTGGTTTCATTTTCACAAAACGCACTTTTCGCTGCCAGATTTCTCGAATAGATTTTTTTGATCGAGATGCTGTCATGGTTAATATCAATGCATCCGTCGAACGAAGCATTCATCTGTCCTTTATAAGTATTGTAGCCCCATTTCCAGTTATTTCTGAACCAAGCAGTCGGTGCTATTACAATAGGAGCATCTTGTTTGCTTCTGTTATGAACCGTTACTCTTGCCAGAATATCATTGTGATCCGCTTTACAGTATTCAATGAAAATATCAAAATATTCATCATTGTCAAAAATTCCCGTATCAAAAATCTCGTATTCAGGTTCCTTTTTGCTTCGTCTTCCGTTTTCAGCCACCAGATCATCATAGGGAAATGCATTGATCGGATATTTGTATACCATTTTCATATAACTATGAGTAGGCGTATTATCCAGGTAATAAAAGATCTCTTTAATATCCTCCCCGTGGTTTCCCTGAGGATTACTCAGTCCGAAGAAACGTTCCTTGACTATTTTATCTTTTTTGTTCCAGAATGAAAATGCAAAACAGAAAATCTGTTTCACATCAGAGATTCCGGCGATGCCTTCTTCTCCCCATCTGTAGGCGTAGCTTTCTGCATTATTATGGTTGGCGTAATGCCATGCATTTCCGTTCGGGCTGTAGTCTTCACGTACATTTCCCCACTGCCGGTTGCTTACGTACGGACCCCAGTTTTTCCATTTGGAATCTTGTAATCTTTCTTTTTCAACAATCATATTTCATCACTTTTTTCAATACGAAGGTAGTTTTTTTGAAAAATAATTCCAATTCCTTTCATCTGAAGAATTCTTAACATAGCCTTGAAACACTTATCATTACAGGCTTTTTTAATATTAAATATTTTTTTTTGAAAAATTAAAAAGAAAAGACTTATCTTTGCAGAGCGTTCATTCAAATATTGAAAATGTTATCAAGAAAGGTTGAGGGATTAGACCCTATGAAACCTTAGCAACCCTTTGTGCAAGCAAAGAAGGTGCTACGTTCTACCAATTTATTTTGGACAGATAACTTACTGAAGTTCTTTTCAGCCATTTCCTGTGGCATTTTCAATTGTATTAAAATAATAATAGAATTGAAAACAGAACTAAACTATATACATCTTTCGTATCAGAATCATTCCCAAAAGGAATACCATATCCCGTTGACTTATCAGATCTTCGGGAAAGACCTGTTTACCGCACCTCTTATATTGGTTAATCATGCTTTAACCGGAAATTCAAATGTCTCCGGAGAAAAAGGATGGTGGAAACAATTGATTGGTGAAAATCATGTGATCGATACGAATAAATACACAGTTCTCTGTTTCAATATCCCCGGAAACGGATATGATCATTTTTTAATTGACGAATACGAAGACTTCACCCCTTCAGATATTGCTCAAATATTTTTGAAAGGGCTCGAAGCTTTACATATCAAAAACATATATGCCATTATTGGAGGCTCTCTCGGAGGAGGAATTGCCTGGGAAATGCTTTCCAGACAGCCACAGCTCGCAGAGATATTCATCCCCATTGCCTGCGATTTTAAAACGCATGACTGGCTTCACGCACAGTGTCTGGTTCAGAAATTTTTGCTGAACGGAAATGACGAACCTCTGCAGAAAGCAAGGATTCACGCTATGCTGTGTTACAGAACTCCCCAGTCTTTAAATGACAGATTTCAAAACAGATATCATCAGGGAAATCAGCGGCTAGAGTCAGAAGACTGGCTTGTCTATCACGGTAATTCATTAAACGATAGATTTAGTTTAGAGTCTTATAAGCTGATGAATCATTTGCTGATGAATATTAATACCCACGAAGATCAACTGGAAAAAATCGGAGCACGAATGCACCTGATCGCTGTAGATACAGATTTATTCTTTCCTGCCTCAGAAATTCGAATGTGCTTTGAAAAGCTGAAGGCGAAAAAGAAAGATGTTTTCTATCATGAGATACAGTCTATTCATGGCCATGATGCCTTCTTAATGGAATACGAACAATTAAATAATATCATAAATAATATTTTGTAGAATGAAATGGCGCGGAAGCGAAGTTTTATCTGACAAATGACAAACAAAAAATTAGAAACAGATGAAAAATGCGAAAGAGATTAAGTTTTTAAAAAACAGATCAATCATCAAATTTGAAGGAGAAGATTTCTTAGGTGAAATCGGGATCGACGGAAGGATTTTTAAGGCGCTTACCTTAGCGCGAATCAGTGTAGGGGTAATTTCCCAGCAGGCTATTGAAAACGGACTTTCTATTCTGGTCAATGAGGCAGATGCAGAAAAAGCGGTTGCCTGTCTGATTGATGAATTTGAAGCAGAAAGAAAATCAGGAAAGGTTTCACAGATCTATAGCATTAATAATGTTTCCGTACTTGGATTTGTAGCGGAAGATTTCAATAAAGTTTTGGCAGAATTGGCCAGAAATAATGTTTTCCCTCTTCTTTTAAACCAGGTTGCAGGAGAAAACAGAGTCAATATTGTAGTGACCTCCTCACAGGATGAAAAAACGAAGAATGTTATTGAATCTGAAATTTTCAATAAACCTAAAACCGTTCATTTGGCAATTATTGGTCATGGAAACGTGGGGAAAACTTTAATAGAACAGGTATTGCGGTCTTCAGAAGAAATCAGAAGACGTAAAAAAATAGACCTTAAGGTAGTGGCAGTAGCCAATTCAAGAAAAATTGCTTTCAATAAAAAAGGCTTTAATGCAGATTGGAATGATGAGGTTTTAACAGCACAACATCCATCCAATGTTGAAGAGCTGATCAGCTTCTCAAAAGAAAATCAGCTGGAAAATCTTATCGTTGTTGATAATACTGCGAGTAAAGATTTTGTGAAAAACTATCATGCCCTTGCTGAAAACGGTTTTGATCTGGTTTCTTCCAATAAAATTTTTAATACACTTCCCATCGAGGAATACCGTAAACTAAGATATACGTTGAGTAAAAATAACAGACGTTATCTTTATGAAACTAATGTAGGAGCAGGTCTTCCATTAATTGATACCATAAAACTATTGCACCTTTCAGGTGAAAACATCACCCGGATCAAAGGAGTATTCTCCGGTTCATTAAGCTATATCTTTAATAATTTCTCTGTGAGAAACGATAAGTTTTCAACCATCATCGGAGAAGCCATGGAAAAAGGATATACAGAACCTGATCCTCGTGAAGACCTGTCAGGAAATGATGTCGCCAGAAAGCTTCTGATCCTTGCTAGAGAGTTAGACCTGATCAATGAATTCCAGGATATTGATATCCAGAATTTAATACCGGAAAATCTTCTCTCTGTAGATAAAAATGAATTTATCTCAAGACTTGATGAACTGGATGAAGAATACCAGAAAATAAAAGGAGGGCAGGAGCCCGGACATGTACTTCGCTATGTAGGAGATCTTCATGGAGACCTTCAGAAAGACAAAGGACAGCTTGACGTAAAATTGGTTTCTGTACCGGGAAGTTCTGCTTTAGGCCAGCTTAAAGGTTCGGATTCCATTTTTGAGATTTATACAGAAAGTTATGGAGAAAACCCGATTGTGATCATGGGAGCCGGTGCCGGCGCTCAGGTGACCGCAAGAGGTGTTTTCGGTGATATTTTAAGAGTAAGTGAAACTAAATAAAAGATAATTTAACAATGTATCAATGTAACAGTTTACCAATAAATAGTACTACAACGGTCATTCTAAACTCATAGAGAATCTCATTGGTAGATTGGTATACTGATATATTGGTACATTTTATATAAACTATATGGAAAATTTTGAAACCTCCGCCATAAGAACCCAAACTGAAAGAACCCAGTTTGATGAACATTCTACACCGCTATATCTTACGTCCAGTTTTATTTTTCAGGATGCAGAAGATATGAGAGCGAGCTTTGCTGAAGAAAAATCTAAAAACCTTTACAGCCGTTTTTCCAATCCCAATGTGACTGAATTCACAGATAAGATCGTTACAATGGAAGGAGCAGAAGCAGGATATGCATTTGCAACAGGAATGGCAGCTATTTATTCCACATTTGCCACTTTACTGGATGCGGGAGACCATATCGTAAGCTGTCAGTCAGTTTTCGGATCTACCCATACTTTATTTACGAAGTATTTCCCGAAATGGAATATTGAAACGACCTATTTCAAAGCGGAAGATGCCAACAATGTTGAACAATATATTAAGCCCAATACCAAGATCCTGTATCTTGAAACCCCTACCAATCCGGCTATTGAAATTCTGGATCTTGAATTTTTTGGAAAAATTGCAAAAAAACATAATCTTATTTTTATTGTAGATAACTGTTTTGCAACGCCTTATCTTCAACAGCCTATTAAATATGGTGCAGATGTTGTTGTTCATTCTGCAACGAAACTTATTGATGGACAGGGCAGAGTATTGGGTGGGGTAGCCGTAGGAAAAGCTGATCTGATCAGGGAGATTTATCTTTTTGCAAGAAATACCGGACCTGCAATGTCACCTTTCAATGCCTGGGTATTGTCGAAAAGCCTGGAGACATTGGCTATCCGTGTAGAAAAGCATTGTGAGAATGCATTAAAGGTCGCAGAGTTTTTAGAGAGCCATCCCAATGTAGAACTCACTAAATATCCATTTTTAAAATCTCACCCAAGTTATGAAGTAGCGAAAAAGCAGATGAAATTGGGAGGTAATATTGTCGCATTTGAAATCAAAGGTGGAATAGAAGGCGGAAGAAATTTCCTGGATAGAATAAAAATGTGTTCGCTTTCTGCCAATTTGGGAGATACAAGGACTATCGTAACACATCCTGCATCAACCACGCATTCAAAACTGACCGAAGAAGAAAGAAATGAAGTCGGAATTACGGCAGGGCTTGTGCGTTGTTCGGTAGGTCTGGAACATATAGATGATATTATTGCTGACCTGAAGCAGGCTTTAGATTAGTTGAGAATTAATCGTTGAAAGTTGATACATATGAGCAGAGATTATACACAGTTGGAGGTTTGGAATGAAGGAAGGAAATTGGTTGTACTACTAGACAGTTTCACCAAAAAGAATCTTAGGAAAGAATTATCTGATTTTACCAGCCTGATCAGAAGAGCAGTGACTTCAGTTCCATTGAATATGGCCGAAGGATGCGGAACCCGGATTTCAAAAGATCCGCTCCAGTTTCTGCATATTGCCGGAGGATCTTTGTACGAACTTGAAACACAGCTTTGTTTGTCCTTAGGTCAGAACGAAATCTCTAAAAAGGATTTTGAGAAAGTAACCTCAAAAATACTTTTATGTAAAAAGCTTATCAGCGGATTTATCAATCATTATAAGAAAATAGAACATGAAAAATAGCAGACAAGACGCTCAACTTTTATCTCTTAATGCTCAGCTGGAAAAGAGAATTCTCGTTCTGGACGGCGCTATGGGAACTATGCTTCAGAGATATAAGTTCGAGGAGGAAGATTATCGCGGAGAACGTTTCAAAGACTGGGAACATTCCGTAAAAGGAAATAATGACCTGCTTTCTCTGACCCAGCCTCAGGCCATCGAAGAAGTGCATAGAAAGTACCTCGAAGCCGGGGCAGACATTATTGAAACCAATACGTTTTCAGGAACTACCATTGCCATGGCAGATTACCACATGGAAGAGCTGGTCTATGAACTGAATTATGAATCAGCGAAAATTGCCAGAAAAGTCTGTGATGAATTTACCGCCCAAAATCCTGATAAACCAAGATTTGTAGCAGGTTCCATTGGACCCACCAACAGAACAGCAAGCTTAAGTCCCGACGTTAATGATCCGGGATACAGAGCCATCACCTTTGAAGAATTAAGAGTAGCATACAAACAACAGTGTGAAGCTTTGCTGGATGGAGGTTCAGATATCCTTTTGGTAGAAACCATTTTTGACACCCTGAATGCTAAGGCAGCATTGTTTGCCATTGATGAGCTTCAGGAAGAAAGGAATATAAAAATTCCGATCATGGTTTCCGGAACAATTACTGATGCTTCAGGAAGAACATTGAGCGGGCAGACCGCAGAAGCTTTCCTGATATCAGTTTCACACCTTAACTTATTGAGTGTAGGATTTAACTGTGCTTTAGGTGCAGATCAGCTTACCCCTTATCTGGAAACTTTGGCTCATAATTCTGACTTTTATATTTCTGCTTATCCGAATGCCGGACTTCCGAATGCTTTCGGGAAATATGATGAGACACCGGAAGATATGGCAAGACAGATTAAGGAATATGTTGAGAAAAAACTGATCAATATTATTGGCGGATGCTGTGGTACGACGCCGGATCATATAAAAGCAATTTCAGATTTGGTGGCGCAATATCCGCCAAGAAAAGCAAAAGAATTTGTTTGATCAGGCCGTTTTTAAATTAAAACAAGAATAGAAGCTGGCTTATAAAAAGTTTCCGCTGTTTACCACTTTAGGCAGAGCTAGAGATCTGCAGAGACCGAATGCGGACAGTGCCTATTATAATTTAGCAGAATAAAAAATTAATGAAATATTTAAGATTATCAGGCCTTGAGCCTCTTATCATAACACCGGAAAGTAATTTCATCAATGTTGGTGAAAGGACTAATGTTGCCGGGTCCAAAAAGTTTTTAAGACTGATAAAAGAGGAAAAATTCTCTGAAGCACTTGATATTGCCAGAAATCAGGTAGATGGAGGTGCACAGATCCTTGATGTCAATTTTGATGACGGACTGATCGACGGAAAAGCGTCGATGATCAAATTCCTGAATTTAATAGCCTCAGAACCGGATATTGCAAGAATTCCGGTGATGATAGACTCTTCCAAATGGGAGATCCTGGAAGCAGGACTGCAGGTCGCACAAGGTAAATGTGTGGTGAATTCTATCAGTTTAAAAGGCGGTGAAGAAGAATTCATCAAACAGGCTAAAGCGGTCAAAAGATATGGAGCCGCAGTGATCGTAATGGCTTTCGATGAAGAAGGTCAGGCAGACAATTATGATCGAAGACTTGAAATTTCAAAACGGTCGTATGATATTTTGGTTAACCAGGTGGGTTTTCCGGCAGAAGATATCATTTTTGACCTGAATATTTTCCCGGTGGCAACGGGAATGGATGAGCACAGAAGAAATGCCATCGACTTCATTGAAGCAACAAGATGGGTTAGACAGAATCTTCCTTACGCTTCCGTAAGTGGTGGTGTAAGTAATGTCTCGTTCTCGTTCCGTGGAAATGATACCGTGAGAGAAGCAATGCACTCGGTATTTCTTTATCATGCCATTCAGGCAGGAATGAACATTGGAATCGTGAATCCTGCAATGCTGGAAGTTTATGACGAAATTAATAAAGAATTATTAGAGCTTGTAGAAGATGTCATTCTCGATAAAAGAGAAGATGCTACAGAAAGACTTTTGGATTATTCTGAAAAGAATAAATCGGTTAAAAAAGAGATCGTAGAAGAACTTGAATGGCGAACCAGGCCTCTGCAGGAAAGAATTACCCATTCTCTGGTAAAAGGGATCGACCGTTTTATAGAAGAAGATGTAGAAGAAGCCAGACAGATTGCTGAAAAACCTTTACATGTTATTGAAATTAACCTGATGACCGGAATGGGGGTTGTGGGAGACCTCTTCGGAAGCGGAAAAATGTTCCTTCCACAGGTGGTAAAATCTGCAAGGGTAATGAAAAAAGCAGTAGCCTATCTTCAACCTTTTATTGAGGCTCAGAAAGACGGTTCAAGACCAGCCAACGGAAAAATTCTGATGGCGACGGTAAAAGGTGATGTTCATGACATTGGTAAAAATATTGTGAGTGTTGTTTTGGGTTGTAATAATTATGAAATCGTTGACCTTGGAGTAATGGTTCCAGCTGAAAAAATTATTCAGGCTGCTATAGATCATAAGGTTGATGTGATCGGATTAAGCGGACTGATCACACCAAGTCTCGATGAAATGGTATACATCGCTTCCGAATTGGAAAGACAAAATCTCAATTTTCCTTTATTAATCGGTGGTGCTACAACTTCAAAAGCACATACCGCTGTGAAAATCGATTTAAAATATAAAAATGCGGTTGTTCATGTGAATGACGCTTCCAGAGCAGTGAATGTAGTGAGCTCATTGCTTGGAGACCGAAACAAAGAATATGTATCAGAGCTGAAAGATGAATACTCTGATTTCCGTGAGAAGTTCCTGAACAGACAGGTAGATAAAGATTATGTTTCCATTGAAGAAGCCAGAAAAAGTCATTTCAGTATCGACTGGGAAAATGAGGAGATCTTTACACCGAATAATTTAGGAGTAACCGTACTGGAAGATCAGGATTTGAATGAATTGCTTCCTTTTATCGACTGGTCTCCGTTTTTCAGAAGCTGGGATCTTCATGGTAAATATCCGGGTATTCTCGAAGATGAGGTGGTGGGCGTTCAGGCTAAAGAATTGTTTAAAGATGCACAGGTTATTTTAAAGAGAATTCTTGATGAAAAATTACTCAAGGCAAAAGCCATCTTCGGGATTTTCAAAGCCAATTCAAATGAGACCGATGATATCTTAATCTTTAATGAAAATAATGAAGAGCAGGCTAGGTTTCTAACCTTAAGACAACAGGCACAACGCTCTAAAGGGAAAGAATATCTGGCATTAAGTGATTTTATAGCACCACAGAGTTCAGGGAAAACGGATTATGTTGGGGCTTTTTGTGTCTGTACCGGATTTGGAACCGATGAACTTTCGGATGAATATGAAAAAGCCAACGACGACTATAATGCCATCATGGTAAAAGCTCTTGCAGACAGATTCGCAGAAGCCTACGCGGAATTTTTACATAAAAAAGTAAGAACAGAATATTGGGGCTATGCCAATCAGGAAAGCCTGAGCAATGAAGATTTGATCGCAGAAAAATATAAAGGAGTTCGTCCTGCGCCTGGTTATCCTGCCTGTCCGGATCATCTGGAAAAGAAAACCATCTGGGATCTTTTAAAAGTAGAAGAAAATACAGGAGTTTTCCTCACCGAAAGTCTTGCCATGTTTCCTACAGCAGCCGTTTCCGGATATTATTTCGGAAGTCCGCATGCCAAATATTTTGGTCTTGGAAAAATTACCGAAGATCAGCTTCAGGATTATGCGAAAAGAAGAGGATGTTCCATAGACGAAGCAAGAAGGTGGTTATCTCCGAATCTAGCTTAAAAGTTGACGACAGATTGGTTCAGGTCATTCTACCGGGAACCAACAGCTCGTCAGCTGGCAACCATCAACAAAAAATAACTAAACTATAAAATGAAGATCACTGAACACATTAAGAACGCAAACGGGAAGACCTTATTCTCCCTGGAAGTGGTTCCGCCCCAGAAGGGAATTGGAATCGAAGATCTGTACACCAACATCGATCCGCTCATGGAGTTTAAACCTCCATTTATTGATGTTACCACTTCCAGAGAAGAGTATATTTATCTTGATAAAGGCAATGGCCTCATGGAACGCCGTATCACAAGAATGCGTCCCGGAACCTTGGGGATTTGTGCTGCGATCCAGCATAAATATAACGTAGATACCGTTCCCCATCTTCTGTGCGGAGGTTTTACCAAAGAAGAAACAGAATACCTTCTCGTAGACTGTATGTATCTGGGAATAGATAACATCATGGCTTTGAGAGGTGATGCCATGAAAGGGCATCAATATTTCGAGCCTACACCGGGAGGCCATGCCAGCGCCATGGATCTTGTCCATCAGATCAATGATTTAGGAAGAGGGAAATACCTTCACAATGATGAGAAAGCCTGTGATGAACTCAATAAGTTTTGTGTAGGAGTGGCAGGTTACCCTGAAAAACATATGGAAGCCCCCTCTATGAATTATGATCTGAAATGGTTGAAACAAAAAGTAGATGCCGGAGCAGATTATATCGTTACCCAGATGTTTTTTGACAATAAAAGATTTATTGAATTTGTGACCAAAGCCAGAGAAATGGGAATTACCGTACCGATTATCCCGGGAATTAAACCCATTGCTACAAAAAAACATTTAAAAATTCTGCCACAGATATTCAAGATCGATCTTCCTGAAGAACTGATCAATGAAGTGGAAAAAGCCAAAAACAATGAAGCGGTAAAACAGATCGGAATAGAATGGGCCATTACCCAATGCAGAGAACTGCTTGATTTCGGAGTTCCTGTACTGCACTTTTACTCCATGGGGAAAAGCGATAATATTAAAAAAGTAGCCGGAGAGCTATTCTAATAGAGTATTTAATGAAAGGAGCCCTGCTGTTCAACGGCAGGGTTTTTTATTTAAAGGATAGGATGTCTTTCAAATTCTTGATCGCGGTCAAATAAAAACCGGTAGGTAGCAAGTTTTCTGGTAACAGTAGTATCAAGACTCTCTGCTATTTTTATCATTTTAGGATTGAAATCTCCGATCCACTGGAGTTCCGTTGTTTTGAAATCTGTATGTTTTCTAAGATGTTGAGTCCCTTCCCAGATCATGTACCCATCAATCCCTTTCTTTTGCCATTCCGGAACCACCCCAAAAACAAGCCCTACCATTTTTTCATTCTTGGTGAATTGTTTGATCCACAAAAATTTGAGCTTTTCCACAATTCCAAACCGGCCGTTCAGGTATTTGAACCATTGGTTCACATCCGGAAGATTCATCCACATGGCAATAGGTTTTTCATTTTCATACACGAACCAGGAAATATGCTCATTGATAATAGGTTTCATGGTTTTAAACATTTTCAGAACCTTTGCTTCCTCCAGCCGCTTGCCTTCGCCATGGGCAGCCCAGGCCTGATTATAAATTTCGGTAAAATCTTTCGCGAATTTTGGAAGATCATTCTTTTTCATCGGTCTTGCTGAAATCGCGGGATTTCGGCTGTGCTTGGTATGCATAAGCGTAAAAATCCGGGAAACATCAGCGAAAATAGGCCGTGAAAAACAAAGTTGCTCAAAATACATTTTGAAACCGTAGTTCTCAAAAAGCTCTTTGTAGTAAGGGAAATTGTAGTTCATTCCAAACAGCGGTTCCGCAAAACCTTCCGTTAAGAGTCCCCAGAATTTATCCCGTTCCCCAAAATTGATCGGACCGTCCATCGCTTCCATCCCTCTTTGCTGAAGCCACATTTTACAATGGTCAAAAATAAAATCGGCGGTTTGCTGATCATTAATGCAGTCAAAGAATCCAATTCCTCCGGTAGGCTGTTTCTGTTCATAAAGACCAGAGATAAAAACAGCCACTTTTCCTACCGTCTCATTCTGTTTGTTTTTAAATAAAAACCGTGTACATTCTCCGTCCTCGAAAGATTTATTTTTTTCAGGATCAAAGATTTCTTCAATGTCCTGATTTCGGGGTCTGATATAGTTTTTGTCGCGCTGGTAAAGTTGGGCGGGAAATTCTAAAAATTTCTTTTTCTGGGTTTCGTTCTGTACTTCTTCGACAATAATCATAGGCTAAGTTGAGAATGGACAATGTTTTTCGTTCAAATAGAAATCGATGAACAGATTTTATCCGTATTTTTGTTGCAAATTAAATAAAAATGGTTGATTTTACCGATAACGACGATGATATTTTCACTGGAAAAGAACATACGCCTATTAGGAAAGATGCATTTGATAAATCGCCACAGGAAAAAATAGAAAAAATCACCGAACTTTTTGGTGAGATTATGGAAACACTGGGGATGGATATGACGGATGATTCTTTGAAGGATTCACCGAAGCGTGTTGCCAAAATGTATGTGAATGAAATTTTTGGAGGACTTCTTCCTGAAAACAAACCGGGAATTTCCACGTTTTCCAATAAATACAAATACCGCCAGATGTTGGTGGAAAAAGATATTACTGTATATTCATTCTGTGAACACCACTTTCTGCCGATTATCGGAAGAGCCCACGTAGCCTATATTTCAAACGGCGAAGTGATTGGCCTTTCCAAGATCAACAGGATTGTGGATTACTATGCAAAAAGACCGCAGGTTCAGGAAAGACTGACCATGCAGATTGTAGATGCTTTGAAAGAAGCATTGGGTACAAAAGATGTGGCCTGTATTATTGATGCAAAACATTTATGCGTCAACTGCAGAGGGATAAAAGATACCGCAAGTTCTACCATCACGGCAGAATTGAGTGGTATTTTCAGAACCAATCCTATTACCAGACAGGAATTCCTGCATTATGTGGGAAGTCATGCTAAACTGGATTATTAAGATCAATGATTGATCAGATCATAAAGAAGAATATCAGATTACTTTCTGAAAGATATCATCATGACATATTGTATTACGAAGGTGTAATTACGATAAAAAATGAAAAAAATATCATTGAAATTTTCTCTCAGATAAAGGATCATGTTTCCATTACCTATAATTTTGAAGATGAAATTGAGAAGGTTGAAATCCGGGATATTGAAATTTATGATTTATTAATTAAAATTTTTCGGAGAAAAAACTTAGAAAAAGTAAATTTGAGTCCAGGTTATCCATTAAATTTAGCGGATCTTGAAGAAGAATTTGGAAATTTACATAGATTTGAAAAAGAATTAATAGCTCTTATCAATACTAAAACTGATTATTCCTTTATTGGAGGAAATCGGGTATTGACAGAGTTTTATAAAAATATCTTAATTTTAAGGGATGACATTGGAAGTTCAAAATCTAATGTGTTAAATATAAGTAATGATAAAATTTAAAAAAGTTTCGGATAAGATTTTTGTAACAACCATTATTTGTTGCTGCTGTCAATGCTTTCGTTAAACGGCTTCAGCCCTTTAATAAATTCTAAAACTAAACTTAAAATCATTACATCAAAAAAACAAAACGATGCAATTAAAAATATACAATTCGCTTACAGCAGAAAAAGAAATATTTAAACCCATTTTAGAAGGAAATATCGGAATGTATGTCTGCGGACCTACCGTGTACAGTAATGTGCATTTGGGAAATGTAAGAACCTTCCTTTCCTTTGATTTTATCTACCGTTCCCTGATTCATTTAGGGTATAAAGTAAGATATGTGAGAAACATTACTGACGCGGGCCACCTTACAGACGATGGAAATGTTGAGAACGACAGATTCGTTAAACAAACCCGTCTGGAGAAGCTTGAACCTATGGAAATTGTACAGAAATATACGGTAGATTTTCATAAAGTATTGGAAATGTTCAACCTTCTTCCTCCCAATATTGAACCTACAGCCACTGGTCATATTGTAGAGCAGATCGAGTTAACACAAAAGCTTATCGAAAGAGGTTTTGCTTATGAAAGCAATGGTTCTGTGTATTTCGATGTTCTGGAATACAATAGGAGAGGTCTGAATTATGGTGAGCTTTCAAAACGTAATATCGAAGAGCTTTTTGCCAATACCCGTGATCTTGACGGACAGGGTGAAAAGAAAAATCCACAGGATTTTGCCTTATGGAAAAAAGCATCGCCTGCTCACATTATGAGATGGAACTCCCCTTGGGGCGAAGGTTTTCCGGGATGGCACCTGGAATGTACTGCCATGAGTACGAAATATTTAGGTGAGAAATTTGATATCCACGGTGGCGGAATGGATTTGAAATTCCCACACCATGAATGTGAAATTGCCCAGGGAAAAGCTTGCAATGATACGGCTCCGGTTAATTACTGGATGCACGCCAATATGTTGACGATGAACTCCCAGCGTATGAGTAAATCTACAGGGAACTACATTCTTCCGATGCAGTTAGTGACTGGAGAAAACGACTTCTTTGAGAAACCTTTCCATCCTACGATCGTGCGTTTCTGCTTCCTTCAGGCACATTACAGAAGTGTGCTGGATATCTCCAATGACGCGATGATTGCCAGTGAAAAAGGGTTTATCAGATTAATGGAAGCGATCAAAGTATTGAACTCTATTGCTCCTGATAACGAAAAACAGTCTGGATTTGATCTTAAAGAGTGGAAAAACAAATGTTACGATGCCTTGACAGATGATTTCAACTCTCCGGTTCTGATTGCCCATTTATTTGAAGCCGTAAAATATATTTTCGCTTTAAAAGACGAGAAAGAGACCATTTCTTCTGAAAATCTTGAAGATTTAAAATCGACATTGAATGCATTGGTATTTGATGTTTTAGGACTTCAGAATATAGAAGAGAATAATAATGAGAAACTTGATCAGACTTTAAAGGTTTTGATTGAGCTTAGAAATCAGGCGAGAAAATCAAAAAACTTTGACCTTTCAGATCAGATCAGAGATAAACTGCTTGCTGAAGGTATTGAATTAAAAGATGGAAGAGACGGAACAAGTTACGTTCTGAATTAAACTAAAAATAAATAATACAGCTCCCGCAGCTCACTTCGATTCTCCAGATAATATCATATCAATCTGTTGTAATCTGTGTGATCTGCGGGAGTTTTTTTATGCTCATATTTTAGTGATTTCCTATCATCTTGTCCGTCTCTCGCAGATAGAGCATATCTAATACGGAAAACTTACTCACGGTGGTGGAGCCGGCAATCTTTACTTCATTGAATATACAGTTGAATTAATCAACCTTTGCGTTTAAACACACGAATTCCAGAAATTCTTTCACGGTTAGTACGAATAGTATAGTCTTTCAATAGTGGAATTTGTGAAAAAAATTGTGCTATTTATGTTTTAGAAAAAATAAAATATCATAATACCAATGTTTACATTAAATGAGTGTAAATATTATGTGAATGCTGCAGTTTTTTTATGATTCAATAGAGAAATTATGTAACTTAGTCATACTAAAATCATTACGAATCTAAATTCTATATACTATGAAAAAACATTTATTCCCTCTTTTTTTGCTTGCGATAAGCGCCAATGCTCATGCACAGCAGGAATTTTTTGCGATTGCAGGAAAAGATACTTCCAGCATTATTTTCAGTGATTTCCGTGTGATGGATGCGGCGAACGGTACTTCAGGAGAAAAGATATTCTCTGCTGATAGTGCGGCAAAGGTGTTCTCTCAGGAAAGAAAAGGGAGTATTGTGGAAGATAAAAACTCCTACAGCCATTCGCAGGCAGTTACAATGGCAGCTCTGGCTTATGATCCATTGAACAACAACCTCGTGTATATGCCTATGTTTTCGTCCAATATTTATGTTTTAAATGCGAAGACAAAAGAAATTACATTGGTGGACAATGCCGTATCAAAAGTAACATCCTGTGATGTCAACTCGCATATCACGAGAATGACGGCAGGATATGACGGTAATATCTATGCTCTTAACAATGCGGGGACGCAACTTTTGCAAATCAGTAAAAAAGGAGGTCAGTATATGGTGAGCGATCTCGGAATTATTAAAGATGATGCTTCGAACGGAAAGAATTCATTTACAGCTATGGAAACAGGTTTCGGAGGTGATATGATTGGAGATGCAGAAAATAATTTTTATGTCTTTTCGGCCTCAGGAAATGTTTTTAAAATCATTGCAAAAGAATTAAAAGCAAAATTTGTAGGTAAGATTTCCGGTATTCCTGAGAATTATTCAGTCAATGGTTCAGCAGTCAATGCCAAAGGAAAAGTAGTCATTGCCAGTGCCAAAGGGGACAACCTGTATGAAGTTGATTTGGCTACACTTCAGGCAAAATCTCTTCCAGGTAATGAAAAACCTCATATCTATGATTTGGCCAGTAAGTATTTTGCTAACGAAAGAACTTCTTCAGTCAATACATCATCTGCAATAGATATCTATCCTACAAGAGTAGATGAGCATTTAATCAACATTAGTGTCAATGATAAAGCAGTAAAAGGAAATCTCAGCCTTACTGTTTTTGATATTTCCGGCAAAAATGTATTGAAACAGAGTCTGTCTGTAAAAGGCGGTTCACTTAACCAGCAAGTTGATCTGAAAAATCTTGTGAGCGGAGCATATATTGTGAGCGTTGCAGAGGAATCAGGTAAGATTCTTTTAAACAAGAAAATTTTAGTTACAGAATAAAACGTTTCAGTTCTGGATCGGAATTTATTTCGAATCCATGAAAATAAAAAACCTTTTCAACCTATTTTGGAAAGGTTTTTTAATGATTATTTGATCTTGAATAAGTTTTATTTTTCGATATTAAAATGTATTTTTATAAAAAAATATAGATGAAATTATACTTTAATGTAGGATATAATGCAAAGGCCGGACAAAATCTGCAGCTATTGATTGTAGATGATAAAGGTACTGCGGTCCAGACTCATACCCTATTTTATGCAGAAAACGGCATTTGGAAATGTGAGGTAGATTATTTCTCAAAATCAATTTCATACAAATATCAGCTTACGGACGAAAAAGGAAACGTTCAGAGAGAAGAGTTTGTCCTGCATCATCTTAATTTTCCTCATAACTATAAGGAGTTTATTATTTTCGATGAATGGAATAATAAGAATTTTCCCGAGAATTATTTAAACAATAAGATTCTTTATAACAAGCTCAATCAGTTTGTTCCAGAAAAGGCAGTAGTTTTAAAAAAGCATACCCATTTATTCAGGATTGAAGCGCCAGTTTACAATCCGGACTGGACAATTGTATTGTTTGGAAGTACAGCTTCTTTAGGAAACTGGAATTATGAAAAAGCGATTCATCTTTCTCAGACTGATTTTGGAATCTGGGAAGCATCTGTTGAGATTCCTGAGAACGAATTTATTCAATATAAGTATTGTATCTACGATAAAAAAGAAGGACGTGTGATTGACGTAGAGACTGGTGAAAACAGATTTACGCTCGCTAATCCACATGCAGATGTTCTGCAAATTGTTTCCGATCATTATTTTAAATTCAGGTCCTATCAAATGTACCATGATGCCGGAGTAGCGGTTCCTGTATTTTCGTTGAGAAGCGAGAATGGTTTTGGAGTCGGAGAGTTTTCAGATCTTAAAAAGCTTGCTGACTGGACGAATGAAACGAATCTGGGAATTATTCAAATCCTGCCAATTAATGATACAACGGCTAATTATTCATGGACGGATTCATATCCTTATGCAGCAGTTTCTGTGTATGCATTGCATCCCCAATATATTTCACTGGAAAATCTTGATTTTTCTTTACCGAAAGAATTAGTTTCTGAGTATCATGCTGAGAAAGAAGCATTAAATACTTTGGATCTGATTGATTATGAAAAAATAATTGCCGGGAAATGGAAGTTTTTAAAAGCGGTTTTCAATGCAGAAAAGGAGAAAATTTATAAAGACCGTAACTTCAAGAAGTTTATAAAGGATAATGAATACTGGCTGGTTCCCTATGCTGCTTTTTGTGTGCTTCGTGACAAATATAAAACGCCCAACTTCAACGACTGGAAAACTCATAAAAAATATATTGCCGGAAAAATTTCACAGTTTTTTACCGTAAAAAGCAAAGACTATGATGCTTCCATGCTGCATGCATGGGTACAATATCAGCTTCATCTGCAACTGAAAGATGCTGTAGAATACATCCACAGTTTAGGGGTTTCATTGAAAGGTGATCTTCCGATTGGTATTTACAGGTATTCTGTGGAAGCATGGACAGAACCTGAGCTGTTCGGAATGGATTTCCAGGCGGGCGCACCACCGGATCAGTTTACAGAACTGGGACAAAACTGGGAATTTCCTACGTATAATTGGGAAGCGATGAAGGAAGACGATTACCGCTGGTGGAAAAACAGATTTAAAGCACTCGAGCAGTATTTTGATGCAATGCGTATTGATCATATTTTAGGCTTTTTCAGAATCTGGAGAATGCCTGTATCTGCTACACAGGGAATCTTAGGGTATTTTTATCCTGCAGTTCCTGTTGTGCTGGAAGAATTCAAAGCGAGACATATTCCGTTTGATTTTAACCGCTACTGTAAACCCTATATAAATGAAAGGATTCTTTGGGAGTATTTTGGTGAAAACAGCCATCAGGCCCTTGAATTTATTAACAGGAATAATGACGGAACATATTCATTCAAAGAAGAATTTGATACCCAAAGAAAGCTGACTGATTTCTTCAAAAAGAATCCGAAAAGGGCTCTGGAAGAAAAGCTTGTTTCTTTATGTGCGAATGTTTTGTTCCTTATTGAAGAAAGAAACGGTGAAACAGTATATCATCCAAGATTTAATGTTTACCGCACCGATTCCTATCAATATTTGCCAGAATGGGAACAAAAAGCAATCTACGACCTGTACCACGACTATTTCTTCAGAAGGCAGGATCATTTGTGGTACGAAAAAGCGATGGAAAAACTTCCGGTTATTCTGAATGCCACAAAAATGCTGATCTGTGGTGAAGACCTGGGAATGGTTCCTGCATGTGTACCGGTTGCGATGGACGAACTGGCAATTATAGCTCTGAAAGTACAACGTATGCCATCAGATAATATTCCGTTTTATAATCCCAAAAATGCTGATTATATGAATGTGGTGACGGCTTCTTCCCATGACAGCTCTACGCTGAGACAGTGGTGGAAAGAAGATCCGGCTTTGACCCAGAAATACTTTAACCAGCAGCTTGTTCAGTATGGAAAAGCTCCTGACGAAATGGATTCTCATCTGGCTGAAATTATCATGAAACAACATCTTTATAATGATGCGATGCTGGCCATTTTTCCGATCCAGGAATTTATGGCTACTGATCCTGAACTTACCAATCCGAATACGGATAATGAAAGGATTAATAATCCTGCGGTTTTCCCTCATTACTGGCGATACAGGATGCATCTGAAGCTTGAGGACCTGAAACAAAAGGAAACGTTCAATCAAAAAATTGCCTACTGGATAAAAGATAGTGGAAGAGCATAAAATTAACAATTGATTATCAATTGGTTATCTGTAATTTAAAAGAAGTTTGATCTTAGGATTTAACTTCTTTTTTTTATTGATATCCAAAAGATAGAATAAAGATATTCTACTATATATTAACCAATTAACGACTATAGAGATGAAAAAAATATTTTTGGGATTAGCTTTGGTGCTGGCAGCTTTGTCTTCCGCCCAGCAGTATCCAAATAACGGATGGGGAGATGACGGATATTATCAGAACGGAGGAAGTTATACCGATGAGGACGATAGAAACTATTTCCCGGACGATTATTATTACAACTATCCTCAGGACTATTATCCTAGCGATTATTATCAGGGATATTATAATGACTACAGAAACAGTATTACCAATATCAACTGGAATGTCTTTTTCAGAGAAAACAGGCTGAACCGCTGGCAGATGGATCAGATCATGAGTCTGAATAATTTATATGTAAGTTTCTCCACCTGGGATAATTTTTATAGATATAATCCGGATAGATGGTATTATGACCGATTCTACGCACTGGAAAGAATTTTAGGACCAAGGGTATTTGTCGTTTTCCAAAACAATTATTACCGGGGAGCAAGCCCGATCGCTTACTTCCAGAATTATAGAAGAACCTATTATGCGCCGAGATATGCGGTAATGCCGAGATACCGAAATGTTAATATCAATATATACAGAGTAGACAGATCAAGATTTCGAAGAATGGACAATCCAACCTTTAATGTGATCCGAACCAACGATAGAGCAAATAATGGTTTCAGAGGACCGGTAAGAGACGGCAGTAATTCGGGAGGTTTCAGAAATCAGGCTGGTAATGACCGAAGATCTGAAAATACAGGAGGTTTCCGTAGAGAAAACAATGGAGGAAGAAATAACGGTGGTTTCAGAGGAAGCTCTGAAAATAGCGGAACCAGAGGTGGATTTGGAAATAATGGAGGTTTCAGAGGAAGCGGTGAGGTAAAAAGAGAAAGTGCTCCAAGAAGAGAAAATAACAACGGAGGTTTTAGAGGAAGCAATGGTGGTTTCCGATCTGAAAATTCAACTTCCAGTCCTCAGAATAATAATGGAGGAGGTTTCAGAAACAGATTAGTAAGCAAATAAATAATTTTCATATATTATATTTAAGTGGTGTGAAGGGCAGATTTTAGGATCTGTCCTTTTTTGTTTTCTATTTTGTGATTTTGGTATTGAAATTTAACATTTTTTATGAATATCCTGATTTAACTTATCTTTTAACTATGAATCAAAAAGGTATATAACAATTAATTAAATATTTTTTAAGATGAAAAAATTAGTTTTAGCAATAGCATTTATTGGAATAGGAGGTTTTGCAATGGCTCAACAGACCACGACAACTCCACAGGACAAGCAGGCAAAAAGAGCAGAGATGCATCAAAAAATGGAGCAAAAGCATCAGGAGCATATGGATCAGATGCAGAAAGATCTTAACCTGAACCCGTCTCAGGTAGCTCAGATCAAAGCGCTTCATGAAAAGAGAAAATCTGAAATGAAAGCTGACTTTGATAAGAACAAGGACGCCAGACAGGCCAAAATGGAGGATATGAAAGCTAAGAGAGCTCAGATGGATGCGGATATGAAGAAGATTCTGACTCCGGATCAGTATGATAAATGGCAGGCCGATAGAAAAGCGAAGATGGAGCAGAGAAAGACAGCGATGAAGGATAGAAAGATGATGAAGAAGCCTATGAATACTGCAGCTCCTGCAGCCAATTAAGTGTTCATAATTTTTATTTTTTAATGTGGGAAGGACGGGGAAATACCCGTCCTTTTTGTATTAATTTTCATTAAAACTTTTGATTTCGGGCTTTTATTGCTTATTTTTGACTACAAATTTATACTTATGATCAGCGAAAAAATTGCAACGTTAATTAACGAACAGATAGCTCACGAACAATATGCAGCACAATATTACCTTTCTATGTCAGCCTGGTTTTCAGGAAAAGACCTTGATGGTATTGCAAATTATTTCAGAGTTCAGAGCAAAGAAGAATTGATGCATGCGGATAAAATGTTTGATTTTTTAAATGATGTAGGCGGAGAGATCATCATCGGAGAAATTGCAAAACCTCCACACGAGTTTGAAAATGCTACTGATATTTTTGAAAAAGCATTGGAGCATGAAAAAAAGGTAACAAGAAGTATCTTTAATATTGTAAAAAACGCTAATGATGAAGGTGATTTTGCAACAACATCTTTTATGCAGTGGTTCATCAACGAACAGGTAGAAGAAGAGGCTAGTGCTTCGCAGTATGTGACAAAAATCAAGATGGTTTGTGATAATCCATCTGCACTATACCTTTTTGATCAGGAATTATCTCAAAGAGTATTTGTACCGGCAACAAAAGCTTAAGCAAAATATATTGGTAAAAGCGCCCGGCCGTTCGAAGAACGGCCGGGCGCTTTTGTTTTTACTGATATCATATTGGGGAGAATGTGGATAAAATCCAAACTTATCCACAATGATTTTTAGGCTTTTCTTATAGTTATGGAGAATGTATTATCTTTTTACTAAATGTATTTAATTGATAATCAGTATTTTGTTTTGTTATGTGGAAGTTATCAACAATGAATTGTGGAAAACTTTGTGGAAAACCTTTTCTAGAGATAAATAAGCTGCGTCTTTAAAACCTTTCTTCCCAGACCTTCCAGAATATTTTTATACCTTTCAATCTGGAGTTCATTTTTTTCTGTCTGTTCACCGGTTTTAAAATCAACAATAATATAGCCTTCTTCTCCTTTCAGAATACGGTCTGGTCTGAAAATATGACTCTGTCCTCTCTCGGAGATCATAATATCTTTTTCATTGATCACTTCCCATTTTTCATCAAAGAATTCGGCATATTTCTGAATAATCTGAACCAGAGTTTCCTGAATCTCAGTTTTTTCCTCCCAGGTGATCTGCCCATCCAGAACATAGCTTTCCAGAACCTTGGCGGTATCTTTTTCCGTATTGATTTTTGATAACAATTCGTGGACGAAAAGCCCGATTCTTACCTTCTCATTCCGTACCTGATAGTTTTTGGAAGGCGTGGCAATTTTAATGGAAGACCTGTTTTCATTAATGTTCTTCAGGTTTTGAATATCCTTGGTTTTAAATAACGATGTTTTATCTTTAGAATGCTTTTTCAGCATCTCAGGACGCACTTCATACAGATCAAATTCATCAGCCTCTTCCTTATTTTTTTCGTTAAAGAATTCCAGCAGCTCCAGATTATTGGAGGTTTTATTCGCCTTTTGAAGATAGAAAAACAGCTGTTCTACAGGACGGGTGGTCGCGACATACTGAAGGCACAATCTGTCGATGAGGTTTTTATAGGAATTCTTTTTATTAAATGCCTCGATTTCTTCATCATAAACCTCAAGGTTTTTACTGAATTGATTGATATTAACCGATTTTAAAGCATCGTCATGATGGGTATCAAACCAGTTGGTGAACTCACTATCTCTGTTTTTATTCATCATTGGTATAAAAACAATAGGGAACTCCAGTCCTTTCGATTTGTGGATCGTCATGATCTGAACAGCATCGATGTTTTCTGAAGCCTGGATTGTGTAGCCGGACGCTTCCTCATCCCAGTATTTTAAAAATTCTTTCGTGCTGGCACCCGCATTCTGGGTGAAGTTGAAAAGCATTTCCAGAAAGTTCAGAAGGAAATCTGTTTCCTTGTTTTCTACAGCGAATTCATTGATATAATATTCCACAAAATTATACAGATTGAATCTTGGGAAATTTTCCTGTTTCAGTTGAAGCGAATATTTGTCCTGAACCAACTGAAGAATCTCCTCGTGGGTTTCCAGCTCAAGGATTGCTTTCATTTCCAGCGTAAAATCTTCCATGTGGATTCTGCCGAGTGTATTCAGATAATACATCATCATGATCAGGTTCGGTCTGTTTTTGGGATTGATTTCCCATCGTAGGAATTCGATGACCGCTTTCAAGGTATTCGAGAGTTCCAGGGTCAGACCTTTATCCGAAATCGTTTTGATATTTGTCTCTTCTCCGCGGTATTTCACCTTCAGATTTCCCAGCTTTTGAGAATAGCTGAAAATGTCAAAGTTGCCACGGCATAAAATCGTAATGTCGGAAAATTTAAAACCATTATCCAGGCTTTCCTGAATATCCTTCCTCATTTTTTCAGAAGTATCATGATAAAAATCGTCGTTGGTGAGATTTTCAATCAGACTTACTTTGACACGTCCTTCGATTTGTGATCTTGGGTTCTGTTCAGCATCTTCACCAAAAATATTCCGGTGCTCTTCCTCCAGATCCTGTGAATGATATCTGTACAGCTCATTATTGAACTGAACAATATTCTTTGCACTTCTCCAGTTGTCTTTCAAAACAAAAAGAGTAGCCTGTTTGGGAGAGAATTCCTTTTTATTAATGATATCCAGCATCAGTTTACTTTCCCCGCCGCGGAATCTGTAGATACTCTGTTTGGGATCACCTACCAGCGTAAAAGAGGTATTTTCTGAAGAAACACTATGGTCCCGGAGCGGAACAAAATTCTGCCACTGCAATTCCGAAGTATCCTGAAATTCATCAAAGAAATAATGCTGAAACTGTGAGCCTACCTTCTCGTAAATAAAAGCTGAGGGTTCATTTTTGAGATTTTCGTTGATCAGGATATTAAATTTTGAAAGCAGAACCAAATCGTTCTCTTCCTCAATTTTTTTTAATTCATCCTGAATATCTTTATTTACCTTTAACGGGAGAAGAGCGGATAAAATCTTTTCTTTCTTTTGGGTTTCAATATATAAAAGGATCAGCTGCATCCTGTTGTCAAGAAGCTGATCCAGGATTTCAAAAATTTCAGGTTCCTTACTTTTGGATTTTGATGAAGCACCCTTTCGGTAATTATTCACGACAGATTCTTCCTGCGTCGTAGGAAATGGAAAACCGGGTCTCTTCTGGGTATAAAAATCCTGAACCTTGGTGAAGAATCCTCCAATTCCGTTTTTACCCTGAGCAAAATCTTCGATTTCAATATTTCTCGATCTGAAAAGCTCAACAGACCTCGCAGCAATATCTGCAGACTGTTTTTTATTCTGTACGATTTCTTTTCTGAGCGTGTTTTTTATGTTCTCATAATTCGTGTCGTCAAAGCTTTTGTTACTTTTCAGATGTTCATAGTGAATATCTTTTACAAACTCCTTTGCAGAATCATAAAGGTTTTTATTCAGGTTAATTCTTTCATTATTTTCCAGGCTGTAATCCACATAATCCATGAATGAATTGGAGATGTTATCATTTTCACCGATCTGGTCAAGCATTTTATCTACCGCTTCGATCAGAAATGGTTCGGCATCAATTTCAAGATTGAAATTTTTAGCTAAACCAAGTTCATAGGAAAAACTTCTTACCAGCCTTGAATTGAATCGGTCAATCGTTCCGATATTCAGGGTGGAGTAATTGTGAAGAACATAGTCCAGTAGTTTTTTAGAACGCACGTGAAGTTCATCAATGGTGATTCTTAAACCATCTGCCTCAAATGCTTTCTGAATATTTTTCAGATCTCCGTTTTCTGCGAAATTATCTGCGGAAAAGTTTCCAAGCCACGACAGAATTCTTTCCTTCATCTCATTCGCCGCCTTATTGGTAAAAGTAAGGGCAAGAATATTCCTGATCGACTGCTGCTGATTCGGATATCGTAGACAGATCATCAGAAGCCTCTGGACAAGGGCATATGTTTTCCCCGAGCCCGCTGAAGCATTGATTACTGTATAAGAATTTTGCATTGCTGAATTTAGAATTGAGACTGCAAGTTAGCTAATTTTTAAGTGAAATTTTAACAATTCGGGGCGGCGATTTAACAGTTTGATCCGCAAAAATCAAAAAGAAATCCTAAAACGCGTTAACTGTGGTTAAACTTATCATTTACTTTAAAAATAATTTTAGATTTGCTTCATAAAAAACTGTCCGTGAAACTTAAACTACTCTTTTTTTTAACTTCCTTTTTTTTCATTCATCTCCATGCTCAGAATTATATTTTCGGAAAAGTAATTTCTGAAGACAATGCAGAAATCCAAGAGGTAACGGTAATTAATATCAGAACGGATGAAAGAGGAGTGACCAACCGCGACGGACACTTTATGGTTTCCGGAAGGGCAGGAGATGAGCTCAGGTTTGTAAAAGCGGGATACGAAAGGATTGTCAGAAAGGTTTCCAAAGAAAATATAGAATCTCCCCTTAATATTACTTTGGCAAGAGCGACCATATTAATTCCTGAAGTGGAAATCAAGCAGGGACTTACCGGTGATCTGAAAATTGATACAAAAAATCTTAACCGACCTAAAAAAGTGGATAAGCTGATCAAAGATATGGACAGATATATTGCTCAGAAATCAGATCCAAGGATTCTTGCGGCAAAACCCGGAGAATTTGTACAGCCAAAAGGACAAGGCTTTTTTATCGGGAAAGTGAAAAATAAATGGGACGATATTGATCTCATCAGTTATCTGCATGCAGCACTTGGTGATGATTATTTTACAAATTTAAAAATCGAAAAACCTCAGATCGAACATTTTATCAACTATGTTCTTGCAGGAGGTTTTGAGAGACAAAAAATTCTGAAATACGGCTTTTGCAGTGATGCTGATCTGAACAGGTTTCAAAGGTTTGTACTAACGAGAATTTCTTCTTACCGCGCTCCAAAAACTCAAAGATAAACGCAAATGAAAACGTATATTAAACAAAGTCTTTATACCATTCCGTTTTTTGTATCTGCAGAATTTTTTTCCCAGCAGCAGGTAACCGGAATTGTTACGGATAACGGTAAGTCCGATATCAATCCGGTTTTAGTCATTAATGTTTCCAACCAAAAGAGTACGCTGAGCGATGCTTCAGGACGGTTTATTATAGAAGCGTCGGAAAATGATGAAATCAGATTTGTAAAGGAAGGGTATTACCGTTTTGACAAGAAAATGATTAAAGAAGACTTCAATTCTCATTTAATGATCACTCTTGAAAAAAGAGAAATAGAGATTCCTGAAGTAAAAATAGCTTATAAGCCTACCGGAAATCTGGAGAAGGACAACAAACATCTTAATGAATCCCGAAAGATCGTTTCTTTAAGATCAGAACTGGATGAGTATATGAAAAGCCCATTAAATGAGGCTTTACCTGATAATACGGTTTCAAAAACTTTTAAACAGGATTATGGCGCAGGTCAGGTCAATCTTTTAGGTGTTTTGGATGCTGCTGTTGGTCTGTTCAAAAAAGCGACAGAACTTAAAATCACCAAAGCCAATTTTACAGAAACACAGGATTTTATTAAAAGAGTCAAGCAGGAAGCGGATTTAACGTTCCTTAAAAAGTATGGAATGGATGAGGAGCGCATAGACCAGTTTCTTCTCTATGCCAATGATACCCGTATGATGGCGAAAAAATACAGAAAAAACTTTAAGATCGATGTGGTGGAATATGAATTAAGAGTAGCTTTCGCAGAGTACAAGAAAACCCGTAAGTTGGATAATCTTTAATTGGTAATGAAGAATAGAAATGAATTTTATATGCGAAAATAGTAGTATTGCTCATTGGAAGAAAATTTCATTTCTTCTTATTTTTATGTTCAATACCGTCTTATCGCAGCAAACTGTAACGGGCCGTATCGTAGATGAAAGCGGTGAAAATTTAAGTGCTGTCATGATCATCAATATGTCTACCGATCAGAAAGTTTCTTCCGATTTCATGGGGATGTTTTCCATTCAGGCAGCTCCCAATGATGAGCTGAGATTTGTAAAAGCAGATTTCAGAAGAGTTTCTGCAAAAGTTCCTGCTGGCGGATTCAATTCTCAACTGTTGGTCACCTTAATTCCAATACCCACAGACGTTGGAGAAGTAAAAATTGTTAAAAAACCGACAGGTGATCTGGGAACCGATTCAAGGCTGGCTGCAAAAGTGGATAAAGGCGAAATTGTAGAACAGGCTGTAGGACTGCCACAACCTGTTGGGAAAATGAGGGAAAAACCTGCTGAAGTGAAAAAAGTCCTTCTGCCTATACTTTTAGGCTCACTGGATGTGCAGGGTGCCTATGATCTGATCAGTGGAAAAGCGAGGCGTCAGAAACGGCAATACAGGTATGATGATCTCCAGGAGCATATTCTGTGGGTGAGAAACAGAGTCGATAATGAATACTTTACCAGTGCAGGAATCCCGGAAGAGCGCATCTCAGAATTTATACAATATTCTTTTGAGGTTAAGCCTCAGGTAAGAACCTACGTGAAGGCAAAAAATCTTTCCGGAGTCTTACTCAGAATGGAAGAAACAATGCCTGTTTATCTCGAAAGATTAAAACAGCAGAAAAAGAAGCAATAATGTTAAAGAATTCTTAAAAATCGGAATAGAAATTGATGTATTGCTAGTACAGAATCAATCAGATCACATTTTTTATGAATAAAAATATTATTGCAGTAGCAGTCGGAGCTCTTGGATTTGTCCTTGGGCTTGGCTTTTTAGGGAATGCCATTAAAAACAGAAATAAATCTGAAAATACGATTTCCGTAACCGGATTGGGCACCAAACAGTTTACTTCCGATCTGATCACCTGGTCCGGAAGCTTTTCCAAAAATAACTCTGATTTGAAAGCAGCTTATGATGAGCTGGCTATAGACCGGAAGGTGATTAACGACTATCTGGTTTCAAAAGGAATCAAACAGACTGAGATTGTGTTTTCTTCCGTAGATATCCAAAAGCAGTTCAGAAGCTATAACGATTCTAACGGGAATTATGTTCAGGGCGAATTTTCCGGGTACAATCTTACCCAAAAGGTTTCTATTGAAAGTAAGGAAGTGGTAAAGATCGAAAACCTTTCCAGAAATATTACCGAAATTATCAACCGAGGTATTGAGTTCACTTCTTCAGCACCTTCTTATTTTTATACCAAATTGGCCACGGTAAAACAGGAAATGATTGCAGGAGCAACAAAAGATGCCAAAGAACGCGCTGAGAAAATTGCAGAAAATTCAGGAAGCAGCCTGGGAAGTCTCAAAAAAGCGACCATGGGAGTCATTCAGATTACGGAACCTAATTCCAATGAAGACTATTCTTATGGTGGAACATTCAATACTTCTTCCAAAGAAAAAGAAGCCAATATTACCATAAAACTGGAATATGAAGTCAATTAAAAACTAATCTTTGAAGTCTGTGAAATCAGTAGAAATCATATTCTCCCAAAGATTAAAGATAAGCAAATCGCTTGTTTGAGATTGGCAGATCAAAAAAATAAACCGCGGGAAATCTTCCGGCGGTTTCTATATTTTAATGATACACAATATCATAAATTTCTTCTTTGACACTCTTGAGATCTTCAGGAGTATAATTGGCCAGCAGCCACAGATCTAAAGATTTTTTTCCTTCACCATAACTTGGCTGAACATATATTTCGTCAATCAGCGTGAATCCGTTTTTCAGATAGAAAGAATAACGTCTTTTGGCATCATCGCCCAAATGATCAGGTTCTATTTCCAGAATAATTCTCGGATAATTCTCAAACAGATATCGTGTAATATGTGATCCAAGTTTCTGGCTTCTGAATGCTTCAAAAACTTCAAAATGCTCTACAAAAACATAAGAACTCAACTCCCAGATGATCAGGTAGCCAATGGTCTGAGATTCATGTAATACGGATATAACCTTCACATGAGGGTTTGAAAATAGTGCGGTAAATTGATTCCAGTCCCGTTGCTCATCTGCGGGGAAAGTGCTGGAATAAGACTTATAGATTTGCTGTACTCTAAAGTCTTCGGCAGAATTAATCGGTAAAAATTCCATAATTATAAATCAAAAACACTGGGTCTTCTTGTAATGAAAATATCTTTGATCCAGAGCGTGAAGGCGAGGCCCAGATAGATTAAAAAGAAGAAACCGGCTGTTGCAAAAGTAGAATAGATAAAGAAGATCCTTAATTTAGATACAGGGATCCCCAGTTTAGCTCCTGTTCTCGTAAGAACACCGAACCATTCTCTTTCCATTTTGTGGCGGATATTATCAAACATTTGAAGATTCTTTTAAAAGTTTAAATCCAATACCGCAATTTAAGCAATTTTTTTCTTCACACGAGGTTTTGTAGTGATAAATCAGGCTCTGACTTTCCAATGCATTTTTTACGTTTAAACCCATTTTTTTCCAACCGTAAATAATAGCATTTTTTTCAGAAGCAGCATTTCTGTAAAATTCCAGAATCTCACCTGTGATTTCCTCACTTTGATATCTGTGGTAAGTATACTTCAGAGGAAGAACTGTATTCAGAATGACCAGTTCAATAAAATCCTTACTTAATGTCTTAGGCTGAAATTTTGAAACAGTTCCGAAATTAAAGTGAAAATCCCAATAATCCGAGGCTTTAACAGGGGCAAAAACTTCATACAATTCTTCTATATTATCAGCTTTAATCATTTTTGAAAATAAATTCTGATGTCTGAAATAAAGATCCGCCAGCTGGGATAGACGAACCGTAGGGAAGTTAGGAGGACGAAGTCTCAGAAACTTTGGACGGAATTTCAGATCCGGAATGCTGAACTTTTTTCTTAAAAAATCAAATTCTCTTTTCCAGACCACCATTTGACTGTCTTTCGGGTTTTCCAGCCATCCAGAAATACCAAAAAGAAGTGCTTCCAGCTGTGATTCATTCTGACGGATTCTGTTGATGACTCTGAAATCTACAGATTCTGCAATAAGCCGGAAGATCTGTGCATTGACTTTTAATCCGAAAGAGTAGGCGAGACTGTGAAAAAGAACGGCCTCAAAATCATTCTTGTAGAGTTCTAGGCTTTTTTCGAATTCCTGAGACTTTTCATCCAGTTTCTTAATGACATTAGATTCATGAAAATTAACGGGTATGGTATCAGGCGAAAAAATATTTTCACAGGCAATGAATTGCGTTCCGTTGATTAATTTTTCATATTTCCACAGGATATTTTGGTCAATATGATCTCTCAACTCCAGAGTAGGAACATTTTTATGGTTGAGAACATCGATGTCTGCATCATTTTGATAGACGACATGCAGAATGATGTTTTGATAATTGGGATCCTGGGAATGGTTATGGAAAATCCAGTCGGAGGTACGAATGTGCAGTTCAATATTTCCGGCAATGACAAGACCTTTAGTTTTAATTTTTGCCTCAAGAAAATCAGGTCCTGCGTTCGTATTCCATTTTCCGAAGTTAAGGATTTCAATAGCGTTGCCTTCAATATCCCTGAAGTCAAAATGTTTGAAAACTTTGTAGTTCCAAAGATATTGAAGCAATTTTTCTGTCATAAGTGTAATGATAAATATAATAGAAATTTTATACTTTCATCAGCTTCATCAGTAGATTTTCCAGCTCCGTACTAAACAATTTTATATACATAGAAACATAGTTTATACAATAGAAATTTACGTTCTGTTCTTTCACTTTTGTAGTTGTTTTGACTAAAAATATAAAATGCCCTCCAGCAATATGTGGAAGGCATTAAAATAACTATGTTCTCCGGCAAAGTAGATTTGCTGAAGAATATTCGTTAAGCTTTTGTCAGCTGCTTATTAAAATTTTCTATCGTTGTTCTGTACATTTCTTCGTAGATAGGAAGAATGTTTTTTAAGTCGAATTTGATAGCCTGTTCTTTCGCGTTCTTTTTCATCGTAGCTAAAAGTTCTTCATTGCTCAATAGTTTAATCGTATAGTTACTCATTGCTTCTACATTTCCGATCTCAGCCAAGAATCCTGTTTCTCCCTGAATATTTACCTCAGGAATTCCACCGGCATTGGAGCTGATCACAGGAGTGTAAGCCGCCATAGCTTCCAGAGCTGCAAGACCGAAACTTTCCTGTTCGGAAGGAAGTAAAAACACATCAGAAAGCTGTAAGATTTTATACAGATCATTCACTTTTCCTAGCAGACGGATCTTGGAGATAAGTTCCGGATTTTCTTCCAGAAACTGATTCACCTTTTCCATATCTGGTCCTTCACCGATGATAATCAGTTTCGATTTTACTTTTTTCTCTACACTTTTAAAGATCTGCAGCACTTCATTGACACGTTTTACAGGACGAAGATTGGATACGTGGATCAGAATTTTCTCGTCCGGATTAGCAAACTGTGTTCTCTGGCATTCCGAGCAGTCATCAAATTCAGAATTATCAATAAAATTGGTAATCACCTGGATTTCCTTTTTAATATTGAAAAACTGAAGGGTATCTTTTTTCAAACTTTCAGAAACTGAGGTGATCGCATCAGACTGGTTGATTGAAAATTCTACAGCATGTTTGTAACTTGGATGCTGCCCCACAAGGGTAATATCCGTTCCGTGAAGGGTTGTTACCAATGGGACGTCATTATTATCCTCCTTCAGCATTTGTTTAGCGGTAAACGCGGCGTATGCATATGGGATGGCGTAATGAGCGTGTAGCAAATCGAGCTTGTAAAGGTTCACCACACGATAGATCATAGAGCTTAATGCAATATCATAAGGCTGATACTGGAAAAGCGGATAGGTCTGTACATTGACTCTGTGAAAGAAAATATTCGGATTGGTGATGTCCAGTCTTGCAGGGAGTGCAGAACTTATAAAATGAACCTCATAGCCTTTGTTGGCCAGAGACATTCCCAGCTCTGTTGCTACGATTCCGCTTCCTCCGTATGTTGGATAGCAAAGTATGCCTATTTTCATTAGATTATTGTTGTTTTGATGTTGTAAAAACTGTTGTGTTCACATGGGAAGCAGAAGCCGGAACTTTATCCATTCCCATTCCTGCTTTCAGCTGGTCATTGACCAGGACGGGCAGTCTGCCCCCTATTTTTGTCTTTCCGTTCAGTGCATCAGCGGTAGCGGTCATTGAGTCATCATTATTTTCATAAGATACAAGAACCGTGGATATTTTTGAAATATCAATGTCTTTCAATGCATAAGCACTCCCGAAAATATTTAAAATTACGTTTTGGTTTTTGGTAAGATCAGCAATGATTTTCTTAGATTCTGCCGAAATTTTATAAGGTTTGTAGGCCGTTGAATTATCTTTATGAACTCCTGCAATGACGGTTGAGCCTGAAGGGATTGTATTGATCTCGTTTGCTTTTTTGATGATAACATCAGATCCCAATTGGTTGGCGAAAGTCTGATAAGGAGCTTCTTCCAGGGGAACATAATAGACCTGTTTTCCAGTAATAGGAAGCAGATTTTTTTCATCTTTCAGTAAAGTCAGAGCATTGGCATATAGATTCTGCACCAATATTTTGTGTGAATCATTATTAATATCACGATTAATATTTTCAGGATTTTTCGGGCTGTATTGATCAAGACCAAGGTAGTATTTGGTCAATAAAATTTTCTTTACACTTTCTTCAACTCTTGATTGAGAAATTTCCCCATTTTCAATGCCTTTCTGTATTAATTTTTTTCCTTCCGAAACACCTTGAGAGAAAAGCATGATATCATTTCCTGCTTTAAATGCAAGGGCATCCAGTTCACCCGGTTTATATTTATTGGCTACAGCTCCCATGTTTAAAGCATCAGTGATAATCAAGCCTTTATATCCTAATTGATCTTTTAGTACACCTGTAACAATATTTTTAGAAACTGATGCGGGAATTCCTTTTCCGGATTCCAGACTGGGTACATAAAGATGGGCAACCATAACACCACCGATTCCTTTATCCATTAAAGCTTTAAATGGAGCTAGCTCAACCGTATTTAGTCTTTCTAAACTATGGGAAACGACGGGCAGATCCAGATGTGAGTCTGTACTTGTATCACCATGTCCTGGGAAATGTTTGATAGCAGCAAGAATTGTGTTGTCCTGAAGTCCGTTAGAATAGGACAGAGCGGAACTGATCACATTATCCACTTCAGAACCAAAACTTCTGTTTCCGATGATTGGATTGTTGGGGTTGGTATTGACGTCAACAACCGGTGCGAAATCCCAGTTAATTCCCATCCTGTGGCAATCTTCGGCAATTTTCGCAGACATCTGATAAATAAGATTCTTATCCTGTATAGCACCAAGAGTCATTGCCCAGGGGAATTTATGCGCTGTAGCAATTCTTTGAAACAGTCCCCATTCTGCGTCCATCCCGATCAACATCGGAACTTTTGACTTCTGCTGGAACTCATTAACCAGATTAATTTCTCTGGCTGCATCGTCCTGCATTAAAATCAGTCCTCCGATTTTATCTTTAAGAACAATATTTCTGATCTGATTAATATAATCTTCACCTTTATTTGTGTAAAGCGCCACAATAAACAACTGACCTAGTTTTTCATCCTGAGAAAGTGATCTGTAGGTTTTATCTACCCAGTGATGCGCCTTTTTCAAATCTTCTCTGGAAATGTTTTTAGGCTGGTATTGAGCTTTGGCTGTAAAGCTTATTAATGAAAAAATAAAGAGGGAAGTATATAGCAATTTCTTCATGATCTTTTGAATAAGAACAAAAATACAATTAAAAAAATGATGAAAACAAAGTTTTTGCAACTTTTGGTATATGATTTGAATACGCTTTATAAATAATAACTAAACATTTCTAAAAATGAAAAAAATTCTTCTATTTTTATTTCTGGGAGCTGTAGGTTTTACCGCTTACAGTTGTGATAATAATGATGATACAGTAGATTATGATACAATTGCTCAAATGAAAGATATTACAGGTACCTTTTCAAATTCTGGTAACTATACTATTTCTCAAGGGCTTGGTATACCAAGTACATATGTTGTATTAGTATACAGGTTGGTTGGAGGCAATGCCTGGCAGCAGATCCCCAAATCTGTTTATTTGCCGGACGTAAGTGGTAAACCGACCAACAGAGTTTTTGATTATAATTTTCTTTTCAATTCTCAAAATGTGGAGATCAGAATTGATGATGAGAATTTTAATTTAGCATCAGATCTTACATCTGGCGAAATTACAAGTTACTTAAATAACCAAACATTTAGAATCGTACTTGTTCCTGCTAATACTACAGGTGTTGGAGGTAGCAATAAAAAAGCAAGTGTAGATACAAGTGATTATAATGCAGTAGTTAAATATTACAATCTTGATGAATCTAAAGTACAGGTATTAAAGTAAATAATTAAGAATATCTTTTCAGTTTTTTATAATTAAAAAAAGCTCCGGGAGAAATCCCGGAGCTTTTGAATTTATTTTCGTCAGAATATGATAAAAGAGTTAATTTAGAAGCTTAGAAAAATACTAATAGTAATTCATTATAGAGCCATGATAAAAAGCCATTATTTAAAATTGTTAATCATCACTCCCTTGCTTTTTTTATCTTCATGCAGTGAGATCGAAGACAATCTTGATCGTAAAAGAGAGCAGGAAAACTACGTCTCTCCTTACATGGGAAAATGGACAGGTACCTACACAGGAGAAATAAGTGGAACTTTAATTCTGAATGTTTCTAAAAACGGAAGTATTGAGGTGACAAGGATTGTCGATTCTAATGTGGAGGAAGTATATTACGCTAACCTTCAAAGTGTAGGAAGTGCTGCTATAAGTCCTTCTACCTCTCCAAAAGGTTTTGTTCTAACCGGAAGTCTGGAAACCAAGTCCGGTACATGGAAACAGAAGTACTGGAGTGGAAGCTGGTCCGTGAAAAAGCTGCCTACTCCTTTATAACCAGACATTAATAGTAAGATAAAAAGCTCCAGAATTTCTTCCGGAGCTTTTATGTTTTATCTAATTGTCATTATCATCTAATAAATGACCAAAGAAATCTTTTTTTGTCTTTAAATATCCCTTACTCATCTCATTGGCAGGAATCTGTAAAGGAATCCTTGAGTTGAGGTGAATATTGCTTTCTATAACGTATTTTACCTTTTCAGGATTATTCGTAAGAAGATTAATATCTTTTACATCCAACAGGTTCAGAATATCAATAGCAACACCGAATTTTCTGTCATCAGCAGGAAGTCCGAGTTCAAGATTTGCCTGTACGGTATCAAGACCTTTTTCCTGTAATGAATAAGCTTTCAGTTTATTGATGATTCCTATATTTCTACCTTCCTGACGAAGATAAACAATAATGCCTCCGTGTTCCTGAGTATATTTCATTGCGGCATCCAATTGCTGGCCACATTCACATTTTTTTGAATGGAAAACTTCTCCGGTAATGCATTCTGAATGGAAACGTACGTTCACCGGTTTTGAGAAATCTGTATTTTCTGCTACGATGGCCATATGCGGCATCCAGTCGTTTTCGTTTTCGGAGAAAGCGATCATTCGGAAAGAGCCGTGTTCTGTAGGAACATTGGCTTCTGCCTGAATTTTAATCATTAATAATGGTTCGTTTTTAATTTCCTTTTAAAGAATCTTCGATGACAGAAATATTGGTTTTTAGACGTACCAGATATCTGTTTAAAACTTCATCATCATCTTTTTCGAGTTGCTGTCTGAGTTTTTGAATTTTCTTATATGATTTTTCGAAGCTTTTAACGGCTCTGTTTTTTCCCGCCAAGTTGTTGGCATCAATGGCATATAAATAATTCTGAAGGCTATATTTCAAGCTTGTTATTTCGTCATTCAAACTGTTGTTCTTGAACTTTGGAAAAGTAGAAATCAGATTTGAAATTTCAGAAGCATTTACATTTTCTTTGATATTGATATCAAAGCTTTTCTTCGCCCCTCTGTTGGAATCAGAACCTTTAGTCTCGCTATAAAAATTATTGGACAACGGCGAAAGATTAAGCTTTTCCGTTGCACAGGAAGTTATAATTAGTAGTACTCCAAAAAAAAATAGTTTTCTCATTTCTGTTGCCCCTTTTGATAAAGGATCGGGTTAAGACTATCATCGTTATACATTTTCATTTGTTTGTATACTTTCATCTTAACATTACCGGATTCAATATCAGTAAGCAACTGATTTATAGAGGTTGATAGGTCTTCTTTCTGATTCAGCAGTACATCCAGTTTTGCCTGGCAGTTGGCACGGTGCTCTTCAGAAGCGGATTCTCTATTGGCCTCTAATGACATATGATAAACCTTTAACGCAAGAATTGATAATCTGTCTACTGCCCAAGCGGGCGTTTCAGTATTGATTTTTGCATCAGGTTTAGGAGTTATATTTTCAAACTTTGTAAGGAACCAACTGTCGATAAATTCTACCAGATCTGTTCTTTTCTGGTTGGATGCATCAATTGTTCTCTTCAATTGAAGAGCTTCAGCCGGATCAATATTTTCATCTCTAATAATATCTTCTAAATGCCATTGAACGGTATCAATCCAGTTCTTTGCATACAAAATCCGTTCCAAACTGTCTTTTTCGAACGGGTTATTAATTAGAGCGTTAACGTCATCGAACACGTGATAGTCTTCAATAGATTGATTGAAGACTTTCCATGCAGTCTCAGTGAAATTCATTAATTCTAAAGAAATTTTTAGTTGCTGGGTGTATTATTACTGTTGTTGGTAGAAGAGGTTTTGTTTTCAGAACCTGGTTTGTCTTCTTCCTTCACCGCATCTTTAAATTCTTTGATTCCTGAACCAACTCCTCTCATTAGTTCCGGAATTTTCTTTCCTCCAAAAAGCAATACCAAAAGGATCGCTACGATAAGGATGTGTTGCCAAGATAAGGCTAATATTGTTAGTGTATTCATCTCTTAAGATTTTTACAAAGTTAAAGCTTTTTTTAATACGAAATCCATCCTAATGGATCAACTGGTGTATTTCCGTTCCATACTTGGAAATCAAGGGTATAAGATCCATCAAAATCCTGGGCTACGGTCCCTACAGGAGTACCTGAAGAAACCTGTTGTCCTTTGGATACACTTACGCTTCCTAAGTTAGAATAGATGGTAAAATAACTTCCGTGTTTCACCATAACGGTTTTTGTTCCGTCACTGTTGGCCAATACAGAAGAGACTGATCCAGGAAATACAGATTTTGCACGCGTACCGGAAGGTACAGCAATTTTAATACCTGTATTTTCCTCAACAATATTTTTGAAAACCGGATGCGGCTGTCTTCCAAATCGATGGGTTACCTGGCCTGCTCTGTCTGCAGGATATCCAAGTTTTCCTCTGCTGTCTGCAAAACTGCTGCCGGTGGTAGTGGTAACTCCATAGCTGGTCATAGCTTTTGTTTCAGCAGCTTTTTTCTCTTCTTCTTTTTTCTTATTCAGGGCTGCTTCTGCTGCTCTGGCGGCAACAAGTTTGTCAGTAGCTTCTTTTGCTTTTATGTTAGCTTCGTCAGATGCTTTTTTTGCAGCAACTCTTCGGGCCTCGTCTTTTGCGCTGGCTTCAGCTCTTGCTGCTTCTTCATTACGTTTTCTTTCTTCTTCAGCTCTTTTTGCTGCGAAATCAGCTGCTTTTTTAGCTTCGATTTCTGCCAGTTTTCTTTCTCTTTCCAATGCTTCAGATCTTGCTTTTGCTTCCGCTTCAATTCTGGCTTTCTCTCTCTCTGCAATGAGTTTAGCCATACGGATTTTTTCAGCTTCTGCTTTTCTTCTTGCTTCTTCCTCCGCTTTTGCTATTCTGATTTCTTCCGCGATAATGGCTCTGATCTGTCCCTCCAAAGCTTTAGACTGAACCTGTTTTTGCTTAAGCTCTGCTGTAAGCTTAGATTCATTTTTCTTGAAATCTGCTAATAACTGTTCTTTCTGTGCTCTTTCTGCATTAATAGTTGCAAGATCTTTTTGCTGGTTAACCAGAAGACTTTCTTTCTCTCTTGCAGAACTTTGCTTTTGTGCGATTGATTTTTTAATTTGAGCGGCAGCATTACTGATTTCCGCAGCTTTTTTATCCTGATAGTCTGCATATTGCTTCAGATACTGTACTCTTCTTATAGCTTCCCCCAAATTTTTGGAGGAAAGAATGAAGGTTACTTTATTCTGTACCCCTTTGTTTTTATACGCATTGACTAAAACTTCAGCATAATTTTTTCTAAGAACTGCGAGTTCTTTGTTCTGGCGGTTGATTTCCAGCTGACGCAGATAGATCTCATCCTCAATAAATCTTTTTTCTTTCTGAGTGTTGGTGTATACCTTTTCTCGTAAAGAAAGTTTTTTATTGACGTTGGTAAGATAGGCGACTGAAAGTTTGGATTCAGTTCTGGTTTTAGCCAGATCTGTATTTATCTGAACAATTTGTTTTTTAAGATCGGCATTCTGTTTTTGAAGCTGTTCCTTGTTCTGCTGTCCCTGATGCAGGCCGAACAGTAGAATACCTATTAAAAAGCTAAATTTTTTAATCATTTAATCTCAATTTTCTTATAACTGGATGGTACAGAATAAGCTGTTTCCATCCTCGAAAAGTCAAATTTCGTGTTTTCCAGTAAAATCTGACTAGATTTTGAGCCTTTTATAATTATTTTAACATTTTTCGGAAGGCGGATTCCATTGTATTCATTCCAGTTGCTGTAAGAGATTTCAAGTTCATCAGTAGATAATACATCCTTTAAATTCACACTGAGCAAATCATAATTGGTATCATAGTTAAGAACAATTTTATACTCTCTTGTTTTCTCATCGGTGACAATTTTCTGGTTGGTATTGGAAACCATCTTAAAACCCTGTGCATTTTGAGTCAGGGTAAACTGAGAATCACTGATCTTCACAAAAGTTCTTCCCATCAATATTTTCTCCAGTGCTTTGTAATCGATGAAGTTGACATTCAGCAGTCTGTTCAGATAATCAAAATCTGAATCTATATAGGTTTTGCTTGTTTTGTCCTGTCCTTTGATTCCTTCAGGAGTAGCAATTCCTTTGGCAACACCAATAAAAAATGCCTGAAGATTCATCCACACTTTTTTATCATTTTCAATGTAGATCGTAGCATCAAGGGTTGGGATAAAGCTTCCTGTTTCTACATTCACTTTACTGTTGATTTTAACCTGATCAAATTTAAGTGGAACTACTACGTGTTCATAAAAGGAAAATTTATCTCTTACAGGTTCATTAGCATCTTTGGGATTTCTGTTGTCTTGTTCTACGACTGTGCTGTCTTGTGTGTTGCCATTATTGTTTTTGGCAGCATTTCTCGTTTTACACGATGACAGGGTAAGAAATATAAGAAGTATCGGGATCCAGTTTTTCATGTATTTATCTTTCAATTAAAAAAAATACGCTGCAATATTAAAGCCAAACCACACAAAAAATGTTGTGTGGTTGGGTTGTATCTTGTTTTGTATTAAATATTTCTGTAGTTATTTAGATAAAAAATCTAAAACTGAGTAGTCACCTAAAGAGATCTCTCTGGAAACGCCAAAGTACTGTGCGGAATTTCCGATCATGGAGTTGGAAAGATTTCCGTGATTGATTCTTGTATTTTCCTGAATCAATGAATGTTCAATATTGGAATTAACAATAATGGTATTGTTTCCCAGTGAAACGCCCGGACCTACTTTTGAATTGGAAACTATCACGTTTTCACCGATAAAGCATGGCTGTATGATTAATGAATTTTCAATAACTGCAGAGGCAGGATACTTAAGCATTTCTTCTCTTTCGTATTCAAGAATTTTGCTGTTGGTTTCTACGGTAGCATTTTTGTTTCCGCAATCCATCCAGTCATTTACTTTGCCCAAAGAAAATTTTGCTCCTTTAGCTCTAAGATTTTCCAGTGCAGTTGTTAATTGATATTCGTTGCCGTTTTTTATATTATTGTCCATAATATAGTTGATCTCTTCCATCAGTTTTTCAGCACTGTTGAAATAATAAATACCAATGATGGCAAGGTCTGAAACGAAGGTTTGAGGTTTTTCAACGAAATCGGTAATAAAACCATAGTTGTCTAATTTTACCACTCCGAAAGCGGAAGGATCTTCTACACTTTTTACCCAGATCACCCCGTCTGAATTTTTATCCAGCTGGAAATCTGCTCGGAACAGGGTGTCTGCAAAAGCAATCACCACATCTCCCTGCATAGAGTCTTCGGCACATTTAATTGCGTGGGCTGTTCCCAGCGGATCAGTCTGGTAGTATATGCTGCCTTTTGCTCCCAGTTTTTCGGCTATCTGAAGTAGAGATTTTTCAATCTCCAGTCCAAAATCTCCAATGATAAATGCTACTTCTTCAATTTCTTCACCTGCTACTTTAGCAATATCTTCTACCAGTCTCTGGACGATAGGTTTTCCTGCGATCGGAATAAGAGGTTTTGGAACAGTCAGGGTATGTGGACGTAATCTGGAACCGCGTCCAGCCATAGGAACAATTATTTTCATAGACTATATGACAATGTTTTTATTTGTTAGTTTTTATTTTGATTGTGCTAAAGGTAATAATTTAAATCATTGCTGATCGTAATATTTATCATCTTTATAAACAGATGTTTTTTTTAAAAAGAATTCATTAGTATCAAATTAGAGGCCATATTAAGACTTCTTCAGTATTTTGGAAACAATAGTTTTTTCTTTATAAACTACAAGGGCAATAAAAAGAAGCAGGAATAGATTTCCTATAATATAATTGGTTCTGAAAAAATAAAAAGATACCAGAGAAAATGTAATGGTAAAGACCAGATAGAGCGCAATTTTTCTTGTATTATAGTGAATTGGATATTGCTTTTGCCCCCAAATATAGGAAATAACCATCATAGACATAAAGGTAATCAGTGCTGCCATAGCACTTGCCCAATACCCGTATTCCGGGATAAAGAAGAAGTTAATGAAAACGGTAATACATGCACCTATAACCGAAATATATAAACCAACTCTGGTCTGATCAGATAATTTATACCAAATAGAAAGATTAAGATAGATTCCTAAAAATAAAGCTCCGAGCATCACAAACGGGATAATTTCAATACCTTCATAATAAAGTGGATTACTAAGATATTTTTCCGAGATCCACTGAAGGTTCACCATTAGCCCCATGTAAATAATGCAACTGCATATCACAAAGACATCCATCAGTACGGCGTAGGTTTTATGGGCATCTTTATTCTTGAAACTTGAAAAGAAATAGGGTTCGATACCCAGCTGGTATGCCTGTCGGAAAACCGTAATAAAAGTCGCGATTTTATACACTGCTCCATACACTCCAATTTGGTGGCGTGCTTCGTCAGGCGGAAGAAGATATTTCAGAAACTGTCTGTCAAGAGTCTGGTTGACGATTCCTGCGAGCCCTGCGATCATTACCGGCCATGAATAATTCATGATTCTTTTCCATAATTTAAAATCAAATTTGGATATACTAAAGCTTAAAAATTCTTTTCCAACAATCAGTAATGTAATGATACTCTGTACCAAATTGGCAATAAATACATAGCCTACACCCAATTGGGGATCATATTTCAAACCGAAGATTCCTTCCGGATGTTTTGGCAGCCACTGGATAAAAAATATAACCAATAGAAAGTAAACCACAGATCCGGCTACTTTGGAAAACATATACTTGAAAGCTTTGCCCTGCAGCCTTAATATAGCTGAAGGAATTGTAGAAAAAGCATCCAGAGAAAGTATGAATAAAAATATGATGAGATAATTAACTTGGTCTGGAGTTTCAAAAGCTACCGCAAGTTCATTACGGAAGACATATCCTAAGCCAAGATACATCAGAGCAATGCTGATAATACTTACCGAGCATGTTGAAATCAATGTTTTTTTATCAATACTTTCTTCCTGAGCAAACCGGAAAAAAGAGGTTTCCATACCATGGGTAAGGAGAACTGTAATCACCCCGGCGATAGAATACCAGTCTACAAAGGGTGATGAAGCCGCAGGCCCGAAAGCCTTTGTCACGATAGGTGCAATGATGAACGGGAAAATACGGACTAATACTGAACTAAGCCCATAAACGGCGGTCTGACCGAATAACTTCTTATACAAACTCGAAAATTTTATGCAAATGTAAATATTTAGAAATTGATTTATAATCGGCAGGCAAAAAATTCATTCATAAACCTTAATTTTGTTGTTTAACAGAAGTTAGAAGCTAGATGTTAGAAATTAAGGGTTGCATTTTTTGATCACTCATGGTTTTAACCCAAAGTTTTTCCTAACTTCTAATCTCTTAAATCTAATTTCTATACAAGTAAAAATGAAGACCTTAATCAAAAATGTGAAAATCGTGAACGAAGGCAATATCTTTGAAAGCGATATTTTAATTGAAAATGACCTTATCTCTAAAATAGAATCTAATATTTCTGAAGCGGCAGATCAGATCATTGACGGCTCAGGGAAATATCTTCTGCCAGGTGTAATAGATGATCAGGTTCATTTCAGAGATCCGGGACTGACACATAAAGGAGATGTTGAAAGTGAATCAAGAGCTGCGATTGCTGGTGGAATAACAAGTTTTATCGATCAGCCGAACACGGTTCCTAATGCAGTTACTCAGGAATTATTGGCAGATAAATACGAAATTGGAGCCCGTAAAGCCTATGCCAACTACGGTTTTATGATGGGAGGGACCAATGACAATCTCGAGGAAGTTTTAAAAACCAATCCAAGAAATGTTCCCGGAATAAAATTATTCTTAGGTTCTTCTACCGGAAATATGTTGGTAGACAATCCTGAGACACTGGAAAATATTTTTGGCAGCACAAAAATGCTGATCGCCGTTCATTGCGAAGATGAAGCTACGATTAAGGCCAATACCCAAAAATATATGGATGAATATGGAGAAGATATTCCTGTAAAATTCCATCACCTGATCAGAAGTGAGGAAGCCTGCTACAAATCATCTTCAAAAGCCATTGAGTTAGCAAAAAAGACAGGAGCGAGACTTCATGTCTTTCATCTTTCAACAGCAAAGGAAATGGAACTTTTCAGAAATGATATTCCTTTAAAAGATAAAAAAATCACAGCAGAAGTTTGTGTTCATCATCTTACATTTACTAATGAAGACTATGACACCAAAGGTGGATTAATTAAATGGAATCCAGCCGTAAAAACACAGGCAGATAAAGATGGACTTTGGGAAGCATTGCTGGATGACAGGATAGATGTTATTGCTACAGATCATGCTCCTCATACCTGGGATGAAAAGCAGAACGTGTATACAAAATGTCCTTCAGGAGCACCTTTGGTTCAGCATTCTTTGGTGGTCATGCTGGAAAACTATAAGACCGGAAAGATTTCTCTGGAAAAAATTGTTGAAAAAATGTCTCATAATCCTGCGATACTTTTCAGAGTTGAAAAAAGAGGTTTTGTAAGAGAAGGTTATAAGGCAGATCTTGTTTTGGTGGACTTAAATGAAGACTGGACTGTAGCTAAAGAAAATCTTTTGTACAAATGTGGCTGGAGTCCTTTAGAAGGAATGAATTTACATTCTAAAGTAACGCATACTTTTGTGAATGGACATCTTGTGTATGATAACGGGAAGATAGCAGATGAAAAATTCGGGGAAAGACTGCTTTTTGAAGTAGGAGAGTAATTGAATACTAAAACGAAATAAAAAAAAGCAAATGTTTTACACGTTTGTCTTTTTTTTATTGATATTGATTTGTGGGAGTTAAACCACCCCGTCAAAAATTCTTTGAATTCTTGCCACCCCTCCATGGGAGGGGAATTTCTGTCGTTTGAAGGGTGACGGTTTTTTGCTCAATCGAATTAAATTTGTTAAAAGAAAATCAAAGATTTTTCTTAAAACTTAGGTGAACTATTATGCGAAAAGGATTCAACTTAAAGTTTACTAAAGTGTAAAAAAGACTTTTGCAACTTTTGTGGTTGAAAAAGATCTATTTCTTAGGTTTAGCACTCATATAAAAAGTCAGTTTTCCACCATCAACGATCTCCGAATGCTTTAATGTGAAATTCTTGATTTCTTTACCGTTCAGGAGGATCTTTTGAACATAGACATTCTTCGGACTTTGGTTGACTGCATCAATTTCGAAAGTTTTCCCGTTCTCAAGATTCAGGATAGCATGGTCGACAGCCGGACTTCCGATCGCATAATCTTCAGAACCCGGTGCTACAGGATAAAATCCGAGTGAACTTAAAATATACCATGCACTCATCTGTCCTGCATCATCGTTTCCGCCGAGACCGTCTGGCGTGGCTTTATACTGCATTTCTAAAATACGACGGATCTGTGCCTGGGTTTTCCACGGCTGTCCTGCCCAGTTGTAAAAGTAGGCCACATGGTGGGCTGGCTCGTTTCCATGAACATAACCGCCGATGATTCCTTCACGGGTAATGTCTTCTGTGTCTGCAAAAAACTCATCAGGAAGATGCATGGTGAACAGTTCATCCAGTTTCGAAGCAAATTTCTTTTTACCGCCCATTAACTGAATCAGTGCATCGGGATTTTGAGGAACAAAAAAACTGTAATTCCATGAATTTCCTTCGATGAAACCTTGTCCGTGCGTGCTCAATACATCAAAATCTTTTTTGAAGCTTCCGTCTGCTAATCTGGGACGCATGAAACCTGCTTTGGGATCAAAGTTGTTTTTCCAGTTTTCAGAACGTTTGATAAACTGATTATAAATTTCAGTTTCGCCTACATATTTTGCCAGTTGAGCAATCGCCCAGTCATCATAAGCATACTCCAGAGTGTTGGAAACTGATGTCCCGTTTTTTTCAGCGGGAATATAGCCCATATCGATATAATATCCGATGCCTTCGTAATCCCTTTTATGGGCTGTGGCCACGCAAGCTTTCAAAACTTCTTTAGGATCGCCATTGTAATTTCCTTTAATCACGGCATCGGCTGCTACGCTTACACTGTGGTATCCACTCATACACCAGTTGTCGTTGGCATAATGTGACCAGATCGGAAGCATTTTCATGGAAAATTGATCATAATGAGCCATCATCGACTTGACCATATCATTATTCCGTTTTGGCTGAATGATATTAAAAAAAGGGTGAAGAGCGCGGTAGGTATCCCAGATGGAGAAAGTCGTATAGTTAGTGAAACCTTCCGCTTTGTGAATGTTCTGATCTAAACCTTTATACTCCCCATTGATGTCCATATAAGTGGTAGGACTGATGAACGTGTGATACATTGCAGTATAAAAATTCGTCTTTTCTGTTTCGGAACCTTTGATGACAATTTTATTCAGCTCCTTATTCCAGTTTTCCTGAGCCTGTGCTTTGATGTGATCAAAAGACAGATTTCCGGTTTCTTTTTCAAGATTTTCAAGTGCATTGGTCTGGCTTACCGGAGAAATGGCAAGTTTTACTTCTACAGATTCATTTTCTTGTGTATCGAAATCAAAATACATTTTCAGGTTTTTGCCTGAGATCTCCGGGAAGTTTTTATTCTGGTCAAATTTTCTCCAGAATCCTTTATAAGCTTGCGGTCCGTCAAAATTTTTCTGACCGTACGATTTAAAAGGTTTTGAAAATTTCATGGCGAAATAAACGGTTCTGGTTCTTGCCCAACCATTCGTTTGTCGGTAACCGCTTATGGTACCGTCATTTTCTACACGTACATAAGTCCATACATTTTTACCATCGTAATTGTAGATTCCTGCAGTCAGGTCTAAAATGATGTGTGCCTGATCAGACTTTGGGAAGGTATATCGGTGAACTCCGGTTCTTGTTGAGGCTGTAAGTTCGGCTACAATATTATGATCATCCAGCTTAACTCTATAATATCCGGCTTCAGCTTTTTCGTTTTGGTGAGAAAATCTGCTTCTGTAGCCGCTTTCAGGATTGGAGGCTGTTCCGGGGTTAAGCTGTAATTTTCCGACCGTCGGCATAATCAGAAAATCTCCAAGGTCCGAATGTCCTGTTCCGCTGAAATGGGTGGAACTGAAACCTACAATCGTTTGGTCTTCGTAACGGTATCCGGCGCAATATTTATACACTTCTCCATTGTATTTCCCATTGAGTTCATAAGATATCGTATCCGTTTCAGGACTCAGCTGTACGGCTCCAAATGGCACGGTAGCTCCCGGATAGGTATGTCCCATTTTTTCGGTGCCGATCAGAGGATTTATATATTGGATCAGTTTTTCAAACTGCTGAGCTTTTGAATACTGACTGAGAAGTAAAAGGAATAAAACTGCAAAAGTTGCCGTATTTTTCATGAATGAATAGATTTTCAACAGTAAAAATAATTAAAAATTGAATAATAACTATTTATTGCTGAAATTTAACCTGAATTCAAGGTCGTTCAAAGATATTCAACATTTCTTATTTTTCAGAAAAGCGAAATCCAATACCGTGTAAATTCTCTATGATTATATTGTGTTCATCTGCAAATACTTTTCGCAATCTGGAAATAAAAACATCCAGACTTCGCCCCATAAAATAATCATCATTTCCCCAAACTGCCTTCAGTATGTCCTGCCTTCTTAAGACGGTGTTCTTGTGGCGGATAAAATATAACAGCAGCTCAGATTCTCTTTGGGTAAGGGTAACTGTATTTTCTGTATCCTGCAAAATGTAGTTTTTAGGATCAAAATAATATTTTCCCACTTTATATTGTAGCGGTGACGAATCTGTTTTTCTGGAGCGTTTTAAGAAGACTTCAATCTTCAGAATTAATTCTTCTATACTGAATGGTTTTACCAGATAATCATCAGCGCCTATTTTTAGCCCTTTGATCCTGTCTTCTTTCAGAGCTTTTGCGGAAATAAAAATGATAGGGATTTCAGAATTTTTATCACGAATATATTGTGCCAGCTCAAATCCGTTGAGCTCAGGCATCATGATGTCCAGGAGACAGATATCGAAACTTTGGGTATTGAAGGCCGCAAGTGCAGATTTTCCATCGGGATAATGATCTATTTCATAATAGCTTTCAAGACTATCCTGAATCAGAAAAGCGATCGTCTTATCATCTTCCGCATATAAAATTTTAGATTTTTCCATTACTGACTTTTATTAATTTAAAACGGAAAAAACAAAGTTATGGTAATTCCCTTATCGATATTGTTTTCAACTGATATTTTCCATTGGTGTTGCTGCACGATCTTTTTTACATAAAACAATCCCAGTCCAAAACCATTGACCTCATCACTTTTTTTGGTAGTAACCCTGTAAAATTTATCAAAAATATGAGGTATATTTTTAGCAGGAATCCCCATTCCGTTATCTTTAAACTTTAAATATAACCCCTTTGAATCTTTACCTGATGAAATGGTAATCTCGGGTTTTGTTTCGCAATACTTAATCGAATTATCTACAATATTATAAACGATATTGGTGAAGTGAAATTCATCAGCAATGATGGAGCTATGATCTTCGACGTCTATGCGGAGGGTGAGATCTTCATTTTTTTGTTGCAGGTTGTCAGCTATTTCCTGAATAAAAGGAAGGAGGACTATTTTTTGAGGCTTCAGAGATAGGCCGGAAGCGTCATTCTTGGCAATATTTAATATTTTTTCAATATGATTATTGAGCTTGTAACTTTGATTGATAATGATGGAAGTATAGGTTTGCAGTTTGGAATCTTCCTGAATGATATGGTTTTTGTTGAGAGCCTCTGATGCTAAAAGTATAGAAGATAACGGCGTTTTAAACTTGTGGGTCATATTATTGATAAAATCTCTTTGCAGTTCCGAGAATTTCTTTTGCTGAATAATGGTGTAAATAGAATAAACGTAGACCAAAAGAATGATGATGAGGGCAAAGGTGAGCAAGTACCAGAACCTTAATGAACTGATTAGATACGTCGTTTTATCTGGAAAGCGTATGGAGAAATAATAGATCAGGTTTTTATGTTTTGGAAAATTTATAACTTTATCACTCGGAGCTTCCTGGTTTTTCGACATATATTTTCCGTAGATCATTTTGTCACTGTGGCAATTGTAAAGGGCATACACATAATCTGTATTGATTTGGAAACGGGTAAATTCTGTTCTGAGATAATATTCGAGAACTGCGGGATGAAATTCATTGTTAATATTAACGACATAATAATCGTTAGAAATATTTTGCACCGGATTTTCAGTGAAAGATGTTTTTCCTCCGGATAATTTTTCCACCACCTCTGCCAAAGCGATATTAACCTTTTGGTTAAATTTTTTATCTTCAAGATTATACGCCTGTCTGGTCCATAAAAGCTGAGCAATCATAATCCCGATGATGGCGATGAACCCGAGCGTTATAATAATATTGAGTTTTTTAATTTCCATTTTCCAGAAGCAATATTATCCAAAAATATCTATTAATTTTTTATCATTAACAACTCGTTAACAAATGTTTGGTATCAGTTAACAATATATCATCATTTTCCTCTTTATATTTGACTCATCAAAAGATCACAACCCGTTTCTTTGATTTTTATTAACTATTAAAATTTATACTCATGAAAAAATTAACAATCTCAGCTCTTTTAGCCGTTTTTGCATTCTCTCCGTTTTATGCAAATGTATTTCCAGGTGAAACTACTTCAGTAGTAAAAATGGTGGCAGATGCTATTAAATGGAAATCAGAATCTATTGACGTAGGAAATATTCCTCAGGGAAAACCAAAGCTTATCAGATTTGAGTTTACCAATACCTCTTCAAAGCCAATCGTTATTGAAAACGTAGCTCCGTCATGTGGTTGTACAACAGCAGACTACACTAAAACTCCGATTCTTCCTGGTAAAAAAGGATTTGTAGAAGCTAGCTACAATGCAGCAGCTGCCGGAGCGTTCATGAAAACAGTCAATGTAACGACAAGTGAGAGCAAAACCCCTAAAACCCTTTCTTTCAAAGGTGTAGTTGTTTCATAATCAGTTTTTACGACCAGACGGTCAATATAAAATTCAGCAACCTTGTCATCTGTACAGGGTTGTTTTTTTTATGGGTGTGAATGGGTAGAAACAGTATTGTTTTTCCCGTGGAGAGAATAACTATTTATAACATTATTATTTATCCCATTATTTTAAATGGCATCCATTCAATATTTAGTATTTTTAGGAAAAATAAAATCATATGAACTTATATACACAGCCTATGTTGCGCGAAGGGGCATTACAGGATAAAGTAGCGATTGTAACGGGAGGCGGAAGCGGTCTGGGAAAAGCAATGACCAAATATTTTCTGGAACTGGGTGCAAAAGTGGTCATCACTTCCCGTAATCTTGAGAAATTACAGGGAACAGCAAAAGAACTGGAAGAGGAAACGGGAGGTAAAGTTCTGTGTGTTGCGTGTGATGTAAGGAACTGGGATGAGGTGGAAGCGATGAAAGAAGCAACACTGAAAGAATTTGGAAGAATTGATATTTTATTGAACAATGCAGCCGGAAATTTCATCTCACCAACCGAAAGACTGACGCACTCCGCTTTTGATTCTATTTTAGATATCGTTTTAAAAGGAACAAAAAACTGTACCCTTTCTATTGGTAAACATTGGATTGATTCCAAAAGCCCGGGAACAGTTCTGAATATTGTGACCACCTATGCATGGACAGGATCTGCCTATGTAGTTCCTTCAGCGTGTGCAAAGGCAGGAGTTCTGGCGATGACCAGATCACTGGCAGTAGAATGGGCAAAGTATGGTATCCGTTTCAATGCAATTGCGCCCGGACCTTTTCCTACTAAAGGAGCATGGGACCGATTGCTTCCCGGAGATCTTCAGGAAAAATTTGATATGAAGAAAAAAGTTCCTTTGAGAAGAGTAGGAGAACATCAGGAGCTTGCCAACCTTGCCGCGTATCTCGTTTCAGATTATTCAGCTTATATGAATGGAGAGGTTGTTACCATAGATGGTGGCGAGTGGCTTCAGGGAGCCGGAGAATTCAATATGCTTGAAGATATTCCGAAAGAAATGTGGGATGCACTTGAAGCCATGATCAAGGCAAAAAAAACAAATTAAATTAAAATTTTCATAAAAAGATCCCGGACTTGTAACGATTCCGGGATCTTTTGTAACTTATCATAGAAATATTATAAATTATTTCCAATGAATTATAAACTTCCAAGTCTTGTAGCTGCGGCAGCAGTTTTCCTTTTATCGGGATCTGCTTTGGCCCAGGATACTCCAAAATACAGCTATGTAGAAGCATTTAAGCCTTTCTTTTACCCTCAGACAGCTACTGAGACACGCTCTGCAAGTGGACAACCCGGACATGCTTACTGGCAGAATTCTGCAGATTATGATCTGAATGTAAGCCTTAATGAAGCTAAAAATGAAATTACAGGGACCGCTGAAATTACTTACACCAATAACAGTCCTGATCAGATGGGGTTTTTATGGCTTCAGCTTGACCAGAATTTATTTGCAAAAGACTCCCGCGGTAATGCGGTAGTTCCGGCATCGGGCAGCAGAAACGGAGCGCATGGTGAAGAGTTGGAAGGAGGATATAAAATTAAATCGGTAAAGCTTGACGGTAAAGACGTTAAATATACAGTGACTGATACCAGAATGCAGATCGATCTCCCAAAAGAATTAAAAGCTAAAGGGGGTATTGCAAAGATCAAAATTGAATATTCTTTCATCTCTCCGGAATACGGATCTGATAGAATGGGAATACAGAAGACGAAAAACGGCAAAATATTTACGGTAGCTCAGTGGTACCCGAGAATGTGTGTCTATGATGATGTAATGGGATGGAATACGTTGCCTTATCTTGGAGCAGCTGAGTTTTATTTGGAATATGGTCATATTAATGCCAATATCACAGTGCCAGCGAATCATTATGTGGTAGCTTCCGGTGATCTTTTGAATTATAAGGAAGTATACACCAAAGAAGAAAACAACCGATGGGAGCAGGCCAGAAACAGCGATAAGACGGTGATGATCCGTCCGGAATCTGAAATCGGAAAAAATCAGGCTTCCGGAACTAAAACATGGAAATTTAAAATTGATCAGACCCGTGATTTTGCCTGGGCATCATCACCGGCATTTATTCTGGATGCGGCAAAAATAAATCTCCCGAGTGGCAAAAAATCCGTAGCTATATCAGCGTATCCCGCAGAAAGTGCTGGAGAAAAAGCCTGGGGCAGATCTACGGAATATACAAAAGCAGCGATTGAGCATTATTCCCAAAAATGGTATGAATACACTTATCCGGCAGCGACAAATGTAGCCGGAAATGAAGGGGGAATGGAATATCCGGGAATTGTATTCTGTCATATGAATTCCGCTGGTGAAGACCTTTGGGGAGTGACGGATCACGAATTTGGTCACAACTGGTTTCCAATGATCGTGGGTTCCAATGAGAGACTGTTTGCCTGGATGGATGAAGGGTTTAATACCTTTATCAACGAGTTATCCACAAAGGCTTTTAACAATGGAGAATATTACACCAAAAAAAATATTGCCAGAGCCGGAGGCTTTATGATGGGGGACAATCTTGAACCCATCATGGTAGGTCCGGACAATATGAAAGAAAGAAACATCGGCGCTTTGGCTTATTTTAAGCCCGGAATGGGACTGCAGGTTTTAAGAGAATCTGTTTTAGGCCCTGAAAAATTTGATAAAGCTTTCAAAACTTACGTAGACAGATGGGCGTTCAAACATCCTACACCTTGGGACTTCTTTCATACCATGGAAAACGTTTCAGGAGAAGAACTGAACTGGTTCTGGAGAGGATGGTTTATCAATAAATGGAAGATTGATCAGTCTGTTAAAGATGTGAAATATGTTAATGGTGATTTTAAAAATGGAGCTCAGGTCACTATTGAAAACCTTGGTCAGCTACCAATGCCTACCACTGTTCAGGTGAAATTTAAAGACGGAACCAAACAAATCTTAAAAATTCCTGTTGAAGTCTGGAAGCGTAATACAGAATGGACGCTGAAAGTGAATTCAAATAAAGAAATTGATGAGGTAATGCTTGATCCGGATTCTATGATTCCTGATGTGAATATGAAAAACAATATCTGGCCTTCAGCCCAAACAAAAACAGTTGAAAAGGTTAATACAAAAGAATTTGCAGGAACTTATGGGACTAAAAGTGATGCCATCAAATTGGTTTTTATTGATAAAAATGGGCAGCTTTATGTCAAAGCAGGTAACCAGCCGGAGTTTCCTCTTGAATATGCTGGCAACAATCAGTTTACTTTCGATGAAGCGGGAATAACGCTGACATTCAGCAAAGATAAAAAGGATCTTGTCTTTAAGCAGGCAGACAGAGAATACAAATTTACCAGAGAATAAAAACATAGATTTGATTCTTATTGAGAAACCTAAACTTCAAGTGAAGTTTAGGTTTTTTGTTGATATAAACTAAGTTGTACTTTCCTCTCTAGATTAATTAATCATAATGTAGTTTCAAACCGTCCTCTTCTCTCGCAAAGAAGTTCTATTTTTGTTATTCTAATTAAAAAATAGACTTATGAATTTCAGATTTTCAATTGTATCCTTACTGTTTTTTGCACTTGGATTTTCGCAGGATCTTAAGGTGATGAGCTTTAATATCAGACTACAGGTAACGTCAGATAAGGAAAATGCATGGACAGAAAGAAAACAGGATGCTGTAGATTTATTGAATTATTATCATCCTGATTATTTCGGAGTTCAGGAAGCACTTCCGGAGCAGATGAAAGATATCAAGGCAGGACTTAAGAATTATGATTACATCGGTGTTGGAAGAGACGATGGAAAAGAAAAAGGAGAATTTTCAGCTATTTTTTATGATACCAACAGACTTCAGGTGGTAAAATCCGGAACATTCTGGCTTTCTGAAACACCGGAAAAGCCTTCAAGAGGATGGGACGCAGCTCTTAACAGAATATGTACCTACGCAGTTTTCAAAGATAAAAAATCAAAAAAAGAATTTCTGGCGATGAACCTTCACTTTGATCATATCGGAAATGTGGCGAGAGTGAAATCTTCTGAACTTATTTTGAAAAAGATCAAAGAAATCAATACTAAAAATCTTCCGTTAACATTAACCGGAGATTTTAATTTGACAGAAGATTCTGAGCCGATCAAAATACTCTCCCAGAATTTAAATGACAGTTTTTATCATTCCGAAACGAAACCTTATGGGCCTAAAGGAACATTCACCGCTTTCAACGTTAATGAAATTCCTAAAGACAGAATCGATTATATTTTCGTCAAAGGATTCAAGATAAAATCCCTGAGACATATCAACGACAGAAGAGAAAATCTGCTCTATCCATCAGATCACTTTCCTGTATTGGCAGAGCTTTCTTTTTAATGAGAGATCAGGTAACGGGAAAATCAACTTCAAATCCAATTCCTCTCAGGGATTGGATTTTTATTGCAGGATCATTGATGAAATATTTTCGGAGCCTGCTGATAAATACGTCAAGGCTTCTTCCTGTAAAATAATCATTCGTTTCCCAGAGAGTATCCAGAATATCATCTCTTTTGATCATCGTCCCATTATGGTGCAGGAGATAAAGCAGAAGTTCCTGTTCTCGGATCGTAAGGCGTATATTTCCTGAATGATGAGAAAGCAACAGTTTTTCGGTATCCAACGAATATTCACCAATTTTTATTTGTGGAGAATAAGAAGGCCGTGTTCTTTTAATAATATTTTTAATCCTTAAAACCAGTTCTTCCGGATCACAGGGTTTGGCAATATAATCGTCCGCTCCGATCTTTAAACCCATCAGGCGGTCTATTTTCTGGTTTTTGGCGGTCAGAAAAAGCAGAGGGAAATTTTTTTTCTCCTTTAAAATCATTTTTGCTAAAGAAAAACCGTCAATTGAAGGCATCATAATATCCAGAATACCCATGTGAAATGGAAAATCCGTTGGGAGAAGACGGACAATATCTTCAGGGTTCTGAAACCATGAGACTTCAAAATCTTCCAGTTCAAGATACTGCTTCAGGATCAGACCGAAATCCGGGTCATCTTCCGCCAAAAGGATCTTAGTTTTCATAAGGAATCGATATTTTAAATGTGGTTCCGGATTGGAGATGGCTGGAAACGTCTATGGTGCCATGATATTTTGTGACGATATTTTTGACGAAATAAAGTCCGAGTCCCAAACCTTTCGTATTATGGATATTATTTGACTGAATCCTGTAAAATTTTTCAAAAATATCAGTGAGTTCACTTTTCTCTATACCACAACCATTATCACTTACTTCTATTTTAAGACATTGAGAAATGGTGGTGATGTGCATTTTCACATAAGAAGCTCCATATTTGACACTGTTCTCGCACAGGTTTTTGATAATGGTTTCCATCAAATTTTTGTCAAAAGGAAGTTCTTCCGAAACCTGGTTGATCAACTCGAAATCGGTTTCAGGATAGGTAAAATCAATATCCTGTACAAAATAATTCCAGTCATCAGGTTGTATAGATTGGGATGTTTCTGGTGTTTCATCTTTATGAATCTGGGACATCAGGTTTTCAAGGCGAGTAATCTGCCGGTCGATAAGGGGCAGGGTTTCCGGATTCCATTCCTTTTTTAACGCTTTCGATGCGATCTTCAAAGTGGCGATCGGGGTTTTGAATTCATGAGAGATGTTATCCACAACGGTGTGGAGAACTTCTATCTGTTTCTGTTGTCTTGCGAGATTTTTAACGGTAAAAATGTAAATCAAAAGGACACTTAAAAGAATTGCAGCACAGCATATCGTAAGAAGGGCAAGCTCTTTAAATATAATTGTTTTGATATTTAAAATTTCAAAACCTGTATTGCTTTTCACTAAAAAGGACTCATTTTTACTCGGTCCGCCGTCTTTAGGAGAAAATTTTGAGGTTGTTTCCCAGGTTCCGGTATTGGAGATCTTTGGTTTGACTACTTTATTGGAAGTCTCGTACAGGACGAGGGGGCATTCAATTAGGGGAGAGCCGTCAGGAAGATAGACTATAGAAGTGTATTCAATTTTTGCCGCAATTTTATAACCTTCTTTTTTAAAACTGTTGTCTACATAGGTGTTTAAGCGCTCTTCATTTTCTTTTTTATTCTTATTAAAGTATTCAAGAAAGTCTTTTTTGCTTATTTTTTTGTCGTGATATTCGATCAGAATTTTCTGGATCGTATCATCTGTTCTGTTTTTTATTCCACCCAGATCTTCCAGCTGATCGGTATAATGAGTGATTTTTTCATGGACGGTCCTGTAGATCTCACGTTCTTTCACCTGATACGTTTTGTACATAAAGTATCCCTGTATTCCCAACAAAAGAAGGAATAGTGCAGCGAAAAGAGCGATGAGGGATTTACTTTTGGACATCATTGAAACAAAGATAAAACTTTAGCCTTTCTCTTTATGGACATTAACCCATCATTAACCTTCCATTAACCGAAATTCTCTTTACAAATAATGAATTTTGAACCGTCAGGCAGAGTAACATCCATGCTTTTCAAAATCAATTATGTATAAAATTTTTCTTTTGCTGCTGTTTCCAATGTTGATGTCTGCTCAGACACAGATCATCAAAGGTTCAGTAGAGGATACTGAGAATGGAAAAGTTCCTTCCGCAGATATTGACGTTTATAATTTAAAAAATGAACTGATCAAAACAGCGAAAACAGATCGTGACGGTCACTTTACTGTAGAAGGAATAGTAGCAGATTCTGTAAAAATAACAGTAAAAAAAACAGACTATGCTCCGTTTGAAAAAAGAATGAATGTAAATAAGGAAAGTGCGCTTTTAAAAATCATTCTTAAGAAAAACACACAGGAAATAGAGGCAGTCGTTATGACCCAACAGAAACCTCTGGTCACCAGAAAAGTAGACCGTCTGGAATTCAATGTAGAAAACAGCAATATTTCTTCTCTCAATGCCTGGGAGATAGTAAAGAAAACACCAGGTGTAACGATAAACAATGAGGTAATTGCCATTAAAGGAGGGACGGGAATTCTGGTCACGATCAATGATAAAAAAGTAATGCTGACAGGAGACGAGCTTAAGAATTTTCTTGAAAACACGGAGGGTGGCGAAATAAAATCTGTAGAAGTCATCACCAATCCGCCAGCAAAATATGAAGCATCAGGCAGCGCAGTCCTGAATATTGTCATGAAAAAAAATAAGATCGAAGGTTACCGGGGGATTATTTCGTCAAAATATGTTCAGACTCAATATGCAAAAGGGGTTGCAGGAATATCCCAGTATTATAAAAAAGATAAGCTATCCTTGATGGGAAGTTATTACAGAGGCTTTGGAACGTATTATCGGGAAGGAACAGATTATGTAAATTATCAGGAAAGTCAGACCAGGTGGGTAAGTACCATGAACAGGAAAGATAAAAATAAAGCACAGAATACCATTAACTTCAACGCTGAATATGAAATTGATAGCCTCACCAACCTGAGCTTAAATTATTCAGGATACTTCAGTCCGAAATCTTTTGGAACTTACGTGGTGCCTACCTTAATCTATAACAGTCAGGATATAGCTGAATCCAATTATACAACCATCAATGACCATCAGTCCGGAACGATCAATAATTCATTAAGCTTTCAGCTGGACAGAAAACTTAATAAGAAAAGCAGCCTTTCATGGATCAGTTATTTTACAGGAAATAATGGGGATAAATATCAGAATGTGCTTACTCATCTGAATTTTGCGGGAGAATCACCCAGAGATGATAATTTTTCTACTCAAAATACAACAGATGTTAAGCTCTATTCCACGCAGGCAGATTATCAGTGGAAAAATAAAAACCTGGAGCTTGAATCCGGGGTGAAATATAGTTTTGTAGAAACAATGAGCCGATTGGATTTTTCAGATAACGAAAATGGAAACCTGCAGCTCAGACCGGAAAAAAGCAGTCTGTTTGATTATAAAGAACACAATCTGGGCCTTTATTCTTCATTAGCGTACCATCTTGGAAAATGGAATTTTAAAGGAGGGCTTCGTGCAGAAATGACGGATCTGGAAGGTGTGGTTTCTGAACCTTATGAACAAAACAAAAATAAGTATTGGAATCTTTTTCCTACTTTTTACGCTCAGTATTCCACAGAGAACAAACATGAATTTGGATTCTCGTACGGAAAAAGAATCAGCAGGCCATCGTACTCATGGCTGAATCCTGCCAAATCTTACTATAATTTATTCTCTTATTATCAGGGAGACCCAAAGCTGAAAGCGACGATCATTCATAATCTGAATTTTACTTATTCATGGAAAGGCTGGAATCTGGACCTTTATTACAGGAAAGAGATCTATCCATCCATGGAAATTTCATTTCAGGAACCCAGTACCCATAATCTGATCTACTATTTTACCAATATTGAAAAAGGACAGGCTTTTGGAGCAAGTCTTTATAAAAATTTCCAGATCAAACCCTGGTGGACTGTGATCCTTTCTGAGAATCTTGAACACAATGAAAATTATTTCAAAGGAATGGACGGGCTTCTCTATGAAAACAAGGTCTGGAACTGGGTCTCTACTATTTCAACCGGAATTACTTTAAATAAAACCAATGATTGGAAAATGGAAATTGGCCACAAATATTATTCACCTGGGATACAGGGGGCTTTCAGAATCTCCGGTGCTTGGTCTGCTTATTTTGTGATGAATCGGAAATTTTTTAATAAAAAGCTGGAAGCTTCCGTTATCTGTAATGATATATTCAGGAGTATGGGGCAGAAAGTGAGTACAAAATACGCCAATCAGGATAATTACTTCCTGGATTATGGAGATACCCAAGGATTTACCCTTTCTTTGAAATTCAATTTCGGGAACCAGTCTGTCAAGAATGCTAAAACAATAAAAAAAACAGAGGAGGCTGACAGGCTTTAATCAGGCAACTCCAATCTTCCGATACCTGTTTTCCTTTCAAAGAAATAAAAACTGATATTCATAAAACATTATTATAAAAGAAATGGCTGGCTGGTGTTACATTTTCGCTAATTTTGATACTTATTTTTAAAAATTAGAGTTATGAAACGATTTCTTTATGCTCTGGTAGTGGTTGTTTCTATGCAGCAAATCGCTGCGCAGGAGCTGTATATGCCGAGAAATATTAAAAAAGCCTTTGAGAAAGGAACCCGGGATATTTCCGGGGCGCCGGGCAAAAATTATTGGCAGAACAAAGGAATTTATAATGTTGAGGTAAAAGTAGATGCTGCAACGAAAACAGTTTCAGGAAAAGAAACGATCGTATACAGCAACAACAGTCCGGACGAACTCCATGAGCTGGCGATCAGATTTGTAAATAATCTTCATAAACCGCAGTCTCCAAGATCTGGGCTGGTATCTAAAGATTTTCTGTCTTCAGGACTTCATATCAGATCGTTTATCGTAAACGGTGAAAAATATGCGGTAAACAGTGACGACTGGGGAACTGTAGAAAAAGTAAAACTGAATAAAGCGTTGAAAGCCGGCGCTAAAGCTGAAGTGAAAATAGAGTGGGAGTACCCGCTTTCTGTGCAAAGTGGAAGAGAAGGGCAGATAGATCCTGAGACTTTTTATGTAGCCTATTCTTTCCCCAGAATTTCTGTGTATGATGACTATAATGGCTGGGATATGCTTCCTCACTCAGACAGACAGGAATTTTACAATGATTTTAATGATTATAATTTCACCATCTCTGCTCCGAAGAATTTTGTTGTATGGGCTACCGGGGATTTTCTGAATCCTGATGCCGTACTTCAGCCGGAATATTTGAAAAGATACAAGGCCTCTCTCAAAAGCGATAAGGTAATGCATATTGCCTCTGAGCAGGAAATGAGATCCGGAAAAGTAACGAAGCAGAACAAATGGAATGTCTGGAAATTCAAAGCCAGTCATATTACAGATTTCTGTTTTGCGCTAAGCAATCATTATGTTTGGGATGGGGCAAGTGTTCAGTTAAAAACAAAGAGAGCAAGTGTTCAATCCGCATATAAAACAGGCGCTAAGGATTTTGAACAATATGTAGACTGGATGCGTTATAATCTGGACTGGTTTTCAAAGAAATGGCCGGGTGTGGAATATCCTTATAATGTGATGACCGCTATCCAGGGCTATGCAGATATGGAATATCCAATGATGATCAACGATACCAGCATTCCTGATGATCTTCGTGATGCAAGGCTGACAGCAGATCATGAGATCGCCCATACCTATTTTCCTTTCTATATGGGGATCAATGAAACCCGTTACGCCTTTATGGATGAAGGCTGGGCTACCACCCTTGAATATCTGATCGGAATCGATGAAAACGGGGAAACCGCAGCAAAAGAATTTTATAAAAATTTCCGGGTAAAAAAGTGGATTAAAGATCCCTCTGCTGAACAGGATCAGCCCGTGATTACGATGAGCACACAGGTAAGTGGTGCAGGATACGGAAACAATTCCTATGTAAAAGCATCCCTGTCTTATCTTGCATTGAAAGATTATTTAGGAGATGATCTGTTCAAGAAAGCGCTTCTGCACTATATGGACAACTGGAATGGAAAACATCCGGTACCATGGGATTATTTTAATTCTATGAATACAGGCTCAGGTAAAAATCTGAACTGGTTCTTTCAAAACTGGTTCTACACGAATAATTATATTGATTTAAAAATAACCGGTGCTTCACAGCTTAACGATCTTCTTACCGTTAATGTGGATAATGTGGGTGGATTTGCCATCCCGTTTGATGCTGTTTTAAATTATGAAGACGGATCTGTTGAAAAACTTCACTTCTCACCCGGCTTATGGGAGAAAAATGAAAAGCATGCAGATCTTACCGTTCCTATTAAAAAGAAAGTAAAATCGGTTACGTTGGATGGAGATCTCTTTATGGATTATACTCCGGATAATAACACAAGAAAATTATAAAAAAGCAAAAAGCCTGAATGAAAATTCAGGCTCTTTTATGTAAAGTTAATTTGGGTGTTATTATCTTAATCCAGCTCTTGGGCCAGCTGCAGCTACTACAGCCTGCATTCTTGTTTTTTGGTTAGCAGAGAACATAAACATTGCTTTGTCGTCTACATAATCCATATAGTTCATAAACATTTGAGAACGGCTTACTCCTCCACAAACTCTGTTTAAAGGATAAGATGGTGTTCCATAGTTAGGGCCAGGAGAAGTAGGAGTATCATTAGAGTAATCTGTCTGACATCCAGCGTTAGATGATCCCCAAAGGTGAGGCAGGTTTAAGTAGTGACCTACTTCGTGTGTAACTGTTCTTCCTAAATTAAATGGAGCTGAAGCACCTGTTTTTCCTATATACTGGTAACCTATTACCAGACCATCATACCATAATCCTGCAGATTCCGGATAGTAGGCATATCCCAGTGTTCCCGGCTGATTGTTCTCATCAAGGATAGAATTAACTACCCAGATATTCATGTTTTTGGTTGGATCAGTAGCATTGATGCCTCCGGTAGTTGATTTTTTCATTTCTTCAAGATCAGATCTCCAGGCGGTTTTTGTGCTTTGCTTACGATTGGTTGCTACCAATTTAAAGCTGATTTTTACATTGCCGGCTGCAGAAGGCTGAAATGCTGCCGGTATTTTATTAATATCAGAATTTGTAGCACCATAATCAGCATTCAATACGGCGATTTGTTCTGCAATTCTTGCATCAGAAATATTTTGGGAAGTGGTATTATAGATCACATTGAAGACCACTGGAATTTCAACAGTTCCGTCTGCAAGCACTTTACCCATTGACAGATCTCTTAAAAATTTATCAGACTGTAATTCGTTAGCTTCAAATCTGGCTCTTAATGCAGGATCACTTTTGAGGGCCTTCTCTCTAATAAGGTCAGAAGGGCAGGATCTTTTTGATGCCAGCATATTAGGCGTTGTACCTGGGTCCTGTGATGCATCCTCCTGATTGGAAAGAGTATCATTGTTACAGGCAGACATAAAGCTCAGTATAAGAGCTCCGAAAAATAGCTTTTTCATAATATATTGTTAATGGTTTGGTCTCCAAATTTATATTATAAAAAATTAAAAAACAAAACATTTGATAAAATATTTAAATATTTTTCACTCAATACCTGTTTATATTGAATATTATATGTTTTTTAGTTGTTTTAGTTGAATTTTAATCATATCACTAACGTGTGTTTAATTATTTTACTTTTTAATTTGTATTAATTGAAAATTATTAAACAAAAATCTTGAATTGATTTATATTTTTAAGTTTAATTTCTTTAAGGATGATTATCCTGCAAAACCGTTCTTAATGGCGAAAACAGCCAGTCCTACGCGTGTTTTGAGATCTAATTTATCACACAATTGGTCGCGGTAGCTTTCTACCGTTCTCGGACTGCAGCACATCCTGTCTGCAATTTCTTTATAGCTCAGCTCAGTGACCGTATATTTCAGAAATTCTCTTTCACGATCCGAAATTCTTACAACACTTTCTATTTCCTTGTCCTTGTTCAGATTGGAGAATATTATTTTTGAAGCCCATTCAGGATAAAAGAATCCGTCTGAATTTAATTTTATCAATGCTGTTTCAAGATCTTTCGGATGGGTATTTTTCAACAGATATCCTTTTGCACCGTTTTTGATCATTTTGATAACACTGTTGTCGTCACCCTGCATGCTCAGAGCCATTACCTGAATGTTTGGGTGGTTTTGGGTAAGCCATGCAGCCGTTTCAAAACCGTCCATGATAGGCATGCTGATATCCAGTAAAATGATATCCGGGATTTTTTCGTTATTGTTAAACTTATCAATCAGGTCTTTGCCGTTTTCACATACATAAATCACTTCAAATTCATTAAAATTATCAATGATTCCTTCTAGTGCTTTAGCGATAAGAACATGGTCGTCAACGATTACTATTGTTTTTTTCATGGCTGTTTTTTAAAATAATATGGAGGCTGGTTCCGGTGTTTTCCCGGCTTTCAAAAGTAAAATCGGCTCCTATAATAGCCGCTCTGTTTTTCATATTCGTCAGGCCGATGCCGCTGGATTTTATTTTGCTATTGTCGAATCCGATGCCGTCATCCCTCAGATGAAGTTCCCATAATACCTCTTCAGAAGTACTCAGATTGATAAAAATATTTTTGCAATGAGCATGTTTAATGCTGTTCTGAATAAATTCCTGCGTAATTCTTAGCAGTACATTTTTATGGGCAAATCCCAGGTCAAGCTGATTAAAATTATGCTCAAAAGTGACCTTACATCTTTTAAAAGTATTGGTATTATCTACTTCCTCCTGAATCAAAGTTACAATTTCCTTTTGGGTTATATTGTCGTCTGTCAGTGTTTTGGAGAGACTTCTCAGATCCTGCAATGACTGATTGATAATTTGGGATACCTGATCGATTCTTTCACTTACTTCAGGGACTCTATTTTCGTAGAGAAGCTGCTGGGTGTAAAGGCTTACCAAAGTCAGTTTCTGGCCAATATTGTCATGGAGTTCACGCCCGATCTGCTGCATCGTGGCCTGTTGAATTTCCAGTTGGGTAGCCAGAAGTTCCCTTTTGTGGATTTCGTTTTTTACTTCAATTTCATTCATATACTCTCTCTTCCTCTGTTTGTACTTTCGTATGTAAACCATTACGGCAGCTACAAACAGAACAAAGAAGATATTGAATAGAATGATGGTTATTATGAGCTCCGTTTTCCCCATATGAATGAAATTGAAAATAAAAGATACATTGTAATTCCGGATATCAGAAAATAATTAAAATACATATCCCATAGTTCCTTATACTTGGCCAGCAAACTAAAAAATGTCCAAAAAGGAAGTGTCCCTATATAAAATAGCGTGACACCTAAATTAATGTAAAACATTTTATTCTTACTGAAGTTTAAAATCTCAGCAGAATTAATCTGTTTGTAATATTCCATAATCACAAGCACCATCAGCATAAGACATCCAAATGTATAATTGAAAGAAAAGATTATTTTTTTTGTAGTAAAAAATACTTCACTTGGTAAAAATGATAATAAATATAAGCCTGACAAAGTATAGAAAAGTTTCGGCTTTCCTAGGGACTTTGCAGCATATAACCAGTAAAAGAAAAGAAACTCAATTGGGATTACGAAATAATTAAAAAATTTTGGTTTATCATATGCTATGAGTTGATGTCCCCATTTTCCCATTACTTCACATAGGAACATAAGAATAAGATAAAAAGAGAAATACTTCCAATACCCATCATTATTACCACGTTTATAGTAAATGATCGATATGATAGCAGCGAGTCCTTCTATCCAGATCAGAGACTCCTGAAGTATCTTCTGAAAATCAGTCATATGGGTTGTAAAATAAAAAAATTACGAATTAAGGGAATTGTTCAATTTTTGTGTCGTGTGGTGGAGATAACGTTCCGTGATTTTCAGCAATTGTATCGGTAGGTAATGCTGGACCTTTTCTTTCAGCCATAGCCAGTGTTGAATCCGAATTTGAAGGACAGAAATCATAGTCAAGAATAGCTCCCGTTTCATCTTCTTTTTTCAAGGTAGGAATCATCACCAGGGTATGTCTTTCCGCATATTCTTTTTCTACTGGATGACCCTCCATTATTGCCCAGTCGTCCGCTTTTGGATAGGCAGCATAATAAAATCTGATGCCTAAATCCTCTTCAGAAATAGTAGGGTTTACTTTTGCTGCTTCATTTTCTATACATGAAATGAATTTTTTAAGTTTCGGAAGGTCAAACCATATCGCATGCGAATCAGTAATCCCCATTTCCTTATTTACCGCCTGCATCTGGTTGTTTCTGTAATTAGAGATCAACTTCTTAACAAGCTCTGAAGCAATGGTGTTTGTACTTGAAGCGGATTCAAGGCTTCCCGCTTCTGAAGTAGATTTTGGTTTCATAACGTTAGTTTTATAAAAGAATATTAGTTAGTAGCGCAAATTTCGTGAAAATTTTATGTTATACCGATGTGTTTTTTCCTGTTTATTTTTCAGGGTTTTTACGGATTGTAAATTACACTATAAAACAATAAGGTCCCCAAATTATTTGGAGACCTTATGTATGGACTGTAATTAGATTTACAATATTCTTAATCCGGCTCTTGGACCGTTAGCTGAAATGGCAGCCTGCATTCTGTCGTTTTGTTTTTTTGTGAACATGAATAAGGTAGTTTCATCAGAATAATCCATGTAGTTCATGAACATAGTGGAACGGGATACGCCTCCGCATGTTTCCATTTTAGGATAAGAAGGTACGCCTCTGTGGTTGGTGATCTGTTGTGGAGTATCGTCTACAAGGTCATTTCCACAGTTAGCATCACCCCAGATATGTCTAAGGTTAAGGTAGTGTCCTACTTCGTGTACCGTTACTCTTCCTTTATTGTGTGTAGCAACTGGCCCGCCTTCACCTACATATTCGTCCATCATCACAACTCCGTCATTCCAAAGGCCTGCAGATTCAGGGAAAGTAGCATATCCAAGTACGTATCCGGTTTGGTAGGGCATATAGTTTACTACCCAGATGTTCAGGTATTTAGAAGGGTCAGTAGCATTGATTCCTCCTGTTGAGGTCTTTTTCATATTATCATTAGGAGCCCAGTTGGAGGTAGTCGTAGATTTTCTGTTGATCTGAGCCAGTCTGAATTTGATCTTTGTATCTCCGGCATTCACAGGCTGGAATGCAGCAGGAATATTGGAAACATTAGCATGGGTTGAAGCAAAAGCTTTGTTCAGAACATCAATCTGCGAGTTGATTCTTGCATCAGATACATTATTCGTTGAATTGGTGTATAGGACATTGAAAATAACCGGGATTTCCACGCTGCCGTCAGGCAGTACTTTGCCCACTTTCTTTTGCTCAATATAATCTGCGGTGTTGTTTTCGATCTGAAACATGCGCTGTGCTGCATCAGGGTTTTCTGAAAGAAATTTTTGTCGTACCAGATCTGAGCCGCAAATAGCTGCTGTTTTATCTGCCATGGCAGGCTGATCCGGAGTTGTGTTTTCGGAGCCGAGATTTTCGGATTCGTTGTTACATGATACAAAAAGAGTAATCAATACTCCTAATACTGCTTTTTTCATAAAATTATTGTTTTGTGGTTTAAATGTATCACAAATGTATGAAAAATATGTATTATTTGATTTTTATTCTTCTTTTAGGTGTATTTTGCTGCGAATATGATATTTTGTATATGTTTAAATTATTCATTAAAATATTTATTTTACAGAAATATTTTAATAATTTCATTGATATTTTAATAGGCAGGTTATTTTCTTTTGAGTTTAGCCGGAAAATTAAAAATAGGATTAAAGAGCAAAAAAAACCGGAGAAAAAATCTCCGGTCAGTTATTTTAAATACAAGGGTATCTTCTCCAGTCCCTGCAGATGTATCCTGTCGAACAGCAAAGGCCGGTAGGGCAGGTCATATCAACCGAGCAGTCAATTTCTGAAAGTGGATTAATGCCACCGTTGATTTTCTTTAAATCATTTCTTTTTAACTTTTTCATACGATGATTTTAAGGGTTAATCAATAAGTCCAGGACGACATTCAAGTTGTCCGCAATTGATGTTGATTTGTGAACATTGTTCTGTTGCACAAGTTCCGCTGGTAGAGCCATCAGGGTAAATTAATATATTGCATCGGCAGTCAATTTTTCCTCCCAAAATGGTTTTTAGTGAGCTTCTTTTTAGCTTTTTCATACTGATTTTGTTTTAGTTATTAATTTGTTTGGTGCTATAAATATACAAATATATCACCAGTTATTGATAAGATTTGCAATAAAAAAATAAGTGATGCAGATTGGGCTGCACCACTTACTTACAAAAATAATATAGATGAAAAAAACTCCTTATTGATCAGTCGGTCTGAATACCAAACCGGTCTCTTCGAAATAATCTAAAGTGATTCGGTCTCCTTCATTAACGGTTCCTGCAAGAAGCTCTCTTGACAATTTGTTTAAAACTTCCTGTTGGATCACTCTTTTCAGAGGTCTTGCTCCAAAAGAAGGGTCATATCCTTTATTCATCAGATAATCCACAGCATCCTGAGTGGCGGTCATGATAATATTACGTTTGCCTAACATATCATTATACCCTCTCAACTGGTACTGAACAATTTTTCCGATTTCTTTTTTGTTCAGAGGTTGGAACAGGACTATCTCATCAATTCTGTTCAGGAATTCAGGACGTAAGGTCTGTTTCAGAAGATCAAAAACTTCATCCTTGGTTTTGCTGACGATTTCGTCTTGATTTTCCTCTGTAATATGTTCAAAATTCTCCTGGATCAGGTGTGAACCTAAATTCGAAGTCATTATAATGATTGAATTCTTAAAATTCACCACACGCCCTTTATTATCAGTCAGACGTCCGTCATCTAAAACTTGTAATAAAGTGTTGAAAACATCCGGATGCGCTTTCTCAATTTCATCCAGAAGCACTACAGAATAAGGCCTTCTTCGTACCGCTTCCGTCAGCTGTCCGCCTTCATCATATCCCACATATCCCGGAGGAGCTCCTACCAATCTCGAAACACTGTGTCTCTCCTGATACTCACTCATATCGATTCTTGTCATATTATTCTCATCATCGAATAGGTATTCTGCCAAAGCTTTAGCCAGCTCAGTTTTACCTACACCTGTTGTTCCTAAGAATAAGAAAGATCCGATAGGTTTTTTATCATCACTCAATCCAGCTCTGTTTCTCCTGATGGCATCTGCCACCGCTCCGATAGCTTCATCCTGTCCTACCACACGATGGTGAAGTTCACCCTCAAGATTCAATAATTTTTCTCTTTCAGACTGAATAAGCTTCGTCACAGGAATGCCCGTCCATTTCGCAATCACTTCAGAAATATTCTCAGAAGTAACTTCCTCCTTAATCAATTCATTCTGATGGTTTTGCATCTCCAGTTCAAGTTTTTGCAAAGCATCTTCTTTTTCCTTTATTTTTCCGTACTGAATTTCTGCTACTTTCGCATAATCTCCTGCTCTTGATGCTTTTTCTGCTTCCAGTTTCAAAGATTCAATATCTTTTTTGATCTGCGTTAAATCCTCAGATTTTTGTTTTTCCTTCAGCCATTTAGCATTGATCTCATTTCTTTCCTCAGAAATTTTTGAAATATCTTCTTTCAAATGATCAATCTTGGTCTGGTTGCCTTCTCTCGAAATGGCGGCCAATTCAATTTCCAGCTGCATCAGCCTTCTGTCCAGAACATCAAGCTCCTCAGGTTTTGAATTGATCTCCATTCTCAGTTTGGCAGAAGCTTCATCAATAAGGTCAATCGCTTTATCCGGTAAAAAACGGTCTGAAATATATCTCTGAGACATTTCCACTGCAGCAATGATCGCCTCATCTTTGATTCGTACCTTGTGGTGAGCTTCATATTTATCTTTGATACCGCGAAGAATCGAAATCGCAGATTCCGTATCCGGTTCTTCCACCATGACTTTCTGGAAACGTCTTTCCAATGCCTTGTCTTTTTCGAAATACTTTTGGTATTCATTTAAAGTAGTGGCACCAATCGCTCTTAATTCACCTCTTGCTAAAGCCGGTTTAAGAATATTCGCAGCATCCATGGCTCCCTCGCCACCTCCGGCTCCTACCAGAGTATGAATCTCATCAATGAAAAGGATAATTTGTCCCTCCGATTTGATGACTTCATTCACCACAGATTTCAGACGCTCCTCAAATTCACCTTTGTATTTTGCTCCGGCAATTAAAGCCCCCATATCTAATGAGTATAATGTTTTGTCCATCAGATTTTCCGGAATATCTCCCGAAATAATTCGGTGGGCAATTCCCTCCGCAATCGCTGTTTTACCTACACCGGGTTCTCCGATAAGGATGGGATTGTTTTTAGTTCTTCTCGAAAGAATCTGAAGCACCCTTCTTATTTCCTCATCTCGCCCGATGACAGGATCCAGTTTTCCCTCTGCTGCTAATTCATTGAAATTTTTAGCATATTTATTCAGGGATTGATAAGTCTCTTCTGAACTCGCAGAAGTAGCTTTGCTTCCTTTTCTTAATTCTTTAATTGCTCCTTCCAAAAGACTTTTAGTAACGCCCATGTCTTTAAGCATCTTGGATGCCTCCGAACTGGTCTCCAGTAATGAAAGCCATAAATGCTCAATCGTTACATATTCATCGCCCATTTTTTTAGCAATATTCGGGGCGTCCAGCAAAACTTTGTTCGCTGATTGTGAAAGATAAATATTGCCTCCCTCTACTTTTGGAAGTTTCTCAATATTTTCACGGTTGCGCTCTCTTACCAAATTAGCATCTGCTTCAGATTTTTTTAATAAGAAAGGCGAAATATTTTCATCTACCTGAAAAATACCTTCAAGTATATGTTGTGGCTCGATACTCTGATTACCAAATTCCATAGCAGTCTGCTGAGCTGCCTGAATGGCTTCTTGTGATTTTACAGTATATTGGTTTAAGTTCATATTTTTTATGTTTTTTGTAATACTTTGTTTTTGGTTCAGTTTTTAAAAAGACATCAAGAAACTAAATTGTAAGGCCCAGTTTCTTAATGCCATCATTATTTAATCATTTAATCGATGGTATTACCGCAAAAACTGTTCAATTATTAAATTTACAAAAAAAATGGACAAAATTTCCGAAATATCTATTTTTAACGTTATATTAACTTGACAAAATTTCCGATTCCTTGATATTTACCTTGAAATAGTGGAAAAACCGTCAGTGTAAGAAAAAATCCAGGATTGAAAGAAGTAGGAATTAAGGTGTTTCCAGACTTCTTTATATCAACTTAACCGGAAATTCCCATCCACCGGAGGGATGGCAAATCGAAGATTTGACGGGGTGGTCAGACAAAACTCCCGCTTCCGTGTTTAAAATCATCAGGTTAAATTGACTTATTAACCTCAGAATAATTACTTTTGCATTTTACCAGATGGAGCTTAAAGAAAAACAAAGGAAAATTTTAGACGTAGCAGTAGAGCTTTTCAAAGAGAAAGGATATATGGGCAGCTCAGTACGAGATCTGGCCACAAAGCTTAATATCAAAGCTGCATCACTGTATGCTCACATCCGTTCTAAGGAAGAAATCCTGGAATGGATCTGTTTTGGAATTGCCCGCGAATTTTTTGACGAACTTCAGGAAGTGAAAAATACTGACCTGCCTCCAAAGGATAAATTGAATTTATTTCTGGATAAACACTTATCCGTGGTTCTTCAAAACAGGGATGTTACCCATATTTATTCTAATGAATGGAGACACCTTGAAGAAAGGCTTCCTGAATTCATAGAACTAAGAAAAAATTATCAGGATGAAGTAGAGCAACTCATTTCTGAAATCTACAAAGCCCAGAACTGGGAACTTCAGTCACCAACATTTACCACAAGATTCATTCTTCATACCCTTAATAATTCCTATTTCTGGTTCAAAAGAAATACAGAATCTACCACCGAAATTACCGATGAAATAAGAGCAAAGCTTCTTTACGGTTTATTAGGAAATCAGAAACAATAATTTTTACCACAGAAAGAACAAAAGTTTTTAAATATTTCAGTTTAATTTTAAGCTGAAAGCTTTAGTGATGAAAAACGTATTTTTTATCCTTGGCAAGGTTTTAAACCTTGCCAAGGATATTCAGGAAAGACAGGATAGTTGCTTTCTTGTAAGTATGAATGACAATGGCTTTGATATTTCCTTAATTATTCTTTACTCCTAAAAAATCTTAATATTTCAAGTAAAGAAGTCTCTTAAATAACCTACATATTTGGTCCTATTCACTGGCGAAATAACTGATTGATTCGTTATTCAGTTATTTAGAATCATTCAAAATGTGACAAAAGTCATAAATATTTTGTCAGGATTGAAATTCTTTTTAAATTTACACCTAACAAATGTTAGTTAGTAAGGATATGGATTTTTCAGTTGAATATTTAAAACTCGACCAGTTGAGGCTACTTCAGTCTGACCGGTTGACAGATTTGGTCGGCTATCTGGGAGAGAGATCAGAATTTTATAAAGGGAAATTTAATGAATCAGGAATATCTCCACACGATATAAGGTCGATTGATGATATTACGAAACTTCCCATTACTTACAAACAGGATTTAAGGGACAATTATCCGTTTGGATTGTTTGCTGTTCCGAAGAATGAACTTCAGAGAATTCACTGCTCAAGCGGAACAACGGGAAAACCTACAGTGGTAGGCTACACAAAAGAAGATGTTGATCTTTTCAGTGAAGTAGTCGCCAGATCATTATATGCAGCGGGAGCAAGACCGGGAATGCAGCTGCACAATGCTTACGGATACGGGATTTTCACTGGCGGATTAGGACTTCATTACGGTGCGGAGAAATTGGGAATGAGCGTTCTTCCGATTTCAGGAGGAATGACCGCAAGACAGGTAGACCTGATTATTGATTTTAAGCCTGAAGTGATTTGTTGTTCACCATCTTATGCATTGACCATCGCTGATGAATTTGCAAAAAGAGGAATCACTGCGGAAGAGATCAGTTTGAAATATGCTGTTTTAGGTTCCGAGCCTTGGACCGAAATTATCAGAAGTCACATAGAAGAAAAACTGGGACTTCATGCTACAAATATTTATGGATTAAGTGAGATCATCGGTCCCGGAGTGTCCATGGAGGATTTTGAAGAAAAAGGAGGATCTTATATTTGGGAAGACCATTTTTATCCTGAAATATTAGACCCGATTACTAAACAGCCCGTTCCTTTTGGGGAAGAAGGCGTGTTAGTGATCACAACTTTAACGAAAAAGGCAATGCCGCTTTTAAGATATTGGACGAATGATATTACAAGTCTTTATTATGATGAGGATGCCAAGCGAAGCATGGTGAAGATGAGACCCATCAGAGGAAGAGCAGATGATATGTTGATTGTAAGAGGAGTTAATGTCTATCCAAGCCAGATTGAAGAAGCATTTTCTCACGTAAAAGGAGTCGTTCCCAACTACTATCTTACCCCTATTGAAAAAGAACAGATGTGTGTAGCCCTGGATATTGATGTAGAAATTGATGATGAATTGGTAAAAGATCAAAAAATAGATACAGATACCGATGATTATTTTAATTTTGTTGGCAACTTTGGAAAAAACATAGAAAACGAAATAAAAAAGAGAGTAGGGATTACCACGAAAGTGAAAATTCATACTCAGGACAGCCTGCCGAAGTGCGAAGGCGGAAAAATTAATAGAATACTTAAAAAATAATGAATTCATTTTATAAACTTAAAACGGTAAGAGTTCAGAAAGATACTCCTGAGGCGGTAAACGTAGCAGTAGAAATTCCTGAGGAACTGAAGGATAAATTCAGATTCAAACAGGGGCAGTATCTTAATTTCCGTATGATGATCAACGGGAATGAAGAAAGACGTTCTTATTCTATCTGCAACGCTCCAAGCGAAAAGAGCAACACTCTTGAAGTTTTGGTAAAGCTTCTGGAAGGCGGAAAAGTTTCAGGATATTTCAATGAACACCTGCATATGGATGAGTTGCTGGAAGTAATGCCTCCAATGGGTGGTTTTAATACTTCTTATCACCCTACCAATGTGAAAACCTACGTAGGTTTAGCAGCAGGAAGCGGGATCAGCCCAGTTCTATCCAACATTAAGGAAAGTCTTTATCAGGAACCCAACAGCTGCGCTTATCTTTTCTACAGCAACAGAAGCATGAATCATGTCATGAAAAGAGCTGAGATTGATCAATTGGTGGAGCACTTCAACGGAAGACTGAAAGTAATTTATCTGGTAAGCCGTGAAAAGCATGAAGATCCTGTATTTGAAGGAAGAATTTCTGCTGAGAAGTTAGAGCAGCTATTTGAAAGATATACAGATATTGATGTAAAAGAATCCACTTATTTCATCTGTGGTCCTGCAGAAATGATTAAAGGAATTTCTGATTATTTAAAGAAGGATAAAAAAGTACCTGCTATTCAGGTTTTATTTGAATATTTCACTGCTCCTGACGACGAGAATTCTGAAGAAATGAGCGATGAATTCAAGGCCATTGCCAATTTGGAAAGTATGGTCACCGTGATCATTGATGATGATGAATATTCGTTCCACCTTAATTCTAAAAAAGAGAGTATCTTAGATAAAGCATTGAAAGACAATCTTCCGGTACCTTTTGCTTGCAAAGGAGGAGTTTGTTGTACGTGTAAAGCGCAGGTTTTGGAAGGAGAAGTTTTCATGGAGAAAAATTTCGCGCTTACCGAAGACGAAGTAGCCAGAGGTTATGTTCTGACTTGTCAATGTCACCCGACAACAAATGTGGTGATGCTTAATTATGACGTATAATTAAATTAATGTAACAATATATCAATTTACCAGTGTAACAATCATTGGTACATTGTTAGACTGATACATTGTTAAATTGGAAAAATTATGGATTTAGAAAAATTTGTACAATACGTACACGACGAAAATAAAGTAGAACCAAAAGATGTAATGCCCGATGATTACAGAAAACTATTGGTTCGCCAGATTTCACAGCACGCCCATTCTGAAATTGTAGGAATGTTGCCGGAAGCCAACTGGATTTCAAGAGCGCCTTCATTGAGAAGAAAAATGGCTCTTTTAGCTAAAGTTCAGGATGAAGCAGGTCATGGTTTATACCTTTATTCTGCAACTGAAACGTTAGGAAACGGAACCATCAGAGCGGATAGAGATGCTACTTATGAAGATATGCTTGAAGGTAAAGCCAAATACTCAAGTATTTTCAACTATCCAACACTAAGTTGGGCCGATATCGGTGCCATCGGTTGGTTGGTTGATGGGGCAGCCATTATGAATCAGGTGATGCTGATGGGGAATTCTTATGGTCCTTATTCAAGAGCGATGGTGAAAATCTGTAAAGAAGAATCTTTCCACCAAAGACAGGGCTACGAAATTCTAATGGCACTTTGTCGTGGTACAAAACAACAGAAAGAAATGGCTCAGGCTTCGTTAAATCGTTTCTGGTGGCCGGCTTTAATGATGTTTGGCCCGAATGACGACAGTTCACCCAACTCTAAAATCTCTATGAATTACAGAGTAAAAAGAGAAAGTAACGACAGCCTTCGTCAGAGATTTATCGACGTTACCGTTTCTCAGGCTGAATTTTTAGGATTAACCGTTCCGGATAAAGATCTGAAGTGGAATGAAGAAAGACAGCATTACGATTTCGGAGAACTTCCGTGGGATGAATTCATGGAGATCTTAAAAGGAAACGGACCTTGTAATAAGAAGAGATTACAGACCAAAGTAAAAGCACAGCAGGAAAACCTTTGGGTAAAAGAAGCAGCGATCGCTTTTGCAGAGAAACAGGAAAAAATTTCAATATAACAATATACCAATGTAAAAATGTAACAATTCGTTGATCATTCTGAGCAAAGCGAAGAATCTTTAATTGGTAAACTGTTACACTGATACATTGCTAAATTACAATTTGATTATGGCAAATTTAGATATGTGGGAAGTGTTTATTCAGACTAAACCGGGATTATCTCACAAACACGCAGGAATAGTACAGGCTCCGACAGCGGAAATGGCTTTGCAAAACGCAAGAGACGTTTACACAAGAAGAAAAGAAGGAACTTCCGTTTGGGTAGTTCCAAGTAAATATATTGTGACTTCAGAAGGAGTAGACAAGGAAGCATTCTTTGATCCGGCAGATGACAAATTATACCGTCACCCGACATTCTACGATATTCCTAATGATGTAAAAAACATGTAATTTTCTGTAAAAGGTAGGCTGTAAAAAGTACAAAGTACAACCGACATTTTACGTTTTACAAAAAAATAAAACAATGAATTCATTATATAATTATTTATTAAAGTTTGCTGATGACAGCTTCATCATGGGGCAAAGATTGTCTGCATGGTGTGGTGAAGGTCCTTATCTGGAAGAAGATATTGCATTAACAAACATCGCATTGGATGAACTTGGTCAGGCCAATAACTTTTATGTGTATGCATCAAGAGTGGCTGATAACGGTAAAAGTGAAGATGATTTAGCCTTTTTAAGATACGAGCACGAATATGTCAACGCACATTGGGTGGAACTGCCGAATGAAGATTATGCGCAGACGATTCTTAAAGTATATGTATTCTCCGTGTATCAGAAACTGATGTACGAAGCATTGTCAAATTCTGCAGATGAAGAACTTTCTGCACTGGCACAGAAATCTTTAAAAGAAGTAAGATACCACTATACGCATGCTTCTTCATGGATGAAAATCTTCGCTCAGGGAACAGAAGAAAGCCGTGAGCGTTTGGTGAAAGCCCTTGATAATATCTGGGAATATTCAAAAGGATTATTTGCAAAAGTGGAAGGAGAAGATGATTTAATTGCTTTAAATATTGCTCCAAATGTTGATGCGTTGTATGAAGATTTCCTTTCTATTACACAAAAGGATTTTCAGGATTTCGGTTTAGAATATCCGACAAATCCTTTCATGCAGCCAAAATCCAGAACGGGTTATCATACAGAATATTTCGGATTTATTCTTTGCGAGCTTCAGTACATGCAGAGAGCATATCCGGGATGTACGTGGTAATTCTAAATGTAACAATCTAGCAGTTTAACAATTAATTGCTAGACTGTTAGATTGATAAATTGGTACATTTTAAAAATGAAAAATCCTTTAGAAATATTAGAATTAGTTCCCGATCCCGAAATTCCGGTAATCAATATCGTGGAATTAGGTATTGTAAGAGAAGCTAAAGTTACAAGCGAGAATTCTTGTGAAATAACAATTACGCCGACTTATTCTGCCTGTCCCGCTATGTTTACCATTGAGGAAGACATCATGAAAATCATGAAAGAGAACGGTTGGGATGCGAAAGTGGTCACCAAAATGTTTCCGATCTGGACAACAGATTGGCTGACGGATGAAGCGAGAGAAAAACTTCGTGTGTACGGAATTTCACCTCCCGAAAAAGGAGCAGACGAACATCACATCGGAAAACCGAAAAAATGTCCGCGTTGTGGCTCCATAAATTCAAAACAGATCAGCAGATTCGGGTCTACATTGTGTAAGGCTTCTTACCAATGCCTGGACTGTCTGGAACCGTTTGATTATTTTAAATGCCACTAAATTAATATATCAATGAATCAATGTACCCGTTTACCAATGCCAAAATAATTGTTACACTGTACATTGATAGATTGTTAAATTATTTGCTGCATCGTTAATCTGTTAGATTGTTACATTACGGCGATTGCCACATTATTTTATATTGTTAAATTAGAGCAGTGTAATTTTTTAATTTCTTAATCATTTAATTTTAAATTTAAAACCATGTATACACAACTCGATATTGAAACGCATTTTGATGGCAAACTGAAAATTGCCTACCTCAATCAGCCGGAAACTATGAATGCGCTTACAAAGCCTTCTTTATCAGACTTACGAGATTTTATCAAAGAATGTAGTAACGATGAAACAGTACGATGCGTAGCAATTTCTGGAAGAGGAAGAGCTTTTTGTTCCGGTCAGAATCTGGATGATGCTTTCGTACAGGGTAACGAACACCATGATAATGATATCATCAGAAAAATTGTAGTAGACTATTACAATCCTCTGGTTACCGAAATTACAAAATGCAGAAAACCGGTTGTGGCATTGGTTAATGGCCCGGCAGTAGGTGCCGGTGCAATGTTGGCATTGATCTGTGATTTTGTTCTGGCAGTTGATAAATCCTATTTTGCTCAGGCATTCTCCAATATAGGATTGATTCCTGATACGGGAGGAACTTATTTCCTGCCAAAATTATTGGGAAGACAATTAGCCAATTATTTAGCATTTACAGGAAAAAGATTATCCGCTGAAGAATCTAAATCTTACGGTTTGGTAGCTGAAGTGTTTACCGAGGAAGAATTTGCTCCGAAATCTATGGAGATCCTTGAGAAAATGTCAAATATGCCGACGGCTGCTATTAAATTAACTAAAAAAGCCTTTGCTCAATCTTATAACAACACATTAAAAGAGCAACTTGAACTGGAAGGCGACCTACAACAGGAAGCTGCCGAAACAGAAGATTTCATCGAAGGGGTAAATGCCTTTTTACAGAAAAGAAAACCTGAGTATAAAGGAAAATAAAAGATTTTGTACAATGTAAAAAGTACAATGTACAAGGTACGTTGTCATGGTTATACTTTTTACATTGTACATTTTACATAATACAGAACATGAACAATATCGGAATTATTGGGGCAGGAACCATGGGCGTAGGAATTGCTCAGGTAGCTGCAACAGCGGGATGCAAAGTCGTATTATTCGATGCAAATACTCCGCAGATTGATAAAGCATTATCAGGCTTAGAGAAAACCCTTCAGAAATTAGTGGATAAAGCTAAAATTTCTCAGGAAAAAGCCACAGAAATCAGAAACAACATCGTTAAAGGTGAAGCTTTACAGGATCTTAAAGATTCCGATCTCGTGATCGAAGCCATCATTGAAAACAAAGACATAAAGACCAAAGTATTTACAGAACTTGAAACCTATGTTTCCGAAGACTGTATCATTGGTTCCAATACTTCATCCATTTCTATCACCTCTCTGGGTGCAGAGCTAAAGAAACCGGAGCGTTTCATTGGAATTCACTTTTTCAATCCGGCGCCACTGATGCCTTTGGTTGAGGTGATTCCTTCTTTATTAACAGAAAAATCATTACCGGAAAAAATCTACAGTCTTATGAAAGATTGGGGAAAAACGCCAGTGATTGCCAAAGATATTCCCGGATTTATCGTCAACAGAATTGCCCGCCCTTACTATGGGGAAGGATTAAGGATTGTTGAAGAAAACATAGCAACACCGGAACAGGTTGACGAAGCCATGAAAACGATAGGAAACTTCAAAATGGGACCATTTGAATTAATGGATCTTATTGGGGTAGATGTGAATTTTGCAGTAACAACAACCGTTTACAAAGACTATTTTTACGATCCGAAATATAAACCTTCGCTGCTTCAGCAAAGAATGGCTGAGGCCAAACTTCATGGCAGAAAAACCGGAAAAGGTTTCTATGATTACAGTGAAGGAGCAGAAAAACCTGTTGCTCAGAAAGACGATGCACTGTATCAGCAAATATTTTTAAGAATTATTTCAATGCTGATCAATGAAGCGGTGGAAGCCAAAAGATTAGGAATTGCCAACGATGAAGACATTGAGCTGGCCATGCAGAAAGGAGTCAATTATCCAAAAGGATTATTAAACTGGGGAAAAGAAATCGGGTATTCCAAAATCTCCGAAACTCTACAAAGCCTTTACGAAGAATATCAGGAAGAAAGATACAGACAGAGCCCTTTACTCAGAAAAATGTAACAATATAAAAATGTAACAGGATAACAGTGTAACCATAATTGGTACATTTTTACACTGTTACATTGTTAATTAAAAAATTATGACGCCGAGACAAGTTGCAGATTATATGTTCGGTCAGGATTATTTTTCCCAGTGGATGAATATTAAAATGATCGAAGTCAAAGAAAACTATTGCTTAATAGAAATGCCCATCAGGAAAGAGATGATCAATGGGTTGAAAACGGTTCACGGTGGGGTTACGTTTGCTTTTGCAGATTCTGCACTGGCATTCTCATCCAACAATACCGGAGATGCAGCCGTAGCCCTGAACTGTATCATCAATTTTACCAAAGCCGGAAAAGAAGGTGATGTTTTCAGAGCAGAAAGCATTCTGGTCAACGATACCAGAAAAACAGCCGTTTACGACATCAGGATCACCAATCAAAACAATGAGCTGATCGCAAAATTCGTCGGAACTGTGTATAAAATCGGAAAAAAAGTAACGGAACTGTAGGCTCAATGTAGCAATATATCAGTATAACAATTTAACAATGATGAAATAAAATAATTTAAAACACAAATGATAAATTTCGAGAATAATCCATTGATTCAGAAAACGGTTCAGTTTTCCTTAGATATAATTGAATTTTGTGAATTTTTAGAAGAAAAAAGAAAATTTGTTGTTGCGAAACAGTTGTTACGCTCCGGAACAAGCATTGGAGCAAATGCATTTGAAGCTCAAAATCCTCACAGTAAAAATGACTTTATCAATAAGTTGAAAATTTCAGCCAAAGAATTGGAAGAAACCAAATATTGGCTATATCTGTGTAAGAATTCCAAAAATTATCCATTTGATGAAAAATTAGAACATCAAATTATAGAATTAGGAAAGATTATATATAAAATATTAAGTACAAGTTTAAATAAAAACCAACCTTGATTAATCTGACAATACATCAGTTTACCAATAATTGTTACACTGCTACATTATTAGATTGTTAAATTAAAACATTATGAACAACGTATACATCATAGACTACGTAAGAACCCCAATCTCAAAACTACAGGGAGGATTATCAGAAGTAAGAGCTGATGATCTCGCAGCCGTGGTTATCAAAGAAGTTATGGCCAGGAATCCTGAAGTTCCTGCTGAGGAAATTGAGGACGTTATTTTCGGATGTGCCAACCAGGCGGGAGAAGATAACCGTAACGTAGCGAGAATGGCTCTTCTATTGGCTGGACTTCCTTACAAAATAGGAGGAGAAACGGTAAATAGGCTTTGTGCTTCGGGAATGTCGGCAGTAGCCAATGCTTTCCGTTCCATTGCTGCGGGAGAAGGTGAAATTTATATTGCAGGTGGAGTAGAGCACATGACCCGTTCACCTTATGTAATGTCTAAGCCCGGGACTGCTTTCGGAAGAGACAGCCAGATGTTTGATACCACTTTCGGATGGCGTTTTGTCAATCCCAAAATGAAAGAAATGTATGGCGTAGACGGAATGGGTGATACTGCTGAAAACCTGGCAGATATGCATAATATCAGCAGAGAAGATCAGGATAAATTTGCTTTATGGTCTCAGCAGAAAGCTACAAAAGCTCAGCAAAGTGGAAGGCTGGCAGAAGAAATTGTAAAAGTTGAAATTCCTCAGAAAAAAGGCGAGCCTAAAATTTTTGATCAGGATGAATTCATCAAACCTACATCTTCTATGGAAGGTTTAGGAAAGCTGCGTCCCGCTTTCAGAAAAGAAGGCACCGTAACTGCCGGAAATGCTTCAGGAATGAATGACGGAGCAGCAGCTCTTATCCTGGCAAGCGAAGAAGCGGTGAAAAAATATGGTTTAAAACCAAAAGCTAAAATCTTAGGATCTGCTGTTGCTGGCGTAGAACCCAGAATTATGGGGATTGGGCCTGTAGAAGCTACCCAAAAACTATTAAAAAGATTACATCTTTCTCTGGACGATATGGATATCATTGAATTGAACGAAGCATTTGCAGCACAGGCTTTAGCCGTGACCAGAAGCTTAGGTTTAAAAGATGATGATTCTAGAGTGAATCCAAACGGTGGAGCTATTGCCATTGGCCATCCACTGGGAGTTTCCGGAGCAAGAATCATTGGCTCTGCCGCTATGGAACTTCAGAAGCAAGATAAAAAATATGCATTGTGTACCCTTTGTATCGGTGTCGGACAAGGTTATGCAATGGTCATTGAAAAAGTGTAATTTTTTCAATAATGTAATAATATAAAAATGTATCAATCTAACAATTCCTGTCATGTTGAGTCTGTTGAAGCATTTCAATTGGTAAACTGTTAGATTGATACATTGTTAAATTAAATTTTTAACAAAAATTTTATGAACATCTATTCATACCACGGTATACGTCCTATCATTAAACCCTCTGCCTATATTCATCCGCAGGCAGTGATCATCGGAAACGTGGAAATTGGTGAAGAAGTATACATCGGACCCAATGCCGTGATCCGAGGTGACTGGGGAAAAATTATCATTAAAGACGGAGCCAATGTCCAGGAAAACTGTACCCTTCATGTGTTTCCTAATATTGAAACGATTCTTGAAGAGTCTGCCCATATAGGACATGGAGCCATTATCCATTCCGGGCATATCGGTAAAAATTGCCTTGTAGGAATGAATTCAGTAGTAATGGATAAAGCGGTTATCGGTGATGAATGCATCATTGGAGCATTGGCTTTTGTTCCTGCTAATTTCACCTGTGGACCTAGGAAGCTTATTGTCGGGAGCCCTGCAAAAATTATTCGGGATGTTTCCGATGAAATGATGAAATGGAAAACAGAAGGAACCAAGCTGTACCAACAACTTGCCAGAGAAGGAAAAGAGGCTATTCTGCCATGTGAACCGTTCTCAGAATATGTAGAACAGACCGCTACCAAAACTGTGGATTACAGCATTTGGGCGGATTTGAAATAAACTTTTAAACCTTATTCAAAACTAGAAAGTTTTATGATACAATGAAAACGAATATGATCAAAAAGATGCTCATTGCCTGTAGTATACTGTTTGCTTTTCAATTCATGGTTTTAGCCCAGAATGAAAAAGTAAGACCGTTGACTATTGGAGAGGTGAGAACATTCAAGTCCAAAATCTTAAACGAAGAAAGAACTTTAAACATCTATCTTCCACAAGGCTTTGATAAAACAAAATCATATCCGGTGATCTATCTTCTGGATGGATCAATGAATGAAGACTTTATTCATGTTTCAGGACTGGTACAATTCTTTAATCAAATGTATGCCATGCCGGAAACCATCATTGTTGGAATAGCCAATGTTGATAGAAAACGGGATTTTACTTATCATACAGATTTAAAAGATTTGCAGCAGGATTATCCTACGACAGGTCATTCAGCTAAGTTTATCGATTTTCTGCAAAAAGAGTTGCTCCCTTACATAGGAAATCAATATAAAACAACGGATAAATACCTTTTCGGACAGTCACTCGGAGGCCTTCTGGCCACAGAAATTCTTTTAAACAAGCCTGAAATGTTCAGTAATTATTTTATCATCAGCCCAAGTTTGTGGTGGGATGATCAAAGTTTGTTGAAACAGGCTCCGAACGCACTTTCAAAAAGCCCGTATACCAAAAAATTCGTTTACATTTCAGTGGGTAAAGACGAACATCCGGTGATGGTAAAAGATGCAGGATCTCTTTATGAAACCTTGAAAAAAGCAGGGAAAAAGAACTGGACGGTTGAATACAAAATAATGGAAACAGACAATCATGCAACAATACTTCACAGAAGTTTGTATGAAGGGTTGGTCAGGATGTTTCCTTATCAAGAACCAAAAAAATAAAAATATAACAATGCAAAAATGTATCAGTGTAACAATTATTGGTAAACTGTTAAATTGATACATTGGTAAACTAAATACTATATGGAAAAGTTAAAAAACTATATTCATGGAGAATGGGTAGAAGGTACCGGAAACGGAGTTCCTTTATACAATGCCGTTACAGGCGAACAGGTCGCTGTTTCAGATACAGAAGGGCTTAATTTTGAGCAGGCTCTTGACTACGGAAGAACAGTAGGCTACAAAAACCTTTCTTCCATGACGTTCTATGACAGAGGAGAGATGCTGAAAAAAGTGGCTCTTTATCTTTTGGAAAGAAAGAAAAAATATTACGAATTATCATATAAAACTGGAGCTACTCACGCAGATTCATGGGTAGATATAGAAGGAGGTTTCGGTACTTTCTTTACCTATTCAGGATTAGCTAAAAGAATGCTTCCAAACACTCCATTCTGGGTAGATGGTGAAACTCAGAAGATTTCTGCCAACGGAACTTTTCTGGGAACTCACATTCTGACACCAAGTGAAGGCGTTTCTATACAGATCAATGCCTATAACTTTCCGGTTTGGGGAATGCTTGAAAAACTATCAACATCATTGCTGGCGGGGGTTCCTTCCATTGTAAAACCATCTCCTTACGGTTCTTATCTTACAAACGCTGTTTTTCAGGATATGATCGAAAGCGGAGTGCTTCCGGAAGGGGCTCTTCAATTGGTTTGCGGTGAGCCGGGAAATATTCTGGATTATGTTCAGGATGGAGATTCTGTGTTATTTACCGGTTCTGCCAATACAGGAAGAAAACTGAAATCAATGCCTTCTATCGCTGGAAATGCAGTACGTTTCAATATGGAAGCAGATTCACTGAACTGTTCAATTTTGGGTCTTGATGCAAAACCCGGAACTCCGGAATTTGATCTCTTCATCAAAGAAGTACGTACGGAAATGACCACTAAAGCAGGTCAGAAATGTACAGCAATCAGAAGAATCATTGTTCCTGAGCACCTCATTGGAGAGGTTCAGAATGCTTTATCTAAAGCTTTAGATCAAACCAAAATCGGAAATCCATTGAGCAGGGAAACCAGAATGGGATCACTGGTAGGAAAGCAGCAGTATGATGAGGTCGTAAGAAAAGTAAATATTTTAAAAACAGAAACAGAATTAGTTTACGACGGAAAACATGAACTTATAGATGCAGATTACGATAACGGAGCTTTCATGAGCCCGAAATTATTCTTAAACGACAAACCGTTCGAGAAAAACATCTCTCATGATGTAGAAGCATTCGGACCGGTTTCCACTTTGATGCCTTACAAGGATGCAGAAGAAGCGGCAGCTCTGGCAAAAAGAGGAAAAGGAAGTTTGGTAGGATCTATTATTTCCCATGACGAAAAATTTATCGCAGAAACTTCATGGAAAATGGCTTCTCAGCACGGTAGAATTTTTGTACTGAACAGAGATAACGCCAAAGAAAGTACAGGTCACGGTTCGCCACTTCCTACATTGATGCACGGTGGTCCCGGCAGAGCTGGTGGAGGTGAAGAAATGGGTGGATTGAACGGTCTTCATTTTTTCCTTCAGAAGACAGCGATTCAAGGTTCTCCGGATGTTTTGACAGCCATTACAAAAGTTTATCAGCAGGGGGCAGAGAAGAAATTTTCGGATAAACATCCGTTCCAGAAATATTTTGAAGAGGTTGAGGTGGGAGATTCATTGGAAACAGCTGGAAGAACAGTTACTGATGCAGATATCGTTAACTTCTCCAATGTTTCATGGGATCATTTCTATGCGCATACCGATGCTACAAGCTTAACGGGAACTATTTTCGATAAAACGGTAGCTCACGGATATTTCATTCTTTCTGCAGCTGCAGGATTGTTCGTTTCAGGGAAAAAAGGACCGGTAATCGCCAACTACGGATTGGAAAACTGTTCATTCTTTAAACCTGTCTATGCAGGAGATACCATCACTGTTTATTTAACGGCAAAAGAAAAAATAAACAGAGGCGTAAAAGGAAGAAATATTCCTTCCGGCGTTGTAAAATGGCTGGTAGAAGTCGTTAATCAGAGAGAAGAAGTCGTTTGTGTTGCAACCATCCTAACCTTGGTGGCAAAACATTCTCCTTTCATCGATTTGAATGTGAAAAATGTTCATAAAATATTGGGAGGTCTGACAGAAACGACTCCGTTAAGATGGGGTAAAATGTCTCCTCAACAAATGATTGAACATCTGGAACACGGAGTTTTGGTAAGTTTAGGCGAACCGGAAGCGGATAAATGTTTCACGCCTGAAGAGCAATTGGAAAAATGGCAGGACTCCCTTTACAATCACAGAAAAATGCCAAAAGATTTTCCGGCACCTTTCCTTGCGGAAGATGAAACTCTGCTGGAATTAAAACATAAAAATCTTGAAGCTGCAAAACAGTCTTTCCTGGATAATTTAAAAAGATTTTCAGTCTATTACAAAGAAAATCCACAGGCAGAGCATATGAATTATGTCTTCGGAAAACTGAATAAAGAAATGTGGGAGCTGATGCATAAAAAGCATTTTACCCACCACTTTGAACAGTTTGGATTGATTTAATGCAAAATAAAATATAAATTGATAATCCCTTTTGGTTTTTACCGAAAGGGATTTTTTTAATTATCCTTGTCAAGGTTCAAAACCTTGACAAGGATCTGCTGCATGAAAAATCTTGGTTTAGTAAGGGTTTTTATTAAAAATGATAATTACTTTTACAACACAATCACATTTATTTAAAACAAAATATGGAACTACAATTTTTCAAAGACTTTGACTTTACGGATTTCTGGAATGAAAGCACTTATTCCGTAAGAGATTATATAGAACCTTTTCCGGAGGATGATCTTATTGCTTCAATAGAAGAAGAACTAGGGTATAAGCTTCCCGCGTCTTATATTGAACTGATGAGGTTGCAAAATGGCGGATTGGTTGACAAATCCTGCTTTCCTACTTCAGAAGAGACCTCATGGGCAGATGATCACATAGCCATTACGGGGATTATGGGAATCGGAAGAGAGAAAACCTATTCCATTTGTGGAGAACTCGGAAGTCAGTTTATGATTGAGGAATGGGGATATCCGCCAATCGGTATTTATATCTGCGATTGTCCTTCAGCGGGTCACGATATGGTTTTACTGGATTATTCCAATTGTGGTAAAGATGGAGAACCTGAAGTGGTGCATATCGATCAGGAAGATGATTATAAGAAAACATTTCTTGCCAAAGACTTTGAAACGTTCATCAAAGGGTTGAAAGAGGAAGATGAATTTGACAATGAATAAATAAACAGGTATTTTTAAACTTTAAAATCAAATCATAAAAATAAAACAATGAATGAAAGCTGGATGCAAAAATGGGAAGAGGTAAAAGACATTCTTACCTGTCCCGTAGATTTGGAGACCTATTTTACTTCAGATGAAATTCTGGAGCAGAAAATGGAGGTAATGGAGATCGGAAATGTATCCCTGCCTTCCGGAAAACTCATTGTAAGAGACCCTTTGGTATTTTTGAATGCCGGAGAAAAACCGTATTTCCTGCAAGCTCCTAAAGGGGATTTTCCTGTAAAAATTGCGGTGGTGAAATCGGAAGAGTGGGGGAACCGCTATGCCGCAGTGAAAGTAGAATTCACTCACGAAAAACCTGTCCTGTATAGAGAAGCACTGATTGGAATAGAAAATCTTGAAGATTTAAATGAAGGCGACTATTTCGGATTCATGGTAGATGCCGGACTGGGTTCTATTACCGATGCAGAAGTACTGCCTTATTTTGATACATTCCGTACCAATCTGAAGGTAGATAATATGTACGATGATTATTTTGCAGAGCATTTTGCACAAAGTTTTAAAGAATACCCACAAAACCAGAGAGAGCTGGGAGACTGGATCAACTGGAAAGTTCCCGGTACAGACTATCATATTCCAATGTTTGCAAGCGGTTTCGGAGATGGAGGCTATCCTGTCTATTTCGCATACGATTCAAAAGGTGAAATCTGTGGATTGTATATCCAGTTTATTGATATTGAACTGGCATTATCAGATGAGGACGAAGATGGGGAAGATGAATAAAACATTTGCCGACAAAGTCATAGCCTTCAATAAAAATTTACAGTTTTCAGGAGATCTTCCTGACGGCTTTCAGGCCTTGAATCCATATCTTGATAATCCGGAAACCATGATAGTCATGCAGGAATTTTATCACAAATATTATAATGATCTAAACCGGAGGAAATTCATCATCGGAATCAATCCCAGCCGGCATGGAGCAGGAGTGACAGGTGTTCCCTTTACCGATACCAAAAGGCTTGAAGTTGTTTGTGGCATTACAATGCAGTCGGCGCGAACCCATGAAGTTTCATCAGTTTTCATGTATGATATGATGGCTGAGTACGGAGGAGCAGAAGAATTTTATCAGGATGTTTATATCAATTCGCCCTTTCCGCTGGCTATCGTAAGAAAAACAAAAACAGGCTGGCTCAACGCAAATTATTATGATGATAAAAAACTCTTTGAAGCAGTAAAAGACTTCATGATCGAGTCGCTGAAGAAGCATATCAGTCTGGGAGTAGATACTTCCGAGGTCTTTGTTCTCGGGAAAAAGAATTCAGAATTTATTTCAGCGCTTAATAAAGAAGCTCAGCTATTTGAAAAGATGACCGTTCTTGAGCATCCAAGATATATCCAGCAGTATAAAACAAAAGAAAAACAACTCTACATCGACAAATATATTTTAGCATTAAAAAAATAGATGTTAATTGCATGATGTTGAACTGAACGATTAACCATGACTATTTTTCCTATCCATACAAAATTTAAATACAGCTGGCGTGCTTATCAGAAGAGATTTCTCGATAATCTGGGGGAGTATCTTACCAACAACCATCTGCACATCACAGCACCACCAGGTTCCGGAAAAACGGTACTGGGACTGGAAGTTATGGTCAGGCTGAATAAACCCACGCTTATCGTTGCTCCTACCTTAGCCGTGAAAAATCAGTGGGTTCAAAGATTTTGTGAACTTTTTCTTGATACAGAAACGGTTCCTGAATGGATTTCTACTGATATCAAAAATCCCGGACTTGTTACCGTAACGACCTACCAGGGAATTCATGCAGCTTCAGGCTACACGGAAGATGAAGAAACAGAAGCTGATAAAAAGTCGACAAGGGTTTCCTTATCTGAAATAATAAAGAAACTGCAGAAGCAGAAAGTGAAAACCTTTATTTTTGATGAAGCCCACCACCTGAAAAATGCATGGTGGAGAAGTTTAATGGAGCTAAAAGCTGCGATAGATCCCACCATCGTTTCCCTCACTGCAACACCGCCTTTCGATGTTTCCGGTTATGAATGGCAAAAATACCTTCAGCTTAACGGTCCTATAGATGCAGAAATTTCCGTTCCCGAATTAATGATCGAAGGGGATCTCTGCCCACATCAGGATTTGGTATATTTTACATTACCTTCCTATGAAGAACAGCAAAAAATAGAATATTATCATACCCAGGCGGAAAGCTTTTTTAAAGAAATTGAAAATGATGATGCTCTTCTCAATGCATTGGAAAAACATCCCGTGTATCAGAACCCAATGGGAAATCTGGACTGGATCTATGAAAACATATCCTCCTATACTTCCGGGCTTATCTATCTTCATTTCAGGAAAAAAGAGATTTCAAAAATTCACTTTGAGATCATTGGTGATCAGCATCAGTATATTCCGGAATTTGATTTTTTCTGGTTTGAAGAACTTCTTGATTTTTATCTGGTAGTTGATGAAGTGAATTTTAAAGATGAAGAAGAGCATCGTACAGCCCTCAGCAACAGATTAAAAAGACAAGGTTTTCTTGAAAAAAAGACCATCAGTTTTTACAACAATAAAAATGTAAGCCAGCTCCTCAATTCCAGTATCGGAAAACTTCAGGGCATCAGAGATATCGTTGAATTTGAATTTTCTGTTCTTAAACAAGATCTGAAAATGGTTATTCTTACCGACTTTATCAAAAAAGAATTTCTATCCACCGACTCGAAAAATGATCTCCCGCTAGATAAAATTGGAGCCATCCCTATTTTTGAAAAATTGAGACGGGAAAATCTACAGAATAAAAAAATAGGTGTTTTAACAGGAAGCATTGTTATTATTCCGGCGTCTGCAAAGGAGATACTCCATGAGATGTGTAGTAGAAAAAGGATATACGGAATATCGTTTTCAGTCATTTCCTACGATAAAAATTATATCCAGATTAATCTTACAGAACAAATAAAACACGATATTGTCCATGTGATCACTGAAATCTTCCAGCAGGGCTATATTCAGGTTCTGATCGGAACGAAATCTTTACTCGGAGAAGGCTGGGATGCGCCCAAAATGAATACCTTGATCCTTGCCAGCTTCGTAAGTTCCTTTGTTCTGTCCAACCAGATGAGAGGAAGAGTGATAAGAACAGATAAAGAAAATCCTCAAAAAACCGGAAATATATGGCATCTTGTCTGTTTCGATCCAAAAAGCGAGAGTGGTGGCCAGGATATGGATATTGTCAGAAAAAGATTCAAAACCTTTGTTGGGATTTCAACCCAACAGGAAACTTCCATCGAAAATAATTTTGAAAGGCTCCATATAAAAACCATCGAAAAAGAAGATGAGCTCCCATCTGTTAATCAGGATAGTTTTTCTATGGCTGAAAACAGAGAGGCTTTATCGCAGCGCTGGAAATCAGCATTGGATCAAGGTAATATTCTCGTGGAAGAAATTAAAGTTCCTTCCGAAGATATGCGAACAGTAAAGGATATGAAGATGACCTATCTGGGGAAAATGACGGCAGATCTATCCAAAGTGATGATTTCATCCGTTTTACTCTTTTGGCAGGATCTTCTTTTCGGGTTACTGAAGAATATTGATGGAATAGATTCTGTCAAAAACCTGTCCTGGGCTGTATTTCTATTGGGAGGTTTGGGATTGGTGATCTACGGAGGGAAATTTTACCGGGCATTAAGACAATATCTTAAATATAGAAATATTGCCGGTCATATGGGGCTTATAGGTGAAACCGTTCTCAAATGTCTTATCTATGAAAGGATTATTACTACCGCTCCTGAAAAAATGAAGGTGGTAAGTTCTGCCGACAAAAGTAATATGTTTTGCTATCTTGATGGTGGCAGTCATTACGAAAAATCACAGTTCATCAACGTTTTACAGGAAGTAATTTCGAAGATTGATAATCCCAGGTACCTGCTGAAGCAGCAGACTCAACTTTTCTACAGGAAGCAATACATCTATTATCCCGTGCCCGACGTTTTCGCCAGAAATAAAAAAAGTGCCGATCTGTTTGCTAAAACCTGGAGTGAAAAGATTGAGAAATCTGAACTGATTTTCACCAGAACCATTGAAGGTCGACGCACCTTATTACAGTTGAGATTTCAGTCCCTGTTAAAAAGAAATGCGAGAATTGAACATCTTCATAAATGGACCCGATAAAAAAAATTCCCTGAATAGTCAGGGAATTTTCTCATTTATGCATTAGAATCTTTTCGGGGCACAAATCACTTATGAAAAATTTTTATTTTTTGATGATCTTGGAAGATCCGGATGGAGTTTTAAGGATGTAAACGCCGTTTGGAAGTTCCGAGATATCTGCCTGATTGGTTCCTTTCTTGATATCAAGGTTTTTCAGCAATTTACCATCCTGGCTGTAAACTTCAGCTTGTGCATTGTCTTCCGTTTTAATGGAAAGAGGTCCGCTGGTAGGATTAGGATAAATGCTCATTCCTTTTTGTGAGGAAGCTGTTTCATTGGTTGCCAGTACTACGATACCGGAGTCTTTTACCCACGTGAAAGCATCAAGTCCTGCATATCTGTAGTTTCCTCCTAGCGTCAGTCTAAGCTCATCGATGATGATATTTGAATAATTCTGACCGTTTAAATTGGTAAGGTCAATCAGAGTATATCCGTTGGTAGGAGCCATAGAAGTAGCAAAGCCCGTAGACTTCGTCTGTGTAAACTTAGTTACTCCGCTCAGTTTTCCTGTAATAGTTAATGTTCCCGGTACAGTCAGATCCAAATTAAGAGAGGACAGGAACATCCAGAAACGGTTTACTTTAAACAGATTGGAAGTTGTTTTGATACTGAAAGACGGCGGAGTGGCAGGATCATTAGAATTATCAATATATCTGTTGTCATTAGCGGTTCCGTTCCAGCCTGTTCCAGGGAAATTGGCTTGAATATCGAAAGCTCCTACGTGAGAAATAATGTTGAAAATGACTCCATTGTCCGTAAAGCTTGGACTTCCGTTTGATTCTGTCTCAAATTGTTCTGTACTGGTTTGTCCAAAAGAAAATAAAGATATGAACAGACTACAGATCGTTAAAAAAATAGATCTTTTCATGATTTAGGTTTTAAATAGGTTGTTGTTTTTTAGCTTCGTGGAGGATAGATTCCCTCTACACAAATGATGTAGTTAAGCCCTAAATAAGGCGGCATATTATTCATCGGAAGATTTTGTCCGGTGTATGATATGGATCTCGCATTAAGAGTCGTATCAGGATCAACGGCTGCAAAACTTGGTACAGCATTGAAATCCCTTCCTACCTGCGTTCCGGTTTTTGCGATTGATGTGGCAGTTGTAGGAGTAGAAACGGTAGCATTGGCGTTAGCCACTTTCAGTTGAAATCCAGAACCGATACTTGGAAGATTCTGTGCCATAATCGTATTTTGTGTTGTTCCGGCAACCACTCCAAGAGGATAATATTCGTTCGCAGTTACATTTCCGGCCCCGATAGCCATACGCCCTTTTAGATTCGGTAATGCAAAGGTGTCTACACCGTTTCCTCCATAGGTTGTCCCCAGGATTGAGAATAAAGCAGAATTATTTGAAATCCTTAATAAGCTTCCGTCACAGAACATCCAGCCTCTAGGTGCAAAATTTCCCGCAAATAGTTTTACAATTCCAATGTACTCGTCCATGATAATAGTTTTTTCAGTTGTTAAGTTTTCTTACTCTATTCAAGGCTTTTCAGATTCCGCCTTTGGTCGTTGTTTTTTTTGATAAGCCAAAGGAACAACATATAAGAAGTCAGTGCTAGAGTAGAAAATACCAAATTAAAGACTCCGTATTTATACGTAATGAATACGCCCTGCCTATGATATACAGAGGATTTCAGGCTTTAATGCAACAGATATTTTAGGAATATAGCATGAACAATAATTTAGGTGTCATAATTTTCTCTGGACGAGCGGTATTTAGTATTTTTGTAAGAATCCAATTAAAATAAAAATGAACGAATTCGTAGCATCAGAAATTAAAAACAATATTGCCGAAATTACTTTCGGAACACCAAAAAGCAACGCACTTCCAGGGGCTATTTTAGAAAAACTGGCTCAAACCATCCTGGATGAAGGAGCTAAAGAAGAAGTAAAAGCTATCCTGGTAAAAAGTAAAGGGGAAAAAGCATTTTGTGCAGGAGCAAGTTTCGATGAGCTTTTAGCCATTGAAGAATTAGAAACTTCTACAAAGTTTTTCGGAGGATTTGCAAAAGTTCTGAATGCCATGAGAAACTGCGGAAAAATAGTGGTGGTAAGAGTTCAGGGAAAAACAACCGGTGGAGGTGTAGGAATCGCTTGCGGAGCAGATTATTGTTTTGCCACTAAAGATTCAGCCTTGGCACTTACAGAAATTAATTTAGGAATCGGCCCTTTTGTGATCGGCCCTTATGTAGAAAGAAAGATTGGGAAGTCACAATTCTCTGCAATGGCTATTGATGCGGATTTCAGATCGGCAGAGTGGGCAGAACAGCACAATGTTTATCATTCTGTATCCGAGAGCATTGAAGAGATGGATGCCAAATTAGAGAAATTCATGCAGACCCTGGCTTCAAGAAGCAGTGATGCATTAGCTTTAATCAAAAAAGTATCCTGGGAAGGAACTGATCATTTCAATGAATTAATGCCTGCAAGAATTCATATGAGTGCTAGCTTAATTCTTGAGGATTCTGCTAAGAAAAATATTGAATCTATTAAGGAAAAATTGAGAGCAAAATAATACTTTGTTTCCCATCATAATATAGCCACTGATTATTTTCAGTGGTTTTTTTGTGATCGTTGTGTATAATTCAAAAATACCATTCAGTCCTTTAAATGGTAATAGAGTTCTTTTAATTCATACCAGCTTAATTCTATTTCTTTAAGTTAAAAATTACATCGTGAAAAAAAAGACTGAAATTTTAAAAAATATATTGGCAGATTCAAAATAAGTTATAACTTTGTAATTCAAAGTTCTTTTTATGGATTCGAAAAACTATCACGAAGACTTATCGCATATCCGTTCCATGATGGAACGGTCTTCCAGGTTTATTTCATTGAGCGGATTGTCTGGAGTTGTAGCCGGACTTGCCGCATTAATTGGTGCAGGATATGTGTATTTTGTTTTTAAAAGGGAAGGAATTGATTACTTTGACGGTGACAGGAATATTTTCCACCCGGCATTGGTAAAAGAAGTGGTTCTTATTGGAACTGTGATTTTATTTACGGCCCTGCTCAGTGGCTATGTTTTCACAGCCAATAAGAGCAAAAAGAAAGGACAGAAAATCTGGGATGCCACGACAAAGCGCCTATTGCTTACTTTTGCTGTTCCTTTGGTTACGGGCGGAGTTTTTTGTCTAGCCCTTCTTTTTCATCACCTTTTTGTATGGATCGCTCCGGCTACGCTTATCTTTTACGGAATTGCGTTAGTCAGTGCAGAAAGATATACACTAACTGATATCAGATACCTGGGATACTGTCAGATCATACTGGGATTGATTTCTCTGTTTTTTCTGGGGTGGGGCCTTCTATTCTGGACCATTGGTTTTGGAATTTTACATATTGTGTATGGTTTGATCATGCATAAAAAATATAAATAAAGATTAAATTTGCAGGATTTTAAGAATAAGCTCTTGAAACCTGCTGCTAGAAAATCGTTATGATAAAAATCAATCAACTCAATAAGGAATTCGAAAGCCGTGTAAGACTGGGCATCATGTCCGTTCTAATGGTCAACGATTGGGTTGATTTTTCTGAAATGAAGAATGTACTGGATGTCACAGATGGAAATTTGGCCAGCCACAGCAATGCGCTGGAAAAAGCAGCCTATATTGAAGTGAAGAAAGAATTTGTGGGCAAAAAACCAAAAACGTCTTACCGTGTTACCCAAAATGGAAGGCAGGCTTTTAATGAACATTTGGATGCTCTTGAAAAATTATTGGGAAGATAAACCTATATTTTTTTGAAAATTTACTTTGAAATACAAAGTACTTTATAATATTAAAAATTAAAAAAATGATGACACTAAAACAAAAAAGAACATTTATTTACACTACACCTGCTGCCTTATTATCTATTCTTATGTTAGGAAATTTCTTTAGCAATGAATTCAACTGGTCATCGGGTGACTTTGCAGTCGCTGCAGTTTTGCTTTTCGGAACGGCCTTTATCATCGATCTGGTACAGCGGATCGTTAAAAATAAAACTTACAAAACACTCCTGAGCGGCGCAATAACTCTGGTTCTGTTGCTTATCTGGGCAGAGTTGGCAGTAGGTGTTTTTGGAACTTCTTTCGCGGGAAATTAATAGTCACCGAATCCTCAAGCAATGACAAGAAAGTATTTTCTCAAGAGCCTTTTCAGTCTGTCGGTAGCGGGAATGTTTCCTTTCCTATACTCGTGGCAGATAGAGCCATTCTGGTTAGAATTTGTACAAAGAAAACTTCCGGTTAAAAATCTCCCTGAAACATTGGAAGGAAAAATATTGATGCAGATTTCAGATTTGCATGTAGGAAACCGTTTCGACTGGAATTTTCTGATTGATTCTTTCCATAAAGCTCAGCAATTCAACCCTGATTTTGTCGTCTATACCGGAGATTTTGTGAATCATGGAACCCAACAGGAGCTGGAAGATCTGAAGATCGTCATGAAACATGCAGTCCATGGAAAGTTAGCGACTTTTGGGATCCTTGGAAATCATGACTACGGAAAAAACTGGAACGATAGCCAATGCTCAGAAGACATCTGCCACATTCTTCAGGAGGTTGGAATCACGATGCTTAAAAACAGCAGTGAAGAAATCCACGGACTGAATTTTATAGGATTTGAAGATTTGTGGTCACCTAACTTTTATCCGACAGAAGTAATGAACAGTTACCATCCTTCAAAAGCCAGTATCGTGCTTTGTCATAATCCGGATGCCTGCGACAGGGATATATGGAACGGATATCAAGGCTGGATTTTAAGCGGTCATACTCATGGCGGACAATGCAGAATCCCAGGCATCATCACCCCGGTCCTTCCAGTCCAAAATAAAAAATATGTATCGGGCGAAATAGATCTTCATGATGGAAGAATGCTTTATATCAACAGGGCTATTGGCCATTCTTTCCAGATAAGGTTTATGGTTCGTCCGGAAATTACCGTCTTTACTTTAACTCAGGCTTAAAATACTATCTATGAAAGATCATGAAATTATAAACATTGGAAAATCCATTTTCGGATTGTGCTTTGCGCTGGGAAATATCTGTCTTTTCGGTTATCTGATCACAAAGATTGATGACTTTGCTTACTACGGTTTTCTTCTGCTGGTCTTCGGAACAGCTTTAAACCTTTTTGTAACATTGGGACTATTGATTTATGGAATTGTTCATGAGGCAAAGTCTGATGCCTGCCTCAAAGCTATCGGTATACTGATGATCAATATTCCCGTAGCTATTCTTTATGCTGTAATAGGACTTAATCTGGATGGCTTATGAAAGATTATGAAATAATGAATATTGGGAAATATACTTTTGGGTTATGTTTTACGCTTGGCAGTATCTCTCTCGTTGGCTACTTAATAACAACTAACGATGCTTTTGTGGCCGGAGGTTACATGCTTTTAATTTTCGGAACTATAATAAATCTACTCATTGCGCTTGGATTATTGGTTTATGGAATTGCTGATCGATCTAAACTTAAGCCTTGTATGAAAGCGATCCTGATGATAATGATCAACATTCCCATAGCATATATTTATGCGTTAATAGGACTTAGCTTAATATTTAAATAATAAATTATGAAAAAAGTACGTGTTCAATTTCTGCTTTTTGTCTACGATAAAACCCAGAAACTCTACAGAAAATATTTTAAAAAGAAAAAAAGACAATGGCAGTTCAATGAACAGCAGCTGCTGCAATTTCAGGAAGATTCCTTGGGAAGGAAACTGGGTGAGTTTTATAAAAAACACGGATTTTCTATGATCCCGAAAATGGAAGACCACGACGTGCATCATCTGATCACCGGATGCGGAACCCATTTTGAAGACGAAATCGCCATGCAGTACCTTCTTCTCGGAAATGGTAAACTCAATGCCCATCTTCTGGCTGCAGTCGTATTGGGAACATTGATTCTTCCCGAATATTTAAAACTTTATAAGAATGCTTATAAGAAAGGACAGAGCATGAGGCCCTTTTACCATTGGGATTTTGAAAGCTTATTGTGGCAGAATTTTGACCATCTGAAAGATTATATTCAGCAGAAAGGACCGACGGTACTCTATTAATGAATGATCATGAAGAAAATACAATACAGTACCGTAGGCAGAAATACTTTTCTGACTTCATTGTTATCAGGGACTTTACTATTCATATCTTATGTGATAACAGAAGCAGACTTTCTATTAATATTGGGATTTTATTTTGTGGTTATCGCAGCCGTAGTGAATCTGCTTGTCCTGCTCTATGAGCTTTTAGAATTCCTGACAGATGTAACGGATAAGAAATCATCAGGAAACTCAGTACTGCTGTTGCTTCTTAATATTCCAATTACGATCCTTTATCTATTAATCCTTTTTAATTACAATATGTAAATTTTTCATTTCCGGTATTTTAAATCAAAAAAAACACATGATTATATAGCATTAAGAATCTTTAAATCTTTAAATGCTTCAATTTTTCAATTTCTACCTTAAACCCTTCCATCATGAAAACACATCATTATATATTCCTTACAGCCGCTTTGTTTGTCATTCTATTCTATGATCAGAATGTGGGAATGAATCTCGGTATTATGAGCATCGTTTACACAACACTTACCTTGTTCAAAACCCCTGAAAGAAACAGAACAAAAACCTTTCTGATACTTTTTGTTACAAGTATGCTGTCAAGCTTTGCTTTTATCTGGTACGGAGATTTTCCTTCCTTACTGGCGGTTGTAAGTTCCATTCTCCTGCTTGGTTATCGATCAAGAAACAGAAACCTGAAAATACTTTTCCTGATTCCGGTTTTTATCATCAACAGTTTTACCTCACTTTTCAGGTTCTTCAGTTTTGACGAATGGCTTCCGAAAAAAAATGTATCAGGTATATGGCAGAAAACCTTGGCGTTCATTATTATTCCGATTTTGTTGATTTCTGTATTTTTCGGAATTTACTCTGCGGGAAGTGATCACTTTGCAGCACTTTTCAGAGATTATGAGTTGGATATTAATGTATGGCAACTGTTATGTATTTCGGTGCTGGGCTTTTTTATTGCGTTCAATTACTGGAATTATGCAGTGGAAAGATTCATTTATAAAAAGAATCATTGGCTGGATGATGACTTTCAAGATCAATCTAAAATTCAGAAGTCTACCTATTCCTTCCTTGATCTCGATTCAGAAAGGACAAGTGGGGTTATCTCTTTCTTTTGCCTGAATATTTTATTGGTGTTTTTTATTATCACTTACAATTATGAACAGTTTTATGAGGTATCGAAAACTCCCGTTCAGCTTTCCGAAGAAACCCATGAAAGAGTCAATGCGGTGATCCTATCGATTGTGATGGCGGTTTTGGTCATTATGTTCTATTTTAAATCAGGTTTTAATTTTGATCCTAAGGCAAAGCTGATGAAAATGCTGGCCGGAATCTGGATTGTTTTAAATGCAATTCTTGTTCTGTCCGCAGTCGTAAAAAACTACGAGTATATCATCAGTTACGGATGGACTTATAAGAGGCTGGGCGTATTTGCTTTTCTCCTTTTGGCCCTCATTGGTCTGGCTCTTACCTTTATTAAAATTCAGAGGAAAAAAAGAAATGCATTCCTGTTCAATGCCATGACCTGGTATTTTTATGGAACAATTTTGGCTTGCAGTTATGTCAACTGGGGTGGAATCATTACCTACCAGAATATGAAACGTAAAGATTTTGTGATGAACTATCACCTTGAGCAAATCAGTTTCAGTGAAAGAGGGCTGCTGAAGTATGCGGATGAAAAGAAAGATCCGCAACTTAAAAAGAAAGTACTGGTAAAAATTAAAGAAGAAAAGTCCAGGCCCTTCCTTTCAAAAATCCTTTACTATGAAACATTAAAAGATTAGTTATTATGAAAAAATCCTTATTGTTAATTCCATTGATTATTATTTCGTGTAAAAAAGAGGTGAACGTATCCGAAACTCCGAACAGGGACTCTGCTGTGGTCACAGAAATGCCTGATTCCGCTACAAAAACAGATTCAGCTCAACTTAGAAAGCAAGATTCAATTATTAACAATGCTCCTGTTACCAAAGAAGTACTCCGCAAAGGAGTTATGAGAAGCGAAAAAGAAGGTCAGATTATCCGTACGGCAGATGCAACTCAGCTTCCTTTTACCCTGGGAGAAGAATTCACAAAAGACGGTCAGGAACTTGTCTTAAAACTGACTCACTATGACAAACCTACGATTAAAGCAAAAATTTCAACAAATGAAAAAGACTTTAATATCAGGTTCAATCAGATCAAGCTTCCCAACGGAGATTATGATGGCCCTTTTAGCAGAGAAATTACTTACCAGACCAAAGGAAAAGGAGAAGTATGGCTGATTATCGGGAAAAGCAATATGGCTTCAGGCAATACCATCGGAAGTTTTAATGTAAGTGTAGAATAAGTTTTATCCATTTGGTATAATTTGTGCAAACTCATTACTAAAGTTTAAAAGTTATGAAAAATATATGGTTAATGACGGCGGCAGTTTCAGCAGTAGTAGTAAGCTGTGGAACAGTACAGTCGCTGGTTCAGAATACATTCCCTTACACCGCCAATGTCCTGGTATCTACGGGAGTTCCGGCTGATAAAGAGGTTTCTTCCACATCTACGGCTACCAATGTGCAGACATGGTTTGGAGGAAATAATAATGCAAAAATCAAGGATGTAAGAATTTCTGATGCTAAAATTTCTGTAGTTTCTCCTTCAGGTGGAAATTTAAGTGCGGTGAAATCCGTAAAAGTATATGTTTCTTCCAGCGGAACAGGGGAGAAGTTGGTCGCATCACGTTCCAATATTACAACAGACTCCTCAAGTTTAAATCTGGATCTTAATGATACGGGGTATTTAGATGAGGTAGTAAAAAGTTCAGGACTTACTGTAAGAACAGTCTACGAGTTGAAAAACCAGACGACTTCAGATATGAATCTTAAAATAGCGCTTAATTTCAACAGCGTTCCTGCAAACTGACTTTTTTATAAAATAATCAAAAAACGTCTTTCAGGAGCTGAAAGACGTTTTTCTATTGATATTGGATTATAATTTCGTGAATTTCTCAATCACTCTTCGTTGTCCTTCGGTAATATTAATGATATATTGTCCCGTAGGAAGATTTGAAGTATTGATCTTTTCATCAGGGGAAACAGATCCTTTTGTCAAGGTTCTTCCATGCATATTGATTATTTCGAAATCAAGTTTTTTATCCTCATTGCTGTGAATTGCGACAGAGCTGGTAACAGGATTAGGATAGATTTTAATTTCCAGAGGAGCCTGCACCTTAGTTTTAGCGGCAAAACTGCCTTCCAGCTGTAATATGGCATTTTTTACATTTGGAAATGGGCCTATTTTCTGATTGACAACAGTTCCGCCCTGAGGGATTCCTGTAGAGATCAATAAGTTTTTCATCGCAGCCGGAGTCAGATACTGACCCGTATTCTGATAATAATAAGACTGGATCAGTGTGGCTGCAGAAGCGACTACAGGAGTTGCAGAACTTGTTCCGCTGAAATAATTATAGGTTCTGTTGTTATCGTTATCATACTTTTGGTAAGAGCCATATCCTGCTGCAAGAACATTGCTTCCCCAACCCTGAACATCCACTCTGTTTCCAAAAGTACTGAAGCTCAGTTTGGAGTGGGTTGTATTAGGAGAACCTGCTCCCACAATGATGGCGCCACTGTTTCCTCTTGCTCTGTATGCCGCATAAAAAGGATCATCAAGATTTTGATTTCCGTTTCCGGCTGCTGCAATGACGATGATTCCGGAATCAGTAGCTGCTTTCGTTAGATCCCAGATCACACTGTCATATTCAGCAGGACAGTACTGACCATCTTTTCCTCCCGTCTGCATTTCATATAAAATGATATCACCGGCCTGAGAGGCATTGATTGATCTGCTCACTGCTGAAGCTCTGTTATATCCAACTGTAGTCCATTCCATATAGCCTTTGATTTGGGAAGCACTGTAAGCCGCTCCTGAAAGGCCAATATTATCCTTTACAGATCCTAAAATACTTACCACAGCCGTTCCGTGATCGCGGTAATTGTTATTGGCCAATCCTGCATTAGGACTGTATCCGGGTTCCAATTGTATAGAATTTTGATTGGAAAGCATTTCGTGAGTTTTATAAAAACCATATTCTACATCACGGATTCTGATATTTTGCCCTGTAATTCCTCTTGACCAGGCATATTTGGCATTGATTCCGGGATTGTCGTTGAGGTAGGTTTGAAGACTCTCTAAATCGGGAGTTGCAACAAATGCTTTAACCAATGGAGGTTCGATAGGAGTACTGCTCATCACAGAAACATACTCTACCTCAGGAAATTTTTCAAGGGTACTAGCCAGTCTTTCTGCTGCTTCTGTGCTTTGATGGGGAATATTGACCCTGAATATTCGTTTTAATTTTTCAACAGATTCTCCCGAGTTACCGTTTGCTCTGCTGTCTTTGATCATTTCTTCAAGTTTTTGGTCACTAAAACCAAGATCATTAATCAATGAAATGTCATTGATTTTTATAAACTCTGCTAATTCCGGATTTCGGCTGAGGGCTGCCTTCTCAGAAGTAATGCTTTTTGAAAAGCATAAATAAATGTTTGCGCTAAGCTTATCACTTTTATCTGACGGATTCTGGCCCAAAGAAAGGAAAAAGCTGAAAATAAATAAGGTGAAAAGTCTAATTTCTGTTTTCATATTATTTTATTAAATGGTTGTAAATCAAATTTATAATTTAAAATACAAAAAACATAGAATAAGAATATTAATAAACATATTTGCTTGCGAGGTTGATAATTATAAATGGTGAATAGTGTAAATGTGAATAATATTAATTTAAATCACGTTTTTGTGAAATTAAATTCTTGCTGAAATTAAAAGCGCTTTATCTCACATCATAAAAATTATCATAAAAAAGAGGATGTCGAATGCTGTTTAGTCAAGATATTTCATCTTAAGAAGGATTCTCCTGATGTGGCCAGTAATAAATTTGTTATTGTTGGTCAGCCAGATAATGGAAATATTTTTTTCAGGAATCATGATGAGGTGAGATTTGAAGCCTCCCTGATCACCGGCATGCTCAATCACATTCACCGTTTCTTCTGTTTTGGTATCCGCATAGAAACCTTGATGAACAAACCAGGTTCCTGTATGATAGATTGGTTTTTCACCCTTCCAGCCGGATGGATTATATATCGTTTCTGAGGCTTTAATAACCGAACAGTCCGTAAATTTACATTGGTTAATCGCGGTAATGTATTTTTTCAGGTCCTCAATAGAACTCCATACCCCTCCGTTGCCTGCTGCTGCAAAAGTAGGGCATTCGCCATAATCATATTCCTGATAGGTCTTATCCTTCAAAATATAACCGTGAGCTACATTTTTATCAGGAAAGCTGCCATCTGTAATCCGGCTGTTTTTCATTCCCGAAGGTTTAAAAATATTTTGATCGACGAAGCGCTGCCATTTCATCCCGCTTGTCTTCTCAATGATCATTGCCAGACCGTTGTACGCCGGATTGGAATATTCGAATTTCGTGCCCGGTTCAAAATCCAGCGAGTCCGCGGACTTTAATGGTGTGAAATTTTCTTCATCCTTTGCTGTAAGATAAAATAGACTGTCCTTCTCCACATTTCTCAGATCAGGAAGCCCGGAACTGTGGGCGAGAATGTGACGGAGCTTAATCCTGGCAGCAATATCCTTATTCTTGAAATCAGGAAAGAATGTAAGCAGATTGTCATCCGTTGAGAGCTGATGTCGGTCCTGAAGGATCAGGATTCCGTATGACACAAAGGTTTTAGAAATAGAACCCAGATTTGAAACGGTTTTGCTCGTAAACTTATTTTTGGTCTTCAGATCAGCCAGCCCGAAAGCATTTTCATACAAAACCTTATTTCCCTGTTGAATTAAAATAGCACCTCCCGGTTCATCCGCTTTGAATAATTCTGAAAAGGCTGAGTCTAGTTTTGATTTTAAAAGTTCGTCACGACTCTGTGTGTGGCCTGTGAAATAGATACTCAACGTTATTAAAAATCCGGATATTAATTTAAAATTCGGGTGCATGATTAGGAATTTTTATTTCAAATAGGAAGGTTCTTGAAACCTTATTTAGAGAAGTATTTCTTTTCGTTTTAGCTTTAGCTTTTTGTGATGGAATCCATGACGATCGTTACAGGTCCGTCATTGATGAGGGAAACATTCATATCTGCCCCGAAAATTCCACTTTCTGTTTTCAGTCCTGATTTGGCTAATTCTTCTCTGAAATAATCGAACAGGGGAATTGCCTGATCCGGTTTTGCGGCTTTAATAAAAGAAGGACGGTTTCCTTTTCTGTAATCAGCAATCAGCGTAAACTGACTGATGCAAAGGATTTCTCCCGAAATATCCTTTACTGAAAGATTAAGTTTGTCATCTTCATCACCGAATATTCTTAAGTTTAAGATTTTCTGTACAAGCCAGTCTGCATCAGCTTTTTCATCATTCTCATCAATTCCGGTCAGCAGCATTAATCCTTTTCCGATTTCCCCGACAGTTTTTCCATCTACTTTTACGCTGGCCTCAGAAACTCTCTGTATAACGATCTTCATTTTAATAGTAAATATTTAGATTTTTAGTGGCAAAGTCATAATTGTAAGGATAGGTTTTAGGCGGAAGGGATGTTTTCGCTCCTGTTTCCGGCTGACCTGTTCTCAGGATCCATCGGGTATTGTCCTTAGGGCAAAGAACACTGATATTGTCTTTAACTTCAAGCGTTGTATTGGCATCCGGGCAAATGTGGGGTGCATTTCTGTCGTATACTTTGAAGGTGTCTCCCGCACGGACTACAATAAGTCCTCTTGTTCCGGACTGCTGCTCATTCACATAAATCCAGCTTCCGTCATAGTTAAGAGCATTATAAGCAGGAAGGTTAAGGTTTAAAGATACATTAATAGGGTTGTTGGGAAAGCAGCTTACGGTGTCTTCTCTGCTTCCACATGAGTTTATAGTTAAATTACTGAAAATCAGTAGAGTTAAAATAGAGACGATTGAAAAAGTTTTTTTCATTTCAATTTAAATTTTTATATATTTGTAAAAGTTAAACGATATAACACGTAATACATTGTCCGGCAAATGTCGGATTATTTTTTTATACCAAACCTAAATTTTGAAAATTATGGCAAGCTATGTAACAAAGGAGGGACAAGAGAAAATGAAAGCTGAGCTGGAACAGTTAGAAACTGTGGAAAGACCAAAAATCACCCAGCAGATTGCAGAAGCAAGAGATAAAGGAGATTTATCTGAAAATGCTGAATATGATGCGGCTAAAGAGGCTCAGGGTATGCTTGAAATGAGAATTTCAAAGCTTAAAGATATTATTTCAACTTCCAAAATCATAGATGAAAGTCAATTAGATACTTCAAAGGTTTCGATCCTTACAACGGTAAGACTTAAAAACAATGCAACCAATCAGGAGCAGGTGTTTACCTTGGTGCCTGATAATGAAAGCGACCTTAAGACAGGAAGAATTTCTGTGAATACACCCATCGCAAAAGGATTGCTTGGAAAAGTAATCGGTGAAACAGCAGATATTACATTACCAAACGGAAACAAACTGTCTTTCGAAGTATTAGAAATTACTCTATAATCTAAGTAAGAAATCCGGAATTTTAACTTCTAAAAATATGAGCAGTATATTCACAAAAATCATTAACGGCGAAATCCCCTCATACAAAATTGCAGAGGATGACAATTTTATAGCATTCCTTGACGCAATGCCTCTAGTGAAAGGACATACGCTGATTGTTCCTAAAAAAGAAGTTGACCTGATCTTTGATCTGGAAAACGAAGAATATAAAAACCTTTGGGGATTTGCACAGCAGATCGCCAAAAAGATTAAAAATGCAGTGCCCTGCGTAAGAGTAGGAGTGGCTGTAGTAGGACTTGAAGTTCCTCATGCCCACATTCATCTTATTCCCTTAAACAATGTGGAAGATATGAACTTCAAAAATGAAAGATTGAAATTAACAGACGAAGAATATAAAGAGATCCAACACTCAATTATTAATTCTTAAAAAGCATAAAATCGTAAAAAAGAAATTTTTTACGATTTTCTTTAACCTATATAATATAGTATGAATTCAAATCAATGTTCATTCTGCGGCAGAAAAAGAAATGAAGTGCAAATGCTTATTTCTGGGCAGAGCGGATTTATCTGTGAAAACTGCATAGAACAGGCACACGTTATTGTAAAAGACAGTGTTTCCAAGCCAGGATCTTCTGGTCCTGCAGAAAGTATAGAAGAACTTAAGAAACCGAAAGAAATCAAGGAATTTCTTAACCAATATGTTATTGGACAGGATCAGGCAAAAAAACAGCTTTCGATTGCGGTATACAACCATTATAAAAGACTGCTTCACGCCAAAGATGAAAACAGGGAAGTAGAGCTGGAAAAATCCAATATCATTATGATAGGAGAGACCGGTACAGGAAAAACTCTTTTGGCAAAAACCATTGCAAGAGAGCTTAATGTCCCTTTCTGTATTGTAGATGCTACGATTCTTACGGAAGCAGGTTATGTAGGAGAGGATGTGGAAAGTATCCTTTCAAGACTTCTTATGGTGGCTGATTATGATGTGGAAAAAGCTGAAAGAGGAATTGTATTTATTGATGAGATCGATAAAATTGCAAGAAAATCAGACAACCCAAGTCTTACAAGAGACGTTTCCGGAGAAGGAGTACAGCAGGGATTGCTAAAACTTCTGGAAGGAAGCATTGTCAATGTTCCGCCTCAGGGAGGAAGAAAACATCCGGATCAGAAATATATTCAGGTGAATACTCAGAACATCCTTTTTATTGCAGGAGGTGCTTTTGACGGGATTAAGGAGATCATTGAAAGAAGGATGAACAAGCAGGCGATAGGATTCAGTTCTGAAAAAATCAATAAAGCGGATGAAGACGAATATATCCTGACCCATATTAATGCCATTGATCTTCGTACTTTTGGATTAATTCCAGAGCTTTTAGGTCGATTTCCGATCATTACTTACCTTGATAAACTCACTAAAGAGACCATGGTAAGAATCATGAAAGAACCTAAGAATTCGATCATCAATCAATTTGTAGAACTGTTCAAAATGGACGGTGCCCATTTGGTTTTCACAGACGGTGCCATTGAAAAGATCGTAGAAGAAACAATTGAAAAGGGCTTAGGCGCCAGAGGATTAAGAGGAACCACTGAAAAGGTACTGGAGGATTATATGTTTTCAATAGGCGAAGAGAAAGAAATAATATTAACGGAGGAGAATATTTTTGTTAATAAATAAAATATTTTTTTTTCTAATAAAAAAAAATCTTACCTTTGCGGGTGAAGATTGTATTAACACACAAATAATTTATACAATGAGAAAAAGTTTATTTGCTATAGGTCTTTTAGCAATTAGTTATTCTGTTCAGGCGCAGATACTATGTCACGTTGACACTAATGCTAATATGTATGTGAGCGAAGGCACCCTTGTTTATAGTGGTGGAGGTGTTCAGACAAGAGGCAGTGGCCTTTTGGATGTACACGGAAACGTCATGGTTGTAGGTGCAGCTGGAGATGCTTTTAAAACAATAGACACTGGCGGTGGAGATAAAACCGACGGTGGAAATATTGTTTTAAGACTTAATACTCCAACGGCTACCGACGACGTATCTACTTACGGACAGTTATATGTTGATGGTTTAAGCCAGGGACAGATTACTGGAATTGTAAGTAAAGAATTCAGAACCAAGAAACATGGTAATGGAGATTTTTATCAGCAGGTAGCGATGCCTTTTTCTGGTAAAGTCTTGAACACTTTATCTACTGAACTTGGTAAAACATTTGGAACAGTACGAAGAAGTAAAAATGAAATCTTAAAAGCAAACAACACAGCAGCTGTTGCAGATTTTACGGATTTATCTATTCCTACAAGTGATGCTACCGCATATTATATGCTGGGATCTGCCAATAATAATTTGGACACAAGCAGCGCGCTTCATACGATTAATGGTCGTCCTTATACTACACTGGCAAGCAGCACAACTCTTCAAAACGGAGGAAATGTTAATTTCGGTGCAGGGGGGAATGCCATCAATGGTTATAATGAAAGATATAATACCTATCTACAGGATCAGTTTGAAGTTTCAATTACGCCTTGGGGAAACACGTATGGTAAAAATATTTATCAATTTGGAAACCCGTTCTTAACCAATCTTGATTTATCGAGAATTGGATATGTAGAAAATGTAGGAACTACTGATGGAAATAACATCTCTAATATCTGGGGTGTAAGATACGATCCCGGAACTGTTACTGTAGGGTCTCAGGGAAATGCATACAGTTCAGGAGCATTAATTCAGACTTATACTACTCCAGCAGGAGTTCCTGTGGGAGATATTGGTATGATTATCAAGCCAATGCAGACTTTTGTGTTGAAATTAAGAACATCTGCTGCACAGACATTGAACTTTAATACCCTTAGAAGATTTAATCAGACCGTAAGAGCTGCAGCAACTGATTACAGCGTTACTGCTGCTAAAAACGGGATGAAAAGTATTGAAGGAACTGTAAAGCAATTGGGGGTAATTGGTTTAGATGCTAATGGGAACGAAATTGCAAGAACATATTATGTCGTTTCACCTAATTTTACTACAGGTCACCAGACTTCTGTAGCAACGACTGTTCAGGCAACATCTACAAGCGAAAATATGATCGGTACATTTGAAGAAGCTTTAAATGGAGGATATGATACAAACTATACAGGTCAGTATTGGTTATATATCAATGAAGCCAATGAAAGTAACTTTAAAGGTAAAAATGTTAAACTTGTAAATTATAAGACTGATAAAGTTAAATCTTACAAGTTCGAAATAAGAGAAAATGGAGAGTTAGTTCCAGCTGGAACTCACTTACTGTCTGCAGGTGTCGGCTTCTACTATAAAGCATCAAACGGTACTGTACAGCAGGCAACACAAGGCGGTATTGCCCCTAACGCTGTTGCATCTTATGATTTATATTACGGTGAACCCAATAATGTGGTGTTAGCAACTAAAGACGATAAAGCTACACCTTCAAGAACAATGGTAGTATATAATCCTGAGATTACCAACTACATTGTTAGATTTGATCCAAACTGGAAAAAAGCAGATATTGAAGTTTATGATATGAGCGGTAAACTGGTTATCTCTAAAAAGGCAGTTGATGCATCTAGGGATTTTGTAATTGAGCTTAACGGCGCTGTTAAAAATTCTTATGTTGTAAAAATTGTCTCTGATAAAGGAGAAACCGTTAACACTAAAATCTTAAAATAAATATTATGAAAACTATTAATAAACTAGTATTCGCTCTTTTCTTATTCGGAACATTTCTGGTCAAGGCTGATGATGAAATTCCACCGGTACCGGGAGGAGGTGGTACGGGAACAGTAGGACCTGGAGGTGCCGCATCACCTATTGATATGTATGTATATCTGCTATCTGTAGTTGCCATTGCACTTATTATATTCTATACAAAGAAATTAAAAAGCGTAAAAGCCTAAAATTTTATTAAAATAACATTAAACTCTCTGATTAATCAGAGAGTTTTTTTATTTTTACTCTATGAAAAAGATATATATATTATCTGCAGTATTAGCTGCATTTTCTTTGCAGGCCCAGTTTACAGTTACAGTACAGGCTCCTGCCGAATTTAAAGATAAGGATGCCATTCTATATACATTAAACGGTTCAAAAGATATAATCGTTACCAAAGAACAGAATAAGAATAATACATGGACCTTCAAGTACCCAAGCCATTATATGGGGATGATGAAAGTGTATTTTCCTGATTCAAATAATGCGGTGAGCTTTATTTCCGAAAATAAAAACATCAGCGTAAAACTTGATGTGCAAAATAATAAGATCAAAGACGTAGCTTATCTTGATGAAGCCAATGATCTTATGAGCAGACAACAGGAAGGTTCTCAAAAGAAAGAACTTATTCTTCCGGCATTAGCTCAGATCAAAGAATATTATAAGGACAATACTGATTTCGGAAAGGCACTTAAAATAGAAATAGAAAGACTTTCCGGAACAAACAATACTATTGATGCGTCAAAGCATCCTTTTATTTCTTATTACAATACCAATTATAGCAAGTTCTTATCTAATTCTACAGATCCTGCTAAAAAGGTCACTCCTGATGATATTGTCAACTTCCTGGATAAGTCTAATGATATGCTTGAGTCTTCGTCCCTTTTAAGGCCTGTTTTGGTATCCTATCTTAATTCGGGAGGGAACACGAATGTTGCAGGTTCAGTAGATACCCTTTTAGACCGTTTAAAGGTTGAAACTCCAAGAGGTCAAACGGTGCTTTCAGAACTTATTGATATTTTTGATGCATACGATATGGAAGAGTTTAAAACCAAATATCTTACACTGGCAAAAAACCTTAAGTGTACCATTAATGACAGATTGGCGACGACATTAAAATCTAATGCTAATGTTGAAATGGGAGCCACATTTCCTAATGTGAAATTTCAGTCGGCGGCCAATACATCTGCCAAGTCTCTGTATGACGTGAAAGCGGATAAGAAAATTATTGTTTTCTGGTCGTCCACATGCTCACACTGTGAAAGCGAATTGCCGAAACTATTGGAAAAATACAATGAGTTAAAAGCGAAGAATATTCAGATTGTCGGTCTTTCTTTAGATACCGACAAAGCTTCATATACTCAAAAAATTGCTGCGTTTCCCTGGATCAATGATTCCGAATTAAGAGGATGGAACAGTAGCTACGTCGATACTTACAATGTTCATGCAACTCCGACGTATTTTATTTTAGATGCTAACAATAAGATAATCAATAAACCAGACCACGTGGGGAATGTTTTAGAATATTTTAAGTTAAAATAATTTTGGTGGTAAACAAATATTTTCTATATTTGCACCACCAAAACGGCGAGGTAGCTCAGTTGGTTAGAGCGCAGGATTCATAACCCTGAGGTCACGGGTTCAATTCCCGTCTTCGCTACAATAAAGGGAAAGTAATATCTATTACTTTCCCTTTTTTATTTTTGTGATTTATCATTTAAAATTTTAGAATGGGTAAATAAAGGTTACTTACGATAAGTCTATGTAACTTATTTTGCACATTAAATTTTCAATACTGAACATTTTGTAATGAGATTAGAATCTGATAATGTAAGAAATCTTTCTTATAACCCAAGCTCTAATTGATTTTTTACCAGATTGAAATATTCAGTCCTTTCACTCACTAATTGCTGATGGTTTCCTTTTTCTATAAGTTCTCCGTTTTTAAGCACCAAGATCTGATCTGCATTCTTTACAGTAGAAAGTCTATGAGCAATAATTACAACTGTTTTTCCTTTAAAAAATTCCTGAAGATTATCATGAATTATTTTTTCATTTTCTGAATCTAGAGCTGACGTAGCTTCATCGAAAAATATATAATGAGGATTTTTATACACAGCACGTGCAATAAGAATACGCTGTTTCTGTCCACCTGAAATTCCATTGCCGGAAGCTCCGATCTTGGTTTCGTATCTTAATGGAAGGGATTCAATAAACTCTTCTATATTGGCCGTTTTTACAGCCTGTCTCAGTTTGCTCTCATCTGCATTTTTTTCACCGGTTATAATATTTCTTTCTATACTGTCAGAGAATATATATCCATCCTGCATTACCACACCACAGCTGCTTCTTAAATTTTCGGGAGATATATCATTAATATTGATATCGTCGTATGAAATTTTACCTTCAGTGGGTTCATAAAACTTTAACAGAAGCTTCATCAAAGTTGTCTTCCCACTGCCGCTTGCGCCTACGATGGCTGTTATTTTTCCTTCGGGAATAAAGAGATTGATATTTTTTAATACATAGGGAGATTTACTGCCCGCATATTGAAAACTTACATCGTCAAATCTGATTCCTTTAAATTCATAATTATTTTGTGTATACAATGGTAAGGCTACCTGTCCAGAACTCTCTTCAGCAGGGTAGCTTTGTACTTCGTTCAGTCTTTCTAAGCTGAGTTTTGCATCCTGAAGTGACCGGAAAAAACTGATAAGTTGATTAACGGGTGAATTCATCTGCCCGATAATGTAGGAGACGCTGAGTAATCCTCCTAAAGTCATTTTATCATTTACCACAAGAGTTGCAGCCAGAAAAGTAACAAGAATATTTTTCAACTGATTCATAAATTCAAAACCGGATAACTGAATCTGATTCAGCTTGAGAATTCTGATATTTACTTTAAATAATTTTTGTTGTACTTCTTCCCATTGACTGCGTTTGAAATCTTCAAACTGGTTGAGTTTCATTTCTGTAACTCCCTTAATGATTTCAAATACGGATTCCTGATTTTCTGCCCGCTGCTGGAAACGAAGATAATCTAAAACTTTCCTTTTTTTCAGCCAGTAATAAGACCATCCTATAGAGAGCACCGTAAGAATAAGGTAAACAGTAAGAATTGTATAATTATAATAAAGAAGAACGCCAAAGAAAACCGAAAAGTTAATAATGGAGAAAAAGGTAAGTAAACTCTGAGAAGTAAGAAATTCTTCGATTCTCTCATTATCCTGTATTCTCTGATTAAAATCGCCCATTTTTTTTGTGTCAAAAAACCTTATGGGAAGCTGAAGCATCTTTTTTAAATAATCGGAAATAATGGTAATACTCAGTTTGGTACCTATAAAAAGCATAAGCCAGTTTCTGACCACTTCTATTGTTATTGATCCCAGAAATAATCCTAATTGTGAAAGAAGAATTAATGCAATAAGATTAAGATTTTTGGCGCTTACTCCATCATCTATCAATGCCTGGGTTAAAAATGGAAAGGCAAGTGTGACAGCACTTCCTGCCAGCAATAAAAAGAACATTAATATCAGTTGCCTTTTGTAGGGAGTAAGATATTGCAGGATATAATTCAGCGTTATTTTCTTTTCTTTAGGGACCTGGATGTTGAAAAATTCTTCTGAGGGCTTTAAAAACAAAGCTATTCCCATACTATCATTAGAGATCCAGTATTTTTTAAATTCCTGTTCTTTGATAGAGATCAATCCATGTGCCGGATCTGCAATCTGAAAAGTATAGTCTGAGGATAAGAATTTTTTAGATACTTTCTTTAGTACAACAAAGTGATTTTTACCCCAGTAAAGGATACAAGGGAAAGATTCATGTGAACTGATCAGTTTCTCTATGGTTAGTTTTACCGGAAATGTTTCAAAACCGATCTTTTTTGCTGCTTCAACGATACCGAACATAGATACCCCTTCTTTCGTGATAAATGAATTGTCACGAAGGTATTGAAGGCTGTAGTTTTTTCCATAATTGCTGGCTACCATAGCAAGACATGCCGGGCCGCAATCCATCTGATCATGCTGAATAATAATTTTCATATACGTTATGCTTTGAAAATATTTTTTATAAGAAGTGAACGGATAGACTGGTTGAAGTATAATTTATTTTCCATAAAATCAATTATTCCCAGGGTCAGAGTTGTAGTGTAGGCGGGGGTATTTTTCTCTACAAATTTATAAAGATCGAGAAGCAGAGCGATTTTCAGAATATCATAAAACTGATTATACGGCTGCTGGAAATAATAAATTAAACCTTGAAAGTAATCTGTATAATTAGAATCTCGAAGCTGTTTGTTTATATAGATCCAGTTATATATAATTTGTCTGTCCGGAGTGTTGACCTCAAAGTCTAAACCTGAGTACCAATCATCGGGCAGAAATTCTGTGCTGTGAATATTAAATCTGATCATATCTTCAGTAATCATCGTGAAAAGCTCATAGGCATAAGTTTCTCTTATAATGGGTACTTTCATCCAGTACTCCTTTTGGCTGAAAATATTTCCAAAAAGATTTTCATTGACTCCGTTCAGCAAATAGTTAATAAGGTTAAATATGAGCTGGTATCCCGAATCTTCCTGATGATTTCTGAAATATATTCTTGAAATGTTTTTATTCTGCTCAAAGCATCTCAAATTTAACGTATAAATACCCTGCTGAACAAGATAGTCATTCAGAACCAAACATTCTAAAGTGAAGGTCACAGCTTTGGGGAAATCTTTTATTTTATAGTAATAAAGTGATTTCACAGACAGAGCCCCTTGCTTGGCATACATATAAAGATTTCCTGAAAAAGAGTTTTCAATCTTCTTTTCAATGTCTAAATACTCTTTTAATGACTGATCAAGATCAGTTTCTTTAAGCAGGTCGGAAACAATTTTTCCTAATTCGCGATCGGTACGGTCTATTGAATCAAACTGTTCTTCATCTGTATTGCATATTTCGAATACTTCCTTTTTTTGTAAGATTTTAATTAATTTACCAGTGTCATACTCAAACGTTGAATTGAAAGAGGATGCCGGGAAAGAAGACATCGCATTTGCAAATTCTTCCAGTTCTTTATAATAGGTTACCATTTCTTTTTCCATAACATTATGCGATAAAGGTTAAATCTGCAAATGATGGCAGGGAGGCATCATCAAAATACATGAGCGTCATACCAATTCCTAAAATTCCCCATCCAAAAGATACCTGCCATAGAATATTATCTTCAAGCAGGCGGCTTTTGAACCCTGCAAAATCATTGGAATGCGTTGCATATGTCAGAATCTGTTGGTTCCAGTAATCTGCTCTTTGGACATATCTGATATCACCAGATAGTGTTCCCAGTTTATCAAATGTAATGGCAAGACCGGAAGCTCCATAAAATATTCCTGCATCCAGCGTGAGATTATCTTCTTTGGTCCTCAGCAGACAGTCATTTAATATGACATTGGCAAAGTCTGCAGTATCGCTGTCTTTCAGTAGTTGTGAAGCTCTGAGAAGCGCATATCCGATTCCGAGATCTCCATAGCATAATGCAAACTGCATCGGTTCTATCGCATCTCCGATCATGTTGGGAAATAGTCCTTTATAATCTGACTCTCTATATTGTTTAATAAGAAATGCAGTTGCTTTTCTGATGATCTTTTCACATAATTGGATTTCTAATCCTGCTTCATATACTGAAGTAAGAAATGAAATGATCAGTGATGAACCATGCGAAATTCCCAGATATATCCTGTCATACAAAGATGGACATTTCCAGTAATAATCTCCCGTATCATCTTGAAATGCAGCTTCATCAATACTGTTAATAAGAAATATGAGCTGTTCCTGAACATCCGAGCCACTTTTTAAACGCGCCAGATAATAGTACCCTGCGGCAAGAGCTCCCGTACCCGAATCGAAATCTTTAATATTGATTTTACTCTTCATGAGACCGAAAAGGATCTGGTCCAGATTTAAAAGATATTCTTCACTTGAAACAGATAACAAACCGTTGTTTTCGCAGAAAATTAAATACCTCCCGATATGAGCAAGATGAGCATCCAACGAATCGGTACCATGTACCCTTTGAAAGGTCTTGGGATTAAAACTGGCCAGGCCTTTGTTAAAATATTCCTCAGCAGTAGTGGTGTATTTTTGATCACCGGTATATTTGGATAAGTATAAATAATAAAGAGAATATCCTAACAGACCTGTTTCATAGGAAACATTTTTTAATACCTCTTCGTCAGAATACTTGTCCAGAGATTCTGTTATTTTATCAATGAGTTGTCTATGTTTAGTTTGATCTTTTATCATATGGATATATTATTTTTTGCTTTCGCAATCTCCGATTCGTAAAACTTCTTTAAGAAATAATAGATAACAAGCTCATGTCTTCGCTGATTTACCATAAATAAACGGTTTAAGGTCATATGAATATAGCTCATGATCAGATGGTCTTTAGTTTCCTGTGGCAGTTCAGGATACCGGGATAATTCAGTGGCAATATTTTCACTTCTTTTGTTGAAGCATTCGTATGCTTCATGATATTCAACTTTGTCTTTTTCAAAAATAATATCAGAAATTTCTTTTTTAAGTTCCCTGTGTCTGGTACTCAATGTTCTCGACAGCGCTACATAATTATCAGCATTGTTGAAACTGAATTCATTAGTAAAATTCTCACATAAAGTACCGATGACTTTGATTTTATCTTTTACAGAATATTTAAAATCATCCAGGAGCTTGTCTACATTAACTAGTGCAAACTTCCATCTTAATTGTTCGCCTTCATTACCATGAATAAGATTGAGAAACTCAGAAACGGCTGTGCTGTCATAGTAAAAGATATTTTCGCTCAGTTCCATGGTATGGTCACCGTATCTTTCCAGTTCTCTTACATAAGTATCTATCGTTATTCTTAAAGCTTGCTCTTCAGGGATAAATTCGTGGATAGCCTTTTGTAGGTTTTCTGATATAAGATACCATTCTTCCTTTTTCTTGTCGGGATTAAAACAGTGAAATCTGACCCGTATATGATGGTCGGGATCATTATATTTGATAAAGAACCACTTGTCAATGATTTTTTTGTTTAAAAGGTCAACGGCAAAGTCGGAAATTACTTCTGTAAGGATGTCCTCAACATTTTTACTTCCTGAATAGATTTTTATGTAAAACCACTCGCTTCCTGGAGGGAATATTCTTTTAATCTTGGGGATTGAGACATGCTGGATGGATGGCAGATAAACTGTCCTTTTGTTAAGAAGCGGAATTACTACTTCATTCGCGTAGCTGTTATCCCCTTCCTTGATAAAACAATTTTCTTTAGTATGAATATTTTCATATACAATAACATTTTGCTGGCTGATTTCTTTCAGCAGAATAGCCTGGCCTATTTTATTGTCCAGATCTATAAGAAGTTCGTTGTCTCCGGAGGATAAAACGACATACTGGGGCAGATTATATTGTATTTTTAGATCTGCTATTGCTGCTTCTGCAGCTTGTTCATTTCTGTAATCTGTTTTTATTTTTTTCATGAACCAGCGTGCCCGGCTGATGATGATTTTTTTGTATTCAATTCTGGGCAGGAAAGGTTCATTCTGGTATATTCCCCAATCCCAAAAATAACCCAGTCTCATATTTTGACTTCCCACATCGGCAAGAAATTTATACAGTGGCTGTGCAAGTGTCGTATTATATGTATTGGAAAGGCATGGAATAATTTCTTTATTCAGTTTTTTTGATCGTAAGACTACTTTTCCGTTTCTTACAGAAACCAGAAGGTCATCGGCATGGATCTGGTGATCTTTGCTTAATTTTGAATTGGATAGAAATGGGATTTCATAATCCCTGATGGTAGAATATAAGGTGATATTGGCATAGTTGTCATCCGGAATGGTGAGTACCTCAGCCATAATAACATCGGGATTTGTTTTTTGCTCAAAATCGGCTATTTTTTTTACCTGGTTTTTCAGCTGATTATTTCCGTGGGTGAAGCGTGTCAGTAATCTGGCAGCAAAAGGGGCGTGGCATTGAGTTGGGAAAAATTTATAATCACCATTATCCAGTGCTTCTGCAGATGGGGATAGAATTCTTCCGAATATGTAAGCACTCGGAGCTTCTCCTTCACGGGAAAGTTGTGGTTTTTTGGATAAGTAATTTTTGAAATCTTCATCAGCATAGATAACACTTTCGCCTGTTTTACAATATTGTTTGAATATTTTGTCCCTAAGCATTTCAAATCCACCATAAATGATTCTTGTCTCGCTCCGTGAATCAGACATTACAGGAATGCCGTCTAAAAGAGGAGTGTATTCAGCGTTGCCGGATACAACTTTTTCATATCCAATACCATAATTAGTATCTAATACCTGTACCAACGGGAGTTCCCTATCTTCATATCTCGAGGCAAAGGCGTTTACAAAATGGCTCAATGCTAAAGAAGTTCTCTGCGAAAACAGATGCATGACCTCATAAGATGTATCATTGATCTCGTTCAGGATTTTTTTATTTAAATTTCCCTTTTGCAGATTGTAAAAAAGGTCCAGCTTGTAGAAGTCCCTTGATATGATATTACTGTCTGAATTATTTTTAATATAAGTCCTGAAAAGATCAATATCATCAACAGAAGATATATTTCTGATAATATGGTCGATCTCTTTTAATTCATTGATCTCCTCAATATTTATTTCTTTTTCGTCTATAGTATTTATTAAATCTTCAATGAAATTTTCTGTAGAAACGCTTGGAAGGAGCTGGCTCACTAGGATTTGAGACTGGATAATATTTTTTATAAAATTTTGTTTCTGTTCCAGGGTGATTGCAGGATTTGATATTTTGTCAGCCATTTCAGCTACTGTTGCTCCCTGTTCTGCACATTGCAGAATAATCTTTACATATTCACTGAGTCTTATGGAGGTAAGATTGGATGCTATATATCGGCCATTATCAAATTGCTCAACAAAATAAGCTTTGTTTCCTAAGGTATAAAGGGTATTGTTTTTGTAGTATTTGATTTTGTTGATAAGCTCATTATTCAGGGGGTCAATACTGCGGATCAGTTTGGTCAGGCTATGAATATTGAGCTGGCATACAAGTCTGTATCTGTTATTATCAAACTTGATATTAGTGGGCTCATCAATTATACCTGCTGAAGATGTGCCGGAAAAAAGGCCGTATGGGGTAGACCTGTTCGACATTCTTGAGAAGTATTTATAGAATGTAATTAGGAAGCGCTTAGCTGCATCTTTGTTGGCGAAATTATTTTCTTTCAGTTCTAAAAAAGTTTCATATAAGTCTTTGGAGGCAATGTAAACTGCTTCTTTGTAATAGGTATTTGAAAAAATATGATTTAAAACTTGTACAAGTTCTTCATGATTTTCCAGGCTAATATTTTTAATATTCTCATTAAAGTCCAAAAAGGCTTCAATAGAATGAGAAGGGATTCTCAGACAGCAGTGATCAAGTAAAAAATATTTGTTATTCTCCATTAGTGTAGACGCGATATTAGGTAATTTAAAGAAAAGGGCTGTAAAAAATACAGCCCTGCTTGTTGTTATCCAGCTGTTGACTGTGCAGAACAAGTACTACCTCCGGAACCGCATCCTGTAGATCCTCCTCCGGTGCTAATAGTTGTTGTTTGTGCAGCACCGCAAGTACTGCCTCCTGTACCGCATCCTGTGGATGTTCCCGGAGCTACAGCTTTACCGCCGATAATTTCCATCAACTGCTTTTCATCTAATAAAGCAATTGTTTCCTTGTCTAATGACAATGGGTCTAGTTCTAATTTTTTCATAATAAAAAAGATATGATGTTTTGTTGCCTACTCTTTAAAGGTTTTTCGGCTTCCCCCTTGTCTTTATTTTATAGCTACTTCTGCCTGTGATACACAAGTACTTCCTCCTGAACCGCATCCTGTAGAACCGCCGCCGGCACCACATCCGCTACCTCCTGATCCACATCCTGTAGATGTTCCCGGAGCTGCAGCCTGTCCGCCAACGATTTCTTGCAGTTGCTTTTCATCTAGTAAAGCAATGGTTTCCTTGTCTAATGATAATGGGTCTAATTCTAATTTTTTCATAATAAAAAGATTTAATTTTTCTGTCTGTTTTAAAGATTTTTTCAGGAATTATCTCTTTATACTTACTGGAGATTAAAATAATCCCTGTATTTTCATTGATTAGAAGAATAAGGGCAATTTTTATACATGAAAAATTACCCTTATGAAAATTCGAAGATTAGTTTGCGCTGATCGTATCTGTAACACTGCAGGTACTGCCTCCTGATCCACATCCTGTAGATGCCCCTGTTCCGGTATTGTCACAAGTACTACCTCCGGTACCACATCCTGTAGATCCTGCCGGGGCAGCTCCTTTTCCTCCAATAATTTCCATTAACTGCTTCTCATCTAATAAAGCAATGGTTTCTTTGTCCAATGACAATGGGTCTAATTCTAATTTTTTCATATTAAAAAAGTTTTTATAAGCGCCTACTCTTTAAAGGTTGTTCGGCTTCCACCTATTTGTATCTCGGTTATTGATAATTATGATTTTAGCTTTGTACAGGACATGCAGAGGTACCTGCTCCACATCCTGTAGAACCTCCCCCGCTACCGTTTGGGTCGCAGGTAGTAGCTCCTGCCGGACACGGAGAAAATCCGGTTTTGCCACCTTTAATTTCCTGAAGCTGTTTTTCGTCCAATAAAGCAATGGTTTGCTTGTCCAGTGACAACGGGTTTAATTTTAATTTTTTCATGGTATTAATATTGAGTATATAGTTTTTTTTGTTTTTGGATGTCCACCCTTTAATTTGCCCTGCTTTTTTCCTCCAACTGTATCTGTTTGTTATTTGTTTTTACATTCTTGTTTCCAAACGTATAAGTCATATTCAGAGTGAAACGTCTGGTATCATAATAATTGTTGTAGAATTGCGTAAATTCATCGTAAAAGATCTTGCCTTTGCTTTGGGTTCCTCTGAAAATATCTTCTACCATCATGTTGACTCTCAGCTTTTTTTCCATTAATGAAAACCTAAAACCGGCAGAAAGGTTTGAAATATTTCCGATATAGGTATTGCCTTGTTTGTTAGGTAAATAGTGGTAAAAATTTAATAAAAACAACACCGATTTTTCTTTATTTATCGTGAAAGTATTATTGATGGTATAGTACATTGATACGCCTTTTTGAGGAACAACTTCAGGAATGGATGATTCTGACTCAGAATAAAAGGAAACAATGTTGGTATTGTTTTCCCACCATTTGGTCACATTGGTATAAAGGCTTGCATTTAACCCTGCATCATATTGTGTAAGGTAATTTTTATAATTTACTTCTTTAATTCCTTGGGTTAAAGAAGTAATCCTTCCATACCCGTTAATCAGCTTCTGCCCATATACCGTAACGGAAAATCTGTTTTTATAAAGATAGGAGAGCTCTACATTATGATTGTAGGATGGAGAAAGAAATGGATTTCCTGTATAAAAAGAATAAGGATTAGAATACCACCTGAAGGGGTTTAAAGCAGTAAAGTTAGGACGATTGATTCTTTTTGAATAATTGATTGATAAGGTATTATTCTCATTGGCTTTGTACTCCAGATAGGCTGAAGGAAACAGACGTCCGTATTCATTTTTATTTCTTTCGCCTGCAGTTTCTGAATACCCGTCAATGGTTGAATATTCGTAGCGCAGACCTGCTTTTGCAGACCATTTTTCGCCCAGACTTTTATAAACACTCACATAGGCAGCAGCATTGTTTTCTTTATATTCGAAATAATTACTTCGGCTTGGGTCTATAGTATATTCATCATTTTTAAATGAAAAATATTTGATATTGGAACCATTCAGAAAATGAGTGAATTTCAGTCCGGTTTCGAGAGTTCCCCATTTGAAAGGAAGATAAAGATCTGCCTGACCTGATAATATCTGATAATCCAGATTGCTCAGGTTTCTGATTTTCTGAGTACCGGGAGTATAGTCGGAAATGGTCTGAAAATTCACCTCCGCATCTGGACTGTTTGAAAAATAATTTCCGGCAATATTCAATTTTTTTCCTAAAGAATCAATTTTATAATCATAGTATGCATTTAATGAATGGGTAACTATTGGTTTTCTATGTTCCGAAGAAGTAGTTAATAGAGAATCCTGAATACTATTTGTCTGGTAGATGGATCTATTAAAGATATCCATATCAGAATGAGATTTGGAAATATCGTAGATGACTCCGATATTGGAATTTTGATTCAGTTTGTAATCAAAACTGAAATTGGCTCCCGCTCCTTTGAATTTATCTTTTCGTTTATCTGCACTTAAAATGGAATTGGTTCCGATAATATCGATAAGTTCCACGGCTTTTGATGGTCTGTCAAACTGTCTCAATCGTAACGAACTTGTAATTTTGTTGGAATTGTAGTTTAAAGTAAGGTTATTGGCATTTCCTACATAGGTAGTCTGTATATATGAGGAACTTAGGATACCGTTCCATCCTAATTTTGTGTTTTTCTTCAAGATAATATTGAGGATTCCACTATTTCCCTGTGCTTCATATTTTGCCGGTGGAGTAGTTATAATTTCAACTCTGGAAACATCATCAGAACGGAGTGAGCGCAGATAATTGATCAAATCTGTACCACTAAGATTCAGAAGTTTGTCATTGACCATTACTGCAACGCCGCTTTTCCCAACAATGGAGACCGAATTATCGCTAACTGACAGCATTGGAGTCCCAGATAAAACCTGTGCCAGATCTGCACCGCTGGAAAATATAGAATTTTCAACGTTGAATACGGTCCTGTCTATTTTTTTCTCAATCAGCTTCTTTTTCTTTTCAATGATAACCTCTTTAATCTGTTGTATATCTACAAGCTTTATTTCATTTAAACGGAGATTGTTTTCAAGTTTTATCTTTTTGGAGTATAAGATACCTTTAAACCTTTTTACCTGTAATATATATGAATCTTTGGGAGCATCGATAGTGAACATACCATTAGCATTGGTAATTTCACTTCTTATTTTGACAGAGTCATTTTTCAGAAGAATTACTTCAGCAAACTCTACAGGAGAATTTTCATTGTTTAAAATTCTTCCTGTAATTTGGACGTTTTGTGATAAGAATATTTGGCTGCAAAAGATCAAGACAACCAATATTATATTTCTCATGGATTAGAATTATATAACGTAAATATAAAAATAAATCAAAAATATTCATCTAGTAGAGAATAATATTTTTAATTTAGAATCAATATAAATAGAGGATTTATGGAACTTAATAATTTATTTTAAAGAATTTAATAATGGCCTCTTTTTTAAATTTTAGGCCCTTATAAATTTAATTTTTAACTAATGTTTTGTTATTTATTGTAATGTTAATCAGTGTTTTAATATTTTATTGGGATTGTTTTTTTTATTCAATACATAATTTAACCGAATGAAAATAATTTTATAATTTTAAATGAAAATATATTATTTTTTCAAATTGTATATTTTACAATATTGAACTTTATGGTGACTTCAATTATACTTTTTTACGATCTTTCAAGGTTTAATTTTCACTTTAAAGGGATAATTACGTATAAATACGTAATCCTTTTTCCTTGCATGTTCCTAGATTTGTGGTATACATCAAAAACTGTTTTTTAAAACAATCGTTTTTGATAAAAAATGTATAATAACCAGAAATCAAAAAATTAATTTTATGGCTAAGTTTACAAGAAAAAATGCGTGGGAAGAAAACGGAACTTTTGATAATCCGGATCTTCTCTGGTATGCAAAAGCAGTTGGCGTGATGCAGTCACGGGCTTTAAATGATGAGAACAGCTGGTGGTTTTTTGCAGCGATGCATGGTGAGCAAATGGGTGGAGAAAAATTTCCTAATTGGAATGTTCTTCCCGGCCCTCCCAATGTTCCTACAACTCCGCTTCCTGATTCAGCTACTGTTGCTAAATATTGGAACCAGTGCCAGCATCAGAGTTGGTATTTCGCACCCTGGCATCGTGGTTATCTTATTGCTCTGGAAGAACAGATTCGCCAGGCTGTGATCAGCTTAGGAGGACCCGCTGATTGGGCCCTCCCATATTGGAATTATCTTGGTTCAGGAGATCAATATAAAATACCGCCCGCTTTCACACAGAAAACCCTTCCGGACGGAACTCCTAACCCTTTATATGTAACCGCAAGATACGGTCCTAAAAATGACGGAAACATTTATGTTGAAATTCCACCGCTATCAGAGGCTTGTCAGGGAAATACGATCTATACGGGAAGTAACTCTGCTACATCTAAACCTGGCTATGGCGGACCGGAAACCAGATTCTCACACGACGGAGCATTGAGTGGTAACCTTGAAAGTAATCCTCATAATCTGGTGCATGTACAGGTAGGCGGACAAGACGGATTAATGTCAGATCCCGATTCTGCAGGACTTGATCCTATTTTCTATCTTCATCACTGCAATATAGACAGAATGTGGGCTGCCTGGAATGTGAAAAATCATAATCCTATCAATCCGCTGTGGCTTGGAGGACCTGCACTCTATGGTGAAAGAGAATTTATTATGCCTTTACCGGATAACAAAGCCTGGGTGTATACTCCTGAAGAAATGACTAGCTTAGCGAAGTTAGATTATACCTATGATGATTTAGCACCAACAACAGCTCCTCTGGTTGAAAAAACACTTTCTCAAAGATTAACTAAACTAGGAGCAAAATCAGTAGGAACAGAACCTTTGGAAGAACAGAATATGGATTTAGGAAACAACTCAGAACTTGTTGGCGCCAATGCGGGACAAATTCTATTAGATGGGTCAGGAGCGAAAACCACTGTAAAGTTAGAAAGCAGCTCCTGGAAAAATGTACCCAACAGCCTGATGAAAGCATCTTCTACCCAATTACCGGATCAGGTGTATCTTCAGCTGGAGAATGTAAAAGGAACCAGGGATGCCAATATTCTGAGTGTTTCTGTCAACCATCAGCTTGCAGGACATGTTTCTCTGTTCGGACTGCGAAACGCTTCAGATAAAGAGGGTCATAATGGTGGAACAGGATTGACATTTATCCTTAATATTACAGACATTATAGATAATCTGTTTATTAATAATGAGCTTGATATTAATTCTCTGGACGTCACCATACTTCCTGATAATGTCATTCCATCGGATGAAAAAATTACGGTAGGCCGCGTCAGCATCTATCGTGAAGAACAACAGCTATGAAAACCTCGAAAAGGATCCGTTATTCAATAAGTATATCGATTCTGGCAGTAAGTGCTGTATTTTGGGTGATCCTGTTATTTAATCCAGGGGGCATTATGACGGTAAAACATTGTCATGTAACTCTTGAAGGTCCATCGAAGGCATCTCTTCAGATGATGCTTCAGATGAATCCTGTATCCGATCTTATGATCGGCTGGACATTGATGGTGCTTGCCATGATGCTTCCGAAATTGATTACGCCCGTTCAGTATATTTATGACCGAAGTTTCAAAAGCCGGCGTTTAGGGTCTGCATTACTTTTCATATCAGGATATACTGCAGTATGGATTGTTATGGGATTTTTTATGAATGCTTTGATCGTTGGATTGAATCTATTGTTGCCCAATTCTTACATTCCGGCTATAGCAATTGGAGTTATTGCAGTGATATGGCAGTTTTCTCCAGTTAAACAGCGCTGTCTGAATCGTGGACATGATCATGTTTCACTGGCTGCTTTCGGTTCCGAGGCAAATCGGGATGCCTTCATGTTCGGAATGATGCACGGAGTCTGGTGTGTAGGAGCAGGGTGGGCACTGATGCTTTTCCCTATGCTACTTCCTTCGGGACATAACGTGGCCATGATGGTGGTTACCTTCATCATGATCAGCGAACATATGGAGCACCCAAAGTTTCCAAAGTGGTATTTCACTTTTCGGCTGAAGCTTCTGCGTGTTATCATTGCCCAGACAAAGGTCAATATGAAGAAAGCATTGAATTTAAACTGAATACTTTTGTTTTCTACTATATTCTACTTCACCGGACTTATTTAAGAAGTTAAAATAAGGGTGAGCAACTACCGCACTTGAGGGTGCGGTTTTTTTGTGTATAAAAATAATCAGTACATTTTTAGGATTTTAATTTTTTTTCTTAACTAAAAGGGACGCAGCTTAAGTATAAACTTTGAAAAATAAAAATGCGTAGAAATACGTAAAGAATATCAAAGGATTAGATCTAGCTTTGAGTATCATCATTTATTTTTCATATAAGCATCAGTAAGAACGATTACTTTTTAATGATGCTTTTTGACATCAGACCTTCACTGCACGTTTCCGTGCTGATATATTGAGGATGCACATTCCTACTGTCATGACTTCAATTTCATAAAAACCGATACCCTATTAAAAATTAACACCATGAAAAAATTTGACACACCTGCCTATCAGGCGGAAAAAGATTTTAAAGACCAGCCGGATCTGAAAATCCAGATTGAGAATGCCTGGAGTGATTATGTAAAATACTGTACGATTAATTCACAAATGGGAAATCCATGGTCAAGCAGCTATGACCATCCCAGAAGCTGGTACTATAATCCTCTTGTAACGCCTGTGACTCCCATTAAAAATAATACAGTTCCAATACAATGGGGTGCTTTTCCAAATAGAATCAATCATTATTTCACGGATTTATTTACTCAGAAGTTTGGAAAAGCTGATGCTACAGACAAATTGCATGAACTTGCCGATATAGGCCCGGATGCTTTCAGCAAAAAATATGACATTACATTAACGGTTACTAAAAATCCATGTGATCCCAATAATACTGCTACAAAACCTTTCGGACCTTCCGGCCCCAGAGGCTGGCAGGATGAATACTGTGAATGGGCAGTGACAAGAGATACAAACGGAGATATCATTGCAGTAGATTTTACCCATGAAAATCCGGAATACTGGTTTCACATGTGGAAAGTATCTCCGGATATGGTTGTTTCACTTTATCAGGAAATTCTGAACAATTCAAATGTAAAGAAGGAAGATCTTTATCTTTTAGACGAGCAGAACAATCCGGTTATTGTAAGAGAGACAGGGCTGCCTGCATATAATCCCATCAATAAGTGGAACAATGGTTCATCAGCAACTACAGCGGGTGGGGGAGCAGTGCATCTTACAAGTCCGCCCAATTCTTTAGGTGCAGAAATTTATCTTGGAGCCGCGGCAACAATTTTAAGAGCAGTCAATGGAAAGGTAATCACAGATGCCAATGCACTGATCTGTGCTGCACAATACGGACAGATCTACAGAAACAGTGATCCACGCATCGGGCAGAATGTCAATTCACTTGTTTATCATAATAAAGTTAAAATATCGTTGACCAATCCTATTGCATTGTATGGTCAGTTACCGGATTTCACCCAGTTTACAATGCCGGCTTCAGCGGAAGGTTATAAGATTGAAGACTGCTATAAAATTATCAGAGGAAGAGATATCAATCCGGGAACTGCTTTTTATCCTAATAATATGGTTCTGCACTCAAGATTTGAGGTGCCAGCCGGGGCTAATTTCAAACTCAGCGAGATTCTGGTCCAAAATCAGCCTCTAAAATGGGGTTCTCAGATTGCAGATGTTTTTAAAGTACAGTTGGCAGGAACGGGAATTCCGGGAGGTGGAGAAAAACCTCAGGAATATCCTCCGGTTGGAGATCCGGATGTGACTTTACCAAGCGTGCAGTATCTTCTGGATAATAGTTTACTTCAAGCCAGTCTTTACAATAAGTTGAATACATTTTCTAACTTAACTTCATGCATTACACAGATTGAAGCAGGAACTACCACAATGGGGATTGCCGTATTGGCCAGTGATGCAAACAAGGAGACCGAATTTGACTTTGGAGCGGGAATCAATGCTTCTGTAACGGATTTTCAGGATCTGGGTAATGATAATCAGCTTTTCATTATAGATATTACAGCGCAATCCGATGCAGTATTAGGTGAAAAACCACTTGCGCTCTACAATAGTGCTTCAGACCCTAAATATACGATATCAGGTGTGTTGGAAGTTGTAGCAGCGGGTTCACTTCCTAAGCTGAATATGATGCCCAACCATACACTACTTTCTGATCAGCAAATCCAACAGGTTCAAAAAATACTGAAATGAGAACATTATTATTTTCCTTTTTTCTATTGAGTTTAATTTCAATTTCATGTGAATCCGGAAAAAAGGATAAAAAATTAAACTCAAGATTGGGCTTTTCCAAAGAAATGGCAGATATAGATTGTGGTGCTTTTTGTGATCCGCCTACTGTGGGGTATCAATTGCCCGCTGACTCAACCTGTGGACATAGTTCTCAAAGTGTGCTGAATTGTTTTGCTTGGAAAAATTTTCTCGCACTAAACTGGAGAGCTTCAGATGAAAGAGGTCTTCCTGATACTACTGCCGTTGCTGCTGATTATGGGATGCCGGGAGATTACAGTCCCACCGTATGGGAAAGTTACTTAAGTGCAGATGATGTATTTGCTGCCAAACAACCGGAACAATGGAATCTTAAAAGTAAAAACGGCTACATAAAATACATCAATGAAATCAATAAGTTCACTGATATAAATGCAAGTCTTCCAAAACCGAAGCTGAGAGCAATGCTCGGGGGTAATGTAGATGAAATCATGCAGGCTAAAGGAGCGTGGCTGACAGATCAAAGTGGAAACATCGTTTGGTATGAAATCAGAATGAACAGCATTGAAAGTGATTTTATAAGGAAAAATAAACTCTATAGTTCTGAAAATTTAAATGCTTTTGCAGCCAAAAACCAGGGCGTCTGGCTTCCAATGGAATCTATTGAGATCAAAGCAGCATGGCGGGTTATTCCTGAGAATCAGTTGGAATCATTAAAGAATTTTTATAAAATATCTAAAGCTATGGTTCCGGAAATTAAAGGTTTTGATAAAAATAACCAGCCGATCTATGGAAAATACACGCAGAAATATTTAGGATTGGTAGGCCTTCATATCATCCGAAAAACCAATCAGTCACCCCAGTTTACCTGGATGACCTTTGAGCATGTGAATAATGCTCCAACAGAAGGGCAGGTAGATCCTTCCGTTAAATACTGTTTTTATAATCCGAAAAGTACGGATAAACCCAACCAGTCTCCGGTACCCGGCAAGGACAGTTTGAGTAAGCCGGTCCAGGTCATACGTATTGCCAACAATGCCATTACGCCGGAGATACAAAATCTGAATAAGCAAATCAGAGATATGATTAAAGCCAGCAATCCTAAATCCGTATGGCAATATTATCAGCTGGTCAATGTACAATGGCCGGAAAACCCAATTCAGGACGGGAATAATAATAAGACAGCTCCGCTGATGGATGGTGGGATCACTCCGAATAATATAGCCAATGTTACCATGGAAACCTATATTCAGGAGAAACAATGTATGGATTGCCATAAGAATGCTTCAGTAGGAGCACAGAAATATCCTACGGATTACAGTTTTATATTTTTAAAGGTTAAACAGGCGAAATAAATGGTAGGTTACAATCTATCTGCAGTAACTTCAATGGTATAAAAGGCAAAACCGCAGCTTACATGAGCTGCGGTTTTATTTGATATCTGTATGGAATATATTAACTCTGGTATCCCAATAATTTTCTGATTTGGTAGAAGAATCTTTCGATAAGTCGGAGATCCTGAGTTACAATCTCCGCATTACCTCTTAGTTCTTTGTCAAAAACCAATTTTTTATTATAGCTGGTTTTTAATCCTTTAGGAAGAGTAATATCAACATAATAGTTTCCTTTATCATCGGGTATTAGAGATATGTTCTGTACTTTCCCTTCTACAATACCATATTCCTGGAAACGGTAGTTATCAAGTTTGATCAATACCTTCTGACCGGTAAGGACTTTTCCTGAATTAACGGTAGGGACAGACATTCTGCCTACCAGCTTCTCTTTGTTTGTCGGAAGTATGGAAAGGATAGGCTCTGCCGCTTTTACAAACTGGTTTTCACCGAAGAATTGTTGAAAACTGGCCATCCCATCTGTAGAAGAAATCACAAGATAATTCTGTTCCCATTGTTTCAAAGATTTACGAAGTTGCTCGAAAAGCTGTAAACTCTGCGAAGAATAGGTGATCTTATCTTTTTCTGTATTAATGGCTGTTCCGCTTTTTGTTTTATTAAGATTAGAAATACCTTCATCCATTTGGGAGATAGAAATATTAAGATTTTCAAGATTTTGCTGAGCCTGAAGATATTTTATTTTTTCGTTTTCAAGTTCCACAGATGCAATTACTCCCTGGTTGAATAATTCCTGAGATCTCTGATAGCTTTTCTTTGATAAATCATATTTAGCCAGTTCCAGACTTTTCTGCTGTTTTAGTGTAGCAATTCTTCCCCTGTATTCTGAAATACTTTGGTTAGCAGCTATATTTTCCGGTGCATACGGCTGAAGTCTTGTAAAAAGTTCCTCATCCTGAAAAGCTTTTGCAAAACTGTTATAATCTCCCTGCAATTCACCAAGTTTAAATCTTGAGGTCTTAGCAATCGGGAAATTTTGCAGCTGTTGAGGCGAAATAGAATCCACCAGCTTTTTCAGTTCCAAAACATCTTTATAATTGGCCGTAGACTGCATGACCATCAGGACATCATTTTTCTTCACTTCCTGATGATCCTTGATAAAGATTTTTTCAATTTTTGAGCTCATCCGGGCCTCAATTTTCTCAGGGGGATTTTGTGAGGTAACGATCACCGGAGCAGAAACAAATTCCGGATATTTGATGATGTAGCTCATCACAAGGATAAGCAGAAGGATAACTAAAATAACGCTGTTTCCCCAGCGTATCATCCAATGAGGAGGCTGGGTGAGGATGTCCTGAACACTTTCCGAGCGGAGTTCAATATTGTCTAAGATGTCTTCTTTCATGTTTCTAAGATAGAATTTCCTCCATGTTTCAGAGGAAATAAAATTAATTTCCTAATTCCAGTTGATTTTTTACCAATCTGTAGTATTCTCCTTTTAAAGCCACAAGGTCAGCATGGCTGCCTTCTTCTACTACTTTACCTTTATCCAGAACGATAATTTTATCAGCATGTTTTACCGTGGATAATCTGTGGGCAATGACGATAGCTGTCTTACCTTTAAAGAACTGCTCCAGGTTTTCCATAATGACTTTTTCATTATTGGCATCCAATGCTGAAGTCGCTTCATCAAAAAATATAAAATCCGGAGATTTGTAAACCGCTCTGGCAATGAATAGTCTTTGCTTCTGACCACCACTGACTCCCACACCCTCGTTTCCTATTTTTGTATTGTAGCTTAAAGGCAGACTCTCAATAAAATCTTTAATGTTGGCAATTTCCACGGCACGTCTCAATTTCTGTTTATCAACGTAATCTTCTCCTACCGCCACATTATTGGCTATCGTATCATTAAATACATATCCTTCCTGCATCACCACTCCGCAATGATCTCTCCAGAATCTTGGGGAAATATTTCTGAGCTGAGTATTTCCAAGTCTGATTTCTCCCGCCGTTGGTTCATAAAATTTCATCAGAAGTTTGAGTAGTGTTGTCTTTCCACTTCCGCTGGCCCCTACAATCGCCGTTGTCTTTTGATAAGGGATGCTGAGACTGAGGTCTTCAAATACAGGAACATCAGATCCTATATACCTGAATGATATATTGCTGACGTCAATGTCTTTCTGCGGAATTTCTCCGGCATACTGCTCATTTTTGTCCTCTTCATCTTCTTTGTCGTGAATCTCTCCCAATCTTTCAAGAGAGATTTTAGCATCCTGAGTTTGCTTGATAAAATCGATAAGCTGTAACAACGGACTATTCAGCTGGCCAATGATGTACTGTACAGAAAGCATCATCCCTAAAGTCAGATTTCCTTCTAATACGAGTTTGGCTGAAAGGAAACTTACCAGAATATCCTTCATCTGATTAATGAAGTTTCCTCCCACAGACTGCCACTGTTCAAGAGAAAGAGATTTTATTCTTATTTTAAATAATTTTACCTGCAGGAATTCCCAGTCCCAACGCTTCTGCTTTTCCGCGTTGTGCATTTTAATTTCCTGCATTCCGTTAATTAACTCGATGACTTTGCTCTGCTCCTGTGAAACCTGAGAGAATCTTTTATAATCCAATTCCTTTCTCTTGCTAAGGAAAAAGCTGATCCATCCAATGTATAGTGCTGCTCCTATAAGATAAACAACAAATAACCTATAGTCGTAAAATAACAGGACAATACTAAAGATTACCAGGTTGACCAAAGAAAATAGTGTATTTAACGAGGAACTCGTCAAAAGCTGTTCGATTCTGTGGTGGTCATTGATTCTTTGCATGATATCTCCCGTCATTCTCGTGTCGAAAAAGCTTATAGGAAGCTTCATCAGCTTGATAAAGAAATCTGAGATGATAGAAATATTGATCCTTGCTGACAAGTGGAGAAGAATCCAACTCCTAATCACTTCAATACCCATCCTTCCCAGAAACAACATGATCTGAGCTAAAAGGACAACGTAGATAAAGTTGAGATCCTGATTCTGTATCCCGACGTCTACAATACTCTGGGTAAGAAAAGGGAAAATAAGGGAAAGTAAACTTCCCGCCAGAAGGCCTACTGCAAGCTGTATGACAAGAGATTTATATTTCAGCAGATATTTGGATAGGAAAGAGAAGCTGGCTTTACTTTCCACTGTATCAAACTCTGTCTGAAAAAAGGCAGGTGTTGTTTCCAGAATAAGGGCAATTCCCTCTTCTGTGTTTTCATTAGCATTTTCCCCAATCCACAATTTGATAAATTCGTCCCGCGAATATGTGATAAGTCCGTAACTAGGATCTGAAATATAGACTTTATTGTTTTTATCTATTTTATAAACAACAACAAAGTGGTTCTTGTTCCAGTGGACTATGCAGGGAAAAGGAACTTCTTCTGCAAGGGTATTAAAATTGATCTGGACTCCAAGGGAACGGAATCCCAAGTCTTCTGATGCATCGCTCAGCCCTAAGAGGCTGCTTCCTTCACGGGTGGTTTCAGAAAGGGTACGGATCTGCTGCAGGGATATACTTCTGCCGTAATATTTACTTACAATTCTAAGGCAGGTAGGGCCGCAGTCTTTAGCATCCGGCTGTTTATAAAAGGGAAATTTCTTCAAAATTGATACTCATTATAAAATGTCGCCAAAATATGACGACATTTTTACTTATTCAAATTAATATTCAAATTTATATCGTTCATTTTATGATGCATCTTTATTGCATGCATCGATACAAAATAAAAGATCATTAATAGCTCACGCAGCTGGTATAAATGTTTTTTTAACCTTGCGGTGTGAAACCAATACCAGTATAGGGAGTACAATAATAAGTGTTTGGTCCTGCTCCTGCTATTGATCTGCACACCCCGTTGGCACAACACTGATCTCCACCACATTCTCCATCGTCCGGACATCTTCTAAATCCTCCTTTAATCGATTTTAAATTTTCTCTTGATATTTTCTTTAAGTTTTTCATAGTGCTATTTAGTTTTTTATTTTCCTACTCTTTTAAAGCTTTTCGGAATCCGCTTAATTTTTTTCCTAAGATAGTGAATTTTTCAATTCTTGAACATTTTCTTGTTGAAAGTCCTCATCTTCCATTAATTCATCAACGAAAAACCAAATGTCATCACGATCATACTTATCCGGAAATTGGTGCCCGTTAAGAATGAAAATGGGGGTGAAATTCAATCCTGAGCTGTTGTTATCTTTCGTCATTTCAACAAATGATGTCAGATCTTCAGGTGCAGATGATCCTGATAGGGAAACGATTTTGTTCTCGTCTCTGGTTTCAAACCAATCTTCTACTGATTTCAGGAACTCTTTCTGTGACTTATGATCATAAATATGTTTAAAAGCTGAAAGTAATTTGGTGTACTTTTCATCAGCTCTTTCCGGTGAATAATTGAAACGGATCTGTACAGAAATATCATCAGGGTATTTTTCAAGTAATCCTTCCATGATTTTATGACCATCTTTACAAAAACCGCAATAAGGATTCGATACGATGGAAAGACGAAGTTTGGCGTCCTCATTTCCAAGTGAGAAAGTTTCAGTATCCTGGAATTCTATTTTTTCATTTTCCAAAAGCTGACTTTTGAAAAGTTCGTAATTTCTTTTAAATCTAAGGTTTTTAGCATTTGATTTCTGTAGGCTTTCTTTTTGAGAAAGAATGTTACTGAAGTATAAAACTGCAGAGAAAACAAGGATCCACAAAACAACTGTTAATAATAGCATTCCTATACTAAGGGGGGTATTCTGGAAAAAGAAGATGCTGAGAATCAACTGTCCGATAAGGATTGAAATGATCAGAAGACAAACTCTACAGAATGCTTTTTCTACGAAAGCCTGAATGTATAACGAATAGCCAATAGCCAATATGGAAACCAAAGTAAATCCTTTTACGATATATGCTGTCGCAGGAAGGAAAAGTCCCAATATGGCAAGCCCAGCAAAATAAATCAGAGAAAAGTCTGAAAACTTTAAACCTAAAATACTTGTTTTATCCTGCTTAATAATCTTATCACATGAATTGGTAACCTGTTTGGCAGAGGTATCTCCACAAATACTTCCTATCACAGTAGACGTAGCCCCGAATTTCTGATTGAAAATCTCCATAGAAATATAGACTCCCGCGAGGGAAAGAACATTAAAAAAAGCTTCGTATAGGTTTTGCGTGAAAAAAGAGTAAACAGTGATGATGGCAAAAACAACATATAAAAGAGGGGTAAAATTGAAGGCGACCTTGCTTTCGGCATTTTCGCTTTTTTCAAACAACAGTACGAAATCTGTAGATTTTTGATGGAGCTCTTCTTTATTTAGTGTTTTGGCTTTTTCGGAGTAAACTGAATAACTGGCTCCTGATTTTTTGACCAGAGAAAAGGAATTATCTACAATCGCGATAAATTCTTCCGGCAGCTCATCCCAATATTCCTTATCCAGTTCATAGGCATCATTTTTTACACCCATAAAGTTTAGAGTATCACTAAAAGCTAACGCAGAAGGGTAGTTAGGATGGGAATTGAACTGGAACGAAAATTCCTGTTTATCGAGTTTTAGATAGTTAATTAGTTTGTCAAAAATCATATTAATATTTTTAACTAAAATACGCAGATGTTTTAAAAAAACAAATTTTTTTCTTTTCTTAGTGATATAGTATTGTTAAATGCTTGATTATGTGAAAATATTATTGTGTTTTTTGCTTTATTTAGGTTAAAATGTAGCTGATTTCGCAATAGAATTTGAGACCTGTCATTCTTAATTTTGGATAAGATATTTCTTCAGAAAACTCAACTGGATAATTTTTGCTCCCTAAAAAAGTTCACTGTGAATTTCAGTAATTTTTTGAAAATGTGGATAATCTCCTTTTCGCTTTGATCAACAACTTCTTTTTCTTGTCCGAATTTAAGCATATCAAAAATCTTCTAAGTGAGTAAAAGAGAACTAATTTATAAATAGAATTATTACTCTTTTAACAGTCATTTGTATCTGTTAAAACAAGAATAACTCTAATTTTTTGATATTCAAAATCGAATGGAAATGCAATACGATATTATTAAACAATTGTTTAGTTTTATGGGGTTTTAACGCTCTGGAACATGATTAGGTAGCGAATTATTGTTGAATTGGTTGTTTTTGTAAAATTATAATTTTTGAAGATAAACTCAAAAAAACTTAAAAAATCATAAAGTTTTCTTAAAGTTTTAAAAAAGGAGGGAAATGTTTTTGTATTTATAAAATATGTTGTACTTTTACATCTCCTTGAATGAGGGAACAAGTCAAGGTAATAAATTTTTTTTCATCATTTGTGTTTTTAGAATCGTATCGCCTGATACGATTCTTTTTTTTGTTTATGACTTTTCGTAGTTCAGTAAGAGATCAATAAAGTAAGAATAAGTAACAGCTCCTTCCTGCTGATTACTTTTTAAAAACAGGTTATTGGTAAACCCAAAGAAATCATCAAGCCAGCCCTGGTGTCTGAAGATAAAACTTCTTTCATACCTTCTGTCTCTTTTCATGGCTGGAGAATATTCGTTGAGAATATTTTTGACAAAGGCAGGATCTTCCTCAGCAATAAATCTTAAAAGGCTTTTTAAAGTAAAATATTCAGTGCTGTATCTCAGATCATTATTTTTAGAATTGACACCAATCAGATAACCCACAAAATTGGCTTCCTGTTCTCTTGCAAAACCCAGCTGGTGTGAGCTTTCATGAGCAGAAGTAAATGGAATAAAGGTATGGGGAAGCTCAGCATTGTATTGTGCTTCTGCAGTAAAAGGATTGTAATACCCTAATATTCCGGTAAAATTCATCACACTTTTAAAAAGACTGGGTTTGAAAGCATTGATCTGTGGTGCTTCTTTATCGGAAATATATTTTGGAAGTTGCGCCTGTTGGCGAAGAATTTCAGTTTGTATAGCATTCAGATCAGTAATAATGAATACTCCATTTTTATCTTCCCGTACAGATTGCCTGGTCGCTTTGCATTTTTTAAGATAGAGGAGAGCCAGTACTTTTGCTTTACCAACTTCCGGTTCTTTCTGGCTGGACAGTTTCTTGATAACAGGAGTCTGAAAGTACAGCATGCCCCAACAGATCTGATAAATGAAGTAGAAGATATTAAGGACGGTAAGAAGCCTTAAGATCGATCTGTTTCTGCTTGTCTTTTTAAAACATAGAATAAGGGAGTATAAAAGAAAAACGCCTAAAAGGATATAGATAAGATCTCCGAAAGAAAATGGGATCCAGCTAAAAAGCAGTTGATGAATTTTCTTCTGCATTTCAAAGAACCATTCAAAAAATGCAATCATTACTTTCATTTTAGAGAAAGCATAGAACAAAAGAAATTGGGCAAGTAATGCACCTGCCCAAAATCTTTTCTTATTTATTGTTTTTGTTGTATTAGTGACCTCCATCAGATTCTAAAATATCAACATTAATTCCCTGTTTAGACAAAGCCTTCTTGGTGATGTATGCGAATAATGCAATATATGCAAAACAAAGCACAGGAATAAAATAGGAATTATGGATTCCGATAATATCAGATAATTTACCCTGTAGCGGTGGAATAATACCTCCCCCTAGAATCATCATCACAAGGAATGCTGACCCCTGAGCAGTATATTTTCCTAAGCCGGTAATTGCTAAAGTAAAGATTGATGGCCACATGATGCTACAGGCAAGACCTCCGGAAAGGAATGCATAAATAGCTATATTTCCAGTGGTAAGAAGTCCTACGATCATGGCTGTTACTCCAAACAATCCGAAAATAGTAAGTGTTGCAGCTGGTTTGTTTTTGCTGATCAGGAATAAAATAACCTGAATCGCAATACAGATAGCATAGAAATAAAGGTGTGACATGTCTTTCTGAGCAACCGTATTGATTCCGATAATCACTAAGAATGCCACAAAAGGCACAACAATGGTAGCAATGGTTTGCTGCTGTTTGTTCAGATTAAATACAGCAATGGCACCAGTCCATCTTCCGATCATTAAACTTCCCCAGTACATCGAAATATAAGGAGCAAGGTCCGAAGACTGATGTCCGCCGAATGCCGGTGTACTTAATAGCTCTCCCAGATTACTTCCTATTGCAACTTCTACTCCCACATAGCAGAGAATGGCGATCATTCCCAATACAAGCTGTGGATACTTCATAGCGCCCCAGCCCTCCGGATTCTTTTTCGAACGGGTGTTGGCAAAAAGAAGACAAACGATAACAGAAAGCAATGCCCCTCCCAGGTAAATCATTCTTTCTTTTTCAAGAGGATGTTTTATCGTTTCAAGTTCTGTTTTTTTATGATCGATCTGTGTTTTGAATTCAGCCGTTTTTGTAGCATCGGTCTCTTTTTTCAAACTAGAGTCCAGCACTGAAATCTCACTGCTTAATACTTCAATTTTTTTAGCTTCTTCAGAATTGTAGCTGCTGAATACCGGAATGAAAAATAAGATAACCAATATCGTCATGGCGATCAAAGTTTTTCTTGCTTTTCCAGCTTTTTCCATGGGCTCATTAGAGATTCCGTCAGGAAGTTTTTTAGAGAAATAGAAAACTCCGGCAGCAATTAAAAATAAAGCTCCTACCGCGGTATACAGTAAAATTACTTTATCCAGCGCCAGATGTTTGATCTGATCGTCATCTACGGTGGCCGTTGTTCCAAAAAGAGCAAGTCCTACGATAATGGGCCCGATTGATGTTCCAAAGGAATTGATTCCTCCAGCTAAATTCTGTCTGCTGGCCCCTGTTTTGGGATCTCCCAAAAGTACTGCAAAAGGGTTGGCAGCAGTTTGCTGAATGGAAAAACCTAGGGCCACAACGAAAAGTCCAATGAGCATTCCGTAATAGACATTGGCTTTAACGGCCAGAATCATAATCGCAGCTCCTACAGCTGACAGAAGCAGTCCGTAGACAATACTCCTTTTGTATCCCCATTTGCCTATAATATCAATCCCTTTAATTGTACTGGATATGAACAGCAATAACGCTCCAAGAAAATAGGCTGTATAAAATGCAAAGTCTATTAATTGGGACTGAAATTGGTCAAGGGAAAAATAGTTTTTACAAAAGGGGATGAAAATACTATTGCCGGCTGCAATAAAACCCCAGAAAAAAAATACAAGCACCAGGGTGTATAGTGCAGGGTAATTAGTCGGTTGATTTGTTTTAGACATGTTTGTTAAAAATTTCGCAAACAAATATAACTATTTCTTTTATATAGAGTGTTCCAGCAGCGTTTTTTTTATCTCCTCAAAAGCTTCTGTTTTTAGATCTTTCGGAGAACCTGAGGGTTGCAGGATTCCGTTGAAATATACCTTGACCCGTCCCGGATAGCCTTTTGAACTGTCGAAAGGGAAAATTTCTTTCAGACCCACAAAGGTATATACTGCGATCGGCGACTGGTGTTTGAAAGATAAAGTAAATGCTCCGTCTTTAAATTCATCAAGAATAATAGTAGTATCATCCGGGACGCCCCCTTCAGGAAATATAGCAATACTGTTTCCTTCTTCCATTTTTTCAGCGCATCTTCTGTACACATCTGCACGGCTTCTGGCACTGCTCCGGTCTACCATCACGCATATCCTTTTATATATGGTACCGAAAATCGGTATTTTCACCAGTTCTTTCTTTCCCACAAAACAAATAGGGTGATCAGGCATCAGGATACAGGTGAGCATAATATCCATAATCGATGTGTGGTTCGAAATGAAAACGTATGGTTTGTTTCTGTCTTTTTTCTGATCAGAAAGATTGATGAGATCATACCTTAAACCCATCCCGTAAAACATCCCGAAACACCAGATGCGGATAAACCGGTAAGCGTATTTGTAATGCTTTTTATTGAAAGATAAAATGTAAACAGGGATTCCCATTGTAACTGTTAAGACAAATGCCAGTAGCAGCAACCAGAATCTCCAGAGATAATTTAAAATTTTTGTCACAGCCTAACCGTTAAAAATTACTTTCTTTTTCACTGAATAATTAAGAATGGAAACCAGCAGGATTGCCGCAATCTTACTGATCATTTCCGGGCTTAAGGTATAAAAAATTAAATTGATATTGTCCTTAAATATAAAGCTGTAAAAAATCTGGAAAAATCCTAAACTTACCAATGTTGAAACAAAAGAAACACCCATAAAGTATGCAAATTCTTTTTTCTTAGAATGCTTTCCTCTTTCAAAGACAAACCAGATACTTAAAAAGTAATTCGTGATGATCCCGCAGCTGGTGGAGAGAATATTACTTAAAGGATAATGAATGCCATGAAAATTGGTTTCTCTGGCAAAAAAGTGGGGAAGGTAAGTACTGAATGCCTTGAAGCTTCCAATTTCTACAACAGCACTCAGCCCTCCGGCTATAATGAAGAACAAAACCTGTTTCTGGCGTATTAGTAATTCTCTCATTCAATAGATATGAAGATGCAAATTTATAATTATATGTTAATAATGTAAGAATAAAAGGTCATTTTAAAATAGAAATTTACTTCATTGTACTGACAGGTAATGAAATAGGTGTTTTTTTAGCCTTCGATAAAACAGATTTCGGTAGTTAAAGAGGAGATTTAGTCTTGCAAAAACTTTGTGTAATGAGTTAAAAAAAATGAGAGAAATTACTTTATGAAATTTTATAAAGTGATCAAACATCATGACAATCGGTCTAGGCTAAAGGCATTCACATTACTAAGTGATTTTTAGCTCTACGGTATTGTGATAAATAGATGTTAAACATTGAAAAAAGTTGTTAATTTTTTTTTTTGAATCAAAATAATTTCTAAATTTAATATTCAGAATGATGTGATTATAACCTGATAATAAATTCATTTTCAACTTCTTGTGTTGATGGTTTTTTCTATCTTGTAATGCGCACTATAACGCATACTACCTTAATTTTTACGACCCAATTTATAACAATATTTGTATGAAAAGTCAAAACAAATACAGAAAATTCCAGCTTCAGCAAAAAAATATTGAGGCTCTTGAGAGAGAGAATTCCCGCTTCAAAAGAGTGTATTCAGAATATGAAAATATGGCAGACGAATTGTGGAACCTTGAAAACTCCACAGACCAGCCTGTTCCAGATGATTTTATCAATGCCATTATGCTTCAGAGTTCTTATCTTGAGGACGAAATTGAAGACTGGCTGATCAAGTTTAATAATCAAAAAGCTGATATAAAACATTAGAAGCTTCCAGTCTGTTTTTAAACGCTATTTGAAGATAAATTCATAATTTAGCATCCTTAAACTAAAATGTAAAATATGGTTGCTATTGTTGATAGTGGTTCTACCAAATCAGATTGGGTGATCCTGGATGACTTCAAAAAAGTGTTTTTAAAAACAGAAACTATCGGCTTTAATCCTAATTTTATCAACAGGGAACTTATCGTTCCTGAAATAGAAAAGAACAGCAGCCTTATATTGGTCAGAAATTCCATAACCAAGATTTTCTTTTATGGTTCAGGATGTGGTGTGAAAAAAAACTGCGAAACTATAGAAGAAGAGCTGAAAAAGATATTCACAAAAGCTGAAGTTGTAGTGAAAGAGGATCTTATGGCTGCAGCGTATGCTGCTTACGGCGGGAAACCTGCCGTAGTTTGCATTTTAGGAACAGGCTCAAATTCATGCTATTTTGATGGCGAAAACCTTAAAATAAAACTTCCTTCCCTTGGTTTTCTTATTGGAGACGAAGGAAGCGGAAGTGCTATTGGAAAACAGCTGGTACGCAGATACTTTATGCAAAAGCTGCCTTCAGATCTTCTTGCAGAATTTGAGCAGAATTATACACTGACTGTGGAAGATGCATTGCAAAATATGTATCACAGTCCGAGGCCTAATGCCTATCTTGCCGATTTCAATAAATTTGTCATCGAAAGAAAGGATCATCCTTATTTTAAAGATATGGTATATAAAGAGATGAAAGATTTCTTTGAATACCAGGTGATTCCCTACGAAGAATCAAAAGAGGCCGAGATCAATTTCATCGGCTCTATCGCTTATTATTACGAAGATATTCTACGCTCAGTGGCGGAAGAATTACATTTAACTGTTGGGCATGTTGTCCAGAAACCAATCGAAAGTTTAGTAGATTACCATATTAAGTATATACTTTAATAAAAAACAAAATTCTATGTCAAGTAAAACCCACCGCGACGAAAAGAACTTTAATCAGGCCGCGTTAGATTATCATAAAGCCGAACCTAAAGGAAAAATCGAAGTGATTCCTTCGAAGCCTCACTCTTCTCAAAGAGATTTATCATTGGCATACTCACCAGGGGTGGCAGTTCCTTGTATGGAAATCCACGATAAGCCTGAAACCGTTTACGACTACACAGGAAAAGGAAACCTTGTGGCAGTAATTTCCAATGGAACGGCTGTTTTAGGTCTTGGTGATATCGGAGCTGAAGCTTCAAAACCGGTAATGGAAGGAAAAGGTCTTTTGTTCAAGATCTTTGCAGATATCAACGTCTTTGATATTGAAATCGATGAAAAAGATCCGGACAAATTTATTCAGATTGTAAAAGGGATTGCGCCTACATTCGGAGGAATCAATCTTGAAGATATTAAAGCACCGGAAGCTTTCTACATCGAGCAGAGACTGAAAGAAGAGCTTGATATTCCTTTAATGCACGATGATCAGCACGGAACGGCTATTATTTCAGCCGCTGCACTGATCAATTCACTGCAAATCGCCAATAAAAATATCGCAGAAGTAAGAATGGTCGTGAACGGAGCCGGAGCGGCTGCCATTGCATGTACCAACTTATACATTTCTTTAGGTCTGAAGAGAGAAAATGTTTTAATGTGCGACAGTAAAGGAGTGATCAATCATAAAAGAGAGAATCTTACCCCTGAAAAAATAGATTTCATTGCCAATACCGATATCGATACACTGGAAGATGCCGTAAAAGGTTCTGATGTTTTCATTGGTCTGTCAAAAGGAAATGTAATGACTCCGGAAATGCTTTCCAGCATGAAGGAGAATCCTATCGTTTTTGCTTTGGCTAACCCGGATCCTGAGATCGCTTATGACGTGGCTCTTGAAACCCGTAAAGATGTGATCATGGCAACAGGAAGAAGTGACTATCCTAACCAGGTGAACAATGTATTGGGATTCCCTTACATTTTCCGCGGAGCATTAGACGTTCAGGCAAAAGGAATCAACGAGGAAATGAAGCTGGCGGCCGTACATGCTATCGCTGATCTTGCAAAAGAACCGGTACCGGAAGCTGTAATCTTGGCATATAATGTTCAGAACTTACAGTTTGGAAGAGAATATTTTATTCCAAAACCGTTTGATAACAGACTGATCACCAAAGTATCCAGTGCTGTAGCAAAAGCAGCTATCGAAAGTGGTATTGCCAGAAAAACCATTGAAGACTTCGAAGAATACGAAACCCAGCTGCTAGACAGAATGGGAAGAGATGAGAAGCTGGTAAGAATGATGCAGAGCCGTGCCAAATCGAATCCGAAGAGAATCACTTTAGGAAATGCTGAAGAATACAACGTATTGAAAGCAGCGCAGATTCTTTACGAAGAAGGAATTGCATTCCCAAGTCTTTTAGGAGATAAAAAATACATCAAAGAACAGATGGAACGTTTCGGCATCAATCTGGATATTCCGATTATCGATCCAAGTGATGACGATCAGAAAGAGAACAGAAAAAGATACAGAGAAACACTTTGGAAACTTCGTCAGAGAAAAGGCATGAACGAGTACAAAGCGAAAAGATATGTACGTCAGAGAGATTATTTCGGTCCTTTAATGTTGAGACACGGAGATACAGACGGACTTATTGTAGGTTTCTCTAAAAACTATACCTCAGTACTTCGTCCAGTTTTAGAAGTGATTGAAAAAGATAAAGGAGTAGATAAAGTGGCAGCGATGATGATGATTCTTTCAGAGAAGAAACCTATTTTCTTTGCAGATACATCCATCAATCAGAATCCTACCGCTGAAGACCTTGTCAATATTGCTAAAATGGCAGAAATCACAGTAAAATCTTTTGCAATAGAACCTAGAATTGCCATGCTTGGTTTCGAAAACTTTGCGGCAATCTCTGAGACCTCCAAAAAAGTAGCCAAAGCGGTAAGCATCCTTCACGAGAAATATCCTAAAATGGTTGTTGATGGGGAAATTCAACCCGATTTTGCAATGAATGCAGATCATTTGAGTGATTATCCATTCTCAAAATTAGGAACAACGCCTGCCAATACCTTTGTTTTCCCAAATCTTGAAAGTGCCAACCTTTCTTACAAGATCATCAGAGGAATGAAAGTAGCACAGGTGATAGGACCAATCTTAATGGGACTAAAACAACCGGTTCACGTTTTACAGATGCGTTCAAGTGTAGATGAGATCGTAAACCTGGCCACTGTAGCAGTACTTGATGCCCAAAGAAGAGAAAATAAGAAGTAATAAATAATCATCTTTTATAGATAAAAAGCAGTACACAAAATTGAGTGTATTGCTTTTTTTATTGTTTAAACATCCTTAAAGATGCGCATATAGACTTGTCTGAAAATGCAGATTCAGCAGCTGTAATCTTTCATTACTCCTAAAAAAGTGAAATAGTAAATAATTTATTGAAATATATTTATTATTTTACAGAAAAATAAATATATTTACTTGTAATTAAAAACTATTTACAATGAAAAACATTCAAAAACTATCAAGAGAAAATTTGAAACAAATCAATGGCGGAGGACCAAGAAGTCAGCCTATTCAATCTCCGGAAGGAGGGTATTATTGCCTTCCGTCTCAAGGACAGCTGTGTTTAGTAGGGTGCTCACCAACTTGTGTGAATGGGGCATGTAATATAAGTATGTGTTTGGATATAAATCCTTAGAATATTTATTGACCTCAATTCTATATTATTATAAAACCTGTCCACTTGGATGGGTTTTTTGTATTGATTGTTTTTGTATTAATTCATTGAATTTACGATCAAAATTTAAGTTAAAAATCATTCCTGCATGAAATGAAAATATTAATTAGTTTAAATTGCTATATTTGGGAGTTTTAAAAATTAATAATGATATTTTCCTTACAAGGCAGCGTTCAAGAACTTACGCCCACTTACGCAGTAATCAATGTACAAGGAGTTGGTTACTATGTAGGTATTAGTTTGATGACCTCCCAGGCCCTGGCCCTGAATAAGCCTGCATTCTTATATATTCAGCAGATCATCCGGGAAGATGCCCATCTTCTCTTTGGATTTAACACTCGTTCAGAAAAAGAAATGTTCAATCTGTTAATAAGCGTTAACGGAGTAGGAGCTGTTTCTGCTCTTATACTTCTTTCCACTTTAAGCCTTGAAGAGATCGCTACGGCCATCCTTTCCAAGAACAGCGCCCTCATTCAAAAGGCTAAAGGAATAGGAGCCAAAACCGCAGAAAGAATCATTGTAGATTTGAAGGATAAAGTCCAGAAATTCGGCATTGAAGCGGAAAATATTTCTGCATTCGTGGATAATAAAGTCAAGGAAGAATCGTTATCTGCATTAGAAGTTTTAGGCATCCCGAAGCGGATGAGCGAGAAGATTGCAGACCGGATGATGAAGCAGAATCCGGAGATCTCGGTAGAAGAACTGGTAAAACAAATTTTAAAAAACATTTAACATTTGGTGGCGAATAATAAGCATCTTAACATATTTCTGTTCCTGTCGTTCCTGTGCATGTCAGTAAATGCCTTTGCACAACAGGTCCGTGATACTGCGATCATAAAAAAAGATTATCAACTGGCCGATCCCACAAGGTATGAGGCCTTTTATGACATAAAAACCGGAATGTATTATGTGTATCCTAAAATTGGAAATACCTATACCGGACCTCCTACAGCAATGTCTCCTGAAGAGTATAAAGAATTTATGCTCGCTACCCAGACCAAAGCTTACTACAAAGAAAAATCCGATAAATATAGCCTTCTTTTCAGAAGAGACAGAACGGATGCCCGGAAACAAGGGCTTATTCCGTCCTTAATGATCAACAATAAGTTGTTTGAAACTATTTTCGGAAGCAATAAAATTGAGATCATCCCTTCCGGATATGCTTCCTTAGACTTTGCCGGACTCTACCAAAAAATTGATAATCCACTGATCCTGCCACAAAACAGGACCAGTTTTACTTTTGATATTGATCAGAGAATACAGCTGGGATTATTAGGTAAAGTAGGAGAAAATCTTCAGTTGAAAGCCAATTACGATACCCAGAGTGGTTTCGCATTTGAGAATAGAATGAATCTCGTTTGGCAGGCAAAAGGGAACTGGAAGGATCTTCAGTCCAAAGGTCTGGGAGATGTGGATAAACCTAGCGCAGGAGGAGAAGATAAAATTATAAAAAGAGTAGAATTCGGTAACGTAAATATGCCGCTTTCTACCAGTCTTATCCGTGGTTCTCAGTCATTATTCGGGGTGAAAACAGAATTCCAGCTTGGAAAAACTTACGGAACTGTCGTTCTTTCCCAGCAACAAGGGGAAGCCCGTAATATTGTAGTACAGGGTGGAGGGGTCATGAACAATTTTAAAGTCAATGCGATTGACTATGAAGACAACCAGCACTTCTTTCTGGGACACTATTTCCTGGACCGTTATGACAATGCATTAGCCAATTATCCACAGATCAATTCCACGGTAAACATTACCAGATTGGAAGTCTGGGTACTTGATCAGGGAAACAGTAATCTGGCATATCAGAAAAGTATTATCGGGATCAGAGACTTGGGAGAAGGGGCTTCCGGATTGCCGGACAACTCTCAGAATGGATTGTATCCCTCGATTAATGCAGCCATAGGGCCAAGAGAAGCAGGTAAAAACTATGCAACAACCTTTCAGGGGCAAAGTTTCCCTGGTAGTTTACAGCCATACGATAACGGAGAACAGTTTATTTTTAACACAAAAGCAAGAAGGCTGAATGCCAATGAATATACACTACAGCCACAGTTAGGATACATTTCATTAAATCAGAAGCTGAACGAAAATCAGCTTTTAGCCGTTTCATATTCCTATACAGATGGTTCCAATAAGGTGTATAAAGTCGGGGAATTCTCCGAAGAAAGCCCAGTATTGGTAACCAAAGTTCTTAGAGTAAACAACAAAGTGAATACAGAATCTCCAATGTGGGACCTGATGATGAAGAATATCTATTCTCTGGATGCAGGACAGGTAGCTCAGGATGGATTTATTCTTAATGTTTTCTACAGAGATCCCAAAACCGGAGGTAAAGTAAACTATCTGCCGGGGACCAGTGTTCAGGATAAAAATTTACTAAAATTACTGAACTGGGACCGTCTTAACATGAATGGTGATATTCAGGCCAGTGGAGGCGTACTGGGCGATGGTATTTTTGACTTTGTTAATGGAATCACGATACGGCCGGAAACGGGGAGGATTATTTTTACCAAAGTACAGCCCTTCGGAAGTTTTATGCAGAGTCAGGTCGGGAACGATCCTCAATTTGTTTTTACAGATCTGTACAGACAGCAAAAACAGGTCGCTACTTCCAGTAATCTTGCACAGCGTTATACCATAGAGGGACGCTACAAAGGAACACAGGGACAGGGAATTTCTCTTGGAGCCGTAAATGTTCCGCAGGGATCTGTTAAAGTTTCTGCCAATGGTGTTCAGCTGACAGAAGGAGTAGACTATACCGTAGACTATATGCTGGGTACAGTAACCGTAATTAATGAGAATGTTAAACAGTCAGGACAGGCCATCAATATCTCATTGGAAAACCAGCTTACCTTTAATACCCAGAGAAAAAGATTCTTAGGTCTGAACCTGGAAAGAAGATTCAATGAAAATTTTATATTAGGAGGAACCGTTGTTAACTATTCAGAATCTCCACTTACCCAGAAAGTAAATTATGGGCAGGAAGCTGTTAATAATACAATGGCAGGGATCAATATGATGTATAACAATCAGATTCCTTTCCTGACCAGACTGACCGATAAAATTCCATTTGTCAATACTGAAGCTCCATCCAATCTGAACTTTAAAATGGAAGCCGCTTACTTGCTTCCGGGATTAAATAAAGGAACAAATGACCAGTCTTATGTAGATGATTTCGAACAGACGACTTCTAAAATTTCCTTAAAAGAACCTGCTGCATGGAGCCTTGCTTCAAGACCTGAAAAAAACCTTGCAGCTCCATTTAATGGTGCACCGGCTAATGATGCTTTAACGAGTGGCTACGGAAGAGGACTTTTATCCTGGTATAACATTGACCCGAGATTCTGGGGAGTAGGAGGAAGAGCACCTGCAGGAATTACGGCACAGTCTGTGTCCAATCACGCCTCCAGAAGAGTTCAGTATTCAGAAATTTATAATAACAGAGATTTTGTGGCAGGTGAACAGACCTTCACCAATACTTTAGATATATCTTACTATCCGCAGGAAAGAGGTCCTTACAACGTAAACCCAGGATCCGAAACAGCCGCTGCCAGATGGGCTGGGATTATGAGACCCATCAGCGTTTCCAACTTCGTCAATTCCAATATTGAATATGTTGAATTCTGGATGATGGATCCTTATGCCGATGGCAATACCTTAGGAGACAGAGCTAGACTTCTACTTCAACTAGGTAACGTTTCTGAAGATATCCTGAAAGACGGTAAGATGCAGTATGAAAACGGACTTCCCACTCCGGGAGCACCTTCTACTACCACTACTTCTACCTGGGGAGTACAGCCAAAACAACCCCCTATTCTTTATGCCTTCTCAAGTGAAGGTGATGACAGAAGAGCCCAGGATTTAGGATATGACGGTTTAAGTTCCGATCAGGAATCTATGAGATTTGGAAATACATTCGTTAACCCGGTGACCAACTTAGTTGACCCTGCGGTAGACGATTTCGTATTTTTCATGTCCGATAAATTTACCGGTGGTCAGGCAGCATCTCTTGTTCAGAGATACAAATACTTCAGAAACCCGGAAGGAAACTCTCAGGCCAACTCTTTAGAAGTAGCATCTCAGACTCCTGATGCGGAAGATATCAACAAAGATTATAACCTTGACCAGACAGAAAGTTATAACGAATATGTCATCAAGCTTGATAAGCCGAGTCTTGCATTAGGACAAAATAATGTCGTAGATGTAAAAACGGTAAAAGCTACTTTCCAGAACGGACAGACTTCAGATGTGAAATGGTACCTGTTCAGAATTCCGGTTTCAAAATATGCAGAAACTGAAGCCGAAGGAGAGAGAAGTGCCTCTGTACTTAACAATGTAAGATTTGCGAGATTAATGCTTGCCGGTTTTGAGAATACGTCTACGATAAGATTCGGGACAATGGATCTTGTAAGATCAGACTGGAGAAGATATCCAAATCAGATTGCCAGCCCGACAGTAACTTCACAGCAGGAAGGAGTAGGAATAGCACAAAACAATAATTTCGAAGTTGGAAGTGTAAACATTGAAGAGAATGCGTTAAATCAACCTCCATATGTACTTCCTCCGGGAATCGACAGACAGGTGTTGAGTGGAAATGCTGGTGCACAGAGACAGAATGAAGCTTCACTTTACATGAAAGTAGAAGGACTTGCTGGAGAAGCAAGAGGGGTGTTCAAAAACACAACACTGGATATGAGAAGATATAAAAAGCTGAAACTTTTTGTACATGCTCAGGATCCAACCAGCAGAAACCAGGGTATTGACCCGGAATCTAAGTTTTTCATCCGTTTCGGAAGTGATGCTACAGATAACTATTATGAGTATGAATCTGAAATGATGTTGACTCAGAGCACAGCAACCACTCCTTTAGAAATATGGCCTGTTGAGAACAACGTTGATTTTGAAATCCAGAATTTTGTAGATGCCAAAATCAGAAGAGATAAAAGCTCATCGAATATTGTTGATCGAATAATGGATAATGTTTTTGGAGATAACTCCAAAAGAATTTATATCAAAGGACGTCCAAGTTTAGGAAATATTACAACGATTATGATCGGGGTAAGAAATACAGCCCGTTCCAATGCTATAACCAGAATCCTTTGGGTAAATGAGATTCGCCTTTCTGAAATTGAAAATGATGGAGGGTATGCAGGTAACGCAAGTTTGAACTTTAACCTTGGGGATTTTGCAACCGTAAATACAAGCGCTTCCTATACCTCTGTAGGTTTCGGAAATATAGATTCAAAACCATCAGAAAGAAATCAGTCTACTCAGTCTGCATTCAGTATTAATACGGCGGTAAACGTAGATAAATTTCTTCCTGAAAAAAGCGGAATGAAAATTCCTTTAAACTATTCTTATTCACAGACCATTGAGGATCCGAAATACAATCCTCTTGATACCGATGTGGAATTCAGTAAAGCAGCCAATAAAGAACAACTGAAGAAAGTAGCGAGAACTTATACCCAGCAAAGAAGTATTGGGGTAGTCAATATGCATAAGGAAAGGGTAAATCCAAATAGAAAACCTAAATTCTACGATATTGAAAACGTTTCTGTAACTGCAGTGTATAATGATGATTATTTTAGAGATATTTACACTTCAAGAAACTACAGACAGTATCTGAGAGGATACGTTGATTACAACTATACCTTCAAGCCATGGGTGATTAAGCCGTTTAACAAAATGATTAGCGATACGGCAAAATCTACAAAATATCTGAAATGGGTAAAAGAATTTAATTTCAATCCGATTCCCACAAGACTATCTTTCAGAACTGAAGTAGACAGAAATTACAACGAGCTTGAATTCAGAAATTTGGAAGCAATCTTAAGTGGAAATACAGGCGATAGTTTTGCAGCGATCAAAAACAGAAACTTCTTCTTCGGATGGCAGTATGGTCTAGGATTCAACTTTACAAAATCATTAAAACTTGAAATCAATTCTGCGACAAGAACCCTTAATGATAATATGGATGTTAATGGGATGAATGATAAATCCATTTTTGGAAATGTATTCAGAGCAGGAAGACCGGTATTGTACAACCATAGAGTACAGCTGAACTACAAACTACCGTTCCAGTACCTTCCCTATTTGGATTTCATCGATGCAGAAATAGGATATGGTCTTACGTACAACTGGAATGCGAGATCTACTGCACTCCTTTCAAGTCCGGAAGGAAGTCTGGGATCTATCGGGCAGAATACGAATGTCATTCAAGCCACAGCTACAGCAGATATTCCCAAATTCTTTGGACAGTTTAAATACTTTAAAAATATCTCTGCAAAACTGCAGAAACGCAAACAGGAAATCGATTCACTGAACAATGTATACACGCAGCAGTGGGAGAAGAAAAGATATAAATTTAAGGGTTATAAATTCAAGAATAAACTGACGATTCTTCAGAGCGCAGCTTTCGTAATGACCTCATTCAAACAGTTAGATATTAACTACACTGAGAATAATGGAACAGTACTTCCTGGTTTGCTTTCCGCTCCAAACCTTTATGGTTATGGTCAGACTCTGGGAGGTCCTACGCTTGGATTCCTTTTTGGATCTCAGGCTGATATCAGAAGAACGGTGTTAGAAAACGGATGGGTAAGTGATTCACCTTACATGACCGATCCTTATGTGAAAATGTCGACTAGGGAATTAAGGGCCAATTTACAGATCGTTCCGATGAATGATTTTAGAATTGATCTTAGTGCATTGCATAATTACAATAGAAACTTTTCACAGTCTGGATTCAACAACCGTAATAACCTTGGAACAGTCAATCACGATTATGCATTCGCGAATGATCAGGTGACTTATTCCAACTCTGTTGTGCTTCTTAAAACATCATTTAAAGAAACCCAGGCTGTTTACCAGGCGATCAGAGAAAATGCAGTGATCCTTTCGCAGCAACTTGGAATAGGTGAAGTATTGACCACTGATGGCTTTGCAGAACATTACAGTATTGCTAACGCTTATGTACTGATCCCTGCATTCAGAGCAGCTGTCGAAGGAAAAACTGTTAAACAAATCGGAAATGCGAAGAAAGCTGGAATTCCAATTCCAAACTGGAAGATTACCTATTCAGGTTTAAGAAATGTTCCGATGATCAATGGTCAGTTCTCAAAATTTGATTTACTGCACGGATATACGGCAACATATACTGCAACAGGAATTCAGTCAAGTATTGACTATTTTAACAGGATTTCGGGAGGAAATGCATTTGATGTAAACAACGATTATATCAACCCATTTACATTCTCACAGGTAGGTTACGTTGAATCATTCTCACCACTTATCGGGATAGATGTTACCATGAGAAACAATATGCAGTTCGGACTTCAGTATAACAGAAATAGAATGATGTTGTTAGGATTAGTCAACCATACCCTTACAGAAGATTCTAATTCGGAGTATGTTGTGAGGCTTGGATATATCGTGAAAAATTTCAGATTAGGAATGGCTAATACAAGAGGTTCCAGAGGAAAAGGCAGTGACCTTAACATCCGAGGAGATATCTCATTGAGAGATAGTAAAACTTCAATCATGAATATCTTGTTAAATGACTCCCAGATTACAGGAGGTCAGAAACTCATGAATATAAAAATTTCTGCAGATTACAATGTCTCTGAAAACTTGAACCTTAGAGTATTCTACGAGCAGATGACTTCAAAATATAAAATATCGACTGCATTCCCGCTCTCCACTATTAGAGCTGGTCTGTCAGCAACATTTACATTTGGAGACTCAGGTGGTGGTTTCTAAGAAAAAAATTAATATATAATTGCTAAAATTAAAATCCCTTTCTATACAAGAAGGGGATTTTAGTTTTATTTCACGTTTTTTGGAATAGCTTAGTCTATATGGTATCTTTGTTCATAATTTTTTAAAATATGAACAAAATTACTTTATCTTTTTTTAGCCTATTATCTATAGTGTCTGTAGCGCAGAGCTTGTCACCCACAGGGTCAATTACAGCCCCTGGTTCAGCTGATAATTTTAAGGGTGGTTACACTTTTGCCTATGCAACTTCTGGAACACCTTGGAATGGCTCACTCATAAGTTTTGGTGGCTTTACAAATCAGTATGATACACAAATCAGTTCCGCCTATAATGGAAACAGTATGTCTTTCAGAACAAGAAATGGGGATTTTAATGTTTGGAATTCTTGGAATGAATTGGCAACTAAAGGAGCAAATGATTTTATGGGTAAGCAAACGATTATGGGAAATGTAGGTATAGGAACTCAAGCTCCATCCGAAAAACTTACTGTTTCTGGCGACCATCAAAACTCTATCATTTTATTACATTCTTCTGGTGATGGAGTAAATAGTCCTGCTAATTTATCACTTTGGGCTTCAGAGCCTCAAGAAACATATACCGGTGTAGGAATCGGTAATAATGTTAGAAACTATGGTACTGGGCAATCATTTCCACGTATAAATACAAACTTAGGAGGTTCTTATATAAGGTTGTTGGAGAATCATATTAATTTTAACTTAATCTCTAATACTGGAATTAAAAAACAAATAGCCACTCTTTATAGCGATAGATTTGAGGTCAATACACCAATTTATTCTAAAGAAAGTTCCAATGAGGGAGGAGCTCTTGTTCTTGAAAACCCTTCAAAAACTTCTGGAAATATAGCAAGGAAATGGGCATTATACAATATGACAGGTTCTTATGGCAATTCACTTCAGTTTTGGAGTTATTCCTCTGATGGAGCATCCTATGGATCAAAGCTTAAGATTTCTGATGATGGAAATATGGCTCTGTATGGTAAATTCGAAGCAAAAGAAGTAAAGGTAACTCTTACTCCTACAGCTGATTTTGTATTTGATGAAAACTATAACTTACCAAAACTGGAAGAGATAGAAAAGCATATTAAAGAGAAAAAGCATCTTCCCGAGATTGCATCGGCAGCACAGATGGAAAAAGAAGGGGTTAATATTGGAGAGTTTCAGATTAAGCTTCTTCAGAAAATCGAAGAACTTACACTGTATACTATTGAGCAGAATAAGCAGTTGAAAAAACTTCAGGAAAATAATGACAAGCTCATGAATGAAGTAGAGGAACTAAAAGCCATGAAAAAATAGTGATTATCATAGATCCAATCGCTGCTTTTGTAGCGATCTTTTATTTTGACTCTAAAATTTGCTCAAGATATTCATTAGCTCTTTGAACCTTTTATTATTTTGAATACATTTGTATAAAATAAAAATTAAAATGAATACACCATCAGAATTAAAGTACACGAAAGATCACGAATGGATCAAGATCGAAGGTAATGTTGCGACAATCGGTATTACAGACTTTGCACAAGGAGAGCTTGGTGATATCGTATACGTAGATGTAGATACCGTAGATGATGATATTGAAGGAGGAGCTGTTTTCGGAAGTGTAGAAGCGGTAAAGACTGTTTCAGATTTATTCTTGCCTATTTCAGGAAAAGTGATTGAATTTAATTCACAATTGGAAGATCAGCCTGAGCTTTTGAATACAGATCCTTATGGAGACGGATGGATCATTAAGTTAGAACTTGCTGATGGCGCAGATCATTCGGAACTGCTTACTGCAGAAGAATACCAGGCAATCATTGGATAAGGTTTCAAAAATATTTAGTAAGATTTTGCCCATTTATTGGGCATTTCTTACTTATATGCTCCTCAAACCCGGTGAAGAGAACCAGGAATATTGGTTCATGTTCGACGGTATTGACAAAGTTTTACATCTTAGCATATTTGCAATGTTGGGTTTCTGCTTCATCGCCACCTTTCCTAAAATCAAATTTTCCTATTTCTTTCAGATCATTCTTATATATGCCTTTCTTACAGAGATCCTCCAGGAGGAGATGGGTTTGGGAAGATCCATGGAATCTCTAGATATTGTAGCAGATACTATTGGATGCTTAATTGGATACTATATATATAAGATCTTAATTAAGCGTTTTTTCTAGCTCAAAATACCTGCTATTTTGTATTCGTCCCTTGTGGATAAGTCCACTATTTAAATAAATAATTAGTAATCAAAATCTTACGGGTGTATTTATCCCCATTATGAGTGCTGTATGAATTTTATGTTAAATAAGTTTGTTTTGCGTTGTGATAAGTTGTTATCTTTGCCCCACTGAAAAACGAGAGTTGATTAGTAGCACAGAAGAGCTTTTAGGTAAGCGATACTATTTATGAAAAAGCTTTATAGGAGCTAAAAAATGATCTCATTTAATTTTTAGAAATAAAAGTTGTGGGGTTTAAAAATTTTAGTATCTTTGCAGTCCGGTTAAACGGAGCGCAGAAGCAGTAAGGACGGATGTTTGTCAGGGAGTTAAGGTTACTTAAAAAACTTCAAATTTTCTTTGGAAAACATTTTGTCATTTAGAAATAAATAATTACTTTTGCAACCGCAAATAGAGAACAGAACGACAGAAAAGCTTCTCTATGTTTTGCGGAAAGAAAAAAGATCATTGACATACAATATACAACCAAGTAAGAAAAAAACTAAAGCGTAAAAAAACTTTGAGTGGGTCAGGAAAAACATACAATGGAGAGTTTGATCCTGGCTCAGGATGAACGCTAGCGGGAGGCCTAACACATGCAAGCCGAGCGGTAGGTTTCCTTCGGGAGACTGAGAGCGGCGCACGGGTGCGGAACACGTGTGCAACCTGCCTTTATCAGGGGGATAGCCTTTCGAAAGGAAGATTAATACCCCATAATATATCAGATGGCATCATTTGATATTGAAAACTACGGTGGATAAAGATGGGCACGCGCAGGATTAGATAGTTGGTAGGGTAACGGCCTACCAAGTCAACGATCCTTAGGGGGCCTGAGAGGGTGATCCCCCACACTGGTACTGAGACACGGACCAGACTCCTACGGGAGGCAGCAGTGAGGAATATTGGACAATGGGTGAGAGCCTGATCCAGCCATCCCGCGTGAAGGACGACGGCCCTATGGGTTGTAAACTTCTTTTGTATAGGGATAAACCTACTCTCGTGAGAGTAGCTGAAGGTACTATACGAATAAGCACCGGCTAACTCCGTGCCAGCAGCCGCGGTAATACGGAGGGTGCAAGCGTTATCCGGATTTATTGGGTTTAAAGGGTCCGTAGGCTGATTTGTAAGTCAGTGGTGAAATCTCACAGCTCAACTGTGAAACTGCCATTGATACTGCAAGTCTTGAGTGTTGTTGAAGTAGCTGGAATAAGTAGTGTAGCGGTGAAATGCATAGATATTACTTAGAACACCAATTGCGAAGGCAGGTTACTAAGCAACAACTGACGCTGATGGACGAAAGCGTGGGGAGCGAACAGGATTAGATACCCTGGTAGTCCACGCCGTAAACGATGCTAACTCGTTTTTGGGTTTTCGGATTCAGAGACTAAGCGAAAGTGATAAGTTAGCCACCTGGGGAGTACGTTCGCAAGAATGAAACTCAAAGGAATTGACGGGGGCCCGCACAAGCGGTGGATTATGTGGTTTAATTCGATGATACGCGAGGAACCTTACCAAGGCTTAAATGGGAATTGACAGGTTTAGAAATAGACTTTTCTTCGGACAATTTTCAAGGTGCTGCATGGTTGTCGTCAGCTCGTGCCGTGAGGTGTTAGGTTAAGTCCTGCAACGAGCGCAACCCCTGTCACTAGTTGCCATCATTCAGTTGGGGACTCTAGTGAGACTGCCTACGCAAGTAGAGAGGAAGGTGGGGATGACGTCAAATCATCACGGCCCTTACGCCTTGGGCCACACACGTAATACAATGGCCAGTACAGAGGGCAGCTACACAGCGATGTGATGCAAATCTCGAAAGCTGGTCTCAGTTCGGATTGGAGTCTGCAACTCGACTCTATGAAGCTGGAATCGCTAGTAATCGCGCATCAGCCATGGCGCGGTGAATACGTTCCCGGGCCTTGTACACACCGCCCGTCAAGCCATGGAAGTCTGGGGTACCTGAAGTCGGTGACCGTAACAGGAGCTGCCTAGGGTAAAACAGGTAACTAGGGCTAAGTCGTAACAAGGTAGCCGTACCGGAAGGTGCGGCTGGAACATCTCATTTTAGAGCGTCTTAAAGACGTTAAACAAAATTAGTACAGCAATGTACATTGATTCTGCTTAAAGTAAAGCTTTAGTTTTTTATTTGGTTGCTATATATTATAAAAATACACAACCCACTAGAAATTAGTATAGGGATAGAGATACAAGAGCCGAGAGCCAAGAACCAAGACGAATGCAAAAGTCTTGTATCTAGGATCTAGGACTGTTAGTCTAAAAGACAGTCTCGTAGCTCAGCTGGTTAGAGCGCTACACTGATAATGTAGAGGTCGGCAGTTCGAGCCTGCCCGAGACTACTAATTATAAGACGGGAAGATGAAAGAGGCAAGAGCCAAGATGTAAATCTTTAATCTAGCATCTTGACTCTCTTAGTCTACTAGAGGGGGAATTAGCTCAGCTGGCTAGAGCGCCTGCCTTGCACGCAGGAGGTCAAGGGTTCGACTCCCTTATTCTCCACAGTTTTGGAAGTTTGATTTAAAAGTTACGGATAGAGCCAAAAAACAATATTCGTTCATCAGACAGAAGAAAAGACATTAAGATCATTGACATTAACGGTAAAAATATCACAAAGAAAAAACCGAGCGCATATAAGCGCTTGAGTAACCAAAAATAGGAAAGAAATCGTTAAGGGCGTATGGCGGATGCCTAGGCTTTCAGAGGCGAAGAAGGACGCGGTAAGCTGCGAAAAGCTGCGGGGATTGGCACACACGAATTGATCCGCAGATGTCCGAATGGGGCAACCCGGCATGTTGAAGACATGTCACTCTAATTAATTAGAGAGCAAACCAGGAGAACTGAAACATCTAAGTACCCTGAGGAAAAGAAATCGAAGAGATTCCGTAAGTAGCGGCGAGCGAAA